>NZ_CP130720.1:0-4800000 GCF_035984415.1 Streptomyces sp. NBC_01296 | reverse complement strand
GTCGGCATCCTGCTCGCGATCATGATCCTGCCGATCGTGACCAGCGTCAGCCGCGAGGTCTTCCTGCAGGTCCCGCGCATGAACGAGGAGGCCGCCCTGGCCCTCGGCGCGACCCGCTGGGAGGTCATCCGCATGTCGGTGCTGCCCTTCGGCCGCTCCGGCGTCATCTCCGCCTCGATGCTCGGCCTCGGCCGAGCCCTCGGCGAGACCATGGCCGTCGCCACGGTCCTCTCCCCGAGCTTCCTGATCAACGGGCACATCCTGGACCCGGGCGGCGGCACGTTCGCGCAGAACATCGCCGCGAAGTTCGACGAGGCCAACGAGTTCGGCCGCGACGCCCTGATCGCCTCCGGTCTCGTGCTCTTCCTGCTCACCCTGCTGGTCAACGGCGCAGCCCGGCTGATCATCGCCCGTCGCAAGGACTTCTCGGGGGCGAACGCCTGATGAGCCACGCACTCCAGGACCAGCGGCCCGCCCGGGCCCCGAAGTCCGCCGCTCCCGCCAGCCTGACCCGGGGCGGCCTCCCCCGCTGGGCCCCGGCCGGCATCGCGGTCCTCTCGATCGCCCTCGGCTGCGGCATCGGCGCCGTCGCCGACCTCCACAGCAAGATCCAGTGGGGCCTGATCGCCGCCGTCCTGTTCCTCGCGATCACGTACACCGCCAGCGCGGTGATCGAGAACCGCCGCCAGGCCAAGGACCGCATCGCGACCTCCATCGTGTGGGTCAGCTTCGTCCTCGCGGTCATCCCGCTGCTCTCGCTGATCTGGACCACCATCAGCCGCGGCATCAAGGCCCTCAACGGGGACTTCCTCAGCCACTCGATGAACGGCGTCACCAGCTTCGAGGAGGGCGGCGGTGTCTACCACGCGCTGCTCGGCACCATCGAGCAGGTCGCCCTGGCCACCGCGATCGCCGCGCCCATCGGCCTGCTGACCGCCGTCTACCTGGTCGAGTACGGCCGGGGTTCGCTCGCCAAGGCCGTGACCTTCTTCGTCGACGTCATGACCGGCATCCCCTCCATCGTCGCGGGCCTGTTCATCCTGACGACGTGGAACCTGGCGCTCGGCTTCGGCCCGTCCGGCTTCGCCGGCTCGATGGCCCTGTCGATCCTGATGATGCCCGTCGTGGTCCGCTCCACCGAGGAGATGCTGAAGCTCGTCCCGAACGAGCTGCGCGAGGCCGCCCTCGCCCTCGGCGTGCCGAAGTGGCGCATGATCCTCAAGGTCGTGCTCCCCACCGCCATCGGCGGCATCGCGACCGGCGTCATGCTGGCCGTCGCCCGCATCGCCGGTGAGACCGCGCCGATCATGCTGCTGGTCTTCGGTACCCAGCTGATCAACCCGAACCCCTTCGAAGGTGCTCAATCCTCGCTCCCGCTGTACATCTGGGAGCAGTACAAGGTCGGCAGTGACGCCTCCTACGACCGGGCATGGGCCGCAGCGCTCGTCCTGATCGCCTTCGTCATGATCCTCAATCTGGTGGCCCGCGGCATCGCCCGCTGGAAGGCCCCGAAGACCGGTCGCTGACGCGACCACATGAAAGCGAAGTGACCCCTCATGGCGAAGCGAATCGACGTCAGCGGACTGTCCGCCTTCTACGGCGCCCACAAGGCCATCGATGACATCTCGATGACCGTGGAGCCCCGCTCCGTGACCGCCTTCATCGGCCCGTCCGGCTGCGGCAAGTCCACCTTCCTGCGCACCCTGAACCGCATGCACGAGGTCACCCCCGGCGGCCGCGTCGAGGGCAAGGTGCTCCTGGACGACGAGAACCTGTACGGCACCGGCGTGGACCCGGTCGCGGTCCGCCGCACCGTCGGCATGGTCTTCCAGCGCCCGAACCCCTTCCCCACCATGTCGATCTTCGACAACGTGGCGGCGGGCCTGCGTCTGAACGGCAGCTTCAAGAAGTCCGAGCTCACGCAGATCGTGGAGCGGTCCCTGAAGGGCGCCAACCTCTGGAACGAGGTCAAGGACCGCCTGAACAAGCCGGGCTCCGGCCTCTCCGGCGGCCAGCAGCAGCGTCTGTGCATCGCCCGCGCCATCGCGGTCGAGCCGGAGGTCCTGCTCATGGACGAGCCCTGCTCGGCCCTGGACCCGATCTCCACCCTCGCGATCGAGGACCTGATCGGCGAGCTCAAGGAGCGCTTCACGATCGTCATCGTGACGCACAACATGCAGCAGGCCGCCCGCGTCTCCGACCGCACCGCGTTCTTCAACCTCTCGGCGGTCGGCCAGCCCGGCAAGCTCATAGAGATCGACGACACGGACCGGATCTTCTCGAACCCGTCCGTGCAGGCGACCGAGGACTACATCTCGGGCCGCTTCGGCTAGACCGAAGCCCCTCGGATGTGAACACACGTCCTGCGGTGCTGCATGGCGGTGCCACCGCAAGGCGAAAGAAAAGGGCCGGCTCCCCCTGGGTGGGGGGAGCCGGCCCGCTTTCTTTTCCGATCGCTGCCGCTAGCCGACGAAGGCCAGGTCCACGATCCAGAAGCTGAGCGCGGCGACCAGGGCCGCGGCCGGCATGGTGATGAACCAGCCGAGGACGATGTTCTTGGCGACGCCCCAGCGGACCGCGTTGACCCGCTTGGTCGCGCCCACGCCCATGATCGCCGAGGTGATCACGTGGGTGGTGGAGATCGGCGCGTGGAACAGGAACGCCGAGCCGAACATGATCGAGGCGCCGGTGGTCTCGGCGGCGAAGCCCTGCGGCGGGTCCAGCTCGATGATCTTGCGGCCGAGGGTGCGCATGATGCGCCAGCCGCCCGCGTACGTACCCAGCGACAGCATCACGGCGCACACGATCTTGACCCAGATCGGGATCGGTGCGTCGGCGGCCTGCACATCGGCGATGACCAGGGCCATCACGACGATGCCCATCGTCTTCTGCGCGTCCTGGAGACCGTGGCCGAGCGCCATGCCGGCCGCGGACACGGTCTGCGCGATGCGGAAGCCGTGCTTGGCCTTGTGCGGGTTGGACCGGCGGAACATCCACAGGATGGCCACCATCACCAGGTAACCGACGACCAGACCGACGACCGGCGAGACGAACATCGGGATGACGACCTTGTCGATCACCCCGCTCCAGATGACACCGGTGCCGCCCGCCAGCGCCGCGCCCACCATGCCGCCGAACAGCGCGTGGGAGGAGGACGAGGGCAGGCCGAAGTACCAGGTGATCAGGTTCCAGACGATCGCGCCGACGAGCGCGGCGAAGAGGATCCACATGCCCCGGTTGCCCTGGGGCGTCTCGATCAGGCCCTCGCTGACCGTCTTGGCGACGCCGCTGCCCAGGAAGGCACCGGCGAGGTTCATCACCGCGGCCATCGCCAGCGCCGCGCGCGGGGTCAGCGCCCGCGTCGAGACGGAGGTCGCGATCGCGTTCGCCGAGTCGTGAAAACCATTCGTATAGGTAAAGCCGAGCGCGACACCGATGGTCACGATCAGAGCGAACGTGTCCACGAGGTTCAGGACTCCTTGACCGCGATGGTCTCCACCGTGTTCGCGACGTGCTCGAACGCGTCGGCCGCCTCTTCGAGCACGTCGACGATCTGCTTGAGCTTCAGCACCTCGATGGCGTCGTACTTGCCGTTGAAGAGCTGGGCGAGCAGCTTGCGGTGGATCTGGTCGGCCTGGTTCTCGAGGCGGTTGACCTCGATCCAGTACTCGGTCAGGTTGTCCATCGTCCGCAGGTGCGGCATGGCCTCGGCGGTCAGCTCGGCCGCCCGCGCCAGCACCTCGATCTGCTGCTCGACACCCTTGGGGAGCTCCTCCACCTGGTACAGGACGACCAGGTCGACGGCCTCCTCCATGAAGTCCATGATGTCGTCGAGCGACGAGGCCAGGTTGTAGATGTCCTCGCGGTCGAACGGCGTGATGAAGGAGGAGTTCAGCTGGTGGAAGATCGCGTGAGTGGCGTCGTCCCCCGCGTGCTCGGCTGCCCGCATCCGCTCCGCGATCTCGGCCCGGGCGGAGGAGTCCGCTCCGAGCAGTTCCATAAGGAGCTTGGAGCCCGTGACGATGTTGTCCGCGGACGCGGCGAACATGTCGTAGAAGCTCGTCTCCCTGGGGGTCAGACGAAATCGCACGTGAGGTCCTCGGGGTGCATTGGATTCGGTCAGGCTGATGCTAGGCGCATCCCCCGGCCACGGCTAACCGGCGGTTCCGGGCGGTTCCCCAGTGTCCTCCATCAGGCAGAGTGAGGACCACGGGCCCCTGTCCCTCCGGCCGAGGCCCGGTAACCTATACCCATGAGGGGTATGCACCCTCAGGTCCGGACCACGGGAGGACGCATGACTGCCATCGACGCGGAAGGCTCCGGAGCCGACGTCGCCACCACCGCCGGCGGCGCGGTGCACGGCTATCACCACCAGAAGGACGAGCACCTCAAGCGGCTGCGCCGGATCGAGGGCCAGATCCGGGGTCTGCAGCGGCTCGTCGACGAGGACGTCTACTGCATCGACATACTCACCCAGGTCTCGGCGAGCACGAAGGCCCTCCAGTCCTTCGCGCTCCAGCTGCTCGAGGAGCACCTGCGCCACTGCGTCGCCGACGCGGCCGTCAAGGGCGGGGAGGAGATCGACGCCAAGGTCGAGGAAGCGACGAAGGCCATCGCGCGCCTGCTGCGCACCTGATCCCTTCGATCAGCGCCGCGGATGCGGCTACAGCCCGAGACCCATCAGGACCTCGTCGATCCGGTCCTGGCTGAGCCGCTCCTCGTCCGCCGCGGAGGCCGCGATGATCAGCTCGCCGCACAGCTCGATCTCGGCGAGCGCCACGTGGTCCTGCACCGTCGTACCGCCAGCGGGAGTCACGCGTGTCACCTCAATCTGCCGTCATCGGTCAAGGGGTCATCGGTCGTCGGCGCTCGATTTCTCAGCGTAGGGAGGACGGGGCGCTGTGCGCATGACACGGATGGACCATTTCCGGATACCGGGCCATGGCCCGATCGCGCCGCTCCGGGACCGCCCGCCCGGCTACTCGGCGATCTTCCCGGCGTAAATGTCCCCACTTGCGGGCAATACGACGGTCACCGGCGTCCCGAACCCGTAGAGCAGCGTGGTGGAGGAGACATCGATCACGCCATTGTTGACATAGGTGAAACGGTGCCGGACCTTCCGCAGCCGGCCCTCCGCGTCGAGATAGACGTCGAAGGGGACCACGTTCTTGCTGAACCCTTTCGCCGCCGCCTCCAGTGCACCGCGGACCGCCGGTGAGGCTCTCTTCGCGGCCTGCCCGATGTCGGTGGTCCCGCGGTAGTGCCACACCTTGGTGCCCGCCACCTCGGTCTCTCCCACGTACGTCGCCTCCTGTACACCGCGCAGCAGCTCGGCGGCGGCCAGCGGGTCAGTGGCCCCGCCCGTGACCAGGTTCCCGTCCGCGAGGGTCGTCGTGTCGACCCGGACCCACTTGTCGGCGGGCACGCCCGCGCCCCGGTTCTTCATGTAGAGGGCGCCGGGTACGAGCAGCTCGGTGATGGGCCGGTGCTCGTCCTTGCCGGCCGCGTCGGCCGGGAGCATCACCAGGAGCTGGCCCATCCGGTTCTTGAAGTCGACCCCGCCCTCGCCGCGGATCGTGACCCGGGTCCCCCCGGTGGCCATCTCCATCGCCGTACGGGCCTGCGCGCTGCCGGTCTTCGCCAGCAGGTCGGCGACCCCCCGGACGGTCGCGGCCGGGTCGGCGGCGGGCCGGTCGTCGTTCTTGTCCGCGCCTCCGCACCCGCTCATCGCGGCCACGGTCACGACCATGCCGAAGGCGAGCACCGCCTCACCCGCACGCCCGCGCCGCCGCCTGTGCTGGTGCACCACCATCGCCTGCCAACCCCCAACGCATGACCGCTGTTTGCCCGAGGCCCCCACCCGCTCCGGTTAACGAGGTCCGGGGTTTCCCGTCACGGGCCGCCGCGGTCCCGGGCCCGTACCGGACCCAGGTACCGTGGTGGCGTGGATCCGCACACCAAGGCGTCGCTCGTCCCTCCGCTTGAAGCCGTGCCGCTCCCCCGCACCACCGAGCGGCCACCCGCCGGGCACACCACGAGCACCGCCGAGCGCGGCTCGTTCTGCCTGGCCCTCTGCACCTGCGGCTGGAGAGGCCCGGCCCGCCGCTCCCGCGACCTGGCCCGCAAGGACGCGGACCGGCACTCCTCGACCTAGGTCGGGCAAGCTCGGGGCAGGGGGGTCTTCTTGATCGCCCGTTCGGACGGCCCGGCTGGCCGACGCCCCCGGGAGCGGATGCCCTGGATGCATGCCAGGACCCGCACCCCGCGTCGCCGCCCTCCTCTGGGCCCTGCTCATCGCGCTCACGCCCGCCGCCGCGGCCTCGGCGCGCCCGACGGGCTCGGCGGACGGCCCGGCCGACGTGGCCCTGGCCATCGGGGCGACCACCACCGCGGCGGTGGCCACCGGTCTGTGGCTGCGCTCCCGCTACCGCCGCGAGGACGACGCGGAGCACCGCGGCGCGAAGAGCGGCGACCCGTGACCCGTCGTCCTCGCGCTCGTCCTCGGCCTCGTCCTCGCTTTCGTCCGAGGGCGGTCCGCCTGTGCTTCGGCGGAGCGGGCCTGTGCCTGCTGGCGGCCGTCCTGATCTCCGTATGGGACGCCTACGGCCGGTCCTGAAAAGCTAGGCGGCGAGGTCGCTCTCGTGCGTCAGGCAGCCCGGCGGCGGGGTCTGGGGCTGGGCGAGGTCCACCGGGCGCGGCAGCGCGCGGCGCTTGGCGCGGACCAGCCGGCCCGCGCGCGGGGCCCGGGCCACCGCCCGCACCAGCGGGTTCAGCAGCGCCATCGCGAGCGGCGCGAGCACCAGCACGACGGCGGTGCCGAGCGCGAAGCCGCCGATGACGTCGGTCGGGTAGTGGACCCCGAGGTACACGCGGCAGACACCCTCGGCGAGGGCCAAGCCGATCCCGATGAGCCCGAGCTTGCGGTTCGCGATGAACAGGCCGACGGCCAAGGCCATCGCGAGGGTGGCGTGGTCGCTGACGAAGGAGAAGTCGCCGGGGCCGGTGTCCGGCCCGAGCACGTCCAGGCCGCTGTGCTCGACGAACGGCCGCGGCCGCCCGACGAAGGCGCGCAGCGGGACGTTCACGAGGAGGGCGAGCGCGGCGGCGAACGGAGCCCACACCAGCGCGGCGAACGACTCGGCGGCCGTGGACTCCTCCTGCCGGCGCGCACCGTGCCAGCACCACAGAACGAGGAGCACCAGCGCCAGCGGGATCCCGTACGCGCTGACGAGGCCGACGGCCCGGTCGACTCCGGCCGGGGCGTGCCGGGCCAGTCCGTTGATGTCGTACAGCAGGCTGACGTCCACGTTCGGCCCACTACTTGTGAGTCCAGCCATGGCGATGCAGCCCCTTGCCCTTGCTCGGTTCCCCTCGGGCGCACGCCTGTGTGCGCCCCTGAACCCCCCCGTTGATCAAGCCTGCGTCCATGGAACGCCCGTTCTGAACGCCACGTTCCACTCTCCACCGAATGATCACGGCAACGTTATCGAAGAGTGACTCGTCGTCGCAGCTCAGGGCCTTGGGTTGACGCAGCGTGGCAAACGGCGCGATCAGGGGGACTTGGCGTCGGCGGTGTGGTCGGGCAGGGCCTCGGCCCCGTCCTTGGTGACACGCGTCGCGCCGAAGTAGTCCGGGGTGTCGATCTTGTCGAAGCGGATCACGGCGCCGGTATAAGGGGCGTTGATCATGTATCCGCCGCCCACGTAGAGGCCGACGTGCCGGATCTCCCGGGAGTTCGTCAGATCATCGGAGAAGAACACCAGGTCACCCGGCAGCAGTTCGCCGCGCGAGGGATGCGGACCGGCGTTGTACTGGTCGTTGGCGACGCGCGGCAGCTCGATCCCCACCGACTCGTACGCGGCCTTGGTCAGCCCCGAGCAGTCGAACCGCCCGTTCTGGTCCGGCGTACCGTTGCCGCCCCACAGGTACGGGGTCCCCAACTGCTTCTGCGCGAAGTAGATGGCCCCGGCGGCCTGCTGCGAGGGCGCGACCCGCCCGACCGGCCGCTCGAAGCTCTTCGCGAGGGTCGTGATGGTCTTCACGTACCCCTGGGTCTCCTTGTACGGGGGCACCCCGCCGTACTTGATGACCGCGTACGCCCCCGCGTTGTAGGCCGCGAGCATGTTGCCCGTGGTGTCCCCGGGCACCCCCGCCACGTCCTTGGCCAGCTCGCAGTCGTACGAAGCCGCCGAGGGGATCGCATCATTGGGGTCCCAGATGTCGCGGTCGCCGTCACCGTCCCCGTCGATGCCGTGTCCGGCCCACGTGCCGGGGATGAACTGCGCGATACCGCGGGCGTCGGCCGGGCTGACGGCGCTCGGATTCCAGCCGCTCTCCGAGTACAGCTGGGCAGCCAGCAGCGCAGGCGTCATGGCCGGGCACAGGGTCCCCCACTTCTGCACCAGGTTCTGGTACTTCGCGGGGACGGCCCCCTTGGCCAGCCCGACCACGCGGCCCCCGGCCGCCCCGGCACCCACGAGGCCGGCCGCGGCCGAGTACGTCCCCACCACGATCAGCACGAGGAAGCTCAGACAGAGCCCGATCCCGATCCCACTCGCCATCCAGAATCTGCGCACCCGTCAACACTCCCCCATCCCCGTCGCTTTAACGTGTGAATCGCTCGTGTCGCCAGGTCCACTACGCCACTCGGAAGCCCGTGCAGCTGATACTCGCGTACTTCGTAGGGTCATCCTCGACGTGGTAGAAGACCACCGTCCAGTCCCCCGGGTCGTTGGCCAGGGGCACGCCGGGGTACGTCTTGCCGTTCACGTGCTCCGCGAAGTCGTCCGGGTACTTGAGCGTCAGGAAGTCGCCCGTCTTCCATTTGCTGTAGATGTCGACGGGCTTGCTGGTGAAACCCACGGCCCGGTTGTCCATGGGGAAGGGCTGTCCGGTGGACGGGTCGAGGTCGTGCGGGGACCTGACCGCCACCGATACGTAGTACGGATCGGGTTTGGTCTCGCTGTTCTCCGCGTACTTGATGCGCATGCTGATGGTCACGGACTTCCCCGAGACCTGGGCGTCGGCCTGCATGTCGGCACCGGGCGGCTTCTGCTCCGGCCCCAGGTTGCACGCGCCGGTGCCGTGCGCGGCGCGCTCCGGGTCGGTGGAAGGCAACCAGAAGTAGTGGGAGATCTGGTTGCCCTCGATGTACTCGGCAGGCGGCTTGGCGGCGGCGCCCTTGGACGCCGAGGGCGCGGCGCCCCCCGCGCCCGGCGTCTGTCGGGGCGTGCCCGTGGCACCGTCCTTGCCCCGACCCCCCTCGCCGTCCCCGTCGAACGGAACCAGCTTCCAGGCGGCCAGGGACAGGGCCGCGGCCACCGCCACGGCCGCCACCCACACGCCCGTCCGCCCGCGCCTCGGCGGGACCGCGGCCGCGTGCTGCGTCGGCGTGTAGCCGTACGGCAGGCCCGGCCCCTGCGTCCGCATCTCGTGCACCGGCACGGCCTCGCCCAGCGCGCCCAGCCCCACGTACACCGGATCGTCGATCAGCGCGTCCCGCACACCGCACCGGCCGATGACCTCGGCCAGGGCGGGCCGGGCCGCCGGGTCCTTCGCCACGCACGCCTCGATCAGGGCCGCCAGCCCCGGCTCCACCCCGGCCACGTCGATCGGCTCGTGCACCGCCCGGTAGCTCACGCTCGTCGCGGCACCCGTACCGAACGGCGCCCGCCCGGTCGCCGCGTACGCCAGCGTCGCACCCAGCGCGAAGACGTCCGCGGCGGCCCCCGCCTCGTTCCCGAGCAGCACCTCGGGCGCGGTGTAGCCCGGGGTTCCCGGGGCCTGGCCGTCCTGGGTGAGGGCCGTCTCGCCCACGCCGCGCGCGATGCCGAAGTCGATGAGCTGCGGGCCCTGCGCGCCCAGGATGACGTTCTGCGGCTTGAGGTCCCGGTGCGTCACCCCGTACGCGTGGACGCTCGCCAGGCCCTCCGCCAGCGCCGCGAACAGCCGGCGGCAGGTGTCCGCGGGCAAACCCCCGCGCTCCGCGACGGCGTGACCGAGCGTCGGGCCCGCCACGTACTCCGTGGCCAGCCAGAACGGCGGCGCCGCGAGCGAGGCGTCGATCAGGTTCGCCGTGTACGCCGACCGCACCGCGCGCACGGTCTCGGCCTCACGCCGGAACCGGGCCAGGGCCTCGGGGTGGCCGGTGATCTCGTCCCGGATCACCTTCACGGCGACCAGGCGCCCGCCGGGCGAGCGCCCGAGGTACACCTGCCCCATCCCTCCGGCACCGAGCCGGGCCAGCAGCGCGTGCGCCCCGATCCGGGCGGGGTCGACGTCTCTCAGGGACTCCATTGACCCGAGCCTGCCACACGGACTCCCGTGCCACGGAGCCGGGTTGACCAGGAACGCGGCCGGTAACGCGGCGCTAGGAGCGCGGTGCGACGAACAGGCTCTGCGCGCTCCGCCCGATCGGCCCCTTCTCGTCGTGCAGCCGGGCGTCCGCGAGCCCGATCCCGCCCGCGTCCACGCTCGTACGGGCCTCCACGCAGGCCCACTCGCCCACCGGGTGGCGGTGCAGGTGCACGGTCAGATCGCTGTTGATGAACACGTACCGCCCGAAGTCCAAGACCGAGCTGATCCCGTTGCCCGAGTCGGCGGCGATCAGGACCCGGTCCAGCGGCCGGGTCTCCTCCCCGGCGACGAGCGGCACCTTCATGCGCATCCAGCAGCTGCCGGGCCCGAGCGATACGAACGCGCCCTCGGTGAACCGGGTCTCCATCGCCGAGTGGTAGCCGGTCTCCCACGGCACCGGGAAGAACGGCGTCACCTCCACCTCCCCCGGCGGCGGCAGCTGCGGCCCCGGGGCCACGCCGGGTACGGCCTCCTCGGCCACCCGGATCCGCAGCGCCCGCGCGAGCATCACCGGCGCGGCCCCGGCCGGGGCGAGGGCGGCCTCCACCACCTCCGTGCTGCGGCCCGCCCGGAGCACCGACGTGGTGATCTCCAGCGGGCCGATCGGCACCGGCCGCAGGATCTCGTACGTGATCCTCGCGATCCGCATGTCGTCGCGGGCGCCCTCCCGCTCCTCAACAGCCCTGCCGAGCAGCGCGGCCGGCGGCCCGGCATGCTGCGAGCCGGGGTCCCACGGCCCGCGCGTGTACTCGGTGGCCAGGAACCGCCCGGCATCGACCCGCTCGAAGAACGCCTCGGAGATCGCCATGCCCGGCACGCTACCGACAGGTAACCCGCCCCGCCAGGCCTTCGCGGAACAACCGGCCTCAGCGGGCGAAGCCCAGCCCGACCCCCAGCCCCACCAGCACCGAGCCGATCGCCCGGTTCAGCGCCTTCTGCGCCTTCAGCATCCGGTCGCGCAGCCGGGAGTTCGAGAAGAACAGCGCGACCGCACCGAACCAGCCCAGGTGCGCCGCCGACATGAACAGCCCGTACCCGGCCTGCTGCCACACCGGGGTCTGCGGATCCACGACCTGCGTGAACGTCGACACCACGAACAGCGTGGTCTTCGGATTGAGCACGTTGGTCAGGAACCCGGACCGCAGCGCGCCCAGCCGGGTCAGCTCCGGCTTGGACTCCAGGTCCACGCTCAGCTCGGCCCGCGCCCGGAAGGTCCGGATCCCGATCCACACCAGGTACGCGGCGCCCGCCAGCTTGATCGCCGTGAACAGGGCCGTGGAGGAGGCGATCAGGAGACCGACCCCGAGCATCGTGTACGAGACGTGCACCAGCACGCCGGCCGCGACACCGGCCGCCGCGAACAGCCCGGTGGGCCGCCCGTACAGATAGCTGTTGCGGACGACCATCGCGAAATCGGCGCCGGGGCTGATCACGGCGAGGAGGGTGATGACGGCAACTGCGATCACTTCTGTCATGTACGGATGCTCACCGCACCGGCCCCCGCGATCAACCGGGTTCCGTCCACGAATACTTGAGACATGAACACGACCCCTTCCTCTCCCTCACTCCTGTCCCTGCGCCCGTTCCGCCCCGCGGACGACGCCCCGGCCCTGCGCCGCTGGATCACCACCCCGGCCGAACTCGTCACCTGGGCAGGCCCCTCCTTCACCTGGCCGCTGGACGACGCCCAGCTCACCGCCTACGCCGCCGAGCCGGACCGCCACACCTGGACCGCGGTCTCCCCCGACGGACGCTCCCTCGGCCACGTCTCCGTACGCGGCACCCGCCTGGGCCGCGTACTGATCGCCCCCGAGGCACGCGGCCGGGGCCTCGGCGAGACGCTCCTCACACTCGCCGTCGCCCGCGCCTTCGACGAGCTCGGCCTGCCCTCGCTCGACCTCGGCGTCTACACCCACAACACCGCGGCCGTACGCCTCTACGAGAAGCTCGGCTTCCGTACCGAGCAGGTACTGCAGGACGTGGAGGAGGTCGACGGCGTCCTCTGGTCGGCCCTCCAGATGCGGCTGACCGCCCCCGAGCGGTGACAATGGACGGGTGTCCGCCACTCCCGCCGCGCCCGTCGACCCGGCCCTCCCCGCCCTCCCCGTCCTGCAGGCAGACTGCTCGAACTGCTTCGCGCTCTGCTGCGTCGCCCTGCCCTTCGCCAAGTCCAACGACTTCGCGGTGAACAAGGCCGCCGGAACGCCCTGCAAGAACCTCCAGCAGGACTTCCGCTGCGGCATCCACACCCGGCTGCGCGACAAGGGCTTCCAGGGCTGCACCGTCTTCGACTGCTTCGGCGCGGGCCAGCAGGTCTCCCAGGTGACCTTCGGCGGCCGCGACTGGCGTACGCACCCCGGCACGGCCGCCCGGATGTACGAGGTCTTCCCGGTGCTGCGCCAGCTGCACGAGCTGCTCTTCTACGTCACCGGGGCGCTCGCCCTCCCGGCGGCCGCCCCGGTCCACGCGGACCTGCGCCGAACGCTGACCGAGACCACGCAGTGGACCGCCGCCGACGCGGACGCGCTGGCCGCCCTGGACGTGGGCGACCTCCGCGGGCGCATCAACACGCTCCTCCTGCGCGCCAGCGAGCTGGCGCGCGCCAAGGCCCCGGCCCGCAAGAAGAACCACCGCGGCGCCGACCTGATGGGCGCCCGCCTCGCCGGCGCGGACCTGCGCGGCGCCAACCTCCGCGGCGCCTACCTCATCGCCGCCAACCTCAGCGGCGCAGACCTGCGCCTGGCGGACCTGATCGGCGCGGACTTCCGCGACGCCGACCTGCGCGGGGCGGACCTCCGCGACGCCCTCTTCCTGACCCAGCCCCAGCTCAACGCAGCCCGGGGCGACGCCGGGACCAAGATCCCCCCGACGCTGACCCGCCCCGCGCACTGGTCCGCGTAACCCCGCCCCGGGGCTCACCCGCCGATCGCCCCCAGCCCGGCCCCGACCCACCCGCGCAGCAGCCGGTACTCCTCCCAGCGCCGCGGCAGCCGCCCCTGCGGCCGCGGCCCCATCAGCCGCCCCTCCGTCACCACCTGGCCCCGGCGGAACTGCTCCCGCGTCAGGTCCTTCACCACCAGCGACGTGATGTCGCAGTGCCCCCAGGCAGGGTTGTCGGCCGTCCACGGCGCCCGCTCGACGTCATCGGGCGAGCAGGTCTCGGCCGACCACCCCGCCGGGATGGCCGCTTCGATGTCCGTCAGGGTCCACGGAGTTGCCGTAGTCATCCGTCCGCTCTGACCCGCACCACCGGCAACGGCCCTCAGGGCCTGATGATGGCCGTCCACCCCGACGGACAGGTGAGCACGCCCGTCCCCGTGTACGCGCAGTGGTTCTCGAACACGTCGCCCAGCGTCGTCAGCACCTTCACGTACACCGTGGGGCCCACGGTGTTGACCGACACCCCGCACGCGTTCCGCGGATGCCCCGGGTTCAGCGCCGTGGTGAGGTCCCGCCAGGTGTACGCGCCGACCGGCGCCGTGTCGCGCACGCCCAGGAACGTCCTGCCCCGGTGCAGGACGGCACTGAACTCCAGGTCGCTCTCCCCCCGGGTCGTGTCGATGTCCTGGCACGGCCCGGGCGCCCCGCTCGGCCCACGCGGCCCGGGCGGCCCCGCCGGCCCCCGGTCACCCTTCGGCCCCCGGTCGCCCTTGGGCCCGTGCGGCCCCTGGGGCCCCCGCTCACCCTTGGGCCCGGCACACGGATTGAAGCCCGCCGCCTTGCCGGCCTTGCCCGCGTTCCTCGTGTCGGCAGCCATGGGCGCAGGCGCCGGCAGCGTTCTCGCATCGGGCTCCGGACACCTGCTGCCGCCCCAGCCGGGCGCCACCGCCACAGCCGTCCCCTCGGCGGCAGCCGCCGCCGGAACCGAGGCACCCATGAGCGCGATCGCCAGCGGAACTGCGAACCCACCGGTCAGCCACGCCCGCCGTCCGGGCTTCACTGCGCAACCCATCCGTCACTCCTTGCGTCGTCCTACCGAACGGCCCGGAGCATCTCCCACAACCCGCCGAAAGGATGGAACGACTGACGGAATGTCGGACGAACGTCAGCGGCTCGGCCCAACGACACGCCCGCACACTGCGCCGAACGGCGGCCCCCCGAGCGGCCCCCCGCAAGCCGAGAGGGCAATCACTGCCCGGGGTCACCCCTCGTGATACACAGAGTGACCATACGTTCTTTCGCATGCCCGCCGCCCGTGCCCAGGTCAGAGCGCGCGAGCGGGCCAAGGGCCGGGAGATCGGGTAAAGAGAGCCGTCAAGTCGACGTACGACCGCGGTTTCATCAGCGAAGATAGTACGTGACCCCTGCCGTCGGGCACGGGCTACCGGAACTACCCATACAGGGGCGGTGAGTTACATGATCCTGGCAGCCGAAAAGGGCGACATCACCACCATCATCGGCGGAATCGCCCCGAACTGGGGGCCGTTCGGCAGTCTCGGCAACGAAGCGAAGGTCATGATCGAAGTGGTCATGGCCGTTGCCATCCTCCTCTGCCTCGGCATCGCCATCTGGGGCGCGGCCAAGCAGCGCATCGGCGCGACCGCCCTGCGCGACACGTTCAGCGCGGAACAAGGCAAGGGCCTGATCGTCGCCGGCCTCACCGGCGTCTTCATCATCGGCTCCCTCGGCACCCTCTTCACCATCGTCTACGGAATGGCCGTCTAGCCGGGCCGCCCACCGGCTGCCGGACCTGATGAGGACTCACCACACCACCGTCGTACGACGCAGAGGGGGCGGACACGGAATGAGCAACGAAGACCAGTACGGCGGTGGCGTCGGCAGCGGCTACGGCGAAGTCGGCGGCACGGGCCAGACCCGCACCCGCCTCCCCGACGCCCCCTCGGACCCGTACGGCACCCCCCGCCGCGCCCCCCGAGCCTCCCGGGGCCTGGTCACGGTGGTCGGCGTGGTGGTCCTCCTGATCGCCGCGATCGCGTTCGCGAACCAGTCCTCGGACAGCCCCAGAACCCCCGCCGACCAAACCCCACCCGCCGCCACTTCCACATCAGCCACGGGCACCCGCCCGGTGGACGGCAAGAACGGCGCCATCCCGAAGGGCTTCGCGCACGACGAACAGGGGGCCCAGTCGGCCGCCGCCAACTACGCGGTCGCGCTCGTTTCCGCGGACATCCTGAAGCCGCAGATGCGGCGCCAGATTGTCCGCCAGGTCTTCGTCGCGGACAAGGTGTCCGAGCTTGAGGCCCGGCTCGATCAGGCCTATGGCAAGACCTTCCTGGACCAGGCCGGCCTGGACGCAAACGGCAATGCGGCGCAAGGCCTCACGTACATCTCGCGGACCGTGCCGGTCGGCACGAAGGCGGCCAAGAACTCCGAGAGCACCACGACCGTCGACGTATGGTGCACAGGCGTGTTCGGCACCGCGGGTGTCGGCTCGACCAACCCCGTCAGCAACGACTGGTTCACCATGACGCTGACCCTCCGGTGGGCGGAGAACGACTGGAAGGTCGAGAGCTTCGCCCAGAAGGACGGGCCGGCCCCGGTCCACACGGACCGCACGGCCTCCACGGCCGAGGAGATCGCAAAGGCTGCAACAGAGTTCGGAGGGTTCACCTATGCCCGGTAGCCGCACCCTCCGCGTCACCGGTGCCCTGGCCGCGCTGCAGACAGCAGCCGTGCTGCTGCCGGCCCGGGCCTTCGCCGCACCCACCCCGTCTCCATCGCCGTCCCCGTCGGCCTCGCAGCCCAATGACAACCGGTGCGACCTGATCGTCGGCCCGGCCAAGGACTACTGCGAGCGCGGCAGCGGCGCCGGCGGCGCCCCCCGCACGGGCCTGGCGCCCAGCGACCCCGCCGACGCCCTCAACCCCCTCGCCTCCCTGGCCAAGGGCTGCGCCGACGCCGCCGCCTGGATCGTCACCGAGCTCAGCAAAGCGATCAACGGCACGGCCAACGTCGACTTCACCAACGGCGCCTTCCTCAAGCAGTACGCCATCGTCTTCGCCGCCTCCACCATCCTCACGCTGGTGCTGTGGCTCTTCGCCGTCGCCAAGCGCGCCATCCGCGGCGTCCCCCTCACCACCGCCATCTCCGAAGCCGTCGGCTTCCTCTGGCTCACCGTCCTCGCCTCCGCCTTCACCCCCCTGATCCTCTACACCGTCGTCTCCGCCACCGACGGCGTCACAGAAGTCATCGCATCGGCGAGCGGCGGCCAGACCGACGTCTTCTTCGGCTCCTTCATCGAGGCCCTCAAGAAGGGCGACTCCATCGGCGGCGGCCCGATCATGCTGATCGTCGTCTCCCTCGTCACCGTCCTCGCCGCCGGCGTCCTCTTCCTCGAGCTCTTCATCCGGGCCGCCCTGCTCTACGTCGGCGCCCTCCTCGGCGTCGTCGTCTACGCCGGGCTCGTCGACCGGAACCTCTGGGGCCACGTCCGCCGCTGGGCCGGCATCATGATCGCCGTCATCCTCGTGAAGCCGGTCATCGTCATCGTCCTCGGCCTCGCCGGAGCCCTCGCCGGCGAGAAGGGCCCGAACGCCTTCTCCGCCGTCGTCTCCGGCCTCGCCATCATCCTCCTGGCGATCTTCGCCTCGGCGATGATCTACCGCTTCGTCCCCGGCTTCGGCGACGAGATCGCCTCCGCCCGCGCGGGCCGCAGCAAGGCCACCGACGGCGCCCAGGCCGCCGCCGTCATCAGCTCCCCGGCCTCCCTCGTCTCCCAGGGCATCAAGACGCACAGCAGCCGCGGCGCCCACCGCGGAGGCGGTGACGGCGGCGGCTCCAGCGCCCCCCGCCCCGCCAACCCCCTCTCCGGAGGCGTGGCCGCCCACAGCAGCCGCCCCACCTCCGGCGGCGGGGCCGGCGGCGGATCTGTCCCCTCCGCCGCACCCCCGCCCCGCACGAGCTCGAGTACGAGGAACACAGGAGGTGACGGGCGTTGACGACCCAGTCCCACCAGCTGCACCCCATCGCGCCCCGCCGCACGTATCTCATCGGCCGGGCCCGGCCGAACGCGATCGTCGGCAAGAACCGCGAGAGCGGCGAGATCGCCCTGATCATCGTCGGCGCGTTCCTCGGCATGATGAGCGGACTGCTCGTCCCCCAACTCACCCTGCGCATCGTCAGCCTCGCCGGCTTCCCCATGGTCGCGCTCGCCGCCGTGTACATCCCCTACAAGGGCCGCACCTTCTACAAGTGGTTCGAGATCAACCGCAGCTACAAGCGCACCCTGCGCCGCGGTACGACCTACCGCTCCAGCGCCATGGAAGCCGGCGTCCGCGCCGCCGACGGCCGCGAGGTCGAGGTCGGCCCGCCCCCCGGCATCGGCCGGATCAACTGGCTCGCCGCCCCCTTCGGCCCCGACGAGATCGCCGTACTCCTCCACGCCGACCGCAGAACCGTCACCGCCGCCATCGAGATCGAGGGCCCCGGCGTCGGCCTGCGCGACAGCGAGGACCAGGAAGCCCTCGTCGACCGCTTCGGCACCCTCCTCAAGCACGTGGCCAACGGCGACGGCTTCGTCACCCGCCTCCAGATGCTCGCCCGTACGCTCCCCGCCGACCCGGACGCCCACGCCAAGGACGTCGCCCAGCGCGGCGACACCAACGCCCCCGTCTGGCTGCGCGACTCGTACGACCAGCTCCAGTCGATGGTCTCCACCTCCTCCGAGCAGCACCGCGCCTACCTCGTCGCCTGCATGCACTACACGCGCGAACTCGCCGCCGAGGCCCACACCATCGCCCGCGCCGGCACCCCCCACAAGGGCCGCAAGCTCGACCGCGACGCCGGCCTCGCCATCGTCATGGCCCGCGAGCTCACCGACATCTGCGCCCGCCTCGCCGAGGCCGACATCCGCGTCCGCCAGCCGCTCGGCCAGGGCCGCCTCGCCTCCCTCGTGCACTCCATGTACGACCCGGACCACCCCATCGACCACATCCAGGCCATGACCAAGCGCAACGCCTGGCCGGCCGAACTCGACGCGGTCGAGCCCACCTTCCTCCAGGCCAAGACCCGCGAGTCCTCCACCCGCGCGCCCTGGTGCCACGCCACGGCCTGGGTGAAGGAATGGCCGATGACCCCGGTCGGCGTCAACTTCCTCGCGCCCCTCCTCGTCCACACCCCGGACGTGATCCGCACCGTCGCCGTCACCATGGATCTGGAGCCCACCGAGGTGGCCATCGAGCGCATGCTCACCGAGAAGACCAACGACGAGGCCGACGCCAGCCGCGCCGCCAAGATGAACCGGACCGTCGACCCCCGCGACATCGCCGCCCACGGCCGACTCGACCAAAGAGGTGAAGATCTCGCCAGCGGTGCGGCAGGAGTCAACCTGGTCGGGTACATCACGGTGTCGTCGCGATCGCCGGAGGCCCTCGCCCGGGACAAGCGCACCATCCGCGCCTCGGCGGGCAAGTCGTACCTGAAGCTCGAATGGTGTGACCGCGAGCACCACCGGGCCTTCGTCAACACCCTGCCGTTCGCCACCGGCATCCGACGCTAGCTGGAGGGAAGTGCCGCCCATGCGAGATCCCATGTCCGCTCTGACGGACGCCTTCACCAGCTTCCTGTTCGGCAAGGTCGAGACCACGCGCCTGCCCGTACGCACCTCCACCGGGCAGGCGCAGGCCGTCTACCTGCCCACCGCCGCCCCCGGCCTCGGCGACTCCGGCGTCATCATCGGCCGCGAGGTCTACAGCGGCAAGGGCTACATCTACGACCCCTTCCAGCTGTACGGCCAGCAGCTCCCGGCCCCGCACTGGCTCGTCCTCGGCGAGTCCGGCAACGGCAAGTCCGCCCTGGAAAAGACCTATGTCCTGCGCCAGCTCCGCTTCCGGGACCGCCAGGTCGTCGTCCTCGACGCCCAGGGCGAGGACGGCGTCGGCGAGTGGAACCTCATCGCCCAGCAGCTGGGGATAACCCCCATCCGCCTGGACCCCATCGCCGCCAACGACGACGGGATCCGCCTCAACCCCCTCGACCCGGCGATCACGACGACCGGCCAGCTCGCGCTGCTCCGGACCATCATCGAAGTCGCCATGGGCCACGGCCTCGACGAGCGCTCCGGCTTCGCGCTCAAGGTCGCGCACGCGTACGTCGTCGACGCGATCCGCGACCGCCAGCCGGTCCTCACCGACATCGTGGAACAACTCCGCCACCCGGAGGCCGAGTCCGCGGAGGCAATGAACGTCGACATAGACGATGTCCGCGCCTGGGGCCTCGACGTGGCCCTCGTCCTCGACCGCCTGGTCGACGGCGACCTGCGCGGCATGTTCGACGGCCCCACGACCGTCGGCATCGACCTCGACGCCCCGCTGATCGTCTTCGACCTGTCCCACATCGACCGCAACTCGATCGCGATGCCGATCCTGATGGCGATCGTGGGCGTCTGGCTGGAACACACCTGGATCCGCCCGGACCGCAAGAAGCGCATCTTCCTGGTGGAGGAGGCCTGGCACATCATCAACAGCCCCTTCGTGGCCCAGCTGTTCCAGCGCCTCCTGAAGTTCGGCCGCCGCCTGGGCCTGTCCTTCGTGGCCGTCGTCCACCACCTGTCCGACGTGGTCGACGGCGCGGCCGCACGCGAAGCCGCGGCCATCCTCAAGATGGCCTCCACCCGCACGATCTACGCCCAGAAGGCGGACGAGGCCCGCGCCACGGGCCGGGTCCTGGGCCTGCCCCGCTGGGCGGTGGAGATCATCCCGACCCTCACCCCGGGCATCGCGGTCTGGGACGTCAACGGCAACGTCCAGGTGGTCAAACACCTGATCACCGAGTCGGAACGCCCCCTGGTCTACACGGACCGGGCCATGACGGAATCCTCGTCCCAGCCCCAGCTCCCCGACGACCTACTGGCGGCCGAACTGGAGGCGGAGGAGAGAGCCCTCCTCATGGAACGCCACCGCAACGGCGGCCCGGGCTCGGCAACCACGGTGGCGTAGCGATGCAGGAACCCACGACGAAACCGGGCGGCATCCCGGACGCCCTGCTCCTGACCCTCCTGGCGTTCCTGCTGGGCCTGGCGGCCCTGGTCTGGACATCGACGGGCCTGGCCGCGCTCTTCTCCAAGGGCTCCTGGCCGTCCACGGTCACCTTCACCCGCACCCCGGGCGCGGTCCGCGCCCTGATAGCGCAACCGCACGACGTGGCAGGAGCCTGGCCGGCCACCGACCCCGCGGCCCTCTCGGGCTGGGGCCTGTTCTGGGGCCTGTTCATCAGCCAACTCCTGGTCCTCTTCGTCCTGACGATCTTCACGATGGGCATCGTCGCCCGCACCAAATCCCGCCGAGCAAACCCGACCTGGCAGGCACCGAACCCAGCCGAGCCGGCCGATCCACCCGGGCCGCACCATCCAGCCCCGCTGCCCAACCCGGCCGGGCCGCACCATCCAGCCCCGCCGGCGTTTGAGGCGCGGGGGTCCGGGGGCAGCGCCCCCGGCAACTCCCGCCCGGCAGCCCCGACCCCACTGCCCCACCCAGCCCCGTCGGCGTTCGAGGCGCAGGGGCCCGGAGGCAGAGCAGGCGGCAGGGCCGATGGCAGCTCCGCAGCCACCCTGACCTACGCCGCACCCCCCGAGCGGCACCACCTGGCCACCCAAGCCCTGGCGGCAGCCCCCGGCGCGGCCCTGGTCCTCACCTCTTCCCCCGCCCTCTGGGGGGAGACCAAGGACGCCCGTGCCAAACTCGGCCCGGTCCTCCTCTACGACCCCTCGCACCTCTGCGACACCCCGGCCCGCATGCACTGGAACCCCGCCGACGCCTGCGGCGACCGCGACACCGCCGCCGCCCGCGCCACCGCGCTCCTGGCCCCCGTACGCCCCCAGGCCCGCATGGACGCAGCCGTCGCCGACACCGCGGAAACGCTCCTGCGCAGCTGGCTCCAGGCCGCCGCCCTCGACGACCGCCCGTTCAAGCAGCTGCACCGCTGGGCCCAGGGCAACAGCGCCCAGGACCCGGTCCGCATCCTCCGTACGCACCCCCAGGCCGCCCCCGGCGCCGCCGGCGAACTCGAGAGCGCCCTCACCGCCCACCCCGAACGCCGCGAGCAGGCCCAGCACCTGACGGCCCGTGCCCTCTCCTGCCTCACGTCCATCCACATCCGCGAGGCCTGCAACCCGAACCGAACAGATGCACTCACCCTCGCATCGTTCGTGAGCGAAGGGGGCACCCTCTACATGGTGGGCGAACCGCTGGAAGACCCCCGCACCCACCCGGGTGCGATGCCCCTGCTCACCGCACTCGCAGCGAGCGTGGTCGAGCACGGCCGCCGCATGGCCGCACGGTCATCCCACGGCCGGCTCGACCCACCACTCACGCTGGTCCTCGAGGACGTCGCGGCCGTGGCCCCGATCCCCCAGCTCCCCGAGCTCCTCCAGGAAGCACCGCTCCCCCTGCTGGCCCTGTGCCGCAGCCGAGAACAGGCCCGCGCCCGCTGGCCGGAGGCAGCGTTCGAACCCACCCACAGCTGACTACGGCCGCGAAATGACGTACTCGAACTCCTTGGCCCCCGCATCCCCCGCCACCGGAACGGCCGCCGGAACCGGCACCGGCACGGCCTGCCCGCTCGCCCGGAACCCGAACCGCCGATAGAAGGCCCCGGCCCGCGGGTTGTCCTCGTGCACGAAGAGCCGTACGCGTTCCAGCGCCGGCCCCTCCAGCGACCAGGCCCAGTCCAGCGCAGCCGTGAACAGGGCGTCGGTCACCCCGGTGCCCCGGTGCTCCGCCCGTACGAACACGCCCACCACATGCCCCTGGGTCCGCTCGACGGCCCGCTCGAAGAAGTCGCTGGTCCCGCCCTCCTCCACGAGGACGGTCACCGACCCCACCCACTGCCCGTCCGGCGCCTCGGCCACGAACTGCCGTGCGTGCCGCCCGTGCGAAGCCCCTTTCGCCCGGTCCTGCCAGAACTCATCGGGCCTGGACTCTGCTTGGGCCAGGGTCTCCAGGAAGGCCACCGGCGCCGCCGGATCCCGCAGAGCGGCGATCCGCAACTCCTTGACCTTCTCCCACTCATCACCCTGCACCGCACGCACCACATACTGATCCATAACCGCGGATCCAATCACAGGACTGATGCACACTGCATCCATGAATCCACACGTCCAGGCGCTCCGCCACGTCACCGATCTCTCGTCGGGCCCCCCGCTGGACCCGACCCTCACGGTGACGCTCAACTTCCACCCGGACCGCGTCTTCGGCGACCGCCCGATCCTCACCACGCTGGCCGAGGAGGGCGTGTACCGCTCGCAGTTCGTCACGGGCACCAGCAACGGCGGCCTTACCGCCCATGCAGGCGGAGCCCGTTGGCACTGGGAGAGCCGCATCTTCGGCGGTGCCTACGACGACGCACCGGCCGAAGCCCGCCCCGTCTACGGGGCCTTGAACTTCCGCCACCGCCCGGTCGGTGCCGCACCCCGCTTCGGCTCCGCGCACTTCCGCCTCACCGCCGAGGCCTTGCCCCGGACCACGTTCTGCTACCCGGACAGCTACCTCGAGCCCGAATCCTTCGGCGTCGCCGAACGGATGTCCCTGATCGCCCTCGCGGAGGCCGACGACCAGGACGCCCTGGACGACTACATCGAGGCCCAGATCCACGCCCCCGTACGGCTCGACCGCGACGTGGCCGCTCTCGTACTGGATCCCAGCTATCGGGACACCGAGGTCGAGGCGGCAGCGGAGAAGCTCCCCTGCGCGATCGAATGGCACGCCGGCTTCCGCCTCACCGTCGAAGAACTCCGCCGCCACCCCGACTACCGGGGCCAGGAGTACGTCGACCTCGGCGCGGCCCTCGCCGTGGCGGGCCGGCTGACCCCCCGCATCCTCGGCGAGGCGGCCCGCACCGGCCGGTACGACGAACAGGCCCTGAAACGGGTCTGGCACTACCTGGCCCGTTTCGGTCAATGCCCGTAAACGCAGAAAAGCCCCGTACCGGATCCCGGTACGGGGCTTTTCTACAATGATTGTTCGGCGGCGTCCTACTCTCCCACAGGGTCCCCCCTGCAGTACCATCGGCGCTGAAAGGCTTAGCTTCCGGGTTCGGAATGTAAACCGGGCGTTTCCCTAACGCTATGACCACCGAAACACTATGAAATTTGAACGCTGGCCGACAACACAGCTGTTCGTTATTTCAGAACTAACACAGTGGACGCGAGCAACTGAGGACAAGCCCTCGGCCTATTAGTACCAGTCAGCTCCACCCGTTACCGGGCTTCCACATCTGGCCTATCAACCCAGTCGTCTACTGGGAGCCTTACCCTCTCAAGGAGGTGGGAATACTCATCTTGAAGCAGGCTTCCCGCTTAGATGCTTTCAGCGGTTATCCCTCCCGAACGTAGCCAACCAGCCATGCCCTTGGCAGGACAACTGGCACACCAGAGGTTCGTCCGTCCCGGTCCTCTCGTACTAGGGACAGCCCTTCTCAATATTCCTACGCGCACAGCGGATAGGGACCGAACTGTCTCACGACGTTCTAAACCCAGCTCGCGTACCGCTTTAATGGGCGAACAGCCCAACCCTTGGGACCGACTCCAGCCCCAGGATGCGACGAGCCGACATCGAGGTGCCAAACCATCCCGTCGATATGGACTCTTGGGGAAGATCAGCCTGTTATCCCCGGGGTACCTTTTATCCGTTGAGCGACGGCGCTTCCACAAGCCACCGCCGGATCACTAGTCCCGACTTTCGTCCCTGCTCGACCCGTCGGTCTCACAGTCAAGCTCCCTTGTGCACTTACACTCAACACCTGATTGCCAACCAGGCTGAGGGAACCTTTGGGCGCCTCCGTTACTCTTTGGGAGGCAACCGCCCCAGTTAAACTACCCATCAGACACTGTCCCTGATCCGGATCACGGACCGAGGTTAGACATCCAGCACGACCAGAGTGGTATTTCAACGGCGACTCCACAACCACTGGCGTGGCTGCTTCAAAGTCTCCCACCTATCCTACACAAGCCGAACCGAACACCAATATCAAACTATAGTAAAGGTCCCGGGGTCTTTCCGTCCTGCTGCGCGAAACGAGCATCTTTACTCGTAGTGCAATTTCACCGGGCCTATGGTTGAGACAGTCGAGAAGTCGTTACGCCATTCGTGCAGGTCGGAACTTACCCGACAAGGAATTTCGCTACCTTAGGATGGTTATAGTTACCACCGCCGTTTACTGGCGCTTAAGTTCTCAGCTTCGCACGCCCGAAAGCGCACTAACCGGTCCCCTTAACGTTCCAGCACCGGGCAGGCGTCAGTCCGTATACATCGCCTTACGGCTTCGCACGGACCTGTGTTTTTAGTAAACAGTCGCTTCTCGCTGGTCTCTGCGGCCACCCCCAGCTCACGGAGTAAATCCGATCACCAGTGATGGCCCCCCTTCTCCCGAAGTTACGGGGGCATTTTGCCGAGTTCCTTAACCATAGTTCACCCGAACGCCTCGGTATTCTCTACCTGACCACCTGAGTCGGTTTAGGGTACGGGCCGCCATGAAACTCGCTAGAGGCTTTTCTCGACAGCATAGGATCATCCACTTCACCACAATCGGCTCGGCATCAGGTCTCAGCCTTAATGAGGGACGGATTTGCCTACCCCTCGGCCTACACCCTTACCCCGGGACTACCACCGCCCGGGCTGGACTACCTTCCTGCGTCACCCCATCGCTTACCTACTACAAGTCTGGTTCGTCGGCTCCACCACTTTCCTTTCCCCGAAGGGTCCGGAACGGCTTCACGGACTTAGCATCGCCTGATTCGATATTGGGCGTTTCAAAGCGGGTACCGGAATATCAACCGGTTGTCCATCGACTACGCCTGTCGGCCTCGCCTTAGGTCCCGACTTACCCTGGGCAGATCAGCTTGACCCAGGAACCCTTAGTCAATCGGCGCACACGTTTCTCACGTGTGTATCGCTACTCATGCCTGCATTCTCACTCGTGAACCGTCCACAACTAGCTTCCGCTGCTGCTTCACCCGGCACACGACGCTCCCCTACCCATCACAGCGGGCGTTGGCCCTATTGCTGCAATGACACGACTTCGGCGGTACGCTTGAGCCCCGCTACATTGTCGGCGCGGAATCACTTGACCAGTGAGCTATTACGCACTCTTTCAAGGGTGGCTGCTTCTAAGCCAACCTCCTGGTTGTCTCTGCGACTCCACATCCTTTCCCACTTAGCGTACGCTTAGGGGCCTTAGTCGATGCTCTGGGCTGTTTCCCTCTCGACCATGGAGCTTATCCCCCACAGTCTCACTGCCACGCTCTCACTTACCGGCATTCGGAGTTTGGCTAAGGTCAGTAACCCGGTAGGGCCCATCGCCTATCCAGTGCTCTACCTCCGGCAAGAAACACGTGACGCTGCACCTAAATGCATTTCGGGGAGAACCAGCTATCACGGAGTTTGATTGGCCTTTCACCCCTAACCACAGGTCATCCCCCAGGTTTTCAACCCTGGTGGGTTCGGTCCTCCACGAAGTCTTACCTCCGCTTCAACCTGCCCATGGCTAGATCACTCCGCTTCGGGTCTAGAGCGTGCAACTCAATCGCCCTATTCGGACTCGCTTTCGCTACGGCTTCCCCACACGGGTTAACCTCGCTACACACCGCTAACTCGCAGGCTCATTCTTCAAAAGGCACGCAGTCACGACCGTCATTCCGAAGAATAACGGCGACGCTCCCACGGCTTGTAGGCACACGGTTTCAGGTACTATTTCACTCCGCTCCCGCGGTACTTTTCACCATTCCCTCACGGTACTATCCGCTATCGGTCACCAGGGAATATTTAGGCTTAGCGGGTGGTCCCGCCAGATTCACACGGGATTTCTCGGGCCCCGTGCTACTTGGGAGATTCTTAAGCAAGCCGCTGATGTTTCGTCTACGGGGGTCTTACCCTCTACGCCGGACCTTTCGCATGTCCTTCGACTACATCAACGGTTTCTGACTCGCCGACCGGCCGGCAGACCGATCAAAAGAATTCCCACAACCCCGCATGCGCAACCCCTGCCGGGTATCACACGCATACGGTTTGGCCTCATCCGGTTTCGCTCGCCACTACTCCCGGAATCACGGTTGTTTTCTCTTCCTGAGGGTACTGAGATGTTTCACTTCCCCTCGTTCCCTCCACACTGCCTATGTGTTCAGCAGTGGGTGACAGCCCATGACGACTGCCGGGTTTCCCCATTCGGACACCCCCGGATCAAAGCTCAGTTGGCAGCTCCCCGGGGCCTATCGCGGCCTCTCACGTCCTTCATCGGTTCCTGGTGCCAAGGCATCCACCGTGCGCCCTTAAAAACTTGGCCACAGATGCTCGCGTCCACTGTGTAGTTCTCAAACAACGACCAGCCACCCATCACCCCACCAGACAAGCTGGCGAGTTCACTGGGGCCGGCACTGAAGACATGACCTTACGGCCGTACCTTCAGGACCCAACAACGTGCCAAGCACGATCCCCTCCACTTCACTGTTTTCCACGCCGAAGCAGTACTTACAGAGAGTTTTGGAAACCGTGCCAACTAATCAACGTTCCACCCATGAGCTGACCGTGCAGAACGTTTGTCTGCAATCGGTACTGTGCTCCTTAGAAAGGAGGTGATCCAGCCGCACCTTCCGGTACGGCTACCTTGTTACGACTTCGTCCCAATCGCCAGTCCCACCTTCGACAGCTCCCTCCCTTACGGGTTGGGCCACCGGCTTCGGGTGTTACCGACTTTCGTGACGTGACGGGCGGTGTGTACAAGGCCCGGGAACGTATTCACCGCAGCAATGCTGATCTGCGATTACTAGCAACTCCGACTTCATGGGGTCGAGTTGCAGACCCCAATCCGAACTGAGACCGGCTTTTTGAGATTCGCTCCACCTCACGGTATCGCAGCTCATTGTACCGGCCATTGTAGCACGTGTGCAGCCCAAGACATAAGGGGCATGATGACTTGACGTCGTCCCCACCTTCCTCCGAGTTGACCCCGGCGGTCTCCTGTGAGTCCCCATCACCCCGAAGGGCATGCTGGCAACACAGGACAAGGGTTGCGCTCGTTGCGGGACTTAACCCAACATCTCACGACACGAGCTGACGACAGCCATGCACCACCTGTATACCGACCACAAGGGGGGCACTATCTCTAATGCTTTCCGGTATATGTCAAGCCTTGGTAAGGTTCTTCGCGTTGCGTCGAATTAAGCCACATGCTCCGCTGCTTGTGCGGGCCCCCGTCAATTCCTTTGAGTTTTAGCCTTGCGGCCGTACTCCCCAGGCGGGGAACTTAATGCGTTAGCTGCGGCACCGACGACGTGGAATGTCGCCAACACCTAGTTCCCAACGTTTACGGCGTGGACTACCAGGGTATCTAATCCTGTTCGCTCCCCACGCTTTCGCTCCTCAGCGTCAGTAATGGCCCAGAGATCCGCCTTCGCCACCGGTGTTCCTCCTGATATCTGCGCATTTCACCGCTACACCAGGAATTCCGATCTCCCCTACCACACTCTAGCTAGCCCGTATCGAATGCAGACCCGAGGTTAAGCCTCGGGCTTTCACATCCGACGTGACAAGCCGCCTACGAGCTCTTTACGCCCAATAATTCCGGACAACGCTTGCGCCCTACGTATTACCGCGGCTGCTGGCACGTAGTTAGCCGGCGCTTCTTCTGCAGGTACCGTCACTTTCGCTTCTTCCCTGCTGAAAGAGGTTTACAACCCGAAGGCCGTCATCCCTCACGCGGCGTCGCTGCATCAGGCTTTCGCCCATTGTGCAATATTCCCCACTGCTGCCTCCCGTAGGAGTCTGGGCCGTGTCTCAGTCCCAGTGTGGCCGGTCGCCCTCTCAGGCCGGCTACCCGTCGTCGCCTTGGTGGGCCATTACCCCACCAACAAGCTGATAGGCCGCGGGCTCATCCTTCACCGCCGGAGCTTTCAACCCCCGCCCATGCAGGCAGGAGTATTATCCGGTATTAGACCCCGTTTCCAGGGCTTGTCCCAGAGTGAAGGGCAGATTGCCCACGTGTTACTCACCCGTTCGCCACTAATCCACCCCGAAGGGCTTCATCGTTCGACTTGCATGTGTTAAGCACGCCGCCAGCGTTCGTCCTGAGCCAGGATCAAACTCTCCATGAATGTTTACCCGTAATCGGGTGCACACGCACTTAGAGCGGGTCAATCATGTCGGAATATGACCGACTGACCACTGCGTCCTCGCTGTGTAATTGCCTGCAAGCATCACGGCGAACCGCGACCTCACAGGTCTTTTTCAAAGGAACCTCATCCACCGAAGTGGACGGGGTATCAACTTTTGGCGTTGATTTTTGGCACGCTGTTGAGTTCTCAAGGAACGGACGCTTCCTTTGTACTCACCCTCTCGGGCTTTCCTCCGGGCTTCGTTCTTCGTTTCCGACTCTATCAGACTCTTTCGTGTCCGATTCCCGGTCGAAGCGGGGTTCGCTTTCCAGGTCTTCGCTTTCGCGTTTCCCTTTCCGGCGAGACCGACTCTATCAGAAGTTTTCCACCGGATTTCCCGGCTTCAGATTCCTGGATGAGGAGTCGAGTACGCACCCGCAGAATTTGATTCCGGGGTGCGAGGGGGTCTTGCTGGTTGGCTGCCGAACTTGTCCAGTTCCAGGCAACCGCTCAACCCTACAACTGGCCCTCCGGGGTGTCAAAACGAGCACCTGCAGGGGCCATGACCAGCGTCTTCACGGTTCACCGGTCCCGGCCACAACCACACGTGCGAGCGGGCCGACGGGGCACGGAGGCGCCTACACCCCTGGCCGGCTAACTCGCGGCGGTCACGTCTCAGGGGACAAGGACGACTCGGCCGGTCCAGGCCCACGGTTCCTGCCGGAGGTCCCAGGTCACCTCGACGGTGGTGCTGTGGAACTGTCGTGCGAGTTCCTCCACCGTCGTGGCGGCAGCGACCAGTGCTCGGGGTCGAGCAGTTCGTCGGTGAGGCTCCCGCAGAGCATTCCGCCTTCAACGGTCTGGATGCTGTAGCGCCAGCCATCCGGCGTCGCCAGCAGAACGATGCCCCGAGGCAGGCCGAACGGGGGCCGCAGCCTCTTCTGTCGTCTCGCCGCGCGCCCATCCGTTCTGACTGATGAGCAGGCTGAGGCGTACGGGAAGTTCGCCGAGGAGCCGACGAGGCCCGAGCTGGAGCGGTTCTTCTTCCTCGATGACGAAGACCGGAAGCTGATCGCGAAGCGGCGTGGTGATCACAACCGGCTCGGCTTCGCTCTCCAGATGTGCACGGTCCGCTACATCGGGTTGTTCCTGGAGGACCCTCTGGCGGTGCCGTGGCCGGTGGTCGAGCACCTGGCCGCGCAGTTGGAGATCGAGGACGTCTCTTGCGTCAAGGAGTACCCCGAGCGGTTGAAGACGGCGTACGAGCACGCGTGGGAGATCCGCGACGCGTACGGCTACAACCCCTTCGAGGACGGCCGGGCTTGGACGGCGCATGCCGAGGGGCCGAAGGCACTGTTCGATCACTCGGTGGCCGGCTGCGCCGGCACCGGGTGCTGCTGCCGGGGGTGAGCGTGCTGGTTGCCAGGGCGGCGGCGGTGTTCATCGAGGAGCTGGAACTGATCGAGCAGAGCGGCTGCGATGTGGACGTGGCTGCGCTTTGGGCGGCGCTGGAGGAGGTCGCACCCCGGGCGGCGCTGTCCAGCGCGGCCACCGTGGTGGTGAGCCTGGTCCCGGAGGACGACGGCACGGCCGAGAGTGCGCTGCGCGGGGCGCCGGCGCTGCGCTACAACACCGTCAAGCCGTTCCTGTCGCTGCTGGGCGAGTCGAAGGCGCTCGGGGCGGCGACCGGCGGGATGCGCGGCATGACCGGGGTGAAGCGGCTCCCGGCCCTGTCGCAGCGGAAGGTGGGCGAGAAGCCGCTGCTGCCGCGGGAGATCGACGACAAGCTGGTGCCGTCGCACTGGCCCAAGGCGGTGTACGCGAACGCCGAACCGCCGCAGGGGGCGGTGGACCGCGACGCGTACGTGGTCTGCGTGCTGGAGCAGCTGTTCCGCGCGCTCAAGCGCCGCGATGTCTTCGCTTCCCCCTCCCACCGCTGGTCCGACCCGCGGGCCCGGCTACTGGACGGCAAAGGCTGGGAGGCGGTGCGCGAGGACGGAGGACGTCCTGGCCGGGCTGAGCCTGGAGGAGGACTCCGAGGAGCACCTGCGGGAGCTGACGGCGGTCCTGGACGCGACGTGGAAGCAGATGGCCGAGCGCCTGGAGGAGGCCGGCGCGGACGCGAAGATCAGTATCGAGGTGCAGCCGAACGGCCGGGCGAAGCTGAACGTGCAGTACTGGGGCAAGGGCCTGCTCGCCGCCGTCGACGGCCTGCGCTTCGTCGTCCGCGTCCGCACCATCAGCGCAGCGCCGAGCCCCAAGTACTTCGCGAAGAAGAGGGGCATCACCTGGCTGAACGCGATCAATGACCAGGTCATCGGTATCGGGCGGATGGTGGTGCCCGGCACCCCGCGCGACTCCCTGTTCATCCTGGACGCCCTGCTGAACCTGGACGGCGGGGTGAAACCGGAGATGGTCGCCACCGACAACGCCTCGTACTCAACGTCCTGGGCCGCTACAGCTTCACCCCCACCCAGCCGGCGGGCGGCCCCCTGCGCCTGCTGCGCGGCCCGGACGCGGCCGGACTCGATGACGACGGGGACGGCGCTGAGAACTGACGGCGTCAGGTGCCGACCGGGCGCACCGATCAGCTTGTGAGCCGCCGCCTTGGTCAGCCGCTTCGCAGCCGTGACGGTCTGCTCCCCCCGCGGCTCCGGGGCCACCACGGCGTGCTTGTAGCCGTTGGCGGAAGGCATGCCGCAGGGCGTACGAGGTGGCGCATCGTCACGTCCTACTCATCCGGGTCCCAGGCGCTGAGCTGCTCGAGGACACGTCGGTCGCCGTCGAGCTTCAGGGAGTCGATCGGGATACGGTCGTACAGGATGAAGACGAGCTCACTGGCCGTGCCCCGAACGGAGAAGAAGGCGGCGGCCGCGTCCGGGTCCTGGCCGGCAGCGGTGGCGGGCATGGTGCCGGGCCCGGGGAGACGGGCGCTCCGTGCGCCGTCGGCGGAGAGCGAGAGGCGCCAGGAGCGGCCCTCGGAGGCGTGGAAGTCGATGACAGCGGGCTTGTGCGGCCAGGCACTTGTCGTTGCGACGCAGGTGGACAGGAACTCGTCGACACCGTCGAGCGCCACCTCGTCCGGCAGCGGCTGCGGGGCACCTACGGTGATCTGGGCGTCGTACGTGTGCACCGCCATCTGCGGGAGCTGGTGCCGGGCTACGGCACCGGAGGTGTGCGGCGACTGCAACGTCTCCCACCACGCCCAGACACCGCGATCCGGGCCGGCCTTCCGCAATGCGTCCAGCAGTTGCTCCGTGGACTCCGCCAACCAGGCCAGCAGGGCCTCGCGCTCCCGAGGCGCAGCCGGGGCGCCCTCCGCAGCGGACTTGGCCGGAGCAGGCCCTGCGGCGACGGTGGCGGCCCAGTGGCGGCTCCCCTCGCCGATGTGCTGCGCCAGATCGAACAGCGTCCACTCGGGGCAGGTCGGCACCTGTACGTCGAGGCTGGCCTCGGAGTGACTGCGTTGCCGCAGATCACCGTTCGCGCAAATCCTCTCAAAACCCGCACGTTGCGCGAGGCGCTTCTGAGAGGCTGCCGCCATGGTTCTCACGCCCGATCAGGCGGAACTGGAGATCCCCGTCCCCGCCGACCGGCGCCCCGGCCGCGCATGGAAGCAGGGCCCCGCGCTCGCCGTCGTGCCCGCGCCCCGCACCGAGCGGCCCGTACGGATCGGGTACGCGAGGACGTCGACCGCCCGGCAGGAGCCGGCGAGCCAGCTCGAAGCCCTGCGCCGGGCGGAGTGCCACAAGGTCTTCTCCGAGCAGATCAGCATCCGGATCAAGGTGAGGCCGGAGCTGGAGAAGGCGCTCGCGCTGGCCCGCCAGTTCAAGGAGGCCGCCCCCGAGACGCCGGTCATCTTCACCGTGCACGAGCTCAAGCACCTCGCGCGCAACGCCGCCGAGCTGATGACGCTGTCCGCCGAGCTCCAGGCCGGCGACATCCAGCTCGAACTCCATATCTGGTCCGCGAGGTGATCGCTAAGGCGGCGCGAGCCTCGCTGTGCGGCAGCTCGGCCCGCTGTTCGGGATTGCCCCGGCCACCGTCTGCCGGGTCATCCAGCGCCTGGAGCCGGCTGCAGATCACGGATGGCACCCTGATCCCGGTCCTCGAACGTGCAGGTCGTCATCGCGCCGATCCGCCTGGTCGTGGCGTCGGCCCGGCCGGCGCCGGGCAACAAGGCCGACGCCCACGTACCCGGGTACCCGGGTACCCGGCTGATCGTCCCCCACCGCAGGCAAGCCGACCGCCACCTCCGGCACAGCCAGGGAGAGGAGAGCACCGACGAGTCCGGGCCCGCGTCGAGCGCGCCTTTGCCCGCGATAACCCGCTGGGCCTGATGGTTGACTTGCCGGAAAGCTTGGGGCGGCCGGGGAGGGTGTGTGGAAGAGCCGGGATTCCGTGTGCTGCTGACAGAGGCAGGAGACCGGAAGATGGAGGCGGTCCGTGCGATTCGGACGGTCACCGGCCTCAGCCTCTGGAACAGCAAACTTCTGCTCGACAGCACGCCCGTAGCGGTCACGGGACCCGACTGGCTCGAAGTCGCAAATGAGGCGGCCAGACTCCTTGAGGACGCGGGCGCCCACGCCACAGTGCTGTGCGACTGGTGCGACCGCCCCATCACGCGGGGGGCCGGCCTTCTCGACCCAGCCCCGTGTACGGGGCCATGGCCTGCCGAAGCCTGCCGGGCGAGTTGGCCACCGGCCGCGGACTGAATACGCGTCGAGGAGCAACCGCCCGTCCAGCTGGGCCGGTACTGGTCGCGGTGTGCTGCCGTCGCTCGAGTGGGCGGCCCGTCGCCACCGGGTCCCCGTGTCCGCGGGCGGGCAGGGTCCGGGCGCCCGGTGATCAGAGGTTGACGCGCTTCAGGTAGACGCGGCTGCGGTGGGGGATTGTCTGGTACCAGAGCATCAGGTGCTCGTCCTCGTACGTGCGCAACCGCATGGGGCTGGGGTCTTCGTAGAGGCTGCCGTCCTTGGGGTCGATGCCCATGGACGCCAGGTCGACGAGGCCGTCCATCACGGCGCCGACCGTTTTCCGGTGCTCGGCGGCCATGTCGCCGAGCACCCATTGGCGGCTGGGATCGCATTCCCATGCCCAGCCGCCGTCGTTCTCCACTCCCTCGCCCCGTGGGCTCACTGACCGATCTCGCGCTGGGCCTCGCCGAGGATGCGGCTGCTCGTCTCCATGGCTGCCCGGAACTCCGCTTCCGTGGCCTCCGGGTTGCCGGCGGTGCGTTCGGCCTCGAGCAGTGCTGCCGAACGCGCGGGCCAACGGTGGATGGCCACGTGCGTCGCCCACTTGATCAGGAAGAAGCGGAGCGGGTTGATGGCGCCCGTCTCGGCGGCACGGTCGAACGCCGCATGGCATTCCCTGTCGAACTCGGCGAGGTGCGGCATGTCGATCCGGCGCACTGCATCCCGCAGGGCTTCGCGCGTCATGGCCGGCTGGGGGATGAGCGGACCGTCGTCTTCGAGGTGCTGTGCTGTCATCGTGCCTCCAGGGGAACGAGGCCAGGATAGCGAGCGCCCCTGCCACATGCCCGTAAACGCAGAAAAGCCCCGTACCGGATCCCGGTACGGGGCTTTTCTACAATGATTGTTCGGCGGCGTCCTACTCTCCCACAGGGTCCCCCCTGCAGTACCATCGGCGCTGAAAGGCTTAGCTTCCGGGTTCGGAATGTAAACCGGGCGTTTCCCTAACGCTATGACCACCGAAACACTATGAAATTTGAACGCTGGCCGACAACACAGCTGTTCGTTATTTCAGAACTAACACAGTGGACGCGAGCAACTGAGGACAAGCCCTCGGCCTATTAGTACCAGTCAGCTCCACCCGTTACCGGGCTTCCACATCTGGCCTATCAACCCAGTCGTCTACTGGGAGCCTTACCCTCTCAAGGAGGTGGGAATACTCATCTTGAAGCAGGCTTCCCGCTTAGATGCTTTCAGCGGTTATCCCTCCCGAACGTAGCCAACCAGCCATGCCCTTGGCAGGACAACTGGCACACCAGAGGTTCGTCCGTCCCGGTCCTCTCGTACTAGGGACAGCCCTTCTCAATATTCCTACGCGCACAGCGGATAGGGACCGAACTGTCTCACGACGTTCTAAACCCAGCTCGCGTACCGCTTTAATGGGCGAACAGCCCAACCCTTGGGACCGACTCCAGCCCCAGGATGCGACGAGCCGACATCGAGGTGCCAAACCATCCCGTCGATATGGACTCTTGGGGAAGATCAGCCTGTTATCCCCGGGGTACCTTTTATCCGTTGAGCGACGGCGCTTCCACAAGCCACCGCCGGATCACTAGTCCCGACTTTCGTCCCTGCTCGACCCGTCGGTCTCACAGTCAAGCTCCCTTGTGCACTTACACTCAACACCTGATTGCCAACCAGGCTGAGGGAACCTTTGGGCGCCTCCGTTACTCTTTGGGAGGCAACCGCCCCAGTTAAACTACCCATCAGACACTGTCCCTGATCCGGATCACGGACCGAGGTTAGACATCCAGCACGACCAGAGTGGTATTTCAACGGCGACTCCACAACCACTGGCGTGGCTGCTTCAAAGTCTCCCACCTATCCTACACAAGCCGAACCGAACACCAATATCAAACTATAGTAAAGGTCCCGGGGTCTTTCCGTCCTGCTGCGCGAAACGAGCATCTTTACTCGTAGTGCAATTTCACCGGGCCTATGGTTGAGACAGTCGAGAAGTCGTTACGCCATTCGTGCAGGTCGGAACTTACCCGACAAGGAATTTCGCTACCTTAGGATGGTTATAGTTACCACCGCCGTTTACTGGCGCTTAAGTTCTCAGCTTCGCACGCCCGAAAGCGCACTAACCGGTCCCCTTAACGTTCCAGCACCGGGCAGGCGTCAGTCCGTATACATCGCCTTACGGCTTCGCACGGACCTGTGTTTTTAGTAAACAGTCGCTTCTCGCTGGTCTCTGCGGCCACCCCCAGCTCACGGAGTAAATCCGATCACCAGTGATGGCCCCCCTTCTCCCGAAGTTACGGGGGCATTTTGCCGAGTTCCTTAACCATAGTTCACCCGAACGCCTCGGTATTCTCTACCTGACCACCTGAGTCGGTTTAGGGTACGGGCCGCCATGAAACTCGCTAGAGGCTTTTCTCGACAGCATAGGATCATCCACTTCACCACAATCGGCTCGGCATCAGGTCTCAGCCTTAATGAGGGACGGATTTGCCTACCCCTCGGCCTACACCCTTACCCCGGGACTACCACCGCCCGGGCTGGACTACCTTCCTGCGTCACCCCATCGCTTACCTACTACAAGTCTGGTTCGTCGGCTCCACCACTTTCCTTTCCCCGAAGGGTCCGGAACGGCTTCACGGACTTAGCATCGCCTGATTCGATATTGGGCGTTTCAAAGCGGGTACCGGAATATCAACCGGTTGTCCATCGACTACGCCTGTCGGCCTCGCCTTAGGTCCCGACTTACCCTGGGCAGATCAGCTTGACCCAGGAACCCTTAGTCAATCGGCGCACACGTTTCTCACGTGTGTATCGCTACTCATGCCTGCATTCTCACTCGTGAACCGTCCACAACTAGCTTCCGCTGCTGCTTCACCCGGCACACGACGCTCCCCTACCCATCACAGCGGGCGTTGGCCCTATTGCTGCAATGACACGACTTCGGCGGTACGCTTGAGCCCCGCTACATTGTCGGCGCGGAATCACTTGACCAGTGAGCTATTACGCACTCTTTCAAGGGTGGCTGCTTCTAAGCCAACCTCCTGGTTGTCTCTGCGACTCCACATCCTTTCCCACTTAGCGTACGCTTAGGGGCCTTAGTCGATGCTCTGGGCTGTTTCCCTCTCGACCATGGAGCTTATCCCCCACAGTCTCACTGCCACGCTCTCACTTACCGGCATTCGGAGTTTGGCTAAGGTCAGTAACCCGGTAGGGCCCATCGCCTATCCAGTGCTCTACCTCCGGCAAGAAACACGTGACGCTGCACCTAAATGCATTTCGGGGAGAACCAGCTATCACGGAGTTTGATTGGCCTTTCACCCCTAACCACAGGTCATCCCCCAGGTTTTCAACCCTGGTGGGTTCGGTCCTCCACGAAGTCTTACCTCCGCTTCAACCTGCCCATGGCTAGATCACTCCGCTTCGGGTCTAGAGCGTGCAACTCAATCGCCCTATTCGGACTCGCTTTCGCTACGGCTTCCCCACACGGGTTAACCTCGCTACACACCGCTAACTCGCAGGCTCATTCTTCAAAAGGCACGCAGTCACGACCGTCATTCCGAAGAATAACGGCGACGCTCCCACGGCTTGTAGGCACACGGTTTCAGGTACTATTTCACTCCGCTCCCGCGGTACTTTTCACCATTCCCTCACGGTACTATCCGCTATCGGTCACCAGGGAATATTTAGGCTTAGCGGGTGGTCCCGCCAGATTCACACGGGATTTCTCGGGCCCCGTGCTACTTGGGAGATTCTTAAGCAAGCCGCTGATGTTTCGTCTACGGGGGTCTTACCCTCTACGCCGGACCTTTCGCATGTCCTTCGACTACATCAACGGTTTCTGACTCGCCGACCGGCCGGCAGACCGATCAAAAGAATTCCCACAACCCCGCATGCGCAACCCCTGCCGGGTATCACACGCATACGGTTTGGCCTCATCCGGTTTCGCTCGCCACTACTCCCGGAATCACGGTTGTTTTCTCTTCCTGAGGGTACTGAGATGTTTCACTTCCCCTCGTTCCCTCCACACTGCCTATGTGTTCAGCAGTGGGTGACAGCCCATGACGACTGCCGGGTTTCCCCATTCGGACACCCCCGGATCAAAGCTCAGTTGGCAGCTCCCCGGGGCCTATCGCGGCCTCTCACGTCCTTCATCGGTTCCTGGTGCCAAGGCATCCACCGTGCGCCCTTAAAAACTTGGCCACAGATGCTCGCGTCCACTGTGTAGTTCTCAAACAACGACCAGCCACCCATCACCCCACCAGACAAGCTGGCGAGTTCACTGGGGCCGGCACTGAAGACATGACCTTACGGCCGTACCTTCAGGACCCAACAACGTGCCAAGCACGATCCCCTCCACTTCACTGTTTTCCACGCCGAAGCAGTACTTACAGAGAGTTTTGGAAACCGTGCCAACTAATCAACGTTCCACCCATGAGCTGACCGTGCAGAACGTTTGTCTGCAATCGGTACTGTGCTCCTTAGAAAGGAGGTGATCCAGCCGCACCTTCCGGTACGGCTACCTTGTTACGACTTCGTCCCAATCGCCAGTCCCACCTTCGACAGCTCCCTCCCTTACGGGTTGGGCCACCGGCTTCGGGTGTTACCGACTTTCGTGACGTGACGGGCGGTGTGTACAAGGCCCGGGAACGTATTCACCGCAGCAATGCTGATCTGCGATTACTAGCAACTCCGACTTCATGGGGTCGAGTTGCAGACCCCAATCCGAACTGAGACCGGCTTTTTGAGATTCGCTCCACCTCACGGTATCGCAGCTCATTGTACCGGCCATTGTAGCACGTGTGCAGCCCAAGACATAAGGGGCATGATGACTTGACGTCGTCCCCACCTTCCTCCGAGTTGACCCCGGCGGTCTCCTGTGAGTCCCCATCACCCCGAAGGGCATGCTGGCAACACAGGACAAGGGTTGCGCTCGTTGCGGGACTTAACCCAACATCTCACGACACGAGCTGACGACAGCCATGCACCACCTGTATACCGACCACAAGGGGGGCACTATCTCTAATGCTTTCCGGTATATGTCAAGCCTTGGTAAGGTTCTTCGCGTTGCGTCGAATTAAGCCACATGCTCCGCTGCTTGTGCGGGCCCCCGTCAATTCCTTTGAGTTTTAGCCTTGCGGCCGTACTCCCCAGGCGGGGAACTTAATGCGTTAGCTGCGGCACCGACGACGTGGAATGTCGCCAACACCTAGTTCCCAACGTTTACGGCGTGGACTACCAGGGTATCTAATCCTGTTCGCTCCCCACGCTTTCGCTCCTCAGCGTCAGTAATGGCCCAGAGATCCGCCTTCGCCACCGGTGTTCCTCCTGATATCTGCGCATTTCACCGCTACACCAGGAATTCCGATCTCCCCTACCACACTCTAGCTAGCCCGTATCGAATGCAGACCCGAGGTTAAGCCTCGGGCTTTCACATCCGACGTGACAAGCCGCCTACGAGCTCTTTACGCCCAATAATTCCGGACAACGCTTGCGCCCTACGTATTACCGCGGCTGCTGGCACGTAGTTAGCCGGCGCTTCTTCTGCAGGTACCGTCACTTTCGCTTCTTCCCTGCTGAAAGAGGTTTACAACCCGAAGGCCGTCATCCCTCACGCGGCGTCGCTGCATCAGGCTTTCGCCCATTGTGCAATATTCCCCACTGCTGCCTCCCGTAGGAGTCTGGGCCGTGTCTCAGTCCCAGTGTGGCCGGTCGCCCTCTCAGGCCGGCTACCCGTCGTCGCCTTGGTGGGCCATTACCCCACCAACAAGCTGATAGGCCGCGGGCTCATCCTTCACCGCCGGAGCTTTCAACCCCCGCCCATGCAGGCAGGAGTATTATCCGGTATTAGACCCCGTTTCCAGGGCTTGTCCCAGAGTGAAGGGCAGATTGCCCACGTGTTACTCACCCGTTCGCCACTAATCCACCCCGAAGGGCTTCATCGTTCGACTTGCATGTGTTAAGCACGCCGCCAGCGTTCGTCCTGAGCCAGGATCAAACTCTCCATGAATGTTTACCCGTAATCGGGTGCACACGCACTTAGAGCGGGTCAATCATGTCGGAATATGACCGACTGACCACTGCGTCCTCGCTGTGTAATTGCCTGCAAGCATCACGGCGAACCGCGACCTCACAGGTCTTTTTCAAAGGAACCTCATCCACCGAAGTGGACGGGGTATCAACTTTTGGCGTTGATTTTTGGCACGCTGTTGAGTTCTCAAGGAACGGACGCTTCCTTTGTACTCACCCTCTCGGGCTTTCCTCCGGGCTTCGTTCTTCGTTTCCGACTCTATCAGATCCTTTCGGGCCTGACCCCCAGTCAGCGGGGTTTGTCTTCCGGGCTGTTGGGCCCTTCCGACTCCCTGAACTCTAGTGGATTTCCCGGTCGATTCATAATCGGCCTTCGGAAATTAATTCGGGCATGCCGAATTCGTTCCCGGTGGGAGATCGTGCAGAGTTGGGTGCCGCAACGAGGCGGCGGGATTCGTTGTCGCCAAAACCTTCCGGCTCAGGGACAACTCGAAGTACCTTACGGACCCGCGGGGTCGGTGTCAACCCCGCAGCTGGCGGGCCCGTCAGCTGGGCGACTGGAGGTCCTCCACGCGGTCCAGGAGCCGGGTGAGCATGTCGCCCAGCACGCCGCGTTCCGCCGTGGAGAGGTCCTGGAGGAGGTCCTCCTCGAAGACCGTGGCCGCGCGCATGGCGTCGAGCCACTTGCTGCGGCCCTCGTCCGTGAGCTCCACGATCACGCGGACGCGGTTGGACTCGTCCCGCTCGCGCGTCACCAGTCCTTCCGCCGTCATGCGGTCGATCCGGTGGGTCATCGCCGCCGGCGTGAGGCCGAGCTGCTTCGCCAGCTCGCTCGGGCCCATCCGGTACGGGGCCCCGGAGATGACGAGGGCCTTGAGGACCTCCCACTCCGCGTTGCTGATGCCCAGTGCGGCGGTCTGGCGTCCGTACGCGACGTTCATGCGGCGGTTCAGCCGGCTCAGTGCCGAGACCACCTTCTCGACCTGGGGATCGAGGTCCTGGAACTCGCGCTGATAGACGGCGATCTGCTCGTCGAGGCTCGGCTCGTGGACGGGCGCAGTGCCGTCGGGGGTGTCACCCATGGTTCGAAGTATCGCATGAGCCCGTTGGCGTCTAACTCCTTCGATGTGTAGAGTTAAGCGTCGAAGTTTAGGTATGAAGTCTTCGGACTTCAGTTCTCAAAGGCGGTGAGAAGTGACCAGGGTGATGGGCGCTGCGATGCGGCGGATCCAGGCCGGCAACGCGTTGACCGCGTTCGGCATCGGTTTCACGGTTCCGTTCCTCTACATCTACGTGGCGCAGGTGCGGGGTCTGGGTTCCATGGCGGCCACGAGTGCGTTCGTGGCCTTCGCCGTGAGTGCCCTGGTCGCGCTTCCCCTCACCGGTCGGGTCATCGACCGCCGAGGTCCCGTCCCCGTGGTCATCGGTGCGGCCGTCGCCGCGTCGGCCGGCGCCCTGTCGCTCGGGCTCTCGACCGGCATCGTGCCGATCCTGCTGTCCGCCCTGGCGCTCGGCGCCGGGCAGGCCGTCATGCAGCCGGCGCTGGCCACGATGATCGTGTGGTGCTCGACCCCGGGCACCCGGACGCGCGCCTTCGCCCTGCAGTTCTTCATGCAGAACCTGGGCCTGGGCATCGGCGGCCTCATCGGCGGCCAGATCGTCGACGAGAGCCGGCCCGCCAGCTTCACCCTGCTGTTCGGCATCGAGGCCGTGATGTTCCTGGTCCTGGCCGGCGTCATCCTCACCGTGCGGATGCCGCACGCGCCGAGCATCAAGGACGCCGTGCCGCGGGACGAGTCCAAGTCCGGCAGCGCGTGGAAGCGGCTGCTCGAGCACAAGGCCATGGTCAAGCTGCTCGTACTGGGCTTCGTGATCTTCTTCGCCTGCTACGGGCAGTTCGAGTCCGGTCTCGCCGCGTTCGGTACCGAGGCCGCCGGGATCTCCCCGTCCACCCTCGGTTTCGCGCTGGCCGCCAACACCGGTGCGATCGTCGTGGCGCAGTTCGTCGTGCTGAAGCTGGTCGAGAAGCGACGCCGGTCCCGGGTGATCGCGCTGGTCGGCCTGATCTGGACCGTGGCGTGGGTCATCGCCGGGTTCTCGGGCCTGGGGCACGGCAGCGCGATGATGGCCGCCGCCGCGTTCATCACCACGTACGCGCTCTTCGGCATCGGCGAGGCGATGCTGTCGCCGACCCTGGCCCCCCTGGTGGCCGACCTGGCGCCGGAGGGCTCGGTGGGCCAGTACAACTCCGCCTTCGCGCTGGTCAAGCAGATGGCGCTGGCCCTGGGGCCACTGGGCGTGCCGCTGGGGGCCGGGGTGCCGATGCTCTACATCGGGGTGTTCGTCGTGGTCTCGCTGGGCATCGCGTGGCTGGCGCTGCGCCTCGGCAGCCAGCTGAGCGCGGTGCAGGACAGGCCGTCGCTGCTCAAGGGCGAGGCGGTGCCGGCGGTGGCCGTGAAGGTCGCCGAGCCGGAGCGCGTGCCCGCGTAGGAGACACGTCCCCTCGGACGCGATACGGGAAAGGCCCGGTCCCCTTGGACCGGGCCTTTCCCGTACCCGCTACTTGTCCGGCAGGGCGAACTCGCACCAGACGGCCTTGCCGCCGCCCGGGGTGCGGCGCGAGCCCCAGGAGGAGGCGATCGTCGCGACGATCGAGATGCCGCGGCCGGTCTCGTCGGCCGGTTCTGCGCGGCGGCGGCGCGGGAGGTGGTCGTCCCCGTCGGTGACCTCGATGATCAGGCGGCGGTCGGTGCGGCGCAGCCGCAGCCGCATGGGCGGGGTGCCGTGCTGGAGGGAGTTCGCGACGAGCTCGCTCGCGGCGAGGACGCCGAGGTCGCACAGTTCGACCGGGAAGCGCCAGGAGGCGAGGACTCCGGAGGCGAAGGCGCGGGCGCGCGGGGCGGCCTCGATGCCGCCGAGGAGTTCCAGGGCGGCGTTGTGGAAGAGCTCGGCGTCGGCTCCGGTGCGGGCGGGCTGCTGGAGGACCATGACGGCGACGTCGTCGTCGTGGTCGGCGTCGACGCCGAGGGCGCGCATGAGGCGGTCGCAGATGACGGCCGGGGTGCCCTGGGCGCCGGAGAGGGCGCGTTCCAGGGCGGCGACGCCCTCGTCGATGTCCTCGCCGCGCCGTTCGACCAGGCCGTCGGTGTAGAGGACGGCGGTGGAGCCGGGGCCGAGCGCGATGGTGCCCGAGGTGTGCAGCCAGCCGCCGGTGCCGAGCGGCGGGCCGGTGGGGTCGGCTGCGCGGCGTACGGTGCCGTCCTCGTCGCGGACGAGGATCGGGAGGTGGCCGGCGGAGGCGTACGCGAGGAGGCCCTCGTTGGGGTCGTGGACGGCGTACACACAGGTGGCGATCTGGCTGGCGTCGATCTCGGCGGCGAGCCCGTCGAGGAGCTGGAGCACCTCGTGCGGGGGCAGGTCGAGGCGGGCGTAGGCGCGGACGGCGGTGCGCAGCTGGCCCATGACGGCGGCGGCGCGGACCCCGCGGCCCATGACGTCGCCGATGACGAGGGCGGTGCGGCCGGCGCCGAGCGTGATGACGTCGTACCAGTCGCCGCCGACGGCGGCTTCGGTGCCGCCGGGCTGGTAGGTGGCGGCGATGCGCAGGTCGTCGGGCTGTTCGAGTTCCTGCGGGAGCAGGGAGCGCTGGAGGGTGACGGCGGCTTCGCGCTGGCGGCGCTCGCTGGCGCGCAGCCGTTCGACGGCTTCGGCGTGGTCGGTGACGTCGGCGAGGTGGATGAGGACCCCGGTGTGGTGGGGGTCGGTCCCGCTCTCGGTGTCGGCCTTGGGGAACTCGACGGGGGTGCAGGTGACCGTGTACGAGCTGGCGCCGCCGGGGGCGGTGCGGTTCTTGGCGGTACGGGGCTTGCCGCTGCGCTGGACCTGGTCGAGGAGCGGGAGCAGGCCGAGTTCGCCGAGTTCGGGGAGGGCCTCGTGGGCGGGTGCGCCGGTGGGGCGGAGTCCGAAGCCCGCGGTGTAGGCGTCGTTGAGGTAGGCGACGCGGTGCTCGGGGCCGTGGACGAGGGCGACGAGGGCCGGGAGCCGGCCGAGGACCTCCCGTACGGAGAGCTCGTCGAGGGAGGGCACGGCGGCGAGGACGCCGCTGTCGGTGCCCGAGCCGGCGGCGGCGCCCGTGCCGCAGACCGTGGGGTCCGCGGGGCAGCCGTCCGGGGCCGTTGCCGGGCGGGCGGCGGCGCCGCGGGCTGCCGGGACGGCGCCCTCACCCCGCTTGGCCTGGGCGGCGGCATGTTCGGACCGGGCGGCGGCGCGGCGCTGCGTTCCGGGAAAACGGGCGCTCCAGCGCGTGAAGTTCACTGCGTTCAAGCCTCATGGTGTCGCAAGTGGTCGCTGTGCTTCTCGTGGTCGGTCGCTGGCCGGTGTCGCTCGGTGGATGTCACGGTGAAGGTCACTGTGTGCAGGGGTGAGCCCACCTATGGTCACACGTCCAGTGTGGCCGACCGCACTGACAACGTCAGCCCTGGCTGTCCTTCGGGGGGTTGGGGGCGGGCGGGGGCGGGGTGTGTCTGTGGCCGTGTCCGGCGGCGAGTTCGAATTCTGCCCTGGGGTGTTCGAGGGAGCCGAGGGAGACGATCTCACGCTTGAAGAGGCCCGAGAGGGTCCATTCGGCGAGGACGCGCATTTTGCGGTTGAACGTGGGGATCCGGCTGAGGTGGTAGGTGCGGTGCATCAGCCAGGCGGGGTAGGCCTTGAGCTTGCGGCCGTAGATGTGGGCGACGCCCTTGTGGAGGCCGAGGGAGGCCACGGAGCCGACGTACTTGTGGGCGTATTCGGTCAGGAGTTCGCCGCGCAGGGAGGCCAGCAGGTTGTCGGCGAGGACCTTGGCCTGGCGGACGGCGTGCTGCGCGTTGGGGGCGCATTCGACGCCGGCTTTGCCGGCGGTGATGTCGGGGACGGCGGCGGCGTCGCCGGCGGCCCAGGCGTGGTCGACGCCGTCGACGGTGAGGAAGGCGGTGCAGGTGAGGCGGCCGCGCTCGTTGCGCGGGAGATCGGAGGCGGCGAGGACCGGGTGGGGTTTGACGCCGGCGGTCCACACGACGGTGCGGGTGGGGAAGCGGGCGCCGTCGCTGAGGACGGCGACGCGGTTCTCGCAGGATTCGAGCCGGGTCTCCAGGCGGACGTCGATGCCCCGGCGGCGCAGTTCGCGGATCGTGTAGACGCCCAGTTCGGGGCCGACCTCGGGGAGGATGTGGTCGCTGGCCTCGACCAGCACCCACTTCATGTCCTCGGGTTTGACGTTGTGGTAGTAGCGGGCCGCGTAGCGGGCCATGTCCTCGAGTTCGCCGAGGGCCTCGACGCCCGCGTAGCCGCCGCCGACGAAGACGAAGGTGAGGGCGGCGTCGCGGAGGGCGGGGTCGCGGGTGGAGGAGGCGATGTCCATCTGTTCGATGACGTGGTTGCGCAGCCCGATGGCCTCTTCCACCGTCTTGAAGCCGATGGCGTAGTCGGCGAGTCCCGGGATGGGCAGGGCGCGGGAGACGGACCCGGGCGCGACGACGATTTCGTCGTACTCGAGCTCCTGGGCGCCGGTGCCCTCGTCGGCGGTGGCGAGCGTGCTGACGGTCGCGGTCCGCTTGGCGTGGTCGATGCGCTGGACCTCGCCGGTGACGATGCGGCACTTGCCGAGGACGCGGCGCAGCGGGACGACGACGTGGCGTGGGGAGATGGAGCCGGCGGCCGCCTCCGGGAGGAACGGCTGGTACGTCATGTAGGGCTCGGGACTGACCACCGTGACCTCGGCTTCGCCGGCTCTGAGCTTTCGCTGGAGCCGGAGAGCCGTGTACATGCCGACGTAGCCCCCGCCGACGACGAGGATGCGCGTGCGGGGCGGGGTACCGGGGGCCGTGCCCCGGGAGTTAGCAGCCTTCACCATCCCATGACGCAACGTGGCCGGGAGTTTGTCCACAGGCCTGACACATTGTGTGACCGGAGGGGATGCCGGTACGGGCCTGCCGGACGGCTGGAGTGGGGGTGGAGTTCCGCAGGTCAGGTGGTGCGGAGAGGGTGATTCCGGTGGCTTGGATCGGAAAAGTGGGGGTGAATGCTCCGATCGGGCGGTGGTCCGTCCGGGGCTGCCTCTTCTGAATTGACTCTGGCTCAACTATGTTCGTATCTCGTCGAGGAGTAGGACCGGGGCCCACATGACCGTGGCCCACCTCGACACGAAGGCGGGGAGTGTCTCCGGGGGGAGACAAATGATTACCGGGGGATACATATGAACATTTCCGATTTCCATGGTTCCGCGACCGCGCTCTCGGCCGAGAGCAACGGTCGCCTGATGACAGGCGGCACCACGCACGGTGTGGGTCGCTCCACGCCGCTGCGCGTCGACGCCCAGCGCAACCTCGAGCACGTGCTGCGTGCGGCGCGCGAGGTGTTCGGCGAGCTGGGCTACGGGGCTCCGATGGAGGACGTGGCGCGGCGCGCACGCGTCGGCGTCGGCACCGTGTACCGGCGCTTCCCGAGCAAGGACGTCCTGGTCCGCCGGATAGCCGAGGAAGAGACCGCCCGGCTGACCGAGCAGGCAAGGACCGCGCTGGGCCAGGAGGAGGAGCCGTGGCAGGCGCTGTCGCGCTTCCTGCGCACCTCCGTGGCCTCGGGCGCCGGGCGGCTGCTGCCGCCGCAGGTGCTGCGGGTCGGGTCGGCGAGCGAGGACGGCGTCGAGGACGCGGAGAAGGCGCGGGTTCCGCACCAGCGGCAGGCCGGTGTGACCGGCGGCGGGGCTCCCGAGCTGCGCGTCGTGGGCGGGCGGACTCCCGTCGAGGACGAGCCCTCGCAGGACGCGGGCGCGGGTGCGCTGCTCGAGGTGGTCGGCCGACTGGTGGACCGCGCCCGGGAGGCCGGCGAGCTGCGCGGCGATGTCACGGTGGCCGACGTGCTGCTGGTGATAGCGACGGCTGCTCCGGCCCTGCCCGATGCGGCTCAGCAGGCGGCGGCTTCGTCCCGGCTGCTCGACATCCTGCTCGAAGGGCTGCGGTCCCGGACGGTCTGAGCCGTACGGGAAGCAGTCCTCGCGGAGGCCCTTGCAGGGGTGCGTGCGGCTGCCCTCTCCACCCGCCGACCGGTTCGTCGAACGGTTCCCCGAACGGCCGCTCACCCGGAAGGGTGACGGCCGGGTACGGGGATTCACCGGATGCTGCCCGGACGAGTGGATGGCGTGGAGAGGGGTTCGGCGCGCGCCCCCCGTGTGACACGCTTGAACGGTGTACCGGGTGAGTGGGTCGGGCGGGGGCTTCCGCGATGAGCGTTGACGGTCGGGAAGAGCCGCTCGGTGGTGCTGGCGCGTTCGGTGGCGCCGGCGGCGGGGCCGAGGCGGGCGCCCGGGCCGAAGGCCAGGTCCCGGCCCAGCGCGAACCGCGCGGGCGCCATGCGGTGTCGCGGCGCTCCGGCGGCGAGCTGCCACCGTCCGACGGCGAGTTGATCGCCCGGATGCGCGGGGGCGACGACGGGGCGTACGAGGAGCTGTTCCTCCGGCACGCCGATTCGGTACGGCGCTACGCGCGGACGTGCTGCCGTGACGGGCACACGGCCGAAGACCTGACCGCGGAGGTGTTCGCCCGGACGCTGCAGGCGGTACGGGGCGGGGCCGGGCCGGACCAGTCGGTGCGCGCGTATCTGCTGACGACCGTGCGGCGGGTCGCGGCGGCCTGGGCGAAGACGTCCCGGCGGGAGCATCTCGTCGAGGACTTCGCGGTGTTCGCGGAGCAGGCGGCCGCGGGAACCGAGGTCGGCGGCGGGCTGTCCGGCCTGTCCGGGGACGACACCCTCGAACAGGGCGCGGACGTCCGGGCGATGCGCGAGGCCGACCAGTCGCTGGCCATGCAGGCCTTCCGGAGCCTGCCCGAGCGGTGGCAGGCCGTGCTGTGGCACACCACCGTCGAGGACGCCTCGCCGAGTGCGATCGCCCCGCTGTTCGGGTTGAGCGCCAATGCGACGGCCGTGCTGGCCAGTCGGGCCCGGGAAGGGCTCAAGCAGGCCTATCTGCAGGCACACGTGAGCTCGGCGCTCAGTTCGGGCGGGGACTGCGCGCGGTACGCGGACCGGCTGGGGGCGTATGCCCGCGGCGGACTGCGGATGCGCGCGGAGCGGGGGCTGCGGGGGCACCTGGAGGAGTGCGTGAAGTGCCGGCTGGCCGCCGGGGAACTCAAGGACGTCAACGCGGGCATTCCCGCGCTGCTGCCCGTCGCGGTCATCGGGTGGTTCGCCGCCGGGTACGCGGCGAAGGCGGCCGGGATCGTGGCCGGCGGGGCCGTTGCCGCCGGGGGCGCCGGGGCTGCCGCCGCGGCCTCGGGCGGGTCGACCGCCGGGGCGGGTGCCGGGGCGGGTGCCGCCGGGGCGGGTTCCGCCGGCGGGACCGCGGGTGCGGGGGCCGGGGCTGCAGGGGCCGGTGGCGGCGCCGGAGGTGCCGGGTCCGGGGTCGCGGGTGCGGTGGTGTCCGAGGGGCTCGGGCTGCCGGTCAAGGCCGCCATCGCCGCCGGGATCGCCGTCGCCGCGGCCGCCGGGGTGGTGTTCGCGCTGGCCGGGGAAGATCCCGATCCGGGGGTCCAGGCGCAGCCCGCGCCGAGCGCGGCGGCGCCCGTGGTGCCGCTGGTCCCGGCTCCGCGCACCCCGGCACCGGCCGCTGCGGAGCCGCCGGCCGCGCAGGGCTCCGTACCGTCCGCGCCGCCCGCGCCTCCCGCGTCGCCGGCTCCCTCCGCACCGAAGCCGAAGGCCCCGGCCCCGCCGGCGTCCCCGGCACCCTCCCCGAAGCCCTCGCCGACGCCGAGCCCCGTACCGAGCCGGAGTACGGCCGAGCCGTCCCCGTCGCCGTCCGCGCCGAAGCCCTCGCAGGGGTTCCGGCTGGCGGGGCTCGAATACGCCGCGTTCGGTGACCACAGCGGTCCCGAGCTGCAGACCTGGCGCAGCAGCTGGGTGTGGCAGCGGTGGGGGCTGCGGATCGCGGACCGGCAGTTCGCGCAGGGGATCACCGTGAACTCCCGTTCCTCGGTGGAGATCACCCTCAACCGGCAGTGCACGGCGTTCTCGGCGCGGGCCGGGGTGGACGACCTGTCGCGGTTCACCGACGGCACGGTGCGGTTCTCGGTGTACGCCGACGGGCAGCGGCTGTGGCGGTCGGGCGCGCTCGGGTACGGGGATCCGGCCGCCGCCGTCGACGTCTCCCTGGCCGGGCGCAAGACGCTGCGGCTGGTGGTGGAGCAGGCCGGGCAGGGCAGCCTGCCGACCCTGGCGAGCTGGGCCGACGCCGTGATCAGCTGCCGGTGACCCGGGTGACCAGGGTGACGACGTCGGCCGGGGAGAGCTCGGCGCCCGCCGCCTCCTCCTGCTTGTAGCGGTCGGGGCCCAGCTCGGCGCGGGTGTCGTCCGGGATTCCGCCGACGGCGGCCCGTTCCGGGACCGAGCGCGGGTGGCCCGCGCGCCAGACGGTGGCCGCCGCCAGCACCCGTACGGCCTCCGCGCTGCGCCCGGCGGCGGCCAGCAGTACGGCCGCGGAGTCGGCCAGCGAGGCGAGCACACGCTCGGCGCAGTGCGCGGCGACGCAGGCGGCCAGGGCCGGCCCGAGCTTCGCGAGGCCGGCCTCCGGGCCGTGCGCACGGGCGGTGAGGACGGCGTCGACGTTGTCGAGCCCGGCCTTGAGCTGCGGGGGCGCCGAGATCCTTGCCGCGGCGGCGCGGGCGAGTTCGCACTCGGTACGGGCCCGCCCGAGGTCCCCGCGGACGAGCGCGAGCAGCGCCGCGAGCATGCCGCTGTAGGCCTGGACGTCATACACCCCGCCATAGGGCTCGACTTCGCGGGCGACCTCCGCCAGCAGCTGTTCGGCGGCGTCGAAGTCCCCGGAGCAGAAGGCGGACTCGGCGATCCGGGCGATGGCGAAGGGCACCTCGGTGTGGGCCCCGACCTCGCGGGCGAGGCGCAGGCACTCCTCGTACTCGGCGCGGGCCCAGTCGTACCGGCCGCGGGAGAGGGCGACCTCGCCGGCGGCGCTCGCCACCTGGGCACGGGTCCAGCGGTCGCCGACGCGGCGGGCGATCTCGTGCAGTTCGACGAGGTCGGCGTCGACGGACGGGAGGCCGCCGGTGAGGTCGATGGCGATGTGGGCGCGGAGCATGAGGGTGATGCCCAGTTCCCAGTCGCCTCCGTACCGGCGGCAGTTGTCGACCGTCTCGGCGAGCCCGTCGCGGACGTCGCGGGTGTCACCGGTGATGAACGTGGTCATCGGCCAGAGCATGCCGGGGAAGCGGGCGGTTTCCGGGCCGCCGTCCCGGAAGACCTGCTGGAGGTGGTCGGCGAGGGCCATGTTCTGCGGGGTGCGGAACTCCTCGGGCGCATGGCCCTCGGCGAGGAGGAGGACGCGCAGCATCTGCGTGCGCATGAAGCTCCAGTACTCGGGGGTGCCCTCGGGCGGCTCGGCGGCGTGGGACTCCAGGACCCGCGCGGCCCATTCCGAGCCCTCGGTGCGGTAGTTGCGCAGCCACCAGAACCAGCCGAGGGCGAGGACGAGGCGCAGGCCCGTCTCGGCGGCGCCGGTTTCGGTGGTGTGCAGGAGCGCGGCGCGGAGGTTGTCGAGCTCGGTCTCGATGCGCCGGATCCAGGGGAGCTGGGCGGCGCAGCGCAGGAAGGGCTCGGCCTCCTCGGCGAGGGCCAGGAAGTGCGCGGCGTGGCGGTGGGCGGCGGCGCTGCGGTCGGGTGCGTGTGCGGCCGCGCGTTCGGCGGCGTACTCGTGGATGGTCTCGAGCAGGTGGTAGCGCATGCCGCTGTCGCCCTGGCCGGGGGCGGCGACGACGAGGGACTTGTCGACGAGGGAGCCGAGGACGTCGGCGACGTCCAGGGTGCCGTCCGTGCAGACGGCCTCGGCGGCCGGGAGGTCGCAGCCGCCGGCGAAGACGGACAGGTGGCGCAGGACGGCGCGCTCGGGCTCGTCGAGCAGCTCCCAGGACCAGTCGACGACGGCGCGCAGGGTCTGCTGGCGGGGCAGGACGGTACGGGCGCCGCCGGTCAGGAGCCGGAAGCGGTCGTCGAGGCGGTCGGCGATCTGGCGCGGGGTGAGCAGCCGCAGCCGGGCCGCGGCCAGCTCGATGGCGAGCGGCAGCCCGTCGAGGCGGCGGCAGATCTCGGCGACGGCGGCCGGGTCCTCGGTGGGGGTGAAGCCGGGGCGGACGGCGGCGGCGCGGTCGGCGAAGAGGCGGTGTGCGGGGTCGGGCGGCAGCGGGTCGACGGGGCGGACCGTTTCGCCGGGCACACCGAGGGGTTCGCGGCTGGTGGCCAGGATCCGTACGCCGGGGCAGTGGGTGAGGAGGCGCTCGGCGAGTTCGGCGGCGGCGCCGATGACGTGCTCGCAGTTGTCGAGCACGAGGAGCAGGCGGCGGTTCGCGCAGTGCTCGACGAGCTGGGCGAGGGGGTCGGCGGCGACGGTCTTCTCGCGGGCCACGAGGCTGTTCTCGCGCAGGCCGAGGGCGCTGAGGACGGCGCCGGGGACGGCGGCGGGGTGGTCGAGGCGGGCGAGTTCGACGAGCCAGCCGGGTTCGGGGTGGGCGCAGGCGGCGTGCTCGGCGAGCCGGGTCTTTCCGGAACCGCCCGGTCCGGTGAGGGTGACGAGGCGGAGGCGGGCCAGGTCGGTGTGCAGGGCGGCCAGTTCGGGCTCGCGGCCGACGAAGGAGGTGAGGCGGGGGCGGAGGTTGCCGGTCGGCTCCGCCGGAGGTGCGGGGGGCGCGGGGGGCGCGGGCCGGAGCAGCTCCGCGTGCAGGGCGGCGAGTTCGGGCCCGGGGTCGGTGCCGAGGGCTTCGGCGAGGGTGCGGCGGGTGCGCTCGTACGCGGCGAGGGCGTCGGCGGGGCGGCCGGCCGCGCGCAGCGCGCGGAGCTGCTGGGCGCGCAGGGGCTCGTCGTACGGGTGCTCCTGGATCAGCGCCTCGATCTCCGGGAGAAGGGACACCGGGTCGGCGGCGCCGCTGCGGAGTTCGGCGTCGATCCGGGCGCGGAGGGCGGCGGTGCGGTGCGCTTCGGGGGCGGCGGCGTGGGCGGTACGGGCGGGCTCGGGGAGGTCGGCGAGGGCGGGGCCGCGCCAGAGGGTGAGGGCGGTACGGAGGGTTCCGGCGGCGGTGGCGGGGTCGGCGGCCAGCTCCTGGACGCCTTGGCGGGCGAGCCGGGTGAACCGGTGCAGGTCGATGTCGTCGCGGTCGGCGACGGCGAGGCGGTAGCCGCCCGCGGGGCCGGCGTGGACGGTGTGCCGGCCGCCGAGGGCCCGGCGGAGCCGGCCGACGAGGGCCTGCAGGGCGGCGGGGGCGTCCTGGGGCGGGTCGTCGCCCCAGACCTCGTCGATGAGGTCGGCGACGGAGGCGGTGGCCGTGGCGGTGCCGGTGCCGGCGCCGGTGGCGGTCCGTGAGCCGGACGCGGCGCGGAGCGCGAGGGCGGTGAGGAGTGCGCGCAGGCGGGCGCCGCCGATGGGGAGGGGGGCGCCGGTCTCGTCACGGGCTTCGGTGACGCCGAGGATGAGATACCGCACCGGACGATTCTGCCTTGCTCCTGGCCGGGGTGTGCGGTGGTGTTCGGCGGCTGCGTTCCGGACTGCCGCCGGGGCCGGGCCGGCGGGCTGCCGGTGGGCCGGTGCGGCGCCGTTGCCGGGGTGCTGCCCCGGGCCCCGCGCCTCAAGCGCCGGCGGGGCTGGAGTTGCCTGACGGTGGGCCGGTGCGCCGCCGTTGCGGGGCCGCTGCCCCCGAGCCCCCGAGCCCCCGCGCCTCGAACGCCGGCGGGGCTGGACTTGGCCCGGCCGGGGCCGGCGGGGCTGGCTGTCCCGGGTCGGGGTCGGCTGGTCAGGAGAGGGCTGGGCGGGGGGTGGGGACTCCCTTGGGGACTGCTCGGCGGCGGGGGGTGGACGTGCCCGTCCAGCAGGTGCCGCGGCGGGCCAGGAGCCGGCCCAGCCAGAGTTCCATCGAGACGAGCTCCGCGAGGCCGTCCAGGGGGACGGGGCGGCCCTCCGCCGCGTCCAGCAGGGCCTGCTGGACCACCCGGGCCTCGATCAGGCCCGCGTCCGCCAGGAGGGGGGTCGTGAAGAGGGAGAGCAGGGAGGGGAGCGCTGCTCTCAGGCCTACGCGGGTCGCCGTTTCGTTCGGGGTGTGGGTCGGGGCGCCCCAGCCCGGCGGGAGTTCGCGTACGCCCGCCGAGGAGAGGACGGCGCGCAGGATCGCCGCCCGGGCGCCGGGCTGGACGCGCAGGGATTCCGGGAGCGCGCGCGCCGCCCGTACGACCTGGTTGTCCAGGAACGGGGCGTGCAGGCGCTGGCTGCGGACCTCCACGGCCTGTTCGAAGACCCGGTGGTCCGCCGCGTGGCGGGTCAGCGCGGCGCGGGCCCGGGCCTCGCCGGGGCGCAGGGAGAGGGGCGGGCGCCCTGCTGCGGTGGCCAGGCGGATCGATACTTCCGCCAGGGCCTCCCCCGTCAGCCAGCCCGCCGCCGGGCCCGGGCGGGACCAGGTCAGGGCGGCCAGCGAGGCGTCCACCGGGTTCGAGGCGCCCCCCTCGAGGGACCCTGCGCGCAGCCGGGCCGCCGCGGCCTCCATGCCCGCGCGGTACGGCGTACGGGCGAGCCGGCGGGCCGCGGAGTAGACGGAGAACGGGACCAGGAGGGACAGGGCGGAGTCGCCCGGCGCCGAGCGGGCCAGGGCGGCGACCGGGCGCAGCAGGTGGCGTCGGCGGCGGTCCATCAGGAGGTCGGCCAGCCGGGCCGGGTGCGCGTCGAGCACCTGGCGGGCGCCGTGTCCGACGAAGTGGTCCGCCGAGCCGGCCGCCAGCCGGCGCCGCTCGCGGGCGGCGGTGACGAGGGAGGGGCCGGGTTCGTCGGTGAGGGGGCCGTCGAGTTCCGCGTACGGGAGGGCTTCCTCGGCGGCGGCCACGACCACGTGGTGCAGCCGGGGGTTGGCGGCGATGGCGCGGGCGCGTTCGAGTTCGGCCTCGCGGCCCTGCGGGGTGGCAAGGTCGTTGAAGGTGACGGCGAGGAGCCGTTCGCCGGACTGCCTCATCACCGTGCCGGGTGCGCCCGGGAGGCCGGCGGCGAGCAGGGCCAGGGTCGCGGAGGCGCTGCCTCCGGAGAGGTCGGCGCCGACGCCGGGGACCGGCGCGGGTGCGCCCCGGGCCGCGCGCCGGTCGGCAGGGCCCATTCCGGGCACCGGGCCGGGGTCGTGGGGCAGCGTGTCGGGGGCATGCCGCGGTGCCGTGAGCCGGGCGCGCACCGCATCCACCAATGCTTCCCGTACGCCCTCCACCGCGCGCTCGGGATCGGCCGCGGGCGCGGCCACCGCGAGGGAGGCCACCGGCTCGTACCCGGTGATCTCGCGCGAGCCCTCGCGCAGGATCAGCGCGTGCCCCGGCGGGATGCGCCGTACGCCGACGTACGGTGTGCCGTCGCCCAGTGCCTCCGGGCTGTCGGGGCAGGCCAGCAGGGCCGCGAGATGGCCGATGTCGAGCTGCGCCTCGATGAGGTCGGCGAGCGGCAGCGCGGCGGTGGCGTACGCGGTGCCGCCGGCCCAGGGCGTGTAGAACACGGGCCGCGCGCCCGCGAGATCGCCGACGACGGTGATCCGGCGGCCGGTCTGGACGACGGCGGTGTAGCTGCCGGACCACTGGGTGAGGTGGCGCAGGGCTCCGCCGCGGGCGGCGAGGAGCGCGCGCCGCAGCTCGGCGTCGGTGGCGCCGCAGCAGCCGAGGACGGCGAGCCGGGTGAAGGGGTCTGCGGGGTCGGCGGCGAGGGTGCGGATCTCATCGGGGCGCCAGTCGCCGACGGCCCAGAGGGGGTCGGGGTCTCCCCAGAGCAGTTGGGCGCCCACGGGCACGACGGTGCGTTCGGCAGCCGGGTCGTCCGGATGGTCGGCGTCCGCGATGCCGCCGCTCAGGGGTCCGTCGGGGCCGCCGGTCAACGGTCCGTCGGAGCCGGGTCCGCCCTGGCCGGAGACCCGGCCTGCCGTGCCGAAGCTCGCGGCGATGCTGCTCCACCCGACCAACCAGCGCACCGCCGCCTCCCCCAGCCTGTGGGCAATTGACCGGGGCATGAACGGCATGGTCAGCGCAGAGGGTGCGGCCGACGGGACCCCGGGTGGCTCGGGGTCCATGCTGCCACGAGACGGGCGTGCGGGAGTGGCCGAGGAGGGCGCACGTGCAAACGAACACGCCTCGGCCACACGGTATTTGGCTTTCCGTTCCCACCGCCCCATAGGTCGGTTTCGGCCATTCTTCGGCCGTACTGAGTGCCGTCGCGCGCGCCGGGGCGCCCGACCGCAGCGGCGCGCGGGCGCGGTCCGGGAGACGGGATTCGCCCCCCGGACCGTTCCGCCACCCGCGGGGATTGGGGTAGCGGCATCCCCCGGCCCGCCGGATCCACGCAGCGGGCCGACCCACGCACGGCACATCGAATCGCCGGGCCCGGTGACCGGCCAGAGCGCACGGGCGGGCGCACGGCCACACGCACGGAGCACGGGAGAGCGCGTGCGCCCGCGGCGCGGGCCCCGGCCCGACTGTGCAGGCGGACAACAATCCCGCCATACGGAAGTCGGGGCCTTAACGCTTGGGAGGCGGGGAACTACGCTGGGTTTACGAAATGCCGGGCAACTATGCCTCGGCGGCGTATGCGTTGTGTGCGTTCCGCGTGTGACGAGGGGTGGCGCATGTCCAGGGAGCTCCGCGAGCCCAACGAGAAGCTCGGCGCCGTCCTCGCCCTCGCCGGCATCAGCAACGCCGGGCTGGCCCGGCGCGTCAACGACCTCGGCGCACAGCGCGGCCTGACGCTTCGCTACGACAAGACGTCGGTGGCCCGGTGGGTGTCCAAGGGGATGGTGCCGCAGGGCGCGGCCCCGCATCTGATCGCCGCCGCGATCGGCGCGAAGCTGGGGCGTCCGGTACCGCTGCACGAGATCGGGCTGGCCGACGCGGACCCCGCGCCGGAGGTCGGCCTGGCCTTCCCGCGGGACGTGGGCGAGGCGGTGCGCTCGGCCACCGATCTGTACCGGCTCGACCTCGCCGGGCGCCGGGGCGGTGGCGGGATCTGGCAGTCGCTGGCCGGCTCCTTCGCCGTGTCCGCGTACGCGACGCCCGCCTCGCGCTGGCTGATATCTCCGGCGGACGGTTCGGTGGCGCGCGAGCCCGCCCCGCCCCGCGAGCCCGCCCCGCCCCGCGAGACCGTGGCGTCGCGCGAGCCGGTGGCGAACACGGCGCCGGCCCCCGCGGCCCCGGCCGCCGCACAGGGGCCGACGGCCTCGCCGATGCCGTCGTCGCCGATGTCGTCGTCGTCAACGGGTCTGCCCGCGCAGTCTTCGGGTGAAACGCCGCACGCCCCGCCCGCGCCGGTGGCCGCCGCCGCCATGGGGCTGTCGGACCCGGCGCCGCAGCGCGTGGGCCACAGCGATGTGACCAAGCTGCGCGAGGCGGCCGAGGACGCGCGCCGCTGGGATTCCAAGTACGGCGGCGGGGACTGGCGTTCGTCGATGGTGCCCGAGTGCCTGCGCGTCGACGCGGCGCCGCTGCTGCTCGGCTCGTACAGCGACGACGTGGGCCGCGCGCTGTTCGGCGCGACTGCCGAACTGACCCGGCTGGCCGGGTGGATGGCCTTCGACACCGGCCAGCAGGAGGCGGCCCAGCGCTACTACATCCAGGCGCTGCGCCTGGCCCGCGCGGCCGCCGACGTACCGCTGGGCGGGTACGTGCTGGCCTCGATGTCGCTGCAGGCCACGTACCGGGACTTCCCGGACGAGGGCGTGGACCTCGCGCAGGCGGCCGTGGAGCGCAACCGGGGGCTGGCCACCGCCCGCACCATGAGCTTCTTCCGGCTGGTCGAAGCGCGGGCGCACGCGAAGGCGGGCGATTCGGCGGCCGCCGGGGCGGCGCTGCGGGCCGCGGAGGGCTGGCTGGAGCGGGCGCGGGAGGGCGACCCGGATCCGACGTGGCTGGGTTTCTACTCGTACGACCGTTTCGCGGCGGATGCGGCGGAATGCTACCGGGACCTCAAACTGCCGCGGCAGGTGCGCCGCTTCACCGAGCAGGCGCTGTCGCGGCCGACGGAGGAGTACGTGCGCTCGCACGGGCTGCGGCTGGTGGTGAGCGCGGTCGCCGAGCTGGAGTCGGGCAACCTGGACGCGGCGTGCGCGGCCGGCACCCGGGCGGTGGAGGTCGCGGGCCGGATCTCCTCGGCGCGGACGACGGAGTACGTACGGGACCTGCTGCACCGGCTCGAGCCGTACGGGGACGAGCCGCGCGTGGCGGAGCTGCGGGAGCGGGCCCGGCCGCTGCTGGTGGCCCCCGCGTAGGGGGTGTCGGGCGGATCGGGGTCGGACGGCCACTGCGGTGGGGGTGCCTCCCGGCGGTGGCCGGGGGACACCGGTGACCGGCGGCGGTTCGGCGAGGCGCGGTGCCGGGCGGTCCGGGCCGGGGCATGATCCGCCGGAGACCCCCTTAACACGTTGTCAGTGGCGGGGTGCAGTATGCAGGGGTGGGAGGTGGCAGCTTGGGCGGCGGCGTGGGCAGCGTGGGCAGGGTCGACTGCGATGTGCTGGTGATCGGCGGTGGCATCGTCGGCCTGTCGACGGCGCATGCCCTGGCGCAGCTGGCCCCGGGGACGCGGGTGGTGGTGCTGGAGAAGGAGTCCGGCCCGGCCCGCCACCAGACGGGCCGCAACAGCGGGGTGATCCACAGCGGGATCTACTACCGGCCGGGATCGCTCAAGGCGCGCTTCGCGGTGCGCGGGGCCGCCGAGATGGTGAAGTTCTGCGCCGAGCACGGGATCGCCCACGAGGTCACCGGGAAGCTGATCGTCGCCACCGGGCGGGAGGAGCTGCCGCGGCTGCACGCGCTGGTGCAGCGGGGCAGGGAGAACGGCATCCCGGTGCGCGAGCTGGGCCCGGCGCAGATCTCGGAGTACGAGCCGGAGGTGCGCGGCCTGGCCGCGATCCACGTCGGCACCACCGGGATCGTGGACTACGGGCAGGTGGCTCAGCAGCTGGCGGAGTCCTCCGGGGCGGAGATCGTGTACGGCGGGGCGGTGGATCTGATCTCGCGGCGGGCGTCGGGGGTGGCGGTCCGCACCACGTCCGGGCTGGTGGTCCGCTCCCGTGTCCTGGTGAACTGCGCGGGCCTGCAGTGCGACCGGATCGCGCGGCTGGCCGGGGACGAGCCCGGGATGCGGATCGTGCCGTTCCGCGGGGAGTACTACGACCTGGCGCGGCCCTCGCTGGTCCGGGGGCTGGTCTACCCGGTCCCGGATCCGGCGTTCCCCTTCCTCGGCGTGCACCTGACGCGGGGCATCGGTGGCGGGGTCCATGTAGGGCCCAACGCGGTGCCGGCGCTGGCCCGCGAGGGGTACGGGTGGGGCGTGGTCCGGCCGCGGGACGTCGCGGACGAGCTGGCCTGGCCGGGATCCTGGCGGATGGCCCGGCGGCACTGGCGGTACGGGGTGGGCGAGATCCACCGGTCGCTGTCGAAGCAGGCTTTCACGGAGGCCGTACGGCGGCTCCTGCCGGGGGTTTCCTCGGCGGACCTGGCTCCGGCCGGGGCCGGGGTGCGGGCGCAGGCCGTGCTGCGGGACGGGACGCTGGTGGACGACTTCCTGATCCGGGACGCGCCGAGGACGGTGCACGTCCTGAACGCCCCGTCGCCGGCCGCGACGGCTTCGCTCCCGATCGGCCGCGAGATCGCCCGCCGCGCCCTGACCACCCTCCGGGCGTCCTGACCCCGGTCGGGGAGCGGGGCGCCGGGGCGAGGGGCCGGGCTCCGGGAGCGGGGAGCCGGGCGAGGGCGGCGGCCGGTGGGGGCGGGGCCGTAGAATCTGGGGATTGTGTCTGAGTCCCTCACCCCCCAGCCCAGCGCCCCGGAAGCCACGCCGGAGGCGAACGCCTACGTGCCCCCGAAGTGGCGGACCGAGCCCCGTTTCCCCGACGGGCCCGCCCCCGATCCGGCCGGCTCGCACCACGAGCGGCGGATCCGGAGCTTCCAGCCGCGGCGCAGCCGGGTGACCACCGGGCAGGGCGAAGCCCTGAAGCGACTCTGGGGTACCTGGGGGCTCGACATCGACGGGCATTCCGTCATCGACCTCGAGAAGCTGTTCGACGGACTTCCCGTCGTGCTGGAGATCGGCTTCGGGATGGGTGAGGCCACCGCGCAGATGGCCGCCGCCGACCCCGCGACCGGGATCCTCGCCGCCGATGTGCACACCCCCGGCCAGGGGAACCTGCTCGCGCTCGCCGAGCGCGGCGGGATGAGGAACGTGCGCGTCGCGAACGGCGACGCCATCATCCTGCTCCGCGAGATGCTGGCGCCCGACTCGCTCGCCGGGCTCCGTGTGTACTTCCCGGACCCGTGGCCCAAGGCCCGCCACCACAAGCGGCGGCTGATCCAGCCCGAGTTCCTCGACCTGGCCGCCACCCGCCTCGCCCCCGGCGCTGTGCTGCACTGCGCGACCGACTGGGAGCCGTACGCCGAGCAGATGCTCGAAGTGCTCACTGCGCACCCGGAGTTCGAGAACACCCAGGCGGACGGCGGCTACGCGCCCCGGCCCGACTTCCGGCCGCTCACCCGCTTCGAGGGACAGGGTCTCGACAAGGGTCACGTCGTGCACGATCTGCTCTTCGCCCGCCGCCAGGTGTCCCCGAACGAGTAGAGAACCGCCATCGTCACTCCGCGTGTCAGAGCGGCTCGCTAGAGTCATCGCGTGTTCCGAGCGCTCCCTGGTGTCCGTACGTGCGTGCTCGCCGTGCTGTCGCTTTCGGGGCTGGCGATCCTCGAACTCGTGCGGGAGCAGACCGGTACCGCGGGGTTCTTCGTCGGCCTCGGGCTGGCCGTGCTGCCGGTGCCGCTGCTCCTTGCCGCCTTCCGGTGGCTCGGCCGGGCCGCGCCCTGCCCCTGGGCGCAGCTGCTGTTCTGCTTCGGCTGGGGCGCCTGCACCGCGGCCCTGATCGCGATACTGGCCAACAACTTCGCGACGGAGTGGATAACGGCGGCGACCGCCGATGCCTCCGCCGCCGACCGGCTCGGCTCGGTGGCGATCGCCCCGGTGGTCGAGGAGAGCGCCAAGGCGGCGGCCCTGCTGCTGGTGTTCGTGTTCCGAAGGCGCCAGTTCACCGGCCCCGCGGACGGGTTCGTGGTGGCCGGGTTCACCGCCACCGGCTTCGCCTGCACCGAGAACGTCCTCTACCTCGGCAACGCGTTCGGCGAGGACGTGAAAAGCGGCGCCGCCCCGCTGGACTCGGTGACGGCCGCGACCTTCTTCGTGCGGATCGTGGTCTCGCCGTTCGCGCACCCGCTGTTCACGGTGCTCACCGGGCTCGGCTTCGGCGCGGCCGCGCTCTGCGCGGGCCGGCTGCGCCGGATCGGGCTGCCGCTGCTCGGGCTGCTGACCGCGATGGGCCTGCACGCGCTGTGGAACAGCTCCTCGCGGTTCGGGGAGTACGGGTTCTACGTGGTCTACGGCTGCGTGATGGTCCCGGTGTTCGGGGTGCTGGTGTGGCTGGCCGTGCGGATAAGGCGGCGCCGGCTGCGGGCCGTCGCCGGGGAGCTGGCGGTGTACGCGGCCGCGGGCTGGCTGCGTCCGGCGGAGGTGCCGGCCCTGGTGTCGATGCCGGCCCGGTCACTGGCCCGCGCGCTGGCCCGGAGCACCGGGGGCCGGGCGGCGGGCCGGGCGGTCGCCCTGTACGAGGCGGACGCGGCCGCACTGGCCTTGCTGCGGCACCGGGCCCGGCAGGGCGGACCTGCGCGGGAGCCGGATTTCGCCTGCCGGGAGCGGGAGTTGCTGCGCCGGCTGTGGCTGCGCAAGGCGACGGCGGGGCCCGCCCTGGCCCGGGCGGCGGTCCTGGAGGAGCTGCTTCCGCCGCGGCCGGTGTCCCTGCCGGCCGAGCGGGCCTTCGTACCGCCTGCTAGACGCTCAGGCCCTTGGACTCCAGCCACGCCAGCGGGTCCATCGTCGAGCCGCCCTTGCGTACTTCCAGGTGGAGATGGGGTCCGGTGACGTTGCCGGTGGCGCCGACGCGGCCGATGGTCTCGCCCGCGCCGACCGAGCCGGAGGTCACCGACATCGAGGACAGGTGGCAGTACCAGATCTCCGTACCGTCCTCGAGTTCGAGCACGATCCGGTAGCCGTACGCCCCGGACCAGCCGGCCGAGGTGATCTTCGCGCCGGCGACGGCCTTGACGGGGGTGCCGGTCGGGGCGGCGAAGTCGAGGCCGGTGTGGTAGCCGGAGGACCACATGGAACCGGCGTCGCCGTAGTGCGAGGTGAGGGTGTAGGCGGAGGTGGGCAGGGAGTAGCTGCCGGCGAGCTTGGCGATCCGCTCCTGCTCCGCCTTGGCCTCGGCGGCCTCCTTGGCCTCCTTCTCGGCGGCCACGCGGGCGTCGTCGGCCTCCTTCTGGGCGGTCTCCCGCTGGGCCTTGGCCTGCGCGGCGGCGGCCTCCTGCGCGGCGCGTTCGGCCTGCGCCCGGGTCTGGGCGTCGGCGGCGCTCTCCTGGGACTCGGCCTGCTGGAGGATCCGGCCCACCAGGGTCGCGCCGGCGTCGGCGTGCCCGGCGGCCTGCTGCGCGATGATGCCGGTCTTCGTGGCGGCTTCGGCGCCCGCCGCGGGGCCTTCGGCGTCCGCGTGCTGCCCGTCGCCCCCGGCGCCGCCCAGCCCGAAGTCGGGCAGCGAGGGCATGGAGATGGCGACTTGGGGCCGGTCCTGCGCGGTGGCGATGCCGCTCGCGCCGACCGCCGCGATGACGCCGACGCCGAGCACGGTGGAGCTGCGGGCAAGCCCTCCGCGCTGCTTGACGACCCGGTGCTTGCCGCGGGGCGGGCGGGCGGAGTCCTCGGTGGGGTTCCATTCGCCCCAGGCGCCCGCGTTGGGCGCTTCCTGGAGCTCGATGCCTTCGGGGGCAGGCGAGTTGGAGGCCACCGGGCCACACTCCTCATGGGGACACGCACGCGCACGGCGCCGCCTCTTGCGACGGCTAGGACGACCGCGCTGCGTTATCGAACGGTAATAGACGGAGGGGAGTGATTCCAAGCTGTTGCGATTGATCGTTAACGGCAATCAGCCACCCTGCGCGGAGCTTTGGCCACCACTAACGCCACTTAAGCGGATTAACTCGGGCAAAAATCAACCAAGATCCACATCTCTTCGGCCACACCCGCATCTTGACGAGCCGTCATAAACCTTGCAGAGCGCACTTTTTCACTTACGCACCGTCACGGAGCGACCACGGGTACGGTCCGCCGCCGATCCGGCTGACCCGCCTCCGGCCGGCCCACCGCGAGGAGCGCCATGTCGTCCGTCGCGCCGCCGCCCGTGTGCCGGCGCACATCGCTGCTGAGCGCGCCGAGCAGTTCGCCGGGCCCGGGGAAGACCCGCCCGTTCAGCCGGGCCGCCGGATCGTAGAAGACCCCCGCCGCGTCCCGGGCCTCGGTCAGCCCGTCCGTGTACAGCAGCAGGGTGGCCCCGGTCGGGAAGGCCCACTCCCCAACCCGGTCCGGCCACGCCTCGGCCAGCTCCCCCATGCCGAGCGGCAGCGCGGGCTCCGCCGGGGCGAGGACCACCAGGCGCCCGTCCGCGTACAGCAGCAGCGGCTCGGGATGGCCCCGGTTGACCAGGCGCAGCACCTGGGCCCCCGCCGGGATCTCGCCGAGCACGCAGGTCGTGAACCCCTCCACCGCGTCCAGGCTGTCGCGCCGGGTGCCCTCCCGGGCCAGCGCCCGCTCCAGCCGCTGCGCCAGCCCCTCGAGCGTGGGCTCCGTATCCGCCGCCTCCCGGAAGGCTCCGAGGACCACCGCCACGGCCTCCACCGCGCCCAACCCCTTGCCCCGTACGTCGCCCACCGCCAGCCGCACTCCGTACGGGGTGTCCTGGACGGCGTACAGGTCCCCGCCGATGAAGGCGTCCGCCTGCGCGGCCTCGTAACGGGCGCAGACGTGCAGGCCCGCGATGCGTTCGGCGGGCTTCGGCAGTACGGCGCGCTGGGCGGCCTCCGCGATCCCGCGCGCCGAGGCGAGTTGCTCGCCGCTGCGCCGTACGACCCGGTTGATCAGGACGGCGAGCCCGGAGACGGTCACCACGGTCACCAGCTCGGTCAGCGCCTCGACCTTCCAGGTGGTGGCGTTGAGGACGTGCAGCAGGACCACCGCGAGCGAGGCCAGCATGCCGGTGAGGACCGTGATCAGGAGGGAGGCCAGCGGGGCGGCGATCAGCGGGGCCGCGGAGAAGAAGGGGGACCCCGTGTAGCTGGGCGGGGTCATGACGTCGAAGGCCAGTCCGACCGCGATCAGCGCGGCCGGGAGCACCCGGACCACCCGGCGGGCCGCGCCGGTGCCGGTGCCGCCCGCGTACTCGTCGCCGCCCTGCTGCCCCAGGCCCACCACGCTGCTCTCCTGCCCGGTCCCTCATACGGGTGCGGGCCGCTGCCGCCTCGCCCCTCAAGGCTGACCGCAGCAGGGGCCGTACGGCGACCCGGCCCGGGCCGATCGGGTGAGGGCGGGCCGGGAACACGACGAAGGCCCGGCTCCCCAAGGGGAACCGGGCCTTCGTACTGAGTAGCGGGGACAGGATTTGAACCTGCGACCTCTGGGTTATGAGCCCAGCGAGCTACCGAGCTGCTCCACCCCGCGTCGGTAAACACAACTCTACGTCATCGCGGGGAGGACTCACGCCAATTAGCCTCCCAGCCACCCCCAGGACCGATATATCTGCAGGTCAGAGCCGCGCAGAACGGTGGAAGACGGCTTCCGTCAGCCGGTGATCAGGCGGAGCAGGGCCAGGGATCCGATGCCGAAGGCGATCGTCAGGTAGAAGTTCCGGGTGCGCCAGGCGAGCAGCAGGGTCGGCACCGCCAGCCAGAGGGCGTAGTTGCCGGGGCCGAGGTCGAGCGTGCCGGCCGGGGCGAACAGGGACGGGGCGAGCAGGGCGGCGATCACCGCGGGCGGCACCTGCCGCAGCCAGACCACGACGGGGCGGGGCAGGGCGGCCGCCGCGAGGAAGAGGGTCGGCACCAGGCGGGGGCCGAACGTGACGGCCGCCATGCCGGCGATGGTCAGGGCGAGCGTGAGGTCGCTCATCGGCCCGGCGCTCCTTCCGTGCTGCGGTCTTGTGCGGTGCGGTCTTCTGCGCTGCGGTCGTCCGTGTCGGCGGCGGCGTCGGCGGCGGCGCTCTCGCGGGGTGCGACGGCCAGGCCGAAGGTGGCCGCGACGGCCGCCGCCACCAGGACGGCCCAGTACTGCAGGCCGAGCAGGGTCAGGCCCACCGCCCCGCCGCCCGCGACGACGGCGACGGCGAGCCCGCGCCGGTCGGCGATGATCCCGGCCGCCAGCAGGGCCATGAACATGGCGGGCAGGGCGTAGTCGAGGCCCAGCGCCTCGACGTCGGTGACCAGGTCCCCGGCCAGCACGCCCGCGAGCGTGCCCGCCACCCAGGAGGCGTGGACGGCGGTGTTGAAGGTGAAGACCTCGGCCTTGGGGCGCTGCGTGCGTTCCGCGTACTGGGCGGAGTGCACCGCGAAGGCCTCGTCGGTGAGCTCGTACGCGAAGAGCGCCTGCTCCCGGCGCCGCCATCCGGCGAGCCGGGGGGCGATCGCGGCGGACAGCAGCAGATGGCGCAGGTTGACGACGAAGGTGGTCAGGACGATGGCGTACGGGGCGGCGCCGACGGCCAGCAGCTGGAGGGCCGCGAACTGGGAGGAACCGCCGTACACGAAGGCCGACATGGCGACCATCGCCCACCACGGCAGCCCGGCGGTGTGGCCGAGCACGCCGAAGGCGAAGGCCACCGGCACGTAGCCGAGCATGACGGGGACGGCCTGCCCGAAGCCCGCCGCCCAGGCGGCGCGGGCCGGCCGGGTGACCTGGGCCGGGGCGGCCGGCCGGGCGGCCCCGGCCCCGGGGGCCCCGGCCGCGGCGTGGTGCGCCGGGGCCGGGGCGTCGGGCGCTACAGATCGCACTCGAAGGTCCTCTCTCCGAGGGCCGGGCGGAAGCCCACGCCCGTCCAGAGGGCGGTCGCGGCCTCGTTCCCGTCGAGGACGGCGAGGAAGATCCGGTTGACCCCGCGGCGCCGGAAGGCCGCCAGCGTGTCGACCGCCATCACCCGGGCCAGCCCCAGCCTGCGGTGGCCGGGGTCGACCACCGCGTGGCTGATGCTTCCCCGTACGCCGAACGAGCCGGCGAGCAGCGCCGCGACGACCCGGCCCGAGGGGGTGCGGATCACCCGGCACAGGTCGGAGGAGTGGGCGAGGTGCCCGGACAGCAGCCCCTCGTCCTCCCATTCGCAGTACGCGGCCTGCGGCGCGGCCCGCAGCAGCTCGATCACCTGCGGGACGTCGGCCGCCGTCATGGCCTCGGACGCCGCGGCGGCGGCGACGGGCGCCAGGGGCGCGTACGGCCCGACCAGTACGTGCGGCTCCTCGAGCGCCAGAGCTGCGGCGCTCATCAGACCAGCGTCTCGTACGGAGAGCCGGGCAGGGAGAAGGAGATGGCGAGGACGTCGCGGTGGCCGCCCTTGTCCTCGGCCGCGCTCAGGCCCGTGACGTGGTGCTTCATCGCGCGGTCCTCGAAGATCAGGGAGTCGAGCGGGGTGCGGAAGGTGCCCTTGGCGAGCGGCTCCTCGTCCCAGGTGAAGACGGTGCTGTGGCCGCCCTCGACGTCGACTCGGGAGATGAGGTGCAGGCCGGCCCACGGGTAGCCGTCCGAGTGGATGCCCTCCGGGACCAGCTCGTTGTACTGGCCGGGGTTGATCTCGATGCGGATCTGGTGGATCTGGCAGACCCAGGCGCGGTCGCGGTACTCGTCCTCGATCGGCAGGTTGTCGAAGTCGTAGCGGACCAGTGCCTGGAAGAGCGGGTTGCGGTACGTGGCCTCCTCGACGTCGCCGAAGTGGCGCTCGATGCCGCCCACGAAGGCGTTCATCGCCTCGCTCTGGTAGTACGCGACGTGGTCGAGCGGGGCGAACTCGCCGGTGGCCGGCACGTAGGTGAAGTCGCTGTAGCGGCGGGTGCGGACGGCGCGGTCCCCGCCGCCGAAGTGGGTGTCGGGGGTGAGCCGGCCCCAGGAGGCCCGGAGGCCGTCGAAGGCGGCGGCGAGCTCGGGGGACAGGGTCAGGTCGGCGGCCGACACGAGGGCGTAGCGCTGCTCGCGCAGCATGTCGCGGAGGTCGGGGCCGACGGAGGTGATGGTGTCGGGGGCGGGCTTGTGGGCAACGGTGGTCACGGCTGTGTTCTCTCTCCGGAGCGTCGGGACACGGCGGGCAGGGCTCAGCGCAGGCCGAGGGATGCGTACGTGGCGTCGAGCTCGGCGACGTCGAGGCCGGCGGCCTGGCGAACGAGGCGGATGGCCCGGTAGATCTGGTTGATGTGGGCGATGTCGTGGCCGATGACCTTGCGGATCATGACGTCCATCGTTTCGCCGCCCTGCTCGCCGTGGCGGCCGGTGCGCTGCCGGTCCTCGGGCGTGAGGGCGGCGAGGAGGGCGACGTTGGAGGCGCGCAGGCCGGTCCAGGCGTCGAGCATCCGGCGGAACGGGAGGCGGGGCAGCGGGGCCCACAGCTGCTCGTCGTAGCCGGGGTAGACGGGGTCGTCCTCGGTGGCCACGAGGCGCCAGCGGAAGCCGTAGACGATGTCGACGTCGAAGAGGTGGCCGACGATGAAGGCGGCGGGCCACTCGCCCGGCTCGGGGACGGTCTCGGCGAGGTCGGTCGGCAGGTCGGCGAAGAGCTGCGCCGCCCAGACGGGGGTCTTGGCGAGCACGTCGAACGCGTCGCGTTCGCCGGCCACGTCGAGGAGCGCGGTGACGTACGCGGCGGGGTCCTCGGTGGCGGAGGGGATGTCGATCCGGTGGACGTCGGTGGTGGTGCTGGTGGTCATGCTGATGCCTTTCGGATGGGCTCGGCTGGTGCGGGGACCGCGGGGTCGGAGCGGGAAGAGGTCAGGCCGCGCGGGCCGGTTCGGAGGTCTTCCCGGTGTCGTGCGCGTCCGTCACCTCCCCGCGGTTGCCGGGGTCGGCGCCCAGGATCAGGAGGGCGCCGAGGGCCGCCACGGCGGCGCAGGCCGTCCAGTGGAGCGGCGGCGAGATGCTGTAGAGGAGGCCGCCGACGGCCGGACCGAGGGCGCCGCCGAGGGTGTGGGCGATGCCCTCGGCCCCCTGGTAGCGGCCGCGCAGGTGGGCCGGTGAGAACTCGGCGGGGTAGGCGTTGGCGATCGGCGTGTAGACCGTCTCGGCGACCGTCCACACCACCACCGTCAGCGCGAGCAGCCAGACGGCCTGCATCGCGCCCGTGAGGGCCATGCCGATGCCCAGCAGGGCCAGTCCCGCGGCGATCACCCGCCGCGGGTTGCGGCGCTCGGTGTACTTGGTGAGCGGGAGTTCGATGACCACGCAGAGCAGGGCGTTGAGGCCGAGCAGCAGGCCGTACACCTTGTTGTCGTAGCCGGCGTCGGTGACGTGCAGCGGGAGGGTCGCGGTGGACTGCCCGTACACGAAGGTCGCGGCGACCATCGAGCCGAGGAAGAGCAGGTACGGGCGGTCGGAGAGCACCTCGCGGTAGCCCCCCTTGCCGCGGCCCGCGCTCTGCGGCGCCGGTGCTTCCACGGGCGGGCGCCCGCCGGGCAGCGTGCACAGCGCGAGCACGCCGAAGGCGCAGGAGAACAGCGCGTCGCCGAGGAAGACGTACGTGTACGAGGCCCCGCTGAGCAGGCCGCCGACGAGCGGGCCGACCGCCATGCCCACGTTGATGGCGAGCCGCAGCACGGCGAAGGCCGTCACCCGCTGCTTCTCGGGGACCACGTCGACGAGCAGCGCGCCGGCCGCCGGCCGGTACAGCTGCGCGAAGACGCCGACGAGCCCGACCAGCGCGGTCGTCGCGAACAGGCCGTGGGTCAGCGGGACGAGGGCGGTGGCGGCGCTGCTGCCGAACATCGACACCGCGATGGCGGTGCGCCGGCCGAAGCGGTCGGCGACCGTGCCGCCCACGGCGTTTCCGATGAAGGCGCCGACCCCGACCACTCCGAGGGCCATGCCGGCCTGGAATGCGGAGAATCCCTGGGCGACCAGGAACAGCACCAGGAATACGTTCAGGAAATTGCCGAATTTGATGAGGAACATTCCGGAGAAGATCACCCAGGCGCTTCTGGGCAGGTCCTGCAATCGTCGGCGCAAGGGGTCCTCGCCGGCCATGGGGGGGGCTCCTTCTCGATGGGGGGACGCATCACGGATGAGGTGGCGTTCACCATGAAACCCGCCGGTCAAGGCCCTGCCCAGAGCTGAGTGCTGGCACAAAGGAGGCTGGCACATTCTTGCCCGGCGGCTCTCTGATGCACCCGTTCCAAGATCGCCGCCGACCTGCTCCTGCGTCATTCGTGCCGGGCATGCTTGTGCCAGTCGCAATCCATTTCCCGGCCCGGAATTCTGCTGCAGAGTTCTGGCCATGACCGAACACAAGCTTCTCGTCGTCGGCGGACGGATACAGACGCTGCGCAAGGCGGCGGCTCTCGGAATCCGCTTCGTGCTGATCCAGCACAAGGACCAGTTCGTGCCCGAGGCCGCGGCGCTCGCCGAGGCCGTCCTCATCGCGGACTACACCGACTGGGACGTCACCCGTCCGCTGGTCGAGGCCGCGCAGCAGGCGTACGGCTTCACCCGGGTCGCCTCGATCACCGAGCCGGGACTGGTCCCGGCCGGCCGGATCAGCGACCACCTGGGGCTCGGCAACACCTCCGAGGAGGTCGCCGAACTGCTGCGCGACAAGCACGCGATGCGCCGCCACCTGGCCGCGTCCCCCTCCCCGCAGGTGCGGGCCCTGTCGGTGGCCGCCGCCGAGGTCGGCAGTGCCGAGGCGCTGACCGCCTTCGGCGACGAGCACGGCTACCCGTTCGTGCTCAAGCCCGTCGACGCCACCGCGAGCCTGGGCGTCGTACGGATCGACGGGCCGGAGCAGGCCGCCGAGGCCTGGGCCGGGGTGGAGGCCCTGCGGGCCCGCACCGACCTCCAGTGGGGTGCGTTCTTCACCATCGGCCGCTTCATCGCCGAGCAGTACATCCCCGGCCCCGAATACAGCGTCGAGAGCTTCTCGTTCGCCGGGCGGCACATCGTCCTGGCGGTGACCGAGAAGCTCACGGGCGGCGGGTTCATCGAGCTCGGGCACGCCCTGCCGGCCCGCCTCGACCCGGCGGACGAGCGGCGCATCGAGGAGGCCGTCGACCGCTTCCTGGACGCGATGGGCCTCACCGACGGAGCCGCCCACACCGAGCTGCGGCTGTCCCCGGCGGGCCCGCAGATCATCGAGAGCCACAACCGCATGGGCGGCGACCGGATCTTCGACCTGCTGGACTCGGCCTACGGCATCGACCTCGAAGAGTGGATCGTGGCCTGGCAGTTCGGGCTGGTCCCGGCCCTCACCGAGCGCCCCGTCCCCCGCCGTGCGGCGGCCACCCGCTTCCTGTCCGCCGAGCCGGGCACGGTCGTGGAGATCCAGGGCGCGGACGAGGCCAGGGCCCTGCCCGACGTCATCGACGTGGAGACCGGCGTGCGGCCCGGCGACACCGTCGGGGAGCTGCGCGGCAACTGGGACCGGGTCGGCCAGGTGCTGGTCACCGGGGCGGACACCGAGGCGGCCGTCGCCACCGCCGAGCGGCTGACCGAGAAGGTCACCGTCGTCACCACCCCCACCCCGCTCGACTCCCACGGAAAGACCGCGTCATGAAGATCCTGCTGATCATGCGGAACACGTACGCGTGGCACCGCGAGCACATCGAGACCCTGGAGCGGATGGGTCTGGAGATCCACCTTGCGACCCGGGTCGCGCAGGCCGCGGACGACGGCCGGTTCGCGAACGTCGTGCCGATCCCGGAGGAGCTGGAGGGCACGGAGCTCGCCGAGTTCTGCGCCGCAGCGGCCCGCCGGCTCGGCATCGCCTCGGCGATCACCTTCTACGACAGCGACATCGCCGTCACCTCCAAGGTCAACCAGCTGCTCGGGCACACCTGGCCGCGCCCCGAGGCCGACCTGATCTCCCGCGACAAGCAGCTCCAGCGGTCCTTCCTGGAGCGGCACGGGCTGCCGGGCCCGCAGTTCGCGGGCGTCGACGGTGTCGAGGCGGGTCTCGCCGCCGCGGAGGCCTTCACGTACCCGTTCATCGTCAAGCCGAGCGCACTGGCCGCCAGCATCGGCGTCAGCCTGGTCCGCGACCGCGGCGAGCTGGAGCGGGCGCTCACCGACGTGGCCCGCCTCGCCGAGGAGTGGGGCGGTTACTTCCCCAGCGACGGCCCCGAGATCGCGTTGCTGGAGGAGTTCCTCCCGGGCAAGGAGGTCACCCTCGACGGGGTGGTCCTGGACGGGACGTTCCACCTGGTGGGCGTCACCAACAAGATGCAGATGCCCGGCCCGTACTTCGAGGAGGACTTCTACACCCTCCCGTTCCGTACCCCGGAGGAGGAGCCGGAGCTGGTCGCGGTCGCCGAGGGCATCGCGGCGGGCCTGGGCGTACGGCACTGCCTGTTCAACGCCGAGTTCCGGCAGGACTCCGAGGGCCGCTACCGGGTCGTTGAGTTCGCCACCCGGATGAGCGGCGGCCAGAACTACCGCAACCTGCGCGAGGTCCACGGCATCGACGCGGTCCGCCTCTACGCCAAGGCCGTGCTCGCCGGGGAGGACGCGGAGGATCTCGCCGCGCTCCTGGACGGCGAGGTGCTCCGGACCGCGGCCCCGCGCGCCGCCACCTGCATCAAGTTCGCGTACCGGACGGGGACCCTGGTCCGCAACAACCCCGGCGACGCGACGCACTCCCCGTACTTCCGCTCGTACATCCCCGCCTCGAAGCCGGGCGACCGGCTGCGGCGCGCGCCCGAGGGCTGGTACGAGATCGCCGGCTCGCTCGCGGTGGCCGCGCCCTACCGGAGTCCCGCCGACATCGACCGGGTGGAGCGGATCGCCGCCGACCTCGACGAGCGGCTCGACGTGGTCGTCGTACCGGCCTGACCTGCCCTGCCCACCCGGCGCGCTGTTTCACGTGAAACATCGCCCAACGGCCCTGCCCAGTGCGCTGTTTCACGTGAAACATCGCTCGGCGCCCCTTCACTCCCCACTCCACCGACCGCGGAAAGAGCCCCACGTGCACGCCAACGACCCCGTGTTCCGGATGGGAATCACGGAGCCCACCGCCATCGACCCGTACAAGGCCCAGGAAGGGGAGGGCATCCTCGTCTGCAAGGCCCTGTTCACCGGACTCCTCGCCCTCGACGAGGACGGCGCCCTGATCCCCGCCACCGCCCGGTCCTGGGAGAGCGACCCGACCGCCACGACCTGGACCTTCACGCTGCGCGCCGGCACGGTGTTCAGCAACGGCGAGCCGGTCACCGCGCACAGCTTCGTTCGCGGCTGGGCACGGGCGCTGGACCCCGAGGCCCGTACGGAGACCGCGTACCACCTGGCGGGCGTGCGCTCCTTCACCGCGGTCGACGACACCACGCTGGTGGTCGAGCTGTCCGAGCCCGACGTGCAGTTCGACCTGAAGACCCTCCAGCCGATCTTCAGCCCGGTCCCGCAGTGCGCCGGGCCGGCGCTGAACCCGGCGTACAACGACCTCCCGGTCGGCAACGGCCCGTTCAAGATGGCCGGCCCCTGGGAGCACGGGACGGCGATCCGGCTGGAGCGCAACGACCTGTGGGCGGGGCCCGCGCCCGAGGTGCGCGCGGTGCACATCGACATCCTCGACGCGGTGACCGGCCTGGACGACGAGTACGAACGCTTCCTGGCCGGCGTCTACGACTACGCCCGGATCCCCCCGGCGCGCACCGCCGAGGCAGCCGCCCTGGACGGCTTCCTCGAGCAGGAGGGCGCGGGCCTCTTCTACCTGATCCCGTTCTGCCACCAGGCGCCGATGGACTCGCTGGACGCCCGCCGGGCCCTGTCCGCGGCCATCGACCGCCAGGGGCTGATCGACACGTACTTCCAGGGGCGGCGCAGCGCGGCCCACTCCCTGCTGTCCCCCTGGTTCGGCAAGGCCCACACCCCGCTCGCAGAGCCGGCCGCCGATGATCCAGACTCCGGCTGGTCGGCCTACGACCCGGAGCGGGCCCGTGCGGCGGCCCTGCGGGCGGGTCTCGTTCCCGGCAGCCGCGTCGAGTTCGCGTACAACACCGGCGCCGGGCACGACGACTGGGTCAAGGCCCTGGCCCGCGGCCTGGAGGAGGTCCTGGGCTGGCGGATCGTGCTGCTGCGCACCGACGCCCGCGGGCTGGTCGACCACCGCACCTCGATCGCGGCGGCCGGGTTCTGCCGGGCCGGCTGGGCCTGCGACTACCCGACCCCCGACAACATGCTCTTCCCGCTGCTGCACTCCTCGTGCACGGCGCCCGACGCCGAGGGCACGGCCCACGGCGACAACGAAGGCCGCTACGTGAACCCGGAGTTCGACGCGCTGGTGGCGCGCGCCCGGGCCTCGACGGACCCGGCCGAGCGCGCCGACGCCTGGCGCCGCGCGGACCGTACCGCGATGGCGGACCTGGCGCTGATCCCGCTCTGGTACCGGACCGACCAGCGGGTCCACGCCGCCGGCCGGGTCACCGGCCTGCGCATCGACTTCGACGGAAACCCCACCCTCACCACTGTCAAGGCAAGGAAGACCAACCGATGAGTGCGAGCACGACTCCCGTCTACGACATCCTCGGCATCGGCTTCGGCCCGGCGAACCTGGCCCTTGCCATCGCCCTCGAGGAGCGCGAGTCGCCCCTGACGGCCCGCTTCCTGGAGGCCCGCCCGAGCCCCGAGTGGCAGCCCGGGATGCTGCTGGACGGCTCGGACATCCAAAACCACCCGAGCCGCGACCTGGTGACCCTGCGCAACCCGCGCAGCCGCTACACCTTCCTGAACTACCTGCACGAGCAGGGCCGGCTGCTGCGCCACCTCAACCTCCCCTCGGAGTTCCCGCTCCGCAAGGAGTACGCCGGGTACATCCGCTGGGCCGCCGGCTCCTTCTCGCACCTGGTCGACTGCAACCAGCGGGCCGCCCGCGTCGAGATCGTCGAGGAGTCCGGCGAACGCGTCTACGAGGTCACCACCATGTCGGGTAGCCGCTACCTGGGCCGCACGCTGGTGATGGGCCCGGGCCGCACCCCGTACGTCCCGGCCCCGTACGACGCGCTGCGCACCCCGCGGATCTTCCACCTGACCCACTACCTTCCGAAGCTGGCGGAGCTGACCGGCGAGGGCCGCGCCCCGGAGTCGGTGGCCGTCATCGGCGGCAGCCAGAGCGCCGTCGAGCTCGCCCTCGACCTGCACCGCCGCTTCCCGCACACCAAGGTCACCACGTACACGCGCTCGCACTCGCTGCGGCTGAAGGACACCAGCCCCTTCAGCGAGGAGGGCTACTTCCCCGAGTTCACCGACTACTATTTCCGCGCGTCCCGGGAAGGCAAGAAGGCCCTCGACGCGTACATGCACGGCACGAACTACTCCTCCGCCGACGGCGACGTGCTCCGCGATCTCTACATGACGATCTACGAGCAGGAACTCGACGGCGACCAGAAGGTGTTCGTCCGCGGCAACCACGAGGCCGTGGGCGTGGCCCCGGAGACCGGGGACCGGATCGCCCTGGACTTCGTCGAGCGCACCACCGGCGAGCGGATCAGCGAGACCGTGGACTTCGCGGTCCTCGCCACCGGCTTCCGCAACATGGGTCCCGGCCCGCACGAGGAGCTGTGCCCGCCGCTGATGGCCCCGCTCGCGAAGCTCTTCGCCACCGAGCCGGACGGACGCCTGCAGGTGTCCGCCGACTACGCGCTCGAACCGGCCGCCGAAGGGACCCCGCCGCTCTTCCTGAACGGCCTGTGCGAGTCCAGCCACGGCATCGGCGACGCCGGCTCCTTCAGCCTCCTGTCGCTGCGCGCCGCGACCCTCACCGACGCCCTGACCGCCCGCCTGACCGCCGCCGCCACCGACCGCAGCGCCGTACTCGCCGCCGCCTGACCGGAAGGGTCCACGTTTCCCATGACCGCCACGATCGACACCCCGGTCTCGGCCCCGCGCCTCTACAGCGCCCCCGTGATCACCGGCCCGCTGCCCGGCCCGCGCAGCGCCGAGCTGCTGGACCGCCAGGCCGGCCGCGAGTCCAACTCCCGCTCCTACCCGCGCAAACTGCCGATGGCGATCCGCCGCGGCAAGGGCTCCTACGTGGAGGACCTCGACGGGAACGTCTTCCTCGACTTCCTCAGCGGCGCCGGGGTGCTGTCCCTGGGCCACAACCACCCCGAGCCGCTCGCTGCCGCGCACCGCCAGCTCGACGAGTTCGTGCACGGCCTGGACTTCCCCACCCCGGTCAAGGACGAGTTCACCGACCTGACCATCGGGATGCTGCCGGAGCCGATGCGCGAGCGCACCCGGATCCACTTCTGCGGGCCGACCGGCGCCAACGCCGTCGACGCCGCCCTCAAGCTGTGCAAGACCGCCACCGGCCGCGAGGAGATCATCACCTTCCAGGGCGGTTTCCACGGGGCGACCCTGGCCGCGCTCAGCGTCACCGGCCTCGTCGAGCAGAAGGAGCCGGTCCGTGGCCGGATGCCGGGCGTGCACTTCTTCCCGTACTCCAACTGCCACAACTGCCCGCTCGGCCTCAAGCGGGACAACTGCCAGGTCAACTGCGCCGCGTTCCTGGAGAAGGCGCTGACCGACGTCAACGGCGGGATCACCCTGCCCGCCGCCGTGATCATGGAACTGGTGCAGGGCGAGGGCGGGGTCATCCCGGCCGAGGTCGAGTTCGTCCAGCGGATCCGCGAGGTCACCCGGCGCCTGGGCATCCCGCTCATCGTCGACGAGGTGCAGAGCGGCTGCGGCCGCACCGGCACCTGGTTCGCGTTCGAGCAGTACGGCATCGAGCCCGACGTCGTGTGCGCCTCCAAGGCCCTGTCCGGCATGGGCCTGCCGGCCTCCGTGATCCTGTACGACGAGAAGCTGGACGTCTGGAAGCCCGGTGCGCACTCCGGCACCTTCCGCGGCAACCAGCCCGCGTTCGCCGCCGGCGTCGCCACCATGAAGGTCGTCAAGCGCGAGCGCGTCCTGGAGAACGTCCGGGCCCGCGCCGACCAGCTGATGGTCCACCTCCAGGGCCTGCGCGAGGTCACCCCGTACGTGGCGGACGTACGCGGTCTCGGCCTGATGACCGGCGTCGAGCTGACCGACCCGCAGACCGGGCTGCCCGCCGACCGGCTCGCCAAGCGGGTGCAGTGGGAGGCCGTCAGCCGCGGCCTGATCATCGAGCTCGGCGGCCGCGACGACTGCGTCGTGCGCATGCTGCCGCCGCTGAACTGCTCGGCCCGCGAGATCGACCAGGCCGGCCGGATCATCCGCGAGTCCCTGACCGCCGCCCTGGCCGCGCTCGGCCTGCCGACGGGCGGTGCGCGATGACGCCGCACGACACCTGCGTGCAGGACCTGGTGGTGGCGGGCTTCGGCCCCTCCGGGATCGCCCTCGCCGCCGCCGTCGAGGACCACGACGACGCCACCGGCGCGGCCCCGCTGGCCGCCCGCTACCTGGAGAAGGCCGCCGACTCCGCGTGGCAGCCCAACCTGGTGCTGCCCGGCACCGACGTCCAGCACCACTTCCTGCGCGACTTCGCGACCCCGCGTGACGCCCGCTCCCGCTTCACCTTCCCCCACTACCTCCAGCAGAGCGGCCGCTTCTACCCGTTCACGCTGATGGGCGGCTACGTCAGCCGCCTGGAGTGGTCGCACTACGTGCAGTGGGCCGCCGGCCAGGTCCGCGGCGCCGTCGACTACCACCGCGAAGTGCTGAGCGTCGAGCCCGTCACCGGCGCCGACGGCCGTGTCCGCACCGCCCGCGTCCTGTCCCGCGACACCCGCGACGGTTCCCTGCACACCGTGGAGGGCCGCAACATCGCGCTGGCCACCGGCCACGAGGCGTACGTACCGGAGCTGTTCCGCCCGCACCTGGGCGAGCGCGTCTTCCACGCCTCGAAGCTGCTGCCGTCCCTGGCCGCCCTCGGCGACCGGCCGCTGCGCAGCATCGCGGTGATCGGGGCCGGGCAGACCGCGGGCGAGATCGTCCTGCACCTGGCCGCACAGCATCCGGACGCGGAGATCCACTCGGTGGTCCGCCACGCGGGCTTCCGGATGTACGAGCTCGGCCACTTCAGCAACGAGGTGTACTTCCCCGACGAGACCGACTACTTCTACGGGCTCGAAGGCGAGCAGCGCGAACGCGCCCTGGACCAGGCCCGGGCCACCAACTACGCGGCGGTGGACCCCGACGTCTCCACCGCCCTCTACCAGGCGGTCTACCAGGACCGGTTCACCGGCCGGCAGCGCCTGCACATGCACAAGCGCACCGAGGTCACCGCCGTCGACGAAGCCCCGGACGGGCGGGTGGTGCTGCGCACCGCGGAGGTGTTCACCGGCGAGAGCGGCCTGATCGAGGCCGACGCGGTGATCGTCTGCACCGGCTACCGCGAGACCGCCCTCCCCCGGCAGCTCGCCGCCTTCGTGCCCCACCTGCGCCTCGACGCGCAGGGCCGGCCCGAGGTCACCCGCGCCTACCGCGCCCGTACCACCGACGACTGCGAGGTCGGGATCTACCTCGACGGGCTCACCGAGTGGCGGCACGGCATCGGCAGCGCCACCTCCTTCAGCCAGATGGCCGCCAAGGCCGACACCATCCACCGCGACCTGCGCGCCCGCCTGCGCCAGCCCGTCGCCGCCTGATTGGACCCGTACGCGATGCACATCTTCACCGCCCACGAGGACGACATGGTCTTCGAGGAGCCGTACAACGTCAGCGGCCGGCGGATCTTCCCCTGGCCCGAGGCCGTCGAGGAGCCCAACTGGGGCGGCGCCTGGGTGGACGTGGCGCCGGGCGCCACCTCCACCCCGCACGACCACGACGAGAACGAGATGTTCTTCATCGTCGAGGGCGGCGGGGTGATGCGGATCGGCGCGCAGACCCGCCGGGTCCGCGCCGGCGAGACCGTGTTCATCACCCCGTTCCAGAACCACGACCTGACCAACGACGGTGACGTCCGGCTGCGCTTCGTCACCATCTGGTGGGGCGGCTCGGACGCCGTGGCCCGGGACCGCGCCAAGTGGGCCGCCGAGTTCGGCATCACGGACCCGGGTACGCCTTCAACCGACCGGAGCGTGGACGCATGAGTCCCATCGTCCACGCGCACGCCGACGCCATCGTCGTCGGCGGCGGGGTGATCGGCGCGGCCATCGCGCACCAGCTCGCCCTCGCCGGCATCGGCCGGATCGTCCTGTGCGACCAGGGCCGGGTCAACGCCCAGGGCGCCACCTCCCGCTCCGGCGGACTGCTGCGGCTGCACCACACGGCCGTCGCCGACACCCGGCTCGCCGCCCGCAGCCTGCCCGTCTTCGAGCAGTGGTCGGACGTCATCGGCGGCGACTGCGGCTACCGCCGCACCGGCTTCGTCATGATCGTCGGCGAGAACCACGCCGACGATCTGCGCTACAACGCCGCGGCCGCGGGCGAGGCCGCCGGATACCGCCGCGTCGAGGTCATCGACGCCGCCGAACTGAAGGAGATCTACCCCGGCCTGCGGACCGACGACGTGGCCCTGGCCGCGTACGAGCCCGAGGGCGGCTACGCCGACCCGATGGCCGCCTCCGCCGCGCTGCTCACCGCCGCCTACCGGCTCGGGGTCTCGCCCTCCGAGGGCATCCGGGCCCGGAAGGTGCTGGAGACGGCGGGCACCGTCACCGGCGTCCTCACCTCCATCGGCCGCATCGACGCCCCGCTCGTCGTCCTCGCCGGCGGCGCCTGGGGCTCCGCCCCCGCCGAGCACCTCGGCATCCACATCCCCGTCACCGCGCGCCGGATCGGGCTGGCCCAGGCCGAGCTGCCGGGCGCCGGCCGGCGCGGGTCGGCGTCCTCCGTACCGACCTGCATCGACGACACCACCGGCAGCTACTTCCGGCCCGACGGCCTCGACCGCTTCTACTTCGGCGTCCCCAGCAAGCCCGACACCGAACTGGGCCGCGACGTGGAGCCGCTGACCGAGGACGAGCTGGAGGCCGCGATCGCCGCCATCGCGAACCGGGTCCCGGCCGCCGCCACCGCCCCGCTCGCGGGCACCCGCTCCGGCCTCGACGGCTACACCCCCGACAAGCGCCCGGTCGTGGGCGCGGCCGGCCCGGACGGGCTGTACCTGGCCCTCGGCTTCAGCGGCGGCGGCTTCAAGCTGGCGCCCGCCGTGGCCGAGCTCGCCGCCAAGGAGATCGTCGAGGGCGGGGCCGTCCCCGGCAAGGCCGTGCAGGAGCTGCTGGAGCCGTACCGGCCGCAGCGCTTCCTCGCGGGCCGCCCGATCCGTCCGGAGGCCCCGTATGACCACATGTGAGCCCGGCCCGGAGCAGGAGCTGCGGCGCCCGCTGCGCGAGGTGCTGCGCGAGGACGTGCAGACCGTCCTCGCCAAGGACCCGGCCGCCACGTCCCGCGCCGAGGTGCTGCTCTACCCGCACATCCACGCCCTGTGGAGCTACCGCGTCGCGCACTGGCTCTGGGGCCGCGGCCACCGGGTCGCCGCCCGCGCCCTGTCCCTGCTGGCCCGCGCCGTCTCCGGCATCGAGATCCACCCCGGGGCGCGGATCGGCCGCCGCTTCTTCGTCGACCACGGCACGGCCGTCGTCATCGGCGAGACCGTCCGGATCGGCGACGACGTGATGCTCTACCACCAGGTCACGCTCGGCTCGGTCGGCTGGTGGAAGGACCTGCGCCGCCCCTCCGGATCCCGCCGCCACCCCGTCGTCGGCGACCGCGTCGTCATCGGCACCGGGGCCAGCGTGCTCGGCCCGGTCACCATCGGCGCCGACTCCCGCATCGGCGCGCACTCGGTCGTCCTCGACGACCTGCCGCCGCGCAGCCGGGTCGTCGCCGCCGCCTCCGCCGCGCTGCCGCCGCTCGACACCGCGGCCCCCCTCGACTCCTCCGCCCTGATCGTCCCCGAAGGAAGCCACGCATCATGACCTCCTACGTCGTCACCAGCGCCCCGCCGAACCCGAACGGCGACCTCCACCTCGGCCACCTCTCCGGCCCCTTCCTCGGCGCCGACGTCCTGACCCGCCACCTGCGCCAGCGCGGCCACGACGTCCGCTACGTGGGCTACTCCGACGAGCACTCCTGCTACGTACCGCGCCGGGCGGCCGAGATCGGCTCCACCGCGTACCCGACCGCGAAGCTCTTCGGCGACCGCATGGAGGAGACCCTGTCGCTGGGCGCCATGCACCACGACTGGTTCACCCGCCCGCTCACCGACTCCACCCACACCGAGTTCGTCCAGCGCTTCTTCCTCGAACTGTGGGAGTCCGGCGCCCTCGAGGTGCAGGAGCTGCCCGTCTTCCACTGCGCCCCCTGCGAGCGGTACCTGTACGAGGCCGAGGTGCGCGGCGAGTGCCAGTTCTGCGCCGAACCCTCCGACGGCGTGTACTGCGAGGCCTGCGGGCTGCCGCAGGACCCGGCCGGGCTCGCCGCCCCCCGCTGCACCGCCTGCTGGAACGCCCCCGAGACCACGACCATGCGCCGCATCGTCTTCCCGCTGGAGCGCTGGCGCGAGCGCCTCCAGGCGTACTACGCCGACGCTCAGGCCAAGGCCGAGTGGCGGCCCCGGCTGATCTCGTACCTGGACGGCCTGTTCGAGCGGGCCCTGCCCGACACCGCGATCAGCCGCGAGGCGGACTACGGCATCCCGGTCCCGCTGCCCGGCTGGGAGGGCCACGTCCTCGACACCTGGTTCAGCGGCATCTGGGGCTACGCGGCGGGCACCGCGCGGGTCGCCGAGGCGAACGGCGACCGCTCGCAGTGGGAGCGGCTGTGGACCGACCCCGAGACCCGGATCGTCAACTTCATCGGTTTCGACTGCTCGTTCTCGCACGCCGTGCTGTGGCCGGCGCTGCTGCTCGCCCAGGGTGAACTGACCCTGCCCGCGCAGGTGGTCATCAACGAGTTCTACCGGCTGGAGGGCGACAAGTTCTCCACCAGCCGCGGCCACGCCATCTGGGGCGGCGAGTTCCTGCGCCGGGTCAACGCGGACGCGCTCCGCTTCCACCTGTGCCTGACCGGCCCGGAGCGGGCGCAGAACAACTTCTCCATGAAGGAGTTCGCCGACACCCTCAGCACCGTCCTCGCCGGCGGCCTGGAGCGGTGGACCGACACCGTACTGGACCTGCTCGGCCAGGACTTCGACTCCGTCGTGCCGGCCGCCGGGCCCGCGGACGGCCCGCTGGCCGCCGAACGAGCGGCGCTGCCCGGGCAGATCGCCGCCGCCCTCGGTGCGGAGGCCTTCTCCCCGCAGCGCGCCGCCGACACCCTGGCCACCGTGATCGAGCGGGCCGACGCCGACCTGCGGGAGCTCGCCCTGCTGCGGGCCGCCGGATCCCGCGAGGAGTACGCCGGCCGGCTCGCCGCGCACGTGGAGCTGCTGGCGGCGGTCGCGGTCACCGCGGCGCCGCTGATGCCGGGCTGGTCCGCCTTCCTCGCCGGGCACCTGGGCCTGCCGGTGGACCTCGGCACGCGGATGCCCGTCTGGGCCGGCGTGGAGGGACGGCTCCTGGCGGAGGGCACGACGCTGCCGACCGCCACCCCGCTGTTCTTCCACGAGTTGTCGTGAGCCCGGGTCGGGCGCCGGCCGCGGCCGCCGGGGCGGCTCCGGTTGCGCCTTCCGGGGCGGCTCCGGGGACCGGCGACGGCTGGTCCGCCGGTGCGGCGCAGGCGCTGGGCGCGGTCCTCGGGGCCGGAGCCCTGCTGCTCCCGGCGGCCCTCGCCCCGCAGCCCGGCCCCTGGACCGGGGTCGCGGTGGCGGGGGTGCTGGCCGGCTGGTGCCTGCTGGTCGCCGCCGCCGGCGGTACGGCGGACGCCGGGCCCGTGGCCTTCGTAGGGGACCGGCTCGGTCCGGGACCGGCCCGGGCGGCCACCGCGCTCTACTTCGGCGGCTTCGCCACCGGGCAGGCCGGAGTGGCCCTGGGGGCCGCCGGGTTCGCGCTCGGCGACTCGGGCTGGCGGGCGTACGCGGCCGCCGCCGGGGTGTTGTGCAGCGCGGCCGCGTCCGCGTGGTTCGCCCCGCGGGGGCTGTCCCCGGCGGGGCGGCGGCTGCGGCCGGCCGCGGTGCTGGCGCTGGCCGTCGCCTGGCGGGTGCTCGGCGGGCCGCTCCCGGGGCCCGGGGCCGAGGACCGGGCGGGCTGGGCCGCGCTCCTGGTGGCCGTGCCCCTGCTGTTCGGCTGGGTCGGCCTCGAAGGGGCGGTCCCCGCCGCGGCGCGGCGGCGGACGCTGGGCGGAACCCTGCTCGGCATCGCGCTGGCGGCCGCGCTGTACTGCGTACTTCTGGGTCCGCCGCCGGCCGTTTCGGCGCCGCCCCCGGCCGCGGCGGCCGTCGGGGCCACACTCGGGATCGGCTCCGCCGCGCTCTGCTGGACGTACTGCCGTACCAACCTCCAGGCCACCGCCGCCCGTTGGACCGAGCTCACCGGCCGGACCCGGCGCGGCGGCGTGGTGGCCGCGGCCCTGATCGCCCTCGGTGTCCTCGTCCTCGGCGGGGCCGCCCGCTGGGGCCTGCCCGCCCTGCTCATCGGCCCCGGTGCAGCCACCGCGGCCCTCTACACCCTCATCGCCGTGGCGGCCGTACGCCGCCCCCGCCCCCGTCCTCGTCCTCGTCCTCAGGAGCCCACCGACCATGACCACGCAGACCCCGGCCACTCAGAGCGCGCCGCCCACGTCCTCGAAGGTGCTGCGCGTCCCGCCGGCTGATCCGGCGACCGCGGCGGCCCACTTCCACCGCCGGTTCACCTTCGAGGCCGACGTCGCCGACGTGCACGCGGACGTGGAATCCGCCGCCGGGGGCTTCGTCCTCGTCGACAGCCGCAGCGCCGAGGCCTGGGCGCAGGGCCACGTCCCCGGCGCCGTGCACCTGCCCACGGACGAGATCCCGGCCCGGGCCGCCGAGTTGGTGCCGCCGGGCAGTGTCGTGGTCACGTACTGCTGGGGCCCCGGCTGCAACGGCGCGACCCGGGCGGCGTACGCCTTCGCCGCCGCCGGGTACCGGGTCAAGGAGATGCTGGGCGGCTTCGAGTACTGGTCCCGCGAGGGCTTCCCGGTCGAGGACTCCGCCGGTATCCGCCAGTCGCCGCCGGACCCGCTGACGGCCCCCGTCGCGGCGGGCGCGGCCTGCGGCTGCTGAGCACGCAGGGCCCGCTCACAGCAGGCCCTCCTCGACGGCCCGCTGCCCGAGCTGGAAGCGGCTCTGCGCGTCCAGTCTCTCCATCAGCTCCGAGATGAGCCGCCGCTCGCTGCGCAGGGAGATGCCCAGCCGGCGCGCGGCGGCCTCGTCGGTGTAGCCCTGGGCCAGCAGGCGCAGCAGCTCGCGCGGCTGCGAGCCGGGGTCGTCGAGGCTGCGCCGGGGCGGCTCGCCGAACGGGGTGGCCGTCTCCCACACCGAGTCGAACAGCGCGCAGAAGGCGGCGACCGCGCCCGGCTCCCGCAGCAGCACCGCGCCGAGCGCGCTGTCCGCCGGGTCGATCGGCATCAGCGCGAACTCCCGGTCGGTGATGACCATCCGCATCGGCAGCGAGGGTACGGTCCGCACCTCACCGCCCCGCTCGGTCAGCCAGCGCGCGTGCTCGAGGCTGGCGGCGTCGTTGCGGATGGCGTCCTGGTAGATGGTCCGGATCTTCACGCCGCGGGCGATGAGGTCCTCGGTCAGCGGCTCGCTGGCCTTGAACTGCTCGGCGGGCACCGGCCCGCCGGGATGGAAGCTGATCGACTCGCGGCGGGTCCGGGCCGACATCTCGCTCAGCTTGGCCCGGACCGCTTCGACGCCGAGGAACCGCTCGGCCTCGTGCGCGGGCTGGGCCGGGTGCAGTTCGGCGTACTGCGACAGCAGCGCGCTCGCCGCGGCCTGGCTCTCGGCGAGGGCGCGGTGGCGCTGGGCGATCTCCGCCTGCTGGTGCGCGAGCAGCGAATCGAGCGCGGCCTTCGGGTTCACCGCCCGCAGCCGCCCGTCGGTCCGCCAGGACGGCGCGAGGAGGGAGAGACGGGTCAGCTCCTCCAGGTCCGCGCGTACGTCGTCCTCGGACCGCGAGAGTTCCGCGGAGACATCGGCGACGGCGATATCCGGCCGTCTGAGGATGAGGCGGTAGAGCGCATCTGAACGCTCTGTCAGCCCAAGAGAAACCAACAAAGGGAGCCCCCCAGCTCGCGGTTCGGAGCGGCATCACAGCTGTGGACCGACAACGCTGGCGGTACGCGGCCCTCCGAGGGCCGATCTTGCACCCGGATTGTCCCCACCAGCCGACGGCCGCACAAACACCGTCCATCACGCGGACACGGCGGGCGGGTGTCCGGAAGTCGCCCGGACCGGAAAACCGGCCGGCTGGCACGGTTATGTCAGAGCGCTTTGTGCCAGCGGAAACGCGCGACACGGCCCTGCCCGGCTCGGCACGATGGCGGCACGCCGGAACGAGAGATCCGGCCAACCGCCCCTCATCCCACCGGCTCGATAAGAGGCTTCCCCACCATGCGTCGCAAGCTCGTCACCCTCGTCACCGTCACCGCCGCCGCCCTGATCACCGTGATCGGCACGAGCACCGCCGGCCAGGCCCGCGAACTCGCCCCCGCAACCGCGGCAAGCACCCCGGCCCCGCCCCTCCCCCAGGCCGCCCCCCTCGAGCCGGGCTGGTCGTAGAACCGGGGGAGGCCGGCGAGGCGGTGCATGCGCCGGGAAACGACTGAGCGCCCCGTCCGGCCGAAACCGGAGGGGCGCTCAGTGGCAGGTCAGAGGGTGTTCCCCCCGGCCTCGGAGCGGTAGGCCATGTCGGACTCGAACCGACAACCAACGGATTAAAAGTCCGCTGCTCTGCCAATTGAGCTAATGGCCCTCATGTGCTCACCCCAGAGCATAGCCGCAGACCACCGGCCAGCCGATCGAGTATCGGCTGACCGGCCCCGTCGCGGCCGGCGAAACGCAGAACAGGGCCCCCACGACGGTGTCGTGGGGGCCCTGTCAGGCCATCAGCTCAGAGCCGGGGGCCGGTGTCAGCCGTTGCGCTTCCAGCGGGGCTTGTCGTCGCGGCGGCCGCCGAAGGAGCCGGTCGAGCCGGAGCCGGAGGGGCGGTCGTCACGGCGGAAGCCGCCGGACGGGCGGTCGCCGCCGCCGGAGCGGAAGCCACCGGAGGGACGGTCGTCGCGGCGGAAGCCGCCACGGTCGCCACCGCGGTCGTCACGGTTGAAGCCACCCGACGGACGGTCGTCGCGACGGAAGCCGCCGGACGGGCGGTCGCCGCCACCGGAGCGGAAGCCACCGGAGGGACGGTCGTCGCGGCGGAAGCCGCCACGGTCGCCACCGCGGTCGTCACGGTTGAAGCCACCCGACGGACGGTCGTCGCGACGGAAGCCGCCGGACGGGCGGTCGCCGCCACCGGAGCGGAAGCCACCGGAGGGACGGTCGTCGCGGCGGAAGCCGCCACGGTCGCCACCGCGGTCGTCACGGTTGAAGCCACCCGACGGACGGTCGTCGCGACGGAAGCCGCCACCACGGTTGTCGTCACGACGGTCGCCACCCGAGCGGAAGCCGCCCGACGGACGGTCGTCGCGGCGGAAGCCGCCACGGTCACCGCCGCGGTCGCCGCCGCGGTCGCCACCACGGTCGCCACCACGGTTGTCGCGGCGCTCGTAGTTGCCGCGGTCGTCGCGGGCCTGGAAGGCCGGGCGCTCCTCGGCGGCCGGCGTGGCCGCGACGGCGGCCGCGACCTCGGCCTCGGCGGCCTCGGCCACCTCGGCGACAGCGGCCTCCGGGTCCTCGCCGCGCTCACGTGCGGAGCGGGCGACCAGGCGGTCGGCCTCCTCGCGCAGCTCGGCGGCACGGCGCGTCAGGCGCTCCAGCTGCTTGGTGAGGTCGGCGACCTCGCGCTCGGCCTGCTTGGCGGCGTTGTTCGCGGAGTCGGCCTGGACCTCGGTCAGCGAACGCGCACCGGTGATCTCGGCGACCTCCGGGTCGAACGCGCCGGCGCCCTGGACGATGTGGCGCGAGGCGTCGACGCCCGCGTCCTCCATCAGGCGGAAGATCTGGCGGCGCTGGTGCGGAAGCGCCAGCGAGACCACGACACCGGACTTGCCGGCACGGGCGGTACGGCCCGAGCGGTGCAGGTAGTCCTTGTGGTCACCGGCCGGGTCCACGTTCAGGACCAGGTCGATGCCGTCGACGTGGATGCCGCGGGCGGCGACGTCGGTCGCGACGAGCGCGTTGACGTAGCCGTCCTTGAAGTCCGCGAGGACGCGGGTACGGGCGCCCTGCGTCATGCCGCCGTGCAGTGCGTCGGCCTTCACACCGGCCTCGACGAGCTGCTCGGCGATGCGGTCGGCGCCCAGCTGGGTGCGGACGAAGATGATGGTGCGGCCCTTGCGGGCGGCGATGGCGGCCGTGACCGGCGCCTTGTCCTTCGGCTTCACGACGAGGACGTGGTGCGTCATGGTCGTGACGTTGCCCTGCGCGCTGTCGACCTCGTGCGTGACGGGGTTGGACAGGTAGCGCTTGACCAGGGTGCCGATCTCGTTCTCCATGGTGGCGGAGAAGAGCATGCGCTGGCCGCCGCCGGGGATCTGGTCGAGCAGCTCGGTGACCTCGGGCAGGAAGCCCAGGTCGGCCATCTGGTCGGCCTCGTCGAGGACGGCCACCTCGACGTTCTCCAGGGAGCAGGCGCCGCGGTTGATGATGTCGCGCAGACGGCCCGGGGTGGCGACGAGGACGTCGACACCGCGCTCGAGGGCGTAGATCTGGTTGCCCATCGACGTACCGCCGCAGACGACCTTCATCTTCAGGCCGAGCACGTCGCCGTACGGCTGGAGGGCGTCCGCGACCTGCATCGCGAGCTCACGCGTCGGCGTGAGGATGATCGCGCGGGGCTTCTTCTTCTCGGTGTGGCCACCGGCCAGGCGGGCCAGGGTGGGCAGACCGAAGGAGAGGGTCTTGCCGGAGCCGGTGCGGCCGCGGCCGAGGATGTCCTTGCCGGCCAGGGCGTCCGGGATGGTCGCGGCCTGGATCGGGAAGGGGGAGGTGACACCGTTCTGCGCGAGCTTGCGCACGACACCCTCGGGCAGACCGAGGGCGCCGAAGGTGATGGTGGGCTCGGCGTCGGCGTCGTCCGCCTCGGCCTCGATGGACTGGTCGGTCGTCACGTCGGCCTCGAGGGCCTCGATGATCTCGTCCGCCTCAGCGGCCTCGATCGCCTCGGTGACCACAAGGGCCTCGACGGCGTCGACGATCTCGTTCGAGTCGTTCTCGGGCATGACGGCACGGTCAGAACTGGAAATGGACATGCGAAATGCGAAACCTTCCGGAGTCTCGGCACGCGCCCAAACTCCGTGAATCGCAAATCGACCGCCTCAATGCGGTCAGCCACGGCTAGGGAGAGTACGCGCCACACGGCGCTCTTCGGATTCGGCGCCGGGCAATGGGATCAAACGATCTATAACCATACGCACCCTCCCCCGGGTCTGGCAAGTCGTTCCGGCCAGACCCGCCCTGACCTGCGACGATCCAGCCGATCCAGGGGGCGGGCACCCGCCCGCGACCGCTCCCGGAGCCGCCGCGCGGCTACGCGGAGGGCGAGGCGCTGGGCTCCGGCGCGGGCGGCGTCGGGGCGGGCGGAGTGGGCGAAGTCACGGGCGGCAACGGGCTCGGCGACTGGACAGGGGGCGGGACCTGCGCCCCACCAGAGCCACCGCTTCCGGATCCGCCCGAGGTCGGCTGCTGCGGACCCTGGCCGCCGGCGCCGCCTCCCGGACCCGCCGACGGCGACGGGGCTCCGGGCCTGCCGGCGGGCGCGCCCGGGCTGGGGGAGGCCCCGGTGGCACCGGACGCCTTGCCGTCCTCGGCCGGCTTGCCCTCCTCGCCCGCCGCGCCGGGCTTCGAGCCGCGGCCGTTGCCGTGGACGCCCGACCCCCTGCCGGAAACGGAACCTCCGGTCGCCTCGGCGGCCGCCTTGCGGTCCGCCGAGGAGGAGGGCCCGGGCTTCGCGCCGTCCTCACCGACGCTCATGCAGCCCGCCGTGGCCGCGACCGCGAGCGCGGAGACGGCCAGTCGGAGGGAAGCGGACAACTGGCGCACGGGGCACCTCCTGGGGGGGCTCCCCGGCAGTGGCCGAGGGAGGGCGGTCAGGGTCCGCGGTGAGCGGGTCAATGTGCCCAACTCCCTTTGCCCCGTAAGGGACACGCCCTTGGGGACACCGCCTGTCCGCAATCCGCCGCCCCGCCGGGCGCACACCGGCGGATCCGGCACGTACCGGCACGTCCCGGCCGCCCGGCCCGGCCCGCCCGGCCCGGTCAGAACAGGCCGGTTCAGGCGAACAACTGCCGTGCCACCTGCGACCCCAGCGTCACCGCGCCCAGCCCCGCCAGCACCGAGGCCGCCACGTTCGCCGCCGCCAGGAACCGCCAGCCGCGCTCGTACAGCCGCAGCGTCTCGTACGAGAACGTCGAGTACGTGCTCAGCGCCCCGCACAGCCCGGTCCCCAGCAGCAGGTTCAGCCGCGCCGAGGCCGCACCGGCCAGCACCGCCCCCGTCAGCAGCCCGAGCACCAGGCAGGCGGCCGCGTTCACCACGAACGTCCCCCACGGGAACACCGAGTCGTGCCGCGCCTGCACCGCACGGTCCGTCAGATAGCGCAGCGGCGCCCCGACGACGGCACCCGCCACCACCAGCAGCCAGTTCACGCCCGCCCCCGCAGTGCGAGGCGGGCCGCGCAGCGGGTCGCCGAGGCCGCCGCCCACACCGCGCCCAGCGCCGCGACCACCGTGAGCCCGGCGTACGCCAGCGCGGTCCCGGGCTCCCCCTCCTCCAGCAGCCGCGAGAAGTCCACCGCGTACGTGGAGAAGGTGGTGAACCCGCCGAGCACCCCGACCCCGAGGAACGGCCGGACCAGCGGATGCGGCGCCGACCGGCCGCCCTCGCTGATCAGCACCATCAGCACCCCGATCAGCGCGCAGCCGATCACGTTGGTCCAGAACGTCGCCCACGGGAAGCCCCCGGGCCCGGCCGGCCACAGCAGCGCCGCCCCGTACCGCGCCGAGGATCCGAGCGCGCCGCCCGCGGCGATCGCGGTGAGCACCGGGCCCGGCCGTTCGGCGCGCTGCCCCGGCACATGGAGGTCGACGTCCGGATCGATCGCCTCGGCGGGGCCGGCGACGCCCGGCTGCGGGCCGGTCACCCGTAGCCCAGCGCGTGCAGCCGCTCGTCGTCGATCCCGAAGTGATGGGCGATCTCGTGCACCACGGTGACCTCCGTCTCCGCGATCACGCTCTCCCGGTCCTCGCACATCCGCAACGTGGGGTTCCGGTAGATCGTGATCCGGTCCGGCAGCACCCCGGCGTACCACTCGCCGCGATCCGTCAGCGGGGTCCCCTCGTACAGCCCGAGCAGCTCGGGATCATCCGCCGGCGGTTCGTCCTCGACGAACACCGCCACGTTGTCCATCAGCCGCGTCAGCTCCGGCGGGATGCGGTCCAGGGCCTCTGCGACGAGCTCTTCGAACTCCTCGCGCGTCATCTCCAGCACCCGGCCATTGTCCCTCCGGTGGGAGCGCCTCCGGCTTGCGGGGGAGAAACCGTTTTGGCGATAGCTCCCCGGATCCCATATGCTTCTCACGTCCCCGACGCGCTGGAAAGCGCCCAGGCGGGCCTTTAGCCCTCATCGTCTAGTGGCCCAGGACGCCGCCCTTTCAAGGCGGTAGCACGGGTTCGAATCCCGTTGGGGGTACGCATTACCGTGTGCAAGACTTGGTCTCGCACACTGCAAGGTCCTGTGGAGCAGTTGGTTAGCTCGCCACCCTGTCAAGGTGGAGGTCGCGGGTTCAAGTCCCGTCAGGATCGCTGAGGCCGGAAACGGTCTCGTGGCTGGGTAGCTCAGTTGGTACGAGCGATCGCCTGAAAAGCGATAGGTCGCCGGTTCGACCCCGGCCCCAGCCACCACAAGAAGGCCCCGTCCATCGGACGGGGCCTTCTGCGTTACTCCGCCCCGCTCTCGGGACCGGTACGACGACGCCACTGCGTCACACCGACGGCCGCCGCGCCCGCCGCCACCAGCCCGAGCAGCGCCCAGTCCGGGACCGCGTCCGCCAGCGACCGGACCCGCTGCTCCACCGCGAACGAGTCGTCCACGTCGAGCAGCCCCGGCAGCGCGCTCGCCCCGTCGTACGCGAGGAACAGCGCGCCGAGGGCGATGAAGAACAGCCCGGACAGCAGCGAGGTGGTGTGCAGCTCGAAGCGGCCCAACCGGACGGCCCGCCCGCGCAGCCAGCGCCGCCGGCCCAGGTCGAACCGCTCCCAGAGCAGAGCCAGCAGGAACAGCGGTACGGCCATCCCCAGCGCGTACACCGCCAGCAGCAGGCCGCCGTAGACCGGACTGCCGCTGACCGCCGCCACCGTCAGGACGCTGCCCAGGATCGGGCCGGCGCAGAACCCGGCCAGCCCGTAGACCGCGCCCAGCGCGTACACCGACAGGGCGGTGGTCGGCCGGATCCGGCCGGACAGCTCCGAGATCCGCTTCGAGGCGAAGCCCAGGCCCAGGATCTGCGCGAGCCCGAGCGCGATGATCAGCCAGCCGCCGGCCAGGACCAGCCCGTCGCGGTTGCTGTGGAAGAACCGCCCGGCGTACGAGCCGGCCGCGCCCAGCGGTACGAGGGTGCTCGCGAGGCCCGCGTAGAAGATCCCGGTCCGCGCCAGCAGCCGCGAGGCGGAGTCGATCGAGTACGCGAAGAACGCGGGCAGCAGCAGCGCGCTGCACGGGCTGAGCAGCGCGAGCAGCCCGCCCAGCAGTGCGGCCAGATATCCGATGTCGCCGACGCCGGTCACTGCGCGGCCCGGCCGTCGGCCTGGGGCTCGGCCTGGGGCTCGGCCTGGGCCTTGGTCTGCGCCTTGGCCTTGGTGATCGCCGCGGCGAAGGCGTCGAGCGGCTGGGCGCCCGCGATCGGCTGCCCGTTGACCAGGAAGGACGGGGTGGAGCTGACACCGATGCGGTAGCCCTCCTCCTGGTCCTTCTGCAGGGCGGCCGCGGCGGCTTCGCCGGCCATGTCCCGCTGGAAGCGCTCCAGGTCCGGGACCCCGGCCTCGCGGGCCAGCTCCATCAGCCGCGCCTGGCCGAAGCCCTTCTCCTTGGCGCCGTCGGCGTACGCGGCGGCGTGGAACTGCGCGAACCGGCCTTGCTGCCCGGCGGCCCAGGCGGCCTTGGCGGCGGCCTCGGAGTCGGCGCCGAAGATCGGGAAGTTGCGCCACTCGATGCGCAGGGTGCCGTCCTCGACGTACTTCTTCACCAGTTCGGGTTCGGTGTCGCGGGCGAACTTGCCGCAGTAGCCGCACTTGAAGTCGGAGTACTCGATCAGCACGACGGGGGCGTCGGCCCGGCCGGCGGCGAGCTGGTCGCCGGACTCGCGGCGGGCCAGCTTCGCCAGCTCGGCGTGGACGTCGGAGCCCTTGGGCGCGGCCGCGGCCGAGGAGGAGTTCCGGGCGGGCCTGTCCTCGGGCGCGGTGGCCTGCCAGGACACGATCCCGAGGGTGACGGCGGCGACCGCGACCCCGGCGGAGATCAGCAGCCGCTTGCGCGCGGAAGCGGAAGAAGAAGCGGAAGAAGAGGAACGCGGACGGGAAGGGGAAGGGGACATACGGGTGCTCCAGAGCTGCGCGTGGTGAAGGTGGACCGGCGGGAGGGCCGGTCCTCTACACCCGCATCACGGACAGCTCCACCGGCCCCGGAGCCGGCTGGTCCGGCCCCCGTACGAGCACCCGCACCTGCGCCACCCGGTCCGCCCAGGCCTGTTCCACGGCGGTCCGCCCCACCGGGGCGTGGGCGTGCTCCCCGGCACCGCGGGGCGGCACGCCCGGGGCCTGCCCGTGGTCCCGGGTCCCGGGATCACACGAGGGCCCCCGGTCGGCGGAGGCCACGGCGTGGACAGGAGCAGTGGCCGGAGCAGCGGCTGAAGCTGCGGCCGAAGCTGCGGCCGAACCGGCCGCCGAAGCGGAGGCCGAAGCGGACGCCGCACTCGGAAGCGGACCCGAATGCGGAGTCGGCGCCGCGGGCACCGCGCACCCCACCAGGACCGCGAGAACGGCGCCGAGCAGCCACCACACTCCACGGACGCGGGACATGGCGGGCCTCTCACTCGGTCGGCGGGTCGGTTCAGGCGATCTCGTCCCGAAATGGTACGGGGAGGGGGCACAAATGCGTTCGCCACCCGGCACCTGCGGGTGAGATCCTCGATCAGGTATGTCTACTTCCTTCGCCGCCCTGCAGACGCTTCTCGGTGAGATCTCCCTCCGTGACGCGCACCGCCTCGGCCGCCGCCTCGAAGGCGCCCGCCGCATCCGCAAGCCCGAGGCCAAGCAGGCCGTGCTCGACGAGATCGCCGCGGAGGCCGAGAAGGCCGCCGCGCGACTCGCCGGCCGTGCCTCGCGGATGCCGGAGGTCACGTATCCCGAGAACCTGCCCGTCAGCCAGAAGAAGGACGAGATCGCCGAGGCGATACGCGACCACCAGGTCGTGATCGTCGCCGGTGAGACCGGTTCCGGCAAAACCACGCAGATCCCCAAGATCTGCATGGAGCTGGGCCGCGGCGTCCGGGGCATGATCGGGCACACCCAGCCCCGCCGGATCGCCGCCCGCACCGTCGCGGAGCGCATCGCCGAGGAGCTGAAGTCCGAGATCGGCCAGACGGTCGGCTGGAAGGTCCGGTTCACCGACCAGGTGGACCAGGACGCGACCTTCGTGAAGCTGATGACGGACGGCATCCTGCTCGCCGAGATCCAGACGGACCGCGAGCTGCGCGCGTACGACACGATCATCATCGACGAGGCCCACGAGCGGTCCCTCAACATCGACTTCCTGCTCGGCTACCTCTCCCAGCTGCTGCCGAAGCGCCCCGACCTCAAGGTCGTGATCACCTCGGCGACCATCGACCCGGAGCGGTTCTCCCGGCACTTCGGCGAGGCCCCGATCGTCGAGGTCAGCGGCCGTACGTACCCGGTCGAGGTGCGCTACCGCCCGCTCCTCGAGGACGACAGCGAGGAGAGCGACCGCGACCAGATCACCGCGATCTGCGAGGCCGTGGACGAGCTCCAGTCCGAAGGGCCGGGCGACGTCCTGGTCTTCCTCTCCGGCGAGCGCGAGATCCGCGACACGGCGGACGCGCTGAACAAGCGGAACCTGCGGTTCACAGAAGTCCTCCCCCTCTACGCCCGCCTCTCGCACGCCGAGCAGCACCGTGTGTTCCAGCAGCACACGGGGCGCAGGATCGTTCTCGCCACCAACGTCGCCGAGACCTCCCTCACCGTCCCCGGCATCAAGTACGTGATCGACCCGGGCAACGCCCGGATCTCCCGCTACAGCCACCGCACCAAGGTCCAGCGGCTGCCCATCGAGCGGATCTCCCAGGCCAGCGCCAACCAGCGCAAGGGCCGCTGCGGCCGTACCAGCGACGGCATCTGCATCCGGCTCTACTCCGAGGACGACTTCCTCTCCCGTCCCGAGTTCACGGACGCCGAGATCCTGCGCACCAACCTGGCCTCCGTCATCCTGCAGATGACCGCGGCCGGTCTCGGCGAGATCGAGAAGTTCCCCTTCATCGACCCGCCGGACCACCGCAACATCCGCGACGGCGTCCAGCTGCTCCAGGAGCTCGGGGCCCTGGACCCGTCCGAGAAGGATCCGTCGAGGCGGCTCACGCAGATGGGCCGCCAGCTCTCGCAGCTGCCCGTGGACCCGCGCCTGGCCCGCATGGTCGTCGAGGCCGACAAGAACAACTGCGTCCGCGAGGTCATGGTCATCGCGGCGGCCCTGTCCATCCAGGACCCGCGCGAGCGGCCCTCGGACAAGCAGACGCAGGCCGACCAGAACCACGCCCGCTTCAAGGACGAGACGAGCGACTTCCTCTCGTTCCTGAACATGTGGCGCTACCTCCGCGAGCAGCAGAAGGAGCGCGGCTCGTCCTCGTTCCGCCGGATGTGCAAGCAGGAGTACCTGAACTTCCTGCGGATCCGCGAGTGGCAGGACATCTACTCGCAGCTGCGTACGGTCGCCAAGGGCATGGGCATCCACGTCAACGAGGCCGACGCCCCCGAGACGAGCGTGCACATCTCGCTGCTGGCCGGACTGCTCTCGCACATCGGCCTCAAGGACACCGACAAGAACGAGTACCTCGGCGCCCGCTCCGCCAAGTTCGCGATCTTCCCGGGCTCGGCGCTCTTCAAGAAGCAGCCGAAGTTCCTCATGTCGGCCGAGCTGGTGGAGACCTCGCGGCTGTGGGCCCGGGTCAACGCCAAGGTGGAGCCCGAGTGGGTCGAGCCGCTGGCCCAGCACCTGATCAAGCGCACGTACAGCGAGCCGCACTGGGAGAAGGACCAGGCGGCCGTCATGGCGTACGAGAAGGTCACGCTGTACGGCGTGCCGATCGTCGCCCAGCGGAAGATCAACTACGGCCGGATCGACGCCGAGGTCTCGCGCGAGCTGTTCATCCGCAACGCACTGGTCGAGGGCGACTGGCGCACGCACCACAAGTTCTACGCCGACAACCGCAAGCTCCTCACCGAGGTCGAGGAGCTCGAGAACCGGGCGCGGCGCCGCGACATCGTGGTCGACGACGAGACCCTCTTCGACTTCTACGACCAGCGGATCCCCGAGCACGTGGTCTCCGGGGCGCACTTCGACTCCTGGTGGAAGCACAAGAAGCGCGAGGAGCCCGAACTCCTCGACTTCGAGCGCGAGATGCTGCTCACGGAGAAGGCGGCCGGGGTCACCAAGGCCGACTATCCGGACTCCTGGCGGCAGGGGCAGCTCACGTTCCGGGTGACCTACCAGTTCGAGCCCGGCGCGGACGCGGACGGCGTGACCGTCCACATCCCGCTCCATGTGCTGAACCAGGTCACCGGCGAGGGCTTCGACTGGCAGATCCCGGGCCTGCGGGCCGAGGTCGTCACCGAGCTGATCCGGTCCCTCCCGAAGCCGATCCGCCGGCACTACGTGCCCGCGCCGAACTTCGCTACCCGCTTCCTGGACACTGCGGTGCCGCTGCAGGAGCCGCTGCCGGCCACCCTGGCGCGCGAGCTCCAGCGGATGGTCGGGGTCCCGGTCTCCGCCGAGGACTTCGACCTGTCCCGGATCCCGGACCATCTGAAGATCACCTTCCGGATCATCGACGAGCGCCGCAAGAACCTCGCCGAGGACAAGGACCTGGAGGCCCTGCGGCTGAAGCTGAAGCCGAAGGCCCGCCAGGCCCTCTCCAAGGCCGCCGCGGCCACCGCCGAGCGGGCGGGCGGGGAGTCGCTGGAGCGCACCGGTCTGACCGACTGGACGATCGGCACGCTGACCAAGGTCTTCGAGACCCGGCGGGCCGGGCAGCCGGTGAAGGCGTACCCGGCGCTGGTGGACGAGGGTGCGAGCGTCTCCGTACGGCTCTTCGACACGGAGGCCGAGCAGCAGCAGGCGATGTGGCTGGGCACCCGGCGCCTCATCCTGCTGAACATCCCGGTGAACCCGGCGAAGTTCGCCTCGGACCACCTGACCAACCAGCAGAAGCTGGCCCTGTCCCGCAATCCGCACGGCTCCATCCAGGCGCTGTTCGACGACTGCGCGACCGCCGCGGCCGACAAGCTGATCGCCGACCACGGCGGCCCGGCCTGGGACGAGGCGGGCTTCCGCGCGCTCTACGAGGCCGTACGCGCCGACCTGGTGGACACGACCGTGCGGACGGTGGGCCAGGTGCAGCAGGTACTGGCCGCCTGGCAGGCCTGTGAGCGCCGCCTGAAGGCCGTGAACAGCCTGGCCCTGGTGGCGAACGTGCAGGACGTGAAGAGGCAGCTGGCGGCCCTCGTGCCGGCCGGCTTCGTCACCCTGACGGGCCTGCGGCGGCTTGCGGACCTGATGCGCTACCTGGTGGCGGTGGACCGGCGGCTCCAGCAGATGCCGACGGGCGCCCAGCGCGACACCACGCGCATGGAGAAGGTCCACGAGATGCAGGACGAGTACGCGTGGCTGCTGGAGCAGCTGCCGAAGGGCCGGCCGGTGCCCTCCGCGGTCACCGACATCCGCTGGATGATCGAGGAACTCCGGGTCAGCTACTTCGCGCACGCGCTCGGAACGGCGTACCCGGTCTCCGACAAACGGATCGTGAAGGCGGTGGACGCGGCGGCCCCGGGCCCCGCCCGCTGATCGGGTTCGACTGCACCCCCTGAGCTGGGGTACAGTCTGATTCGCAGCCGCCCAACGGCCGCAAATCAAGGACCTGTGGAGCAGTTGGTTAGCTCGCCACCCTGTCAAGGTGGAGGTCGCGGGTTCAAGTCCCGTCAGGTTCGCAACAACATCAGGGCCCGTATCCCCCAGGGATACGGGCCCTGATGCGTTGTCGGCACCTTCCGACCCCACCCCGCCACACCGTCCGCCCGGCCCGCCGGCCCATCCGCCGCCGCTGCGCGCCCCCTTGAGGGCCCCGGCGGCCGCTCAGGGGCCGCCAGAGGCTCCTGGGGGTCCCTGGGGGTTCACCTCGGCCCTGCCCGGGCATCCGCAGCGAAAATCCCCCATCCGCATGAGGCACTCTGCGACGCACGTCCCCTTACGGGTGCATTGCGGGTTGTACAAGAGTGACAGCCTGTGACGGGAGTCACCACATGAGTTTTTGAGACTCGCACATTTATCGCACCCATACGCGTGCTCGATTTAATATGTGCAATGGCACCCACTCCGTCGGCGCCCCGCACCAGCCCGATTCCGCCGTCCCCGGACATAAAAAAAGATCGCGCTGGACCCGGCGGAGTCCAGCGCGATCGAACGCCGAGAACCTGTTGGGGCAGGTCCGAGCGTTTGAAGCCATGTGGGTTTCATCGGATTGGGGGACCCGATTCAAGCCCGGTAAAGCGGGGTGCTTACGTGCTTGCGCGACCTCAGGCCTCGCTGCGCTGCTGCGGAATTCCCGCGAGCAGTGCGCGAACCTCGGCCTCGCGGTATCGGCGGTGTCCACCCAGGGTGCGGATGGACGTGAGCTTGCCAGCCTTGGCCCAGCGGGTGACCGTCTTCGGGTCCACGCGGAACATCGTGGCAACCTCAGCCGGGGTCAGCAGCGGCTCGGCATCAGGGGTGCGAGCGGTCATGAGCGGCCTCCTCGGGAGAACCGAACCATCTCGGTTCTTTCCTCTAAATTCTGCACCTTGGCCCGCGTTGCCCGAAATGGACATACGCGGGCCGAGTCGGTTATAGGACGAACGGCTTGTCCTCGGCACTACAACTACACCATCCGTCCAGCCTCGACGGCCAAACCGATGGAATTGCCCTCCGAGGTGTTCATCAGCGGCGGAAGCCGATGGACCGTCCCATAACGGACAGTCACCCCACTGTGACGATCAGTCACAGAGCGATCAGGAGTCGTCAGGACCCCCCGTAGAGTGCAATGCCGAGCATTCCGCCCATAGTTGGGCGGAAGGAACCCTCCCCGGACTCCTTGTCCTATTTTGGCACGAGGGTAGGGGAAGGGCGCAAGGGTGTAGTAAGTGCGGTCCGTCACGCTTGGGCCAATGGCCCGTATCGGGACGTAGGTCCTGGCACTAAGGCCTGAATGTGGTGATCAAGCCTCCGATCAGCCACTTGTGGCTGATCGACCGATACGCACGGTACGCGACGCCCTCGCCGGCGCCCTCCACCGCCGCTTCCGGTCAATTCGCGAACAGTCTCTCCCGGACCTCCCGCCAGCGCTCCGCGAGCTCCTCGTACGCCTCCGCCGCCCCGGCCTCGTCCCCGGCCCGCAGCGCCGCGATCCCCGCCGCCACGTCCCGAGCGGAGCGGTCGGCGCGCAGCCGGTCCGCCGGCAGCGCGTGCACCAGGCCTCCGTAGTCCAGCTCGACCATCGAGCGCGGGTGGAACTCCTCCAGCCAGCTGCCGACCTCCACCAGCCCGTCCGCGAGCCCCCCGTACCCGTCGGCCTCCCGCAGCGTCCGCAGCCCCCGCGCGAGTCGCCGCCGGGCCTGCACCATCGGCGTCCGGTAGCGCATCCGCTCGCCCGGCAGGTACTCCCGCTCGTCGTCGGCCACCAGTACGAACCAACGCAGTGGCACGTGCCACACCCCGGTACGGATCCACGGGCGCGCATCCGGATTCCGCTCGCGCCAGCGCTCGTACTCCTCGGCCGCCCGCCGCCTCGCCACCGGCGGGAGCGCCGCGTCCAGCACGGGCAGCGGGAACTGCTCGACCAGCTCCTGGAGTGCCAGCCAGCCGCGCAGCCTGGTCCGCCACGGACAGACCAGCAGCACCCCGTCCACCTCCGCCGTGAACGCGTCCGCGCTCTCGTGCGCCGGCACCCCGACCACCGGGACCCGGACCAAGTCGGAGAGGGAGCGACGCAGTTCGTCCTGGGCGGTCGGGACCACCCCGCGCCGGGCGTACGAGGCCCAGTGCGTGCGCTCCGGCTCCGCGAAAGCGGCCAGGGGCTCGTAGACGCGCAGGTAGGAGGCGTACGGGACGGTCGGCGCCGAGCGCGCCGAGGGCAGCCTGGGGTCGGGGGTTTCGCTCACGCTCTCGTACTCCCCCGGACCGCCCGGCGCTACTCCGCCGGGTGTCCGCCGGACCTCCAGGACCGGCCGCTCATACTCCGGGAGTGTTTCGATCTCCGGACAGGTCGACTGCACACGCCCTGCAGGTCTTACGCTGCTCCCAGCGCGCCCTCCCCCACCCGCAGGGCGGGCGTCATTCCGCCGCATCTCTTCCATGGGAGTCACCACCGTGACCGAAATGACCGACGGCGTCCTGCACACCCTGTTCCGTTCGGAACAGGGCGGCCACGAGCAAGTCGTGCTGTGCCAGGACCGAGCCTCCGGCCTGAAGGCCGTCATCGCGATCCACTCCACCGCTCTGGGCCCCGCCCTCGGCGGTACCCGCTTCCACGCGTACGCCTCCGACGAGGAGGCCGTCATGGACGCGCTGAACCTCTCGCGCGGCATGTCGTACAAGAACGCCATGGCCGGTCTCGACCTCGGCGGCGGCAAGGCCGTGATCATCGGGGACCCGGACGTCCTGAAGTCCGAGGAACTGCTGCTGGCCTACGGCCGGTTCGTGGAGTCCCTCGGCGGCCGCTACGTGACGGCCTGCGACGTCGGCACGTACGTGGCGGACATGGACATCGTGGCCCGCGAGACCCGCTGGGCGACCGGCCGCTCCCCCGAGAACGGCGGCGCCGGCGACTCGTCGGTCCTCACCGCGTTCGGTGTCTTCCAGGGCATGCGGGCCAGCGCCCAGCACCTGTGGGGCGACCCGACGCTGCGCGGCCGCAAGGTCGCCGTGGCCGGCGTTGGCAAGGTCGGCCACTACCTGGTCGAGCACCTCCTGGAGGACGGTGCCGAGGTCGTGATCACGGACGTCCGCGAGGAGTCGGTGCGCCGGATCCTCGACAAGCACCCGCAGGTCACCGCCGTGGCGGACACCAACGTCCTGATCCGCACCGAGGGCCTGGACATCTACGCCCCCTGCGCACTCGGCGGCGCGCTGAACGACGAGTCGGTACCCGCCCTGACCGCCAAGGTCGTGTGCGGCGCCGCGAACAACCAGCTCGCCCACCCGGGTGTGGAGAAGGACCTCGCGGACCGCGGGATCCTCTACGCGCCCGACTACGTGGTGAACGCGGGCGGGGTCATCCAGGTCGCCGACGAACTGCACGGCTTCGACTTCGACCGCTGCAAGGTCAAGGCCGCGAAGATCTTCGACACCACCCTGGCCATATTTGCTCGCGCGAAGACGGACGGGATCCCGCCGGCCGCGGCGGCCGACCGGATCGCCGAGCAGCGGATGGCGGACGCCCGCGCCGCGAAGGCCGCGAAGGGCTCCGTCCCGGCCCTGTAGGGACCTGACGTGCGCCCGCCGGGGTTGCGGCGAGACGGAACTCACTGCACTTCGGCGGGTCGCCCGCCAGGAAAGGGTTAAAATCGCAGCTGACCAGCGAGGACGGGGTGCCTCATTGGTCCTGCTCCGGGGCACGTCATGCGGGCGGCGTACCGTATGGCCGCGGAAGCAGGTACCGTTAAACCCCTACGGACGGTCTCTCCACGGAGAGCCCGCTCCGAACCATGAACGCGTGTCAGACTCTGGGGCCGTCGAGCCCCGTCACCGAGGGGGTCGAGCCATGGGGCGCGGCCGGGCCAAGGCCAAGCAGACAAAGGTCGCCCGCCAGCTGAAGTACAACAGCGGCGGGACTGACCTCTCGCGTCTGGCCAATGAGCTGGGCGCATCGCCGACGGAACCGCTGCTGCCTGTCAGCGAGCCGGTCGAAGTCGATGACGATCTGGACGACGACGACCCGTACGCCAAGTACGCGGATCTGTACAACAGCGATGATGACGACGACGAGGACGAAGAGTCCGGTCCGTCGGCCCAGCGCCGCGGCGCTTGACGCTCTCCTGCGTCTCTTTCGCGTCTGCACCACAGGTGGCGGCCAGTCAGTGACTGACCCCGGCTGAGCAACACAAGAACCCGGTCCAGGGCCTCGCCCCGGACCGGGTTTCAGTGTTGGTCGCCGCCGTCCCGGCTGGTCAGCTCCCGTACGCGCCGGTCAGGGTCGCACCCTCGGTGTGCGCACCGCGCTCCAGGATCTCTCCCGCGACCCAGGCGTCCACGCCCCGGTCGGCCAGCGCGGTCAGTGCCACGTCCACCGACTCCTGCGGGACCACGGCCATCATGCCGACGCCCATGTTCAGGGTCTTCTCCAGCTCCAGCTGCTCGACCTGCCCGGCCTTGCCGACCAGGTCGAAGATCGCGCCCGGGGCCCAGGTCGATCGGTCGACCGTGGCGTGCAGGTGGTCCGGGATGACCCGGGCCAGGTTCGCCGCGAGACCGCCGCCGGTGATGTGCGAGTACGCGTGGACCTCGGCCGTACGGGTGAGGGCCATGCAGTCCAGCGAGTAGATCTTGGTCGGCTCCAGGAGCTCCTCGCCGAGGGTCCGGCCGAGCTCCTCGACGTGCTGCTCGAGGGACATCTTGGCGCGCTCGAAGAGGACGTGCCGGACGAGCGAGTACCCGTTCGAGTGAAGGCCGGAGGACGCCATCGCGATGACGGCGTCACCCGTACGGATGCGATCCGCGCCGAGCAGGCGGTCGTATTCGACGACACCGGTGCCGGCGCCCGCCACGTCGAAGTCGTCCGGGCCCAGCAGACCCGGGTGCTCGGCGGTCTCGCCGCCCACCAGGGCGCAGCCGGCGAGGACGCAGCCCTCGGCGATGCCCTTGACGATCGCCGCGACACGCTCCGGGTGGACCTTGCCCACGCAGATGTAGTCGGTCATGAAGAGCGGCTCGGCGCCGCAGACGACGATGTCGTCCATGACCATCGCGACCAGGTCGTGGCCGATGGTGTCGTACACGCCCAGCTGGCGGGCGATGTCCACCTTCGTGCCGACCCCGTCGGTCGCGGAGGCCAGCAACGGGCGCTCGTAGCGCTTGAGGGCGGAGGCGTCGAAGAGGCCGGCGAACCCGCCGAGGCCGCCGAGGACCTCGGGGCGCTGCGTCTTCTTCACCCACTCCTTCATCAGCTCGACGGCGCGGTCTCCCGCTTCGATGTCCACGCCTGCGGCTGCGTAGCTGGCACCGGTGGTCTTCTCTGTCATGACAGGGAGAGCTTTCGTGTCGTTACTGCTTGTGGTGCCGGGCCCTGGGAGAAGCTTGAAAGGCAGGGCCCGGCGCAGGTGGAGCAGGGGATGCGGGCCGCGGCGCTACGGGCGCCGGAGCGCGTCGGCGGCGTCGGTGCCGCCCGCGAGCTCGGATTCCAGAAGCTGCTTGCCCAGGAGCTGCGGGTCGGGCAGCTCCATGGGGTACACGCCGTCGAAGCAGGCACGGCAGAGATTGGGCTTCTGGATGGTCGTCGCCTCGATCATCGCGTCGAGCGAGATGTACGAGAGCGAGTCCGCGCCGAGCGACGTGGCGATCTCGTCGACCGTCATGCCGTTGGCGATCAGCTCGGCCCGGGTGGCGAAGTCGATGCCGAAGAAGCACGGCCACTTCACCGGCGGCGAGGAGATCCGGATGTGGACCTCGGCCGCGCCGGCCTCGCGGAGCATCTTGACCAGGGCGCGCTGCGTGTTGCCGCGGACGATCGAGTCGTCCACGACCACCAGGCGCTTGCCCCGGATGACTTCCTTGAGGGGGTTGAGCTTCAGGCGGATGCCCAGCTGGCGGATCGTCTGCGAGGGCTGGATGAAGGTCCGGCCCACGTAGGCGTTCTTGACCAGGCCGGATCCGTACGGGATCCCGCTGGCCTCGGCGTATCCGACCGCGGCGGGCGTGCCGGATTCCGGCGTCGCTATCACCAGGTCGGCGTCCACCGGGGCTTCCTTGGCCAGTCGCCGGCCCATCTCGACACGCGAGAGGTAGACGTTCCGGCCGGCGATGTCGGTGTCCGGGCGCGCCAGGTAGACGTACTCGAAGACACAGCCCTTGGGCTTTGCTTCCGCGAAGCGGGAGGTGCGCAGACCGTTCTCGTCGATCGCGATGAGCTCGCCCGGCTCGACCTCGCGGACGAAGCTGGCGCCGCAGATGTCGAGGGCGGCGGTCTCACTCGCGACCACCCAGCCGCGCTCCAGGCGGCCGAGGACCAGCGGGCGGATGCCCTGCGGGTCACGGGCGGTGTAGAGGGTTCCCTCGTCCATGAACACGAGCGAGAACGCACCCTTGACCTTCGGGAGGACCTTGGTGGCCGACTCCTCGATCGTCAGGGGCTTGCCGTCGTCGTCCGTCTGGCCGGCCAGCAGGGCGGTGACCAGGTCGGTGTCATTGGTGGCCGCCACCTGGGTGGCACGGCCGTCCTGACGGGGGAGGTCGGCGACCATCTCGGCGAGCTCGGCGGTGTTCACCAAGTTGCCGTTGTGACCCAGGGCAATGGAGCCGTGGGCGGTCGCACGGAAAGTGGGCTGCGCGTTCTCCCAGACGGAGGCTCCGGTGGTCGAGTAGCGGGCGTGACCGACCGCGATATGACCCTGGAGCGAGCCGAGAGAGGTTTCGTCGAAGACTTGGGAAACGAGGCCCATGTCCTTGAAGACGAGGATCTGGGAACCGTTGCTCACAGCGATTCCCGCGGACTCTTGTCCACGGTGCTGCAGCGCATACAGTCCGAAGTAGGTGAGCTTGGCGACCTCTTCACCCGGAGCCCAGACACCGAAGACGCCGCAAGCGTCCTGGGGGCCCTTTTCGCCGGGGAGCAGGTCGTGGTTGAGTCGTCCATCACCACGAGGCACGCTTCCGAGTGTAGGCGAGATCGACCACTGGTCCGAATTGGGGACGGCCGGGAAATGTCACAGCACAGAGGGTGACCGGACGGCTCCGTCTCGGCATTCGGATCACCTTGTTGACATCTACGAGGGCATTCGTACAGGCTCTCGGCCCATGCAGCCTCTCGGTGACCGTTCCGTCACCCTCGTCGAGCGCCGCCACGTAGACCTGGTCCGTGTCGCGAGCGCCATCTGTCGCTGTTCCGCGTAGCCGCAACTCTCCTTTCCCTTTTCTTTTTTCCGCTCCGGCCGCCCCTGCCCCGCCGTGCCGCGCGCCGTCCTGCGCGCCCGCCGGGCCGGGTGGCCGAGCCGTGCCCTGGAGTACTTGTGCCTTCGTACGACAACCACCTGTCCCGGCGTGCCTTCGGCGGCGCCGTCGGAGCGACCGCGGCCGCGGCGGCCGTGGGGCTGGGCGCCGCCCCCGCCCAGGCGGCCCAGGAGACCGCCGGGCCGCAGGAACGGGAGTTCCGCGCCGCCCGCGGCCGGCACTCCCGGCGGCCCAACATCCTGTTCGTCCTCGGCGACGACCTCGGCTGGGCCGACCTGTCCTCGTACGGCTCCCCGCACATCAAGACCCCGAACCTGGACCGGCTGGCCCGCCAGGGCGTCCGCTTCACCGATGCCTACTCCGGCTCCGCCACCTGCTCACCGACGCGGTTCAGCCTGTACACGGGCCGCTACCCGGGCCGTGTGGAGGGCGGCCTCGCCGAGCCCATCGCCGACAAGAGCGTCGGCCTGGAGCCCACCCACCCGACGCTGGCCTCGCTGCTGCGCGACGCGGGCTACGCGACCGCGCTGATCGGCAAATGGCACTGCGGCTACCTGCCCGACCACAGTCCGACCAAGTCGGGCTGGGACGAGTTCTTCGGCAACTTCGGCGGGGCCCTGGAGTACTACTCCAAGCTGGGCCTCGGCGGCGAATACGACCTCTACGAAGGCGACGCCACCTACAAGGACCTGCGCTACTACACGCGGATCATCACCGAGCGGGCCGCCGAGTACGTCTCCCGCGACCATGGCGGCAAGCCGTGGCTGCTCAACCTCAACTTCACCACCCCGCACTGGCCGTGGATCGCCGACGGGGACACCGGGGCGAGCGCCGAGGTCGAGCGCCGGATCAAGGCGGGCGACGCCCGGGCGCTGTGGCACCAGGACGGGGGCTCCGTCGAGAAGTACCGGCAGATGGTCGAGGACCTCGACCGCTCGATCGGCGAGGTGCTGAAGGCGCTCGAGCGCTCGGGGCAGGCGGACGACACCCTGATCGTCTTCTCCAGCGACAACGGCGGCGAGCGGTTCTCGTACAACTGGCCGCTCTCCGGCAACAAGGCCTCCCTCCAGGAGGGCGGGATCCGGGTGCCGAACATCGTGCGCTGGCCGGCCCGGATCGACGGCGGCCAGGTCAGCCGGGTCCCGGTCTTCACCCCCGACTGGACGGCGACCCTGCTGGAGCTGGCCGGAGCCCGGCCGCACCCGGCCTACCCGCTGGACGGGGCCAGCCTGGCCGGGTACCTGCTGCGCGGCGAGAAGACCGCCGAGCGGAACCTGTTCTGGCGGGTGCGCGGCGAGCGGGCCCTGCGCCGGGGGGACTGGAAGTACTACCGCGGCAAGACGGGCCGGGACCAGCTGTTCCACCTGGCCGGGGATGCCCGGGAGCAGGCCGACAAGGCGGCCCTGGAACCGGCCCGGCTCGCGGAGCTGCGCGCGGCCTGGGAGAAGACGGACGCGGGTCTGCTGCCCTACCCGGCGTGACGTCCCGGGTGCCGGGTGCGGCGGGTCGTTCCGCTCATTCCACGGTCGAGGCGGCCCTCGCGGTCAGGCCCTTGCCGTCGGGCGCGGTGAGGGTGAGGCTCCGGCCCTCGATGTGCCAGGTGAGCGGGGAGGCGGCGAAGAGCTCGGTCAGCGTCCGCTCGACCTCGCCCACCGGACCCTCGCAGGCCATCCGGGTCGTGGTCAGCGGCCCGAAGGTGAGCTGGGCTCCGTCGCCGGTGGCCTGGGCGCTGAACCGGTTGCAGCCGAGGCTGCCGCTCGCGGCGAGGTCGGCAGTCAGCAGGAACCGTGTCTTGCCCGCGGCCTCGGCGGGCAGCGGGGACACGCTGTCGCCGCTGATCAGGGACTCGACGATCCACTCGGTGCCCGTGATGCGGGAGTCCGGGACCGGGGGCTTCGTGCTCATCGCGATCGTGCTCCCGTCGGCGGTCTTCAGGGTGAGCCGGTCGGGCCCCCGGTCCATGGTCAGCCGGCCCGTGAAGAGTTTGGCGAACTCCTTCTCGAACTCCATGTCCGCGCAGGACGTGAGGGTCGTGGGGCCGGGGGTGACCGTCACCGCGGAGGTGCCGGCGAAGGCGACCGCCGCCTTGAAGCCGTTGCAGCCGTAGTTGACCGTGGCCTCCTTCTCCGCGAGGTCCAGGCGGGCGTTGTCGGGCGCGTGCAGGGTGCGGCCGCCGGTGGTCAGGGACTCGACGGCCCAGGAACCCTTGAGGTCCGGAAGCACACGGGTCTCGCTCTCCCCGCCCTGGCTGCAGGCGGTGAGGACGAGCGCGAATGCCGATGCGACGGCCAGGCCGGTGGGGACGTGCCGATGGGTACCCATGTTCCTGGGACGGGCGGGTCCGGCGGGCGGTTCCACCCTCACCGCATCACCGGCAGCAGCGCCGCCAGGTCGGCCCGCTCCCCGCTGGCCCTGACCTGCGCGCCCTCGACGGCCGCGGCCCAGTCCGTACGCCCGGTGGCCAGCCGGATCCAGGTCAGCGGGTCCGTCTCGACCACGTTCGGCGGGGTGCCGCGGGTGTGGCGGGGCCCCTCGATGCACTGGACCACCGCGAAGGGCGGGATCCGCACCTCGACCGAGGCGCCCGGGGCCTTGAGCGCGAGGGCGTCGGCGAGCAGCCGGGTGCAGGCGGCCAGGGCCTGCCGCTCGATCGGGATGTCCACCCCGGCGGCCCGGGCCAGGTCGTCGGTGTGGACCACGAGTTCCACGGTCCGGGTGACGAGGAAGTCGGCCAGGGTCATGTCCCCGATCCACAGGTCGAGCACCCGGCTGCCGGGGTTCTCGGCCAGCGCCTCGGCCATGCGGGCGCCGGCCCGCTCGTAGAGCTCGGGCAGCGGGGCGCCCTCGAGGGTCTCCTTGGCCGCTTCGGCGATCTTCCCGGCGAGGGAGGCGGTGGCGAAGGGCCATTCGACGGCCGTCAGCTCCGGCACGGCGGCGGGGGGCCGGGCCAGTCCGCTCGCGAGTGAGTCCGCGATCCACGCGATGTGCGCGGCGAGATCGGCGACGGTCCAGTCCCCGAGGCCACTGGGCCGCGCGAGCTGCTCGTCGGTCAACCCCCGTACGGCCTCGGCCACATGCCCGAACTGCGCGGTGACGGCCGTACGGACCCTGGCGGCGTCGTACTTACGGATCTTGGGTGCCATGGAGGGAGTCTGCCCGATCGGTCGCCGCCGCCGCAGCCGGCTTCCACGGCTTCAGACGGTGGAGGCGGACCGGCAGCAGCGGAGCGGCGGTGAGCTCGGAGGCGATCGTGCTGCTGCCGGACAGGACGGCGTGGACGGCGTACTCGAGGAGCACCTCGGCTCCCTCGCAGGGCACTCCGTACAGGATCGCCTCGTAGGGCTCACGGGTGTCGTCGATGCCGTGGTGCTCGGCGCGCAGCCGGCTCTCCGGGCCGCCCAGCAGGATCCGGCCGCCCCGGAACCGGACGCGGTGGGTGTCCTCGAACCGGCTGCGGAAGCCGATCAGGGGCGGGGCCGTGGTCGCCGCGGCGTCCGCAACCAGCCAGGTGGACCCGCGGGCGCGGCGGCGGACTGCGACGCGCAGCACCGGCTGCGGTCCGTCGTGCAGCCGCCGGGCGGCGCGCCGTGCGGTGAGGCCGCGCCCTATGTCCTTCACCGCGTCAGTATGCGGACGTGCCCTCGCAGGTCAGAAGGCCTGCGAGGGCACGGAATCACTACAACCGCCGGGCGGTGCAGGCGAGATCAGGCCAGCAGGGCCGGGATCGTCGCCTCGTGCGCGGTACGCAGTTCCGCGAGCGGGATCGTGAACTCGCCCTGGATCTCGATCTCCTCGCCGTCCACCACGCCGATGCGGGTGGCGGGCAGGCCCCGCGCACCGCACATGTCGGTGAAGCGGAGCTCCTCGCTGCGCGGGACGGCCACGATGGCCCGGCCGGCAGACTCGGAGAACAGGAAGGTGAACGCGTCCAGACCCTCCGGCACCACGACCCGCGCACCGTTGCCGCCGCGCAGGCAGGACTCGGTGAGCGCCTGGATGACGCCGCCGTCGGACAGGTCGTGCGCCGCGTCGACCATGCCGTCGCGGGACGCCGAGATCAGGATCTCGCCGAGCAGCTTCTCGCGGCCCAGGTCCACCTTGGGCGGCATGCCGCCGAGGTGGTCGTGGACGACCTGGGACCAGGCCGAGCCGCCGAACTCCTCGGCCGTGTCGCCCAGCAGGTACAGCAGCTGGCCGGCCTCCGCGAACGCCATCGGCGTACGGCGGTTGACGTCGTCGATCACGCCGAGGACCGCCACGACCGGGGTCGGGTGGATCGCGACGTCACCGGTCTGGTTGTACAGCGACACGTTGCCGCCGGTCACCGGGGTGCCCAGCTCCAGGCAGCCGTCCGCGAGACCGCGGGTGGCCTCGGCGAACTGCCACATGACGCCCGGGTCCTCGGGGGAACCGAAGTTCAGGCAGTCGGAGATGGCGAGCGGCTTGGCACCGGTCGCGGCGACGTTGCGGTACGCCTCCGCCAGCGCGAGCTGCGCGCCCGTGTACGGGTCGAGCTTCGCGAAGCGGCCGTTGCCGTCCGTCGCCATGGCCACGCCGAGGTTGGACTCCTCGTCGATGCGGACCATGCCGGCGTCCTCGGGCTGCGAGAGCACCGTGTTGCCCTGCACGAAGCGGTCGTACTGGTCCGTGACCCAGGACTTCGAGGCCTGGTTCGGGGAGGAGACCAGCGCGAGGACCTGCGCGCGCAGCTCCTCGGAGGTCTGCGGGCGCGGGAGCTTGCCGGCGTCGTCCGCCTGGAGCGCGTCCTGCCAGGAGGGGCGCGCGTAGGGGCGGTTGTAGACGGGGCCCTCGTGGGCGACGGTGCCTGGGGGCACATCCACGATCTGCTCGCCGTGCCAGAAGATCTCCAGGCGCTCGCCGTCGGTCACCTCACCGATGACGGTGGCGATGACGTCCCACTTCTCGCAGATCTCCATGAAGCGGTCGACGTACTGCGGCTCGACGATCGCGCACATGCGCTCCTGCGACTCGCTCATGAGGATTTCCTCGGGCGAGAGCGTCGCGTCGCGCAGCGGGACGGTGTCCAGCTCCACGCGCATGCCGCCGGAACCGGCGGAGGCCAGCTCGGACGTGGCGCAGGAGAGCCCGGCGCCGCCGAGGTCCTGGATGCCCGCGACGAGCTTCTCCTTGAAGATCTCCAGGGTGCACTCGATGAGGAGCTTCTCCTGGAAGGGGTCGCCGACCTGCACCGCGGGACGCTTGGTGGGCTTCGTGTCGTCGAAGGTCTCGGACGCGAGGACCGAGACGCCGCCGATGCCGTCGCCGCCGGTGCGGGCGCCGTAGAGGATGACCTTGTTGCCGGGGCCGGAGGCCTTGGCGAGGTGGATGTCCTCGTGCTTCATCACGCCGATGCAGCCGGCGTTGACCAGCGGGTTGCCCTGGTAGCAGGCGTCGAAGACGACCTCGCCGCCGATGTTGGGCAGGCCGAGGCAGTTGCCGTAGCCGCCGATGCCCGCGACCACGCCCGGCAGGACGCGCTTGGTGTCGGGGTGGTCGGCCGCGCCGAAGCGCAGCGGGTCCACGACCGCGACGGGGCGGGCGCCCATGGCGAGGATGTCGCGCACGATGCCGCCGATGCCGGTGGCCGCGCCCTGGTAGGGCTCGATGTACGACGGGTGGTTGTGCGACTCGACCTTGAAGGTGACCGCGTAGCCCTGGCCGACGTCGACGACGCCGGCGTTCTCGCCGATGCCGACGAGCATGGCGTCGTTCTGGGGGACCTTCTCGCCGAACTGCTTCAGGTGGACCTTGCTGCTCTTGTACGAGCAGTGCTCGGACCACATGACGGAGTACATGGCGAGCTCGGCGCCCGTGGGGCGGCGGCCGAGGATCTCCCGGATGCGGGCGTACTCGTCCTCCTTGAGGCCGAGTTCCTTCCAGGGCTGGGAGGCGTCCGGGGTTTCGGTGGCGTTCTTGACCGTGTCGAGGCTCATGCGGAGACCAGCTTCTTCAGGACCGAGGTGAAGAACGGGAGGCCGTCGGTGCGGCCCGTCCCGATCAGCGGCTCCACCGCGTGCTCGGGGTGCGGCATGAGGCCGACGACGTTGCCCGCGGCGTTGGTGATGCCGGCGATGTCGCGGAGCGACCCGTTCGGGTTCACGTCGACGTAGCGGAAGGCCACGCGGCCTTCGGCCTCGAGCTCGTCGAGCACGTGCTCGTCGGCGACGTACCGGCCGTCCATGTTCTTGAGCGGTACGGAGATCTCCTGGCCGGCGGTGTAGTCGCCGGTCCACGCGGTCTCCGCGTTCTCCACCCGCAGCTTCTGGTCGCGGCAGATGAAGTGCAGGTGGTTGTTCCGGAGCATCGCCCCCGGCAGCAGGTGGGCCTCGGTGAGGATCTGGAAGCCGTTGCAGATGCCCAGGACGGGCATGCCGCCCTTGGCCTGCTCGATGATGGTCTCCATCACCGGCGAGAACCGGGAGATGGCTCCGGCGCGCAGGTAGTCCCCGTAGGAGAAGCCGCCCGCGAGGACGACCGCGTCGACCTGGTGCAGGTCCTTGTCGCGGTGCCACAGCGAGACGGGCTCGGCCCCCGCGAGGCGGACGGCGCGCAGCGAGTCACGGTCGTCGAGCGTTCCGGGGAACGTGACGACTCCGATGCGAGTGGTCACCGTCAGGCCTCGACCTTCACGGTGAAGTCTTCGATGACGGTGTTGGCGAGGAACGTTTCGGCCATCTTGTGGATGCGGTCGAGGGCGGCCTGGTCGACCGGTCCCTCCACCTCGAGCTCGAAGCGCTTCCCCTGGCGGACGTCGGCGATCCCCTCGAAGCCAAGGCGCGGCAGTGCACGCTGCACCGCCTGGCCCTGAGGGTCGAGGATCTCCGGCTTGAGCATGACGTCGACTACGACGCGTGCCACTGGCACTCCCGATGGGTGGTTGGTGCGAAGGCGGTTCCCTCAGCGTACCCGTCCGAAATTTCTACGCGGGTAGATATCCTTCGGCCGCGATCGTCCGCCCGTTTCGGCTTCACCAACGCTTCGCAAAATCCACCGGAAAACCACGTGCCCGGGATTGCGGCAGGACACGCGGAGACAATTAACTGGGCTTCGCAATGCAATGGGAATCGCGGTACAAAGGATTCCACCGGATCGGCGGCATTTGTAGCCTCTCGACCCGGGGCGGAAAGTTGCATTGCTCCGAAACATCCACACAGGCGACATCACCGCACGTCCAACGTGTGAGTGGCGTCGCACGAAGGGACCGATATCCGTGGCGCAGCGCGTAGTAGTCACGATCTCCGACGACATCGACGGCGGAGAAGCGGCGGAAACGGTCACGTTCGGCCTGGACGGTAAGTCGTACGAGATCGACCTCAATCTGGCCAACGCAGAGAAACTGCGGAAGAGCCTCGAGCCCTTCGTGGCCGCCGGCCGCCGCCAGGCCCGCTCCGGGAAGACGTACAAGCACACCTCGCTGGCCCCGGACCCGGCGGTCGTACGCGCCTGGGCCCGCTCCAACGACCTCGACGTGCCGCCGCGCGGCCGCATCCCGAAGCGGGTCTACGCGGCGTACAACGAGGCGCACTGAGGCCGGCGGGGCCCAGCGGGGCCCGCTAACGAGGCCCGGAGGGGGCCGATTTGCCATCCACCCCCTCCGGTCCGCTAGTGTGTGGATCACGCCGAGGGGCCAGACCGCAAGGTCAAAGCCCCGAAGGTCGTGCGGGTGTAGTTCAGTAGCAGAACATCCTCCTTCCAGGAGGAAGGCGCAGTGTGCGATCCCTGTCACCCGCTCTGCACGCTTTACCGACCACGGTTGTGGATCAGGTAGAGTGATGCACGCATCGCAGCGACATTCGTGTTGCCGCAAGCATGCGGACGTAGCTCAGTTGGTAGAGCACCACCTTGCCAAGGTGGATGTCGCGCGTTCGAGTCGCGTCGTCCGCTCAGCGTACAAAGGCCCTGATCATTGATCAGGGCCTTTGTCGTATGCCTTGCGTGCAATCGGCTTGTGCTGACAAATGTCATCGGGGGAGATGACGGCGCGCACTGATGCCGCCCGCGGGCCGCCGCGAGGCTGGAGTCGTGCACGGCCGGCGACCGCCGGAGCGTGATCGGGGGACTGGGACTGTGTCGAAGCTGACCGGATGGTGGAAGAACCGCAGCAGTGCGGGGAAGGTCGAGCTGTACACACGCTGCTCGTTCCACTTCTTCGTACTGATCGAGATCATGTCGTTCGGATTGCCCCTGGTCGGCTCGGCGGCGGTGCGGACGTCCTCGCGTCCCGTGGCCGCCGCGTTCTTCCCGGCACTGTGCGCGCACTCCGTGCTGGTCGCGTTCCTCTCCTCCAGGGCACTGGACTGGCTGGTCGGGCGCCGGGCGCGGCCGGTGCGGCTCGCGGTGGCCACGGCGGTCCTGACGGCCGTCGCGTGCCTCGCCGCCCTCGTCCTGCGCAAGACCGGGCACATCGACGCGTCGGCGGCCCCGTCCCTGGTGATCGGCATGAGCTGCTTCGCCACGGGATCGTTGGTGCTGTGCCTGAAGAGGGTCCGGCGCATGTGGTGCGTCGCCCCGGCCGCGACGGCCGGCACGGCCGTCGTGATGGTCGCCCTCGGCCTGCCCCCGGGCGAGGTCGCCGGCTACGCGGTCGGAGTCCTGCTGAGCGGCCTGTTCATGAGCCTGGCCTACGGGTTCTCCGGGTGGCTGCTGAACACCGTCCACGAGCTCGAGCGGGCCCGGGAGCTCCAGGCGCAGCTGGCCGTCGCCGAGGAGCGGCTGCGCTTCGGGCGGGACCTGCACGACGTGATGGGCCGCAATCTGGCGGTGATCGCGCTCAAGAGCGAGCTGGCGGTCCAGCTGGCCCGGCGTGAACGCCCGGAGGCCGTGGACCAGATGATCGAGGTCCAGCGGATCGCCCGGGAGTCGCAGCGCGAGGTACGGGACGTCGTGCGCGGCTACCGCGAGGCGGATCTGACGGCGGAGCTGGAAGGCGCCCGCGGGGTGCTCAGCGCGGCCGGGATGGAGTGCCGCGTCGAGATCGAGGCCGGCCGCGCACTGCGCCCCGAGGTGCAGTCGGCGCTGGGCTGGGTGGTCCGGGAGGCGACCACGAACGTGCTGCGGCACGGGGACGCCCGCAGCTGTGTGATCCGGCTGACGGCGCCCGACGAGGGCGCCCTGACGCTGGTGGTGGAGAACGACGGGGCCCCCGAGGCGCCGGCCGGACCGCCGGGCTCCGGGCTCGCGGGACTTCGGGAGCGGCTCGCGGTGCTGGACGGCACCTTGGAGGCGGGCCCGGTCGACGGCGGCCGGTTCCGGCTGCGGGCGCGGATCCCGGGCGGACAACTGCGAGGACTGGAGGTGCGGGCGTGAGCCCCGTACGCGTACTGCTGGCCGATGACGAGCACCTGATCCGCGGCGCGCTCGCCGCGCTGCTGGCCCTGGAGGACGATCTGCTGGTCGTCGCGGAAGCGGCCTCGGGGCCGGAGGCCCTCGCGATGGCGCGCGCCCACCGGCCGGACGTGGCGGTGCTCGACCTGCAGATGCCGGGGGCGGACGGTGTGAGCGTGGCCACATCGCTGCGGGCCGAACTCCCCGACTGCAAGACCATGATCGTGACGAGCCACGGGCGCCCCGGGCACCTGAAGCGGGCCCTTGCGGCAGGGGTGCGGGCCTTCGCACCGAAGACCGTGTCGGCGCAGCGGCTGGCCGAGCTGATCCGGACCGTGCACGCCGGAGGGCGTTATGTGGACCCGGAGTTGGCGGCCGACGCGATCAGTGCGGGGGACTCCCCGCTGACCGCGCGCGAGGCCGAGGTGCTCGAACTCGCGGGGGACGGGGCGCCGGTCGCGGAGATCGCGGAGCGGGCCTCGCTGTCGCAGGGGACCGTGCGGAACTACCTGTCGTCGGCGGCCTCGAAGCTCGGCGCGGAGAACCGTCACACGGCAGTGCGTCTCGCACGCGAGCGAGGTTGGGTATAGTGGTTCTCGCGCTACGGCGCACCTGCGGACATAGCTCAGTTGGTAGAGCACCACCTTGCCAAGGTGGATGTCGCGCGTTCGAGTCGCGTTGTCCGCTCCATCGAAGAAGCCCCCGGTCATCTGACCGGGGGCTTCTTCGTGTTCCGGGACCGGGACCGGGCCGGGGCCCGGCGTCCACGCCCGGGTTCCGGGCCCGGCGTCCCGGGCCCGGAACCGCTGGCCTCAGGCCCAGGTGAGGCCGGTGAGCCGCTCGTACGCCTCGATGTACTTGGCGCTGGTCTGCTGGACGACCTCCTGCGGGAGGGCCGGCGGCGGGAGTTCGCCCTTCCGGTCCCAGCCGGACGCCGGGGAGGACAGCCAGTTGCGGACGAACTGCTTGTCGAAGGAAGCCTGCGTGCGGCCCGGCTCCCACTGGTCGGCCGGCCAGAAGCGGGAGGAGTCCGGGGTCAGCACCTCGTCGCCGGCGACGAGGGTGCCGTCCGCGTCGAAGCCGAACTCGAACTTGGTGTCGGCCAGGATGATCCCGCGCTCGCGGGCGATGTCCCGGGCCCGGCCGTACACGGCGAGGGTGGTCTGGCGCAGCAGCGCCGCCGTCTCGGCGCCGGTGGTGCGCGCGACCTCCTCGTACGAGACGTTCTCGTCGTGCTCGCCGACCTCGGCCTTGGCGGCCGGGGTGAAGATCGGGGCGGGCAGCTCGGAGCCGTCCACGAGCCCCTCGGGGAGGGCCAGTCCGCAGACCGTACGGGTCTGCTCGTACTCGGCGAGGCCGGAGCCGGTGAGGTAGCCGCGGGCCACGCACTCGACCGGGACCATCAGCAGGCTCTTGCAGATCAGCGTGCGGCCGGCCCAGTCGGCGGGGGCGCCCTCGGGCAGCTCGGTGCCGATCACGTGGTTCGGGACGAGGTCCGCGAGCTGGTCGAACCACCAGAGGGAGAGCTGGGTCAGGACGCGGCCCTTGTCCGGGATCTCGGTGGGGAGCACCCAGTCGTACGCGGACATCCGGTCGCTGGCGACCATGACGAGGTTGCCGTCGCCGTCGCGGTAGAGGTCGCGCACCTTGCCGGTGTGGAGGTGGACGAGGCCGGGCACCTGAACCGGCTCGGGCTTTTCGACGAATCCGGACACGGGGTCTCCCTGTGGTTCTGTACGAGCGCAGCCCCATTCTCCCGCACGCGTCCGCGAACAGGGACAACGGGTCGGGTCGGGTCGGGTCAGTCCCGCTTGCAGATCCGGTCGAGGAGGTTGGCGGTGGCCCGCTGGACCCGTTCGTCGACATGGCCGGGGCGGTCGAGGGCCGGGGACCAGGCGAACGTGCCCGACGCGAAGACCAGCGCGCCGCTCGGGGACCGGTACAAGGAGGTCTCCTGGTGGCGCTTCGCGCCCTCGCTGTCGAGGTACGGGGAGTGCGCGAGCAGGATGCGATCCTGGTGCTCGGGGAGCTGGGTGCGCGGGAAGTAGCGGTCGGCCTCGCCTGCGACGAGGCCGGGGAGCTCGTCGTTCTCGGCGGCGCCGGTGGAGTCCCAGAGCCAGTGCGTGGCATTGCGCACGATCAGGGGCGCGGGCTCGGGGACCCGCCCTGCGTACTGGATGCCGAGCAGCTGCTGCTCCGGGCGGTCGATCTCGCGCCAGAGGCTGGGGCGGCCGGGGCCGCGGCGTTTTCGGCAGGTGAGCAGCCGGTCCTCGACCCCGGAGGGGGAGGGGCCCAGCTCGACCTGCCAGTACATGGTGTTGGCGGAGAGGAAGACGAGCGAGGTGCCGTGGTCGCGGGCGCGCTCGACGGTGCGGCGCATGGGGGCCGACCAGTACTCGTCGTGGCCGGGGAAGACCAGGCCGCGGTAGCGGGTGGGGTCGACGCGGCCGGCGTGCAGATCACGGGTGTCGGCGTAGGCGATGTCGTAGCCGTAGCGCTCGGCCCAGCGGATGAAGTCGTAGGCGTGGCCCACGTGCAGGGGCAGGCCGGCGCCGGCGTAGGGCCGGTCGAAGGAGACGGTGACGGCCGCGTCCCGCTCGCCGAGCAGCCGGCCCTCGTCGTCCCAGGCGTGGTAGAGGCTCGCGCCGGTCCGCCCGTCCTCGGGGTAGAGGTTGTAGGCCTGCCAGGTGATGTCGGGCAGCAGCAGGAGCAGATCGGCGGGGTGGTCGTCGCGGACGGTGAAGGGGATGTGGGACCGGTACCCGTCGGCGGTGGTGAGCACGGCGACGTACGCGCCGACGCTCCAGTAGGAGGGGACCTGGAGCCGCCAGGAGAGCCACCAGTGGTGGCAGGAGACGGTGCGGTCGGCGGTGAGGGGGGCCGGCTGGACGATGCCCGAGAGCCGGGGGCTGGTGGTGATCTTGGAGGCGCCGTCGCCGCCGTAGTGGCCGATGCGGTAGACGTCGACGGAGAACTGCTGGGGCGGGTCCACGGTGATGTGGAAGTCGATGGCCTCGCCGGGCGCGACGGCCCCGGTGGAGGCGAAGCCCTTGATCTGCCGGTGCACGTCGTCGGCGGTCCGCGGGCCGCCGTTGCTGCGGGCGCGGGGGTTCTGGCCGGGGGCCAGGGCCGGGTCCACGTACCAGGGCACGACCTGCCCGGTGTCGTCGAAGTACAGCTCGCTGCCCCGGAACCACGGCAGCGGCCCCTGGCCGAAGGGATCGGTCACCGCGTGCGCGAGCGCCCCTGATTCCCAACGCCGGATCTGGTCCGCACCCATCCCCGCTCCCCTCCCTCGCTCCCCCGAACGGTCTCTTCTTCGCTCCGATGCGGCACGGCTTCAAGGCATCGAACCGTGACCGGTCCCAGCACATCACATAACGCACTCATTCCGTCACCGTTCGCCACATTCGGAGCCACGGAGTACCGGGAGCCCGGACCCGGGCTCGGCGAACGCCACGCCCAGCGGCGCCGGCCGCGGGCGGCTCAGGGCGACTCGCGGGCAGGGCCGCGTGCCGGCTCGCGGGCGGAGTCACACCAGGCGGACCGGCTTTTCCGGGCGGACGCCCAGGGCGGCGAGCCAGTCGCGCAGGGGTTCCGCTTCGCCGTCCTCCACCAGGGTCAGCACCCGGGGGGCCAGATCCGCGCGGCGTTCGCCGCCGACCAGGAGGACGGGGCCGTCCAGCCAGTCCAGCCCGGGCGCGGCATCGGCCGAGTCCACGGCCGCGGCGCACACCATCGCCGTCACGTGGTCGGCGAGCAGGTCCCGCCCGCTGCGGGGCGGCTGGAGCGGGAACAGCGGCACGGCATCCGCCCCGCGCGCCACCCCGGCACCCACGCCGGCGGCGCCTGCGGAACGTTCCTCCCTGGCCAGGTCACCGCTGAGCAGCCCGGCCAGCGCCTCTCCGGCCGCGCCCTCGCCGGCCCCGTCCGCGAGATAGCCCAGCACCCGGTCCAGCGTCGGCCCGGGCCCGGCCGGCACGGCGAGGGCGTCCAGCGCCGCATGCAGCCGGGCGGCCTCGGCGCGCCATTTGCGGTCCACGACCTCCTCCGGATACGCCGCCCAGTCCACCGGCGACCAGTCCGGACCGGCCTCGGCCGGACCGCCGTGGAAGAGCCGCGCGGCCAGCAGCGAAGCGGCCTCGTCGACCACACCCGGACGCTCCAGCAGATCGCACGCGGGCCGCTCGCCCAGCCGCGAGGTGAACCCCTCGGCCAGCCGGTCCCGCCGGGACAGCTCGGTCAGCGCGGAGACGACCCCTGCGTCGAGGTGCGCCGGCCAGCGGCCCATCCGCCACGCGGGCAGCGCGACCCGGGTCAACAGCCGGTCCCAGCCCGCGTAGGCGAGGCCGACCTGCTCCTGGGCGACGATGCGCAGCCCGTAATCCACACCCTGTGCACGGTCCGAGGCAGCGGCGGCCACGCCGCGCTCCATCTCGGCGGCGTCCGTCTGGCACAGCCTCAGCAGCAGCCGGGCCGGCCTGCCGATCCAGCCGAGGCCGGGCCTGCTGCCCACGTCCACGGCGGCATCGAGTCCGCGGACGAACCCGCGGGCATCGGCTATGTCCGGATGCGCGGAAGGGCCCGTACCGGCGACGACCGGCGCCAGGACCGCCCGCAGCTCGGCGACCCGCATCCACCACAGGAACGGCGAGCCGATCACCAGCACGGGAGCCGCACCCGGCTCCGACTCGCGGCCGCCGGTTATGCCGCCGCGGCGGTGCGCCGCATGCGTGCGGTCCTCCAGCCAGCTGTCGCAGTCCGGCGTCAGGGCTATCGCGGAGGGCACGGGCACGTCCATCCGGTCGGCCAGATCCCGCACCAGCCGGTAGAGGTCGGGCGCGGCGGTCTCCGGCAGCGGCACCGTCGGCGTCACGGCCGGGCTCGCCCGCAGCACCACCGCGGCGAACACCCCGCCGACGAGCAGCACCAGCACGGCGACCACGCATACGACGAGGGTCACGACGGGCCAGGGATCCCCGGCCAGCCGGCCCGTCATCCGGGCGCTCAGCAGCACCACCGCGAGGGCGGCGGGCAGCACCCCGAGGGCCATGGCCCTGCTGCGCACGCGCAGCACGGCCAGGGCCCGGGAGCGCGCGGACGGCGCGCCCACTTCCACGATCGAACCGGTTCCGGACACGGCCGGACCTCACCCCCTCTGCCCTGCGGCGGTTTCGCTCACTCCCCCACTGTGACACCCGCCACTGACATCGCAATGCCGGTGGGCCAAGTGCCGGAATGCTTGGCATCGCACCCTAGTTGGGGACCGTTCGGCAGTCAGCCGGACCGGGCGACCATCACCCGATGGAATGGCTTTGGGCAAAGGTGGATGCGTTCGAACGCGGCCGGATGCACTCGCACGCGAACACGCGCGCGGGCCCGGGCGCACCGAGGTGCGCACCGGGCCCGCGTCGCGACTGCCCCGCTGGTCAGCGGCCTTCGGCCGCCTTGGCGGCAATGTCCGTACGGTGCTGGGAACCGTCCAGCCGGATCCGCGCGACGGCCTTATACGCCTTCTCGCGGGCCTGTGCCAGATCGGAACCGGTCGCCGTCACCGACAGCACGCGGCCGCCCGCGCTGACGACGGCTTCGCCCTCGCGCCGGGTCCCGGCGTGCAGGACGTACGCGTCGGGACCGTCCTCGGCGGCCACTTCGGCCAGGCCCTCGATCGGGTCCCCGGTGCGCGGGGTCTCCGGGTAGTTGTGGGAGGCGATGACCACGGTGACGGCTGCGTCCTCGCGCCAGCGCAGCGGCGGCTCGGCGTCCAGCGTGCCGTTCGCGGCGTTCAGCAGCACGCTCGCGAGCGGGGTGCGCAGCCGGGCCAGGACCACCTGGGTCTCGGGGTCGCCGAAGCGGGCGTTGAACTCGATGACGCGGACGCCGCGCGAGGTGATCGCGAGGCCCGCGTACAGCAGCCCGGAGAACGGGGTGCCGCGGTGGCGCAGCTCGTCCACGGTCGGCTGGAGGACGGTCTCCATGACCTCGTCGACCAGCTTCGGGTCGGCCCAGGGCAGTGGCGAGTACGCGCCCATGCCGCCGGTGTTGGGGCCCTCGTCGCCGTCGAGCGCCCGCTTGAAGTCCTGCGCGGGCTGGAGCGGCAGCACGGTGACGCCGTCGGTGATGGCGAAGAGGGAGACCTCGGGGCCGTCGAGGTACTCCTCGATGACGACGCGGTCGCAGCCGAGCGCGTGCGCGCGGGCGGCGGCCAGGTCGTCGGTGACCACGACGCCCTTTCCGGCGGCGAGGCCGTCGTCCTTGACGACGTACGGGGCGCCGAAGGCGTCGAGGGCCGTGTCCACCTCTTCGGGGGTGGTGCACACGTAGCTGCGCGCGGTCGGGACGCCGGCCGCGGCCATCACGTCCTTGGCGAACGCCTTGGAGCCCTCCAGCTGCGCCGCTTCCGCGGACGGGCCGAAGACGGGGATGCCCGCGGCGCGGACGGCGTCGGAGACGCCGGCGACCAGGGGCGCCTCCGGGCCGACGACGACCAGGCCGACACCGAGCTCGGTGGCGAGGCGGGCCACGGCCGCGCCGTCGAGGGCGTCGACCGGGCGCAGCTCCGCCACCTCGGCGATGCCGGCATTGCCGGGAGCGCAGTACAGCGCGTTGACGTCGGGGTCGAGGGACAGAGAGCGGCACAGGGCATGTTCGCGGGCGCCGCCGCCGATGACGAGGACCTTCACGCCCTGCAGCCTAGCCCGCGTGGCGGGATGTCTTTCGTGCGGCCACCCAATGAGACGGCCCTACTCGTTCGTGTATTCCTCTATGACGGTGGCTCCGAGCTCGCGCACGATGAGGTCGTGTCCGGTCAGGGCGCTCTCGACGAGGTCGGGATCGTCCTCCTCCGGCACGTCGTCCTCGGGCGCGACCGGCTGGGGCGCCTGCCGTACGGGAGGCTGCGGCGCGGAACCGCCCTGCTGGGGCTGCTGCGGCGGCTGGTACGGCTGCTGCGGGGCGGGAGCCTGCTGCGTCGGGGCGGGGGCGGCCGCCGGCGGGCTGTAGGCGGGCGCGGCCGGGGCGGAGTACGAGGACGGAGCCGGCTGGCCGCCTCCCCCTCCCAGCACGGCGTCGATCTTCCAGTTGACCTGGAACTGCTCGGCCAGGACGGCCTTGAGCACGTCCTCGCTGCCGCTGCTCGCGAAGTTGTCGCGGGCTCCGACGTTGGGGAAGCCGAGCTGCAGGGTCGTCCCGTCGAAGCCGGTGACCTGGGCGTTCTGGCTGAGCAGGATCCAGGTGAAGCGGCGGCGGTTCTTGACGGCCTCGAGGATGCCGGGCCACATGGCCTGGATCTGCCCGGCGCCGGCGGCCATGCCGGGCGACGGGGCGGCGGCCGGAGCGGGAGTGGGCGCGGAGGCGGCCGGAGTCGCAGCCGGGGCCGGGGCGGCGGCCGCGGGCTGGCCCGAGCCGGGCGCGGCGGCACTGGGCCAGGCACCGGCGGCGGGGGCGGAGGCGGCCGGAGCCGGGGCGGCAGCGGCGGCTCCGGGCCAGGCGCCGGGGGCACCGCCACCGGGCTGCGCGGCCCCGGGCCAGGCACCGGGCGCGGGGGCCGAAGCGGCGGGGGCCTGCGCAGGAGCGGGAGCCGGAGCCGGAGGCTGCACCGCGGCAGGGGCCGGAGCCTGGACCGGAGCCGGGGCCGGCGCGGCCGGGGCCTCCGGCTCGGGGGCCCGTACGCCGGCAGCGGCGGCCCGCGCGGCGGCGACGCCCCCGCCGGGCCCGGCGGGGGCCATGGCATGCGCCTCGGGCCCGGGCACGTACCCCATGGCGGGGCTGCCCGCCGGGGCGGCGGCCATACCGGGCATCCCGGCGGCGCCGGGGGTGAACCCGCTGCGCTCCAGCCGGTCGAGCCTGGCCTGGAACGACCGCTCGTCGTCGAAGGCGGCGGGCAGCAGCACCCGGGCGCAGATCAGCTCGAGCTGGAGCCGCGGCGAGGTCGCGCCGCGCATCTCGGTGAGCCCGGTGTTGACCAGGTCGGCGGCGCGGCTGAGCTCGGCGGCCCCGAACACGGACGCCTGGGCCTGCATCCGCTCGACGACATCGGCGGGGGCGTCGATGAGCCCCTTCTCCCCGGCGTCGGGCACGGCGGCCAGGATCACCAGGTCACGCAGCCGCTCCAGCAGGTCGGCGACGAAGCGGCGCGGGTCGTTGCCGCCCTCGACCACCCGGTCGACGACCTCGAAGGCGGCCGCCCCGTCCCCGGCGGCGAAGGCGTCGACGACGGAGTCGAGCAGCGACCCGTCGGTGTACCCGAGCAGGGAGGTGGCCATGGCGTACGTCACACCGTCGTCGGCGGCGCCGGCGAGCAGCTGGTCCATGACGGACATCGAGTCACGCACGGAGCCTGCGCCGGCCCGCACGACGAGCGGCAGCACGCCGTCCTCGACCTTGGCCCCCTCGCGCCCGCAGACCTCGCCGAGGTAGTCCCGCAGCGTGCCGGGCGGCACGAGCCGGAACGGATAGTGGTGCGTACGGGACCGGATGGTCCCGATCACCTTCTCCGGCTCGGTGGTGGCAAAAATGAACTTGAGGTGCTCCGGCGGCTCCTCGACCACCTTCAGCAGGGCGTTGAAGCCCGCCGAGGTGACCATGTGGGCCTCGTCGATGATGTAGATCTTGTAGCGGCTGGAGGCGGGCCCGAAGAAGGCCTTCTCCCGCAGGTCACGGGCGTCGTCCACACCACCGTGCGAGGCGGCGTCGATCTCGATGACGTCGATCGACCCCGGTCCGTTGCGCGCCAGGTCCTGGCAGGACTGGCATGCGCCGCAGGGCTCGGGAGTGGGACCCTGCTCACAGTTCAGGCACCGCGCCAGGATCCGCGCGCTGGTGGTCTTGCCACAGCCTCGGGGCCCGCTGAACAGGTACGCGTGATTGACCCGGTTGTTCCGCAGGGCCTGCATCAGGGGGACAGTGACATGCTCCTGCCCGATGACCTCGGCGAACGACTCGGGGCGGTAGCGGCGGTACAGCGCAAGGGACGACACGTCTACGAGGTTATCCGGGCCCACCGACAAAGACGCCCCGCCGACGGTCCTGCCGACCGTCCCGGAACGCAAAGCGCCCCCCACGCACCCGCCAGAGCCCACTTACCCTTGCTGCCTTCCGGCCCTGGGGGAGTTGGGTGAGATAGCGCCACGTGAGGGGCTGGGCCCCACCCTAGCGGATGAAAGCCCCCGGATTCGACCCGTCCCCGCTCCGGATCCCGACCGGCTCCCCGCCCGGATCCCCGGCAGACGATCACGTTCGCGAGCACCCCTCAACGTCTTGTATTGTTTGCCGCGGAGGATTCGCCTAGTGGCCTAGGGCGCACGCTTGGAAAGCGTGTTGGGGGCAACCCCTCACGAGTTCGAATCTCGTATCCTCCGCACTCGCCCGCCAGGGCAAACGAAGGACCCGACCGCACAGCGGCCGGGTCCTTCGTCGTTCCGTGGTTGCATTTCGGGTTGCGTTTATGTCGCCTCGATCCATCACATTGAGGCGAACCCGTGGTGCCACCGCCCGCGAGAGAGCCTGCGTCCAGGGGGAACCCCTCCCGTTCTGCACCCGCGACCCCGACGAAGGCACCATGCTTGAGCTCGCACCGGAGTGGATTCGGTGTTTGCTCCGGCCTGGTCCGGCGAGGTGCCCGCATGAAGTCCCGATCAACGCTGGCAGCCTGGCTGGGCCGTCTCGACCCTCGGCACCTGGCGCGCGTACTCGCCGCACGGAAGGACGCGGCGTCCTCTCCGGAACCGCGCACGGCTTCAGTGCAGGAAGCGTTCGTCGGGCACTGGACGCCGGGCACTCGCCGGACGGCCTCACAGCCGACCTGGCCGCCGTCGCTTCCGGGCCGCTGCCCCAGCCCTTGTCCTATCTCATCGCCGACACCGCCCGCGGCCACGGCCGCGTGCGCATCGCCCCCGCCGCCTGCGTCATCCACGGTGAGGAGCCGGCGCTCCTCACCGAGCTTGCCGCCCACCGCAAGCTCGGCAAGCTCGGCCTGCGGCAACTCGCACCCACGGTGCTGGTCAGCCGAAGCCCGATCGACGCAACCCTTGCCGCGCTCCGCGCCGAGGGCTATGCCCCCGTAGCCGAGACCGCAGACGGAACCGTACGCATCGAGAAGACCCGACCGCAGAGGGCCGCTGCCGTACCAACCCCCCGGAGGTCCGGCACGGGCGCCGATCGCCGCAGCGCAGTCCGCCATGCCGCGAAGACTCCGGCGACCGTCGACCCGAACGCCCTGGCCACCCGGCTGCTATCCGCCCCACCGACCACCCCTGAACCCGACCCTTACGGCAGCGGGGTCCCTTTCGGCACCGACACCGAGGAAATCGTCGCCGGGTACGCGAAGCGACTGTCCTACACCGACATCCGCCAACTCGCCCATGCCATCGACACCGGGACAGCCATCACTGTCGAATACGTCGCCACCTCCGGCAACCGCACCGTACGCACCCTCAGTCGCCTCGAACTCGACCCGCCCTACCCGGACGCCTGGTGCCACCTGCGGAACGACGAGCGCGTCTTCACCCTCTCCCGCATCCACAACGTCATGCCCTCGTAGGACGAGATCGCCCAGCACCCCGACCCACAGGGCGAGATATACTTTGCTCCATCATTGATATCAGGAGGTGCACATGAGCCGGACCGTCATCGACCTGGACGACGAGTTGGTCGCCGATGTGGCAAAGGCCCTGGGGACCAGCACCAAGAAGGAAACGGTCAACACGGCGCTGCGCGAAGTGCTGGAGAACCGGCGACGAGCGCTGGCCCTCACCCGGCTCCGGGCCACCGCCGATCAGGGTGCCTTCGACCTGGAGCTGTTCGAGGACAAGAGGAACTACCGGCGGTGAACGCGGCACAGTTCCTGATCGACACCAGCGCCCTGGCACGGTTCCTGCGGGGGGACGCGGAGCAATACGGCTGGGACCAGGCGGCAGCCGCCGGACTCATCGCCACGTGCCCGATCACGGAGCTGGAATTCTTCTACAGCGCCCGGTCTGCCGCTGACCGGGCACGCGGGATCGAGGACATCCGGTTGATCTTCGGCTGGGTGCCGGTCGATGACCGTGCCTACGACCGTGCCTGGCAGGTTCAGGAGGCGCTCACCAAACAGGGAAAGCACCGCGGTGCGGGCGCAGTGGATCTCGTGGTCGCCGCAACAGCGGAGCTCCAAGGCCTCACCCTCCTCCACCGCGACCACGACTTCGAATGCATCGCCGCCGTCACCGGGCAGCCCCTCCAGTGGTACGGCCCAGAGGGCGACAAGTAGGGCCTGTAGTTGCAGTTCTGGTTGCGTCCGTGGTGCGCACACCGGCTAGTCGGGCCCGGTCCAGTCGAAGGTGATGTGTTTGCTCGACTGGCCGTCCCTGCTCCATTGGAAGCCATAGGCATCGGCGCTGTCCGCTGTCGAGCGGCCCCAGGTCGCGACCTGGCCCGGTCCGGTCTCGGCGCCCGGCAGGTTGGTCGACTGCACGCGGGCGCCCTCCGGAGTGTTGGGTCCGGTGAGTGCCTGCGCGCTCGCCTCCACCCGGCCGGGAACCACGGCCCGCCAGCTCGAGAGGTCGTCGGCGACCTCCACCTCGATGGGGGCGAACTCCATGCCGCGCATTTCCGCGCCCATCATGCTCACCATCTCCGCCGGCCAGCTGCCCGCCTGACCTCCGAAGATCATCTGGAGTGCCTCGCGCTGCGCCTCGTCGGCGCGCTCGTCGACGAAGACCGCTGCGTACGTGTCGGAGTGCTCAGCCCATATGTTGCCGACGAAGGAGCCCAGCATCAGCACGTTGAGGCCGTCCAGCGACACGTCCCCGTACCGTCCCTCGCGGATGTGCCACGCGAGGATGCCGTCGCAATCGCCGTAGGTGGGCAGCTCCGCGAACGAGCAGGGGCACGGCACATTGCACTTGCAGGTGTCGAACCAGTCGCCCGCCGCGTGCCACCTCGGAACGGTCGCCGTCGTCTCGGACATCTCCCTGCCTCCTCGTGACCGCCCCGGACGTCGTCTCGGGAGGACGGCGAGGCCCCCGGAAGACATCACCGGCCCACGTCCGGGTCGTACAGGTCTCCACGTCGATTATCCCCCCGCCGCGGCCGCCCGGCGGGGCCCGGTTCCGCCCGCGCACGCACACGCCCGCCGTGATGTGCTGGAAGCGTGCGGCTCGACCGGAATGCCCTGTCACCACCTCTGCGTCCGGCAAACCTGCTGTCGGCCCGGCAGCTGGCGCTCGCCTGGTCCGTGATGGGATCGATCGCCCTGCTCGCCTGGGTGCTGGTCGTCGACCAGGCCCGTGACATGGGGGTCGAGCCGGGGACCATGGGCATGGGCATCCCGCTGTTCCTGCTGCTGTGGCTGGTCATGATGATCGCCATGATGTTCCCGTCCGTGGCCCCGGTGGCGATCACCTGGGCCCGGGCCATCGGCCGCCAGTCGGCCGGAGCCGTCCGCGCGGCCCGTACCGCCCAGTTCGTGGCCGGCTACCTCCTGTCCTGGACGGCCTTCGGCCTGATCGCCTACGGGCTCCTCGCCGCGACCGGGGCCCTGGTGGACGACCACCCCGGCGCCGGGCGGTGGATCGGGGCAGGAGCCTTCCTCATCGCCGGGCTGTACCAGTTCAGCCCGCTGAAGAACCTCTGCCTGCGGCACTGCCGCAGCCCCATGGGCCAGCTCGTGCGCTACGCCGGCTTCCGGCCCATGGCCCGCGACCTGCGGGTCGGGGCCCACCACGGGGCGTACTGCGTCGGATGCTGCTGGGGACTGATGATCGTCCTCGTCCCGCTCGGCGTCATGAACGTCCTGGCCATGGCCGCGGTGGCTCTGGTGATCTTCGTGGAGAAGCTGTGGCGACTGGGCCCCGTCTTCTCGGCCGCCATCGGGATCGCCTTCCTCGTCCTCGCGGTACTGGCCCCCTTCCAGCCCTGGCTGCTGCCGGGCCTGGAGCCGTCGCAGTCGCCGATGACGCACATGCTCCGGCCCTTCTAGCAGTGCTTCGCCACGCGGTCGCACGGGACCGGCTCGTGGACCCTTGCGCGCATCGTCGCTACCGGATCTGGGCGGCCGCCCACCCGGCCCACTCGCGGCGCATGGCGTTGAAGCGCAGGCCGTACTCCAGGGCGATCCTGCCGTGGACCGAGAGGGGGTCGTCGCCCCAGTCGATGGACTCGTCCAGCCGGCGCAGGGCCTCGTGCTCCCGCTCGGACAGCTCCATCAGCTCGGTGAGGTAGCCCCGCGCCTGCTCGGGCGTGAGCACCCCGAGGAAGAAGACCCTCAGCAGGATGTCGCTGCGGGTGTTGCGCTGGGGCTTGGTCTCGGTCAGCCAGTGACGCAGTTCGGCCAGTCCCGCGTCGGTGAGGGTGTACTCCTTGCGCCCGCGTGGACCTTCCGCCGAGACGCTGATCATCCCGGCGTCGGCGAGCTTGGACAGCTCTGTGTACATCTGGCTCTGGGTGGCGGGCCAGACGTTGGCCAGCGAGGTTTCGAAGCGCTTGAGCAGGTCGTATCCGCTGGCCGGGCGCTCTGACAGGAGTCCGAGAAGGGCATGTCGAAGGCTCATGCCCCTCATCTTACCTTCCACTCTTGACATGTCACTATTGGAACCTCTACTTTCGACATGTCAGAACAGGAATATCAGCCGGGGGTTTCCGATGTCGTACGTACGCACCTTCCTCCCGTGGATCGTCTTCGCGGTGCTTCCGTCCGGCCAGTGGCAGTGGGCCGCGCTCGCCGGTCTCGTCGCGGCGGTGGCCGTGACCGTCCAGCAGCGCCGGGCCGGGGCCGGCTTCGACGCACTGATCATCGAGATCGGCTCCGCGGTCTTCTTCGCCGCCCTGACGGTCATCGCCTTCGTCGACCCGCACTCGGGCGTGCACGCCTACTCGGCGGCCCTCTCCTCGGCCACGCTGGCCCTCATCGCCGGGGTCTCCCTGCTCGTGGGCAAGCCCTTCACCCTGGGCATCGCCAAGCGCAGCACCCCCCGCGAGGTCTGGGGCCTGCGGCCGTTCATCCGGACCAACGTCGTCATCACCGCCGTCTGGACCGCGGCCTTCACCGTCACCGCTGGCGCGCTCGCGGCCCTCGCCCACGCCGGGCACGGCCACTCGACGTCCGCCACGCTCGTCCAGGCCGCCGGGTTCGTCGTCCCGATGCTCTTCACCGTCCGCTACGTCGCCGCCGCGCAGGCCAAGACCGGCGCTCACTGAGCACCGCCGTCCGTCCGCGGGCCACGGCCCGCGGGCCGCGGGTAGGGTGCGGGCGTGCCGTTGTACTCGATCGGGCAGGCTGCGGGCCTGCTGGGCGTGAGCGCCGAAACCGTGCGCCGCTGGGCCGACGGCGGGCGCCTGCCCGCCCGCCGAGCGCCCGACGGGGCGCGCACCGTCGACGGGGTGACGCTGGCCGCCTTCGCCAAGGAGCGGGCCGGGGTGCCGCAGCCCCAGCCGCAGGCGGGCAACGGCACGGCCACGTCCGTACGGAACTCCTTCGTCGGGATCGTCACCGCGGTGCGGGTCGACGACGTGGCGGCCCAGGTGGAGATCCAGTCGGGCCCGCACCGGGTGGTGTCCGTGGTGACGCGGGAGTCGGTCGAGGAGCTCGGGATCGCGGTCGGGGTGAGCGTCACCGCGCGGGTGAAGTCCACCGAGGTGTACGTCGACCTGCCGTGACCGCTCAGCCGCAGCGCAGCGCCGCGTAGAGGTCCAGCTTGTGGTCCAGGCGGGACAGGTCACGGCCCGTCAGGGACTCCACCCGTTCGATCCGGTAGTGGACCGTGTTCACGTGCAGGTGCAGCGCCTCCGCCGTGCGGGTCCAGGAGCAGTTGTTGGCCAGGAACACCTCGAGCGTCTCGCGCAGCATCCCGTCCCCGAGCGCCCCCAGCGTCCGGCTCGCGTAGACCGCCCGGACCTCCTCCGGAACCCCGGACAACAGGGTCGCCAGGGTGTCCAGTTGCTCCACCGCGAGGACCGCAGTGGCCTCGTCCGTCGCCGTCAGGGCGAAGCGGGCCTGGTGGATCGACGCGCGTAGTCCCTCGACCCCCGAAGCCCGCGCACCCGCGCCGAGCCGGAGGTCCGCGTCCGGGCCGCCGCACGCCTGGAGCAGCGGCCAGACCGAGCGGAGCCGGCCCGGGACGTCGACCGCCGCGTCCTGGTCCTCGTACAGGACCGCGACCGAGCGCCCCACCGCGTACGGGACGTCCTCCAGGTGGGCCAGCGCCTCGGCCAGGGCGTCGCCGTCCGTCGCCGCGAGCACCCGGTACGCGCCCCCCGCCGGGAGGCCCGTCGGGAGTCCTGCCGCGGCCAGCGCCTCCTCCAGCGCGCCCGGGTCCGCGGCCGGCCCCTCCTCCGCGTCGAGGAGTGCAGCCAGCTCCCGGCCCGCCGCGCGCACCGTGCCGGTGCGGCGCGCCTCACCGTCGCGGTACTGGGCGAAGATCTCGGCGATCTCGTGGAGCACGCGCGGGGGCGCCGCGTCCGCGTCCGGCACGTGCAGCTGCCAGGCGTCGTACGGGGTGCTCTCGGACTCGATGCGCAGCGAGAGCCCCTCGCGTATCGCGCCGGCCCGCCGGGCCGGGATCGCGGGCGCGGAGGGGGTGCGGGCCACGGTACGGCCGCTGGCGGTCATCAGATAGCAGGCGACCTTGCCCAGGTGGGCGCAGGCCCGGTCCAGCAGCTCGGCCGGTCCGGCCCCGCCTTCGAGGAGGCGGCTGAGCTCGCTGCGCACGTTTTCGGGAAGCGCGAAGAGCCGGGTCGGACGGCGGCTCAGGTCGCCCCACTGGCGCAGGTAGACCGCCTCGGTGACAGCCCGGAAGCTGGTCTGCGCGGGCACGGCCACGAGCGGTACGCGGTAGGCGCGGCAGGCGGCCACCAGCTCGTCGGGGACCCGGCCGTGGGTCTCCTCGCCGGCGAGGAGGGCGGTGGCCCCGGCCTCGGCGAGCGCGGAGACGAATCGATCCGCCTTGGCCAGGTCGCCGTCGGCCCACCACACCAGACCGCTGAGCACGAGTTCTCCGGGACCCAGGAAGCGGCGCGGGTCCTCCAGGTCGGTGGCGGTGACCCCGCTGACCTCCTGGCCGAGAAGGGCGTCCTCGCCCCAGAGCAGGGTGAGGCCGAGGTTGTCGGACTGAAGCAGGTCCAGGACGTGCATGGCGGGGACTCCTTGCGGTGGGTGGCAGCCCACATCGGCCACATTCGCCAGGCGAATACGAGAAACACCATCGTAAATGCAAGGGCAAGTGCCTGGTTAGCCTCTTGGTCGATCATCCAGGGCGAACCGCCCGGAGTCCACCCGTTTCCGTGTCCGGCAACAGTCGTCCCGGCCCCGCCCCCGTTGCTTCACTGACTGGAAACGCACGGTATCCCCGGGGCAGCCGCATGTCCCCGCGTCAGGCCAGAGAGGCTGGTGGCTCACCTTGGACCTCAACACGGTGCTCGACGTGCGCGACGCACGCCGCCGCGAACCGTGGCGCCCCGGCGACGCCTGGCTCGGCGGCGGCACCTACCTCTTCTCCGAGCCCCAGCCCCACATCCGCCGCCTGGTCGACCTCTCCCGGATGGGCTGGCCACCTCTGTCCTGGCAGCCCGACGGCTCCCTCGACATCGCCGCCACCTGCACCATCACCGAGCTGTCCCGGTTCGGCCGGACCCTGCCGGCCACCGCCGCCCCGCTCATCGAGCAGTGCTGCCGCGCCTTCCTCGCCTCGTTCAAGATCTGGAACATGGCCACCGTCGGCGGCAACCTCTGCAACGGCCTCCCCGCCGGCCCGATGATCTCCCTCACCGCCGGACTCGACGGCACCGTCTCCCTCCAGGGCCAGGACGGCAGCACCCGCCGCATGCCCGTCGCCGACTTCATCCGCGGCGCCGGCGTCAAGGACCTGCGCGACGGCGAGCTGCTGCGCTCGGTCCGGCTGCCCGCCCGCTCGCTGGAGTGCCGTACGGCCTTCCGGCAGGCCTCGCTCTACGGGCTCGGGCGCTCCGGGGCCCTGGTCATCGGCACGTCCGACCCCCAGGACGGCTCCTTCGCCGTGACGGTCACCGCCGCCACCACCCGCCCCTTCCGCTTCTGGTTCGCGCTGCCGCCGTCCGCCGCCGAGCTGCGCGCGGTGATCGACGACACCGTGCGCCCCGACGAGTGGTTCGACGACATCCACGGCCTGCCCGACTGGCGGCGCCACATGGCCCTGCACCTGGCCGAGCAGATCCGCCGCGAACTCACGCAGGAGGAGGTTTCCCGATGAGCTACGAGATCGAGATCAACGAGCAGCGTTTCGAGGACGAGCCGCGCGCCGGCCAGTGCCTGCGCACGTACCTGCGCGAGCGCGGCTGGTTCGGCGTGAAGAAGGGCTGCGACCAGGGCGACTGCGGGGCCTGCACCGTCCACGTCGACGGGCAGCCGGTGCACAGCTGCCTCTACCCGGCCGTCCGCGCCGAGAGCCGCTCAGTCACCACCGTCGAGGGCCTGGCCAAGCCCGGCGGGGAGCTCCACCCGGCGCAGCAGCAGTTCCTCGACGCCCAGGGCTTCCAGTGCGGTTTCTGCACGGCCGGGTTCCTGATGACCACCTCCGCCCTCCAGGCGGAGCAGGGCACCGCCCACGACGACGGCAAGCTCGCCGACCTCCCGCGCGCCTTCAAGGGCAACATCTGCCGCTGTACGGGCTACCGCGCCATCGAGGACGCGGTGCGCGGGGTGAAGCACACCGAGTCCCCCGAGGCCGGGCAGGCCGTCGGCAAGTCCCTGGGCGCCCCCGCCGGCCCCCTCGTCGTGACCGGAACCGCCCGCTACACGTTCGACGTCGAGGTGCCCGGCCTGCTCCACATGAAGCTGCTGCGCTCCCCGCACCCGCACGCCCGCATCGTCGACATCGACATCCGGGACGCCCTCCAGGTCCCGGGCGTGCACGCCGTCTTCACCCACCACGACGCCCCCGACCGGCTGTACTCGTCCGCCCGCCACGAGCACCCCACCGAGGACCCGATGGACACCCGGGTCCTGGACGACGTGGTCCGGTTCGTCGGCCAGCGCGTGGCGGCCGTCGTCGCGATAAGCGAGCAGGCCGCCGAGGAGGGCTGCCGCCGCGTGGTCGTCACCTACGAGGAGCTCCCGTACGTGATCGACCCGGAGGAGGCGATGCTGCCGGGCGCCCCCGTCATCCATCCCAAGGGCCCCGAATCGGGGATCTTCCGCGCCGAGAACAACGTGTGCGGCGAGGTCCACAACACCCTCGGCGACATGGAGAAGGGCTACGCGGAGGCGGACGTCGTCTACGAGGAGACGTTCCGGACCCAGCGCGTGCAGCACGCCAGCCTGGAGACCCACGGCAGCGTCGCGTACTTCGAACCCAAGGAGGAGGGCGACGGCGAGCGCATCACCGTCCGCTCCTCCACCCAGGCACCGTTCCTGACCCGGCGGGCGCTGTGCGCCCTCTACGACCTGGGTGAGGACGAGGTCCGCGTCGTCGCGGGCCGCGTGGGCGGCGGGTTCGGTGGCAAGCAGGAGATGCTCACCGAGGACATCGTGGTCCTCGCCGCCCTGAAGCTGCGCCGGCCGGTGAAACTCGAATTCACCCGGGCCGAGCAGTTCTACGGTGCCACCACCCGCCACCCCTTCAAGATCACCATCAAGATCGGCGCCAAGGCCGACGGCACCCTCACCGCACTGCGCATCCGCGTGCTCTCCAACACCGGCGCCTACGGCAACCACGGCCCGGCGGTGATGTTCCACAGCGTCGGCGAGTCCTTCGCCGTCTACAAGGCGCCGAACAAGGAGGTGGAGGCGTACTCGGTCTACACCAACGGCGTACCGGCCGGTGCCTTCCGCGGCTACGGCCTCGGCCAGGTCCTCTTCGCCCTCGAATCGGTGATGGACGAGCTCGCCATCCGGCTCGGCATGGACCCGCTCGTCCTGCGCGAGAAGAACGTCATCGGCCCCGGCGACCACATGGTGACCCCGATCGGCCACGAGGAGGACCTCTTCATCGCCTCGTACGGGATGAAGCAGTGCATGGACGTGGTCCGCAAGGCCATCGCCGAGGACCGCAGCCACGAGGACGTCCCGGAGGGCTGGCTCACCGGCACGGGAGCGGCCGTCGCCATGATCGCGACCGGCCCGCCCGGCGGCCACTTCGCCGACGCCCGGGTCAGCCTGCTGCGCGACGGTACGTACGACATCGCGGTCGGCACGGCGGAGTTCGGCAACGGCACGACCACCGTCCACAAGCAGATCACCGCGGGCGCGCTGAACACCACGGTCGACCGGATCGCGGTCCGCCAGTCGGACACGGACGTGGTCCGCCACGACACCGGCGCCTTCGGCTCGGCCGGCACGGTGGTGGCGGGCAAGGCGGTGATGCTCGCGGCGGGCTCCCTCGCGGAGCGCCTCCAGACCTTCGCGGCCCGGCACACGGGCGTGGCCCGGCACCTGTGCAAGCTCGAGGCGGAGGCGTTCGACTGCGCGGGCCGGATCGTCACGCTCAAGGAGCTGTACGAGGCCGCGTACGACAAGGGCAAGCTCGACGAGCTCGCGGCGGACGGCCACTGGGGCGGCTCCCCCCGCTCGGTGGCCTTCAACGCCCAGTGGTTCCGCCTCGCGGTGGACCCGGACACGGGCGAGATGAAGATCCTGCGCAGCGTGCACGCGGCGGACGCGGGCAAGGTCATGAACCCGATGCAGTGCCGCGGCCAGGTGGAGGGCGGCGTGGCCCAGGCACTGGGCGCGACGCTGTTCGAGACCGTACGGGTGGACGAGCGCGGCGAGGTGACCACGGCGGCGTTCCGCCGCTACCGGCTCCCGCAGTACGCGGACGTCCCGCGTACGGAGGTCCACTTCATGGAGACCTCGGACGCGATCGGCCCGCTGGGCGCCAAGTCGATGAGCGAGAGCCCCTTCAACCCCGTGGCCCCGGCGTTCGCGAACGCCCTGCGGGACGCGACCGGGGTGCGGTTCACGGAGATGCCGGTGACACGCGACATCGTCTGGCGGAAGGTGAACCAGAGGTTGCAGGACCTGCAAGGGCAGAATGCACGATGAAGCCACATTTGCGGGTTGTATCAAGCCATCAACCTTGCAGATGAGGTTCCGGAATGACGGGCCCCGGGCATCATCCACACATGGCCAAACTCATGCTGCACGGAGATCTGGACCACCCGGCGACGCTGAGCGTCGCGGACCTGCGGGACTGGGTACAGCACCGGGCCGCGGTCACGTTCGACTGCGCGACGAACGGTCCGCAGCACCATGTGTTCGAGGGCGCGCTGCTGCGCGACGTGGTCGCGGACGCCGGGCCGTCCTTCGACGTGTGCCGGCGCAAGGACCGAAGCCGCTTCCTGCTGGCGGTCAGCGGCGGGGACGGGCACCACAGCGTCCTGTCCTGGGCGGAGCTCGACGCGGACTTCGGCGACAGCCCGGTGCTGCTGGCCACCCGCCTCGACGGGGAGGACCTCGACGAGGCGGGCGCGCAGCTGGTGGTGCCGTCGGACCGGTGCGGGGCGCGCTACGTCAGCGCGGTCACGCACGTGTGGTTCGGCGCGCTGTCGCCACCGAACCTCGGGCTGTGAGGGCAGGCTCAGGCGGTCGCCCAGGCGGTCGCCCAGGCGGTCGCTCAGGCGGTCGCGAGCGAGATCTCGGTGGACTTGATCAGCGCGACGACGGACGACCCGGCAGCCAGGCCGAGGGCCTCGACGGCGTCCTTGGTGATGGCGGCGGTCAGCCCGCCACCGTTCACGTCCACCTTGACGGAGGCCATGGCGCCCCCGGTGGCGACGTCGGAGACGGTGCCGGCCAGCTGGTTGCGGATGCTGATGCCGTCGACGGCGGCGGTGGCCAGCGCCACCTCGGTGGCCTTGACGAGCGCCTTGACCGCGGAGCCCTCGGCGATGCCGAGGTCCTTGACGGCGTCGGCGGTGATGGCGGCGGTGATGTCCTGACCGCCCTCCAGACGGACCTTGACCGTGGCCATCGCCTCGCCGGTGGTGACGGCGGTGACGGTACCGGCGATCTGGTTGCGGATGCTCAGGCTCATGGGGTGCTCAACCTCTTGGGTAGTGGCCTCGTACGATCCGGAGGAACCGCACAAGATCGACCGTAAGCACCCCTGCCCTGCTCTGCATTCGACCCTTCGCATCCGCCAGCCGGAACCACCCGTGCGGCTCGCCTCTGCGGTTGTCGTGTGTTCAGGCGTGCTGGGGCACCTCGGGCTTCAGCATGCCGCGCAGCGCGTCGCGGAACTCCGTGGTGTCCTCTTCGCCGTGCACGGCGACGGCGTGCTGGACGGCCGCCCCCATGACTTCGTCTTCCTCACCCGTGATGGTCAGGGTGCACCCGATGTCACTGGGGTACTCCCTGCAATCCATGACCTTGCGCATGACGCGCCTCCCTTCCACCCCCCACGATCCTCCGCATCCCGCCGGGGCGAAAGCCGGGCAGCTAGGCCTGGCGCGCGTACGAGACGAAGCCGGCCCAGGCCTGGGGCGTGAGCGCCAGCTGGGGCCCGTCGAGGACCTTGGAATCCCGGACGCGAACGGCCTCTGGGCTGGCCGCCACCTCGACGCAGTCGTTGATGTCGCTACTACTGCTGTGGCTGCTCTTGGCCCACCCCACCTCAACGCAAGAGTCACCCTCAGAGCCACTGCTGTAGCTGCTCTTGACCCACGCCACTTCGATGCAGGAGTCGCCTTCGCTGCCATCGCTGTAGCTGCTCTTGAACCAGGCCAACTCGTGCATCATGTCGCTCCCAGCAGGTGCTCGATAAACGCCCGGGACTCCCGTGGCGAGAGAGCCTGGGCTCGGATGATTCCAAATCGCAGCTCAAGGATCCGTAGCCGCTTCGCGTCCGACACCGGACGTCCGTTGAACGCTCCGTCCGAGCGCCCAACCGCCGATCCATCATCAAACTTCAGCACCTCGATGCCGCCGTCCATCCCTGCATGGACCTCGCAGTCGAGCGGCATGACCTGGAATGAGATGTTGCGCAACTGGAGTACCTCCAGCAGATGTTCGAGCTGCCGACGCCACACCATTGTGCCCCCGATCCGTCGGCGCAGCGTGCCCTCTTCTTGGACGAAGCTGAGCGTCGGCGCGGGGTCCCTGCCGAACATGGCCTGCCTGGCGGCGCGCGCCGCCACGAACCGTTCGACCTCTTGCTCCGAGTAGGCGGGCTGCCTCATCTCGAACAGGGATCGCCCGTACTCCGCCGTCTGCAACAAGCCATGGACGCCGTGAATCCGGTACACCGCGATCTCGATGGCCCGGGACTCCATCTTGGCCAGCTCCCGGACCTTCTTCGGGTACCGGACCCGGCTCAGGTCCTCCGCCATGGCCCGGATCAGACCGCCGGCCTTCAGCGCGTCGTCCACCTTGTCCAAGTACTCCGGCTTGGCGATCCGCTTGCCGCCCTCGACCTTGTAGATCAGGGCCTCGCCGTACTGGATCGCCGCCGCCAGGTCGCCGACCCGCATCCCCAATGCCTCGCGCCGCGCCCGCATCTGCCGGCCGAGCGCCGCGACCACCGCCGCGCCCTGCTCGTCCTCGGGGTCCACGGCCCAGCTGTGTTCTTCCGTACCGTCACTGTCCACGCCCATGCGCACCCACCTCCTCAACGCGCCTTACCCGTCACTCACGTTGAGGCAGTCTCGACAGCTTTGGACAAAGTCGTGGACATGCGTGCGGGCCACGCGCGCCACCGGGTCGCGATGGGGCGCGACCCGGCGCGTCACGACGCTTTTCTTTGGAAGAACCAAGAGAAAGAACTCCTGCCCTGCCCCTCCAGCCTCCCCGGAGCGCCGCTCACTCACACGGGTGAACCGGCCCAACTCGGCTGGATTTCAGGCGGGTTGCCTGGCATATGCTCGCCGCGACAACTCCAGACACAAGGCGGCCCCCGCCGGGACTCGCAATCCCGACGAGGGCCTGACCACGAGAAGGATCGAACTTCCCGATGGCTTTCCAGCACTCTAACGCGCCCTCACGCGCCGCGTACGGCGTTCAACACGCCAACGTCCGACACACCCGCAATTTCACCGTGATCAGCAACGACCTGATCCGGCACCCGCACCTGTCGATGAACGCGCGGGCCCTCGCCTCCTACATCCAGTCGGTGCCCCGTGGTACCCCGGTCGGCATCAAAGCCCTGGCCAAGGAGCTCCCGCTCGGGGAGAACTCGATCGGCAAGGCGCTGGGCGAGCTGGAGGCGTACGGGTACCTGAGGCGGCTCCAGGAGAAGCTCCCGGACGGGCGGATCGTCACCCGTACGGTCTTCTGCAACGCCCCGAAGGCCGTCACCCCCGAGCCCGCCCCGGCCCTCACGTCCCCGAAGCCAGAGCCAGAGCCCGAGCCAGAGCCAGAGCCAGAGCCAGAGCCCGGCACCGAGCCGGAGCCAAGGCCTGAACCAGCGCCCCGACCCGAGTCGGAGCCAGGGGCTGGACCGACGCCCGGCCCCGCACCGGATCCGGAGCCCCGGCCTCAGCAGCCCGCCCCGCCCGCCAAGCCCCCGGCTGCGGCCCTCCCGGCGCCCCGCAACCCCGAAAACCCGCCCCGCCGACAGCTGGCCGAGGAACTCCTCGCGGAACTCCGCCGGGCCGACCCCCGGCTGCTCCTCGGCGAGCGGGACATCCGACGCCTCGCAGGCGGCGTCGAGGCCTGGCTGGAACGCGGAGCCACCCATCACGCGGTGACCAGCGCCCTCACCGCGAACCTCCCGGACCGCCCCCGCAGCCCGGCGGGCCTGATCGCCCACCGCCTGGCGGCCCAGCTCCCGCCCCTCCTGGCACCACCGGCCCGCAGAGAGCCCTTCGCCGCGCCGGACCCCTTCCAGACCTGCGAGAAATGCGACCGCGCCTTCCGCGCCCCAACCCCCGGCACCTGCAAAGGCTGCCGGACGCACCCAGGAGAGGCGGCCTAGCATGAAAGCGATGACTCGGACCCGGACCACAGGGCACAGACGAGGAGCGCGTTCCATGACCATCGCCCCGGACGACGTACAACCTGCAGTCCGTTGGTACCAGGCGATGCGGGAAGCCGTTCATGCGCTGGACGACACCGTTCCCGGCAAGTTCGAGATCACCAAGGAAGGCATCGTCCACGACATGACGGCGCCCAGCAGCCCTCACGAGCTCACCGCGCTGCGCCTACGGAAGCGTCTGGAGAAGGTGATGCCAGAGGAGCTCGCGGCCCACACCGGAGCCCCGGACGTCGAGGACGAGTCCCGGGGCATCCTGCGGCTGCCGGACATCATGCTGATCGCCGAAGCGGACATGGAGGGCCAGGGTTCCTTCGACCCTCACACCCTCATCGCCGCCGTCGAGATCGTCTCCCGCTCCAACCCGGACAACGACTGGATCGGAAAGATGCGGGACTACCCGCTGCTCGGCATCCCCGTGTACGCGGTATTCGACCCGCGCACCGGAACGGGCGCCGTCCTGTCGGACATCCACCAGACCCCCGCGGGGCCGCGCTACGCGACGCGCAAGGACTTCGTGTACGGCGAGGACGTCACCGTCGCCGAATGGACCGTCTCCACCGAGGGCCTGCCCCTCTACGCGTAGGGCGGGCGGGGCCGCCCGGTCGGGGCCCCGCCCGGAGGGGTCGGCTACGCGTCCGACATCTTCGGCATCTCGCCCGTCGTCTTCGCCATGTCGATGACGGCGAACGCCGCGCCCTGCTGGTCCGTCAGCGCCGCGAAGCGGCCGAACGGGCTGTCCATCGGGCCGAAGTGGAGCTTGCCGCCGTGCTTCTTCGCCTTCGCCACCGCCTCGTCGCAGTCCGGGACCCCGAAGTAGACCTGGATGTACGGGGGCATGTGCGCCGGGAAGTCGTCGCCCATCTTCATCCGGCCGAGGACCGGGTTCTCCTTGCCGCCGACGCTGAAGATCTTGAAGTCCATCCCCGCCATCTCGGGGTCGTCGCCCGGCTCCATCTTCTGGGCGCCGAGCGGGAAGACCTTCGGGAGGAACGCGTCCGCCTTCTCCGGGTCACGGGTGAAGACCTCCGCCCAGGCGTACGCGCCCGGCTCCCCGATCTTCTCGAAGCCCTTGTGCTCGCCCGGCTGCCAGACGCCGAAGACCGCGCCGCTCGGCTCCTTCGCGATCGCCATCGTGCCGAAGGTGCCGACCTGCATCGGCTCCATCATCAGCTCGCCGCCGGCCGACTTGATCTTCTCGGCGGTGGCCGCCGCGTCGGGCGACGCGAAGTACAGACACCACTGCGACGGCGCCTCACCGCCCGGCATCGGCGGGACGACGGCCGCGACGGCCTTGCCGTCGGAGTAGGCCTGCGTGTAGTTGCCGTACTCGCTCGAGGCTTCACCGAAGGTCCATCCGAGCACGTCGGAGTAGAAGGTCTTGGCGCCCTCCACGTCCTTGAACATCGCGTCCACCCAGCACGGAGCGCCTTCCGGGAACTCAGCCATGATCGATCGACTCCTGTGTCGTCGTTTGTGTGTCGCGGGTCGCGTTTTGCGCGGTTCTCACGCTAGGGCCCGGGTGCGGCGACCGCGCGGGGAACGCGGCCACGCGGGAGGCTGGATCCATGGACATCACGATGCGGCTGGCCCAGCAGCCGGAGGCCGACGCGCTCCTCGGCCGCAGCCCGCTCGCCGCGCTCGTCGGCATGCTGCTGGACCAGCAGGTGCCGATGGAGTGGGCGTTCTCGGGGCCGTACACGATCGCCACACGGATGGGGGCGGACGATCTGGACGCCCATGCCATCGCCGCCCAGGACCCCGAGGCCTTCGCCGCGCTGCTCTCCGAGAAGCCGGCCGTGCACCGCTACCCGGGGTCGATGGCGAAGCGGGTGCAGCAGCTGTGCGCGTACCTCGTGGAGCACTACGACGGGGACGCGGAGGCGATCTGGCGCGGCGTGGGCACCGGGGACGAGCTGCTGAAGCGGCTCAAGGAACTGCCCGGGTTCGGCGAGCAGAAGGCCCAGATCTTCCTGGCCCTGCTCGGCAAACAGCTGGGCGTGCGCCCCAAGGGCTGGCGCGAGGCGGCCGGCGGCTACGGCCGGGCGAACGTCTACCGCTCGGCGGCCGACATCACCGGGCCGCAGTCCCTGGCGAAGGTGCGGGCGCACAAGCAGGAGATGAAGGCCGCCGCCAAGGCCGCCAAGGCGGGGAAGGACACCGGCTGACCGAGATTGACCGGGAAATTCTGGCCCTAATTGGCCCCTGTAGCCGGTCAAACATCCGTATAGATTCATGGTCATGACGAACGAGAAGAACGAGATCCTGACCCGCGCCGCCACCGCCGAGACCATCACCGACGGCCCCGGCAGCGTGATCACCCTGCTCACCGACACCGCCGAGCTCACCTGCAACACGGCCACCTTCGACGAGGGCGCGGCCGGCGCCCCCGTCCACTTCCACACCAAGGCGACCGAGTTCTTCCACGTCACCGCAGGCCGGCTCGACGTGCTCGTCGGCGACGAGGTCAGGACCCTCACCGCCGGGGACTTCCTGTCCGTCCCGGCAGGCGTGAAGCACGCGTTCGCGCCCTCCGCGGGTCACACGGCGAGCGTCTTCGTCGGCTTCACGCCCGGCATGGGCCGCTTCGACTACTACCGGCTCCTCGGCCGGGTCCGCGCGGGCGAGGCCACCGTCCAGGACATCATCGACAGCCAGCCCACGTACGACAACCACTACGCGGAGAGCGACGCCTGGGCCGGCCGCCTGCGCAGCGCCGACGCGTAGACCTCGTCCGCGTCGAGGCGCCGCAGCTCCTCCGCGATCAGCTCGGCCTTGCTGCGGATCTTCAGGGCCACCTTGCGGTCGGGGCTGCCCGGCAGGATCAGCGTGGCCAGCGCCCCGTCGGGGCGGTTCACCGTGATCTCCCCCTCCGCGCTGTCCAACCGGACCCGCGTGATCACCGGTCCGTCCGTGGCGACCCGCTCCACCGGCACCCCCAGCCGGTCTTCGAGCCAGCGGGCCAGCAGCTCGGCGCTCGGGTTGTCCGCCTCGCTCTCCACCGCCGCGCCCGTCACCGCCAGCGGCCTCTGGTCCATCGCGGCGGCCAGCAGCGCCCGCCACGGCGTCAGCCGGGTCCACGCGAGATCGGTGTCCCCCGAGGCGTACGAGGCACCCCGCTGGTCCAGTACCGCGACCGGGTCGGCGGCGGCCTCCGCATCGGTGATCCGGCGCTGCGCCAGCGCGCCCAGCGGATCCCGCGCCGGGTCGGCGGGGGCGTCGCCCGGCCACCACGCCACCACCGGCGCGTCCGGCACCAGCAGCGGGAGGACCACCGAGCCCGCCTGCTCGGTGAGCGCCCCGTGCAGGCGCAGCAGCACGATCTCCCCGGTCCCGGCGTCCGAGCCGACCCGCAGCTCGGCGTCCAGCCGGGTCTGGCGCAGCTTCTGCGGGCCGCGCGAGGTGCGCTTGATCACCGCGATGATGCGGCACGGGTGTTCGCGCGAGGCCTCCGAGGCCGCGCGGACGGCGTCGTACGCGTTCTCCTCGTCCGTGGCTATGACGAGCGTCAGCACCAGACCCATCGTGGGGCTGCCGATGGCCCGACGGGCCTCGAGCAGGGCCCGGTCGATCTTGCTGGACGTGGTGTCGGTGAGTTCGGTCCGCATGGGGCGAAGTCTGTCAGCGACGACACCCCCTGCGGCACCCCGGCGGCGGATCCGTCACTTGCGCCGCTTCGCCGTCCCGAAGATCGACCGTGAGATCTCCCGCCCCAGCTGGGTCCCGATCGACCGGGCCAGCGAGCGGAACAGTCCGCTCCCCGCCACCTGCTGAGCCAGCGACGGGTCGGGCTTCGGCGCGCTGCGCGCCGTCTTCGCGGCCGCCTTGGCCTGCTTCTCGGCCTCCGCCTCGGCCGCGGCCGCCTCCGCCGCCGCCTCGGCCGCAGCCTGCTCGGCGCTGATCTTCTCGTACGCCGACTCGCGGTCGACCGGCTCCGCGTACCGCGGGTAGAGGAGCGAGGACTTCACCGCCGCGTCCAGGGCCGCCGGCTCGAGCGGGCCCATCAGCGACTGCGGGGCGCGCAGCCGGGTCGCCGCCACCGGGGTCGGGGCGCCCTTCTCGCTGAGCACGGTGATCACCGCCTCGCCCGTCCCGAGCTGGGTCAGCAGCTCCTCCAGGTCGTAACCGGAGTTGGGGAAGGTCTTCACGGTGGCCTTCAGCGCCTTCGCGTCGTCCGGGGTGAAGGCGCGCAGCGCGTGCTGCACCCGGTTGCCGAGCTGCGCGAGGACGTCCGCCGGCACGTCCTTGGGGGTCTGCGTCACGAAGAAGACGCCGATGCCCTTCGAGCGGATCAGCCGCACCGTCTGGGTGATGGACTCCAGGAAGGCCTTGGAGGCGCCGTTGAACAGCAGGTGCGCCTCGTCGAAGAAGAAGACGAGCTTGGGCCGTTCCAGGTCGCCGACTTCCGGCAGGTCGGTGTAGAGGTCGGCCAGCAGCCACATCAGGAAGGTGGAGAAGAGCTGCGGCTTGTCCTGGACGGCCGGGAGTTCCAGTACGGAGACCAGCCCGCGCCCGTCGGCGGCCGTCCGCAGGAATTCGCTCGTGTCGAATTCGGGCTCGCCGAAGAACTCCGCGGCGCCCTGCTGCTCGAACGCGGTCAGGGCGCGCAGGATCACCCCGGCCGTCACCGTGGACAGCCCGCCGATGCCCTTGAGCTCCGCTTTCCCCTGGTCGGAGACGAGGAAGGCGACGACGGCCCTCAGGTCCTTGAGGTCGATCAGCTCCAGTCCCTTGGCGTCGGCGTAGTGGAAGATCAGGCCGAGCGACTGCTCCTGGGTCTGGTTGAGCTGGAGCACCTTCGACATCAGCACCGGGCCGAAACTCGTCACGGTGGCGCGCAGCGGAATGCCGGGCCCGAGCCCGCCCAGCGAATAGAACTCGCCGGGGAATCCGGTGGCCTCCCACTCCTGGGCGACTTCCTTCGCCCGTTCCGCGACCTTCTCGTTGGGCGTGCCCGGGGCCGAAATCCCGGAGACGTCCCCCTTGATGTCGGCGAGGAACACGGGGACGCCGCCCGCCGACAGCTGCTCGGCGATGAGCTGCAGGGTCTTCGTCTTGCCGGTGCCCGTGGCGCCCGCGACCAGGCCGTGGCGGTTGAGCATCGACAGCGGGATGCGGATCTGCCGGTCCGGCAGGCACGTGCCGTCCCAGAGCAGGGCACCCAGTTCGAGCGCGGGTCCGGTGAAGGCGTACCCGGCGGCGATCTGGTCGGCCGGGGACGCGGGGTCGGTGCTCTCGCTCATACATCACTCCCGAAATAGCCCTGTCTGCCACTTTTGCACCGGCATAGCGAGGCTGCGCCCGCAGGCACCGGCCCGGTAGGCTTTCCGTGTGATCTTCAAGCGCATCGGAAACGGGCGGCCGTACCCCGACCACGGCAGGGAAACCACCCGGCAGTGGGCGGATGTCGCCCCGCGCCCGGTCCGGCTCGACCAGTTGGTGACGACCAAGGGACAGCTGGACCTCGAGACGCTGCTGGCCGAGGACTCGACGTTCTACGGGGACCTCTTCGCCCACGTCGTGAAGTGGCAGGGCGACCTGTACCTGGAGGACGGCCTGCACCGCGCCGTGCGCGCGGCCCTGCAGCAGCGCCAGGTGCTGCACGCCCGCGTCCTCGAAATGGACTACTAGACCGGGAGCGGCCGGGAGCAGCCGGGACACGCCGGGGCGGGGTCCGCCGGGCGAGACCCGCGGCTGCACGCGTTCCGCTTCGCGCAAATTGCGCCTTTCGGGTCGGTCTTGCCCTATCAACAGATCATTTGGTGGGCATCGGCAGCGAGCGGTATTACGCTGCGCCCATGAGCATGCTCACTCCCCCCGGCATGGGCGGAAAGTACCGCGTCACGGGAGCGGCTTACCCCCGCATGAGCCGACCCCGGCGGCGCCGGCGGATCGTCCTCACCGTGCTCGGAGCAGTCCTCGGTCTCGCCCTGCTGGGCTACGGAACCCTGCAGCTCATGAACGTGTTCCGCGGCGAGAGCGGCAAGCCCGTCGCGGCGGGCAAGGACTGCGCGACCCCGAAGCCCAGGGCGGGCGCCGCGGCGGCCGCCAGCCCCGCCGCCGCCAAGCCGGCCGTGGCCCTGCCGCAGCCCGGCGAGATCACCGTCAACGTCTACAACGCGACCCCGCGCGCGGGGCTCGCCAAGGCGGTCGCCGACGAGCTGAAGAAACGCGGCTTCACCGTCGCCAACGTCGGCAACGCCCCCGCCGACTTCGACAAGAAGGTCCCCGGAACGGGGATACTGCTCGGCTCGCCCAAGACCGACAAGGCGGCCTTCTCCGTACTGGGCACGCAGCTCGAGGGCGATACGCAGCAGACCGATGCCCGCGAAGGCGCCGACATCGACCTGATCCTCGGCGACGCCTTCAAGGAGCTCAGCCCGAAGGAGGCGGCGGACAAGGAGCTGTACCTGCTGGCCAACCCCCAGCCCGCGCCCGCCAAGACCTGCTGAATCGCTGCCCCGCTGCCCCACCGACCCGCCGACCCCCCGACGCGAACAGCCGGCCGCCTTCTGGGCGGCCGGCTGTCGGCTGTACGGGTACGGGACCGTCGGCGGTCGGTCCGGGTCCTACTCGGCCGAGCCGTACATGCGGTCGCCCGCGTCGCCCAGACCCGGCACGATGTAGCCGTGCTCGTTGAGCCGTTCGTCCACCGCGGCCGTCACGACCGTCACCGGCGTGCCCGCGAGGTCGCGCTCCATGACCTCGACGCCCTCTGGCGCGGCCAGCAGCACCACGGCGGTGACGTCGTCCGCGCCGCGCTTGATCAGTTCCTGGATCGCCGCGACGAGCGTGCCGCCGGTGGCCAGCATCGGGTCGACGACGTAGACCTGCCGCCCGGAGAGGTCCTCCGGCATGCGCGTCGCGTACGTGGAGGCCTCCAGGGTCTCCTCGTTGCGGACCATGCCCATGAAGCCCACCTCGGCGGTCGGCAGCAGCCGCATCATGCCGTCCAGCATGCCGAGACCGGCGCGCAGGATCGGCACGACCAGCGGGCGCGGGTGCGAGAGCTTCACGCCGGTGGTCGGACCGACCGGCGTGACGATGTCGGCCTGCTCGGTGCGCACGTCGCGGGTGGCCTCGTACGCGAGGAGGGTCACCAGCTCGTCGGCGAGCCGACGGAAGGTGGGGGAGTCGGTGCGCTTGTCGCGCAGGGTGGTCAGTTTGTGCGCCACCAAGGGGTGATCGACGACCTGCAAACGCACAACATCCTCCAAGGCTCAGCTGCCGGGTTTCGACCTGCGACCTGCAAAAACGGCCGCACTTTTTCGCGACCCACGGTCAAAAGGCTACGCGGTGTGCGCACCCCTGTGCGTCCGAACCGGCGGACGTGCCTGCGTGCGGGCCTGCGTGCGGCCTGCGGATGCGACCCGCCCGGACGCCCAGCACGCTGGACTGATGAGCAACGCACCGGTCGTCGCGGCGGTCGACGGATCCGATCACAGCCTCTTGGCGCTGGAATGGGCCCGGACGGCGGCGCTCCGCCACCGCACCGGCCTCGTCGTCGCGCACGTGCTGCCCGACACCGCCCAGCTGTACGCGGCGCGCCGCTCCTCCCTCGCCGACGCCTCGCAGCCGGAGAAGTTCGCCGACCCCGTCGGCGAGCGGGTACGGGGCATCCTCGCCACGGCCCCCGAACTGCCGGACGAGGTGCGGTACGACGCGCTGGAGGGCTCGGTGCCCGAGGCCCTGCGGGTGGCCGGGGAGGGCGCCCTGGTGCTGGTGATGGGCTCCCGGGGGCGCGGCGGCTTCGCCGCCCTGCTGCTCGGCTCGAACAGCCGCGCCCTGGCCTCGTCGGCGGCGTGCCCGGTGGTGGTGGTCCCGCACGCGGCGCGCAGTGCGCCGGCCGAGCCGGCCGACGGGTCCGCCGGCTCCGACGCGTCCGCCGGTTCCGCCGGTCGGGTGGTGCTCGGCCTGCATGCCGCGGAGACCGCGGACGACGTGGTGGCCTTCGCCTTCACGGAAGCGGCCGCACGGGGGACCACCGTCCAGGTGGTCTCGGCGTACGCGATCCCGCCGGCGCCGACGCTGGTGATGGACAGCCCCTTCCAGGTGATCCCGCCGGAGGGGCTGGCCGACGACGGGGACGCCGTACCGGCGGAGCGGGAGATGCTGCGCTCCCAGACGGAGCGGCTGGTGCCGTTCCGGGCCCGGTGGCCGCAGGTGCGGGTGGAGCAGGCGGCGGTCCCGGGCGACCCGGCGGAGCGCCTGGTGACGGCCTCCCGGGCGGCGGCCCTGGTGGTGGTGGGCCGCCACCACCCGCGGCGCAGCGTCGGGCACCTGATGATCGGCTCGGTGGCCCACGCGGTGCTGCACCACGCGCACGGCCCGGTGGCGGTGGTCCCCACCCTGTCGGACGACTCTTAACCCTTCTGAGCTGCGACGGGGTGGCATCAATCGGCCCGTCCGGGGGAAGGTGGGGTGCGGGGGGTCTGCTTCGCGCCGGCGGAGGAGGACGACCGGATCAGCCTGGGGTGGTGGCCGATGCCCGACACGCAGCCGAGCCGGGAGAACGACGCGCAGCAGCCGCCGGAGACGGCGGCGCAGCGCAGAGCGCGCCGCGCGCAGTTCCTGCGCGACCTGATGGAGGCGCGCGCCCTGCGTGACCGCGTACAGCCCCGCCGCGCCCGCGCGGCCCGCATGCGCCAACAGATGCGCATGCGCACCTTCCGCTGGTAACCAACCCGGCCCCGCCGGCAAATCCGGGCCCGCCGGGCAAACGCAGCAGGGCCGGGCGAAATGCAGCCCCGCCGGCGTTTGAGGCGCAGGGGTCCGGGGGCAGAGCCCCCGGCAACGGCGCCGCGCCGATGGGGCAGGCGGGATCCCGGGTAGGCCTGCAAGCCCGCCCCGCAGCCCCCGTACACCCCCCGCGGCAAGCGGCACGGCACGACGCAAGCGCGGAAGACCTCTCGCAACGCCGCCGTTTCTGCCACGATGCCGATTGGGCGGGGCACGAAACGGCGAGCAGGACAGCCGTTCCAACCCTTCCCACCTCCGGCCGGGGGGACCTCCAACCGGCACGCCTATGACCAGTGGGAGAGTCACGGTGTATTTCGCCGCACTGCTCGCGCGCACCGAAGACGGGTGGGAAGCGAGCGACATGGAACTCGACGACGTCGAGTCCCTCAGTGATCTGATCGATCTCGCCCGTGCCGCCGCTGTCGATGACGACACGGTGGTCGCCCTCATCGAGCAGGAGGACGCCTGGTTCGGCGTCGTCCGCGTGGACGGCGAGGAGGACCCGCGGTACTTCGTCTCGAACGCCTCCGCGGCCTCCCGCAGCTCCTACGGCTCGATGCTGACCGACGAGCTGCTGGGCAGCGACGAGGAGGACGACGAACTCGACGAACTGGACCTGGACGGCACCGAGGACGGCGAGGAGGACACGATCGCCGCGTTCGCCGGCGCCGATGACGACGAGGACGAGGAGGAATCGCCCGGCGCGGAACCGGTACCGGCCGGTCCGCTCGGTGACCCCCGACTGCTGGACGACCTCGGCGTCAGCCACAAACAACTGATGACCCTCGACGGGGACGCCCTCTCGGAGATCGCCGACTCCCTCGGCGCCACCGAGGTGCTGGAGGCCGTCCGCTAGTGATCACCACGCACCACCCCTTGCACGGCCCCGATCCCGTACGGGACCCGTGGCGGGACTCCATGCGCCTGGCGCTCCAGGAGGCCGCCCGGGCGGTGCCGGCCGGCGACGTGCCGGTCGGCGCCGTCGTGCTGGGCCCGGACGGGGAGCTCCTCGCCACCGGGTACAACGAGCGCGAGGCCACCGGCGACCCCACGGCGCACGCCGAAGTGGTGGCGCTGCGCCGGGCGGCCGCCCGGCTCGGGGAATGGCGGCTTCCGGGGTGCACCCTCGTGGTGACCCTGGAGCCGTGCGTGATGTGCGCGGGCGCGCTCGTGCAGTCGCGGGTGGCCCGGGTCGTCTACGGCGCCGACGACGAGAAGGCGGGAGCCGCGGGGTCGCTCTGGGACCTCGTACGGGACCGCAGGCTCAACCACCGCCCGGAAGTGGTCCGCGGCGTGCTCGCCGAGGAATGCGCGCGGCAGCTCACGGACTTCTTCCGCGACCTCTGAGGCGGCCCGGGGACACCGATTTCATTTGATGCGGATCCGTAGGCTAGGATCCATCTCGGTAGTGTGTCCGAGTGGCCGAAGGAGCTCGCCTCGAAAGCGAGTATGGGGCAACCCATCGGGGGTTCAAATCCCTCCACTACCGCTTCGACCGAAAGCCCCGCCCCGCAAGGGACGGGGCTTTCGGCGTGTCCGGGCAGGCGCGGCACGTCTCGGCGCGTCCGGCGTCCCCGGCGCGCCCGACGCACCGACGCGTCTTTACGGATGACGACCGCGTGACCGGGCGCCCGCTCGGCCGTTGTCACGGCATGACCAAGACCCAGCGCATGCTCGCCGCCTTCGCCCTCGCGGGGGCCGCCGCGGGCCTCGCCGCACCGGCCGCCTCCGCCGCCCCCATGGCCCCGATCACCCTCCCGGACCTGCCGCAGGCCGCCCCGGGCATGCCGCAGGGGGCCACGCCCGGCTCCGTCCAGGAGATCGGCTCGAAGCTCAACGAGCTGGACAAGCTCGGCCAGCTGATGGACCTGCCGAACCAGCTGTCGCCCGTGATCGCCCCCGTGGAGCCCGTCCTGGGCCTGCTCGGCGGCATCGAATAGCCGCAAACGGCAGCCGGTAGGGACGGTCCGCACCCCCCGCCCGTACGTCGAAGGCCCCGACCGGGGTCGGGGCCTTCGACGTACGGGTGGGGGAAGTGGCATCGGGGGGACAGCCACTTCCCCCGACGAGGACGGAACCTGCCGGTCCGGGCCGCAGTCAGGGGGAAGCTTGCGGCCCGGACCCCGCAGTGAGGCCCTGTCCCTCACCCACCGGTTTCCTGCCAGAACCGGTGGGCTCGTCTTCCATGCTGCGCCACCCACGGCCGCCCGCCCGGCGGCAAAGGACCCGAACCACCGGGCCATTGGTCCATAAAGGCCTGGTGAGTGTCCGAACCCGTCCGGATAGACTCACCCGACTGCGCAGGACCGGTTGGGGAGGCCGACACCGCTCATGGACACCAAGAAGATGATCACGGGTGGGCTCGTCATATTCGCGCTCTTCGTGATCATCACCCAGCCGGTGAAGGCGGCCGACATCGTGAAAATAGGCTTCCAAGGCATCTCGGACGCGGCCCACGGCATCGGCGCGTTCATGACCGAATTGGTGCGCTGAACCCGTACGCTGACGCGGCTTCCGGACTGACCGGCCCCCCACTCCGACGGATGGGGGGCTTTTGCATTCCCGCACCCGCGATGACCCCATCCAAAACACCCCATTATGCCCAACTTGCCGTCAACACGGTGATATACGGTGCTTGCACACAGTGCACATGTCTTGTGATGCTATGACCGCTTTTGACGGATGAGTTGATACATGAAGGGGTGGCGTGACCGTGCCGGCCAGTACTGCGCCTCAGGTGCCACCCCAGCAGGACCCCCAGCACGGCCCGGAGCGCCAAGCGACGCACGGCCCGCAGGACGCCTCGCACGCCCCCCAGCACGCCCCTCGGCACGACGCCGCACGCGACACCCAGCCGGACTCCCAGGTTCCGACCCGGCAGGACCCCCCGCAGGAGCCTCCAGCGGCCCCGAGACCGCAGAGCCGGGGTGCGGACACCCGGGCCCTCACCCAGGTCCTGTTCGGGCAGCTGAAGGGCCTTCAGCCGGGCACGAGCGAGCACCACCGGGTGCGCGGGGCCCTCATCGAGGCGAACCTCCCGCTCGTCCGGTACGCGGCCGCCCGCTTCCGCAGCCGCAACGAGCCGATGGAGGACGTGGTCCAGGTCGGCACGATCGGCCTCATCAACGCGATCGACCGGTTCGATCCCGACCGCGGGGTGCAGTTCCCGACGTTCGCCATGCCGACCGTCGTGGGCGAGATCAAGCGGTACTTCCGCGACAACGTCCGCACCGTCCACGTGCCGCGCCGGCTCCACGAGCTGTGGGTCCAGGTGAACGCCGCCACCGAGGACCTCACCACCCTGCACGGGCGCACGCCGACCACGCCCGAGATCGCCGAGCGGCTGCGGATCGGCGAGGACGAGGTGCTGTCCTGCATCGAGGCCGGGCGCAGCTACCACGCCACCTCCCTCGAGGCCGCCCAGGAGGGCGACGGGCTGCCGGGCCTGCTGGACCGCCTCGGCTACGAGGACCCCGAACTGGCCGGGGTCGAGCACCGGGACCTCGTACGGCACCTGCTCGTACAGCTGCCAGAGCGTGAACAAAGGATCCTGCTGCTGCGGTACTACAACAATCTGACGCAGTCGCAGATCAGCGCCGAGCTCGGGGTGTCTCAGATGCACGTGTCCCGGCTGCTCGCCCGCAGCTTCGCCCGGCTCCGGTCCGCAAACAGGATCGAGGCGTAACTCCAACGAGTGGAGATCGCTCCCCCGTTTCCCACGAATGGGCTCATTCCGCTCTGTCGCTGGAGATATATGTCGACATGACGCTACAGCGCGTTGCCGACATGTGACATTCTGCTTGAACCGCGTTTGCCGCAGCCCCGCCTCCGGTATTCAGGTGGAGGCTGCGTTCCTCCGACGGGCGCGCCGTACGCGACCGTCCGCGACCTCAAGGGGGTGGCATGTCCGTAGACCAGGGCAGCTCCAAGGTGCTCACGCTCGTCAAGAGCCCGGCGCCGGCAGCACCTGCAGCGCCTGTCCGCTCGGAAGCCATCGACACCCGCACCCTCTCCCGCACCCTCTTCCAGCGACTTGCCGCCCTGGACGCGGACAGCCCCGAACGGGCGTACGTACGCGACACCCTGATCGAGCTGAACCTGCCCCTGGTGCGGTACGCCGCCGCTCGCTTCCGCAGCCGGAACGAGCCGATGGAGGACATCGTCCAGGTCGGCACGATCGGCCTGATCAAGGCGATCGACCGGTTCGACTGCGAACGCGGCGTGGAGTTCCCGACGTTCGCGATGCCGACCGTCGTGGGCGAGATCAAACGATTCTTTAGGGACACCTCCTGGTCCGTGCGCGTCCCGCGCCGGCTCCAGGAGCTGCGCCTCGCCCTCACCAAGGCCAGTGACGAGCTCGCCCAGAAGCTCGACCGCTCGCCGACCGTGCCGGAACTGGCCGCGGTGCTCGGGGTGTCCGAGGAGGACGTCGTCGACGGCCTCGCCGTGGGCAACGCGTACACCGCCTCCTCGCTCGACTCGCCCTCACCCGAGGACGAGGGCGGCGAGGGCTCGCTCGCGGACCGCCTCGGCTACGAGGACACCGCGCTCGAGGGCGTCGAGTACCGCGAGTCGCTGAAGCCGCTGCTCGCCAAACTCCCGCCCCGGGAGCGGCAGATCATCATGCTGCGGTTCTTCGCGAACATGACGCAGTCGCAGATCGGCGAGGAGGTCGGCATCTCCCAGATGCACGTCTCCCGGCTGCTCACGCGCACGCTGGCGCAGCTCCGGGTGGGCCTGATCGGCGAGTGATCGCCGCAGACGGGGTTCCCATCTGACGCGCAGTCAGTCAAACTGCCGCGATGCTGCGAAGGGAACGCCAAGCCCTCACCCTGCTCACGCTGCCCGTACTGGCCGCCGCATGCCTGACCGGGTGCGGCGGCCCGGCACGTGACGGCTACGCCGCCGCGGGCGCCGTCGCCCCGGGGCCGGAGCGCCGCGCGGGCGACAACATCGCGCCCCGGGCGCCGGTGGAGTTCCAGCAGCTGGCCGGATCCCCTTCCGCCGCCACGAGTACGTCGGCCGGTACCCCGGGTTCGCAGAGTCCTGCCGCCTCCGCCCGGAGCGGAGCCACGACCACCCCGCCCGGGACCACCCCGCCGCCCCAGCCCCCGCCCGAGGCGAGCCCGTCCACCCCTGCCCCGGGAACCACCCCGACGCCCAAGCCGGGGACGACACCCCCGGCCACCCCGGCGAGGCTGACCCTGAGCCCGCCGACCCGCGCCCCGGCGGCGGACCGCTGGTGCGAGAAGGTCACGGTGGGGTTCACCAACACCGGGACGACGGCGACCCGTTCGGGCACGGTGTCGTTCGCGACGCACATCATCGGCGCTCTCGGCATCGACTGGGCCACGATCACCACGACCCAGCCCCTGCCGACCCCCGTCCCCGGCGGCACGACGAAGACGCAGACCTACACGGTCTGCGTCGAATCCTGGCGGGTCCCCTTGGGCATGCACATAGAAACCCGCTCCACCACGGCGACCTGGACCTGACACCGGGCGACTCCAGCCCGGCCGGCGTCCCGGGGAAGGGCGAAAGGGCGGGGCGGGGAGAGAAGGCCCGCGCAGCGACCCGGCAGGGCTGCTACAGGGCCAGCCAGGCCACCGCCCCCACCACCACGAGCAGCGCCACCCCGAGCCCCAGCCAGAGCCCGGTCTTCGAGCTCGAGCCCGAGCCCGCCGCGGAAGCGCGCCGCCGAGCCCCGGGCACCGCAGGCCCCGGACCGGCCGGCCCGGCCGGCGCAGCCTCCTCGACAAACGCCCTGAACATCTGAGTGCTGCCCGCGGGGTCGTAGTTGCCCTCGGGGCCCTGTGAGTTGTGGTTCGCAGCCATGCCTCAGGACCCTAGCGGGTTTTCCCATTCCTTTACCGCCCCGCCCCCTCGATTCATTTGCCTGTAGCAACCAATCGATTCTATGGTTGCCCTAAGCAACAACATGAGGAGAGGAGGGGCCGATGACCACCCAGGTGCCGCAGGCACCACAAGCACCACCCACATCACAAGCACCACCCACACCGCAAGCACCACCCGCACCGCACCCGTCGCAGCCACCCCACCCCACCCGCTACGAGGAGCTGGCCCGCCAGCTCACCGGCATCGGCGCGGTCAAGCGCGACCTCGCCCGCATGCTCCCCGCGGACTGCCCGCCGGGCTCCGCCGCCGTCCTCACCCTGCTCGACCGCCACGGCGAAATGCGGCTCGGCCGCCTCTCCGACCTCATGGCCATCGACATCTCGGTGACCAGCCGCCACGTCGCCCACGTCGCCGACCGCGGGTGGATCACCCGTGACATCGACCCCGTCGACGGCCGCTGCCGCATCCTGCGGCTCACCCCGGCCGGCCACGCGCTCCTCGCAGAGCTCGGCGCCCGCTACACCGGCGCGCTGGAGAAGGCCCTGGCCGACTGGTCCGCCCACGACATCGACGTGCTCAACACCCTGCTGACCCGGCTCCGATCGAGCTTCTAGACAAAGGAACCACATGGCGACGACCGCACCCACCGGTGTGCAGGAAGGCAGCCGGTCGCAGACCACGCCCGACCCCGCGCCCGCCCCCATGACCCACCCGCAGATCATGAAGGCGCTGTCCGGGCTGATGCTCGGCATGTTCGTGGCGATCCTGTCGTCCACGATCGTCTCCAACGCCCTGCCGCAGATCATCAGCGACCTCGGCGGCACCCAGTCCTCCTACACCTGGGTCGTCACCGCCGCCCTGCTGTCGATGACGGCGGCGACCCCGCTCTGGGGCAAGCTGTCCGACCTCTTCAGCAAGAAGCTGCTGGTCCAGATATCCCTGGTGATCTACGTCCTCGGCTCCGTGGTCGCGGGCCTGTCCCAGAACACCGGCATGCTCATCGCCTGCCGCGTGGTCCAGGGCATCGGCGTCGGCGGCCTGTCGGCCCTCGCCCAGATCGTGATGGCCGCGATGATCTCCCCGCGCGAGCGCGGCCGGTACAGCGGCTACCTCGGCGCGGTCTTCGCCGTCGCCACCGTCGGCGGCCCGCTGCTCGGCGGCGTCATCACCGACACCTCGTGGCTCGGCTGGCGCTGGTGCTTCTACGTCGGCGTACCGTTCGCGGTCATCGCCCTGATCGTCCTCCAGCGGACCCTGCACCTCCCGGTCGTCCGCCGCGACGTCAAGGTCGACTGGCTCGGCGCATTCCTGATCAGCGGGGCCGTGTCCCTGCTCCTGATCTGGGTCACCCAGGCCGGCGACTCGTACGGCTGGATCTCCTGGACCACCGCGGCGATGACCGGCGGCGCCGTCGCACTCGGCCTGCTCTTCCTGCTCGTCGAGTCCAGGGCGAGCGACCCGATCATCCCGCTGCGCCTGTTCCGCAACAAGACCATCACCCTCGCCTCCGCCGCCTCGCTGTTCGTCGGCATCGCGATGTTCTCGGGCACGGTCTTTTTCAGCCAGTTCTTCCAGTTGGCCCGCAACGAGTCCCCCACGATGTCCGGAATCCTCACGATTCCGATGATCGGCGGGCTCTTCGTCTCCTCCACGGTTTCCGGTCAGGTGATCACCAAGACCGGCAAGTGGAAGGCCTGGCTCGTCTCCGGCGGCGTCCTCCTGACGGCCGGCCTCGGCCTGCTGGGCACGCTGCGGTACGACACCCCGTACTGGCACATCGCGATCTACATGGCGCTGACCGGACTCGGCCTCGGCATGATGATGCAGAACCTCGTCCTCGCCACGCAGAACCAGGTGGCCCCCGAGGACCTGGGCTCGGCCAGCTCGGTCGTCACCTTCTTCCGCTCCCTCGGCGGCGCCATGGGCGTCTCGGCGCTCGGCGCGGTCATGGCCAACCGGGTCACCCACTACGTCAAGGACGGGCTGGCCGCACTCGGCCCGAAGGCCGCGGCGATGGGTCACGGCGGCACTGCCGGCGGTGGGATCCCCGACCTCGACAAGCTGCCCGCGCCGTTCCGCACCGTCATCGAGTCCGCGTACGGGCACGGCGTCGGCGACGTCTTCCTCTACGCCGCGCCCACCGCGCTGCTCGCGCTCGTCCTGGTGCTGTTCATCAAGGAGGTCGCGCTGAAGTCCAAGCCGGCGGCCCATGCCCCGACGGCGTCCGCGGCGACGGCCGGAGCCCCCTCCGCGGCGGAGTAGCGACACCCGCGATACCCATGGGCCCCCGCCGGGGCGACGGCTCCCGGCGGGGGTCTCGCTATGCGCCCGGCCGGGCGGCGGCCTTCGCCTCGATGCCCGCGATCAGCACGTCGACCGCGAGGACGAAGTCCCCGTCGGACACCCGCCGGGCGGCGCCCCCGCAGCCGTGCAGGAACTGCGAGACGGCCAGGTGAGCTCCGGTCCGGCAGGCGCCCGCCAGGCCGGTGGCGTCGAGCAGCCGCTGCAGGGCGGAGTCGAAGGCCCGGGCGTGCGGGCCGATGTTGGGGTACGCGGCGGTCAGCGGCGCCACCCAGGGGTGCTGCGCCAGCAGCCGCCGGTAGCCGCAGGCCAGGGACTTCAGTCGGCCGGGCCAGCCGTCCTGGACCGGTACGGCCGGCTCGGCTGGTGCGGTCCGGGGCAGCGGGAGCTCGCCCAGGGCGCGGTCCAGGGCGAGTTCGAGCAGATCGTGCTTGGTGTCGACGTACCAGTACAGGGACATCGCGGTGACCCCGAGCCCGGCCGCGAGCCGGCGCATCGAGAACCGTGCCAGCCCCTCGGCGTCGAGGAGCCGTACGGTGGCGCCGGTGATCCGCTCCCGGTCGAGGCCGGAGGGCGCCTCGGTGCGGCGTCTGGCGGGTGCGGTGTGCCCGCCGGCCAGCCACACGCTGGTCCGGGCCTTGCCGGGATCGGCCGCGGTCACCATGGAGGCACCCTCCTCACGACAGCTGGATCAGCCCGGAATGCCCGGTCCGCCCACTTGATGCTAGAGGGTGCCCCTCGCGTTTCGGCTGGATCAGGACGGGGCGGACGTGCCGTTCAGGGGGGCGGTCAGGTCGTAGAAGGTGGCTCCGCCGACCGTCGTGGACCTGAAGCTGGCCTTGATCCAGCTCGAGATGGCGCTGCTGGTGCCGCCGCCCGGACCGCCGCCGCGCATGCCCTGCCCCTCGCTGCCGGCGCTGTCGTTGTCGCCGATGAAGTAGTGGACCTTCCCGGTGCGCACGTACTCCTGGAACTTGGCGAGCGTCGGGGAGGGGTCGCTGCCGTTGAACCCGCCGATCGGCATCACCGGCTCGCCGGAGGCCAGCTGGTAGCTCGCCGCGTTCTGCGCACCGACGGCGGCTGCCGCCCAGGTGTACTTCGCCGCGTCCTTGCGCAGGGCCGCCGTGGCCTCCTTGCTGGCCTTGGTGCCGTTCAGCAGGCCGCCGGGGCCCCCGCCGGCGTTCTGCGGGCCGCGCTCACCGCGCCCGCCGCCCGCCTGGCCGCCCTGGCCGCCGGGGAACTGCCGGGGTCCGCCCTGGCCCTGAGGACCGCCGCCCGGGACCCCGCCCTGCCGGCCCTGCCCTTGCTGCCCCGGCCGGCCCTGCTGCGGCACGCCGCCCTGCGGGCCCGCACCGGGCGGGAGTTCACCGGCGCCGAAGAACCGCATGCCCATACCGCCCCGGCCGCCCGCGACCGCGGGCCCGGCCGTCACGATCGAGCCGCCGCGCGTGGAGTCCACCGTGGTCAGGCAGTACGCGAGGGGACCGGCCAGCGCCGCGCCCAGCCCGAGCGCCGCCGCACCCAGCACGAACCGCCGGCCGAGCCGCGCGCCGAGGAGCAGCCCGGCGGCCGCCGCCAGGCCGGCCACGAGGACCGTCCAGCGCAGCCACGGCAGGTATCCGGTCGAGCGGCCGAGGAGGACGTACGACCACCACGCGGTGAGGGCGAGGGTGCCGGACAGGGTGAGCGCGGCGGCCTTGCTGCCCCGCTCCTCCCACAGCATGGCCACGCCCATGCCCACCAGTGCGGCCACGAACGGCGACAGCGCCACCGTGTAGTACTCGTGGAAGATGCCCTGCATGTAGCTGAAGACGAGCGCCGTGATCAGCAGGGCGCCGCCCCACACCAGGAAGGCCGCGCGGGCCATGCCCTCCAGGGAGTCGGTGGCCCGCCGGGCCCGCCAGGTGATCACCAGTCCGGTGACGAGCAGGACGAGGGCGGCCGGGAGCAGCCAGGAGATCTGCCCGCCGATGTTGGCGGAGAAGAGCCGGTCGATGCCGGTCTCTCCCCAGCCCCCGCCGCCGCCTCCGCCGCCGCCTCCGCCGCCCCCGGCGCGGGCGCCCCCGCCCACGCTGCCGGTCTCGTTGCCGTTGATCCGGCCGAGGCCGTTGTAGCCGAGGGTCAGCTCCAGGAAGGAGTTGTTCTGCGAGCCGCCGATGTACGGGCGGGAGGACGCGGGCCAGAGCTCCACGATCGCGACCCACCAGCCGCCGGCCACCACCATGGCGGCTCCGGCGACCAGCAGCTGGCCCAGCCGGCGGCGCAGCCGGGTCGGCGCGCAGACGGCGTACACGAGGGCGAGCGGCGGCAGGATGACGAAGGCCTGCAGGGTCTTGGTCAGGAAGGCGAAGCCGACCGCGACGCCGGCCCAGACCAGCCACTTGGCGTGGGCGCCGTCGAGGGCGCGCAGGACGCAGTAGACGGTGACGGTCAGCAGCAGGGTCAGCAGCGCGTCCGGGTTGTTGAAGCGGAACATCAGCGCGGCGACCGGGGTGAGTGCGAAGGCCGTGCCGCTGAGCAGTGCGGCCGCGGGCCCGAAGTGACGGCGTACGGCGGCGTAGAGCACGGCGGTGGTGCCGACGCCCATCAGGGCCTGCGGGACGAGGATCTGCCAGCCGCCGAGCCCGAACAGCCGGACGGACAGCGCCATCGGCCACAGGGCGGCCGGGGGCTTGTCGACGGTGATGGAGTTCCCGGCGTCGGAGGAGCCGAAGAAGAAGGCCTTCCAGCTCTCGCTGCCCGCCTGGACGGCCGCGGAGTAGAAGGAGTTGGCGTAGCCGGAGGCTCCCAGGTTCCACAGCAGCAGGACGGCGGTGGCCAGCAGGAGCGCCACGTACGCGGGCCGCTCCCAGCGGGGGCGCCCCGCGGTCGCGGTTCCGGCGCCGGCGGTGGCGGTGGCGGTGGCGGTCGGGGTGGTCGGAGCGGTCGGGGCCCGTTCGGGGAACGGGGAGTCCATGGGTGGTACGGCCGTGGTCATCGGGTGTCGTCCTTCGCGGGAGTGGCGCGCCGCTCGGGGAAGACCCAGGCGCGGAAGAGCAGGAACCTCAGCACGGTTGCGGCGAGGTTGGCCGTGATCAGCACGGCCAGTTCGGTGCTGTGGGAGGGAGCGGCCGTGGCGGCGCCGAGGGCGGCAAGCGACCCGCTGGTCAAGGCCAGCCCGACGCCGAACACGACGAGGCCCTGGGCCTGGTGGCGGACGGCCCGGTCGCGGCCGCGGACGCCGAAGGTGAGCCGGCGGTTGGCGGCGGTGTTGGCGACGGCGGAGACCAGCAGGGCGCCGGCGTTGGCGAGCTGCGGTCCGGCGCCGAGCCGGAAGAGGGAGTAGAGGGCGAGGTAGGCGAGCGTGGACAGCACGCCGATGACGCAGAAGCCGAGGAGCTGGCGGGCCAGCCCGCGCGGCACTCCGGGCAGCGCGCTGCGGTCGCGCGGGTCGTCGCCGAAGGGGCGGGAGAGCCGGTCGAGCGGCAGCGCTCCGACGGCCAGGGCCCGGCCCACCCGCCACATCCCCTTGAGGTCCTCGGTGGCGGTGCTCACGATGTGCACGGTGGAGTCCGGGTCGTCCACCCAGTCCACCGGCACCTCGTGGATCCGCAGCCCGGCCCGCTCGGCGAGCACCAGCATCTCGGTGTCGAAGAACCAGCCCGAGTCCTCCACCAGCGGCAGCAGCCGCTCCGCCACCTCCCGCCGGATGGCCTTGAACCCGCACTGCGCGTCGCTGAAGCGGGCGGCGAGGGAGGAGCGCAGGAGCAGGTTGTAGGCGCGGGAGACGAACTCCCGCTTGGCGCCTCGCACCACGCGCGAGGAGCGGGCGAGGCGGGTGCCGATGGCGAGGTCGGAGTGCCCGGAGATGAGCGGGGCGACCAGCGGCAGCAGCGCGTTGAGATCGGTGGACAGGTCCACGTCCATGTACGCGAGGACGGGTGCCTCGGAGCGGGACCAGACCGTGCGCAGGGCGCGGCCGCGGCCCTTCTCCTCCAGCCGGGTGCTGCGTACTCCGTCGACGGTGGCGGCGAGGCCGGCCGCGACCTCGGGGGTGCGGTCGGTGCTCGCGTTGTCGGCGATCGTGATGCGGAAGGGGTACGGGAACGTGCGGGTGAGGTGGTCGTGGAGCCGGCGCACACACGGGCCGAGGTCCTGCTCCTCGTTGAAGACCGGGATCACCACGTCGAGTACGGGCTCGCCGGGCACGGGCGCGAGGTGCGCCCGTGCCGGCAGGGCGCCGGAGGAGGTGTCGGTTGGCATGCACCGACCCTCTCCGGGCGGGCTGTCACCGCTGTGTGGTGAGCCTGTGCTCCGTCTGTGAGTCCGTCTTCGTGTGCCTCGTCGGCTGGTCCGCGGCGAGGGGGAGCAGGACCTCGAAGCGGGTGCGCCCCGGCTCGCTCCGTACGTCGACCTGCCCGCCGTGGGCCGCCACGACGGCCTGGACGATGGCGAGCCCGAGGCCGGTGGAGCCCGCGGCCCGGGAGCGCGAGGCGTCGCCGCGGGCGAACCGTTCGAAGACGTGGGGGAGCAGGGCGGGCGGGATGCCGGGCCCGTTGTCCTCGATCCGCAGCCGGACGGCGGATGTTTCACGTGAAACATGGGCGGTGACGGTGGTGCCGGGCGGGGTGTGCGTCCGGGCGTTGGCGAGCAGGTTGACCAGGACCTGCTGGATCCGGGCCGGGTCGGCGAGGATCGGCGCGGGCTCGTCGGGGAGCTCGAGGCGCCAGTGGTGCTCGGGTCCGGCGGCCCGGGCGTCGCTGACGGCGTCGACGACGAGCGGGGCGAGGTCGGTGTCGGCCGAGGAGAGCGGGCGCCCGGCGTCGAGCCGGGCGAGGAGCAGCAGGTCCTCGACGAGGCCGGTCATCCGGGTCGCCTCGGATTCGATGCGGCCCAGGGCGTGCCGGGTGTCGGGACCGGGTTCTTCCCGTCCCCGGCGGGTGAGTTCGGCGTACCCGCGGATGGAGGCCAGCGGCGTCCGCAGTTCGTGGCTGGCGTCCGCGACGAACTGCCGGACCCGGGTCTCGCTCTGCTGGCGGGCCGTGAGCGCGGAGGAGACGTGCCCCAGCATCCGGTTGAGGGCGGCGCCGACCTGGCCCACCTCGGTACGGGGATCGGCCTCGGCGTCCGGGACCCGCTCGTGGAGGGCGGGTTCGCCACTGTGCAGGGGCAGTTCGGAGACCCGGGTCGCGGTGGCGGCCACCCGGCGCAGCGGGCGCAGGGCGACCCCGACCAGGGCCTGCCCGGCGAGGGAGGCCGCGATCAGCCCGGCCAGGGTGACGAAGACTTCCACGGCGATGAGCGTGCTGACGGTGGAGTCGACCTCGGCGAGCGGGAAGCCGAGGACCAGGCTCCCGTCGGGCGCGGTGAGCACCCGGTACGCACCGAGGTCCGGCAGGTCCAGGTTCGTGGGGTCCGGCCGGCGCTGTTCGGCGGCCCTGCGGGCGGCCCGGGCCAGGGCCTCGGTCTGGGCGGCCGTCAGGCGCTGGATGTGGTCGTACCCGGGTCCGCCGACGGCGGCGCTGCGGGCCGTACTGGCGACCGTGCCGTCGGCGAGGAGGCGGATCCCGGCGGCCCCCAGCGGGGATCCGGGCGCCAGGACGAACTTGTCGTCCTTGTCCCGGAGCGCCTTCTCCCCTAGGGGCTTCCGGGTGCCCATCTCGACGGAGACCCTCAGCTGGTCGTCGAGCTTGTCGACCAGGTACGAACGCAGCGCGAGGGTGGTGACGGTCCCGATGGCCGCGCCCACCACGGCGATCAGCGCCACCGCCGAAACGACGAGCCGGGCCCGCAGGGACCAGGCGCGGACCGGGCGGAACCAGAGCCGCCTGCGCCCGGACCGGCGGACGGCGTGGGGGCGGGCGGGCCGGGAGCTGTGGGCGCGAGAGGGCCGCGGCAGGCGGAGTGCCACTACTCCGCCGGCTTGATCAGGTAGCCGGCGCCGCGCCGGGTGTGGATCATCGGCGGGTAGCCCGGGCCGCTCTCGAGCTTGCGGCGCAGGTAGGAGATGTACAGCTCGACCACGTTGGCCTGGCCGCCGAAGTCGTACGACCACACGCGGTCCAGGATCTGCGCCTTGCTCAGCACCCGCCGGGGGTTGCGCATCAGGTAGCGCAGCAGCTCGAACTCGGTGGCGGTCAGGTGGATCTCCCGGCCGGCGCGGGACACCTCGTGGCTGTCCTCGTCGAGCTGCAGATCGCCGACGGCCAGGACGGAGCCCCCGCGTGCGGCCTGCGCCGCGCCCGAGCGGCGGACCAGTCCGCGGAGCCGGGCCACGACCTCCTCCAGGCTGAACGGCTTGGTGACGTAGTCGTCGCCGCCCGCCGTCAGGCCCGCGATGCGGTCCTCGACGGAGTCCTTGGCGGTCAGGAACAGCACCGGAAGCTGTGGGATCTCCCGGCGCAGCCGGCCGAGGACGGCGAGTCCGTCCATGTCGGGCAGCATGATGTCGAGGACGACGACGTCCGGCCGGAACTCCCGCGCGGCCCGCACCGCGCCGGCCCCGTCACCCGCACTGCGGACCTCGCAGCCCTCGTAGCGCAGGGCCATGGAGAGCAGCTCGGAGAGCGAGGCCTCGTCGTCGACGACGAGCACCCGGCAGGGGCCGCCGTCGGGCCGGACGAGGGCCGTGGGGTTGCTGGTGGACGTGGACGCGTGGGAGGTGGTCGTCGCAGTCATGCGACCACGCTGACCGTGGCCTCTGAGAGCGTTCTTGTCCCTACCTGTGAATTACCTGAGAAACCCTCGGGCGGGCCGCTCAGACCAGGCGGAACAGCCGGGCGCCGTTGTCGTGGCAGACCGCGCGCAGCCAGTCGTCGCCGAGGCCGAGCCGTTCCAGGGCCTCGAGCTGGTGCTCGTACGGGTAGGGGATGTTCGGGAAGTCGGTGCCGAGCAGGATCCGGTCGCCGAGGTCCGCGAGCCGCCCGAGCTCTCCCTGCGGGAACCCGTGCAACCGCTCGGAGAAGTCGGTGAAGGCCATGGTGGTGTCCAGGCGCACCGCGGCGTACCGGTCGGCGAGGTCCAGGAAGTCGGCGTACTCGGGCATGCCCATGTGCGCGATGATCAGCGGCAGCCGGGGGTGCCGGGCCAGCAGCCGGGCGATCGGCTCGGGTCCGGTGTACTTGGCCGGGACGGGCCCCGACCCGCAGTGGATCACGGTCGGGACCTCCGCCTCGGCGAGCAGCCCCCAGACCGGGTCGAGCCGGTCGTCGTTCGGGTCGTACCCGCCGACCTGGAGGTGCGCCTTGAAGACGCGGGCTCCGGCTTCGACGGCCTGCCGAACGTACGCCTCGGCCCCCTCCTCCGGGAAGAAGGTCGCGGTGTGCAGGCAGTCGGCGGTCCGGGCGGCGAAGTCCGCGGACCAGGAGTTGAGCCATGCGGCCATCTCCGGCTTGTGCGGGTAGAGCATGGACGTGAACGCCCGGACCCCGAACTCCCGCAGCAGCGCGACCCGCTGCTCCTCCTCGTGCCGGTAGGTGATGGGCCATGCGACGCCGGTCAGCGGTCCGACCGCGTCGAAGTAGTCCCATACCTTGTCCAGGACCCGCTCGGGCATGAAGTGCGTGTGGACGTCGACCAGTCCGGGCAGTCCGAGCCGCTCCCGGAAGGCCCGGACCGCGTCAGCCGTTGCGGGCAAAGCCGTGGCTCCGCTCGACGGTCGCGACGTGCAGGGTGTAGCTCTCGTACCAGTCGGCACGGCCCTTCTTCATGGCCGCCTGGTGCTCCAGGTCCTGCCGCCACTCGGCGAGGGACTCGTGGTCTCGGAAGTAGGCGACGGTGATGCCGAGGCCGCCGGGGGTGCGGGCGGACTCGTAGCCGAGGAAGCCCGGATTCGCGGCCACGATCTCGTTCATCCGCCGGTTGGTCTCCGGGTAGCCGGTCTCGTCCGGGGTGCGGATATTGCTGAAGACCGCCATCACGTACGGCGGTTCGAAGGCGGGTACGGGCTGGATGCTCATGCCCACCACCCTCTGCGGCGGCCCCCTGGCATGTCCACCGGAAAGGGGCCCGGCAGCCCAAAGGGATCCAAGTTTTGACCTTGGAGGCCACACCGCACACCGGCACGGTGCCCGGGACGGGCCCGCGGGTCAGAACAGCCCGTCCTGCTCACCGGGGGTGGCGGGCGGCGCCAGCTCGGCGACCGGCGCCGCAGTCGCGGCGCCTTCGGCCGGGGCGACGAGCTCCCAGCCGGCGAGCAGCCGGGTGTCCACCACGAGTCCGTCCGCGAGGTGCAGATCGGGACCGGCCGCGCCGACGAGCCGGCCCACGACGGCCCCGCCGGGGACCATCCCGGTGAGGACCCGTGCGGGGGCGGGCAGCCCGTCCAGCCCGAACGGCCCGGAGTGGTCGACGGTTTCGCACGGCAGCCGCTCGAGCGACTCCGGCCAGCCGGGCAGGGCCGCGGCGCGGGCGTGCAGCTCGGCGACCTCCCGGGCCCGGTCGGCCGCCGCCGGCAGGGTGCCCCGTACAGCGCGCTTGCGGGCATACGCGATCCGGTCCGGCACCCCGAGAGCGGCCCGCAGCAGCTCTTCGGTGCGGCGGGTGGCCATCAGCGGGCCCCGGCCCAGCCAGGTCCAGGTCACCGCCCCCTGCTCCAGCAGCCGGGCCGGGCCGCGCTCCTCGGCGGTGATGCCGACCTTGACCAGGCCGGGCCCGAACCAGGCCAGGTAGACGCGATAGGTGCGCGGATCGGCGGCGTTGGTGTCGGCGGCCACCGAGAACGACCGGTCCAGGCGGGCGCATTCGGGACACTGGGCGTTCCCGGCCCGGTCGGGCACCGTGGCGGCCGTGGGACACGGGGTCCGCTTCCCGGCCCGCCGTACGCCGAGGCAGTGCCGTTCCCCGTGGGCCGCGAAGGCCAGGCGCTGCCCGTAGGCGAGCAGGCTGCTGCGCTCGCCGCGTCCCTCGGCGCTCCACCCGATGGCGGGGCGGCCGTCGTTCCACCGGATGCCGGTGCACCGCCAGGTCACAGCGGGAGGGGCCGCTCGAAGAAGGTCTCGAGCACGACGGTGGCGTGCGTACCGCTGACGCCGTCGATGGCGTAGAGGCGGCGCAGGACGTCCTGCAGCTGCTCGGTCGTGGCCGTGCGCACCTTCACCAGGACCGAGGCGCTCCCCGCGATGATGTGCGCCTCCTGGATCTCGGCGATCGCCTCGAAGGCGGCCTTCGAGTCCCCCATCCAGGCGTTGGAGTCGACCATCACGTAGGCGAGCACCCCGCTCCCGACGGCCGCGGGGTCCACCTCGACCGTCGTGCGCCGGATGACCCCGCGCTCGCGCAGCTTGCGCACGCGCTCGTGGGTGGCCCCGGCCGAGAGCCCGACGGCGGCGCCGAGGGCGGCGTACGACTGGCCCGCGTCCTGCTGCAAGCGCAGGACGAGCGCCCGGTCGATGTCGTCCACGCGATCTTCCTCCCATCCCCTGGAATCCCTTGCGCCGACGGTACAGGATCCTGCAATCCCCATACGAGGCCGAACCAAATTCGGCGGCAAACCCGCCTGAGGGAAGAATGCCATCCATTGCCGACCTCGATCTGTACGAGATCCTGGACGAACGATTCCGCACCGGCCGCTGTGCCAACGGCGACTCGCGGCTCGAACGGCTCTACGACGACTGCCGCTGGGCGGAGGGCCCGCTGTACCTGCCGGCCTGGCGCCGGCTCGTGTGGAGCGACATCCCCAACGACCGGATGCCGCGCTGGGACGAGGCGACCGGCGCGGTCTCCGTCTTCCGCTCCCCTCCCGGCCACCCGGACGGCAACACCCTGGACCGCGAAGGCCGCCTGATCACCTGCGAGCAGGGCAACCGGCGCGTCACCCGCACCGAACCGGACGGCACCCTCACGGTCATCGCCGACCGCTACGACGGCAAGCGGCTCAACAGCCCGAACGACGCCGTGGTGCACTCGGACGGCTCGATCTGGTTCTCCGACCCGGACTTCGGCATCACCAGCGACTACGAAGGCCGCCGCGCACCGGCCGAGATTGGCGCGTGCAACCTCTACCGCGCCGACCCGGCGACGGGCGAGGTGCGCCTCGCCGCGGACGGGTTCCTCGGCCCGAACGGCCTGGTCTTCTCACCCGACGAGAGCGACCTGTACGCGGCGGACACCCGGGCGGGCCACATCCGCGCGTGCAAGGTCGGCGCGGACGGCACGCTGACGGACGACCGTGTCCTCGCCGAGTGCCGGTCTCGGACATCGCCTTCGGCGGCCCGAAGAACAACCGCCTCTTCATCACCGCCACCACGTCGCTCTACTCCCTGGTCCTCTCGGTGACGGGCCTCCCCCGCGTCCTCTGGTAGCCCGGCCGGGCTACCGGGCGACGAACTGCGTCAGGATCGCCTGCACCTCGTAGATGTCCACACCCTTGGTGAACGTCTTCTCGATCGGCGCCGCGCTGCCGGAGAGCCAGATCTTGAGCTCGGCGTCGAGGTCGAAGTGGCCGGCGGTCTCCACGGAGAAGTGCGTGATGCTCCGATAGGGGATGGAGTGGTACTCCACCTTCTTTCCGGTGAGCCCCTGCTTGTCGACGAGCACGAGCCGCCGGTCGGTGAACAGGATCGTGTCCCGGATCAACAGGAACGCGGCGTGCACCTGCTCCCCCTGCCCGAGCAGCCGCGCGTAGTCCCGCTGCGCCGACGTCGGATCGACCGTGTGCGCGTTCCCGAACAGCCCCATGGGAGTCCCCCTCTTCCGGTTCCGGACCCTTCCGAACCCTCTCCGAGGACCGTATCCAGGCCCCGCCCGCCGGTCGTCCCCCACGGGACCGATCTCCGACCCGGAGAACCCCCGGGTCCCCCTCCCCACCAAGGAGGACCCCCCACACCGGACCCGGGCACCGCCGACGGACCCTGGGCAACGCAAGAGGCCCCCCGGTGAACCGGGGGGCCTCTTCGGCTGTGCACTCGGCAGGATTCGAACCTGCAACCTTCTGATCCGTAGCTCTAGCGAGATCGGTCAGCGGCGGTCATTCCGGCCGCTACCAAGCCCTGGAAAGGCGCTACCGGATGCGGGCGGTTGCTGGGGTTGCGGTACTTGGCGGCTGTACGACAGCTAGCACGGCGATAGACGGACGGGACGGCACTACCGGATCTTGGGCAATGGCCTACCGCCGATCCCCTCGCCGGGATGGGCTACCACAGCTCCGATCCCTGCCAACAGCCCAACGACCGCTGCGGCGTCGGCCAAGGCGCCCGCTACCTCGGCGAACGGCCTCACCCCGATGATGAGTACAACGATCACCGTGATTACCCAAAGCTTCGCGAGAGGGTTTGACAGCCCCCACTGGGCAAGAGTCACACTCACTACTGAGCCTCCAAGGGTTCGTAACCCGCCTTGTCGCCTCGCCGGGAAGCCTGTGCGACAGGGCGGGTTTCCTTTTTGCCGATGATGCCGCGAACTCCAGCACTCGTCACACGGCCATACCGCCCCCAAATTTGCTCTCACTTGCGTTCCAACATGTGCAATCGTCTAGCAAATCCAACATCGCTGTACGTACAGCCAAGTTCAAGCGCGTGCTTGAGCAGATCAGGCCGTACATACCGAAACGCGGATACGCAACAGCAAGGGTTTCCCATATTGAAAACCAACCCCGGGGGTGGCGATCGCGCACGCCAAGAGCGAGGCCGCCTGTGACCTATATCACGGGCTATTGCTGCCGTACTCTGCCCACTTGCGTCGCCGCTCAGCCACCACTCACCCCAACTCCCATCCCGTCTGCCGTCGGCCCATGACACGTTGAGCGGGCGCGGTGCCGGGCGTCCAGGTGGAGCGCCCAACTGGACGAACGACCTGGACGCCCGGTGCCGTGTCTGCTCGGCTTGTCCTGGGCCGATGGCGGACGGGATGGGAGTTCCCCGCCGCAACCCTCCACGGGCCGGCACCCGCGTACGGCGCCCCCGCCATCCCGGTGCTTGTTGCGTCCCCGCCGGAGGCATGTCGGTGAGGGATGGAATCGATGACCGGTCGGGGCTCGACTCATGCCCTTGGGCCTACCCGCCTACAGGGGCGGGCGTCGGCGCAGCGCGCGCGGAGCGGGCCGAAGGCAGGAGCGTCGCGCGGAGCGGAGCCGGGAAGCCCGCCCGGCGGAGCGGAGCGCAGCCGGGTGCTTGATGAGGTAGAGAAACCTGTAACAGGTCCCCCGCTGATCCTCGGCTACACCGTGGTGAGTGCGTCGGCGATGGCCTGCATGTCGTCCGTTACGGCATCGGCTCCGGCGTCGGCGAACAGTTCCGCTTTGTGGGGCTTGTTGACGTAGCCGATCACCATGGACCCGGCGGCGTGAGCGGCCTGGATGTCCGTGAGCGAGTCACCGATCAGGGCGCAGTGCGTCACGTCCATCTGCATCTGCTCCGCCGCCCCAATCAGCGGGAACGGGTTCGGCTTCATGAGGTGCGGCTGCCCAGAGGGCCGACCGATGACCTTCGCGACGTACTCCCCCAACCCGTGCTCCTCCAGGAAACGCTGGACGCATTCCGCGGAGTTGTTGCTCACCACCGCCACGGCCCGCCCCGAGGCACGCACAGCCTGAAGAGCTTCCACCGCCCCCGGGGTCGGCGGGCCGGCCACCGCCACTGCTTCAACCTCGGCCACGGTCAGGGCGTGTTCCACCGTCCGGCCGATCTCGTGACCGGCCTCGTGCGCGATGCGCATGACCTCGATCGGATCGTCGGTCTCGGCGGCCTTAGCGCCTGCACCCTCGTCCTGGGCGATGAGCAGTGCGGTGAGCTGCTTGGCAACCTCCGGGGCAGGAAGCCCAGCGAACACGTCGCAGACAGGCCCGTCGAAGTCGAAGAAGATCACGCGCGCGCTCGCGAGGACTCCCGAGAGACGGTCATCGTGCGTCAAGGTCAAAGTCCCTTCCGATGGTCTCCCACACGCTGTCGAACCACATGCGGGCCTGCTGGACCTGCTGCGCTCCGCTGGACGACTCGCCGTCGTTGATCGAGTGGTGGAAGAGCGTGGCGTCCTTGCCCACGAGGTCGTAGATCTCGATCGTCTCGCCCTGGGCGACGACCTTGTTGGGGCGGATCGGGTAGTACCCGAAGAACGCGTCCTCGTCGTTGATCACGTAGAGCTTGAAGAACTGCGTACCGCTGTGGACGCGGACGCTGATCTGCGTCTCAGCTACCAGGCCTAGGTGCTCCAGCTCGGCGATGGCGTCCCGGATGCTGCGGGTGTAGCTGACCATGATGTCGTGCATGCGGTCACGGAGCCGCTTGTCGTCCGCGCCGTCGTCCTTGCGCACCGGCGCCGCCTGCGGCACCGACATGTCCGGGACGAGTATCCGCATGGTGATGCTCGACGGCGTGAGCCGACCCACCCGGATTTTGTCGAGCGGCTCCTGAAGCGCCCCGTGCAGGGTCTCGCTGGAGAAGCCTGCGAAGTCGATCGTCACGCGGTCCTTGGCGAAGGCCTGCTCGACGTACGGGCGCAGGCCCGCCGGCCGTTCGGTCCGGTTGCGCACGTAGACGCCGCTGCCCTTGCGGGAGACCACCAGGCCCTCGTCTTCGAGGTCGCGCAGCGCGCGCTGGATTGTCGCCCGAGCGAACCCGTAGTACTCCGTCAGCTTTGCGTGGGACGGGAGCTTCTCACCTGGGCCCAGCTTCCGGGTGCGGATGGCCGCGCTGAGGCTGCTCGCCACCTGCTCGTACGGGGCTCGGTCGTCGTCTGGGTCGAGGGGCTCGGGGACAAAGGTCATGGGGTCGATGGTAGGCGACACCCTTCAAGCAGGACAGCCATGCCAGTCATGTTGTTGACATGGCTAGCCATCTCTCTTACCTTCGAGACGTGACCAACCGGGCTAGCCAAGTTGGTCATCTAGCTTTCTGCTGGCATCCCTGAAGGAGAAACCATGCCGTCGTTCAAGGTGGACACGTCGACCGCCGTGGTATTCGTCGCCACGGCCCCCACTCCGAAGCTCGTGAGCAAGCAGACCGGTGAGCGCGCTATGGACCGGGAGACCAACGCTCCGCTGTCCACGGTGGGCCTGCTGATCTCGGACGAGGGGGAGGGCAACCTCTACCAGGTGACCGTGCCGGAGACCGGGCTCCCGGAGGGCCTGATGCCGGGCATGCCGGTCTCAGTGATCGGTCTGAAGGCGCGGGACTGGGAGAACACGTTCAACGGCCAGACCCGGCACGGCATCTCGTTCCGCGCCGTCGCCCTCACCTCGGTCGGGGTCTGATCATGACTGACCTGTCGACGTTATGGGAGGTCGGCCTCCCAGTGGCCGCCGGTGCGGGTGGTCTGCGATACGCCCAGGTGCGTGCGCCGCGCGTGTACTGGTCCGTCGTTGGGCTGCCGGTGGCCCAGGTGCGGTTCGCGATGACGTACCGCTCGACCATGGACGTGTGCGGGCTGACGGTCCAGCCGTCCCGCCTGCGGGCGTTCCTGGCCCGAAACATCGCCCGCCGCAGTGACGTGCAGCCGGTGCCGCCGAAGATCCGCCGAGTACGGGGATCGTCGACCGGCATGCGGGTGACCCTGCGGCTTCCGGCCGGACTGGAGCCCGCCGACGTGATGGCGGCCTCTGAGCGGCTGCGGCACGCCTGGGGCGTCCACTCCGTCCACGTCGTCGCAACCAAGCCCGGGTTCGTGGAGCTTCGGATGACCGGCTACGACGTACTGCGGCGGGTGAAGATGCCGCGTCGGCTGCCCTCCGGCCCGATGACCGTTCCGGTCGCGCTGCGGGAGGACGGCACCGCGTTCGTACGGGATTACCTGAAGGTCCCGCACGCGCTGACGCTCGGTGCCAACCAGTCGGGCAAGTCCATGTACCAGCGCAACCTGGTCGCGGGCCTCGCCCGGCTGCCGGTCGCCCTGGTCGGGATCGACTGCAAGCGCGGTGTCGAGCAGCAGGTCTACGGGCCCCGGCTGTCGGCGCTGGCCATTACGCCTGAGGAGGCGTCCGGACTCCTGGACGCGTTGGTGGGCGAGATGGAGACCCGATTCGACCTGCTGAGCGACTACGGCGCCGCCGACTTGTGGGGCCTGCCCGAGGAGGTTCGGCCGGTTCCCGTCGTGGTGCTCGTGGACGAGGTCGCGGAGCTGTTCCTCGTGGCCAGCAAGAAGGACGAGGAACGCCGGGACCGGATGGTCATGCAGATGATCCGGCTGGGGCAGATGGCCCGCGCGGCCGGCATCTACCTGGAGATCTGCGGCCAGCGATTCGGATCCGACCTCGGCAAGGGGGCCACGACGCTGCGCGCCCAGCTCACCGGCCGTGTCGTCCACCGCGTCAACGACAAGCAGACCGCCGACATGGGCTTGGGCGACATCGCCCCGGACGCGGTCATGGCCGTCACCGCGATCCCGCCCGACCGTCCCGGCGTCGCCGTGGCAGGCGACACTTCCGGCGGCTGGTCCCGCATCCGCACCCCCGAGATGAGCGCCGACGAGGCCGCCGCGATCTGCGCCCAGTTCGCGCACCGGACCCCGGCCCTCCCGGCCCTCGCCCCGTACCGGCCCGTGGTCTCCGTCCCGGGGGGTTCTGCCGGGCCCGCCCCGCTGGCGAAGCCGACTCCGGCCACGAACTAGCGACTTCCCCAGAAAGGAGGTGGCTCGTGTTCCGGAATCTCCGCCCTGACGCCGTGCTCGTCCAGGCCGTCATCGCCGGTGCCCTGTCCTTCGCCCACCTGCACGATCTCGCTGCCGCAGCCGGACAGGACGGCTGGAAGGCCTGGGCTTACCCGGTCAGCGTCGACCTGCTGCTGGTCGCCGCCTGGCGCCGGATGCGTACGGATGCGGCCAACCGCGACGCATGGCTGTGGTTCGCCATCGCCCTCATCGCCTCACTCGGCGCCAACGTCGCCACCGCCGGGATGCTCGACCTGCATGACGTCCCGCCCTGGCTGCGCATCCTCGTCGCTGGATGGCCCGCCCTCGCCTTCCTCGGCGGAACCCTCCTCGCCCACGCCCCGTCCCCGGAGCCATGCCCTGAGCCAGAGCCCGCTGAGGAACCCGCCCCGCCGGACCTGACCGTGGAACGCGTCCCGGAACCGGCTCCCGAACTGCCGTCGGCCGCGCCCCAGGACATCGGACTGGAGCCCACGCCCACACCCACGGCACCCGCCGTACCTGTTCCGCCCGCGCTGCTCGACCATGCGCGAAAGATCGCGGATGCCCACCATGCACAGACCGGCGCCCCGATCGACGCGGGAACCCTCCGCACGCGCCTCGGTGTTCCCGCCGCTCTGGCTGACTCGATCGCCCTCCAACTCGCCTGACACGAAAGGGGACAGACCTATGCGCCCGAACCACTTCTACAAGGTCATCCGCTTCGGCCCCGTGAGGGTCGGCAGCTTCAGCGATGGCCGTGGTCGCACCCTGCACACCGCCGTGTGCACCGCCCCCGGCTGCGACTTCTCGGCCGAGTACCGCGGTCGAGCCGCCGCCGAGCTCGCTGCCCAGACCCACCGCTGCAACCCGCGCTAACCGTGAAGGAGACCCGCGTCATGGACGTACCGCTCTGGCTCGCCCTGGTCGCCGTCGGCGTCCTCGGCTACAAGCTCGTCCGCCCGCCGCTGTGGCTCGTCGCCGTGATCCTCCTCGGCGGCTTCCTCCTCGCCCAGAGCTCTCTCGCCCCGGCCCTCGCCCCGATCACCAAGTAGGGAGAACCGCCATGCTCCGACCGCGCATCCCGGTCAACCCGCTCCCGACCGGCATCACCACCCCGCTCGTACAGCCCGCGGCTTCGTCCGCCGTCGGGTCCGACCGTGAGTCCTCGCCGATGGCCGCGCCCCACGAATCGACGGCGGCATCGATCGCCCCGGCCCGCGCCACGGTCCAGCTCACCCCGGGCAGCGCGATCGCTCTCGCAGCCGGCGGTGGTGCCGTCGTCCTCGTGGTCGGCGCCGTCCTCGTCTCGATGCTGCTGGCCGTCGCCATCACCGGCGTCTCCGTGGCCGTTATCGCGGTGGTTCTGCGCCTGCTGGTCAAAGACCTCCAGAAGGGCCGGTGACAGAGATGGACACGCACGTCATCGCAGCGGGCTTACCGGCCCTGGGATGGGCCTTCCACGGCAGGATCCTCCTGCGCCGCCTGGCCAACGCCCGCCGAGACCCCCTGACCGGCCTGCACACCCGCGCCGGATGGACCACCCGCGCCGAGCACCTGATGTCCAAGCACCCCGGGGCCCTCGTGCTCCTGGTCGACCTGGACAACTTCAAGGCCGTCAACGACACCCACGGCCACGCCGCCGGAGACGCGGTCCTCACCGCGACTGCCCGCCGCCTGTCGATCTGGTGCGGAGGCAACGGAATCGCCGCCCGGCTCGGCGGAGACGAGTTCGCCGCCATCGTCACCGACCCCGACCGCACACCCGGCCTCCGCGCCCTCCAGGCCGTACTGGACCGCCCCGTCACGCACAACCGCTGCACGCTGTCGGTCTCCGCCTCAGTCGGCCACTGCCACCGCGCAGCCCTCCCGGTGCCCACACTCACCGACGCGCTCTCCGCCGCCGACTCCTCGATGTACGCGGCCAAGGGCCACGGCAGGCGACACACACGCTAAGCGGCCCCGGGGCGGCCTCGGTCGCCAAACTTCCGCCGCCCCGGGCGCCTGAACCCCTCCAGATCCAACGGACCCGAAAGGGAAGCCTCATGATGCCCCAGAGCACCTCGACCCCGCCGCGCATCTGCCACGACTGCGACGGCTTCGCCACCGCCACGATCACCACCGGAACCCGCTCCACGGACGGCACCCGGACCACCATCCGCGTCAACTGCCCGACCTGCCGCGGCCTCGGCCGCACTGTCTCGGTCGCTCTCGTCCACACGGGGAAGTGAGCGACTTGCCCGACACCGCTACTGCGGCGGGCCTTGACCCGGCCACCCTGAGCGATCTGCTCAAGGTGGCCGGGGCCCCCGGCTTCGACCGCCTCCACGAACAGATCCGCCGCACCGGAGGATGCGCCGCCCCCATCCGCCTCTCCGGCGGCACCAAGCTCCTTGACCCGGCCACCCGGACCGTCCTCCACGCCTATACGACCGACGCCGAACCCGGCGGCGTCCTCCGCATCGCCTGCGGCAACCGCCGTGCCTCCCGCTGCCCCGCCTGCGCCTGGACGTACGCCGGAGACACCTACCACCTGATCCGCGCCGGACTCCTCGGAGACCCCGCCAAGGGCACCCCCGAGACGATCCGCGACCACCCTCGCGTCTTCGCCACCCTGACCGCCCCGTCCTTCGGCCCCGTCCACAACCGACCCGGCACCCGCCCCTGCCGCTGCGGCATCCGCCACCCCGAAGACGCCGAAGAACTAGGCACCCCGCTCGACCCGTCCTCGTACGACTACGCCGGCGCCGTGCTGTGGAACAACCACGCCTCCGAGCTGTGGCGCTACTTCACGATCTACCTCCGCCGCGAGATCGCCGCCCGCGCCGGGATCACGCAGAAAGCCGCCCGCGAGCAGTCCCGCGTCTCCTTCGGCAAGGTCGCCGAATACCAGAAGCGCGGAGCCGTCCACTTCCACGCGGTCATCCGCTTCGACGGACCGGACGGCCCCGACAGCCCTCCGCCCGCCTGGGCCACCCTCGACCTGCTCACCGACTCCATCCGCGCCGCCGCCGCCCGCGTCCGCGTCGTCGTACCGGCCACCCCGGAACACGGCTTCGCCCACGACTGGGACCTGACGTGGGGCGAGCAGATCGACGTGCAGCCCATCGGTGCCTTCGGCAACGGGGAAGACCTGACGGAACAGGCGGTCGCCTCGTACGTCGCCAAGTACGCCACCAAGGCCGCCGAGACCACCGGCACCGTCGACCACCCCGTGGGCAACAAGGAAGCGCTGATCCTCCTCGGTGTGCCGGACCATGCCCGGCGGCTCATGGAGGCCTGCATGGACCTCGACCACGCCTACCCTGACCGGCGCCTGCGGGCCTGGGCCCACATGCTCGGCTTCCGCGGCCACTTCTCCACCAAGTCCCGCCGCTACTCCACCACCCTCGGCGCCTTACGCCAGGTCCGCGCCGACTACCGCGCCGCCCAGCAACGCGCATCCCTCGGCCTGCCCGACCCCGACGACCACCCGGAAGCCACCCTCCTCGTCGTCGCCCACTGGGCCTACGCCGGCCACGGCTCCACCCCCGGCGAATCCTGGCTCGCCGCCAACATCCGCCGGGACCTCCAGCACAACCGCGAACACGCTCGCGAGATGCGGGCCGAACTGTCCGAATGGGAAGGGGAAACCGCGTGGCTGCCGTAGTCATCCAGCGGAAGTGGCACACCACCGCCGAGGTTGCCGAGATGCTCGGCTTCGGCCTGTCCAAGACCAAGATGCTCGTGCTCACCGGGGAGATCCGGTCCGTGAAGGTCGGCCGCAACCGGCGCATCCTCCCGGTCTGGGTGGACGAGTACGTCGAACGCATCGCCACCGGGGCTGAGGGGTGGGCGGCATGAGCGGGAAGCGGGGCAACGGGGAGGGCTCGATCTACCCGTACAAGGGCGGCTACGCGGCCTACGTCTGGGTGACGAAGCCGGACGGGAAGCGCGCCCGGAAGTACTCGTACGGCAAGACCCGCGAAGAGGTCCACGAGAAGTGGCTCAACCTGCACGCAGAGGCAAAGAAGGGGCCCGTGGCCACCCGGCACCGGACGGTCACGGCCTTCCTCACGTACTGGCTTGAGTCGATCGTGAAGCCGAACCTGGCCCCGCTCTCCTACGTCTCGTACGAGGGGTACGTGCGGCTCTACATCGGTCCGCACCTGGGAACGAAGCGGCTGGACAAGCTCACCGTGCGGGACGTCCGCGAGTGGCTGACCAAGCTGGCGGCCGTCTGCCAGTGCTGCGCCCAAGGGAAGGACACCAAGCGCTCTCCCGCCAGTCGCCGGTGCTGTGCTGTCGGGGAGTGCTGCGAGTCGTTCCCCTCGCGCCGCGTGATCCAGGGGTCCCGTGACGCACTGCGGGCGGCCCTCACGCACGCCGTGACCGAGGAGGAGATCGGCAAGAACGTCGCGTCGCTCGTGAAGGTGCCCAAGCCCCGCCGCAAGCGGATCAAGCCGTGGTCGGTGGTCGAGGCTGGCCGGTTCCTCGCCGACGGGGTGGTCAGGGAAGATCACCTCTTCGCCGCGTGGGTGCTCGTGCTGTGCCTCGGACTGCGGCGCGGGGAGGTCCTGGGGCTGACCTGGAAGTCGATCGACTTCGATGCCGGGGAGCTGTACGTCGACCACCAGATCCAGCGGGCCGGGCGGCAACTCCTGCACCGGGAGACTAAGACCGAGGACTCCGACGACTTCCTTCCGCTGCCGGAGCTCTGTCTCAGGGCGCTGCGGATGCGGCGGGCGCAGCAGATCGGGGACCGCAAGGCTGCCGGGGAGCTGTGGCAGGACAGCCACGATCTTGTCTTCACGACGAAGTACGGCACCCCGATCGAGCCGGGGAACCTGACGAGGATGTTCGCGCTGCGGGCTCGCCGCGCCGGCCTTCGGGTGATCCCGCTCCGGAACACCCGGCACACGTGCAGTTCGCTCCTGGTCGCGCTCAAGGTCCACCCGAAGGTGGCCCAGCGGATCCTGCGGCATTCGCAGATCGCCATGACGATGGAGGTCTACGCCGAGGCGAGCGAGGAGGAGGTGAGGGCCGCGATCGGCAAGCTGTCCGAGGCGATGGGCGGCGGCAGCGGCTGAGGCGGTTGCTGTACTTCGCTGCTGTACGGCGGAAACGCGAGAGGCCCCGGAATTTCGTCCGGGGCCTCTGGCCTGCTGTGCACTCGGCAGGATTCGAACCTGCAACCTTCTGATCCGTAGTCAGATGCTCTATCCGTTAAGCTACGAGTGCTTGGGCTTCTCGGGGTTTTGCGCCCCGTTGGCCTTGCGAGAACAACAATACATGGACCTCGGCGGGACGCGAAATCCGTTAACCAAACCGCCCCTGACCTGCGAAAACGCTTCGGACGGAGATCATCCGGAAGGGTTCGCACGGAGGTCGGGGCGAGGTTGGGTGCGCCGGCGGTCCTGGCCGGAAGCCGCCGACGCAAGCCCCCCGACGCACCCATGCGAAACGCACCGAAGCCCCGGTCCATGAGGACCGGGGCTTCGGCAGGTGCGGAGGCGGAGGGATTTGAACCCTCGATGGGCTTTAAGACCCAAACCGCATTAGCAGTGCGGCGCCATAGACCGGACTAGGCGACGCCTCCAGCACACCCCCGCGTACGAGGGTGCGTGCAGATGATGACACAGCCACAGGGCCGCTCACCAATCCGCTCCCACGGTACAAGGACAGCCGCCACCAGAGCAAAGCCTTAAGCACCCGGCACGCGGCGCCCGCACGCATGCACGCATCCACCCGGCACCGCCCGTACGCAACGTCGGCGGGCGCACGTCGTTGGTGAGGCGTACGACGTACGGACGACCTGGAGTGCCCCATGCTGCGTCTCGCCGCCTTCGCCGTCACCTCCGCCCTGGCCGCCACGGCGGCCACGGCCGCCGGGCCGCTGCCCCCGCTGGCGCCGCTGGGCCGGCTGCTCGCCACGCCCGACCGCCTCACCATCGCCGTATCCGCCACCGGCAACCCCCGGGCGGACGGCGAGTACCTGCTCGAGTGCAACCCATCCGGCGGGAACCACCCCGAGGCGGAGCAGGCCTGCGCCCGTCTGGACGACCTCGCGAAGCAGGGCAAAGACCCCTTCGTGCTTCAGGCCAAGCGGCAGATCTGCACCATGCAGGACGGCGGTCCGGCCACCGCGCACGTCACCGGAACATGGCAAGGCCACAAGGTGGACGCCATGTTCCGGCGGACCAACGGATGCGAGATCACCCGGTGGAACGACCTGGAACCTGTGCTTCCGGGTGGGCGCTCCTGACCTGGGAGGATGCGAAGGATGCACGGTATCCGCCGAACATCCGCCACCTCAGGTCGGAGCCGTGCCCTTAGACTCCTCCCGTGACATGCCGGTAGTTGTGGTCAGGGAGGAAGCTCGTCGTGAGCAGCAGGCCATCCCGAGGCGCTGCTCGCCTCGCAGCAATACTCGACGCTCTTCCGGACGCGCTGTTGCTCGTCAACGCCAACGGCACGGTCGTCAACGCGAATTCGATCGCTCTCGAGGTCATGGAGAGTCCCGGCACCGGGCTCGTCGGCCGCGGCGTGCTGGACCTGCTCCCCGAGTTCGACTCCAAGCTGATCCCCGGCTCCATGCGCCGGCCCGGCGAGGACGAGGGCGGCCGGGCCAGGCCCAAGCGGATGGTCGCGCGCCGTACCGACGGCACCGAGTTCCCCGTCGAGGTCACCGCAGCCCACCTCGACGGCCGCGACGCCTACCGCGAGCCGCAGCCCTACACGGGTGACGAGCTGCTGATGCTCGTCGTACGCGATCTCTCCGAGACCGTGGACACCGAGGCCGAGCTGGCCCGCTCGCAGCGGCAGACCGAGATGATCCTGCGGGCCGCCGCCGAGGGCGTCGTCGGCACGGACACCGACGGGCGCGTCGTCCTCGTCAACCCGGCCGCCGCGCAGATCCTCGGGTACCGCGCCACCGACCTCGGCAACCGCGAGCTGCACGGGCTGATCCAGCACTCGCGCGCCGACGGCTCGCCGTTCCCCTTCGAGGAGTCCCCGCTCGCCGACACCCTGCGCAGCGGCCGCAAGCACCGGGTGCGCGGCCAGGTGCTGTGGAACAAGGCCGGGCAGCCGGTCTCCGTCGACCTGACGACCTCGCCCGTACGGGACGGGGAGCTGCTCGTCGGCGCCGTCATGACGTTCACGGACCGGCGGCCCTACGACGCCCTGGCGGCGCGGCACGCACAGCTGCTGGCGGTCCTCGGCGAGTCCCTGCGCGGGCCGCTGGAGGAGCTGCGCGGCGAGCTGGCCACGCTGGCCGCCGACGACGCGGGACAGCTGTGGCCCGAGGCCAACCAGCTGCTGCACCACCTGGCCGCCGGGTACTCGCGGATGACCGCGCTCGTCGACAACGTGCTCGGCTTCCAGCGCCTCGACGCGGGCACCGAGAAGCTCAAGAAGAAGAAGGTCCTGATCGACGGGGTCGTCGCGGCCGGCGTCGACGGCGCGGTCGAGCTGATCGGCCCGGGCCGCGTGCAGTTCGCCGTGCACGCCCCGACCATCGAGGCAGAGGTGGACGCCGAGCGGATCGCCGGCGCCCTCGCGCACCTGATCGCGGACGTCGCCGGGGTCGACGCCACCGGCAAGACCCGCCAGGGCAGCGGGTACAGCGACTCGACGATCGTGGTGGCCGCCGCCCAGCGGGGCGACGTCGTACGGATCGAGGTGCGCGGGCCGTACGAAGGCGGGAACCCGGTGCACGAGCCGATCGTGCGGGGCATCGTGACCGCACACGGGGGCGTGCTGCAGACGGTGGAGGTGCCGGGCGCGCCCGGCGGTGCGTACGTGCTGGAGCTGCCGCTGGGTGCGGGGGCCGGCACGGTGACGCTGCCGGATCCGGAACCGGAGCCCGCGAAGGAGCCCTCGGCCGAGGCCGCAGGCAAGGGCCCTGCCGGGCGACGGGCCCGGCGCGGGGTGGACGCGTTCCTCGAGGACGCGGCCGACGAGGCGAAGGCGAACGGCGCCGCCGGGGGCGGGAGTGCGCTGGCACTGGCGTCCGGGCGGCGGCGTGCGGGCGAGGCCGGTGCCGTCGACGCCGCGAGCCCCGAGCTCGCGCAGTCCCCGGTGAACCCCGCGGGCCTGGGCACCGGGCGCCGCCGCGGCCGGGACGGCGACGGAAGCGGAACCGGAACCGGCGGCGAGGGCGTTCAGGGCGGCCCCGGCCGGCCCGTGCCCCCGCAGGGCACCGCCCTGCCCGCGCTCCCGCCCGTGCCTCAGGTGTCTCCCGGTCCCGGTGTGCCCCCGGTGCCGGCGGGCGCGCCGGTACCGCAGGGCCTGGCCTCGCCGGTGGCGCCGGGCTCGGGTTCGCCGGTGGCGCCCGTACCGCCGGTGCCTGCCGTGCCGCCGGTTCCGGTGAGCGAACATCCCGCCGGGCGCCGGCGGGCGCTGGGTCCGGCGGCCGCGCCGCAGCCCGGCGGTCCCGTGCCCGCGACGGGGCTCGGACCGGTGCAGGCCGCCCCGCAGGCCCCCGCGCGGCCCATCGCCCCGGAGGGCGGCTTCGCGCTGCCCGCCGGACCGACCCCGGCGCCGGCTCCCGCGCCGGCCCAGGGCGCGGCCCCGGCTCCGGCCGCCGCGCAGACCCCCGCCATGGCCGGTCCGGCTCCTGCTCCCGGCGAGGCCGAGGGCGAGGCCCCGGCCGGGCGGCGCGGGCGCCGGGTCCTGGGCGCGCCCGGTGCCGAGCCCGCGGCCCCCGCCGCGCAGCCGGCCCCTGCCGCGGCTTCGGAGGAACCCGTAACCCCGACCGGGCGGCGGCGTGCGCTGCCCGCCACTCCGGCCTGGCCGGTTCCGGCGGCCCGTACCGCACCCGAGGAGGACGAGGCCGCGGGCCAGGGCGCCGTGCCCGGGGCCCGGCAGGTTCAGGACTCCCCGGCGGAGGCCGCACAGCCGATCAGCGTGCGCGCCCTCGGCACCCTCGGCCAGGGCATCTCGGTCGACTCCGCAAGCACCAACGGCGCAGGCGGCACGAGCGGCTCCGGCCGCAGGCGCCGGCTGGCCGAGCCCGCGCCCCAGGGCCGGGCGTTCGCGATAGGAGCCCCCGAGGCGGGCGCCGACGAGGGCCCCGAGCCGCTGGACGGGCCCGGCGGCGCCGTCGAGGTGGTCAACCGGCCCGTACCGCTGCCCGTGGACGACGAACTGCCTCCGGAGCCCCTGGACAACCCGCGCCGCCTCCTGGTGTGGCCGGCGCCCGATGTGCAGACCCAGCAGGCGCTCAGCGACCGCGGCTACCGCCCGGTGATCGTGCACTCCCGCGAGGAGGTGGACGCGCAGATCGCCGCGTTCCCCGCCGCGCTGTTCGTGGACCCGCTGACCGGGCCGATCACCCGGACCGCCCTGCAGTCCCTGCGCCAGGCCGCGGTGGCCGCGGAGGTGCCCGTACTGGTCACGGCCGGGCTGGGGCACGCCACGCGCGAGGCGGCGTACGGGGCCGACCCGGCCGTCCTCCTCAAGGCGCTCGCGCCGCGCGACAGCGAGCAGCACCCCTCCCGGGTGCTGCTGATCGAGGAGCGCGACGAGATCGCGACCGCGCTGACGGCCGCCCTGGAACGGCGCGGCCTGCAGGTCGCACGGGCGGGCGCGGACACCGACGCGGTGGAGCTGGCGACGCGGATGCGGCCCAACCTGGTCGTCATGGACCTGATGCAGGTCCGGCGCCGGCGGGCCGGGATCGTGGACTGGCTGCGTGCCAACGGGCAGCTCAACCGGACGCCGCTGGTCGTCTACACGGCTACGGGGATCGAGCCGGCCGAACTGCCGCGCCTGGCCTCCGGGGAGAGCGTGCTCTTCCTCGCCGAGCGATCCACCACGGCGGACGTCCAGGGCCGCATCGTGGACCTGCTGGCCAAGATCGGCACGAACTAGCCATCCTGGCCCGATGGCCATCATCGACACGAGCGAGCACACCGTCCCCGCCGACAACGGGGAGGTGAACCTCCTCATCGCCCGGCAGGTGGAGCCGGGCCACGAGGAGACGTTCGAGGCCTGGGCCCACGGCATCCTGGAGACGGCCGCGACCTTCCCGGGGCACCTGGGGTACGGACTGTTCCGTCCGGCGACGGACGGCGGGCCGTGGTTCCTGGTCCACCGCTTCCGGGACCATGCGGCCTTCCAGCGGTGGCAGGACTCCGCCGAGCGGGCCCAGTGGTTCTCCAACTGCCTGGGCCACCACCACACCGAGATAGCCCGGCGCGAACTGCACGGCATGGAGACCTGGTTCGCGAAACCGGGTACGACCCGGCCCGCGCCGCCGCGGTGGAAGATGGCGATCAGCTCGGGGCTGGCCATCTTCCCGATCTCGCTCGCCGGCAACGCGGTGCTCGGGCCGTACCTGGTGAACCTGCACTTCGTCCTGCGGACGGCCGCCTTCGCCGTCGTCTTCAGCACGTTGATGACCTACCTGGCGATGCCCGCCGTCAGCAGGCTGCTGCGGCCCTGGCTGACGAAGGCCGGCCAGGGCTGAGCAGGTACCGCGCGCCGTTTCAGCCGAGCTTGGTGACGTCCAGCTCGCCGTCCGCGTACTGCTTGCGTATGACCTTCTTGTCGAACTTGCCGACGCTGGTCTTCGGCACGGCCGCGACGATCGCCCAGCGTTCGGGCAGCTGCCACTTGGCGATGGACTGGCCGAGGAAGACGCGCAACCCCGCGTAGTCCACGCTCGCGCCCTCCTTGAGGACGACGGTGGCCAGCGGCCGCTCGCCCCACTTGTCGTCCGGAACGGCGACGACCGCCGCCTCGGCGACCTCGGGGTGCGCCATCAGCGCGTTCTCGAGCTCGACGCTGGAGATCCACTCGCCGCCGGACTTGATGACGTCCTTGGCCCGGTCGGTCAGCGTCAGGTACCCGTCGGGGCTGATCACGCCGACGTCGCCGGTCTTGAGCCAGCCGTCCGCGCTGAACTTGTCCTCGGGGCGCAGCGGTTCGCCGGAGGCGCCGCCGTAGTAGGCGCCCGCGATCCAGGTGCCGCGCACCTCCAGCTCGCCCGCCGATTCGCCGTCCCAGGGCAGGATGTCGCCCCCGGGGCCCACCAGGCGCGGCTCGACGCCCGCCGGGAAGCGGCCCTGGGTGACGCGGTACGGCCACTCCTCCTCGGCGCTGAGGCCGGCCGGTGGGTGCGCCATGGTGCCGAGCGGGGAGGTTTCGGTCATGCCCCAGGCGTGGCAGAGGCGGACGCCGAGCTTGTCGTAGGCCTCCATCAGAGAGGGCGGGCAGGCCGCGCCGCCGATGGTGACCTGCTTCATGGAGGTGAGGTCGCGCGGGTTGGCGGTGACCTCGGCGAGCAGGCCCTGCCAGATGGTGGGGACGGCCGCGGCGTGCGAGGGCTTCTCCCGCTCGATCATCTCGGCGAGCGGGGCGGGCTGCAGGAAGCGGTCCGGCATCAGCATGTTGATGCCGGTCATGAAGGTGGCGTGGGGCAGGCCCCAGGCGTTCACGTGGAACTGCGGGACGACGACGAGGCTGGTGTCCTTGTCGGTCAGGCCCATCGACTCGGCCATGTTGACCTGCATGGAGTGCAGGTAGATCGAGCGGTGGGAGTAGATGACGCCCTTGGGGTCGCCGGTGGTGCCGGAGGTGTAGCACATGGCGGCGGCCTGGCGCTCGTCCAGCTCCGGCCAGTCGTAGCTGTCGGGGCGGCCCGCGAGGAGCTCCTCGTACTCGTGGACCCGGACATCCAGCCCGTCCAGCGCGGAGCGGTCGCCGATGCCGGAGACCACCACGTGCTCGATGGTGGGCAGGTGCGGCAGCAGCGGTGCGAGCAGCGGCAGCAGGGTCCCGTTGACCAGGACGACCCGGTCGGCCGCGTGGTTGACGATGAAGACCAGCTGCTCGGGAGGCAGTCGCAGATTGAGGGTGTGGAGGACGGCGCCCATGGAGGGGATCGCGAAGTACGCCTCGACGTGCTCCGCGTTGTTCCACATCAGGGTGGCCACCCGGTCGTCCTGCTGGACGCCCAGCTCGTCACGCAGGGCGTTGGCGAGGCGGGTGGCGCGGGTACCGATCTCGGCGAAGCTGCGGCGGTGCGGCTCGGCCTCCCCGGTCCAGGTCGTGACCTGGGATTTACCGTGGATCGTCATCCCGTGCTGGAGTATGCGGGTGACGAGGAGCGGTACGTCCTGCATGGTGCTCAGCAAAGCGTCCTCCCGGTGGGCGCTGCGGCGCTGCGGCGGCTACGGATGCCGTCGATTCTGCGCACGTACCGGTCGGCATGTCACTACCCGGGGGTACCAACGCGGCAAGTAATCGCTGTTCGGGTCCTTGCGTTGGCATCGTGCACAGGCTGGGGGCGGGCTCGCGGTGCATCGCGCACAGGGCCGGGGCGCCGTGACTGTTTCACGTGAAACATCCCGGGCTGTTTCACCGGGAGTGCCTCCCGGCGGTGGCTGGGGGAGAAGCCTGGGCCGGTTCAGCGGACCGGGGTGAGCTCCGGGTCGTCGCGGAGCTTGACCAGCGCGCGGGAGACGGCGCTCTTGACCGTGCCGATCGACACCCCGAGCAGCTCGGCGGTCTGTGCCTCGCTCAGGTCCTCGTAGTAGCGCAGGACGACCATCGCGCGCTGCCGGTCGGGCAGCCGGGTCACCGCGCGCCACATCGCGTCGCGCAGCGCCTGCGCCTCGGCGGGGTCGGATGCCGGCGTGTCCTCGGTCTCCGGGAGCTCGTCACAGGCGAACTCGTCGACCTTGCGCTTGCGCCACTGGGAGGTACGGGTGTTGACCAGGGCCCGCCGGACGTATCCGTCGAGGGCGCGGTGGTCCTCGATGCGGTCCCAGGCGACGTACGTCTTGGCGAGGGCCGTCTGCAGCAGGTCCTCGGCATCGCACGGGTTGGCGGTGAGCGAGCGCGCGGTGCGCATCAGGACCGTGCCGCGGGTCCGGACGTACGCCGAGAACGACGGGTACGGCGTCGGGTTCGAGGCGAGCGTGCACACAGGCGTGGTCATGGCTCCACGCTAGAAGCGCGGCCCCGGCCTGGGATCGGCCGCAAGTGCCGAAGCTGGATCCATCTCAGGTTGTAGGGGTGGGGCTCACCCCACCTCCTGAAGGTGGAGGAGGCGGGGTGCGCCGCGGGCGGCCCGGGGGCCGTGCAAGAGACGGCCAGGGGGCCCGGCCTCAGCCGTCGGCGCCGAGGATCAGTCCGGACGTCGGGACCCCGGTACCGGCCGTGACCAGGGCACGGGCGGCTCCCGCCACCTGGTTGACGGAGGTGCCGCGCAGCTGGCGGACGGCCTCGGCGATGCCGTTCATGCCGTGCAGGTACGCCTCCCCGAGCTGTCCTCCGTGGGTGTTGAGCGCCAGCGCGTCCGCGGCCACGAAGTCGGCGGCCTCGCCGGGCTTGCAGAAGCCGAACTCCTCCAGCTGCATCAGGACGAAGGGGGTGAAGTGGTCGTAGAGGATACCGACGTCGATGTCCGAGGGCCGCAGTCCGCTGGTCCGCCACAGCTGCCGGGCGACCACGTCCATCTCCGGCAGCCCGGTGAGGTCGTCGCGGTAGAAGGAGGTCATGGCCTCCTGCCGGCGGCCGGCGCCCTGCGCAGCCGCCGTGATCACGGCGGGGGCATGGCGCAGGTCCCGGGCCCGCTCGGTGCTGGTGACGATCACCGCCTGGCCGCCGTCGGTCTCCTGGCAGCAGTCCAGCAGCCGCAGCGGTTCGACGATCCAGCGCGAGGCGGCGTGGTCGGCGAGGGTGATGGGCTTGCCGTGGAAGTACGCGGCGGGGTTGTTCGCGGCGTGCCGGCGGTCGGTGACCGCGACGTGGCCGAAGGCCTCGGGGGTCAGGTTGTAGGCGTGCAGGTAGCGCTGGGCCGTCATGGCCACCCAGGAGGCCGGGGTGAGCAGCCCCCAGGGCAGCGACCAGCCGAGCGCCGCGCCCTCTGCCGAGGGCTCGCGCTGCTGCACTCCGGAGCCGAAGCGCCGGCCGGAGCGCTCGTTGAAGGCGCGGTAGCAGACCACGACCTCCGCGACCCCGGTGGCGACGGCGAGGGCGGCCTGCTGGACGGTGGCACAGGCCGCGCCCCCGCCGTAGTGGATGCGGGAGAAGAAGGAGAGGTCCCCGATGCCGGCGGCCTGGGCCACGGTGATCTCGGGGCTGGTGTCCATGGTGAAGGTGACCATGCCGTCGACGTCGGCGGGGGTCAGCCCGGCGTCGTCGAGGGCGGCGTGCACGGCCTCCACGGCGAGCCGCAGCTCACTGCGGCCGGAGTCCTTGGAGAACTCGGTCGCGCCGATGCCGGCGATGGCGGCTCGGCCGCCGAGTGTGTCGCGGCGGCTGACGCTCATGCCGCCACCTCCGCGATGACCGTGCCGATGACGTGGTGGCCGACGCCGTTGGCGCCGACGACCCGGATCTCCACGGTGTTCCCGTCGACGGCGGCCACCGTGCCGGTCAGGACCATCGTGTCGCCGGGGTGGTTGGGGGCGCCGAGGCGGATGGCCACCTTGCGCAGGACGGCGCCCGGCCCGAGGCGATCGGTGATGTACCGGCCGACCAGGCCGTTGGTGGTCAGGATGTTCATGAAGATGTCCGGGGAGCCCTTCTCGCGCGCGAGCGAGGCGTCGTGGTGCACGTCCTGGTAGTCGCGGGAGGCGATCGCGCCCGCGACGATCAGCGTGCGGGTCACCGGGATCTCCAGCGACGCCAGTGTGTCGCCGACGTTCATGCGTGGTCCCCCTCGGGTGCGGCGTGGTCGGACAGGAGTGCGCCCAGTTCGGCCAGCAGCTCACTGCCGCAGCCCAGGTACGCGTCCAGCTGGCGCCCCCAGAGGAAGTGCCGGTGGACGGGATGGTCCAGGTCGGCGCCCATCCCGCCGTGCAGGTGCTGGCCCGCGTGCACGACCCGCTTGCCCGCCTCCGAGGCCCACCAGGCTGCGGTCAAGGCGTGCTCGCGCGCCGGAAGTCCCTCGTCGATCCGCCAGGCGGCCTCGTACGCGGTGACCCGGATCGCCTCCGTGTCCATGTACGCGTCGGCCGCGCGCAGCATCACCCCCTGGTTCGTGGAGAGCGGCCGGCCGAACTGCTCGCGGGTGGAGGTGTACTCGACGGCGCGGGCCAGGGAGCCTGCGCACACCCCCGCCTGCAGCCCGGCGAAGGCGGTGCGGGCAGTGGCCAGGACCTCTTCGTGGGCCCCTCCGTCCCCCAGCCGTTCCGCCTCGGCCCCGGCCAGGGTGAGCCGCCCCGCCGACCAGGGGGCCGTGGTCTCCACATCGGCCGTCCCCACACCGGGCGCGTCCGTCCGTACGAGCCACAGCGTCCGGTCGGCGTCCGGGACCAGGACGTGCGTGGCATCGCGCAGCCAGGGCACGACGGGGGCCGCCCCGGTCAGCCGGCCGTCCGGCGCAGCGGTGATGCGGCCGCGGGCCGGAAAGGCGCCGGTGGCGACCGCCTCGCCCGAGCCCAGGGCGGGCAGCAGCCGGGCGCGCTGCTCGGCGCTGCCGTGCGCGGCGACGGGCAGGATCCCGTACACGCAGGTGGCGGCGTACGGGACCTGCGCGGTGGTGCGGCCCTGCTCCTCGAGCAGCAGCACCAGGCCGAGCAGACCGACGTCCTCCACGGCGGCGGTCAGCCCGGCGGCGGTGAGCGCCTTCCACAGTTCGGCGTCGCTGCCGGTACCGGCGGCGGCGAGGCGTTCGTGGGTGGCGAGATCGCGGAAGATCCGGGCGGCGAGTCCGGCCGCCGCTGCCTGCTCCTCGGTGGGGTGGAAGTCCATCAGCCCTCGCTCCCTCGGAAGACCGGCAGTTCCAGGTCCTCGTCGACCCGCAGGAACTCCAGTTGCACGGGCAGCCCGATGCGCACCTTGTCGTACGGGACGCCGGTGATGTTGCTGACCATCCGGACGCCCTCGGCGAGTTCGACGAGGGCGACCGCGTACGGACCCGCCCCGGCAGCGGCATTTTCATGCGCGGTGAAGGCCGGGAAGGGCGGGTGGTGCATGACGACGTAGCTGAACACCGTGCCGGCGCCGGAAGCCTCGACGGTGTCCCAGTCCAGGCTCGCGCAGGCGTTGCAACCGGGCAGCCAGGGGAAGCGCAGGGTCGCGCAGGCGGTGCAGCGCTGGATCAGCAGCTTGTGGTCCGCGACCCCGTCCCAGAACCCCTGGTTGTCGCGGTTGACCACCGGGCGGGGGCGCCGGGCCGCGGGCTTCTTCCCGCGCGGGGCGGCGGGCGCGTACTTGAGGATCCGGAAGCGGTGGGTCCCGGCGAGTTCGCCGTCCGCGCGGACGTCCATGCGGGTGGTCACGAAGTGGCCGGTGCCCAGCTTGGTCGTCTTGCGCGGCGACACCGACTCGATGACGGCGTCGTAGGTGATCGTGTCGCCGGGGCGCAGCGGACGCAGGTACTCCTGCTCGCAGTCGGTGGCCACCACGGAGGTGCAGCCCGCGTCGTCGAGCAGCCCGAGGAGCTCGTCGTAGGCGCAGGAGCGGTCGCCGTGGCCCGAGAGCCCGCCCATCGTCCAGGCCTGGAGCATGGTGGGCGGGGCGATGGCGTCCGGGCCGGTGTAGGCGGGGTCGGCGTCGCCCATCGCCTCGCACCAGTGCCGGATCATGGGCAGGTTGACCGGGTCCTTGCCCCGGCCCGCGGTGGCTGCGGACTGCCCCTCGAAGGCCTTGAGCAGCGCGAGGAACCGGGCGGCCTCCTCCGCGTCCGTGCCCGCTGCCTGGTCCGCCGTGGCGGTCATCGCTTCCTCCCCTTCATGCCGAGCCGCATCATGGCGACGATCTCCCGCTGGACCTCGCTGACCCCGCCGCCGAAGGTGTTGATCTGGGCGGCCCGGTTCATCCGTTCCAGCTCGCCGCCGGCGAAGGCCGCAGGCCCCCGTACGAGGGCCTCCTCGCCCACCACCTCCTGGCACATCCGGTACACCTCGACGGTGGACTCGGTGCCGAGGAACTTCACGCCGCTGGCGTCGCCGGGGGCCAGTGCGCCGCTGCCCACGTCCTGGACGAGGCGCCAGTTGAGGAGGCGTACGGCGGCCAGCCGGGCATGTGCCTCGGCGAGCCGGGACTGCACCCAGGGCAGGTCGGCGGGGCGTTCGCCGGTGACCGGATCGGGGGTGCGGGCCTGGCGGAGCGCGCCCGCATAGAAGTCCTCCGCCTGCATGCCGATGGCGGCGAGGGCCACGCGCTCGTGGTTGAGCTGGTTGGTGATCAGTCCCCAGCCGCCGTGCTCGGGGCCGACGAGGTTGCCGGCGGGCACGCGCAGGGAGTCGTAGTACGTCGACGTGGTCGTGAGGCCGCCGACCGTGTCGATCGGCGTCCAGGCGAAGCCCGCGGCGTCGGTGGGCACCAGGATGATCGAGATGCCCTTGTGCTTGGGGGCGTCGGGATCGGTGCGGCAGGCGAGCCAGATCCAGTCCGCGTTCTGGGCGTTGGAGGTGAAGATCTTCTGCCCGTCGACGACCCAGTCGGCTCCGTCGCGTACGGCGCGGGTGCGCAGCGAGGCGAGGTCCGTGCCGGCCCCGGGCTCCGAGTAGCCGATGGCGAAGACGGTGTCACCGCGCAGGATCCGGGGCAGGAAGTAGTCCTTCTGCTCCGGGGTCCCGTACTTCATCAGGGTCGGGCCGACGGTGTTGAGCGTGACCATGGAGACGGGGGCGCCGGCCCGGTAGGCCTCGTCGAAGAACACGAACTGCTCTTCGGGGCCGCGCCCTTGGCCGCCGTACTCGACGGGCCAGCCGAGGCCGAGCAGTCCGTCGGCGCCGATGCGGCGCAACAGTGCACGCTGGGCGGCGGGTTCCTCGGGGGGCCCGTCCGGCAGCAGATCGTGGAAGTACTCCCGCAGTTCGGCGCGGAGCCGCAACTGGCCTTCGGTCGGGGCGAGGTGCACGGCGCTGGCCTCCCGGCATCACATCATCGAGTGAACCTGACTGTCCGTCAGATTCCCTGTCGATGTCAAGGTCGGGAGAGCCCGGAAGGAGCTCGGCCGGATCGTCGCCCGGACGCGCGAGAGCGCCTGTGCCACCAGACCTCAGCCGGTCCGGTGGCACAGGCGCCCTCAGCAGTCACAGGACCCGGGGAGCACCTACCACCAGGGGTGGAAGTTGACCGCGACGTTGGAGTTGGCCTGGTGGATCGCCGTGAAGGCCGAGCCGTTGACCTGCGCGGTGTTGTTCTGGTTGGACGCGCCGGAGCCGGTGGCGACCTGCTGGGAGGTGGACGAGTTGCCGTGGTTGTTACCGCCGACACCGCTGCCGATGACGCTGGCGACGCTCGCATTCGATCCGTCGTTCGCGAAGGAGCCGTTGTCGGCCGAGGCCACACCGCCGAAGAGGGCGACGGCGAGGGGGAGAGCGGCGACAGCGGCGAAGACGCGGGCGGTACGGATGCTTGCCATGTCTGAATCCTCCAGAAAACCGAAGTGGGACTTGCTCCAAGGCAGTTGGCCGACCGCCTCGGTCGTTCTGTCTGGTGACGACGTCGCGACACCAGAGTTGCCCACCGAATCCCCGGCGAACCACCGCGGACTCCACGATTCCCCCGCAAGTATGAGCAACATCGGATAAACCTCGCTCGCATCCCGATGCCCCAGGCCAGCGCCTCGGAAGGGGGTTGAAACCGCCGTGATGCACGAGCTGAAACGTTCCCTCAAACTCATGTGCGCCGGACATGCCGAAAAGGGCCGCGCCGTCCGGGAACCCCACCGTCTCCCGGGCCTGCGGCCCTGCAATGCCAAGCTTCACGCCCTCTGCGCGCCCCCGGCGCCCGCCGGGGCCATCCCACCGCGCCCCGCTCCGGGGGCACAGCGCCGGCGCGATCCGCGGTCGCGACCTGCCGACCGGGCTCCAGCGCCTGCTGGTGCTGCTGGTGTTGGTGTCGGTGTCGGTGTCGGTGTCGGTGCGTACTGCCTGCTGTGTGCTGCGTACTGCGTACTGGGTCCCGTGTGCTGCGTATGGGGTGCTGCGTCCGTACGAGGTAAGACGTAAGAGGCAAGAGCCAAGAGGCGAGCAGTGCGTCTCCGTACGGGCGCTACGCGACCAGCTCGAGCTCTTCGCGGCCGGCTCCGGAGGCCGCCCCGACCAGGGACGCGGCGGTGGTCGAGCGACGGACGGACGGGGCCTTGCCGTGCGCCTCGGCGCGGATCCGCTGCTTGATGGTCGGCGGGAGCGATCCGCCGCGCATCATCGCCCGCCAGCTCCGCCGGCCCATCGGCCGGGCCGGCCGGCGCACGGCGGCCGTGCGGCGGGCGGGAGCAGCGGCGGGGGCGGCGGCCGGGGCGGCCTTGGCGGCGAACCCGAGAGAGGAGAGGAGCGCCACGAGAGCGGTGATGACCGCGGTCCAGATCGACGTGACGGTGATGCGGTGAGCCATGACGAGGTCCCTTGTTTCGCGATGTTCCGACGGGCGGATCTGCATACATTCGTCATGATGTGTTCGCAACCGCAGCGCCCCCACCACGCGCGCCGATCTTCCGACAAACACCACTCAAAGGGCGTAACGCCACCTCGGCCTCCTCTTCTCGCGGCCGGACGGGGCCACGGACCGGCCCCTCACCCCTGCTTGTTCGGCGAAGGAATCAGGCGAGCTTGGCCGCCAGGATGTCGACAGGGAGGATCTCGGGGGCCTCGACGAGCAGCTTCGGGGCGTTCTCCATGAGAGCCGCGGCGATCCTGCCCTGGAGGTGGGCGGTGCGGTCCTCGTCGCTGCCGAAGGCGTCGAAGACGCCGAACGTGGTCGGTCCGAGCCGCAGCGCAAACCAGACCGTGGTGCCGGTTTCCTCCCGGGCCAGGGCGAGGGCACCGGTGAGCAGGCCCTCCACGTCGGCGGCGTGCTCCGGCTTGGCCTCGATCCGGGCGAGCAGGCCGACGCGGGTGGTCTCGGGGACGGAAGCGCTGGTCATGAAGGTCTCCTTCTGCTGTGGTGCGTACCGCGCCGTGCGGTACGACCACCGTAGGAGCGGGCGACCGTCCGCGCTCAGTGGCGGATCCGCCGGATGCTTTACCGTTTCCGACATGCAGATCTCGGTGCTGGTCATGGACGATCTCTTCGACTCCGGGCTGGCCACGGTCCTCGACGTCCTGCAGATGGCCAATGAACTGCGCGGAGAGCTGCCCCATCCGCCGCCGCGCTGGGAGCTGACCCGGGTCAGCGGCTCCGGCGCCGTGCGCACCGCCTCGGGGCACGTGGTCGAGGCCGTCGCCATCGAGGACGCCCCCCGGCCCGATCTCCTCGTCGTACCCGGCGCCGGCCCCAAGCAGCCCGAACCTCTGCTGGGCTGGGTGGCATCGGCGGAACGCGGGCCGGAACGCGAGGCCCTGCGGCAGGCCCGTACCGACGGCATCCCCCTGGCCGCGGCCTGCACGAGCACGTTCCTCCTCGCCGAGGCGGGGGTCCTGGACGGGCTCAGCGCCACCACCAGTTGGTGGCTGGCCCCGGCCTTCCGGCAGGCCTACCCGCACGTGGCACTGGACGAGAGCAGCATGCTGGCCCACGCCGACGGGGTGATCACCGCCGGCGCCGCCATGGCCCACCTCGACCTCGCGCTCGCCTTGGTCCGGCAGGCGAGTCCCGTACTGGCGGAGCTCACGGCCCGCTACCTGGTGGTCGACGACCGGCCCACCCAGGCCGGCTACGCGATCCCCAGCCACCTGGCCCGCACCGATCCCCTGGTCAGCGCCTTCGAACGCTGGGTGCGGGAGCACATCGACGAACCCCTGCGGATGGCCGACGCGGCCCGGTCGGTCGGCGCGAGCGAACGGACCCTGCAGCGGGCCGTGGACCGGGTACTGGGAGTGTCGCCCCTGCGCTTCGCCCAGACCATCCGGCTCGAGCAGGCCACCCACCTGCTGCGCACCACCGACCTCCCCACCGAGGCAGTGGCCCGCCGCGTCGGCTACGAGAACGCCTCGACCCTCACCACCCTGCTGCGACAGCGCCTCGGCACCACCCCGGGCCGCATCCGCACCCCGGACGCACCCCGCCCATGACGACGGGGCGCCCCGGATCCGGGGCGCCCTTCTGATCAGCGCGTTTTCAAGACCATCCGGTTTCTCTCTGCCTGACAGGGCCTGACCTGCGTCTATGACGTGCTGCATCCCTCGGCACAGCCCCTGTGGCTCTCCCGGCTACGCTCGCGCGGGAGCGCCCCGCGGCGCGTGGCTGCGGGGCGCCTTGTGGCGTTAGTCGATCTTCTCCCCGTTGTACGTGCCGCCCTTGCAGAGGTTGTCCGTCAGATCGGGCGTTCCGCCGCCCTGCTTGCACTCGGAAGGGGTGACGTAGGACGGGGCACCCTGTGCGGTGGCGGCGGTGGCGGTGGCGGCGCCTGTGAGGCCGAGTCCGGCGAGGGCTGCCGTGGCGATGACGGCAGCAAGGATTCGTCGAATGCGCATTTGGTTTCCCTTTCACGGATTGCCTCGGTTGGGGCACTAACCAGCTTGATCTTCCGCCATCTGGGTGGCACATCGTGTTGCGCCATTCGGGTGACATGGCTGTCGGGAGCGGAGCCGCTGACCCGGCCCGCCCAAGGCCTTCGCGGCCGACGGGGAAGGCGGGACGGACGGCGGAGCGATGGCAGCTCTGGGGGTGGGGACGGTCTGCCTGAAGTTGCTCCCGCAGCTCAATCGCCACATCCTCGAGGACCGGACGCTCAAGGGTGGGGAAGATGCCCCGTGGGAAGTCCACCCCGTACACGCCGTGGCGGCGTTCTGGCTCCGATCCGGGGTCGGCCTGGCCGAGACCGCCCGGCGGGCGGGCGAGTGAGGGTGAGACAGGCTGAACGCAGAAGGGGTGCCCCAGTTGATGGGGCACCCCTTCTGACCTGCGCGGTGGGTGTGGGATTTGAACCCACGGTGACTCGCGCCACGACGGTTTTCAAGACCGTTCCCTTAGGCCGCTCGGGCAACCCACCTGGCCGGTACAGAGTACCGGCAGGTGGGGGGCGGCCGGGTCAGGAATTCTGGGCCTTGTCGTAGGCCGCCTTCGCTTCGTTGCCGAAGTAGGGGCCGAACATCCGGTTGGGCAGGAAGGTGTAGCCGAAGCTGTTCACCGAGACCTGGGTGCCCAGGCCCGTGGACTCGTTGAAGTCCTGGAACCAGGGGCCGCCGCTGGAGCCGCCGGTCATGTTGCAGCCCAGGCCGTGGTCCTTGGTCAGCAGGAAGTCCTTGCTGGTGTTCCCGCTGCAGTAGACCAGCTTCGTGCCGTCGTAGGGCGCGGCCGCCGGGAACCCGAAGGAGTACATCTTCTTGTTGTAGCCGCCGTTGAACAGGATCCCCTGGGCACCGACGACCTGGCTCAGCTTCTGGCCGTTCAGCGGGGCGACGACGGCGAGGCCGACGTCCATGTTCATGTCCTCGCTGGCGGCCCACTGGTCGGTGGCGAAGGTCTTGGTGGCCGACCACTGGCCGTAGGGCGCGGTCCCGTTGTCGTACGCGGGGACGAAGATCCAGTTGGTGTGCCAGGTTCCCTGGTACTTCACGCAGTGGCCGGCGGTGATGACCGTGCTGCCGTTGGCGCTGGTGATGGAGTCACCCGAGCAGGACGCGGTCCGGTCTCCGAAGGTGAAGAAGACCCGGCCCGAGGTCTTGACCACCGCGCCGCCGCCCGTCCACGCGCCGCCCGCCTGGGGGAACGCCGTCGGGGAGGCAGCCGCGGACGACGCCGCCGTCGGGGCGACCGCCGTGGGCCGGTCCGAGGCCGCGACCCGCGCCCGCCCGGCCCCGGGCGCTGCCGTCACGTCCAGCGGGGTGGCGCCGCGCATCCGCTCGGCGGTCCAGAAACCCTGGCTGTGCTGCTGCTTGAACGAGGCCGGGGCGTCGGCGGCGGCCGAGGGGGTGGCCGCCGTCAGCGCGCCCGCGATCAGGGCGCCCGCCGCCATGAGGACCGATAAGGCCGTGCGATGACGATTCACGCAGGACTCCTTCTGCCGTGCCCGGTCCCGTCGGAGCGGGCAGGGTGGGGGTGAAGAGCTGTCGGTGCGGATCGGCCGCAGAGTCGCACGCGCGGCACGAGAAGTCAGGAGACGGTCGGAACGTTCGTTCGGTTCCGGCCAGGAATTGGCGAACTCCCGTCGATGGACGATGCCCTGCGGGTCACATCGTCAGCAGCACTCCCGCGTACGAGACCCCGGCCACCACGATCCAGGCACCGAGCCCCAGTACCGCGGCCCGTCCACCGGTCTTGGCCAGCCGGGGGAGGTCCACCGCACTACCGAGCCCGAACAGGGCCGCTGCCAGCAGCAGTTCCTGCGCGGTGTGCGCCCACTCCAGTGCCGCGTCGGGCAGCACCCCGGTGGCGCGCAGCGCGGCCGCGGCCAGGAACCCGGCCACGAACAGCGGCACCGGCGCGGGGCGGCGGCCCGAGGGCGTGCGGACACCCTGCCGGCGCGCCCGTACGGAGAAGGCCACGGCGGCCACCAGCGGGGCCAGCAGGGCCACCCGCATCAGCTTGACCAGGACGGCCTCGCCGAGCGCTCCCGGGCCCGCCGTCTGGGCGGTGGCGACCACCTGGCCGACGTCGTGGACGCTCGCGCCGACCCAGCGCCCGAAGGCCGGGTCCGAGAGCCCCAACGGGCCCTGGAGGAGGGGGAGGACCGCGATGGCCAGCGTCCCGCACAGCGTCACCAGCGCCACCGAGGCGGCGACGTCCTCCTCGTCGCTGCCGGACACCTGGCTCACCGCGCCGATCGCCGAGGCCCCGCAGATCGAGTACCCGGTGGCGATCAGCAGTGGCTGGTCGCCGGGGAGGCCGAGCTTGCGGCCCAGCCAGAGCGTGCCGAGGAAGGTGGCGGCCACCACCGCGGCCACCATCGCCACCGTGGCCCAGCCCAGCCGGAGCACCTGGTCCAGGCCCAGGCCGAGGCCCAGCAGGACGATGCCGATGCGCATCAGCCGCCGGCCGGCCAGCGAAAGGCCTGGCCGGGCTGCTCCACGTACGACCTCCCGTATGCCCGGGAGATGGGCCACCGCGATGCCGAGCACCACCGACGCGGTCAGCATGGGTACGTCGGGCACCAGCCGGTGCACGCACCACGCCACCAGCACGCCCACGGCCGCCAGTCCCAACCCCGGCCAGGACGAGGATGTTTCACGTGAAACACGCCCTGCGCGCTCCGTCTCCGCCCCGCGTACCGGGCGGTTCAGCAGGGCCATCAGTCGGTGGGGAGCGTATAGACGCGGCGGACGCTGCTGCCCAGGCGGATGACGTCGGCTCCGTAGACGTGAAGGGATATCGCCGTGGTGCGACAGGAATTGCGGACCTTGTGGATATCGCCGGGCGGGGCGAATCCGCAGACGTCGCCGGGGCCGTTGACCACCTGCTCGGTCGCCACCAGCCGGGCGCAGGACTCGCCCGCGGCGGGGGCCAGTCGGTAGCGGAGCTCGCTCTCCTCGCCCTCGTGCACCCCGGCCACGCACCAGGAGACGTGGTCGTGGATGGCGGTCTCCTGGCCGGGGAGCCACACCAGCGCGACCACCGAGAAGCTGCCGTCCGGCTCCGCGTGCAGGACGTGCTGCCGGTACCGGTCGGGGTGCCCCTCGCGCTGCTCGGGGGTGAGCAGGTCGGCCGTACCCAGATGCGGGGCGACGCGCTCGCCGACGAGGTAGGCGGTCAGGTCCGGGGCCAGCCCCCGGTCCACGACCGTACGGATCTCACTGACGAGGGCGGCCATCCTCGCGGTCGTACGGGCCGGCGTAGTGGTGGTCATACAGGCAGCGTCGAGCAGCCGTCCCATCACGTCCAACGACAGTTCTCACCTGAAATCCCAAGCAGCGCTTATGGATTCGGGGGAGGGGCACCGGCCGGTCAGCAGCCGACGCGGTTGGAGGCCGCCTGCTTCAGCGCGTTGAGAACCACGGACGTCGCCGGGATCCGCAGATGGTCGCGGTAGACGTACGCGGCGATGTGCCGGCGTGCGGCAGGCTGCAGCGGCCGCCCGCACACCTTGCTCAGGGAGAGGGAGGGCAGCACCAGTGCGGGCATCATCGCCACGCCGAGCCCCTGCCCGACCATGCTCTGCACCACCAGGTTGTCGTCCGTGGCGAACCGGATGTCGGGCACGAAGCCCAACTCGGCGCACTCGTGCAGCAGGTTCGCCCGGCAGCGCGGGCAGCCGGCGATCCACCGCTCCTCAGCCAGGTCCGCCAGGTGCACGGCCCGCCGCCGGGCCAGTGGGTGCCCGGTCGGGAGCAGCACCGTCAGCTGGTCCTCCATGAGTCTGACCTCGGCGACCTCCTCCGGAATCTCCTCGTGGAGCCCGGGATAGGTGAAGGCGAGGGTGATGTCGCACTCCCCGCGCTCCAGCCGGCGCAGCGACTCGGGGGGCTCCCCCTCCAGCAGCTCGACCTGGATGCCCGGATGCTCCTTGGCCAGGCCGCTCAGGGCCTCCGGGACCAGGGTGACGTTGGCGCTGGGGAAGCCGCACAGCCGCACCCGCCCGGTGCGCAGACGTGCGTACGCCTTCAGCTGGGCCTCTGCGGCGGAGAGACTGCCGAGGATGGACTCGGCGTGCCGGGCCATGGACTCCCCGGCCTCGGTGAGCTGCATCTTGCGGCCGACCCGGGTGAACAGCGGAGTGCCGACGGCGCGTTCGAGCGCCTTCATCTGCTGGGTGACAGCAGGCTGGGTGTAGCCGAGGACGCGAGCGGCCGCCGAGTAGGACCCGTTGGTGACCACTTCATGGAAAGTACGTATGTGCCGCGAATCGAACACGAGGGAAGCATAAGCGGACATTGGGAGGGCCGTAGGCGTATTCGCGCCCACGGCCCCTCGCCATCAGGCCAGCTGTCCCGGCCGGTCCCCGCGCGCGGGGACCGGCCGTGGAGCCGTGCCTACTTGTCGCCGACCCGCGAGCCGAGCGTGATGTCGACGGTGTTCGGCTTGCCGTCGCGCAGGTAGGTCAGCTTCACGACATCGCCGGGCTTGTGCGTCCAGATCTCGCTGATGAGGGTCGGGCCGCTGTCGATCGGCTTGTCGCCGAACTGGGTGATGACGTCGCCGGGCTTGAGGCCCGCCTTGCCCGCCGGACCGTTGGGGTCGACCAGCTCGTTGGCGGGCGCGCCCTGCTCGGAGATCTTGGCGCCGTCGGTCTTGGCCTGGAGGTCCACGGAGACCGAGATGATCGGGTAGACCGGCTTGCCCGTCTTGATCAGCGACTCGGCGACGTTCTTCGCCTGGTTGATCGGGATGGCGAAGCCGAGGCCGATCGAACCGGCCTGGCCGCCGCCGAAGCCGCCGTTGCCGGCCGACTGGATGGCGGAGTTGATGCCGATGACCGCGCCGCGCCCGTCGAGGAGCGGGCCGCCGGAGTTGCCGGGGTTGATCGAGGCGTCCGTCTGGAGCGCGCTCATGTACGAGCTCTTGCTGCCGGAGCCGTCGCCGGAGGCCACCGGGCGGTTCTTGGCGCTGACGATGCCGGTGGTGACCGTGTTCGACAGGCCGAAGGGGGCGCCGATCGCGATGGTCGAGTCGCCGACCGCGACCTTGTCGGAGTCGCCGAGCGCCAGCGGCTTGAGCCCGGCCGGCGGGTTCTTCAGCTTGAGCACGGCCACGTCGTAGCCTTGGGCCCGGCCGACGACCTCGGCCTCGTACTTCTTGCCGTCGGAGAAGGTCGCGGAGAGCTTGCCGCCGTTCGCGGCGGAGGCCACCACGTGGTTGTTGGTGAGGATGTGGCCCTGCTGGTCGTAGACGAAGCCGGTGCCCGTACCGCCCTCGCCGTCGCCGGCCGAGGCCTCGATGGTGACGACGCTGGGCAGCGCGCCCGCGGCCAGGCCCGCGATGGAACCGGCCTCCCGCTTGAGGTCCTTGGGGGTGTTGCCCGCGGCGATCGTGGTCGAGCCGAAGCCGTTGTCGTTGCGCTCGGCGGCCCAGTAGCCGATGCCGCCGCCGACGCCGCCCGCGAGGAGGGCCGCCACGAGCACGGCGGCGACCAGGCCGCCCTTGCCCTTCGGCTTGGCGGGCGGCATGCCGCCCGTGGTCAAGGGCGCACCCCAGGCGCCGCCGCCGTGGCCGCCGGAGCCGTACGCCGGGACGCTGGGCGGCGGGGGCGGCCAGCCCTCGGCGCCGTGCGCGGCCGGGGCCTGCGGCGCGGGGGCCTGGGCGTAGGCCGGTGCCGGGGCGGGGGTGGGCGGGAGCTGCTGGGTCGGCTCCGCGCCCGGCGCGGGCGTCGGCGGGAGCTGCTGGGTGACGGGCTCCGCGGCGGGCCCGGCCGGCGCGGGGGCATGCGCAGCGGCGGCCTGCCCGTCCGTCGGGGCATGTGCCGTCGGGGCAGGTGCCGGGGCGCCCTCGGAGGCCTCCGCAGCCGGGGCGGGCGCGGACGTCTCGGGGGCGGGAGCGGCCACCGGGGGTGCCGACGGGGCCGCGGGGGGCGTCGGGGCCGCGGTGCCCTCGTTCTCGGTGCTCACAGCGCTCTTCTCCTCGTCACACACGGCTTCAGACAAACTGGTGGTTCGGCCCGACTGAACGTTCGACGTGCCGCACAAGTTCCTGGGAAAAGCCTTCCCCATGACCCGTCAGAGCACTGTAAGCCGGACCTGTGTATCTCCCCCATCCTTTATCTCCGGCATTTCGGTCGCATCCGCAGGGGCGGATCCCGACACCGGGCGCCTTCTCGGTGGCACCATGACTCGGTGACCCACGCAATGCCGCCCATCCAGGTCGTCGCCCACCGCGGCGCCTCGGAGGATGCCCCCGAGCACACCCTGGCCGCCTACCGCAAGGCCATCGAGTACGGCGCCGACGCCCTCGAATGCGATGTCCGGCTCACCGCCGACGGCCACCTGGTCCTGGTCCACGACCGCCGGGTCAACCGCACGTCCAACGGCCGCGGCGCCGTCTCCGCCCTCGAGCTGGCCGACCTCGCCGCCCTCGACTTCGGCTCCTGGAAGGACCGCGAGGAGTCCCCCGACTGGGACGCCGACCCCGAGCGCACCTCGGTGCTGACCCTGGAGCGGCTGCTGGAGCTGATCTCCGACGCCGGCCGGCCGGTGCAGCTCGCCATCGAGACGAAGCACCCGACCCGCTGGGCCGGACAGGTGGAGGAGCGCCTCCTCTTCCTCCTCAAGCGGTTCGGGCTGGACGCGCCGCCCGCCGAGGGCCCGCACCCGGTCCGCGTCATGAGCTTCTCCGCGCGCTCCCTGCACCGGGTGCGGGCGGCCGCGCCCACGATCCCGACCGTGTACCTGATGCAGTTCATCTCGCCCCGGATGCGCGACGGGCGGCTGCCGGCCGGGGTGCCGATCGCCGGTCCGGGGATGCGCATCGTGCGCAGCCATCCCGGGTTCGTCCGCAAGCTCCAGAGCGCGGGTCACTCCGTACACGTATGGACCGTAAACGAACCCGAAGACGTTCAGCTCTGCGCTGATCTGGGTGTGGAAGCGATCATTACGAACAGGCCGCGCCAAGTTCTGTCACAGCTCGGGCGCTGACGTCCCCTTTTGCCCACCCGTCCCGCCCGTCGCGCGCGTGACAGGGTGTGCCCCGGCGCATCCGCTCCGCAACCACTGGTCATGAATGCGTCAGAGCTCCCCGCTGGGTCGGTTTCCGGTCCAGGCCATTGGGGCATCCAGACCATGGCGTGGGGCTAAGGAGGTTCCGGGGGTGGCGTTGGTGGTGGCACAGGAAGTGCCCACGTCGTCGTGCATGGACGTATGCCATGGTCCTGCGGGCGTGGGCGAGGCGAGACGCCGCATGCGTGAGCAATTGCGTATGAGCGGGGTGTCCGAATCGGTCGTTGACGACGCCGTTCTGATCCTTTCCGAACTGCTCAGCAACGCCTGCCGACACGGCAGACCGCTGGGCGCCGGGGAGATCGGGGACGGGGAGATACGCGCCGCATGGCGTATCGACAAGGCGGGGCGGCTGACGGTCGAGGTCACGGACGGAGGCGGTCCCACCCGCCCGGTTCCGGCCACGCCCTCGGTCACCGCGCGCGGCGGCCGGGGGCTGAACATCATCAGCGCCCTCGCCCAGAACTGGGGTGTCCGGGACGGAGCGGCAGGCGAGGTCACCGTATGGGTGACCGTTGCATGTGGGCCCCGGCACGACGATTTCGCTACGCGCGTTGCGCCCCCGGCGATCGACTTCAGCACGGCCTTCGACGATCTGAATCCGTGACCGGATCCCGACGCGGACCCGACCCGGATCCCGGCGCGGATCCCCGACACGGACCCGAACCGGATCCCCGACAGCAGCACCCGCACCTTCGGCCATCCGAACGAGCGGCCGCCGGGAGCGCACGCCGACCGTGCTCCCGGCCGCATCCTCCCGGTTGCAGCGGTACGAACGGCTAGGCTCGCGCCCAGACACAACGCCGTACCGCCGCAACCGGGAGACACCCACGATGGCCAAGAAGCGCCCCGCAGCCAAGACTGCAAAGCCGCAGCTCAAGAACGGGGAGATCCCGGTGGTGGGCGCACGCGAGCCCTGCCCCTGCGGATCCGGGCGCCGCTACAAGGCCTGCCACGGAGCAGCCGCCGCGCACGCCGTCACCGAGCACGTGGCACGCCCCTTCGAGGGCCTGCCCGGCGAGTGCGACTGGGTCGCGCTGCGCGAGCTCGTGCCCGCGGCGACCATCCCGCTCACGCTCAAGGGCGGCCTGCCCGAGGGCGTCCCCTCCGTCACGCTGGTGACCGTACTGCCCATGGCCTGGCCGGCACTGCGCCGCGAGGACGGGTCCGTCCTGCTCGGCCTGCAGAACGACTCGACCACCGGGGACCTCTCCCGGGACATGGCCGACACGCTGGAGCGCGCGCTCGTCGCGGAACCGGGTACCCCGATTCCGGCCCGCCGCGTTCCCGCCGAGGGTCCGCGACTTCAGGATCTCTTGGACACGGACGGCGTTTTCGAGCCGGTTGTGCACAGCGGCTTCGAATTCTGGATTCCGGATGCGGAGAGCGCCCAGAGCGCCTCCCCGGAGATCGCCGCCTCCCTCGAGCGCGCCAACGCCGCCGCCATCCCGACGGTCAAGCTGGCCGGCGTGGACGCGTCCTACTGGTGCGAGACCCCGGACAAGAACCACCTGCGCTGGGTCATGCCGCACCCCGAGGAGAAGCTGCTCGACGCCCTCGCGCGGCTGCACGCCGCGGGCACCTCCTCGCTCGGCGAAGGCACCCGACTGGTCGGTTCCTTCCGGGCGCACGGCCTGATGGTCCCCGTCTGGGACCTGCCGACCGGAGTGAGCGCCGACGACGTCGAGAAGCCTGCGGCGGAGTTCGCGGAGCGGCTGGCCACGGCCCTGGCCGCGGACGCCCCGCTGACCGCGGAGGAGCGCCGGGCGCGCGGCGGACTCACGAACCGCCAGGTCACCCTCAGCTGACCGCCGGGCCCCTGCAGGACCGGTGACTGGGGTCACAACTCCCGCTAATCGCCTGCAAATCGGTGTCTGAATATCAGAGATCGAATTTGCGAACAGGCGATCTCTTGTTACCGTTCTTGTAGCCCGGTCGCTGGTGCATCCCCCGTCGCCAGCGACCGGGCCCTTCCTTTTCCGCCGTCGCTCAACCGTCGGCCGGTGCCGGTGAGTTGCTCCCGGACCGCAGCAGCAGTCGCCCTTCATCATCCGGAACTGCAAACTCCGCAACGGCCGAGTAGGCGTCCGGCGCCCCCGCCGAGTCCTCCCGCGGCGTCTCGCACAGTCCCGGCTCGTCGCCCGCCCCGACCGCGCACCGGATCTGCACCGTGCGCCCCGCGGGCCCCATCACCGTCAGGACGGCGTCCAGTGCGCGCCCGCTGGTGTTGCGGTAGTAGCTCCGGCCCCAAGTCCGCCCCTCGCCGACCAGGATGCAGGTCTGCGCCTCCACGCCCTGCGGCGAGGAGAGTTCGGGGCCGCACCGGGAATCCGCCCGGGGCTGCTCGGACGGACCCGGCTGCTGCGGCTCGCCCCGCGGCGGCCCGGCCTGCCGGGCGGGCGGGGCGCCGGACGCCGGCGTACGGGGTCCGCCCGCCGGATCGGTCAGCCCGAGCGAGGAGAGCAACCCGCTGCCTTTTCCGTCGTCCTGACCGGCGAAATCCGGTCCGGCGATCGCTCCTGCCAGCGGGAGCGACAAGATGATCAGCACACCCGCGCTGATACCGATCAAGCGGAGATTCATTCGGCGAACATAGCGATGCGGGAATGGGGCGCGGAGATCCCCGCGCCCAATTCCCTTGGAAACTCGTCGCACTGACACCCGTACGAGTGATCGGCGGGTGCCCGGCGCGTCGGTACGAGCACCCGCGCGCGGGCCGTACGCCCACCGCGCGGGATCAGTACGCGAGCCGGCTGCCGCCGCCGGAGGCCCCGCTGCTCGCCTCGACCAGCGCGTCCACGAGCGCCTCGATCTCCGGCAGCCACAGGCCCCCGGCATCCGCGGGCTCGCGCTCCCACCGCACCTGCCCGCCGCCGGACGCGGGGGAGGGCGGGAGCAGCAGGTAGCCGCCCTCGCCGTGGAAGCGCAGCGCGGAGGGCACGTGGTCCTTGGCGTACAGGAGTTCGCCGAGCCGCTCCAGCGAGTACGGCGCGACCAGGAGCGACCACCGGGTGGGGGTGGCCACGATCGGGCCCAGCCGCATCCCCTGCGCGTCCAGCCGTACGACGGCCCGCGCGGCCGCGGCGGCCGGCAGGCTCACGGCGCACGGCGCGGACCCGCCGGTGGCCATCAGCACGGGAGCGGTGGGCCGGTTGGTCCACCACCAGGCCACCATCCGGGGGTCGGTGGTGGCCGCCAGCAGCCCGGGGTCGAAGGGGTGGGCGCCGGGGACGACGCAGTCGGGGTCGGGGCAGGCGCACCGGGTGCTGTCGGCGCCGGAGCGGCCGACACCGGGAAGCACCGGCCACTGCCAGGCGGTGGCGCAGGTGAGCGCCGCATCGAGGAGGGCCTGGTCACCGCTCTGCCCGGGGGCGGGGCGAAGGGATTTCAGGCGATTGCGGAGCCGCTGGAGACGCCTTCCGAGGATCTCGCGCATGAGCGCTCGTTCCTTTCCGTTGAACGCCGAGGGCCACATCACACCATGTAACCGGTGTCTCACCACACGTACACGTTTCGCGTCACTGTCCGCCAGAAGCAGGTTCACACGGTTCGTGCAGTTTTCTTACGGGTCCATGAAACGTCCGGCGGGGGCGGAACGCGACCCGCGCCGATGCCGAGACCGGCTGCCGCCGCTAAGGACGACGGGCCGTGCCGGGCGGTTCCCGGCGACCGCCGGGCTGCGCCAACTCTCCCCGGGCACCACCGACTAGGTACCCGGAGCCACTCCGGCGCCCGACCAGTCGATCGCAAAAACCGTCCGCTCCCAGCTTTTTCCGGCCAAGTTCTAGCCTTGGCTGGACAGTGAGTTGCAGCCCCACGGACACCAGGATTCCCACCTGGGCAATGCTGGACATCGATCCTCGTGTGCGTGTAGATGTGGATTCATTGATGGCGGCGCAGCACGATCTGGGGGTTTGCGATGCTATATGGCGAATCGCACCAGGTGGAAAGGCGGACGCCATGAGCGCCCCGCATCTGCCGAAAGTGGCTGGAATCGATCCAGCAGTTACCGCGGTCTCGCAGACTGCGGCGCCCATTCCCGCCCGAACAGCCCCCGCACCGGCCCCGGCACCGGTTCCCGGACCGAGCACGCTGATCCAGGACCGCCTGGCGGGGATGGTCTCCGATCTCACCACCCTCCACGAGCTCACCGAACGCCTCGCCCGCGCCCGTGACCTCGACTCCTCCCTCCAGGAGTTCCTGCGCGCCGGAGCCGCGCTCGTCGGCGCCCGCCGCGGCCTGGTCGTCCTGGAGCCCTCCGACGGACTCGGCCCGACGGCCACGATCGGCCTCGGCCTCGGCCGCGCGGACCTCGGGCACATCGAGACCGTCCCGCGCACCGCGACCTCGTACGGCCGGATCCTCGACGGGCTCCCCGACGCCCACGGCGGCTCCGAGGTGCTCCCCGAACCCGACGCCGCCCCCGGCTCGGGCGGGTACGGAACCCCGGTCGACCCCCGCCACCGCGAGGTCGCCGCCCGGCTCGGCTACGCCGCGAGCTACGCCGTGCCGCTCACCGCCGAGGCCACCGGCCGGCTCGGCGCGGCCGTCTGGCTCTACGACGAACAGGCCGAGCCGAGCGAACGCCAGCGCGATCTCGCCGGGCTCTACGTCCGCCACGCCGCCGAACACCTGGCCCGGATGCTCGAGGTGGAACGGTCCCGCAGCCGGCTGGCCACGGTCGCCGAGGAGCTGCTGCCCAGCCGGCTCCCCCGGATCCCCGGCGTCCAGCTCGCCGCCCGCCACCACACCGGGCCGCGCGGCGGCGGCGACTGGTACGACGCGCTGCCGCTGCCGGAGGGCGCCCTCGGGCTGGCCGTCGGCTCCGTCACCGGAGCGGGGCCCAGCGCGGTCGCCGCGATGGGACGGCTGCGGGCGTCGCTGCGCGCGTACGCCGTCATGGAGGGGGAGGACCCCGTCGCGGTCCTGTCCGATCTGGAGCTGCTGCTGCGCCTGACCGAGCCCGCGCGCTGCGCGACCGCGCTCTTCGCGTACTGCGAGCCGGCCGGGGCCACCCATGCGGGCAGCCAGGGGAGGAAGATCATCCTGGCCGGGGCGGGGCACGCCCCGCCGCTGCTCATCGGCGAGCGCCGCACCGAGTACGTGGAGACCTCGCTCTCCGCGCCGCTCGGGATGCTGTCGTGCTGGGAAGCGCCGAGCGTGGAGATCGAACCTGCACCCGGAGAAACGGTGCTGCTGTACACCGACGGGCTGCTGCGGCGGACCGGCGACCCGATGGACCGGGCCTACGCACGGCTGCACGCCGCGGCCGCGGGAGTGCCCCGGAGCATCCGGGACGACCCGGCGGCCGTCTGCGACCACATCCTGCGGACGGTGCTGCCCGAGGACGACCCGGCGCTCGCGCCCGCCGGATCCGCGGCTGCCGCGGCCGCCACCGGGGCCACCGCCGCCATGGCCGCCACGGAGGACGGGGTGGAGGACATCGTGCTGCTCGCCGCCCGTTTCGACTGATTTATCACACCCGCCGCCGGGCGTCTTCCCCTCGCACATACGATGGATGCGGTCCATACCCGGTCCTGTCGTAGCTGAGGAGAAGACGTGGCTGACGAGCTCACCCCGGAGACCCCGGAAGAAGAGCAGCCCCAGAAGAAGCACAAGCAGCGCAAGAACGCGCTGTACCCGGGCGTCAGCGACGAACTCGCGGAGAACATGCGCACGGGCTGGGCCGACACGGAGCTGCACGGGCTTGAGCCGATCGCCCAGGCCGCGCACACCGCCGCCCGCCGCGCCGCGCTGTCCGCGCGCTTCCCCGGCGAGCGCCTCGTCGTGCCCGCGGGTCGCCTCAAGACCCGCTCGAACGACACCGAGTACCCCTTCCGCGCCTCGACCGAGTACGCGTACCTGACCGGCGACCAGACCGAGAACGGCGTGCTGGTCCTCGAGCCCTCGGGCGAGACCGGCCACACCGCCACCGTCTACCTGCTGCCCCGCTCCGACCGCGAGAACGGCGAGTTCTGGCTCTCCGGCCAGGGCGAGCTGTGGGTCGGCCGCCGCCACTCGCTGGCCGAGGCCGAGCAGCTGCTGGGCATCCCCGCGAAGGACGTCCGCAAGCTCGCCGACGAGCTGGCCGAGGCCGAGGGCCCGGTCCGGGGCGTCCGCGGCCACGACTCCGTCATCGAGGCGGCCCTGACCGACAAGGTCACCAAGGAGCGCGACGAGGAGCTGCGCGTCTACCTCTCCGAGGTCCGCGCGGTGAAGGACGAGTTCGAGATCGGCGAGCTCCAGAAGGCCGTCGACTCCACCGTCCGCGGCTTCGAGGACGTCGTGAAGGTCCTGGACAAGGCCGAGGCCACGTCCGAGCGCTACATCGAGGGCACCTTCTTCCTGCGCGCCCGCGTCGAGGGCAACGACATCGGCTACGGCTCCATCTGCGCCGCCGGCCCGCACGCCTGCACCCTGCACTGGGTCCGCAACGACGGCGACGTCCGCTCCGGCGACCTGCTGCTGCTCGACGCCGGTGTGGAGACCCACTCCCTCTACACCGCCGACGTCACGCGCACGCTGCCGATCAACGGCACGTACACCGACATCCAGCGCAAGATCTACGACGCGGTGTACGCGTCCCAGGAAGCCGGCATCGCCGCCGTCAAGCCGGGTGCGAAGTTCCGCGACTTCCACGACGCCTCGCAGCACGTCCTCGCCGAGAAGCTCGTCGAGTGGGGCCTGCTGGAGGGCCCGGTCGAGCGCGTCCTGGAGCTCGGCCTGCAGCGCCGCTGGACCCTGCACGGCACCGGCCACATGCTCGGCATGGACGTCCACGACTGCGCCGCCGCGCGCACCGAGGCGTACGTCGACGGCACGCTGGAGCCGGGCATGTGCCTCACCGTCGAGCCCGGTCTGTACTTCCAGGCCGACGACCTGACCGTGCCCGAGGAGTACCGCGGGATCGGCGTCCGGATCGAGGACGACATCCTGGTCACCGAGGACGGCAACCGGAACCTGTCGGCCGGGCTGCCCCGTACCTCGGCCGATGTCGAGGCCTGGATGGCGCGCCTCAAGGGCTGACTCCGGCAGGCCGCGACGGCAGGCCTGCGAAGGCTGACCCCGGACGGCTGACCCCCGACGGCTGACCTCCGATGGGCGGGATCTCGTACGCGAGTCCCGTCCATCGGCGTATCCGGGAGGAGTTGCTCGGCTACGACGCCTTCAGCAGCGCTCCCTCACGCCATTTCAGGATCTTGTCGAAGCTGACCACCGCGCCCCGGCCCGGCCGGTTGCGGAACCTGACGTGGTCGGCGAGCTCCGCGATCAGCCACAGGCCCCGGCCGTGCTCGCTCTCCGACGGTGCGGAGGGGCCGGCCGGCGGGGGTCTGCGCCCCGTGACCGTCGCCGCCGGGAATCCCGGGCCCGAATCGGTCACTTCGATGCGGCAGCAGTCCCCGTCCAGGTATGCGGTGACGCGGTACGCCGCGCACGCCTCCGGGTCCGGTTCCGCGCCGACACCGGTTTCGGCCGTCGGGCCGCCGTGCTCCACCGCGTTCGCGCACGCCTCGCTCAGTGCCACCGACAGATCGAAGGAGATGTCCGGGTCCACCCCCGCGGTCTCCATCGTCCCCAGCAGCAACCGCCTGGCGAGCGGCACGCTCGCGGCTTCGCGCCTCAAGTGGAGAGACCACCAGATGCTCATACGGGTACCTATTGCCGCCCACGGGGATGCGTAAGCACCCGGCGGGCGCCACAGCCCTCATTCGGCCGATGCGGCACTCCCGGGCCGCGGTGTATGCGGCGGTTCACGGGCCTCCGCCGCGGCGGGGACACCCGAGGTGAAGCCCTCGTACAGGGGCACTCACGACCTTCCGGACCTGCCGTATGGGCGGCGTGAGCTCAGTGCGATGATGGCCCGGCCATGACTGTCCCCCACGCGACGCCCGCCGGAGCCGGCCTCCGGCTCATCCGGGCCGCGGTGTTCACCGCGGTCTGCGTCGTGCTGTCCGCGGCCGGGCACGCTCTGGCGTCCTGCGCCACCGTGCCCTGGTGGGCCCTCGTCATCGCCTTCCTCGCCGTGTTCGCGGTCGCCGCCCCGCTCGCGGGACGCCGGCGCTCGCTGCCCGGCATCGCCGCCGGGCTCGCCTTCGGGCAGCTCGGACTGCACGCCGTGTTCGGCCTCGCCCAGCACGGCGACACCGCGGCCCAGGCACCCGCCGGCAGCGACACCTCGCTCGCGGCGCTCGCCGCCCGGCTGGTGTGCGGGGGCAACTCCGTCCCGCTCAGCCCGGCCGACGCCCGGCAGATCCTGGAGACCGCCGGGCTGGACCCGGCCGCCATGACGGCCCAGGCCGCAGGGCAGGCCGCGGCGCAGGCACATGCCGGCCACGCGCACATGGCGCAGGCCTATGCGGCGCCCGCCACCGGCCTGTTCAGCACCGGCATGCTCGTCGGCCACCTGCTGGCCGCGCTGGCCGCGGGCTGGCTGCTGGGGCGCGGCGACGCCGCCCTGTTCCGGCTCGTCGAGCTGTCCCGCACCTCTGCCGAAGCCGATCCGGTACGCCCGCTGCGCGCCGCGCTGGCCTTCGTACGCGCCCTCGGCGCCGGGCTCCCGGGCGCGCCTTCCGGTGCCCCGCAGGCCACCCGGAGCACCGCCGAACCCGCCGCCCACACCGGCCGGGAGGCACTCCAGCACACGGTGATCAGGCGCGGGCCGCCCTGCACGGCGCTCGCCCTCGCAGCCTGACGCGGCACCCCCTCCCCGGAGCACCCGGCGGAAGCACCGGTGCCGCGAACTCCGCGCGCGCCCGTGCGCGGGACCACCGTCACCACTGCCCCTGTGGAGTGTTTCTGCCATGAAGACCTCTCGCGTCTCCTTCACCGCCGCCCTTGCCGCCGGCGCCGTCCTCGTCCTGTCCGGCACCGCCTTCGCGCACGTCAGCGTGCAGCCGGGCGAGGCCGCCAAGGGCGGCTACGCGACGATCAACTTCAAGGTTCCGAACGAGCGCGACAACGCCTCGACCACGCAGCTGGAAGTCAACTTCCCCGTGGACCAGCCCCTGACGTCCGTCATGCCGCAGGACATCCCCGGCTGGACGTCGAACGTCGAGAAGACCAAGCTCGACAAGCCGCTCACCGTCCACGGCAAGCAGGTCAACGAGGTCGTCACCAAGGTGACCTGGACCGGCGGCAAGATCGAGCCCGGCAAGTTCCAGCAGTTCCCGGTCTCCGTCGGCAAGCTGCCCGACAACGCCGACCAGATGGTCTTCAAGGCGATCCAGACGTACGACAACAACGAGATCGTCCGCTGGATCGAGGAGACCAAGGAAGGCGCGGCGGAGCCGCAGAACCCGGCGCCCGTCCTGAAGCTGACCGCTGCCAAGGCGGCCGACGACCACCACGACGACAAGAACGCCACCGCCGCCAAGGACGACAAGGGCCACGACGAGGCCGCCGCGGGCGCCTCCGACACGACCGCGCGGATCCTCGGCATCGCAGGCATCGTCATCGGCCTCGGCGGTGTCGCCTTCGGTGTCGCCTCGCGTCGCCGCGCCTCCTGACCCGGCGCGGCCGCAGGCCGTATCCCCGTATCCAGAACGTGCGCGCAGCCGGCCCGACCTCGTGGCCGGCCCGCCCGCACCACATCCCCGATCCCAGGGACATTTCTCCATGCGCACCACACGTGTGACGGTCGCCGCCCTCGTGGCGGCGGCCGCGCTCACCCTCACCGCCTGCGGCGGTGAGCCCGTCAAGCCCGACGCGGTCACGCAGATCACCGGCCAGTCCAAGGCCGGTACCGCCACCGTCCTCGACCGCCCCTTCGACAAGCCGGAGCTGGTCCTGACGGACACCACCGGCAAGCCGTGGAACCTGCGCGAGCAGACCAAGGGCAAGCCGACGCTCATCTACTTCGGCTACACCAACTGCCCCGACGTGTGCCCCCTGACGATGAGCAACATCGCCGTCGCCAAGAAGGCACTCCCGAAGGCCGACCAGGACAAGCTCCAGGTCGTGTTCGTCACCACCGACCCCGAACGGGACACTCCCGACTCCCTCGGCGCGTGGCTCAAGGCCCAGGACCCGTCCTTCACCGGACTGACCGGGGACTTCGCCACCATCCAGGCCGCCGCGCGCAAGCTCGGCATCGGCATCGAGGCCGCCAAGAAGGAGGCCGACGGCAGCGTCGTCTCCATGCACGGCGCCCAGGTCATCGCGTTCTCGCCCAAGACCGACGAGGGATACCTCCTCTACGGCGAAGGCAGCACCGTCGACGACTACACCAAGGACCTGCCGAAGATCATCAAGGGAGAGAACCCGTGAACGCCCGCACCACCCGCACCCTCGCCGCCGCACTCTCCCTGACGGCAGCGCTCGCCATATCCGGCTGCTCCTCGGACTCCGACTCCGGCTCGGCCGCCAAGGCCGGCGCGGACAAGCCGAAGATGACGGTCACCGGCGCCTTCATGCCGGAACCCGTGAACGACAAGATGGCCGGCGCGTTCATGGTCATCAAGAACGACTCGAAGACGGCCGACAAGCTCACGGCCGTCACCAGCCCGCTCTCGGACGATCTGCAGATCCACGAGACCAAGGACCAGAAGATGCAGCAGGTCGCGGCCATGGACGTGCCGGCCAACGGCGAGCTCAAGCTGGAACGCGGCGGCAGCCACGTCATGTTCATGGGGCTGAAGAACACGCCGAAGGTCGGTGACAAGGTCACCGTCGAGCTGCGCTTCGAGAAGGCCGACCCGGTCAAGGTCGAGCTGGACGTCAAGGAACGGACGTACAACGCCCAGAACACCAGCGCCCACTGACGGACCGAGGTACTGACACGCCATGACGGCCATCGCCCCCTCCCCGGCCCGCGTCCGGGCCGCGGCACTCCTGCCGCGGCTCGCGCTGGTCCTCGCAGCCCTGCTGACAGCCCTGTTCACGGCTGCCGGCCCGGCCACGGCACACGCCGCACTCACCGCGAGCGACCCCAAGGACGGGGCGGTGGTCGCCACGGCCCCCGCCCAGGTCACCCTCTCCTTCTCGGAGCAGGTCGCCATGGGCGACGACTCCATCCGCGTCATGGACCCGCAGGGCAGGCGGGTGGACACCGGCGAACTGCGCGACATGTGCAGCGGATCCACCATCCGCTACGGCACCGCACTGCACTCCGGGCTGCCGGACGGCACGTACACCGTCGCCTGGCAGGCCGTGTCCGCCGACAGCCACCCCGTCTCGGGCGCCTTCACCTTCTCCATCGGCGCCCCCTCGGCGACCAGCGTCGCCCTGCCCACCGGGCAGGCGGGCGGCGGACCCGTCGGCATCGCATACGGCATCGCCCGCTACGCCGCCTACGGCGGTTTCACCGTCCTCGTCGGCGGGGCCGCCTTCATCCTGCTGTGCTGGCGCCGCGGCGCCGCGCAGCGCCCGCTGCAGAAGCTCGTCGTGCGCGCCTGGGTCACGCTCACCGCCGCCACCCTCGCGATGCTGGTGCTCCGCAACCCGTACACGGGGTCGGGGAAGTTCGCCGACGCGCTGGACCTCGACGGCCTCAAGGCCGTTCTGGAGACCAAGCCCGGCGCCTCCCTCGTCTCCCGGCTGCTGCTTCTCGGTGCTGCCGCGCTGTTCATCGCCGTGCTGTTCGGCGCCTATGCGCGCAGGACCGCCGAGACCGGGGACACCGGCAAGGGCAAGAGCAGTGACGAGGGCAAGGACAAGGGGCAGGGACAGGGGCAGACTGCGGACAAGGAGGCCAACGACCTGCTCTTCGGTCTCGGCATCGGCGGAGCCGTCGTCGCCGGCGGGATCGCAGCCACCTGGGCCCTGTCCGAGCACGCCTCGACCGGCATCCAGCCCGGTATCGCCATGCCCGCCGACATCCTGCACCTGCTGGCCGTCGCGGCCTGGCTCGGCGGACTCACCGCACTGCTCGTCGCCCTGCACAAGGTCCCCGGGATCGAGCGCGAGGCGGTCCAGCGGTTCTCCCGGGTCGCGTTCGTCAGCGTCCTGGTGCTGACCGTCACCGGCATCTACCAGTCCTGGCGCCAGGTCGGCAGTTGGTCGGCCCTCACCGGTACCAGCTACGGACGGCTCCTGCTGCTGAAGGTCGGGCTCGTCGCGGTCCTGGTCGCCATCGCCTACGTCTCCCGCTCGTGGACCGGACGACTCACCGACGCTCCTGCCGGGAAGCCTGCCAAGATCGCCCGGCAGCGCGATGTTTCACGTGAAACACGGCCGGCCGCCGTCACCGTCCCCGAGGACCCCAAGCGCGCCGCCCAACTCGCCCGCCAGCGCGCCGCCCGCGACAACGCACGCGAGAAGCAGGTCCGCGACGCGGATCCGACCCGGGCGGGGCTGCGCCGCTCCGTCCTCGCCGAGGCCGGGGTCGCCGTCGTCCTGCTCGCCGTGACCACCGTCCTCACCAGCACCGAACCGGGCCGGACCGCCGAGCAGGCGAGCGGGCGGGAGTCCGCGGCCACCGCCGTCCCCAACCGCGCCATCAAGGTCACCTTGCCCTTCGAGACCGGCGGCGAGAACGGGAAGGGGTCGGTCCGGGTGGAGCTCGACCCGGGCCGGGTCGGCGCCAACTCGCTGCACGTCTGGGTGGACGACCCCGAAGGCAAGCCTCTCGACATCCCCGAGATCAAGGTCGCTTTCACCCTCCCCGCCAAGGACATCGGCCCCCTGCCGCTCATCCCGGAGCGCGCGGCCCCCGGACACTGGAGCGCATCCGGCGTCCAGCTGCCGCTCACCGGGGAATGGCGGATCGACGTGACCGTCCGTACCTCCGACATCGACCAGACGACCGTGCAGAAGAACGTGAAGATCGGCTGATCAGCGTGACCGAGAGCAACCCCGACATCGAGATCTCCCGGCGCCGGCTGCTGGGCACCGTCGGCGCCGCAGGCGCCGCCGGGCTCGCACTCGGCGCCACCGGCGGTGCCCTCGTGCACTCCGCACTCGCCGACTCCCCGGCCGGCGCTCCCGGCGCCACCGGGAGCCTCGCCTCCCTCGGCGCCACCGAGGTCTCCTTCCACGGCGACCACCAGGGCGGCATCACCACCCCGCTGCAGGCCAAGGGCCACGTCCTCGCCTTCGACCTGGCCCCGGGTGCCGGGCGCAAGGAGGCCGCCGCCCTGATGCGCCGCTGGTCCGACACCGCCCGCCTGCTGATGGCAGGCAAGGCCGTCTCGTCCACGGACACCGGGATCGCCCTCGATGCCGGGCCGTCCTCCCTGACCGTCACCTTCGGCTTCGGCCACTCCTTCTTCGAGCGCACCGGGCTCGCCGCCCGCCGCCCCACCGCCCTCGACCCGCTGCCCGACTTCTCCGCCGACCGGCTCGACGCCCAGCGCAGCAACGGCGACCTGTGGGTCCAGATCGGCGCCGACGACGGGCTCGTCGCCTTCCACGCCCTGCGCGCCCTGCAGAAGGACGCGGGGGACGCCGCCCGGGTGCGCTGGCAGATGAACGGCTTCAACCGGTCCCCCGGCGCCACCGCCGCCCCGATGACCGCCCGCAACCTCATGGGCCAGATCGACGGCACCGGCAACCCGAAGCCCGCGCAGCCGGACTTCGACAAGCGGATCTTCGTCCCCGCCACGGGCCCCGGGCCCGCCGAGCATGCCTGGATGGGCGGGGGCTCGTACGCCGTCGTACGCCGCATCCGGATGCTCCTCGACGACTGGGACAAGCAGTCCCTGGCTCAGCAGGAGCAGGTCATAGGCCGTACGAAGGCCACCGGCGCGCCCCTCACCGGCGGCACCGAGACCACCGAGATGGCCCTCGACAAGATCGGCCCTGACGGCAAGCCGGTCATCCCGTCCAACGCGCACGCCCGGATCTCCGCCCCCGAGCAGAACGGCGGGGCGGCCATGCTCCGGCGTCCCTTCTCCTTCCACGACGGGATCGCCGCCGACGGCACCCCGGACGCGGGGCTCCTCTTCATCTGCTGGCAGGCCGATCCGCTGCGCGGTTTCGTCCCCGTCCAGCGCAAGCTCGACCGCGGGGACGCCCTGTCGGAGTTCATCCGGCACGAGTCCAGCGGGCTGTACGCGGTGCCGCCAGGCCCGCGCGACGGGGAGTACGTGGGGCAGCGGCTGCTCGAAGGGTGAACAGCACCCCGGCGGTCGGGGGCCCGGCATTAGGCTGATCACATGTCGGCCACCCGCTTCACCTATCTCGGTCCCGAGGGCACCTTCACCGAAGCCGCCCTCCGCACACTGCCGGAAGCCGCGACCCGGGAGCTCGTCCCGATGGTGTCGGTCCCGGCCGCCCTGGATGCCGTCCGCAACGGGGAGGCCGCGGCCGCCCTGGTGCCGATCGAGAACTCGGTGGAGGGCGGCGTCACCGCCACGCTGGACGAGCTGGCCTCCGGCGAACCGCTGATGATCTACCGCGAGGTGCTGCTGCCCATCACGTTCGCGCTGCTCGTGCGGCCCGGGACCAAGCTGTCGGACGTCAAGACCGTCACCGGACACCCCGTCGCCCAGCCCCAGGTGCGCAACTGGCTGCGGGCGAACCTGCCCGACGCGGTATGGGAGTCGGCCGCCTCCAACGCCGACGGCGCCCGGCTGGTCCAGGAGGGCCGCTTCGACGCCGCTTTCGCGGGTGAGTTCGCGGCCGCCACGTACGGGCTCGTCCCGCTGGTCACCGAGATCCACGACGCGGAGAACGCCGAGACCCGGTTCGTGCTCGTCGGGCGCCCCGCCCGGCCCGCCGCACCGACCGGCGCCGACAAGACCTCCGTCGTGCTGTGGCTCGGCGACGACCACCCCGGTGCGCTGCTGGAGCTCCTCCAGGAGTTCGCCGTCCGCGGGGTCAACCTGATGCTGATCCAGTCCCGGCCGACGGGCGCGGGCATCGGCAACTACTGCTTCGCCGTCGACGCGGAGGGCCACATCTCCGACCGCAGGGTCAGCGAGGCGCTCATGGGGCTCAAGCGCACCTGCCCCCAGGTCCGCTTCCTCGGTTCCTACCCGCGTGCGGGCGTCGCTCAGGGTGACGTGCGCGATCCGCGGCCCGGCACCTCGGACGGTGACTTCACGGCGGCTTCCGACTGGCTGACGCGCTGCCTCGACGGCCGGGCGTAGCTCTTCCTCCACTGTCCACAGAGTTATCCACAGGCCGAGATGGGGACCTGTGGACTAGTCGACATCGCGACGCGACAAGGTCGACAAATCGGTCGGCGGGCCCAGGTTTCGCGCTGGGGAGCGGGAGGTGAACGGCGTCACCCCCGCATCGCCGATCAACTCTTTGGAGCGAGTCATTCCCACCCGAATGAGTGTGTGAGGGTGGTTTGAACCCTGATTCGCCCTGACGGCCCGCCGTTGGGGATTGATCTAATTCCGTGTCCACAGATCCGGCGCACAGCCTGTGGAAAAGTCCCCGCGGTGGACAATTCCTGTGGACAAGGACGGCCTTCCCGCCCTGCTCAGAGGGTGCCCGGATACCCCGGTTGTGCCCCTTTTCAGGGAATGGGCCGCTTTTATTGACAGCCCGACAAGGGCCACTTCCAGCCAGTCGGCCAGAGTTTTCCATTCTCCGCAATTAGGACATAGCGACACGCAGCGTGATATCGGTGTGAGCCCAGGAAGCCCAGCCCGGTAGCCTGGAGGGGTGATTGACCTCCGGCTGCTCCGTGAAGACCCTGACCGTGTCCGCGCCTCGCAGCGCGCCCGTGGAGAGGACGTCGAACTCGTCGACGCACTGCTCTCCGCCGACGAGCGCCGCAGGTCCTCCGGGATGCGCTTCGACGAACTGCGCAATGAGCAGAAGTCGCTCGGCAAGCTCATCCCCAAGGCCTCCCCGGAGGAGCGGGCGGAGCTGCTGAAGAAGGCCGAACAGCTCAAGCAGGACGTCAAGGCCGCCGAGGCCGAGCAGAACGAGGCCGACGAAGCCGCCAAGCAGCTTCTCCTCCAGCTCGGCAACATCGTCCACGAGGACGTCCCGGTCGGCGGCGAGGAGGACTTCACCGTCCTGGAGACGCACGGCACCATCCGCGACTTCGGCGCCGAGGGCTTCGAGCCCAAGGACCACCTGGAGCTCGGCGAACTGCTGGGCGCCATCGACGTCGAGCGCGGCGCCAAGGTCTCCGGCTCGCGCTTCTACTACCTGACCGGTGTGGGCGCCCTGCTGGAGCTGGCGCTGGTCAACGCGGCCATCGCCCAGGCCACCGAGGCCGGCTTCATCCCGATGCTGACCCCGGCGCTGGTCCGCCCGCGCGCCATGGAGGGCACCGGCTTCCTCGGCCAGGCCGCGGAGAACGTGTACCACCTCGAGAAGGACGACTACTACCTGGTCGGCACCTCCGAGGTCCCGCTCGCCGCGTACCACATGGACGAGATCATCGACGCCGACAAGCTGCCGCTGCGGTACGCCGGCTTCTCGCCGTGCTTCCGCCGCGAGGCCGGTACGTACGGCAAGGACACCCGCGGCATCTTCCGCGTCCACCAGTTCGACAAGGTCGAGATGTTCTCGTACGTCGCGCCGGAGGACGCCGAGGCCGAGCACCAGCGCCTCCTGGAGTGGGAGAAGCAGTGGCTGACCAGCCTGGAGCTGCCCTTCCAGGTGATCGACGTCGCCACCGGTGACCTGGGCTCCTCCGCCTCGCGCAAGTTCGACTGCGAGGCGTGGATCCCGACGCAGGGCAAGTACCGCGAGCTCACCTCCGCCTCGAACTGCAACAGCTTCCAGGCCCGCCGCCTGTCGATCCGCTACCGCGACGGCAAGAAGACCGCGCCGCTCTCGACGCTGAACGGCACGCTGTGCGCCGTACCGCGCACGATCGTCGCCATCCTGGAGAACCACCAGCAGGCCGACGGTTCGGTGCGGGTGCCTGCGGCGCTCCGTCCGTACCTGGGCGGCCGCGAGGTCCTGGAGCCGATCACCAAGTGAGCCCGGCCCCGTTCCCGTACAAGCTCGTCGCGACCGACCTCGACGGCACGCTGCTGCGTGGCGACGACACCGTCTCGGAACGCACCCGTGAAGCGCTCGTCGCGGCCACCGCGGCGGGCGCGGCGCACATCATCGTCACCGGCCGGGCCGTGCCCTGGACCCGGAGCGTGCTGGACGACCTCGGCTACAAGGGGATCGCGGTGTGCGGGCAGGGCGCGCAGGTCTACGACGCGGGAGCCCACCGGCTGCTGACGTCGGTGACGCTCGACCGGCAGCTGGCCGGACTGGCGCTGTCGAAGCTGGAGGCCGAGGTGGGTCCGCTGGCGCTCGCGGCCAGCCGGGACGGGGTGGACGGCGACGTGCTGTTCGGGCCCGGCTATCAGGTGCAGGGGGGCCTGCCGGCGGTCTACCTGGAGGACACCACGGAGGTCTGGACGGCTCCGCTGAACAAGCTGTACATCCAGCACCCGGAGCTCGACGACGACGCGCTGGTGAAGGTGGCCCGGGAGACGGTGGGCTCCTTGGTGGACATCGTCATGGCCGGCCCGGGCATAGTGGAGATCCTGCCGCTGGGGCTGACGAAGGCCACCGGCCTCTCGCTGGCCGCCCGCCGGCTGGGTGTGAAGGCGGCGGAGACGATCGCCTTCGGTGACATGCCCAACGACATCCCGATGTTCGGCTGGGCGGCCCACGGCGTGGCGATGGCCAATGCCCATGCGGAGCTGAAGGCGGTGGCCGACGAGGTGACGACCTCCAACGAGGAGGACGGCATCGCGGTGGTGCTGGAGCGTCTGCTGGGCGCCGCCTGACGGCCCGGCCGGAATTAGGGAAGGTCCGGAACAGCCCGCGCCGCAAGGCGCGCTCGAAGTGGCTGCTCCGGACCTTTTTGTTGCTCCCCGCACGACTCACTCTGCCCGGGGCGTACGTCCCGTACCAGTCAATTTCCATGCATCAGCCCGGCGAGCGCGGCGCTCATGTTTCACGTGAAACATGTCTGGGGTGCGGGTGGCGGGTCAGCGGCCAGGCGAGCAGCCCGACGGAGAGCGAGATGGCGTGCCCGAGGTCGGTGAAGGTGCCTCCGGTGAGGAGGGGGAGCCCGAAGAAGGCGACGACACAGACGAGGTAGAGCCAGCGCAAGGGGTTCGGGAGCCGGTAGGTAAGGACCCCGATCGAGGCGGCGAGTCCGTAGCTGACGCCGACATCGACGACGTGGATCATGCTCTGCGGGGCCCGGTGGTCCTGAATGGCCATCAGGACCACCTTCTGGCTGATCAGGGTGGCCGTGATGTGGGCGGTCGCGACGATGGCGAGCCAGCGCAGGGTGCCGAGCCAGCGTTCGACGGGAGCGTGGAAGAGCTCGAAGAGGACGGTGTACAGCGCGAGCGAGGCCGGGTTCTCGATCCAGAAGGCACTGGAGAGCAGGGCGCGCACGGGGTGCCGGGTGAGCTCGTGGATATTGCTGCTGTGGCGGTGGAGCAGGACGTGCTCGAGGTGGTCGGGCGCGATCACGACGATGACGCTCGTGACGGCGAGGAGCAGCAGCCATATGTGCGTACCGGGCGAGGAGCGTATCCAGGACCGTACGGGCCTGGACGGCTCGGGCTCGGTGTGCTCCGTCATGCACTGATTTTGCCCCGTACGGCGGTGCCCCGCCCGGCCGGTGGGCCGGGCGGGGCACTGGATGCGGAGCCGGTGCAGCGGGGGCCTACTCCTCGCCCGCCAGGGTGAGGCGGCGCAGCTTCTGGCCGGCGTAGACGGTGGCACCGACGGTGACCACCGAGAGCAGGATCACCGCGGTGGGCAGGCCGACGGTGGCGTCGACGTAGCCTTCGCCGGCGACCTTCTCGGCGAGGGCCAGAGCCCACTGCTGGACGCTGAGGGTCTTCGCCCCGGAGACCAGGCTGCCGAAGAGCGACTCCCAGATCAGGGCGTAGACCAGGCCGAAGACGACCGCGTGCCGGCTGACGGTGCCCAGCAGCAGGAACAGGGCGCTGTAGGCGATCGAGGCGACGAGGGCGGCGACGGTGTAGGCGACGGCGATCTGCTGGCCGTTGCCGTTGAGGATGAAGCCGGCGATCAGGGTCGGGATCGCGGAGAAGGCCATGGTGACGGCGATCGCGACGATCAGCTTGGTCATGATGATCGTCGGGCGCTTCACCGGCTTGGAGAGCAGGTAGACGATCGAGCCGTCGTCGATCTCCGGGCCGATGGCGCCGGTGCCGGCGATGACGCCGATCAGCGGAACCATGGTGGCGAGGGCGAAGCCGCCCAGCAGGTCGGCCGCGACCTTGTCGTCCAGGCCGGTGAAGGCGCGGACGGCGAGGGAGATCACGATCAGCAGGACGGGCAGCCCGCAGAGGATCAGCGCGCGGCGGCGGCCGAGCAGCGCGCGGTAGGTGAGCCGGGCGACAGTGGGGTTGTACATGGGTGCCAGCTCCTTCAGGCCGCGACGAGGTAGGAGAAGACCGACTCGAGGGACTCGTCGGAGGGCGAGACCGTCAGCAGCCGGATGCCGTGCGCACGGGCGACCCGCGGCAGCAGTTCGGTGAAGCGGCCGAAGTCGACGGCCTGGATGCGCAGCGCGCCTTCCTTGAGGTCGATCTCGATGCCGGCGGTGGAGGGGTCGGCGATCAGGGCCGCGGCGAGGGCCCGGTCGTCGGAGGAGCGGACGACGTAGCGGTGCGGGCGGTCCGTCATCAGGCGGCGGATCTTGCGGAAGTCGCCGGAGGCGGCGTGCCGGCCGGCGACGACCACCTCGATGTGGGAGGCGAGCTGTTCGACCTCCTCCAGGATGTGGGAGGAGAACAGCACGGTGCGGCCGTCGTCACCCATGCGCCGCAGCAGGTCCATGAGCTGCATGCGCTGGCGCGGGTCCATGCCGTTGAACGGCTCGTCGAGGAGCAGCACGGACGGGTCGTGGACGAGGGCCGAGGCCATCTTCACGCGCTGGCGCATGCCCTTGGAGTACGTGGAGATCTTGCGGTCCTGGGCGTACTCCATCTCGACGGTGGCGAGCGCCCGCTGGGCGGCCGCGTCGTCGAGACCGTGCAGCTCGGCGTTGGCGACGACGAACTCCCGGCCGGTGAGGAAGTCGTACATGGCTTCGCGCTCGGGCACGACGCCGATCTGCTTGTAGACCTGCTCGTTCTGCCAGATCGGCGCGCCGTCGAGGGTGACGGTGCCCGTGGAGGGCGCGAGGAAGCCGCCCATCATGTTGATGAGGGTGGACTTCCCGGCGCCGTTGGGGCCCAGCAGCCCGGTGACGCCGGGGCCGATGTGCATGGTCACGTCGTTGACGGCGACGACGTTCCCGAACCAGCGGGAGGTGTGGTCGATGTCGATGGTGGTCACAGCCCGGCCTTCCGGTAGCGGGCCATCAGGGCGGCGTAGGAGCCGGCGATGAGGGCGAGGACGACGAGCAGGTACACGAATCCGACGCCGACCGAGGGGCCGTCTCCGCCGGGGAAGGCGGAGGTGGCACCGAGGAAGGCCGTCTGCACGCCGTCGATCAGGGTGATCGGGGAGAACAGGCCCATCCAGTCGATGGCACCGGTCGAACCGGTGTTGTACGCGATGCCCTGGACGGCGGTCACCGCGCCGTAGGGGATCAGGAGCACGGCGATGATGGCGGCGACGCCGAAGCCGCGCCGCGGCGTGAGCGCGGCCATGATCAGGCCGAGGCCGGCGAACAGCACCGAGAGCAGCAGCACGGAGACCAGTCCCTGGGCGAACCCCTTGGTCTGGTCCGCGAAGTCGAATTTGGCCAGCATCGAGCCGATCCACATGATCAGCAGCGGTGCGGCGGTGAGGATGAACAGGGCCGAGGCCATCGCCGCGAACTTCGCGAGGACGTAGTCGACGCGCTCGATGGGCCGCGAGAAGTAGAGCGGCACGGTCTTGAAGCGCAGGTCCCGGGAGACCGACTGGGGCGCCTGCGAGGCGAGGTACAGGCCGATGATCACCTGGGTGGTCAGGGCGTACGTCGTGTACTTGATCGGCAGGTCCGTGGAGCCGGGCACCATGATGGCGATCCCGTCGATGATCACCGCGGGAATGCACATCACCGCGAAGAGGAGCATCGGGAGGACCTTGGACTTGGCCGAGCGGCCGAGTCCGTACGCGCCGCGCAGGGACTGGGAGAACAGCGACTTGCGGGCGTAGGCGCGGCCGAGCCGGGCTCCCTCGTAGGACCGGTAGCCGATGTTGTGGATCTGGGTCGAGGTGTCAGGCGCCATCGGAACCGGCTCCCTTCCGGACGAGCTGCTGCTGGTCGTTGTCGCGGAAGACCTCCGCGATGTGGTGGCGGCGCTGTTCCATGCGGACCAGGCCGAGGCCCAGGTCGGCGACGGTGTCGCGCACGGTGTCGTAGGTGTCCTCGCCGGTGGCCTCGACGAGCAGGATGTGGCCGGCTCCCGGCAGGCCCTGCTCCTCGCCCGCGGCGAGGGTGATGCCCGCCTCGGCGAGCGCCTTGCGCAGGGCGGCGGTGCCGTCCGGGTGGGTGTCGGAGTCGGTGACCTCGACCGCGAGGGTCGTGGTGATCTGCGTGAAGTCGCTGGTGGAGCTGGAACGCAGCAGCTTGCCGCCGTCGACGACCACGACGTGGTCGCAGGTCCGCTCCAGCTCGCCGAGGAGGTGGGAGGTGACCAGGACGGAGATGCCGAAGTCGGTGTAGACGCGGCGGATCAGGCCGAGCATCTCGTCGCGGCCGACGGGGTCGAGGCCGTTGGTGGGCTCGTCGAGGAGCACCAGCTGGGGGTCGTGTACGAGCGCCTGGGCCAGCTTGACCCGCTGCTTCATGCCCGTGGAGTACCCGCCGATGGGGCGGTAGCGCTCCTCGTACAGGCCCACGTGGCGCAGGGTGTCGGCGGTCCGCTCGCGGGCGGCGGTGGGCGGGAGCCCGGACATGCGCGCCATGTGTACGACGAACTCGGTGGCCGAGACGTCGGGTGGCAGGCAGTCGTGCTCGGGCATGTAGCCGACGCGCTCACGGATGGCGCTGCCATGGGTGGCGACGTCGAGTCCGAGCACGGCAGCGCGGCCCTCGGTGGCGGGGGACAGTCCAAGCAGGATCTTGATCAGCGTGGACTTGCCGGCTCCGTTGGCACCCACGAGGCCGGTCACTCCCGGCCCGATGTCCAGGGAGAGCCGGTCGATTGCGGTCACTCGGGGGTACCGCTTGCTCAGGCTTTCGGTCGCGATGACAGTCACGGCACCGACGTTAGTGGCGCCGGCCGTGCCGATCGTCAGACCTGGAGCGTCATCCCGTCTCCGCCTTCAGGACTACAGACCCTGACGAAAGGCTGATGCGGACCGGACAAGTTTGTCCACAGGTCTGTGCACGGGCCTTGACGTGATCTCCGGTCATTGTCACATTCATCAGTGTCAAGTTACGGGCGGGTACGGCTCTACGGACGGACGGCTGTCATGGCTGGGGACACCAGGGAACGCACCGCGCAACTCTCGGCGGACCTGCGCGGGTTCAGGGAAGTGCAACGCCTCTCGTACGAGTGCGCGGAGACCGTCGCGGCCCAGCTGCGGCCGGGGGTGACCGAGCGCGAGGCGGCGCGGATGCAGCGTGAGTGGCTGCGCGAGCGCGGCGTGCGGGACTGGTTCCACCTGCCGTTCGCGTGGTTCGGGGACCGCACCGCCTTCGCGAACTTCAAGATCCCCCTGCAGTTCTTCCCGACGAACCGGAAGCTGGAGCCGGGGATGCCGTTCATCCTCGACATGGCCCCCGTCCACAAGGGGTACGCGGCCGACATCGGGTACTCGGGCAGCCTCGGCCTGAACCCCGTACAGGACCGGCTCATGTCCGATCTGCGGGTGCACCGCGAGCTGATCCTGGAGCAGGTCCGCGAGCGCCGCCCGCTCCGCGAGATCTACGAGAACGTCGAGCGGCTGATGATCCGCCAGGGGTATGCCAACCGGCACCGCGCCTACCCCTTCGGGGTGATCGCCCACAAAATAGACCGGGTCAAGGAGCGGCGCTGGTCCCCGACCGCCTTCGGGTTCGGGACGCAGTCCCTCAAGGGGCTGGCCTCCGACGCCCTGCACGGGCACCGCGAGGGCTGGTCCCCGCTGTGGAGCCCGTACCACTTCTCCGACCACCCGCCGCAGCCCGGCCTGTGGGCGGTGGAACCGCACCTGGGCTTCCGGGGCACCGGCGCGAAGTTCGAGGAGATCCTGGTCGTCACCGACTCCGGGGATCCCGAGGAGAGCGCGTTCTGGCTGGACGACGATCTGCCGCACGTGCGGCGCTGGGCCGAGGAGAGGGCAGCATGAGCGACATGGGCGGAGCGGACGGCGTCAAGGGGACGGGCCTCGCGGGGGCGCGCGAGCGCCGCGTGAGCACCGGCGGCATCGAGCTGTGCGTCGTCGAGCTCGGCGACGCAGACCAGCCGACCGTGGTGCTCGTGCACGGGTACCCGGACAGCAAGGAGGTCTGGTCCGAGGTCGCAGAGCGGCTGGCGGCCCGCTTCCACGTGGTGCTCTACGACGTACGCGGCCACGGGCGCTCCACGGCGCCGGTGCCCCTGCGCGGCGGCTTCACCCTGGAGAAGCTGACCGACGACTTCCTGGCGGTGGCGGACGCGGTCAGCCCGGACCGGCCGGTGCACCTGGTCGGCCACGACTGGGGCTCCGTACAGGGCTGGGAGTTCGCGACGGTCGCCCGTACCGAGGGCCGGATCGCCTCCTTCACCTCGGTGTCGGGTCCCTCCCTGGACCACTTCGGGCACTGGATCAAGAAGCGGATGGCGCGGCCCACCCCGCGCCGGGCCGCGCAGCTGCTCGGCCAGGGCGCCAAGTCCTGGTACGTGTACATGCTGCACACCCCCGTACTGCCGGAGCTCGCCTGGCGCGGGCCGCTCGGCAAGCGGTGGCCGAAGATGCTGGAGCGGGTGGAGAAGGTCCCGGCCGGCTCCTACCCGACGGCCTCGCTGCCCTCGGACGCCGCGCACGGAGCCTGGCTCTACCGCGACAACATCCGGCCCCGGCTGCGCCGGCCGCGCCCCGACGCGTACGCGCACGTACCGGTCCAACTGATCACCCCGACCGGGGACGCCTTCCTCTCCGAGCGGCTCTACGACGATCTGGAACTGTGGGCCCCCGACCTGGTGCGGCGCACCCTGCCCGCCAAGCACTGGGTGCCGCGGACCCGGCCCGACCAGCTGGCCTCCTGGATCACCGAGTTCGTCACCGCCCGGGAGGAGCCCGCCACCCGGGCGCCGGAACAGAAGGCTCCGGGCCGCTACGCCGACCGGTTCGGCGGACAGCTGGTGCTGGTCACGGGCGCCGCCAGCGGCATCGGCCGGGCCACCGCGTTCGCCTTCGCCGAGGCCGGGGCCCGGGTGGTGTGCGTGGACCGGGACGCCGAGGGCGCGGTGCGAACGGCCGACATGGCGCGGCTCGTCGGGGCCCCCGAAGCCTGGGGCGAGTGCGTCGACGTCAGCGACGAGCAGGCGATGGAGAAGCTCGCGGCCAAGGTCGCCGCCGAGTACGGAATCGTGGACGTCCTGGTCAACAACGCGGGGATCGGCCTGTCGGGACCCTTCCTGGAGACCACCTCGGAGGACTGGAAGAAGGTCCTCGACGTCAACCTGTGGGGTGTCATCCACGGCTGCCGGATCTTCGGCCGCCAGATGGCCGAGCGCGGCCAGGGCGGACACATCGTCAACACCGCCTCCGCCGCCGCCTACCTGCCCTCCAAGACCCTGCCCGCGTACAGCACCTCCAAGGCCGCGGTGCTGATGCTGAGCGAATGCCTGCGCGCCGAGCTCGCCTCGCAGTCGATCGGGGTCTCGGCGATATGCCCGGGGATCGTCAACACCAACATCACCGCCACCTCGCGCTTCGCCGGGGTGGACGCGGCGGAGGAGAAGCGCCGCCAGGAGCGCTCCTCTCGGCTGTACGGGCTGCGCAACTTCCCGCCGGAGAAGGTCGCCGACGCGATCCTGCGGGCCGTGGTGCACAACGAGGCCGTGGTGCCGGTGACGCCGGAGTCCAAGGGCGCCCTGTGGATGTCCCGGTTCGCACCGGGCGCCCTGCGACGGCTCGCGAAACTGGAACCCCGGCTGTGAACGGGGCGGCGGAGCCGGTCCCGGCGCCGGGCGGGGGCGGGGGAGCCGGGCCGCGGCTCCGCAACCGCACCGCACGGCTGCTGCCGACGCGGAGAGAGCCCGGCACGGCCATATCCCGCTACTTCCGGCAGTCGTACCATCCCTCGCAGGAGGGCTCGCTGCGCAGGGCGGTCGAGTACCTTGCGGCTTCGCCTGCCGCCCGGGCCGCGGCGGCCGCGGGCGGCCGAGCCGCCATGTCGTAGGGAGCCGGGATTGTCAGAACAGGCGGTGGCCGAGTACCGGATCGAGGATCTCGCGCACCACAGCGGGGCGACGGTGCGCACGATCCGTGCGTACCAGGACCGCGGGCTGCTGCCGAAGCCTGAGCGGCGGGGCCGCTCCAACGTCTACCGGGACACGCATCTGGCGCGGCTGCGCCAGATCGCCGACCTGCTGGACCGCGGCTACACCCTGGCCTCCATCAAGGAGCTGCTGGAGGCCTGGGACGCCGGGCGCGGGCTCGGCGGCGTGCTGGGGCTCGTCGCCGAGGTGCACGGACCGTGGACCGACGAGGAGGCCGCCCGGATCAGCCGGGCCGAGCTGAACGAGCGGTTCGGCGGCCGGCCCGACGACGACGCGGTGGGTGAGGCGTGCGAGCTGGGAGTGCTGGAGCGGATCCCGGGGCGCCCTGACGATTTCCTCGTGCCCTCCCCGCAGGAGCTGGCGGTGGCAGCCGAGCTGTACGCGGCCGGGGTGCCGCTGTCGGCGATCACCGGGCATCTGCGCGAGCTGCGCGGGCAGGTGGAGCACATCGCCTCGCGGTTCCTCGAGTTCACCACCGAGCACGTCTTCGCCCGCTACCTCGGGCAGGTCCCGCCGACGGACGCGGACGCGGCGGAGGCGGCGACGATGGTACGGAGACTGCGGCCCCTGGCCCAGCAGACGGTGGACGCCGAGCTGGCACGGGCGATGCGGCTGTTCGCGACCCGGCATCTGCAGAGCCACCTGGGGGCGGCCGGGACCCCGCAGCCGTCGGGGCCCGCATCGGTGCCACTGCCGGCCGAGACGGTACGGGCGGTGCAGGAGCTGGTCGGCGCCGAGCACGTCGGGGAGTTCGTCCGGGCCGCGACGGAGCGGGAACTGCAGGCCCGGACGATGAACGAGCTGGCGCGCCGGGGCGGCGGGTAGCGGCGGCGGGTAGCGACCGCCACGCGCCGGGGCGGCGGACAACGACCGCCGCCGTCCGGTGACGTCGGTCGTTAGTCCACAGGGCGGATCACTCGTTTGCCCTCAAATCCGACCCAACCAGCTGTGGACAAGTCGGTGTTGCCTGTGGGCAACCCTGTGGAAAGCGGTGTGGACGGCCCCTCGGACGGCTCAACCGACGGTCTCGTAGGCAGCGTTCACGGGACCGGCCGGCTCGATACCGCTGGCGCTTGCGGCGGAGTCGGGCGGGCTGACGGACACCGGCGCGAGGGCCTGCGCACCGGCCGCGGGGCCGGCCGGAGCGTCCTGCGGACCGCGCCCGGCGCTCCCGTAGAGGAGTGCGGCGAGGGCCAGGCCCAGGACGCCCCCGATCAGCTGGGCCGCGACGAATCCGGGCAGCGACTGTGGGGCGATGCCGGTGAAGGAGTCGCTGAAGGCGCGTCCGATGGTGCCCGCCGGGTTGGCAAAGGAGCCGGACGAGGTGAACCAGATCGCGGCGGCGATGTACGCGGCGACCGCGGCCGGGATCAGTTTCGGGCGCCCGATGCGCTCCAGGCCCTGGATGACGAGGACGAGCCCGGCGGTGGCGACGATCTCGCCGACGAGCAGGTGGCCCCCGCCGCGGATCTGCGTGGAGAAGGTCCCGGGGGCGTGGCCGAACATCACCTCGGCGACGACGGCGCCGGCGATGGCCCCGGCGGTCTGGGCCGCGGTGTAGACCAGGGCCTCCCGGCCGCCGAGCCCCTCGCCGCCGGTCCGCCGCGCCCACCAGGAGGTGAGGGTGACGACCGGGTTGAGGTGGGCTCCGGACAGCGGTCCGAAGAGGGTGATGATCAGCCCGAGGCCGATGGCCGAGGCGAGCGAGTTGGCGACGAGGGCGACACCGGCGTCCCGGCTGAGGTCGGAGGCCTGGATTCCGGAACCGATCACCACCACGAGAAGGCCGGCGGTACCGATGAGCTCGGCGACCGCACGGCGCGGCAGGGAAGCGTGGATTGTCATGGGTTCTCCCCCTGGGCAGAAGTTCAACGGAAAATATATTCCGTATCTTGGAAGTGCGATAGAGGGTGTCCGGGGCCGGCGGAGCGGCAAAAAATCGCTGCCCGACCCCGCTCCGACGCGGCAAGCTGGGGCCATGGACGACAGACGCACCGTGAAGGTGTCCAAATACGTCTCGAAACATCTGCGGCATCAGCCGGAACGCATCGGACTGGTGCTCGATCCCCAGGGCTGGGTGGAGATCGACGATCTTCTCCGCGCGGCCGCCTCCCACGGCTTCCCCGTCAGCCGCGCCGAGCTCGACCACGTCGTCGCCGCCAACGACAAGCAGCGGTTCGCCGTCGACGGCAGCCGCATCCGGGCCAACCAGGGCCACACCGTTCCCGTGGACCTTGACCTGCCGGAGGCCGAACCGCCCGCGTACCTCTACCACGGCACCGTCGCCGCAGCCCTGGACGCGATCCGCTCTGAGGGGCTGCGCCCCATGGCCCGCCACCACGTGCACCTGTCCCCCGACCGGGAGACCGCGACCCGCGTCGGCGCCCGGCGCGGCCGGCCGGTCGTGCTCAGCGTGGATGCAGGTGCGATGCGCACGGCCGGGCACGTTTTCCGGATCAGCGCCAACGGGGTGTGGCTGGTGGACGCCGTACCGCCGCAGTTCCTGCGTTTCCAGTAGCGCCGGCACCGGCGCCGCTCGGCTGCGCCCTCTGCGCCGGAATTCACGACGAGATTGTCAGATCATCCCCCTACTCTGTTCCTCATTCCGATCTGTGAGGGGGGTACCTCGCGATCGCCGAACCATCCATGCGAGCACGCGAGGTGACGCCCCGTGACGTCCACATCCCCTTCCCCTTCCCACTCCGCCGACCACTGCGACCCGTCGGCCAACAGCTTCCAAGTCGATCTGCGCGGCCTGGTCGACCTGCTCTCCCACCACCTCTACTCCAGCCCGCGCGTCTACGTCCGCGAGCTCCTGCAGAACGCGGTGGACGCCGTCACCGCCCGCCACGCACTCGACCCGGAGGCGGAGATCCGCATCCGCCTGTCGGCGTCCGCGGGCCGGGTGACCATCGAGGACAGCGGTATCGGCCTGACCGCCGCCGAGGCCCACTCCCTCCTCGCCACCATCGGCCGCAGCTCCAAGCGAGGCGGCGACCACGGCCTCGAGACCACCCGCCGGGAGTTCCTCGGCCAGTTCGGCATCGGCCTGCTCGCCTGCTTCGTCGTGGCCCGCCAGATCCGCGTCATCACGCGTTCCGCCCGCGACCCCCAGGCCGCGCCCGTCGAATGGCTGGCCACGGACGACGGCTCGTACACCGTCCGCGAACTGCCCGACGAGGCACGCCGGGAGCCCGGGACCACCGTCATCCTCCAGGCCCGCCCCGGCGCCGAGGAGTGGACCGTCCCGGCCAGGGTCGAGCAGCTGGCCCGCGACTACGGCTCCCTGCTCCCGTACGACATCACCTTCGACGACGGCGAAGGCGGCGAGCCGCGGGCCGTCACCGACCGGCCCGCCGTATGGGACCGTCCCTTCCCCACCCCCGCGGCCCGCCGCGTCGCGCTCGCCGGCCACTGCGCGCAGCTCTTCGGCTTCACCCCGCTCGACAGCATCGACCTCGACCTGCCCGTCGCCGGGGTGCGCGGAGTGGCGTACGTCCTCCCCGAGCCGACCAGCCCCGCCCACCGGGCCGGACACCGCGTCCACCTCAAGGGCATGCTGCTCACCGACCACGCCGACAACCTCCTGCCGGACTGGGCGTTCTTCGTCCGCGCGGTCATCGACACCGACACCCTGCGGCCCACCGCCTCCCGCGAGAACCTGTACGACGACGAAACCCTGTCCGCCGTACGGGAGGCCCTCGGCGCCCGCGTCCGGGCCTGGCTCGCCGAACTCGCCGCGAGTGAACCGGAGCGTCTGGCCGCCTTCCTGGGCGTCCACCACCTCGGCGTGAAGTCCCTGGCCCGGCACGACGCCGAGCTGCTCGGCCTGATGCTGCCCTGGCTGCCGTTCGAGACCAGCGACGGCTCGATGAGCCTCCAGGAGTTCACGGCCGCCCACACCGAGATCCACTTCACGCGCACCGTCGAGGAGTTCCGCCAGATCGCCCCGATCGCGGCGGCCCACGGCCTCGGCGTCATCAACGCCGGATACACCTACGACGCCGACCTGCTCGCCCTGCTGCCTTCCATACGGCCGGACCTCAAGGTCTCGGAGCTGGACGCCGGAGCCGTCACCGAGCGGCTCGACCCGGTCCCGACCTCCGCCGAACTCGCCCTCGCGCCCTTCCTGTCCACGGCGCGCACCCGGCTGGAACCGCAGGGCTGCGACGTGGTGCTGCGCGCCTTCCAGCCCGTCTCGGTCCCGGCGCTCTACCTCGACGACCGCCAGGCCCGCCAGGAGCGCGACCGCACGGCCGCCCTGAGCAGCGCCGACTCGCTGTGGAGCGGAATCCTCGGGGCGCTGCGCGGCTCCGCGCCGCGCGCCCGCCTGGTGCTCAACCACAACAACCCGCTGATCCGCCGGATCTCGGCCCTGCCCGACGAGGCCCTGACCGGCACGGCCGTCGAATCGCTGTACGGGCAGGCACTGCTGATGTCCCAGCGGCCGCTGCGCCCTGCCGACTCCACCCTGCTCAACCGGGCCTTCCTCGGGCTCCTGGAATGGGCGACCCACTCCACCGACTCCCCGGAGGGACAGAAGTGACCATGCTGACGCACGAGGAGATCGAGCGGGGCCTGGCGGAGAACAGCGACGCCCCGAACGGGGCCGCGCGCAACGCGCACGCCGAGGTGCTCGTGGGTGCGGCGGAGGCGACCGGTGACGGGGCGCTGTTCCGCAAGGCGCTGGACAACCTGATCAACGCCTACCTGTGGAGTGCCGAGTCCTCGAAGATGCTCGTGCCGTTCGCCCGGCTGCTCCAGGAGTACGACAAAGACCCCGGCAGCTTCGACCGGTGGGCCGCCCACTCGCTGTTCTGGCAGTTCAAGTGGGTGGCCACGGCTCTCAGCGATTCACCCGAGATCCCGCTGGAGTCCGCCATCGGCTGGCTGGACGAGATGGAGCGCCGCTACCGGATAGCGGGCTACAGCGAGCGGCCGGTACGCGAGGCCGAGCTGTGGCTCGCCGACGCGATCGGCGAGGACGACCGGGCCGAGCGCGCGTACCGCGCCTGGCTGGCGGCCGACCGCGACAGCATGAGCGACTGCCACGCGTGCGAGCTCAACGGGCAGGGCGCGTACGCCGTGCTGCGCGGGGACGACGCCCAGGCCCTGGAGGTCTGGCAGCCCGTGCTGGCGGGCGAGCGGACCTGCGCCGAGGAACCCCACCGGCTGCTCGCCCACTCGCTGCTGCCGCTGCTGCGCCTCGGCCGCTTCGACGACGCCCGTTCGCACCACCTGCGCGGTTACCGCATGGCACGGGGCAGCGAGAGCCTGCTGCCTTCGGTCGGCAAGCACATCGAGTTCTGCGCCCTGAGCGGCAACGAGTCACGCGGCCTGGAGATCCTCGCCGAGCATGCCGCCCACGTGGGCCCGCTCGTCAACGTCGACGACCAGATGGCTTTCCACGGCGGCATCCTGGTGCTGCTGCGCCGACTGACGGAGCTGGGGCACGGCCAGAGCCCGGCCGTCCCCTACGAGGGCGTCCCGCGCACGGTCTCCGAGCTGTACGAGGTGCTGCGCGCGAGCTCGCTCGAGATCGCCCGGCGGTTCGACGCCCGCAACGGCACCACCCGGGTCTCGGACCGCTTCCTCGCCCGGATCGGTCGCGAGCCGCTGGTCGACGTGCTGCCGCTGGGAGTGCGCAGCACGGCCCTGCCGAAGGCTCCTGTGCCCGCGGCCGCAGCCGCCCCCGCGGCTGCGCCCGCGCCGCCCGCTGCGGGCTTCGACGAGCTGGTGGAGCGGGCCCGGCAGGCCCGCGACCAGGGGCATCCGGCCGCGGACGGGCTCTGGGCCGAGATCGGCATACGGGTGGACGCACGCCCGGAGGGTGAGGTGGACGCGCTGGTCGCCGCCGATGTGGCGGACCACCGGGCCCTGACGGCAGCCCGCGGCGGGGCCGCGAACGCGGCGGAGCTGCTGGAGGCGGTCCGCGACGCCTACCGGGCGCTCGGGCAGGCGCAGCGCGCCGCGCTCGCGCAGCTGCGGCTGGCGAGCGAGGCCGCGCAGTCCGGAGCCGAGCCTGAGCGGATCCGGAAGCTGCTGGAGGTGGCCGCTCGGGCCGCCGAGGCGCTGGATGCGGACGAGCCGCTGCGCGGGCGCCGGATCGCACTGGCGGAACTGGCCTCGATCCGCGTGGAGTCGTACCTGCGCTCGCTGGAGGCCGGTCCGGAGCACGACCATCTCCACGGCCCCGGACAGGACCACGGGCACGGTGAGCTGGCGGCCGAACTCGGCGCCTTCGTGGCAGCCCGTGCCGAGGATCTGCCCGACCTGGTGGCGGAGGCCGAGGAGATGCTGGGCCGCGTCGCCCTGTCCCAGGGCGACCCCGAGCGGGCCCTGCCGCTGCTGGCCTCGTCCGCGGCGCGCGCGGTGTCGGCTCAGCGGCCGTGGCAGGCGGTGGATCCGCTGGTGCTGCGGGCCGGTGTACTGATGTCGCTGGACCGGCCGGAGGCGGCGGAGGAGGCGGCACGCGCCGCGCTGGAGCACTCCGTGGAGGTGACCGAGGCCGAGACGCACGGAGTCGTACGGCTCACCCTCGCGGACATCCTGCTGCGCCGGGCCGACGCCGCGGCGGAGGCGGCCGAGCACGCGCTCACCGCGGCGCACTGGTTCGACCAGGCCGGTCTGACCGCCGACGGAGGGGCTCAGGCCCGGCTCGTGGTGGCCCGGGCGCATGCGCGGGAGGGCCGGAACGCCGACGCGGCGGAGGTGTTGCAGTCCACGCTGCCCGATCTGCTGGAACACGGCGAGGGACAGGCCGTGTCCGCACGGGAGTTCCTCGGCGACCTGCTGCGGCAGCTGAACGACTCGCGGGCGGCGGCCGAGCAGTACCTGCTGGCGGCGGAGGTGGCCAAGGGCTGGGAGGACACCCGCCCGCAGGCCGCCCTCGCGCAGGCGGCCGCTGAACAGCTCTCCGCCGCGAGCCTGCACCAAGAGGCGGTCGCCGCGTACGAGCGGTCCCTGGAGCTGTACCGGGTGACCGGGGACGCCCCGATTGCCGAGGTGCGGATCCTGCGCTCCCTGGCCTGGCTGGCGCCGCGGGAGAACGTCACCGCGGCGGCATGGGCACAGGCACGGGACCTGATGCACCAGGCGGCCGGGGTGGTGGAGACCGCACTGGCCGAGCACGGGGAGACCCCCGCGGCCCCGCAGCTGCGGGCCGAGCTCGCCCAGACCTGGCTGCAGCTGGCGCAGGTGCTCGACTGGCGGGTCAACTCGCTCGAGGGGGCCGACGAGGAGGGTGGCGGCGAGGACGGCGAGGACGGCGAGGAGTCGCCCGGCGCCGTCGTGGGCCGCGAAGCGGAGGTCGAGGCGCTGAGGCTGGAGGAGATCGGGCTGAGTGAGCGGGCCGCGGCCCTGTACGCGGAGCTGGGTCCGGACCATCTGGGAGACCGGCTCCAGTGCGTCCAGTACGCCGCCTGGACCGAGCAGGAGACGGGTCGCGAGGAGGCGGGAGTCGCTCGGCTCTCGGCGCTGATCGACGAACTCCGGGCTCGGCCCGAGGGGGTTCCGGAGGGTCTGCTGGAGCGTGCTCAGTCCTCCCTGGACAGCCTGAGGTCCTGACCGTCTGAGGTCTTGACCGCGATGCCCCCGTTGCCAGGCGGCGACGGGGGCATCGGAGCCATCAGCTGCCGAGCTGGGCCAGGCCCTCGGTGGCGATCTCCTCGAAGACGTTCTCGTCCGCCGCGAACTCGGAGTCCGGGATCGGTGCGTGAATCACGATCTCGGTGAAGCCGAGCTCCCGGTGGCGGCCGGCGAAGTCGACGAACGCATCGACGGAGTCCAGCATCGTGTTGCGCTCCGGGGTGAAGCCGGTGAGCAGGATCTTCTCCATCGGCTCCGGCGCGCGCCCGATCTCGGCCATGGCCTTGTCGAGCTTGGCCAGCTGGCCGCGGATGGCCTCCAGTGACTGCTCCGCGGTGCCCTCTTCGAAGAGCTTCGGATCGCCGGTGGTCACCCAGGCCTGGCCATGGGCGGCGGCCAGCTTGAGGCCCCGCGGGCCGTTCGCGGCGACGGCGAAGGGCAGTCGTGGCTGCTGCACGCAGCCGGGGATGTTGCGGGCCTCGTCGGCGGAGTAGAAGGTGCCGCGCTCGGTGACCGCGGCCTCGGTGAGCAGCCGGTCCAGCAGCGGCACGAACTCCGCGAAGCGGTCCGCACGCTCACGCGGGCTCCAGGGGTCCTGGCCCAGCGCGGTCGCATCGAACCCGTTGCCGCCGGCGCCGATACCGAGGGTGAAACGGCCGCCGGAGATGTCGTCCAGCGCCATGAGCTCCTTGGCCAACGTCACCGGGTGCCGGAAGTTCGGCGAGGTGACGAGCGTGCCCAGCCGCATCCGCTCGGTGGCAGCGGCCGCCGCGGTCAGCGTCGGGATCGCGCCAAACCACGGCCGGTCACGGAAGGACCGCCAGGTCAGGTGGTCGTAGGTGTATGCGGTGTGAAACCCGAGCTCCTCGGCTCGCACCCACTGGTCACGACCGCCCTCACGCCACGGGCGTACCGGGAGGATCACAGTGCTCAGACGCAGACTCATGTATTCGAGACTACGGCCCTGCCCGTGTTTCACGTGAAACGTCAGCCGTCCCTGTTTCACGTGAAACATCAGCCGTCCCTGTTTCACTGGGAGCACCTGGGGTCCCTTGGGGATGGACTGCGCGGACAGGGTGGCCAGGGGAGAAAGATCGCCATCCAGTGCGGGACCCGGCCCACCCCGGGCGGCCGCCGCCGGGCCATGGGCGAAGATGGATCCGTGACCTCGGCTCCCCAGCGCCCGGACGGGCCAACCCCCACTCCCCGGCTCATCGCCACCGACCTCGACGGCACCCTGCTGCGCGACGACAAATCCGTCTCGCTCCGCACGGTCGCCGCACTCGCCGCAGCCGAGGAGGCCGGGATCGAGGTCTTCTTCGTCACCGGCCGCCCGGCCCGCTGGATGGACGTGGTCAGCGACCATGTCCACGGCCACGGCCTGGCGATCTGCGCGAACGGGGCCGCGGTGGTCGATCTCCACGCGGGCCGGAAATTCGTACAGGTCCGGGCACTGCCGCGGGCCACGGCTCTCACGGTCGTGGACACCCTGCGCGCCTCCGCCCCGGGCACGTCCTTCGCGGTCGAGATGACCACCGGGATCAACTACGAGCCGCTGTACCCGCCCTTCTTCCAGGACCCGGGCGCCCATGTGGCCACCGCGGAGAAGCTGCTGGAGGAGGACGCGGACGACACCTCCGCTCCCGTCCTCAAGCTGCTCGCGCACCACGCCGAGCTCGCCCCGGACGAGTTCCTCGCACTCGCCCGCTCGGTCGCCGGCGGCTACGCGTCGATCACCCGCTCCAGCCCGACCGCTCTGCTGGAGATCAGCGCGCTGGGCGTCTCCAAGGCCAGCACCCTGGAGCTGTGCTGCGCCGAGCGCGGTATCTCCCCGGCCGAGGTCGTCGCCTTCGGGGACATGCCGAACGACGTGGAGATGCTCCGCTGGGCAGGTACCTCGTACGCGATGGGCAATGCCCACCCGGACGTGATCGCGGCCGCCTCCGGCCGTACGGTCGCCAACAACGAGGACGGCGTCGCCGTCGTCATCGAGCGCATCCTCGCGGAACGCGCCGCGCACCAGCGGTAGACATCAGCCGTGGGGCCGGCCCGAGCGGGCCCCCACAGGTCAGAGCGGGGCCTCCCACACCAGGGTGGTCCCGCTGCCGTCCTCTCCGATGCCGGTGCCGTACGAGCTCGACCCGCCCAGCGACTCTGCCCGCCGGCGCAGATTCCGCAGCCCGCTGCGCCGGCCGCCCTCGGGAATGCCCACGCCGTCGTCGGCGACCTCCAGCCGCACTCCGGGCCTCCCGTCGGCCAGCGTGGCGGTGCAGTCCACGACCACCTCGATCCGGGACGCCTCCGCGTGCCTGAAGGCATTCGACAGGGCCTCGCGCAGCGCCGCGATCAGGTTCTTGCCCACCAGCTCGCCGACCACCGCGTCGATCGGGCCGAGGAACCGGTGTGCCGGTTTGAAGCCCAACGGCACCGCGGCCATGTTGATCTCTCGCAGGACCCGGGTGCGGAGCCCCGACGGAGCCTCCGCCGGTCCCTGCTGGAGCGCGAAGATCGCGGTCCGGATCTCCTGGATCGTCACGTCCAGCTCGTCCACGGCCTTGCCGACGCCGTCGACGACCTCGGGGACGACGGACCGCCGCTGGGCGCCCTCCAGCATCATCCCGGTGGCGAACAGCCGCTGGATGACCAGGTCGTGCAGGTCCCGGGCGATCCGGTCACGGTCCTCGAACACCGCGAGCCGCTCCCGGTCGCGCTGCGCCTCGGCCATCATCAGCGCGAGCGCGGCCTGGGAGGCGAACTGGGTGGCCAGGGTCCGCTCGGACTCGCTGAACGGCCGCTTGCCGCGGGCCCGCGGGGTCACCAGCGCGCCCAGCACCCGCCCGCCACTGTGCAGCGGCAGCATCATGCAGGGCCCGTACTGGCTGGTCAGCCGGCTGATCATGCGGGGGTCGGAGGCGGCGTCGTCCACGAAGACCGGCTCGCCCTGGAGCAGCCTCGCCACCACCGGGCTCTCGGCCGGGATCACCAGGCCGAGCGAGGTGGCCGGATTCTCTGCGGAGACGGCGACGATCTCCATCCCGCCCTCCTCGGCCGGCAGCATCACGATCCCGGCGGCGGAGTCGGCCAGGTGGCGGGCCTGTTCGGCCACCACCGCGAGGGCGTCGTCCGCGTCACCGCCCGACAGCAGGGCGGTCGTGACGGCCACCGAGCCGTCGATCCACCGCTCCCGCTGGGTGGCGGCCTCGTACAGCCGGGCGTTGCCGATGGCGATCCCCGCCTCGGTGGCCAGGACCCGGACCATGTGGACGTCGTAGTCGTTGAACCGGCCGCCGCCGTTCTTCTCGGCGAGGTACAGATTGCCGAAGATCTCCCCCTGCACCCGGATCGGGACGCCGAGGAAGGTCTTCATGGGCGGGTGGTGCGGCGGGAATCCGGCCGAGCGCGGATCCTTCGTCAGATCGGCGAGCTGCACCGTGTCGGGGTGCGAGATCAGCGCGCCGAGCAGGCCCCGCTTCCCGTCCGGGCGGTGGCCGATCCTCCTGGCCGCCTCGGCGCCGATGCCGAAGGTGACGAAGTCCGACAGCCCGCGGCCCTCGGTGTCGACGACGCCGATCGCCGCGTACCGGGCGTCGGCGAGCTCGGCCGCGGTCTCGCAGATGCGGTCGAGGGTCGAGTGCAGTTCGAGGCCGGTGCCCAGCGAGCGCATGGCCTCCAGCAGTTGCGGCACCCGGGCGGTGAGCTCGGTGGAGAGGCCCTGCAGACTCCGGGTGGCCCGGGTGGCTGCCTCCAGCGGGTCAGGCGTTCCGGGTGGTGACTCCGGCGGTTCCTGCGACTCCTGCACTGACATGCCCTTGAGACTAGTTAGTCCCTTTTACCGGGGAAAGTCGGCGAGGGCCCCGTCGGCCGCCCGCTCCCGCTCCAGCAGGTTCCGCAACGGGCCCTCGGCCACGGCCAGCTCCGCGTACGTGCCGCGCTGCACGACCGTTCCGCGGTCCAGTACGAGCACCTCGTCGACCTCCTCGAGGCCGGCCAGCCGGTGCGTGATCAGCACGGTGGTGCGGCCCTCGGTCGCGGCGAGCAGATCAGTCGTCAGGGCGTCCGCGGTCGCCAGGTCCAGGTGCTCGGCCGGCTCGTCGAGGACGAGGACGGGGAAGTCGGCGAGCAGCGCCCTGGCCAGGGCCAGCCGCTGCCTCTGGCCGCCGGAGATCCGCTCGCCGTGCTCGCCGACCAGGGTGTCCAGTCCGTCGGGGAGCCCGTCGGCCCACTCCAGCAGCCGGGCCGCCGCCAGGGCCTGTCGCAGCTCCCCCTCGCTCGCCCCGGTCCTGGCCAGCCGCAGGTTCTCCCGTACCGAGCTGTCGAAGAGGTGCGCGTCCTGGGCGCACAGGCCCACGATCCGGCGGACCTCGTCGCTGTCGAGGGTGCGCGCATCGGTCCCGCCCAGGGTGTACGCGCCTTCGTGCGGGTCCAGGAACCGCAGCAGGACCTGGGCCAGCGAGGTCTTGCCGGCACCCGAGGGGCCGACGACCGCGATCCGCCGGCCGGCCTCCAGGGTCAGGTCCAGCCCATGCAGTGCGTCCTGCTCCTGACCGGGGTGCCGGACGGCGAGTCCGGTCAGCCGCAGCGGGAACGCAGAGGCCGGTACCGGGGCCGGCCGCTCCGGCTCGGCGACCGGGACGGGAGCGTCGATGACCTCGTAGATCCGCTCGGCGCTGCGCCGTACCCGCTGGCGGTACTGGACGGCCTGCGGAAGGCCGTTGACCGCCTCGAAGGCGGCGAGAGGGGTCAGCACGGCCACGGCCATGGCCACCCCGGACAGCCGGCCGTCGTGGACGGCGTTCGCGGCCACGGCCGAGGCGACCACCACGGTCAGCCCGCACATCAGGGCGGAGAGCCCGCTGCCGAGCCCGGTGGCGGCGGCTCCCCGTGCGGCGATGGCGGTCAGTGTCCGGTCGCTCTCCTTCGCGGCGTCCTTGCGGCCGGCCAGCGCGCCGGCGACGGTCAGCTCGGCCGTCCCGGTCAGCAGGTCGGCCACCCGCGTGGCGAGCTCGCCCCGGGCCGGCGCCAGCCGCCGCTCGGCACGGCGGGCGCAGGCCCCGCTGACCAGCGGCACCCCCACCCCGGCGGCGAGCAGCCCGACGGCCAGCGCGGCCCCTGCCCCGGGCAGCAGCCAGGCGGTGAAGGCGACCGAGCCGGTGCCGACGAGTACCGCGGTGCCGACCGGCAGCAGCCAGCGCAGCCAGTAGTCCTGGAGGGCATCGGCGTCGGCCACCAGGCGGGCCAGCAGGTCTCCGCGCCGCTGCTCCCGCAGCCCGGCGGGCGCGATGCGCTCCAGCCGCCGGAACACCGACACCCGCAGATCGGCGAGCATCCGCAGCACGGCGTCGTGGGAGACGAGCCGCTCCGCGTACCGGAAGACGGCCCGCCCGATCCCGAAGGTCCGGGTGGCCGTGACGGCCACCATCAGGTAGAGCACCGGCGGTTGTTCCGAGGCCCGCGAGATCAGCCATCCGGAGACGGCCATCAGCCCGACACTGCATCCGACGGCCAGGGCGCCGAGCAGCAGACCGAGCCGGAAGCGCCCCTGCCAGGCCTTGGCCACGGCGCGTACCCGCCGGAGCGGATCGCCCCCGCCCGAGTCGGCTCCGGCAGCCTTGGCCACCCGCTCGGGGGCGCTGCCGAGAATCCACTCCCCGGGGCCGGACGGCCCGTTGCGCTCGCCGCCGAAGCTGTCGCAGGGCCCCGGCGCGGCGGACCCGAGCCGGGCAGGGGAGACGGGGGACAGGAGCTCCGCGGAGCCCACCGGCACCACGCGGTCGGCCACGGCCAGCAGCGCCGGCCGGTGGACGACCAGCAGCACGGTCCGCCCCACCGCGAGGCGTCGTACCGCGTCGACCACGGCCGCCTCGGTCTCCCCGTCGAGAGCCGCGGTCGGCTCGTCCAGCAACAGCACCGGCCGGTCCGCCAGGAACGCCCGCGCCAGCGCCAGCCGCTGGCGCTGCCCGGCGGACAGCCCGACTCCGCCTTCGCCGAGCTCGGTGTCGACGCCGCGCGGCAGCGCGGCCACGAACTCCCACGCCCCGGCGTCCTTCAGCGCCTCGACCACGGCGTCCGCGGACGCATCCGGCCGCGCCAGCCGTACGTTCTGCGCGATCGTCCCGGCGAACAGGTGCGGCCGCTGCGGCACCCACGCGATCCGCTCCCGCCATTCCTCGAGCGACAGCGACGCGAGGTCCACGCCCGCGATCCGCACCCGCCCCGCAGTAGGCGCCACGAAGCCCAGCAGCACCTGGAGCAACGTGGACTTGCCCGCCCCGCTGGGTCCGGTGAGGGCGATGCACTCCCCGGGCCCGACCGCCAGCGAGACCGGTCCCGGCGAGTCCTCGCCCCGGCCCTCGTAGCGGACCGCGACCCCGTCCATCTCGATCCGCAGCCCCGCGGCCGGCACCGGGGCCGCGCCGCCCAGGGCGGCGACCGGGGTCTGGAGCACCTCGAAGATCTCCTCCGCGGCCGCCAGCCCCTCGGCGGCCGCGTGGTACTGCGCCCCGACCTGACGCAGCGGCAGATAAGCCTCCGGCGCCAGGATCAGGATGACCAGCCCGGTGTACAGATCGAGCTCCCCGTGGACCAGCCGCATGCCGATGGTCACGGCCACCAGCGCCACCGAGAGCGTCGCCAGCAGTTCCAGGGCGAAGGAGGAGAGGAAGGCGATGCGCAGGGTCCGCACCGTCGCCTGCCGGTAGTCGTCGGTGATCTTGCGGATCGACTCGGCCTGCGCCTTGGCCCTGCCGAAGACCTTCAGCGTCGGCAGCCCGGCCACCACGTCCAGGAAGTGTCCGGACAGCCGGGACAGCAGCCGCCACTGGCGGTCCATCCGGGACTGGGTGGCCATGCCGATCAGCACCATGAAGAGCGGAATCAGCGGCAGGGTGACCACGATGATGGCCGCCGACACCCAGTCCTCGGTGACGATCCGGGCGAGGACCGCCACCGGGACGACCACCGCGAGGCCCAGCTGGGGCAGGTAGCGCGAGAAGTAGTCGTCGAGGGCGTCCACGCCCCGGGTGGCCAGCGCCACCAGCGACCCGGTCCGCTGTCCGCTCAGCCAGCCGGGTCCCAGGTCCGCGGCCCGGTCCAGCAGCCGGCCGCGCAGCTGCGACTTGACCGCCGCACTGGCCCGATGGGCCGCCAGCTCCGTGAGCCAGGCGAGCAGGCCGCGGCCCAGCGCCACGGCCGCGAGCAACAGCAGCGGTGTCCGCAGCGCCTCGCCGTCCAGCCCCTGCTCGAAGGCGCCGACCACGATCTCGGCGATCAGCATCGCCTGACCGATGACCAGCCCCGCCCCGGCAAGTCCCAGGGCCACCACGGCCGCCAGGAAGAGGCGGGTGGAGCGGGCGTACCGAAGCAGGCGCGGGTCGATCGGTTTCACGTGAAACATCCCCCAGAGCAGGGTCAGGCAGGTCGGTCAGGGATCAGTGCGCATCGGCGATGTGCTGCGTGCCGATCCGCTTGCGGAACACCCAGTACGTCCAGCCCTGGTAGAGCAGGACGAGCGGCGTTGCCACTCCTGCACACCAGGTCATGATCTTCAGGGTGTAGGGGCTGGACGAGGCGTTGGTGACCGTGAGGTTCCAGGCGTCGTTCAGCGAGGACGGCATCACGTTCGGGAAGAGCGTCAGGAAGAGCATCGCCACCGCGGCCGCGATGGTGATCCCCGACAGGGCGAACGACCAGCCCTCGCGGCCCGCCAGGTTGAAGGCGAGGGCCCCGACCAGTGCCAGGACCGCGACGGCCATGGCGATCAGGCTCTTGCCGTCACCACGCGAGACCTGGGTCCAGATCAGGAAGACGAGTGCCAGTACGGCGGTGACCACACCCAGCCGGGTCGCCAGCGCACGCGAGCGCTCCCGGATGTCCCCGACCGTCTTGAGCGAGGTGAACACCGTTCCGTGGAACGTGAACAGGGTGAGGGTGACCAGGCCGCCGAGCAGGGAGTAGACGTTGAGCAGGTCGAAGAGGCTGCCGACGTACTCCATGTGCTCGTCGATCTTCACTCCGCGCACGATGTTGGCGAAGGCCACACCCCACAGGAACGCGGGGATCAGCGAGGTCCAGAAGATCGCGTGTTCCCAGTTGGTCTGCCACCGGTCCTCGTCCCGCTTGTGCCGGTACTCGAACGCGACGCCGCGGATGATCAGGCAGATCAGGATGACCAGGAGCGGCAGGTAGAACCCCGAGAAGAGGGTGGCGTACCACTCGGGGAAGGCGGCGAAGGTCGCCCCGCCGGCGGTGAGCAGCCAGACCTCGTTGCCGTCCCACACGGGCCCGATCGTGTTGATCAGGACCCGCCTCTCCCTGCGGTCGCGGGCGAGCAGCTTGGTCAGTACGCCGACTCCGAAGTCGAAGCCCTCCAGGAAGAAGTAGCCGGTCCACAGGACGGCGATGAGCACGAACCAGACGTCATGGAGTTGCATGGTGTGGTCCCCTCAGCCTCAGTACGAGAAGGCCATCGGCCGGTCGGGGTTCTTGTCGTCCCCGCCGATCTTGGTGGGCGGGTTCAGGTCTGCCTCGGTGAGCTCGGGCGGCCCGAGCTTGACGTACTTCACCAGCAGCCTGACCTCGATCACCGCGAGCACGGCGTACAGGAGCGTGAAGCCGATCATCGAGGTGAGCACCTCGCCCTGGGAAACATGGGGCGAGACCGCGTCGCGGGTGCGCAGGACTCCGTAGACCACCCAGGGCTGGCGGCCCATCTCGGTGAAGATCCAGCCCCAGGAGTTGGCGATGAGCGGGAAGCCCATGGTCCAGAGGGCGACGATCCAGTACCAAGTGGCGAACCTGGGGCTCAGCGCCTTCTTGAAGAGGACCAGGTGCGGGACCTCGTCCTCGCCGGTGCGCAGGCCCGGCGGCAGCATGAACTTCTTCCGGGTGAGCCAGAGCCCCAGCACTCCGATGCCGAGGGAGGCCATGCCGAAGCCGATCATCCAGCGGAAGCCCCAGTACGCGACCGGGATGTTGGGCCGGTAGTCGCCGGGCCCGAACTTCTCCTGCTCGGCCTTGTTGACGTCGTTGATGCCGGGGACGAAGGAGGTGAAGTCGTCATTGGCCAGGAAGGACAGCAGGCCCGGAATCTCTATGGCGACCTTGTTGTGGCCCTTTTCGACGTCTCCGTAGGCGAAGACGGAGAAGGGCGCGGGCGCCTCGCCGTCCCAGAGCGCCTCCGCGGCGGCCATCTTCATCGGCTGCTGCTTGAACATCACCTTTCCGAGCAGGTCACCGCTGATGGCGGTGCCCATGCCGGCGATGATCAGGGTGACCAGGCCGAGCCGCAGCGAGGTACGCATCACGGGGATGTGCTTCTTGCGGGCCAGGTGGAAGGCAGAGATGCCGACCATGAAGGCGCCGCCGACCAGGAAGGCCGCCGTGATGGTGTGGAAGAACTGGGTCAGCGCGGTGTTCTGGGTGAGGACCAGCCAGAAGTCGGTGAGTTCGGCCCGGCCCCGCTCCTCGTTGATCCGGTAGCCGACCGGGTGCTGCATCCAGGAATTGGCCGCGAGGATGAAGTACGCGGAGAGGACGGTGCCGATCGAGACCATCCAGATGCAGGCCAGGTGGATCTTCTTCGGGAGTTTGTCCCAGCCGAAGATCCACAGGCCGATGAAGGTCGACTCGAAGAAGAAGGCGATGAGCGCCTCGAAGGCCAGCGGGGCCCCGAAGATGTCACCGACGAAGCGCGAGTAGTCGGACCAGTTCATGCCGAACTGGAACTCCTGCACGATGCCCGTGACGACACCCATGGCGATATTGATCAAGAAAAGCTTGCCCCAGAACTTGGTGGCTCTGAGGTACTTCTCTTTCTCCGAGCGCACCCAGGCGGTCTGGAGGCCTGCCGTGAGCGCCGCGAGAGAGATCGTCAGCGGGACGAAGAGGAAGTGGTAGACGGTGGTGATGCCGAACTGCCAGCGCGCCAACGTCTCTGGCGCCAAAGCTACGTCCACGTCGTCGTCTCCTTCGGTGCGCCGTGGTCACTGCCGCAGTTTGTCTGGCGTGCCCCACCCAATACAGGACGAAGCGGGACACGCTTGTGAACGCGTTCACATTCACAAGCATTATGTCGTACCGCTCCCGAGGCCTTTCAGGCGGGGTCCCCCCTAGCCAACACCTTCAACAGATTGTTGAATGCCGCTCATGAGGATTCGTATCTCCTGGCCCGCAGGCCAGCTCACGGCAACCCTTGACGAGACCCCGACCAGCAAGGCGCTGGCCGAAGCCCTTCCGATCTCCGCGTCCGCCCACACCTGGGGCGAGGAGGTCTACTTCGACACCGGCGTCTCCGTGGCGCTCGAGCACGACGCCCGGCAGGTCGTCGACCCGGGCACGGTCGCGTTCTGGACCGAGGGCGACGCCCTCGCGCTCCCCTACGGCCCCACGCCCATCTCGCGCGGAGGCGAGAGCCGCCTGGCGAGCCCGTGCAATGTGCTCGGCTCGTTCGACGGCGACCCCCGCCTGCTGTCCACCGTCCGCGACGGCGACCCGATCCGCGTCGAGCTCGCCTAGTCCACGCCTAGTCCCCGCGAACCGCGTAGTCCCCCGCGAACCCGCGTAGCCCCTGAGGGCTACATCTCCTTGAAGAACGCCTCCGCCGTGTGCAGGAAGATGTCGTTCGCCTCGGGCTCACCGATCGTGACCCGCAGGCCCTCGCCCGCGAAGGGCCGGACCACCACACCGGCCTTCTCGCAGGCCGCCGCGAACTCGGCGGTCCGCTCCCCCAGCCGCATCCACACGAAGTTGGCCTGCGTCTGCGGCACCACGGTCCAGCCCTGGCCGAGCAGCGTCTTGTAGACCCGGGCACGCTCTCCCACCAGCGCCCCGACGCGGCCCATGAGCTCGTCCTCGGCGCGCAGCGAGGCGACCGCCGCGTCCTGGGCGAGCTGGCTGACGCCGAAGGGCACCGCCGTCTTGCGCAGCGCCGCCGCCACCGGCTCGTGTGCCACCGCGAAGCCGACGCGCAGCCCGGCCAGCCCGTACGCCTTGGAGAACGTACGCAGCACGCAGACGTTCGGGCGGCTCCGGTAGAGCTCGATGCCGTCCGGCACCTCGACGTCGCGGACGAACTCGCGGTACGCCTCGTCCAGCACCACCAGGATGTCCGAGGGCACGCGGTCCAGGAACCGCACCAGCTCGTCACGGTGCACGGCGGTGCCGGTGGGGTTGTTGGGGTTGCAGACGAAGATCAGCCGGGTCCGCTCGGTGATCGCGTCGAACATCGCGTCGAGATCGTGCACGTCCCCGTCGGTCAGCGGGACCTGGACGGCCGTCGCACCCGAGATCTGCGTGACGATCGGGTAGGCCTCGAAGGACCGCCAGGCGTAGATGACCTCGTCGCCCGGGCCGGCCGTCGACTGGACCAGCTGCTGGGCCACGCCCACCGAACCCGTGCCGGTGGCGATGTGCTCGACCGGCACCCCGAACCGCTCGGCGAGCTCGTTCACCAGGACCGTGCAGGCCAGGTCGGGGTAGCGGTTGAACTGTCCTGCCGCCGCGACCGCAGTCTCCAGCACCCCGGACAGCGGCGGGTACGGGTTCTCGTTCGAGGACAGCTTGTACGCGACGGGTCCGCCCGCGGCAGCGGGCTTCCCGGGCTTGTAGGTGGGAATGCCGTCCAGCTCGGCGCGCAGCTTCGGGCTCTTCTCGCTCACCGCAGGTCCTCCTCGACCGTCCCGTACGACGTCGCCGTCGACTCAATACTGCTCACCTTATGAGGATTCCGCCCTTCCGAAAATGGCAGCGCCTGGATTGCGGGGGAGCGCACGCATATATGCACACGCCGGTGGCCCACGCCGTGGCGCGCATCCCTCGTACAGGTGAGTTGAGACCGGTCCGAGACCTCACCGCTTTGGCATGCCCGTACCCGCCGACAAACGCCCGGCTCACTCTCCGCGCTCAAATGCCTTTAATTCCAAGGTCATTGGGGGTGGCGAACCATGCAGAATCGTGCCTGTCAACGGGTGCATATGCACCCGGACCACCCACCCCGCCGAGCCCTACTATCGGCTCGCCATGACAGCAGCAGGGAAGCATCAGGTGAGCCGGACCGAGACCACCCGGCGGGCCGCCGGCCGACAGGGCCGGGCAGGCATCAGGGACGTGGCCGCCGCGGCGGGCGTCTCGATCACAACCGTCTCCGACGCGCTCAATGGCAAGGGGCGGCTGCCGGACGCCACCCGCCGCCACGTTCGCGAGGTCGCCGACCGGCTGGGCTACCGCCCCTCCGCCGCGGCCCGCACCCTCCGTACCGGCAAGTCGGGCCTCATCGGTCTGACCGTGACGACATACGGGGATGAACCTTTCACCTTCACCGAATTCGCCTACTTCGCCGAGATGGCCAGGGCTGCCACCTCCGCCGCGCTCGCCCGCGGCTACGCCCTCGTCATCCTCCCCGCCACCTCGCGACACGACGTGTGGTCCAACGTGGCCCTCGACGGCACCGTCGTCATCGACCCCTCCGACCACGACCCCGTCGTCACCGAATTGGTCCGCCAAGGCCTCCCCGTCGTCTCCGACGGCCGCCCGGCCGGCTCCCTCCCCGTCACCGCCTGGGTCGACAACGACCACGAGGCAGCCGTACTCAACCTGCTCGACCACCTCGCCGCCGCCGGCGCCCGCCGTATCGGGCTGCTGACCGGCACCACCACCGACACCTACACCCGCCTCTCCACCACCGCGTACCTCAGCTGGTGCGAGCGCGTCGGCCAGGACCCCGTCTACGAGTCCTACCCCGCCCACGACCCGTGCGCGGGCGCCGTCGCCGCGGACCGGCTGCTCGCCCGGCCCGACCGGCCCGACGCCGTCTACGGGCTGTTCGACCCCAACGGGACCGATCTGCTCGCCGCCGCCCGGCGCTACGGCCTGCGCGTCCCGGAGGACCTGCTGCTCGTGTGCTGCAGCGAGTCCACCGTGTACGCCAACACCGAACCGCCCATCACCACGCTCTCCCTCAAACCGCGCCGCATCGGCACCGCCGTCGTGCAGCTGCTCATCGACGCCATCGAGGGGGTCGACACCGGGCGCCCCGTCGAACAGGTCGTCCCGACCGAGCTGATCATCCGTACCTCCTCGCAGCGCAGGCAGCCCCGTACGACCGTCAGTCCGCCCCGGTCACCGGCCAAGGACTGACCGCCACACCGCGAAACCGGCGGGGCCGACGGCCCCGCCGAGGATTTCAGCAACTCCTATTTCGGGAGAAAGCGGCAGGAACTATTGGTTCCGCCCAGGATTCACCACCCCTGGTGCGTCACAGAGCGCGAGCCGCATTCCTATGATGGGCGCACGACATCACGGACCCTCCGACCCGGAGGTCAGGAGGGTCCGCAGGTGTACGGCAGCGCGACGGTGGTGGAGGGGTCGATGACTCAGGGGGCCGGTCAGGGACCCGCGATGCGGACGGAGACGCTGCGGGACTTCCGAGTTCCGGTCACCGAGCCCGTCCCGTACGGCGTGCCCGGCGGGCTGCCCGACGAGGCCCCCGTGTACGGCGAGTACCCCGCGTACTACGGGGAGGGCACGTCCGTGCCCCCGCCGCCGCCCCCGGGCGAGGCTCCCGCCACGGGCGGACCGGCCGACGAGGACGCCCTCGACGAGGGCTACACCCCCACGTACCGCGATCTGCCGATCATCGGCCGTGGCGGACCGGGTGACACCGTCCAGGTCCAGTACATCCCCCAGGAGCCCGCAGCCGAGGGCCCCGGGCCGCTGTACGTCGTCGGCGACGTCCACGGCTATCTGGACGAGCTCGTCACCGAACTCCAGGCGCAGAGCCTCATCGACGCGGACCGCCGCTGGTCGGCCGGCAACGCACGCATCTGGTTCCTCGGCGACTTCACCGACCGCGGGCCCGACGGGATCGGCGTCATCGACCTCGTCATGCGGCTGTCCGCCGAAGCCGCCGCCTCCGGCGGCTACTGCAAGGCGCTCATGGGCAACCACGAGCTGCTGCTCATCGGCGCCAAGCGGTTCGGCGACACCCCTGTCGCCTCGGGCGCCGGCACCGCCACCTTCCAGGCCGCCTGGCTCCTCAACGGCGGCCAGCGCACCGACATGGAGCGCCTGGAGGACGTGCACCTGCAGTGGATGTCGCGGCTGGATGCTGCCGTGCTGGAGGACGGGCACCTGCTGCTGCACTCCGACACCACCGCGTACCTCGACTACGGCGACTCCATCGAGGACGTCAACGACACCATCCATGAGCTGCTCAACCGCAACGACGCCGACATCACCTGGGACCTCTTCCGCAAGTTCACCAAGCGGTTCGCCTTCCGCGACGAGGAGACCGGCCCCCAGGCCGTACGCGAACTCCTCGACACCTACGGCGGCGGCCGGGTCGTGCACGGGCACAGCCCGATCCCGTACCTGCTGGGCGAGGTGGGCACCGAGGACGGCGACGAGTCCCGCGGCCCGGAGGCCGTGACCGGACCGCACGTGTATGCGGAAGGGCTCGCGATCGCCATGGACGGCGGGGTCACGATGGCGGGCAAACTGCTGGTCGTGCAACTCCCGCTGAACGACTGAGGGTTATCAGAAGGGGGGTAATTTCAGGAAAGCCCCTGTCACGGCGTGGCATGGGCGCTCTACCATCGCCCTATCCGTAGCAGGCTCTCCTCCGTTTGTGCCGGCGCCCGGGTCTACGCGGGCAAACCGGTCCCCACGGAGCATCGGGGGATGCACATGAACAGCGCTCCGCACCTGCTGACCGAAGACCGACCTGAGTTCGATCGGCTCCTCGACGAGGCGCTGCGCACCGCACACCAACGGCCCGAGCTCGCCACTCTCGGCGAACGCCTGAACGCCGAACAACTGCGCACGATGGCCGTCGGGGCCAGCGCACTGCTGACGGCCGCGGCCGCGGCCGAGTACGACCACTACGTGAAGCTCCGCGGGGAACGGCGTGACGAGGCCCTGTCCACCCCCGGATCGGCGGGTGCCGATCGGAGCTCCGGGCAAGACGAGGGCGAGGACGGCGCAGGCGTCAGCGCCGTGGTTGCGGTGCTCGCGCCGGTCCTGGCGGGCACCGCGATGCTGATCTTCCTGCTGGTGGGCTACATCCTGAAGGCGATCGAGCCCGAACCGGCCTTCGCCAACACGATGCTGACGGCGGGTTGGCTCTTCGGCGCGCTGACCGTGGTCTCCCTGGTGTTCGCGGTGATCGGGCTGCTGGTGACGGCCGTCCGCAATCGTGCGACGGAGGTCGTGGCCGAGGACGAGGCGATACCCGACGAGCTCACGCAGGCCCGTGAGGCCTGGCGGCACGCCCTGCTGGAGCGGGGCATCCTGCCGTTCCTGCGGGACGCGCTGGCCGATCCGAGCGCGGGGCCGGTGTATCCCGCCCCCCGCACGCCGAAGGCCGGGCGCATCCCCAACCTGGGATACACCCGGCCCGACTTCACCAGCCCCGGATCCCCGTCACAGGGACCCCGGCCCGGCTACACGCCTCCGGACTTCACCAGCCCCGACTTCGGCGGCTCGGAGACCGAGTCGTCCTGACAGCCGCGGGCGGGCAGTCCGTCCCTGTTTCACGTGAAACATCGCAGCAAACGAGGCCTAGCCCGCCGACCGGTCCCCGGCGGCCCGCCGCCTTTGCGCGGGGTCCGTCAGAGCCGGCGCGCGCCACACGCCGTCCGGGTGGTAGAGGTTCGTCCCCGGCGGCACGATCTCGTCGATCCGGTCGAGCACGGCGTCGTCGAGGACCAGTCCAGCCCCCTTGACCAGCGAGTTCAGCTGGTCCATGGTCCGCGGACCGATGATCACCGAGGTGACTGCGGGATGCGCGACCGGGAAGGCGACCGCCAACTCGGGCAGGGTGCAGCCGATGCCGTCGGCGAGCTCGAGGAGCTGTTCCACGGCCTCCAGCTTCGCAACGTTGCCGGGGATCGCCGGGTCGAAGCGCGCGGGAGTCAGCGCCGCCCTCCCCGAGCTCATGTCGATGGGTCCGCCGAGCCGGTACTTGCCGGTCAGGAAGCCGGACGCGAGCGGACTCCAGGTCAGTACGCCCATCCCGTACCGCCGGGCGACCGGCAGCACGGAGGCCTCCACACCGCGCGCGAGGATCGAGTACGGAGGCTGCTCCGTCCGGAACCGCGGAAGAGCCCGCCGCTCGGCGACGTGATGCGCCTCGACGATCTCTTCGGCGGGGAAGGTGGAGCAACCGAAGGCACGGATCTTGCCCGCTCGCACCAGGTCTCCGAGGACCGACAGGGTCTCCTCGACGTCCGTCGAGTGGTCGGGCCGGTGCACCTGGTAGAGGTCGATCCAGTCGGTGTCCAGCCGTCGCAGACTGTCTTCGACGGCCTGCACGATCCACCGCCGCGAGTTCCCGCTGCGGTTGCGCCCCTCTCCCATCCGGAAGTGGACCTTGGTGGCGAGCACGACGTCGTCGCGCCGCCCCTTGAGCGCCTTGCCGACGATCTCCTCGGACTCCCCGGCGGAGTACATGTCCGCGGTGTCGACGAAGTTGATGCCCTGGTCGAGTGCGGCGTGGATGATCCGGGCGCACTCGTCGTGGTCCGGGTTCCCTATCGATCCGAACATCATCGTGCCGAGGCAGTGTGCGCTGACCTCTATGCCGGTCCCGCCCAGACTGCGGTATCTCATGGTCATGGGGCCGCACTGTAGGAGCTGGAGTGCACTCCAGCGCAAGCGATTCCGGCCCGGGGACGCTGCTCCGGGGAGTCCCCTCCTCCTCCCCGGAGCAGCGCCACCGCTGCGGACGGGTCAGTCCGCCAGCGGGAGGTACACCCGGTTGCCGCTCGCCGCGAACTCGGCGGACTTCTCCGCCATGCCCGCCTCGATCTCATCGGCCTTCAGGTCTCCGCCGTGCTCACGGCGGATGTCCTGCGAGATCTTCATCGAGCAGAACTTCGGACCGCACATGGAGCAGAAGTGCGCGGTCTTGGCCGGCTCGGCCGGGAGCGTCTCGTCGTGGAACTCGCGGGCCGTGTCCGGGTCGAGGGCCAGGTTGAACTGGTCCTCCCAGCGGAACTCGAACCGCGCGTCCGACAGGGCGTCGTCCCACTCCTGGGCGCCCGGGTGGCCCTTCGCCAGGTCCGCCGCGTGTGCGGCGATCTTGTACGTGATGACGCCGGTCTTCACGTCGTCACGGTTGGGCAGGCCCAGGTGCTCCTTCGGCGTGACGTAGCAGAGCATCGCAGTGCCCCACCAGGCGATCATCGCGGCGCCGATGCCCGAGGTGATGTGGTCGTACGCCGGGGCGACGTCCGTGGTCAGCGGGCCGAGCGTGTAGAACGGCGCCTCCTCGCAGATCTCCTGCTGGAGGTCGATGTTCTCCTTGATCTTGTGCATCGGGACGTGGCCCGGGCCCTCGATCATGGTCTGCACGTTGTGCCGCTTGGCGATCGTGTTCAGCTCGCCCAGCGTCTTCAGCTCGGCGAACTGCGCCGCGTCGTTGGCGTCCGCGATGGAGCCGGGGCGCAGGCCGTCGCCCAGCGAGTACGTGACGTCGTACGCTGCGAGGATCTCGCAGAGCTCCTCGAAGTTCGTGTAGAGGAAGTTCTCCTTGTGGTGCGCCAGGCACCACGCGGCCATGATCGAGCCGCCGCGCGAGACGATGCCGGTCTTGCGGCGGGCGGTCAGCGGCACGTACGGCAGCAGCACGCCGGCGTGGACCGTCATGTAGTCGACGCCCTGCTCGGCCTGCTCGATGACCGTGTCCTTGTAGATCTCCCAGGTCAGGTCCTCGGCGCGGCCGTCGACCTTCTCGAGCGCCTGGTACAGCGGCACGGTGCCGATCGGCACGGGGGAGTTGCGCAGCACCCACTCGCGGGTGGTGTGGATGTTGCGGCCGGTCGAGAGGTCCATGACCGTGTCGGCGCCCCACTTGGTGGCCCAGGTCATCTTGTCCACCTCCTCCTCGATGGAGGAGGTGACGGCGGAGTTGCCGATGTTGGCGTTGACCTTCACCAGGAACCGCTTGCCGATGATCATCGGCTCGATCTCCGGGTGGTTCACGTTCGCGGGAAGCACGGCGCGACCTGCGGCGATCTCCTCGCGGACGACCTCGGGGGAGACGTTCTCGCGGATCGCGACGTACTCCATCTCCGGGGTGATCTCACCGCGGCGGGCGTACGCGAGCTGCGTGACGGCGGCCCCTCCACGGCCGCGGCGGGGCTGGCGGGGGCGGCCCGGGAAGACCGCGTCGAGGTTCTTCAGACCACCGCGCGGCGAGGTGTGCTTGATGCCGTCGTCCTCGGGGCGCACGGGACGGCCCGCGTACTCCTCGGTGTCACCGCGGCTGATGATCCAGTTCTCGCGCAGCGGCGGCAGGCCGCGGCGCACGTCGGTCTCGATCTGCGGGTCGGTGTACGGCCCGGACGTGTCGTAGAGCGTCACGTCCTTGCCGTTGGTGAGGTGGACCTGGCGGACCGGCACCCGGATGTCGGGGCGGGAACCCTCCACATAGCCCTTGTGCCAGCCCGGCTGGCGCTCGGTCTGACCGTCGGCGTCCTGGCTGACGGCAGGCGTGCGTGCGTCCTGAATGGTCATGAGACCTGATCTCCCTACGCCGGCATTACCCGGTAACAGGTTCGGCGGTCGACGCAGCCTCTTCCCGTACGCATGTGTGCTGCGCGTACGGTGATCAGCGCCCTCTCAGCCCGGTGCTCCGAGCTCCCGCGTTGTGCAAAGGTGCCCCCACGCTAGCGTCATCTGTGGCGTGCTGAACAGTGGGCCCCCTCAACTCTTGCGATGATCGGCCGGTGACGTCCTTGCCACAGCCCCCCACCAAGCCCACCGAGCCCACGGGTCACGCGGACCACGATCACGCGGACCACGATCACGCAGGCCCCGGGCATGACCACGTCCCGCCCCAAGGGCACTCCCATGGTCATTCCCACGGCCACGGGCCGGCGGCTCCCGTCTCGAAGCACCTGCGCAAGGTCATCGCGGCGGTGCTGATCCCCTTTGCCGCCGCCGTCTTCGTCGGCATGGTGGTGCTGTGGCCGGGCGGTGCCCCCGCCCACGAGCGCTCCGGAGTGGGCTTCGACCGGCAGACCCAGCAGGGCAGGGTCGTCGCGCTCGAACAGGTCGACTGCAAATCCGTGAACGCCTCGCAGGTGCCGCCCACCAGCAGCGTCTCCACCCCGGAGGGCCGCGAGGCCCGGGCCGCGCAGACCGGCGAGTGCAAGAAGGCCACCATCGAGGTCGCCACCGGGTCCGACAAGGGCCGCACCTTCTTCGAGATCGTCCAGCCGGGCGCCCCCCGGCAGTTGGAGGACGGCCAGGAGGTGGTCGTCGCGTACGCGCCGGACGCGCCCCGGGACCTCCAGTACTCCGTGGTCGACGTGAACCGGAAGCTGCCCCTGGCAGTACTGGCCGGCATCTTCGCGGTGGCGGTGGTCGTCGTCGGCCGGATGCGCGGCCTCTTCGCGCTGGTCGCGCTGGCCGTCAGCTTCGGCGTGCTGACCCTCTTCATCCTGCCGGCGATCCTGCAGGGCTCGAACCCGCTGCTCGTCGCGGTCGTCGGTGCCAGCGCCATCATGCTCATCGCGCTCTACATGTGCCACGGACTGAGTGCCCGTACGTCCGTCGCCGTTCTGGGCACGCTCGTCTCGCTGCTGCTGATCGGACTGCTGGGCTCGGTGTTCGTCGACTGGGCGTTCCTGAGCGGCAACACCGACGACAACACCGGACTGATCCACGGGCTCTACCCGGACATCGACATGAGCGGCCTGCTGCTTGCAGGCGTGATCATCGGATCGCTGGGTGTGCTCGACGATGTGACGGTCACCCAGACCTCGGCGGTCTGGGAACTCCACCAGGCCGACCCGTCGATGGGGTCCCGCGCCTTGTACCGTGCGGCCATCCGGATCGGCCGCGACCACATCGCATCGGTGGTCAACACCCTGGTCCTGGCCTACGCGGGCGCGGCGCTGCCCCTGCTGCTGCTGTTCTCGATCGCGAACAGCAGCATGGGTTCGGTGGCCAACAGCGAGCTGGTCGCGGAGGAGATCGTACGGACACTCGTCGGGTCGATCGGCCTGGTGGCCTCGGTCCCGGTGACAACGGCGCTTGCCGCGCTGGTGGTTTCTGCCGACCGGCCGGGATCCCCGGCCGGAGCGGCGGCCTCTGGGCCGGTCCGCGGGGGCCGGGGACGGCGGCGCAAGCGCTGAGAGACCCGGGTTGCTCGGGGGCCCGGGGCCGACTCGGCGCGTCGGGTCCGTTCAGCCGGCGTTCTGCTCGTTCTGCCGGGACTCGGCCAGGATTCTGTCCAGCGCTTCGTCGAGGTTGTCCTCGAAGTCGCCGAGGTTGCGCTCCTGACCGAGCGGAACAAGCCGGTCGGTGCGGTCGAGGAACGCCACGAGCGGAGCGGCGCCGGCGCGGAACAGGGCCCGGTCGCAGCCGACCTGGAGCCGGATGTGGACATCCGACAGCTCCTCGGGGTCGGTGGGGGCGATGTGCACATCGCCGTCACCGCACGGCTTGTTGATGCCGTCGAGGAGGAGTTCCCGGCCGAACGCCCAGGTCACGGGCGCGTCTCCGGGAAGGTGGAACGTCAGGCGCACCGCGTAGGGGTCACGGGTGTCGTACCGGAGTTCCACCGGGATCCGGAACGAGAGCTCCTCGGAAACGAGGAAGCTCATCATGACCTCTGCCTGTACCGACTCGCGCATCGACTACCCCGCTGTAGGTGAAGTGGCCAGGAATGATCCCCCAGGGCCCTCTTGACAAGGGTGGTGGACGCGCTTGCAGATCACAAGGAGTGAGTTTTCAGATACTGATAGAGAACGAGAGGGTACTCAACAGCGCGCCTACTTCACTCCGTAGCCGATCAACCACATACAGCAATCGTTCCTCCTGGTGCAAAGGGAGAGAAATCGCCATGGTTGCGGCGGTATCGCCGGCAGTGATGGGGATGGCTGCACACACCGTGCCCAGCGCGTACTCCTGACGCTCCGTAACCGGCTCCATGCGCCCGAGGGACCCGATCCGGCGCTCCAGGGCGCGCTGGTCCCGGACGGTGTACTGGGTGACGGCCTCGACCGGGTGCCGGTCGTAGTAGTCCTTGCGCGTCTCCTCGTCCAGCTGGGCCAGCAGGCACTGACCGATGGCGTGCGCGTGCCCGGTCGCACGGAAATCGGCCCACTCCTCGACGGCGGGACTGGCCGGGGTGTCCGAAACGCCCACGAGCTCGATCTCACCGTCGCGGAACACCGCGAAGTAGACGGGGGCCCCGACCGCGTCGCGGAAGTGCGCGAGAGAGTCGAGGATCATGCTGCGACGTTTCTGCTGCAGCCCGCCGCCCGCGAGCCGGCCTGCGGCGGCACCGAGAACGAACACTCCACCCTCGCGCCGCAGATAGCCCTCGTGGGTGAGCGTGCGCAGCAGGTGGTACGCGGTGGGGAGCGGGAGCCCGGCCTCGCGCGCCAGTTGTTTCGCCGGGGCTCCCTCGCTGTGGGAGCCCGCTGCTTCGAGCAGTCTCAACGCTCGCTGCACCGAACCGATCAGCGTTGGCACACCGGCATTGTGAACCGAAGACAAAGCTCACCCCCAGGCATGGCGGCGGGCCTTGGGAGGGCCCGCCCTGCGGGGGCCGCCCCCGCACATGCCGTGGTTCCTGGAGGTCACGCTCGGCCGGTACTTGAGATAGCCGCAGGTCAGGGCGGCACTACCGGCCTTCGACCCAGGGGAACGGCACAGATTGCCACTCTATCCGCCGATTCCCGCGGTGTGAGCGGTTTGCCACCTCACGTTCCCCCGCCTGGGTTAATCCCCGGGCTTGACCCCGCCTACCAGTCGCCGGACGAGGACTTCGTACCGCTGCCGCTGAACTTCTTCACGAGGAAGACCAGGCCGCCGACGAGGCCGACGAAGAGCAGCAGCTTGAAGGCGAACCCGATCAGGGCACCGAGGATGCTGGTGATGACACCGCCGAAGACGAAGAGCACCAGAAGCGGGATCGCGACCCACTTAACCCACCAGGGCATGCCTGCGAATGTCTCTCGGATGCCGTCCATGTCCTCAACCTCTTCCTGAGCCGTGACTTCCTGCTCTCGATGCTAGGAGGCGGCAAAGGCGCCCGGGGGCCCTCGAGCCCCCGGAGTCCCCTGATCCGCCCCTTAGGGGAACCAGGGCTCCGACCCTCGGTCCGGGCCCTCCGGCTATGCCTCCGCCTATGCCTCCGGCGGGGAGAACACCACAAGGACCCGCAGGTCCTCGGTGATGTGGTGGAACTTGTGCACCACCCCGGCCGGGACGTAGACGACGCTGCCGCGGGCCACCGTCGTCGTCTCCTCCCCGACCGTGATCGAGGCGCGGCCGCTCACCACGAAGTACACCTCGTCCTGGCGGTGCGGCTGCTGCGGGTCGCTCTGCCCGGCGTCGAGCGCGTACAGCCCGACCGACATGTTCCGTTCGCGCAGGAACTGCAGATAGGCGCCGTCGTTCGCGAGCCGCTCCGCCTCGAGCTCGTCCAGCCGGAAGGCCTTCATCTTCGTTGTGCCCCTTGCTCTCTCGCGTTCCCTGGCATCCGCAGATCTGCTGATGTCCCACCGGGATCTTCTCTGCCACGATCAGACACATGACGAATTTCGTAGTCAAGACGCTCGCGAACGCCGCGGCCCTGGCCGTCGCCATCTGGCTGCTCTCCGGCATCACGCTCGACGACCACAGCTCTCTGGGCCGCAGGACGCTCACGCTGATCCTGGTCGCATTGGTCTTCGGCCTGGTCAACATCATCGTCAAGCCCGTGGTGAAGCTCCTCTCACTGCCCCTGTTCGTCCTCACGCTCGGACTGTTCACCCTCGTCGTGAACGCCCTGATGCTGCTGCTGACCTCCTGGCTGGCCACGCAGCTCGACCTCAGTTTCCACGTCGACAGCTTCTGGACCGCGCTCGTCGGCGGCCTGATCATCTCCGTCGTCTCCTGGGCCGTGAACATGGCCCTGCCCGACAAGAACTGAACGGACTGCCCATGTACCGCGTGTGCTTCGTCTGCACGGGCAACATATGCCGCTCGCCCATGGCCGAGTCCGTCTTCCGCGCCCGCGTCGCCGAGGCCGGGCTCGACGCTCTCGTCGAGGTGGACAGCGCCGGCACCGGCGGCTGGTTCGAGGGGGACGGCGCCGATCCGCGCACCGTCACCGTCCTCGAGTCCGCCGGGTACGAGCAGAGCCACCGGGCCCGGCAGTTCCGGGCCTCGTGGTTCAGCGGTCTCGACCTCGTCATCGCGCTCGACGCCGGGCACCTGCGGGACCTGCGGGCGCTCGCACCCACCCCCGAGGACGCCGCCAAGGTACGGCTGCTGCGGTCGTACGACCCGGCGGCCACGGCCACGGAGACCGACGTACCGGATCCCTACTACGGCTCCCTCGACGGGTTCGAGCTGTGCCTGGAGCTCGTCGAGGCGGCGAGTGCGGGCCTGCTGGACGCCGTAAGCGAGACAGTGAAGGAGCACACCGCGTGAACGACCATGCCGACCAGGCCGAGGCAGCAACAGCAGCGGCCGGCACGGCGGCCGCCCGGGCGGACGGGCTCGGCGACGGCACCCGGGCCGTGCGCGCCGGACTGCCCGAGCCCGTCAAGAACGAACCGCCCCTGCCCGGACCCGTCTTCGCCGCCCACTTCCACCTCCCCGGCGACGTCGAGGGCCCGTACACCTACGGCCGCGACACCAACCCCACCTGGGCCCTGCTGGAACGGGCCATCGGAGAACTCGAAGCCCCCGGCCAGGACGGCGTGGACACCATCGTCTTCGCGTCCGGGATGGCCGCGGTCTGCGCCGTCCTGCTCTCCCAGGCCCGCACCGGGGACACCGTCGTCCTGCCCGACGACGGCTACCAGGCGCTGCTGCTGGTCCGCGAGCAGCTGGAGGCGTACGGGATCCACGTCCGCACCGCCCCGACCGGCGACGACGCGCAGCTAGCCGTCCTCGACGGGGCCAGGCTGCTGTGGATCGAGACCCCGTCCAACCCCGGGCTCGACGTGTGCGACGTACGGCGCCTGGTCGAGGCCGCGCACGCGGGCGGCACCCTGGTGGCCGTCGACAACACCCTCGCCACCCCGCTCGGCCAGCGGCCCCTGGAACTCGGCGCGGACTTCTCCGTCGCCAGCGGCACCAAGGGCCTCACCGGCCACGGCGACCTCCTGCTCGGCTACGTCGTCTGCCGCGACCCGGGACTCGCCGCAGCCGTCCGGCGCTGGCGCAAGATCGTCGGTGCGATCCCGGGCCCGATGGAGGCCTGGCTCGCCCACCGCTCACTGGCCACCATCCAGCTGCGCGCCCAGCGCCAGTGGGCCAATGCGCTGGCCGTCGCCGAGGCGCTGGCCGACCGTACGGACGTGACCGGGCTGCGCTACCCGGGGCTGCCCGCGGATCCGTCGCACAAGACGGCCGCCCGGCAGATGCGGGGCTTCGGATCCGTCGTCTCCTTCACCCTGCCGGACCGTGCGCACGCCGAACGCTTCATGGCCGCCCTGCACCTGGTCGAGGACGCCACCAGCTTCGGCGGCGTACGGTCCACCGCGGAGCGGCGCGGACGGTGGGGCGGCGACCCCGTCCCGGAGGGGTTCATCCGCTTGTCCGCCGGGGCCGAGGACACCGGGGACCTGGTGGCGGACGTGCTGCGCGCCCTCGACGCCGCGGGCGCCGGCGCCTGAACGGCCGCGGACATGGAGCGGTCCGAGCCTCCCCCCTGGTGGCTCGGACCGCCCGGGTTCTGCGCGCGAAGAACCACGCACCCAAGGCTAGTTGACCCAGCGTCAGAGTCCAATCACGGTAACGACAGGGGCCTATCGACATATTTATAGTTGAAGGCCCCCACCGAGAGGGGCCTTCATGGACCTGGCCCTGCTGCGCACCTTCGTCGCCGTGCACCGGGCGGGCTCGTTCACCCGGGCCGCCGCACTGCTCGGGCTGTCCCAGCCCGCCGTCACGTCCCAGATCCGGACCCTCGAACGCCAGCTGGGCCGGCCGCTCTTCCACCGCAGGGCCCGCGGGGTCACCCCCACCGCCGTCGGCGACGAACTCGCCCACAAGGCCGCCCCGCACCTCGACGCCTTGTTGCGGATCACCGAGGCGGAGCGCGAGGCGGCCGGTGCGTTACGCACCCTGCACCTCGCCGGTCCCCCCGAATTCCTGTGCCTGCGCGTCCTGCCCGCTCTCGCACCGCTCGTCGGCCAGGGCCACACCCTGCGCACCGCCCTGCAGACCGGCGCCGAGGAGGCCCTCGACGGGCTCGCCGCCGGCCACCACGACCTCGTCGTCACGACCGCCCGGCCGCGCGGCGGGCTGTTCAGCGCGACCGCCCTGTGCGACGAGGAGCACGTCCTGGTCGCCGCACCCTACTGGGCCGCCCTCGTCGACCCGGACCGGCTGCGCGAGACCGGCCCCGCCGCCCTCGACGGCATTCCGCTCGTCGAGGTCCACGAGACCCTGCCGCTCGTCGCCCGCTACTGGGCCGCGGTGTTCGAGACCCGCCCCGGGACCCGGCCGGACGCCGCCACCATCGTCGCCCCCGACCTCCGGGCCGTATTGGAATGCGTCCGGGCCGGCGCCGGACTCGCCGTCCTGCCTCGGTATCTGTGCCGGGACGCCCTCGACCGCGGGCAGATCGTCGCCCTGCTCGAGCCGCCCGTACCGCCGCTGCGCACCTGGTTCCTCGTCGTACGGGCCGGCAGCCTCGCCCTCGCCCACCTCGCCCGTGCGCACGACCGGCTGCTGCGCGCCGCCGCGCACTGGTGAGCCTCCGCTTCCGGTGTGCGGCGGGTTTCGCCGACACGCGTTTCAGACACCGCAGTCTGGGCCACTCTTCTCCCATGACCGAACGTCCCGTGGTCAAACGCACCGCCCGCGCGATCCTGCTCGACGGTGACGACCTGATCCTCATCAAACGCACCAAGCCCGGCGTCGACCCGTACTGGCTCACCCCCGGCGGGGGAGTGGAGTCCTCGGACGCCACCGTCGTCGACGCCCTCCACCGAGAGATCCACGAGGAACTCGGCGCGAAGATCACCGATGTGGTGCCCTGCTTCGTCGACACCGTCGAGCACATCGCCGACGGCGGAGTGACCGGAGTGAAGGTGCAGCATTTCTTCGTCTGCCACCTCGAATCCATGGACCCCAGCCAGCGGCACGGGCCCGAAATCGACGAGCCCGCAGGCGAGTACGAGATCGTCCGCGTGCCCTTCAGCCGGGTCGGCATCGCCGCCGTCCATCTCGTCCCGCTGTCCCTGCGCCACTACCTCGACGGCAACATCGAGGGCCTGCGCGCCATGCACGCCCCCGACCTGGGCTGACCTCCGCCCGGGCCGTGTCGGCCCGGGCCTCAGCCGGCCGCGCCCACCAGCTCCTCGAGTGCGTCGAAGCGGATCCGGTCTCCGGGGATCCCGATCCGCTTGAGCTCGTCGACACCGCTGCGGATCATCGCGGGCGGCCCCGAGATGAACGCGTCGTACGAGCTCCAGGGCCCGTGCTCACCGACCGCCTGGGGCAGCTGCCCCGCCAGGCCCTCGCAGACCACCGGGCGCACCGACAGCCACGGATGCGAACGCTGCAGCCCCAGCAGGGTGTCCTTGTCGTACAGGTCTCCGTCGCTGCGCGCCCCGAAGAAGACCTCCACCGGGCGGCGCTCACCGTGTTCCGCCACGTCCTCGATCAACGCCTTGATCGGGGCTATACCCGTACCTCCGCCCAGGCACAGCATCCCGTTGTCGGTGGTGTGGTCCACCACCATCGACCCGGCCGGCGGCCCGAGCCGGAGCACGTCGCCGGGCCGGGCGTGCCGCACCAGCGCATTGGAGACCCAGCCCGCCGGAACGGCCTTGACGTGGAAGGACAGCAATCCGTCGGCTCGCGGTGCCGAGGCGAACGAGTAGTGCCGCCACACCCGGGGCCACCAGGGGGTCTCCAGGCTCGTGTACTGGCCCGCCAGGAAGGAGTAGGGCTGGTCGGGGCGGACCGTCAGCACCGCGATGTCCGGGGTGCGCAGATCGTGCGAGACCACCTCCGCGTGCCACCACGCAGGGGTCTTCACCTCGTCCTGCGCCGCCGCGTCGATCATGATCTGGGACATCGCGGTGTAGGCCCGCACCCACGCGGCCTGCGCCTCCGGCCCCCAGCTGTGCTCCGCGTACCGGGCCAGGGCGCCGATCAGGGCCTCGCCCACCACCGGATAGTGCCCTGCCGCCGTGCCGTACTTGCGGTGCCCGGTGCCCAGTCGGCGCAGATAGGGCACGAGCACGTCCGGGTTGTCGATGTGCTCGGCGGCGGTCAGCAGTGCCTTCAGGAGCCGGTCGCGCTGTGCGTCCATGGCGGCCGGGAACATGCCCCGCACCTCCGGGTGCCCCGTGAACACCAGGGCGTAGAAGTACGAGGTCACCTTGTCGGCGATCGGTGCGATTTCCTCGAGGGTCCGGCGGATCAGCACCGCGTCCGGGGAGGGCTCGACCGCACCGCCCCCGGACGGTATCCGGGCCGTCCGTCTGGCCGATCTGGTGGGCGGAGCGTCCATGCGGTGCCTCGCTTCGAACATCTCGGTCGGTAAGCACGCCACGGCCTTCGAATCCGTGGTTCCGGGCCTCAAAGCCTGCCAGCCGCCCCAACCACTCGCGGGGAAACGCAGAAAATCCGCGTTTCGAACCCACTTTCCTCCTAAGATGCTTGGACTTCCGGGCGGGCCGCCCCGACCAGCTGATACGCCTCTCGCAGGTCGCGGCCCTCGTAGACATGAGTCGCCCGCTCCGCCAGATACGACCTCGCGTTGACCGCCACCGACACCGAGACGGCCTCGAACAGCACGGCGTCGGTCGATGAATCCCCGTACGCGACACAGTCGGCCCGGCTCACCCCGAACTGCGCGCACAGCCGGTCCGCCACAGTGACCTTGCCCTCGGGCGTCAGGATCCCGGACGCTTCCACGGGCCGGGTGAAGGGCACCTCCGGGAAGACCGAGCCGTGTGCGGCATGCGCGCCCCACTCGAGCAGCAGCTCCACGAAGAACGACGGCGACAGTGAGATCACCGCGGAGTAATCCCCGCGCTCCCTGATCTCCCGCCACACGTCGCGAATCCCTGCCAGCCAGGGAGCTCCGTCGAACGCCGCCCGGACATGCGCAGGCGTCAGCCCTGCCCACAGCGCATGTGCCGCCACCGAGAATTCGTGCGGCCCGATCTCCCGCGCTCCGAACGATCGCTCCAGTTCGGCGATCTCCGCGCTCAGGCCGAGCTGTCGGGAGATCTCGACCGGCGCCGCCGAGCCGTACATCAGCGTCCCGTCGAGATCAAAAAGGTGCAGGAGGGTCATGGCAGTCGAGGCTAGCCCGTTCATTTCCCCGCGGGCACCTTCCGGCCGTGGCCGGGGCAGAAACAGCATGTTTCACGTGAAACATCGCCTGGTCCACCAGGGGACTCCCCGGGTTGGCCGGGGAGAGACAGCGGCATGTTTCACGTGAAACATGCTCCCCAAATCCTCTGGACGCCCTCCCTCCGGTGATCCACTCTGGGCCGGTGACACCACCACACCTGACCGACCTGCCGATCCGTGCGCTGACCGTGGACGACCTCCGCCACTGCGCCGACCTGTCCGAAGACCGCGGGTGGCCGCGCGAGGACCACAAGTGGGGGCTGCTCCTCGCCGCGGGCAGCGGCTACGGCATCGATGCCCCCGACGGACAGGGGCTCGCCGCCGCCTGCGTCGTCACCTCGTACGGCCACACCCACGACGGCCCGGAACTGGCCGCCATCGGAATGGTCCTCGTCGCCGAGCGCTATGCCCGCCAGGGCCTGGGCCGCCGTCTGATGACGTACATCTGCGACGACCTCCTCAAGGGCGTCCCGCTCACCCTGCACGCCACTCCCTACGGCCGCCCCCTCTACGAGGAGCTCGGCTTCGACACCACGGGCCGCGCGGAAATGCTCCGGGGTACGTTCCGCCACGACCCCGCCGCTCCGCGGCCGGGCTCCGTGGCGGTCCGGCCGGCGACAGGCGAGGACATCCCACGGATCCTCCGCCTGGACACCGAGGTCTTCGGTACCGACCGGACCCACATGATCACGCGGCTTCCCGCCTTCGCGGACCGGCTCCTGGTCGCCGAGGACGGACGGGGCGAGCTCGTCGGCTACGCCGCGATCTGGCCCAACATGGAGACCCACGTCATCGGACCGCTGATCGCCCGTGACACGGCCGGCGCCCAGGCGCTCGTCACCGCTCTCGCCGCCGCCACCGACCGGCCGCTGCGGACCGACATCGACGTACGCCACGAGGAGCTCCTGACCTGGCTCAAGGACCGCGGCCTCGGCTCCGTCGCCTTCAACGCGGTCATGACCCGCGACATCCCCCGCCTCCCCGGCGACTGGACCCGCCGCTGGGCCCCGCTCACCGTGGCAGCGGGCTGAGAAAGGACGTCTCCATGACCGACTCCGACGAACCGGCCATCCGCCCCGCCACCGAGGAGGACCTGCCCGCCATCGTCGCCATGCTCGCGGACGACCCTCTCGGCGCCACCCGGGAATCCCCCGGCGACCTCGCCCCGTACATCGAGGCGTTCAAGCGCCTGGCCGACGACCCCCACCAGCACGTGGTCGTGGCGGTCCGCCAGGGCCGCGTCGTGGGCACGCTCCAGCTCACGATCATCCCCGGGCTCTCCCGCAAGGGAGCCACCCGCGCGATCATCGAAGGGGTCCGCGTCCACGCCGACGAGCGCGGCAGCGGCCTGGGCACCCAGTTCATCCAATGGGCCGTCGAGCGGGCCCGCCGTGAGAACTGCCAACTCGTCCAGCTCACCTCGGACGTGACCCGTACCGACGCCCACCGCTTCTACGAGCGGCTCGGGTTCACCGCGTCCCACGTCGGATTCAAGCTCTCCCTCTGATCGCCGTGCGGAAGGCCGGGCTGGCGTCGGTGGCCCGGCCTACGATCGGGAGGATGAGCCCCAGCCTCCCTCTCGTCACGACCGCCGAGCGTCGCCACCGGCTCGGCCGCAGGCACCGTCTGGCTCCCTCGGCGCATGCGGCCACGGTCGCCCAGGCTGCGGACGCCGTGGTGGCGCTGCACGCCACCGACGCCGCGACCGTGTTCCTCTCCGCACGCGCCCGGCTCGCGGAAGGCGGCCCGGCCGCCGTCGAGCGGGCGCTCTACGAGGACGTCTCCCTCGTCCGGCTGCTCAGCATGCGCAATACGCTCTTCGCCGTCTCCACGGAACTCGCCCCGTACGTGGACGCCTCGACCGCCCGGGGCATCGCCGTCAAGGAGCGCCGTACCTTCCTGAAGCGCCTCGAAGAGGACGGCCAAGGCCTCGATGCGGCCTGGCTGGCCCGGGCCGAGGCAGCCGCGCTCGACGCCCTCGACACCGGCGGCCCCTGCACCGGCAGTCAGCTCTCTGCAGCCGTGCCCGCTCTGCGCGAGAAGATCACCATCGGCCGGGGCAAGAAGTACGAGACCGAGACCGGTGTCGCCACCCGTGTCATCCGGCTGCTGGCCGCAGACGGCCGGATCCGCCGTGACCGGCCGCGTGGATCGTGGACCTCCAGCCAGTTCCGCTGGGTGCACACCGAGCCCTGGCCCGCCGTGCCCGCAGCCGAGGCCCGCGCCGAGATCGCCCGCCGCTGGCTGCGCGCCTACGGTCCGGCCACCGAGGCGGACCTCAAGTGGTGGACGGGCTGGACCCTCACCGACGTCCGCAACGCCCTCGCCGCGGTCGGCCCCGACCAGGTCCGCCTCGACGACGGCAGCACCGCCCTCGTCAGCCCCGGCGACACCGCGCCCGAACCCGCCCCGGAGCCCTGGGCCGCACTGCTGCCAGGACTCGACCCCAGCGGCATGGGCTGGGCCGACCGGGGCTTCCACCTCGACCCCGCCCACCGGCCCGCCCTCTTCGACTACGCCGGCAACATCGGCCCCACGGTCTGGTGGAACGGCGAGATCGTCGGCGGCTGGGCCCAGCGCGCGGACGGCGAGATCGTCTGGCGGCTCCTGGCCGGCCCCGGCCGCGCCGCCGAGAAGGCGATCACGGCCGAGGCGGGGCGCCTCGCCCGGTGGGTGGGCGACGCCCGGATCACCCCGCGCTTCCGCACCCCGCTGGAGCGCGAACTCGTCGCCTGAGCCTGCCGGCCGACTACCAGGCCGTCTTTTCCGGAGGGACGACCTACCCGATGCCCCGCCAACCCTGCGGGTCCACCCCGCCGGGCACCGGGGCCTGGGCGTCGTACGGCTCCCTCGTGAACACGAACGAGCCCAGGTCGAGGTGGCTGACCGAACCGTCCTCGCGACGGACCGCCCGCAGCGTCTCCCCCGCGTAGTAGCCGGAGAGTCCGGTCCAACTGCCATCGGGCTCGGCCCGGAACCGGGCCGACCGGCCCGTCGCACCCACCGGCGCGAGTTCCAACAGCCCGTCCGCCTTCAGTCGCAGCACCTGCGCCGACGTACCCCAGTACCAGGGGCCACACAGCTCCAGGGCGACCGGATCGGCCTCCCGGAACGGCCGCCAGGGCTCCGGGAACCGCGGCTCCGCGTCCGCGACGATCGCCACCAGGTCCGCGGCCACCGCGGCGGCGGGCAGCCCCGACGTGCAGTTCGCCAGCACAACCGCCGCGAGGTCGTCCGCCTCGCTCAGCCACAGCCCCGCCACGAACCCCGGGAGGGATCCGGTGTGGCCGGCGAGCCTGCGCCCGCCGCTGTCCGCCAGCTGTACGCCGAGCCCGTAGCCGAGCTCGGCGAAACCGGGCTCCGGCGGAGAGGCCGGCGTCCGCATCTCCCGTACGCTCTGTGCGCTCAGCACCCGCTCGTCGCCACGGGCGAGAAACACCGCGAACCGCGCCAAGTCACGCGTCGTGGACCAGAGTTGTCCGGCCGCGGCCATCAGACCCAGATCCTCCAGCGGCTCGGGCATCATCACGTCGGCCCACGGGTGAACCGCCCAGCCGCCCGCATGCGGAGCCTGCGGCTGCGCCGTCGTACGGTCCAGAGCCAGCGGCTCCAGGACCTCGGCCCGCAGCACCTCTTCCCACGGCTTCCCGCGGACGGCCTCCACGAGCGAACCCAGCAGCGTGTAGCCCGGGTTGGAGTAGTGGTGGCGCCTGCCGGGCCGGAAGCGGAACGGCTCCTCGCCCAGCACGTCGGCAAGCCCGGGGCGCAGCGCGGCGGGCGTGCGCTCCCACCACTCGCCCGGCGTCTCCGCCGCCAACCCGCCGGTGTGGGCCAGCAGTTGGGCGATGGTCACCTCGCCGGCGCCGGTCCCGGGCAGGTGCTTCTCCAGCGGGTCCTCAAGCTGCAGCAGGCCCTCGTCGCGCAGGCGCATCACCAGAACGGCGGTGAAGGTCTTGCTGATCGACCCGATCCGGTACTGCACGTTCCCGTCGGGCCCGTGCCCCTCGACGGAGGTCCGGGAGCCCTCCCAGACCACCTCGCCGCCGCGGGCCACGGCCGCCACCACGGACGGCGCCCGCCCCTCGCTCTGCGCGACGGCGATCCGGTGCCTCAGCGCACGCCGGGTCGCAGGGAGCAGATCCAGATCTTCAGATACGGCATCCATGATCGGATGCTACGTGTTGGCCATGTCCACGAACCGCGAATAATGGCCCTGGAAGGCGACGGTGATCGTCGCCGTGGGGCCGTTACGGTGCTTCGCGACGATCAGGTCCGCCTCGCCCGCGCGGGGCGACTCCTTCTCGTACGCGTCCTCGCGGTGCAGCAGGATCACCATGTCGGCGTCCTGCTCGATCGAGCCCGACTCACGCAGGTCGGAGACCATCGGCTTCTTGTCGGTGCGCTGCTCGGGACCACGGTTCAGCTGCGACAGCGCGATCACCGGCACCTCGAGCTCCTTGGCCAGCAGCTTGAGGTTTCGGGACATGTCCGAGACTTCCTGCTGGCGGCTCTCGGGGCGGCGCGAGCCGCCCGACTGCATCAGCTGGAGGTAGTCGATGACGACGAGCGAGAGGTCGTTGCGCTGCTTGAGGCGCCGGCACTTCGCCCGGATCTCCATCATCGACAGGTTCGGGGAGTCATCGATGTAGAGCGGGGCGGCGGAGACGTCGGGCATCCGGCGGGCCAGCCGGGTCCAGTCGTCGTCCGTCATGGTGCCGGAGCGCATGTGGTGCAGGGCCACCCGGGCCTCCGCCGACAGGAGGCGCATCGCGATCTCGTTGCGCCCCATTTCGAGGGAGAAGATCACGCTCGGCAGGTTGCTCTTGATGGAACAGGCCCGGGCGAAGTCCAGCGCGAGGGTGGACTTACCCATGGCGGGACGGGCCGCGATGACGATCATCTGGCCCGGGTGCAGGCCGTTGGTCAGCGAGTCGAGGTCCGTGAACCCGGTCGGGACGCCGGACATCTGGCCGCTGCGCGAGCCGATGGCCTCGATCTCGTCGAGTGCGCCCTCCATGATGTCGCCGAGCGGCAGGTAGTCCTCGGAGGTCCGCTGCTCGGTGACGGCGTAGATCTCGGCCTGGGCGCTGTTGACGATCTCGTCGACGTCGCCGTCCGCCGCATATCCCATCTGCGTGATCTTCGTACCGGCGGCGACGAGGCGGCGCAGGACGGCCCGCTCGTGGACGATCTCCGCGTAGTACTCGGCGTTGGCCGCGGTCGGGACGGACTGGACGAGGGTGTGCAGGTACGAGGCACCGCCGACCTTGCTGATCTCGCCGCGGCGGGTCAGCTCGGCGCCGACCGTGATCGGGTCGGCCGGCTCTCCCTTGGCGTACAGGTCGAGGATCGCCTGGTAGATCGTCTCGTGCGAGGGCCGGTAGAAGTCGTGGCCCTTGATGACCTCGACCACGTCCGCGATCGCGTCCTTGGACAGCAGCATGCCGCCGAGCACCGACTGCTCGGCATCGAGGTCCTGCGGCGGGACGCGCTCGAAGCCGCCGCCACCGCCGTCCCAGGAGCCGCCCTCGCGGCCCCGCTCGTGCTGTTCGTCCCCGCGGCCCCGGCTGTCGCTGTTACGGCGCGGACGGGCGGGCAGACGGTCACCTGGACCGCTGTCGGCCCAGGGGTCGTCCATGGGCTCGGGCATGCTCACCGGGCCGCCTCCTCCCGTCCGCAACGCGGACCTCGCCGTGCCACTCTTTCTAGGGCACGGCTCTGACATTTGGGGCACCCGGATCCGCAGTCGGCGAGTCGGGCAACGCACAACGGTAGGGCCGGGAGCGACGTCAGCCAATCTTGTTATCCACAGGCTGTGTGGATGAGATGTGGATGACCGACCCAATGCTGTGGGTAAGTCGCCGGAAGCTGTGCACGGACCGGGGGACGGTGCTGTGGACAAAATCACCTGCCCTACCCACACACCCAACCTGACCTGCACGTTCTCCCTCCACGGGCTGTGGGGGAGAAATTTCTTGGCCGGGTTTGCGAGATCGCCTCCAACGGGGTGCCGAGAAGACGCGAGCCAACTCACAGGTAAGGATCCAAGACTAGTTGCGTCTATTACCTGTGGAAGATTAGATTGAGCGCATGACACAGGTCCTCGCGCCGCTGAAGGCCGCCCCGAGACGGCACGACCGCGAGATACTCGCGCTCGCCGTCCCGGCTTTCGGCGCCCTCGTCGCCGAACCCCTGTTCGTGATGGCAGACAGCGCCATCGTGGGGCACCTCGGCACCCCCCAGCTGGCCGGCCTCGGCATCGCCGCCGCCCTGCTCACCACCGCCGTCAGCGTCTTCGTGTTCCTCGCGTACGCCACCACCGCGGCCGTTTCCCGCCGGGTCGGCGCGGGAGACCTCCCTGCAGCCATCCGGCAGGGCATGGACGGCATCTGGCTCGCCCTCCTGATCGGGGCGGCCGTCGTCGCCGTGATGCTCTCCACGGCTCCCTGGCTGATCTCCCTCTTCGGAGCCTCCGACACCGTCGCCCCGTACGCGGTCACCTATCTGCGGATCTCCGCCCTGGGCATCCCGGCCATGCTGATGGTGCTGGCCGCCACCGGTGTCATCCGCGGCCTCCAGGACACCCGTACCCCGCTCTACGTCGCCGTCGGGGGCTTCGCCCTCAACGCGGCCCTGAACGTCGCCCTCGTGTACGGCGCGGGCTTCGGCATCGCCGGTTCCGCCTGGGGCACCGTGATCGCGCAGTGCGCCATGGCCGGCGCCTATCTCGTGGTGGTGGTCCGCGGAGCCCGCCGGCACGGGGCCTCCCTGCGCCCCGACTCCACGGGCATCCGGGCCTGCGCCCAGGCCGGCGTACCGCTGCTGGTGCGCACCTTGTCGCTGCGCGCCGTCCTGATGATCGCGACCGCCGTGGCCGCGCGGCTCGGCGACGCGGACATCGCAGCCCACCAGATACTGCTCTCCCTGTGGAGCCTGCTCGCCTTCGCTCTCGACGCGATCGCCATCGCCGGGCAGGCCATCATCGGCCGCTACCTGGGCTCCGGCGACACCGAAGGCGCCAAGGCCATCTGTCGCCGCGTGGTGCAGTGGGGGATCGCCTCCGGGATGGTCCTGGGCGCGCTGGTGATCGCGGCCCGCCCGCTGTTCATACCGCTCTTCACCGGCGATCCCGCGGTCGAGGACGCCCTGCTGCCCGCCCTGCTGGTCGTGGCCCTCTGCCAGCCGGTGGCCGGCATCGTGTTCGTGCTCGACGGGGTCCTCATGGGCGCAGGAGACGGCCGCTACCTGGCCCGGGCGATGCTCGTGACGCTGGCCGCGTTCACCCCGGTGGCACTGCTCGTCCCGGCCGTCGGCGGCGGTCTGACCACGCTCTGGTGGGCCATGACCCTGATGATGCTGGTCCGGATGGCCACCCTCCAGCTGCGCGCCCGCTCCGGCCGATGGCTGGTCTCGGGGGCGACCCGCTGATCCGCTGATCCACTGGCCGACGTTTCACGTGAAACGTCGGCTGCTCCTCGGCATGTTTCACGTGAAACATCGACCCACAGCCCCCGGTACAACGACGAAGGGCCGCACCCCACAGGGGTGCGGCCCTTCGTTCGCAGCACTTAGGCGGCGACAACCTCGACGCCCACGTTCGCAGCGACCTCAGCGTGCAGACGCACGGAGACCTGGTACGAACCGAGGGTCTTGATCGGGGCAGCCAGCTCGACGCGGCGCTTGTCGACCTTCGGACCACCGGAAGCCTCGATCGCCGTGGCGATGTCGGCCGGGGTCACGGAGCCGAAGAGACGACCGGCGTCACCCGAGCGGGTGGCCAGACGGACCTTCGTGCCCTCGAGCTTGGCCTTGATCTCGTTGGCCTGCTCGATGGTCGCGATCTCGTGGATCTTGCGGGCGCGGCGGATCTGCGCCACGTCCTTCTCGCCACCCTTGGTCCAGCGGATCGCGAAACCACGCGGGACCAGGTAGTTGCGAGCGTAACCGTCCTTGACGTCGACGACATCGCCGGCGGTACCGAGGCCAGAAACCTCGTGGGTCAGGATGATCTTCATTAGTCGGTCACCCTTTCCTTATCGCGCGGTGGACGTGTAGGGCAGCAGCGCCATCTCACGGCTGTTCTTCACGGCCGTGGCGACGTCACGCTGGTGCTGCGTGCAGTTGCCGGTGACGCGGCGGGCACGGATCTTGCCGCGGTCGGAAATGAACTTCCGCAGCATGTTCGTGTCCTTGTAGTCCACGTACGCGGTCTTGTCCTTGCAGAACGCGCAGACCTTCTTCTTAGGCTTGCGCACAGGCGGCTTCGCCATTGTGTCTCTCCTGTGTGATCAAGAAGTGGGGATGCGAGCTTCCCTAGAAGGGAGGCTCGTCCGAGTAGCCACCGTTGGAGCCGCCGGAGCTTCCGCCGGAGCTTCCGCCGGAGCTTCCGCCCCAGCCGCCCCCGCCGCCCTGCTGCTGGCCGCCGGCCGGCGCGCTGGACGCCCACGGGTCGTCGGAGGGAGCTCCGCCGCCCTGCGGGGCGCCGCCGCTGGGGGCTCCGCCCCAGCCACCGCCGCCACCCTGCTGCTGACCGCCGCCGTATCCACCCTGGCCACCGCGACCGGTGGTCTTGGCGACCTTGGCCGTGGCGGTCTTCAGGCTGGGGCCGACTTCCTCGACGTCCAGCTCGTAGACCGTGCGCTTGACACCCTCACGGTCCTCGTACGACCGCTGCTTCAGCCGGCCCTGCACGATGACGCGCATGCCCCGCTGAAGGGACTCGGCGACGTTCTCGGCCGCCTGACGCCAGACCGAGCAGGTCAGGAACAGGCCTTCGCCGTCCTTCCACTCATTGGTCTGCTTGTCGAAGATGCGGGGAGTGGACGCGACACGGAACTTCGCGACCGCCGCACCCGAGGGGGTGAAGCGCAGCTCGGGGTCGTCGACGAGATTGCCGACGACCGTGATGACGGTCTCGCCTGCCATGGATGAACCTCTCGGCGGGGATTTGCTGCTGGGCTGCTGTGCTACTCGGTCCCGATTACCGCTGAACCGAAGTTCAGTGGGTCTCGGGGCGGAGGACCTTGGTCCGGAGAACCGACTCGTTCAGGTTCATCTGTCGGTCAAGCTCCTTGACGACCGCAGGCTCGGCCTGAAGGTCGATGACCGAGTAGATGCCCTCGGGCTTCTTCTTGATCTCGTAAGCGAGACGACGACGGCCCCAGGTGTCGACCTTCTCGACCTTTCCGTTGCCCTCACGGACGACGGAGAGGAAGTTCTCGATCAGCGGGGAGACAGCGCGCTCCTCGAGATCGGGGTCGAGGATGACCATCACTTCGTAGTGACGCATGTGGAACCCACCTCCTTTGGACTCAGCGGCCACGGTCGTTCCGTGGCAGGAGGGTCGTGATGCGTGCGCACGGCGTCTGTAAGCAGACACCGCGCAGCTGTACAGACTACCTGCTCGACTCCTTCCGGTTGAAATCCGACGGGAGGAGGCCACACTCTGTATGCATCGGGTGTGCTCGGTGCTATGCCCCCGGCCCCTGCCGGAGGAGGCCCCGCAGCACCGCTCTGCGTCAGCCAGGAGGTGCCTTCCGATGGCACAGGCCATGCAACCCAAGTCCTCCATCTCGCTCCTCGCCACCGACGGCAAGCCCCATCCGCTGCAGGACACCCTCGTGGTGGCCACGGTGGTGCTCGGCATCGTGGCGTTCATCACGGGGTTCTTCGACAATCTGCACCTGCTGAGCTCGTGGACCGGGCTCGTCGGCATCCTGACCGGCGCGTACGGACAGTTCATCTCGGAGACGACACGCGAGCGCTTCGCACTGATCATCGGGCTTGGCGCCTCGGGCGTGGGCTTCTACCTCGGCATGGCGCACGGCGGTCTCTTCGGCGGCTGGGCGGGCTGACCGGGGCACCTCGGCGACAGGGCGCCGGCCTCACACCGGCCCGGGCCCGGCCCGTCCCCCAGATGGGTGGCGCCCTTGTCGCAGTAGGCTTCGCGCCATAGCCAGCGAAGCCGCCGGAGGAGACGCCCCGCATGAGCCTGTCCCTGAGGACCATCAGCCGAGAGCAGCATCTGGGATACCTCCAGAGCCTGCCCTCGGCTAGCCACTGCCAGGTCCCGGCGTGGGCCGACGTGAAGAACGAGTGGCGCTCCGAGAACCTCGGTTGGTTCGACCAGAACGACGAACTGGTCGGTGCCGCCCTCGTGTTGTACCGCCAGCTGCCCAAGGTGAAGCGGTACCTCGCGTACCTCCCCGAGGGCCCGGTCATCAACTGGTACGCCCCGAACCTGGAGGAATGGCTCCAGCCGATGCTGGCCCACCTCAAGCAGCAGGGCGCCTTCACCGTGAAGATGGGCCCGCCCGTCGTCATCCGCCGCTGGAACTCGGCCGCCATCAAGGCCGGTATCCAGGACCCGGACGTGAAGCGCCTGCGCGACGTGGAGGCCTCGGTCATCGAGCCCCGCGCCTTCGAGGTGTCGGACAAGCTGCGCCGCATGGGCTGGCAGCAGGCCGAGGACGGCGGCGCCGGCTTCGGCGACGTCCAGCCCCGCTACGTCTTCCAGGTACCGCTGGCCAACCGCTCGCTGGACGACGTCCTCAAGGGCTTCAACCAGCTGTGGCGCCGCAACATCAAGAAGGCCGAGAAGGCCGGCGTCGAGGTCGTCCAGGGCGGCTACGAGGACCTGCCGGTCTGGCAGGAGCTGTACGAGGTCACGGCCGAGCGCGACAAGTTCCGCCCGCGCCCGCTCAGCTACTTCCAGCGCCAGTGGACGGCCCTCAACTCCGAGGACCCGAACCGGATGCGGCTGTACATCGCGAAGCACGAGGGGGAGCCGCTGGCCGCCGCCACGATGCTCACCGTCGGCCAGCACGTCTGGTACTCGTACGGCGCCTCCGCGAACCACAAGCGCGAGGTGCGGCCCTCGAACGCGATGCAGTGGCGCATGCTGCGCGATTCGTACGCGCTCGGTGCCAGCGTCTACGACTTGCGCGGCATCAGTGACACGCTGGACGAGAACGACCACCTGTTCGGCCTCATCCAGTTCAAGGTCGGTACGGGCGGCGAGGCCGTCGAGTACGTCGGCGAGTGGGACTTCCCGCTCAACAAGGTGCTGCACAAGGCGCTCGACATCTACATGTCGCGCCGCTGACCTGCGTCCGCACCCCCCACACACCGCACCGCTGCACCTTGCAGCTTTTCAAGAGAGGCTCCGGACGGGCATGGCGCTCACGCTCTACGTCGACACCGCGCGCTGGCGTGCGCACCAGAAGCAGATCCAGGACCAGTTCCCCGGGATGATCCCGGTCTGCAAGGGCAACGGCTACGGCTTCGGCCATGAGCGGCTGTGCGAGGAGGCGACCCGGCTGGGCGCCGACGTCCTGGCCGTCGGGACCACGTACGAGGCCGCCAGCATCAAGGACTTCTTCGGCGGCGACCTGCTCGTCCTCACCCCGTTCCGGCGGGGCGAGGAGCCGGTGCCGCTGCCGGACCGGGTGATCCGGTCGGTGTCCTCGCTGGACGGGGTCCGCGGCCTGGTCGGCGCCCGCGTGGTCATCGAGTGCATGAGCTCGATGCGCCGCCACGGCATCTCCGAGCAGGACCTGGGCCAGCTGCACGCGGCGATCGAGGACGTGCGGCTGGAGGGCTTCGCCCTGCACCTGCCGCTGGACCGCCCCGACGGCTCGGACGCCGTCGAGGAGGTCATCGGCTGGATGGACCGGCTGCGCGCGGCCCGGCTGCCGCTGCACACCATGTTCGTCAGCCACCTGCGGGCCGAGGAGCTGGCGCGGCTGCAGCAGCAGTTCCCGCAGACCCGCTTCCGGGCGCGGATCGGCACCCGGCTGTGGCTGGGCGACCACGAGGCGACCGAGTACCGGGGCGCCGTCCTGGACGTCACGCGCGTCGCGAAGGGCGACCGGTTCGGCTACCGGCAGCAGAAGGCGGCTTCCGACGGCTGGCTGGTCGTGGTCGCGGGCGGCACCTCGCACGGGGTGGGCCTGGAGGCCCCCAAGGCCCTGCACGGCGTGATGCCGCGCGCCAAGGGCGTGGCCCGGGCCGGCCTGGCCACCGTGAACCGGAACCTGTCGCCGTTCGTGTGGGCGGGCAAGCAGCGCTGGTTCGCGGAGCCCCCGCACATGCAGGTGTCGATCCTGTTCGTGCCGTCGGATGCGCCCGAGCCGAAGGTCGGCGACGAGCTGGTGGCGCACCTGCGCCACACCACCACGCAGTTCGACCGGGTGCTCGACGCCTGACCGGTCAGTCCCTGGGGGCCATGCCCCACTCGACCCGCTGACCCTCCGAGGGCGCCGCATCCTGCGGCGCCCTCGCGGCGTCCGACAGCGCAAACACGTCCTCGGCCCCGTCCAGGACCCCGCCGGACGGGTCGTCCGACCCGTCGCGGCGTACGACGTCCCGCTCGGGCATCAGGATGTCGCGCACGACCACCGCGCACAGGTAGAGGGTCGTCAGCAGGTGGGCGGTGATCGCCACCTGGTAGCCCTCCACGGGCAGACCCTGGTGCTTGTCCCCGCTCGTCGTGTAGGCGAGGTACAGCCAGATCCCGAGGAAGTACACGACCTCGCCGGCCTGCCAGATCAGGAAGTCCCGCCAGCGCGGCCGGGCCAGCGCCGCCAGCGGGATGAGCCACAGCACGTACTGAGGCGAGTAGACCTTGTTGGCCAGGATGAAGGCGGCCACGACCAGGAACGCCAGCTGGGCGAAGCGGGGGCGGCGGGGAGCGGTCAGCGTGAGCACTCCGATGCCCGCGCACAGCAGCAGCGTCAGGCCCGTCGCGTACGTGTTGGCGTCCTGCAGGGGGTTCCCGGAGCGCTGGGAGATGAGCAGCCACACGGACCCGAAGTCGATCGGCCGCTCCTGGCTGAACGTGTAGAACTTCTTCCAGCCGTCCCAGGCGAGGAGCATGACCGGCAGGTTCACCACGAGCCAGGAGACGGCCGCGCCGAGGGCGGCGGAGCCGAACGCCCGCCACTTCCCGGCCCGCCAGCACAGCACGAACAGCACGCCGAGCAGCAGGACGGGATAGAGCTTGGCGGCGGTGGCCAGGCCGATGAAGACGCCGAAGAGCATGGTCCGGCCGCGGGACCACATGAGCATTCCCGCGGCGGTCAGGGCGATGGCCAGCAGGTCCCAGTTGATCGTCGCGGTGAGCGCGTAGGCGGGCGCGAGGGCGAAGAGCAGCGCGTCCCAGGGCCGGCGGTGGTGGGTGCGCGCGACGCACACGGCGATGACCGCGGCGCAGGCCATCAGCATCCCCGCATTGACCATCCAGTACATCTGCTCGCGGTGCTGCATGGAGCCGCTGCCGGGGGTCAGCCAGGAGGCGACCTCCATGAAGAGCCCGGTGAGCACCGGGTACTCCAGGTACTCCATGTCGCCGGGTAGCCGGTCGAAGTAGGGCGTGAGTCCATCGGCGAAGCCGCGTACGGCAAAGAGGTGCGGGATGTCGGAGTAGCAGGCGTGGGTGTACTGCGAGCCGGCTCCGCGGAACCACGCCCAGTCGTAGCAGGGGAGCTTCTGCACCATGCCGAGCGCGAACAGTCCCAGGGCGACGAGGACGACGACGCGCACCGGGGTCAGCCAATGGCCGCCCAGCCGGGCGTAGCGGCCCATAGGGCCGCCGATGAACTCGCTGCCGGCCGCGGCGACCTCGTCCTGCTGGGTGGGCAGTACGGGCCGTTCCTCGTGCACCTTGGTCATGCGCTCATCCTGCCGTACGGGGCCGGACATGCGGGAGGGCCGCCGCACGGTGTGCGACGGCCCTCGCCGGAACAGGGGGGGAGGGGGTCAGCCCGAGGTCCCGACCGTGGTCCCCCAGCTGGTGCCGCCCGGGCGGCCAGGTCTGCCCGATGGCGTCGGAGACGGTGATCCGCTGGATCCGCCGACGCCGCCGTTGGTGCTGCCGCCGTTGGTGCTGCCGCTGTTCGTGCCGCCGCTGGTGTCCGGGATGCAGTACAGCTCCCACGGCTTGCAGGTCGGCTTGCCGCCCTTCGACGGGGAGGGGGAGACCGGCGGAGAGGAGCTCGCCGACGGCGAGGGCATCGACGGGGACGGCGACGGGGAGAAGGAGGGGCTCGGCGAGGGGGCGCCGGAGGCGTCCGCGGTGACGCCGATCTTGTCGGCCTCCGGGAACTCCTTGACCGGCGTGCCCTTGAGGGCTTCCTTCATGTACTCGGTCCAGATCGCGGCCGGGATGTCACCACCGTGGATGGAGTCGACACCGCCCACGCCGTTCATGGAGATCAGCTTCTTGTCCGCCGAGTTCGGGTCGGTGCGGAACAGGGCGACCGAGGTGGACAGCTCCGGGGTGTAGCCGACGAACCAGGCCGACTTGTTCTGGTCGGTGGTTCCGGTCTTGCCGGCGGCGGGCCGGTTGAACCCGAGCTTCCTGACCTTGGTGCCGGTGCCGTTCTCGATGACGTTCTGCAGGACCTTGGTGACGTTGTCGGCGATGGCGTTGTCCATCGCCCGCTGCTCCTTGGGGGCGCCGAAGCCGGGCAGCTCCTTGCCGTCCTTCTCGACACTGGTCACGGAGAACGGCTCGCGGTGCGTACCGGAGGCGGCGAAGGTGGCGTAGGAGTCGGCCATGCGGATGGCGCTCGGGGTCGAGGTGCCGAGGGCGAACGAGGCGTCGTTGTTCGGGTTCATCGAGTCCTTGAGGATGCCCGTGGACTCGGCGACCTCCCGGACCTTGGTGTGGCCGACGTCGAAGACGAGCTGCGCGAACGGCACGTTGATGGACTTCTCCATCGCCTCGTTGAGGGTCACGTATCCGTAGGGGTAGGTGCTCTCGTTCTTCTGCTTGAACGGCTTGCCGGACGCGTCCCGCAGCGGCTTGCCGTCGCGGTTGTTGATCACCGTCAGGTCGTTCGCGTTGTACTTGCTGTCGGCCGAGATGCCCCGGCCGTCCGAGTTCTGGGTGCCGTACTGCATCGCGGCCGCCAGGACGTACGGCTTCCAGGTCGATCCGACCGGGACGCCGATGGTGTTGGCGTTGTTGCTGAAGTACTTCTTGTCCATGCCCGGGCCGCCGTACAGGGCCACGATCGCCCCGGTCTTCACGTCCACGGAGGCCGCGCCGAACTGCACGAAGGTGTCGTACTCGGGCCGGGCCTTCTCGTCCAGGAAGTCGTTGCGGGTGTCCTCGACGGCCTTGACCAGTGCGTCCACCCTCGGCTTCTGGAAGGTGGTCTTGATCTGGTAGCCACCGCGGGCCATCTCGTCGGCCGTGATGCCCGTGACCTTCATCACGTACTGCTTGGCCGTCTCGACCAGGTAGCCGGTCTGTCCGGACAGACCGCGGGCCTGCTCGGAGTCGACGAGCTTGGGGAACTCCTTGAACTGGTCCCGCTCGGACTTCGGCATCCGCTTCACCGCGACCTCGCGGTCCAGGACCCAGGCCCAGCGCTCCTTGGCCCGCTCGGTGTTCTTCTCGGGGGTGGCCGCGGCACCGATGCCGCCGTCCGGGTTGTAGAGGTTGGGGCCCTTGAGCACGGAGGCGAGGAAGGCACTCTCGGAGGGCGTGAGGTCCACGCAGTCCTTGCCGAAGTAGGCCCGCGCGGCCGCCTGGATGCCGTAGGCGTCCCGGCCGTAGTAAGCGGTGTTGAGGTAGCCCGCGAGGATCGTGTCCTTCTCCTCGGACACGCCCAGCTTTATCGAGATGAAGAGCTCGGTGACCTTGCGCTTGAGCGTCTGGTCGGAGTCCAGGTACGTGTTCTTCACGTACTGCTGGGTGATGGTCGAGCCGCCCTGGGTGGAGCCGCCCTTGGCCATGTTCCACACGGCTCGGGCGACGCCCATCGGGTCGACGCCCTTGTCCGTCTCGAACGACTCGTTCTCGGCGGCGATCACGGCGTTCTGCATCGACTTGGGGATCTTGTCGATGGGCACGATCTGCCGGTTCATCGAACCGCCGGTGGCCACCATCTGGGTGCCGTCTTGCCAGAAGAAGACGTTGTTCTGTGCCTGGGCCGCCTTGTTCGCGTCGGGCGTGTTCACCGACGCGATGCCGATGCCGGCCCCTGCCGTGATGATCGCGAAGAAGCCGAGGGCGGTTCCGCAGACCAGCTTCCAGGACGGCACGAAGCGCTGCCAGCCCGCCTTGTCGGAGCGCGGGTAGTTGATCAGCCGCTTGTCCGGGCGGCCGGCCCCGCGGCCCGCGGGGCCGGCGGCGCGGCCGCGGCCTCCGGATCCACGGGGGGCAGCCCGGCGCGCCCCGGCACGGCTGCCGTGGCCGGGCGGCTCTGCGTACGGTCCGCTGGGTGACGCCGTGGGGACGTCACGTGCGGGCCCGGCGCCCTGGCCAGGGCGCTGCTGGGCGGCCCGGCGGGCCGCGGCACGACCGCCACCCTCGGGCTGCGGCGGTTTGCGGCGGTGCTCGCTCATCGAACGACTACTCCTCGGGCAGGCGAGTGGCCTGGAAGCGGCAGGTGAATTCCGGTTCCCCCCGTTGTCATGGCCCACAGACTACGCACGCTCAAAACCCGAACAGTGCCGAAGTTCACCCCAAATCAGGCAACTCGCCTGGTACGAATTGGTGATGTGATGCCGGTCACCACGTCACCCCTTGTCGCCGGAGACGGCCCGCTCTATCGTCTGGATGTATCGAGCCGATACATCAGCTCGGCATAAAAACTCAGAGGCGAAGGAGGCAGGCGGATGAGCAGGCGCTCAGGCATCCTCGAGTTCGCCGTCCTCGGCCTCCTTCGCGAATCCCCCATGCACGGGTACGAGCTCCGCAAGCGGCTCAACACCTCGCTGGGGGTGTTCCGGGCGTTCAGCTACGGAACGCTCTACCCCTGCCTCAAGACGTTGGTCGCCAACGGCTGGTTGATCGAAGAACCGGGCAACGCCCCGGAAGACGCTCTCGCCACTTCACTCGCAGGGCGCCGAGCCAAGATCGTCTACCGGTTGACGGCCGCAGGTAAGGAGCACTTCGAGGAGCTCCTGGCCCACACGGGGCCCGACGCCTGGGAGGACGAGTCCTTCGCCGCCCGCTTCGCCTTCTTCGGTCAGACCGAGCGGGAAGTGCGCATGCGGGTCTTGGAAGGCCGTCGCAGCCGGCTCGAGGAGCGCTTGGAGAAGATGCGCGCCTCACTCGCCCGTACGCGGGAGCGCCTCGACGACTACACGCTTGAGCTGCAGCGGCACGGCATGGAGTCCGTGGAGCGCGAAGTGCGCTGGCTGAACGAGCTCATCGAGAGTGAGCGGGCGGGACGGGATCAGAGACGACCCGGTCCGCCCGACGAAACTGCAAAGTGAGGCCTGCATCTCGCAGGCCTCGTCCGAGAACAAACAGGGAGCAACCGGAATGGGTTCGGTTCGCGTAGCCATCGTCGGCGTGGGCAACTGCGCCGCCTCGCTGGTGCAGGGCGTCGAGTACTACAAGGACGCCGACCCGGCGGCCAAGGTCCCCGGTCTGATGCACGTCCAGTTCGGCGACTACCACGTGAGTGACATCGAGTTCGTCGCCGCGTTCGACGTCGACGCGAAGAAGGTCGGCCTCGACCTTTCGGACGCCATCGGCGCCAGCGAGAACAACACCATCAAGATCTGCGACGTCCCCAACTCGGGCGTGACCGTGCAGCGCGGCCACACCCTGGACGGCCTGGGCAAGTACTACCGCCTGACGATCGAGGAGTCCGCCGAGACCCCGGTCGACGTGGTCCAGATCCTCAAGGACCGCGAAGTCGACGTCCTGATCTGCTACCTGCCCGTCGGCTCCGAGGCCGCGGCGAAGTTCTACGCCCAGTGCGCCATCGACGCCAAGGTCGCCTTCGTCAACGCCCTCCCGGTCTTCATCGCCGGCACCAAGGAGTGGGCCGACAAGTTCACCGAGGCCGGTGTCCCGATCGTCGGCGACGACATCAAGTCGCAGGTCGGCGCCACCATCACGCACCGCGTGATGGCGAAGCTGTTCGAAGACCGCGGTGTCCGTCTTGAGCGCACCATGCAGCTCAACGTCGGCGGCAACATGGACTTCAAGAACATGCTCGAGCGCGACCGCCTCGAGTCGAAGAAGATCTCCAAGACACAGGCCGTCACCTCGCAGATCCCCGACCGTGAGCTCGGCGAGAAGAACGTCCACATCGGCCCGTCCGACTACGTCGCGTGGCTCGACGACCGCAAGTGGGCCTACGTCCGCCTCGAAGGCCGCGCCTTCGGCGACGTCCCGCTGAACCTCGAGTACAAGCTCGAGGTGTGGGACTCCCCGAACTCCGCCGGTGTCATCATCGACGCCCTGCGCGCCGCGAAGATCGCCAAGGACCGCGGCATCGGCGGCCCGATCCTGTCGGCCTCGAGCTACTTCATGAAGTCCCCGCCGGTGCAGTACTTCGACGACGAGGCCCTGGCCAACGTCGAGAAGTTCATCAAGGGCGAGGTCGAGCGCTAAGTCGCACCCCAAGGGTCTTCGGACACCTGGTCTTCGACTGTTCTTCCGCGGAGGGTCCCCGGGCAATGCGCCCGGGGACCCTCCGCGTATGTGACCCTTGCCCTCATGCCTGTCGTACGTGATCTGCGCGTACTCCTGCGCCTGAGGGACTTCCGCAACCTGCTCGCCGTACGGCTGCTCTCCCAGGCGGCGGACGGCGTGTACCAGGTGGCGCTCGCCACGTACGTGGTGTTCTCCCCCGAGAAGCAGACCTCGCCCGCGGCCATCGCCTCGGCCATGGCGGTACTGCTGCTGCCCTACTCGGTGATCGGCCCCTTCGCCGGGGTGCTGCTCGACCGCTGGCGGCGCCGGCAGGTCTTCCTCTACGGCAACCTGCTGCGGGCCTTCCTCGCGTGCGGCACCGGAGTGCTGATCGTCACGCACGTCCCCGACTGGCTCTTCTACGCCTCCGCCCTCTCGGTGACGGCCGTGAACCGCTTCGTCCTGGCCGGGCTCGCCGCCTCCCTGCCCCACGTCGTCGACCCCGCCCAGCTGGTCACCGCGAATTCGCTCTCGCCCACGGCCGGGACGCTCGCGGCGGTCGCCGGCGGCGGACTCGCCTTCCTCGTCCAGCTGCTGGCCTCCGACTCCAACGCCCTGGTGGTGCTGCTCGGCGCCGCGCTCTACCTGTGCGCGGCCCTGGTCTCGCTGCGTCTGGCCGTGGGGCTGCTCGGGCCGGACCACCCTGCCGGACGGGTCCACCCGTCGGTCGCCGAGGGGGTCGCCCTGACCGTCCGCGGCATGGTCGAAGGGCTGCGGCACCTGGCCTCCCGGCGCGAGGCGGCCCAGACGCTCACCGCCATGACCCTGATGCGCTTCTGCTACGGGGCCCTGTTCGTGATGCTGCTCATGCTCTGCCGGTACTCCTGGTCGGACACGGATTCCGGCGGCCTCGCCCTGCTGGGCATCGCGGTCGGGGTCTCCGGGGCCGGGTTCTTCACGGCCGCCGTCGTCACCCCCTGGCTGGTGGGCCGGCTGGGCACCCGCGGCTGGATCACGGCCTGCTCCGCCGGGGCAGCCGTCCTGGTGCCCCCGCTCGGCCTGTTCTTCAGGCCCGGACCGATGCTGGTCGCGGCCTTCGTGCTCGGCCTCGCCACCCAGGGCGCCAAGATCTCCACCGACACGGCCATCCAGTCCCATGTGGACGACGACTACCGCGGCCGCGTGTTTTCCGTCTACGACGTGCTGTTCAACATCGCGTTCGTGAGCGCGGCCGCCGTGGCCGCCCTCATGCTCCCCCCGGACGGGCAGTCCGTCGTGCTGATCGTGAGCGTGGCCGTTCTCTATGCGCTGACGGCGCTCCACCTGAAGCGGCAGGGCGATGTTTCACGTGAAACATCGCCCCGCTCGGACGCGTGATGCTCCGGCCGCATCAGGCCTGAGCGGCCCACCACTCCTTCAGCGCGGTCACCGCGGCGTCGCGCTCCATGGGGCCGTTCTCCAGCCGCAGATCGAGCAGGAACGCGTAGGCCTTGCCGATCACCGGCCCGGGGCCGACGCCCAGCACCTCCATGATCGCGTTGCCGTCCAGGTCGGGCCGGATGGCGTCGAGCTCCTCCTGCTCCTGCAGCTGCGCGATGCGCTCCTCCAGACCGTCATAGGTGCGGGAGAGGGCATTGGCCTTGCGCTTGTTGCGGGTGGTGCAGTCGGACCGGGTCAGCTTGTGCAGGCGCTCCAGCAGCGGGCCGGCGTCGCGGACGTAGCGCCGCACCGCGGAATCGGTCCACTCGCCGTCCCCGTAGCCGTGGAAGCGCAGGTGAAGCTCCACGAGCCGGGACACCTCCTTGACCATGTCGTTGGAGTACTTCAGCGCGGTCATGCGCTTCTTGGTCATCTTCGCGCCCACCACCTCGTGGTGGTGGAAGGAGACCCGGCCGTCGCTCTCGAACCGGCGGGTGCGCGGCTTGCCGATGTCGTGGAGCAGGGCGGCCAGGCGCAGCACCAGGTCCGGGCCGTCCTGCTCGAGCGCCATCGCCTGCTCCAGCACGATCAGCGAGTGGTCGTAGACGTCCTTGTGCCGGTGGTGCTCGTCACTCTCCAGCCGCAGGGCGGGCAGCTCGGGCAGCACGTGGTCGGCCAGCCCGGTGTCCACGAGCAGGCCCAGGCCCTTGCGGGGGTGCACGGACAGCAGCAGCTTGTTCAGCTCGCCCTGCACCCGCTCCGCCGAGACGATCTCGATCCGGTCGGACATCGCCTGCATCGCCGCCACGACCTCGGGGGCGACCTCGAAGTCGAGCTGGGCGGCGAAGCGCGCCGCACGCAGCATCCGCAGCGGGTCGTCGGAGAAGGAGTCCTCCGGGGTGCCGGGAGTGCGCAGAACGCCCGCCTGGAGGTCTTCCAGGCCGCCGTGCGGGTCCACGAACTCCTTCTCCGGCAACGCGACCGCCATCGCGTTCACGGTGAAGTCGCGGCGGACCAGGTCCTCCTCGATCGAGTCGCCGTAGGAGACCTCCGGCTTGCGCGAGGTGCGGTCGTACGACTCCGAGCGGTACGTGGTCACCTCGATCTGGAAGCCGTCCTTCTGGGCCCCGACGGTTCCGAAGGCGATGCCGACGTCCCACACCGAGTCGGCCCACGGCCGGACGATCCTCAGAACGTCCCCTGGGAGGGCGTCGGTGGTGAAGTCGAGGTCGTTGCCGAGACGCCCGAGCAGCGCATCGCGTACGGACCCGCCGACCAGGGCGAGGCGGAAGCCCGCCTCGTGGAACCGGCGGCCGAGATCGTCGGCGACAGGGGCGACCCGCAGCAGTTCACTGACCGCGCGGTGCTGCACCTGACTCAGGGCACTGGGATTGTCTGCGTTGGCGTTCGGCACAACAGAAAAGGGTACGTGCCCGGCCCGGCGAGGGCTTCCCTGTTTGTGGCCACCCCGGCCTGCGGCGCCCCCGAGGCGGCCCCGATCATGTGGAGCAAGGCGCGGCACTCGCGCACAGCGCGCCTCGTTACCATTCGTGGACGCACAAACGACGACCACTGACACTTCGAGGGACGGGCTAGCGCGTGGCCGAGGCGGCAGACATCCAGGGGGCACCCCCCGCACCTGCCCGGCGCCGCTGGCTGCGGCGCGCAGTCGTTCTGCTGGCCGGGACCCCCGTGCTCGCCGCTCTGGTCTACTCGCCCGCCCCACAGGCCGCCCAGGCCGCCGACGCGGGCACCGTCGACGTGCAGCTGGACGGAATGGCCCCCGCGGCCCCGGTCAAGGGCGACACGCTCACCATCTCCGGCAGCGTGGTCAACAACGGCCGCGAGACGATCACCGGCGCGCACGTGGGTCTGCGCGTCGGGCCCGCCCTGGGCGACCGGGCCTCCATCGACGAGGCGGCGGAACGCGCCGGGTTCCGGGCCGGCACGGATCCCGGGGAGATCGACCCGGCCTATGCCGTGAAAATCCCCTCGCTGCCGTCCAAGGTCAAGCAGGACTTCACCCTCACCATCCCGGTCAACAAGCTGGAACTGGACAAGGACGGCGTCTACCAGATCGGCGTCTCGCTGTCCGGCGAGACCGAGAGCCGCCAGTACGAGCAGGTCCTCGGCATCAAGCGGACCTTCCTGCCCTGGCAGCCGGAGGCGGCCTCCAAGCGCTCCCAGCTCACCTACCTGTGGCCGCTGATCTCCGGCACGCACCTGACGGCGGAGACCGGCTCGGACGAGCTCCAGACCCCCGTCTTCCTCGACGACTCGCTCGCCGACGAGCTCAAGTCCGGCGGGCGCCTCCAGCAGATGGTCGCCCTCGGCAAGGACCTGCCCGTCACCTGGGTCGTCGACCCCGACCTGCTCTACACGGTCGACGCGATGACCAAGGGCTATCGCTACCGCACGCCGGACGGGCGGATCGTCCAGGGCAAGAACAAGGCCGTCGCCGAGCAGTGGCTGAGCTCCCTGGAAGCCGCGGTCCAGGGCAAGAAGATCGTGGCGCTGCCGTTCGCCGATCCGGACATCGCCTCCCTCGCCCACCAGGGCAAGGACGTCTCGGGCACCCTGGGCCAGCTGCGGCCGGCCACCGACAAGGCGAAGCAGGCCGTGGAGACGGTGCTGCACGTCTCCCCGTCCACCGACTTCTCCTGGCCCGTGGACGGCGCCATCGACCCGTCGATCGTCAACGTGGCCACCTCGGCAGGCGCCCACAACGTCCTCACGCGCAGCGACAGCCTCCAGGAGACCGGCGCCCTGGGATACACCCCCTCGGCCGCCCGTCCCATCGGAGCGGGCACCACAGCCGTCGTCGCGGACGCCGATCTCTCCACCGCCTTCGAGGGCGACATGCTGGGCGCCGGGAACTCCACCCTGGCCGTGCAGCGCTTCCTCGCCCAGAGCCTCGCCCTGAACCTGCAGAAGACCGACAACCAGCGCAGCTTCGTCGTCACCCCGCAGCGGATGCCCTCCTCCAGCCAGGTACAGACGATGGCAGCCGCCCTGCGGGGCCTGCAGGCGGGCCGCTGGACCCAGCCGGCCGACCTCGAGGCCGCGGCCACCACCAAGCCCGACCCGGGCGTCAACACCCAGGTCCCCGGCGCCGGCCAGTACCCCGATGCGCTGCGCAAGACGGAGCTTCCGGTCTCCGCCTTCGAGAAGATCCGCACGACCCAGAACACCCTGGACCACTTCAAGGTGATCCTCACGGCGCCCGACCGCGTGGAGATCCCCTTCGGGAACACCACCAACCGCGAGATGTCCACCTCCTGGCGGGGCCGCCCCGAGGAGGGCCGGCTCTACCGGGACCAGGTGCAGGAGTACCTGATCGGCCTCACCGAGAAGGTCAAGGTCGTCCCCAAGTCCGACGCCACCCTGTCCGGGCACAGCGCGACCATCCCGGTCAGCGTCCAGAACAGCCTCGTCCAGGACGTCCACAACCTGGTCCTGCGGGTGAAGTCGGCCAACCCGACCCGCCTGGTGTTCGGCGACAGCGGCCAGGCCGAGCAGGAAGTGACCGTCACGGGCGGGCACAGCCAGACGGTGAAGTTCACCGCCAACGCCACCGCGAGCGGCCCCGTCGAGGTCACCGCACAGCTCTTCACCACGGACGGCGTGCCCTACGGCAAGCAGCGCAAGTTCACCGTGGAGGCCACCGAGATCACTCCCACCGTGATGCTCGTCATCGCCGGCGGCGTCCTCCTCCTCGTCCTCGCAGGCATCAAGATGTACGCCAGCCGCAAGCGCGTCGCGGCCCGGGCGGCCGCCGAGGAGAACACGCAGCCGAGTGACGAGACCCCGGACACCGGACCGCAAAGCACCGGGCCGTCCGGCACGGGTGAGACAGTGGACCGTTGAGCGATGCCGTGGCCGGTCGGCCTGGGGACGATGAGGTGGGGTTTCGATGAACGCGCCGTACGACGGTGACCGCGCGCAGGGCACTGGTGGGCCCGCGCCCTCCCAGGGCACTGCCCCGGGCACCCCGGTGCCCGGGCAGGTTCCCGTGCCTGCGCCCGCGCCGGACCGCGACCCATATGTCCAGGACGCCTACGACCACGACCCCTACCGGTCGCAGGACCTGTCGGCCCAGGATCCCGTCGCCGAGGTCCTGTACGACCGGGCCTCCCACCCGCCGCCGCCGCCCGGCACCTACCAGGAGCCCGGGCCGCTCTACGCGGCGCCCCAGACCCCCGTGCACGCCCCTGACCCGCACGTCTGGGCCCAGACTCCGCCGCCCGAGCCGGACGGGCCCTCCCGGCACCTGCCCTACGGCGACCACGCCACGACCACCCAGTTCGTCGGAGTGGACTCCCTGGTCACCAAGGCGGCGGACGAGCAGCCCGAGCCCGACGCCTTCGCGCACCTCTACCGGGACCAGCAGGGGACTCCCGGCACCACCGCCGAGGACCCCCCCGTCGCCGCCCCGGCACCGAGCAAGCCCGCCGGGCGCGCCTCCAGCCTGCTCAAGTCCAGCGCCCTCATGGCCGCCGGCACGATCGTCTCCCGCATCACCGGCTTCCTGCGGACCCTCGTCATCGCCGGTGCCATCGGCGTCGGCACGTTCAACGACACGTACCAGATCGCCAACACCCTGCCGACGATGATCTACGTGCTGGTCGGCGGCGGCGCCCTCAACGCCGTCTTCATCCCGCAGCTGGTGCGGGCCATGAAGCAGGACGACGACGGAGGCGAGGCGTACGCCAACCGCCTCCTGACCCTCGTCGTGGTCCTCCTGGCCGCCATCACCACCATCTGCGTCCTCGCCGCACCGGTGTTCATCACGATGATGTCGCCGAAGCTCGCCTCCGACCCCCAGCAGATGGACGTCGCGGTCGCCTTCGCCCGCTACTGCCTGCCAACCATGTTCTTCATGGGCATCCACGTGGTCCTCGGTCAGATCCTCAACGCACGCGGCCGGTTCGGCGCGATGATGTGGACCCCCGTCCTCAACAACATCGTCGTCATCGCCACGTTCGGGGCCTTCATCTGGGCCTTCGGCGGTTTCACCACCTCCGGTGTCGGTGCCACCACCGTCACGGCCGACGGCGTCCGCCTGCTCGGCCTCGGCACCCTCCTGGGCCTCACCGTCCAGGCGCTCGCAATGCTGCCCTACCTGCGCGACGCCGGCTTCAAGCCGCGCCTGCGCTTCGACTGGCGGGGCCACGGCCTCGGCAAGGCCGCCCGCCTGGCCAAGTGGACGTTCTTCTTCGTCCTCGCCAACCAGATCGGCCTCGTCGTCGTGACCCAGCTCGCGACCTGGGCCGGATCCGTCGCCGAGAAGCAGGGCCACCCCGGCACTGGGATCACGGGCTACCAGTACGCGCTGCTGCTGTGGCAGATGCCGCAGGCCATCATCACCGTCTCGGTCATGACGGCGGTCCTGCCCCGCATTTCCCGCTCCGCCCACGACGGGGACGCCGCCGCCGTCCGCGACGACATCTCCTACGGGCTGCGCACCTCGGCCGTCGCGATCGTGCCGTGCGCCTTCGCGTTCCTCGCGCTCGGCGTCCCCATCGCCACCCTGCTCTACGCCAGCTCCGGTTCCGGCGCCCAGAACATCGGCTACATCCTGATGGCCTTCGGCCTCGGACTCATCCCGTACTCCGTCCAGTACGTTGTCCTGCGCGGGTTCTACGCCTACGAGGACACCCGGACACCCTTCTACAACACCGTCATCGTCGCCGCGGTCAACGCGGTCGGCTCCGCCGCCGCGTTCTTCGTGCTCCCCGCCCGCTGGGCGGTCGTCGGCATGGCCGCCGCCTACGGTCTCGGCTACGCGGTCGGTGTGGGCGTCGCCTGGCGGCGCCTGCGCAACCGGCTCGGCGGCGACCTCGACGGCGCCCACGTCATGCGCACTTACGCCCGCCTCACCGGCGCCTGTGTCCCCGCGGCCGCTGTGGCGGGCGCCGCAGCCTACGCGGTCACCCAGTGGCTCGGCAGCGGAGTCACCGGCTCCCTCGCCGCCTTGGTCGTCGGCGGCATCGCACTGGCCGTCGTCTTCCTCGTGGCTGCCAAGAAGATGCGCATCGAAGAGCTCAACGCCATGGTCGGAATGGTTCGCGGACGCATGGGGCGCTGAATGCGCACAACCGTCGGACCCCTTCGCGTGTCGTGCATAGCGCCGGACTGTGGGCACAATTGGCATGGCTTCGCAGACTGGCCGACAGCGCGTAACGGATGGGGAGGCAGGAACGACGGTGGCGGAACGTAGCACGGCTGCCGTCGACGTGGCCGACAACGGCGGCAACGAGCCGCCGGCCGCAGATGCGGCAAAGGCCACGGCCGACGGGGTGGACACCCAGAACGGACGAGCCGCGGACGGACGCATGCCAGAAAAGGACGGCGAACGCAGAAAAGCGGCCCCTGCTGCCGCCCCCGAACTCCACAGCGGCCACAAGCTCGCCAGGCGCTACCGCCTCGAAGAGTGCGTCACCCGTCTGGACGGATTCAGCAGCTGGCGTGCGATGGACGAGAAGCTGCGCCGGGCCGTGGGCGTCCATCTGCTGCCTGCCGACCACCCGCGGGCCCGCGCCGTCCTGGCCGCCGCCCGCTCCTCCGCGTTGCTCGGCGACCCCCGGTTCGTCCACGTCCTCGACGCCGTGGAGGAGAACGACCTCGTCTACGTCGTCCACGAGTGGCTGCCCGACGCCACCGAGCTGACCGCGCTCCTCGCCGCGGGCCCCCTGGAGCCCCACGAGGCCTACCAGCTCGTCACCCAGGTGTCCCAGGCCATGGCCGCCGCGCACCGCGAGGGCCTGGCCCACCTGCGCCTGACGCCCAGCGCCATACTGCGCACTTCCACGGGCCAGTACCGGATCCGCGGGCTCGCCGTGAACGCCGCCCTGCGCGGCATCACCAGCGACACCCCGCAGCGGGCGGACACCGAGGCCATCGGCGCACTCCTGTACGCCGCCCTGACCCAGCGCTGGCCGTACGAGGTCGACGCCTACGGCCTCGCCGGCCTGCCCAAGGGCGTCGGCCTGATCGCGCCCGACCAGGTCCGCGCCGGGGTGCACCGGGGGCTGGGGGAGCTCGCCATGCGCGCCCTCGCCAACGACGGGGCCACCGCTTCCCGTCAGGAGCCCGCCTGCACCACCCCGGAGGAGCTGGCCAAGGCCGTCGCCGCGATGCCCCGCATCCGGCCGCCGGAGCCCGCTTTCACCCCGCCCCCCGAGTACCAGCACACCACCTACCAGCAGGGCAGCTACGGCCGGCCCATGCCGCCCGGAGCGCCTACCACCGCGGTCCGTCCCGTCGTACCTCCGCCGCCCCCGCTGCAGAGCCGTACCGGCCGGGTCCTCAAGTGGGGTGTCGCGGCCCTGCTGATCGCCGCCCTCGGCCTGGGCAGCTGGCAGCTCGCCGACACCCTCCTGGACCGCGGCAAGCAGGGCAGCAGCGGCAGCAACCAGACCCCGCACAACAAGGGTGACGACGAACCGGCGGCCAAGGACCCCACTCCGCTCGCCATCAAGGGAGCCGAGGAGTACTTCCCCGACGGCACCCCGCAGGACAAGGACGGCGTCTCCCACACCTACGACGGCGACGCCTCCACGTACTGGCGGACCAAGAGCTTCATCGACGGCCCCCAGGTCGTCATCAAGCCCGGCGTCGGCATCGTCTACGACCTCGGCTCCGAGCAGGAGGTCAGCGCCGCCTCGATAGCGCTGCGGTACCCCGGCAACCACACCACCGCCGCGCTGTACGCGACCAACGGCACCTCGTCGTCGACCCCGGTCAGTTCGATGACGAAGATCGCCGCCAACACGACTTCGGACACCACTCTCACTCTGAGCGCCGAAAAGCCCGTCAAGACGCGCTACGTCCTGGTGTGGATCACCGCCATGCCCATGGCCGGCGCCGACACCTACAGCAACGCGGGCTACAAGCAGGCGATCACGGACGTGAAGTTCACGGGCTGATACACCGCAGGGGAGGGCTCACCGTTGGACGGCTCCGCGCCCGGCAGCAGCAGCGACCAGGAACTGCTGGCGCTGCATGTCTCCGGTGATCCCGACGCCTTCGGGGAGCTCGTGCGGCGGCACCGCGACCGGCTGTGGGCCGTGGCCCTGCGCACGCTCGGCGACCGCGAGGAGGCCGCCGACGCCGTGCAGGACGCCCTCGTCTCCGCCTACCGGGCCGCCCACACCTTCCGCGGGGAATCGGCCGTCACGACCTGGCTGCACCGCATCACCGTCAACGCCTGCCTCGACCGGGCCCGCAAGGCGGCCTCCCGCAGAACCGCGCCCCTCGACGACACAGAGCGCCTGGAGCGCCTCCTGGAGCCCCACGAGTCCGCCGAGGCACCGGCGGAGCGCCAGGAGCTCCACCGGCAGCTCCTGGACGCTCTCGGCACGCTCCCGGCCGAGCAGCGGGCCGTCCTCGTCCTCGTCGACATGCAGGGATACCCCGTCGCCGAGGCCGCACGTATCCTCGACGTCCCCACCGGCACGGTGAAGAGCCGGTGCGCGCGCGGCCGGGCGAAACTCCTCCCGATGCTCACTCATCTGCGCTCGAATGCCGGGGATAACACCGCCGCCGAGCGGGGAAGGAACCGGACGCCGGGGACTCCCGTCCCACCAGCGGCAGACCCCAGTCAGCCAGCCCCAGACGCAGACACGGTGAAGGGCGGAGGTGGACGAACGTGACTCCCGCAACCGGCACGATCCGGCACCCTGACGTCTCGGAGATCTCCGACCTGACCGAGGGGCTCCTGTCCCCGGTCCGGACCGCCGAGGTACGCCGCCATCTGGGCGCCTGCCCGCTGTGCGCCGACGTCCACGCCTCCCTGGAGGAGATCCGGGCGCTCCTCGGCACCCTGCCGGGACCGCCGCGGATGCCCTCCGACATCGCCGGGCGCATCGACGCGGCACTCGCCGCCGAGGCCCTCCTCGACTCCACCACGCCCAAAGCCGGTACCGCACAGGCCTCCGAGCCCGGCACTCCGCGCGATGTTTCACGTGAAACATCGCCCGCCACACCCGCCGCTCCGGGCACCCGGCGGCCGGCCGGTCACCCGGCCGGAGCAACCGGCCCCGGGCGCCGTCGCGCCCGCCGCCGGATCGCCGTCATCGCAGGCCTGGCCGGAGCGGCCGCCTGCGCCCTCGGCATCTTCCTGGCGGGCAACCTGCTCGGAACCGGCTCCCCGGACACCGCCGCCCGTAAATCCGGCACGAGTGCAGCCGCCGAGGCCCCCACCGACGGTACGTACACCGCCCAGGGCCTCCAGGACAGCGTCCACCGGCTCCTGGTCCCCGGACAGGGCGCCAAGACCGCTCCGCAGGGGGAACAGCCGAACAACACGTACGGGTTGGAGAACTCCACGCCCTCACCAGGGCTGGTCCCCGGCGACCGCAACCGCACGGAAACCCCCTCGGTCCCGCCCTGCGTCCAGGGCGCCACCGGTCGCCCCGACACCCCGCTCGCCGCCGAACGCGGCAGCTACGAGGGCTCCGAGGTCTATCTCCTCGTCCTGCCGCACCCGGGCGACTCCACCCGCGTGGACGCCTATCTCGTCGGCGCCGGCTGCGCGGACACCCCCTCGGCCGAGTCCGGCACGCCTCTGCTGACCCGGACCTACCCCCGAAGCTGACACCTTGAGGTCCGGACGGGGGCGGGCCGGGAATGCATGCGCCGTAGGATCCGTTGGGTGGGGTGAGAGTTCACACCGGCCCCCCGGCAAGCAGCGCGCAGTCCACAGAGACGAGGAAGAAACCCGTGAGCGACGTACGAAACGTGATCATCATCGGTTCCGGGCCGGCCGGTTACACGGCAGCCCTGTACACCGCACGCGCTTCGCTCAAGCCGCTGGTCTTCGAAGGCGCCGTCACCGCCGGTGGCGCGCTGATGAACACCACCGAAGTCGAGAACTTCCCCGGCTTCCAGGACGGCATCATGGGTCCGGACCTCATGGACAACATGCGCGGCCAGGCCGAGCGCTTCGGCGCCGAGCTCGTGCCCGACGACATCGTGTCCGTGGACCTCACCGGTGAGATCAAGACCGTCACCGACACCGCCGGCACCGTGCACCGTGCCAAGGCCGTGATCGTCACCACCGGGTCCCAGCACCGCAAGCTCGGACTGCCGAACGAGGACGCCCTCTCCGGCCGCGGTGTCTCCTGGTGCGCCACCTGCGACGGGTTCTTCTTCAAGGACCAGGACATCGCCGTCGTCGGCGGCGGCGACACCGCGATCGAGGAAGCAACCTTCCTCTCTCGGTTCGCCAAGTCCGTCACCATCGTGCACCGCCGCGACAGCCTGCGTGCCTCCAAGGCCATGCAGGACCGCGCCTTCGCCGACCCGAAGATCAAGTTCGCCTGGGACAGCGAGGTCGCCGAGATCCACGGCGAGCAGAAGCTCTCCGGCCTCACCCTGCGCAACACCAAGACCGGTGAGACCTCCGAGCTCCCCGTGACGGGCCTCTTCATCGCCGTCGGCCACGACCCGCGCACCGAGCTGTTCAAGGACCAGCTGGAGCTCGACGAGGAGGGCTACCTCAAGGTCGACGCCCCCTCGACGCGCACCAACCTGAGCGGCGTGTTCGGCGCCGGCGACGTCGTGGACCACACGTACCGTCAGGCCATCACCGCCGCGGGAACGGGCTGCTCCGCGGCCCTCGACGCCGAGCGCTTCCTCGCCGCCCTCGCGGACGCCGAGAAGGCCCACGCGACGGTCTGACCCCCACGCACACCCCCCACCCCACACCCCGCAGGAAGAAATAGGAGGCCGCTGTGGCCGGCACCCTCAAGAACGTGACCGACGCTGACTTCGACGAGGTCGTCCTCAAGAGCGACAAGCCCGTACTGGTGGACTTCTGGGCCGAATGGTGCGGCCCGTGCCGTCAGATCGCCCCCTCGCTCGAGGCCATCGCGGCCGAGCACGGCGAGATCGAGATCGTCAAGCTCAACATCGACCAGAACCCGGCCACGGCTGCCAGGTACGGCGTCATGTCCATCCCGACCCTGAACGTCTACCAGGGCGGCGAGGTCGTCAAGACCCTCGTCGGTGCCAAGCCGAAGGCCGCCATCCTGCGCGACCTCGAGGGCTTCATCGAGGCCAAGGCCGTCTGACGGCCGACGCTCCGCCCGGCGGTGGCCGGGTGAGTTTCACGTGAAACGGGGCCGCCCCCTCAAGGGGCGGCCCCGTTCGCACATCACAGCCCGTGCGGCCGTCACAGCGGGCGCAGCGCGGGCTCCTTGCGCGCCGCACCGAGCAGCCGGTCCAGCGCAAGCTCCACGTCTTCCTTCCACGAGAGCGTCGAGCGCATCTCCAGCCGCAGCCGCGGATGCACGGGATGCGGCCGCACCGTCTTGAAGCCCACGGCCAGCAGGTGGTCCGCAGGCAGCAGGCACGCCGGGCCCCCCCACCGCGCGTCTCCGAACGCCTCGATCGCACGGAACCCGCGTCGCAGCAGATCCTTGGCCACCGTCTGGACCATCACCCGGCCCAGGCCCTGGCCCTGATAACCCGGCATGATCCATGCCGTGATCAGCTGCACCGCATCCGGCGACACCGGACTCGTCGGAAAGGACGCGGCCCGCGGTACGTACGCGGGCGGCGCGTACAGCACGAATCCCACCGGGACGTCGTCCACGTAGACCACGCGGCCGCACGAACCCCACTCCAGCAGGACGGCGGAGATCCACGCCTCCTTCTCCAGCGCCGGAGTCCCCGCCTTCACGGCGGCCTCACCGCTGACCGGATCCAACTCCCAGAACACACAGGACCGGCAACGCCGAGGCAGGTCCTGAAGGTTGTCCAGCGTGAGTGGTACCAACCGACGCCCCATGAGCGCATCGTATCCACTGCCCGAATCAGGAGAAACCGCTACAAGGCAAAGGGGCGGACCGCGCCGGTTCGCACCGGCACGACCCGCCCCTCGGCGGCCGGGGACTCACTCCCCGGACAGTCCCTGCTCCAGCACCCGGCCTTCGCCCGGCGCCAGCGTCCCCAGAATCCGCTCCAGATCCTCCATCGAGGCGAACTCGACGGTGATCTTGCCCTTCTTCTGGCCCAGATCCACCTTCACCCGCGTCTCGAACCGGTCCGACAGCCGCGTCGCCAGCTCGCTGAGCGCCGGAGCCACCCGGGCGCCCGCCCGCGGACCCTTCGGCTTCACGGCTCCGGAGGGCTCCGAGCCCATCAGCGACACGATCTCCTCGACCGCACGCACCGACAGACCCTCGGCCACGATCCGGTGCGCCAGCCGGTCCTGGACCTCGGACTCCTCCACCGACAGCAGCGCCCGCGCATGCCCCGCAGAGAGCACACCCGCGGCCACCCGGCGCTGCACCGGCGGCGAGAGCTTCAGCAGGCGCAGCGTGTTCGACACCTGCGGGCGCGAGCGCCCGATGCGGTCCGCCAGCTGGTCGTGCGTGCAGTTGAAGTCCTGCAGCAGCTGGTCGTACGCGGCCGCCTCCTCCAACGGGTTCAGCTGCGCCCGGTGCAGGTTCTCGAGCAGTGCGTCCAGCAGCAGCTTCTCGTCGTCCGTCGCTCGGATGATCGCCGGAATGCGCTCCAGCCCGGCCTCCCGGCATGCCCGCCAGCGGCGCTCACCCATGATGAGCTCGTAGCGGCCAGGAGCCGACTGCCGCACCACCACCGGCTGAAGCAGACCCACCTCCTGGATGGAGGTCACCAGCTCCGCCAGCGCGTCCTCGTCGAAGACCTCACGGGGCTGCCGCGGGTTCGGCGTGATCGCGTCCATCGGGAGCTCGGCGAACGTCGCCCCGGCGACCACATTGGCCTCGGGCTCCACTGCCGCCGGCTTATCCGCCACCGCGAGCGCGACCGCCGATGTTTCACGTGAAACATCCGCCTGCGCCAGCGAAGCCAGCTTCGCCGCCGCGATCCCGCGCTCCGATGCCATGGCAGGCACCGCTGACGGGGACGTCGACCCGGCACCGATCACCGGCGGCGTCTTCTCCTGCGGAGCTGCGGGGATCAGCGCACCGAGCCCCCGTCCCAGACCCCTACGTCGCTCACTCACTGGATCCCCTCCGCCACACTCTGCGTGCTGTTCATGCCCGCGCCCAGATGGGCGTGCTGGGCGTCGTACGAAATTCCGGCCCCCCGCAGCGCGATCTCACGCGCCGCTTCCAGGTAGGAGAGAGAACCGCTGGAACCCGGATCGTAGGTGAGCACCGTCTGGCCGTAGCTCGGCGCCTCCGAAATACGCACCGACCGCGGGATGCTCGTGCGCAGCACCTCCTTGCCGAAGTGGGTGCGCACCTCCTCCGCCACCTGCGAGGCCAGCCGGGTCCTGCCGTCGTACATCGTCAGCAGGATCGTCGAGACATGCAGCGTGGGGTTCAGGTGGGCCCGCACCAGGTCGACGTTGCGCAGCAGCTGACCCAGCCCCTCCAGCGCGTAGTACTCGCACTGGATCGGGATCAGTACCTCGGCGCCGGCCACCAGCGCGTTCACCGTCAGCAGCCCCAGCGAGGGCGGGCAGTCGATCAGGATGTAGTCGAGCGGCTGCTCGTACGCCTGGATGGCCCGCTGCAGCCGGCTCTCCCGAGCCACCAGCGACACCAGCTCGATCTCCGCACCCGCCAGGTCGATCGTGGCCGGAGCACAGAAGAGCCCCTCCACGTCCACCACCGGCTGGACGACCTCCAGCAGCGGCCGGCTGTCCACGAGCACGTCGTAGATCGAGGGCACATCCGCGTGGTGGTCGATACCGAGCGCCGTGGAGGCGTTGCCCTGGGGGTCGAGGTCGACCACGAGGACCCGCGCACCGTGCAGAGCCAGCGAGGCCGCCAGGTTCACGGTCGTCGTGGTCTTGCCCACGCCGCCCTTCTGGTTGGCCACCACGATGACCCGCGTCTGCTCGGGGCGGGGCAGCCCCTCGCCGGCGCGCCCCAGCGCCTCGACCGCCAGCTGGGCGGCACGGCCGATGGGCGTGTCGTTGTCTACAAGGGGCGACGATGTTTCACGTGAAACATCCTCGCCCGCCGATTCAGAGCGGGGACCGGGGACCGGATCGGCCATCGGCCCCGCGAGGTTGGCGTCGGACCGCACGGTGTCACTCTCCTCGACATCAGGCTCGCGATGAACAGAGCCTGCCATGGCATCGGGGTTGCGAACCAGCGGGGCCCGTACTCCTGTGGATGAATCCACCGATGTGGACAACTCCGTCCCCCCTTCGTTCTTGCGATCGCGGGGGGACGCAGCCGCACGGCCGCGGCTGATGATTCCGTGCAGCAGAGAGCGACGTTTCACGTGAAACACGATGCCCGGACGGAGGCATCAGGCCGCTACGACACTCCGAAATCCATACCTATAGGGCTCAATGCACCCGAAATCAGCGACGCCGACGCGTCCGGCTGGTGCGAGCGGCCTTAGCCCGCTTGGCCGCGAACCTCACCCCACCGGGGCTTTCTCCGACCTCTACCCGGACCACCGTCGACATGGGATCCACCACACCCTCGCCCACGTGCAGCACCGAGGTCTTCACCACACCCAGCTTCGCCAGCGCGACCTTCGCCGCCACCAGCTCCTCCTCGGCAGTGTCGCCCTTCAGGGCCAGCATCTCCCCGTACGGACGCAGCAGGGGCACGCCCCAGCCCGCCAGGCGGTCCAACGGAGCCACGGCACGCGCCGTCACCACATGCACCGGCTGCACCTTGCCCAGAACCTCCTCGGCCCGGCCGCGCACCACCGTGACGTGGTCCAGGCCGAGCAGCTCCACGGCCTCCTGCAGGAAGGTCGTACGCCGCAGCAGCGGCTCCAGCAGCGTGATCTTCAGATCGCGCCGCACCAGAGCCAACGGGATACCGGGCAGGCCGGCACCCGAGCCGACATCGCACACGGTGACGCCCTCGGGCACCACCTCCGAGAGCACCGCGCAGTTCAGCAGGTGCCGCTCCCACAGCCGTGGCACCTCACGCGGGCCGATCAGGCCGCGCTTGACCCCCGCATCCGCCAGCAGCTCCGCATACCGCACAGCTTCCGGGAAAAACTCGCCGAACACCGCGCGCGCCTCTTCGGGCGCCGGGGGAAGCTCCGCTGCCTCCGTCACGGGGACCGTCCTTCCGTACCGCATGGATCGTTGAAAACGCACTGCTCGAACTGGCACCGCCCGAACGGGCACTGCCAGGCTGACAAACTTCGGCCCCGTCTGCGACACAGACGGGGCCGAACACTCAGGGTTGCGATCAGGCCGGCAGCACGACGACGAAGCGCTGCGGCTCCTCGCCCTCCGACTCGCTCTTCAGACCGGCAGCCGCCACGGCGTCGTGAACGACCTTCCGCTCGAAGGGCGTCATCGGGGCCAGCTTCAGCGGCTCGCCGGACGCCTTCACGTCCGCGGCCGCCTGGGCGCCCAGCGCCGCCAGCTCCTCGCGCTTCTTCGCACGGAACCCGGCGATGTCCAGCATCAGCCGGCTGCGGTCCCCGGTCTCCCGGTGCACGGCAAGGCGGGTGAGCTCCTGCAGGGCCTCCAGGACCTCACCGTCGCGGCCCACGAGCTTCTGCAGATCACGGCTGGCCGAGTCGCTGACGATCGACACCGCGGCCCGGTCGGCCTCGACGTCCATGTCGATGTCCCCGTCCAGGTCGGCGATGTCCAGCAGACCCTCGAGGTAGTCGGCCGCGATCTCGCCCTCCTGCTCGAGGCGGGTCAGGGTGTCGCCACTCTCAGCGGCGGCGGTGGTGGTGCCTTCCGTCACGGGAGGGACTCCTTCTTACTTCTTGGAAGAGGGCTTGGGGGGCGTCTGGCGCTGCGATTTCGACTGCCGCTTCGGCTGCTGGCGCTTGGCGGCAGTGCCGCTCGCCGCGTCCGAATCGGCCGTGGCCTCGACACTCTTGATCACAGACCCGTCCGCCTGGGCAGCCAGACCCTGCTTCGTGAGAGCCGCGATGAACTTGCGCTCGTTGTCGTTGCGGTCCGGGCCCTTGGCCACGATCGCCGCGACGATCTTCTTCTTGCCCCGGCCCTTCACATCGCCGTGCGTGGTGACGTGCTTCAGCAGACGGGTCAGGTACTGGTCCTGGGCCTTGCTGCCGGGCGTCGGGTTCTGGTTGATCACGTACATCTGCTGGCCCATGGTCCACACGTTCGTGGTCAGCCAGTAGACGAGGACACCCACGGGGAAGTTGATGCCCATGAAGGCGAAGATCAGCGGGAAGATGTACATCAGCATCTTCTGCTGCTGCATGAACGGCGTCTTGACCGAGAGGTCGACGTTCTTCTGCATCAGCTGACGCTGGGTGTAGAACTGCGACAGCGACATCATGACGATCATGACCGCGGTCACGATCCGGACGTCCATCAGGGAAGCGCCGAGCGCGGCGACCTTCTCCTCGCTGTCCGTGAACTTCGCGGCCAGCGGGGCGCCGAAGATGTGCGCCTGACGGGCGCTCTCCAGCAGCTGCTGGTTGATGACGCCGATGGTCTGGCCGTTGGCGATGGCCGAGAGCACGTGGTACAGCGCGAAGAAGAACGGGGACTGCGCCAGGATGGGCAGGCACGAGGAGAGCGGGTTGGTACCCGTCTCCTTGTACAGCTTCATCATCTCTTCGGACTGGCGCTGCTTGTCGTTCTTGTAGCGCTCCTGGATCGCCTTCATCTTCGGCTGGAGCGCCTGCATGCCACGCGTCGCCTTGATCTGCTTCACGAAGAGCGGGATCAGGCAGATGCGGATCAAGACCACCAGGGACACGATGGACAAGCCCCAGGCCCAACCGCTGTCCGGGCCGAAGATCGCGCCGTACAGACTGTGGAACTGGACGATGACCCACGAGACGGGCGTGGTGATAAAGCTGAACAGACTGGCAATCGTGTCCACTAATCAGGCTCCTTGAGCATTGCGAGATCTACGCAACGCACTGCGCAGCTGCTCGTGCCAACGCGGGCGTTTACGGGGTGGGACATGATCGACACCACCGGCGGACCACGGATTGCACCGCAGGATCCGCCAGCCGGTCAGAACCGTCCCCTTCACCGCACCATGCCGGTCGATGGCCGTGAACCCGTAGTGCGAGCACGAGGGGTAATAGCGGCACACCGGCCCGAGCAGCGGACTGATCGTCCACTGGTACAGCTTGATCAATGCGAGCAGCGGGTACTTCATCGAGCCACGCCTCCCAGGAGCCGCGACAGGGCGGCATCCAGGTCCCGGGCCAGTTCGTCGACACCGGCATCACCCGCGCCGGGCAATGCCCGTACCACCACCAGGCTACCGGCGGGCAGCTGGGACAGCCGCTCGCGGACAAGATGGCGCAAACGGCGCTTCACCCGGTTACGGACGACGGCGCCACCCACGGCCTTGCTGACGACGAAACCCGCACGCGTCGAGGGATCGATCTCCCCCGGCTCGTGCGGGTCCGTTGCACCGCTTGTACGTAGGTGGACGACGAGGAGCGGGCGACCAGCCCGGCGACCTCGACGTACCGCGCTCGCGAAGTCCTCGCGCCGCCTCAGCCGATTCTCGGGAGACAGCACGACGTCACGACCCGCGCGTTGTTACGCGGAAAGGGCGGCGCGGCCCTTGCCACGGCGGTTCGCGAGGATCGCGCGACCGGCACGGGTACGCATCCGCAGGCGGAAGCCGTGGGTCTTGGCACGACGGCGGTTGTTCGGCTGGAAGGTGCGCTTGCTCACTCGGGGGCTCCAGAGAATAAATCGTTGTGGCGGGACATCGCCTGGCTGTCACCGTGCGCCCACGAGGAAACTCGCGTGTTCGCCCGAGTGGCACCGCTAATCGATCACAAAAGGTGATCTTCGCCCATCGGTAGGCAGGCGGCAGCAGCCATCGACAACTCGACCTCGTTACGGTACGCGCGGCTACGCCATCCGGTCAAACCGAGGCTGCGAGGCCCCACACTGTGCACAGGCTGTGGACAACGACTTGAACCGTACCCGTCGGCCTGACTACCGTTGTCTGATCCCGGATTTTTTGTCCCGACCGTCCCAAAGAACCACACATTCGTGGGACCCCTGTGAGAGAGCGTGCTCTGTGGCTGACGTACCTGCCGATCTTGCCGCAGTGTGGCCAAGGGTGCTCGAAAAGCTCCTCGGGGAGGGACAGCAGGCCATCGAGCCCAAGGACAAGCAGTGGGTCGAGCGCTGTCAGCCCCTGGCTCTCGTCGCCGACACCGCGCTCCTCGCCGTCCCCAACGAGTACGGCAAGCGCGTCCTCGAGGGCCGGCTCGCCCCGCTGATCAGCGATGCGCTCAGCCGTGAGTGCGGCCGCCCGATCCGCATCGCCATCACCGTGGACGACTCCGCCGGCGAGCCCGCGCCCCTGCCGGCGCCCGCGCAGCAGCGCCCCGAGTCGTACGAGCCGTACGGCGGCCAGCGCTCCGGAGGCCACAACGGGCCGGGCGGCCCCGGAGGCCCCGGCGGCCCCGGCGACGACCAGCTCCCGACCGCCCGCCCCGCCTACCCGGACTACCAGCAGTCGCGCCCCGAGCCCGGCTCCTGGCCCCGCGGCGGCCAGCAGGACGACTACGGCTGGCAGCAGCCGCGCCTCGGCGGCTTCCCCGAGCGCGACCCGTACGCCTCCCCGCAGCCGGGCTACCTCCAGCAGTCCGAGCCCGGCGGCTACGAGCAGGGCTCCTACGAACAGCAGCAGTACGAGCCCCGCCCGCAGCAGTCCCATCAGTACGAGCAGCAGCAGTACGAGCAGCCGGCCCCGCGCCCGGCGCCCGGCCGGCCCGCGCCGCCCCCGGCCCCGTCCGGCGGCTCCACGTCGGGCCCGCTCGAGCCGACCGCCCGGCTGAACCCCAAGTACCTGTTCGACACCTTCGTCATCGGTGCCTCCAACCGCTTCGCGCACGCCGCCGCGGTGGCCGTCGCCGAGGCACCCGCCAAGGCGTACAACCCCCTCTTCATCTATGGGGAATCGGGTCTTGGCAAAACGCATCTGCTGCACGCCATCGGGCACTACGCGCGGAGCCTCTACCCCGGCACCCGGGTGCGGTACGTGAGCTCCGAGGAGTTCACCAACGAGTTCATCAACTCGATCCGCGATGGCAAGGGCGACGCGTTCCGCAAGCGCTACCGCGAGATGGACATCCTGCTCGTCGACGACATCCAGTTCCTCGCGAGCAAGGAGTCGACGCAGGAGGAGTTCTTCCACACCTTCAACACGCTCCACAACGCCAACAAGCAGATCGTGCTGTCCTCGGACCGGCCGCCCAAGCAGCTCGTCACCCTCGAGGACCGGCTCCGCAACCGCTTCGAGTGGGGCCTGATCACCGACGTCCAGCCGCCCGAGCTGGAGACCCGGATCGCGATCCTGCGCAAGAAGGCCGTCCAGGAGCAGCTCAACGCCCCGCCGGAGGTACTGGAGTTCATCGCCTCCCGCATCTCGCGCAACATCCGCGAGCTGGAGGGGGCGCTGATCCGGGTCACGGCCTTCGCGAGCCTGAACCGGCAGCCGGTCGACCTGGGCCTGACCGAGGACGTCCTCAAGAACTTGATCCCCGGCGGCGAGGACTCCGCGCCCGAGATCACCGCGTCGGACATCATGGCGGCCACCGCCGACTACTTCGGCCTCACCGTGGACGACCTGTGCGGCTCCTCACGCAGCCGCGTCCTGGTCACCGCCCGGCAGATCGCCATGTACCTGTGCCGGGAGCTCACGGACCTGTCCCTGCCCAAGATCGGGGCGCAGTTCGGCGGCCGCGACCACACCACCGTCATGCACGCGGACCGCAAGATCCGGGCGCTGATGGCGGAGCGGCGCTCCATCTACAACCAGGTCACGGAGCTCACCAACCGCATCAAGAACGGCTGAGCCGAGCCTCTTCAAACGCATCCAGAGGGCGCTCCCGGGGTACTTCGGGGGCGCCCTTCTTCGTCCGCGCGCCCCTGACCTGTTCGAATACGCCCCCTGTGGAGCAACTCATCCACAGATTCCCGGACTTTCCTCCGTCCACAGGCTGGGGACGGCTTCCGTCACCCACAATCTGTCCACAGGGGTGCCGTATGAGGCTCCATCAAGCCTGGTCAGCCGCCTGTGGAATTGTGCGCAAGCGCCATCCACAGGCTGTGGACAGAAATTTCATCCACAGGCTCGTCCACTCCTCTGTCCACCGCCGACCCACAGGTTGTCGGATCCTGTGCACAGGATCCGACGAGTTACCCACACCGTTGTCCACTGTTCGGCAACATTGCACCCCCCGTCACCGCCCTGAGTGAAAGCCGTCACATCGAAGTCGACGTTTGGGCTGTGGAGTACCGGGGGAAAGCTGGGGACACACCTGTGGAGTAGTCGGGGTCGCCTGGGGACGGCCTGTGCAGAACTTTTCGTTCTCCACAGAGACACCGTGTTGTCCACCGGTGTCACCCACAGGGTCGGTGGATAAAAAACGCGGGTTGACCTGCGAAAACGGGCTTATCCACCGTTTCCACAGGCCCTACTACTACCCCCATAGAGAGTTAGGCCGGTTTCGGTTTTCAAGCGGGTCCTGTGCACAACTCGGTGGGCACGCCTCCCCGACACCTCGCTCCCGACTTGACCTCCGGCAGCACCGACTGTCGGCGCCGTACGTCAGACTGGTCCCCGGCAACGAGGCTCCGAGCCACCGAGGGCATCGAGGCATCGAGCCGACGACGAAGGCCGGCAGACGAGCGAGCAACAGCAGGAGGCGGTTCCGGTGAAGATCCGGGTGGAGCGCGACGTACTCGCGGAGGCGGTGGCTTGGGCTGCCCGTAGCCTCCCGGCCCGGCCGCCGGTGCCCGTTCTCGCGGGCCTGCTGCTGAAGGCCGAGGAGGGCACGCTGTCCCTCTCCGGCTTCGACTACGAGGTCTCGGCCCGCGTCTCCGTCGAGGCGGACGTCGAGGAGGACGGCACCGTCCTCGTCTCCGGCCGGCTGCTCGCCGACATCTGCCGCGCCCTCCCCAACCGCCCGGTGGAGATTTCCACAGACGGTGTACGGGCGACCGTGGTCTGCGGCTCCTCGCGATTCACGCTCCACACCCTGCCTGTGGAGGAGTACCCGGCGCTGCCGCAGATGCCGACCGCGACCGGCACCGTGCCCGGTGAGGTCTTCGCCTCCGCCGCCGCCCAGGTCGCCATCGCCGCCGGCCGCGACGACACGCTGCCCGTGCTGACCGGTGTGCGCATCGAGATCGAGGGCGACCGCGTCACGCTGGCCTCCACCGACCGCTACCGCTTCGCGGTCCGCGAGTTCCTGTGGAAGCCGGAGAACCCGGACGCCTCCGCCGTGGCCCTGGTGCCCGCCAAGACGCTCCTGGACACCGCCAAGTCCCTGACCAGCGGTGACACCGTCACCCTGGCGCTCTCGGGCTCCGGCGCGGGCGAGGGCCTCATCGGCTTCGAGGGCGCCGGCCGCCGCACCACCACCCGCCTGCTCGAAGGCGACCTGCCGAAGTACCGCACGCTGTTCCCGACGGAGTTCAACTCCATCGCCGTGATCGAGACCGCCCCGTTCGTCGAGGCCGTCAAGCGCGTGGCCCTGGTCGCCGAGCGCAACACCCCGGTCCGCCTCAGCTTCGAGCAGGGCGTGCTGATCCTGGAGGCCGGCTCCTCCGACGATGCACAGGCTGTGGAACGTGTGGACGCCAAACTCGAGGGCGACGACATCTCGATCGCCTTCAACCCGACCTTCCTGCTGGACGGCCTGAGCGCGATCGACTCCCCGGCCGCGCAGCTGAGCTTCACCACGTCCACCAAGCCGGCGCTGCTCAGCGGCCGCCCGGCGGTCGACGCCGAGGCCGACGAGGCGTACAAGTACCTGATCATGCCGGTGCGCCTGTCCGGCTGACGCACGCCTGCGTCGGGCCCGGTCTCGCAGGCTGCGGGGCCGGGCCCGACGGCGTTCGCCCCGCTCGCACGGCCCCCGGCGCCCCCCCGCCCCGGCGCCTCGTACGGGCCCTCGTACGGCCGCCCCTGGAGCGCCCGTGGCGCCGCGCGGCACCGCCCGGCGTAGGCTCGGAGCCTGGGTGTCCCGGGGGATTCCGGGGAACCCGGCACAGACGGCCACAACGCTTAAGGAACCACCTGATGGAGCTTGGTCTCGTCGGTCTCGGCAAGATGGGCGGCAACATGCGCGAGCGCATCCGCCGCGCAGGCCACACCGTCATCGGATACGACCGCAACCCGGACCTCGCCGATGTCCACAGCCTGCGGGAACTTGTGGACAGCCTGCAGGCCCCCCGCGTCGTGTGGGTGATGGTCCCGGCGGGTGCGGCGACGCAGTCCACCGTCGACGAGCTCGCGGAGCTGCTCTCGATCGGCGACATCGTGGTCGACGGCGGCAACTCCCGCTGGACCGACGACGAGAAGCACGCCGAGGAGCTGGCGGCCAAGGGCATCGGCTTCGTCGACTGCGGTGTCTCCGGCGGCGTGTGGGGCCTCGAGAACGGCTACGCGCTCATGTACGGCGGCGCGAAGGACCACGTGGCACGGGTCCAGCCGATCTTCGACGCCCTCAAGCCCGAGGGCGAGTTCGGCGCCGTGCACGCCGGCAAGGTCGGCGCGGGCCACTTCGCGAAGATGGTCCACAACGGCATCGAGTACGCCATGATGCAGGCCTATGCCGAGGGCTGGGAGCTGCTCGAGAAGGTGGACTCGGTCACCGACGTCCGCGAGGTCTTCCGGTCCTGGCAGGAAGGAACGGTCATCCGTTCCTGGCTGCTCGACCTCGCCGTGAACGCGCTGGACGAGGACGAGCACCTGGAGCAGCTGCGCGGCTTCGCGCAGGACTCGGGCGAAGGCCGGTGGACGGTGGAGGCGGCGATCGACAACGCCGTGCCGCTGCCCGCGATCACCGCCTCGCTCTTCGCGCGGTTCGCGTCCCGCCAGCAGGACTCGCCGCAGATGAAGATGATCGCCGCGCTGCGCAACCAGTTCGGCGGCCACGCGGTCGAGAAGGCGTAGCCGCCCGCCCGCCGAAGGGCGCGGCACCACAGCAGCACAGAGCAGAGCAGCAGGAAGCCGGGGGAGGTCGGCGTCGTATGCATGTTTCGCATCTCTCACTGGCCGACTTCCGCTCGTACGCCCGGGCCGAGGTTCCCCTCGACCCGGGCGTCACGGCCTTCGTGGGCCCCAACGGCCAGGGCAAGACGAACCTGGTCGAGGCCATCGGCTACCTGGCGACGCTGGGCAGCCACCGTGTCTCCTCGGACGCACCGCTCGTACGGATGGGCGCGGACCGGGCCGTCATCCGCGCGGCCGTCACCCACGGCGAGCGCCGGCAGCTGGTGGAGCTGGAGCTGAACCCGGGGCGGGCCAACCGCGCCCGGATCAACCGGTCCTCGCAGGTCAGGCCCCGGGACGTACTGGGGATCGTACGGACGGTGCTGTTCGCGCCGGAGGACCTGGCCCTGGTGAAAGGGGACCCCGGGGAGCGCCGGCGGTTCCTCGACGAGCTCGTCACGGCCCGCTCGCCGCGGATGGCGGCGGTGCGGTCGGACTACGAGCGGGTCCTCAAGCAGCGCAACACCCTGCTGAAGTCGGCGGCGATGGCCCGCCGGCACGGCGGCCGCTCCATGGACCTCTCCACCCTCGACGTATGGGACCAGCACCTCGCGCGCGCGGGCGCGGAGCTTCTGGCGCAGCGCCTCGACCTGATCGCGACGCTGCTGCCGCTGGCGGACAAGGCGTACGAGCAGCTCGCGCCCGGCGGCGGCCCGCTGGGCCTCGCGTACAAGTCCTCGGCCGGCGGCGAGGCCGGCGAGACGGTGGACAGCGGTACGGCGCGCACGCGCGAAGCGCTGTACGAGGTGCTGATGGCGGCCCTGGCCGAGGTGCGCAAGCAGGAGATCGAGCGCGGCGTGACCCTGGTGGGCCCGCACCGCGACGACGTGCTCCTGCGTCTCGGCGACCTCCCGGCCAAGGGGTACGCGAGCCACGGCGAGTCCTGGTCGTACGCGCTGGCGCTGCGGCTGGCCTCGTACGAGCTGCTGCGCTCGGAGGGCGCCGAGCCGGTGCTGATCCTGGACGACGTCTTCGCGGAGCTGGACGCACGGCGCCGGGAGCGGCTGGCGGAACTGGTGGCTCCGGGCGAACAGGTGCTGGTGACGGCGGCGGTGGACGACGACGTTCCGGGTGTCCTGGCGGGAACCCGGTTCGGGGTGTCCGGCGGTGAGGTGACCCGGCTGTGAGCGACGAGAAGAAGGAACCGCGCAAGGTCCCGGAGCCCTCGGGCGTGGACCTCGCGCGGCAGGCGCTGGCGGCGGCCCGGGAGCAGGCGCGGGCCCGGGGCAATGCGGCCGTCGGGAAGAAGGGGAGCCGGCAGCCGGGACTGCGCTCGGGTGCGCGCGCGGACGGCCGCGACCCGATGCCGTTGATGGCGGCGCTGGACCGGCTGCGCACGGAGCACGGCTGGGAGATGCCGATGGCGGTCGCGGGCGTGATGGAGCGCTGGCCGGAGATCGTCGGGCCGGAGATCGCGGCGCACTGTGAACCGGAGCGGTACGAGGACCGTGAACTGGTCGTGCGGTGTGATTCCTCGGCATGGGCGGCGCAGCTGAAGCTGCTGGCTCCGCAGCTGGTGGCGCGGCTGAACGCGGACCTGGGGCAGGGCACGGTCCGGATGATCAAGGTCCAGGGCCCGGGCGGACGCCCGAAGCGGTACGGGCCGCTGCGCGCACCGGGCAGTACGGGCCCGGGGGACACGTACGGATAGCCGCGCGGCCGCGCCCGCCGCGGTCCGCGGCAGGGCCGGCCCCGGCCCGGCATACCGGCCGGTGTGCCTCTTTCGCGCACCCCCTGCACCCATCGCCCCGGGTGGCGTCCCTCACGGTAGCGGGAGGTTGACAGGCCGAAGCGCTGGGTGCCCGTGTGAGCCTCTTTGAGCCCCTTCCCGGATATGGGGAGTCGGAGAGAGGAGGTTCAGGGCGGCACATGCGGACTCAGGTACCGGCAAACCCCCATTCATGTCCGTGGTACCGGTAGACTGAAGCGAATCCCGCCCGCTTGCGGGATCTAGCTGACAAACGCTGACAACGCAGATCGACGCAGCCGCTCCTGCTTGCATGCCTGCTGGCCCGGAGTACGGCCTGTGCTGTGCCAGAAAGGGCGCTTCGTGGCCGATTCCGGCAACCCCAACGACAACCAGTCCACAGCCGGCGAGAACGGCGAGGTAACCGCCTCGTACGACGCCAGCGCGATCCAGGTCCTCGAGGGCCTGGACGCGGTCCGCAAGCGGCCAGGCATGTACATCGGCTCGACCGGTGAGCGCGGGCTGCACCACCTCGTCCAGGAGGTCGTCGACAACTCGGTCGACGAGGCCATGGCCGGGCACGCGGACACGATCGACGTCACGATCCTCGCCGACGGCGGCGTGCGGGTCATCGACAACGGCCGTGGCATTCCGGTCGGCATCGTGCCGTCCGAGGGCAAGCCGGCGGTGGAGGTCGTGCTGACGGTCCTGCACGCGGGCGGCAAGTTCGGCGGCGGCGGCTACGCCGTCTCCGGTGGTCTGCACGGCGTGGGTGTGTCCGTCGTGAACGCCCTGTCGACGAAGGTAGCGGTCGAGGTCAAGACCGACGGCTACCGCTGGACCCAGGACTACAAGCTCGGTGTTCCGACGGCGGCGCTGGCGAAGAACGAGGAGACCGACGAGCACGGCACGTCGGTGACGTTCTGGGCCGACCCGGACATCTTCGAGACGACCGACTACTCCTTCGAGACGCTGTCGCGGCGCTTCCAGGAGATGGCCTTCCTCAACAAGGGCCTGACCCTGACGCTGACCGACGAGCGCGAGTCGGCGAAGGCGACCGTCGGTGCGGACGACCCCGACGCGGACGCGGCCGAGCCCACCGCGCGCACGGTCAAGTACTACTACGAGGGCGGCATCGTCGACTTCGTGACGTACCTGAACTCGCGCAAGGGCGAGCTCATCCACCCGACCGTCATCGACGTCGAGGCCGAGGACAAGGAGCGCCTGCTCTCGGTCGAGATCGCGATGCAGTGGAACTCGCAGTACACGGAGGGCGTGTACTCCTTCGCGAACACGATCCACACCCACGAGGGCGGCACGCACGAGGAAGGCTTCCGTGCGGCGCTGACGGGTCTGGTGAACCGTTACGCGCGCGACAAGAAGCTGCTCCGCGAGAAGGACGACAACCTCGCCGGCGAGGACATCCGCGAGGGTCTGACGGCGATCATCTCGGTCAAGCTGGGCGAGCCGCAGTTCGAGGGCCAGACGAAGACCAAGCTGGGCAACACCGAGGCCAAGACCTTCGTGCAGAAGGTCGTCCACGAGCACCTCAACGACTGGTTCGACCGCAACCCGGTCGAGGCCGCGGACATCATCCGCAAGTCGATCCAGGCGGCAACGGCGCGCGTCGCGGCCCGCAAGGCCCGTGACCTCACCCGCCGCAAGGGCCTGCTGGAGAGCGCCTCGCTGCCGGGCAAGCTGTCCGACTGCCAGTCGAACGACCCGACCAAGTGCGAGATCTTCATCGTCGAGGGTGACTCGGCCGGTGGCTCCGCGAAGTCCGGCCGCAACCCGATGTACCAGGCCATCCTGCCGATCCGCGGCAAGATCCTGAACGTCGAGAAGGCCCGTATCGACAAGATCCTCCAGAACACCGAGGTCCAGGCGCTGATCAGCGCCTTCGGTACCGGTGTGCACGAGGACTTCGACATCGAGAAGCTCCGCTATCACAAGATCATCCTGATGGCGGACGCCGACGTCGACGGCCAGCACATCAACACCCTGCTGCTGACCTTCCTGTTCCGCTTCATGCGGCCGCTGGTCGAAGCCGGCCACGTGTACCTGTCGCGCCCGCCGCTCTACAAGATCAAGTGGGGCCGGGACGACTTCGAGTACGCGTACTCGGACCGCGAGCGCGACGCCCTCGTCGAACTGGGCAAGCAGAACGGCAAGCGGATCAAGGAAGACTCGATCCAGCGCTTCAAGGGTCTGGGCGAGATGAACGCCGAGGAGCTGCGCGTCACCACCATGGACGTCGACCACCGTGTGCTCGGCCAGGTCACCCTGGACGACGCGGCCCAGGCCGACGACCTGTTCTCGGTGCTGATGGGTGAGGACGTCGAAGCGCGGCGCTCCTTCATCCAGCGCAACGCCAAGGACGTTCGGTTCCTCGACATCTGAGTCGGTCTCCGCTGACCGCCTGAAAGGACTTCTGACCAGCAATGGCCGACGAAACCACCCCCACCGCCGAGGAATCCGCGGCGGAGCAGCCCGTCATGCGCATCGAGCCCGTCGGGCTCGAGACGGAGATGCAGCGCTCCTACCTCGACTACGCGATGTCCGTCATCGTGTCCCGCGCGCTGCCCGACGTACGGGACGGCCTCAAGCCGGTCCACCGCCGCGTGCTGTACGCGATGTACGACGGCGGCTACCGGCCCGAGAAGGGCTTCTACAAGTGCGCCCGCGTCGTCGGTGACGTCATGGGTACGTACCACCCGCACGGCGACAGCTCCATCTACGACGCCCTGGTCCGCCTGGCCCAGCCGTGGTCGATGCGCATGCCTCTGGTGGACAGCAACGGCAACTTCGGCTCCCCGGGCAACGACCCGGCGGCCGCGATGCGCTACACCGAGTGCAAGCTGATGCCGCTGGCCATGGAGATGCTCCGGGACATCGACGAGGAGACCGTCGACTTCACGGACAACTACGACGGCCGCAACCAGGAGCCGACCGTCCTGCCGGCCCGCTTCCCGAACCTGCTGGTCAACGGCAGCGCCGGTATCGCCGTCGGCATGGCCACCAACATCCCGCCGCACAACCTGCGCGAGGTCGCGGCCGGCGCCCAGTGGGCGCTGGAGCACCCGGACGCCTCGCACGAGGAGCTGCTCGACGCGCTCCTGGAGCGGATCAAGGGCCCCGACTTCCCGTCGGGCGCGCTGGTCGTGGGCCGCAAGGGCATCGAGGAGGCGTACCGGACCGGGCGCGGCTCCATCACCATGCGCGCGGTGGTCGAGGTCGAGGAGATCCAGAACCGCCAGTGCCTGGTGGTCACGGAGCTTCCGTACCAGACCAACCCGGACAACCTGGCGCAGAAGATCGCCGACCTCGTGAAGGACGGCAAGGTCGGCGGCATCGCCGACGTGCGCGACGAGACCTCGTCGCGCACGGGCCAGCGTCTGGTGATCGTGCTCAAGCGCGACGCGGTCGCCAAGGTCGTGCTGAACAACCTGTACAAGCACACCGACCTCCAGACGAACTTCGGCGCGAACATGCTGGCGCTGGTGGACGGCGTGCCGCGCACGCTGTCGGTCGACGCGTTCATCCGCCACTGGGTCACGCACCAGATCGAGGTCATCGTCCGGCGGACGAAGTTCCGTCTGCGCAAGGCGGAGGAGCGGGCGCACATCCTGCGCGGCCTGCTCAAGGCGCTGGACGCGATCGACGAGGTCATCGCCCTGATCCGGCGCAGCAACACCGTCGAGATCGCGCGCGAGGGCCTGATGGGCCTCCTGGAGATCGACGAGATCCAGGCCAACGCGATCCTCGAGATGCAGCTGCGGCGCCTGGCGGCCCTGGAGCGGCAGAAGATCGTCGCCGAGCACGACGAGCTCCAGGCGAAGATCAACGAGTACAACGCGATCCTGGCCTCGCCGGAGAAGCAGCGCTCCATCGTCAGCGAGGAGCTGGCGGCGATCGTCGAGAAGTACGGCGACGACCGGCGCTCCAAGCTGGTGCCCTTCGACGGCGACATGTCCATGGAGGACCTGATCGCCGAAGAGGACATCGTCGTCACGATCACGCACGGCGGCTACGTCAAGCGCACCAAGACCGAGGACTACCGCTCGCAGAAGCGCGGCGGCAAGGGCGTGCGCGGCACGAAGCTGAAGCAGGACGACCTGGTCGACCACTTCTTCGTGTCCACCACGCACCACTGGCTGCTGTTCTTCACGAACAAGGGCCGGGTCTACCGCTCCAAGGCGTACGAGCTGCCGGACGCCGGCCGCGACGCCCGCGGGCAGCACGTGGCGAACCTGCTGGCCTTCCAGCCGGACGAGAAGATCGCCCAGATCCTCGCGATCCGCGACTACGAGGCCGCCCCGTACCTGATCCTGGCCACCAAGGGCGGCCTGGTGAAGAAGACGGCGCTCAAGGACTACGACTCGCCCCGTTCGGGTGGTGTCATCGCCATCAACCTCCGGGAGACGGGCGCCGACGGCGCCGACGGCACCGCTGACGAGCTGATCGGCGCCGAGCTGGTGTCCGCCGAGGACGACCTGCTGCTGATCAGCAAGAAGGCGCAGTCGATCCGCTTCACGGCGACCGACGACGCGCTGCGCCCGATGGGCCGCGCCACCTCGGGCGTGAAGGGCATGAGTTTCCGCGAGGGTGACGAACTGCTCTCCATGAGCGTGGTCCGGCCCGGTACGTTCGTCTTCACCGCGACCGACGGCGGTTACGCCAAGCGGACGCCGGTCGACGAGTACCGCGTCCAGGGTCGTGGTGGTCTGGGCATCAAGGCCGCGAAGATCGTGGAGGACCGCGGGTCGCTCGTCGGGGCGCTCGTGGTGGACGAATCGGACGAGATTCTCGCCATCACGCTGGGCGGTGGTGTGATTCGTACGCGAGTCAACGAAGTCAGGGAGACCGGCCGTGACACCATGGGCGTCCAGCTGATCAACCTGGGCAAGCGCGATGCCGTGGTCGGTATCGCTCGTAACGCCGAGGCCGGTCAGGATGCTGACGAGGTCGAGGAGACCGAGGCAGCCGAAGGACAGGCCGCCGAGTCCGCCGAGGGCACGCAGCCCTCGGCCGGGGAGCACGAGGAGTAAGTCGTGAGTGGAGCCACGGGCGCCGGACCGGCCGAGACTGGGGACGACGGTGCCCGTGGCCCCGCCGCGGACTCCCCCGGTGGGGGCGCGGCCGCCGAGGGCAGGGGGAGAACCGTGACGGACACCCGCAAGCCGAAGCAGGAGAAGGCCGCGGCCGGCCAGCAGCCGGAGCAGCCGTACCACCCGCCGCAGGCCTACGCGGCGCCCTCGGGCCCGGGCGCGCCGCGGGGTGCCGGGGACGCCGGTGCGCAGCGCAAGGCGCGTACGGGGGCCCGTACGACGCCCAGGACGCGCAAGGCGCGGCTGCGGGTGGCCAAGGCCGACCCGTGGTCGGTGATGAAGGTCAGCTTCCTGCTGTCGATCGCGCTGGGCGTCTGCACGATCGTGGCGTCGGTGGTGCTGTGGATGGTCATGGACGCCATGGGCGTCTTCTCGACCGTCGGCGGCACCATCAGCGAGGCGACCGGGTCGAACGAGAGCAACGGATTCGACCTCCAGTCGTTCCTGTCGCTGCCGCGCGTTCTGATCTTCACGTCGGTCATCGCGGTGATCGACGTGGTGCTGGCGACGGCGCTGGCGACGCTGGGCGCGTTCATCTACAACCTGTCGGCGGGCTTCGTCGGCGGTGTGGAGCTCACGCTCGCCGAGGACGAGTGACCGCCGAATGACCTGCGGGGACGCCCCCGGGGAACGGATTTTGGCGTGACCGTGTCTGTGCGCTAATCTTCAGGAGTCAGCGCGCAGCGCGGATGGGGCTATAGCTCAGTTGGTTAGAGCGCATCCCTGATAAGGATGAGGCCACAGGTTCAAATCCTGTTAGCCCCACAGTGAAGAAGACCCCCAGGCCACCGGCCTGGGGGTCTTCTTCGTAGGGCCAGTTGAGCCCTTCCCAGGTCACCGAACGGTATCGGTGCGTGTGTATTGTTGGCCGTCAGAAGTCCCCAACGTCAATGAAAGACGAGGTCGCGCGGTGAAGAAGCTGCTCCTGGTCGCACTGGCCGCCATCGGCGGGCTCCTCGTGTACCGCCAGATCCAGGCGGACCGCGCCGAGCAGGACCTGTGGACGGAGGCAACTGACTCCGTGCCTTCCGGTTCCGGTGTGTGAGACCCAAGGCTGATCTCATGAAGCCCCGGCTGCCGCTGCGGCCGGGGCTTTGTGCTGTTCTGTGACAAAAAGTTACGTTATGCAAAGATTTGGCTTGCGCTAGCAAAATCGGGGTGGGCGTGATGGCTCGGGTACGGAAGACGGTGCTGGTGGGGGCGGCGGCCCTGGGGCTGGCCACGGGCCTGCCGGGGGCGGTGCAGGCCGCCACGGCGCCCTCGCAGCCGCTGCCGGCGTACCAGGGCGCCCCGGGCGCCAAGAAGATCGAGGGCAAGGCCAGCAGTGCGGACGCCCCGCTCGTGGCGCCCGGGCAGGTCTACGCGGACACCCTGGCCCCGGGCGAGCGCGTCTACCGGCTCAACCTCGACGACGCCTCCAGCGTGTACTTCTCCGCGGTGCTCCAGCCCCCGCGCGGGGCCAAGGTCGGATACGGCGACGGCCTCGAGGTCGCGGTCATGACCAAGGAGGGCGCGCGCTGCCCGAACAACCCCGGCCGGGCCGGCTTCGGCTACGACCCCGTCCCGCTCGGCGCGGTCGCCGTACGGCGGCTCGAGGAGGACGCCGAATGCCAGGGCGCCGGGGTCTACTTCGCCAAGGTCACCCGCACCGCAGCGAAGGACTCCGACCAGAGCGCGTGGCCGGTGGAACTCCTGCTCCAGCGCGAGCCCGGCCTCGCCACGGGCAGCGCCCCCGCCACCGCGCCCAGCGTCTGGCCCTCGGCCTCGCCGACGCTGCCCGGCACCGAGCCGGTGGCGCGGACCGGCGGCACCGGTTTCAACGACGCCCGCGCCCTGGGCAGCGGGGTCTGGCGTGACGACCTGCGGCCCGGGCAGACCCGCTTCTACCGGGTACCGCTGGACTGGGGGCAGCAGTTGGGACTCAGCGCCGAGCTCGCCGACGCCAGGATGACCAAGCCGTACGGGTCCGCCTCCAACGGGCTCACCGTCTCGCTCTACAGCCCGTACCGGAGCCTGGTCACGGACAAGGACATCTCCTACAGCGGCAAGCAGGCGGGCGTCACCCTGCCGAAGACGGCCCCGGTGGCCTACGAGAACCGCTTCTCGGACACCGACGGGGTGCGCGGGGCCCGGGTGGCCGGCTGGTACTACATCGCCGTGACCCTGGGCGGGAAGGTCGCCGAGTTCACCGAGGGCGCGAGCCCCGTGCCGCTGACCCTGCGCATGGACGTCACCGGCGGCCCGGCCAAGGCGCCCGCGTACAAGGAGAGCCTGACCGCCGCCGGATTCGGGGTCGGCGCCGACGACCGGGCCGCGGCCAAGGACGGGCTCACCGCACCCGAGGCCACGGAGGCGGCCGGCAGCCGCTCGGTGATGCGGGTGGTGGCCGGCGCGGGCTTCGCCGCCGGGACGGCGCTGCTGCTGGTGCTCGGCGGCTGGATCCTGCTGGCCCGGCGGGGCCGGAGCGGGTAGTCCTCCCCCGGGGGCCCTCAGAGCCCGGTCAGTGCCCAGACGCCCACGGCGAAGCAGAGCAGCGCGGCGACCAGGATCCCGACGGCGACCTTCGGCGGGGGCGGGGCGATGCCGCCGGTCCGGGCGGGCGGCGGGGCAGGGGCCGCGGGGTGCGGGACGGTCGGCGGCTCCGGCGGAGCCAGGTGGAAGCTGCCGGTGCCGGTCGCGTCGGCCGGGGCCGCGTACGGGGAGGCGGGGGAGGCGGCGTACGGGGAGGCCTGGGCCGTCGCGACCGTGCCGCGGGGATCGGCGGGGGTGGGCCCGGACGGCGCCGTCACGGGTGTTGCCGCCGCGGGCGGGGCGCCGGACGGCTGAACCGCCGCCGCGGCCGCCGTGGGCGTCTCGGGGGTCACCGCAGCCGTGCTCTGGGGGCCCTGGGGGCCGAAGCCGACGGGGATCGGGCCGAGTTGGTCGAACACCTCCACCGGGTCCTCGTCCGGCGCGGGCGGCGGGAGCAGCTCCACGGCCTCGGCAAGGGCCTTGCGGGCCCCTGTGGCGGTCCGGAACCGGCTCTGCGGATCCGGTTGCAGGAGGTTCGCGACGACGTCCCAGAGCGGCGCGGGGAGGCCCTCGGGGGCGCCGGGGGTGCCGTGGGCGAGGAAGTGCTCCACCAGGGCTTGGGAATCGGGCTTGCGGCCCTGGAGGAGGTACAGCGCGACCAGCCCGACGGCGAAGAGGTCCGCGGGGAAGTCGGGTTCGGAGCCCAGCAGTTGTTCGGGGGCGAAATAACCGGGCGTGCCCACCACGTAGTTGGTCTCGGTGAGCCGGGGCTCGCCCTTGCGCATCGAGATGCCGAAGTCGGACAGCCGCAGGTGCGGCCGCCCGGTTCCGGTGGCCTCCATCAGGATGTTGGCCGGCTTGATGTCGCGGTGGACGACACCCTCCGCGTGCACCGCGGCCAGCCCCGACAGGAGCTGGTCGAGCAGCGTGCACACGAACCGGGGCGGCAGCGGGCCGTAGTCCCCGATCACGTGGGCGAGGGAGCCGCCGGCCACGAGGTCCATCGTGAACAGGACCTTGTCGTCGTCCGCCGCCCAGCTGGCCGGGGCCAGCACGTGCGGGTGGTCGATGCGCAGCGCCTGCTCCCGTACGAAGCGCAGCAGGGTGTGGGCGTCGCTCTGCCGGAGGACCTTGGCGGCGACGTACCGGCGGCGCCGGTGGTCCCAGGCCCGCCATACGGCGCCCACGCCGCCGCGGCCGATCGGATCGATCAGCTCGTACCGGCCGGCGAAGATCTCACCCATCGCTGCGCCCGTCCCCCGTACCCGTCCGTCGTGTCAGTTCTGGTGCGACTCGTAGTGGGCGACCGCGTCCGCGGTGCGGCCCGCGCCGTAGACCCGGAGGAACTCTGCCAGTTCCGGATGGCTGGGGGCGAGGGACTCGGCCGCGTCGATGATGTCGCCGGCCGCGGAGACCGAGCGCAGCAGCGACTGGATCTCCCGGACGACGCGCTTGACGGTCGGCGCGCCGGAACCGGTGGTGGTCTGGCCGCTGTTGCTGAGGACGGAGCCTCCCTGGGTCTTCTTGATCTCGTCCATCCGGTCGGTGGCCTCGGCCGCGCTCACGCTTCCGTCCGCCACCTGGCCGGCGAGGTCCTGGAGCGCCTGGACGCGCTGGACCACGGCCGGGTTCCCGATCTTGGCCCGCTGGCCGCTCATCAGCTGGGAGAGCATGGGCGCGGACAGGCCGAGGACGGCAGCGAGGCGGGCCTGGTTCAAGCCGAGGTCATCTATGAGCCGGCGGAAGAGGGCGCCGAGCGGCTCCCCGTACCAACTGCGCTGGAGTTCCCGGGCTCTGGCCGTGGCCTCTTGCTGTACAGCGTCCACTCTTACTACTCCCCTACTTCGCTGGTGCGAACCTCGCGAGCATCTTACGGAGAGTGGTCGCAGGGCGGGAGTCCCTATCATTTTGCGAGATGCGGGGGTACACCCGGTACTCTGTTCTGCGGAACGGCCACTCCTTCGCGGGAGACGGTCGCGTCCACCGTTTCGGGGCTTTAGCTCAGTTGGTAGAGCGCTGCCTTTGCAAGGCAGATGTCAGGAGTTCGAATCTCCTAAGCTCCACAGCATCAGAGGCCCCCTGGCCAGCGGAAACGCCGGCCAGGGGGCCTCTTCGTGCGGGCTGGGGCGACCGCGCGCGGCCGCTGCTAGAGGTCGATCCAGTAGCGGCGCTTGGGGCCGATGAGCGTCTCGCGGACGTCCTCGAGGACGCCGCCGCCGCGCTCGATCGTGCGCACGGACCCCGTGTTGTCCGGGTCGCACGTCAGCAGGACCCGGTCCATTCCCATGATCCGGGCCTCGTGCAGGACCGCGCGCAGGGCCCAGCCGGCCAGGCCGCGGCGGCGGGCGGAGGGCCGCACGCCGTAGCCGATGTGGCCGCCGGCGTCGAGGAGGAACCCGTTCAGGTAGTGGCGCAGGTCGATGGCGCCCAGATAGGTGTCGCCCTCGGCGATCCACCAGTACGTGGCGTGGACGCGGCCCTGCTCGACCGGGACCGTGCGGTCCCCGTACAGGCGCAGTCGCTCGGTCCAGGCGGCGAAGCCCTCGGCGCTGTCGACGTCGTCGTCGGAGCCGAGGCCGGCTCCGTCCATGTGGGCGTCGGGACCCCATTCCTCGCGGGCGGCGAGCCAGGAGGCGTGCAGCCGGGGGGAGGGGAAGGTGAGCTCGGGCATCCGGGGACAGTAACAGCCCGGCAGCAGCCCGGGCGCCCGGCGGCGAGCGGGCCCGGTGTCCCCCGGTTGGCGCCGTCACAGGGCCGGGCGGCCGCTCCTGTCCGACAGTGGGGGAAGGCACCGAGCCAGGGGGCGACACCACCGCCGGAGGCGTACAGACATGGGACTCTTCGACTTCCTCAAGTCCGACAAGAAGAAACACGAGGCCGCCGAGAAGGCAGCGGCGGCCTCGTCCGCCGACTACGCGTCGAAGTACAGCGACGGCGTCTCGGCCACCAAGGCCGCCGCCGAGCGGATGGCCGCCGCGGCTCCGCCGAAGGCCGCACCGGTTCCGCCGAAGCCCGCCGCGGCGCCCCACTCGCCGTACACCCCGACCCCGGCGTCCGCCGCCCACAAGGCGGTTCCCGCGGCCCCGGCCTCGGGGCCCGCGCCGACCGCCGCGCAGCTCATGTACACCGTGCGGGCCGGCGACTCGCTCTCCTCGATCGCCCGCCGGGAGCTGGGCAACGAGGCCCGCTGGCGCGAGCTGTACGCCATGAACAGGGGCGTCATCGGCTCCAACCCCGAACTGCTCCGCCCGGGGCAGGTGCTCACCCTCCCCCGCTAGCCGCGCGAGGGCAGGAACGGCGGGAGGGCCCGGATCCACCGGATCCGGGCCCTCCCGCCTGCTCCTGCCGTCCGTGCCGGGCGCCTGCCGGCTACATCGGGTTCTCGTCCGCCGGGCCGGACCCGCTCTCGCGCTCCTTCGCCGCCAGCTCGTCGTCGAAGCTGGCCTGTTCGCGCTCCCGGGACAGCTCCGTGGCCGCCGGCGGCTCGACGAGCCAGTCCGGGTTCGACTGCTGGTCCCACCACCGCCACGCCATGTACGCGCCGGCGGCCACGGCGCCGATCACCGCCACCCACTTCAGCGCCCGGCCGGTGCAGGCCCGCCGCTCGTTGCGCCTGACCAGCTTCTGCACTTCCTTGGCCGACACCTGGCCGCGCAGCGCCGCCAGGGCCGCCGTCGACCGTGACGCGGCCTCTTCGGCCACCGGCTGGGCCGCCGCCAGCGCGCTCTCGAGCCTCGGCTGCGTGTAGTCGGCCGCCTGGCGCGCCGCCCGGCGCGTGTGGTGCACCGCCATGGTCGCCGCCCGGTCGACGTTCGGCGGCACGTGCGCGCGCGCCGCCTTCATCCGCGGATGCAGATGGCAGTCGTACGCCGTACGGGCCTGCCGTGCCGCCTCGGCGGTCGCGTACGACACCTTCGGTGCCAGCCGCTCGTTCGCCTCGGTCGCGTAGTGCACGGCGGCTTCCCTGGCGGTTGCTGCGTACGGCGCCACCACTTCCGCTGCGTGCTTGACCGTGTCCCTGGCGCTTTCGGCGGCCAGGTGCACGCTGTCCTTGCGGGTCACGGGATCCTCCTCCTCGGTGGCGGACACAGTTCACCTTTCCACCCTTTGTCGGATCATGCCTGCCATACCGTCGAGCGGCATGCGTGACAGGGCATACGGGTGGAGGATTTCTGTGCCGTGCAGCCCTCCGTGGGAGGATCTGGAACCGACAGTGATGACTATGGAAGGCAGATCCGTGGCCGAGAAGCTCTACGCCACCCTGAAGACCAACCACGGCGACATCGAGATCGAGCTGCTGGCGAACTTCGCCCCGAAGACGGTCAAGAACTTCGTGGAGCTGGCCACGGGCGCCCGCGAATGGACCCGTCCCACCGACGGCCAGAAGACCACCGATCCGCTGTACGACGGCACTGTCTTCCACCGCGTCATCAGCGGTTTCATGATCCAGGGCGGCGACCCGCTCGGCAACGGCACCGGCGGCCCGGGCTACCGGTTCGCCGACGAGTTCCACCCCGACCTGGCCTTCACCAAGCCGTACCTGCTCGCCATGGCCAACGCCGGCCCGGGCACCAACGGGTCCCAGTTCTTCATCACCGTCGCCCCCACCGCCTGGCTGACCCGCAAGCACACCATCTTCGGCGAGGTCACCGGCAAGGCCAGCCAGAAGGTCGTCGACGACATCGCCGGCCTGCGGACGAACCCGCGCACCGAGCGCCCCCTCGACGACGTGATCATCCAGTCCGTCGTCGTCGAGAAGCGCTGACCGGCGGCCGCGCCCCCGGGAACCTTTCCGCCCCGCCCGTCCGTCCTGGATGTGTACCGGACCGGCGGGGTGCACGCCCTGCCCCCGCCGCTGATCGAGGGGACCGATGGACACCGACCGTCTGCCGGGCTGCTACCGCCACCCGGACCGCGACACGGGGATCCGCTGCACGCGCTGCGAGCGGCCCATCTGCCCCGAGTGCATGATCAGCGCCTCGGTCGGCTTCCAGTGCCCCGAATGCGTCCGTGACGGCTCCGGCACCGGCCACGGCCCGGCAGCGAACGCGCCGCGCACCGTGGCGGGCGGGGTGGTGGCCGCCGATCCCCACCTCGTCACCAAGATCCTCATCGGGATCAACGTCGCGGTGTTCCTGGTGGGGCAGCTCGCGCCGGCGGTCGTCGTCCAGCTGGAGCTGCTCGGGCGGTACGTCGAGTACTTCGGCGGTCCTGTCGAGGGCGTCTCCACCGGCCAGTACCACCGGCTGCTGACCTCGGTGTTCCTGCACGTGGAGTGGTGGCACATCGCGGGCAACATGCTGGCCCTGTGGGTGATCGGCGGCCCGCTGGAAGCGGCCCTGGGCCGGGCCCGCTACCTCGCCGTCTTCCTGTTGTCGGGCCTGGGCGCAAGCGCCCTCGTCTATCTGCTGACCGCTCCGAACACACCGACCCTCGGCGCCTCCGGCGCCATCTTCGGCCTGCTCGGCGCCACCGTCGTCCTGGTGCGCCGGCTGCGCTACGAGATGCGGCCGGTGATCACCATGGTCGTGCTCATGCTGGTGCTGACCTTCGTGCCCTTCGGCGGCAGCCTGTCCGTGTCCTGGCAGGCCCACATCGGCGGCCTGGTGACCGGCCTGCTGGTCGGTCTGGGCATGGTGGGACCGGCCGCCGGCAGGAAGCGCACGCTCGTCCAGTGGGGGACCTGCGCGGCGGCATTCCTGCTGGCAGCGGCGGTGGTCCTGATCCGTACGGCCGAACTCACCTGATCACACCGGCGTCAACACTCCACAGGGTTATCCACAGATCTTCTGTCTTTTCCTCAGGTGTGGATGACGCTGTGGATAACTCATGGGGAGAGCTTGTCGGACCCGGTGCGCCTGTGCTTGTCGGCGCTCGGACCGGGCCCGGCTACTTCCACTGAGTGGAGACGCCGAACCCCGCCGCGATGAAGCCGAAACCGACCACGATGTTCCAGTTGCCCAGTGCCTCGATCGGCAGCTGGGTCTCGGTCACGTAGAAGACGACGATCCACGCGAGACCGATCAGGAAGAACGCCAGCATGACCGGGGCGACCCAGCTGCGGTTGGTCAGCCTGATGGTCTGCGCCTGCTTCGCCGGCGGCGGCGTGTAGTCGTCCTTCTTGCGGATACGTGACTTCGGCACGAGGGGCTCTCCTGTCGATGCGCTGGGGACCTGGCCTGCCCCGGGCGTCCGTTAGCGTAGTGGACCTGTGGCGTTGAAGGAGAAGGGTACGTTGAGCAATTCCGACGACTCCTCCGTGGGTCCCCGTCGCCGGGCCAAACCGGTCCGGCTGCTGACCGCCGCCGTTTTCGCCCTGGCCGGCCTCATCTTCGTCACCAGCTTCAACACGTCCAAGGGTACGAACATCCGGACGGACGCCTCGCTCCTCAAGCTCTCGGACCTGATCCACGAGCGCAGCCAGAACAATGCGCTGCTCGAGCAGAGCACCGCGGCCGTCCGCAGCCGGGTGGACGCGCTCGCAGAGCGTGACGACGGCAGCACCAAGGCCGAGGACGCGAAACTGGCCGCCCTGCGTGTCGCCTCCGGCACCGAGCCGCTGTCCGGCAAGGGCCTCACGGTCACCCTGAACGACGCCCCGCCGAACGCCACGGCTCGCATCCCCAACGTGCCCGAGCCGCAGCCCAACGACCTGGTGATCCACCAGCAGGACCTCCAGGCCGTGGTGAACGCCCTGTGGCAGGGCGGCGCCCAGGGCATCCAGGTCATGGACCAGCGGCTGATCTCCACCAGCGCGGTGCGCTGCGTGGGCAACACGCTGATCCTCCAGGGCCGCGTCTACTCGCCCCCGTACAAGGTGTCGGCGGTCGGCGACCCGGCCGCGCTGCGCAAGGCGCTCGCCGCCTCCCCGGCCCTGCAGAACTACCAGCTGTACGTGACGGCGTACGGGCTCGGGTGGAAAGTGGACGAGCACAAGGAGCTGACACTCCCCGGGTACTCCGGCACAGTGGACCTCCACTATGCGAAGCCGCTGGATGCCTCTTCCGCGACCAGCACGCCGTGACGCCGTCCTGCGCCTGGTGGTGCGGACCTTCAGCGAGGTGTGCCTGACGGCGGGCACGCTGATCGTGCTCTTCGTCGCGTACGTCCTGCTGTGGACCGGGGTCAAGGCCGACCGGGCCATGGACGGGGAGATGGCGCGGATGCGCGACCGCTGGGCCTCGGCCGCCGCCCCCGCACCCGCCCCGGCCGCCCCCGTCCCGTCCGCCCCGTCCGCGAGCCCGGCCGCCCCGCAGCCCGCACCCTCCCCGCCGGCGCAGGACGGGCCCGCGTACCCCCCGGGCCGGGCCTTCGCCGAGATGTACATCCCGCGCTTCGGCCCGGACTGGAACAAGCCGGTCCTCGAGGGCACCGGTACGGAGCTGCTGAAGAAGGGCCTCGGCCACTACGCGGGCACGGCCAGCCTCGGCGCCGCCGGGAACTTCTCGGTGGCGGGCCACCGGCGGACCTACGGCGACCCCTTCAAGGACTTCCCCGAGCTGCGCCCCGGCGACGCCGTGATCCTCAAGGACGCGACGGCCTGGTACACGTACACGGTCCGCAGCGAGCCGCTGCGCACACTGCCCACCGACGTCGGGGTGGTCGACCCGGTGCCGCGCAGGTCGCCGTTCACGGGCCCGGGCCGGTACCTGACGCTGACGACCTGCGATCCGGAATGGGGCCACAGCCACCGGCTGGTCGTGTGGGCCGAGCTGACGCAGACCCGGACGGTCGCCCAGGGCCGCCCGGAGGGTTTGCCGAGCTGACCCACCGGGCCGGGCCGCTGCCTTTAGTCTGTTTGCGTACCGCCCCCGCGGTGCGGTGGGTTGTTCGTGGACGGATAAGGAAACAGACGGCATGTACGGCTGGATCTGGCGGCATCTGCCGGGCAACGCGTGGATTCGCGCGCTGATCTCCCTCGTACTGGTCTTCGCGGTGGTCTTCGTGCTGTTCCAGTACGTCTTCCCGTGGGCCGAGCCGCTGCTCCCGTTCAACGACGTAACGGTGGACGAGGGATCGGGAGCCACTCCGTGAGCGCGCGCATTCTGGTTGTCGACAACTACGACAGCTTTGTCTTCAACCTGGTCCAGTACCTGTACCAGCTCGGCGCCGAGTGCGAGGTGCTGCGCAACGACGAGGTCGAACTCGCCCACGCGCAGGACGGCTTCGACGGCGTGCTGCTGTCGCCCGGACCGGGAACGCCGGAGCAGGCGGGCGTCTGCATCGACATGGTCCGCCACTGCGCCGACACCGGGGTCCCGGTCTTCGGCGTGTGCCTGGGCATGCAGTCCATGGCCGTCGCGTACGGCGGCGTCGTGGACCGGGCGCCCGAGCTGCTGCACGGGAAGACCTCGCCGGTGGTGCACGGGGGCCTCGGCGTCTTCGAGGGGCTGCCTTCGCCGTTCACGGCGACCCGCTACCACTCGCTCGCGGCCGAGCCGGGGACCCTGCCGGACGTGCTGGAGGTCACCGCGCGTACCGAGGACGGGATCATCATGGGGCTGCGGCACCGGGAGCACGACGTCGAGGGCGTGCAGTTCCACCCCGAGTCGGTGCTGACCGAGTGGGGCCACCGGATGCTCGCGAACTGGCTGGTGCGCTGCGGGGACGCGGGGGCCGTCGAGCGCTCGGTGGGGCTGGCCCCGGTGGTGGGCAAGGCCGTCGCGTGACCGCGGTCGCGCCGTCCGCGCCCACGCAGGGCCGGGCCGCGCGGCGCAGGGCAGCTCAGGAGGCCGCGAAGCGCTCGCGGAGGCGGGGAGGCGGGCGGCGGCGCAGGCGGCCCGAGTCGGGCGGCCCGGCGGTCGTCGCGAGCCGGCTCGCCGGGGAGCTGTTCATCACGCTGGGCGTGGTGATGCTGCTGTTCGTCGCCTACCAGCTCTGGTACACGAACGTGCTGGCGGAGCGGACGGCGAACGGGGCGGCGGGTTCGCTGCGGCAGACCTGGGAGCGGGACCCGGGCGGGGCCGCCGCGCCGCTCGTCTCGGCGTTCGAGCCGGGGCAGGGGTTCGCGATCCTCTACATCCCGAAGCTGGACGTGAAGGTGCCCGTGGCGGAGGGGATCAGCAAGCCGAAGGTGCTCGACAAGGGGATGGTCGGGCACTACGGGGACGGCGCGCTGAAGACGGCGATGCCGGCCGACCAGCAGGGCAATTTCGCGCTGGCGGGCCACCGCAACACCCATGGCGAACCGTTCCGCTACATCAACCGGCTGGTGCCGGGCGACCCCGTCGTGGTCGAGACGCGGGACGCGTACTACACGTACGAGATCACCTCGTCGCTGGCGCAGACGCCGCCGACGAACGTGTCGGTGATCAAACCGGTGCCGGAGGGGTCGGGTTTCACCTCCCCGGGCCGGTACATCACGCTGACGACCTGCACCCCGGAGTTCACGAGCACCTACCGGATGATCGTATGGGGCAGGATGACCGGTGAACGCCCCCGCAGCCAGGGTGCTCCGCCCGCGCTGACCAGCCCGTAAGGACGAACAAGCAGTGTCACGTGCCGCACCGCCGCCCCAGCAGAGCCGCAGTGTGCTCGCCGGGTTCCTGAGCCTGCTGGGCGAGTTCCTGATCACCGTGGGCCTGGTCCTGGGCCTGTTCGTCGCGTACTCGCTGTGGTGGACGAACGTCCTCGCGGACCGGCAGGCCTCGGCGCGCGGAGACGACGTCCGCCGGCAGTGGCAGAGCGCCCCGGGGGCGAACGCGCCCGCGGCGCCGGGGGCGCTGGACACCATGGACGGCATCGGCTTCCTGCACGTGCCGGCGATGAAGAACGGCGAGGTCCTGGTCAAGCGGGGCACGGCGCCGGACGTCCTCAACGACGGCGTGGCCGGGTACTACACCGACCCGGTGAAGGCGGCCCTGCCGTGGGAGCCGTCGGGGAACTTCTCGCTGGCGGCGCACCGGGACGGGCACGGGGCGAAGTTCCACAACATCGACAAGGTGAAGGACGGCGACGCGGTCGTCTTCGAGACGCGGGACACCTGGTACGTGTACAAGGTCTTCGCGGAGCTGCGGCAGACCTCGAAGTACAACGTGGACGTGATCTCGGCGGTCCCGAAGGAGTCGGGGCGGACGGCTCCCGGCCGTTTCATCACGCTGACCACCTGCACGCCGGTGTACACGTCGAAGTTCCGGTACATCGTCTGGGGCGAGCTGGTGCGCACGCAGAAGGTGGACGCGCAGCGCACGCTCCCGGCGGAGCTGCGCTGACACGGACGGACCCCGACCCCACGCGGACACGGGAAAGCCCCTGTGAGCGGCCTCAGAGCCGCTCACAGGGGCTTTCGTACGTCTCCGCGTGGAACGCCGTCGGCTAGCGCCGGCCGCCCGTCAGGCCGCCGAAGAACGTCCCGCCGTTGTTGTTGCCGCCGTCCTGCGGGCCGGCCACCGTCTGGACGTTGATCACCCGGCCCGCCTCGACGGGCGTGCCCGCCGGCGGATCGGTCTGCATGACGATCGCCTTGTCGTCCGTCGGACCCGCGATGACCTGGAGGCTCAGGCCCCGGCTCGCGAGGTCCGCCTTGGCCTGGGCGACGGTCTTGGTGATCAGCTGCGGGACCTGGGTCTGCTGGCCCGCCTTGGCGATCTGCACATTGACGGTCGTCCCCACGGCGAGCTGCTCGCCCGCCAGGTACTGCTGCTGGACGATCGTCTTCGGCGGGGCACCGGGCGAGTCGACCTCCGTCACGCTGCCCAGCTTGAGCTTGGCGTCGTTCAGAGCCTTGACCGCTGCCTCCCTGGTCTTCCCGAGGAGGTCAGGCATGTCGGACTTCGACTGCTCCTTGGCGACCGTCAGCGTGACGGTCGAGCCCTTCGGGGCCTTGCCGCCGCTCTTCGGGGTCTGGTCCAGGACGGTGCCGGCGGTCCGGTCGGACTCCTGGGTCTTCTTCTCGACCGCGAAACCCTTGTCCTTGAGCGCCTTCTCGGCGTCCTCGAACTTCACGTTGAGGACGTCGGGCACGTCGACGTTCGGTGCGCCCGAGGAGACCTTGACCTTGACCGTGGAGCCCTTGTCGACCTTGGTGTCGGGCGCCGGGTTCTGCGAACAGATCGCGCCCTTGGGCTGGTTCTCGCAGGCCTCGTCGGCTTCCTTCTCGACCTTGAGGCCGACGTTGTCGCCGGTCTTCTGCGCCTGCTCGAGGGTCACGCCGATGAGCTTCGGCACGCTGGGCCGGTTGTCGGCGCCGCCGCTGAAGAGGGAGCGGCCGATGAGGATGGCGCCGACCAGGACGAGGATGCCGGCCGTGACCAGCAGGATCGTCGAGGCCTTGCTCTTCTTCTGCTGGCGGCGGCCGTGGCCGCCCTGGTCGTAGCCGCCCTGGCCGGCGTACCCGGCGGAGCCGTTGTATCCGCCGTCGCCCTGGGGCATCGGCGGGAGCATGGAGGTCTGGCCGGAGTCGGCGGCGCGCAGGGCGGTGGTGGGCTGGTCGTAGCCCTGCTGTCCGTAGCCGTGGCCCTGGTCGGGGTAGCCGTAGCCGGGGGCGCCCATGGCGGCCGCCGCGGCAACGGGCTGGCCCTCGAGGCAGGCCTCGATGTCGGCGCGCATCTCGTCGGCGGACTGGTAGCGGTAGTCGGGGTCCTTGACCAGCGCCTTCAACACGATCGCGTCCATCTCGGGCGTGATCTCGGGGTCGAAGTTCGACGGCGGCTGGGGTTCCTCCCGTACGTGCTGGTACGCGACGGCGACCGGGGAGTCGCCGATGAACGGCGGCCGGACGCTGAGGAGTTCGTACAGCAGGCAGCCCGCGGAGTAGAGGTCGGAGCGTGCGTCGACCTGCTCGCCCTTGGCCTGCTCAGGGGAGAGGTACTGGGCGGTGCCGATGACGGCCGCGGTCTGCGTCATGGTCATGCCGGAGTCGCCCATGGCACGGGCGATGCCGAAGTCCATGACCTTGACCTGGCCGTTGCGGGTGAGCATGACGTTGGCCGGCTTGATGTCGCGGTGCACGATTCCGGCGCGGTGCGAGTACTCGAGGGCCTGGAGGATGCCGATGGTCATTTCCAGGGTGCGCTCGGGCAGCAGCTTGCGGCCGGAGTGCAGGAGCTCACGCAGGGTGGAACCGTCGACGTACTCCATCACGATGTACGGGATGGAGATGTTGTCGACGTAGTCCTCGCCGGTGTCGTAGACGGCGACGATCGCCGGGTGGTTCAGCGACGCGGCCGACTGGGCCTCGCGACGGAACCGGGCCTGGAAGGACGGGTCGCGGGCGAGATCGGCGCGCAAGGTCTTGACGGCGACGGTACGGCCGAGCCGGGTGTCGTGGGCGAGGTAGACCTCGGCCATGCCACCGCGGCCGAGCACGTGGCTCAGCTCGTACCGGCCGCCGAGGCGACGCGGCTCTTCCATAACGTTGCAGCCCTCTCCGTCAGTCCCGACCGCACCCGTGTGTGGTCCGGCGGTGTGCTGTTCGCGCAAAGGCTACCGGCCGATCGTCGGTGATCGGTTCGTGACCACAGGCTGATACAGGACCGGTACCGTACGCTCGGATCCGGGCGGGAACAGTGATGTGGATCACTCCAGTTCGGCTTTTGCGCCCCTTTTGGTCTTTGCGCTCCCCCGTCAGCCCTGGTTCTTCAGGACGGCTTCCATGACGGCCTTCGCGACCGGGGCCGCGAGGCCGCCACCGCTGATGTCCTCGCGGTCGGCCTCGCTGTCCTCGATGACGACGGCGACGGCGACCGGGGAGCCCTTGTCGGTCTTGGCGTAGGAGATGAACCACGCGTAGGGGCGCTTGGCGTTCTTCTCGCCGTGCTGGGCGGTGCCCGTCTTGCCGCCGACGGTGACGCCGCTGATCTTGGCCTTGCCGCCGGTGCCGTTCTCGTTCTCGACGACGTTGACCATCATCTGCTGGAGCTTCTGCGCGTTGCCGGGCGAGAGCGGGCGGCTCATCTCCTGCGGCTCGTGCTTCTCGATGATGTCGAGGTTGGGAGCGGTGAGCTGGTCGACCATGTACGGCTTCATCAGCTTGCCGTCGTTGGCGACGGCCGCGGCGACCATCGCCATCTGGAGCGGGGTGGCGGCGGTGTTGTACTGGCCGATCGCGGAGAGCGAGTTGCTCGGCCGGTCCATGTTCTTGTCGTAGACGCTGGCGAACGCCCGGACCGGGGTGTCGATCTTGTCGTTGTTGAAGCCGAACTTCTGCGCCGTCTCCAGCATCTTGTCCTTCGTCACCTTGTCGGCGACGTTGGCGAAGACCGAGTTGCAGGACACCTGGAGCGCGAAGTTGAGGGTCGCCTTCTCGCAGCCCTTGGCGTGGTTGACCATCGGGGTCTTGGTCGTCGGCAGCAGGAACGGCTCGGGGGTGTCCGTCGGCGCGTTGATGTCGGTGACGACGCCGTGCTCCAGGGCGGCCGCGGCGGTGACGACCTTGAAGGTCGAGCCGGGCGGGTAGGTCTCGCGCAGGGCGCGGTTGACGAGCTTCTTCTCCGCGCTGTCCTTCAGCTCGACCCAGGCCTTCTCGTCGGTCTTGGAGTTGCCGGCGAAGCTGGACGGATCGTACGAGGGGGTGCTGACCAGGGCCAGGATGGCGCCGGTGCGCGGGTCGATCGCGGCGACGGCGCCCGTCTTGGTGCCGAGCTTGTCGAAGGCGGCCTGCTGGGCCTCCGGCATCAGCGTGGTGACGACGTTGCCGCCGGCCTTCTTCTCGCCGGTGAACATGCCGATCGTGCGGTCGAAGAACAGCCGGTCGTCGTTGCCGGTGAGGATCTTGTCCTCGAGGGACTCGAGCTGGGTGGAGCCGAAGGCCTGGGAGGCGTACCCGGTCACGGGCGCCCAGAGCGGTCCGTCGATGTAGGTCCGCTTGTACTTGTAGTCGCTGCCGTCCGTGGTGTCGGACCCGGTGATGGCCTTGCCGCCCGCGACGATGATGTTGCCGCGCTGGGTGGCGTACTGGGCGATCTGGACCCGGCGGTTCTCCTTGCGGGTGCTGAGTTCCTCGGCCTGGACGTACTGGAGCCAGTTGGTCCGGATCAGCAGGGCGAGGACGAGCAGCCCGCAGAAGATCGAGATGCGGCGCAGGGGCTTGTTCATGACGGGCGGACCACCTGGGTCATCTCGGAGTCGGGGGACGGTGCCGGTGCCGGGGCGGGGCGGCGTGCGGTGTCGCTGATCCGGATGAGGATCCCGATGAGGGCCCAGTTCGCGAGGACGGACGAACCGCCGGATGCGAGGAAGGGCATGGTCATGCCGGTCAGGGGGATGAGGCCCATGACACCGCCGGCGACCACGAAGATCTGCAGGGCGAAGGCGCCGGAGAGACCGATGGCGAAGAGCTTGCCGAAGGGGTCGCGGGCGGCGAGGGCGGTGCGCACGCCGCGCTCGATGATCAGGCCGTAGAGCAGGAGGAAGGCCATGACGCCCGCGAGGCCGAGCTCTTCGCCGACCGTGGAGAAGATGAAGTCGGAGTTGGCGGCGAATCCGATGAGGTCGGAGTTGCCCTGGCCCCAGCCGGTGCCGAGGACCCCGCCGGAGCCGAAGCTCATGATCGACTGGCCGACCTGCTCGCAGGCGCCCGACTTGGAGTAGCAGGCGAAGGGGTCGAGCCAGGCGTTGACGCGGACCTTGACGTGGCTGGCGGTCGCGCCGACGACGCCGGCTCCGGCCACGCTCATGACCAGGCCGATGACGATCCAGCTGGTGCGCTCGGTGGCCACGTACAGCATGATCACGAACATGCCGAAGAAGAGCAGCGAGGTGCCGAGGTCGTTCTCGAAGACGAGGACGAGCAGGCTCATCGCCCAGATCATCAGGATGGGGCCGAGGTCGCGGCCGCGCGGCAGGTAGAGGCCCATGAAGCGGCGGCTGGCCAGGGCGAGCGCATCGCGCTTCACCATCAGGTAGCCGGCGAAGAAGATCGCGATGACGATCTTCGCGAACTCGCCGGGCTGGATGGAGAAGCCGCCGACGCTGATCCAGATCTTCGCGCCGAAGACGTCGGCGCCGAGGCCCGGCACGACCGGCAGGATCAGCAGGACCAGCGAGGCCGCCATGGAGATGTACGTGAACCGCTGCAGGGTGCGGTGGTCCTTGAGCAGCAGCAGCACGCCGGCGAACAGGGCGATGGCCACGGCGGTGTACATCATCTGGCGGGGGGCCGACTCGGAGAAGTGGCCGAAGCTCCGCTTGGCCAGGTTCTGCAGCCGCTCGGACTGGTCGAGCCGCCAGATCAGGACGCAGCCGAGCCCGTTGAGCAGTGTCGCGATCGGCAGCAGCAGCGGGTCCGCGTACTTCGCGTAGCGGCGCACCACGAGGTGGGCGATGCCGGCGAGGACGGCGAGGCCGCCTCCGTACGCGACCATGCCGGGAGGCAGCTTGCCGTGGATCGACAGGCCCACGTTGGCGTAGGCGAAGATCGGGATGACCACGGCGAAAACGAGCAGCAGGAGCTCGGTGTTCCGCCGGCTCGGCAGCTCGATGGCGCCGATGGTGGTCGTGTTGGTGACAACGCTCATGGTGTGGCAGGCCCCCTGTGCCCGCGGGTGTCTACTACTGCTTGCCGCAGAGGCCGACCAGCGACTGCTCCGAGGGAGTCAGGCTGGGGCCGGGTGCTGGTGGGTTCTGCGCTTCCGCGGCGCGGCGCTCCTCGTCCTTCTTGCAGGCGGTGACCTGGGCGCCGAGTTCGTCGATCTTCTGACGGGCGCCGTCGAGGCTGGTCTCGGTGATGGTGGCCTCGACCAGCTTGCGCTTGAAGGGCGGGAGGTACTTCAGTTCGATGTCGGTGCGGTCGTTCTCCACCTTGGAGAGCTCCAGCGGGCCGAGGTTCTGGCTGATGCCGCGGAACAGCGCGACGTGCTCGCCCTTGACGCCGATGTAGAACTGGGTCTGGGTCCAGCGGTGGGCGGCGTAGAGGCCGCCTCCGACGACACCGGCGACGATCAGCAGGATCAGGGTGCGGGTGGTCCACTTGCGCCCTTTGCTGCGGCGCCGGCGGGGGTGGTCGTACGTGTCGTCGTAGCGGGAGTCGTCGTCGTACGGATCGGGTTCGCCGAAGCTGCCGTACGTGCCGCCGCCCTGGCCCTGGTCGGGGTATCCGTAGCCGGGGGCCTCGCCGCTGCCGGGGGGCCCGAAGGCGCCGGCCGGCGGGGGGGCCTGGCGGCCCAGGCCCGAGGCGCGGCCCGCCGGGGTCTGCATGGCGTTGCCGCCGTCGAAGAGCTGGTGCTGGTTCTCGGCGACCGCGCCGACGACGACCGGGGTGTCGTTCAGCTGGGCGGCGAGGGTGTCGCCGCTGTCGGTGTCGAGGACGTCCGCGACGATGCAGGTGATGTTGTCCGGTCCGCCGCCGCGCAGGGCGAGCTGGATCAGGGCCTGCACGGTCTCGTGGGGGCCGTGGTAGCCGGCGAGCGTCTCTTCCAGGGTCTGGTGCGAGACGACGCCGGACAGGCCGTCGGAGCAGATCAGGTAGCGGTCGCCGGTACGGACCTCGCGGATCGAGAGGTCGGGTTCGACGGTGTCACCGCTGCCGAGCGCCCGCATGAGGAGCGAGCGCTGCGGGTGGGTGGTGGCTTCCTCTTCGGTGATCCGGCCCTCGTCGACGAGGCGCTGCACCCAGGTGTGGTCCTGGGTGATCTGCGTGAGGACGCCGTCGCGGAGCAGGTAGGCGCGGGAGTCGCCGACGTGGACGAGTCCGAGGCGCTGGCCGGTCCACAGGAGCGCGGTCAGGGTGGTGCCCATGCCCTCGAGCTGGGCGTCCTCCTCGACCATGACGCGCAGCTGGTCGTTCGCGCGCTGCACGGCAGTGGCGAGCGAAGTGAGGATGTCGGAGCCCGGGACGTCGTCGTCGAGCTGCACGAGCGAGGAGATCACCTCGGAGCTCGCGACCTCGCCGGCGGCCTGGCCGCCCATGCCGTCGGCGACGGCGAGGAGACGGGGCCCGGCATAGCCGGAGTCCTCGTTGCCCTCGCGGATCATGCCCTTGTGGGATCCGGCGGCGAACCGCAGGGACAGACTCATGCGCACCTGCCCAGTCGACGCTTCCTCCGGGTACAACCGGTCTCGAGCCACACTGCCCACCCTCCGGTCGGGAGCGCGCTCGGGTCCGTGTCCTGGGTGGGCCGGACTGCCGCGGCTCGCTCGCTCCGCTCGCTCATTCTCGTACTACTTCCGCAGCTCGATGACGGTCTTGCCGATGCGGATCGGGGCGCCCGGCGGAATGGGCGTCGGGGTGGTCAGCCGGGTCCGGTCGAGATACGTGCCGTTGGTGGACCCGAGATCCTCGACGATCCACTGGCCGTCACGGTCGGGATAGATCCTGGCATGGCGGCTGGAGGCGTAGTCGTCGTCCAGCACGATCGTGGAGTCATGTGCCCGGCCCAGCGTGATCGTCTGCCCCGCGAGGGCGACGGTGGTGCCCGTGAGGGTGCCCTCCGAGACGACGAGCTTGGTCGGCGCTCCGCGGCGCTGGCGCTGCTGCGGAGGCGCGGCGGTCTGCCGGCCTCCGGCCTGCGCCGGCGCTCCGGACGCGGCGCTGCCGCGGCGCGAACCGCGCTGCGTGACGCGCGTACCGAAGAGGTCGCTGCGGATGACCTGGACGGCCACGATGACGAACAGCCACAGAACGGCCAGGAAACCCAACCGCATGACCGTCAGGGTCAGCTCTGACATTGCCCCCGCTTCACCCTTCGGCTTGCCGGTAAATGATGGTGGTACTGCCCACGACGATCCGCGAGCCGTCGCGGAGCGTAGCGCGGGTGGTGTGCTGCCCGTCCACCACGATGCCGTTGGTGGACCCGAGATCCTGGATCGTCGAGGGCGTTCCGGTCCGGATCTCACAGTGCCGGCGCGAGACGCCGGGGTCGTCGATCCGCACGTCGGCTTCGGTGCTTCGGCCGAGTACGAGCGTGGGGCGCGAGATCTGGTGGCGGGTGCCGTTGATCTCGATCCAGTGGCGCCGGGTGGCGCCCGCTGTCGGTACGGGGGCCGGGCCGCCGCCGCCCGGCCGGCGCGCGGCCCCGCCCGGGGGCGGTCCGGCCGGCATCGGCGGTGCGGCGACCGGAGGGTAGCCGTAGCCGCCCTGCTGGTTCGGGGGGGCCGACGGCTGCGCCTGGGAGGTGCTGGAGGCCAGCGTACGGCTGCGGACCCGGTAGAGCCCGGTGTCGAGGTCGTCGGCCTTCTCCAGCTGGACCTTGATCGGGCCCATGAAGCTGTAGCGCTGCTGCTTGGCGTAGTCGCGGACGAGGCCCGCGAGCTCGTCGCCGAGCTGGCCGGAGTAGGGGCTCAGGCGTTCGTAGTCGCCGGTGCTGAGCTCGACGATGAAGTCGTTGGGGACAACGGTCCGCTCGCGGTTCCAGATCGTCGCGTTGTTGTCGCACTCGCGCTGGAGCGCGCCGGCGATCTCGACGGGCTGGACCTCGGACTTGAACACCTTGGCGAAGGTGCCGTTCACCAGACCTTCGAGTCGCTGCTCGAACCGCTTCAGGACTCCCATGGGGCACCTCCTCCGTCGTTGTCGCCCTGTACTGCTTACTGATCGTATCCACGCGTGGCGGATTCGGCTGGTTCCCCCCGGGTCCCATGCGCAGGAGTGTTGGTCCTCACAAGGGATCGTAGGGGTGCTCAGGGGACAGTGTCCCGCACCGGACGTGCGGTGCGGGAGGGGCATTCGGAGCGGGGTCGACGGGGGCGGGGAAAGCGATGTGAATCCACCCCGTCCGACGTGCTAATGTTTCGACGTCGCCAGGGGAACGGACCGAAAGGGAAGATCCACTGGGGAGCTGCTCGGGCGAGTGGCGGAACGGCAGACGCGCTGGCTTCAGGTGCCAGTGTCCTTCGGGACGTGGGGGTTCAAATCCCCCCTCGCCCACATCGACGAAACGGTCGTCATCGCGAAAGCGATGGCGGCCGTTTCGCTTTTCCCGTGCCCTGGTGGGGTGTTGATCTCGAGCGGGTCGTCCTTGCGGACCGCCGGCGGGCCGATCCCGTTTCGTGCGCCGGGAGTTGGGGGCCGTGGCCGCTGCGGCCGCGGTGTCGGCCGTACGACTTTCGTCACGCAGGGCGCGACGAAAGAGGGCGGCCGGGCGGGGGCGCGGGTGTCTAGGGTCGGTCGCGTGGATGCGACGGCGAGGATGCGGGCGGGCTGGGACTGGCTGACGGGCCCCGAGCCGTGGACCCGGCGGATGCTGGCGGGGGACCTGGTGATCGCCGGGCTGATCGCGCTGCTCGGCCTGGGGGTCGAGGAGCTCGACAACGGCAGCGTGCAGCGGATGATCGGCAGCGCCGCGGCTGTGGTGCTGCTCACGCTGCTGCGGCGCCGCCTGCCGGCGGCGACCCTGGTCGTGGCGGCGGCGGTGTCCCCGTTCCTGCCCGGCTCGTTCCTGGTCATGATCCTGCTGGGCTGGTCGGCGGGGCGCAGGATCGTCGGGGTGGGCCGGGCGCTGACCGCGTTCACGCTGGCCTTCCTCGCCTCGGTCGGCTTCGGTGTGCTGCAGGCGTGGTCCGACAAGCGGCCCGTACTGGTGATCGTCTTCTCCACGCTGATGTTCCTCGCGATGACGGTGATGCCGGGTCTGGCCAGCCGCTACTGGTCGCAGCGCCGGACCCTGCTGCAGGCGCTCCAGGAGCGCAACGGGCAGCTGATGAGGGAGCGCGCGATGGTCGCCGGGCAGGCCCGGCTGCGCGAGCGCCAGCGGATCGCCCAGGACATGCACGACAGCCTGGGCCACCAGCTGGCGCTGATCTCCGTGCACACCGGCGCCCTGGAGGTGGACCCGAAGCTCACCGACCGCCAGCGCGAGGCCGTGGGGGTGCTGCGGCAGGCCTCGGTCGCGGCGATGCACGAGCTGCGCGAGGTCGTCGGGATCATGCGGGACGGCGTCGAGGCGCCGGTGCCGGTCGAGGAGGCCCAGCCCGCGGCGCGCGGGGTGGCCGGGATCACCGGGATCGTCGAGGCGGCGCGGAGCGCGGGGACCGACGTACGGATGACCTCGGCGGGGCGGCCGAGGCCGCTGGTCGCGGCCTGCGACCACGCGGCGTACAGGATCGTGCAGGAGGCGCTGACCAACGCGTACAAGCACGCTCCGGGGGCGCCGATCTCGGTGGAACTGCGGTACGAGGACGACTCGCTGGTGGTGGAGATCGCCAACGGGCCCGCGGCCGGGCCGGGCACGGGCGAGGTGGTGTCGGGCGGACAGGGGCTGACGGGGCTGCGCGAACGGGCCCGGCTGGTCGGCGGGATGGTGCACGCGGGCACGACCGAGGGTGGCGGGTTCCGGGTGGCCGGGGTGCTGCCGTACGGGACGGAGCCGGCGGGCGTGGAGGACATCGCCGACGACTTCGGGCAGCAGGCGCAGGCTCTGGGGCTCGCGGGTGCGCCGCCGATGGACTGGGCGGCGGTGGACCGGGAGCTGGCCGTACGGAGCCGCAGCCGGACCGGGGGCCTCGCGATGGGCTGCGGGATCGCCTTCGCGGCGGTGGTGCTGCTGGTGATCGTGCTCGGGGCCGGGGTGGTGCTGCTGATGGGCACGGCGGGCAGCGCGATGATCAGCCAGGACGACTACGACAGGGTGCAGGTGGGCGAGCCGGAGGAGGCGGTCCGCAGCCGGCTCCCCGACGGCGAGAGCTTCCTCACCGACGGCTTGGACCGGAAGGGACCGGAGCGGCCGGAGGGCGCCCAGTGTCTGGCACTGCTGTCGTCGGACGACTCGGGGCTCTCCACCGATACCGTTTTCCGGTTCTGCTTCAAGGACGGCAAGCTCGTCGACAAGCAGGCGTACGAGGTCGAGCAGTAGGAGCGCGGGTGACAGCCAAGGTGATCCGAGTGGTGATCGCTGACGACGAGCCGCTGATCCGGGCCGGGATCAGGATGATCCTGACCTCGGCTCCGGACATCGAGGTCGTCGCGGAGGCGGCGAACGGCCGTGAGGCCGTGGACCTGGCCCGCGCGCACGCGCCGGACGTGATGCTGCTGGACATCCAGATGCCGGTGATGGACGGCCTGACCGCGCTCGGTGAGCTGGGGCGGGCGGCACCGGAGGTCCGGGCGCTGATCCTGACCACCTTCGGGGAGAAGGAGAACGTGCTGCGGGCGCTCGGCTCGGGCGGCGCGGGGTTCCTGCTGAAGGATTCGGCGCCGGGCGAGCTGATCGGCGCGGTGCGGGCGGCCGCGGCCGGGGACGCGTACCTCTCGCCGGGGGCGACCCGGCACGTGGTCGACCAGCTGGCCTCGGGGCAGGCCGCGGGGCGCGGCGAGGAGGCCCGGCGCCGGGTGGCGGAGCTGAGCGAGCGCGAGCGCGGGGTGCTGGCGCTGCTGGGCGAGGGGCTGTCCAACGCGGACGCGGGCCGGCGGCTGCACATGAGCGAGGCGACGGTGAAGACGTACGTGAGCCGGATCCTGGCGAAGCTGGGCTGCGAGAACCGGGTTCAGGCCGCCCTGCTGGCCAGGGACGCCGGGCTCTAGATACGGTCGGGCCGAATTGATGATGTTGGCCGGGACAGTACGACGGGTACGGGCGGGGGCGGCACGGATGGTGGCGGTACCGGAGCAGCGGGTTGCGGAGCCGGACGGGACGACGGGCGGCGGGCGGATACCCGCGGTCGACGGGTTCGCCCCGCGGGCCGTGGCGGGCTCGCCCAAGGAGGCGGGCAAGGCGCTGCGCATGCGGGTGCCGCGCTCGGCGCACGCGCACTTCGAGGCGCCGGCCGGGCGGCCGGACGCGGTGCAGGCGGTCGAGGAGTCCAACGTCGGGCGGGTCGCCGAGCTGGCGCCGATCCGGGTGGGCCGGATGGCCGCGAACCCGTTCGCGTTCCTGCGCGGATCGGCCGGGCTGATGGCGCACGACCTGTCCGGCGGCCCGGTCACCGGGGTCGGCGCGCAGATCTGCGGCGATGCCCATGCGGCGAATTTCGGCCTGTACGGGGATGCCCGCGGCCGGCTCGTCATCGACCTGAACGACTTCGACGAGACCGTGTTCGGCCCGTGGGAGTGGGACCTGAAGCGGCTGGCGACCTCGCTGGTCCTGGCCGGGCGGGTGGCCGGCGCGGACGAGGACACCTGCCGGGCCGCGGCGCACGACACGGTGGGCGCGTACCGCCGCACCATGCGGCTGCTGGCCAAGCTGCCGGCGCTGGACGCCTGGAACGCCATCGCGGACGAGGAGCTCGTCTCCCACACCGATGCCCGCGACCTGCTGGGCACGCTGGAGCGGGTCTCGGAGAAGGCCCGCAACAACACCTCGGCGCGGTTCGCCGCCAAGTCCACCGAGGCCGGCTCCGACGGCGGGCGGCGCTTCGTCGACGCCCTGCCGGTGCTGCGCCGGGTCGGCGACGCCGAGGCGGCGGCCGTGGCGGACTCGCTGGGCCCGTACCTGAAAACCCTCCAGGGGGACCGGCTGCCGCTGCTGGCCCGCTACGCCATCCACGACGTGGCCTTCCGGGTGGTCGGCACCGGGAGCGTCGGCACCCGCTCGTACGTGGTGCTGCTGCTGGACCACCGGGGCGAGCCGCTGGTGCTCCAGGTCAAGGAGGCGCGGCCGTCGGTGCTGCTGCCGCACCTGCCCGCGCTGGGCTTCGCATCTGCCGTCGAGGAGCACGAGGGCCGCCGGGTGGTGGCCGGGCAGAAGCGGATGCAGGTGGTCTCCGACATCCTGCTGGGCTGGACCACGGTGGAGGGGCGGCCGTACCAGGTCCGGCAGTTCCGCAACCGCAAGGGCAGCGTGGACCCGGCGGCGCTGGCGGCCGACCAGATCGACGACTACGGGCGCATGACCGGCGCCCTGCTGGCCCGCGCGCACGCGCACAGCGCCGATCCGCGGCTGCTGGCCGGGTACTGCGGCAAGAACGACGAGCTGGACGAGGCGATGGCCACCTTCGCGGTGGCGTACGCCGACCGGAGCGAGGCCGACCACGCGCACCTGCTGGCGGCGGTGCGGTCCGGGCGGATCGCGGCGGAGGCCGGGGTCTGAGCGGGTCACGGTCCCGGGCCCGGGGTCGCGGTCCCGGGTCCCGGGGCCCGGGGACACGGGGTCACGGTCCCGGGTCGATGTTCCACGTGAAACATCGGCCCGGGCCGACCGGCCTTAGGGTGGCCGGGTGAGCGAGCAGCAGACTGAAGAGACCGGCGACGAGCGTCCCGAGGCGCGCCTTGAACGGGCCGTGCGGGCCGCCGAGCAGGCGCTGATCGAGTTCGAGATCGCCGTGGAGACCTTCCGGGTGGAGGTGGAGAACTTCTCCCGCCTGCACCACCAGAAGCTCGGCCCGATGTACTCGAGGCTCGACGAGCTGGATGCGCTGATCGCCGAGGCGAAGGCGGAGCGCAGCGGCGATGCCGAGGATCTGCGACGGGCCCGGGACGCCCGCTCGCTGGTGATGCCGATGCCGGGCGTGGACGAGCTGTTCCACGACTGGATGGGCTCGGACGGCATCTCCGACGACGCGTCCGCGATGCTCACCGACCACCCGGTGCGGCCCCCGGAGCGGGTGCGGCCGACGGAGGAGGTACGCCGGCTCTACCGCGAGCTCGTCCGTCAGGCGCACCCGGATCTCGCCCGGGACGAGGCCGAGCGGGAGCGGCGCGATGCGTTCATCGTGCGGGTCAACGCGGCGTACGCGCGGGGCGAGGAGCAGATGCTGCGCGAGCTGGCCGAGGAGTGGGCGGCGGGTCCCGTGCCGGAGGCCGTGCGGCAGCTGAACGAGAGCGAGGAGCTGTACGCCCGGCTGGAGTGGCTGGCACGGCGCAAGGAGCTGCTGTCGGTGCTGGCGCGGGAGCTGGAGGACAGCGCGATCGGGTCGATGCTGCGGATGGCGCCGGAGGATCCGGACCGGCTGCTGGAGGAGATCGCGGAGCAGCTGCTGGCCCAGGTCTCCGAGCGCGAGGCCGAGCTCGCGGAGTTTGGATAGGTTGGGAGTCAGACCTGCGATGAGAGAAGGCGACGTATGAACTTCGGACCGCTTCCCTCGGTGGACGCCGCCGCGGTGCCCTCCGAAGGCTTTGTCCTCGACGTCCGTGAGGACGACGAATGGGCTGCCGGACACGTGGAAGGCGCCCTGCACATCCCGATGAGCGACTTCGTGGCCCGCTTCGGTGAGGTGACGGAGGTCGTCGAGGACGGCCGCCGCGTGCACGTGATGTGCCGGGTCGGCGGGCGCTCGGCGCAGGTCACCCAGTACCTCGTGCGCCAGGGCATCGACGCCGTGAACATCGACGGCGGCATGCAGGCCTGGGACGGCGCCGGGCGCCCGATGGTGACCGACACCGGGAACCCGGCCTTCGTGCTCTAGAGCGCCGGGCGCCGGCCGTCAGGCGAGGGCGTGGGCGGCCAGCAGGTCGCCCAGCGCCTCCTCGTGCGCGGCGGCCGGGCCCAGCTGGAGCTCCAGCTGCTTGGCCCACGCGTGGTAGCGGTGCAGCGGGTAGTCGGTGTCGGCGCCGAAGCCGCCGTGCAGGTGCTGTGCCGTCTGCACGACCCGGCGTACCCCCTCCGAGGCCCAGATCTTGGCAACGGCGACGTCCCCGGCGCTCGGCAGCGGGCCGCCGGCTCCGCCGGTCGCCGCGTCGAGCCGCCATGCGGCCTGCCAGAGGGTGACCTCCATGGCGCGCAGGTCGATGTAGCGGTCGGCGGCCTGGACGGCGACGGCCTGGAAGGTGGCCACCGGGAAGCCGAACTGCTCGCGCTTGCCGGTGTATTGGCTGGTCATGGCGAGGACGTTCTCGCCGAGTCCGAGTGCCAGGGCGCAGGTTCCGGTGGCGAGCAGCTGGCGGAGCCGCTCCCAGGCCCCCGGGGTGTCGATGAGGTGGCTCGCGGGCACCCGTACGCCGTCCAGGGCGAGTTCGGCGAGCCGTTCCCCGCTGGTGGAGACCTGCTCGGCCAGGGTGAGGCCCTCGGCGGCGCGCGGGACGAGCGCGAGCACGGCCTCGCCCTCGCCGGTGTGGGCCGGTACGGCGATCCAGTCGGCGCCGTGCGCCCACGGGACGGCCGTCTGGACCCCGTCGAGGGTCCACTGCGTGCCCTCGCGGCGGGCGGTGACGGAGAGTTCCGCGGGATCGTGGCCGCTGCGCCCGTGGGCGGCGGCGGTGAGGACGAGCGTGCCCCGCCCGGATTCGGGCAGCAGGGCGGCGGCCAGTTCGGGGCTGCCGTGGGCCTGGACGGCCATGGCGGTGGCGCAGTGCTCCAGCAGCGGAACCCGGGCCAGCACCTTCGCCGCCTCGCGCAGCACCAGGCACAGGGCGATCGCGTCGAGGCCCGCCCCGCCGTGCTCCTCGGCGAGGACCAGGCTCAGCAGGTCGGACGCGGCGAGCTTGGCCCACAGCGGCCGGTCGAAGTCCTCGGCGACGGCCCCCGGGGTCAGCGCGGGGCTGGGCACGCCGTCCGGGGCGACGTCCGCGAAGACGGCCTTCGCCGCCTCGACGGCGGCCTGCTGCTCCTCGGTGAAGGTGAAGTCCACTGCCTGTCCTCCCGCGCGCACCGGATCCCCGTCAGGCCCGGTCCGGACCTGACGGTGCGTCAAGATAGAGCACGCGGTGGAAAATGCACAGCGAAGGAAAGGGGCGGCGCCTCAGCGGTCGAAGTCGATCTCCACTTCCTCCGTCACCGCGTGCGACTGGCAGGCCAGCACGAAACCGGCCTCCGTCTCCTCCGCCTCCAGCGCGAAGTTCCGGTCCATCCGGACCTCTCCCGTGACCAGGAACGCCCGGCACGTGCCGCAGACCCCGCCCTTGCAGGCGTACGGGGCGTCCGCGCGGTTGCGCAGCACGGCGTCCAGCAGGGACTCCCCGTCGCGGACCGGCCAGGTCCCGGAGCGGCCGTCGAGCCGGGCCGTGACCCGTACGTGGGAAGGGGCCGCGGCCGGGGCGGGCGGTGCCGTGTCCTCGACGTGGAAGATCTCCTCGTGGATCCGGGTCCGGACGACGCCGAGCGTGCCCAGCGCCCGCTCCGCGCCCACGACCAGCCCGTACGGGCCGCACAGGAACCAGCCCGTGACGTCCGCGACGGGCAGCAGCGCGGGCAGCAGGGCCTTCAGCCGCTCCTCGTCGAGGCGGCCGGACGGCAGCCCGGCCTCCTGCTCCTCCCGGGACAGGACCGTCACCAGCTGGAACCGGTCCGGGAAGCGGTCCTTGAGGTCGGCGACCTCGTCCAGGAACATCGTCGACGCCGCCGTACGGTCGCTGCGGACCAGGCAGAACCGGGCGTCGGGCCGTGCCGCCAGCAGCGAGGCGGCGATCGACAGCACCGGGGTGATCCCGCTGCCGCCGACGATCGCCGCGTAGTGCCCGGTGGCCGGCGCGGCGTCCGGCTCCAGGACGAAGCGCCCGGCCGGGACCATCACGTCCAGCACGTCCCCGGCGGCGATCTCCTTGTGCGCGAACGTGGAGAACTCGCCGCCCTCCACCAGCCGCACGCCCACCCGCAGCGCCGCCGGGCCGGGGCCCGCGGGGTCCGGGGCGGGGGAGCAGATCGAGTACGTACGGCGGATCTCCACGCCCTCGGGGGTGCTGCGGCGCAGCGTGAGGTGCTGGCCGGGGGCGTGCAGGTACTCGCCGCGCAGCTCCTCGGGGACGCGCAGGGTCAGCGCCACGGAGTCGTCGGTGAGCCGGTCGACCGCCGCCACCGTCAGCGGGTGGAAGGCGCCGTGGCGCGCGGGGCGCCCGGAGCCCGACGTGGGCGACGGCGTGGACGCGGCCATCTACAGCTCCTTGAAGTGGTCGAACGGTTCACGGCAGGCGGTGCAGCGGCGCAGCGCCTTGCATGCGGTGGAGGAGAACCGGCTGAGCAGCTCGGTGTCGGTCGATCCGCAGTTCGGGCAGCGGACGGAGAGGGTGAGCGGGACCGGTCCGCCGGCCGCGTGCGGCCGCGGCGGGGCGATGCCGAACTCGGCGAGCTTGCGCCGGCCCTCCGCGCTGATGTCGTCGGTCGACCAGGCCGGGGCCAGGACGGTGCGCACCCGCACGTCCGGGATGCCGTGGCCGGTCAGGACCCGCTCGATGTCGGCGGACATGGCCTCGATGGCGGGGCAGCCGGTGTAGGTCGGGGTGAGGGTGACCTCGACGTGCCCGTCCTCGTGCATCCGCACGCCGCGCATGACGCCGAGCTCGGCGAGGCTGAGGACGGGCAGCTCCGGGTCCGGCACGGAGCCGGCGAGCTCGGCCAGCTCCGCCTCCAGGCGGGTCATGGCCTCGGGGGTCTGCGGAGCCTCGGGGCCGGCCGCAGGGGCCGCGGTGCGCGGCTTGTCCGTCACCATGACGCCCCCGGATGGCTGCGGTGCAGGTGCTGCATCTCGGCGAGCAGCCTGCCGAAGGACTCGGTGTGCAGGCCCTGGCGGCCCGCCCCGGCGGCCCAGGCGCCGGTGCGCGGGCCTTCGGGGAGCGTGAGCCCGGCCCGCTCCAGTACGCCGCCCACGGCGGCCAGCCAGCGGGCTTCCAGGGCGGCCCAGTCCACGCCGCCGATGCCGTCGACCGGCTGGAACATCTCGCCCGTGAACTTCCACAGCGCGTCCAGGGCGGCCTGCATGCGCGCGGTGCTCTCCTGCGTGCCGTCGCCGAGCCGCAGGGTCCACTGCTCGGCGTGGTCGCGGTGGTACGCGGTCTCCTTGACGGCCTTGGCCGCCAGCGGGGCGAACGGGCCGTCACCGACGGCCAGTTCCGCGTACAGCTCGTGCTGGTGGAAGGAGAAGTAGAGCTGGCGCGCGATGGTGTGGGCGAAGTCCCCGTTGGGCTGCTCGACCAGCTGGAGGTTGCGGAAGGACCGCTCCTCGCGCAGGAAGGCCAGCTCGTCCTCGTCGCCTGCCAGGGACAGCAGGATGCGGGCCTGGCCGAGGAGGTCGAGCGCGATGTTCGCGAGGGCGACCTCCTCCTCCAGGACGGGGGCGTGACCCGCCCACTCGCCGAGGCGGTGGGAGAGGATCAGGGCGTCGTCCCCCAGCGCGAGGGCCGCCGACTGAACGAGATCGGGCTGAACGGCATCGGTGCTGGTCACAGGTGGTGCACCCCCTCGGGGATCTCGTAGAAGGTCGGGTGCCGGTACGGCTTGTCGGCCGACGGGGCGAAGAACGGGTCCCGCTCGTCCGGCGAGGACGCGGTGATCTCGGTGGAGGGCACCACCCAGATCGAGATGCCCTCGCCGCGCCGCGTGTAGAGGTCGCGGGCGTTGCGCAGGGCCATTTCCGCATCGGGCGCGTGCAGACTGCCCGCGTGCGTGTGCGAGAGGCCGCGGCGCGAACGCACGAACACCTCCCACAGTGGCCAGTTCTGCGTCATACCCCTGCCTCCTCGTTCGTTGCCGTGCTCTGTACCGCGGTGTGTGAGGTCCGGGCCGTGTGCTTCTCCGCGTACGCCGCGGCCGCCTCGCGGACCCAGGCGCCTTCCTCGTGGGCCCGGCGCCGCTGGCCGATCCGCTCTTCGTTGCACGGGCCGTTGCCCTTGAGCACGTCCCAGAACTCGGCCCAGTCGATCGCACCGAAGTCGTGGTGCCCGCGCTCCTCGTTCCACTTCAGGTCCGGGTCGGGCAGGGTCAGGCCCAGCGCCTCGGCCTGCGGAACGGCGATGTCCACGAAGCGCTGGCGCAGCTCGTCGTTGGAGTGCCGCTTGATCCGCCAGGCCATGGACTGCGCGGAGTGCGCCGACTCGTCGTCCGGCGGACCGAACATCATCAGCGAGGGCCACCACCAGCGGTCCACGGCGTCCTGCGCCATCGCGTGCTGCGCCTCGGTGCCCTTGGACAGGGCCATGAGGAGCTCGAAGCCCTGGCGCTGGTGGAAGGACTCCTCCTTGCAGATCCGGACCATCGCGCGGGCGTACGGCCCGTAGGAGCAGCGGCAGATCGGCACCTGGTTGGTGATCGCCGCGCCGTCCACGAGCCAGCCGATCGCGCCGACGTCGGCCCAGGTCAGGGTGGGGTAGTTGAAGATCGAGGAGTACTTCTGCTTGCCGGAGTGCAGCTTGTCGAGCAGCTCGTCGCGGCTGGTGCCGAGGGTCTCCGCGGCGCTGTACAGGTAGAGGCCGTGGCCGGCCTCGTCCTGGACCTTGGCCATCAGGATCGCCTTGCGGCGCAGCGAAGGCGCACGGGTGATCCAGTTGGCCTCGGGCTGCATTCCGATGATCTCGGAGTGGGCATGCTGGGCCATCTGGCGGACGAGCGAGGCGCGGTACGCCTCGGGCATCCAGTCGCGCGGCTCGACGCGCTCGTCGGCCGCCACGGCGGCGTCGAAGGCTGCCGCGAGCTGTGCCCCGAGGTCAGCCCCGAGGCCTGAGTCCTGCCCCGTTTCCGGGGTCACTGCCACCATCCCGGCCCCCTGCCAGAGATTGTTGACCGCCCGACCGACCGATCGTTCGGTTCGTACTCTTCAATGGTGGGTCGGCGGCCCGTAGGGTGTCAACCTCTGAGGTCAACCCTGTGGACGCCGGATGATCGGGGCGGGATGGAATCGAACGAGCGCGAGCCCGCGGAAGCAGCTGCTGCGCCGGCCGGTCCGCCGATCGATCCGCCGGTCGTCGCGGCGGCGGCCGCGCCCGTCCCGTCGGCCCGTCCGCCGGCGGATCTGCCGGTCGAGCCGCCGGTCGAGCCCCCGGCCGAAGCGGCCGTCGAGCCGCCCGTCGACCGGGCGGCGCCGCCGCGGGCTCCCGGGATCGCGGGCCTGTCCGCCCCGTACCGCGTCGTCACGGCCCTGGCCCTCGCGGCGGTGGGCCTCGCCGCCTGCGGCCACCTGGCGCTGGTCTTCCTGCACGTCGCCCCGTCCAACACGGTGAGCAAGCAGCACGCGCAGACGGTCGACGACTGGATCTACCCCGAGTTCGAGCAGAACTGGAAGCTCTTCGCCCCCAACCCGCTCCAGCAGAACATCGCGGTGGAGGTGCGGGCCGAGGTCCGCTCCACCCTCGGCGGCGAGCCGGTCCCCGTCGGCTGGCGCGACCTGTCGGCCGAGGACGGTGCGGCCATCCGGCACAGCCTGCTGCCGAGCCACACCCGGCAGAACGAGCTGCGCCGGGCCTGGGACTTCTTCACCGGCTCGCACGACGAGGACAACAAGCCGATCGGCGAGCGCGGCGAACTGTCGGAGCAGTACCTGCGGCGGATCGCGCTGAACCGGCTCACGGAGGACGGGTCCGTGCGGGGCGAGATCATACGGATCCAGCTGCGCTCGGCGACGCGCTCGGTCGCGGCGCCGCCGTGGAGCGACGAGAAGACCGACACCCAGACGTACTACCGGGAGCTGCCGTGGTGGACGCTGTGAGACGGGCGCGGGCCGCTGCCGGCCGGGCGGTCGCACAGGTCACCGGACGGGCGCTGGGCCCGTACCAGAGCGCCGTCGTCCGCATCGGCTTCTCCGCGACCTGGCTGTTCTTCCTGCTGAGGGAGTTCCCCAACCGGCACGAGCTGTACGGGCCGGACGGGCCCTGGAGCTTCGGGCTGGCGGAGCGGCTGATCGACTCGAACCACGCCTTCACGGTGCTGATGTGGTCGGACTCGGGGCTGTGGTTCGAGACCGTCTACGCGGTGTCGGTGCTGTCGAGCGTGCTGCTGATGCTGGGCTGGCGGACGCGCGCGATGTCCGTGGTGTTCATGGCCGGGGTGCTGTCGCTGCAGAACCGCAGCGTGTTCATGGGCGACGGCGGGGACAACGTCATCCACCTGATGGCGATGTACCTGGTGCTGACCCGGTGCGCACAGGTGTGGTCGCTGGACGCGCGGCGCGCACGGCTGCGGGGGTCGGCCTCGGCGGGGGCGGCCGGGCCGGTGCTGTGGGGTGTGCTGGGCGCGGTGTTCGCGTACGGGGCCGTGGCGGCGCGGTTCGGCTACGGCTGGCTGGCGGCCTTCGCGGCGCTGTGGGTGGTCTGCGCGGTGTGGTGGATGGTGGACCGGTTCGAGCCGGAGGGCGAGGGGCGGGCGGTCCTCGACGTCCTGGCGAACCTGGTGCACAACGCGGGGCTGCTGGTGATCATGGCGGAGGTCTGCCTGATCTACGCGACGGCCGGCTGGTACAAGATCCAGGGCTCGCGGTGGCAGGACGGGACCGCGCTGTACTACCCGCTCGGTCTGGACTACTTCACGCCGTGGCCGGAACTGTCGTCGGTGGTGGCGGGGAGCGGGACGCTCGTGATGCTGCTGTCGTACGGGACGGTGGCGGTGCAGGTCGCGTTCCCGTTCACGGTGTTCAACCGGCGGATCAAGAACGTGCTGCTGGGGGCGATGATGCTCGAGCATGCCGGGATTGCGGTGCTGCTGGGGTTGCCGTTCTTTTCCCTGGCGATGATCGCCGCCGATGCGGTGTTCCTGCCCACGGTGTTCTTGGTGTGGGTGGGGGCCAGGGCCTCCGGCCTGGTGGGGTCGGCGGGGTCTGCGGGGGCGGTGGCGTCTGCGGGGTCTGCGGCGGTTCCGGCGGAGGCCGGGCGGGCCCTTGCGCCGGCGGAGCCGGGCGCCGGCGTGCGCTGACCCGCCGGGGCGTGCGGGTTGCGCTGCGCGGGGCTCTCCCCGCCCCGCCCTTTCCCCGTTCCCGGGGCGTGCCCCGGACCCCCGGGCCACGGCCCGTACGCTCGTCGGCATGACTGAGCAGCACGGGAGCCCCGACGAGAGCGCACGGCAGTGGCGGGAGGCCGCCGAGCGGGGGGACCTCGTACTCCTCGACGGGTTCCACGCGCTGAAGCACGCCCTGCGGTTCGGGGCCGAGGTGCGGGCCGTGGTCGCCGATGATCCGGATGCCGTGCGGGCGCTCGCCGGCGAGCTGGCTCCGGACGTGGCGGGCGAGGTCGGGCGGCTGGTGCGGAAGGCCGAGCTGCGGACGCTGCTGACCCGGGTCCACCCCACCGGGGTCGCGGCGCTGGCGGTACGGCCCGACCGGGCCGAGGGCCGGGCCCGGCTGGAGCGGCAGCCCCGGACCGCGCCCGTCGTCGTGCTCGACAACCCCCGCAACCTCGGCAACGTCGGCGCCGTGGTCCGGCTCGCCGCAGGCTTCGGCGCCACCGGCGTGGTGACCCGCGGCGACCTCGACCCCTGGCACCCGAACGTGGTCCGGGCCGGGGCCGGGCTGCACTACGCCACCACCGTGGACCGGGTGGAGCTCGACACCCTGCCCGCCGGGCCGCTGTACGCGCTCGACCCGGAGGGCGAGGACATCCGCGCCCTCACCCTCCCGGACGACGCCCTGCTCGCCTTCGGCTCGGAGCGGCACGGGATCTCGCCCGAGCTGCGGGAGCGGGCCGATCATCTGGTTTCCCTGCCGATGCGGCCCCAGGTCTCCAGCTACAACCTGGCCACGAGCGTGGCCATGACGCTCTTCCACTGGGGAGGGCCGAAGCCGCACGAGGCAGCGCCGTAGGGCCGGGCGGGTCAGGCGTCCAGAGCGACCGGCATCAGGAGCGAGAAGGCGTCCTCGTCGGCGGGGCGCAGGAGGACGAGGGGGGCCTTGGGGCCGGCGTACTCCAGCAGCAGTTCGTCCGCGGCGGCGAGCGCCTCGAGGAGGAACGCGGGGTTGACCCCCACCCGGTCACCGGTGGAGTCGTCGTCGCCGACGGTCACCGTGTCCGTCAGGACGAGGACGCACACCTCGGCGTCCTGCTCCCCGAGCGCCTGCCGCAGGGCCGGTACGTCCAGCGTGAGGCGGCGGCCCTCGGGCAGCCGGGTGAGGCGGCGGTAGTCGGGGAACTCCTCGTCCAGGCTCTGCCCGGCGACCTGGCGGCCCTGGGTCTCCAGCTCCACCTTGCCGCCCGCCACGGTGAGGCGGGCCGGGGCGGCGTCGGTCAGCAGGGCGCGCATCGCGTCCACGAGCGGGGTGGGCACGGTCACCTGGACCCGGCCGCCGCCGTGGCCGGTGGTGGACGTACGGGCAACGGCCATCCGGTAGCGGTCCGTGGCCACGAGGTGCAGGGCGTCGCCCTCGATGTCGAAGTGGACCCCGCCGAGCACCGGCAGCTCGGGGTCGGTTCCGGCGGCGAAGCGCACGGTGTCCAGGGCGGCCGCGATCTCGGTGCCCGGCACGGTCAGCCGGGCGGTGGCGGTGGTCATGGGGGTCTCCTTGTGTCCGAGTAGAGCTCGTACCGTGGAGAACTCGTCGCGCGCATCGGCCAGCCCGCGTTCGAGCCGCCGCAGATGCGCGTCGAGCAGCCGGGGCACCAGGCCGGTGTCCCCGCCGGCCCAGCCGGCCAGCACCAGCCGGATGTCCGCGAGCGGCATCCCCGAGCGCCGCAGCCGGGCCAGCAGCCGGGCCTCGCCGAACTGCTCGGGCGCGTACCAGCGGTATCCGGTCACCGGATCCACCCAGGCCGGTACGAGGACGCCCGCGCGGTCGTAGAACCGCAGGGCGCTCACCCCGAGCCCGCTGTCCCGGCCCATCTCGCCGATGCTGCGCATGTCGCTCTCCACACCCACGACTCTGGGACCTCCACCAGGTCGAGGGTCAAGCGGGCCCGGCGCCGCCACGCCGGGCCCGCTCCAGCCGTCGCCGTCAGGCCTGGCGGCGGATCTCCACCATGCGGAAGCGGTTCGAGACGAAGGCTCCGTCGCACAGGGCCGCGTTCGCCGCCGGGTTGCCGCCCGAGCCGTGGAAGTCCGAGAAGGCCGCGGTCTGGTTGACGAAGACCCCGCCCGTCAGGTTCAGCGACAGCTGCGCCGACTCCTCGAGGCAGACCTCCTCGATGGCCCGCTCGGTGTCCGCGGACGTCGTGTACGCGCCGACCGTCATCGCGCCCTTCTCCCGCACCGTGCGGCGCAGGAGGTCCAGGGCGTCCGCCGTGGAGTCCACGGCGACCGCGAAGGAGACCGGGCCGAAGCACTCCGAGAGGTACGGGGCCTCCGGATCCGGCTTGGCGGCGTCCAGCTTCACCATCACCGGCGTACGGACCACCGCGTCCGGGAACTCCGGGTTCACCACCTCGCGGGAGGCCAGAGCCACCTCGCCGAGGGCGGCCGCCGCCTCCAGGCGGGTCTTGACGTCCGGGTTGACCAGGGCGCCGAGCAGCGCGTTGGCCCGGGCGTCGTCGCCCAGCAGGCCGCCGACCGAGGCCGCGAGGTCTGCGACGACCTCGTCGTACGACTTGTGGCCGGCGTCCGTCTCGATGCCGTCCCGCGGGATCAGCAGGTTCTGCGGGGTGGTGCACATCTGGCCGCTGTACAGGGAGAGGGAGAACGCCAGGTTGGACAGCATCCCCTTGTAGTTCGAGGTCGAGTCGACGACGACCGTGTTGACGCCGGCCTTCTCCGTGTAGACCTGCGCCTGGCGGGCGTTGGTCTCCAGCCAGTCGCCGAACTCGGTCGAGCCGGTGTAGTCGATCAGCTTGATCTCGGGGCGGACGGCCAGGGTCTTGGCGATGCCCTCGCCCGGGCGCTCCACGGCCAGCGCCACCAGGTTCGGGTCGAAGCCCGCCTCGGCGAGGACCTCGCGGGCCACCTTCACCGTCAGCGCCAGCGGGAGCACGGCGCGCGGGTGCGGCTTGACCAGCACCGCGTTGCCCGTGGCCAGGGAGGCGAACAGGCCCGGGTAGCCGTTCCACGTCGGGAACGTGTTGCAGCCGATCATCAGGGAAATGCCGCGCGGGACGGCCGTGAAGGTCTTGCCGAGCTCCAGCGGGTCCTTCTTGCCCTGCGGCTTCGACCAGTCGGCCTGGCCCGGGACGCGGGTCTGCTCCTCGTACGCGTAGGCCACCGCCTCCAGGCCGCGGTCCTGTGCGTGCGGGCCGCCCGCCTGGAACGCCATCATGAAGGCCTGGCCGCTGGTGTGCATGACCGCGTGCGCGAACTCGTGCGTCCGCGCGCCGATCCGGGCCAGGATCTCGATGCAGACGAGGGCGCGCGCCTCGGGACCGGCGTCCCGCCAGGCGCCCATGCCGGCCTTCATCGCGGGCAGCAGTACGTCGGGGTCGACGTGCGGGTACTCCACGCCCAGCTCGGGGCCGAACGGGGACACCTCGGCGCCCGTCCAGCCGTCCGTGCCGGGCTGGCCCAGGTCGAGCCGGGTGCCGCGGACGGCCTCGAAGGCGGCCAGCCCGTCGGCCGGCGCGGTTTCCCCGTAGGCCTTGGGGTGCTCCGGATGCGGGGACCAGTAGGCGCGGCTGCGGATGGCCGCCAGGGCCTGGTCCAGGGTGGACCGGTGCTTGTCGGACAGCTGGGGGACGGTGAGCTCGGCGGCCATCAGGGACCAACTCCTCGTTGAGCCGGGCAAGATCAGGCTGGGTCGCAGACTGAGATCAGGCAGGGGCGGGTGAAGAAGAGCAGACTGGAGTTAGAGTAACCGAACGATCGGTCGGGACAAGAGGGCCCGGCAGGCCTGTGGATAACCCGGTGCGGGAGGATCAGGACATGACAGCAATCGAGCGGTCCCGCACTGTGGCGGTCGTCGGCGCCGGCACCATGGGGCAGGGCATCGCCCAGGTCGCCCTTCTCGCAGGTCACCGGGTGCTGCTCTACGACATCAACGCCGAGCTCGCCGCAGGCGGCGTGGGCATCGTCCAGGACCGCGTCGACCGCATGGCCGCGAAGGGCCGTCTCGACCCGGCCGAGGCCGAGGACGCGATCGGCCGGATCGATGCGGCCTCCGCCCTCGCCGACCTCGCCGGCGCCGCGCTCGTCATCGAGGCCGTCGTCGAGGACGCCGCCGTCAAGCGCGCGCTCTTCGGAGCACTCGAAGAGGTGGTCGCGCCGGACGCCCTGCTGGCCACGAACACCTCCTCCCTCTCCGTCACCGAGCTCGCCGCCGGCCTCGCGCACCCCGGCCGCTTCCTCGGCCTGCACTTCTTCAACCCGGCCCCGCTGCTCCCGCTCGTCGAGGTGGTCAGCGGTTTCGCGACCGACGCGGCCGCCGCCGAGCGCGCGTACCGCACCGTGCTGGGCTGGGGGAAGACGCCTGTCCGCTGCGCCGACACCCCGGGCTTCATCGTCAACCGGATCGCCCGCCCCTTCTACGCCGAGGCCTTCGCGGTGTACGAGGAGCAGGGCGCCGACCCGGCCACCATCGACGCCGTGCTGCGCGAGTGCGGCGGCTTCAAGATGGGCCCGTTCCAGCTGACCGACCTGATCGGGCAGGACGTCAACGAGGCCGTCACCCGCTCCGTGTGGGAGTCCTTCTTCCGCAGCCCCAAGTTCACCCCGTCCCTCGCGCAGCGCCGGCTGGTCCAGTCGGGCCGCCTGGGCCGCAAGTCGGGGCACGGCTGGTTCCCGTACGGCCCGGACGCCCAGGCTCAGGCCCCGCACACCGCCGGTCCCGAGGAGGCCCCGGAGAAGGTCGCCGTGGTCGGCGACCTCGGTCCCGCCGCCGGGCTCGTCGAGCTGCTGGAGGAGGCCGGGATCGCGGTCACGTCCACCGAGCACGGGGGCCCGTACATCCAGCTCCCCGGCGAGGGCCAGCTGGTGCTCGCGGACGGCAAGACCGCGATCGAGTTCGCCGACGTCGTCTACTTCGACCTCGCACTCGACTACCGCGGCGCCACCCGTATCGCACTGTCCGCCGGCGAGGACACCAGCGAGCGGACCCTCGCCGAGGCGGTCGGCCTGTTCCAGAAGCTCGGAAAGCAGGTCTCCGTCATCGGCGACGTGCCCGGCATGATCGTGGCGCGCACGGTCGCGATGCTGATCGACCTGACCGCCGACGCCGTCGCGCGCGGCGCGGCCACCGCCGAGGACATCGACACGGCGATGCGGCTCGGCGTCAACTACCCGCTGGGCCCGTCCGAATGGCACGACCGGCTCGGCCGCGACTGGGCGTACGACCTGCTGCACCACCTCGACGAGCGCTGTCCCGGCGGCCGCTACGCGCCCTCGCTGGCGCTGTTCAAGCTCGGCTACGCGGAGGACGCCGAATGACCACCGCCAGGCGGGACACGTACACCCCCGAGACGCTCCTGTCGGTCGCCGTCCAGGTCTTCAACGAGCGGGGCTACGACGGCACCTCCATGGAGCACCTCTCCAAGGCGGCGGGCATCTCGAAGTCCTCGATCTACCACCACGTGGCGGGCAAGGAGGAGCTCCTGCGCCGGGCCGTCAGCCGCGCGCTCGACGGGCTCTTCGCCGTCCTGGAGGAGCCGGGCGCCGTACGCGGCCGGGCGGTCGAGCGGGTCGAGTACGTCACGCGGCGCACGGTCGAGGTCCTGGTCGCCGAGCTCCCGTACGTGACGCTGCTGCTGCGGGTCCGGGGCAACACCCGGACCGAGCGCTGGGCCCTGGAGCGCCGGCGCGAGTTCGACCACCAGGTCGCGGAGCTCCTCAAGGCCGCCGCGGCCGACGGGGACCTGCGCGCGGACGTGGACATCCGGCTGGCCACCCGCCTGCTGTTCGGCATGGTGAACTCCCTGGTGGAGTGGTACCGCCCGCACCCCGGCACCACCGCGGACCAACTGGCCGACGCGGTCGTCCACATGGCGCTGGACGGCCTGCGGACCATACGCGGTCGGTGACCGGCCATGATCCGTACGATCCGGCCGCATATTTTCTGATCGGCCGCCGCGCGGGGTCTGTACGATGAGCATGCTTTCGAACATGTTCAAGCAGGATGAGAAAATGGGGGGGCCGGTGCGCAGTCGCCGTCTCGTAGTTTCCGCTGCCGTCGTCGTCGCGGCCAGCGTTGGTTTCATCCCGGGCATGGCCCAGGCGGCCGGTCCGGCCGCGGGTCCGTCCGCACCGGTGGCCAAGGGGGTGTCCGCTCCCGGAGCGGACCTGGCCAAGCTCGGTGCATCCGAAGTCAAGAAGTTCCACAGCCCCGCGGAGCACTCGGTCCGCAAGGCCCTGCCGGCGGCCAAGGGCCAGACCGCCGCGACCGCCCAGAGCGCCGAGGCCGCCGTCGGCAACCCGGACCTGGGCCTCGTCCTCGACGCGCAGAGCACGTCCGCGCACGGCATCGAAGTGCGGGCCCAGGTCCTCAGCTCCCCGGGCGCCACGCTCCGCGTCACCTACAACTGGGGCGACGGGACGACCGACGGCGCCGACGCCCTCCCCGGCCAGGAGGTGTCGCTCAAGCACAGCTACGCCGAGCTCGGCGAGTACAACGTCAAGGTCACCGTCACGGACGCCGCGAACCAGGCCGAGGTCGTCAACGAGCTCCCGCTGTCGACGGTCGGCTCGGACTTCACCCCGTACACCCCGACCCGTCTCCTGGACACCCGGACCGGCACCGGAGCCCCGATGGGCATGGTCAAGGCGTACTCCTCGGCCAAGGTGAAGATCGCCGGCAACGGCAAGATCCCGGCCGGCGTCACGGCCGTGGCCCTGAACGTCACCGTCACCAACGCCGCCAACCCCGGGCACGTCACGGCCTTCCCCGGCGGCGGCACGCGTCCGACCACCTCGAACCTCAACTTCGAGGCCGGCCAGACCGTCCCGAACCTGGTGGTCGTGCCGGTCGGCAAGGACGGCACCGTCGAGCTCTACAACGGCAGCTGGACGGCGGTCGACCTGATCGCCGACATCACCGGCTACTTCACCCGCACCGCGGCCAGCGGCTACACGCCGATGGCCCCGGTCCGCGCCGTGGACACCCGCTCCGGCCAGGGCGCGCCCCAGGGCCAGGTCGCGGGCCGCGGCACGATCGGCGTGCAGCTCGGCGGCTGGTACGTGCCCGCCAACGCCACCGCCGTGGCGCTGAACGTGACCGCCACCGGCCCGCGCGAGGACGGCCACCTGACGGCCTACCCGAGCGGCCAGCAGGCTCCGAACACCTCGAACGTGAACTTCAAGGCCGGGCAGACCGTCGCCAACTCGGTGGTCGTCCCGGTCGGTCCCGACGGGAAGGTCAACGTCCTCAACGGCGCCTGGGCGGGGACCGACGTCATCGTCGACGTCGTCGGCTACTACAGCCCCGACAGCTCCGGCTCCTTCATGCCGGTCACCCCGGGCCGGATGCTCGACACCCGTGCCTGGGGCCAGGGGCCGATGTACCCCCGTGGCTACATCTGGATGCCCATCTCGCACGGCGAGCAGGGCATCGCGGGCTACGTCCTGAACACCACGGTGACGAACACCAAGGACGCCGGCTTCCTCTCGGTCGCCCCGGACACGAACACGCCGGACCAGTACGAGAGCGGCACCGAGGCGCAGCTGACGCGTCCCACCGCGTCCACGCTGAACTGGACGGCCGGCAAGACCGTCCCGAACCTGGTCCAGGCGAGCTCCGGCGGGGTCAACGGAGTCGTCGACTTCTGGAACCAGAGCTGGGACACCACCGACCTGATCGTCGACATCTTCGGCTACTACGAGACCAAGTGATCCGCCCGTAGGCGCCTCGCACAGCGCCCCGGGAACGGCCCTCCAGGCCGTTCCCGGGGCGCTGTCGTTCCTCCGGCCGGCTACTCCTCGGAGATGGCCGGGCCGGCGTTGGGGCCGGCGTCGAGGAGGTCGGTCTCCTCGAAGACCAGCAGCGTGCGCGTCGAGAGGACCTCCGGGATGGACTGGAGGCGGGTCAGCACCAGCTCGCGCAGGGTGCGGTTGTCCGGTGTGTGGACCAGGAGCAGGACGTCGAAGTCGCCGCTGACCAGGGCGATGTGTGCCGCGCCCGGGAGTTCGCGGAGCTTCTCGCGGACCGTGCGCCAGGAGTTCTGGACGATCTTCAGGGTGATGTACGCAGAGGCGCCCTGGCCTGCCCTTTCGTGGTTGACGCGGGCCGTGAACCCGCGGATCACCCCGTCGTCGATCAGCCGGTTGATCCGGGCGTAGGCGTTCGCCCGCGACACGTGGACCTGCTCGGCCACCGACCGTATCGACGCGCGGCCGTCCGCCTGGAGCAGGCGCATGATCGAACGGTCGATGGGATCCAGGGCGCGCGGCGGGGCCTGTGAGGCGGAAGGTGCGCCTCCCGGTGGGACCGGTGCGGAACCCGCTGCGGCCATTTGTTCATCCGGCATTGCCCACTGCCTCCCTCTTCTGGACGTCCTGCACCCATCCCAGGGCCCCGGCGCCACTTTGTCCACAGCCTGGAGCCGCCTGTAGCCAAATTGCGCCATCGACCGAACAATCGGTTGGTGAGGGGCCTCACATTCCCCCAGCCACCGCTGGGGGTACCCCCAGAGCGCCCAGACGACTTCCCACGAGGAGGTGTACGCCGCCATGACGGTCCAAGAGCTGCCCGGTGCCGGTGCGTCCCACCGATCCACCCCGCCGCCCGCCTGGAGGCCCCGTACGGATGCCGCCCCGCTGCTCCCGGACCCCGAGCCGTACCGGGTGCTGGGCACGCCGGCCGCCGAGAAGCTCGATCCCGAGCTGATGCGCCGCTGCTACGCCGAGCTGGTGCGCGGCCGCCGCTACAACGCCCAGGCCACCGCCCTCACCAAGCAGGGGCGGCTCGCCGTCTACCCCTCCACGGTCGGCCAGGAGGCCTGCGAGATCGCGGCCGCGCTGGTCCTGGAGGAGCAGGACTGGCTGTTCCCGAGCTACCGCGACACCCTCGCGGCCGTGGCGCGCGGACTCGACCCCGTCCAGGCGCTGACCCTGCTGCGCGGCGACTGGCACACCGGCTACGACCCGCGCGAGCACCGGATCGCCCCGCTGAGCACCCCGCTCGCCACCCAGCTGCCGCACGCGGTCGGCCTGGCGCACGCGGCCCGGCTGCGCGGCGACGACGTGGTCGCCCTCGCCCTGGTGGGCGACGGCGGCACCAGCGAGGGCGATTTCCACGAGGCCCTGAACTTCGCGGCCGTCTGGCAGGCCCCGGTGGTCTTCCTCGTCCAGAACAACGGCTTCGCCATATCGGTCCCGCTGGCCAAGCAGACCGCCGCCCCCACCCTGGCCCACAAGGCCGTCGGGTACGGGATGCCCGGCCGCCTCGTCGACGGCAACGACATCGCCGCCGTGCACGAGGTGCTGTCCGAGGCGGTCCGGCGGGCCCGGGCCGGTGGCGGACCGACGCTGATCGAGGCGGTCACGTACCGCATCGAGGCCCACACCAACGCCGACGACGCGACCCGCTACCGCGGTGACGCCGAGGTCGAGGCGTGGAAGGCGCACGACCCGGTGCAGCTGCTGGAGCGCGAGCTGACCGCGCGCGGGATGCTGGACGAGGCGGGCATCCAGGAGGCCAAGGACGCCGCCGAGGTGATGGCCGCGACGCTGCGCGAGCGGATGAACGCCGAGCCCGTGCTCGACCCGATGGACCTGTTCGAAAACGTCTACGCGGAGCAGACCGGCCGGCTCCGCGAGCAGGCGGAGATGCTGCGCGCCGAGCTCGACGCGGAGGAGCAGTCGTGACCACGGTGGCCGTGAAGCCGGCGACGATGGCGCAGGCCCTGGGACGGGCCATGCGCGACGCGATGGCGCAGGACCCGACGGTCCACGTCATGGGCGAGGACGTCGGGACGCTCGGCGGGGTCTTCCGGATCACGGACGGCCTCGCGAAGGAGTTCGGCGAGGACCGCTGCACGGACACCCCGCTCGCGGAGGCCGGGATCCTGGGCGCCGCGGTGGGCATGGCCATGTACGGGCTGCGGCCGGTCGTGGAGATGCAGTTCGACGCGTTCGCGTACCCGGCGTTCGAGCAGCTGATCTCGCACGTGGCGAAGATGCGCAACCGCACGCGCGGCGCGATGCCGCTGCCGATCACCATCCGGGTGCCGTACGGCGGCGGGATCGGCGGGGTGGAGCACCACAGCGACTCCTCCGAGGCGTACTACGTGGCCACTCCCGGCCTGCACGTGGTGACCCCGGCGACCGTCGAGGACGCGTACGGGCTGCTGCGCGCGTCGATCGCGAGCGACGACCCGGTGGTCTTCCTCGAGCCGAAGCGGCTGTACTGGTCGAAGGCGCAGTGGAACCCCGAGACGCCGGCGGCCGTACCGGGGATCGGGAAGGCACTCGTCCGACGTACCGGCACGAGCGCCACGCTGATCACGTACGGGCCCTCGCTGCCGGTGTGCCTGGAGGCGGCCGAGGCGGCGCGCGAGGAGGGCTGGGACCTGGAGGTCGTGGACCTGCGCTCGCTCGTCCCGTTCGACGAGGACACGGTCGTGGCGTCCGTACGCCGCACCGGGCGCGCGGTGGTGGTCCACGAGGCCAACGGCTTCGGCGGACCGGGCGCGGAGCTCGTCGCCCGCATCCAGGAGAAGTGCTTCCACCACCTGGAGGCGCCGGTGCTGCGGGTGACGGGCTTCGACATCCCGTACCCGCCGCCGATGCTGGAGAAGCACCATCTGCCCGGTGTGGACCGGATCCTGGACACCGTGGCCCGCCTGCAGTGGGAGAACTGATGCCGCAGGTAATGGAGTTCAAGCTCCCCGATCTCGGGGAGGGACTGACCGAGGCCGAGATCGTCCGCTGGCTGGTGGCGGTGGGCGACGTCGTCGCCATCGACCAGCCCGTGGTCGAGGTCGAGACGGCCAAGGCGATGGTGGAGGTGCCGTGCCCGTACGGCGGTGTGGTCACCGCCAGGTTCGGGGAGGAGGGCACGGAACTCCCCGTCGGAGCACCGCTGATCACGGTGGCGGTGGGTGCGGGCGCGGACGAGGTGGTGGAGCCCGAGGACTCCGGCTCGGGCAACGTCCTGGTCGGCTACGGGACGGACCACTCGCGCACGGCGCGTCGGAGGCGGGTGCGACCTGGCTCCGCGGCGCCGGCTGTTGCCGCTGCTCCCGCACCCGCTCCCATCGCACCCGCTCCCCTCGCAGCCACTCCCGTGGCGACCGGTCCCGTCGCCGTGATCTCGCCGCTGGTGCGCAAGCTGGCGCGGGATCACGGGATCGACCTGCGCGCGCTGCGCGGGTCCGGGCCCGAGGGCCTGATCCTGCGCGCGGACGTCGAGGCGGCGCTCCGCGCACCGGAGCCGGCGACCGTGCCTGCTCCCGCCCCCGTGGCGGTGGCGGCGAGCGGTGAGCGGATTCCGCTGAAGGGCCTGCGGGGCGTGGTGGCCGAGAAGCTGTCGCGCAGCCGCCGGGAGATCCCGGACGCCACGTGCTGGGTCGACGCCGATGCGACCGAGCTGATGGCGGCGCGGGCCGCGATGAACGCCGTGGGCGGACCGAAGATCTCGGTGCTCGCGCTGCTGGCCCGGATCTGCACGGCCGCCCTGGCGAAGTACCCGGAGCTCAACTCGACCGTGGACCTGGCGGCGAACGAGATCGTGCGGCTGCCGTCCGTGCACCTGGGCTTCGCGGCGCAGACGGAGCGCGGCCTGGTCGTCCCGGTGGTCCGGGACGCGCAGGCGCGCGGCGCCGAGTCCCTGTCGGCGGAGTTCGCCCGCCTCACCGAGGTCGCCCGGGCCGGGAAGCTGGCTCCGGCGGACCTGACGGGCGGGACGTTCACGCTGAACAACTACGGGGTGTTCGGTGTGGACGGCTCCACGCCGATCATCAACCACCCGGAGGCGGCGATGCTCGGCGTCGGCCGGATCGTGGCGAAGCCGTGGGTGCACGAGGGTGAGCTGGCGGTCCGGAAGGTCGTCCAGCTGTCGCTGACCTTCGACCACCGCGTCTGCGACGGCGGCACGGCCGGTGGGTTCCTGCGGTACGTGGCCGACTGCGTGGAGTCGCCGGCGGTGCTGCTGCGTTCGCTGTGACGGGGGCCTAGCGGGGCTCGTCCCCTACCCGCCCTTCGCCCGGTGAACGGGAGAAGGGCGGGGCGGGGAGAGAGCTCCGCGCAGCGGGACCCGTCAGGTGGTCAGGAGCAGCTTGCCCACGTGCGTGCTCGATTCCATCGTGCGGTGGGCCTCGGCGGCGTCCGCCATCGCGTACGTCGCGTGCACCACCGGCCGGACCCGGCCGGCGGCCACCAGCGGCCACACGTGCTCCCGCACGGCCGCGACGATGGCCGCCTTCTCCACCGCCGGCCGCGCCCGCAGGGAAGTGGCCGTGATCGCCGCCCGCTTCGCCAGCAGCGCGCCCAGGTTGAGCTCGGCCTTCACCCCGCCCTGGAGCCCGATCACCGCGAGGCGGCCGTTCACGGCCAGGGCGTCCAGGTTCCGCGCCAGATACTTCGCGCCCATGATGTCCAGGATCACGTCCGCGCCGGCGCCGCCCGTCGCGGCCCGCAGCTCCGCCACGAAGTCCTGCTCGCGGTAGTCGATCAGGATGTCCGCGCCCAGCTCCTTGCAGCGGGCCAGCTTCTCCGGGCCGCCGGCCGTCACCGCCACCGTCGCGCCGACCGCCTTCGCCAGCTGGATCGCCATCGTGCCGATGCCGCTGGAGCCGCCGTGCACCAGCACCGTCTCGGCGGGGCGCAGATGGGCCACCATGAACACGTTCGACCACACGGTGCAGACCACCTCGGGCAGCGCCGCCGCCGTCACCAGGTCCACGCCGGCCGGGACCGGCAGCAGCTGGCCCGCCGGGACGGCGACCCGCTCCGCGTACCCGCCGCCGCCGAGCAGCGCGCACACCTCGTCGCCCACCGCCCAGCCGGACACCCCCGGCCCGACGGCGGCGATCCGCCCCGAGCACTCCAGGCCGGGGTAACGGGAGGCGCCGGGCGGGGGATCGTAGAACCCCTGGCGCTGGAGGATGTCGGCGCGGTTCACGGCGCTCGCCGCGACGTCGACGAGGACCTCGCCCTCGCCGGCCACCGGATCGGGTACCTCGGCCCAGACGAGGGCCTCGGGGCCGCCGGGCTGTTCGATGGTGATCGCATGCATGGCCCGGAGGGTACGCCAACTCCGTGACCGGTCGGCTAGTCGGCAGGCCCGAGTGTCACCGACGGCGAGGCGGGCGGGGCCGCCCGCACGATGGTGATGAGACGGTCCGTCAGCTGGAGCGGGCTCGCGTGCGGGTCGTCGTACGCGAGCAGCCGGTGCCCGCGCAGCACGCTCACCACCAGGTCGTCCGTCTCCCGTACGCCCTTGCCGACCTCGGCCCTCCTCACGGGCCGTTCGACCAGGTCCAGCCCGCTGCCCTGGTGGATCAGGTCCTCCATCACGGTGCCCGCGCTCGGGCTCAGCACCGAGAGCCCCAGCAGCCGGCCCGCCGCGCTCGCGCTCGTGATCACCGCGTCCGCACCCGACTGGCGCAGCAGCGGCGCGTTCTCCTCCTCGCGGACCGCCGCGACGATCTTCGCGCCGCGGTTCATCTGCCGGGCCGTCAGCGTGACCAGCACGGCGGTGTCGTCCCGCTGCGTGGCGATGACGATCTGACGGGCCTTCTGCAGCTCGGCGCGGAGCAGTACATCGGAGCGGGTGGCGTCGCCGACGACTCCGGTGAAGCCCTCCGCGTTGGCCGTGTCGATCACCTTGGCGCTCGGGTCCACGATGACGACCTGCTCCTTGCGGAGGCCGGTGGCCAGCAGCGTCTGCAGGGCCGAGCGGCCCTTGGTGCCGAAGCCGACGACGACCGTGTGCTCACGCAAGTTCTTCCTCCAGCGGCTCAGCCGCCACTCTTCGCGGGTCTTCTCGGTCAGGACTTCCAGCGTGGTTCCGACCAGGATGATCAGGAAGAGCACGCGCAGGGGCGTGATCAGCAGGATGTTGGTCAGCCGCGCGCTGTCGCTGTACGGGACGATGTCGCCGTAGCCGGTCGTCGACAGGGTCACCGTGGCGTAGTAGACGCAGTCGAGCAGGTCGACCGTCCCGTTGGCGTTGTCGTGGTACCCGTCGCGGTCGAGCCACACGATCAGGACCGTCAGGAACAGCACGAACAGGGCCATCAACAGGCGTTTGCCGACCTGCCGGAGCGGTTTCTCCACGACGCGCTTGGGCAGTTTGATGCGCCGTGAGACGAGTTTCTCGTCGGCGCCACGGGCCATCGCGTCCTGGCCGTGGAGTTTCACGTGAAACATCCTCCCGAGACCCACGGCAGATCCAGGATCTCGAGGTCCTGCCCGTCGCGCGCCCCGTGCGGCGGTACGACGGCCAGCCCGTCGGCGGCGGCCACGCCGCGCAGCATCGCGGGGCCGTTGTAGCGCAGCGGTACGGCGTGCTCGTCGGTCAGCAGGACGGGCACGAGCCGGGTGTCGTACGGGTGGCCGGGTACGTCGCCCTGCACCGGGACCGTGTACCGGGGCCGCTGGCGGCGGCCGGCGAGGGCGCGCAGCAGCGGTTCGGCGAGGGTCAGCAGCCCGGATACGGCGGCGAGCGGGTTGCCGGGCAGGCCGACCAGGTGGCGGACCGGGTCTTGGCCGCAGGCCCCGTCGCCGAGCCGGGCCAGCAGCATGGGGTGCCCGGGGCGTACGGCGACCCCGTCGACCAGCAGCTCGGCGCCGGCCTCGTGCAGGACGGGGCGGACGTGGTCGACGGGGCCGGAGGCGGTCCCGCCGGTGGTGAGGACCAGGTCGGCCTCGGAGCACGTGATGGCCTCCAGCAGGGCCTTGGCTCCGGCGGGATCATCGCCGAGCTGCCGGGTGGCGATGACCTCGGCGCCGAGCCGGGTGAGCCACGGGCCGAGCATGGGGCTGAGGGCGTCGCGGATCAGGCCGTCGTGCGGACGGCCTTCGGTGAGCAGTTCGTCGCCGAGCACCAGGATCTCGACGCGGGGCCGGGGCCGGGTGGTGAGTTCGTCGTACCCGGCGGCCGCGGCGAGCCCCAGGACGGCCGGGGTGACCAGGGATCCGGCGGGCAGCAGCAGATCGCCGGAGCGGCACTCCTGGCCGCGCGGGCGGATGTCCTGGCCGGTGAGCACGGCCCGGTCGGCGTGCAGCTGGGTGCCGGACTCGCGGGAGTGCTCGCTGCGGATCACGGCGGTGGTGTCGGCGGGGATCCGGGCGCCGGTCGCGATCCGTACCGCCTCGCCGTCGGCCAGCGGCTCGGGGCGGTCGGAGCCGGCCAGCACGCCGCCGCCGGGGCGGACGGTCCAGGGGCCGGGGCCGGCGACGGCCCAGCCGTCCATGGCGGAGGTGTCGAAGGACGGCAGATCGGTGAGGGCTTCCAGGGACTGGGCGAGCACCTCGCCGAGCGCGTCGGCGAGCGGGACCCGGTGGGTGCGGGGCCGGATGCCGGAGCCGGCGCGGACGGCGGCCTCCCGGGCCTGCGGCCAGCCGGCGGCGCGGTGGGCGCCGGCCGCGCCGGACCGGGGATCGCGGCTGACCAGGGCCAGGGCCTCGTCGAGGGCTTGGAGGGCGTGGTCGGCGTCGGTGGGGGTCATCCTGAGCCGTTCTGTTCGGCCTCGGCCTCGGCTTCGGCCGCCCAGCGCAGGGCCAGGTCGGCTGCCTTGCGGGAGGCCTCGGCGACGGCGGTGGCGGGGTCGGTGCCGGTGGCTTCGGCCTGGGCGGCCGCGTAGCCGACCAGGAAGGTGGTCAGGGGGGCGGCGGGCCGGGCGACACCGTGCGCGGCGTCGCGGGCGAGGTCGAGCAGGGTCTTGGTGTCGACGGCGAGGTCGATGCCCAGCTCGGTCTTGACGGCGGTGATCCATTGGTCCAGCACGCTTCCATGCTCCCTGATCCTGGCGCGGGCGGCTGCGAGATCGTCCCAGGTGTCGCAGTCGAAGGAGGCGAGTGGCGCAGTGTCCGTCACCTTGGCCAGATCCAGCTCGGCGGTGAGGGCGCGCAGGGGGAGCCCGGCGAGGCTGCCGTGCTCGGTCGCCAGGAGGGCGAGCTCGCGGCGCAGGGGTTCGGCGCGGTAGGCCGCGACGAGCGGCTGGTCGCGGCCGGTGGGGTCGCGCAGGAGGGCGCCGTCGCCTCCGGGGGCGGGGGCGCGGAGGAGGGCGCGGACCGTGGCCCGGTCGAGGAACGGGAGGTCGGCGGAGAGCACGAGGACCAGCTCGGCGGTGGTCTGGCGCAGACCGGCGTCCAGGGCGGCGACGGGGCCGGCGCCGGGCGGGTCCTCCCGGGTCCAGCGGACCGGGCGGGAGGTGGGCCGGCGGCCGCCGACGACGACGGTGGTGGCGGCGTCCGTGCAGGCGTCCAGGACGCGGTCGATCAGGGCGCGGCCGCCTACGTGGAGGGCGGGTTTGTCCGCGCCGCCGAGTCGTCTTGCGGCGCCGCCGGCCAGGACGATCGCGTCGTAGGTCATACCCATGAGTATGCGCGGGCCATGTCCCCGGTGGGGAGCCGCATTTAGCCGGGCCGGATGGTGCGGCGGGGCCGGAAACGAAAGTGGCGGGGCCCGCAAGCCCCGCCGCCGCCTTCGCTTACAGGTACGGGCCCGAGCGGATGGCGCCGTGGGCGTCTTCCTCCTCCGTCGGGGCGCCCGGGGGGAGGGCGCGTCGCATCTGTTCCAGCTGGGCCCGCGCCGCCATCTGCTGCGCGAACAGGGCCGTTTGGATGCCGTGGAACAGGCCTTCCAGCCAGCCCACCAACTGGGCCTGTGCAATGCGCAGTTCCGCCTCGGAGGGGATCGCTTCCTCCGTGAACGGGAGCGACAGGCGCTCCAGTTCCTCGACCAGTTCGGGAGCCAGGCCGTCCTCCAGCTCCTTCACGGACGCTGCATGGATGTCCTTGAGACGGACCCGGCTGGCCTCGTCCAGAGGTGCGGCGCGGACCTCTTCCAGAAGTTGCTTGATCATGCTGCCGATCCGCATGACCTTGGCGGGCTGTTCGACCATCTCCGTCACCGGGACCTCGCGCGACTCGTCATCGGCGCCGCCGACCGGCATCCCGTCCTGTCCCACGATCAGGCCGTGCGGGGGGCTGTCCTGCGACCGTTCACTCCTCGGCATCTCCATGCCGCCATTCTCTCGCACACCTTCGTACTCACACGGTGTGCCCCCGTACGGGCGTGATCCACCCTGTACGGGGGCGTGAACGCACAGTGACCGTCAGCCCGCCTCGCGCCGGGCCATGGCGCCGCTGGACTTGGTGACCAGGGCCGCCAGCAGGGCCGCGCCCAGCGGGACCGCGACGAGCAGCCCGCCGAGGGTCTCCCACGGCACCGCGATCGGCACGTACAGCACGTCCTTCGCGTCGCCGGCCATCTCCATGAGGTGTTCCGTCTCCCGCCGCTGGACGAGCCGCAGGCCGACCGCCGGCAGGATGCCCGCCGCCGAGCCCAGGACCACGCCCATCAGGGCCACGACCCCGCACTGGAAGCCGCTGAGCGTCCGCCGCACCCGCGGCGGTGCGCCGACTGCCGCCAGGGTCTTCAGATCGGCCTCGGCATCGGCCTGCGCGAGACCGGTGGCGATGCCGGCGGCGCCGATGGTGACCAGGCCCGCGAAGATGGTCAGGGCCAGCATCGTGATGTCGGCCTCGGTCTGGTAGCCGGCCTCGATGGTGACGGGGGCCTCCACGCCGATCTGGTCGATCCGCCCCGCCACCCGCTGCTTCTGCCGGCTGGTGGCCGCGGAGTCCAGGGTGAAGTACGACGCGTACGGCAGGGTGGTCAGCCCGGCGCTCTTGGCCGCGGCGGGCGGCAGGACGAGCTCCAGGCCGTACCCCTCGGCGGTGTCGGGGGTCTGGTGGACGGCGAAGACCTTGTCCTGTCCCTTCGGGTCGACCCCCGGCTGGTAGTCGTCGTCCTTGTTGTCGATCAGCCGGACGGTGACCTTGCCGTCCTTGACGTTGCGCTTGTCGAAGGAGACGCCCTTGCCCTCCTTCAGGGCGGACACCGCGCCGGGATCGGTGACCGCGAGCGCCGCCATCAGCTTCTCGTCGGCGACGACCACGTCGAACTGCGCGGAGTGGCGGTTGTACGTGCACCGCGGGTCCTTGCGCAGCTCCTTCTGCTGAGCGCGGGTGAACGAGTCGATCCCGTCCTTGGCCTCGTAGAGCGGGCAGCGCTGCTCCTTGGGCCGCATGATCTCGGCCCGGCCGCAGCCCTCGGGGCCGGTGAACCGCTCACAGCCGGGCTTGCCGTACGAGATGTGGTCCACGTCCGCCCGTACGGCCAGGGGGAGTTCCTGGGCCAGGGCCTCGCGGACGGCGCCCATGTCCTTGCTGCGGCCGAGCTCGTGGATGGCCACCATTCCCGCGCCGTCCGGGAGTTCGGCGACGTACTCGTGGCGGGCCTGGAGGTCCATGCTGTGCTGGTAGGTGGCCACCGCGACGGTGCCGGCGACGGCGGCCAGGACGGCGGCCACGGCGGGTGCCGTACGGCCCCGGTTGCGTACGGCGTCGCGCAGGGCGAGCCGTGGCGACAGCGGCAGCCAGCGCCCGAGCCGCCCGAACAGGCCGACCAGCACCGGGGTGAGGGCGACGATGCCCAGCTCGGCGATGGCGCTGCCGCCCGCGACGACGGTGGAGCCCATCCGGGAGGCCGTGCCGTAGAGGGCGATCGCGGCGCCGGCGGCGAGGGCGACGAGGCCGAGGACGGGCAGGACCCGGTTGGCCCGGCGGACCCCACGACGGCCGGTCAGCGAGGCCAGCACGGTCTGCCGGGAGGCGGTGACGGCGGGGGCGATCGCGGCCAGCAGGCCGGTCACGACGGCGAGCAGGGCGATGCCGAGGATTTCCAGCGGGCGGAACGTGAACCCGCCGAAGCGCGCGCCGAGATACTCCTCCAGCGTCGACCGCAGCCCCAGGGTGAGGGCGACGCCGATGACCGTGCCGGTGACGGCGGCCGCGGCGCCGATGACGAGGCCGCCGGAGAGCACGATGGCCCGGATGTGGCGCCGGTCGCCGCCGTTGGCGCCGACCAGGCCGAGCTGGCGGCGCGAGCGCCGGGCGCCGACCGCGAAGGCGGGGCCGGCCAGCAGGCAGATCTCCAGCATCGCGAGGCCGACGACCGTGGCCAGGACGGCCAGTTCGGTGGTCGGGAGCCCGTTGGCCCGGTTGTAGTAGCCCAGTTCCTTCTGCTGGACGATGTACGGCACGTCGGACTCGGCCGGCGGGTCGAGCTGCACGGCGCGGGAGACGACCTGCACGCTCTTCGTGTTGAGCGCCTTGACCATGTTCCACGTGAAACCATCGCCGCCGACCTTGACCAGGTAGGTGTCGGTGGCGACCACGCCGGGGACCCCCGCGGCCTGGAAGGCCTTGTCGAGCGGGGCCAGCAGGGTGCCGGGCGGGGCGAGGATCTCGGTCTTGTTGAGCTCGGACGGCAGCTCGTACGCGCCCACGATCCGGTACCAGGCGTCCGAGCCGCGCGCGCGGAACTCGGAGCCCACGAAGAACCCGGACTCCTTCAGGAAGGCGGTCGTGGCGATGACCTCGCCCGGCTCCCGCGGCAACTGCCCCCGCTGCAGTTCGATCATGCCCTTGACCAGCGGACTGGCCGTGTCGATCTCCCGCAGGTCGGTCTCCAGCAGGCCGTACCGGGTGCGGATCTTGGTGTGCGCCGTGCTGTCCTTCAGGGACTGGGCACCCGGCGGGATCGCGGAGGGCAGGAGGTTCTGATCCCTCTCCGACCGGGGGTTGTACTTGTCGTAGCCGCCGACGGGCATGGAGTTCCTGCCCTCGACGTCCTGGTAGACGGGCCCGCTCAGCTCCGAGTCCTTCAGCCGGGCGTCGGCCGCGCCGATCGCACGGGTGACGGCCTGCTCGGGGGAGAGCTGAGCGCTGCGCGTGGTGAGATCGGCGGCGCTCACGCCGACGATCGGCAGGGCGATCATCGCGAGGACGAGGGCGCTGCGGCCCTTGGCCCGCCAGGCGTCGCGGCGGGCGATCCGGATGGCCGCGATCCATGCGTGGTACGAGGAGTTCACCGGCCGGCCTGCCCGGAGAGCAGGGAGTCGGCCTGGCTGCGCAGGGTCTCGTCGACGACGCTGCCGTCGCGCAGGAAGACCACGCGGTCCGCCCATGCGGCGAACCGCGGTTCGTGGGTGACGAGGATCCCGGCGGCGCCCGCGTCGCAGCGCGAGCGCAGCAGGGCGAGGACGGATTCGCCCGTCTCGGAGTCGAGGGCGCCGGTGGGCTCGTCCGCGAGGACCAGACGGCGGTCGCCGACGAGGGCGCGGGCGATGGCCACGCGCTGCTGCTGGCCGCCGGACATCTCGTCGGGGAAGCGGTCGGCGAGCTGCCCGAGGCCCATCTCCTCCAGCGCGGCCAGGGCCGAGACGCGGGCCTTGCGGGCGGAGGTCCCGTCGAGCTCCCGGGGCAGCGCCACGTTCTCGGCGGCGGTGAGGGCCGGGATCAGGTTGTAGTCCTGGAAGACGTACCCGATGCTGCGCCGGCGCAGCGCGGCCAGCTCCTTGCGGCTCGCGGTGGTGATGTCGGTGCCCTCGACGATGACGTGGCCGCTGGTGGGCGTGTCGAGGCCGCCGGCCAGCGTGAGCAGCGTGGACTTGCCGGAGCCGGACGGGCCCATGACGGCGACGAGCTCGCCGGGGTACACCGACAGGTCGATGCCGCGCAGGGCGTGCACTTCGGTGGCGCCGCTGCCGTGCGTGCGGACGAGCTTGGTGAGCTGGAGCACCGGCCGTGCGGACGGCGCGGGCGGTACGGGCTGTATGTGGGGCGCGGACTGCTGGTCAGGCATGGAGGTCCCCCCTGGGACGGTGGTGGCCTCAGCCGCGGGGCGTGCGGAAGGCGCGGGGCTTCGGTGCGGCGGCGGCCGCGGGGGCGTCGGTGTCTGTGGCCTGGGGTGGTTCGGGCTCGGCTCTCCGGTCGGCCGGCAGGGAGAGCCGTACGAGCCGTGATTCCGAGTGGTCGAGCCACCGGGCCTCGGCCTCGGTCTGGAAGATCAGCTGTTCCAGGACCAGCAGCCAGGCCACGTCGTCGCGTTCGCGGGACTTCCCGCTGTCGATCGCGGCGAGCGCCTGCGCCTTGAGCCGGGTGTAGTCCTGCATCGCCTTGATCGTGGCGTGCCGCTGGGCCTGGATGACGGCGCGGATGTCCACGCCGGGGGCGCCCACGGCCATGGCGAGCTTGATGGACAGCTCGTCGCGGGGCGGGTTGGTGCGGTCGACGGGGCGCTCGTACCACTGGTGCAGTTCGGCGCGTCCGGAGTCGGTGATGGCGTAGAGCGTGTGCCCGGCGGAGTCCTCGCCGCCGGGTGCGACGAGGCCGTCGCGTTCCAGCCGGGCGAGGGTGGTGTACACCTGCCCGACGTTGAGCGGCCAGGTGGAGCCGGTGCGGGATTCGAACTCGGTACGCAGCTGAGAGCCGTACCGAGGACCCCTTTCCAGCAGGGCGAGAAGGCCGTGGCGGATCGACATACTCAGTATGTATACCGAGTATGCCCACGGTCGCAACCGTCCTGAGGAGTAGGCCGGAAGGGGGAGAGGGAGCCTCGCGTCCCACACAGGGCGGGGTCAGATGCCCTTGCGCAGGCGCATCCCGAGGTAGCCCAGACCCAGTCCCATCAGGGCGAATCCGGTGCCGAGCGGCAGTATGTGCGCGGCCAGATCGGCGGCGCGCTCGTTCGGCCCGGTGCCCAGTGCGGTGACCGCGGGCGGCGGGCTCGGCGGGACCGGCAGCGCCGGCAGGGCCGGCAGGACCGGCGGTACCGCCTTCGGGGCGGCCGGCCGGTGGTGCGGGCGCACCGGGAGGGGGCGGGCCGCCAGCACGGTGTCCGGGTTCGCGGGCTCGGCCGCCGGCCGCCCGGGCCGTTCCCGCCCGACCCCGGCGGCGCTGCCGGCGAGCTCCTCGTACGCCTCGTGGGGTACGTCGGCCACCGGGTCGGTGCCCGCGGTGTCGCCGGTGTCGGCGGTGTCGTCCGGATCGGTCTTCGGGGCCTTGCGGGGAGCTCGGGCGGAGGAGTCCGCGGCGGCCGGCGCGAGCGGGCGTGCGGCCGCGGCGAGGCCGGCGGGGGACGAGGCGGCGGGGGACGAGGCGGACGCGGTGGAGGCGGCGGGGGACAGCGCGGCGGCGGCCACTGCGGCCCCGGCCAGCCAGCGCTGTGCGCGGAGGCGTTGAGTCACGGGGAGCCCCTCCCGTCCCGAGCACCGAGATGTCGTGCTCAGGTTGCCACGGGGGGACAAAACGGGCATCCCGGGCGCCCCGGCGGGGTCGCCGGGATGCCCGGGATGTCGTCCGGTTGCTCCTGGTTGCCCAGGATGCCCCGGCTGTCCCGACTACTCCGGAATGCCGGTCGACACGGTCAGCGTGTACTCCGTGCCTTCCTTGTCGATCTTGTCGCCGGGCCGCGGGTTCTGGTCGAGCACGGTGTCCTTCCCGTACACGGCCTCGTCCTTCTCGACGATCTTGTACTTGCCGCCGGAGGCCTGGATGCACTCCTTGACCGAGAGCAGGTTCTTGTAGCGCAGGTCCGGCGCCGTGTACTTCGTGGCGTCGCTGTAGTGCTTGCTCGGATCCTTGCACTTGGACGACTCGATCGTGCGCGAGACGTCCGGCCCCTTGAAGCCGGACTTGGCCGAGGCGGACGTGGAGGCCCCGGGCGACGCGGAATTGCCGTCGGCCTTGTCCTTGTCCCCGTCGCCGTTCATCGAGATCGCCGCGATCAGACCGCCGACGGCCAGCAGCGCCACCGCGATGGCGCCGATGATCACGGGCATGTTCCGCTTGTCGCCGCTCCCGGAGCCGCCGCCGGCCGGGGCCGCGGTGGTCGTCGGCGAGATGGTGAACGGCGGCGGGGTCTGCGGCGCGTACTGCTGCTGGTGCGGGACCGGCTGCTGCTGGGGCGGGTAGGCGTACCCGCCCTGCCCGTGCGGCTGCGCCACCGGCGGCGGGGTCTGCGGTGCGTACGGGGACGGCGGCGGGGTCGGCGCGTACGGCTGCTGCACCGACTGGGCCGGCGGCGCCTGGAACCCGGAGTCCACCGGCGGGAAAACGGCCGAGCCCACGCCCGCCCCGCTGGCGCCGGGGTGCGAGCCCGGGACGATGACCGGGGCACCGGTCTGGCCGGCCGACATCACGCGCGCGACCTCGTCGCGCATGGCGGCGGCCGTGGGGAAGCGCTCGTTCGGGTTCTTCTTCAGGGCCCGCGCCACCAGCGCGTCCATCGCCGGGGTGACGGAGCGGTTGATGGAGGACGGGGCGACCGGCTCCTCCTGCACGTGCGCGTACGCGATGGCCAGCGGCGAGTCCGCGTCGAACGGGATCCGGCCGGTCAGCAGCTGGAAGAGCATGATGCCGACCGAGTACAGGTCGGACCGGGCGTCGACCCCGCGCCCCAGCGCCTGCTCGGGCGAGAGGTACTGGGGGGTGCCGACGACCATGCCGGTCTGCGTCATCGAGGTGACCCCCGACTGCATGGCGCGGGCGATGCCGAAGTCCATCACCTTGACCAGGCCGCGCTTGGTCATCATCACGTTGCCGGGCTTGATGTCGCGGTGGACCAGGCCCATCTCGTGGCTGACCTCCAGCGCGGCCAGCACGTCGGCCGTCACCTTCAGCGCCTTGTCCGCGGGCATCGCCCCGTACTGGCGGACGTCCGCGTCGAGCATGGAGCCGAGCGGCTGTCCCTCGACGTACTCCATGACGATGTACGGCATCACCGCGGCGTCGCCCGCGCCGGGGCCGCTGAACGTCACTTCGCCTTCGCCCGTATCGAAGACCGAGACGATGTTCGTGTGCGACAGTTTCGCAACAGCCTGTGCCTCACGGCGGAAGCGCTCGCGGAACGACTGCTCACGGCCGAGATCGCTGTGCAGGGTCTTGATGGCGACCTGCCGGTCGAGCGCCGTGTCGTACGCCAAGTACACGGACGCCATGCCGCCCGCACCCAGCAAGTCCCTTAGCTGGTAACGGCCACCGGCCAGAGAGCCGCCCGCGTACTGGCCCTGAGTGCCGTCCTGGCTCATGACTGTTGCTTCCCCTCGGGATGTGTCCCTACGCCTCTGGCTGAGCGCATGTCGGGCCCAGTCTGCCGGAGGGCAAGCACACGTCAAGCCGGGTGCCCGTTCCGTGACCACGGGTCACGGCGCGCCATTGTCCGAACGGCGACCTGTTCCGAGGCTGTAGCGTTCATCGGAGCACCCGAAAAGGACCTACCGCTGAGCGGCGGCCGAGAGAGACGACGGCGAGGACTGATGGCACCCGAACCCGAGGGAAACGGCGCCGGGATGGCCGAGGGTCCTGAGCATTGGGGCGCCGGCGGCCTGGTCGGCGACGGCCGGTACCGGCTCACCCACCGCCTGGGCCGTGGCGGCATGGCGGAGGTGTTCGCAGCCGAGGACGTCCGGCTGGGCCGGACCGTCGCCGTGAAGCTGCTGCGCGCCGACCTCGCCGAGGACCCGGTCTCCAAGGCCCGCTTCACGCGCGAGGCGCAGTCGGTCGCCGGACTCAACCACCACGCCGTCGTCGCCGTGTACGACTCGGGCGAGGACCGGGTCGGCCCGAACACCGTCCCGTACATCGTGATGGAGCTGGTCGAGGGCCGCACCATTCGCGACCTGCTGATCAGCGCCGAGGCCCCCGGCCCGGAGCAGGCGCTCATCATCACCTCGGGCGTGCTCGAAGCCCTCGCGTACTCGCACCAGCACGGCATCGTGCACCGCGACATCAAGCCCGCGAACGTCATCATCACGGAGACCGGCGCGGTCAAGGTGATGGACTTCGGCATCGCCCGCGCCCTGCACGGCGCCCAGTCGACGATGACGCAGACCGGCATGGTCATGGGCACCCCGCAGTACCTCTCCCCCGAGCAGGCGCTCGGCAAGGCGGTGGACCACCGCTCCGACCTGTACGCGACCGGCTGTCTGCTGTACGAACTGCTCGCGCTGCGGCCCCCGTTCACCGGCGAGACCCCGCTGTCGGTGGTCTACCAGCACGTGCAGGACGCGCCGGTCCCGCCCTCGCAGCTGCCGGAGGGCCACCACATCCCGCAGGAGCTCGACGGCCTCGTCATGCGCTCCCTCGCCAAGGACCCGGACGACCGGTTCCAGAGCGCCGAGGAGATGCGCGGGCTGGTCCAGTACGCGCTGCAGATGCTGCACGACCAGGGGCCGAACACGGGCACCTGGAACACCGGCCCGGTCGCCATGGCCCTGCCGCACGGGCGCGGCGGCGCGGCGCAGACCACGGCGATGCCGATGGGCCAGCACGGCGGCCAGCAGAATTACCCGGCGCACGCCACGACCTCGCAGTTCCAGCAGCCGATGGTGCCGCCGCTGAACCCGGACGACGGCTCGGCCTTCCCCGGCGGGGGCGGGTACGACAACCACGGCCGCGGCGGTGGACCGGGCGGCTACGACGGCTACGACGACCGCGGCGGCAGCCGGTGGAAGCTGTGGCTGTTCGCGGTGCTGGCGATCGTCGCGATCGCGGGCGGCGTGGCGTACGCCGTCAACTCCATGTCGCACAAGAACAAGGACGACAGCGTTCCGCCTGCCGTCCAGAGTTCCTCGAGCGGCCAGCAGACGACCCCGTCCGCGCAGCAGAGCACGCCGTCGCACGAGACGCAGCCCTCGCGCTCGTCGGAGGAGTCCGTGCCGCAGCCGAGCCGCAGCAGCAAGTTCACGCCGAGCACGAGCCCGTCGGCGACGCCGTCGTTCAGCTCGACGCCCTCGGCGTCGATCACTCCGTCGAAGTCGCCGTCGACGAAGCCGTCGCCGTCGAAGAGTGTGATTCCGCCGGTGGACCCGCCCAATCCGGTTGACGAACCTTAGGCGTGACGAGTGAACAGGCCCGGCGGAATTCGATTCCGCCGGGCCGTTCGCGTTGATCGGTGAATGCGCAGCTCAGAGGGCGTGCTGGTACTCCCGGTCCGGATTTTCGGCCAGCGAGTGCACGGTGACGAACTGGGGCTCGATGCGCATGTAGGCGGGGTCGAAGACCGCGCCGTCCACGAAATGCGGGACCGGTCCGAACAACTCGAGTTCAAGGGTGGTCGGCTCGACGATCCGGGCCGTTCCGGTGAACTGCACGGACCACAGCCGGGGATCACGGGAATTGAAGTTGTCGGCGCCATAAGCCACCACGCTGCCGTTGCAGGCCTGGTGATGACCGAAGCCGGCGTGCATTCTCAGGACGACCTTGCCGTCCACCACGACGTGGCGGGCGAGGGCGAGGAAGGGGAGCGCGCGCATGCTGGTGGCCATCCTGCCGTACGGCACCCGGCGCAGCAGTTCGATGGCGTGGAGTTCCTCCGGTGACATGCGTCCACTGTCCGGTACGGATGCTCCGCCGGAAAAGAGGAAGCCGCCCCGACGATCAGGGACCTTGGTCCCGAGCGGACGGAACCGGGGTCAGGCCCGGTTCTCGGCCTGCAGCCGGGCCACGTACGCGGCGGCCTGGGAGCGGCGCTCCATGCCCAGCTTGGACAGCAGGCTGGAGACGTAGTTCTTGATGGTCTTCTCGGCCAGGTGCAGGCGCTCGCCGATGACGCGGTTGGTCAGGCCCTCGCCGATCAGGTCGAGGATCTTCCGCTCCTGCTCGGTGAGATGGGCCAGGCGGTCGTCGCCCTTGCCGTTCTTGCCGTCGCGCAGCCGCTCCAGCACGCGCGCGGTGGCGACCGGGTCCAGCAGCGACCTGCCGGCCGCGACGTCCCGTACGGCGCTCAGCAGCTCGTTTCCGCGGATCGCCTTGAGCACGTAGCCCGAGGCCCCGGCCATGATCGCGTCGAACAGTGCCTCGTCGTCGGCGAACGAGGTCAGCATCAGGCACTTGATGTCCTCGTCGTGCGACCGGACCTCGCGGCAGACCTCCACCCCGCTGCCGTCCGGCAGGCGCACGTCGAGGACGGCCACGTCGGGCCGGGTGGCGGGGATCCGGACCAAGGCGTCCGCGGCGGTGCCTGCCTCGCCGACGATCTCGATGTCCTCTTCGACCGAAAGGAGCTCATGGACCCCGCGACGTACCACTTCGTGGTCGTCCAGGAGGAATACCTTGATTTTTCCGTCTTCGCGCACGAACTCAGTTTCACACACTCACCCCTTCCCTGACGTCGTTACCCGGGATAACGTGCCGTTGTTCCGGCCCCCTGCAAGGCTGTGACCAGTGGTTGTTCCCCGAGCTGCCGATTTACTTGGAAATCCAAGCAAAAACGCAGGTCAAGTGGGGTTTCGCGGATATGCGACGCACTGGGTAACGTGCATTGCGCAGGGCACTTGCCGGGGCACCTGTCACGCTCGCATCCGCACACGACGCGCACCCACCCCGTGCGCTGGTACGGATCGGGTGAGCCGCACTGGACCCCGGAGAACCCGGGAGCCGGACCGACGGAGGAGCAACACGTGACCGTGGAGAGCACTGCCGCGCGCAAGCCGCGACGCAGCAGCGGCACCAAGCGGGCGGCAGGCGCGGCGAGCGCCGCCAAGGCCCCCGCTGCCAAGGCTGTCGCCACCGCGCAGAACGCCGAGCCCCAGCTCGTACAGCTGCTGACGCCCGAAGGGGAACGGGTCAGCGCCGCAGACAATCCCGATGCTGCGGAGTTCCTGTCCTTCGTCGAGGACATCACCACCGAGGACCTGCGCGGGCTCTACCGCGACATGGTCCTGACCCGCCGTTTCGACGGCGAGGCGACGGCCCTGCAGCGTCAGGGCGAGCTGGGTCTGTGGGCCTCGCTGCTCGGCCAGGAAGCCGCCCAGATCGGCTCCGGCCGCGCGCTGCGCGACGACGACTACGTGTTCCCGACGTACCGCGAGCACGGTGTGGCCTGGTGCCGCGGCGTGGACCCGACGAACCTGCTCGGCATGTTCCGCGGCGTGAACCACGGCGGCTGGGACCCGAACACCAACAACTTCCACCTGTACACGATCGTCATCGGCTCGCAGACGCTGCACGCGACCGGTTACGCGATGGGTGTGGCCAAGGACGGCGCGGACTCCGCGGTCATCGCCTACTTCGGCGACGGCGCGTCCAGCCAGGGCGACGTCGCCGAGGCGTTCACCTTCTCGGCCGTCTACAACTCCCCCGTGGTGTTCTTCTGCCAGAACAACCAGTGGGCGATCTCCGAGCCGACCGAGCGCCAGATGCGCGTGCCGCTCTACCAGCGCGCCCAGGGCTTCGGCTTCCCGGGCATCCGCGTGGACGGCAACGACGTCCTGGCCTGCCTCGCGGTCACCCGCTGGGCGCTGGAGCGGGCGCGCCGCGGCGAGGGCCCGACCCTGGTCGAGGCGTTCACGTACCGCATGGCTGCGCACACCACCTCCGACGACCCGACCAAGTACCGGCGGGACGAGGAGACGGCGTCCTGGGAGGCGAAGGACCCGATCCTGCGCCTGAAGACCTACCTGCTGGCCAGCGGCGGCGCCGACGAGGCGTTCTTCGAGGCCCTGGAGGCCGAGAGCGAGACGCTGGGCAAGCGGGTGCGCGAGGTCGTGCGCGCCATGCCCGACCCCGACACCATGGCGATCTTCGAGAACGTCTACGCGGACGGGCACGCGCTCGTCGACGAGGAGCGCGCCCAGTTCGCCGCCTACCTCGCGTCCTTCGAGGAGGGTCACTGATGGCTGTCGAGAAGATGTCGATCGCGAAGGCGCTCAACGAGTCCCTGCGCAAGGCCCTGGAGACGGACCCGAAGGTCCTGATCATGGGCGAGGACGTCGGCAAGCTGGGCGGTGTCTTCCGGATCACCGACGGCCTGCAGAAGGACTTCGGCGAGGAGCGGGTCATCGACACCCCGCTCGCCGAGTCCGGCATCGTCGGCACGGCGATCGGCCTCGCGCTGCGCGGCTACCGCCCGGTGGTGGAGATCCAGTTCGACGGGTTCGTCTTCCCCGCGTACGACCAGATCGTCACGCAGCTCGCGAAGATGCACGCGCGGGCGCTGGGCAAGGTCAAGATGCCGGTCGTCATCCGCATCCCGTACGCGGGCGGCATCGGCGCGGTGGAGCACCACTCGGAGTCCCCCGAGGCGCTGTTCGCGCACGTCCCGGGCCTGAAGGTGGTCTCCCCGTCGAACCCGAGCGACGCGTACTGGATGCTCCAGCAGGCGATCCTCAGCAACGACCCGGTGATCTTCTTCGAGCCGAAGCGGCGCTACTGGGACAAGGGCGAGGTCGACACCGACGCGATCCCGGAATCCCTGCACGCGGCGCGGGTGGCGCGTGAGGGCTCGGACCTCACCCTGGCGGCCTACGGCCCGATGGTGAAGGTCTGCCTGGAGGCGGCGGCCGCGGCGGCCGAGGAGGGCAAGTCGGTGGAGGTCGTGGACCTGCGCTCGATGTCCCCGATCGACTTCGACGGGCTGCAGGCCTCCGTGGAGAAGACCCGCCGGCTCGTGGTCGTCCACGAGGCCCCGGTGTTCCTGGGCACGGGCGCGGAGATCGCCGCCCGCATCACGGAGCGGTGCTTCTACCACCTGGAGGCTCCGGTGCTGCGCGTGGGCGGTTTCCACGCTCCGTACCCGCCGGCCCGCCTGGAGGACGAGTACCTGCCGGGCCTGGACAGGGTGCTCGACGCCGTCGACCGCTCGCTGGCGTACTGAGGAGCCACGTTCATGACCATCCGCGAATTCAAGATGCCCGATGTGGGCGAGGGCCTCACCGAGGCCGAGATCCTCAAGTGGTACGTCCAGCCGGGTGACACGGTCACCGACGGCCAGGTCGTCTGCGAGGTCGAGACGGCGAAGGCGGCCGTGGAGCTGCCGATCCCGTTCGACGGGGTCGTGCACGCGCTGCTCTTCGAGGAGGGCACCACGGTCGACGTCGGCCAGGTGATCATCTCCGTGCAGACGGGTCCGGCCGAAGCGGAGGCCCCGGCCGCTGCGGTGGCCGCTCCTGCTGCCGCCCCGGCTGCGGCCGAGGCTCCCGCCGCGGCGCCGGCCCCCGCGGCCCGCCAGCCCGTCCTGGTGGGCTACGGGGTCTCCGAAGCCTCCACCAAGCGCCGCCCGCGCAAGGCGGTGCCCGGCGCGCCCGGCGTCGCCGCGGCGCCGGCCGCGCCGGCCGCGCCGGCGGTCGCGGTCGAGCAGAACGGCACCGCCGCTGCGGCCGCCGGGCTGAACGGCAACGGGCACGCCGGCGGGGAGCGCCCGCTGGCGAAGCCGCCGGTGCGCAAGCTCGCCAAGGACCTCGGGATCGACCTGGCCTCCGTGGTTCCCACCGGGGAGGGCGGGGTCGTGACCCGCGAGGACGTGCACGCCGCCGCCGCGGCGGCGATCGCCCCGCAGGCCGCGGTCGCGCAGGCTCCGGCCGCTGCCGCCGCCGTGCCCGCGCAGGCCCAGGTCCAGGCCGTGGCTCCCGCCTCGGTTCCCGGCGAGGCGTCGGCCCGCGAGACCCGGATCCCGGTCAAGGGCGTCCGCAAGGTCACCGCGCAGGCCATGGTCGGCTCCGCGTTCACCGCGCCGCACGTCACCGAGTTCATCACCTTCGACGTGACCCGCACGATGAAGCTGGTCCAGGAGCTCAAGGACGACCCGGACCTCGCCGGTCTGCGGATCAACCCGCTGCTCCTGATCGCCAAGGCCGTCCTCGTGGCCGTCCGCCGCAACCCGGACGTCAACGCGTCCTGGGACGAGGCGGCCCAGGAGATCGTGCTCAAGCACTACGTCAACCTGGGCATCGCGGCGGCCACCCCGCGCGGCCTGATCGTCCCGAACATCAAGGACGCGCACGCCAAGACGCTGCCCGAGCTGTCGAGGGCCCTGTCCGAGCTGGTCACCACGGCCCGCGACGGCAAGACCTCCCCGGCCGACATGCAGAACGGCACCCTCACCATCACCAACGTCGGCGTCTTCGGCGTGGACACCGGTACGCCCATCCTGAACCCCGGCGAGTCCGCGATCCTCGCGGTCGGCGCGATCAAGCTCCAGCCGTGGGTCCACAAGGGCAAGGTGAAGGCGCGCCACGTCACCACCCTGGCGCTGTCGTTCGACCACCGGCTCATCGACGGTGAGCTCGGCTCCCGCTTCCTGGCGGACATCGCGGCCGTCCTGGAGCACCCGCGCCGGCTCATCACCTGGTCGTAGCGGCACCTGTTCGCAGGCGCGCATCCGAAGGCCCCCTCGCCACCGCACCGCGAGGGGGCCTTCGGCGTGCCGGAAAAGTCTTGGCCAGGGGCTCTGCCCGGTGTGATCATCGGGCAGTGACCCTGATCTACCGCGCTGCCCTCGCAGACCCCGCCGACATCGACCGCGCCGTCGCCTACCCGGCCGACGGGCCCGTCGAAGCCCTCTCCGCCGACAAGATCCGCGAGGAGCTCGCCGAGAACCGGTTCCGTCCCGAGTGGATCTGGTGCGCGGAGGACGAGACCGGCGAGATCCTGGCCCGCGCGCTGTGGTGGGGCCGCGCCGACAGCGAGCGGCCCATCGCGCTCGACTGCCTCCAGGTACGGGAATCCGTCGCCGACCCGGCGGGCGTCGCCGCCGCCCTGCTGGCCGCCGGACACGAGGCCTTCGGGAACCTCCCGCTCTACAACGTCTCGCTGCCCGGCGACTGGCGGACCCGCCCCGACCTGGTCGAGGCCGTCGCCTGGCGCCAGGAGGCCGCGCACAGGGCGGGCCTGACCCGGGAGATCGAGCGGCTGCGCTACGAATGGACCCCGGCCGCCGGGACCGCGGAGCCCACCGGGCGCCTGGTGTTCCGCGAGGGCGCGGACGAGGAGTTCCTCGAGGCCTTCGTCCGCCTCTCGGCCGGCAGCCTGGACGTGCACACGCAGAACGAACTGCGCTCGATGGACGCCGAGCAGCTGGCCCGCGAGGACGTCGAGTTCTACCTCGACTGCCCCGGCGAGCGCTCCTGGTGGCGCCTGGCCGAGCTGCCGGACGGCACCCTGGCGGGCATGGCCATCCCCTCCGCGACCCCGTACCACCGCAACGTCGGCTACCTGGGCGTCGTACCGGAGCAGCGCGGCCGCGGCTTGATCGACGAGGTCCTCGCGGAGATCACCCGCTTCCACGCGGCCGCGGGCGCCGAGCGCATCACGGCGACCACGGACACCGCCAACGTGCCCATGGCCGCGGCGTTCGACCGCGCCGGATACGAAGTCACGGAGATCCGGCTGGTCTTGGAGAGCCCGGAGGGGTGACCCCGTAGCGCGGGCGGGCAGGGAAGCAGGCGCTCGTGGGGTCGGCGGCGTTCCGCGCGGATGACGTGGCCGCGGCCACGGCGGAGATCCTCGAGGTGGTGGAGCTCGCCACGCGCTTGGCGGCCCCCGCACACGGGCGTTCGGTGCGCGAGGTCTTCCTCATGTGGCGGGTGGCCTTCCTCCCCGGTGTCCTGATGCCCGCGTCGGCCTCGCCCGAGGTCGTCAAGCGGCATTTCAGGCAGTACGCGCGCGCCCTGGAGCGCGCGTTGGACCGGTGAACCGGGGCGGCGGCCGGACACCGGCAGGCGGTAGCCTCCCGCCGGGGGAAGGGGGGGCCGGGGTGGCCATCGCCGAGTTGCAGGTGTACTCCGTAGAGGAGGCCGACGTCACGGGCGGCATATGCGTGGTCCGCTGCCTCGGCGGGGTCGCGCGCGCCGGACAGGTCTACGCCGTCGGGGAACTGCGGCTCGGCCTGCGGCGGATCGAGCGGTACGGGCGCTCCGTGGCCTTCTTCGACGCGGGGCACGTGGCCAAGGTCCACCTCACGGGCGCCCTGGTCGCGCTGCTCACCCGGGGGCAGGTGCTGACCGCGGTCCCGCCCGGCGCGCATGCGCTCGAGGACATCGAGGCCTGGCTGGCCACCGACCCGCCGCTGCAGGACGAGCCGCATCCGCTGACGCTGCGCACCCTGGCCGTGGGCCGGATGCAGGGGGACCGGCTGCCCGAGGAGACCCGGCTGCGCTGGGGCCGGGTGGCGCTGGCCGCGACCCACCGCAAGGCGCAGTGGGCGGGGTCGCACGCGCTGGACCGCGCGGTCGAGGTGGCCGCCGTACGGGGCTACCTGATCCGACAGTTCGGCCCGGGCCGCGGCGGCGACCCGGCGTCCCTGTGCCGGGACGCGCTGGCCGTGATCGACCTGACCCCGGCGGAGGCGGCCGCGGAGGCCCGCACCTGGCGCGACCTGCCGCGACCCCGCATCCGGCACCTGCGGCGCATCAAGCTGCTGCTGCCCTGGACGGCCCTCGCCCGCCCCCACCTCCCGGACGGCGACCCCCTGGCGCAGGCAGTGGACGCCTGGTCGGCGATCCGGCCGCTGTTGCCCTAGTTGCCCTAGCTGCCCTTGGCGGCGTTGCCGAGCACCTTGGTCGGGGTGATGCGCACGACGACGCGGACGTTCTCGGACGGGGCCTCGGCGTACTCCTTGCCGGCGCCCGGCCCCAGGTACTGCTCCGAGATGCGGATGGCGACCTCGCGGCCCGTGTCCTCGGCGAGGGTGGCCGTGCCGCGGATCTCGACGTAGAGGAAGGGGTTGGCGGTGTCGAAGACGGTCAGCCCGACGCGCCCGTCCCGCGCGATGTTCCGCTCCTTGCGGCGGCCCTGCTCGGTGGAGACCAGCAGATCGGCGCCGTCCCGGGCCACCCAGACCACCGAACTCTGGGGACTCCCGTCGGGGTTGAGGGTGGAGAGCACCGCCGGGTGCGGGGAGTCCAGCAGGCCACGTACGGTCTCGTTCATCTCAATCGTCATGCGCGCGAGGCTAGTTGGGGCCCTCGGCACCCGTACAGGAACCTGCCTCGACTGGTCGAAGTCGGATCACAGGACCCTGTCAGTCGATGGGTTCGCCGTCGTACGTGCCGCCGATACAGGTCCACAGGCCGGTTGCGGACTCGTACTCCACCGTTCCTTTGGCTTTCATGCACTTCGGCTCGTCGACGGCGGGCACGGACACGGACACGGCAGCCTGTGCGGCAGGGCCCATGAGGCCGAGAACAGCCAGCATCAGGGCAGCGATGAAACCGAGAAGTCGTTTACACATGGAGACCTCCTGTGAGGGCGGGCCATGGCCATGACGTTACTCCGATCGGGTAGGGGCGCACTCCGTGAGCGGTCACCCGCATTTGGCAGCAGACTGGAATCATGGCGAACACACCCGTGGTAGCCGTAGGTCGACCGGATGGCCTTGGCTGGCGGCATGTCACCATCAACGACCATCCCGCGGGCCAGGTCCGTTCCATGGGGGAGTTGCGAAGACTCATACGCGGCGCTGGTCTGGTATCCGGGTACGACATCCATTGGATCGGCGAGGACTGCACGGTCTGGCCGGATTGCCCGTGGTACCGACGCACCGTCGGCACTCTCATGGCAGCCGGCCTCCTGGCAACTGCATGCATGCTCTTCAAGATCGGCATGAAGGACACCCTTAACGCCCTTACCTACTCCGGGCGCATTACAGGAATTATTTTTCTCCTCGCCTTCCTGCTGGAAATAATTGCCGCAGCGGCTGCCGTTGACTATTGGCACAAGCGAAAAATGGCCTACTCGGGCATGATCATCCTGATGGGTGCACTGGTCTCGTTGGCTGTCAGCCTGCTCCTGCTCATCGTGTGGATGACCGACGGTGGGGATTATGCGGGTTACCTGCCGTTTTGGATAATTTTCACACTGTGGTCCGTATGGACCGTGGTCACACTCATCCACGGCCGGGCGTGGATCGGAATTCCCCATCCCAGGCGAATCGTGGCCGGGGCGGTCGTATCCGCTCTCATCGCCATCACCAACGTGACGTATACGCAGATATATATCCCCTATGCGACATCTCCGCTGGTGATGAGTTCCGCTTCCTTTGGAAAGCCGAGCCTGGACGGGGAGCGGAAGAAGATGTATTTGCCGGTTCATCTGTATGTGAAGAACAGTGGCCAGATCCCGATCTACCTGCTCGGTAGCATCTACTGGCTTGAAGGCGGCCCCGCTATCGATCCGCCCCGTACCGACTCGCCCCATCGCGACTTGTCCTACACGTTGATCCACGACGGCGAGTTCATCAAGCCTCCTGGTCGTCCGTTGAATCCAGGACAGGAATTCTCGGAGGATGAGGTCATTGAGTTCACCCTCGACAAGTTCAAATACGAGGCAGTAAGGGTCTATACCGAGTTGTACGCGATCAGGAAGGACAGGGTGACGATAGTCGGCGACTACGAGCGCTCCGGGAGGGATCTGCAGGCGCTCAAGCGGGAAGGTAAGGATCAAGATCCCAAGGGTCCGCGCCAGGGCTACTTCAGATACCAGACTGAGATCTCGAACAGTAATGAGATTCTCAATGTGACGAGAGGCCGGCAGCGTATAACCCTGTGGTACGTGGACAATAAGAAAAAGCCGTACATTTACGCGGTTGTGGCGCCGCCCAGCGAGAGAGTGGATTTTGACCTTGGGCATGTCCATGCGAACCAAGAGGCCATTGATCGGTACGGCCTGGAAGCGGTGCGCAGCTCAATCACGCAGAAACCCTTCAAAGAACTCATGGAGATGGCTGAGGCCGAGCCCAAACTTCCAGAAGGCGAATCGCCCACGCCGCCGAGTACTGAAGCGCCCTAGTGCTCCAGCGGTAGATCGTGATCGCACCGGGGCTGTGGCTTGCAGTTCTCGCGGGGCAGATCCGCGAGCAGGCCGGGCATCAACCGCCTTATCCGTCAGCGGGGTTCGACCCGCGTGTACCGGCCCGCGATCCGGTCCATCAGGGCCTCGAATGCCTTCAATGCCGGAGGAGTTCGCAGAAGCGGTCCAGGGCGCGGTCGGTGCGGCTGCGGTCGCCGGTGGTCGTGAGGTCGAACAGCAGGCCCCGGATGACGGCCATGACCAGTGTGGGAGTAACGGTGTCGTCAGGGCCGTTGGTGATGTCGCGGAACGTGGCGCCGAGGGTGTTGAACCAGTCCGTGATCGCCTCAGCCTGGTTTGGGTAGTTCTCGGGGTGGGCCAGGCCGTCGGCGTGCACCTCGAAGAACAGTCGGACGAACGCGGCGCGTTCGGGTGCGCTGATCCAGGCCCAGATGCCGCGCAGGCGTTCATCCGGAGAGGCTGCCTCCGGCGGGAGGTTCTCGGCCAACCGTGTCGAACCGCGGCGGCGGGCCTCGGCGAGGACCGCAGATACCAATTCCTGCTTGCTTCCGAAGTCATAGAGCAGCATCCGCGGGCTGGTGTCGAGAGCCGCGGCCAGCGGCCGCAGGCTCAACCCGGCCAGGCCATGACCCAGTACGTAGTCGGTCGCTCGCGCCAGCGTGCGCTCCCGCCGGGCGGGATCTGGGGGTCGCCCCACGGTGGATCATCCTCTCGGTCCTGCAGATCTGAGCCTGCGTCAGTATATGGTACGACTGTTTCAAGAACGAGAAGGAGACGGTCATGTACACACTCGATCGGGCACTCGCGCTGGGCGCCGGAGGCCCCGTGGGTGCGGCCTGGATGGCCGGACTGGCCTGCGGACTGCGCCGCGACGGAGTGGATCTCAGCGAGGCGGATCTGATCGTCGGCACGTCGACTGGCGCGATCATCGGCGCAGTGCTGGCCACCGGTCAGGACCCCGGCCGGCTCGCAACCCCTGTGCGCCCCGCCGCCTCCGACGGCACCCCGCCCCAGGTGGACGAGCGTCGGCTGGGCGAGGCGTTCGCCGTGCTCGGCGATGCCGCCTCGAACCCGGCCGAAGCGCGGCGCCGGGTGGGCCGGATCGCGCTCGTCGCCGAGACCGGTCCCGAGCAGGCGCATCTCGACCGGATGCGCGCCATGGTCGGCGCAGACCAATGGCCGGACCGGAAGCTGCTCATCGCTGTGCTGGACGCCGAGACCGGCGAGCAGGAGATCTTCGATCGTGCGAGTGGCGCACCGCTGCCCTCTGCCGTGGCGGCAAGTACGGCCTTCCCGGGCATCTACCCACCGATCACCATCAACGGCCGTCGATACATGGACGGCTCCCTGCAGTCGGCGACCAACGCCGGCCTCGCGACCGGAGCCCGCACGCTCGTCGTCATCGACCCGCAGGCGCACCTGTTTCCCCACGACCTCCACCAGGAGCTGACGGTCGCAGGAGCGCACACAGTGGTGACCATCGAGCCCGATCCGGCATCAATACGCGCATTCGGCTCGAACATGAACGACCGGACGGCCTGGGAACCGGCCTACCAGGCGGGCCTTCGCCAAGCCGCCGATGCCGCAGAGCAGCTCCACTTCGCGTGGAAGACCGGATCCGACACGGACTGATCGCCGCCCCATCTCCGGAATGGCGCTGCCTCCGGTTGCAACCCACCCCTCGGCCCCGGCCCTGCCGACAGCCGACCAGCGACCACCCGCCAACCAGCCGGTCAAGATCACGATCTACCGCTGGAGTACCAGGGCCTGTCCGGTGGATCTCGCCGGACAGGCCCTGGTCCCGAGGAGGGCTCAGCGCTTGAGCGTGAAAGTGAAGTCGCCGGAGAGCTTGCCGCTCAGCCGGACTGCCGAAACGAGTTTGCCCTCCGTGATCAGTCTCTCGACCTCGGCCCGCGAAAGACCGCACCCTTCGGCGATCAGTCGCACCGGCCGGACGGGGATCCGCGCCGCGAAGCGGACCGAGACGTCGACCACCTCGCGGTCCAGGTGATCCGATCCGCCGGTGTCGAGGCGCCAGGCGTTGTCCCAGTCGAGGGCGATGCGATTGCGGCGCCGCACGACTGGATCCTGGAGCAACTCAGCCGCCAGGCCGGGGTCGTTGCGATGCATCCGGTCCAGCAGCTCAGGTCGTATGGAGCGCACGTTCATCCGCTCCAGGATCGTGAGCTTTGCCGTGTCCCCGCAAGCGGTGCAGAGCACGAGGAGCCAGGCGTCGAGGAGCTTGTGGTTTGCGTTGACGCGGAATTTGCCGTTCGCCCGGAAGCGGTCGGACGCGCACGCGGGGCAACGGCGGAGAACGGTCGGCAGGCAGGTGGGCATGACCACCCAGTCATTGAGCACAGAAGTACACCGGTTTCAGTGAGAAAGTCCGCAGCAAGAAGCAGCGCGGCGCACAGGCGCGACGCGCGGCAGATCAGCACTCGGGGGGTCTCACAGGGTGTACAACGGGACGTCCTTGCCTAGACGACTTGACTCGGCAGCACGGTAATGGCGCACAGCGGCGCTGTTCCACTGGTTTTCGAGCGCCTCACAGCCAGGTTCCGCTCGCCCGGGAGTTCTTGAGCGCATTGATCGTTCGCTCGACTTCGTTTCTGCGCGGCCTCGAACACGGTGCCGTCGTGGATGAACGCTGAGGGGCCCGGCAGATGGTGGAGCCGACGCTGATCTGACTCCAGTCCACGCGGTCCTCGGCATCCGCGTCGGCCTGAACAGCGGTCAGTACCGCCCCGACACCCACACGCCGGCAGATGCGGCTCGAGCCGGGCCCACTCGTCCTTGCTCAGACCCTAGTTCCACGGGATGTTGAGCCAGGGGCTGCCCGGGTCGCTCATCAGGGCCTGGTGGGTGGCGGCCATGTCGGTGTACCAGTGCCCGTACTCCTCCTCGTCGAACTGCAGGCAGCGTCCGAGGATGAAGCCGGCGGAGAGGTCCTCCCAGGAGCGGTAGGCGAGGCGGCAGACCCTCCCGGCCCGGACGACGGCGTCCTCGGCCTCCCGCAGCGTGCCGAAGCGGGCGCCGAGGCCCCAGCGGGCCATCTGGGAGGCGCGCCCGTAGTCCCAGGCCTCGACGGACCGGACGAACCTGCCCTCGCCGAGGATCCCGTCGGCCCGGAAGCGCTGCTCGTAGCGGGCGATGCGGCCGATGACCCGCTGCACGCCGGCGACCTCCCCCTCGACCTCGGCTGCGGAGCGGGGCCGGGCGACGGTGACGCCCTCGGGGGTGATCCGGGGCTCGGCCGCCCGTTCGGCGTTGGCCCGCAGGGTCGCCTCGGTGGCGTGCCGCCAGTGCTCGACGTCCACCGGCCCGGCGAACTCCTGGGCGAGGGCGGTGCGGATGCGGAGCGTGAACTCCCACACCGCACTGACCATGTCGGCCGTCAGCAGCCGCTCGGTACTGAGCAGCCATTCCTCGCGAGTGGTGACGCCCCAGTACTCCCTGAGCTTCTCGCGCTCCTTCGTGTACCCCTCGCCGTGGTAGCCCAGGGCGTTCCAGAACAGGCCGTTGCGTACGGAGAGGTGCGCGCCGCAGGCGAGCCCGAAGGCGGCGGGGCCGCGCAGCGGTCCCCCGACGTGGAGGGAGTGCACCTTGTTCTGTTCCAGGCCGTACGTGGGGACACGGTCCCAGTGGGCGTTCCACACGGCGCGGTCGGCGGGGGACGCGGGCAGGAAAGCCTCGCAAGGGCTGCCGGGGTCGATGGCCAGGTACGGCGGATCGCCGGGCCCGAAACTGTCGGCGAACCAGGCGAGGTTCTGGCGCTTGAAGACCCCGTCGGGGGTGGGGGCGGGCAGCATGCCGGCGGTGTACGCCACGTAGGCGTGGGCGCCGACTTGCGGGAAGTACTTGGTTTCGAGCAGAACCGAGGTGGGATGCGTGTCCGCGTAGCCGCGGGCCATGGGTACGAACAGCCAGGCGCCGGCCAAGGCGTCGAAGTAGGCCGGCCAGTTGTTCGCGAGCTTGGCTTCGTACAACTCTCGCTCTATGACGCTCGGCGCGGTCCAGGTCCCCATGGGGAAACCCTAACGGGGCCCTCCGACGCCCGGCTCGGCCCATACCGTCTTGCCGATGACCCGCTGAGCTGCGCCGTGGTGGGCCGGTCACCATCCTCGGGGCGCGGCGTGGTGGGCCGGGCACCTCGGGCGGCGTATGCCCCGGGCGTGGTGCGGGTGGGGTGGGTGGTCCACTCGGGCTCCAGTGGCGCTCCAGGAGACTGCGAACGGTTGCTGCCCTGGCCAAGGCCCTGTGGCGGACTCCGGCGCCTGATCATTCGGGTTCCGCGGTCCGTTCGGGCTGATGGCGCGCCGTGCACGCCGGGCCGAATGTGTGTGACGGGTCCACCTGGTTCTCCCGCCTCCCCCGACCGCAGGGTTGAGGGGCTGGAGAGAACGTCGGGGGAAGGGATGGATCCGTCATGAGCGCACCGAGTCTCGAACGCCTGGAGACCCTGAGCAGCCGGTTCGTACCGGACCTGGTCGTGGCCGAACTCTGCGCCGAGCTGTTCGCCTCGCTGCCGCGCAGCGACCAGCGGCGCAAGGGGGAGGTGTACCTGCGCGGCCTGCTGAAGGCCGAGGGGCGCAAGTCGATACGCAATATCGCGGCGCACGTCGGCGACCGGGCGGCCGAGCAGAGCCTGCACCACTTCGTCGTCTCGTCCACCTGGGACTGGGGTCCGGTACGGGCCGCACTCGCCCGGTATCTGGAGCGGGCGCTGCGCCCCCGTGCCTGGGTCGTGCAGCCGGTGGTGATCTCCAAGGCCGGCACGGAGTCGGTCGGGGTGGCCCGCCGCTTCGTGCCCGAGCGGGGCCAGATGGTCAACAGCCAGGTGGCGTTCGGGGTCTGGTCCGTCGGCGAGGAGCACGGCTGCCCGGTGAACTGGCGGCTCGCGCTCACCCAGAAGTGGCGCGACAGCGTCGGCCCCCTCTCCCCCAACGTCCACGAGTCGGAACTGGCGACCAGCCCGCTCGAATGCGCCGCCGGAGCCGTCGAGGAGCTGCGCGACTGGGTCGGGCAGATCCGCCGTCCGGTGGTGTTCGACCTGCCCGACGTCGATCCGGCCGCGGTGGCCCGCCGGTTCGGGCCGGCCGGGACGCACTTCGTGGCCTCGGCCCGCGGCTCGATGCGGGTCCGCTGCGTGGACCCGGTGCTGCCGAGCAGCGGCAACCGGGAACTCGCGGCGCACCAGCTGCTGTTGATGGCGGGCACGCTGCGCCGCCCGGTGACCTGGCTGGACCCGCTGACCTTGCAGCAGCGCACCTCGCTGGTGGTCGGCGTGCGGGTGGAGCTCCCGCAGGCGCCCCGGCCGCTGCTGCTGTTCGGCGAGTGGAACGACCCGCGCGGCTGGCCCGAGCAGTGCTGGGTCACCGACATGACGCAGGCGCCCGCCGGCGGGCTGCTGCGGCTCGCGAAGCGGGCGCAGAACGTCGAGGCGGATTTCGCCAACGTCTCGCAGAAGGTGGGGCTGACCGACTTCGGCGGCCGCTCCTTCGGCGGCTGGCACCGGCACACCACCCTGGCCTCCGCCGCGCACGCGGTGCGGGTGCTCACCCAGGGGGCCGGCGAGCGGTAGGCATCCGGCCGCCGGCCCCGGTCAGCCGGAGGCCGGCCGGGGCCGGCGGTCAGCCGATGGTCTGCCGGGGCTGGTCGCCGCGGGGGCCCTTGTTCAGCGCCTGCCGGGTCCGCTGGAGCTGGAGGGCCAGCTGCACCTGGAGGGCCTGGGTCGGCTTCTGCCAGTCCTCGCCCAGGATCTCGGTGATCCGCTCCAGCCTGCGCGAGACCGTGTTCGGGTGGACGTGCAGGGACTCGGCCGCCCGGGAGGGGCTGTTGGCCGAGGCGAAGTACGCCTCCATGGTGCGGATCAGCTCGGTGTACTGCTGGTCGTCGTAGTCGAGGACGGGGCCGATGGTGTCGTTGATGAATCCGGCGATGTTCGGCTTCTCGGAGAGCAGGACGCCGAGGAAGCCCAGCTCCTCGGGGGACGCCGTGCTGCCGGGGCCGGTGAGTGCCGCGACCGCGTCCAGGACCCGGCGGGCCTCCTGGTACAGGTGGACGATCCCGGCCGGATCGTCGACGGGACCGGCGGAGCCGGCCGTGACGGGCTTGCCGAGCACCTCGGAGAGCTCCTTGGAGGCCGTACGGGCGATGGCCCCGGCCTGGGTGCCGGGCAGCAGCAGCACCACGATGTCGCCGTCCACGCTCTTGAGGCCGTGGTGGCGGTTGGCGTACGAGGCGGCCCAGGCGAGCACGCGGCCCTGGACCCCGCCCTCGGGCCGGGCGATCACGATGACGTGGGGTTCGTCGAGGTCGAGCGCGAGGCGGCGGCTCTGCTCGGCGATCTGCACCGGGGACAGCGAGGTGCCCCGCAGCAGGTCGTGGAAGAACTCGTCCCGCATGTGGCCCTCGGCGGCGGCCATGCCCTGCTCCATCAGCAGCACCACGGCGGTGACCTGGGCGGTGAGCGCGAGGAGCTGGATCTGGCGGTCGGTGGCCGGCTCGTCGCAGACCAGGATGAGCGTGCCCAGCATCTCCTCGCCCGCGGCGACCGAGGCGACCCAGACCCCGTCGCCCGTGCTGCGCGGCTGCCGGTCGGTGTGCGCGTCCAGCAGGACGGTGCGGATCTCGGACTCGTCCAGCTCGGGGGGTTCGCCGCCGGGGCAGGCGAGGTTGCGGCCGGCCGCGTCCCGTACGAGCAGCGCGCCCTCTAAACCCTTGGCCGCCTCGGCGGCCAGGTTGCCGAGGCCGCCGCCCTGGAGCACCAGGTCGAGCAGGCGGCCGTGCGTCTCGCGGAGCTGGCGGGCGGTGGTGGAGGAGTCCAGGGCGCGGGAGGTGTCCTGCTCCAGCTCCACGACCTCGTACCGGGTCTGCTCCAGCAGCCGGGCCTTTTCGATCGCAACGGTGGCGAGGTCGGCGAGCGAACTCATCAGCGACACCTCGTCCGGGGTGAAGTGCCGGACGTTGCGGTCCGCGACGTACAGGGCGCCCAGGGTGGTTCCGGCGTGCCGCAGCGGGACGGCCATGACGGCGTGCAGGCCCTCAGCTTGTACGACCTCGTCGATGACGGGGCTGTGCTGGAAGGTTTTGTCACTCATGTAGTCGGCCGACCAGAACGGGGCCGATCCGTCCGCGGCGCGCTTGCCGACGCCCCCGCCGGACAGCGGGATGGCGAACCCGATGGTGAGCGCGGAGGCGTGGCCGTCGGCCGAACGCACCCTGGAGCACTGCGCGTCGAGGTCGTCGAAGCTGACCCAGGCCATGTCGAGCCCGAGCAGCAGCCGGGCCCGCCGGGTGATCACCTTCAGCAGCTCGTCGAGGTCGTACGGCAGGGTCAGGTCGCGCGCGGTGTCCACGAGGGCGGCGAGGCCGGCCTCGCGCTGCTGGCGGCGTACGAACAGGGCCCGGATGCCGAGACTCTGGTCCCTGGCCCTGGTCAGCTGGGCGAGGGCGGCCCCGGACAGGCCGGACTCACGGGCTTTGCGGACCACGTCATCGAAGGCAGCCGCAGGCGCCTCTCTGTTCAGCAGTTCCAGCATTTCGTAAGCGTGGTCAACCACGACTTCTCCCCCGACCCCCATAAAAGCCGTTCACGATTGCACCAAACCGAGTGCAAGCAATCCCTGGCCTGCCTGAAAGTATCTCTTGGGGCAAGAACCGGTCAAGAAACACTCGAGAAGCGATCCAGGTCAGCGACGCGGAGGGTGATCGGATCACCACGGTCCATGACTGATGCTGTCACGTGAACACCTTCTGGTCGAGGCTGACTCAAGGGCAGGCTGCTCACTGAGCGTTCCGGTGCCGACACCACCATCGGCACCACCATCGGCACCACCAACAGCCTGATGTTTCCTTGGGGGAGTTCGCATGTCTCAGGTGTCACAGCTGTCTCAGCTCCAGAGCTACGAGCGGTCGCTGCTGCGCAGCCGGCTGTCGCTGACCCGGCAGGACCGGCCGCGGGTGTTCACGCTCGGCGACCGCGAGTGGGACCTGTTCGACGAGGTCTTCGCCCCCGTCTACTCCCCTTCGACGGGTGTGGCCCTTGAGCTGCTCGGCCTCAACAAGCTTGCGTCGAGCCCGCGTTCGGGCTCGTTCCTGGAGATAGGGTGCGGCACCGGCGTGATCGCCGTGACCGCCGCGCTGGCCGGATACGATCGGGTCGTGGCGGCCGACATCAGCCCGTCCGCCGTCGAGAACGCCTCCGTCAACGCAGAGCGGCACGGGGTGGCGGACCGCCTGCAGGCGCTGCACAGCGACCTGTTCTCCGGACTGCGTGAGAGCGAGCGGTTCGACGTCGTCTTCTGGAGCTCCAACTACGTGATGGGGCCCGAGAGTTACGAGTACAAGTCGGTGCACGAGCGGGCATACGTGGACACCGGGTACCAGGCGCACCGCCGGTATCTGGAGCAGGCGGTGCACTGGACCACCCCGGGCGGCCGCGTCCTGCTCCACTTCAGCGACCGCGGCGACCTGGCGGCACTGCACGAGATGGCGGACGGGAGCGGGTGCGAGCTGTCGACCGTGGCGAGCCACCGGGTCCGCGAGGGGGAGTACGGAGAGGACATGGTCGAGCACATGCTGCTCGAAATCAAGCCAATCTCGGCCTGATTCAGACGGGGGGATATTGCATCATGCGCACGCTGCTCGTGGACAACTACGACTCGTTTACCTATAACCTCTTCCACTATCTGACCGAGGTCAATGGTCGGGAGCCGGAAGTCGTTCGAAATGACGACCCGCACTGGAAGATCACGGATCTCGGCGGGTTCGACAACGTCGTGGTCTCGCCCGGCCCCGGCACCCCGCGCAGGGCGGCCGACTTCGGCGTCTGCGCCGAGATCATCGAGCGCTCGCCGCTGCCGCTGCTGGGCGTCTGCCTCGGCCACCAGGGGATCGGGCACGTGCACGGCGCCACGGTCGCCCGCGCGCCGGAGCCCCGGCACGGCCGCACCTCGCCCGTCCTGCACGACGGCACGGGCCTGTTCGCCGGGCTGCCCTCCCCGATGGAGGTGGTCCGGTACCACTCGCTCGCCGTGACGGACCTGCCGCCCGAGCTCGAGGCCACCGCGTGGACTCCGGACGGCATCCTGATGGGGCTGCGGCACCGGACGCGGCCGATGTGGGGGGTGCAGTTCCACCCCGAATCGATTTGCAGTCAGTACGGGATCGAGCTGCTTGCAAACTTCGCCGATCTGACCCGCGCGCACCAGGCGAACCAGGCGCATCACACGAACCACGAGCACCACGAGCACCGCGCGACGGGGGCCCGCCGCCCTGCCGCCGCGCCCGTCGCCGCAGCCGCAGCCGCAGCCGCCACCGACACCGCCCCCGCGCCCGCCGCCGAGGCCCCGGTCCGCCGGCTCCGGCTGGTCACGCGCGAGCTGCCCACCCGCTGGTCTTCCGAGACCGTCTACGACCAGCTCTTCCGCGGCAACGACCACGCCTACTGGCTGGACAGCAGCCTGCCCGGCGGCGACCGCGGCCGGTTCTCGGTCATGGGCGATGCCACCGGCCCGCTCGCCCGGGTCGCCACGGCCGACGTGTGGAGCGGGTGCGTCACCGTCGAGTCGGCGGGCGGCGCGAGCGAGCTGGTCGCCGCCCCCTTCCTGGAGTGGGTCGACCGCGACCTGCGCTCCCTGCACACCGAACTCCCCGAGCTGCCCTTCGACTTCGCGCTCGGCTGGGTCGGCTACCTCGGCTACGAGCTCAAGGCCGAATGCGGCGGCGATCTCGTGCACCGCTCGCCGGTGGCCGACGCCACCATGGTCTTCGCCGACCGCGCCCTGGTCTTCGACCACATCGGGAACACCACGCACCTGCTGGCCCTGGCGGAGGGGACCGCCGAGGAGTCCGCCGCCGCGGCCGACGCCTGGCTGATCGGCACGGCCGAGCGGCTCGCCCAGCTCGCGGGCCTGAGCCTGCCGGCCCCCCGGCCGACCGCCCCGAGCGGGGAGATCCGGCTGCGCCACGACCGCGGGGCCTACCTGGACCTCATCGACTCCTGCCTCGAGGAGATCGCCGCAGGCGAGACGTACGAGGTCTGCCTCACCAACATGGCCGAGGCCGATGCCCGCCTCGACCCCTGGGCCGCGTACCGCACCCTGCGCCGCACCAGCCCGGCGCCGTTCGCCGCGCTGCTCCAGTTCGGCGAGCTGTCCGTGCTCAGCACCTCGCCCGAGCGGTTCCTGCGGGTCACCCGCGACGGGCTCGTCGAGTCCTCGCCCATCAAGGGCACCCGGCCGCGCGGCAGCACCCCGCAGGAGGAGGCGGAGCTGATCGCGGACCTGCTGACCGACGAGAAGGACCGCTCCGAGAACCTCATGATCGTCGACCTGGTCCGCAACGACCTCGGCCGCTGCGCCGTGCCGGGCTCGGTCGAGGCCGAGGAGCTGTTCCGGGTCGAGACGTACGCCACCGTCCACCAGCTGGTGAGCACCGTACGGGCGCGCCTGCGGCCGGAGCTGTCGGCCGTGGACTGCGTACGGGCCGCCTTCCCGGGCGGGTCGATGACCGGGGCCCCCAAGATCCGCACGATGCAGATCATCGACCGGCTGGAGGCAGGTCCGCGCGGGGTGTACTCGGGGGCCATCGGCTACTTCTCGCTCTCCGGCGCCGCGGACCTGAGCATCGTGATCCGCACCGCCACGGTCACCGCCGACCGGGTCCGGTACGGGGTCGGCGGGGCCGTGGTGGCCCTGTCCGATCCGGCCGCCGAGTACGAGGAGACGGCCGTCAAGTCGGCTCCGCTGCTGGCGCTGACGAATACCCGGTTCCCGGAGAGGCGGCGAGACCGGATCCCGTCCTGACCCCCCAGCCGTGCTGGAGGCGGGTGAGCTCCTCCGTCTCCAGCGCGGCGGCGACCTGACGGGCGGGTACGCCGACCCGCTCCAGGGCCCGCAGGGCGCACGCCGCCTCCCCGTCGGCGTTGAGGAGGGTGTCACCCGTCAGCTCCGGCTTCCGGGCGGCGGCCTCCAGGGTGTCCACGGACAGGGCGAGCGCGGTGTTCCAGCCCACCAGGGCGCCCACGCCGCCGCCGGCGCCGGTACCCCACAGCAGCCGCGGCTGCGGGGCGCCGTTGGCGCGGAGCACCCGCCACCAGTCCCCGGACAGCCGTTCCTCGCGCAGCCGGTACATCGTGCGGGCCACGGCCAGCCCCGCGGCGCCGCGCACCTCGTGCCGGGGGCCGACGCGGAGCTCGTCCAGCCGGGCGTCGACCGCCACGTCGAGCAGGCCCACCGGGAAGGAGGCCACCATCGGGGCGGCGCCCAACGGCCGGCCGCAGGTCAGGGACCGCTCCAGCCCGTCGAGGTAGCCGTCGAGCACCTCGGCGTACCGCTCGTCCGAGAAGACCATCGAGGCATGCACCCCGATCCCCTCGGCGAGGCAGTCGGACAGCACCTGGGGACCCGCCGGGGTCATGGGGATGCGGACGAGTGCGTTGGGGCGGTCCACCGCCCGGTGCACCGCGCGGGCCGCCGCGCCCATCGCCTTCGCGTCATGGGCGCGGCGCGGGGAGACGGGCACGGAGACCTGGCCCACCGCGCCCTTGCTGATCTCGTGCACCGGCAGCAGGAGATCGCAGGCGCGCCGCAGCTGGGCCACGCTGCTGCCCGCGGGCGCGAGGGCGTTGTGGAAGTGGGCGCCCAGGGTCGGGTACCGGGCTCCGGCGTCGAAGTCCCCGGGGTCCTGCGTGCTCAGCCACGGCGAAACCCCCTCGGACACCAGTTGCTTCAGCAGCGCTCCAGCTCCTTGACTAACCACGAACACGACCTTAGAACGTCATGACATCCGTATGAACTGAACCGTTGATGGTGTGTCAAGTGCCGGACCTTCCGGGTCCTGTGTCCTCTCACGTGTGCGGACCTTAAAGGGTTCGAAGGCGACCCCGGTCCAACGCCCCGGTACTGCGTCAGGTTTATTTCGGGCCCTTGCTTTCAACCTGACCGAATGCGGCCCCACCTGACGTAGTGGCGAATCTCTTGTGGTTCCCCCGAATGCCTGTTTCACAGACTTCTGGCTGCATCTGATGTCACGGCAGGTTCAGCACTGGGAGGTGCCGCATGCACGGTGTTGCACGCTGGAAATCATTGCCCGCGGGCCAACAGCCCGTTTGGCCGGATGAAGACGCCCTGGAGAATGCCAGGGCCGAACTCGCCGAAGCGCCCGCACTCGTCCGTCCGCAGGACGTCGAAGCCCTTCGCGGCCTGCTCGCCGCGGCCGCGCGGGGCGAGGTGCAGGTCATCCAGGGCGGGGACTGCGCGGAGGACCCCGCGGAGTGCACTCCCGGCTATGTGGCGCGCAAGGCGGCGCTCCTCGACGTGCTGGCCGGTGTCATGAAGACGCGCTCGCTCAAGCCCGTCATACGGGTGGGCCGGCTGGCCGGCCAGTTCGGCAAGCCGCGTTCCCAGCCGACCGAGACCGTCGGCGGCATCGAGCTCCCCGTGTACCGCGGCCACATGGTCAACAGCCCGGAGCCGGACCCCGAGCTGCGCCGTCCCGACCCCCGGCGCCTGGTCGCCGGCTACCGGGCGGCGGCCGGGGCCATGGGCTGGCTGGGCTGGCACGGCGAGGGGCGCCCCTCCGCGGCCGAGGCCCCGGTGTGGACGAGCCACGAGGCGCTGCTGCTGGACTACGAGGGCCCGATGCTGCGCACCCAGCCGGACGGCTCGGTGCTGCTGACCTCGACCCACTGGCCGTGGGTCGGCGAGCGCACCCGCGAGCTGGACGGCGCCCACATCGAGCTCTTCGCGACCATCGCCAACCCGGTCGCCACCAAGGTCGGTCCGAAGATGACCCCGGCCGAGCTGGTGGAGCTGTGCGGGCGGCTCGACCCGGAGCGGGAGCCGGGCCGGCTCACGCTGATCTCCCGGATGGGCCAGGGCACGGCGGCCGAGAAGCTGCCCGAGCTGGTCCGCGCGGTGCACGACGCCGGGCACCCGGTGCTGTGGCTGTGCGACCCGATGCACGGGAATACCGTCAGCCTGCCCGGCGGCGTCAAGACCCGTTATGTGGAAACGGTCGTACGTGAGGTCGAGGAATTCCAGAAGGCCGTCGTCGACAACGGCGGAGTGGCGGCCGGTCTCCACCTGGAAACGACCCCGGACCTGGTCCACGAATGTGTTTCCGACCAATACCACGTCGACGAACTGGGCGAGAAGTACACCTCGTTCTGCGACCCGCGTCTCAATGTCGACCAGGCCGTCGAGGTCGCCTCGGCCTGGCGCGGCTGAGGCCGAAGAAAAAGAGGGGGTTTCTCCATCATGGAAGGAAAGATCGCTCTGGTCACCGGAGCGGCCGGCGGCATAGGCGAGGCGATTGTCCGCGCCCTGGCTTCCCGGGGCGTCCGGGTGGCCGCGGTCGACCGCGACGCCCACCGCCTGCGCGACGTCGCCAAGTCCGTCGCGGAGGAGGGCGGCCGGGTCGATCCGTTCCCGGCCGACGTCACCTCCAGCGCCGACGTCGAATCGCTGGTCGACGACGTCGAGGCGCTCGTCGGTCCGCTCGACTTCCTCGTCAACGCCGCCGGCGTGCTGCGGCTGGCCGAGGCACGCACCCTGACCGACCAGGAGTGGAGCACGACGTTCGCGGTCAACACCACGGGCGTCTTCTTCGTCTCCCGGGCCGTCGTCAACCGCATGGTGCCGCGCCGCCGGGGCGCGATCGTCACGATCGCCTCCAACGCCGCGGGCACCGCCCGTACCGAGATGTCCGCGTACGCCGCCTCCAAGGCCGCCGCGACGATGTTCACCAAGTGCCTGGGGCTGGAGGTCGCCAAGTACGGCATCCGCGCGAACCTCGTGGCGCCGGGCTCGACGGACACCCCGATGCTCAACTCCATGTGGCAGGACGAGAGCAGCGCGCGGGCCTCCATCGACGGGGTCCCGGACGCGTACCGCGTCGGGATCCCGCTGGGCAAGCTGGCGCGTCCCGAGGACGTCGCCGAGGCGGTGGTCTTCCTGCTCTCCGACAAGGCCGCCCACATCACGATGCACGACCTCACCGTCGACGGCGGTGCGGCGCTCGGTGCCTGAGACCGGTGCAACCAGTCAGCGAACCGTGAACGAGAGCGTGAACGAGAGGGAGAAACGCATGGCAGGCATACCTGCGATCAACCCCTATCCGATGCCGTCGGCGGCCGACCTGCCCGCCTCCGGCGTCGACTGGGAGATCGATCCGGACCGCGCCGTCCTGCTGGTGCACGATCTGCAGAAGTACTTCCTGGCCCCCTTCCCCGCGGGCGAGCAGCCCGTCGTGGACCTGTCCCGCAACGCCGGCGCGCTGCGCGTGCGCGCCGCCGAGCTCGGCATCCCGGTCGCGTACACCGCGCAGCCGGGCGGTATGACCCCCGAGGAGCGCGGACTGCTCGGGGACTTCTGGGGCCCGGGCATGCAGCCCAGCCCGGAGCACCGCCAGGTCGTGGAACCGGTGGCGCCCGCCGCCGGCGACTGGATGCTCACCAAGTGGCGCTACAGCGCCTTCTTCAAGACCGATCTGCTGGAGCGGATGCGCGCACAGGGCCGCGACCAGCTGATCCTCTGCGGCGTGTACGCGCACGTGGGCGTCCTGGTGACCGCGGTCGACGCGTTCACCAACGACATCCAGCCCTTCCTCGTCGCCGACGCCGTCGCCGACTTCAGCTGGGAGGAGCACCGGATGGCGCTCGAGTACGCCGCCGGCCGCTGCGCCCGCCTGACCACCACCAAGGAGCTCCTGACGGCCCTCCCGGACCGGGTGGCCGCCTATGCCGGAGCGGGAGGGGAAACCGCATGACCGGAGACCTGCTGGGCCGGATCCTGACCGGCCGACCGCCGGCCTTCGCGCTGATCCACCGCCCGGAGACCACCGTCACCGGGCACCTCGACCTCTTCTTCGGCGAGTTCGCCGAGGCGGCCACGCTCGCCGACATCCCGCTCCGGGACGTCGAGGCGGGCGCCGGCGCCCGCCAGGACGTGCTCACCCTGGTCCCGTACCGGCAGCTCGCCGAGCGCGGTTTCGAGGCGCCCGACGACGGCACCCCGCTGCTCGCCATGGTGATCGAGGAGCAGGCGCAGGTGCCGCTCGCCGCCGTCCTGGCGGGGATCCCCGACGCCCCCGTCCACCTCGCGACGGGCGGCGACTTCGACATCGACGACGACACGTACGCCGAAACGGTGCGCCGCGTCATCGCGGACGAGATCGGCACCGGCGCCGGCGCCAACTTCGTGATGAAGCGGTCCTTCGTGGCCGACATCAGCGAGTACTCCACCGCCGCGGCGCTGCGCTTCTTCCGCCGGCTGCTGGAACGGGAGACCGGCGCGTACTGGACGTTCATCGTGCACACGGGCGAGCGCACCCTCATCGGTGCCTCGCCCGAGCGGCACGTGAGCCTCTGCGGCGGCCGGGCCGTGATGAACCCGATCAGCGGCACGTACCGGTTCCCCGCGTCCGGGCCCGAACTGCCGGGCGTCATGGACTTCCTCGCCGACCGCAAGGAGGCCGACGAGCTGTACATGGTCGTCGACGAGGAACTCAAGATGATGGCCCGGATCTGCGCATCGGGCGGCCGGGTCGTCGGGCCGTACCTCAAGGAGATGGCCCGCCTCGCCCACACCGAGTACTTCATCGAGGGCCGCACCTCCCGCGACCCCCGCGAGATCCTGCACGAGACCCTGTTCGCACCGACGGTCACCGGGTCCCCGCTGGAGAGCGCGGGCCGGGTCATCAAGAAGTACGAGCCCCAGGGCCGCGGCTACTACAGCGGCGTGCTGGCCCTGATGGGCCAGGACGAGAACAGCGAGCGGACGCTGGACTCGGCGATCCTGATCCGCACCGCCGACATCGACGGCGCCGGCCGGATGCGCATCGGCGTCGGCGCCACCCTCGTGCGCCACTCGGATCCGCTGTCCGAGGTCGCCGAGACCCGCGCGAAGGCGGCCGGCCTGCTCGCGATGTTCGAGCCGTCGGGGCCGCGCCGCTTCGGCGACCACCCGGACGTACGGGCGGCCCTGAGCCGGCGCAACGCGACGATCGCCGGATTCTGGCTGGACGACGACGCCTCCCGGGCCCGGCCGGTCCCGCTGCTGATGGGCCGCAAGGTGCTGGTGGTCGACGCGGAGGACACCTTCACCGCGATGATCGAGCACCAGCTGCGGGCCATGGAGGCCGACGTCACGGTCCGCCGGTTCGACGAGCCGTACAGCTTCGCCCCGTACGACCTGGTCGTGATGGGGCCGGGGCCGGGCGACCCGCGGGAGGTGGACGACCCGAAGATCGCGCACCTGCGGTCGGCGGTGGACACCCTCCTCGCTGAGGGGCGGCCGTTCCTCGCGGTCTGCCTCAGCCACCAGGTGCTCAGCACGAAGCTGGGCTTCGCGCTGAAGCGCCGGGATCAGCCCAACCAGGGCGTGCAGCGGGAGATCGAGCTGTTCGGGCGGCGCGAGCGGGTCGGCTTCTACAACACCTTCGCCGCGCAGAGCGCCTCGGACACCGTCGAGGTGCCCGGGATCGGCATGGTCGAGGTGTGCCGGGAGCCGGGGACCAGGGAGGTGCACGCGCTGCGGGGGCCCGGCTTCCGCTCGATGCAGTTCCACGCGGAGTCGGTGCTCACGGAGGACGGCATCCGCATCGTCGGCGAGGCCCTGTCCGGACTGCTCCAGGAGCAGTCCGTATGAGCATGAAGGCGACGGTGGCCTGGTGGGACCTGAAGGGTTCGGGGCACAGCATCGACTCGCTGCGGGCGTACCTGCGCGATGAGGCGGTCGACCGGTTCGCCGCGGTCGAGGGGCTGCGGCTGAAGTTCTGGATCGCGGACCCGGCGACGGAGCGCTGGGGCGCGGTGCTGCTGTGGGAGTCCGCGCAGGCGGCGGCGCAGCCGCTGGCCCCGCGGGCGGCCGAGCTGATCGGGCGGGCGCCGGTGCAGTACACGGTGTTCGACGTGGAGGCGACGGTCGAGGGTGTCCACACGCTGCCCGGGACGGTGTGAAGCACGAGAGCGCGTACGGCCCCTCACGGGCCCCCGGGGGCCCGTGAGGGGCCGTACGCGTGGGTGTCACGGCCTCTGGTCCGCCCTGCTGGTCATCACCCGGCGCAGCACCTCCGTCATGGCGTCCAGCGTGCCGTGGAAATCGCAGTCCAGGTCCCGCAGATAGGTGTTCTGCGCCAGGATCGCGGCCGCCGGGCGGTCGGTCAGGGTGATGCTCAGCGTGAGCGTGAGCCGGCCGTCCTCGTCCTCTCCGATCTCATTGCGAATCTCGGCGATGTCGCTGTCGTCCAGATGCCGGTAGGTAATGCGCCCGGCACTCTCCTGCGGAGTGACGCGTTGCACGAAGGTCAGCTCGCCGCGCCGGATTTCCCGGAGAAATCCATCGGCGTACCGTTCGTTGATCCGGCAATCCGTAATGGCCGGAACATAGCCGGTGGGGAACTCCGCCTTGTGTAGCAGCGCCTGCCACAGACTCTCCCGCGTAGGAGCCGGACACCCCTCCTGAACTGCGCCGACGATCGGACGTGTCCACGAAAGCGTCAGCATTGATCTCTCCTTTCCGCTGCTAAGCCGGCGTGCAGCATCGGTTGGGCGAAGAGTGGTGTCAAAGTCGGGCGGATCATTTCGTCACCTGCCCCCGGGACCTGACGGAATGAGAGAAGGCCACTGCCTCACCGGCTGTTGTTTCTTGCAGGGTGACGGTTGGTCGGTGGCGTTCCGCGGAGCGCCTTCCCGTTAAATCCGAAGCGGAGAATCAGGAGAACGCTGATGTCTGAACGGTTCGACGGCCAGGTCGTCCTCGTCACCGGAGGAGGCGAAGGCATCGGCCGGGCAGCGGCGGTTGCCTTCGCCCGGCTCGGCGCACTGGTGGTGGTCTCGGGCCGCCACCCGGAGACGCTCGAAGGAACGGTCAAGCTGATCCGCGACGCGGGCGGGCAGGCCGACAGCGTGGTCGCCGACGTGTCGGAGACGACGGCCGGCGCGGACGCCGGCGCCGCGTACGTCGTCGCCGAGACCGTGCGCCGGCACGGCGCCCTGGACGTGGCCTTCAACAACACCACCGAACTGGGCCCGCACCAGTCCGTGGCGGACATCGACGAGACGGTCTGGGCGCACACCCTGACGGCCAACCTCACGGGTGTCTGGCTGTCCATGAAGCACGAGATCGCCCACATGCAGAGCGCCGGCGGCGGGGTCATCGTCAACACGGCCAGCAACATCGGCGCCCAGGGCATGCTCCCCGGCCTCGGCGCGTACGCCGCGTCCACGGCCGCCGTCAGCGCGCTGACCCGGACCGCGGCCCGCGAGTACGTCGCCCAGTCGATCCGCATCAACGCCATCAGCCCCTGCCCGCTCGGCCGGGGAGCCAGCGTCGAGGAGATCGCCGACACCGTGGTCTGGCTCTGCTCCGACGCGGCCGCGTACATCGTCGGGCACGACCTCGTGCTCGACCGCAAGACCAGCGAGTAGAGCGGTGGCCCGTCCCATGCAGACATCTCCCCGTCCCTGCGACGATCCCGGCGAGCCGGGCTGGTCCAAGCGGGACAGCGTCGTGGCCGAGGCCGAGGCCGATGTGGAGGGCGCCGTGCCCGACGTGGTGCTGATCGCCACCGGCAGCGAGATGCGCATCGCCCTCGACGCCCGCGCCATCCTGCACCGCGAGGGCATCGCCGCCCGCGTGGTGCCGCTGCCCTGCCCCCCGTCCCCGCCCGGCGTCCGGGCCCGGGTGTCCGTGGCGGCCGGCTCCGCGCTCGGCTGCTACGAACTGCTCGGCGAGGCCGGCATCCCGGTCCGGCTCGACCAGTGCGGCGCGCGCGGCCCGTACACCGCGCTCCACGGGCAGCACGGCTTCAGCGCCGCCCGGGTGGCCGCCACCGCCCGGGCCGGACTGGCCCGCGCCGGACACCGGGAGAGCGCGTGAGCACGGCCGTACTGACCGCCCGCATCCCGGGCTCGAAGAGCATCACCAACCGGGCGCTGCTGCTGGCCGCCGCGGCCGACGGGGTCTCGCTGCTGCGGGCCCCGCTGGTCAGCGCGGACACGGTCGCCTTCCGGGAGGCCCTGGCCGGCCTCGGCGTCCCCGTCGTGGAGGGCGACGACGGCTGGAAGGTCACCGGCAGCGGCCGCGCCCCGGCCGGCGGCGGCGCGGTGTGGTGCGAGGACGCGGGCACCGCGGCCCGGTTCCTGCCGCCGTTCGCGGCGACCGGCGCCGGCGCGTTCACCTTCGACGGCACCGGCCAGCTGCGCGCCCGGCCGCTGCGGCCCCTCGCCGAGGCGCTGGGCCGGCTCGGCGCGGACGCCCGGGTCACCGAGCCTGTCGGCGGACTGCCGCTGACCGTCGCCGCCCGGGGCCTGACCGGCGGCGAGCTGACCGTGGACGCCTCGCTCAGCAGCCAGTACCTCACCGGACTGCTGATGGCGGGACCGCTGATGCGCCAGCCGCTGACCGTACGGGGCGAGGGGCTGGTCAGCCGCCCGTACATCACCATGACCCAGGAGCTGATGCGCCACTTCGGCGCGTACGTCGACGAGTTCGAGGGCGGCGCGATCCAGGTGCTGCCCGGCGGCTACCGGGCCGCCGAGCTCGACATCGAACCCGACGCCTCCACCGCCTCCTACTTCTTCGCGGCGGCCGCCGTCACCGGGACCACCGTCACCGTGCCCGGCCTCGGCCGCGGCAGCGTCCAGGGCGACCTCGGGTTCGTGGAGGTGCTGCGCCGGGCGGGCGCCCGGGTGGAGATCGCCGACGGGGCGACCACCGTGACCGGCACCGGGCCGCTGCGCGGCGGCTTCGCCGTCGACATGGGCGACATCTCCGACACCTTCATGACACTGGCGGCGGTGGCCCCGCTCGCCGACGCGCCGATCACCGTCCACGGCATCGGCCACGCACGGCTCAAGGAGTCCGACCGGATCGCCGCCGTCGAGGAGAACCTGCGGGCCCTCGGGATCCGCACCGAGTCAGGACCGGACCGGCTCACCGTCCACCCGGGCCGCCCCAAGGCCGCCCGGATCGCCTGCCGACGGGACCACCGGATCGCCATGGCGTTCTCGGTACTGGGCCTGCGCGTCCCCGGCATCACGCTCGACGACCCGTCCTGTGTCGGCAAGACCTTCCCCGGCTTCCACGCCGAACTGGGACGGCTCTTCCCGGCCCACCGCTCGGGCACCCACAGTCAGTGACAACGAAAGGGATGTGAGAACCCCCATGGCCGACATACTCATCGCCGGCGGTGGCATCGGTGGCCTCGCCGCGGCGCTCGGACTCGCGAAGCGGGGACACCAGGTCACCGTCCTGGAGCGCAGGGACGTCTTCACCGAGGTCGGCGCAGGCATCCAGCTCGGTCCGAACGCCTTCCACGCGCTCGACCTGCTGGGCGTGGGCCAGGAGGTCCGCGACCGCGCCGTCTTCATCGACGAGCTGCGCTTCATGGACGGCACGACCGGCGAGAAGGTCGCCGCGATGCCGGTGAAGGAGAAGTACCGGGGCCGGTTCGGCAACCCGTACGCCGTCGTCCACCGCGTCGACCTGTACCTGCCGCTGCTGGAGGCCGCCCGCCGCCACCCCGGCATCGAGCTGCTGGGCCGCCACCACGTCGTCGCGTACGAGCAGAAGGCGGGCGCGGTCTGCGCCGTCCTCGCCGACGGCCGGCGCCTCACCGGCGACGCGCTGATCGGCGCGGACGGGCTGCACTCCGCGATCCGGCAGCAGATGGTCGGCGACGGGTCCCCGCGGGTCTCAGGACACACCATCTACCGGTCGGTGATCCCGATGGAGGAGGTGCCCGAGGAGCTGCGGTGGAACACCGTCACCCTGTGGGCGGGCCCGAAGTGGCACTTCGTCCACTACCCGATCGCGGGCGGCGAGCACTTCAACCTGGCCGCGACCCGGGACGACGGCGCCACGGAGGCCGTGGCCGGCCTGCCGGCGGAGCACGACCACGTGGTGAACTCCTTCCCCGAACTGTCCGGAGCCGCACGCCGGTTGCTGGAGCTCGGCCGGGACTGGAAGTCCTGGGTGCTGTGCGACCGCGACCCGGTGGACCGCTGGACCGAGGGCCGGGTGGCGCTGCTGGGCGACGCCGCGCACCCGATGCTCCAGTACGCCGCGCAGGGCGCCTGCCAGGCCATCGAGGACGCGGTGCTGCTGAGCGGGCTGCTGGACGGCTGCCCGGCCGATTTCGAGCAGCGGCTGGAGAAGTACAACGCGGCGCGGCGCGAGCGGACCGCGCAGGTGCAGCTGGTGGCGCGGGAGATGGGGCGACAGCTCTACCACGCGGCGGGCGAGGCGCGGGTCGAGCGCAACGCGATGCTGGCGTCGCTGTCGGACGACGACATGTACGACAAGGTGGCCTGGCTGCACGGCGCGTACGACTTCGACCGCCTCACGGCAGGCTCTTGACGCAGGCCCCGATGGCTTCGGTGAGGTAGGTCTTCGGATCCGCCGCGTATACCCCGGCGCCCGCCGGCCGCGCGGTGTTGCCGTCCGTACCGCATTCGCCGCCGCACCGCCCGAACGGGCGGTGCGGCGGCGCCGTCCGGGCCGGGTCAGACCGTGAGGACGATCTTGCCCGTGGTGTGGCGGGACTCGCCGTGCTCGTGGGCCTTGCGCACGTCCTGGAGGGGGAAGGTCTCCGCGATCAGAGGGCGCAGCAGGCCCGTGTCCACGAGGGTGGCCAGTTCCTGCAGGACCATGTGGTCGGGAGCCACGTTGACCGTGATGGCGCGGACGCCCGCCGCGGTCGCCTTCGCGGTGATCTCCTCGATCCCGAGGGGGTTCGTCACGCCGATGTAGAGCCCGCCGGGGCGCAGGGTGCGCAGGGAGCGGTCCTCGTACTCGCCGCCGACCAGGTCGAGTACGACGTCCACGTCCTGGACGGCCTCGGTGAAGTCCTGCGCCGTGTAGTCGATCAGCTCGTCGGCGCCCAGCTCGCGCAGCAGCTCGTGCTTGGCCGCGCTGGCCGTGCCGATGACGTACGCGCCGCGGGACTTGGCGATCTGGACGGCCAGGTGGCCGACGCCGCCGGCCGCCGCGTGGATCAGCACCCGCTGGCCCGCCTGCAGGTCCGCGCCGTCGATCAGGGCCTGCCAGGCGGTCGAGCCGGCGAGCGGCAGGGCGGCCGAGGAGACGTGGTCGAGGCTGCCCGGCTTGCGCGCGAAGTGGCGCGCGGGCGCGGCGACGTACTCCGAGTACCCGGCGGCCTCGTCGGGGAAGGAGGGGAGGCCGAAGACCTCGTCGCCGACCTTGAACCGGTTCTCGCCCGCCGCGACCGCCACGACGGTGCCGGAGACGTCCCAGCCGACGCCGAACGGCGGGGTCATCCACAATCCGAATGCACGGATCTTCCAGTCGATGGGATTGACTCCGGCGGCGTGGGTCTTTACCAGAATTCCCGCAGGACCGGGAATAGGAAGAGGGGAATCTGTCAGGTTCAGTACTTCGGTGCCGCCCAGGACGTCCTGGCGGACCGTACGCATCGTTTCTGTCATGCATTCAATGATCGCAACTCGCAAAGCCGAAGCCCCGTCGATATTCGGCCATTCACGACCTGACAGACCGGCCCGGATTGGTTTTTGCGCCGAAGGCGACTGCTCAATGCTGGGGTATATGACTCAGCTGCGATCACTTGGTTCGGCCGGCCCTGAGGTTTCCGCTCTCGGCCTCGGCCTGATGTCCATGTCCGACTTCTACGGCCCTGCCGACCGGGCCGAGGGAGTCGCCACCGCGCACGCCGCCATCGACGCCGGGATCACCCTCCTCGACACCGGTGACTTCTACGGCAGCGGCCACAACGAGCTCCTCCTGCGCGAGGTGCTGCAGAGCCACGACCGCGAGCAGCTCACCCTCAGCGTCAAGTTCGGCGTCCTGCGCGACCCGTCCGGCGGCATCCTCGGCGTCGACTGCCGTCCCGAGGCCGTCAAGAACTCCCTCGCCCAGACCCTGCAGCGGCTCGGCACGGACTACGTGGACGTCTACCGCCCGGCGCGCCTCGACCCGGCGGTGCCGATCGAGGAGACCATCGGCGCCATCAAGGAGATGGTGGAGGCCGGCCACGTCCGGCACATCGGCCTGTCCGAGATCGGCGCGGAGACCCTGCGCCGGGCCTCCGCCGTGCACCCCATCTCCGACCTCCAGATCGAGTACTCCCTGCTCTCCCGCGCCATCGAGGACGAGATCCTGCCGACCGCGCGCGAGCTCGGCACCGCCATCACCGCGTACGGGGTCCTCGCCCGCGGCCTGCTGTCCGGCCGCTGGAACCACCAGCGCGCCGCCGCCTCCGACGACGGCCGCAGCAACTTCCCGCGCTTCAGCGGCGAGAACCTCGACCGCAACCTGCAGCTGGTCGCGGCCCTGGGCAAGGTGGCCGAGGTCAAGGGCGTCACCACCTCGCAGCTGGCGATCGGCTGGGCCATGGCCCAGGGCGTGGACGTCGTCCCCGTCGTCGGCTCCCGCCGCCGCGACCAGCTCACCGAGGCGCTCGGCGCCCTCTCCCTCGAGCTGACCGCCGAGGACGTCGCCGAGATCGAGCGGGCCGTCCCCGCCGAGGAGGTCGCCGGCACGCGCTTCGACGCCGAGGGCATGGCCATGCTCGACAGCGAGAAGAAGGGCTGAGCATGAGGCCGTTCTGCAGCGCCGCCCAGTGGCAGGCCGAACTCCTCGACGTCGAGGCGTACCTCGACCGCCTCGGCATCACCGGGCCGCTGGAGCCGGACGCGGAGACCCTGCGCCGGCTGCACCGGGCGCACGCCCTGACCATCCCGTTCGAGAACCTTGACATCCTGCTGGGGCGGGGCATCGACCTCGACGTGGACGTCATGCAGTCCAAGCTCCTGCGCAGCAGGCGCGGCGGGTACTGCTACGAGCACAACATGCTCTTCGCGGTGCTGCTGGAGCGGCTCGGGTACGAGGTCACGCGGCTGTACGCGCGTCCGCTCCTGGACGCGCCCAAGCCGCTGCCCCGGACCCACCTGATGCTGAGCGTGGCCGTGGGCGGGGAGACGTACCTCGCTGACGTGGGCTTCGGAGACGAGGGCCCGCTGGAGCCGATCCTCGTCGCCGACGGGACCGTCTCGGACCAGGGCGGCTGGGTGTACCGGCTGGCCCGCGAGGAGGGCACCGACAAGGAGTGGGTGCTCTTGCTGAAGCGGGACGACGGCTGGTTCCCCCTGTACTGGTACGCCACCGAGGCGCACCACCACATCGACTGCGTGGTGGCGAACTACTTCATCTCCACGCACGGGAGCTCGCCGTTCACCGGCCGCGTCTTCCTGGAGCGGATCGCGGAGGACTGGCGGCTGAACCTCAACCACCGCAAGCTCACCCTGACCCGGGCCGACGGCACCGTCGAGGTCCGGCACGTGGCGGACGGGGAGGTGCGCGAGCTGTTGGCCAAGCAGTTCGGCATCGAGCTGACCGAGGAGGAGACCGCGGTGGTCGTCGCCGCGCTGCCGGCCCCCGAGCCCTCCTGAGCCCGCATGGCCCCTGCGGGGCCCGTGGCGCGCACCCGGCCGGTGCGCACCGCGGGCCCCGTTCCGTTGGCGGTGCGGGCGCCCGTACGCGACCAAGCCGGACGCGAGCCGTACGCGAGCCGTACGCGACAAAGCCGTACGGGCCCGGCGGGGGGAGCCGGGCCCGTACGGCGGACGCCTGAGGGGGGCGCCGAGGGGGGTGAGCGCGGTGCAGGGGGTGTGCGGGGAAGTACGGGGGTCAGCGGGGCTGGACGGCGATGCGGGTGGCCTTGCCGGTGGAGGCGCCGCTGGTGACGAAGGAGCCGTCCAGGTTGTTGATGGTGAAGGCGAAGTCGAAGTTCGCGGTGTTCTTGCCCGTCACCGAGATGTTGGCCTTGAAGGTGATGGTGGAGGCGGCCTTGCCGTCCGCGCCGATCAGGAAGGCGACGTCGGTGTCGGAGTAGGTGCCGCAGCCGGTCTGGCGCCACTCGCCGTGCGAGGCGGTCGTGGTGTTGTTCGGCGAGGTGAAGTTGACGACGCCGGCGGTGGCGGTGGCGCTGCCGTAGTAGCTGCCGAGGAAGACCTCGTGGGTGTTGTCGTCGACGACCTTCCAGCTGCCCGGCAGGGTGTAGCAGCCGCTTCCGCCCTCGACGGCGGCGTTCGCGGAGCCCGTGACGGCCGTCGCGGTGGCGAGCGCGGCGACTCCCGCGAAAACGGCGACCTTGATACGGGTGCTCTTGCGCATGTGATTGTCTCCCATGGAATTGGTGAGTATTCCTGCAATTCCTATGATGGCGCGCTGAATTCACCAGAGGTATGGACCAGATGTCGATCCGTCAGGTCGGCTCGATGCGTTCGCCGTGGCAGAAAAACCCCTGTGCCGCACGCGCAATGCATGCGGCACAGGGGCGTGGATATCAGGGAAGGATATTCAGTCGATCTGCATGACGATGCGAATGGCCGGGTCCACGTCCGGCTGCTTCGGCATGGCGACCGGGTCGATGACCAGGCCGAAGTCCTCCGCGTACACGGCGCGCAGGGCGGCGTCGTCCGCAAGTTCCACCGTCACGGTGCCGTTCTCGTCCGTACGCGTCAGCTCCCGGCCGTTGACGGTGACCCGGCCGCCCTCGTTCTGGATCGAGCAGATGAGGTTGTGCAGGAACACCGAATCGGGCGCCGTGCGGTACCACCAGAGCGTCGGGTAGAAGTCCTCGATCCGCACCGGCCGTTCGTCGAGCCGGTACTGGATCTCCCCGTTCAAGTGGACCTGGAGGAAGCCCTCCTCCGGCCGGGTCACCTGGTAATCGCCGTGCGGGTCCTTCTGGACCTCCGCAGACCCGGTCTCCAGCGGGAACCGGCTGTTCTTGCCGAAGCCCACGTCGATCAGCCAGTCCCGGTCCTCCAGGCGCACGCGCAGCGCAAGGTGGCACAGCGGCGCGCCGAACCCGCCGCCGAGGAAGACCTGGCCGGCGAGGATCTCCACGGAGAAGCCGAGCGCCTCCAGGAGGTGCCCGAAGGCGGGGTTCAGCTCGTAGCAGCCGCCGCCGCGCCGGCGGGCGACGACCTTCTCGTACAGGAAGTCCCGCTCGAGGCTGAGCTCGGCGCCCTCGACGTGGTAGTCGATGTTCTCGAAGGGCACCGACAGCACGTGGCGCTCCTGGAGGTGCCGCAGGGCGTGGATGTCGGCCTTCTCCGGCCGGCGCGCGCCGATGCGCTCCAGGTACGCGTCCACCATCGCATCGCTGAGCATGGTCTTCGTCCTCTCCTCGGTCATCGGGACCACCCGGTCGGCGGGATGTTGTGGTTCACCCGGAAGACGTTCTGCGGGTCGTACGCGTCCTTGACCGCGACGAGCCGGGCGTACGTCGCCTCGTCGTACGCCGAGCGCAGGTGCTCGGGCGTGCTCTCCAGGGCGCTGATGAAGCTCAGGAACGGGCCGCCGATGCGCCAGGGCTCCATCGTCTCGATCAGCCGCTCCTGGAACTCCCGTACGTCCTGGATGTGTTCGGGCCAGACGGGGGCGCCCGCGAACAGCGTGTACGCGGTCTCGCGGTGCGGCAGCGCGTTGGGGTGCTCGGGCTGCCGGCCCAGGGCCCCGCCCAGGTGGCGCAGCTCGATGCCGGGGCGGACGGCGTCCACCCCCTCCTTGATCAGCGGCAGCAGGGTGTCGATCGCCGCGTCGTCGAGCTCCCGGATCCGGGTGGAGCGCTCGTAGTAGACGAACGGGACGGTCGGGTCCATGTTGATCTCGGCGACCCGGGTGTACGGCATGTCCGCGACGGTGTCGAGGACGGCCGGCGCGATCTCCCGCAGCGGGCGCACCAGTTCCTCGCCCTGCGCGACGGGCCCGTTGTGGGCGATCCGGATGTGCGCGAGGAAGCGGCCGCGGACCGGCTCCGGCAGCACGTCGATGTCGGGGAAGCGCATCACGGCGATCGAGGACTGCATCGCGTCGGGGACGGTCCGCGTCCAGTCGCGCCAGGTGCGCAGGATCTCGTCGATGTGCTCGCCGGGGAGGAACAGGCCGCCGCCGTAGAGCCGGGCGACGGGGAAGAGGCCGATCTCGATGGAGGTGACCACGCCGAAGTTGCCCTTGCCGCCGCGCAGCGCCCAGAACAGGTCCGGGTGCTCCTCGGGGGACACGAACCGCAGCTCGCCGTCCGCGGTGACCAGGTCGATGTTCTTCACGTGGTCCGCGGAGTAGCCGTACGAGCGGCCGAGCGGGCCGAGGCCGCCGCCCAGGGTGTACGAGACGACGCCGACGCCGGGGGAGGCGCCGTTGAGCGGGGCCAGCCCGAAGGCGGCGGCCTCCTCGATGACCCGGCTCCACTGGACGCCGGGCTCGATGCGGGCGGTGCGGGTGCGCGGGTCGATCCGTACGCCGTCGAGGTTGCGGGTGTTGATCAGCAGGGCGCCGTCGGCGGGCAGCGCGACGCCGTGCCCGGTGGCCTGGACCGCGACCGCGATGCCGTGGCGCGCGGCGAAGCGCACGGAGGCGAGGATGTCGGCGGTGCCGTCGGCGAGGACCACCGCGGCGGGCCGGGCGTCCGGCAGGATCCGGTTGAAGCCGAGCGCCTCGTCCTGGTACGCGTCGGTGCCGGGCAGCAGGAGCGGCCCGCGCAGCTCGGACGCGAGCGCGGCGAGGTCGTCGGTGGTCACGGCGGTGGTGGTCACTGAGGAGGTTCCTTTCGCTGGCGGGGTGCTCACTCGGCGGCCTTGCCGGCGGTGCGCAGGCTCGGGAGGGTGAGCGCGGTGAGCAGCACCACGACGCCGCCCAGCCAGGCCACGGTGATCAGCTCTACCTGGTCGACGATCAGACCGCCGACGAGCGCGCCGAGCGCGATGGCCAGGTTGAAGACCGACACCCACAGGGCCGAGGCGGCCTCCATGGCGTCGGGCGCGGACTTGAGCATCCAGGTCTGCAGGCTGACGGAGACCCCGCCGAAGGCCAGGCCCCACAGGACCAGCAGGGCGATGCCGCCGGCCTGGCTCTTGCCGAGCAGCGGGAAGAGCAGCATCGCGGCGGCCAGCGCGACGATGATGACGGCCATGGTGCGGCCCAGGTTCTTCGCGACGGCCGCGCCGGCGACGAAGTTGCCGATGATGCCGGCGACGCCGAAGCCCAGGAGCAGGACGCTGATCAGGTCCTCGTCGATGCCGGAGACCTGCTGGAGCATCGGGCTGACGTAGGTGTACGCGGCGAGGTGCCCGGTGACGATGAGGGCGGTGGCGATGATGCCCGAGCGGACGCCGCGGTTGGCGAACTGGCCCATCAGCTCGCCCACGCTGACGGGCTTGGTGGCGGGCAGCGAGGGCAGCAGGACCAGCAGGGCGACGAGGACCGCGAAGGCGAGGACGCCGAGCGTGGCGAACGCGGTGCGCCAGCCGGCCAGACCGCCGATCAGGGTCCCGGTCGGCACGCCGAGGACGTTGGCGGCGGCGACGCCGCCGAAGATGAGCGCGGTGGCCCGGGGGATCGCCGCCGGCTGCACCAGTCGGAAGGCGAGACCGCCCGCGACGGCCCAGAAGCCGCCGATCGTGACGCCGACGAGGACGCGCGAGGCGAGCAGGATCCCGAAGTTGGGTGCGAGGACGGTGACCAGGTTGGCGACCGCCATCACGGTCATCAGGGCGACGAGCAGGAAGCGGCGGTCCATACGGCCGACGACCACCGGGATCAGCGGCGCGGACAGCGCGGCGACCAGGCCGGGCACGGTCACCATGAGGCCGGCCGTGCCCTCGGAGACGTGCAGGGCGCCGCCGACCGAGGTGAGCAGGCCGATGGGCAGCTGCTCTGCGGTGACGAGGGTGAAGATGCCGACGGCGACGGAGACGACGGCCAGCCAGCTCTTCAGGGAGGTGGGGTCCGGCGCCTGCGCCGGTGCGGCGGTCTCGGCGGGTGTTTCGAGTGTTGCCATGACAAGAACCTCATTCGTGTCTCTGGGGGCGGGGGCCGCGCCGCCGGGAGCCGGCAGGTCGGCCGCGGGGCAGGTCAGGTGCGCGGGACCCAGCCGGACTCGTCCCAGAACCGCAGCTGCCGCAGCTTCGACGTGGTGGCGATCTCCGCGACCTGCTCACCGCCGAGGACCAGCGTGGTGGGCTGCTCGGGATCGAAGACCGGCCATGCGGGGCTGCTCCCCCGGCTACCGCTGGGGGTACCCCCAGGGCCGGTGGGCACGCCGTCGCGGGCGAAGGCGGCCACCAGGTCCATGAAGGTCTCGGAGACGGCGCGCTCGTGCGGTCCGTCGTGGAACAGGGGCATGCTCTGCGGCACCGGGTAGGTCGCGGAGACGGCCGAGGGGTCGCCGTACGTGCCGAACAGGAACGGCGAGGTCGCCTCGTGCGGGGTGCCGTGGTGCGGCGGCCGTACGGGGTAGGCGAACTCCATGACGTACTGCGGCGACCGGCCGTGGCGGGCGTGCCGCTCGGACAGCCGCATGATCTGGTGGCGGAAGAGCGCGTCGCCCCAGATCTCCGTCCACAGCGACAGCGGGTCCAGCGGGAGCCCGTCGGCCTCGGCGGCCTCGCGGTAGGCGGCTATGCAGGCGTCGGCCAGCTCGTACGGGGCCTTGTCCATCCCCTTCTCCAGCACGCCGCGCACGGCTTCGCGGAGCTCGGCCGCGTCCGTGGGCGGCGGGGTGGGGGTGGGCTGCGGGGGGCAGGGGCCGGTGTAGAACGAGCCCTCGGTCCGGGCGTGGACGGCCAGGATCGGCACATCGGGGGTGGGCAGTTCGTAGTCGAAGGCGCTCATCCAGCGGCCGTCGACGACCGGGCCGCGGAACTCGCGGCCGCTGCCGACCTCGCGCTCGCCCGGCAGCCCGCCGAACACCTCCTCCCAGGCGCCCGTCAGGGCGGCCGCCGGGACCTCGCGCAGGCCCGGCACCGTCGTGCCGAGCCGGCGCGCGACCGACTCGTACGCCCGGCGGGAATCGGCGGGGGACAGCGAGGTGGCCGGCTCCCACACGTGGCAGGCGCTGATCGGGACGATGCGGCGGATGATGCCGCGCAGCTCGGGCAGGAGCGCGAGCTGCCAGGTGCTCGCCCCGCCGGCGGAGGTGCCGGCGACGGTGATGTTGCCGGGGTCGCCGCCGAAGGCCGCCGCGTTCTCGTGGACCCAGCGCAGCAGCGCCACCTGGTCCTGCAGGCCCCAGTTGGCGAAATCGCCGGTGTCGGGGTCGGTGAACTCCTCGTGCAGGCCGAAGCCGAGCGCGCCGAGGCGGTAGTTGAAGGTGACGACGACGAGGTCGCCGCGGTCGGCGAGGCGGGCGCCGTCGTAGACGGGCAGGCTGCCGCCGCCGACCATCCAGCCGCCGCCGTGGATGTAGACCAGCACCGGCCTGGCGCCCTCGGCGTCGGCGTCCTCTTCGGCGCCGCCGCTGTCCGCGGCCTGCGCGGGAGGCGCGGCCGGCGTCCAGACGTTGGCGTACAGGGAGTCCTCGGCGCTGCCGGGGATGATCGGCTGGAGCGATTCGGGGGCGAAGGCCGTGGCGTCGCGCACCCCGCTCCACGGGACGGCCGGCCGCGGCGAGGCGAAGCGCAGGCCACCGACCGGCGGCGCGGCGTACGGGATGCCGCGGAAGACGGACAGCCGTCCGCAGCGTTCCCCGGCGATCACGCCGGCGCTGGTGTGCGCGAGCACGGATCCGGCTTCGGCATCGTTTTCTGGCGAAGGGCGGTGGGCGGCTGAGGTGGCCATTGCCGTGGGTTCTCCATCGTCATCGGCGGGCGGTCAGTCACGCCGACTCCACGGTGACCATTCGAACCGAATGTGCCGCGTCGGATGACTCCGGACCATCCGATGCTGGTAACCGCGCGAGAACCCCGCAACAAGCGGAACGGCAGTGTGTCAGGTACCGGGTTGTCCGTCAGATCGATTCGGCAACGGCGGGTGGCCGTGTATTTTCATTCGGCGTACGCTGCCGGGTTCGAATCGTCAAGGAGAATGCGATGCTGGACGACGCAGGAGTGGCCGAATACCTCGGGCGGATCGGCGCGAAAAGGCCGGAGAAAGCCGATCTCGAGGGTCTGCGCCACCTTCAGGAGCGGCATGTCCTCTCGGTGCCCTTCGAAAACATCGACTACCACCTCGACCGCGAGATCCACCTCGGCGAGCAGGTCGTCGACAAGATCGTGCGCCGGCGGCGCGGCGGTGGCTGCTACGAGGTGAACACGGCCTTCGCGGTCCTGCTGGAGGCCCTCGGGTACCAGGTCGAGATCCTGCCGGGCCGGGTCTACCGGCCGGACGGGCTGGGGCCGGCGATGTGCCATCTCGCGCTGCGGGTGACCCTGGACGAGCCCTGGCTGGTCGACGCCGGATTCGGCCGCAACAGCCGCCACCCGCTCCGCTTCACCACCACTGACGTGCAGCAGGACCCGAACGGGGAGTACCGGGTCGCGCCGGCCGAGGCCGGCGGCTTCGATGTGTCCCTGGAGCGGAACCCGCTCTACCGGATCGACGACCGCCCCTGCCGCCTCGAGGACTTCGGGCCCACCCTGTGGTGGTGGCGCAGCAGTCCCGACTCGCCGTTCCTCCAGGAGCTGTTCTGCTCGCTGCCGCTCGCGGACGGCCGGGTCACGCTCAAGGGGAAACGCCTGGTCAGGGTCGAGGGCGGGGCGCGCACGACCGAGCGGCTGGAGGGCGACGAGCAGATCCTGGCCGCCTACCGCACCCACTTCGGAATGCTGCTCGACGAACTCCCGAAGACGGTGGCGCAAACCGGACCGTCGGGATCCAGCTGACCTGACACAGACAGTTGACGGACTCATCCGAATACCGTGGACCGGCTGCTGCGGCGAGGCGCACGATGCGAAGAGTACGGCGTTACTCCGTATCCGGAAGGAGCATTGTGTCCATCGTTGATCCCTTGCTGGAATTTCCACTCGACACCCAGCCGGACCCCGACGAATTCCTGCGCGCCGCCCTGCGGTGGCATTTCTCCCCGGAAACGGGTTCGCCGTTCTGGCTGGAACGCGCAGGAACTCTCGGATTCGATCCGCTGACCGACATCGGTGGATTCGCCGACCTGGGAAAGTTCCCCAACCTCGCCAACGAACTGCGCCACGTACGGGCCGAGGACCTCATACCCCGCGGTTACGGCGAGAAGCCCGAGGTCGTGGGCGTCTATGAGAGCGGCGGCACCACCGGCGCCCCCAAGCGCATCGTCCTGCTCCGGGAGTGGCTGGACCGGCTGCTCGCCTGGAGCAGCGCCCAGCTGGACCGCCACGGCGTCCCGCAGAACGTGAACTGGCTGGTCGTCGCCCCGACCGGGCCCCACATGGTCGGTGACGTGATCAAGCGGCAGACCGCCTTCCGCGGCGGCCTCGCCTTCACCGTCGACCTCGACCCGCGCTGGGTCAAGAAGCTGATATCCGACGGCAAGGGCGCCGAGGCCGGCGCGTACGCCGAGCACATCGTCGACCAGGTCGCCTTCCTGCTGCAGACCCAGGACATCGGCGTCCTGATGTGCACGCCGCCGGTCCTGGAGCGCCTCGCCCGCCGCGACGACCTCGCCAAACTGATCGACGAGAAGGTCAAGGCGATCAACTGGGTCGGCACCCAGATGGACGCCGACACCCGCTACCTGTACCGCACCGAGGTCTTCCCCAAGGCCCACCTGTACAGCGGCTACGGCTCGACGATGATCCTCGGCAACGCCAGCGAGCGCCCGGGCCTGTCCGACGACGACCCGTGCATCTACGACCCGTTCTCCCCCCACATGATCTTCGACGTGGTCGACCCCGGGACCCGCGAGACCGTCCCGTACGGCGAGCGCGGCCAGGTCGTCATGCACCACATCAGCAAGAGCCTGTTCATGCCGAACAACCTCGAGCGCGACTACGCGACGCGCGTGCCCGGCCCCGAGGGCATCTGGCAGCTCGGGGACTCCGTGGCCGACATCGCGCCGGTCCAGGAGTTCGACAACGAGACCGTCATCGAAGGGGTCTATTAATGGGCGCCGGGAGTGCCGGCGGCACCGGGAGCGCCGGGAGCGACGGCCTGATCACGCTGGACGCGCTCGGGCCCGCCGGATCCTTCCGCGCCCGCAAGCGCATGACCGTCACCGATGTGACGGGCGCCCCCGTCGCCGAACTCAGCCTGGTCCCGAAGCTGTTCGTGACCCGCGCGATGGACGCGCTGCGCAAGGCCGGCTCGCTGCCGGCCGAGGAGCGGACGGCGGCGCTGGCCCGCGCCGGGAAGATCTTCGCCGAGGAGACGATCGACGGGCTGTCGTTCGCCGAGTACGAGCACACGGTCGCCCGGGTCTCGGGCGTGCCCATCGGCGTCGTGCAGGCAGCGACCGCCGCCATCATCGAGGCGACCGAGCAGTCCCGGTTCGCCGCGTACCAGGCCCGGCCGACCGGCGCGGTGGACGACTGGCGCGCCGGGGAGACCCGTACGGGCAGCGCCGTGTGGACCCGGCGCGGCGACGTGTTCGCCGTGCACGCCGCGGGCAACCACCCCGGCCCGCACTCGCTGTGGGTCGAGGCGCTCGCCCTCGGCTATCGCGTCGCGGTACGGCCCTCGCGCCGCGAGCCGTTCACCCCGCACCGGCTGATCTCGGCGCTGCGGGCCGCGGGCTTCGGCAACGACCAGGTGGTGCTGCTGCCCACGGACTACGAGGCGGCGGACGAGATCCTGCGCAGCGCCGACTACGGCCTCGTGTACGGCGGCGACGACGTCGTGCGCAAGTACGCCGGCACCAACGTGCTGCCGCAGGGCCCGGGCCGCTCCAAGATGCTGGTCCCGGCCGGTGTCGACTGGCGCGACCACCTCGACACCATCGTGGACTCCATCAGCCACCAGGGCGGTGTGGCCTGCATCAACGCCACCACCGTGCTCGTCGACGGCGACCCGGCGCCGCTCGCGCAGGCCATCGCCGAGCGCCTCGCCACGATCCCCAGCCTGCCCCCGCAGGACCCGAAGGCCGTCCTCGCGGTGCAGCCGGTGGAGGGGGCGCGCGCCATCGAGAAGTTCCTGCTCGCCAAGGCGGCCGGGACCACCGCGCACCTCGGCGGCGACGGCATCGTGGAGGAGCTCGGCGACGGCAGCGCCGTACTGCGCCCGGCCGTGCACCAGCTGGAGCGGCCGGACGCCGAGCAGGCCGGCATCGAACTGCCCTTCCCCTGCGTGTGGGTGGCCCCGTGGTCGCCCGCCGACGGGATCGGCCCGCTGCGCAACTCGTTGGTGCTGACCGCGTTCACCGAGGACGAGGCGCTGATCGACGCACTGCTCCAGGAGCCCACCATCAGCAACGTCTACCTGGGCGACCACCCCACGTACTGGATCAGGCCGGGCGTTCCGCACGACGGCTACCTCGGCGAGTTCCTGATGCGGACCAAGACCGTCATCCGCGACTGACGCACCGAACGGGGCCGGGCCTCGGCCCGGCCCCGTTCACGCACGGCACACACCGCCGTGTGCGCACAGGTCTCCCGCCTTCCCTTTCTTCCCGTCACCCAGTCATCCCGTCACCCACGAAGGAGCGTATTTGTCATGTCCATGAATGGAACGGTCGGTTCCAGACCTGTGAGAGCGCCACGGCTCCCCTCGCTGACCGGACTCCGCTTCCCCGCGGCCCTCCTGGTCTTCTTCTTCCACGCCTCCCTCGGGGTGCCGTGGATCCGGCTCTTCGAGGACGACGCGGCGAACGACGCGTTCGCCAAGTACGCCTCGCAGGCCGGCGCGCTCGGCGTCACCTTCTTCTTCGTCCTCAGCGGCTTCGTCCTGACCTGGTCGGCCCGCGACCGGGACACGATGCGGGCCTTCTGGCGCCGGCGCTTCGTCAAGATCTACCCGAACTACGTGATCACCTGGGCGCTCGCGCTGCTCACGTTCGCGGCGGTCATGACGAAGCCCTGGCAGGCCGTGGTCAACCTGCTCATGGTGCAGGTGTGGGTAGCGGACTTCGCCACCAACTTCAGCGTGGACCCGCCCAGCTGGTCGCTCGGCGCCGAGGCGATCTTCTACCTCGCCTTCCCGCTGCTGTTCCTGCTGATCAAGAAGATCGACCCCGCCCGGCTGAAGTGGTGGATAGGCGGCGTCGTCGCCGCCATCTGCCTCACCCCGACGCTGACCTACGCGGTCATCCCGGGCGGCGGCATGCAGATGCCCGGCGCCGACGGCACCTCGACCGTGCAGTACTGGTTCGCGTACGTCCTGCCGCCCGTCCGGCTGCTCGACTTCGCCCTCGGCATCCTGGTCGCCCGCGCCGTGATGACGGGCCGCTGGCGCAACATCGGCACGACCTGGTCGGCGCTGCTGCTGGCCGTGAGCTACGCGGTCGCCATGAACGTGGAGCACCTGTACGCGCAGCGCTCGGTCACCCTCGTCCCGATCGTGCTGCTGATCGCGGCCGTCGCCACGCGCGACGCGGAGAACAAGCCGACGCCGTTCAACAACCGGTTCATGATCTGGCTCGGCGAGATCTCGTTCGCCTTCTACCTGCTCCACTACATCGTCCTGGCCTACTCCCGGGACCTGCTCGGCGACCGGCTCTACTCGACCCCGGTCGCCGTCGCCCTGATCGCCGCCCAGATCGTCGTCGCCGTGCTGCTGTCCTGGGCGCTGTACGCCTGGGTGGAGGCGCCGATCACGCGCCGCTTCTCCAGCTCCCGGAAGGCCAGGGCGGCGAAGGCCGCCGCGGCCGGGGCCGCCGTCCAGGGCGCCGGCCCGTCCGACTCCGAGGGCCGCACCCTCGAGACCGTCTGACCGTCCGACCCGTCGGGCCGTCCGAGCGTCCGACCGGGGTTCCGCTCCACCGCACGGCCGAGCCGGCCCCGCCGGCGCCCCCACCGGCCCTGCCCTGCGCCGCCCTTCGGGTTCCCGGGACCCCGAAGGGCGGCGTCCTGCGTCCGCCGTCCCTCAGGCCGTCCCGGCCAGCAGCCGGTGGCCCGCCGCGGGCAGGCCGAGGCCCACGTACGGGCGCAGCTCGCCGTAGGCGCGGGCGTCACCGACCAGGATGCCGCCGAGCAGGGTCCGGCAGTCCGCGTCCAGCACGAGCTTCGCGTACGTCCCCGCCGCCTCGTCCAGCCGGCTCAGCTCCACCGCGCCCGCGGCGGCCGCATGGGCGTCGCCGAAGCTCGCCACCTCCACGCCGAGCAGCTTGAGCTTGGTCGACAGGTCCGCCTCCCCGAACGGCTCCCCGCCCAGGCCCAGGAGCTGCCGGGCGACGGAGGTCGCCATCCGGTAGCCCGGTGCGGCCAGCCCGTGGCAGCGGCCCGACACGGCCGCGCACTCGCCGATCGCCCAGATCCGCTCGTCCTGCGTCCGGCACAGCTCGTCGACCAGGAACCCGCCGCGCTCCCCCCTGGCCAGGCCCGCCGGGCCCGCGAGCTCGTCCCGCGGGCGCACCCCCGCCGAGAACACCACGACGTCCGCCGCGAGCGAGCTGCCGTCGGCCAGCACCACCGAGGCCACCCGGCCGTCCGGGCCCGCTGTGATCGCCGCCGTCGCCACCCCGCAGTGGATCCGCAGCCCGCGCCGGGCCACGCGCCGACCGAGGACACCGCCGCCGGCCGCGTCCACCTGCAACGGCATCAGCCGCGGGGCGAGTTCCACCACGTGCGGCTCCATGCCGAGCAGCCGCAGCGCGTTCGCGGCCTCCAGGCCGAGCAGCCCGCCGCCGATCACCACGCCGGGGCGGCCCGGCACGGCGGCGGCGCGGATCGCGTCGAGGTCGCCGAGCGAGCGGTACCCGAAGCAGCCGGGCAGGTCGTGGCCCGGCACGGGCGGCACGAACGGCCGCGAGCCGGTGGCCAGGACGAGCGCGTCGTACGCGACCACGTCGCCGGCGGTGGTGGTCGCGGTGTGCGCCGCCCGGTCCACGGCGGCCACGCCGGTGTTCAGCCGCAGCTCCAGCAGCGGGTCGTGCGACCCGGGCCCGGCCAGGGCGAGGTCCGCCGCGCTCCGGCCGTCGAGGTACGAGGACAGCGCGACCCGGTCGTACGCGGGATGCGGCTCCTCCCCGAGCACCACGACCCGCCAGGCCCCGGCGGCATCGAGGCCCCGCAGCTCGGCGACGAGCCGGTGCCCGGCCATGCCGTGCCCGGCGACGACGAGGGTACGAACGGTACGGGTCATGGCGTGCTGCCCCCTTCGGGCCGTACGGCTGCACACAGCGTGCGGACGACGTCCGTGCAGCCTCCGCAGCCGGTGGTGGCGCGGGTGGTCGCGGCGATCTGCGCCAGGTCGGCGGCGCCGGCCCGGCAGGCTTCGGTGACGGTGTGTTTCGTGACGTTGTTGCAGCGGCAGACCACGGCGTCACCGGGGAGTTCGTCGGCCCCCGGCGCGGCCGGTGCGGTGCCGAGCAGGAGCTCCAGCCGCCCGGCGGGCACCGGCAGGTCGAGTGCGTACAGCCGGCTCACGGCGGCGATGGCCCGCGGCAGCCCCAGCAGGACCGCCCCGGTGATCCGCTGCCCGTGCAGGGTGAGGCGGGCGTACCGGCCGCGCGCCGGATCGGTGAACGCGACCACCTCCGCGCCCTCGGGGGCCGGACCGCCCCGGCCCAGGCGGACCAGGTCGACGCCGGGCACCCGCAGCCGGGTGATCTGCCGGGTGCCGCCGTACGCCGGGGCGCTGCCGGTGAGCTGCCGGGCCAGCGACTCCGCCTGCGCCCACGCGGGTTCGAGGTGCCCGGCGGTGTCCCCCGGGTGCTCGGCGCAGTCGCCGATGGCGTGGATGCGCGGGTCGTCGGTGCGCAGCAGCCCGTCGACGACCACGCCGGCGGCGACGGTGAGCCCGGCCCGGCGGGCGAGCCCGGTCTCGGGGACCGTGCCGGTGCACAGCAGCAGGGTGTCGGCCGCGAGCACCAGACCGTCGTCGAGGGTCAGCTTGCCGGGGCAGTACCCGGCCGCCGTCCGGTCCGCGTGGACGTCCACCCCGAGGTCCTCGAGGCGCCGGGTGAGCAGCGCGCCCGCGGCGGCGTCCAGGTGCCGGTGCAGCGGATGCGGCCCGCGGTGGACGAGGGCCACCTCGTGCCCGGCCCGGCGCAGCGCGGCGGCCGCCTCGACCCCGAGCAGCCCGCCGCCCAGGACGACGGCGGCCCCCGGGGGCGCCGCGGCGCAGCGCTCGGCATCGGCGAGGGTCCGCAGCGCCGTCGCGCCCTCGGCCGGCAGCCCCGGGATCCGGGGGACGGCCGGGCGGGACCCGGTCGCCAGGACCAGGGTGTCGTAGCGGTGCACGGAGCCGGCCGTGCCGTCGGTGGAGTGGACGAGGCGGCGCGCGCGGTCGATCCGGGTCACGGTGACCCCGGTGTGCAGGCGGATGCCCGCGGGCAGTGCGGGCAGGGCGAGGGCGGGGGCCGGCAGCGTCCCGTCCAGGACGGAGCCCAGCAGCGCCCGGTGGTACGGGGCCTGCGGCTCGGCGCCGAGCACGGTCACGCCGCCCCGGTGCCCGTGGTGGTGCAGCCGCTCCGCGAACCGCTGCGCGGCCGGGCCGCCGCCGATCACCAGCACCTCGCCCGCGCTCACGGCCCCGCCTCGGCCGGCTCGATCCGTACCGCGGACACCTTGAACTCCGGCATCTTGCTGCGCGGATCGAGCGCCGTACCGGTGATCAGGTTGGCCCGGCCCGCCCCGGCGAAGTGGAACGGCAGGAACACCGTGTCCGTCCGCAGCGAGGGGACCAGCCGGACCCGGGCCAGCGTGCTGCCGCGCGCCGAACTCACCCGGGCCCACCCGCCGTCGGCCAGCCCGCAGCGCCCGGCCGTGTCGGGGTGCACCTCCACGAACGCCTCCGGCGCGGCTTCGGCCAGCTCCGGTACCCGGCGGGTCTGCGCGCCCGACTGGTACTGGGCGAGCACCCGCCCGGTCGTGGCGTACAGCGGGAACGCGGCGTCGGGCGTCTCGGCGCCGTCGCGGTGCTCGACCTCGGCGAACCGGGCCAGCCCGTCCGGGTGGGCGAAGGCGTCGAGGAACAGGCGCGGGGTGCCGGGGTGTGCCGCCGTGCCCTCGGCGGTCTCCGGGCACGGCCAGTGCAGCGCCTCACCCGCGTCGAGCCGCTCGTAGCTGATGCCCGAGTAGTCGGCCCGCCCGCCCTGCGAGGCCCGCCGCAGCTCCTCGAACACCTCGCGCGGCGCGGTCCGGAAGCGGTCTGCGGGCTGGCCGAGCCGGACCGCGAGGCCGTGCAGCACGTCCAGGTCGCTGCGTGCCTCGCCGGGCGGGGACAGCAGCCGCCGCCTGCGCAGCACCCGGCCCTCGAGGTTGGTCATCGTGCCCTCCTCCTCGGCCCACTGGGTCACGGGCAGGACGACGTCCGCGATCTGCGCGGTCTCGGACGGCACGAAGTCGGCGACGACCAGCAGGTCCAGGGAGTTCAGCCGCTCCGCGATCCGGGCCGCGTGCGGCGCCGAGACCACCGGGTTCGAGCCGAAGACGAGCAGGGCGCGCGGCCCGCCGTCCGTGCCGAGCGCGTCGAGGAGCTCGTACGCACTGCGCCCGGGGCCCGGCAGCGCCTCGGGCTCCACCCCCCACACCGCGGCGACGTGGGCGCGCGCGGCGGGGTCGGTCAGCATGCGGTAGCCGGGCAGCTGGTCGGCCTTCTGGCCGTGCTCGCGCCCGCCCTGGCCGTTGCCCTGGCCGGTCAGGCAGCCGTAGCCGCTGCCGCCCCGGCCGGGCAGGCCGAGGGTGAGGGCGAGGTTGATGAACGCGGCGACCGTGTCGGTGCCCTTGCTGTGCTGCTCGGCGCCGCGCCCGGTCAGTACGTACGCTCTCTCCGCGCCGGCCAGCAGCCGGACCGCCTCGCGCATGTCGGCGACCGGGACCCCGGTGACCCGCTCCACCCGCTCGGGCCACCAGGCGGCGGCCCGCGCCCAGGCGGCGGCGAAGCCGGTGGTCCGCTTGTTCAGGTAGCCCTGGTCGGCGTGGCCCTCGACGACGGCGAGGTGGAACAGGCCCAGGGCGAGTGCGAGATCGGTGCCGGGCGTCGGCTGGAGGTGCAGGGCGGCGCCCTCGGCGGTGGGGGTGCGGCGCGGGTCGATGACGATCAGGGCCGCCCGGTTCAGGTGGCGCATCAGCGGCGGCATGGTCTCCGCCGGGTTGGCCCCGGCGAGCAGGATCACGTCCGCGCCGCCGAGGTCGGTGACGGGGAACGGCAGGCCGCGGTCGAGCCCGAAGGCCGCCGATCCGGCGGCCGCCGCCGAGGACATGCAGAACCGGCCGTTGTAGTCGATCTGGCTGGTGCCGAGTGCGACCCGGGCGAACTTGCCCAGCTGGTAGGCCTTTTCGTTGGTGAGCCCGCCCCCGCCGAACACGCCGACCGCGTCCGGGCCGTGTGCGGCGCGGATCTCCCGCAGCCGGGCGGCGATCGTGTCGAGCGCGGCCTGCCAGGTGGCGGGGGCGAGCACGCCGTCCGCGCCGCGCACCAGGGGCCGGGTGAGCCGCCCCGGGGTGTCCAGCAGCGCGGGCGCCGTCCAGCCCTTCTGGCACAACCCGCCCTGGTTCACCGGGAACTGCGTCGGCTCGACGGTCGTGCGGCCGGCCGCGCGCGTGAGCCGCGTACCGCACTGCAGCGCGCAGTACGGGCAGTGCGTGACGGTCTCGCAGGAGGCGGTGGTCTCGGAGGGTGCGGTCGTGTCAGACACGGGAGGCTCCGGTCCGCACGCGCTCCGGCGCGCTCTCGCCGGCCGGCCGCCTGCGCAGGTAGACCGCCCAGGTGACCAGGACGCACACCAGGTAGAAGCCGAGGAAGGCGACGAAGGCGGGCTCGCCGGACCCGGCGGGGCCGCTGTACGCGCTCCGGAAGACCAGGTTGACCCCGACCCCGCCGAGCGCCCCCACCGCGCCCGCGATGCCGATGACCGCACCCGACAGCCTGCGGGCCCGGGCGAAGGCGGCGCTCGCGTCGTGGCCGGAGGTGACCTCCTCCTCCGCCTGCCGGGCGAAGACGGCCGGGATCATCTTGTACGTCGAGCCGTTGCCCAGGCCGGTCAGCACGAACAGGACGGTGAAGCCGGCGACGAAGAGCCCGTACGAGCCCTGCGCCGAGGCCAGCAGCAGCACCGTGGTGCCCGCCGCCATCGCGCAGAACGTCAGCAGGGTGACCCGGGCCCCGCCCCACCGGTCGGACAGCAGCCCGCCCACCGGCCGGAACAGCGAGCCGAGCAGCGGCCCGAGGAAGGTGTACGAGGCGGACTCGAGCGGGGTGGCGCCGAACTGGCTCTGCAGGACCAGCCCGAAGGCGAAGCCGTAGCCGATGAACGAGCCGAAGGTGCCGACGTAGAGGAGCGAGATCCACCAGGTGTGCGGGTTGCGGGCGGCCTCGCGCTGGGCGCCGGGGGCGCTGCGCACGGCCGCGAAGTTGTCCATCTTCAGGGCGGCGAGCAGCGAGGCCGCCACGATGAGGGGGAGGTAGACGGCGATGACGTACGCGGGGTGGGTGCTGCCCGCGGTGGCGATGACGAGCAGGCCGATCAGCTGGATCGCGGCGACCCCGAGGTTTCCGCCGCCCGCGTTGATGCCGAGGGCCCAGCCCTGCAGGCGCTGCGGGAAGAGGGCGGTGATGTTGGTCATCGAGGAGGCGAAGTTGCCGCCGCCGACCCCGCCGGCGGCGCCGATCAGCAGGAACACCCACAGCGGGGTCCCGGGGCGCTGCACGAAGTACAGGGCGGCGAGGGTGGGGACGAGCAGGACGGCGGAGGCGAACGCGGTCCAGTTGCGGCCGCCGAAGCGGGTCACGGCGTAGCTGTAGGGGAGCCGGAGGGCGGCGCCGACGAGGGTGGGGACGACGACGAGCAGGAACTTCTGGGCGGGGGTGAAGCCCAGGCCGATCGCGGGTGACATGAAGAGCACCAGGACCGACCACATGCTCCACACCGAGAAGCCGATGTGCTCGGAGAGGACGGAGAGGATCAGGTTGCGGCGGGCGGTCTGCTTGCCGGAGCGCTGCCAGAACTCCTCGTTCTCGGGGTCCCAGTCCTCGATCCAGCGTCGGGTTGCCGGCCGTGCGGGCCGTGCGGGCGGCGTCATGGCTTCTCGGCTTTCTGTTCGGCGGCTGACCCTCTAAACTATACAGTTCAGTTCAGTTAATCTCCATGGGTTGTTCCGGGGATTGTGGAGTTCGGTCCGGCCGGCTCAGCGCGCGGTCCACCAGCGGGCCCGCGCCCCCGGTGTACGTACCGGGATCGCACAGCCGCGCCAGTTCGTCCGTGCTCCGGCTCCCCTTGAACACCGGCTCCTCGGCGAGCAGTTCGTACAGCGGCCGGCCGCTCTCCTCGGCCGCGGCCGAGGCCCGGGTCAGCAGCTGCTTCGCCGCCGCCTTGCCCAGCTCCGGTGCGAGCACGGCCGCGATCCGCTCGGAGACCACCTGACTGCCGGTCAGCAGCAGATTGGCCCGCATCCGCTCCGGCCGCGCGGTCAGCCCCTCGGCCAGCTCGACCGCGGTGTGGGCGGCGCCGCCGACCAGCCGCAGGCACTCGCGCAGCAGCTGCCATTCGGCGTGCCAGGCCCCGGCCGAGCGCTCGTCCTCCGCGACCAGGCACTGCACGAGCCCGGTGGCGAGGACCGGGACCTGGAGGGCGGCGCTGCGCAGCAGCGTGCTCAGGACCGGGTTGCGCTTGTGGGGCATGGCCGAGGAGCTGCCGCGGCCGGCCACGGCGGGCTCGGCGACCTCGGCGACCTCGGTGCGGGCCAGGTTCTGCACGTCGATCGCGATCTTCCCGAGGGCGCCGGCGGTGAAGGCGAGCGCGGCGGCGAGATCGGCGATCGGGGTGCGCAGTACGTGCCACGGCAGGGCGGGGCGGGCGAGTCCGGTCTCGGCGGCGAAGGCCTCGACCAGGTCGTCCAGGTACGCGCCGGGCTCGAGTTGGCGCCCGGCGCCGTCGATCCGGGCGTATTCCAGGTAGCCGGCCAGCGTGCCCGCCGCGCCGCCGAGCGACACCGGCAGCCCGCCGTCCTGCACCCGGGCCAGGCGCCGGTCGGCGTCCAGGAGCAGCTGCCGCCAGCCGGCCGCCTTCAGCCCGAAGGTGGTGGGCACGGCCTGCAGGGCCAGCGTCCGGCCCGCCATCGCCGTGTCCCGGTGCTCGCCGGCCAGCCGGGCCAGGGCCTCGGCGGTGCGGGCCAGGTCGGCCCGGATCAGCTTCAGGGTCCGGGCGGCCACCAGCATGGCGCCGGTGTCGAAGATGTCCTGGCTGGTGGAGCCGCGGTGCACGTACTCGGCCGCTCCGGTGCCCTGTGTGTCCTGCTCCGCGACCACCCGGGTCAGCTCCTGCACCAGGGCGACCACCGGGTTCGCGGTCTCCCGGGCGGCCAGGGCCACGGCCCGCAGGTCGAGGTGCTCGGCCCGGGCCGCCCGGGTGATGGCCTCGGCGGCGGTCCCCGGGAGGGTGCCGAGTCCGGCCTGGGCCCGGGCCAGGGCGGCCTCGGCGTCGAGCATGGCCTGCAGCCAGGCCAGGTCGCAGACGGCCTCCTCGGCCGGGGTGCCGGCCCGTACCGGCGACAGCAGCCCCGCGTCGGTGAGCGCGTCCTGCGCCGCCCGGCTCGTACCGGCCGCGCTCATACCAGCACGCCGGTCAGGTCGGTCTCGGTCGGCAGCGGCGCGACACCGCTGGGGACCGTGCCCGCCGCCGGGAGGGCCAGGACGGATCGGGCGATGGCGTCGGAGTCGCCGAGGGTGACCGAGTCGACGCCCGGGCGGATGCCGGCCGCGGTGACCCAGTGCACGGACTCGGTGGGCACCCCGTACGCGAACCGGCGCGGGTGGGCCCGGCCGCGGGCGTCGAGCAGCCGGTACGGGCGCTCGGTGACGGCGAGGCCGCCCGACTCGTAGCTGCTGCCGTCGGCGCCGGCGATCCGGTACGTGGTGCACTGCTCGGTGTCGAGCAGGTGGCGCAGCAGCGGGTCGTCGGTGCGCCGCAGGTCGGGCTCGGGCAGCCGGGCCTCGATCAGGACGGTGGCGCGGACCGCGGGGCCGGGCACGGTACGGGACTGGGCGATGAAGGTCGCATCGGCGCCGGCGGCGGTGTCGACGCGGATCTCGGTCCCCGGGCCGGTCAGGACGAGCACCCCGGCGTCGATGAGGGCGATCATCTCCTCGATGCGGGAGGCCGGCGGGCCGATGGAGAGGAAGGCGTTGAGCGGCGTGTACCAGCCTTCGAGATCGTCGCGGTGCGAGTCGCCGTCCAGACCGCCGTGGTCGACGGCGAGGCGGATCTCGTTGCGCAGGTCGCGCATCACGTCCAGGGCCGCCTTGAGCGGTCCGCTCAGGTTGCCGGCCTTGGCCTCCGCGACGTCCTTGGCCAGGTACGCCACCAGCCAGTCCCGGAAGTCCTCGCGGCTGGTGAACTCGCGGTCGCCGTACGGGCGGGAGAGCTTCTCCCAGTCCCAGCGCTGCTCGTCCTCGATGCCGTAGACGTCCAGCAGCGAGCCCCGGTCGGAGGCCGACTCCAGCGACAGGTAGCGCGTGGTGAAGCCCTCGCGCTCGGCGCCGCGGCCGCGGTTCTCCAGGAGGGTGCCGTAGTACACGCTCTCCGTCTCGCGGGAGATGAGCGGCCACAGGTCCGCGGAGAAGCTGATGCCCTCGCCGTCCTCGGAGCGGCGGCGCATCTCGGCGATCTTCTGCGGGGTCAGCAGGCGGGGCAGGTAGCGGCCGTACGCGCCCTTCTCGTTCTCGCCGCGGGCGTGGTACGGGATGCCGCGCCGCGAACTCGCGTACAGGACGGGCTCGTTCCCCGAGGGCCGGTAGACCAGGCGGCCGTCCTCGGCGCGGACGAAGCTGCCGCCGCGGCCGGCGGTGAAGAGCGCCATGTGGTCGAAGAAGTTCAGGCCGAGGCCGCGCAGCAGCACGTTCTCACCGGGCCCCACGACGTTCAGGTCCAGGTCCGCGGGGTTGGCGGGCGTGACGTAGGTGAGGTGGTGGATCCGGGCGAGGCTCGCGGTCTTCGCCTCGCGGGGGGTCAGCCGGGCCGGTACGTGGCCCTGCGCCATCACGATCGCGTCGAGGTCGTTGAGCCGGGTGCCGCTCTCGAGGCGGACGCCCTGCTGCCCGCCGGTGCTGCCGTGCGTGTCGGCCATGGCCACGGCCCGGGAGCGGTGCACCTCGACGGTGACGTGGGCCGGGGCGCTGCGCACGACGCGCTCGAAGGTGGCGCGCAGGTAGCTGCCGTAGAAGGCGCGGGTGGGGTAGGTGTTCGGGCCCAACCGGCGGGCCTCGGCGAGGGTCGCCGCGTCGGCGGCTCCATCTGCCTCTGCGGCTGCGGACGCGGCGACGCCCTGGGCCCACTCGTACAGGCTCGGGCCCGGCTCGATCGGGCCCTCGGTGCGGACGCTGTCGTCGGTGTAGATGGTGATCTGGGAGGCGACCGTGTTCATCAGCAGGTGCTGGGACTGGTCGGAGCGCCAGACCTGGCCGGCGCCCGGCGCCGAGGGGTCGACCACGTGGACGGTGACCGCCGAGTGCCAGGGGTTCCTGCGCTCGTTGGCGCACAGGCGCTCCAGGACGGAGAGGCCGCGCGGGCCGGCGCCGATGATGGCCACCTGGTGCTGTCCCTGCTTCTGTCCCTGCTGCTGTCCCTGCTGCTGTCCCTGGGGCCGGTTCATCGCTGCTCTCCGTTCTGGGCGGTGTTCTCGTCGAGGGTGCGGGCGCCGTGCATCCAGGCCACGTAGTCGTGGAGCTCCTCGGGGGTGTACGAGGACAGCTGGTCGTTGCGGGCCGTGGCGGCGGCTCCGGAGGTGTGCCAGAGCTTGATGCTCTCCCGGGCGAGGAGCTGGATCCGGGCGGTGCGCTCGCTCCGCTCGGCGTTGAACTTCCGGAAGCGCTCGGGGAGTTCGTCGGTACCGCAGTCGAGCAGGTCGCCCAGGATCACGGCGTCCTCCAGGCCCTGGCAGGCGCCCTGCGCCACGTAGTGGAGCATCGGGTGGGCGGCGTCGCCGAGCAGGGCGACCCGGCCGTCGGTCCAGGTGTCGACCGGGTCCCGGTCGACCAGCACCCAGGACTTCCAGCCCTCGCCGAGGGCGAGCAGGCGCTGTGCGTCCTCGCCGAGGGCGGCGAACTCGCGGCGGATGTCGCCCGGGGAGGCGGGGACCCCGGCGAGCGTCTCGGCCGCGTTGTTGTCGCTGCTGGCCGCGAGGTTGAGGTACTTGCCGCCGGCGATCGGGTAGTGCACGAAGTGGCAGTGGGGGCCGGTCCACCAGGTCACCGAGGTGAGGTGGCGCAGCTCCTCGGGGACCTGCTCCATCGGGATGACGGCGCGGTAGACGGTGATCCCGGAGTTGCGGGGCGCGCCGTCGCCGACGAGCTGGGCGCGGATCGCGGAGTGGATGCCGTCGGCGCCGATCAGGGCGTCGCCGGTGATCCGCTCGCCGTCCTCGAGGAGGACGCAGGCGCCGGTCTCGTCCTGCTCGTACCCGATGGCGGTGGCGGCGCTGCGCAGTTCGATGGAGTCGTCGGCCTGGCAGGCCTCGAGCAGCTTGGTGTGCAGTTCGGCGCGGTGGACGACGGCGTAGGGGTTGCCGAACCGTGCGCGGTAGCGCTCGGTCAGGTCCATGCTGACCACGTGCCGGCCGGTGACCCCGTCCATGAACCGGAGCTCGTCCATCTGGACGGCGGTGGCGCGGACGGCGTCGCCGAGGCCGAGGCGGTCGAGGGCGTGCAGGCCGTTGGGCGCGAGCTGGATGCCGGCGCCTATCTCGGCGAACTCGGGGGCGCGTTCCAGGACGAGGACGCGGTGTCCCTGGCGGGCGGTGGCGAGGGCGGTGGCCAGCCCGCCGATTCCGCCGCCGACGATGATCAGCTTCGACATCAGACGTTCTCCTGGGTGCGGTCGGCGGTGGCGCCGGCGATGGCTCCTGCGGGGACGGCGGCGGGGGCGGTGGCTCCGGCGGTCAGCAGCCGGGCGAGCTCCAGTCGCTTGATCTTGGTGGTGGCGGTCTGCGGCAGTTCGGACTGGCGCCACTGGACGGGCTCGGCCATCGGCGGCAGTCCGGCGACGGCGGCCTTCCAGGCCACGGGGTCGAGGGGCTTGTCGTCCTTGGTGCAGACGACGGGGACGGCGCGGCCGGTCTCGTCGGGGATGATGATGACCTCGGCGAGCTCGTCCAGCCGGGTGAACAGGGTGTCCTCGGCGGCGAGGGTGGAGCCGAAGCCCTCGATCAGGTCGACCTCGCGGTCGAGCAGGTGCACGCAGCCCCACTTGGTGCGGTAGCCGACGTCGCCCATCCGCCACCAGCCGTCGTTGACCTGCTTGTCGTAACGTTCCTGCTCGCCGAGGTAGGTGACGATCCGGCCGTCGCTCTTGACCTCGATGAAGCCCGGGTTGGTCTCGGAGGGCGGCAGTCCGTTGCGGCTGACGACGCGGACGTCCGTCATGCCGGGGAAGGGCATGCCCACGCAGCGGCCGTCGGCGTCGAGCCCGCGGCGCTTGGAGAAGGAGCGGGCGACGGCCGGGCCGATCTCGCTCTGCCCGTACAGCTGGCCGAAGACCGGGGCCTTGCGCTCCGTCGCCTTCAGCAGCCGCTGCACGGTGCGCGGGTGGATGGCGTCGAAGGTGCTGCTGAAGAGCTTGACGTTGGCCAGCGGCCGGCGGGGGTCGTCGGCCAGCTCCTCCCACTCCATGAAGGAGTTGGGGTGGGCCTCGAGGATGCCGGGGCGCAGCCGGGCGAAGAGGTCGGCGGCCTGCTTGGGGTCGGAGTCGGCGAGGACGACGATCGGGAAGCCGCGGAAGAGGGAGATGGCGAGGGCGGTGATGAGCCGCGAGTGGACGAAGGAGACGTGCATGGCGATGGTCTCGCGGCCCGGTACGAGCGGCTTGGTGATCGCGGCCTGCGGGCGGTAGCGCGCCTCGAGGGTGGCGCCGGTGTGGACAGCGAGCTTGGGGGTGCCGGTGGTGCCGGAGGTGTGCGTGATCAGGGTGGGGTGCTCGGGCGGCATCGTCACGGCGGGGACCCGGGGGACCCCGGCGAGCGAGGCGAGCTCGGTGGCGTCCTGGTAGCTGCCGGAGGTGAGCAGGACCTGTCCGGCCTCCTGGAAGACCGAGGCGGGCAGTTCGGTCTCCAGCTTGTTCTGGTCGGTGAGCAGGTAGGGCTGGTCGGTACGGCGTACGAGTTCGGCGACGGTCTCGCCGTCGAGCTTCGGCGACAGCAGCACCGGGACGGCGCCGATGCGGGCCACGGCGCAGGCCAGCAGGGTGATGTCGAAGCCGTCGGACTTGTAGACGACGACCCGGCGGCCGGGCCGTACGTCGGCGGCCCAGAGCCTCGAGGCCATGTCGTCGATCAGGTCGGCGACCTCGGCCACGGTCGCCCGGCGCCCCAGGCCCGGGGCTATGTCCAGGTCGTGATCGAGGATCACGACGTTCGACGGGTGCTTTCTCGCGGCCCGCTCGAAGAGCGTTCCGAGCCGGATTCCCTTGTTCCCGATGCGCTGCAGAATCATCGCCTTGACCTTTCCCAAGTAAGTTGCAATGACGATCAGTTACGGAAGAGAAGAGGAGAGGAGAGAAGAGGAGAGGAAGCTCAGGAGCCGGTCGCGCGCAGTTCCGTCTCGATGACGACCTTGATGCGCTCGAGGGTCGCGGTGAGGTCGCCGGCCACCTTCTCGCCCCACTCGGCGAAGAACTGCTGCTTCTGCTCCTCGTCCATCTCGGCGGTGATGCCGCGGATCCCCTCGGTGGCGGAGCCCATCCGGAAGTGGTGGACCAGGAGGCTCTCCTTGCCGTCCGGCTCCATGGAGAAGCCCCAGACGCTGTCCTGCTTCTCGCCGGAGCTGTTGTGCATCGCCCACTGGAAGGTCCGGCCGCGCTCGGCGGCGACGACCTCGGCGTACGTCGTCCACTTGCCGCGGACCACCGGCGCCCAGGAGACGACGTCCTCGCTCCGCTCGTTCTCGCCGCGGAACACGGAGCCGACCGCGCCGGGGGCGCCGGCGGTCCACTCCCCGCCGAGGCACTCGGGGCTCCACTCGCCGCTCCGGGCCAGGTCGCTGACGACCGCGTACACCTCGGCCGGCGCGGCGGAGACGTGGATCTGGGCCCGGGACCGGAAGAGGGGAGTCTGGGTGTCGCTCATGGGGTGACCTCCTGTTGCTGAACTGCCTCGAGTGCTTGCCTGCGGACTTCAACTGCGGTGCTCGGCGCCGTGTTTGGCGCTCTCAGCTAGATGAACCATACAGTTCAGTTCAACTGAACGCAACGGTACAGTTCAGTTGGGTTCTAGACTGGGCCCGCACCTTCGATGAGTAGGGATCGACATGACCGCAAGGAACAGCGCCACCGAAGCCCAGCAGCAGCCCGTTCCCACCGGCGCGCGCGCGGCGCGCAAGCGCGAGGCCATCCTGGAGGCGGCCCGCACGGTGTTCCTGCGCGAGGGCTTCGGGGCCGGAGTGGACCAGCTCGCCGCCGAGGCCGGTGTCTCGAAGGTCACCGTCTACAACCACTTCGGCAGCAAGGAGAACCTGTTCAACGCCGTGATCGGGCAGACGCTCGACGAGGCGCTGGAGGTGGCCCAGTCGGTGATCCAGGCCCGGCTCGCCGAGTCGGACGACGTCCGCACCGACCTGCTGGAGGCCTGCCGCATCTGGGTCGCGGGCCTCACCACCCCGGAGGTGCTGGCACTGCGCAACGTGATCGCGGGTGAACGCCACCGCTTCCCGGAGCTCGGCGCCACCTGGCAGGAGGAGGGCCCCGGCCGCCAGCACGCCGCCCTGGCCACGGCCCTGGGCCGCCTCGACGACCGCGGCCTGCTGCGCATCCCGGACATGGAACTGGCCGTCCTGCAGCTCTCCGGCCTGGTCCTCTCCCCCCACCTGGTCTACGGCGCCTACGGCACGGCCCTGGACGAGGACCTGGCGGAACGCCTCATCCAGGGCGGAGTGGACATGTTCCTCCACCACTACGGTGTGAACTCCTAGCCCGGCCGGGACCTTGCGCACGGATCTCGGCGATACGCCAGCCGACGCCCCCGTCGGCTTACTGCGACGCTTTCACGCCCAGGGGCGAAGGATGCCCAGGACGGCCGCGAGCAGTGCCGCAAGGCCGACGTGGGCAAGGGCGAGGAACATCCACTCCAGTCTGCTCATGCGCCACTGGCTGCGGATCAGTAGCCGCCACTCGTACACCACGGCCCCGACGCCGATCGCGAACAGCGGCCCCCAGAGCAAGGCCCACCATGACCAGATACCGCCGAAGGTGAGCACGGCGTTGACCGCGCCGAAGAGCAGTACGGTCAGAGACCATGCCGGCTTCTGCTTCTCCTCCTGCATGGAGTACGAGGGGTTGCTCATCACTCATGACCTCTCGGGTTGTGACGGTGAACGGTGCAGGGGGTGTGTCGCAGCCGTGGCTGTGACACACCCCCTTTCACAGCGACGCCCCCGATGCGTACGGTGCCGTACGACTTCGCGGACAGGCTGGGCGAGAGAACGGCCGACAGTTTCCTGGATACCGATCAGGGCCGGTTCGCCGGCCTTCTGGTCCTGGTTCCCGTCGGCGACCCCCCCTGCCCCCGTCAGCCCACTTGGCGCGACGAGATCTTGCCCCCGCCCCCTGCCGCCATGGTTAATGGATGGTCGCCGGTCCATGACACGGCACCACCTTGCAGACCAGGGGGAGAAAACACATGGAGAACTCGCAGCCGACGGGCGGAGCGCCGCAGGAGCCGCCGCCCGCCGGGTCCCGGAACGCGCCGCAGTCCGGGCAGGCGAACGGTTCCTTACCCGCGGGGCCGAGCGCCCCGCCTCCGCCGCCCTCCGCGCCGCCCGCGTCGCCGCCTTCGATGCCGCCGCAGGGCCACGGCATCGAACTCCGCATCAGCAGGAGGATCCTGTGGGTGGGCGGCGCCGCCTATCCGCTGGAGAGCATCGCCCGGGTGTACACCTTCACCCTGAACCCCAGGCGCAAGGACGCCACGATCCGCTTCCTGAAGAACCTCGCCGTCGTCCTGGCCAGTGCCTTCGCCCTGACCATCCTGGCCGGTCTGACATCGTTCGCGGACCGCGACGCGGCGGAGACCATCCTCAGCTTCGTCTGGCTCGGTGCGGCAGCTGCCTTGGTCTGGTCCCTCGTGGAGTGGGGGGCGGTCCTGACGGCTTCGTCGCACTACGTGCTGGCGGTCGAGACCTCGGGCCCGTCGATAGCAGTGGTCACCAGCAAGGACCCCGGCACACTGCACCAGCTCGTCGGCCAGATCACCCACGCCATCGACAACCCGGACACCGAGCTCTACGGGGTGCGGGTGGACACCATCGTGATCAACCCGAGGAACTACCACTTCGGCGACAACGTCAACATGTACGGCGGTTCCAACAACGTGGGGATGGGGACCCGGTGAGCGGCGACAACTACTACTTCGGCGACAACGTCAACATGACCGGCGGCACCGGCAACACCGGCATGGTGAAGAACGTGGGCGCCCCGGCCGCCGCGGCCGGACCGCATCCGGAGCTGCTGGCGGCCGTCGATGAGCTCCGCCGTCTGATCGGGGAGCTGCGCGCGCAGCTCCCGCCGACGAGCGCCCAGGTGCTGGACGCCGCACTGCCCGCCGCCACCGGCGAGGCGCCGGTCCCCGCGGAGTCGCGGCAGAGCGCGCTGATGTCGATCGCCGGCATCGCCGCCGTGGTCGGCCCGCTGGGCCAGCCGATCGTCGAAGCCGTGACCAGGATCCTCGACCTGCTGGCCGCCTGACCCCAGCGGTCGTGCCGGGGTCGGCCCCGCCCAGCCCTGGCACGACCGCCACCCCGAGACCGGGCCGGACTTCGTGCTGCCCAAGCGCGGTGCGGCTGCTCCCGAAGACCTCGTACGGGCCCGCGCCTTGTTCGCGCGGCATCCTCGGCGCATCTGAGCCGGCGCCGGTCGGTGCAGGTCGGTGCAGGGACGGCCCGGTGAGGCCGGCGGTGGCGGTTGCGGCGGCTGTGGCCGGGGCGGCCGGCTTCCGGCGGCGCCACCGTTGCGGTCAGTCCTCGTAGCGGCCCAGGCGGTCCGCCGCGTAGTCGTCGAAGGCCTGGTCGATCTCCTCGGCGGTGTTCATCACGAACGGGCCGCTGCGGAAGACCGGTTCGCCGATCGGCTCGCCCGTCAGGAAGAGCAGGTCGGCGCCGACCGGGCCGCCCTCGACGCGCACCGTGTCGCCGTCGTCCCCGAGTACGGCCAGTTCGCCGTCGGCCAGCTCGCTCGAGGCGACCCTGCCGCTGCCGGACAGGACGTACACCGCCGCGTTGCGGCCCGCCGGCGCCGGGAGTTCGGCGCTCGCGCCCGGGGCGATCGAGGCGTGCACGACCGTCACCGGGACCTGGGTGTCGAAGGGGCCGGTCACGCCGAGCGCCGAGCCCGCGATGACCTTGAACCAGGAGCCGTCCAGGTTCCGGACCACCGGGATCTGCGCCGCGCCGTGGTTCTGGGTGCGCGGCCGCAGCCCCTTGCGGGCGGCGGGCAGGTTCACCCAGATCTGCAGGTTGTGCTGGAGGCCCCCGGCCGCGCGGAAGGCGTCGGTCGGCTGGGCGGAGTGCACCACGCCCGCGCCCGCCGTCAGCCACTGCACGGCGCCGGGCGGGACGACCCCGCGGTTGCCGGTGGAGTCGGCGTACTCGATGTCGCCCTCCAGCACGTAGGCGATGGTCTCGAAGCCGCGGTGCGGGTGGTCGGGGGCGCCCTTGGGCTCGCCCGGGCCGAGGTCCACCGGGCCGACCTGGTCGACCATCAGGAAGGGGTCCAGCTGCGGGATCTGCGGGGTGGGGAAGGGGCGGCGGACCGGGAAGCCCTCGCCCTCCAGGGTGTGGACCGGCTGCAGTACGTCGATCACCGAACGGATCGCGGTGGTCTCGACAGCGGAAACCTGCGTGGTCATGATGCCTTCTCTCTTCGTTCGGGGCTCGTCGCTCTGCGGTCGAATGAACCGTACAGTTCAGTTCAGTTCGATGTCAGTTATACGGGAGGGCCCGTCCTCGATCAAGTCCTGCGGACCGACCCGCCCGCGGATAACTGACAGATACCGCCGACCGCCGTTGTCGGCGCATCCCGTGCGCGGACAGACTCCTGCTCATTCACCGACGTTCACCTCGCAGGGGCATGCCGGATTCGGCATTCGCTGCGCATGTCACCTTTGCGGAAGGACAGTTCATGCCCGAGCTCAAGATCCTGGCCATCTCCGGCAGCCTGCGCGGCGCCTCGTACAACAGCGCCCTCGTGCGGGCCGCCCAGAAGTTCGCCCCCGGTGACCTGGCCATCGAGATCTACGAGGGCCTGCGCGACATCCCGCCCTACGACACCGACCACGACGTCGAGCCCTCCCCGGTCGCCGTGGCCGATCTGCGGCGCCGCATCGCCGAGGCGGACGGCATCTTCATCGCCACCCCCGAGTACAACTACGGGATCCCCGGTGTGCTGAAGAACGCCCTGGACTGGGCGAGCCGCCCGGCCCTCAACTCCTCGCTGACCGGCAAGCCGATCGCGATCGCCGGCGCCGCGCAGACCAACTTCGGCACCGTGCGCGCCCAGCTCGCGCTGCGCCAGATGTTCCTGTGGACGGACTCCAAGGTCGTCGGCAAGCCCGAGCTCATGATCTTCCGGGCCCAGGAGCGCTTCGACGACGGCGGCAACCTGACCGACGAGACCACCGTCGAGATCCTGCAGGGGCTGCTCTCCGCGCTCGGCACGAAGATCCGCGAGACCCGCGCCAACGCCGCCGCGGGCCTCTGACCGGTCGGTCCCCGCCGATCCGCCCCATAGGCCGGAGTCGCCAGCTCCTGCACGTTCCCCCCTCTCCGAAGGGCCGCTCACACCCCCGTAGCGGCCCTTCGGCCTTTCCCGGATCCGGTACGGAACCCGGGACGGGCCTCGTCCCCGCATCCCGCCCCGGGAGTTGACGAAGCCTTCGCGGTGCTGTGCGCGAACCTTGGGGGGCCTTGCGAGGATCGCCTCATGCGTGCAGCTTTCATCGAAGAACTGGGCCCCGCCGAGAACATCCGCTACGGCGAGATGGCCCCTCCGACCCCCGGCCCGACGGACGTCCTCGTCGAGGTCGAGGCGGTGTCCGTCAACCCGGTGGACACCTTCGTGCGGTCCGGGCTGTTCCGCACCCCCGTCGAGTTCCCCTTCGTCATCGGCCGCGACCTGGTCGGTACGGTCGTGTCGGCCGGACCCGGCGCGGCGGGCTTCGCCCCCGGCGACCGCGTCTGGTGCAACAGCCTCGGCCACGGCGGCCGCCAGGGCGCCGCCGCCGAACAGGCCGTGGTCCCGGCCGACCGCCTCTACCGGCTGCCCGCCGCCACGGACGCCGCCGAGGCGGTCGCGGTCGTGCACCCCGCCGGCACCGCGTACCTCGCCCTGTTCACCCACGGCCGGGTCCGCCCCGGGGAGACCGTGCTCGTCGCCGGCGCCGCCGGGAACGTGGGGAGCGCCCTGATCGTCATGGCCGTCGAAGCCGGGGCCCGGGTCGTCGCCACCGCCGCTGCGCGCGACGCCGAGCACTGCCGGGCGCTGGGCGCCGAGACCGTCCTCGACTACAAGGACCTCGAACTGGCCGCCCGCATCCGCGAGTTCAGCCCGCAGGGGATCGACGTCCACATCGACACCTCGGGTACCAACGACCTGGCCGCCGCCGTCGAACTCCTCGCCCCCCGCGGGCGGATCGTGCTCCTCGCCGGCGCCCGCTCCCAGCCCGTCCTGCCCGCCGGGCCGCTCTACATGAAGGACGGCTCCGTCGTCGGCTTCGTGATCTCGCACGCCACCGCCGCCGAACTCGCCGAGGCCGCCGGGTCGATCAACCGCCTGATGGCGAACGGAAAGCTGCGCGCCCGCTCCGTCGAGCGGGTCCCCCTGTCGGAGGCGGCCCGTACGCACCGGCGCATCGAGGACGGCGAACTGCACGGCAGCCGCGTGGTGTTGCTGCCGAAGGAGTCCTGACGGCAGACCTGACGGCAGACCTGACGGCAGACCCGACGGCAGACCTGACGGACTGGCCCCACGGCGCCTCCCGCCGCTGACGGCGACTGCCAGACTCGCGGCATGGACGACTCCCCAGAGGCCCGGGCCCAGGCCCAGGTGAAGGCCCGGTCCCATGCCCACGCCGAGTCCCTGGCCGCCCCGCCTCCGGGGAACACCTGGGCGCGGTTCGCCATCCTCGGCGCCCTGCAGCTCATGCTCAACGCCTCGGTCTCGGTGACGTTCGCCGCCGGTCCGGCCATGCAGCGGGAACTCGGCCTGAGCCGGGTCGACCTCATCATCGACAGCGCCGCGTACGGCCTGGCCTTCAGCGGGCTGCTGCTGCTCGGCGGGCGGCTCACCGACCGGATCGGGCAGCGCCGGCTGTTCACCCGGGGCACGGCCCTGTTCGCCGTCGCCTCGCTCGCCGCGGCGCTGGCCCCCAGCTCGCACACCGTCCTCGCCGCCCGCTTCCTCCAGGGCTGCGGGGCAGCCCTCGCCGCCCCGGCGGCCATGGCACTGCTGCGGGTCGTCTTCCCCGAGGGCAGGGCCAGGGCCACCGCGCTGGCCCGCTGGGGTCTGCTGGCCAGCCTCGGCGCCGCCGTCGGCATCGTGCTCAGCGGGGCGCTCGTCGCCTGGCTGAACTGGCGGTGGAGCTTCGGACTGCTCGCCGCCGCGGCCGCGGCCGTACTGGCCCTCACCCCCCGGTCGCTGCCGGCCGGGCCCGCGCCCGTACGGGTCCCCGTGGACCTCCTCGGCGCGGTACTCGGCACCCTCGCGCTCTCCACCCTCGGCTACGGCTTCGTGATGGTCGGCCCGCACGGCTGGGCCGCGCCGCAGGTCCTCGCCCCGCTCGCGCTCGGCGCGGTCCTGCTCGCCGTGTTCGTCGCCGCCCAGCAGCGCGTGCGCGCCCCCCTGCTGCCACCCGGCTTCCTCGCCTCGCGCTACCGCGCGACCGCGCTGGTCTGCGCGCTGCTCGGCCCGGCGATCGGCGCGAGCACCGCCTTCCTGCTGGCCCTCTACTTCCAGCAGGTACGCGGCTATTCGGCGCTGCAGAACGCCCTGGCCTTCATCCCGTACAGCGCGATGCTGCTCGGTGTCGGCTTCGTCGCGGGCCGGATCGTGGCCCGCCTCGGCATCCGCGCGGTGGCGGTGGGGGGACTGGCGGTCATCGCCGCCGGCCTCTTCCTGATCGGCGGCGTGGGGCTGCGCACGGGCTCGACGCCGTACGTCCTCGCGGGCCTGGTCATCCTCTCGGCCGGCATCGGCACGCTGATGTCCGCCGCGGTGCCGGGGGCCGTCAGCGGGGTCCCGGAGGAGCAGTCCGCCCTCGCCGGGGCGGTGGTCAACACCGCCATCCTGGCCGGGCCGACCATCAGCCTCGCCCTGATCACCTCGGCCGCCGACGCCCGGACGGCCTCCCTGCTGGCCGCCGGGGACCCGGCGGCCGCGACGGGCGGGTACGCGTTCGCCTTCGAGGCGGCCTGCGCCGTGTTCCTGCTGGCCATCGGCCTGGCGCTGTACGGGCTGGCGCCCGCCCGCCAAGGCCGCAAGGGGCGCCGGGGAGACCGGATCGGTCCGTCCGACCGGATGGGTCGGCCCGGCCCGAGGGCCGCCGACCGGCAGGCGGAGCACTCCTCCACTCCGGCCTGACGAAGGGGGGCAGGCCGGGGTGGAGGTACCGAGGCCGCGGCGATCACGCAGGGTGAGGTCGTCACGAGGGTGCAGCACAGCTGAAGAGTGAAGCGATCCGTGCAGGTCACAGGAGTTGGCGCGCCGAGTTCAGGGCGTTTCACCGGGGTGCGCGCGCCGGCCTCCGGTTGCCGGATGTGACGGAGTGGCCGTGAGTGGACAGGGGCAAGTCCCGTGCCCCCGACATGTCCCGTGTCCCACGTCCCATGTCACCGCTCTGCCTCTGAACAGGAGAGAGATCTTGCACCGCATCACCCGCTACACCCTCCCCGCCGCCCTCTGCGTGACGCTGCTGTCCGCGTCCCCCGGTCTGGCCGGCGCGGCCAACGCCCCCGCCAGGCCGTCGGCGCCCGTGGCGAAGAAGTCCATCCCGGGTACCGAGGCGCTGACCGCGCAGGTGCAGGCACTGGGCTCGGCAGGCGTGCTGATCACGCCCGTCACCAACTTCCTCGGGGAGGTCCTCAAGTCGCCGGACGGGAAGCTCCCGGAGGCGGCCCTGGCCGCGCACAAGCAGAAGATCGACGCGGCTCTCGCGGGCCTGAAGCAGACGTTCGCGGCGGTTGCCCCGGCCGCCCCGGCCGCGCCCACCGCACCCGAGGCCCCGGCCAAGCCCCCGGCCGACGCCCCGGCGGCCCCGGTGGTCCTGCCCAAGCCTCCCGCGGAGGTGGCCAAGCCTCCGGTCGAGGCGGCGAAGCCCCCGGCGGAGGTGGCCAAGCCCCCGGCCGACGCGGCGAAGCCCCCGGCGGAGGCCGCCAAGCCGCCCGCCGAGGCCGCGAAGCCTCCGGTCGAGGCGGCGAAGCCTCCCGCGGAGGTGGCCAAGCCCCCGGCCGAGGCCGCGAAGCCCCCGGTCGAGGCCGCGAAGCCGGTGGAGGCGGCCAAGCCCCCCGCCGCGGTGGCCAAGCCCCCGGTCGACATGGCCATGCCGCCCGCCGAGGTCGCCAAGCCCGTCACCCTCCCGGCCGCGGCCCCGGCGCCCCTGCCCGCCGTCGCCCCCGTCTCCGCGCGGGCTGCCAGGGCCGGTGCGCCCCTCGACCTCGTCGCCGCCGCGGTCGACCACCTCAAGGCGTCCGTCGACGAAGTCGCCAAGGCGGCCGGCCCCTGCGGCTGCACGACCAACGCCAAGGACAAGGCCACGGACGTCGTGAACGACCTCGGCACCACCGTGGTCGCCCTGTTCACCGGTCTCGGCCTGCCCGGCATGCCGGAGGCCGCCCCGGCCCCCGCCCCGGACCCGGCCGAGTAGCTCCGCGCCGAGCCCCCGTCCGCCCCCGGTGTCCCCCGGACACCGGGGGCGGACGCGCGTGCCCCGTACGACCCCCTGTGCGACCGCGCGACCTCGCAGACACCCTTGACGCGCCCCGCCCCCGGATGGACGCTCCCGGATCTCGCATCCGAACGGTTGCAGCTGGGGGGCCGGTATGCCGGAGCAGTCTGTCGAGCCTGAGTCCGATTCTGTCCAGACGGTGGGGGAGCTGCGCGCGCAGCTCGTGGAGCACGGAGCGCGCTGGTCCGTCATCGAGCACCTCGCCGACGAGGAGGCCGTGCCCCGGCCCTCCCTCGGCCTGGAACCCGGGGCGAACCTCACGCCCGCCGAGGAGGCGGGCGCCGTCGACCTGCGCGGGCTCATCGGGCACGAGAGCGGCAATCCGCACCTCACCCGGCGCCGCGCCGCCCACGGGCTGCTGCCCGCAGCGCAGGGCGGGCCGGTCGTCGCAGCCCGCCCCGCCGCCGTCGACTGGCGGGCCCGCTGGGGCTGGCCCTGGATCACCAAGGTCAAGGACCAGAACCCGTGCGGCTCCTGCTGGGCCTTCGGGGCCGCGGGCCTCGTCGAGTCCATGGCCCGCATCGAGCACGACGTATGGGCGGAGCGGTCCGAGGGGGACGTCCACGACGGTCTGAAGTTCACCTGCGGCCAGGGCTCCAACCCGGAGACCGCCCTCGACTGGGTCAAGACCAACGGCGGCCTCGCCGATCCGGACTGCTGGCCCTACTCCCCGCCGCCCTCCACCGTCCCCGCCGACCGCCGCGACGCCTGGCGCGCCGAGTACACGCCCAGCTGGGACCGGTCCGGCCGTACCGTCCGGATCACCGACTACGTCCGCCTCGGCGATGTCGAGCAGCAGAAGGTCTGGCTCGACACCGTCGGCCCGCTGACCGCCTGCTTCGACGTGTACGACGACTTCTTCGGCCTCGGCTCCGGCGTCTACCACCGCACCAGCGACCGCCTCGCGGGCGGCCACTGCGTGCTGATCGTCGGCTACGACGACGCCGCCGGCTGCTGGCTGTTCAAGAACTCCTGGGGGACGGGCTACCACGTCGGCGGATACGGCCGGATCGCCTACGGCGAGGTCAAGATCGACTACTGGGCCAAATGCGGCCTGCGCGGCACCAACATCGACCCGTGGAGCAAGCGCCGCCTGCACACCGGCAACGTCTACGAGAGCGGCAACGGCCGCGCCCACCGCAACTTCGAGATGCTCGCCGCCGCCGGCGGCGGCCGCCTCCAGCACTGGTGGCGCGAGGGCGACGCCCCCTACCCGTGGGCCCGCGCCAAGTCCTACGCGAACGACGCCTCGGGCCAGCCCGCCTTCACCGGCACCACCTACAACCGGAACATGGAGTCCCTGCACGTGACCACCGGCGGCCGGCTGCGCCACTGGTACTACGAGCAGTCCGCCGGCGTCTGGCGCGACGGCGGCGCCTTCGGGCCGGGCGACGCGGCGATCGGCTCGACGCCGGCGTTCATCCAGAGCGACTACGGCAAGCCGGGCAACTTCGAGGTGGTCGTCCGTACCGCCGACGGCCGCCTGAACCACTGGTGGCGGATCAACGGCGCCCCCTGGACCTGGAACGACGGCGGCCGCTTCGCCTCCGACATCGCTCATTTCGGGCCCGCCCTGATCCAGACCCGCAGCCGCCACCTCGACCTCGTCGCCACCCGTACGGACGGCCGGATGCAGCTGTGGTGGCGCGACGACCCGAACGGGTTCGCCTGGCGCCCCGGGGAGGTCTTCGGCAGCGGGATCACCTCCGCGCCCTGCCTGATCGAGGCGCAGTACGGGGCGGCCGACGAGGACACCGCCGGGAACTACGAGCTGTGCGCGGTCGTGGCGGGCGGCCGCATCGAGCACTGGTGGCGCGGCAACGCCTCCGGCTCCGCCTGGAGCCGCAGCGCCGCCTTCGGCCACGACGCGCTCGCCGTCACCGGGATGCTTCAGGGCAGCTTCGGGTTCAACCTGGAGGTCATCGTCCTGCGCACGGACCGCCGGCTGCAGCACTACTGGCGTGACGGGGTGGGCTGGCACGAGGGGCCGGTGATCGGCCCCGCCTGAGCGGGAGGTCGTCGCGGGTGGAGGTACGCAAGGTCGCCCTCGGCGCCGGTGAATCGTACGAGCTGCGGCTCACCGGGCGCGGTGCGCGCGGGTACGTGTGGACCTGGCAGGTCACCGGGGACGCGGACGCCGTCTCCGTGAACGAGGCCCCGCCGCCGCCCGTCGAGGTCCTGCCCGGCGCCCCGCTGGAGCGGACGTACGTCGTCCGGGGCCGCTGCCCGGGCGGGCGGGCCCGGATCCGCTTCGCGCAGATCCGCCCGCCCTACCCGCAGGAGGCCCCGTACGACGAGTTCGTCCTGGAGGTGGAGGTCACGGCCGCGGCCGACGGGGGCCACGGGGACTGAGGGCCCAGTGCTGTACGGCCTCCAGCGGGCCCCGGTCGAAGCGGCGCAGCCAGAGCCGGGACCCGGCGAGCAGGGTGAGGCTGACCGCCGCCCACAGGCCCATCACCCACCAGGGCCCGCTCCCGCCGAGCCGGTCGGCGAGGCCCAGCCCGATGCCGTAGCAGAGCAGCATGCAGAGCAGGTTCTGGCCGACGTAGCAGGACAGGGCGGTGCGCCCGACGGAACCGAGGGCGCCGGCCCCGGGGATCCGCAAGCGGTCGAGGGCGCAGCCGATCAGGCCGATGTACCCGACGGCGACCAGCGGGGCGATGCCGTAGCGGCCCAGGACGAAGAAGTCGTGGCCGCCGAGCGCGGCGGCGGCTCCGAGCGGCAGCCCGAGCCCGAGGCCCCAGGCGGCCATCCGGACCCGGATCCGGCGCCCGGCGGCGGTCGGCGCGAAGGCGCCCGCGCGGTACAGCCGGATGCCGAGGAGGAAGAGGAAGACCAGGAGTCCGAAGGTGAAGACGGGCTCGATGCGCAGGGCGGGGGCGTGGTCGAGCCGGAAGGCGATCTGGTCGAGGTAGCCGCCGTGGGCGTACAGCCGGGCGGCCTCGGGGTCCAGGGTCTTGGGCCCGGAGTCCGCCTTGGCCAGGTCCCCGAGCGTCACGAGGCCGATCAGGGCCAGGTGCAGTCCGCCCGCGGTCCACATCATCGCCCGCTGCACCTTCTCGGAGCGGGCCAGCAGCCGGGCCACCAGCAGGGCGGTGACGGCGTACCCCATCAGCACGTCCCAGGCGAAGATCAGGACGAAGTGGACGGTCCCCTCCATGAAGAGGAACGCGGCCCGCCGCGGGTAGCGCCCGGGCCACGGCTCGCCGCGGCGCGCGGCGGAGTCGTACTGGATGGCCAGGCCCACCCCGAACAGGATCGTCAGCAGGGCGAGGAACTTCCCGTCGGCGAGGAACCGGAACGCGTTCTCGGCGATGTTGGCGGCGGACGGGTCCGTGAGCGGGTCGGGCGGATTCATGCCGCCCTGGAGCACGCCCCACTCGGAGCCGGGGGACGCGAAGATCCATACGTTGGTCATGAGCGTGCCGAGGATGGCGGCGCCGCGCAGGACGTCGAGGAGCGGGAGCCGGGTCGAGGTCACCGCGGGGGCGACGAGGGTCGTGTGGGCCATGACTTCAGCGTCCCGGCGCGCGGGCCCCCGTACGTCCTGCGGGTGGACGAAGCCCGGGTACATCCTTCGATGCAGTGGCGCGGGGCGGCGGTCCACATCCCGGACGGGGCGACCGTTGCACCCCTCATGTATCTATCCTGTGCGCATGCCGCCAGCCGCACCCCCCGCCCCGACCGCCGCCACCGCTGCCGAACGCGTCTACCGACACGTCAAGCAGGCCGTCTTGATGGACCGCCGCTACGAGGGCGGCACCCTCCTCACCGAGGGCGAACTCGCCGACGCCGTCGGGGTGTCCCGCACGCCGGTCCGCGAGGCGCTGCTGCGGCTGGAGACCGAGGGGCTGCTGAAGCTGTACCCGAAGAAGGGCGCGCTGGTGCTGCCGGTCTCCGCGCAGGAGATCACCGACGTCATCGAAACCCGGCTGCTGGTCGAGGAGTTCACCGTACGCAGGGCCGTGCCGTCGGCGCCCGGCCTGCTGGAGCGGCTCGCCGGGCTGCTGGAGGAGCAGCGCCGCCGCGCCGCCGAGGGCGACCTCGCGGCGATGATGGCCGCCGACCGGAGCTTCCACGCGGAGATCGTGCAGAGCGCCGGGAACGCGATCCTCTCCCGCCTCTACGACCAGCTCCGCGACCGGCAGCTGCGGATGGGCGTGGCCCTGTTGCACGCGCACCCCGAGCGCGTGGAGCGGACGCTGGCCGAGCACGCGGAGATCCTGGAAGCGCTGCGGGCCGGGGACGCGGAGACCGCGGCCGCCGCCGTACGGGGCCATGTGGGCCGGGTCGAGGCGCTGGTGCGGGGGCCGGGCCGGTGACCGGGCCCGTGGTGTTCAAGGATCCTCCGGGGGGCCGGAAGGCGGTGGCGGTCTGGTCCATCGGCGTCGCGGTCTACTTCGTCGCGGTGATCTTCCGTACCAGCCTGGGCGTGGCCGGACTGGAGGCGGCGGACCGCTTCCACGTGGGCGCCTCCGCCCTCTCGACCTTCTCCCTCCTCCAACTCCTGGTCTACGCGGGCATGCAGATACCCGTCGGCCTGCTGGTGGACCGGCTCGGCACCAAGAAGGTGCTGACGCTGGGCGCCGTCCTGTTCACGGCCGGCCAGATCGGCTTCGCGCTCTCGCCCTCGTACGGGATGGCCCTCGCGGCGCGCGCCCTGCTGGGCTGCGGCGACGCGATGACCTTCATCTCCGTGCTGCGGCTGGGCACCCGCTGGTTCCCGGCCCGGCGCGGCCCGCTGATGGCGCAGCTGGCGGGCCTGGTCGGCATGGCCGGCAACCTGGTCTCCACGCTCGTGCTGGCCCCCGTCCTGCACGGCGTCGGCTGGGTCCCGGCGTTCGCGGGCAGCGCGGTGGCGGGTGTGGCCGTACTGATCCCTCTGGTCCTGTTCCTGAAGGACCACCCGGAGGGCCACGAACCGCCGGCGTCCCCGGGCGGCGGCGGGAGCTTCGTACGCCGCCAGATCCGGGACTCCTGGAAGGAACCCGGGACCCGGCTCGGCCTGTGGGTGCACTTCACGACCCAGTTCCCGGCGATGGTGTTCCTGCTGCTGTGGGGGATGCCGTTCCTGGTCGAGGACCAGGGGCTGGCGCGGACCACCGCGGCGGGGCTGCTGACGCTGGTGGTGGCCTCGAACATGTGCTTCGGGCTCGTCTACGGCCAGCTGATCGGCCGCCGCCAGTCGGCCAGGATCCCCCTGGCGCTCGGCACGGTCACCCTCACGGCGGTGCTGTGGGCCTCGGTCCTGGCCTACCCCGCCCCCCACGCCCCGATGTGGCTCCTGGCCACGCTGTGCGCGGTGCTCGGCACCTGCGGCCCGGCCTCGATGATCGGCTTCGACTTCGCCCGCCCGGCGAACCCGGCGGAGCGCCAGGGCACCGCGTCAGGCATCACCAACATGGGCGGCTTCCTGGCCTCGATGACGACCCTGCTGGCGGTGGGCCTCCTGCTGGACGCCACCGGCGACGACTACCGGATCGCCTTCTCGTCCGTCTTCGCGGTCCAGCTCCTGGGCCTGACCCAAATCCTCCGCCTCCGCCCGGCGGCCCTGAAGACCGAACGCACCCGCGCACCGGCCCCGGCCCCGAGCCGCCCCGCTTCGGACGCCCCCAGCCCCACCCCGGCCTGACCGGCGCAGCCGGGCTCCGCTTACGCGGCGGCGCGGCACCCGAAGCCGGTCCGACCCCCGGCAGGGGCCTGGCGGGACAGACCCCCGTCCAGTCCCGCCCGGCCCGGGCCATGCCGACCCTACGGCCGCACGAGGCCCCCGGATGTACCTGGTGCGCACGGCCCGTTGACGTTGCGCGCAAGCGAACGGGCCTCCCGGACCGCCCGGTGCCGGAACTCGGTGGGGCTCGTCCCGTACGCCTCCCGGAACGCCCTGCTGAACACGGAGGCGTTGGTGAACCCCCACCGCCGCGCCACGGTGTGGACGGGGCTGGTGAGCAGCCCGGGGTTCCCGAGATCGGCCCGGCACCGCTCCAGCCGGCGCCGCCGGATCCCGGCCGCCACCGTTTCGCCCCGGTCCCGGAAGAGCTGCTGGAGGCGGCGCAGCGAGATGCCGTGCCGGGCGGCGACGGCGGACGGTGTCAGCTCCGGATCGCCGAGGTTGTGGTCGACGAAGACCTCGATCCGTTCCAGCAGGGCACGGGTGCGGGCTTCGGGCGCGAGCTCGTCCTGCGCGCCGAGCTGCCCGGCCAGGCAGGCGCCGACCAGGTCGTGCGCGATGGTTCCCAGCCGGTTCAGCTCGGCCGGTCCGCAGTCGGCCGCGTGCGCCGCCAGCGACTTCATGTACTGGGCGAGGATCGCCCCCATGCCGTGGCCGCCCGGGATCCGGTGGGCCAGCAGTCGTTCGACCCGGGCGCCGCGCAGCGGCAGCGCATCGCGCGGGAAGGACAGGACGATCGCCCGGATCCGGCCCCCGTCCACATCCGGGACCGCGTCCGAGTCCATCGGCAGCGAGGTGTCCCAGAGCACCATGTCCCCGGTGAACAGACCCGATTCGCTGCGGTTCTGGGCGAGCGACATGGCCCCGGTGGTCACGAGCCCCAGCTGGTACTGCTCGGGATCGCTGCGCCGTACGTGGGCGGCGGTGCGCTGCGAGCGCAGCGAGCTGAACTCGAACGACGACACCTGCACGCCGCCGAGGTCCAGGACGGACGCCTCGGCCCAGAAGTCCCGGACGCGTTCACTGCGGATCGCCGTGGGCACGAGCTCCTGCGCGATCACGTCGGTGAACCAGTCGAGCCGCTCCGGCGCCGGTACCGCGGCAGCCGACATCCTTGACCACACCCCCGGAACCCTCCTTCTCCTGCCATGTGTTGTCCCGTCCATGACAGGGACGTGACATCGACAGGAGCGGTTCTCGGCCGCCGTGAGGGGCGGGAGGAGGGCCGCCGTGAGGGGCGGGCGGGGGCGCCGTACGCGGTCCGCGCCGCCCGGCGGCTACGGGGTGACGGCGAAGTTCGCCAGGATGGCCGCGGCCAGCTCCGGGTCGCCCTCCGTCTTCACCCGGTCGGCCACGGCGTGGGGCCGGACCCGCCCCGCCGCGAGGCGGACGTACGTCTCCCAGTCCGTCGTCAGTGTCACCGCCGGCCCCAGCGACGGCGTCCCGTCCACCGTCCCGCGCCCCTCCGCGTCCACCCGCACCGTCCGCATGAACTCCACCGGACCGTGCACGTCGATCACGACCGCCGAGTTCGTCGGCGCCCCCGCCAGCTTCGCGACCACCTTCGGCAGCCCGGCCAGCAGGATGTCCCGCGCCACGAACGCCCCCGGCGAGTCCCAGTTCCCCGGCACGCCCAGCGCCGCCCGCAAGTCCTGCTCGTGGATCCACACGTCGAACGCCCGCAGCCGCAGTGCGAGCTCCAGGGTCACCTGGTCGCCCAGCGGCCCCCGCACCATGGTGTCCGGATCCCGCTTTTCATTGCGCAGCTGCCGCGACCGCCGGATGATCGTGTACTCGAGCTCCGAGGTCATCTCCGGCGCGGTGTGGTGGCGCCGGACGTCGACCTGCACCTCCATGTACCGGCTGAACTCGTCGACCACGTGCCGCAGGTCCCTCGCGACGGTGTGGATCGGCCGCGGATCCCCCAGCTGCTCGCATTCGATGCCGATGATGTGTGACACCACATCACGGACGGACCAGCCGGGACACGGTGTCGCCCGGTTCCACTCGCCCTCCGTCAGGGGGAGGACCAGCTCGGATATCGCCTCGATGGAGTGCGTCCACGCGTCGGCATAGGGCTGGAGGCTGGGATGCGGCTGGACGGTCAACGGGACCCCTCGCGTGCTGTTCAGTGGCGCATTTTCTGGAAGCGTGTGGACTGCTTCCAAAACTACGCTGCCGGTGAGCACCCCGGCAGTGCTTTCGTGTGACGATCGTAGGCCCGAGTTGACGGCTTGAATGCCAGGACGGTGGTACTGTGCGCGCCTCGCTGATCCAAATCGCGGTGACCGACGGGGAGTCGGTTGCTTCACGCCGTGCCCGCGTGGCCGATCTCGTGCGGGACCAGGCCGGCTCGGATCTGGTCGTCCTGCCCGAACTGTGGACGGTGGGTGCCTTCGCCTACGAGCAGTTCGAGACCGAGGCCGAGCCGCTGGACGGCCCGACGTACGAGGCGATGTCCAAGGCGGCGCGCGACGCCGGGGTCTGGCTGCACGCCGGCTCGGTCGTGGAGCGCGCGGGCGACGGCTCGCTCTACAACACCACCCTCGTCCTCTCCCCGACCGGCGAGCTGGCCGCCACGTACCGCAAGATCCACCGCTTCGGCTTCGACCAGGGCGAGGCCGTGCTGATGACGGCCGGCGACTCCCTGACCACCGTGACCCTGCCGGAGCAGACCCTCGGCATCGCCACCTGCTACGACCTGCGCTTCCCCGAGCTGTTCCGCGGCCTGGTCGACGCCGGGGCCACGACGATGGTGGTGGCCGCGGGCTGGCCGGCCCGCCGCCGCGCCCACTGGACCCTGCTGAACCGGGCGCGGGCCGTCGAGGACCAGTCGTACGTGCTCGCCTGCGGGCTGGCCGGTACGCACGCGGGCGTCGAGCAGGCCGGACACAGCCTGGTGGTGGACCCCTGGGGCGAGGTCCTGGCCGAGGCGGGCCCCGCCGAGGACGTCCTCACGGTGGACCTGGACCCCGCAAAGGTCGCCGAAACCCGCGACCAGTTCCCGGCCCTGAAAGACCGCCGCCTGGGCCGGTGACCAGGCGGCCGGGGATCGCGCAGTCGTCCCCGGGGTCGGCGTTTTGTCCCGGACCGGGTGCTTCGTGCCCGCATCGACGCCCGCGATAGGTTGCCGCCATGCCTCTCCTCTACGTGACCGATCTGGCGTACCCGGCGCGCGGCCGCCGGTACTGCGACGAGGACATCCTCCTCACCTCCCGCCTGCGCGAGCACTTCCCGCTGGCCCTGTGCCATCCGCTGGACGCGGCGGGCATGATGGCGGGCTTCGACGCGGTGATCGTCCGCAACAGCGGCCCGGTCCTGCACTACCAGGAGGCGTACGACGGCTTCCGCGCGGCCGCCCTCGCCGCCGGCACCCGCGTCTACAACCCGCTCACGGGCCGCGGCGACATGGCGGGCAAGCAGTACCTCCTCGACCTCACCGCCGCCGGCTACCCGGTGATCCCCACGATCGACGACCCCGCGGACCTCGCGCTGCTCCCCTCGGTCCCCTCGTACGCGGTGAAGCCCAAGCAGGGCGCGGACTCCATAGGGCTGACCTTCACCCCGCACCCGGCCGGTCCGGCGGGCGAGAACCTCATCCAGCCGCGCATCGACTTCGCGTACGAGGTCTCCTTCTACTTCGTCGACGACGCCTTCCAGTACGCCCTCTACGCCCCGGACCCGGACCGCCGCTGGGAGCTGAAGCCGTACGAGGCCACTGCGGCGGACCTCGACTTCGCCCGCAGCTTCATCGAGTGGAACACCCTCTCGCACGGCATCCAGCGGGTGGACGCCTGCCGCGCCCCCTCCGGAGAGCTCCTCCTGGTCGAGCTCGAGGACCTGAACCCGTACCTCTCGCTGGACCTCGTGCCCCCGGCAACCCGGGCGGCCTTCATCACCGCTCTCACAGAATCCCTTCACTCGTTCCTCACCGTCTGATGTCAGAGGCAGATGCCACGCTTCCCCCATGGACAAGCAGACGTTCTGGAAGCTGATCGAGACGGCCCGGTCCGAGGCCGAAGCGGACCAGGTGGCGGCGCGCGCCTCGGAGTTGCTGGCGCGCTGCCCCGAGGCCGAGATAGCCGCCGCCCAGCAGGTCCTGTGGGACCTGCTGGCGGAGTCGTACCGCAGCCCCCTCTGGGCCGCGGCCTACATGATCAACGGCGGCTGCTCGGACGACGGCTTCGACTACTTCCGCGGCTGGCTCCTGACCCAGGGCGAGGAGGCCTTCGCCCGCGCCCTGGCCGACCCCGACTCCCTCGCCGACCACCCCGCGGTGCGCGAGGCGGCGGCGGAGGGCCTGGAGCTGTGGGACGAGGAGGCCCTCTCGATCGCCTGGACGGCGTACGAGTCCGCCACGGGCCGCGAACTCCCGTCGGAATCCTTCACGATCAGCTACCCGCCGCTGGACCCGGCCTGGGACTTCGACTTCGACGACACGACGCAGACCGCCCCCCGCCTCCCCCGCCTGAGCGCCCTCTTCGACTAGAGCCGACTGGTGTCCAGGTCGATCCCGAAGGGCGTCGGCAGGGGGACCGTCTCTCCGAATGGGTGCGGCCCGTAGACCTCCGTGTAGCCGAGCCGCCCCGGCCCGGCAAACAGGGTGACGGTTTTGTCGAGCCGATCGACCAGCAGGTACAGCGGCGCACCGTACTCGGCGTACCTCCGCCGCTTGACGACGCGATCGGTCTCGGCGGTCGCTTGTGACGTTACCTCCACGATCAGCAGCGTCTGATCGGGCGCCAACGCACCGGACCCGCGAGCGAGTCTCCCGGGGACCACGGCGATGTCGGGGACGTACCAGTTCAAGGACCCTGGCAGGTCGAGGTCCCCGGAGCCGTCGATGCACTCCAGCGCGTCGACCGTCCCGGAGAGCTGCGAGCGCAGGACGTCCCGCACGCACTCGTGGTCCCACCCGGTCGGCAGGTCGCGGATGACGCCTTCGACCAGCTCGGCGCGGCCGCCGCTGACGCGCTGCACGGCGTACTTCAGCGCTCGCTCGGGATCGATGCCCTCGCCATGGTCGTGCGCGGTGGTCATCGCGGGACGCCCCCTTCGCTGCCTGCGACCACGGTCCCATGCGGGCCGGCCCGCCGTCGTCACCCCTGGGGGTGTCGTCGTACGGCCGTGATCGGGCGTTCATGCGCGGATGGCAAGCTTGAAGCATGAACGATGCCGCCCCGGCGCACACCCCCGCGCCCCGCCGTGCCCGTCTCCGTGCCCCCGAGCTGATCGGCAAGGGTGGCTGGCTGAATACAGGTGGGAAGGATCTGACCCTCGCCGACTTGCGGGGACAGATTGCGATCCTCGATTTTTGAAAATCGACAACGGGCCACCGAACTCTTCGTCACACTGAGTGTGTGCACCAAGACACGATCTGTGACCTGTACCTCCGCCTGTCTCTTGACCGGGACGGCAAGACCGCAATCGAACGGCAGGAAGCCGACTGCCGTGCCTGGGCCGAACGCAACGGACTGACCGTCCGCAAGGTCCACATAGACAGAGGGCGCTCCGGCTACAAGACCGTTGAGCGCAAGGGTTTCGACGCCGCGCTGGCGGCCGTCACGGCGGGCGTCGTGGGCACGCTGATCGTCTGGAAACTGGACCGCCTGTCCCGCAAGGGCATCGGCCAGGTCGGCAAGGTGCTGGACGACATCGAGAAGGCCGGCGGCCGTCTCGTCTCGGTGGTGGACGGTCTCGACACCTCGAACGACTCGGCGCGCATGGTCGTGGCGATGCTCGCCGAACTCGCCCGATCCGAGTCGAAGAATCTCGGCACACGCGTCGGCCATGCCAAGCGATACCTACGCAGCAAGGGTCAGTGGATCGGCGGACAGCCTCCGTACGGGCTGCTCATCGACCCGCAGACCAAGAAGCTCGTTCATGACCCGGAGCACGCCGTCTACGCCCGTCTCATCGCGGATGAAGCGCTCGCCGGAACGTCGCTGGTCAAGATCGCCCGACTTCTCAACGAGTACGAGATTCTTTCACCCAGAGGCGGGCAGTGGAACGCGGCCAGCATCATGCAGCTCCTGCGCTCCCCGGCGTTCGCCGGCCTGATGCCGGAGACCGAGACCGTCGAGACGGACGACGGCGAGCGGAAGTACACGGGCAGGGTCTTCCCGTACCGCGATCCCGAGACTCTGGACACCGTCGAGATCGGCGAGGGGATCATCACGGTCGGAGAGCGTGAACAGATCATCCGCACCCTAGAATCCAGGACGTTCGTACACGCAGGAAAGCGGCGGCCGAAGCCCGAGGGGACGGCGCTGCTCACGGGACTCGTCTACTGCGCGGTGCCCGGCTGCGGTCGCCGGATGCACCGCGTGGGAGGCAGCTACCAGTGCATGGCTCGCCGCGCGGGCAACCAGTGCATCGGAGCGTCGGCGCTGGCTGAAGCGGTTGACCAGTACGTGACGGAACAGTTCCTCACGAAGCTCCCAGCGCTCGAACCGGACGACCCGTTGCTTGTCGCGATCGCAGACCGCTGGGTGCACCGCGTGGACCCGGAGACCTTCGCGAAACGTGATGCGCTTACTGCTGAGATCCAGGATGAGGAAGCCCGCCTCGCCGATCTGGAGGACGCGCGATACGTGCGTGGTGAGTTCAGCGGCGCAGCAGCAGTGGAGCGTTATAACCGGCTTGCGGAGCGCCTGAGAGGACGCATCGAGGGGCTTAGCGCCGATCTCCGAAAGCTCCCCATGCCGTCCGTGGACGTGTCTCCGATGCTCGACGGCCTCACCCTGCGTGAAGCGTGGGCGGATGCGACTAGCGAAGACCGGCGTGGCCGGTTGTCGCTTGCCATTGACCGGGTTGAAGTGACGAAGGGGGTGCGCGGCCAGCGGATCATTCCAGAGCAGCGCATCCAGATCCAATGGGCGAAGCTGGGCGCCGACGCCGCCACCTGAGCACCAAGGTAAGCCCCCTGCTGTCGGCAGCGGACCCGCGTGACGAAGTGACGAAATGACGCTCTCGCCCGGTTACCTCTTATAGAAGTGTTGTTGTTTCCATGAGTGGATCAGAAGTAATCGTCATTCCGTCACTTCGTCACCAGAGATGTCCAAAGTTCAGGCGCAGCCCTCACAGCGATCCCGGCCCCAGCTCGGAAAACACGTCCTGGGTACGGCTCCATTTTTGGGTTGCCGACCCTTGCAGCCACTGGCCAAGGTCTCCTCTTAGCCCCTGAGAACGACCCCGTTAACGAGGCGATAAGCCGTGCGAGGCATCGCTGAAGCCCCCGATGGCTGCCCGTACTGGGCGGCTGTAGGGGGCTTCGTCGTACCCGCACCCTGAACCAACAAGCTTGTCCTGACGCCCTCTTGCGCCGGTCAGCCACAGGAGTGAGGCTCGTGCACATTCGTGCAACCGACTCGACACCTGGAGTGATCGTGAACCTAAGGTTCCTCGGCATCATCCCGAACACGCCAACCGACGAGTCCCCCACCATTTGGCTTGATGAACAGACCGGTGACCTGCTGATCCAGTCGTACAAGGCGACGGCGGAAGAGGTGAAGGCCTGCCAGGAGATCGGCTCGATCCCTGGGCACTCCACGGATGTACCGGACCACGAAACGATCATCAGGCTCCCTGCGGTGATGCTGAAGTACATCCCGCGCCCGAACGAGAACGGAGAGGCTGGAAGTGCAGCCACCCGCGCGTAACGCACTGGCCTGCGCGCAGCACTCAGCCGTGCATCTTGAGTTGCGTGACAGCTACATGCTCGATGATCCAGAGTTCCTTGCCTGGCAACAGGGCAAGCGGCTGGACCCGGCTGATCGGTCGTCGTGGTGGGGCGGCTGGCACGATGCGGTGAGCGCTGCCACGGCGCGCGGGGTGGTGGTCCGCCGGGTCCGCATCGTGTCCGAGCCGATCAGTGACTACGTGCGCTACGAGTACGACTGCACGTTCACCAATCTCGCTGCGGGTGAGTTGGTCCGGTGGCTGCCCCGCCGGCGGACGACGGACTTGGCGTTGCCAGGTGCGGACTTCTGGGTCTTCGACGGCAGCCAAGCCCTCTTCCACCACTTCACCGGAGAGGGCCAGTTGGACGAGGATGGGCGGGAGTACACCGACGATCGTGCACGGGTCCACCTGTGCGCCAAGGCGTTCGAGGCCGTCTGGCAACGAGCCATCCCGCACGAGGAGTACAAGCCGCGCTGATCGGTTACCGCCATGGCTGTCTCTCCTTCTTCGAGTGCCCAGCATGCCCGGCAGGCTCTGGCGAACCGACTCGCTGAGCTCTGCCGGGACTCCGGGCTGAACGGGCGCGATCTCGCCCGGATCTGCGGATGGCACCCGTCCAAGTCATCCCGGATCATGAACGCCCGTACGCCCCCATCCGCCGACGATATTCGGGCTTGGTGCCGCGCGTGCGGCGCCGAAGGGCAGACAGAGGATCTGATCGCCTCACTGCGGACCGTCGAAGACGTGTGGATCGGCTGGCGACGCATGGAGCGCGCCGGGCTCAAGCAAGCACAGGAAGCCCGTCTGCCGCTCTTCGAGCGAACCCGCCGGTTCCGCTCCTACTCCTCGTGGTTCGTTCCGGGCCTGATCCAGACCTACGGCTACACGGAAGCCGTCTTGCGTGCCGTTCAACGCAGAAGGGTCGAGGTCGATGACGTGGCCGATGCCGTCGCCGTGCGCATGGAACGTCAGCGCGTCCTCTACGAGGGCGACCGCCGGTTCGCGTTCCTGGTTGAGGAGTCGGTCTTGCGTAACGGTCTCGGTGGGCCGGACGTGCAGGAGGAACAGCTCAGCCACCTCCTTATGGTCGGTTCCCTGCCCAGCGTCAGCCTGGGCGTGGTGCCTACACGGACCGATCGGTCCCGGATGCCGGTGGAAGGGTTCTGGATCTTCGACACGGCACAGGTCAACGTCGAGCTGGTCTCTGGCTACCTCACGCTGACCCAGCCGAGCGAGGTTGCCGCGTACGTGGACACGTTCACTGAACTGGCCGAGATGGCCGTCCATGGGGCGAAGGCCCGCGCATTGATCACCAGCGCCATGCAGACCCTCAGGTGACGACCGTGCAACCTCATGCAATCTCCTGGAAGTTGCAGCTCCACCGTTTCTAGCGTGGTCGCTACACGGACGACACGAGGAGCGGGGCCGTGAAAACGATCACGTATGCGCAACCCCCGGTAGAGCTGCCGTTGCGAACAGCCCCGGACCCCGTACCGGCGGCTGGCTGCGGGGTATGCGCCGCCCTGGCCGTACAGCGCCGGGAAGCCAGTCTCCGGGGCGACCACTCCATGGCCAGTGATTGCAACGTAGAGCTTCGGAACCACCCTCACACCAGGGAAGCGGCATGACCGTGAGGGCCGTGCTCCGGTACGTCAGCTACGTCATGCACCGCCACCCCTCGGCGGAGACGACGGCCACAGCGCGGTGCCTGAACCCGGACTGCCGCTGGACTGCCGCGCCGACCGGGAACGCCGACGTGTGTACGGATATGTGCATCGAGCACACGGGCCGGACCGGTCATATGACCTTCCTCCGGGAGTTCTCGGAAGTCGCCGTGGTCGAGCGTGCCCAGTGAGGGCGTCAGTCACCGACCTGGTGTTCCACGCGGTGGCGGATGTACTCGTCCGGATGGGACCGGGCTATCGCCACGGCCGCGTCCACCAGGTCGTGCAGCTCCGGAGGATAGGCCGACTTCCGGAGCGGCAGGCCCGGCAGGATGCAGCGCCGGACGTCCAGGTGCTCGTTGCTCACGAACTCGCGCAACGCGGTTTCGTACCACTCGGCCCTCACGGTTGCGGCGTCGTCGGGTTCCGCCGGACCGTTGGCTGCGGGGTGCTCCGCCCGTACGGTGGGCATGCGCAGGGGTAGAGCCGACCAGTACCAGGCATTCGCCGCGCCCGCCCGCTCGAGGTCCGTGCCGGCCCGCAGGTATCCAAGCAGCGAGGCCTGGACCCGCCTGTGCCCGAACGCGTTCAGCGCCGGCTCGAGGAAATGGCGGTTGAAGCTCGGGTCAGAGTCGTAGACGGCTGCCTTGATCAGCGTCTGGAAGGACTCCTCGGAAAGGATCAGCTCCCGGCGGCAGGCCTTGTACAGCGCCGTCCGAGCATGGTTCACCCAGGTTCGTGGATCGCCGGGCTGCGGCTCCCGAGCGACATCGAGCCCGAGGACCCGGACGACCTCCGCCACGCATCCGGCGAACACCTCCCTACGGTCCTCCACCGGCCCCGGCAGCGCCAGGAACCCCTGAACCGTCCGCGCCGTCTCGCCGGCAGTCGCCTCGTCCTCGTCCGTAGCCAACCTTCGGCCCCCTGTCGTAGGTCCCGCCGTACGCGTGTGATCCGACGTTCATACCAGGATGGCAAGCTTGAAGGATGAACGATGCTGCCCCGGCGCCCACCCCCGCGCCCGCACCCCGCAAGCGTGCCCGTGTCCGTGCCCCAGAGCTGATCGGCAAGGGCGGCTGGCTGAACACCGGAGGCAAGGAAATCACCCTTGCCGACCTGCGAGGTAAGTGTGTTGTTGTCGATTTCTGGACCTTTTGCTGCATCAACTGCCTGCACGTCCTCGACGAGCTGCGGGAGCTGGAGGAGAAGCACCGCGACACCGTCGTGATCATCGGGGTGCACTCCCCGAAGTTCGTGCACGAGGCCGAGCACGCGGCCGTCGTCGACGCCGTCGAGCGGTACGAGGTGCACCACCCCGTGCTGGACGATCCCGAGCTGGCCACCTGGAAGCAGTACGCCGTACGGGCCTGGCCGACGCTCGTCGTGATCGACCCCGAGGGGTACATCGTCGCGCAGCACGCCGGTGAAGGGCATGCGCATGCCATCGCGCGGCTCGTGGAGGAGCTCGAGGCCGAGCACGAGGCCAAGGGGACGCTGCGGCGCGGCGACGGGCCGTACGTGGCGCCCGAGCCGGTGGCGACCGACCTGCGGTTCCCCGGGAAGGCGCTCGTGCTGCCGTCCGGGAACCTGCTCGTGTCGGACTCGACGCGGCACCAGCTCGTGGAGCTCGCCGCCGACGGCGAGAGCGTCGTACGGCGCATCGGCAGCGGGGAGCGCGGGTTCGGACCGGACGCCTTCAGCGAGCCCCAGGGCCTGGCGCTGCTCCCCGACGGCTCCGTCGTCGTCGCCGACACCGTCAATCACGCGCTGCGCCGCTTCGACCCCGCGACGGGCGCCGTCGAGACCGTCGCCGGGACCGGGCGGCAGTGGTGGCAGGGGTCCCCGACCTCCGGGCAGGCCCTGGAGGTGGACCTGTCCTCGCCGTGGGACGTGGCCTGGTGGCAGGGCAAGGTGTGGATCGCCATGGCGGGCGTGCACCAGCTGTGGACCTGGGACCCGGAGACGGGGACCGTGGCCGTCGCCGCGGGCACGACCAGCGAGGGCCTGCACGACGGGCCCGCGCTCGAGGCCTGGCTCGCGCAGCCGTCCGGGCTCGCGGCCGCCGCGGACCGGCTGTGGATCGCGGACTCCGAGAACAGCGCCCTGCGGTACGTGGAACCCGGGGGCGAGGGGGCCGACGGGTACGCCGTACGGACCGCCGTCGGGACCGGCCTGTTCGACTTCGGGCACCGGGACGGCGACGCCGGCCAGGCCCTGCTCCAGCACCCGCTCGGGGTGACCGCGCTGCCCGACGGCTCGGTCGCGGTGTGCGACACGTACAACCACGCCCTGCGCCGCTTCGACCCGGCGACCGGCCAGGTCTCCACGCTGGCCACCGACCTGCGGGAGCCCAGCGACGCCGTGCTGGTCGGCGAGGACATCGTGGTCGTCGAGTCGGCCCGGCACCGGCTGACCCGGCTGCGGCTGCCCGAGGAGGCGGTACGGGTCGACGCCGTCGCCCACCGCACCCAGCGGGCCGCCACCGAGGTCGCCCCGGGCACGCTCCGGCTCGACGTGGTGTTCCAGGCGCCGACCGGGCAGAAGCTCGACACCCGCTACGGGCCTTCGACACGGCTGCTGGTCTCCTCGACCCCGCCGGAGCTCCTGGTGGAGGGCGAGGGGGCCGGGACGGACCTGTTCCGGGAGCTGGCCCTGAACCCCGACGTCACCGAGGGGGTCCTGCACGTCTCAGCCATGGCGGCCTCGTGTGACGACGACCCGGCGAACGAGTACCCGGCCTGCCACGTCCACCAGCAGGACTGGGGCGTGCCGGTGACCGTCACGGCGGAGGGCGCGAACCGCCTGCCGCTCGTCCTCGCCGGCATGGACGCCTAGGACGACGAAGTCCGGGCGGGACCCCGATGCGGGGCCCCGGCCGGACGGGGTCAGCCCTCGTGCTTCCCGGGCTCCCCGGGCTTCCCGGGCTCCGTCTTCTCGTTCTTCTCGACGTCGGCGACCAGCAGGTTCGGGTCGATGCCCGTGAGGAAGGCGCCGCTCGGGACGTAGACCCGGTGGTGGCGGATCGCCACCGAGGTGGGGCCGGACAGGCCGTCCTTCCCGGTCAGCACGACGGTGTGGGTGCCGTCCGGCCGGACCAGGGCGAGCTGGCTCTCGGTGTTGTTCAGCGCGGCGAGCACCGCCTTGCCGTGCCCGGCGAACGCGAAGTCGTCGATCCCCGTCAGCCCGGTGGCGTGCGTCCTGATCGTCCCCGCGGACCCGTCCTCCCCGACCGGGATCCGCAGCAGCGTGCCCCGGTCGTAGTTCGACACCCAGACCGCGTGGTGGCCCACCTTGATGCCGTTGGCGCCGATGAACGTGGCCGGCTCCAGCGCGGCGCCGGTGGCCCACGTCGACACCGCCGGGTGTGCGTCGTCCAGCGAGATGCGCCACACCGTGCCGAGGACGGAGTCGGCGCCGTAGAGCAGTCCGCGGTGCTCGTCGAGGGCGAGGCCGTTGGTGAAACCGTTCGGCGGCAGGTCGGCGAGCTTGCCGACCTCGCCGTCCGGGGTGATCCGGTAGAGGCCCGTCTCGACCGTCCCGGTGTTGAAGGCGACGTAGAGCGTCCCGTCGGGCGTGCGGACGATCCCGGTCACGACGGCGCCGCCGACGAGGGGCGTCTTCGGGTCCGCGACGGCGGGCAGGGTCGCGAGGAGCCGTCTGCCGCCGTGCGGGTACACCCGGACGACCTGGCGGGCGAAGGCGAAGGTCAGATCGGCGGAGCCGTCGGGCTCCAGCGCGAGGTTCTCCGGCGTCTCGCCGGCCGTGAAGTCGAAGTGCGCGACGATCCGCGGGTCCGTGAGGGAGAAGGAGGATGCCGGCGGGCCGGCTGCGGCCGCGCCCGCGGAGGGGGCGGCCGCGAGGAGGGCGAGGACGAGGCCCACGGCGCCCGCGATGCGCGGCATGGGGAGGAGGCGGAACAGGCGGAGCACGGGACTCTCCTTGTCGGCCGGGAAGGACGGAACCCCAGCACAACATGACGGAGTGTCACCATAGGTTCATCACACCGCGTCGGCGCCTCAGATCGACCCGCCCGGCCGAAGCCCACGCCGCCCCCCTGGTGCGGGAGGCGGCGCAGCCGCGCGGCGTCAGCCCTCCAGGAAGGCCAGCAGCGCGTTCGCGAGCAGGTACGGGTCGTCCGCACCGCACAGCTCGCGGGCGCTGTGCATCGAGAGGATCGCGACGCCGATGTCCACCGTCTGGATCCCGTGGCGGGCGGCCGTGATCGGGCCGATCGTCGTGCCGCAGGGCATCGAGTTGTTCGAGACGAAGGTCTGCCACGGCACGCCGGCCCGCTCGCACGCCGCCGCGAACACCGCGCGTCCGCTGCCGTCCGTCGCGTACCGCTGGTTGACGTTGACCTTCAGGATCGGGCCGCCGTTGGCGCGCGGGTGGTGCGAGGGGTCGTGCCGCTCCGCGTAGTTGGGGTGCACGGCGTGGCCGGTGTCCGCGGAGAGGCAGATGGTGCCCGCGAAGGCCCGCGCGCGGTCCTCGTACGTGCCCCCGCGCGAGAAGACGGAACGTTCCAGCACGTTGCCCAGCAGCGGGCCGTCCGCGCCCGTGTCCGACTGCGAGCCGCTCTCCTCGTGGTCGAACGCGGCCAGCACCGGGATGTGGTCCAGCTTGTCGGCGGCCGCGGCGGCGGCGAGCGCCGCGACGCCCGCGTGCACCGAGATCAGGTTGTCCATCCGCGGGCCGGCGACGAGTTCCCGGTCGCGCCCCAGGTACGCCGGCGGCTCGATCGAGTGGACCATCAGGTCCCAGCCGGCCACCGAGCCCTGCGGCAGGCCCTCTTCCTCCTCCAGGAAGGCGATGAGGTCGCCCTCCCGGACCTCGCCCAGGCCCCAGATCGGCTGCATGTGGCGCTGCTTGTCGAGCTTGAGCCCGTCGGTGTTGACCGACCGGTCCAGGTGCACGGCGAGTTGGGGCACGCGCAGCAGCGCGCGGTCCACGTTCACGAGGCGCTCGCTGCCGTCGCGCAGGCTCAGCCGCCCCGCCAGCCCCAGGTCCCGGTCCAGCCAGGTGTTGAGCAGGGGGCCGCCGTAGATCTCGACGGCGATCTGCCGCCAGCCCTGTGATCCCGTGTCAGGCAGCGGCTTGACGCGGAGGTTGGGGGAGTCGGTGTGTGCGCCGACGATCCGGAACGGGGTGTGCGCGGTCGCGCCCTCCGGGACGAACCAGGCGATGAGCGCTCCGCCGCGGAGGACGAACCGGCCCCCGCTGCCCGAGTCCCAGGCGTCCGTTTCCGACAACTGCCTGAAGCCTGCCTTTTCCAGCCGCTCGGCCGCATTGGCCACGGCGTGGTACGGCGACGGACTGGCCGTCAAAAAGGTCATCAGATCGTCGGTGTGTCCGCGGTCGAAGCGGGCGGGAGAGCTCATGTGGTTCACCTTAACGACGGTCGTGTTCGCCATGGTCGGACTGCGGCGGATAGCCGAAACGCCGGGGCCGCGGGCCGTGTGGTCCACGTCCCGGCGGCTTTTCAGCCCGGCGGGCGCTCGAATCGGCGCTGCAGCTGCCTGCGCTCGCCCCGGCGGATGCGCGGGAGCATCTCCGGGGTCGTCGCGGAGCGCTGCGCGCGTCTCTTGCGTCCGGCGCAGAAGATACAGGCCTCACCGGGCGGCGCGTCCGGATCGATGGGCGCGCCGGGGTGCTGGGAGCAGCCGGAGGCGCCCCGGGGCCGTGACAGTTCGCGGGCCACGATGAACGCCCGGTGGAGATCGTCCGCGATCCGTACGAACTCATCGGCCGGGGAGGAGAAGCCCAGGTGGAAGCGGCGGTCCTCGACGGTGCGGAGGTGGTCGCGCAGGGCCTGCAGGGTGTACGGGGGGTCGGGCACGGGATAGCCCAGCCGGCGCTGTTCCCCGGCGGGCGGGGCGGCGGCGGCCGCGCGGGCGCCCTGGGCGCGCAGCCCGAGGCGGCGCCGGTCGTTGCAGATCAGACAGCGGCCCCAGCCGTCGGGCGCCTCGGGGTCGAGGGCCCCGTTGGGGTGCTCGGAGCAGCCGGTGTAGCTCTTGGCGGGGGCGAGCCCGGCGGCGGTCTGGAAGGCGGTGTAGAGGGCGTCGGCGACAGCCTCGTACTCCGCGGGGTGGGCGCCGTCGTACAGCTCCCGCAGATGGTCGCCGAGGCTGCCCAGGGCAGCCTGCAGCTCCTTGAGGGCGTACGGCCGCCCGGTCGGGACGGAGTACCCCCTGCTGTTGCCGTGCTGCTCTGCTGGGCTCATACCTACGAGCGTCCCATGAACCACCGACAACCTGTGAATGCCGCCGGCAGGCGGCCGGTACGCCGTCCGTACGCCGCCGGTACGCCGACGGCCGGACCCCTGCAGAGGGTCCGGCCGTCGGTGTGCGACTGGCGATGCGGCGCAGCCGGGTGGCTAGAACGCGGCCTCGTCGAGCTCCATCAGGGTGTTGTCGACGGCCTCGGCCAGCGTGCGGGCGACCGAGACGTTCGGCAGGACCTGCGAGGCGAAGAACTTCGCGGCCGCGATCTTGCCGGTGTAGAACGGGACGTCCTTCGCGGAGGCGCCCGCCAGCTTCTCGGCGGCCACGGCAGCGCCCTTGAGCAGCAGGTATCCGACGACCACGTCACCGGACGCCATCAGCAGGCGGGTGGTGTTCTGGCCGACCTTGTAGATGTTCTTGACGTCCTCGCCGGTGGCGGTGAGGTCGACGATCATCTGGCCGACGATGCCCTCCAGGTCGACCGCGGCCTTGGCGAGCGCGTCGCGGGCGCCGGCCAGCTCCTCGCCGCCGGCGGCCTCGGCCAGGAACTTCTTGATCGTCTCGGAGAGGACGTTCAGCGAGGCACCCTGGTCGCGGACGATCTTCCGGAAGAAGAAGTCCTGGCCCTGGATCGCCGTGGTGCCCTCGTAGAGGGTGTCGATCTTGGCGTCCCGGATGTACTGCTCGATCGGGTATTCCTGGAGGTAACCGGAACCGCCGAAGGTCTGCAGCGACTGGGCGAGCTGCTCGTACGAGCGCTCCGAGCCGTAGCCCTTCACGATCGGCAGGAGCAGGTCGTTCAGGCCGATCTCGGCGGAGGCGTCCTCGCCCGCGGCCTGCTTGACCTGGATCGCGTCCTGGACGGAGGCGGTGTACAGGACCAGGGCGCGCATGCCCTCGGCGTACGCCTTCTGCGTCATGAGCGAGCGGCGCACGTCGGGGTGGTGCGTGATGGTGACCTTGGGCGCGGCCTTGTCCATGAAGTTGGCCAGGTCGGTGCCCTGCACGCGCTCCTTGGCGTACTCCAGGGCGTTCAGGTAGCCGGTGGAGAGCGTCGCGATGGCCTTCGTGCCGACCATCATGCGGGCGAACTCGATGATCATGAACATCTGGCGGATGCCGTCGTGCTTGTCGCCGATCAGCCAGCCCTTGGCGGGGTGCTGGTCGCCGAAGGTCATCTCGCACGTGTTGGAGGCCTTGAGGCCCATCTTGTGCTCGACGTTCGTCGCGTAGACGCCGTTGCGCTCGCCCAGCTCGCCGGTCTCCCAGTCGAAGTGGAACTTCGGGACGAGGAAGAGGGACAGGCCCTTGGTGCCGGGGCCGTGGCCCTCGGGGCGGGCGAGGACGTAGTGGAGGATGTTCTCCTCCATGTCGTGCTCACCGGACGTGATGAAGCGCTTGACGCCCTCGATGTGCCAGGAGCCGTCGTCCTGCTGGATCGCCTTGGTGCGGCCGGCGCCGACGTCCGAGCCGGCGTCCGGCTCGGTGAGGACCATGGTGGAGCCCCAGCGCTTCTCGACCGCTATCTGCGCGACCTTCTTCTGCGCCTCGTTGCCCTCTTCGAAGAGGATGCCGGCGAACGCCGGGCCGGAGGAGTACATCCAGATGGCCGGGTTCGAGCCGAGCAGCAGCTCCGCGTAGGCCCAGATCAGGGAGCGGGGCGAGGTGGTGCCGCCGATCTCCTCGGGCAGGCCGAGACGCCAGTACTCGGAGTCCATGAAGGCTTCGTAGCTCTTCTTGAAGGACGCCGGGACGGGCGCGGTGTTGGTGGCCGGGTCGAAGACCGGCGGGTTGCGGTCGGCGTCCGCGAAGGATGCGGCCAGCTCGTTCTCGGCGAGGCGGGCGATCTCGGACAGGACGCTCTTGGCGGTGTCGGTGTCCATCTCACCGAACGGGCCGGTGCCGTACAGCTTGTCGCGACCGAGCACCTCGAAGAGGTTGAACTCGATGTCTCGGAGATTCGACTTGTAGTGCCCCATGGCGACGGCTCCGTTAAGGCTCGGGAAGACAGGTTCCTCGTACATACCAATCGGTAATGTCATGATGCTACCCGTGGGTAATAAGACGCAACCCCCTGCCGGTCGACTGTGACCAGGGTCAAGCCCGCAACCCTGGCGGGAATCCGCGTCCACGGGGCGCGGGGCGCTCGGTAGGCTTCGCCCTATGTACGGCTACGACCAGAACGTGAGCGCAGGGCAGCAGTACGCCGCCCCGCAGCAGATGGCCGGCGGGTACGGCGAGCAGCCGCTGTACCCCGAGCCCTCGCCGCCGTCGCTCGCCGACGCGGTGCGGGCCTTCACGACCGGGTCGCTGTCCGCCGAGGACTTCCAGCAGATCTTCGCCACGTCGAAGGTCTACTGTCCGCGCGGCGAGACCCCGGGCTTCCTGGCGCTGCACAACACGCAGCAGCCGGTGATCCCCATGTTCACCACGCTCAAGGAGCTGCGCCGGTACGCCGGCAAGGAGTCCAAGTACTTCGTGATCACCGGCGCCGAGGTGATCGACCTGCTGCCGACCGGGTACGGCTTCGTCCTCGACATGGAGGGCGACCACCGGATGGTCTTCGACGCGAAGGCCGTGGAGCAGATGGTCGACTTCGCGATGCGCCGCATGTACGGCTAGACGCCGTAGGCGCAGGTGAGCGGCTTCGGGCCCCGGGGAATTAACCTCGGGGCCCCTTCTGTTCTGTGGGGTGTGGCAGAAAGTTCGAGTTTCAACTAAACTCGACGCAGAAGGAGGTTCCGACCATGCCTGCAGTGACTGTGGAGAACCCGTTGACGCTCCCCCGCGTCGCCGAGCCCGCCCCGGAGACCGCCGCCCGCAAGGTGCTGGCCGTCACGACAGCTCCCGGTGGGTTCGAGGGCGAGGGGTTCCCGGTGCGCCGCGCGTTCGCCGGGATCAACTACCAGTACCTCGACCCGTTCATCATGATGGACCAGATGGGCGAGGTGGAGTACGCACCGGGCGAGCCCAAGGGCACCCCGTGGCACCCCCACCGCGGCTTCGAGACCGTCACGTACCTGATCGACGGAACCTTCGTCCACCAGGACAGCAACGGCGGCGGCGGGGTCATCAACGGCGGTGACACCCAGTGGATGACCGCCGGCTCGGGCCTGCTGCACATCGAGGCCCCGCCGGAGTCCCTCGTCGTGTCCGGCGGCCTCTTCCACGGCCTCCAGCTGTGGGTGAACCTCCCCGCCTCCGACAAGATGATGCCCCCGCGCTACCAGGACATCGGCGGCGGCCAGGTCCAGCTGCTGTCCACCCCCGACGGCGGCGCCCTGCTCCGCGTGATCGCCGGTGACCTGGACGGCCACGCCGGCCCCGGCATCACCCACACCCCGATCACGATGATCCACGCGACCGTCACCCCGGGCGCGCAGGTCACCCTCCCCTGGCGCGAGGACTTCAACGCCCTCGCGTACGTCATGGCCGGGCGCGGCAGCGTCGGCACGGACCGGCGGCCCGTCCACACCGGGCAGACGGCGGTCTTCGGCGACGGCGGCTCCATCACGGTGCGGGCGGACGAGTCCCAGGACGCGAACACCCCGGACCTGGAGGTCATCCTCCTCGGCGGGCGCCCGATCCGGGAGCCGATGGCGCACTACGGGCCGTTCGTCATGAACAGCCGGCAGGAGCTCCAGCAGGCCTTCGACGACTTCCAGGCGGGCCGGCTGGGGACCATCCCCACCACTGCCCGGGAGCGCACGAAGTCGGCGGACCAGCACTCCTGACCGCGCCTGACCGCGCCTGACCGCGCCTGACCGCGCCTGACCGCGCCTGACCGCGCCGGGCAGGACGTTGCGGGTCTCTCCTAGCGGCGCAGGGCCTCCGCCGGCTGCGTACGGGAGGCCCGCCAGGCCGGGTACAGGCCGGCCAGCACCCCGGTGACCAGCCCGATCAACGGCGCCACGGCGACGGTGAGCGGCGACATCACCGGGGTCCAGTCGCGCAGCGCCGACACGCCGACCACGGTCAGGGTGCCGAGCGTGGTGCCCACCAGGCCGCCCACCGCACCCTGCGCGGCGGACTCGGCCAGGAACTGGGCGGTGATGTGCCGCCCGCGCGCCCCGAGGGCCCGGCGCAGCCCGATCTCCCCGGTCCGCTCCAGCACCGCGACGAGCGTGGTGTTGGCGATCCCGACCGCCCCGATGACCAGGCAGATCGCCGCCAGCAGCAGGAACAGCTGGTCGAGGTCGGAGGTCACCCCCGCCCGCAGGGTCTTCGGGTCCGGTGGCGGCGCGGGCGTCAGCCAGTCGGGATGGTCCGGGCGCAGTGCGAGCGGGAGTTCCGCGGCCACCTGCCGGGCCGCGCCGAGCTCGGTCACCACCAGCATCCTGGCCCGCTGGGCGTTGTCCGGCGGCCCCCACAGCTTCTCGGCGGTGCCCCGGGGCACGATCACCGACAGCAGCAGGTCCGGTTTGCGGTCCGCCCCGCTCGCGATGCCGATCACGGTGAACGGGTGCTCGCCGATGAACACCGCGGGGCGGCTCTCCAGCGTGGTGATGCCCAGGCGCGCCGCCATCGCCGAGCCCACGACCGCGACCTGTTCGGTGCGCCCCTCGTGGAAGGCGTCGTACGCCCGGCCCGAGCCCAGCGTGAGCCCGGCCGCGCGCAGCATCCCCGGGGAGGCGGCGACCACCGGGATCCGCTCGCCCGTCGCTCCCGCGACAGGGGCGGACCGTACGGTGGTCTCGCCCAGCGGCACCGGCCAGAACACCCCTGCGGCGCGCACCCCGTTGAGCGTGCCCGCCCGGGCGTCCGCGTCGCGGGGGAAGGCGAGGGGGACCTGCCGGGCGAGCTGGGGATCGCCGCCGCCCGCGGTGTCCTGGACGCCGACCTCGGTGGCCGTCAGCGCGTTGAAGCGGCTGTCGATCTGCGAGGAGGCGGTGGCCGTGAGGCCGAGGATCGCCACGAAGGTGCCCACGCCCAGCACGGTGCCGAGGCCGGTCAGCGCGGAGCGGGCGGGCCGCTGGAGCATCCCGGCCAGGGCCTCGGAGAGCAGGTCGCGCAGGGACAGCCGGGACGGCGTGATCCCGGTGCCGGCCCGCCGGCTTCGCCGGACGCTCCTGATGCTCCCCATGCGGGCACTGATGCTCCCCATGCGGGCACTGATGTTCCTCATGCGGGGACGACCTCGCTCAGGACCCCGTCGCGGATGGACACCGTCCGCCGGCCGCGGGCGGCCACATGGAGGTCGTGCGTGATGACCAGCAGGGTCAGCCCGTCGGCGTGCAGCGCGTCCAGCAGGGCCAGTACGGCGCCCGCCGTGGTGGTGTCCAGGTTCCCGGTGGGCTCGTCGCACAGCAGCAGCGAGGGTTCGGCGACCAGGGCGCGGGCGATGGCCACGCGCTGGCGCTCGCCGCCCGACATCCGGGTCGGGAGATGGCCGGTGCGGTGGCCGAGGCCGACCCGTTCCAGCGCCGTACGGGCCCGGTCGGCGCGCTCCGCGCGCGGGATGCCGTTGTAGACCATGGCGAGGCGGACGTTCTCCAGGGCGCTGCGGTGCGCCAGGAGATGGAAGGACTGGAAGACGAAGCCGATCCGCTGCCCGCGCAGGGCGGTCCGGTCCCGGTCGCGCAGGGCGCCGGTGTCGATGCCGTCGAGCAGGTACCGGCCGGTGGTCGGGGCGTCGATGAGCCCGGCGACGTTGAGGAAGGTGGACTTCCCGGAGCCGGAAGGGCCGACCACGGTGACGTACTCGCCGCGTTCCACGGTCAGTTCGCAGGGCCGCAGCGCCTGGACGGGCGGTGGTCCGGGGTAGGTGAGGCCGACGCCTTCGAAGCGGACGACGGGAGTGGCCTCCACGGCCGGGTGGGCGGCGGTCATGGCTTCGCCTGCGCGACGAGCACCCGGTCGCCGTCGGCGAGCGCGCCACCGCCGACCGGCTCGACCTGGACCATTCCGTCGGCGGACATCCCGGCCCGGACCTCGACCCGGCGCCGGGCGTCCGCGGCGGCGGGGTCCTTGCCCAGCACCGTGACGGTGGTCCGGCCGTCGGCGCCGGCCGAGACGGCGGAGAGCGGTACGACGAGCACCGGCTCCCCGGACGAGGCGGCGGTCACGGTGAGCCGTACGCCCTGGCCCGAGAGCCGGGGGTCGAGGGTCTGATCGGGCTTGACGGTCAGCGCGTACCCGCCCGGGTCCTGCGCGGCGGCCGGCGGGCTGTCCCCGGAGCCCGCGCCGGAACCGGCGCCGGAGCCGCCGCCCGTCGGGGAGCCGGCGGCGGCCGGGGCCGGGTCGGTGGCGACCGAGCCGACGGTCCCGGTGGCGGTCAGCCCGGTGGCCTCGGACAGCACCTCGACCTTCATCCCTGCCTTGACCAGGTCCTTCTGGTGCGCCGGGAGCGAGGCCCGGATCACCGGGGCGCCCGCCGAGAGGGTCAGCAGCCCGTCCGGGACGGGTTCGCCGACCGCGGCCTTGACCGTGTCCACACGGGCCGGGAAACCCTTGACGAAGACGAGCTCGTCCGCCGGGACCATCGGGCCGGCCGCCGCCCGGGCCGCCTCCAGGCGGGTGGTGGCCTTGGCCAGATCCTGCTGGGCGAAGGTGAGTTGCTGCTGCGCCTCCGCGGTGTCGGCGCCGCCCCCCGCCTTGGCCTTGGCGAGGGCGCTCTTGGCGGTGGTGACCTGCCGCTGGGCGCTGTCGGCGGCGTCCTCCGCCGCCTGGAGCTTCTCGGCGTCGCCGGGGTCGGCCGGCCGCGGGGTGTAGCCGAGCGCGGCGTAGAGCGCGGTGACGGCGGCCTTCGTACCGGCGCCGTACGTGCCGGCCGGATCCTTGCCGGTGGCGTGGCCGAGCGCCTTGAGCCCCTCCTGGAGCTGCCCGACGTCCTTGCCGGTGGCCCCGGGCTTCAGGTCCCGGTACACGGGCAGGGCCCCGGCCAGCGCGAACACCGGCCGCCCCGACACCTCGACGAGTACCTCGCCGGCCTGTACGGCGGCGCCGGGCTGTTTGTTGACCCGCGTGACCACGGGCTTCCCGCCCGTTCCGGCGGCAGCGGCGGCCCCGGCCCCCGGGGACACCGTCAGCGACTGCTCGGCGGTGACCGTGCCCCGTACGACCACGGAGGAGGTGAGCACCCGCCGTTCGACCCGGTCGGCGAGGACGGACGCGGGCGGCGCCGCGGCATCGGCCGCGACCTGGGCGGGGGAGCGGATGGCTCCGGCGAGGACCACCCCGGCCCCGGTGAGGGCGACGGCGCCCGCGACGACCCAGATCAGGATCCGGCGCCGCCGGCCGAGCGAGGCCCGTACGTCCTCGGTCCCGCCTGCGGCGTCCGGCTCCTCGGGGGCGGCGGCCTCTTGATGTTTCACGTGAAACCCACTTCTTCGTTCAGCAGTTCTCGCCGAGCACCTCGAGGGAACTCACCTTCCACGGGGCGCCCTCCTTCTCGCGGGTCAGCGTGAAGGCGCCCATCTGGGTCGGCTTGTCCTGGAGTTGGTCTATGGGCTGACCGGTTTTGGCGTCGTGGATGAGCCAGCGGTCCAGATCGACGCAGTCGTGCAGGATCCGGGTCTGTGCGCCGGGGGCTTCCACGCCGTCGATCCGGTGGCCCACCTCGCCGAGCAGCACCTGGCCGTGGGTCTTCGACTGGGCGAGGTTGTCGCGGAGCTCCTGCAACTGCGGCCCGGTGGCGACGCGTTCGACGGCAGGATCCTGGGGATCGGGCGCCCGGTTCGCCGCCAGCCACGTGGCCCAGTACGTGTCGTACGCCTGCTGCACGTCCGGGCTCGGCGGCTCCAGCGCCGACCCGGTGTCCGCACCTGCCGGGGAGGCGGCGGAATCCACGGTGCACCCGGTCGTCAGGACGAGCACCAGAGCCGCCGCCAGGGCCGGCAGCAGGGCGGAAACCGTGGCCCGCGGGCCGGCCGGGGCCCTCACGCCGAGCCGTCCTTCAGCACCTTCTCCGCATAGGTGACCTGCTCGTCCAGGCGCTTCTTCTCCTGGTCCAGATCCTGCTTGCGCCGTTCGATCAGGCCTTTCTGGTAGGCCGTCAGGACCGCGCTCCAGGTGTCGGTGAGCTTCGTCTTCTGCTTGCAGGACACGTCCGTGGTCGCGGCGGTGATCTCCTCGGAGGTGACCGGCCCGGTCCACCGCGTGCCCTCCATCTGCTGGAGCTCCCAGGGCGTCTTCACCTGGAACCCCGCATCGCGCATACAGGTGCTCCACTGCGTGATCCCCGCGACGATCCGGCTGTCGCCGCGCGCCCGGTCGCCGGCCTGCTGCGTGAGCTGGTCGACGAGGCTGTTGCCGGCCGGGGCCGCGGACGGGCCGCTGGTGCTCCTCGGGTACAGCTTGCGGTCGGCCTCGCCCGAGCAGCCGCCCTCCGGGGCCCCCGGATGGGCCGGTCCGCCGTCCTGCGGACCGAACAGGGCGGCCGTCTCGTTCGGGTCGCGCTTCTTCTCGCCCGCCGCGTCGCGGTCCGGCAATGCGCCGGACCGGTACCCGTACTTCTTCGCGGATTCGGCGTCGACCAGGCCGATTCCGGTGGTGGCCCGGTGTGCACCGACGACGGTGACGTAGGTGCTCGCGTTCTTGAAGGAGGCGAATCCGATGCGGTGCATACAGGACTCGGTGAGCAGGTCCTGTGCCTGCCGCAGCACCTTCGCCTGGTTCTGGTCGAAGGCGTAGGCATCGAGCGGGAGTACAGCGTTCGCCGGGTCCGCCTGCGGTGTGACGCTCACCTGTGGTTCGCCCGTGGGACCGTCCGGTCCCCCCTGTTTCGCCGCCGGTTCGGCGGTGCAGGCGCCGAGCGTCAGGACCGCGACGGCACCGGCCAGCAGCAGGGGCAGCCGTTGGCGTGCGTGGAGCACGATCAGCCTTTCCGTGGTGGTCTGGTGGTCGTACACTGCCCGGCACGCCCGGGGGCCGGGACCGATTCCAGCGGTCCCGGCCCCGGGCGGCTCCGAGCGCCCGATCAGCAGGGATTGGCCGCCCACTTGGTGATCAGGGTCATCGAGCTGTACCCGGTGACGCCGGTGTTGTTGTTCTTGTGCCGGTCCCACCACCTGTTGCCGTTGATCACGGTGCCCGACTTGTAGCAGATGGGCGTGATGGTGTGGTTCCGGTAGCCGAGGCCGTTGACGGAGGCCGAGGTGGTGGAGTTGGAACGGATCCGGACCCCGTCCTCGGTGTAGTCGCCGGCGTGGGCGACGGTCACGGAGCCCATGACGATCGTCGCGGCGGAGAGTGCCACTGCGGTGAACCTTGCTGCCTTGCGCACGCTGTCTCCTCTTGGATATCGGACACGTCGTGGTGCAGCCGAGAGGAGTGCTCCGCGGCTCAAGTGCTGCAGCGGCCCCCCGGTCCGGTGAAAGACGATGGCACGAAGACGAATGCCGTACCAGGGGGATCCGGGCGTGCGGCGGAGACCGGCTTGAATGCTGTGTTTCGGGGCGCGTGGCCGGTTACACGGACTCTTCAGATCCTTTTGGGCATTTCCGCAGGAGGGGGCGGTGGCCGGAAAACGGACACCTCGGGTTCTCCGCGAACGGATGATCGAGGACCGTTTCGCGGTTGTCCTGAAACCCTTGTTACTCGGGCTCCTCGGTGCGCTCGGCCCCCGCGTGGCGCCCCCGAAGCTCCGACACCACGCCGAACGCGGCCGCGGTCAGCGGTACGGCCAGCAGCATGCCCAGGATCCCGGCGACGCTTGCGCCGGCGGTGATGGCGAGCAGGACCACGGCCGGGTGCATCTGGACGGTCCGGCTCTGGACCGCGGGCTGGAGGATGTACCCCTCCAGCATCTGTACGGCGAGCACCACGCCCAGCGTCCACAGCCCGATGGCCCATCCCCGCTCGGCGAAGGCGACGAGGACGGCCACCGCGCCGGAGATGAAGGCGCCCAGGTACGGGATGTACGCGCCGACGAACACCAGGACGCCGAGGCCGACGGCACCGGGGACACGGAGCACGAGCAGCCCGACCGTGATGAAGACCGCGTCGATCAGCGCGATGAAGGTGGTTCCGCGCATGAAGCCCTCGACGGCCCCGAAGGCGCGGCGGGCCATGGCCTCGACGATGTCGCCGGTGGCGCGCGGCGCGAGCGAGCGCAGGGCGCCGGCGGCGTGGTGGGAGTCGCGCAGGAAGAAGAACATCAGCAGGAGGAAGAGGATGGTGGTGGCGAGCATCTCGCCGACGACGCTGATGCCGGAGATGACGCCGGAAGCGGCCGTGGCGCCGAACTTGGCCAGCAGCTCCTTGGCGTGGGAGGCCAGGTCCTCGAGGGAGGTCCCGGCGGGACCGAAGTGCTCGGCGAGGCCCTGCCCGGCCTGCTTGAGGGAGTCGAGGATCTGGTCGCCGGTGCTGATGAGGGCGTGGACGACGATGTACGTGACCCCGCCGAACACCGCGAGTACGGCGAGGCAGGTCAGCGCCGCTGCGGCGCCGCGGTTCACCTTCATCCGCACGAGCCGCCGGTGCATCGGCCCGAGCAGGGCGGTGCCGAGCAGCGCCAGCAGTACGGGCGTGACGACGGCCTTGAAGGTGATGCACAGCCATACGCCGACGGCGACCACGCCGGTGACGAGCAGGACGGCCGCGCACCACGCGGCCAGTCGCCTGACCGGCGGGGGAAGCAGTGTCAGCACAGGTGCATCAAACCACGGCATTCCGGTGCGGATCGGGCGCGGCGCCCGTACCGACGGCCCCGGCTGGGACGGGCGGTCGTCCTTCAGTCGTCCTTCGCCTGTTCGTACATCTCGAACCAGATCGACTTGCCCTCGCCGCGCGGGTCCACGCCCCAGGTGTCCGCCAGCATCTCCATCAGCAGGACGCCCCGCCCGCTCGACGCCATCTCGCCCGGATGCCGCTTGTGCGGCAGCTCGTCGCTGGCGTCCGCGACCTCGATGCGCAGCCGGCGCGTCCCCAGCTCGCCCACCGCCTCCGCGGCCAGCAGCGCGTCGCCGTCCGTGTGCAGGAGGACGTTCGTGACCATCTCGGAGACGATGAGCACCGCCGAGTCCACCTGCTCCTCGTCCGCCCAGTCGTGCAGCAGCTCCCGGATCTGCCGGCGTGCGCCCGCGATCCGCTCCGGCTCCGCCTGCGCCACGGTCAGCACCGTGCGGCGCGCCGGCCGGGTCAGCTGCGCCGCCGGGGCGCCGCAGCCGCAGCCCGCGCCGTCCCGGCACAGCAGGACGACGGCTATGTCGTCCTCGCGCCGGTCGGCCAGCGGGCCGGTGGTGTGGTGCGAGGAGGGCCCGTGCACGGCCTGGACCAGCAGGTCGGCGAGCTTCTCCAGGCCGTCGGACGCGTGGGTCACGGGATCGTGCGTCTCGGATTCGAGGATCGCCCGCAGCCGTGCCCAGCCCGTGTCCAGGTCGTGCCCGCCGGTCTCGATGAGCCCGTCGGTGCACAGCATCATCGTCTCGCCGGGCTCCAGCGTGAACCGCGTCGTCGGGTAGTCCGTGTCGGGGACGATGCCGAGCGGGAGGCCGCCGGCGGTCGGGCGCATCAGCACCGTGCCGTCCGTCATCCGGATGGCGGGATCGGGGTGGCCGGCGCGGGCCACCTCCAGCAGCCCGGTCTCCGGGTCGCACTCCACGTACAGGCAGGTCGCGAACCGCGGGCTGCGGAAGTCGGACTCCTCGTACGAGTCGGCCTCCTTCGAAGAACACAGCCCCGCCAGGAAGCGGGAGGCGCGCGAGAGCACGGCATCCGGCCGGTGGCCCTCGGAGGCGTACGCGCGCACCGCGATCCGCAGCTGGCCCATCAGCCCGGCGGCCCGCACGTCGTGCCCCTGCACATCCCCGATGACCAGCGCGAACCGTCCCGAGGGCAGCGGGATCATGTCGTACCAGTCGCCGCCGACCTCGAGCCCGCCGCCGGTGGGGACGTACCGGGCGGCGATCTGCATGCCCGGGATGTCGGGGCCCAGCATCGGCATCATCGACCGTTGCAGGCCGGAGGTGAGCTCCCGCTCGGACTCGGCCACGCCTGCCCGCTGGAGGGCCTGGGCCAGCATCCGGGCCACCGTCGTCAGGACGGACCGCTCGTCCGGCGAGAAGGACACCGGGTGCTTGAACGCGGCCATCCAGGCGCCCATGGTGCGCCCGGCGACGATCAGGGGGAGGAAGGCCCAGGAGATCCGGCCGAAGCGCTGGGCGAGCGGCCAGGTGGCCGGAAAGCGCCGCTTGTAGTCATCGGGGGAGGGCAGGTAGATCGCCCGCCCGGTCCGGACGACCTCGGCGGCCGGGTAGTCCGTGTCCAGCCGCATGTCCGTGAAGAGGTCCTCGTCCCCGGGACCGTGCCCGTGGTGCCCGATGACCGACAGCCGGTCCCCGGCCACCCCGAAGACCGCCAGCCCGTCCGGGTTGAAGCCCGGCATCGAGAGGGACGCGGCGACCCGCAGCACCTCGGCCGTGGACCGGGCCTCGGCGAGCGCCCGCCCCGCGTCCAGCAGGAAGGCCTCGCGGGAGCGCCGCCAGTCCCCGGTGATCGGGGTGTGCACGGCGGTGGTGCCGGGCTGCGGCTCGGCGATCTCCTGGATGGTGCCGATCAGCTCGTAGTCGACGCGGCCGTCGACCGAGCGGTTCTCGAGGGGTCTGGAGCGGCTGCGCACGGTGCGCAGCACCCGTCCGTCCTCGTCCATGATCCGCAGCCGGGCCTCCGCGAGGGTGCCCTCGGCCACCGCGAGATTGACGATCCCGTTGATCTCGTTCCAGTCCACCGGGTGAAACCGCGACCGTACGGCGACCTCCGGCAGGACGACGGGCTCCGCGGGCAGCCCGAGGAGCCGGGCGGCCTCGCTGTCCAGAGTGACCGTCCCGGAGGCGTTGTCCCATCGCCACAGGCCGGTCGCGATGGCGGCCAGGACGTCCTCGGTGCGCACCCGGTCATCTTTACAGGTCATCCCCCCGACGTGCCTGTTCGCGGGGGCTGCCGGGCACTCCCGCACGGCCCCCGGCCCGGACGGTAACCTTGTGAGGGTTGAATCCACCTTGGTATCGCGAAGAACTGGATGACTGATGCATCGGTACAGGTCCCACACCTGCGGCGAGCTCCGCGCCTCTGACGTCAACGCCGACGTCCGGCTGAGCGGCTGGCTGCACAACCGTCGAGACCTGGGCGGCATCCTCTTCATCGATCTGCGCGACCACTACGGCATCACGCAGCTCGTCGCCCGCCCCGGCACCGCCGCGGCCGCCGTCCTGGACAAGCTCTCCAAGGAGACCGTCGTCCGCGTCGACGGCAAGGTCGTCTCGCGTGGCACCGAGAACGTCAACGCCGACCTGCCGACCGGCGAGATCGAGATCGAGGCCGTCGAGGTCGAGGTGCTCGGCGCAGCCGCCCCGCTGCCCTTCACCATCAACACCGACGACGGTGTGAACGAGGAGCGGCGCCTGGAGTACCGCTTCCTCGACCTGCGCCGCGAGCGCATGCACCGCAACATCATGCTGCGCTCGGCCGTCATCGCGTCGATCCGCTCCAAGATGGTGGCCCTCGGCTTCAACGAGATGGCGACCCCGATCCTCACCGCGACCTCGCCCGAGGGTGCGCGTGACTTCGTCGTCCCGTCCCGCCTGAACCCGGGCAAGTTCTACGCCCTGCCGCAGGCCCCGCAGCAGTTCAAGCAGCTGCTGATGATCTCGGGCTTCGACCGGTACTTCCAGATCGCGCCGTGCTTCCGCGACGAGGACGCCCGCGCCGACCGTTCGCCGGGCGAGTTCTACCAGCTCGACGTCGAGATGTCGTTCGTCGAGCAGGAGGACGTCTTCCAGCCGATCGAGCGCCTGATGACCGAGATCTTCACGGAGTTCGGCAAGGGCCGCGAGGTCACCTCGCCGTTCCTGCGGATCCCGTTCCGCGAGTCGATGCTGAAGTACGGCAACGACAAGCCCGACCTGCGCGCCAAGCTGGAGCTCGTCGACATCACCGACGTCTTCGAGGGCTCGGAGTTCAAGGCGTTCGCCGGCAAGCACGTGCGTGCGCTGGCCGTCCCGGACACCGCCGCGCAGCCGCGCAAGTTCTTCGACGGCCTCGGCGAGTACGCGATCTCGCTGGGCGCCAAGGGCCTGGCGTGGGTCCGCGTGGGCGAGGACGGTTCGCTGACCGGCCCGATCGCCAAGTTCCTCACCGAGGAGAACGTCAAGGTCCTCACCGAGCGCCTGGGCCTGGTCCCCGGCCACGCCGTGTTCTTCGGCGCGGGCGAGTTCGACGAGGTCTCCAAGATCATGGGCCCGGTCCGGGTCGAGGCCGCCAAGCGCGCCGGCCAGTTCGAGGAGAACGTCTTCCGGTTCTGCTGGATCGTCGACTTCCCGATGTACGAGAAGGACGAGGAGACCGGCCGGATCGACTTCTCGCACAACCCCTTCTCCATGCCGCAGGGCGGCATGAAGGACCTCGAGGAGAAGGACCCGCTCGACATCCTGGCCTGGCAGTACGACATCGTCTGCAACGGCATCGAGCTGTCCTCCGGCGCCATCCGCAACCACGAGCCCGAGGTCATGCTGAAGGCCTTCGAGATCGCCGGTTACGAGGCCGAGACCGTCGAGCGCGAGTTCGCCGGCATGCTGCGCGCCTTCCGCCTCGGCGCCCCGCCGCACGGTGGCATCGCCCCGGGCGTGGACCGCATCGTGATGCTGCTCGCCGACGAGCCGAACATCCGCGAGACCATCGCCTTCCCGCTGAACGGCAACGCGCAGGACCTGATGATGGGCGCGCCCACGGTCCTCGAGGAGTCCCGCCTGCGCGAGCTGAACATCGCGCTGCGCAAGCCGGTGGAGACGAAGCCGGCGGAGGCCAAGCCGGTCGCCGAGGCCGTCCACCCGGACGCCGCGCGCTAACCGCGGGCCGCCGCGGGCAGCCGCGGCCAGGCATCACGAAGGGCCCGGGATCCGATGGATCCCGGGCCCTTCGCCGTACGTACGTGCGGGCGGGCTCAGAAGCTCTGGAGCAGGCCCTTGACCAGTGCGCCGGACGTCAGCTCGGCGGGGGCCGGGCCGGCGTGGAAGAAACCGGCGTTCTCGGCGTCCAGCTTGCGCAGGAAGTCGAAGGCCTTGGCGTCGTGGTCGCCGAAGGCGACGAACTGCCAGTGGACGCCGGGTGCGCAGGCGGCGGCGTCCGCGAGGGCCTGCTTGGCGGGCCGGACGCTGTCGGGGGCACCGTCGGTCTGGAACACCACGAGGGCGGGGTGGTCGCCGCCGTCCTTCTGGTAGCGCTCGATGACCTGCTCCACGGCGCGGTGGTAGCTGGTGCGGCCCATGTGGCCGAGTTCGGCGTGGCGGGCCTCGACCCAGGCGCCGTCGTGGGCGTCGAGGGTCAGGTCGGCGGTGCCGTCCACGTCCGTGGAGAAGAACACGGTGTGCACGGTCGCCTCGTCGTCCAGGTGGGCGGCGAGGGCGAGGGCGTGGTCCGCGAGGTGCTGGGCGCTGCCGTCCTTGTAGAACGGGCGCATCGACCCGGACCGGTCCAGGACCAGGTACACCTTCGCCCGCGCACCGGCCTTGCCCTTGCCCCGGAGCACCTGCCCGGCGGCCTTGTAGGCCCCGGCCACCCCGGGCGCCTGCCGCTTCACGGCGGCCAGCGCATGGGCCGGCCCGTCCCCGCCGGCCTCGACGACCGGCTCCGCCACGATGTCCGCGGCCTCGACCACGTTCTCCGCCACGGGAGCCTCGGCCTCGGGCTCGGCCACGACGACCTCGACCTCGGGCTCGGCCGCGACGGCTTCCGCCTCGGGCTCGGCCACGACGACCTCGGCCTCGACCTCGGGCGCGACGGCTTCCGCCTCGGGCTCGGCCACAACGACCTCGACCTCGACCTCGGGCGCGACGGCTTCCGCCTCGGGCTCGGCCACGACGACCTCGACCTCGACCTCGGGCGCGACGGCTTCCGCCTCGGGCTCGGCCACGACGACCTCGACCTCGACCTCGGGCGCGACGGCTTCCGCCTCGGGCTCGGCCACGACGACCTCGACCTCGACCTCGGGCGCGACGGCTTCCGCCTCGGGCTCGGCCACGACGACCTCGACCTCGGGCTCGGGCGCGACGGCTTCCGCCTCGGGCTCGGCCACGACGACCTCGACCTCGACCTCGGCCTCGGCCTCGGGCTCGGCCACGACGACCTCGACCTCGGGCTCGGCCACAACGACCTCGACCTCGGGCTCGGCCACGGGGGCCTCGACCTCGGGCTCGGGCTCGGCCACGGGGGCCTCGGCCTCGGGTTGTACCTCCGCCACCGGCTCGGCGACGGCCTCGTCAGCCGCCTCCGGCGCGGGCGCCTCAGCCTCGGCCGCAACCTCGGCCTCGGCTGCCGGTTCGGCGACCGGCTTCGCCGCAGCCGCAGGTTCCTGCGTAACCGACCCCGGCATGGGGCGGCGCGCCTCCGGGACCGTGGGGTCCGGCGCCGGGGCGGTGAGAAGGGTCCCCGGTTCACGGTCCCGCGGAGCGGACTGTGGGGGAACCGTCGGATTGTCGAAGGACGCCGCGACCAGTTCGGCCGCCACGTCCAGGGGGGTGCGTTCCGCCTGGCTCGGGACAGCTGCCGAAGTACCGTCCGTCGTCTCCGGAACCGGCTCGGCAGACCGTCCGAACACCTTGCGCAACAAGCTCCGAATACCCATGGGCCAGGCCTTTCGCATGAGTGCGTGCGTCATTTGTCCGTGCTGCGCGGTTGATCCCTGCCCAGAGTGGACACGTAAGGTTATCGGCCGCTTGGCTGGAACTTCGGCAGGGGCGCCCTTCGTGGCGCCCGGCCCACCCAGCACACACCCCATCTTGCCGAACTCCCGCACCGACGTGCCCGGTTCACCGGGCGTTCATTCCGCCGCCGCCGCATCGGCGCAACTCGCGCCTACCGTCACCGCTGGATTCGACCGACATGATGTCGGCGCCCGTGTATCTACGGAGGACATTCGTGCGCAAGCTTCTGCCGCTCATAGGCAACCCGCATGGGGGCGGCCGTTCCGCCCTCACCTGTCGCTACCGCTGTGGTGACGCCTGCTTCCACGAGGTGCCGAACAAGAGCGACAACGAGTACGTCGGCGATGTCATCGCCCGCGCCTACTCCCGCCGCTCGATGCTCCGCTCCGCCGCCGTCGTCACGGTCGCCACCGCTGCCGGTACCGCCATCACGCTCAGCGGCAACGGCTCCTCGGCCGCCGCCGCCCCCGCCGCCGACGCCCAGGGCGGCGCCGATGCCGCCAACGCCGCGGGCGCCCGCGGTCTGCGCTTCAAGGCCGTCGCGCCGAACACCGACGACCGGGTCACCGTCCCCGAGGGCTACGAGCAGAACGTGGTCATCCGCTGGGGCGAGCCCATCGTCAAGGGCGCTCCGGGGTTCAACGCCGACAAGCAGACCGCAGCCGCCCAGGCCGGCCAGTTCGGCTACAACAACGACTTCCTCTCGCTGCTCCCGCTGGGCAGCGACTACGAGCGCCAGCAGCTCCTCGTGGCCAACCACGAGTACACCGACGAGATCCTCATGTTCAAGGGCTACGACCCGGCGAACCCGACCCGCGAGCAGGTCGAGATCGCCTGGGCCGCGCACGGCCTCGGTGTCGTCGTCGTGCAGGAGGACCACCGCAGCGGCAAGCTGACCGCGGTCAACCGCCACCAGCTCAACCGCCGCCTCACCGCGACCAGCGAGTTCAAGCTCACCGGCCCGGCCGCGGGCAGCCCCCTGGTGAAGACCTCCGTCGACGCGACCGGCACCAAGGTCCTCGGCACGCTCAACAACTGCTCCGGCGGCACCACCCCGTGGGGCACCACGCTGCACGGCGAGGAGAACTTCAACCAGTACTTCGCCAACGCCGGCCAGGTCACCGAGCCCGTCCGGGCCGCCCGGCTGAAGCGCTACGGCGTCACCACCGGCGCCACCGAGCGCAAGTGGGAGCGCTTCGACAAGCGCTTCGACGTGCTCCAGGAGGCCAACGAGCCGCACCGCTTCGGCTGGGTCGTCGAGCTCGACCCGTACGACCCGAACTCCACCCCGCGCAAGCGCACCGCACTGGGCCGCTTCAAGCACGAGGGCGCCCAGCCCCGCCTGACCGAGGACGGCCGTCCGGTCGTCTACATGGGCGACGACGAGAAGTTCGACTACTTCTACAAGTTCGTCTCGTCGAAGCAGATGAAGAAGGGCAATGCGCGCGCGGCGAAGGAGCACAACCTCACGCTGCTCGACGAGGGCACCCTGTACGTCGCCAAGCTGACCGGTGACTCCCCGGCCGCGGAGATCGACGGCTCCGGCAAGCTCCCCTCCGACGGCCAGTTCGACGGCTCCGGCGTGTGGATCAAGCTCCTCACCTCCTCCCCCTCCGGCAACGTCTCGCACGTCGAGGGCATGACCGCCGAAGAGGTGGCCGTCTTCACGCGTGAGGCCGGCGACAAGGTGGGCGCGACCAAGATGGACCGCCCCGAGGACATCGAGCCCTCGCCGCGCACCGGCCGCGTGTACGTGGTCCTCACCAACAACAGCGACCGCGGCAAGGCCGGCAAGGCCGGTGCGGACGAGGCCAACCCGCGCAACCTGAACAAGCACGGCCAGATCCTGGAGCTCGCCGAGAACTTCGACGACCCGGCCGGTGACGGCTTCGCCTGGCGCCTGTTCCTGGTCGCCGGTGACCCGAAGGACCCGTCCACCTTCTTCGCGGGCTTCCCGAAGGACAAGGTCAGCCCGATCTCCTGCCCGGACAACGTGACCTTCGACCCGCACGGCAACCTGTGGATCTCCACGGACGGCAACCAGCTCGGCTCCCACGACGGCCTGTTCGGTGTCGCCACCGCCGGTGACCGCCGCGGCGAGCTGAAGCAGTTCCTGACCGTCCCCCGCGGCGCCGAGACCTGTGGCCCGCTGGTCCAGGACAAGCGCGTCCTGGTGGCCGTCCAGCACCCGGGCGAGATCGACGGCGCGTCCGTCGAGAAGCCGCAGTCGGTGTGGCCCGACGGTCCCGGCAAGATCGTCCGTCCGGCGGTCGTGTCCGTCTGGCGCAAGGACGGCAAGAACATCGGCGTCTGATCGGGCCGGCAGGCGCGGTCGTCGACCGGTTGCATCCATCCCCGGGCGGGCGCTGTTTCACGTGGAACACCGCCCGCCCAGGGGCGTTTCGTGCTGAATGTCCGTTCGTCAGTCGTTCGTCAGGCGTCCGACGGGGAGCCTGAGCGTGGTCACCGCCCCGCCGTCGGGTGCGTTGGCGAAGCTCAGGGCGATCTCCAGGACCGCCGCCTGGCCGGCCGCGATCGTCAACCCCAGCCCGTGGCCCCGGCCGCGGCCCGGGTCCCCGGTGCGGAACCGCTGCGGGCCCTCCTCGATCAGCGCGGGCGGGTACCCGGGCCCGTGGTCGCGCACGACCACCACCGGGCCCTCGACGCTCACCTCGACCGGTGGCTCCCCGTGCTTGTCGGCGTTGACCAGCAGATTGGTCAGGATCCGGTCCAGCCGCCGCCGGTCGGTGAGCACCACCGCGTCGCGGATGACCCGTACCGAGGCCTCCAGGCGGGTCGCCGCGACGGCCCGCTGCACCGCCTGGCCGAGTTCCACCCGGGCCGAATCCGCCTGCTCGACGCCCGACTCCAGCCGGGAGATCTCCAGCAGGTCCTCGGTGAGCAGGTGCAGGGCCTTGAGCCGGTCGTTGATCATCTCCTTGGGGCGGCCCTCGGGCAGCAGGGCGGCCGCGGCCAGCGAGCCGGTGAGCGGCGTGCGCAGCTCGTGCGCGACGTCCGCGGTGAAGCGCTTCTCCGCCTCGATCCGCTTCTGGAGGGACGCGGCCATCGAGTCGAGCGCCTGCGCCACGTCCCCCACCTCGTCGCGGTGGCGCGGCAGACGCCGGCCGCTGCCCTCGTACGCGCCGCGCGTGCCGTCCTCCTCGACGGGGAACCCCACGCGCGCGTCCAGGTCGCCGGCGCTGATCCGGCGGGCCACTGCGGCCGTGGTCGTCAGCCGCCGGCTGATCCGGTGGGCGAGGAACACGCCGGCCAGCGCGACCACTCCGGCCGCGAGCGCCGAGGAGGCGAGGATCGCGGTGTCGATGTCCCGCAGCCGGTGGCGGGTGCTCTCGTACGGGATCCAGACGGTGAGGGCCTTGCCGTCGGCGGGTGCCGCGGCCCACATGACGGGGACGTCGTCGTGCTCGCCGACCATGCTCCCGGTCAGGCCGCGGGCCACCAGCCTCCGCAGTGGCCCCGGCAGCCCGGGCGGGTCGAGGGCGAGGTTCACGTCACCGTGCGCGGTGCCGTACTGGTAGTGGGCGAGGGCGTGCTCCAGCTCCCGGTCTGCGTCCTTGCGCACCTCGCCGACGATCTGCCGGGCGACCACGTTGTGCACGAGGATCCCGAGCCCCGCCGCGACCGCGCAGCACACCGCCGCGATGGTCAGGGCGATCTTCCAGCGCAGGCTGCTCATGACCCGCATCGCGGCCCGGCCCCCTCAGACCCTGCTCGTCGAGCACGGGATGCCGCTGTCGCTCGTGCCGGCGCATTCGTCGAGGGTGAGCTGGGAGAGGTTCATGATCCCGGCCTTCGGGTCCCACACGTAGTCGGAGACGGAGACCTTGTCCGGGTTCGAGGTCGGCTCGCGGACCGCCAGGTGCTCGGCGGCCACCTCCACGCCCTCCAGCACCCCGCGCCGGGACAGGATCCGGGCGATCGACCCGTCGTCGCGGACGGTGTAGACGCGCAGTTCGCTGACCCGGCCGTCGACGTCCAGGGCGGTGATCAGCTCCTCCCGGCCGTCACCCGTCACGTCGCGCAGGACGGCGGGCCGCACCGGGCAGTACGGGCCTCCGTCCACAGCCTGTGTACACAGTGAGATCCGCTGCACCGCCCGGGGGTCGACGAGGCGACCGGTCCCGCCGTCCTCGGCGGTGGCGGCGGTGACGTCGGCCCGTACGACGTCCACCGCGTTCACGCCCCGCATGCTGCGGTTCGCGGCCTTGGGCAGTCCGGGGACCACGGCGGCCTTGCCGGGCTGCTGGCCGGGGCCGGGCGGGTCCGGGTGGATGTTCTCCCACAGGGTCTCCGGGGCGTGCGCCGTGCCCAGGTCGCCGTCGTTGCGCAGCCCCTCCACATCGGCGCACCCGGCCGTCGCCGCGAGGACGGCGGCGAGGACCGGGGCCGCGGCGCGGCCGCGCAGGGAGAGGCGCCTCATGCACCGATGCTCTCCCGTCCCGGGCACGCGGGCCCGGCCCCGGGGCCATTCGGGCGACGGACGCGTCCCGGTGCCCCGTGCCCGGCGGACGGTGCCCGATGCCCGGCGGACGGTTCGGCGTCAGTGGTCCGCGGAGGCGATCGCGCGGGCCGCCGCGACCTCCTGGCGCACCGGGGCGAGGACGGAGGTCTCGTCCCCGGGCTGCGGGGCCGCGGGCCGCAGCTGGGCCGGGGTCCGGGCGCTGCGCACCCCCTCGGCGAGGGCGTGCAGGTCGGTGATGACGCTCGCCACCTCCTCGTCGCGGGGGGCTTGGGCGCCGTGGTTGACCCGGACCCGGGCGGCGGTGGTCGCGTCCACGATCCGCTCGACAGCGACGACCAGCGGCCACCAGGCGGCGGCCCGTGCTCCCGTCGGCGGCGGCTCCGTCAGCGCCCGCTGGAACTCGTTCCGTACACCCGACATGTCCCGGTAGATCCGCCGCCGGGCCTGGAGCCGGGCGGTCCGGGCGGCCTGCCGGCCGGCCTCCGTCTCCGGATGGCCGCCGAAGGCCCGTTCCACGTACCGGGCCGCATCGTCCACGGTGTCGGCGAGCCGGTCGCCGATCCGGGTGTGCCAGCTCTCGGGCCACAGCAGATAGCCGAAGACGAGGGTGATGGCGCAGCCGATGAGGCTGTCCAGCAGCCGGGGCCGGATCAGGTCGAAGCCCTGGTGGTTGAGGAGGTCCGAGAGCAGCAGGATCACCGGGGTGATCGCGGCGGTCTGGAAGGCGTACCCCTTGACGGAGAACACGGGGATCAGTGCGGCGAGCACCACCATCACCGGCACGTCCCACCAGCCGCGCGGCACCTCGGCGAGCACGGCGGCGGCCACGACCAGCCCGGCCGCCGTCCCCAGGGCGCGCAGCAGGGCCCGGGAGAACACCGAGCCGAAGTCGGGCTTGAGGACGAAGGTGACGGTCAGCGCGACCCAGTACGACCGCTCGACCGGCACCAGGGAGACCAGGCACTGGGCCAGCCCGATGCACAGCGCGAGGCGCAGCCCGTACCGCCAGGAGGCGCCGGACAGCACCATGTCGCGCACGGCCCGCCGGGCCCGGACCGTCAGCGCGGCGGGCCGGCCGAGCCGGTCGTCGATGTTGTGCAGGTCCGGGTCGGGCAGGTGCACGATGGCCGCCGCATGCCGCAGGGCCGCGTCGAGGGCCCGTTCGGCGGGGGTGTGCGGTGCGGGCAGCTCCGGTACGGACTTTCCGGTGCGGCCTTGTTCCACGGCCTGCGCCAGGTCCCGTACGGCCGCCGGGATCTCGGGCGGCAGGGGTCTGCCGCGCAGGTGCATGGCGGGTGCGGCCTCGACCAGCGGGATCACCACGTTCAGCTGGGCCAGCATCCGTACGAGGGCGGGGCTGCGGCCGTGCACCCGGGCGCGGCGGCCCAGCACCAGGTCGTAGGCCTGGTTCAGGGCGTGCGTGACCTGCCGGCGGCGCTCGTCGTAGTCCGGTCCGCCCGCGGCTTCCAGGGCGTCGGCGAGGGCCCGGTAAGTGGCCGCCACGGCGGCGCGCTCCGGTTGCCGCCCGCGCAGCGGCCAGCCCAGCAGGGTCAGCAGGAGGACGAACAGCCCGCCCGCGCCGAGCAGCAGCGGGGCCGTCCACCAGGGCCGGGGGAGCGGCAGGCCGGCACCGACCACGGCGTTGAGGAGCAGCAGAAGTCCGGAGACGGAGGCGACCGTGCCGATCGAGGAGATCATCCCGGAGACGAGGGCGATCAGGGTGAGGGCGCCCACCGCGAGCCAGCCGTGGCCGAAGACCAGGGTGCCCAGGGCGACTCCGATCGCGCCGAAGAGCTGCGGCACGGCGATGTTCAGGATCCGCATCCGGTAGGCGTCGGCGGTGTCGCCGATGACCCCGGACAGGGCGCCCATCGAGACGAGGGCCCCGTACTCGGGCTCGTCCAGAGCGAAGCCGACGGCGAGCGGGGTGGCCATCGCGACGCCCGCGCGCGCGGCCGCGGCCCAGGGGATCGGGGCGGTGCTCGGCCGCAGTCCCTTGAGCAGCCAGGCGGGCGGAGCCAGTGGACGGTGCCGGGGTCGCCCGGACGGTATCTGTTCGGTGCGTTCGGTGCTCATTCAGCTTCCGTGCGGCCGCTCGTGAATCGGTTCTTCTGCGCTGTTCCGTGGTCTTGCGTTCTTCTTGCGTTCTTCTGGGGCGGTCTGAGTGCGTTGGTACCTTCCGAGCTTATGGGGTGCGACGCAGTCGGCCGGTCAACCAGGCGGCAAGAGCGGCGGCGAGCCCGATCGCCAGGATCACCCAGGCGGTGGTGCGCAGGAACGCGGTGAGCGCGTCGTACACCGCCGCGGCGGCCGCCCGGTCGATGTCGGCCGGCAGGTCGTCCAGCGTGAGCCGGCGGCAGACGGCCACCGCGATCCACAGCAGGACGGCGCCCACGGCGACCCCCAGGCCGGTGGCGATCACGGCGCGGCGCCGGTGGACGGCGACGCCGATCGCCGCCGCGGCCAGCACCACGGTCAGCACGGGAAGCCAGATGCCGGCGATCTGCAACATGTGGAAGCCCTTCCTGAGCGCGCCGAGATTGTCGTACTCCATGACCTTCACCGAGACGTGGGTCACGGGGATGCGGTCGGCGAACGGCACCCCGTCGCCGACGAGTTCCCCTTTGATCTGCTCGATGACGGGCGCGAGGTCGATGGTGAGGGCGTCGCCGTCGCCGGTGGTGAGGGCCTGGAGGAAGGCGGCGTGCGCGGCGCGGTTGGCCGCGTCCCAGGCGGTCCGGTAGGCGGGGGTGCCGGCAAACGAGTGGAGGGCCTCGCCGAGCAGGGCGTCGACCCCGCCCTGGAAGGGGCCGGCGTCGATCTGCCCGGCGAGGGCGCGGCTCGCCTGGGCGACGACGACGCCCTGGACGGCCGTGTTCTCGGCCAGCGGGGACATGGCGGCGGTGTACCGGTCGGCGTTGCCCAGCTCGCGGTCGGCCCAGTACGCGACGGCGCCGGCGGGCACGAGGACGGTCACGAGGACGATGAGTACCGCCGAGAGGAAGGTGCGCACGTCACCAGGGAAAGCCGGGAGGGTGCGGGGCGCGAGCGGTGCTGCTGCGGGCGGGTGGCGGGCGTTCGCACGGGGGCCGGTGGTGCGTCGGGGCGCGGCACCCTTGCGGAAAGGGATTCTGGACGCCTACTATCCAGATTATGAGGATGGGCGAGGGCGTCGAGTGGGCGCTGCACAGCTGCGTCAACCTGGCCTGGGCCGGTCCCGGGCGCGCCGTCCCGGCGGCGCGGCTGGCCGCATGGCACGACCTGCCGGCGGCGTACCTCAACAAGCAGCTCCAGGCGCTGGCCCGGGCGGGCATCGTGACCTCCACGCCCGGGCCCAGGGGCGGCTTCCGGCTGGCCCGCCCGCTCGCCGAGATCACGCTCATGGACGTGGTCGCCGCCGTCGAAGGCACCGAGGAGGCCTTCCGGTGCACGGAGATCCGGCAGCAGGGACCCGGTGGCGCCCCGACCGCGGACGACGCCCCCGCGTGCGCGATCGCGCACGCCATGAACCGGGCCGAACTGGCCTGGCGCCAGGCCCTCGCCGCGGAAGACCTCGACGGGATCCGGCGCCGCGCCGAACTGCAGGCGCCGGATGCCGCGTCCCGGCTGCGCGCGTGGCTCGCGGCCGGGGCCGGGGGCCGCTGATCCGCCGATCCGCTGATCCACTTGCCGGGCGGGGGCGGCGGGTGTGCCCTGGATGATGGGAGAGAGGAGCCCTGTCATGGCACACGCGGCACCCACCGCCCCGAGGCGGCACCTGCAGGCGACCGGCATGGACGAGGCGAGCAGGGGCCAGCTGACACGGGCGCTGCTCCTCGGACTGGTCTACGGAGTCTGGGCGGCCTACATGCAGCGCCAGACGGGACCGGTCGATGCGGGCAACGTCTTCTACGGCATCCTGTGCGGCGCCCTCTTCGCCGGCATCATGTTCACCCTCGCCCGCGTCGGCCCCCGGCTGAAGCGGGAAGTGCACGCGGCGGCGTACGGCGTCTTCGCCGGTATCGCCGTGGGCTACCTGAACAGCCTCACCGACCACTCGGTCCTCCGCTCGAGCTGGATCGGCCTGATCACCGGCATCGGCATCGGACTGGTGGCGTTCTACCGCTTCCACCAACGCGAGGCCTGAGCCGGAAGCCGAGGCGGGCGCCGGTCCCCGTACGGGAACCGGCGCCCGCCCGTATCCCGGGTCAGTCCTCGGGCGAGGACTCGGAGCCGGTGGCAGAGGTGGCCACCGCGGCCACGGAGGCGGCGGGGGCGTCCTCGCCGGCGGTCCTACGGCTCGGCTGCTTCGGGGCCGGCGGGGCGGAGCGGGTGACCTCGGCGCGGAGCATGGCGTTCAGGGCGGCGTACGGGTCGATGGGCATGCCGGAACCTCACGGTGTTCGGGTGTGTGTGTGTGTGTGTGTGGGGGACGCGCTGCTGCTCGGCCCGCTCAGCAGCGCAGGACCACACCCCGCACCGTCCCCGCGGACGGCATCGGTCCGTCCGTCCCGAACGACTCGGCGCGCATCGCCTGACCGGCGTGTTTCACGTGAAACACCGGCCGCGGCAGCTGCCGTACACCCGCCGGTCCGCGCACGACCAGGCGTACGGCGGGGCGCACTTCGGGATCCGCGGCCGGATCGGACTCCCCCTCGACGGGCGCGCCCGGCTCGCTCGGCGCTCCGGACCCGGTGCGCTCGACGACGGCGGCCGCCGCTGCGGCCGTCGTGACGGCGGGACCGGACGCGAACAGGCACAGCAGCACGACACAGGCCGCCGAAAGGGCCCTGGCCAGTGCCGTGCGTGCCTGCCGTGTCCCGCTCATGCGAGGGGTCTGCCCCGACACGCCGGGCGACTCCCCGACCGGAGTGCAGAAGCCCCCGACCGGGGGACGAAGACACCCCCCTCGGCTGACAGAAGCCGAGGGAGCTGCCGGTGCGCGGGGCGGTCGGGGCCGGTCGCGGGCGGTCGGGGGCGGTCGGGGCGGCGCCGGCGGGGTCAGCCGGTGCGGTGCCGGCCGGTCAGCCGCGCCAGGACCGTGGTCTCACCGCTGATCAGCCGCAGTTGGGCCCGCCCGGGCCGCTGCCCGCGACCGCTGATCCCGCCGGGCGAGACGCGGTCGACGGTGAAGACGGCGGTACGGCCGTCCGCGCGCGCGATCTCGACGGTCAGCCCGCGTCGCAGCTCGGCGAGGCGCAGGTCGGCGGCCGTGACCACGGCGGTGCCGGCCGAGCCCGGGGCCGGGGTGTCGTGGTCCCAGGAGGCTTCGTCCCCGTCCCCGCCCAACGGCAGGTCGATCCCCAGACTGGGGATGTGCAGCCGCAGCGGCCGTGCGGCCCGCAGCGGTGTGATGCCGGCGGCCCGTGCGGGTCGGGGCCCCTTGGCGGCGGCGTGCTGCCCCGAGTGCTCCAGCTGCTCGACGAGCCGGCGGTGACCGGACAGGCCCAGGGCCCGCGAGGGCAGCGCGTCCGCGGCGGTTGCGGCGCTGGGCCGCGCGCCCTCGGTGCTCCGCAACATCCCTATGCCGGCGCCCAGCAGAGCCACTGTCAGCACGCCGACCACCCACTTGGCGCGGGGCATGGAATTCCCTCCTGGTCCGATTCCCCGGCTCAGGCGGCCGGGTCTCCTGAGAGCAGTGGAACCCCTCCCTGCCCGTCAGTACCGGTTACAACGCCGAAGACTGACGCCACGTCACAGGCGTGTCGGAGCCCCGCCCCGGACGTCTTCCCAGCTGGTGACGGGTGCACCGCCCCTGACCCGAGGATTGCGCAGGATACGGCCGAACGAGTGCACCGCGTACCGCGCGCGGGTGGACGGCGGAGCGGCTACTGCTGCCGCGTAGCGCCGTCCGGGTCGTTGAGGATCAGCTCGGCCATCCTCAACAGACGCCGGAAGTACGTGCATGCCGCGTCGTGCGGGGGTGGCGGCGAGGCCCACCGGCGCAGTCCCGGCAGACACTCCGCGACCGCATCCAGCCGATGCCGGTCCAGACGGCCGCCGGCCGTCAGGTACGAGAGGACGTGCCCGCACACCACGATGTCGAGGCCGGTCGCCCCGGTGGCCCCCGCGGGCAGTTCGGGAACCGGCCCGGCGTGAGCGCGCCAGAGCCGGGCGACCTCGTGGACCACCGCCCTGTGCCCGTCGGGCCCGGGCCAACGGGGCCCCCGAAAGAACTCCGTGTCGGCGGCCGAGGGACGCTGCCGGTGCAGGATCCGCTTCTCCTCGCGCCGCCGCTCGGCGAACGCGGCCCGCTCGGCGATCCCCGCGTCCCGGCTCGACTCGAGCTTCTCCAGCGCCCTCAGCAGCGCGTCCCCGTCCCGGTCCAGGTCCCCGACGGTGCCGAGGTAGGACCAGGTCGCCCGGAACCCGAAGGGCTTGAACAGGACGACGGCGCTGCGCAATGCGCTCCGCCGGTGGGCGTGCGGCAGCGTGCGGTCCCGCACCCGCCGGGCGTACACGCTGAAGCTCATGGACCCGACCCTATGAGTGCGGGGCGGGGCCCCGGGGCCGGGGAGGGTCAGACGAGGACGAAAGCGATCGCCGCCGCCCCCATGAGGGCGGCGGCGAGGTGGATGGCCGGGTGGCCGTGGTCGCCGAACCAGAGGTGGCGGGCCAGGCCGCCGAGGGCGGCCAGGGCCGTGATGAGGCCGACCTGGGCCAGTAGCGTGGCGGCGGTGAAAGGGGCCAGGAGCAGCAGAACGGTGTTGAGCCAGAACGGGACGGCGCCCGTCCAGCCGCGCCATTCCCAGATCGCCGTCTGCATGTACTACCGGCCCCCTCATCGTCAGCTCGCGGGCTGTACAGCCTCCTGGGGTGCGGCGGCCGGGACAAGGGCCCGTTCGGCAAGAAAACCGAAGGCCAGGCCGAAAGTCGTCCACATCGCGACCTGGATGGCCACGGTCGCGAGGCGGAACTGCCAGATCAGGGCGGCCGGGAAGTCCGCCGGGACCTCGTTGATGCCGGGCAGGGCCGCGTAGGCGATGGCGACCACCGCGACGAAGCCGACCGAGGCGACGACCGAGGCGTTCCAGTTCCCGAGCTTGGGCGCCAGGCGCCGGCCCAGGATGAGCGCACCCGCCGAGAGCAGCGCGCTCAACGCGATCATCAGGATGTAGAGGGTTGTCCTCCGGACGACGGTGTCGGGGTCCCCGACGGCCGGCGGGTTGGAGGGGTACTTGAGGAACGGCACCAGGTTGAAGGCGACGAACAGGCCGCCCGAGACCAACAGGGCCGTGGCCCGCGGGCCGAAGCGGCCGATCCGGCCCAGGGCGTAGCAGAACACGAGCGCGGCGATGCCGCCGAGCGCGATCCCGTACAGGAGCGTGCCGGTGCCGAGGCCTGCCGTGGCCTGGAGGGCCCGGCTGACCGGGGCCGCCTCCTCGCCGTGATCGTGGGCGGCGTGGCCCGCCTCCTCGATGGCGATGGCCGCGTCGACCTTGGACTCACCGAGGACGTACGCGACGAGGAACGCCGCCACGCCGGCGAGCAGCCCGGCCAGCATGCCCCGCACCAGCAGGACGCGGGGGGAAATGGAGTTCATGGTTCGGTCTTCCCTTGCCGAGGCGGCGATCAGTGGCAGGGGAAGCCGAGGAGGTGGCGACCGTCGTGCATCCACTCGTGGACGGTGTCGCCCTGGAAGAGCGCGGTGGCGCCCTGCTCGGCACCGACGAGGTAGAGCAGGACCAGCATCAGGACGCCGACGAACAGGGCCCAGGGGGCGAGCGCGGAGAGCGAGATCGGGGTGACGGCAGGGGCCGTCGTGGGCACGGCGGAGTGAGCCATGGCAGAACCTCCAGAGGGAACACGCGTCCCGGTCAGTGGTGCTCGCGACGACATGGCGGGTCTGACTTCTCCTCCCCCTCCGGGAGGATTCACAGTGGCGCGACCGTGCCGGATTTTCACCGGTACTTCCGTCATACCGTCGTCTTTTTTTAGGTTGTCGTCCGAGACCGTACCGCGTTTACGCTCCCCTTATGAAGAGTGCCGTGGTACGAGTTCAGTTCGTGAGACGTCCGTTCGACGCCTCGCGACAGGTGCGCTTCGACCACGGCGACCCCTGCCCGGAGTTCGCGGGCCTGCAGGGCCCGGACGCGGGGGAGTGGGCCGGGCGGACCCTGGACGAGGTCGCCGCCGAGGATCCGGCCGCGGTCCGCAGCTGGCTGACGGACCCCGACTACGCACCGCCCGGCGGGGAGTCCGTCGCCGCGCTGATCGCCCGCGTCGGCGCCGCCCTCGCCGCTCTGCCCGCGGGCACGCACCGCGCCGTGGTCGACCAGGCCGTCGTACGGGCGGCCGTGGTGTTCGCGCTGGAGCTGCCGGCCGCCGCGTTCTGGCGCCTCGACGTACGGCCGGACACGGTGACCAACCTCACCGGGCGGCTCGGGCGGTGGAACCTCCAACTGGGGCAGCCGGTCGACAAGTAGCCGGAGCAGAACGGGGCGCGGGCAGCAGAACGGCCCGGACCCCGCGACGCGGTCCGGGCCGAACGTGTGCAGGAGCCGTTGCGCGACCCGCGCGACCTACGCGACGATCCAGTCGCTCGTCGCGATCACCGGCTGCACGCCGTCGCGGTGCACGGTGCCCTCGATCAGGCCGTACATCCGGTCCGCCGCGAAGTAGACCTCGTTGTCGTTCTTGAGGCCGAAGGGCTCCAGGTCGACGAGGAAGTGGTGCTTGTTGGGGAGGTTCAGGCGTACCTCGTTGACCCGCGGGCAGTGGTCGAGCACCCGCTCGGCCATCTGGTTGAGGGTCTGCTGCAGCGAGTACGAGTAGGTTTCCGCGAACGCTTCCAGCATGTTCTTGCGGACCTTCTTGTACGACTGGTCCCAGTCGTACGCGGAGTCGTCCGCGGCCAGCGCCGAGTGCGCCCAGCGCGCGGTGACCTTGGTCGCCAGGATGCGGTCGTACGCCTCCTTGAGCGTCGTGTACTTGTCCTTGATGTAGCCGTGGAACTCGGAGTTCGTCGAGTTCATCACCGTCAGGTCCTTCAGGCCCGAGATGACCTGCAGGCCGGTCGTCTCGCTGTACGTGATCTGCGCGGTGCGCACCTCCTGGCCCTTGAGGACGAAGGAGTGCTGCTCCTTGCGCGTCGGGACCGGGATCCGCTCCCAGGCGTACTCCTCGATCCGGATCTGCGCCTCGCGGATCGGCGACTGGGAGGAGACGAAGTGCTTCGCGAGCAGGATGCCGAAGGCCTCGGGGGAGGCGATGCCGTGCTCCTTGCCGAAGGCGTACACCGTGTTCTTGGTGGTGTCCGTCGGCAGGCAGTTGGCGTTGTCGCCGGTCAGGTGGACGTCGCGGAACTCGCCGCGGAGCGCGACCGAGACGTTGAGGTCGCGGATCTCGTGCCACGAACCGTCGCCGCCCTTGCGGGTGACCTTGACGATGCGGTTCTCGGCCTTGCCGTACTGGTTCTGCGCCAGGACGTGCTTGCTCATGGTGTCTTCCTTCGGTGCCTCGGGAACACGGAGTCCGGTGGTCTGGATCCCGTACGCCCGGCGTCCAGCGCCCGCCCCTGACCGCAGGACGTCCCGCTCCCCGCCGTTCGGCCCCGAGGGGCCGCCCCGGGACTGACGTGCATCCCGGTCCGTAGGTGCTGCTTCGGATTGCAACATGCGCGAAGGGCGTTGTTACCCGTACAGATCATCCGAACACCGGCACCCACGGCTTGGGCGACCGCACAGCGCAGCAGGTCAGACGGTGTGCGTATCCGCGACCGACAGCGCCTCGTCGAGGATCGCGAGGCCCTGGGCCACGTCCTGCGGGCCGATGTTGCAGGGCGGGGCGACGTGGATGCGGTTGCCGGCGGTCAGCGGCCAGAGCCCGCCCTTCTTGCAGGCGGCGGCGAACTCGGCCATGGGCGCGTTGTCCGCCCCCGAGGCGTTGTACGGGACGAGCGGCTCGCGCGTCTGCCGGTCCCGTACGAGCTCCAGGGCCCAGAACGTGCCCAGACCGCGGACCTCGCCGACCGAGGGGTGCTTCTCGGCGAGGGCGCGCAGGCCCGGCCCCAGCAGCTCCGCTCCGGTGCGGGCGGACTGCTCGACGATGCCCTCCTCCTCCATGACGTTGATCGTCGCCACGGCGGCTCCGCAGGCCAGCACGTGCCCGGAGTACGTCAGCCCGCCCGGGTAGGGCCGGCGGGCGAAGGTCTCGGCGATGGCGGCCGAGATGGCGACCCCGCCGAGCGGGACGTATCCGCTGGTCACGCCCTTGGCGAAGCAGATCAGGTCGGGGGTGACGTCCCAGTGCTCGGAGGCGAACCACTTCCCGGTGCGGCCGAAGCCGACCATGATCTCGTCCAGGATGAAGACGATGCCGAAGCGGTCGCAGAGCTCGCGGACCCCGGCGAGGTAGCCGTCGGGGTGCACGAGCACGCCCGGGGCGCCGCCGACGGTCTCCAGGATGATCGCGGCGATGGACTGCGGGCCTTCGAAGACGATGGTGTCCTCGAGGTGGCGCAGGGCACGCTCGCACTCCTCGGCCTCGGTGGCCGCGTAGAAGGGCGAGCGGTAGGCGAAGGGCCCCCAGAAGTGCACGACGCCGGCGGTCGCGCTGTCGTTGCCGAAGCGGCGGGCGTCACCGGTCAGGTTGATCGCGGTGGACGTGGCCCCGTGGTACGAGCGGTACGCGGACAGCACCTTGGGCCGGCCGGTGTGCAGCCGGGCCATCCGTACGGCGTTCTCGACGGCCTCGGCGCCCGCATTGGTGAAGAAGATCTTGTCGAGGTCGCCCGGGGTGCGCTCGGCGATCAGCCGGGCCGCCTCCGAGCGGACGTCGACGGCGAAGCCGGGCGCGACGGTGCAGAGCTTGGCCGCCTGCTCCTGGATGGCAGCGGTCACCTTGGGGTGCTGGTAGCCGATGTTCGTGTAGACCAGGGCACTGGAGAAGTCGAGGAAGCGGTTGCCCTGGTAGTCCCAGAAGTACGAGCCCTCGGCCCCGGCCACGGCGAGCGGGTCGATGAGCTCCTGCGCCGACCAGGAATGGAAAACGTGCTTCCGGTCGGCGTCTTTCACGGCGGCGAGCGCGTGGGCAGCTTCTGCGTTCATGTCCCGAGCGTAGTTGTCCACGATGCGGACCCCGGGGAGGGTCGGTACCCCGTGCGCCATCCAGTGGGGGCCGTGTTTCTCCCCCAGCTACCGCTGGGAGGTGCCCCCAGTGAAACCACCGCCCCGGTCCGCCGGCCATCACGGCCACCGGGCTGCGCAAGGCGTACAGGGACAAGACATCCGGCCGCAATCCACGCGCACATGACGCACCGTCCGGTTACCGTCCATGCGTGCACCGACGATCAACGACGCGAGGACGTGACAGGTGAGCGAGCAGGACGCGCTGGCCCGGCGCTTCGAGGAGTACCGCCCCCATCTGCGGGCCGTGGCCTACCGGATGCTGGGCTCGATCAGCGAGTCCGAGGACGCCGTGCAGGAGGCCTGGCTGAAGCTGAGCCGCTCGGACGTCACCGCCGTGGACAACCTGGGCGGCTGGCTGACCACCGTGGTCGGCCGGGTGTGCCTGGACATGCTGCGCTCGCGCACCACGCGGCGCGAGGATCCGCTGCAGGGCCAGGACGGGCACGTCCGGCTGCCCGACCCGGTCGTCACGCGGCTCGCAGCCGTCGATCCGGAGCACGAGGTCCTCGTCGCCGATTCCGTGGGCATCGCGCTGCTGGTGGTCCTGGAGACCCTGGCTCCCGCCGAGCGGCTCGCCTTCGTCCTGCACGACCTGTTCGCGGTCCCGTTCGACGAGATCGCCCCGGTCCTCGGCCGCAGCGCCGCCTCCACCCGGCAGCTCGCCAGCCGCGCCCGCCGCCGGGTCCAGGGGGCCGCGCCCGCCCCCGACGCCGACCTGGTGCGCACCCGGGAGGTCGTGGAGGCCTTCCTCACCGCCTCGCGCGGCGGGAACCTCGACGCGCTCGTCGACCTCCTCGACCCCGATGTCGTGGCCCGCTCCGACGGCGGCACGCTGCGCCCCAGCGCCGTCCGGCGCGGTGCGACCGACGTCGCCTCGAACGCCGTCATGTTCGCCCGGTTCGCAGCGGCCGCCCACCCGGTCTTCGTCAACGGGTTTCCCGGGGTGCTCGCCATGGCGGAAGGCAAGCCGCTGTCACTCATGGCGTTCACCGTCAAGGACGGAAAGATCGTCGCGCTCGACATCCTCACGGACCCGGAGCGCCTGGCACGGATCGACCTGGGGTCCGTCCTGGGCGACTGACCCGCACCCGCCGAACCGCCGGGCCCGGTTCCGGTCTTGTCGAGGATCACCAGTGATTCCTCGGTGGACCGGGAAAGCTTGCATTGATTCGAATATCAATAACCGGGTCGATCGTCGGAATCTTCGCTCGAACCCTTGCGCTTCCTGGGCGGTTTGGGCAGGATCTGGTTCCTGTTCAGCCGCCCGGTCGTGCGATCCGCAACCGGGTCGGCTCTGCAAGGGACGGGAACGCCACCGCGAAGCCGCCCGAATTTCCGACGCGCCGGGCCTCCCACGAATTTACCCCGGCCCCCTTTCCCGCCTCCCCTTTCCCTCACCCTTTCTTTCCTCTCTCCCTCCCCCTTTCCCTTGGTACGCATCCAGGAAAGACGTGATCGTGAGCAAGCACTCTGGTGCCGGAGGGAGTCTGCGGGCCGACGCGCTGGGCACGTTCGACTCCGTCGTGATGGCCGTGGCGGGCTGCGGCCCGGCCTACACCATCGCGGGCACCTTCCCCGCACTGATAGCAGCCGTCGGTGTCGCCGGCCCGGCGGTCCTCCTGTACTGCGCCCTCCCCGTCCTCGGCATCGCCCTCGCCTTCCGCCACCTGGGCCGCCTCGACCCGAACGCCGGGGCCTCGTACGCCTGGACGGGCCGGTCGCTGCATCCCTCCCTCGGCTTCCTCAGCGGCTGGGCGCTCGTCGTCTCCGCCACCGTGTTCATGGCCTCCACCGCCCTGCCCGCCGGCGCCGCGACGCTGTCCCTCTTCGGGGTCCCGGCGGCCGGCCACACCGCCCTGGCCACGGCGGTCGGTGCGGGCTGGTTCCTGCTCGTGGCCGGCGTCGTGATGTACGGCGCCCGGATCAGCGCCCATGCCCAGACCGCCGTCACCGGGACGCAGCTCGTACTGCTCCTGGCCTTCGCCGTCGCCGCCCTGTCCACCGACGGCAACGTGGCGGACTTCTCCCTCTCCTGGTTCGGATTCGGCCACTTCGACGGCCAACACCACTTCGTGACCGGCGCGTTGATCGCCGTCTTCGCCTACTGGGGCTGGGACGTCACCAGCAACCTCGGCGAGGAGACCCGCAGCGGCCGCCGCGGCTCCGGGTTCGGCGGGGTGATCGGCGTCGTGACGTGCTTCGCCCTGTTCGTCGTCTTCACCATCTCCGTCAACATCCTCGTCGGCACCGACGTCGTACGGCAGAACCCCGAGTCCTTCCTCACCGTCCTCGGGGACGCGGTCTGGCCCGGCTGGGGCGGCCGGCTGCTCGTCCTCGCGGTGCTGCTCTCCACCGTCGCCACGCTGGAGACCTCGCTCATCCAGGCCACCCGCACCCTGTTCGCCATGGGCCGCGACCGCACCCTGCCCCCGGCGTTCGGCCGCATCCACTCCCGTAGCCGGACGCCGTGGACCGCCACCGCGGTCGTCGCGGGCGTCGCCCTCGCCCTCACCGTCGCGGCCAATCTGGGCTCCGGCACGGGCTCCGGCTCCGGAGCGCGGCTGCTCGCCGACGCGGTCAGCGGCGTGGGCCTGCTGATCTGCTTCTACTACGGCCTCGCCGCGTTCTCCGCCGTCGTGGTCCACCGCAAGCAGCTGTTCGCGTCCGTGGGGAACCTGCTCCTCATCGGCCTGTGGCCGCTGGGCGGCGGTCTGTTCATGGTGTGGATCTTCGTCCGGTCGCTGACCGAGCTGAACGCCCTCGCCCTCGGCATCGGGCTCGGAACGCTCGTGCTGGGCGTCGTGCCGATGCTGAGGTACCGGCAGCACGGCCGCTCGTACTACGAGGCGGTCCCGCTGGACCCCGAACGCGCCCGGGCCGTGGACGCCTCGTACGGAGTCACCGACCTCGACCCCTCCTCCCGGGCCGGCACGGGCCGCTCCGACGAACTCCTCACCGACTTCTGAGCCGTCGGCCCGTACGCCCGCAGTCCCGCAGGTCCCCAGCTGGTTGGGTCCGTCGATCCGAGGAGGGTCCAGTCCGCATGGCCATGGCCTGGAAACGCCGCCGCTCCCCGGCGGCACCGCAGTACGATCCCGCATTCGGCGACAAGGCCCTGTCGGAGGCCTGCCAGGACGTCGCCGCCGGCCGCTGGCAGGGCCTGCGCGACCTGCTCGCGGCCGGTGCGCCCCGCGACTGGGACCGGCGCAGCCACCGGATCCGGCTGCTGGCCGACGCCGCCGCGGACCGGCGGGTCGCGGAGGCCTGGCAGGCTTCCGAGCCGGACAGCCCCGACGCGGTCGTGCTCCGCGCGGACATCGAGGTGATGCGGATGTTCGCGGTCGCCCGGCGCGGGACGATGCCGGCCGTGAACCGCCTCGACTGGACCGCCCGGATCTGCCTGCAAGCCTCCGACGCAGCCCCGGAGGACCCCCATCCGTGGGTCTCGCTGGTGACCCTGGCGCGGCTGTACGAGGGCGGGCACGCCTCCATGGGCCGGTGGTGGCAGGAGCTCTGCGCCCGCGACCCGTACCACCGGGAGGCGCACCACCAGGGGCTGCGCTACATGTCCGCCCGCTGGCACGGCTCGCACGGCCAGGCGTACAACTTCGCGCGGGACCGCGCGGCCGCCGCCCCGCTGGGCTCGCCGCTCGCGGTCCTGCCGCAGGTGGCCCGGGCGGAGCAGTACCGGCACCGGGCCGAGGGCGAGGGCAGGAACAGCCTGGACCTGCTGCACCACTGGAGCGGCGACGCGGGACGCTGGGACCTGCGGACGACGATGGAGCGCTGGATCTGGCCCCGTACGGCCCCGCAGGCCCAGGACGTGGCCGACCTCAACCACCTGGCCCACGGCCTGGTCCACGCCGACATGCTCGCGGACGCGGCCACGGTCTTCGACCTCCTGGACGGCCGGGCCACCCGGGTCCCGTGGGCGTACACGGGCGATCCGGAGGAGCAGTACGTCCGCTGGCGAGCCCGCACCCGCGCCGCCACCCGCTGACCGGGCGGCGGCGGGCGGAGGAGGCCCCGCTCCTCCTCAACCCCGACCGGCGATCCGGCTGCGGACTCAGGACACCCAGGCGGCGTCGGCTTCGGACTCGGCGTCCGTCAGGATCGCCTTGCCCATCTCGCCCGAGATCGCGGCGAGCAGGGCCGCCTTGCGGGCGGCGAAGAAGCCGTCGAAGTCGTCGGCGCGCATGAGGGCGGGGTCGGCGACATGGGTGCGGACGTGCGCGTCCAGCTCCGCCGGGCCGATCTCGGCGGTCTTCGCCAGCTGCGTCAGGTAGGCGGAGGGAGCCTGGCTGCCGATGATCCGGTTCGTGCGTGAGGTCAGGGGGGTCTTGTTGACGATGGAGTTGTAGATCTCCGACTTGAACCCGTTCTGCTCGCACCACGCCTTCGGGAAGATGTGGTGGATGTCGACGGCCTCGTCGAAGTAGTCGGTCACCTTCACCGGCTCGCCCGTCCGCCAGTCGGCCGCCCCGGCCTTGAGCAGCAGCGCGTAGATGCCCTTGTACGCGGCACTCTGGCGGGTGCGCAGGGTCAGCAGCCGGCCCGGCGCGAACTGCGCGGCCGTGACCGTGCGCGGCTCCTGGTCGCTGCCGCGGATCCACTCCACGACGTCCGGCAGGTCCTGGCTGAACCGGGTCTCGGTCGAGCCTCCGTACAGCTCCCCGAACACTCCGCACCAGTACCAGCGGGCGAGCTTGCGCTGGGCGCCGGCCGGCTCGGCCGCGTTCCCGGCGGCGGCCAGGACGGCGGCGAGGGGGATGAGCTGGGCGCGGGTGTCCCGCAGCCTCTCCTCGAGCCCACGTGGCGGCGCGCTTGTCATGCTTCCTCCAGTCGTACGGTGCCCATCGGTCGGCGGTGACGTTTCTGCGGTGACGGATCAGGGCGTGGGCGCCATCGATGCGGCCTCCCAGGCGAACCCGTCCGGGTCGGTGAAGGGGCCGGCACCGCTGCCCAGGACGAGCCGGTGGGATCCGGCGCCGTCGGCGGGGACGCCGAGGTCCTTGGCGAGGGCGCGGCGCCCGTACAGCGCCAGCTTGACGCCGCCCGAAGGGGCGTCGAACTGGACGTACTTGCTGCCGAAGCTCTTCGCGACGGCGAGGCCTTGGCCGACGTAGAACCGCTTGCTCGCGGACACGTCCGCCGATCCCAGCAGGAGCACGATCTCGTCGATCTGCCGGGTGTCCGGGCCGGTGTCCTTCCTCGCCGAGGTGGCGACCTTCCAGATCGTCCCGTCGGGGGCCCGTACGACGCCGCCGTAGCCCCAGAAGGACTTCGAGGCGGGCTTCAGCGCCGTGGCGCCGGCGTCGAGGGCGGCGCCGAGGAATGCGTCGACGGTGGCGGGCTGGGACACCGTGAGCGCCAGGGCGAAGCCGCGGAAGCCGGATGTCGGTGCCTCCGAGGCCTGCAGGCGCACCCGGGCGCCCGGGCCGAAGGCGGTGTAGAAGCGGTCGGCGGCCGTGTGGTCGGCCACCTCGAGGGTGACGGATGCGAGGGAGTTCATGCCGATCACGCTAGTTCCGGCCCGGTCGCCGGTGCTTCTCGATTCCTGACCGGTCTGGTGACCTGCTTCGCCACGCACGACGGTATGCCCGCCGCCCCGTCCGCCGCGCGGCGCCGGTAGACGCTGGGCGGCATGCCGACCAGCTCGGCGAAGCGGGTGCTGAACGTGCCCAGCGACGAACAGCCGACCGCGAAACAGACCTCGGTGACGCTGAGGTCGCCGCGACGCAGCAGCGCCATCGCGCGCTCGATGCGCCGCGTCATCAGGTACGAGTACGGCGACTCGCCGTAGGCCAGCCGGAACTGGCGGCTGAGGTGCCCGGCCGACATGTTCACGCCGCGGGCGAGCGCCTCGACGTCGAGAGGCTGCTCGTACTCCCGGTCGATCCGGTCGCGAACGCGCCGCAGCCGGGCGAGGTCGCTCAGGCGCTGCGCGGCGGTGAGTGCGCTCATCCACGCAGGATGGCACATGGGGGGACTCCGTTCATCGATGTTCACGATCACCGGGCCGGCCTTCAACTGGCGGGCGGTGGCGCTGTGTTCGCCGGTGAGGGGAGGGCGGGGGAGCGGTCCGGCGGCGGCCGGGGTCAGCGCAGCTCTTGGATGCGGACCAGGTTGCCCGCGGGGTCGCGGAAGGCGCAGTCGCGTACGCCGTACGGCTGCTCGGTCGGCTCCTGGACGACCTCGGCGTCGGTGGCCTGCACCTTCTCGAAAGTGCCGTCGAGGTCCCGGGTGGCCAGCAGGATCCAGCCGTAGGTGCCCTTGGCCATCATCTCGACGATGGTGCGGCGCTCGTCCTCGGTGATCCCGGGGTCGGCGGCCGGCGGCGCCAGGAGGATGGACGTGCCGGGCTGGCCGACGGGGCCGACCGTGATCCAGCGCATCTTGCCCTGGCCGACGTCGCTGCGGACCTCGAAGCCGAGGGCGTCGCGGTAGAAGGCGACGGCGGCGTCCGGGTCGTCGTGCGGGAGGGCGGTCGTGTGAATGGTGATGTCCATGACCATCACGCTAGCCGCGGCGCAGCGGCCGGGCTTCTCGATTCCTGACCTGTCAGGCCGCGGGGTCAGCCACGGGGTCAGGCCATCGAGCCGGGGCGGACCATTCGACGAGCGGTGGCCGTACCCGGGCGCACAGCGGCCGGCCGCACGCATCGGTGAGGCGCAGGCGCGCGAGCAGACGTCCGCAGCGCAGCGCGGCGGCGGTGGTGTCCGGGCCGACGGCATCGAGCATCAGCTTCGCGCGGCGGAGCCGTAGGCCGACCCGGAAACCTGGAGGGCCTCGAGCAACGACCCACGTGTCCCCCCGGGCATCCCGGCGGCACCCGAGCGTCGGGTCCGGTGCGGGGGCGGGCGCTACTCCCGGGGGAGTACGGGCGGGTCCGGGACGCCCGGGGGAGTAGGGGCGATCTCCTGCGTCGGCGTGAGGGAACGGCCCTTCGGGGGCGGGACGCTGGAGGCAACCGGGCGGGCCATCGGGGCCACCGGGCCGAGTCCATGGGGAGGGGCCCGAGATGGGGCAGGCGGGGCGAACAGGTGGATACCGCAGGGTGATTCCCTGGGGCGTGCTGGCGCTGTGGGTGATCGCGATCGCCGTCGCCGGGTCGTTCGCGGGCAAGCTCGCGGACGTACAGCGTGACCGGACGGCGGACTATCTGCCGTCGGGAGCCGACTCGACGCAGGTGGCCGGGCTCCAGGAGAACCTGCCCGGCGGCGAGGTGACCAGCGTGCTGCTCGTCTACCACCGCGACGGCGGGCTGACCGCCGCCGACCGGGGCGCCGCCGAACGGCAGGTCGCGGCGGTCACGGTCCCGGCGGGTACGGCGGGGACAGGGTCCGCCGAGCCCCCCGTGCTGCTTGCCGGGTCGAAGGACCCCCGGGACTTCGGCGCGACCCTCCGCGGACCCGGTGTTCCGTCCGGGGACGGCGCCACCCTCATGTACGCGGTGTCCACGGCCGCGCCCGGCACGGACGACACCGCGCGGAAGGCCTTCGTCGAGGGCGTACGGGCCCATGCGCGCGGTGGCGACGGGCTGAGCGTGTGGGTCGGCGGCGACGGCGCCGTCGAAGTCGACGCCAAGGAGGTGTTCGGCTCCATCGACGGGACGCTGATGCTGGCAACCGGCCTGGTGGTGGCCCTGCTCCTGATCCTCACCTACCGCAGCCCGGTGCTCTGGCTGGTGCCGCTGGTGGTGGTCGGGGCGGCCGCGGTCTGCGCGCGGGCCGCCGTGTACGGGCTCGCCTCGGGCTTCGGGCTCACCGTGACCAGCCAGAGCGCCGGGATCATGACGGTCCTGGTCTTCGGCGCGGGCACCGACTACGCACTGCTGCTCGTCGCCCGCTACCGCGACGAACTGCGCCGTACCCCCCTTCCCCACGATGCGATGCGCACCGCGCTGCGCGGTTGCGGACCGGCGGTGCTGGCCTCCTGCGGGACGGTCGTGGCGGGGCTGGCCTGTCTGCTCGCCGCCGACCTCAACAACATCCGCGGTCTCGGCCCGGTCGGCGCGGTGGGCGTACTGTGCGCGCTCATCGCGATGATGACGCTGTTGCCGGCGGTCCTGGTGCTGCTCGGACGGCGGGTGTTCTGGCCGCTGATCCCCGCGTACGGCAGCGAACCCAAGCAGTACACCTTCAACGTCTTTGCCGTGATGGGGAGTTCGGCAGGCAAGCGGCCGGTCGTCGTGCTCGTCACGGGAGTCGTGCTGCTCGGCGCGCTGGCGCTCGGTGTGTTCAGCCTGCCCGGTGCGCTCAAGAGGGAGGACAGCTTCACCAGCAAGCCCGAGTCGATCGCCGCCATGGGAACGCTGGCCAAGGCCTTCCCGGATCGCAGCAGCCGGCCCATCGAGGTCATGGCGCCCACCGCAGCCGCCGACCGGATCCTCGCCGAAGCCAGGTCCGTCGAAGGCGTCGCCGGCGCCGAGCGGGGCCGCAGCGGCGGCGGCTGGACCGAGATCGCCGTCACCGCCGAGGCCGCGCCGGAGTCCGCGGGGGAGAGCGCCGTCATCGAACGGCTGCGGGCCGGACTCGACGGCGCGCACGTGGGCGGCGCGAGCGCCCGGCAACTCGACCTGGCCACCACCAACGCCCACGACCGCCTGATCGTCATCCCCCTCGTGCTCGCCTCGGTGCTGCTCGTCCTCATGCTGTTGCTGCGCAGCCTGGTCGCCCCGCTGCTCCTGGTCGCCGCCGTCGTGCTGGTGTGGGGCGCGGCGCTGGGCATCGGCGGACTGGTCTTCGGCCCGGTCTTCGGCTTCACCGGCGTCGACCCGGGCCTGCCGCTGCTGACCTTCGTCTTCCTGGTCGCCCTCGGCGTCGACTACGGCATCTTCCTGATGCACCGCACCCGCGAGGAGACCCGGGGCGGCGCCGAGCCGAGGCGGGCCGCACTGACCGCGCTCCGCACCACCGGCGGAGTGATCGCCTCGGCCGGGATCGTCCTGGCGGCGACCTTCGCGGTGCTCGCCTCGCTGCCGCTGGTGATGTTCGTGGAGATGGGCACGGTCGTCGCGGTCGGGGTGATCCTGGACACCTTCCTGGTCCGCACGTACTTGGTGACCAGCGCCAGTGTGCTGCTCGGCCGCAGGGTGTGGTGGCCGGGCCGGCCTTCCGGTACCTCGGCCCCGGTGGCCGGACCCGCGCCGGAACTGGTCGGCGACCGGCGATGAGGGCGACGATGTCCCGGTGGCAGAAGTGACCGACCCCCCGAGCGCGGCCGCGCGCGTACTGCGCGTACTGCACCAGGACCCCCTGGCGGCCGCGCACCCGACGCGGAACGACGCGGTGATCGCGGCCGGTGTCGCCCTGCTCTGCGGGGCCGTGGCGTACGCCGACACCGCGATGCGGCCGGACGCGCTCGGGTGGGCCCTGCTCGCCTGCTCGGCCCTGCTCCTGGTGTGGCGGCGGCGCCGGCCGCTCGCGGTGATGATCGGATCCGTCGCCTGCATCGCCCCGTACCAACTGCTCGACAACGCCCACGCCGCCCCCATGCCGGCCGGGATGCTCGCCCTGTACACGGTGGCCGCCACCGGCACCGTCCGCCGGACGGTGACGGTCGGCGTGTGCGTCGTGGGCTTCGCGGTGAGCGCCATGTCGTCCAACGGCGTCCACCGCGCCCTGGACGTCCTGCGCACCTCCGGCTGGCTGGTGGCGGCCCTCGTGCTCGGCGTCGCCGTCCGCAACTACCGCAAGTACCTGGCCGAGGAGAGCACCCGGGTCGGACAGGCCACCGACCGCAGGATCGCGGAGGAGCGTCTGCGCATCGCCCGCGACCTGCACGATCTGCTGGCCCACAGCATCACGCTGATCGGTGTCCGTACGTCGGTCGCCGCCCACGTCCTCGCCGTGGACCCGGACCGGCTCGACCGGGCGGCGATCGCCGAGGCGCTGGACTCCATCGCCGACACCTGCCGCGAGGCCCGCGCGGAGCTCCGTACGACCCTGACCGTGCTCCGCGCCGATGAGCACGGGCCGCTGCCGGACCTCGCGGGGCTGCCCGATCTGGTCCGTACGGCCGAGGCGGAACTGACGATGGACACCGGCGGAGTCCATGTCCCGCCGGCCGTGGGGGCCGCCGCCTACCGCATCGTCCAGGAGTCGCTGACCAACGCGGTCCGCCATGCGGGTCCCGCCGCCACCGTCCGGGTCCGCGTGGCGGCGGCGGAGGGGGCTCTGCGGCTCACCGTCAGCGACGACGGCCGGGGCCCGGGGGCGGGTTCCACCGCCCCGGGTTTCGGCATCGTCGGCATGGGCGAGCGCGCCCGCAGCGTCGGCGGCACCGTGCGGACGGGCCCCCGCTCCGGCGGTGGCTTCGAAGTGGCGGCGAGCCTGCCGCTGCCACCCCGTCCACCCCGTTCCCCGGAGGCATCCGCGTGACCACGCCACCCGAAGGTCAGGACCGCGTCATCCGGGTGCTGCTCGCCGACGACCAGACGCTCGTACGGGCGGCCTTCACGATGCTCGTCGAATCGGCTCCCGACATGACGGTCGTCGGACAGGCCGGCAACGGGCGGGAGGCCGTGGAACTGGCCCGCGCCGAGCGGGTCGACGTGGTCGTCATGGACATCAGGATGCCGGGCACCGACGGCATCGAGGCGACCCGGCTGATCGCCTCCACCGAGGACCTGGCCGGGGTGAAGGTCCTGGTCCTCACGACGTACGACACCGACGAGAACGTGGTCGAAGCGCTGCGGTCCGGGGCCTCCGGCTTCCTCGTGAAGGACACCAGGCCGGCCGAACTCCTGGCCGCCATCCGCACGGTGGCCGGCGGCGAGTCGCTCCTCTCACCGGGCCCGACGGCCCGACTGATCGCCCGGGTCCTGCGCACCCCGAGTTCCGCCCCGGCCCCCGCCGCCCTCGACCCGCTCTCCGGCCGGGAACGGGAAGTCCTCACCCTCGTGGCCCGGGGCCTCAACAACACGGAGATCGCCGACGCGCTGGCCCTGAGCCCCCTCACCGCGAAGACCCATGTGAGTCGGATCATGGGCAAACTGGGGGTGCGCGACCGGGCGCAGCTCGTGATCGTGGCGTACGAGTCAGGGCTCGTGGTGCCCGGAGACTGAGCGGGCACGAAAATCTTGGTGAGCGCGGCCGACGGAACCGGGTACCGTCTTTGTCATGTTCTTCCAGACCCCGATTTACGAGTGAGAGCGTGACGGGCCCCTGCTGACGTCCTTCGACGTCGCCGCGCCCGTCCCCCACCGTTGAATCCGTAGATCACTGCACATCATGACCGGGAGAACCCATGACCGTGAGCAAGAACATCAACAACCCCGTGGGCCAAGGCGGCGGCCAGCGCAAGAGGCAGTCCCGCGCCGAACGGCAGAACAACGGTCCGCACCGCAACCTCGACCGCCGGGGCGCCGCCGACCAGAAGGCGGAGCTGGTGCGCAAGATGCGCGAGAAGGCCGGCGCCGCCGAGGACGCCGGGCAGACGGGCGACGACACCGCACAGAGCTGAGGCACGTTCCCCAGCCCTCGTGCCACCGGCGGGCCACCACGACACCCCCTAGAGGGGCGGAGCCCCGCGCAGATGACGTACGAGCTGTTCGAGGGCGGTCCAGCTCTCGGCGGTCTCGCCGTCGCCGAGCGCGTAGTAGTAGCCCGGCCGGGCGCTGGGGCCCAGCTGCACCGGGCGTTGACTCAGCGGCGTCCTGCTCGCGGTCTCGCGCCCTGCCTCCCGGACCTCCGCGGGGCCCAGTACGAAGGCGTACGGCAGCGGCGGGTGCTCGAAGCGGGGCGGGGCGCTCAGGTCCCGGCGTGCCTCGCGCAGCTGGCACATCATGGTCTTGAGCCCGTGCCGGGTCACCAGCTCGCCGGCCAGCTCCGGCAGTGCCTCCAGGGGCCGCTCCTCACCGGGGCCGTAGCCCACCGTGAGGGTGACGTCCTCCTCCACCCCCTCCGCCGTGCGGATCACGCGCAGGGTGGCGACGGCCGGCCGGTCCGGGGGGCCGACGACCACCGTCCAGGTGGGCTGGGGGGCGCGCTCGTACGCCAGGTCGGTCAGCTGCCGCCGCGACCAGGGCAGACCGGCCGGCTCCGACGTCCCCCAGCCGGCCGGCGGGCCGCCGGTCAGCGCCCGGTATGCCGCTTCCAGCCCACCGCCGAGGACGAGGTCCGCCTCGGGCTGGTGCAGGGTACGGAAGGAGACGATGAGCTGACGCTCGCCGCTGGGCCGGACCTCTGTGAAGGCGTCCGCCACCGGGGACTCGCCGTTCTCGTCCCGGTCCGGGGAGAAGGCGCCGTCCTGCCAGCGCAGCACCGCGCCGGTCAGCCCGTCGTAGTAGCCGCACCGCTCGTCCTGCACCACCCAGCGCGAGGGCACGGTCTGCAGCAGCATGCGGGTGGGCAGGGAGAGCCGGCAGTGCGGCGGGGTGACGATCTGCAGGGACCGGTCGCTCTCCACGGTGGCCCGCAGCGCCTCGGAGAGCCAGCTCGTCATGGGAACGACCGGGCGGTCCTGGAGGACGACGGCGGCCTCGTCGGTGAGCATGTCGACGGCCGGCTGGGCAGCGGCGGGCACCGGTACGGCCGTGATGCCCGCGACGTCGACCGGGCGTGCCGCGCCGACGGTCCCGGGGGCGTCCGGCGGCCAGACCCGGCCGCCCAGAAGCATGGTCAGACGGGCCGCGAAGGCACCCGCAAGCTGTTCGGCCTGGGGGAGGCCCGTGGTGGCGCGGGCCTCGATCCACCACGCCGGGCCGTCGCCGGACGGCTCGGCGCCGGGCCCCAGCAGCCGGGCCGCCTCGCCCGGCACCTGGAGCATCAGCGGCGCCTCGATCGAGACGAGCGGCCGGCCCTCGGCGTCGCACAGCTGGATCACGGCGCCCTCGCCGGTGGTCCCGATCGTCAGGTCCGGGCCGCCGGCGAGCAGGCCCGCCAGGATGCTCAGGGCGTCCGGCATGCGCTCGGTGAGCGCGATCACGTCCTTGGTCATACGGTGTTCCCCCTGGTCATGCGTGGTCGGCCGGAGTTTCGGTGTCGCCGTCCGCGGCGGCGAGCGCCGTCTGGACCAGCCGGGTCGGCTCGCCCCGGCGCACGAGCGTGCCGCGCCCGGGCGGCTGGCTGTTCGCGTACACGCCGGGGAACAGCTGGCCCTCCTGCCGGTCGCCGGTCATGACGACCGCCGTCGTACCGCTCTCGCGGAGCGTCATCATGAACGGCTCGTACAGCGCCCGCGAGGCTCCCGCCACCCTGCGGGTGACGACGAAGTGCAGGCCGATGTCCTGCGCGGAGGGGATGAACGGCACGAACGGCGCGAGCGGTTGCTGGCCGCCGCTGGTGAGGACGTCGTAGTCGTCGATGAGGATGACGATGCGCGGACCCGAGTACCAGGTGCCGGACGCGAGGGCGTCCTGGGAGGCGAGGTCGTCGGGCATGCGCTTCTCGAGCTCGGCGGCGATACCGGTGGCCAGCGCACCGCACAGCCGGGAGTTGTGGGCGTAACCGCCGCGGTACTCCTCGGGGACCAGCCTGCGCAGGCCCCGGCGCGGGTCCATGACCGCGAAGACGATCTCCTCGTCGGAGTAGCGGTCCATGAGCCCCTGGGTGACCAGGCGCAGCAGGTTGGTCTTCCCGCACTCGCTGTCGCCCAGGATGATCAGGTGCTGGTCGCGCTTGAACAGGTCGAGCAGGACGGGCGCGAGGGCCGTCTGGTCCAGTCCGAGCGGCACCCGGTTGGGTTCGGCCGTCACGGACGGCAGGGAGGCGGCGGGGATGCGGGTGGGCAGGACCCTGATCCGCTGGGCGCCGTCGCCGGACCAGGACGAGCGGATCACCAGGGCCGCCTGTTCGACGGCCGGGCCCAGCTCGGCGGTCGAGGCGAGGGAGTCGATGCGGGGCAGCGCCGTCTGGGCGAAGAGCTTGCCGTCGGTCAGGACGCGGCCCTTCTCGTCCGGGGCCAGGGTCTCGGCGAGCTTGCGGTCGATGCTGGAGTCGCCGGGGTCGTTCAGGCGCAGCTCGACGCGGGTGCCGAACAGGGACTGGGTGGCGATGCGTACGTCGTTCCAGCGCAGCATGCCCGCGACGACGTGGATGCCGTAGCCGCCACCGCGCTTGAGCAGGTCGGTGACCGCGTCCTCGATCTCGTCGAAGTCGTCGCGCAGGGCGCCGAATCCGTCGATGAGGAGCACGATCTCGGTCGAGGACAGCTCGGGGAGCCGGCCTTCGGCGCGCAGTTCGCGCAGCCGCTCGACGGAGTCGATGCCGTGTTCGCGGAACAGCTCCTCGCGGTCGGCGAGCATGCCGCGGATCTCTTCGATCGTACGGGCGGCGCGTTCGCGGTCGGCGCGGCCGGCGATGCCGCCGACGTGCGGGAGCCCGGTAAGGGCGGCGAGGCCGCCGCCGATGAGGTCGAGGCCGTAGATGCCGACCTCGCGCGGCGTGTGCGTCATGGCGAGGGACAGCGCCAGGGTGCGCAGCAGGGTGGTCTTGCCGGACTGGGGGCCTCCGATGACGGCGGCGTGGCCGCCGGCGACGGTGAGGTCGAGGACCCACTGCCCCTGCCACTGCTTGGCCGGGTCGTCGAGGAGGCCGAGCGGCACCTTGAGCGGGCCCGGCCGGACGGCCAGCTGGATGCCGCGCTCGCCGGCCCGGAGCGGACCTGCCGAGGCGTCCAGGGCGATGGCCCGGGGCAGCGGCGGCAGCCAGATGGCACGGGTGGGCCGGGCCGCGTCACGGAGTTGGTCGACGACGACGGACATGACGGTCGGCCCGGGGTTGCGGTGGCGCATGGCCGGCTGGCCCTCGCCGGGGCTCGTCTCGGGCTCGCCGAGGGTGTTGAACTCCGGGTAGGGGTGTACGGCCGGGCCCTTGTCCTCGAGGTCCCGGGCGACCGGGCCGTGGTAGGGGCCGGAGACGAAGCTGGCCTTGAACCGCTCGTACGCGCTGGTGTCGACCTTGAGGTAGCCGAAACCGGGGATGGGCGGCAGGTGGAAGGCGTCGGTGGTGTCCAGCACCGTACGGGACTCGTCGGCGGAGAAGGTGCGCAGGCCGAGCCGGTACGAGAGGTACGTGTCCAGGCCCTTGAGCTTGCCGCCCTCGATGCGCTGGCTGGAGAGCAGCAGGTGGACGCCGATGGAGCGGCCGATGCGGCCGATGGACAGGAACAGGTCGATGAAGTCGGGTTTGGCGGTGAGGAGTTCACCGAACTCGTCGATGACGACGAAGAGGTGCGGCAGCGGATCGAGGTCGGGGCGGGTCTCGCGCAGCGCGGCGTAGTGCCCGATGTCGGCGATGTTGCCGGCGTCCTTGAGGACCTGCTGGCGGCGCTTCACCTCGCCGGCGAGGGAGGAGTGGACGCGCTCGACGAGACCGGCCTGGTTCTCCAGGTTGGTGATGACGCCGGCGACGTGCGGCAGGCCGGCGAAGGGGGCGAAGGTGGCGCCGCCCTTGTAGTCGACGAGGACCATGGCGAGGTCCTCCGGCGGGTGCGAGGCGACGAGCGCCAGCACCAGCGTGCGCAGCAGCTCGCTCTTGCCCGAGCCGGTGGCGCCGACGCACAGGCCGTGCGGGCCCATGCCGAGTTCGGAGGATTCCTTCAGGTCGAGCAGGACCGGCTGGCGGGAGTCGCTGATGCCGATCGGTACGCGCAGGAAGGCGCGTTCGCCGCGGGGCCGCCACAGTTCCTTGACGTCCAGGGCGGCCGGGTCCTCGACGCCGAGCATCTCGGCGAAGTCGACGGGGCCGGAGAGCGGGGCGTCGACGAGGGACTCGGGGGACAGCCGCAGCGGGGCCAGCAGGCGGGCGAGGCCCTCGGCGCCGGGGGCGGTGGCCTGGTCGGCGGTGCCGTCGGCGGTGACGGGCTCGGCGGGGCGCAGGTCCTCGATGTGGACCCGGTCGCCGTCGACGGTGATGCGCAGGGAGACCTGGCCGGGCTCCTGCACCCGCTCGGCCACCAGGTGCAGCACGGTGACGCCCATGTCCCGCAGGCTCACGGCGTCGTCGGGGCGGGGCAGCTCGCGCGCGTCGTCACCGTACTCGTCGCTGACGATCAGCAGCCGGTCGGTCATCTCCAGGGCGTCCTTGCCGGACAGGCCGCGCCGCACCTCGGCGGCGTAGGAGGCGCGGGTGCGCAGGTCCCGGCTCATGAGCCGGGCGAGTGGGGCCAGCGCCGGGGCGATGCGGCGGGCGCTGACGGGCCCGTCGTGCTCGTCGGGGTCGAGGATGTGGGGCAGCCACTTGGCCCAGGCCCAGTCGGTCATGCGGTCGCCGGGGCAGGCGAGGGCGAGGGCGACGTCGTCGGGGGCGTGGGCGACCGCGGTCTGCGTGAGCAGGGCGCGTACGACGCGCAGGACGCCCTCGCGGTCGCCGACGACGCTGATGTTGCCGGCGCGGTCGAGGGGGATGGTCAGGGGCAGGTCGGTGGCTGAGGAGAATCGATTCGTCAGCGCCCCGGCCTCGTTGAGCATGAACCGGTCGGGCGGGGTGAGGACGCTGCCGCCCTGCTCGCCGATGACCAGGGGGCGTACGGGCATCCGACCGGTGCCCACGCGCATCCGCAGGAAGTCGCTGTCGCGGCGGCGCCGCTCCCACAGCCGCGCGGGGTCGCGCACGATGTCGTAGAGCGCCTCGGGCGGCGGGTCGAGGACCCGGGCCGTCTCGCGGCGCTCGCGCTCCTCGGCGCCCAGCTCCTCGCGGAGCTCCTCCAGGTACTCCAGGTAGCGCTCGCGCTGCTGGCGCCGGGTGCGCTGGGCCTTGCCCCGCTGGGACAGCAGCATGCCGACCGAGCCGATGACGGTGACGAGGAGCACGATCGCGCCGAGTCCGGCGAACTGGCTGTTGCGCACCATCGTCATCATCACGACGGAACTCATCACGCCGGCAATGGGCATGAGGGTGTGCAGGGCGCCGCCGGTCTTGCCCTCGGGCAGGTTGGGCGGCGGCTCGATGGTGCGCGCCTCGGGGGTGGGCAGCGGCCGGGTGGTGCGGGCGGGGCGGTGGACTATGCGGGTGCTCATCGGTTGCTTCGCCTGCTCATGGCTCGGGTGAGGACTTCGGCGGCAAGCTCGGTGACGGCCTCGCGCGTGACCTGGCCGAGCAGGTCGGTGCGGATCGGGCCCCCGGTGGCGAGGTGCCGGTCGTAGGGGAGCATCAGTACCTTCACGCCGTCGAGCCGGAGGTGCTCTCGCGCCGCGGTGGCATCGAGGGTCATGTGCGGGGACGACGGGGAGACGACGACCACGGTTCTCTCCAGCATCCTGGGGCGCGACAGCGACGCCATCCAGTCCAGCACCGATCGGGTACCGGTGATGCCCTCGGCGGTGGCGGGGGTGACCAGCACGCGGGCCTGGGCCGCCGACAAGGCGGTGCGGGACAGTTCGCTCGGGAGGGTGTCGCAGTCGACGACGGTGACGCCGAAGTAGCGGCGCAGCGCGACCATCACCGTGCGGTACTCCTCCAGTTCCAGCCGGTTGCCCACCCGGCCCTGGCTGCCGGGCAGGAGCCAGCCCCGGTCGGGCAGCTGGACGAGGTAGCCGACGACGTCGGTGAGCTGCATCGACGGGTCGATGAGCTGCGCGACGTCACTCGTCGTCCAGCGCACCTTGGTGACGCCGAGCCTGGCCGGGAGGGTGCCCAGTGCCGGGTCGGCCTCCAGCATCAGCACGGGGTCCTGACGGTAGTGCGCGTAGGTGTGGCCGAGCAGCGCGGCGACGGTGGTCTTGCCCGCGCCGCCGCGGATGCTGGTGACGACGATCTGTCGGCCGGTGGTGAGCGGCTGCTGCAGCGCCTGCGCGACGCGGGTCGCCTCCTCCACCTCGCGGCTGGCGGAGGAACCGACGAGGCGGCGCAGCGAGCGGGAGGTCCGCTTTGCGGCGGAGTCGCCGCTGAGCGGCTTGCCCTTGACCAGCTCGTCGGGGAGCGGGAGCTCCATGGTGACGGGCGCGGGCAGGGGCCTGGGGGCGGGCGCGGGGGCGGGCGCAGGCGCGGGCGTGGGCGCCGGGTGGGCGTCGGCGGCCGGGCCCGGTGCGCCGGCCTGCGCAGGCGCGTCGGCGGATGCGGTCGGGGGCCGGCCGGCCTGCTCCCCGGGCGGTCCCGGTTCGCCGGGGTCGTTGGTGAGGTTGCGCAGGTCGCGCAGTAGGTCGCCCTGCCAGTCGTCCTGGGGCATGCGGTCTCTCCTGGAGCTCAGAACTGGTGGAGCAGACGTACGTAGACGCCGAACACCCCGACCGCGAGCGGGAACAGTGCGATCACGCCGATGGTCTCGACGAGGTCCACGGCGCGCCGCAGCCGGACGCAGACGTGTTCCGGCAGCCGGACCGACAGCACGGCGAGCGGCACGATCGCCACCCCGCAGAGCGCTGCCAGCGGACCGGCAGGGGTGCCGGGGACGTGGTCGATCCACAGCACCGCGAGGCGCACGAGCAGCACCAGGGCGGCGGCCAGCAGCGTGACGACCTCGGCGATCAGGGGGAAGGCGCGCGAGCGGGAGAGCAGCACGACCACCATCACGGACGCGAGCAGGACCGTCCACCACGAGGGCGAGGTGACGGCCAGCAGCCCGCCGGCCATGGCGGACACGGCGACGGCGACCGTGGCCAGGACCAGCCCGCGGTGGGTGGCGGCCAGGGCGGTCTCGACCTCGTGGCGGCTGACGGAGGCGCCGCCCGAGCGGCGGTCGTCGAGCCCGGTGAGCCCGGCCGCCATCAGCGCGAGGCGGGGCAGCAGGCCGAGGACGACGAGGGAGACGACGGCCATGACGGAGCCGAGGCGCGCCGGGTCGGCCTGGAATGCCGCGATGGCCTCCCACACTCCGGTGGTGACGGCGACGGCTCCGGCGCCGATCAGACCGCCCCTGCCGAGCTGCGAGAACAGCCCGAGGAGCGCGAGTGTCACGGTGAGCGCGCCGGCCACGGCGGCGAGCCGTGCGGGCCCGGACCAGGCGTGCGCGTCGGCGGCGGTCCACGCGGCGAACACGCCGAGCGCGCCACCGGTCAGCAGGAGGGTGGTGCCGAGGTCGCGCGCTGCCTGGCCTTCCGCCTCGGCTCCCGCCCGGCTTCCCGGCTGCGCGGACCGACCGGCCCGGATGCCGATCCGGGCCGCGACCGCGCCGACGGCCGCGACCAGCACGGCCGCCACCGCGAGTGCGGCCGCCACCGGGGCCGGGCCCTGGCTGCTGCGCGCGAGCACGGCGGCGGTCACGGCCAGCACGATCGCCGCCAGGCCCGAGGTCCACCGCCGGGCCTCGGAGCGCCAGCGCCACGCGCGTACGTCCAGGTCCTCGGCGAGCTCGTCGGTGACGTCGTGCACGACGGGCGCGGAGGGCGCGTCGTGCACGCGGACGAGCCGGAGCACGGCGCCGTCGGGCACGGCGGCACCCGCGAGGGTCCCGTCCTGCGGCAGAACCGTTCCCTCAGCGGTGATCAGATGCCGGGCGGCCGGGCGCTCGCCGACCTTGTCGCCCAACAGCCGTAGGACATCGGGCAGGAGCCGCCCGATGGGCTCGTCCGCGGGCAGCACGAGATCCACGCGCCGGCGGTCGCCGACGAGTGTGATCCTGCTCAATTCCGTACGCTGTTTGCCCCCCACGTTCACCACGCGGCAGAACCTATCACTGGGCCGACTCCGTCACTTTGTGCGTTCCTTTCGGATTGTTCGGCGTTTTCGCCTTCGAGGAGGACGGCGAAGGTGACTTCGACGGTGACTTCGACGGTGACATCGACGGTGAGGGCGTCAACTGCGGTGCATAGCGCTGCTCTTGCTGCCCCTGCTGCTCTTTCTGCTTGGCCAGGGTGTGCTGGATGAAAGACCACCCCACACAACCGGCGCACAGAAGCGCCGCAATGGCGATGCCCGCGAATATCCTGCCGAGCTTCTCGTCCGCCGTACGGCGGGCCCGCTGGGCCCCGTAGAGCAGGGCATCCCGCATGCGTCGGCGCCGTACCGACACCGACTCCAGCAGCTGACTGTCGTAATCCTTCGCCATCATTCCCCGATCAGCCGGGCTCCACGAGCCGGTGTGGACCTACGAACCCCCGGCGATCTGCAAGGCCATGAACAGCGGCCAGGACACCCCTGCACCATGGAACGGCGCGGTCATGACACGCACCGGGCGCCATGACTATCAACTTTCACCGGGGGAACGCAAAAGCGCGTCGACGATCCACCCGTCGCCGGGCGGTAGTTCACCGCCCGGCGACGACCGGAGCCCGGAAGACCTCGGTCTCCGAGAAACTCACTGCCGTTCCTGGCCCAGCGCCTCGCGGACCTCAGCGCGCACCTTCTCGTCGCCCACTGCCAGCAGGTAATCGGCGAATTGCCGGGCCTCCGGCCCCTTGGCGCGATACACGAGGGCGACGGCGTGGTTCAGCGGGCGGGGGGAGGAGCTGACGTTCAGCACGCTCAGGGCCATGTGCACACCCAGGGGGCCATCGAGAACCGACACCGCACTGGCCAGGTCGACCAACTGCGTGGGCAGGTCGAACAGGCGCTTCTCGCCCGCCGCCAGGGACCGCACGCCCAGGTCGACCACCTCCTTGATGTCGTCCAGCAGCGCCCGCAGCGTGGCGTTGTCGAACAACTCGCCCAGCCTGTCCTCGAAGTACTGGCTGTCGGCGAGCCGCACCAAGGAGCGGGCCGCCTCCACGCGCAGTGGTCCGGTCCCCTTCTCCTGCGCCAGGTCCCCATCGGCCACCGCGTCCGCGAGCTGCGCGAAGGTGCTGTCGACCGAGAACTTGCGGTCGATCGAGAACTCGTGCCAAAGCGTGTTCCCGGGGTCCGCGGCAGCCCGGATGACCGCCTCGTACCCGGCCGTCTCACCCCAGGTCGCCAGCGCCACGCAGGCCAGGAAACGCTCGATCTCCGGTTCGGCGGGATCGTTCATCAGCTCGACGAGTCCGGCCACGCGGTCCCGGTGTCCGGGCTCGTCGAAGGCCCCGAAGATCACATCGTCGATATCCGTCGTCGGCTCGCCGTCGAAATCCGTGCCGAGCAATTCAGTGAAGCGGGTCACGAGTGGCATCCTTTCGCATTCCGCCCGTCGGTCGTCGTCACGGTCCGCTGATGTAGTCATGCGGCACGACGCTCTTGATGAGCCACTCCGAGTCCCGGCGTGTGTGCATCATGTCCGTCCAGCGAATCGCGACCGCGCTCCGCAGCGTATTCGCGTCGTCGCGATTCGGCCTCTTCGGGATTCGCCAGGCGGCAGTAGTCCCAGAAGTCGGCCAGGACCGGGAACGCGTCGTCGAGGGAGTAGTCACCCTGAACGTGCTCGACGTAGTGGTTCTCCACCCTGACGCCCTGCGGGCTGATGGTGACGGTATGCGCCTTTCCGTTCAGATCCTCCGGTGCGAAGTCCGGGTTGGCCTTGGTTTCGTTCACCAGGTCGATCGCCTCCAGGACTTTCAGCGGCGAGCGCCGGATGTCGGCCGTCACCCACTGTCCCAGGAACTTCAGCTCGTCAGGCACGGAGAAGAACGGCACCCCGAACGCCTGGCAAGGGCCAGGCTTCGGGCTCCACCACGTCGTCCCCACGGTTCTCCATGAAGCGACGGCAGCCGACCACGGCCACCGCCAGCGAGAACACTCCATTAACCCGGCGGCGTCGGCTGCTCCGGCGCACCATTGAACAGATAGTCATACATGGCCTGGAGGTAGGCGTGAAGAGTTTCCCTGTCGGAGAATTCGATATCGGTCAGCCGCTCATATTCGGCCGGCCCGAACGAGTCGTCTGCCAGAGCCTGGGTGAAACCTGAACGAACCGCTTCAACGAACGATTCGTTGAATCCCATAAGTGTAGGCCTGAGGTAGCCGCTCGTATCATATCCTTCCGTGAGGTTGAGATATGTCTTGACGAACCGCTCGAATCGCTCTTCCATTCAATTTCTCTTTCACGGGTGGCGGCCGGGTGCCGGGTTGGCGAACATGGTGTGCAGATCCCACTTGCCATCATGGAGTCGATAGACCGGAACGATTGATCCGCCTTCGAAGTCTACCGGTTTGAAGGCAGTCGGGTTGGCCGGATCGCGATAGTAGCCGCTAAATTCATCGTGAGCTCCAGGACCCAATATGTCCTCAATCGACGTCTCTTTCGGCACCTCTCCGGTGCGCGCGATTTCGTCACGGAAATATGCATCCGCACGCACCATGTCTTCTGCGTTGTCGAAGCGGGTGGCATAGGGGCCAACTCGGTGCACGCCGCCGTTCACGCCGTCCACCGTCGTGCCGGTCAACGGGTCGATGTTGTTTTCGGACTTGAGGAGTCCGGGGTAGTTGGAAGCCGGCCCGTACACCTTGGGAGTTCCATTGCTGTCAAGGAGTACCGTCCCAAGCCGGTCGATGAGGGCCTGGTCGTCAGGGTAAAGGTGACGGCCTGGTGCGTGCCCCTGGCCACCCTGTCGGTCGTCCAACTCCTTGATGCGTTCGTCGACCACCTTGGGGTCCATCGGCTGGTCTCCGGCACCACCTGTCGAAGCATCGGGTGCGTCGCCCTGGCTGCCTGCATCGGGGGAGCTGCTCGAGGCGTCGTGGCCGCCGCCGTCACCCTGGTGGGGAACGCCCGAGCCGCCGCCGTGGCCGTCGCCGCCCGTCGTGGTGGTGTCGCCATGGGTGGCAGTGCCGCCGCCGGTCGCGGTGCTGCCGGTGCTGCTGTGGGTCCCGGAGCCACCGCCACCTGGTGTGGTGTGGTTGTTGTGCGCCGTGTTGTCGGCTGTGCTGCCTGGAGTGTGGGTGGCCGTCCCACCGACGGGGTGGGTGGTCGTCCCGGTCGGGTGGCCCGCCGCACTCTCCACGTGGCTGGGGCCGCCCGCGCCTTCGAGGACCTTCGCCTCTTCCTTGACCGGAGCGGTCTCGTGCTCGTGGACGTTGGGCAGGTCGTCCTTGTGCGGCTCCCTGACGGGTTCGGTGTCGCGAACGACGTTGCCGTGTTCGTCCCTGATGTACCCGTCATCGCCGATGACGCGCTTGTTGCCCGCATGGTCGACGTACTCACGCCCAGGCGGCGTCTTCTCGCCGGAGCCGGAGGAGTGGGAAGCTCCGTCGCCCGAGTGGGACGGAGTGGAGGCCGGCTCCCCCGAACGGCCGGGAGCCGCGGGAACCTCGCCCGGGTGCGGCGCGGTGCCGGTCGGCATGTTGCGGGCCATGTCGTCCACGCCCGCCTGGCTGGCCTTGAGGCCCTCCATGAAGTCGCCGACCTTGAGCTTGGTGATGCCCGCCGCCTTGCCGAGGTAGCTCATCGGGTCGACGAGCGCGCCCGCCTTGCCCAGCAAGGTCGCGGCCTCCGCGGCCGCACCCAGCTTCCCGGCCTGGCCGGCCTTGCCGAGCTTGAGGAGGGAGCCCGAGCCGAGGGTCAGACCGTTGAACAGCACCGTCCCGACCGCCCGCGAGGGGTCCTTGCCCCATTCGTCCCACGCGACCATCGACTTGCCGAAGTTGCGCAGGGCCGCCTTCTGGCGTTCACGGTCAGTGTGGTCCTCCGGGCCGAGCGTCTTGTCGAGCACCCAGTCGTACGGCGTGATGAGGTAGCCGCTGACACCGCCGAAGACGTCGCCGATGCCCGACCAGGTCTTCTTGAAGTTGTCCCAGTCGAACACGTTGACCATGCTGCCCAGGCCCTTGAGCGTGCCCCAGACACCGTCGACGAAGAACCCCTTCAGCGCACCGCCGACATTGTCCTTCGTCCACTCCCACGCAGCCCGCAGACCCGTGTACTCACGCTCGTCGACCGTCCCCCAAGGCGTCTCCTTGGCATCCTTGACGTCGCTTTCCTTGAAGCCGTACATGCCGGCCTTGTGCGAACCGTCATCGACGACGAAATGCGTACCACCCACCAATGAGGTGATCTTGTTGGCCGCATCCCGTTCGACGCCCTGGAACGCCACCCACGTCGTACCGACCTCACGGACAAGACGCGCGTTCTCGTCGATCTTGCCCTGGTCCTGCTGCCAGTCGTCATCGTCCTTGTTGTCCGCGACGAACTTCTCCGCATCCTCGCGGAGCTGCTTCATCTTGTCCACCAGCGGACGGGCGGTCGACGCGAAGCTCGTCAGCGCACCGCTGACGGACTCCAGCTTCTTCGCGAACTCGTCCGCCTTGTCCCGCACCGGAATCGTCGAATTGAGCAACTCCTCCTGCTCGGGGGCGTCGTAGACCGGATCCAACGCCTGAAACGCGTTGTGAACGTCCTTGCCCGTACCGCGAATGCCGGAGGCAGTCGTCTTCAGCGACGTCGCATGCGTCTCCAAAGTCTCCAGATTGCCCGTGAAGGTCGGTATCTTCCCCAGGTCGATCACTTCTTGGGGCCCTTCATCTCTTCCGGAGTCGGAGCCTTGGAGTACTCCTCCTGCTTGTTCTTCGCCATCTGCAGGTCGCCCTTGAGGTACTCCTCAGTGGCCAGGCGCGCCCCGGTGATGGACTTCGCCGTCCGGACCGGAAGGAATTTCACGTCGTTCTCCGTGTGCTGCTGGAACTCCTGCAGCGCCTGGGCCACGGGACCGAACGCACCCCCCTTGGGGATCTCGGTCCCGCCCAGAACCATCGTGCCCGCCCACGTCGCGGCGCCCACCAAGCCGTCGCCGTACGCTGTGAACTCGTCCTCGAACTTGCCCCCGGCCTCGACGGTCTTGCTGAGGACCCCACGAACGCCATCCGGCTTGATGTCCCAATTGGACACGATGTCCCCCGTTTCGTAAGACGTTTCTTTCCCGTGCCCCGGCGTCAGCCGATGGCGTCGACCGCGGCCTTGGCCCTGGTCAGCGTCTGGCGCGCGGTGCCGTCGTTCTTCGTCATCGTCGAACGCAGCAGCGCGATGATCGCGCGGACCTCGGCGGCCGCCTTGTCCCAGCGCTGCTCCTTGCCGTGGTACTCGTCCGACACGCCGTCGGCCTGGAAGTCGGCCATCGCCGCCTTCACCGCCGACTCGCGCTCGCGGAGCACCGTCTCCAGCCGGCCGATGATGCCGTCCAGCGACCCCTGCACCTCGGTCGAGGCGCCGAGGTCGTAGCTACGCCGGTCCGTACCCGTTCCACCCATGTCAACTACCCCCGTCTGCCTAGCGGCCCGAGAAACGAGCCGCGTCGAAGTTCGCCGCCGCCATCTGCTGCTTGGCGTTGTCCGCCGACTCCTGGTCACCCTGGCCGAACGACGTGTCCATCCCCGACTGACCACCCAGGATCGAGCGCAGCGCACTGTTCAGCGCGGCCGTCACCTCGTCCGAGTGCTCCTTGAACTGGTCGAAGGCCACCTTGCCCGAACCGTGGAACTTGCCCTCCAACGGCGCGGCAGCGGCAATCAGCTGTCGGATCAGACCATCGAGATCCTCAGTCGAACCCTGCGTCCGGGACTTCAGCCCCGACAACGCCGTGTTACCCATGTCGAACTTCACGAGCTCACCCCCGCACCTCTCACAACAAGCCACTCGAACACCCGTGGCCAGAACTGGCGTTCCATGTCTATCAACCAGGCGTTGTCACTTACAAAGTGATTGAGGGTCACATCTCGTTATTTGTTGCTGAGTAGTGGCATTCGTCGCCGAATCAGCCGTCTCTGTCACACGTTTGTGACGAGACGCTGCTGCGTCTGCACAGGTGAGCAGCAGTGCCCGGTCTCGCCCTGCCGGAACCACGACCCCTCGAGGGGAACGGCCGCAACCCTGCTGCTTCAGGTCGCCGAAGGGCCCGTTCGCCAAGGGTTGATCGGTGGGGCGATGAGCGCGCGCCCAGGATGGACCGCGCTGTCCACCGCTTACGCAGGCGAGCAGCCCCGGGACTTCGACCCGAGGGGCACCGCGGGCTGAGTGTTGCCCTGGGGTGCAGGTGTCATCGGGGCCTGCGAGAGCGTTTCCGCGAGGACGGCGATGTGGGCTGCCGCGGTCGCGTCGTCGCCCGGGTCGAGGGCATCGGGGATCCGGATCCGGGCAAAGCACCTGCCGAGACGGCTGCGCGAAGCGTGACGGTCCGGGGGGCGGATGTCAGCCGCCCCGGCCTTGAGGGTTCGGACAGGGGTGGGTCGTTGGGTGGCGTGTCGTCGAAGGGCTCCGCTCCGTATCCGTAGTCGGCGCCGCTTACAGCCGGCCACCAACCGATCGGTGGTCATTGGTGATCACCAGCTGAGTCGCGGGGGCGGGCTCGCAGTCCGCCCCCGCCAAGTTGGTTCTTCGAGTGGGTGATTGACCGTCTGCCTGCGACGTGGCGAGTGTGCGAATCCCCATGGTGTTGTGGGCCGGTCTCCGCTCACGCGTCGGCCGTGACGGGGCCCTCGATGAACCGGGTGACGAGCTCGGTGAAGACGTCCTCCTGCTCGAAGAACATGACGTGGCCGGCGTCGATCTCGGCATAGGAACTGTCCGCGATCGCGGCGTGGAGGGCGCGGCTGTGCTGGACCGGGATCGTGATGTCCTGGGTGCCCCCGATCACGAGGGTGGGGGCCTCGATGAGCGGCAGCAGGGGCCGGATGTCCACCCTCAGGTCATAGGCGATGTGGCGGAGGGTGCCGGGGGTGGGCGGCATGTTGGGGATGAGGGCCTCGAACTGGTCGCGGCCGATGGAATTGAGGAAGCCGCGGCTGAAGCCGGTCATCGTCACCGCGCGGCCGAAGGAGGCGGGGACGGAGGCGCCGAGGTCCTGCCAGAGGGTGAAGAGGCTGCGCAGGTATTCGTCGCCGTCGGTGTGGGCCCAGCCGGCGACGAGGATCAGCCGCCGCACCAGGTCGGGGCGCAGGGCGGCGACCGTGGCGGTGACGGTGGAGCCCATCGAGAAGCCCAGCAGGTCGACGGGCCCGTCAGCCGCGTCCTCGATGACGGCGATGACCTGGGCGGCGAGGCCCTCGGCGGTCAGCGGGGCGCCGTCGTCGACGGTCGCTTCGGTGCCGGACAGGTCCGGGGTGATCACCGTGTGGTGCGGGGTGAAGCGGGGCGCGGTCTGACCCCAGTTGACGGCGGCGCCGGCCGATCCGGTGCCGTGGACCAGGACCAGGGCGGGGCCCGAGCCGGCCTTCTCGTAGTGGACCTGTGCGCCGTTGACGGTGACGGTGGCCATGGAATGCTCCCTGTCTGCTGTGTCGGCCGGGGCGTTCGTGCTCCGGCCAGACCCACAGTGCCGCCGTCCGGCAACGGTCGGGAGAGACCTCCCTACCCTGGGATCGGCAGTCCCTGGTTGAGCCCCGGACCGTCCGGCAGGATGACCGTATGAAGATCGACCGTGAGGCACTCGCCGACTTCCTGCGCCGCTCGCGCGACCGGGTCCGGCCCCAGGACGCGGGTCTGCCCGTCGGCCCCCGGAGGCGTACGCCGGGCCTGCGCCGCGAGGAGGTCGCCCAGCTCGCGGGCATGTCCGCCGACTACTACATCCGCCTCGAACAGGCCCGCGGCCCGCAGCCCTCGTCGGAGATGCTCGCCGCCCTGGCCCGCGCCCTGCGTCTGTCCGGCGACGAACGCGACCACCTCCACCTCCTTGCCGGCCGGCGCCCCCCGGCCGCCCGCACCTCGGGCGACCACGTGAGCCCGGGACTGCTGCACCTGCTGGACCAACTGCCGGGCACGCCAGTGCAGGTGCTCAGCGATCTCGGTGACGTCCTGGCCCAGAACGCGATGGCCGAGGCGCTGCTGGGCGGCGTCTGTTCGGTGTCCGAGCACGGCCGCAACGTGGTGTGGCGCTGGTTCGCCGACGCGGCCCAGCGCACCGCGTACCCGCCGGAGGAGCACGAGTACTACAGCCGGCTGCATGTGGCGGACCTGCGGGCAGCCGTGGGCCGACGGGCCGCCGACCCGGCCGCGACCCGCCTGGTGGAGCGACTGAAAGGATCCGGCGAGGAGTTCACCGGACTGTGGGAACTGCACGAGGTCGCCGTACGCCGGGCATCGCGCATGCGTGTCCTGCACCCGCTGATCGGCCCGGTCGACCTGGACTGCCAGGTCCTGCTCGCCCCGGAGGGGGATCAGCGCGTGGTCCTGTACACCCCGCCCGTCGGCAGCGACACCGGCGAACGCCTCGCCCTCCTCAAGGTGGTGGGCACCGGCCAGTTCACCGGGTCCGGCTGACGGGCGGTAGGGCGGGGCGCGTGGTGAGGGACGCTATGCCCGGTCGGGATCGGCCGCCTGTTCGCGAGCGTCTGTCAGTACGGCAAGCACTTCGCCCACCTGCTCGCGCACATGCGGATCGGTGATGAGTCCGTCGGCGCCGACCATATGGGAGGGCACCGGAATCCTGGCGCAGGCCGATTCCACGATGGCGGCTCCGGTGTAGCCGAGTACGAGTCGCAGCGTGGCCTCCGCACCCTGACCACGTCCGGGGGAGGCGGCGTTCACCCAGGCCACGGGCTTGTCGCAGATCTCGGTGCCGCCGATCGTCCAGTCCAGCAGGTTCTTGAACGCGCCGGGCAGAGTGCCCGCGTACTCCGGAGTGCAGATCAACACCGCAGCCGCCTCGCCGATCGCCGCCCGTAGCTCGACCACAGGCGCGGGCAGCGGATCGGTGTCGTCGTCGGGGTTGAAATGCGGAAGCGCGGCCAACCCCTCGTACACGGCGGTGCGTACCTGCGACGCGGCCACTGCTTGCGCAGTGCGCAGTACCGCCTCGTTGGACGAACCGGCCCGCAGGCTTCCGGACAGCAAGAGGATCAGCGGCAGCGTAGACACGTCGTCACCCTACCGACCCCGTTGCACACGGCGGATGTGCTCTTCCAGGCGCCCGAGGCGTCACCCCCGTAGCCCTATGCGCCGCCGATCGCAGCAGGGTCGAGGGAGTCGACGTCTTCCATGAAGGACAGCATCCGGGCGTTGACCACGTCGGGGTGGTCGATCTGCGGGCCGTGCCCCGTCGCCGTGATGATCTCGGCGCGGGCTCCGGGAACGAGGCGCGGAACGCGTTCCAGCTGCCGCTTGGGGTGTACGAGCAGGCTGTGCTTGCCCATGATGACGTAGAGCGGGGTCCGGATGGACCGCAGCGCGTCCTCGGCCAGCGGCAGGGGTGCGGGACGGCGGATCCGGTACGCGCGGGCGCCGAGCTGGATCCACTCGCGCATCTCGGGGATGGCGAGGACCGGCTGGTCCAGCCACTTGGCGAGTCGGGGGCGCAGCGCCTTCGGGGCGAAGGTGGCGAACAGGCTGATGAAGATCCAGACGAAGAAGCGCAGGCCGACCTTCTCCAGGCCGCCGGGGTCCAGGGCGGTGACCGAGGCCAGCCGTTCGGGCCGCCGGTGGGCTTGGTTGAGCACGAGCCAGCCGCCGTAGGAGGAGCCGACGAGGTGCACCCGGTCGAGGCCGAGCGCGTCGAGGGCCTCGTCCATCCACTGCGCGGCGCGCTCGGGCTGCCACATGGGCTCGCGGTGGACGCTGCGGTTCGCGTCGCCCGGGGTGTCGAGGGCGTAGACGGGGCGGTCGAGGCTGAGCCCGGGGGTGTTGGGGAACCACATGGCGGAGGAGTAGGCCGCGCCGTGGATCAGGACGATCGGCGTCCGGGACTCGGCGGCGGGGTCCGCGGGCCCGTACCGGTAGACGTGCGTGGTGCCGAAGGTCGTCTCGACGTCCCTCTCGGAGCGGATGGGTGCCCCCATCGCGTGGAGCACGTCCTCGGCGGCGAAGTAGCGGTCGCGCAGAGTGTCGTTGACGTAGCGGCCGACATCGCGGCGTACGCGGGCGGTGTTCTCGGGCACGGCGGCACCTCCTGTGAAGATCCGTTCTTCGTGGTACGACCGTATCATCAATGTGGTACATCGGTACCATGAAGGGGTTCGGGCAGCGGAGCACGAACCCACCATCGACAGGCGACAGGCGGAGACACGGGAACATGCCGAAGCGTGTGGATCACGAGGAGCGGCGCGCCCAGATCGCCGAGGCGCTCATCCAGGTCGCGGGGCGGCGCGGACTGCACGCCGTCGGTATGCGCGACGTGGCCGCGGAGGCGGGAGTGTCGCTCCGGCTCGTGCAGTACTACTTCGAGACCAAGGAGAAGCTGCTCTTCTACGGCCTCCGCCACCTGACCGACCGCTTCACCGCGCGGGTGGGCGCCCGACTGGCCGCCGCGGGCCCGGACCCGGGCCCGCGCACCACGGTGGAGGCACTGCTGCTGGCCTCGCTGCCGACCGACGAGGAGAGCCGCACGTTCCACCTGCTGTACAGCTCGTACGCGATCCTGTCGGTCACCGACGAGGCCCTGGCCGCCCAGCCCTTCATCGACAACCCCGACGCCGCGGAGCACGCCCTGACCGGCCTCATCGAACAGGCGCAGAGCTCAGGCCTGGCCGACCCGGACGCCGACGCGCGCACGGAGGCGATCAGTCTGCTCGCGATGGCGGCGGCCATGGGCACCAGCATCCTCGTGGGCCAGCGGAGTCCGGAGTCGGCGATCGCGGTGCTCCGTCACCACCTGGACCGGATCTTCACGACTGCCGAGACGTCCGGGAGGGGAGCGGGATCAGCCTGACGTGTTGCGGCCAGCCGGCGGTTGCCTCAGGGCGAGGATGATCAGCAGAACGAACGCGGCTAGGGCGGTGAGCGTGCGCAGGTTGTTGAAGAGTTCCCAGCGCCGCAGGATCTCCGCGTGATCGACCGGTGCCGAGGTGCGTGCCCATTCCTTGATCCGGCCGTTGATCGGCACATTGCCAAGCCGCGTTATCAGGAAGGACGCGAAGGTCAGCAGGGCTGCGGTACCCGCGATCAGCCGGGCGCGGCCGCGTGTCAGGGCCGCGAGAGCGAGGGAGCTCAGCGTCGACACGGCCATCGCCGCCTGCATGGTGATGCCGTTCATCTTCATCAGCTCGGCGTGGAATGACAGCCGCATGTCGAGCGGTACTGCGTTGAAGGTGGGGACGAGGTTGGCCGCGCCGTAGCCGAACGCGCCGGCGAGGAGGCCGGTGGCGAGCAGGGCGAGTCCCTGGAGGAGTCGGATGCGCATGTTCGTTGGCTCCAGAACGTGGATGGTTGTGCGGCCATGTCCGTTCGACGTCTCCGGGTTGGGAAGGCGGGCCTTCATGCCCGCGCAGCGAGGAAGCGGTCGCCCGGTTCGCCGCTGAAGTGCCCTGGGGGGAGCCGTCGGCCGTACGCGACCAGGAGGAGGTCCTGTGCGGTTCCGTGCAGGGGCGTGCCGGTACCGAAGGACCAGTCGAGGTCGTCGGCGCGGAGCTCGATGCCGCCCAGGTCGGCTCCGAAGAACTTGAGGGTTTTGGCGTCGACGCCCTCCAGGAGGATGCGCAAGCGATCCTCGGGAACCTGACGGCCGAGGCCCAGGGCGACCGTGATGTCCAGGCCGTGGATCACGTCGTGGCCCAGGGCCGCCTCGATGCCGCCGACCGGCGGCCTCCAGGGGTGATCCGCGTTGTCGCCGAGCAATGCGGCGAGCTCGCGCGTCGAATGGGCGGCCGCGTCCTTGTGGGCGCATCGGTCGGTCATCTGGTGGAGGCTGCCCCGCGCTCTGATCAGTTCCCACGCCATCTTGGTGAGCGAGTACCGGAACCCCATCGTCATGTGGGCCGCGACTTCCCGTACCCGCCACCCCCCGCACAGGGTCGGCGCGTTCCACTCCTCGGCCGACAGGCCGTCCAGGATGACCGCCAGCTCCCTGCGTTCGGCCGCGATCGCGGCCCTGATCTCCGAGGCTGGTCTGCGGTGCGTCGTATTCCCCATGGCCTCAAGGCTCTCGGCAGGCCCGCCATAAGTCCAAGAGTTTGCATGTCTCGCAACTAGCATGATCAGTTATGGACATTCGGCAGCTGCGCTACTTCGTCACGGTCGTGGAGGAAGCCAACTTCACCCGCGCCGCCGCCCGGCTGCACCTGGCGCAGCCTGGGGTGAGCGCCCAAGTCCGCCGGCTCGAAAAGGAACTCGGGCACCCGCTGCTCGACCGCTCCGGTCGGTCGGTGACCCTGACGGAGGTGGGCGAGGCCGTACTGCCGTACGCGCGGGCCGCGCTCTCCGCAGTCGAAGCGGTACGGCAGACCGCAGACGAGTTCACCGGACTGTTGCGTGGTCACGTCACCCTCGGCCTCGTCTCGGGCGCGTCCGCGGCAGCCCACGACTCCGACCTGGCCGGCATTCTGGCCCGCTTCCATAGGGGCCACCCCCAGGTGGAGATCACCCTCACCGAGGACACCTCGGAGCGGATGCTCGCCGCGCTGCACCGAGGGGAACTCGACATCGCCGTGATCGGACTCGCGGACGAGGAGCCCCCGCCAGGCATCTCCATCCAGGTCCTGGTGGACGAACCCCTGGTCGCGGCGGTCGCCCCGGACGACCCCGCCCTCACGCCCCCGGACCGCACGCACATTCCGTTGGCAGAGCTCCGCGACCGTCCGCTGATCAGTCTGCCGCGCGGCACGGGTATCCGTGGAGTGCTCGACCGCGCGTGCACTCAGGCCGGTTTCCAGCCCCGCATCGCCTTCGAGGCAGCCGCTCCGCCGTTCCTTGCACAGCTTGCCGCCCGCGGTCTCGGCGTGGCGGTGCTCCCGGCCCTGCCCGCAGGCGCGGCGTCGGCCTTCGGGCTGCGGACGCTGGAGATCACCGAGCCACGGCTACGCGGCCGGGTCGCCCTGGCCTGGCGGACGGACGGCCCCTCCAGCCCTGCCGGCACCGTCTTCCTGAACCTGTTGCGTACGCGCCTGGGCCCAACCTGATGCACGGTGAAGGCAGTTATGGCGCGCGAATGACATCGCGAGCCCTGAGAGGCCTAGACAACAAACAAGCCCCAGGTCGCTGACCTGGGGCTTTGCAATGGAGCGGATGACGGGAATCGAACCCGCGCCATAAGCTTGGGAATCTATGGAGCTCAGAGTGTCGATATGGCCTCTGACCTGCAAATATCGGTTGCTGGGTGGTCCGCTGCGAGGGTGCCGCTGTACCCCTGTCGACCGCTGTTCACCCCTCCGAAGGGCACGGATGGGGCACGGGTGGAAGGCCCCTGCGAGTACTACCGAAGGTGGCTGCGATGCGAGCGTCGGGACCGTCGTGTGGCGATGAAGGCCACGTAGGCCACGACGAGCAGGATGGCGATGATCAGGAGATAGAGCATGCCCTCCACCACCGCGCCGATGAGTCCCAGGATGACGGCCACGAGAAGCAGGAACAGGAAGATCGCCATTGCGGACACCTCCTCTGGCACGGGGCTCGGGGCGGTCAGCGGCGCGCGAGCTTCCGTTCGCCGTGGGCGCCGGGCTGGTAAGCCATCTCGTAGTGCTTGAAGATCGCTTCTTCCTGCTCGGCGGGCAGGATGTCATCAGTGCCGATGGCCGGGGCCTTCTTCACGACTGCCTTGGCGTGCGCGACCTTGACGTAGCCGGGTCCCACGATCGCCTCGTCGAGAGGAACGAAGACCAGGCGCCGGCGGGTGGGCAAGCCGGTGAGGACGGTGGCCATGGCCGGTTCGTCGGTAGCGGTGTGCACGTAGATCGCTTCCAGCGAGCCGATCCTGTGTCCTTTTGGGTCGACGACGTCGCAGTCGCGCCACTCGCGGATATCGGCTGAATGGATCATGCCCCGCTCCCTGCGGCGCGATGAGGGTGACACAACGGCCCCGGCACATTCACACGCCGGGGCCGCCCTTCCGGGCGCTGCACGTGAGAGTGCACCGACCCATTCATCATGGTATGCCCTGGCGCTTCTCCGGTACCAGTGATGTTTTGCGGCGGTACAGGCCACCTATCGCCGTGAGAATCCTGGCAGTAGCGCGCCCGTAGCGACGGGGGCGCCAGGCCCTCTTCGCGTGTGCGAGGGGATTTCAGCCGTGCTCTTCCTCCTCGGCCTCCATGCGCCGGATTCCCGCGTGGGTGAGGGTGGCCATCGCGGGGGTGTTGCCCGGTTCCCAGTCGACGGTGATCAGGCCTTCGCCCGCGAGGTAGGTGCAGGCGGCGGCCAGGTCCTGTTCCGGTACGTGGAGGTCGCGCCGCAGCTGTGCTCCGGTGATGCCGAGGAGCCGGTTGCCTTCGACGGCTTCGTACAGGACCCGGAGCACCTGTTCGCGGTAGGTCTTGCGATCCCGCAGTGTGGCCATGACCGCGTCCTTTCGTGTGCGGGGGTGGGCTCCGGGGCCCGTTGGGGCTCGTCGGGGTTCTCAGGTCTCGTCGGAGTGGGCGCCGGTGCCGACGGGGGTCCTGCTGGTGGCCAGCCAGGAGCGGGCGGGGCCGGCAGGTGTTGCAGTGTCCACGGTGAGGTGGAGGCGGGTGTCGCCGTCGAGGCCGGGATAGCTGCGCTGCTCCGGCGCGGCGAAGCAGCCGCGAAGGGCTTCCGCGACTGCTCGGGCGGCTTCGGGCGTGTGCGCGATGATCCGTACCTCGGCATGCCCGAGCGATGGCAGTGTCTGGGTCTCGATGTACTTCACGTAGGCGTGTTCCCTTTCTGAGTGGGCGAGAAGTCGGCGGATCGGGGCGCCGTGGCGCCCCGACCGCTGCCCCCGGTCGGAGGAAGGTCTGTTCCTCACCGGTCGGCATCCGTGCGGTGGGCTCGACGACCGGTGTCGTCCGGCAGGCCGGGAGGTCTCGGCAGGGGGTCGCTGAAGCGGTAGGCCTCGATCCGCGCGTCGTGCTGGGCGTTGAGCAGGTGGATCCAGCGCATTCCGATGGCGATCGCGAGGATGGTCACCGCGATGAGGACGATGGTCTCCACGGACCTCACCTCCAGCCGTTCGCGGGCAGCGGGAGGGCGCTTCGTCCCATCGGCTCCCCGAAGGGCGACATGCAGGCCCCGCCCTCGCCCTCCCAGGTGGCTTCCCGGCGAGTGCGGGCGTCGCGGATGCCGCGCCCGATGACGGTTTCGTTGGCCATCAGGACTGCGGCGGTGAGGGCGCTGCCCGGGATCGCGGCGGCGGCCATCAGGCGGGCCGCGGCGGCGGGTGCGGTTTCGGGCGGGATGACGAGGAGGTCCCAGCGGCCGACGGTGTAGGAGAGCAGGATCAGTTTGTCGGGGTCCTGTTCGGTGAACCAGCCCACGTGCAGCGTGCGCCCGTCCACGGCAACCGTGTGCGGGACGACGGGCCAGCGGGTGGGGTTCACGGTGACGCGGGTGACGCGGCCCCAGGGTTCCTCCAGGGCGGCGGCGAGCGGCGGAAGCTCGGCTTCGAGGTCGCGGGAGTGGGGCCACCAGGCCCCGTCCAGCAGGCCGGCGAGCGTGGTCTTCGGGGTGAGGGACAAGCGTGCCGGGAGCTCTGCGGCGAGGTCGCGGGACGCGGTCCGGTCGAGGGTCGTGGTCATGATGCGGACCTGCCCCCGGACTGCCCGTCGGCAGCCCGGTTTTTAGGCGATCGCCGGAAACGACACCCGCATGAAAGCCGGTGTGCGAAGTACTCCCGGTGCTTTAACTGTACGCCTGTTCGGCGGGCTACGGCCGGTCTGACCAGGTATTTTCCGGCGGGCGGTGGAGCGGGCGGCGGGAGTACCGTGAAAGGACGACAGGCCGCACGTCGCCCGACCGGCACCGGCACCGGTGCCGACCTGCGGCGCAGTACGGCCGCACCCGTAGACGGGCGAACCCACATGGCTGACTCCGACATCCCCCACCCGTCCCCGCTGCTCCTGCCGGATGAGATCCACCAGGCGGTCAAACCGGGTACCGCCTTGCTGCGGCTGGAGACCACGCGGTCCCGGGAGGGGCTTCTGGACGGTGCGTGGTGGCCGCGCACCCGGGACATCGAGACCGAGCTGCCGGCGCTGATCAGCGTGTTGTCGGGGCATCTCGGGCCGATCACCCGGGTGGGCGTGGACGCGTCCGCCTGGAACGGCCTCCCGGCCCGCCTGGTCATCGACGGCCAGGTCGTGCACCTCGACTCCGACCCGGTCGGCGACGACACCGTCCTCATCACCCGCGGCCACAACGACCACTTCGCCCTGCTGGTGGTTCCCCCGGACACCACCGCCGACGCCGCCCGCGAAGCAATGGCCCGTGCCGTCCGCGCCGACAACATCACCCAGGCCGCTCAGATCCTCATCGCCACCACACCCGAACCCACGGACGGCGGCTCCGCCGACCCGGCGGCCTGATCCCGAAGCCTCAGCGGCCGAGGTACCACTCGACGGCCGCGGCGACGGCCTCGGGGGACTCTTCCGGCGCGTAGTGCCCTGTGTCCGGGAGCACCTCGAGCTCGGCATTCGGGTACCACTGCATCCAGGTGGGCCCGCATGGCCTCGGGCCCCAGCGCGGGGTCGTTCGCACCGGCGAGGAGGAAGACAGGGGGGGTGCGACACCCCACGCCGCGGGTATTCGCTGTCGGTCCGGACCTACGAGCGACGGCGCCACAACGACCCCGGCACATTCACACGCCGGGGCCGCCCTTCCGGGTCGCCGCACATGAGAGTGCAATGACCCATTTGTCATGGTATGCCCGTAGCGCACCTCCGGCATGAGGGGCTTTTCGCCCGAGGGGCCGACTGCCCGGAGGCGGGTCTGGGGGCGATCTCTCCTGGCTGGCATATTGCGCAAAGCGCGATCTGTCATTCGCGTCGATGAAAAGCAGCATAAAGATATTTGGGTTCTAGTTATTCGGACCAAAAAATATGGCCAGTCGGGTGATAATAAATGCGAACCGAGACCGCCATTCGCCCGGCGCCAATCGTCGTGCGCGACACGTAGCTAAAGCGGAGCCGGCGGGCCCGGTCGTGGCAATCTGCTCGCCTGTGCAAAGTTTTCGAGCGGAGGTGCGCGTCCTGTGAGCGCCACTGTCAATCCCACCGTCAGCAGGCGCCGACTGGGGTCGGAGCTGCGTCGGCTCCGGGAGATCAGCGGTATGACGACACAGCAGGTGACGGAGCGCCTGCTGATCTCCCAGCCCAAGATCAGCCTGCTGGAGAACGGCCGCCGTCTCATCAAGCCGCGCGATGTGCGCGATCTCTGCGCGCTGTACGGAGTTCAGGACCAGCGGCGGGTCGACCATCTGATGCAGCTGGCCAGGGAATCGGGTCAGCAGGGCTGGTGGAACTCCTACGGCGACATTCCGCACGGCGCCTACATCGGTCTGGAGGCCGAGGCGGCCGCGATCCGGCTCTACGAGCCGCTGGTGATCCCCGGCCTGCTGCAGACCCCCGCCTATGCCCGGGCGGTCATTGCAGGAACGATCCCTCATGTCACCCCCGAACAGGCCGCCGCACACCTCCAGGTGCGGCTGCGGCGCCAGGACCGGCTGGGAGCCCCGCGGAACCCGCTGCGCTTATGGGCCGTACTGGACGAATCGGCGCTGCGGCGCGTCGTGGGCAGCCGCGAGGTCATGCGCAAGCAGCTGGACCATCTGATCCACCTCGGTGCCCAGCCGCACATCACCATGCAGGTTCTCCCTCACGGTGTGGGTGCGCACCCGGGTGTCTCAGGACAGTTCTCGCTGCTCGAGTTCGCCGACGCCACCGATGCAAGCGTGGTGTATCTGGAAAGGCTCACCAGCGACCTCTATCTGGAGAAACGTTCCGACGTGCGGCTCTACGGAGATCTGTATGCGCACTTGCAGGCTCAGGCGCTGAGCCCGGACAGTACCCGGCATTTCATCGACGAAGTCATGAAGGCGTACGCCGGCCAGGGATGACGTGAGGGCCGATCTCGGAACTGATCACTCGCGAGCGCCACTGAGCCCCTGGACGATGTGTCCAGGGGCTCAGCCGCCGAACGGCGGACGGGACGTCCTACGTGCTTGACCGAGCTTCAGCCCCTGCCGCCGACCCGTAAGCAGCAGTCGGTGACGGGAGTGCGGAGCGTTGGCCGATCCGGCCGAGTGCTCGAGACCCGAAGGGTCAGGGGCGTGACGCGGTCAAGTCTGCGATGGGCTAGTCCTGTCGGGTTGTCGTACCTCGCCGGATTCTCTTCATGGTGAAGAGGACCGAGCCTCCGACGAATGCCAGCGCTGCTGCAGAGGCGGCCATGATGCCGGTCCCGCTGCTTGAGCCGGCCCCCGCCGGCTGCTGGCCGGTGGCGGCGCTCACGTGGGCGAAGTTGACGCTCTTGGCCGCGTGGCGGGGACCCTCGTCGCCGGGATCAGCGTCTTGGCCGTTCGGCAGGAAGTCGGCCCACGGCGGCTTGCCCTCGTCGTGGTCGTCCTGACCGTTCCCGTTCTCGCCCTTGTCGTGGTCGCCGTCCTCGTCCTTGTCGTGGTCGTCGCGGCCGTTTTCGCCCTTGTCCTTGTCCTTGTCGTGGTGGCCGTTCCCGCCCTTGTCCTTGTCCTTGTCCTTGTCCTTGTCCTTGTCGTGGCCGTGGTGCCCCTTCTCGCCCTTGTCACCGCGAGGCCCCTTGGGTCCCTTGGGTCCCTTGGGTCCGACAGGTCCTGCGGGTCCTGCGGGTCCCGTCGGGCCGGGAGCACCGGGGGCGCCGGGGCTGCCCGTCGGGCCGGGGGCGCCGGGGGATCCGGGAGCGCCGGGGGCGCCGGGGCTGCCGGTCGGGCCGGGGGCACCGGGGGCGCCGGGGGATCCGGGAGCGCCAGGGGCGCCGGGGGCGCCGGGGCTGCCGGTCGGGCCGGGGGCACCGGGGGCACCGGGGGCACCGGGGGCGCCGGGGGATCCGGGAGCACCGGGGGCGCCGGGGGATCCGGGAGCGCCGGGAGCGCCGGGGGCGCCGGGGCTGCCGGTCGGGCCGGGGGCACCGGGGGCACCGGGGGCACCGGGAGCGCCGGGGGCGCCGGTCGGGCCGGGGGCACCGGGAGCGCCAGGGGCGCCGGGGGCGCCAGGGCTGCCGGTCGGGCCGGGGGCGCCAGGGGCACCGGGAGCGCCAGGGGCGCCCGTCGGGCCGGGGGCACCGGTCGGGCCGGGGGCACCGGTCGGGCCGGGGGCACCGGTCGGGCCGGGGGCACCGGTCGGGCCGGGGCTGCCGGTCGGGCCGGGGCTGCCGGTCGGGCCGGGAGGACCGCTCGGACCGGGAGGACCAACGGCGCAGGTCGGCCTCGTAATGGTGTTGTTGTCCATCGTGACCGCGGCCTCACGCGCCAGGGCGCGGCCTTCGATCACGGCGCTGTTGTTCAGCGTGATGGACTGCATGGCCAGGATGGTGCCCTTGAACTGGGTGGTCGTGCCGAGGGTGGCGGAGCTGCCCACCTGCCAGAACACGTTGCAGGCATTTGCTCCGTTGATGAAGGCCACGGAACTCGACGAAGCCGTGGTCAGGGTCGAGGGGATCCGGAAGATGAAGACGGAGTTGGGGTCGCCCTCGCCGTCGAGGGTGACCGTCCCGGTGAGTTGCAGGGACGGCGGGGACGCCGGGGCCGTGTAGACGCCGGGTGCCAGCGTCAGTCCGCCGATCTCGTCCGAAGCGAGAATGGTCCCGGGCCCCCGGCCTGCCGCGTCGTCGTAGGCGACGACGAGGTCGGACTTCGCCTGAGCGGCGGCGGCGTTGGGGGCTACGCGCGTCACTCCGTTGACGATGCCGGGCGGGAAGCCGGTCACCGATGTGCCCGGATAGAGGCCCAGGTCGCCGTTGATGACGGAGGGGTTCGTGTTGGTGACCGTCGAACCGGCCAGGACCCCGTAACTGGCGGTGGTCCCCAGCAACACGGGGGCTTCTGCGGCGTGGGCGAGGGTCGGGACCAGGGCGGCCGACGCCAGGAGCGCTGCGGGGAGCAGTACAAAGGCTCCCCGTTTGAGCAGATTGCGTTGAGGGCTTGTGTCGGGTGGAGCCGACCGGATGACATCCAATGCCATAGCAGGACCTTTCTTGTTGCTTCGATCCTCAGTCCTCCCGAAGGAGGGTTCCGAGCGCCCGCGACGATGACTGCTCAGGGCCGCAAGCTCCCTACCTGCGTCGGCGCGCAGGCTCACCCTGAGCAGGGGGACCCGCAGAACGACTCCCTGTCAGGGGTGGTGATGCGCCGTCACCCGGCAGTATTCACGCATATTTCACAGCAATAGACCACAAATCGGAAAAAAGGGGCTGCATGAGTGACGCAGCGTCAGGAAGGCAGATGTATCGCACGTCCGTGCGAATCGGTTGCGTGGTCACAGTGGGGAGCACGCGCGGACAGGCTGGATCTGATCCGCTTGACGTGCGAGATCAGCGGCTCAGGTCCCGAGGCCGTCGACCCGGCGGACGCGACGGGGGGCCGGCGGTGAAGGCGAGGCGCCGGCCGCGCTGCGATCAGAAGTCCGTGCACTTCGCAGTCACCGAGGCCGGGCGTCCGCTGCTGCCGCACCGCTGAACCGGCGGGCATCCGTGGGCGACCACGGCCCGCGGGGCCAAGTCCGAAGTCTCGCGCAGACGGCATGCGTTGGTGGGCCCGACCTCATGGCAGCGCGCTGCCCGGGGGCGGTGCGGCGCACTCGCTGCACCTGCCGCGGGTGGTAGGCCTGCCCAAGTAGCCGACGGAGGTCTAGGCAATAGAGAAGGCCCAGGTCTGTGACCTGGGCCTTCTTTCAAGACCGGATGACGGGAGCCGTGGCGGCCCTCCAGGGCTCCTGGACGGTGCGTGGTGGCCGCGCACCCGCGACATCGGAACCGATCTTCCGGCGCTGATCAGCGTGTTGACGGGGCATCTCGGGCCGATCACCCGGCCGGGTTCCGGGCGTGTGGTGCGCTGGTCAGAGCCCCTCGTCGTGCAGGTCCTCTTCGCGCAGCAGGTCGTCCTCGCGGCGGCGCGAGGTCTCCTTCTGGCCGGGCTTCTGTCCCTTCTCACGGGACTGCTTGCCCGGCTGGGGCTGCGCGGGGTCTCCGGGGCGGCGATGCTGTTCCTGCGCCTCGCGGCCCTTGCCCGACTCCTGACGCTTGTCCTGCGAACCGTCCATGACGGCGACTCCTCTTGATGCGTGGGGTACGGATTCCTCTCGGATCACGCTGACACGCACGGCGACGGTCTGCATCATGTCGGCTGCGAAGCGAGGCACACGGATGACGCCCATCCCCTCTGTCGGCCGCTGCTTACCAACGGAGGCATGGGCCGTCGAGGTGGCCATTGCCCGACACCCGGAGACCGCCGCCCGGCTCCGCGCGCTTGAGGCCCGCGCCGGAGAGGTCACCGACCTTGGCGAGGCTCGGGACGTCGCCGCCGAGATCAGCCGCATCCGCAACTCCGCCGCCGCCGAGGCCGGCCTCCGTACCGCCGGCGAGGCCGCCCGGTGACCGATGACCGTTGGGTGTGGGAAAGGGCATGGTCGGGGCACGGACGCGTCGCCGCTACCCGGCGTCCGCCGTGGCGGCCCCCCCGGCGTGCGGCCGTTCAGCTCACCGGGATGATGTCGGGGGCGCCGAGCCGCACCGCGTCGGCGGTCCGGTCGTCCGGCTGCTGCTGGGCCTCGCGCTCGGCGGCCACGCGCTTGAGGTAGTGGTCGACCTCGCGGTCCTGGTGCGCCCGGTCCCATCCCAGGTGGGGCGCCATCAGCTGGGATACGGTCGGCGCCGCGTCCACCCCGCGGTCCCAGGACTCGATGGAGATCCGGGTGCGCCGGGCGAGGACATCCTCCAAGTGGCGAGCTCCCTCGTGGGTCACGGCGTACACGGCCTCGACCCTCAGGTAGTCGTCGGAGCTCGGCAGTGCCTCGCCGAGTGCGGGGTCGGCCGCCACCAGGGCGAGCAGTTCGGGCGCCAGGGAGCCGTAGCGGTTCAGGAGGTGCTCGATGCGCGCGACATGGAGCCCGGAGCGCCCGGCGAGCCGGTGCCGCGAGTTCCACAGAGCCGGATAGCCGTCGGCGCCCAGCAGCGGAACGCGGTGCGTGATGCAGTCGGGGACCTTCTCGTCCAGGCCTCGGACGGCCTCGTCGACCGCGTCCTTGGCCATCACCCGGTACGTGGTGTACTTGCCGCCCGCCACCACGACGAGTCCGGGTACCGGATGGGCGACGAGGTGCTCCCGGGACAGCTTGCTGGTCTCCGCCGCCTCGCCGGACAGCAGGGGGCGCAGGCCGGCGTAGACGCCCTCGACGTCCTCGGGGACCAGTGGGGTGGCCAGGACGCTGTTGACGTGTTCCAGCAGGTAGGTGACGTCCTTGGAGCTGAGCGCGGGGTGGGCTTTGTCGAGCGTCCAGTCCGTGTCGGTGGTCCCGATGATCCAGTGCCGGCCCCAGGGGATGACGAACAGCACGCTCTTCTCGGTGCGCAGGATCAGACCGGTGCGGGAGTTGATGCGGTCACGGGGGACGAGCAGGTGGACGCCCTTGGAGGCGCGGACGTGGAACTGGCCGCGGGTGCCGGCCATGGCCTGGGTGTCGTCCGTCCACACCCCGGTCGCGTTGATGACCTGCTTGGCCCGCACCTCCGTCTCCGCGCCGCTCTCCAGGTCCGTGACCACGGCGCCGACCACCCGCTCGCCCTGCCGCAGGAAGCGGCTGACGCGGGTCCGGTTGGTGGCCAGCACCCCGTACGAGGCGGCCGTACGGGCGAGGAACAGGGTGTGCCGGGCGTCGTCGACCTGGGCGTCCCAGTACTGGATGGCTCCCACCAGGGTGTCGGAGCGCAGCGCGGGCGCCTCGCGCAAGGCCCGATGCTTGCTCAGGTGGCGGTGGACGGGCAGGCCGCCGGAGTTGCCGGAGGCCCTGGCCATCGCGTCGTACAGCAGCACGCCGCTGCCGACGTACGGGCGCTCCGCGAGGCGGTGTTGCAGGGGATAGAGGAACGGCACCGGACGCACCAGGTGGGGGGCGAGGTACCGGAGCAGGAGGCCCCGTTCCTTGAGGGCTTCGGCGACGAGGCGGAAGTCGAGCATCTCCAGGTAACGCAGGCCGCCGTGGATGAGTTTGCTGGAGCGGCTGGACGTGCCCGAGGCCCAGTCGCGGGCTTCGACGAGTCCGACGCTCAGGCCCCGGGTGGCGGCGTCCAGGGCGGCTCCGCTGCCGACGACGCCGCCTCCGACGACGAGGACGTCGAGTTCGCCCCGTCCCATGTCGGCGAGGGACTGCGTGCGGGCTTGGGGTGAGAGGGCCACCGGATCGACCATGGTCTCCTCCTCAGTGCTGTGGGCACGCGTGGCCGGATCGGCCGGAACCTATTCGACCTTGGCCCAGTCGAGCGTGCGCTCCACCGCCCGCTTCCAGCCCTCGTACCCTTCCGTGCGCCGTTCCTCCGACCACTCGGGCGCCCAGCGCTTGGACTCCTGCCAGTGGGTGCGCAGTTCGTCCGTGTCGCGCCAGAAGCCGGTGGCGAGCCCGGCCGCGTAGGCGGCGCCGAGCGCGGTCGTCTCGGCGACGACCGGACGGCTGACCGGTACGCCGAGGACGTCGGCCTGGGTCTGCATGCACAGGTCGTTGGCCGTGACTCCGCCGTCGACCTTGAGCACGTCGAGGTGGACACCGGAGTCCTGCTCCATGGCTTCCACCACGTCGCGGGTCTGGTAGCAGATGGCCTCCAGAGTGGCCCGCGCCAGGTGGCCGTTGTCGTGGTAGCGGGCCAGACCGACGATCGCGCCGCGGGCGTCGGAGCGCCAGTACGGGGCGAACAGGCCGGAGAAGGCGGGGACGAAGTAGATGCCGCCGCTGTCCTCGACCGTGCGGGCCAGACGTTCGCTCTCGGCGGCGTCACCGATGATCTTCAGCTGGTCGCGCAGCCATTGCACGGCGGAGCCGGTGACCGCGATGGATCCTTCGAGGGCGTAGATCGCGGGGCTGTCGCCGAACTGGTACGCCACGGTGGTCAGGAGGCCGTGCTGCGAGCGGACCAGTTCCGTCCCGGTGTTGAGCACCAGGAAGTTGCCGGTTCCGTACGTGTTCTTCGCCTCGCCGGGCGCGTAGCAGACCTGCCCGACGGTGGCCGCCTGCTGGTCGCCGAGGACACCGGTGATGGGAATGGCCTCGCGCAGCGGCCGGGAGGTGCGGGTCCGTCCGTACGCCTCCGGGTGGGAGGACGGGTTGATGGTGGGCAGCATGGCCCGGGGTACGCCGAAGAAGCCGAGCAGTTCGTCGTCCCAGTCGAGGGTCTCCAGGTCCATGAGCATGGTGCGGCTGGCGTTGGTGACGTCGGTGGCGTGGACGCCGCCATCGGGTCCGCCGGTGAGGTTCCACAGCACCCAGCAGTCGGTGTTGCCGAAGAGGGCATGGCCCTGCTCGGCGGCCTCCCGCACGCCGTCGACGTTCTCCAGGATCCATTGGATCTTGCCGCCGGAGAAGTAGGTGGCCGGTGGCAGCCCCGCTTTGCGGCGGATGATGTCGCCTTGGCCGCCGCGCTCCAGTGCCGCGGCGATGGAGTCGGTACGGGTGTCCTGCCAGACGATGGCGTTGTAGTACGGGCGGCCGGTGCGGGGGTCCCAGACGACGGTCGTCTCGCGCTGGTTGGTGATGCCGACGGCCGCCAGGTCGGAGGCGTCGAGGTTTCCGTGCCGCAGGGCGTTCTGGATCACCGAGTTGGTGCGTTCCCAGATCTCCACCGGGTCGTGTTCGACCCACCCCGAGCGCGGGAGGATCTGGGAGTGCTCCAGCTGGTGCCGCGCCACCTCGTTGCCGGCGTGGTCGAAGATCATGAAACGGGTGCTCGTGGTCCCCTGGTCCACTGCGCCGACGAAGTCAGCCATGGGGTGCCGCCTCCTCTTGGGATGCCGTGTGTGGGGGCTGTCCGTCCGGGACGGGACGGACGGGACGAACCGACGTGCCGTGCCGTGTTCCGCCCGCCCCGGATCCGGTCAGCTCTCCTCCGGTGCCGGTACGCGTCCGGGAGGCTCCGGTTCGGCGGTCGGCAGGAACCGGCCGATGAGGAGCTTGTAGATACCCGCACCCAGCACACCGCCGATGAACGGGCCGATGATCGGCACCCAGAAGTAGAAGTTGCCGTACTGATCTCTCCATGCCCCGCCGTACCCGGTGAGGAAGCTGGCCAGCCGGGGGCCGAGGTCACGGGCCGGGTTGATCGCGTACCCGGCGTTGGTGCCCCACGCCATGCCGATGGCCACGACGATCAGGCCGACGATGAACGGGGCCAGGTTGGCGCCGGGAGGCGTGCCCAGCAGGTCCGTGACCGCGAAGATCAGCATCAGCAGGATCGCGGTGCCGATGATCTGGTCGCGCAGTGCGCCCCACTCGGTCACCGGCAGGTTGGTGTTTCCGTTGGCCGGGAGCGTGGAGAAGACGCCCTGCGTCTTGATGGTGTGACCGGGGTCGGCCTTGGCCAGCGCCTCGGTGTAGTTCCAGCGGACGATCAGGGCCGCCACGAAGGCTCCGGCGAGCTGGGCCAGCGCGTAGGGGGCGACCCTCTTCCACGGGAATCCCTTGAAGGTCGCGAGGGCGACGGTCACCGCGGGATTGAGGTGGGCGCCGCTCAGCCTTGCCGCGACGTAGACGCCCAGGGTCACGCCGAGACCCCAGGCCCAGGCGATGCTGTCGTGGTTTCCGAGGCCGCCCGCGGGGTCCGTCAGGGCTCCGCCGGCGACCACCTGGGCCACGACACCACAGCCGAAGAGGATGAGGATCATGGTGCCGGCGAATTCGGCAGAGAGTTCGCCGATCAGCCCATGCGCTTTGAGGCGCTCCTTCATGGGTGCCCGCTTCCCGCCGGTCCGAAGACCGGCATTCGACTGCCCCGAGCCCCCCGGTTCAGCGTAAGACGGGTCGCCCGTACCGGAAAGGCGAGGGCGGTCCGGTCCCGCGGAGGCCGGTGCCCGCTTCGGATTCCCGGTCCTCCTCCGAGGCGGCCGACCGAGCTCTCGCGGATGTCCGCGGCGTGGCAGCACACTGTTCGTATGGATCGCCGGCCCCGACCGGGAGGCACACGATGAAGATGCTGATCAACAGTCCGCAGACCGTGGTCGCCGACGCCCTCCGGGGGCTGGCCGCAGCCCACCCGGACCTGGACGTGGACGCCGAGGCCCGGGTCGTCGTACGGCGGGACGCGCGGCAGGGCGGGCGGGTCGGTCTCGTCTCCGGCGGCGGCTCCGGACACGAGCCCTTGCACGCGGGCTTCGTCGGACCCGGAATGCTGTCCGCCGCCTGCCCGGGCGAAGTGTTCACTTCCCCCGTGCCCGACCAGATGGTGCGGGCGGCCAAGGCCGTGGACTCCGGCCAGGGGGTGCTGTTCGTCGTCAAGAACTACACCGGGGACGTGCTGAACTTCGACATGGCCGCCGAGCTCGCCGAGGAGGACGGCATTCGGGTCGAGCGGGTGCTGGTCAACGACGACGTCGCCGTGACCGACAGCCTCTACACCGCCGGGCGCCGGGGGACGGGGGCCACGCTCTTCGTCGAGAAGATCGCCGGGGCGGCGGCGGAGGAGGGCGCTCCCCTGGAGCAGGTCGCCGCCATCGCCCGGCGGGTCAACGAGGCCTCGGGCAGCTTCGGCGTGGCGCTGAGCGCCTGCACCACGCCCGCCAAGGGCAGTCCCACCTTCGATCTGCCGGACGGCGAGCTCGAGCTGGGCATCGGGATCCACGGGGAGCCGGGCCGGGAGCGGCGCCCGATGATGTCGGCGGGGGAGATCGCGGAGGTCGCGGTGGGCTCCGTGCTGGACGACATGGCGAACGCGACCCCGACCGCCGACGGGCCGGTACTGGCCCTGGTGAACGGGATGGGCGCGACGCCGTTGCTGGAGCTGTACGGATTCCACGCGGAGGTGGCCCGGGTGCTGGCGGCACGGGGCGTACAGGTGGCCCGGACCCTTGTGGGGAACTACGTCACCTCGCTGGACATGGCGGGGTGCTCGGTGACGCTGTGCCGGGCCGACGAGGAAATGCTGCGGCTGTGGGACGCGCCGGTGCAGACGGCAGCGCTGCGCTGGGGCCGCTGACCCCCCAGGCGGTCTCCCGCGGCGCATCCGCCGGGAGCCGGACACGGGCTCCGACCGGTGTGCCGGATCTTCTGTCGAACGGCGGGCGCCCGCCCGCGTGTCGGACGCGGCGCGTCTTTCCTGTCGCTCCAAGGGCGGGGGCCGGAGCCCGTCGTCGCGAACTGGCGGGCCTGGGTGGGCGGTTACGTGCCCGGCTTTGTGCCGCGATGCGAGACGCCCTCACGTTCGCGTGGTGCACGGCCCGCGAAAGGCCCTCCGAGCAGGGCATTCCTGCGAGTTGGCGTGCGCGGAGGGCGCTGCGAGGCTGAATGGGTCTAGACAACGAAGAAGGACCAGGTCGCTGACCTGGGCCTTCTTGCAAGAGCGGATGACGGGAATCGAACCCGCGCTATAAGCTTGGGAATCCCCCGGCACTCAAGGGCCTGCACAGCCTCTGACCTGCTGAGATGGTGGCCAGGAGTGGCGCAGGAGCGGCCCCGTCGAGCCCTCTGGTGACCGCTGCTTACCGCCTCTACCGGCACGTTGTGGCACGGCCGGCGGCTTCGCATGGCTCCTGTCTGTCCTCCAGCGGGAGAGCCCCATAGCGTCAAGTCACGGTGACGGTTTATGCTCGGGTTGTGCGAGCCGAGAGTGAACCCCTGACCGACGACGAGAAGACCGACCTGGACGACGCCCTCAAGGCCGTCCGCCGGGCCGAGCAGGCCCTTGCGCGGGCGCAGGCGCACCTCAATCGCACGGTGGGCCGGATCGGCTCCGCCGACCGCTACGGGCAGAAGGCTGCGGCAGGCCGCCGCGTCGGCTGGTCCCGCCAGCACGTCACCACCCTTGCCAACGCCTACCGTGCGGGCGAACTTGACCAGGAGGAGAGGACCGAAGCCGCATGAGCACCGCGCCCCAGCCGTCCGCTGTCCCACAGCCGCCCACCCAGCCCGAGGCGATCCGCGCCGCCCTCGCCCAGGTGGCCCCGCAGCTGCTCGCCGACTTCGACCGCGACCGCGCAGCCAGCACCGCCCGCGCGCGCGCCGACGTTTCCGCCATTCCCCTCCGCACCTTCACGGAGGCGTGGGCTGTTGAGGTGGCCATTGCCCGACACCCGGAGACCGCCGCCCGACTCCACGTGCTTGAGGCCCGCGCCGGAGAGGTCGCCGACCTCGGCGAGGCCCGTGACATCGCCGCCGAGATCAGCCGCATCCGCAACGCCGCCGCCGCCGAGGCCGGCCTTCGTACCGCTGGCGAGGCCGCCCGGTGACCGACGACCGTTGGGTGAAAGGCCCAGGTCGCTGACCTGGGGCTTCTTGCAAGAGCGGATGACGGGAATCGAACCCGCGCTACACGCTTGGGAATCTATGGCGCGCGGTGACACATACGGCTTCTGACCTGCCGTTTCTTGTTCCGGCGGCCTCCACCCGGACTGCCTCTGGGTACCGGTTCTGACCGCTGATCACCGCCCCGAAGGGCACGGATGGGGCACACCCTCCATGATGGTGGCCCAGATCGGCGGCCGAAGCCCCGCAACTCAGCGGCTCACGGCAGTCTCCCGCTCCATGCGTGTCAGCTTCTCGGGGTTGCACACGGTGTAGAGCCCGGTGATGAGACCGTCGTCGATCCGCATCGCCACGATCATGTCGATCTCCCCGTCGATGCGCGTGATCAGAGCCGGGGGCCGTTGACCTGTGCCGGTTCCACCGTCACCTGGGGGCCGAGAAGCTGGTGAAGGGGACACGCGAGCTGATCAACTGGATCGCCGGGCAGGCCACACTGACCGATATCCGCCTCAACTCGCCCGTGCGGCGCGTCGTCCAGACCGACGGCGGAGTACGGAACGAGCGCAGCCAGTCCGATGCCACGTCCAGAGATCGCGCGCCGCTCAGCGAGGCTTCAGCATCTTTGGACCAGCACCGCCTTGGGGCGGGTACGTTGCCCTCATGGCCTGTCCAGGGACGCTGCCCCTGCCATATCGCGGCAACCGTCCGCCCGCCCCGAGCGTGTCGACTGCCGCGGAATCCAACCAAGCTCTACCAGTGACCTGGGTCTGAGGTTTGGCGTTAGGTCGGCAGGAGTCGTCCTGGTCCGAAGAGTCCGCCATTGTCGGTAACCGATGCCCAGCGGGCTGTGCTGGAGGGCTGGGTGCGTCGTCGTACTACGGCCCAGGCTCCGGCTCAGCGGTCGCGGATCGTGCTGGAGTGCGCGGACGGGCACTCGATCATGGAGGTGTCGCGTCGGCGCCTGGCCGGCAAGCCAGACGAGCCTAGGGACCGCGTACCGCCTTCGTCGACCGGGAGAGAAGTATGACCATCAAGGACATCGGGCCGGAACCTCAAAGCTTCGACCTCGAGAAGGCGACGCTCGAGAATACCAACTATCGCGCGGTCGCCTGGTCTGGGAAGTACCTTCAGCTGACCCTCATGTCGATCCCGGTGGGTGAGGACATCGGCTTGGAGGCGCACCCGGAGACTGACCAGTTCCTACGACTGGACGCAGGCCGGGGCCGCGTCCAGATGGGCCGCACGAAGGATCGACTCGACTTCGACCGGGAGGTCGAGGATGGCTGGGCCATCTTCGTGCCCGCCGGCACTTGGCACAACGTCACCAACATCGGTGACGAGACCCTGCAGCTCTACGCCGTGTACGCGCCGGTCCACCATGCGTCGGGCAAGATCCATGCGACAGCTGCCGCCGCTGAGCGCGACGAGCACTCGGGCAACGACGAGCCGGCAAGGTGGTCGGTCCAACCTGCCCAGCAGCCATCGGACGAGCACGCCTGACCAGCGGGGGCTTATCGCGACCGTAGTTCCTGGCCCCGAGGTGAGCCGGGAGAATCACGATCTTCCCTCCCACCTGTACGCCCGGGCTATCGCTGGTTCAGAGAATCCGAGGTCCTGATCGGCGCCGGCATCCATGCGGCGTCGCTTGTTGATCCTTTCCCGCTCCGGCAGTCTGTCCGTCCTGAGTGTGGACAGCGGGGGTGGTGGCCCCAGCGGTGGCCATGGTGGCGGTGAGGGAGGGGCATCGGCAGCCCAGGGTGCTGTCACGGTGGGCCTGGGGCACCGGCGGTCGGGGTCGGCCAGGGCCGCAGGGGGATCGTGTCAGGAGCAGGCCGTGCGGCGTTTGGTGGCCCCAGTGGCCGTGCGTGCTGGATGGCTGCGAGGGGGATTGAGGATCCCAAGTACCGTGCGGGCAACCGGGAGATCATGTTGCCCAGCTTCGTTCTTCTCGACGTCCGCCGGCACCTGGAGTGGTTCGCGCAGGACGGGCCCGATGGCCCCGTCTTCGGCCCGTGACGCGGTCGCTATGTCGGAGGAGTTCCGCGTCGGCCGATCGGGATCCGAGACGCATCGACGTGGGGTGGCCGAGAGTGACTGTTCGGCTCCAATCCGACGCCCCGTTGCGGCACTTGTGGCACGCGAATGACAGGCAGGCGTGAGAGGTCTAGACAACAAACAAGCCCCAGATCTGTGACCTGGGGCTTTGTCGTGGAGCGGATGACGGGAATCGAACCCGCGCTATAAGCTTGGGAAGCTCATGTTCTACCATTAAACTACATCCGCATAACGTTCCAGTTGCCTGGATCGGTAGCGTTGCTCACTCTACCCCATGATCGACCCCCGGTGAATCGACCGCGGGGTCGTCGTCATGTGTGGGGTGCACCGAGGGTCGTGGGGGCGGGAGTTGGGGCGTACCGTACAGGTGCGCAGCGGTGCTCGAGGGCCGCTGGAGTGGCGGCTGGAGCAGGTCGCGATCATCCCCTAATGTGGCGATTCGTCGCAGTACAGCAGGTTGGGGAAAGGGACTCGATGGAGAACACCGTCGTCCGTTGTGCCGAAGGGCACGTTTTCAGTACCGCTTCGTTCCCGCTGCAGCACCTCGGTGCCGGCCGGATCGGGCCCGGGCGGCTGCTGCGGTGCCCGCGGTGTGCGCGGCTGAGGCATGCCGTGCCGGTCGGTGCGGCCGTCAAGCGATAGTCCGACAGACGCGCGGGCGCCCGCTCTCGATTGCGGGAGGCCCGCGCGCACTGCGTATCCTCGGGACGTGCTTCTCTCAGACAAAGACATCCGGGCCGAGATCGACAGCGGACGGGTTCGCATCGACCCGTTCGAGGAATCGATGGTGCAGCCCTCCAGCATCGATGTACGTCTCGACCGCTTCTTCCGGGTGTTCGAGAACCACCGCTACGCCCACATCGATCCGGCGGTCGAGCAGCCCGACCTGACGCGGATGGTCGAGCCGGAGGGCGACGAGGCCTTCATCCTGCACCCGGGGGAGTTCGTACTCGCCTCGACGTACGAGGTCATCTCGCTGCCCGAGGACATCGCCTCCAGGCTGGAGGGGAAGTCCAGCCTGGGCCGCCTGGGGCTGGTGACGCATTCGACCGCCGGGTTCATCGACCCCGGGTTCTCGGGGCACGTCACGCTCGAGCTGTCGAACCTCGCCACCCTCCCGATCAAGCTGTGGCCCGGGATGAAGATCGGGCAGCTGTGCATGTTCCGGCTCAGCTCGCCCGCCGAGTTCCCGTACGGGAGCGAGCGGTACGGATCGCGGTACCAGGGCCAGCGCGGCCCGACGGCCTCGCGCTCCTTCCAGAACTTCCACCGCACCCAGGTGAGGCACGAGGCATGAGCGACGCAGTACGCGAGAACCTGAACTACGAGGGCTTCGGACGCGCCGTCCGCGAGCTCGCGCAGACCATCGCCGACGACGGCTACGAGCCCGACATCATCCTGAGCATCGCCCGCGGCGGCGTCTTCGTCGCCGGCGGTCTGGCGTACGCGCTCGACTGCAAGAACATCCACCTCGTGAACGTGGAGTTCTACACGGGTGTCGGCACCACGCTGGAGATGCCGGTCATGCTGGCGCCCGTGCCCGAGGCGATCGACTTCACCGACAAGAAGGTCCTCATCGCCGATGACGTGGCCGACACCGGGAAGACGCTGAAGCTCGTCCACGACTTCTGCCTGGGGCACGTCGCCGAGGTCCGGTCCGCCGTGATCTACGAGAAGTCGCACTCGCTCGTGAAGTGCGAGTACGTGTGGAAGAAGACCGACGAGTGGATCAACTTCCCGTGGTCGGTCGAGCCGCCCGTCGTGAAGCGTGAGGGTCAGGTTCTCGACGCCTGAGTTCTTGGAGGGGCCCCGGTGCTTTGCGCCGGGGCCCCTTCGCGCACCCGGTTGCCTACAGGGTGCCCAGCTTGATGATCGACAGCAGTGCGACCAGCTGGATCGAGGAAGCGCCCAGCGCCTTCGGCCACGGCAGGTCGTGCGACTTGCTGACGAGCGAGGTGAACAGGGCGCCGGCCGCCAGCCAGGTGACCCAGCCCAGCACCTGCACGAACATGTTGTCGCCGCCCAGGAACACGGCGAAGAGCAGGCGCGGCGCGTCCGTGATGGACATGACCAGCATCGACAGGCCCACGGTCGGCTGCCACGCGCCATCGCCGCTCAGCTGGCGGGCCAGGGTGTGCGTGACGCCGCCCAGGATCAGCCCGCAGATGACGAAGGCCACGCCCGCGCTGAGGACGATCGGGACGGCGTTGGCGAGGGTGGCGCCCATGACGTCCTTGCGGGCGTCGTCGAGGCCGAACACCGCGAGCAGGCCGTACAGGAACGTCACGATCAGCGCCGGGCCCCAGACGGCGTGGTCGCGCATCTGCAGGAACGTCGGCCCCGGCTGCATCACGATGCCGCGGAGCAGTTCCTTCCACGGCAGCCGCGGGCCCGTCGGCGCGGCCGCCGCTGCGCCCGCGTGGTACGTCGCGCCCTGGCTGTACGGGTCCTCGCCGTACGCGAAGACCTGGGTGTGCCCCGGGTTGTCGTTCGCGTACGAGCCGCCGCCCGTGCCTCCCTGGCCGTACGGGGGCTGCTGCTGGCCTTGGGGAGGCGGCTGCTGCTGTCCGTACGGGTCGAAGTACTCGGGCTCGCCATGGCCTCCGGCGGCGGGCTGCTGAGGCCACTGCTGCTGGGGAGGGTAGGGCTGCTGGCCGTACGGCGCCTGCTGCGGTTGCTGCTGACCGTACGGCTGCTGCCGCGGGGGTTGTTGGGGAGCGCGGTTGTTGTCCCTGCCGCGTCCGATCCTGAATCCAGCCACGTGATCGAACGTACCTGGTCCCGAGAGCGGTGGTGGGCGGGCCGCCGGAATAAGCACCCTTTGCGGCTGACCTGTGACATCCCCTAGGGGAACCCCGGGGGGCTGTCCCCACTGCGGAGGAGGGCTGCGAATTGTCGGGTTTACATAGTTGCGTGGGAGTGTGTGGCGCTTCGTTACATTGCCTACGGATTACGTAGATGTCGGGTCCGTAGCTTCGAGTCTGTCGCCGACAAGCCATGAGTAGGTGGCACCGAGCTACGAGAAGAGCCCCCACATGCGCAGCACTCGCCGCACCACCCTTCGTACCGCCGCCGTCCTCGCCGGCGCGGCCACCGTTCTGGCCGTCCCGGTCGGGTCCGCGTTCGCGGACTCGCCGTCCGCGCCGGGGCCGGAGGTTCTGCCTGGGGTCGAACAGCCCGCGACGGACCCGACGGGTCCGGTTCCTCCGGCGGTCACGCCGGAGAAGCCGGAGAAGCCGGCCCGGGCCTTTGTGACCACGGTCAAGCTCGCGGACGGGTCGACCGCCAAGGTCTACAAGATCGGCGCCGACCACTACGAGGCCGAGATATTCGCCGACCCCACGAAGCTGGACACGCTGGTCAGCAAGGGGGGCTCCGCGACGTACGGGCAGAGCAACGGGCTGCACGTCGTCCTGCAGCCGAACGGGACCGTGACCTCGTGGGTGGACGGTGCGCACAAGCCGAAGCCCGAGGTCAAGAAGGAGAGCTCCGTCCGGATCGCCATGCCGGACGGGCGGATCGCGAAGCTGGTCGACGGCCCGAAGGGCAAGCGCGTCGAGATCTCGATGCCGAACGGGAACCGGCTCGGGACGGTCGACCTGTCGCACCCGAGCGCGCAGAACGACGGGTGGACGTACCGGATCGTCCAGGACGGGAAGCGCGTGAAGTTCGTCGTCATCGACGGGAAGGGCGGCGGGAGCAGCTGGGTGTACGGATTCGACGGGAAGCTGATCGAGAAGTACACGGCGCAGACCCCGAAGAAGAGCGGGGTGGGTGGGGAGCGTGTGGTCCCGAAGGGGGGCGTGAAGGCCGGGGCGGAGGGGCTCTCGACGGGTGACGCGCCGATGCCGGTTGCCGCCGGCGGGGGGATGGCTGCCGTGGGGGCGGCGGGGCTGGGCTTCGCGCTGCTGAAGCGGGGCCGCGCCGACCAGTCCTGACGGGGCGGGGGCCGGGGCGGCAGCATGCGCGGCTCCGCCGCGTGGGGGGCTGCGCCCCCGGGCACCCAGGCCCCCGGCCCCCGGGCCCCCGAACGGCCGGTCCCCTGAGTGGGGACCGGCCGTTCCGGCGTCGCGTTGTCCGGACGGACTACTTGGCGTTGCCGCCTTCGGCCGACGCCTTCGGCTCGGCCCCGGCAGCCCCCGCCGCCGGCTTCGCCTCGGCACCAGCCGCCGGCTCGGCACCAGCCGCCGGCTCGGCACCGGTCGCGGGCTGGGCCTCGGCCTCCGGCTCGCCCTTGGCCTGCGCTTCGGCGCCGGCCTCCGGCTCGGCCTTGACCTCTGCCTCTGCGGCGTCGGTCTCGGGCTGCGTCTCGACCGTGGCTTCCGCTTCGGCGGCGGCTTCCGGCTCGGCCTTCGCGTCCGCCTCTGCGTCAGGCTTTGCAGCGGCCGGCTCGGGCTTGGCCTCCGGCTCGGCGTCTGCCTTTGCCGCAGCTTCGGCGTCGGCCTCCGCCTTGGCCGGAGCCTCGGTCTCGGCCTGGGCAGCAGCCTCCTCCGCCTCGGCTTCTGCGGCGGCCGCAGCCTCGGCCTTGGCCGCAGCCTCCGCCTTGGCCTTCGCGGCGGCCTCTGCCTCCGCCTTGGCCTTCGCGGCGGCTTCCGCCTCCGCCTTCGCCTTCGCGGCGGCCTCGGCTTCCGCCTCCGCCGCCTGTTCGGCGGCCAGGGCCTCGGCGGCCAGTTCTTCCTCCGTCGGGGCCGGGGCCTTCACCGACTCCAGGAGGAGCTGGGCCACGTCCACGACCTGGATGGATTCCTTGGCCTGGCCGTCGTTCTTCTTGCCGTTGACCGAGTCCGTCAGCATCACCAGGCAGAACGGGCAGGCCGTCGAGACGATGTCCGGGTTCAGGGACAGGGCCTCGTCGACGCGCTCGTTGTTGATGCGCTTGCCGATCCGCTCTTCCATCCACATCCGGGCGCCACCGGCGCCGCAGCAGAAGCCCCGCTCCTTGTGGCGGTGCATCTCCTGCTGGCGCAGCCCCGGCACGGCGGACATGATCTCGCGCGGCGGCGTGTAGACCTTGTTGTGCCGGCCCAGGTAGCAGGGGTCGTGGTACGTGATCAGGCCGTCCACCGGCGTGACCGGCGTCAGCCGGCCCTCGTCGATCAGGTGCTGGAGCAGCTGCGTGTGGTGGATGACCTCGTACTCGCCGCCCAGCTGCGGGTACTCGTTCGCGATGGTGTTGAAGCAGTGCGGGCAGGTCGAGACGATCCGCTTCGCCGACTTCGGCTTCTTCGTCGACGGGTCGTCGTCGTCCTCGCCGAAGGCCATGTTCAGCATGGCCACGTTCTCCTGGGCCAGCTGCTGGAACAGCGGCTCGTTGCCCAGGCGGCGCGGGGAGTCACCGGTGCACTTCTCGTCGCCGCCCATGATCGCGAACTTGACGCCCGCGATGTTCAGCAGCTCCGCGAAGGCCTTCGTCGTCTTCTTCGCGCGGTCCTCGAGAGCGCCCGCGCAGCCGACCCAGTACAGGTAGTCGTACTCGGAGAGGTCCTCGGCGTCCTTGCCGACGATCGGGACCTCGAAGTCGACCTCCTTGGTCCACTCCACGCGCTGCTTCTTGGCCAGACCCCAGGGGTTGCCCTTCTTCTCCAGGTTCTTGAGCATCGTGCCCGCCTCCGACGGGAACGCGCTCTCGATCATCACCTGGTAGCGCCGCATGTCGACGATGTGGTCGATGTGCTCGATGTCGACCGGGCACTGCTCCACGCACGCACCGCAGGTCGTGCAGGACCACAGCACGTCCGGGTCGATGACGCCGTTCTCCTCGGCCGTGCCGATGAGCGGGCGCTCCGCCTCCGCCAGCGCCGCCGCCGGAACGTCCTTCAGCTGCTCCGCCGTGGCCTTCTCGTTGCCCTCCATGTCCTTGCCGCCACCCGCGAGCAGGTACGGGGCCTTGGCATGCGCGTGGTCGCGCAGCGACATGATCAGGAGCTTCGGCGACAGGGGCTTGCCGGTGTTCCACGCCGGGCACTGCGACTGGCAGCGGCCGCACTCCGTGCACGTGGAGAAGTCGAGGATGCCCTTCCAGGAGAACTGCTCGACCTGGGAGACGCCGAAGACGTCGTCCTCGCCCGGCTCCTCGAAGTCGATCTCCTTGCCGCCGCTCGTCATCGGCTGGAGCGCGCCCAGCGCGGTCGCGCCGTCGGCGTTGCGCTTGAACCAGATGTTCGGGAAGCCGAGGAAGCGGTGCCAGGCCACACCCATGTTGGTGTTGAGCGAGACGACGATCATCCAGATCAGCGAGACGCCGATCTTGATCATCGCGGTGAAGTAGATGGCGTTCTGCAGGGTGCCGAGCGAGAGGTTCTGGAAGACCAGGACCAGCGGGTACGAGGCGAAGTACGCCGGCTCGTACGAGTCCACGTGGTGGATCGCGCCCTCGAGCCCGCGCAGCGTCAGGATCGCGAGGCCGATGGTGAGGATCACGTACTCGACGAAGTACGCCTGCCAGGCCTTGGAGCCCGTGAAGCGCGACTTGCGGCCCGCCCGGGACGGCAGCGACAGCAGGCGGATGACGATCAGCACGGCGATGCCGAGGATCGTCATGACGCCGATGAACTCGATGTACAGCTCGAACGGCAGGAAGCCGCCGACGATCGGCAGCACCCAGTCGGCCTGGAAGAGCTGGCCGTACGCCTGCAGCAGCGTCGGCGGCAGCGTCAGGAAGCCGATCGCGACGAACCAGTGCGCGAAGCCGACGATGCCCCAGCGGTTCATCCGGCTGTGGCCGAGGAACTCCCGGACCAGGGTGAGCGTTCGTGCCTTCGGGTCGTCCGTACGGCTGCCAGCCGGTACGGGCTGTCCGAGCTTCACGAAGCGGTAGATCTGCGCCACGGCTCGGGCGAGCAGCGCGACGCCGACCACGGTCAGGACCAGCGACACGATGATCGCGGCGAGTTGCATGGGAGGGCTCCTCGGGCGGGACTTACTAAGCGGTAACTTATTGAGTCAAGGCTTGAGGTTACCCAGTTCCCGCGCCGCAATGTAGGTGGGCGAGCGGTGATCTGTGTCGCTCAGGCATGCCTCGGTCGGCACCGCTGTCGGTAGGCCGCCCGAGGGGTCTGAGCCAGGATCGCGAGATCCATCCCCAGCCAATGGCTCTCCACATAGTGCCGGTCCAGCAGGGCCATCTCCTCCCAGGGGAGGTCGGATCGTGCGCTGACCTGCCACAAACCGGTCATTCCGGGCCGTACGAGGAGCCGGTCGGCCCGGTCCGTACGCGCCTGCGCGCGCGGCCCGACCAGTGACATCTCTCCGCGGAGCACGTTCAGCACTTGCGGGATCCCGTCCAGGGCGCACCGCTCCACGGCCGCGCCGAGCCGGCCCGCCGCGTCCGTACGCAGCCGCCAGGTCCGAAACGGCCGCCCGGCCAGCCCGGCCGCCGGCTCCCGTACGAAGACCCGGCCGCCCTGGGCTGCGTACAGCAGGGCGGCGACGAACAGCAGCGGCGCCGCGAAGACCCCGAGCAGCACCACGGCCCCGAGGAGGTCGGCCACCCGCTTCGCCGAGAGGTCCGGGCGGTGCCGGAACGGGAGCGGGGAGGGGTGCGGATTCGCGGGTCGCCGTCGCACGAGGCGCCGGATCGGGGGGAACGTGAGCGGCGGCAGCGGCATGGGGGCACCCTGCATGCGCCTGCGGCGGTTTCCGTGATGCCGCGCAGCGGACCGCCCCGGCATCGCCCGCTCGGCCCCCTGGTGCGGCCCCGCCGAAACCCCTCCGCGACTCCTCCGCGACCCCTGCGGCCTACCCCCGACCGGGCGGCTTCGAGTGGTTCTGCAGCGCTTCCGGACCACCCCGCCTGCCCGCCCCCGTGGGGCGTTTCCGCAGGTGGGGCCCACTGTCGCCGGTCGCCCCGCGGCTGCGTCAAGCCGCTCGCCAAGCCTGAGTGAGCGTAAGGCGAGGATAAAAGTTGAGCCATGCAGACTCACCTCTGTTGACGCCGGAGCGGCGTTACGGCATGGTTGAGTCTGTTCCACTCAAGTCAGCTGGAGGAAATCAAAATGGCACGTGCGGTCGGCATCGACCTGGGCACCACTAACTCCGTCGTCAGCGTTCTGGAAGGCGGCGAGCCCACCGTCATCACCAACGCCGAGGGCGCCAGGACCACGCCGTCCGTCGTCGCCTTCGCCAAGAACGGCGAGGTCCTCGTCGGCGAGGTGGCCAAGCGCCAGGCGGTCACGAACGTGGACCGCACCATCCGCTCCGTCAAGCGCCACATGGGCACTGACTGGAAGATCAACCTGGATGGCAAGGACTTCAACCCGCAGCAGATGAGCGCCTTCATCCTGCAGAAGCTGAAGCGCGACGCCGAGGCCTACCTGGGTGAGAAGGTCACGGACGCGGTCATCACCGTCCCGGCCTACTTCAACGACTCCGAGCGTCAGGCGACGAAGGAAGCCGGTGAGATCGCGGGTCTGAACGTCCTGCGCATCGTCAACGAGCCGACCGCCGCCGCCCTGGCCTACGGCCTGGACAAGGACGACCAGACCATTCTCGTCTTCGACCTCGGTGGCGGCACCTTCGACGTGTCGCTGCTCGAGATCGGCGACGGCGTCGTCGAGGTCAAGGCCACCAACGGTGACAACCACCTCGGTGGTGACGACTGGGACCAGCGCGTCGTCGACTACCTGGTGAAGCAGTTCGCCAACGGCCACGGCGTGGACCTCTCCAAGGACAAGATGGCGCTCCAGCGCCTGCGCGAGGCCGCCGAGAAGGCGAAGATCGAGCTGTCCTCCTCCACGGAGACCACGATCAACCTGCCCTACATCACGGCTTCCGCCGAGGGCCCGCTGCACCTGGACGAGAAGCTCACGCGCGCCCAGTTCCAGCAGCTGACCGCGGACCTGCTGGACCGCTGCAAGACCCCGTTCCACAACGTCATCAAGGACGCCGGCATCGCGCTGTCCGAGATCGACCACGTGGTCCTGGTCGGCGGCTCCACCCGCATGCCGGCCGTCGCCGAGCTCGTCAAGGAGCTGACCGGCGGTCAGGACGCGAACAAGGGCGTCAACCCGGACGAGGTCGTCGCCATCGGCGCGACCCTCCAGGCCGGTGTCCTCAAGGGTGAGGTCAAGGACGTCCTGCTCCTCGACGTGACCCCGCTGTCCCTCGGCATCGAGACCAAGGGCGGCATCATGACCAAGCTCATCGAGCGCAACACCACGATCCCGACCAAGCGGTCCGAGATCTTCACGACGGCCGAGGACAACCAGCCGTCCGTGCAGATCCAGGTCTACCAGGGCGAGCGCGAGATCGCGGCGTACAACAAGAAGCTCGGCATGTTCGAGCTGACCGGCCTGCCCCCGGCCCCGCGTGGCGTCCCGCAGATCGAGGTCTCCTTCGACATCGACGCGAACGGCATCATGCACGTCACGGCCAAGGACCTTGGCACGGGCAAGGAGCAGAAGATGACCGTCACCGGCGGCTCCTCGCTCGGCAAGGACGAGGTCGACCGCATGCGCCAGGAGGCGGAGCAGTACGCGGACGAGGACTTGCGCCGCAAGGAGGCGGCCGAGTCCCGCAACCAGGGCGAGCAGCTCGTCTACCAGACGGAGAAGTTCGTCAAGGACAACGAGGACAAGGTCCCGGCCGAGGTCAAGACCGAGGTCGAGGCCGCCGTCGCCGAGCTGAAGGAAAAGCTCAAGGGCGAGGACACCGCCGAGATCCGCACCGCGACCGAGAAGCTCGCCGCGGTCAGCCAGAAGCTCGGCCAGGCCATCTACGCCGACGCGCAGGCCGCCCAAGGCGCAGCCGGTGCCGGTGACGCCGGTCAGGCCGGAGCCGCGGACGCCGCCGACGACGTCGTCGACGCCGAGATCGTGGACGAGGACAAGCCGAAGGGCGGCGCTGCCTGATGTCGGAGGAGACCCCGGGTTTCGACGAGAAGCCCGAAGTCCCCGCCGGCGCCACGCCTGACGACGCCGAGCCGAAGGCCGCAGCTTCCTCCGAGGAGGAGGCCGCGGCCCCGGCCGGGGACTCCGGAGCGCCGTCTTCTCAGGAGACGGCTCTCCTGGCGCAGCTGGACCAGACCCGTACCGCGCTCGGCGAGCGCACTGCGGACCTCCAGCGGCTCCAGGCGGAGTACCAGAACTACCGCCGCCGGGTGGAGCGGGACCGGATCGCCGTCAAGGAGATCGCGGTCGCGTCCCTCCTGACGGAGCTGCTCCCGACCCTGGACGACATCGGCCGGGCGCGGGACCATGGCGAGCTGGTCGGCGGCTTCAAGTCGGTGGCCGAATCGCTGGAGACCGCCGCGGCCAAGATGGGGCTGCAGCAGTTCGGCAAGGAGGGCGAGCCCTTCGACCCGACGATCCACGAGGCCCTGATGCACTCGTACGCGCCGGACGTCACCGAGACGACCTGCGTGGCGATCCTGCAGCCGGGGTACCGGATCGGCGAGCGTACGATCCGCCCCGCGCGGGTCGCGGTGGCCGAGCCCCAGCCCGGGGCCGCCCCCAAGTCCGAGTCCGCGGACGGCGACACGCCTTCGGACAAGGACGCGGATGCCCCCGACAAGGGCTGACGCAGCAACCGTAGAGGCACGAGAGGAGGGACACCGGGGATGAGCACGAAGGACTTCGTCGAGAAGGACTACTACAAGGTCCTCGGTGTTCCGAAGGACGCCACCGAGGCCGAGATCAAGAAGGCGTACCGGAAGCTCGCGCGCGAGTTCCACCCGGACGCCAACAAGGGCGACGCCTCGGCCGAGGAGCGCTTCAAGGAGATCTCCGAGGCGAACGACATCCTCGGCGACGCCAAGAAGCGCAAGGAGTACGACGAGGCCCGCACCCTGTTCGGGAACGGTGGCTTCCGCCCCGGTCCCGGCGGGGGCGGCGGCTCGTTCAACTTCGACCTGGGCGACCTGTTCGGCGGCACCCAGCCGGGTGGCGGCCCGGGCGGCGGTTTCGGCGGCGGCGGTCTGGGCGACGTCTTCGGCGGGCTGTTCAACCGCGGCGGCGCGGGCCCCGGGACGCGTGTCCAGCCGCGCCGCGGCCAGGACATCGAATCGGAGGTCACCCTCTCCTTCACGGAGGCGGTGGACGGGGCCACGGTCCCGCTCCGGATGTCCTCCCAGGCGCCCTGCAAGGCCTGTTCGGGCACCGGCGACAAGAACGGCACACCGCGCGTGTGCCCGACCTGCGTCGGCACCGGCCAGGTCTCGCGGGGCAGCGGCGGCGGCTTCTCGCTGACCGACCCCTGTGCGGACTGCAAGGGCCGCGGCCTGATCGCGGAGACCCCCTGCGACGTCTGCAAGGGCAGCGGGCGCGCCAAGTCCTCCCGCACCATGCAGGTCCGGATCCCGCCGGGCGTCTCCGACAGCCAGCGGATCCGGCTGCGCGGCAAGGGCGCTCCGGGTGAGCGCGGCGGTCCCGCCGGCGACCTCTACGTCGTCGTCCACGTGGACGGCCACCCGGTGTTCGGCCGCAAGGACGACAACCTGACGGTCACCGTCCCGGTGACGATCGCCGAGGCCGCCCTGGGCGCCGACATCAAGGTCCCGACCTTGAACGGCCCCGCGGTGACGCTGAAGCTCCCGCCGGGCACCCCCAGCGGGCGCACGATGCGGGCCCGCGGCAAGGGAGCGGTCCGCAAGGACGGCAGCCGCGGGGACCTGCTGGTGACGGTGGAGGTCACTGTTCCGGCCTCGCTGTCGGACAAGGCCCGCGAGGCGCTGGAGATGTACCGCGACGCGACGGAGTCGGAGGACCCGCGCGCCGCGCTGTTCGAGTCCGCGAAGGGAGCATGACATGGACGGCCGCCGACGACCGCCCCGGTTCGGCAACGGGGCGTACGAACTGACCGACGAGACTCCGGTCTACGTGATCTCGGTGGCCGCCCAGCTCTCGGGCCTGCATCCGCAGACCCTGCGCCAGTACGACCGCCTCGGCCTGGTCTCCCCGGACCGGACGGCCGGCCGCGGCCGGCGCTACTCGGCCCGCGACATCGAACTGCTCCGCACGGTGCAGGCGCTGTCCCAGGACGAGGGCATCAACCTGGCCGGCATCAAGCGGATCATCGAGCTGGAGAACCAGGTCGCCGCGCTCCAGCAGCGCGTGGCCGAGCTCTCGGCGGCGGTGGACGGCGCGGCGGCCGTGCTCCAGCAGCGCGAGGCCCAGGTGCACGCCTCGTACCGGCGAGATCTGGTCAAGTACCAGCCGCCGGTGCCGGGCAGCGCCCTGGTCGTCTGGCGCCCCGCGCCGAAGCGCCAGAGCGACTGACGTCGGCTTCCTCCGGCTGCACGACGCGCACGTCCTGCATGCACGCACAGGCCCCGCCCAAGATCCCCGGGCGGGGCCTGGCGCGTTCCGGTGCGTTCTTCAGTCGCCCTCGTCCTCGAGGATCCCGGAGCGGGCGATGAGGAAGCCGAGTTGGGCGCGGCTGCCGCTGCCGAGGGTGCTGGCGAGCTTCGCGATGTGCGCGCGGCAGGTCCGTACGTTCATGCCCAGGCGGCGGGCGATGGCCTCGTCCACGTGGCCCTCGATGAGGAGCTGCGCGATGGTGCGCTGCACGCCCGAGATGCCGCCGCGGGTGTGCTGGTACGTGACTTCCTCCTGGAGGGGCACAGCGCGGTGCCACAGCTGCTCGAACACCTTGATGAGGTAGTCGACCAGCCCCGGGTGGCGCAGCTCCAGGGCGACCTGGCGGTCGTCGCTGGCCGGGATGAAGGCGACGGTCCGGTCGAAGATGATGAGGCGTTCGAAGAGCTCCTCCAGCGTGCGCACCTCGACCTTGCCCGCCTTGAGGAGGTCGACGTACGCGAGCGTGCCGCGGCTGTGCCGGACGGTGTGCTGGTAGAGGGTCCGGATCCGGACACCGCGGTCGGTCAGCGGCTGGTCGCGCTCCAGGGCCTCCGTGAGCTCGAGGCTGGGGCGGGCGCCGCCGGGCTGGATGGTGAGCATCTCGGTGCGGCACTCGGCGGTGGCGAGGTTGAGGGCCGCGTTGATGGGGTCGAAGCCTTCGAGCACGGTGATGGCGTGGGTGCTTGCCGGATTCTGCGCACTGATGGCGAGAAACGGCTCGAAAGCCTCGGACAGTTCGAGAGAATCCCGGTGTCTGTCGCGGATCTCCCGTTCGATCGGATGCAGCCGCTGTGCGAGTGCCACCGCCGGTGGAACCGGACGGAGCGAATTGGCGTCATCAGGATCTGGCTGCAACAACGCCAGATCGAGCAGGCAGGGTGCCGTTTTGACGTCCCCACGTGCGATACGTCCGGTCCGCAGCGCGCTCGTGTAGAGCCGCGCCCCCTCGCTGCACAGCTCCGTGACCGAGTGGGGATGTGTCGCTTTTGTTCTGTTTATGGTCAAATCTCCACCCCCCAGGGTCCTGAACATGCAAGAACATGATGCATCGTCCCTGTGGCAGTGATGTGCCTGAATGAGCCATCGTCTGACAGGCGGGGGAGAGGATTTCATCAAGTGAGGACGAAGCCGACCATGAACAAGAGAATGCTTCGCTCGGCGCTTGCCACCGTCATCTTCTCGGCTGTGGCCGGTCTGGGACTTGCCGGGGTCACCCTGGGGGGCGCCGAAGGGGGTGCCGCAGGCCTCCGGGCGGCGCCGCTCGAGGACAGCGGATGGCGCGCGGCACCGATGGACAGCGGATGGCGCTCGGCCCCCGTCGAGGCGGATGCCGGCACCGTTGCCGTGGAGACCGCGGTATGACCCCCGACGACCGCGGATTCCGTCGCGAAATGGCCTCTGCCTACCGCTCCGGCTGGCAGTTCATCGACCTTGCCACGGCCATCCCCCACCCTGGCGACTCGTTGATGGTCACCCTGTTCGGACAGCCCATCGTCATCACGCGCGAGGAGGACGAGGACGTCCGGGCGTACCGGTGCCTGCGCCGCCCCCGCGGCGCGCCGCAGCCCGTCCGCTGCGAGGTGCGCTACGGAATGGTCTTCGTCAACCTTGATCAGCGCGATCACCAGCTCTTCGAACCCGATATCACCACCGCCACCCCCCGCAGTGCCTGAAGCGATTCCCCCGTCGTTGCAGATCGCTCCAGGTGCTTCCCCCACACAACGGCGCCATCGTGGACCTGACCACGGTGGCGCCGTTGTGATGTCCGCGTCCAGTCCCTGAACCGGACAAGGTGAAAGCTGAACCGTTTTCGGTTCAGGCGCGGCCCATCGCCCGGTCGAGGGTGATCTCCATGACGACCCGGTCCGGGTTGGGAGAGGGCGTCCGCCCGTAGCGCTCCGCGTAGCGCGCCACCGCCTCGGCGACCGAGGCCTCGTCCGTACGGATCACCGCGTGCCCCTCCAGGGTCGCCCAGCGGCGTCCCGCCATCTGGCACACCGCCACCCGGGCCGGGCCCCGCTCCGTCCCCTGGGCCGCCAGCACGTTGCGGATCTTCTTGCTGTTCTTGTTGCTGATCACCCGGGCCAGGCCGGCCTCCGGGTCGTACGTGACGCCCACCGGCACCACGTGCGGGGTCCCGTCGGGGCGCGGGGTGGTCAGCGTGCAGACGTGCCGCTCCCGCCAGAAGGCGAGGTACTCGGGCGTCGGGTTGAGTACGTCAAGAGCCATGGCCCGAGCGTACGGGAGGGGGCCGATTCCGCCCTTGAGTGGAATAGACTCAACTTTGCGCACGCTGCCATAGTCAAAGAGCGAGACGCGAAGAACGAGACCTTGAAGCCTGTGTCTGACCTGTCTGAGAGGAGAAGTCGCACGTGGATGCCGAGCTGACCAACAAGAGCCGGGACGCCCTGAACGCGGCCACCAGCCGGGCCGTGAAGGACGGCCACGCGGATCTGACCCCGGCGCACCTGCTGCTGGCCCTGCTCGCCGGCGAGGACAACGAGAACATCACCGACCTCCTCGCGGCCACCGAGGCCGACCAGGCGGCGGTCCGGGGCGGCGCCGAGCGGCTGCTGGCGGCCCTGCCCAGCGTCACGGGCTCCACGGTGGCACCCCCGCAGCCCACGCGCGAGCTGCTCGCCGTACTCGCCGAGGCCGACCAGCAGGCCGGGAAGCTCGGCGACGAATACCTCTCCACCGAACACCTCCTCATCGCCATCGCCGCCAAGGGCGGCGCGGCCGGCGAGGTCCTTTCCACCCAGGGCGCGACGGCGAAGAAGCTGCTGGACGCCTTCGAGAACGCACGAGGAGGACGGCGGGTGACCAGCCCCGACCCCGAGGGCCAGTACAAGGCCCTCGAGAAGTTCGGCACGGACTTCACGGCGGCCGCGCGTGAGGGCAAGCTCGACCCCGTCATCGGCCGCGACCAGGAGATCCGGCGCGTCGTCCAGGTCCTGTCGCGCCGTACGAAGAACAACCCGGTGCTCATCGGCGAGCCCGGCGTCGGCAAGACGGCCGTCGTCGAGGGCCTCGCGCAGCGCATCGTGAAGGGCGACGTCCCGGAGTCACTGAAGAACAAGCGGCTGGTCTCCCTCGACCTCGGCGCGATGGTCGCGGGCGCGAAGTACCGCGGCGAGTTCGAGGAGCGGCTGAAGACGGTCCTCGCCGAGATCAAGTCCAGCGACGGCCAGATCATCACCTTCATCGACGAGCTGCACACCGTCGTCGGCGCCGGCGCCGGCGGCGATTCGGCCATGGACGCGGGCAACATGCTCAAGCCCATGCTGGCCCGCGGCGAGCTGCGGATGGTCGGCGCGACCACGCTCGACGAGTACCGCGAGCGGATCGAGAAGGACCCGGCGCTCGAGCGGCGCTTCCAGCAGGTGCTGGTCGCCGAGCCGTCCGTCGAGGACACCATCGCGATCCTGCGCGGGCTCAAGGGCCGCTACGAGGCCCACCACAAGGTCGTCATCAACGACAGCGCGCTGGTGGCCGCCGCGACCCTCTCCGACCGGTACATCACCTCCCGCTTCCTCCCCGACAAGGCCATCGACCTCGTCGACGAGGCCGCGTCCCGGCTGCGCATGGAGATCGACTCCTCCCCGCTGGAGATCGACGAGCTGCAGCGCTCGGTCGACCGCCTGCGGATGGAGGAGCTGGCGCTGAAGAACGAGTCCGACCCGGCCTCGATCGAGCGCCTGGAGAAGATCCGCAAGGACCTGGCGGACCGGGAGGAGGACCTGCGGGGCCTGACCGCCCGCTGGGAGAAGGAGAAGCAGTCCCTCAACCGCGTCGGCGAGCTCAAGGAGCGCCTCGACGACCTGCGCGGCCAGGCCGAGCGCGCGCAGCGCGACGGCGACTTCGACACCGCCTCCAAGCTGCTCTACGGGGAGATCCCGACGCTGGAGCGCGAGCTGGCGGAGGCCACCGAGGAGGAGGAAGAGGCCTCCAAGACCGGAACCTCCAAAGGCACGATGGTCAAGGACGAGGTCGGTCCCGACGACATCGCGGACGTGGTCGGCGCCTGGACGGGCATCCCGGCGGGCCGTCTCCTCGAGGGGGAGACGCAGAAGCTGCTGCGCATGGAGGACGAGCTGGGCCGCCGCCTGATCGGCCAGGGCGAGGCCGTACGGGCCGTCTCGGACGCCGTACGCCGCACCCGGGCCGGGATCGCCGACCCGGACCGCCCGACCGGCTCGTTCCTCTTCCTGGGCCCGACGGGCGTGGGCAAGACGGAGCTGGCCAAGGCCCTCGCGGACTTCCTCTTCGACGACGAGCGGGCCATGGTCCGCATCGACATGTCGGAGTACTCCGAGAAGCACAGCGTGGCCCGTCTGGTCGGCGCCCCGCCCGGGTACGTCGGCTACGAGGAGGGCGGCCAGCTCACCGAGGCCGTACGCCGCCGCCCGTACTCCGTGGTGCTCCTGGACGAGGTCGAGAAGGCCCACCCCGAGGTCTTCGACATCCTGCTCCAGGTCCTGGACGACGGGCGCCTCACGGACGGCCAGGGCCGCACCGTGGACTTCCGCAACACGATCCTGATCCTGACCTCGAACCTGGGCAGCCAGTTCCTGATGGACCCGGCGACCTCGGCCGAGGAGAAGCACGACCGGGTCATGGACGTGGTCCGGGCCTCCTTCAAGCCGGAATTCCTCAACCGCCTCGACGACCTGGTGGTCTTCTCCGCGCTGACGAAGGACGAGCTGGCCCACATCGCCGAGCTCCAGATCGGCAGCCTCGCCAAGCGCCTGGCGCAGCGCCGCCTGACCCTGGACGTCACCCCCGACGCCCTGGCCTGGCTGGCGGACAAGGGCAATGACCCGGCGTACGGCGCCCGCCCGCTGCGCCGCCTGATCCAGACGGCGATCGGCGACCGCCTGGCCAAGGAGATCCTGGCGGGCGAGGTCCGCGACGGCGACACCGTACGGGTCGACGTGGCCGGCGAGGACCTCATCGTCGGCAAGGCCCTCTGAGCTGCGCCGGCGCGGCCGGCCACAGGCACACCGCCCCCGCTTATCGGCGGCTTACTCCTGTCCGCCCTGCGCGGATCGTGCGTGCGGGGGTGGACAGGGGGTGGGAGCCATGGGGGAGGATGACATCATCCGCACGAAGGGAAATCACGGTGAGCATCGACCCGGCCTCGATTCCGAACTTCGGAGGGCAGCAGCCCGATCCGCAGGCCACAGGACCGGCGGGCCCCGTCGTCCCCGACCAGGATCTGGTCAAGCAGCTGCTGGAGCAGATGGAGCTCAAGTACGTCGTCGACGACGAGGGTGACCTCGCGGCGCCGTGGGAGGAGTTCCGTACGTACTTCATGTTCCGCGGCGAGGACGAGCAGCAGGTCTTCTCGGTGCGGACCTTCTACGACCGTCCGCACGCGATCGAGGACAAGCCCCAGCTCCTCGAGTCGATCGACGACTGGAACCGTCGCACCCTGTGGCCGAAGGTCTACAGCCACACGCACGACGACGGCTCCGTCCGCCTGATCGGCGAGGCGCAGATGCTGATCGGCACCGGCGTCAACCTGGAGCACTTCGTTTCCTCCACGGTCAGCTGGGTCCGTGCCTCCATCGAGTTCGACAAGTGGCTCGTGGAGCAGCTCGGACTGGAGAAGGAGATCGACTCGACCGACGGTGACGAAAAGGACGGGGACGACGACAACTAGTCGTCGCCACCCGTCACAGCGGCACGCGGGCGATCAGCAGCAGGTACAGCCCGTAGCCGTACGAGAGCCCGGCCAGCCCCGCGGTCACCACGACCGCGGAGCGCGGCCGGGCTCGTGCCATTGCGGCGGCGACCGGCAGGAGCAGCGGGAACGCCGGCAGCAGGAAGCGCGGCTTCGATTCGAAATAGCCGGCCCCGCCGTAGGTGATCAGCAGCAGCACGGCGGTGTACACGAGCAGCGCCGGCGGCATCCGGTCGAGCAGCAGGAGCACCGCCAGGAGCCCGGCCGCGGCCAGCACGGCCACGGTCACGACGGTGGCGAGCGGTACGTGCCCGCCGGTCAGCACCCGCCAGACGGTGCCCGTCGTGTACGAGCCGAAGTCGAAGCGGGAGCCCCAGCGCCGCTGCACGGTGAAGTACCCGGCCGGATCCCCCGTACGTATCCCGACGGCGAGGACGTACGCGGCCCAGCCCGCCGGGGCCAGCAGTGCGGCCGCCCACACCTCGGGCGCGCGGGATCTGCGGACGAACAGCGCGTGCAGGGCCACGGCGGACACGGCGGCGGCGACGGCGATCCCGGTCGGGCGGGTCAGCCCGGCGAGCACGGCGAGGCCCGTGGCCCACGGCCAGCGCTCGCGCAGCACGGCGTACAGGGCCCAGGCGGCGAGCGCGGCCAGCAGCGGCTCGGTGTAGGCGAGGGTGAGCACCACCGCGTGCGGGGTCGCCGCCCACAGCGCCACCAGCAGCACCCCGACGCGCGGGCCGAGCACCAGCTCCCCGACCCGGTACACCCCGACGGCGGCCACCGCGGCGGCGGTCCAGGCCACGAGCAGCCCGGCCCACGGGGTGGCTCCGGCCAGCCGGACGAGCAGCGGGTACAGCGGGAAGAAGGCGTAGTCGCTCTGCACCAGCCCCGACCCCGCCCACATCTGGGTGCGGCCGTAGCCGTGCACGGCGATGCCGAGGTACCAGACGGAGTCCCAGGAGTGCCCGAGCACCCGGACGGGGCTCCGCCCGGCCCACCACGCCCCGACGGTGAGCACCAGCGCCCCGCCGGCCCGGACGGTGGTGAACACCCCGAGCGCGACGAGGGCGGCGGGCACCCTGCCGGTCCGGAGCTGCTGCGGCCGCACGGAAACCGACGCACTGCCCGTCGCCGTCATGAACCCCGTCTTTCCCGCGCTGCGTGCGTACGCCCATCCCGACGAGGAGAGCCTCGGGCACCCTAAAGCTCACCACCTTCCGGCGGGCGTGAATGCCCCCGGAATCTCCGGTGAAATCAGCCCGCCCCGGAGGCGTCCCCCCGATGAGCGCCCCGCTCAGAGCCGCCGCAGGCGGTCCGCGGCCTCCTCGAGGACCTCGGTCTTCTTGCAGAAGGCCCAGCGGACCTGGGTGGCTCCTGCGGCCTGGTGGTCGTAGAAGACCTGGTTGGGGATGGCGACGACGCCGCAGCGTTCCGGGAGGGCGCGGCAGAAGGCGAGGCCGTCCTTTTCGCCGAGCGGGGTGATGTCCGTGGTGATGAAGTACGTGCCCCGGGGGCGGAAGACCTCGAACCCGGCCGCCGTGAGGCCGTCGGCGAGGATGTCGCGCTTGGCGGCCAGGTCGGCGCGGAAGCCCTCGTAGTAGCTGTCGGGGAGGGACAGGGCCTCGGCGATGGCGTACTGGAAGGGGCCCGAGGAGACGTACGTCAGGAACTGCTTCGCAGAGCGGACCGCCGAGACGAGCTCCGGCGGGGCGGTGATCCAGCCGACCTTCCAGCCCGTGAAGGAGAACGTCTTGCCGGCCGAGCTGATGGTGACCGTGCGCTCGCGCATGCCGGGCAGCGAGGCCAGCGGGACGTGGGCGCCCTCGAAGACCAGGTGTTCGTAGACCTCGTCCGTGACGACGAGGAGGTTCCGCTCCACCGCCAGTTCCGCGATCGCCGCGAGCTCGGCCGGGGTCAGGACCGTGCCCGTCGGGTTGTGCGGGGTGTTCAGCAGGAGCAGCCGGGTGCGCGGGGTGACCGCGGCGCGCAGTTCGTCGAGGTCGAGGGTGAAGGCTCCGGCGTCCGGGCGCAGGGTGACCGGCACGCGGGTGGCGCCGGCCATCGCGATGCAGGCCGCGTACGAGTCGTAGTACGGCTCCAGGGCGATGACCTCGTCGCCCGGTTCGAGCAGGGCGAGCAGCGAGGCGGCGATGGCCTCCGTCGCGCCGGCGGTGACCAGGACCTCCGTGTCGGGGTCGTGGCTCAGGCCGTAGAACCGCTGCTGGTGCCGGGTGATCGCGGTGCGCAGCTCCGGGACGCCGGGGCCCGGCGGGTACTGGTTGCCCAGGCCCGAGAGCACGGCGCGGGAGGCGGCCTCGGCGATCTCGGCGGGGCCGTCCGTGTCGGGGAAGCCCTGGCCGAGGTTGATCGACCCGGTGCGGGCGGCCAGGGCCGACATCTCCGCGAAGATCGTGGTGCCGAAGGAGGCCAGGCGGCGGTTCAGGAGGGGGCGGCTGCCGCCCACGGGTGCGCTCATGGGCGCCATCCTGCGGGGAACCTCTGGACTTGCTCAAGTGTGCTTTGGCCCGGGTGGCGTGCGGGCATCCCCCCTTCACACCCCGGGGGACCGGGGCGATGAACGTGAACGGGGGTTGGTTGTCATGTCTGTCTTCGGTTTGGCGCTGGTGGCGCTGGTCATCCTGGGCTTCGTGCTCCTGGCACGGAAGGTCGTCCGCGCCTGGACCGGCGCCGACTCCGGCTCGGGTTCCCGCTCGTCGTGGTGGGCGAACGGAGGCGGGTCTTCCAGCTCGTGCGGGGGCAGCTCGTCCTGCGGTTCCTCGTCGTCCTGCGGTTCTTCCTCGTCGTGCGGTGGAGGATCGTCCTCCTGCGGCGGCGGAGGTTGCGGTTCCAGCTGACACGGGGCAGCTGGCGCCGCGTGCGTCGGGGCGCCCGGCGGTGCTAACTGCCGTCGGGCGCCCTCATGTTCGGACTCCCCGTTCGGCCGCGGTGCGACGCGCGGGGCGCATGTGGCTGAACACGTGAACTGTGTAGCCCCCGGGGGGATGTAAACCCAATCAAGTTGGGTAAAAACGCTGTGAGTGCCGTGCCTTTCATGATTCCCTCGGTTGAGTAGACCAGTCCTCGGACCTCCCTGGACTTCCTGTGGACCCGTGCCGGTGTCCCCCACCCGTTGACTACCGCTGGCGGGCCCCGGCCCATCTCCCTCGCGCGTTTGCGGAGCCGACTCATGCTCACGACCCTCCAGACCACCTACACCGACACGCGTGCCGCCGATCTCGCCTGGGCCCTGGGTCGGGACCGGCTGCCCGCCCTGGCCGTACTGAACCTCGAACTGGCGGGTGCCAAAGTGGAGTTGCGCCTGCTCGGCGCCTCGCACCAGGTGCTGCTGGAGGCCGGCCGGGTGCTCTGCTCGGAGACGGTCGCCTGCATGCCCGGCAGCAGTACGCCGCTGCCGCTCGGCGTGGCCAAGCGGATGGGGGACTGGGAGTACGAGTTCGCCGCGCGGGTCGAGACCCTGTCGCAGGGGTCCTTCGCGGGACGTGCACAGGAACTGCTGGCGCTGGTCGCGGATCACCCGAACGGATTGGCCGGAACCTTTCCCGGCAGCCCGCACGCCTTCACCGCCATGCTCGCGCAGCGCCACGAGGGCCAGGTGCGCTGGCGGACCTGGCACGCGTATCCGCAGGAAGGCCAGTTGGTGGCCACTCGTACGAGGGTCGGTGTGCGCACGGGCGCACCCGCGGGCGCCCTGGAGTCCGACGCACGGTAGTGCGGGACTGGGCTGGGCGTTCCGGGGCGCGGGCGCCGGGGGCGTCCCCCCGCGGTTAGGCCAACTGGCTGGAACGGTAGGTCACTTACACCCATGTGGGTGACGGGATGCGAGTGGGTGGTGACGTACGGTTCGCTGCATGATCGACCGTTCCGTCCCGCGCCGGGTGCTCCCGGCTCCGGAGCCGCGGGGCGTGGCGACCCTCCCGGCCGCCCTGCCCGTACGGCCCCGGACCGGCCGACTCCTCGTCCTGGCCACCGTGTTCGTCTGCGCCGCCTGCGGGCTCGTGTACGAATTGGAGCTGCTCGCCCTCGGCTCCTACCTCATCGGCGATTCCGTCACCCAGGCGTCCGTCGTGCTGTCCGTCATGGTCTTCGCGATGGGGGTCGGCTCCCTGCTGGCCAAACGGCTGCGCAGACGGCCCGCGTTCGGATTCGCCGTCATCGAGGCGGGCCTGGCCCTGCTCGGCGGGCTCTCGGCGATGGCGCTGTACGCGAGCTTCGCGTGGCTGGGCGAGTCCCGGCCCGCCCTCGTGGCCTTCTCCTTCGCGATCGGCGTGCTCATCGGCGCCGAGATCCCCCTGCTGATGGTCCTCATCCAGCGGATCCGCAGGCAGGACGCGGGCGGCGCCGTCGCCGACCTGTTCGCCGCCGACTACGTGGGCGCCCTGGTCGGCGGGCTGGCCTTCCCGTTCCTGCTGCTGCCGGTGCTCGGCCAGCTCACCGGCGCCATGCTGACCGGCACCGTCAACGCGGTCGTCGGCGCGGGCCTGGTCCTGTGGCTGTTCCGCCGCGACCTGAGCCGGCGCTCCCGCTGGCTGCTCATCGCCGCGAACGTCACCGTGCTGGCCGTCCTCGCCTGCGCGACCGTCCTCGCCGACGACTTCGAGCGGGTCGCCCGGCGCGCCGTCTACGGCGGCGAGGTCCGGGTCGCGCAGCAGACCGGCGTCCAGGAGCTCGTGCTGACCGGCCCCGCCACCGGCTCCCCGCGCTCCCTCGACCTGTTCCTCGACGGCCGGCTGCGGGTCAGCGGCTACGACGAGTACCGCTACCACGAGGCCCTCGTGCACCCCGCGATGACCGGCCCGCACGCCCGGGTCCTGGTCCTCGGCGGCGGCGACGGGCTCGCCGCGCGCGAGGTGCTGCGCTACCGCGACGTCGCCTCCGTCACCGTCGTCGAGCTCGACCCCGGCGTGGTCCGCCTCGCGCGCACCGACCCGATGCTGTCCGCGCTCAACGGCCGGGCGTACGAGGACCCCCGCCTCGCCGTCGTCACCCAGGACGCGTTCCGCTGGCTGCGGGGGCCGGCCGCCCGGGACCGGTACGACGTCATCCTCTCCGACCTCCCCGACCCGGGCATCACGCCCAGCACGAAGCTGTACTCGCAGGAGTTCTACGGGCTCGCCGCCCGGGCCCTGCGCCCCGGCGGGCGGCTCGCCGTCCACGCCGGACCGCTGGCCACGCGCCCGCGCACGTACTGGACGGTCGAGGCCACCCTGCGCGCGGCCGGCCTGCGCACCGCTCCCTACAGCGCGGGCGGGCGGCTCTCCGGCTTCGCCGCCGGACCCGACCGCAGCCTCGGCAGGACCGACGCGCCGCCGCAGGACTGGGGCCTCGTACTCGCCGGCCGGGACCAGGTCCCCGAGCTGCGCGTGGACCGCGACACGCCGTGGCCGCGCTCGCTGTCCACGCAGTCCCTGCGGGACGCCGCGCGCGACGCCGAGCGCACCCGGGTGGGGGGCCTGCCGCCCTCGACGCTCCCGCACCCGCGGTATTCGTAAGCGCCGGACCGGGTGCGGGAGGGTCTCTCGTCGGTAGGCTCGACCACATGGAGCATCAGGTGTTCGTGCCGGTACCGGCAGACGACCTCCGCGCCGTGCTGCGCGACCCCGCCCGGGTGGCCCGCTGCGTACCCGGGCTCCAGCAGGACGCCGACGCCGCGTCCGGGCCCGTGTCGGGCCGGCTCAAACTGCGGGTCGGCGGGAACACCGTCACCTACCGCGGAGCCCTGTCCGTCACCGAACGGGATCCGTACGTCTTCACCGTGACCGGTGAGGGCACGGAGATCCGCGGCAGCGGGACCGTCAAGCTGTCGCTGGCGCTGCTGCTGACCCCCGTGGACGACGGGACCCGACTGGGGTTCACCGCCGAGGCCGCCGCCGACGGGCGGGCCGCCGCCTTCCCGCCGGAGGCCACCGCGACGGCCGTCCAGCGGCTCCTGGACCGGGCCACCGAGCAGCTCGCGGCGCTGGCGGCCGAAGCGGCGGAGCCGATGACCGACGTCATCGCCGAGGCCGAGGAGGCGGAGGGCGACGCACCCGACGGGGAGGACGGCGGCGTCACGGAGGTCACGGCCTCCGTCTTCGACACCGACGTGCCGCCCCCGTCCCTGGACCCCTTCATGGACGGCGATTTCGAGGGCCTCCCGGACTTCGGCCGGACCGCGGAGAGCGGCGAGGCCGGGGAGAGCGGAGAGATCGACGGGTTCGGCGCGGCCGCGCAGCCCCCCGCCGAGGCCGCCCACGCCCGCCGCACCATGATCGGCCGCAGCGCCGAGGAAGTGGACCATGCGCCCCCGCGCGGCCGCTACGCCCCGGTACCCGCCCCCGCGACCACCGGCGCCGGCGCGAACCTGCGCTGGATCGCCCCGGCCGCCGCCCTGGCGCTGGCCTCGGCGGTCGTGGTCGGCCGAGCCCTGCGCCGCCGCCGCTGACCCACCGCACACCGCCTAGAGTCGGCCGCATGAGTACGCAACTGAGCGCAGGCGGCGCCGAGGTGACCGTCGACCAGGAGAACGGCTGCCGGATCAGCAGCCTGCGCATCGACGGCACGGAGCTGCTGCGCCAAGGCTCCCACTACGGATGCTTCCCGATGGTGCCGTGGTGCGGGCGCACGGCCAACGGGCAGTTCCAGGACGGGGCCGTCGTCCACCAGCTGCCGATCAACCAGCCGCCGCACGCCATCCACGGCTTCGGCCGCGACGCGCCCTGGCGCCCCGCCCGCGTCACCCCCGCCGAGGCGGCGTTCACGTACGACCTCACCGAGCCCTGGCCGTACCCGGGCCGGGTCACGCAGATCGTCGAGCTGGGCCCCGACTCGCTGACCCTCACCCTGGGCGTGGAGACGTACGGGGACTCCTTCCCGGCCCAGGCGGGCTGGCACCCCTGGTTCCACCGCAACCTCGGCGCCGGCGGCGAGGACGTACGCCTCGACTTCGCACCCGACTGGCAGGAGGAGCGCGGCGCCGACCACCTGCCCACCGGCAAGCGCATCGACCCGCTGCCCGGCCCCCGGGACGACTGCTTCGGCATGCCGCACGGCGTCCTGGCCACCCTGACCTGGCCCGGCGAGCTCGAGCTGAAGATCAGCAGCCGGGCGGAGTGGGTGGTCGTGTACGACGAGCAGCCCGAGGCCGTCTGCGTGGAGCCGCAGTCCGGCCCGCCGAACGGGCTGAACTCCCTGCCGCGCCTGGTCAGCCCCGTGGACCCGCTGGAGATCTCCACGACGTGGACCTGGCGGCGGCTGTCCCGGGCCGGGTCCGTGCACAACTAAGCTCGGGGCCATGAGTGACGTACGGGATGCGCTTCTGCAGCAGATCAAGGACAAGGCCGTCGTGCACGGCAAGGTGACCCTCTCCTCCGGCAAGGAGGCCGACTACTACATCGACCTCCGCCGGATCACCCTGGACGGCGAGGCCGCCCCGATGGTCGGCCAGGTCATGCTCGACCTCACCGCCGACCTGGACTTCGACTGCGTCGGCGGTCTGACCCTGGGCGCCGACCCGGTCGCGACCTCGATGCTCCACGCCTCCGCCGCGCGCGGCGAACGCCTCGACGCCTTCGTCGTCCGCAAGGCGCAGAAGGCCCACGGCATGCAGCGCCGCATCGAGGGCACCGACGTGAAGGGCAAGCGCTGCCTGGTCGTCGAGGACACCTCGACCACCGGCGGGTCCCCGCTGACCGCCGTCGAGGCCGTCCGCGAGGCCGGCGGCGAGGTCGTCGCCGTCGCCACGATCGTGGACCGCGGGGCCGCGGACGCCATCGCCGAGGCGGGCCTGCCGTACCTCACCGGCTACCGGCTCGCCGACCTCGACCTGGCCTGATCTCGCCTGATCTCGCATTCTGGCCCCCCGGAGAACTGGTGACTCAGCTCCCCGGGGGTCCGGGCACAGGTCCTGACCTGCTCTTTCCCGGCCGAGCCGAATGTTTCACGTGAAACGGTCCAGCCTGCACGGGTGGAGTGTCGCGCGGAGTCTGGAAAGATGAGCCCGACGGTTACGTCGCCCCCAGGTCAGGGCCAGCAATCGCACACTCCCCGCACATCCAAGGAGCGGACAGATGCCCATCGCAACCCCCGAGGTCTACAACGAGATGCTCGACCGGGCGAAGGCAGGCAAGTTTGCCTACCCGGCGATCAACGTGACCTCGACCCAGACCCTGCACGCTGCACTGCGCGGCTTCGCGGAGGCCGAGAGCGACGGCATCATCCAGATCTCCACGGGTGGTGCGGAGTTCCTGGGTGGCCAGCACAAGAAGGACATGGTCACGGGCGCGGTCGCCCTGGCCGAGTTCGCGCACATCGTGGCGGCGAAGTACGACGTCACCGTCGCGCTGCACACCGACCACTGCCCCAAGGACAAGCTGGACGGCTACGTCCGCCCGCTGATCGAGGTCTCCGCCGAGCGCGTGGCCAAGGGTCTGAACCCGCTCTTCCAGTCGCACATGTGGGACGGCTCCGCCGAGACCCTGGCCGACAACCTGGCCATCGGCCAGGAGCTGCTCGCCAAGGCCGCCGCCGCGAAGATCATCCTCGAGGTCGAGATCACCCCGACCGGTGGCGAGGAGGACGGCGTCACCCACGAGATCAACGACGAGCTGTACACCACCGTCGACGACGCGATCCGCACCGCCGAGGCCCTGGGCCTGGGCGAGAAGGGCCGCTACCTGCTCGCCGCCTCCTTCGGCAACGTGCACGGCGTCTACAAGCCGGGCAACGTCGTCCTGCGTCCCGAGCTGCTGAAGGACCTGCAGCAGGGTGTCGGCGAGAAGTACGGCAAGACCAGCCCGTTCGACTTCGTCTTCCACGGCGGTTCCGGCTCCTCCGAGCAGGAGATCGCCACCGCGCTGGAGAACGGCGTCGTGAAGATGAACCTCGACACCGACACCCAGTACGCCTTCACCCGCCCGATCGCGGACCACATGTTCCGCAACTACGACGGTGTCCTGAAGGTCGACGGCGAGGTCGGCAAGAAGTCCACCTACGACCCGCGCACCTGGGGCAAGCTCGCCGAGGCGAGCATGGCCAAGCGCGTCACCGAGGCGTGCGCGAACCTGCGCTCGACGGGCACGAAGCTGAAGTAGTACCCGCTCCACCCGCTGTGCCGAAGGGCCCGGCCCGCCGTCTCACGACGCAGGGCCAGGCCCTTCTGCACCGGCATCCCGCCGAACCATGACCGGGGGAATGTTCTCCGGGTCAAAGCCCAGGTCAAAGGCACTGGTCGACGGCCTGGCCAACGGTCTCCGGTCGACACCCCGGGGAGACCGGGTGAGGATGAACGAGCGGGCGCCCGCTTCCCGGCTTCTCGCTGATGGGAGCAACCCTCATGCAACTGCACACCCGACTGAACACCCGACGCGCAGTGGCTTCCCTGTTCGCGGGCTCGCTCGTGCTGTCCGGCGCGATCGTCCTCGCGCCGACCGCGAGTGCCGCACCCGCCGCAAGCTGCACGGTCACCCCAGGCCCGAACAACACGTACGTCACCATCTCCGGCGAGGGCTTCACTGCCCCGCGGACCCTCAACGACGGTGAATCCACCGTGCCCTTGGCAGTGGACGGGTCCGGACACTTCCTGGTGAAGCGCTTCCAGAAGAACGTCAACTACACCGTTCTTGCCGTCAACGAGGACCAGCCCTTCGTCTTCGTGAACTGCAAGGTCGTCAAGGGCTCGAACACCCAGAGCCCCACCCCCACCCCCAGCCCGACCAGGACTCCGCGCCACCACCGCAGGTAGCCCGGCCGGGGGCGGTCGTGCCCCGGGTCAGCGGGCCGTCAGGGCGGGGTGGGGGCGCGGGCGGCGGACCAGGCTGTGCCGCGCGGGAACCGGGGGCGCCACCGGTTCCAGGCTGCGGGCCGCATGGGCCACCGACGCGAGGGTCACGTGCCGGTGCCAGCCCGGCAGGGAACGGCCGGAGAAGTCACGGAGCCCGATCTCCTGCACGCTGAGGCCGGCTGCCGCCGACACCCGGTGCGCCGTCTTCGTCATCCGCACCAGCGCCCCCGGGTCCGTCCGCACCATGTCCGTGACCCACAACTGCGTCGGCAGCCGCCGGGCCGACTCCCACTCGCCGAACAGCAGCACCTCGCGCCGCCGTCCCGGTGCCGGATCCGGCACCATCACCCGGACCGCCGCCACCAGCGAGGTCCGCCGCGCCCCGGGAGCGTCGGGCGCGTCGGGCGCGGCCCACTCCACCGGCATCCGCAGCCCCCTGACGTTCTGCAGGATGTCCCGCGCGGCGAGGGTCCCCGCGCCGAAGCCCGGCAGCCGCGGGTCCGTCACCAGCAGCCGCGCCTCGGGGCTGATCCGCCCCACCACGGGCACCCGCGCCTCGGCGAACCGGTTCAGGGTGGCCCGCGTCGCGATGTCCCGGATGTCCATCACCACCGGCCGCGGCGCCAGGCCCGACTCCCGCAGGGTGTCGAGCGCGCCCGTCACCGCGCACTCCTCGTAGCCCTCGTACGACGCGGTCTGCGCGGCCTCCGGCTCCTCGCCGAGGAACAGCCGCCATCCCACCGGCGTCACCACCCCCGGCGACGTGAACCACATCCCGAACGCCTGCTGCCCGCGGAACATCTGGCCCCGGTGCGGGTCGAAGCGGTGCCCCGCCCCCACCGAGTGCTCCCCGCCCTTCGGGATCGCCATCGGCTGCGCGACCCACACGTTGAGCGGAGCCGCCTGCCCCAGGTACTGCGCCAGGGCCGCGCGGATCGGCTGCCAGTCCCACGTCGACGCGGCGATGAAGTGGTGCAGGCTCTGCTCCGCCGCCGTGGCGCCGGCCCCCGCCCCCAGCTGCTGCGCGATGTTGCGGATCGACTTGCGGCCCTCCGCCGCGAGCAGCCCGCGTACGTACTGGCGTCCCCGCTCCCGCTGGTCCTTGCGCCGCAAGGACGTGAACACCGCCGCGCACAGCTCCTCGACGGCCTCGTCCGCGAGCTTCCGTCGTCCCGCCCGGACACCCTGGTACGTACTGCTGCTCGCGCTGCTGATGGTGGTGTTCACGACTCCCCCTTCGTCGATGGCCCTCCTACCGTCGGCCCGCGGCCCCCTCGCCGGGGAGGTGTGCCGGGCACACGACTGGGCCGACTGGTGGTGGGGCGCCCACCACCCCTCACCCACGGGAGCCGCAGCGGTGGTTGGACCACCGTCCGTACGCACCACCGCCGCACCGCGGAGGGGTCCGATACCCCAGACTTGGACCATGTCCATTCACCAGAACCTGCTCGGGGGCCCCGCCCCCACCCACCTCCCCGACGAGCCGGGCCGCGAGGCCCTGGCCGCGGGCACGCCCGCCGTCGAGGTGGCCGCCGCGCACCCGACCTCGTCCCTCGCCTGGGCGACCCTCGCCGACGAGGCGTTCGCCGCCGGCCGCACCGTCGAGTCGTACGCGTACGCCCGTACGGGCTACCACCGCGGCCTCGACGCCCTGCGCCGCGCGGGCTGGAAGGGCCACGGCCCGGTGCCGTGGGAGCACGAGCCGAACCGCGGCTTCCTGCGCGCCCTGTACGCCCTGTCCCGGGCGGCCGGGGCGATCGGCGAGAAGGAGGAGTACGAGCGCTGCTCGACCTTCCTGCGCGACTCGTCCGAGACGGCGGCGGACACCCTCGGCGCCTGATCCGCGGGCATATGTACGTGATCGGGGCCTCTCACCGGGGCCCCGATCGGCCACAGTGTCCCAAAAGTGACTGTGACCCCGGTCACACCGCGCTGGAGGGAATCCGCCAACCGGTCCTATGATGCGGGCAGGGGACCGGGGCTCCACTCACCCATCGGAAGGGGCGGACCGCTACCCGGAAGCACGTGTCGAGGAGACAGCGATGTCGAACACCCTTGATGCCTCCGGAGCCGGTTCGGACACCCCGAACCTCGACTTCGCCGGCACGACCCCGTACGAGGACTACGTCCAGGCGGACGTCCTCACCCACCTCCAGCACCTGCGCTCGGACGACCCGGGCGAGATGGTCTTCCTGGTGACGACCCAGGTCATGGAGCTGTGGTTCACGGTCATCGTCCACGAATGGGAGACGGCCGCGAAGGCCCTCCGCGAGGACCGCATCCCCGTCGCGATGGATGCGCTGAAACGATCCCTCCGCGAGCTCGAGGCCCTCAACGCCTCCTGGCGACCGCTCGCCCAGCTCACCCCGGGCCAGTTCAACGCCTACCGCGCCGCCCTCGGCGAGGGCTCCGGTTTCCAGTCGGCGATGTACCGCCGGATGGAGTTCCTGCTCGGCGAGAAGTCGGCCTCCATGCTCGTCCCGCACCGCGGCGCCCCGCGCGTCCACGCGGAGCTCGAGAAGGCCCTCCAGGAGCCCAGCCTCTACGACGAGGTGCTGCGCCTGCTGGCCCGCCGCGGCCTGCCGGTCCCGCAGACGGTCCTGGACCGCGACCTCTCCCAGCGGTACGAGCCCTCGCCCGAGGTCGAGGCCGTCTGGACCTCCCTGTACGCGGACCCCGACGCCGAGCTCGACCTCCACCGCCTCGGCGAGGTCCTCACGGACGTGGCGGAGCTCGTCTGGCGCTGGCGCAACGACCACCTGGTCGCCACCCGCCGCGCGATGGGCGCCAAGACCGGCACGGGCGGCTCGGCCGGCGTGACCTGGCTCGAGAAGCGCGCCACGAAGAACGTCTTCCCCGAGCTCTGGACGGCGCGAAGCCATGTCTGAGCCGACGAAGGGCGACCTGGCGGCCCGCGCCGCGGAACTGGACACCGCCGACGAGCTCGGCAAGCTCCGCGACCGCTTCACCCTGCCCGACGGCGTCGTCTACCTGGACGGCAACTCCCTGGGAGCCCTCCCGACCGGCGTCGCGCAGCGCATCGCCCAGGTCATCACCCACGAGTGGGGCACGGAGCTCATCCAGTCCTGGAGCGCCGGCACCTGGTGGACCGCCCCCGAGCGGATCGGCGACAAGCTGTCCCCGCTCATCGGCGCCGCCCCCGGCCAGACGGTCGTCGGCGACTCCACCAGCGTCAACCTGTTCAAGGCCCTGGTCGGCGCCGCCCGCCTGGCCCGCCCCGGCCGCACGCAGCTGCTGGTCGACGCGTCCACCTTCCCCACCGACGGGTACATCGCCGAGTCGGCCGCCCGGATGACCGGCCTCACCGTCGTCCCGGTCGACCCGTCCCACGCGGCCGAGGCGATGGGGGAGGACACCGCCGTCGTCCTGCTCAACCACGTCGACTACCGCACCGGCCGCCTCCACGACCTCCCGGCCCTCACCACGGCGGCCCGCGCCGCCGGGGCCGTCACCGTCTGGGACCTGTGCCACTCGGCCGGCGCCCTGCCCGTCGACCTCGACGAGCACGGGGTCGACCTCGCGGTCGGCTGTACGTACAAGTACCTGAACGGCGGCCCCGGTTCCCCGGCGTACCTCTACATCGCCGCACGCCACCAGGGGGCCTTCGACTCCCCGCTCCCCGGCTGGAACGGCCACGCGGAACCCTTCGCGATGACCCCGGACTACGCCCCGGCGGCCGGCGCGATACGCGGCCGGGTCGGCACCCCGGACATCCTGTCCATGCTGGCCCTGGAAGCCGCGCTCGATGCCTGGGACGGGGTCGCGGTGGAAGCCGTACGGGCCAAGTCCCTGGCCCTGACGGACTTCTTCCTGGAGTGCGTGGCGGCGTACGTGCCGGCCGGCAAGGTCGAATCGGTCACCCCGGCCGAGCACGACCGGCGCGGCAGCCAGGTCTCCCTGCGCACCGAGAACGCCCGTGAGGTCATGGACGACCTGATCTCCCGCGGGGTGATCGGGGACTTCCGTGCCCCGGACGTCCTGCGCTTCGGGTTCACCCCGCTCTACGTCGGTTTCGCCGATGCGGAGCGTGCCGCCCGGACACTGGGTCACATTTTCGGGTGATGTAGCGGCGAAACGTCACGGCAACCGGGCGGGCGGGGCTTCGGCCCCGTCCGCCCCTGCACATTCCGTCCCTGGCCGCCGCCCACCACGGACGGTCCTGTTCCGGCCTGATACGGTCCCGCTCTGCCGGAACACCAGTCCCACGCGTTACCGAGAGGTTGAGCCGATGACGGACCCCGCAGTCGAACGGGACGCCGCTGAGGCCGCCTCGGCCTTCTCCCACCCGCCGGTCGCCCCCGACGCGACCGGGTCGTACGGGGACCACCCCGACCAGGTGATCGACTTCTACGTCCCGCGCGGCGCCGCCGCGACGGGCGCGGCCCCGCTGGTCGTGGTCCTGCATGGCGGTGCCTGGCGGGCCCCGTACGACCGGCACCACATCACCCCGCTCGCGGACTTCCTGGCCCGCCGGGGTTTCGCCGTCGCCAACGTCGAGTACCGGCGCGGCAGTTCCCTGCCCCGCCAGAACGCCGAGGGCCACGTGGCCGGCCGCTGGCCGGAGACCTTCGACGACGTCGCCGCCGCGATGGACGCCCTCCCGGGCCTGGCTTCGGCCCACCTCCCGCAGGCCGACCCCCGCCGTACGGTCATCACCGGCCACTCGGCGGGCGGCCACCTCGCCCTGTGGGCGGCAGCCCGGCACGTCCTGCCGCCCGAGTCCCCGGCCGCCTGGAGGCTGCCTTCCCCGCCGCTGCTGCGCGGCGTGGTGGCACTGGCCCCCATCGCGGACTTCGTGGCCGCGGAGGAACTGGGTGTGTGCGGGGGTGCGTCCGCGCAGCTGCTGGGCGGCGCCGACCAGTGGGCGGAGCGCCTGCCGTTCGCGGACCCGGCGGCCCTGCTGCCGACCGGGATCGCCACGACCGTCGTCCACGGCCGGGAGGACATCGTGGTCCCGCCGGAGGTGGCCGAGTCGTACGTGGCCGCCGCGGCGAAGGCCGGGGAGACCGTGGGCCTGACCCTGCTGGACGGCGTCGGTCACTTCCCGCTGATCGACCCGGCGGCGGACGCCTGCGCGGTGGTGGCCGAGGAGATCTCGCAGCTGGCCTGGTAGAGGCCGGCGGCCCGGTACAGCAGCAGGGCGTGCACGAACCGGTCCTCCCGCCTCGGCGGACACCGCCAAGCCAGCGGCCAGGCGCCGTCGAGGGCCGGGACGGGGATGTAGGTGGTCCGGCGCGGCCCTGACGCGAGCCGCGTGAAGCCCGGTGGCCAGATCCGGTACGCGGCACTCCCGACGGGGATCAGGAAGTACACGGGCCGCTTCCCGTTGGCCTGCACGACGATCGGCCCGGGGTCACCGCCAGTGAGCGTGACGAGGAGGTCGGCCAGGTCGCGCCCCATGTCACCGTCCACACGTACAGCGTCAAATAGCACTCCCGCCTTGCGAATTCCGATTCCGGTGGACGGAATCCAGCTGGGCGTGCGGGAGTTGGGCGCGTGACTTTCAGTGTTCATGGCCCCAGCGTGATGGCTCAGGTCTACCGTTTTCTACGTCTCGGACTTGATAGGTGAGAAGTCTGGGAGGGCGCGCGATGCGCTGGAGACCATTTGAGTTCGTTTCGGTTCGGGGGTGTTCACCATGCCGAAGGCCGGCGCCAACAAGGACAAGGAAAACGACAACGAAGACGAGCGACCGACGACGTCGTACGTCGCGGAGATCGCCCGCATCCTCCGGCTGGAGAAGAAGCTGACGCAGGTGGAGGTGGGGGAGATGACCGGCTACACCGGCTCGGCGATCAGCGCCATGGAGACGGGTGCACAGCCGGTGAGCGACAAGATGCTGGTGGGCCTGGAGGTGGCGATCGGCGACCGCCGCGGCTTCTTCGAGACCGCGCGGAAGTACGTCCTGATGGAGAAGTACCCGGTCCGCTTCCGGAAGTTCTCGCAGGTGGAAGCCGAGGCCCTGATGCTCTCCTCGTACCAGACGATGGTGATGGACGGCCTGTTCCAGACGGAGTCGTACGCCCGGGCGGTGTTCAAGGGCAGCTATCCGCCGGTGTCCGACACCAGGGCGGAGGAGCTCGTCGAGGCCCGGATGGCGCGTAAGGCGCTGTTCGATCGCGACCCGATCGCGATGCTCGAACTGATCGTCGAAGAAGGGGTTCTCGAGCGTCCGTACGGGGGCTGGGACGTCCAACGGGGGCAGCTTCTGTCGCTCGCGGAGGATGCCCAACGCGACAACGTATCGGTGCAGGTCCTGTCCAAGCACCGGGGCCTGAAGGGCTCCCACGCGGGCGAGCGCGGCCCGATGAAAGTGGTGGAAACCGGGGATCACCAACACGTCGTCTACATGGAAATCAACGACGAGGGCATCCTCATCAGTAACCCGGCAAAGGTGTCCCGACTGGCGCAGCGGTATGCGAAGATCCGCTCGCAGGCACTGAGCCCCGATGAATCTCTGGAACTCATCCAGCGGTTGGCAGGAGAACGGAAATGAGCACCAGCACCCTGCAGTGGTTCAAGTCGAGCTACAGCGACGGCGGTGGTGGGGACTGTGTCGAGGTGGCCGCCTGCCCGCACGCCGTGCACGTCCGGGACTCCAAGGACCTCGCCGGCCCGACCCTGGCCGTGGCTCCCGCGGCCTGGGCCGACTTCGCGGGCTGGGCCGCGGGGGCGTAAGGGCCGGTGGCCGGAGCCGGCTACTGCACGAAGTCCCAGGTCTGGCCGCTGGTCACACCGCACCGCGCCATGATGACCCAGCCCCGCTCGACCGTCAGGCAGTGGCCGTCGCCGTCGTTGACGAGGCCTTGGCGTTCCTCGTTCCACTTCTGACCGCGGCTGCCGTCGCAGTCGGCGAGGACCACTTCTTCGTAGTCGGCGCTCGCCAGGCAGGCTCCCGTCACGGAGCTGCGGATGGTCACGTGATCGGGGCTGTACCACCGCTGTCCCGGGGAGCTGCTGCAGCCGTACACGGCGACGTCGTGGTCGCCGTTCCACTCCAGGCACACGTTCAGCTCGGAGTTGACCAGCTCGAAGCGGGAGGCGTCGATGGCCCGCGGTGTCGGCACTGCCGCCTGCGCGGCCGTGGTGGTGAGCGCGACCGTGGTGAGTACCGCGAGGGTGCGGAGGGTTTTGGTGAGCACACCCGAGTTGTAGGGCGGCGCTGATCGCCGGGGAAGGCGGACCGGCCCCGTGCTCACCCGACCGGGCGGCCAGGTTCACTCGACCCGCTCCGCCGCGCTCGGCGACAGGTCCCCGACTTCCCCACGCCTCAGCGGGTTGCCAGCGCGGCCAGGGCGCGCAGGAAGCGCACGTACGGCGACCAGCGTGCCGGGCGGGCCACCCTGCCCGTGCAGGCGAGCTCGGCGCGGTCGAGGCCGTCCTCCAGGCAGGCGTCGTGCAGGGGCCGGAAGGCCAGTGGCCAGGTGATGCGGGCCAGGCCGCGCGGGGACATGGAGAGGGTGTGGTGCAGCCGGGTGCTGTCCGGGCCTGCGGGCAGCACGGCCAGCTCGTGGTGGCCGTGGAACCCTCGTGGTCCGGTGAACTCGAAGCGGATCCAGCGCCCGGGCGCGTACCCGGCCACGGTGTAGCGCACCGGCCCGTGGCCCCCCGTCGCACCGGGGCCCAGCGGGCGGTCGAACTCCATCGGGGACCAGTCCCGGCCCGGCCACAGCAGGTCGTCGTCCCCGCTCGCCAGGGTGTCGATGAGTGCACCCACCTCGCTCCCCTTCGCGGGCAGCAGGCGCTCGTGCACGTTGTGGACGCCCATGCGTCCTCCCCTCACCATTATTAGAGACGGCTCTCTAATAAATTGGAGAGTACTCTCTGATTCATGGCGCGACCACCCCGCTTCGACACCGACCAGCTCCTCGACGCCGCCGTCCGGCTCGCCGCCGCCGGAGGGCCGGCCGCCGTGACCATGTCGGCGGTCGCCCAGGCCGTCGGCGCGCCGAGCGGATCGGTCTACCACCGCTTCGCCGGGCGTACGGCGCTGCTCGCCGAGGTGTGGCTGCGGACCGTGGAGCGGTTCCAGCAGGGCTACTTGGCCGTGCTCGCCGCCGAGGCCGATCCTCGCCGCGCGGCGCGCGCCGGCTCCCGGTACGTGGTGGGCTGGAGCCGGGAGAACACGGAGGAGGCCTGCCTCCTCCTCTACGGCGCCGCCGACTTCGGGCGCGCCGACTGGTCCGAGGGGCACACCGCGCGGGCCGACGCCGGCAACGGCCGGGTGTTCGCCACCCTGGGCGGCCTCGCCGGGGCGCTGGGCGCCACGGACGAGCAGGCCCGGGACCGGGTCGCGGTGGCCCTGGTCGACCTGCCGCTCTCCGTGGTCCGCCGCCACCTGCGCGCGGGGGCGCCCCTGCCGCGGCACGCCGAGGACCTCGCCGAGGAGTGCACGGCGGCCCTCCTGGGCTAGGCCTGGGCTAGGCCGTCTCGACCTGGTTGGCGGTGGCGGCCAGGCGGGCGGCGAAGGTGGCCAGGCGCTCGCCCTGGTAGCGGGCCGCGGTCAGGGTCTCCTCGCTGACGGCGCCGCTGCTGGCCGGGTGCGAGGTGCCGTACGGGTTGCCGCCGGCGCCGAAGACGACCGGGTTGGTGAAGCCGGGCGAGACGATGACCGAGCCCCAGTGGTGGAACGTGTTGTAGAGGGCGAGCAGCGTGGACTCGTTGCCGCCGTGCGCGTTGTGGGCGCTGGTGAAGCCGGTGGCCGGCTTGTCGGCGAGGGCGCCCTGCTGCCAGAGGCCGCCCGTGGTGTCGAGGAACTGCTTCAGCTGGCCCGCGATGTTGCCGTACCGGGTCGGCGAGCCGATCGCGTACGCGTTGGCCCAGACGAGGTCGTCCAGGGTGGCGACCTCGACGTCCTCGGTGTCCTCGACGTGCCGGCGCCAGGCCGGGTTGGAGTCGATGGCCGCATCGGGGGCGAGCTCGGGCACCCGGCGCAGGCGGACCTCGGCGCCCGCCTTCTCGGCGCCTTCGGCCACGGCCTTCGCGAGCTCGTGGACGTTTCCGGTGGAGGAGTAGTAGACGACCGCGACCTTGGCGCTCATGGTGAGGACCTCATCTGTAAGTGGATTGCTATCCGGTTCGATGGGTGCGAGTAAAGCGGATAGTCATCCGCTTGGCAAGGGGTGTCCGGTAGCCTCTGGGTATGAGCCGCATCGAACTCCCGGTCACGGGACAGGCCCCGCCCGAGCGCGCGGACGCCGCCAGGAACCGGCGGAAGATCCTGGACGCGGCCGCGCGGCTGGTCGCCGAGCAGGGGCCGGACGCCGTGACCATGAACGCCGTCGCCCATGCCGCGTGCATGGGGGTCGGGACCGTCTACCGCCGCTTCGGCGACGTGAGCAGCCTGCTGTTCGCGCTGCTCGACGATGACGAGCGGCGCTTCCAGGAGGCCTTCATGAGCGGGCCGGCTCCGCTCGGCCCCGACGCGCCGCCCGCGGTCCGGCTGCGCGCCTTCCTGCACACCCTGGCCGAACGGCTCGTCGAGCAGCGTGCCGTGATGGCCGTGGCCGAGGCCGCGTCACCGGGCGCCCGGTACGCCAGCGGTGCGTACCTGACCATGCACACGCACGTCGCGATGCTGCTGCGGCAGGCCCGCCCGGAGGCCGACGCCCCGGTCCTGGCACATCTGCTCCTGGCCCCGTTCGTCCCGAGCCTGTTCGAACACCTCACGGCCCGCGAAGTGCCGATCTCCCAGGTCAAGGCCGCAATCGACGCCCTGATCGGATTCGCACAAGAACCCTATGGATCAAGACGCTGACCGTCTGTACTCTGGCTGAGCTTTCGAACCTGTTCAAGGTTCGCACCAGACCAAGGGGGGTACGGTGCTCCGTCGCCGTGTCATGTTTTCCGCTGCCCTCGTGGCGGCGGGCGTAGGCCTCGTATCGGGGACGGCCCACGCGGCCGACCCGGTCGCGCCCGCCACTCGCGCGGTGTCCGCGCCGACGGTGGACCTGGGCAAGGCCAAGGCGGCCAACGCCCAGACCTTCTCCAGCGCTGCCGACCGTACGGTCCGTACGCCGCTGCCCGCGGGCAAGGGCAAGAGCGCCGCCGCGCAGGCCCAGGCCGCCGAGGGCAACCCGGACCTCGGCATCCACCTCAACGCCAGCGCCCACAGCGCCCACGGGCTCGACCTCGTGACCGACATCACGAGCGCCGCCGCGCCGCTGACCGTCACCGTCGACTGGGGTGACGGGACCAAGGTCGAGGCCCAGGCCTCCGGCAGCACCCAGCTCAAGCACAGCCACGCGTACGCCGAGCTCGGCGACTACAAGGTCACCGTGACGGTGGTCGACACGGCCAACCAGGTGCAGGCGGCCAACGACGTCCTGATCCGCACGGTCGGCTCCGACTTCGTCGCGCACGCGCCCACCCGGCTGCTGGACACCCGCAGCGGCACCGGTGCGGCGAGGGCGAAGGTCGGCGGCCGCAGCAGTGCCCAGGTGAAGATCAAGGGCGTCGCCGGCATCCCGGACGAGAACATCACCGCCGTGGCGCTCAACGTCACCGTCACCAACACCGTCGAGGCCGGCCACATCACGGCGTACCCCAAGGGGGGTGCGGTGCCGACCACGTCGAACCTGAACTACGAGGCCGGGCAGTCGGTTCCGAACATGGTGATCGTGCCGGTCAGCACCGACGGCTACGTGGAGCTGTTCAACGGCGGCTGGGCGCCCGTCGACCTGATCGCGGATGTGACGGGGTACTTCACCCGTTCCTCCGCCGCCGGGTACACCTCGCTGGCGCCTTCCCGGTTCGTCGACACCCGTGAGGGCCTCGGCACGTCGAAGGGCCAGGTTTCGGGCTACGGGTCGTTCGGGGTCCAGATCGCCGACCGCGGGAGCGTGCCGAAGGGCGCCACCGCCGTCGCGCTCAACGTGACCGTCACCAACCCGCAGGAGGCCGGCCACGTGACCGTCTTCCCGAGCGGGCAGTCGGCGCCGACCACCTCCAGCGTGAACTTCAGCGCCGGTCAGACCATCGCCAACTCGGTGATCGTGCCGGTCGGCGCGGACGGCAAGATCAGCATCCGCAACGGCAGCTGGAAGGGCACCGACGTCATCGTCGACGTCGTCGGCTACTACAGCCCCGACAGCAAGGCGGCGTACATGCCGCTCACCCCGCACCGGTGGCTGGACACCCGCCTGATCGAGTGGAAGGGCGGGCCGGTGCCCTCCCGCGGCTACATGCACATGGCGATCTCCCCCGATGAGCAGGGCATCGAGGGCTACGTGTTGAACACCACGGTCACCAACACCGTCAGCCCCGGCTTCCTGTCGGTCGCTCCGGACCCCAACACGCTGGACCAGTACAAGAACGGCACGGCGGTCTGGCCGGAGCGTCCGGTCTCCTCGGTGCTGAACTGGACGGCGTTCAAGACCGTTCCGAACCTGGTCCAGGCGAGCTCCGGCGAGCACGGTGTCATCGACCTCTGGAACCAGAGCTACAACAACGTGGACCTGATCGTCGACATGTTCGGGTACTACGAGTCCAAGTAGCCCGCAGGTTCTCGAAATGACGCCAAGGGGCGGTGTGCCGTAGGGCACACCGCCCCTTCGGCACTGCCGTGCGGCCGGCGCTCAGTCCGAGGCTTCCACCGGGCTTATCTCGAACATTCCGCACACCCGCAGGTTGTAGGGGATCTCCACGGCCACGCCGCTGTTCGGCGGGTAGACCTTGACGTAGGACGACGTCTGCCGGCAGTTCGGTGCAACGGACCGGCTGTTGGTGCGCATGATCGCGGTCACCGTGTCGTCGGGGCCGAGGAACACCGTGCTGATCGGCTCGCCGGTGCGGATCGCGGAGGTGCCGATCTGGTGGTGCCTGGCATCCGTGACGCTGACGCCCGGATATCCGCGCAACGCGCAGGTGTGGCCTGTGGTGTTGGTGAACAGGATCGGGTAATTGACCGATCCTCCGGCGCGTTCACGCGCGCCGATGGCCAGGTCCAGGTCGGCCACTCTGCAAGTAGGGGTGGCTGTCGGCAAGGCCGACGCCTGGGCGGCGCCCAGTGAGGCGCCGGTGGTTGCCAGGAGGGCTGCGGCAGCAAGGGCCGCGGCCCGCGGCAGGACGTTGCTCATGGCAAACTCCTGTGCGAGCTAAAGGGAGTTGCCCGCGACTGGCGCGCGACGTGTGCGCATGCCGTTGGGGGGAGAAGTGCTCGCACCCTCGCGGGGGCCCGACCGAGCGGTGCGCTCCCGCGGTTGAACAGCGCGGGCCTGATGGCACCAGTTTACCGGCCAGGGGCTCCCACGGCCTTCCGGCGGCGGACACGCCGGAGGGGCGGCGCACCACACGGCGCACCGCCCCTCCGTGGTGCTGCTACAGGAACGAGTTGATCTCGATCGTCTCGGTACGGCCGGGGCCGACGCCGATCGCGGAGATCGGGGCGCCCGACATCTCCTCGAGGGCCTTCACGTACGCCTGGGCGTTCTTCGGGAGGTCCGAGAACGTCTTGGCCTTGGTGATGTCCTCGGACCAGCCGGGGAGGTTTTCGTAGATCGGCTTCGCGTGGTGGAAGTCCGTCTGCGAGTACGGGAGCTCCTCGACGCGCTTGCCGTCGATCTCGTACGCGACGCAGACCGGGATCTGCTCCCAGCCGGTCAGCACGTCCAGCTTGGTGAGGAAGAAGTCCGTCAGGCCGTTCACGCGGGTGGCGTAACGGGCGATCGGCGCGTCGAACCAGCCGCAGCGGCGGTCGCGGCCGGTGGTCACGCCGCGCTCGCCGCCGATGCGGCGCAGGTCCTCGCCGTCCTGGTCGAACAGCTCGGTCGGGAACGGGCCGGCGCCGACGCGGGTCGTGTAGGCCTTGAGGATGCCGATGACGCGGCTGATCTTCGTCGGGCCCACGCCGGTGCCGGTGCAGGCGCCGCCGGCGGTCGGGTTCGAGGAGGTGACGAAGGGGTACGTGCCGTGGTCGACGTCGAGCAGGGTGCCCTGGCCGCCCTCGAACAGCACGACCTTGTCCTCGTCGAGCGCGTTGTTGAGGATCAGCGTGGTGTCGGCGACGTACGGCTTGATCTGCTCCGCGTACTGGAGCATCTCCTCCACGATCGCGGCGGCCTCGATGGCGCGGCGGTTGTAGAGCTTCGCGAGGAGCTGGTTCTTGCCCTCGAGCGCCGCTTCCACCTTCTGGACGAGGATCGACTCGTCGTACAGGTCCTGGACGCGGATGCCGATGCGGTTGATCTTGTCCGCGTACGTCGGGCCGATGCCGCGGCCGGTCGTACCGATCTTGCGCTTGCCGAGGAAGCGCTCGCCGACCTTGTCGAGGGTGACGTTGTACGGCGTGATCAGGTGCGCGTTACCGCTGATCAGCAGCTTGGAGGTGTCGATGCCGCGCTCGTTCAGACCGCGCAGCTCGGAGAGCAGGACGGCCGGGTCGACGACGACCCCGTTGCCGATGACAGGTGTGCATCCGGGGGAGAGGATGCCGGAAGGGAGAAGGTGCAGTGCATACTTCTGGTCGCCTACGACGACCGTGTGGCCGGCGTTGTTGCCGCCCTGGTAGCGCACCACATAGTCAACGGATCCACCGAGCAGGTCGGTGGCCTTTCCCTTGCCCTCGTCACCCCACTGAGCTCCGAGCAGCACAAGAGCGGGCACAGGCGTACACCTCTTCCGGATGGGGCATGTCCAAGGTCAGGGGGCGTACGACGATGTACACCGCAGGCTGAGCCGTCGGACCGGTGCCCCGGAATAGACGAAGGCCCTGGCGCAATAGCGCAAGGGCCTCTTGCACAAAGATGCTACCCGAGGAAGGACCGAGGTGTCGGCTCCAGAGCCCACCATGAGCCATGCGGGCGCGCCGGTAGGCGGCCTGCTCGTGCTCGTCGACCCGGTCGCCCGCCGTCTTGACGGCGAGTCCGTGCGGATCGCGAAGGATGTTCTGTCAGCGGGCGCGGCAGCGAAAATCTGCCTCCCGGACTCGCAGGAGGAGTTTGCGCGGGCACTTGCCCGCCGGGGTCATCGCCAGCCGGTGATCGTGGGCGACGACCGGGCGCTGGTACGGGCCGTGGGGTTGCTGTACCGGGCGCGGGGGCTGGGCGAGGGCGCCCTGTCGCTGGTCCCGGTCGGTCCCGCGGGCTCGCTGGGGCTGGCCCGGTCCCTGGGCGTGCCGCTGTCCGCGGTGGCGGCGGCGCGGACGGTGCTGGACGGGTCCGTCCGGACGTGCGACCTGCTGGTGGACGACAGCGACGGGGTGGTGCTCGGGGATCTGCGGATTCCACCCGTCCGGGCGGTGGCGCGGCCGTCCGTCTGGAGTGCGTACCGCTCGCTGGTGCGGACGCTGGTCCCGGCGGGCGCTCCGGCGGGCCGCCGGCTGCGGGTGGAGGTGGACGGGCGGGTCCTGGTGGACGTGGACCGGGTGGTGGAGGGCATCCGGGTGGTGCCGGTGTCGTCCGACGGTGTGGCGGAGGTGACGGTCCGGGTGGCCGGCGGGCCTTCGCTGCTGGCGAGGGCAGGTTCGGTGACGGTGTCGGGATCCGACTTCCGCTACCGGGCGGACGCGCTGGTGGCGGGTCCGGTCCGCCGCCGCACCTGGACGCTGCGCCCGGCGGCCTGGTCCCTGACGGTCCCCCGCTGACCCCTGTCCCCGGCGGGCCCTGCCCGCCGGGGACATCCGGCCCCGCCCGGGCAGGGCCTGGCGGCTACGGGGGCTACGGGGGCTACGGGAGGTTCAGGGTGGCCCGGTGGGCCCGCCAGCGGTCCATCAGCCCGGCCATCTCACTCTGCAGGAACTCGAAGAACTCGGCCGTCTCCGCCATCCGCACTCCCGCCGGACTGTCCGCGCCGAGCCCGGCGACCCCGTCGCGCAGCGTCTTCTCGAAGAGGGTCAGCACCTGGTCCCGCCGGGTGAACGTCGCGTACCAGAGCTCGTTGTGCAGCACGTAGCGGTCCCGCCGCGAGCCCGGCTCCCGCTCCCGGCTGATCATGGTCACCTGCGTCAGGTACGCCACCGCCCCCGACACCGCCGCCGGACTGATCTGCAGCGCCTCGCTCAGCTCCGCCGAGGTCATCGCCCCGCTGTCGCTCGCGAGCAGCTGCGCGAAGACCCGTGAGGCCATCCGCTGCATCCCCGCCTCGGTGAGCTGCGCGGCGAACCGCTCCACGAAGCGGGAGACCGCTTCCTCGCTCCGTACGTCCTGCGCCTGTGCATCCATGTCGTCCGCCACCCTCCTGACTTTATACGTTTCCCTAGCTTCACAAGTTTGTGAAAGTAGCGTACGTTCAGAATCATGACGAAGGCAATCAGCGTCGCCGGACTGCGCAAGGCGTTCGGCCGCACCCACGCACTGGACGGACTCGACCTCTCCGTGGCCACCGGCGAGGTCCACGGCTTCCTCGGCCCCAACGGCGCCGGCAAGTCCACCACCATCCGGGTCCTGCTGGGCCTGCTGCGCGCCGACTCCGGAACCGCCGAGCTGCTCGGCGGCGACCCCTGGGCCGACGCCGTGGAACTGCACCGCCGTGTCGCCTACGTCCCCGGCGACGTCACCCTGTGGCGCAACCTCTCCGGCGGCGAGGTCATCGACCTCTACGGGCGCCTCCGCGGCGGCCTGGACCGGGCCCGGCGCGCCGAGCTCGTCGAGCGGTTCGAACTGGACCCCACCAAGAAGGGGCGCACGTACTCCAAGGGCAACCGGCAGAAGGTCGCGCTCGTCGCCGCCTTCGCCTCCGAGGCCGAGCTGCTCATCCTCGACGAGCCCACCTCCGGGCTGGACCCGCTGATGGAGGAGGTCTTCCAGGCCTGTGTCGCCGAGGTGCGCGCCGCCGGGCGGACCGTCCTGCTCAGCTCGCACGTCCTCAGCGAGGTCGAGACCCTCTGCGACCGGGTCAGCATCATCCGCAAGGGCCGCACGGTGGAGACGGGAACGCTGGCCGATCTGCGGCACCTGACCCGTACGTCGATCAGCGCCGAGCTCGCCGGCCCGCCGAACGGCCTCGCGCACCTGCCAGGCGTGTACGACGTGGAGGTGCAGGGGCTGAAGGTCCGCCTCCAGGCCGACACGGACAAGCTGGACGCCGTACTGCGCTCGCTCGCCGAGTCCGGTGTGCGGTCGCTGACCTCGACCCCGCCCACGCTGGAGGAGCTCTTCCTGCGGCACTACGCCGAAGACGCGGACGACGCGAACGTGAGCGGGAACGGGACCGGGAACGTGAAGGCGGGCGTGTCGCGATGAAGAACCAGCTGGCCGGCACCGGGACGCTGCTGCGGCTCGCGCTCCGCCGCGACCGCGTGATGATGCCGGTCTGGATCATGGTCGTGGCGATGACGGTGCTCAGCCTGCCCGCCTCGCTCGAGTCGGTGTACGGGACGGCCGCCGAACGGGCCCGCCTGCTCGGCACGATGAACACCAACGGCTCGCTGCGCGCCCTGTACGGGCCGGTCTTCGGCGACTCGATCGGCGCCCTGACCGCATGGCGCGGCGGCATCTTCGCCGGGGTGCTCGCCGGGATCATGAGCCTGGTCGTCGTGGTCCGGCACACCCGCGAGGAGGAGGAGACCGGACGTCAGGAACTGCTCTCCGCCGCGATGGTGGGGCGGCGGGCGCCGCTGACGGCCGCGCTGCTGGCGGCACTGACGGCCAATGTGCTAGCCGCGCTCCTGGTGACGGGCGGACTCGCCGGGCGCGGTGCGGGCGGTGCGCTCGCCCTCGGGGTGGGCATCGGCGCCACCGGCATGCTGTTCGCGGCCCTGGCCGCCATCGCCGCGCAGCTCACCGAGAGCGCGCGGCTCGCGAAGGGGCTCGCGGGTGCACTGATCGGCGCGGCCTTCGTGCTGCGCGCCGCCGGGGACGCCGGGAGCGCCGGGGGTTCGAGCGCGCTGACCTGGGTGTCTCCGCTGGGCTGGCTGGAGCACGTACGGGCCTTCGCGGCCGAGCGCTGGTGGGTGCTCGGCCTGTTCGCAGCCGCCGTGGCGGTGCAGGTGGCGGCGGCGTACGCGCTGGCCGGCCGCCGTGACCTCGGCATGAGCTTCCTGCCGGCCCGGCCGGGACCGGCGGAGGGCCGGCTGGGCAGCGCGGGGGCGCTGGCCTGGCGGCTCCAGCGGGGCAGCCTGATCGGCTGGAGCCTCGGGTTCCTGGTGGCGGGGGTGGTGTTCGGCGGGATGACGGACGGGGCCACGCAGTTGGTCGGCGACAACGAGCGGACCCGCGAGATCATCGAGCGGATGGGCGGGCAGAGCGGTATCGCCGACGCCTTCCTCGCGACGATGGCCGGGATGCTCGGCATGGTCGCCGCCCTGTACATCGTCTCGGCGGTGCTGCGCCTCAGCGGCGAGGAGTCGGGGCAGCGCGCCGAACCGCTGCTCGCGAACGCGGTCGGCCGGCTGCGGTGGGCCGGCGGCCACCTGGCCGTGGCGTTCGGCGGCTCGGCGCTGATCCTGCTGCTGGCGGGGCTGGGCCTGGGCATCGGGCACGGCCGGGACGTGGGAGCGGCCGTCGGCGCCTGCCTGGCCCAACTCCCGGCGGTGTGGGTGATCGGCGCCCTCGCGGCCCTCCTGCACGGCGCCGCCCCGAGGTACGCGGTGGCCGCCTGGGCGGTGGCCGGGACGGCGCTGACGCTGGGCTGGATCGGCCCGGCGCTGAACCTCCCCCAGGCCGTCCTGAACCTCTCGCCCTTCGCCCACCTGCCCAAGCTGCCGGGCGCGGAGGCCGTGGCCTGGGCCCCGTTGTGTGCGCTGACCGCGCTGGCGGCGGCCCTGCTGGCGGCCGGCCTGACGGCACTGCGCCGCCGCGACCTGGCCGCGTAGGACCCCGTCAGAACTCCACGAGGAGTTCTTCCAGACCGCGGATGACGTACCCGTCCCGCCACCGAGGCTCCCGTACGAGCTTCAGGGGCGGGACGCCGTCTGCCAGCAGGGCCCCGAACGAGGCGGTCAGCTCGCGCCGCGCGAGCGGAGCGCCCAGGCAGTAGTGGATCCCGGCCCCGAAGCTCAGATGCGGGTTGTCGGCCCGTACGAGGTCCAGGGCGTCGGGGTCGTCGAACCGGGCGGGATCCCGGTTCGCGGACCCGAACAACAGTGCGACCTCGGCTCCGCGGGGGACGACCGTGTCGCCGATCCGGATGTCGTCCAGCACCCAGCGCTCGAACATCTGCAGGGGAGTGTCGTAGCGCATCAGTTCATCCACAGCTGTGGACAACTTTTCGGAATCGAGCGAGGCGCGCTGCTCGGGGTGCCGGAAAAGGGTCCACCAGCCGTTGACGGTGGTGTTCACGGTGGCCTCGTGGCCGGCGTTCAGCAGGAGCACGCAGGTGGAGATCATCTCCTGCTCGCTGAGCCGGCCCTCCTCATCGTGGGCGGCGATCAGACCGGAGATCAAATCCTCGCCGGGCTCCCCCCGTCGCTCCGCGATCAGCTCGCGCAGATACGCGCTGAACTCCACGCTCGCCCGCACCGCCCGCTGTGCGGTCTCCTCGTCCGGCCGGAGCTCGAACATCCCGCAGATGTCCGCCGACCAGGGCCGCAGCAGCGCCCGATCGGACTCGGGCACCCCGAGCAGCTCGGCGATCACCGCCACGGGCAGGGGCTCGGCGACGACGGTCAACAGGTCCCCGCCCCCGTCGGCGAGGAGCTGCCCGACCAGCTCCCGGGCGAGCCGGTCCACGGCGGGGGCGAGTTGCTCCACGGTCCGCGGGGTGAACGCCTTGGACACCAGCCGCCGCACGCGTGCGTGGGCGGGGTCCTCCAGGTCCAACAGGCCGTTCCCGTTGAGGACGTGGAACGGCTCGTGCTCCGGGGGCGGGGCCTCGCGCCCGAACTCCTCGTGCGAGAAGCGGTGCAGGTAGGTCCGGCCCAGCCGGCGGTCGCGCAGCAGCGCGCTCACATCGGCGTAGTGCGGCACCAGCCACTGCCCGGTGGCCTCGAACCACAGGGCGCGGCCCTGTTCGCGCAGCTCCCGGTAGGCGGGGTACGGATCGGCGACAAACGCGGCATCCCACGGATCAAAGCCCATCCCCGCAGCCTAGGACGTCTCCCCGCACACGGCGTGACTCGCCGTCATGTTGCGGTGGCTCACGCCGGAGTCACCAGGCGGGTCTCGTAGGCGAAGACCGCGGCCTGGGTGCGGTCGCGCAGGCCCAGCTTCACCAGGATGCGGCTCACGTGCGTCTTGATCGTGGACTCCGCGACGATGAGCCGGTCCGCTATCTCCGCGTTGGACAGTCCCTGCGCGATCAGCACCAGCACCTCCGTCTCCCGCTCCGTCAGCTCCGCGACCCCCGCCGGATCCGCGAGCTTCGGCGGGGTCGAGAGCTTCGAGAACTCGAGGATCAGCCGCTTGGTGACCGTGGGTGCCAGCAGCGCCTCACCGGACGCCACCACCCGCACCCCGTCGGCCAGCTGCCGCGCCGAGGCGTCCTTGAGCAGGAACCCGGAGGCCCCGGCCCGCAGGGCCTGGTACACGTACTCGTCGAGGTCGAAGGTCGTCAGGACCAGCACCTTCGCGTCCGTGTCGGAGGCGACGATCTCCCGTGTCGCCTCCAGCCCGTTCATCACCGGCATCCGGATGTCCATCAGCACCACGTCCGGCTGCAGCGCCGCCACCTGGGCGATGGCCTCGCGGCCGTCCACCGCCTCGCCGACCACCTCGATGCCGTCCATCGCGTTCAGCAGGACGGAGAAGCCCTCCCGGACCATCATCTGGTCATCGACGATGAGGACCCTGATCGTCATGCCGACTTCCCCGATTCCTGCCCTGACGCCTGCGCCGACTCCTGCGCCCCGTCCTGCCGTCCGCGCACCGGTATGAACACCGCCACCTCGTACCCGCCCGCCGCGGTCTCCCCGGCCGTCATCTCCCCCTCCAGCATGGCCACCCGCTCCTGCATCCCGGTGATCCCGTGCCCGGCGCCGGCCGAAGGCCGCACGTCCCCGGTCGCCGCCGCATTGACGACCCGTATGCCCAACCCGCCCAGCACGTACGAGACCTCGACCGAGGCCGCCGCCCCCGGTGCATGGCGCAGGGTGTTGCTCAGCGCCTCCTGGATGATCCGGTACGCCGACAGCTCGACGCCCGGCGGCAGCTCCCGCACCGCACCCGTGACCGTCTTCTCCACGCTCAGCCCGGCCTCCCGCACATTGGCCAGCAGCCCGTCCAGCGAGGCCAGCGTCGGCTGCGGGGCGTCCGGCGCCTCGTAGTCCGCGGAGCGCACCACACCCAGCACCCGGCGCAGTTCCGTCAGCGCCGCCACCGCGTTCTCCCGGATGGTGACGAACGCCGCCTCCAGCTCCGGCGGCGGGTTCTTCACCCGGTACGGCGCGGCCTCCGCCTGGATCGCCACCACCGACATGTGGTGGGCCACCACGTCGTGCAGCTCCCGCGCGATCGTCGTCCGCTCCTCCAGCAGCGTCCGCCGGTCCCGCTCGACGGCCGTCACCTCCTGCTGCGCGCTGACCTCCTGCTCCGCCGCCCGGCGGATGTTGCGGACCGTGACCACCAGCAGGGAAACCGCCAAGAGGAAGGCCATGGGCATGATTTCGACGGGCTCCCCCCGGCCGAGCACGAGCGGTATCGCGAGCCCCATCCCCAGGGTGATCACCCACATCCAGCCGGCCGCCCGAGGCCTGGTCCGCATCGCCGCGATGGTCACCGTGAGGAAGAAGGAGGCGAAGGCACCCGGCGACCAGGGCCACACGTCGTTGCTGGCGCCGACCACCGCGAGCACCCCGGTGGCGGCCCCCGCCGCCCAGAACGCCCCCACGGGCCGCACCAGGGTCATCAGCACCGGCGTGGCAGCGATCAGCCCCATCACGAGCGAGTTGCTCGGCGCGACGAACTCGTCGGTGCTGGTGGACGTGAGCATCACCACGAGGAACGCCAGGAGACCCACGACCGCATGCGGCAGATGGGCCAGCGACGGCCGTATCCGCTCCGGGAGCCGCCGCGTCACCGGCCCGTCCGTGCGCATCGGCGACAGCGGCCGGTACGCGAAGGCGTCCGTGATCAGATCCTGGCGCAGGCTCTGGAACAGGCCGGAGGCCATCCGGAACTCGGGTGCCCGGGGGGTCACCCGGGAGGTCGTCTCGGTCATACACACACCGTAGGTCGGCCGCCCCCTCGTCCGCGTCGCCGCTGAAGGGGATATCCCGGCCTCCCTCTCAAGTACTACCCGGGCCACTCAGTAGCCCGTCGGACGGACCAGCCCCGTCTCGTACGCGAACACCGCGGCCTGGGTGCGGTCCCGCAGGCCCAGCTTCACCAGGATCCGGCCCACATGGGTCTTCACGGTCTGCTCGGCCACGACCAGGTGCCCGGCGATCTCCGCGTTGGACAGGCCCTGCGCGATCAGCGACAGCACCTCGGTCTCCCGCTCGGTCAGCTCATCGATCCGCGCCTTCGAGGGCGCCCGCGGCGCCCCCATCCGGGAGAACTCCGTGATCAGCCGCTTGGTGATGTTCGGCGAGAGCAGCGCCTCGCCGGCGGCCACCACCCGGACCGCCTCCGCGAGCTGGTCGGCCGACGCGTCCTTCAGGAGGAACCCGGAGGCCCCGGCGCGCAGCGCCTCGTACACGTACTCGTCGAGGTCGAAGGTGGTCAGCACCAGCACCTTGACGGTGGCGTCCGGGGCGGCCGTGATGACGGAGGTGGCCTCGATGCCGCCCATCCCCGGCATGCGGATGTCCATCAGGACCACGTCCGGGCCGAGTTCGCCGACCTTCGCCACCGCGTCGGCGCCGTCCACGGCCTGGCCGACGACCTCGATGTCGGGCTGGGCGTTGAGGAGGACGGTGAAGCCCTGCCGGACCATCATCTGGTCGTCGGCGATCATCACCCTGATCGGGTCGGCCGGAGTGCTCATGCTTCTTCTGCGTCCTTCTTCGTCTCGGGATCCATGGGGAGCACGGCGCTCACCTCGTACCCGCCGCCGGGGCGCGGACCGGCGGCGAGCTCGCCCCCCAGCATGCCCGCCCGCTCCCGCATCCCCAGCAGACCGTGTCCGGCACCGTGAGAGGGCGGCGCCGGCCGGGTCGGCGCGCTGTTGGCGATGCACAGGTGCAGTTCGCGCGGCCCGTACGCGATACCGACCTCCACCCGCGAACCGGGGGCATGGCGCAGACAGTTGCTCAGCGCCTCCTGCACGATCCGGTACGCGGTGAGCTCGACGCCCGGGGCGAGCGGCCGCCGGATGCCCGCGATCTCGGTGGTGACGTCCAGCCCGGCGCCGCGCACGTTGTCCACGAGGCCGTCCAGTTCGGCGAGGGTGGGCTGCGGATGGTGCGGGTTCGCCGGATCGTCCGGCTGCTCGGAGCGCAGCACGCCCAGGACCCGGCGCAGTTCCGTCAGCGCCTCCAGGGCGTTCTCCCGGATCCCGGCCAGGTTCTCCTTGAGCTCCGCGGAGGGGTTCTCCACCAGGTGCGGGGCGACCTGCGCCTGGATGGAGATCACCGACATGTGGTGGGCGACGACGTCGTGCAGCTCGCGGGCGATCCGGTTGCGCTCCTCCAGCAGGGTGCGCTGGGCCCGCTCCTCCTCGGTGAGCGTCTCCTGCTCGACGAGCTTGCCGCGGGCCAGGCGCGTGGCCCGCAGGGCGTACCCGAGGATGCCCACGAACCCGAAGAGGATGGCCACGACCGCGACGATGGTCTGGCTGTGCGGCGGCCTGAGCACGGCCTCGGCCAGTCCGGACAGGCCGAGCGTGATGCCGATGACCCAGGCGGTCACCCGGGGCGGCACCCGCAGCGCGACCATCAGGATCAGGGGCGCGAACGTGAACGGCCCGGAGGGCGTCCACGGCCAGGACTGCCCCTGACCGACATGGTCGTGGATGGCCCAGGCGACCAGAGTCGTGGTGACGAGGCCGAGCCACCAGGCGGCGATCGGCCGGACCATGCTGAGCAGGACCGACGCGGACGTCAGCAGCGACAGCCCCAGCACGGCCGCGCCGTAGACCCCGTAGTGATCATTCAGCTGCATCCCCGTCAGGACCCCGCAGGGGATGGCCGCGTAGGTGAGGACCACATGCGGCAGCCAGGCCAGCCAGCGGGGCCGGGACATCTTCGGGAGGGGATCCCGCCTCAGGGTGAACAACTCCCGGGCCAGACCGTGCAGAAGGAAGGTGCGGTCCTCGGCGGCGGGCGGCTCGGTCTGCTGGTTCACGTCGCCCAGGCTAAGGCGGGCCCTAGACATGGCTGACTTCCTTGGCGGGGGTCATCCGGGGTCGGCGGACGGCGGCGGCCGTGGTGGCGGCCTTCGGCCGCCGGGTCTGCTCGTACGTGCGGAACGCGGCCCAGCAGACGCCCAGCGCGGCGGCGAACACCGGCAGCCACAGCAGCCGGGCGGCTATCCACTGCACGGAGTCGGGCACGGTGTGCAGCCCGGGCAGATCGAAGGGGGCCAGCAGCCCGAGGGCGGTGACGGCCATCATCGCGGTCTGGTGCCACAGGAAGATCGTCATCGCGGACAGGTTCATCAGCGCCACCTTCGCCCAGGCCCGGGGCCGCCGCATGGCCCGGTCCAGCGGCCCGCGGAGCAGCAGGGCCAGCCCGCACTGGGCCAGGCCGAAGGCGACGGCGGCCAGCGTCGGCGGGTTCAGGTTCGATATCGGCGCCCCGGGGACACCGACCATGGACGCCGGATACCCGCCCCACAGAACGAGCCCCAAGGCGGCCGCCGCGCCCCCGCCCACCAGCAGCGCGGCCGGGGTCCGCCGGGCGAACGCCCCGCGGGACCAGGCGGCGCCCAGGGTGTAGGGGACGAGCCAGCCGGCGGCCACATTGACCCAGCCGATCCACTCGGGCCCGCCGAGGCCGAACCGCCACACGTCCACGCCCGCCACCACCGCCAGCGGCCACAGCGGATGGAGCCGGGCCACGAGCGGGGTGGCGGCGGTGAGCACGGCGAAGACGAGGAGGAACCAGAGGGGGGAGAGCACGAGTTTGACCAGGGTCTGGACGGTGCCCGGTGCGGCCCCGCCGAGCAGCATCCCGCCCGCCGTGACGGCCCAGAGGACGAGTACCGCGGCGACCGGCCGGAACAGCCGGGACAGCCGCTGTCCGACCCACACCCCGTACGGGACCCCGCGCTCCCGCGCCGAGGCGTGGCCGCGGGCGGCGACATGGCCGCCGACCAGGAAGAACACGGCCAGCGTCTGGAACAGCCAGGACACCGGCGCCAGCCAGGGCAGATGGGCCAGCGGACTGGTGGTGCTCAGGCCGCCGTCGGCGGCGGTCAGGGCGGTCACCAGCCAGTGGCCCAGCACCACGCCGAGGATCGCGAAGGCCCGCAGCGCGTCCACGGTCCGGTCCCGGTCGGGCGGTGTGCCGGCGTCGATGCGGTCCGCGAGGACGGACCAGCGGGCGCGGAGCTTACGCACGGGGTACCTCCGGGGTGGTCGGGGCGGCGGTGGCCAAGGCGATGCGGGTCAGGCTGTCGAGGGACGCGGTGCCGGGCTTGAGGTAGTCGCTGTGCCCGCCGGGGCCGGCGTCGAAGGGCCGGGCCCCGAAGGCGGGGTCGACGGGGTCGGTGCCGAAGCCGATCCCGCCCAGGCGGACATGGGGGACATGGCCGATCCAGTCGGCGCCGCCGCGCCCGGCCCAGACCCGGGCGCCGGTCGGCAGTTCGGCGGCGGATCCGGCGCCCGTGCCCGGACTGCCGAACAGGGCGATGTCGGTGACCTGGGGGCCGGTGCCGGTCCGGGCGCAGACCACCGAGCCGTACGAGTGGCACAGCAGCGAGAGCCGGGCGTGGGGAGCGGCGGCCTGCCCCAAGCGCACGAGGAAAGGGCCCAGTTCGGCGGCAGCAGCATCGGCCCGGTCCGCGGTCAGGACGGTCGTGCTCACCGTGCCGGGGGTGTCGTACCCGAGCCAGGCGACCACGGCGGAGCGCGGGTGCTCGGCCTGGAGGCGCTGCTGCAGGGCGACCGCCCCGGCACGGAACCTCTGGTAGGTGTCCAGCGTGGTGTCGGAACCGGGCACCAGGACGGCGACCCGGTCGGCGGTCTCCAGATCGCCGAGCACCTCGACGGCCCGCCCCTTGCCGCGGCCGTCGAACGCGAGGAACCGGGCCGTCCCGTCGGCCCCCATGGCGCGCAGCTTCGCGGCACGGCCCGTGCGGCCGGCGTCCTGCGCCATGCGGGCCGCCTCCGCGAGGTTGGCGCGGTTGCCGGCGTACCGGTCCGGGAGCGCGGTGTGTTCGGCGAAGGCGACGGGCGCGGGCGCCGGGACGTCGGGAGAGGCGGCGGCGGACACGGGGAGGACGACGGCCGCGGCGACGAGGCCGGCCAGCAGGGTGCGACGCAGACGGCCGCGGGGGCGTCCGGCACGGCCGCCTTCGGGGCGACCTGCTGTGCGTCCTGCGGGGCGTCCTGCGGGGCGTCCTGCGGGGCGGGTCATGGCGGGTCCCTTTCCTTCGTTCGATCCGGAGGGGCTGAACTCGCGAGGGGCTGACCTCGCGTCTTCTCCGGTTCTGAAGTTAGGAATTGAGGGGCATCGTCGGCGTCCCGCTGGGGAGCGGTCTTTGCGGATAGCTCTCAGGTATGACAGGGGGAACCTGAGAGCCACGGGCGCAGCGGGCGGTCATCCCCGGGGCGGCGTCCCGCAGGCGGTCGACTAGGGTCCCGGGATGACCAACGGCAACCACGGCAACAGCGGGAACCACAACGGCAGTCGCCCCGCCGACTGGCGCAACGACCGCATCGGCAGCGCCCATCGGGGCGAGAACCCGACCGTCCTGCGCCGCCTCGACCAGGGATTCGCCGTGATCGGCGACCGGCAGTTCCTCCCCGGGTACGCGGTGCTGCTGACCGACGACCCGTCGGTGACCCGGCTCTCGGACCTGCCCCGGGCGCGCAGGACGGCGTACCTCGCCGACATGGACCGGCTCGCCGAGGCCGTCGAACGGGCCTGCCGCCGGCTCGACCCCGCCTTCCGCCGGGTGAACATCGAGATCCTGGGCAACACCGACCCGTACCTGCACGCCCACATCTGGCCGCGCTACGAGTGGGAGCCCGCCGACATGGTCCGGATGCCGGTGTGGCGGTACGAGCAGGAGGAGTACTGGAGGGGGAGCCGGTACGAGCTGGCGGACCGGCACGACGCACTGCGCGTCGCCATCGGGGAGGAGCTGGACCGCCTGCCCGAGGGCTGACGCCCACGGGCAACGCGCCGGCCGTACGCTGCGAGTGCTACGGCTCCGGCGGCTCTTACGGCTCCTGTCGCTCCTACGGCGTCGTCGCCACGCGGATGCCGAAGCCGATCAGGACCACGCCCGTCGCCCGGTCCAGGACGCGCCGCACGCGCGGCCGGGCGAAGAAGCGCCGGGCGCGCGAGAGGACGTACACGTACGTGCCGAGCCAGGCCACCGTCAGGGCGAGGTGGATCAGGACGAGCAGCGCCATGCCGGTGGCCGGCCGGAGGCCGGACGGCGCGAGGGCGGGCAGCAGGCCGGTGTAGAAGACGGCGATCTTGGGGTTGAGGGCGTTGCTGACCAGGCCGGTCCGCCAGGCGCTGCCCGCGGAGCCGCGCACGGCGGCCGGCTCCGCGCCCGGCCGGCGCAGGGAGCAGACGCCGAGGAAGCAGAGGTACGCGGCGCCCGCGAGCTTCACCGCCAGGTACACCTCGGCCGAGGCGGCGAGCAGCGCGGCGAGTCCGGCGACGGTGAGGGCGCCCCACAGGAGCAGCCCGGCGGTGATCCCGGCGACGGTGCGCAGCCCGTCGGCGCGGCCGCGGGAGACCGCGCGCTTCGTCACGACGGCCATGTCGGGGCCGGGGACGAGGGTGAGCAGTGCCAGGACGCCGGTCGCGGTCAGGAGTTGCGTGAGCACGCGGCTCAGTCTGCCACCAGGGGCTCCGCGAGCGGTTCGACGAGGGCCGCCGCGCCGGCGGGGGGCCGGGTCCTGGCCGGGGCTGGTCCAGTACGCGCGGGCGCCGATGATCTCCCCGTCCTGCACGCTCCCGGGGGAGACGCAATCCGGGGCGGCGGCCGTCCGCCGCCCCGCATCACGTGTCGGCCAGCAGCGTGTCCACGGCCTTCGTGAGGCGGTCCAGGACCTCGACCGTTTCCGCGAAGGCGGCCTCGCCCAGTTCATCGGCCAGGCGGGCGGCCAGGGCTGCGTGGGCCGGGGTGATGCGGGCGACCGCGGCGCGGCCCTCGTCCGTCGGGCGGAGCAGCTTCGCGCGCCGGTGGGCCGGATTCGGGACGTACTCCGCGAGGCCCTTGGCGGCCAGCAGGTCAGCGATGCGCTGGACGCTCTGCCGGGTGATGCCCATGACCCGGGCGATGCCCGCCACCGGCAGGGGCTCCTGGAGCACCGCGCCCAGCACCTGCCACCAGGCCGCGGTCAGCCCGGCGGGCCGGGCCAGCTCCTCCGAGAGCGCGAGGAACCGGCCGTTCAGCCCGAACACCCCGAGCGCGGTGCGGCTCAGCAGGTCCTGCCGGGCCCGAACCGGCAGGGGCTCCGGCGGGGAATCAGGCATCGCCGCGCTCCGCAGCCGCCATCAGGACCGGGAACGCGCTCGCGTCCGAGTCGTGGAACAGGCGGTACCAGGCGTCGAGGACGTCCGGCTTGTAGACGTTCAGCCGGGCGAAGACCTCCCGGGCGAAGGCCACCGGTTCCGTCGGGCCGGCCGTGATCAGGTCGCCGTCCGTCACGGCGTCGGCCTCGACGTACCGCTCGGCGCCCCCGTAGCCCGGCTGCTGCGCCAGGTAGACGCAGGCCGCGCTGGTGTGGCCGCGGGCGTCGAGCAGGCCCTCCCGGGCGAGGCCGGCCGTGGCCCCGCAGATCGCCGCGACCGGGACCCCGGCCGCCAGGAACTCGCGCGCCTTCGCAGCGAAGGGGGCCAGGTCGTCGCCGGAGTCCCACAGGGAGGCGCCGGTCAGGATGAGGAGCGAGGAGTCCTCGGGGGAGAGGTCCGCGAGGGCCAGGTCGGGCTGGATGCGGACGCCGCCCATGGTGGTGACGGGCGCTCCGGCGGCGAAGCCGACCGTACGGACCTGGTGGCCGCGCTGGGCCAGGTGTGCCGTGGTGTGCCCGGCCTCCCAGTCCGCGTAGGTGTCGTAGACCGCCAAGTGGACGGGCCTGGTCGTGGGAGCGGTGGGGGGAGTGGTCATCTCGTCGCCTCCTCCATCTGCACTTCATAGGGCGTGTCAGCAGACTGTCATATCGACAGTATGCTGTCAATCAATGGTCAATCAACGGTCAATCAACCCCTTCCGTGCGGACACGTGCAGACAGACTGCCGAGACCCGGCCCCCACCCGCAGACAGTCCGCCGATATCCCTTCCCACCTGCGCACTTTTAGCGTGGCCGTATGACCCCTCACGTCACCTCCGCCGCCCCCGGGGCCTCCCGCGCCGACGGCGCGGCCGTCAAGGCCGCCGACCGCGCCCACGTCTTCCACTCCTGGTCCGCCCAGGCCCTGATCGACCCGCTCGCCGTCGCCGGGGCCGAGGGGTCGTACTTCTGGGACTACGACGGCAACCGCTTCCTCGACTTCTCCTCCCAGCTGGTGAACACCAACATCGGCCACCAGCACCCCAAGGTCGTCGCCGCGATCCAGGAGCAGGCCGCGCGGCTCTGCACCCTCGCGCCCGGCTTCGCCGTCGACGTCCGCTCCGAGGCCGCACGCCTCATCGCCGAGCGGACCCCGGGCGACCTGGACAAGATCTTCTTCACCAACGGCGGCGCCGAGGCCGTCGAGAACGCCGTACGGATGGCCCGGCTGCACACCGGCCGCCAGAAGGTGCTCTCGACGTACCGCTCGTACCACGGGGCCACCGCCGCCGCGATCAACCTGACCGGCGACCCGCGCCGCTGGCCCTCCGACACGGCTGCCGCCGGCGTCGTGCACTTCTGGGGCCCGTTCCTCTACCGCTCGCCGTTCCACGCCACCACCGAGGCCGAGGAGTGCGAGCGCGCCCTCGCCCACCTCGCCGACACCATCGCGTTCGAGGGGCCGGCGACCATCGCCGCGATCATCCTGGAGAGCGTGCCCGGCACCGCCGGGATCATGACCCCGCCGGCCGGCTACCTCGCGGGCGTGCGCGAGCTCTGCGACCGCCACGGCATCGTCTTCATCCTCGACGAGGTCATGTCCGGCTTCGGCCGCACCGGCAAGTGGTTCGCGGCCCAGCACTGGGACGTCACCCCCGACCTGATCACCTTCGCCAAGGGCGTGAACAGCGGGTACGTGCCGCTCGGCGGCGTCGCCATCTCCGGCGCCATCGCCGAGACGTTCGCCACGCGCCCCTACCCCGGCGGCCTGACGTATTCCGGCCACCCCCTGGCCTGCGCGGCCGCCGTGGCGACGATCAACGCCATGGAGGAGGAGGGCGTCGTCGAGCACGCCGCCCACCTCGGCGCGAACGTGATCGGCCCGGCGCTCGCCGAGATCGCCGAGCGGCACCCTTCGGTCGGCGAGGTCCGCGGCCTGGGCGCCTTCTGGGCCCTGGAGCTCGTACGGGACAAGGAGACGCGCGAGCCGCTCGTCCCCTACAACGCGGCCGGCGGCGACAACGCGCCGATGGCCGAGTTCGCGGCGGCCTGCAAGGCCTCCGGCCTGTGGCCCTTCGTGAACATGAACCGCACGCACGTCGTCCCGCCGTGCACCATCACGGAGGCGGAGGCCAAGGAGGGCCTGGCCCTGCTGGACGAGGCGCTGACGGTCGCGGACCGGCACACCACGTCGGCCTGACGCCGGAAACCGTCCGCGTTCGATCGGTTTCAGCCGCGCTGCCTGGCCTAAGGTGTCCGAAGTTCACTTAAGGAGACGGACCCTTATGTCAGGCAGCGGCGCTGTCACCCGCAACACACTTCGCCAGCAGATCGCGGACGCGCTGCGTGACGAGGTGCTCGCGGGACGCCTGCCACCGGGCACCGAGTTCACGGTCAAGCAGATCGCCGAGCAGTACGAGGTCTCCGCGACCCCCGTGCGCGAGGCACTGGTCGACCTCGCGGCCCAGGGGCTGCTGGAATCGGTCCAGCACCGGGGCTTTCGGGTGCGCGTCTACACCGTGGACGACTACCGGGGGATGATCGAGGCCCGTACGCTCATCGTGGACGGGATCTTCCGGCGGCTCGTCGAGCGCGGCACCGCGCCCGGCTCCGGCGAAATGCTGGTGTCGGTGCGCCGTCGTGCCGAGGAGGCGTGCCGGGCCGCGCAGAGCGGCTCGCTCGAAGTGCTGATCGGCTACGACCTGCGCTTCTGGAGGGAGCTGAGCGGGCTGGTCGGCAACACGTACATCTCGGATTTCCTGCACCGGATCCGGGTGCAGTGCTGGGTCTTCGCCGTACCGCACCTGAAGGCGGCGCCGGATCTCCACACCGGACTGTGGTCCGGCCACAACGAACTGGTCGACGCGGTGACCCGCGCCGACGCCGACGAGGTACGCGGCCTCGTGTACGCGTACAACCAGCACGGGCTGGACTGGGCCGCGGGCCTGAAGGCGGTCGGCGCATGACAGGCCCCGCAGCGACCGGCGCGACCGCCGGCGCCGACGCGGCAGCCGGGACCGGCGCGAGCGGCACCGAAGCCGCCCCGGCCTGGCTGGGCGCCGTCGGGCTCTCCGTCGTCATCCCCGCCCACGACGACGAGCACCGGATCGGCGCGACCCTCGACGCCCTCCGCGAGCACCTCGACTCCCGCCTCGGCACCGGACCCGGCGACTGGGAGCTCCTCGTCGTCGACGACGGCTCCGCCGACGCCACGGCCGCCGTCGTCGAGGCCGCGGCTGCCGACGAGCCCCGGATCCGGCTGGTCCGCTCCGAGCACCGCCGCGGCAGGGGCGCCGCGCTGCGCGCCGGAGTACTGGCCTGTGCCGGGGAGCGGGTGCTGCTGACCGACGCCGGGCTGCGGACGCCGCCGGCCGAGCTGGACCGGCTGCAGCAGGCCCTCGGCCAGGAGGGCCAGGAGGGTCAGGAGAGCCGGGACGGCCGAGAGAACCGCAGCGGCGGCGAGCCCGCGGCCGTCGCCCTCGGCCGGACGGGAAACCGCCTGGTCCGCGCCCTGGGCATCCCCGGGATACCCGGTTTCCGCTCCGACACCTGCGGCTTCGCGCTCTTCGACGGGGACCGGGCGCGCGCCGCCTTCGGTGCCTCCGTCCTCGACGGCCCGGCCATCGACGCCGAGGTGCTGCGCTGGGTCCGCCGCCAGGGCTGGCCCGTGGCCGAGGTACCGGTGCGCCGCACGGCGCAGCCGGCGCCCAGGCCCCGCCGGGCCCCCGGCGACCGGCGCCGCGCGCTCGCGGAGCTGTTCCGGCTGAACGCCGGCGGCCTCGCCGTCGCCGCGGTCTTCCTCGTGCTCTCCGCCTACGTTTTCCACGGCCTGTGGGCGGACCTCGACGGCCGCTACCTGAAGGACGCGCTCCAGGACCAGAACCAGTGGGAGTGGTTCGTCGGCGTCGCCACCGACAACATCACCCACCTGCGCAATCCGCTGTTCACCACCGCCCAGGGCATGCCCGACGGCGTGAACCTGATGGCCAACGCGACCATGCTCGGCCTGACCGTCCCGCTGATCCCGGTCACGCTCCTGTTCGGGGAGACCGTCACCTTCGCGCTGGTCCTCACGCTCGGCATGGCCGCCAGCGCCTGGACCTGGTACTGGCTGATCCGCCGCCGCTTCGTGCACAGCCGCTGGGCCGCCGCCGCGGGCGGGGCGCTCGCCGCGTTCGCGCCGCCGATGGTCTCGCACGCCAACGGCCACCCGAACTTCGTCGTCCTCTTCATGATCCCGCTGATCATCGACCGGGCCCTGCGCCTGTGCGACGGGCGCAACCACGGGCGCAACGTGGTCCGGGACGGTGTCCTGCTCGGCCTGTTCGCGACGTACCAGATCTTCCTGGGCGAGGAGCCGCTGCTCATCGCCGCGCTCGGCATGCTGGTCTTCTCGCTGGCGTACCTGCTGGTCGACCGCCGACGCGCCCTCGAGGCCGCGCGGCCGCTGGGCCTCGGCCTGGTCATCGCCGCCGGCGTCTGCGTGCCGCTGCTGATCGTCCCGCTGTACTGGCAGTTCTTCGGCCCGCAGAGCTACCACTCGGTGCTCCACGGGGACAACGCCGGGAACAGCCCGCGCGCCCTGGTCGAGTACGCCGCCCGCTCCCTCTTCGGCGACGCCGAGACGGCGGGCCGGCTCTCGCTGAACACCACCGAGCAGAACGCCTTCTACGGGTGGCCCCTGCTGGCCTTCGGCGCGGCCGTGTGCGTGTGGATGTGGCGGCGCACGGTCGTCCGCGCGCTCGCGATCACCGGCGCCGTGGCGCTGCTGCTGTCCCTGGGGCCGTGGGTGCCCGTGCCGCGGACGGACGTCGTCCTGCCGGGGCCCTGGCGGCTGGTGGTGAAGCTGCCGCTGTTCGAGTCGGTGATCGAGGGGCGCGTGGCGATGGTGTGCGCCCCCGTGCTGGGCGTGCTGCTCGCGCTCGCGCTGGACCGGATCGTACGGGTCCGGACGCGTGAGCTGCGCACGCTCGGCCTGCTCGGGGTGGCGGCCGCGCTGATCCCCGTGCTGCCGCTGCCGCTGGCCGTACGGGAGCGGGCGCCGGTGCCGGCGTTCATCACCTCGGGCGCCTGGAAGGGCTACGTCAAGGACGGCGAAGCACTCGTCCCGGTACCGCTGCCCGACCCGGGCCAGGCGGACGCGCTGCACTGGCAGGTCGAGGCGGACTTCGGCTTCCGGCTGGCCGGCGGCTACTTCAACGGCCCGTGGGGCCCCGACCGGATCGGCATCTACGGGGCCACCCCGCGCCACCTCTCGAACGTCCTGCGGGACGTCCGGTACGGGGCGCAGCCGCCGGAGATCACCCCGCAGTGGCGGGAGCAGGCCCGGCAGGACCTGGAGTTCTGGAAGGCGGGCGCGATCGTCCTGCCGTTCCAGGACCGGGATGCCGAGCTGCGGGGCATGATCAGCGAGCTGCTGGGGCGGCAGCCGGAGAAGGTGCAGGACGTCTGGGTCTGGAGGATGGGTCCGGGGCGGGTGTAGCGGGCGGCTCCGGAGCGGGTTCTGCCTGGTGGCGGCCGTGTTCCGCCGCAGGTTCGCCAAGGGTTCCGCCACAGGTTCTGCGCAGCCCTTCGCGGAGGGTGTTCGGCACACTACGCTGGCCGAATCGGCGACAACGACTGATCGGAGCCCGCGTGGCCTGTGACCTGTGGCTGGTCCCCCTTGTCGACGTGCTGTGCCACAGCCCCGACAACCCCTTCGCGGAAGAGATCGCCTCGTACGACAAGGCGCTGGGCGAGGCGGGGCTGCCGTCCGTGCCCGTGTTCGCGTACATGCCGGGCCTGAGCGGGGACGTGGCCCCCGTCGCCGGCTTCGACTACGACGCCCTGCACTTCCTGCGGCGTGCGTACCTGCTGCAGATCTGCGGGCTGCCGGTGACGCCGGTGGACGAGCTGGGCGGGGACTACGAGCAGCTGCTGGAGATGTTCGAGCCGACGGCGCAGCAGTCGCACCTGGTGTGGCACTACGACCATGCCGGGGCGTACGTGCCGGTGGACTTTGCGTTTCCGCTGGCCAACGAGGAGCTGTTGGCCGGGGGCGGGCCGTTGGGGTCGGCGCAGGGTTTGCTGCGCGAGCTGATGATGGTGGCGCCGGCGATCGGGATCGACCCGGGGAATCCGCCGATGGCGCCGGCGGCGCCGGGGCGGGCCACGTCGCTGGAGGAGCCGGCGGGGCCGATTCCCTATGACGAGAGCCCGTTCGCGCGCGAGCGGCACGTCTGGCTGGGGCTGCATGCCGCTGCGACGCGGAGCCTGGGCCAAGGGTCGATGATCATCTTCAGCTGAGCCGGCCGCGGGGGCGGGGGTGCGGTTTCCGCTGCGCGGAGCCGCTCCCCGCCCTTTCTCCGTATCCCCGGGCACGGCCCCGGACCCCGAGCCCGCCCGCGGCGCCGTTGCGGGGGCGCTGCCCCGAGCCCCCGCGCCTCACACTCCCCCGGACTCCGTCCGGGGGCCCCAGGGGGCCGGGTTTTTCAGCGGGGTTGTTCCGGGGGGCGTTGGCGGGGCATGTTGGGGCGGGTGCCCGGCGGGAGCGGGAAGCGGGCCGGCGGCAGGCCCGCCTCGGCCCGGGACGACGGGGCGCCGAGCGACTGCATCACCAGCGGCGCCGGGCCCGAGGAGAACTCCACCATCCACTCCGCGGTCTCGGACCGCACCAGCTCCGTCACGTCCTCCGAGAAGCGCCGCAGGACGGTCAGGCACCGCTCCGCCGCCTCGCTCGCCGTGCCCTCCGTCGGGCCCAGGACCTCCCGTACGTTCTCCGAGGCCCAGTCGAACTGCAACGTCTGGAGGCGGCGCTGGACCGCCTGCGCCGTCGCCACGTCCCGCATCCAGCCCGACGTCAGGCCGAAGAACCGGTCGCAGGCCAGGCAGGCCGCGGCCAGCAGCAGCGACAGGTAGCCGTACGGCATCGCGCCCGTGGCGCCCGTGAGCTCCAGCAGCGGCATCGAGGCACCCGCGACGGCCCCCACCGCCGCGCCGACCCGCAGGACCCGCGCGCCCCGGCGCTTCCACGCCCGGTCGGAGAGGTACCACTCCGCCGTGCGCAGTGCATCGGACTCGACCCGCCGGTAGAGCTCGTCCAGCCGCTCGGCCGGCTCGCCCCAGTCCCCGAGAGGGAACGGCCCGCCGGTCAGATCGCCCGCCGCCATCGGTCCGCCGCCCTCCTCCCGGGAGTCCCGGGGTTCCCGGGGATCCCGGGGTGGCCCCTCGGGCTGCATCTCCGGCTGGCTCACCCGGCACTCCCTCTGCCTGCGCTGACGTGTGGTGGTGCGCGTGTGCGCAATGATGCGCATGCTCTTCCTACCTTCGAATGGCGGCCGATGGGCGACGAATCCCCGGTTTTCCGCCCGCAAGGAGGTCTCCATCAGGTCCGCGCACGCCCCGTCTCTCACTCGAAAGAGTTGGTCCTCACGGCGTAGGGCGCGCCGCGCGGTGAGCACGTAGGCTCGGATTGACCAAGCGTCCCGACGGTACGGAGTGAGTGACCTGTGATTCCCGGTGGTGGCCAGCCCAACATGCAGCAGCTGCTCCAGCAGGCCCAGAAGATGCAGCAGGACCTCGCCGCGGCGCAGGAAGCACTTGCGCAGGCCGAGGTCGAGGGCCAGGCCGGCGGCGGTCTCGTGAAGGCGACCGTCACCGGTTCCGGTGAACTGCGTGCCCTGGTGATCGACCCGAAGGCCGTGGACCCGGCGGACACCGAAACCCTCGCCGACCTGGTCGTCGCGGCGGTCCAGGCGGCCAACGAGAACGCCCAGGCGCTGCAGCAGGAGAAGCTGGGCCCGCTGGCCCAGGGCCTGGGCGGCGGCAGCGGCATCCCCGGTCTCCCGTTCTAATTCCTCCACCCCTACCGAAAGAAGGCAGTCCGTGTACGAAGGCGTGGTCCAGGACCTGATCGACGAACTGGGCAGGCTGCCCGGCGTCGGGCCCAAGAGCGCGCAGCGGATCGCCTTCCACATCCTGCAGGCGGAGCCCACCGACGTCCGGCGCCTCGCGCACGCGCTGCTCGAGGTCAAGGACAAGGTCCGGTTCTGCGCCGTGTGCGGGAACGTGGCGCAGGAGGAGCGGTGCAACATCTGCCGCGACCCGCGCCGCGACACCACGGTCATCTGCGTGGTCGAGGAGCCGAAGGACGTCGTCGCGATCGAGCGGACCCGCGAGTTCCGGGGCAGGTACCACGTCCTCGGCGGCGCGATCAGCCCGATCGAGGGCGTCGGCCCGGACGACCTGCGCATCCGCGAGCTGCTGGCGCGCCTCGCGGACGGCGAGGTGACCGAGCTGATCCTCGCCACCGACCCGAACCTGGAGGGCGAGGCGACCGCCACGTACCTCGCCCGCATGATCAAGCCCATGGGCCTGAAGGTCACCCGCCTGGCCAGCGGGCTCCCCGTCGGGGGAGATCTGGAGTACGCGGACGAGGTCACGCTCGGGCGGGCCTTTGAAGGAAGGCGACTTCTCGATGTCTGACGCAACGCTGCACGCCCTGGGCCAGGATCCGGACGACTTCGCCGTCCAGATCGCGGACCAGATCGAGTCCTTCATCGTCGCGGTCACCGAGGTGGCCAAGGGCGAGGACCCGGACAGCGCGGTGCCCTTCCTCCTCCTGGAGGTGTCCCAGCTGCTGCTGGCGGGCGGCCGGCTGGGCGCGTACCAGGACGTCCTGCCCGAAGAGCGCTACGAGCCCGACCTCGGCCCGGAGCCGGACGTGGAGGAGCTGCGCGAGCGGTTCGCGTACATGCTGGACCCGGTCGACGTGTACTCCGAGGTCTTCGACCCCTACGAGCCGCGCAAGGCGCCCGTCGCGCACCGGATCTCCGACGACCTGGCCGACGTGGTGGCGGACCTGCGGCACGGCCTGGGGCACTACCGGGCGGGCCGGACGACCGAGGCGCTGTGGTGGTGGCAGTTCTCGTACTTCTCGAACTGGGGCCAGACGGCCTCGGCCACGCTGCGCGCCCTGCAGTCGCTGGTCGCGCACGTGCGGCTGGACCAGCCGCTGGAGGCCCTGGACGGCCTGGACACCGACGAGGACCTGGCCGAGGACGACCTCGCCGAGCAGGCCGGACGGGTGATGGCCGAGGAAATCGGTGCCCGGCTGGGTGTGCACGGGAAGTAGGGCCACGGGAAGCAGGGACCCCGTCAAACGGGGAACTCGAACTCTGATCTGTTCGTCTCATGATGTGGTACGAAGCGGTCGGATCGCGACCGCTCGTTACACTGCACCAGCAATGAGACGGACTGAGCGAGGAGCGCACGTGGGCCTTGTCGTGCAGAAGTACGGAGGCTCCTCCGTAGCCGATGCCGAAGGCATCAAGCGCGTCGCCAAGAGGATCGTGGACGCCAAGAAGAACGGCCACCAGGTGGTCGTCGTGGTTTCCGCGATGGGCGACACGACGGACGAGCTGATCGATCTCGCCGAGCAGGTATCCCCGATGCCTGCCGGGCGCGAATTCGACATGCTGCTGACCGCCGGAGAGCGTATCTCCATGGCCCTGCTGGCCATGGCGATCAAAAACCTGGGCCACGAGGCCCAGTCGTTCACCGGTAGCCAGGCAGGCGTCATCACCGACTCGGTCCACAACAAAGCGCGCATCATCGATGTCACGCCGGGCCGGATCCGCACTGCGCTGGACGAGGGCAACATCGCCATCGTCGCCGGCTTCCAGGGCGTGTCGGCGGACAGCAAGGACATCACCACCCTCGGCCGGGGCGGCTCGGACACGACCGCCGTCGCGCTCGCCGCGGCGCTGGACGCCGAGGTCTGCGAGATCTACACCGACGTCGACGGCGTCTTCACCGCGGACCCCCGCGTCGTGAAGAAGGCCCGGAAGATCGACTGGATCTCCTCCGAGGACATGCTGGAGCTCGCCGCCTCCGGTTCCAAGGTGCTGCTGCACCGCTGCGTCGAGTACGCACGCCGATACAACATCCCGATCCACGTCCGCTCGTCCTTCTCGGGACTGCCGGGCACCTGGGTCAGCAACGAGAATCCGCAAGGGGACGAGCCGGTGGAGCACGCCATCATCTCCGGAGTCGCTCACGACGTCTCCGAAGCCAAGATCACGGTCGTCGGCGTCCCGGACAAGCCGGGCGAGGCCGCGGCGATCTTCCGCGCCATCGCGGACGCCGAGATCAACATCGACATGATCGTGCAGAACGTGTCCGCCGCGTCCACGGGCCTGACGGACATCTCCTTCACCCTCCCCAAGGCCGAGGGCCACAAGGCCATCGAGGCCCTGGAGAAGGCAAAGGGCAAGATCGGCTTCGACTCGCTGCGCTACGACGACCAGATCGGCAAGATCTCACTGGTCGGCGCGGGCATGAAGACGAACCCGGGCGTCACCGCCTCGTTCTTCCAGGCGCTGTCCGACGCGGGCGTGAACATCGAGCTGATCTCGACCTCCGAGATCCGCATCTCGGTCGTGACCCGCCAGGACGACGTCAACGAGGCCGTCCGCGCCGTGCACACGGCCTTCGGCCTCGACTCCGACAGCGACGAGGCCGTCGTCTACGGAGGCACCGGACGATGACCGCCACCCGGTCGACCCCGGCTCCGGCGCTGGCCGTGGTCGGGGCGACCGGAGCAGTCGGCACCGTGGTGCTCCAGATCCTGTCCCAGCGGGCGGACGTCTGGGGCGACATACGCCTGATCGCCTCCCCGCGCTCGGCCGGCCGCATGCTGGCCGTGCGCGGCGAGGAGAGCGAGGTGCTCGCCCTCACCGAGGACGCCTTCGAGGGCTTCGGCCAGGGCGACGTGGTGCTGTTCCTGACCCCGGCCGAGGTATCGGCCCGCTGGGCCCCCGTCGTCGTCACGCGCGGAGCCGTCGCCGTCGACCAGTCCGCGGCCTTCCGTGAGGACCCCGAGGTGCCGCTGGTGGTGCCCGAGGTCAACGCGCAGGCCGTACGGATGCGGCCGCGCGGGATCGTCGCGAGCCCGGACTGCGTCACCGCCTCGATGATCGCGGCCCTGGGCGCGCTGCACGCCGAGTACGCGCTGGCCGACCTGACCGTGTCCTCGTACCAGGCCGCGAGCGCGGCCGGGCGGGCCGGCTCCGAGGCGCTGCGCCGCCAGCTGTCGCTGGTCGCCGGGACCTCCCTGGGGGAGCAGACCGGGGACGTGCGGCGCGCCGTGGGCGAGGACGCGGGCCCCTTCGCGGCCCCGCTCGCCCTGAACGTGGTCCCGTGGTCCGGTGAGCTCCGCGAGGGCGGCTGGTCCTCGCACGAGCTGGCCGTACGGGCGCAGACCCGCCGGGTCCTGCACCTGGACGCGCTGCCGGTGGCGGTGACCTGCGTACAGGTGCCGGTGCTGACCGGGCATTCGCTGAGCGTACGGGCGCGGTTCGAGGCCGAGGTCGAGGCCTCGCACGCCCGGGAGATCCTGGAGGCCGCGCCCGGCGTGGTCGTCGTGGACGACCCGGCGGCGGGGGAGTTCCCGACTCCGGTGGACGCGGCCGGGACGGATCCGGCATGGGTGGGGCGGCTGCGGGCCTCGCTCGACGATCCGCACTCCCTGGAGTTCTTCGTGTGCGCCGACAATCTCCGCAACGGGGCCGCCCTGAATGCCACTCAGATCGCGGAACTGATCGCTGGTGAATTCGCGTAATTCACTTTGTAGGATCAGTGCTGATCCCTTGATCAAGGTGATGGCCTGACTGCCGCCTGGGGACGGGCGGGGCAATCAGGAAGAGCGGGTACGCATGAGGGCAATGGGGATTTTGCTGGTGAGGCTGCCTCGCGCGTACAACCCTGGTGGGGGGACGCGTGTCCAACTGGCGTGGCAGAGGCACTTCTCGACTTCGCCGTCGTACCGGCGCGCAGCGCAACCAGTGCGCCGCGCCGGCCTCCCCGCACGCCCGCGTCCGGCGGCTACCCGGTGATCGTTCCCGTCCCGCCGGCCGTGCCGTCCGCAGTGCCGCCGATCGCCGCGCCCTCCGCCGTACCGATCCGGGGCGGCCGCGTGCCCGCGCCGCGCGATAGCGCGGAGGCCTCGGGGCGCGGGGAGGAGGCGTCCGCCGCTGCCGAGCCGGTCGTTGCCGAGCCGGTCGCCGCAGAGCCTGCCGTCGTCGCCGGCACCACGGTCGACCACCTCACCGCGACCTACCAGGCCCACTACCGCTCGCTGCTCGGCCTGGCCGCGCTGCTCCTCGACGACACCGCCTCCTGCGAGGACGTCGTCCAGGAGGCGTTCATCCGCGTCCACTCGGCCCGCAACCGGGTTCGCGATCGGGACAAGACACTGGCGTATCTGCGCCAGACCGTCGTCAACCTCTCGCGCTCCGCGCTGCGCCGCCGCATCCTCGGCCTCAAGCTGCTCTCGAAGCCGATGCCGGACATGGCCAGTGCCGAAGAGGGCGCGTACGACCAGCTGGAACGGGACGATCTCATCAAGGCGATGCGCGGACTCCAGCGGCGTCAGCGCGAGGTGCTGGTGCTGCGGTACTTCGCGGACATGACGGAGGCCCAGGTCGCCGAGACGCTCGGCGTCTCGCTCGGCTCGGTCAAGGCGTACGGATCGCGGGGCATTGCCGCGCTGCGGGTGGCGATGGAGGCTGCGCAGTCATGATGGACGACCACACTCCGCCGGGCGGCGCGGGCGAGGAGCAGGCACTGCGGAACCTGCTGCGCGGAGCCGTCGAGGGCCTGGGGCCCTCCGAGGGCGCGCTCGAGCGGCTGCAGTACGCCGTCCCCGTACGCAGGACCCGCAAGCGCCAGGCCCTCGTCGGGGCGGCGGCGGCCGTGCTGCTGGCCGGAACGGCGGTCCCGGCGGCCCTGCACCTGCACATCACCGGCGGCGAGGGCGGCGCGGCCGAGCACTCCGCCATGGCCGGGCACGGCGAGGAGCCCGCCACGGCGGGCGGCGGCACCTCCGACCCGCACCAGAACGGTTCGGGCTCCCCGTCCAAGTCCGCCGAGGCCGCCGGCCGGGGCGTGGAGACGGGCGGCGCCGGAGTGCACCCGCAACCGGAGCACGGCGGATCCCCGACCGGCGGCGCTGCGGCCGGCCCGGCCACCGAGGGAGCCTCTGCGGGCGCCTCGGCCGGCACCGGCCCGATGCCCCCGGCGGCGGCGTCCGGACTGCCCGGGTGCAGCGCGGAGCAGCTGGGCGTGCAGGGCACGGCCAAGGCCCCGCAGGCCGACGGCAAGGTGTACGGCAGTTTCAAGGTCACCAACGTCTCGGGGCGCGGCTGCACGGTCATCGGCCCGGACACCGTGACCGCGGCCTCGGTGACGGCCTCGGCGCCCGGCCAGGGCTCGGGGGTCACCGTGGTCGGCCATACGGCGGGGGATCCGGCGGCCGGGCTGCCCGACCCGTCGGCGGAGACGCCGCTGCTGCTGCTCCAGCCGCACACGGCGTACGAGGTCCGCTTCGCGTGGGTGCCCTCGGCGCAGTCCTGCCCGGCGGCATCGCCCGACCCGGGGCCCAAGCCCCCGGTGGACGGCGCCCAGGACACCGGGCAGCGCGCGGGCGCCGCTGCGGCGGGCCCGGAGCCGGACACCCGCGGTCCCGCCCCGGACAACACCGGGGTGGAGGTGACCCACACGCCGAACACGGCGCTGCCGGGGGCGCCGACCACGCAGACGACGATCCCCGCGGCGTGCGGGGGGACGGTCTACCGGACGGGCGTCATTCCGCTGGACGCGCCGAAGCCGTAGCCGAAGCCGTGGCCGCCGCTGCGGGCGCCTCCTGTACGGCAGGCCCGGGCAGCAGCCCCGCCTCGGCGTCGCGCAGGGTCTCCACCTCGCGGCGGTAGAGCCGGAACCACATGAACAGCACGAAGGCGGCGAAGACGAACCACTCGCCGGTGTAGCCGAGGTTCTGGAAGGCCTTCAGGTCGAGCCCGGTGTTGCTCGGCGCCTGCGCGGGCACCGGGATCAGCCCGTCCGCCGGGGTCTGCACCGTCAGCCAGGCGTCGTACAGCCCGTACGGCACCAGGTTGACCAGCGAGGCCGCCCCGATCACCCCGAGCTGCCCGGCCGGGAGCCCGCCCGAGGCGTACACGCCCTTGCTGCCGGCGCTCTCCGAGGCCTGGAGCGCGCCGGTCACCTCGACCCGCCCGGTCGGTGCGGCCGGAGCCCGGGCCGCGTCCGCCGCGCCCGGCAGCCAGCCCCGGACCACCGGGACGGCCTTGCCGGTGTCGGTGCGCAGCAGGGTCAGCACGTAGAAGCCGGACTTCCCGTCGAGCCGCCGCTCGGGGACGAGCAGCTGGTCGGCGTACTCGCCGGAGACGGAGGCGAGGCGTCCGGAGGTGTTCTTGTCCACCGGGAGCAGCGAGTCCAGCGGTGCGGCCACCTGGTCGGCGGGGCGTGCGCCGGCCGCCTCCTTGTGGCTGTCGACGCGGTCCTCGAAACGGCCGAGCTGCCAGGTCCCCATGAACAGGCAGACGGGAACGGCGAGCGCGACGAAGACGTTGATCCCCCACCAGCGCGGGGTCAGGAGAAACCGGTGCACCCCACCACCGTACGGGGGGTGCACCGGATCACCGGGGCCGGGGCCGCCGCCGGGCCACGGCCTGGGCCGCGTCGCGTCCTACTGCGGCAGGTGCTTCTGCACGAACTCGAGCTCCATCCGGACCTGCTTGATCCGCTCCTCCACGACGAGCGAGCCGTGCCCGGCGTCGTACCGGTACACCTCGTGCACCGCCCCGCGCGCCGCCAGCCGGTCGACGTAGTTCTCGATCTGCTTGATCGGGCAGCGCGGGTCGTTGACGCCCGCCGCGATGTGGACCGGGGCCTTCACGGCGTCGACGTAGGTGAGCGGGGAGGACGCCTCGAACCGCTCAGGGACCTCCTCCGGCGTGCCGCCGAAGAGGGTGCGGTCCAGGGACTTCAGCGCCTCCATCTCGTCGTGGTACGCCGTGACGTAGTCGGCGACCGGTACGGCGGCCAGGCCCACGGCCCAGGCCTCGGGCTGCCTGCCCAGGCCCAGCAGGGCCAGGTAGCCGCCCCAGGAGCCGCCGGAGAGCACGAGGCGCGCGGGGTCGGCGAGGCCGGAGGCCACCGCCCACGCGCGGACGGCCTCGATGTCCTCGAGCTCGATCAGGCCGACGCGGTGCTTGAGGGCGTCCGTCCATTCGCGGCCGTAGCCCGTCGAGCCCCGGTAGTTGACCCGGACGACCGCGAAGCCGTGGTCCAGCCAGGCCGCCGGGGTCGCCGCGAAGGAGTCGCTGTCGTGGTGGGTGGGCCCGCCGTGCACCTCGAAGACGGTCGGGAACGGGCCGTCGCCGTGGCCCTCGGGCCGCTGCGCCAGCGCGTGGATCCGCCCGCCGGGGCCGTCCACCCACACGTCCTCCACCGGCACCGAGCCGGGCGGCCGAAACCCCGGGGGATCCAGGACGATCCCGCCCGCGGTGGACCGTACGGAAGAGGGCTCGGCCGCCGAGGACCACTGGTACTCGACCGTGCCGTCGGGCCGGGCCGTCGCGCCCGAGACCGTGCCGGGCGGCGTGTCCACCTTGGCGAGCTCCTGCGCGGCCAGGTCGTAGCGCCAGAGCTCGCTGCGCGCCTCGAAGCTGTGCGCGATCAGCAGGGCGGAGCCGTCCGGGTACCACTCGGCGCTCACATCGCCCGGCAGCTCGATCGCCAGGTCCTGCTCGGCGCCGGTGCCCACGTCCCACACCATCGGCTCCCAGCGGCCGCGCCGCTGGTGGCCGACCAGCAGCCGGGTGTCGCCGGCGACCGGCGCGAAGCCGAGCACCTCGAGGCCCAGCTCCACCGTGCCGCCGCGGGAGTCGTCGAGCTCGGCGACGGTGGCCCCGTCGAGGGTGACCACGCGCAGGGCCGAGTGCATGGCGTCCCCGTGCTCGGTGTGCTCGATCGCGATCAGGGTGCCGTCGTGGGAGAGGTCGCCGACGCCGGCCGACTCCCGGTGCCGGTAGATCACCACCGGCTCGGCGACGTCCGGCCGCACCACGTGGATGGTCGAGCCGTCCTCGTCGGTGGAGCGGCCGACGACCGCGGTCCCGTCGCGGCCGATGGCGAGCCCGCCGGGGTACGAGGGCTCCAGCCCGGGGGTGGCAGGCTCGTCGGGGCCGCCCGCGAAGGGCTGGCGCACCCAGGTGCCGAATTCGTCGCCGTCGGTGTCGGAGAACCACCAGATCCACTCGCCGTCGGGGGAGAGGGTTCCGTCGGTGGTCCCGTTGGGGCGGTCGGTCGCCTGCCGCTGCGTGCCGGTGGCGCGGTCCCAGGCGTAGAGCTCGTAGGTTCCGGTCGCGTTCGAGACGAAGAGCGAGCGGTCAGGGGCGTCCTCGGCCCAGTCGGGCAGCCCGACGCGCGGCGCCCGGAAGCGCTTCTCCCAGTCCGGCATGGCCGTGTTGTCAGTCATACCCCCCATGTAACCCGATTGGCGCTGCCGGATGGTCGTGAAGGGCGGGAGGGGGCAGCGTGGGCGGGGTCCCACCCAGCCGTTTTCCAGTGAGGAGCGATCATGGCGAAGAAGCGCAAGGAGTCGACTCAGGAGAACCTTCGGTCGTCGGAGTCCGGGACCCCGCAGAAGCCGGCGCAGCTGATCGAGGACGTCCGACAGGCCCAGACGGAGGCCATGAAGGAAGACCGGATGCGCGAGCAGCGCCGTAAGGGCGGGCGCGGCTGACCCCGGCCCTTGTCCCGGATGCCGCCTCCTCCGAACGGAGGGACAGTGGAGGGCGTAGGCCCTCCGGCGTGTCCCGAGGAGGAGTGACCATGGCCAGGAAGGCTCGTACCGGCACGGCGCAGGCCGCGGAGCGCGCGCACGAACGGGCGAAGAACACGGCGGCCGAGGCGCGCGCCAAGGCCGCGGTCAGAGACGTGCAGTCCGTCTCGGCGAAGACGCGGGGCATGCAGCAGAAGGCCCAGGCCAAACGTGGCTGAGCCGCTGCCGTTGCCGGTTCACCGGTCGTGGCCTGTGGTTTCCCCGGGAAACCACAGGCCGCGGTCGTAGGGTGGCCGCATGCGGATGATCGTCCGGGGCGCCCGGCTGCTGACCGCCCCGAATTCCGGGGACACCGGCCTGTACGACGTCGAGGTCGCCGAGGACGGCCGGATCGCGCGGGTGGTCCCGTACGACGACCAGAAGGAGCCGCCGGGCACCGGCGTGCTGATCGAGGCGCACGGCGGGCTGCTGTCGCCGCCCTTCGTCGAGCCGCACATCCACCTGGACACGGCCCTGACCGCCGGCGAGCCGCGCCCGAACGCCTCCGGGACGCTGTGGGAGGGCATCGCCTGCTGGAGCGAGCGCAAGGCGACGTTGACCCGCGAGGACGTCATCGCCCGGGCCACGCAGGTGCTGCGCTGGCAGGCGGCCCAGGGCGTGCTGCACGTACGGACGCACTGTGACGTCACCGACCCGGCACTCACCGCGCTGGACGCGCTGCTGGAGGTCCGCGACCGGGTCCGGGAGTTCCTGACCCTGCAGATCGTCGCCTTCCCGCAGGAGGGCATCGTCTCGTTCCCGGACGGCGAGGCGCTGCTGCGCGAGGCGGTCGCCCGCGGCGCGGACGTCGTCGGGGCGATCCCGCACTTCGAGGACACCCGCGAGGACGGGGTGGCGTCGCTGGGCATCGCCTTCGCGGTGGCCGAGGAGCACGGCCTGCGCGTGGACGCCCACTGCGACGAGATCGACGACGAGCAGTCCCGGTTCGTGGAGGTGCTGGCCGCGCTCGCGCTGCGCACGGGGCTGCGGGAGCGGGCGACGGCCTCGCACACGACGGCGATGGGCTCCTACGGCGGCGCGTACAGCTTCAAACTCCAGCGGCTGCTGTCCCGTTCCGGGATCAACCTGGTCTCCAACCCCTTCGCGAACCTCAACCTCCAAGGGCGCTTCGACGGCTATCCCAGGCGGCGCGGCCTCACCCAGGTCAAGGAGATGCTGGCGGCCGGCGTCAACGTGGCCTTCGGCCACGACGACGTGATGGACCCGTGGAACGCGCTCGGCACCGCGAACCCGCTCCAGACCGCCCTCGTCGGGCTGTACGCGGCGCAGCTCACGGGAGCGGACGAGATCCCGGTGGCGTTCGAGATGGTGACGGAGCGCGCGGCGCGGGTGCTGGGGCTGACGGCCTCGGAGTACGGCATCGTGGAGGGTGCGCCCGCCTCCTTCGTGCTGCTGCCGGCCGAGACCCCCGCCGAGGCGATCCGCCGCCAGGTCCGGCCGCGGTACGTGGTCTCGCACGGGACGGTCCTCGCCGAGACGCGGCCGGCGCCGACCCGGCTGAACTGGCCGGGGGAGCCGCCGTCGGAGGTGGATTTCCGCCGGACGTAGGCTCACGCCCCATGACGACATGGACATGTGACACCGCATCGGGCCGGGCGGCTCTGGAGATCGCCGCCGAGTACGCGGATGCGAGCCTGCTGAACCACTCGGTCCGCTCCTACGCCTTCGGCGCGCAGTACGCGGCCCGGCACGGGCTCTCGTACGACGAGGAGCTCTTCTACGTCAGCGCGCTGGTCCACGATCTGGGGCTGACCGCGCCGTTCGACAGCCACACGCTGCCCTTCGAGGAGGCGGGCGGCCATGTCGCCCGCGTCCTGACGGCGGGCCTGGGCTGGCCGGCGGACCGGCGCGCCCGCGCGCAGGAGGTGATCGTCCTGCACATGCGGGACGACGTCACCGCGGCCGAGGACGTCGAGAGCCACCTCCTCCAGGTCGGCACCAGCGCCGACGTCTCGGGGCTGCGCGTCGCCGAGTTCGAGACGGCGTTCACCGCGGAGCTGCTGGAGGCGTACCCCCGACTGGGTTTCGGCGCGTCCTTCCTCGCCCTGGTCGAGGACCAGGCCGTCCGCAAGCCGGACTGTGCGGCCGCGGCCTATGTTGCGGGCGGCGCGGCGCAGCGGATCGGGGCGAACCCGCTCGACCAGCGGTAGCCTGCGCGCATGTCGTGGGACGAGGACGGAACACCGCACCCGCTCGCACTGCGCCGCACCGGCCGCAGCGAGCAGGAGCCGGACCGGCTGCCCGAGGTCCGGGAGCTGGAGGTGCTCGGCTGGGAGCCCGCGCCCGAGGACATGCTGTGGGTGTTCCTCCCGTACGTGTGGCCCCCGGCGGCCCGGACCTGGATCCCGGACCGCTCCACCCACTGGGCGGTGGAGACCCGGCTGGACGGCCACGGGCACATCACCGACGTGCAGGCCGCCCCGCTCGCCGAGCCCGATCTGCACGACCTCGACTGGGAGGCGGAGGAGGTCCTCACGGAGCTGGGCCTCCCGCACCGGCCGCCGGGCCGGCTGTGGCTGCTGCGCCCGCTCGGCTCCCTCCCCACCGTCGGGGCGGTCCTCGACCGCCTCCGGGCGGTGGCGGAGGAACGCGGGGTGGAGGTCCGGGCCTCGGCGGCCTTTCTCGCGCTGACGCGGGGCGAACTCGCCGCCCTGGCCGCCGAGTCCGGCAGCGAGACGTAGGCCAGGACCGGGTATCCCGCCGATTTCACCCGCGGAATCCTCGCCACCGGTGGCGAGAACCTGCACTCGTCGGTGCGCGCCCCGCGCCCGTGCGGGGCTCACCGCGGCGCGGCCGCTGTGGCCGGGGCTGCGGCCGGGGCCTGCCGGGATCGCCGTCCGCCCGTGGATTGCGGCCGGTCGTCGGGCCCGTAACCCATTCCTGATGCTCTCCTTACAGACCTCATGGCTCCTGCAATGTAAAGCCCAATTCTCGCCACGAGTTGCTTCTGGACGCATCTGAAGAGGCGTCAATATGCTGGCCTGCAAGGAAGTTCAAGAGTTGTGTAATGTGACTGACGTCGCATCATTCGGACTGCCGCGGCGTTAACGATCATTGCTAGAGTCCAAAAATGGCCAGCCGATTTTTCGGGTGTGCCGGAATTGGCCTCGGGATCGGAGATCACCTTTCCGAGGCGCGCCGCCCGTTCGGACTCCGTGGCGGCGACCCAAGTGGAACCAGAGCGCGCCGCCGGCCGATGATCTCGGTCGCGGCGGGCCGAGACGGGGAAGGGCCGTGCCTCATGACGTATGACACCTCCGGGGTAATCGCTGCGTTAGGGAGCCGCAACCTGCTCCCGGACGAGTACGAGACGGTGTTCGCGAGCGGCTCCCTGATCAGAGGCTGGGGCAACCCCACCAGCGACCTCGACGTCCACGTGGTCACCAAGGACGTCTGGATCAGCACGATCGACGAGACCAACCACGTCGCGCTCGAACCGAACACGCTCCAGTACGAGGGCACGTTCGTCGACGGCCGCCGCTGGGACATCGAGTACTGGACCTCGTCCCAGCTCGAGCAGGTCCTCTCGAAGGTCGCCCAGGAGCAGTTCGCCGACGACCAGGGCACCTGGCGCACCCTCAGCTACCACGAGATCGCCATGCTGGAGCGGCTCCCGTACGCCGCCGCAGCCGACGACGGCGCCTGGCTGACGGCCACCCGCGAGCGGCTCGCGGCCTCGGCCCACCGGTCGGTGCTGATCGTGAACTCGCTCAAGCAGGCCGACAGTTACACCGAGGACGCGGCCGGCCAGATCGCCCGGGGCGACCTGCACAGCGCGGTCATCGCGACCAAGAACGCCTTCAACCACGCCGTCGACGCGCTCCAGGCGAGCCTGGGCCAGTTCGGCAGCCTGTGGCCGAAGTGGCGGGCCCGGCGGATGGAGATCCTGAACCCCGCGCTGCTGCCGTTCGACGCGTACTGGGCCATCGAGACGATGCGCTCCTTCGACCCCGACAACCCGCAGAAGTGGGTCGAGGAGACCATCGCCGTCTGCCAGCGGATCTCCATGGAGGTGTCGGTCTGATGCCGCTCGACGAAACGCCCGCCGACAAGGACCTGCAGGTGGGGCCCGGGTCGGTGGCCTCGCTGCCGCTGAACGTGAAGATCCGCAACCACCGGGGCACGACGGTGGTCGGCGGGTACGAGCACTTCTTCGAGCTGACCGCGTCCGCCGCCCACATCTGGCGGCAGATCGACGGAAAGCGCACCGTGAGCGATATCGCCGCGCTGATCGCCGAGGAATACGAGATCGATCAGGAATCCGTGGTGCAGGACATTGTCGAGCTCTTCACGGAACTCGCGCAGCACGATGTCGTGAACATTGCGCAAGGCGATTCTCGGAGCTGAATTCCACAAGGGGCCACCGCCTCCTGCACATTTGCCCGTGGGTTTGAAATTTCGGGGGCATCACATGCTGGACGATCTCCAGTTCGATGTATTCGGTCCGCTGACCGTTCGGCGGAACGGTGAGTTATTAGAGATTCCGCAGGCGAAACACCGGGTCGTGCTGGCGGCCCTGCTGCTCCGCGCCAACCGCACCCTCACCGCGGAGGAGCTCATCCAGCAGCTGTGGGGCGGCGAACCCCCGCTGACCGCACGCAAGACGCTCCAGGGGTACATCGCCCGCCTGCGCAAGGTGCTGGGCGCCGACGTGGTCGTCAGCCGGGCCTCCGGCTATGCGATCGCGATCGAGGGGGAGCGGCTCGACCTCGACCGGTTCAATCTCCTCCTGCACGAGGCGGAACTCTGCACCGAACCGGCGGAACGCGCCCGGCTGTTCCGGTCGGCGTTGGAGCAGACCAAGGGGACCCCGCTCGTCGACATCCCCTCGGAATACCTCCACCAGGGCGACGGTGCAGCCTTGCTTGAACGCTGGCTGAATGCCACGGAAAGCTGGGCCGACGCCGAAATGGCGGTGGGGCGCTGCGCCGAGGTCTTGCCCCGGCTCAGGGCCCTCGTATCCGAACACCCCTTCAGGGAAAGCGCGTGGGGCCGCCTGATGACGGCCCTGTACAAGGCGGGCCGCCAGGGCGAGGCCCTCACCACGTACCAGGAGGCCCGGCGCCTGTTGTCGGAGGAACTCGGCGTGGAACCCGGCGAGGAACTCCGCGCCGCCCACCGGCAGATCCTCACCGGGCCCGCCCGGTCGTCCGACGGGGATCGGGCGCCGCGCGCCTTCGCCGCGCCCGGCAGCGGCGGCGGCAGCGGCGAAGGCAGCTCCGGCAGGGGCACGGGCCCGCGCCCGGTCGTCGGCGCCGCCGGGCGTGCGGCCGCCCCGTACACCCTCCCGCCGCGCCTCGCGGAGTTCGCCCGGCCCGGCATCGAGGCCGAGCTGATCCAGCGGCTGCGGGACGTCTCCCGGGACGGCGCGGAGCGCACCGTCCCGCAGACGCTCAACCTGTACGGGGCCGCCGGGGTCGGCAAGACCACCATGGCGGTCCGGGTCGCCCACGCCGTCAGCCCCGTCTTCCCCGACGGCCAGCTGTACGTCGAGCTCCAGCGCGGGGACGGCTTCCGCGAGCCGGCGGACGTGCTCGGCGAGCTGGTGCGCGCACTCGGGGTCGCCCCCGGCGCGGTGCCCGCGGAGTTCGCCGAACTGGTGGCGCTGTACCGGGGGCTGCTCTCCCACCGGCGGGTGCTGATCGTGCTGGACGGGGCGCGCGACGAGGCCCAGGTACGGCCGCTGCTTCCGGCCTCGCCGACCTGCGCGGCCGTGGTGACCAGCCTGGAGATGCTGTCCACCCTGGGCGGCACCCGGCACGTACGCCTGGGGCTGCTGTCCGCGGAGGAGTCCCGCGAGATCCTGGCCCGGATCATCGGCCGCGAGCGGGTGGCGGCCGAGGAGGGTGCCGCGCAGGACCTGGTGCGGTACTGCGGGCGGTTGCCGCTGGCCATCCGGATCGTCGGCGCGCGGCTGCTGGAGCGGCCGCACTGGCGCCTGGAGACGCTCGCCCGGCGGCTGGAGTCGGACCGCAGGAGGCTCGACGAGCTGGTGGTCGGCGACCTCGGCGTCCGCGAGAGCCTGGCGGTCGGCTACGCCGCCCTGGACGCCCCGGAGCGGCGGGCGTTCCGGCTGCTCAGCCTGCTGGAGATGGCCTCGTTCCCGGTACGGGTGGCCGCGGCCGCGCTGGGGCTGCCGGACGACCGTGCCGAGGAGGCCCTCGAGCGGCTCACCGCACAGCACCTGCTCGACGCCGACTTCGTCAAAGGCAGCGGGGTGCGCTTCTCGTACCACCCGCTGGTCCGGCTGTACGCGCGGGAGCTCACGTTCGACGTGGACTCGATGCAGAGCCGGCACGGCGCGGTGCAGAACGCGCTGGCCGCCTGGTACACGAGGCCGGCCGGAGCACTGGTCCCGCTGCGGGCCACCGCGCCCGCGACCGGACCGGCCGGGCGCGCCGGATCCCCCGGCGTTCCCGCCGCCGCCCTGCCACCGGAGCTCGGCTTCACCGCCTGAGCCCCACGACTGCACGACACGCCACGATCCCCACACCCCCCACGTCCCGTCCCCCGCCGTGCCGCCCGAGGCGTGTCAGCCCGCCCCTGGTTCCCGGCCCACGGGGAGATCCGAGGAGAACCGACGTTGATCGAACGCTATTCCACTCCGGAGATGGCCGAGCTCTGGACCGAGGAGCACAAGTACGAGACCTGGACGCGCGTCGAAGTGCTCGCGACCACGGCCCAGGTCGAACTGGGCGTCGTGGACCAGGGCAGCCTGGACGACATCCGCCGCGCCCCCGTCCCCGCCGTCGCCCGCATCCGGGAGCTGGAGCTCACCCGCGACCACGAGATCCTCGCGTTCCTCGCGGCCTACACCGAGACGATGCCGGCCGCTTCCGCGCGGTGGGTGCACCACGGGATGACGAGCTACGACCTCGTCGACACCTCACTGGGGCACATCCTGGCGCGCAGTTGCGACCTCGTGCTGAACGCCGCCCGCACGTTCGCCGAACTGCTCGTGGAGCGCGCCCTGGAGCACTGGGACACGGCGTGCATCGCCCGCACCCACGGCATCCACGCCGAGCCCACCACCTTCGGGCAGAAGCTCGCCGTGCACGCCTTCGCCCTCCACCGCAGCCTCGCCCGGCTGACCGCGGCCCGCGCCGCCGTCGCCGTCGGCACCCTCTCCGGTCCCGTGGGCACGTACGCGCACATCTCCCCGTACGTCGAGGAGTGGGTCTGCGGGCAACTCGGGCTCGGCGTCGAGCCGATGCCGACGCAGGTGGTGGCGCGCGACCGGCACGCCGAGCTGCTCTCCGCGCTCGCGGTGACGGGGGCGGTCGTCGAGCAGTTCGCCCTCGAGATGCGGATGCTCCAGCGCACCGAGGTCGGGGAGGTCGACGAGCCGCGGACCAGCGCCTACCAGGGGTCGAGCGCGATGCCGCACAAGCGCAACCCGACGACGAGCGAGCGGCTGTGCGGCCTCGCCCGGATCCTGCGCTCCCACGCCGGGGCGGCCTACGAGAACGTCGCGCTGTGGCACGAGCGGGACCTCGCGCACTCCTCCGTGGAGCGCGTCATCCTGCCCGACAGCCTGACCGTGGCCCACTACCAGCTCGTCTCGGCCGCCGGGCTGCTGCGCGGGCTGCGGGTGTTCCCCGAGCGGATGGCGCGCAACATCGACGCCACCCGCGGCCTGGTCTACAGCTCCGAGGTGTTCCTGGACCTGGTCGACCGGGGACGGGACCGCGAGGAGGCCTACCGGCTGGTCCAGGCCGCGGCCACCGAGGCGTGGGAGACCGGTACGAGCCTCGCCGAGGGCCTCGCCTCCCGCGGGGTCGCCGTCACCGGTGAACAAATGGACCCGCGGCGCTTCCTCGGCAACCGCGACCACCTGAAGTCCCGACTGATCGAACTGAGCAAGGAGCTGCAAGACCATGTGGAAGTGTGAGCCCGTCGTCGGTGCCAGCCTCGACGTCACCGAAGTCACCGCCCTCTACCGTGCGTCCACCCTCGGCGAGCGCCGTCCCGTCGAGGACGTCGAACGGTTCACCCGGATGCTCGCCGGTGCCAACCTCGTGATCACGGCCCGCCTCGACGGCCGGCTCATCGGCATCGCGCGCTCGATCACCGACGGCTCGTACGTCACGTACCTGAGCGACATCGCCGTGGACGCCGAGTTCCAGCGCCGGGGCGTGGGCCGGGACCTGATCCGGGCCACCCGGGAAGCCGCGCCGCAGGCCAAGCTCGTGCTGCTCTCGGCGCCGGGCGCCGTCGCGTACTACCCCCACATCGGGTTCACCCGCCACGAGTCCGCATGGACCCTCGATGCGCTCGGCTGAAGCCGGGCCCCGCGGGGTCGGCCGTCCCGCCCCGATCCCGAACCGCCGTCGAATGACGTTCCGTAGGTGACGACAATGCAGCTGAAGACGCCCGGATTCGATGCCCAGGTCAAGGCGGCCGCCGAGCGGGCCCGTGCCTGCGCCCTGGCCGCCGACGCGATACGGATAGCGGCCACCCTCGACGGGATGGTCCCCGAGCAGGTCGGCCGAGCGGCCATGGGGCTCGGTGAGCGCGTGTACACGGAGATCGCCGAGTCCCAGGTCGCCGGTTTCGCCCCGACCGGCGGCCCCGAAGCCGAGGACGGGGCCGGCGCCCCGGCCCCGTCCGAAGCCGGCACCGGGGCCGACAGCGGCGCCGGTGACCTGCTGATGCTGACCGGGACCGGGCGGCTGCGCATCGTCCCGGCCGGTACGCAGCCCGCCGGGACGCCGGAGGGCGAGCCGCTCGGCACCCTCAAGTGGCAGTCCCGGCCCGAATCCCTGGGCAGGCTGTGGGCCCTGGCCCAGGACGTCCAGCGGCTGCAGTTCGAGGAGATCCACCGCTGGCTCGCGCAGCAGGAAGCCGAGTCGGTGCGGGAGCGGATCGACGCCGTCGCGCACGCGCTGGTCCACATGGCCCCCGTGCTGCTGTACGTCGGCGACCGCTTCTACAGCAACCTCGGCAAGTTCAGCAATCTGCCCGGGCGTTCGATGGCCCCCGGGGCCGAAGGGTCCGTGCTCACCGTGCTCCGGGAGACCCCGGCCGCGCGCTGGTCGCCCGAGGACGCCACCTTCCTCGTGTGCATGCACGCGCTCATCGGCTCGGGCTCCCCGGTCCGGGCCGAGGAGTTCAACGGGGTGCAGCTGGCCCCGGACCGGCTGGCGGACTTCCTCCGCGAGCGCATCGAGGCGTACGGGGCGCAGCTCCCGGACCTCGCCGGCGAGCCGACGGGCGCCGCGCTCGACGCCCTGGCCGCCGCCTGCGCCGGCGGGCGGGCGGAGCTGTTACGCCGCGGCGCCGTGTTCTACCGCGAGATCAACGGCGCCTCCCTGCACAAACGGGAGCGGATCATGGCCGAGCCGCTCGGCTGGGACGAGCTCCCGGCGCCGGTGGCGGGCCTGCTCTCCGGCGCCGCGGGCCGGCACTTCCCCGTCGCGGCCTCGTCCGAGACGGTGCGGGCGTACGCCGAGGAGGTCGTGGAGCGCGTCGTACGGCTGGCCCCACCCGCCGGGTTCACCAGCGCGTACGAGGGGTTCCTCCACCGGTTCTTCGAGACGCTGGCCGACGCCCTGGACTGCGACGTCGTGATGGGCCGCGGCCCCAAGAGCGTCGCCGTGCTGCACAGCGACCACCCGGCCGCGGACCGGATGGCCCTGGCCACCCGCGACTTCTACTGCTGCGTCGCGCCCGGCGCCGCCTTCGCGCGGAAGTTCACCGACGACCGGGACGGCCTCGCCAAGACCCTCTCCGCGTACAGCGCGCGGATGCGCTACAACACCTGGCACTACCTGCCGCACAGCATGTCCTGGACCGAGGAGTCCCCGGGCCGCGACGACTGGTTCTTCGCGCCGATGACGGCCGACATCACCAACTGGTCCGACCAGCACCACACCGGGCACGTCGCCTTCGGCGTCCGGCACGCCCTGCGCGTCCCGCTCGGCATCGTGCTGGAGGGCGCGTACCGCCCCGGCCTGTACGACCTGCGGCTGCTGCGCACCTCCGGCGCCGAGTTCGAGCTGCCCCACCTGCGGGCGGCCATGGTGACGGGCCGGGTCCAGGCGCTGCTGCACCAGGCGGCCGCCGACCGGGGCCTGGAGGTCGGCGACTTCGACAACAGCTGGTACCGGACCTTCCATGGCGGCTGACCTGCAGTACGCCGACATCCGCACCCTCCGCGCGGCGTACGGGGACGGCAGCCTGCTGCCCTCGGAGCACCTGGCCGCCACCTTCGCGCAGCTGGACCGGTGGGAGCCGCGGATCGGGGCCTTCCTCACCCTCGCCCGCGAGCGCGCCACGGCCGAGGCCGCGGCCGCGGACCGGCTGCTCCACCGGTACGGCAAGGCCGTCTGGGAGGACCGGCCGCTGCTCGGCATGCCCGTCTCGGTCAAGGACCTGACCCCGACGGAGGGCATCCGGACCACCCGCGGCTCCCTGCTGCACGCCGACGCCGTGCCCGACCGCGACGCTCCGGCCGTGGCCCGGCTGCGGGCCGCGGGGGCGGTGGTCATCGGCAAGACCAACACCACCGAGGGCGGGTGGAGCGCGGCCGGGGTGAACCGGCTGCAGGGGCCGACGCGCAATCCGTGGGATCCCGCCCGCACCCCCGGCGGCTCGAGCGCCGGTGCGGCCGCCTCGGTGGCCGTGGGCATCGGCGTGGGCGCCACCGGCACCGACGGCGCCGGGTCGATCCGCATCCCCGCGTCGTTCTGCGGGGTCGTCGGGTTCAAGCCCTCGCTGGGCCGGATCCCGTACGTGCCGCAGAGCCCGGAGGAGCTGTCCCATCTGGGGCCGCTGACCCGGACGGTGGCCGACGCGGCCCTGCTCACGCAGGTGATGTCCGGCTACGACGCGGGCGATCCGCTGTCCTTCGGGGTCCCCGGCGAGCCGACCGGGGACCCGGAGGCCGCGGCCGGGCGGCTCCCGCGGCTGCGCATCGGCTGGATCCCCTCGCTCGGCGATCCCGCGCCGCAGCCCGGCATCGCGGCCGCCGCCCGGCGGGCGGTCGAGGCGCTGGCCGCCCGGGGGCACACGGTCGAGGAGATCCCGCCGCCGTTCGAGGACCCGTACCCGGCGCTGGAGACGATCCTGGCGGGCTGGGAGGCGGCCGGCCACGCCCGCGACCTGGACGAGGTCGCAGACCGCCTCGACCCCGGCCGCCTCGAGGTCATCCGGTACGGGCGCGGGCTGAGCGCCGCCCGGCTGGCCCGGGCGTACGAGGCGCGTGCCGTGCTGCGGGCCCGCAGCCAGGCCCTGATGGAGCGGTACGACCTGCTGGCCATGCCGACCGTGGCCATCGAGCCGTTCGCCGCCGAGCTCCACGAGCCGCCGGACCCGGTGCGCAAGGGCGCCCTGTCCTGGCTGGCGTGGGCGCCCGAGGCCTACACCTTCAACCTGACCGGCCAGCCCGCGGTGTCCGTCCCGGCGGGACGCTCGCCGGGGGGCCTGCCCGTCGGCCTGCAGCTGGTGGGCGGGCGCCACGAGGACCTGCGGGTCCTGGCCGCCGCGTACCAGGTGGAGCAGGCGCGCCCCTGGCACCACCGGTACGCAGCACTCACCGCACAACGCCCGGAAACCGAAGGGGAACCGACATGACGAAGCCCACCACCGCGCGGGAAGCCGGCGAGCGCCGCTACGCCCGCTTCGCCACCGGCAGCGTCGGCTTCGTCGAACGGCACGGCCTGTGGAACGCGGACCAGCGGGCCGCGGCGGACGCGCTGGAGGAGACCCTGGCGGGGCTCGAGTTCGTCCGGGTCGGCTTCGGCGACCCGCACGGGCTGATGCGCTCCAAGACGCTGACCGTCGACGCCTTCCGCACGGCGCTGCGCAACGGCATCGACATGAGCCCCGGCCCCTTCGTCTTCGACACCGGGCACGCCGTGGGCGTCGACTTCTTCGCGCCCGGCGGCGGCATCGGCATCCCCGAGCTGACCGGCGCCGGCGACTTCCTGATCGTCCCCGACCCGCTCACCTTCAAGGTGCTGCCGTACACCGAGGCGGCCACCGGCTGGGTCATCGCCGACGAGTACCTGCGCGACGGCAGCGCCCACCCGCTCTCCAGCCGCGCCGTGCTGCGCCGCCAGTGCGCCCGGGCCGCCGAGCGCGGTCTGAGCTACGTCGTGGGCCTGGAGGTGGAGTGGTACGTGACCCGGCTGGCCGGTGTCACGGGGCACGGCCCGGCAGCCGCCTCGGCCGCCGCCGCCGCGGCGGTCGGCGGGTTCGGCGTGCAGGGCGAACCGCCCGCCGTCGAACCGGTCAACAGCGGCTACCAGTTCAACCTCGACACGTTCACCGACGGCCTGATGCACGTCGTCACCCCGCTGGCGCGCGCCCTGCGCGAGCTCGGCCTGCCGCTGCGCACCGTCGAGCACGAATCGGGCCCGGGCCAGCTGGAGTTCACCTTCAGCCCGATGGACGGCCTCGACGCCGCCGACGCCATGCTGCTGTTCCGCACGGTCGCCAAGCAGATCTGCGCCCGCCTCGGCCACCACGCCTCCTTCATGTCGCTGCCCCGGCTGGAGCGCTTCGACCCGAGCGGCTGGCACCTGCACCAGTCGCTGTTCGACGCCGCGGCCGACCGCAACGCCTTCGTACCGCAGCAGGGCGCGGCCCTGCTGTCGGACGAGGGGCTCGGCTACGTCGCCGGGCTGCTCGAACACGCCGCGGACATCGCGCTGTTCGCCATCCCGACCGTCAACGGGTACCGCCGGCTCGACGAGCAGTTCTCGCTCTCCCCGGACCGGGTCGTGTGGAGCGCCGAGAACCGGGGCGCCCTGATCCGCGTGCTCGGCGGCCCCGGCGAGGAGTCCACCCACCTCGAGAACCGGCTCGGCGAGCCCTGCGCCAACCCGTACCTCTACCTCGGCTCGCAGCTCGCCGCGGGCCTCGACGGCATCGAGCGCGGGCTGCGGCCGGGCGCTCTCGCACAGGACCCGCACGCCCCCACGGAGGCGGCCCTGCCGCGCGACCTGGCCGAGGCGGTGGCCGCGATGGAGGGCAGCGCCCTGGCCCGGGAACTGCTGGGCAAGCCGCTCCACGACTGCCTCGCGCAGCTCAAGCGCAGCGAGGTGTCCCGGTTCGGGGACTGGCTGGCCGCATCGGGGCCCGCCGGACCGGGCGAGACCACCGTATGGGAGCACCGTGAGTACTTCGGCGCCTACTGACGCAGGCCCGCCGGGGGACGGGTGGGGACCCCGCGGGACCACCGCATGACTTCCGTACGGCGACGGCCCGTGGCGGACCTTCCGAAGGGATTTGAACAGTGATCGTTGCGATGGACGGACCCGACGGCGCGGGCAAGAGCACCCAGGTCAAGCGGCTGCAGAGCTGGGCCGAGAGCCAGGGCCTGTCGTTCCGCGTCGTGGGCAAGTGGCAGGTCTTCGAGGAGGCGCAGGTACCGCAGGCCCGCTTCCTGCGCGGCACCACCCTCGACGAACTGCGGGTCTGCATCGCCGAGATGCCGAACCCGGCCCGGATGCTCTTCCTCGGCTGGCTCAACACCCTGGCCGCGGAACGCGCCCGCGCCGCCGAGGCGGACCTCGTCGTCCTCGACGGCTACTGGGTCAAGCACGCCGCCACCGAACTGCTGGCGGGCTGCCCCCAGGCGCTCGTGGACGCGATCGTCGAGGCCATGGCCCCGGTGGACACCGTCGTCTTCTTCGACGTCACGCCCGAGGAGGCGCTGCGCCGCAAGAAGGGCGACATCACCCCGTACGAGTGCGGCCGGGACCCGCAGTGCCGGCCGGAGAGCTTCCTGTCGCACCAGACGGCCACCCGGGAGGTCATGCTCGACTGGGCGGACCGGCGCGGCTGGGACGTCGTACGGGCGAACACGGCCGAGGCCGCGGCGCAGCAGCTGCGCAAGCTCCTCGCGCCCAAGCTGGGGGTCGAGGTCAACCCCCGCCTCGCGGCCGCCGACACCCCGGCCGGACACTGATGCTCCGCGACGGGCAGGGCCTGCGGCGCGGCCTCGCGGCCGCGCTGTTCGTCCGCTACCTCGGGGCGGGCAGCTGGGCGCCCCTCCAAGTCCTGTTCTTCGTCCGGTCCGTGGGCCTGTCCACCGGCAACGTCGTCATGGGGCTGACGGCGGCCGGGCTGGCGGGCCTGGTCGCCGGGCCCGTCGTCGGCCGGCTCGCCGACCGGTTCGGGCCGCGCGAGGTGGGCATCGCCGGACTGGTCGCCCAGGCGGGCGCCGCGGGCGCGCTGCTGCTGGTGGAGGGCATGTCCGGGTTCCTCGTGGTGATCACCCTGATCGCCCTGGGGCGCGGCGCCTTCCCGGCGATCAGCGGGGCGCTGATCGCGTACGTCGGCGGCGAGGACCGGGTCGCGTACCGGGCCCGGATCTACTCCCTGCAGAACCTCGCCATGGTCTCCGGCTCGCTGCTCGGCGGGCTGGCGCTGCAGGCCGACACCCGGACCGCCTATGTGATCGCGATCTGCGCCGACGTCGTCTCGTACCTCGTCGCCGCGCTGCTGGTGGCCCGGCTGCCGCACCTGCCGCCGGTGCCCAGGGAGCCGGGGGGCGGGCAGCGCTACGCCCTGGCCGACCGCCCGTTCCTCGCCGTCAGCATGCTCGCGGGGACCCTGGTCATGTTCGACGTCTTCATGACCGTGCTGATGCCGGTGTGGATCGCCGAGTACACGGACGCGCCGCGCTGGACGGTGTCGCTGGTCTTCGCACTCAGCTGCGCGCTCGTGGTCCTGCTCCAGACCAAGGTCGCCAAGGGGGTCGAGACCCCGCGCGACGGGGCGCTGGCCATGCGGCGCAGCGGTCCGGTCATCGCGCTGGCCATGGGGCTGGTCTTCGCCGCCGCGCACGTCCCGATGTACGCGGCGATGGGGCTGATCCTGGTCGGCACGGCGGCGCTGACCTTCGGGGAGATGCTGTTCACTGCGGGGGAGTACGCGCTGTCGTTCGGGCTGGCCCCCGAGCACGCCCAGGGCGAGTACCAGGGCGTGTTCTCCGTCGGGGTCGGCATCGGCGGGGCCGTGGCGCCGGCCGTGCTGAACGCGCTGTGCCTGAGCGCGGGCCCGCTGGGGTGGGTCGTGCTCGCCGCCGTCATGGTCACGGCCGGAGCGGCGGTGCCGCCGGTGGCGGCGATCGCCGAACGCGGCCGGACCCTGCGGGAGAAGGACCGGGAGCCCAGACCGGCCGGGTGAGCGTCGCGGCCGGCCTGGGCCCGTCTTCGGGTGGGTGCGGGCTTGGGGGGCTTGCCCCCTACCGGCCGCGCGCGTCCACCAGCTGTGCCACCCGCGACTCGATCCCCGGGTCGTGGGAGGCGAACTCCGTGCGCCGGGCCTTCTCCTCGGCGCGTACGCGCTCCAGGACCGGCCCGGTCCACGGGGCGTCGAGGACGATGCCCCACAGGGGGCGCAGGCGGGCGGCCCGGGACACCTTGGCCTGGAAGGCGTCGCAGCTCAGGTCCACGGAGCGGTAGCCGTGGGCCGCCGCGTACTGCACGGCCTCGTAGTAGGTGAGGTTGAAGTAGAGCTTGGCCTCGCGGGCGATGGAGTCGTCCAGCCCGTGCGAGCGGGCGTACATGGTGTCCCCCCAGAAGAAGTACTGGGTGAAGCCCACCATCCGGTCGCCCCGGTAGGCCGCCAGGATCCGGCAGTTGTCGTCGAACAGCGTGGCCTGCTGGGCGAAGCGCTCCGACTCGCTCGCGTCGGTGACGGGATGGCCGTAGCGGATCAGCACCTGCGCGGACAGCGGGCCGAGCAGCTGGTGGCACTCGGAGAGGCGCTTGACCTCGGTACGGCAGCCCGCGTCCGTGTAACGGCGCATCTCCCGGCGGATGGACGTGAACTGGTGCGAGGTGAACCGCCTGCGGTACCCCTCCAGGCCGTCGGGGTCGACGGGCAGGACCGCGGTCGCGTCCATCATCACCACCTGGTCCCGGGGGCCCAGCAGCGGCAGCAGCCGCTCCACCGACTCGTCGGTGAGGTAGAGCAGGGCGGCCAGGCCGCCGTCGGCGGCGCCCAGGGCGCGGAAGCGGTCCAGTACGGTGCGCACGCCCGCCGTGGCGAGCGGCCCGGCGGTGCCCGGGGCGACGATCACCTCGCTGGTGTAGCCGAGGCGGGTGCCGCCGAGGAGCAGCGGGCGCTCGGGCGTGGCGGGCTCGGCGGCGCCGGGGAACAGGACGGCGGGATCGTAGAAGTGCGGGACCTTCCCGGTGAAGCGGTGGGTGGGCAGGCCGGCGACGTACGAGCCGCCGGAGGAGGCGACCAGATGGCGGGAGCCGGAGTCGTGCAGCTCCTCGCCGTAGAGCAGCCAGCGGTGGCTCGAGTAGAGGGCGGAGTCGCCGGCGAGTGCGTTCCACTCGTCGACGTCCGCGTCGCGTATCGAGGCGAGCTCGACGAGCTCCGGCCCCTGCGGGTCCTGCGTACCGTCGGCCACGCCGTCCGTCCCTGCCGTCACGCTGTGCGTCCTTCCGGATCGTCATCGAATGCCCTGGTCATGCAGGCCAGCTTCACCCGGGCGCCCGGTCGAGGATGCGAAAGTCGGCCATTCCTTCGTCGATGCGCAGATAGGCGAGCCGGGCGGCGCTCGCGCCGCGGCAGGCGTACATGCCGACGGCGGCGGCGGTGAGTTCCTCGGGGTCGGCCTGCGGGTCGGTCTCCAGGTGGTCCGACACGGTCGTCTGGACGAGGTCGGAGTCGGCGTCCACCGCCATGCGCTCGGTCAGCGTGACCGTGAGGCCGTAGCCGTTCTCCGCGGCCCAGGCGCGCAGTTCGCCGTCGATGACGAGCTCGTGGCCGGCCTGGAGGAGGAGCCCGGTCAGATGGGCCGTGCCGCCCTTGCCCAGGTGCCGGGGCAGCCCTGCGAGGACCCGGCGGCCGATGCTGAACCCGTCCTCGCCGCCCTCGTGGGCGGCCTCCTCGCCCCGGGCGGAGAGGGTCGGCAGGAAGGGGATGTTGGCGATGACGTGGTCGTACGGGTACGCCCCGGCCGGGAGCGGGTCGTACAGGTCGCCGACGAGGACCTCGATCCGGTCGCCCGTCCCGTTGATCTCCGCGTTGAGCCGGGCCACTTCGGCCGTCTCGGGCAGCAGCTCCACCAGCGTGGCCGCGGCCCCCCGCTGCGCGGCCACCAGCCCCTGGAAGCCCGGCCCGGAGCAGAGGTCGAGGACGCGGTCCCCCGCCCGGCAGCCGGTGCGCCGGGCCAGGGCGACGGAGTCCCGCCCGAAGTAGTGGCGTACGGGGAAGGGGCTCGGCGGCTCCGCGAAGAGCCACACCCCGGCGGAGCGGAACAGGCTGACGTCGACCAGCCGGACCCCGTCCCCGCGCCGCACGGCGACGCCGCTCTCGACCAGGGCGGGCAGGGCCTCGGCGAGGGCGGGCGGCAGCCGGTCGGCCGCCGCGTCCTCGCCGAGCAGCAGGAACCCGGCGAGGACGCGCAGCTCCCCGTCGAGGCCGCGGGTGGCGGCGGCCCACTGGCGGCGGTCCACCGAGTCCCCGGGGAAATCGGCCAGGAACTCGGCCAGTCCGGACCGTTCGAGCGCGGTGACGAACCGCGTCACAGGACGGCTCCGGCCGTGCCCTCGCCGTGTTCCGGCAGCCCGATCCAGGTGCGCAGCATCAGCCGGCCGCCGTCGACCGGCTTCTCGTCGTCGAACGCGGTCCGGCCGTGCACGATCGACCGGTTGTCGATGAAGATCATCTCGCCGGGTGCCAGCCGCCCGTGCGTCTGCAGATCGCGCCGGTCCAGCAGCGAGTCCAGCAGGTCCAGCGCCTTGACCTGCTCGGGCGTCAACGGCGGTACGTGCGGGTGCCGGTGCCCGATCTCGATGTAGTCCCGCAGGTAGTACATGCGCTCCCGGCCGCCCCTGAACTCCAGGACGGGACGCTCGGTCGTCAGCGGCACCCCCGGGGTGTCGTCCCGGGTGTCGAAGTGGACGGGCAGCCGCAGCGCCGCGAGCTCCTCCGGGTGGGCCCGCAGGATCTCCAGCAGATCGCTCACGTGCACCGTGACCAGCGCTCCGCCGCTGGAGGCCTGCCGGAAGCAGAACAGCGTGAAAATGTCCGGAAGCCGCCCCGGCCGGTGCGCCGCGTCCGTGTGCAGGCTGCCGCCCTGCCGGCTGTCCGAGTAGCGGCCCGTCGCACCCTCGCCGAGCCGCACCCCCCGGTCCCGTACGTCCCGCAGCAGGGCTCCCGCACCGTCCTGCGGCAGCAGGTCCCCGGCCAGCCGGGAGACCGCCACCGTGAACCGGCGCGCCTGCTCCTCGGTGAGGTGGTCCAGGCCGCCGAGCACGAAGTACCCGGGCCGGGCGTCGAGGTGGCGCCGAACGTACTGCCGGATGCTCTCCCCGAACTCCCGGTACCGGCCCGTGCGCACGTCGTCCTCCCCGCTCTCGGCGACGGCCGTCGCCAGCGCGCGGTCGACGGGGTGGCGGACGGTCGAGAACGGATCGTTGCTGTTCATTCAGACTCCCAAGGCCTGGCTGCCGAGACGCTCCGGGACCAGTCCCGAACCGCGCAGCCACACGGCTATCTCTTCCGCGCAGTGCGCGACCCCCGAAACCCCGCTGCCCCCGACGGCCCGGAGCACCGCCCCGGCGGCCGCGCCGCGGCCGTCACTGCAGGCCAGGACCTGGGTGACGATGTTGTCGAGCACGACCGGCCTGCGCACGTCGAGGGCGCAGTTGTACGTCACCCCCGGCTCCGGGGCCAGCTCCAGGGCGGTGATCCGGCCGGGCGCCCCGCCCGCCGCCGGATCGATGAACAGGCGGGCCTCCAGACAGTGCGTGTCCCGGTCGACGCGGATGCGGCCGGGGGCGGGCACCGCGCCCTGCGCCAGCTCCATCTGGAAGGCCACCACGTCCAGGCCGGTCTGCGCCTCGCACATCCGGTAGGCCAGCGGCAGCCGGCCGTTGACCTCCAGGAAGTAGTGGCCCCGGGCGCCGACGATGAACTCGACCGTCGCCACGCCCCGCAGCCCCATCCCGGTGACGAGCCGGGCCGTGTCCCTGCGCATCCGCTCCAGCAGCTCCGGCGCCACGCCCAAGACCGGCGAGGCCTCCAGCAGCTTCATGCTGCCGTCGACCAGCAGGCTCTCCCGTTCGCCGAGCGGGTGCACGGTCCCGGCGTCGTCGACGGCGACGGTGACCCCGACCACCCGTCCCTGCTCCACGTACCGCTCGGCGTACCAATCGGTGCCGTCGCCGTCGCCGTCGGCCTCGCCGTCGGCGGAGCCCGCGTGCGCGCCCGTGACCTCGCCCGCGCCCCCGTCCTCGGCGATCAGGGCGAGTGCCTGCTCCGCCTCGGCCTCCGTCTGCACGATGCGCACGCCGAGGCCGCCGCAGCCGGTGACCGGCTTGAGGATGACGGGCAGCCCGATCTCCTTGACCAGCTCGGCTATCTGCCGGTGCCCCGTCGCGTGCGGCAGCACGGGCAGGCCGAGCCGGTCGGCGGTGGCGACCGCGTGTTCCTTGTCGCGGGCCGCCTCGAGCACCTCGGCCGTCGGCCCTATGAAGGCGATCCCGGCCGCGGCGAGCTGCCGGGGCAGCTCCGGATCCTCCGCAAGAGCCCCGTAGCCCGGGTAGACCGCGTCGGCGCCGCAGCGCCGGGCCGCCTCGACGATCCGGCCCACGTGGTCGTACGTCTCCGCGAGCCCGGCGCCCTCGAGGTACTCGCACCCGTCCGCGGCGAGCGTGTGCAGCCGCTGGGGGTCCGACAGGGCGACGACGGCGATCGGTGACCATCCCAGCGTGCGGAAGGTGTCGACGGCCCGGGCCGCGATCGCACCACGGTTGGCGATCAGGACTCTTTTCATGGCCTCTCTCAGCCTTCTCTCAGTGGTCGGGATGCGGCCGGCCGAGCGCCCGGTAGTGCGTGACCAGCCGCCGCCGCTCGTCGAGCACGTGGAACGCCAGCGCCGGGGCCAGCTCGTAGTCCACGGCGGGCCGGCCCTCGAACGGCAGCGGAACGGTCGAGGCCACCCCGGGCGCCACCAGCAGCGGAAGGCCCGCGAACGTCGTGGCCGCGGCGACGTGCGCATGACCGCACAGCAGGGCCACGACCTGCGGGTGCCGTTCCAGCACCGCCGCGAGGCGCTCCTCGCCGAACTGGCGGACCCGGTCCACGTACGGGGTGTGCAGGTCGACCGGCGGGTGGTGGAAGCAGACGAAGACGGGCAGTTCGCCGTCCTCGGCGGTCAGCGTCTCGTCGAGCCACCGCAGGGTGAGGTCGCTGAGCAGGCCCTCGTCGCTGCCCGGGATCGTCGAGTCGCACAGCACGAAGACGGCTCCGGGCGTACGGACGACCTGGTTCAGCTCCTCGTCCTGCGGCTTGCCGTCGAGCAGGCCGGTACGGAACGCACCGCGCTTGTCGTGGTTGCCGGGCAGCACCAGCACCGGGTACGGCAGGTCGAACAGCTTGCGGGCCTGCGCGTACTCGTCCGCCGTGCCGTGGTCGGCGATGTCCCCGGAGACCAGGACGGCGTCCAGGGGGCCGGGGAGGTCGCGCAGGTAGTTCATGACCGTCAGCGCGCGCTCTGTGGCGCGCTCCGAGAGGTCCAGGTGCAGATCGCTGACGTGGGCGATGACGGTGGTCACGGCTGGTCGTCCTTCCGGGATGCGATCGCCGCGGCCTGGAAGCGGGCCCTGACCTCGGCGTTGGTGTGCGCCGACGTTACCCGCGCAGGGGTGGCCCCACCCCTGCCGATGTGCAGGGCCACCAGGTGAGGACCGGGCACCCCCTCGATCTCGGCCAGATGCGCGGTGACTTCCTTGGCCGTGTGGCAGACCCGTCCCGTGCGGTATCCGGCCGCGAGCGCCAACTCGTCCCAGCGCATGGCCACATCGCGGGTGCGCTGGCCGCCGGTGGAGTCGTACGCGCCGTTGTCGAGCACGAAGTGGGTCAGGTTCGCGGGGCGCCGCTCGCCGACGAGCGCGAGCCCGCCGAGGTGCATCACCGCCGCGCCGTCGCCGTCGATGACCACGACCTGCTGGTCGGGGCGGTTCAGGGCCGTGCCCAGGCCGAGCCCGATCGCGTGCCCCATGGACCCCTGCATGTAGAAGTTCCGCGGGTTGTCGACGATCCCGAACAGCTCCCGGCTGATCATGCCGGTGGTGCTGTAGACCAGCGCGTCGCCCAGGTGCCCGGCGATGGCGGACACCGCTTCCCGCCGGTCCATCTGCGCGTCCGAGGCGGCCGCCGGCACCGGGTGGGCGCCGACGGTCTTCGCCGGTACGAGGACGACGAACGACCGGTTCTCGCGGCGGGCCTCCTCCGCGCGGTCGAGGAGCCCTCCCAGGCTCTCCTCGGCCGGGTCGAGGATGCCGTGGGCGACCCCGACGGACTCCAGTACGCCGATGGTCCCGGCGCCCATGGCCGCGTGGTGCGGCTCGTCGTCCTCGGCGTTCGGCCAGCCCCGCAGGCTGACGAAGAGCAGCAGCGGGATCTCGTACGCCATGGTGAGCGAGGTGAGCGGGTCGAGGAGGTTGCCCAGCCCCGAGTTCTGGGCCAGCACCACGGCCTTGGTCCCGCCCAGCTCGGCGCCGGCGGCCATGGACAGGGCGATGCCCTCGTTGGGCGCCGGTACGTAGCTGCCGCGCTGCTCCAGCAGCGCGAACGGGCCCTTGAGGAAGGAGCAGGGCACCCCGCTGAAGAACCCGTACCCGCGGCGGTCCAGCTCCGCACAGAAGAACTCGGCGCTGATCATGCGCTCCACTCCTCCCACCGGTTGACCTGCGTGAGACCGAACAGCTCCTTCATCGGGGCGATGGTGTCCTCGACCCCGCCGGTCCCGCCCTGCAGCCGGATCTCCCCGAGGACGTCGCGCATGGCGGAGACCGAGGCGCGCAGCGCGTGGTTCGCGTAGATCACCATCGAGACGCCCGCCGCCTGTGCCTCGGCGAGGTCCCAGTGCGGATAGGTGGTCGGTACGACGACCACGGGCGTGCGGGCCTGCCAGGCCTGGAGGAACTCCAGGATCTCGGCGGGCGTGGACTCCTTGGAGTGGATCAGGATGGCGTCGGCGCCCGCGTCCGCGTACAGGTGGGCGCGGCGCAGCGCCTCCTCGAGCCCGGCTCCGGCGATGAGCGCCTCGACCCGGGCGACGACGGTGAAGTCCCCGGTGGTCCGGGCCCGCACGGCTGCCTGGATCCGGCCGGCGAACTCGCCCGCGTCCTCGAGGTTCTGGCCGCCGCCCAGGAAGCTGTTCCGCTTGGGGAACACCTTGTCCTCGAGGCAGATGCCGCCGATGTCCGCCGCCTCGAACTGGCGGACCGTGCGGACGACGTTGATGTTGCCGCCGAAGCCGGTGTCGCAGTCCGCCAGCAGCGGCAGCGAGGTCGCCTGGTTGACGTGCGAGGAGGCTTCGAGCAGCTCGGACATGGTCAGCAGGCCCAGGTCGGGCAGGGCCCGGGACGCGGAGATCTCGAAACTCGACGCCCACAGGCCGTCGAAGCCGGCCTCCTCGACGAGCAGGGCCGTCAGCGCGTCCCTGGATCCGACGATCCGCGCTATCTCTTTGCGCTCCAGCAACTCGCGCAGTTGCGCCGCCTTCGACACTATTCCCCGGCCCTCTGCGCGAAGCGGCCGTGGTTGGTGCCGGCCACGTCCTCCCCGGGCAACTCGAAGACGCAGTGCCAGTGGAAGGAGCCGGGCTTGGCATGCTCGGCGTCGGTGGCGCTGAGCAGCCGGAATCCCGCGTGCAGGCGCAGCAGGTCGGCCGCGTCCACGTACATGTGCGGGTGCACCTTGTCGTCGGTGGCCCCGGGCTGGCGGAAGGTGTTGGGGCCGACCTCGTTGCCGCGCCCGTACTCGCCGTTGCGCTTGGAGAGCATCGTGGACTGGTAGACGCCGCCCGGGCGCAGTACGCGCCGTACCTCGTCGAGTACGCGTCCGAGCCCGGCCTCGTCATTGTGGTAGACCACGTTGAAGGCGAGGACGTAGTCGAAACTGTCGTCCGCGTAGGGAAGTTCGCCGAAGTCGCCGACTTCGAGGCCGACCTGCACCCCGCGCTTGACGCTCTCCTCCCGGGCGGCCAGGACGGCCGCCTCGCTGGCGTCGGTGCCGGAGCTGGTGAACCCCGCCTCCGCGAACCAGACGGCGTGCCGGCCGACGCCGCAGCCGAGGTCCAGTACGTCCACGGCGCCGAGCTTCTGCAGCCGGGCGGCCTCGTCCACGACCCACGGGTGCGGCCGCGACCAGTCGCCTGTGCGCCCGCTGTCGGTGCGCCAGACCTCGTCCCAGTAGAGATGGGCTGTCATCGGGGTGACCTCACTCGTGATTACTTCCGTACATCCACATCCGGATGCCGATTTCCAATGGGGGACCGAACGGCGCGGCGGCGGCGCCGCGCCTTCAGGCGCTGTCGACGGTCTCCAGCAGGCCGGCCTCGAGCGATCCGTCCAGCAGCGGACGCATCGCGTCGAGCTCGCAGCCGGCGGCGGCGAGCGCCTCCGACAGCGGCCGGCGCCCGTCGAATCCACGCAGCAGCCGCAGCCAGTCCGCGTGGGTCAGGTGGTCGATGACGAACCGGATCCCGCCGTCGACCAGGACGTACGAGGTGTTCGCCTCCGCCGCGTCGTCGAGTACGAGCACGCCCTCGGCGAGGCGGAACACCGAGGTGTCCTCGATCCGTACCTGCGGGAACAGCTCCTGGACCTCGGGGCCCTCGAAGTCCGTCACGCGCAGCTCGTACGGGGCGGGCCCGGACGGGGCCCGGCTGCCCGGGACGTCCACGGCCATCAGGTCGAGGATGCCCAGGTTGACCACGCGCAGCAGCAGTTCGACGTGCCCGGAGCTCTGGTCCCGCTCCAGCCTGCGCAGGGCGCGGTGGATGTTCGCGCCGTCGAGGTACTGGGCGGCGCGCGGTGAGGACAGGGCCTGCTCCAGGAGCTCGTCGCCGTTCTGCGCGAGCATCCGGGTGAAGGTGCGGTGCGTGTGGCGCACGCCCTCGCCCTCGTAGAAGGCGAGCTTGGGCCGGATGATCACCTCTGCGGGCAGGATGTCCCGTACGGCCTCGCGGATCACCTGCTTGTCCCAGAACAGCCGCTTGCGGTAGGCGCGCGGCACGGTCGCCAGCAGCTCGATGATCCGGTGGTCCAGGAAGGGGACGCGGGCCTCGACGCCGTTGCCGGAGGCGGTGCGGTCCTCGACCCAGAAGTTGTACTGCTGCATGTCCCGGAACTTCCAGGCCAGGTAGGAGCCGTACGGGTCGTCCACCGCGCCGGGGGCGTACGCGCCGACGGCGTCGTCGCTGAGCAGCGGCAGGTCGGTGCCCTCCCACCAGACGGAGACGGAGGACTGCGAGCCGAGGGCCTTGCGGCGGGCCATCGTCCGCAGGTTGCCCTCGAAGTCCTCCCAGTCGCCGCCGCCGGAGAGGGCGACGCTGTAGCCGCCGCTGAACTCGTCGGCGCCGGAGCCGAGCAGGATGGCCTTGAGCTCGGGCCGCTCGGCGCGGGCGAAACGATACATCTCGCTCTTGTAGAACTGCTCCGGGCCGCACTGCGGCGTCTCCATCAGCCACAGCAGGCGCCGCCACTCATCGGGCGAGGGCACGCGGTCGGCCCCGAAGGCCACCTGGTGGTTGGGCAGTCCGAGCAGGTCGGCGGTGGCGCGGGCGTACTGCGCGTCCTTGTTGACGACGGTGGCACCGGTCAGCGCGGAGAAGGTGTGCAGCCCGGTGTGCGCCGACAGGGCGGTGATGGCCGCGGAGTCGAGGCCGCCGCTGAGGAAGACGCCGATCTCGGCGTCGGCGATCAGGCACTCCCGTACGGAGGAGGCGAGCAGGTCGCCCATGCTCTGCACGAAGAAGCTCTCGGGGAGCGCGTCGGCCTCGGCCGGCGCGGGCAGCTCCCAGTATCGGTGCACCCGGGTCGCGCCGTCCTGCAGGCTGATGTTGACGATCGCCCCCGAGGGAACGTGGTCCACGTCCTTGAACCAGGTCACGGGCTCGTCGTCGGTCATCACGGGCGCGGCGCTGAGCCCCTGGTCGGCGAGGGCGCGCGCCCAGTCGAGCTCGCGCGGGCAGTCGGGGTGCGCGAAGAGCGCCTTGACCTCGGAGCCGAAGAGCACGGTGTCGCGGTTGCGGTGGACGAACAGCGGCTTGATGCCGAGCCGGTCGCGGGCGAGCAGCAGCCGCTGCTCGCGCAGGTCGATGACGGCGATGCCGAACATCCCCCGCACGTCGTCGAGAAAGGCGAGCCCCTTCTCCAAATACAGATGGAGCAGAACCTCGCAGTCGGACTCACTCCGAAAGCGAACCCGCCCCTCGAACCCCTTGCGCAACTCCCGGTAGTTGTAGATCTCGCCGTTCGCCGCGAGGATGACGTTCCCGTCCTCGCTGATGAACGGCTGCCGCCCGCCCTCGGGGTCGATCAGCGCGAGCCGCGTGAAGGACATGCACGCCTGCCCGGTGTGGTGGAACTGCATGTCGTCCGGCCCGCGCGGCCGCAGCGCATGGGCCATGTCGCGGAGAATCGCGTCGGCCGACCCCGCGAGGGCGCTTCCGTCGGTGTGGGCGAACCCTGCAATTCCGCACATATGGCTTCCGATTCCCCTGTGACGTGGTGACTGGAGCGGACATGCCACGCCCCCGGTCCGGGAGGCGTGGCATGTGGGTCGCTACTAGCGGACAGCGGCGACGATGGTGCCCTGGTCGACCTTCTTGGCCTCCGGCTTGATGTAAACCTTCATTTCTTTCACCTCCGCTCGGCGTCAGTGGTCATTTGCTGTTGAAGAGCATCCACCGCCCCGGTGTTGCCCCGGTGGCGCGAGGGTGGCGCCCCGGCGCCGAGGCCCGCGCCCTCGTGGGCAGGGCGCCGGATCACCCGGGCCCGGGCAGCAGAGTGCCCCACCCCCGGGCGCGGGGATGGGGCGTCAAAGGGGGGCGTCAGGACACGTCGGCGCGGATCGCCTTGCCGATCAGACCGTCCGTGTACGTCACCGTCTTCGCTGTGAACGCGCCCTTGCCGGTGATCGCACCGGTAACGTTTTCACCGGGGGCCAGCTGCACCGTGGAGATCTGGTCCTCGTCGGCGCCGAGTTCGGCCATGTGCTTGGTGCCGTTCGTGTCGGTGATCGCGAAGTAGAGCGGGTTCACGTCGATCGGCTTGCTGCTGTTGTTCGTGATCGTGACGGACACGCTGGTGTAGGCGTCGCCCTGCGCGATGATGCTCTTCTTGAACTCCGCCTTCTTCGCCACAACATCGACCGCAGCCTTCTTCTCAGGTGCGGCGGAGGACGGCTTGGACTCGGGGGCCTTCGACGGCGCGGACGTTGCAGCGGCCGGCGGTGCGGCGTCCTTCACCGTCTTGTCACTGCTCCCACCGCCGAGGACCGCCCCGATGACGCCGAGGAGCACGACTAATCCCACGACACCCAGACACGAGAAGCCGACGATCTTCCCCGCGCCGGACTTCTTCGGCGGCGGGGGCGGGTAGCCGTACCCCGGCTGCGGCTGGCCGGGCGGCGGGAACTGCTGAGACATGGAAACCCCCACAGGGACGGGTGCGAATCCGGTCACCGTATGGGGACGTGTGCGCGCGGGTGCGGAAACGTCCGAACCGTGACAATCGAACATTCAACCATCGGCCGCCGCCGCGACCGCCATGGGTGGCACCTTCAAGGTCGACCCAAGAGTGTGGTCACCCGGCCGGTCACGCAGAAAGCAGGTCAGGCCACCTACTGCATTAGTAGGTGGCCTGACCTGGTACTACAGCGTCGGGGTGGCGGGATTTGAACCCACGACCTCTTCGTCCCGAAGCAACTCGGGTGGGGGCGCTTCCCTGGGTTGCTGAGCCCGTCACCTGCGCTGATGGTTCGCAGGCGTCCGCACTCGTCCGCCGATGTTCGTCGGCGTTGTCACGCAGTTAGACACTCACCACTCAACGGCCCATCACGGGCAGGGCTGTTGTCAGTGCCGGCCTCTATGGTCTCAAGCGCGCGGTCGGCTTCCGGGGGTTCCAGCTCTGAAGGGAATGGTTGCATCCCCGGCCTGTCTGGGGGCGGCCCGGAGACTCGTCCGGGACCTAACCGACGGTCGGGCTTCGTCGATGGCCAGGAGTGACCTGTCAGCGCCGACCGCGCGCACACCTCTCGCCTGGGCGCGGCAAGCGTACGCGTTCCAGTTGGCACAGTTAGGGCGCTGCAGGAAGCGATGTTAAGCGGCAAGTTCGGGAGAGTGCGGCGGTGCAAGCAACTCGCTCTCGCCTTGTTGCGCAGGAATGGCAACGGTGTCTCGGGCAGCCCGTGCGAAGTCGCGCTGTGCTTGCCAACGAGCGCGTGACGCTGCGACGAACTCTGGCTTCGAGTCAGGGGCCCGATGGAACTTGCTAGCCTTCGCGCCTTCGGTCATCAGGGCGTTCGCGGCTTGGTCTGCCAAGTCGGCTACCTCTGCCGGCCCTTCGATGGTCACCAGCGCCAGGAGCGGCCACAGCTCCGCCAGTCTCTCCTGGGCTTGTGCGGCGGCGCTGAGGTAAGTCTCCTCAGAGATACGAGCTTCCGGCTTGACCATCGCGCTTATCGCATGTGCAGTCCGTACTGCCTGATTTATGAACTGTACGTACGCTTCCTTGCGTGTTGTACGGTATTGGTCTTGCCTGGCCTCGACTCGCTCCTTGTCCGTCAACCTCTCTTGGTGTCGGAACTGGTGACGATTCGTTAGCAGACTGAGCCAACTGGTGATGCCAGCGCCAGCGAGCGTTGACAACGCAGTGATCAGTGCAATCGAAGCTCCATCGCTCATGAGTCCATTCTGCTTCGGGGTACTGACATTAGGCGCCGAATGACTCCATCACCCGACCTCAGCCACCTCAACTCCCATCCCGTCTGCCGTCGACCCACACACCGTGGAGCAGGCGCGGTGCCGGGCGTCCAGGTGGAGCGCGCCACTGTACGAACGACCTGGACGCCCGGTGCCGTGTCTGCTCGGCTCTGCCTGGGTCGACGGCAGACGGGATGGGAGTCCCCCACCGACACAACCCACAGGCCGGCACCCGCGTACGGTCCCCTCCCATCCCGGAGTCGGAGCGCCCCCGCCGGAGGCATCGTCTTGAGCCGCACTCGCGTACCGCCTCGGCCACATCGTGGGTTCGTCACCCATCAACCCAAGCTGTTAGGCGTGCGGTCGGCGGCCGGGCCGGAGCGGGGCGAAGACAGGAGCGGCGGCCCGGACGACGGGCCGCACGCGCCGCGCGTGCGCGGCGGGTGCCTTGATGAGGTAGAGAAACCTGTAACAGGCCCATGGCTCAGGGTACTTCGTGTGTCCACTGGCACTTTTCCTGACAGTGCCTCCTAGTGGCACGGGTACCTTCGTAGTGTCGAAGGGAGCCCATCATGGGGGCGGATCTGAGCACGGGGTAAAGGGTGGCAAGGGCGCGCCGCCGACTTGGCTGGGACCAGGCGCAGCTAGCCGCTGCTGTAGACCGCTCGGTCAGCTGGGTCTCGAAAGTGGAGACTGGGCGACTGCCGCTCGACCGTATGAGCGTCCTTGGGCAGCTGGCTGAAGCCCTCGGCGTCGAAGTCATTGAGCTGACAGGGCAGCCCTACCGCCACGACTCATCCGAACTCGACTCGGGTCACTCCGCGATTCCCGGTCTTCGCCTTGCCCTCCAGCAAGCCACGATGCCGGGCGGTGCACTGCTGCTCGGGGCCATCGAGCCGCCCTCACTCGAAGACGTCGCCGCGCGGGTGGTTGCTGCTGAGCGGCTCCGGCAGGACGCGAAATTCACGGCTCTGGGTGACGTGCTCCCGCAGATCCTGCGGGACCTGATCGTCGCCTGCGACATCGCGGATGGGGACGACCTCCGGCGGGCAGAAGCCCTGATGCTCCGTGCAAGCCACATGGCCCGGGTCTCCTCTAACCTGCTGGGTCACCACGACCTTGGTTGGAGTGCCGTTCAGCGTGAGCTGGTGGCGGCTGAGCGCGCCGAGTCCCCGACACTTCGAGCAGCTGCCCGATGGGATCTCTGCGGAGTCTGGCTGTACGAGGGGGAGGTAGCCGCGGCGCGGGACATGGCACTTAGGGCTCTCGATGACCTCGAACCTGATCTGTCCATGGCTGATGCGAGCATCCGGTCTCTGTGGGGTGCGATGCACCTCCGGGCCGCCGTCGCCTGGTCCCGACTCTGGGACCGCACCGAGGCGGAATCCCACCTCGCGGAAGCACGACGGATAGCGGCAGATCTACCCGCTGATGGCAACGTCTTCCAGACGCAGTTCAATGCGGTCAACACGGAGATCCACAGTGTGGAAGTCAGCCTTGAGCTCGGGCACCCGCGGGACGTGCTTTCCCGGTCGGGGCTGGTCGACGTCATGAACATCGCGTCTGGCGAGCGGAAGTCTCACTTCTGGGTCTGCACGGCGGCCAGCCAGATGATGAACGGGAAGACCGAAGCTGCGGCGGAGTCCATCGTTCGCGCTGACGGGGTCGCTCCTCAGCACGTACGCAACCGCCCCGTCGCCCGGAACTTGGTGGACGACCTGCGGTCCGCCAACAGGAACGCGCGCACGGAGGAGATCCGGCGCTTGGCCGGACACATGAAGCTCGGCTGATCAGCCCAGACGGAGAGGGGGCCGTTGCCGTGAGGGTGGCAGACAAGGCGCGATTACTCGTGGAGCTACACGAGATCCGGAAGAAGTTATCCGAGGCTGCACAGCGTGTGGATCGGCTGTCCACAGCGGTCACGGCAGATCGGCAACGTGCCCTTCGAGGCGATCGAGCCGCGAGTTGATCAGATCCAACGCGGCTTTGATCTCGGCAAGTTCGCTGGCCAAGGTGGCGGCCTGCTCGACCTCGACGCTCGGCGGGTCGCTGGCCACGAACGTGCCACGACCCTGCTGACTCACAATCAAGCCTTCATCGCGAAGGATGTCCAACGCGTGCCGAACGGTCATGGCTGCTACGCCATACCGCTCGGCCAGTTTGGCGTTTCCGTCGAGCCTCTGGCCGGCCGTTAGAGCGCCGATCGCGATCTGCTTCCGAAGGTCGTCGGCAACCTGCGCGTAGGCGCTGCGGGGATCATCTGGGCTCACGGTCACAAACCCAGGTTATCTAAGTGATCTAAAGAAGTCTCCCCAAAGGGCTTGTGCTCTTCGACATCCCTACTAATCTAGGTAACACAAGAGAAGTTAGAGATGTTGGGAGCGGCGCCCTACCGCCAAGCAGTCCGCCGCTCCCGTCCCCGTGAAGGGAGCTTCCATCATGCCCGCAACGCTCAAGGTCGTGCAGTCTCCGCAGATCTCGGTCCGGGACCTGTCGAACATGGAACGGACTGTCGCTCTGTACGCCTCGGACATGCCCACCACCTACCGCCACCGCCTGTCCGACGACGCGCTCGGCCGCCTTCACTAGCGGATACCTGCGGCTCTGGATCGCGGACGGGGCCACCCCGGGGCAGACCGCCGCTCATCTCGCGAGGTTCGCTGACGAGCCGCGATTCAACCTCGCCCAGCGGATGGCCTCCTCGGTGTCCCTTTGGGTCGTCAAGGAGATCAGCCCCGCTGCCCGCGCCCGCGCTGACCGGCCGATGGTCGAGACGACCGACATGGTTTCGGCGGTGGCCGCGTGACCCGTTTTCCCGTGGCCCCGGCCGCCGTCGCGCCCATGGCGGCGGCCGCGCGGGCACTGACCCCTTGACCCTGGCTGACCTCCTGCGGGTTGCTTCCGCCCCGGGCTTCGACCGTTGGCGGGACCAGATCCGTCGTACCGGTGGCTGCTCGGACCCGATCCACCTCTCAGGCCAGACCGTCACCCGCGACCGCCGGACCGGGGACGTCCTCTACTCGTACTCGACTGCTGCCGAGCCTGGGGGCCGGTTACGGATCGCGTGCGGCAATCGGCGGGCCTCCCGCTGCCCGTCCTGCGCGTGGACCTACGCGGGAGATACCTACCACCTCATCCGTGCCGGGATCACGGGTGATGAGGGCAAGGATGTCCCCGTCACGGTCCGCTCGCACCCTCGAGTGTTCGCCACGCTGACGGCCCCGTCGTTCGGCCCGGTACACAACCGCCCTGCCTCCGGCCGGTGCCGCTGCGGTACCGCCCATGCCGAGCAGGATCCGGCGCTCGGTACGGCGCTGAACCCCGAGCGGTACGACTACGCGGGCGCCGTGCTCTGGAACAACTACGCCGGACAGCTCTGGCAGCGCTTCACCATCTACCTCCGCCGGGAGATCGCCGCCCGCGCGGGCCTGTCCCAGAGGGCTCTGGCGGACTGCTGCCGGGTCTCCTTCGGGAAGGTCGCAGAGTTCCAGAAGCGTGGCGCGGTCCACTTCCACATGGTCGTGCGCCTTGACGGTCCGGACGGGCCCGACACTGCTCCGCCGTCGTGGGCTTCGGTAGCCCTTCTCGATGATGCGATCCGGGCAGCGGCCGGCCGAGTCGCCCTGAGCGTCCCGGCTTCCGGCGACTTCGCTGCCCGAACCCTCGGATGGGGCACGCAGGTGGATGTCCAGCCCATCGGCGGACTCGGGCACGAGGATCTGACCGAGCAGGCGGTTGCCTCCTACGTGGCGAAGTACGCGACCAAGGCTGCCGAGACCACCGGCACCGCCGACCGCCGCATCGGCGAACTCGCCGAGCTGGACAAGCTCCACCTGCCTGGCCACACCCGGCGCCTGATCGAAGCCTGCTGGGCCCTCGATTCTGCCCACCCGGACCGGCTGCTTGCGCGCTGGTCTCACATGCTCGGTTTCCGGGGCCACTTCTCCACCAAGTCCCGCGCCTACTCGACAACCCTCGGCGCGCTCCGCCAGGTCCGCGCCGACTTCCGCGCCGCCCAGGAGCGTCGCGAACGCGGTCTGGCCGACCCGGACGACTCCTCGGAGGGCTCCACGCTCGTCCTCGCGCACTGGACCTACGCCGGACACGGACATACGCCTGGTGAGTCCTGGCTTGCCGCCACGATCGCCGAAGGCATCAAGACCAACCGCACCACTGCCCGCGAAGCCCTCGCGGAGCTGGACCAAACGGATGCTGAGGGGGAGCGATGACCACGATGGCCTTCCGCAGGGTGGACCCTGTGCCGGTGCTTTACCGCGTCTCCGACGCCACCCGGGTGCTGGGGATCAGCCGCAGCGTCATCTACGACCTGATCCGTGCGGGCCGCCTTCGGACGGTCAAGGAAGGGCGGACGCGCTTGGTTCCCGCCTCCGCGATCGCCGACTACGTTGCCCTCCTGGAGCGCGAAGCGGTGGCCCGGTCGTGACCAAACGTAGAAGCCGCGGGGATGGCGGTCTTTCACTGGGACGAGAAGCGGCAGCGGTGGATCGCCAGCGTGAGCCTCGGCTTCGACCCCAGCGGCAAGCGCATCGTGAAGCGGGGCAGCGGCCGGACCAAAACCGAGGCGAAGACCAAGCTCAAAGAGGTGCTGCGGGACCACGAAGACGGTCTTGCCATTGCGCCGACGAACTACACCGTGGCGGACGCCGTGAACGACTGGCTTCTGTACGGGCTGGCCGGCCGGGATCAGGGCACCGTGGACACGTGCGCGTCCCTTTGCCGGAACCACGTGATCCCCGCGCTGGGCGCTCGCAAGCTGCGTGAGTTGAGCGGTGAAGACGTGGACAAGTGGCTTGCTGCCAAGGCAAAGACGCTGAGCACGCGCACGCTCCAGGCCGTGCACTCGTGCCTGAACCGCGCCGTCAAGCGCGCGATGGTCCGGGACAAGGTGAAGCGCAACATCGTGGAACTCTGCTCCATCCCGAGCGGGCAGTCCGGCCGGCCGTCCAAGGCGCTGACGCTCGTCCAGGCTGAAGCCGTGCTCCGGGCCGCCGAAGGCACCTCAACTCACGCGTACATCGTGCTCGCCCTCCTCACCGGGGCTCGTACGGAAGAGCTGCGCGCGCTCACCTGGGATCACGTCTTCCTGAAGGGGGAGCCGAACGGGGTCCCGCCTGTGCCGCCGCACATTGCGGTGTGGAGGTCGGTCCGGGCCACTGGTGACACCAAGACGAAGAAGTCGCGTCGGACGATTGCCCTGCCTGCCCGGTGCGTGGAGGCGCTCTGGAAGCACTTCGAAGATCAGGGCTGGGATCGCCTCGCCGCCGGTGACCAGTGGACGGAGAAGGGGCTGGTCTTCTCGTCTGCGGTCGGGACCGAGCTCGACTCGACCAACGTCCGGCGTGCCTTCCGGCAGGCGATCGACGGGGCCGACGGGATCGACGCGCAAGAGTGGACTCCGCGCGAGCTGCGGCACAGCTTCGTGTCGCTGCTGTCCGACAAGGGAGTGCCGCTCGAAGAGATCTCCAGGCTCGTCGGGCACTCCGGTACGGCAGTGACCGAGGCTGTCTACCGGAAGCAGATCCGCCCGGTGATCCAGACCGGGGCGACGGTCATGGACAGCATCTTCCGGAGCGCCGCGAAACCGTAGTCACGCAGATAGACACGCACGCAGAAACAGGTGAGGCACCTACTGATTCAGTAGGTGCCTCACCTGCTATTACGAAGTCGGGGTGGCGGGATTTGAACCCACGACCTCTTCGTCCCGAACGAAGCGCGCTGCCAAGCTGCGCTACACCCCGATCGCCGCCTGGCAGCGTTGCTGTCCTGGCGACATCGATTACTTTAGCGGACCCTTGGCCGGAGACGAAATCCGGTTTTCGCGAGGGGCGCGGCGGGGGCCGTCCGCCGTGACCCGGGCCGGGCCCGGTGCCGGGAAGGGCCAGGTCACCGGGGCGGGCGGTGGTCAGGCCTTCGGGGTCAGGGTCAGGAGGGTGGCTTCCGGGGGGCAGGCGAAGCGGACCGGCGTGTAGCGGTTCGTGCCGCAGCCCGCCGAGACGTGGAGGTAGGCACGCTTGCCGTCCGCCTCGTACGTGGAGAGCCCCTTCACCCGCTTCGTGTCCAGGTCGCAGTTGGTGACGAGCGCCCCGTAGAAGGGGATGCACAGCTGACCGCCGTGCGTGTGCCCGGCCAGGATCAGCGGGTACCGGTCCGCGGTGAAGGACTCGAGGACGCGCAGGTACGGGGCGTGCACGACGGCCATCGAGAAGTCGGCGTCCACCTCCGGCCCGCCCGCCACCCGCTCGTAGCGGTCGCGCTTGATGTGCGGGTCGTCCAGGCCGGTGAAGGCCAGTTCCAGGTCGGGCAGTTTCAGGCGCCCGCGCGTGTTGGTGAGGTTCACCCAGCCCGCCGCGTCGAAGGCGTCCCGCATCTCCTCCCACGGGTTGTGCACGGCGCCGACGACCGGCTTGTTGCCGTTCAGCCCGTGCCGCCCCTGGACCTTCTCGATCAGGTAGCGCCCCGGGTTGCGCAGCCGCGGCCCGTAGTAGTCGTTCGACCCGAAGACGTACACGCCGGGGAACGACATCAGCGGGCCCAGGGCGTCCAGTACCTCCGGGACGCCCTCGGTGTCGGAGAGGTTGTCGCCCGTGTTCACGACGAAGTCCGGGCGCAGGCCGGCCAGCGACTGGAGCCAGGCGCGCTTCTTGTGCTGCCCGCCGACCATGTGGATGTCGGAGACCTGGAGTACGCGCAGCGGGCGCATCCCGGCGGGGAGGACCGGCACGGTGATCCGGCGCAGTCGGAACGACCGCGCCTCGAAACCGGCGGCATAGGCCACACCGGCGGCCCCCACCGCCGCGATCGAGGCGGTGACCTTCAGGGGTACTCCGTAACGCGCACGCATGGCCCCATCGTCTCAGACCCGGTAAACCGACGGGCGCCACCGCCCCTCCACCTGGCAGACTCAGGTCATGACCACGCTCAAGGCCAAGCTCCAGGAAGACCTCACCACCGCCATCAGGGCGCGCGACGAGCTGCACTCGTCCACGCTGCGCCTGACCCTCTCCGCCATCACCAAGGAGGAGGTCGCGGGCAAGGAGGCGCGCGTGCTCTCCGACGACGAGGTCCTCAAGGTGATCGCCAAGGAGGCGAAGAAGCGCCGCGAGGCCGCGGACGCCTTCGCCCAGGGCGGTCGTCCCGAGCAGGCCGCGCGCGAGACGGCGGAGGGCGAGTTCCTCGACACCTACCTGCCCAAGCAGCTCAGCGACGAGGAGCTCGGCGCGATCGTGGCGCAGGCCGTCGAGGAGGCCAAGGCCGCGGGTGCCGAGGGGCCGCGGGCCATGGGTGCCGTCATGAAGATCGTGAACCCGAAGGTGGCCGGGCTGGCGGAGGGCGGCCGCGTCGCCGCCGCCGTCAAGAAGCACCTCGCGTAGATACGTAGATATACAGATAGGCAGAACAGATAGGCAGAGAGAGGGGCCCCGCTCGCGCAGTGCGCGGGCGGGGCCCCTCTCTCTTGTCCGTGCCGGCTACGGGCCCTCCGGGCCGCCGATGAAGCCCGGCTCCAGGCTGATGTCCGGGAACGGGTTCGTCGGCGTGTTGCCGCCCGTCGCGCCGCCCGTGGCACCGGCTGCCGTCTGGCCGCCGGGGCGGCCGCCCGGCTTGCCGTCGCCGCCCGGCTTGCCGGGCTTCCCCGGCTTGTTCGGGTTCGGATTCGGGTTCGGATTCGGGTTGGGACGGCCGCCGCCGGCCGGGATCCCGCTCTCCGGGATGGTCACCGTGGTGAAGGGCGGCGCCTCCCGGCCTTCCAGTGCACCCGAGACCGCCTGCTTCCAGATCGGGCCGGGCAGCCCGCCGCCGTAGACCTTGTCGTAGTACTGGCCGCCGATGGTGATGTTCTCCATCGACACCTGCTTCGAGCCGCCCGAGCCGACCCACGTCGCGCCCGCCATGTTCGGCGTGTACCCGACGAACCAGGCGTTGTAGCGGCTGTCGGTGGTGCCGGTCTTGCCCGCGTTCTGCCGGTCGGTCAGACCCGCGGCGGTACCGGTACCGGAGTCGATCACGCCGAGCAGCAGCGTGTTGACGGTGTCGGCGGTCTTCTCCGCCATCACGCGGTCGCACTGGGACTTCGGCACGGCCAGTGCCTTGCCGTGCGCGTCGGTGATGGACTCCAGGGCGACGGGGGTGCAGTACACGCCGCGGTTGGCGAAGGTCGCGTACGCGTTCGCCATGGTCAGCGGGGACATGCCCTCGGTGCCGAGCGCGATGGCCGGGACCTCGGGGAGCTTCGTGCCGTCGGCCGGGATCACACCGAGCTTGGTGGTCATCTCGGTCACGGGGCAGAGCCCGAGCGCGTTGTCGGAGATCATCTCGACGAAGTACGTGTTGACCGACTTGGCCATCGCGTCCCTCATGCCGTACGGGCCGACCTCGGACTCCGACTCGTTCTCCACCCGGTCGTGCATGGTGTTGACCCAGGGCTTGTCGCCGCAGGTCTGCACCGGGCTCGGGTACTCCATGTCGTGCGGGGACTGGTACGTCTTGCCCGCCGGAACGCCCCGCTCCAGGGCCGCTGCCGCGACGAACGGCTTGAAGGTCGAGCCGGTCGGGAAGCCGAAGTTCGATCCGCCCATCCGCTTGTCCACGGAGAAGTTGATCTGCGTCTCGTTCTTGCCGAAGCCGTACGGCTTGGACTGGCCCATCGCGAGGACCCGGCCCGTGCCCGGCTGCACCAGGGTGACGGCCGTGGCGACCTTGTCGTCCTGGTTGACGTGGTCCTTGATCGACTCGTTGACGGACTCCTGCGACTGCGGGTCCAGCGTCGTACGCACGGTCAGGCCGCCCTGGTTCCAGAGCTTGGCCCGCTCCTCGCGGGTCTTGCCGAACACCGGGTCGGTCAGGAACGTGTTGCGCACGTAGTCGCAGAAGAAGCCCGCGCCCTTGACCGCGGTGATGCAGCCGTTCTTCGGCCGCGTCACCTTCAGCGTCACCGGCTTCTTCTTCGCCTCGTCCGCCTCGGTCTGCGAGACGTCCTTCATGTCGGCCATCCGCTGCAGGACGACGTTCCGGCGCTTCATCGCCTCCTGCGCGTCGTTCACCGGGTCGAACCGGCTCGGCGACTGCACGACGCCCGCCAGCAGCGCCGACTCGTCCAGGGTCAGGTCCTTGGCCGGCTTGCTGAAGTAGCGCTGAGCGGCGGATTCGATTCCGTATGCCTGCTGGCCGAAGTAAGTGATGTTGAGGTAGTTCTCGAGGATCTTCTTCTTCCCGAGTTCCTCCTCGACCTGGATCGAGTACTTCAGCTCGCGGATCTTGCGGCCCAGGCTCTTCTCCTGGGCCTCGCGCACCTTGGTCTCGTCGTCGCCGGCCTCTTCGACGAACACGTTCTTCACGTACTGCTGCGTCAGCGTGGAGGCGCCCTGCGCGGCTCCGCCCTCCTGCGCGTTGCGGTTGACCGCGCGCAGGATGCCCTTCGCGTCGATCGCGCCGTGCTCGTAGAAACGCGAGTCCTCGATCGCGACGATCGCCTTCTGCATGTACGGGGAGATGGCCGTGAGGGGTACCACCTGCCGGTCCCGTGAATAGACCGTGGCGATCAAGCCACCCTCGGCGTCCAGAATCGTCGTGCGCTGACTCAGCGGCGGTGTCTTGAGATTGGCCGGGATCTCATCGAATCCCTCGACCGTGCCCTTGGCGGCGAGCCCCAGGGCGCCTGCGCCCGGGATCGCGATACCGGCCAGCACAACTCCGGAGAGAACGGACACCCCGAGGAACTTGGCGGCCTGCTGCGGCCCCGTGAGCCCGGCGCCCGAGCGCTTCTTACCCATGGAGGGCAGCCTACGTTCTCATTCACCGGACACGCGCGAATGCCTTGGCCTAAGCTGTCCCCAACTGTCACAGCAGTGCGGTGCGACATCAACCCCTCGGCTTGATTTTCACCCTTCCCGAATGGGGTGGACTTATGTCCGAATCTCGCCCCTCACTCTGACGTTCGCTCGTCCATGGTCCGCCGATTCCACCCGAATTGCCGGAATGGTCGGGCATGTCGCCGGATCACTCCGTCGGGTGATCTGCCGCTTACCCATAGTCCGTTCGGACCATTCAAGATTGGGCCCGTCGGGGGTGTTGCACTGTCCCCGCCTTCCGTAACGTCCTCAACTGGCAGCGGTGAATATGCCGCTACCGCCGTGGGGGAGCCTCGATTCGGGAGAGGACGGCGCCGGGATGGGCTGGGTTACCGACTGGAGTGCGCAGGCAGCCTGCCGCACTACCGATCCGGATGAACTGTTCGTTCAAGGAGCGGCACAGAACAGGGCCAAGGCGGTGTGCACCGGATGTCCGGTGCGGACCGAGTGCCTGGCCGACGCGCTCGACAATCGTGTCGAGTTCGGAGTGTGGGGCGGAATGACCGAGCGGGAACGTCGCGCATTGCTGCGCCGGCGTCCCACCGTCACCTCGTGGCGACGGCTGCTCGAAACCGCCCGCACAGAGTACGAGCGCAGTACAGGCATCCTCACCGTGGATGTCGATGCGGAGATCGACGTTCCGTACGAGACGTACGCGGCAGCCGGGTAGACCCACCCGCGCGGTCCCGCGTACGACGGCCCCCTCACCCGGAGGCATTCGTCGTACGAACGCCTACGCTCCGGCCGGAACCCCGGCCGCGAGTCGCTCTCCGATGGCCCGCAGCCCGGCGAGGTCGTGCACATCGCCGGGCAGGGCGGCCACCTCGGCCACCGCCACTTCGGGGTGCAGCGAGGTGAAGCGATCGCGTGTGCGCTGTTCGCGCGCGATCACCTGCATCCGTTCGGCGTGCAGGCGCAGCAGTCCTGCGGTGATCTCGTCCACGTCGGCATCGGCGTCGGGGTCGGCTTCGGGGTCAGAGTCTGCGTGGGCATGGGCGTCGGCACGGGTATCGGCATCGGGGGAGCCGGTCTCGGTCCCTCTCTCGGGAGTGTCCGTGGGGTCGCCGGCCACCGCGGCCGAGTCACGAAGTCCAGCTTTCCCGGACTCCTGATCGACAATGCCGCCTTCTTCAAGATTCTCTGCGGCGGCCAACGCCCGCTCTGCGGACAGCTGGTCGGCACCGCTGCCGTGCACCCGGTTCAGTACGAGCCCGGCCAGCGGCATCTGCTCCGCGGCCAGCCGCTCCACGAAGTACGCCGCCTCCCGCAGCGCGTCCGGCTCGGGCGCCGCGACCACCAGGAAGGCCGTGCCCGGAGCCTGCAGCAGCCGGAACGTCGCGTCCGCGCGGGTGCGGAACCCGCCGAACATCGTGTCCATCGCCGCCACGAAGGTCTGCACGTCCTTCAGCAGCGAGGCGCCCATCAGCTTGCTGAGCGTGCCGGTCATCAGGGACATGCCGACGTTGAGGAACTTCATCCCCGCCCGGCCGCCCACCTTCGCCGGGGCCATCAGCACCCGGATGAACTTCCCGTCCAGGAAGGACCCCAGCCGCTTCGGCGCGTCGAGGAAGTCCAGCGCGGACCGGCTCGGCGGGGTGTCCACGACGATCAGGTCCCAGTCGTCCCGGGCCCGCAGCTGGCCCAGCTTCTCCATCGCCATGTACTCCTGCGTGCCCGCGAAGCCGGCCGACAGGGACTGGTAGAAGGGATTGGCGAGGATGGCCTCCGCCCGCTCGGCGTCCGTGTGCCCCTCGACGATCTCGTCGAAGGTCCGCTTCATGTCGAGCATCATGGCGTGCAGTTCGCCGCCGTCGACCCCCTTCACCTTGCGCGGGGTGTTGTCCAGCGAGTCGATCCCCATCGACTGGGCGAGCCGCCGCGCCGGGTCGATGGTCAGCACGACCACCTTCCGCCCGCGCTCCGCCGCCCGTACGCCCAGGGCCGCGGCGGTGGTCGTCTTGCCGACCCCGCCCGCACCGCAGCAGACGATGATCCGCGTCCCGGGGTCGTCCAGCAGCCGGTCCACGGCCAGCCGCGGCGGAGTGTCCATGCCGATGCCCCCCTTCATGCCCGCGCTCACGGTCGTACCCGTGCTCGTACGCGTGGTGGCCCCGCTCATTCCTCGCCCGCCTGCTTCCGCAGCTCCGAGGCCAGCTCGTACAGCCCGGCCAGATCCATCCCCGCGCCGAGCAGGGGGAGTTCGTACGTCGGCACGTCCAGCTGCCCCAGTACGGTGCGCTGCGCGCGCTCCAGCTCCACCCGGCTCGCGTGCTCGGCGGCCTGCGCGAGCAGCGGGTCCACCAGCCGCTCCGCGAGCCCGCCGCGGCGCGCGCCGCCCAGGCCCGCCCGGGACAGGGCCTTGGCCACATCCGCGCGGCGCTCGCCGGCGGCGGCGCGCAGGGCGTCCTCGTCCAGGTGGTGCGGCCGCACCATGTTGACGACGACCCGCCCCACGGGCAGTCCGGCGCCCTCGAGTTCGGCGATCCCGTCCGCGGTCTCCTGGACGGGCATCTCCTCGAGCAGCGTGACCAGGTGGACGGCCGTCTCCGGGGACTTGAGCACCTTCATGACGGCCTGCGCCTGGTTGTGGATCGGCCCGAACCGGGCCAGCCCCGCCACCTCGTCGTTGACGTTCAGGAAGCGGGTGATCCGCCCGGTCGGCGGGGCATCCATGATCACGTGGTCGTAGACGAACCGGCCGGCCTTGTCCTTGCGCCGGACCGCCTCGCACGCCTTGCCCGTCAGCAGGACGTCCCGCAGCCCGGGCGCGATCGTCGTCGCGAAGTCGATGGCGCCGAGCTTCTTGAGGGCGCGGCCCGCGGAGCCGAGCTTGTAGAACATCTGGAGGTAGTCCAGCAGGGCCCGCTCGGCGTCGATGGCCAGCGCGAACACTTCCCCGCCGCCCGAGGCGACGGCGATCTTCCGCTCCTCGTACGGGAGCGCCTCCGCCCCGAAGAGCTGCGCGAGCCCCTGCCTGCCCTCGACCTCCACCAGAAGCGTCCGCCTGCCCTCGCGCGCGAGGGCGAGCGCGAGTGCCGCGGCGACCGTGGTCTTTCCGGTTCCGCCCTTGCCGCTGACCACCTGGAGCCTGCTCACAGCGTCTGAGCCTAACCACTCGCCCCTCGGGCTGCGCATGAGCCCTCCATGTCAGGCGATACGCTCGCCCCCATGACCAAGAAGTTCGAATACGCGACGGTCCCGCTGCTGGTCCACGCCACCAAGCAGATCCTGGACACCTGGGGCGAGGACGGCTGGGAGCTCGTCCAGGTCGTGCCGGGCCCCAACAACCCCGAGCAGCTCGTGGCCTACCTCAAGCGGGAGAAGGCATGAGCGGCGCTGTCGAGGCGAGGCTGGCCGAGCTCGGCCTGACCCTTCCCGAGGTCGTCCCCCCGCTGGCCACGTACCAGCCGGCCGTGCGGTCGGGCGCGTACGTGTTCACCGCGGGGCAGCTCCCGATGGTCAAGGGCAGCATGCCGGTCACCGGCAAGGTCGGCGCCGAGGTGTCGCCGGAGCAGGCCAAGGAGCTGGCCGCGGTCTGCGCGCTGAACGCCCTGGCGGCGGTGAAGTCCGTGATCGGCGACCTCGACAAGATCGCGCGCGTCGTGAAGGTCGTCGGTTTCGTGGCCTCGGCCCCGGACTTCACGGGCCAGCCGGGCGTGCTGAACGGTGCGAGCGAGCTGCTGGGCGAGGTGCTCGGCGAGAAGGGCGTCCACGCCCGCAGCGCCGTCGGCGTGGCGGTCCTCCCGCTGGACGCCCCGGTCGAGGTCGAGATCCAGGTGGAGCTCGTTCCCGGAGCCTGACCCGTACGACGTCCCGTACGGCCCCCGCCGGCTCCCGGCCGGGGCCGTACGTGTTCCCGGTACGCGGTTGCGCGCCCGGCCGGGCGGGACGCGGTCTCGGGCAGGGGAGTGGGCCTCGAACATCGGGCCGGATCCCCGTAGCATCCCGTCATGCCGAATGGTCAGTACGGTCAGCAGCAGCCTCCCGCCGGGGGCCAGTGGTACCCGCCCGAGTGGCCCGACCGGATCCGCGCGCTCATGGACGGATCCCTCACCCCGGTGGAGCCCAGACGCGCCGCCACCGTCATGCTGCTCCGCGACACCCCCGACGGCCCCGTCGTGCACATGCTGCGCCGCAAGGCCTCCATGGCCTTCGCGGGCGGCGCGTACGCCTACCCCGGCGGCGGGGTGGACCCCCGCGACGAGGACCACCAGGTCGGCTGGGCCGGACCGAGCCGGGAGGAGTGGGCCGCCCGCCTCGCCACCGACCCCCGGACCGCCCAGGCCATCGTCTGCGGCGCCGTACGCGAGACCTTCGAGGAGGCGGGCGTCCTGCTCGCCGGCGAGACCGCCGACACCGTCGTCGGCGACACCACCGGCGACGACTGGGAGGCCGACCGTACGGCCCTCGTCGCCCGCGAGCTGTCCTTCGCCGAGTTCCTCGACCGCCGTGGCCTGCGGCTGCGCTCCGACCTGCTCGGCGCCTGGGCCCGCTGGATCACCCCGGAGTTCGAGCCCCGCCGCTACGACACCTGGTTCTTCGTCGCCGCCCTCCCCGAGGGCCAGCGCACCCGCAACGCCTCCACCGAGGCCGACCGGACCGTCTGGATCCGCCCCGCGGACGCCGCCGACGGCTATGACAAGGGCGAGCTGCTGATGATGCCGCCCACCATCTCCACCCTGCGCTCCCTCGAGCCGTACGGGAGCGCGGTCGACGCCCTCACCGCGGCCGCCGCCCAGGACCTGACCCCCGTACTCGCCCAGGCCTCGCTGGAGAACGGCGAACTGGTGCTCAGCTGGCCGGGCCACGACGAGTTCACCAAGCGCGTCCGCCCCGGAGGCACCCCGTGACGAATGCGGCCGCTCTGCCCGGACAGCCCCGCGGAATCGTCACCTCAGGGCCCGCCACCGCCCGCGCGGTCAACATCCTGGCCCCCAACGCCTCGGCGATGACCCTGGACGGCACCAACACCTGGCTCGTCTCGGAGCCGGGCTCCGAGCTGGCCGTCGTCATCGATCCCGGCCCCCTCGACGAGGCCCACCTGCGCGCGGTCGTGGAGACCGCCGAGCAGGCGGGCAAGCGGATCGCCCTGACCCTGCTCACCCACGGCCATCCGGACCACGCCGAGGGCGCGGGCCGGTTCGCAGAGCTCACCGGCACCAAGGTCCGCGCACTGGATCCCGCCCTGCGCCTCGGCGACGAGGGGCTGGCCGCCGGCAACGTGATCCGGACCGGAGGCCTGGAGCTGCGCGTCGTCCCGACGCCCGGCCACACCGCCGACTCGCTCAGCTTCCACCTGCCCGCCGACCGGGCCGTCCTGACCGGCGACACGATCCTCGGCCGCGGCACCACCGTCGTCGCGCACCCCGACGGCCGCCTCGGGGACTACCTGGACTCGCTGCGCCGGCTGCGCTCGCTGACGGTCGACGACGGCGTGCGCACGGTGCTCCCGGGGCACGGACCGGTCCTGGACGACGCGCAGGGCGCGGTGGAGTTCTACCTGGCCCATCGCGCGCACCGGCTCGCCCAGGTCGAGACCGCGGTGGAGAACGGATTCGCCACCCCCGAGGCCGTCGTCGCCCAGGTCTACGCGGACGTGGACCGCTCGCTGTGGCCGGCCGCGGAATGGTCCGTACGCGCGCAGCTCGAGTACCTTCAAGATCACGGACTGATCCCGGGAGGCCCTGAATGACCACGCTGTTCCTGCTGCTCGCACTCATCGCGACGGCCGCGTGGATCACCTCGACGGTGACGCTGCGCATGAAGGCCCTCGAACGGCGCTCGGAGCGCCTGGAGCGGCGGCTGGGCCTGGTCCTGGACCACTTGGGCGTAGCGGAGCCGGAGCCGGCCGGTCTGGACGAGGTACGGGCGCTGGTGCGCGACGGCCGCACGATCGAGGCCATCCGTGTCTACCGGCGCGTCACCGGGGCGGACCTGCTCGAGGCGAAGCAGGCGGTCGAGGCCCTGACGGACGTCTGAGCCCGCCTTCAGCGGGGCGTCTTGGTGCCGTGCCGGGCCGTGTACTCGTCCGCGAGCCACGGGCCGAGGTCTTCCAGGTACGTGTGCAGCACGGCCGGGTCATCGGCCGGATCCAGCGCCACCGCGGCCGCGGCCCGCATCTGCGCGGCGCGCTCCGGGTAGTAGCGCCCGAAGATCTCCGCGGACTCGGCGAGATCGCTCGTCCAGCCGCCCCACCGGGGCATCACGAGGGTGAACCCGGTGCGCACCAGGTGCCGTGAGAAGTGCCGGCTGAGCTTGCGGTACTCGGCGGGGGTCGACGCGGCTTCCAGCCTGGCCCGCCAGCGGGGCAGTACGGCGGCCAGGTCGCCGTTGGTCTCACGGGCGAGCAGGCTGTCCGGGCGGTAGCGCGGGAGGTGCTCGGCCAGGTCCGCGCCGAGCAGCGGGGTGCACAGGCAGGCGAGGAACCAGCCCAGGTCGTCGCGTTCCTGCTCGCTCAGCAGGGTGTTCTTGCCGTAGAGCAGGATGCCGACGCCGTCGATCTCGGCGAAGTCCTGGTCGAGCCCGCGCGCCAGCACCTCGGCGGTGTCCCGGTCCTCGTCGGCGGCCTCGTGGTGCAGGGCGAGCAGCAGGTCGAGGTCGGAGCGCCCCGGGCGGGCCGTCCCGCGCGGCACGGACCCGTACAGGTACGCACTGTGCAGCCGCTGCCCGTACGCCTCGCCGATCCGCTCGCGCGCGGCGGCGACGACCGGCTCGAAGGCGCTCTGCACCCGGCCGAGCGCGCCCTCGCGCTCGAAGTACCCGTACGCATCCAGCCCTCTGCGTTCCATGGCCCACCCTCCACATCCAGCCGTCGGCCCCGCCGGAGCCGGAAACGGCGGAGGGGCCCCGCCCGACCGGGCAGAACCCCTCCGCACGAAACCGAAAGCGTCAGCGGGACCGCTTCGCCAGCCGCTCCACGTCCAGCAGGATGACCGCGCGAGCCTCCAGGCGGAGCCAGCCGCGGCCCGCGAAGTCGGCCAGGGCCTTGTTCACGGTCTCGCGCGAGGCGCCGACGAGCTGTGCGAGCTCCTCCTGCGTCAGGTCGTGCACGACGTGGATGCCCTCCTCCGACTGCACGCCGAACCGGCGCGACAGGTCGAGGAGCGCCCGTGCCACACGGCCCGGGACATCGGAGAAGACCAGGTCGGACATCTGGTCGTTGGTCTTGCGCAGGCGCCGGGCCACCGCACGCAGCAGCGCGGTCGCGACCTCGGGCCGGGCGTTGAGCCACGGCTGCAGGTCGCCGTGGCCGAGGCCCAGCAGCTTGACCTCGGTCAGGGCGGTGGCGGTGGCGGTACGCGGGCCGGGGTCGAAGAGCGACAGCTCGCCGATCAGCTCGCCGGGGCCGAGGACGGCCAGCATGTTCTCGCGGCCGTCGGGGGAGGTGCGGTGGAGCTTCACCTTGCCCTCGGTCACGACATACAGCCGGTCGCCGGGGTCGCCCTCGTGGAACAGGGCGTCACCGCGTGCGAGGGTCACCTCGCCCATGGAGGCGCGGAGCTCCGCGGCCTGCTCGTCATCGAGCGCCGCGAAGAGCGGGGCGCGCCGCAGAACGTCGTCCACGAGTCTCTCTCCTATGTCGACCAGCTCAGGGGACCGTGCTCCCCATTTTGCCGGACGGCTCAAACAGTGCGATCAATCACAAGGATGCCGGACGTACGGGCGTGCTGTGCGGCGAGAGGCCAATCAGAGTGGTGTTACCTGAGGTCCAGGCGGGTGTCAGCGCCCGGCCTTAGGCTGGCCGGGTGTCCAACAAGCCGGTGAGAGCACAGGCCAAGGGGTCCGCAGGAGTGACGGGCGGGCTCAATTCAGCTGTGGGCGAACAAGCCCCCGAGAAGGCGTCCGGGAAGCCCCGGAAGGCCCCGCCAAGCCCCCAGGGCAAAGCTTCGGCCAAGAAAACGGAATCGCGCCTGGCGATGGTGCGCCGGGCCCGCCGCATCAACCGCGAGCTGGCCGAGCTCTACCCGTACGCCCATCCCGAGCTCGACTTCCGGAATCCCTTCGAATTGCTGGTCGCCACGGTCCTCTCCGCCCAGACCACCGACCTGCGCGTGAACCAGACGACCCCGGCCCTGTTCGCCGCCTACCCGACCCCCGAGGACATGGCCGCGGCCGTCCCCGAGGATCTGGAGGAGCTCATCCGGCCGACCGGGTTCTTCCGGGCCAAATCGAGGTCCCTCCTCGGCCTCTCGCAGGCACTGCGGGACAACTTCGGCGGTGAGGTCCCGGGCCGGATCGAGGACCTCGTGACGCTGCCCGGAGTCGGCCGCAAGACGGCCAACGTGGTGCTCGGCAATGCGTTCGGCGTCCCGGGGATCACCGTGGACACCCACTTCGGCCGGCTGGTCCGCCGCTGGAAGTGGACCGAGCAGGAGGATCCGGAGAAGGTCGAGGCGGAGATCTGCGCGATCTTCCCGAAGAGCGAGTGGACGATGCTCTCGCACCGCGTCGTCTTCCACGGCCGCCGGATCTGCCACGCCCGCAAGCCCGCCTGCGGCGCCTGCCCGATCGCCCCGCTCTGCCCGGCGTACGGGGAGGGCGAGACGGACCCGGAGAAGGCGAAGAAGCTGCTCAAGTACGAGAAGGGCGGCCAGCCCGGCCAGCGGCTGAGCCCGCCGCCGGACTACCCGGGCCTCCCGGCCCTGCCGCTGGGCGGCGGGCAGGCGGCCTCCACCGCCTCCTGAGCAAGGGGCGCGAGCAAGCAGCACGAGCACGCAGCACGGCCGCGGGCCGCCACACAGCGGCCCGCGGAGGAACGAATCCGGCCCGGGGCTGCGTTGTCCCCGTATCGGGACGGCGACGGTGTCGGCAACGGCAGGGAGCAGGGGTGCCTATGACGCGCGGAGCGCGGGACGAGAGCAGCGTGGCCCAGGCGGCCGCGCCGCCGCAGCAGGGCAAGCCGCACGGCACGCCGCCGGGCGCGTCGCAGGCCTCGCCGCGGGGCAACCCGTACGAGGACCACGGCGCCCCGCGCGTGAGCAGCCAGGGCCTGCCCGGGTGGCTCGATCCCGTCGTGGAGGCCGTGCGGACGGTCCGGCCGCACCAGCTCAGCCGCTTCCTGCCGCCCGAGGACGGCCGGGGCCGCCAGTCCGCCGTGCTGATCCTGTTCGGCGAGGGCCCGCGCGGCCCCGAGCTGCTGCTCATGGAGCGCGCCGGGAGCCTGCGCTCGCATCCCGGGCAGCCCTCGTTCCCGGGCGGCGCCCTCGATCCGGAGGACGGCGATCCGCACACCACCGGCCCGCTGCGCGCCGCCCTGCGCGAGGCCGAGGAGGAGACCGGGCTCGACCCCGCCGGCGTCCAGCTCTTCGGCGTCCTGCCGCGGCTCTACATCCCGGTCAGCGAGTTCGTCGTGACCCCGGTGCTCGGCTGGTGGCGCGATCCCAGCCCCGTCGGCGTCGTGGACCCGGCCGAGACCGCCCGCGTCTTCACGGTTCCCGTGGCCGATCTCACGGATCCCGATCATCGGGTCACGGCCGTCCATCCGCGCGGCCATCTGGGCCCCGCTTTCACCGTCGAATCGGCTCTGGTCTGGGGTTTTACCGCCGGAGTGATCGACCGGCTGCTGCATTTCGCGGGGTGGGAGCGCCCCTGGGACCGATCGAGGCAGGTCCCCCTCGACTGGCACGCATGAGACGGTGACCCTCGTGAACGTGCTGGACATCCTGTTGCTGCTCGCTGCCGTGTGGTTTGCGATCGTCGGCTACCGCCAGGGGTTCGTCGTCGGCATCCTGTCGGTGATCGGCTTCCTCGGCGGTGGTCTCATCGCCGTGTCCCTGCTCCCGCTGATCTGGGACCAGGTGACCGACAACGGCTCCGAGGTGTCCACCACGGTCGTCGTGATCGCCGTCGTCGTGATCATCGTCTGTGCCTCGATCGGGCAGGCCTTCACCACCCATCTGGGCAACCGCCTGCGCCGCCACATCACGTGGTCTCCGGCGCGCGCGCTCGACGCGACCGGCGGGGCCCTGGTGAACGTCGTCGCGATGCTGCTGGTGGCGTGGCTGATCGGCCTCCTCCTGGCCCAGACCTCGCTGCCCACCCTGGGCAAGGAGGTCCGCAACTCCAAGGTGCTGCTCGGCGTCTCGCGGGTGCTGCCCGCGCAGGCCAACACCTGGTTCTCGGACTTCACCTCCACCCTGGCGCGCAACGGCTTCCCACAGGTCTTCAGCCCGTTCTCGAACGAGCCGATCACCGAGGTGAAGGCGCCCGACCCGGCGCTCGCCCGCAGCCCCGTCGCCGAGGTGGCCAAGCGCTCGATCGTGAAGGTCGTCGGCACCGCGCCGAGCTGCAGCAAGGTCCTGGAGGGCACCGGCTTCGTCTTCGCGCCCGGCAAGGTGATGACCAACGCGCATGTCGTCGGCGGCGTCGGCGAGCCGACCGTGCAGATCGGCGGCGAGGGCAAGCTCTACGACGGCAAGGTCGTGCTCTACGACTGGGAGCGCGACATCGCCGTCCTGGACGTGCCCAAGCTGAAGGCGCCCGCGCTGGAGTTCACCGACAAGGACGCGGTGAGCAGCAGCGACGCGATCGTCGCCGGCTTCCCGGAGAACGGCTCGTACGACGTCCGCGCGGCGCGCGTCCGCGGCCGGATCAACGCCAACGGCCCGGACATCTACCACCGCGGCACCGTCCGGCGCGACGTCTACTCGCTGTACGCGACGGTCCGCCAGGGCAACTCCGGCGGCCCGCTGCTCACGCCCGACGGCAAGGTGTACGGGGTCGTCTTCGCGAAGTCGCTCGACGACCCGAACACCGGGTACGCGCTGACGGCGGACGAGGTCCGCGACGACATCCGGATCGGCAAGGTCTCCGACCGGCGGGTCGACAGCCAGGGCTGCGCCCTCTGATCCGTACGGGCACCTTGCCCGTACGGAACGGGGCGCCGCGCCCGGCTACGTCCGTGGATGCCGCAGGCGGGCCGAGACCCAGCGGGCCCGGCGGCGCAGGATACGTGGGATCCCGAGGCGGGGGTCGTGGCCGTCCCGGCCCGACCTCCCGTGTGTGCCCGGCGTCGCTGCCGGGCGGCGTTCGCGTGCGGTGTCACCGTAGTCGTGCGTCCAGCCCATACAACGAGCTGTGCCCGGGCCCCAAGGTCGGTAACCCCGTCCGGGGCGGCCAATTGGCCTATGCGCCAGGCAATTGAATGGTCGTAAGACAGTCGTACCGGCCGCCGTGTTGACGGTCGGTCAGACGGTTCGCGTGGTCAGCGGTCCGGCTCGGGGTCCTTGAGCCAGTTCACCAACTCGGTCGAGAAGGCCGCGGGATCCTCCTCGTGGGGGAAGTGCCCGAGGCCGTCGAACAGCCGCCACCGGTACGGGGCTTCGACGTACTCCCCGGAGCCGGCCGCGCTCCGGGTCCGCATCACCGGGTCGAGCGAGCCGTGCAGATGCAGCGTCGGCACCCGCACCGGCCGCTTCATCCGGCGGTTGAACTGGAGCCCGTCCGGCCGGGCCATCGAGCGCATCATCCAGCGGTACGGCTCGATCGAGCAGTGCGCGGTGGACGGGATGCACATCGCCCGCCGGTACACGTCGAGGTCCGCCTCCTCGGGGGGCACGGGCCCGGACCAGTCCCGGATCAGCTCCCCCACGAGCGCCCCGTCGTCGGCGACGAGCTGCCGCTCGGGGATGAACGGCCGCTGGAAGCCCCAGATGTGCGAACTGGCCCGCGTCTGACCGAAGTCGGACAGCATCGCCGAGCGCCAGCGCCGCGGGTGCGGCATCGAGGAGACCACGAGCCGGCGCACCAGCTTGGGTCGCATCACGGCCGCGGTCCAGGCGAGGTAGCCGCCGAGGTCGTGTCCCACGAGGGCGGCGTCCGGCTCGCCGAGGGACCGTACGACCCCGGTGATGTCGAGTGCCAGGTTCGCGGGGTCGTAGCCGCGCGGGGTGCGGTCGCTGCCGCCCACTCCGCGCAGGTCCATCGCGACCGCCCGGTACCCGGCGTCGGCGAGCGCGGTCAGCTGGTGCCGCCACGTCCACCAGAACTGCGGGAAGCCGTGCAACAGCAGCACCAGCGGCCCGTCGCCCATCTCGGCCACGTGGAACCGGGCCCCGTTGGCCGCGACGTCCCGGTGGGTCACCGCCCTCCCGCCGGGCACATCGATCCGGACCGCCGTCGCGGCGGTGGGCGGAGTGCTGGAGTCCGGTGAGGGCGCTGTCATGAGGACGAGCGTGCCACACCCACGGCCTGGTCACTCACCGACCGCGGGTGCGGCTTGACGGTCCCGACGAGCGCCGCCGTCTCCTTGACGGAGGCGATGGTCCTCTCCGGCGGCTTGACCTTCTTGAACTTCGACATGGCGATCAGCGCCAGCAGGCCCGCGAGCAGCAGGAACGCCACGCCGACGATGAGGAAGGACCAGGCCAGACCGAGCCCGAGGTTGTGGATCCCGTACGCCGCCGCGAAGCTCAGCACGGGCAGCGAGAACAGGGCGAACACTCCTGCGACCCCGATGGCGGTGCCGCCGATGCCCACGCGCTTGACGTCCTCGCGGATCTCCGCCTTGGCGAGGGCGATCTCGTCGTGCACCAGGGCGGACATCTCGGCGGTGGCCGAGGCGACCAGCTGGCCGAGTGTGCGCTCGGCTCCTTGCGCCCCTTGGTCCACTGCGCTCATCGCTCTCTCCCTCTGTCATCTGCCGTCGTCTGACGCCGTCTGCTGTCGCCGCCGTGCGCGGCGGCTGTCCTGCGCCCGTCACAGCGTCAGTTCAGATCATGCCGGACGGTCGCCCTCGGCGCTGGACCCGGTGGCCGCTTCGAGCGCGGCGGCCGAGGCCGTCTCGGCCTTGCGGCGGTGCTCCGCGGCCTTCTCCTCGTAGATCTTCGCCATCCGCAGGTGGTATTCCGGGTTGTCCTGCTCGTAGATGTCCGGGATGCCGTCGCGATCCTCGTCGCGCTCCTCGTCCTCGGTGAGGGCCTTGTACGTGCGGTTGCGGAGCTTGAGCATGACGCTCGCGACGACGGCGGCGATGAGGGAGCCGGACAGGACGGCGGCCTTGACCTCGTCGGTGAGGGTGGGGTCGCCGGTGAAGGCGAGTTCGCCGATGAGCAGCGAGACGGTGAAGCCGATGCCGGCGAGGGTGGCCACGGCGAGTACGTCCGGCCAGGCCAGGTCCTCGTTGAGTTCCGCCCGGGTGAAGCGGGCGGCCAGCCAGGTGCCGCCGAAGATGCCCACGGCCTTGCCGATGACCAGGCCGAGGACGACGCCGAGCGTCTCGGGCCGGGTGAAGACCTGGGCGATCGCCTTGTCGGAGAGGGAGACCCCGGCGGAGAGCAGCGCGAAGAGCGGCACGGCGAGGCCGGCCGAGACGGGCCGGACGAGGTGCTCGATGTGCTCGCCGGGGGACGTGCGCTCGCCTTCCCTGCGGGAGCAGCGGAGCATCAGGCCCATGGCGACGCCGGCGATGGTGGCGTGGACGCCGCTGTTGTACATCAGGCCCCAGATGACCAGGGCGAGCGGGATGTAGACGTACCAGCCGCGGACGTTCTTGCGGAGCAGGAACCAGAAGAGGACCAGGCCCACGACCGCGCCGCCGAGGGCCAGGAAGTCGATCTCGCTGGTGAAGAACACCGCGATGATCATGATGGCGAAGAGGTCGTCGACCACGGCGAGGGTCAGCAGGAAGGCGCGCAGGGCGGACGGCAGCGAGGTGCCGATGACCGCGAGGACGGCGAGGGCGAAGGCGATGTCGGTGGCGGTCGGGACCGCCCAGCCGTCCATCGAGCCGCCGCCGGCGCGGTTGACCAGTACGTAGACCAGCGCGGGTACGGCCATGCCGCAGACGGCGGCGATCACCGGGAGGGCGGCGGCCTTGGGGTCGCGCAGATCGCCCGCGACGAGCTCGCGCTTGAGCTCGATGCCGGCGACGAAGAAGAAGATGGCGAGCAGGCCGTCGGCCGCCCAGTGCTGGAGCGAGAGGTCCAGGCCGAGGGAGGCGGGGCCGATGTGGAAGTTGCGGACGCTGGCGTAGCTGTCCTCGAGGGCGGGGATGTTCGCCCAGAGCAGGGCGGCGATGGCGGCCGCGAGCAGGAGCACGCCGCCGACGGTCTCGGCGCGCAGGGCGTCGGCCACGAAGCGCCGCTCGGGCAGGGAGAGCCTGCCGAGGAACTTGCGGCTGTGGCGGTCGGTGGGGCTGGGCGCGGCCACGAGGGGACACCTCCGGGGTGGGTTGGACGGCATGGCGAAGCTCGTTGCCGACCAGACTTCCCGGCGCACCCTGAGAGATTGTCCACGTCAAATATTGACGTTTCTCTTACTTTACAGGGCCCGCGCCTTCGCATCCGGTGATCTTCACCTTAAACGGGCGGAGGGTGTCCGGCGCGCGATGCGCCGGACACCCTCCGCCACCCGGAACCGGGCCCGTCAGTCCTCGCTGGAAGCGCTGGGCAGCTTGCTCTGGATCAGGTCCATGACCGAGGAGTCCGCGAGCGTGGTGACGTCGCCGACCGCCCGGTTCTCGGCGACATCGCGCAGCAGACGCCGCATGATCTTGCCGGAGCGGGTCTTCGGCAGCTCCTGCACCGGCAGGATCCGCTTCGGCTTGGCGATCGGGCCGAGCGTGGCGCCCACGTGGTCGCGCAGCTCGGAGACCAGGCCGTTGGTCTCCGAGGCGCTGCCGCGCAGGATCACGAACGCCACGATGGCCTGACCGGTCGTCTCGTCGTTCGCGCCCACGACGGCCGCCTCGGCGACCGACGGGTGGGAGACGAGCGCCGACTCGACCTCGGTGGTCGAGATGTTGTGGCCGGAGACCAGCATCACGTCGTCCACCCGGCCCAGCAGCCAGATGTCGCCGTCGTCGTCCTTCTTGGCGCCGTCGCCCGCGAAGTACTTGCCCTCGAAACGGGACCAGTAGGTGTCGATGAACCGCTGGTCGTCGCCCCAGATGGTGCGCAGCATCGACGGCCACGGCTCGGTGAGGACCAGGTAGCCGCCACCGCCGTTCGGGACCTCGTGGCCATCGTCGTCCACGACCGTGGCGCCGATCCCGGGCAGCGCGCGCTGCGCCGAGCCCGGCTTGGTCTCGGTGACGCCGGGCAGCGGGGAGATCATCATCGCGCCCGTCTCGGTCTGCCACCAGGTGTCCACGATCGGGCAGCGGTCGCCGCCGATGTGCTTGCGGTACCAGATCCAGGCCTCGGGGTTGATCGGCTCGCCGACCGAGCCCAGCACGCGCAGGCTCGACAGGTCGAACTTCGCGGGGATGTCGTCGCCCCACTTCATGAACGTACGGATCGCCGTGGGCGCGGTGTAGAGGATGGTGACGCCGTACTTCTGCACGACCTCCCAGAACCGGCCCTGGTGCGGGGTGTCCGGCGTGCCCTCGTACATCACCTGGGTGGCGCCGTTGGCGAGGGGCCCGTAGACGATGTACGAGTGCCCGGTCACCCAGCCGATGTCGGCGGTGCACCAGTAGACGTCGGTCTCCGGCTTGAGGTCGAAGACCGCGTGGTGCGTGTACGCGGCCTGCGTGAGGTAGCCGCCGGAGGTGTGCAGGATGCCCTTGGGCTTACCCGTGGTCCCCGAGGTGTAGAGGATGAACAGCGGGTGCTCGGCGTCGAAGGCCTGGGGGGTGTGCTCGGCGGACTGGCGTCCGACGATCTCGTGCCACCAGACGTCGCGACCTTCGGTGAAGGCGGTGTCCTGGCCCGTGCGCTGCACGACGAGCACGTGCTCGACCTGCGGGCACTTGGCGACGGCCTCGTCGATGGCGGGCTTGAGGGCGCTGGGCTTGCCGCGGCGGTAGCCGCCGTCGGAGGTGATGACCAGCTTGGCGTCGGCGTCCTGGATGCGGGAGGCCACGGCGTCGGCGGAGAAGCCGCCGAAGACCACCGAGTGCGCCGCGCCGACGCGGGCGCACGCGAGCATCGCGACGACGGCCTCGGGGATCATCGGCAGGTAGACCGCGACCCGGTCGCCGGCCCGGACGCCCAGCTCGGTCAGGGCGTTGGCGGCCTTGGAGACCTCGTCCTTGAGCTCGGCGTAGGTGATCGCGCGGCTGTCGCCGGGCTCGCCCTCGAAGTGGATGGCGACGCGGTCGCCGTTGCCGGCCTCGACGTGGCGGTCCACGCAGTTGTACGCGACGTTCAGCTTGCCGTCGGCGAACCACTTGGCGAAGGGCGGGTTGGTCCAGTCGAGCGTCTCGGTCGGCTCGACGTCCCAGGTCAGGCGACGGGCCTGGGCGGCCCAGAATCCCAGCCGGTCCGCCTCGGCCTCGGTGTACGCAGCCTGTGTCACATTGGCGGCGGCGGCCAGATCGGCAGGCGGTGCGAACCGCCGCTCCTCCTTGAGCAGATTGGCCAGGCTTTCATTGCTCACGACATCTCCCTTTCCCAGGGTGTCCGTTGTGTCCCCGGGCATAGCTCATCAGTCGGCGGCCCTGGTGACAAGGGGTAGCCGGAAATTGGTTTAGACCTATAGCGCGGCCAGGCCCGCGTCGGCCCACGCGCAGAGTGGCCCCTTCCCGCTGCAGGGTGCGGGAAGGGGCCACTCTGTGGCACGGATACCGGAGAGTATCGGTTCAGCCGCGCCCTTGATCAGGATCGGCCGGAGACGGCGATTCGGTCATCATTCGGTCATCATTCAGACGTGTAGTCCGACGCTGTCGAACACCCGGCAGTCGAAGAAGTCCTCGCCTTCGGACAGCAGGTACGCCTGCGCCTCGCCCACGTGGAAGTACATCCCGTGCAGCTCCAGCGTGCCCTCCTCGAGCCGCCGGGCCACCGCTTCGTGCGCCCGCAGGTGCTCCAGCTGCTGCACCACGTTGGTCAGGCACAGCTGCTCCACGGCATCCGCCGGGAGCCGGCCCGCGATCCGGGCCCAGGCGTGGTGGCGGCTCGCCATCCGCTCCAGGCTGGGCAGCCCGTGCCGCAGCCACCGGCGCAGGGGGGTCATCGGGGCACCGGGGGTGGAGTTCAGCAGCGCCTGCATGGCCCCGCACCCGGAATGCCCGCACACCGTGATGCTGTCCACCTTGAGGACGTCCACGGCGTACTCGATGGCCGCCGCGACCGAATCGTCCGTGGCCTCGGCGCCCGGCAGGGGGACCAGGTTGCCGACGTTGCGGACCGTGAACAGGTCGCCGGGCCCGCTGGCCGTGATCATGCTGGTCACCAGGCGGGAGTCGGCGCAGGTAAGGAAGAGCTGCGAAGGCCGCTGTCCCTCCCGGGCCAGCCGGGCCAGCTCGTCGCGGACGTGCGGCGCGGTGTCCCGCTGGAAGGCGCTGATCCCGCTGGCCAGCTGGCCGGCGCCGCGGCGGCGCGGGGCCGGTGTCTCCGCCGCGTTCAGCGCCTGCGCCGCGTCGGGGGCCGTGGCCGCGCCGGGGATCGTGGGCCCGCCCTCCGGCCGGTGGTCGCAGTGGTTCTTCCAGGGGGTCCAGGCGCGGCAGCAGTGGTGCCCGCCGCGCGGGGACCTCTCGACGCGGTCCGGCCGATCGGCGCGGTCCGCCCTCTCGGCGCGATCCGGCGCGCCGTCCGCCTGGGCGGCGAGGTCCGGCCGGTTCGCCCCGGCCGTCCGGGTGGTGGAGCGGCCGGTGACCTCCAGTGAGCCCCCGTGCACCAGATGGGAGTCCTGCCAGTCCTGGAGCGTCTCGTACGCCGCGTGGTCCATGAAGGAGCCGTCCAGCTCGACCACCACGCGCCCGCCGGGCGGGATCTGGTTCAGCACCCGGCTCAGCCGCGGCACCGCGAGGAAGGTCAACTGCCCGCGCGCCCACACCCGGTGGACCCCGCCCTGCACCTCGACCGTGATCCGGGTCCGGGCCAGCCGGTGCAGGGCCATCGCGACGGCCACGGCGATGCCGATGGCGACGCCCGCCAGCACCCCGCCGATGACGACCGCCGCGATCGTCGTCGCGTAGACCAGGATCTCGCGGTGCCGGGTGACCGTACGCAGATGGGTGGCGTTCACCATCTGCACGCCCACTGCCATCACCAGGGCGGCCAGCGCGGCGAGCGGGATCAGGTCGAGGACCGGGACGAGCAGCCCGGCCGCGAGCAGGATCCAGAGCCCGTGCAGCATGACCGACCGCCGGGTGGCGGCCCCGGACTTGACGTTCGCCATGCTGCGGACCGCCCCGCCCGCGACGGGCAGCCCGCCCAGCGCTCCGGACAGGATGTTCGCCGCGCCCTGGCCGCGCAGCTCCCGGTCGAGGTCGGCGCGCGGCGGACGGTTGCCCGTACGCCGCTGGGAGGCGATCAGCTTGTCGGTGGCGACCGCGGACAGCAGGGATTCCACGCTGCCGACCAGGGTGACCGTCAGGACGGCCGCGATGATGCCGAGAACGGGGCCCTCGGGCAGCTCGGGCAGGGCGTGGCTGCTCCAGGACGGCAGGTCCACCCGGGGCAGGGTGAGCCCGGCCAGCGCGGCGAAAGCCGTGGCCGTGGCGACGGCGGCGAGCGCGGCCGGCACCTTGCGCAGGGCGAGCCCCACCCGCCCGGGCAGCCGCGGCCAGCCGAGCAGCACGGCCAGGGTCACGGCGCTGACGCCCAGCGCCGCCGGCTGCAGATGGGCCAACTGGCCCGGCAGTCCCTCGACGTTGGCGACGGCGGAGCTCTGCGGGGTGCCGCCGAGGACGATGTGCAGCTGGGCCAGCGCGATCGTGACGCCGACGCCGGCCAGCATGCCGTGCACGATGGCCGGGCTGACCATGAGCGCGGAGCGGGCGGTGCGCAGCGCGGCGAGCCCGAGCTGGCAGCAGCCGGCGAGCACGGTGACGGCGCAGGTGGTGCGCCACCCGTAGTGCTGGATCAACTCGGCGGTGACGACGGTCAGTCCGGTCGCGGGCCCGCTCACCTGGAGCGGGGCGCCGCCCAGGCGCCCGGCCACGATCCCGCCGACGGCCGCGGCCACCAGGCCCGCCTGGAGCGGGGCGCCGGTGGCCAGGGCGATGGCGAGGGAGAGCGGCAGGGCGATCAGGAAGACGGTCAGGGAGGCGGAGAGGTCGGCGTGGAAGTCGGCGCGGTGACCCCTGCGGGGCGCGCCGACGGCCTTGTTGCCGGCTGTGCTGCCGGGATTGCCGTCGAGCTCTTCGGCTGCGGGCAGGGGGGAGGTGGCTGTCATGGGTTCCCGTCTCCTCTACGGAGGGATGAAGCGGCGGGAGTCTCAACACTCAGTAAATGAAAGGTAATGGAGAGTAAAGGATCGTGGGAGGGAATGGGGGCAAACGGCCTACGAAATAGCACCCAGGGGTGATTAAGCATTTTGTCCGGCTTGTCACATCATCTTCACGGCGGACCGCATGGGACGTTGCGGCGCGGAAGACCCGCAATGGAACCGCGAGGAGAGGTGGGCGGATGATCGCCGCCACGAAGAAGATCGCCGGCGGGCTGGTCGCCACGGCGCTGGCGCTGGGCGTCGCCGGGTGCAGCACCTCGGAACCCGCCAAACCCCCGTCCCCCGGGGGCCCGAACGCCAAGAAGGGGGCCGCCGCCCCGGAGGCCGCCCCCGGCAGTGTCAACCGGCTCATCGGCGACGGCTCGACCGCGTACACGGGTGCGCAGCCGAACGTGCAGAAGCCGCAGAAACTGAAGCCCGGTGAGAAGCCGCCGCAGTTCGTGGTGTTCTCGTGGGACGGGGCCGGCGAGGACAGCCAGAAGCTCTTCTCGCACTTCCGCGAGGTCGGCAAGAAGTACAACGCGCGGATGACGTACTTCCTCAGCGGCGTGTACATGCTCCCGGAGGAGAAACGTTCCCTCTATACGGCCCCGCAGCACGAGTCCGGCCGCTCCGACATCGGCTTCGGCGACCTCCAGGGCATCAAGGACACGGCCACCCAGGTCCGCGAGGCCTGGCTCGAGGGCAACGAGATCGGCACCCACTTCAACGGCCACTTCTGCGGCCCCGACGGCGGCGTCGGCACCTGGTCCGTGCCGGAGTGGAAGAGCGAGATCAACCAGGCGAAGTCGTTCGTCAAGAACTGGAAGACCAACACGCCGGACCTGAAGGGCCTGGAGCCGCTCCCGTTCAACTATGACAAGGAGCTCATCGGCGCCCGGACCCCGTGCCTCGAAGGCCAGAAGAACTTCATGCTGGCGGCCAAGGACATGGGATTCCGCTACGACTCCAGCGGCATCAGCAAGCAGATCTGGCCGAAGAAGACGGACGGGCTCTGGGACGTCCCGCTCCAGCTGGTGCCCATGCCCGGCCGCGCCTTCGACACCCTGAGCATGGACTACAACTACCTGGTCAACCAGTCCGGGACGACCACGCAGGGCGACCCCTCGCAGCACGCGTACTGGGGCGAGCAGATGCGCGAAGGCCTCCAGCAGGCATTCGACCGCGTCTACCAGGGCAACCGCGCGCCGCTGATCATCGGCAACCACTTCGAGTCCTGGAACGGCGGCACGTACATGAAGGCCGTCGAGGACTCCATCCAGTCGATGTGCACGCAGAAGGACGTCCGCTGCGTGCCGTTCCGCGAGCTGGTCGACTGGCTGGACGTGCAGGACCCGAAGGCTCTGGAGTGGATGCGCGGCCTCGACGTCGGCGAGGCGCCCAAGGAGGGCTGGACCAAGTTCCTGACGGCGGGGCCGCCGGCCAAGCCGGCCGCCCCCGCCGGGGTCAAGCCGGCTGCGGAGCCGGCTGAAGAGGGTGGGGACGAGGACTGACGAGGTCCGGGGCCGCCGGCGCACCGCCGGCGGTCTCCCGCAGGACGAAATCGGGGTCGACCTGGGCGGCCAGGTCGACCCCGGTCTTGGTGTTGCCCCAGCTCTCCGCGTTCCGCAGGTGGAAGTGGACCATCTGCTCGGTGTACCGCTCCCAGTCGCGGTGGGCGTACGAGTCGTCGGCCGCGTCCTGCAGGGCCTGCAGGGCCATCCGGTTGGTCGCCTCGAGCAGCTCGAACGCCGCCGGGCGGCCCTTCTCCATCGCCCGCACCCAGTCGGAGTGCCCGACGGTGACGAGCAGGTCCTCTCCGACCTCGTCCTGGAGGAACTCGATGTCGTCCGTGCCTTGCACCTTGTTGCCGATGACCTTGAGCGCGACCCCGAAGTCCCGGGCGTACTCCTTGTACTGGCGGTAGACCGAGATGCCCTTGCGGGTCGGCTCGGCGACCAGGAAGGTCACGTCGAAGCGGGTGAACATGCCCGAGGCGAAGGAGTCCGAGCCGGCGGTCATGTCGACCACGACGTACTCGTCCGGGCCGTCGACCAGGTGGTTGAGGCAGAGCTCGACCGCCCCGACCTTGGAGTGGTAGCAGGCGACGCCCAGGTCCGCGTCGGTGAACGGCCCGGTGGCCATCAGCCGTACGGGCTCCCCGTCGAGCAGCAGCGTGCGCGCGCAGGCCTCGTACACCGGGTTGTCCTCGCTGACCCGCAGCAGGCGCGATCCGGCGCCGGGCGGGGTGGTCTTGATCATCGTGTCGGCGGAGGCGATGCGGGGGTTGGAGCCCCGCAGGTACTCCTTGATCAGGGGCAGGTGAGCGCCCAGGGCGGGCAGCGCGGCGGCCTCGTCCTCACCGAGTCCGAGCGCGGCGCCCAGGTGCTGGTTGATGTCGGCGTCCACCGCGACGACGGGGGCCTCATTGGCTGCGAGGTGGCGGATGAAGAGGGAGGACAAGGTCGTCTTGCCGCTGCCGCCCTTTCCCACGAAAGCGATCTTCATGTTCACCAAGAGTAGTCTGTCGGTCGCTGTCCGTGGTGTTCGTAAGTGAAGAAGACCACTCCAAGGAGGGGTCGGTGACGAGGACGTCCAGTGCGTAGGCTCCTTACTTATGAGTAGCGCATCTGACCCGCTGGTCGCCCTGGGTTCGCTCCCGGGCGTCGCCGAATCCGTGGATTCCGTACGCAAGGCCGTGGACCGCGTCTACGGGCACCGGGTGATGCGCCGGCGCAGCGGGGAGATCACCTCGGAGGCCGCGCTGCGCGGGGCCCGTGGGAGCGCGGCGCTGTCCGGGGCGGACTGGGCGCTGGAGGAGGTGCGCCGCCGGACCGACTTCGGGGCGGAGGCGGAGGCGCGCACGGTGGGCGCGGCGCTGCGTCTGACGGCGGAGGCCGGGCAGCTGCTGAGCATCTGGCGCCAGTCGCCGCTGCGGGTGCTGGCGCGCCTGCACCTGGTGGCGTCGGGGTCCACGGCCGAAGGCGACGTGGTGGGCCGCCCGCGGCTGGCCGGCGAGTCGGTGGACGAACCCCTGATCACCGTTCCGCTCCCGAGCGCGCAGGAGGTGGCGGGCCGCCTGGACGGCCTGTCCCGGCTGATCATCGCGGGCGGCTCGGCTCCGGCGCTGATCACGTCGGCGGTGGTGCACGGCGAACTGCTGGCGCTGCGTCCGTTCGGCTCGTACAACGGGCTGGTCGCGCGGGCGGCTGAGCGGATCGTCCTGATCAACAGCGGTCTGGACCCGAAGGCGATCTGCCCGGCGGAGGTCGGCCACGCGGAACAGGGGCGGGACGCGTACCTGGCGGCCTTCGAGGGCTACGTCTCCGGGACCGCGGAGGGGATGGCGGCCTGGATCGCGCACTGCGGCCGCGCGATCGAGCTCGGCGTCCGCGAGTCGACGGCGGTTTGCGAAGCCCTGCAGCGCGGCGCGGCGTAGGTTCCCCGGGCCCGTTCTGGCCGGACACAGGGTTGCGGCGACACCGTCTTGCTTTGGTGTCGCCGCTGGCATTTACGCCCAGTTACCAAGCGTCCTCGATATTTGCCCATCAGGTCGGGGACTTTGCCCGTCACCTGGTGCGGCTGGCCCGTAATCGACGGGTCGACGTCGCGTGGGTGCTCGGCGTTCATGCTTCGGTCCGTGGGCCTTACTGCGTTTTAAAGATGATCCTCTCGGATGTTCTTTGGTCTCGCGGGCCGTTGACTCCTTTGTACTCCGCTTCGGTGACAAGCGGAACCCCTCCCCACTTTTTTTACTTTCCAGGACGTCTCGGAATGATCCGGACACCCCGCATCCCCGCAGCTCAACGGCCCTGACCCAGCCCACCCCGACCCTCCGGGAAGCCCCCACCTCTCTCCGCCGACCGAAATTCCCAGCCCCGCCGGATCCACCCCACCCCGACCCTCCCGGAAGCCCCCCCACCCCGCTTCGCCGACCGGAATTCCCAGCCCCGCCGGAGGCGGCCCATCAGGCCCTTCCGGAAGCTGACCCACCCCCCCCGCTTTGCCGGCGGCCATTCCCGGACCTTCGGAAGGCGGGCTGCCCCCGCTCTGCCGGCCGGCATTCCCAGCCCTGCCGAAGGCGGACTCACCCCGCTCGGCCGGTCGGCATTCCAGGCCTTGCCGGAGGCCGACTGCCCCCGCTCTGCCGCTCGGGCTCTCAGCAATGCCCGGGTGGGCTGCCCGCGCTCTGCGGCTCGGCGTTCTCAGCTCTGCTGGAGGTGGACTCCCCGTGCTCTGCCGGTCGGGCGCTCCCAGCCCCGGCGGAGTCGACCCACCCCGTCTTGCCGGAGCTGGTCCATCTGGCCCAGCTCCGGCCTGGCGTACGCGGCTTCGGACGCTCGGTGCATGCGGCCCCGCCGGGGCCGACATGCCCAGCGCCGGGCCGTCACGCCGAACCCGGCGATACCGGCTCCGCCTGGCCGTCACGCCCCGCCTGGCGGAGCCGGCATCCCCACCGGGCCGGCACACCAAGGTCGCAGGGGCCGGCATATCGAGCTCCGCCGGCGTTTGAGGCGCGGGGGTCCGGGGGCGGAGCCCCTGGGTCTTTGAGCCCAGCGGGCGGTGGCGGTACGGGTTCGGGCGGAGCCCGGGAGTCTTGGGCCCAGCGGGCGGTGGCGGCGCGGGTCCGAGCGGAGCCCGAGGGCCCTGAGGCCAGCGGGCGGTGGCAGTGCAGGCCCAGGCGCAGCCTCGGCATCTTTGAGCCCAGCGGGTGATGCCGCCGCGGGGCTGGTCGGAGTATCCGGGTCTCGGGAGCGGGCGGTGGCGGTGTGGGTCCGGGCGGAGCCCAAGGGTCTTCGGGCCCAGCCGGCGCTGGCTCAGGCGCAGCCGCGGGATCTTTGAGCCCAGCGGGCGGTTGGCGGCGCGGGTCCGGGCGGAGCCCCGGGTTCTTCCAGCCCGCCCGGCGTTTGAGGGCCGGGTCCGGGCGGTGCCCGGTGAACGGGAGAAGGGCGGGGCGGGGAGAGAGGCGCCGCGCAGCGGCGGCACGCAGCGGCAGCATGCAACGGCGCGCCGCCCACCGGGATCCGGCGGCCGCCTGGCGGGGTCGGCCGCCATTCAGCGGGAGCCTGCCGCTCCCCGGCGTCTGGCTGGCCCCGGCGGGGTCTGGCCACCCCCGGCGGAAACCGGCTCCCGGGGAACCGGCGCCTAGGCGGGAGCCGGCCGCTCCTCGGCGGGGTCTGGCCGCCCCCGGCGGGGACTGGCCCCCCGGGCGGAACCGGCCCCGGGCGGAACCGGCCCCGGGCGGAACCGGCCCCGCGCGGAGCCGGCCCCCGGCGGGACCGGGGCGGTAGCCCCGGGGAGCCCGTCAGGCAGACGCGGCGGCAGCCATAGCACTCGCCCGCCGCCGACTGGCGTACCAGACCAGTCCGGCGGTAGCCGCAGCCGCACCCACCGCCGCCGCAGCGACCAGCGCCGGCCGCGCCGGCATCGACAGCCCGGGCAGCCGCTGCTTCAACCGCACCGGCCGGTTGAACACCAGCACCGGCCACTCCCGCGCCACCGCCTCCTTGCGCAGCGCCCGGTCGGGATTGACCGCGTGCGGGTGCCCGACCGCCTCCAGCATCGGGATGTCCGTCACCGAGTCGCTGTACGCGTAGCACCGCGAGAGGTCGTACCCCTCGGACTCCGCGAGCTCCCGCACGGCCTCGGCCTTGGTGGGCCCGTAGGCGTAGTACTCGATCTCGCCCGTGAAGCAGCCGTCCTCGCCGATGACCATCCGCGTGGCGACGACCCGGTCCGCACCGAGCATCTCGCCGATCGGCTCGACGACTTCCGCGCCTGACGTCGACACGATCACCACGTCGCGACCCGCGGTGTGGTGCGCCTCGATCAGCGACGCGGCCTCGTCGTAGATCAGCGGGTCGATGAGGTCGTGCAGGGTCTCGGCGACGATCTCGCGCACCTGCTGGACGTTCCACCCCTTGCAGAGGGAGGACAGGTACTCACGCATCCGTTCCATCTGATCGTGGTCGGCGCCGCCGACCAGGTAGATGAACTGGGTATACGCAGTGCGCAGTACGGCTCGGCGGTTGATCAGGCCGCCCTGGTAGAAGGACTTGCTGAACGTCAGAGTGCTTGACTTCGCAATGACCGTCTTGTCCAGGTCGAAGAAGGCTGCGGTGCGGGGCGACGAGTGCGGCAAGGGCTGGATTTCCACGCCCCGAGCATATGCGCCCACCATTCGGCGTAAGGTGTGGCGCGTGGGTTTGCCTGAGAAGGCTCTCGGGTACACCATGGAAGTCACGGATCGTTCGCGACCGTGCTAACCCGGTCTGGCTCCTCCCCCCCCGAGTCGGACCGTGGGGACGACCCCCGCTCTCCCCCCCGGCGGGGGTCGTCGCATGTCCGGACGCAGTTCGCGTCCCTGCCTTCGGCCCCAAGTGACCATTCCTGCAGCCCTCCTTCCTCGGCGGACCCTGCGTGGCGAAGGCCCTCACCTCCTCAGACGTGTGACGCTGCGTAGTCGTTCCGCCGCGCTCTGGAACTCACCTGTTGGGGTGATGGAGTTATTCACAGGGCTCCTGTTGTCCACAGTTTTGAGGCAAGATCCACTTCCTTTTCCGGATCGCTGCACGGTGATTCCAGCCGCGAAGTCCGCGGTGCTGGGATTTGCAGTGAGAAGGGGGCGGAGATCGTGGCTGGATCGAAGTCGTGTGAACTGCCGGAGCGCGCGGAAGCAGGCGGAATCAGGCCATTGGGCACTCCGGGAGGGCCGGTGCCCGCCGGCGGGCGGCCGCTGATCATCACCGAGGACCCGCTGCTGCTCGACGATCTGCTGAGGCTGTGCGCGGCTGCGGGCGCTGAGCCGCATGTGCACCATGCGGTGCCGGAGCAAAGCGGAGGGGGCGGTGGCGGAAGCGGCGGGAGGGGTGAAAGCGGTTCCGGGGACGCCGTGGAAGCGCGCGGAAGCGTCGGATGGGAGTCCGCGCCGCTCGTGCTCGTCGGGGACGATGCCGCCCGCCGGGTGCGCGGTGCTCCGCGCCGTGGCGGGGTGCTGCTCGTCGGCAGGGATCTGGACGACCCCCTCGTGTGGCAGCGGGCGGTGGAGATCGGCGCAGAGGAAGTCCTCCGGCTGCCCGACGCGGAGAGCCGGCTCGTCGACCGCATCGCCGATGTGGTGGAGGGAGCCGGGAAACCCGCCCTCGCCGTCGGGGTGATCGGCGGCAGCGGCGGGGCCGGGGCCTCCACCCTCGCGTGCGCACTCGCCCTGCGGGCCGCCCGCGCCGGGGAGCGGACCATCCTCATCGACGGGGACCCCCTCGGCGGCGGCATGGATGTGCTGCTCGGCGGCGAGAGCGCCGAAGGGCTGCGCTGGCCGGACTTCGCGGGCTCGCGGGGCCGGGTGGGCGCCGGCGCGCTGGAGGAGTCCCTGCCGGAACTGCATGCGCTCCGGGTGCTCAGCTGGGACCGGGGGGACCGGGTGGTGGTGCCGCCCGCGGCGATGCGCTCCGTGCTGGCCGCCGCGCGCCGCCGGGGCGGGGTCGTGGTGGTCGACCTGCCCCGGCGGGTGGACGAGGCCGTGGCCGAGGCGCTGGCGCAGTTGGACCTCGTGCTGATGGTGGTGCCGGGCGAGTTGCGGGCCGTGGCCGCCGCGGGGCGGGTCGCGGCCGGGGTGCGGATGGTGGCCCGGGATGTCCGCGTGGTCGTACGGGGCCGCTGTCCGGGCGGGCTCGATGCCGAGTCGGTGGCCGGGCTGCTGGGGGTGCCGCTGGCGGGCGAAGTGCCGGTCGAGGTGGGGCTGCCGGGGCGGGTCGCCGAGGGGGAACCGCCGGGCGGGCAGGGGCGGGGCGCGCTGGCCCGGTTCTGCGACGGTTTCTGGCGGCGGGCGCTCGGCCCCGCCCAGGGGGTGGCGGCATGAGCGCCGTGCTCCTGGACGCGGTGCGGCAGCGGCTCGCCGAGAGCGGGGCGGAGCCGACCCCGGCCCGGGTGGCGGCGGCCCTGCGGGCGCAAGGCCGGCTGCTCGGTGATGCGGAAGTGCTGGGTGTGGCGGCCGAGTTACGGTCCGAACTGGTCGGGGCCGGCCCGCTGGAGGCGCTGCTCTCCGACGCGGAGGTCACCGATGTCCTGGTGGCCGCCCCGGACCGGGTGTGGGTGGACCGCGGCGGCGGGCTGGAGCTGACCGGGGTGACGTTCGCCGACGCCGATGCCGTGCGCAGGCTCGCCCAGCGGCTGGCTGCCGTCGCGGGCCGGCGCCTGGACGACGCCCGGCCCTGGGTGGACGCCCGGATGCCGGACGGCACCCGGCTGCATGCCGTGCTGCCGCCGGTGGCCGTCGGTTCGGCCTGCCTGTCGCTGCGGGTGGTGCGGCCGCGGGCCTTCACGCTGGAGGAGCTGGTCGAGGCGGGCACGCTGCCGCCGGGTGGTCAGTCGCTGCTCCGGGACATGGTCGAGGCCCGGCTGTCGTTCCTCGTCTCCGGTGGGACCGGCACCGGCAAGACCACCCTGCTCAGTGCCCTGTTGGGGCTGGTCGGCCCCGGCGAGCGGATCGTCCTCGCGGAGGATTCGGCCGAGCTGCGGCCCGACCATCCGCACGTGGTGCGGCTGGAGAGCCGACCGGCCAACCAGGAGGGGGCGGGCCTGGTCACCCTGGCGGATCTGGTCCGGCAGGCGCTGCGGATGAGGCCGGACCGGCTCGTCGTGGGCGAGGTCCGGGGCCCCGAAGTGGCCGATCTCCTGGCGGCTTTGAACACGGGGCACGAAGGAGGCTGCGGCACGGTCCATGCGAATGCAGCCGCGCACGTGCCGGCCCGGCTGGAGGCGCTCGGGACGAGCGCCGGGCTCGACCGGGCCGCCCTGCACAGCCAGTTGGCGGCCGCGCTGACCCTGGTGGTCCATCTGGTCCGGGACCAGGCCGGGCGGCGGCGGGTGGCCGAGGTGCATGTGCTGGAGCGGGATGCCGCCGGGCTGGTGGTCACCGTACCGGCGCTGCGCTGGTCCGCCCGGGGGTTCGCGCGGGAGCGGGGCTGGGAGCGGCTGCGTCCGCTGCTGCGGGGTGCGCGGTGAACGGCGTGGCCGCGGTGCCGGTGCCGCTGTTCGCCGGGGTGCTCTGCGCCGGGACGGCCGCCTGGGCCCTGGCCGGGGGAGACCGGGTGTCCCGGCGGGCCCGGGTGGTGCTGGCCGGGGGCGGGCCCGTGGTGCCCCGCGGTCCGCTGCGCCGGGAGCGGCTGGTGGTTGCCGTACGGGTGCGGGCCGCGCGGTGGCGGGAGTGGTCCTGCCTCGGGGCGGGGCTCGTGGTCGCGCTGCTGGGCGGGTCGGTGATCCCGCTGGCGGTGGGTGCGGCCGCGGTGCCGCTGGTGCGCCGGTGGCTGCGGGTCCGGCAGCGGGAGCGGGCGCGCAGCGCACGGGCCGCCGAGGTGATCGCGCTGTGCGGGGCCGCCGTGGGCGAGCTCCGGTCGGGCGCCCAGCCCGGGCAGGCGCTGACGGCGGCGATGCGGCGGACGGCCGCGGGCCCCGGCGGGCCCGGCGCAGCCGAGGCGGGGGTGCTGGCCGCCGCGGCGTTCGGCGGGGACGTGCCGACGGCGTTGCGCCAGGCGTCACGGGAGCCCGGCGCGGAAGGGCTGGCCGGAATGGCCGCCTGCTGGCGGATCTCGGTGGACGGAGGCGCGGGGCTCGCCGCCGGACTGGACCGGCTGGAGGGGGCGTTACGGGCCGAGCGCGACCGGCAGGAGTCGCTGCGGGCCCAGCTGGCGGGGGCCAGATCGACGACGGCGGTGCTCGCCCTGCTGCCGCTGGTCGGCCTGCTGATCGGCACCGGGCTCGGGGCGGACCCGCTCCACGTGCTGCTGCACAGCCCGGTCGGGTGGGGCTGCCTGCTGGCGGGCGGGGTGCTGGAGGCGCTGGGGCTGCTGTGGTGCCGGCGGATCGTACGGGCGGGGGAGCGGTGATGGGGGGCTTCGCGATCCACAGGCTGGGGATGGCGTTGTGCGTCGCGGCGGCGGTGCTATGCACGGCCTCGGCGGTGGCGGCGCAGGTCCGGGCGCGGGCGGCGCGGCGCAGGGTCGCCGCCGTGCTGTCGGTGGAACCGGAGCGGCGGGCGCCGGTGTTCGGGTCGGCGATACGGGTGGCGGTGGCCGCATGGGCCGGCCCGGCCGGGGCGCTGCTGGCGGCCTGGGTGCTGGTCGGCGGGCTGCCGGGGGTGCTGGCCGGCTGCGGTGCGGCGATCGGGGTGTGGCGCTGGCTGCGGCGGACACGACCGCCGGCCGGGGTGGATCTGCAGGCGGTGGAGCGTCAGCTGCCGTTCGCAGCCGATCTGTTGGCTGCCTGCCTGGCGGCCGGTGCGGCGCCGGTGGAGGCCGCGGAGGTGGTGGGCGAGTCGCTGGGCGGCCCGGTGGGCGAGCGGCTGGCGCTGGCCGGGGCGGAGCTCCGGCTCGGCGGCGAACCGGGGGATGCGTGGGGGAGGTTGGCGGAGATACCCGGCGCCCGGGCGCTCGCGGAATGCCTGGAGCGGGCGGCCCGGACGGGGGCTCCGGCGGCGGAGCCGGTCTCCCGCCTGGCGACGGCCCTCCGGGAGGACCGGGCCCGGCAGGCCGGAGCCCGCGCCCAGCGGGCGGCGGTGCTCGTCACCGCTCCGGTGGGGCTGTGTTTCCTCCCCGCGTTTCTCGCGGTCGGAGTGGCCCCGGTGGTGACCGGAATGGCTTCCGGTCTCCTCTCCGGTACCTGAAGCCACTGCATGAACTCGGACCTCAACTCCAGGCCTGAAATCACAACTGAGATCACGTCGAGAACGAAATCAACGGGAGGTCGTCATGAGGATCATCTGGTTGCGCCTGCGGTCCGCGCTGAGCGGTCGGGCGAACGACGCGGGGATGTCCACTTCCGAATACGCCATGGGCACGATCGCGGCGTGTGCATTCGCGGCCGTTCTGTACAAGGTGGTGACGAGCGAGGTGGTCTCCACGGCACTTCAGTCGACCATCGGAAAGGCACTCGATGTGCCGTTCTGAGGAAAAACGCCGGGGGCTCGGCGACCGGGGATATGTGACGGCGGAGGCCGCCCTGGTGATCCCCGCGCTGGTGCTGTTCGCGGCGCTGCTGGTGTGGGCGCTGATGGCGGCCGCCGCGCAGATCCGGTGTGTGGACGCGGCCCGGGCCGGAGCCCGGGCGGCGGCCCGGTCGGAGCCGCGGGGCGTGGCGGTGGCCGCGGCCCGGGCGGCCGCCCCGCCTGGAGCGGAGGTCGGGGTGGAGCGCGAGGGGGACCTGTGGCGGGTCCGGGTGGCGGCGCCGGCGCCGGGCCCGGGCGGGCTGCCGGTACGGCTCGGGGCGCAGGCGGTGGCTCTGGCCGAGGACAGCGTGGGGCCGCCGCCATGAGCCGGGACAGGGGTTCGGCGACGGTGTGGGCGGCGCTGGTGGCCACGGTGCTGGGGGCGGTGTTCGGCGGGGTGCTGCTGCTCGGCCAGGCCGTCGTCGCCCGGCACCGCGCGGCGGCGGCCGCCGATCTGGCGGCCCTCGCGGCGGCGGCGACCTGGACCCACGGCCCGGAAGCGGCCTGCGCCGCGGCACGCAGGGTCGCAGGGGCCCAGAGCGCGGCCGTGACCAACTGCACCGTCCAGGGCGAGGTGGCCGAGGTGGCGGCCCACCCCGCAACGGGCCCGTTCGCCCCGACGATCAGCGCCCGAGCGGGACCGCCCCTACCCGCCGCCGACTGAGGCCCGGCCCCCGTTCCCGGACCAACGCCGGTGGACGCTCCGGAGGCCGAGAGCCGACCCCCTACGGGACCAGGCGGCCTCCCCGGGTTTGCGTCGCTGGGCGGCTCAGGAGGCCGCGGGACGGCCCCCGTACGCGTCCGGGCGGCCTTCCCGGATCTGCGTCGCTGGGTGCTCAGGAGGCCCGAGGAGGGGCCCCGTGCGGGACCAGGCGGGCTTTCCGGGCCTACGTGGCCGGGCGGCTCCGGGGTACGCGGGACGGCCCCCGTACGCGTCCGGGCGGGCCTTCCCGGCCGTACGCCGATCGGCGCTCCGGAGGCCGAGGAGCGGCCCCCGTACGCGTCCGGGCGGGCCTTCCCGGGGCTGTGCCGCCGGGGGCGGGGCGGCGTGCGAGCCCCGGCGGGTGTTGCCGGGCCTGCATCCGCCGGGGGCTCAGGGGGGTGGGGCTTGCGCCAGGAGGCGGGTGAGCAGGCGGATCGCGCCGCGTTTGTGGAGGGGGTCGTTGCCGTTGCCGCACTTGGGGGACTGGATGCAGGAGGGGCAGCCGGCCTCGCATTCGCAGGCCGCGATCGCATCGCGGGTCGCCGTCAGCCAGGCGCGGGCCGTGTGGAAGGCGCGCTCCGCGAAGCCGGCGCCGCCGGGGTGGCCGTCGTAGACGAACACGGTCGGGAGGAGGGTGTCGGGATGCAGCGGGACGGAGACCCCGCCGATGTCCCAGCGGTCGCAGGTGGCGAACAGCGGCAGCAGACCGATGGAGGCGTGCTCGGCGGCGTGCAGGGCGCCGCCGAGGATCTCCGGGTTGATCCGGGCCTCGTCGAGCTGGTCCTCGGTCACGGTCCACCACACGGCCCGGGTGCGCAGGGTGCGGGGCGGCAGGTCCAGCTTGGCCTCGCCGAGCACCTCGCCGGTGATCAGTTTGCGGCGCAGGTACGAGACGACCTGGTTGGTCACCTCGACCGAGCCGAAGCAGAGCCGGGCCGGTCCCCAGGGGATCTCGGTCTCGGTCTCCAGGACGGAGATGGAGGTGGTGTCGCGGGCGGTGGTCGAGAAGGGCGGGCTGGCCTCCTCGACCAGCGCGACCGAATCCTCCAGGTCCAGGTGCTTCACCAGGTAGGTGCGGCCCTGGTGGAGGTGGACGGCCCCGTCGTGGACGGCGGTGTGGGCCGCCGACTCGTCGACCGTGCCCAGCAGGCGCCCGGTGGCCGCCTCGACGATCTGCACCGGGCGGCCGCCCTCGCCCCGGATGTCGGTCAGGTCCGAGGCCCGCTCCCGGCGGGTCCAGTGCCAGGCCGTGGCCCGCCGGCGCAGCAGCTTCGCCGCCTCCAGCTGCGGGATCAGCTCCCGGGCCGCCGGGCCGAACAGGGCGAGGTCCGCCTCCGTCAGCGGGAGCTCGGCGGCGGCCGCGCACAGGTGCGGGGCCAGGACGTACGGGTTGTCCGGGTCGAGGACCGTGGCCTCCACCGGTTGGCGGAACAGGGCCTCCGGATGGTGGACCAAGTACGTGTCGAGCGGGTCGTCCCGGGCGATCAGCACGGCCAGGGCGCCCTGGCCCGAGCGCCCGGCGCGGCCCGCCTGCTGCCACAGGGAGGCCCGGGTGCCCGGGTACCCGGTGATCAGGACGGCGTCCAGGCCCGAGACGTCCACGCCCAGCTCCAGGGCCGTGGTGGCGGCCAGGCCGAGCAGCTCGCCGGAGTGCAGGGCCCGCTCCAGGGCCCGGCGCTCCTCGGGCAGGTAGCCGCCCCGGTAGGCCGCGACACGCCCGGGCAGGGACCGGTCCACCTCGGCGAGTCGCTCCTGGGCGATCACCGAGATCAGCTCCGCGCCGCGCCGGGAGCGGACGAAGGCGACCGTACGGACCCCCTGGACGACCAGGTCGGTCAGCAGGTCGGCGGTCTCGGCCGTGGCGGTGCGGCGTACCGGGGCGCCCTTCTCGCCCCGCAGATCGGTCAGCGGCGGCTCCCACAGGGCGAAGACCACCTCGCCGCGCGGGGAGGCGTCGTCGGCGACCTCGGTGACCGGGACGCCGGTCAGCCGGGACGCCGCGGCCGCCGGGTCGCTCGCGGTGGCGGAGGCCAGCAGGAAGACCGGATCGGCGCCGTAGCGGGCGCACACCCGCCGCAGCCGGCGCAGCACCTGGGCGACGTGGGAGCCGAATACGCCCCGGTAGGTGTGGCACTCGTCGATGACCACGTAGCGCAGGGAGCGCAGGAAGGAGGACCAGCGGGGATGGGCGGGCAGGATCCCCCGGTGGAGCATGTCGGGGTTGGTGAGGACGTAGTTCGCGTACTGGCGCACCCATTCGCGTTCCTCGACCGGCGTGTCGCCGTCGTAGACCGCGGGCCGCACGGCGTTGCCCAGGGGCGCGGCCAGCGCTCGTACGGCGCGCCGCTGGTCGGCTGCCAGAGCCTTGGTCGGGGCCAGGTAGAGGGCGGTCGCGCCCCGCCCGTTCGGTGCTTCCGCGCCGTCCGCGAGGGCGGAGAGCACCGGTGCGAGGTAGGCCAGCGACTTGCCCGAGGCGGTCCCGGTGGCGACGACCACCGACTCGCCGTCCAGGGCGTGCTCGGCCGCCGCGGCCTGGTGCTCCCACGGATGGTCGATCCCGGCGGCCTGAATTGCGGCTACGACATCCGTTCGGATGCGGTCGGGCCAGACTGCATGACGACCCGCCCGAGGGGGCAAGTGCTCCGTATGGGTGATGCGCGCAGCTCGAGAAGGCCCCCGTGAGAGGCGGTCCAGAACCGTGCCTGGGGTGGGTCGCGGGTCCTCGGGTGCCGTGGGCCGACCGGGACGGTGAGTATTGGCCATTGGAAGCGAGTGTGTCACCGGCGTGCGGGACAATGGTCCGAAGGCGTCGTGCGCGCCTGCCGGTAAGTGATTGAATGCCATCGCGGCAGCCAATCCCTCCCCTGCCTACGGGTGGGGAGGCCCCTGGGGGGCGCCGCTCGATAGCAAGGTGCTGGAGGATCCGTGGACCTGTCCCTGTCGACTCGCACTGTCGGCGACCGCACGGTCGTGGAGGTCGGTGGCGAGATTGATGTGTATACCGCGCCCAAGCTGCGCGAGCAGTTGGTCGAGTTGGTGAACGACGGCAGCTACCACTTGGTTGTCGACATGGAGCGAGTGGACTTCCTCGACTCCACCGGGCTTGGTGTGCTCGTGGGAGGTCTCAAGCGCGTTCGTGCGCACGAGGGCTCGCTGCGACTGGTGTGCAACCAGGAGCGCATCCTGAAGATCTTCCGCATCACCGGTCTGACCAAGGTGTTCCCGATCCACACGACGGTGGAAGACGCCGTCGCAGCCACCGACTGACGGCTCACCGTCCGCGGCGCCGCAGGGCGCCGCGGAGGGAGCCGAAGAGGAGCGGGGGCGCGGGCCGAAGCGGTCCGGGCCCCTGTAAGGCACGCCCGTAGTCCGAGGGGGACGCGCATGGCCATCGTTGAACTGCGCTTCAGCGCCCAGCCCGAACACGTCCGGACGGCCCGCCTGGTCGCGGCCGCCGTGGCACGGCGGGCCGGCGTGGACGAAGCCGTGCTCGACGAGGTCCGCCTCGCCGTGGGCGAGGCCTGCTCGCGCGCCGTCGGACTGCATCTCAGCAATGGGCTGACCGCGCCCGTCCGGGTGGTCCTGACCGAGGAGGAGAAGCTGTTCTCCATCGAGGTCGGCGACGAGGTGCCCGGACCGCCCGGCGGCCCCACGGGCGCCGTGCCCGGCCTCGACGCCGCCCTGGACCCGGACACCGACACCGAGGACGAGATGGGTCTCGCGGTCATCAGCGGGCTCGTCGACGACGTCGAGGTGACGAGCGGTGAATCGGGCGGAACCATCCGGATGCGCTGGCCGGTGGCCGCCGCGTCCGATCTTCCGTAGCCCGGTCCCAGGACAGTCCCTTCGCGCTGCCGTCCCGCCGCCCTGCGGCTCGCCCGCAGGCGGTGCCGCAGATGGTGTCGCAGTCGGTTCGGAGATTCTTCCGATCTTAATCAAGGCCCTGCTGAGCAGGGCCTTTTTTCATACCCCCACGGCATTTCCTAGATCAATGACGAGGCGTCAATGCCTTTGTCCCATTACTTCTTTCGGGGGGTAATGGAGTGACGCGATCTATTGCTGAGGAGCAAGAGCAGGCCAATTCCGTTTCCCGCGCACTGTTTTGATCGGGGAGAGCTCCCTACAATCCGTCCACATCTTGAGCTCATCACGTCAAGGAGGACGAATGACGGGGCTCTTCACCCCCAACGCGCCGGTCGGAAACTCTGATCTGGCAGCCGCAGTACTCACCGATGACAATCGGCTCATCGTGATGGTGATCGCGGCCGTGGCACTTGCCGCACTCGTCGTCGCGCAGATCCTGGTCCGCCAGGTCCTCGCCGCGGACGAGGGCACCGACAGCATGAAGAAAATCGCCGCAGCCGTCCAGGAAGGCGCCAACGCCTACCTCGGCCGGCAGCTGCGCACCCTCGGGATCTTCGCGGTCGTCGTGTTCTTCCTGCTCTTCCTGCTGCCCGCCGACGACTGGACGCAGAGGGCGGGACGTTCCGCCTTCTTCCTCGTGGGCGCCATCTTCTCGGCGGCCACCGGCTACATCGGCATGCGGCTCGCGGTCCGCGCCAACGTCCGCGTCGCCGCGGCCGCACGCGAGGCCACCCCCGCCGAGGGCGAGCCCGCCAAGGACCTCACCGACGTCGCCCACAAGGCCATGCGGATCGCCTTCCGCACCGGCGGCGTCGTCGGCATGTTCACCGTCGGCCTCGGCCTCTTCGGCGCCTCCTGCGTCGTTCTGGTCTACGCCGCCGACGCCCCCAAGGTCCTGGAGGGCTTCGGCCTCGGCGCCGCCCTGATCGCGATGTTCATGCGCGTGGGCGGCGGCATCTTCACCAAGGCCGCCGACGTCGGCGCCGACCTGGTCGGCAAGGTCGAGCAGGGCATTCCGGAGGACGACCCGCGCAATGCCGCGACCATCGCCGACAACGTGGGCGACAACGTCGGCGACTGCGCCGGTATGGCGGCCGACCTCTTCGAGTCGTACGCCGTCACGCTCGTGGCGGCGCTCATCCTGGGCAAGGCCGCCTTCGGCGACCTGGGCCTGGCCTTCCCGCTGATCGTCCCCGCCATCGGCGTCATCACCGCCATGATCGGCATCTTCGCGGTCTCCCCGCGCCGCGCCGACCGCAGCGGAATGACCGCGATCAACCGCGGCTTCTTCATCTCCGCGGTGATCTCGCTGGTGCTGGTCGCCATCGCCGTCTTCGTGTACCTGCCGGCGAGCTACAAGGACCTGGTCGGCGTCGAGAACGCCTCGATCACCAACCACTCCGGCGACCCGCGCATCCTGGCCCTCGTCGCCGTCGCCATCGGCATCGTGCTCGCGGCCCTGATCCAGCAGCTGACCGGCTACTTCACCGAGACCACCCGCCGTCCCGTCCGGGACATCGGCAAGTCCTCCCTGACCGGCGCGGCCACCGTCATCCTCGCTGGCATCTCCGTGGGCCTCGAGTCCGCCGTCTACACGGCGCTGCTCATCGGCCTCGGCGTGTACGGGGCGTTCCTGCTCGGCGGTACTTCGATCATGCTGGCGCTCTTCGCGGTGGCCCTGGCCGGCACCGGCCTGCTCACCACCGTCGGCGTCATCGTCGCCATGGACACCTTCGGGCCCGTCTCCGACAACGCCCAGGGCATCGCCGAGATGTCCGGCGACGTCGAGGGCGCCGGTGCACAGGTCCTGACCGACCTGGACGCCGTCGGCAACACCACCAAGGCCATCACCAAGGGCATCGCGATCGCCACCGCCGTGCTCGCCGCGGCTGCGCTGTTCGGCTCGTACAACGACGCCATCGCCAATGCGGTCCAGCAGGTCGGCGCCAAGGCCGGGGAGATGAACCTCAGCCTGGACATCGCCCAGCCCAACAACCTGGTCGGCCTGATCCTGGGCGCGGCGGTCGTGTTCCTGTTCTCCGGCCTCGCCATCAACGCCGTCTCCCGCTCCGCGGGCGCCGTCGTCTACGAGGTGCGCCGCCAGTTCCGCGAGCACCCCGGGATCATGGACTACACCGAGACTCCCGAGTACGGGCGCGTCGTGGACATCTGCACCAAGGACGCGCTGCGCGAGCTCGCCACGCCCGGCCTGCTCGCCGTCCTCACCCCGATCGCCGTCGGGTTCTCGCTCGGCGTCGGCGCGCTCGGCTCGTTCCTCGCGGGCGCCATCGGCACCGGCACCCTGATGGCCGTCTTCCTCGCCAACTCCGGTGGCGCGTGGGACAACGCCAAGAAGCTCGTCGAGGACGGCCACCACGGCGGCAAGGGCAGCGAGGCCCACGCCGCGACCGTCATCGGCGACACCGTCGGCGACCCGTTCAAGGACACCGCCGGGCCCGCGATCAACCCACTGCTCAAGGTCATGAACCTGGTGGCGCTGCTGATCGCCCCGGCGGTCGTGCAGTTCAGCTACGGCGCCGACACGAGCGCGACCGTGCGCGCGATCGTCGCCGTCATCGCCATCGCCGTCATCATCGGCGCGGTGTACATCTCCAAGCGCCGCGGCATCGCCGTCGGCGACGAGGGCGACGGCTCGGCGCCCGCCGAGCGGGTGGCCCAGCAGGCCGATCCCGCGGTGGTTTCCTGACCCGACGGGTGATTCGGGGGGCGACCCTCGGAGCAACCGGAGGGCCGAACGGCCCGAGGACTCGAAGATACGCCCGAACGGCGGACAGGCGGCGCGGACTGACGCGCCGTCTGTCCGCCTTTCTGCGTGCCCGGATGACGGGCGTGTATCTTCCGGGCCGAGAGCCTTCGAAGGGACCAATCCGGTGAACAAGAAGTTTGCGGCCGCGGTGTCCGGCAGTGCGGTACTGATGCTCGTGCTGTCCGGATGCGGCGGCGATGAGACGGACAACAAGGCCAACGCCTGGGCCAAGAAGGTTTGCGACAAGTGGCAGCCCGAGCTGAAGAAGATCGAGACCGCCAACACCGACATCAAGCGCGTGGCGACCGAGAGCAGCAAGCCCGACGAGGTGAAGACGACCGACTCGGCGGCGTTCGGGACGATGTCCGAGTCGTACAAGGCGATGGGGACCGCCCTGCAGGGGGCGGGAGTTCCGCCGGTCAAGGACGGCCAGACGACCCAGACAGCGGCCGTCAAGGGCTTCGAGGACACGTCCAAGGGCTACGCCGACCTGAAGACGAAGATGGACAGCCTGGACCCGCAGGACCAGACCAAGTTCGCCGCGGGCCTCAAGGAGGTGGCGGGCGGACTCGAGGCGGCCACCAAGGGCGGCAAGGACGCGCTCAACACGCTCAAGTCCGGCGGCCTGGACAAGGCGATGAACACCCAGAAGGGCTGCCAGGTCGCGGCGCCGTCGCCGTCGGCGAAGTGAGGTAGCCGGCGGCCGCCGTTGCCGACGGACGCAGCGGTACGCAGGCCAGGGCGGCAGTACGCAGGCCAGGGCGGCCGGGTTCCGGGAACCGGGCCGCCCTGCTCCGTACCGGGCAACCGGGCGCGCGGGCAGGCAGTGGCCGGGCAACCGGCCGCGCGGGGCACGCATCTGCGGCGCCAGCCGACACAATGGACCGGTGAGTACCACCAGCCTTCCCTCGCCCGACCGCGCCGCCGAGCTCCGCACGGCCCTGCTCGCCGCCGGTTTCACCGCCGACGGCCTGCTCGACCTGCTCGGTGCCCCCGCCTACGCCGCACTGGCCCGCAGCGAGACGGTCCCTGCCCTGCGCGCCACCCGCGGCCGCGGCGACGGCCCGCTCGCGAGCCTGGTCCGGCTGTTCCTGCTCCAGCAGCCGGAGCCGTACGTGAACGCCGCCGAGGCGCTGCCCGTCGAAGCCGCGCTGGCGGACGGCTGGCTGCGCCGCGAGGGCGACGAGCTGCACGCCACCGTGGACGTGCGCCCGTACGGCGGCCCCGACGGGGAGGACTGGTTCATCGTCTCCGACCTCGGCTGCGCCGTCGGCGGGGCCGGCGGGATCGGCAGCCGCGAGGAGGGCGTGGTCCTCGGCGTCGGCGGTGCCTCCACCACCCTGGCCGGGATCACCGTCCGCACCCCGGTCGCCACCGCCCTCGACCTCGGCACCGGATCGGGCATCCAGGCCCTGCACGCCGCCCAGCACGCCACCCGGGTCACCGCCACCGACGTCAACCCCCGGGCCCTGGAGTTCACCCGGCTGACCCTGGCGCTGTCCGGCGCCCAGGAGGCCGAGCTGCTCGAGGGGTCGCTGTTCGAGCCGGTCGGCGAGGCCACGTACGACCTGATCGTGTCGAACCCGCCGTTCGTGATCTCCCCCGGCGCCCGGCTGACGTACCGCGACGGCGGGATGGGCGGCGACGACCTGTGCCGGACCCTCGTCCAGGAGGCCGGGGCGCACCTCAACCCGGGCGGGTACGCGCAGTTCCTCGGCAACTGGCAGCACGTGGACGGCGAGGACTGGCACGACCGGGTCCGCGCCTGGGTGCCGCGCGGCTGCGACGCGTGGATCGTGCAGCGTGACGTGCAGGACGTCACGCAGTACGCGGAGCTGTGGCTGCGCGACGCGGGCGACCACCGCACCGACCCCGCCGAGTACGCGCGCCGGTACGAGGACTGGCTGGACGAGTTCGAGGCCCGCAAGACCAAGGCCGTCGGCTTCGGCTGGATCACGTTGCGCCGCAGCGACGCGGCGGAGCCGTCGATCGTGGTCGAGGAGTGGCCGCACTCGGTGGAGCAGCCGCTCGGCGACGCCGTGGTGGCCCACTTCGCCCGGCAGGACTACCTGCGGGACCACGACGACGCGGCCCTGCTGGAGGCCCGCTTCGTACTGGCGGAGGAGATCGTCCAGGAGCAGGTCGGCGCGCCCGGCGCGGAGGACCCGGAGCACGTGGTGCTGCGGCAGAACCGCGGGATGCGGCGCGCGACCAAGGTCGACACGGTCGGGGCGGGCTTCGCCGGAGTGTGCGACGGCTCACTCACGGCGGGCCGGATCCTGGACGCGATCGCACACCTGGTGCAGGAGGATCCCGTCGTGCTGCGGGACCGGACTCCGGGGTCCATCCGGATGCTGGTCGAGCAGGGGTTCCTGGAGCCGGCGGACGGCTGACCGGGCCCTCCCGGCGACCCTCCGGCAGCCCTCCCGGCGGCGCTGCAGCGGCCTCGTCGGCGGCGGCCCGGCCGTGGCCGGATCCATGATGTAACCCGGGGTTCGCGCGCCGTTCCCCGTCGGCTGGCAGGCTCCCGCACAGGGGACGGCCAGGGGCCGGCGGGGGCGTTCCGGGGGGATCCGTACGGGACCCCGAAAACGCTCGGAGGGTAAGGGGGGAACGGCATGGAGAGTGGTCCGGCGGTTTTCGCGGCGACCGTGTTCCTGCTGTTCGGGGTGGCTCTGCTGGGCTGGACGGGGGCGCGGGCCATGCGTCGCGCGCCGGTGGCCGAGGGTGTGCGCCCCGCCGTCGCCGTACCGCTGGCGCTGCTCGCCTCCGGGGCGTCCCTGGTGCTCGGCGTCTGGTGCCTCGCGCGGCTCTGACCGCGGGCCCGGTGACCGGCTGATCACCGGCTGATCACCGGCTGATGACCGGCTGATCGCCGCCCCGCCGACCGGCCCCGATCCTCGCCGGAAACAGGACGTCAGGCAGGGTGCGAGGGCGGGGCCAGACGGCCCCCTGGCCACTCGGCCCGGTGATCGCGACGGGTCCGGCGCGGTATCCGGGCGGCAGAAATGGCACTTGTCGGGTTACCGTTCGAGTGGCCGTTGCGGGCTTCTGCCGTTTGACACGGGGGCGGGTTGTACCGTCACACTCCGCAGCGTCGCCGTACCGCGACCGAGTGCCGACCGGAGAGAAGAGCCAAGTTGTCCCCGACTAGCGAGACCGCAAAGGGCGGCCGCCGACTCGTCATCGTCGAGTCCCCTGCCAAGGCGAAGACGATCAAGGGCTACCTCGGCCCCGGATACGTCGTCGAGGCGAGCGTCGGGCACATCCGCGACCTCCCGAGCGGCGCGGCCGAGGTCCCCGACAAGTACACGGGCGAGGTCCGCCGCCTCGGTGTGGACGTCGAGCACGACTTCCAGCCGATCTATGTCGTGAATGCGGACAAGAAGGCGCAGGTCCGAAAGCTCAAGGAGCTGCTGGCCGAGTCCGACGAGCTCTTCCTCGCCACCGATGAGGACCGCGAGGGCGAAGCCATCGCGTGGCACCTGCAGGAAGTCCTCAAGCCCAAGGTCCCCGTCCACCGGATGGTCTTCCACGAGATCACCAAGGACGCGATCCGCGACGCCGTCGCCAACCCGCGCGAGCTGAACCAGCGCATGGTCGACGCCCAGGAGACCCGCCGCATCCTCGACCGCCTCTACGGCTACGAGGTCTCGCCGGTCCTGTGGAAGAAGGTCATGCCGAAGCTGTCGGCGGGCCGCGTCCAGTCGGTGGCCACCCGCCTCGTCGTCGAGCGGGAGCGCGAGCGCATCGCCTTCCGCTCCGCCGAGTACTGGGACCTGACCGGAACCTTCTCCACCGGCCGCGCCGGTGACGCCTCCGACCCGTCGACCCTGACCGCCCGCCTGAACACGGTGGACGGCAAGCGCGTCGCGCAGGGCCGCGACTTCGGTTCCAACGGGCAGCTCAAGAGCGAGGTGCTGCACCTCGACGAGGCGAACGCGCGGGCGCTGGCCGCCGCGCTGGCGGAGACCTCGTTCGCCGTCCGGTCGGTCGAGTCCAAGCCGTACCGCCGCTCCCCGTACGCCCCGTTCCGTACGACGACGCTCCAGCAGGAGGCCTCGCGCAAGCTCGGCTTCGGTGCGAAGGCGACGATGCAGGTCGCGCAGAAGCTGTACGAGAACGGCTTCATCACCTACATGCGTACCGACTCCACGACGCTGTCGGAGACGGCGGTGACGGCGGCCCGGGCGCAGGTCACGCAGCTCTACGGGGCCGACTACCTGCCCGAGAAGCCGCGCGTCTACGCCGGCAAGGTCAAGAACGCGCAGGAGGCGCACGAGGCGATTCGCCCTTCGGGTGATCGTTTCCGCACCCCGGCCGAGACGGGCCTGACCGGTGACCAGTTCCGCCTGTACGAGCTGATCTGGAAGCGGACCGTCGCCTCCCAGATGAAGGACGCGGTCGGCAACTCGGTCACCGTCAAGATCGGCGGCCGCGCGTCGGACGGCCGGGACGCCGAGTTCACCGCGTCCGGCAAGACGATCACCTTCCACGGGTTCATGAAGGCCTACGTCGAAGGCGCGGACGACCCGAACGCCGAGCTCGACGACCGCGAGAAGCGGCTTCCGCAGGTTGCCGAGGGCGACGCGCTGTCGGCCGAGGAGATCACGGCGGACGGCCACTCGACCAAGCCGCCGGCCCGCTACACCGAGGCCTCGCTGGTCAAGGAGCTCGAGGAGCGGGAGATCGGCCGCCCGTCGACGTACGCGTCGATCATCGGCACGATCCTGGACCGCGGGTACGTCTTCAAGAAGGGCACGGCGCTCGTGCCGTCCTTCCTGTCGTTCGCCGTGGTGAACCTGCTGGAGACGCACTTCGGCCGGCTCGTCGACTACGACTTCACGGCCAAGATGGAGGACGACCTCGACCGCATCGCGCGGGGCGAGGCCCAGTCCGTGCCGTGGCTGAAGCGGTTCTACTTCGGCTCCGAGGACGCGTCGGAGGTCGTGCCGGCCGACGGCGACCACCTCGGCGGCCTGAAGGAGCTGGTCACGGACCTCGGCGCGATCGACGCCCGGGAGATCTCCTCCTTCCCGGTCGGCGAGGGCATCGTGCTGCGCGTCGGCCGCTACGGGCCGTACGTCGAGCGCGGCGAGAAGGACGCGGAGGGCCACCAGCGGGCCGACGTGCCGGACGACCTGGCGCCGGACGAGCTGACGATCGGGTACGCGGAGGAGCTGTTCGCGAAGCCGAGCGGCGAGTTCGAGCTGGGCACGGACCCGGTCAGCGGGAACGAGATCGTCGCGAAGGACGGCCGCTACGGGCCGTACGTGACGGAGATCCTGCCCGAGGGCACGCCGAAGACCGGCAAGAACGCGGTGAAGCCGCGGACGGCTTCGCTGTTCAAGTCGATGACCGTGGACACGGTCACGCTGGACGAAGCGCTCAAGCTGATGTCCCTGCCGCGGGTCGTCGGCGCGGACGCGGAGGGCGTGGAGATCACGGCCCAGAACGGCCGCTACGGCCCGTACCTGAAGAAGGGCACGGACTCGCGGTCGCTGGAGACCGAGGACCAGCTGTTCTCGATCACGCTGGACGAGGCCCTCGCGATCTACGCGCAGCCGAAGCAGCGGGGCCGGGCCGCGGCCAAGCCGCCGCTGAAGGAGCTGGGCACGGACCCGGTCAGCGAGAAGCCGGTCGTGGTCAAGGACGGCCGCTTCGGGCCGTACGTGACGGACGGCGAGACGAACGCGACGCTGCGGCGGGACGACGACGTCGAGACGATCACGCCGGAGCGGGGCTACGAGCTGCTCGCGGAGAAGCGGGCGAAGGGCCCGGCGAAGAAGACGGCGAAGAAGGCCCCGGCCAAGAAGGCGCCGGCGAAGAAGGCCACGGCGACGAAGACCGCCGCGGCGAAGAAGACGACGACGGCGAAGAAGACCGCCGCCAAGAAGACGGCGACGGCGAAGAAGACGGTCGCGAAGAAGGCGGCGGCCGCCGCCCCCTCGTCGGACGACTGATCAACCCCCGGGCCCGTGCGGATCGCACGGGCCCGGGGCCTTTGCGCCACAGTGGGTCCGGGGTCACACCGCATGGTTGTCCACAGGCTCCGCAGCTGCCAAGCGCAGCGGATAGGCTGGGCGGATGACGCGAGCCGAGCAGCCAACGGTCGTGACCGCCCCCGCGAACCCCACCTACGACGAAGCCCTCGCCGCGGATTCCCGCGAGCGTGCGGTGCGCGCACTGCTGCGCACCCCCAGGCTGCGCCGGCTGTGGAGCGCCCAGCTGGTGAGCGGCATCGGCGATGCCCTCGCCCTGCTGGTGCTGGTGCTGCTGGCCTTCCAGACGGCGGTCTCCGAGGAGACCTTCGGCGGCGGCTACCAGGGCTGGGCCCTCGCCGTCGCCGCCGTGTTCGGCGTCCGGATCCTCGCCACCCTGCTCTTCGGCGCCGTACTGCTCGGGCCGCTCGCCAAGCTCCTCGCTCCGAAGGAGGCCGGCGGCAAGCTGGACCGCCGCTGGACGATGATCGGCGCCGACGGGATCCGGCTCGGCCTCTTCGTCGTCGCCCCGCTCTGGCTCGACTGGATCCCGGCCCACGCGCTGACCGCGCTGCTGGCCACCGTCTTCGTCTCCGGCGTCGCCGAGCGGCTGTGGGCCCTGGCCAAGGACAGCGCGGCTCCCGCCCTGCTGCCCTCGCCGCCGCCGGAGGGGGCGACCGTACGCCCGCTGCCGGACCACCTCGACGCGCTGCGCCGGCTGAACCTGCGGACGTCCTTCGCCGCGATGCCCGTCGCCGCCGCCGTGCTGCTCGCCGCGACCCTCGTCGGCAAGGCCCTCGGCCTCGGCGTGGACTGGTTCGCCGAGAACCAGGCCGCCCTCGGCTCGTACGTGGCCTCCGGCCTGTTCGCGGCGTCCGTCTCGCTGCTGCTCCCGCTGGTGCTGCCCACGGCGAAGACCCCGCGTCCCCGTTCCCCGCTGGAGGGCCTGCGGGCCCCCAAGGTGGGGGACCGCCCGGAGAAGGGCCGTACGGGGGCCATTCCGCTGCTCGTGCTGGCCTGCGCCGCCGTCGCCGGGGCCGTGTCCAGCGCCGCCGCCGTGGCCGTCCTGCACGCCTTCGACCTGGGCGGCGGCCCCGCCACCTTCGCCCTGCTCGTCCTGGCCCTGCTCGGCGGTACCGCCGCCGGCATCCGCGCCACCCAGGCCGGCAAGATGCTCCCCGCGCTGTCCCGGCGCCGGCTGCTGGCCCTGGCCATCGTGGTGGCCGGGCTCGCGCTGCTGCTGACCGGGCTGGTCCCGGACACGGCGACCGTGCTGTTCCTGTCGCTGCTCGCCGGCACCGCCGCGGGCGTGGCCGCCAACACCGGGCACACCCTGCTGGACCAGGAGACCGAGGAGTTCCGCAGGGCCCGGGTCACCGAGCACCTGCAGGCCGTCGTACGGGTGGCCGTGGGCATCGGCGCCGTCCTCGCCCCGGTCCTGGCCGCGGGGATCGGCCCGCACCGGCTGGCCGGCGGGGACGTCGTCTTCGCGCACGGCGGGGCCGCCTTCACCCTGATGCTGGTCGGCGCCCTGCTGCTGCCCGTCGGCGTGGTGGTGCTCGCCAAGGCCGACGACCGCAGCGGCGTACCGCTGCGCCGCGACCTGCGCGAGGCGCTGCGCGGCGGGGAGCCGGTGCAGGCCGCGTCCGACGCCGGGTTCTTCATCGCCCTGGAGGGCGGCGACGGCGCCGGCAAGTCCACCCAGGTCGAGGCGCTGGCCGACTGGATACGGGGCAAGGGCCACGAGGTCGTCGTGACCCGCGAGCCGGGGGCCACCCCGGTCGGCAAGCGGCTCCGCTCGATCCTGCTCGACGTCTCCTCGGCCGGGCTGTCGAACCGCGCCGAGGCGCTGCTGTACGCCGCCGACCGCGCGGAGCACGTGGACACCGTCGTCCGGCCCGCCCTGGAGCGCGGTGCGGTCGTCATCTCCGACCGCTACATCGACTCCTCGGTGGCCTACCAGGGCGCCGGGCGCGACCTGTCCCCGACCGAGATCGCCCGGATCTCGCGCTGGGCCACCGACGGGCTCGTCCCGAACCTGACCGTGTTGCTCGACGTGTCGCCGGAGGCGGCCCGCGAGCGGTTCACCGAGGCCCCGGACCGGCTGGAGTCGGAGCCGGCCGAGTTCCACCAGCGGGTGCGGGCCGGCTTCCTGACGCTGGCCGCGGCCGACCCCGGGCGCTACCTGGTGGTCGACGCCGGTCAGGACCCGGAGTCCGTGAGCACCGTCGTGCGCCACCGCCTGGACCGGATGCTTCCGCTCTCGGAGGCCGAGGTGGCGGCCCAGGCCGAGGCCCGGCGCAAGGCCGAGGAGGACGCCCGGCGCAGGGCCGAGGAAGAGGCGGCCCGCAAGGCCGAGGCAGAGCGGCTGCGGGCCGAGGAGGAAGCCCGGCTGAAGGCCGAGGCCGAAGCCGCCCGGATCAAGGCCGAGGCCGAGGCCGCCCGCAGGGCGGAGGAGGAGCGGCTGCGCGCCGAGGAGGAGGCCCGCGCCAGGGCCGAGGCCGAGCGGCTGCGCGTGGAGGCCGAGGAGAAGGCCCGCGCTGCGGAGGCGGAGCGGCTGCGCAAGCAGGCGGAGGAAGAGGCCCGGCTGCGTGCCGAGGCCGAGGAGCGGCGGCTGGAGAAGCAGCGGCGTGCCGAGGAGGCCCTGCTCAGGGCCGAGGAGGCGCGCCGGCTGGCGGAGGCCTCGGCGGCCGCGGCGGCTGCCCAGGCCGCGGCGGCGGCTTCGGCCCCTGCCGTGGCTCCGGCTCCTGCGCCTTCGCCCGCCCCGGCTCCGGCTGTTCCTGCCAAGGCTCCCGCCCCCAAGGTGGCGATGACCAAGGAGCCGCTCCCGGACGACGCGGTGACGGTGGAGACCCCGCTGGTCAAGCGGGTCGTCCAGCCGGACGACGTGACCCAGACGGTCCCCGTGCCGAAGATCGACCCGGCGGCGGAGACCTCGGTGCTGCCCGCCGTCCCGGCGGCCGGCGCGACCGACGAGACGGCGGTCCTGCCGCCCGTACGCCCGTCCCGAACGAGCCCGCCGGCCGGTCAGGCTCCGGCCGGCCAGGCCCGCTCCGCCACGCGGCCGACGGCCCGGCGTCCGGAAGAGAGCCCGGCCGACCGGGTGCCGCCGGGCATCTTCCGGGACTCCGGCGACGACGTGACCCGCGAGCTCCCGCTCCTCGGCGACGACGGCGGCCCGAGCGCGCAGAGCCAGCCGGGTCAGCCGGCGCGGCCGAGCCGGCCGCGGTCCGCCTGGGCCGAAGAGACCCCGCTGGACGATCTGCCGACCCTGGCGGACGAGCTGCTGGGCCGGCGCCGGGACGACGAGGACGAAGAGGGCGGTCCGCGCCGCCGCTGACGGGGATTGTCGGTGGCGCACGCCACACTGGGGGCGGGCGCGAGCAGGACGAGCGGCACGGACGGCCAAGGGAAGACGGCCGGTGAAAGGCGGTGGGCGGGATGCCCGTATGGGACGACCTGGTGGGACAGGAGCGGGTGCAGTCGCAGCTGGCCGCCGCCGCCCGTGACGCCGACGCCCTGGTCACCGCCGTCGAGGCCCGGACGCCGCCGCCCGCCGCGTCCAGGATGACCCACGCCTGGCTGTTCACCGGGCCGCCCGGCTCCGGGCGGTCCACCGCCGCCCGGGCCTTCGCGGCCGCCCTGCAGTGCACCAGCCCCGACCGCGCCCTCGGGGGCGAGCCGGGCTGCGGGTTCTGCGACGGCTGCCACACCACCGTGGTCGGTACGCACGCCGATGTGGAGATCGTCCGTACCGATCTGCTGTCCATCGGCGTGAAGGAGACCCGCGAGCTGGTCCGCCGGGCGCAGCTCTCCCCTGCCGTGGGCCGCTGGCAGGTCATCGTCCTCGAGGACGCCGACCGGCTGACCGAGGGGGCGGGCAACGTGCTCCTGAAGGCCGTGGAGGAGCCCGCTCCGCGGACCGTGTGGCTGCTGTGCGCGCCCTCTCTGGAGGATGTGCTGCCCACCATCCGCTCCCGCTGCCGCCACCTGACCCTGCGTACCCCGCCCGTCTCCGCCGTCGCCGATGTGCTGGTCCGGCGCGACGGCATCGATCCCGCCGTCGCCGCCGCCGCGGCGCGCGCGACGCAGGGCCACATCGGCCGGGCCCGCCGGCTCGCGCAGGACGAGGCCGCCCGCGCCCGCCGTGCCGCCGTGCTGAAGCTCCCGCTCCGCATCGACGACGTGGGCGGCTGCCTCAAGGCCGCCCAGGAGCTGGTCGACGCCGCCGCCGAGGACGCCAAGCAGGTCGCGGAGGAGGTCGACACCAAGGAGACCGAGGACCTGAGGGCCGCGCTCGGCGCCGGGGCCGGCACCGGCGGCCGGATGCCGCGCGGCACGGCGGGCGTGATGAAGGAGCTCGAGGACCGGCAGAAGCGCCGCCGCACCCGTACCCAGCGCGACACGCTCGACCTGGCGCTCACCGACCTCACCGGCTTCTACCGGGACGTGCTGGCCCTCCAGCTCGGCTCCTCGCTGGCGATCGCGAACGAGGAGATGCGGCCCGACCTGGACCGGATCGCCCGAGCGTCCGGACCGGAGCGCACCCTGCGCCGGATCGAGGCGATCATCGCCTGCCGCAATGCCCTGGACCGCAACGTGGCCCCGCTCCTCGCGGTCGAGGCGATGACGATGTCGCTGCGCGCGGGCTGAGCCGCCCCGCACCGGGCGGCCGCGCCTTCAACCGCGGTTGACCGTTTCACCCGTATGAGCGATCCGCCGAGGTCGGGCCGGGTACTGCGGGATCAGGGCGGGGCTGCGGCGCGCCCCCGGGTGGCGGGCGGCCGGTCGGCGCGGGCACTCCCGGGCCGGGTCGCCCGGCAGCACGTAGGCTCCGAGGATGGACACCAGTCGCCTGCTGCGTACCACCGGAACCGTGATCGCAGCTGCCGGGCTGCTGCTCTCCGGGTGCACCTCGGCCGGGTCGGGAGGACCGAGCGCCGCCGCGTCCTCGGCCGGGGGCGCTGCCCGGTCGGCAGCCCCGACCGCGGTCCCGGCCGCGCTGCGCTCGTACTACGAGCAGAAGCTGAGCTGGCGGGAGTGCGGTGTCCCCGGGTTCCAGTGCGCCACGATGAAGGCACCGCTGGACTACGCGCACCCCGAGTCCGGCCAGGACGTGGACATCGCCGTGGCCCGCCGCCAGGCCACGGGGCCCGGCAAGCGGCTGGGCTCGCTCGTGGTCAACCCGGGCGGCCCCGGCGGCTCCGGCATCGGCTACCTCCAGTCGTACGCGGGCGTGGGGTACCCGGCCCCCGTCCGCGCCCAGTACGACATGGTGTCCTTCGACCCGCGCGGGGTGGACCGCAGCAGCCCGGTCCAGTGCCTGACCGGGCCGGAGATGGACAAGTTCACGCAGGTGGACCAGACGCCGGACGACGCTGCGGAGCGGGCCGAGCTGGTGGCCGCGTTCAAGGAGTTCGCGGCCGGCTGCCAGACCCGCTCGCAGCGGGTCCTGCCGCACGTCTCCACCGTCGAGGCCGCCCGCGACATGGACGTGCTCCGGGCGGCGCTGGGCGACGAGAAGCTGATGTACGTCGGCGCCTCGTACGGAACCCTGCTCGGGGCGACGTACGCGGACCTCTTCCCCGGCCGGGTCGGCCGGCTCGTCCTGGACGGTGCGATCGATCCCTCCCTTCCGGCGCTCGATCTGAACCGGGACCAGACCGGGGGCTTCGAGACGGCCCTGCGCTCCTTCACCAAGGACTGCGCGAAGCAGCCCGACTGCCCGCTCGGCAAGGGCGGGCCGGAGGCGATGGCGGGGCAGCTCCAGGAGTTCTTCCGCAAGGTCGACGCCCAGCCCGTGCCCAGCGGCGATCCGGACCGCCCGCTGGGCGAGTCCCTCGCCACGACCGGGGTGATCGCGGCGCTGTACGACGAGAGTGCGTGGCCGCAGCTGCGCGAGGCGCTGACGGCGGCGATGAACGGCGACGGGTCCGCTCTGCTCGCCCTCGCCGACAGCTATTACGAGCGGGAGCCGGACGGCAAGTACGCGAACCTGATGTTCGCGAACGCCGCGGTGAACTGCCTCGACCAGCCCCCCGCCTTCACCGGCCCGGAGGCGGTCGACACGGCCGTGCCCTCCTTCCAGAAGGCCTCCCCGGTGTTCGGCGCAGGCCTTGCCTGGGCCTCGCTGAACTGCACGTACTGGCCGGTCAAGGCCACCGGCACGGCCCGCGCCCTGAGCGCGAAGGGCGCCCCGCCGATCGTGGTGGTCGGCACCGTCCGGGACCCGGCGACCCCGTACAAGTGGGCCCAGGCGCTGGCGCAGCAGCTCGACTCGGGCGTCCTGCTCACGTACGACGGCGACGGGCACACGGCGTACGGCCGCGGCAGTTCCTGCATCGACACGGCGATCAACACGTACCTGCTGACGGGAACTCCGCCCAAGGACGGCAAGAAGTGCACCTGACGCCCTGCCTCCCGTCGATCGGCCCGGCCGTCCGGTCCGCCCATGCCCCGGGCGGACCGGACATCACCCATTGATCCCGATATCGGCCAGGCATCCCGCCCCTCCAAAACATGGTTCAGGGCACCCCGTTTCAGCCTGTAGACTTGGCGCCGCTGCTGATGAGAGCTCCTCTTCGAGGAAACACTTGTCTGACCAGCGGTGCCGCCTTAGCTCAGCTGGCCAGAGCAACGCACTCGTAATGCGTAGGTCTCGGGTTCGAATCCCGAAGGCGGCTCTGTAGAAGCCCCAGGACTCACTCGCCGTGACCTGGGGCTTTTGCTATGTCCTGACGCGGCTGGCCGGTGCGGCTCCTTGCGGTGTGGGATCGCCGGGTTCTGCGGGGGAGGGCGTCGATCCCGCCGGGGGAGGGTGACCTGGGGGTTCGGGGGCCCGGAGGGGCCCCGGTCGCTCGGGGGGCGGGGCGGGGCTAGGTTGGGAAGGCTGGACCTGGGCGACGCGTGGCAGGAGGCCGGGATGTCGACACGGTTGCGCAAAGTGGCGGTGGGGGCGGCCGCAGTGGGCCTGGTGGTGGTGCCTCTGGGGGTGGGGGCGGGATACGCCCTGGATACGTCGGTCGCCTCCAGCGCCTCGGCTTCGGCCCCGGCTGCCGTCGGCGCCTCTCCGTCGGGACCGGTCGCCGCCGACGGGGAGTTCCCGCAGCTCACCCCCGCCGTGGCACGGCAGTTGGACGATGCCGTCCGGAAGGTGATGAGCGAGGCCCGGATACCCGGGGTGATGGTGTCGCTCTCGGCCCCCGGCAAGGGTGACTACGTGCGGGCCTTCGGTGTCGCCGACAAGGCCACCGGCCGGGCGATCAGCACGGACATGAACATGCGCATCGGCAGCGTGACCAAGACCTTCACCGTGACCGCCCTGCTCCAGCTGGTCGACCAGGGCAAGGTCGGGCTGGACGACCCCATCGGCAAGTACGTGTCCGGGGTGCCCAACGGGGACCGGATCACGCTGCGCGAGCTCGCCGGGATGCGGAGCGGGCTGTTCAACTACTCTGAGGACGAAGGTTTCTTCAAGGCGCTGACCAGCAATCCCCGACGGCCCTTCACCCCGCAGGAGTTGCTCGCGTACTCCTTCAAGCACCCGGTGCTGTTCGAGCCCAACGCGAAGTTCTACTACTGCAACACCAACCTGATCCTGCTGGGGCTGGTGGTGGAGAAGCAGAGCGGGCAGAAGCTCGACGCCTACATCAACCAGAAGGTCGTCCGCCCCGCCGGTCTGCGGCACACGCTCTTCCCCGTCGGCGCGGAGTTCCCGACTCCGCACTCCCAGGGGTACACGGACCAGACCGCCACCGGGAAGGTCGAGGACGCGGCCGACTGGAACCCCTCCTGGGGCTGGGCGGCCGGCGCCATGATCTCCGATCTCGCCGACCTGAAGACCTGGGCGAGGGTGTTGGCCACGGGCACGCTGCTGAAGCCCGCCACCCAGGCCGAGCGCCTGAATGTCGTCGAGGCGCTGCCCGGCACCGGCTACGGCCTGGGCATCTTCAACGTCCAGGGCTGGATCGGCCACAACGGCTCGCTGCCCGGCTACCAGGCGCTGGTCGTGTACCTGCCTCAGGCGAAGGCCACGCTGGCGCTGACGCTGAACACGGACATCTCCTACGAGGGTTCCGAGCCCAGCACCCTGTTCGGCGAGGCGATCACCAAGATCGTCACTCCGGACCACGTCTTCAGCCTGCCCGCGCAGCCCGTCACCGGACACTGAGGGCATGGACGAGGTGAAGGTGGTGGTGCGCGTTGCAGGGGACCGGGACGGGGACGTCGACGTCGCGGCCGCGCTGTTCCGCGGGTACCTCGACTTCTACGAGGTGAAGGTCGAGGACCCGGACCGGCCCCGCGCCTTCCTCGCCCAGCGGATCCGGGCCGGCGAGTCCCTGGTGCTGCTCGCCGATGTGCCGGGGGCCGGCACGGTCGGGTTCGCGCAGGTCTACCGGACCTTCTCGTCGCTCGCCCTGCGGCCGGTGTGGATCCTGAGCGACCTGTACGTCGACCCGTCCGGCCGCCGCACCGGCGCCGGGCGGGCGCTGCTGCGCGACGTGCTGCGCCGGGCCCGGGAGGCCGGGGCGGCCGGGGTGCAGCTGGAGACCGCGTACGACAACCGCGTCGCGCAGAGCCTCTACGAGGCGGAGGGTTTTGAACGCGACGCGTTACACGTCTACTTCCACGGGCTGGGGTGAAACATTCCGGCACCGCCGTCGCGTCATTGGGGTGAGACGGACGCGAGGGGGAGTGAATGCGGGAGGGGCGCAGGGATGGGTTCCGCGAGTTCGCGGCGGGCCGGTCGGGGCATCTGTACCGGTCGGCCTGTCTGCTGACCAGCGGGGACACGCACCTCGCGGAGGACCTGGTGCAGGAGACCCTGGGGCGGATGTACCTGCTCTGGGGGCGGATCTCCCGTATCGACAACCCGGCGGCGTACGCGCAGACCGTGCTCGTACGGGCCTTCCTGACGCACCAGCGGCGCAGATCGGCGGGGGAGCGCCCGGTCGGGGAGTTCCCCGAGTCCGGCGCGCCGGCGGCCGGCGGCGGCGATCCGGCGCTGCGGCTGACGCTGCTGGAGGCGCTGGGGCGGCTGGCGCCGAAGGACCGGGCGGTGCTCGTGCTGCGGTACTGGGAGGACCGCAGCGTGGAGGAGACCGCCGACGCGATGAACGCCACCTCGGCGGCGGTGCGGACCCGCACCACACGGGCGTTGGGTCGACTGCGGGCTCAACTGGGCGGTTCACTCAGCGAGTTCGCCGGTCTCTGAACCCCGCACCGTCACCTCGATCGTCTTTTTCCCTTGCTACTCGGTGGAAGGACTGGTTCCGCATGCCCTTTGAAGATGAGCTCAGCGAAGCCCTGCGGCGTACGGGGGACGGCTTCTCGCCCGACGCGCACGCCCTCGTCACCGCCGGTGAACAGCGCGGACGGCGGCTGGTGGCGCGCCGCCGGGCCGCCGTGGTCGGCGGATCGGTGGTCGCCCTGGCGCTGATCGCCGGCGGCAGCGCCTACACCGGCGGCCTCTTCGACGGCGCGGGCGGCTCCGGCACGACGGTCGCCGCGCCGCCGGCCGTCCCGACGCAGTCGCCGGTGATGAACGAGAAGACCGGCGGCGGCGCCGTCTCCGCCGATCAGCTGATCGGGGTGTTCAAGCAACTGCTGCCCGGTGGCACGGTGTCCGGGGCCAAGGCGCGGGGTACGGGCGAGACGGCCCACCCGAGGGTCTCCGGGCTCTACGACGACGGGAAGGGCCCGGCGGTCCTCGGAGTCGATCTCGCGCGGGTCGAACCGAAGGGGCAGAGCGCGGCCCAGTCCGTGGCCTGCCCCGACGAGAACCTCCAGGACTTCGACGGCTGCACCGCCGAGACGCTGGCGGACGGCTCGAAGCTCATGGTCTTCCGGGGCTACGAGTACCCCGACCGCCGGGAGCCCACGAAGCTGTGGCGGGCCACGCTGGTGACCCCGCAGGGCTACCAGGTGGACGTACAGGAGTGGAACGCTACGGCCGAGAAGGGGCAGCCCGTCTCACGGACCGATCCGCCGCTGACCCCGGGCGAACTGAAGGCCTTCGCGACCTCGCCGCTGTGGCGGCCGGCGCTGAGCGACCTGCCCGCCGCCGCGCCGGATGCCGGTGCCGGGCCGGCGGACACGGCATCGGGCGCCGCCGCGGTACTGGAGTCCCTGCTGCCGAAGAGCGGGATCACGGTCGACAGCAAGGGCGGAGAGGGGGACTACGGCTATGTCGTGCTCGACGACGGCAAGGGCCAGTCGCTCGTCCAGGTCAACGTGCAGGCCGGCATGGGCGAGCTGCTCAAGGGCCGCTTCGGGGCCGGGGCCGTCACCCAGCCCGATGGCACGAAGGTGAAGTCCGAGGAGCTGCCCGGTGAGAAGGGCGGCGCGAACGTCGTCTGCTGGACCGTCGACACGCTGCGGCCGGACGGCCGACGCGTGGTCGTCTCCGCCTTCAACACCGGCAACCAGAACAAGCCCGCGACCCGGGACAAGCCGGTCCTGACGATGGAGCAGCTGCAGCAGATCGCGCTCGACCCGAAGTGGTTCGGCTGATCAGCCGGGGCGAGCGCGCTTGCGTGGCGTCCGCTCCTACTTGGCGTCCGCGTAGCACTCCACGATCGCCGTGCTGAACGGGAACCGGACCGGGGTGTCGCCGAAGGCGATCCGGCCGGCCCGGTCGCCGGCGGCGCGGATCGCCTCGGCGACGGCCTCGGCCTCCTCGGCGGGGCAGTGCACCATCACCTCGTCGTGCTGGAAGAACACCAGCTCGGCCCGCATCCCGGCTCCCGCGATGGCCTGCCGGAGGGCCGCGAGCAGCAGCAGGGCCCAGTCGGCGGCGCTGCCCTGGACGACGAAGTTGCGGGTGAACCGGCCGCGGGCCCGGGTGTTGGTGGAGGCATGGCCGGGCGTCCAGCCGTCCTCCCTGTCCTGCGGGATCCCGGCTTCGCCGTCCTCGTCGGCGCCGACCGGCGGCGGGCAGGTCCGGCCCAGCCAGGTCCGTACGAGGCGCCCCTCCTCGCCCGCCTTGGCGGCGTCGTCCACGTACGCCACGGCCTGCGGGAAGCGGCGGCGCAGCGCGGCCAGGTTCTTCAGGCCGTCGCCGGAGGTCTGCCCGTACACGGCGCCGAGGACGGCGAGCTTGGCCATGTCCCGGTCGCCGGAGAAGCCCTGGCGGGAGATGGCCGTGTACAGGTCCTCGGGGCGCCCGGCCACCTCCATGAAGGCGGGGTCGCGCGAGATCGCGGCCAGGACGCGGGGCTCCATCTGGTCGGCGTCGGCGACGACGAGCCGCCAGCCTGGGTCGGCGACGACGGCCCTGCGGATCACCTTCGGGATCTGCAGGGCCCCGCCGCCGTTGGTGACCCAGCGGCCGGTGAGGGTGCCGCCGGGGACGAACTCGGGGCGGAAGCGGCCGTCGCGCACCCAGTCCTGGAGCCAGGACCAGCCGTGGGCGGTGTAGATCCGGTACAGCTTCTTGTACGCGAGGAGGGGCTCCACGGCGGGGTGGTCGAGCTCCTGGATCTCCCAGCGGCGGGTGGACTTGAGCCGGATCCCGGCCTCGGCGAAGGCCTTGATGACGTCGGCCGGGAGATCGGGGCGTACGCGGCGGCCGAACGCGGCGGAGATCTCGTCGGCCAGCTCGGCCAGGCGGCGGGGCTCGCCGCCGCCGGCGTAGCGCTCGCCGAGGAGCTCGGTGAGCAGCGCGCGGTGGACGTCGGCCCGCCAGGGGAGCCCGGAGCGGTGCATTTCGGCGGCGATCAGGAAGGCGGCGGACTCGGCGGCGACGAGGAGGCGCAGGCGGTCGGGGTGGGCGGTGGCGGCGCTGCGTTTCGCCTGGTCGTGGAAGACGGCGACGAGCGCGTCGAGGGGGAGGGGGGCGGAGGTGGGCTGGGGGTCGAAGAGGGAGTCCTGGGTGGTGGGTGTCGCGGTGCGCTGCGGGGGATCGGGGGGTACGGGGGCGCCGGTGAGGCGGGCCCAGGCGGCTGCCGCCGAGCGGGGTTCGCCGTAGCGGCCCTCGTGGGCGAGCAGGAGGAGCTCGGCGTCCTCGATGTCGTGGCAGCGCTCCACACGGGTGCCGGCGGCGAGGAGGCGGGGGTAGACGGCGCTGGTGCTCCGCCAGATCCAGCGGGTGGTGGCGGGGGCGGAGCGGATCGCGTCCGCGGGGTCGTGGACGGTGAGGGGGCGGCTGCCGGGGCCGGGGTTGGGGGTGAGCGGCGTGGCGTGCCAGAGGCCGTCGCCGGCTTCGGCGAGGGCCCAGTGGGGGGTGGGGTCGCTCATGGGTGCGAGTGTCCCACCGGGGTCTGACAGCCCGCCTGCCTGCCACTCCGGGGGCGCTCCGCTCCCGGACCCTCCCCACGCTGCCGCTGGGGGTACCCGCAGCGGCAGCGTGGGGGAGGGCGGGCTGTGCGCGGTGGGGGCGTGCAAAGCTGAGGGGGTGAGAGAGATTGTCGACCGTGCCTGTGAAGCCGCCCTTTACAGCCAGGACGATGCCGGGCTGGATGCCGGGGCCTCGGTGCTCGTCGGGGACGGCGGGCAGTGGGGCGCGGTCGGGCGGGAGCTGTTGGGGCGCGGGGAGGCGTACGTACGGCAGGCCTGGGAGCGGGGGTGGCAGCCCGCCGACGTGCTCCGGCTGGTGGGGCGGGACCTCGGCGACCGGCATTTGCGGATCACCTGCGACCTGATCGCCGCCGAGGCGAGGCGCTACGCCCGGCTGCCCGAGCGGTGGACCGACGCCGAGGTGTGGTGGGCGGACGACGCGGAGTACGGGGAACTGCTCGTGCGGCGCGAGAAGGCCGACCGGTTCAGCCTCGCCACCTCCGTCCTCGAGGTGTTCCGGCTGCTGATCCGGCTGCCCTCCATCGAACCGGTGGGTCCGGTTCCCGGGGACCCGGCCGCCGATGCCCTGGAGCACGCGCACATCGAGCCGCGCATGCTCGGCCGCATCCGGGCCCTGCTCGCCAAGGCCGAGGCGACCACCTTCCCGGAGGAGGCGGAGGCGCTCAGCGCCAAGGCCCAGGAGCTGATGGCGCAGCACACCGTCGACGAGGCCCTGCTCGCGGCGAGCGGCAAGGGGCCCGCCCAGGTGCCCGGGGCCTGCCGGATCGGGGTCGAGGCGCCGTACGAAGAGGCCAAGGCCGTGCTGCTGGACGCCGTCGCCACGGCCAACCGGTGCCGGGCGGTGTGGAACAGCGCCTACGAGTTCTCCACCGTGGTGGGGTTCGAGAGCGACCTGGAGGCCGTCGAGCTGCTCTACACGTCCCTGCTCGTGCAGGGGACCGCCGCCATGACCCGCGCCGAGGCCGCCCAGCGCTCCGGCGGGCGCAAGCGGACCAAGACGTTCCGGCAGTCCTTCCTGCTCGCGTACGCCAGCCGGCTCGGCCAGCGCCTCGCCGAGACGGCCGAGCACACCGTGGCCGAGGCCCCCGACAACCTGCCCGCGCTGGTGGCCCGCGACGTCGCCGTCACCTCCCGGGCGGACGAGATGTTCCCCCGGACCACGACCACCCGGCTGCGCGGGGCCACCGACCATGCGGGCTGGGAGGACGGCACGGCCGCCGCCGACCGCGCGCACATGGGCGGCAAACGCCGCCCGCTGCCTCGCTAGGGGGTGTTGCCGCCCTCGTCTCGCAGGGCCTGGGTCTCCGACTTCAGGATGCGCATCGACCTGCCCAGGGAACGGGCCATGTCGGGCAGCTTCTTCGAACCGAAGACCAACACGCAGACCACGAGGAGCAGGATCAGGTGCCAGGGCTCAAGGGCATTGCGGAGCATGCGCGTTCCCACCTTCGGGCGGCGACGGGTGTTTCGGACGGACCCGGCCATCGAACAGCTCCGCACGCATCCGTACAAATCTGAAGGAGTGCTGAAAGGCGTGCCGTGCACGCCGATGACCCCCGCTGCGCCTTGATCCAATCCTTATAAGGGTCTGATTCGCCCCTGATCCACCCGAGTTCTTCCCTGACAGTGATCGGGAGAGCACCCTCCGCGTGCACGTGCATCTGCCCATGCATGCGCTTATGAACACAGCTATGATCCGGTGCAGTTGACATCTGCACTATCGGGGGCTTCCTGTGGACCACGCGTACAACGGGATGGCAGCTGCAGAACTCGACGGAGTGACCTGGCAGAAGAGCAGACACAGCAACTCGCAAGGTTCCTGTGTGGAGTTCGCCAAGCTGCCGGGTGGAGCTGTCGCCATGCGCAACTCGCGCTTTCCGGACGGGCCCGCGCTCGTCTACACGCCGGCCGAGATCGAGGCGCTGCTGCTGGGCGTCAAGGACGGCGAGTTCGACCACCTGATCGCCTGATCGACCGATCGGCACATCGCCCGATCGCCCGAGGAACGGCGCACCGATCAAGCCATGCACGTGCACTGGCCGGGACTGATCGAAATGATCAACCCCGGCCAGTCGTCGTATGCCCGTGTGTGCCCGCGAACGACCCGCTGTCTATTCGTGCAGCATGAACAGCGCCCAGACCACCTTGCCGGTCAGCCGTCCCGCGAGCGGATGCCAGCCCCAGCTGTCGCTGTACGCGTCCACGAGGAACAGCCCGCGCCCCGACTCCAGGTCGCAGTTCTCCTGCGTCCGCTCCGGCGCGAACGATCCGCCCGGCCGGTCCTCGCTGGGGTCCCGTACCGCGCACACCAGGCGGGTGCTCCACCGCATCAGGTGCAGCCGTACCGAGGCCTCCGGCTCGCCGGCGCCGCCGGTCGCGGGCCTGGTGTCCTCGGGCAGGGCGTGGCGCAGCGCGTTCGTGACGAGTTCGGAGACCACCAGGGCGACGTCGTCGAAGCGGTCGTCGAGGCCCCACTGGGACAGGGTGGACCGGGTGAACGAACGGGCGCCCCGCACCGCCTCGAACCGGGCGGGCAGAGCGCAGGAGGCGGACCCGGAGACAGCCGTGGGGTCGACCGGGGGCAGCCCCTGCCGTAACGGCTCGAGCATGGTCGATCCATTCGTCCCCATGCGAGGCACTCCCGGGATTCGCGGGCAGAGCGGCGCGCTCCGTCCAGAAAGAACTGCGGGGTGGGTCCGGCGCCGGCGCGAAGAGCACGCAGGTGCGCGGCACCATCGTTCCGAATGCAGAAGCTGGATGCAAGGGCAGATGCACGTGCACGCGCCGGACCTGTCCACTCCCGTGATGGTTCTTGCTCATTTCTTCCTACGCATACTTACGGACTTCTTTTCCGGCAGGCGGGATTCCGTTACAGAACGAGTACGGACCGATGCGTTTTGGTGGCAGACTGCGGGACCTGGGGTGCGGGGGCCCCGGCGACGCACATCACGCGCAGACCACGCGTACACATGGCGATGGGGAGGGCAGGACTAGTGACCGCAGAAGCAAGCGGTTCTGTGGTGCGCCGCATCCTCCTGGGCTCTCAGCTCAGGCGACTCCGAGAATCCCGCGGCATCACCCGTGAGGCGGCCGGCTACTCGATCCGCGCATCCGAATCGAAGATCAGCCGCTTGGAGTTGGGAAGGGTGAGCTTCAAGGCAAGGGACGTGGAGGACCTCCTCACGCTCTACGGAGTCACGGACGGCGCGGAGCGGGAGTCCCTGCTGGGGCTGGTCCGCGAGGCCAACGCGGCCGGCTGGTGGCACAGTTACGGCGACGTGCTGCCCGGGTGGTTCCAGACGTACGTCGGCCTGGAGGGCGCGGCCTCGCTCATCCGGATCTACGAAGTCCAGTTCGTCCACGGCCTGTTGCAGACCGAGGCCTACGCGCAGGCCGTCGTCAGCCGCGGCATGCCCGGCGCCACGAAGGCCGAGATCGACCGCCGCGTCGCACTGCGCCTCGAGCGCCAGAAGGTGCTCGTCTCCGAGAGCGCCCCGGTCTTCCACGCCGTCCTCGACGAGGCCGCGCTGCGCCGCCCGTACGGCGACCGCGATGTCATGCGCGGACAGTTGGAGCACCTCATCGAGGTCTCCCAGCGGCCCAACGTGCAGCTCCAGGTGATGCCGTTCTCCTTCGGCGGCCATGCGGGCGAAAGCGGAGCCTTCACCCTGCTGCGCTTTCCGGAGTCCGACCTCCAGGACATCGTCTATCTGGAACAGCTCACCAGTGCCCTCTACCTGGACAAAGACGAGGAAGTGGCGCAGTACGAAAGGGCGATGGAACGGCTCCAGGCAGACTGCCCCGACGCCGACCGGACGCGGGATCTTCTCCGCGGTCTTCTTCAACTGTCTTGATTCGCACGTAGTATGACGTCTGATCAGTGCATGATGACCGATCGGTCTCCGGTGCAGCGCACGGGTGCGCGCTCGCAGTAAGGGATGGCATGTCCATATTCGACGACCTGGCTCACCAGTACATCGACGGCGAATGGCTGGCCGGCACCGGTTCGTGGGACATCATCGACGTCAACCCGTACAACGGGGAGAAGCTCGCGGCCATCACGGTGGCCACCGTCGAGCAGGTGGACCAGGCCTACCTCGGCGCCGAGCGCGCCCAGAGAGAGTGGGCCGCCACCAGCCCGTACGCCAGACGCGCCGTCCTGGAACGCGCCCTGCGGATCACCGAGGAGCGCGAGAAGGAGATCATCGAGGCGATGATCGACGAGCTCGGCGGGACGCGTCCCAAGGCCGAGTACGAGGTCTACCTCGCCAAGGAGTTCATCCGCGAGTCGATCCAGCTGGCCATCCGCCCCGAGGGCCGCATCCTCGCCTCGCCGGTCGAGGGCAAGGAGAACCGGGTCCAGCGCCTCCCGGTCGGCGTCGTCACCGTGATCAGCCCCTTCAACTTCCCCTTCCTGGTCACCCTGAAGTCGGTCGCCCCGGCCCTGGCGCTGGGCAACGCGGTGGTGATCAAGCCGAACCAGAACGCACCCGTGGTCGGCGGCGGGGTCATCGCCAAGATCTTCGAGGACGCGGGCCTGCCGGCCGGGCTCCTCAACGTGCTGGTCACCGACATCGCCGAGATAGGCGACGCGCTCCTCACGCACCCCGTCCCGAAGGTCATCTCCTTCGCCGGCTCCGACCGGGTCGGCCGGCACGTCGGCTCCGTCGCCGCCCGGCACTTCAAGCGGACGGTCCTGGAGCTCAGCGGCAACAGCGCCCTCGTCGTCCTCGACGACGCCGACCTCGACTACGCGGTGGACGCGGCCGTCTTCAGCCGCTTCGTCTACCAGGGCCAGGTCTGCATGGCCGCCAACCGCATCCTCGTGGACGCCTCGGTCGCGGAGGAGTTCACCGAGAAGTTCACCGCCCGGGTGCGGAGCCTGAAGACCGGCGACCCCCACGAGGCGGACACCCACATCGGCCCGCTGATCAACTCCTTCCAGGCCGACGCCCTGACCGCGCTCGTGGACCAGGCCGTGGAATCCGGGGCGCAGGCCCTCGTCCGCGGATCTACGCGCGGCAACCTGGTCGAGCCGACCGTGCTGGCCGGCCTCCCCGAGGACTCCCCGCTGCTCGGCCAGGAGATCTTCGGCCCGGTGGCGCTGCTGGTGGTCTTCGACGGCGAGGACGAGGCCGTACGGCTGACCAACGCCACCCCGTACGGGCTGAGCGGCGCCGTGCACACGCGGGACGTGGAGCGCGGCGTGCGCTTCGCGCAGCGGATCGAGACCGGCATGATCCACGTCAACGACTCGACCATCGGGGACGAGCCGCTCGCCGCGTTCGGCGGGGAGAAGTCCTCGGGCCTGGGCCGGCTGAACGGCGAGGCCACGATCGAGGCGTTCACCACCCAGAAGTGGATCTCGGTGCAGCACGGCCGCACCAGTTTCCCCTTCTGACCGCGCTTCCCCTTCCGGGCTCGCTCTAGACTCGTGCGAGTCAGCGGCAGGCAGCGTTCCGGGGGAGACCTGAGTTGAGCAACATTCCGGAGACGGGGCGCACGCCCCGGGTCCAGAACCGCCTGGTCGTCATCCAGGTGGTCGTCTTCTCGCTGCTGCTCACCCTCGGCGGGCGCCTGTGGTACCTCCAGGTGCGCAACGGCCAGGAGTACACGGACGAGGCGAAGAACAACCACACCCAGCAGGTCGTCCAGCCTGCGGTGCGCGGTTCGATCCTGGACTCGCGCGGGGTCCCGCTCGCCGACAACGAGACGCGCATGGTCGTCTCCGCCAGCCGTACCGACCTCACCAGGATGAAGGACAGGGGCAAGGACGTCCTGACCCGGCTCGCGGGCGTCCTGGGCCTCAATCCCGAGGACGTGGTCAACAGCGTCCGGCTGTGCGACGTCAAGACGCCCAAGCCGTGCTGGAACGGCTCCCCGTACCAGCCGATCCCCGTCACCGACGAGGCGACCACGGACCAGGTGCTGGAGATAAGGGAGCACGCCGAGCAGTTCCCCGGCATCACCGCCGAGCCGACCGCCCTGCGCCGCTACGCCGGCCCCGACGGGGCCAACACCTCGCAGGTGCTGGGCTACCTCTCGCCGGTCACCGACGCGGAGATCACCAAGGCCAAGAAGACCGACTCCCCGTACCTGCGCTCCGACCAGGTGGGCCGCTCCGGCCTGGAGCGCACGTACGACAAGGAGCTGCGCGGCAAGGCGGGCATCACGCGCTACGAGGTGGACAACCTCGGGCGGGTCATCGGGCAGGCGCAGGCCGACAAGCCGACGCCCGGCTCGAACGTCGTCACCTCGATCGACTCGCGCGTGCAGGCGGTGGCCGAGCGCGAGCTGAACAACGCGATGATCGAGGCCCGCAAGGGGTACGACAAGAACACGCACAAGAACTACGAGGCCGACTCGGGCGCCGTCGTCGTCATGGAGGCCAAGACGGGCCGCATCGTCGCGATGGCCTCCAACCCGACCTACGACCCGAACGCGTGGGTCGGCGGCATCTCGGCCAAGGACTACGCGTCCCTCACCGACAAGGACTCCAACTACCCGCTGCTCAACCGCGCGATCCAGGGCCAGGCGGCCCCGGGCTCGATCTTCAAGGTCGTCTCCTCGACCGCCGCGGTGAACGCCGGGTACCCCTTCAACGGGCGGTACGGCTGCCCCAGCTCGTACTCGGTGGGCAGCCAGACCTTCACCAACTTCGAGTCGCAGGGCTACGGCGACATCACCATCGGCCGGGCCCTCGAGGTCTCCTGCGACACCGTCTACTACGCCCTCGCGGACAAGGAGTGGAAGAAGGACGGCGGGATCAACCCCAGGAAGGACCCGGGCGACTGGTTCCTCAAGACCGCCCATGAGTTCGGCCTGGGCAGAGCGACCGGCATCGACCTGCCTAGCGAGGTGAACGGCCGGGTCCCCGACCGCCAGTGGAAGAAGGACTTCTTCGAGGCGAACAAGGCCGCCTGGTGCCGGGACGGCAAGAAGGACGGCTCGTACGCCGAGAAGATCGCGTACGAGAACTGCCGCCAGGGCAACCAGCTCCGCGAGGGCGACGCGATCAACTACTCGATCGGCCAGGGCGACACCCTCGTCACCCCGATACAGATGGCGTCGATCTACGCGGCCATCGCCAACGGCGGCACGATGCACCAGCCGAGCGTCGGCAAGGCGATCGTCAGCGCCGACGGCACCTCGGTCAAGGAGATCGCGCCGAAGGAGCAGGGCCGGCTGCCCATGGACGCGGAGCTGCGCGACGACATCGACGGCGCGCTCGCCGCGGTGGCCACCACGGGCAGCGCGGCCTGGCGGTTCGGCGGCTGGCCGCAGAAGCAGATCCCGATGCACGCGAAGACGGGCACCGCGGAGGTCCAGGGCAAGCAGACCACCTCGTGGTTCGCCTCGTACACCGAGGACTACTCGATCGTCATGACGATCTCCCAGGGCGGTACGGGCTCCGGGGCCTCCGGACCGGCGGTGCGCAAGATCTACGAGGCGATGTACGGGCTCGACGAGAAGGGCGGCCAGGACCTGACCAAGGCCCTGCTCCCGAAGCCGCAGACGGCCCTGCCGGCGATCCGCCCCGACGACGCCGGAAATTGAGGCAGGGATCAGGTGGGGATTGAGGACAGAACCTGACCTCAATCCCCCGTACCGTCGTTCTTGTCAGCAGGAAGACGCACGGAAAAGGCGGTAGGTCATGGCGCACATCTCCGAAGAGGTCCTGGGCGACGAGCGCGGCACGCTCATGCTCTTCGTCGAATCCCAGCGCATTGCGATCCGCGCATCGCTGGCCGGGCTGACCGAGGACCAGGCGGCGAGCCGGCCCAGCGCCAGCGAGCTGTCGCTGTCCGGGCTCGTCAAGCACGTCGCCGGGGTCGAGCTGAACTGGCTGCGCATGGCACAGGGGCGGGCGGGCGAGACCGAGCACAGCCCCGAGGCCTGGGCCGACGCCTTCCGGCTGGTCGGGGACGAGACCATCGCCTCCGTCCAGGCGTTCTGGGACGAGGTCACTGCAGAGCTGACGGCCTTCGTCCGGGACCTGCCCAGCCTCGACGAGACCTTCCCGCTGCCGCCGGCGCCCTGGTTCCCCGAGAACCACAAGGTCTCCATGCGCTGGATGCTGCTGCACCTGGTGGAGGAGTTCGCGCGGCACGCGGGCCACGCGGACGTCATCCGGGAGTCCATCGACGGCACCAAGGCCATGGGATAGCCCGTAGGGCGTTTCCCGCCCCGGCGGCGGACTTGCACCTCACGTGGCGTGAGGACTCAGAGTGAAGGGCGTACCCAACCAGAGGAGCGGAAACGATGAGTCACTCCGTGGGACAGGTCGCCGGATTCGCCGGAGTCACGGTGCGCACCCTGCACCACTACGACGAGATCGGCCTGCTCTCCCCGAGCACCCGCAGCAGCGCGGGTCACCGGCGTTACGACGACGCCGACCTCGACCGGCTGCAGCGGATCCTGTTCTACCGGGAGCTCGGCTTCCCGCTCGAAGAGGTCGCGGTCCTGCTGGACGATCCGGAGTCGAACCCGAGGGAGCACCTGCGCCGGCAGCACGCCCTCCTGTCCGACCGGATCGCCCGGCTCCAGCAGATGGCCGAGGCCGTGGAGCACGCCATGGAGGCACAGAGAATGGGCATCAACCTCACGCCCGAGGAGAAGTTCGAGGTCTTCGGGGACTTCGACCCCGACCGGCACGCGGACGAGGCGCACCGGCGCTGGGGCGGCACGGACGCGTACAAGGAGTCCGCCCGCCGGGCGGCCACGTACACGAAGGACGACTGGAAGCGCTTCCAGGCCGAGGCGGACGAGATCAACCGGCGGTTCGCCGCGCTGCTGGACGCCGGTGCGGCCGCGGAATCCGACGAGGCCATGGACGTGGCCGAGGAGCACCGCGGCTGGATCGACCGGAACTGCTACACCTGCTCGCACGAGATGCACACGTGCCTGGGTGAGATGTACGTCGCGGACGAGCGGTTCACGGCCTACTACGACACGGTCCGCCCCGGTCTGGCGGTGTTCGTACGGGACGCGATCCTCGCGAACGCCGTCCGCAAGGTGTAAACAGCCGGATGTTCCCCACACGGCCCCCTCCCGGTGACTGGAACCGGGAGGGGGTCCTGTGCGTTGATAATTGAAACCGCCGTCATGTCCGATGCACCCGCGGACGCCCGCCGCGATACCCCCGATCCAGGAGAGCCCGGAACTCGTGTACACGCTTGCGCTCGCCCCTGAGTGGCTGTCCCCGGACTATCTGATCTCGCACTACGGCCTGATCGGCATCCTGGTCATCGTCTTCGCGGAGTCCGGGCTGTTCGCCTTCCTGCCCGGCGACTCCCTGCTGTTCACGGCGGGCCTGCTGGTCGCGAACGGCGAGTACATCAAGCAGCCGCTGTGGCTCGTCTGCACCCTGATCTCGGCCGCCGCGATCGTCGGTGACCAGGTCGGGTACATGATCGGCAAGGTCTTCGGGCCGAAGCTCTTCAACCGCCCGAAGTCGAAGCTCTTCAAGCGGGAGAATCTGGACAAGGCGCACGAGTTCATGGACAAGCACGGCCCGAAGGCCATCGTGCTCGCCCGCTTCGTGCCGATCGTCCGTACGTTCGCCCCGATGGTCGCGGGCGCCGGCTCGATGAAGTACCGCACGTTCCTGACCTACAACGTCATCGGCGGCGTCGCCTGGGGGGCCGGGCTCACGGTTGCGGGCTTCTGGCTCGGCCAGATCGACTTCATCAAGACCAACGTCGAGGCGATCCTCGTCCTGATCGTCCTCCTCTCGCTCATCCCGGTGATCTTCGAGGTGCTGAAGGCCCGCAAGGAGGCCAAGGCGAACGGCGGCGGCTCCGAGGCGGCGCCGGCCGGCGGCGAGCGCCGCCGCCACGCCAAGCGCTAGGACGCAGGCCGGGCCGCTGCAGGCGGCGGAGCCGCGCGAAGGGCGGGCACCCCTCAGGGGTGCCCGCCCTCGTGCTGTTGCCGTTCGTCGTGGCCGTCAGAAGGGCAGCGGCAGCGGGAAGGGGAACGGCAGCTTCGGCAGCGGGATCGGCAGCTTGGGTACCGGCGGCAGCGGGATCGGCAGCTTGGGTACCGGCGGCAGCGGGATCGGGAGCTTCGGTACCGGGGGCAGCGGGATCGGGAGCCTGGGCGGGACCGGCAGCGGGATCGGGAGCTTCGGTACCGGGGGCAGCGGGATCGGGAGCCTGGGCGGGACCGGCAGCGGGATCGGCAGCTTCGGCGGGATCGGCAGCGGGATCGGCAGCTTGGGTACGGGCGGCAGCGGGATCGGCAGCTTGGGCACGGGCGGCAGCGGGATCGGCAGCTGCGGCGGCAGCGGGATCTTCGGCAGCTCAGGCGGCGGCACCGGGAGCTTCGGCGGGAACGGTATCGGAAGCTGCGGCAAGGGCAGCTTCGGCGGCGCCGGAAGCTTGTTGTGCCCGCCGTTTCCCTTTCCCTTCCGCTGCTTGTTGTTGTTCTGCTTTCCTCTGTGGTTGTTGTTCCGGCTGTCATTTTTGTCGTTGACAAGGTCGGTGTGACTGACTGAGGCAGTCTTGTGCGGCGTCGCGGCGAATGCGCTCGCGGGTAGCGCCACGATTCCGGCCGCCAGGGCGGTCGTCGTCGCCAACGTCACGAAATGCCGGGTCAAGGCTGTCTTGGGCATGGGATTCTCCTTGTGCGTCGAGAGGGCGAATCCCGGCTCCGGCGCTGGTCCGGCCGGTGCCGGGATGTCACGAACCTGGTCGGCCCGTGCCTCAAGTAAGCGCGGGTCGCCACACAAGGGCACGTCCCGGGAATTCGGGACTTGACAGGTCGGATTGACGCATCGGGTGAATCCACGGAATCCGCGCTGCGGTTTTCCGGAAAAGGCGCCCATGCCGCGGCGACGGCATCCCGAAAACCGGGACGCCGTCGAGCGATCAGCTTGACGAAAAGGGCTCTAGAAGCCGCGGGTCCGCTTCGCCGCACGGCGCTTGGCGGCGCTGGCGGCCCCCGGGATCCGCATGAACAGCCGAGAGGTCTCGGAGCCCAGGTTGACCCCGATCGCGATGGCCAGCGCGATGGCGGCGGCGTTCACGAGCGAGCCGAGGCCCTCGTTCAGCCGGTTCTCGGCGATCAGCAGCAGCCCGTAGTACGTCGCCGAGCCCGGCAGCAGCGGGCCGATGGCCGCTGTCGTGTACGGCAGGGCCGACGCGAAGCGGTAGCGCGAGAAGAGCTGGCCGAACAGGCCGACCAGCCCGGCGGCGATGGCCGTGGAGGGCACGGGCGGGATGCCGCCCGCGTAGTGCAGGGCCCCGAAGGTCACCCAGGCGACCCCGCCGTTCAGCGTCACGATCCACACGGTGGAACGTTCCTGCTGGAGCAGGATCGCGAACGTGAACACCAGAACCATCGAGGCCGCGATCTGGATCAGCGGCCGCTGGGTGATCTGGAGGACCTCCTCCGGCTTCGGCGAGGTGCCGAGCTGGAGCCCGAGGTACAGCACGACCAGCACGCCCATGATGATGCCGATGAAGAGGTACATGACCTCCAGCAGCCGGGCGGAAGCGGTGATGTAGAAGCCGGTCAGGCCGTCCTGCACGGCTGCGACCAGGGCCCGCCCGGGCAGCAGCGCGAACAGGCCGCCGGTGATCACCGCGGACGCGCGTACGTCGATCTCGGCCAGCGCCAGGGCCACGCCTATCGCGGCGGGCGGCATCGCGGCGACCACGAACTGGTAGAACTCCGGCAGCCCGCGCCCGGCGCACAGCCAGGCCAGCCGGTCGCCGAGCATCGCCCCGATCGCGGCCGCGAAGAAGACGAGCACGCCACCGCCGACCAGGGTGGAGGCGGCCCCGGCGAGCAGCCCGGCGGCGGTCGTGAGGACCCAGGAGGGGTACGGGTGCCGGTTGCGGCGGATCTCGGCGAGGCGCCGGTAGGCCTCCTCCAGCGAGAGCTCGATCTCGTGCGCGCTGATGTCGTCGACCAGCTGGTAGACGGCGGCCAGGCGGGTGTAGTCGGTACCGCGGCGGCGCACGGTCCGGCTCGCCGAGACCGGGTCGTCGACCAGGGAGGGCTGGTGGGTGATCGACAGCAGCGTGAAGGTGACCGTGGGCTCGCAGCGGTCCAGCCCGTACGAACGGGCCACCGCGAACATCGCGGCCTCCACGTCCTCGGCGCCCTCGCCGCCCGCGAGCAGCAGCTCGCCGATGCGCAGGGTCAGGTCGAGTACGCGGCCCACGGCGGGCCCGGTCTCGCTGTGCTTGTGCAGTGCAGCCTCGGGGACGGGCCGTACGTCCACCGGCATGCGCAGCATGGTGCGCATGCGGTCCTGCCAGGGGGATTCCTTCATCAGGGAGACGGGGAAGCCCTGGCCGGGGGTGTAGGCGGGCGGGGACTGCCGGCCGCTGTAGGTGGCCGGGGGCGCGAACGCGGAGCCCTCGGGTTCCGGCTGCACCGTTTCGGCGCCCGCCGGACGGACGAACTCCGAGGTGGGCTGGTCCTCCTCGGGAACGCCCGGCTCCATACCGGGCGGGGCTGTGAAAGCGCTGTGCGCCTCGTCGGACTGGGGCTTCCCGTCCTCGGCCCCATCGGCCTCCGCCACGCGTCCTCCAGTCCGTGATCACCCGCGGGTACCAGTATGCGGAACCCTTCCGTCCCCGGCGCAACCAGACGACGAACGGGCGGCACCCCCTCGATGAAGGGGTACCGCCCGTCGTGTTCGAGCCTGTTACCGGCTGAGCGGACTCAGCGGATTCAGTGGTGGCCGCCCTGGGCCTCGAGGCGCTTGTAAGAGGCCTCGATCTCGGCCTCGGCCTCGGTGCGGCCGACCCAGTTCGCGCCCTCGACCGACTTGCCCGGCTCCAGGTCCTTGTAGACCTCGAAGAAGTGCTGGATCTCCAGGCGGTCGAACTCGGAGACGTGGTGGATGTCGCGCAGGTGCTCGACACGCGGGTCGGAGGCCGGCACGCAGAGCAGCTTGGCGTCGCCGCCCGCCTCGTCCGTCATGTTGAACATGCCGATGGCGCGGCACTTGATCAGGCAGCCGGGGAAGGTCGGCTCGTCCAGGATGACCAGCGCGTCCAGCGGGTCGCCGTCCTCACCGAGGGTGTTCTCGACGAAGCCGTAGTCCGCCGGGTAGCTGGTCGAGGTGAAGAGGCGACGGTCCAGGCGGATCCGGCCGGTCTCGTGGTCCACCTCGTACTTGTTCCGCGAACCCTTGGGGATCTCGATGGTGACGTCGAACTCCACGTCCTGCTCCTCCATGATCAGCTTCATTGCTTCGAGACTGCATTGATTCATCCGCGCGAGCGCCCGGCCCAGCCTCCCCCACTTACCGCTGGGAGGTGCCCCCAGCCGGGTGGGGTGCCATGCTCGCGGCAAGACGCAGTGGTTAAGTGTCCCTCACGCACATGTGTGATCGCGAAAGGGGCTGGTCCGAGGTGCCATTGGTCAAGACGTGGCAGCTCATCGCGGTGTCGGCCGTCGCCGGCCTCGCCCTGTCGGTGGCTGCGGTGGCCGCTGCCGGTCCTTGGGACTCCGGCCAGCGTAAGGCCGAGCGGGACAGGGCCGCCTCCTGGGGCCTTACGGGTGGCGCAGATCACGGTGCGGACGACGGCGGCGGGGCTCTGCCGCAGGCCGCGCCCAGTGCCCCCGGAGTGCTCCCGGGGATCGGGCCGGGCGTCACGATCAAGGCCGGGAGCGGGGTCGCGGCCGCGGATCCCGGGCGGCTCGCCGCGGCCCTGGGCCCGCTCCTCGCCGACCCCGCGCTCGGATCGGTCCGTACCGCGTCGGTCGTCGACACCGCCACCGGCCAGGTGCTCTTCGAGTCCGGGCCGCGCGAGGCCATGACCCCCGCATCCACCACCAAGATCGCCACCGCGACGGCCGCGCTGGCCGCGCTCGGCCCCGAGCACCGGATCCGGACCACGGTGGCCCCCGGAGCCGGCCCCGGGGAGATCGTCCTGGTCGGCGGCGGCGACCCCTCCCTCACCGCCAAGAAGAAGAGCCCCGCCGGATCGGGCGGCAGCCTCGTCGCGCTCGCCGCCGACACCGCCCAGGCCCTCAAGGCCGCCGGCACCGACACCGTGCGCGTCGGCTACGACGACACCCTCTTCACCGGGCCCGCCCTCCACCCGATCGGCGAGAACCCCAACCTCGCGCCGGTCACGGCCCTGGCGGCGGACGAGGGCCGCCCCGACGACTCCACCTCCGGCCCCGTCGAGCGGGTCGAGGACCCCGCCAAGGAGACCGCCCGCTCCTTCGCCGCCCTCCTCAAGGAACGCGGCATCAAGGTCACCGCCGACCCCGCCCAGGCCAAGGCCCCCGCCGGCGCCCAGCCGCTGGCCACCACCCTCTCCACCCCGCTTGCCGGGCTCGTCGAGCGGATGCTGACCAACAGCGACAACGACATCGCCGAGGTCCTGGCCCGCCAGACCGCCCTCGCCTCCGGGCAGCCCGCCAGCTTCGAGGGCGCCGAGAAGGCCGTCAAGGACCGGCTCACCGCCCTCGGCATCGACACCGGGGGCGCCCGATTCGCCGACGGCAGCGGCCTCAACCGCGCCGACAAGATCAACACCGGCCTGCTGACGGGGCTCCTGGCCAAGGCCGCCGACCCGCAGCGCCCGGAGCTGCGGCCCGTGCTCACCGGCCTGCCCGTCGCCGGATTCACCGGGACCCTGCGCAGCCGCAACGCCGGCAGCTCCCCGGCCGCCGGCCTCGTCCGGGCCAAGACGGGCACCCTGAGCGGGGTGAACTCCCTCGCCGGGACCGTCGTCGACCCCTCCGGCCGACTCCTCGCCTTCGCGTTCCTGACCGCGAACACCCCCGACGCGGGGGCCGCGGAGAAGGGCCTCGACAAGCTCGCAGCGGCCGTCGCCCGCGCCTCGTAGCGGTTCCGGGGGGCTCCGCACCGGCGCTGGTCCACGTACCGTTGACGCATGACGAGCATCGGTGGTGCCGAGATGGTCGACTGGAATCTCGCGGTGGCGACCGCGACCCGGCTGGTGCGGCCGGGTCCCGAGGTCAGCCGCGACGAGGCCCGGGCCGTGGTGGCGGAACTGCGCAGGCATGCCAGGACCTCCGAACGCCACGTGCGCGAGTTCACCCGGATGATCCCCGAGGGCGCGGCCGTCCCCGACACCCCCGTCCTCGTCGTCGACCGGGCCGGCTGGGTCAAGGCCAACGTGGCCGGCTTCCGCGAGCTCCTCGCCCCCCTGCTCGGCAAGATGCAGGACCGCCGCGCCGGCGCCCCCGGCGGCGCCGTGCTCGGCGCGGTCGGCGGCAAGGTCACCGGCGTCGAGCTCGGCATGCTGCTCAGCTTCCTGGCCTCCCGCGTGCTCGGCCAGTACGAGACCTTCGCGCCGGCCGGCCGCGACCTGCCGGGCTCCGCCGCGGGCGGCGGCCGGCTGCTGCTCGTCGCCCCGAACATCGTCCACGTCGAGCGCGAGCTGGACGTGCGCCCGCACGACTTCCGGCTGTGGGTCTGCCTGCACGAGGAGACGCACCGTACGCAGTTCACGGCCGTGCCCTGGCTCCGCGACCACCTCGAGGGCGAGATCCAGACCTTCCTCGGCGCCACCGAAGTGGACCCGGCGACCATCCTCGAGCGACTGCGCGAGGCCGCCCAGTCCTTCGCCGGCGCCCGCCCCGACTCCCAGCAGGGCGACGAGGGCCGCTCCCTGGTCGAGCTCGTCCAGACCCCCGAACAGCGCGAGGTGCTCGGCCGCCTGACCGCCGTCATGTCCCTGCTCGAGGGCCACGCCGACTACGTCATGGACGGGGTCGGCCCCGCGGTGGTGCCCTCGGTCGCCGAGATCCGGGAGAAGTTCCAGCAGCGCCGGGCCAGCGGCGCGGGGCGCCTCGACGCCACGCTGCGCAAGCTGCTGGGGCTCGACGCCAAGCTGCGCCAGTACCGCGACGGCGAGCGCTTCGTACGGGCCGTCGTCGGCCAGGTCGGCATGGACGGCTTCAACCGCGTCTGGACCTCACCGAACACGCTGCCGACCAAGGCGGAGATCGCCAAGCCCGCGGACTGGGTCGCGCGGGTGCACCGCAAGGGCGAATAGAAGCGAAGGGGAGTGACTCAGGGGGCGTAAACATGTCTCACTGGGGGAAGCAGCGTCACCCGTCCGAGGGACCGTGAGGCGTGGAAGGCCGTGCGATGCTCAGGGAACGGCTCGGTTCTGTCACCATCGACGCACTCTGAGTGACAACCCCTCATCTCGTGGGGGCTCCCGGCGGGGGCTCCTCACGGGGCCGGGGCACCGGGCAGCGTCGAACAGCACCGAACAGCAGCCGTTGCAGCACCACACCCCCACGGGGGCACCTCCCGGCGTCGGCCAGGGGGAGCCTCCGAGGCATCCGAACTCCACCGAAGGGCACCGGACATGGGTCCCCATCCTGCGGTCGCGGCGATACGCCTGGCGGTCCGCCGCGTACTCCACGACGTCCTCACCGACCTCACAGACCGTCCCGCCGGCCTCTCCACGGCTCCGCCCGGGGGGACCCCCGCCCCCGCGGCCGGCTCCCCGCCACTCGTACTCGTCGCCTGCTCCGGCGGCGCCGACTCCATGGCGCTCGCCTCCGCCCTCGCCTTCGAGGCGCCCAAGCTGGGCATCCGGGCCGGCGGCATCACCGTCGACCACGGGCTCCAGGCGGGCTCCGACCTGCGCGCCGCCGAGGTCGTCACCCGCATGACCGCACTCCGCCTCGACCCGGTGGAGTCCGTCGCCGTGCGCGTAGGCCGCGACGGCGGGCCCGAGGCCGCCGCCCGCGATGCCCGCTACGCCGCCCTGGACGAGGCCGCGGACCGCCTGGGCGCCGCCGCCGTGCTGCTCGGCCACACCCGGGACGATCAAGCCGAAACCGTCCTGCTGGGGCTCGCCCGCGGCTCCGGCATCCGCTCGCTGTCCGGCATGCCGGAAGTCTCGGGTGGTCCCGGCGTCTCCGGCCGCAGCCACCGCTACCGCCGCCCCTTCCTCCAGGTCGACCGGCAGACCGCCCGCAAGGCCTGCATGGTCCAGTCCCTGCCGGTCTGGGACGACCCGCACAACATCGACCCCGCCTACACCCGCTCCCGGCTCCGCCACGAGGGGCTGCCCGCCCTCGAGAAGGCGCTGGGCAAGGGCGTGGTCGAGGCGCTGGCCCGCACCGCCCAGCTGTCCCGCGACGACGCCGACGCCCTCGACGCCTGGGCCGCCGAGGCCGAGGCCGGCGTACGGGACGCGGACGGCCGCCTGGAGTGCGCCAAGCTGTACGCCCTGCCCCCGGCCGTCCGCCGCCGCGTGCTGCGCAGGGCCGTGGTCGCGGCCGGTTCCCCCGCAGGCTCGCTCTTCGCCCGCCACATCGAGGAAGTGGACCGGCTCATCACCGGTTGGCGGGGTCAGGGCGCCATCAACCTGCCCGGCCGGGTCGAAGCCCAGCGGCAGGGTGGCAGACTTGTCATCCGGCAGGGCTGATTGGTGCTGAAACACGGCTGAGTCCTCCGGGGGAACCCCCGGAGCCCCGGCCGACAACGAAAGTGATGCGGGTGGACGAGAAGGACATGGGCAGCGACCTCCAGTCGGTGCTCATCACCAAGGAAGAGATCGACGCGAAGCTGGCCGAGCTGGCCGCGAAGATCGACGCGGAGTACGCGGGCAAGGACCTGCTCATCGTCGGCGTCCTCAAGGGCGCGGTGATGGTGATGGCGGACCTGGCGCGTGCCTTGTCCACCCCGCTCACCATGGACTGGATGGCGGTGTCCTCGTACGGCGCCGGGACCCAGTCCTCCGGTGTGGTCCGGATCCTCAAGGACCTGGACACCGACATCAAGGACAAGCACGTCCTGATCGTCGAGGACATCATCGACTCGGGCCTGACCCTGTCCTGGCTGCTGTCGAACCTGGGCTCCCGCCAGCCGGCCTCGCTCGAGGTCGTCACGCTGCTGCGCAAGCCCGACGCCGCCAAGGTCGCGATCGACGTGAAGTGGGTCGGCTTCGACATCCCGAACGAGTTCGTCGTCGGCTACGGCCTCGACTACGCGGAGAAGTACCGCAACCTGCCGTTCGTCGGCACGCTCGCCCCGCACGTCTACGGCGGCTGACGCCGCGGGCCCCGGTCGGGGTCCGCACAGGGGAACCCTGGAACGATTCCTGCCGTTGGAGCAGGGGAAAGCAGTTCTGTCAGCCGTCCCACGAGGCCGCGGGTGACAATACAGGGGTACATTCCGAAGAACAGTCTTTACTCAGAGCAGCATTTACCTACGGGCAGGAGGGACGGGGCGCCTGGCGCCCCGTATGGATGGACGTGAAGCGATACTTCCGTGGGCCGGTCATGTGGATCGTGCTGGCCGTCCTCGCCGTGGTCGTGTTGATGAACGTCGTCGGCTCCGGCGGCGGCTACAAGTCGGTGGAGACCAGCGAGGTCATCAAGGCGATCAACAGTGGCCAGGTGCAGAGCGCCAAGCTCACCACCGGTGACAGCCAGATGATCAAGATCGAGCTGAAGAAGGACCAGAAGCTCGGCGACAACGACGGCACCAAGTTCCAGGCCAACTACATCGGGGACCAGGGCGTCCAGCTCGCCCAGAACCTCCAGACCAAGTACGAAGCCGGTCAGATCCCGAACGGGTACACCGTCTCGCCGGACAAGACCAGCCCGTTCCTCAGCGTGCTGCTCTCGCTGCTGCCCTTCGTCCTCATCGTCGTCGTCTTCCTGTTCCTGATGAATCAGATGCAGGGCGGCGGCTCCCGGGTGATGAACTTCGGGAAGTCCAAGGCCAAGCTCATCACCAAGGACACCCCGAAGACGACGTTCGCCGACGTCGCGGGCGCGGACGAGGCCGTCGAGGAACTCCACGAGATCAAGGAGTTCCTGCAGGAGCCGGCCAAGTTCCAGGCCGTCGGGGCCAAGATCCCCAAGGGCGTGCTGCTCTACGGCCCGCCCGGCACCGGCAAGACCCTCCTGGCGCGTGCCGTCGCCGGCGAGGCGGGCGTCCCGTTCTACTCGATCTCCGGTTCCGATTTCGTCGAGATGTTCGTCGGTGTCGGTGCCTCGCGTGTCCGCGACCTGTTCGAGCAGGCCAAGGCCAACGCCCCGGCGATCGTCTTCGTCGACGAGATCGACGCCGTCGGCCGGCACCGCGGTGCGGGCCTCGGCGGCGGCCACGACGAGCGCGAGCAGACCCTGAACCAGCTGCTCGTCGAGATGGACGGCTTCGACGTGAAGGGCGGCGTCATCCTGATCGCCGCCACGAACCGCCCGGACATCCTCGACCCGGCGCTGCTGCGCCCGGGCCGCTTCGACCGGCAAATCGCGGTCGACCGTCCCGACATGCAGGGCCGTCTGGAGATCCTCAAGGTCCACCAGAAGGGCAAGCCGGTCGCTCCGGACGTCGACCTCTCGGCCGTCGCCCGCCGCACCCCCGGCTTCACGGGTGCCGATCTGTCCAACGTCCTGAACGAGGCGGCGCTCCTGACCGCCCGCTCGGACCGCAAGCTGATCGACAACCACATGCTGGACGAGGCCATCGACCGCGTCGTGGCGGGCCCGCAGAAGCGGACCCGGATCATGTCGGACCGGGAAAAGAAGATCACCGCGTACCACGAGGGCGGCCACGCCCTGGTCGCGGCGGCCTCCCCGAACTCCGACCCGGTCCACAAGATCACGATCCTGTCCCGCGGCCGGGCCCTGGGCTACACCATGGTCCTGCCCGACGAGGACAAGTACTCGACCACGCGCAACGAGATGCTCGACCAGCTGGCGTACATGCTGGGCGGGCGCGCGGCCGAGGAGCTGGTCTTCCACGACCCGACCACCGGCGCGGCGAACGACATCGAGAAGGCCACGGCGACGGCCCGCGCGATGGTGACCCAGTACGGCATGACCGAGCGCCTCGGCGCGATCAAGTTCGGCGGGGACAACACCGAGCCGTTCCTGGGCCGCGAGATGTCGCACCCGCGGGACTACTCGGAAGAGGTCGCGGCGCTGGTCGACGAAGAGGTCAAGAAGCTCATCGAGACGGCGCACAACGAGGCCTGGGAGATCCTGGTCGAGAACCGCGACGTCCTCGACAACCTGGTTCTCGCGCTCCTCGAGAAGGAGACGCTGAACAAGGAGCAGATCGCCGAGGTCTTCTCGACGATCGTGAAGCGCCCGGCCCGCCCGGCGTGGACCGGCTCCTCGCACCGCACCCCGTCGACCCGTCCGCCGGTGCTCTCTCCCAAGGAGCTCCAGCTGACGAACTCGGCGAACGGCACGTCGGCGAGCACGCCGGCCGTGTCCGTGGAGAAGGACCCGTCCCCGGAGGACCGCGCCGAGTAGCCTTCGGCCGGACCGTCCCGGAATGGATGCCGCGCCCCCCAGGTTCTAGCCTGGGGGGCGCGGCACTTTTGCGTGCCCGCGAGCGCCAGTGCACACAGGAACGAGGAAGAGATGACCGACCCAGTGACCCTGACCGGTGACGAGGGCACGATCGGCGAGTTCGACGAGAAGCGCGCCGAGGCGGCGGTCCGCGAACTTCTGATCGCGGTCGGCGAGGACCCGGACCGCGAGGGCCTCCTCGAAACCCCGGCACGCGTGGCGCGGGCGTACAAGGAGATATTCGCCGGCCTCTACCAGAAGCCCGAAGAGGTCCTGACGACCACCTTCGACCTGGGCCACGACGAGATGGTCCTGGTCAAGGACATCGAGGTCATGAGCAACTGCGAACATCACCTCGTGCCGTTCCACGGCGTCGCGCACGTCGGCTACATCCCGTCCATCGACGGCAAGATCACCGGCCTGTCGAAGCTGGCCCGCCTCGTGGACGTGTTCGCCCGCCGCCCGCAGGTGCAGGAGCGGCTGACCACGCAGATAGCGGACTCCCTGATGGAGATCCTGGAGCCGCGCGGGGTCATCGTCGTCGTCGAGTGCGAGCACATGTGCATGACGATGCGCGGGGTCCGCAAGCCCGGCGCGAAGACGATCACCTCGGCGGTCCGCGGCCAGCTCCGCGACCCAGCGACCCGTAACGAGGCCATGAGCCTGATCATGGCTCGCTGACCGGGTGCCCACGGGGGAGGACACGGCCGGGGCCGCGGCCGGGAACGAGGCGCCGGGTGCGGCCGACGACGGCTGGGAGCCGCTGAGCGAGGACATCCGGCGGACCCTGGAGCTGCTGTTCGACGGGGATTCGGACGCCCACCGGGGCTTCCGGGCGCAGATCCCGCAGGCCGTGATGAAGACGGACTGCTGCTCGTGCCCGTGCGTGTTGCTGAGCGTGGACACCGACGCGGTGGCGGCCGTGCCGATGGAGAAGGGAAGGGATTCGGTCGCGGGTGCCTCCCTCTTCAATGCGCAGGGCGGCTACGACGGCGAGGCGACCGTCCTCGCGGGCGGCGGTTTCCTCGACGATCTGCAGTTCTGCGACTGGGAGGGCCAGGGGCCGGAGCCGCTCCGGCTCTGGGAGTGGCTGGGACCCCGCCACGCCATGGGCTCCGGCGCGGGCTGAGCCTCCGCGACGGGCGGACCCTTCAGGGCCGGCCGGGGGTGCTTCAGGCGCGGGACGGGGCGTGGGGGGTGGTGTCGTCGTCTTCCGGGAGCTTCAGGACGTGCTCCAGGAAGAGGGCGGCGGCGATGACCGCTGCGCCCGCCAGGACCGAGAAGGCGGCGTACCAGGCCTGGTCGCGGCGGGCGGGCACCTCCAGGCCGTCGGTCCAGAGAAAGACGCCCACACCGCCGTACATGCCCGCCACGAGGGCCGCCACGAGGGCGCTCGCCTGTCCGAAGACGACGGCGCGGGCCGCCATCAGCGGCTCCACGCCCTTGGCGCCCGGCCGCCGCTCGCGCTGGGCCTTGAGGCGGGCCCGGAGCGAGAGGGCGGTGGCCAGCAGGACGACCGCGATGGCGCCGAGGACGATGGGCGCGGCCAGCGGGACGCCCGGCAGGGTCCCGTACGCGTTCCACAGCCGGGCGCCCGCCCAGGACAGCACCCCGGCGACGATGAAGATCCCCGCCAGGACGGCCGGCCTCAGTTGCTTCACGTGCCCGTTCCCCGCTTTCCGCGCCAAGTCGTCAGCCGCCGCAGTCCACAGGCGGCAGCCACAGGTTAACGACTACTCGGGGAGGCGGAGTTCCAGGTCCGGGCGCGGCGTGACGCCCGCCAGGCCGATTCCGGCCAGGAGGGACGCGACCGGGCCGTGCCCGGGGATCTGCGCCTCGGGGTCGATGTCGTTCCACGGGGCCAGGACGAAGGCCCGCTGGTGGGCGCGCGGGTGCGGGAGGGTGAGGACCGGGTCGCCCGAGACCACCTCGGCGTACGAGACGATGTCGACGTCGATGGTGCGCGGGCCCCAGCGCTCCTCGCGCACGCGGTCGAAGGCCTCTTCGATGGCGTGGCCGCGCTCCAGCAGGGAGGACGGGGGCAGGGTGGTCCGTACGCGGACCACCGCGTTGAGGTACGACGGCTGGGAGCCGGGCGCGACGCCCCACGGCTCGGTCTCGTAGACGGGCGAGACGGCCTTGACCCGCAGGCCGGGGGTGTCCCCGAGGGCGTCGATGGCGCCCTGGAGGGTCTCCAGGCGGTTGCCGAGGTTCGCGCCGAGCGCGATCACGGCCCACCTCGGGTTGGACAGCGTCGTGTCGGCCGCGTCCACCGTCTCGACGACGGATGCGGGCACCGGCTGGACGGTGGGGTCGCTCTGGGCGTTCAGTCCGTTGTTCACACGCGGCTCCGGGTGATCGTGATGGTCACGTCGTCGAAGGGGACGGTGATGGGGGCGTCCGGTTTGTGGACGACGACCTCCACCTGTGCCACCGCTTCGTGCTTGAGGCACTGCTGGGCGATCCGCTCGGCGAGGGTCTCGATCAGGTCGACGGGCTCTCCCTGGACCACATCGACGACCTCCTCGGCGACGACCCCGTAGTGCACGGTCTTCGCCAGGTCGTCGTCGGCCGCCGCGGGGCGGGTGTCGATGTGCAGCACCAGGTCGACGATGAAGGTCTGGCCTTCCTCGCGCTCCCGGGGGAAGACGCCGTGGTGCCCGCGAGCCTTGAGGCCGCGCAGCGCGACACGATCCACGCGAATCACTCCTGCTTTCGTAGGTGCTTCCGGTCCGGGACTCCCGGATCCATGGGCCTACGCCGAGTGCGGTCGGCGTCGTCCATCTTCGAATTTACCTGCGAAAGGACTCGGATCCCGCCGGAGGGGTCAGGCCGGGTCCTCCTCTTCGTCCTCGGCGGAGTCCGTCAGGACGGGAGAACCGTGGTGGGACCAGAGCCGCCAGCCCCCGGATGTGCGTCGGAACACATTCGTGGCGACGACCAGCTGGCCGACGAGCGGGCCGAGCTCTCCGCCGTCCTCGGCGGGCCCGCCGCTGAGGATGTTCTCCGTGCACGTCACCAGTGCGGTGTCGCCTATGACGGCGACCTTCGTGTCGGTGAGGAAGAACTGGATGTAGTCGGTGTGGGACATGATCAGCGCGTACGAGCGCAGTACCTCGCCGCGGCCCGAGAGCACCGGCCAGCCCGGGTGCACGCAGGAGATCTCGTCCTCGAGCCAGAGCGCCGACAGCGCGTCGAAGTCCCCCCGCTCCATGGCCTCGTAGAAGGCCGTGTTGACCTCTTCGACGGTTTCGATGTCGCTGCGGCTCACCGTTCCCCTCTCCTGGCTGCTGTACGGGTCACACCGCCGGCGGGGCGGATCACAGGGCCCCTTCCACGGCGCGGGCCACCCGAACCGCGTCGGCGGTGGCCCGTACCTCGTGGACCCTGACGGCCCAGGCGCCCTGGTGGGCGGCGATGGCGGAAACGGCGGCGGTGGCGGCGTCGCGCTCGCGGGCGGGCGGCGGGGCGGCGTCGGCGGCGCCGGCCAGGATCCGGCCGAGGAAACGCTTCCGCGACGCGGCGACCAGCAGCGGGAAGCCGAGGGCGCGCAGCTCGGGGAGGTGGGCGACGAGGGCGAGGTCGTGCTCGGCCATCTTCGCGAAGCCGAGGCCGGGGTCGACGACGAGCCGCTCGGGGGCGATCCCGCCGGCCACGACCGCGTCGATGCGGGTGCGGAGTTCGGCGGTGACCTCGGCGACGACGTCCTCGTAGACGGCGAGGCGGTTCATGCCGTCGCTGAAGCCGCGCCAGTGCATGACGACGAACGGCACCTCGGCGGCGGCCACGGCCGGGATCATGCCGGGGTCGGCGAGCCCGCCGCTGACGTCGTTGACCAGCAGCGCGCCGGCGGCGACGGCCTGGGCGGCGACGGAGGCGCGCATGGTGTCGACGGAGACGGTGACCCCCTCGGAGGCCAGGCCGCGCACGACGGGGACGACGCGGCGCAGCTCCTCCTCCTCATCGACGCGGGAGGCGCCGGGGCGGGTGGACTCGCCGCCGACGTCCACGAGGTCGGCGCCCTGGACGACGAGGTCGAGGCCGCGCTTGACCGCGGCGGTGGTGTCGAACCAGCGCCCGCCGTCGGAGAAGGAGTCGGGGGTGACGTTGACGACGCCCATGACCCCGCAGCGGTCCCATTCCGGCAGGCCTGCGACCCGGCCCCTGCCGGCGGCCCCGCGCTTGATGTTCATGGCTCCAGGGTAGGGCCGCGTCCCTGACCGGGCCGTACGCGGGCCCGGGCCCCCGGAGCCGGGCCGCAAACGCCGGAGCCCGGCCCGCCGCGGGTGCGGCGGGCCGGGCTCCGGGGGCCGGGGCTGGGCCCGGGCCGGGGTCAGGCGACCTGGACCTCGCGCTCGGGCGGGGCCTGGGTCGGGACCTTGGCGGTCACGTGCGTGTGGGCGCAGGTGCGGACCGGCTTGGGGCGACGCCGGCTGGCGAACAGGCGGGGGAGGGCCAGCGTGACGAAGCCCTCGGCCTGCATCACGGCGAAGCCGATGCGGGGCAGGTCGCGGCTGGAGCGGTAGACCATGAAGCGCGGCTCCCAGCGGGGGCGGAACTTCTCGTTGAACTTGTACAGCGACTCGATCTGGAACCAGCGGGAGAGGAAGACGAGCAGGCTGCGCCAGGCGCGCAGGACCGGGCCGGCGCCGATCTTCTCGCCGCGGGCCAGGGCCGCGCGGAACATCGCGAAGTTCAGGGAGACCTTCTCGATGCCCAGGTCGGGGGCCTGCTGCAGGGAGGCGACGATCAGCAGCTCGTTCATGCCCGGGTCGGCGGCGCGGTCGCGGCGCATCATCTCCAGCGACATGCCGTCCTTGCCCCACGGCACGAAGTGCTGGATGGCCTTGAGGTCGCCGAACGGGCTGGTGTCGCCCTCCTCGACCCGGTGGGCGGTGGCGATGAAGCAGTCGCCGTCGCCCTCGTCGCCGACGCGGCCCAGGGCCATGGAGAAGCCGCGCTCGGTGTCGGTGCCGCGCCAGGCGACGGCCGCGCCGCGAACCTGCTCCAGCTCCTCCTCGGTCAGCTCGCTGACGCGGCGGACCTTGGTGGTGTAGCCGTTGCGCTCGATGCGCTTCACCATCTGGCGGACGTTGCGCATGGGGCGGCCGGTGAGCGAGAAGTCTTTGACGTCGACGATCGCCTCGTCGCCGAGCTCCAGGGCGTCCAGCCCGGTCTCGCGGGTCCAGACCTCGCCGCCGGTCTCGCTGCAGCCCACGACGGCCGGGGTCCAGGAGTGGGCCTTGGCCTCCTCCATGAACCGCTCGATGGCGCCGGGCCAGGCCTCGACGTCGCCGATGGGGTCGCCGGAGGCGAGCATCACGCCGGAGACGACGCGGTAGGTGACGGCGGCCTTGCCGCTGGGGGAGAAGACGACGGCCTTGTCGCGGCGGAGCGCGAAGTGGCCGAGGGAGTCGCGGCCGCCGTGCTTGGCGAGCAGCTCGCGCAGCTTCGTCTCGTCGTCGGCCGTCAGCCGGGCGGCCGGGTGCTCGGGGCGGAAGGCCAGGTACATGGTGGTGAGCGCGGTCAGCATGCCGAGGGCGCCGAGCGAGTAGCCCACGGTCCAGGAGACCCGGCCGGAGTAGTCGACGGGTCCCTCGATGCCGAAGAGCCCGTACACGACGTGGCTGATCTGCTCGTAAATACCCGGATGGCCGACGACGCGGCTCGGGTGGGAGTTGACGATGACCAGACCCAGGCCGATGGAGCCGGCGCTCATCAGCACGAAGTTGGCCAGCGCCTTCCAGCGGCTGCGCGGGTCCGGCAGCGCCTTGAATTCACCCTGGTGACGCACGATGAGCGCCAGGAGTACCGCCGCGATGACGAAGCTGACGACCGAGTGCCGGTACGCGAACTGCGCCACGGCCCCGGCCGGGAGCAGGGCGACGGCGGCCCTCCACGCGCGGCGCTTGCGGCGCTTGAGGCCGTGCGCGAGCAGGAGCAGCAGGACGCCCGCGCTGATGGCGAGGGCGGCTGCGAAGGGGCCCAGCGAACCGGGCAGCACCTCGGTGACCGCGTGGAACCGGCTGTGCCGGAACCGCGGGAACACTCCCGCCGCGACATCCAGAAGGCCGACGATCATGACGGCCGTACCTACCAGGCCGGGCACCGACTCCGGTCGTGGGCCGCGGAAGATTCGGCGGACCTGCTTCGGAACCTGTCCCGACTTATCGCCATCTATCCTGCTAGACATCGCTTCCCGTTGCTCCGCGAGAGATCATGTGGCCGAAGGCCGCGACAGCCTCCGGAGTGTGGTGCGTCCACTAGGACGACATCGGGGTCGAGCGGGTTCACTCTTCCGCCGAGAAAATCTAGTCCTGCCATCAGAAAGTCGACTGACTGCTCATGGGTCTCACCAGTAATACGGTCCTGGCGCTGGCCATCGTCGCCGGTGTGCTGCTGTTCGCAGCCACGGTGTGGTTCTGGCCCCGGCTCTCGGGCCGCACCTGGCGTGCGCTGCTCGGCCGGATCGGCCTCCTGCTCGCGACCCAGCTGGCACTGTTCTCGGCCGTCGGCCTGGCGGCGAACAAGTCCTTCTCCTTCTACGGCTCGTGGGCGGACCTGTTCGGCCAGCAGACATCTGTCGGCAAGGTCGTGGACCACTCGATGAGCAGCAAGGACATCAAGGTCGTCGACAAGCAGAAGCTCGACGTGCCGGGCGGCGCCCAGCCCCAGGTGGGGGGACAGATCCTGAAGGTTGCCATAACCGGGGAGAAGTCGAAAATAACGAGCCCAGGGTACGTGTGGCTGCCGCCGGAGTACTTCCAGCCGCAGCACAAGGACAAGAACTTCCCGGCCTCCATCGTGCTGACGGGCTACCCGGGCACCGCCGAGAACCTGATCAAAGGGCTGAACTACCCGATGACGGCCTTCAAGCAGGCCAAGGCGGGCAAGATGAAGCCGATGATCCTGGTGATGCTGCGCCCGACGATCGCGCCGCCGCGTGACACCGAGTGCGTGGACATACCCGGCGGACCGCAGACCGAGACGTTCTTCGCCCAGGACCTGCCGCAGGCCATCCAGGACACGTTCCGCGTCGGCAAGAAGCCGCAGAACATGGGCTTCATCGGCAACTCCACGGGCGGCTACTGCGCCCTGAAGATCGCCGCGCACTACCCGCAGACCTTCGGCGCCGCCGCGGGTCTGTCCGCGTACTACGAGGCCGCGAACGACGCGACGACGGGCAACCTGTTCCAGGGCGACGACAAGCTGAAGAAGCGTGCGGACGTCCTCCACAGCATCGAGCACAAGCAGCCGTCGGGTACGTCCTTCCTGGTCACCAGCAGCGAGCAGGGCGAGCCGAACCTCGGCGACACCAAGAAGTTCATCAAGCTGGTCAAGGGCCCGGACCGGGTCTCCTCGATCATCCTCGACAGCGGCGGCCACAACTTCAACACGTGGCGCCGCGAGATCCCGCCGATGCTCGTGTGGATGAGCAACCGCATCCAGGCCTGACGCCGGGCCTCTTCAAGCCCGACGCCGGGCCTGGGCCCCGGGCCTAGGCCCCTTGCAGTCGGGCCCGGCGCAGCGCCCGGTGGACCCCCTCCGGGGTCAGTACGCCGACCAGCTCGCCGGAGTCCGGGTCCGTGACCCCGATCCGGCCGGAGTCCTCCTGCAGCAGCAGCGCGAGCGCCTCGCGCAGACTCGCCCCCAGCGCCACTTCGGCGGTGGGGGCTTTCCCGTCCGCCTCCGCCAGGTCGGCCTGCCCCACCGGGGTGACCGCGAGCCGCTTCAGGCCCCGGTCCGCGCCGACGAAGGAGGCCACGTACTCGGTGGCCGGCGCACCCAGCACCGCGGCCGGGCGGGCGAACTGCTCGATGGTGCCCGCACCGTAGACGGCGATGCGGTCGCCGAGCCGGACCGCCTCCTCCAGGTCGTGCGTGACCAGCAGGATCGTCTTGCGCACCGTCTTCTGCAGCGCCAGGAACTCGTTCTGGAGGCGTTCGCGGACCACCGGGTCCACCGCCCCGAACGGCTCGTCCATCAGCAGCACCGGCGGATCCGCGGCGAGGGCGCGGGCGACGCCGACGCGCTGGCGCTGCCCGCCGGAGAGCTGCTCCGGGTACCGGCCCCCGTACACGGCCGGGTCCAGCCCCACGAGTTCGAGGAGCTCGGCCGCCCGCGCACGGGCCTTGGCCTTGGGGGTGCCGATCAGCTGGGGCACGGTCGCGGTGTTCTCGAGCACCGTCTTGTGCGGGAACAGCCCGACCTGCTGGATGACGTACCCGATGTGCCGGCGCAGTTCGACCGGATCGGCGTTCGCGATGTCCTCGCCGCCGAGCAGGATCCGGCCTGAGGTCGGCTCGATGAGCCGGTTGACCATCTTCATCGTGGTGGTCTTGCCGCAGCCGGACGGGCCCACGAGGGTGACCAGCTCGCCCTCCGCCACCTCGAAGGACAGGTCCTCGACGGCCGTCGTCCCGTCGGGGTAGCGCTTGGTCACATGCTCGAATCGGATCACCCGCCCATCCTCCCCCACGGGCGCCGCGTTGATTGTGACGGGAGTATTACCCCACTGCGAAGGATTCCGGCCATTGTCGGTCCCGGGGGTTAGGGTCGCTGTTGACCGCGCCCTTTTCGGACGGGTGTACGCAGCGGCGGCAGGGGGTGAGGGCATGGCCGGGCAGAACTGCCTGGTGGCGAACGACTGGATCTGCTGGAAGTACGTCACCTCGCGCTCCCAGGAGCTCACCGACGCCACGGTCCAACATGTGTGGATCACGGGGGTGTCGGTGCTTATCGGCCTCGCCGTCTCCCTCCCGCTGGCCCTGCTGGCCCGCCGCGGCCGGCGCTGGGCCGCGCCCGTGCTGGGCCTGACCACCCTGCTCTACACGGTCCCCTCGCTCGCCATGTTCTCCCTGCTGCTGCCGCTGTTCGGGCTGTCGGCCTCGCTCGTGGTGACCGGTCTGGTGCTGTACTCGCTGACCATCCTGGTCCGCAATGCGATGGCCGGCCTGGAAGCCGTCCCCGAGGAGGTGCGGGAGGCCGCGCGCGGGATGGGCTACGGGCCCGCGCGGCTGCTGTGGCAGGTCGAACTGCCGCTGGCGCTGCCCGCGCTGCTCGCCGGGGTGCGGATCGCCACGGTGTCCACGGTGGCGCTGACCACCGTCGGCTCCATCGTGGGCAAGGGCGGCCTCGGCAACCTCATCGCCCCGGCGGTCAACAGCTCCTTCAAGGCCCAGGTCCTCACCGCCTCCGTGCTGTGCGTGCTGCTCGCGCTGGTGGCGGACCTGCTGCTGCTCGGCGTGCAGCGGCTGCTCACCCCGTGGACGCGGGCGACGCGGCCGGCGCGGACGGCGCGGGCCGGCCGGGCCGCGCGCGTGACGCAGCCGGTGAAGGGGGCCTGAGGCGATGGGCGTGATGGGACAGGCCTTCGACTGGCTGGCGAACGGGGCCAACTGGTCCGGGGAGAACGGCGTGTGGCACCGGCTCGGCGAGCACGTCTACGTCAGCGGGATCTCCCTCGCCATCGCCTGCGCGGTGGCCCTCCCCGTCGGCCTGTGGCTCGGCCACATCGGCAAGGGCGGGGCGCTCGCCGTCAACATCTCCAACGTGGGGCGGGCCGTGCCCGTCTTCGCGGTGCTGGCCCTGTTCATGGTCTCGCCGCTGCGCAGCGCGGGCTATCTGCCCACCATCGCCGCGCTCGTGCTCTTCGCCCTGCCGCCGCTGCTGACCAATGCGTACGTCGGGATGCGGGAGGTGGACCGCTCCGTGGTGGAGGCCGCCCGGGGCATGGGCATGTCCGGCGGTCAGCTCTTCTGGCGGGTGGAACTGCCGCTGGCCCGCGAGTTGGTGATGACCGGGCTGCGCTCGGGCGCCGTCCAGGTCGTCGCCACGGCCACGATCGCGGCCATGGTCGGCCAGGGCGGCCTCGGCCGGATCATCACCGCCGGCTTCAACACGTACAACACCCCGCAGGTCGTCGCGGGGGCCCTGCTGGTGGCGGCGCTCGCCCTGCTGGTCGAGGGCGCCCTGGTGGCGGCCGGCCGGCTGTTCCCGCGTCCGGCGGCGCGCTGACCCCTCCGGCCCGCCCGCGGGCCCTTCCCTTCCCCGTCGTTTGTCGTTCCCACTCCCTTGGAGGAGCAAAGATGAGCAAGTCCACGCGCGTCCTCGGCGCCGTACTGGGGGCGGCGGCCCTGACTGCCTCGCTCACCGCGTGCGGCGGAGACAGCCTCGAGAAGAGCAAGGACGCCGGTGCAGCCGCGTCCGCGCCCTCGGACTCCGGCTCCGGCAAGGGCAAGGTCGTGATCGGTGCGGCCGGGTTCACCGAGTCCAACGTGCTGGCGGAGCTGTACGCGCAGGTCCTCAAGGACGCCGGCTACAGCACCTCGATCACCACGGTGAACAACCGCGAGCTGTACGAGCCCTCGCTGGAGAAGGGCGAGATCGACGTCGTCCCGGAGTACGCGGCCACCCTCGCGGAGTTCCTCAACGCCAAGGTGAACGGGCCGAAGGCGCCGGAGGAGAAGCCGGTCGCGTCGAGCGACGTGGCGGCGACGGTGGCGGGGCTGGAGAAGCTGGCCGGCCCCCTCGGCCTGAAGGCGCTGCCGGCGGGCCAGGCGGTCGACCAGAACGCGTTCGCGGTATCGAAGGAATTCGCCCGGAAGAACAACCTGAAGACCCTTTCCGATCTTGGCAAGTCGGGTCTGAAGGTGAAGATCGCGGCGGGCGACGAATGCGCCGTACGGCCCTTCTGTGCGCCCGGGTTGAAGAAGGCGTACGGAATCGACGTTTCCGGCATCGACCCGAAGGGCGTCGGCACCCCGCAGGCCAAGCAGGCGGTCAAGGACGGCGTGGACCAGCTGGCGCTCACCACGACCACGGACGCCACCCTCGAGAGCTTCGACCTGGTCCTGCTGGAGGACGACAAGAAGCTCCAGAACGCCGACAACGTCCTGCCGGTGGTCAACGCCAAGGACGCGGGATCCCCGGAGATCGCGGCCGCCCTCGACAAGCTCACCAAGGTCCTGACGACCGCCGACCTCGTCGAGCTGAACAAGCAGGTGGACGCGCAGCGCGAGAAGCCGGCGGACTCCGCGAAGGCCTTTCTGAAGGCGAAGGGACTGACGAAGTAGGAGTAGCTACGGGTTTGGTGGAGAAATGACGGGTAACTGCCCGGCCACAGATTGCCGGGCAGTTACCCCACGGGACCCCGACGCCCTGTAAATTTCAGGCCATGCCCCGTGGACGCCACCGCAATCCCGAACCCCTGCACCGGCTGCTCACGCCGACGACCGTGGCCGGAGTCTCCGTCGCCAGTGCGGCCGCGGCCTGGCTGATCGCGGAACCCTTGCCACTACGCCTGCTCGTGGCCCTCTCGGCGGCCGCAGGCGTGGCCGGCGCCGTCGTCATGCGCTCCTGGGACCGCTCGGCCGGGCGCCGCGTCGCGGAACTCGCGCGCGAACGCGTCAAGGACGAGTGGAAGACCGAGGAGCGGATAGCCGAGCTCGAGTCCGACCTCGAAGAGGCCCGGGCGCTGCGCGCCAAGCTCGACGCGAAGCTGCGCGCCAAGCGCGTCGAACTCGCGGGGCTGCGCGGCGAACACGCGGCGCTGCTGCGGCGGTACGCGACCGCCGAGACCGAGCGCGCCAGCGCCCTGGAGGGCCGCCGGCTGCTCGCCATCGAGGCCTCCGCGGCTCCGGCGGCGGCGCCGAAGGAGCTCCCGCCGGTCTCCGAGGAGCGCACCTCGAGCGGCGCGCCCACCAGCGTCGGCTACGCCCGGGCCCATGCGGCCATGAAGGCCCTCGCCCACAAGGCCGAGGCGGACCAGGCCCGGCCGAAGATGCTGGAGGGCAGGGGCGCCGAGCCCAGGGCGCTGGAGGCCGGGTCGCCGGACGGTGGAGCGCATTCCCGTACGGGCGGGCCCGCGGGCACCGCGTCCACGGTCCCGGCGCGCCGGCCGGCCGCGGCGGTGGCCCCGTACTCGGCCGTACGCCGCTCGGCGTCCCGCGTCGAGGGCGGCTTCGACTTCTTCGGCACCAAGACCGCGGCCCAGGCCCGGGCGGTGATCGAATCGGTCCAGAACGAGGACCTGGCCGACGTGGTCGGCGCGGAGGCCCTCGCGGTCCACAAGGCGGAGTCGGCCCGGGCCGCCGCCGAGCCGCCGGTCAAGGAGCAGGGCTTCAAGCCGGCCACGCCCGAGCAGCGCGCGGTGGGCCAGGTCATCGACCTGACGGCGCACGACGAGACCGAGCCGATCGACGTCGTCCGGCTGCGCACGGCCATCTCCTAGGCCGTCTCCAGCCGGCCCTCCTGCGGGGCTCAGGGGTAGGCCAGGACCATGAGCACGGCCAGGGTCTCCAGGGCCGACTGGGCCGCGAAAGCGCCCTTCCGGAACCTGCGGGGCGCGGCCTGCGCCGCCACGAGGGACACCACGACGGCGGCGAGCAGCGCGAGGAAGACCTCCTCGGGGAACGGCCGGCAGCCGCCCTCCATCAGGCAGTAGGTGCCGACCTCCGTGGACAGCACGAAGAGCTTCGCGGCCACCAGGGCGGGCAGGAACAGGAGGGCGGTGATCCCCGCGTTCCTGCGGATGCGCCGGGAGGCGGCGTCGGCCGGCGATTCGGGGGCGAGGAGGGCGGGCTCCGGGTTCCAGGACATGCCGCCATCCTGGCGCCGCCGCCGGTAGCGGGGATCCGGGCGGGTACTCAGATCGGCGGACCGCCGTACTCAGGCCGGGCCGTGCGTTCAGAACAGCGGCAGCTGCCCCGGCAGTTCCGCCAGGACGAAACCGTCCAAGGTCGGCGCGGACGCCCCGAGCACCACCCGCGCCCGGGATCCGGGGCAGGACACCAGGTCGCCGCGGCCCCGCCCGGCGGGAGGGTCGTGGCGGGCGATCCGGCCGGCGGTCACGGCGCAGTCGCGCCCGCATGCGGGGCAGGCCCGTCTGGGGGAGTGGGACATGCCCCAAGTCTGCACTCCCGCACCGACATCGCCACCGCCGTCAGCTCCCGGACCCGGCCCCCTCGGCGGCCCTGCCCGCCTGAGCCCGGTCGGCCAGCCACGTCTCGTGGGCCGCGCACACCCGGTCCCACAGCGTCGCCCGGTCCGCCGGCGTCAGATCGTCGAGCTGCCGCTCGAAGAGCCCGCCCACCACCGCCCAGAACTCCCCGGGCGTGTCCAGGACCCGCTCGTTCGTCCCCTTCACGGGATCGATGCGGCTCAGCACCCGCCCCCGCAGCGTGTCGACCCCGTGCGCGTCGCGCCGCAGCAGCGCGAGGGTCCGTACGAAGCCGGAGTCCGGCTGGGTCGACAGCCGTACGTGCGTGGCCTCGAAATCGGCCGTCGTCGCCGGCGCCGAGAGGATGTTGACCGCCGGGCAGGGGCTCGCCTCGTTGACGTACCTCCAGCCGCTTGCGTCCCCCTCCAGCGGGCCCAGCCCGTACGTGAACTCCCCCTGCCGGTGCATGCCGGCGCGCAGCGGCAGCGGCTCGTACGGGCCGTCGCCGAGCCCGGCGTCGACGAAGTACTCCTCCGCGCCGACCCGGACGGTCAGCGCGAGGTGGTCGCCGCTGACGTCGCGGCGCTCGCGCTCCGACGCCCCGAGGACACCCGCGAGGTGCCGGGTCACCTCGAAGCCGAGGGTCTCCAGGAGCAGCGCGAAGGCGCCGTTGAGGTGGAAGCAGTACCCGCCGCGCCCGGCCGCGAAGCGGCGTGCGGACAGCTCGGGGTCGATGCCGGGCGGCCGGCCGAGCTGGATGTCGAGGTTCTCGTACGGGATGCGCTCGAGGTGGGCGCGCTGGAGCGCGAAGAGCGCCTCCACAGTGGGCTCGGGCGGCCGCGGGAAGCCGAGCCGCCGCAGGTAGCCGTCGTATACGCCAGGGGTCATCCCCGCACCCTAAGCAGAAAACTCCCGCGCCATCGCGGGAGTTCCCGCGACTTGTCACTTGTCGATATCGCCCACGACGAAGAACAGCGAGCCCAGGATCGCCACCATGTCCGCGACCAGCTGGCCGGGCAGCAGCACCGACAGTGCCTGGATGTTGTTGTACGAGGCGGAGCGCAGCTTCAGCCGGTACGGGGTCTTCTCGCCCTTGGAGACGAGGTAGTAGCCGTTGATGCCGAGGGGGTTCTCGGTCCAGGCGTACGTGGCCCCCTCGGGCGCCTTCAGCACCTTCGGGAGGCGCTGGTTGATCGGTCCGGGCGGCAGCTCGGCCATCCGGTCCAGGCAGGCGACCGCGAGGTCGAGCGCGTTGTGGGTCTGGTCCAGCAGGCATTCGAAGCGGGCCAGGCAGTCGCCCTCGGTACGGGTGACCACCTTCAGGACGTCCTGGAGCTCCCCGTACGCCAGGTACGGCTCGTCGCGCCGCAGGTCGAAGTCGACGCCGGAGGCGCGGGCGATGGGCCCGGAGACCCCGTACGCGTGCACCGCCTCGGGCGACAGCACGCCCACCCCGCGCGTACGGCCGCGGAAGATCTCGTTGCCGTGGACGAGCTTGTCGTACACGTCCATGCGGGTGCGGACGTCGGCGATGGCGGCGCGCGCCCGGCCGAGCCAGCCGGCCGGGAGGTCCTCTTTGAGGCCGCCGACGCGGTTGAACATGTAGTGCATGCGGCCGCCGGAGATCTCCTCCATGACGGCCTGGAGCTCTTCGCGTTCGCGGAACGCGTGGAAGATCGGGGTGATTCCGCCGAGTTCGAGCGGGTACGACCCGAGGAACATCAGGTGGTTCAGCACCCGGTTCAGCTCGGCGAGCAGGGTCCGCATCCACACGGCCCGCTCGGGGACCTCCATGCCGAGCATCCGCTCGACCGCCATGACCACGCCGAGCTCGTTGGAGAACGCGGACAGCCAGTCGTGGCGGTTCGCGAGCATCACGATCTGGCGGTAGTCGCGCGCCTCGAAGAGCTTCTCGGCGCCGCGGTGCATGTAGCCGACGACCGGCTCGGCGCTGACGATCCGCTCGCCGTCGAGGACGAGGCGCAGGCGCAGCACGCCGTGCGTGGAAGGGTGCTGGGGTCCGATGTTGAGCACCATGTCGGTGCTCTCCGCCGCGCCGCCGATGCCGACCGTGGTCTCCGTCATGGCCGCATTCTCGCAGCCCTACGCTGAACGGATGGAAACGGGGACTGAGGGTGGGACGAGCAGGCCCGATTGGGTGGGGCTGCCGGGCGGGCTGCTCACGCTGCGGCGGCTGCTGCTGGTGATCTGGACGGTGCCGCTCGCGGCCGGTACGGCCCTGCTGCTGGGGCTGACGGCCGGCCCGCTCTGGGCGGCCGCGGGGGCGTTCTGGCTCGGGGGCCTGGCCTGGGGCTGGGTGCTGCTCGGCCGCAACTGGCGGTCCTGGCGGTACGCGGAGCGCGCCGACGACCTGCTGATCAGCCGCGGCGTGCTGTGGCGGGCGCAGACGGTGGTCCCGTACGGGCGGATGCAGCTGGTCGAGGTGACCTCGGGGCCGCTGGAGCGGCGCTTCGGGCTGGCCTCCGTACAACTGCACACGGCGGCAGCGGCCACGGACGCCAAGATCCCGGGTCTGGTCCCGGCCGAGGCGCAGCGGCTGCGGGACCGGCTGACGGAGCTCGGCGAGGCAAGGTCGGCGGGCCTGTGACCGCCGAATCCGCGGCGGAGTCCGCCGCCGAATCCGCGGCCGAACCCGCAGGCGCGCCCGCAGCCGCGCCCGCCGGGGAGCGCCGGCTGCACGTGCTCACGCCGCTGCGCCGGGCGTGGGTTCCGATCGCCGCGACCGTCGGCGTCGTCGTCCAGCAGGGCGAGCAGGTCGAGCGGTGGGTGCGCGGGCTGCCGTCCGGGCTGCGGGCCCTGACCCTGGCCGGCCTGGTCGTGGTCTTCGGCCTGTACGGGTTCCTGAGCTGGTGGTTCACCCACTACGCGGTGACCGACACCGAGCTGCGCATCCGCAGCGGGCTCCTCTTCCGGCGCACCGCGCACATCCGGCTCGACCGGATCCAGGCCGTGGACGTGACCCGGCCGCTGCTGGCCCGGGTGGCCGGTGTCGCCAAACTGCGGATCGACGTGATCGGCACCGAGGACAAGGACGAGCTGGCCTTCCTCGACGAGCGCGAGGCCATGGCGCTGCGCGCCGAGCTGCTGGCCCGGGCCGCGGGCTTCGCCCCCTCGCAGGCCGTCACGCTCGGCGAGGCCCCGCAGCGCGAGCTGCTGCGCGTCCGCCCCGCGGACCTGGTCGTATCGCTGCTGCTCACCCTCTCGGCGTGGGCGGCGCTGGCCGCCGGGCTGATCGCCCCCGTCGCCGTGTGGTGGTTCAGCGGGAACCCCTGGGCGACGCTCGCCACCCTGCTGCCCATGCTGGGTGGGGTGTGGTCGGGTACGGCCGGGCGCTTCCTCGCCGAGTTCGACTGGCGGGTCGCCGAGTCCCCGGACGGGCTGCGCCTCGACCACGGGCTGCTGGACCGGGCCCACGAGACGGTGCCGCCGGGGCGGGTGCAGACCGTACGGATCGTGGAGCCGCTGCTGTGGCGGCGCCGGGACTGGGTGCGGGTGGAGCTGGCGGTGGCCGGCTCGAAGAACGAGGTCCTGGTCCCGGTGGCCTCGCGGGCCGCAGCCCAGGCGGTCGTCGCCCGGGTGCTGCCGGGCGTGGATTTCGCGGCCCTCGCCTTCGGCCGGTCGCCGAAGACCGGGTCGCGGTGGGTGGTCCCGGTGTGGTGGAAGGGCTATGCGCTGGCCGTTTCGGCGGACGTGTTCGCCGCCCGCAAGGGGCTGCTGTGCCGCCGTACGGAGATCGTCCCGCACGCCAAGGTGCAGAGCGTCCGGCTCACCCAGGGCCCGTGGGAGCGCGCCCGGGGCGTGGCCGACGTGCATGTGGACACCGGCGCGAACGGCACGGTCACGGCCCGTCTGCGGCCGGCCGCCGAGGCCGCCGACCTGCTGGACGCCCAGGCGGCCCGCTCCCGCACCTCCCGCGCGGACGCCCGCCCGGACCGCTGGATGACCTGATCGGCGGCCCGGGGGAACGGGCCGCTACACGCCGCCGGCGCGGACCAGGCCCGTCTCGTACGCGAGGACCACGACCTGGACGCGGTCGCGCAGGCTCAGCTTGGTCAGGATGCGGCCCACGTGCGTCTTCACCGTGGCCTCGGAGAGGACCAGGCGGGCCGCGATCTCGCCGTTCGACAGGCCCTGGGCCACCAGCAGCATGACCTCGCGCTCGCGCTCCGTCAGCCGCTCGATCTCCTTGTTCTGCGGCTCCTGCGTGGTCGTCGGGAGCATCGGCGCGAAGCGGTCCAGCAGGCGCCGGGTCGTGGACGGGGCCACGACCGCGTCTCCGCTGTGGACCGAGCGGATCGCGGCCAGCAGCTCCGCCGGCGGCACGTCCTTCAGCATGAACCCGCTCGCGCCCGCCTTGAGACCCGAGAAGGCGTACTCGTCCAGGTCGAAGGTGGTCAGGATGATCACGTCGGGGTGCTCGTCGCGCTCGCAGATCCGGCGCGTGGCCTCGACCCCGTCGAGCTTCGGCATCCGGACGTCCATCAGCACCACGTCCACCTTCGTGGCCCGCAGCACCTCCAGCGCCTCCAGGCCGTCGCCGGCCTCGGCGACGACCTCCATGTCCGGCTGGGCGGCGAGCACCATCCGGAAGCCCGTGCGCAGCAGCACCTGGTCGTCGACCAGCATCACTCGGATGGACATCAGTTACCTCGACCTCGTCATCTCGTCTTGAGCGGGAGCAGTGCGCTGATCCGGAAGCCGCCACCGGGCCGCGGGCCCGCGTCCAGGGTGCCGCCGACCATGCCGATCCGCTCGCGCATGCCGATCAGCCCGTGCCCGGCGCCGTCGGCGCCGCCGTCCTCGTACAGCTCGTGGGCCGCGCCCCGGCCGTCGTCCTCGACCAGCAGGCCGAGCCCGTCGTCGAAGTAGACCAGCCGGACGCTCGCCTTGGCATCCGGGCCGCCGTGCTTGCGGGTGTTCGTCAGCGCCTCCTGCACGATCCGGTACGCGGTGAGCTCGACGCCGCTGGGCAGCCGGCGCGGTGCGCCCTCGACCTCGAAGTCCACCGTGAGCCCGGCCGCCCGTACCTGCTCGACCAGGACCTCGATCTGCTCCACGTCCGGCTGGGGCACGTAGTCCTCGGACTCCTGGGGCTCCCCGGTGCGCAGGACGCCGAGCAGGCGGCGCATCTCGGCCAGGGCCTGGCGGCCGGTGCCGGAGATCGTCTGCAGGGCCTCCTTGGCCTGATCCGGGGCCACGTCCATGACGTACGCGGCGCCGTCCGCCTGGACCACCATCACCGAGACGTTGTGCGCGACGACGTCGTGCAGCTCGCGGGCGATCCGGGCGCGCTCGGCGGCGACGGCCACCTTGGCCTGGGCCTCGCGCTCCTTCTCCAGCCGCTGGTTCCGCTCGACGAGCTGGGCGTAGTAGGCCCGGCGGGTGCGCAGGGAGTCGCCGAGCACCCAGGCGAGGACGAACGGGACGATGGCGAACAGGGTGAAGAAGACGTTGTCGGAGGTCTCACCCTTGTCCACGTGGAAGCGCAGGGCGTAGAGCGGGGCGGCGGTGAACCCGATGGCGAGCGCGGCACGGGACATCCGGCGCGAGATCTCGGCCGAGGCCGCGACCGTGTACAGGATGATCAGCATGGCGAAGTCGGCCATGTTGGTGTCGGTGTGGGTGACCAGCTTGTAGACGCCGGCGCCGACGGCCAGCCAGAACATCGGCAGGGTCCATCGGCGGCGCAGGGCCACGACGAGGCCCATCGCGATCACGGACGGGACGGCGATCAGCTTCGTGATGGCGCTGTTGCCGCCGTTGTCGGCGACCTCCAGCATCGCGATCCCGAACAGGAGGACAGCCCAGAAGCTGTCGACGCCCGTCGGGTGTCTGCGGAGGAAGTCGTAGAGGCGCTGCACGTAACCCAGAGTAGGCAAAGCGGATAGGTGCTGGAGTCAACCACAGGTGCGATCCGTGCACCGGAGGAGTACTCCCCAAGGTGGAGGCCGAGCTTAACCTTTCGGGGATGAGCACTCAGGGAGAAGTCGCGGATCTCGTTCCGGTTCCGGTTCCGGTCCGCTGGCGGACGGCGATGGAGGCCGCGCTGTACGGCCCGGACGGGTTCTACGTGCGGCCGGGCGGGCCGGGGCCGGCCGGGCACTTCCGCACCTCCGTGCACGCCTCGCCGCTGTACGCGGGGGCGGTGGCCCGGCTGCTGCAGCGGGTGGACGCCGAGCTCGGGCATCCGCAGGAGCTGGACCTGGTCGACGTCGGGGCCGGGCGGGGGGAGCTGCTGACCGGGGTGCTGGGCGCGCTCCCGGCGCAGCTCGCGGCGCGGGTGCGGCCGTACGCGGTGGAGCGGGCGGAGCGGCCGGGCGCGCTCGATCCGCGGATCCGGTGGGTGCCGGAGCCGCCGGAGGGGACGCGGGGCCTGCTGTTCGCGAACGAGTGGCTGGACAACGTACCGCTGGAGATCGCGGAGGACGGGCACTACGTGCTCGTTGCCCGGGACGGTACGGAGAGCCCCGGGCCGGCGGTGGACGGCGCGGACCTGGCGTGGCTGGAGCGGTGGTGGCCGGGGCCCGGTCGGGCGGAGATCGGGCGGGCGCGGGACGAGGCGTGGGCGGAAGCCGTGGCCACGGTCGACCGGGGGCTGGCGGTGGCGGTGGACTACGCGCACGTCCTGGAGGCCCGGCCCCCGTACGGCACCCTGACGGGTTTCCGCGCCGGGCGGGAGGTCCCGCCCGTGCCGGACGGCACCTGCGACGTGACGGCCCACGTGGCGCTGGACGCGTGCGCGGGGTCGGGGGCGGTGCTGGTTTCGCAGCGCGAGGCCCTGACCGCTCTCGGCGTCTCGGGGGCCCGGCCCCCGCTGGCCCTGGCCACCTCCGACCCGGCGGGGTACGTCCGCGCCCTCGCCTGCGCCGGGGAGGCGGCGGAGCTCACCGCGCGCGGCGGGCTCGGCGACTTCGGCTGGCTGGTCCAGCCGGTGGGCGTCGCCCCCTGGCCGGCCTGACCGGTTCCGCTGCCCGGAGCCCCGCCCCCTCCCGAAACCGGGGGCTCTGACCCGGCCCCGTACCCCCGGACGGAGCTTGGGGGTACGGGGCCGGGGGCGGAGGCCCGGAAGGCCTACTCGGTGGCGTCGTGGCCGTGGCCCGGGCGGAGGCCGCCGCCCGCGCTGCCGCCGGTGGTCGGCGTCGAGGCGACCGGCCTCGACAGCGGGGCCAGGTCGAACGCGTAGTGGCCGACCGCGTTCGCGATCACGTCCACGTTGATGTCCAGCGCCTTCTGGTCGATGTTCGTGATGTCGTCGCCCTTGCCGTGGTAGTTCACGTCGTACGCGACACCCGCCTGCCCGCCGAACTTCGCGGCCTGCGCCGCCGTCTTGATCCCTTCGGCGCCGGTGTCCGTACCGCCGGACGGGATGCCCGCCTCGATGAACGGGCCGTAGTCCGAGCGGCCCGTGAAGTCCGAGCCCTCGTGCGGGATCTTCTGCGCGTCGAGGAAGTCGGTGATGCCCTTCTCCAGCTGCGCCGAGCCCTCGGGCCCCGGGCCCGAGCCGACCTTGTCCGAGTCGTCGCCGTCGTAGACGAAGTACGCGGCGTTCGGCGAGGCGATCATGTCGAAGTTCAAGTACAGCTTGATCTGCTTCTTCTGCGCGTCCGTCAGACCGCCGACGTACGCCTCGGAGCCGAGCAGGCCGAACTCCTCCGCCGACCACCAGGCGAACTTGACCTTGTTCTTGATCTTGTTCTGGCTGCTCGCGAGGCGCTGCGCGACCTGGAGGATGCCGGCCGAGCCGGACCCGTTGTCGTTGATGCCGGGGCCCGCCGCGACCGAGTCGAGGTGCGAGCCGAGGAAGACGGTGTTGTTCTCGTCGCCGCCCCGGGTCTCCGCGATGACGTTGTACGTCTTGCGGTTCTCCCGGAACTCGCGGATGTCGAGGGTGACCTCGACCGGCCCGGCCGCGGCCTCGGCGGCGAGCCGCTCGCCCTCTGCCTGGGTGACGCCGCCGGTCGGGACCTTGCCCGCGTCCGGCGCGCCCAGGGTGCCGTTGAGGGCGCCCTCGGTGTTGTTGTAGATGATCGTGCCGACCGCGCCGGCCGCCGCCGCGTTGGCCTGCTTGGCCGCGAAGGTGCAGCCGCCGCGCTTGACCAGCGCGATCTTGCCCGTGAAGGCGCCCGCGGCGAAGTCGCCCGGCTCGCAGCCGTTCGTACCGTCCGCGTCCACCGGGGCGACGGCGATCTGCGCCTTGACCCCGGCCTCCGGGCCGCTCGCCGTGTACGTCATCAGCTTGATCGGGACGTCGCGCCCGCCCGCGCCGTCGACCTTCAGCGTCTCGGCGATCGTCTCGACGTACACGAACTCGAACTCGTTCTTGGAGACCTTGTAGCCGGCCGCCCGCATCACGGCCTCGACGTACTGGGCGGACTGCACGTGGCCCTTGGAACCGGCCACGCGGGTGCCCTTGTTGTAGTCGGCGATGGCCTGGAAGACCTTCAGGTGGTTGTTGGCGCCTTTGCCGGTCGAGTCCTTGACCAGCTTCCTGGCCAGTGCGTCGCCCCGTGCGGCGTCGCTCTGCGGGCTGCCGGTGGCACCGGCCGGCCCGGCGAGCACGAGCGGGGAGACGAGGGCCGCGGCGGCCAGGGCGGCGGTTGCTGCGGCTATACGGCGTGAGGGCATGAAGGTCCTTCCACGACAAGTACGAGCAGACAGACGGAAGCGGTGCGCGGTACATGGGGTGAGCGGTGGACGCACGGTATAGACCAGGTGGCCGACCTGGCCAGAGGTTTCGCCGTTTCCGGTTGGTGAATTCCGCATATCGGTGAATCTGCGCCGTTGAAATCCGGCCACCGTCCGCCCTGTTGTGCCGCGGGGGAGCCGTCAGCGCAGGATGCCCTCGATGAACTCCGAGCCGATCCGGGCCACCTTGCCCAGGTCCAACTGGTGCTGGACGTACCGGCCTTGGCGCCAGGTGTTCAGCAGGCCCGCCTTCTTCAGCGCCGACAGGTGCCGCGACACCTCCGGCGCCGTGATTCCGTGCACGGTCGCCAGCTCGCTCGTCGTGTACGGGGCCCGGGCCAGGCTCCGGCACAGCATCATCCGCATCGGATGGGCCAGCGCCTCCATCCGCCTCTGGAGCAGCTCCACCGAGCCCGGCTCGGGCAGTTCGGGGGAGCGGAGCGGATAGTGGACCACCGGCATCCAGCCGGGCGCGTGCAGCACCAGCAGGTGCGGCCAGCCGAAGTTGGTCGGCACGAAGACCAGGCCGGGGCCTATCTCCGGATCGGTCGCGGTCGCGGAGCCGTGGACCATCTTGTCGACGGTGATGGTGGTGGCGGCCTCGTCGACGCTCAGCGCCGTCGACACCTCGTTCAGCGTCGTCGCCAGCCCCTTGCGGCGCAGCACCTCGGTCTTGTGCCGGGCATCGGCGCTCTGCTGGGGCTCTATCCGCCGCCAGGTCTCCGCGAAGAACGCCTCGTCGCAGTCCTCCAGGAGCCGCCGCAGCCACACCCGTACGGACGCCGTGTCGTCCAGCAGCCGCAGCGAGAAGTCCAGCTGGCGCGGGCCGCGCGCGGCGGCCGTCTCCAGCGCCTTGGCGCGGGCCTGCGGGTTGTTCAGCGGGGAGGGCCCGCCGCCCTCGTTGTACAGCGCCAGCCAGCAGTGCTCCAGGGCGGCCATCACGAACCGCTCGTCGTCGATCCGGTCGAGTACGTCGAGCTCCTCGGCCAGGGTCGCGGCGGGCAGCCCGCTGCCGCCGGGGGTGCCCGCGAAGGCCATGAAGATGTCGGAGAAGGAGCTGCGCCACATGAAGTCGCCCTCCAGCAGCCGGTCCGCGAGACAGGGCTCGAGCGCGGCCGCGGTGGCGGTGGTCCAGGAGGTGAGGCCGGGGTGGTGGGCGGGCTGCGAGAGCGCGTGCAGCGCCATGCAGAGCTCGGAGAGCGGAGAGGGGGCGAAACGGATGCGCTCCGCGGGGAGCCCGGCGATGTCGATGGTGACGCTCATCGGGCCATTCTGACCCGTCGGAGGCCTGTGACCTGGACTGACACGGATCAATTGACGAGGAGCGTCAATCGTCGTGCGGGGTGGCGCAAGCAGGTCCAGTGTGGAGGGATGACAGCGATCGAGCAGTACCTCATCGACACCTGGCGGGCCTCCCAGCAGGGCGCCCCGATGCCCCCGCCGCCGGGCCGCGACGACATCGCCGTCCTGCGGGCGGCCCGGACGTACGCCCAGTTCCAGGCCGTCCTCGACGGCCGGGCGGCCCGCCACCCCTGGTGGGCCGCTCTGCGCCGGCTGACCCACGTCCCCGGGCGCACGTGAGGGGCCCGGTTTGCGGTCCCGGCCCGGTCAGCGGTCCCCGGGATGGAAGTCGATCTCGTACGCGATCTCGGAGCGGCGGTCGGCGACCACGATGTCGGCGGTCTCCACCGCCCGGCCGTCCGTCGCGTAGTACGTCCGCTCGATCTCGGTGATCAGGTCGCCGACGCTGATGCCGAGCAGATTGGCCTGCCGCTGGTTCGCCCGCGCCGGGCGGGGGACCTCCAGCGACGAGGCGACCAGCACGCCGATCGAGCGCATCCGCTCGATGACCCCGGCGCCCTTGAACGGGCCCGCCTCCGGCAGGACCACCGGAGTGCCGTCCGTGACCGCCATCGGCTCCCAGGACTCGCAGATCTCCACGGGCCGGCCCTCGGACAGGAACTCGTACGTGGTGAGCACGCACGGGTCGCCCGGCGGGACGGCGAGGCGCTCCGCGATCCGCTCCGGTGCCGGCGTACGGGCGGCGGAATGCGACTCCCAGGTCACGCCCGCGCCGCCGAGCCCGGCCAGCCGGCGCCGCCGGGAGCGGACTATGCGCAGCCGCTCGCGCGGCTCGCACCGGTACGTGCCCGAGCCGGCGCGGCCTTCCAGGAGCCCCTCGATGATCAGCAGCTCCAGCGCGCGCTGCGTGACGCTCTGCCCGACCGCGTACTCCTCGGCGAACCGGGACCGCGACGGCAGCTTGGCGCCGACGGGCCACTCCTCGGCCCGGATCCGCGCGCGCAGCGCGTCGGCCACCTTCAAGTACGCCGTGTCCCGGGCCATATGCGCCGTCCTGTGCCTGTCGACGAGTTGGGCCCAAGCTAATTCATCAGGTCCAACCCGAGTCTTCAGAACGGCGATGCGTGAAACGTCGCAGTACGCCGCCGCCCGCCCGGCGGGCGGCGGCGTCGCAGGGCCTCAGCCGAAGTTCGGCGCGTTGCGCTCGTAGACCAGGCGCAGCCCGATCAGCGTCAGCCACGGCTCGTGGTCGTCGATGACCGAGGACTCGCCGAGGACCATCGGCGCCAGGCCGCCCGTGGCGATCACGCGGACGTCGCTCGGGTCGCCGTGCGGGCCGGCCAGCTCCTTGGCCATCCGCGTGACCACCCCGTCGATCTGGCCCGCGAAGCCGTAGACCACGCCCGACTGCATCGCCTCGACCGTGGACTTGCCGATCACGTTGCGCGGCCGCGCCAGCTCGATCTTGCGGAGCTGGGCGCCCCGTACGCCGAGGGCCTCCATCGAGATCTCGATGCCCGGGGAGATCACCCCGCCCACGTACTCGCCCTTCGCGGACACCGCGTCGAAGGTGGTCGCCGTACCGAGGTCGACCACGATCGCCGGGCCCCCGTAGAGCTCGACCACCGCGACCGCGTTCACGATGCGGTCCGCGCCGACCTCCTTGGGGTTGTCCATGAGGATCGGCACGCCCGTCTTGGTGCCCGGCTCCACGATCACCGCGGGCACGTCGCCGTAGTAGCGGCGGGTCACCTCGCGGAGCTCGTGCAGGACCGACGGCACCGCCGAGCAGATCGAGATGCCGTGGATGCCGTCACCGAGCTCGCTGCCGAGCATCGGGTGCATGCCCATCAGCCCCTGCATGAGCACGGCCATCTCGTCGGCCGTGCGCTGCGGGTCGGTCGAGATGCGCCAGTGCTCGACGACCTCGTCACCGTCGAACAGGCCGAGCACGGTGTGAGTGTTGCCGACGTCGATGGTCAGCAGCATTACCGCTCCTCGCGCAGGTCCAGGCCGATGTCCAGGATCGGGGACGAGTGCGTGAGCCCGCCGACCGCGAGGTAGTCGACGCCCGTCTCCGCGTACGTACGGGCGTTGGCCATGGTCAGGCGGCCCGAGGACTCCAGCACCGCGCGGCCGTGGACCAGCGCGACGGCCTCCTCGGTCTCGATCGGCGTGAAGTTGTCGAGCAGGATCAGGTCCGCGCCCGCGTCCAGGGCCTCGCGCACCTGCTGGAGGGTGTCCACCTCGACCTCGATCGGCAGGTCGGGGAACTGCTCGCGGACGGCCTTGAAGGCCTCCGAGACACCGCCCGCCGCGATCACGTGGTTGTCCTTGACCAGCGCCGCGTCCGACAGCGACATCCGGTGGTTGACGCCGCCGCCGCAGCGCACCGCGTACTTCTCCAGGGAGCGAAGGCCCGGCGTGGTCTTGCGGGTGTCGCGGACCTTCGCCTTCGTGCCCTCCAGCTCGTCGGCCCAGGTGCGGGTCGCCGTCGCGATGCCCGACATCAGGCACAGCAGGTTCAGCGCGCTGCGCTCGCCGGTGAGCAGGTCCCGGGTGCGGGCCTTGACCGTCAGCAGCACCTGGCCGGGCTGCACGCGGTCGCCGTCCTCGACGTGCCGCTCGACCTCGAACTCGTCCTCGCAGACCACCGAGAGGACGGCCTCGGCGACGCGCAGGCCGGCGACCGTGCCCGCCTCGCGGGCGGTGAAGTCGGCGTGCGCGACGGCGTCCTCGGGGACGGTGGCCACCGTGGTCACGTCGACCCCGCCGTCCAGGTCCTCGGAGATCGCCATGTGGGCGATGTCCTCGACCTCGATCGGGTCCAGGCCGGCGTCGGCCAGCAGCTGGGCCAGCGCCGGGTCCAGGCCGCTCTCCTCGCCGTCGCCGCAGCCGCAGTCGTCGCCGCAGCCGCCCGCGGACTCGTCGAGGAGCGGCAGCTCCGCGTGCTCGTGCTCGTGGTCGTGCTGTTCGGGGGTGCTCACGATGACTGCTCCTGGCTCAAAGGGTGCTGTACGGACGGAAAGCCCGCGGAGTCGGTGGGGGTGACGACCAGCGCCCGCTTCTCGGCGGCGGACAGCCGGACGACGAGGTGGCGGCGCCAGGCGGCGTCGTCCCGGTCGGGGTGGTCCTCGCGCCAGTGGCAGCCGCGGGTCTCCTCGCGGCGCAGGGCGGCGGCGACCAGGACCCGGGCCACGCACAGCAGGTTAGTGGCCTCCCAGGTCTCGGTGCCGGGCACGGCGGTCTTGCCGTCGCTCTCCAGCGCCGTCAGGGCCGTCGCGTAGAGGTCCTCGAGGGCGGCGGCCGCCGTGCGCAGGGACTCGGCGGAGCGGAGCACGCCCGCGCCCTGCGTCATGATGCGCTGGACCTCGTACCGCGCCTCGGCGGGCTGCAGCGGGCCGGTCGCGGGGACCGGGATGCCCGGGCCGTTGCCGGCGGCCGCGCCCGCGACGATGTCGTCGGCGATCCGCTCGGCGAAGACCAGCCCCTCCAGCAGGGAGTTGGACGCGAGCCGGTTCGCGCCGTGCACGCCGGTGCACGCCACCTCGCCGCACGCGTACAGGCCGGGGACGGTGCTGCGGCCGTGCAGGTCGGTCCGTACGCCGCCGGAGGCGTAGTGCGCGGCGGGCGCGACCGGGATGGGCTCGGTCACCGGGTCGATGCCGTGGGAGCGGCAGGCGGCCAGGATGGTCGGGAAGCGCTGCTCCCACATCTGCGCGCCGAAGTGCCGGGCGTCCAGGTACATGTGCTGCGCGCCCTGCTCCTGCATGCGGCGCATGATGCCCTTGGCGACGATGTCGCGGGGGGCCAGCTCGGCCAGCTCGTGCTGCCCGACCATGAACCGGACGCCGTCGCCGTCGACCAGGTACGCGCCCTCGCCGCGGACGGCCTCCGACACCAGGGGCTGCTGCCCCTCGGCGTCCGGGCCCAGGAACAGCACGGTCGGGTGGAACTGGACGAACTCCAGGTCGGAGACCTCGGCCCCGGCCCGCAGCGCGAGCGCCACCCCGTCGCCGGTGGACACCGACGGGTTGGTGGTCGCCGAGAAGACCTGGCCCATGCCGCCGGTCGCCAGGATCACGGCGGGCGCGTGGACCGCGCCGACGCCGTCGTGCTGGCCCTCGCCCATGACGTGCAGGGTGACACCGGCCGTACGGCCCTGCGCGTCCTGCAGCAGGTCCAGTACCAGGGCGTTCTCGACGGTCTCGATGCCGGCCGCCTGGACGGCCTCGACGAGCGCCCGGGAGATCTCGGCGCCGGTGGCGTCGCCGCCCGCGTGCGCGATCCGCCGGCGGTGGTGGCCGCCCTCGCGGGTCAGCTCTATCTCACCGGTCTCGGCGGAGGTGTCGAAGACCGCGCCGGTGGCCATGAGGCGGCGCACGGCGTCCGGTCCCTCGGTGACGAGGAGCCGTACGGCGCCCTCGTCGCACAGCCCGGCACCCGCGACCAGCGTGTCGTCCAGGTGCTGCTCGGGGGTGTCGCCGTCGCCGAGCGCCGCGGCGATCCCGCCCTGTGCCCAGCGGGTGGAGCCGTCGTCGAGCCGGGCCTTGGTGACCACGACCGTACGGCGGCCCGCGGCGGCGCAGCGCAGTGCGGCGGTCAGGCCGGCGACGCCGGAGCCGACGACCACGACGTCGGCGTCGACGGCCCAGCCGGGGGCGGGGGCGTGCAGCCGTATGCCGGTACCGGCGGTGCCTGTGCCTGGGGTGCTCACGTGTGTGCTCCGAACTCCAATGGGATGTTGTCGATCAGCCGGGTCGTCCCCACCTTCGCGGCGACGGCCAGCACGGCCTGCCCGGTGAAGTCGGGGCCGACATCGGTGAAGTCCTGCGGATCCACCAGTGCCAGATAGTCCAGCAGCAGCGGCGGATCGTGCCGGCCCGCCTCCTCCAGGACGTGCCGGGCGGCGGCCCGTACGGCCTCCGGCAGGCCGGTGCCCGCGGAGGACGCGGCGGACACGGCGTGGGCGTCGGCAGAGGCCCGGATCTCGCCGAGCCGGGCCAGGGCGGTGGCCCGCTCGTCGCTGGCCGGGGAGGCCTCGGCGCGGGCGCGCAGCGCGGCCTGCGCGGCGAGCCGGTCCTGTCCGGCGAACAGGGCCCGGGACAGGGCCAGGGCGCTGCGGCGCTCCTGCGCGGAGAGGTACCGGTTGCGGGACGACAGCGCGAGCCCGTCCTCCTCGCGGACGGTCGGTACGCCGACCACCTCGACGGGGAAGTTCAGGTCGGTCACCATCCGCCGGATCAGGGCGAGTTGCTGCGCGTCCTTCTGGCCGAAGAGGGCCAGGTCGGGGCGGGTGAGGTGGAGCAGCTTGGCGACGACGGTGAGCATGCCGTCGAAGTGGCCGGGCCGGGTGGCCCCTTCGAGGCGCCCGCCCATCGGGCCGGCGCTGACCCGCACCTGGGGGTCGCCGCCGGGATAGACCTCGTCGGCTGCCGGGGCGAACACCGCGTCGGCGCCGGCCTCCCGGGCGATCTCCAGGTCGGCGTCGAGGGTGCGCGGGTAGCGGTCGAGATCCTCGTTCGCCCCGAACTGCAGCGGGTTCACGAAGACGGTGACCACGACCTGGCCCTGGGGCCCGGCCTGTTCGCGGGCCGCGCGGATCAAGGTGGCGTGGCCCTCGTGGAGGGCGCCCATGGTCATCACGACGGCGCGGGGCCCGTCGGCGCTGCGCGGGAGCTCGTGCAGCTCCTGCGCGGTGTCGATCAGCAGCAGCTCGGTCACTGGTCCCCACCCTCGGGATCGGCGAGCACGCCGAGCAGATCTTCGGCGAGTTCGGGCTTGAGCAGGCCGTGCGCGAGGGCCCGGTCGGCGGTGGTGCGGGCCATCGCCAGGTACCCGGCGACCGAGGCCGGGGCGTGCTTGCGCAGCTCCGAGACGTGCGCGGCGACGGTGCCGGCGTCGCCGCGGGCCACCGGGCCGGTCAGGGCGGCGTCACCCGAGCGCAAGGCGTTGTCGAGGGCCGCGCCGAGGAGCGGGCCGAGCATCCGGTCGGGGTGCTCGACCCCGGCCTTGTGCAGCAGCTCCATGGCCTGGGCGACCAGGGTGACCAGGTGGTTCGCGCCGAGGGCGAGGGCCGCGTGGTAGAGCGGACGGTTCTCCTCCGCGATCCACTCGGGCTCCCCGCCCATCTCGATCACCAGGGCTTCGGCAGCGAGCCGCAGCTCCTCGGGGGCCGTGACGCCGAACGAGCAGCCGGCGAGCCGCTGGACGTCGACCTCGGTGCCCGTGAAGGTCATCGCGGGGTGCAGGGCCAGCGGGAGCGCGCCCGCGCGGCGGGCCGGGTCCAGCACGGCGGTCCCGTACCGCCCGGAGGTGTGCACGAGGAGCTGGCCGGGCCGGATGGCGCCGGTCTCGGCGAGCCCCTCGACGAGCGACGGCAGCGCGTCGTCGGGCACGGTCAGCAGCACCAGGTCGGCCAGCTCCAGCACCTGCGCGGGCGGTACGAGCGGCACGTCGGGCAGCATCCGCTCGGCGCGGCGGCGGGAGGCGTCGGAGACGCCGGACACGGCGACCGGCCGGTGCCCGGCCTGCTGGAGCGCGCGGGCCAGCGCGGGGCCGACCCGGCCGGCGCCGACGACGCCGACGGTGAGCCGGGCGGGGCGCGGTTGCTGGGATGAGTTCACGCGGGGAGGGCCTTCCGTTCCAGTCCGCGGGGGGTACCGGACGATACGCCGCCATGCTAGCCCCTGGGCGTGTTGGCCGGTCGGCGATGATCGGGGGCATGACTGGTGAAGACGATCTGACGGAGCGGCTGGTGGCGGCGGGACGCGGGGCCGAGCGGATGCTCTCCCGCAGCCTGCGCGAGGCGACGGTCGGTGAGCTGCTGTCCGGTCTGGCGGCGCCGGATCCCGACGAGCCGGCCGACCTGTACGGGGACGGCGCGGTGACCCGGCTCGAGCACCGGGTCGCGGAGCTGCTGGGCACCGAGGACGCGGCGTTCTTCCCGTCGGGGACGATGGCCCAGCAGATCGCGCTGCGCTGCTGGGCGGGGCGGACCGGGAACCCGGTGGTGGCGCTGCACCCGATGAGCCATCCGGAGCTGTGGGAGGGCGGTGCGCTGTCGCTGGTCTCCGGCCTGCGGACGGTGCACCCGACGAAGGACCCGCGCCAGCCCACGGCCGAGGAGGTCGCGGACCTGCCCGAGCCCTTCGGCACGCTGATGCTGGAGCTCCCGCTGCGCGACGCGGGCTTCCTGCTCCCCACCTGGGAGGAGCTGGAGGCGCTGGTCGGGGCGGCCCGCGAACGGGACGCGGTGGTGCACTTCGACGGGGCCCGGCTGTGGGAGTCGACGGTGCACTTCGGGCGGCCGCTGCCGGAGATCGCGGGGCTCGCGGATTCGGTGTACGTGTCCTTCTACAAGTCCCTGGGCGGCCTGAGCGGCGCGGCCCTGGCGGGCTCCTCCTCGCTGATCTCGGAGGCGAAGGTCTGGCGCCACCGGTACGGGGGCCAGATCTTCCGCCAGTTCCCGCAGGCGCTGTCGGCGCTGGCCGGCCTGGACCGGGAGCTCCCGCGCCTCCCGTCGTACGTGGCCCAGGCGCGCGTGGTGGCGGCGGCGCTGGGGTCCGCGCTGGAGTCGGCCGGGGTCCCCTGGTTCCGGATCAACCCGCAGACCCCGCACACGCACCAGTTCCAGGTGTGGCTGCCGTACGAGGCGGACCGCCTGACGGAGGCGGGGATCCGCCTGGCGGAGGAGACGGGCACGGTCCTCTTCCGCAGGTGGTCGGCGACGGTGGTCCCGGGCGTCTCGGCGACGGAGCTGGAGATCACCTCCCCGGGCCTCACCTGGACCCCGGAGGACGTGGCCGCGGCGGTCGAGGCCTTCACGGCCCGCCTCCGCCCGTAGGGGGTGGGAGAGGGGACCCGGGGTTGGTGAATGCAACGAGGATGTACCGAATTCCGCCGAAGTCGTCGGCGCCGGGCCTCCTCGGCGTTACCGTCCCTCCACGGGAAGCAAGGAGCCGTCCCCCGGAGGAGAGAAACCATGACCGCTCACCCCGCCTGGCAGAAGTCCACGTACTGCGGCGAAGGAGACGCCTGCGTCTACGTCTCCGCGGCCCCCGGCCACCTCGTCCGCGTGGCCGACCGGGCCGACCCGGCGCATCTGATTCTGGCCACGACCCAGTCCGCCTGGGCGGACTTCCTTGACGCCGTCAAAGCGGACGGGTAAACGTCGGCGCGCCCGGAATCACGCCGCTCAGGGGATTTTGTCCGATTAGCGCGTATCTTCGGCCCATGCCCACGCCCTACGGATCCCGCGGCGGCATGGCGTTCAGCGCCGCCGAGCTGCACGTGCTCAGGCGAACGCTCGCCCACGCCCTCCAGTCCTCCACGGCCCCCCTGACGACCTCCGAGGTCCAGGACTGCCTGCGCCTCGCGCAGTCGGTGGACGACGCGGTCCAGGAGGCGGGGCGGCTCAGAGAGTTCCTCCTCGCCGACCTCGTCCGCTACCGCGGCGCCCTGCCCGGCAGCCTCTCCGGATACCTGGAGCTGCTCCAGGACGCCCTGGCCGCGGGGTACGAGCCCGCGCCCGACGACCTCGCGGCCCTGCGCGCCCTGCGGGCCAACCCGGTCGCGGCGGCGCTGCTGGAACGCTGCCAGGGCATCGCCGAACGCTCCGTACGGCGGCGGCTCTCGATCACGCCGGCGCCCCGGACCCGGCTGCTCGCCCTGGCCGGCGGCAAGGACGCCGCGGGCGCCTGCGCGGCCAAGGACGGCAAGGACGGCAAGGAGGAGCCCGCCCGGCCCGCCCCGGCCCCCAAGGAGCCGCCGCGCCCCGAACGTCCCTCCGAGCGGCCCATCCCGACCCCCGGCGAGGTGTTCCCGCCGCGCCGCAAGCCCACCCCGCCCCCGTCGGCCGGGCTCGCGGCCGGGTAGCTACGCTGGGGGCATGGACTACGTTTCCGCGCTCGTGCCCCCCGTAGTGATGGCCGGCTTCTTCATCGCGCTCGTCGTGACGATCGTGAAGAGCCAGGGCGGCGCCAACAAGGCCAAGGAAGACGCGGCGGTCGACGCCGTGATCGCCCGCGCCGAGGCCGCCCGGCAGTCCCAGCCCGGGAAGTAGCACCACGGCCGGCCAGGGCATCGAGGCGCCAAGGCGCCGAGGCAGCGGACCGGCAGGGCGTACGGCTTCGAGAGCCGTACGCCCGATTTTGTTGAGCGTTGCGTTCCGAATAGCCGGGCAATTCCGCACATTCCGCACTATCGTGCTGTTGTGCCTCGCCCCCTGGGAGAACTCGAAGACGCGGTCATGACGCGGGTGTGGCAGTGGAACCGCCCGGTCACTGTTCGTGAAGTCCTGGAAGACCTCCAGCAGGAACGGTCCATCGCGTACACCACCGTCATGACGGTTATGGACAATCTCCATCAGAAGGGCTGGGTCCGCCGGGAAGCCGAAGGCCGCGCCTATCGATATACCGCGGTCTCCACCCGCGCCGCCTACTCGGCCGCACTGATGAACGAAGCCTGGTCGACGAGCGACAACCCCGCGGCCGCCCTCGTCGCCTTCTTCGGCATGATGTCCGCGGAACAGCGCGACGCCCTCCGGGACGCCTTCCGCATCGTCGGGTACGACGACGGGTCGGCCGTCGAACCCGCTGCGGAGCCGGCAGCGGGGGCGACCGCCGGATCTGCGGCGCAGCCCCCCGCCGGAGCCCCTGCCGCGGCGCCCCCCGAAGTCCTCCCCGCCGAAGGGGACTCCGCCGGGCGCGGGACCGAGTCGGGGCGATAGCGTCCGGGCATGGGTGAGTTTTCCGCTGCACAGGCAAAAACAGTGACGATCCGCCGTGCCCGCACCGGCGATGTTCCCGCGCTGCGGCGCCTGCTCGACCAGTACGTGCAGCAGCGGATCCTCCTCGACAAAGCCCCGGTCGTCCTTTACGAGGACATCCAGGAGTTCTGGGTCGCGGAACACGACTCCGACGGCCAGGTGGTGGGCTGCGGCGCTCTCCACGTCATGTGGGAAGACCTCGCCGAAGTACGCACTCTCGCCGTCGACCGCGAGTTGAAGGGGGCCGGAGTCGGCCATCAGCTGCTCGGGCAGTTGTTGGACACCGCCCGCGCGCTGGGTGTCCGGAAGGTTTTCTGCCTGACCTTCGAAGTGGACTTCTTCGCGAAGCACGGCTTCGTCGAGATCGGCGAGACCCCGGTCGAGACCGATGTCTACATGGAGCTCCTGCGTTCCTATGACGAGGGCGTCGCCGAGTTCCTCGGTCTCGAACGAGTGAAGCCGAACACCTTGGGCAACAGCCGGATGCTTCTGCACCTCTGAACGATCACGGCGGCTTTTCCCGTGCTCCGCGCACCTGTGGCCTATGTCCGAATCGCGCACGTTTCCCGCCGCGTTGCGGTCTCGAACCTCTCCCCGGGGGTTTGTGTTTTCCAGGGAAAAGCGGTTTCCTTTCCGCGTACTGCTTTTCGATGAAAGGAAATCCCGGTGGCACAGAAGGTTCAGGTCCTTCTTGTCGACGACCTCGACGGTGGCGAGGCGGACGAGACCGTGACGTTCGCTCTGGATGGCAAGACCTACGAGATCGACCTCACCACCGCCAACGCGGAGAAGCTGCGCTCCGCGCTCGCCGACTACGTCAAGGGCGCCCGCCGCACCGGTGGCCGCGCTTCCGGCGGCCGCGCCAAGACGCGGACGGCCGCGACGTCCGGCAACCCGGACACCGCCGAGATCCGCGCGTGGGCCAAGGCCCAGGGCATGAGCGTCAACGACCGCGGGCGCGTCCCGCAGGAGATCCGCGAGGCCTACGAGAACCGGGCCTGACCCGTCAGGGTCTGACCCGGCCGGCCCGCGCAGGGTCAGGCCGCGGCGCTCCTCGGGGGCGTACGCCGCCACAGGCGCGCCCGGTGGCATTCCGTCGCCGCCGCGGCGACCAGGCGTACGAGATCGGGCCCGGCACCACCGTGCCGGGGACCGGCACCCTGCCCGGGGCCGGGCAGGGACGGCAGCAATGCCTCACACCCCTGCTCGGGGGGTCGCAGCCACACGGCGGCCCCCCGGGGACTTCCCTCCGGGCGTCCCGGCGGAACCGGGGCCGTGATCCGGCCGCCGGCACCCAGGGCGGTGAGATCGAGGGCGACCCCGCCCCACTCCAGCCAGTCGAGCAGACCCTCCAGCTCGTCCGCGCTCCCCGCGGCCACCAGGAACCGCATCCTGCGCCCCGTGAGCGCCACCGGGCCCGTGGCGACCGGCCTGCGCAGCAGCTCCGTCCCCGCATCGGCCGGCAGCTCCAGTACGTCGAACCGGGCCCCGGTGACCAGCTGGGCGGGCGGCCCGCCCACCACGGCCCAGCCGAGCACCTCCTCGTACCAGGACGCGTACGCGCCCCAGGGCGAATCCGCGGGTGAATGCTCGGGCGCGACGCGGGGCAGCGGAACGGTGACGGCCATGCCCGGAGCAACTCCGATGGCGCCGTGGAGTTACGCTGCGCGCCGGTCTCAATGCGGAACGTAAACATCCGACGGGGTGGAGTCCCACATTCGGGACGCAATCGTGTTCGCCCGTAGCGGAGGGAACCGGTGCCACCGGCATGGAGTGTCGGTCCTTACGGGTAAGACATTCCTAGTGGATCGGGGCGACACGCTGTTTTGGGCAGCTTCCGTTCGCCATCGGCGTACACGTGTGACGGGTATCTGCCTGGCCTGCGGGAACATCGTCTCGCACCATCGGGTTGGAGCAGTTGTCGGCAGTTGAAGCCGGTTTTCCCCACTGACGTGGGGGTGAGCCGCGGACGGATGTCGGCAGTTGGAATGAGCTGTCCCGCCCCGCGGGACTAGCATGCGGAAGGACAGGGCGGGGACCGACCCCGAACTGCCCGACCGCTCTGAGGAGCGATAAACGATGTTCGAGAGGTTCACCGACCGCGCGCGGCGGGTTGTCGTCCTGGCTCAGGAAGAAGCCCGGATGCTCAACCACAACTACATCGGCACCGAGCACATCCTCCTGGGCTTGATCCACGAGGGTGAGGGTGTCGCCGCTAAGGCCCTGGAGAGCCTCGGGATTTCGCTCGAGGCTGTTCGCCAGCAGGTTGAGGAGATCATCGGCCAGGGGCAGCAGGCCCCGTCCGGCCACATCCCCTTCACCCCGCGGGCGAAGAAGGTCCTGGAGCTTTCGCTCCGAGAGGCCCTCCAGCTCGGCCACAACTACATCGGCACCGAGCACATCCTGCTCGGCCTCATTCGCGAGGGCGAGGGCGTCGCCGCCCAGGTCCTGGTGAAGCTGGGCGCCGATCTCAACCGAGTCCGGCAGCAGGTCATCCAGCTGCTCTCCGGCTACTCCGGCGGAGGCAAGGAGTCGGCCACGGCCGGCGGCCCGGCCGAGGGCACCCCCTCGACCTCCCTCGTCCTGGACCAGTTCGGCCGCAATCTCACGCAGGCCGCCCGCGAATCCAAGCTCGACCCGGTCATCGGGCGCGAGAAGGAGATCGAGCGGGTCATGCAGGTCCTGTCCCGCCGTACCAAGAACAACCCGGTCCTCATCGGCGAGCCCGGCGTCGGCAAGACCGCCGTCGTCGAGGGCCTGGCCCAGGCGATCGTCAAGGGCGAGGTCCCCGAGACCCTCAAGGACAAGCACCTCTACACGCTTGACCTGGGTGCCCTGGTCGCCGGTTCCCGCTACCGCGGTGACTTCGAAGAGCGCCTGAAGAAGGTGCTCAAGGAGATCCGCACCCGCGGCGACATCATCCTGTTCATCGACGAGCTCCACACCCTCGTGGGTGCGGGTGCCGCCGAGGGCGCGATCGACGCCGCCAGCATCCTCAAGCCCATGCTGGCCCGTGGTGAGCTCCAGACCATCGGTGCCACGACGCTTGACGAGTACCGCAAGCACCTCGAGAAGGACGCGGCCCTCGAGCGCCGCTTCCAGCCGATCCAGGTGGCGGAGCCTTCCCTCCCCCACACGATCGAGATCCTCAAGGGCCTGCGCGACCGCTACGAGGCCCACCACCGCGTCTCCATCACGGACGAGGCCCTCGTCCAGGCGGCGACGCTGGCCGACCGGTACATCTCGGACCGCTTCCTGCCGGACAAGGCGATCGACCTGATCGACGAGGCCGGTTCCCGGATGCGCATCCGCCGGATGACCGCGCCGCCGGACCTCCGCGAGTTCGACGAGAAGATCGCGGGCGTGCGCCGCGACAAGGAGTCGGCCATCGACTCCCAGGACTTCGAGAAGGCGGCTTCTCTCCGTGACAAGGAGAAGCAGCTGCTGGCGGCGAAGGCCAAGCGCGAGAAGGAATGGAAGGCCGGCGACATGGACGTCGTCGCCGAGGTCGACGGCGAGCTCATCGCCGAGGTCCTCGCGACCGCGACCGGCATTCCCGTCTTCAAGCTCACCGAGGAGGAGTCCTCGCGACTGCTCCGCATGGAGGACGAGCTCCACCGTCGGGTCATCGGCCAGAAGGACGCCATCAAGGCGCTCTCCCAGGCGATCCGCCGTACCCGTGCGGGTCTGAAGGACCCGAAGCGCCCGGGTGGCTCGTTCATCTTCGCCGGCCCGTCCGGTGTCGGTAAGACCGAGCTCTCCAAGACGCTCGCCGAATTCCTCTTCGGCGACGAGGACGCGCTGATCTCCCTCGACATGTCGGAGTTCAGCGAGAAGCACACGGTTTCTCGCCTCTTCGGTTCGCCCCCCGGCTACGTGGGCTACGAAGAGGGCGGCCAGCTCACCGAGAAGGTGCGCCGCAAGCCGTTCTCCGTCGTCCTCTTCGACGAGGTCGAGAAGGCCCACCCGGATATCTTCAATTCCCTTCTCCAGATCCTGGAGGACGGTCGCCTGACCGACTCCCAGGGCCGGGTCGTGGACTTCAAGAACACGGTCATCATCATGACGACCAACCTGGGTACCCGGGACATCTCGAAGGGCTTCAACCTCGGCTTCGCCGCCGTGGGCGACACCAAGACCGGTTACGACCGGATGAAGGCGAAGGTCAACGAAGAGCTCAAGCAGCACTTCCGGCCCGAGTTCCTCAACCGCGTCGACGACACGGTCGTCTTCCACCAGCTCACCGAGGAAGACATCATCCAGATCGTCGACCTCATGATCGCCAAGGTCGACGAGCGCCTGAAGGACCGCGACATGGGCATCGAGCTGAGCGGCGACGCGAAGCTCCTGCTCGCCAAGCGCGGCTACGACCCGATCCTGGGTGCCCGGCCGCTGCGCCGGACCATCCAGCGCGAGATCGAGGACATCCTGTCGGAGAAGATCCTCTTCGGCGAGCTGCGGCCCGGCCACATCGTGGTCGTGGGCAAGGAGGGCGACGGCGAAGAAGCCAAGTTCACCTTCCGCGGCGAGGAGAAGTCGGCTCTGCCGGACCTCCCCCCGATCGAGGCCTCGGGCTCCGGCCCGGACCTGAGCAAGGGCGCGTAACCGCTGCCCGCGGGGAGAACGACAAAGGGGCGGCCCCGGAACCGAAAGGTTCCGGGGCCGCCCCTTTGGCTTGCGTGCACGGTGACAAGCCGCACAGGGCAAATCGGACCTACTAGGGCGACTCGTAGATTCGATGTCCGTTTTGCCCCGTCTGGCCCACACCCTCGGCCCAGCAGGGATGCGGTCAACCGGCTGCGTCACACCTCCCGGGCCTACGAGCCCCGGTAGTAAACGGGACGTTTGGGGATGTGGAGGGACACGGGTTACCAAGGATGGGCAAGCCCGGCATCCGCTACCCAGCGTGCCGGGTGACTTCATGCCAGAACCGCCCTTGTCCCCGGCCCGGAGGTCTCCTTACATGTTCGCGAAGCGCGTCAGCACCCGTCGTACCCGTCTCGCCATCGGCGCCACCGCTGTCGGTGCGGCCCTGGCTCTCGGGGCCGGGACGACCGCCGCCTTCGCCGACACGGCCCCGCAGACCGCCCTGACCGGGACCGCCGGGATCGTCGCGGCCCAGGCCGCGGCCCAGGGCTCCGTCGCCGCCAAGAAGGCCGCCGCCTGGCAGAAGCCGGTCGCCAGCTACACGCTCTCCGCGACCTTCGGCAAGGGCGGCACCATGTGGTCCCACAAGCACTCGGGCCAGGACTTCGCCTGCCCCGTCGGCACCCCGGTCAAGGCCGCCTCCGCGGGCGTCGTCGTCAAGGCCGGCCCGAACGGCGGCGGCGACGGCCCGGCGTACGGCAACGCCATCGTGATCAAGCACGCGAACAACACGTACTCGCAGTACGCGCACCTCTCGAAGATCCAGGTCCGGATCGGCCAGAAGGTCTCCAAGGGCAAGCAGGTCGCGCTGTCCGGCAACACCGGCAACTCGAGCGGCCCGCACCTCCACTTCGAGATCCGGACCACCCCGAACTACGGCTCGGCCGTGAACCCGGTCGCGTTCCTGCGCAACGCCGGCGTCACCGTCTGAGCCCTCTGACCACGGTCAGTACAGGAGCCAGGAGCCCGTCGGCTTCGCCGCCGCGTCGACCCTGCCCGGCTTGAGGGTGTCGATCTGGGCGGGCGAGAGCACCACGTCGTAGGTCTGCACGGTCTCCATGGCCCCGCTCCACGGCGCGGTCCACTTGTCCTCGTGGCGCGAGCGCGCCAGCTGCAGCGGGCCCTGTGCCTGGAAGACGCCGGGGACGGGGGCCTCGCCGGTCTTCTTGCCGTTGACGTAGAGGGCGATCTGCTTGCGCTCCGCGTCGTAGGTCCCGGTCAGGGTGGAGAAGGTCTTCTCCATCTTGGGGCTCTCGCCGGTCACGGTCACCGCGGTCGCCTCAGCGCCCTGGTCGCCCGTCTGGACGCGGAAGACCCACGTCGGCTTGCCGTTCACCTGGTCCAGCCCCAGCTCGAACGAGAAGGACTTCTCGTTGCCCTGGCTGACGGCGATCTGGCGGCCCTTCGGGGCGCGGTTCCAGACGTGCGCCGAGACGGTGAAGCTCTTGGACGTGTCCACGACGCGCTTCGCGGACTCGGCGTACGAGTTCTCGTTGCCCTTCGTCCGGATCTCGAAGCGCTTCTCGATCGGGAAGACCCCGGCGTCCGGGCCCATCTTCAGCGGAGCCTTTCCGCTGCGGTCCCGGATCTGCGTCGGGTCGTCCTTGACGGTCGGGGTGTTGTCGACCGGGGTCTTGCTCTTCGACCCGGTAGGGGAGGGCGTGGGCGGCGCGGTCGGGGACGGCGTGTCGTCCTTCGCCGCGTTCTCGCCCTTGTCGTCGCCGCCCAGCAGCAGGAACGTTCCACCACCGGCGAGCAGCGCCAGTACGGTCACCGCGGCGCCGATCATCCACAGCCGCTTCTTGCGCTTCTCGGCCGCCGAGCGGTCGGCCATGGCCTCCCAGTCCGGCTGGTCCGACTGCGGCGCGAACGGCCCGGGGAGCCCGGGGCCCGCGGCGCCGGGCGCGGCCGGCCCGCCCATGTTCGGGAGCCCCTGGGCCCACTGCTGCGGCGCGGCGGGCGGGGCCGGAGCCTGCTGGTACGGGCCGGGCTGAGCGCCGGGCTGTGCATCCGCCTGCGGGTAGCCGTAGCCGCCGCCACCCGCGGGCGCGCCCGGCGGCGGGCCGAAGCTGCCGCCGCCACCCGGCGCCGGGGTGCCGGGCGGGTAGCCGTAGCCGGCCGCGGGGGCCGGCGGGACCGGCGGGAACCCGTAGCCCCCGTTCCCGGGGGCGGGCTCGGGCTGCGGGTTGCTGGGGGGATTCGTACCGTCGGTCATGCCACGGATGCTAAAACACGGGCCCGCACAGCTGTACGGCCCGGTCCCGATCCGCCGGCGATCAGCTCTTCACTTTGATGATCGGGAAGCTTCCCGTAGCCGTCGGCGCGTGCTCCGGCAGCCACAGCACCGCCACCGCTCCGGCCGCCGCGCCCTCGCGGTCCACGCCGCCCGGGGCCGCCACGTTGCGGAACGTCAGCCGGGCGCCCAGCACCCGCGCCTGCCCCTCCGCGATGGTCAGCCCTAGGCCGTGGCCCACCCCGGCGCGGTCCGTCGACCCGGTCCGGAACCGGCTCGGCCCCTCGCGCAGCAGCGCCTCCGGGAAGCCCGGCCCGTGGTCCCGGACCCGGACGACCCGCCCCTCGATGTCGACCTGGACCGGCGGCTGCCCGTACCGCGCGGCATTGGCCAGCAGGTTCCCCAGGATCCGCTCCAGCCGCCGCGGGTCGGTGCTGACTATCTCGTCCGCGACCACCCGTACCGAGGCCTCCGGCATCAGCGCGGTCACCCGCCGGCTCACGAACTCGCCCAGCGCCACGTCCTGGAGCTCCGCCCGCTCGGACGCGCTGTCCAGCCGGGCAACCTCCAGTACGTCCTCGACGAGCGCCCGCATCGCCTGCGCCCGGTCCCGCACCAGCTCGGTCGGCCGCCCCGGAGGCAGCAGTTCCGCCGCCGTGAGCAGGCCCGTCACCGGGGTCCGCAGCTCGTGCGCGATGTCCGCGGTCACCCGCCGCTCGGCCTCCAGCCGCTGCTGGAGCGCGTCCGCCATGGCGTCCACGGCCCGCGCGAGGTCGTCGGTCTCGTCGCGTACGACGCCACCGACCGCGTCCCGCACGCGTACGTCCGGATCCCCGTGCGCCACCCGCTGCGCGGCGGCCGCGGCCTTGCGCAGCCGGCGCGAGATCTGCCCGCCGATGAGTACGCCGAGCGCGGCGCCCGCGACGACGACGGAGATCGACCCGACGACCAGGGCCCGGTCCAGGTCGCGCACCATGTTGGCGCTCTCCTTGAACTCGCTGTGCAGCGACAGCACCTGCCCGTTGCCGAGCGGCACCGCGGCCCACACCTGCGGCACTCCCCTGCGGGACTCCTGGACGTACGTGCCGCGCCGCCCCGACCGCGCCTTCTCGCGCAGCGCGGCGGGCAGCTCGGGGTCGTTGAGCTTGGCCCCCAAGGCCGGCTTGCGCCCGGCTTCGACGAAGCGGGCGATCACGTTCACGTTGGCCAGCTGCGCGTCGCGGGCGCTCTCCAGCATCGAGACGCGGGCAGCACTGTGCACGACCAGGCTCAGTGCCACGGCGACGAGTGCGCCGACGGCGGTGATGGCGAGCGTGATCTTCCAGCGGATCCCCGTACGGAGGGTGAAGCGCCTCATGGTTTGAGCTTGTATCCGAATCCTCGGACCGTTTCGATGCGGTCCTGTCCGATCTTCGTGCGCAGCCGTTGGACGTGGACGTCCACGACGCGGGTGTCGCCGCCCCAGTCATAGTCCCAGACCCGCTCCAGGAGCCGGTCGCGGGACAGTACGGTGCCGGGCGCGGAGGAGAACTCCAGCAGCAGCCGCATCTCGGTCGGCGTCAGCGCCACCGGGACGCCGGCCCTGCGGACCTCCATGCCCTCGGTGTCGACCTCCAGGTCGCCGAAGACCAGCACCCCGCGCTCCTCGGAGCCGTCCTCGCCGTTCACCCCCGGCCGGCCGTTCTGCGGGCCGCCGGCGTGGCCGAAGCGGCGCAGCACGGCGCGGATCCGGGCGACGAGGACCGAGCCGTCGAAGGGCTTGGTGACGTAGTCGTCGGCGCCCGCCTCGAGGCCCAGGACGACGTCGATGGAGTCGGCGCGCGCCGACAGCATGATCACGGGGACGGTGGACTCGTCGCGGATCCGGCGGCACAGGCTCACGCCGTCCATGCCGGGCACCATCACGTCGAGCAGCGCGATGTCCGGCTGGTTGGCCCGGAAGGACTCGAGGCCGGACAGGCCGTCGGGCATGGCGGTGACCACGAACCCGTCGCGTTCCAGCGCCAGGGTCGTGGCCTCACGGATGACGTCGTCGTCCTCCACGAACAGGACATGGGTCTCGGCCATGCGGAAGCCTCGCCTCGGTTCTTCGCTTCTTCGGTACGTCGGTTCTTCTGGTCTTCGGGTCGTCAGTTCTTCTGGGTGACCGCGGGGGCCGGCTGGGCCGCGCCGTCGATGTTGCTGTAGTCGGTGTGCACCCGGTCCTGCTCGGTGAACTTCTCCCCGTTCCAGCGGTACGTGATCACGTCCTCGCCCGACGGATAGGCGAGGGCGTCGCTCTTCCCGTAGACGGGCTTGGTGACCACCAGGTCGCCCCGGTCGATCTCCGCGTAGACGGGCGGCTGCTCGTCCGAGAACACATTCTCGTACGTCCCGCCCTCCGCCCGGTACACGTACGAGCCCCGCCCCAACGCGTCGGCGCAGGACAGCACGTTGATGACGATGTCGACGACGGAGCCCCCGGTGACCTTCCCGTAGCTCACGTCGACCGGGTAGTCCTTGCCCGTGCAGGGCTTGAGGTCCCGCTTGACCTGGGCGCTGACCTTGGGGTCCGCCTGGAGCAGTGCGACGGGGTCGACCCGCTTGGCGGGCTTGCCCGAGGCCTCCGTCGTGGCCGGGACGTGGTCGGGCGGGGTGGCCGTCGGCGAGCCGCTCTTGGCCACGGCCTCGGTATGGGCGGGTCCGCCGTCCTTCAGGCCGGTGCCGCCGTTGGCGCAACCGACCGCGAGCAGCACTGTGCCGACGAGGACGACCGTCCCCGCCGACATCAGCACCAGCGGACTTCTGCCGCTCAAGCTCTGGCCATTCAGGCCGCGCACCGCTCACGCCCCTCGTACCGGATGGTGTGGTCACCGCGGTGGTCACCGCGCTCCAGCGCACGCATGTCCAGATCCCGGCTCTCCAACTCCTGCCGGAGCCGGGCCAGCGCGCGGTGCAGGGTGCTCTTCACAGTACCCGCCGACATTCCGAGCGCCGCGGCGGTCTCCTCGGTGCTCATCTGCTCCCAGTGTCGCAGCACGACCACGCTGCGCTGCTTGGGCGCGAGAACCTTGAGGATGTCCATCAGCAGCGCGCGGTCGGCGCGCTGGTCGGAGCCGTCCTCGACGGAGGCGTCCGGGAGCTGCTCGGTGGGGACCTCTTCGAGCTTGCGGGCGCGCCACCACTCGGTCCGGGTGTTGATCATGACGCGGCGCAGGTACGCGTCGGCCAGGGACTTGTCGGCGATGCCGTCCCAGCGGCCGTACGTGCGCACCAGCGCGGTCTGCAGGAGGTCCTGCGCGTCCGTGGGGTCCGGGACCAGGCGCCGGGCACTGCGCAGGAGCGCGTCCTGCCGAGTGCGTACGTACTCCTCGAATCCGAGTACCTCGCCGTGCGCCATCTCAGACCGCCTCCACCCGTCCAACCACTCATCCCCGTGTCCTACGCATTCGAAGGTACGGAGGGGTTGTCACGGGGTTGTGCGGGCCAGACTTCGGTGGGCGCACGGACACCCATAGGTTGTGTAACAGTGCCGTGAGCTGGGGTTTGGCCGGAACAAGCGGAATCCCCCACTCAGTTCGGCTCAGTCCGTCGCGGCGCCCTGGGCCGGGGGTCTCGCGGGGCCCTGCGGCAGCCGGTACATCCCCCCGGCGAGCGGTTCGACCAGCCCGTCGGAGACCAGCCCGTCCAGCGACCGGGCCCGCTGCACGGGCTCGTCCCAGACCGTGTCCAGCACCGCCTGCGGAACCGGCCCGACCGCGTCCCGCAGCACCGCGAGGAGCTTGCCGCGCACCTGCCGGTCCGTCCCCGCGTACGTCTGCCCGCGCCGCGGCGGCCCCTCGTGGGCCGGCTTCCCGGCCAGCCGCCACGCGCACAGCCCGGCCACCGGGCAGCGCACGCAGTCCGGGGACTTGGCCGTGCACACCAGGGCGCCGAGCTCCATCGAGGCCGCCGCCCAGCGGGCTGCGGTGTCCTCGTCCGTCGGCAGCAGGGCCCGGGCCAGGCGCCGCTCGGCCGCGGTGGTGGCGTTCGGCGGATACTCGACGCCGGTCGTGGTGCGGGCGAAGACCCGGCGCACGTTGGTGTCGAGCACGGCGTGCCGCTGCCCGTACGCGAACGAGGCCACGGCGGCCGCCGTGTACTCGCCGATCCCGGGCAGCGCGAGCAGCTGCGCGTGCTCCCGCGGTACGTCGCCCCCGTGCCGCTCCGTTATCGCGACGGCCGCGCCGTGCAGGCGCAGGGCCCGGCGGGGGTAGCCGAGCCGCCCCCAGGCCCGTACGGCCTCGCCGGGGGCCTCGGCGGCCAGGTCGGCGGGGCGGGGCCACCGGGCGAGCCACTGCTCGTACACCGGCAGGACCCGGCTGACCGGGGTCTGCTGGAGCATGAACTCGCTGACCATGACCCCCCAGGGGCCGGCCTCGGGGCGGCGCCAGGGCAGGTCGCGGGCGTGCTCCTCGAACCAGGCGATGACCGGGGAGTGCAGCGCGTGGGACGCGTCGGGGGACGTCTCGGGGGAAGGGCTGGTGGATGCAGTCATGGCAGACGGCATCCTGGCACGTTTCAGGGCCGCCGCGCGGGGCCCGGGCCGGTGAACCAGACAGCGGCGCGCCCCCCGCTCGCCCGCATGGCGGTGGTGATCGTAGTGATCGGACCGGTGAGGCCGAGGACGAAGAGCGCGGCGAGCGCACCGCCGAGCAGCAGGCCCACGCCGACGTCGTGGGGGTAGTGGACGCCGACGAACACCCGGGAGAAGGCCATCAGCAGGGCCAGCGGCACGGTCAGCAGCGCGAGGCGGCGTACGGCGAGCGCCAGCGCGACGGCGGCCGCGCCCGCGATGGCGGAGTGGTTGCTGGGGAAGGACCAGTCACCGGGGGCCGGGCAGGCCACGAGCGAGGCGGCGGCCCCGGCGACGGCCCGGCAGGGCCGCTCCTCGTCCACGGAGGACTTCACGACCTCGGAGGCGACGTACGCGACGGCGGTGGCGAGCGGCGCGAGGACGGCGAGGGCGACGGCCCGCGGGCCGGCCTGGGTGCGCGCACGCCACCACACGGCTATGAACAGCAGGCCGAAAAGCAGGAGCCCGTACTCCGTCCAGACCTCGAACGCCGACTGCACCCAGCCGGGTGCGGAGCGGGCGGAATCGGTGATGTCGCGGTAGAGGCCAGAGGTGTCCATGGTCACCGACCGTACTCAAACGCGACCGCGCCTGACGTGGGACTCTTGGCCGATTCTCATCGCTCGGGCCTCCGCCCGCAGGATGATCATCGGCAAAACAAGCCGCTTGCGCGGCATGTGGGGCGCGGATCGGGCCGCGGACTCTCGTAAAGTTCCGTCCGTGGGATCTATGCGCAATCCGGTCGGGCCGCTCCCCTCCTCCATCTACTGGCGACGGAGGGCTGTGCTGGCGTCCGTCGTCGCGCTGCTCGCGCTCCTCGCCGTATGGACCGTCAGTTCCGGTGGGGGGAAGTCGAGTACGAACGGCAAGGGCGGCGACAAGGGGCCCGACCCGGTCGCCTCGATCACCCCCGGGCCCGCGGGAACGGGGCCGGCGATCAGTCAGGCGCCGGGCGGGCGTGCGGAGTCGGGCGGCGGCGCGGGCAAGAACGGCGAGCCGGGCGGCACTCCGGGCACGGCGGCGGGCGCGGGTTCGGGCTCCGCCGGCAGCGGCGCCGGCGGTGGCGGCGGCGGTACGGGTGGCTCCACGTCCCAGGTCCCGGCGGACTCCCCGCTTCCCACGTGCGCCCCGAGCGGGCTGCAGTGGGAGGTCAAGAGCGTGAAGAACGAGTACGAGACGAGCGAGAAGCCCCGCCTCGAACTGGTCGCCCGCAATGTCTCCGGCACGACCTGCAAGGTCGACCTCGGCCCGAAGCAGGCGGTCCTGACCATCCTGCAGGCGAGCACCAGCAAGGCCGTCTGGTCCTCGTCGGACTGCCCGTCGGGCGCGGGCAACGCGTTCTTCCGGGTGCCGGCGCAGGGGGAGACGAAGCAGTCGCTGGAGTGGGACAGGAAGTTCAGCGCGGCGGACCAGTGCCAGACGCCTCCGGCGGGGAGCGCGGCTCCGGACACGTACGTGGTGGAGGTCAAGTCCCCGGGCATGCCGGTCGCCCGAACCTCGTTCGTCCTCAAGCAGGACTAGGACCCGGCCCGCGTAGAGGAATCAGACGTAGCGCTCGAGGATCGAGGACTCCGCCAGGCGGGACAGGCCCTCGCGGACGCTGCGCGCACGGGCTTCCCCGACCCCGTCGACCGTCTGCAGATCGTCCACCGACGCGGCCAGCAGCTTCTGCAGGCCCCCGAAGTGCTCCACCAGCCGCTCGATGATGGCCCCCGGCAGCCGCGGAATCTTCGCCAGCAGCCGGTACCCCCGCGGGGACACCGCCGAGTCGAGCGTCTCCGGCGAGCCCGTGTACCCCAGCGCCCGCGCCACGATCCCGAGCTCCAGCAGCTCCGGATGCGTCAGCGCGTCCAGCGCCGGCAGCGCCTCCTCCACCGTGCGGGAGCGCTTCGCCGTCGGCTCCGGCACATAGTCCCGGATCACCAGCTCCCGCTCCTGCTCGATGCCGACCGTCAGCTCGTCCAGCTGGAGCGACAGCAGTCGCCCGTCCGTGCCCAGCTCGACCACGTATTCAGCGATTTCCGTGGCAATGCGGCGCACCATTTCCAGCCGCTGCGCGACCGCCGTCACGTCGCGCACCGTGACCAGGTCCTCGATCTCCAGCGCCGACAGCGTCCCCGCGACCTCGTCGAGCCGCAGCTTGTACCGCTCCAGCGTGGCCAGCGCCTGGTTCGCCCGCGACAGGATCGCCCCGGACTCCTCCAGGACCCGGCGCTCCCCGTCCACGTACAGCGCGATCAACCGCATCGACTGCGACACCGACACCACGGGGAACCCGCACTGCTTCGAGACGCGGTCCGCGGTGCGGTGACGGGTGCCCGTCTCCTCCGTCGGGATCGACGCGTCCGGCACCAGCTGGACGCCGGCCCGCAGGATCTTGGTGATGTCCTTGTCCAGGATCAGCGCGCCGTCGAGCTTGCACAGCTCGCGCAGCCGGGTCGCGGTGAACTCCACGTCCAGGACGAAACCGCCCGTGCACATCGCCTCGACGCTCTTGTCCATCCCGAGGACGATGAGGCCGCCGGTGTTGCCGCGGACGATCCGTTCCAGACCGTCACGCAGGGGCTGACCAGGTGCGACCGCGCTCAGCGAGGCGCGCATCATGGCCTCCTGCTTGGAGCTCGCGCCCGACTTTCCGGATGCTGCTGCCCCGTCCTTGGCTGCCACTGCACTCCTCCGGTCGCGGGTTGCGCCGCCTGCGTACGGCCGGGCGGACCATCCAGAAGTCTACCGGCGCGCGCTGCGCGCCCGCCGTGGCTTGGCCAGGTGCGCCCCCGAGGGACCCCGTACGGGCCCCTCACCAGGCACTCCTGCCGCCAACTCCACCGCTCCTGCACGGCTCCTGCGCAGTCACTGCGCCACACCTTCGCGGGTGCCGACGTCGTGAGCGCCCACTGCGCGGCCCCCGCTCCCCGGACGCCTACTCCTTGGCCGCCGCCCGCGACCGCCCGCGCGGCAGGACCCGCAGGGCGTCGCCCATGTCCGCGACCTCGGTGACCTTCATCCCGGCCGGCACCTTCCCGGGATCGCCGGGCACCAGCGCGTGCGTGAAACCGAGCCGGTGCGCCTCCGCGAGCCGCCGCTGCACGCCGGTCACGCGCCGCACCTCGCCCGCGAGGCCGACCTCGCCGATCGCGACGAGGTTCTTCGGCAGCGGGACGTCGCTCGCCGCCGAGGCCAGCGCGAGCGCGATCGCCAGGTCGGCGGCCGGCTCCGTCAGCTTCACCCCGCCCACGGTGGCGGAGTAGATGTCGCGCTTGCCGAGCGCGGTGATCCGGCCGCGCTGCTCCAGCACCGCCAGCATCATCGAGACGCGTGAGGTCTCCAGGCCCGAGGTGGTCCGCCGGGGCGAGGGGATCTGCGAGTCCACGGTCAGCGCCTGCACCTCGGCGACCAGCGGGCGCTTGCCCTCCAGGGTCACCGTCAGGCAGGTCCCGGGGACGGCCTCCGCGCGCCGGGTCAGGAACAGCCCGCTCGGGTCGGCGAGCCCGGTGATCCCCTCGTCGTGGAGTTCGAAGCAGCCGACCTCGTCGGTGGCCCCGTACCGGTTCTTCACGCCGCGTACGAGGCGCAGGCGCGCGTGCCGGTCGCCCTCGAAGCTGAGGACCACGTCCACCAGGTGCTCCAGCAGCCGGGGGCCGGCGATCGCCCCGTCCTTGGTGACGTGCCCGACCAGCAGGGTGGCCATCCCGCGCTCCTTGGAGGCGCGGATCAGCGCCCCGGCCACCTCGCGGACCTGGGCCATGCCGCCGGGTGCGCCGTCGATCTCGGGGGAGGCCACGGTCTGTACGGAGTCCAGGATCAGCAGCGAGGGCTGCACGGCGTCGAGGTGGCCCAGTACGGCGGACAGATCCGTCTCGGCGGCGAGGAAGAGGTGGTCGCTCAGCGCGTTGATCCGGTCGGCCCGCAGCCGCACCTGGCTCGCCGACTCCTCGCCCGTGACGTACAGCGTGCGGTGCGCCTCGCTGGCCGCCTTCGCCGCCACGTCCAGCAGCAGCGTCGACTTGCCGACGCCGGGCTCGCCGGCCAGCAGGACGACGGCGCCGGGCACGAGCCCGCCGCCGAGGACCCGGTCCAGCTCGTCCACGCCGGTGCTGCGGGCGGTCGCCGTCCGGCCGTCGACCTGCGCGATCGGGAGCGCGGGCGCCGAGACCCGCCCGGCGGCGGTGGTCCGCACCGCGGGCGCCCCGCCCATCTCCTCCACGGTGCCCCACGCCTGGCATTCGGGGCACCGCCCGAGCCATTTCGCGGTCGTCCAACCGCACTCGGAGCAGCGGTAGGACGGCCGGTCCTTGGCGGATGAACGAGATGTACGGGCAGCCATGCGGCCCACGGTATCCGGCCCCTGTGACAGCGCCCGCGCCCCGGCCGCACGCGCGGCGTCAGGGCCGCCGTCAGCACGGGTTCGATCTGTTCACCCGTAAGGGCTAAAACAGCTGAAGGCTTCACGGCCGTCACCGACGTGCGGCCTACCTTCGCCAGGGTGAACAGCAGCAACCAGGAGAGCCCCGCCCAGCGCACCGGCGCACAACGGGCGCACGGGCGCACGCCCCCCGAGGGCCCCGAAGGCCGTGAAGGCCCCGAAGGAGAACGGCAGCCGCCCCCCTTCCGGCACGAGCCGTACCTCGACGGCCTGTTCACGTACTGCCTGTCGGTCCTCTGCGACCACGACACCGCCACCGAGGTGCTCGCCGACGTCCTCGCCGTCGCCGAGCGGCACCCCGGCCGATGTCCCGACGAGGGGGGCCGGCGGGCCTGGCTGTACGCCCTCGCCCGCTGGGGCTGTCTGGTGCGGCTGGCCGAGCACCGCCGGACCCGGCAGGGGGCGCATTCCGCCCGGCGCACGCCGGAGCGCATGGATGCCGAGCACGCGCCGGAGGCGCACCGTTCCCTGGACGTGAATGCCTACCGGCGCACCGAGCTGGCCCGCCTCGCCTGGCCCGAGGCCGCCGGGACCACGCCCGCGCAGCGCGAGGCCCTCGAACTCGCCGTCCGCCACCGCCTCGGAGTCCCCGAACTCGCCGCCGTCCTCGGCACGCCCCCCGCCACCGCCCGGGAGCTGCTGGCCGGCGCCGCCTGCGAGGTGGAGCGGACCCGCGCCGCCCTCGCCGTCGTGGAGACCGGCAGCTGCCCCTCCGTGTCCCGGCTCACCGGCGACGGCCAGGTGCTCCTGTCCACCACCCTGCGCGCCGAGCTGGTCCGCCACGTCGACGACTGCCCGCGCTGCCGCCGCGTCGCCGAACGCGTCGACGCCGCCGCCCCCTGGCCCGGCACCGGCGGCATCCACGCGGCGCTCCCGCTGGTCCCCGCCCCGCGCACCGCCGTCCACGCGGCCATGCTCCGCTCCGGCGGCGGTCGGCGCCGCCGCAAATCCGGCCCCCGCTTCGACCGCACCGGCTTCCCGATGGACCCCCGGGACCGCGCGGCCCGCCGCGACCGGCTGCGGGCCCGGGCCGTGACCACCACCGTCGTCGCCACCGTCGTCGCGGCCCCGGTCCTCGCGCTCTGGGCCGCGTACCGAGGCGCCCCGGAGACCGGCGAGCCCGTCGGCGCGGACTCCACCCGGATCTCCGCGAGCGAGTCCGAGATCCCCCTCCCGCACCAGGACGGCCGCCCGCCGCGCGCGTACGAGAACGCCGGCAACACCGCCCACACCACCGGCGAGCCCGGCTTCGCCACGGGCCGCGCCGCCCCGGACACCCCCGACGTCTCCGTCGAGGTGATCAGCACCGGGCCGACGTCCGCCCCCGACCGGGCCGGGAACCCCGGCCGGCTCTCAGTCGCCGCCTCCTCGCGCGGAAGCACCACCCTGCTCACCCTCACCGCGTCCGGCGGGGCCCCGGTGGACTGGCGGCTCTGGTCCGACGCCCCCTGGCTGCGCGCGAGCCGGACCGCGGGCACGCTGGCCCCTGGAGAATCGGTCACTCTGCAGATCACCGTGGACGCCGAGGCCCAGCCCGTGGGCGCCTGGTCCGCCCGGGTCGGCGTGGATCCGGGCGGCGCGGTGGTCTCCCTCCAGGGCCGCGGCCGCCCGGCGCCCACGCCGACGGAGCCCACGCACCCGACGCCGACCCCGACACCCACCCCGACGCCGACGCAAACCCCCACGCCCACGCCCACGCCGCCCCCCGCGCCGACGCCGAGCGCCTCAGCAGGAACGGTTTCCCCGCCCGCGGACCCGAGCGGTCCGGCGCCGGGCTAGGCCGGGTCGGGTCGGGTCGGGTCGGGTCGGGTCGGTCAGGCCGGGTCCGCGGGGTGCGGGGCCATCGGCAGCAGCGAGGACAGCCGTGCCTCGCAGAGCTTCACGAGGGCCTCGTAGCCCTCCTTGCCCATCAGCTCCGTCAGCTCCGCGCGGTACGACACGTACACCGGATCGCCGGCGCCGTGCGCGGACGTCGCCGACGTGCACCACCAGTGCAGGTCGTGCCCGCCCGGACCCCAGCCGCGCCGGTCGTACTCGCCGATCGACACCTGCAGCACCCGCGTGTCGTCCGGCCGGTCGATCCACTCGTACGTCCGGCGGATCGGCAGCTGCCAGCACACGTCGGGCTTGGTCTCCAGCGGCTCCTGGCCGCTCTTCAGCGCCAGGATGTGCAGCGAGCACCCGGCGCCGGCGGGGAACCCCGGCCGGTTCAGGAAGATGCAGGCGCCGTCCCAGCGGCGGGTCTGCTTCTCCCCGTCGTCGTCGTGCTGCGTCCACCCGGTCTCGCTGCCGACGTCGTGGAACTGCCACAGCTCGGGAGTCAGCCGTGCCACGTGCTCGGCGACCCGCTTCTCGTCGTCCTCGTCCGAGAAGTGCGCGCCGAGGGTGCAGCAGCCGTCATCGGCCCGGCCGGCCTGGATGCCCTGGCAGCCGCTGCCGAAGATGCACGTCCAGCGGGAGGTCAGCCAGGTCAGGTCGCAGCGGAAGACCTGCTCGGCATCGGCGGGGTCGGGAAACTCCACCCAGGCCCGCGGGAAGTCGAGCCCCTTCTCGTCGTCACGCACGACCGAGGCTTTGGCCTGGGGCTTCGCCTTCTTGGCCTTCTTGGCACTGTCGGCCTTCTCGGCCTTCTCGGCGGGCTTGGACTTGTTGGCCTTCTTCGTATTTGGCACAAACCCAAGCCTAAGCGCCCCTTACGCCGCCCATACTCCAGCCGCACAGTAGCGTTTCCTCGTATGAGACTCGGTGTCCTTGATGTGGGTTCGAACACGATCCATCTGCTGGTGGTGGACGCGCACCCCGGCGCGCGCCCGCAGCCGGCGCACTCGCACAAGGTGGAACTGCGGCTGGCGGAGCTGCTCGATGAGGCCGGGGCGGTCACCCCGGCGGGCATAGAGCGCCTCGTATCGGTGATCGGCGAGGCCGCGCAGGCCGCCGAGGACAAGGGCTGCGAGGACGTGCTGCCCTTCGCGACCAGCGCCGTACGGGAAGCCACCAACGCGGACGAGGTCCTGGCCCGGGTGAAGCTCGAGACCGGCGTCGACCTCCCCATCCTCAGCGGTGAGGACGAGGCACGGCTGACGTTCCTCGCCGCCCGCCGCTGGTTCGGCTGGTCCGCGGGCAAGCTGCTGGTCCTCGACATCGGCGGCGGCTCGCTGGAGATCGCGTACGGCATCGACGAGGACCCCGACGCGGCGGTCTCGCTGCCGCTGGGCGCGGGCCGCCTCACCACCGGCTGGCTCCCGGGCGACCCGCCGGACGCGGCGGACGTACGGGCCCTGCGCCGGCACGCGCGGGCCCAGATCGCGCGCACGGTTCGCGAGTTCAGCCGCTTCGGGACGCCGGACCACGTGGTGGCGACGTCGAAGACCTTCCGGCAGCTGGCCCGCATCGCGGGCGCGGCACGCTCGGCGGACGGGCTGTACGTACGGCGGGACCTGACCCGCAAGTCCCTGGAGGAGTGGGTCCCGAGGCTCGCGGCGATGACGACCGCGCAGCGGGCCGCCCTCCCGGGCGTCTCGGAGGGCCGCGCGTCCCAGCTGCTGGCGGGAGCGCTGGTCGCGGAGGGCGCGATGGACCTCTTCGGCGTCGACGAACTCGAGATCTGCCCCTGGGCCCTCCGCGAGGGCGTCATCCTGCGCCGCCTGGACCACTTGCCGTCCTGAGGCGCGTACGGGGCCTGCGGCGCGTGCGGGCGCTGTCGGCGCGGCCGGGGCTTCGGGGGCTTCCCCGGGACGGGGCCTTCACCTCCCTGGCTCCACCACCGCGCGGCGGTGGCTGCCCACCCGCCCCCCTCGGGGGAGAGGCCGATGGCCGGTAGCCCCCGTCGGGTCGGCACAGGCGGCATTTCGCTCAGGCAAGCGCCGCCTGCAAGACCAGGGCTTCGGGGCCGGTAGCCCACTGATCGGCATCGGGGAAGGTTTGGGGGTTTCCCGCCAGTCCCATCGTCTCTCCGCGTCGGGCCGGGCCCTCAAGGGCGCTCCCTGCGGTCGCGTCGCTTCGCGACGGCCTTCGGCCGCCCTTGACCGCCCGTCCCGCCCCGGAAAGACAAGGACTGTCGGGAAGCCCCCAAAAGGACGGTCACCTGGGCACAGGCCTTGAGCAGGGCGGCATCAGCGATCTCGCGGCTTGGTTCCGGGGGGCCGGATGCCCAGCCGGGGCCCATGAGCAGGCCCGCTCCGGGTCGGAGCTTGCCCGGCCGGAGCCGGACAGCGACCAGAACACCCATCGGCGCCGGGCAGGCGGGTAGGCGCGTCAGATCGCTACTCGCTTCGGTTGGTATCGCGGCTCCCGGGCGTCTGGGCTCTCTCCCGACCCCGTGTCGACGACGGCCCGGCCCGGTGCGGGCCGGCGTGGTCGGCGTCACGGTCCTCGGCGGCTGCGCCCCGTACCCTGTCCCCGTGGCAAAACCAGTCCGGATCCCGACCGCGAAAGTCGCCCTCTCGACCGCCTCCGTGTACCCGGAGTCGACGGCGACCGCCTTCGAGATCGCCGCGCGCCTCGGGTACGACGGCGTCGAGGTGATGGTCTGGACGGATCCGGTCAGCCAGGACATCGATGCGCTGCGGCGGCTGTCCGATCATCATCAGGTGCCGATCCTGGCCGTGCACGCCCCGTGTCTGCTCATCACCCAGAGGGTGTGGTCCACCGATCCCTGGACCAAGCTCCAGCGGGCGCAGACCGCTGCCGAGCGGCTGGGGGCGTCCACCGTCGTCGTGCACCCGCCCTTCCGGTGGCAGCGGCAGTACGCGCGGGACTTCGTCAGGGGCATCTGGCGGATGGCCGACGAGACCGACGTCCGGTTCGCCGTCGAGAACATGTACCCGTGGCGGTACCGGGACCGCGAGATGCTGGCCTATGCCCCCGAGTGGGATGTCACCAAAGACGATTACCGGCATTTCACTGTCGATCTTTCGCATACCGCCACCGCCCGTACGGACGCGGCCGCGATGATCGACCGCATGGGGGACCGCCTCGCGCACGTGCACCTCGCCGACGGCAACGGCTCGGCCAAGGACGAGCACCTCGTCCCCGGCCGCGGCACCCAGCCCTGTGCCGAGCTGCTGGAACGTCTCGCCACCAGCTCCTTCGCCGGGCACGTCGTCATCGAGGTCAACACCCGCCGCGCGATGTCCTCCGCGGAGCGCGAGGCAGACCTCGCCGAGGCCCTGGCCTTCACCCGGCTCCACCTCGCGGCCAGCGCCGCTGCCACCCCGGTTCGGACCCCCCGGCCATGACGGAACCCGTCAAGCCGCGGCGCGGGCCCGGCCGTCCCCGGCAGGACGAGGCCGACGACGGCCCCGGCACCCAGGAGCGGATCCGGCTCGCGGCCCGCGAGGTGTTCGCGGAGCGCGGGTACGACAAGACGTCGGTGCGCGGCATCGCGAAGGTCGCCGGCGTGGACCCGGCGCTGGTCCACCACTACTTCGGCAGCAAGGACGACCTCTTCGCCGCCGCCATCGAGGTCACGATGGAGCCCGCCCTCGTCGTCCCCGCGATCGTGGGGCAGGGCCCCGAGGGCATCGGTGAGCGGCTCGCGCGTTATTTCCTGGGGGTTTGGGAGAACCCGGCCACCCGGGCCCCCCTCCTCGCCGTCGTCCGCTCCGCCCTCACCCACGAGGCCGCGGCGGCCGTGCTGCGCCGGCTGATCCTGCGCCGGGTCCTGGAACGGGTCGCGGCCGACCTCCACGTCCCCGACCCCACCTTCCGCGCCGAGCTCGCCGCCTCCCACATGATCGGCATCGCGCTCCTGCGGTACGTGGTCCAGGTCGAGCCCCTCGCGTCCGCCGACCCGGAGGCCATCGTCGCCCTGGTGGCCCCGACCCTCCAGCGCTACCTGACCGAGGAATGAGCCCTGCTCGAGGAATGAGCCGGGCGTCCCGTCATGCGGACAACCTGTCCGCATCCCGAGCCGGGGGCGTAGCCTCGTAACCGAGCCATATCCACAGTCGTAAAGTCGCGGCGGGCGCCTCGCGTCACCGCACTCATGGGGAGTGAACCCGATGCCCGAGCTGAGGTCCCGCACCGTCACCCACGGCCGCAACATGGCGGGCGCACGCGCCCTTATGCGTGCGTCGGGCGTAGCGAGCGAGGACATCGGGAAGCCGATCATCGCGGTCGCCAACTCGTTCACCGAGTTCGTCCCCGGGCACACGCACCTGGCCCCGGTCGGCCGGATCGTCTCCGACGCCATCCGCGCCGCGGGCGCCATCCCGCGCGAGTTCAACACGATCGCGGTCGACGACGGCATCGCCATGGGCCACGGCGGCATGCTGTACTCCCTGCCCTCCCGCGACCTGATCGCGGACAGCGTGGAGTACATGGTCGAGGCGCACTGCGCCGACGCCCTCATCTGCATCTCCAACTGCGACAAGATCACGCCCGGCATGCTGATGGCCGCCATGCGCCTCAACATCCCCGTCGTGTTCGTGTCGGGCGGCCCGATGGAGGCCGGCCAGGCCATCCTCGTCGACGGCACCGTCCGCAAGCTCGACCTGATCGACGCCATGGTCGACGCCTCCAACGAGAACGTCTCCGACGAGGACGTGCTGCGGATCGAGGAGAACGCCTGTCCGACCTGCGGGTCGTGCAGCGGCATGTTCACCGCCAACTCCATGAACTGCCTCGCCGAGGCCATCGGGCTCGCGCTCCCCGGCAACGGCTCGGTCCTCGCCACGCACACCGCCCGCCGCGCCCTGTACGAGGACGCCGGCCGGACGGTCGTCGAGATCACCAAGCGGTACTACGAGCAGGACGACCACTCGGTCCTGCCGCGCTCCATCGCGACCCGCCAGGCCTTCGAGAACGCCATGGCCCTCGACATCGCGATGGGCGGCTCCACGAACACGATCCTGCACCTGCTGGCCGCCGCCCAGGAAGCGGGCCTGGAGTACGACCTCACCGACATCGACGAGGTGTCGAGGCGGGTCCCGTGCCTGGCCAAGGTCGCCCCGAACGTGGCGCCGGGCGGCACGTACTACATGGAGGACATCCACCGGGCCGGCGGCATCCCCGCCATCCTCGGCGAGCTGCACCGCGGCGGCCTCCTGAACAAGGACGTCACCACGGTCCACTCCGAGAACCTCGAGGACTGGCTCGCCAAGTGGGACGCCCGCAGCGGCACCGCCTCGGAGGTGGCCATGGAGCTGTGGCACGCGGCCCCCGGCTGCGTGCGTTCCGCCACCGCCTTCTCCCAGTCCGAGCGCTGGGACACCCTCGACCTCGACGCCGAGGGCGGCTGCATCCGCTCCGTCCAGCACGCGTACTCCAAGGACGGCGGGCTGGCCGTCCTGCGCGGCAACATCGCGGTCGACGGGTGCGTCGTGAAGACGGCCGGCGTCGACGAGTCGATCTGGACCTTCGAGGGTCCGGCGGTCGTCTGCGAATCGCAGGACGAGGCGGTCGACAAGATCCTCCGCAAGGAGATCAAGGCGGGCGACGTCGTCGTCATCCGGTACGAGGGCCCGCGCGGCGGCCCCGGCATGCAGGAGATGCTCTACCCGACGTCGTTCCTGAAGGGCCGCGGCCTCGGCAAGGTCTGCGCGCTGGTGACGGACGGCCGCTTCTCCGGCGGTACGTCGGGCCTGTCCATCGGCCACGCCTCCCCGGAGGCGGCCTCGGGCGGCGACATCGCGGTCGTCGAGGACGGCGACCGGATCCGGATCGACATCCCGAACCGCTCGATCGAGCTCCTGGTCGACGAGGCCACGCTGGCGGCCCGCCACGCGGCCCTGGGCGGTGTCTACGCCCCGAAGAACCGCGAGCGCAAGGTCTCGGCGGCCCTGCGCGCGTACGCGGCGATGGCCACGAGCGCCGACAAGGGCGCAGTCCGCGACGTGAGTCAACTTTGATGCGGCCCTCGCACCGCTCCGCGGGCTTCGGGCCGCTGCGCCGGACTCCGTCCGCCGTCGCCTGACCGGCAGCCGCTCCGCCCCGCCCGCAAACCCAGCCTCGCCGGCGTTTGAGGCGCGGGGGCCTGGGGGACGAGCCCCCAGGCTTTACGGGGTTCGGGGCGGAGCACCGGGGAACGGCGGAAGGGCGGGTAGGGGACAGCCCCGCGCAGCGGCACCCCGGACGGGCCTTGCCGGTGGCACCCCGACGGGCCGGCCCGGGGCCGTCACCACTCGGCGGGACCCGCCGGACGGGCCGGGGCCGTCACCGCCGTGGTGGGTCCGGCCGGAGCGGCGGCGTCACCAGCCTGCGGGGTTACCGGCGTCGACGGCGAACACCGACCCGTCGGGCGCCGTCCCGAACACCCGCCCGGCCGCGGCCACCGGCGCCGGCAGCGCCGCCGCGAAGCCGTCCCGCACGTCACCCATCCGCGGCTTCGTCTGCCCCACCAGCCGCCCGCTCCCCGCATCGACCGCCAACAGCCGCCCGTCCGGCGCCGCCAGGTGGATCCGGCCGTCGGCCGCCACCGGCCGGGAGGTCACGGCCAGGCCGGTCTCCAGCCGCCACTGCTCCCTCTCGGCGTCCACCGCGACCAGCCCGCCCGAGACCCCCACCACGTACACGACGCCGTCCGGGCCCACCACCGCCTCCGCGTCGAGCAGCGGCGCCGACAGCCGGACCCGCCGTACGGCGTGGGTCGTCACGTCCACCCGGACCACCGCGCCGGTCTTGGCCCCCGCGTCGCCGTCCAGCAGGTACAGCCCGCCGTGCGCGGCTCCGACCGGCCGCAGCCGCCCTCCGGTCCGCAGCTGCCAGCGCAGCGTTCCGCTCGCCGGGTCCACCGCCGCGAGCTGCGTCGTACCGCCGCCCCCGTCGGGCGTCGCCACGTACGTCACCGGCGCTCCGGATTCCCCGGGGCCGCCCCACCACACGGAGCCCACCCCGCCGAGCTGCTTCGTCCAGCGCGGGGTCCCGCTCGCCGCGTCGAGCGCCGTCACACTCCCGTTCGGCGGCACGAGCAGCACCTGCCCGCCCGCGGCCACCGCCCGCGCGCCGTCGGGCAGTTTCCGCTTCCAGCGCTCGGCGCCCGTCCCCGGATCCAGCGCCTGGAGCGTCCCGCTGCCCGGGGCGACCGCGAGGACCAGCCCGCCCGCGTGCAGCGGCGCGCTCTCCGTCGCCGTCCCGGTGGCCGGGGCGGCCGCCTTCACCGACCACAGCACCGAGCCGTCCGCCGGGTCGAGCCGGGCCGCGGTCAGACCCGGACCCGCGCAGTACAGGGCCGCCTCCCAGGAACAGGAGCCGGAGCCGGAGCCGTTCCGGTTGCCGGCACCCGGCGCGCCCAGCGCGACCGCCCACGGGACGAAGGGCTTCGCGGGCGCGGGCCCGGCCTTCGCCGCGGCGGTCTTCCCCGGCGGTCCGGCACCCGCCCCGAAGTGCAGGTATCCGCCCACGGCCCCGCCCGTCAGCAGCAGCCCGACGGCCACCGCCGCGGCCACCCGCGCCCCGCGCCGCCCACGACCGGGGCGCCCGGACCCGAGGCCGAGCCGCTCCCTGCGGTGCGTGGCGTCTTCGGCCGCCCCCGTCTCGGCCGGCGGCCCCGGCCGCGGCCGCGGGATGAACGTCTGCGTGTCCTCGGAGGTCGGGTACGCCACCGCCCGCATCTGCGCGATCAGCTGCTCCGCGGTGGGCCGGTCCGCCGGCTCCTTCGCCAGGCACCGCGCGACGAGCGGTACGAGCTGCTCCGGCAGCCCGCTCAGGTCGGGCTCGGCGTGCACGACCTGGTACGCCACGAGGTAGTGGCTGTCGGAGTCGAACGGCCCGTGTCCCGTCGCGGCGTGGACGAGCACCGCGCCCAGGGCGAAGACGTCCGCGGCCGATCCCACCTCCCGCGGCCGCTGGAACTGCTCCGGCGCCATGTACGGCGGCGTCCCGATCAGCTTCCCCGTCTCGGTCCGCAGATCGCTGTCCGCCGGCCGTGAGATGCCGAAGTCGATGACCCGCACCCCGTCCGGGGCCATCAGTACGTTGCTGGGCTTCAGGTCCCGGTGCACCACGCCCGCGCGGTGGATGTCCCGCAGGGCCTCCGCCAGCCCGGCGGCGAGCCTGGCCAGTTCGACGGGGTCCAGCACCCGCTCCCGTACGCGCTCGGCGAGCGTCGGGGCGTCGATGAACAGGGTGGCCATCCACGGCCGTTCGGCGTCCGGATCGGCATCCACGACGGGAGCGGTGAAGGCTCCGCTCACCCGCCGGGCGGCGGTGACCTCCTGCCGGAACCGGGCCCGGAACTCCGGATCGACCGCATGCTCGGCATGCACGATCTTGACGGCGAGTTTCAGCCCCGAATCGGAGGTGGCCAGGTGGACGACGCCCATCCCGCCGGAACCGAGCACCGATTCCAGGCGGTACTGCCCGGCGTACTCCGGAAAGCCCACGTAGTCCGCGCGCAGCGAATGCACCGCTCAACCACCCCCGCCGGAGCCTAGTCGATGGGCCGTACGAATCTCCAAGGGTCCTGCTACCCTGCGCGAGTTGCGCACGGCAACACCCGTGGGGGGAGATTTCGCATGTCGACAGAGAATGATTCCAGCCAAGTCCAGGACCTCGCAGCCGACTCCGGATTCCAGACATTTCCGGTCGCTCCGGGGTACCGCGTGAACGTCCGCAGCGGCCCGGGCACCAACTACTCGGTCATCGACGTCCTGCCCTACGGGGCTTCCGTCACGATCCGCTGCCAGAGCGACGGCACGACCGTCTCGGGCCCGTACGGCACATCGAACATCTGGGACTGCGTCGGCAACGGCCGGTTCGTCTCCGACGCCTACGTGAAGACGGGCAGCGACGGCTACGTCGCCACCCACTGCGGTTAGCGGCCCCCGTCTGCCACGTGAGACAACCCCGGCCGGGTCGGCGGGGCGGTGGATAATCGCTGGTGTGAGCGACGACGACCAGCGAGACCAGACCCCCGCCGAGCCGGCCGCGCAGGCTCCTGAGGCTCCCGCCCGCGCCGGCGGGCCCGAGCCCGAGCCGATCCGGTTCTTCGGCACCACCTGGGTGAACCACGACGGCGGCTACGCGCTGCTCCGCGTCGGCCTCGCCGTCGGCTCGCTCGTCACCGCCGTGGCCGCGGCCGTCCTGCTCCGCCTCGCCTACGAGGGCCTGGAGATCGGCAACGTCGGCTCGTTCCTGAGCATCTCCGTCGTCGTCCTCTTCGCGATCGCGAGCTCCATCGCCTTCGTCAAGACCTGGGACTCCTTCAACCGCCGTCCCGCCCCGTCCTCCGACGAGGCCGCCCTCAAGGGCCTGAAGACGATCGGTTTCATCGGCTCCCTCATCGCGTACTTCCTGCGCTGCCTCGCCGAGGCCCCCGGCGAGAAGCTGCGCCGCGCCGAGTACGAGCGCGCCACCGCCGAATTCGCCCGCCGACGCGGCACCCGTACGGGCAACCCGGCCGCGCGCCGCCCCAAGCGGAAGAAGTAGCCGGCCCCGCTCCTTCGGCCGACCCCGTCCTGTTGACGCCCCGGCACCGCCAGGAGCATTATTCATCACATGATGAATAATGCTGAGCGAGAGGCCGCCACGGCCACGGCGGAGGTCTCGGCGCAGGCCACCGCCGAGGCCACGGCCACCGCCGTGCACGCCCGCGGCCTCACCGTCCGCCGCGGCACCGGCCGCACCCCCCGCACCGTCATCGACGGCATCGCCTTCGACGTCCCCCGCGGCCGCATCACCGGCCTCCTCGGCCCCTCCGGCTGCGGCAAATCCACCCTCATGCGTTCCATCGTCGGCACCCAGGCCCACGTCACCGGCACCCTCGATGTCCTCGGCCGCCCCGCCGGCCACCCCGAGCTCCGCTCCCGCATCGGCTACGTCACCCAGGCCCCCTCCGTCTACGACGACCTCACCGTCCGCCAGAACCTCGACTACTTCGCCGCCGTCCTCGACCCCGGCCGCGCCGCCGCCGACCGCCGCCGCGCCACCGTCGCCCGCGCCATCGCCGACGTCGACCTCACCACCCACGCCGGCGCCCTCGCCGGCAACCTCTCCGGCGGCCAGCGCAGTCGCGTCTCCCTCGCCGTCGCACTCCTCGGCACCCCCGAGCTGCTCGTCCTCGACGAACCCACCGTCGGCCTGGACCCCGTCCTGCGCCGCGACCTGTGGAACCTCTTCCACGACATCGCCGCCACCCGGGGCGCCACGCTCCTCGTCTCCTCCCACGTCATGGACGAGGCCGAGCGCTGCCACGACCTGCTCCTCATGCGCGAGGGCCGCATCCTCGCCCAGGACACCCCCGACGCACTGCGCACCCGTACCCACTCCGCCACCGTCGAGGAGGGCTTCCTCCGCCTCGTCGACGAGGCCGACACCCTCGCCGCCCAGGAGCCGACCCCGTGAACAGTGCCCGCACCGCCGCCACCGCCGCCCGCGTCCTGCGCCAGCTGCGCCACGACCCGCGCTCCATCGCGCTGATGCTCCTGGTCCCCCTACTGATGCTGACGCTGCTGCGCTTCGTCTTCGACGGCGGCAACACTGCCGGGGGGCCGCGCACGTTCGACAGCATCGGCGCGTCCCTCCTCGGGATCTTCCCCCTCATCACCATGTTCCTGGTGACCTCGATCGCGACCCTGCGCGAGCGCACCTCCGGCACCCTCGAACGCCTCCTCGCCATGCCGCTCGGCAAGGGCGACCTGATCGCCGGCTACGCCCTCGCGTTCGGCGCCGTCGCCGTCGTCCAGTCCCTTCTCGCCACCGGCCTGGCCCTCTGGTGCCTCGGCCTCGACGTCGTCGGCTCCCCCTGGCTGCTCCTGCTCGTCGCGCTGCTCGACGCACTCCTCGGCACCGCGCTCGGCCTGTTCGTCTCCGCGTTCGCCGCCAGCGAGTTCCAGGCCGTCCAGTTCATGCCGGCCGTGATCTTTCCCCAGCTCCTGCTCTGCGGGCTGTTCGCCGCGCGCAACACCATGCATCCCGTCCTCGAAGGCGTCTCGAACGTGCTGCCCATGTCGTACGCCGTCGACGGCATGACCCAGGTCCTCACCCACACCGACATGACCGCCGACTTCGTCCGCGACGTCGTGATCGTCGCCGCCTGCGCGCTGCTCGTCCTCGCCCTCGGCGCGGCCACCCTCCGCCGCCGTACGCCCTGACCGCACTGCGGACAGCACCCCGCCGCCGCGTGCACGGGTGCAAGGATGAGGACGGAGAGCAAGCACACGTGCAACACAGTTCGGCGAGGTGAATCGGGCATGACCCAGACAGTCGCAGTCCTCGGTACCGGCAAGATCGGCGAGGCCCTGCTCAGCGGAATGATCCGCGGCGGCTGGCCCGCCGCCAAACTCCTCGTCACCGCCCGCCGCCCCGAACGCGCCGAAGAGCTCCGCGCCCGCTACGGCGTCGAGGCCGTCAGCAACGCCGAGGCCGCCAAGCGCGCCGACACCCTCATCCTCACCGTCAAGCCGCAGGACATGGGCAAGCTCCTCGAGGAGCTCGCCCCGCACGTTCCCGCCGACCGCCTGGTCATCAGCGGCGCCGCCGGCATCCCCACCTCCTTCTTCGAGGAGCGGCTCGCCTCCGGCACCCCCGTCGTCCGCGTCATGACGAACACCCCCGCCCTCGTCGACGAGGCCATGTCCGTCATCTCGGCCGGCAGCCACGCCACCGCGGAACACCTCGCCCACACCGAGGAGATCTTCGGCGGCGTCGGCAAGACCCTGCGCGTCCCGGAGTCCCAGCAGGACGCCGCCACCGCCCTGTCCGGCTCCGGACCCGCCTACTTCTACTTCCTCGTCGAGGCGATGACCGACGCCGGCATCCTCCTCGGCCTGCCCCGCGCCCAGGCCCACGACCTCATCGTCCAGGCCGCCATCGGCGCCGCCGTGATGCTCCGCGACAGCGGCGAGCACCCGGTCAAGCTCCGCGAAGCCGTCACCTCCCCGGCCGGCACCACCATCAACGCGATCGTCGAACTCGAACGGCACGGCGTACGGGCCGCCCTGATCGCAGCCCTCGAAGCAGCCCGCGACCGCAGCCGCGAACTGGCCTCCGGCAACAGCTGACACCGCCGGCACCGCCGGCACAGAGGTACGGGCCCCGCGCGCGGGGCCCGTACCTCCGCCTCCGTCAGGGCTCCAGCAGCCCGATCGCCCGGTACGCCCGGTCCACGACCGGCCGCGCCAGCGCCCGCGCCCGCTCGGCCCCCTCCCGCAGCACCTTCTCCACCGCCGCCGGATCGGCCGCCAGCTCGGCATGCCGCTCCTGCACCGGCCGCAGCACCTCCACCACCGCGTCGGCGACATCCCGCTTGAGCGCCCCGTACCCGCTGTACTCCTCGGCGAGGGCGGCCGGATCCCCGCCGGTGCAGGCGGCCAGCACGTCCAGCAGGTTCGCGACCCCCGGCCGCGCCGCCCGGTCGTAGACGACCCCGCCGTCCCCGCTGTCGGTCACGGCCCGCATGACCTTCTTCCGGATCACCCCGGGCTCGTCCAGCATGAACACCACGCCGGGTCCCGCCCCGCCGGACTTCCCCATCTTCGACGCGGGCTCCTGCAGGTCCATGACCCGCGCGGCCACCTCCGGCAGCGTCACCTTCGGCACCGTGAAGGTGTGCCCGTACCGCTGGTTGAACCGCACCGCCAGATCCCGGGCCAGCTCCACGTGCTGCCGCTGGTCCTCACCCACCGGGACCTCCTGCGTCCCGTACGCCAGGATGTCGGCGGCCATCAGCACGGGATACGTCAGCAGCGACAGCCGTACGCCCTGCCCGGACGCCTGCGCCTGCGCGGACTTCTCCTTGTACTGGACCATCCGCCGCATCTCCCCGTCGGTGGCGGTGCACTCCAGCAGGTACGAGAGCCGGGTGTGCTCGTCGACGTGGCTCTGCAGGAACAGGGTGCATTTCTCCGGGTCCAGCCCGGAGGCGAGGAACAGCGTCGCCGCCTGCCTGCTGAGCCGGCGGACCCGCGCGGGATCGTGCTCGACGGTCAGTGCGTGGAGGTCGACGACGCAGAACAGCGCCTCGTCCGGAGCCTGGTCGGCGGCGACCCACTGGCGGACGGCCCCCAGGTAGTTCCCCAGCGTCAGATGTCCGGACGGCTTGATCCCGCTGAAGATCCTCGTCATGTCCTGTCTCCCTGTTCGTGGCTGGTGTCGGGACCGCCGCGTCGGGCGACCGAGCCACTCCCGGGAGGGGAGAAACAGAAACGGCCGCCGTAAGCGGCGGCCGTGAGCGCATGCGTGCTCGCGTGGAAGGTCGGCCGCCGTCAGGCGGCCCACCAGCAGAGGCTGAGCGTGAGCGCATGCGTAGTCATGGGCCTCAGGCTAGCGCTCCCGGGGGCCCCTGTCCTGGAGTTGACACACGAGTCCGAGATCCGTAAGGTTCTTCGAGTTGTCCGACGTGAGCGCCGACTCCGGTCGGTCCCCGGACAGCCATCCCGCACTACACATTCGAACGAACGACGCACTGTGTCGTCTCGTTTTCATGCGTATTTGCGAATGAGGAATCCGTGTCCAAGGACGCGGCCGCCGATTAGGTTCGGGGGCAAGGAATCCGCTACTGTCTCACTCGCTGCAAGGGCCCAACAGCCCAAGCGGCACAACCCGCTGACTGGGAGTCAGGCCCGAAAGGATCTGATAGAGTCGGAATCGCCGGAAAGGGAAAACGCGAAAGCGAAGGACCTGGAAAGCAAGCGAGACCGACTCTGATAGAGTCGGAAACGCAAGAACGAAAGCCCGGAGGAAAGCCCCAGTAAGTGTTACTGAGGGTGAGTACAAAGGAAGCGTCCGTTCCTTGAGAACTCAACAGCGTGCCAAAAATCAACGCCAAAAGTTGATACCCCGTCCACTTCGGTGGATGAGGTTCCTTTGAAAAAGACCTGTGAGGTCGCGGTTCGCCGTGATGCTTGCAGGCAATTACACAGCGAGGACGCAGTGGTCAGTCGGTCATATTCCGACATGACTGACCCGCTCTAAGTGCGTGTGCACCCGATTACGGGTAAACATTCATGGAGAGTTTGATCCTGGCTCAGGACGAACGCTGGCGGCGTGCTTAACACATGCAAGTCGAACGATGAAGCCCTTCGGGGTGGATTAGTGGCGAACGGGTGAGTAACACGTGGGCAATCTGCCCTTCACTCTGGGACAAGCCCTGGAAACGGGGTCTAATACCGGATAATACTCCTGCCTGCATGGGCGGGGGTTGAAAGCTCCGGCGGTGAAGGATGAGCCCGCGGCCTATCAGCTTGTTGGTGGGGTAATGGCCCACCAAGGCGACGACGGGTAGCCGGCCTGAGAGGGCGACCGGCCACACTGGGACTGAGACACGGCCCAGACTCCTACGGGAGGCAGCAGTGGGGAATATTGCACAATGGGCGAAAGCCTGATGCAGCGACGCCGCGTGAGGGATGACGGCCTTCGGGTTGTAAACCTCTTTCAGCAGGGAAGAAGCGAAAGTGACGGTACCTGCAGAAGAAGCGCCGGCTAACTACGTGCCAGCAGCCGCGGTAATACGTAGGGCGCAAGCGTTGTCCGGAATTATTGGGCGTAAAGAGCTCGTAGGCGGCTTGTCACGTCGGATGTGAAAGCCCGAGGCTTAACCTCGGGTCTGCATTCGATACGGGCTAGCTAGAGTGTGGTAGGGGAGATCGGAATTCCTGGTGTAGCGGTGAAATGCGCAGATATCAGGAGGAACACCGGTGGCGAAGGCGGATCTCTGGGCCATTACTGACGCTGAGGAGCGAAAGCGTGGGGAGCGAACAGGATTAGATACCCTGGTAGTCCACGCCGTAAACGTTGGGAACTAGGTGTTGGCGACATTCCACGTCGTCGGTGCCGCAGCTAACGCATTAAGTTCCCCGCCTGGGGAGTACGGCCGCAAGGCTAAAACTCAAAGGAATTGACGGGGGCCCGCACAAGCAGCGGAGCATGTGGCTTAATTCGACGCAACGCGAAGAACCTTACCAAGGCTTGACATATACCGGAAAGCATTAGAGATAGTGCCCCCCTTGTGGTCGGTATACAGGTGGTGCATGGCTGTCGTCAGCTCGTGTCGTGAGATGTTGGGTTAAGTCCCGCAACGAGCGCAACCCTTGTCCTGTGTTGCCAGCATGCCCTTCGGGGTGATGGGGACTCACAGGAGACCGCCGGGGTCAACTCGGAGGAAGGTGGGGACGACGTCAAGTCATCATGCCCCTTATGTCTTGGGCTGCACACGTGCTACAATGGCCGGTACAATGAGCTGCGATACCGTGAGGTGGAGCGAATCTCAAAAAGCCGGTCTCAGTTCGGATTGGGGTCTGCAACTCGACCCCATGAAGTCGGAGTTGCTAGTAATCGCAGATCAGCATTGCTGCGGTGAATACGTTCCCGGGCCTTGTACACACCGCCCGTCACGTCACGAAAGTCGGTAACACCCGAAGCCGGTGGCCCAACCCGTAAGGGAGGGAGCTGTCGAAGGTGGGACTGGCGATTGGGACGAAGTCGTAACAAGGTAGCCGTACCGGAAGGTGCGGCTGGATCACCTCCTTTCTAAGGAGCACAGTACCGATTGCAGACAAACGTTCTGCACGGTCAGCTCATGGGTGGAACGTTGATTAGTTGGCACCAGACGGTCTGATGGTTCTCGAGTACTGCTTCGGCGTGGAAAGAGGAGACGGATGACTGACTGGTGCTTGGCACGTTGTTGGGTCCTGAAGGTACGGCCGTAAGGTCATGTCTTCAGTGCCGGCCCCAGTGAACTCGCCAGCTTGTCTGGTGGGGTGATGGGTGGCTGGTCGTTGTTTGAGAACTACACAGTGGACGCGAGCATCTGTGGCCAAGTTTTTAAGGGCGCACGGTGGATGCCTTGGCACCAGGAACCGATGAAGGACGTGAGAGGCCGCGATAGGCCCCGGGGAGCTGCCAACTGAGCTTTGATCCGGGGGTGTCCGAATGGGGAAACCCGGCAGTCGTCATGGGCTGTCACCCACTGCTGAACACATAGGCAGTGTGGAGGGAACGAGGGGAAGTGAAACATCTCAGTACCCTCAGGAAGAGAAAACAACCGTGATTCCGGGAGTAGTGGCGAGCGAAACCGGATGAGGCCAAACCGTATGCGTGTGATACCCGGCAGGGGTTGCGCATGCGGGGTTGTGGGAATTCTTTTGATCGGTCTGCCGGCCGGTCGGCGAGTCAGAAACCGTTGATGTAGTCGAAGGACATGCGAAAGGTCCGGCGTAGAGGGTAAGACCCCCGTAGACGAAACATCAGCGGCTTGCTTAAGAATCTCCCAAGTAGCACGGGGCCCGAGAAATCCCGTGTGAATCTGGCGGGACCACCCGCTAAGCCTAAATATTCCCTGGTGACCGATAGCGGATAGTACCGTGAGGGAATGGTGAAAAGTACCGCGGGAGCGGAGTGAAATAGTACCTGAAACCGTGTGCCTACAAGCCGTGGGAGCGTCGCCGTCATTCTTCGGAATGACGGTCGTGACTGCGTGCCTTTTGAAGAATGAGCCTGCGAGTTAGCGGTGTGTAGCGAGGTTAACCCGTGTGGGGAAGCCGTAGCGAAAGCGAGTCCGAATAGGGCGATTGAGTTGCACGCTCTAGACCCGAAGCGGAGTGATCTAGCCATGGGCAGGTTGAAGCGGAGGTAAGACTTCGTGGAGGACCGAACCCACCAGGGTTGAAAACCTGGGGGATGACCTGTGGTTAGGGGTGAAAGGCCAATCAAACTCCGTGATAGCTGGTTCTCCCCGAAATGCATTTAGGTGCAGCGTCACGTGTTTCTTGCCGGAGGTAGAGCACTGGATAGGCGATGGGCCCTACCGGGTTACTGACCTTAGCCAAACTCCGAATGCCGGTAAGTGAGAGCGTGGCAGTGAGACTGTGGGGGATAAGCTCCATGGTCGAGAGGGAAACAGCCCAGAGCATCGACTAAGGCCCCTAAGCGTACGCTAAGTGGGAAAGGATGTGGAGTCGCAGAGACAACCAGGAGGTTGGCTTAGAAGCAGCCACCCTTGAAAGAGTGCGTAATAGCTCACTGGTCAAGTGATTCCGCGCCGACAATGTAGCGGGGCTCAAGCGTACCGCCGAAGTCGTGTCATTGCAGCAATAGGGCCAACGCCCGCTGTGATGGGTAGGGGAGCGTCGTGTGCCGGGTGAAGCAGCAGCGGAAGCTAGTTGTGGACGGTTCACGAGTGAGAATGCAGGCATGAGTAGCGATACACACGTGAGAAACGTGTGCGCCGATTGACTAAGGGTTCCTGGGTCAAGCTGATCTGCCCAGGGTAAGTCGGGACCTAAGGCGAGGCCGACAGGCGTAGTCGATGGACAACCGGTTGATATTCCGGTACCCGCTTTGAAACGCCCAATATCGAATCAGGCGATGCTAAGTCCGTGAAGCCGTTCCGGACCCTTCGGGGAAAGGAAAGTGGTGGAGCCGACGAACCAGACTTGTAGTAGGTAAGCGATGGGGTGACGCAGGAAGGTAGTCCAGCCCGGGCGGTGGTAGTCCCGGGGTAAGGGTGTAGGCCGAGGGGTAGGCAAATCCGTCCCTCATTAAGGCTGAGACCTGATGCCGAGCCGATTGTGGTGAAGTGGATGATCCTATGCTGTCGAGAAAAGCCTCTAGCGAGTTTCATGGCGGCCCGTACCCTAAACCGACTCAGGTGGTCAGGTAGAGAATACCGAGGCGTTCGGGTGAACTATGGTTAAGGAACTCGGCAAAATGCCCCCGTAACTTCGGGAGAAGGGGGGCCATCACTGGTGATCGGATTTACTCCGTGAGCTGGGGGTGGCCGCAGAGACCAGCGAGAAGCGACTGTTTACTAAAAACACAGGTCCGTGCGAAGCCGTAAGGCGATGTATACGGACTGACGCCTGCCCGGTGCTGGAACGTTAAGGGGACCGGTTAGTGCGCTTTCGGGCGTGCGAAGCTGAGAACTTAAGCGCCAGTAAACGGCGGTGGTAACTATAACCATCCTAAGGTAGCGAAATTCCTTGTCGGGTAAGTTCCGACCTGCACGAATGGCGTAACGACTTCTCGACTGTCTCAACCATAGGCCCGGTGAAATTGCACTACGAGTAAAGATGCTCGTTTCGCGCAGCAGGACGGAAAGACCCCGGGACCTTTACTATAGTTTGATATTGGTGTTCGGTTCGGCTTGTGTAGGATAGGTGGGAGACTTTGAAGCAGCCACGCCAGTGGTTGTGGAGTCGCCGTTGAAATACCACTCTGGTCGTGCTGGATGTCTAACCTCGGTCCGTGATCCGGATCAGGGACAGTGTCTGATGGGTAGTTTAACTGGGGCGGTTGCCTCCCAAAGAGTAACGGAGGCGCCCAAAGGTTCCCTCAGCCTGGTTGGCAATCAGGTGTTGAGTGTAAGTGCACAAGGGAGCTTGACTGTGAGACCGACGGGTCGAGCAGGGACGAAAGTCGGGACTAGTGATCCGGCGGTGGCTTGTGGAAGCGCCGTCGCTCAACGGATAAAAGGTACCCCGGGGATAACAGGCTGATCTTCCCCAAGAGTCCATATCGACGGGATGGTTTGGCACCTCGATGTCGGCTCGTCGCATCCTGGGGCTGGAGTCGGTCCCAAGGGTTGGGCTGTTCGCCCATTAAAGCGGTACGCGAGCTGGGTTTAGAACGTCGTGAGACAGTTCGGTCCCTATCCGCTGTGCGCGTAGGAATATTGAGAAGGGCTGTCCCTAGTACGAGAGGACCGGGACGGACGAACCTCTGGTGTGCCAGTTGTCCTGCCAAGGGCATGGCTGGTTGGCTACGTTCGGGAGGGATAACCGCTGAAAGCATCTAAGCGGGAAGCCTGCTTCAAGATGAGTATTCCCACCTCCTTGAGAGGGTAAGGCTCCCAGTAGACGACTGGGTTGATAGGCCAGATGTGGAAGCCCGGTAACGGGTGGAGCTGACTGGTACTAATAGGCCGAGGGCTTGTCCTCAGTTGCTCGCGTCCACTGTGTTAGTTCTGAAATAACGAACAGCTGTGTTGTCGGCCAGCGTTCAAATTTCATAGTGTTTCGGTGGTCATAGCGTTAGGGAAACGCCCGGTTTACATTCCGAACCCGGAAGCTAAGCCTTTCAGCGCCGATGGTACTGCAGGGGGGACCCTGTGGGAGAGTAGGACGCCGCCGAACAATCATTGTAGAAAAGCCCCGTACCGGGATCCGGTACGGGGCTTTTCTGCGTTTACGGGCATCTTTTGCGTAGGGTCGGGGCCATGGGCTACGACCTCGTCATCTTCGACAACGACGGCGTGCTGGTGGACAGTGAGCCGGTCGCCAACAGCATTCTCGCCGGGTACCTGACCGAGCTGGGGCACCCCACCTCCTACGAGGACTCGCTCCGCGACTACATGGGCGCCGCCGTGCACCGGGTGCACGATCTCGTGCTCGAGCGGACCGGGGAGCGGCTGCCCGCCGCGTTCGATGCGACCCTGCACGCGCGGACGTTCGCCGCGTTCGAGCGGGAGCTGACGCCCGTCGCCGGCGTCGTGGACGTACTCGGTGCGCTGACCGCCCACGGGATGCCGTACTGCCTGGCCTCCTCCGGGAGTCACGAGCGGATCCGGGTCGGGCACAGGGCGGCCGGGCTCGACGGGTGGTTCGAAGAGGAGTGGATCTTCAGCTCGCAGGACGTGGGGAAGGGGAAGCCGGCTCCCGATCTGTTCCTGCACGCGGCCCGGGCCATGGGCGTCGAGCCGTCGCGGTGCGTGGTGGTCGAGGACAGCCCGCTCGGGGTGCAGGCCGCCGTCGCAGCAGGGATGGACGTGTACGGGTTCACCGGGATGATGCCCGCCGGGCGGCTGGCCGGGGCCACCGGTTTCTTCGGGGAGATGAAGGAGCTGACGGGGCTTCTGGAACTGCCTGTGTGATCTCTCTACCCACGGGTAGCCCGCGGGCCTACGCTGTGCCGCCATGACAGAAGACGTACGGCTGCGCCGGGGGCGGGGCTCCCTGGGGTTCAGCTTCTTCGTGCAGGGCGTGACCTTCGCCCTGCTCGTGACGCGGATCCCCGCCATCCAGGACCGGTACGGGATATCCGACGGGCTGCTGCCCGCCTTCCTCGCCGCCGTGCCGGTTCTCGCCGGGGTGTCCAGCGTCGCCACCGAGCACCTCGTGAAGCGGGTCGGGCCCGCCGCCGTACTGCGGTGGGCGCAGCCGCTGGTCCTGCTCTCCCTGCTGGGGGTCGGGGCCGGCAGCGCGATGTGGCATGTGGCGGTGGCCCTGGGGGCGTTCGGGCTGTCCGTCGGTGCGCTGGACGCCTCGATGAACATGCTCGGGGTCAGCCTGCAGCGGGCGTACGGGCGCAGCATCATGCTCGGCTTCCACGCCACGTACAGCCTCGGCGGGATCGTCGGTGCGTCCGCGGCCTGGGCCGGGGCGCACTGGCACCTGTCGCTGTTCACCTCGTACCTGCCGGCCGTGGTGCTGCTGCTGCCGTCGGCCTTCTACGGGAGCCGGTTCTACGTCGGCCGGCGGGGCGAGGGCGAAGTCCCCGAGAAGGGGCTGGGGGTCGGCGGGTTCAAGCTGCTGCTGCCGCTGTGCCTGGTGATGGCGTGTGCGTACATCGGGGACTCGACCGTCTCGAACTGGAGCGCCAAGTACCTCCAGGACGTGCTGGGGAGCTCGGAGCAGCTGGCGACGGTTCCGTACAACGTGTACATGGTGACCACGCTGATCGGGCGGGCGGTCGGGGACCTGGGCGTGCGGCGCTTCGGGGCGGTGGCCGTCGTACGGATCGGGACGGTGGTCGCGGCCGGCGGGTTCGCGGTGGTGGCGGCCGCGCCGGGGGCGTGGGCGGGGATGCTCGGGTTCACGCTGCTGGGGATCGGGCTGTGCGTGATCGTGCCGCAGACCTTCGCGGCGGCCGGGCGACTCTTCCCCGGGGCTTCCGACACCGCCATCGCGCGGCTGAACATCTTCAACTACGTCGGCTTCCTGATCGGGTCGCCGCTCGTCGGCGGGATCGGGGACGCCTGGAGCTACCGGGGCGCGATGCTCGTGCCGATGGCGCTGGTGCTCGTGACGCTCTTCCATGCCCGTTCGTTCGGCTCGCAGGGCGCCCGATACGGTGTCGGGCATGAGCGGCGAGCCGGTGACCGGGCTGTTGATGTGGGACGAGGCGGTAACGAGGTATGACTTCGGACCGAGCCATCCGATGGACCCGGTGCGCCTGGCGCTGACCATGGGCCTGGTGCGTGCCTTCGGGCTGGACCGGGAGATGGAGGTACGGGCGGCCCGCGCGGCCGGCGACTCGACGCTGCGGCTGGTCCACCGGGAGGACTACGTGGCCGCGGTGCGCGAGGTGTCCGCGGATCCGGGGGTGGCCGACGGGTCGTACGGGCTGGGGACGATCGACGATCCGGCCTTCCACGGGATGCACGAGGCGTCGGCGCTGATCGCGGGCCAGTCGGTGGCGGCCGCGGAGGCGGTCTGGCGCGGGGAGGCCGAGCACGCGGTGAACTTCGCGGGCGGGCTGCACCATGCGATGCCGGGCGGGGCCGCCGGGTTCTGCGTGTACAACGATGCGGCGCTGGCGATCGCGCGGTTGCTGGAGCTGGGGGCCGAGCGGGTCGCGTACGTGGATGTGGACGTGCACCACGGGGACGGGGTCCAGGCGGCGTTCTGGGACGACCCGCGGGTGCTGACGGTCTCCCTGCACGAGCATCCGCGGACGCTGTTCCCGCAGACCGGTTGGCCGGAGGAGACGGGCGGGCCGGCCGCGGAGGGCTCGGCGGTGAACGTGGCGCTGCCCGCCGGGACCGGGGACGAGGGGTGGCTGCGGGCCTTCCATGCGACGGTGCCCGAGCTGTTGGAGGACTTCCGGCCACAGGTGCTGGTGACCCAGCACGGGGCGGACACGCATTTCGAGGACCCGCTGGCGCATCTCGCGGTGTCGCTGGATGCGCAGCGGGCGGTGCAGGAGGCGTGTCACCGGCTCGCGCACGAGCATGCGGGAGGCCGGTGGCTGGCGCTGGGCGGCGGCGGGTACGCGGTCGTGGACGTCGTACCGCGGTCGTGGACGCATCTGGTGGGGATCGCGGCGCACCATCCGGTTGATCCGCAGTCGGTGGTGCCGGACGTGTGGCGGGACGAGGTGTACGCGCGGACGCGGCAGCCGGCGCCGGCCCGGATGACGGACGGGCGGACGGTGGCGTGGCGGGACTGGGAGGCGGGCTACGATCCGGCCGACCGGATCGATCAGGCCGTTCTGGCGACCCGGCGGGCGGTGTTCCCGTTGCGTGGCCTGCTCACGTAAGGCCGGCTGCGAGGCCTGGGCGTGGTGATGCATCGTTACGCCAACTGTGGGTCTGTTCCCCGGAATTGGTGATTCGCCAGGTCCGGTGCGGCAGCATCGGAGGGTGTTGAGCACCGGCGCGCTGCGTGCGCATCTGCTGGCCGCCCGGTTGGCCGGGCCCGTCGCCACCTCGCGGGAGGCGAGCCTGCGCAGTTACCGGCTGTTCGCGGCGCGGGATCCGCGGGTGCTGCTGGGGCTGGAGCCGGACTGGGGCTGGGGCGAGGGTGACCTGCTGAGGCTGATGGCGGACAGGTGCGGGGTCTCGGCGGATCCTGCGCACGTCAGCGGGCCGGACGCGATCGATCCGGAGCTGACGCTGGCGGCGTTGGAGGCGTTCGCGGAGCGGCTGCGCGAGGCGGCCGGGGCGCGGTCGCCGGTGTTGTTCGGGACGGGGCATCCGCACCGCCTCCTGGGGTTCTACGCCAGTTTGGCGCGGGCCCTGTCGGCGGTGGGATGTGTTGTGCTCACTCCGGCGCAGGGGGCCGGTGTCGACATGGCGACCCGGTTCGGCGTACGCAGGCACAGCATCGATTACGTACGGGGTGTCGCGTTGGTGCGGGAACCCGGCGCGCGGCCGCCGGGGAGTGCGACCGGCGTGCACACCCATTCACCCCTGCCGGTTCGGATCGCGCTCGGGGCGCTCGCGGAGGCCGGCGGGCCATTGCCGGAATTGGTGGTGGGGGATCACGGGTGGGTCTGCGGCGCAGGTCAGCTCGGCGTGGAGGCGATCGGGCTGGCGGATACGGACGACCCGGCGCTGTTCGTCGGCGAGGCGGAGGGGCGGGTGGCGGTGGCTGTTCCGCTTGATGACGCGGTGCGCGCGGACTACTACAGACCGCTCATTCGGTATCTACTCGATCGGGCGAGTCTGCCGGGTGCACAGGAGTGGCCGTAGCTCCTCTTCCCCACTCGTATCACACGCCCCTACTCTGGGGAGTGAGCGTGCGACGACGAGGAGTAACCGGAGGGGAAGCCGGTGCCCGTCATGCGCGGAAGGTCAAGGTGTGTCATGGCTGCTGGCGAGAGGCCTCTCAGTGAGGTTCAGTTCCTGACCGTGGCGGAGGTCGCCTCGGTGATGCGAGTGTCGAAGATGACCGTGTACCGCCTGGTGCACAACGGTCATCTGCCCGCTATCCGGGTGGGCCGGTCCTTCCGGGTCCCCGAGAACGCGGTTCACGAGTACCTCCGAGAGTCCTATGTGGGGGTGGAGTCGGCCTGAGACTGAAGCTCCGGCGAACTCTCCGAACCCCTCGGATTACAGGCTAAGAGCTCGGGCGGGTAGGCTAGGCCGACGTAGGTCGTGTGGGCCCAGACGCCCCGCACCGTTCCCCGCTGACGCGGGGATGTTCCGAGAAGTGAGCGAGGGTAGTCGTGGGCTCTGTTATCAAGAAGCGGCGTAAGCGGATGGCTAAGAAGAAGCACCGCAAGCTGCTCAAGCGCACCCGCGTCCAGCGCCGTAACAAGAAGTAAACGGCAGCTGTACGTGTTCTCCGCAGCCCCTCCACCATTCTTTGGTGGAGGGGCTGCGGTGTAGCCGGGGGACGACGAGGAAGGCGCTGAGCTCGTGGGGAAGGTCGTGCTCGTTACCGGGGCTGCCCGGCAGCTGGGGGGCCGCTTCGTGCGGCGGGTCCAGCGTGATCCCGAGGTCGAGCGGGTCATCGCGGTCGACGCGGTCGCGCCGCCGCACCGGCTGGGCTCGGCGGAGTTCGTCCGTACGGACATCCGGCAGTCGTCCATCGCCCGGGTGCTCGCCGAGCACGCCGTGGACACGGTGGTCCATCTCGCCGTGACCGGGAGCGGAGCGGGGCCGGGCGGCGCGGGGAGCGCCGTCAAGGAGACCAACGTCATCGGGACGATGCAGCTGCTGGGGGCCTGCCAGAAGTCGCCGACGGTACGGCGGCTGGTGGTGAAGTCCAGTACGAGCGTGTACGGGGGCGCCTCGCGGGATCCGGCCGTTTTCACGGAGACCACGCACCCCAAGTCGCTGCCGGCGGCGGGCTTCGCCAAGGACGCCGTCGAGGTCGAGTCGTACGTACGGGGCTTCGCGCGCAGGCGGCCCGACGTGGCGGTGTGCGTGCTGCGTTTCGCGAACATCCTGGGGCCGTACGCGGACTCCTCGCTCGCCGAGTACTTCTCGATGTCCGTGATGCCGACGGTGCTGGGGTACGACCCGCGGCTGCAGTTCGTCCACGAGGACGACGTGCTGGAGGTGCTGCGGCTGGCGGCGGCGGAGCCCCAGCGCGGGACGCTGAACAGCGGGACCTTCAACATCGCGGGTGACGGGGTGCTGTTGTTGTCGCAGTGCGCCCGGCGGCTGGGTCGGCCGACGGTGCCGCTGCTGCTGCCCGCGGTGACGTGGGTGGGGTCGGCGCTGCGGGCGGTGGGGGTCACCGATTTTTCGCCGGAGCAGATCAGACTCCTCACGCACGGGCGGGTCGTGGAGACTTCCCAGATGCGGGAGGTGCTGGGATTCAAGCCCATGTACACGACCGCCGAGACGTTCGCCGATTTCGCGCGCAGCCGAGGGAACGGGCTGCTGCCGCCGGAGCGCGCGGGGCGGGCCGTGGACCGGGTTGCCGGAGTGTTGAACGTGAACGTCGGGGTTGCCGGATCCGAAGAGGGAGCGCAGCGATAGTGGCGGACGCCAAGGTCATTCCGTTCGACGAGGACCGGCCGCGCCGGCGGGGCGCCGGGACCCGGAGAGTACGGGCGGTGCCCGCGCCGGAGCCGGTGGCGGAGGCCGCGGAGCCGGCCGTGCCGGAGTCCGCCGTTCCCGTGGAGTCCGGCGGGGCCGCGTGGGACCGGCGGATCGCCGGCGGGCTGGCGTTCCTGCGGCGGCGGGTCACCGGGGACTACGAGGTCGACGAGTTCGGCTACGACAAGGAGCTGACGGACCAGGTCCTGATGTCCCTGATGCGGCCGCTGTTCGACAAGTACTTCCGGGTCGAGGTCAAGGGCATCGAGAACATCCCGGCGGAGGGCGGCGCGCTGATCGTGGCGAACCACTCCGGGACGCTGCCGCTGGACGGGCTGATGATGCAGGTGGCGGTCCACGACCACCACCCGGCGCAGCGGCACCTGCGGTTGCTGGCGGCGGACCTGGTGTTCATGCTGCCGGTGGTGAACGAGCTGGCGCGCAAGGCCGGGCACACGCTGGCGTGTTCGGAGGACGCGCAGCGGCTGCTCGAGGCGGGGGAACTGGTCGGGGTGATGCCGGAGGGCTTCAAGGGGATAGGGAAGCCGTTCGGAGACCGGTACAAGCTCCAGCGGTTCGGGCGGGGCGGGTTCGTGTCGACGGCGCTGCGGGCGGGGACGCCGATCGTGCCGTGCTCGATCGTGGGGGCGGAGGAGATCTACCCGATGGTCGGCAACGCGAAGACGCTGGCGCGGTTGCTGGGGATTCCGTACTTCCCGATCACGCCGACGTTCCCGTGGCTGGGGCCGCTGGGGGCGGTGCCGCTGCCGACGAAGTGGACGATCCAGTTCGGCGAGCCGATCGCGACGGACGGGTATCCGCCGGAGGCGGCGGAGGACCCGATGCTGATGTTCAACCTGACGGACGAGGTCCGCGAACAGATCCAGCACACGCTGTACAAGCTGCTGGTGCAGCGGCGGTCCGTGTTCTTCTGAGTCTTCTTCCGACCCGTTCTGACGCGTTGTTTCATGGCGGCAGGCCCTCACCCCGTTCGGGGGTGAGGGCCTGCCGCCGTTCCGTCCTACTCGGAGTCCTCCGCCTTCAGGCCCAGGCCCGGGAGGAGGCCCGGGAGGAGGGGCGGCAGGGTGATGTCCGGTTGTACGTGCTCCGGGGAGGACGAGGCCCCCGGGGTGTCCTGACCCGAGGGCGGGTGCAGGAGGTCGCCCGTGCCGCCCAGGAGGCCGCCGCCGGGGGCCGGTGAAGGCTTGGCGCCGGTGGTCGCGGGCGGGGTCGGGCTGGCCGAGGGTGCGCCTGCTGCCGGTGCGGACTGGTGCTGCCCGGCCGGGGCGCTCGGCCTGGCCGGGGCACCGGAGCCGCCGCGGGCTTGCTCCGGGGCCTTGGGGAGCAGGCTCTGGAGGGGCGCCACGTCATCGTCTATGGCCTGGAAGACCGATTCGACCTCCCCGCCCACATCGGTGAGCTGCGCCGGGAGCTTCTCCCGGAGTCGGCCCCACGCGTCGCGGTGCGAGCGGGAGAACGACGACAGCGCCTGGATCGGGCCGAGCGAGCCGTCCCGTTGGTAGGCGGCCTGGAGGAGCCGGTGGCCCTCCGCTGCGTCGTGCTTCATGCCCGCCAGGGCCCGGCGGATCGCGCCGAGCGACTCGTGGTCCAGTGAGCCCGACCGGCCGCGCTCCATCAGCCTGCGGGCTTCCGACAGGCGGTTGGAGGCCTGGTCGAGGTAGAGCTCGCCCCGGTCCGCGTCCTCGTCGGCCATCCCGAGCTTCAGGTCCTCCATGCCCCGTTTGACGGGGTAGAGGGAGTCACCCGGCAGGGCGTCCGTGCTGGCAGCGGCCACGCCGCTGAAGGCCCCCGCGGCCACACCTACGGTGAGGCCGCCCGCTGCGATGCCCTTGGACCAGCGGGAGCGGGGTCGCAATTTCCGGAGCGAGGTCGCCCGGTGGGCGCCGCGGCCGGTCCGCTGCTCGGGCACTTGAGGGTCCGAGGCGGCACCGCCCCCGGCCCTCTCTTCCATCACCATGGCCTCCATGGCGGCCACGAGCTGGGCTCGTTGCACCACTTTGACCTCGGGGTCCAGCACCGGGCGCGGCATTCTTTCGCCGAACACGTTCGCCAGGGCCAACAACCGGTCGTGGTCGGCAGGTTCGGCAGGTGCCTCGGACTGCTCGGCCGCCGGATCCGGTTCCGAAAGGTCGGATGGGGTCCGATCCTCCAGGGCCTGGGCGAAGGCGTTCGCCCGCCGGTGCGGAGTCACGTTCGCGATCACTGGCGGCACCTCCTCTCGTCATGACGATCGACTCCCCAAGGTGTCCGGAAGGTTGCCTGCCTTGAGCACATCCACACTTTCGAGTGAGCGGCTTCGGGCAGGGCGTGTCCACAGGGAGCCTGCATTCCGCACAACGAGCGGCGCGGCACTTGGGTTACGGACGAAGGATGATCGGACCACAGCGTCATCGGGGGGTCACCGGTTGTGTGGATTGTCAGGAGGGTCGGTAGGCGCGGGGGGTCTGCGGGGCGTGGGGGGAGTCGCAGGGTGAGGCGCCCGGTGGCGGCGGTGCGGGGCGGGTCGGAGGTCAGCGGGCGTCGTCCGGGAGCAGGCGGGCCAGGGTGCGGACCGCCCGGTACTGGAGCGTCTTGATGGCGCCCTCGTTCTTCCCCATCACCCGGGCGGTCTCGGCGACCGACAGGCCTTGGAGGAACCGCAGGGTCACGCACTCCTGCTGCTGGGGATTGAGCTTGCGTACGGCTTCCAGCAGGGCGGCGTTGGAGAGGGACTCCAGGACCGAGTCCTCGGGGGATCGTTCCACCTCGTTCGCGTCCAGCATCTCGCCCGTGGTCACTTCCAGACGGAAGCGGCTGGACTTGAAGTGGTCCGCGACCAGGTTGCGGGCGATCGTGACGAGCCAGGCGCCGAAGTCGCGGCCCTGCCAGGTGAAGGTGGAGATGCGGCGCAGCGCGCGCAGGAAGGTCTCACTGGTGAGATCCTCCGCGGTCGCCTTGCCGCCGACGCGGTAGTAGATGTAGCGGTAGACCGTGTCGCTGTACTGGTCGTACAGCCGGCCGAAGGCCTCGGCCTCGCCGGCCTGGGCGCGTTCGACCAGGTCCATCATGCGGGCCTGGTCGCTGTCCGCGGTGGGGCGGCGGGCGGCGGGCGCGCTCGTACCGGTGGCGGCGCCGCTGGTGCCTCCCCCCGTGCGACCGCGTCTGCCCACCGTCGCTCCGCCGTCGGTCAGGGCATAGCAAGGACCGGCCGGGCCGAGGCCGGCAGGGACCGCGGCGGCGAAGGCGGGGACGGCGTACGCGGTGGGGACGAAGCCACGCAGGTGGTCGAGGACCGTTGCGCGCAGCGTAGCCAGGCCCGAGGCGTCAACCCCGACAGGTGGGTACACGGGACTCCCAGAGGCAGAGCTTCCATCACGTGCAGTGCGGGACCGTTCACCCGTCGTGGCGACAGATGGCCGGTGGCATGCGTTTGAGGAGAATAACGCTTCGTACAGGCAGTGCTACACCCAGTTGCTCAAATCACCGATTCCGACACTTCCGTTGCGTGTCCAAGGCATATTCAGTCGCAGTTGGTGATCGATTCTTGATCGGTTGAATACGCGGAATGGACGCTTCCACGCTGGCTCGCGACCGAGTCGGGCATGCAGGAGTGGCGCGCGGGGCGCAGGGGTAGAGGTGGGGGAATGCCCGCGGCGCAGCGGGCCGAGAACCCGCGGGGGGCGGCCCCGGGCGGCTCCGGCGCAGGCGGAAGCCGGGGTGCGGCCGGGCGGCGGGAGCGGGATCGGCTACTTGCGGCGGCGGTGCAGGGCGATGGCGGCGGCTGCGCCGCCCGCGATCGCGCCGACGCCGGCGGCGGCCGGGACGCCGACCTTCACGGCCTTGCGGCCGGTCCGATAGTCGCGCAGCCGCCAGTCGTGTGCCCGGGCATGCTTGCGCAGTTTTGTGTCGGGATTGATCGCGTACGGATGCCCGACCAGCGACAGCATCGGAATGTCGTTGTGCGAATCGGAGTACGCCGCGCAGCGTTCGAGGTCGAGGCCCTCGGCGGCGGCCAGCGCGCGGACGGCCTCGGCCTTCGCGGGTCCGTGGAGCGGCTCGCCGACGAGCCGGCCGGTGTAGATGCCGTCGACGGATTCGGCGACGGTGCCGAGCGCCCCGGTCAGGCCGAGCCGGCGGGCGATGATCGTGGCGGTCTCCACGGGCGCGGCCGTGACCAGCCAGACCTTCTGCCCGGCGTCGAGGTGGGCCTGGGCCAGGGCGCGGGTGCCCGGCCAGATCCGCTCGGCCATGTACTCGTCGTAGATCTCCTCGCCGATCGCCATGAGTTCGCAGACCTTGTGGCCCTTGACGATGGAGAGGGCGCTGTCGCGGGCGTCCTGCATGTGCTCGGGGTCCTCGACCCCGGCGAGCCGGAACCAGGCCTGCTGCCAGGCGAAGCGGGCGAGTTCGCGGCGGTGGAAGAACTCCCGCTTGTAGAGGCCGCGGCCGAAGTGGAAGATCGCGGCGCCCTGCATGACGGTGTTGTCGAGGTCGAAGAAGGCGGCGGCGAGGTCGTCGCCGGCGACGGGGAACTCGGGCTCGGCCGGTTCCGCTTCCTCGGCTGCCCGCGCCGCGGTCCCCTCGGGCTCGGCCGGTGGTCCGGCCTCCGTCTCGAGGGCCTGCGCGGTCTTGCGGGCGGCTTCGGCCGAGGCCTCGCCTGCCAGCACGCTCCGCGCGGTGGCGGAGCGCCTACGGGGGGTGAGCCATCCCAGAGCGGCCATGACGCGAGCATAGCCATTGTGTTCGGGAGTTCCCGAACCGATGGGGTGCCGGGGGCGTGAACTCTTCGGTGCCGTGGTGTTACGTGGTGGCGCGGGAGAATGGGGGGATGAGCCCTTTGCTGCGTCGTAAGGAAAAGAAGCGTCCCGGCGAGCGGTTGGTCACGCTCATCGGGAAGCCGGGGTGCCATCTGTGCGATGACGCCCAGGAGGTGATCGAGAAGGTCTGCGCGGAAGTCGGAGCACAGTGGGAGAAGAAGGACATCTCGCGGGACGCGGAGCTCTACCGGCTGCACTGGGAGCAGATCCCGGTGGTGCTGGTGGACGGCGAGCAGCACACCTTCTGGAAGGTGAACCCGGACCGGCTGCGTCGCGCATTGGAGGGCTGACCCTCCGGCCGGTTACCATCATGGGCGATTTGTGGGGTCTCGGGGGCGTATTGATGAGGAGTGTGTACTGTTTTGCACCCCTCGGGATTTGAACGGGTTCGGCGTGTTGTGGGTTCCCGTCCTTCAGGCCCGGGCCGCGTGACCCCGGTCACTTTGCTCGGACAAAGCGGACACAATCTTTGTGCACGCGTTCACAAAGACATAGCCTGCATTCGACGGGGCGGTCTTGGGACAAGTGACCGCCTGCAGCCCCGCTCATCCCGCAGGAGCATCGTGGCAACTGGCCGAACTCACCGACCGGCGACCCGCAGCCGAGGTATTCCCGAGGCCACTGTCGCCCGGCTTCCGCTGTACTTGCGCGCACTCACCGCGCTCTCCGAGCGATCGGTGCCCACGGTGTCCTCCGAGGAGCTCGCGGCAGCCGCCGGAGTCAACTCCGCGAAGCTGCGCAAGGACTTCTCGTACCTCGGTTCCTACGGCACGCGCGGCGTCGGCTACGACGTCGAGTACCTCGTCTACCAGATCTCCCGCGAGCTGGGCCTGACCCAGGACTGGCCGGTCGTCATCGTCGGCATCGGTAACCTCGGCGCCGCCCTGGCCAACTACGGCGGCTTCTCCGCGCGCGGATTCCGCGTCGCGGCGCTCATCGACGCCGACCCGGCGATGGCCGGCAAGCCCGTCGCGGGCATGCCCGTGCAGCACACCGATGATCTGGAGAAGATCATCTCGGAGAACGGCGTCTCGATCGGCGTGATCGCGACCCCCGCGGGCGCGGCCCAGCAGGTCAGCGAGCGCCTGATCGCCGCCGGCGTCACCTCCATCCTGAACTTCGCGCCGACCGTGCTGTCCGTGCCGGACGGCGTGGACGTGCGCAAGGTCGACCTGTCGATCGAGCTGCAGATCCTGGCGTTCCACGAGCAGCGCAAGGCCGGCGAGGAAGCGGCGGCCAACGCCGGGCCCTCCTCGTCCCCCTCCGCTGCTGCCTCCGCGTCGGGTGACACCGCCGAGACCGGCGCCGGTTCCGGCGCGGCCCCCGCCGCGGCCGTCGAGCCGCCCGCCGGACGGCCCGCCGCCGTCGCACGCAAGAACGGCCCCGAGGGCGATGTTCCGGCGGTGATGCCGGCATGAGTCTGCTCGTCGTAGGGCTGAGCCACCGCAGCGCGCCGGTGAGCGTGCTCGAACGTGCCTCCCTGTCGGCCGACGCCAAGGTCAAGCTCGTGCACGACACCCTCGCCGCGGAGCCGGCGACGGAGGCGACGGTGCTCGCCACGTGCAACCGGATCGAGCTGTACGCGGACGTGGACAAGTTCCACGCCGGTGTGGCCGAGCTGTCGACCCTGCTCGCGCAGCACAGCGGGGTGGCTCTGGAGGAGCTCACTCCGTACCTGTACGTCCACTACGAGGACCGGGCCGTCCACCACCTGTTCTCGGTGGCGTGCGGGCTGGACTCGATGGTGATCGGCGAGGGCCAGATCCTCGGGCAGATCAAGGACGCGCTGGCGCTGGGGCAGGAGCTCCACAGCGCAGGCCGCCTGATCAACGACCTCTTCCAGCAGGCGCTGCGCGTCGGCAAGCGGGCGCACTCCGAGACCGGGATCGACCGCGCCGGGCAGTCGCTGGTGACGTTCGGGCTGGAGCAGCTGACCGCCGGCCGCGAGCCGGTGGACGTGTGGGCCAAGGACAAGCGGGCGCTGGTGATCGGCGCCGGGTCGATGTCCTCGCTGGCCGCGGCCACGCTGGCGCGGGTGGGCGTCGCCGAGATCGTCGTCGCGAACCGCACCGCAGAGCGGGCGGACCGTTTGGTCGAGATTCTGGTTGCCTCAGGCACTGGGGTTGTGGCCAGGTCCGTTCCGATGGCGTCGGTCGCCGATGAGCTGACACGTGTTGACGTGGTCGTGTCCTGCACCGGGGCCACCGGGCTGGTGCTGACCGGCGAGGACGTGGCAGCCGTGGTCGAGGGCCCTGCCGGGCTTTCCCCCACCCCGCCCCTTCCCGATTCCCGGGGGCTCCGCCCCCGGACCCTCACGCCTCAAACGCAGGCGGGGCTGAAGGGAACGTCGGCGGGGCCGGATGCGGTCGGCGCTCGGCTGGATGCGGCCGGTGCCGATGTCCTGGCGCGGCTCGTGGCCGCCGCCGAGGCCGGGGTGCGGCTCGCCGACGGCGGGGTGGCGCGGACCATCGTGCCCGGGGCCGACCGCGACGGGTGTCCCGTCGAGGTGCCGGCCGGCGACGGACGGGCCGCGCTCACCGGAGTCGACGCCAACTCCCTCGAACTGCACGGCACATGGGCCGACCAGGGCGAGGCCGCCGCGCAGCGGCAGCCCCGCAAGGGCGCCCGCAGCCAGGTCGACGTGGCGCCCGTACGGCTGGCCCTGCTGGACCTGGCCATGCCGCGCGACATCGACGCCGCCGTGCACCGGATCCCGGGCGTGCGGCTCGTCGACATCGAATCGCTGGCCGAAGCCTCGGCCGACGCTCCGATGGCGGCCGACGTGGACGCCGTACGCGGCATCGTCGCCGAAGAGGTGGCAGCCTTCGGCGCCGCGCAGCGGGCCGCACACATCACGCCGACCGTCGTCGCCCTGCGGGCGATGGCCGCCGAGGTCGTGGCCATGGAAGTGGCACGGCTCGACGGGCGGCTCCCGGACTTGGACGAACGGCAGCGGGCCGAGGTCACCCAGACCGTACGCCGCGTCGTCGACAAGCTCCTCCACGCGCCGACCGTGCGCGTCAAGCAGCTCGCCAGCGAGCCCGGGGGCGCCGGGTACGCCGAGGCGCTGCGCGAACTCTTCGACCTCGACCCGCAGACGGTGGCCTCCGTCAGCCGGGCGGACGCGGCCGGCCAGGCCGGACAGGTCGACCAGGCCGGACAGGCCGACACGGCTGACAAGAACGACGACTCAGGACGGGCATCATGAATCCACGTCTCGACCAGCCTCTCCGGCTCGGCACGCGGCGCAGCAAGCTGGCCATGTCCCAGTCCGGCCATGTCGCCGACGCGGTAAGGGCGATCACTGGCCGGCCCGTCGAGCTCGTGGAGATCACGACCTACGGTGACGTGTCCCGTGAGAACCTCGCGCAGATCGGCGGCACCGGCGTGTTCGTCACCGCGCTGCGCGACGCGCTGGTGCGCGGCGAGGTCGACTTCGCCGTCCACTCGCTGAAGGACCTGCCGACCGCGCAGCCCGAGGAGCTCGTGATCGCGGCCATGCCGCTGCGCGAGGACCCGCGCGACGCGCTCGTCGCCCGCGACGGCCTGACCTTCGAGCAGCTGCCCGACGGCGCCCGCATCGGTACCGGTTCGCCGCGCCGCATGGCGCAGCTCAACCACTACGCGCGGACCCTCGGGAAGCGCATCGAGACCGTCGCCATCCGGGGGAACGTCGACACCCGGATCGGCTTCGTGCGCGACGGCGAGCTGGATGCCGTCGTCCTTGCCGCCGCCGGGCTGAACCGGATCGGCCGCAGCGCCGAGGTGACCGACTTCCTGTCGGTCGACAACGTGCTGCCCGCTCCCGGCCAGGGCGCCCTGGCCGTGGAGTGCCTCGCGTCCGACGCGGAGCTCATCGCTTCGCTCGCCGAGCTCGACGACCCGCACACCCGGGCCGCCGTGACCGCCGAGCGTTCCCTGCTCGCCGCCCTGGAGGCCGGTTGCAGTGCGCCTGTGGGTGCGCTCGCCGATCTTCTGGCCGACGGCCAGGTTGTCAATGAAATGCGCCTGCGCGGCGTCGTCGGTACCCTCGACGGCTCGACGCTCGTGCAGCTGTCCACCACCGGTCCCGTGCCCCAGTCGTATGACGAGGCCATGGCGCTCGGCCGCGAACTCGCGGACGAGATGCTGGCCAAGGGCGCGGCCGGTCTGATGGGGGAGCGATCGCTTTGAACCCCTCACGTCCGACCACCTCCGCTTTTCCGGTCGTCGCCGCTCACGGGCACGTCACCTTCCTCGGTGCCGGCCCCGGCGACCCGGGTCTGCTGACGCTCCGCGCCGTCGAGGCGCTCGCGGCCGCGGACGTACTGATCGCGGAGCCCGAGGTGCTCGAGGTCGTACGCACGCATGCGCGCGCGGGAGTGGACACGCCACAGCTGACGATTGCTGACGAAGTGTCAGCAGCCGCCGGTGTCCCGGTGATCCGGGATGCGGCCAATCTTGTCATGGAGGCCGCGCGCTCCGGCAGGCGGGTCGTCCGAGCCGTCACCGGCGACCCCGGGCTCGACGGCAACGCGGCCGAGGAGATGCTCGCCTGCGCCACCGGCGGCATCCCCTTCGAGGTGGTGCCCGGTGTCGCGACCGCCGTCGGCGTGCCCGCGTACGCAGGTGTGCCGCTGCGCGGCGGCCGGGGCGACGCAGGTACGGACGTGCGGTTCGTGGACGCGCGGGGCGCCTCCGCGCGCTGCTGGAGCGAGGTCGGTGCCAGCGACGGCACCCTCGTCGTCTCCGCGACGCTGGAGACCGTCTCGAGCGCCGCCGCCGAGCTGGTGTCCGCCGGGCGCAAGCCCGACACCCCGCTCACGGTGACGGTCGCCGGCACGACGACCCGCCAGCGGACCTGGAACGCCACCCTCGGGACCATCGCCCAGGTGTTCAAGCAGGGCAAGGTGCTCCCGTCGCCCGAGGGCGCCCGGCCGGTCATAGCCGTGGTCGGTGAGCACGGCGCCGCCGCGCGGCGCGAGGAGCTGGCCTGGTTCGAGTCGAAGCCGCTGTTCGGCTGGCGGGTCCTCGTACCGCGTACCAAGGAGCAGGCCGCTTCGCTCTCCGACCAGCTGCGTTCGTACGGCGCGGTGCCGCACGAGGTGCCGACCATCGCCGTGGAGCCGCCGCGCACCCCGCAGCAGATGGAGCGCGCGGTCAAGGGCCTGGTGACGGGCCGCTACGAGTGGATCGCCTTCACCAGCGTGAACGCGGTGAAGGCCGTCCGGGAGAAGTTCGAGGAGTACGGGCTCGACGCCCGTGCCTTCGCGGGCATCAAGGTCGCCGCCGTGGGCGAGCAGACCGCCGCCGCGCTGGTCGAGTTCGGCGTCAAGCCGGACCTGGTGCCGAGCGGCGAGCAGTCCGCGGCCGGGCTGCTGGAGGACTGGCCGCCGTACGACCCGGTCTTCGACCCGATCGACCGCGTGTTCCTGCCGCGCGCCGACATCGCCACCGAGACGCTGGTGGCCGGGCTGATAGAGCTGGGCTGGGAGGTCGACGACGTCACGGCCTACCGGACCGTGCGCGCGTCGCCGCCGCCGGCGGACACGCGCGAGGCGATCAAGGGCGGCGGCTTCGACGCCGTTCTCTTCACGTCGTCGAGCACGGTGCGCAACCTCGTGGGCATCGCCGGCAAGCCGCACAACGTCACCGTCATCGCCTGCATCGGGCCGGCCACGGCCAAGACGGCGGAGGAGCACGGCCTGCGGGTCGACGTCCTGTCGCCGGAGCCGAGCGTCGGCAAGCTGGCGGAGGCCCTGGCCGAGTACGGGGCGGCGCGCCGCGAGGCGGCCAAGGAGGCCGGCGAGTCGGTGTCCCGGCCGAGCGAGCGCCGGCCGGGGGCGCGGCGGCGCCGTACCACCTGACGCCGGGCGAGGTTCCCCCCGGGGCCCGGACGCACTCGCGTCCGGGCCCCGCGCCGTATCCGGTTGTGCCGGCGGCAGGCTGCGGCGAGGATCTTCGCTGGGGAACGGGGGACCGATGACGGAGCAGGACGCCGACCGGCGGCTCGCGGCGGCGGTACGGGCCGGGGATGCGGAGGCGGTCCGCACGCTGCTGGAGGCGGGGGCGGATCCGGGGAGGGCCGAGCTGCTGTGCACGGCGGTGGAAGCCTTCGCGTACGAGGTCGCCGAGGCCCTGGTGGCGGGCGGCGCCGACCCGGACCGGGAACTGCCGGACGGCACGACCCCGCTGCTGCGGGCCGTCGAGGGCGGCTCCCCGGCGACCGTCAGGGCGCTCCGGGGTGAGGTGCTGCGCCTGTCGGCGGCGCAGCGCGAGCGGCTGCTCGCGGCGGCCCGGAACTGGTACGGGGCGGGCGCGGAGGAGGAGCTGCGCCGCCGCACCGGGGCGACGGGCCCGGCGAAGTGGTCGTCCGCCGAGGAGGAGTGGTGCGATGTCGGGCAGGTCTCGCTCGGCGGCGTGACGGTCCGGGCGGGTCACGGGGCCGTCCTGACGGAGCTGGAGTGGGCCTTCCGGATCCTGGCACCCGTGGAGGAGCTGGTGGCCCGGGCCGTCCGGCACCCCGACGTCTGCCATGTGGACTGGTCCGCGTCCTCCATCGTGCTCGCGCAGCGCCGCAGCACGGAGACCTGGTCGGCGGTGGCGGCCTTGCGGCACCATCCGTCGCCGGACCACCGCCGGTTCGTCGTCAACTGCCTGAGCACCAGGGACTGGTTCGCGAGCATCGGCTTCGACTCCTCGCAGCGGGAGGGAGCCGGACTCTTCAGGGCCTGGGCGCTGGAGGAGACGGACGGCGGGGTGCTCTCCGCGGTGCTCGATGCCGTTTCGGACGACGGGTACGACGAACCCCTCGGGCTGCGCTACGCCGGGCACCCGGACCCGCGGGTGCGGCGGGAGGTTCCGTACCTCTTCGATGCCCCGCTGACTCCGGAGGCCACCGCCGCCCTGTTCGCCCTGGCGCGGGATCCGGACCCGGAGGTGCGGGGGCACGCCGGAGGCAGGCTCGGCCGCGAGCGGGGTGCCGGGCCGGAGGTCCGGGCGGTGGTGCTCGGTCTGGTCCGTGACCCGGAGCACGGCGTACGGGCCACGGCGGCGGCCGCGCTGGCCGCGGGCGACGACCGGACGGCTGAGGCCGCGGAGGCGCTGGTGGCGCTGCTCGCGGAGGAGGACCAGGAGCTCCGCCTGGAGGGCGCGTACGGCCTCGCCCTGCGCGACGACCCGCGCACGCGGGAGGCGTACGAGCGGGTGGGCCCGCTGGGCCCGCAGCACGAGCACGACCACCGCCGCAGCGGCCGGTGGCGGAACCTCTAGCGCCCGACCCAGTGGGTGAGCCCGGCCCAGGCGGCGGGGGCGAGGGCGAGCGTCGGCCCGTCGGCGACCTTGGAGTCACGGACGTGGCCCCGTCTGACGTCGTCGCCGCCGATTCGGTCACGCAGTGCCGATTCCGAGACGATGAAGCCGAGGTTGGGCGGGACGGTGCGGTGCGGGATCTCCTGACGTTTGATGCGGCGCGCTGTTTGGAGCTCGATCTTTTCCTCGCCCGTGTACGGAACGCGGCAGCCGAACACAGCGCGGGCATATTCCTCGGTCTGGAGCAGGCCTGGTACGAGCACGGCGTCGTACCAGGACAGGGCCACGGCCTCTGCCTCGCTGGCGAAGTATTCCTCCGCCCAGGGCGGGATGACCTCGACTTGCGGCATCTTGTTCGCCGCGACTGTGAGAAGGCCCGGCAGGCCTAGGACTCGGTCCATCGCTTCGGCGACGCTGGGCATCAAGGTCCGTCGGCCCTGCTCGATGGAAGCGACGCTCTGGACATCGATGTGCAGAGCATCGGCGAACGCGCGCTGCGTCAAGCCCTTGGAGACGCGCGCGGCGGCGACCTGGGCGCCGACCATTTTCATCGCCGTCTCATTGGGTCGGGCGTTCTTGCGTGATGGCATACCTGTGAACTCCCCGCATGCACACGTGAGGTACCGGCACCGACCCGTACTCGTGAAGGAGTACGGGTTGCACGTCTTGCTCACGCTAATCACGCAACGCGACCATCGCCCCGTGAACGTGGAAATCCATCCGGCCATGCTGCGTGAGCGGTACTTCCCCCGCAGCCGCCAATCCGTCTGCTCCACCAGGGAGTTCGCGGCGGTGACACTTGACGCGTGGGGTGTCACATGCCGCCGGGACGACCTGTTGCTCTGCGTGAGCGAGCTCGCCACCAACGCCCTGCTGCACGGTGTGCCGCCCGGCCGGTACTACCGGCTTCGGCTGCTGCTCTTCGAGGAGCTGGTCCGGGTCGAGGTGGCCGACAGCGGCGGTGGGCGGCCGCGGATCGCGGACCGGGATCCGGGTGCCGAGGGCGGGCGGGGGCTGCTGCTGGTGGCGGCCCTCGCCGAGCGGTGGGGGGTCGGGCCGCGCAGGCCCGGAAAGGTGGTGTGGTGCGAGCTGGCCGTGACGGGTCGCCCACGAGACACCCCCTAGGCTGGAAGCGACTGCTGTCCAGGCTCGAAGAGGCGACTGAGTATGAGCGCGTACGGATCCTTCCCCGGCTCGCGGCCCCGCCGGCTGCGCACCACCCCGGCGATGCGGCGGATGGTCGCGGAGAACCGGCTGCACCCCTCGGACCTGATCCTGCCCGCCTTCGTCCGGGAGGGGATCTCCGAACCGCTGGCGATCTCGGCGATGCCGGGCGTGGTCCAGCACACCCGTGACACGCTGCGCAAGGCGGCCGTGGAGGCGGTGGAGGCGGGGGTCGCGGGGATCATGCTCTTCGGGGTCCCGGCCGACGAGAACAAGGACGCGCTGGGCACGGCCGGCACCGAGCCGGACGGGATCCTCCAGGTCGCCATCCGCGACGTGAAGGCGGAGGTCGGCGACGACCTGGTGATCATGTCGGACCTGTGCCTGGACGAGTACACCGACCACGGGCACTGCGGGGTCCTGGACGAGCACGGGCGCGTCGACAACGACGCCACGCTGGAGCGGTACGCCGAGATGGCGCAGGTCCAGGCGGACGCGGGCGTCCACGTGGTGGGCCCGAGCGGCATGATGGACGGCCAGGTCGGCGTCATCCGCGACGCGCTCGACGAGACCGGGCACGAGGATGTCTCGATCCTCGCGTACACGGCGAAGTACACCTCCGCCTTCTACGGGCCGTTCCGCGAGGCCGTCGCCTCCTCGCTGCAGGGCGACCGCAAGACGTACCAGCAGGACCCGGCGAACGCCCGCGAGTCCCTGCGGGAGCTGGCGCTCGACCTGGAGGAGGGCGCCGACATGGTCATGGTCAAGCCGGCCGGCCCGTACCTGGACATCCTGTACCGGGTCGCGCAGGCCGTGGACGTCCCGGTGGCCGCGTACCAGATCAGCGGCGAGTTCGCGATGATCGAGGCGGCGGCGGAGAAGGGCTGGATCGAGCGCGACCGGGCCGTCCTGGAGACCCTGTTGGGCATCAAGCGGGCCGGCGCGGACACGATCCTGACGTACTGGGCGACGGAGGTCGCGGGCTGGCTGCGCGAGGCGCGCTGACCCTTGCCGGTGGGCCTCCGCCGGTCAGCGCAGCGGCCACACGTGCCGCTCGGACCCGGCGGGGGGCCCGGCTCTCCAGACCCGCCACCACAACCGCCACCGCCCCGACTTCGCCCGCCGTGCTCCGTCCATGGTCGGGAGCGTATGCAGGGCTGGTCGGCAGCTCACGGAGCGGGACTCGAGTCTGTCACTCCGCGGCTTCTGTACCGGTGGAGCTGCCAGGCCGCGTACGCCACGAACGGCACGGCGACGGCGGGCACGACCCACCACGGCAGGCCGATCAGGAACGCCGGTAGGGCCACGCCGACGCAGGTGAGCGCCATGCCGATGAGCAGCGGTTTCCCGAGCGAGCGCCACGTCCAGGGCCCCTGCCCGCCGTATCCGGCCAGGGAGGCCGCGGCGAAGGCGAGCCCCAGGGCCGCCACGAGACCGGCGAACGTGCCGATGCCGGCGGTCATCTGGGCGTCGTCGCGCGGCTCGTCGGCGGAACCCTGCCGGACGCCGTCCCTGCCGACCGCCGTGATCGTGCCGCGCCAGAAGACGGCGGTCACCTGGTCGCCGGGTGCGAGCCGGTCGAGCAGCGGGCCGGCGTCGCCGAAGCGCACGATCCAGGTCCGGGCGGGCGCGTCGGGGCTGGAGAGGGTCGCCTCGTACCTGGTGTTCCGGCCGGCGTCCTTGACCACGGTCTTGTCGACGGTGAAAGGGACGGTGCGCAGGCAGTCGTCACCGGCGGTGGTGCACGGCTCGGCGGCCGCGTAGCCGTCGTAGCGCTCGATGTCGGACGGCAGCCACGCGGCGAACACGAAGCCGCAGACCAGCGCGGGTATCAGCGACACCACGACCAGATACGCGCCCGTCAGGCGCCCCCAGCCCGTTCCGGTCTCCGTCACCACGTGCCTCCCCCGTACGTGCTTCCCCTGGCCTCAGCCTCCACGTCCGCCGGCGGGCACGCAACGGACTTGATCGGCGGGTCTCAGGGCCAGTCGACGATTCCGGCGAACACGAGGTAGTCCAGGACGACGGCGCCGGGGGCGAGCAGCGCGAACCCGATGCGGCGGGCGGAGTTCCGGCGCTGCCAGGGCAGCGCCCAGCTGGTCACGAGCACGGCCAGGACGAGCAGCAGGCCGGTGGTGAAGACGGGGAACGCGACGTCGTAGGAGGCGTCGAACCGGTCGCTCGCGGCGTCCCCGCAGGAGTCGCAGGCCATGGGGGACAGCCCGACGAAGAAGAACGCGACGAGGGCCATCGGCAGCGTCAGCAGGGTGGAGACGAGCGGTGCGACGAAGGCGCGCTTGTCGCGCGAGGTGTCCTGATCCATGGCATCAGTCAACTGCGCCGGCGGGAGAGGCACATGAGTGCCGGTACTCAGACCGGGGTGGGTGGCGGTCATGCGAGGACTAAGTCGAAGGTGCTCGGAGCACGGGGAAACCCCGGACTCCCTCCGACGCCGGTCAGCCCGGACCCCGCTCCCGCCCCCGCCCCCCGGCATTCCGTCCCGCCCCCCGCCCCGCCCCGCTCGCGTTCCCGTCACCCCGGGCGCACCCTGGAGTGAAGGGTGACCCCCCTGGAGGTGATGCACCATGCCCACACTCGTCGGGTGGCACGTGGAGCTCGAATTCACCGAGGAAGGCCACCGCACCAGTGCGGCGGCCATGGTCAGACTCGGCGACGGCTCCGAGATGAGAGCGCACGGCTACGCCATGCGCCACCCCTCCGACCCGGAGCAGCTGCGGGTCGGGGAAGAGATCGCCGGCGCTCGCGCGCTCATGGATCTCGCTTCCCAGATGTTGCAGAAGGCCCACTCGGAGATCGACGAGGCGACGGGCCGGCACTCCTATCCGCTCAACCAGTGAGTGAGCTGCGACCACGCGGTGGGAGTGAGGGCGAGAGAAGGGCCGTGAGGGACTTTCGAGTCCCTCACGTGCACCCGGGGAGGGCGTGGACGACGGTGGCAGGGCCGGGTCGACGGTCTCCGGGGTGCGGGCGGACTCCGGCCTGGCAAGGTGGTGGGGTGCGAGTGCCGAACCGGCCTTACCCGCATGCGTAGTTGGGGGACAAGTGCTCATGTGTCGGATCGGGAACGCCGGATGACGCGCGGACAGGTGGGCTGCCTGATCGCCCCGCTGGCCGGGGTGGGCACGGGGGTGCTCGGGGCGGTGCTGCTGAATGCCGCGTGGCGGGCCTGCGACGTCGGGGTCAACGGGTCGGCCAACGGCCTCGCCCTGTTCTTCTACGGGGCGCTGCTCGCGCTCCTCGCGACGGCCTGGTGGGGGGTGCTCGTCGGGTACGTCGGGCGGCGGAACCCGGCCGCCGGGCTGATCGGGGGCCTGGCCGGGGCCGTGGTGATGGTGTGGGTGTTCGTGGCGCTGTTGCAGGTGCCCGACGGGTATCGCTGCTAGCTCTGCTTCAAGCTCGCCCAGGCGGATCCGGCAGACCGGCGGCGGTGAGCAGGCCACGCCGATTCCGATATCCGGTGTCCGGCTTCCTCTGATCGGTGAGGGAAAGGCTTCCTTCGGAGGAAGCGATGGTGACAACTCATCAGTAGTTGGTTAAACGGCCGATGCGCTGGCCTGGGTCGGAAAAGTTAGGATTAGGGGTGGTGTTCCGATTTCACCGCGCCCTCTTCACTGCTACAGGCTGGAATGCGTGAGACCCTCAGCGAGTCCGTACTGCCCCTACTGTAAACTCGGCGAACCCGAGCGTTGGGACAATGAAACGGAATGGATCCGTCAAGGATTTCTCCGGATCCCGGATCTTACCGATCGGGAACTTGAGATGTTCAAGGAAATGACGTGCGGTCCGTCGAACGAAGAGCTCGGAAAAAGGCTCGGGATGACCGTGCGCACGGTGAAATTCCATCTGGAGAACATGCGCGGCAAACTGGGCGGCCTGTCCCGAGTCCAGACGTGTTTACTCGCCGTGCACCACCGCATCGCCACCTGCCCTGCCGGGCATGTCTGACGGGCACGTCTGACGGGCATTCCCGAGGCGGGCCCTCACGGTACGGGCGGTCCTTCCACGTACCGCCCTGCAGCGTCGTACGGCCACGCGTTGGGCAGGCAGCCGTCCAGCCCCTTGATCTGCTGCATCATCGCGGGCGCGAGCGCGCGCGGCCCGGCGCAGCTCTCGTGCCCGCGGCCTATTTCATGGCCGACCTCATGGTTGACGATGAGGGCCCGGTACTCCTGGATCGGCCCGTCGAACTGGGGGGATCCCTGCACCCAGCGCTTCAGGTTGACCACGACGGTGTGCCCCGTCCGGCAGTTCACATTGCCGCGGCTCTCCGGCGTGGTCACGTCGCACAGCCGGTCGGTGGTCGCGGGCGTGGCCACCTTGATCGTGAAGTCCACGGGTCCCGAGGAGACCAGCTGGAATCCGTAGGCCTTGTTCTTCGTCCAGCCGCGCGGATTCCCGAGGATGTCGGCCACCTCCTGCGCGGTCTGCGGCCCGGGCAGCCGGATGCCGTCCTCGATCTCCACCCGGTAGCGGCGGATCCGGCCCTGCCCGTACGCCTTGCCCTCGGCCGCCGCGACGCTGAAGGTGCCCGGTCCCGCGTCCGGCACGGCAGTGCCGGGGGACGCCGAGGGAGAAGGGGAGGGGGAGGGCGACGGCGAAGGTGACGGCGGCGGTGCGGCGGGAGGTGAGGGAGAGGCCGTGGGCGCCGGTGCCGGTGCCGGGCGGCTGCCCTGGGCCGCCCGCGCCGGCGGTTCGGACGGTGCCGGCAGGAGCACGAGGGCGGCACTCGCGCCGGCCAGGCCCGCCGCGGCCACGACGGTGGCGGCCAGGGTACGTTTCCGCCTCCGGAGCCGTGCCTCGGCGCGGGGCGGCAGGGCCGCTCGCTTCCCCACGGGTCAGGAGCCGGCGATCAGGGAGGCGGCGAGCTTCATGCGCTCGTCGAGCTGCCTCTTCGCCCGGTCCAGCGTCTCGGCGTTCTGCTCGATCAGCCGCTTCTGGTAGGCGGTTTCCACCGTGTACCAGGTGCCCACCAGGTTGGTCTGCTTCTTGCAGTCGATGTCCTGCTTGGCGGTGGAGATCGCCTGCGGGCTGTTCCTGTTGGAGTCGTTGATGCCGGGCGGTGGGTCCATCGGGTTGTCGACCGTGTATCCGCGCTCCTTCATGCAAGCGCTCCAGGACTTGAACGCCTTGACGACCCTGCTGTCCTTCCGGGAGCGGGCGTAGGAGTCCGTGGAGAAGCCCTGCACGAACATGTAGTCCACGGTGTCCTTGGTGGGTGCCAGCAGCTTCAGTGCGGCCTCGCGTCCGCAACCGCCCGCCGGCACCTTCTGCCCGCCGACGACCGTGGTCGCCACGTCGGACTTCTCCGCCTCCTCCTGGCTCATCGGAACCGGCAGCGAGGGGTCCACCTGCAGCCCGTGCAGCACCAACTCCTCGTTGGGTCCGAGGAGCGGCTGCGGAGGCCTCTCGGTGCGGACCAACTGCGGGTTGTCGTAGCCGTACCGGGCCGCCTCGGCCGGGTCGGAGAGTCCGTACCGCCGGTTGTAGTCCCTGGTCACCGGGCCGGCCTTGCGCCGCAGCTGGTAGCGGAAGCCGTAGCGCTGCATGCACTGGTCGGTGAGTACGTCCTGCGCCTCGTCGAGAACGGCGAGCTGGCGGGCGTCCGGCATGTACGAGGCGATCGGGAAGGTGAGGTTCCGGCTTTCGAGCAGCGTGGGCACCTCGCCGATCGCGGGTTCCTTGTCGGAGTCGCCGCCGTCCGACTGCGAGCACCCGGTCAGCAGGAGTGCCAGTACGGCTGCGGAGGCCGTCAGAACGGGACGGGGGGAACGCGGCAAGAACATGGTGGCTCCGATGCGGGGACGGCTAGGATGCGCGAAGCGGCAGCTCCGCCCGGCGATTACGGGCGGAGCTGCCGTTTTGCGTGCGAGGTCTAGGCCGATGCGCCTAGCGGACGTACGCCGACGAGACCGAGTTGAAGAAGGTCGAGCCGAAGTTGCCCTTGGTGTTGGGGGAGATGTAGCCGCCCGAGCCGCCGCCCCACGCGTCGGTGTAGACGTCCCACGTGTAGGAGTCCTTGCTCGAGAAGGACTCCGTGTAGTCGTTCGTGGTGTGGTTGGCGCAGCTCTGCGAGCCCTTGAAGTAGTCGTCCTGGAAGTCGCCCTCGGAGGTGTAGAGGTCGAAGACGGAGTTGCCCTGGTTGGAGTAGCAGAACAGGCCCAGCTCCCCGGAGGTGAGCCAGCCGTCCTTGGCGGCGGCCGAGGCCGAACCGGCACTGACGCCGATGGCGCCGAGGATCAGGCCGGCGGCCGCGAGGGAGCGGAGGGAATTACGAAGCTTCATCAGCCATCTCTTTCCGAATCATTGTGGCTTTTCCTGGTCCAGATTTCGGCCGTCGGGCCGGGTTTCGAACCGTTGAGGAGTGGATCACGCCATGGCCGACCTTCACAACTGTCCCTGAGTACAGGTGCATGATCTTTCTTTTCACCTAGGGTGTCGTTGATACAAGATGCCTCAGGAGGCCTGCTGTGCCATTTCGATGGGTCCGATCCGTGGCCGCCCCAGCTCTGTTGTCCGGCCTATTCCTGCTGGCCGGCTGCTCGGGCGGGGATTCCGCTTCGCCTTCGCCTTCGTCTTCCACTTCCGTTCCGCAGTCCGGGCAGTCCAAGGGAGCGGTCGACCCCAAGCAGGCCGACTTTTTCCGGTGCCTCAAAGAAAAAGGGCTGCCGATGAAGGAAACGGATTCCGATATTCCGGTCGTGGATTCGACCAAGGCGGATCCGGCCAAGGTGAAGGAAGCCGAAACCGCCTGCGACAGTCGCCGGTCGATCCCCCCGGTGACCGCTGGACAGATGGCCGAGGCGAAGGCGTACACGGAGTGCATGCGGGCGAACGGGGTGGCGAACTTCCCCGATCCCGATCCGCGGACCGGCCAGCACGCCATCGAAGAGCTCGGTCTGAAGGACTCGCCGCAGGGCATGGCGGCCCTGAAGAAGTGCGGCGACAAGGGCAGGGCCGTGAACCCGGGGCAGGGCGCGGCCGGATGACGAGGTACCCCGAACCCACCGAGGCCTCCGAGGCCGCGGAGCACACCGAGCACACCGAGCACAGCGAGCCGATCGAACCTGCGGCAGAACCCGACGGCGCGGAGGTCTCCGCCGGCCTGTCCCGGCGCCGTACGTGGGTGGCGGCCGTCGCGGTGGGCGCGGTCCTGCTCTCCGCTGCCGGTGTCGCCGCCTCGCTGGTGATCAAGTCGCCGGCGCAGACCGCGGCGGAGGCCGGCCCGCCGCCCCTGGACGTACTCATCGCACGCGTCGAGAAGCGCGTGCTGCGGGACACCGTCATCGTGCGCGGGACGGTCACCTCGGGCCAGGCCGTCCAGTTCACCCCGACCGCCACCGGCGGGGAGGGCGCCGCCGCTCCCGTCGTCACCAAGGTCGCCGTCCGGCAGGGTGATCAGGTCGAGGCGGGCAAGGTGCTGCTGGAGGTGTCCGGCCGGCCCGTCTTCGCGCTGCCGGGCCGGCTGCCCGTGTACCGGGACCTGAAGCCGGGCGCCACCGGTGACGACGTCAAGCAGCTCCAGAAGGCGCTCGCCGACCTCGGCCACGGCACGGGCTCCGACAAGGCGGGCACGTTCGGGGCCGGGACCAAGACGGCGCTGGCAGCGTTCTACAAGTCCCTCGGCTACGACCCGCTGCCCGCTCTCGCCGACCGCGGCGAGGCCCTGAAGGCCGCCGAGGACGCGGTCACGTCCGCCGAGCGCTCCCTGGAGGACGCCCGCGCCGCGGCCAAGGGCGGTACGGGGAGCACGGGGAGCACCGGTACCACGGGAGGTACGGGCGCCACGGGGAGTACGGGCGCCACGGGGAGTACGGGCGCCACGGGCGGCTCGGGTACCAAGGGCCCGGAGGGTTCCGGGAGTTCCGGCAGCGGCAAGGGCTCCGGCCAGGACGGGGCCCGAACGGTGGCCCGCGCCCAGGCGGACCTGACCAAGGCCCGTGAGCGCCTCACCGAGGCCCGCGCGGCGTCCGGACCGATGCTCCCGGCCGGCGAGGTCGTCTTCCTGGAGTCCTTCCCCGCCCGCGCCGACTCCGTCGCCGTCCGCCCGGGCTCCCCGGTCAGCGGCAGCGCGATGACCCTCTCCGCGGGCGCGCTCGTCGTGCGCGCGCAGCTCCAGGAACACCAGAAGGGCCTGGTCCGCGCCGGCCAGAAGGTCGAGATCCTCTCCGAGGTCAGCGGAGTCACGGCGGCCGCCGAGGTGCAGTCCGTCGCGGACACCCCGCAGTCGGCGCCGGCGCCCGCACCGGGCACCGGGTCCACCGGCGGCCAGGGCCAGGGCCAGCAGGCTCCCGCCCCCGGTGGACCGGCCGGGTACGAGCTCCTCGTACGGCCCCTCGCCCCGCTGGACGCCAAGCTCGTCGGCCAGGACGTACGGCTGACGGTGGAAGCCGCCGCGACCGACGGCAACGCGCTGGTCGTCCCGGTCTCCGCCGTCTCCGCCGGGGCCGACGGCCGCACCATCGTCACCGTCGTGGACGGCAAGGGAACCCAGCGCCGGGTCGAGGTCCGGCCCGGGACCACCGGCGACGGCTACGTGGAGGTCCGGCCCGCCGCGGACGGCGCTCTCGCGGAAGGCGACTCGGTCGTCACCGGCATCAATCCGGGCGTCGCCGGCAAGCAGACGGGCGGGAAGACCGGGGGAACGACCGGCGGCGGTGACAGCGGCTCCAAGAGCGGCGGTTCCAAGAGCGGCGGTTCCCAGGGCGGCGGCGGGTCATGACCGAGGCCGCACCACCCGTCATCGAGTTCCGGCAGGCGGGCCTGACCTACCCGGGCCCGCCTCCGGTGGCCGCGTTCAAACCGTGTGACCTCACCATCCGGCGCGGCGAGTTCGTCACGGTCGTCGGCCCCTCGGGCTCCGGCAAGTCGACCTTCCTCAACATCGCCGGCCTGCTCGACGCACCCACCGAGGGCCAGTACCTCCTCGACGGCCTCGACACCGGCGCACTCGGCGACAGCGACCGGACCGCCCTGCGCGGCCGCCGCATCGGATTCGTCTTCCAGTCCTTCCACCTGCTGCCCCACCGCTCGGCCCTGGAGAACGTGGCCCTGGCGATGTTCTACAACGGGGTGCCGCGCAAGGAGCGCCCCGCCCGCGCTCGGGAAGCCCTCACCCGGGTCGGGCTCGGCCACCGCCTCTCCGCGGTGCCCTCCCGCCTGTCCGGCGGAGAACGCCAGCGGGTGGCCATCGCCCGGGCCCTGGTCGCCCGGCCGTCCCTGCTGCTGTGCGACGAACCCACCGGAAACCTCGACTCCGCCAACGCCGACACCGTGCTGGCCCTCCTGGACGAGCTCCACACCGACGGGATGACCGTGCTGGTCATCACCCACGACCACGAGGTCGCCGCGCACGGCGGCCGTACCGTCGCGATCCGCGACGGCGTACTGCGCGAACAGGCACCCGTATGACGCTGCCCTCCATCAAGCTGCCCCCGTTCCGGCGGCGCCGCTCCCGTGCCGCCGACCGGATCGAGCCCTCCCGGCTCACCGTGCGCGATACCGTCGGGGAGGCCTTCGCCGGGGTACTGCAGCGCCCGGCCCGCTCGGCGCTGACCGCCCTCGGGACGGTGCTCGGCGTCGGAACCTTCGTCGCCGTCCTCGGGCTGACCGCCACCACCTCGTCCCAGATCGACAGCCGCTTCAACCTGCTCACCGCCACCGAGGTGAGCGTCGAGGACATCGCCAGGGAGAAGAACAACTTCGCCGGGCCCGGTTTCCCGGCGGACGCCGACCTCCGCGTCGAGCGCCTCAACGGGGTCCGGCACGCGGGTGTCTTCTACACCGTCCGCCTCGACAGCAACGCCGGCGGCGTCCGCGCCGCCCCGGTCGGCGGCGCCCAGGGCGGGGGCGAACGCACCGACGTGGTCGCGGCCTCCCCCGGCGCGCTGCAGGCCGCGGTTCCGCGGATGGCCCAGGGCCGCCTCTACGACGAGTACCACTCCCGCACCAAGCAGCGCGTGGCCGTCCTCGGCTCGGGCACGGCCGCCCGCCTCGGCATCACCACCCTGGACACCCGCCCGGCCGTCTTCATCGGAACGGAGCCGTTCACCGTGATCGGGATCATCGACGACGTGGAGCGCAAGGCCGACCTCCTCCTGTCGGTCATGGTTCCGCGCACCACCGCGGAGGACATCTGGGGGCCGCCCGAGGGCACCGGCACCACCATGCTCATCGCGACCGACATCGGCGCCGCCCAGCAGGTCGCCCGCCTCGCCCCCACCGCGCTGCGCCCCGACCACCCCGAGTACCTCAAGGCCGTACCGCCCCCCGACCCGCGCACCCTGCGCAGCGGGGTCACCTCCGACCTCGAACAGCTCTTCCTGGTCCTGGCCGGGATCTGCCTGGTCATCGGCGCGGTCGGCATCGCCAACACCACCCTGGTCGCCGTCCTGGAACGGACGGGGGAGATCGGCCTGCGCCGGGCCCTGGGAGCGCGCGGACGGCACGTCACCGCCCAGTTCCTCGCGGAATCGGGCGCGTTGGGTGCCCTCGGCGGGCTCGTCGGCACCTCCCTGGGCACCCTGACCGTGGTGGGCGTCGCCGTCATCCGGGACTGGACGCCCGTCATCCACCCGGCGACCGTCGCGACCGCGCCCCTCCTCGGCCTGATCACCGGCGTCCTGGCCGGGCTCTACCCCGCCGGGCGGGCCGCCCGCATCCAGCCCGCGGAGGCGCTCCGGCGCTGAGGCCGATGCCTGTGACCCCGTGCAGGCCCGGGCCGCGGCGCGCCAGGAGCCGCCACCGTCCCGGGCCGCACGGGCGGCTGCTCCGGGCCTGCACGGGCCACCGCCCCATGCCTCACGGGCCGCCGACCCGGGCCTTCAGCCGTTCCGCCGCCAGCTCCAGTTCGCGCTGCGCCCCGAACGGGACGATCGCCGCGCGGCCGGGGACCCGTACGCCGCCCGTCAGGGCCACGCGGGTGCCGCCCGACGGGTCGGGGGCGGCCGCCATGCCGATGATGATGAAACGGCTCTGCAGCCAGCACCAGCCCGGGCGCAGCACCCCCCGGAAGTGGGCGCGGAAGCCGTACTTGCTGCGGGCCAGCGCCTCCACCCGGTCGCCAGCCACCCGCAGGACGCGGATGCTGCGCATGTCCGGCTGGAAGCGGCCGAACTCGCCCTCCAGGTCGCCCATCACCGCCCAGACGGCGTCCAGGGGGGCCGGAATGACCCGTTCGGCCACGCGGGCGCCCCGGACTCCCGCCGCCATGATCCGGAGGCGGTTCACCTCGTCGAGTGCGTACGTCATGCGGACCATGCCCTTCGGAAGCTCGTACGGGCCCGGTGCAGCCGGGATTTGGCGGTGCCCGGCGGGACGCCGAGGAGGGCTGCCGCGGACTCCTCGTCCAGGCCCTCCACGTCCCGCAGGACCAGGACGGCCCGGTGGTCGGGCGAGAGGCGGGCCAGGACGTCGTCGATGTCGGCGGCGAGCTCGGGGTCCCCGGGGCCGGGCAGGTCGGCGAGTTCGGCGGGGCGGGCGCGGGCCGCGCGGCGGGCGGTGCGGACCGCCTCGCGAACGGCGATGGCGCGGACCCAGCCGTACAGGGTCTCCGGATCGCGCAGCGACCGCAGGGCGCGGAAGACCGCCACCAGGGCCTCCTGGCAGGCGTCCGGGCCGTCCGCGAGGGCGATGGGGGTGCAGATGCGGGCGATGTACGGGGTGAGGTGGTCGAGCAGGTCGTGCATCGCGAGGGTGTTGCCGGCGAGGGCGGCCCGGGCGAGGGCGACGCCGCGGTCGCGTTCCGCGGGGGTCACCGGGCGCGGGCCAGCCGGGCGGCCGCCCAGCCGAAGCCGAGGCAGGCGGGCGTGTAGAGGGCGAGGTTCAGCGTGTGGAACGGGCCGGCCGGGCTGTCGAGGAGCCCGGCCGCCCACCCCAGGCCGGCGAGGCCCCGTACGGCCAGCCCGGCCGCGACGGCCCCCGTGGCCACCCGTGTGACGCGCCCGCCGCGGCCGTGGGCGTGCGCGAGGACGGCCCCCGCGGCCGTCAGCGTGAGCCCCGCCAGCGGGAGGACGACGGGTGGGGCGAAGGAGACCTCCGTGCCGAGGACGGCGAGGGACAGGCTGCGCTCGCTCGCCGCGGGCCAGGTCCGCCCGGTGGCCCAGTACAGGTGCGCCAGCCCGTCCACGGCCAGCAGCCCGGCGAGCGCCGCTCCCGTGCGCCGCCGCGATGTGTCCTTCATGAGTGCCCCCTCGGTGTCGAGAACCAACACCCCGAAGAGGAGGCGCACGTGTGGAACGTTCCCTGTGTGCCGCGTCACATTCGGTTCAGAAGCTGCTCCGGAGGATGCTGCCGAACCCCGGGGCGAGAAGCAGTACGACCACGACGAAGAGGTTCAGCGTCGTACCCACGTACAGCAGCACGCTGGAGGGGCCGCGGAAGAGGAACAGGCCGCGGATGAGGCCGAAGAGGGCCATGAGCAGCGAAACGATCCCGATGGGGAAGGCGATGGTGAGGGACATACCCCTGGGCGCGAATGCGACCACGAGGCCGCCCACGCAGGCGAAGAACGCGAACTGCGGCAGCCCGAGCATGAAGACCAGCCACGCGCTCGAGCGGTACGGCCGGTACGCGGGCATCGGCGGGACCACCACCACCTGAGGCGGCAAGGGTGGCACGGGCGCCGCGGGCGGCGGTGGGGCCTGGGGCGGATGGAACGGGATCTGGTGCGCCGTCACCGAGCTCAGGCCGATCGACCCCAGCGCGGCGGTGGAGCCCGCGGCCGCGCTCCCGGCGGGCTGAACTCCGTACGCCGCCACGGCCGCCGGTCCGCCCAGCAACTGTTCCAGCAGGTCGTTCAGGGTGTCCCCGAACGCCGGGTCGCGAGAGATCTCGTCCGCCAGTACCGGTAGGGCGATGGCCGTGGACGCGTCACCCGGCTCGTCGCGCAGCTTCGTCAGCACGGCGGTACCCAGCGCGCCGCTGCGCAGCCGGTCCTCCACGTGGACCCGTACGCGCGCCTCGAGCGCGGACCGTGCCGGGGTGCCGCCCCCGGCGCCGGTCAGCACCCTCAGCGCGGCGCGCGCCAGCTGTAAACCCTGTGAACCGTTCACGATCGGCCTCCCCTGCCGTCAGGACGGGAAGGCCGATCGTACGGAGCTGCGTGCCCCGCGAACAGGGTCAGAGGCGCTCGGGAGTGCGGATCCCCAGCAGGGACATGCCCTTCGTGAGCGTGCGGGCGGTCAGCTCGCACAGGAACAGGCGGTTCTCGCCGACGACGAGCTCCGGCTCCGGCTTCACGACCGGGCACTCGGTGTAGAACGTCGTGCACAGCGAGGACAGCTGGTACAGGTACGCGGCCACCTTGTGCGGGGCGTGCTCCGCGGCCGCCTCGGCGATCACCTCGCCGAACTGGTCCAGGTGCAGGCCCAGCGCGCGCTCGGCCGGGGCCAGCGCCAGCTCCGGGTGGGCCACCGGGGAACGGTCGCCCGCGTTGCGCAGGATGGACCGGAGCCGGGCGTACGCGTACTGGATGTACACGGACGTGTCACCGGTCAGCGAGACCATCTGGTCCAGGTCGAACTTGTAGTCGCGCGCGGCGGAGGTGGAGAGGTCCGCGTACTTGACCGCGCCGATGCCGACCTGGAGGCCGTTCTCGACGATCTCCTGCTCGCCGAGGAAGCCGCGCCCCTTGTCCTTCTCCCGGACCACGGTGGTCGCCCGCTCCACGGCCTCGTCGAGCAGGTCGACCAGCCGGACCGTCTCGCCCTCACGGGTCTTGAACGGCTTGCCGTCCTTGCCGAGGACCGTGCCGAAGGCCAGCTGCACGGCCTTGACCTCGTCGTTCAGCCAGCCCGCGCGGCGGGCCGTCTCGAAGACCATCTTGAAGTGGAGCGACTGGCGGGCGTCGACCACGTAGATGAGGGTGTCGGCCTTCAGGTTGCCGACGCGGTCGCGGATCGCCGACAGGTCGGTCGCGGCGTAGCCGAAGCCGCCGTCCGACTTCTGGACGATCAGCGGGGTCGGGTTGCCGTCCGGGCCCTTGTACTCGTCGAAGAACACGCACAGCGCGCCGTTGGAGCGGACGGCGACGCCCGAGTCCTCCAGCAGCTTGCACGTCTCGACCAGCATGTCGTTGTAGCCGGACTCGCCGACGACGTCCGCGTCCTGGATGTCCATGTCCAGCTTGTCGAAGACGGAGTAGAAGTAGATCTTCGACTCGTCGACGAACCGCTGCCACATCGCGAGGGTCTCCGCCTCGCCCGCCTGGAGTTCGACGACCCGCGCCCGGGCCCGCGTCTTGAACTCCTCGTTCGAGTCGAAGAGCGCCCGCGAGGCCTTGTACAGCCGGTTCAGGTTGGACATGGCCTCCTCGCCGGAGACCTCCGCGTCCGACTTGTGGTCCAGCTCGTGCGGGTGCTCCAGCAGGTACTGGATGAGCATGCCGAACTGGGTGCCCCAGTCGCCGATGTGGTGGCGCCGGACCACCTTCTCGCCCGTGAACTCCAGGATCTCGACCATCGCCGCGCCGATGACCGCCGACCGCAGGTGGCCGACGTGCATCTCCTTCGCGACGTTCGGCTGCGCGTAGTCGATGACGGTCGTGCCCGCGTTCGCGGCGTACGGGACACCGAGGCGGTCGTCGCCGGCGCGGGCGGCGAGGGTCTCCATGATCGCCCGGTCGGAGACGGTGATGTTGAGGAAGCCGGGGCCCGAGACCTCGATGTCCTTGATCAGGTCACCGGAGGCGATGCCCTCGACCACGGTCGTCGCCAGCTCGCGCGGGTTGGCCTTGGCCTTCTTCGCGAGCGCCAGGATGCCGTTGGCCTGGAAGTCGGCCCGGTCGCTTCGTCGCAGCAGCGGGTCGGCGCCACCGGCCTCCGGCAGGGCCGAGGCGAGGGCGTCCGCGACGCGCTGATTGACCGAAGAAGCGAGGGAAGGGACCGAGGCCATGAGCTGCCGTTCCTGTGAGGTCGTGCCTGAAGCTGCACTTGGTTGTTCCGACAAGCCCCGAGTATCCCACGCGGGGCCCACCCGCAATCCGGGATTTCCCCGTCACTACAGTGCCGGGATGGACCGGATCACCCTGCACGGCGCCGCGGCTCTCCCCGAGGTCGGACCGCTTGAGCTCCGCGCCGTCGGACACGGCCGCCCAGCACTCGTCATGCTGCTGATCGGGTCCCCCTGCGTCGGGAGGCTCGTCACCGCACCCGACGGCTTCGGCCGCCTCCTGGCCGTGGGCTCCTGCGCCCTCATGGCCGTGGCCCTCGTGTTCCTGCTGGTCGTGCATGTCCGGCTACGCGCCCGGGGACCGCTGGTCCGGCTGGACGCGTACGGGGTCACCGTCGCAGTCGGGCCCGCCACGCCGTGGTCCGACCTGAGCGGGGTCCGCAGGGTGAAGGGCGTCGTGGTGCTGGTTCCCCGCCCGGGGGTCGAGCTGCCGGTGGTGCCCGACGGGGTGCCCTTCAGCCGGCCCGCGCGCAGGGCGGCCGCGTACACCCGCCGGTACGGCAGCCCCCTCGTGCTGATGCCCCAGACGCTGGACGCCACCGGGCCGCAGATCCTCGCCGCCGTGCAGCGGTTCGGGCGGATTCCGCTCGGCGCGTGCTGACAGGCAACCTCGGAGGGGCTGCTTCCGTCTGGGAGAATGGCTGAAGCCAGCATTCGAGATAGAAGGACGTGTCGTGGCTCAGAGCAGCACCGAGACCGACTGGGTCTCCCGTTTCGCGGACGAGGTCATCGCCGAGGCGGAGCGCCGAGCACCCGGCAAACCTGTCGTCGTCGCGTCCGGACTCTCCCCCTCCGGCCCGATCCACCTGGGCAACCTCCGCGAGGTCATGACCCCGCACCTGGTCGCCGACGAGATCCGCCGCCGCGGGTTCGAGGTCCGGCACGTCCTGTCCTGGGACGACTACGACCGCTACCGCAAGGTGCCGGCCGGCATCCCCGGCGTCGACCCCGAGACCTACGGCCAGTACATCGGCATGCCGCTGACCGCCGTCCCGGCCCCGGCCGGATCGGCGTACGCGACCTGGGCCGAGCACTTCAAGGCCGCCATGGTCGAGGCGCTGGACGAGCTGGGCGTCGAGTACGACCCGATCAGCCAGACCGAGCAGTACACCTCCGGCGCGTACCGCGAGCAGGTCCTGTTCGCGATGAAGCACCGCGGCGACATCGACGCCGTCCTCGACCAGTACCGCACCAAGCAGAAGCCGGGCGGCAAGAAGCCCCAGCAGAAGCAGGTCGACGAGGCCGAGCTGGAGGCCGCCGAGGGCTCCGGCGCGGCCGCCGAGGACGACGGCAGCAGCGCCGAGGGCGGGTACTTCCCGTACAAGCCGTACTGCGGCCAGTGCGGCAAGGACTTCACCAAGGTGACGTCCTACAACGACGAGACGACCGAGCTGACCTACGTCTGCACCGAGGACGAGTTCACCGAGACCGTCAAGCTCAGCGAGTTCAAGCGCGGCAAGCTGGTCTGGAAGGTCGACTGGCCGATGCGCTGGGCCTTCGAGGGCGTGATCTTCGAGCCCTCGGGCGTCGACCACTCCTCGCCCGGCTCGTCCTTCCAGGTCGGCGGCCAGATCGTGCACATCTTCGGCGGCGAGCAGCCGATCGGACCGATGTACGCGTTCGTCGGCATCAGCGGCATGGCCAAGATGTCCTCGTCGAAGGGCGGGGTCCCGACCCCGGCCGACGCGCTGAAGATCATGGAGCCGCAGCTGCTGCGCTGGCTGTACGCCCGCCGCAAGCCGAACCAGTCCTTCAAGATCGCCTTCGACCAGGAGATCCAGCGGCTGTACGACGAGTGGGACAAGCTCGAGGCCAAGGTCGCCGACGGCTCCGTGCTGCCGGCCGACGCCGCCGCACACACCCGCGCCGTACGCGTCGCCTCGCACGAGCTGCCGCGCACCCCGCGCCCGCTCCCGTACCGGACCCTCGCGTCGGTCGTGGACATCACCGCCGGGCACGACGAGCAGACCCTGCGCATCCTGGCCGACCTGGACCCGTCGCAGCCGCTGACCTCGCTGGACGAGGTACGGCCGCGCCTGGACCGCGCCGAGAACTGGATCACCACCCAGGTCCCGGCCGACCAGCGGACCCTCGTGCGCGAGGAGCCCGACACCGAGCTGTTGTCCTCGCTGGACGACGAGGGCCGCGAGTCGCTGCGGCTGCTCGTGGACGGGCTGGACTCGCACTGGTCGCTCGACGGGCTCACCACGCTCGTCTACGGCGTCCCGAAGGTGATGGCGGGCCTGGAGCCCGACGCCAAGCCCACCCCCGAGCTCAAGGTCGCACAGCGCTCGTTCTTCGCGCTGCTGTACCGCCTGCTCGTCACCCGGGAGACCGGGCCGCGCCTGCCCACGCTGCTTCTGGCGGTCGGGGCGGACCGGGTGCGCAAGCTGCTCGCCGCCTGACGCAGAGGTGGATGCGGAAGGGCCCGTACCCCCTCGGGGGTGCGGGCCCTTCCGCGTGCGTGCTGCGTGCTGCTTGCCGCGTGCTGTCCGGCTCAGGCGATGTGCTCGTTCTCCAGCTCGCGCTGGTAGCGCAGCTTCAGGCCCGGCATGAGCTTGCGGATCATCGAGGAGCTGCGCGGGTGGTCGATCCCGTGGCGGTCCGAGAGGTGTATGTCCACCTGCTCCGGGGTCGGGAAGTCGGAGTGCTCGTCGAGGTACGAGCGGAACACCTCGTAGGCCGCCTCGTTGAACTTGACCTGGTCGAAGCCGGAGTCGGAATCGGACTCGGAGTCGGCGTCGGAACCATCGCCATTTGCGGCAGGCGGTACGGGGAGCTGCTCCTGCTGCGGAACGTCCTCGTCCGGGCCGGTCGGGGGCATGACCGGGGTCGGCTCCAGGCCCTCTACGTACTGGGGGTTGTACCCGCCCTCGTACGCGGCCTGCGGGGCCAGCGGGGCGGCGAACCAGGCGCTGTCGTGGGCGGCGGGCATGGCCGTCGGGTCCACCGCGAAGGGGAGTGGGGTGTGGCCCTGCGGGGCTGCTCCCCTACCCGCCCCTTCCCGAAACTGGGGCTCCGCCCCAGACCCCGGGTGGGGCTCCGCCCCGGGGGCGTACGCGGAGGCCGGCGCCTGCGGCGCGGCCTGGCCCGGCTGGCCGGGGATTCCGGCGGCCGCACCGACAAGGCCCGGCTGGCCGGGGATGCCCGTGGCCGCACCGACAAGGCCCGGCTGGCCGGGGATGCCCGTGGCCGCGCCGACGAGGCCCGGCTGGCCGGGGATGGCCGTGGCCGCGCCGACGAGGCCCGGCTGGCCGGGGATGGCCGTGGCCGCGCCGACGAGGCCCGGCTGGCCTGCGGCCAGGCCCGGCTGGCCGGGCTGGCCGGGCTGGCCGGGGATTCCGGCGGCTGCGCCGACGAGGCCCGCCTGGCCGGTCTGGCCCGGTATGGCCGCCTGGCCCGGGATGCCCGTCACGCTCGAGCCCGCCGCCAAGGCCGGGGTCGATATCGCCCCGCCCGTCGCGATGGCCGCGGCCGCCGGGGGCAGCAGCGCCGGGTCGATGCCCGCCGCCGCCAGGCCCTCCGGGGCCGTCTGGGAGAGGGGGACGCCGATCCGGGCCAGCCGGAGCGGCATCAGCGCGTCCACCGGGGCCTTGCGGCGCCACGCCCGCCCGTACCGGGCCTGCAGCCGCGCCTGGTAGATCAGCCGGTCCTGCTCCATGCCGACGGCCTGCTCGTACGACCGCAGCTCCCACAGCTTCATCCGGCGCCACAGCTTGAACGTCGGGAGGGGGGAGAGCAGCCAGCGCGTGATGCGCACGCCCTCCATGTGCCGGTCCGCGGTGATGTCCGCGATCCGGCCCACCGCGTGCCGGGCCGCCTCCACCGTGACCACGAACAGGATCGGGATGACGGCGTGCATGCCCACACCCAGCGGGTCCGGCCAGGCCGCCGCGCCGTTGAACGCGATCGTCGCCGCGGTCAGCAGCCACGCCGTCTGGCGCAGCAGCGGGAACGGGATCCGGATCCACGTCAGCAGCAGGTCCAGCGCCAGCAGCACGCAGATGCCCATGTCGATGCCGATCGGGAACACCAGCGAGAAGTTCCCGAACCCCTTCTGCAGGGCGAGCGCGCGGACCGCGGCGTACGAACCGGCGAAACCGATCCCCGCGATGACCACGGCTCCTGCGACCACGACGCCGATGAGTATCCGGTGCGTACGAGTCAGCTGCATCGCGGCCACCCGCGATCCCCTCCCCTTGTCGAGCTACGGCAGGCACAGCGTACGGGTGACTGCACAGGTGACTGAATGTCAGCCTCCCGTTAAGCGCCCGCCCAGCCGCCCGGATCCGCCGGCGCCTACTGCGCGGAGGGAGAAGCCTGCTGCTCAGGCTGCTTCTGCTGCTCGTTGGCGGTGCCGACCGAGGCCGCCGCCTCCTTCGCCGCCGCGATCGCGTTCTCGAGGAGCTTGGCCTGATCCGGAGCGCCGGCACCCTCGTACGCCGCACCGTTGTAGTCGAGCGTGATCACGACGTTCTGCGTGCGCGCCACGATCGTCGTGTTGAAGAAGTCGACGTCCTTCTTCACGCCGTACACGACCGACGACGCCTGGTCGCCGATGCCGGTCGCCTGCTCGACCTTCACGTCGTGCGCGCCCTCGGTCGTCTTCGCGGTCTCGACCTGCTTGTTGAACTGGTCCTCGGCGCGCTTGTTCGCGCCGCCGAGCGAGGCGTGCGACTCGTAGCGGACCAGGGAGATCGACAGCCAGCGGTACTGCGAGCCCTTCAGGCCGTCCTCGTCCAGGCCGTTCCAGGAGCAGCTGGCACGGGAGGTCAGGTCGTTCGACTTGGTCGCGGTGCCGTTCTTGTCCTTCGCCTCGGGGACGAGGGTCTCGACCGTCTTCGTCTGGACCGACTTGCACGGGTCGGGCAGCGTCGCGAACGCCGCCTTCTCCAGCGCGGCCGACGCCTTGCCGCTCGGCTTGGCGGAAGAGGAAGCGCCGGGCTTCTTGTCGCCGCCCGAACCGGAGTCCTTGCTCGAGTCGGACGAACAGCCGGCGACGGTGAGGATCACCGGGACGGCTGCGCAGGCGAGAACGCGAGTGAGGCGCGAGGCTGATCGGTGCATGGTTCCTTCAGTACGTTGTGGGGCGCGTTCTGTGGACGCGGTACGGGCGTGGTGCAGGCGTGGTGCGGGCGCGGGACCCGAGCAACGGTAGCCCGACCCGGCGCGCGCCTGCTGTGCGCGCCGTCACCCCGAGCCCCCCGCGCCCGCTCTCGGGCGCTCTCTCAGTCGTTGAAACGCTCGACCAGAGCCTGCGCCAACTGCCGTGCCTTGTCCTGGGTTTCGGGGCTCGCCGGAACCGTACCGGGCAGCGCGGGCTGCACGTTGTACTCGACGGTGACGATCACATTCGAGGTGCGGAACACAATCCGCACGGTCCGCGCCTGCGCCGCGCTGGCGCCGGCCGCGCTCAGCTTGTCCTCGAGGAACGCCTCGGTCCCGAGTCCTTCGATGACGCGGGAACCGAGCTCGGGCGGCGGCGCGGAGGGGCTGCCGGCCGGCTGCGGCGACTGCCCGGTCGAGGGCGCGCCCGCGGCGGGCGGGGCGGTGGGCGCGGGGCTCGTACCAGGGCTCGCCGCCGCGCCGGGGGCCGTACCCGGAGCCGTGCCGGGGGCCGTGCCGGGGCTGGTGGCCGGGCTTGTCGTGGGGCCGGGGAAGGGCAGGTGCGCGTCCGTCAGCCGGCGCACGTACACCTGCCGCGCCTTGTCGTCGTCGCTCATGGTGGTCCGGTCGTACGAGACGACGCGCTCGAAGACGACCGACAGCAGCCGCGTCTCCTCGGGCGTCTGCGCCGTCCAGCGGCAGCCGACGTGCCGGTCGCCGTCGTACGAGGTGTCCGCGGTGCCGGCGTACAGCTGCGTGCGCTGCTCGTCGGTGAGGCTGTCCGCGGCCGGGAGCATGGCCTTGAGGCGCTTGCCGTCGGCGGCCCTGCACGGCGCGGGCAGGCTGCGGTACTTGCCGGCCGGTGCGGGTGCGGGGCTGCTGTCCCCCGCCTTGGAGTCGGTGTCGTCCCCGACGCCGTTTCCGCTGGTGCACCCGGTCAGGCCGGTCAGGCCGGCCATGAGTGCGGTCAGCATCGCGATGCCCGGCAGGACTCGTCGCCGTACCGCCTTGCGCTGCACGTCCACTGGCTCCCTTCGACCGGCCGGCGGCCCGGCGGTCAGGAAAATGCGTTGCCGCGCTTTGGACGCGGATGAACACAATGTCTATCGCACACGCTGGTGCTGGCGCCGGTCCCCTGTCTGGTTTGGGGCTAAGAGCGAGGCTTTTTGCGTATAACGAATTTTCTATGCTTCCCGGGGGATTGAAGCCGTATGTCGTATGTAGAGGTACCGGGGGCGAAGGTCCCGATCCGGATGTGGACCGACCCGGCCTCGGTCGAGGCCGGCGCGATGCAGCAGCTGCACAACGTCGCCACCCTTCCGTGGATCAAGGGCCTGGCGGTCATGCCGGACGTCCACTACGGCAAGGGCGCCACGGTCGGCTCGGTGATCGCGATGAAGGACGCGGTGTGCCCGGCGGCGGTGGGCGTGGACATCGGCTGCGGCATGTCCGCGGTGAAGACGTCCCTGACGGCGAACGACCTCCCGGGGGACCTGTCCAAGCTCCGCTCGAAGATCGAGCAGGCGATCCCGGTGGGTGCGGGCATGCACCGCGACCCGGTGGACCCGGACCGGCTGTACGGGTTCCCGGACGCGGGGTTCGGGGACCTGTGGGAGCGGTTCGACTACGTCGCGGATGCGGTGAAGTTCCGGCGGGACCGGGCGCTGAGGCAAATGGGAAGCCTTGGCCAAGGCAATCACTTTTGCGAACTTTGTATCGATACGTCCGGTTCGGTGTGGCTCATGCTGCACTCGGGCTCGCGGAACATCGGCAACGAGCTGGCCGCCTTCCACATCGACGTGGCCCGTGGACTCTCGCACAACCAGGGGTTGGTGGACCGTGACCTCGCGGTCTTCCTCGCGGCGACGCCCGAGATGGAGGCCTACCGCAACGACCTCTTCTGGGCACAGGAGTACGCCAAGTACAACCGGGCCGTGATGATGAGCCTGTTCAAGGAGGTAATCCGCCGGGAGTTCCGGAAGGCGAAGGTCTCCTTCGACCGGGAGATCAGCTGCCACCACAACTACGTGGCGGAGGAGCGGTACGACGGCATGGACCTGCTGGTCACGCGCAAGGGCGCGATCCGCGCCGGCAGCGGCGACTACGGAATCATCCCGGGTTCCATGGGGACGGGCTCTTACATCGTGAAGGGCCTCGGCAACGAGAAGTCCTTCAACTCGGCCTCGCACGGCGCGGGCCGGAAGATGAGCCGGACGGCCGCGAAGAAGCGCTTCTCGGCGCGCGACCTGGCGGATCAGACCAAGGGCGTCGAGTGCCGCAAGGACTCGGGCGTGGTCGACGAGATCCCGGGCGCCTATAAGTCGATCGAGCAGGTCATCGACCAGCAGACCGACCTCGTGCAGGTCGTGGCCAAGCTCAAGCAGGTCATCTGCATCAAGGGCTGAGCCCTGGGTGCAGTTGTCGGGGGAATGAAGGAGCCCGGGCCCTCACCGGCCCGGGCCCCTGCGCGGGTCGCGGCAGACCACGACCTCGTCGTGACGGCGGTCGGCGACGATGTAGAAGGGGATGTCGGCCTTGGCGTAGGCGTCGACCTCGGGGCCGGTGGGCAGCCGGACGCCGGTGCCCTGGACGTAGCGCAGGCCGGCCTTCTTGGCCCCGGCCTCGTAGAACCTCTCGATCAGCCGGCTCGGAGTGAGCGCGTGCGCCCCGTCGGCGGGTGGTGTCGCGGTGAGCCCGCCCTGGAGGATCTCGACTCGATGCCTGGGAAGCTCCTTGGAGAGTCGACCGGCGGCTTCCGCGATCGTGGTCTCGTGCTGCATCACGGCCGTAGCTTCCTCCTCTTCGCGGCTCACGCTTTCGGGGCGTAGTGGCGTGCGCTGACGATTCGCGTGGATTCACCCGTAGGGGCCTGGGCGGTTGCGGGGTGTCAACGTCCGCTTGCGGCGAGGGGGTTGACGGGCAAGTTGGTCTAGACCAAGGTGTTCGGCATGTGGAGAACTCGTGTGATGGTTGCCGCGCTCGCGGCGTTGTCGCTTGGCCTCGGGGCTGCCGGGTCGGCTCAGGCCGGGGTGGGGCTGCCGGCCGTCGTGTCGCATGTGCCGACCGGGGAGAAGGTCGTCTTCATCACCATCGACGACGGGTGGAATCACGACCCCGAGGCTGCGCGGATCCTGCTGGAGAAGCGGATCCCGGTGTCGTTGTTCCTGCTGCCCGGGGCGGCCTCGTACGACACCGGGTACTTCACCCGGCTCGTGGAGGACGGGCGGGCGAGTGTGGAGAACCACACCGTCAACCATCCGGACCTGACCACGCTCGACGCCGCCGGGAAGGACGCCGAGGTGTGCGGGGCCGGGGAGCGGTTGGCGGCGGCTTTCGGGCGGGAGCCGAAGCTGCTGCGGCCGCCGTACGGGGCCGTGAACGACGAGGTGCGGGCCGCGGCCAAGGCGTGCGGGGTGAAGGCGCTGGTCACGTGGACGTACGACTTCACGACCTGGGGCGAGACGCCGCCGACTCCGCAGCTCAAGGCCGGGGACATCGTGCTGCTGCACTTCACGCCGACGCTGGCCGCGGATCTGGAGCGGGCCCTGGGCGCGGCGAAGGCCGCCGGGTTGAAGCCGGCGGCCCTCATGCCGCACCTGAAGGCGGCGGGAATCGTCTAGAGGTCGCGGTGGACCTTGGTGTTCGAGGCCTGGGCGCGGGGGCGGACCACCAGGAGGTCGATGTTGACGTGGCTGGGGCGGGTCACGGCCCAGGTGATGGTGTCGGCCACGTCGTCGGCCGTGAGGGGGGCCGCGACGCCCGCATAGACCTTTTCGGCCTTGTCCGCGTCGCCGCGGAAGCGGGTCTTGGCGAATTCCTCGGTCTTCACCATGCCCGGGGCGATCTCGATGACGCGGACGGGCTGGCCGACGATCTCCAGGCGGAGCGTCTCGGCGAGGACGCGGGCGCCGTTCTTGGCGGCGACGTAGCCGGCGCCGCCCTCGTACGTGGAGTGGCCGGCGGTGGAGGACAGGACCACGACCGTGCCGTCGCCGGAGGCGACGAGGGCGGGGAGGAGGGCCTGGGTGAGGTTGAGCGTGCCGATGACGTTGACCTCGTACATCGTGCGCCAGTCGGCGGGGTCGCCGGTGGCGACGGGCTCGGCTCCGATGGCGCCGCCGGCGTTGTTGACGAGCACGTCGCAGCGGTCGAGGGAGGCCGCGAAGGCGTCGACGGCCGGGCGGTCGGTGACGTCGAGGGCGTGGGCCGCGGCGGAGTGGCCGGCTGCCGTCAGCTCCGCGGCGAGGGCCTCGATGCGGTCCTTGCGGCGGGCCGTGAGGACGACGTGGTAGCCGGCGTCGGCGAGCTGCCGGGCGGTGGCCGCGCCGATGCCGCTGCTCGCGCCGGTGACTACGGCGGTTCGGGTGGCCGTGCTCATGTGCGGGGCTCCTCGGGCGTTCGGTCGTTCGTACGGGCGAATACCCGCCAGCATAGGCGGGGGGTCAGCGGCCGCGCGGGGCGTACATGATCACCGCCATGCCGGCGAGGCAGACGAGGGCGCCGGCGATGTCCCAGCGGTCGGGGCGGTAGCCGTCGGCGGCCATGCCCCATACGAGGGAGCCGGCGACGAAGACCCCGCCGTACGCGGCGAGGACGCGGGCGAAGTCGCCCTGGGGCTGGAGGGTGGCGACGAAGCCGTAGAGGCCGAGGGCGATGACGCCGGCGCCGATCCAGGCCCAGCCCTTGTGCTCGCGGACGCCCTGCCAGACGAGCCACGCGCCGCCGATCTCGAGGAGGGCGGCGAGCGCGAACAGGGCGGCGGAGCGGGCGATCGGCATGGCTCGAAGCGTACGCAGGCGGGCCCGTGCCGCCGCCCGCCGGTTGGGCGAGGGCTCGCCCTCGTTCGTGTGATGGTCCGACCGGACGGGGGCGGTGCTGGCTAGCCTCCGCGCGTGGAGGTGGTGGCGGTGCGCCGTGGTGCCGTACGGAGTGTGGTGGTGGCGGGCTTGCTGGTGCTCGGGATGTCCGGGGCGTCCGGGGTACCCGGGGTGCCGGGGATGTCCGGGAGGGCCGCGGCGTGGAGCGGACCCGAGGCGGACCTGGCGTACCACGGCCGGGTGTCCCTGTCGCAGGGGCGGCTGAGGGTGTGGGTGGTGCCGCAGAACGAGGGGCCGGCCGCGCTGGCGAACGCGACGCTGCGGGTCCGGCTGTCGGCGGAGCTCGCGGACCGGCAGGAGCTGGCGGAGGGCTGCGCGCGGGCCGGGCTGCGCGAGGTGGTGTGCGAGACGGGCGCGCTGCCGCTGCACGGGCGGGGCCGGCACATCGGGCTGCTGCTGGAGCTGAAGGAGCGGGTGCCGGAGGTGGTGGTCCGGATCGACACGTGGTGGAACGGCGGGGCGTCCGACCGGGACCTGTCCAACAACCAGCACGCGGTGCTGGCGCTGGACACGGGCGACGCCTACGCCTTCTGAGCCGGGGGCCGGGCCGACCCCGGCTACGGGGTGGCCACGCCGCCGAACTCCTCCACGGCCTCGCTGACGATCCGCTCCAGGCGGGCGTGGTGGGCGCCGCGCCAGTAGACGCGCTCGCACGCCGTGCACTGGGCGAAGACGTCGTACGAGCGGTGCGTGCCGCTCTCGAGACGGTCGCCGACGCTGTCCTTGTCCGCGCTGCGCAGGGGCCCGTTGCACGCGGTGCAGCGGGTCCACGGGGTGAGGGCGGGGGCGAACCGGCCGAGGACGTCGCGCAGTTGCTCGTCGGGGTTGTCGCTGTAGACGTACGCGCCGGCGAAGAGCTCGCGGCGGCGCAGCAGTCCGCGGTCGCGGGAGAGCAGGACGCGCTGCTCGGCGGCGGAGCGGGTGGCGAGGGCGGGGTCGCCGATGTCCTCGTTCTCGTACGCGGCGTCCACGCCGAGCAGGCGCAGGCGGCGGGCGAGGGTGCCGAGGTGGACGTCGAGGAGGAAGCGCAGCGGCGGGGCGCCGGGGACGTGCTGGGGCCGTTCGACGCCGAAGACCTCGACGGACTGCCCGGCGCTGGGCACGTACGAGACGGGGACCTCGCGGCCGTCGACGAGGAGCCGGCCGACCTCGGTGAGCGGGACGCCGGCCGATTCGACGACGTGGCCGAGGCTGGAGGCGCCGTCGGTGGCCGTCGGTACGCGTTCGGCCCGCCGGCTGGGCGGGGCGAACAGGCGTAGTTCGGGGGCGAGGGTGAGCTGAATGCCGGGTCCGTTCACGCTGTCAGCATGCCATCGGGGCCGCGGCGGCGCGGCTGAATTTACGGTGTCGCCGCAGGCGGGCCGCCCGGGGGCGGCGACGGGCGAACAGGGGCGGCAGCCGGGCGGCAGGGCGCGCCGGATCGGTGCTGACCAGCGCGGACGACGCCGGCTGGCCCGCGTATCCGCGCGGTGGAACACTCGTTCCATGGGTGCCTCGACTGCGCCGGTACCGCTGCCCGATCCGGTCCGGCTGGACGACTCCGCGTACCACGAGCTGGCGCGTTCCTTCCGGGGGAGCCTGGTGCGGGCCGGGGACGCCCCGTACGAGGAGCGCCGGCGGATCTGGAACGGCGCGATCGACCGGCATCCCGCCCTGATCGCCCCCTGCACCGGTTCGGCCGATGTGGTGGCGGCGCTGAAGTGGGCGGTGGAGACGGGTGCGCCGGTCGCGGTGCGCAGCGGCGGGCACAGCTTCCCCGGGCATTCGGTCTGCGACGGCGGCGTGGTGATCGACCTGTCGGGGATGAAGGAGGTCCGGGTGGACCCCGAGGCCCGTACGGTCCGGGTCCAGGCGGGGGTGCTGCTCGGAGAGCTGGACGCGGCGACGCAGCCGTTCGGGCTGGCGGTGCCGTCGGGGATCGTGACGCACACGGGGGTCGCGGGGCTCACCCTGGGCGGCGGGATCGGCTGGCTGAGCCGCAAGTACGGGCTGAGCGTGGACCAGCTGCTGTCGGTGGACCTGGTCACCGCGGGCGGGGACCGGGTCACGGCGAGCGCCTCGCACGAGCCGGAGCTGTTCTGGGGGATGCGCGGGGCGGGCGGCAATTTCGGGATCGTCACGGAGTTCACGTTCCGGCTGAACCCGGTCGGCCCGACCGTGCTCGCCGGGCCGGTGATGTGGCCGGTGGAGGATGCGGCGCAGGTGCTCGGCTTCTACCGGGAGTGGATCGCGGGGGTGCCCGACGAGCTGACGACGATCGTGGTCCACCGCAAGGTCCCGCCGCTGCCGGCGATCCCGCCGGAGCTGTACGGCCGGCGGGTGGTGATGGTGATCGGCTGCTGGGTGGGGGAGGTGGGGGCCGGTGAGGACGTGATGCGGCCGATGCGGGAGTTCGGGCGGCCGCTGCTGGATCTGTGCCGGCCCAAGCCGTACCTGGCGCACCAGGCGATGTTCGACCCGTCGTTCCCGCACGGCTGGTGGTACTACTTCCGGGGCTGCGGCCTCGACCGGCTCGCCGACGGGGTGGTGGAGACGATGGCCGAGTACGCGGCGCGGATCGCCTCGCCGCAGAGCGGGTTCCCGCTGTTCCAGCTGGGCGGCGCGGTGGCCCGGGTCGGCGAGGACGACACGGCGGTCGGCGGGCGGGGTCTGGGCCACATGCTCAACATCAACGGGATCCGGGAGACGGCGGAGGGTTTCGCCGATGAGTGCCGGTGGGTCCGGGAGTTCTGGTCCGCGCTGGAGCCGTACCACGCGGGTGTGTACGTGAACTTCCTGATGGACGAGGGCGAGCAGCGGATACGCCAGGCCTACGGTGCGCGGGAGCGGAAGCTGGACCGGCTGCGGGCGCTGAAGGCGCAGTGGGACCCGGGGAACGTGTTCCGCCTCAACCAGAACATCCCGCCGGCGGCCCGGACCGCCGCCTAGCCGGAGCCCGCCGCCTGCCAGGCCCCCTGCCCGCCGCCTGCCAGGCCCTGCCCGGGCCGCCTCCGGCGCGGCTACGGGCACTCGCGCGGCGGCATGGCCAGGCTGGGCGGGGAGACCAGAGGGCCAGCACCGAGCCGGAGGCACAGATGAACCAGGCCGTACCGTTCACGACCGCCGAGACCAGCGGACTGCACGACGCGCTGCGCGAGATCGTCGCCGACGGCGCCACCCCGGGCGGGGTCGTCGTCTGCGGTACGGCGGCCGGGGACCGCACCGTCCGCTCGGCCGGCGTCGTCTCCCCGTTCACGGGCCCCGGCACTCCCGACGCGAGCACCGTCTACGACATCGCGTCCCTGACGAAGGTCACCGCGACCTGGCCGCTCGTGGGCCGTGCCGTCGACGCGGGCCTGCTCGAGCTCGACACCCCCGTACGGGAGTTCCTGCCGGCCATGGACGGGGCGATGCCGAGCGCGGAGGCCACCGTGCGGCAGCTGCTCTCGCACACCTCCGGCCTGCGGGCCGCCACCCGGCTCGACCTCTACGACCTGACCGCGAGGCCCCTGCACGAGCTGATCTGCCGCGAGCTCATGGAGAACCTGCCGGGCACCCACCGCTACATCAACCGCGGCTACATCCTCCTCGGCCTCGCGCTCGCCCACGTCCACCGGCAGCCGCTGGACGAGCTCGCCGCCGTCCTGTGGGCGGAGCTGGGCATGGAGGACACCGCGTACGGGCCCGTCGAGCAGTCGCCCCGGGTCGCGCCGACCGAGCGGCACGACGGCCACGACCGGCTCTGGGGTGCGGTCCACGACGAGAACGCGGCCGTCATGGGCGGCGTCGCCGGCCACGCCGGGGTCTTCGCTCCGGCCGCCGACCTCGCCACGTACGCCGAGCACCTGCTCGCCGGGGACGGGAGCCCGCTGGGCGGGTGGCTGCGGGCCGGCCTCGTCCCGCAGGCCGAGATCGAGCCCGGTCTGCAGCGCGGCCTGGGCTGGATCCTCGCCGCCGGAGGCACGGTGGCCTACCACCACGGATTCACCGGTACGAGTCTCCACCTCGCTCCCGCCACCGGCCGGTACGTGGTGATCACCACCAATGCCGTCCACAACGGCGCCGCCTCGCGCATCCGGATCACCCCGCTGCGCGAGCGGGCCCTCAAGACCCTCGCGGCCGGCTGACCGGGCGAGGGGCAGCCGTCAGGGCCAGACCAGGCAGTACGGCTGGTGGCCCGCCTCGTGCAGGCGGTGGCTGAAGTCCTGCCACTCGTGGAGCAGCTGGTAGACGTTGAAGGCGTCGCGCGGGCCGCCGCGGTCCGGGACCGTGGACCAGATGAACGCCGCGGCGCCGACCGACTCCTCGCCGATGCCGCGCAGCGGGTCGACCACCGTCATCGGGAGCTTGACCACCGCGTAGTCCGGGTGGAGGACGACCAGCTCCAGCGGGGGCACCTTGTTCAGGGGTATGCCCTCGATGCCGGTCAGGACCATCGCGGCCACCGTCTCCGGCTTGATCTTGCTGAACAGGCCGCCCATGCCGAGCTCGTCGCCGCCGAGCTCCTCCGGCCGCATCGTGACCGGGACCCGGGCCGCCGTCGCGCCGTCGGGCGCGCCGAAGTACTTGTACGTCACGCCCATGCCGCGGCCCTTGGGCAGGCCGTCGGTCTCCTCGAGGGGCCCGGGTACCGGATCCGCCGCGTCCGCTGCCCGGCGCCGGTGCTTGCCTCGGCGGCGGGCTTCGCGCGCCTCGCGGGCGCGCTGCGGGTCGAGGCCGTCCGTACCCTCGCCCGGTCCACCACCGCGTTGCATATCTCCACCCGACTGGTCTTGCCTGCCCCGGCCCCGCGGCCCCCGCCACGCAGCCTGATCATCATGGCAGTGACCTCCCCAGGGGCGGCGCGGTGAAACGCCCGTCCGCAAGTCAGTCGCGGCCTGATGAGACCATGGCTGGTGTGAGCTACCCGTACCCGTATGAAGCCAAAGTCTCGCAGACTCTCTTTGACCGCGCGTCCCTCGTGACGCCTGGCGGCGTGAACTCTCCCGTGCGCGCCTTCCGCGCCGTGGGTGGAACGCCCAGGTTCATGGTGTCCGGTACCGGTCCGTACCTGACCGATGCCGACGGCCGCGAGTACGTCGACCTGGTCTGCTCGTGGGGGCCGATGATTCTCGGCCACGCCCACCCGGCCGTGGTGGAGGCCATCCAGGCCGCCGTCGTCCGCGGCACCTCCTTCGGCACGCCCGGTGAGGGCGAGGTCGCGCTCGCCGAGGAGATCGTCGCGCGCATCGAGCCCGTCGAGCAGGTCCGCCTGGTGTCCTCGGGCACCGAGGCGACCATGTCGGCGATCCGCCTGGCGCGCGGCTTCACGGGCCGGGCCAAGGTCGTGAAGTTCGCCGGCTGCTACCACGGTCACGTGGACGCGCTGCTCGCCGCCGCCGGTTCCGGTTTGGCAACCTTCGCGCTTCCGGACACCCCCGGGGTGACGGGCGCGCAGGCCGGCGACACGATCGTGCTGCCGTACAACGACCTGGAATCGGTACGGGCGGCGTTCGCCGCGCACCCCGGCGAGATCGCCTGCGTGATCACCGAGGCCGCGCCCGGCAACATGGGCGTCGTGACCCCGGCCGACGGGTTCAACCAGGGGCTCGCCGACCTGTGCCGGGAGAACGGCGCGCTGTACATCTCCGACGAGGTGATGACCGGTTTCCGTACCTCCCGCGCCGGCTGGTACGGAGTCGACGGGGTCAAGCCCGACCTGATGACCTTCGGCAAGGTCATGGGTGGCGGCTTCCCGGCCGCGGCGTTCGGCGGCCGCGCCGACGTGATGGGCCACCTGGCCCCGGTCGGCCCGGTCTACCAGGCGGGCACGCTCTCCGGGAACCCGATCGCCACCGCCGCCGGCCTCGCGCAGCTGCGGCTGCTCGACGGGGCCGCGTACGAGAAGGTCGACGCGGTCTCCGCGCAGATCCAGGGCCTGGTCACGGACGCGCTCGCCAAGGAGGGCGTGGCGCACCGGCTGCAGACCGCGTCCAACATGTTCTCCGTCTTCTTCACCGAGGACGAGGTCAGGAACTACGACGACGCCAAGAAGCAGGAGTCCTTCCGCTTCAACGGCTTCTTCCACTCGATGCTGTCGCAGGGCGTCTACCTGCCGCCTTCGGCCTTCGAGTCGTGGTTCGTCTCCACCGCCCACGACGAGCGGGCGGTCGAGCGCATCGCGGCTGCGCTGCCCGCCGCCGCCCGCGCCGCCGCGCAGGCCACCCCGGAGGGGACCGCATGAGCAGCAGCGAGATCACCGTCGTCCACCTGATGCGGCACGGCGAGGTGCACAACCCGGACGGGGTGCTCTACGGGCGCCGTTCCGGCTACCACCTCTCCGAGCTGGGCCGGGAGATGGCCGAGCGGGTCGCCGAGCACCTGCAGAACCGTGACATCACGTACGTGGTCTCCTCCCCGCTGGAGCGGGCGCAGGAGACGGCGGCGCCGGTCGCCAAGAGCCACGGCCTGGACTTGGCGACGGACGCGCGGCTGCTGGAGGCGGAGAACGTCTTCGAGGGCAAGACCTTCGGTGTCGGGGACGGCGCGCTGCGCAAGCCCGCGAACTGGAAGCACCTGACGAACCCGTTCAAGCCGTCCTGGGGCGAGCCGTACGTGGAGCAGGTCGTCCGGATGACGAGCGCCATCGAGGCGGCGCGCGATGCGGCCCGCGGCCACGAGGCGGTGGCGGTCAGCCACCAGCTGCCGATCTGGATCGTGCGCAGCTTCGCGGAGAAGCGCCGGCTGTGGCACGACCCGCGGCGCCGGCAGTGCACGCTGGCCTCGCTCACGTCGTTCACGTACCAGGGCGACCGGCTGGTCTCGGTGGGCTACAGCGAGCCGGCCCGGGACCTGGTCCCGGCGCACCTCCTTGCGGGGGCGAAGCCGGTGAAGGGCAAGTCGAAGGCCTTCGGCGCCTAAAAATTCATACAAGTCCTCTCGAATCGCGGCGCGGAGTCTCGACTTCACTGAAAAGTCCGTTTATGTGACTATTCATGAGCGAAGCGAAGCGCGACCTCACCCGAAGGGGACTGCTCGGGCTCGGCGCAGCCGCGGTGGCGGCCGGGGTCGTCGGCTGCGGAGCCGACGGCCGCCCGGCCCGTCCCGGCCCCGGTCCCGGCGGCTCCGGCCCGTCCGGGTCCGCGGTCGCGGTCCGGCCGATCGGTGACGGCTCCACCGCCGACTCCGGGCCGCAGCCCCGGCAGCCGGACAAGCCCGTGCCGCTCCAGCCGGGCGAGACCCCGCCGCAGTTCGTCGTGTTCAGCTGGGACGGCGCGGGGGAGATCGGCAACGGCCTCTTCCCGCGCTTCCTCAAGCTCGCCAAGGACCACGGCGCGGCCATGACGTTCTTCCTCTCCGGCATCTACCTGCTGCCCGAGTCGAAGAAGGACCTCTACAAGCCGCCGAACAACCCGGCCGGGGCCTCGGACATCGGCTACCTCAAGGACGAGAACGTCCGCAACACCCTGAAGTGCGTCCGCGAGGCGTGGCTCGACGGCCACGAGGTCGGGACCCATTTCAACGGTCACTTCTGCGCCGGCTCCGGCTCCGTGGACCACTGGGGCCCGGACGACTGGCAGAGCGAGATCGACCAGGCCGTGTCCTTCGTCACCAACTGGCGCACCAACACCGGCTTCACCGACCTCGAGCCCCTGCCCTTCGACTACCGCAAGGAACTGGTCGGCGGCCGCACCCCCTGCCTGCTGGGCCGGGAAGGCCTGCTGCCGGTCGCGCAGAAGCTCGGCTGGCGCTACGACGCCTCCTCGCCCGGCGGCCTCCAGGTGTGGCCGGGGAAGAAGTCGGGCATCTGGGACCTTCCGCTGCAGTCCCTGCCGTTCCCCGGGCACTCCTTCGAGGTGCTGTCGATGGACTACAACATCCTCGCCAACCAGTCGAAGAACACCACCCGGGGCATGCCCTCCAACTACCCGGCCTGGCGCACCCAGGCCACCAGCACCTACCTTGGCGGCTTCCGGCGCGCGTACGAGACGAACCGCGCACCGCTCTTCATCGGCAACCACTTCGAGGAATGGAACGGCGGCATCTACATGGACGCCGTCGAGGAGGCCCTCAAGGGCATGTCGGACAAAAAGGACGTACGGCTACTCTCCTTCCGGCAGTTCACCGACTGGCTCGACGTCCAGGACCCCAAACTGCTCGCCCGGCTCCAGGAGCTGGCCCCGGGCCAGCCGCCGGCCGGCGGCTGGGGCGCGTACCTTTCGGCTGCCTGATCAGCGGGCCGGCCGACCGGCTGACCAGCGGCTCGGCACACCTCCGGGGGGCGGGAAAGATCCGCAAATCGCTCATGCGAAACTTTTCACATGAGAATTGGCCGTGCTCTCCTGCTCACCGCGGTGACCCTCGCGAGCGCCGTGACCCTGTCGGCGTGCGACGACGGCGGCAAGCCGAACGGCTCCGCCGGCGGCAACTACGTGACCGGCGCCGCCGGCATCTCCACCGTCGCCCAGGGCTCGCGCGCCGAGGCGCCCAAGCTCGACGGCGAGACCGTCGACGGCAAGACCCTCGACGTCACCAGCCTCAAGGGCAAGGTCGTCGTCCTCAACGTGTGGGGCTCCTGGTGCCCGCCGTGCCGCAACGAGGCCAAGTACTTCGCGAAGGTGTCCAAGGAGCTCGCCGACGCCGGCAAGGACGTCGCCTTCGTCGGCATCAACACCCGCGACAACAGCAAGCAGAACGCCACCGCGTTCGAGGAGAACTTCGGGATCACCTACCCGAGCCTCTACGACCCGGACGGGAAGCTGATGCTCCGCTTCCCCGCGGGCACCCTGAACCCGCAGGCCATCCCCTCCACGATCGTCCTCGACAAGCAGGGCCGGATCGCCGCCCGCACCCTCGTCGCGATCAACGACGAGCAGCTGCGCTCCATGATCGACCCCGTTCTCGCGGAGCAGTGACCTCGTGGTCTCCGAGCTCCTCACCCTGGCCGCCGAGCCGACCGGCGTGAACACGACGGTCCTCGACGGGGCCCTGATGCTGGCGCTGCCCATCTCGGTCCTCGCCGGACTCGTCTCGTTCTTCTCGCCCTGTGTGCTGCCGCTGGTCCCCGGCTACCTCTCGTACGTCACCGGCATCAGCGGGGCCGACCTCGCCGAGGCCCGGCGCGGCCGGATGCTGGCCGGCGCGGGCCTGTTCATCGTCGGCTTCACGGCCGTGTTCGTCTCCACCGGCGCGCTCTTCGGGTACTTCGGCGGCACGCTCCAGGAGAACCGGGAGATCATCTCCCGGGTCCTCGGCGGCCTGGTGATCGTCCTCGGCCTCTTCTTCATGGGCCTGATCCCGGGCCTGACGATGCGGGAGTTCCGCTTCCACAAGAAGCCGACCGCAGGCCTGATCGGCGCGCCGCTGCTCGGCGTGCTGTTCGGCGTCGGCTGGACCCCCTGCATGGGCCCGACCCTCGCCGCGGTCAGCACGCTCTCCCTCGACCAGGCGAGCGCCGGCCGGGGCGCGCTGCTGACCGTCGCCTACTGTCTGGGGCTGGGCCTGCCCTTCGTCCTCGCCGCGATCGCCTTCCGCAAGGCGCTCGGTGCTTTCGGCTGGGTGAAGCAGCACTATGCATGGGTGATGCGGATCGGCGGCGGCATGCTGGTTCTGACCGGTCTGCTGCTCGTCACAGGTTTGTGGGCCAGCATCGTCGACGACATGCGGATTTGGACCCAAGGCTTCACGGTGGGGATCTGAGGACTACACACACATGAGTACGACAGACAAGGCGTCCACCGAGGCGCCGAACCCGTCCGAGGAAACCGCGGATTCCGCCGAGGCCCGCGAGAACGCAGCCCAGGAAGCCGCAGGCGCGCAGCTGTCCACCGCCCCCGCGGAGGACACCGGCGGCCCCGTCGGCATCGGCGTGACCGGCTGGATCCGCTGGTTCTGGCGGCAGCTCACCTCCATGCGGGTGGCACTGATCCTCCTCTTCCTGCTCTCCCTGGGCTCCATCCCGGGCTCGCTCGTCCCGCAGAACCAGGTCGACGCGATGAAGGTGGCCCAGTGGAAGAAGGACCACTCCTTCTGGGTCCCGCTCGCCGAGAAGCTCCAGCTCTTCGACGTCTACAGCTCGGTGTGGTTCTCCGCGATCTACCTGCTGCTGTTCATCTCGCTGATCGGCTGCATCATCCCGCGCAGCTGGCAGTTCGTCGGCCAGCTCACCGGCCGCCCGCCCGGCGCCCCCAAGCGGCTGGACCGGCTGCCCGCGTACGCGACGTGGCGTACGGAGAAGGCCCCCGACGAGGTGCTCGCACACGCGAAGTCGGTCCTCGGCGGCCGGCGTTTTCGCACCGAGGCCGCAGCGGCCTCCGTCGCCGCCGAGAAGGGCTACCTCCGCGAGGCCGGGAACCTGGTCTTCCACATCGCCCTGATCGTGATGCTGGTCGCGTTCGCCTGGGGCCAGCTGTTCAAGTCCGAGGGCGGCAAGCTCGTGCTGCGCGGCAAGGGCTTCGCGAACACGCTGACCCAGTACGACGACTTCAAGTACGGCAGCTTCTTCAGCTCCGACGACCTGGCACCCTTCTCCTTCACGCTCGACAAGTTCGACGCCACGTACGAGGAGAGCGGCCCGCAGAAGGGCACCGCGCGCGACTTCAAGGCGTACGTCACCTTCAGCGACGGCGCGGACGGCGCACCGCAGAAGCGCGAGATCCAGGTCAACAAGCCCATGGAGGTCGACGGGTCCAAGGTCTACCTGCTCGGCCACGGCTACGCGCCGATCGTCTCGGTGACCGACCCGACCGGCAAGGTGGTCTTCAAGGACGCCGTGCCGATGCTGCCCTTCGACGCGAACCTCAGCTCCTCCGGCGCGGTGAAGGTCCCGGACGGATACAGCGACAAGGACGGCAAGAAGGAGCAGCTCGGCTTCAACGCCATGTTCGTGCCCACCTTCGCCGGTGAGGGCAAGGGCACGATGCTCTCCCAGTTCCCGGACCTGAAGTTCCCCGTCCTCGCGCTCAGCGCCTACCACGGCAGCCTGGGCGTGGACGCGGGCCTGCCGCAGAACGTGTACCAGCTGAACACCTCCAAGATGCAGGAGTTCAAGGACCCCGACGGGCAGCTGTTCAAGAAGCGGCTGCTGCCCGGTGAGGCCATGGAGCTCCCGAACGGCGCGGGCACCGTGAAGTTCGAGGGCGTCGAGCGCTGGGCCACCTTCTCGATCACCCGCCAGCCCGGCAGCGGCCTCGCCCTCTCGGGCGCGATCGCCGCGATCGGCGGCCTGGCCGCGTCGCTGTTCATCCAGCGCCGCCGGGTCTGGGTGCGCGCGGTGGCCGGCGAGGACGGCGTGACCGTCGTCGAGATGGCCGGCCTCGGCCGCAGCGAGTCGGCCAAGCTCCCGGAGGAGCTGGGGCAGCTCGCCGCCGCCCTCCACCAGCAGGCGCCCACGGCGCCCGACCAACCTGTCAAGGAAACTGTTGAAGGGGAGCGCGGATGACGCCGCTCGCAGCCGAAGTCAACGAGAATTTGGCTCAGATCAGTAACTACCTGATCTATTCGTCGATGGCGGTCTACATGCTCGCCTTCTTCGCCCACATCGCCGAGTGGACTTTCGGCAGCCGCAGCAAGGTGGGCCGTACGGCCGCGGCGCTGACCGCCGCCAAGGCCGCCGAGGCCGGGGCCGCCGACGCTCCCGGCGTCCAGGTGCGGGGCAAGGGGGGCACGGCCGTCCTCGACAAGCCGAAGGTCGTCACGCGCTCCGCCGCCGGCACCCGCGACGTCCCGGACGGCCCCGGCGCGGCCGGCGGCACCGAGAACGGCGACCTGTACGGCCGGATCGCCGTCTCGCTGACGGCGCTCGGCTTCCTCATCGAGGCGGCCGGCGTGGTCACCCGCGCGATGTCCGTACAGCGGGCCCCCTGGGGCAACATGTACGAGTTCTCGGTGACGTTCTCCGCCGTCGCCGTCGGCGCCTACCTGCTGCTCCTGGCGCTGAAGAAGAACGTCCGCTGGCTCGGCCTGATCCTGGTCACCACCGTCCTGCTGGACCTCGGCATCGCCACCACCTGGCTCTACACCGCCAGCGACCAGCTGGTCCCGGCCCTGCACTCGTACTGGCTGTGGATCCACGTCTCCACCGCGATCTTCTGCGGCGCCGTCTTCTACATCGGCGCGGCCGGCGCGGTGCTCTACCTCTTCCGCGACTCCTACGAGAGCCACCTTGAGCAGGGCCGCACGCCGGGCCGCTTCCGCTCCTCGGTGCTGGAGCGGCTGCCCTCGGCCGCCTCGCTCGACAAGTTCTCGTACCGGATCAACGCGGCCGTGTTCCCGCTGTGGACCTTCACCATCGTCGCGGGCGCGATCTGGGCGGGCGACGCCTGGGGCCGCTACTGGGGCTGGGACCCCAAGGAGGTCTGGTCCTTCGTGACCTGGGTGGCGTACGCCTGCTACCTGCACGCCCGCGCCACCGCCGGCTGGAAGGGCCGCAAGGCCGCGTACCTCGCGCTCTTCGCCTTCGCCTGCTGGATCTGGAACTACTACGGCGTGAACATCCTGCTCAGCGGCAAGCACTCGTACGCAGGCGTCTGACCCGCGGGAGTGGGACGCTGGTGGCATGGCACCTGTAAGTCATGCCACCAGTGAGAGCCGCGGCGGGAACCGCTGGCTGCTGCGCTTCGAGGCCCACGTGCCGAGCGCGTACGAGACCGTGTGGCCCGCCCTGACCACGCCGGACGGGCTGCGCGGCTGGCTGGCCGCGGCGGACGTCCTGGAGCGCAGGCTCGGCGGGGTCGTCACGCTGCACTGGCTGAACGGCGGGACGACGGTCTCCGGCCACGTCACGGCCTGGGACGTCGAGCGGGTCGTGGAGTACACGGTGAGCGAGCACGGCCGGATCCGCTTCCACCTGGAGGCGGTGGGGACGGACTCGACGGTGATCCGCTTCCTGAACGAGCGGGCCGGCTCGGACGAGGACCGCCTCGACTGCCTGGCCGGCTGGCACCACCACTTCGAGCTGCTGGAATCCGCGCTGCAAGGCCATCCGGCGGACTGGTCCCGGTGGACCGACGCCCGCTGGGCGGAGCTGCGCGCGTCCTACGCGTCCTTCTCCAGGACGTAGGCGCTGCGCCCGCCCGGTTCGCCGAGGAAGAAGTACAGCTCGAGGGTCTGCCGGTGATCGCGGCGCAGCTCGAAGGTCCACTTGTACCGTGCGGGCGCGGCCTGCCGGTCCGGTGCGCCGCCCCTGGCCCCGGCGGAGGCCGGGGCGGGCAGGTGGAGGCGGACGTGCTGGCCGTAGTTCCAGCCGGTGGGCTCCCGGCTGATCAGCTTCCAGCTGCCGGAGCCGGAGAGTCGCCAGCCGTGGTCGTAGTCCCGCTCCTGCCCGTCGAGGAGGGTGACGGTGGCGCTCCCGTCGGCCCGGAAGACGACCTCGGTGCCCCCGACGCAGCGCCAGGTGCCGACGATCTCGTCGGTGCGCGCGTCGTAGACGGCCGGGGCGGCGTGGTGGGTGTGCGGATTGCCGCCGGCCATGGCGAGCAGGGCGGCGACGGCGACCCCGTACGCGAGCAGATTGCGCAGGATCGTGTCGACGACCCGCGGCCCTCCGCAGTTCTCCGGCATCCGCCCATTGTTGCAGTCGCCTTGAACGTGTTCAATTGTGTGCTGCGCCACACGCAGGGCGCCGCGGCGCTCAGTCCTTGTCCGAATCCCGGTCCTTGTCCCGGTCCTTGTTCTTCTCGCGCTCCTCGCCGAGCGACCTCAGGAACTCCGGGTTGTCGTCGGGCGCGATCCACTGCGTCCGGCGCGCCCGGCCGCCGCCGACCGCGGAGCGCTGCCTGCCGGCGAACAGCCACACCACCGGGCCGACGATCGAGAAGAGCAGGATGATGATCACCCAGACCACCTTGGGGAGGTGCTTGACCTCCTCCTCCGGCGTGTTCAGGCAGTCGATGAAGGCGTAGATGGTCAGCGCGATGATCAGCAGGAACGGCAGATAGCGCAGCACGGTGTGGGACCGACTCCCCAGCAGTGACGGGGGACCCGCCTCGGGCCCCGGTGACGCTCCCAGGTTAGTCGGTGACGGATACTGGCCCCTATGGCTTACGACGATCTCCGCTCGCTGCTCCGGGCTCTGGAGCGGGAGGGCGACCTCAAGCGCATCAAGGCCGAAGTCGACCCCTACCTCGAGGTCGGGGAGATCGTCGACAGAGTGAACAAAGCGGGGGGTCCCGCCCTCCTCTTCGAGAACGTCAAGGGCTCGGCGATGCCGCTGGCCATGAACGTCTTCGGTACCGACCGGCGCCTCCTGAAGGCCCTCGGCCTCAAGTCGTACGGCGAGATCAGCGAGAAGATCGGCGGCCTGCTCAAGCCGGAGCTCCCGCAGGGCTTCATCGGGGTCCGCGAGGCGTTCGGCAAGCTCGGCTCGGTGGTGCACGTGCCGCCGAAGAAGGTGAAGGGCGAGTCCGCCCCCGTCCAGGAGGTCGTCCTCACCGGCGACGACGTCGACCTGGACCAGCTCCCCGCGCTCTTCACCTGGCCCAAGGACGGCGGGTCCTTCTTCAACCTCGGCCTCACCCACACCAAGCACCCCGAGACGGGCGTGCGCAACCTCGGCCTCTACCGCCTCCAGCGCCACGACAAGCGCACCATCGGCATGCACTGGCAGATCCACAAGGACAGCCGCAACCACTACGCGGTCGCCGCCAAGCGCGGCGAGCGCCTCCCGGTCGCGATCGCCTTCGGCTGCCCGCCGGCCGTGACGTACGCGTCGACCGCGCCGCTGCCCGGCGACATCGACGAGTACCTCTTCGCCGGCTTCGTCGCGGGCAAGCGCATCGAGATGGTCGACTGCAAGACCGTCCCGCTCCAGGTCCCGGCCAACGCCGAGGTCGTCATCGAAGGCTGGCTGGAGCCGGGCGAGATGCTGCCGGAGGGCCCCTTCGGCGACCACACCGGCTTCTACACCCCGCAGGAGCCGTTCCCGGCGCTGAAGATCGACTGCGTGACGATGCGCAAGCGCCCGCTGCTCCAGTCGATCGTCGTCGGCCGCCCGCCGACGGAGGACGGCCCGCTGGGCCGCGCCACGGAGCGCTTCTTCCTCCCGCTCCTGAAGATCATCGTGCCGGACATCGTGGACTACCACCTGCCCGAGTCGGGCGGCTTCCACAACTGCGCGATCGTCTCGATCGACAAGAAGTACCCGAAGCACGCCCAGAAGGTCATGCACGCCATCTGGGGCGCGCACATGATGTCGCTGACCAAGCTGATCATCGTGGTGGACGCCGACTGCGACGTCCACGACCTGCACGAGGTGTCCTGGCGGGCGCTCGGCAACACGGACTACTCCCGCGACCTCACGGTGGTGGAGGGCCCGGTCGACCACCTCGACCACGCCTCGTACCAGCAGTTCTGGGGCGGCAAGGCGGGCATCGACGCGACGAAGAAGCTCCCCGAGGAGGGCTACACCCGCGACGGCGGCTGGCCCGACATGGTGGAGTCCGACCCGGCGACGGCGGCCCTGGTGGACCGCCGCTGGAAGGAGTACGGCCTGTGAGCCCCACCGGCATGGGCGGCCCCGCCCTGTTCCTCGGCGGCGAGGAGACCTACGTCGCCCTGCTGCGCCCGCAGCTCGACCCGGCGGACCCGGACGTCCGCCGGTCGGCGGCCGAGGCGGGAGTGACGCCGGAGGAGTTCGCCGGGCCCGGCAACATCTGGGCGCTGATGCTCGACGAGGCGGACGGCGAGGGGGACGGCTTCGAGTTGCCCGGCGCGCGGGACATCGAGGCGGACGACTTCGCGGAGCAGCTCCAGCGGGCCCTGGCGGCCGGCGAGGAGTTCACGGCCGAGGCCGGCAACTTCCTGCGCCTGGAGGCGCGGCCGGCTGCCGACACCTGGCAGGTCACGGCGTACGTCACCCCGCCGGAGGGCCACGACGGCGCCCCCCACACCCTGGAGCTCGGCGTGCTCCCGGCGGCGGAACTGCTGACCGACCTCGAAGAGTTCCGGAGAGCCCTCGCATGATGACGACCGCCGACGGGGTGATCGGGCCGGGCCCGGCGCCGCAGCCGACCGGCAAGGTGAAGGCGTTCCTCCGGCTCGTGATGATCGAGCACTCGGTCTTCGCGCTGCCCTTCGCCTACATCGCGGCGCTGACGGCCATGTTCCGGCTCGACCGGACCATGCACTGGGCCGAGCTGCTGCTCGTCACCGTCTGCATGGTGGGGCTGCGGACCTTCGCGATGGCCGCGAACCGGATCATCGACCGGGAGATCGACGCCCGGAACCCGCGGACCGCCGGGCGCGAGCTCGTCACGGGCGCCGTGTCCGTACGGTCGGCCTGGACCGGGGCCGGGATCGCCCTGGCCGTGTTCCTCGGGTCGGCGGCGCTGCTGAACCCGCTGTGCCTGGCGCTGGCGCCGGTCGCGGTGATCCCGATGGTGGTGTACCCGTACGGCAAGCGGTTCACGAACTTCCCGCACGCCATCCTGGGCCTGGCCCAGGCGATGGGGCCCGTCGGGGCGTGGCTGGCGATCACCGGCGAGTGGTCCTGGGACGCGGTGATCCTGGGCCTGGCCGTGGGCGTCTGGATCGGCGGCTTCGACCTGATCTTCGCCTGCCAGGACGTGGCCGCGGACCGCGCGGACGGCGTCAAGTCCGTCCCGGCGCGGTTCGGTGTCCCGGCGGCCCTGTGGGGCGCGCGAGGCGCGCACGCGGTGACGACGGCCCTGCTGGCGTGGTACGCCGTGGCGACGGACGCCGGCCCGCTGTTCTGGTTCGGCCTGCTGATCGTGGTCGCGGCCTTCCTCTACGAGCACACGATCGTGAAGCCGCACGACCTGTCCCGCCTCAACCGCGCCTTCTTCACGGTGAACGGCTTCATCGGGATGGCGCTCTTCGTCTGTGCCCTGGCGGACCTGGTGGCCCGCGGCCTGACGCTGTAACCCGGTGGTGTGGCCGCCGCCGAAACCCGTGGTTCGCAGTCCGACCCGGCGAGTGGCGTCCGGCCTACCATCGAGTGCATGGACAGGGAGGCCGACGTGACCGTCTCGGAGAGCGACCGCCTGCACTCGCAGCTCAGCCGGTTCGAGGACATGTTCCCGGGCTACCGGATGGAGATTGTCGAGGGCGCCATCGTGATGAGTCCGCTCAAGCCGCACCGCAACGCCACCATCTGGCAGTTGTGGAGCGTGCTCAAGTCCCAGTTGTCTGACCAGTGGGGCTTCCTCAGCGATGTCGCGATCCCCTTCGACGGCGAGAACGAGTTCTGCCCCGACCTGGCCGTGGTGCCCGCGGTCGAGGCGGACAAGAACCTCAGCGCGTACTCGCCCGATCTGGTGGAGCTGGCCGTCGAGGTGGTCTCCCGCGGCAGCATCCGCAACGACTACGAGATCAAGGATCGCGCCTACGCGCGCCGTGGGATCCCGCACTACCTGATCTTCGACCCGTACAAGGCGCAGTGCGTGACCCTGTGGAACCCGGGCCCGGACGGCTACCTGGGCCGGGACGTGGTCCCGTACGGCAACACCGTCGTCGTCGAGACCGGGATCGGCAAGCTGACCGTCGACACCTCGGACCTGCCCGTGGACCCGGGCGCGACCGCCCCCTAGGCCCGGGCGGTCCGGCGGCCGAGCAGGAAGGCCGCGGCCACGCCCGTCAGGAGGCCGAAGAGGTGGCCCTGCCAGCTGACCGTGGTGTTCGTCGGCAGGATGCCGGTCAGGATCCCCGCCCCCCAGTACGCGGCGATGGCAACGGCGACCAGCACCCCCGGCACCCGCCGCTCCACGAACCCGCGGACCAGCAGATAGCCGAAGAGCCCGAAGATCAGCCCCGAGGCCCCGGCCGTGACGGTGTTCGACGCGGAAACCAGCCACACCCCGAGCCCGTCCACGAGCACGACCACCGCGCACAGCGCGAGGAACCGTCGAATTCCGCTCAACGCGGCGACGAACCCGAGCACCAGCAGCGGGACGCTGTTGGACGCCACATGGTCGAAGCCGAAGTGGAGGAACGGGGAGAGGGGGATCCCGGTCAGTCCGTCGGCGGTGCGCGGGACGATCCCGTACGCGTCCAGCGCGTGCCCGGTGGCCAGGTCCACCACCTCGATCAGCCACAGCAGGGCCACCCAGCCCAGCATCAGCTTCCCGGCGGCCTTGGCCCGTTCGGCCCGGCTCCACTCTTCGAGGTGTACCTCGGCCATGTCCTGATCCCCCTGCCCGCCCGGCGCCCGTCGACGCTCAGGTCACCTTACTCAGCGTCGTTTTGCAGTGGCCGGATAGTCTCGGAGCTATGACTGACGGCAAGCGCACCCCGTGGGTGGTAGGGGTTTCCGGGGCGTCCGGGACGCCGTACGCGGCCGCGGTGATCCGCGGACTGCTGGCGGCGGGGGAGAGCGTGGACCTGGTGGTCAGCCGGGCCTCGCGGCTGACCCTGCTGGACGAGACCGGGATCGCCTTCCGCGACGCGCACTGGCGCGACGATCTCGCCGCCTGGCTCGAGCACGGGGCGGACGGCAAGCCCGCGACCTTCGCCCGGCCGGAACTGGACGACGTCCGCTACTGGGGGGCCGGCGACCTGGCCGCCGGGCCGAGCTCGGGCTCGTACCCCGTGAAGGGGATGCTGATCGTGCCGGCGTCCACGGCCTGTGTGGCGGGGGTGGCGCTCGGACTGTCGAAGGACCTGCTCCAGCGCGTCGCGAGCGTGACGCTCAAGGAGCGGCGCCGACTGGTGGTCGCGGTGCGGGAGACCCCGCTGAACGGGCAGACGCTGCGGCATCTGGTGGCGCTGGACGAGGCGGGCGCAGTGGTGCTGCCCGCCTCTCCGGCGTTCTATGCGGGCGCGACGCACATCCAGGACCTGGTGGATTTCGTCGCGGGGCGGGTGCTCGATGCGGCAGGGGTGCCGCACGGGCTGTACCGCCGGTGGGAGGGGGAGCTCGGTGGCTCCCGCCCCCGGGAGGCAAGCAGTGACTAGCGCTTCTTCGCCGTGCTCGGCTTGCGGGTCCGGTCGACGCGATGGGCGGCGGCGGGCTGGTCGGTGCGGGATCGGTTGGCCAGCTCCTGGAGCTGTCGCATGTGCGCGTAGGCCATCTCGATCGTGTACACGGTGAACCACTCCTGATGTCGTCAGATCAGCGAGATCATCGCCGATCTGTTGAAAGATTCACAGGGTGTTGACCCTGTGCGCCTTTGATTCTATACGTAAACTTGCGGGATCGCCGAATAATGGAAGGCTCCAGGTATATGGACGCGGTGGATAGGCAGCTCATCCAGGCACTTCGTGAGAACGGACGTGCCTCGTACGCGGAGCTGGGCCGGCTCGTGGGCCTCTCCGGCCCCAGCGTCACCGACCGGATCAACCGGCTCGAGTCGGCCGGAGTGATCACCGGCTACCGTGCGACCGTCGACGCGGCCTCGCTCGGCCTCGGCGTCACGGCGCTGATCGGCATCTCCCTCTCCGACGCCGCGGACCACGAGGACGTGGCCCGCCGGCTGCGCGACCTGGCGGAGATCGAGGACTGCTGGTTCATCGCCGGCGACGACTCGTACATGCTCAAGGTGCGCGCGGGCGACGTGGACGGGCTGGAGCGGATCATCCGCAAGCTCTCCAGCACCAAGGGCGTCTCCCGCACCCGTACCACCATCGTGCTCTCCACCAAGTGGGAGAACCGGGTCGGGGACCTGCCCGAAGAGGGCTAAGAGTACGGTGGGTAGCGGTTTGCAGGCAGGACGGGACGCGTAGAGGAGACGACCGGGATGACCGGAATGGACGCTGGGCTCAAGCGCGAGCTGGAGGAGAAGGTCCGCTCCGGCGAGCGGCTGACCCGTGAGGACGGCATCGCCCTCTACGAGTCCGACGACCTGGCCTGGCTGGGCGGCCTCGCGCACGAGGTGCGCATGCGCAAGAACGGCGACGTCGTCCACTTCAACGTGAACCGCCACCTCAACATGACGAACGTGTGCACCGCGTCGTGCGCCTACTGCTCGTTCCAGCGCAAGCCGGGCGAGAAGGACGCGTACACGATGCGCATCGAGGAGGCCGTGCGCCTGGCCAAGGCCATGGAGAACGAGAACCTCACCGAGCTGCACATCGTCAACGGCCTGCACCCGAGCCTGCCGTGGCGGTACTACCCGCGCTCGCTCTCCGCGCTGAAGGAGGCGCTGCCGAACGTCTCGCTGAAGGCGTTCACGGCGACCGAGATCCACCACTTCGAGACGATCTCCGGGATGTCGGCCTCCGACATCCTGGACGAGCTGATCGAGGCCGGTCTGGAGTCGCTCACCGGCGGCGGCGCGGAGATCTTCGACTGGGAGGTCCGCCAGCACATCGTCGACCACCGCACCCACTGGGAGGACTGGTCGCGCATCCACCGGCTCGCGCACGAGAAGGGTCTCAAGACCCCGAGCACGATGCTGTACGGGCACATCGAGGAGCCGCGCCACCGCGTGGACCACGTGCTGCGGCTGCGCGAGCTCCAGGACGAGACCGGCGGCTTCCAGGTCTTCATCCCGCTGCGCTACCAGCACGACTTCGTGGACATGCAGGACGGCAAGGTCCGCAACAAGCTCCAGGCGCGGACGACGATGGCGACGGGCGCGGAGGCGCTGAAGACCTTCGCCGTCTCGCGGCTGCTGTTCGACAACGTGCCGCACGTCAAGGTGTTCTGGGTGATGCACGGCGTGCAGACCGCCCAGCTGGCGCTGCAGCACGGCGCGGACGACATGGACGGCTCGGTCGTCGAGTACAAGATCACGCACGACGCGGACAACTACGGCACGCCGAACAAGCTCGGCCGTGACGACCTGCTCGAGCTGATCCGCGAGGCGGGCTTCCGCCCGGTCGAGCGGAACACGCGCTACGAGATCATCCGCGAGTACCCCGGTCCGGACGCGGCCCTGCGCGAGACCCCGCAGGCGATGCGCGTCTGAGGCGCTCCGTTGCTCGAACGGCCCCGGTCCCACGAGGACCGGGGCCGTTCGCGTGTCGGCGCTTTTTCGTTGCCGAGGCGGCCGGTAATAGATAATCTTGCTCTATGACCCTTACCTTCACGGTCGACCCGGTCGTCGACCCCGCGCTGCGCGACGGCGTCACCGAACTCTGGACCGAGGTCTCCAACGCCGGCGGCGCCGTCGGGTTCGTGCCGCCCGTCACCGCCGAGGACATCCGGCCCGAGCTGGTGAAACACCTCGTCGCGATGGCCGAGGGGCGCCACCGGCTGGTCGTCGGCCGTGATGCGCACGGGCGGGTACTGGCCGCCGCCGTCCTCGCGTTCAACACGCACCGGTTGCAGACGCACTGGGTCTGGGCCTACACCGTCATGGTCAGCCCCGGCCTCCAGGGGCAGGGCTCCGGCCGGGCGCTGATGGAGGCCGTCGCCGACGCCGCGCGCTCGTTCGACGGCATCGAGGCGATCCGGCTCGGCTGCCGCGGCGGCATGGGCCTGGAGCACTTCTACGCGGCCTGCGGCTACAAGGAGGTCGGCCGCGTCCCGGACGCCATCCGGGTGGCCCCGGGCGACGACCGCGACGACATCACGATGCTGCTGCCGCTGCATTGACCCCCGGCGGGTTCGGTCGTGGCGGCGGCGTGCTTCACTGGACGGGCACCTGACGACGTACCGACGAGAGAGAAGGGGTCACCGTGTCCCTCAAGCCGAGCGCAACGATCCGCTACACCGCGATGCGCCTGGGCATCTTCGTCGGATGCCTCGTCCTGGTCGCCGTCCTGGTCAACGTGGGCTGGGTGCCCGCCGGCCTCGGCGACGCCAACCCCGCCTGGGTCGTGCTGCTCGCCCTCGTGATCTCCGCGCCGCTGTCCTTCGTGCTCCTGCGCAAGCAGCGCGACGAGATGTCCACGCAGATCTCCGGACGCGTCACGGGTGCGAAGGAGCGGCTCGCCGCGAACCGCTCCCAGGAGGACGCGGCCGACGACGCCGCTCGCGCGTAGTTAGCTCCGTCACAGCCCAAACCACACCGAACCGCCCCAGCACCGGGAACTTCCCCTGTGTGCCGGGGCGGTTCGGCGTTTCGGGGTGCCCCTGTCTCAAAGTGCACCTTTGAGATCCTCAAAGGGAAAGTGTTAGCGTGTTAAACATGTTGACCACAGTTGCGCACGAAATGACCACGGGTGTCCTGCTCGTGGCGCGCCTGCACGTCGACCTCTGCCGCCGCGTGTCCGCGGCCTGTTGTGGCTGTCGCTGAGTCCACGCCGTTCTTCCTTCCCCACTTTCTTTGCGCATCACCCCCGGAGTGTGTCCGTGTCCGCGACCCCTCAGGCCCCCGCCAAGGCCTCTTTCAAGTTCCCCTTCTGGGCCCAGATCGTCACCGGCCTCGTGCTCGGCGTCCTGTTCGGCTGGCTCGCCCGCAGCCAGGACGTCAGCTGGCTCGCCAAGACCCTCGAGCAGATCGGCGACATCTTCGTCCAGCTGCTGAAGCTGGCCGTGGCCCCCCTCGTCTTCTTCGCGATCCTGGTGTCCATCACCAACCTGCGGAAGGTGAACAACGCCGCCCGCCTCGCCTCGCGCACCCTGCTCTGGTTCATGATCACCTCGCTGATCGCCGTCGGCATCGGCCTCGCGATCGGCCTGCTGACCAACCCGGGCGCCGGCACCGGCCTCACCCCGCAGGACGGCAAGCTCCCCAAGCGCACCGGCTCCTGGCTCGACTTCCTGACCGGCATCGTGCCGACGGACGTCATCACGCCGTTCACCGAGCTGAACGTGCTCCAGATCGTCTTCCTGGCCGCCGTCGCCGGCATCGCCGCCCTCCAGCTCGGCGACAAGGCCCAGCCGCTGCTCACCGTCGCCGAGTCGGTCCTGGAGCTGCTCCAGAAGGCCCTGTGGTGGGTCATCCGCCTCGCCCCGATCGGCACCGTCGGCCTCATCGGCACCGCGATCGCCTCGTACGGCTGGGAACTCATCGGCAAGTACGCGACCTTCACCGCGGACGTGTACGTCGGCTCCGCGCTCGTGATGTTCGGCGTCTACCCGCTGCTCCTCGCGACGGTCGCCAAGGTCAACCCGATCCAGTTCTTCAAGGGCGCCTGGCCCGCGATCCAGCTGGCCTTCGTCTCCCGCTCGTCGGTCGGCACCATGCCGGTCACCCAGAAGGTCACCGAGCGCCTCGGCGTCCCGAAGGAGTACGCCTCCTTCGCCGTCCCGTTCGGCGCCACCACGAAGATGGACGGCTGCGCCGCGATCTACCCGGCGCTCGCCGCGATCTTCATCGCGCAGATCTTCGACGTCCAGCTGACGATCACCGACTACCTGCTGATCGCCTTCGTCTCGGTGGTCGGCTCGGCCGCCACGGCCGGCCTGACGGGCGCCACGGTCATGCTGACGCTGACCCTGTCCACCCTGGGCCTGCCCCTGGAGGGCGTCGGCCTGCTGATGGCGATCGACCCGATCCTGGACATGATGAGGACGGCAACGAACGTCGCCGGCCAGGCCCTGGTCCCGGTCGTGGTCGCGGCCCGCGAGGGAATCCTGGACAAGAAGGCCTACGAGGCCGCCTCGTCCTCCCCGCTGGACGAGCCCACCGCGGTCCCCGTCCCGGCCTGACCGTCCCCACCGCCCCGCAGCCCCCGCCCCCGTCCGGGCGGGGGCTGCGATGCGTTCGGGAGCGGATGCATTGACTTGTCTCCAACTCGTCTGCTCTCAAGGGAAGTTCACCCGTGGGAGCTCCGCTGAGCTGGAGGAACACGGTGCTGACAGAAACGCTGGAGTTACTGGCCGCCACGGGTGGTACGGCCTTGGTGAGCGCTGCCGCGACCGATGCGTGGCAGACGACCCGCTCCGGCTTCACCCGCCTCCTGGGCCGCGGGAACCCACAGGCCGAACAGACCGCGGCCGGCCGCCTCGACCGCCTCGCCGCGCAGCTGGGCCGGGCCGCCAACCCGCAGGAGCAGGGGGCCGTACGACGTGCACTCGAAGCCGAGTGGTGCGGCCGGCTGAAGGACCTCCTGGAGGAGCAGCCCGAGATGGCGGCGGAGCTCGGCGAGCTGATCGCCCGCATCCAGGGCGAGCTGCCGGCGGCGCAGCAGACGTACGTACAGAACAACACGGCGTACGGGGGCGGCATCCAGAACATCACCCAGGGCGGCGACATCATCGTCGGTGACCCCGCCCGGCGGCAGCGGTGACCGAGCCGGACCAGCCGGGCGGGCCCGTCCGCCAGGACAACGCCGCCCACGACGGTGGGACCCAGAACATCACCCACGGCGGCAACGTCATCAACAACAACTACTCCAAGGGGCACCGGGTGCAGTCCTCGGCCCGGGTCGCCGGCGAATCCGCCAGCGATACGGAAGTCGGGGACGCCAAGCTCGGCCTCGGGTGGGCGTTCGAGATCAACACGGACGGCACGGTCACGAAGGCCCCCTGAGACGGCTCAGCCCAGAGTCTCCCCGCGGATGAATGCCGTCAGGCCGAGGACGATCGGCGGGGCCAGCCACCACAGGCCCATCGTGCGGCGGACGCCCGGGATGATGGTGATGAGCAGGCCCAGTGCGCTCAGGGACATCGAGATCAGGCACATCGCGCCGACGCCCGCGTACCCCTGGTCGTCCCACTCGCCCTGTGGCCCGGCGTACAGGGCCGCGAACACGGCGACGGCATTCAGGACGTGGATGATCCCGAGGGGGACGCCCAGGACCCACTGGAGGCAGCCCCGGTCTTCGGGCAGGTCGATGCTCTCGCGCCCGCTCCCGTACGTCATTGCATGGCCTTCTTCACGTTGCCGAGGTTGTTCCGGAAATCATCGCCGTAGTCCTGCGCCTTCTTCGACTCCCAGTACGGGCCGCCGTTGTAGCGGGCGGCGATCTCCTGCATCTGGGCCTCGGTCAGCTGGTCCGCCGGGACGTTCGCGTAGCCGGTCTCCTCCTTGATCTGCGCCAGGAAGCCGGCGGCTATGAAGGCGTTCTGCTTCGGGTCCTGGAGCGCGGACTTCACCACGTTGCGCTGCTGGTCCGTGAGGTTCTCGGGGTCGTACCCGAGCACCTCCGCGCCGCGTCGTAGCTGGACCGCGATCGGGCCGAAGGAGGTCTCGTCCGGCTTGCCGCCCGCGCGGTCCGGCAGGTTCTCGGCCGTGACCGGGCTCAGGCCCCACGGGGCGTCCGCCGCCTGGCGGAAGAAGTCCACGCCGTCGTCGAAGATCCCCGGCTGTCCGCCGACCTCCTTCCAGGCGATGCCGGCGACCATCTCCTCCGGCAGCCCCGCCCGCTGCGCGGCCGCGCGCAGGATCTCCTTGTTGTTGCGGATCCACTCCGCCCGCCCCTCGTCCGACTGCGGCGGGTCCCAGTAGTTGTCGTCCGCCTCCGGCAGCCCCGCCACCCGCATCCGGATGTCGCGCAGCTCGGGGGAGACCGGCTCGTTCCCGAACGGGCCGGTCATCTCCTTCTTCGGGCCGCTGCCCGGCAGGTGCGTCAGGGGGTTGGTACGGGCCTCCGCCGCCTCGCGGCGGATGTCGGCCATCGCCGCGTAGACGTCGACCCCGCCGCCCGCACCGCCCTTGACCTTGAACTCGGGCAGCAGCTCGTACGCCTGCTTCAGCGCGTGCACGCACACGCTGCGCGCCTCCTGCTCGGCCGTCTTGGCCTGGTGGAAGCTGCCGCCCGCGTCGTCGTGGAGCCGGTTCGCCTCCTCGCGGATGTCGTCCACGTCCATGGTCAGCTCGGCGAAGAAGTCCATGACCCCGGTCGTCGCCCGCATGTCCTCCCACTGGCACATCGGCTCCGCCTCCTGCGCCGTGCGCGTGATCGCCGTGCCCTTCGTGGCGATGAGTGCCGCGAGCTTGCGCTCGGTGCGCTTGCCGTTCGAGTAGTGCGACTTGGCGGTCGTCAGGGCCGCCGCGTACGCGTGCAGCGCGCTTGCGGCCTTGTCGTATCCCTCGGCCATGTGGAGCACGAGCTGCCGGGCCTCCGACAGGCGGTCGGTGTACGTGTGGCTGCCGTCGCTCTGCCATTGCGTACCGGTCTCCGCGCGCCGCGCGGGCTCCTCGGCCTGGACCAGCAGCTCGCGCAGCCGCTTGAACTCGGCGGCGTTGCGCTCCACCAGCGCCGGGTTGCACTCCTCCAGGAACTCGACGTCCTTGCGGTGGCTCAGGCTCACTTGGACTCCGGCTTCACGTACTGGCCGCCGTCGAGGATGCCGTTCAGGAAGTTGCGGGCCGTTCCGTCGTCGACCTGGGCGAAGTTGGTGCCGGTGGTCTTGAGCTTGGTGGCGAGGGCGGCGAACAGGTTGATCGTGTCCTTGAACTGGTCGTCGGCGAAGCGGGCGAAGCGCAGCGCCTGCGCCGAGACGTCCGCGTGGGCCCGGGGGGCGCGGGCCATGGTGCTCGCGTCGCCGTCGGGCCGGCCTTCGTGGAGGAGCGCGGCGATCTCGATCAGCAGGTTGGCGTTGCCGTTGATGGACTGCGCCCCGGCGACGAGGCTCCCGGCCGGGCTGCCCGGGGTGCTCGCGTCGGCGGGCACGTGGTTGAGGCGCATGGCGGGCGACTGCTGCGCGAGTACGGCGGCCTTGTGCTGAGCCCATTCCGCGTCGAACGACATGAGTCCCCTGGGTAGTTGATAACCGGACATGACCAGAATTGATTGATCATGTTCATCTGGGACGCGGAATGAGGGCGTACGGTTCCAAGCGGCGGAAGCGGCGGACCGTTGCCCCGGCCGTGACGCCCGGGGCAACGGCTGCCCCTGCTCAGGCAGGCTGCTCCGGCGCAGAAGCCTTGATCACCGCGAAGGTGCCGCCCTGCGGGTCGGCGAGGACCGCCATCCGCCCGGCCGCCATGTCGAACGCCGGAGCCATGACGCTGCCGCCGGCCCGCTCCGCGGCCGCCTGGATGCTGTCGACGTCGTCGACGTGGAAGTACGGCAGCCAGTGCGGCGGAACCCCGGCCGGCAGGGCGGAGAGGTCCATCATCCCGCCGACCGCCCGCCCGCCGACCTTGAATTCGATGTACCCCTCGGCGCCCGGCATCTCCGTCGCGGCCGTGGTGAGCGGCAGCACGGCCGAGTAGAACGCGGCGGCGGCCTTGGTGTCGCCGGTGTTGAGCTCGTTCCAGATCAGCGCGCCGTGCTCGTTGACGATGCCGGCCCCGGCGAAGGTGCCGTACTGCCAGAGGCCGACCGCGGCACCGGTCGGGTCGGTGATGACGGCCATCCGCCCGAGGTCCATGACGTCCATCGGCCCCATCATCACCGAGCCGCCCGCGTCGGTGACCGACTTGAGGGTGGCGTCGATGCTGTCGGTGGCCAGGTACGTGGTCCACACGGTCGGCGGCATCGGGTCCGGCGCCGTCCCGTCGGGGTTCATCGCCTTCATGATCCCGGCCACCGGCCTGCCCTTGAGGGTGCAGACGGAGTACCCGCCGGTCTCCGCCGGGCCGATCTCCCCCTGCCAGCCGAAGAGGTCGCGGTAGAAGTCGAGGGCGGCCTGCTGGTCGGGGACCATCAGGTCGATCCAGCAGGGGGTACCGGCCTGGTAGGGGCCGTTCATTGCGGGCACGGATGCCTCCGGGGTTGCCGATGAGAGTTGGACGGGCCCTCCCTACCCCGCCCGTGCACTCCGAATCGGGCCATACGGATGAATGTGCGAGCGCTCACCTATAGTCGGTCGCTGTTGATCAACTGGGTTTGTATGGGGGCGTGGTGACGGTACGGGAGATACGCGCGGCAGCGCAGATGATCGGGCGGCGCAACGCGCTGCGCTACCTGGCGATCGGAGTCGGCGCCTCGCTGGTCGCGGCGTGCGGCGGCAAGGACAAGACCCCGGCCTCCGGGGGCGCGGCCGCATCGTCCGCGGCTCCGGCCTCGGCGTCGGCTTCGGCCTCGGCCCAGGCGTCGGGACCGGCCGGTGGCGGGGCGGCATCCTCCGCGGCCCCGACGCCGGCGGTGACCGCCTCCAGCGTGGTGACCAGGGCCTTCGACGCCTTCATCAAGGGCGACTGGCACCTCGAGTCGACCACGCCGAACGGCGAGACCGTGAAGGGCACCGCCACCGTGAACGCGGACGGCGGCGGGAACTCCGGCTGGACCATCACCTGGACCAGTGGTCCCGAGCCGATCACCTGGCACGGAGGCTGGCTGCACCGCGGCGGCCACCTGGTCCTCGACGTGTACGAGGCACCCAAGGGCGTCAGCCGGCTGACGGGCGGCGAGGCCCTCACCGTCCCCAACGAGGTCGGAGACGACGTCTCCCTCACCTTCCCCTGGAAGCCGCCGGGCCACAAAGACACGAGCGACGGCCAGGTGCTGAAGGTGACGTACAAGAACAACGTGCTGCGGATCGTCCACAGCGAGGGCGGGCACAGCGAGTCGGTGCACGTCTGCACCCGCGCCTAGGGTCGTCGTCAGATACCGGACGCGTGGGCCACGAACCCGGCCCACGCGTCGGGCCCGACCGTCAGGTGGGCACGCTGGAGGTCCTTGGAGTCCCGGACCAGAACCGCACCGGGGGTGTTGGCCACCTCGATGCAGTCGTTGATGTCGCTGCTGTCGCTGTAGCTGCTCTTGAACCAGGCGACCTCGACACAGTCGTTGCCGTCGCTGCTGCTGCTGTAGCTGCTCTTGAACCAGTCCAGCTCGGGGTGGTGGATCATGTTTCTCCCAGCAGTTCCTCGATGAAGGCCCTCGACTCTCGGGGCGTGAGCGCCTGAGCTCGGATGATGCCATAGCGCAGCTCAAGGATCTGAAGCTGTTTGGGATCAGAGACCGGGCGTCCGTGGAACGCCCCTTCCGCTCGGCCGACCGCCGAACCATCGCCGAACTTCAGTAGCTCGATCAGCCCTAGCATTCCGGCGTGGTCCTCGCGGAGGGTCGGCATCACCTGGAACTCGATGTTCGGCAACTCGATCACTTCCAAGAGGTGTTCGAGCTGTCGGCGCAACACCATTGTGCCTCCGATCGGACGGCGAAGCGTGACCTCTTCCTGGACGAAGCTGAGGGCGGGAGCGGGTGACCTCTCGAAGATCGACTGCCGTGCCATGCGACCCGACACCATCCGCTCCATCTCGTTCGGCGCGTAGGTCGGTCGCCATGTGCGAAAGAGGGCTCGTGTGTACTCCTCGGTCTGCAGCAGGCCATAGATGTTGTGGTTGTTGTACGTGCCGATCTCGACGGCCTTGGCCTCCCTGTTCTTCAGGTCACGGACCTTCTTGGGGTAGCGGACCTGCTCCAGGTCGGCCTTCATCGCCGAGATCTTTCCCCTCGCGTCCAAGACCTCATCAGCCCTGTCGAGGTACTCGGGGCGGGGGATCCGCTTGCCCGCCTCGACCTTGCGTACCAGGTCCTCCCCGTACTGGATGGCGGCCCCGAACTCGGCGGCCCGCATACCCGCCGACTCGCGCCAGGTCTTGAGCTGGCGGGCCAGCGCGGCGAGTACCGCCACGCCCTGTTCGTCCTCCGGGTCTACGTCCCAGCCGGGTTCTTCCGTACCGTCACTGTTGTCCACGCTCATTGCGCGCCCACTTCCGACGAGCCGATGTCCTCAGCGCCCCGTACCCGTCGGGTCGGTCCGGACAGCCGCGACAGCACTGGACAAGCGCCGGACAAACGCGGGACGTACGGGCGGTGTTGGTTCCCACGGTACGCACGGACGGCCACGCTGAGTGACGTGATTCCTCAACTCGTCGACTTTCACGTCCAGCTGTCCGCGACCCCGCGCGGCGCTCGACTCGGGCGCGTGCTCGCCATCGAACAACTCCGGGCCTGGGGGCTGCCCTTGGAGGTGCCGGGGCGGATCATCGCCGAGCTCTCCGCCAGCGCGATCACCCACGGGCGGGTGCCCGGGCGGGACTTCAAACTCGCCCTCACCGTCACCCCCGAAACGCTGCTGATCGAGGTGGCGGACACTCGGGGCGACCGGATCCCGCAGATCCACGACGCGGGGCGGGGGCTCGTACTGGTCGAAGCGCTCGCGGAGCGTTGGGGCGTACGGGAAGGGCCGGTTCCCTGCAAGGTGGTGTGGGCGGAAGTGTCGCTCGCCGCCGTGTCGCGGGGCGCTGAGATCCGGCGTGCCCGGACATAAAAGAGCCAAAGAACCGAGTTAAAGAACCAACCGACCCAACCCCACCGGCCCCGTCGCTCGGTCGGGTGAACTGTGCCAACTGGGCTGGATTTCGGGCCGGTTGGCGGGCATATGCTCGCCCCGACAACCGCAGACATGAGACGGCCCCCGGCGGGACTGGCATCCCGGTCGAGGGCCTGACCAAGCAGGAAGACACAACCTTCCCCATGGCTCCCCAGCACCCTAGCGCGCCCTCGCGCGCATCGTCCCGAGTTCAGCCCGGGACCCCCCGATCCGGTGTCATCCACGTCAACACGTGGCATGCCAGTCGCTACACCGTGGTCGGCAACCACCTCCTCCAGCACCGCGAGCTGTCGGCGACGGCGATCGGGGTCGCGGCGTACATCCAGTCGCTGCCCGACGGCGCCCCGGTCGGCATCAGGGCGCTGACCGAACGGTTCACGGAGGGCGAGATCAGGATCAGCGCCGCCCTGCGGGAGCTGGAGCGGCACGGCTACCTGGAACGGCGGCGCGAGCGGCTGGACACCGGGCAGGTGGTGACCCGTACGTACTCGTACAACAAGCCGCTGACCAGCGGCGACGAACCCCCTCCGCCCCCTCCGCCGCCGGACCGGGCGCCCGTACCGGAGCCGGAGCCGGAGCCGGAGGAGGCCCCGGAGCCGGAGCCTGCGCCCTCGCCCCCGCGGCAGCAGCTGCACCCCGGTGCGGCGGACCTGCTCGCCGGGCTACGGCGCCACGACCCGCGCCTGCTGCTGGCCGAGCGCGACGTGCAGCGACTCGCGCCCAAGGTCTCGGCGTGGCTGGAGCGCGGGGCGGACCCCGAGGCCGTGGGGCTGGCCCTGACCGGGAACCTTCCCGAGCCGATGCGCAGCCCCGCGTCCGTACTCGCGTACCGGCTCGAGGCGCTGCTCCCGCCGCGCCTGCCGGCGGCCCCGGCGGCGCGGCCGGTCAGACGGCCGGACCCGTTCCAGACCTGCGACGGCTGCGACCGCGCCTTCCGCGCCCCGCACCCGGGCCGCTGCCGCGACTGCCCTCCACCCGAGGCGCGCGAGGCCGCCTGAGCCGGGCCCGGGCGGGGCGACCGCCGTGCGTCGGCCAACAGCGGGCCGACGCACGGGGAGGTGCTCCTGCGTTACATCGTGTAGTAGCCGGCGACGTCGGCGATGAGGTCGACGGATCCTGCGTTGTTGTAGAAGCTGACCTTTCCGTTCACGACGGGGACGACCACGAGGTTCGGGATCGTCTGCCCGGCGGTGAAGTTGAGGTTCGAGGCGCTGGTGCGGGTCGTCCCGTTCGGGTAGACGGAGACGTAACTGCCGGTGGTGGGATCGGTGGCCGTGACGTTCAGGACGACGGCCGTCACCCCCGCCGCCGGGATTCCCGCGGTGCCCGTGGCCTGCAGGGTCACTGTTCCGCCTTGGCCCACCTTCGCCTTCGGTACGCCGAGTCCCTCGCGGGTGTCCATGAGCCGCGTGGGGGTGATCGGCTTGTACGTGGAGCCGGTGCCGTCGGTCGTGTAGTAGCCGGCGATGTCGGCGATGAGGTCGACGGCGCCTGCGTTGTTGTAGAAGCTGACCTTTCCGTTGACGACGGGGACGATGACCAGGTTCGGGATCGTCTGGCCCGCGGTGACGTTCAGGTTGGAGGCGCTGGTGCGGGTCGTGCCGTTGGGGTAGACGGAGACGTAGCTGGCGTCGGTGGGGTCGGTGGCCGTGACGTTCAGGACGACGGCCGTCACCCCTGCGGCGGGGAGTCCGGCGGCGCCTGTGACTTGCAGGGTTGCGGTGCCGCCCTGGCCGACCTTCGCCTTGGGGACGCCGAGTCCGCTGCGGGTGTCCATGAGTCGGGTGGGTGTGATCGGCTTGTAGGTGGAGCCGGTGCCGTCGGTCGTGTAGTAGCCGGCGATGTCGGCGATGAGGTCGACGGCGCCTGCGTTGTTGTAGAAGCTGACCTTTCCGTTGACGACGGGGACGATGACGAGGTTCGGGATCGTCTGGCCCGCGGTGACGTTCAGGTTGGAGGCGCTGGTGCGGGTCGTGCCGTCGGGGTAGACGGAGACGTAGCTGGCATCGGTGGGGTCGGTCGCCGTGACGTTCAGGACGACGGCCGTCACCCCCGCCGCCGGGATCCCCGCGGTGCCCGTGACCTGCAGGGTCGCGGTGCCTCCCTGGCCGACCTTCGCCTTGGGGACGCCCAGTCCACTACGGGTGTCCATGAGCCGGGTGGGCGTGATCGGCTTGTAGGTACCCAGGCCGGAGACCGGGGGCGCCGTCACCGTCAGCGTGCCGCGCGCGTACTCGCTGCCGAGCGCGACGACGCTGATGTTCCAGTTGCCTGCGGGAGCCGTACGCAGGTCCACGCTTGCCTTCAGCGTCCGGCCGTCGTCGGAGACCGAGACGGTCGTCGCCGTCAGCGGCGCCGGGCCGCCGGTCAGCCGGACGGTGGTGCCCATGCCCAGCGCGGTGCCCTGCACGGTGAGGGTGGCGACCGTACCGCTCTGCGCAGTGCCCGGCGTGACCGTCCCGACCGACACGTCCTCCGAGCCGCAGGGCGCGTTGGTGCAGACGAGATTCGCGCGGTAGGCCGAATGGTCGGCCCAGTTCTGCAGCGAGAGGACGAACAGGCCCTGGTCGGTGCCCTGGCAGTCGTACGTGGACGAGTTGGACGAGTTGCCCGTGCAGAGGTTGCGCGCCGCGTTGTCGTAGAGCGCGGGCTCCGGGCCGGGGGACCCGTCCGTGGCGGTGGAAGTGATGTCGGCCCTGAACCGGTCGCCCGAGACGCTCGGCAGGACAGCGCACACGCCGGTGTGCTGCTCGGAGAGCGTGCCGGTCAGCGGGCCGTACCCGTACGCGACCGATCCGACCCGGGTGCACTCGGGCGCGGGCCCGGCGGCCGTGGCGATCCGCCAGGCGTCGAGACGGTAGCCAGCGGGCAGGTGGTAGCCCTCCGGGACCTGGGTGACCACCTGGTAGCCGGTGGAGCCCGTGGGGGTGCACGCCGAGGTCCGCTGGTGGCAGGCGATGCCGCCGTTGTTGTCCATGACCAGCACGTTCGTGCCGTCGTGGGCGTCCCGGGGGTTGATGTACAGCCGGTCCGTGGCGGCGGCCGTGGTGATCCGGTGGCAGCGCAACGTACCGACCTTGCCGGACGTTCCGGTCGTGGCCGGGGCGCCGATCGCCGTCGCGGCGGACACGGTGCAGCCCCGGGCCGTGGCCGTGACGTCCCGGCGGTCCAGGGTGTGGCTGCGCGGGGCGTCCTGGCCCCGCAGGAGCACGGTGTACGCCTTGCCGGCGGTGAAGGAGCAGCTGGTGAGGCCGTCCGTCCGCAGCTGCTGGCCCGGGGCGGGGTGGTCGTAGCACGAGGGCGGCCCGTTGCCGTCGGTGTCGACCACGCTGAGCTCGTAACGCGGGAACAGGTCCGTGTCGTCCGGTACGCCGTAGCGGATGCGGAGGAGCTCGGAGGTGGAGTGCGCATCGGCCGGGATGGTCAGGCAGTGCGAGAAGACGCCGTCGCCGGTCTCCAGCCGCACGGCCGCCGCGTCGTCGGCGAAGCTCCCGGCGGGCAGGACCTGGCAGCCGTTCTGGGTCAGGTCCGTACGGACGAAGTGGACGCCGTACGGTCCGGTTTCGGTGGTGTCGTCGGCGTGCACCAGCGCACGGAACGGTGCCGTTCCGGTGAGGGCGCAGCCGCCCCGGTCGAGCTCCCCGGCGGTGCACTGGGCGGTGCCGTTCTTGTCGACCACCTCGACCTGGACGGGCACACCCGCGCCGCCGAGCGAGGTGAGGGCGGCGATCCGGGCGCCCTGGGGGCTCGGCAGTTCCAGGCAGTGCGTCTGCCCGGCGGTGGCGAACGTCCCTGCGTAGCGCCCCTCGGCGACGGCGACGCAGTCCTGAGCGACCGGCGCGGCATGCGCGGCGCTCAGCGGCAGGAGAAGTGCGGCGAGGACGGCGAACAGGCACGTCAGCGCGGTGGAAACCGGACGTCTTACGGCCGCCGATGGCGATGGCATGAGCGTTGGCATGAACCCCCCAGGGTGGTGTGCGACGAGTGATCGTCGCACAGCCGTGCGAGGTCGAGGCGTGGTGGGGACCGGCCTCGTGCACGCCCTTCAGCCGGCGTCGCGCAGCTCGGTCCAGGCGGCGCGCAGGACGCCGACCTCGCGGTCGACGTCGTAGTACATGTCGTTGAGGTGGAGGAGCGTCAGGCGTCGGCCGCCGGCCCGGTGGGCGTACGTGACCACGGTCGGCACCAGTCCTTCGCCGAGGGACGCGCCGCCGACGGGCCGGGCCTCGATGTCCTGGATCTCGGACCAGGCCAGCCGGCGCGTCCGCAGGGGCCCCTTGACCTTGAGGCCGGTGCGGTCCGCCGAGGTCCCGGACCGCGGGACGGTGACGACGATCCCCGCGACGAACAGCGCCACCGCGCTCGACAGCAGCTTCGCCCAGTAGGGGATGAGCTCCTCGGTCCACGCCTCCACCAACCACCCGAGGGTCATGAGCCCCAGGACGGTCAGGGCAACGGCTGCCTTCCGCCCCCCGGCCCGGTACTCGCGCGGCAGATCCTGTGCCCCCATACCCACCCCTCCCACAGGCGGCCCACTGTAGATGCCGACAGCAACTGCCGTTGCCCCGGGGGCTGTTCGGAATTCCGGGGTCGCGAAGCGGCTGTTGCTGGTGGTGCGGGTGGTGTGGAGGTGTCGGGTGGGTTCGGGTCGGGGTGGGCGGAGGGGTGGTCAGCTGGGGTGGAGGTGCATAGATTACCGGCGGTAACCCCCGAGTCGAGCCGAGGAGGGCGCCGTGGAAGCCGTGGGAGCCGAACCCAAGCTGGTACCGCCCGTGCTGACCGTCGTCGACGGGGTGGTGCGGCAGGTGGAGGTGCCCGCGCTGGCCGGCGTGCCGGGGAGCGGGTCGCTCGGGGACATCCCGTTCCAGAACGCCCGCGAGGCCCCCGGCGAGGTCGTGCTCGCCCGCAAGGAGCGGGACGGGAGCTGGCGGGACGTCACCGCCGCCGAGTTCGCGGCCGAGGTCATGGCCGTCGCCAAGGGGCTGATCGCCGAGGGGCTGCGCGAGGGCGACCGGCTCGCGATCATGGCCCGGACCACCTACGAGTGGACCCTGCTGGACTTCGCCGGATGGGCCGCAGGGCTGGTCACCGTACCCATCTACCCGACCTCCTCCGCGCTCCAGGCCCGCTGGATCATCCAGGACTCCGGCGCCGTGGCCTGCGCCGTCGAGGACACCGCGCAGGCCCGCATCGTCAGCGCCGAGCGGGCCCACCTGCCCTGGCTGGCGCACCTGTGGGAGTTCGACACCGGCGCGCTGGCACGGCTGGTCAAGGCCGGCGAGGATCTGCCCGACGCGGTCGTGCACGCGCGCCGGTCCGTCCGTACGCCGGACTCCGTGGCCACGCTCATCTACACGTCCGGCACCACCGGGCAGCCCAAGGGCTGCGTGATCACGCACGCCAACTTCTTCGCAGAGGCGGACAACGCGGTCGAGCTGCTGCATCCCGTCTTCAAGTCGGTCAGCACGGACCCGGCCTCCACGCTGCTCTTCCTGCCGCTCTCGCACGTGTTCGGGCGGATGGTGGCCGTCGGCTGCATGCGGGCGCGGGTGAAGCTCGGGCATGCGCCGAGCATCCAGACCGAGGACCTGCTCGCCGATCTCGCGGGCTTCCGGCCGACGTTCCTGCTGGCCATCCCGTACGTGCTGGAGAAGGTCTACAACACCGCGCGGGCCACGGCCGAACGGATGGGCCGGGCCTCGTCGTTCGACCGGGCGGCGCGGATCGCGCAGCGGTACGGGGAGATCGTCGAGGGCCGGACCCCGGGGGTGAGCCTGCGGGCGGCGCGGGCGCTGTACGACCCGCTCGTCTACCGGCGGATCCGGGCGGCGCTGGGCGGGCGCGTGCGGTACATCCTGAGCGGCGGCTCGCCGCTCGGGCGGCGGCTCGCGGCGTTCTACACCGGAGCCGGGATCGAGGTCTTCGAGGGGTACGGGCTCACGGAGACGACCGGGGCCAGCACCGTCACGCCGCCGCTGAGGCCGAGGCTCGGGACGGTCGGGTGGCCGCTGCCGGGCACGGCGGTGCGGATCGCGGACGACGGTGAGGTGCTGCTGTGGGGCCGGCACGTGTTCGCGGGGTACTGGAACACCGCCGCTCACGGGGGCGTGGGGGCCGGGGGCTGGCTCGCCACCGGGGACATCGGGGAGCTGGACGGGGAGGGGTACCTGACGATCACCGGGCGGAAGAAGGACCTGATCATCACGTCCGGCGGCAAGAACGTGGCCCCGGCCCCGCTCGAGGACTGGCTGCGGGCGCACCCGCTGGTCGGCCAGTGCATGGTGATCGGCGACAACCGGCCGTACGTCGTGGCGCTCATCACGCTGGAGCCCGACGGGCTGGCGCACTGGCGGCAGATGCGGAAGAAGACGGGCGTGCCGACCAGGGAGCTGGTACGGGACGAGGAACTGCGGGCGGACATCCAGCGGGCGGTGGACGAGGCGAACCGGCTGGTGTCGCGGGCGGAGTCGATCCGGCGGTTCACGGTGCTGGTGGGGGAGTTCACGGAGGCTCGGGGGCAGTTGACGCCGTCGCTGAAGCTGAAGCGGGGGGTCATCGCCCGGGACCACGAGCGGGAGATCGAGGACCTGTACCGCAGGGCCTGACCCTGCCGGTCCCGTGCCGGGTGCGGCTTGCCGAGGCCGAGGGCGGGGGCGGGGGTGGGGGTGGGGTGCCGCTGCTTCTCCCCGCCCCGCCCTTTCGCCGTTTCCCGGGCTCTGCCCGGACCCGTTCCGGGGGCGGAGGCTACTCGGTGATGGCGGTCAGGCCGGCCTCGGCGATCTTCACATCGTCCGACCAGTGGCCGCCGGAGACGCCGATTCCGCCGACGAGCTGGCCGGCCACGACGATCGGGAGACCGCCGCCGAAGGTGACCAGGCGGTCGATACCGGTCCGGGCGCCCGCCGACAGCTGCGCGTCGTTCTGGACGAACTCGTGCCAGTCGGTGGTGCTCAGGCCGAAGGCGGCCGCCGTGTAGGCCTTGTCCTGGGCGATCTGGATGGTCATCAGGCCCGAGCCGTCCATCCGGGCGAACGCGCTGAGGTGGCCGGACTCGTCGACCACCGCGATGGCGAACCGCAGCTCCGTCTCCCGGGCCGCGGCGAGGGCGGCGTCGACGATGGCGCGTGCGAGGTCGTTGCTGAGGGCGGGGCGGGTGCGGACGGCAGTCATGTCGAGCTCCTTGCAGAGGTGGCCGCGGATTGTTCGTATGCATGCAGCTAACAGCATGCGAATAGCTGTACGCAAGCTGCCTGTCATCTCGGCGGGAACTGGTGACCGTCTCCTACACTCGGCGCATGCATTACTCCGAGCGACTGTTGGTCTTCATCAAGCAGGCCGAGCGCGTGACCCAGGCCGCGAAGGAGGCCGCCGTGCGCGAGGCGGGGATCACCGCTGCGCAGCAGGGCGCGCTCGCCGTGCTCAGCGACAACCCCGGGATCAACGCCGCCGAGCTCGCGCGCAAGCTCTCGGTGACTCCGCAGACGATGAACAGCCTGCTCGGCCGGCTGGAGGCGCGCGGCCTGGTCGCCCGTACCCCGCACCCGATCCACGGCACGCTGATCGAGATCCGGATGACCGAGCGCGGCACGGAGGTGTTCGCCCAGGCCGACGCGCTGGTGGCGAAGCTCGACGCCCGGCTCGCCGAGGGGCTGTCCGAGGACGAGTCGGCCGCCGTACGGGATCTGCTCACCCGGATCATCCGGAACGCCGAGACCCCAGGCCTCTGAGTCCCGGGGCCTGGGCTCTGGGGCCTGGGGTCTCGGCGTTCCCGGTCCGTCCGTCAGCAGTTCGGGTGGGTCGGGCGGTCCGCGAAGCGGTCCGCCAGCCAGTTGCCCGCCGCCACGGAGTGGGTGATCACACCGCTGACGTGCTCCCCGACCCAGATCGTGTCCCACTCCACGTTCGCGCCCTTCGTGCACCACTCGGAGCGCAGCTGCCGCCCGACGGCGTACGGGATGAGCTCGTCGCCGAGCGCGTGGTACTGGAGCACCGGTGCGGCCGGGGCCGTCCGCCCGAGCCTGCTCTGGTTCAACCGGGCCTGCCAGTCCGGCTGTTCGAGGGGGTTGCGGGTCGTCAGGTCGGAGATCCGCTTGAAGGAGCCGGCGATGGCGTCGATCGCCACGCAGCTCTCCTTCATGCCGGCGACCAGGGTCTTGCCCGCCGGGTTGAGGTACGAGTCGAGCCGGAGCTCGGGGAACGCCGCGTCCTGACCGGCCGCCGCCATGAAGATGAGGCCGGAGCCGTACGAGCCGTTGTTGAACTCGGCCACCTTCATCAGGTCGGCCGGGACCCCGCCGGTCGCCGTGCCCTTCACCTTCAGCTCGGGCGCGTACGAACCCTGCAGCTCGGCGGCCCAGCTGCCGGCCTGGCCGCCCTGGGAGTAGCCCATGATGCCGACCGGGGTGCCGGCCCCCAGGCCCGCCTCCGGGAGGCGCTCGGCGGCGCGCGCCGCATCGAGCACGGCGCGGCCGGCCGAGGGGCCGACGGTGTAGGTGTGGACCCCCGGGGTGCCGAGGCCCTCGTAGTCGGTGACGACCACGGCCCAGCCGCGCAGCGTGAGCTGCTGGATCAGGTTGGCCTCCATGGCTGTGCCGTACGGGAGGTTGTTGCTCGGCGCGCAGGAGTCGCCCATGCCGACGGTGCCGACGGCGTACGTGACGAGCGGGCGCGGGCCCGTCCGGCCGTCCTGCGGGACGATCACGGTGCCGGAGACGGTGTTCGGGGCGCCGTCGGCGGTGGTGGAGCGGTAGCGGATCTTCCACGCCTTGGTGTCGGTCGGCTGGCCGGGCAGCGGATGGAAGGCCGAGGCGGCGACGTCGACGATGTCGCCGGGCCGGCCGGCTGCGGCTGCGGCTCCGGCTTCGGATGCGGTGGCCGTGGCCGCGGCGGGGATCCCGGTGGCCGAGAAGGCCAGCGCGGCCAAGGCCGTGGCGACGGCGGTCCTGCGGGTGGGGGTTCGCAAACGCATGGGCGGCTCTCCCAACGAAACGTCTCGTGCGGGGGCAGGTGAGGAGAAGGTAGTGACCGACCGGTCGGCACGTCGCTGACCGCGCAGCTCACCTTTCCTGACCCCGGATCGCACACGCCCGTTCGGCCCCGTCCGGCCCCGTCCGGCCCCTTCCCGCCCCCGTACGGCGGAGAAGGTGCGCCGGAAACGACCAGATCGACGGCGGGGGCGGCGACGACACCCTCTTCGGCGACAACTCCAACTTCGACGGGGACGCGACCGCCGGCACGGCAGGCGGCCGGGACCGGCTCCGCAGCCAGGCCGGCGACGACTCGATCTTCGCCGGCCCCGCCGACGACTTCCTCGACGGCGGAGCGGACACCGACTTCTGCGACGGGGAGGCGGGCACCGCCGACGCGGCCGTCAACTGCGAGACGACCGCCGGCATCCCGTAGGCGGCCGGCGCAGGCCGTTCACTGCCAACCACCGGACGCGATCCGGTACGCGCCCGGCGTCGTCCCCGTCCAGCGGCGGAACGCGCGGTGGAAGGCGGTGTCCTCCGAGAAGCCCAGCCGGGCCGCCAGTTCCGCGATCGGCTCCCCGCTCTCCGCCAGCCCCGCTATCGCCGCGTCCCGCCGCACATGGTCCTTCAGCTGCTGGAACGAGGTCCCCTCCTGCCGCAGCCGGCGCCGCAGCGTCGCCGGGGACACCGCCAGCCGCGCCGCCACCTCCCCCAGCGCCGGCAGCCGCGGAGAGCTGCGCAACTGCCGTGTCAGGGCCCGGCGGACCTGCTCCGCGACCGTCGTCCCGTACTCCGGCCGCGACAGCAGGTCGAAGGGCGCCCGGCGCAGCATCGCGTCCAGCGCGGCCTCGTCCCGTACGAGCGGTGCGGCCAGCCAGTGCGCGTCGAAGGCCGCGCCCGTACGGTCCGCCCCGAAGCGGACCGGACAGTCGAAGAGGATCGCGTACTCGGCCTCGTGCGGCGGCGGAGGGTACGCGAACGCGGCGTACGCGAGCGGGATGCGCCGCCCGATCAGCCAACTGCTCAACCGGTGCCAGATGGCGAGCACGCACTCGGTCAGGAAGCGCTCCTCGTCCCGCGCGAAATCGTTGTGCACGGTGAACCGCGCCTCGCCGCCGCTCACTTCGAGGGCCAGCTCGGGGCCGCCCGGGAAGAGGCCGTAGAACGTCGCGGCCCGCTCCACGGCCGCGCCGAGGTCCCGGCAGCCGAGCGAGGCGCAGCACATCATCGCGAACGTGCCCGGGCGGCTCGGCACCGCGGACAGCCCCAGGAACTCGTCCTGCGTCGTCCGGTACAACGCCCGGAACAGCCGGGCGAACTGCGCCGGCGTGATCCGCGCCCGGTCGTCGCCGAGCAGCAGCGGCGGGATCTGCGCCTCCTGGAGCAGCGGCACGGTGTCGATGCCGCTGCGCGCCGCCCCCGCGAGCACGGCGCGCACATGGTGCACGGTGATCGTCCGCCTTCCCATGGGTCCGACGGTAGCCCCGATGAGCGCTGGGGTCAGCGGGGGTGACGCTTCCGGTCATGTCGCGGGGCATGCGGGCCTGCCTAGCGTCTTTTCGTGCGTACGTACCTCGGACGTACCCCCAGGGAGGCGAGGGCGATGGACGCTGTGCGACCGGAGACGCTGGCGGTGTTCACGGAGTGGACGGGGGAGCGGTACGGCGGCGAGACCGCCCTGCGGTTCAGACGGGACGGGGGCTGGACGACCGTCACGTACGCCGAACTGCGCGCCCGCGTCCGGCAGACCGGGCGGGCGCTGCTCGGGCTGGGGGTCGCGCCGGGGGAGCGGGTGGCGGTCCTGGCCGAGACCCGGCCGGCGTGGACGTACACCCACTTCGGGATCCTGGCGGCGGGCGCCGTCCTCGTACCGGTGTACCCGACGGCGGGGGACCAGGAGCTGGCCTGGGTCCTGGCGGACTCGGAGGCGGTGCTCGTGGTCTGCGACGACGCGGCGCAGGCGGACCGGGTGGAGGCGCTGCGGGCGAAGCTGCCGGCGCTGCGCGCGGCCGTACGGATGGACGCGCTGACGGGGCTGTCGGGGCTGTCGGAGCTGCAGGAGTTGCCGGGGTTGCGGGGGATCGAACCCGCCCCGGAGGCGGAACTCCTGGAGCGGGCCCGGCGGGTGGCCCCGGGCGCCGACGCGTCGATCGTCTACACCTCGGGGACGACGGGCCTGCCGAAGGGCTGCCGCCTCACGCACGGCAACCTGGGCGCCATCCAGGACGCGACGCTCCCGCTGACCCGCGGCGGACCGGGCGACTCCACGTACCTGTACCTGCCGCTGGCGCACCTGCTGGCACAGCTGATCCAGTTCACGACGCTGCTGCAGGGCGGTGAGCTGTGCTACTTCGGCGGCCGGATCGAGGACGTGCTGTCCGAGCTCGCCGAGGCGCGGCCCACCCATCTCCCGTCCGTACCGCGCCTGTTCGAGAAGGTCCACTCGGTGGTGCTGTCCCTGGCGGAGTCCCGGGAGGGCGGTGCCGAGCGCTTCCGGGAGGCGGTGCGGCTCGGGGTGCTGGCGGCGGAGGGCCGGCTGCCCGAGTCCGCGCGGGCGGCGTACGAGGAGGCGGAGAGGAACCTGTACTCCCTGGTCAGGGGCGCCTTCGGGGGCCGGCTGAACTGGGCGCTGACCGGGGGAGCGCCGATCGCCCCGGCGACCCTGGACCTCCTGCGGGCCTGCGGGATCGCGGTCTACGAGGGCTACGGAATGACCGAGTCCGGCGGGGTGATCAGCCTGAACCACCCGGCGGCCGTCCGCCACGGCACGGTGGGCCGGCCGATCGCGGGCTGCGAGGTCCGCATCGCGGCGGACGGCGAGGTGCTGGCCCGGGGGCCGATGGTCTTCCCGGGCTACCACGCGAACCCGGCCGCGACGGCGCAGGCGCTGGACGCGCAGGGCTGGCTGCACACCGGGGACCTGGGGGAGCTGGACGCCGACGGGTTCCTGTCGATCACGGGCCGCAAGAAGGAGCTGATCATCACCTCCTCGGGGAAGAACATCACCCCGACGGAGGTCGAGTTCGCCGTCCAGCGCTCCCGGTACGTGTCGCGGGCGGTCCTGATCGGCGACCACCGGCCCCACCCGGTCGCCCTGATCACCCTGGACGCGGAGGAGATCGCGGCGTGGGCGCGGCAGGAGGGCGCCGAGGCCGTCGGGGCCGTCGGGGCCGTCGAGGGCATCGGCGGCCTCGACGGCCTCGCCCTGGACCTGCCCGCCGCGGCCGCCCACCCGGCGGTCCGCGCCCTGGTCGAGGAGGCGGTGACGGCGGCCAACGCCACGGTCTCCCGGCCTGCCCGCATCCGCGCCTTCCACGTCCTGCCCGAGGACTTCACCATCGAGGCGGGCACGTTGACCCCGACCCTGAAACTCCGCCGCACGGCGGTGGCGGAGCGGTACGCGGCGCAGATCGACGCGCTGTACGGGGACGGGCCCGACCGCCGCGACCCAGGGCGGGCTGGCTGAGGGGGACTGGCTGAGGGAGGAATGTCGGAGGGGCCCGCTACCGTGCCGCCATGGCGAACTACGTACTGGTGGCAGGTGCATGGCTCGGCTCGTGGGCGTGGGAGGAGGTGGCCGCGCAGCTGCGCGCGGCGGGGCACGACGCCCACCCGCTGACGCTGTCCGGCCTGGCCGAGCGGCAGGGCGTACCGGCCGGACAGCAGACGCACGTCAGGGACATCGTGGCGGAGGTCGAGCGCCTCGACCTCCGCGAGGTGGTCCTGGTCGGCCACAGCTACGCGGGCATCCCGGTCGGGCAGGCGGCCGAGCGGATCGGCGACCGGCTGGCCCGGGTGGTGTTCGTGGACGCCAACGTCCCGGTGGACGGCGGGTCGTTCGTATCGGGCTGGCCGGACGGCCGGGCGATGGTCGAGGCCGCGATCACCGCCCACGACGGCTTCTGGCCGCCGCTGACCGCGGCCGACTGCGCGGGCCAGGGCCTGGACGCGGAGCAGATCGCCCGCATAGTGGCGGGCGCGACCCCGCACCCCGGCGCCACGCTGACGGAACCGGCGGAGCTCGCGGCCCCGCTGTCCGAGCTCCCGGCGGTGTACGTGAAGTGCCTGCTGGACGGCGAGGACCCGGGCCCGGAGGTGGCCGCGCTCCTGAAGGGCGAGCGGTGGAGCCTGGTACGGATGCCGACGGGCCACTGGCCGATGTTCTCGCAGCCGGCGGAACTGGCACAGGTGCTGCTGGGGGTGGCGGTCGGGGCTTCAGTCGCGGGCGTACGAGCCTAGGCCGGCCAGGCAGTACACGTACTGGTTGATGGTGACCCCGCCCCGGCTGTAGCGGTACGAGAACGCGTACTGGGTCTTCGGATTGCTGTTGCAGCGGTCCAGCTCCGACGTCAGCGGGATGCTCTCGATCACCTTGTAGTGCGCGTCGGACGCCGAGCAGGAGACCTCCTCCACACCGCTGACCTTCGTCGGGGTCGTGGAGTCGGGAAGGGTCCCGTTGAGGCAGGTGCCCCGGTCGAACGGGCTGGGGGCCGGCTCCTCGGAGGGCGAGGCGAGCGGATCGCTCGAGCCGTTCACCGGGGGCGGGGCCGGGGCCGGCGACCAGGAGCTGTACGAGGGCGTGGGCCGCGGGGCGGCGGTGCCGCCCTTGTCGTCGTCCCCGCTGTTCAGCAGGATCGCGCCGATGACGATGGCGACGACGATTCCGAGTGCCACGAGGCACCCCCGCGAGCTCGAGGCGGGTGTGGGTGTGGGTCCGGGCGTGGGTGCGGGGCCGGGTGCGGGCCCCGGGGCGACCCGGATGCGCAGCAGCACCTCGTCCTCGCCGAGCCGGGCCCGCACGAGATCGCCGTTCCGGGAGGGCGGAATCCTGAGCCGGGCCGCGCCGGTCGCGAGCGTCACGGTCAGAATCACACCGTGGGCGGCCTGCTGCGGGGTGATGGTGATCGGGATCTCCTGAGACTCCACCGGCTGCTCCACGGGTAGGGGGCGGCTGTCTGATGAACCCTCATGAAGTGTGGGGGACATGCGCGTTGGGACGCAGTCGTTCCGCCGGGACGGTTCTCGCCGCCGCCACCTCCGTGCCGCTGTCCGCCCGCTGTCCCTGGTGTGGCGATCAGGGGCGGCGGGCGGCAGCGGCCGGGCCGTGCTCGTGCGTGATCAGCCGAACTGGCCCGGCTGGTAGTCGCCGGCCGGCTGCTGGACGATCACGTTCATCCGGTTGTAGGCGTTGATCAGGGCGATGAGGGAGACCAGGGCGGCCATCTGGTCCTCGTCGTAGTACTTGGCGGCGTCCGCCCAGGCCTCGTCCGTGACACCGCCGGCCGCATCGGCGATGCGCGTGCCCTGCTCCGTCAGCTCCAGGGCTGCCCGCTCGGCGTCGGTGAACACCGTCGCCTCACGCCAGGCCGCGACCAGGTTGAGCCGCACGGCGGTCTCCCCGGCGTGCACGGCGTCCTTGAAGTGCATGTCGGTGCAGAAGCCGCAGCCGTTGATCTGGCTGGCCCGCAGCTTCACCAGCTCCTGCGTCGAGGCCGGCAGGGTCGAGTCCGAGATGACCTTGCCTGCCGAGTTGATGTACCGCGCGAACTTGGCGGCGACGGCGTTGCCGAAGAAGTTGAGCCGAGCTTCCATCGTGATCTCCTTGCCGTATCGGACCGTTACACAGCTCTGACGGAACAGCCCGGGCGGATGTGACAGCTCGACGACGCGGCCGGGTGTGACGCGCGTCTCACTCGGTTAGGGGGTCTGTCGGCTCGGCGACGGAGGAGCGCCCTTGAGGGGCCGGCGCGACACGGAAGGACAGTGGACTGCCGGGAAACCCCCGGACACCCTCCGACGCCGAGTACGCGGACCCCGCCCACCGCAACCCCGCCCACCGCAACCCCGCCTACGAAACAGGGCCGGTGAGGACCTCGTCCTGGTTCGCCAGGATCTCGTGCCAGGCCGACTCGTGGGCGTCGCGGGCGGCCTCGTCGTAGAACCCGGCGTGTGTGAGGTGGAGCGTTGTGCCGATCGGGTGGGGGCTGAGCTCGACGGTGACCACCGTCTCGGCGCCGGCCGTGCCGGCCCGGCCCGTCACCCAGGTCAGCTCCACCAGCCGGTCGGGGACCAGGCGCAGGAAGCGCCCGTAGTGGGGATGTCTCGTCCGCGCAGCCCCCGGCTCCCTGGCGAACTCCGTTTCGAAGAAGAACGGCGCGTTCACCTCGGGCCGCATCACCACCGAGCCCGGCGCGGCGAACCAGCGGTCGAACTCCTCGGTCCACGCCGCGTACAGGGTGTGCTCGGAGGCGATCATCGCGCGCTCGACGGTCAGCCGGTGGGGGCGCTCCGTCAGGTCGGGGACGCGGATCGGGTCGGTGTCGGTCATGGCACCTCACCGTAGTGAGCGCGGGGCCCGGCACCCGGGTGCGACGCTCAGTACGACTGGAGCTCCCACAGATTCCCCTCGGGGTCGCGGACATGGGCGCTGCGCAGGGTCGGGCCCCACTCCGGGCGGTCGGCCGGCGGGCCGGCCGGGGTGGCGCCGCGGGCCAGGCAGGCGGCGTAGGCGGCGTCCACGTCCGGGACGCGGCTGACGAGCATCGTGCGGTCATCGGGACCGGCAGGTCCCCCGGCGGCGCCGGGCAGCGCCGTCGTCGTGGCGGCCATCGCCGCGCGGTCGAACAGTGCGAGCACGCCTTGGCCGTCCACGTCCCACGAGGCGTACGGGCCCTCGGCGCCGCCCCGTGTGCGCGTCGCGCCGAGCAGGGCGGGGAGCAGGGCGTCGTAGAAGCGGAAGGCGTCGCCGAAGCGGGCGACGAGCAGGCGGGTGTGCAGGGCATCCATGGGGCTGGGGCTCCGTTCACGCGCAATCAGTAGGGTGACACCAATGATTGGTGTCACCCTACAATATGGCCATGGTTGCCCCCTCGACGCCCCGACTGACCGCCCTCACCCCCTACTTGCTCTCCACGGTGGGCAAGGAGGCCCGCGCCCTCGTCGGCGACCGGGTCGCCGCACGCGGTCTGCGGCTGTGGGACATGGCCGTGCTCGCCGCCCTCGCCGATCACGGGCCGCAGCCGCAGCGCGATCTCGCCGAGCGGCTCGAGGTGCACCCGAGCGACGTGGTCAAGGTGCTCGACGGACTCGCCCGGGCCGGATACGTCGACCGGGAGCGGGACACGGCCGACCGCCGCCGGGTCCTGGCGAGCATCAGCACGCCGGGCCGGCGGCTCCTGGGCGAGCTGACCGCGGAGGTCGCGGCGGTCCGCGACGACCTGCTGGCCCCTCTCGACGAGGCCGAACAGGCCACCCTGCACGCGCTGCTGCTGCGCGTGCACACGCACGCGGCGAGCCGGTGACTCAGGACTTGGGCAGGGCCCGGAGCACGGCCAGTTCCTCGGCGTGGCGGCGCATGGCCAGGCTGACGCTGCCCGAGGTGTACTGGAAGACGCCGACGGCCGCGAGCGGGAGCGAGACCATGAGCATGCCGAGCAGGTCGGCCGAGTCCCGTGCGGCCGCGCAGCGGTCGCCCTCGACGGCGGCGTAGCTGCGCTTCCCGGAGTCGCCCTCGTCGTAGAAGACGCGGGAGGCGCACGTCTTGCTACTGCTCGAGCCGTAGCTGAGGCTGAAGGGGGCGAACAGCTGGTAGGCGAGCCAGAGCCAGATGCCTCCGGCCGCGATGAAAAGGAAGACCCCCAGGGTCCGCTTGCGCTCCGCCCGTTCGCGGAAGGTTATCTCGTACGCCTCAGCAGTCATGGGTGTCGAATCTAGCCGAGTACGGCAGGGTGTCCGGATCACTTCCTTCACGCGTGGCGCCGCACGCGCGCGAGCCAAGAACGGTCATACTGCCGCATGTTGGGGTGTTTCCGGCGTGAGCTCGGATCCTTTGTTCGTTCGGTCGTGAGGACCCGGTGAAGCCGAGACGAATGGTGTGTCACATCTACCCGGGCAGCGGCGAGTCGTATCCGAATACCTGATAGACAGTGGATATCCACGGCTCGACCCGCCGTATACCTTGTCGGCCGCCTTGGGGGGATCGCCGCACTGTGAAGCCGCTTCACCGTCACCTCGTCAACACCTCGCGCAAGGTCCTGTGCACCGCCGCGCTCGCGGCCAGCCTGACGACCGCCGCCGTGGTGACCAACACGCCCACCGCAGACGCGGGCGAGTCCGAGCCCACCCCGGACAGCCCCCAGGCCACCGACCGCGGCGACGCCCGCCTCGATCTGCCCGACCCGCTCGCCGACCCGGCCGTACCGCCCGTCGGCACCGGGGGAGAGGGAGCCAGCGGCATTCCCGCGACCGCCCTCGACGCGTACCGCCGCGCCGAGGTCTCCGTCGCCGCCGCGCTCCCCGGGTGCAAGCTGCCGTGGCAACTGCTCGCCGGCATAGGCCGGGTCGAGTCCGTGCACGCCTCCGGCTACGGGCTCAAGGCCGACGGCTACACCGAGAAGCCGATCCGCGGCCCCCGCCTCGACGGCAACGGCTTCGCCGAGATCAAGGACACCGACAAGGGCGAGTTCGACGGGGACGCCGTCTACGACCGCGCCGTCGGCCCGCTGCAGTTCATCCCCTCCACCTGGGCCACGTGGGGCGCCGACGGCAACGGCGACTCCAAGCGCGACCCGAACAACATCTACGACGCGGCGCTGGGCGCGGGCCTCTACCTGTGCGCCGGCGACCGGAACCTCTCGGACCAGGCGCAGCTCGACCGGGCGATCCTCAGCTACAACAACTCCCGCGAGTACGTGAACACCGTGGTCGGGTACATGCACCAGTACCAGAACGGTGCCGCCGGGGTGCCGAACCCGCCCGTCGGGAACTACCCGACGCCGCCCACGACGACGCTGCCCACGCCGTCGCAGACGAAGCCGAGCACTCCGAGCGGCCAGACGCCGAAGCCCACGCCGACGCCGACCCCGACGCCCACGCCGTCGAAGCCGGCCGAGCCTCAGAAGCCCACGCCCGCCCCGACCCTGGCCAAGCTGGAGCTGCTCGGCAGCCCGGAGCTCAAGGCCGAGGCCGGGTCCGCGTTCACCGCGGTCCCGCGGATCAAGGCGGTGCTCAGCGACGGCAAGCCGGCCGCCGCGAAGCCCATCCTGTTCGAGCTCAAGGACGACACCACGGGCAGCTTCATCGGCACCGAGGGCAAGACCTTCCTCGTGGTCGAGACCGACGCCGAGGGCATCGCGGCCCTGCCCGGCCTGAAGGCCGGGACCAAGGCGGGCGGGTTCAACCTGCGGGTGGCGGCCTACAACACCGAGTCCCAGCTCACCGTGAACTTCACCGGCACCGTCACGGCGAAGCCGGCCCCGGTCGCGGACAAGTTGACCCGCACCGACGCCGATGCGGCGAAGCCGCTGGAGGTCGTGGCGGGGACCAGCTTCACGGGCGTGCAGGTCACGGCCACCGCCAAGGACAAGCCGGTGGAGGGCGCGCAGGTCACCGCCGGGCTGGTCGAGCAGAATCAGGACGGCGCGTGGGTCCCGGTGGACCCGGCGAAGGCCAAGGGCCCGTGGTTCAAGGACAAGAGCGGCGCGAAGGTGACCAGCCTGCTGCTGGCCCCGACCGGCGCGGACGGCAAGATCGCGCTGCCGGAGCTGTTCACCACGGACGTCGCCCCGGGCACGTACCACCTCCGCCTGATCACGAAGGACAACGTGGTCCTGATCCTGGACCTGAAGATCACGGCGGCCCCGACGACGCCTCCGACGACGCCTCCCACGACGCCTCCGACGACGCCCCCGGCCACGCCGGCCGCCAAGCAGTAACGACCGGGCCTCCGGGACCGCTTCCCGCAGGCCGGGCTCGCGGGCCCGCCCGCAAACGCCGACCGCCCCGGTCACCGTGCAACGGTGACCGGGGCGGTCGGCGTTTGCCCCGTCCCCCCACCCGGGAGGGCTGCGGCGTTCGCACAAAGGCAGGAGCCCCGCGACCTCCGTCGGAACGGAGGAGGCAGGGCTCCTTGGGTACTGCTATCCAACCGCGATTTGGTTGGCCCAGGCGACTAGGCCGGGGTGACGTTCTCCGCCTGCGGGCCCTTCGGACCCTGCGTGACGTCGAAGTTCACCATCTGGTTCTCCTCGAGGGAGCGGAAGCCAGAGGCGTTGATCGCGGAGTAGTGGACGAAGACATCCGGGCCGCCGCCGTCCTGGGCGATGAAGCCGAAGCCCTTTTCAGCGTTGAACCACTTCACGGTTCCGGTAGCCATGAGCCCTCCTATGGGCCAAAGGGTCGCCCTGCTCCAGAACCTGCTAAGAAGTCTGAAAACTACAAAAGCCTGCGGGTCACATTCTCCGCAGGCCTCGTACTGCAAGGGAAACCAAACTGCAACTTGCGACGAGCCTAGCACGCACCCTGTGGCGGAGACCAGAGGGAAGGATCACGTCACCCGGACGTTTGAGGGCCGCCCGAAGGCTGACGGAGACCCGGGGGCTAGTCTCGCGATGTGGACGTCTATCGCAGCCGGCCCCGCGTCGGCCACATTCAGTTCCTGAACTGCCTTCCCCTCTACTGGGGACTGGCCAGAACCGGCACGCTGCTGGACCTGGAGCTGACCAAGGACACCCCCGAGAAGCTCAGTGAGCGACTCGTCCAGGGGGACTTGGACATGGGTCCGATCACCCTCGTGGAGTTCCTCCGCAACGCCGACCAACTCGTCGCGTTCCCCGATCTCGCGGTCGGCTGCGACGGCCCGGTCATGTCCTGCGTGATCGTTTCGCAGGTGCCGCTGGAGCAACTGGACGGGGCCCGGGTCGCCCTCGGCTCGACCTCCCGCACGTCCGTACGCCTCGCCCAGCTGCTGCTTTCCGAGCGGTACGGGGTCCAGCCGGACTACTACACCTGCCCGCCCGACCTGGGGCTGATGATGCAGGAGGCCGACGCGGCGGTGCTGATCGGCGACGCCGCTCTGCGCGCCTCGCTGCACGATGCGCCCCGGCTCGGCCTCGAGGTGCACGACCTGGGGCTGATGTGGAAGGAGTGGACCGGACTGCCGTTCGTCTTCGCCGTCTGGGCCGCCCGCAAGGACTACCTCGCCCGCGAGCCGGTCGTCGTACGCCAGGTCCACGAGGCCTTCCTCGACTCCCGCGACCTCTCCCTGGAAGAGGTCGCCAAGGTCGCCGAGCAGGCGGCCCGCTGGGAGGCCTTCGACGCCGATCTGCTCCAGCGGTACTTCACCACGCTCGACTTCCGCTTCGGACCCGAACAGTTGGCCGGTGTAAGGGAATTCGCGCGTCGCACGGGACCGACCACGGGCTATCCCGCGGATGTCGCGGTGGAGCTGCTGAGCGGGGACGGCGCCCTCCTCTGATCACTTCCGGCTCGCTTCCGGCCCCTTCTGCCGATCGAATTACCGGGCGGTAGACCGGGTTCCGGTAGTGGGGATATGCCGTTTCCCGGGAATTCCTCCTCTTTTCACTTTTCCGCCCGCTTCCCGTCCGCCGCCCCGCCGGAATGCGCGGACCCCGATGCGGGTTCGAGCCCGCCGGATCCACCTCGGCAGGCCCGTGACACCCCCTAAGGTGCTCTTGGCGATCAGGGACCGACGGGGGAGGGGGACGCGATGCAGCCGCTCGAAGCCGGCGAACCGCGGACCATCGGCGCGTACCGGCTGCTCGGCCGGCTCGGCTCGGGTGGCATGGGGCGGGTCTACCTGGGACGCAGTACGGGCGGCCGGACGGTGGCCGTCAAGATCGTGCACCCGCACTTCGCCTCCGACGAGGAGTTCCGCGCCCGGTTCCGCCGCGAGGTCGAGGCCGCCCGGCGGGTCGGCGGCGAGTGGACCGCGCCCGTGCTGGACGCCGACCCGGAGGCGCCGGTCCCGTGGGTGGCCACCGGGTACGTGGCGGGTCCCTCCCTGGGCGGCGCGGTGGCCTCGCACGGTCCGCTTCCGGAGGCCTCCGTACGGGCCATCGGCGAAGGCCTGGCCCGCGCCCTGGTGGCCGTCCACCGCCTGGGGCTCGTCCACCGGGACGTGAAGCCGTCGAACGTGATGCTGACCCTCGACGGCCCCCGGCTGATCGACTTCGGGATCGCCCGCGCCACGGACGGCACGGCGTCGCTCACCTCCACCGGCGTCTCCATCGGCTCGCCCGGCTACATGTCCCCCGAACAGATCCTCGGCAAGGGGATCACCGGCGCGGCCGACGTGTTCTCGCTCGGCGCCGTGCTGGCCTTCGCGGCGACCGGGCAGCCGCCGTTCACCGGGGACAACTCGGCGACCCTGCTCTACAAGGTGGTCCACGAACCGCCGGACCTCGACGCGGTCCCGGCCGGCGGGCTGCGCGAGCTGATCGCCGCCTGCCTGGCCAAGGCGGCGGCCGACCGGCCCGCGCCCGAGGCGATTGCGGAGGCGCTCGCCGACGCCCTGCGCGCCCCCGGATGGCTTCCCGGGCCCCTGGTGGAGGAGGCCAGCCGCGCGGCGGTGGCCCTGCTCGACCTGGAGGCCGCTCCGGCCGGCCCCGCCGCGCAGGCCGCCCCGGCGCCCGCCTCCGAATCCCCTTCGGGACCGGTGCCGTTCACGGCTTCCCCGTACGGGGGACCGGCCGTCGGTTTCGGGGCGCCGGACCCCTCGTACGGGAGCGCGGCCGTGTCCGGCGCCGGCTCGACGGGCGCCTCGTACGGCCCGTACGGTCCGCCCGCGGACTCGCTGCACGGCCCCTACGGGCCGCCGCCGGGCGCCGTCCACGCGAGCCCCGCCGCGACCGCGGGCAGCGGTGTGCCGCAGCCTCGGACCGCACCCGACCAGGCGCGCCAGGTCAGCTTCAGTGCGGCCGGGCGGCGGTTCAGCTGCTCACTGGTCCTCGCGGCGACGGCCGTTCTGGCCGTGCTGTCCGGGGGCGGGCTGTACGGGTTGGGGCTGCTGCCGGGCACGGGCGGCGACTTCGACCGGCACGCGTCGGGCGATGCCGCCGCCACGCCCCCGGCGACGGCGGCATCCGGCACCCCCGCCCCGGGGGGCTCGGCCACGCCCTCGGCGGCGACGCCGACCGGCACCCGAGGCGACGTCCCCAAGGAGCTCACCGGAACCTGGAAGGGCACGGTCACCACCGCCCGCGCCGGGGTCTCCAGCGAGTTCGAGATCACCATCAAGGGCGGCAAGGTCGGCGAGGTCGTCGCCCGGGACAAATCGATCCTCCCGCTCTTCGGCACGGACTGCAGCGGAGACTGGAAGCTCGCCTCCGCCACCGACCGCTCCCTCGTCCTGGACACCGCGGGCGGCCCCAACCCGGCCCCCGGCATCTGCTCGAACGGGTCCGCCGACGAGCGCTTCACCCTCAACACCAACGGGACGCTCCACTACAAGTCGGGCGACGGCCCGGCCGGGCACCCCGAAGGCGACCTGACCCGCATCCCCTGAAACCCGCGGACGGCCCCTGGCGTAGGCTGGATCGGTCCGTACCTCTTGACACACCGCCTTGACACACCGCCGAAAGGTGACGCACCGGTGACCGACCAGGCCGCTCTCCAGTCTGTCCTCGACCGCGCCGCCGCAGGGGGCCGGATCACCAAGGAAGAGGCGCTCGACCTCTACCGGGACGCCCCGCTGCACGCGCTCGGCCAGGCGGCCGACGCGGTGCGCCGACGCCGCTACGCCGGCACCGAGCACATCGCGACGTACATCATCGAGCGCAACATCAACTACACCAACGTGTGCGTCACGGCGTGCAAGTTCTGTGCCTTCTACGCGGCCCCGAAGGACACCAAGAAGGGCTGGTCCCGCGACCTCGACGACATCCTGCGCCGCTGCGCGGAGACCGTGGAGCTCGGCGGCACGCAGATCATGTTCCAGGGCGGGCACCACCCGGACTACGGCGTGGAGTACTACGAGGAGCACTTCTCCGCCATCAAGAAGGCGTTCCCGCAGCTGGTCATCCACTCCCTCGGCGCCTCCGAGGTCGACCACATGGCCCGCATCTCCGGCGTCTCCGCGCAGGAGGCCATCCGCCGCATCCACGCGGCCGGCCTCGACTCGTTCGCGGGCGCCGGCGCCGAACTCCTGCCGGAGCGGCCGCGCAAGGCGATCGCCCCGCTGAAGGAGTCCGGCGAGCGCTGGCTGGAGATCATGGAGATCGCCCACGCGCTGGGCGTGGAGTCGACCTCCACCATGCTGATGGGCACCGGCGAGACCAACGCCGAGCGCATCGAGCACATCGCGATGATCCGCGACACGCAGGACCGGACGGGTGGCTTCCGCGCGTTCATCCCGTACACGTACCAGCCCGAGAACAACCACCTCAAGGGCCGGACCCAGGCGACGGTCTTCGAGTACCTGCGGATGATCGCGATCGCGCGGCTCTTCCTCGACAACATCGCCCACATCCAGGGCTCCTGGCTCACCGTGGGCAAGGAGGCGGGCCAGCTCTCGCTGCACTACGGAGCGGACGACCTCGGCTCGATCATGCTCGAGGAGAACGTGGTCTCCTCGGCCGGTGCCAAGCACCGCTCCAACCGCCAGGAGATCATCGACCTGATCCGCAAGGCGGGTCGCGTCCCCGCGCAGCGCGCGACGACGTACGAGCACCTCCTCGTGCACGACGACCCGGCGAACGACCCGGTCGACGACCGCGTGGTCTCGCACATCTCGTCCACCGCGATCGAGGGCGGCACGGCGCACCCCGAGCTGAAGCTCATCTCGACGAACTGACGACGCGACGACCTGACGACGGACTGACGCACCCGTGCTGACCCTCCACACCGCCGAACTCCTCGTCCCGGGGGCCGGTTCCGCCGCGCTGCCGGGCGGGGCGGTCCTCGTCGACGGCGACGTGATCGCCCGCGTGGGCCCGTACACGGAGCTCGCCGCGGAGTTCCCGCACGCGCGGGTCCGGCGCTGGCCCGGGGTGCTGACCCCGGGGCTGCTCGTGCGCGGGGCGGACGTACTGCTGGAGCGCACGTACTACCCGGACGACCCGTACGAGACCACCGAGCTCGGCGCCGGTCCGATCACCGGCGCCGAGGCGCTGGCGGAGCTGAAGCTGACCGAGTCCCGCTGGGGCAACAGCGCCCGCCGGGCCACGCAGAAGCTGCTGGCCCGCGGGGTGGTGGCGGTGGCCGGGCGGCTCACGATCCCGGCGGTGCGGACGGCCGTGGTCCGCTCGGGGCTGACGCTGCTCCCGCCGGCGGCCGCGGTGTCCCCGGACCCGCCGTCGCTGGACCCGTTCGCCGGCCGGGACACGGCCGAGCAGGCCTTCTTCGGCATCCTGGAGCCGGGCGCCCCGGCCCGTTTCGCGGTGTTCGCGGCCCCCGACACCGGGGCACTGCTGGACCGGGGTGCCACCACCTGCGTGGCCACGGTCGTCACCGGCCGCCTCCTGCACCGCCGCCGCTAGGGGATGTCCGCCCTAGGTTCTGACGCCCTCGCGGGCCAGGGCGGCCAGGAGGCAGGCCTGGAGGCGGCTGATCCCGCCCAGCTTCGCCCGTATGTTGTGGACGTGGAACTTGACCGTGCTGACGGACAGCTGCAGCTCCCCGGCGAGTTCCGCGTTGGAGGCACCGGTCGCCAGGCACAGGAACACGGCCGACTCCTGCTCGGTGAGCTGGACTTCGCGCCGTACCTCCTCCCCGGTCCGGGGCGGGAACCAGGCCGGGACGCTGAAGCTGACGACGCGCACGGTTCCACTCCTCACCCCCGGCCGATGCCCCTGCGGTCAACCCATCGGCCCTCCCTGTGCCCTAAGGGACGGCCGGTCCCGACAGGTAGGTTCCATTTCCGTCGAACGGCCACGCATTCGCCTGGCAGCCGAGCAGCCCCTTGATCTGCTGCATCATCGCCGGAGCGGGTTTGCCGGGGCCCGGGCAGGTCTCGTGGTCGCGGCCTATCTCGTGGCCCACCTCGTGGTTGACGATCAGCGCCCGGTACTCCTCCACAGGGCCCTTGAACTGCGGAGATCCCTCTTGCCAGCGCTTGAGGTTCACCACGACCGTGTGACCGGCCCGGCAGTTGGTCTCGCCGACGAGCTCCGGGGTGACCACCTCGCACAGCCGGTCGGTGGTCTTGGGTGTGGCGATCTTCACCGTGAAGTCCACCGGCTGGCCGGCCCCGACGAGCTGGAAGCCGTACGCCGGGTCCTTGATCCAGCCGCGCGGGTCCCCGAGGATCGCCTCCACCGACTGGGCGGCGGCGTTGGCGTCGACCCCGCTGCCCTCCTCCACCTCGATCCGCCAGCGGCGGGCGGGCCCCTTGCCCTGCGGCTGCCCGGTGCGCGAGGACGCCGCGAACACCCCCGGCCCGGACTGGGGGACCGTCGGGGCCGAGCTGCCGCCGCCCGGCTTCGACGGCGCGGCGCCCGGGTCGGGCGCGGCGGCGGAGGGCTGCCCGGCCGCGGGCGAGGCGGGCGAGGCCGACGGGGACGGAGCGGCGGCGGGATCCTGGGAGGGCGATGCGGCAGCCGGCGCGGCCACGCTGTCGGAGACGGGGGCGGCGTCGTCCAGCGGCACGATCGCGTACGCGGTCGCCGAGACGGCGACCACCGCGGCCGAGCCGAGGAGCGTACGGCGCAGCCGCCTGCGCCGCTCGGCCCGGCGCTTGGCGCGGGGGCCGAGGGCGGAGCGTCGACCGGTGGAATGGCCTGCCGGCATCGTGAACCCTTTGTTCGTCAATATCTTCGAGATCTTCACGAACGTGGTCGTGAAAATGCCCGTGAATGCTGCGTTTCGGTAGGCCTTGTCAGCCTGTACCGGCCAGTCAACGCGGGCGCGCGGGCTCCGCGTAACTGTCCTTCGGGCCAGTTGTGCCCCCGGCGGTGGGGCCTGGGGGCGCCTGCGAGAATGGCCCGGTATCCGCCCACCCGCACCACACCGCACCTGAGGGGCCAACGCCAGTGACCCGCGCTTCCCTGGACAAGCAGCCGCACGAAGTCGCCTCCATGTTCGACGGTGTGGCGGCGAACTACGATCTCACCAACGACGTCCTCTCCCTCGGGCAGGCCCGCCTGTGGCGCAAGGAGGTCGCCAAGGCGGTCGGTGCGCGCCCCGGGCACAAGGTGCTGGACCTGGCTGCCGGAACCGCGACCTCCTCGCTGCCGTTCGCCGCGACGGGCGCGTACGTCGTCCCCTGCGACTTCTCCCTCGGCATGCTGCGCGAGGGCAAGAAGCGGCACGCCTGGCTGCCGCTGACCGCGGGCGACGCGACGAAGCTGCCGTTCAAGGACGACGTCTTCGACACGGTGACGATCTCCTTCGGGCTGCGGAACGTGCAGGACACCGACGCCGCGCTGCGCGAGCTCCACCGGGTGACCAAGCCCGGCGGCCAGGTCGTCATCTGCGAGTTCTCGCAGCCGACGTGGGCTCCGTTCCGCACGGTGTACATGGAGTACCTGATGCGCGCCCTGCCGCCGGTGGCCCGCGCCGTGTCCTCCAACCCCGACGCGTACGTGTACCTCGCCGAGTCGATCCGCGAGTGGCCGGACCAGCCGGCGCTGGCCGCGCTGCTGCAGAAGGCCGGCTGGTCCAAGGTCGCCTGGCGCAACCTGAGCGGCGGGATCGTCGCGCTGCACCGCGGTTTCAAGGCGTAGGGAGCGTGGACTACCAGGCCCTCCTCGAGCAGATCGCGGCGGACGTCGCCCCGTTGGTGGGCAGCGGCACCCCGGCCGAGTACATCCCGGCGCTCGCGTCCGTGGATCCCGGGCAGTTCGGGATGGCCGTCGCCGATCTCGACGGCAACGTCTTCGGAGTGGGGGACTGGGAGGTTCCGTTCTCCGCCCAGTCGATCACCAAGGTCTTCGCCCTGGCCCTGGCGCTGGCCGAGGGCGGCGACAGCCTGTGGGAGAAGGTCGGCCGGGAGCCGTCGGGCAACCCGTTCAACTCCCTCGTGCAGCTCGAGTACGAGAACGGCATCCCGCGCAATCCGTTCATCAACGCGGGCGCGCTCGTGGTCACCGACCGGCTGCAGACCCTGACGGGCGACGCGAGCAGCGAGCTCCTGAAGTTCCTCCAGGAGGAGAGCGGGAACCCGGACCTCGGCTTCGACGCGGAGGTGGCGGCCTCGGAGCAGGAGCACGGGGACCGCAATGCCGCGCTGGCGCACTTCATGGCCTCGTACGGGAACATCGACAACCCCGTGCCCGCGCTGCTCGACCACTACTTCTGGCAGTGCTCGATCGAGATGTCCTGCGCCGACCTGGCGCGGGCGGGCCGCTTCCTGGCCCGCCACGGGCTGCGCGCGGACGGCTCCCGTCTCCTCACGCGCAGCGAGGCGAAGCAGGTCAACGCGGTGATGCTGACCTGTGGGACGTACGACGCGGCGGGGGAGTTCGCGTACCGCGTCGGCCTGCCGGGCAAGAGCGGCGTGGGCGGCGGGATCGTGGCGGTCGTCCCGGGCCGCTGCACGCTGGCCGCGTGGAGCCCGGGCCTCGACCTCCACGGCAACTCCGTCGCAGCGGCAGCCGCTCTCGACCGCTTCACGACCCTGACGGGCCTTTCCGTCTTCTGACCGCCTCCCGCGTCCCGGGGCCGGCAGGGGTCACTCGGGCGCGAGGGACAGTTCGTAGCGGCGGCCGTAGCGGAGGCCGTTCGGGAGGAGGAAGCGTTCTGCGAGCTTCATGCCCAGCCGCTCGGCGACCGCTATCGAGCGCCGGTTCTCGTCGTTGATCATCGCCACCACCTGCGGAACGCCCGCCTCCCGGAGCCGGTCGAGGGTGGCCAGCGCCGCGGCGTACGCGTAGCCCTGGCCCCAGGCGGAGCGGGCCAGGCGCCAGCCGATCTCGATCTCGCCCACCGGGCCCCACTCCTTCTCCGCCGGCCACGGCTGCGCGCCCGTGAAACCGATCACCGCACCCTCCGCGTCCAGCAGCGTCCACAGGCAGTAGCCGAGCAGTGCGTCGTGCATCCGCTGCCGCGCGGTGAACTCCTCGTACAGGGACAGCTCGGCGGGACCGCCGAGGAACTCCATGACGTCGGGGTCGTCGAAGACCCCGTGCCAGGCCCGCGCGTCCTCATCGGTGGGCACGCGCAGCTGTACGACGGGGAGCGAGGCGGGCGAAGCAGGCGAGGTGGTCATCGGGAGCAGCCCTTCGGGTTCGTGATCTCTCTCGCTGCATAGACTGCACATGTCCTGTGCCGTTGGGCACCCCTTATCGAGCCTTCGGGAGACCCCGCAGTGACCGAGCCCCTCTCCGAACACTCCGCGGATGTGATCGTCGTCGGAGCCGGGCCCGCCGGCTCGACCACCGCCTACTACCTCGCCAAGGCCGGACTGGACGTCCTGCTGCTGGAGAAGACGGCCTTCCCTCGCGAGAAGGTCTGCGGCGACGGCCTGACCCCGCGCGCCACCAAGCAGCTGGTGGCGATGGGCATCGACATCTCCGAAGAGGCCGGCTGGCTCCGCAACAAGGGCCTGCGGATCATCGGCGGCGGTCAGCGGCTCCAGCTGGACTGGCCGGAACTCGCCTCCTTCCCGGACTACGGACTCGTCCGCAAGCGCGACGACTTCGACGAGACCCTGGCCCGCCAGGCCCAGAAGGCCGGCGCGCGCCTGTACGAGCGCTGCACCGTCGGCGAGCCCGTCCGCGACCCCCGCACCGGCCACATCACGGGCGTGCACGCGAAGCTGGGCGAGGAGAAGACCCCGGTCACCTTCAGCGCCCCGCTGGTCGTCGCCGCCGACGGCAACTCCTCGCGCCTGTCGCTCGCGATGGGCCTGCACCGGCGCGAGGACCGCCCGATGGGCGTCGCGGTCCGTACGTACTTCACCTCGCCCCGGCACGACGACGACTACCTCGAGTCCTGGCTGGAGCTGTGGGACCGGCGCGGTGCGCAGGACCGGCTGCTGCCGGGCTACGGCTGGATCTTCGGCATGGGCGACGGCACGTCCAACGTCGGCCTCGGCATCCTCAACTCCTCCTCCGCCTTCAAGGAGCTGGACTGGCGCGAGGTCCTCAAGGCCTGGTGCGCGTCCATGCCGCAGGACTGGGGCTACACCCCGGAGAACATGACGCAGCCGATCCGCGGCGCGGCCCTGCCGATGGCCTTCAACCGGCAGCCGCACTACACCAAGGGCCTGCTGCTGGTCGGTGACGCGGGCGGGCTCGTCAACCCGTTCAACGGCGAGGGCATCGCCTACGCGATGGAGTCCGGCCAGATCGCCGCCGACGTCATCGTCCAGGCGCACTCCCGGGCCACCCCCGCGCTGCGCGAACTGACGCTGCACAGCTACCCGAGGGTGCTCAAGGAGACCTACGGCGGCTACTACACGCTCGGCCGCGCCTTCGTGAAGCTGATCGGCAACCCGAAGGTCATGAAGATCGCCACCCAGCGCGGCCTGACCCACCCGGTGCTGATGAAGTTCACGCTGAAGATGCTGGCCAACCTGACCGACCCGGCGGGCGGCGACGCGATGGACCGCATCATCAACGGCCTCTCGAAGGTGGCCCCCAAGGCCTGAGTCGCGCTGTGTCCGCTACGGAGCGGGTCGGGCCGGGGTTCCACCGGTTCGGCCCGCTTAGTCGTTTCCGTCCCCGTACGTCGGCTGCCGCGGGCCGTGGACCGTCCGTACGCAGCGGGCCACCAGCACCGTGCCCCACAGCAGCAGCGCGAGCGCAACGGCCCAGCCGAGCCCCAGGATGACGGGATGTCCGGGTTTGTGCCACGGGCGGGTGATGTTCAGCAGCCAGCCGCCGACGGCGAGCAGGAAGAGCCCGGCGGCGGCAGGCAGGGGGGTGGGGTCGGCCGCGGGGTCGGCGGTCTCCCCGCCGGAGCCGTGTTCCTCGTACGCGTCGGTCATCACGGTCCGACACCTCCTGGCCTGAATCGGGCGCTGCGCACCGCCATCCTCTCAGGGCGCCGGCGAACGCGGAAAGGGCCGGCACTCCGCCCCCGAGCGGGGGGGTGCCGGCCCTCGGGCCGTGCTGAGACGTGCTGAGGCGCGCCGAGACGCACTGAGAGGGGCTCAGGAGCCCCTGGGGAACCTCAGGGACGTCAGGGGGGCCTCAGGGACGTCAGGGGGCCTCAGAGGATGCGGACGGCGCCCGTCGGCTTGTCGTAGCTCAGGGAGCGCTCGACGATGCCCGTGCTGGGGTTCTGGGCGCCCACGAACTTGCCGCCGCCGACGTAGAGGGCGACGTGGTAGGCGTTGCCGCGGGAGCCCCAGTACAGGACGTCGCCCGGCTGGAGGGCGCTCAGGGAGACCGAGGAGCCCTCCGAGGACTGGTCCTGCGACATGCGCGGCAGGGAGATGCCGGCCTGGCGGTAGGCGGCCTGGACGAGGCCGGAGCAGTCGAACGAGGACGGGCCGGTGCCGCCCATGACGTACGCCTTGCCGACCTGCGCGCGGGCGAAGTTCACGATGGCGGCGGCGGAGCCGGTCGCCGGGGCGGTGACGGTGCCCACGCCCTGCTCGCCGGAGTCGGACGCGGAAGTGCTCTGCAGCGAGGTGCGGTCGGAGCTGCGGGTGGCGCGCTCGGCCGCGGCCTTGCGGTCCGCCTCGTCCTTCGCCTTCTTCTCGGCGTCGGCCTTCTCGGCGTCTTCCTTGGCCTTCTTGGCCTCGGCGGCGGCGCCGGTGCGCGCCTGCTCCTCCTGGGAGCGGAGCTCACCGGTGACGGCGGCGGCGGCCGTGTTCTCGGCGGCGGTGGTGACGGCGGAGGAGACGCCGGCGGCCAGGTCCAGGTTCAGGACCGGCATTTCGAGCGTCGTCTCGGTCACGGGCTCGGACGGGGACGCGCTCGCCGTGCCGGCCATCGCCAGGGTGCTGAGGACGCCACCGGCAACTCCGGCGCGGACCGCGAGCTTCGAGGCGCTGCGACGGGGCTTCCGGTGGCTGGGTATGTGAGCGGTGTGGGACATGAGGACAACCGCTATCAGGGCGTCCGGGTTCCCTTCAAGAAACGTGGTCTGCGCCACAGTTGCGCGCGAAGCGGGCTAACCGGGCGCGTCGCGCGTCTTATTGACGCCGTAACGGACGTATCGGACACGCTTTCACAAGGCTGTGATCAAGGGGTTTCTGTATTAAGTCCGAATTGATCCGCGGACTACCATCCCTGCCCACAGATGGCCAAGCCCTCTTTCGGAACCAAGAATTCGGCGTGGCGCAGGTCACAGGAACGTCTCACTGTGAGGGCGCTGTGGTCCGTCCGTGACCCAGCCGTGAAGTTGCCGTGAGGTGGGACCCGGCGCTCGTGAATGCGTGCACGCGTCCACCCCCGTCCCCGGGGGCTCCCCCGACCGGGCGATGCGGTTTCCTTTACCCTGCAAGGCTTGATGGCGCAAATTTGCCTGCACCGGACATCGTTTGATAGGGCCAGCCGCCTTCTACCTGCGGTAACGGGGTCGGATGTCACCTTTGGTGATCATGTGGATGCTTCGCGTATGAAGATCACGGCTCATCTGACTTCATGATCGTTCGTCAGGTGGTGGAGATCACAAACTCCTTGTTGTTACCCGTGTCGCAGATCACAGACCAGCGGGCATAAGATGCGCAGCAGTCCGGCTTGTGAACTGCCTCACATGCAAGTGCTCGATCACGGAGTGATCTTCGCGAGGCGGCTCGCTCGGCGCCGGCACAGCGGTCCAACGGTCAAGGACGACTGGAAGGAGCGAGGAGCGTGAATGCGTACGCGCCCATCCTCGTGCTCGGCGCCCTCGGCGCAGGGTTTGCGATCTTCTCCGTGGTCATGGCCACGCTGATCGGCCCAAAACGGTACAACCGGGCGAAGCTCGAGGCGTACGAGTGCGGCATCGAGCCGACGCCCACGCCGGCCGGTGGCGGTCGCTTCCCCATCAAGTACTACCTGACGGCGATGCTCTTCATCGTCTTCGACATCGAAGTTGTCTTCCTCTACCCCTGGGCCGTCACCTTCGACTCCCTGGGGATCTTCGGGCTCGTCGAGATGCTGCTCTTCGTGCTCACCGTCTTCGTCGCCTACGCCTACGTGTGGCGCCGCGGCGGCCTGGAATGGGACTGAGGGGCTGAATTTCCCATGGGACTGGAAGAGAAGCTGCCGAGCGGCTTTCTGCTGACCACCGTCGAACAGGCCGCGGGCTGGGTGCGCAAGTCATCCGTCTTCCCCGCGACCTTCGGCCTCGCCTGCTGCGCCATCGAGATGATGACCACCGGAGCGGGCCGGTACGACCTGGCCCGCTTCGGCATGGAGGTCTTCCGCGGCTCCCCGCGCCAGGCCGATCTGATGATCGTGGCCGGCCGGGTCAGCCAGAAGATGGCGCCGGTGCTGCGGCAGGTGTACGACCAGATGCCCGCTCCCAAATGGGTCATCTCCATGGGGGTTTGTGCATCTTCAGGCGGAATGTTCAATAACTACGCGATTGTCCAGGGCGTCGACCACATCGTCCCCGTGGACATCTATCTGCCCGGCTGCCCGCCCCGCCCCGAGATGCTGATCGACGCGATCCTCAAGCTCCACCAGAAGATCCAGGGCGGAAAGCTCGGCGTGAATCGGGAAGAGGCGGCCCGCGAGGCGGAGGAGGCGGCCCTCAAGGCCCTTCCCACGATCGAGATGAAGGGGCTGCTCCGGTGAGCGACACGAGCGACACCACCCCGGGCACCGACGAGAACGGCAACGGGAACAACGTTCCTGCCCCGAGGGACTCCGCCGGCGGCCCCGAGGTGATCGGCGTCCGCAAGGGCATGTTCGGAGCGCGGAACGGCGGAGACACCAGCGGCTACGGCGGGCTCGTCCGCACCGTGGCCATGCCCGGTGCGAGCCACCGGCCGTACGGCTCCTACTTCGACGAGGTCGTCGACGAGCTCGAAGGGGCGCTGGAGGAGCAGGACCTGCTCCCGGAGAACGCGATCGAGAAGGTCGTCGTCGACCGGGGCGAGCTGACGCTCCACATCGCCCGCGAGCACCTGGTCCGCGTCGCGAAGACCCTGCGCGACGACCCGGCCCTGCGCTTCGAACTCTGCACCGGCGTCAGCGGGGTGCACTTCCCCGCCGACAAGAGCCGCGAGCTGCACGCCGTCTACCACCTGCGCTCGATCACCCATGGCCGGGTGGTGCGCCTGGAGGTCACGGCCCCGGACGCCGACCCGCACGTCCCGTCGCTCGTCCCCGTCTACCCGACGAACGACTGGCACGAGCGCGAGACGTACGACTTCTTCGGCCTGATCTTCGACGGGCACCCGGCGCTCACGCGGATCATGATGCCGGACGACTGGCAGGGCTTCCCGCAGCGCAAGGACTACCCGCTCGGCGGCATCCCCATCGAGTACAAGGGCGCCCAGATCCCGGCTCCCGACCAGCGGAGGTCGTACAGCTGATGTCCACGTCAAACAACGCCTCCTCCGCCGGCCACGCCTCCGCGCGCGAGACGACCGAGGGCACCGTCTACACCGTCACCGGCGGCGACTGGGACGAGATCGTCCAGTCGGCGGCCAAGGCAGACGACGAGCGGATCGTCGTCAACATGGGTCCGCAGCACCCGTCCACCCACGGAGTGCTCCGGCTGATCCTTGAGATCGACGGCGAGACCGTCACCGAGGCCCGCTGCGGCATCGGCTACCTGCACACCGGCATCGAGAAGAACCTCGAATTCCGGAACTGGACGCAGGGCACCACCTTCGTGACGCGCATGGACTACCTGACGCCGTTCTTCAACGAGACGGCGTACTGCCTCGGCGTCGAGAAGCTGCTCGGCATCACCGACCAGATCCCGGACCGCGCCACCGTCATCCGCGTCCTGCTGATGGAGCTCAACCGGCTCTCCTCCCACCTGGTGTGCATCGCCACCGGCGGCATGGAGCTGGGCGCGACCACGATCATGATCTACGGCTTCCGCGACCGCGAGCTGATCCTCGACATCTTCGAGCTGATCACCGGCCTGCGCATGAACCACGCGTTCGTCCGCCCCGGCGGCCTCGCGCAGGACCTGCCCCCGGGCGCCGTCGACCAGCTGCGCGACTTCCTCAAGACCATGAAGAAGAACCTGCCGGAGTACGACAAGCTCGCCACCGGCAACCCCATCTTCAAGGCCCGCATGCAGGACGTCGGCTACCTCGACCTCACCGGCTGCATGGCGCTCGGCGCCACCGGCCCGATCCTGCGCTCCGCCGGCCTGCCGCACGACCTGCGCAAGGCGGATCCGTACTGCGGCTACGAGACCTACGAGTTCGACGTGCCGACCACCGAGAGCTGCGACTCGTACGGGCGGTTCCTGGTCCGCCTGGAGGAGATGCGCCAGTCCCTGCGGATCGTCGAGCAGTGCCTGGAACGGCTCGAGCCGGGCCCGGTCATGGTCGCCGACAAGAAGATCGCCTGGCCGGCGCAGCTCGCGATGGGCCCGGACGGCCTCGGCAACTCGCTCGACCACATCAAGAACATCATGGGCACCTCCATGGAGGCCCTCATCCACCACTTCAAGCTGGTGACCGAGGGCTTCCGGGTACCGGCCGGGCAGGCGTACGCGGCCGTCGAGTCGCCCAAGGGCGAGCTCGGCGTCCACGTCGTCTCCGACGGCGGCACCCGCCCCTACCGGGTCCACTTCCGCGACCCGTCCTTCACCAACCTTCAGGCCATGGCCGCGATGTGCGAGGGCGGCCAGGTCGCCGACGTGATCGTGGCCGTCGCGTCCATCGACCCCGTAATGGGAGGCGTCGACCGATGACAGACGTCAGTCTGGGCATGCCCCAGCTACCGGCGCCCGACTTCCCTGCGGACGTACGGTCTCGGCTCGAAGCCGATGCCGCCGAGGTCATCGCCCGCTACCCCGACAGCCGCTCCGCGCTGCTGCCGCTGCTGCACCTGACCCAGGCCGAGGAGGGCTTCGTCTCGCGCACCGGCATCCGGTTCTGCGCCGAGGTGCTGGGCCTGACCACCGCCGAGGTCACGGCCGTCGCCACCTTCTACACGATGTACCGGCGCAAGGCCTCCGGCGACTACCAGGTCGGCGTCTGTACCAACACCCTGTGCGCGGTCATGGGCGGCGACGCCATCTTCGACGAGCTCAAGCAGCACCTCGGGGTCGGCAACAACGAGACCACGCCCGACGGCAAGGTCACCCTCGAGCACATCGAGTGCAACGCGGCCTGCGACTACGCCCCCGTGGTGATGGTCAACTGGGAGTTCTTCGACAACCAGACCCCCGAGTCCGCCAAGGCCATGGTCGACGACCTGCTCGCCGGCCGACCCGTCGCGCCGACCCGGGGCGCGCCGCTGTGCACGTACAAGGAGACCGCCCGGATCCTGGCCGGCTTCCCGGACGAGCGCGACGGAGCGGTCGAGGCGAGCGGCGGGGCCGGCCCCGCCTCCCTGATCGGCCTGCGCATCGCGCGCGGCGAGAGCACGCAGCTCGGCAAGGTCGTGCACCCGCGTGGTGAGGCTTCGGCTGCCACCGAGGAGGGGGAGTGATGACGGTGACTGCCGAAATGCATGAGAACGGCGCCCCGGAAAAGCTGCTGGCGCCCGTGCTGTCGGCCTTTTGGGACGAGCCGCAGTCGTGGACGCTGGAGACCTACCGGCGGCACGAGGGGTACGAGGGCCTGCGCAAGGCGCTCGCGATGACCCCGGACGATCTCATCGCATACGTGAAGGACTCCGGTCTGCGCGGCCGCGGCGGCGCGGGCTTCCCCACCGGAATGAAGTGGCAGTTCATCCCGCAGGGCGACGGAAAGCCGCACTACCTCGTCGTGAACGCGGACGAGTCGGAGCCGGGAACCTGCAAGGACATCCCCCTTCTCTTCGCCAACCCGCACTCCCTCATCGAGGGAATGATCATTGCCTGTTACGCGATCCGGTCGGAGCACGCCTTCATCTACCTGCGCGGCGAGGTCGTGCCGGTGCTGCGACGCCTGCACGAGGCGGTGCGCGAGGCGTACGAGGCCGGCTACCTCGGGGAGAACGTTCTCGGGAGCGGACTGAAGCTCGACATCACGGTGCACGCGGGGGCGGGCGCGTACATCTGCGGTGAGGAGACGGCACTCCTCGACTCCCTCGAAGGCCGGCGCGGTCAGCCCCGGCTGCGTCCCCCCTTCCCTGCCGTCGAGGGGCTCTACGCGTGCCCCACTGTCGTCAACAACGTGGAGTCGATCGCGTCGGTTCCCGCGATCCTGAACAAGGGCAAGGACTGGTTCAAGTCGATGGGGACCGAGAAGTCCCCCGGCTTCACCCTGTACTCGCTCTCCGGGCACGTCGCCGGACCCGGCCAGTACGAGGCCCCGCTCGGCATCACCCTGCGCCAGCTGCTCGACATGAGCGGCGGGATGCGCCCCGGGCACCGGCTGAAGTTCTGGACCCCGGGCGGCTCGTCCACCCCGATGTTCACGGACGAGCACCTGGACGTCCCGCTGGACTACGAGGGCGTCGGCGCGGCCGGCTCCATGCTCGGCACCAAGGCGCTCCAGTGCTTCGACGAGACGACCTGCGTGGTGCGGGCCGTCACCCGCTGGACCGAGTTCTACGCCCACGAGTCCTGCGGCAAATGCACCCCGTGCCGCGAAGGCACGTATTGGCTGGTCCAGTTGCTGCGCGACATCGAGGCCGGCAAGGGCGTCATGTCGGACCTCGACAAGCTGAACGACATCGCCGACAACATCAACGGCAAGTCGTTCTGCGCGCTCGGCGACGGCGCCGCCAGCCCGATCTTCTCCTCGCTCAAGTACTTCCGCGAGGAGTACGAGCGGCACATCACGGGCAAGGGCTGCCCCTTCGACCCCAGGAAGTCGACCCTCTGGGCTGACACGGAGGTGAACGCATGACCGTCACCACTAACGCTCCCGCCGGTGGCGGCGAGGCGGCGGTGCCGCCGGAGAATCTGGTCTCCCTGACCATCGACGGCATCGAACTGTCGGTGCCCAAGGGGACCCTGGTCATCCGGGCCGCCGAGCAGATCGGCATCGAGATTCCCCGGTTCTGCGACCACCCCCTCCTCGACCCGGTCGGCGCCTGCCGCCAGTGCATCGTCGAGGTCGAGGGCCAGCGCAAGCCGATGGCCTCCTGCACCATCACCTGCACCGACGGCATGGTCGTCAAGACGCAGCTGACCTCCCCTGTCGCCGAGAAGTCCCAGCGCGGCGTGATGGAGCTGCTGCTCATCAACCACCCGCTGGACTGCCCGGTCTGCGACAAGGGCGGCGAGTGCCCGCTGCAGAACCAGGCGATGTCCCACGGGCAGAGCGACTCGCGTTTCGAGGGCAAGAAGCGCACGTACGAGAAGCCCGTCCCGATCTCCACCCAGGTGCTGCTCGACCGCGAGCGGTGCGTGCTGTGCGCGCGCTGCACCCGGTTCTCGACCCAGGTGGCCGGCGACCCGATGATCGAGATGCTGGAGCGCGGCGCGCTCCAGCAGATCGGCACCGGCGAGGGCGACCCCTTCGAGTCGTACTTCTCCGGCAACACCATCCAGATCTGCCCCGTCGGCGCCCTCACCTCGGCCGCCTACCGGTTCCGCTCCCGCCCGTTCGACCTCGTCTCCTCCCCGAGCGTGTGCGAGCACTGCGCGGGCGGCTGCGCGACCCGGACCGACCACCGCCGCGGCAAGGTGCTGCGCCGGATGGCCGCCGAGGACCCCGAGGTCAACGAGGAGTGGATCTGCGACAAGGGCCGCTTCGGGTTCCGCTACGCGCAGCGCCCGGACCGGCTCACCACCCCGCTGGTGCGCGGCACGGACGGGGTCCTCGCCCCGGCCAGCTGGCCCGAGGCCCTGGAGGCCGCGGCCGCCGGGCTCGCCGCCGCGCGCGGCCGGGCCGGGGTCCTGACCGGCGGGCGGCTCACCGTCGAGGACGCGTACGCGTACGCCAAGTTCGCGCGGGTGGTCCTCGACACCAACGACATCGACTTCCGGGCCCGGATCCACAGCGCGGAGGAGGCCGATTTCCTGGCCGCCACCGTGGCCGGCACCGGCAAGGACCTCGACGGCGCCGGAGTCACCTACGCGAAGCTGGAGGCGGCCCCCGCCGTCCTGCTCGCCGGCATCGAGTCCGAGGAGGAGGCCCCCGGGGTCTTCCTGCGGCTGCGCAAGGCCCACCGCAAGCACGAGCAGCGGACCTTCGCCCTCGCCCCGTTCGCCACCCGCGGCCTGGAGAAGGCGGGCGGCACGCTGCTGGCCGCCGCCCCCGGCACGGAGCCCGAGTGGCTGGACGCCCTGGCCACCCGGACCGGCCTGGAGGCCGGCGGGGCCGAGGCCGCCGACGCGCTGCGGCAGGCCGGCGCGGTCCTCGTCGTCGGGGAGCGCCTCGCCGGCGTGCCCGGCGCGCTGACCGCCGCCGTACGGGCCGCAGCCGCGACCGGCGCGCAGCTGGTGTGGATCCCGCGCCGGGCCGGGGAGCGGGCCGCCGTCGAGGCGGGCGCGCTGCCGTCCCTGCTGCCGGGGGCCCGCCCGGCCACCGACCCGCGGGCCCGCGACGAGGTCGCCACCGCCTGGGGACTGGACGAGCTCCCGCACCGCTACGGCCGGGACACCGGCCAGATCGTCGAGGCCGCGGCGGGCCGGGAACTCTCGGCCCTGCTGGTCGCCGGCGTCGAGGTCGCCGACCTGCCGGATCCGGCCCGCGCGCTCCTCGCCCTCGAGGAGGCCTTCGTGGTCTCGCTGGAACTGCGGCCCGGCCAGGTCACCGACCACGCGGACGTGGTCTTCCCGGTCGCCGCCGTCGCCGAGAAGGCCGGCGCGTTCATCAACTGGGAGGGCAGGGTCCGGCCGTTCGAGGCCGCGCTCAAGCCCGACCAGATGACCCGCCCGCTCGCCCCCGCCGACGCCCGCGTGCTGCACATGCTGGCCGACGCGGCCGACCGGCCGATCGCGCTGCCCGACGTACACGCCGTACGCCGCGAGCTCGACGCGCTCGGCCCGTGGACCGGGGAGCGGGCCGCCGGACAGTCCGCGGACACCGCGCCGCTGCCCCGCCCCGGGGCGGGCGAGGCGGTCCTCGCGGGCCACCGGCTCCTCCTCGACCAGGGCCGGCTCCAGGAGGGCGACGACGCCCTGGCCGGCACCCGGCACGAGGCGAGCGCCCGGCTCTCGGCCGCCACAGCCGCCGAGACGGGTGTCAAGGACGGCGACGTCCTCGCGGTGACCGGCCCGGCCGGCTCCGTGGAACTGCCGCTGCGGATCACCGAGATGCCGGACCGCGTGGTCTGGCTCCCGCTGAACTCCACCGGCCACGGCGTCCTCGCCGACACCGGGGCCCACCCGGGCACCCTCGTACGGATCGGCCCGGCGACCCCGGCCGACAGCAGCGGCACCGATGCGGAGGTGGGCGCGTGAACGCGGTACAGCTCGCTGCCGAGGACCTCTCCCTGTTCGGCAGGGACGTCTGGTGGCTGGTCGTCGTCAAGGCGGTGTTCTGCTTCGCCTTCCTGATGGTGACCGTGCTCTTCTCCATCGTGTGGGAGCGCAAGGTCGTCGCCTGGATGCAGCTGCGCATCGGCCCCAACCGGCACGGCCCCTGGGGCATGCTCCAGTCGCTCGCCGACGGCGTGAAGCTGATGCTCAAGGAAGACATCATCGTCAAGCGGGCCGACAAGGTGGTGTACGTCCTGGCCCCGATCATCGCGGCGATCCCGGCCTTCATGGCCATCGCGGTGATCCCGTTCGGCCCGGCCGACGACGAGGTCTCGATCTTCGGCCAGCGCACCACGATGCAGCTGACCGACCTGCCGATCGCGATGCTCTACATCCTCGCGGTCGCCTCGGTCGGCATCTACGGCATCGTCCTGGCCGGCTGGTCCTCCGGTTCGACCTACCCGCTGCTCGGCGGACTGCGCTCCTGCGCACAGATGATCTCGTACGAGATCGCGATGGGCGCGGCCTTCGCCTCCGTCTTCCTCTACTCCGGGTCGATGTCGACCTCGGCGATCGTGGAGGCGCAGGCCGACCGCTGGTACATCGTGCTGCTGCCGGTCTCGTTCATCATCTACGTCATCACGATGGTCGGCGAGACGAACCGCGCGCCGTTCGACATGCCGGAGTCCGAGGGCGACCTCGTCGGCGGCTTCAACACCGAGTACTCCTCCATCAAGTTCGCGCTGTTCATGCTGGCCGAGTACGTCAACATGGTCACCGTCTCGGCGGTCTCGGTCACCCTCTTCCTCGGCGGCTGGCGGGCCCCCGCGCCGATCTCCACGTACTGGGAGGGCGCGAACCACGGCTGGTGGCCGATGCTCTGGTTCGTCATCAAGGTCCAGCTGCTGCTGTTCTTCTTCATCTGGCTGCGCGGCACGCTGCCCCGCGTCCGCTACGACCAGCTGATGAAGCTCGGCTGGAAGGTCCTGATCCCGGTCTCCGTGGTCTGGCTGATGCTGGTGGCGACCGTCCGGGCGCTGCGCAACGAGCAGTACGACTTCTCGGAGATCGTGCTGTACGTCGGCGGCGCCGTCGTCGCGATCCTGCTGCTGTCCTTCGTCGCGGACCTCTTCCGCGACCGGAAGGAGAAGGCGGCCGCCGAGCAGGCCGACGAGGCTTCCGCGGCCGAGCCGTTCGACCCGCTGGCGGGCGGGTTCCCCGTACCGCCCAAGCCCGGCCAGCACCTGGCACCCGTACCGCGCAGGCGGCCTCGCAGTGAGCGGGAGCTGATTGTCAGTGGCGGGACGAATACTGACAGTGACCGAGAGGAGGGTGCTGAGAATGCCTGACGCGGACCGGAACGAGAAGAACGAACAGTGGCAGAACCCGGTGGCCGGCTTCGGCGTGACCTTCAAGGCCATGTTCAAGAAGCGCCTCACCGAGCAGTACCCGGAGCAGCAGAAGACGACCGCTCCGCGCTTCCACGGACGGCACCAGCTGAACCGGCACCCGGACGGTCTGGAGAAGTGCATCGGGTGCGAGCTGTGCGCCTGGGCCTGTCCCGCCGACGCCATCTACGTGGAGGGCGCGGACAACACCGAGGAGGAGCGGTACTCCCCGGGTGAGCGGTACGGCCGGGTCTACCAGATCAACTACGCCCGCTGCATCCTGTGCGGGCTGTGCATCGAGGCCTGCCCGACGCGGGCGCTGACGATGACGAACGAGTTCGAACTGGCCGACTCCAGCCGCGAATCGCTCATCTACACCAAGGAGCAGCTGCTCGCCGGCCTGACCGAGGGCATGGTGGAGTCGCCGCACTCGATCTTCCCGGGCATGGACGAGCAGGACTACTACCGCGGGCTGGTGACCGGGGCGGCTCCCGGGACGGTGCGTCAGACAGCCGTCTCGAAGGGCGAGCAGGCGGCGCCCTCCGAGGAGGTGCAGGCATGAGCGCCCTCGCAGCGGCCACCCTGACCTCCACGGGCGAGGCGGTCCAGTTCTGGGTTCTCGCCACCGTCGCCGTCATCGGTGCGCTGTCCACGATCCTGATGAAGAAGGCCGTGCACAGCGCGCTGAGCCTGGCCGGGACGATGATCATCCTGGCGGTCTTCTACCTCGCCAACGGGGCGTACTTCCTGGGCGTGGTCCAGGTCATCGTCTACACCGGCGCGATCATGATGCTCTTCCTCTTCGTGGTCATGCTCGTCGGCGTCACCGCCGCCGACTCGCTGAAGGAGACCCTCAAGGGGCAGCGCTGGCTGGCCGCCCTGTGCGGGCTCGGCTTCGGCGTCCTGCTGATCGCCGGCATCGCCAACGCCGGTCTCAGCCACTTCAACGGGCTCGGCCGGGTCAACTCCGCCGGGCACGTGGAGGGGCTGGCCACGCTGATCTTCACCAAGTACGTGTTCGCCTTCGAGATCACCGGCGCGCTGCTGATCACGGCCGCCGTCGGCGCGATGGTCCTCACCCACCGCGAGCGCACCGAGCGGGCCGCCACGCAGCGCGAGCTCGCCGAGCGCCGCGTCCGCGAGGGCGTGCAGCTCCCGCCGCTGCCCGCACCCGGCGTCTACGCCCGGCACAACGCGGTGGACGTCGCCGGTCTGCTGCCGGACGGCACCCCGTCCGAGCTGACCGTCAACAAGACGCTCCGTGCCCGGGGTCAGATCCGGGACGTCTCCAGCGAGGCGCTGAACGACCTGAAGGCGCTGGAGCAGGCGTCGGCCGAGCGGCTCGGCCGTGAGGAGGCCTCGAAGTGAACCCGGTCAACTACCTGTACCTGTCGGCGCTGCTGTTCACCATCGGCGCCGCCGGAGTACTGATCCGGAAGAACGCGATCGTGCTGTTCATGTGCGTCGAGCTGATGCTCAACGCCTGCAACCTCGCCTTCGTCGTCTTCTCCCGGATGCACGGCAACCTCGACGGCCAGATCATCGCCTTCTTCACGATGGTCGTCGCCGCCGCGGAGGTCGTGGTGGGCCTCGCGATCATCGTGTCGCTGTTCCGTACCCGCCACTCGGCCTCGGTCGACGACGCCAGCCTGATGAAGCTGTAAGGGGCGCTCACAGTGGAGAATCTGATTGGGCTGCTGATCGCGGCGCCCCTGCTCGGAGCGGCGGTGCTGCTCTGCGGCGGCCGCCGCCTCGACAAGGCCGGCCACTGGCTCGGCACCCTCCTCGCCGCCGCCTCCTTCGGCATCGGCGTGGTCCTGTTCGCCGACCTGCTCGGGCGCGGCGCCGAGGACCGGACCCTGTACGAGAAGCTGTACACCTGGATCCCCGTCGAGGGTTTCCAGGCGGACGTCGCCTTCCAGCTCGACCAGCTGTCGATGACGTTCGTCCTGCTGATCACCGGGGTCGGCACGCTCATCCACATCTACTCCATCGGGTACATGGAGCACGACGAGCGCCGCCGCCGCTTCTTCGGCTACCTGAACCTGTTCCTCGCGGCGATGCTGCTGCTGGTCCTCGCCGACAACTACCTGCTGCTGTACGTCGGGTGGGAGGGCGTCGGCCTCGCCTCGTACCTGCTCATCGGCTTCTGGCAGCACAAGCCCAGCGCGGCGACCGCCGCGAAGAAGGCCTTCCTGGTCAACCGGGTCGGCGACATGGGCCTGTCGATCGCGATCATGCTGCTGTTCACCACCTTCGGGACCTTCGCCTTCGGGCCGGTGTTCGCCTCCGTGGGCAACGCCACCGAGGGCAAGCTGACGGCGATCGCCCTGATGCTGCTGCTCGCCGCGTGCGGCAAGTCGGCCCAGGTGCCGCTGCAGTCCTGGCTCGGCGACGCGATGGAGGGCCCGACCCCGGTCTCGGCCCTGATCCACGCGGCGACGATGGTGACGGCGGGCGTGTACCTGATCGTCCGCTCGGCCGCCGTTTTCAACGGTGCGCCGGACGCCCAGCTGGTGGTCACCATCGTGGGCGCGGTCACGCTGATCTTCGGTGCGATCGTCGGTTGCGCGAAGGACGACATCAAGAAGGCACTCGCCGGGTCGACGATGTCGCAGATCGGCTACATGATCCTCGCGGCGGGCCTCGGCCCCATCGGGTACGTCTTCGCGATCATGCACCTGGTGACGCACGGCTTCTTCAAGGCCGGCCTCTTCCTCGGCGCGGGTTCCGTCATGCACGGGATGAACGACGAAGTGGACATGCGCAAGTACGGCGCCCTGCGGAAGTTCATGCCGGTCACCTTCGTCACCTTCGGCCTCGGCTACCTGGCGATCATCGGCTTCCCCGGACTGTCCGGCTTCTTCTCCAAGGACATGATCATCGAGGCGGCCTTCGCCAAGGGCGGCACCCAGGGCTGGATCCTCGGCGGGGTCGCCCTGATCGGCGCCGGCATCACCGCCTTCTACATGACCCGGGTCATGCTCCTCACCTTCTTCGGTGAGAAGCGCTGGCAGCCGGACGCAGGCGGCCACGAGCCGCACCCGCACGAGTCCCCGAAGTCCATGACCATCCCGATGGTCATCCTGGCGTTCGGGTCGGTCTTCGCCGGCGCGTTCTTCGAGATCGGCGAGCGCTTCCTGAAGTGGCTCGAGCCCGTCACCGGTTACGAGCACGGCAACTCGCCGGTCAGCGCCATGACGGTGACCGCGTCCACCATGGTCGTCCTGGTCGTCGGCGTCGCCGTCGCCTGGTCGATGTACGGCCGCAGGCCCGTCCCGGTGGTCGCCCCGCGCGGCTCGCTCCTCACCCGGGCGGCCCGGCGGGACCTGCTCCAGGACGATTTCAACCACGTCGTGCTGGTGCGCGGCGGGGAGCACCTGACCCGCTCGCTCGTGTACGTCGACCACAGCCTGGTCGACGGGGTGGTCAACGGGACGGCCGCCTCGGTCGGCGGACTGTCGGGCCGGCTGCGCAAGCTGCAGAACGGCTACGCCCGCAGCTACGCGGTCTCGATGTTCGGGGGCACGGCGATCCTCATCGCCGCGACCCTGCTGATGAGGGCGGTGTGAGATGAGTTTCCCGCTTCTGACGGTGACGGCCGCGGTCCCCGCGGTCGGCGCCGTCCTGACGGCGGCCGTCCCGGCCGCCCGCAGGACCGCCGCCAAGTGGCTCGCGCTGCTGTTCTCGCTGGCGACGCTGGCCCTGGCCGTGCTCGTCGCGGTCCGCTTCGAGCCCGGTGGCGCTCGCTACCAGCTCACCGAATCACACGCCTGGATCGCCGACTTCGGCGTCCGCTACGAACTGGGCGTCGACGGCATCGGGGTGGCGCTGATCGCGCTCACCGCCCTGCTGATCCCCTTCGTCATCGGGGCCGGCTGGCACGACGCCGACCCCCTTGAGACGCATTCGTCCCGCTGGCGGCCGACGCAGGGCTTCTTCGCCCTGATCCTGCTGGTCGAGGCGATGGTGGTCATCTCCTTCGAGGCCACCGACGTCTTCCTCTTCTACGTCTTCTTCGAAGCCATGCTCATCCCGATGTACTTCCTCATCGGCGGCTTCGGGGACCGGGCACATACCGGGTCCGATGAGAACGCGGCCGCGCAGCGCTCGTACGCGGCGGTCAAGTTCCTCCTCTACAACCTGGTCGGCGGCCTCATCATGCTGGCCGCGGTCATCGGGCTGTACGTGGTCGCCGGGAACTTCTCGCTCCAGGAGATCGCCGCCGCCCGTGCCGCGGGCACGCTCGACATGACGACCAACACCGAGCGGCTGCTGTTCCTCGGCTTCTTCTTCGCCTTCGCGGTGAAGGCCCCGCTGTGGCCGCTGCACACCTGGCTGCCGAACGCGATGGGCGAGTCCACCGCCCCGGTCGCCGTACTGATCACCGCGGTCGTCGACAAGGTCGGCACCTTCGCGATGCTCCGCTTCTGCCTCGGGCTGTTCCCCGACGCCAGCAAGTGGGCCACGCCGGTGATCCTCGTCCTCGCCCTGATCAGCATCGTCTACGGCGCGCTGGTCGCGGTCGGGCAGCGGGACATCAAGCGGCTGGTCGCGTACGCCTCGATCTCGCACTTCGGGTTCATCATCATGGGCATCTTCGCGATGACCTCCCAGGGGCAGTCGGGCGCGACGCTCTACATGGTCAACCACGGGATCTCGACGGCCGCGCTGATGCTGGTGGCCGGCTTCCTGATCTCGCGGCGCGGCTCCCGGCTCATCGCCGACTACGGCGGTGTGCAGAAGGTGGCCCCGGTGCTGGCCGGCACCTTCCTGATCGGCGGCCTCGCCACGCTGTCGCTGCCGGGCCTCGCGCCCTTCGTCAGCGAATTCCTGGTCCTGGTCGGCACGTTCGCCCGGTACCCCGTCATCGGCATCATCGCCACCATCGGCATCGTGCTGGCCGCGCTTTACACCCTGGTGCTCTACCAGCGCACGATGACCGGCCCCGTGAAGGAGGAGGTCCGCACGATGAAGGACCTGCACCTGCGGGAGGTGCTGGTGGTCGCCCCGCTGATCGCGCTGCTGATCGCGCTGGGCGTGTACCCGAAGCCGCTCACCGAGATCGTCAACCCGGCGGTGGAGCACACCATGTCCGACGTACACCAGAAGGACCCGAAGCCACAGGTGGCTGTCGAGGCCAAGAACGGGGAGGCGGCGAAGTGAGCACCATGGCTGCTGCCCAAGGGCTGCTGACGCTGGCGGCCGCGGAACCGGTCGACCGGATCCCGGCCCCGCACATCGAGTACGCGCAGCTCGCGCCCACGCTGATCGTGGTGGGCGCGGCGGTGGTCGGAGTCCTCGTCGAGGCCTTCGTACCGCGCAAGTCCCGCTACTACGTCCAGGTGTTCCTCGCCGTCGCCGCGCTGGCCTCGGCCTTCGCGGCGGTCGTCGGCCTCGCCGCCGGCGGGTACGCGAGCGGCAAGGCGCACATCGCGGCGATGGGCGCCGTGGCCGTGGACGGCCCGGCGCTGTTCCTGCAGGGCACCATCCTGCTGGCCTCGATCGTCGCGGTCTTCACCTTCGCCGAGCGGCGCCTGGACCCGGCGGCGCACGGCAACCGGGTGGACTCGTTCGCCGCGCAGGCGGCGTCCGTACCGGGCAGCGACAGCGAGAAGGCCGCCGTCAAGGCGGGCTTCACCACCACCGAGGTCTTCCCGCTGGTGCTGTTCGCGATCGCCGGGATGCTGATCTTCCCGGCGGCCAACGACCTGCTGACGCTGTTCGTGGCCCTGGAGGTCTTCTCCCTCCCGCTGTACCTGCTCTGCGCCGTCGCCCGCCGCCAGCGGCTGATGTCGCAGGAGGCGGCGGTCAAGTACTTCCTGCTCGGGGCGTTCTCCTCGGCCTTCCTCCTCTTCGGCATCGCGCTGGTCTACGGGTACGCGGGCTCGGTCTCGTACGCGGCCATCGCCGACGTGGTCGACGGCACGGTCACGAAGATCGACCCGGCGCTCGCCGACACCATGGGCAACGACGCACTGCTGCTGATCGGCGGGGCGCTGATCATGATGGGCCTGCTCTTCAAGGTCGGCGCCGTCCCGTTCCACATGTGGACCCCGGACGTCTACCAGGGCGCCCCGACCCCGGTCACGGGCTTCATGGCGGCGGCGACGAAGGTGGCCGCCTTCGGCGCGATGCTGCGGCTGCTGTACGTGGTCCTCCCGGGCCTGCGGTGGGACTGGCGGCCGGTCATGTGGGGCGTGGCCATCGTGACGATGCTGGCCGGCGCGGTGATCGCGGTGACCCAGACCGACGTCAAGCGCCTGCTGGCGTACTCCTCGATCGCGCACGCGGGCTTCATCCTGGCCGGTGTGATCGCGACGTCGGCGCAGGGCGTCCAGTCCGTCCTCTTCTACCTGCTCGCCTACTCCTTCGTGACGATCGGCGCCTTCGCGGTGGTCACGCTGGTGCGCGACGCGGGCGGCGAGGCGACGCACCTGTCCAAGTGGGCGGGCCTGGGCCGCCGTTCCCCGATGACGGCGGCGGTCTTCGCGGTGTTCCTGCTGGCCTTCGCCGGCATCCCGCTGACGTCCGGCTTCGCCGGCAAGTTCGCCGTGTTCAAGGCGGCGGCGGAGGGCGGCGCGGGCGTGCTGGTCGTGGTCGGTGTCATCTCGTCCGCGATCGCCGCGTTCTTCTACATCCGGGTGATCGTCCTGATGTTCTTCAGCGAGCCGAAGGCGGACGGCCCGACGGTGGCCGTCCCGTCGCCGCTGACGATGACGACCATCGCGGTGGGCGTGGCGGTGACCCTGGTCCTGGGCCTGGCGCCGCAGTACTTCCTGGACCTGGCGGGACAGGCGAGCACGTTCGTCCGCTGACCGGCTGTCGCGTGTTGGTGCCGGGGCCCGGCTCCCTTGGGGGGAGCCGGGCCCCGGCGCGTGTGGGTGCTACTCGCCGCTGCGGCGCTTCGGCGTGATGGCGGCGAGGTCCAAGTCCATGGGGAAGGGGACCGAGACCTTGAGGCGGTCGTGGAAGATGCCGGTGGCCACGTATGCCTCGGTGGCGGGGTCGAGTTCGTAGACGTAGACCACGGCTCGGCCCTCCTTGTTCTCCACCCGCCAGAAGTGCGGGATCTTGGCGTGGGCGTACTTGATCGGCTTGGTCTCGCGGTCCCGGCCCACCGACTCCGGCGAGACCACCTCGATGGCCAGCCGGACGAGCGACGCGGGGAGCCGGGTCTGGTCCGGATCCTCGCCGTCCTCCTCGGCGACGATCACGTCCGGCTCGGGCCTGTTGCGCCGGTCGATGTCGATCGTGAACTCTCTGATCACCTCGAGCCCCTCCGGCACCACGGATTCAAGCTGCTGCTCGAAGAACCTCAGGGCGCGCATGTGAAAACGAGTCTGCGGACTCACGAAGACCAGGCTCCCGTCGATCAGCTCCGTATGCGGAGGCAGGTTGGGAAGCCGGTCGAGGTCGTCTGCTGTCCAGCCGCCCGCGGGCGGGACGGGCCAGCGGTATGTCGGCTCGGTTTCCTCGGGATCGACGCTCATCGGTAGTGCTCCCATGTGACGGAGTCTCGTGAGTCCGTCCAGCGTATCGCCGGGGATCCTTCCGGGACCGTCCCCACGTGTGAACGGGGTCGTGATGTTGACCCCGTCAGTGGCGGCTGGCATATGCGCGGACATCGGCGTCCGGGTCCGAGGTGGCCGTGGCCAGGGCTGTGCGGGCCTGGGGGGTGGCGCGGTGGGTGCGCAGGGAGAGGACGGCGGCCTTGCGGACGTCCGCGTTGTCGTCCTTCAGGGCCGTGGCCAGCGGGGCGACCGCCGCGGCGGGGTCGGCCGCCGAGAGGGCGGTGGCTCCGCCCGCGCGGACCTGCCAGGCCGGGTCGGCCAGGGCCGTGATGGCGGTGGCGGCGTACGGCGCCGGGCAGCCCGTGGCGGCCAGGGACGCCAGGGCCGCGCCCCGGACCAGCGGGTCCGGGTCCGAGAGGAGGGGGTCCAGCGGGGCAGGGGCGGGGGAGTGGACCGCCGCGAGGCCCTTGGCCACCGCCACGCGGACCTCCCGGGCCGGGTCGCCCGCGGCCTGCGCGAGGGCCGGGACGGCGTCCACCGAGACCAGCGCCCGGACCGCGTGGATACGGACCTCCGGGTCGGGGTCCGCGAGGGACTCCGCGTACGCCTCGGCGTCCCCGAGACGCAGCGCGCGCAGGGCTTCGAGCGCCGCCGAGCGGACCGCCGGGTCGGGGACCCCCAGGGCGGCGCGCAGGGCGGTCCCGAGTTCCGCGTCGGCCGGCAGGACCTCGAGCAGCTCCCGCAGCGCGGCCGCGGCGGCCGCCCGTACCGCCGGATCCGGATCGCCGAGGCGGGCCGCCAGCTCCGGGCCCGCCCCCGCCGGGACGGTCTCGCCGATCACGGCCACGGCTGCGGCCCGTACCGCCGGATCGGGATCGGTGAGGTACGGGCGCAGGGCCGCGAGGTCCGGCGACTCCTCGGCCAGGGCGAGCAGTTCGAGGATCCGGGGCGAGGGGCCGGCCGCCCCGGCCGGGACCGTCGCGCAGGCCGCAGCCGCCGGGGCCGAGGGCTCGGGCCCTGCGCCGGCCGCGGTCATGGAGGCAGCCGCAGCTGCCCCCGGGAGCGCTGCGCGCGCCGCGGAGGCCGCTGCTGCGCGGGGAGTCGCCGTGCGCGGGCCCGCCGTCGCCACGCCGACCAGTGCGACCTCGCCCAGGTGCCGCGACGCCCCGCCCGTCGGGGTGAATTCGGGGACGGGGACCACGTACGGCTCCACCGGCCGGGCCGTGAACTCCATCGCCCCCGAGGCCGATTTGCGCAGGTCCAGGTGGTGCAGCCAGCCCGCGTCGTCGCGCCCCGGGTGGTCGAGCCGCTCGTGGTACAGGCCCCAGCGGGACTCCGTCCGCGCCAGCGACGCCCGGGCCGCCATCTCCGCGCAGTCCCGGATGAAGGACACCTCCGCGCACCGCATCAGCTCGTGCGGGGTCTGCGCCCCCATCTCCTCGATCTCGCCGCTCATCCGGGTGAACGCCTCCACGGCCAGCGAGAGCTTCGCGCCCGTCTTCGGCGGGGCCACGTAGTCGTTGACGAAGCGCCGCAGCTTGTACTCCACCTGCGGCTGCGGCGGCCCGTCCGGCCGGCGCAGCGGCCGGTAGACCAGCTCGTGGGCCGCCGCCACCTGGTCCGCCGGGAGCGGGCCCTCGTACGCCGTGTACTGCGCCGCGTCCTCGCCCGCCAGGTCGCCGAAGACGAACGCCCCGATCATGTAGTTGTGCGGTACGGAGGCCAGGTCGCCGGCCGCGTACAGCCGGGGCACGGTGGTGCGTGCGTGGTCGTCGACGCGCACGCCCGACGCCGAGTGGCCCCCGCACAGTCCGATCTCCGAGATGTGCATCTCGATGTCGTGCGTGCGGTAGTCGTGGCCGCGGCCCGCGTGGAAGGTGCCGCGGGTCGGCCGCTCCGTGGTGTGCAGGATCGATTCGAGGGAGGAGACGGTCTCCTCCGGGAGGTGGCTGAGCTTCAGGTACACCGGCCCCCGGTCCGAGGCGAGTTCGGCCGCGAACTCGGACATCATCTGCCCCGACCAGTAGTCGGAGTCGACGAACCGCTCGCCGTGCCGGTTGACCTGGTAGCCGCCGAAGGGGTTCGCGACGTACGCGCACGCCGGCCCGTTGTAGTCCTTGATCAGCGGGTTGATCTGGAAGCACTCGATTCCGGTGAGGGCCGCGCCCGCGTGGTAGGCCATGGCGTAGCCGTCGCCCGCGTTGGTGGGGTTCTCGTAGGTCCCGTAGAGGTATCCGGAGGCGGGGAGTCCGAGCCGCCCGCAGGGGCCGGTCGCGAGGATCACGGCGCCCGCGCGGACCGTCACGAAGGCGCCGGTACGGGTGTTGAAGGCGGCCGCGCCGATGGCCCGGCCGTCCTCGGGCGAGGTGAGGATCCGGACCGGCATCACCCGGTTCTCGATCCGGATCCGCTCGCGCATCTCGCGGCGGCGCAGCTGCCGGTAGAGGACCTTCTTGACGTCCTTGCCCTCGGGCATGGGCAGCACGTACGAGCCGGAGCGGTGGACCCGGCGGACCGCGTACTCGCCGTGCTCGTCCTTCTCGAACTTCACGCCGTACGACTCCAGGCGCTGCACCATCGCGAAGCCGCGGGTGGCGGTCTGGCGGACGGTGGACTGGTCGACGACGCCGTCGTTGGCGCGGGTGATCTCGGCGACGTAGTCGTCGGGCTCGGCGCGGCCGGGGACGACCGCGTTGTTGACCCCGTCCATGCCCATGGCGAGGGCGCCGGAGTGGCGTACGTGCGCCTTCTCCAGCAGCAGGACCCGCGCACCGCGGCCGGCGGCGGTCAGGGCCGCCATGGTGCCGGCGGTGCCGCCGCCGATGACGAGGACGTCGCAGGAGAGTTCCTCGGCGTCGGCGATCGCGGGGATGTCCATGGTGGGGCTGCCCTTCGGGGGTCGGGGGGTCGGGGGCCGGGGCCGGGCCGGTGGCCGGGGATCGGCGGTCAGAGGGAGGAGAGGATCCGGCGGCGGAGGGCCGAATGATCGGCGGACCGGTCGCGGGGAAGCGGTACGTCGACCACGGTGTCGGCGTGGAGCAGCGCGACGCGGTCGCCCACGAAGAGGGCCTCGTCCACGTCGTGGGTGACGAAGACGACCGTCGCCCCGGTGCCGGCGAGGACGTCTACCAGGAGGTCCTGCATGCCGGCGCGGGTCTGGGCGTCGAGCGCCCCGAAGGGCTCGTCCATGAGGACGGCGCGGGGGCGCGCGGCGAGGGCGCGGGCCAGCTGGACGCGCTGGCGCTGGCCGCCGGAGAGCTGGTGCGGGAGCCTGTGTGCGTGGTCGCCGAGGCCGACGCGGGCCAGCCACCCTTCGGCGGTCCCCCGCCGCTCGGCGCGGGGCACGCGCCGGATGGCGAGGGGCAGTTCGACGTTCGCCCGTACGGTGCGCCAAGGCAGCAGGGCGTCGCCCTGGAAGATGAGCGCCCGGTCGGCGTCGGGCCGGGTGATCGGGGTTCCGTCCTGCGTGACCGTGCCGGAGAGCGGGGGCAGCAGCCCGGCCAGGGTGCGCAGCAGCGTGGACTTCCCGCATCCGGAGGGCCCGACGACGGCCAGCACCTCGCCGGGCCGGATGTCGAGGTCGAGCCCTTCGAGGACGGCCGGGCCGCCGGCGCGTCCGAGCCGAACCCCCTTCAGCCGGAGGGCTGCGCCGGGAGGTGCGGTGGTGGTGGCGAGTACGGCCGCTGATGCGGACATCGGGGGACCTCCTGCGACGAGTCGAATGCCGGTCGGCGGCGCCGGCCCCGGCGATGGGGGCGCGGGGTCACGGAACGGCCGGTTCCGGGGTCGGGCGGCGGGGGTTCGCCCCCCGGGCGGCGGCTGCGGTGGCAGCGGGCGGCCCTGCGGAGGGGCGCTCGGTGCGGGTCGGGAGCCATCGCGTCAGGCGGCGGCCCAGGCGTTCCACCGCCGTCGAGGTCAGCCAGCCCAGCGCGCCGATCGTGGCCATGCCGACGAAGACCCCCGGGTAGTCCACCACCGTGTAGTCCTGCCACGTGCGGTAGCCCACCCCGTACTCGCCCGAGATCATCTCCGCCGAGATCACGCAGATCCACCCGACCCCGATGCCGACCGACAGGCCGCCGAAGATCCCGGGGAGCGCCCCGGGCAGGACCACCGACAGCAGGATCCGCCCCCGGCCCCCGCCCATCGTCAGGACCGCCTCCTCCCAGACCGGGGACAACGCCGCCACCGCGTGGCGGGTCGACACCAGGACGGGGAAGAACGCCGCCGTGCACGTGATGAACACGATCCCCTGCTCGTTCGAGGGGAAGAGGAGGATCGCGACCGGGACGAGCGCGATCGCCGGGATCGGGCGCAGTACCTCCAGCACCGGGCCGAGCACGTCCGCCGCCACCCGCGAGCGGGCGATCGCCGTGCCCACCGCCACCCCCAGCACCGCCGCCAGCGCGAAGCCCGACACGATCCGGCTCAGGCTGGAGACGAGGTCCTGCCAGTACGGACCGGTCGACGCCCGCTCGGCGAGCTTCGCCGCGACCTCCCCCACCGTCGGGAACTGCCCGAACCGGAGCCAGAGTTCCACGTCCAGCGAAGTCAGCAGCTGCCACGCCACCAGGGCCGCCCCCAGCGAAGCCAGGCGCAGCAGCCGGCGCCCCGGGGTCATGAGGCGATGCCTCCGGCTTCGGCGAAGCTCACGATCCGCGCCCCGGATCCCTGGTGCCGGTCGACGTACGACGTGGCGCCCGCCCGGGTGACGAACGCCCGCAGTGCGGAGCCCTCCGCCACCCACACCGCCTTGTCGGCGAACCAGAGGGTCCCGGTCTCCGCGTCCGGTACGTACGCCGCCCGGACGTCCGCGCCCTTCAGGGCCTTCAGGAGGGCCGCCGGGGTGTCGAACGTCCGGGTGGCGGGCTCGTTCTTCAGCCACAGCTCGGGCCGGGCGGGGGCCGCCGCCGGATAGTCCGCGTCCGGTACGGCCCGCTTGAGCGGCGCCGGGTCCACGAACGCGTCCACGTCCACGTCGCCGACCAGCTTCGCGTCCTTGAGGACCGGCACGTCCTCCTTCAGCGCCGCCAGCAGCTCCGGCCGCAGCGCCGGGTCGAAGGTCGCGATCCCGTTCGCGCCGTTGTACAGGTAGACGACCTCCGCGGGCAGCCCGGTCTCCTTCGCCACCGACTCGGCCGCCGCGACCGGCTGCGTCCGCAGGTACTCGGTCGCCTTGCGCTGCGCCCGCAGGAAGTCGTCCAGCACGCCGGCCCGTTCGGCCGCGAACTCCTGCCGCACCGTGACCCCGTGGAAGGTCGGCAGGTTCAGCTCGGCGCCGTCGTAGAGCGCCTTGGCCTTCCCCTCGTACGCGAGCTGCCCCGGCCAGGCCACGAACTGCGACAGCGCGTCCGCACTGCCCGCCTGGAGGGCGGAAGCGCCCACGCTGGGCTGCTGGTTGAGCTTCTGGATACCGCTCGAAGGATCGATCCCGGCACGCTGCAGGGCCCGTACGAGGGTCCCGTCCGCGGCGGAGCCGACCGAGGTCGACACCTTCTTGCCGCGCAGGTCGGCCAGCGACTCGAACTTCGCGTTCGGCGCGGTGACGACGGTGTTGAGGCCGCCGCGCAGGTTGTAGCCGGTCACGGAGACGAGGCGGGTCGGCTGCTTCAGCTCCTTGCCGCGGGCCGCGTTGATCAGCAGCGGGAAGTCGCCCATCGAGCCGATGTCGATCTTCCCGGCGGTCATCTGGGCGGTGATGGGCGCGCCCGTGGCGTAGTCCTGCCAGTCGACCTTGTACGTGACGCCGTCCTTCTTGCCGCGCGCCGCGAGCTCCTGCTCGAAGTAGCCGAGGGAGCGCAGCAGGGTGCCGGCGGTGACGGTGTTGATGGTCTTGGACTGGTAGCCGACGGTCACGGTCACCGTCCCGGGGCCGTCCGCCCCGGAGGCGTCCCCGCCGCACCCGCCGGCCAGCGGAGCGAGGAGCAGCAGGGCGGCGGGTGCGAGAGCTCTTCTACGGAGCATCGGAACGGGGCCTTTCACCAGGGTCACCAGGGTCGCCAGGGTCATCGGAGCAGGTAGGGCATGTTGACGGTCACCGCGCCCGTGGGGCAGCGGGCGGCGCACGGGCCGCAGTACCAGCACTCGTCCACGTGCATGTACGCCTTGCCGCTGTCCTGGTGGATCGCGAGGGAGTCGAGCGGGCACATGTCGACGCAGAGGGTGCAGCCGTCGATGCACAGGGACTCGTCGATGGTCACGGGCACGTCGCCGCGCTGGGGGACCAGAGGCATGGCTGTCTCCAGGGAGGAAGGTGGGGGAGGGCGGGGCTCAGAGGGAGCGGCGGAGCAGGCCGCTCATGGTGATCCGGTCGCCGCGGAAGCGGATGAACTCCAGGTCCACGGGCCGGCCGTCGCCCAGATGGGTGAGCCGCTCCAGCATCAGCACGGCGGCCCCGCGCGGGGCCTGCAGGACGGCGGCCGAGTGCGCGTCGGCGTTGACGGCCTCGAGGGTGATCTCGGCGTGGCCGAGGGGCTGTCCCGTCAGGGACTCCAGCAGCCGGAAGACGTCGGTGTTCTCCAGGTCGCAGCCGAGCAGTTCGGCGCCGATGTCCAGGGGGACGTACGTGAGGTCGAGGGAGAGCGGGAGCCCGTTCAGGCGGCGCAGCCGCTCGATGTAGAGCACGTCGGCGTGCTCGGGAAGCCGCAGTCGGCCGGCGACGGGGGCGGGGGCGCGCACCGGGCCGACGGTGCGGACCTCGTTGGTGACCCGGCCGTGCTCGTGCAGGGTTTCGGCCAGGCCCTGGAGGCGGTGTAGGCCGTGGGGGTACTTCTCGCAGACGACGACGGTGCCGACCCCGGGCCGGCGTTCGACGAGCCGCTCGCCGCGCAGCAGGTCGAGGGCCTGGCGGACGGTGTTGCGGCCGGCTCCGTAGTCGGCGGCGAGGGCGTCCTCCAGGGGGAGGACCCCGCCGGGGTAGCCGCCGGCCAGGATCTGGTGGCGCAGCAGGTCGGCGAGCTGCCGCGCCTGGTCCGCGCGCAGTCGCCGCCGGCGCGCGGCGGCGACCGGGACGGTGTGCTCACGGGTGCGTTCGGCTGGCATGGCAGGGAACATACCGACGGCTTCCGGCCAGTGGTGTTGCCGCAGTATTGCGCCACCGCGAGGGCCCGGCGTCAGGGCTGTGACCTGCTGCGACGCCGGGGTGGCGGAAAGATCCGCCACCCCGGTGATGTCATTCGTCCCGAGGGGCGGACTAGCGGGATCCCACAATGCGGCCGGTGACCTCGCCGAGGCCCACGCGGGTGCCCTCGGGGCCCGGGGCCCAGGCGGTCATGGTGACGGTGTCGCCGTCCTCGAGGAAGGTGCGCTTGCCGTCGGCGAGCTCGATGGCGTCGCGCCCGTTCCACGTCAGCTCCAGCAGCGAGCCGCGCTGTCCGACCTCGGGTCCGCTGACCGTGCCCGAGCCGAAGACGTCGCCGGTGCGCAGGGAGGCGCCGTTGACGGTCATGTGCGCGAGCTGCTGGGCGGCGGTCCAGTACATCGTCGCGAACGGCGGCTGCGCGACCTCCTGCCCGTTGATCGACACGGTGATGTGCAGGTCGAAGCCGCCGGGCCGGTCGGCGTCGGCGTCGTCGAGGTAGGGCAGGAGGGGGAAGTCGCGGGCCGGCGGGGCGACCCGGGCCGCCTCCAGGGCCTCCAGCGGGGTCACCCAGGCGGAGACGGAGGTGGCGAAGGACTTGCCGAGGAAGGGGCCCAGCGGCACGTACTCCCAGGCTTGGATGTCGCGCGCCGACCAGTCGTTGAGCAGGAACAGCCCGAACACGTGGTCCTCGAAGGCGCCCAGCGGCACCGGGCTGCCGAGCTCCGACGGGGTGCCGACGACGAAGCCGACCTCGGCCTCGATGTCGAGCTTGACGGACGGGCCGAAGACGGGCGCCGGGTCGGCGGGCGCCTTGCGCTGCCCGGAGGGGCGGGCGACGTCGGTGCCGGAGACGACGATCGTGCCGGAGCGGCCGTGGTAGCCGATCGGCAGGTGCTTCCAGTTGGGGGTGAGCGCGTCCCCGTCCGGGCGGAACATCCGGCCGACGTTGGTGGCGTGGTGCTCGCTCGCGTAGAAGTCGACGTAGTCGGCGACCTCGTACGGCAGGTGCAGGGTGACGGCGTCCAGCGGGACGAGGTGCGGCTCGACCGTCACGCGGTGGCCGGGGTCGGTCACCCAGGCGGTCAGCGCGCGGCGCACGTCGCGCCAGGCGGTGCGGCCGGCGGCCAGCAGCGGGTTGAGCGAGGACTGCCCGAGCAGCGCGGCGTACGGGGAGCCGAGCGCGGCCGCGGCCGCCCCCGCGTCGAGCACGTGTCCGCCGATGCGCACACCGATGCGACGGCGGCCGGGCTCCGCGGAGGTGGAGAAGACGCCGTACGGGAGGTTGTGCGGCCCGAACGGGTCGCCCTCGGGCACATCGAGGGGGCTCTGCTGGGGCATGGGGTACTGCCTCGCTTTCGACGCGGTCCGGGGGTGTCCCGGCGGGCTGGTTGATACGTTACGTGGCCAGTGGGGCGTGCGGGAGGCCGGATACGGGCTCTATTTGTAGGACTTGTCCAAAGGGGTCCGTATCCTTGCGCCGTGACTTCCGCCCCGCTTTCGGCCCTCCCCTATGCCTTGATCGCCACTGACCTGGACGGGACGCTGCTGCGCGCCGGAGACACCGTCTCCGCGCGGTCGTACGCGGCGCTCGCGACGGCGCGCGCCGCCGGCGCCCAGCACATCATCGTCACCGGGCGCCCCGTTCCACAGGTCCGGCACGTCCTGGACGACCTCGGCTACACAGGGCTCGCGGTGTGCGGGCAGGGCGCGCAGGTGTACGACACGGCGTGCGCCCGCCTGTTGCACTCCATTCCGCTGGACCGGGATCTGGCGGACGTGGCGCTCGGGAAGATCGAGGCGGAGATCGGCGAGGTGTACGCGGCGGTCAACCAGGAGGGGTTGGACGCCGAGATGCTGATAGGGCCGGGTTACCGGATGTGGCACCCGCACCTCCCGACGGTCCGGGTGCACCGGCGCAGCGACCTGTGGGCCGCGCCGATCAACAAGGTGCTGCTCCAGCACCCGGAGCTGGACGACGACGAGCTGACGCGGGTCGCCCGTTCGGTGGTCGGGGACCTGGTGAACGTGACGATGGCGGGGGAGCACACGGTGGAGCTCCAGCCGCCGGGTGTCAGCAAGGCGAGCGGGCTGGCCCTGGCGGCGGAGCTGCTGGGCGTCGGCCCGTCGTCGACGATCGCCTTCGGCGACATGCCGAACGACATCCCGATGTTCGCGTGGGCGGCGCACGGCGTGGCGATGGCCAACGCCCACCGAGAACTGATGGCCGTGGCCGACGAGCTGACGCTCTCGAACGAGCAGGACGGCATCGCGGTGGTCCTGGAACGCCTCTTCCCCGGCTGATCCGCCCTGCAGGGCCGTCAACCCGCCGCCCGCGGCAACCGCCGCTCCCACGTCCGGTGGAAGACCACTTCGTCCCCCTCCCGGCACACCACCTCGTTCGACGTGACGAAGCCGCCCTCGTCGCACGAGACCTCCGACCGGGTCTCCACCCGTACGTCCCATGCCAGTTCCGGCCGGTGCAACCGGATCCGCCAGTCCGAGCGGGTCCGGGCCGACAGCGGATCCGCCGAGTCGATCTCGTACACCTCCAGCGCGTCCTCGCCGTACTCCAGCCCGTCCGGATACACCCGCGTGCCCCCGTACCGCGGGTCCACCTCCAGCCGCCACCGCCCGCGCGCGACGTCCCGTACGACCAGCCGCTCAGGCCGCGGCTCGTCCAGCGTGGCCGGGACGACCACACCCAGCGGCTCCGACTGCTCCGGCGGCTCGAAGCCGATGGGCGGATCCGGGTCGGCGGCGGCACGGACCGGCAGGACCAGCGCACTGCCCGCCGGATCCAGCGTCCACCCCGCCTGCGACCCGGCCCGCGGCCAGATCCACGGCCAGTACGCCGAGGAGAGCGCGAGCCGGATCCGGTGGCCGGCCGCGAAGCGGTGCCCGATGCCGTTCAGCTCGAACACCACGTCCTCGTACGCGCCCACCGGCCACGGCACCGCCTTGTCCCGCCCCAGCCGCGCCGAGAGGTTCAGCGCGCCCCGGGTGACCAGCGTCGAGGAGCCGTCGGGCGCCACGTCGCACAGGCGGGCCACCACCTGGCCGTACGGGACGTCCATCCGCAGCCGGGCCGTCACCTGTGCGCGGCCCAGGACCTCCACCGGCTCGCGCCCCACCGGGAACTCGAAGCAGGCCGACTTCGCGTCCTCCTCCCGCTGGTCCGGCGGCAGGTCCGCCTCGTTGCCGAACGGGAAGAACCGCCCCGCGTCCAGCCCCGTGTGCTGCGGGGAGGCCACGGCCACCGGCGCGCCCTGGAGCGCGTACGTGACGGGGGTGACGGCGGGGGAGGGCCACTCGGCGTCCCCGACCCAGCGGCCCGGCAGCACCTCGTACGTGGTCGCCGGCGGATGGGACTCCGAGATCCAGGAGCGCAGCAGGGGCTCGTCCATCACCCCGTTGTCGCCCGCGCCGGAGGCGCTGTCGGAATCGGTCTTCAGCCAGTGGTCCCACCACCGCAGGGTCTCCTGGAGGAACCCGATCGCCGGACCGGGCGGCAGCCCGCGGTCCGGGTACTGGTGCGACCACGGGCCGATCAGCCCCCGCACCCGTTCGGCGGGCAGACGGGAGACCAGTCGCAGCACCGCGTCCCGGTACGGGTCGTGCCAGCCGCCCACCGCGAGGACGGCCGCGCCGATCGCCGGGTAGTCCTCGCAGACGCTGCCGTGGCGCCAGTAGTCGTCCCGCGTCTGGTGGGCCAGCCAGGTGTGGATCAGGGGTTCGACGGATTCCAGCCGCGCCAGCCACTGCTCGCGCCAGCCGTCGCCGACGAACAGCGGGTCCGGCGGGCGCGCCGCGAAGGCCAGCATGGTCGCCGCCCACGCGTGCATGTCCACGGCCAGCACCGAGCCGCCCATGTAGTGGACGTCGTTGTCGTACCGGTCGTCCGTCGAGCAGACCGTGACGACCGCCTTCAGGGCCTGCGGTGCCAGCGCCGCGATCTGGAGGGAATTGAACCCGCCCCACGAGATCCCGAACATCCCCACCGCCCCCGTGCACCACGGCTGCGCCGCCAGCCACTCCACCACCGCGACCCCGTCGGCCAGCTCCCGCGCGTCGTACTCGTCGCCCGGGTTCCCGCCGCTGCAGCCGTGGCCGCGTACGTCCACCCGAACGGACGCGTAGCCGTGGCCGGCGTACCAGGGGTGGCGCTGCCGGTCCCGCGGGGCGGTCCAGTCCGTCAGCCGGTACGGCAGGTACTCCAACAGGGCCGGAACGGGCTCGTCCGTCACGGGGCGCCAGATCCGGGCGTACAGCTCCACTCCGTCGGCCATCGGGATCCGGACGTCCTCGTGCGACGTCTCGTACGGGAACTCGGTACGGATGATCATTCGGCAACCACCTCGGTGGACGGGGTGCATCGTGCGCCGCAGCCACGGCGCCAGGGGTCCGTGGTCAGCCGGCCGGCGGCGGCCGGAAGGGTGGCGGGCGCGCCCGCGGCGAGGAGGCCGGCGACGATGCGGCGCAGGCGATCAGGACGCCGCCCCGGAGCGCGGCCCGGTACGAACCGGGGATCCGGTCGGCGAGCCACCCGCCGGCGACGGACCCGAGGTAGACCATGGTCCCGTGGGCCGCGGAGACGGAGGGCGTGGTCTTCGGCGGGCGGCGGCCGGTCCGCTTCCGGGCCGACCGGTTCCGCAGCTTGCCCCATTTCGGTTGCAGTTCTGGACAAAACGCATTCTCCGGTTGTTTCGGCTCCTGACGAACATACCGGTGCGCATCGGGCGCTGCGCGGGTGGCGACATGGCGGGCGCTCTCGGTGATCGAAAACAGACCGGATACGCTGGCTTGAGTGATGGCAGCGACACATCGACAATCCAGGTGATCGTCAGCGTGATCGTCAGCAGACAGGAGTACCCCTCGTGACCGTCGTCGGGCCGTTCGGACTGAGCGTGCGGGACCAGGCTCTTGAGACCGATGTCCAGGCCGGACTGGCCGCCGTCGAGGCGGGTCTGCTGGAGGCCACCAAGAGCGAAGTCCCCTTCATCACCGATGCCGCACAGCACCTGCTGCGCGCCGGGGGCAAGCGGTTCCGGCCGCTGCTGGTGATGCTGGCCTCCCGATTCGGCGACCCCTACGCGCCCGGCATCGTGCCCGCCGCGGTGGTCGTCGAACTCACCCATCTGGCGACGCTCTACCACGACGACATCATGGACGAGGCGGACGAGCGCCGCGGCGTGGCCAGCGCCAACGCCCGCTGGGGCAACTCGGTTGCCGTCCTGACGGGTGACTTCCTGTTCGCCCGCGCCTCGCACATCCTGGCCGACCTCGGGCCGGAGGCCGTGCGCATCCAGGCGGAGGCCTTCGAGCGGCTGGTGACGGGCCAGATCCTGGAGACGGCCGGCCCGCGCGACGGCCGCGACCCGGTCGCGCACTACCTCGACGTCATGGCCGGCAAGACGGGTTCGCTGATCGCGGTCTCCGGCCGGTTCGGCGCGCTGATGTCCGGCGCCGACGAGTCGGTCGTCGACATCCTGACGCAGTACGGGGAGCGCCTCGGCATCGCCTTCCAGCTCGCCGACGACGTCCTCGACATCGCCTCCGACTCGCACGAATCCGGGAAGACCCCGGGGACGGACCTGCGCGAAGGCATCCCGACGCTGCCCGTGCTGCGGCTGCGCGAGATGGCGGCCCAGGGCGGCGACCCCGACGACCTGGAGCTCGTGGCCCTCCTCGACGGGGACCTGACCGATGACGTCCTGCACGCGGAGGTGCTCGCCCGGCTGCGGGTGCACCCCGCCCTGGAGCAGGCCCGCCGCGACACCATCCGCTACGCGCAGGAGGCGCGGGCCACGCTCGCCCCGCTGCCGGAGTGCTTCGCCAAGTCGGCGCTCGAGGAGCTGTGCGACGCAGTGGTGCACCGGGCCGGCTAGGAGCCGTTCGGCAGAGGTGAGGGTCCGGCATCCCCTACGGGTGGGGGGTGCCGGACCTTCGTCGTGTCATCCCTGGGGCGTACGCGGAGTTGGCCCCGGGGAGTGACGCCCCGACCCCCACCCCTTTGGTCAGATGGAGACACACCAGAACGGGTGACAAAGAGGTAGGGCAGACATGGCAACGAACGCAAAGACCCGCAAGGCCGCCCGGTACGCCGTACCGGTCGCGGTGGCGGGTGTGGCCGCCGCGACCGTGGCGATGGTCCCGGCCTTCGCGAACTCCGGCAGCCCGGACCTGCCGAAGGTGACGGCACAGCAGCTCATCGAGAAGATCGTCGCCTCGGACGTGCAGCAGCTGTCCGGCAGCGCGAAGATCAGCACCGACCTGGGCCTGCCGACCCTGGCGAGCGGCCTGCTCGGCGGCGGGGGCGTCACGGGCGGCTCGGCCAACCCCGAGGACAAGATCGCGCAGTTGGCGAACGGCACGCACACCGTGCGCGTCGCGGCCGACGGCCCGGACCGCCAGAAGCTCACGTTCGTGGACGGCAAGGACGAGTACAGCCTCATCCACAACGGCGCCGACGTCTGGGGGTACGACAGCAAGGCCAACGAGGTCTGGCACGAGAAGGACACCGAGGGCGCGGCGCAGGGCAAGGACCACAAGAAGACGGCCGACCGGATGGGCGGCGGCTCGCCCCAGCAGCTGGCCCAGGACATCCTGACGGCCGCCGGCCCGACCACGGACGTCAGCGTGGGCGACACCGCTCAGGTGGCCGGCCGGGACGCGTACCAGCTGGTGCTCAAGCCCAAGCACGGCGGATCCACGGTCGGCTCGGTCAAGATCGCGGTGGATGCCAAGAACTTCGTGCCGCTGCGGGTGCAGCTGCTGGCGGCCGAAGGCGGCAAGCCGATCGTCGACGCCGGGTTCACCAAGGTGGACTTCGCCAAGCCGTCCGCCGACACCTTCGCGTTCACCGCGCCCAAGGGCGCCAAGGTGACCGAGGGCGCGGCCGAGGCGGGCAAGGGCGGCGCCGGCCACGGCAAGGAGTTCAAGGGCCTGGACTCCCTCCCCGGCCTCGGCGCACTGACCGGCGGCATGGGCGGTGCGGGCGGCAAGGGCGGCGAGACGAAGGTGCTCGGCGAGGGCTGGTCGACGATCGCCCGGATCGACACGGGCGCAGGCAAGAGCTTGAAGGACATCGAGAACGACAAGAACGCGCCGAAGGAGGCCAAGCAGTTCCTCGACTCCCTCGGGGGCAAGGTCACCGGCAAGTTCGGCGAGGGCCGGGTCTTCAAGACCCGCCTGGTCAACGCTCTGATCACCGACGACGGCAAGGTCTACGTCGGTGCGGTCACCAAGGACGCGCTGGTGAAGGCGGCCGACGCCAACAAGTAGCCGCAGCAGGGCGGATGCGAGCGTAGGACTGTCCGAAGGGTGGGCGGGGACTGTGTCCCTGCCCACCCTTCGGCCGTTCCGGCCCTGTGTACAGCAGGCTCGCTGTACCGTGAAAAGCATGTCGAAACACGTCACCATCCGCCTGGACGAAGAGTTCCACGAGCGCCTCAAGGCGCGCGCGGCGGCGCTGGGGACGACGGTCACCGCGCTGATCACCGAGGTGACGGAGCGCGAACTCGACGAGGACCGGAAGAACTTCCTTTCCGGCATCGAGGAGTTCGCCGACCACTGGAGCTACTTCCAGGAGCGGTTCGGCAATTGAAGATCACCATGGAGTGGGCCTGGACCGCTCTGGCCCACCATCTCCCGTCGGATCCCGCCGTGTGGGATCCCTCCGGGGTGGCCGCCGCGGTCGCCCGGCACCAGAACGACCTCGTCCTGGTGCCCGAACAGCCCGCCCCGGACACCGCGTGGCGGGCCGCCGCGTTTCTGCACACCCTCGCGGTGTGCCCCGCGCTGGAATCGCCGATGAACGAGTTCTACGCGGCCGCCGCCACCCGCTCGTACCTGCAGGTGGCGGGAGCCAAGCAGCTGCCCTCGCCGGAGGACCTCGGTGATCTGGTGGAGGCTGCGAAGCTGGGCCGCGCGGACATCGGCGCGGTGGCCGAGGAGCTCCGCGCGCTGATACGGGAGCCGCTGACGGTCCCGCCGCAGGCCCGTACGGAGGACGCGCCCTGAGTGGGTGCGCCCCCCGGGGCGAGCGCTAGAAGGTGATCTTCCAGCTGTTGATGTAGCCGACGTCCTGCGCCGCCCCGTCCTTGGCCTGGAGCTTCCAGACGCCGTTGGCCGCCTCGCTCGAGGCGTTGACGGTGTACGTCTGGACGAGGTTGTCGGCGCTGCCGCCGCTGCGGTTGTGGAGGTTGTAGACGGTGCCGTCGGGGGCGATCAGGTCGACCACGAGGTCACCGCGGTAGGTGTGGACGATGTTCACGTCGACCTTGGTGGTGGCCGGGGCGTTGCCCGTGACGCCGGAGACCGTGATCGGCGAGGTCACCGCGGCGCCGGGGGAGTCCGGGATGTTCACGTCCGCCGTGTTCTCGAAGGACTGGCCCGGCGGGACCTGGGTGGCCGCACCGAGGTTCCAGATCGCGTAGGCGATCGCGTCGGAGTTGCGGTCCAGGGCGGTGTCGTCGATGTTCGCCGAGGTGTCGCACGAGGAGTGGTAGCAGCGGTCGAAGGCCTGCCCGGAGGTGCCGCCCCACTTCTGCGCCTGAGCCGCCGTCTTCGTGTAGTCGGCGCCGGAGAACAGGCCGCCGACCGGGATGCCCGCGCTCTTGAACGGGGCGTGGTCGGAACGGCCGTCGCCCTCGGTCTCGATCTCCGTCGGGATGCCGATCCCCGCGTAGTAGTTCTTGAAGGTCTGCTCGATGGTCGGGTCGTCGTCGTAGACGAAGTAGCCCGGGTTCGGCGAGCCGATCATGTCGAAGTTCAGGTACCCGGAGATCTTCGACTTCTCGGCGGCCGGCAGGTTGTTCACGTAGTACTTCGAGCCGATCATGCCGAGCTCCTCCGCGCCCCACCAGCCGAACCGCAGGTGCTTGGTGGGCTGGAGCTGTGCGCGCGAGACGGCCAGCGCCGTCTCCAGGATCGCGGCCGAGCCGGATCCGTTGTCGTTGATGCCGGGACCGGCGGTCACCGAGTCCAGGTGCGAGCCGGTCATCAGCACCGAGTTCGGGTCGCCGCCCGGCCAGTCGGCGATCAGGTTGTAGCCGGTCGCGCCGCTGCTGGTGAAGGTCTGCAGGGTGGTCGTGAAGCCGGCCGCGTCGAGCTTGGCCTTCACGTAGTCGATCGAGGCCTTGTAGCCGGCCCTGCCGTGGGCGCGGTTGCCGCCGTTGGCGGTGGCTATGGACTGGAGCTGCGCCAGGTGTGCCTTGACGTTGGCCACCGGGATGTCGGGCGGTGTCGGCGCCGCGGCCGCCGCCGTGGGGGCGGCGAGTGCGGCGGGGGCGGTGGAGGCGAACAGGCCGGCGACCGCGATCGCGGTCACGGCGGCGAGACGCCGGGAGACGGACAGGCTCATGTGGGGGACTCCGGAATTCCGTTGGGGATTGAACGGAACGTGCGGGGTGGCGCAAGTGAGCGATCGTGCGTCAGTGCGAGCCTGATGTTCAGTGGGAGTGTGACTGTCCGTCAAGACCGAGATTCGGTCAGGGTGGTTCGGAAAACGGACGATCCCCGCTACTGGGGGCACCTCCCAGCGGTAGCTGGGGGAGAGTTCCGTAGCGGGGATCGTGGGGGTATGGGGGCGGGGCGCCCGGTGCTACCCGGTCTTACGCGGGCTCGGGCTCGGGCTCCGGGGCCGTCGCCGGCCGGGCGGCCCGGGCCGCTTCGAGCCGGGCCCGGTTCTTGCCCGCCGTACGCAGCGCATCCCAGGTCAGCAGCGCCAGCGCGGCCCAGACCAGGGAGAACCCGGCCCAGCGCTCGGGCGGCATCGCCTCGTGGAAGTACACGACGCCGAGCCCGAACTGGAACACCGGGGCCAGGTACTGGAGCAGCCCGAGCGTGGACAGCGGGACCCGGATCGCGGCCGCCCCGAAGCAGACCAGCGGGATCGCGGTGACCAGCCCGGTCGCGGCGAGCAGCGCCCCGTGCCCGAGGCCCTCTGTGGCGAAGCTCGACCTGCCCTGCGCGCCGAGCCACAGCAGGTAGCCGAGGGCGGGCAGGAACAGCAGCGCGGTCTCGGCGGCGAGCGACTCGACCCCGCCCATGTTGAGCTTCTTCTTGATCAGCCCGTAGGCCGCGAACGAGAAGGCCAGCACCAGCGAGATCCACGGCGGCCGCCCGTACCCGACGGCGAGCACCACCACCGCGCAGACGCCGATGGCGACCGCCGCCCACTGCGCCCGGCGCAGCCGCTCACCGAGGACCAGCACGCCGATCGCGATGGTGACGAGCGGGTTGATGAAGTAGCCCAGGCTGGCCTCGACGACCGCGCCGTTGTTCACGGCCCAGATGTACAGGCCCCAGTTCACGGAGATCACCGAGGCGGCGAGCGCGGTCAGGGCGAGCTTGCGGGGCTGGCGGAGCAGCTCCCGTATCCAGGCCCAGCGGCGCATGGCCAGCAGCAGGATCCCGACCACGCCCAGCGACCACACCATGCGGTGGGCGAGGATCTCGATGGCCCCGGAGGGCTTGAGCAGCGGCCAGAAGAGGGGGACCAGCCCCCACATTCCGTATGCGCCGAATCCGTAGAGCAAACCCGTGCGCTGCTCGTTTTCCGCCTTCACGGGGGCCTCCAGTCACAATCCAGCCAACTTGACGAAGGTAGCGCCGGACGAGCCGGATGTCATGCCCGTAAGTGGGAGATACTCATGACACCTCCGAGGTCTTGTGCGACCGGGGCGGTGCGGGCTCAGGCCGTGGCCGGTGGGGCCCGGGCCGTGGGCGGTCCGGCTCAGGCCGTGGCCGGTCCGGCTCAGGCCAGGGCGGAGGTGATCGCGTGGGCCACCGGGGTCGTCGGACGGCCGATGAGCCGGGACAGGTCTCCGCCGGTGTGCGCCAGCCGGCCGCGGGAGATCGCCGCGTCCACGTCGACGAGGATCGCCGCGAAGCCCTCGGGGACCCCGGCGCCGGTCAGGATCGACAGGTGCGCGTCGGCCGGGACCTCGGTGTACGCGACCTCCTTGCCGGACTGCGCCGCGATCTCGGCCGCGTACTCCGCCAGGCTCCACGCCGTGTCGCCGGAGAGCTCGTACACCTGGTTCAGGTGGCCCTCGCCGGTCAGTACGGCGGCCGCCGCGGCCGCGTAGTCCGCCCGCGCGGCGGAGGCGATCCGGCCTGCGCCCGCGCTGCCCACGACCGCGCCGTGCTCCAGGACGGTGGGGAGGTGGTGCGTGTAGTTCTCGTGGTACCAGCCGTTGCGCAGGAAGGTGTACGGGAGGCCGGAGTCGAGGATCGCCTGCTCGGTGACCTTGTGCTCGGCGGCCAGGTCGAAGTCGGCCTCGGGGCCGCCGAGGATCCCGGTGTACGCGAGCTGGGCCACGCCGGCGGCCTGCGCGGCCTCGATCACCGCGGTGTGCTGCGGCACCCGGCGGCCGACCTCGTTGCCGGAGATCAGCAGGACGCGGTCGCCGGAGCGGAAGGCGGCGGCCAGGGTCTCGGGGGCGTCGTAGTCCGCGACGCGCACCTCGACGCCGCGCTCGGCCAGTTCGGCGGCCTTCTCCTTGCTGCGGACGACGACGGCGACGCGCTCGGCGGGGACCCGGTTCAGCAGCTCCTCGACGACGAGGCGGCCGAGGGCTCCGGTGGCTCCGGTGACGACGATGCTCATGGGGTGCGCTCCTTGCGTTCGGGGGGCCGCGTGTTGCTTCGCGGTACGGCACCACACTAAAAGGAAGCGCTAACCTTTCGTAAGTACCCACTTCAAAGTAAGGTACTGGCATGAAGGTAAGTGTGAAGGCCCCGATGTGCCCCTCCCGCGGAGTGCTGGAGCACGTCACCAGCCGCTGGGGCGTGCTGGTTCTGGCCGCCCTCGTCGAGCGCTCGTACCGGTTCAGCGAACTGCGCCGGGAGGTGGGCGGCGTCAGCGAGAAGATGCTGGCCCAGACCTTGCAGACGCTGGAGCGCGACGGGTTCCTGCTGCGCGACGCCCAGCCCGTGATCCCGCCGCGGGTGGACTACTCGCTCACCGAGCTGGGGCGCGAGGCCGCCGAGCAGGTGTGGGCCCTCGCCCGCTGGACCGAGCGGCGCACCGCCGACGTCCAGGCGGCCCGCGCCGTGTACGACGAAGCCCGGAGCTCCTGAGGCTGGAACTCCGGGCCGGGCCGGGCCGTCGCCGGTACGGGCGCATCCGCGCAGCGGCGTACAGGGGTGCGGGTCGCAGGGGTCAGCCGACGACCGTCCACGTGTCGTTGCCGGCGAGCAGGGTGCTGAGGTCGCCCTTGCCCTTGTTGTCGATGGCCGTGTCGAGCTGCTCGGCCATCAGCGTGTCGTAGACCGGCCGCTCCACGCTGCGGAACACCCCGATGGGCGTCTGGTGCAGGGTGTCGGGGTCGGCCAGCCGGGACAGCGCGAACGCGGCGGTCGGGCCGGTGGTGTGCGCGTCGTGGACCAGGATCCGGGACTCGTTCTCCGGGGTCACCGCGACGACCTCCAGCTCCCCGGTGGCCTGGTTGCGTACGACGCCCTTGTGCCCGTCGACGCCGAAGCGGATCGGCTGCCCGTGCTCCAGCCGGATCACCGCCTCCTGCGCCTGCGTGTTGTCCTTCAGGACCTCGAAGGCGCCGTCGTTGAAGATGTTGCAGTTCTGGTAGATCTCCACCAGCGCCGTGCCCTGGTGGTCCGCGGCCGCCCGGAGCACCTCGGTGAGGTGCTTGCGGTCGGAGTCGACGGTCCGGGCCACGAAGGAGGCCTCGGCGCCGAGCGCCAGGGACACCGGGTTGAAGGGGGCGTCCAGCGAGCCCATCGGCGTGGACTTGGTGATCTTGCCGACCTCGGAGGTCGGCGAGTACTGGCCCTTGGTCAGCCCGTAGATCCGGTTGTTGAAGAGCAGGATCTTGAGGTTGACGTTGCGGCGCAGCGCGTGGATCAGGTGGTTTCCGCCGATGGAGAGCGCGTCGCCGTCACCGGTGACCACCCACACCGACAGGTCGCGGCGCGAGGTGGCCAGGCCGGTGGCGATCGCCGGGGCGCGGCCGTGGATGGAGTGCATTCCGTACGTGTTCATGTAGTACGGGAAGCGGGAGGAGCAGCCGATGCCGGAGACGAAGACGATGTTCTCCTTCGCCAGTCCGAGCTCGGGCATGAAGCCCTGGACGGCCGCGAGCACCGCGTAGTCGCCGCAGCCGGGGCACCAGCGGACCTCCTGGTCCGACTTGAAGTCCTTCATGGACTGCCTGGCCTCGGCCTTGGGGACGAGCGAGAGCAGGTGGGGGGCGTCGGTCACCTCAGTCATTGATGGCCTCCTCGAGAACCTTCGCGAGCTGCTCAGCCTTGAACGGCATTCCGTTGACCTGGGTGTACGACTGGGCGTCGACCAGGTACTTCGCCCGGATCAGGGTGGCGAGCTGCCCGAGGTTCATCTCCGGCACCACTACCTTGTCGTAACCCTTCAGGACCTCTCCGAGATTCCTCGGGAAGGGGTTGACGTGGCGCAGATGTGCTTGTGCGATCGGGATCCCGGCGTTCCGCAGCCGGCGGACCGCGGCGGTGATCGGGCCGTAGGTGGAGCCCCAGCCGATGACGAGGGTGCGGGCCCGGTCGGGGTCGTCGACCTGCAGGTCGGGAACCTCGATGCCGTCGATCTTGGCCTGGCGGGTGCGGACCATGAAGTCGTGGTTGGCCGGGTCGTACGAGATGTTGCCCGTGCCGTCCTGCTTCTCGATGCCGCCGATCCGGTGCTCCAGACCGGGCGTCCCGGGGACCGCCCACGGGCGGGCCAGCGTCTGCGGGTCGCGCTTGTACGGCCAGAAGACCTCGGTGCCGTCCGCGAGCTGCTGGTTGGGGCCCGTCGCGAAGGGCGTCTTCAGGTCCGGGAGATCCGCGATGTCCGGGATCCGCCAGGGCTCGGAGCCGTTCGCGAGGTACCCGTCGGAGAGCAGGAACACCGGCGTCCGGTACGTCAGCGCGATCCGCGCCGCGTCCAGGGCCGCGTCGAAGCAGTCCGCGGGGGTCTTCGGGGCCACGATCGGCACCGGGGCCTCGCCGTTGCGCCCGTACATGGCCTGGAGCAGGTCCGCCTGCTCGGTCTTGGTCGGCAGGCCCGTGGAGGGGCCGCCGCGCTGGATGTCCACGACCAGCAGCGGCAGCTCGAGCGAGACCGCGAGCCCGATCGTCTCGGACTTGAGCGCGACTCCGGGGCCGGAGGTGGTGGTCACGCCGAGGGCGCCGCCGAAGGCCGCGCCGAGCGCCGCGCCGATGCCGGCGATCTCGTCCTCGGCCTGGAACGTGCGCACGCCGAAGTTCTTGTGCTTGCTCAGCTCGTGCAGGATGTCCGAGGCCGGGGTGATCGGGTACGAGCCCAGGTAGAGCGGCAGGTCGGCCTGCCGGCCCGCAGCGATCAGCCCGTAGGCGAGGGCCAGGTTCCCGGAGATGTTGCGGTACGTGCCGGTCGGGAAGGCGCGGGTCGCCGGGGCCACCTCGTAGGAGACCGCGAAGTCCTCCGTCGTCTCGCCGAAGTTCCAGCCCGCCCGGAAGGCGGCCACGTTCGCCTCGGCGATGTCGGGCTTCTTCGCGAACTTCTGCCGCAGGAAGCTCTCCGTGCCCTCGGTGGGCCGGTGGTACATCCACGACAGCAGGCCCAGCGCGAACATGTTCTTGCTGCGCTCGGCCTCCTTGCGGGGGAGCCCGAAGTCCTTCAGCGCCTCGACCGTGAGCGTCGTCAGCGGCACCGGGTGGATGTTGTAGGCGCCCAGCGAGCCGTCTTCCAGCGGTGAGGTCTCGTAGCCCACCTTGGCCATCGGGCGCTTCGTGAATTCATCGGTATTGATGATGATCTCGGCGCCGCGCGGGACGTCCCCGATGTTCGCCTTCAGCGCCGCCGGATTCATCGCCACCAGTACGTTCGGGGCGTCGCCCGGCGTCAGGATGTCGTGATCGGCGAAATGCAGCTGGAACGAGGAGACGCCCGGCAGGGTGCCGGCAGGGGCGCGGATCTCGGCCGGGAAGTTCGGCAGTGTGGAGAGGTCGTTCCCGAAGGAAGCCGTCTCCGAGGTGAACCGGTCGCCGGTGAGCTGCATGCCGTCACCCGAGTCACCTGCGAACCGGATGATCACCCGGTCGAGGCGGCGTACTTCCTTGCCGCTCGGGTCCGGGGGTGTCCGTTGTTCGCCGACTACAGCCCCTTCGGCCCCGTCGGCCTGTTCGGCTGGGCTACTGACCTGGCTGGTCACTGAACTGGACCTCCTTCGAGGCTTGGCGTTCCCGCTCCCAAGGTCAACCCTACGTCGGTAGGAGTGGCCTCCTCGGGGGACGCTCGTATTCTGGACCGTCGTCTGCGGCGGTCTGTCGAGAGAATTCCGCGGGATTCCGCGGAATTCCGAGAGATTCCGAGATTGCGTGCCGTGCAGAAATAGTTCGAGCTCCCTGCGGCCAGGTGCGGTACTGCCGTACCTGACAGAGTGTCAGTTGATCAAGGTTTTGATCAATGCCCCCGTGTTTCGATCAGGACGTGGTCCGATCAGGACCGCAGGTAGGTGAGGACGGCCAGGACGCGCCGGTGGTCCCCGTCGCTCGGGGACAGCCCGAGCTTCATGAAGATGTTGCTGACGTGCTTCTCCACCGCTCCGTCGCTGACCACGAGCTGCTTGGCCACCGCCGAATTGGTCCGGCCCTCGGCCATCAGGCCCAGCACCTCGCGCTCGCGCGGGGTCAGCCCCGCCAGCACGTCCTGCTTCCGGCTGCGCCCGAGCAGCTGGGCGACCACCTCGGGGTCCAGGGCGGTCCCGCCCCGGGCCACGCGTACGACGGCGTCCAGGAACTCCCGTACGTCGGCCACGCGGTCCTTGAGCAGGTACCCCACTCCGGTACTGGAACCGGCCAGCAGTTCGGTGGCGTACTGCTCCTCCACGTACTGCGACAGCACGAGCACGCCTATCCCGGGATGCTCCCGGCGCAGCCGTACGGCGGCCCGTACGCCTTCGTCGGTGTGCGTCGGCGGCATCCGTACGTCGGCCACCACCACATCCGGCAACGCGTTCTCGTCCGCCAGCTCCGCCACCGTCTTGATCAGGGCTTCCGCGTCCCCGACGCCCGCTACGACGTCATGCCCCCGGTCGGTCAGCAACCGGGTCAGGCCCTCACGCAGCAGCACTGAATCCTCGGCGATGACCACCCGCACCCTGTCTTCCACGATCCAGCAGCTCCCGCGTTCACACGTTCCCCGATGTCCCTGACTCAGCCAAGCATCCCAGCCTCGAGGACGGATGTAGGCGAGACCGGATCAACGCGTGGCCGCGGGAGCCGAAGCCGTGGTGCTGTCGGGGTTCGTCCGGGATCTACCGGGTACGCCAGGGGAGCTCTGCGGTGACGGTGGTGCCGCTGCCGGCCGGCGAGTCCACGACCAGCACCCCGTCCACGGCGCCCAGCCGCTCGGCGAGCCCCGCCAGCCCGGTGCCCGTGCCGTCGGTGGCCGCGCCGCCGCGCCCGTCGTCCGCGACCTGGATCAGCAGCCGGTCCCCGGACTTCCACACGTCCACACCTGCGGTACGGGCCCCCGAGTGCTTGCTGACGTTCTGCAGCAGCTCCGAGACGGTGAAGTACGCGATCCCCTCGACGGCGGAGGCCGGCCGGTCCGGCAGGTCCACGGACACCCGCACCGGCACCGCGCACCGGGAGGCCACGGAGGACAGCGCCGCGTCCAGACCGCGGTCCGTCAGCACGGCCGGGTGGATCCCGCGGGCCAGGTCGCGCAGCTCCTGCAGCGCGATCTTCACCTCCCCGTGCGCCTCGTCCACCATCCGGGCGGCGGCGCGGGGGTCCTCGGCGAGCTTCTCCTTCGCCAGCCCCAGGTCCATGGCCAGCGCCACGAGGCGGGCCTGCGCGCCGTCGTGCAGGTCCCGCTCGATGCGCCGCAGGTCGGCGGCGGCGGTGTCGACCACGACCCCGCGGTCCGACTCCAGCTCCGTGACGCGGTGGTCGAGGCGCGACGGCCCGAGCAGCCCGCCGACGAGGACGCGGTCGACGGTGGTCAGGGCCCGCACCACCCAGGGCGTGGCCAGGGTGAGCCCGAGCCCGGCCAGGCAGGCGAGGGCGATGTCGAGCGGCGTGTCCAGGTACAGGGTGTAGTCGCCGTTCTGGAACAGCTGCAGCCCCGGCATGTCGGTGTAGGCCGGGAAGACCCAGAACCACGCCGGGTACAGCAGGAAGGCCCATCCGTACGCCCAGAACACCAGTGCCACGGTGAAGGCGAAGATCGCCCACGGGAGGTGGATCACCGAGTACAGCGCGTGCCGCCAGGCGCTGCCGCTCTTGAGCATCGCGCCCATGGCGGCGAGCGGACCCCGCTTCCCGGCGCGGACGGGCGCGGGCTCGGCGATCTCGACCCCGAGCAGCCCGCGCACCCGGGCCCGCTCGAGCCGCCCGAACCCGCGGCACATGGCGAGCACCCCGGCGAGGACCGGGATCCCGAGGAAGGTGACGAGCAGCCCGGCGCCGAGGCTGACGCCGGTGATCGCGAGCGAGAAGTACAGCACGCTCAACGGCAGCCCGAGCATCAGGTACCCGAACTCCCGCCACGTCCGCCGCTCGACCGGAGCCCGCAGCACCCCACCGATCCGCATGATCCCAACCCGCCCTTCGCCATCCCGATGACCCACCCCCACCCTCCCGCCCGGCCCCGCCCCGGATCCATCGGGCAGGTAGGCGTCCCGACAGGGGGGATAACCCCACCACCCCCTCCACCGGTCGCATAACCGGACGGGACCCCCGCCCACACCCCGGACGGGAGTCCCGATCAGTCAGCCCGCAGCCCGCAGCCCGCAGCCCGCAGCCCGCAGCCCGCAGCCCGGGCCCGCGCCCGGGCCCCGGCATCAGCCGCGCCCGGGCCCCGGCATCAGCCGCGCCCGGGCCCCGGCATCAGCCGCGCCCGGGCCCCGGCATCAGCCGCGCCCGCGCCACGGCATCAGCCGCGCCCGCGCCACGGCAACTCCGCCGTCACCACCGTCCCCTCCCCCTCGGGGGAGTCGACGACGAACACCCCGTCCACGGCCCGCAGCCGCTCCGCCAGCCCCGCCAGACCCGACCCGCCCACCGCATCGGCCCCGCCCCGCCCGTCATCCGACACCCGTATCAAAAGCCGCGCCCCGGCCCCGGGTTCGCCCCCGGCCCGGCCGCCGCCCGCGGCCGCAGTCCGCCACACCTCCACGCTCGCGATGCGCGCCCCCGCATGCTTGCTCACGTTCTGCAGCAGCTCCGACACCGTGAAGTACGCGATCCCCTCGATCGCGGCCGCAGGCCGCTCCGGCAGATCCACCGCCACCTTCACCGGCACCACGCACCGCGACGCCACCGACGACAGCGCCGCATCCAGCCCCCGGTCCGTCAGCACCGCCGGGTGGATCCCCCGCGCCAGGTCCCGCAGCTCCTGCAGCGCCAGCTTCACTTCCCCGTGCGCCTCGTCCACCATCGCCGCCGCCCCCTCGGGATCCTCCAGCAGCTTCTCCTTGGCCAGGCCCAGCCCCATCGCCAGCGCCACCAGCCGCGCCTGCGCGCCGTCGTGCAGGTCCCGCTCGATGCGCCGCAGGTCGGCCGCCGCCGTGTCGACGACCACCCCCCGGTCGGACTCCAGCTCCGCGATCCGCCGCTCCAGCTCGTCCGAGGGCGACAGCAGCCCCCGTACCATCAGCCGGTCCACGTTCGACAGCCAGCGCACCACGTACGGCAGCACCGGCCACAGCACCAGCAGCCCGACCAGCGCCACCGCGAAGGTCAGCACCCCCCACGGCAGCCGCACCAGCTCGTACAGCACGGTCCGCCAGGCCACCGGGTCCTTCACGCCCGCCCACAGCCAGGGGAAGAACCCGCCGGCCCGCCGCGGCCCCGGCAGCGGGGTCGGCTCCTCCACCCGTACGCCGAGCAGTGCGCGCGCCCTCGTCCGCTCCAGCCGTCCCAGCTGGCGGGACGCGAGCAGGCCGCCTGCGAGCAGCGGAAGACCGATCGCGGTCACGGACAGGCCGCCCGCGGTCGCCACCATGGTCACGGTGTAGACGAACCCGACGAGTGCGAGCGGAAGATTGCTCAACAGATGGACGGTCTCTTTCCACGCCACGGACCCCAGGGCCGGGCGTACGGGGGGAGGCCGGTCGTTGTCGGGATCCTGGTGGGAGACTTGAATGCGCGCGGTCATGCGCCCCAGCCTGCCAATATCGCCGCGCGGGTGCCATGGGGCAGCCGGGCCGCAGTAAACGGGGGATAACCCCACCCTGTGTGAACCAGGCCCTAGACTCCCGTCCGTACCAGATCGTCGACAGTGGCCAAGGAGCGAGGAACGGACGTGCCCGACCCAACGGTATCGACCGTAACCGTGCTCGCAGCGGACTATTTCCGGAGTTATTCGGTCGTCGGCCTGCTGGCCGTCCTCGGTGTGCTCTTCGTGGCCGTCGCGTTCGGCGCGGGCCGCCTGCTGAGACCGGTCGTCCCGACCCCTGAGAAGCTGCTGACGTACGAGTGCGGTGTCGACCCCGTCGGCGAGGGCTGGGCGCACACCCAGGTCCGCTACTACGTGTACGCGTTCCTCTACGTCATCTTCGCCGTCGACTCGATCTTCCTCTTCCCGTGGGCGACGGTGTTCGCCGCCGCCGGTTACGGCGCCACGACGCTCGTGGAGATGTTCATCTTCCTGGGCTTCCTGGCCGTCGGCCTGCTCTACGCGTACAAGAAGGGCGTCCTCGAATGGACGTGACACCGGCCGCGACGCCGGCCGAGCCCCAGCTGCTCCCGGAGCCCAGGAGACTGGGAGTCCTCTCCCGCCTCGCCCCGGAACCCATGAAGGTGGTCCTGAACTGGGGCCGCCGCTACAGCCTGTGGGTCTTCAACTTCGGCCTCGCCTGCTGCGCGATCGAGTTCATCGCCGCGTCGATGGCCCGGCACGACTTCATCCGGCTCGGCGTGATCCCCTTCGCCCCCGGCCCGCGCCAGGCGGACCTGATGATCGTCTCGGGCACGGTGACGGACAAGATGGCCCCGGCCGTGAAGCGGCTCTACGAGCAGATGCCGGAGCCGAAGTACGTCATCTCCTTCGGCGCCTGCTCCAACTGCGGCGGGCCGTACTGGGACTCGTACTCGGTGACGAAGGGTGTCGACCAGATCATCCCCGTCGACGTCTACGTCCCCGGCTGCCCGCCGCGCCCGGAGGCGCTGCTGCAGGGCATCCTCAAGCTCCAGGAGAAGATCGCTCGGGAATCGCTGGCGGACCGCTACGCGGCGGGGCCGTCGGTCGGGCAGCTCACCAGCGGCCTGATCACGCCGCCGCCCGCACCGGGGGCCGACGCATGAACCTCTACGACTCCCTCCCCGACGCGGCTGCGACGATCTTCGGCGCGGAGGCGGTGGCCGAGTACGCGTACGACGTCCTGACCGTCGACGTGCCGGTCGGCAGCTGGATCCCGTCGCTGGAGATCGCCCGCGACAAGCTGGGCTGCACGTACTTCGACTGGCTGAGCGCGGTGGACGAGCCGGGCACCGGCTTCCGGATCTGCGCCCACGTCGTGTCCCTCGAGAACCACCGCGTACGCCGCCTGCTCCTGCGCACGACGGTCCCGCACTCGGCGCCCTCCCTCCCTTCCGCGGTCGCGATCTACGCGGGCGCGGAATGGCACGAACGCGAAACGTACGAGATGTTCGGGGTCGTCTTCACCGACCACCCGCACCTGGTTCCCCTCCTCCTCCCGGAGAACTTCGAGGGCCACCCGCTGCGCAAGGACTTCGTCCTGGCCGCGCGCGTCGCGAAGGCCTGGCCGGGCGCCAAGGAGCCGGGCGAGGCGCACGACCCCGACGCCCCGAAGCGCCGCCAGATGCTCCCGCCGGGCGTCCCGGACCCCAACGACTGGGGCCCGCTCAAGGGCCAGCTCCCGCCGGCCCCCGCCCGCCCGGCCCGCACCGCCCGCGCCCCCCGCGAGGGCGCCCCGACCCGCCGCCCCCGCCCGGCAACGGACGCCCCGACCGACCCGGCGACCCCGCCGGCGGAGGCCGGAGCCGAGACCCCGCGCCCGGCCCGTCGTACTCGCACGGCTTCGGAAGGCTCGGCCAGCCAGGCCGTCCCGCCGGCGGAGGCCGGAGCCGAGACCCCGCGCCCGGCCCGCCGTGCCCGCACGGCATCGGAAGGCTCGGCCAGCCAGGCCGTCCCGCCGGCGGAGGCCGGAGCGACGCCGGCCGCGCCGGGAGCCGATGCCCCGGCCGGGGCCGCGTCCCAGGCCGTCCCCCCGGGGCAGCCGGGGACCGAGGACGCGGCGCAGACCGACGCCGCTCCGCGTCCGGCCCGCCGTGCCCGCACGGCAGCCGACGGCTCGGCGAGCCAGGCGGCCGCCGGGCGCACGGTGGCGCCGGGCAGGCGCCCGGCCCCCCGCAGCACGGACGCCCCCTGGCACAACCCCCAGCCAGCCTTCGCGGACCAGGACTCGGACCAGGGCTCGACACCGGAACCGACACCGGCACCGGCACCGGCACCGGCACTGGCACCGGCACCGGCACCGGCACCGGAGCCGAAGTCCGGCGCCGCACCCGCGGCCGAGCCGGGCCCGAAGGCCGAGCCGATGTCCACCCCGGGCCCGAAGGCCGAGCCGAAGGCCGGCCCTCGGCCCGAGGCCGAGCCGAAGGCACCCGCCCCCGGCACGGCCGACCCCGGCGCGGAGCCCGAGGCCGGCACCGGCCACACCCCTGAATCCGAATCCGACAACGGAGGCGACGCGTGAACGACGTCCTCGACGTCGCCCTGCGACTCATCGTCGTCTTCGCCGTCTTCCTCGTGCTCCCGCTCGTCGTCGGGCAGACCGAGCACAAGGTGATGGCGCACATGCAGGGCCGCCTCGGCCCCATGTACGCCGGTGGTTTCCACGGCTGGGCCCAGCTCGTCGCCGACGGCGTGAAATTCGCGCAGAAGGAAGACGTCGTCCCGGCCAACGCCGACCGCCGCATCTTCCAGCTCGCCCCCGCCGTCGCCCTGCTCCCGTACCTCCTCGTCCTCATCGCCATCCCCATCGGCCCGGGCGAAGGCGCGGTCGGCCAGGTCATCGACGCCGGGCTGTTCTTCGTACTCGCCGTCATGGGCGTCGGCGTCCTCGGCAGCCTCATGGCCGGCTGGGCCTCCGCGAACAAGTTCTCCCTGCTGGGAGGCCTGCGCACCGCCGCGCAGCTCCTCGCGTACGAGCTCCCCATGCTGCTCGCCGCCGCCTCCGTCGCCATGGCCGCCGGGACCGTGTCCCTCCCCGGCATCGTCGGCGCCTTCCACTGGTGGTGGCTGCCCTGGCAGATCACCGGCGCGCTCGTCTTCTTCACCGCCGGCCTCGCCGAACTCCAGCGTCCCCCCTTCGACATGCCCGTCGCCGACTCCGAGATCATCTTCGGCGCGTACACCGAGTACACCGGCCTGCGCTTCGCGCTGTTCCTGCTCGCCGAGTACGCCGGCATCGTCGTCCTCTGCGCCCTCACCACCGTCCTGTTCCTCGGCGGCTGGCACGGGCCCGTCGCCGACGGCTGGGTCTGGACCCTCCTCAAGACCGCGGTCCTCGCCTTCGTCGTGATCTGGCTCCGCGTCACCTACCCGCGACTGCGCGAGGACCAGCTCCAGAAGCTCGCCTGGACCACACTCATCCCGCTCGCGCTCGCCCAGATCGCGCTCACCGGCATCGTGAAGGTGGCGATCAGCTGATGCCCATCCCCGGATCCGGCCTGGCCAAGGGCCTTGCCGTCACCCTGCGCACGATGACGAAGCGCGCGCACACCGCCCAGTACCCCGAGGTGCAGCCCGAGCTCCCGCCCCGCACCCGCGGGGTCATCGGCCTGTTCGAGGAGAACTGCACGGTCTGCATGCTGTGCGCCCGCGAGTGCCCCGACTGGTGCATCTACATCGACTCCCACAAGGAGACGGTCCCGGCCGCCGCCCCCGGCGGCCGCGAGCGCAGCCGCAACGTCCTCGACCGCTTCGCCATCGACTTCTCCCTCTGCATGTACTGCGGCATCTGCATCGAGGTGTGCCCCTTCGACGCCCTCTTCTGGTCGCCGGAGTTCGAGTACGCGGAGACGGACATCCTCGAACTCACCCACGAGCGCGACAAGCTGCGCGAGTGGATGTGGACCGTCCCGGCGCCGCCCGCCCTGGACCCGGCCGCGGAGGAACCCAAGGAGATCGCCGCCGCCCGCAAGGCGGTGGAGAAGGCCGAGGCCGCAGCCGCGGCAGCCGCCGCTGCCGCCGCACCCGCCGAGCCCGCGGCGCCCGGGACCGATGCCCCGAACACCCCGGAGGGAGACGCGTGACCCCCGCAGCCACCGCCCTGGCCGCCGCGGCGACGGGCAACGGGTTCCTCTCCCCGACCGGCGTCGAGATCGCCTTCGTCCTCGTCGGCCTCGCCACCCTCGGCGCGGCCGCGATCACGGTCACCACCAAGCAGCTCGTGCACGCCGCCCTCTGGCTGGTCGTCGCGCTCGGCGGGATCGCCGTCGAGTACCTGCTGCTGACCGCCGAGTTCATCGCCTGGGTCCAGGTCCTGATCTATCTCGGTTCCGTGGTCGTCCTCCTCCTCTTCGGGCTGATGCTCACCAAGGCCCCCATCGGCCGCTCCCCGGACGCCGACTCGAACAACCGCTGGGTCGCCCTCGGCGTCGCCCTCGTCGCGGCCACCGCGCTCGTCTGGGTCGTCGTCGACGCGTTCCGCACCACCTGGATCGATCTCGACGGCCCCGCCCAGGGCTCCACCCAGGTGACCGGCGAGATGCTCTTCCAGCACTGGGTACTGCCCTTCGAAGCGCTCTCCGTCCTCCTCCTCGCGGCCCTGATCGGCGCCATCGTGCTCTCCCGCAGGGACGCCGCCGGTGAGCCCGATGACAAGAAGGGGCAGCAGCGCTGATGCACCTCGCCTATCCCGCCGTGCTCGCGGCGCTCCTCTTCAGCACGGGCCTGTACGGAGTGCTCGCCCGCCGCAACGCCATCCTGGTCCTGATGTCCGTCGAGCTGATGCTCAACGCCGTCAACCTCAACCTGGTGGCCTTCGACGTCTGGCTGCGCGACACCCTCCACGCCGGCCAGGCCCTCACCCTGTTCACGATCGCCATCGCCGCCGCCGAGATCGGCATCGGCCTCGCCATCGTGCTGATGGTCTACCGCAACCGCGGCACCTCCGACGTCGACCGGCTGCGCGACACCGCCGAGGGCCACGAACCCGCCCCGAACAACCAGAGCGAGGTCACCGCGTGAGCACCACGACCCTCGCGGTCCTCGTCCCGCTCCTGCCCTTCCTGGGCGCGGTGGCGGGACTGCTGCTCGGCCGCAGCGCACCCGGATTCGTCCGGCCCCTCGCGGTACTGCCGGTGCTGGCCGCGGCCGTGCTGGCCGTGCTCGTCGCCGTCCGCCAGGGCGGCGGCCAGCCGATCGCCGCCTCGACGGAGCTGACCCCGACCGGCTCGGTGCCGATCGACCTCGCGCTCTACCTGGACGGCTTCGCCGTGCTGGTCGCCGTGCTGGTCGGCGTCGTCGCCACCTGCGTACAGCTCTACTCGACGGCGTACCTCCGCGAGGACCCGCGCTACCCGTCGTATGCCGCTCTGGTGTCACTGTTCACCTCCGCCATGCTGCTCGTCGTCTACTCCGGCGACCTGATGGTGCTGCTGGTCGGCTGGGAGATCATGGGCATCTGCTCGTACTTCCTCGTCGGCCACTACTGGGAGACCGAGGCGGCCCGCTCCGCCTCCCTCAAGGCCTTCCTCGTCACCAAGCTCGGCGACGTCCCCTTCCTGATCGGCCTGTTCGCGCTCGCCGCCGACGCCGACTCCTTCGAGATCCCCAAGATCCTGGGCACCGTCGCCGCGGGCGGGCTCGACCACCCGACGCTGATCGCGCTCCTCCTGCTCGCCGGCGTCGCGGGCAAGTCCGCGCAGTTCCCGCTGCACACCTGGCTCCCGGACGCCATGGCGGGCCCCACCCCGGTCTCCGCACTGATCCACGCCGCGACGATGGTCGCCGCCGGTATCTACTTCGTCGCCCGCCTCCTCCCGGTCTTCGCGGCCTCCCGGGCCGCACTGGTGGTCATGGCCGTCATGGCGGCCGTCACGATGCTCGGTTCCGGCCTCGCCGCCCTGGCCCAGGACGACATCAAGCGCGTGCTCGCCTACTCCACGGTCGGCCAGCTCGGCTACATGCTCGGGGCCCTGGCCGTCGGCGACCGCGGCGCCGCCGTCTTCCACCTCCTGTCCCACGGCTTCTTCAAGGCACTCCTGTTCCTCGGTGCGGGCGTGATCATCCACGCCGCCGGGACGAACTCCCTGGCCGCCATGTCCCGGATGGACGGCCTGGCCAAGCGCATCCCCGACGCCTTCTGGACCATGACGATCGCGCTGCTCGCGCTCGCCGCGATTCCGCCCTTCGCCGGCTTCTTCTCCAAGGAAGCCGTCCTCGTCGCCGCCGAGCACGCCGCCGGCGGGCACTCGCAGTCCGCTCCCAGCGCCGCCGGCTGGGTCGTCCTCGTCGCCGGCGTGCTGACCGCCCTGCTCACCGCCGCCTACGCCACCCGGCTGTGGCTGATGGCCTTCCGCGGCCGGGGCGCCGCCGCCCCCGACCACGGCAAGGAGCCCGTCGCCATGACCGGCGTGCTGTGGCTGCTCGCGATCCCGACGATCGGCTTCGGCCTCGTCGCCGGCCCGATCGCCGACTGGTTCGACGGCAACGAACTCACCCCGTCCCTGACCACCTCGGTGCTCGGCACGGGAGCCGCCGCCGTCGGCGCGGTGCTGACCTACGCCCTGTGGCAGCGGGCCACGGCCAAGGCCGTCGCCGTCGGCTACGGAGCCGGCGCGTCCGCGTCCTCCGCCGCCGCGGAGTCCGCCGCCGAGACCCCCGAGGTCGCCGAGGTCACCCACGACCACCCCGCCGTCCCGGCCGGAGCAGCCCCCGACCCCGGCCGGGCGCTGCTCGGCCCGCTGCACCGCCACGCGGCCGACGGCTTCCACCTCGACGCCCTCTACGACCGGCTGTTCGTCCGCCCCGTCCGCGCCGCCGCGAGCCTCGTCCGCTTCCTCGACCGCGAGGTCGTGGACACGTACGTCCGCGGCGCGGGCGCCGGCCCCCGGCTGCTCGGCAGCCTCGTACGCCGGGCCCAGACCGGCAACGTGCAGAGCTACCTGAGCGCCCTGCTCGCCGGCGCCGTGGTCCTGGCGATCGCCACCGCCGTCCTCGCCAACGTCAACGCCGGATCGTGAGCCGTGAGTCAGCCGTGATTGATATCAGCCCGTCCGTGATGCAGTTCCTTCTGGCGTTCGTCGTGGCCGCACCGCTCCTCGGCGCCGCCGCGGCCCTCCTGCCGGCCCCGCCCGGCCTCAAGGGCAAGAGCCCCGAACAGGCCGTGCTGCGCCACGGCGTGACCGTGACCGGCGTGATCCTCGCCGCGGCGATCGCCCTCGCCCTGGGCTTCGACCACGACGCCCCGGCCCGCTTCCAGGCGACCACGGACATCAGCTGGATCCCGGCGCTGAACGTCCGGATCCACCTCGGCATCGACGGCATCTCGCTCCCCCTCCTCCTGATGACCGCGCTGCTGTTCTTCCTCTGCGCGCTCTACAGCTACTTCAAGTTCCCCGAAGGCCCGTCCCCGAAGGCCTTCGTCGCGCTGCTCCTCGTCCTCGAGTCCGGCACCCTCGCGACCTTCGCCGTCCTCGACCTGCTGCTGTTCTTCCTCGCCTTCGAGATGGTCCTCATCCCGATGTACTTCCTCATCGCCCGCTGGGGCGGTGCTCAGCGGCAGGCCGCCGCCTGGAAGTTCATCCTCTACACCCTCCTCGGCTCCGTCGTCATGCTGCTCGGACTGCTGCTGATCGGGCTGAACAGCGGCACTTTCGACATGGTGGCCCTCGCCTCCGACAACGGCCGCGAACTGAGCCACACCACCCAGCTCCTGGCCGTCCTCGCCATCGGCATCGGCCTCGCCGTGAAGACCCCGATGTGGCCGCTGCACAGCTGGCTGCCCGACGCCCACACCGCCGCGCCGACCGTGGGCTCCGTCCTGCTGGCCGGCGTGCTGCTCAAGATGGGCACGTACGGGTTCGTGCGCATCCTGCTCCCCGCCACGCCCGACGGCATGGCGACCTTCGCCCCCTACCTGGGCGCCTTCGCCGCCATCGGCATCGTCTACGGGTCCCTCGCCTGTCTCTCGCTCGCCCGCAAGGGCAACAAGGGCGACCTCAAGCGACTCATCGCGTACTCCTCCGTCGGCCACATGGGCTTCGTCCTCCTCGGCATCGCCTCGATGACTCCCACCGGTGTGAACGGCGCGCTGTTCGCCAACATCGCGCACGGTCTGATCACCGGCCTTCTCTTCTTTCTTGTCGGTGCGCTCAAAGACCGTTACAAGACCGCGGATCTGGACACCCTCGCCGGAGCCACCGGGGCCGCCCTCTACGGCCGCGCCCCCCGCCTCGGCGCCCTCCTCGCCTTCGCCGCCGTCGCCTCCCTCGGCCTGCCCGGCCTAGCCGGCTTCTGGGGCGAGATGCTGGCCCTCTTCGGCGCGTTCGACCCGGCGCAGGGCCTGTCCCGGCCCGCCTTCCTCACCTACATGGCCTTCGGCGCGTTCGGCACCCTGCTCACCGCCGCCTACCTGCTGATCGTCGTACGGCGCATCTGCATGGGCGACCCCAAGGCCCGGCCCGGGTCCGAGCCCGCGCTCGAACTCGCGGACATCCAGCGCTACGAGTTCGCCGCCTGGACCCCGCTCGCCGCCCTCACCGTCCTCGCCGGCCTGTGGCCCGCTGTCCTCCTCGGCCTCACCGACCCGGCCGTCCAGAAGCTCCTCGCAGGAGGCAACGCATGACGGCCCTGTCCGCCCTGTCCGCGGCCCCGGCCGCCGAGACCGCGAGCCTCGTCCAGAGCGTCGACTGGCTCGCGATCACCCCCGTGGTGCTGCCCGCCGCCGTCGCCCTGGTCGTCCTGGTCGCCGACCTCTTCGTGCCGGAACGGCTCAAGCCGCTGCTCGGCTGGCTCTCCGTCGCCGGCCTCGCCGCCGCGATCGTCACCCTGCTGCCGCTGCGCGCCGGCGACCGCGCCACCTTCTGCCTCGCCACCGACCCCGGTGCGTGCAGCTACACCGCCGACCACTTCACGCTCGTCATCCAGTTCCTGGTGCTGGTCGGCGCCCTGGTCACCGCCCTGCTGTCGGTCACCACCGTCCGCGACGCGCGCATGCCGGCCGGCGAGTACTGGTTCCTGCTGCTGTCCTCCGCCGCCGGCGCCGCCCTGCTGCCCGCCTCCCGCGACCTCGCCACCCTGATCGTCGCCCTCGAAGTCGCCTCGCTGCCCGCCTTCGCCCTCGTCGGCATGCGCCGCGGCGACCGGCTCTCCTCCGAAGCCGCCCTCAAGTTCTTCCTCTCCTCCGTCACCGCCACCGCCGTGTCGCTGATGGGCGTCAGCTTCGTCTACGCCGCCACCGGCTCCCTGCACCTCACCCAGGTCGCCGACCGCCTCGAGGACGTCCCCGGGCAGCTCGACACCCTCGCCATGGCCGGCGTCGCGCTCACCCTCGTCGGCTTCGCCTTCAAGACCGCCGCCGTCCCCTTCCACTTCTGGGTCCCGGACACCTACGTCGGCGCGCCGCTGCCCATCGCGGGCTACCTCTCCGTGATCGGCAAGGCCGTCGGCTTCACCGGCCTCATCCTCGTCACGGTGATCGCCTTCCCGGCGTACTCCGACATCTGGGGACCGGCCCTGGCCGTCCTCGCCGCGCTCACCATGACGCTCGGCAACGCCGCCGCCCTGCGCCAGCGCGCGGACCGGCCGGGCAGCGCCGTCCGGCTGCTCGCCTGGTCCTCGGTCGGCCAGGCCGGCTACCTGCTGGTCCCGATCGCGGCCGCCGCGTACTCCGATCGCGACCAGATCGGCTCCACCGTCGCGTACGCCCTCATGTACGCCGCCGTGAACCTCGGCGCCTTCGCCGTGGCGGCCCTGGTCGCCCGTAGCAAGCCGCTCAACCGCCTCAGCGACTACCGCGGCCTGTACGCCGAGCGCCCGCTGGCCGCCCTCTCGCTGGCCTTCTTCCTGCTCTGCCTGGCCGGCCTGCCGCCGGGCCTCATCGGCCTGTTCGCCAAGGTCACCGTGTTCCGCTCCGCGGTCGACGCGGGCCTGGGCTGGCTGGCCGTGGTCATGGCGGTCAACGTCGTCATCGCCCTGTACTACTACCTGCGCTGGACGGCGCTGCTCTTCCGCGCCCCGGAGGGCCCCGCCGAGGCCGTCCGGACGAAGGCCCCGTGGCCGGTCACCGTCGCGATCGCGATCACGGCCGTCACAGCCGTGGTGCTCTCGGGCGCCCCGCAGCTGGTCCTGCGCTTCGCCGCGGGCAGCCTGTTCCCGCAGTAGCCCGCTCCGGCAGCCCGGTACGCCGGCCCGTACATCAGCTCGTACGCCGTCCCGTACGCCGGTCCGGCCGTACGCCGTGACCCGTACGGAGCATCGCCCGCCGCCGCACCGCCGCCCCGGACACCGGGGCGGCGGCCCCGGCACGCCCTGGGAACCAGATGCCCTCACCTCGCGTTGACCGAGAAGGGAGGGTCCACTGGACCGTAGACCCTCAGATCCGCAGATCCTGGACGGGGGTCCCCCTGCCGCACCATTTGGAGGGCGTACCGTGCACCGCCGGCACAACGGGCTGAAGACCGCCGTACTCCTCGGCGGGCTGTCCGCACTCATCATCGTCATCGGAAGCTTCTTCGGGCGGGGCGGCCTGATCATCGCCGTCCTCGTCGCCCTCGGGACGAACGCGTACGCGTACTGGAACAGCGACAAGCTGGCTCTACGCGCGATGCGCGCCCGCCCCGTCAGCGAGTTCGAGGCCCCCCAGCTCTACCGCATGGTGCGCGAGCTCTCCACCTCCGCGCGCCAGCCCATGCCACGGCTCTACATCTCGCCGACCGACGCGCCGAACGCCTTCGCCACCGGCCGCAATCCGCGCAACGCCGCGGTCTGCTGCACCGAGGGCATCCTGCGCATACTCGACGAGCGCGAGCTGCGCGGGGTGATCGGCCACGAGCTGAGCCACGTCTACAACCGCGACATCCTGATCTCGTCCGTCGCCGGAGCCCTCGCCTCCGTCATCATGTTCCTGGTGAACTTCGCCTGGCTGATCCCGATCGGTCGGTCGAACGACGACGAGGGGCCCGGCATCCTCGGCATGCTGCTGATCATGATCCTGGGCCCGCTGGCCGCATCCGTGATCCAGCTGTCCATCAGCCGTTCGCGCGAGTACGAGGCCGACGCGTCCGGCGCCCAGCTCACCGGCGACCCGCTCGCCCTGGCGAGCGCCCTGCGCAAGCTGGACGCAGGCGTCAAGCAACTCCCGCTGCCCCCCGAGCCCAGGCTGGAGACCGCGAGTCACATGATGATCGCCAATCCGTTCCGCCCGGGTCAGGGCCTTTCTAAGATGTTCTCCACGCACCCACCGATGGCCGAGCGCATCGCCCGGCTCGAACAGATGGCAGGCCGTAGTCAGTGAAGACCATCCTCAACATCATTTGGCTCGTCCTCAGCGGCGTCTGGCTGTTCCTGGGCTACTGCCTCGCGGGCGTGCTCCTGTGCATCACCATCATCGGCATCCCGTTCGGCATCGCGGCCTTCCGCATCGCCGTGTACGCCCTCTGGCCCTTCGGCTACACCACGGTCGAGCGCCGGGACGCGGGCGCGGCCTCCTGCATCGGCAACGTCCTGTGGCTGATCCTGGCGGGCTGGTGGCTGGCCCTCAGCCACATCGTCACCGGCATCGCCCTGTGCGTCACGATCATCGGCATCCCGTTCGGCATCGCCAACTTCAAGATGGTCCCGCTCGCCCTGCTCCCGCTGGGCCGCGAGATCGTCCCGACCGACGCGCCGTTCGCCTCCCGGTAGGCGGCGGGGCGGCGAGGGAATCACGGGCAGGGAGAACCAGTGTCGGCTGCGAGCACGGCCACGACCCTGTCGGTCATCGTGCCGATGTACAACGAGGAGGAGGCCCTCCCCGCCCTGGTGAGCCGCCTGCGGCCGGTCCTCGATGACACCGGGGTCCCGTACGAGGTCCTCGCGGTCGACGACGGCAGCACCGACCGGACCGCCGAGCTCCTCGAGAAGTTCCGTACGGACTGGCCCGAGCTCCGCATCGTCCGGCTGCGCGGCAACTCCGGCCACCAGGCCGCGCTGCGCGCCGGGCTGCACAGCTCGGTCGGGGCGTACGTGGCCAGCATCGACGCCGACCTCCAGGATCCGCCGGAGAAAATACCGGAGATGCTGGACCTGGCCCGGTCCGAGAACCTCGACATCGTCTACGGCGTCCGCTCCGACCGCAGCACCGACACGGGCTTCAAGCGCCGCACCGCCGCCGCCTATTACTGGCTGATGCGCCGCATGGTCGGCAAGCAGGTGCCCGCGCAGGCCGGGGACTTCCGGCTGCTCAGCCGCGAGGCCGTGGAGGCCCTCAAGGCCCTGCCCGACCAGCAGCAGGTCTACCGGCTGCTGGTGCCCTGGCTCGGCTTCCCGAGCGGGCAGGTCACGTACCGCCGGGGCGAGCGGGTGGCGGGCGAGACCAAATACCCGCTGAGCAAGATGATCCGCCTCGCCGTGGACGGCATCACCAACTTCTCCGCCGCCCCGCTGCGGCTCGCGACCTGGCTCGGCGTCATCAGCTTCGTCACCTGCCTCTTCATGATCGTCTGGACGCTGGTGGTGTTTCTGCTCGGCAAGACCGTGCCCGGCTGGACCTCGCTGTTCGTCGGCATGCTGTTCCTCGGCGGGGTGCAGCTGATCTGCGTCGGGCTGCTCGGCGAGTACATCGGCAGGATCTACACCGCCGTACAGCGCCGGCCCACGTACTTCATCGGGTACGACTCGGCGCGCGACGACGCGGGCAAGGGCCCGGGGGAGACCGGGAGCTGACGGCCGATCCGAGGCCCTGCGTGCAGCCTCCCCGGGGCGCCGGTGCAGGTCAGGGTGATTGTCAGTGGCGTGGGTCACTATGAACGCATGAACGAGACCGAGCAGTTGCTGGAGCAAGTCGCCCTACATGTCCGCGGCTTCGGGCCCGAGGGCGGCACCCTGGTGCCCGGGCGCCTGCCGGCTCCCGTGGACCCGGGGGCGCTGCGTCGGTCCGAGGACATGCTCGGCTTCGCCCTGCCCCCGCTCCTGGCCGGTCTCTACACCCGGATCGCGGACGGCGGGTTCGGCCCGGAGTACGGACTGCTCTCGCTGGAGGCCGCCGTCACGCAGTACACCGCGATGCGCACCTCGGACTGGGGCTGGCCCGAGGGCGTTCTGCCGATAACCGACTACGGCTGCGCCATGCTGGGGTGCGTGGACTGCCGCTCCGAGACCGCCCGAGTCCTGCTGTTCGAGCCGAATCCGGGCGATCCCGACCTCGCCTGGTACGCGGACTCGCCCGCCCTCGCCGACTGGCTGCGCGGCTGGCTCGACGGCACCGCCTGGTTCTGCGACGACTCGGAGGAGGCGGGTCTGGAGATGACCCCCTGGGAGGAGTTCAGAGCCCGGGTCTGAGCCGGCTGCGCACCCCGTAGGCAGCGCCGCCCACGGCCAGTACCGCAGCCCCCGCGCCCGCCGACGCAAGGGGCAGCGCGCAGGCCAGCACGACACAGCCGGACAGCCCGACCGCTGCCACGGCCCGGCCCTTGACACCTGAATCGAGAGTCCACGCGGAAGCGTTCGCGATCGCGTAGTAGGCCAGCACCCCGAACGAGGAGAAACCGATCGCGCCCCGCAGATCGGTGGTCGCCGCCAGCACCGCGACCACCGCACCCACGGCGAGCTCGGCATGGTGCGGCACCTGATGCCGTGGATGTACGGCGGCCAGCGCGCGGGGGAGATGGCCGTCCCGCGCCATCGCCAGGGTGGTCCGCGACACCCCGAGCACCAGGGCCAGCAGCGAGCCCAGCGCCGCCAGGGCGGCACCGACCCGGACCACGGGGGTCAGTCCGGGCCGTCCGGCCGCCCGTACCGCGTCGGCCAGCGGGGCCGTCGAAACCGCCAGGGCGTCGGCGCCCAGCACCGCCAGCGCCGCCACCGCCACCGCGGCGTACACGAGCAGGGCGATCCCCAGGGCGAGGGGCACCGCCCGCGGGATCGTGCGCTCCGGATCACGCACCTCCTCGCCCAGGGTGGTGATCCGGGCGTATCCCGCGAAGGCGAAGAACAGCAGGCCGGCCGCCTGGAGCAGGCCGCCGACGCCGCCTCCGGCGAGGCCGCCGAGCCGTCCCGCGTCGGCCGCGCCCGAGGTCAGGCACACCACCACGACCCCGGCCAGCACGGCCAGTACCGCCGCCACGATGACCCGCGCGATCCGGGCGGACTTCTGCACGCCTCCGTAGCTCGCGCCGGTCAGCGCCACCACCGCTGCGACGGCCACGGCATGCTGCTGCCCGGGCCACACGTACGCCCCCACGGTGAGCGCCATCGCCGCACACGAGGCGGTCTTGCCGACCACGAAGCCCCAACCGGCCAGATATCCCCAGAACGGGCCGAGCCGTTCCCGCCCGTACACGTAGGTCCCGCCGGAGGCCGGATACCGGGCGGCCAGCCGCGCCGAGGAGTGCGCGTTGCAGTAGGCGATCAAGGCCGCCACCGCGAGGGCGGCGAGCAGCGCTCCGCCCGCAGGGCCCGCCGCGCCTGCCGCCGGGGCGAGCGCGGCGAAGATCCCGGCCCCGACCATCGCCCCGAGCCCGACGACCACGGCGTCGAAGACTCCCAGCGTGCGCTTCAACTCGTTGTCCACGGGCGGAGGGTAACCGCCCTAGATGACGCCTTCCCGGCCGGTCAGTGGCGTCCGGTTCTGCTCCCACCCGTGGAGGGCGGTCAGGCAGGCGTGATCGAGGTGGCGCAGCCCGCTGAGGTCGAGGCGTACGGGCTGGCCGGCCGGCAGCGCGTCCAGCGCATCGAGCAGCTTCGGCAGCCGCAGGAAACTGGCGCTCCCCATGACCTGGACGCGGAGCTCCCCGCCCTCCCACACCTCCTCGATCTGCACCTGGGAGGTCTCCCAGGCCGCCTTGACCACGGCCAGCCCCAGCCCGACCAGCACCCCCTCGAAGAGGTTGGTCGCCACGATCGCGGAGGCCGTCGCCACCAGCACCACCGCCTCGCCCCGGTGCGTCTTCCACAGCCCGGCGACGGCCCGGGCCGGCAGCAGTTTCCATCCGGCGTGCAGCAGCACCCCGGCCAGCGCGGCGAGCGGCACCACTTCCAGCAGTTGGGGGACCGCGACGGCGAACAGCAGCAGCCAGCCGCCGTGCAGGACCCGGGACGCCCGGGTGCGGGCCCCCGCTTCCACGTTGGCGGCGCTGCGCACGATCACGGCGGTCATCGGCAGCGCCCCGAGCAGCCCGCAGACGGTGTTGCCGACGCCCTGGGCCATGAGCTCCCGGTCGTAGTGGGTCCGGGTCCCGTCGTGCATCCGGTCCACGGCGGCCGCGCTGAACAGGGTCTCGGCGGAGGCGATCAGCGCCAGGGCGATCACGGTTCCGAGGGCCCCGACGGAGGCCAGCAGCCCGAAGTCCCCCCAGCCGGGCGGGGCCACGGCGTCCAGGACCCCGGTCACCGTCACCTTCTCGACGGGCAGCTGCAGCAGCATCGACACGGCGGTGGCGGCCGCCACCCCGACGAGCGCGCCCGGTACGAGCCGCAGCCGGGCAGGCATCCGGCGCCAGGCCGCCAGGACGGCGATGGTCCCGGCCCCGAGCGCCACGGCGGACCAGTCGGCCTGCCCGGCGAGCCCCGGCACCGCGGCCAGCTTCTCCAGGGTTCCGCCGGGGGCCTGCACGCCGCCCAGGGCGTACAGCTGCCCGGCGATCAGCACGAGCCCGATCCCGGCCAGCATCCCGTGCACGACGGCGACGGAGATCGCCCGGAACCACCGCCCGAGCCGCAGCGCCCCCATGCACAGCTGCAGCAACCCGGCGGCCAGCACCAGGACCCCGAGCGCGCGGGCACCGTGCGTGTGCACCGCCTCGTAGACGAGCACGGTGAGCCCGGCGGCCGGCCCGCTCACCTGGAGCGAACTCCCCGGGAACCACCCGGTGACCAGCCCGCCCACCACCCCGGTGACGATCCCCAGCTCGGCCGGCACACCGGAGGCGACGGCCACGCCGACGCAGAGAGGCAGCGCGACGAGCGCCACGACGACGGACGCCCCGAAGTCTTCGCGAAACGTGTCGACTCCAGACATCCGAGAACCTCCCCTGTCCCGCGGTGATGATTGCCACCAGAGTGGTGGGCGCGCGCAGGGCTTCCCAAGTGCCCATCGGGGGCCGTTGGGGCGCATGCGCCGCGCACGCCGGGCACGTGAACCGCACGCCCCCGGAAACGGCCGCGGCCCGGCGGTCCTGGTAGGACCGCCGGGCCGCCGGGCGGCAGGTGGGGAACCGCGGTCAGCGGTAGTTCACGAACTGGATCGCGAAGTCCAGGTCCTTGCCCTTGAGCAGCGCCTGGATGGCCTGCAGGTCGTCACGGCTCTTGGAGCTGACACGCAGCTCCTCGCCCTGCACCTGGGCCTTGACGCCCTTGGGACCCTCGTCCCGGATGATCTTCGCGACCTTCTTGGCGTTCTCCTGGGAGATGCCCTCCTCGATGGAGGCGAAGATCTTGTACTCCTTGCCGGACAGCTGCGGCTCGCCGGCGTCGAGCGCCTTCAGCGAGATCCCGCGCTTGACCAGCTTGGTCTCGAACACGTCCAGGACGGCCTTGACGCGCTCCTCGGAGTTCGCCTCCATGAGGATCTTCTCGCCGGACCAGGCGATGGTGGCGCCGGTGCCCTTGAAGTCGTAGCGCTGCGAGAGTTCCTTGGCGGCCTGGTTGAGGGCGTTGTCGACCTCCTGCCGCTCGACCTTCGAGACGATGTCGAAACTGGAGTCGGCCATGTGCTGTGGCTCCTTGAAATCGGCTGTCATTGCCCCGGAGGGCGCGGCCGGACACACCCGGCCCGCTCCGCAAAGCCTAGCCACCGCACCCACCGGCAGCGCTGATCAATCCGGTGGCGAAACACCCCCGCACATCAGGTATTGTTTACGTCGTTGCCAGGGAGCGCCGCCGTAAGGCGGAAAAAATGGCAGCGTCTCTTGGCGGTGTGCCCGAGTGGCCAAAGGGAGCAGACTGTAAATCTGCCGGCTCAGCCTACCCAGGTTCGAACCCTGGCGCCGCCACGCGATGTGAGACCCCCGTAACTGCGGAAGCGCAGTGACGGGGGTCTTCTCGCATGCCCGGTGATCCGAACGCGGGGCTTCCGCGTCCGGATCCGGTCAGGGCGTGAGGGACGCGCGCCAGGACCAGGTGGTGCGGCGGGGGTGGGTCGGGAGGGCCAGGCGGCCGGCCGACCAGAGGAGGACCTCCGGGGCCGGGCCGGACGGAGAGTCCGGGAACAGGCGGGCCAGGACCGGGGCCGAGAGGCCGGCCGGCGGGAGCCAGGGGAGGGCGAGGCCCTGGCCGATGTCGTACGTGTGGAGCAGGATCTCCGCCACGCCCATCGCCGCGAAGCCGCCCGGATCGCAGGGTCCCCAGTGCCACGCCCGCGCGGACTCCGGCGCCGCGTCCACGGCCGTGCCCAGCAGCCGGGCCGCCGCCGAGATCACCTGGAGGACCGCCTCGGGCGGGGTGGCCTCCCGTACGCACAGGTCCAGCGGCAGATAGGCGTCCGAGGGCAGTGCGGCCACCTGCGCTGCGTACGCCAGCAGGTCGTGGGCGACGTGCGCCGCCGTCGTCCAGCAGGTCCAGTCGAGCGAACCGGCCTTCACCTGCCAGTCCCGTCCGGTGTGCGGGGCCAGGGCCGACACCATTTCGGCTGCCGCCCGTTCGACGTCGGAGCCGGTCATCGGCCGCATCGTCCTGATCTCCTGTTCGTTCTCCGGTCGTGAACTTCATTTCTGACACGCGCGGGAAGGTCGGCGGCGGCGTGCTCCTCGCCCTCCTCGGGGCCGGGATCCCGGCCCTGGTCGGGGCGGCACTGCACGACCATGTGGGCGAGCCCTACCAGGAAACCAGGCTCTACTTCGGGACCGAACGCCCAGGCGGCCGGGACCCGGTCGCGGAACAGGAGTTCATGCGCTTCCTGGACCACGAGATCACCCCCGCCTTCCCCGAGGGCCTCACCCTCCAGGACGGGCACGGCCAGTGGCAGCGGGACGGCAAGGTCATCCAGGAGACCTCGTACGAGGTGGTGCTGCTTTACCCGGAGAAGGAGGCCGACGAGCGCAGCGCGCGCATCGAGCGGATCCGGCAGGCCTACGAGGACCAGTACCAGCAGGACTCCGTCGGGCGCTCCGACGACGAGGTGACCGCCCAGTTCTGAGGATGACTCAATTGCCGGCGACGTCCTTGACGGCCACCGCCACCGGGGTCGAGCCCTCGACCAGCTCCAGGGTCAGGCCGGCCGTCGCCGGGGTCTCGATCAGCTCCGCCAGCACGGCCGCCACGTCGTCGCGCGGCACCGCCCCGCGGCCCGTCCGCGCCTCCAGCCGTACCTGCCCGCTCCCGGGGTCGTCGGTCAGCGACCCCGGCCGCAGGACCGTCCACTCCAGGCCCAGCCGCGTCCGTACGTGATCGTCCGCCTCCCCCTTCGCCCGCAGGTAGACGTCGAAGACGTCGTCGCCTTCGTGGTACGCGTCCGCGCCCATCGAAGAGACCATCAGGAAGCGCCGTACCCCCGCCCGTTCGGCCGCGTCCGAGAACAGCACCGCCGCTCCCCGGTCGACGGTGTCCTTGCGCCCGACACCGCTGCCGGGCCCCGCGCCGGCCGCGAACACCGCCGCGTCCGCGCCCTGCAGGATGCCCGCCACGTGCTCGACCGAAGCCGACTCCAGGTCGCAGAGCACCGGTTCGGCGCCCGCCTCCCGCAGGTCGTCGCCCTGCGCCGGGTCGCGGATGATGCCCGCGACCTCGTACCCGCGCGCGGCGAGCAGTTGCTCCAGCCGCAGCGCGATCTGACCGTGTCCACCCGCGATGACGATGCGCATGCCCCGACCGTACGACGAGCCGGGCGCCTCCGCCCGCGAAAGTGTCCACCGGCGGGCCGGCGAACGTTCAGGGACCGGGCTCCGCGCGGCCCTGCCGGGGCAGGTCCAGGGCCACCGCGACCGCCGAGTCGCAGTACTCCCGTACGGCACTCGTCCGGGCTACCACCCGGCCGCGGTGGATCACGATCCGGCTGTAGGCCAGGGACAGCACGCCCGAGATCCGGTCCCCCCGTACGGCGAGCAGCTCCGCCGGGAACCCGGCCTCCACCCGGACCTCCGGCAGGCCCATGGCCTCCCGGGCGGCGCCGCTGACCGACGCGTAGGCCTCCGCCGCCCGCAGCCCGCCCTGGGAGGCCAGCAGGAACGCGGCCTCCAGCGGGTCGCCGCGGCCGACCGGGTTCCCGGCGTCCCGCAGCGCCCCGCTGCCGGCCGCGACCCGGACCCCGGCGGCCCGCAGCAGCCGTACGGGCGCGGTGCGCAGGCCGCGCCGTTCCAGGGCCGCACAGTCGCCCTGGGGCAGGCAGGTCACCCGTACGCCGGCCGCGGCCAGCTGGTCGGCGGCCCGGTGCGCCACGTCCAGCGGGAGCCGCGACAGGCCGCCGCAGGGGCCGATCGTCACCCCCGGGCGCAGCCCGCCGGCCATCGCCGCGAGCCGGGCAAGGCGGCCGGGATCGTCACCGTCCGTGTGCAGGTCCACGGGGCAGCCGTGCTCGGCGGCGAGTTCCAGGACGGCTTCGAGGAAGCCCGTCGGGTCGGGGTCCAGGTCCGGGCAGCCGCCGATGACGGAGGCGCCCATCTTCACCGCGTCCCGCAGCATGGCGAACCCGTCGGCGCCGGCGAGCCCGGTGAGGAGCCGGGGCACGGCGACGGTGGTCAGGTCGGTGAGCCCGCGCAGCGAGCGGCGGGCCTGGAGCACGGCCTCCATGGGGCCGAGGCCGTGCACGTCGCCGATCCGGACGTGGGAGCGCACGGCCGTGGCGCCGTGCCCGAGCTGGAGCAGGGCGGCCTCCGTGGCCCGGCGCTGCACCTCGTCGGGCGTGTACGAGACGGGCCCCTCGCCGTCGGCGGTCAGGGCGGTGTCCCCGTGGGCGTGCGGCTCGGCGGGGGCGGGGAGCAGCAGATAGCCGCCGAGATCCACCCGGGAGAGGGCGGGGGCGGGGAGGCTGCCCGCGGTGCCGACGGCCTGGATCCGGCCGCCGCCGAGCCGGACGTCGACCGTACGGCCGTCCGTGAGGCGGGCTCCGGTGAGCAGGAGGGTGGTGGACTCGGCGGCGGCCGCGTTCGCGTTGCCGGTCGGGCGCTGCGGCCCGTGACCGCCGCCCTCGCCGCGGCCCTTGCGCGGGGAGGAGGACGGCTGCTGCGGCTGGCTGTCGGACATCGCGCTCCTGCGGTGGCTCGGGCGGTTCCTGGGCCGGGTGGCCGCGGCCTGCGGCCCAAGATCACGCAGCGTGCTCAGAGCCTAGGGCGCAGGGCTCTCCGCTTCAGGGAGGAGCGCAATAGTCGTACCGGTGTGGTGCCCACGCGCCGTGGCGCCCGCCTGCGCGCCCCGTGGGCAGGGGACGGCCCGTCGGGCTTCGTGTGTTTCCGGTGCCGCGGGTGCGTGGCCGCTGCCTCACGTGCCCGGGGTGCGGCCTCACAGGGGGCGCTTCGGGCGTGCCTCCGCGAACGGGCCACAGTCGAACGGGCCACAGTCGAACGGCCACAGCCGAACGGGCCGCTTCGCGTGCGCTCGGCGTGCCGCCGGGGGCGGCGGGTTTGTGAGCCCGGACACAATCTGCCCCGAAAAGGGCTCCGGGACCGCCTGGGGGCTGATCAAGAAAGCCTTGCCCGCCCCCTCGGAGGCCAGTCCCCGCAAAGGATTTGGGCGATGGGCGGGCAACCGTGTAATGTCTTCATCGCTCGCCCCAATAGCTCAGTCGGTAGAGCGTCTCCATGGTAAGGAGAAGGTCTGCGGTTCGATTCCGCATTGGGGCTCTGGTGAGAGAGGTTCCCCGCCCTCGGGTGGGGAGCTGATCACATCAAAGCGGCGTAGCTCAGTCGGTAGAGCAAGCGGCTCATAATCGCTGTGTCACCGGTTCAAGTCCGGTCGCCGCTACCCAACAGTAGCCGATTGCGGGGTCGGTCTCCCGATCGGCTACTCTTTTATGCGTTCATCCGTCCCATAGTCCGTCAAGGAGCACTCACGTGGCTGCCACCGACGTCCGCCCGAAGATCACGCTGGCCTGCGTGGAGTGCAAGGAGCGGAACTACATCACCAAGAAGAACCGGCGTAACAACCCGGACCGCATGGAGATGAAGAAGCACTGCCCGCGCTGCAACTCGCACACCGCGCACCGCGAGACCCGCTGACCCCAGCGAAGTCTCGAATAACAGGCACCGTCATGAGGTCGTCCCCTTCATCGGGGGGCGGCCTCGTGTCGTTTCCGTGATCGTTTCCGTGACCGTCTTTTTCAACAGGAGGTAGGGAGCCATGGCGCTCGACCAGTCCTTCGTGGGGCGTAGCTACCCGCCCACCGATCCGTACGAGGTCGGCCGGGAGAAGATCCGCGAATTCGCGGTTGCGGTGGGTGACGCGAATCCCGTCTACACCGACCCCGAAGCCGCCAAGGCGTTCGGCCACCTGGATGTGATCGCTCCGCCGACTTTTGTGTTTGCGATCACGTTCGCGGCGGCCGGCCAGGTCGTGGAGGACCCGCAGCTTGGTCTGGACTACAGCCGCGTCGTGCACGGCGACCAGAAGTTCGCGTACTCGCGCCCCGTGCGTGCCGGTGACCGGCTCTCGGTGACCTCCACGATCGAGGCCGTGAAGTCGATGGCGGGCAACGACATCATCGACATCCGCGGCGAGGTCCACGACGAGACCGGCGAGCACGTGGTGACGGCGTGGACGAAGCTCGTCTCCCGCGCCCCCGAGGAGGCCTGAGATGACTGCGCAGATCAAGTACGCCGACGTCGAGGTCGGCACCGAGCTGCCGGCGGCGTCCTTCCCCGTGACGCGGGCGACGCTCGTGAAGTACGCGGGTGCCTCGGGCGACTTCAACCCGATCCACTGGAACGAGAAGTTCGCCAAGGAGGTCGGACTGCCGGACGTCATCGCGCACGGCATGTTCACGATGGCCGAGGCGATCCGCGTGGTCACCGACTGGGTCGGCGACCCGGGGGCGGTCGTGGAGTACGGCGTGCGGTTCACGAAGCCCGTGGTGGTCCCGAACGACGACGCGGGTGCGGTGATCGAGGTCACGGCCAAGGTCGCGGCGAAGCTGGAGGACAACCGCGTGCGGGTCGACCTGACGGCCATGAGTGCGGGCCAGAAGGTCCTGGGCATGTCCCGAGCCATGGTCACCCTGGCCTGACCCTCCCCGGGCCCCGCCTGGACCCGGTGCCGCCGCCTGCGCCTGCGCCTTCGCGGCTGCGGCACCGTTCCCGGGGGCTCCGCCCCCGGACCCCAAGCGCCTCAAACGCCGGCGGGGCTGAGGGGTTGACGAAGTTAGTGATTGAGTACTAACTTCGAAACATGGCAAGGATGAGTGCGGACGAGCGGCGCGAGAGCGTCATCCGGGCGGCGATGCACGAGTTCGCCCGGGGCGGCTACTACGGGACCTCCACCGAGGCGATCGCCAAGCGCGTCGGGGTCTCGCAGCCGTACCTGTTCCGGCTCTTCCCCAACAAGCCGGCCATCTTCCTCGCCGCCGCCGAGCGCTGCCTGCGGGACACCCGTGAGGTGTTCGCGGCCGCCGCCGAGGGGCTCGAGGGCGAAGAGGCCACGCACGCCATGGCCAACGCGTACGTCCGGCTCATCGCCGAGGATCCGGACAAGCTCCAGATGCAGCTCCAGATGTACGTCACCGTCGCCGCGGCCGAGGCGGCCGGCGACCACCAGCTCGGTGAGCTCGTCCGCAAGGGCTGGATGGACCTCTGGGACACCGTCCACGTGCCCCTCGGCGGCGACGTGAACGAGACCACGACCTTCATGGCCTACGGGATGCTGATCAACAACCTGGCCGCGATGGGCTTCCCGCCCGGGCACCGGGTCTGGGAGGGGCTGTACCCCTCCGCCCGCGTGAAGGGCCTGGACGAGCCGGAGGAGTGAGCTACGGTCCGCCCGCCCTGTGCGGCGCATCTTCATGCGCGTGAAAGTTAGTCAGCAATAACTAACAATTCGGTCCTCACCCTCAGGGGGAAATCGTGAACGGCACGCAAGGCACCCACGACACCCAAGGCGCCCAAGACACCGCCCTCCGCGGCCCCGCCGTCTGGGCCCTCGTCCTCACTTCCGTGGCCGGTTTCATGGCCGCCCTCGACAACCTCGTCGTCACCACCGCCCTCCCCGCCATCCGCAACGACCTCGGCGGAGCGCTGGAGGACCTGGAGTGGACGGTGAACGCGTACACGCTCACCTTCGCCGTCCTCCTCATGTTCGGCGCGGCCCTCGGCGACCGCTTCGGCCGGCGCCGGCTCTTCATGTCCGGCCTCGCGATATTCACCGGCGCCTCCGCCGTCGCCGCCCTGTCGCCCGGCATCAACGAGCTCATCGCCGCCCGCGCCGTCCAGGGCGTGGGCGCCGCGATCATGATGCCGCTCACCCTCACCCTGCTCACCGCAGCCGTCCCGCCCGCCCGCCGCGGCATGGCCCTCGGCATCTTCGGCGCCGTCGGCGGCCTCGCCGTCGCCAGCGGCCCGCTCATCGGCGGCACCCTCACCGAGCACATCTCCTGGCAGTGGATCTTCTGGCTGAACGTCCCGATCGGCCTGGCCCTGATCCCGCTCGCCCGCCTCAAGCTGACCGAGTCCACCGCCCCGGGCGCCCGTCTCGACGTACCGGGCACGCTCCTCATCAGCGGCGGCCTCTTCGGCATCGTCTACGGGCTCGTCAACGCCAACGCCCACGGCTGGACCAGCGCCCCGGTGCTCACCAGCCTGATCGTCGGGACCGCACTCGTCGGCGGATTCGTCGTCCACGGTTTCCGCCACGCGAACCCGATGCTGCCCATGCGCCTCTTCCTGGGCCGCGGCTTCCTCGGGATCAACGCCGCCAGCCTCCTGATGTACCTGGGCATGTTCGGCTCGATCTTCCTGCTCAGCCAGTTCCTCCAGGGCGTCGCCGGCTACACGCCCACCCAGGCCGGCGTGCGCATGCTCCCCTGGACCGCCATGCCGATGATCGCCGCCCCGATCGCGGGCATCCTCTCCGACCGGATCGGCGGCCGCCCCGTCGTCGCCACCGGGCTCGCCCTGCAGGCCATCGGCCTCGGCTGGTTCGCGACGGTCCTGAGCGCCGACGTCTCCTACGCCGCCCAGCTCCCGGCGCTGATCCTCAGCGGCATCGGCATGGGCCTGTTCTTCGCCCCCGCCTCCAACATCCTGATGTCAACGGTGTCCCCCGCCGACCAGGGCAAGGCCTCCGGCGCCAACAACGCCCTGCGCGAGGTCGGCGGCGCCCTCGGTGTCGCGGTCCTGGCCTCGGTCTTCTCCGCCCAGGGCGGCTACGAGTCCCCGCAGGCCTTCACCGACGGGACCGTGCCCGCGCTGTGGATCGGCGCCGCCGCGGTGGCCGTGGCAGCCGCCTTCGCCCTCCTGGTCCCGGGCAAGGGAGCCCGCAAGGCCGCCGCCCCCGTCACCCCCGCCCCCGTCACCTCCGCCGCCGTCACCCCCGCCCCCGCCCTCGCCGACAAGGTCCCCGCCGCGCGCTGACCGGCACCGGACCGCAACGGAAAGGAGTCCACGCCATGCCCGACATCCCCTGGTCCACGCCCACCCCGCCCGCTCCCGACGCCGAGGTGTACGTCATGGCCTCCCGCTTCGAGACCGAGACCCTCGCCGGCGCCTTCCGGTTCTTCCTCAAGGCGCCCGGCATCATCCGCCAGATCCGCTCCGCCCCCGGCGCCCACGGCGTCGCCCTGCGGGCCCGGATCTTCAGCCGGACCTTCCTGACCCTCTCCGCCTGGGAGGACCGCGACGCGCTCTACCGCTTCGCCCGCAGCGAGCCGCACCGCTCCAGCTCCCGCGCCGCCGCCGCGTTCATGCGGGAATCGGCCTTCACCTTCTGGATCGCCCCGGCCTCCGCCCTCCCGGTCACCTGGGCCGAAGCCGAGCGCCGGCTCGCCGAGGAGGCCGCCCGCTCGTGACGTACGGTCCGTGGCCCCGCAGGGATGCGAGGGGTGCGGACCGTACTCTTGTCCACGTGCAGGAACTCCATGACGCCCCCCTCGCCCCCCTGACCACCTTCCGCCTCGGTGGCCCCGCCACCCGTCTGGTCACCGCGACCACCGACGCCGAGGTGGTCGACGCCGTCCGCACCGCGGACGAGAGCGGCACCCCGCTCCTCGTCATCGGCGGCGGCAGCAACCTGGTCATCGGCGACCGCGGCTTCGAGGGCACCGCCCTGCGCATCGCGACCACCGGCTTCCACCTCGACGGGACGCGCCTCGAGCTCGCCGCCGGCGAGAACTGGAGCGACGCCGTCGCCCGCAGCGTCGAGGCGGGCCTGGCCGGCATCGAATGCCTGGCCGGAATCCCCGGCTCCGCCGGTGCCACCCCGATCCAGAACGTCGGGGCGTACGGCCAGGAGGTCTGCGACACCATCACCGAGGTCGTCGCGTACGACCGCACCACCGGCGAGACGGTCACCCTCACCGCCGCCGAGTGCGCCTTCCGCTACCGGGGCAGCACCTTCAAGGACCAGCCCGACCGCTACGTCGTCCTGCGCGTCCGCTTCGCCCTGGAGGACGCGGGCGGCCTGTCCGCGCCGATCAAGTACCCCGAGACCGCCCGCGCCCTCGGCGTCGAGGCCGGCGACCGGGTCCCGGCCACGCAGGCCCGCGAGACCGTACTGCGCCTGCGCGCCGGCAAGGGCATGGTCCTCGATCCCGCCGACCACGACACCTGGTCCGCCGGCTCCTTCTTCCACAACCCGATCCTGAGCGACGAGGCGTACGCCGCCTTCCTCACCCGCGCCCAGGACCGGCTCGGCCCCGAGACCGCCCCGCCCGCGTACCCCGTCGGCGACGGCCGTACGAAGACCAGCGCGGCCTGGCTGATCGACAAGGCCGGTTTCACCAAGGGCTACGGCACCGGCCCGGCCCGGATCTCCACCAAGCACACCCTCGCGCTGACCAACCGCGGCGAGGCCACCACCGAGGACCTCCTCGCCCTGGCCCGCGAGGTCGTCGCGGGCGTCCACGCGGCCTTCGGCGTCACCCTGGTCAACGAGCCGGTGACGGTCGGCGTCAGCATCTGAGGAGTCCCGGCCGCCATGCTCTGTCCACTGCACGGGGCCGGTACGGACCCCACCCGCCTGGTGGGGCGCACGATCAGCAGGATCGTCGCGTCCTGGCACGTCTACGAGGGCGAACGCTCCGAGGCGCCGCTCGACGTCTGGCTGATCGACAGCGAGGGCGAGGCCACCAGGATCAGCACCGGGTCCGACTGGTGCCTCATCGTCGAATCCGCGGCGCCGCACGAGCCGTACGACATGGGGGAGTGGGGCCGGATCGAGGTCGGCGAGGACCTCGGCGACCACCCCTTCCTGCGCCACCTCGGGGACACCGTGGCGACCGTCGCCGAGTTCGCGGCGCCGGAGACCGGGCGCACGCAGCTGGAGATCGGCTTCCCCGACGGCGACCGGGTACGGGCCGACTGCTGGGAGGGCGACCTGCGGCTCACCCGGTGACCCTCAGGAAGCCAGCCAGTGGTCGATCCCGGCCAGCAGCTTGTCCTGTACGTCCTCCGGCGCCGCCGAACCGCGCACCGACTGCCGGGCCAGCTCGGCCAGCTCCGCGTCCGTGAAGGCGTGGTGGCGGCGGGCGATCTCGTACTGCGCCGCCAGCCGGGATCCGAACAGCAGCGGGTCGTCCGCGCCCAGCGCCATCGGCACCCCGGCCTCGAAGAGGGTGCGCAGCGGGACGTCCTCGGGCCGCTCGTAGACCCCGAGGGCGACGTTCGACGCCGGGCAGACCTCGCAGGTGATCTGCCGGTCCGCGAGCCGCTTGAGCAGGCGCGGATCCTCGGCGGCCCGTACGCCGTGGCCGATCCGGGAGGCGTGCAGATCGTCCAGGCAGTCCCGGACGGAGGCGGGCCCGGTGAGCTCACCGCCGTGCGGAGCCGCGAGCAGGCCGCCCTCGCGGGCGATGGCGAAGGCCCGGTCGAAGTCGCGGGCCATGCCGCGGCGCTCGTCGTTGGAGAGCCCGAAGCCGACGATGCCGCGGTCTGCGTAGCGGACGGCGAGGCGGGCGAGGGTCCGGGCGTCGAGGGGGTGCTTCATGCGGTTGGCGGCGATGAGGACCCGCATGCCGAGCCCGGTCTCGCGGGATGCCGTGTCGACGGCGTCCAGGATGATCTCGACGGCCGGGATCATGCCGCCGAGCAGGGGGGCGTAGGAGGTGGGATCCACCTGGATCTCCAGCCAGCCGCTGCCGTCCCGCACGTCCTCCTCGGCCGCCTCGCGCACGAGGCGCCGGATGTCCTCGGGCTCGCGCAGGCAGGAGCGGGCGGCGTCGTAGAGGCGCTGGAAGCGGAACCAGCCGCGCTCGTCGGTGGCGCGGAGCTTGGGTGGCTCGCCGGCGGTGAGGGCGTCGGGGAGGCGCACGCCGTACTTGTCGGCGAGCTCCAGGAGGGTCGATGGGCGCATCGACCCCGTGAAGTGCAGGTGGAGGTGGGCTTTCGGCAGAAGCGTCAGATCGCGTACGTGCTCCATCTGGTGATCCTGCCGTACCGCTGCGCTCTGCGGGAGGGGGTTTTACCGATCGGGGGCTTGCCCGAACGCGAGAGCGGTGCCGGTGCGGCCCTGCGGGGGCTGTCCCCCACCCGCCCTTCGCCCGTTCCCCGGGGCAGGCCCCGGACCCCGAACGGCGGTGGGGCGGGACCCGTACGGGTCCCGCCCCACCGCCGTTCACCGCTCCGCGGGCCGCTCAGGCCTAGGCCTTGGCCTCGGCGAGGAGCTTCTGGATGCGGGACACGCCCTCGACCAGGTCCGCGTCGCCCAGGGCGTACGACAGGCGCAGGTAGCCCGGGGTGCCGAAGGCCTCGCCCGGGACGACCGCGACCTCGGCCTCGTCCAGGATCAGGGCCGCGAGCTCGACGGAGGTCTGCGGGCGCTTGCCGCGGATCTCCTTGCCGAGGAGCTCCTTGACGGAGGGATACGCGTAGAACGCGCCCTCGGGGGTCGGGCAGAGGACGCCGTCGATCTCGTTCAGCATCTTGACCATCGTCTGACGGCGGCGGTCGAAGGCCTTGCGCATCTCCGCGACCGCGTCCAGGTTGCCCGAGACGGCGGCCAGCGCGGCGACCTGGGCCACGTTGGAGACGTTGGAGGTGGCGTGCGACTGCAGGTTCGTCGCCGCCTTGATGACGTCCTGCGGGGCGATGACCCAGCCCACGCGCCAGCCGGTCATGGCGTACGTCTTGGCGACGCCGTTGACGACGATGCACTTGTCGCGCAGGGCCGGGACGAGCACGGGCAGCGAGGTGAACTTCGCGTCGCCGTAGACGAGGTGCTCGTAGATCTCGTCGGTCAGGACCCACAGGCCGTGCTCGGCCGCCCACTCGCCGATCGCACGGGCGTCGGCCTCGGAGTACACGGCGCCGGTCGGGTTCGACGGGGAGACGAACAGGACGACCTTGGTGCGCTCGGTGCGGGCGGCCTCGAGCTGCTCGACGGACACGCGGTAGCCGGTGGTCTCGTCGGCGACGACATCGACAGGGACACCGCCGGCGAGGCGGATCGACTCGGGGTAGGTGGTCCAGTACGGAGCCGGGACGATGACCTCGTCACCCGGGTCCAGGACGGCGGCGAACGCCTCGTAGATCGCCTGCTTGCCGCCGTTGGTCACCAGGACCTGCGACGCGTCGACCTCGTAGCCGGAGTCGCGCAGCGTCTTCGCGGCGATCGCGGTCTTCAGCTCGGGCAGACCCCCGGCCGGCGTGTAGCGGTGGTACTTCGGGTTGCGGCAGGCCTCGACCGCCGCCTCGACGATGTAGTCCGGGGTCGGGAAGTCGGGCTCGCCCGCACCGAAGCCGATGACCGGGCGCCCGGCGGCCTTGAGGGCCTTGGCCTTGGCGTCCACGGCGAGGGTGGCGGACTCGGAGATGGCGCCGATACGGGCGGACACCCGGCGCTCGGAGGAAGGCGTTGCAGAGGTCATGCGGCCAATCGTCCCAGACGCCCCAGAGACGCCGCACACCGTTTCAGTCATCGGACGGAGCAGCCGGAAATGTGCTCTGTTCGACGTCAGGGCCCGGACCACGTACACTCACCTGTCGTTGGACCCCGCCGATCACTCCAGAGCGCGAGCACTCCGTGCACTCGTCTGGATGCGGTAGGTTGGGGGACGCAAAGGGTCGTAGCTCAATTGGTAGAGCACTGGTCTCCAAAACCAGCGGTTGGGGGTTCGAGTCCCTCCGGCCCTGCTCCACACTCCTTCTCGGATGTGTGCGCAGGTACGTACTTCGATGCAACGCCGTGCGGCGCAACCGGGCGCGGCTACGGCCACGACCCGGATTCAGGTGAGAGACGTGACGGACGCCCTGGGCTCCATCGACATGCCTGACGCCGAGGACGACACCCGCGAGAAGAAGGCCCGAAAGGGCGGCAAGCGCGGGAAGAAGGGTCCTCTGGGCCGGCTTGCACTGTTCTACCGCCAGATCGTCGCGGAGCTCCGCAAGGTCGTCTGGCCGACGCGCAATCAGCTCACGACGTACACCACCGTGGTGATTGTCTTCGTCGTCATCATGATCGGTCTGGTGACCGTGATTGACTATGGGTTCCAGGAAGCCATCAAGTTCGTCTTCGGCTGATCCCCGCGGAGGGCGGCGCCTTGATGGGTGCCGCCCGTTTTCGCATGTTCGACCACCTTTTGTATCCAGGAAGAAGCAGCCACCGTGTCTGACCCGAACCTGAACGCGAGCCCCGACTCCGTCGAGTCCGTCGAGGACGCGCTCGACATCGTCGAGGCGGCAGACGCTGTGGACCCCGACGAGGTCGAGCTCGCCGACGCCGAGGCCGGTGTCGCCGCCGAAGAGGCCGCGCTGCACATCGAGGACGAGGTCGACGCCGAGTCCGAGGACGACGCCGAGATCGAAGAGGCCGCCGACGAGGACGAAGAGGCGGCCGAGGAGACCGAGGCTGCCGACGAGGTCGAGGCCGCCGCGGACGAGGCCGAAGAGGCCGAGCCCGCCGAGCCCGTCGACCCCATCCAGGCCCTGCGCGAGGAGCTGCGCCTCCTGCCCGGCGAGTGGTACGTGATCCACACCTACGCGGGCTACGAGAAGCGCGTGAAGGCCAACCTGGAGCAGCGCGCCGTCTCGCTGAACGTCGAGGAGTTCATCTACCAGGCCGAGGTGCCCGAGGAAGAGATCGTCCAGATCAAGAACGGCGAGCGCAAGAACGTCCGGCAGAACAAGCTGCCCGGCTACGTTCTCGTCCGCATGGATCTGACGAACGAGTCCTGGGGCGTCGTCCGCAACACCCCCGGTGTCACCGGCTTCGTCGGCAACGCGTACGACCCGTACCCGCTGACGCTGGACGAGATCGTCAAGATGCTCGCCCCGGAGGCGCAGGAGAAGGCCGCCAAGGCCGCCGCGGAAGAGGCCGGCCTGCCCGCGCCCGCCGTCAAGCGCACCATCGAGGTCCTGGACTTCGAGGTCGGCGACTCGGTCACCGTCACCGACGGCCCGTTCGCGACGCTGCAGGCGACCATCAACGAGATCAACCCCGACTCGAAGAAGGTCAAGGGCCTCGTCGAGATCTTCGGCCGCGAGACTCCGGTCGAGCTCAGCTTCGACCAGATCCAGAAGAACTGAACTGATCTTCTGAAGCAAGCTTCCGGACAGGTCAGATCGCCCCGCAAAGGGCGGTCTGACCTGCTCGGTTTTTAGCCCCGCTCCGATACCCGTTATTGTGGTGCGGTATGCCTCCATCCGGATGACCGGATCGGCGGCGAAAACTCTCACTAGGACCCGGAGAGAGCAATGCCTCCCAAGAAGAAGAAGGTCACGGGGCTTATCAAGCTCCAGATCAAGGCCGGTGCGGCCAACCCGGCTCCGCCGGTCGGCCCCGCGCTCGGTCAGCACGGCGTCAACATCATGGAGTTCTGCAAGGCCTACAACGCCGCGACCGAGTCGCAGCGTGGCATGGTCGTGCCGGTGGAGATCACGGTCTACGACGACCGCTCCTTCACCTTCATCACCAAGACTCCGCCGGCCGCGCGCCTGATCCTGAAGGCCGCGGGCATCGAGAAGGGCTCCGGCGAGCCGCACAAGACCAAGGTCGCCAAGCTCACCGGCGCCCAGGTCCGCGAGATCGCCGAGCTGAAGATGCCCGACCTCAACGCCAACGACGTCGATGCCGCGATGAAGATCATCGCCGGCACCGCGCGCTCGATGGGCGTCACGGTCGAAGGCTGATCCAGCCACCCCAGCACCACCAGTGGTAGGGCCAAGCGCTGGTCCGCACCACGACTCCATGCCTGAAGCCGAAATACAGGAGCAGAAGTGAAGCGCAGCAAGACTCTCCGCGCTGCGGACGCCAAGGTCGACCGGGAGAAGCTGTACGCCCCGCTCGAGGCCGTCCGTCTCGCCAAGGAGACCTCCGCGACCAAGTTCGACAGCACCGTCGAGGTCGCCTTCCGCCTGGGTGTCGACCCGCGCAAGGCCGACCAGATGGTCCGCGGCACCGTGAACCTCCCGCACGGCACCGGCAAGACCGCCCGGGTCCTGGTCTTCGCGACCGGTGACCGTGCTGCGGCCGCGGAAGCCGCCGGCGCCGACATTGTCGGCGACGACGAGCTGATCAACGAGATCGCCAAGGGCAACCGCCTGAACGAGTTCGACGCCGTTGTGGCCACCCCGGACCTCATGGGCAAGGTCGGCCGCCTCGGCCGCGTGCTCGGTCCCCGTGGCCTCATGCCGAACCCGAAGACCGGCACCGTCACGATGGACGTCGCGAAGGCTGTCACCGAGATCAAGGGTGGCAAGATCGAGTTCCGCGTCGACAAGCACTCGAACCTGCACTTCATCATCGGCAAGGTCTCCTTCTCCGATGAGCAGCTGGTCGAGAACTACGGCGCGGCCCTGGACGAGATCCTTCGTCTGAAGCCGTCCGCCGCGAAGGGCCGCTACATCAAGAAGGCCGCCCTGAGCACCACGATGGGCCCCGGCATCCAGCTGGACTCGAACCGCACCCGGAACCTCCTCGTCGAGGAAGACCCGGCCGCTGTCTGAGCCCCACGCTGAGCCTCCGGCTCACCTGAGTGGCTGAAACGGGCCCCTCGCCCCCTCACAGGGCGGCGAGGGGCCCGTTTTCTCGCTTCCGGACGGCTTCGGACGGCCTCGGACGCTGACCGATTTGCCTGACCGCTGCCGGGTCACGTACTCTTCACGAGAAGCCAAAGACCGCTGGTCGTTGCCGTGCCCGCAAGGGTTCGGTGGCCGAAGGATCCGTTGAATGCGGACGACCCGCGTAGGTGACTGTGGAAGGTTCCCGGAATTCGTTCCGGTTGAGCCACGCCCTGGCGCCTGCGCCGGGGCGTTTCTTATTTCAGCCCCTTCTGAGCGGTCCTCATCACCCGGAAGGAGGCGAACGCACCATGCCGACGCCCAACAAGGCTGCATCGGTAGCCGAGCTCAAGGACGCGTTCCAGAGCTCGAACGCCGCCGTGCTGACCGAGTACCGGGGTCTCACCGTCGCGCAGCTCAAGACGCTGCGTCGCTCCCTTGGTGAGAACGCCCAGTACGCCGTGGTGAAGAACACGCTGACCAAGATTGCGGCCAACCAGGCCGGGATCACCGCGCTGGACGAGCACTTTGCTGGTCCGACCGCGGTCGCCTTCATCACCGGTGACCCGGTGGAGTCGGCGAAGAGCCTGCGTGACTTCGCCAAGGACAACCCGAACCTCATCATCAAGGCGGGTGTCCTTGATGGTAAGGCGCTCACCGCCGATGAGATCAAGAAGCTTGCGGACCTCGAGTCCCGCGAGGTTCTGCTCAGCAAGCTGGCCGGCGCGTTCAAGGGCAAGCAGTCTCAGGCTGCCTCGCTCTTCCAGGCGCTGCCGTCGAAGTTCGTCCGCACCGCGGAAGCGCTTCGCGTCAAGCTCGCCGAGCAGGGCGGTGCCGAGTAATTCGGCTCGCGCACTGATCCACGCCGCCTAGTGCGTGGGTCGTAGCGGGCCGTTACGCCCGCCTCTATATACATCCGGCACCTGCCGAATTAGTGGAAGGATCGCCCATCATGGCGAAGCTCTCTCAGGACGACCTCCTCGCCCAGTTCGAGGAGATGACCCTCATCGAGCTCTCCGAGTTCGTGAAGGCCTTCGAGGAGAAGTTCGACGTCACCGCCGCCGCGGCCGTCGCCGTTGCCGCCCCGGGTCAGGGTGGCGCTGCCCCCGAGGCCGCCGAGGAGCAGGACGAGTTCGACGTCATCCTCACCGGTGCCGGCGACAAGAAGATCCAGGTCATCAAGGTCGTGCGCGAGCTGACCTCCCTGGGTCTGAAGGAGGCCAAGGACCTCGTGGACGGCGCTCCGAAGCCGGTCCTCGAGAAGGTCGCCAAGGAGGCCGCTGACAAGGCCGCCGAGTCCCTCAAGGCTGCCGGCGCGGCTGTCGAGGTCAAGTAACACCTCTGGGGCCCTCTGGGGCCCCAACCAAGGGCGATCACCCGTAAGGGTGGTCGCCCTTTGGCGTACCCGCGGTGCCTGACTTGCCCTGGTCTCGTTGGGGAGTAGGGTGATCATCGTTGCCCCGCGGCCGGGTCCGGAGATGATCCGCACGGAGCAGGGGGCCTTGACGAACGGCACGCGGCGCGCAATTCTCAGACCCGTTGCGGGATCGGTCCGCCCGATCCGGGATCCGGGACACGGATCCGAGATCCGAGGCATGGATCGGCTACGAAGAGGGCAGTACTGATACGCGCTCTGTAGGCGCGAGCCGCAATGTTGGACGCAGGGTTGCAGGGTTGGTTTAGACGACATGGGGAAGGCCTGTTGCCGGTTTCCGGAAACCTGGTCTGGACATCAGTGAGCCAAGTGGCTACACTGACCCTTTGCGCTGCCTGTTAGCTGCCCCCTGCCCGTCGCCAGGGGCATGCCCACGCTCGAGCACACTTGATTGATACGCCCTGACCAGGCCTTATCGGCCGGATCAGGGGGGTTGTCTTCTGTGTCAGCTGGGACCGGTACGCGCGTAGTGAGTCCGAGCCCTCGGAAGGACCCCCTCTTGGCCGCCTCGCGCAACGCCTCGACCAATACGAACACCGGTGCCAGCACCGCCCCGCTGCGCATCTCCTTTGCAAAGATCAAGGAGCCCCTCGAGGTTCCGAACCTCCTGGCGCTGCAGACCGAGAGCTTTGACTGGCTGCTCGGCAATGCCGCCTGGAAGTCTCGCGTCGAGTCGGCGCTCGAGAGTGGACAGGACGTTCCCACCAAGTCCGGTCTGGAAGAGATCTTCGAGGAGATCTCGCCGATCGAGGACTTCTCCGGTTCCATGTCGCTGACGTTCCGCGACCACCGGTTCGAGCCGGCGAAGAACTCCGTCGACGAGTGCAAGGACCGCGACTTCACGTACGCGGCGCCGCTGTTTGTCACGGCCGAGTTCACGAACAACGAGACCGGAGAGATCAAGTCTCAGACGGTCTTCATGGGCGACTTCCCGCTCATGACCAACAAGGGCACCTTCGTCATCAACGGCACCGAGCGTGTCGTCGTGTCGCAGCTTGTCCGCTCCCCCGGTGTCTACTTCGACTCCTCCATCGACAAGACGTCCGACAAGGACATCTTCGCCGCCAAGATCATCCCGTCCCGGGGTGCCTGGCTGGAGATGGAGATCGACAAGCGCGACATGGTCGGTGTCCGCATCGACCGCAAGCGCAAGCAGTCCGTCACCGTCCTCCTGAAGGCTCTCGGCTGGACCACCGAGCAGATCCTCGAGGAGTTCGGCGAGTACGAGTCCATGCGCGCCACCCTGGAGAAGGACCACACCCAGGGCCAGGACGACGCGCTGCTCGACATCTACCGCAAGCTGCGCCCGGGCGAGCCGCCGACCCGCGAGGCCGCTCAGACGCTGCTCGAGAACCTCTACTTCAACCCGAAGCGCTACGACCTCGCGAAGGTCGGCCGCTACAAGGTGAACAAGAAGCTCGGCGCCGATGAGCCGCTCGACGCCGGTGTGCTGACCACCGACGACGTCATCGCGACCATCAAGTACCTGGTCAAGCTGCACGCGGGCGAGACCGAGACGGTCGGCGAGTCGGGCCGGGAGATCGTCGTCGAGACCGACGACATCGACCACTTCGGCAACCGTCGTATCCGCAACGTCGGCGAGCTCATCCAGAACCAGGTCCGCACGGGTCTGGCTCGTATGGAGCGCGTCGTGCGCGAGCGCATGACGACTCAGGACGTCGAGGCGATCACGCCGCAGACCCTGATCAACATCCGGCCGGTCGTCGCCTCCATCAAGGAGTTCTTCGGCACCAGCCAGCTGTCGCAGTTCATGGACCAGAACAACCCGCTGTCGGGTCTGACGCACAAGCGTCGTCTCAACGCCCTCGGCCCGGGTGGTCTGTCCCGTGAGCGGGCCGGCTTCGAGGTCCGTGACGTTCACCCGTCGCACTACGGCCGCATGTGCCCGATCGAGACGCCTGAAGGCCCGAACATCGGTCTGATCGGCTCGCTGGCCTCCTACGGCCGGATCAACCCGTTCGGTTTCATCGAGACCCCGTACCGCAAGGTCGTCGAGGGTGTCGTCACCGACGAGGTCGACTACCTCACGGCCGACGAGGAAGACCGCTTCGTCATCGCCCAGGCGAACGCCGCCCTGAACGATGAGATGCGCTTCACCGAGAACCGCGTCCTGGTCCGCCGTCGTGGTGGCGAGATCGACTACATCGCCGGCGGCGACGTCGACTACATGGACGTCTCGCCGCGCCAGATGGTGTCCGTCGCGACCGCGATGATCCCCTTCCTCGAGCACGACGACGCCAACCGTGCCCTCATGGGCGCGAACATGATGCGCCAGGCCGTTCCGCTCATCAAGGCGGAGGCGCCGCTCGTCGGCACCGGCATGGAGTACCGCTGTGCGGTCGACGCCGGTGACTCGATCAAGGCGGAGAAGGACGGTGTCGTCCAGGAGGTCTCGGCCGACTACATCACCGTCGCCAACGACGACGGCACGTACACCACGTACCGCGTCGCCAAGTTCTCCCGCTCGAACCAGGGCACCTCGGTCAACCAGAAGGTCATCGTCAACGAGGGTGACCGCATCATCGAGGCTCAGGTCCTCGCCGACGGTCCTGCGACCGAAGAGGGCGAAATGGCCCTCGGCAAGAACCTGCTCGTCGCGTTCATGCCCTGGGAAGGTCACAACTACGAGGACGCGATCATCCTGTCGCAGCGCCTCGTGCAGGACGACGTCCTCTCCTCGATCCACATCGAGGAGCACGAGGTCGACGCCCGTGACACCAAGCTGGGCCCCGAGGAGATCACCCGGGACATCCCGAACGTCTCCGAAGAGGTCCTCGCCGACCTCGACGAGCGCGGCATCATCCGCATCGGTGCGGACGTCGTCGCCGGCGACATCCTGGTCGGCAAGGTCACGCCCAAGGGTGAGACCGAGCTGACCCCGGAGGAGCGCCTGCTCCGCGCGATCTTCGGTGAGAAGGCCCGCGAGGTGCGTGACACCTCGCTCAAGGTGCCTCACGGTGAGATCGGCAAGGTCATCGGTGTCCGCGTCTTCGACCGCGAGGAGGGCGACGAGCTTCCTCCGGGCGTGAACCAGCTGGTCCGCGTCTACGTCGCCCAGAAGCGCAAGATCACCGACGGTGACAAGCTCGCCGGCCGCCACGGCAACAAGGGTGTCATCTCCAAGATCCTTCCGATCGAGGACATGCCCTTCCTTGAGGACGGCACGCCGGTCGACATCATCCTGAACCCGCTGGGTGTCCCGTCCCGAATGAACCCGGGACAGGTCCTGGAGATCCACCTCGGCTGGCTCGCCAGCCGCGGCTGGGACGTCTCCGGCCTCGCGGAGGACTGGGCCGAGCGTCTGAAGGTCATCGGTGCCGACCGCGTCGAGCCCGGTACCAACGTCGCCACCCCGGTGTTCGACGGTGCCCGCGAGGACGAGATCTCCGGTCTCTTCGAGCACACCATCCCGAACCGCGACGGGGACCGCCTGGTCCTGCCGACCGGCAAGGCGCACCTGTTCGACGGCCGCTCCGGCGAGCCGTTCCCGGACCCGATCTCGATCGGGTACATGTACATCCTCAAGCTCCACCACCTGGTCGACGACAAGCTCCACGCCCGGTCGACCGGTCCGTACTCGATGATCACGCAGCAGCCGCTGGGTGGTAAGGCGCAGTTCGGTGGCCAGCGCTTCGGTGAGATGGAGGTGTGGGCGCTCGAGGCTTATGGCGCCGCTTACGCCCTCCAGGAGCTGCTGACCATCAAGTCCGACGACGTCACCGGCCGCGTGAAGGTCTACGAGGCCATCGTCAAGGGCGAGAACATCCCCGAGCCGGGCATTCCCGAGTCCTTCAAGGTGCTCATCAAGGAAATGCAGTCGCTCTGCCTCAACGTGGAGGTGCTGTCCTCGGACGGCATGTCCATCGAGATGCGCGACACCGACGAGGACGTCTTCCGCGCGGCGGAGGAGCTCGGTATCGACCTGTCCCGGCGCGAGCCGAGCAGCGTCGAAGAGGTCTGACGGGCCTGACGGGGGGCTCGCTCAAGAGCCCCCCGTCATCCCCGGGACCGTTCAGACCATGATTGAGACTCGACCCCGAAAGAGGGATTGACGCACAGTGCTCGACGTCAACTTCTTCGACGAGCTGCGGATCGGCCTTGCCACCGCGGACGACATCCGAACCTGGTCGCACGGCGAGGTCAAGAAGCCGGAGACCATCAACTACCGCACCCTCAAGCCCGAGAAGGACGGACTCTTCTGCGAGAAGATCTTCGGTCCGACCCGGGACTGGGAGTGCTACTGCGGCAAGTACAAGCGTGTCCGCTTCAAGGGCATCATCTGTGAGCGTTGTGGCGTCGAGGTCACGCGCGCCAAGGTGCGCCGTGAGCGGATGGGCCACATCGAGCTTGCCGCTCCCGTCACCCACATCTGGTACTTCAAGGGCGTCCCGTCGCGCCTCGGATACCTGCTGGACCTCGCGCCGAAGGACCTCGAGAAGGTCATCTACTTTGCCGCGTACATGATCACGTTCGTCGACGACGAGCGTCGCACCCGCGACCTCCCGTCGCTGGAGGCGCACGTCTCCGTCGAGCGCCAGCAGATCGAGAACCGCCGTGACGCGGACCTCGAAGGCCGTGCCAAGAAGCTCGAGACCGACCTGGCCGAGCTCGAGGCCGAGGGCGCGAAGGCCGACGTACGCCGCAAGGTGCGCGAAGGTGCCGAGCGCGAGATGAAGCAGCTGCGTGACCGCGCCCAGCGCGAGATCGACCGCCTCGACGAGGTGTGGGCCCGCTTCAAGAACCTCAAGGTCCAGGACCTCGAGGGCGACGAGCTGCTCTACCGCGAGCTGCGTGACCGCTTCGGCACGTACTTCGACGGTTGCATGGGCGCCGCCGCGCTGCAGAAGCGCCTGGAGTCCTTCGACCTCGAGGAGGAGGCCGAGCGCCTCCGCGAGATCATCCGTACCGGCAAGGGCCAGAAGAAGACCCGTGCGCTCAAGCGCCTCAAGGTCGTCTCCGCGTTCCTGCAGACCAGCAACAAGCCCAAGGGCATGGTTCTGGACTGCGTGCCGGTGATCCCGCCGGACCTGCGTCCGATGGTGCAGCTGGACGGTGGCCGCTTCGCGACCTCCGACCTGAACGACCTGTACCGCCGCGTGATCAACCGCAACAACCGTCTGAAGCGTCTCCTCGACCTCGGTGCCCCCGAGATCATCGTGAACAACGAGAAGCGCATGCTTCAGGAGGCCGTGGACGCCCTCTTCGACAACGGTCGTCGTGGTCGTCCGGTGACCGGTCCCGGCAACCGTCCGCTGAAGTCCCTGAGCGACATGCTCAAGGGCAAGCAGGGTCGTTTCCGTCAGAACCTTCTCGGCAAGCGCGTGGACTACTCCGCGCGTTCCGTGATCGTCGTCGGTCCGCAGCTGAAGCTGCACCAGTGTGGTCTGCCCAAGGCCATGGCGCTGGAGCTCTTCAAGCCGTTCGTGATGAAGCGCCTGGTCGACCTGAACCACGCGCAGAACATCAAGTCGGCGAAGCGCATGGTCGAGCGCGGCCGCACGGTCGTGTACGACGTGCTCGAAGAGGTCATCGCCGAGCACCCGGTGCTGCTGAACCGTGCACCCACGCTGCACCGCCTCGGCATCCAGGCCTTCGAGCCCCAGCTGGTCGAAGGCAAGGCCATCCAGATCCACCCGCTCGTCTGCACCGCGTTCAACGCGGACTTCGACGGTGACCAGATGGCCGTGCACCTGCCGCTCTCCGCGGAGGCGCAGGCCGAGGCCCGCATCCTGATGCTGTCCTCGAACAACATCCTGAAGCCCGCCGACGGCCGTCCGGTCACGATGCCGACCCAGGACATGGTCCTCGGTCTGTTCTTCCTGACCACCGACGGTGAGCTCCGTGACACCAAGGGCGAGGGCCGCGCGTTCGGCTCCACGGCCGAGGCGATCATGGCGTTCGACGCCGGCGAGCTCGCGCTGCAGTCGTCCGTCGACATCCGCTTCCCGGTGGGCACCATCCCGCCGCGCGGCTGGGCGGCGCCGGTAGCCGAAGAGGGCGAGCAGGAGTTCCAGCCGGGCGACAGCTTCCGTCTGCGCACCTCCCTGGGCCGCGCGCTCTTCAACGAGCTGCTGCCCGAGGACTACCCGTTCGTCGACTACTCGGTGGGCAAGAAGCAGCTCTCCGAGATCGTCAACGACCTGGCGGAGCGCTACCCCAAGGTCATCGTGGCGGCGACGCTCGACAACCTGAAGGCGGCCGGCTTCCACTGGGCGACCCGTTCGGGCGTCACCGTGGCCATCTCCGACGTCGTCGTGCCCGAGGCCAAGAAGGCCATCGTCGCGGGCTACGAGGCGATGGACGAGAAGGTCCAGAAGCAGTACGAGCGCGGTCTGATCACCAAGGACGAGCGCACGCAGGAGCTCATCGCGATCTGGACCAAGGCGACCAACGAGGTTGCCGAGGCGATGAACGCGAACTTCCCCAAGACGAACCCCATCTTCATGATGGTTGACTCGGGTGCCCGAGGAAACATGATGCAGATGCGACAGATCGCCGGTATGCGTGGTCTGGTGTCGAACGCGAAGAACGAGACCATCCCGCGTCCGATCAAGGCGTCCTTCCGTGAGGGCCTCACCGTTCTGGAGTACTTCATCTCCACGCACGGTGCCCGTAAGGGTCTGGCGGACACCGCCCTGCGTACCGCCGACTCGGGTTACCTGACCCGTCGTCTGGTGGACGTCTCGCAGGACGTGATCATCCGCGAGGAGGACTGCGGCACCGAGCGCGGCCTGAAGCTGAAGATCGCCGTTCGCGGCGAGGACGGCGTGCTGCGCAAGGCCGACGACGTCGAGACCTCGATCTACGCCCGCATGCTGGCCGAGGACGTCGTCATCGACGGCAAGGTCATCGCGCCGGCCAACGTCGACCTCGGTGACGTCCTGATCGACGCCCTGGTCGCCAACGGCGTCGAGGAGGTCAAGACCCGCTCGGTCCTGACCTGTGAGTCCGCGGTCGGCACCTGTGCCTTCTGCTACGGACGCTCGCTCGCCACCGGCAAGCTGGTCGACATCGGTGAGGCGGTCGGCATCATCGCCGCCCAGTCCATCGGTGAGCCCGGTACCCAGCTGACGATGCGTACCTTCCACACCGGTGGTGTGGCCGGTGACGACATCACGCAGGGTCTGCCGCGTGTCGTCGAGCTCTTCGAGGCCCGTACCCCGAAGGGTGTCGCCCCGATCTCCGAGGCCGCCGGCCGCGTGCGGATCGAGGAGACCGAGAAGACGAAGAAGATCGTCATCACGCCGGACGACGGCAGCGACGAGACGCCCTTCCCGATCTCGAAGCGCGCCAAGGTCATCGTGCACGAGGGTGACCACGTCGAGGTGGGCCAGAAGCTCACCGCGGGTGCCACCAACCCGCACGACGTGCTGCGCATCCTCGGCCAGCGTGCGGTCCAGGTCCACCTGGTCGGCGAAGTCCAGAAGGTCTACAACTCGCAGGGCGTGTCGATCCACGACAAGCACATCGAGATCATCATCCGGCAGATGCTCCGCCGCGTGACGATCATCGAGTCCGGCGATGCGGAGCTCCTGCCGGGCGAGCTCGTCGAGCGCTCGCGCTTCGAGACCGAGAACCGTCGTGTGGTCACCGAGGGCGGTCACCCCGCCTCCGGCCGTCCGCAGCTGATGGGTATCACCAAGGCCTCGCTGGCGACGGAATCCTGGCTGTCGGCCGCCTCCTTCCAGGAGACGACCCGAGTCCTGACGGACGCGGCGATCAACGCCAAGTCCGACAGCCTCATCGGCCTCAAGGAGAACGTCATCATCGGTAAGCTCATCCCGGCCGGTACGGGCCTCGCCCGCTACCGCAACATCCGGGTCGAGCCCACCGAGGAAGCGAAGGCCGCGATGTACTCGGCCGTCGGCTACGACGACATCGACTACTCGCCCTTCGGCACCGGCTCCGGCCAGGCTGTCCCGCTGGAGGACTACGACTACGGCCCGTACAACGGCTAACAGCTCGTAAGAAGAAGCCCCCCGCTGCTCCGAGAGGAGCGGCGGGGGGCTTCTTCGTGTCCGGGTTCGTGTCCGGGTCGTGTCCGGCTTCCCGTCCCGGGGCCCGGGGGTTCCCCCGGGCCCTGGGATGCCGTCAGGCGCGGCGGCGGCGGAGGGCCGTCACCGTCGTCGACGCGAGGGCCAGGAGGGCCAGGGCGGCGGCTGCCAGGCCCGGGGTGAGGCCCTTCGGGGTGAAGGTGCAGGAGACCTTGTCCGTGCCCGCGGGGATGTCCATGGACACCAGGCCGTGGAAGCTCTTCACCGGGGCCGTGCACTGCCAGCCCGGGACGTCGGTCATCGCGAAGACCGCCGTGCCCGCGGCGCCCTTCGGGAGGGTGGCCTCGATGGTGTGGCCGCCCGCCGTGACCTTCGTGGCACCGGTGGACTTCAGAGAGGTGATCGCCGTGTCCAGGGCGGCGCGGTTCAGGCAGCCGACGGGGTGCTCGCCCGCCGTCGCGTCCTGCGTGCGGGTGTTCACCGCCACCGCGACCATGCCGTCGGCCGGGACCTTGCCCAGCTTGACCACCCCGGTCATCCGGTCCTCCAGGGGGCGGGACGTGCCGGCGAAGGCGAGCGTGCCGTAGAGCTCCGGGGAGAACCAGTACGCCTCGGAGCCGGGGGTGCACCGGGCGGCGTACGTCTGTTCCGTGGCGCTGCCGCCCCGGGTGACCTGCGGGACCTCGTACAGGGTGGTGCCCAGGACGTTCTCCTGGCGGGCGTAGACGCTGTCGGCCGGGTTCGGGGAGGTGTGGGCGGCGCTGCGGACCGTGACCAGGGGAGGGGCGGGGAAGCGGGTGGACGTCCAGGTGCCCTGCGCCGCGCCGGGGTGGACCCGGGCCCCGATCGCGAAGATCGCGTCGAGCACCGGGTTGTCGGCGCCGAAGAAGGTCCGGCCGTCGTTCTTGAAGCCGTATCCGAGGGGCTCCAGGGCCTGGTACGTGGCCTGCGGCAGGTAGCTGCTGTAGTACTGCGGGCCCTCCGCCCGCAGGGCGAGGGCGTCGTTGTACGAGGTCTGCGGCGCGCCCGAATCCGTCCGGTACGCGGGCCAGCCGTCCACCTGCCGGACGGCGTCGAAGTGGGCGTTGATCGAGCGGTTCGACGTGGCGACAGGCTTCGCCCAGCGCTCGCGGGCCCGGCGGGAGTCCGCGCCCGCTGCCGCCACCGTGGACTCCGCGAAGACCACGCCGACCATCAGGACGGCGGCCACGGGGATCAGTACCCGGTGCTTCGCCCCCAGGGAGAGCAGGATCAGGGCCAGCAGCGAGACGCCCCCGCCGACCAGCACCGCGTGCCAGGTCCAGCCGCCGAAGTCGTCGGTGCGGCGCAGCACGAAGGTGGCCGCGACCAGCAGGGCGGCCGTCAGCGCCAGGTGGAGGGGGCGCGGGCGGTGGGCCAGGGCCAGCCAGGCCAGGATCACGACCATGCCGCTGAAGACGAAGGTCTCGCGGTACGGATTGCCGTTCGGGACCGCCAGCCCGTGCCACACGTACTGCGTCGGCGGGAACTGGAACGAGGCGACGACGAGCAGCGTCGCCGCGGCCCACACCAGGCGGGTCTTCTTCGCGATGGCGGCGTTGAAGAGGAACGATCCGGCGAGGATCAGGCCCAGCGAGGCCACGTACAGCCGCGGCCGGCCGCCCCACAGGTGGGTGGCCGGGAGCATCCCGGCGAGGAAGACCTCGATCCGCACCGGCTCGAAGGCCCCGGCCTGGGTGGGCTGCGCGGAGCCGCTGGACAGGAACGACGGCAGCAGCAGCGGGAGGGTGAGCAGGATGCCGGTCGCGGCGGCGCTCGAGGCCCGCCACAGGACGCGCAGCCGCCGGCGGCCGGTCATGTCCCGGGTGATCAGGCGGATGCCGAGCAGGACGCAGGCGGCCATCGTCGCCATCATCGCGGTGTAGAAGTTGCCGAACCAGGCGAGCGCGACGAACAGCGCCACCCCCGGCCAGCGGCGCTCCTCCAGGCACCACTCGACGGCGATGCCGAGGAGGGGCAGGGCGACCAGGCCCCACAGCCACATGGGGATGTACGAGGCGTCGCTGAGCGCCCAACCGCACAGGCCGTAGCAGGCGCCGAGGACCCCGCGCTGCCACCACGGGCCGGGGTGCAGCTTGCCGAGGTAGACCGTCATGACGGCGGCGGCGGCGCCCATCGTGACCGGGGTGACCGCGAAGACGGCGAGGTCGACGTGGGCGCGCGGCACCAGGACGGCCAGCCAGGAGAACGGGTTGCCGAGGTACGTGTAGTAGTCGGACAGGAACTGCTGCCCGAAGCCGCCGCGCCAGGTGAAGAGCACGTCGCCGGCGGCCTGCCCGTGGACCAGGTCCCACAGGGTCCGGTGGAAGGGCACGTACTGGTTGGCCTGGTCGTTGAGGGCCCGGCCGGTGTTGCCGAAGGGGAAGGTGCCGCGGGCCACCCAGGCCGCGCAGAACGCGGCCGAGGTGACGAGGAACGCCAGCAGGGGCCCGTACAGGCGGGCGGCTCGCGGTGACCGGCGGCGGGGCGACGGGTGGACCGGGCTGTCGGCGGCCCTCGGCTCCGTGGTGACCGTCCGCAATGTCCCGCTCCCTGGTGGTTGGTCGTGCCGTTTGGGGTGAATCGCTGAATTCGCTGCATCGCTGAATGCCGAGGCAGTTTAGTTCGCGGGGAAGGTCGCTCCGTCCGGCACCGCTTAGCACGCCTTTACCACTTGCGCGAGTCGGAGCGGCCACACGAGGGCCTCGCCCAAGTGGCACATGACCGGCGGCGATGTCCAGGCCGTCCCGCGCGGGCCTTTGTTTTGACCGGATGGGATGCGGTAGGTACGCTCAGACCTTGTGCCTGGGGTGTGCCTGGGCTCCTGTGCGTGTCCATCAACCGCATGAGAGCCGGATCAGCCACCGCGATCCATGCGTTTCCGTGCTTGCGCGGAGCCCCGCCGGATCCGACACACCCGACCGCGTGGGTCGGCAAAGTTCCAGGTTAGCTTCACTACACGGCACACAGAAACCGGAGAAGTAGTGCCTACGATCCAGCAGCTGGTCCGTAAGGGCCGGCAGGACAAGGTCGAGAAGACGAAGACGCCCGCGCTTGAGGCTTCGCCCCAGCGCCGCGGCGTCTGCACGCGTGTGTTCACGACCACCCCGAAGAAGCCGAACTCGGCGCTCCGTAAGGTCGCGCGTGTGCGTCTGACCTCCGGCATCGAGGTCACCGCTTACATTCCGGGTGAGGGACACAACCTGCAGGAGCACTCGATCGTGCTCGTGCGTGGTGGCCGTGTGAAGGACCTGCCGGGTGTTCGTTACAAGATCATCCGCGGTGCGCTTGACACGCAGGCTGTCAAGAACCGCAAGCAGGCCCGCAGCCGCTACGGCGCCAAGAAGGAGAAGTAAGAATGCCTCGTAAGGGCCCCGCCCCGAAGCGCCCGGTCATCATCGACCCGGTCTACGCATCTCCTCTGGTGACGTCGCTCATCAACAAGATCCTCCTGAACGGCAAGCGCTCCACCGCCGAGCGCATCGTTTACGGCGCCATGGAAGGCCTCCGCGAGAAGACCGGCGCTGACCCGGTCATCACGCTGAAGCGCGCGCTGGAGAACGTCAAGCCGTCCCTCGAGGTCAAGTCCCGCCGTGTCGGTGGCGCCACCTACCAGGTGCCGATCGAGGTCAAGCCGGGTCGCGCGTCGACCCTCTCGCTGCGCTGGATCGTGGGTTACTCCCGCGCCCGCCGCGAGAAGACCATGACCGAGCGCCTCATGAACGAGCTCCTCGACGCCTCGAACGGCCTCGGTGCGGCCGTCAAGAAGCGTGAGGACACGCACAAGATGGCCGAGTCCAACAAGGCCTTCGCGCACTACCGCTGGTAGTCCCAACCCACATCGAGACCGAGAGAAGACTGAGCCGAGATGGCTACCACTTCGCTTGACCTGGCCAAGGTGCGCAACATCGGCATCATGGCTCACATCGACGCGGGCAAGACGACCACCACCGAGCGCATCCTGTTCTACACCGGTGTGTCTTACAAGATCGGTGAAGTCCACGACGGCGCTGCCACGATGGACTGGATGGAGCAGGAGCAGGAGCGCGGCATCACGATCACGTCTGCCGCGACGACCTGCCACTGGCCGCTCGAGGACGTCGACCACACCATCAACATCATCGACACCCCGGGTCACGTGGACTTCACGGTCGAGGTGGAGCGTTCGCTCCGCGTCCTCGACGGTGCCGTCACCGTGTTCGACGGTGTCGCCGGTGTGGAGCCGCAGTCGGAGACGGTGTGGCGTCAGGCCGACCGTTACGGCGTGCCGCGCATCTGCTTCGTGAACAAGCTCGACCGTACCGGCGCCGAGTTCCACCGCTGTGTCGACATGATCAAGGACCGCCTCGGTGCGGTTCCGATCGTCATGCAGCTCCCGATCGGTGCCGAGGCCGACTTCCAGGGCGTTGTCGACCTGGTCACCATGAAGGCGTTCGTCTGGTCCGCCGAGGCGACCAAGGGCGAGATGTACGACATCGTCGACATCCCGGCCACGCACGCCGAGGCCGCTGAAGAGTGGCGCGGCAAGCTGGTCGAGACCGTCGCCGAGAACGACGACGAGATCATGGAGCTCTTCCTGAACGGCGACGAGCCGTCCGTGGAGCAGCTGCACGCCGCCGTCCGTCGCATCATCCTCGGCTCCGGCAAGGGCAAGGGCGAGCCCACGATCACCGCGGTGTTCTGTGGCACGGCGTTCAAGAACAAGGGCGTTCAGCCCCTGCTCGACGCTGTCATCCGCTACCTCCCGTCGCCGCTGGACATCGAGGCCATCGAGGGCCACGACGTCCGCGACGCCGAGACCGTCGTGAAGCGCAAGCCTTCCGACGAGGAGCCGCTCGCGGCGCTGGCGTTCAAGATCATGCGCGACCCGCACCTCGGGAAGCTCACCTTCGTCCGGGTTTACTCGGGCCGCCTGGAGGCCGGCACTGCGGTGCTGAACTCCGTCAAGGGCAAGAAGGAGCGCATCGGCAAGATCTACCGCATGCACGCGAACAAGCGTGAAGAGATCGCCGCGGTGGGCGCCGGTGACATCGTCGCCGTCATGGGCCTGAAGCAGACCACCACCGGTGAGACGCTGTGTGACGACAAGGCACCCGTGATCCTGGAGTCCATGGACTTCCCGGCTCCGGTCATCCAGGTCGCCATCGAGCCCAAGTCCAAGGGTGACCAGGAGAAGCTGGGTGTCGCCATCCAGTCTCTCGCGGAGGAGGACCCCTCCTTCCACGTTCACTCGGACGAGGAGACCGGCCAGACCATCCTCGGTGGTATGGGCGAGCTGCACCTCGAGGTGCTGGTCGACCGTATGAAGCGCGAGTTCAAGGTCGAGGCCAACGTCGGCAAGCCGCAGGTCGCGTACCGCGAGACGATCCGCAAGACCGTCGAGCGTCACGACTACACCCACAAGAAGCAGACCGGTGGTACCGGTCAGTTCGCCAAGGTGCAGATCGCGATCGAGCCGATCACGGACGCCGATGGTCCGGCGTACGAGTTCGTGAACAAGGTCACCGGTGGCCGCATCCCGAGGGAGTACATCCCCTCGGTCGACGCCGGTGCGCAGGAGGCCATGCAGTTCGGCATCCTGGCCGGCTACGAGATGACCGGCGTCCGCGTCATTCTTCTCGACGGTGGCTACCACGAGGTCGACTCCTCGGAGCTCGCCTTCAAGATCGCCGGTTCGCAGGCCTTCAAGGAGGCCGCGCGCAAGGCTTCCCCCGTGCTGCTCGAGCCGATGATGTCCGTTGAGGTCACCACGCCCGAAGAGTCCATGGGCGACGTCATCGGTGACATCAACTCCCGCCGTGGCCAGATCCAGGCCATGGAGGAGCGTCACGGCGCGCGTCTCGTGAAGGGCCTCGTGCCGCTTTCGGAGATGTTCGGCTACGTCGGAGACCTCCGCAGCAAGACCTCGGGTCGCGCCAGCTACTCGATGCAGTTCGACTCCTACGCCGAGGTTCCCCGGAACGTCGCCGAGGAGATCATCGCGAAGGCCAAGGGCGAGTAACTCTTCCGAGTACACGCTTTAGGCTTGTCACCGGAGCCTCTGGGGCAACAGGAGTAACCCTCCGTTGCCCCGGAGGGGCCGGCTTTCCAGCAAAGATCACCTGGCGCCGATGAGCAAGGCGTACAGAACCACTCTCCAGGAGGACCCCGTGGCGAAGGCGAAGTTCGAGCGGACTAAGCCGCACGTCAACATCGGCACCATCGGTCACATTGACCACGGTAAGACGACCCTCACGGCCGCCATTACCAAGGTGCTGCACGACGCGTACCCGGACCTGAACGAGGCCTCGGCCTTCGACCAGATCGACAAGGCTCCTGAGGAGCGCCAGCGCGGTATCACCATCTCCATCGCGCACGTCGAGTACCAGACCGAGGCGCGTCACTACGCCCACGTCGACTGCCCGGGTCACGCCGACTACATCAAGAACATGATCACCGGTGCCGCGCAGATGGACGGCGCGATCCTCGTGGTCGCCGCCACCGACGGCCCGATGCCGCAGACCAAGGAGCACGTGCTCCTGGCCCGCCAGGTCGGCGTCCCCTCCATCGTTGTCGCCCTGAACAAGGCCGACATGGTGGACGACGAGGAGATCCTGGAGCTCGTCGAGCTCGAGGTCCGTGAGCTGCTCTCCGAGTACGACTTCCCGGGCGACGACCTGCCGGTCGTCCGCGTCTCCGCGCTGAAGGCCCTCGAGGGCGACAAGGAGTGGGGCGAGAAGCTTCTCGGCCTCATGTCCGCCGTCGACGACTTCATCCCGACCCCCCCGCGTGACACCGAGAAGCCGTTCCTCATGCCCGTCGAGGACGTCTTCACGATCACCGGTCGCGGTACGGTCGTCACCGGCCGTATCGAGCGTGGTGTCCTGAAGGTCAACGAGACCGTCGACATCATCGGCATCAAGGAAGCCAAGACCACCACCACGGTCACCGGCATCGAGATGTTCCGCAAGCTGCTCGACGAGGGCCAGGCCGGTGAGAACGTCGGTCTGCTCCTCCGTGGCATCAAGCGCGAGGACGTCGAGCGCGGCCAGGTCATCATCAAGCCCGGTTCGGTCACGCCGCACACCGAGTTCGAGGCCCAGGCCTACATCCTGTCGAAGGACGAGGGTGGCCGTCACACCCCGTTCTTCAACAACTACCGCCCGCAGTTCTACTTCCGTACCACGGACGTCACGGGTGTCGTCACCCTGCCGGCCGGCACGGAGATGGTCATGCCGGGCGACAACACCGAGATGACGGTCGCGCTGATCCAGCCGGTCGCCATGGAGGAGGGCCTGAAGTTCGCCATCCGTGAGGGTGGTCGTACGGTCGGCGCCGGCCAGGTCATCAAGATCACGAAGTAATTCGTGCTCTGACCTGGTAGCTCGCGCGAGCGGGCACCATGTTTGACAGAAGGGCCCCTTCCCCACCGCTTCGGCGGCGGGGGAGGGGCCCTTCGTCGTACGGGCGGGCAGGACGTACGGCATACGGAAGAGGGCCGCACCCCCGATCGCGGGGTGCGGCCCTCTTCCGTGTGCTGCGGGGGAGCGGTCAGCCGGTCACGCGCAGGGAATCGGTGAACTCGTTGCAGGCGGCGTAGTCCGGCAGCAGACCCGACTCGATGGCCTCGGCCAGCGTCGGCGCGGCCTCGTCACGGGCGGACAGCAGCGGGACGTCCGCCGGCCAGTCGATGCCCAGATCCGCATCGAGCGGGTGAACCGAGTGCTCGCCGGTCGGGTTGTACGTCTCCGAGCAGAGGTACGAAAGCGTGGCGTCGTCGCTCAGCGCGCAGAACCCGTGGCCCAGGCCCTCCGGGATGTAGACCGCGCGGCGGTCCACGTCGTCCAGGCGGACACCCTCCCAGCGGCCGAAGGTCGGGGAGCCGACCCGCAGGTCCACGATGACGTCGAGCACGGCACCCCGTACGCAGGTGACGTACTTGGCCTGGCCGCGCGGTACGTCGGCGAAGTGGATGCCGCGGACCACGCCGCGCGAGGACACCGAGAGGTTCGCCTGCGCCAGGTTCAGCGGGTGGCCGACGACCTCGGACAGCTTGTCGAAGCGGTACCACTCGGTGAACATGCCGCGCGGGTCGCCGTGCAGCTGCGGGGTGATCTCGTAGGCGCCCTCTATCGAGAGCTGACGGAACTTCACCGGGAGGACTCCTCGTCGAGCAGAGCGATCAGGTACTCGCCGTAACCGCTCTTGAGCAGCGGCTGGGCCAGCTCGCGCAGCTGCGCGGAATCGATCAGGCCGGCCCGCCAGGCCGCCTCCTCGATGCAGCCGATCTTGAAGCCCTGGCGCTCCTCGATCACGCGGACGAACTCCGAGGCCTGGACCATGGAGACGAAGGTCCCCGTGTCCAGCCAGGCGGTGCCGCGGTCGAGGATGGTGACATTCAGCTCACCGGCCTGGAGGTACGCGTCGTTGACCGCGGTGATCTCCAGTTCGCCGCGCGCGCTGGGCTTCAGGGTGCGGGCGATCTCGACGACGCGGTTGTCGTAGAAGTACAGACCGGGCACCGCGTAGCGGGACTTGGGCTTGACCGGCTTCTCCTCGATGGAGATGGCCTGGCCGTTCTCGTCGAACTCGACCACGCCGTACGCCGTCGGATCGGCCACCGGGTACGCGAAGACCCGGCCGCCCTTGGAGTCGGTGTGCTCCGCCAGGCGCGTGCCGAGACCGCTGCCGTGGAAGATGTTGTCGCCGAGGATCAGGGCGACGGACTCGTCGCCGATGAAGTCGGCGCCGAGCACGAAGGCCTGGGCGATGCCCTCGGGGCGCTCCTGGACCGCGTACTCCAGCCGGATGCCGAACTGGGAGCCGTCGCCGAGCAGTCGCTCGAACTGGGCACGGTCCTCCGGCGTGGTGATGACGAGAATCTCGCTGATTCCGGCCATGACCAGGGTGGAGAGCGGGTAGTAGATCATCGGCTTGTCGAAGACGGGGAGCAGCTGCTTCGAGACTGCCCGGGTCAGCGGCCAGAGTCGGGATCCGGTGCCACCGGCCAAGAGAATTCCACGCATGGACACAACCCTATGCGAGAGCGCCGGGGCGGCGCGGTCCGGGCCCGAACGGTGGTGTACGAGCGGCTAGACTCTTCGTATTATGCGCATCCTCGTGACCGGCGGCGCCGGCTTCATCGGTTCAGAATTCGTTCGCCAGCAGCTCGGTGCAGACGCATCGGCTCGGATCACGGTCTTCGACAAACTGACCTACTCCGGTGTCGAAGCCAATCTCGCCCCGGTCGCGGACCACCCCGGATACAGCTTCGTCAAGGGCGACATCTGCGACGCCGAGGCCGTCGACCAGGTCATGCCCGGGCACGACGTCGTGGTGCACTTCGCGGCCGAGTCCCACGTGGACCGCTCGATCGCCGGCGCCGGCCCGTTCGTGATGACCAACGTCGTGGGCACGCAGGTCCTGCTGGACGCCGCCCGCAAGCACGGCGTCGGCCGCTTCGTGCACATCTCCACCGACGAGGTGTACGGCTCGATCACCGAGGGCTCCTGGACCGAGGAGTGGCCGCTGGTCCCGAACTCCCCGTACTCCGCCTCCAAGGCCTCGTCCGACCTGCTGGCCCTGGCCTACGCCCGGACGCACGGCATGGACGTCGTCGTCACGCGCTGCTCCAACAACTACGGGCACTACCAGTTCCCGGAGAAGGTCATCCCGCTGTTCGTCTCGAACCTGATGGACGGCAAGAAGGTCCCGCTGTACGGCAACGGCGGCAACGTCCGCGACTGGCTGCACGTCTCCGACCACTGCCGCGGCATCGACCTGGCGATGCGCAAGGGCCGCGCCGGCGAGGTCTACAACATCGGCGGTGGCACCGAGCTCACCAACAAGGAGCTCACCGGCGTGCTGCTCGAGGCGGCCGGCCTCGGCTGGGACATGGTCGAGCAGGTCGAGGACCGCAAGGGCCACGACCTCCGCTACTCCATCGACATCAGCAAGATCGGTGCCGAGCTGGGCTACGTCCCGCAGGTCACCTTCGAGGACGGCATCGCCGCCACGATCGAGTGGTACCGCGAGAACCGCGCCTGGTGGGAGCCGCTGAAGGCGAAGGCGGCCCTGCAGAAGTGAGCACCAATCCGCGAGCCGGGCGCTGGCTCGTCACCGGCGCCGCCGGGATGCTCGGCCAGGACGTCCTGGCCGTCCTGAAGGACGCCGGGATCGAGGCCGTGGGCCTGCGCCGCGCCGACCTCGACATCACCGACCCGGCCGCCGTCCTGGCCGCGGTCGAGGGTGTCACCGTGGTCGTGAACTGCGCCGCCTGGACCGACGTGGACGGCGCCGAGACCGCCGAGGAAGCCGCCACCGCCGTCAACGGCACCGGCGTACGCGTCCTCGCCGAGGCCTGCGCCGCCGCCCATGTGCGCCTGCTGCACGTCTCCACCGACTACGTGCTGCCCGGCGACGCCTCCGAGCCGTACCGCGAGGACACCGCCACCGGGCCCGTGAACGCGTACGGCCGCTCCAAGCTGGTCGGCGAGCAGGCCGTGGCCGAACTGCTGCCGCAGGACGGCTACATCGTGCGCACCGCCTGGCTGTACGGCGAGCACGGGCCGAACTTCGTCGCCACCATGCTCAAGCTGGCCGCCCAGCGCGACACCCTCGACGTGGTCGACGACCAGCACGGCCAGCCCACCTGGTCCTACGCGCTGGCCCGCCGGCTGGTCGAGCTCGGCCTGGCCGCGCTGAAGGGCCACGCCATGGGCGGGATCTACCACGGCACCGCGAGCGGCCGGACCACCTGGATGGGGCTCGCCCGCGAGACCTACCGGCTGAGCGGGCTCGACCCGGAGCGGATCCGGCCGACCACCTCCGCCGCGTTCGTCCGCCCGGCCGCCCGCCCGGCGTTCAGCGTGCTCGCGCACGACCGCTGGGCCGACGCGGGCCTGGCCCCGCTCGCCGACTGGCACGAGCAGCTCGCCGAGGCGCTCGCCGCCCCCGCGTTCACCGTCCTGGCCGACGCGGCCCGGAACGGCAGTACGGGATGAAGTCCCTGCTGAGCAGGCTCACCGCGGCGCTGCCGCCGGGCACCGTCGCGGTGGCCGGCGGCACCGTCGTGCTCGGTGCGGCCTCGTACGTCCACCTGGGCGTGGCCGGCTACAGCCTGTCCACGGAGGCCGTGGCGAACGTCTCGGTGCTGTGGACGATCGTCATGGCGCTCGGGCTCGGCATCTTCTTCCCGATCGAGCAGGAGCTCACCCGGATCGTCGCCGCCCGCGTGGTGCTCGGTCAGGGCGCGGCCCCCGTGCTGCGCCGGGCCACGCTGCTCACCTCGGGGATCCTCGGCACGACCCTGCTCCTCCTGGCCCTGGGCGCGGGCCCGATCGCGGACCTGCTGTTCCACGGCGACCGCGGCCTGGTGGCGGCCCTCGGCGGCGCCTTCACGGGCATGGCCGTCTGCTACCTGACCCGCGGTGTCCTGGCCGGCCTCGGCCGGTTCGGCGCGTACGGCACCCAGTTGGCCGTCGACGGCGGGCTGCGCATCGCCCTCGCCTTCGGCTGCGCGGTGTCCGGGCTGCACTCCGCGCTCGCCTTCAGCCTGGTCCTGGCCGTGGCGCCCGTCGCCGCGACGCTGATCACCCTGCCTGCGCTGCTGCGCGTGGTGGAGCCCGGCGAGGAGATCGCCTGGCGGGAGCTGACCGGCGGGCTCGGCCTGCTGATCTGTTCGACCCTGCTCTCCCAGGTCGTCGTCAACGCCGCGGTGATGAGCACCAAGCTGCTCGCCCCCACCGACAGCGTGCTGATCGCGGCGCTGCTGAACGCGCTGGTCCTGGCCCGGGTGCCGCTCTTCGTCTTCGGCTCGCTCCAGGCCTCGCTGCTGGGCGGGCTCACCGCCGCCTACACGGCCGGCGACCGGGCGGCGTTCTCCGCGATGCTGCGCCGGATCGGCGTGGTCGTCGGGCTGTTGGGGCTGGTCGGCGGCGTGCCCGCGACCGCCCTCGGCCCCTGGCTGATCGAGGTGCTCTTCCACGCCAAGCCGGCGCTGGGATGCCTCGACTTCTTCCTTTTGTCCGCAGGCACCGTGGCGTACATGTTCGCGATGGTCCTCGGACAGGCGCTGATGGTATTCAAGCGGCACAACCTGCAACTGCTCTGCTGGGCCATCGGCACCGTCGTCCTGATCGGCATCACTTTTGCTCCGGGCGACGTTGCCGTGCGCGTCACCCTGGCCTACGCACTCGGGTCCCTCGCCACCGTGCTCGGTATGCTGGCCGTGCTGAGGCTGAGGTTCCCCGGAGCTGCTCCGGGCGTGACCGAAGGACCCGGGCACAAGGTCGCCGCAAGCCCATTGGGCGCCGGAGCGGTCGGGGAGTGACCATGCCGACTTCCGACGTCCCACCGATCACCGAGCACGCGCACGTGCCACATTCCGCTGGAGCTACCGTGTCCCAATACGACGATGTCTGGCTGGTCATACCGGCCTATAACGAGGGCCAGGTGATCGCCGATGTGGTCGAGGGAGCGCGTGCGACCTTCCCGAACATAGTCGTCGTCGACGACGGCAGCTCCGACAACTCGGCCGAGCACATCGCGAAGACCGGCGCCCACCTGGTGCGGCACCCGGTCAACCTCGGCCAGGGCGCTGCCCTGCAGACGGGCCTCAAGTACGCCCTCGCCCAGCCCGGTGCCCGCTACTTCGCGACGTTCGACGCGGACGGTCAGCACCAGACGCCCGACGTCGAGAAGATGGTCCGGGTGCTGCGCGACGACGAGGCCGACGTGGTCCTCGGCTCGCGCTTCATCGAGCAGAACGGCCAGGTGCCGTGGATCAAGCGCGTCGTGCTGCGTACGGCCGCGTCGGTCAGCCCGACCGCCCGCAAGCTGAAGCTCACCGACTCGCACAACGGCCTGCGCGTGCTGAGCCGCAAGGCCGCCGAGCAGCTGAACATCACCATGAACGGCATGGCGCACGCCTCGGAGATCGTCGGTTTCCTGGCCGGGTCCGGCCTGCGCGTCACCGAGGTCCCCGTGGACATCCTCTACACCGAGTACTCGCGCGCCAAGGGCCAGTCCCTGATCAACGGCGTCAACATCATCTTTGACATCACGATGCGGGAGCGAAGCCGCTGATGAAGTACTTCTGGATCCAGCTGCTGCTCATCGCGGGCTCGGTGTCGATGGCACTGATGTTCATACGTACGTGGGGGCAGGCGAAGAACCGCGCCTGGAAGCGCATCGCGTTCTCGGTGTTCGTCGTCGTCAACGTGTACGCGGTGCTCCGCCCCACGGACGTCACGTGGGTGGCCCACCAGCTCGGCGTCGGCCGAGGCACCGACCTCGTGCTGTACGTCATGGTGCTGGCGATGGGCTTCCTGACCCTCAACACCTTCCTGCGCTTCCGCTCGTTGGAGAAGAAGCTCACCGACCTGGCCCGGACGGTGGCCCTGAGCGAGGGCGCACGGCACAACGACGCGCGCCTCGGCGGGGCCGCCGCCGCTGCCGTCGCGACCGAGTCCGGCGCTCTCGCCGAGCCGGAGCCCGAGCCCGCCGACTCCGACACCGTGAAGGCCTGACGTCCCGTGGTGACCTTCGACTTCATGCTCCCCTACTACGGGGACGTGCAGCTGATGCAGGACGCCGTCCGCAGCGTCCTGGCCCAGACGGACCCGGACTTCCGCCTCGTCGTCATCGACGACGGCCAGGAGCCGGACGTCCCGGGCTGGTTCGAGGCACTCGGCGACGAGCGGGTGCACTACAGCCGCAACGAGCAGAACCTCGGCATCACCAAGAACTTCCAGAAGTGCGTACGGCTCTCCGAGGCCGACTACGTCGTCATCATGGGCTGCGACGACCTGCTGCACCCGCACTACCTGGAGACCGTCCGCGGCCTCATAGCGGCCAACCCGGGCATCGGCATGGTCCAGCCCGGCGTCGAGGTGATCGACGGCGACGGGCAGCTGACGTCCGGGCTCGCCGACCAGACCAAGCGGCGGCTGTACGCCCCGCAGGTCAAGGGCCGGCGCCTGATGGGCGGCGAAGAGCTCGCCACCAGCGTGCTGCGCGGGAACTGGCTGTACTTCCCGTCGATCTGCTGGCGCGGCGAAGCCCTGCGCGGGGTCAACTTCCGCGACGAGTACTCGGTGATCCAGGACCTGGCCCTGGTGGTCGACCTCCTCGAGCTCGGCGAGCAGATGCTGATCGACGAGACCACCACGGTCTTCCAGTACCGCCGCCACGCGGTCAGCGAGTCGTCGGTGCAGGCGTTCTCCGGCACCCGCTTCACCGAGGCCGAGCGGTACTTCTCCGCGGTGGCCGCCCGGATGGACGCCCGGGGCTGGCCCAAGGCCGCACGCGCGGCCCGCTTCCACAGCGGCTCCCGGTTCCACGCCATCACCATGCTGCCCGGCGCCCTGCTCCGCGGACACCGCGAGGGCGTCCGTACGCTGGCGAAGCACGCGTTCACCGCCGGTCAGCGCGCCGACTGACACCCGCGACGGAATTGGACTGAGATGACACACCTGGCCCCCGAGGTCGTCGGAACATCCGGCCCGGCGCACAGCCGGACCGGGACCGCTGACCCCGGGCCGGTCCCGTCCAGCTCGGCGGCGCGCCGCCCGTGGACCTCACGGCGCCGGGTGCTCGCCGTCGCCGAGGCCGTCGTCAGCGTCACGACGGCCCTCGGCTACATGCTGCTGAGCCGGCACATCAGTGTGAACCCGATCGTCCGCCTCGGCCAGGTCAGCGGCCTCGCCACGCTCCAGCAGTACGCCGCGGTCATCGGCCTGCCGCTGCTCGCGCTGCTCCTGTACACCGCCCACCGGGGCGCGGCCCGGCGCCACCAGCTGGTCAAGCGGCTGGTCTGCGCCGCCCTCGCGGGCCTGGCCACCGGCGTGATCGCCGGCGGTGTCGTCGTCGCCCTGCGCGGCACGCCGCACCCGCTCGGCGGCCAGGAGGGCGACCCGGGCGTCCTCATCGACATGGCCAACTCGTTCCTGCACCACGAGGGGATGTCGGGCATCTACCCGCCCGCCTTCCCGGCCCTCATGGCCCTCTGGGCGAAGATCCGCTACAACGGCCGCGGCGAGACCGGCTTCGCCCTGCACGACCTGCAGATCTTCTTCACCGCCGTGGCCGGCCCGATGGCCTACCTGGCCTGGCGGATACTGCTGAGGCCCTTCTGGGCGCTGCTGATCGCGGTTCCGGCCGCGGTGCTCTTCCTCGACCCGATCCGCCCGTACAGCCACATCGTCATGATCGTGCTGCTGCCGCTGCTCGGCTACTGGCTGCGCGAGATGCGCCTGGCCGGGCGGCGCGGGACGCGGCACCTGCTGCTGCGCGGCCTCGTCCTCGGCGTGACCTTCGGCGCGCTGTTCCTCTGGTACTCCGGCTGGTACATCTGGGCCGCGCCGGGCGCGCTCGTCGCCGCGCTGTTCTTCTTCCCGTGGCGCCAGGGCGCGGCGACGGCCAAGAAGGCGGGCCTGTACATAGGGGTCACCCTGCTGTCGGCCGGCGTCGTCGGCGCCCCGCTGCTCTACCAGATGGCCCGGCTGGGCGCGGAGAACCCCGACCGCTACGCCTTCCTCGCCGTGTACGCGGACCCCGGGTACGTCCTCGGCTGGGTCTCGGACCGGTCCTCGACCTTGACGTACCAGACCTGGCCCGTGGCCGGCGAGATGGCCGGCCAGAGCGGGTTCGCGCTGTTGCTGCTGTTCGGAGTGGGCCTCGGCCTCGGCCTCGGGCTGCGCAACATCATGGTGCGCACCGCGGCGGCGGTCCTGGCCGGCGCCTGGCTCGCCCGCTTCTGGTTCGCCGGGCACATGGCCCACGACAAGGCCATCCAGCTCTACCCGCGCACCACGTGGATCATCATGTACTGCCTGATGATCCTGGCCGTGCTCGGCATGATGGCCGTGGTCAACCGGGGCTCCGGGTGGATCGAGCGCACGCTGCGCCCGAGCGGTGCCGGGACCGGTTCCGGGGCGGGGCTCGCCCGGGTCGTTCCGCCGCGGGTGGTCCGCCAGCTCGCCGCCGGCATGGTGTGCGTGATCGCGCTGTTCGCGGCCATGGGCGCGTCCTGGTCGGCCAACCGCTACATGCCCTCGTCGGACGTCGACTCGATGGGCATCGACGCGTACCGCGCCCATGTCATCAAGACGCGGGACGGCAGCTGCCCGCGCTTCTCGCCCCGCGAGAACTGCTGGGACATCGAGAAGGACGACTGGAAGCCCGGCCCCATCCAGAACTTCATCTGGTGCGCCGGCATCGTCGCCGACGACTGGCCCAGCGTCTGCGGGATGGAGGCGCCCAAGCGCGTGCGGTCGAGGGCGGACATCGAACGGGACGCCGAGGCCGAGAAGCAGGCCCGCAAGGACGCCGTCGTGACCGGCAAGGACGCGCGGAAGAAGTAGCGGCCATGCGGTCCGGTTGCCCGGGCGCCCTACGGACGGTGACCACACCCGCACCGGTTGTCACGGTCGACCAGTAGCATCCGCCCCGTCAGCGGTGTCGTATGGCGCACTTGCCATAGGGGTGGGGGATCAACTTGAGAGGGACACGCGTGCGCGGTACCGCGCTGGCGGCCGCGATCGGAGCCGCCGCGGTACTGGGCATTCAGGGATGGGCCGGTGGAGCCGAACCGGGCCCGGACGGCAACGCACCGGCGAAGGCGTACAGCGCCGGCGTCAAGGAGACCGGACCGGTCGAGGGCGAGGTGCACAAGCTCGCGCTCAAGCCCAAGGGCAGCGGCGAAGCAGTGCTCTCGCAGCAGGGCACCGAGCCCTTCGGCCTGCTGGGCGTGTCCTGGACGGACCCCAAGGCCGAGGTGAAGGGGACCATCGAGGCCCGCGCCCGTGACGCGAAGACCGGCAAGTGGTCGCACTGGATCGCCCTCGACCCGGTGAAGGCCGGGATGGACGGCGTACGCCCCGGCGCGCACGGCTCGACGGAGCCCGTCTGGGTCGGCGCGTCGGACGGTGCCGAGGTACGGATCAGCGGCGGGGGTGTGCTGCCCGCGGGCCTCGAGCTGAACCTGGTGGACCCGGGCGGCGCCATCAGTCCGGCGAAGAAGAACGGCTCCCAGAAGAACGGCTCCCTGAACGCCGGCCCGGCCGCGTTCGCCGCGCCGGCGGCGGACCCCGCCCCCACGGACCCGCCCACGACTCCGCCGTCGGTCCCCGGGCCCGTCTCCACGGCCCCGCAGCCGAACGTGGTCTCGCGCGTCGCGTGGGGCGCCGACGAGACGATGAACAACGAGGGCCCGATCTACCTGCCCGGCGGGAAGGTCAAGGCGGTCTTCGTCCACCACACCGCCGACACCCAGCCGTACGACTGCTCGCAGTCCGCGGCGATCGTCCGCGGCATCCACGTCTACCACGTGAAGACCAACGGGTGGCGCGACCTCGGCTACAACTTCCTCGTCGACAAGTGCGGCACGGTCTTCGAGGGCCGGCAGGGCGGTGTCGACCAGCCCGTCCTCGGTGCGCACACGTTCGGATGGAACAACGAGACGGCGGGCATCGCCGTCCTCGGCGACTACAGCGCCGGGGGCGCCTCTGCCGCGGCGCAGGACGCCGTCTCCCGGATCGCGGCCTACAAGCTCGGCCAGTACGGCGGCGACATGAACGGCACGACGACGCTGACCGCGGGGGCCACGCAGACCAACTTCTTCGGGACCGCGTTCGAGGCCGGCAAGCCGTACACGTTCAAGTCGCTCTCGGGCCACCGGGACGGCTTCAACACCGAGTGCCCGGGCAACCAGCTCTACGGGCAGCTCGGCGCGCTCCGCACCGCCGGTCCCGCCGCGCAGCTGAACGTCGACGCCACGTCCCGCACGGCGACCTCGCGCGTACGAGTGCCTCGAACCTGAACTTCACCCCCGGGCAGACGATCCCCAACCTGGTCGTCGTCCCGGTGGGCACGTAGCAGCAACGTTTCAGCGGGGCACCCAGGACCCGGTCCTGGGGGCCCCGGACATTCCAGGGGTGGGACATGGGAAAGAACGACAACGACAACGACGGACCGGCGCTCTCCGACGAGGAGTGGGCCCGGTTCATGGAGCAGGCCCAGGCGGACGCCGGCCGGGCCCCCCGGGAGCCGTCCGCCCGGGCGCGCATGGTCACCGCGAGGCTGCAGGGCGAGTCCGCCGAGCCGCCCGGCTGGCGCACCGGTCCGGCCTGGCAGGAGCGGGAAGGCCGGGAGAGGGGCAAGCGCAGGCTCAAGGCCGCCGGGGCGATCGTGTTCATCGCGGCCCTCGCGCTGATCGCCGTCCGCCCGGAGCTGGTCATCGACAAGGTCACCGGCAAGGCCGACCGGAACGACAAGGCCCGTGGGCCGCTGCCCGCCGAGACCGCCCGGCCCAGCGCCCCGCCCTCGGCCGTCGACCCGGACCGGCCGACCCTCAAGGAACCCTTCAAGGGGTCCCCGGCCCTGCAGTGGGCCGACGGGGCGGCCGGGATCGAGGTCCCGGCGGCCGAGGCCGTCGGCGGGATGAGCAAGGCGCAGGTCGCCGACGCGCTGGAGAAGGCCAAGCAGTTCCTGGTCGCGGCCAACCTGGACCCGGCGACCCTGCGCGGGGAGCGGCCCGCGGCGGCGCTGGCGCTGCTCGACCCGAAGCTCGAGGAGCAGATGGACCGCCTGGAGGAGTCGCTGACGGCTCCGACGAAGGAGCACGACCCGCTGCACCTGTTCAGCAGGGTCAAGCCGGCCGAGCTGAAGCCCGTGGGCGACGTGGTCAAGGTCCGCGGCCGGATGTGGGTGGAGCCCGGCAAGGAGGCCGGTCAGGCCAACGTGCTGGCCGACTACACCTTCGTCCACCCGTTCGTGAAGGCGAAGCCGGGCGCCGAGCAGGTGGAACGCACCGTCGTGCGGCGCGAGATCACCTTCTCGATCGCCGACCCGGGCAAGTGGCAGGCCACCGCGGGCAAGCTCTGGCTCGAGAAGTTCAACGTCGACCTCGCCAACAGCGCCTGCAACGTCTACGACGGATTCCTGCACCCCGTCTTCGACGAGGACACGCCGACCGGGCCCGCTCCCTCCGGGACGCCCGTGGACCCGTACGACCGCAGCAAGACCATGGATACCGGCGGCCAGGAGGGCTGCGGCACCGTTTCGCGTACCTGAGCGAGGGCGGCGGAAAGGTTTCCGAGGCCGGTGGGCGGGCCCGGGCGGACCCCAAGGGGCGCCCGGGCAACCCCACTGCACGGCGCAGTTTGACCGATCACCGTGGAGGGGTATTCTCTTCGGCCCGATTGGCGCAGTACGTGTCTTGTATGGCAGACTAATCAAGTTGCTCGGCTGAGTGCCGATGCTGCGCGCCTCCCGCCGGGAGGACCGGAAGCGAGTCCCACAGTACTCGTCGCCTTTACCTGCCTCTCGGGGCAGCAATGGGGCGGACGTACGGGAATCTTCTGGGAAGCGTCAGCACGGTATCGGCCAGGCACTCGGTGGGTGTTTCTCCCCCGAAGCGCGGTCCTGGGACCGCACCCCCTTGGACGAGGGAATTTCCGTATGGGAATTTTCTGTGGAGGGAGTGCGACACGCCCGACCGCGTGGGTCGGAGAGAAGCGGTGGAGAGATCCACAGCCGACCGAGAGCCAGAGCGTTTCCACAACAGACAGGACTACGGAGTAGCCATGGCGGGACAGAAGATCCGCATCCGGCTCAAGGCCTACGACCACGAGGTCATCGACTCCTCGGCGAAGAAGATCGTCGAGACGGTGACCCGCACTGGTGCGTCGGTCGCAGGCCCGGTGCCGCTGCCCACTGAGAAGAACGTGTACTGCGTCATCAAGTCGCCGCACAAGTACAAGGACTCGCGCGAGCACTTCGAGATGCGCACGCACAAGCGCCTGATCGACATCCTCGACCCGACGCCCAAGACCGTTGACTCGCTGATGCGCCTGGACCTTCCGGCCGGCGTTGACATCGAGATCAAGCTCTGAGAGGCGTCGAGAAGATGGCAAAGCAGATCAAGGGCGTCCTGGGCGAGAAGCTCGGCATGACCCAGGTCTGGGACGAGAACAACCGTGTCGTCCCGGTGACCGTTGTCAAGGCCGGGCCCTGCGTCGTTACCCAGGTCCGTACGAACGACATCGACGGCTACGAGTCGGTCCAGATCGCCTTCGGCGAGATCGACCCGCGCAAGGTGAACAAGCCCCTCAAGGGCCACTTCGCCAAGGCCGACGTGACCCCGCGCCGCCACCTGGTGGAGCTCCGCACCTCCGACGCCAGCGAGTACACGCTCGGCCAGGAGATCACCGCCCAGGTGTTCGAGTCCGGCGTCAAGGTTGACGTCACGGGCAACAGCAAGGGCAAGGGCTTCGCCGGTGTCATGAAGCGGCACAACTTCCGGGGCCTCGGCGCCGGTCACGGTGTGCAGCGCAAGCACCGCTCCCCCGGTTCGATCGGTGGCTGCGCCACCCCTGGGCGTGTCTTCAAGGGCATGCGCATGGCTGGTCGTATGGGCAACGAGCGCGTCACCACCCAGAACCTGACCATCCACGCGGTTGACGCGGAGAAGGGTCTGCTCCTCATCAAGGGCGCAGTCCCCGGTCCGAACGGCGGCCTCGTCCTGGTCCGTACCGCGGCCAAGGGGGCTTGAGGTAATGAGCACCATTGACATCCTTTCGCCGGCAGGCGACAAGGCCGGTACCGTCGAGCTCCCCGCGGAGATCTTCGACGCGAAGACCAGCGTTCCGCTGATCCACCAGGTCGTTGTCGCCCAGCTGGCTGCTGCCCGTCAGGGCACGCACAAGACCAAGCGTCGTGGCGAAGTCCGTGGTGGTGGCCGCAAGCCGTACCGCCAGAAGGGCACCGGCCGCGCGCGTCAGGGTTCGACCCGAGCCCCGCAGTTCGTCGGCGGTGGCGTTGTCCACGGCCCGCAGCCGCGTGACTACTCCCAGCGGACCCCGAAGAAGATGAAGGCCGCCGCCCTCCGCGGTGCCCTCTCGGACCGTGCGCGTCACTCCCGCATCCACGTCGTCACCGGCGTGGTCGAGGGTGCCGTCTCCACGAAGGCCGCCAAGACGCTGTTCGGCAAGATCTCGGAGCGCAAGAACCTGCTCCTGGTCGTCGAGCGCGCCGACGAGGCCGCGTGGCTGTCCGCCCGCAACCTGCCCCAGGTTCACATCCTGGAGCCGGGCCAGCTGAACACGTACGACGTGATCGTCTCTGACGACGTGGTCTTCACTCAGGCCGCTTTCGAGTCCTTCGTGTCTGGCCCCAAGGCCGATGAGACCGAAGGGAGCGACGCCTGATGTCTGAGGCGACCGTTACCAGCAAGACCTTCACTGACCCGCGCGACCTGCTGATCAAGCCGGTTGTCTCGGAGAAGAGCTACGCGCTGCTGGACGAGAACAAGTACACGTTCATCGTCGCGCCCGGCTCCAACAAGACTCAGATCAAGCAGGCCGTCGAGGCGGTCTTCGGGGTCAAGGTCACCGGGGTCAACACGATCAACCGTCAGGGTAAGCGCAAGCGCACCAAGACCGGTTTTGGCAAGCGCGCTGACACCAAGCGCGCCATCGTGACCCTCGCTGAGGGCGACCGAATCGACATCTTCGGCGGCCAGGCCTCCTAACGGAGGTCTAGTCGTCCGGAATCGGACGAGGACTGAGAAATGGGTATCCGCAAGTACAAGCCGACGACCCCGGGCCGTCGTGGCTCCAGCGTCGCCGACTTTGTCGAGATCACGCGGTCCACGCCGGAGAAGTCGCTGGTTCGCCCGCTGCACAGCAAGGGCGGCCGTAACAACACCGGTCGGATCACCGTTCGCCACCAGGGTGGTGGACACAAGCGCGCCTACCGCGTGATCGACTTCCGTCGTCACGACAAGGACGGCGTGCCGGCCAAGGTCGCGCACATCGAGTACGACCCCAACCGCACTGCGCGCATCGCGCTCCTGCACTACGCGGACGGCGAGAAGCGCTACATCATCGCGCCGAAGGCTCTGAAGCAGGGCGACCGGATTGAGAACGGCCCCACGGCCGACATCAAGCCCGGTAACAACCTGGCGCTTCGCAACATCCCGGTCGGTACCACGATCCACGCGATCGAGCTCCGTCCCGGTGGCGGCGCCAAGTTCGCGCGTTCGGCCGGTGCCTCCGTGCAGCTGCTGGCGAAGGAGGGCACGATGGCCCACCTCCGCATGCCGTCCGGCGAGATCCGTCTCGTCGACGCGCGCTGCCGCGCCACGGTCGGCGAGGTCGGCAACGCCGAGCAGTCGAACATCAACTGGGGCAAGGCCGGCCGCATGCGCTGGAAGGGCGTTCGCCCGTCCGTCCGCGGTGTCGCGATGAACCCGGTTGACCACCCGCACGGTGGTGGTGAGGGCAAGACCAGTGGTGGTCGCCACCCGGTCTCCCCGTGGGGTCAGAAGGAGGGTCGTACTCGCTCGCCGAAGAAGGCTTCGAGCAAGTACATCGTCCGCCGCCGCAAGACGAACAAGAAGCGCTAGGAGCGGGTTTAGATGCCGCGCAGTCTCAAGAAGGGGCCCTTCGTCGACGACCACCTCGTAAAGAAGGTGGACGTCCAGAACGAAGCCGGCACCAAGAACGTCATCAAGACCTGGTCCCGTCGCTCGATGATCATCCCCAGCATGCTGGGTCACACCATCGCGGTGCACAACGGCAAGACCCACGTCCCGGTGTTCGTCACCGAGTCGATGGTCGGCCACAAGCTCGGCGAGTTCTCGCCGACTCGCACCTTCCGCGGCCACGTCAAGGACGACCGGAAGTCGAAGCGCCGCTAAAGGCGGGGTGGTTACGACTATGACTTACACCGAAGGGACAACCATGGAAGCCAGGGCCCAGGCGCGGTACATCCGCGTCACGCCCATGAAGGCCCGCCGAGTGGTGGACCTTATCCGTGGCATGGATGCCACGGAGGCTCAGGCGGTCCTGCGTTTCGCCCCGCAGGCCGCGAGCGTGCCGGTCGGCAAGGTGCTGGACAGCGCCATTGCCAACGCCGCACACAACTACAACCACCCGGACGCCTCCACGCTGGTCATCAGCGAGGCGTTCGTGGACGAGGGCCCGACCCTGAAGCGGTTCCGTCCGCGTGCGCAGGGCCGTGCCTACCGGATCCGCAAGCGGACCAGCCACATCACCGTGGTCGTCAGCAGCAAGGAAGGTTCCCGGTAATGGGCCAGAAGGTAAACCCGCACGGGTTCCGGCTCGGCATCACCACCGACTTCAAGTCGCGTTGGTACGCCGACAAGCTGTACAAGGACTACGTCAAGGAAGACGTCGCCATCCGTCGGATGATGACGTCCGGCATGGAGCGCGCCGGCATCTCGAAGGTTGAGATCGAGCGCACCCGTGACCGCGTGCGTGTGGACATCCACACCGCTCGTCCGGGCATCGTCATCGGCCGCCGTGGCGCCGAGGCCGACCGCATCCGCGGTGACCTCGAGAAGCTCACGGGCAAGCAGGTCCAGCTGAACATCCTCGAGGTCAAGAACCCCGAGCTCGACGCTCAGCTGGTTGCCCAGGCCGTTGCCGAGCAGCTCTCCTCCCGCGTTTCCTTCCGTCGCGCCATGCGTAAGAGCATGCAGGGCACGATGAAGGCCGGCGCCAAGGGCATCAAGATCCAGTGTGGCGGCCGTCTCGGCGGCGCCGAGATGTCCCGCTCCGAGTTCTACCGCGAGGGTCGTGTGCCGCTGCACACGCTGCGCGCGAACGTGGACTACGGCTTCTTCGAGGCCAAGACCACCTTCGGCCGTATCGGTGTGAAGGTCTGGATCTACAAGGGCGACGTCAAGAACATCGCCGAGGTTCGCGCCGAGAACGCTGCGGCCCGTGCGGGTAACCGCCCGGCCCGTGGTGCAGCAGGCGCTGGCGACCGTCCCGCCGGCCGTGGTGGCCGTGGTGGCGAGCGCGGCGGCCGTGGTGGCCGCAAGCCGCAGCAGGCTGCTGGTGCCGAGGCCCCCAAGGCCGACGCTCCCGCCGCCGCTCCGGCCGAGAGCACCGGAACGGAGGCCTGACCAACATGCTGATCCCTCGTAGGGTCAAGCACCGCAAGCAGCACCACCCGAAGCGCAGCGGTATGGCCAAGGGCGGTACTGAGGTCTCGTTCGGTGAGTACGGCATCCAGGCGCTGACCCCGGCGTACGTGACGAACCGCCAGATCGAGGCGGCTCGTATCGCGATGACCCGCCACATCAAGCGTGGCGGCAAGGTCTGGATCAACATCTACCCGGACCGTCCGCTCACGAAGAAGCCTGCCGAGACCCGCATGGGTTCCGGTAAGGGTTCTCCCGAGTGGTGGATCGCCAACGTGCACCCGGGCCGGGTCATGTTCGAGCTGTCCTACCCGAACGAGAAGATTGCTCGTGAGGCGCTCACCCGCGCTGCTCACAAGCTTCCGATGAAGTGCCGGATTGTTCGGCGCGAGGCAGGTGAGTCGTGATGGCGACGGGAACCAAGGCGTCCGAGCTGCGTGAGCTCGGCAACGAGGAGCTCGTTGGCAAGCTGCGCGAGGCCAAGGAGGAGCTGTTCAAGCTCCGCTTCCAGGCGGCCACGGGTCAGCTGGAGAACAACGGCCGGCTCAAGTCCGTCCGTAAGGACATCGCTCGCATCTACACCCTGATGCACGAGCGTGAGCTCGGTATCGAGACGGTGGAGAGCGCCTGATGAGCGAGAAGAACGTGACTGAGACGAACGAGCGCGGCTTCCGCAAGACCCGTGAGGGTCTCGTCGTCAGCGACAAGATGGACAAGACCGTCGTCGTCGCCGTCGAGGACCGTGTGAAGCACGCGCTGTACGGCAAGGTCATCCGCCGTACGAACAAGCTCAAGGCTCACGACGAGCAGAACGCTGCCGGCGTCGGCGACCGCGTCCTCATCATGGAGACGCGTCCGCTGTCGGCGAGCAAGCGCTGGCGCATCGTCGAGATCCTCGAGAAGGCCAAGTAATCACCTGAGGGGTTTCCCTCAGGTCAGTTCCGCCAGGCTCGGCGAGGGGTTCCGGTGACGGACCCCTCGCCGGGAACCGGCAGACAAATCAGGAGATACACGTGATCCAGCAGGAGTCGCGACTGCGTATCGCCGACAACACTGGTGCCAAGGAAATCCTTTGCATCCGTGTTCTCGGTGGTTCCGGTCGCCGCTACGCGGGCATCGGTGACGTCATCGTCGCCACCGTCAAGGACGCGATCCCCGGTGGCAACGTGAAGAAGGGTGACGTCGTCAAGGCGGTCATCGTTCGCACCGTCAAGGAGCGCCGCCGCCAGGACGGCTCGTACATCCGCTTCGACGAGAACGCCGCTGTCATTCTCAAGAACGACGGCGACCCTCGTGGCACCCGTATCTTCGGCCCCGTGGGCCGTGAGCTGCGCGAGAAGAAGTTCATGAAGATCATCTCGCTCGCGCCGGAGGTGCTGTAAGCATGAAGATCAAGAAGGGCGACCTGGTTCAGGTCATCACCGGTAAGGACAAGGGCAAGCAGGGCAAGGTCATTCAGGCCATCCCTACTGAGAACCGTGTCCTCGTCGAGGGTGTCAACCGGGTCAAGAAGCACACCAAGGCCGGCCAGACCGCTGGTGGCTCGCAGACCGGTGGCATCGTGATCACCGAGGCGCCGATCCACGTCAGCAACGTTCAGCTGGTTGTGGAGAAGGACGGCCAGAAGGTCGTTACCCGCGTCGGTTTCCGCTTCGATGACGAGGGCAACAAGATCCGCGTTGCCAAGCGGACGGGTGAGGACATCTGATGGCTACCACTCCGCGTCTCAAGACGAAGTACCGCGAGGACATCGCGGGCAAGCTGCGTGAAGAGTTCTCGTACGAGAACGTCATGCAGATCCCCGGCCTCGTGAAGATCGTGGTCAACATGGGTGTGGGCGACGCCGCCCGCGACTCCAAGCTGATCGACGGCGCCATCCGCGACCTGACGACGATCACCGGTCAGAAGCCGGCCGTCACGAAGGCCCGCAAGTCCATCGCGCAGTTCAAGCTGCGTGAGGGTCAGCCGATCGGCTGCCACGTCACCCTCCGTGGTGACCGCATGTGGGAGTTCCTGGACCGTACGCTGTCGCTCGCGCTGCCGCGTATCCGTGACTTCCGTGGTCTGTCGCCGAAGCAGTTCGACGGCCGTGGCAACTACACCTTCGGTCTCACGGAGCAGGTCATGTTCCACGAGATCGACCAGGACAAGATCGACCGTACCCGGGGTATGGACATCACCGTGGTCACCACGGCGACCAACGACGCTGAGGGCCGCGCGCTCCTTCGTCACCTCGGCTTCCCCTTCAAGGAGGCGTAAGCGAGATGGCGAAGAAGGCTCTCATCGCGAAGGCTGCCCGCAAGCCCAAGTTCGGTGTGCGTGCGTACACCCGCTGCCAGCGCTGCGGTCGTCCCCACTCCGTGTACCGCAAGTTCGGCCTGTGCCGCGTCTGCCTTCGTGAGATGGCTCACCGTGGCGAGCTGCCGGGCGTGACCAAGAGCTCCTGGTAATTCCCTTCCGTCCGCAAGGACTTGGGAAGTACCAGAGACTCTCGGTAAGCATCTGGTCGGTGGGTGCCCTCCTCCGCATGCCGTAGGCTTGTGGGGTTGGGCGTCCGCCGTCCATAACGACTTACTACGCCGTAGGTCCCCGCACCGCACCCGTCCCGCCACTGAGTGGGGAGAGGGATGGCGCATACAGGAAACCCCGGCGAGAGAGGCCGAAGGCCACTTCATGACCATGACTGACCCGATCGCAGACATGCTGACCCGTCTGCGTAACGCTAACTCGGCGTACCACGACACCGTCGTGATGCCGCACAGCAAGATCAAGTCGCACATCGCAGAGATCCTCAAGCAGGAGGGTTTCATCACCGGCTGGAAGGTCGAGGACGCCGAGGTCGGCAAGAACCTCGTCCTCGAGCTGAAGTTCGGGCCGAACCGTGAGCGCTCCATTGCGGGCATCAAGCGGATCTCGAAGCCCGGTCTGCGCGTGTACGCGAAGTCCACCAACCTGCCGAAGGTGCTCGGCGGCCTGGGCGTGGCGATCATCTCCACGTCCCACGGTCTCCTCACCGGCCAGCAGGCAGGCAAGAAGGGCGTAGGTGGGGAAGTCCTCGCCTACGTCTGGTAGTCGGGAACGGAGGAAAAGCAATGTCGCGAATCGGCAAGCTCCCCATCCAGGTTCCCGCCGGTGTGGACGTCACCATCGATGGCCGCACGGTCGCGGTGAAGGGCCCCAAGGGTCTCCTCTCGCACACCGTCGCTGCGCCGATCGAGATCGTCAAGGGTGAGGACGGCGTTCTGAACGTCACCCGCCCCAACGACGAGCGTCAGAACAAGGCCCTGCACGGCCTGTCCCGCACGCTGGTGGCGAACATGATCACCGGCGTGACCACGGGATACGTCAAGGCTCTCGAGATCAGCGGTGTCGGTTACCGCGTCGCCGCGAAGGGCTCCAACCTGGAGTTCCAGCTTGGTTACAGCCACCCGATCCTGATCGAGGCGCCCGAGGGCATCTCCTTCAAGGTCGAGTCGCCCACCAAGTTCACGGTCGAGGGCATCGACAAGCAGAAGGTCGGCGAGGTCGCCGCCAACATCCGCAAGCTGCGGAAGCCCGACCCGTACAAGGCCAAGGGTGTCAAGTACGCCGGCGAAGTCATCCGCCGCAAGGTCGGAAAGGCTGGTAAGTAGCCATGGCATACGGTGTGAAGATCGCCAAGGGCGACGCGTACAAGCGCGCTGCCAAGGCTCGCCGCCACATCCGCATTCGCAAGAACGTGTCGGGTACGGCGGAGCGTCCGCGCCTCGTCGTGACGCGTTCCAACCGCAACATCGTTGCTCAGGTCATCGACGACCTCCAGGGTCACACCCTGGCGTCCGCGTCGACCCTGGACACCTCGATCCGCGGTGGCGAAGGCGACAAGAGCGCCCAGGCCCAGGCCGTCGGCGCGCTCGTGGCCGAGCGTGCGAAGGCTGCCGGCGTCGAGACCGTTGTCTTTGACCGCGGTGGCAACCGATACGCCGGGCGCATTGCCGCTCTGGCTGACGCCGCCCGCGAAGCCGGGCTGAAGTTCTAAGCCCCGGTTCCGGGACTCACGGACGTAACAGAGAGAGGTAATCCAATGGCTGGACCCCAGCGCCGCGGAAGCGGTGCCGGTGGCGGCGAGCGGCGGGACCGGAAGGGTCGCGACGGTGGCCCTGCCGCCGAGAAGACCGCTTACGTTGAGCGCGTTGTCGCGATCAACCGCGTCGCCAAGGTTGTCAAGGGTGGTCGCCGCTTCAGCTTCACCGCGCTGGTCGTGGTGGGCGACGGTGACGGCACTGTAGGTGTCGGTTACGGCAAGGCCAAGGAAGTTCCCGCGGCCATCGCCAAGGGCGTCGAGGAAGCCAAGAAGAGCTTCTTCAAGGTCCCGCGTATCCAGGGCACCATTCCTCACCCGATCACGGGCGAGCGTGCTGCGGGCGTCGTGCTGCTGAAGCCGGCTTCCCCCGGTACCGGTGTTATCGCCGGTGGCCCGGTGCGCGCCGTTCTGGAGTGCGCCGGCGTTCACGACATCCTGTCGAAGTCGCTCGGCTCTTCCAACGCGATCAACATCGTGCACGCGACCGTGGCGGCCCTCAAGGGCCTGCAGCGTCCCGAGGAGATCGCGGCTCGCCGTGGTCTGCCCCTCGAGGACGTCGCCCCCGCGGCTCTCCTTCGTGCACGTGCCGGGGCGGGTGCGTAATGGCTCGCCTCAAGATCACGCAGACGAAGTCGTACATCGGCAGCAAGCAGAACCACCGCGACACGCTGCGTTCGCTCGGGCTCAAGCGCCTGAACGACGTCGTCGTCAAGGAGGACCGCCCCGAGTTCCGCGGAATGGTGCAGACCGTCCGCCACCTCGTGACGGTTGAGGAGGTTGACTAATCATGGCTGAGAACAGCCCGCTGAAGGCCCACAACCTCCGTCCCGCCCCCGGTGCCAAGACCGCGAAGACCCGTGTCGGTCGTGGTGAGGCGTCGAAGGGTAAGACGGCCGGTCGTGGTACGAAGGGCCAGAAGGCCCGTTACCAGATCCCGCAGCGCTTCGAGGGTGGGCAGATGCCCCTCCACATGCGCCTGCCGAAGCTCAAGGGCTTCAAGAACCCGTTCCGCACCGAGTTCCAGGTCGTGAACCTGGACAAGCTCGGCGCTCTCTACCCCGAGGGTGGAGAGGTCACGGTGGCCGACCTGGTCGCCAAGGGCGCGGTTCGCAAGAACAGCCTCGTCAAGGTCCTGGGCCAGGGCGAGATCTCCGTGGCGCTGACGGTTTCGGTTGACGCCGTTTCCGCCTCCGCCAAGGAGAAGATTGCCGCTGCCGGCGGCACCGTCACCGAGCTTGTCTAAGACAAACTCTTGTGACAAATAGCTAGAAACCCGACCGGGGATGCCTCACATATGGGGCATCCCCGGTTGGTCGTTCCACGGGGGGCGCAGTCGCCGGTAAGGTGGCCTGCACCTTTGCTTGTACGTATTCACCGATCCCTCAGACCGTCACCTCTGACGCAGTAGCGCGGGGGTCGCAGGAGGCACCGTGCTCACCGCGTTCGCCCGGGCGTTCAAGACGCCCGACCTGCGCAAGAAGCTGCTCTTCACGCTCGGCATCATCATGCTGTTCCGGCTCGGGTCCCACATCCCGGTACCCGGCGTGAGCTACAAGAACGTTCAGATCTGTGTCGACCAGGCCGGAAGCAGCAACAGCCTCTTCGGTCTCGTCAACATGTTCAGCGGCGGTGCGCTGCTGCAGATCACGATCTTCGCGCTCGGCATCATGCCGTACATCACGGCGAGCATCATCCTGCAGCTGCTGACCGTGGTCATCCCGAAGCTGGAGAACCTCAAAAAAGAGGGTCAGTCCGGCACGGCGAAGATCACTCAGTACACGCGCTATCTGACGGTCGCACTCGCGATCCTGCAGGGCACCGGCCTCGTCGCCACTGCCCGCACTGGTGCCCTGTTCCAGGGCTGCCAGGTCGCCAGCCAGATCGTCCCGAACCGGTCGATCTTCACCACCATCGTCATGGTCATCACGATGACCGCGGGTACCTGCGTCGTCATGTGGCTCGGTGAGCTCGTGACCGACCGCGGCATCGGCAACGGCATGTCGATCCTGATGTTCATCTCCATCGCCGCCGGCTTCATGGGCGCCCTGTGGCAGATCAAGCTCCAGGGCAAGATCGCCGACGGCTGGGTCGAGTTCGGCGTGGTCATCCTCGTCGGCCTGGCCATGGTCGCCCTGGTGGTCTTCGTCGAGCAGGCGCAGCGGCGGATTCCGGTCCAGTACGCGAAGCGCATGATCGGCCGCCGTGCGTACGGGGGCACCTCGACGTACATCCCGCTCAAGGTGAACCAGGCCGGTGTCATCCCGGTCATCTTCGCCTCGTCGCTCCTGTACATCCCGGCGCTGATCGTGCAGTTCAGCGGTTCGACCGCCGGCTGGGCCACCTGGATCCAGAAGCACTTCGTCAAGGGCGACCACCCGTACTACATCGCCGCCTACTTCCTCCTGATCGTCTTCTTCGCGTTCTTCTACGTGGCGATTTCGTTCAACCCCGAGGAAGTTGCAGACAACATGAAGAAGTATGGTGGGTTCATCCCGGGTATCCGTGCCGGTCGACCCACCGCCGAGTACCTGAGCTACGTGCTCAACCGGATCACCTGGCCGGGGTCGCTGTACCTGGGTCTCATCGCTCTTGTGCCGACGATGGCGTTGGCCGGCTTCGGAGCGAACCAGAACTTCCCGTTCGGCGGGACGAGCATCCTCATCATCGTGGGTGTGGGTCTGGAAACCGTGAAGCAGATCGAGAGCCAGCTCCAGCAGCGCAATTACGAAGGGTTCCTCCGCTGATGCGAATCGTCCTCGTCGGACCGCCCGGTGCGGGCAAGGGAACGCAGGCCGCGTTCCTTGCGAAGAACCTGTCGATCCCGCACATCTCCACGGGCGACCTCTTCCGCGCCAACATCAGCAAGAACACCGAGCTGGGCCAGCGCGCGAAGGCGTTCATGGACGCCGGTGACCTCGTCCCCGACGAGATCACCATCGGCATGGCCAAGGACCGGATGGAGCAGCCGGACGCCGCGAACGGCTTCCTGCTGGACGGCTTCCCGCGCAACGTCTCGCAGGCCGAGGCGCTGGACGAGATGCTGCAGACGGCGGGCATGAAGCTCGACGCCGTCCTCGACCTCGAGGTCGAGGAGGACGAGGTGGTCAAGCGCATCGCCGGCCGCCGGATCTGCCGCAACGACTCTGCACACGTCTTCCACGTCGTGTACGCGGCGCCGAAGGCCGAGGGCGTCTGCGACTCCTGCGGTGGCGAGCTGTACCAGCGTGACGACGACTCCGAGGCCACGGTGCGCAACCGGCTCGAGGTCTACCACACGCAGACCGAGCCGATCATCGACTACTACAAGGCCCAGGGCCTGCTGGTGACCATCCCGGCCCTCGGTGAGGTCGCGGACGTCACGCAGCGCGCGATGGACGCCCTCAAGAAGTAGTACCCCTGTTTCGTGCAGTACGGCCGCGGTGTCCCCAGGACCCCGCGGCCGTACTGTTGAGACGACCTGAACACGCAGATCCGAAGGTGGAAGGCACTTCCCATGGTCCAGATCAAGACCCCCGAGCAGATCGCGAAAATGCGAGAGGCAGGGCTGGTCGTCGCCGCGATCCACGCGGCGACCCGTGAGGCGGCCGTGCCGGGCGCCACGACGCGGGATCTGGACATGGTGGCCCGCAAGGTCATCGCGGATGCCGGGGCCAAGTCGAACTTCCTCGGCTACGGCGGCTTCCCCGCGACGATCTGCACTTCGGTCAACGAGGTCGTCGTCCACGGCATCCCGGACGACAAGACGGTCCTCAAGGACGGCGACATCATCTCGATCGACGCCGGCGCGATCGTCGACGGCTGGCACGGCGACGCCGCGTACACGGCCTTCGTGGGCACCGGTCACGCTCCGGAGCTCGTGGAGCTCTCCCGGGTGACCGAGGAGTCCATGTGGGCCGGCATCGCCGCCATGAAGCTCGGCAACCGCCTCGTGGACATCTCGAAGGCGATCGAGACGTACATCAAGCGGCAGCCCCGCCCGAGCACCGGCGACCACAGCCTCGGCAAGTTCGGGATCATCGAGGACTACGGCGGCCACGGCATCGGGTCCGAGATGCACATGGACCCCCACCTGCTGAACTACGTCTCGCGCAAGCGGGGCAAGGGCATCAAGCTGGTCCCGGGCGTCTGCCTGGCGATCGAGCCGATGGTCTCCCTGGGCACCGCCCAGACGGAGGTCCTGGCGGACGACTGGACGGTCATCACGACGGACGGCACCTGGTCCTCGCACTGGGAGCACTCCATCGCCCTGACGGAGGCCGGGCCCATCGTCCTGACCAGCCCGGACTGCGGCAAGGCGAAGCTGGCGGAGTACGGCGTGACGACGGCGCCCGACCCCCTCGGTTAATGATCTACGCTGTGGGGCAAACTTTCCGGATTCGTCTTTCTGGGTGCCCTGACGTAGACTGACTCGTCGGCTCCTTTGCACCCGCATGTCCTCATGTGAAGCAGGGAGCTGATCAAGGTAGCCGATTCGAAGGGCGAAGCGTGGCCAAGAAGCAAGGTGCCATCGAAATCGAGGGCACCGTGATCGAGTCCCTCCCGAACGCGATGTTCAAGGTGGAACTGCAGAACGGTCACAAGGTCCTCGCGCACATCAGCGGCAAGATGCGTATGCACTACATCCGCATCCTCCCGGATGACCGGGTCGTTGTGGAGCTGTCTCCGTACGACCTGACGCGTGGCCGGATCGTCTACCGATACAAGTAGATCTTGTCTTCACTCCGGCCTGGACATCTAGTCCCGGCGCGGGTGGTGGCACTGACCCGGAGAACCTCACCAACATGAAGGTCAAGCCGAGCGTCAAGAAGATCTGCGACAAGTGCAAGGTGATCCGCCGTCACGGTCGGGTCATGGTCATCTGCGACAACCTGCGCCACAAGCAGCGCCAGGGCTGACGCACGCCGACCGACCTGCACTACGCAGTTCTTCGCGCGACGTAAGAAAACGTACATACGCAGAATCCGCCCAGCCTTGAGAAGGGCCGGCGGCACCTCCGGCGGGGGCCGGGGACCCGGACGTACCACCACCCATCAGGTGTGGTCGGCGGTCGGGAGTGGTTCTGCGGAAGACCCCCGAACACACAGGAGCCATTGAATGGCACGCGTTTCCGGTGTTGACATCCCGCGCGAAAAGCGCGTGGAGATCGCACTCACCTACGTCTTCGGTGTCGGTCGCACCCGGTCCAAGGAGATCCTTGCGGCCACCGGTGTGAACCCGAACACCCGCGTTCGTGACCTGGCCGAAGAGGACCTGGTCAAGATCCGCGAGTACGTGGACGCCAACCTCCGCACCGAGGGTGACCTCCGCCGCGAGATCCAGGGCGACATCCGCCGCAAGATCGAGATCCAGTGCTACCAGGGCATCCGCCACCGTCGTGGCCTGCCGGTGCACGGCCAGCGCACCAGCACGAACGCGCGTACCCGCAAGGGCCCGCGTCGCGCGATCGCCGGTAAGAAGAAGCCGGGCAAGAAGTAGTCCTGTTCAGCGGTCTTGCGCTGTAGGACCGACCACCTCCCGTAGGAGATTTAGATGCCCCCCAAGGGTCGTCAGGGCGCTGCCAAGAAGGTGCGCCGCAAGGAAAAGAAGAACGTCGCTCATGGGCACGCCCACATCAAGAGCACGTTCAACAACACCATCGTTTCGATCACCGACCCCTCGGGCAACGTGATCTCCTGGGCCTCCGCCGGCCACGTCGGCTTCAAGGGCTCGCGCAAGTCCACCCCCTTCGCCGCGCAGATGGCCGCCGAGTCGGCCGCCCGTCGCGCGCAGGAGCACGGCATGCGCAAGGTCGACGTCTTCGTCAAGGGTCCCGGCTCCGGCCGTGAGACCGCGATCCGCTCCCTCCAGGCCACCGGCCTCGAGGTCGGCTCGATCCAGGACGTCACCCCCACCCCGCACAACGGCTGCCGCCCGCCGAAGCGCCGCCGCGTCTGACGCAGCGACGCCTGTGCGTCTTTGAGTGTCCGGGCGGTACGACCCCTTCGGGGGCCGTGCCGCCCGTACCCTTGCAGTACCCAGCAGTACATGTCGGGCGTCAAATAGTGGGCGTCCACGACTGAAGGAACACAGACATGCTTATCGCTCAGCGTCCTTCGCTGACCGAAGAGGTCGTCGACGAGTACCGCTCGCGGTTCGTGATCGAGCCGCTCGAGCCGGGCTTCGGCTACACCCTCGGCAACTCGCTGCGCCGCACGCTCCTGTCCTCGATCCCGGGTGCCGCTGTCACCAGCATCCGCGTGGACGGCGTCCTGCACGAGTTCACCACCGTGCCCGGTGTCAAGGAAGACGTCACCGACATCATCCTCAACATCAAGCAGCTGGTCGTCTCCTCGGAGCACGACGAGCCGGTCGTGATGTACCTGCGCAAGCAGGGTCCCGGCCTGGTCACCGCTGCCGACATCGCGCCCCCGGCCGGTGTCGAGGTGCACAACCCGGACCTGGTCCTCGCCACGCTCAACGGCAAGGGCAAGCTGGAGATGGAGCTGACCGTCGAGCGCGGTCGCGGCTACGTCTCCGCCGTCCAGAACAAGCAGCTGGGCCAGGAGATCGGTCGCATCCCGATCGACTCCATCTACAGCCCGGTCCTCAAGGTCACCTACAAGGTCGAGGCGACCCGAGTCGAGCAGCGCACCGACTTCGACAAGCTGATCGTCGACGTCGAGACCAAGCAGGCCATGCGCCCGCGTGACGCCATGGCGTCCGCCGGCAAGACCCTGGTCGAGCTGTTCGGTCTGGCCCGCGAGCTCAACATCGACGCCGAGGGCATCGACATGGGCCCGTCCCCGACGGACGCCGCCCTGGCCGCCGATCTGGCGCTGCCGATCGAGGAGCTCGAGCTCACCGTTCGGTCGTACAACTGCCTCAAGCGCGAGGGCATCCACTCCGTGGGTGAGCTCGTCGCCCGCTCCGAGGCCGACCTGCTCGACATCCGCAACTTCGGTGCGAAGTCGATCGACGAGGTCAAGGCGAAGCTGGCCGGCATGGGCCTGGCCCTCAAGGACAGCCCGCCCGGATTCGACCCGACCGCCGCCGCCGACGCCTTCGGCGCCGACGACGACGCGGACGCCGGTTTCGTCGAGACCGAGCAGTACTAAGAAAAGACTTTCCCGGGGCAGCCGCCCCGGGGGAACTGACACCGGTACCTGACACGGCCGGTGCAGATATGAAGGAGTAACACCATGCCGCGTCCCGCAAAGGGTGCCCGTCTGGGCGGCAGCGCCGCGCACGAGAAGCACCTTCTCGCGAACCTCGCGAAGGCGCTCTTCGAGCACGGCCGCATCACCACCACCGAGGCCAAGGCCCGTCGCCTGCGTCCCTACGCCGAGCGTCTGGTCACCAAGGCCAAGAAGGGCGACATCCACAACCGTCGCCTGGTGCTGCAGACGATCACGGACAAGAGCATCGTGCACACGCTGTTCACCGAGATCGCCCCGCGCTACGAGAACCGCCCCGGTGGTTACACGCGCATCACCAAGATCGGCAACCGTCGTGGCGACAACGCCCCGATGGCCGTGATCGAGCTGGTCGAGGCCCTTACGGTCGCCCAGCAGGCCACCGGTGAGGCCGAGGCCGCCACCAAGCGTGCGGTCAAGGAGGCGGAGGCTGTCGAGACCCCCGCCGAGGAGACCAAGGAGGCCTGATCCCGCTTCGGGATCGAGCTTGCTTGATCGGCTCTGAACGGGCCCGCCCCTTCCCGGGGCGGGCCCGTTCTGCGTTTCCTGACGTTCTTGAGCTTCTGAGAGGATCTGTCGCGTGAGTGACGAGGTGGAGCCCGGGCACGTCCGGGTACGGCTGGACCTGTCGTACGACGGGAAGGACTTCTCCGGCTGGGCGAAGCAGCGCGTGCTGCGGACCGTGCAGGGCGAGCTGGAGTCGGCCCTGCAGACCGTGATGCGGCTGCCGGACCCGGTCGAGCTGACCGTGGCCGGGCGGACCGACGCGGGCGTGCACGCCCGCGGGCAGGTCGCCCAGTTCGACCTGGCCGAGGAGGTGTGGGCCGAGCACCACGACAAGCTGCTGCGCCGCCTCGCCGGCCGGCTGCCGCACGACGTACGGGTGTGGAAGGCCGCCGAGGCCCCCGAGGGCTTCAACGCGCGCTTCTCCGCCATCTGGCGGCGCTACGCGTACCGCGTCGGCGACCACCAGGGCGGCGTCGACCCGCTGCGCCGCGGGCACGTGCTGTGGCACCAGTGGCCCCTGGACGTGGACGCCATGAACGAGGCCGCCGCCCCGCTGCTCGGCGAGCACGACTTCGCCGCGTACTGCAAGAAGCGCGAGGGCGCCACGACCATCCGCACCCTCCAGCAGCTCAGCTGGGAGCGCGCCGAGGACGGGATCATCACGGCGACCGTCCGCGCCGACGCCTTCTGCCACAACATGGTCCGCTCGCTGGTCGGCGCCCTGCTGCACGTCGGGGACGGGCACCGGCCGACCGACTGGCCCGGCAAGGTCCTGCGGGCCGCCGTACGGGACTCCTCGGTGCACGTCGTGAAGCCGCACGGGCTCACCCTGGAGGAGGTCGGCTACCCGGCGGACGAGCTGCTGGCCGCCCGCAGCAAGGAAGCGCGCAACATGCGCACCCTCCCGGGCGCCGGCTGCTGCTGACCGGCTGCTTATCCGTTTGGGCGGATCGGCGCCGGGCCTGGACAATGCCCGGCATGGGACATCTCGAAGCCAGCCACCTGGAGTACTACCTTCCCGACGGGCGGGTCCTGCTCCCCGACGTCTCCTTCCGCGTGGGGGAGGGGTCGGTGGTCGCCCTCGTCGGGGCGAACGGGGCCGGCAAGACCACCCTGCTGAAGCTGATCTCCGGTGACCTCCAGCCGCACGGCGGCGGGACCACCGTCAGCGGCGGCCTCGGCGTGATGTCGCAGTTCGTGGGCTCCGTACGGGACGAGACGACCGTACGGGACCTGCTGGTCTCCGTGGCCCAGCCCCGGCTCCGGGCCGCCGCGAAGGCCGTCGACCACGCCGAGCACCTGATCATGACGGTGGACGACGAGGCCGCCCAGATGGCGTACGCGCAGGCGCTCAGCGACTGGGCCGACGTCCAGGGCTACGAGGCGGAGACCCTGTGGGACGTCTGCACCATGGCCGCGCTGGCCGTCCCGTACGACGCCGCGCAGTTCCGCGAGGTGCGCACGCTGTCGGGCGGTGAGCAGAAGCGGCTGGTCCTGGAGGCCCTGCTGCGCGGGCCGGACGAGGTGCTGCTGCTCGACGAGCCGGACAACTACCTGGACGTCCCGGGCAAGCGGTGGCTGGAGGAGCAGCTCAAGGCCACCCGCAAGACCGTGCTCTTCGTGTCGCACGACCGGGAGCTGCTGTCCACGGCCGCCGAGAAGATCATCAGCCTGGAGCCGAGCCCGATGGGCACCGACGTCTGGGTGCACGGCTCTGGCTTCGGCACGTACCACGAGGCCCGCAAGGAGCGCTTCGCGCGCTTCGAGGAGCTCAAGCGGCGCTGGGACGAGGAGCACGCCCGTCTGAAGGCGCTGGTCCTGCGGCTGCGCAACCAGGCGGCGAGCAGCCCCGACATGGCCTCGCGCTACCGGGCGATGCAGACGCGTTTCCAGAAGTTCGAGGAGGCGGGCCCGCCGCCGGAGCCGCCGCGCGAGCAGGACATCCGGATGCGCCTGAAGGGCGGCCGGACCGGCGTGCGCGCGCTGACCGTGGAGAACCTCGAGCTCACGGGCCTGATGAAGCCGTTCTCGCTGGAGGTCTTCTACGGGGAGCGGGTCGCGGTGCTCGGCTCGAACGGTTCCGGGAAGTCGCACTTCCTGCGGCTGCTGGCGGGCGAGGACGTCAAGCACACGGGCGACTTCAAGCTGGGTGCCCGGGTGGTCGCCGGACACTTCGCGCAGACCCACGCGCACCCCGAGCTGTTCGGCCGCACCCTGGTCGACATCCTGTGGACGGAGGCCGCGAAGCCGCTCGGCGCCGCGATGGGCGTCCTGCGCCGGTACGAGCTGGAGCGCCAGGGGGACCAGCCGTTCGAGAAGCTGTCGGGCGGCCAGCAGGCGCGTTTCCAGATCCTGCTGCTGGAGCTGGCGGGCACCACGGCGCTGCTGCTGGACGAGCCCACGGACAACCTGGACCTGGAGTCCGCGGAGGCGCTGCAGGACGGCCTGGAGTCGTACGAGGGCACTGTGCTGTGCGTCACGCACGACCGGTGGTTCGCGCGGACATTTGACCGTTTCCTGGTCTTCGGTTCCGACGGTGTTGTGCGAGAGACTCAGGAACCCGTTTGGGACGAGCGACGCGTCGAGCGCCGCCGCTGAGACGGGTGTTCGGCCCGGTTCGACGGACAGAGTCCGTCGCAGCCGTCCGAAGCCGCTGAGGCCCCCCGGGGCCGAAGGGTGCGAGGGCGGCGGTGGGGACGGGTCTCAGGAACCCGTTTGGGACGAACGTAGGGTCGAGCGGAAGCGCTAGGGGGAGACCGCCCCCTCGGTCGGAGTGAGGGGGAGGCGTTGTGGGCCTGTGGCCTGGCATCTGGCTCATGAAGCGGGAGCACCACGGCGCCGGCAACCGGCTGCTCGACTGGCTGCTGCGGCCCGCGTCCCGGCCCTGGCAGCTCGTCTCCCTCGCCGTGGTCCTGGGGGTCTGCGTCTCCACGAGCCTGCGGGAGAACTGGGGCTCCGACAACGCCTTTGTGGTCAAGGCGGCGCAGACGCTGCTGGCCGGCGGGTCGCCGTACGAGGACAAGCGCTTCCTGTACCTGCCCAGCGCGGTCCTGATGGCCGTTCCCGAGGCGCTGCTGCCGACGGCGGTGCTGCGCTGGACCCTGCCGGTCGCGATGTCCGGGCTGCTGGGCATCGGGTGGCTGGCCGCGCTGCGGATGTTCTCGGTCCCGCTGCGCTCGCGCTTCGCCGTCGTCGGGTTCGCGGCGCTGGCCCTGGCCTACAAGCCGTACGTGAACCTCGTGCTGATCGGCAACTGGACGGCGATCTCGGCGGCCGCGCTGCCGGTGGCGCTGCTGCTCGTGCGGCGGCGGCGCTGGGGGTCGGCCGGGCTGGTGATAGGGCTGGCGATCGCCTGCAAGCCGATGCTGGTGCCGGTCGGGCTGCTGTTCGTGATGGCGCGGCGGTGGCGGGGTCTGACCGCAGCCGTGCTGGTGCCGCTGGGGCTCTCGCTGGCGGGCGCGCTGCTGATGCCGAGCCCGTCGCTGTTCTTCACCAAGACCCTGCCGTTCCTGCTCAACGGGCAGGACGCGTACGCGCTGCCCTGGGACGCCTCGCCCATTGCGGTGCTGCCCCGGCTGGGGGTGCCGGAGCCGGTGGCGGTGCTGGTGGCCTTCTCGGGGGCCGGGGCGGGGCTGTGGGCCGCCTGGACGCGGTGGCGGCGCACGGGGGAGGAGACGGACGGGGGAGAGCTGAGGCTCGCGGAGACGGCCTGCATGGTGATGCTCGCCGCATTCCTGGTCTCGCGGCCGTCCTTCGACCACTACCTGCTGGTGGTGCTGCCGCTGCTGCTGGCCTCGGCGGTGCGGCCGGGGTCGATGCCCCGCTCGCCCTGGTTCTGGCTGGCCCTGACGCCCCAGGTGGCGCTGCTGCCGTGGCCCTCGGAGCTGGCCCACAAGCGGCGCGCCTTCAAGGACTGCGCCACCCTCTGCGGAGTCGCGATTGTGCTGGCGCGTCGTGCGCTGCGCTCAGGTCGGGTTACTCTGGAGCCCGTAACAACTGCGGGGTCCCCACCCAGGACCGAACCGGAGTGCGCCGCGACGCCAGCAGAATCGGCATCGCGGACCGCGTTTTGACCCGTACGGGTCTGCTTGGGTATCCTGCTGGTTTGTTATGCGTATTGGCTTTCTCATTCTCACGTGAAAGGGCCTTGCGCCGGTCCACCGGACCGATGACCAGCAGTTCACGCGGGTTGCGTCCCCGTTGTGAACGAGGGCTGTCGTGATCGTCCGTGGTGACCCTGTCAGGACCTTCCCGTGGGGGCTTGCGCCCTTTGGGATACCACCACTGAAGAAGCGAAGGCATACGCGTGCGTACGTTCAGCCCCAAGCCCGGCGACATCTCGCGCCAGTGGCTCGTCATCGACGCCCAGGACGTTGTCCTCGGCCGTCTGGCGACCCAGGCCGCTGCCCTCCTGCGGGGCAAGCACAAGCCGACCTATGCGCCTCACATGGACATGGGCGACTTCGTCGTCATCATCAACGCCGACAAGGTTCACCTGTCCGGCAACAAGGCGACCCAGAAGATGGCGTACCGCCACTCCGGTTTCCCGGGCGGTCTGCGTTCCGTGCGCTACGACGACCTCCTGGCGAACAACCCGGAGAAGGCCGTCGAGAAGGCCATCAAGGGCATGCTCCCCAAGAACACCCTGGGCCGTCAGATGCTCTCGAAGCTGAAGGTCTACTCGGGCGACCAGCACCCCCACGCTGCCCAGCAGCCGGTGCCGTTCGAGATCACCCAGGTCGCGCAGTAGTTCCGGCCACCCCCTAAGACGTAGAAAATTCTGAGGAGCATCGTGGCCGAGACCACCGCCGAGACGACCCCCGTCGAAGAGTTCGAGGGCAACGTCGAGGAGTACACCAGCGAGTCCGAGGTCGTCGTCGAGGGCGACTACACCTCCGAGTCCCTTGCCGGCCGCTTCGGCGACCCGCAGCCTGCCGCAGGCCTGGGCCGTCGCAAGAACGCCATCGCCCGCGTCCGGATCGTTCCGGGCACCGGCAAGTGGAAGATCAACGGTCGCACCCTTGAGGACTACTTCCCCAACAAGGTGCACCAGCAGGAAGTCAACGACCCGTTCAAGCTCCTTGAGCTGGACAACCGCTACGACGTCATCGCCCGCATCTCGGGTGGCGGCGTTTCCGGCCAGGCCGGCGCCCTGCGCCTCGGCGTGGCCCGTGCGCTGAACGAGGCGGACGTGGACAACAACCGCCCGGCGCTGAAGAAGGCCGGCTACCTCTCCCGCGACGACCGTGCGGTCGAGCGCAAGAAGGCCGGTCTCAAGAAGGCCCGTAAGGCCCCGCAGTACAGCAAGCGTTAATCTGCGCCTGCTGTTCAGCAACAACCGCCCCGGCAGCACTCTCCGTGCTGCCGGGGCGGTTCGTTTACCGCCACAAGCGGCAAATACATGTCACAAGCGGTCACAAACGAAGTGTGAACTCGGGAGGACAACAGTGGGACAACTCTTCGGGACGGACGGTGTACGCGGCGTCGCCAACGCGGATCTGACGGCTGAGCTCGCGCTCGGTCTCTCCGTGGCAGCTGCCCACGTACTCGCCGAGGCAGGCACCTTCGCGGGCCACCGGGCGACCGCGGTCGTCGGCCGCGACCCCCGCGCCTCCGGCGAATTCCTGGAGGCCGCGGTCGTCGCGGGCCTCGCGAGCGCGGGCGTGGACGTCCTGCGCGTCGGTGTGCTGCCCACCCCGGCGGTGGCGTATCTCACCGGTGCGCTGGGTGCCGACCTCGGCGTGATGCTCTCCGCCAGCCACAATGCGATGCCCGACAACGGCATCAAGTTCTTCGCCCGCGGCGGCCACAAGCTCGCCGACGAGCTCGAGGACCGCATCGAGGCCGTCTACGACGAGCACCGCACCGGCGCCCCCTGGGACCGTCCGACCGGCGCCGGCGTCGGCCGCGTCTCCGACTACGACGAGGGCTTCGACAAGTACGTCGCGCACCTCATCGGTGTCCTCCCCAACCGCCTGGACGGGCTCAAGATCGTCCTGGACGAGGCGCACGGCGCCGCCGCCCGCGTCTCGCCCGAGGCCTTCACCCGGGCGGGTGCCGAGGTCGTCACCATCGGCGCCGAGCCGGACGGCCTCAACATCAACGACGGCTGCGGCTCCACCCACCTGGGGCTCCTCAAGCAGGCCGTGGTCGAGCACGGCGCCGACTTCGGCATCGCGCACGACGGCGACGCGGACCGCTGCCTCGCGGTCGACGGCTCCGGCGCGGAGATCGACGGCGACCAGATCCTCGCCGTGCTGGCGCTGGCCATGCGCGAGGCCGACCAGCTGCGCGGCAACACCGTCGTCGGCACCGTGATGTCCAACCTCGGCTTCAAGCTGGCCATGGAGGGCGAGGGCATCCAGGTCGTGCAGACCGGCGTCGGCGACCGGTACGTGCTCGAGTCGATGAAGGAGCACGGCTACGCCCTCGGCGGCGAGCAGTCCGGCCACGTGATCATCCTTGACCACGCCACGACCGGCGACGGCACGCTCACCGGCCTGATGCTGGCGGCGCGCGTCGTGGCCACCGGCCGGTCGCTGGCCGACCTGGTGGGCGTCATGCAGCGGCTGCCGCAGGTGCTGATCAACGTCCCCGACGTGGACAGGACCCGGGTCGGGACCTCCGCCGAGCTGGCCGCGGCCGTCGCGGACGCCGAGCGCGAGCTGGGCACCACCGGCCGGGTGCTGCTCCGTCCGTCGGGTACCGAACCGCTCGTCCGGGTCATGGTCGAGGCCGCCGACATCGAGCAGGCCCGCGCGGTCGCCGGGCGGCTCGCGGACGTCGTCAAGTCGGCGCTCGGCTAGGCCCGGCCCCCGGTCCGTACGTCGGCCCCGCCCTTCCGTGTTGTTCCGGAGGGCGGGGCCGACGTCGTCACCGGGCCGTTCAGGTCTTCGGCCGGCGGACCCAGCGGCCGCGCTGGGTCCGCCACAGCGCTTTCTGCGCGTACAGGGTCAAGATGCCCGCCAGCATGATCCCGCCCAGGTTCAGCAGCAGCTGCTCCGCCGAACCCCACATCTGGGAGAAGTCGCCGTAGCTGAGGGCCACGGCGGCGTTCGCACCGGCCGGGACGGTGGTCACGGAGATCGCGACGCCCACCAGCGCCCCGGACTTGGCGGACGTCAGGGACAGCACCCCCGCCACGCCCGCGAGCAGCGACACCACGAACGAGAACGGGTCCGGCTGCCAGATGAAGCCGGTGTTCGGGCGGGGCCGCTCCAGCATCCCCTCCTGGAACTGCCCGATCGCGTCCATCCCCAGGCTGAAGACGGTCGTGGCGACGATCGCGGCGGCGAAGCCGATCAGCAGCGCGCCGAGGGATCGCAGGGCGAGCCGCGGCGCCCGCTGCACCACCGCGGTGCAGACGCCCGCGAGCGGGCCGAACTCCGGACCGACCGCCATGGCTCCCACGATCAGGATGGCGTTGTCGAGGGCGACGCCGCATGCCGCGATCATGGTCGCGAGGATCATGAACGCGACGTACGTGATGGTGAGCGTGGACTCCTCGTGGGTGGCCTCCGTCAGCTGCTCCCACAGCACCGCGTCGGCGGCCTCGCCCGGGGCCTCCTCCTCGGCCGCGTCGGCCCGCCGGGACAGCGACAGGTCGATGGTCTCGACGGCGATCGAGCCGTCCTGCTCGATGCCCAGCTCCCGGAGCTCGTTCAGCAGCTCGTCCCCCGCCTCGCGGGCGACGTCGCACAGCACGACGTCGCCCCGGGGTTCGCGGGCGACGCCCGGCAGTACGACCAGATGGGTGGTGCCGACCGTCGATTCGATGACCGAGACCACGGCCTCGGTCCGGTCGGCCGGGGTGATCAACCGAAGGTGCAGCATGGCCGCACCCTAGGGGGTGTCTTGCCGATCAGGCCAGGCTCGATCGACAAGACACCCCCTGGTGCGTGACGGCGTCAGAGCTTGCGGAGACTGAGCTTTTGCACCTTGTGGTCCGGGCCCTTGCGTACGACGAGGGTCGCGCGGCCGCGGGTGGGGGCCACGTTCTCCAGGAGGTTGGGCTTGTTGATGGTGCGCCACATGGTCTGCGCGTACTCCATGGCCTCCTCCTCGGAGACCTGGGTGTACTTGCGGAAGTAGGAGAAAGGATTCTGGAAGGCGGTCTCGCGCAGCTTCCGGAACCGGTTGAGGTACCAGCGCTCGATGTCCTCGGGGCGGGCGTCCACGTACACGCTGAAGTCGAAGTAGTCGGCGAGGCCGACGCGCGTGCGGCCGTCCTTGCCGGGCAGGGCCGGCTGGAGGACGTTGAGCCCCTCGACGATCAGGATGTCCGGGCGGCGTACGACGAGCTGCTCGCCCGGGACGATGTCGTAGATGAGGTGCGAGTAGACGGGGGCCGTCACCTCGTCCTTGCCCGCCTTGATGTCGGCGACGAAGCGGGTGAGCGCGCGGCGGTCGTACGACTCCGGGAAGCCCTTGCGGGAGGTGAGCCCGCGGCGCTGGAGCTCCTTCATCGGGTACAGGAAGCCGTCGGTGGTGACCAGCTCGACGCGGGGGTGCTCCGGCCAGCGGGCGAGCAGGGCCTGGAGCAGGCGGGCCACGGTGGACTTGCCGACGGCGACGGAGCCGGCGACCCCTATGACGAACGGGGTGCCCTGCTGCGCGCCGTGCCCGTTGCCGGCGTCGCCGAGGAAGGTGTTGAGGGTGCCGCGGAGGTTGCTCGTGGCACCGACGTAGAGGTTGAGGAGGCGGGAGAGCGGGAGGTAGACGTCCCGGACCTCGTCGAGGTCGATGACGTCGCCGAGACCGCGCAGTCGTTCGACCTCGTCGGCGGTGAGGGGGAGCGGGGTGCGTTCGCGCAGGGCGCTCCACTCGTCCCGGGTGAGGTCGACGTAGGGAGAGACCTCGGCCCGGCGGTGAGGTCGCTCGGGACGGCCGGGGCGCTCCATCGCGCTGTCCGGCTGCGTGCTTCGTGGCGGCGAAGTGATCACAGGGCCATTGTCGTGGCTCGGAGGCGGTTGTGGGTGGTGTGGTCGGTCACGTGCCGGGGGTCCGGGCCGTCGCAGCGGTGTCTGCGGGGTGTCGTGCAGTGGTTCCCGTGCCGGTCTCGAGCCGGCCGCGAGCCGGGGTGCGGATCGCGCTCCGGTCACGATCGGCCGCAGCGGGCGGAAAATGGACTGGCCGTGATCGAACCGCCCCGTAGATTTGCTTGATCACCGCGGCGCTCCTTCTGCTGCCGCTGCTGTCTTTGCCGTGTTTTCCTGGGGGAGATCCTTCGTGCGTAGCACTCTTGTCCGTCGTACCGTCCTGACCGCCTCCGCGGTGTCCCTGGCCCTTCTGTCCACCGCCTGCGGTTCCGACAAGGCGGACGACAAGAAGCCGGACGCCAAGCCGTCCGCCGCCGCGTCGTCCGCGGCCCCGGCCGCGAAGGGCAAGACGGACGCCGAGCTGACCGCCCTGCTGGTCACCCAGGCCGAGGTCCCCGACTACGTGGTCCAGGCCGAGGCGGGCGCCAAGCTGGCCAAGGTCGACTCGACCCCGGTCACCACCGACAAGGCCGCGTGCAAGGTCCTGGTCCAGTCCCAGGCCCTGCAGAAGGTCGGTACGCCGACCGGCGTCGCCCGTACGGCGCTGGGCGCCAAGCCGAAGGAGCCGGCCGAGAACGCCTCGCCGGAGGAGAAGCTCGAGGCGATCAAGAACGCGTTCGGCGTCACCACGACGATGACCGGGCTCTCCTCGTACGAAGGCAAGGGCGCGGAGGAGCTGCTCGCCTCCGTCAAGGCGGCGGGCACCGCGTGCGCGGGCGGCTTCAGTGCCACCGCCGAGGGCGACACCACCAAGTACGAGAGCGTCAAGCCCGGTCCGGCCGTCACCGGCGGCGACGAGTCGGCGAGCCTGTCCCTCACCGCCGACCTGAGCGGCGGCGACAAGGGCACGATCCTGATCACCGTCACCCGCAAGGGCTCCACCGTGGCCACCTTCAGCTCGGTCAGCCTGACGGGCACGGCCGAGCACCCGAAGGCGCTGATCGACACCCAGGTCAAGAAGCTCGGCTGACCCCGGCCGCACCGACCGTCAACCCCGCCCCGGCGCATGCGCCGGGGCGGGGTTTCGTCTTGTTCAGGTACCGGGCAGACGGCCAACTACGGCGTACGCTGCGCCGTATGTGCGGAATTGTGGGTTACGTGGGAGCGCAGTCGGCGCTCGATGTGGTCATCGCCGGACTCAAGCGGCTCGAGTACCGCGGCTACGACTCGGCGGGCGTCGCCGTGCTCGCGGACGGGGGGCTCGTCGCCGCCAAGAAGGCCGGGAAGCTGGTCAATCTGGAGAAGGAGCTGGTCGGGCACCCGCTGCCGGCCGGTTCCACGGGACTCGGGCACACCCGCTGGGCCACCCACGGCGGGCCCACCGACGTCAACGCCCACCCGCACCTGGACAACGCGGGCCGGGTGGCCGTCGTGCACAACGGCATCATCGAGAACTTCGCCGCGCTGCGCGCCGAACTGGCCGAGCGCGGGCACCGGCTGGAGTCCGAGACGGACACCGAGGTCGTCGCGCACCTGCTGGCGGAGCGGTTCGGTGCCTGCGGGGATCTCGCGGAGGCCATGCGGCAGGTGTGCCGGCGGCTGGAGGGCGCGTTCACGCTGGTCGCGGTGCACGCCGACGCGCCGGACGTGGTGGTCGGGGCGCGCCGGAACTCCCCCCTGGTGGTGGGCGTTGGGGAAGGTGAGAACTTCCTCGCCTCGGACGTGGCCGCGTTCATCGCCCACACCCGGTCCGCGATCGAGCTGGGGCAGGACCAGGTCGTCGAGCTCCGCCGCGACGGGGTCACGGTGACCGACTTCGCCGGTGCACCCGCGTCCGTGCGGGCGTACCACGTCGACTGGGACGCCTCGGCGGCCGAGAAGGGGGGGTATGACTACTTCATGCTCAAGGAGATCGCCGAGCAGCCGAAGGCTGTCGCCGACACCCTTCTGGGCAGGATCGACGCGAGCGGCTCGCTGACCCTGGACGAGGTGCGCATCCCCGTCTCGGTGCTCAGGGAGGTCGACAAGGTCGTGATCGTGGCGTGCGGTACGGCGTACCACGCGGGCATGATCGCGAAGCTGGCCATCGAGCACTGGACCCGCATCCCGTGCGAGACGGAGCTGGCGAGCGAGTTCCGCTACCGCGACCCGATCCTGGACCAGCGGACGCTGGTGGTCGCGATCTCGCAGAGCGGCGAGACCATGGACACCCTGATGGCGCTGCGGCACGCGCGCGAGCAGGGGGCCAAGGTGCTGGCCATCTGCAATACGAACGGGTCGACGATCCCGCGCGAATCGGATGCGGTGCTGTACACGCACGCCGGTCCCGAGGTGGCCGTCGCCTCGACCAAGGCGTTCCTGACGCAGCTGGTGGCCTGCTATCTGGTCGCGCTGTACCTCGGGCAGGTCCGGGGTACGAAGTGGGGCGACGAGATCGAGGCGGTGGTCCGCGAGTTGTCCGACATCGCCGCGGCCGTGGACACCGTACTGGAGACCATGGAGCCGGTCCGGGAGCTGGCGCGCTCGCTGGCGGACAAGAACACGGTGCTGTTCCTCGGGCGCCACGTCGGGTACCCGGTGGCCCTGGAGGGTGCGCTCAAGCTCAAGGAGCTGGCGTACATGCACGCCGAGGGCTTCGCGGCCGGCGAGCTCAAGCACGGGCCGATCGCGCTGATCGAGAAGGACCTGCCGGTGGTGGTCGTCGTGCCGTCGCCGCGCGGGCGTTCCGTGCTGCACGACAAGATCGTGTCGAACATCCAGGAGATCCGGGCGCGCGGGGCGCGGACCATCGTGATCGCGGAGGAGGGCGACGAGGCGGTCGTCCCGTACGCCGACCACCTGATCCGGATCCCGGCGACGCCGACGCTGCTGCAGCCCCTGGTGGCGACGGTGCCGCTGCAGGTCTTCGCGTGCGAGCTCGCGACGGCGCGGGGGAACGAGGTGGACCAGCCGCGTAATCTCGCGAAGTCGGTGACCGTGGAGTGAGCGAAGCGAGTTGGCGTTGTGATTATCGGTGTGGGGATCGACGTTGCCGAGATCGAGCGGTTCGGTGAGGCGCTGCAGCGCACCCCGAACATGGCCGGGCGGCTGTTCGTCGACTCCGAGTTGACGCTCCCGAGCGGCGAGCGGCGCGGGATCGCCTCGCTCGCCGCCCGGTTCGCGGCCAAGGAGGCCCTCGCCAAGGCGCTCGGCGCGCCCGGCGGGATGCTGTGGACCGACGCCGAGGTGTACGTGGAGGAGACCGGGCAGCCGCGGCTGCGGGTGTCGGGAACGGTCGAGGCCAGGGCGCTGGCGCTGGGCGTGAAGTCCTGGCACATCTCCCTGAGCCACGACGCGGGTGTGGCCTCCGCCGTGGTGATCGCCGAAGGATAGGCCGGCTCCCCGGGGTTCGGGCACGCTGGTGCCATGCGTACTGCTTACAGCGTGGAGACCGTACGGGCCGCCGAGCGGGAGTTGATGGCCCGGCTGCCGCAGGGCGCCCTGATGCAGCGGGCTGCGGCCGGACTGGCCGCCGTGTGCGCGGGCCTGCTGCGCCGGGTGTACGGGGCGCGCGTCGTCCTGCTCGTCGGGCCGGGGGACAACGGCGGCGACGCCCTGTACGCGGGCGCCCGGCTGGCCCGGCGCGGCGCCGGGGTGACGGCGGTGCCGATGGATCCGGAGCGGCTTCACGCGGGCGGGCTGCGGGCGCTGCTGGCCGCCGGGGGCCGGGTCGCGCCGGACGTCCCCGGCCAGGCGGACCTCGTACTGGACGGGCTCGTCGGCATCGGCGGGCGCGGCGGGCTGCGGCCGGCCGCGGCGGAGCTGGTGGAGCAGATCCCGGCCGGCGTGGTCGTGGTCGCGGTGGACCTGCCGAGCGGGGTCGACGCGGACACCGGGGAGGTGGCCGGCCCGGCCGTCCGGGCCGATGTCACGGTGACCTTCGGGGCGTACAAGCCGGGGCTGCTCATCGACCCGGGGGCTTCGCGCACGGGCGCGCTGCGCCTGGTGGACATCGGGCTGTCGCTGCCGGAGCCGGACGCCGAGGCGTTGCAGCACGCCGATGTGGCGGCGCTGCTGCCGGCTCCGACGGCGTCGAGCGACAAGTACCGCCGGGGCGTGGTCGGCATCGTCGCCGGGTCGGCCCAGTACCCGGGCGCGGCGGTGCTCGCCGTCGCCGGGGCGCTGCGCGGCGGCGCGGGCGCCGTGCGGTACGTCGGGCCGGCGGCGGACGCGGTGCTGGCGCGGTACCCCGAGACGCTGATCGGGCGGGGCCGGGTGCAGGCGTGGGTGGTCGGGCCGGGGCTGGGGGCGGGCCGGGCGGCGGAGGTCGCGGAGGTCCTGGCCGACCCGGTCCCGGTGCTGGTGGACGCGGACGGGCTGCGCGGGCTGGACCCGGAGGTGCTGCGGGCCCGCCCGGCCGAGACGCTGCTGACCCCGCACGCGGGGGAGGCGGCGGCGCTGCTGGGGATGTCCCGGGAGGCGGTGGAGTCGGCCCGGCTGTCGTCCGTACGGTCGCTGGCGGCGCGGTACGGGGCGACGGCCCTGCTGAAGGGCTCGACGACCCTGGTGTCCCGGGGCGGCGGCCCGGTCCGGGTCAACCCGACGGGAACCGCGTGGCTGGCGACGGCCGGCAGCGGTGACGTCCTGTCGGGCCTGGCCGGCTCCCTGCTGGCCTCGGGCCTGCCGGCGGTCGACGCCGCTTCGGTCGCGGCGTACCTCCACGGTCTGGCGGGGCGCCGGGCCGCCTCCGGAGCCCCGCTCCTCGCCCAGCAGATCGCGGAATCCCTCCCGGAGGCCTGGCGCGGTGTCCAGGCCCCGTGACGCCGCGGCCCCACCCGGACGGCCCCGCTCCCGTCGTCGGCATACGGACCCCCGCGTCCCCTGAGTGGTCCCAACGGGGGTGGAACATCCCGGTGTGCGTGAGGGGGACGGCGGTCGAGCAAGCCATGGCCGGGCTCTGAGAGACTGGGGGCGATGAACGAGACACCGACGCGCGTGTACGCCGAGATCGATCTTGACGCCGTACGGGCGAACGTGCGCGCACTGCGCGAGCGGGCACCAGGGGCCGAGTTGATGGCCGTCGTCAAGGCGGACGCCTACGGCCACGGCGCGATCCGCTGCGCCCGCGCGGCCCAGGAGGCCGGTGCCACCTGGCTCGGAACCGCCACCCCCGAGGAGGCGCTCGCGCTGCGCGCCGCCGGGATCGGCGGGCCGGTCATGTGCTGGCTGTGGACCCCCGGCGGGCCCTGGCAGGCGGCCGTCGAGGCCGACCTGGACATCTCCGTCAGCGGGATGTGGGCCCTCGACGAGGTGCGCAAGGCCGCGCACGCCGCCGGCCGCCGGGCCAGGGTCCAGCTCAAGGCCGACACCGGCCTCGGCCGGGGCGGCTGCCAGCCCGCCGACTGGGCGGAGCTCGTCGGCGCGGCCGTCGCCGCCCAGGCCGAGGGCACCGTCAAGATCACCGGCCTCTGGTCCCACTTCGCCTGCGCCGACGAGCCGGGCCACCCCTCCATCCCGCTCCAGCTTGCGTCCTTCCGCGAGATGCTGGCGTACGCCGAGAAGGAGGGCGTGGAGCCCGAGGTCCGGCACATCGCGAACTCGCCCGCGACGCTGACGCTGCCCGAGAGCCACTACGACCTCGTGCGCTGCGGCCTCGCCGTCTACGGCGTGTCCCCGGCCCCCGAGCTCGGCACCTCCCAGGAGCTGGGCCTGCGGCCCGCCATGACCCTCAAGGCCTCCGTGGCACTGGTCAAGGCCGTGCCCCCGGGCCACGGGGTCAGCTACGGGCACCACTACGTCACCGAGGCCGAGACGAACCTCGCCCTCATCCCCGCCGGATACGCCGACGGCATCCCGCGTCACGCCTCCGGCCGCGGGCCGGTCTCCGTCGGCGGGAAGATCCGCCGCGTCGCCGGACGCGTCGCCATGGACCAGTTCGTCGTCGACCTGGGCAGTGACCTGGTACGGGCCGGGGACGAGGCCGTCATCTTCGGCAGCGGCGAGCACGGCGAGCCCACCGCCGAGGACTGGGCCCGAGCGGCAGACACCATCGCCTATGAGATCGTCACCCGTATCGGGGTGCGTGTTCCTCGGGTCTACCTGGGCGGCTGAGGCTGAGTGAGGACGACGTGAGCGTGAGGACGGCGTGAGCGAGAACTGGCGCAAAGCCGGCTGGGCCGGCGCTGCGATCGGCGTGATAGCCGCAGGCGCGGCGGCCGGCGTCGCCGTCGAACGGATCACGGTCGGGCGCGGCATGCGCCGCAAGGCGCGCCTCGCGCTCGACGCCACCGGGGACTACGGCTCCCTGCGCGGCACCGCCGGAGCCTGCTACGCCGAGGACGGCACCGAGATCTACTACGAGGTCGACGAGCCGTCCGAGACCCCGAAGAAGCGGCCCCGGCTGCGCCGCAAGGAACCGGCCGCCCCGACCGTCGTGTTCTGCCACGGCTACTGCCTCGGCCAGGACTCCTGGCACTTCCAGCGCGCCGCCCTGCGCGGCATGGTCCGCGCCGTGTACTGGGACCAGCGCAGCCACGGCCGCAGCGCGCGCGGGTTCTCCCAGGCCGACGGCGAGCGCGTGACCATCGACCAGCTCGGCCGCGACCTGAAGGCCGTCATCGACGCCGCCGCGCCCGAGGGCCCGCTGATCCTGGTGGGCCACTCGATGGGCGGCATGACGATCATGGCGCTGGCCGAGCAGTTCCCCGAGCTCATCCGCGACCGGGTGATCGGCGTGGCCCTCGTCGGCACCTCCAGTGGGCACCTCGACCAGGTGACGTACGGGCTGCCCTCGGTCGGCATGGGCGCCGTGCGCCGAATCCTGCCGCCCGTGCTCAAGGCGCTCGGCTCGCAGGTGGAGCTGGTCGAGAAGGGCCGCCGGGCCACCGCCGACCTCTTCGCGGGCATGATCAAGATGTACTCGTTCGGCGCCCCCCGCGAGGTGGACCCCGGTGTCGCGCGCTTCGCCGAGCGGCTCATCGAGGCCACCCCGATCGACGTGGTCGCCGAGTTCTACCCGGCCTTCCAGATCCACGACAAGAGCGCCGCCCTCCAGCGGTTCGCCGACATCCCCGTCACCGTCATCGCCGGCGACCGCGACATGGTCACCCCGGCCGCGCACAGCCAGGCCATCAAGGACGCCCTGCCGGCCGCGGAGCTCGTCGTCCTGGAGTCCGCCGGGCACCTGATGATGCTGGAGTACCCCGAGACGGTGACCGGGCTGCTCACCGACCTGCTGGCGCGCACCGGTGCGGTGCCCGCAGCGACTAACGTTGGCGGGCATGGAAGAAGTACCGCTGGAAGCGCGAGCGCCGCGCAGTCAGACACCGCAGCGTCAGGCACCGCAGCAGGCAGCTGAGGCGGCCGGCGCCGAGGCGCGCCTCACCGTCGACTCGCCCGAGGCCATGCAGGAGCTGGGCCGCACTCTCGCCGGCCTGCTCCGCCCCGGCGACCTCGTCCTGCTGACCGGGGAGCTCGGCGCGGGCAAGACCACGCTGACCCGGGGCCTGGGCGAGGGGCTGGGCGTACGGGGCGCCGTGACCTCGCCGACCTTCGTGATCGCCCGGGTGCACCCCTCGCTGCGCGGCGGGCCGGCGCTGGTGCACGTGGACGCGTACCGGCTCGGCGGCGGCCTGGACGAGATGGAGGACCTGGACCTCGACGTCTCGCTGCCCGAGTCCGTGGTCGTCGTGGAGTGGGGCGACGGCAAGGTCGAGGAGCTCTCCGACGACCGGCTGCACGTGGTGATCGCCCGGGCGGTCGGCCACGAGGAGGTCCTGGACGACGTCCGGGAGGTCTCGGTGCGCGGGATCGGCTCGCGCTGGTCCGGGCCGGGCGCATTGGCGGCGCTGGCCCCGGTGCGCTAGGGGCGAGGGGCGACGGGCGAGGGGCGGCCGAGGGGCGGCGCGGGAAAACGTACCGACAACTCGTCGGCAAGATATTGCGCCGATGGAGTCGCGCGTGGTGACATGGTACAGAGGGCTGGTTAGGCCTACCTAAGTACGGGCCGGCCCGGGCCAGGAGGCAGCCATGTCCGCAGCAGGAGTGCAGCGCGACCCCCGCCCGTCCGTCGTGTCGATGGGGGCGCTGCTCGCCGCGGGCGCGGCCGCCACGGCGGTCTCGACGCCACCTGTGCGGGAGCACGCCCCGGACGCGCCCGAAGGCACCGGGGCCGAGGTGGGCGCCAGGCCCGACGTACGCGAACAGGCCGCCCCGGAGTCCGAGGCGGCCTGAGAGGTCCGCGTTGCGCGGTGGCCCGCACGTCCGGTAGCCCGTTCGGGTGAATCCGTGGCGGGCTGCCCGGTCAGGGGGGCAGGGCGTCAGGGGACGACGACGACCTTCGAGCTGATCGTCGCGAAGGCCCACATCGCATCGCCGTCGGCCCGCGTCATGCGGATCCCGCCGGTCTTCTTGTTCGGGTCGGGCTCCGGCATCTGGCCGTCCACCCGGGAGCTGAACCCGACCACGACGCCGTCCGCCGTGGCGAACCGGACGACGTGCTCGATCGGCACCCCGTCCGAGCCGGTGACCGCGCCCGAGCGCGAGTTCACCAGGTACGTGCCCGGCTTCGGGTGCGCCGTGCTCGGCTTGACCGGGAACGACTTCGGCTCCTGCCCGCTCTCGCCGACCAGCCACACCCGCTTCAGGGCCATCGAATACACGACGCGCGAGCCCGTACCCGATTCGGCCGGCACGGCCACCGGCTTCGCCGCTTCGGCCGGGTGCGCGGAGGGGACGGGGGAGGGCGCCGTGACCGGCGGGGCCGCGTGCGGGGGGTGCGCGGGCGCGGTCGCAGAGGCCTGGTAACCGAGGAAGCCGACGGCGGCGAGCGCCACCACGGTGAGCCCGGCCACGATTCCCGAGCTGCTGCGTGCCACCTTGCTCCACCTCTCCCGTGCTTCCCCTTGCCGCAGCGCCGGCCGGGCATACCGTGTCCCGGCTCGGACCTCGGCCGATACCTGGGTCGAAGGTAGCAGCCGGGGTGCCCGGCGACCGGCCGCGAGGGCCCGGGGCCCCGGAGTCGTAGGCTGTTCGCGTGCTCTTGCTCGCTGTAGATACCGCCACGCCCGCCGTCACCGTCGCCCTGCACGACGGCGAGTCCGTCCTCGCCGAGTCGAACCAGGTCGACGCCCGCCGCCACGGGGAGCTCCTGCTGCCCTCCGTCGACAAGGTCCTCGCCGAGGCCGGGCTGAAGCTCGACGCCCTCACGGGCATCGTCGTCGGCGTCGGACCCGGCCCCTACACCGGGCTGCGCGTCGGCCTCGTCACCGCCTCCACCTTCGCCACCGTGCTCGGCATCCCCGTGCACGGCCTGTGCACCCTCGACGGCCTCGCGTACGCCGCGGGCGCCGCCGGGATCGAGGGCCCCTTCACCGTGGCCACCGACGCGCGGCGCAAGGAGGTCTACTGGGCCCGGTACGAGGACCCGCGCACGCGCGTCGGCGAGCCCGCGGTGGACCGCCCGGCCGACATCGCCGAGCAGGTCGCCGGCCTGCCCGCGGTGGGCCAGGGCGCGCAGCTGTACCCGGACGTCTTCACCGACGCGCGGGCCCCCGAGCACCAGAGCGCCGCCGCCCTCGCCGCCCTGGCGGTGGAACGTCTCGCGGCCGGAGCCGAGTTCCTGCCTGCGACGCCGCTGTACCTGCGCCGCCCCGACGCGCAGGTGCCGAAGAACTACAAGGTGGTCACCCCGCAGTGACGGCAGTGACGGCAGTGACCGCAGTACTGCGCGAGATGCGCTGGTGGGACATCGAGCCCGTGCTGGAACTGGAACACGAGCTGTTCCCCGAGGACGCCTGGTCCGCGGGCATGTTCTGGTCCGAGCTCGCCCACGCCCGCGGCCCGCACGCCACCCGCCGCTACGTGGTCGCCGAGACCCCCGATGGCCGCCTGGTCGGTTACGCCGGGCTGGCCGCCGCCGGTGACCTGGCCGACGTACAGACCATCGCGGCCGCACGCGACCAGTGGGGGACCGGGCTCGGCGCCCGGCTCCTCACCGACCTGCTGCGCGCCGCCACCGCGTTCGAGTGCGCCGAGGTGCTGCTGGAGGTACGGGTGGACAACACCCGGGCCCAGAAGCTCTACGAGCGCTTCGGCTTCGAGCCGATCGGCTTCCGGCGGGGCTACTACCAGCCCGGCAACGTGGACGCGCTCGTGATGCGCCTGACCGACCCCGCACAAGCAACGACTGAGAGCACTGAGAGCAGTGAGAGCAATGGCTGACGAACCGCTCGTCCTCGGCATCGAGACCTCCTGCGACGAGACCGGCGTCGGCGTCGTCCGCGGCACCACCCTGCTGGCGGACGCGATCGCGTCCAGCGTCGACGAGCACGCGCGCTTCGGCGGCGTCGTGCCCGAGGTGGCCTCCCGGGCGCACCTGGAGGCGATGGTCCCCACCATCGAGCGCGCCCTGAAGGAGGCCGGGGTCAGCGCCCGCGACCTCGACGGCATCGCCGTCACCGCGGGTCCCGGCCTCGCGGGGGCGCTGCTGGTGGGCGTCTCGGCGGCCAAGGCGTACGCGTACGCGCTCGGCAAGCCGCTGTACGGGGTGAACCACCTGGCCTCGCACATCTGCGTCGACCAGCTGGAACACGGGCCGTTGCCGGAGCCGACCATGGCGCTGCTGGTGTCCGGCGGGCACTCCTCGCTGCTGCTCGCCCCGGACATCACCTCCGACGTACGGCCGCTGGGCGCGACCATCGACGACGCGGCGGGCGAGGCCTTCGACAAGATCGCGCGCGTGCTGCAGCTGGGCTTCCCCGGCGGCCCGGTCATCGACCGGCTCGCGCGGGAGGGCGACCCGAAGGCGATCAACTTCCCGCGCGGGCTGACGGGGCCGCGCGACGCGGCGTACGACTTCTCCTTCTCCGGTCTCAAGACGGCGGTCGCCCGCTGGATCGAGGCGAAGCGGAACGCGGGCGAGGAGGTGCCGGTGCGCGATGTGGCGGCGTCCTTCCAGGAGGCCGTGGTGGACGTGCTGACCCGCAAGGCGATCCGCGCGTGCAAGGACGAGGGCGTCGACCACCTGATGATCGGCGGCGGTGTGGCGGCCAATTCCCGGCTGCGGTCGCTGGCGCAGGAGCGCTGCGACGACGCGGGGATCATCCTGCGCGTGCCGCGGCCCAAGCTGTGCACGGACAACGGCGCGATGGTGGCGGCGCTGGGCGCGGAGATGGTCAAGCGGAACCGGCCGGCCTCGGACTGGGACCTGTCGGCGGACTCCTCGCTGCCGGTGACGGACCCGCACGTTCCGGGCACCGCTCACACGCACTCCCCCGCGCACGGCCATGACCACGACCACGTGCACGAGTTGAGCAAGGACAACCTGTACTGATGGGCACCGTCACGCTGATGTGGGAGGCCCGGGCCGCCGCCGGGCGGGGCAACGAGCTGCTGGAGTGGGCCCGTTCGCAGGTGCTGGCGCGCGAGCCGGTGCGCCGCGAGCTGCTGCGGGCCCCGCAGGACCGGGTGCTGGTCGTCACCTGGTGGGAAGCCGCCGAAGGTCTGGCGGCGGAACTGCCCGAACTCCCGGAGCCCGCCGCCGATCTCATCACCCGGCCGGTGCACCGCTGGCGGTTCGAGTCCGTGGAGACCACCGGCAGTTGACACGCCGGGCCCTCTCGAGCAGCTCCGGACCGGACTTGTGGCCGGATGCCGATATCGTCATGTGCATGCCTCGCCGTGACCTGCCGCCTCCGCCGCCTCCCGCCCACCTGCGCGCCTGGCTGGACGAGGGCACCGTACGGGCCGACCGGGCGCGGTTCCTGCAGGACCTGCGCCGGCGCAGCCTGGGCCTGGGGCGGTTGCTGCTGCTCTGGGCCGTCGCCGCGGTCTTCGCGCTCGGCTGGTCCTTCGTCGGGATGGCCCTGATGTCCTTCGAGGTGCCCGGCGACCCGTTCGCGTACGTTTTCGGCCTCATCTTCGCCCTGCTCGGCGCGGGCGTGCTGATCCCTGCCGGGTTCTGGTTCGCCTGGGGCGCCAAGCGGGACCGGCGCGTACGCCAGCTGCTGTGCGCCTGGGCGGAGTCGGACCGGGATCCGGCCGCCGACGCCCGGCTCCGCGCCCCCGGGCTGAGCCTGACCTGGCTGCTGGCCTCCTTCGCGCTGGGCGCGTTCGGGCTGTACGTGACCTTCGGGTCGGCCGCATCGGCCCGCCCGGGCGAGTCGACGTACGGCGAGGTCACGTACTTCATCGGCCTCGGCATGATCCTGTGGATCACGGGCCTGCTGGGTCTCGGCAAGGCGGGCGCGCACTACCGGTGGGCGGTGCGCGCCTTCCGCGGCAGCGCTACCGCGGCGCGCTGACCGGCGAGCCGATCAGCATCGAGGGGGCGCCCGCGACCCGGGTCAGGAAGACGGTCGCGGAGTGCGGCCCCTGCGGCTTGACCTTCTTGCGCAGCTCCTCGGGCTCGATCGCCGAACCGCGCTTCTTCACGGTCAGGATGCCCACCCCGCGCTCGCGCAGCAGCGCCTTGAGCCTCTTGAGGCCGAAGGGCAGCACGTCGGTGATCTCGTACGCGGTGGCGTACGGCGTCGCGCGCAGCTCGTCGGCGGTGACGTACGCGATGGTCGGGTCGATGAGCCGGCCGGCCAGCTGCTCGGCGACCTCGGCGACGAGGTGGGCGCGGATCACGGCGCCGTCGGGCTCGTAGAGGTAGCGGCCGACCGGCCCCGCCTCGGGGTCGGGCAGCGGATCGACGGTGTGCAGGGTGCGCGGGCCGGGCAGCAGGGTGGCGCGGACGGTGCCGGGGGCGGTCCCGAACCACAGCACGGCCTCCTTCACGTCCCCCTGGTCCGAGATCCACTCGGCCTCGGCCTCCTGCGGCACGGCCTCGTGCGGGATCCCGGGGGCGATCTTGATGGCGGCGTACTTGGCCGTACGGGCAGCCTCGACGGCCCACGACAGCGGCGGCGAGTAGCTCTCCGGGTCGAAGATCCGGCCGCGGCCCCCACGCCGGGCGGGGTCGAGGAAGACGGCGTCGTACCCGGAGGTGTCCACGTCGGTCACGTCCGCCTCGCGGACCTCGATGAGCTCCGCCAGCCCCAGGGCCTCGGCGTTGGCGCGGGCGACGGCGACGGTCAGCGGGTCGCGGTCCACGGCGAGCACGCGGATGCCGAGCCGGGCCAGCGCCAGGGCGTCCCCGCCGATGCCGCAGCACAGGTCGGCGACGCTGCGCACGCCGAGTTCCGCGAGCCGCCCGGCGCGGTACGAGGCCACCGAGGCGCGGGTGGCCATCTCGCCGCCGCCGGGCGTGAAGTACATGCGGAACGCGTCCTCGTCACCGAACTTCGCCACCGCGCGCTGCCGCAGCCGGGCCTGGCCGAGTGCGGCGGAGACCAGTGCGGCGGGGTGCTCGCGGCGCAGCCGGGTGGCGATGGCGAGTTCCTGGGACGGGTCGTGGTCGCGCAGCGAGTCGAGGAGGGCGCGGCCCTCGGGGGTGAGGAGCGCGGCGAAGTCTTCGGGGGTCACCGGTTCATTGTCGGTCAGTGTGGGCCACTCGATGGAAGGTCGTCTTCCGTTCGCGGTGTCGGCGGGGCGGCGTGCATGTCGGATGCCAGGATGCGCTGCTATGCAGCTAGTCAGACAAAAGGAACATAAGACGCTCCATGGTCACCGGTCCGCGGCGGGTCCGCGCGGCCGAGTCGGGGTGGCACTGGCCGCACTGCTGGTCGCCGCCCTCGGAACCGGCTGCGGCTCCTCCGCGGACTCCGAAACGCCCGCCAAGACCAAGGCCGGCAAGGGCGCCGAGGCGGCGGGTGCGGCGGGCGCGGTCGCGGGCTCGGCCGAGCAGCTGAAGGCCGCCCAGCAGGCCCGGATCGCCGCGGCGAAGAAGTGGAAGCTGGCGAAGCCGCCGCTGATGGCGCCGGCCGCCCCGCAGGCGAAGCCGGAGATCACCACCCGCGAGGGCTTCGAGGTCGAGGGCCAGGAAGACCTCCCGCCCGTCTTCACCACCGTCCCCACGGAGGACAAGGTCGTCTTCCTGACGATCGACGACGGCGCGGAGAAGGACCCCGAGTTCCTGAAGATGATGAAGGAGCTGAAGATCCCGTACACGGCGTTCCTCAGCGACTACCTCGTCCGCGACAACTACCCCTACTTCAAGGAGATGCAGGCCGCCGGCGTCACCCTGAACAACCACACGCTCAACCACCGCTACATGCCGGCCCTCTCGTACGAGGAGCAGCACGAGGAGATCTGCGGCCAGCAGGACACGATCCAGAAGCAGTTCGGCAAACGGCCGACGCTCTTCCGGCCGCCGTACGGCAACTACAACCAGGACACGCTGCGCGCGGCGAAGTCCTGCGGCATCAAGGCGGTCCCGCTGTGGAACGCCGAGGCCTTCCCGAACCGCATGGACTGGCGGGAGTGGGACCGCGACCTCCACCCCGGCGACATCATCCTGACTCATTTCCGAGGGCGGGAGGACTGGAAGGGGTCCATGCCTGACATGATCCGTCATGTCATGAAGACCGTCACGGACAAGGGGTATGCCGTGGCTCGCCTGGAGGACTACTTGTGAGGTACGCGCGCCGGTTGACAGCCGGAACGCTGGCGGCCGGCGCGCTCGCGCTGTCCCTGACGGGGTGCGGGAACAGCGTGGACCCGATCGAAAGACTGGGCCGCAAAACCACGGAGGCGCAGCAGTCGCCGACGGCGACGCCGTCGCAGTCGGCGGCCACTGCCACGCCCGGGGACGAGGCCTACAAGAAGTGGGGCCTGAAGGCCCCCCTGGAGTTCGCCCCGAAGCCGGCCCAGAAGCCCTCCCTCGCGCCGGCCGCCCCGGGCAAGGCCCAGGTGGTGGACCGAATACCCGTCCCGCCCACGGACAAGGTCGTCTTCCTGACCTTCGACGACGGCGCGGAGAAGGACCCTGAGTTCCTGAAGATGGCGGCGGACCTCAAGCTGCCGATCAGCATGTTCCTGACGGACAACATCGCCTCGTCGGACTACGGGTACTTCGAGAAGCTCCGCGACAACGGCTCCGGCAGCACGATCAACAACCACACCCTGACGCACCCGAACCTCCGGACCCTGCCCTTCGCGGCGCAGAAGAAGGAGATCTGCGGCCAGCAGGAACGCCTGGAGAAGCGCTTCGGCACCAAGCCGGTCCGCTTCCGCCCGCCGTACGGCAACTACAACGACGACACCCTCAAGGCCGCCGCCGAATGCGGCATCTCGCAGGTGGTCCTGTGGCGGGTGTCGATGCAGATCAACAACTTCCAGTACGCCGAGGGCTCCGCCCTCAAACCGGGCGACATCATCCTGGCGCACTTCCGCGGCCCGTCGGAACTCAAGGGCTCGACGGAGATCCAGATGACGACCCGCATGCTCCAGCGCATCCAGGACCAGGGCTACCGCATAGGCCGCCTGGAGGACTACCTCTGACGGCGCCGATGGACCGAGCTGCTCGCCCTGCTCGACTCCGTACGCGCTCAGAACGGAGAGCCGGTCCGGATCGTCGTGGTGGGCAACGGGTGCCACCTCACCGGCCTCGGGCCTGATGTCGAGACGGCGGAACTACAGGAGAACCTCGGGGTGTCCGGCGGGCGGAACATCGCGCCCGAGCCCGACACCTTCGCCCGGCTGCGCAAGGCCATGACCGCCCCGGACGTCGGCATCGTGAGCTTCCGGATCGCGGACGAGACCGGCTTCACACAGCGGCGGCACGTTCCCCGGCTCCGGGCCTCGGATCCGATGCTGGCGGGTGAGGTCACCACGTTCCTGGGCGGCGGCCATGCCATCCGGGCGGAGGTCTTCGAACAAGTCGGGGCGTGGCCGACGGAGTTCTTCTTCGCGCACGAGGAGACCGATCTCGCCTGGCGCGCCATCGATGCCGGGTGGCGGGTCCGGTACGAGCCGGAGCTGCTGCTCCAGCACCCGCGGACGAGTCCGGCCCGCCACGAGGTCTACTTCCGGATGAACGCCCGCAACCGCGTGTGGCTGGCCAAGCGGCATCTGCCGGCCCTTCTGGTCCCGGTCTACCTCGTCGTCTGGACGGTGCTGATGCTCGTGCGCCGACCTCCGCTCGCCGGTCTGAAGGCGTGGCTCACCCGGCTTCGCGGAAGGCGTCCGCACCCCGTGCGGTCGGCGCAAGCCGATGCGCTGGCGCACGGTGGTCCGCCTGGCGCGCCTCGGGCAGCCCCCGGCGCCTCTCCCGACGCCGGTTCACTGCACCCCCGCCCTTGGTCGGCGGTATCCCGCCCCCTGCCGGAGTCGGCAGGGGAGGCGGACGGTCAACCGCGCTCAGGCCCGGCTCCGCTCGGGGGTGAAGCAGCAGCCGCCACCACCGGCGTGATCGTCGTTTCCGCCGGGCCCTGGGCGTCCGCCTCGCGTTGGCGTTCCGCGCTGTCGCTGATGCGGATGAGCAGGGCGATCATGATCCAGTTGGCCAGGAGGGACGAGCCGCCCTTCGCCAGGAACGGCAGCGCCTTGCCGGTCAGCGGGATCAGGCCCGTCACGCCGCCCGCCACCACGAAGACCTGCAGCGCCAACGCCGCCGACAGGCCCACCGCCAGCAGCTTCCCGAACGGGTCGCGGGCGCCCAGCGCCATCCGCAGCCCCCGCTGGACCAGCAGTGCGTACAGGATCAGCACCGCCATGACCCCGGCCAGCCCGAGCTCCTCGCCCACCGTGGTCAGGATGAAGTCGCTGCGCCCCGCGAAGCCGATCAGCTCCGGGTGGCCCTTCCCCAGCCCCGTGCCCGACATGCCGCCGGTCCCGAAGCTGAACAGCGCCTGCGCGGACTGGTCCGAGATGACCCCCGGCGGCCGCTCCTTCCAGTAGTACGACAGCGGCTCCAGCCAGGCGGCCACGCGCCCCTTGACGTGCGGTTCCGTCGAACCCACCACGAAGGCCCCGACGCCCGCCATCAACAGCCCCGTCACGATCCAGCTGGTGCGCTCGGTGGCGACGTACAGCATCACCACGAACACACCGAAGAAGATCAGCGACGTACCCAGGTCGCGCTCGAAGACCAGCACCAGCAGCGACACGATCCACACCGTGATGATCGGCCCGAGCTGCCGCATCGGGGGCAGCCGCATGCCCAGGAACTTCCGCCCCGTCAGGGCCAGCGAATCGCGGTGGATGACGAGATACCCCGCGAAGAAGACCGAGATCATGATCTTCACGAACTCGCCGGGCTGGAGCGAGAACCCGAACAGGATGATCCAGCGCTTCGCCCCGTACGTGTCCGCGCCGAAGAACGCCGGCGCGATCAGCAGCACCAGTGCGACCACCATCGTGATGTAGATGAACCGCTGCAGCAGCCGGTGGTCCCGCAGCAGCGCCACCACCGCCAGGCACGCGGCCACGCCGATGACCGTCCACTGCAACTGCCCCGGCGCGTTCGCCTCGCCGCCGTACCGCGCGATGTACGACTGGTCGAGCCGGTGCAGCAGCACCAGCCCCAGCCCCGACAGCAGCATCGCGAGCGGGAAGATCAGCGGGTCCGCGTACGCCGCGAACCGGCGCACGCCCAGGTGCCCCACCAGCGCCAGCAGGCTCATGCTGATCGTGAAACCGGTGAGGTTGGCGGGCAGCTCGCCGTTCATCGCCAGGCCGGCGCTCGCATGCCCGAAGACGGTGAGGGCAACGACGAAGACGAGGAGCAGCGCCTCGGTACGGCGGCGCGCGCCCGCCGTCGTGAGGGGTCTCAGTCCACGCACGGTATTCCGCCACCGTCGATGGCGGGACCGCCGCTCGCGGGCGGAGCCGGGGCGGCGCCGCCCGGTCCCGGAGGCGCCCCCGGTGCGTCGCTCGGGCTCGGAGCGGCCGCAGAGGCGGAAGCCTCCGGTCCGATCTGCTCGGCAATGAGGCGCTTTATCTTCATATCGTCTACGACGTTTATGTCCTCGCCATGGTTCCTTCCGAACCGCTCGACGGGCAGTGTCGTGAACGCCACTTTCCCGCCGGACAGGTTCTTCGCCTGCTTCACGAACGACAGCAGGTCCCAGCCCTCGTCCGTCACCACGTCCTGTTTCGCGGCGTCGATCAGCTTCATCAGCTTGACCGGATCGGTGAAGGTCCCGGCCGAGTTCAGCTTCTGCGTGGCGCCCGCCAGGAAGGCCTGCTGCCGCTTCGTCCGGTCCAGATCGCCCATGTCCAGGCCGTGCCGCTGGCGTACGAAGGCCAGGGACTGCTGACCGTTCAGGGTCTGGCGGCCGGCCGGGAAGTCGGCGCCCGAGTACTTGTCCTGCACCGGCTTCTTCAGGCACACCGGTACGCCGCCCAGCGCGTCCGCGAGGTGGTAGAAACCGGCCAGGTTCAGTTCGGCGAAGTGATCGATCGGGACGCCCAGGAAGTTCCGTACCGTCTCGATCTGAGCCTTGCGCCCGGCCTCCCGCCCCTTGCGCTCCAGTTGGCGCCGGTCCTTGACCCCCTGGCCCGAGAGCCGCTCCTCCTCCTTCGCCTTCGCCAGCCCGTACGCCTTCTTGATCTTGTCCTTGCCTTGCCCCGCCACGTCGACGAAGTCGTCGCGCGGGACCGAGAAGGCCTTCGCCCGGCTGCCGTCACCGGGCACGTGGAGCAGGATCAGGGTGTTCGCGTTGTAGCCGCCGATGTCGGAGCTGCCGGCGTGCAGTTTGTCGAGGACCTCCTCGGGGAGCTCCTCGCCGTTCTGGTCGCGACGGCTGTCGAGGCCCATCAGCAGGATGTTGGTGTCGCCGTACTTCGACTTCTCGGCGCCCTGGAGCGCCTTGGAACTGCCGATGCTGCCGACGAGGTCCCGGTACACGTACCAGGCGCCGGCGGCGGCCGTGACGGCCAGCGCGCAGGCGGTGACGAGCAGGGTGCGGGCGATGCGGCGGGGGCGGCGTCGTGCCGGTTGCCGACGGGGCCGGCGGGCGGGGTGGCTGGTCTTCCTCCGGTGCGCGCTCATGGCAGTCGATGGTGGGGGAGGGGCGCTGAAGGATTCCTGAGAGTCCTGAAGGGACGTTCAGGACGCTCGGCACTCTCAGGACCGGGACCGGGACCGGGACCGCGTCGCCGATCCGGGCCCGCCCGCCGGCAGGCGCAGGACCAGGCGGATGCCGGGGCCGCCCGCGCGCGACGGCAGGGCGTGCGCCACGCCGCCGTGGGCGCGGGCGATCTCGCGGACGATGGACAGGCCGAGGCCCGTACCGCCGCCGGCCCGGCCGCGGTCCGCGTCGAGCCGTACGAACCGCTCGAAGACCCGGTCCCGGTCCGCCTCCGGGATGCCCGGGCCGTCGTCCTCGACCTCCAGCACCGTCCAGCCGGCGCCGCCCGGGGACTCCGCGGACTCGGCGGCCTCGGCGGACTCGGTGGCCGCCCGTACGACGACCCCCGTACGGGCATGCCGCAGCGCGTTGTCCACCAGGTTGGCCAGCGCACGCTCGAGGCGCGCCGGGTCCCCGGCCGCCGGTACGGGCGCCGGCGCGTCCAGCCGGAGCGGAACCCGCGGGGACGGGCGGCGGGCCAGGTCCTCCGCGGCCAGCAGAGCCAGGTCCACCGGCTCGGTCCGAGGCGCCGGCACCGGGCCGCCGTCCAGGCGGGCCAGCAGCAACAGGTCCGAGGCGATGCGCTGGAGCCGCTCGGTATCGGCCAGTGCGGCCGCGACCGACTCCCGGTCGGGCCGGTCCAGCGCCACCTCCAGCCGGGACCGGACCGCGGCCAGCGGATTGCGCAGCTCGTGTGAGGCGTCGGCGGTGAACTGCCGCTGCCGGGCGTCGGACCGCTCCAGCCGATCGAGCGTGTCGTTGACGGTCCGGGCCAGCTGGGCGATCTCGTCCGCCCCGCCTGGATCCGGAACCCTTCGGCCCAGCTCGCTGGCGGTGACCGCCGCCAGCCCGGTCCGGATCGCGGTGACCGGCCGCAGCGCATGGCCCGTCACCCACCAGGCCAGGGCCGCCGCGAAGCCGATCAGCGGGGGCGCGCCGGCCAGCAGGCCGAGGGCGATGGCCCGGGTCGCGTCGTCCACGTCGCCGAGCACGGTGACGGCGTACACCTCGTGCGCGCCCGGCGCATCCACCACGACCACCGCGCGCCGTTCCGCGCCGGGGCGCGCGGGCGGGAGCACGGCCGACCGGGAGTCCTCGCCGGATGCACCGGACGCACCGGATGCGGGCGGGCGCAGGCCGCCGAGGTCGGGGGTGTCCCCGAGGTCCCCGGTGGAGGCGACGGTCCGCCCTTGCGCGTCCCGTACGAGGACCAGGTCCACCCCGCTCTCCGGCGCGGGCAGCCGGCCGCCGGGCGGGAGGGCGCGGCCGTCGAGCTGGGCGGCGACCTTGCGGGCGGCCAGCTCGGTGCGGTTGGTGGTGTTGTCGAGGAGGTTGGTCCGCAGCAGCGTGTACAGCCACAGCCCGCCGACGCCGAGGACCGCCGCCATGGCGAGGGCGGCGGCCACGGCGGCGCGCCGCCGGAGCGGCCCGGGGCCGGACGTGCGGACGAGGCCGGACCGGCGGCCGCTGCACGGCCCCTCTCCTCGGCCTTGCGACCGGACGGATCCAGCCGTTTTCGAACGGCCGGTCCTAGCCACCGTCCGCGGCCATCCGGTAGCCGGTGCCGTGGACGGTGCGGATCGAGCGGCGGCCGAAGGGGGCGTCGATCTTCTTGCGCAGCGAGGAGACGTACACCTCGACGATGTTCGGGTCGATGGTGTGCGGGGTGTCCCAGACCTGGTCCAGGATGTCCTGCTTGGCGACGGCCAGGCCGGGCTGCTCCATCAGGCAGGCGAGCACGCCGAGCTCGCGGGCGGTGAGCTCGATGTCCTGCGTACCGCGTCGGCAGCGGCGGCCGGCGGGGTCGAGGACGAGGTCGCCGGCCTGGAGCGTGCCGGCGCCTCCGGCGGTCGTGGCGGCGGCTGTTGCCGCGCCCGCGCGGCGGGCGAGGGCGCGGAGGCGGGCGGCCAGGACCACGAAGGAGAACGGCTTGGTGAGGTAGTCGTCGGCGCCGCAGTCGAGGCCTTCGGCCTCGTCGTACTCGCCGTCCTTGGCGGTCAGCATGAGCACGGGCGTGGGGTCGCCGTCGGCCCGGATGCGGGAGCAGATTTCGTAGCCGCTGAGGCCGGGCAGCATCAGGTCGAGCAGGACGGCGTCGTACGAGCCCGTGCGGGCGAGCTCCAGACCGCGGTGGCCGTCGTGGGCGACGTCGACCCAGTGGCCGTCGGCGCAGAGGCCGCGCCGCAGGGACTCGGCGAGGCCTTCTTCGTCTTCGACCACGAGAATCCGCACGCCCCAAGCGTCACATACCGCCCACCCCTCGGGGGGCCGGCCCCCGGGCCCCGGCGGGGCCCGGGGACCCCCCGGATCCGCATCGCCCGGCGGAGCGTGTTGGCACTCCGCTTGACCGAGTGCTAATCGCCGGAATAGTCTCGCACCTGGCACTCGCCACCGGTGAGTGCCAACACAGCGACGGGCAGGTCCGGCACCCGCGACGACGGATCCACCTGGTCGCCACCTAGACAGTTAGCCCCGTGAGATCTCCGAAGGGGGAGGTCGGATCGTGACGACCACCAGCTCCAAGGTTGCCATCAAGCCGCTCGAGGACCGCATCGTGGTCCAGCCGCTCGACGCCGAGCAGACCACGGCTTCCGGCCTGGTCATCCCGGACACCGCGAAGGAGAAGCCCCAGGAGGGCGTCGTCCTCGCCGTGGGCCCGGGTCGCTTCGAGGACGGCCAGCGTCTCCCGCTGGACGTCAGCGTCGGCGACATCGTGCTGTACAGCAAGTACGGCGGCACCGAAGTGAAGTACAGCGGCGAGGAGTACCTCGTCCTCTCGGCTCGCGACGTGCTCGCGATCATCGAGAAGTAATTCACCGAAGCATTGCTTTGAGCTGCGCCCCTGGTCACCCCGCTGATTGCCGGGCGGCAAGGGGCGTAGTTCGTTAAACCCGAGTTTTCGAGAGGGCTGAACCGCTCCCATGGCGAAGATCCTGAAGTTCGACGAGGACGCCCGTCGCGCCCTCGAGCGCGGCGTCAACAAGCTTGCCGACACGGTCAAGGTGACGATCGGCCCCAAGGGCCGCAACGTCGTCATCGACAAGAAGTTCGGCGCCCCCACCATCACCAACGACGGTGTCACCATCGCCCGCGAGGTCGAGCTGGACGACCCGTACGAGAACCTGGGCGCGCAGCTCGTGAAGGAGGTGGCGACCAAGACCAACGACATCGCGGGTGACGGCACCACCACCGCCACCGTGCTGGCCCAGGCGCTGGTCCGCGAGGGTCTGCGCAACGTCGCCGCGGGCGCTTCCCCGGCCGCCCTGAAGAAGGGCATCGACGCCGCGGTCAAGGCCGTGTCCGAGGAGCTCCTCGCGACTGCCCGCCCGATCGAGGACAAGTCCGACATCGCTGCCGTGGCCGCGCTCTCCGCGCAGGACCAGCAGGTCGGCGAGCTCATCGCCGAGGCGATGGACAAGGTCGGCAAGGACGGTGTCATCACCGTCGAGGAGTCCAACGCCTTCGGCCTGGAGCTGGAGTTCACCGAGGGCATGGCCTTCGACAAGGGCTACCTCTCGCCGTACATGGTCACCGACCAGGAGCGTATGGAGGCCGTCCTCGACGACCCGTACATCCTGATCAACCAGGGCAAGGTCTCGTCCATCCAGGACCTCCTGCCCCTGCTCGAGAAGGTCATCCAGGCCGGCGGCTCCCGCCCGCTGCTGATCATCGCCGAGGACGTCGAGGGCGAGGCGCTCTCCACCCTCGTCGTCAACAAGATCCGCGGCACCTTCAACGCGGTCGCCGTCAAGGCCCCCGGCTTCGGTGACCGCCGCAAGGCGATGCTCCAGGACATGGCCACCCTCACCGGTGCCACCGTCATCGCCGAGGAGGTCGGCCTCAAGCTCGACCAGGCCGGTCTGGACGTCCTCGGTTCCGCGCGCCGCGTGACCATCTCCAAGGACGACACCACCATCGTCGACGGTGGCGGCAGCCACGAAGAGGTCGTCGGCCGCGTCAACCAGATCAAGGCCGAGATCGAGTCCACCGACTCGGACTGGGACCGCGAGAAGCTGCAGGAGCGCCTGGCGAAGCTCGCCGGCGGCGTCTGCGTCATCAAGGTCGGCGCCGCCACCGAGGTGGAGCTCAAGGAGAAGAAGCACCGCCTCGAGGACGCCATCTCGGCGACCCGCGCCGCGGTCGAGGAGGGCATCGTCTCCGGCGGTGGCTCCGCGCTCGTCCACGCCGTCAAGGTCCTCGAGGGCAACCTCGGCCTGACCGGCGACGAGGGCACGGGTGTCGCGGTCGTCCGCCGCGCCGCCGTCGAGCCGCTGCGCTGGATCGCCGAGAACGCCGGCCTCGAGGGCTACGTCATCACCTCGAAGGTCGCCGAGCTCGACAAGGGCCAGGGCTTCAACGCCGCCACCGGCGAGTACGGCGACCTGGTCAAGGCCGGCGTCATCGACCCGGTCAAGGTCACCCGCTCCGCGCTGGAGAACGCCGCTTCCATCGCCTCCCTGCTGCTCACGACCGAGACCCTGGTCGTCGAGAAGCCGGCCGATGACGAGGGCGACGCCGGTCACGGGCACGGCCACGGCCACAGCCACTGACCCGTCAGTAGCTGAACGGGCCCCGGTCGCCACCGTCAACGCGGTGGTGACCGGGGCCTTTTCCGTGGGCGGGGCGTGCGAGAGGGGCGACTACATCGCGCCGAGTTCCTTCATCAGGCGCATGGCGTCGTAGTGCCACCAGCCTTCCTTGATCTTTCCGCCCTCGCAGCGGAAGACCGTCGTGCCGGTCATCGTGCAGGTCTTGCCGGTCGGGGCGATCCCCATGAACTCGCCCTTGTGCTCGCCGGTCCAGGTCCACAGGGTGGTGATGTAGTCCTCCTGCGCCATCTGGGCGTCCCGCGTGAAGGTGAAGTCGAAGGCGCTGCGCCACATCTGCACGTCCTCGCGCATGCCCTCGGGGCCCATCTGGTCCTTGGAGTTGCCGATGTCGTGGTCGCGGTAGTCCGACGCGAAGATCTCGTCGGCGGTGGACATGTCGCCCTTCATCGCGAGCTCGTCGAACATCCGGTTCGCGAGCAGCGTGTTGAGGTGCTCGTCGCGGATGACGTCCAGGTTGGTGAACCGGGGCATCCCGTCGCAGAGGGCCACCATCTCCTGGAACATCTTGTCCGTCTCCGCGAGATGAGAGTTCTTCATGGCGTCTTCGTACGACGGGAATTCGACGACGTCGACGAAGTGCGTGTCGGATTCGCGGTCCCTGCCCACCATGGTGTGGGACACGGTGCGCTTGCCCTGCGTCTGCGCCAGGTACCGGTCGAAGACCTCGTTGACGGCCTCGGGCCTGCTGGTCTCGTAATCGACTATTTGTACGAATGTCATGGCGTCTCCCGGGCTGGATCGGACACGTCCAGTTTAGGGAGATTTCACCCGGTCGGCCGGTTTTCGGGACCGGCCTACCCGTAGGTCACTTGGCGGTCACTCGGACTACTGGGGGCCGTACTTGCGGCCCGTACGCGAGGACACCCCGCCCAGCAGCCCGCGCGGCGTCAGCTTCACCACGCCCATCAGCGCCTTGTACCGCGGATCCGGGATCGAGACCGTCTTGCCGCGCGCCAGGTCGTCCAGGGCCGCGGCCACCAGTTTGTCCGCGTCCAGCCACATCCAGTTGGGGATGTTGTCGGTGCCCATGCCGGCGCGCTCGTGGAACTCCGTCCGTACGAAGCCGGGGCACAGCGCCATCAGCCGTACGCCGGATCCCGCCAGGTCCTTCGCCGCGCCCTGGGTGAACTGCACGACCCAGGCCTTGCTCGCCCCGTACGTGCCGCGCGGCAGGAAGGCCGCCACCGAGGCCACGTTGACGACGCCGCCGCGGCCGCGCGAGCGCATCGATGCGGTGGCCGCCGAGGTCAGCCGCAGGACGGCCTCGATGTGCACCTTCAGCATGGTCAGCTCGTCGGCCATGGAGACCTCGAGGTAGCGGCCCTTGTTGCCGAAGCCCGCGTTGTTGACCAGCAGGTCCACCGGGTGCGTACGGTCGCCGAGGCGCTGCTCGACCGCCGCGATGCCCTCGTCGGTGGACAGGTCGGCGGTCAGCACCTCGGCCTCGATGCCGTGCCGGTCGTGCAGCTCGGTGGCCTGCTCGCCGAGCCGCTTCGTGTCGCGGGCCACCAGTACGAGGTTGTGGCCCTGGGCGGCGAGCCGCCGGGCGAATGCGGCGCCGATGCCCGCCGTGGATCCCGTAATCAACGCAGTCGTCATAGGCGCAACCTAGCCGTCCTGGGTGACAGCTCAAGGGGAGCCCGCCGGGCGGTACCCCTTCGTGACGGTTCCTGCCGCCCGCCGTCGCTTCCCGCTGCGGAACCGCTACTTCCGGCTACATTCGCCCTGCTCGCGAGCCACTTGCGGGTCGCTCCCGCGTCGCTCCCGCATCGCTCCCGCGTCGCGCGCCGGGCTGCTTTCCGTACTGCGTCCCGTACTTCTCCATGTGCGCGCGGACCGTGTCGTGCGCCTGCGGCTCCATCGCCCCGCCCGCCGCCAGCGTGCGCGGGAGCAGCGACCGGTCCGTGGTGAAGGCCCGGAACCAGAGCTCCACCGTCACGTCGTGGTCCGGACGGTGGACGACCTCGATGGCGTCGCCGGGGGCGACCGTGCCCTCCTGGATCACGCGCAGGTACGCACCCGGCCGCGCGGCCTGCGTGTACCGCTTGACCCAGGCCGTCTCGTCGAGGGCGCCCTGGAAGGTCCGGCACGGGATGCGGGCCGAAGCCACCTCGAGGACGAGGCCCGCGCCGATCCGCCAGCGCTCCCCGAGCAGCGCTCCGGTCACGTCGATGCCGCGGGTGGTGAGGTTCTCGCCGAAGCGCCCGGCGGGCAGCTCGCGGTCCAGCTCGCCCTCCCACCAGTCCAGGTCCTCGCGCGCGTAGGCGTAGACGGCCTGGTGGTCCCCGCCGTGGTGGCGCAGGTCGCAGACGGCGTCGCCCTCGAGGCCGCTGCCGCCGGTGCCCTTGGGCCCGGGGGCGGACACCCGGACCGGGCCGGGGGCGGGGCGCTTGCCGATGCCGGTGACTCCGGCCGCCGCGTCGGTGTAGTCGACGGCCGTCGCGCGGCCGAGGTTCACGGAGAGGACGCGCAGGGGGGCAAGGGGGGTGGTGGAGTCCATGGGAACCACGGTAGACCAGCTTCCTCAAAGGGGCGCGGGAGTATTCGCGCCGCGCTCAAAGCTGGGCTTATGCTCGGAGGATGATCGAGGCACGTCATCTCCGGGTGCTGCGCGCCGTGGCCGGCACCGGGTCCTTCTCCGCCGCCGCCCGCGAGCTCGGGTGCACCCAGCCCGCCGTCTCCCAGCAGATGAAGGCGCTGGAACAGTCGGCCGGCACCCCGCTGCTCATCCGGGCCGGCCGCGAGATGCGGCTGACCCAGGCCGGTACGGCCCTGGTGCGGCACGCCGCCGGGATCCTCGCCGGGCTGACCGCCGCCGAGGAGGAGGTCGCGGCGATCGCGGGGCTGCGCGCGGGCCGGGTCCGGCTCGTGTCCTTCCCCAGCGGGAGCTCCACGCTGGTGCCGACCGCGCTGGCCGCGATGCGCGCCGAGCATCCCGGTACGCGGATCTCGCTGGTCGAGGCGGAGCCGCCGCGGTCGGTGGAGATGCTCCGCGAGGGCGACTGCGACCTGGCACTGGCCTTCCGGTACGGCGGGGCCGCCGGATCGGCGGCCGAGTGGGAGGACCTCGTGGTGCGGCCGCTGCTGACGGACCGGCTCGTCGGGCTGGTGCCGGACGGGCACCGGCTGGCCGGGGCGGAGCGGGTGGGCATGGCGGAACTCGCCGACGAGCCCTGGATCGCGGGCTGTCCGCGCTGCCGCCGCCACCTGGTGGAGGTGTGCGAGGCGGTGGGCTTCACCCCGCGCATCGACTTCGCGACCGACGACTACCCGGCCGTGGTCGGCCTGGTCGGCGCCGGACTGGGCGTCGCGGTGCTGCCGGAGCTCGCGGTGGAGTCCGTACGGGCCAAGGGCGTGAGCACGGTGGCCGTGGAACCCGCCGTGGAGCGGGAGGTCGTGGCGCTGACCCTGCCCGACCTGGCGCGGGTGCCTGCCGTGGCGGCGACCCTGGCCGAACTGGAGCGGGCCGCCACGCGCTGACCGTGACCGTACGGCGGTACGGCGATACGGCCGAACGCGTGGCGTTCCGGTCCGCGTACGGGTCGAAGAAACGTTCCTTCGTACGTTTCGGCGAAACTTGTGGATCAGTGCGGGGGGATGGGGCCGATCGTGCTCGACGCGGGGATCAGGCGATGGCGTGCGCGCCCCATGAGCTCTTCGCGTTCGTCTTCGGTGAGCCCGCCCCACACCCCGTAGGGCTCGCGGACGGCCAGTGCGTGCGCGGCGCATTCCGAGCGCACCGGGCATCTCATGCAGACCTCTTTAGCCGAGGCCTCGCGCGCGCTCCTCGCCGCGCCCCGCTCGCCTTCCGGGTGGAAGAAGAGGGAGCTGTCGACCCCTCGGCAGGCGGCCAGCAGCTGCCAGTCCCAGAGGTCGGCGTTCGGTCCGGGGAGGCGGGAGAAATCTGCCATGGGTAGTCCTCTTGGTGCCGGTACTGAGACGGATACGGTCCAAGTCTCCACACCTACTGTCGGAGTAGATGTAAATATGACTCATTGGGAATCTAGCCTCAGACACGTGCCAAACGGAAGAAAAGCCGCCAAATAGGGCATAGCTCCAGATGGAGGACGCGCGGAGAGTGGCACCCGCGTCGTGATCGCTTCCTCACGTAGAGTGCCGAAGGTGTCCGTCCGACCCGTAACTCTTTCGAGTGACCATCGTTGAGAGTGCGAAGGCGGTTGAACCAAGAAGTTCCCGGACAGGTGTCCGAGGGCATCGACCGCACAGGTGACGATACGTACCAGCCTGGAGGCTCAAGGTGACGCGCATCAGCAGCTGCGGAGGGCGGTCATGACTTCCGTCCTCGTCTGCGACGACTCCCCGCTTGCCCGAGAGGCGCTCCGTCGCGCGGTTGCCACCGTGCCCGGCGTCGAGCGTGTGACGACGGCTGCCAACGGCGAGGAAGTCCTCCGCCGCTGGGGTGCCGACCGCTCCGACCTGATTCTGATGGATGTACGGATGCCCGGGCTCGGCGGTGTGGAGACGGTGCGCCGGCTGCTCTCGGCCGATCCGGGCGCCCGGATCATCATGCTGACGGTCGCCGAGGACCTGGACGGCGTGGCCCTCGCGGTCGCCGCCGGCGCCCGGGGCTATCTGCACAAGGACGCCTCGCGCGCCGAACTGCGGGCCACGGTCACCCAGGCACTCGCCGACCCGACCTGGCGACTGGCCCCGCGCCGGCTCCGCTCGGCCGAGATGGGCGCCGCGCCCACGCTCACCGCGCGCGAGATCCAGGTCCTGGAGGGCATGAGCCACGGCCGGTCCAACGCGGAGATCGGGCGCGAGCTCTTCCTCTCCGAGGACACGGTCAAGACGCACGCCCGCCGGCTCTTCAAGAAGCTGGGCGCCTCGGACCGGGCGCACGCCGTGGCGCTCGGGTTCCGCTGGGGCCTGGTCCGCTGACCGCGAGCCCGCAGGCCGGACGCTGAGAGCAGTCCCGTCCGCCACCGGCGGGCGGGGCGGCGCGCCGCGTACCGCCGATCGGGGGCGTGCCCGCCGATCGGCCCGACCCGCGGCCGGTCTCGTCCGGTCCGGTCCTGTCCGGTCCCGTGTCCCGTACGGTCCGTCCGGAGGGCCGTCCCGCCTGTTTCCGTCCCGTCGCACCCGGTGCGCACCCGGGTATCGGCGGGGCACAATCCGGGGGACGTGTCGCTTCGCGCGCGATGCCGCATGCTTGAGGTGTGGCGCATTTTCTGGGATGGGGCCTCGGGGACTACTCGGTCGAGCGGGAGGGGAGGGCGCAGTGATGGGTTCAGGCGCACCCGCTCATAACGCTTCGACGCACAACACGGGCCGTGGCGGCGCGAATGCTCCGGCGCCAAGGCACCATGGATTGATGCGCGACGACGAGGTCCCGGGGTCACCCGCGGCCACAGGCTCCACCGGCGCCGCCAAGGGCGGCAGCGTCGGGGCTGTCAGCGCGCTCGTACGCCGTGCGGTGGAGGGTGACGAGCAGGCGACGCACGACCTGCTCGCCTTCGTGCACCCGCTGGCCATCCGCTACTGCCGGGCCCGGCTCTCGCGCCTTCCCGGCGATGCCCGCCACTTCGTGGAGGACCTGGCGCAGGAGGTGTGCGTCGCCGTCCTGATGGCGCTCCCGCGGTACCGGGACACCGGCCGCCCCTTCGAGGCCTTCGTCTTCGCCATCGCCGCGCACAAGGTCGCCGACCTGCAGCGGGCCGCCATGCGGCACCCGGGCAGCACGGCCGTGCCCTCCGACGAGATGCCCGAGCGGCCGGACGACTCGCTGGGCCCGGAGGAGCGGGCGCTGCTGAGCAGCGACGCCGCCTGGGCCAAGAAACTGCTGGCCAACCTTCCGGAGAACCAGCGCGAGCTCCTCGTACTGCGGGTGGCGGTCGGGCTGACGGCCGAGGAGACCGGGCAGATGCTCGGGATGTCCCCGGGTGCGGTGCGGGTGGCCCAGCACCGTGCGCTCAGCCGGCTGCGCGCACTCGCCGAGCAGTAGGCGGGCGACCGCCGGACGGCGGCCGAATCCTGTCGACGGTCGATACGTCGTCGATCAATAGGAGGAAGCCACGAAACTTGGGCTTGACCCCGCTCGTGGAATGAGACGCGTCGCGATCCCGTTAGCATGGAGATCCGCGCTGAGCAAGACCATTGGGAAGGTGTCATGACTGTGAACGGCAGTGACGCGTCTGGAGCGCCCGACAAATTCGCCACACTCGGCCTCACGTATGACGACGTCCTGCTGCTGCCGGGCGCGTCCGACATGGCGCCGGACGAGATCGACACCTCTTCCCTGATCTCCCGGAACGTGCGCGTCAACGTTCCGCTGCTGTCCGCCGCCATGGACAAGGTCACCGAGGCCCGCATGGCCATCGCGATGGCCCGTCAGGGCGGCGTCGGCGTACTGCACCGCAACCTGTCGATCGCCGACCAGGCGAACCAGGTGGACCTGGTCAAGCGCTCCGAGTCCGGCATGGTCACCGACCCGATCACGGTGCACCCGGACGCGACGCTGCGCGAGGCCGACGAGCTCTGCGCGAAGTTCCGCATCTCCGGTGTCCCGGTCACCGACCCGGCGGGCAAGCTGCTCGGCATCGTCACCAACCGCGACATGGCCTTCGAGTCGGACCGCAGCCGCCAGGTGCGCGAGGTCATGACCCCGATGCCGCTGGTCACGGGCAAGGTCGGCATCTCCGGCGTCGACGCCATGGAGCTGCTGCGCCGCCACAAGATCGAGAAGCTTCCGCTGGTCGACGAGGCGGGCATCCTCAAGGGCCTCATCACGGTCAAGGACTTCGTCAAGGCCGAGAAGTACCCGAACGCCGCCAAGGACAAGGGCGGCCGCCTCCTGGTCGGCGCCGCGGTCGGCGTCGCCGGCGACGCGTACGAGCGCGCCCAGGCCCTGATCGAGGCGGGCGCCGACTTCATCGTCGTCGACACCGCCCACGGCCACTCCCGCCTGGTCGGCGACATGGTCTCCAAGATCAAGTCGAACTCCTCGGTCGACGTCATCGGCGGCAACATCGCCACCCGTGACGGCGCCCAGGCGCTGATCGACGCCGGCTGCGACGGCATCAAGGTCGGCGTCGGCCCCGGCTCCATCTGCACCACCCGCGTCGTCGCCGGCATCGGCGTCCCGCAGGTCACCGCCATCTACGAGGCCTCGCTCGCCGCCAAGGCGGCCGGTGTCCCGGTCATCGGCGACGGCGGCCTGCAGTACTCCGGCGACATCGCCAAGGCGCTCGTCGCCGGCGCCGACACGGTGATGCTCGGCTCGCTGCTCGCGGGCTGCGAGGAGTCCCCGGGCGAGCTGCTCTTCATCAACGGCAAGCAGTTCAAGTCGTACCGCGGCATGGGCTCGCTCGGCGCGATGCAGTCCCGCGGCGACCAGCGCTCCTTCTCCAAGGACCGCTACTTCCAGGAGGGCGTGGGCGGCGACGACAAGCTCATCCCCGAGGGCATCGAGGGCCAGGTCCCGTACCGCGGCCCGCTCTCCGCGGTCGTGCACCAGCTCGTCGGCGGCCTGCGCCAGTCGATGTTCTACGTCGGCGGCCGTACGGTGCCGGAGCTGCAGGACCGCGGCCGCTTCGTCCGCATCACCTCGGCGGGCCTCAAGGAGAGCCACCCGCACGACATCCAGATGACGGTCGAGGCACCGAACTACAGCCGCAAGGGCTGAACCGACAGCGCATGAAGGGGGCGGGTCCATCCGGACCCGCCCCCTTCGCCGTGCGTCCGTACAGCGGTCACCGGAACGCGGGGCGCCGGGGTTCGGGGATACTGGACGGGCAGACCCAGAGGAAAGGCCACCACACGTGACTGAGATCGAGATCGGGCGCGGCAAGCGCGGCCGCAGGGCGTACGCGTTCGACGACATCGCCATCGTCCCGAGCCGGCGTACGCGGGACCCGAAGGAGGTCTCGATCGCCTGGCAGATCGACGCCTACCGCTTCGAGCTCCCCTTCCTCGCAGCCCCCATGGACTCGGTCGTCTCCCCGCAGACCGCCATCCGCATCGGCGAGCTCGGCGGCCTCGGCGTGCTGAACCTCGAAGGCCTGTGGACCCGGTACGAGGACCCGCAGCCGCTGCTCGACGAGATCACGGAGCTGGACGAGGAGTCCGCCACCCGTCGTCTCCAGGAGATCTACTCCGCCCCGATCCAGGCGGACCTGATCCGGCAGCGCATCAAGGAGGTCCGCGACTCCGGTGTCGTCACCGCCGCCGCGCTCTCCCCGCAGCGCACCGCCGAGTTCTCCAAGGCCGTCGTCGACGCAGGCGTGGACATCTTCGTGATCCGCGGTACCACCGTGTCGGCGGAGCACGTCTCCGGCGCCGCCGAGCCGCTGAACCTCAAGCAGTTCATCTACGAGCTCGACGTCCCGGTCATCGTCGGCGGCTGCGCCACGTACACCGCGGCCCTGCACCTGATGCGCACCGGCGCCGCGGGCGTCCTGGTCGGCTTCGGCGGCGGCGCCGCGCACACCACGCGCAACGTGCTCGGCATCCAGGTCCCGATGGCCACCGCCGTCGCGGACGTGGCCGCGGCCCGCCGCGACTACATGGACGAGTCCGGCGGCCGCTACGTGCACGTCATCGCCGACGGCGGCGTGGGCTGGTCCGGCGACATCCCGAAGGCCGTCGCCTGCGGCGCCGACGCCGTGATGATGGGCTCCCCGCTGGCCCGTGCCACCGACGCGCCCGGCAAGGGCCACCACTGGGGCATGGAGGCCGTCCACGAGGACGTGCCGCGCGGCAAGAAGGTCGACCTGGGCACGGTCGGCACCACCGAGGAGATCCTCACCGGCCCGTCGCACATCTCGGACGGCTCGATGAACATCTTCGGTGCGCTGCGCCGCTCGATGGCCACCACCGGCTACAGCGAGCTCAAGGAGTTCCAGCGGGTCGAGGTCACGGTCGCGGACTCGCAGCACCGCCGCTGACCCCCGCGCACGCACGCGAAGGGCCGGCTCCCCGCAGGGGGAGCCGGCCCTTCGGCGTTCCGCCGGTCAGTTCTTGCCCTTGAGCCGGCGATCCAGGCAGACGCCCCACGGGATCAGGAAGACGCCCGCGAACATCAGCCACATGAGCAGGTCCTGCGCGGTGTCCTGGGGTATCCGGTCGTGATCGTCACCCAGGGCGAGGCCCAGCAGGAGCGCCGACCCCCCGATGAGCAGCCCGGGCACACCGAGCACCCACAGCAGCACGGTGAACCAGACGGAGCGTGCGGCGGGCGCGGGCGCCGGTCCGGGTCCGGCCGGCCGCGGGATCCGCGACGGGTGGCGGGGCGGCATCGCGACCACCGCCGAGGGCGGGACGGCCGCGTCGATCACCGCCAGTTCGGCAGGGGTGATCCGGTGGTGGAGGGTCGGCTCGACGGTGACGGTGAAGCCGTCGTGGCCGACCAGGTGGCGGGCGCCGTCCGGGTAGACCTGCATCAGGGAGCACGCGGCGTACCGGACGGTGACCCGCTGGCCCGGCGAGACCCGGCTGACGCCGTCGTCCGCCAGGCGCAGGAAGACGGCCGGGTCCGCCACTGCCGGGTGGTGGGTGCCGCTGACGATGTCCGGGGAGTCGGTGGGCGCGGCCGCCAGCCCCGCCCAGTCCACGCCCCGGCCCGGCACCTGCACCAGGGCGTCGTCCCACACGGCGCGGGCGACCCGGTGGAGGTCGGCGACGGTGACCGCCTCGATCTCGGCCTTCGCCTCGGCGACGGTGAGGTTGCGGTGGCCCAGCAGCAGGTTCATGGCATGCCCGGGGAGCAGGCGGCCGGAGAGCTCCGGAGTGTCGAACTGCGCCAGCGCGGATGCTCGTACGGAGTCCAGGTCGGCCTGTTCGATCCGGCCGGCCCGGAGCTTCGCGAAGACGTCGACGAAGGCGCCGACCAGGGCGTCCTGCTTCTGCGGGAGGGCGTCGGCGTACGCGGTGACGGTCGCGGAGTCGGCGTCGCGCGGGGAGTAGTCGCCGATCGCGGTGTACGAGTAGCCGCCCTTCTGGCGCAGCTCGCGGAACAGCTCCTTGCCCAGGACCTCGGCGAACAGGTCCGCTTCGGTGGAACGGGGCACGACCGCGGTCAGGACGACGCCGGGATCGTCGCCCGGGAAGTAGGCGGGGGTGGCGGGCAGCGCGGAAGTGGCCGCGGGGGCCGGGTGCCACTCGCCCCGCGGGAGCGTGAGGTCGAGGCCCTCGGGGACGCTGTCGCCGGTGATCCACAGGACGGCGTTCTCGGCGGTGAACCGGGTCTGCGCCCAGGCGCGGACGTCGTCCGCGGTCAGGCGGTACAGGCCCGTCTCGGCGTAGCCGGTGAGTCCGTACGAGCGGGAGCCGTAGCGCCACAGGGTGGCGGCGTGGGCCGGGCCGTGGCCCTTGCCGGCGGCCTCGGTGCGCAGGATCCCCTTCTCGGTCTCCAGCCGGTCCGTCGGGAGGTCGCGCAGCGCCGCGCACACGCCGTTGAGGTACTCGACCACGTCGGCGGGAGTGCCGGTGGCGTGGAAGTGGGTGTACGCGGCGGCGGTGGCGCCGTTGTGGTGCAGGTCGCCGAGGCCGTGCCGGTGCAGGGCCAGGTGCTCGACCAGATGGGTGATGCCGCTGGTGGCGAGGGTTTCGTCGGCGCGTCCGACGCGGAAGAGGAGCCCGGCGGTGAGGAGCCCCGAGCGGGGGGCGAGGACGGTGCGGATGCCGTCCACGGTGGTCGTGGTGATGCCGTCGGTCTCGGTCGTCTCCATGGTGTCCCCCTCAGCCCTTGGCCAGGGCGGTCTTGCGGTGGCGGGTGAACTCGGCCTCGTGGTCGGAGCCGCCGATGTAGCCCCACGGGAACTCGCTCGCGCGGTCGCCGAGGGCGCGGAAGTGCGCAGCCGCCTCGGCGTGCCGGCCGGCGGCGCAGTGTGCGGCGGCGAAGGCGCTGTGCGCGCCGACGAGCTGGTACGCCCCGGCGCGGGCCGCGGGGTGCAGGACCGACCGCGCGGCGGCGTCGAGGAGGGCCTGACGGGTGTCCGCGCCGCGCAGATACGTTTCTGCAGCCCGGTCGCCCGCCCGCTCCCGCAGCTCCAGGTACTGCTCCATCTGTGCGATCGCGACCAGGGCGCCGTTCGGGCTCCCGGGCGGCGCGGTCTTCGCGCACTCCTCGGCGAAGCCGTGGGCGGACTCCCACGTTCCGCCCCACTTGGGGCAGAGCTGCTGGAGCAGCTGCTGCTGGCCGGGGTAGTGGTGCGGGTGGTGCTCGGCGAGCCGGTCGTAGCGGCGGCGGGTCTCGCCCGGGCCGAGTTCGAGGCCGCGCGAGGTGATGACGCGCAGGTACCAGGCGAGCGCGTACTGCGGGTGCTCGGCGCAGACGTCGATGAGCAGCACCTCCGCGCGCCGCAGGTGGGCGTGGAACTCGTCGAACTGCTGCCGCGTCACGTGCTGGGCGCGGTACCCGGACCGGATGGCCCAGCCCGCCTGGATCAGCCGGTCGGCGAGGAGGGACCGGGCCAGCGGGCCTGGCGGATCACGGTCCACGGCCTGCCGCAGGAACCCGTCGTAGTCGGGGATCTCGGCGACGACCCGGCAGGCGAGGGCGCGGTCGTCCTCGTCGGGGTGCGCCTCGAAGGCGGCGGACACGGCGTCCCAGTCGTGGCGCAGGACGGCGTCGCGCAGGGCGCCGAGGGCGGGGACGCGGTCGGCGGGCTCGAAGACGGGCCGACCGGGCGGGGGGTGAGCAGGCACGCGCGGATCATATGGCCGCCGGACGGGCCGTCAACAGGGATTTCTGTCGAACGTGCCTGCTCAGAGCTGCCCTTGGGGCAGTCGCCGGTCTTCTTGGCGGGTCGCGGCGTGGTCAGAGCCGGTGCGCCGCGCCCGCCGGGCTGGCGCCGCGGGTGTCCAGCAGCAACTGCGCCTTCACCGCCAGACCTTGGAGGTCGTACGTGCGGTGGTGCTGGAGCAGGATCGTCAGATCGGCGTTCGCGGCGGCCTCGTACAGCGATTCGGCGCGGGGGACGGGCTGGTCCCTGACGCGCCATCCGGCGATGTACGGGTCGTGGTAGCTGATCAGCGCGCCGAGGTCGAGCAGGCGGCTGGCGATCTCGCGGGCCGGCGAGCCCTCCTGGTCGCCCAGGTCGGGCTTGTACGTGACGCCGAGCAGCAGGACCCGGGCCCCGCGGGCCGATTTCCCGTGCTCGTTCAGCAGGGTGGCGGAACGCTGGATGACGTACTGGGGCATCCGGCTGTTGATCTCCTGCGCCAGCCCGACCATGCGCAGGGGGTGGCCCGGGGTGCGGGTGGTGTGCGGGAGGTAGTTGGGGTCGAGGGCCACGCTGTGGCCGCCGACTCCCGGGCCGGGCCGGAAGGCCTGGAACCCGTACGGCTTGGTCTCGGCGCAGCGGATGACGTCCCACAGGTCGACGCCGAGGTCGTGGCAGAGCACCGCCATCTCGTTCATGAGGGCGATGTTGACGTGCCGGTAGTTGGTCTCCAGCAGCTGTACGGTCTCGGCCTCGCGCAGGCCGCGCGCTCGGACCACCTTCTCGGTGAGCCGGGCGTAGAAGGCGTGCGCGGACTCGGTGCAGGCGGGGGTGAGGCCGCCGATCACCTTGGGGGTGTTGGCCACTCCGTGGGTGCGGTTGCCCGGGTCGAGGCGGCTGGGGGAGTAGGCCAGGTGGAAGTCCCGGCCGGCGCGCAGTCCGGAGCCGGCCTCGAGGATCGGGCGCAGGTACTCCTCGGTGACGCCCGGGTGGGCGGCGGACTCGAGGATGACGGTCGTGTGCGGGCGCAGCCGGGCGGCGAGGGTGCGGCCCGCCTCGCCGACGGCGGAGAGGTCGAGCGCGCGGTCGGCGCCGAGCTGGGTGGGGGCGCAGATGACGGCGGTGCGGACCCTGCCGAGTTCGGCGGGGTTGGTGGTGACCCGGAAGCCGGCGGCCGACATGCGGCGGACCTCGGCGGCGGTGAGGGTGGAGTCCGTGACCGGACCGCTGTCGTAGCCGACCGTCTCGATTCCGGCGGCGACGGCCGCCTGGGCCAGCGGGAGGCCGAGGTGGCCGAGTCCGATGACGGCGAGATCTGCGGGCATGGGGTGCCGTCCCTTCCCTGGCATGCATGAGGGGGCTGGGTGCGCAAGCCCTGTGGACCGTGCGGGTCCAGGTGCGGAGCTGGCGCGATGTCAGACTAGGCGTATATATGACCGATGTGTCGTATTACGGGGTGATGGTCGCCGTTGTGTTGTCCACAGGCGGTGGCTGATGTGGGTGTGGCGGGTCAGAATCAAGGGCGGGGGATGTGAGCGGGATCACCCGCACCGAGCGGGGAACACCCGCACCGAACGGGAGGCAGCCGTGAGGACAGCGACACTGGGGCCGGTCCAGCGCGAAGAGGCGCTCGCCCGGATGGCCGAGCGGGAACTGGACGTGCTGGTGGTGGGCGCGGGCGTGGTGGGCGCCGGCACCGCCCTCGACGCCGCGACCAGAGGCCTCTCGACGGGGCTGGTGGAGGCCCGGGACTGGGCGTCCGGCACCTCCAGCCGGTCGAGCAAGCTGATCCACGGCGGTCTGCGGTACCTGGAGATGCTGGACTTCGGCCTCGTACGGGAGGCCCTGAAGGAGCGCGGGCTGCTGCTGGAGCGGCTGGCCCCGCACCTGGTGAAGCCCGTACCGTTCCTGTACCCGCTGCAGCACAAGGGCTGGGAGCGGTTCTACGCCGGATCGGGCGTCGCGCTGTACGACGCGATGTCGGTGTCCAGCGGGCACGGGCGGGGGCTGCCGGTGCACCGGCACCTGTCGCGCAGGCGCGCGCTGCGGGTCGCGCCGGCGCTGCGCAAGGACGCGCTGGTGGGGGCCCTGCAGTACTACGACGCCCAGATGGACGATGCGCGGTACGTGGCCACGCTGGTGCGGACGGCCGCGGCGTACGGGGCGCAGTGCGCCAACCGGGCGAGGGTGGTCGGCTTCCTGCGGGAGGGCGAGCGGGTCGTCGGGGCGCGGGTGCAGGACGTGGAGGGCGGCGGCGAGTACGAGATCCGCGCGCGGCAGATCGTGAACGCGACGGGGGTGTGGACGGACGACACGCAGGCGCTGATCGGGGAGCGGGGGCAGTTCCACGTCCGGGCGTCGAAGGGCATCCACCTGGTCGTCCCCAAGGACCGGATCCACTCCTCGACGGGCCTGATCCTGCGGACGGAGAAGTCCGTGCTCTTCGTGATCCCGTGGGGGCGGAGCTGGATCGTGGGGACGACGGACACGGACTGGGACCTGGACAAGGCCCATCCGGCGGCGTCCAGCGCGGACATCGACTACCTGCTGGAGCACGTGAACTCGGTGCTGGCGGTGCCGCTGACGCGGGACGACGTGCAGGGGGTGTACGCGGGCCTGCGGCCGCTGCTGGCCGGGGAGTCGGACGCGACGAGCAAGCTCTCGCGCGAGCACACGGTGGCGCATCCCGTGCCGGGGCTGGTGGTGGTCGCGGGCGGCAAGTACACGACGTACCGGGTCATGGCGAAGGACGCGGTCGACGAGGCGGTGCACGGGCTGGACCAGCGGGTCGCGGAGTGCGTGACGGAGGACGTCCCGCTGGTGGGGGCGGAGGGGTACCGGGCGCTGTGGAACGGGCGGGCCCGGATGGCGGCCCGGACGGGCCTCCATGTGGTGCGGGTGGAGCACCTGTTGAACCGGTACGGCTCGATGACGGACGAACTGCTGGACCTGATCGCGGCGGACCCCGGGCTGGGGCAGCCGCTGGGCGGGGCGGACGACTACCTGCGGGCGGAGGTGGTGTACGCGGCCTCGCACGAGGGGGCGCGGCACCTGGACGACGTGCTGACGCGGCGGACGCGGATCTCGATCGAGACGTTCGACCGGGGGGCGCGGTCGGCGAGGGAGTGCGCGGAGCTGATGGCTCCGGTCCTGGGGTGGGACAAGCAGCAGATCGAGAAGGAAGTGGAACACTACGAGAAGCGGGTACAGGCGGAACGGGAATCGCAACGTCAGCCGGACGACCAGACGGCGGATGCGGCGCGGTTGGGGGCTCCCGACATCGTTCCGTTGTAACTCCGGGATGCGGAGGGGGGAACCGCGGACCCGGGGCGCCCGTCCGTTGCGGAGTGAGGAACAATGAGGGTTCTGCCGGGGCGGGTTACCGCACGGGTTCTCCCGGTCCGGGCCACCGGGGACCCCGGAGGCTGCCGGAGCAGCCGGAGCAGGCGGCACGATCGCAGAGGGGACGCATGTCGAAGCCGGAGCACACCGAGTCGCCCGCCGAGTCGCCTGCGGCGAAGCAGGACCGGGCGAAGCCTGTGTCGGCGGAGCCGGAGTCGCCTACGGCGAACCAGGACGGCCCCCCGACCCCTGCCACGCCGCCTGCGGCGAAGCCTGACCTGGGCAAGCCTGCTGCGGTGTCTGCCGAGTCGGCGGAGCCGGAGGACAAGAAGCCCGCTGCGGCGAAGCCTGACCTGGGCAAGCCTGCGGCTGCCGCCGGGTCGGTGAAGGCTGCCGCCGAGGCCGGGAAGTCGGCCCCGGGCGGGGCCGAGGGCGCGAAGGCTGCCGACGCGCCTGCGGTGAAGGCCGACCTGAGCAAGCCCGCCGAGTCGGCGAAGGCGGCGGGCGCGGTGGCCGAGCCCGAGGACAGGAAGCCTGCCGCGGCGAAGCCCGTGGCCGCGGGGAATTCCGTCGTCGAGAAGGCCGATGCCGTCGCGGCCGCCGTCAAGGCGGCTGCCGCCAAGGCCGCCGAGGCCGCGGGAGCCGAGGGGCGGCTGCTCGCGCGGCGCTACCGGCTGCGCGAAGTCCTCGGCAAGGGCGGCATGGGCACCGTCTGGCGCGCCGAGGACGAGACCCTCGGCCGGACGGTCGCCGTCAAGGAACTCCGCTTCAGCACCGGCGTCGACGAGGACGAGAAGCGCCGCCTCATCACCCGCACCCTGCGCGAAGCCAAGGCGATTGCCCGGATCCGCAGCGGCGGCGCCGTCACCGTCTTCGACGTCGTCGACGAGGACGGCCGCCCGTGGATCGTCATGGAGCTCATCGAGGGCCCCTCGCTCGCCGAGTTCATCCGTGAACAGGGCCCCCTGACACCCCATCGCGCCGCCGAGGTCGGCCTCGCCGTGCTCGACGTGCTCCGCGCCGCGCACGGCCAGGGCATCCTGCACCGGGACGTGAAGCCGTCCAACGTGCTCATCGCCCGCACCGGCCGCGTCGTGCTGACCGACTTCGGCATCGCCCAGGTCGAGGGCGACCCCTCCGTCACCTCCACCGGCATGCTCGTCGGCGCCCCCTCGTACATCTCCCCCGAGCGCGCCCGCGGCCAGAAGCCCGGCCCGCCCGCCGACATGTGGTCCCTCGGCGGACTGCTCTACGCCGCCGTCGAGGGCGTGCCCCCGTACGACAAGGGGTCCGCGCTCGCCACCCTCACCGCCGTGATGACCGAGCCGGTGGATCCGCCCAAGAACGCGGGTCCGCTGACCGAGGTCATCTACGGCCTGCTCGCCAAGGACCCGGCCCACCGGCTCGACGAAGCCCGCACCCGGGCGATGCTCACCGCCGTCGTCAACGCGCCGGAGCCGGCCCCCGCACCGGTCCTCGCCCCGGCCGTCGAGGAGACCCGGCAGATCTCGCTGGCCGACGCCAAGGAGGCCGCGGCCAAGGCCACCGCCGAAAAGGCCGCCGAGAAGGCGGAGAAGAAGGAGCGCGAGCGGCTCGAGCGCGAGCAGCGCGAACGGGCCCGCGCTGCGCTGAAGGCGACCCGCAAGGCCGCGGCAGCCGCTGCGGCGACGACGGCGGCCTCGGCGGCCGAGCCCCCGGCGACGGGCAAGCGCTCGCCGGTCGCTGCGCCCCTCACCGACGTCATGTCCCGCCGTACCATCGCCCTCGCGATAGCGGGCGTGGTCGTCGCGCTCGCCGTCATCGGGTCCCTGATCGCGTACGCGTTCAGCGGTGACGATTCGTCCGGCAAGAAGGAAGAGGGCAAGGGCGGTCCGGGTCCGACGGCTTCCGGCACGCCGAACCCCGGCGCGTCCGCCAAGACCGGCGAGACCAACGCCACCGCAGGCAAGGGCGGCACCGCCGGCACCGGCACCGGCACGGGCGGCACCGAGCCCAGCCAGGGGCAGTCCCCGGGCGGGCAGCAGGGCCAGGGGCAGAGCCAGAGTCAGGGCCAGGGGCAGAGCCAGGGTCAGGGCGCCTCACCGGGCGGTCCCGGAGGCGGACTCCCCGAGGGCTACGCCAAGGTGACGGACCCCGGGTTCCACTTCTCCATGGTGATGCCGTCGGGCTTCAAGGTGTTCGGCATAGCCGGTGAGAACTCCGGCGCGATATACAGCCGCGACGGCGGCTTCCCGCGCATCCAGGTCGACTACACCGCCAGCCCCGGCAACGACGCCCGCGCCGCGTGGGCGGAAGCCGTCGCGGGAACGGCGAGCTCCAGCACGAACTACCGGACGATCCGGATCGACGCGACCGAGTACAACGGCTACCCGACCGTCGCCGACTGGGAGTTCGAGCGGGAGCAGAAGGGCATCAAGGTCCGGGTGCTCAACCGCGGTTTCAAGGTGGACGCGAAGCACGGCTACGCGATCATGATCAGCTGCGCGGCGGACCAGTGGGACGGCCCGGAGTGCACCACGATGCGCAACACGGCGTTCGCGACCTTCCAGCCTCTCGGCTAGGCCGTCTCTTCCGGATCTCGCTCCCCCAGCTACCGCTGGGAGGTGCCCCCAGACCCGCGCCGCCCGGCACCGTGCCTCTCCGCCTTGCGATGCACGGCACCGGACGACGCGGGCTTGACCGGCAAGATCCGAAAGAGACGACCTAGCAGCCCCTCGCCGACGAGCCTTCCCAGGCCCGGGACGCGGGCGCCCTGCGCGACGTATCGTGGCAGCGGGGCCATGGGACACGTGCGCCCCCAGCACTCGGGGGAGGCGAGGTGGAGGACTACGCGGGCCGGATCCTGGCCGACCGCTACCGTCTGCCGCTGCCGCCGTCGGACGAGTACGAACTGGTCGAGACCCGCGCCTTCGACACGCGCAGCGGGCAGGAAGTCCTGGTACGGCAGGTGCCGTTGCCGGAGCTCGTGGACGCCGAGCTGCTGGACGGGGACGCGGCGGCCGGGGCCGGGGCGCGGGCCCCGATGGCGCCCGGCCGCCGGGCGGCGGGGGATCTCCCGGCCGTGCGCAGGGCGATTGCCGCTGCGCAGGCGGCCGCGTCCGTGCCGGACCATCCGCGGCTGGACCAGGTCTTCGACGTGTTCGCCGAAGGCGGGTCGCTGTGGATAGTGAGCGAGTTGGTGCCGGCGCGTCCGCTGGCCGCGCTCATCGCCGATGAGCCGCTGAGCCCGTACCGGGCGGCGGAGGTCGCTGCGGACGTGCTGACTGCGCTGCGGGTGCTGCACGCGCATGGCTGGACGCACCGGAACATCACGGTCCGGACCGTGTTGATATGCGAGGACGGGAGGGTCGTGCTGACGGGGCTGGCGGCGGGCGCCGCCGAGGACGCCCTGTGCGGCTACGACCCGGTCCCGCCGAACCCCGGCGGATCCGACGGCTGGGCCCCGCCCGCCGCGACGCCGGCGCCCGCCCCGCCCCGGGGCTGGGCCAAGCCGCCCACGGCCTCCCCGAACCCCCCGGCCCAGGCCCGGAGTACACCGCCCCCGGCGCCGTCGGAGCCGGGTACGGACGCCTTAGCCGCCGGCCCGGGCCGGGCCGCGGCGCCGAACCCCGGCGGGGAGCAGGGCCGGGGGACGCCGCCGGGTGCGGGGCTCGCCGTACGGGGGTCCCGGGGCGGGGACCCGGACGGGTCGGCGGGCGGGGGCGGGCGGGATGCCGGTCCGGGCGCGGGCGGTTACGCGCCCCTCGTGGCGCCCGGGTACGACACCGGACCGCGGTACTCCGACCACATCACCCCCGGGGCGACCGAGGAGCGGCCCGACCTCAAGGCGGCCGCGCGCGCCGGGGCCATCGCCGCCTACCGGGCGGGGGCACAGGCCGCCGCCGCGCGGGTCACCGAGCAGCGCAGGGGCGGATCCGAGCCCGCGCCGGAGCCGAGGCCGCAGGGGTCGAACCTCCCGCAGGGGTACTCGTATCCGTACGGCGGCCCGGAGACCGGTACGGGCGCGCCGTGGCACGGGGCCACCCCGCGCCGGCAGGCCGCCCTTCCGCCCGTCGAGCAGCCCGAGCCGGAGCCCGGGCCCGAGTCGGCGCCCGAGCCCGAGCCGCAGCCCGAGCCTGAGTCGCCGCCCGAGCCCGAGCCGCAGCCCGACCCGGCACCGCCCCGTCCCGCGCTGCCCGCCCAACTCGCCCTGCCCCAGGGCTACCACCAGGCCGACCCCCCGCCCCCGGCCTCGCCGCAGGGCGCCGGGGGCCCGAACATGGCCTCGTACCTGCCCCCGGGCGAGCCCGACCCCGTTCGGCAGAACGGTTCCCAGGGCCCGGACACGGGCTCGTACGTGCTCCCGAGCCGGTCGGGCCGGCCGGCGGATCAGCCCGGCGAGGCCCCGCGGCAGGGGGCCGGAGGCCCGTATTCGGCCCCGTACGTGCTTCCCGGTGAGCCGGAGGCCGGCTCGTATCCGCACCCCGGCCGGTCGGCGGGCGGCGGGCTTCCGCCCGGCCACGGCGGGGGTTGGGGCGGCGGGGGGATTCGCAGTGGCCTGGATGCCGAGCGGGCGCGGCAGACGCGGATGGCCGTCGTCGGGGCCGTCACCGAGCGGTGGGCCCCCGAGCAGGCCGGGTCCGTCTCGGGGCCCTGGCAGCTGGCCGCCCCCGTCGGGCCCGCCACCGACCTCTGGGCGCTCGGCGCGCTGCTGTACCGCGCCGTCCAGGGCCACGCCCCGTACCCCGAGGACAGCGTCACCGAGCTCGTCGAGATGGTCTGCGCCGAGTCCCCCGCCTTCGCCGAGGAGTGCGGCCCGCTGCGCCCGGTCGTGGAGTCGCTGCTGCGCCAGGACCCCACCGAGCGCCCCGACTTCGAGGAGCTCCGCGGCTGGCTGCGCTCGCTCGTACGGTCCGCCCCCGAGCCGGACGGCGGCCTCGGCGCGCTCCCGATGCCGGAGCCGGATCCCGCGCGGCTGCCCGTCGTACGCCGGCGGGGCGACCTGCACGGCCGGCACCGCAATCCCGCCCCCTCCCGGGGGCCGCGCTCCCTCGGGCGGATCCTGCTGGTCGGCATCCTCGCCCTGCTCGCCGGGGCCGTGGCCTACGCCATGCTCTTCCTGCCCGGGGGCGGGGAGAGGGACCGGCGGGATGCCGACGACAAGACCCCGGTGGCGCAGCAGTCCCCGTCGCCGTCCCCCTCCGCTGCGCCCTCGGCGAAGCAAGGCCAGACGCCCCAGACCCCCCAGACCGCAGCCCCCGCCCCCGCGCCGCCCGGCTACACCACCCAGCAGGACCCGGAGCACTTCGAGATCGCCGTCCCGGCCGGCTGGGAGCGGCGCGGCATGAACGAGGCCGGGCAGGTCCGCTACACCGACGGGGAGTACGTCCTGACGGTCGTCCCCGGCCGGGACAAGGTCGACGGCAATCCGGACCCGGCGACGTACCAGAAGGACAAGGAGCCGGAGCTGGCCCCGTACCGGTCCTCCACCTGGGCCAGCGGGGGCGACGTCAAGACCACGAAGGTCGGCAACCAGCTGCGGGTCACCGGCCGGTACACCTGGATCGACGGCAACGGCCGCAGTGTCGTTGCCCGGAATTTCGTCGTGGCGCTCGGCGGCAGCTACCACGTCGTCATGGTCGCCGGTCCGCAGGACGGAGAGGGCAAGGTCACCGAGGTCTTCGAAAAGGCCACGGGGAGTTATAAATCGGGTGGCTGAGGCCGACTGACGGTGACTCAGTACGGCGATTGCGTCACAGTGCGGCCGGAACCGCGCCTTCACGGTTCCGGCAGCCCCGAGGGCTCCGTAATCTGGCCCGAAGTGCACAGAGTGGCGGGGTTTCGTGGAACAGCAGACAGGTGCGGGCGCGGTGCTCGCTGGCCGGTACCGGCTCGTGGAGCCCATCGGCAGCGGCGGCATGGGCAAGGTGTGGCGCGCGCATGACGAGCTGCTGCACAGGACCGTCGCCGTCAAGGAACTGACGGCGGGTCTGTACGTCGCCCAGGCCGACCGGGAGGTCCTGCACGCCCGGACGCAGAAGGAGGCCCGGGCCGCGGCCCGGATCCAGCACCCGGCGGTCGTCGTCGTCCACGACGTGCTGGAGCACGACGACCGGCCGTGGATCGTCATGGAGTACATCGACGGCCCCTCCCTCGCGGACGCGGCCAAGGCGGCCGGCCGGATCGAGCCCAACGAGGCGGCCCGGATCGGGCTGCACGTACTGGGTGCGCTGCGCGCCGCGCACGCGGTCGGCGTCCTGCACCGGGACGTGAAGCCCGGCAACGTGCTGCTCGCCAAGGACGGGCGGGTCCTGCTCACGGACTTCGGGATCGCCGCGATCGAGGGCGACTCCTCCATCACGCGGACCGGAGAGATCGTCGGCTCCATCGACTACCTGGCCCCGGAGCGGGTCACCGGCGGCACCCCCGGTACGGCCTCCGACCTGTGGTCGCTGGGCGCGACCCTGTACACGGCCGTCGAGGCCCGTTCGCCCTTCCGCCGCACCTCGCCCATCTCCAGCCTGCAGGCCGTGGTCAACGACGAGCCGCCGGCGCTGCGGCAGTCGGGGGCCCTGGGGCCGGTCATCACCGCCCTGCTGCGCAAGGATCCGGCCGAGCGGCCCTCGGCCCAGGAGACCGAGCGGATGCTGATCGAGGCGATGGAGGGCCGGGAGCCGAAGGCGGCGCACGCGTACGTGCCCACCCGCGCGGTGACTCCGGAGGAACTCACCGACGCCCAGGAGCCCGACAGCGGCACCGGAGCCGGCACCGGAGCCGGCACAGGTACCGGCACCGCGACCGAGCCCGTCCCGCCCGCCGGCCCGGCGCCCGATCAGGCGCGCACGGCGGCCCTGCCCGAACAGGCCGGACCCGCGCCCGCAGCGGGGAGCCCGGCCACGGGCCGGATCAAGCGGGCCGCGGCCGTCGCCCTGGTGGCGGCGTTGGTCGGCGGCGGCGCCGTGTTCGGCGTGCTGAGGTTCACCGGCGACACGGAGGCGGGCGGCGGCTCCGACAAGAACGCGAGCGCCCCCGACCAGCAGGACGGCGACGGCGAGGACGCCCCTCCGGCGGGCTTCAGCGAGGTCACCGACCCGACGGGCTTCACGCTGTTCGTGCCGGACGGCTGGAAGCGCCAGATGAACGGCGACCAGATCGACTACACCCCGGACAACGGAAAGCACTTCATCCGGATCGCCGCCGACCCCACGCCGGACTACGAGAACCCGTACGCGCACCTGCTCGACCTGGAGAAGCAGGTGCAGAAGCGGACGGACTACAAGAAGCAGAAGCTGAACCAGAACACCTTCCGGGACAGCACCCGGGCCGCGCTGTGGGACTTCGCGTGGACCGAAAAGGTGAGCTTCCCGGGCCCGCGTCGCGCCATCGAACAGATGTACATCGCTCCGGACGGCACCGAGTACGCGATCTACATGTCGAGTCCCATCGCCGACTGGGACACCATCCGCCAGCAGTTCGACGTCGTCCTCAGCGGCTGGGAGCCGCCCAAGAAGGGCTGAGCCCGGGCGGTCGCGGGAGGGTCATCCGGTCATCATCCGGTCACCGCGCCAGCAATCGCTGGCGGAAATGGCAAAATCCGGTTACCGACGGGTACCCAAAGCTGCGCAGGCGGAATACGCTCACCGCCATGACGGACTCGCAGGCCCCGGCCCCCCTCCGCAGCGCACCGCAGCCCACCAACCCGGTCGCCCCCGCCCCGGCCGGTGCCCGTACCGCCGCCGACGTGGTGACCCCCGACCTGGTCACCCGGCTCACCCGCGGAGTGATCGGTTCCGGCCGGACCGCCAACCACACCCCGTTCACCGGGGCCAAGCTGGCGGACCTGCCCGAGGCCACCCCCGAGGACGTGGCCGAGGCCTTCGACCGGGCCCGCGCCGCCCAGAGCGCCTGGGCCGCGGTCCCCGTACGCAAGCGGGCCGCCGTACTGCTGCGCTTCCACGACCTGGTCCTGGCCCGCCAGGCCGAGGTGCTCGACCTCATCCAGCTGGAGACCGGCAAGGCGCGCCTGCACGCCCACGAGGAGGTGCAGGCCGTCGCCATCGCCGCCCGGCACTACGGCCGCAAGGCCCCCGCGTACCTGCGCCCCAAGGGCCACACGGGCGCCATGCCGACCCTCACCAAGGTCACCGAGCTGCGCCAGCCGCGCGGGGTCGTCGGTCAGATCGCCCCCTGGAACTACCCCCTCGAACTGTCCGTCGGCGACGCGCTGCCCGCGTTCGTCTCCGGCAACGCCGTCGTCATGAAGCCCGACACCGAGACCGCGCTCACCGCGCTGTGGGCCCGTGACCTGCTGATCGAGGCCGGACTGCCCGCCGAGGTCTTCCAGATCGTCCTCGGGGACGGGCCCGTCGTCGGCCCCGAGGTGGTCCGCCACGCCGACTACGTCTCCTTCACCGGCTCCACCCGCACCGGCCGCGAGGTCGCCCAGGGCGCGGCCGCCCGCCTCGTCGGGGTCTCGCTCGAGCTCGGCGGCAAGAACGCCATGCTCGTGCTGCACGACGCCGACATCGAGAAGGCCGCCGCGGGCGCCGTCCGGGCCTGCTTCTCCTCCGCCGGCCAGCTCTGCATCTCCATCGAGCGGCTGTACGTCCACGCCTCGATCGCCGACGCGTTCGTCGAGCGCTTCGGCGCCCGTACGAAGGCCATGCGGCTCGGCGCCTCCCTCGCGTACGGCGCGGACATGGGCTCGCTGGTCGGCGAGCGCCAGCTGGAGACCGTGCAGCGGCACGTCGACGAGGCCGTCGCCAAGGGCGCCACCCTCGTCGCGGGCGGCACCGCCCGCCCCGACATCGGCCCGCTCTTCTACGAGCCCACCATCCTCGACGGCGTCGAGGCGCCGATGGCGGTCTGCGGCGAGGAGACGTTCGGCCCGGTCGTCTCGATCTACCGGTTCACCGACGAGGACGAGGCGGTCGCGCAGGCCAACTCCACCGCGTACGGGCTCAACTCCAGCGTCTGGACCAAGGACGCCCGCCGCGGCCACGCCGTCGCCGCCCGCCTGCGCACGGGCACGGTCAACATCAACGAGGGCTACGCCCCCGCCTACGGCAGCGCCCAGGCGCCCATGGGCGGCATGAAGGACTCCGGCCTCGGCCGCCGCCACGGATCCGAGGGCATCCTCAAGTACACCGAGGCCCAGACCGTCGCCCACCAGCGGCTGCTCCCGATGGCGCCCTCACTGGGCATGGACGACGAGAAGTACGCGGCGTTCATGACCCGCAGCCTCAAGGTCATGAAGGCTCTCCGTCTGCGCTAGGCATGCCAGGACCCAACCGGGAGGCACAAGCAGTGTCGTACGACCACGATTACGACTACGACGTCATCGTCATCGGATCGGGCTTCGGAGGGTCGGTCTCGGCGCTGCGGCTGACCGAGAAGGGCTACCGGGTCGGCGTCCTGGAGGCGGGACGCCGGTTCACCCGCGAGAGCCTGCCCCGCAACAGCTGGGACCTGCGGAACTACCTGTGGGCCCCGGCCCTCGGGCTGTACGGGATCCAGCGGATCCATCTGCTCGGCAACGTGATGGTGCTCGCGGGCGCCGGGGTGGGCGGCGGCTCGCTCAACTACGCCAACACCCTGTACGTGCCGCCGACCGCCTTCTTCGAGGACCGGCAGTGGGCGTCCATCACCGACTGGCGCGAGGAACTCGCCCCGTACTACGACCAGGCCAAGCGGATGCTGGGCGTACGCCTCAACCCGACGCTGACCCCCTCCGACGTCCACCTGAAGGCCGCCGCCGAGAAGATGGGCGTCGGGGACTCCTTCCACATGGCCCCGGTCGGCGTCTTCTTCGGCGACGGCGCGGACGCGGAGGGCGGCTCCGAGGCCCGCCCCGGCCAGGAGGTCCCCGATCCCTACTTCGGCGGCGCCGGCCCCGCCCGCAAGGCCTGCACCGAATGCGGTGAGTGCATGACCGGCTGCCGGCACGGCGCGAAGAACACCCTGAACGAGAACTACCTGCACCTCGCCGAGCGCGCCGGCGCCGTCATCCACCCGATGACCACCGTCACCGCGCTCGCCGAGCACCCCGACGGCGGCCACCGGATCCGCACCGTCCCCACCGACGCCCGCCGCCGGGGTATCGCCAAGGAGCTGCGCGCCCGGTACGTGGTCGTGGCGGCGGGCACGTACGGCACCCAGACCCTGCTGCACACCATGAAGGACAACGGGCTGCTCCCGCGGATCTCGGACCGGCTCGGCGAGCTGACCCGGACCAACTCGGAGGGCCTGGTCGGCGCGCAGACCGACGACCGCCGCTACCGCCGCCGGCGCGGCGCGGGCCCCGGCGAGGAGCAGCGCGCGGACTTCACCCGGGGCGTGGCGATCACCTCGTCCGTGCACCCCGACGCCGACACCCACATCGAGCCCGTCCGCTACGGCAAGGGCTCCAACGCCATGGGGTTCATGACCGTCCTGCAGGTGCCGTTCAGCAGGCACCGGGTCCGGGCCTGGTTCGCCCGGACCGCGAAGCACCCGGTGCAGCTGGCGCGCTCGCTGTCCAACCGGCGCTGGTCGGAGCGGACGATCATCGGGCTGGTCATGCAGTCGCTGGACAACTCGCTGACGACGTACCGCAAGCCCGGCGGCCTCGGGAAGGGCCTGCTCACCGCCCGCCAGGGGCACGGTGCGCCGAACCCGGTGCAGATCAAGGAGGCCACCGAGGCGGCCACCCTGCTGGCCGAGGAGATCAACGGTTTCCCGGGCAGCAACATCGGCGAGCTGATGGGCACCCCGCTGACGGCGCACTTCCTCGGCGGCTGCCCGATCGGCGCCAGTGCCGAGGAGGGCGTGGTGGACCCGTACCACCGGCTGTACGGGCACCCGGGCATCTCGGTGGTGGACGGCTCGGCGGTCTCGGCGAACCTCGGGGTCAACCCGTCGCTGACGATCACGGCGCAGGCGGAGCGGGCGATGTCGTACTGGCCGAACCACGGCGAGCAGGACCCGCGGCCGGAGCAGGGCGGGGCCTACACCCGGCTGGCGGCGGTGGAACCGGCCCGTCCGGCGGTCCCGGAGGAGGCGTTCGGCGCGTTGCGGCTGCCTTTGCTGCTGCCGGTGCCGGAGGTTCCGAAGAAGGCGTGACACGTGTAGCGGCGGCAGGGTCTGCGCTCCCCCTCCGAGCGCAGAACCCGCCGCCGCGTACATAAGTGACAGGTGATCAGTCCGGATGGTTGCATGTGATGCCCGTCACCCCGCAAAGTGTGCAACTGTGACCCGGCCTCGGCGGTCTCGGTCTTCATGGACAAGCGCATCTCCCTATTGGCAGCTACGGGGTTGGCGACGCTGAGCCTCGGCGTGGCCGCCCCCGCGCTCGCCGCGGAACCCGCCTTCCCGCTCGGCGGCCCCTCCGCCCAGGTGCTCCAGCCGTACCCGGACTCGGGCACCTCGAAGGAGCGGAGCCTTCGCTACCACCTCGACTACGTGGGCCCCGGCAACAGCTTCCCGGGCGAGTTCACCGTCACCGTCGACCTGACCAAGGTCGCCGGGATGGCGTCGGTCCGGCTCGACCCGGCCAAGCCCAGGGCGAACTGCACGACGAGCGCCACCAAGATCATCTGCACGCAGCAGGGCCTCTCGGTCGGGAACGCCGGGAACGCCGGGAACGGCAACAGCTTCGACCTGCTCGTCTCCGCCGCCAAGGACAGCAAGAACGGCGCGAGCGGTGAGATCACCGTCACCGGCAAGGTGACGGGCGCGAGCGTCACGCCGGTCACCACCAAGCTGACCGTCGGCGGCCCCGACCTGCACCTGGGCGAGCTGAAGCCCAAGGCCGAGGTGGTGGCCGGCGAGCAGCAGGACCTGCCGCTGGCCTTCGCGAACCGGGGCACGCTGCCCGCCGGGTCGGTGGCGCTGGAGCTGGACACCTCGGCCGGCCTGGAGCCGGCGGAGACGTACGACAACTGCCGGCGGCAGGACCACGGCGGTATGGGCGCCACCACGGTGTGCCTCGTCGAGGGCGAGTTCCTGCCCGGCGAGTCCTACGGGCTCGCCCCCGACTCCCCGCTGCACCTCAAGACGACCGAGCGCGCCTACCAGGACCGGCTGCGGTACGGGGTCGTCCCCGACCCGGCGCCGAGCAAGGACGCGCCCGAGGACAAGCCGGCCACCGGCAAGAAGCTGAAGCTGGTCAAGGCGTCGGCCGCGGTGCCGGTCACGAACTCCAACCTGGACCCGCGGGACGCCGGGCACGCCGAGAACACCGACCTCGACCCCGGTGACAACGAGCGCAGCTTCGAGTTCACCGCCAAGGGCGCCCGGGCCGACTTCGAGGCGGTCACCGCCTCGCCCTCCGGCAAGGTGGGCGACACGGTCGTGGCCGAGCTCGGCTTCCGCAACAAGGGCCCGGCCGTGATCAGCCTGCGCTCGGGCGAGAGCGTGGCCCGTACGGACATCGTGATGCCGGCCGGCGTGCAGGTCACGGACGTGCCCCGGAACTGCCGCGCGGTCAACGCCGACGGGAGCGACCGGGCGGAGCGGCTGGGCGCGCCGCGCTACTTCTGTGACGGCGGGTCGTTCGCGGACGTCCCCGGTACGTATGCCGACCGGTTCGCGATGAAGATCGAGAAGGCCGTGGCGAACGCCAAGGGCTACGTCACCGTCGGCGAGCCGGTCGCGGGCGGCACCAAGCCGCTCGCCTTCGACCCGGTCGCGGGCAATGCCCAGGCCGCGTTCGTGGTCGAGGTCAAGGGCGCCGCGAGCCCGAGCGCGAGCACCTCGGCCTCCGCCTCGCCGTCGCCGTCCGCGTCCGCCTCGGCGTCGGCCACGCCGACCGCTTCGTCCTCCACCACCGCTGCCGGCGGCACGGGCGGCAACCTGGCCTCGACCGGCAGCTCCGTCGGCCCGGTCGCGCTGGGCGCGCTGGCCGCCGTGGCCGTCGGCGGTGCGCTGTACGTGGGGGTGCGCCGCCGCTCCGGCGGGCACGCGTAGGCGCAGGAACGGAGAACGGCCGGCCCGGGGCGTCCCCTGGGCCGGCCGTCCCCTTTTGGGGTGACCGGGCTGCTGTCCCCTGCCGTCCGGTCATGCGAAGGAGCGAGGTCCCACGACGCACGTCCCCGACGGGCCGTGCGTCTCATCGCTCCGGCGGTGCCACGCGTGGTGCTCGGTCCCGCGCCTGGCTGACGCGGCCATCCACACCAACGAAGCCCGTCGGGGCCGGTCACGGTCCGGACGAGTGACGAACAGGCGTAAGGGGTACGCGGGGCGCACGGGGCGCGTGCGCGGGAGGCGGGGCGGGCGGGCGGCGTCAGACGCGGCCTCGGCACAGCTCCAGCAGGGTCATGGCGAGCGTGGTCCCGGGCTTCCCGAGGGCGTCGCGCCAGTGCTCGAGCACCTCCATCTCGCGCGAGAGGTTCACCCGGCGGCCGCCCGAGGAGATCCGGGCCTCCTGGATGACGGTCGAGACGGCCATCCGCTCCTGGATCAGGCCGATGATCCGGTCGTCGATGGCGTCGATGCGTCCGCGGGACTCGGCGATCAGCTGCGCGGGGGTGGTGGTCACGGTCATGTTCTTACTCCTGTGGGTAGTTCCGGCAGGAGCGGAAACGCCAGAGCGCCCCGGTCCTGTCGGACCGGGGCGCTCTGGGAAGTCAGCGGCTCAAGCGAGCATCACGAGGACCCATGGCGACCGGACCGGCCGGTGCCATAGGTAAAGAGGAAGCTCAGCTGCTTGCGCATGGAGTGGATTATTACCCTCCTCCCCCGTCCCGGCCAACCGGGTTCGGATCGTGAGACGGCTCGGCCGTCCGCGTGACCCGGGCGTGGTCGGTGAACACCCGGCGGAACAGGTCGTGGCCGGTCCGCCCGGTGTGCCGCAGGGCCCAGTCCTGCGCGGCCTCCTGCTCGTCCTGCGGGCCCGACTCCGCTCCGCACCGGTACGCGGCGCAGATGACCTCGTAGGTGATCCCGCCCTCCGGCGCGTGCCGGATGGTGTGCGCCACGTACCGGAACACGGCGCGGCTCAGCACCGACCCCGCTCGCGGTGCGCGACGATCTCGACGTTGCAGTCCGACACCGCCGAGCGGTCCCCCCGCCGGTACGCCTCCGACCGCTGCCCGGCCAGCGCCGCACACACGTCGCAGCCGACGGCCGGTCTCGGGGCGTCGGTGGGCAGGGAGAGGTGGACGGGCGGGCTCATGGTGGTCCGAGTTCCCATGAAATCAACGCTAGGCAAGGGGAGTTGAGGGCGCGAGGAGTCATTCGCGATTATTCGCGCACACTCGGAAGCTATATCCGGAAATTCTCGCGCAGTGTCCTTGAAGCCATGGCGGAAGCGGCGAGCCACCCCCGATGCTGGGCCGACCGGCTACGAGAGGGGCAATGCCATGGCGCGTCGACTGCGGTTCAACGGCACGGGCAGCGGGGTCAACGGGTGCCCGGCGGTCCACGAGGACCTGGACAGCGGTGAGGTCATCGTTCACGGACCGCCGCTCACCGACCCCGAGGACATCGCCCGGCTCCGGCACCTGTCGCCCGGAGAAGTGCCCGTCGTGGTTCCCCGTGAACTGCTGGTCGATTTCGGCCCGAAGGAGGCCAACCGCGTGCCGCACATCATCGACTTGGACGCGTTCGACCGGCTGTTCACGCGGTTCGAGCACGTGACGTGGCGCCTGGAGACCCGGCGCCGCTACGCGTCGGACGAGGCCACCGAGACCTACGCGCAGTTCACCCGGGGCGAGCCCGTGAACTGGGACGGGTCGAATCCGGAGTGGTGCGCCGAGCGCCGTGAACAAGTCGCCCTCGGCAAGCGGTTCGAGCGCGTGCGCATCGTCGACGCCCCGGCGACACCCGGGCAGCTCTACCTGCTCGACAACGCGCGCCGCAACAGCGCCCTCGGCGAGGACATCCGGATCCTGCGGCGCGGCGACGCCGAGCGGCTGGATCTTCCCGAGGAGGACTTCTGGATCCTCGACTCACGGACGGTCGCCCTGCTGAACTTCGACGAGGACGACAACTTCGTGGACGTCGAGCTCATCACGGAGCCGGCCGAGGTGCTCCGTTACGCCCAAGTGCGCGACGCGGCTTCGCACTACGCTGTCCCGTACGAGGTGTTCGAGGCCAAGTGACGGCAATGAGCGGGTACCGGTGAGCACGGACTATCAGCAGGCGCGGGAAGCGCTTGGCATACGGCTGCGCGAACTCCGTCTCGCGGCTGCTGGTGGCCGGCTCACCGGTGCGGCGCTGGCCCGGCGGCTCGGTTGGCCCCAGCCCAAGGTGAGCAAGCTGGAGAACGGCAGGCAGACCGCGACCCCCGAGGACCTGCGCGCCTGGTCCGACGGGACCGGTCAGCCGGAGGCGTACGACGAACTGCTGGCCCGGCTCCGGGGTTTCGAGAGCCACATCCGCTCATGGCGGCGCCAGTTGAGCTCGGGCCACAAACGCGTGCAGGACACGCACCTCGCCGCGCACGGCGACGCCACCGTGCTCCGGGGATGGGAGACGTCCATGGTCATGGGGATCTTGCAGACGCCCGACTATGCGCGGTCCGTCTTCACCCGCTACGCCGAGCTTCAGCAGTCTCCCCGGGACACGGAAGAGGCCGTCCGCTCGCGCATGCGCCGACAAGAGGCGCTGTACGACCCGACCAAGCGCTTCCACCTCCTGATGTGGGAGGCCGCGCTCCACGCCCGGATCTGCCCGCCCGCCGTGCTCGGCGCTCAGCTCGACCGTCTGCTGGGGGTGATCGGCCTCGACACCGTGGAGCTCGGGATCGTTCCCCTCGGTGCGGCGCTCCAGATCCCCCCGGCCACGGGGTTCTGGATGTACGACGACCGTCAGGTCATCGTCGAGACCTGGCACGCCGAGCTGTGGCTGGACGATGCCGACAGTGTCGCCACCCACCTCCGGGTCTGGAACACCCTGCGGGAATCCGCCGTCTACGGGGCCGACGCCCAGCGCGTGATCGGGGAGGCGCGGCGGGCGCTGTGACGGACGTGTCGCGGGACGTCACCGTGACGTGGGCCTCGGATGGTGCGACAAAGTGGCGGCCGGCGCCACCGGTAGAATCGACAAAACAGCCACCTCTTCCGCCGGAAGGCCGCCCCGTGCCAGAAGCACCCTCCGCCGCCCACGACAGCGCCCCGGACACGGTTCTCGTCGTCGACTTCGGCGCCCAGTACGCCCAGCTCATCGCCCGCCGCGTCCGCGAGGCTCGGGTCTACAGCGAGATCGTGCCCAGCACGATGCCCGTGGCCGAGATGCTCGCCAAGGACCCGAAGGCGATCATCCTCTCCGGCGGCCCGTCCTCCGTGTACGAGGAGGGCGCTCCGCGCCTGGACGACGCCGACGCCCTCTTCGGGGCCGGCGTTCCCGTCTTCGGCATGTGCTACGGCTTCCAGCTGATGGCGACCACCCTCGGCGGCACCGTCGACAACACCGGCGCGCGCGAGTACGGCCGCACCCCGCTGGCCGTCTCCAAGGCCGGCTCCACCCTCTTCGAGGGCACCCCCGAGAACCAGTCGGTGTGGATGTCCCACGGCGACGCCTGCTCCGCCGCCCCCGAGGGCTTCAGCGTCACCGCGTCGACGAACGTCGTCCCCGTCGCCGCCTTCGAGAACGACGAGAAGAAGCTGTACGGGGTCCAGTACCACCCCGAGGTCATGCACTCCACGCACGGCCAGCAGGTGCTGGAGCACTTCCTCTACCGCGGCGCCGGCCTCGAGCCCAGCTGGACCACCGGCAACATCGTCGAGGAGCAGATCGCGGCCATCCGCGAGCAGGTCGGCGACAAGCGCGCCATCTGCGGCCTCTCCGGCGGCGTGGACTCCGCGGTCGCCGCGGCCCTCGTCCAGAAGGCCATCGGCTCCCAGCTGACCTGCGTGTACGTCGACCACGGCCTGATGCGCAAGGGCGAGACCGAGCAGGTCGAGAAGGACTTCGTCGCCGCCACCGGCGTGCAGCTGAAGGTCGTCGACGCGCAGGAGCGCTTCCTGAGCGCGCTCGCCGGCGTCTCCGACCCGGAGACCAAGCGGAAGATCATCGGCCGCGAGTTCATCCGCGTCTTCGAGCAGGCCCAGCTGGAGATCCTCCAGGAGGACGGCCCCGCGGTCGCCTTCCTGGTCCAGGGCACCCTGTACCCGGACGTCGTCGAGTCCGGCGGCGGCACCGGCACCGCGAACATCAAGTCGCACCACAACGTGGGCGGCCTGCCCGACGACATCGAGTTCGAGCTCGTCGAGCCGCTGCGCCAGCTGTTCAAGGACGAGGTCCGGATGGTCGGCCAGGAGCTCGGCCTGCCCGACGAGATCGTCCAGCGCCAGCCCTTCCCGGGCCCCGGCCTCGGCATCCGCATCGTCGGCGAGGTCACCAAGGACCGTCTGGACCTGCTCCGCGAGGCCGACGCCATCGCCCGCCACGAGCTGACCGCGGCCGGCCTGGACCGCGAGATCTGGCAGTGCCCGGTCGTCCTGCTCGCGGACGTCCGCAGCGTCGGCGTCCAGGGCGACGGCCGCACGTACGGCCACCCGATCGTGCTGCGCCCCGTCTCCTCCGAGGACGCGATGACCGCGGACTGGACGCGCATGCCGTACGAGGTGCTCGCCCGGATCTCCACCCGCATCACCAACGAGGTGCCGGACGTGAACCGCGTGGTCCTCGACTGCACGAGCAAGCCCCCGGGCACCATCGAGTGGGAGTAGTCCCCACCCGCCGCCCGTGACGAAGCCGCCGTTCCCTCCGGGGAGCGGCGGCTTCGCCGTTGGTATGGCCTGTTGGGGGAGCCGCCGGTACCTTGCGCCGCGAGCCGAGCCGAGCCGAGCCGAGCCGTCGAAGGAGCGCCCATGGCCCAGGAGCCCGCACTCGCACCCCCACCCGTCCCCGTGGACCGGCTGCGGTTCTCGATGCCGCCCGTGCACACCGGGCCGGCCGAGGAGCGCGCGTACCGCAAGGAGCGGCTCGCCGGGGCGCTGCGGCTGTTCGGCCGGCTCGGGTACGAGGAAGGGGTCGCCGGCCATGCCAGCGCGCGGGACCCGGAGTTCCGGGACTGCTACTGGGTGAACCCCTTCGGGCAGGCCCTGTCCGCACTCACCGCCGACGACCTGCTCCTCGTCGACGGGGACGGGCGCGTACGACAGGGGGACCGGCGGGTCAACGAACTGGCCTTCGCCGTGCACGCGGCCGTGCACCGGGCCCGCCCCGAGGCGGTCGCCGTGGTGCACACGCACGCCCCGTACGGCAGGGCGCTGGCCGCGCTGGGGGAGCTGCTCGCCCCGATCAGCGAGGAGGCCTGCGCCTTCTACGAGGACCACGCACTCCTGGACGGGTTCGCCGGTCCGCAGGACGCGGGGAGGATCGCCCGCGCCCTGGGCCCGTACAAGGCGCTGGTCCTGCGCAACCGCGGGCTGCTGACGGTCGGCGACTCCGTGGACGCGGCGGCCTGGTGGTTCGTCGCGGCGGAGCGCGCGGCGCAGGTGCAGCTGATCGCGCGGGCCGCCGGGAAGCCGGCGGCGATCGACCACCGCGCCGCCCTCGCCGCGCGGGAGCGTTTCGGCTCGGATCTCGCCGCGTGGGTCAGCTACCAGCCGCTCCGGCAGACCGTCGCGCCTTGAAAACACTGGGCCGGGCGGGTGACGTCAACATCATGAACGGTTAATCACCTGCTCTGACATCGTGCGCAATCCGGAGCACTGCCGCAGTGGTGCACAATTCGCTGGCATTGCACCGTAGTTCAGAGAGGCGGCACGCACGTGGCTGTCCAAGAGATGTCCCGAAGCACCCACGGCGGCACCTGCACCTGCGACGACTGCCCGCACGGCGCGCAGGAGGGGCACCGGCGCGCGGTCGCCGCCTTCACGGAGAAGAGGGACGAGTTCGCCGCGGGCCAGGGACTGCCGGCGGCGGTGGCCCGCTCGGCCGGGGCCTCCCGGCAGTGGGTCTCCGACGAGCTGACCCTGTCGGCCCGTACGGTCGCCGACCGCGGGCGGGAGGCCGGCAACTCCTGGCTGTACCTGTTCTCGCGGCGGGCCGTGCTCGCCGTGTGGATCGCCGCCGGGGTGCTGCTGCTGGTGCAGGTCGGCACCGCGCTCGGCACCGGCTGGTCCACGGCTCGCACCGCGGGGCTGCTCGCGGCGGTGGTCCTGGCCGGGCTGCTCACGGTCGCCGCCCGCGCCCAGTCGCTGCGCGGCGGCCTGCTCGCCCCGCTGGTCGGCGAGGACAACCGGCTGTCCACCTCGAAGGCGGTGCCGAGCGCGTGGGTGGTGCTGACGGCGTTCGCCGCGCTGCTGCCCGCGCTGCGGCTGGCGGCCTCCTCGCCCGGGCCGGAGCGGCAGGCGCTGTACGCGGGCCTGGCGCTGGGGCGGGCGCTGCCGCTGCTGGCGGTGGTCGCGCTGACCTCGGCCGTGGCGGTGCTGGTGCGCCGGGTGGTCACCGTACGGATCATGGGCCAGCGGATGCAGAAGCTGCCGGCGGACCGGCCGCGCGGCGTGGACCTGCTGACGGACGACGCGGGCCGCGGGAGCTTCCCGGACGCGCAGTACGTGCTGGTCTCCACGGTGGTGCTGGCCTTCGCGGCGGTGTCGATGGCCCGGTTCCCGGACCGGCTGCCGCGGCTGCCGTGGGCGCTGGCCGTGCTGGTGGCCCTGTCGGCGGCGGTGTACCTCGCGGCGAAGTACGCGGAGGTGACCCGTCCGCTGGTGCTGTCGGTGGTCCGCAGACGGGAGCCCGGCGACCTCGACGCGGCCATCCGGCCGGGCGACGACATCGAGATCCGCGGCGTGGGCTTCGTACCGCCGGGGGCGCAGACGCCGGAGATGCTGGCCCGGCTGGTCGTACGGGTCGGGGCGGTCCACGTGCACGTACCGCTGGTGCCGGTCGCGGGCGGGTTCACCAACCCCTCGGACTCGGTCCTGACGGTGCCGGTCCCGGCGGAAGTGGAACCCGGGCGCATCGAGGTTCAGGTGGTCACGGCCGCCGGAGTGGAATCCAACCGTTGCACCATCGACGTGGCCGAGTGAACGGGGTACACATGGGGGCGTGACCCGAACTGATGTCCCTTCCGCCGCCCCGGCCGGACTGCGGGAACAGGCCGCCCGGTACGCCCTGCTGCCGCTGCGGATCTTCCTCGGCGTGACCTTCGTCTACGCGGGCCTGGACAAGCTGACCGACTCCGCGTTCCTGTCCGCCTCCGGCCCCGGCTCCATCGGCGAGCTGATGCACGGCGTGCGCGACACCTCCGCGATCCCCGCCCTGGTGGACTGGGCCCTGCTGTCGCCCGTCGGCTTCGCCGTGGTGCTCGCCATCGGAGAGCTCCTGGTGGGCCTCGGCGTCCTGGCCGGCCTGCTGACCCGGATCGCGGCCACCGGCGGAGCGCTGATCTCGCTCAGCCTGTGGCTCACGGTGTCCTGGCAGGTGTCCCCGTACTACTACGGCAACGACCTGATCTACCTGATGGCCTGGATCCCGATGATCCTGGCCGGTGCGCCCTACCTGTCGCTGGACTCGGTGATCCGGTCGCGCCGGTCCCGGCGTACGGCGTAGGTCACCACCCCGACCAGCGCGGCCAGGCAGAGCCCGCCCATGGTCATCGGGATGACCAGGAACCAGGGCAGGTCGGCCTCGCCGGTCGCGTCGAGCAGGTACAGCACGCCCGCGGCCACCAGGACCAGGCCGGCCAGCAGCCGTCCGGGCTGGAACTCATGACGCCGCACGGGCCACCTCCACCTGTCCCACACCCGCGTTCAGGTGCAGCTCGATCGTTCCCCCGGCCTCGGTGCCGGCGGGCGGCTTGAGGGTCGCCTGCTGGGTTTCGCCGCCGCTCTTGATGCGTACGTCCTGGCTGGTGTCCCCGGGCAGCCTGATGTCGCCCAGCTTCACCGAGACATCGGCCTGCGCGGTGACCTCGCGGGGCACGATCACCTTGAGCCGGCCCGCCTCGACGCCGGCGCGGACGGTCAGGGTGGTGCCCTTCGGCACGTCCAGCCGGCTCAGGTCCAGCGTGGCCAGCCCGGTGCCCGCCGTGTACAGGGGTTTGACGTCGGCCACGGCGGCCGGCCGCCATGCCACGGCCTTCCAGTCGGTGCCGATCTCGCGGGGCAGCGCGGAGGCCCCGGCCAGCAGCCCGGCGGTGATCATCGCGAGGAGCACGGTGCCGAACCCGGTGCGGCCCTTGACCGAGCTGACCGCGAGGCCGAGGCCGAAGACCGCCAAGGCCGAGGCGAGCCCGATCTGCAGGGCGTGCGAGAGGGTGCTGCCCTGCCAGACCGAGGCGGTGGCGGCGCCCCCGGCCAGCAGGGCCAGTACGAACACCCGGCCGCCGATGCCGCCGCGCGGCACCTTCGGGGCGGCGGGCCGCTCGGGCGCAGCCGCGGCCTTGCCGCCCGCGGTGTCCGCCGCCGCCTCGGCCGAGTCGTCCGGACCCCACAGGTATCCCGTGGTCCCGACGGGACCGGTGGTGCCGTCCTTGACCAGCGGGTCCCGCCACCAGGACGGGGCGCCGGGCACGGGCGGAGCCTGGGTCTCCGGCGGGCCCGGGCGGTGCGCCGCCTGGGGCTCCGCCTCGGGGGCGGCGGCGGCGCGGCGGCGCTGCGACCAGTACGAAGCCCCGCCGAGGGCCAGGATGACCAGCACGGAGAACACGGCCAGTCCGCCGTTGTCCAGCATCGACAGGAACAGCGCGCAGCCGACCAGGGCCGCGAACACCGCGGCCAGGGTGGCGCCCTCGACCCGGCCCGTCAGCAGCTTCTTCGCCTCGCTGTCGTCCTCGCCCTCCACGGGCAGCAGCAGCCAGGCGAAGCCGTAGAAGATCAGGCCGACGCCACCGGTGACCGCGAGGACGCCGAGCACGATCCGGAAGATCGCCGGGTCCAGGTCGAAATACCGGCCGAGGCCGCCGCACACGCCGGCGAGGACCTTGTCGCGCTTGCTGCGGCGCAGGGGCGGCCGGTCGGCGGCGCGGTCGGCGGGCCGGTCCGCGGACCCGTCTGCGGCGCGGTCGCCCGGCGGCGGTGCCGCGTCGGCACCGGCCGGCGACGGCGGGGAGTCGTGCTTGGTCATGGATCCATGGTGACGGGCCGCCGCGCCCCGCGGCACCGGGCCCGACCCTGGCACAACCCTGATATCCCCCCTACAGAACTGGGGGGATGCCCTGATGCCCCGCGCGCCGCGCGCGTGTGACCATCAGGAACATGCCCGTTTCCGCCGCCCCCCGTCCCCCGCACGCAGCAGAAGCCGACGAACCGCCGCAGCGCAGGCTCTACCGCAGCGCCGACGGCCGGATGCTCGGCGGTGTCGCGCGCGGTCTCGCCGGGCACCTCGGGCTGCCCGTCATCTGGGTCCGGCTCGCCTTCCTCGGCCTGTTCATGTGGGGCGACGGCCTGGGCGTGCTGCTGTACGCCGCGTTCTGGGTCTTCGTACCGCTGGGCGTCGGCGGGCGCACCGGCCACCGCTCCTTCTTCGAGACCCTCCCCGACGGCACCCGGCGCCTGCGCAAGCCCGACAAGGGGCAGATCACCGCGCTCATCGCACTGTGCATCGGCGCCGGGATCTTCATCTCCAAGGTCCAGGTCGGCGGCGCGTCCGGACGCTACGTGTGGCCGACGCTGCTGGTCGGCGCCGGCGTGGTCCTCGTATGGCGGCAGGCCGACAATGCCCGCCGCGCCCACTGGGGTGCCGCCGCCGGGCGCAACGCCCGCCTCCTGCAGATGGCCCGCGGGTTCGCCGGGGTCGCGCTGGTCGGCGTGGGCCTGACCGTGTTCATCGTCGTACGCGGCTCCGCGGCGCAGCTCGGCAACGTGCTGACCGCAGCCCTCGCCGTCCTCGTCGGCATCGCGCTGCTCGCCGGGCCCTGGCTGATCCGGATGACCCAGGACCTCTCCGAGGAGCGCCTGATGCGCATCCGCGCCCAGGAGCGCGCCGAGGTCGCCGCCCACGTGCACGACTCGGTGCTGCACACGCTCACCCTGATCCAGCGCAACGCGGAGGACGTGGGCGAGGTGCGCCGCCTCGCCCGCGCCCAGGAGCGGGAGCTGCGGAACTGGCTGTACAAGCCGGAGGGCACCGGCAAGGACGAGGCCGAGGAGCCGGCCACCCTCGCGGAAGCCGTCAAGAAGACGGCCGCCGAGGTGGAGGACCACCACGGGGTCCCGATCGAGGTCGTCGTGGTCGGCGACTGCCCGCTGGACGAGAAGCTCGCCGCACAGGTCCAGGCCGCGCGCGAGGCGATGGTCAACGCCGCCAAGTACGGTGGCGAGGGAGGGCCGGTGCAGGTGTACGCCGAGGTGGAGGGGCAGACGGTCTTCGTGTCCGTACGGGACCGGGGACCGGGCTTCGACATCGACGCGGTACCGGACGACCGCATGGGCGTACGAGAATCGATCATCGGCCGGATGCAGCGCAACGGCGGGACCGCACGGCTGCGGTCCGCGCCCGACGGCGGCACGGAAGTCGAGCTGGAGATGGAGAGGGCGGCGAACGCAGCATGACCGAAGAGACCGGCAGCGGGGGAGTGGCCAGGAGCGTTCGGGTGGTGCTCGTCGACGACCACCGGATGTTCCGTACGGGCGTGCAGGCCGAGATCGGCGAGACCGCCCGGACCGGCGTCGAGGTCGTCGGCGAGGCGGCCGACGTCGACCAGGCCGTCACCGTCATCACCGCCACCCGGCCCGAGGTGGTCCTGCTCGACGTGCACCTGCCCGGCGGCGGCGGCGTCGAGGTGCTGCGGCGCTGCGCCCCGCTGATGTCGGCGGCCGAGGACCCGGTGCGGTTCCTGGCCCTGTCGGTGTCGGACGCGGCCGAGGACGTCATCGGGGTCATCCGGGGCGGCGCACGCGGGTACGTCACCAAGACCATCACCGGGACCGACCTGGTCGACTCGGTCTTCCGGGTGCAGGAGGGCGACGCGGTGTTCTCGCCGCGGCTCGCGGGCTTCGTGCTCGACGCTTTCGCCTCGACGGACGCGCCGCCGGTCGACGAGGACCTGGACCGCCTCACGCAGCGCGAGCGCGAGGTGCTGCGGCTGATCGCGCGCGGTTACGCGTACAAGGAGATCGCCAAGCAGCTGTTCATCTCGGTGAAGACCGTCGAATCGCACGTCTCGGCGGTGCTCAGGAAGCTCCAGCTCTCCAACCGGCACGAGCTGACCCGCTGGGCGACGGCGCGCCGCCTGGTCTGATCGCGTGTGACCCACGCCGCAGGGGGCGGGGGCAACCGCCCGGTGCCACGCTGCACTCTTGGGTGGCGTGATGAGCTTGACCGGGATCCCCCTCTTCGCGACGGCGATCGCCCTCACGGCGATCGCCGTCGTCCTGCCTCTGGCCGTGTGGAGCAAGGTGCGCGGCCCCGCCGTCGTACGCGTGTCGACCCGTGCCCTGATGGTGGTGTTCGCCCAGGTCACCGCCGTTGCGGTGGTGTTCATCGCGGTGAACCGGCAGGAGACCTTCTACAACTCCTGGGGCGATCTGCTCGGCACCGGAAAGTACGTCACCGCCGCCCCCGACCTGGGCCCGGACGGGCTCGGCGGGAAGAAGGCCACGGAGGTCAAGGCGGAGCCGAAGGTGCTCCAGGAGTTCCAGCCGGTCGACGGCCTCGGCGGCCGGGTCAAGAAGACCGAGCTCAACGGCAAGATCTCCGGGGTCAAGGGCGAGGTCATGGTGTGGCTCCCGCCGCAGTACGACGACCCGGCGTTCAAGAACAAGAAGTTCCCCGTCGTCGAGCTGATCCCGGGCATACCGGGGACGGGCAAGTCCTGGTTCCAGGGGCTCAAGGCGCACGAGGTGCTGGAGCCGCTGATGAAGAGCGGCAAGGTGCAGCCGTTCATCCTGGTCTCGCCGCGCGCCATGCTGCTGGGCAACGGCGACACCGGCTGCGCGAACATCCCCGGCAAGGTCAACGCGGACAGCTGGTTCAGCGTCGACGTCCGCAAGATGGTCGTCGACAACTTCCGGGCGTCGGACGAGGCCCGCACCTGGGGCGTCGCCGGGTACTCGGCGGGCGCGTACTGCGCCGCCAAGCTGGGCATCCTCCACCCCGACCGCTACAGCGCGGCCGTCTCCCTGTCCGGCTACAACGACCCGGGCCAGGAGCCCACCTCGCTGGTCGCCCAGGACCCGGAGATGCGGCGCACCCACAACCTGAAGGCCCTGCTCAAGGCCGCGCCCACGCCGCCGGCGGTCGCGCTGTGGATGTCGGGGGCCGAGCAGGACGGCTACCTGTCCGGCACGGACCTCAAGTCCATCGCGCAGAACCCGACCACGGTGCACGCGGAGAAGGTGGTCGGCGGCCACAACCTCGACTCGTGGTCGAAGCAGATCCCGCAGACCTTCGGCTGGCTGAACACGCAGGTCAAGGCGCCGTAGGGCCCCTCACGCCGGGCGGGAGGCGCCGGCCCAGGGCATCGAGTCGATGGGGGCCACGCGGACCGTCGAGCCGGGGCGGGGGGCGTGAACCATCTGGCCGTTGCCGATGTACAGGCCGACGTGCGTGACCCCGGAGTAGAAGAACACCAGGTCGCCGGGGGCCAGCTGGTCGCGCGAGACGCGCTGTCCGGCGTTGATCTGGGTGTAGGTGGTGCGCGGGAGGGAGACCCCGGCCGAGCGCCAGGCCGCCTGGGTCAGCCCGGAGCAGTCGAACGAGCCCGGTCCCGTCGCGCCCCACACGTACGGCTTGCCGATCGCCCCGTACGCGAAGGCCACCGCGCGGGCGGCGCGCGTACCGTCCGCAACCGGCGCCGGAGCGGTCGCGGCGCGCGGACCGGCCGGGGCCGCGCCGGCCGACTGGGCCTCGTACGCCGCCCGCTCCTCGGCGGTGAGCTTGGCCAGCAGCCGCTTGGCGGTGGCGAGCTTGCCCTCGACGGTGGCCTTGTACTCGGCGAGCTCGCCCTCGCGGGAGCGCAGGTCGGCGAGCCGGCCGGCGGCCTGGTCCCTCAGCTGTCCGACCTCGTCGAGCTGGCGCCGTACGGAGGAGATCTCGGCGGCGCTGCGGTCGCCGGTCCGGGTGAGGAACGAGGCCCGGTCCAGGTACTCCTGCGGGTCCGCGGCCAGCGCCAGCTGCATGGCGGGGCCCAGGCCGCCGCTGCGGTACTGGCCGGCGGCCAGGGAGCCGAGCGCCCTGCGGGCGGTGTTGAGCCGGTCGGTCTTGCGGGCGGACTCGTCGCGCAGCCCGTCGAGCGCGCGCTGGGCCTCGTCGGCCTTCTCCTTCGCCCCGTTGTACCGCTCGGTCGTCGCCTCGGCCTCCTCGTAGAGCCGGTCCACCTCCGCCTTCACCTGGGAGGGCGTCTGCTGGGGGTCGGCCTGCGAGGTGCCTTCGAAGGCGGTGGCGGTGGCAGCGCCCGCGAGGGCGAGTGTGGCGGCGGTCCGTACGGTGCCGCGGGAGAGCGGGCGCTGCCTGGGCTTTCGGTGACTGGCCACGAGGGCCTCACGTCCTTCCTCGCTCGGGAGCTCGGTGCTTGGAGGAGGACGCTAGACCTGAAGGTAACGGCCGGATGACGAGATGATCGCAAGTGGCCTGACGTGACCCGACGTGACCGGGACGTGGCGCTTGCGGATCAGCGCCAGAGGACGGCGATGAAGATATTGACCACGGTCAGTCCGCCGACCGCGCCGAACAGCGCCTTCTCCACCCGCTCCTCGTCCCGCTTCACGTAGACGAGGGCGAGGACCACGAACAGGACGGCGAGCTTCACGCCGATCTTGATGTTGTTGACGTGGCCGCCGTCCATCTCGCGGAAGCCGACCAGCAGGACGCCGGTGACGAGCATCGTCAGCGCGCCGTGCAGCATCGCGGGCACGAAACGGGCGGTGCCGGCGTTCATCGCCTTCATCTGGGTCAGGAAGCCGCCCAGGAGGGCGGCGATACCGATGATGTGCAGGCCCACGAAGACATTGATGAGTACGTCCATGGCGCCGAGCGTACGGGGGCTCCCGGCCGGCCCGGGAAGCAGGTCGGCTCATCGGAAACGTCCGTACGAGATCTGCGTACAGTGACGGCATGCCTGCCGCCGCCGAGCCGACCCACCCCCGCGCCGAGGATCTCGACCTGGCCGAGGTGCTCGCGGCCCTCGGGCACCCGGCCCGCCTCGAGATCGTCCGCAAGCTCGCCTCCGGCGAGGAGACGTTCTGTGGCGAGGTGGTGCCCGACCTGCCCCGGTCGAGCGTCACGCACCACCTCAAGACGCTGCGCGAGGGCGGGGTGATCCGCCAGAGCCCGCAGGGCCGCAGGCTCTGCCTCACGCTGCGCCGGGACGACCTGGAGGTGCGTTTCCCCGGTCTGCTGGAACTCGTACTGGCGTGTCGGTCCCGCCCTCTAGACTCGGAAAGCGATGAGCAGCCTCTTTGACGACAGTTTCCTGGCGGACCTCACCCCCTCCGACGAGGTCCCTCCGCCGCCCGAGGACCACGCCGCCCCGGAGCCGGGTGCGGACGATCTCTTCGGGGGCCGATTCGACATGGCCGGCGGCAGTGAGGGGAGCGGGGATGCGTACTACCGGGACGGCTCCCCGAAGCCCGTCATCGACCCCGCGACCCTCCTGGACGGGCTGAACGAGCAGCAGGCCGCGGCCGTGGTGCACGCGGGCTCCCCGCTGCTCATCGTGGCCGGCGCCGGCTCCGGCAAGACCCGGGTGCTGACCCACCGCATCGGCCACCTGCTGGCCGCGCGGAACGTCCACCCCGGCCAGATCCTGGCGATCACCTTCACCAACAAGGCCGCCGGCGAGATGAAGGAGCGCGTCGAGGGCCTGGTCGGCCCGCGCGCCAACGCCATGTGGGTGTCCACCTTCCACAGCGCGTGCGTGCGCATCCTGCGCCGCGAGTCGAAGCGGCTCGGCTTCACCTCGTCCTTCTCGATCTACGACGCGGCCGACTCGAAGCGCCTGATGGCGCTCGTCTGCCGCGACCTGGACCTGGACCCGAAGAAGTTCCCGCCCAAGGCCTTCAACGCCAAGATCTCGAACCTGAAGAACGAGCTGATCGACGAGGACGCCTTCGCCGGGCAGGCCGCCGACGGTTTCGAGAAGACGCTCGCCCAGGCGTACGCGATGTACCAGGGGCGGCTGCGCGAGGCCAACGCGCTCGACTTCGACGACATCATCATGACCACGGTGCACCTGCTCCAGGCGTTCCCGGACGTCGCCGAGCACTACCGGCGCCGCTTCCGGCACGTCCTGGTGGACGAGTACCAGGACACCAACCACGCCCAGTACACGCTGGTGCGCGAGCTCGTCGGCACCGGCTACCCGGACCTGCCGCCGGCCGAGCTGTGCGTGGTGGGTGACGCCGACCAGTCGATCTACGCCTTCCGCGGCGCGACCATCCGCAACATCCTCCGGTTCGAGGAGGACTACAAGGACGCGACGACGATCCTGCTGGAGCAGAACTACCGCTCCACGCAGACGATCCTCTCCGCGGCCAACGCGGTCATCGAGCGCAACGAGAACCGCCGCGCCAAGAACCTGTGGACCCAGGCCGGCACCGGCGCCGTCATCACCGGCTACGTCGCGGACACCGAGCACGACGAGGCGCAGTTCATCGCCGACGAGATCGACCGGCTGACGGACGCCGGGGACGCCAGGGCGGGCGACGTCGCGATCTTCTACCGGACGAACGCGCAGTCGCGTGTGTTCGAGGAGATCTTCATCCGCGTCGGACTCCCGTACAAGGTCGTCGGCGGCGTCCGCTTCTACGAGCGCAAGGAGGTCCGCGACGTCCTCGCGTACCTGCGCGTCCTCGCGAACCCGGAGGACAACGTCCCGCTGCGCCGGATCCTGAACGTGCCCAAGCGCGGCATCGGCGAGCGCGCGGAAGCGATGGTCGACGCGCTCGCGATGCGCGAGAAGATCACCTTCCCGCAGGCGCTGCGGCGCGTGGACGAGGCGTTCGGCATGGCCGCGCGCTCGACGAACGCGGTGAAGCGGTTCAACGTGCTGATGGAGGAGCTCCGCACGATCGTCGACTCGGGCGCGGGCCCGGCGGTGGTGCTGGAGGCGGTGCTGGAGCGTACGGGCTACCTCGCCGAGCTCCAGGCCTCGACCGACCCGCAGGACGAGACGCGGATCGAGAACCTCCAGGAACTCGCGGCGGTGGCGCTGGAGTTCGAGCAGGCCCGCGGCGAGGACAACCCGGGCACGCTCGCGGAGTTCCTGGAGCAGGTCGCGCTCGTCGCCGACTCCGACCAGATCCCGGACGAGGACGAGGACGGCTCGGGCGTCATCACGCTGATGACCCTGCACACCGCCAAGGGCCTCGAGTTCCCGGTGGTCTTCCTGACCGGCATGGAGGACGGGGTCTTCCCGCACATGCGGGCGCTGGGCCAGACCAAGGAACTGGAGGAGGAGCGCCGCCTCGCGTACGTGGGCATCACGCGGGCGCGCGAGCGGCTGTACCTGACCCGCTCCAGCATGCGCAGCGCCTGGGGCACCCCCTCGTACAACCCGCCGTCGCGGTTCCTCGAGGAGATCCCGGCGGAGTACCTGCAGTGGAAGCGCACGGGCGCCGCGCAGAAGCCGGCGGGCCCGATGCGGAGTTCGGGGTACGGATCGTCCGGCTCGGGCGGCGGGAAGGCCACGTTCGGCACCTCGCCGGAGGCGTTCCTGTCCTCGTCCCGTACGAAGTCGGGGCCGTCCGGGTTCGCGACGCGCCGGGCCGCCGACAAGCCGGTCATCGCGCTGGCGGTCGGGGACCGGGTCACGCACGACCAGTTCGGGCTGGGCACGGTCATGGAGGTCAGGGGCGCCGGGGCGGACGCGCAGGCCACCGTCGACTTCGGGGACGACAAGCCGAAGCGCCTGCTGCTGCGCTACGCGCCGGTGCAGAAGCTGTAACCAGGGGGCCGGGGCCGGGGGATCGGTTCCCCGGCCTGTCGGGCTTAGGTCGGGTCCAGGCCGTGGCTGCGCAGCCACGGCAGGGGGTCGATCGCCGAGCCGCCGCCGGGCCGTACCTCGAAGTGGAGGTGCGGGCCCGTGGAGTTGCCGGAGTTGCCGGAGTAGGCGATGACGTCGCCCGCCTTGACCTTGCCGGACCGGATCTTGGTGCTGCTGAGGTGGCAGTACCAGGTCTCGGTGCCGTCGGGCGAGGTCACTATGGCCATGTTGCCGTAGGCGCTGTTCCACTGGGTGCGCACGGTGCCGTCGGTGGCGGACATGACCGGAGTGCCGTAGGAGACCGGGAAGTCGATGCCGGTGTGCACGGACATCCACATGCCGCCGGCCTGGCCGAAGCTGGCGCTGAGGCCGTGCTGCGAGACCGGGATCGCGAACTTGGGGCGGGCCGCTTCCTTGGCCGCCTCCTCCTCCGCCTTCTTCTGCTTTTCGTCTTCCTGGCGCTGGCGCAGGTCGATGCGCTCCTGCGTGCGGCTCGCGCGGTCCGCGAAATCGCCCGCGTCGGCGCTGAGCGCCGTCAGCTGGGTGTCGAGCTTGCTGTTCGCCGCGACGGGCTTCACCGAGGCCGGGTCGGGCGCGGCCATCGTGGTGGTGCCCTCGGCGGGCTTGTCCGCGGCGGTGAGTCCGCCGACGGAGGCGGCCGCGACACCGGCGACGCCCATCACGCAGGCGGAGGGCACGGCCACGGTCAGCAGGGCGGAACGCTTCGCCGGGGTGCGGCGCCGGCTGCTGCCGCCTGCGGACGGAGAGGCGGCCGTGGACGCCGACTTGGTCTTGGCGCCGGCGCGGCGCGAGCCGCGCGGCACGGGCGCGGCGGCCGGGGTGACCGGCATGGCCTGGGTGGGCAGGTCGTGCACCGGGGCGGCCGCGAGGTCGCCGTCGAGATCGATCCCGAAGTCTTGGTCGAGGCCGTGCTCGAGCCCGAAGTCGTGGTCCTGCTCGGGGGCTTCACTGCCGAGGACCTCGAAGACGGCGGTCTCGCTGTAGACGTCGGCGGCGGGGGCGGCCGGCGCCTCGTAGGCGTAGGCCGCGTCCTGCTGCTGCGGTTGGTGCGCCTCGTGCTGCTGCTGATACTCGTACGGGTAGTCGTACGAGAAGGTCTGGGTCTGCTGCTCGTGCTGCGGGACGGTGTTCCAGGCGGTGGCGTCGTACGCGCCGGTCTCGGTGCCCGTGGTGCCGTAACCCGGCACCGCCCACTGCCCGGTCTGCGCGGCCTGCCCGGTCTGCTCGTAGCCGAAGGCGGTGGCCTGGTAGTCCGTGCTGCCCGGCTGGTTCCAGGCGCTCGCATCCCACTGTCCGGTGCCGGCGTCCTCGGTGACGCCGCCCTGGGCGGGGATGGTCGGCAGGTAGCCGCCGTCCTGCGGGTAACTGCCTTGGGCGGACCAGGCGGTGGAGTCGTACGCGCCGGTCTCGTAAGAGGCATAAGAGGCGTAGTCGTACCCCTGGCCCTGTGTTTCGTAGGAAACATAGGTCGAGTCACCAGCGAAAGTGGTGTCGGAAAGGCCGTCGTACCCGGAATCGGGGTACAGGCCCGACGAGGGGCGGTCGTTCACCAACTTCTCTTTCGCCTCGGCAGTGGGGGCCTGGGTGGCCAGGGAACTCGAGGTTCCCTGGGGAGAGCAGTGGCGTGACTGTACCCGGCGGTTACTGGCAACGACAATCTTCGAGCGGCTCCGAGCTTTCCGGAACCGGGCATTCGGCCGTCTTTCGGTCGCGGCAAGGCCGAGCCTTGGCCTTGAGTTCGAAATTCGTTCGAGTCCGGGTGGGTTGGTGTTCACGCGACGGAAGCGGCGTCTCCCAGGCTCTCGACCGCGGCCGGACCGGGTCCGTCGAGCGCGCGCCGGACCGCCGCCGTCACGGCGGGATGGGCGGGCAGGGCGAGGTGTCCGATGCCGGTGACCTGGACGTTCTCCACGCGGAGATCCGGATGCTCGATGCGGGCCGTCTCGGTCGGATCCATCAGCTCGTCGAACTCGCTCCAGAACGCCACGCATCGGGTCCGGCAGCCGGGCGCGGGTGCCCGCAGCTCGGCCATCACCTCGGAATCCGGGCGCATCTGCCGGACCAGCGGGTGGGCGTCCATGAAGGGGGCGACCCGTGTGCCGGAATGCGGGGTGCCGAGCGTGACGAGCGTGCGGACCCGGGCCTCGCCGCCGAGGCGCTGGACGTAGTACCGCCCGACCAGCCCGCCCAGGCTGTGCCCGACCAGGTCCACCTGCTCCTGTCCCGTGCGCTCGCACAGCTCCTCGACCCGCCGGGCGAGGTGGCGCGCGGTGACCCGCAGGTCGCGGGTGAAGGGGGAGTAGTTGTACGTCTCCACCTGCCGCCGCCCGCCCGCGGCGAGCGTGCGGCGCAGCAGGACGAAGACGGACCGGTTGTCGGTGAACCCGTGCAGGAGGAGTGCGGGTGTCTGCCCGAGGTGTTTCCTGCCGGTTTCGGCGGGCTTCTCCTGACGTATCCCGGTCGGGTAGAGGAGCAGGTGGCCGCCGAGGACCACCGCCTCGAGCACGCCGGCCCGCAGCGCGGCCCCGGACACGGGTACGGGTATGGACACCCCCATGGACGGCCCCCCTCAGCCTTGTGGGACAGCGCCTCTTGGGGTCGCGGCCGGCCGCGCCACCGTGCCGTGCGGCTGTCGGTACGGTGGCGCGGCGCCCCCGGTGCGGCTCCCCTGGCGGTGAATCAACGCCGTCCCACGTGTGATTTCCCCCTCGTGGTTGACCGTGAAACGGGGGTGTGCGCGATGCTGTACTTAACGTTCGTTCACTCGGGAGGCAGTGCGATGGGTGTGACCGGTCCGATCCGTGTGGTGGTGGCCAAGCCGGGTCTCGACGGCCACGACCGCGGGGCCAAGGTGATCGCGCGTGCGCTGCGGGACGCGGGCATGGAGGTCATCTACACCGGCCTCCACCAGACCCCCGAGCAGATCGTGGACACCGCCATCCAGGAAGACGCCGACGCGATCGGCCTCTCGATCCTCTCCGGCGCCCACAACACGCTGTTCGCGCGCGTCCTCGAACTCCTCAAGGAGCGCGACGCGGAGGACATCAAGGTCTTCGGCGGCGGCATCATCCCGGACGACGACATCGCCCCCCTGAAGGAAAAGGGCGTGGCCGAGATCTTCACCCCGGGCGCAACGACGACGGCGATCGTGGACTGGGTCCGCGCCAACGTCCGCACCGCGTAGCCGCCGGGCCACCGCTGCGGAGCCGATGCTGCGCAGCGGTACCCCGGGGTGTCCGCACGGTCCTGCCCGGCCCGGCCCGGCCCGGTCAGGGCCTCGGGGCCAGCTCCGCGAGCATCGTGGCGCGCAGGCGCAGCGTGGCGACCAGGCGCTGGAAGGCCTCCGACCAGTACGCCGCCGCGCCCGGAGAGGTGTCCGGCGGGCCGTCCGACGCCGTCGTCAGGGACTCCAGGTGGTCGGCCGCCGCGGGATCCAGGCAGCGTTCCGCCAGGCCCATCACCCCGCTGAAACTCCACGGGTAGCTGCCCGCCTCCCGCGCGGCGTCCAGCGCGTCCACCACCGCCCGCCCCAGCGTCCCCGCCCACGGCACCAGGCACACGCCGAGCAGCTGGAAGGCCTCCGAGAGGCCGTGGGCCCGTATGAACTCCGCGACCCACTGCGCGCGTTCCCCGTCCGGCAGGATCGACAGCAGCTTCGCCCGCTCCGCGAGCGACGCCGTGCCGGGGGCCGTCGCGGGCGGCGCCGAGGCCGCGCCGAGCAGGGCCTTCGACCAGTCCGGATCACGCTGGCGCACCGCCGCCCGGCACCACGCCGCGTGCAGCTCCTCCCGCCAGCTCTCGCCCTCGGCCACCGGCAGCGCCACGATCTCCGCCGGGCCGAGCCCGCCGAACCGCTCGCGCCAGCAGGACAGCGGCGCCGCCTCCACCAGCTGGCCCAGCCACCAGGCCCGCTCCCCGCGCCCGGCCGGCGGCCGTTTGACCACGCCGTCCCGGAGCATCCCCGCATCGCACTCGGCCGGCGGGGTCACCCCCTGCGGCCCCACGCAGGCCAGCGCCCGCTCCGCCATCCGCCCGGCCAGCGCGGACTGCGGCAGGGCGGACAGCAGCTCGGCGGCCGTCGCCCGGACGTTGCGGCTCCGGTCGCCCAGGGCCGCCTCCAGGAACGGCTCGTCCCCCGCCGCCAGCCCCACCCGCAGCGAGTCGAGGAACATCAGCCGGTCCTCGGCCCGTTCCGTGGCCCAGGTCGTCGACAGCAGCCGCGTCGCAGCCGCCGCCTCGTGTGCCCGTACGGCCCCCAGCAGGGCCACGCGCTCCGCGAACAGCCCCTCCTGCCACAGCCGTTCCACCCCGGCCCGGTCCTCGGGGCCGGGCAGTTCCCCCGCGCCGCCCGCCCCGCCGCGCAGGGCGAACCGCCAGTCCGGGTTCAGCCGGGCCAGCCACAGCCCCCGCGCCCCGGCCAGGGCCAGCGCCTGCGGGCGCAGGTCCGTACGGGCCCGGGCCGCGTCCAGCAGCGCCGGCACCAGCGCGGCCGGCGCCCGGTAGCCGTGCCGCCCGGCGGCGGCCAGCCACTGCGGCAGCAGCTCCGTCAGATCCGGGGCGGCCCCGCGCCGCCCGCCGCCGCCCGCGCCGGTCCGGCCGGCCAGCAGCTGGGCGAGCCGCCGCCGGGCCGGCTCCGGCGGGGCCGGGCGCGGATCCCGCGGTGCGGGATCCGGCCGCGGACCCGCCTCGGCGGGCCGCAGCCCGGCCCGGCGCCGTACGGTCTGCACGGCCGCGGCGTCGAGCAGGGCCGCCGGACTTCCCTGCCGCCGCCCGGTCCCCAACAGCGCGGCCCCGACCAGCTCCTCCCACTCCCCGTAACCCGCGTCCGCGGCGGCACCCGTAGTCGTAGTCGTAGTCGTAGTCGTAGTCGTGGTTGTCGTGGTCGTCGTCGTGCCCGTGGTCGTCGTGGCCGTCACCGTGTCCCTCCCTCTCGTCGTGCAGTGCTCCGGTCCCGCCCCCTCCGCGGGACCGGAGCAGCTTTCGTGCCCCGTCCGTCGACCCTTCAGCTTGCGTGGTTGTCGTTCACAAAAGCCCCCCGGCTTCGTCGTTTGTGCACGTCGGCGCCCCCGCGCCGACGCTCCCTCCCCTACAAGGGCCCCCGGCCCCTCACCCCAGGGCGACCGGTTCCGGGCAGCCCGGATGCCATGCCGTCAAAGGAGTGAATCCGCGGTGTCCGCATTCGCCGAACACCGTGACCGGGCCGCCGCCCGAGAGCGCGGCCAGCTGCCACAGCCCGGACCGCGACCCGCCGCCGCCGAGCGCGACCGGCAGCGCGCAGTCGCCCTCCGCGTCCGCCAGTTGCCAGCCCGTTTCCCCCGGTATCGGGATCACCGGGCCCAGCACCACCGGCCACGAGTCGAGCCACGGGTCCTCCCGCAGCGCCGCCCCGTACGCCTCCAGTGCCTCCCCCGTACTGACCCCGGCCGGGACCCGATCGCACGGCGCGGCCGCCGCGGATCTCTCCCCGAGATCCGCCCGCAGTCCCGCCGAACCGGGCCGGAAGCGAGCCTCCGCCTCCAGCACCAGCCCCACGGGCAGTGCCAGCCCCGGAGGCCGCCCGGGCGGACCGAAGTCCAGTACCAGGGCCGGGCGCCCGCTCCCCAGCCCGCGCAGCCAGGACCGCCGGGTGGTGAGCCGGCCGTCCGGTGACACCGAGTCGTACTGGGCCAGCACCAGCCAGCGGTCCCGTACGACCTCCCCCTCCGCTGCGGTACCCGGAAGCCCCACCCTGCTCCGGACCGTTGCGGCGAGCGGCTCCGGCAGGCCTGCCAGCCCGAGCCAGCCCCGGTTCAGCAGGTGCAGCAGCGCGCCCTCCTCCAGCATCCGGGCGGGCCATCCGGGACCGCAACTGGGTATCGTCCCCAACTCCCGCACCCGTGCGGCCAGTCCGGGCGCCTGGGCGTCGACCATCCGGGCGGCCGTCTCCTCCCAGGGCGCGTACCCCGCCTGCTGCTGGCCGGCCAGGCCCCCGCGCAGCACGTCCTCGAGCCGCTGCTCCAGTTCGCCTACGCCCGCACTGATCCGGGCCGCCCTTCGTTCGGCCCGGCGCTTCGCCGCCTCCTCGTCGACCGGTCTGCCTGCCGAGGCCGCGGGGCGCTCGGCCTTCGCCACCCGCTCCGCCAGCCACCCGGCGGCCCAGTCCGGCGCCTCGCCGGGCTCGCCGAACCCCTCCGCCGACCAGAGCAGCAGCAGTCCGATCGCGTGCTTGCACGGGAACTTACGGCTCGGACAAGAGCACTTGTACGCCGGGCCCCTCAGGTCCACGACCGTCCGGTACGGCGTACTGCCGCTGCCCTTGCACGACCCCCACACCGAACCGGAAGCGGAATCTCCGGTCTGCGACCACGGACCCGCCCCGCCCAGCTTGGCCCCCGCCTTGCGTGACGCATCGTCAGGAGCCAGAGCCAGTACCTGTTCCGCCGTCCAGTGGACCCCCTGCTCAGTCATGTGTCCCACCGTAGAGACCCCCACTGACAATCGCCCTGACCTGCAACAACGTTGTGAATGAAGGGCGTTGTCAGTGGCGTGGTGCACGGTTGTTCCAGCAGTCGGGAGCGGCTGCCGAGCATTGGAGGGGGACCATGACCACGCCCGAGAACGGCAAGGGCGCCCAGGCGCTGCGACCGCACGCCGAAGACGCCTTCGCGGACGAACTGAAAGCCCTCGCCGCCGCCGACGACCGGCCCCGCCCGGAGCGTTGGAAGCTCTCCCCGTGGGCCGTCGCGACCTACCTCCTGGGCGGCACCCTGGAGGACGGCACGGTCATCACGCCCAAGTACGTCGGCCCGCGCCGCATCGTCGAGGTCGCCGTCACCACCCTCGCCACCGACCGCGCCCTGCTCCTGCTGGGCGTCCCCGGCACCGCCAAGACCTGGGTGTCCGAACACCTGGCCGCCGCCGTGAGCGCAGACTCCACCCTCCTCGTCCAGGGCACCGCCGGCACCCCCGAGGAGGCGATCCGGTACGGCTGGAACTACGCCCGCCTCCTCGCCCACGGGCCCAGCCGCGAAGCCCTCGTACCGAGCCCCGTCATGCGGGCCATGGCCGAGGGCATGACCGCCCGCGTCGAGGAGCTCACGCGCATCCCGGCCGACGTCCAGGACACCCTCATCACCGTTCTGTCCGAGAAGACGCTCCCGATACCGGAGCTCGGCCAGGAGGTGCAGGCCGTGCGCGGCTTCAACCTCATCGCCACCGCCAACGACCGCGACCGCGGGGTCAACGAGCTCTCCAGTGCCCTGCGCCGCCGCTTCAACACCGTCGTGCTGCCGCTGCCCGCCACCGCCGAAGCCGAGGTCGACATCGTCGCCCGCCGCGTCGACCAGATGGGCCGCGCCCTCGACCTGCCGGCCGTGCCCGAGGGCCTGGAGGAGATCCGCCGCGTCGTCACCGTCTTCCGCGAGCTGCGCGCCGGGGTCACCGGCGACGGCCGTACGAAGGTGAAGTCGCCGAGCGGCACCCTGTCCACCGCCGAGGCCATATCGGTCGTCACCGGCGGCCTGGCCCTGGCCGCCCACTTCGGCGACGGCGTCCTGCGCCCGTCCGACGTGGCCGCCGGGATCCTCGGCGCCGTGGTCCGGGACCCGGCCGCCGACAAGATCGTCTGGCAGGAGTACCTCGAGACCGTGGTGCGCGAGCGGGACGGCTGGAAGGACTTCTACCGCGCCTGCCGGGAGGTGACGGCATGAACGGTACGAGCAGCCCGGCCGCCGAGCGGCGGGGGCCGCTGCTGCTGGGCGTGCGGCACCACGGGCCCGGCTCGGCCCGCGCGGTGCGGGCCGCCCTCGACGCGGCCCGCCCGGCGGCCGTGCTGATCGAGGGCCCGCCGGAGGGGGACGCGCTGCTGCCGCTGGCCGCCGACCCGGGGATGCGGCCGCCCGTCGCCCTGCTCGCGCACGCCGCCGACGATCCGGGCAGGGCCGCGTTCTGGCCGCTGGCCGCGTTCTCGCCGGAGTGGGTCGCCATCCGCTGGGCGCAGGAGCAGGAGGTGCCGGTTCCGGTGCGGTTCATCGACCTCCCGGCCGCGCACTCGCTCGCCGCGGAGACCGACACCGAAGCCGACCCGGACGCGGCCGGGTCCGTACGGCCGGACCCCCTCGCGGTGCTGGCCGAGACCGCCGGGTACGACGATCCCGAGCGCTGGTGGGAGGACGTGGTCGAGCACCGCGGCGCCGTCCGGGAGGACCCCCTCGCCGTGTTCGAGGTCCTCGGGGAGGCCATGGGCGCGCTGCGCCAGGCGTACGGGGACGGCGGCCACGCGCGGGACCTGGTGCGCGAGGCGTACATGCGGCAGCGGATGCGGGCCGCCCGCCGGGAGTTCGGGGACGCGTACGCCGTGGTGTGCGGGGCCTGGCACGTGCCGGCGCTGCGCGCGAAGACCACGGCCGCCGCGGACAAGGCGCTGCTCACCGGGCTCCCCAAGGTCAAGGTGGAGACCACCTGGGTGCCCTGGACCCACCGGCGGCTCGCCCGGGCCGACGGGTACGGGGCGGGCATCACCTCGCCCGGCTGGTACGCGCACCTCTTCGCGGCCCGGGACCGGCCGGTGGAGCGCTGGCTGACCAAGGTCGCCGGGCTGTTGCGGGAGGAGGACCGGCAGGTTTCCCCGGCCCACGTCATCGAGGCGGTCCGGCTGGCGGGGACGCTGGCCGCGGTGCGCGGGCGGCCGGTGGCCGGGCTGACGGAGACCCTCGAGGCGGTGCGGGCCGTGATGTGCGACGGCTCCGACATACCGCTCGCGCTCGTCGAGGACCGCCTGGTCGTCGGCGACGTGCTCGGCGAGGTCCCCGACGGGGCGCCCGTCGTGCCGCTGCAGCGGGACCTGACCCGGCAGCAGCGCTCGCTGCGGCTCAAGGCCGAGGCGCAGGAGCGCGAGCTGGAGCTCGACCTGCGCAAGGACACCGACGCGGCCAAGTCCCTGCTGCTGCACCGGCTGCGGCTGCTCGGCATCGGCTGGGGCACGCCGGCCGCCTCGCGGGGGAGCACCGGGACGTTCCGCGAGACGTGGCGGCTGCGCTGGGAGCCGGAGCTGTCGGTGCGGGTCGCCGAGGCCGGGATCTGGGGCACCACCGTCGAGGCGGCGGCCACCGCCAAGGCCGAGGCGGATGCGGCCGGGGCGGCGGAGCTCGGTGAGGTGACGGCGCTGGCCGAACGGTGCCTGCTGGCCGGGCTGTCCGAGGCGCTGCCCGCCGTACTGCGGGCCCTCGCGGACCGTGCCGCGCTGGACACCGACGTGGCAGGGCTCGCCAAGGCCTTGCCGGCGCTGGCCCGTTCGCTGAGGTACGGGGACGTACGGGGGACGGACGCGTCGGCGCTGCGGACGGTCGCGGGCGGGCTCGCGGAGCGGATCTGCGTGGCGCTGCCGCCCGCGTGCGCGGCGGGCCTGGACGCGGATGCGGCGGCGGAACTGCGGGGGTATGTGGACGGGGTCCACGGCGCGATCGGACTCCTGGAGGCGGACGGCCTGCGGGAGCGCTGGTCGGCGGTGCTGCGGGCGCTGGCCGGGCGGGACACGGTGCCGGGGGTGATCCGCGGGCGGGCGGCCCGGCTGCTCCTGGACGACGGGCGGCTGCCGGCGCAGGAGACGGCGCGGCTGATGGGGCTCGCGCTGTCCCCGGCGGCGGCGCCGGCGGACGCGGCGGGCTGGATCGACGGCTTCGCGGGGGGCGGGGGCACGCTGCTGGTCCACGACGAGCGGCTGCTGGGGCTGATCGACGCGTGGCTGACCGGCGTGCCGGAGCAGGCCTTCACCGACGTTCTGCCGCTGCTGCGGAGGACGTTCGGGGCGTACGAGGCGGGCGTGAAGCGGAGCCTGGGCGAGCTGGTCCGCCGCGGCCCGTCGGCGAAGCCCGCGCCGTCCCGGGCCCCCGAGGGCTTCGCCCCCACCCTGGACCCCACCCGCGCGAACGCGGTCCTCCCCGTCCTCCGTCTCCTCCTCACCCCGGCATGACCACCAGGCATCCCGGGGCGGAGCCCGGGGGACGGTGGAAGGGCGCGGCGGGGAGAGGCTCCACGCAGCGGTGGGGCGGAGCAGGGCGGGACGCATGGCACCGGCGGGCTCAGGGGCTCGGTGTGGCGGAGACGGAAATGGATACGCGGCGTCGGCGCGGGCCGGGGGCCGGGACGAGCGGGCGTCGGCGCGGGCCGGGGGCCGGGATGGGTAGGGGGACGGGTAGATGAGCAGTGCTGGGATCTCGGCAGTGGGCGACGCCGCCGCGGAGGCGCGGCTGCGGCGGTGGCGGATGGTGCTCGGGGGGGACGGGGACGGGACCGGGTACGTGCCCGGCGGGCGGGACGCCGGCATGGACGCCGCGCTCTCGGGGCTGTACGGAGGCGGAGCCGGGGAGCGGAGCGGAGGGCTCGGGGGCTCCGCGCCCCGCGTGGCCCGCTGGCTCGGGGACATCCGTACGTACTTCCCCAGCTCCGTCGTCCAGGTCATGCAGCGGGACGCCATCGAGCGGCTCGGCCTGTCCGGCCTCCTCCTGGAGCCCGAGATGCTGGAGGCCGTCGAGCCCGACGTCCATCTCGTGGGAACGCTGCTCTCCCTCCACAAGGCCATGCCCGAGACGACCCGGGAGACGGCCCGCGCCGTCGTCCGCAAGGTGGTCGAGCAGTTGGAGAAGCTGCTCGCGTCCCGCACCCGCGCCACCCTCACCGGAGCCCTCGACCGCTCCGCCCGGACCGGCCGCCCCCGGCACGCCGACATCGACTGGGACCGGACCATCCGGGCGAATCTGAAGAACTACCTGCCGGAGTACCAGACCGTCGTCCCCGAGCGGCTCGTCGGGTACGGGCGCGCCGCCCGGGCGGTGAAGAAAGAGGTGGTTCTCTGCATCGACCAGTCCGGATCGATGGCCGCCTCCGTCGTCTACGCCTCCGTCTTCGGCGCGGTGCTCGCCTCGATGCGTTCGATCGCGACCCGGCTCGTCGTCTTCGACACCGCCGTCGTGGACCTGACGGATCAGCTCGACGATCCGGTCGACGTCCTGTTCGGCACGCAGCTCGGCGGCGGCACCGACATCAACCGCGCCCTCGCCTACTGCCAGTCGAAGATCACCCGCCCTGCCGACACCGTCGTGGTCCTGATCAGCGATCTCTACGAGGGCGGCATACGCAACGAGATGCTGGGCCGCGTCGCGGCGATGAAGGCGTCGGGAGTCGAGTTCGTGACCCTCTTGGCCCTGTCCGACGAGGGTGCTCCCGCCTACGACCGCGAGCACGCCGCGGCCCTTGCGGCACTGGGCGCGCCGGCCTTCGCGTGCACCCCCGACCTGTTCCCGGAAGTCATGGCCGCGGCCCTGGAGAAGCGCCCCTTGCCCGTCCCCTGACCCGTCCCCGATCGGCCCCGCCGACCCTGGCAGATCACACGAACTTCCAGTTCAACCGTGAGGCGATCTGTGACAGGTATCACCGCTCAGGTGTGATCTCTGATTTAGGGACCCAGGTCCCACGGGGATAACCTGCGGGACGGACATGCCGCGTCCACGGTCACCGTGTGCGCCTCCCTAGTGACAGCGCCGTCACGTTGCCCTCCGCGGCACGCCCACGCAGACAACCGCGAATCACTGCGAATCTTTGAAGACAAGGGACGGACGCGCGTGGACCTGTTCGAGTACCAGGCGAGGGACCTCTTCGCCAAGCACGGTGTACCGGTGCTGGCCGGTGAAGTCATCGACACGCCTGAGGCGGCTCGCGAGGCCACCGAGCGGCTGGGCGGCAAGTCGGTCGTCAAGGCGCAGGTGAAGGTCGGCGGCCGCGGCAAGGCCGGCGGCGTCAAGCTCGCCGCCACCCCGGACGAGGCCGTCGCCCGTGCGACGGACATCCTGGGCATGGACATCAAGGGCCACACGGTCCACAAGGTGATGATCGCCGAGACCGCTCCCGAGATCCTCGAGGAGTACTACGTCTCGTACCTGCTGGACCGCACCAACCGCACCTTCCTGGCCATGGCCTCGGTCGCGGGTGGCATGGACATCGAGCAGGTCGCCGAGGAGACCCCGGAGAAGCTCGCCAAGGTCCCGGTGAACGCCAACGAGGGCGTGACCATCGAGAAGGCCCGAGAGATCGTCGCGCTGGCGCAGTTCCCGGCCGAGGTCGCCGAGAAGGTCGCCGAGGTCCTCGTGACCCTGTGGGCGACCTTCATCGCCGAGGACGCGCTCCTCGTCGAGGTCAACCCGCTCGCGAAGGTCGCCAACGGCGACGTCATCGCGCTCGACGGCAAGGTCTCGCTCGACGAGAACGCCGAGTTCCGCCAGCCGGGTCACGAGGAGTTCGTGGACCACGCGGCCGCGAACCCGCTCGAGGCCGCCGCCAAGGCGAAGAACCTCAACTACGTGAAGCTCGACGGTGAGGTCGGCATCATCGGCAACGGCGCGGGTCTCGTCATGAGCACCCTCGACGTCGTCGCCTACGCCGGCGAGAACCACGGCGGCGTCAAGCCCGCCAACTTCCTGGACATCGGCGGTGGCGCCTCCGCCGCCGTCATGGCCAACGGTCTCGAGATCATCCTCGGCGACCCGGACGTCAAGTCCGTCTTCGTCAACGTCTTCGGTGGCATCACCGCCTGCGACGAGGTCGCCAACGGCATCGTCCAGGCGCTGGCCCTGCTGGAGGAGAAGGGCGAGGCGGTCACCAAGCCGCTCGTCGTCCGTCTCGACGGCAACAACGCCGAGCTGGGTCGCAAGATCCTCTCGGACGCCAACCACCCGCTGGTGCAGCGCGTGGACACCATGGACGGCGCGGCCGACAAGGCCGCCGAGCTCGCGGCTGCGAAGTAAGGGCAGAGGTCACAGACTCACATGGCTATCTTCCTCAACAAGGACAGCAAGGTCATCGTCCAGGGCATGACCGGTGCCACGGGCATGAAGCACACCAAGCTGATGCTGGCTGACGGCACCAACATCGTCGGTGGCGTGAACCCGCGCAAGGCCGGCACGACCGTCGACTTCGACGGCACCGAGGTCCCGGTCTTCGGCTCCGTCGAAGAGGCGATGAAGGCGACGGGCGCCAACGTCTCCGTCCTCTTCGTCCCGCCGGCCTTCGCCAAGGCGGCCGTCGTCGAGGCCATCGACGCCGAGATCCCGCTGGCCGTCGTCATCACCGAGGGCATTGCGGTGCACGACTCCGCCGCCTTCTGGGCGTACGCGACCGCCAAGGGCAACAAGACCCGGATCATCGGCCCGAACTGCCCGGGTCTGATCACCCCCGGCCAGTCCAACGCCGGCATCATCCCGGGCGACATCACCAAGCCCGGCAAGATCGGTCTCGTGTCCAAGTCGGGCACGCTGACCTACCAGATGATGTACGAGCTCCGTGACATCGGCTTCACCTCCGCCGTCGGCATCGGTGGCGACCCGGTCATCGGCACCACGCACATCGACGCCCTGGAGGCCTTCGAGGCCGACCCGGACACCGAGCTGATCGTCATGATCGGTGAGATCGGCGGCGACGCCGAGGAGCGTGCGGCGGACTTCATCGCGAAGAACGTCACCAAGCCGGTCGTCGGCTACGTCGCGGGCTTCACCGCACCCGAGGGCAAGACCATGGGCCACGCCGGCGCCATCGTCTCCGGCTCCTCCGGCACCGCGCAGGCCAAGAAGGAGGCCCTCGAGGCCGCCGGCGTCAAGGTCGGCAAGACGCCGACCGAGACGGCGAAGCTCGCGCGCGAGATCCTGAACGCCGCGAAGTAACGCTTGGCGCTGCCGTACGTGTACGGCTGTACGGGCGTGGCCCGCATCCCGACCGGGGTGCGGGCCACGCCCGTTCCTGCTCGCGTTCACTCCAGGCTGGGGGTGAGCCGCTCGGGCCTGTGCGCCGGATGCCCGCGCAGCTTTTCGCGCAGCTGCCGGGTCTCGTCGGTGAGCCGCTGGGGGCCGCTGAGCGGGGGCACCCCCGAGACGCTCGCGCCGGGCGCGATGGGGGGCTCGTACTGCCGGGGCGCGGTCACGGTGGTGTACGCGGTCGCGGCGGCGATCACGGCGCTCAGGCCGAGGACCGCCTGGGTCCACCGCCTGGCGCGGTACTCGGCGGCGACGCGTACGGCGGCTGCGGCGCGGGGTTCCAGCCGGACGGCCGGCGTGACCGCGCCGAGCCGCTCGCGCAGCAGCGCGGACTGCCTCTCGGGCGGCGCGGCGGCCAGTTCCGGGATCCGGTCGGCGAGGGCGGCGTGCGCGTGCAGGAGCCGGTTGCCGGCGGTGGGGGTGCTGGCCTCGGTCTCGGCGGCGGTGTCGGGGAGGTCGAGGCCGACGCCGTCGTAGAGCAGGACGGTACGGCGGTGGGCCGGCGGGAGCGCGAGCATGGCGTCCATCAGGATGCGGTCCGCGGGGGCGGCCGGTGCCTTGTCGGGGTGCTTGTGGGCGCGGCGGAACCGGTGCCAGGGGGAGAGGGCGTACTCGTACGAGGCGGCGCGCACCCAGCCGACGGGGTCGGGATCGGTGGCCACCTCGGGCCACCGCGCCCAGGCGAGCTGGAACGCCCGCTCGACGGCCTCTTGGGAGAGACGGCGGCGGCCGGTGAGCAGGTACGCCTGCCGGGTGAGCGCGGGGGCGGCGTACTCGTACAGCGCGTCGAACACCTCCCTGGGCCCCAACGGCCCCACCGCAGCCCCGCCCTCCGGAACCTCCGGCTCCCCTTCCGTCCCGCCCGGCGCCTCGGGCTCGGATGCGTCGTCCCCTTCGGGCGCAGGCCCGCCCGGCAGCTGTGCCGCCGCTCCGGGGTGGGGCGCGGTGGCCCCTTCGGGCGCGCGCTCGGGCCCCTCAGGGTGGGGGGAGTCCGCGAGGGCGGTTCCTGACGGGGGATCGGGCGGGTCCTGCTCGGGCGCGGGTGCGAGGGCGTCGTGCTGCGGAGGCAGGCCGGCCGGGGCGGAGGTTGCCCGGCCGGGCGTGCCGATGCCGCGGGCGGTGGCCTTGACGTTGACCTTGGCCACGTGGCGGGGCATGGCCGCGGGGGGCCGCGCAGCCCGCTTGGCCGCGACCGGCGGCCGGGTCCGCGGACCCGGCCCGCCCATGCCGAAGGGCCGGATGCCGCCCGACATCCGCAACGGGCTCGCTTCGGTCTCGTCCGCGCCGGTGCTCCCCGCGTCCGCGTTTGTGTCTGTATCTGAGTCCGCGTCTGACTCCGCGTCTGAACCCGCGTCTGAGTCCGCGTGGCCTTCCGCCGATGACGTGCCGTCAACCGCCGCTGTGCCCGACCCGGTGGCGACCGCGTCGTGCGCATCCGCGTCCGAGGGGTGGAGGGCCGTCAGGAAACCCGCGTACGCCTGGCGTTTGCGGCCTCGGGGGTCCGTGCGGCCCGTCTCCCAGGAGCGGACCGTGCTGACCGTGACGCCCACCGCCGTCGCGACGTCCTCGTACGTCAGGCCCGCCGCCTCGCGCAGTCTGCGGCGTTCCTTGGGCGAGGGGAGCCTCGGCTCCTCGACGCTCTCTGTCATGCCACACTCCCCGTGACCTGCCGGCAGCCCTGGGCGGAAAAGTACATAAAACATATATTGAGCGACACCACGGACATTCGCCTGTTACCCGCCCATAGCGCGTGTCGTTGGCACCATGGCGGGGTGACCCAAGTGACCGAACGCGGCACCCTGTTGCCGACGGCGTTGCCGCCCGCCCCGCGGGCCGCCGCCGGGCGGCGCCGATCGCCGGCCGCCGCGGCCTGTGTACTGGGCGGAGCCGTGGCCGCAGGGCTGGGGCTCGGCTTCCTCGCCGTGCTCGTCATCGTGCTGTGGATCAGCTCCCCTTACCCCGACAGCGGCCCCGGCGGCGCCCTGCACCTGGCCGCCGGGCTCTGGCTGCTCGCCCACGGGACCGAACTCGTCCGGTACGAGACCCTCTCCGGGGTCCCGGCCCCCGTCGGGGTGACCCCGCTGCTCCTCGTCGCGCTGCCGGCCCTGCTCATGCGCCGCGCCGCCCGCCTCGGCAGCGCCTCGGGCGACGGCAGCGACGGGGACGAGGTCCTGCCGGCCGGCGCCGTCTTCTCCGCCGTGACCTGCGGATACCTCTCCGTCGGATCGCTGGCCACCGTCTACGCGGCCGGCGGCCCCATGCCCGCCGACCCGCTCAGCGCCGCCTGGCACGTCCCCTTGGTCGCCGTGCTCGCCGCCGCCGGCGGGGTGTGGGCGGCCAAGGGGCGTCCGGTCGGGCCGCTGCCCCGGTGGGTGCCGGGGAGCGTACGGAGGGCCGTCGCGCGCCCCCGCTACGCTCTCGCGCTGCGCGCCGGAGCCGCCGGGGCCCTCGTCCTCCTGGGCGGCGGTGCGCTGCTCGTCGGGGCCTCGCTCGCCTGGCACGCCGCGGAGGTCCAGGGGTCCTTCCTGGCGCTGACCGGCGTCTGGTCCGGCCGCTTCGCGGTCCTGCTCCTCGCCCTCGCGCTGCTCCCGAACGCCGTGGTGTGGGGCGCGGCCTACGCCCTCGGGCCCGGCTTCGCCCTCGGCGCCGGCGCGACCGCGACCCCGCTCGGCTTCGCGGGAGCACCCGCGCTGCCGAGGTTCCCGCTGCTGGCGGCGCTGCCGCCGGAGGGGCCCGGGACGCTGCTGACCTGTGCGACCGCCGGGGTGCCGCTGGTGGCCGGGCTGGCAGTCGGGTGGTTCGCGGTACGCCGGGCGCGTGAAGTCTCGTACGGGGAAACCGCTCTGACGGCGGCTCTGGGCGCCCTCGTGTGCGCGCTGGTGCTGGCCGGACTCGCGGCGGCCTCGTCGGGGCCGCTCGGCTCGCGGGGGCTGGCGAGCTTCGGACCGGTGTGGTGGGCGACCGGCGCGGCGGCCTTCGCGTGGACGCTGCTCCCGGCGGTGCCGGTGGCGGTGGCCGTGCACTCCTGGCGTACCCGGCCCGCCCGGCAGGCGGACGCGAGCGGCATGGAGGGGGAGGACGAGTGGCACGACCGCGGCGTACGGGAGCTGCGCTGGGAGGCCCTGCGGCGTGCCGCGGGCGCCCTGATCCCCGACCTGGCCCAGGACGCGCCGCCGGCCCCCGCCGAGCCGACCCCCGCCGAGCCGGTGCCGGCGGAACCGGGGAAGGCCGCACCCGTCAAACCGTCGCGCCGGTTCACCGTCGTGACGGGACTTCACCTGGACCTGACGCCGACTCCGGTCCCGGCGGAGCCGGCCCCGCCACAGGAGCCCGAGCCGTCCGGGTCGCTCGTGCCGCCGGTGGCCGGCGCCCGTGTACTGGCCCGCCGCAAGCCCCCGGCCTGAGCCGGCGCAGCCGCAGGCGGTGGCCGCTGCCGGCCGCCGCTACTGCTGGACCTTGAGGATCTTGCCGAGCATGTTGTCCGGCAGCAGCGTGTTGCACTGCAGCTCCGCCGACTTCGTGAGGGCGTCCTCGCGGCAGACGTAGAAGTCCTTGTACGCCAGCTGCAAGCCGTACGAGCTCAGGGCCAGCAGGATCGCCAGCGAGGCCGTGACCAGCCCGCCGATCGCCGCCGTCCGCTGGGGACGGGCGGCCGGCCCGAGGGCCGCCAGGCCCCCCTGGGCGGCAGGGCCCGCCGCGGCATCGGCCCGCGCGTCCGACGGGGATGCGGCAGCCGGCCTCCCGCGCAGCCCGCTGATCCCCCAGTACAGGGCGAGCGCACCCAGCAGCAGCCCCACCGACGGGATCCCGAAGATCCCGAAGAAGAAGCCCCACATGCCGGCCAGCAGCGCGTACCGGGCGCGCCGCTGGACCGGGTCCGTCGGGTCCCAGCGCACGGGCCCGCTCGGGCCCGTCCCGGGGTCCTCACCGGGGCGGTCGCCCTCGCCGTCGCCACCGCTGCGCGGCTGCCACGGCTGGTCGGGCCGGCCTTCCGGGGGAGCCGCGAAGGGGTTGTCGTCGGTGGAGGAGTCGGGCTGGCGGCGATCCGGCATCGAGTGCGTTTCTTCCCCTGTGTCGTGGCCGTATGCGGCTTGTACGCCAGACGCTACCGCCCGGCCGTCCCCCCGTCCCTCGGGGGCTGTCCGGTGTGCCGGTATCGTTGCAGGCGGTCGGCGGCTTCGTAGGGTCCCCCGTATTTCGGGATACCTAAGTTTTGTCTGATCACACAAGATGTATGGAAGCATTCCCGCAGAAAGGGCCTCCCATGGCCGCCTCCCGCCTGGTCGTGCTGGTCTCCGGTTCCGGCACCAACCTCCAGGCCCTGCTCGACGCCATCGACGCCCACCCGGGCGGATCCGAGGGCTTCGGCGCCGAAGTCGTCGCCGTGGGGGCCGACCGCGAGAACATCGTCGGCCTGGAGCGGGCCGAGAAGGCGGGGATCCCCACCTTCGTGTGTCCGGTCAAGGCGTACGGGACCCGTGAGGAGTGGGACGCCGCCCTCACCGCGGCGACCGCAGCCCACGCGCCGGACCTCGTCGTGTCCGCCGGGTTCATGAAGATCGTGGGCGCGTCGTTCATCGGCCGCTTCGGCGGCCGCTTCGTCAACACGCACCCCGCCCTCCTCCCCGCTTTCCCGGGCGCCCACGGCGTACGGGACGCCCTCGCCTACGGCGCGAAGGTCACCGGCTGCACGGTCCACTTCGTGGACGCCGGCGTGGACACCGGTCCGATCATCGCCCAGGGTGTGGTCGAGGTCAGGGACGAGGACGACGAAGCCGCTCTGCACGAGCGCATCAAGGAAGTCGAGCGCCAGCTGCTCGTCGACGTCGTGGGGCGACTGGCCCGGCACGGCTACCGCATTGAGGGACGAAAGGTAACAATCCAGTGACCGCCGTAGAGAGCAGCACCACCTCGTCGAGCTCGTCGAAGCGACCGATCCGGCGCGCGCTCGTCAGTGTCTACGACAAGACGGGACTGGAGGAGCTGGCCCGCGGCCTGCACGAGGTGGGCGTCGCGCTCGTCTCGACCGGCTCCACCGCCTCCAAGATCGCCGCGACCGGCGTGCCCGTCACCAAGGTCGAGGAGCTCACCGGCTTCCCCGAGTGCCTGGACGGCCGGGTCAAGACCCTGCACCCGCGCGTGCACGCCGGCATCCTCGCCGACCTGCGCCTGGAGGACCACCAGCGCCAGCTCGCCGAGCTCGGCATCGAGCCGTTCGACCTGGTGATCGTCAACCTCTACCCGTTCCGGGAGACCGTCGCCTCGGGCGCCACCCCCGACGAGTGCGTCGAGCAGATCGACATCGGCGGCCCGTCGATGGTCCGCGCCGCCGCCAAGAACCACCCCTCGGTCGCCGTCGTCACCAGCCCCGCCCGGTACGCCGACGTCCTCGCCGCGGCCCAGGGCGGCGGCTTCGACCTCACCGCGCGCAAGCGGCTGGCGGCCGAGGCCTTCCAGCACACCGCCGCGTACGACGTCGCCGTGGCCTCCTGGTTCACGAATGCGTACGCCCCGGAGCCGGAGGCCGTGCTGCCCGAGTTCCTGGCCGGTGCGTGGGACCGCAAGTCCACCCTCCGCTACGGCGAGAACCCGCACCAGGCCGCCGCCCTCTACACCGACGGCCAGCCGGGCGGGCTCGCCAACGCCGAGCAGCTGCACGGCAAGGAGATGTCCTTCAACAACTACGTGGACACCGAGGCCGCCCGCCGCGCCGCGTACGACCACGACGAGCCCTGCGTCGCGATCATCAAGCACGCCAACCCGTGCGGGATCGCCGTCGGCGCGGACGTCGCCGCCGCGCACCGCAAGGCGCACGCCTGCGACCCGCTGTCGGCCTTCGGCGGCGTCATCGCGGTCAACCGCCCGGTGACCGTCGAGCTCGCCGAGCAGGTCGCGGAGATCTTCACCGAGGTCATCGCCGCCCCGGCGTACGAGGACGGCGCGGTCGAGATCCTGGCCAAGAAGAAGAACATCCGCGTCCTGAAGGTCGACGGCACCCCGCACCAGCCGGGAGACCTGAAGCCGATCTCCGGCGGCGCGCTGCTCCAGCAGAGCGATCTCTTCCAGGCCGAGGGCGACGACCCGAAGAACTGGACGCTCGCCACCGGCGACGCCCTCTCCCCGGAGGAGCTCGCCGAGCTCGCCTTCGCGTGGAAGGCCTGCCGGGCCGTCAAGTCCAACGCGATCCTGCTCGCCAAGGACGGCGCCTCGGTCGGCGTCGGCATGGGCCAGGTCAACCGCGTCGACTCGGCGAAGCTGGCCGTCGAGCGGGCGGGCGCCGAGCGCGCGCAGGGCTCGTACGCGGCCTCCGACGCCTTCTTCCCCTTCCCGGACGGGCTGGAGATCCTGACCGCCGCGGGCATCAAGGCCGTGGTCCAGCCGGGCGGTTCGGTCCGTGACGAGCAGGTCGTCGAGGCCGCGAAGGCGGCCGGCGTGACCATGTACTTCACCGGCACCCGGCACTTCTTCCACTGAGCACCGGGCGCCGGGCCGGCGCCCCGAGTACGGCGAAGGCCGCCATCCGCAGCTTTGCGGGTGGCGGCCTTCGCCGTACTGACGGGTCTTGCTGCTGCGCTCTAGTACTGCGGGCGCCGGAAGTACGCGCCGGCGGCCGAGTTGGCCAGGCCGACCAGGACCCAGAGGGCCAGCCCGAACTCGATCAGGCCGATGACCAGCGAGAACACCACGGCGCCCGCCGCCGTGTCGCTGCCGAGCGCCACGAGGTTGGCGAGCACGCCGAGCCCGGAGAAGAGGGTCATCAGCGAGCCGTAGATGATGCCGGAGACCCGGACGCCGCCGCGGCCCTTGCCCAGCTTGGCGGCGGTCAGGATCGGCCACAGCGACAGGGCCAGGGCGAAGATGCCGATGCCGACGATCACGCCGCCCGCGAGCGCGCCCGCGTCGCTCGCCGAGGAGCTGTAGCCCGAGGAGCTGGAGGAGCCCGAGAACGCCGAGGCGAACAGCGCCCCGCCGACGAGGGCGGCGATCCCGCCCAGGACCTGGAGGCCGCCGACGATGAACAGGATGACGCGGGCGGCCTTCACCCCGCCGGGCATCGGCATCTGGGCGCCCGGGTATCCGCCGGGACCCGCCGGGTAGGCCTGGTTCGGGTAGCCCATCGGCGCCTGCTGCGGGTAGGCGTAACCACCCTGCGGCGGGACGCTGGGCGGGGCCTGCTGGGGGTAGCCGTAGCCGGGCTGCCCCTGCGGGGCCGGCTGCTGCTGCCCGTACGGGTTGTTCGGGTCGCCGAAGCTCATCTTGGGGTGTTCCTCCGTGGAAGTGCGGGGACGCACGGCACGCGCGGAGGAAAACACTGCGATGTGCGGTCCGCCCCCCGGCACTGCCCGCGGCACTCTTTCGGTCATCGTCGTCCGATGGGGCCGGAGTTGTCCAGCCGCGGTGCGACCGGCCCGTCACTTGTTGTGCAAGTGCAACGAACGGTTCAAGCCTGTGACGAACCCGCGGGGACCCCCACGACTGGAACCGGGGCCGTCCCATCCGGGAGGATGGGACCATGACCGCCCAGATTCTCGATGGCAAGGCCACCGCCGCCGCGATCAAGTCCGAACTGACCGCCCGCGTGGCGGCGCTCAAGGCCCGGGGCATCACCCCCGGCCTCGGCACCCTCCTGGTCGGCGACGACCCGGGCAGCCGCTGGTACGTCAACGGCAAGCACAAGGACTGCGCCGAGGTCGGCATCGCCTCCATCCAGCGCGAACTGCCCGCGACGGCCTCCCAGGAGGACATCGAGGCGGTCGTACGGGAACTCAACGCGAACCCGGAGTGCACCGGCTACATCGTCCAACTCCCGCTCCCCAAGGGCATCGACACCAACCGGGTCCTGGAGCTGATGGACCCGGCCAAGGACGCCGACGGCCTGCACCCGATGTCGCTCGGCCGGCTGGTGCTGAACGAGCCGGGCCCGCTGCCCTGCACCCCGTACGGGATCGTCCAGCTGCTGCGCCACCACGGCATCGAGATCAACGGCGCGCACGTGGTGCTCCTCGGCCGCGGCATCACCGTCGGGCGCTCCATGGGCCTGCTGCTGACCCGCAAGTCGGAGAACGCCACCGTGACCCTGTGCCACACCGGCACCCGCGACCTGGCGGCCCAGCTGCGCCAGGCGGACATCATCGTCGCGGCGGCCGGTGTCCCGCACCTGGTCAAGCCGGAGGACGTGAAGCCCGGCGCGGCCGTCCTGGACGTGGGCGTCAGCCGTGACGAGAACGGCAAGATCGTCGGCGACGTGCACCCGGGCGTCGCCGAGGTGGCCGGCTGGATCTCCCCGAACCCGGGCGGAGTCGGCCCGATGACCCGCGCGCAGCTGCTCGTGAACGTCGTCGAGGCGGCGGAACGGACGTCGACCAGTGCAGGCTGAGAACGAAGCGGAAGCCGGCGCCGGCGCCGACTCGGGGACCGAGGCCGCAGCCGGTTCCGGCGCCGGCCCCGGCCCCGACACCGCCGCCGCCGGCGCCACGTCCGAAGCCGGGCGCGGCGCCGAAGCGGCCACGGCCGCGGAGGCCGCGAAGTCGCGCCGCTTCCCCTCCGTCACCCAGGACACGGCCCGCCCCGAGGGCCACGGCCGCGCCGCGCCCGGGGACGCGCTCGCGGCCCGGCAGTGGCCGATGCTCAGCGTGCTCGCCGCAACCGCGGTCGGACTGCTCCTGACCGCACTGGGACACCCCCGCGCCGGCGTCCTGGTGATCGGCGTGGCCCTGATCACGGCCTCCGTCCTGCGGCGCGTACTGCCGCAGGTGGGGATGCTCGCGGTGCGCTCCCGCTTCACGGACATGGTCACGTACGGGCTGCTGGGGGTGGCGATCACGCTGCTCGCGCTGGTGATGGAGCCCAAGCCGTGGCTGGAGATCCAGTTCTTGGAGAGCGCGGTCCGCTTCACGGTCCGCTGAGGCGCCCACGGAGGCCCGCCGAGCCTTCCGTGCGCCTGCGCGACACCCGTCCGGCGGTAGCGGATGGCTGAAAAGCGGGGGGAAATCCCGCTCCGCGCCTTCGAACTCCCGGTCCGTGTGCCGTGCACCACACGGACCGGGGGATTGGGTCGCCGGAAGGTCGGATAGCCTGACGCCGGATGTCTCTTCACGTCAAGATTCGCAGGGAAGCGGCGTCCGCCAGCACATGGGGCGGCGACGCCCCACCGCCAGCTGTCTAACGGAGAAGGCCATGACCCGCACTCCCGTGAATGTCACCGTCACCGGCGCCGCCGGCCAGATCGGCTACGCGCTGCTCTTCCGCATCGCTTCCGGTCACCTGCTCGGCGCGGACGTGCCGGTCAAGCTCCGCCTTCTGGAGATCCCCCAGGGCATGAAGGCCGCCGAGGGCACCGCCATGGAGCTCGACGACTGCGCCTTCCCGCTGCTCAAGGGCATCGACATCTTCGACGACCCGAACGCGGGCTTCGAGGGTGCCAACGTCGCCCTGCTCGTGGGCGCCCGCCCGCGCACCAAGGGCATGGAGCGCGGCGACCTGCTCGCCGCCAACGGCGGCATCTTCAAGCCGCAGGGCGCCGCGATCAACGCGCACGCCGCGGACGACATCAAGGTCCTGGTCGTGGGCAACCCGGCCAACACCAACGCGCTCATCGCGCAGGCCGCCGCCCCGGACGTACCGGCCGAGCGCTTCACCGCGATGACCCGCCTGGACCACAACCGCGCGATCTCGCAGCTCGCGGCGAAGACCGGCACCGCCGTCTCCGACATCAAGCGCCTCACCATCTGGGGCAACCACTCGGCGACCCAGTACCCGGACATCTTCCACGCGGAGATCGCCGGCAAGAACGCCGCCGAGGTCGTCAGCGACGAGCTGTGGCTCGCCGACACCTTCATCCCGACCGTCGCCAAGCGCGGCGCGGCGATCATCGAGGCCCGTGGCGCGTCCTCGGCCGCCTCGGCCGCCAACGCCGCCATCGACCACGTCCACACGTGGGTCAACGGCACCGCCGCGGGCGACTGGACCTCCATGGGCATCCCGTCGGACGGCTCCTACGGCGTCCCGGAGGGCATCATCTCCTCCTTCCCCGTCACCACCAAGGACGGCAAGTACGAGATCGTCCAGGGCCTGGACATCAACGAGTTCTCCCGCACCCGCATCGACGCCTCGGTCGCCGAGCTCGTCGAGGAGCGCGACGCGGTCCGCGAGCTCGGCCTGATCTGATCTGATCCGATCCGATCCGGCCGGTCATCCGGCCGGTCCGATCCGATACGCCTGAAAAGGCCCCGGCGCACGCGCCGGGGCCTTTTGGCGTGAACCGCCCTGTCCTGCGCGCCCCGCGCCCCGTACGGTTTCCCTCCTCCCGACCGAGGGGAACTCGTGAGCGGCACACCGGACGGCAGGACCCCCGTGGACCCGGCGGTATCGGAGGCGGGACGCCTCCTGTGTGCCGGCACCTACCTCGACGCCGCCTACCGCGACCGGGTGATCGAGGAGCTGTACGTCCACGAGGAACGGTTCCCCGCCCCCTCGTACGGGTTCGACGCAGCCCGCGTCCTCGCCCACGCCCTGCGGGCCCTGCGCACCGAAGTGGCCTGGTCGGCGGCGATCGTGGCGGTGTGGGGCCTCGGCCTGTTCCTCACCCGTGCGTTCTTCCTCTTCCTGCTCGTCCCGGCGCTGCTCCTGAGCGGGGCCGGGCGGATCAAGAAGCGCCGCGAGCGCAGCGGCCGTGGCGGCCGGGTCCTCGAATGGATCCTGCGCGGCTGCGCCTGCTTCCTCCTCGGCCGCATCCTGTGGGGGGTGCTCCGCGGGTTCTTCGCGGACGACGCGAGCAACGGGGCCAACCTGGACCTGAGCGACCTCGGCACGTACCTGGCCCAGCTCCTGCAGACCGACCCGCTGGCGGTCTTCCCGGAGATCCCGAGGATCGGGCAGGTCTACGGAGAGGCCTACGCGTGGACGGTCGTCCTGATCGCCGTGCTGGTCACGGTGCTCGTCGGCTTGCAGCGCGGGCACTTCGCGCAGATCATCCGCTCCTCGCTCAGCCGGGCACAGTACGAGGACCGCTCCGGCGACCCCGCGGCGGGACGGCGCTTCGAGCGGGCCCGGGAGGACATCGAGCGCGCCCAGCACGCGCCGCTGGTCCTGTACGACGTCGGCAATCCGTTCTGCGGCGCCGGCAAGGCCCATCTGCCGTGGCAGCTCGCCGTGGAGCTGCGCCCGCGCACCGGGGCGGGAGCCCGGCGCCTCGACAACGAGCGGATCATCGAGCAGATCCGGCCCAGGCTGGAGGCCCTGCGCACCCCCTCGCCGCGCGGGTCCGAGGCGGCGGACGACGCCGTACTGGACCGGCTGCGCGAACTGGTCGTCGACGAGTGCGTGTTCCTGCCGGCCGCCGGAGTGCCCGACGTGGACGCGGTGGACCTGTCCGCGGAGGCCTTCGCCGAGCACCGCGCCGCCGCGGTCGAGGAGGGCGGCGAGCGGCGCCGGCACTTCCTGCGCGTCCGGATCGGCGGCTGGGACGAGAACCTCGTCATCACCGTCTTCATCCGGGTCCATACGCAGGGCGGCATGCTGATGCTGGAGGTCGCGCCGCACGTGCTGCTGCCGGTGCGGCCCGATTTCCAGCGGGCCGACGACATCGCCCGTCGATACCGCCGCAACACCCCCGTGGCCAAGGTGCTCCTGGCCCTCACCCATGCGCCCGGCTCCCTCGGCGTGGCCCTCGCGACGCTGGGCGGGGCCTGCCGTGTCCCGTGGCGGCTGGCGACCGCCGGGCACGGCGTCGCGTACGCGGCCGGGCCGGCCGCCTCCGTACGCGAACTGGCGTCGCAGGAGGACGGATCGCTGTTCCAGCTGATGGACCTGGACCGGTACCTGAAGACCATCCAGGAGCGGATCGTCGGCGGCGTGACGCTGGCGCTGCACGACGCGGGCTGGCACACGGAGGAGTTCGCGGAGCGCGCCGTCAACGTCGCGGAAGGCGGGGTGTTCATCCAGTCGGTGAGCAACAGCGCCTTCGGGATCCACGGCGTGAGCCACAACAGCACGGTGAACAACGGGACGACGGACAGGGCGGAACGCAAGGACGGGCGCGTGCGCGCGGGCAAGGAGAGCAGAAGTGGCAAGTAGCGCAGACGCCGGGCAGCCGCTGCCTTCGGTGCGGATCGGCGACGTGCAGGGCAGTGCCTTCAGCATCGGCGGCACGGACGTCAGCAACAGCACGGTCCATCACGGCGGTACGGACCCGGGTGCGGGTGGTGCGGCCGGGCCGACCGCGCAGGAGCTGCTGGAGGCCGTACGCGACCTCCGCGCCGCCCTCGTACGGCTGCCCCGCAGCGACGGGAGGGCGGCGCTCGACACCGAACTGGACGCGGCGGCGGAGGAGTTGGCGGGGCCCGGCGAGGAGGTCCGGCCGGGCCTGGCCAGCCGGCTGCGCGGGGTGCTGGAGCGGTGGGCCCCGCTGGTGGACTCGGTGAGTGCGGCCACGGCCCTGGCGGCCCTGCTGACGTCGTCCGGGGGGTGATCCGTGGCCCCGGAGAGCGGCCCCGTCCGCTGGAACCCACAGTCGCAGCAGTGGGAGCGGTGGGAGGAGAGGCCGGAGCCGGAGGGGCCGGAGCCCGGGTCCGGGGGGCCGCCGCACCCGTCGGGCCCGCAGCCGCCGCCGAAGCCCGCCTACCCGCCGGGCGCAGGACGGCCGGGGGAGCGGGGGGAGCCGGGCATCCCGGCGGACCGGGAGGCTCCGGACGCCGTACCGCCCGTGCAGCGCACGGCGCGCAGGTGGTGGCCGCGGGTGGCCGTCGCCGGCGGCCTGGCGGTGGTCCTCGGCGGGGCCGCGCTGGCGGCCGCGTTCGTACTGAGGGAACCGCCGGGGCTGCCGGCCGGCTACAAGGTGCTGCGCAGCGCCGGGTCGGGCTTCCAGGTCGCGGTCCCCGACGACTGGCAGCTCAGCACGTCCGAGTCCGGCACGGGAGCCGGCACGGTGTTCCGCCCGGCGCAGGGCCGGGAGAGCCTGCTCCAGGTCTTCCCGGTCACCGGCGGCCCCGAGGACCCGTGCGAGGTCCTGCACGAGGGAACCAGGGAGCTGAGCGGCCGGGACGGCTACCGGCGGCTGTCCCTCGACCCGAAGGACGGCCGCGGCTGCGAGCTCGTCTACGAGGTGCCCGACGGGGACTCGAACGGAACCGCGCGCGGCATCGGGCGGGTTACCGTCGCCTCCGACGGCAGCCGGTGGGTGCTCATGGCCCTCGGACCGGTCGGCCAGGCCAAGGCCGTCCGCGCGCACATGGCGGCGGCCCTGGGCTCGTTCCGGCCGGGCTGACGGCCGGTGCTGCTCGGCCGGTCGCACTCGGCCGGTCCCGCTCGGCCGGTCCCGCTCGGCCGCTTCCTACTTGAACATGCCCGGCGTGTAGTGGCCCGGGACCATGCGGGTGGTCACCGCGAAGCGGTTCCAGACGTTGATCGTCGCGATCACGGCGATCAGCTGGGCGAGCTCCTTCTCCTCGAAGTGCTTCGCGGCCTTCTCGTACACCTCGTCGGGAACGAAACCGTCGGTCAGGACGGTCACGGCCTCGGTCAGCTCGAGCGCCGCGGCCTCCTTCTCGGTGTAGAAGTGGCGCGACTCCTCCCAGGCGGCGAGCTGGACGATCCGCTCGACCGTCTCGCCCGCGGCGAGCGCGTCCTTCGCGTGCATGTCCAGGCAGAACGCGCAGTGGTTGATCTGCGAGGCGCGGATCTTGACCAGCTCGACCAGGACCGGGTCCAGGTCCTTCTTCGAGGCGATCTCCAGGCCCACGACGGCCTTGTAGACGTCGGGCACGTGCTGGGCCCAGCCCATGCGCGGGGTGTGCTCGGGTGCGTGTGCGGCGGTGTGTTCGTGCGTGGTGGTCATGTCTCCACCCTAGGCAGCAGGCGGCCCGCCGATATGGTCCATATCCATGACGGAATCATGGGCCACTTTCGGCGCCGACCTGCATCTGGACCTCTCCGTCGGGCGGGGTCTGCGGGCCGGGCTCGTCGACGCGCTGCGCGAGGCCGCGCGCAGCGGGCGGCTGGCGCCCGGGACCCGGCTGCCGTCCTCGCGGTCGTTCGCCGCCGATCTCGGGATCGCGCGCAACACGGTCGCGGAGGCGTACGCCGAGCTCGTCGCCGAGGGCTGGCTGACGGCCCGGCAGGGCTCGGGCACGCGGGTGGCGGAACGGGCCCGGCCGCGGCGGCCCGCGGGCGCCGCCCGGGTCCGGCATCCCGAGCGGCGGCGGCCCTCGTACAACCTGCTGCCCGGCACCCCGGACCTGGGCGGCTTCCCGCGTGCCGCCTGGCTGACGGCGGCCCGGCGGGCGCTGACGGACGCGCCGAACGATGCCTTCGGGTACGCGGCGGACGCGCGCGGCCGGGTGGAGCTGCGGGAGGCGCTCGCGGGGTACCTGGCGCGGGCGCGCGGGGTGTACGCGGACCCGGAGCGGATCGTGCTGTGCGCGGGGTTCGTGCATGCGGTGACGCTGTTGGCGGGGGTGCTGCGGGCGCGGCGGGTACGGGAGGTGGCGGTCGAGGGGTACAGCCTCGACCTGCACCGGGAGCTGCTGACGGGGGCGGGGCTGCGGACCCGGCCGCTGCCGGTGGACGCCTCGGGGGCGCGGACGCCGGACCTGTCCGCGGAGTCGGGGGCGGTGCTGCTGACCCCCGCCCACCAGTTCCCCACCGGGGCGGCGCTGACCCCGGCCCGGCGGGCGGCGGCGGTCGACTGGGCCCGGACCACGGGCGGGCTGATCCTGGAGGACGACTACGACGGGGAGTTCCGCTACGACCGCCAGTCGGTGGGGGCGTTGCAGGGGCTGGACCCGGACCGGGTGGTGTATCTCGGCACGGCGAGCAAGTCGCTCGCGCCGGGGCTGCGGATGGGGTGGATGGTGGTGCCGCCGGGGCTGCTGGACGAGGTCGTCGCGGCGAAGGGGCGGATCGACTGGACGTCGAGTGCGCTGGACCAGCTGACGCTCGCGGAGTTCATCCGGTCCGGGGCGTACGACCGGCACGTGCGCGGGATGCGGCTGCGGTACCGCAGGCGCCGGGACGAGCTGGTCGCGGCCGTCTCCGGCCGGGTGGCGGTGTCGGGCATCGCGGCGGGCCTGCACGCGGTGCTGGACCTCCCGGCGGGGACGCAGGCCTCGGTGCTCCGGGCCGCGGCCTGGCAGGACCTGGCCCTGGAGACCCTGTCCCGCTACACCCACCCGGAGGCGGGGCTTCCGCCGCGTGAGGCGCTGGTGGTGGGCTACGGGACTCCGTCGACGAGCGCATGGTCCCCGACGCTGGCGGCCCTGCTTTCCGCGCTGCCTTAACGCGTGCGCCGGCGGGTGCGGGTGCGGGTGCCGGTCCCGGTGCGGCGCCGTTGCGGGGGCTCTGCCCCCGAGCCCCCGCGCCTCAAACGCCGGCGGGGCCGGATTTGGCCGGGCGGTGCCTCAAACGCCGGCGGGGCTGGATTTGCCGGGGCTACGCCGGCGCTGCTTCCGGGTCCGGGGGTTCGCCGAAGCGGGTCAGGAGGAGGGCTCCGGCGACCGATACCGCGAAGCCGAGGACGGCCAGCCAGGTCAGGCCCTCGCGGGTGCGGTCGCCGAGCCAGACCACCCCGACCACCGCCGGGCCGATCGTTTCGCCGATCACCATGCCCGCCGTGGCCGTCGTCACCGAGCCCCGCTGCAGCGCCGAGGTGAGCAGCAGGAACGCCGCGCCCCCGCCCAGCAGCAGTGCGTACAGCGCCGGGTTCGTGAGCGACCTGATCGAGATGTCGTCGATGAGGCGGACCGCCACCTCCACCACCCCGAAGCCCGTCCCCGCCGCCAGGCCGAGGACCAGCGCCCGGGAGCGGTCCGGGAGCCCGCCGGCCACGGCCCCCACCAGCAGCACCAGCCCCGCCACCACCAGCAGCCCCAGCTGCAGGGCGAACGACCCCGTCCCCGAGCCCTCCTCGCCCGACGCCAGCCCCAGCATCGCCAGCCCCGCGCACACCACCCCCACCGCGCCCCACTCGGCCCCGCTCAGCCGCACGTGCAGCAGCCACGCCGAGACCACCGCCGTCACCGCGAGGCTCGCCGCCAGCGCCGCCCCCACCGTGTAGATCGGGATGTGTTTCAGCGCCACGATCTGGAGGACGAACCCCGCCGCGTCCAGCCCCAGGCCCAGCAGGTACCGCCACTGCCGTGCCGCGCGCAGCAGCAGCGCCGTGTCCACCCCCGACCCGGTTCCGGGCTCCACCGCCCGCGCGGCCATCGCCTGCAGGACCGAGGCCGTGCCGAAGCAGACCGCCGCACCGAGCGCGCAAACCATCCCAAGAAGCACGAATTGACTCTAGGTCATGGAGGTGATGAGAGGGTTTGGACGGCCGGATTCCATCGCTTCGCCGACCCGTTCTAGTCTGTCCGCCATGGATGGCATGGACGACAGCAGCAGAAGCAGCACCACCCGACGCCGCATGCGCTCCGGCAGCGTCGCCCTCGGCGGCATGGGCCTGCTCGCCGCCGCCCTCGTGGCCTGCGGCAGCAGCAGCGAGCCCGACAAGCGCTGCGTGGACCGCGCCACCATGGAGAAGCTGAACAGCAAGGAGTGCAAGAGCGGCAGCGGGAGCAGCAACAGCCGCGGCACGTACTACTACGGCGGCAGCGTCTCCAAGAACCGGGTCAGCGGCGGCAGCTTCGACAAGTCCGCCGTCACCCGCGGCGGCATCGGCGGCCACTCCAGCTCCAGCGGCGGCTGAACCGCGTGCGCCGTCACACCATCGAGCCGCGCCCCGACTGGCAGAAGACCGTCGAGGAACAGGGGCTGATCTACCCCCTCACCCGCTACCCCGACGACTCCCTGCGGCCCTACTGGGACGAGAGCGCGTACTACTCCTTCTCGCTCCCCGAGGTCGAGGCGCTGGAGAACGTCGTCGAGGAGCTGCACGCCATGTGCCTGGCCGCGGCCGCGCACATCGTCGAGCACGACCGCTTCGCGGACCTCGGCATCACCGACCCGCGCCTCGCGGAGCGCATCGCCGAGTCCTGGCGCCGGCGCGCCGAACAGCCCTCCCTGTACGGCCGGTTCGACCTGCGCTACGAGGGCGACGGCAGCCCGGCCAAGATGCTGGAGTACAACGCCGACACCCCCACCTCCCTCGTGGAGGCGGCCAGTCCGCAGTGGTTCTGGATGGAGGAGCGCTTCCCCGGCGCCGATCAGTGGAACTCGCTCCACGAGCGGCTCGTCGAGGCCTGGCGCCGGCAGGCGGAACTGCTGCCGCCCGGCCCGGTGCACTTCGCGCACTCCGAGACCGACGAGCTGGGCGAGGACCTGATGACGGTCGCCTACCTCCAGGAGACCGCCGAGCAGGCGGGCCTGGAGACCGAGGAGCTGTCCGTCGAGCAGATCGGCTGGGACAGCCTGTCGGGCCGGTTCGTGGACAAGAAGCTCCGCTTCATCCGCAGCTGCTTCAAGCTCTACCCGTGGGAATGGCTGACCACCGACGCGTTCGGCCCGCAGGTCCTCGGTACGTACGACCACGGCGGCGGCTCCGGGACCACCACCTGGATCGAGCCGCTGTGGAAGATGCTGCTGTCCAACAAGGCGCTGCTGGCCATCCTGTGGGAGCTCTTCCCCGAGCACCCGAACCTGCTGCCCGCCTACCTCGACGGCCCGCGCGAGCTCGCGCAGACCACCGGGTACGCGGCGAAGCCCCTGCTGGGCCGCGAGGGCGCCGGGGTCAGCCTGCACCCGGCCGGCGGCGAGCCGTTCGTACCGGACGAGGACGAGACGTACGTCTTCCAGGGCCTGGCCCCGCTGCCCGACTTCGACGGCAACCGCGTAGTGCTCGGCGCGTGGGTCGTCGAGGAGGAGGCGGCGGGCCTCGGCATCCGCGAGTCGGCGGGCCCGGTCACGGACGAGTACGCCCGCTTCCTGCCGCACGTCATCCTGTAGGCCGTCTCTTCCGGATCTTGCCGCACCGGCAAGATCCGAAAGAGACGACCCAGCCGCAGGCGCGGCCGGGACCTGCTCGGCTCCCGGCCGTGCCCGCGGCGGCGGATCCGGGTCAGCCGGCCGCGAGCACCGACCGCAGCTGGTCCAGGCCCCAGTCCAGGTCCTCCTTGCTGATCACCAGCGGCGGCGCGATCCGGATCGTCGATCCGTGCGTGTCCTTGACCAGCACGCCCAGCTCCATCAGCCTCTCGGAGATCTCCCGGCCCGTGCCGTGCCCCGGGGCGATGTCGACGCCCGCCCACAGCCCGCGCCCGCGTACGGCGGTCACCGCACCCCCGCCGACCAGCAGGTTCAGCTCCCGGTGCAGGTGGTCGCCGAGCTCGGTGGCACGCTGCTGGTACTCGCCGGTGCGCAGCATCGCGATCACCTCCAGGGCGACCGCGCAGGCCAGCGGGTTGCCGCCGAAGGTGGAGCCGTGCTCGCCGGGCCGGAACACCCCGAGCACGTCCCGGTCGGCGACGACGGCCGAGACCGGGACCACGCCGCCGCCCAGCGCCTTGCCGAGGACGTAGACGTCCGGCACGACCTCCTCGTGCTCGCACGCGAACGTCTTCCCGGTCCGGCCCAGCCCCGACTGGATCTCGTCCGCCATGAACAGGACGTTCCGCTCGCGCGTGAGCTCCCGTACGCCCCGCAGGTACCCGGCGGGCGGCACCAGCACCCCCGCCTCGCCCTGGATCGGCTCCAGCAGCACGGCCACGGTGTTCGCCGTGACGGCCGCGGCCAGCGCGGTGAGGTCCCCGTACGGGACGATCTCGAAGCCCGGTGTGTACGGCCCGTAGTGGTCGCGGGCCTCGTGGTCCGTCGAGAAGCTCACGATCGTCGTCGTCCGGCCGTGGAAGTTGCCGGACGCGACCACGATCTTGGCCTGTCCGTCCGGGACGCCCTTGACCTCGTAACCCCACTTGCGCGCGGTCTTCACCGCCGTCTCCACGGCCTCCGCACCCGTGTTCATCGGCAGCACCATCTCCTTGCCGCACAGCGCGGCGAGCTCGGTGCAGAAGTCGGCGAACCGGTCGTGGTGGAAGGCCCGCGAGGTGAGGGTGACCCGCTCCAGCTGCGCCTTGGCGGCGTCGAGCAGACGCCGGTTGCCGTGGCCGAAGTTGAGCGCCGAGTAGCCCGCGAGCATGTCCAGGTAGCGGCGGCCCTCCACGTCGGTCATCCACGCGCCTTCCGCGGACGCCACGACGACGGGCAGCGGGTGGTAGTTGTGCGCGCTGTGGGCCTCGGCGGAACGCATGGCATCAGCAGTTGTCGACACGGGGTCTCCGATCGTCGGTCAGGCGGGCCGGGTGACAGGGGTGACGAGGGTGGTGCCACCGGCGTCACATCACCTTGTATACGGCTATACGTCGCTCGTACACCGGACGGGGAAACCTTTCCTGTGGACCGCCCGCTAAGGTGGGCGGCACGCACGGCGACTGGCGTACGGAGAACCAACTCCGGGGGAGTCGTGCGCGCACGACCGCATACAGGGCCGCTCGCCTGGGCCTCGCGGGGACGAGATCTGACATCGACCCCGGAGGAGCCGCCATGAGCGCGAGCCGCCACCCCGCCCTTCTCGCCACCGATCCCGAGCTGGCGTCCTACGTCACCGCCGAGGAATCCCTGCAGGCGCAGACCCTGCGCCTGATACCCAGTGAGAACTACGTGTCCGCCGCCGTGCTCGAGGCCTCCGGCACGGTGCTGCAGAACAAGTACAGCGAGGGCTACCCCGGCCGCCGCTACTACGAGGGCCAGCAGAACATCGACCGCGTCGAGGCGCTGGCCGTCGAGCGGGCGAAGGGCCTGTTCGGGGTGGACCACGCGAACGTGCAGCCGTACTCCGGCTCGCCGGCGAACCTCGCGGTGTACCTGGCCTTCGCGAAGCCCGGCGACACGGTGATGGGCATGGCCCTGCCGATGGGCGGGCACCTGACGCACGGCTGGGGCGTCTCGGCGACGGGGTCCTGGTTCCGGGGCGTGCAGTACGGGGTGTCCGCCGAGACGGGCCTGATCGACTACGACGCGGTGCGCGAGCTGGCGCTGACCGAGCGCCCGAAGATCATCTTCTGCGGCGGTACGGCGCTGCCGCGCACGATCGACTTCGCGGCGTTCGCCTCGATCGCCCAGGAGGCGGGCTCGATCCTGGTCGCGGACGTGGCGCACATCGCGGGCCTGATCGCGGGCGGGGCGCACCCGTCGCCCGTCGGGCACGTGGACGTGGTCTCCACGACCACGCACAAGACGCTGCGCGGCCCGCGGGGCGCGATGCTGATGTGCCGGGAGGAGCACGCGAAGGCCATCGACAAGGCAGTGTTCCCGGGCCTCCAGGGCGGTCCGCACAACCAGACGACGGCGGGCATCGCGGTGGCGCTGCACGAGGCGGCGCAGCCGTCGTTCGTGACGTACGCGCATGCGGTGGTGGCCAACGCCAAGGCCCTGGCGCAGGCCCTCCTCGCCAAGGGCTTCGACCTGGTGTCGGGCGGTACGGACAACCACCTGATCCTGATGGACCTGACCTCGCGGGGCGTCCCGGGCAAGGTGGCGGCCAAGGCGCTGGACCGGGCGGGGATCGTGGTGAACTACAACACGGTCCCGTTCGACCCGCGCAAGCCGTTCGACCCGTCGGGCATCCGCATCGGCACGCCGTCGCTGACGTCGCGGGGCCTGGGCGTGGAGCACATGCCGGCGGTGGCGGACTGGATCTCCCGAGCCGTGGACGCCGCCGCGAAGTCGGACGAGCCGGCCCTGTCCGCGATCCGCGCGGAGGTGGCGGATCTCCTGTCGGCCTTCCCGGCCCCGGGCCTGCCGGTCGCCTGACCGGTCCCGCCCGCTGCGCGGAGCAGCCCCCTGCCCGCCCTGCACGGTTCCCCGGGCTCCGCCCGGACCCGGTCCTCGAACGTCGACGGCTGAAATCCGGCCCGCCGGCGTTCGGGGCGCGGGGTCCGGGCGCAGGGCCCGGGAATCGGTCAGGTGCGGCCCGGCACGGCTCCGGTACCTGAGAGAATGGGGCCATGGCTTCTGATCGTCCTCGCGCGCTCTCCGGTATCCAGCCCACCTCCGGTTCGTTCCACCTCGGGAACTACCTCGGAGCCATCCGCCAGTACGTCGCCCTGCAGGAGACGCACGACGCCTTCTACATGGTGGTCGACCTGCACGCGATCACCATGCCGCAGGATCCGAAGGATCTCCGCGCGAACACCCGGCTCTCCGCCGCGCAGCTCCTCGCCGCCGGTCTCGACCCCGAGCGCTGCACGCTCTTCATCCAGAGCCACGTTCCCGAGCACGCTCAGCTCGGCTGGGTCATGAACTGCATCACCGGCTTCGGCGAGGCCAGCCGGATGACCCAGTTCAAGGACAAGTCCGCCAAGGGCGGGGTCAACAACGCCACCGTCGGCCTGTTCACGTACCCGATCCTCCAGGTCGCCGACATCCTGCTCTACCAGGCGAACGCCGTCCCCGTCGGCGAGGACCAGCGCCAGCACATCGAGCTGACCCGCGACCTGGCCGAGCGCTTCAACCAGCGCTACGGCCGGACCTTCACCCTCCCCGCCGCGCACATCGTCAAGGAGGTCGCGAAGATCTACGACCTCCAGGACCCGACGATCAAGATGTCGAAGTCCGCGTCGTCCCCCAAGGGCCTGATCAACCTCCTCGACGAGCCCAAGGTCACCGAGAAGAAGATCAAGAGCGCGGTCACCGACACCGAGGCCGAGGTCCGCTTCGACGCCGAGAACAAGCCCGGCGTCAGCAACCTGCTCACGATCTACTCCACCCTCACGGGGGAGTCGATCCCCGCCCTCGAGGCCAAGTACGAGGGCAAGGGCTACGGCGCGCTGAAGACGGACCTGGCCGGTGTGATGGTCGATTTCGTCACACCGTTCAAGCAGCGCACCCAGGAATACCTGGACGACCCGGAGACGCTGGACTCCATCCTGGCCAAGGGCGCGGAGAAGGCCCGCGCGGTCGCCGCCGAGACCCTGGCGCAGGCCTACGACCGCCTCGGCCTGGTCCCCGCGAAGCACTGAACCGGGGCTGACAAATCGGTCAGGGAAAGAGGCCCTGGCAATCCGGGGGGTGCTGGCCCCACACTGGGTCGGCAGGACCCGCACACAACCTGCACGCACCAGACGACGGACCGGACGACGGAGGAGACATACGTGGGGACCGTAACGCTCGGCGTTTCGATCGCGGTCCCGGAGCCGTACGGCAGCCAGCTCCAGGAGCTGCGCACCGGCTTCGGGGACGCTGCCGCGCACGGCATCCCCACGCATGTCACCCTCCTCCCGCCCACCGAGGTGGAGGCGGATCGGCTGCCGGAGATCAGGGCCCACCTGACCGAGGTCGCGGCCGCCTTCGGCCCCTTCGCGATGCGGCTCGCCGGCACCGGCACGTTCCGCCCGCTCTCACCGGTCGTCTTCGTCCAGGTCGTCGAGGGCGGTACGGGCTGCACCCGGCTCCAGGGCCTGGTCCGCGACCCGGACGGGCCGCTCGACCGGGAGCTGGCGTTCCCGTACCACCCGCACGTCACGGTCGCCCACGGGATCTCCGAGGAGGCGATGGACCTGGCGTTCACGACCCTCGCCGAGTACGCGGCGCAGTGGACGTGCACGGGCTTCGCGCTCTACGAGCAGGGCTCGGACGGGGTCTGGCGCAAGCTGCGCGAGTACCCCTTCGGCAGCGGTCCGATCACCGGCGTCCCGGCGCAGCTCGGGTCACCGGTCGACGAGGCCGCGGGGGCCGCCGGTGCGGCCGAGACCGCCGCACGGCGCTCCTGACGGCGCGGCCTGAGCGTCTGGCGGGCATGGAACCGGAGCGTGCGCAGGACCAGGGTGTGGAACGGACGATCGTCCATCGGACGCGCTTCGCGAAAAGTCACAATCGACGACCGTAGTGCCCGAAACCGGCAATCCCGGCTATTGCCGTCAGCTCCTTTACGGTGACCTCATGGACTGGCTGACGAAACTCCCAGTGATCGGGCCACTGGTGGTCCGGCTGATGCGGACGCACGCGTGGCGTGCCTACGAACGCCTCGACCGGGTCCATTGGAGCCGGCTCGCCTCCGCGATCACCTTCATCAGCTTCCTCGCACTCTTCCCGCTGATCACCGTGGCCGCCGCCATCGGCGCGGCGCTGCTCAGCCAGGAGCAGCTGGACCGGCTCCAGAAGAACCTCGCCGAGCAGGTCCCCGGCATCTCCGGGCAGCTCGACATCGACGGCCTCGTCGCCAACGCGGGCACGATCGGGCTCGTCGCCGCCGCCCTCCTGCTCGTCACCGGCATCGGGTGGGTCGGCTCGATGCGGGACTGCCTGCGCGCGGTGTGGGACAAGGACGACGAGGACCTGGGCAACCCCGTCCTCCGCAAGGGCAAGGACGTGCTCGTGCTCGTCGGCCTCGGCGGCGTGGGCCTGTGCTCGGCCGCGGCCTCGATCCTCGGCTCCAGCGCGGTCGGCAAGTTCGGCAGCTGGCTGGGCGTGCCGCAGCACGGTGCGGGCGGCGCGCTCCTGCGGGCCGGCGCCTTCCTCGTCGGGGTCGTGGCGGCCTTCCTGCTCCTGCTCTACGTGCTGACGCTGCTGCCGGGCGTCGAACCGCCGCGCCGCCACCTCATCCAGGCGGCCCTCCTCGGCGCGGCCGGCTTCGAGCTGCTGAAACTGCTGCTCAGCGGCTATATGCGCGGGGTCGCCGCTAAGAGCATGTACGGGGCCTTCGGCGTGCCGGTCGCCCTGCTGATCTGGATCAACCTGATGGCGAAGCTGCTCCTGTACTGCTCGGCCTGGACGGCCACCCGCGCCGCCGCGAACGGCGACGGCGCCCAGGGCCCCGAGCAGCCCGCGCACCAGGAGCGGGAGGCCTAGGAGGCCTATGCGGCCTGGTCGCCGCCGCCGCCGCTGCGGCGGCCGCGCGGGCGGCGCGGCCAGCGGCGGTTGACGGCGTACGCCCCGCCCGCGATCGCGGCCAGCGCCCCGCCCGCGACGCCTAGCGCGGTGCCGACACCGCCGCCCGCGCCCTCGCCGGCCGCCGAGGAGCTGTTCTCGTGCGACTGGGCGGGGGAGCCGAGCGAGGAGGTGTCCGCGCTCTTCGGCGGGACCAGCTCGCCCACCGGCTTGACCTTCCCGATCGCCGCGAAGCCCCAGTCGAAGAGGCCGGCGGTCTCCTCGTAGACGGAGTTCAGGCCGCCCGCGCTCGGGTTCATCACCGTGACCAGCAGCTTCTTGTTGCCCTGCTGCGCCGCGCCGGTGAAGGTGGAGCCGGCCATGGTGGTGTTGCCGTTCTTCACCCCGGCGATGCCCTTGTACGGGGAGAGGCCGCCCGAGCCCGTCATCAGCCGGTTGGTGTTCTGGATCTCGAAGTACTCGCGCGGCTTCCCGGGCTCCTGCCGGCCGGGGAACTTCGCCTCCGCCGTCCCGCAGTACTCGCGGAAGTCCTGTTTCTGCAGGCCGGAGCGGGCGATGAGGGTGAGGTCGTACGCGCTCGACACCTGCTCCGGGGCGTCGTACCCGTCGGGGGACACGACGTGGGTGTCGAGGGCCTGCAGCTCCTCGGCGTGCGCCTGCATGTCCTTGACGGTCTTCTCGATGCCGCCGTTCATGGCGGCGAGCACGTGCACGGCGTCGTTCCCGGACCGCAGGAACACCCCGAGCCACAGGTCGTGCACGGAGTACTCGTGGTCCTCCTTGACCCCGACCAGGCTGGAGCCGGCTCCGACGCCCTCCATGTCCTGGTCGGTGACCTTGTGGACCTTGTCCTTCGGGAGGGTGGGCAGCACCGTGTCCGCGAAGAGCATCTTCAGGGTGGAGGCCGGGGGCAGCCGCCAGTGCGCGTTGTTGGCGGCCAGGACCTCGCCGGTCTCGGCGTCGGCCACGATCCACGAACGCCCCGTCAGGTTCGTCGGCAGGGCGGGGGCGCCGGCCAGCGGGTTCACCTGGACCCCCGGCTTGCCGAGCAGGGCTCCGCCGACAGTGGACATCGACGCCGGCGGCCCGGCCGCGGCCTTGGGGGGCTGCCCCTTCCCGTCCGTCGGCGGGGTGGGCGCGGCGTGCGCGGGCACCACGAGCACGGCGGGGACGAGCAGCCCGGCGGAAAGGACCGTCAGCGCGGTCTTCTTGGCAGACACGCAGGTGAAAGTACATCCCGATCGGCGCTCCGCCGTCAGGGACCGGCCAACGTGGCCGAACCACCGCCGGTACAGCCCACCCCGACGCGTCCGTCCTGGGGACCAAACCGATACTGGGGGCATGAAACTCAGCCGTGCCGTCTCCTGGTTCCTGCTCGCCTTCGGAGTGTGGAGCTGGTTCATCTGGGCAACTTTCGTCCGGAACCTGTGGAAGGACGCCAGCGGTCTGGCATTCGACGCGGCGGGCGAGCCGACGGCCTACTTCTGGGTACACCTTCTCCTGGCCATCGCCTCCTTTCTCCTGGGGACGGCCGTTGGTGTGATCGGGTTGCGCGGCGTCCTCGCGCTGCGGCGCGGATCACGCCGGGGTCCTGACGCGGGTCCGGACGCGTGAAGATCGCGATGTTCGCGGTGATCGCGGTGCTGGTCCTGGCCCTGCTGGTCCTGGTCCACCGCTGGCTGTGGATCCGCCTGGTCCGCGATACGACGCGCCCGCACGGCACGGCCCGCCGGATCGGCACCACCCTCGCGTTCACCCTGCCGCTCCTCTCGCTGGCCGCCCTCACCACGGGCCGCGCCGGCGCCCCCTTCTGGCTCCAACAGTCCGTGGCCTGGCCGGGTTACATGTGGCTCGCGGTCCTCCTGTACCTGACGCTGGCGATGCTGGTGGCCGAACCCGCCCGAGCCCTCCTCCTGCGCCGAGCCCCGTCCGGCTCCGTCGAGCCCACCCACCCCCGCCGGCGTTTGAGGCGCGGGGTCCGGGGCGGAGCCCCGGGGAACGGCGAAAGGGCGGGTGGGGGACAAGCCCCGCAGGGCCCTGCGACCGCCCTGGACGACCCGCTCCCGCCCCAGCCCCAGCAGATCCAGAGCCCGGCGGCCCAGGACCCGGCCGGGGCGACCCGACGCCAGTTCGTCGCCCGAGCGGTCGGCGGCGCCGCCGCCCTCGCGGCAACCGGCACCGTGGCCACCGGAACCTACGGAGTACTCCGCGGCCCCCGCGTCAAGCGCGTCCAGGTCCCCCTCGCCAAACTCCCCCGCGCCGCGCACGGCTTCCGGATCGCCGTCGTCAGCGACATCCACCTCGGCCCGGTCCTCGGCCGCGCCCACACCACCCGCATCGTCGAGACGATCAACCGCACGCAGCCCGACCTCATCGCCGTCGTCGGCGACCTCGTGGACGGCAGCGTCCATGACCTCGGCAGCGCCGCGGAGCCGCTGCGCCGGCTCCGCGCGCGCCACGGCTCGTACTTCGTCACCGGCAACCACGAGTACTTCTCGGGCGCCCGGCAGTGGATCGACCACGTCCGCGAGCTCGGCCTCACGCCCCTGGAGAACGCCCGCCGGGCGCTCCCGTACTTCGACCTCGCCGGGGTCAACGACGTACAGGGCGAGACCGAGGGCCACGGCCCGGACTTCACCGCCGCCCTCGGCGACCGCGACCGGGCCCGCGCCGCCGTGCTCATGGCCCACCAGCCCGTTGTCATCCACGACGCCGTCCGCCACGGCGTCGACCTCCAGCTCTCGGGCCACACCCACGGCGGCCAGCTCTGGCCGGGCAACTACCTCGCCGAGCTCGCCAACCCCACCGTCGCCGGCCTCGAGCGCTACGGCGACACCCAGCTCTACGTCTCCCGCGGCGCGGGCGCCTGGGGACCCCCGGTCCGGGTCGGCGCACCGTCCGACATCACGGTCGTCGAACTCGCCTCATACCAGGCCTGACCGGTCGCAACCGGTAACGACCCGCCGTGAACCGGCCTTCCCGGGGCCCTATTTCCATGATGGGATGACCGTTAATCGGACATGGGGATCCGATTAACGGTCAAACCCCGGGCGTACGCATGCCCTGGGCGGGGTGGGGTGGGGTCAAGGATGAAGTCTGTCCGCACGAAGGTCATCGCGGTCGGGCTGGTGATCGGCGTGGCCGCGGTCGGCGCCTGGCAGCTGCTGCCCGAGGAGGGCCGCGGCAGCGGGACCGCCCTGCGGGTCGGGACGAGCGACGCCGTCTCCTCCCTCGACCCCGCCGGGGCGTACGACGCCGGCTCCTGGGCTCTGTTCAGCAACGTCTTCCAGTCGCTGCTGACCATCAAGTCCGGCTCCGGCACCCCCGTCCCGGACGCGGCCTCCGCCTGCAAGTTCATCGGCCAGAAGCTCACCACGTACCAGTGCGAGCTCCGCCCCGGCCTGAAGTTCGCGGGCGGCCGCGCCGTCACCGCCGAGGACGTCAAGCACTCCTTCGACCGCATCAAGGCGATCAACTCCGACCAGGGCCCGGCCCCCCTCTTCAACACCCTGGAGTCGGTCAAGGCCGAGGACCGCACCGTCACCTTCAACCTCTCCGCGCCCGACGCCACCTTCCCCTTCAAGATCGCGACGGGCGCCGGCTCGATCGTCGACAAAGAGAAGTACCCGGCGAAGGCCCTGCGCGAGGACGGCAAGGCCGACGGTTCCGGCCCCTTCACCCTCGGCGCGTACCGGCCCGTCGGCAGCGTCGAACTCAAGCCCAACCCGGGCTACCTGGGCCAGGCCAAGCCCGCCAGGACGGCCGTCACGGTCCGGTACTTCAAGGACTCCGCCCAGCTCAACCAGGCCTGGCAGGACCACCAGATCGAGGTCGCCCACCGCGACATGCCGCCGGACGTGCTCGCCGGCCTCAACCCCGGCCTGAAGGACACCCGTTACCAGGCCTCCGGGGGCACCGAGACCCGCAGCATGGTCTTCAACGTCCGCCCCGGCTCCGCCGCCGCCCCGCTCGTCGGCGCCGACTCCAGCATGAACAACGGCTTCTCCGACAAGGCCGTGGGCGACCTCATCGCCCGTACGCAGTCCTTCTCGGACCGGGCCCAGGCCGCCGGCGACTTCCGCGAGCTCCAGAAGCTGGTCGCCCAGCACGTCCCGATGCTGCCCCTCTGGCAGAAGAAGGACTACGTGATGTCCCGCGACGCCGTCTCCGGAGCCCAGTACCTCTCCGACGGCACCGGGGTCTGGCGCCTGTGGGAGCTCAACTGGCTGTAGGGGGCGGGCAAGCGCGCCGTGCCGGGCGCTACGCGGAGCCGGGGTCCGGGTCGGAGGCCCGCTTCTTCTTCGACACCACCGTCTGCGCCATGCCCGGCAGGAAGTCCGCGAACAGCTCGTGGACCTCGCGCACCAGCGGCCGCAGCACCCGGAACCGGGCCAGGACGATGCCCCGCGTCGTCAGCTGCGCTCCGCGCTCCGCGAGCCTGCGCGTCTTCTCGCTGTTCGGGGACCGGTCGAAGACCCAGTACAGGACGAGCCCCATCTGCGAGAGCCACATCAGCTCCGGCAGTACGTCGGCCAGCTCGTCCGGGACCTTCGTCTTCGCGCCCGCCAGCACCTCGCGGTGCATGTCGATCGCGGCCTTGCGCGCGGGTTCCGATTCGGGGGAGAAGGGGCTGAGCGGGCTCTCCGGGTCCGCCGCGTTCTTGAAGAACTGCGAGGCGAACTCGTGGTACGGCGCCGCGATGTCCAGCCAGCTCGTCAGCACGCCCGCGAGCCGCTTCTGCAGATCGGTCTCGCTGTCCAGGATGGGCCGGACCGCCGCCTGGTGTGCGGCGCCGATCCGGTCGTAGAACCCCTGGACCAGGTGTTCCTTGGACGCGAAGTAGTAGTAGGCGTTGCCGACCGAGACTCCTGCCTCCTTGGCGATGGCCCGCATGGTCGTCTTGTCGAAGCCGCGCTCCTGGAAGAGACGGAGCGCGGTTTCGAGGATGAGCGTGCGGGTCTGCTCGCTCTTGGGAGCCTTCTGATCAGTCACGGTGTACGAGCCTATCCGGGTACGGCGCAGTGGTCGTCACAGGCCGGTGCCTCCGGCTCCACTTCACCCTCCGGCCCGGGCCCGGTCCGTACGGCCTGCCGCCATGCCGAGGCGGTGTACATCGCGGCGCGGGCGAAGGGCCGGCCCGCCGGGGTGGCGAGCCAGTTCGCCTTCGGCCGGTGCTCCACCAGCGCCCACAGGCACACGATGAAGGCGTCGGTCCCGGTCCACACCTGCCCCGCGTCCCCGATGACGGTGATCTCGCGGAGCGTCGCCGCATGGTCGAGCTGCGGGTAGCGCCGCTGCGCCTCGTGGGACCCGGCCGGGATCAGCCGGAGCGGTACCAGCCAGCGCTGCCCGAGGAGCCAGTGCCGGATGTGGACGCAGAGCGGGCAGTCGGCGTCGTACAGCACGGTCAGGTGGTGCGTGGCCGTCGTTGCCGTGGCCATCGGTCAGGCCCCGGCCGGAGCGGTCCACGTCTGGGGGGCGACCGGCGGGGTCTGCTGGCGCTCCATGATCCCGCGGCGGCGCATCTTGTTCAGCACCCAGACGTTGCCGAGGTGCATGACGCCGAGGACGAGCAGGACGACACCGATCTTGACCGACAGGGCCTCGAAGAGCTGACGCGCCGTGTCGATGCTGACGTCCGAGCGCAGGTACAGGGTCACGAAGCCGATGTTGACGAGGTAGAAGCCGACCACCAGGAGGTGGTTCACGGCGTCCGCGAGCTTCTCGTTCCCGTGCAGGACGTCGGCGATGAAGATGCGCCCGTTGCGGCTGAGCGTGCGGGCCACCCAGACGGTCAGCGCGATGCTGACGAGCAGGTAGATGACGTATGCGACGACGGTGAGGTCCATGCCCTCGCCCCCCTTGAACGTGTTCAACTTGTTGGCAGGACTGACTGTAGACCTCTTTTTGAACAGGTTCAAGCTTTGTGGTGAAGGGGCTGTACGCAGGTGTCCGCGACCGCCGAGGCCGGGAACGGCGTCCGCTTGCTCTCCGTCACCAGCCGCCGGTGGAAGCCCGCCATCACGAGCCCCGTCGCGGCATGCCGGTCGAGCAGCGCGGCGGCCTCGTCCGGCACCCCGCCGTGCCCGCGCCCCGCGATCCACTCCCGCAGGAAGGCCTCGTGCTCCAGGTCGTCGCGCTCGTCGGCGCCGGGCAGGTGGTACCGCAGGAGATGGCTCGCGGTGTACGCCCGGTCGTACGCCAGGTGCTCCGACAGGAACCGGGCCTCGTCGGACGCCAGCTCGAAGCGGGTGCTGAGCGCGAGCCCGAAGTCGGCGAAGTGGACGAGCTCGCCGTCGGTCAGCACGTTGTGGAAGTGGGCGTCGAAGTGGACCAGCCCGCGCGAGCTCATGAACTCCGCCCCGCGGAGCAGGGTCCGGTCCGCCCAGTCGTACGCGGGGTGCCCGGCCAGCCAGGTGCCGAGCCGGTGCGGCACGTGCTCCAGGAAGAGCACCAGGCTGTACGAGGCCCGCCCGATGGCCTCCAGCCGCCGGCGCACGGCGTCCGACCCCTCCCACCGGGCGACGGCTGCGTCGATGCCGTCGCCACCGGGCGGGGAGTCGGGCAGTACCCGCCAGTGGTACATCAGCGGAAAGCCGTCGTACGCGCCCTCGATCACCCAGCCGGTGGTCATGGCGTGCGCGGCGAGCTCCCGCCAGGCCCCGAACCCGGCCGAGCCGACCCCGTATTGGTAGTGCAGCGGCAGTCCGAACAGGTTCGCGGTGGACCGCATGTTGCGCGGCAGCAGCTCGAGGTCGGTCAGCGGCACGCGTTTGACGAAGACCCGGGTCCCGTCGACGTCCAACTCGGCGGACCGGCCGCCGATACCGGACCCGAGGGGTGTCGCGGCGGCCGTGAGTGCGCGCAGCCGGCGGTCGCTCAGCAGGGACAGGCGGGTGGAGACGGCGGAGTACGCCGTGAGTCGCTCGGGGTGCATCCGGGCGACGCTACCGGCGGGCGCGTCACACCCTGGTCGCCTTATCCGGCAGATCCGGAGGAGACGGCCTGGTCACGCCGGACCTCCGCCCCGGGGAAGTGGACGTCGTAGCGGTCCTGGTGGGGCAGCAGCTCCTCGAACGGCGCCAGCCCGTGCTGGATGCGCCCCAGCGTCCGGAAGTAGCCGAAGCGCTCCACCCCGGGGGTCAGTACGACGAGGAGTTCGGCGCCTGTGCCCGGGGCCGCGCCGAACGCGTGCGTCAGCCCTGGTGGCACGAGGACCAGCCCGCCCTCCGCCACCCGCACGCGCTCCGTGCCGAGCACGAAGTCGGCGGCCCCGCCGAGCACGTAGAAGAGTTCGGTGGACCGGGTGTGGAAGTGTTCCGGTGCCCCGGCCGAACCCGCGCCCAGGCTGAGCCGGTTCACCCCGGCCGCGCCACCGTCCGTCAGCAGCCGGAAGGCACCCGCGTGGGGCAGCGGCACCTCCTCGGCGTCCGCCGCCCGCACCACGAGCGCGGCCGCGCCGCCGCCCGCGTGCCCGTCCGTACCTCCCGCGACCTGCACCTGGTGTCCCATCCGTCGTCCTTCCGCCGCTTGCGGTCCGTCGTACCGACCGCTCCATTCGAGCAGGGCAACCACCGCCGAACCAGCGTCGTTTCGCGCGTACAGTCATCTCCGATCGTGATGGGTCGGGGCAGGGAGGGCCGCGCATGGAGCTGCGCCAGCTGCGGTACTTCGTGGCGGTCACCGAGGAGGGCGGCTTCGGCCGGGCCGCCGAGCGACTCCACACCGTCCAGTCGGCGGTGAGCCGCCAGATCGGCCTGCTGGAACGGGAACTGGGCCTGGTCCTCTTCACCCGCACCACCCGCCGGGTGGGTCTCACCGGCGCCGGCGAGCGGCTGCTCCCGGAAGCGCGGGCGGTGCTCGCCGCGGTCGCCCGTACCCGGGAGGTGGCCGCCGAGGTCGCGGCGGGCGCGACCGGCGTGCTCCGGCTGGGCACGGTGCACGGCCCGGGGGACCGGGTCTACCGGCTGCTGGAGGAGCTCGCCGTCAGCGCGCCCGGGCTCCGGGTGCGGCCGGTCCGGCTGCCGGTGACCGAGCGGCTCGCGGCGGTGCGCTCCGGCGAGCTGGACGCGGCGCTGGTCCGGGCCCGGCCCGATGCACCCGGCCTGGAGCTGCTGCCGCTGTGGCGGGACCGGCTGTACGCGGCCCTGCCGGGCGGGCATCCGCTGGCCGGGGCCGCGGAGCTGGACCCGGAGCAACTGGCGCACCTGCCGCTGCGGCTGGCGGCCCGGGAGGGCAACCCGCCCTTCCACGACCTGGTCGCCCCGCTGGCCGGAGCACCGGCCGGGCCGCCCTTCACCGACCTGCTCGCCACGCTGACGTCGATCGGCGAGAGCCCCCTGACCCCGTCCTGGACGGTGTTCTACGAGGTGGGGCCGCTGCCGAGGCTGCCGCGCACCGCGATCCGGCCGTTGACCCGGCCGGTCCTGACCACGTACCTGGCGGTGCTCCCGGGGCCTCCCGGACCGGCAGTGCGCCGGCTGCTGGCGACCGCGACCGCGACTGCGACCGCGACCGCCTCGGAGCCCGGGGGCCCGCACGGCTGAGGGCCCCCGGTCCCGGGGCAGGGCGATCAGGTCCGCAGGCCGTCAGCAGGGCGGCCGCAGGCCGTTGCGGTAGGTGCGGGGGCGGTCCGCCGAGACGATCGCGGCCTCGGGGCGGGGCATGGGGGTGCCGTCGGGGAGGAGGAGGGGAGCGGGTTCCAGGACGATGCCGACGTCTGCCCCGCGGCGGGTCGTGTGCGCGGCGGTGACGCGGTTCAGGGGGGCCGGGGTCAGGGTCTGCGTCTCGCGGATGTACGCGACGAAGCTCTCGAAGTCGCGCTGGTGGCGGTAGGGGGCCTGGAAGCCGGTCAGCGCGTCGTAGCCGTCGTTCGCCAGGAAGGTGTACGAGGGGGACGCGAGACGGTAGGTGCCGGTGAGGTCGAGCGCGGCGCCGTCGATGAACACGTCGGCCGGGTTCACGCGGTCGCCGACCCCGCCCAGGGTGTTGAAGGTGTAGCGGACGTTCCTGGAGACGGCCAGGGGCGCGAACAGCAGCTCCCCGCTCGCCGCGATCGTCCACTGCTGCTCGAGGGCGTCGTGGATCTGCCGGCCGGTCACCGTCGCGCTGACGATCGGGTCGCCGAAGCCGACGGCCTTCCAGGCGCGGCCGAACGTGACGGCGCCGCCCGAGGCCGTGTCGCGGACCAGGTCGCCCGCGATGACGCACTGGCCGACCCGCGGTGCCACCGCGACCAGGGCGAGCTGGGCCGGGACGGCGGGGTGGATGTTGGCGTCGTTCTCGGGGTCGGCCGGGCGGCGGCCCGCCCACAGCGCCCAGTCGGCGACCAGGTCGCCCATGGTGCTCTCGCCCGCGGTGTTGCGCGTACGGATGAACGATCCGCTCTGCTTGCCGATCTTGCCGGTGTTGCGGGCCGCGGCCTGGCCCGCCCAATAGTCGACGACCTCCTTGAGGGCGGGGTCGGGGGTGACGTCACGGGTGTTGGGGTGGTTCGTGGACACCGTCAGCTCGCGGACCACCTCGCCGGTGGCGGGGTCGAGGCGAAGGTTGATCTCGTTGATGAGCTGGCCGTAGCAGCCGGCCTCGACGAAGGGGCGGGGAACGCCGTTCGGGTCCGGGACCATCATGTTGAACCGGGTGTGCCAGTGGCCGGTGACGATGGCGTCGATGTCGGGGGAGACGCGCAGCGCCAGGTCGAGGGCCGGGCCCGACGGGTCGGTGCCGCTGTTGAAGTCGCCGCCCGCGACCGCCCCGTCATGCATGCTCAGCACGATCGCGTTGACGCCCTGGGCCTTGAGCAGCGCCGCGTACCGGTCGGCGGTGGCGACCTCGTCGAGGGTGGCCAGGCCCGGCTGGTAGGAGCCGGGGAAGAGCTCGGTGCCGAGGGCGGTGAGGTGGATGAAGCCGATCTGCAGCTCCTGGCCGGCGGCGGTGCGGACCTTCTCGATGCTGTACGCGGGCAGGACGGTGCGCTGGTCGGCGTCCCAGACGACGTTGGCGCTGTAGTAGCGGAAGCCGGAGCCGTGGAAGCGGGCGCCGGAGGAGTCCGTGAAGGTGGCGTCGCGGCCCTCGACGGGGAAGGGGACGCCCTGCTCCATGTGCCGTTGGAGGAAGGCCGGGGACTTGTCGAACTCGTGGTTCCCGGCGGTCGCGAAGTCGAGGCCCATGCGGTTCAGGGCTTCGACGGTGGGCTCGTCGGCGAAGGCGGCGGCGTCGAACTCCCAGCCGGAGAAGGAGTCTCCGGGGGTGAAGAAGAGCGAGTTGAGCCGGCCGGAGCGGAGGCGGGCGAGGTGCGCGGCCATGTAGGCGACGCCGCCGACGGTGTAGGTACGGCCCCCGTTCCCGCTGATCGTGGCGTTGCTGCCGGGGGCGGCCTGGAGGTAGCCGTGCAGGTCGGTGATGCTGAGGAGCTGGACGTCGACGTACTCGACGGCGGAGGCGGCGTCGCGCGCGTGGTCGGTGGCGTGGGCGGGGATGCCGGTGGCGAAGGTGGCTGCCGCGGTTCCCATGGCGGTGAGGAACGTGCGCCGCCCGACGTGGTGAGAACTGTGGTCCGGATACGTGCTCTTGGAGTGCGAGTGCCTCGTCACGGGGGAATGGTCCCGCCGGGCGGGTCCGGTGTCGATGCGCCGGGCCGTATGCGGGCGGCGGGGCCCGGATGGCGGGGCGGCGGGGCCGGTGGCAGCCTGGAGGGGCGGGGGTGTGAAAGGGGAGGTGGACCTCCTTGAGCAGGCACGCTCCACTCGTCCGAACCGCACGGGCCTTCGCCGTGGCCGGAATCCTGTCGGCGGCGCTCGTACCCGTCTCGGCGGCGCCGGCGACGGCCGTCGCGTGCGACGCCGCGGCCGCTGCCCGGGCCCCGACCGGCAGCAACGACAGCGCCGCGCGGAACGCGGTGATCTGCCTCATCAACGCCGAGCGCGCGCAGCTGAGGCTGCCGGCCCTCACCGTGAACCAGGCCCTGACGAATGCGGCGCAGCAGCACTCCGCCGCCGCCGTCCAGCTGAAGTGGTGGGGTCCCGGCAAGGACTCGCACACCAACCCGCAGACCGGTTCGACACCGGGGACCCGGATCAAGGCCGCGGGCTACTGCCCGAACCCCAGGTCGTGGGGCTACGCCGAGATCACGTACACGGGCTGGGGCGGCTCGGGGACCCCGAACGCCGCGGTCAACTGGTGGGTGCACGTCAGCACGTACGGCCACCGGCAGATCGTCCTCGACCCGTCGATGCGGGAGATCGGCGCCTGGGCCCAGCCGGGCGCGGCGGACCGCGCCGGGGCCGGCGCGAGCCAGGCCGGCACCTACGTCGTGACGTTCGGCCGCTGCGTGCAGTGACCGGCCACCCGGGACGTCTCAGCCGTTCGGATGGTGCAGGAAGTCCAAGAGCAGGGCCGTGGTGTCCTGCGGGCGTTCCAGGGACGGGAGATGGCCCGCCCAGGCGAGTTCCAGGTGGCGGGCCCCGGGGATGCGGTGCGCGAGGTCGGCGGCGATGTCGCGGAAGTCCTCGACGTCGTGGGCGCCGCCGATCGCGAGGGTCGGGGCGGCGACGGCCCCGAGGTCGATCTCGTGCTCCGGGAGCTCATGAGCGCCCTCCACGGTCGGCGCCACGTCGAAGATGCGGCGCTGCATCGTCCGTACGAGAGCGCGGGTCTCCTCGTCCGCCGACGGGCCGAGCCAGGTGTCCACCATCAGCTCCACCGCCCCCGCGACGTCCCCCGCCTCGAGCAGCGCGTCCTCCGCGGCGGCGACCTTCCGCAGGGCCGGGCCGCGCTGCTGCCCGGGGACGGCGGAGCAGAGCAGGGCCAGCGCGGACACCCGCTCCGGGTGCAGGGACGCGATCCCCAGGGCGACGCGGCCGCCGTACGAGGACCCGGCGAAGGCGGCCCGTTCGATCCCGAGGGAGTCCAGCAGGTCCAGTACGTCGTCCACGTCGCGGTAGGGCGCGACGGCCGGCGGCGAGTCCCCGCACGTGCGGAAGTACGCCCGGACGACCCGGAACCCGGCCCCGGCCAGCGGGCCCCACTGCGGCTCCCACATCCGGCGGTCGCAGACGGAGGAGTGGAGCAGGACCAGCGCCGGACCGTCCGCCGGACCGGCGACGTCATGGGCAAGGAGAGGGTTCACGGGATCCATGGGGTTCATGGGCGTCATGGGGTTCGTGGGAGTCATGGGGACATCCTGTCCGAGGCGCGGTCCAACCGCCCTTGGATATAAGGCAGCCGATCCGCTGTCAGAGGGCCCCCTTACGCTCCTGGTCATGGGAATGGTGACCTTCGTCGACGAGACGACAGCGGGCGGCCGGGGCGACGGCTGGGAGTTCGAGGTGGCCGAGGAGCGGCTCGCGCTGCGCGAGCTGATCCGGCGGCGGGTGTTCCAGGAGGTCGCCGAGCGGCGCGCCGCGGCCCTCGTGCCGCAGAGGGACCAGCCCGATGCCCACGAACAGGCCGAGCTCGCGCTCACGGCCTTCGGGCGCAACGGGTTCCTCGTACTCGTCGGGGACCGCCAGGTCACCGATCTCGACGAGGTCGTCGACCTGCCCCTCGGCACGGAGGTCACCTTCCTGAAGCTCGTCGCCCTGGTGGGTGGCTGACATGGCCGGGAACAGGAAAACGAACAATCGCCACGCCGACGCGATCCACCGCGCCCTGGAGGAGGAGAACGCCGCAGAGCTCGCCACCGCGCTCCTGAAGGCCGCCATCCACTACAGCGGCCACTGGGGCAACGGGGAGGCGGCCGAGGTGATCGGCGCCGTCCGCGCCCGGCCGGTGGAGTTCCGTCGGCGGCTCGTGGACCGGCTGGCCGAGACCTTCCGCTCCCTCGCGGAGGACTCCCCGGCACGGGTGAACGCGCTGGCCCTCATCGCCGCCGCCGGACGGGACCTGCCCGGGGGCGGCCCGCTCTCCGCCGAACGGCTGGGCAAATTCGACGAGCTCGGCCGGATGGGGCAGGTCTACTCCTACGGATGGGTCTCGGAGCTGGTCCTCGCCGAGCTGGACGCGGGCCGCACGATCCCGCCGGCCGCCGTCGCCACCCTGCGCCGAAGCGCCCTGGTCGCATACGGGTACCGGCCGGTCGTCGAGCTCGCGCCGCGGCTGACGGAGCCCGTCCTCAATGTCGGCGAGGCGTGGGCGGACCGGGCGATGGCGGCCGGGAACCGTTGGCACGCCCTGCTCGCGCACGCGGTGACCGCGACCGCAGCCAAGCCCACGGCCAAGTGGGAGAAGGCCGGCCGGGCCCTGATCAAGGAGGCCGGGGAGGACGCCGTACGCGAACAGCTCCTCGGCTGGCTCCGGCTCGTCGGCGCGCCCCGTACCTTCGCCCTGGACGAGGAGCGGTACGGGCCGAACCCGAACGACACGTGGGACACGTACAACGCCAACGCCCTGCGCGGACTGGCCTGGCTGCTGTCCTTCCTGCCCCCGCACCCGGACATCGCGCGGGTGCTCGGCGCGCTCGTCGAGACCTCGCTGCGCAAGGTCGCGGGACTCGGCCCCCGCAACCCCAAGGTGGCCAACGCCGGGGTCACCGCCCTGTCCCGCATCGACAGCGAGGCCGCCCTGGCCGAACTGGCCCGGCTCGCCACCCGCGTGACGTTCAAGGGCACCCTCAAGATGCTGGACTCGGCCCTGGAGGCACGGGCCACCGCGCTCGGGCTGGGCCGGGAGGAGATCGAGGAGCTCGCCGTGCCTGCGTACGGGCTGACGCGGGTCGGGCAGGCCGAGTATGCGCTGGGCGGGACCACCGCCCTCGTGCAGGTCCGCGGCTCCAAGGCGGTGCTCTCCTGGCGCAGCGCCACCGGCAAGGCGGTCAAGAGCGTGCCGGCGGCCGTGCGCCGCGACCACGCCGAGGAGCTCAAAGAGCTCAAGGCGGCCGTCAAGGACATCGACAAGATGCTCGGGGCGCAGGCCGAGCGGCTGGACCGGCAGTTCCTCGCCCGGCGCACCTGGACGTACGGGCAGTGGCGCGAGCGCTACCTCGACCACCCCCTGGTCGGCACCCTCGCCCGCCACCTGCTGTGGGTGGTGGACGGCACCCCCGTCGGCTTCGCCGACGGCGAGGCGCGCACCCTTACCGACGGGCCCGTCACCGAGGGCGCCGAGGTGACCCTCTGGCATCCCATCGACCGCGAGCCGGCCGAGGTCGCCGCCTGGCAGGACTGGCTCGAACGGCACGGCATCACCCAGCCGTTCAAGCAGGCCCACCGCGAGGTCTACCCGCTCACCGATGCCGAGCTCCGCACCGGGACGTACTCCAACCGGTTCGCCGCGCACTTCCTGCGCCAGCACCAGTTCCACTCGCTGGCCGCGATCCGCGGCTGGCGCAACAAGCTGCGCCTCGCCGTCGACGACACCGCGCCGCCCGCCGTGCGCGAGCTGCCGCAGTGGGGGCTGCGGGCCGAGTACTGGATCGAGGGCGACACCGGGGGCGACCAGTACGAGGACATCACCGACTCGGGCAGCTTCCTGCGCCTGCGCACCGACCAGGTGCGCTTCTACCCGATCGGCGCCCCGCAGAACTCGGCGCACGCCTGCGGCGGCGAGTACACGATGTGGCTCCGTGGCGGCGAGGACCCGGTCGACCCGCTGCCGCTGGCCGAGGTCCCCGCCCTCGTGCTCAGCGAAGTCCTGCGCGACGTCGACCTGTTCGTCGGCGTCGCCAGCGTCGGCAACGACCCGACCTGGCAGGACGGCGGCCCCGCAGGCCGCTTCCGGGACTACTGGACCTCGTACGGCTTCGGCGAGCTGAACCAGAGCGCCGAGACCCGCCGGCTCCTGCTGCAGCGGCTGGTCCCGAGGCTGGCCATCGCCGACCGGTGCCGGATCGAGGGGCGCTTCCTGCACGTGCGGGGCGAGCTGCGCACGTACCGGATCCACCTCGGGTCGGGGAACATCCTCATGGACCCGGGCGACCAGTACCTGTGCATCGTCCCGGCGGGGCGCGCGGCCCCCGGGACGGAGACCGGCTACCTGCCCTTCGAGGGGGACCCGACGCTCGCCCTGATCCTCAGCAAGGCGATGATGCTGGCGGACGACGCCGGCATCACCGACCCGACCGTCACCCGTCAGATACTGAGGGAGCGGGCGTAGTTGATCTGGTTCATCACCCAGGGGAACGTTCCCGCGTCGACCGCCGGGATCATCGTGGAGTGGTGGCGGCCGCCGCTGGTGACGGTGACCTGGATGTAGCCGGTGGTGGTCTTCTCCTTCATGAGGAGGAAGAGCAGGCCGAGCAGGCAGAACAGGAAGAAGATGATCGCGAGCACGACCGCGTGCGTCGGGATCTTCGTCTCGGTGCGGGAGAAGTCCGAGGCGTTCCACATCGCGCCCTTGAGCGGCATCGCGCCCGAGGGGGTGATGATCTGGTCCCCGGCGATGGTGATGTCGCCGAGGGACAGGCCGGACCCGCCGGCGCCGTGCGGGGCGACCGCGTAGGCCGGGGGCTGCGCCGGCGGCATCATGGGAGGCTGCGCCTGCGCCGGGATGCCCGCGCCGCCGACGGTCGGCTGGTAGCCCGGGGCGGGCGGAGTGGCCGGGTACCCGTACCCGGCGCCTCCGGGGGCCGCCGGATAGGGCGGCGGATAGCCATAACCGGGGCTGCCCGGAGCCCCGTTGTCCCCTGCGTACGGATTCGGCTGCTGGTCGCTCATGCGCTCGATCTTTCCACAGCCACCCCCGACCCCGTACCCCGGTCGGAGCAGCCGCCTATTCGCTGTCGGGCTTGCGCCGCGCCGCCGCGAGAACGGCCTCGACGTCCAGGGTCACCTTGGCGCCGATCGACTCGGGCAGAGTGACGAGCTCGCCGGGGGCGTGGACGCGGTGGGTGGCGTACTCGTCCTGGACCGGATCGGTGAGGACGTGCAGGCGGTTGTGCCGGCGGTCGACGATCACGTAGACCGGGACCTTGGCGTCGGCGTAGGCGGTGACCTTGGTCCGCAGGTCCGTCTTGTAGTTGCTGGAGGTGACCTCCAGGACCAGGCGGAAGGCGAGGGGGTCATAGCAGTTGTTCTCGACGAGGTGGTCTTCGAAGTCCGCGTCGACCACGGCGAGGTCCGGGATGGCGTAGTCCTCGCGCCCGTCGGGGAGCCAGATGCCGATCGCCTGGATGACCTCCGTTGCCTCGCCGTCGAGCCCTGCCGTGATGAACGGCCTCATGAGCTTGGTCAGGCCCCGCCCGTGGGCGCCGTCTGCCGGTGGGGACACGAGGATCTGTCCTCCGATGATCTCGACTCGGTAGCCGGGGAGCCGCTCCATGAGGGCGTTGGCCTCATCGAGGAGCGAGGGCTCGGCTTCCGGTTCGCTGTAGGGATGCTCAGCGGGTGCTGCGGACATCACGGGCCTCCCGTGGGCTGCTGTCGAGAGCATCATCGTAGGACGGGAACGGGCACCGCGGCCGGAAGCCGGGCCCTCACCCGAACGGGCGAGGGCCCCGCCCCCGGAACGAATTCCGGGGGCGGGGCCCAGTCGGCTGAAACCTCGGCCGGGTACGACGGACGGAGTCCGGCGCAGCGTCTCGAAGCCGGGGAGGCCCGCCGGGGCCGACCCGTGCGAGGGACGCGTCGAGAAATCAGAAGCGGCGCGTGATCAGGGCGCGCTTGACTTCCTGGATCGCCTTCGTGACCTCGATGCCGCGCGGGCAGGCGTCGGTGCAGTTGAAGGTCGTGCGGCAGCGCCACACGCCGTCCTTGTCGTTCAGGATCTCCAGCCGCTGCTCGCCGGCCTCGTCACGCGAGTCGAAGATGAAGCGGTGGGCGTTGACGATCGCCGCCGGGCCGAAGTACTGGCCGTCGTTCCAGAACACCGGGCACGACGAGGTGCACGCCGCGCACAGGATGCACTTGGTGGTGTCGTCGAACCGCTCGCGGTCCTCCGCCGACTGCAGGCGCTCACGCGTCGGCTCGTTCCCGTTGGTGACGAGGAACGGCATGACGTCGCGGTACGCCTGGAAGAAGGGCTCCATGTCGACGACGAGGTCCTTCATCACCGTGAGGCCCTTGATGGCCTCGACCGTGATCGGCTTCTCCGGGTTGATGTCCTTGATCAGCGTCTTGCAGGCGAGCCTGTTCTTGCCGTTGATCCGCATCGCGTCGGAGCCGCAGATGCCGTGCGCGCACGACCGGCGGAAGGTCAGCGTGCCGTCGAGCTCCCACTTGATCTTGTGGAGACCGTCGAGCACGCGCTCCTTCGGGTCGATCTCGATCTGGAAGTCCTGCCACTGCGCCTCGTCCGAGATCTCGGGGTTGAAGCGGCGGATCCGGAAAGTGACCGTGATGTACGGGGAGGCCGCGGCCGCCTCTTCCATCTTTTCCAGGGTGGGGGTAGCCATCAGTACTTACGCTCCATCGGCTGGTAGCGGGTCGTCACGACCGGCTTGTAGTCGAGCCGGACCGAGTCCGAGCCATCGGCTCCGACCTCGCGGTACGCCATGGTGTGGCGCATGAAGTTGACGTCGTCGCGGTTCGGGTAGTCCTCGCGGTAGTGACCGCCGCGGGACTCCTTGCGCGCGAGCGCGGACACGGCCATGACCTCGGCCAGGTCGAGCAGGTTGCCCAGCTCGATGGCCTCCAGCAGGTCCGTGTTGAAGCGCTTGCCCTTGTCCTGGACGGACACGTTCTTGTAGCGCTCGCGCAGCTCCGCGATCTTCTCGACCGCGGTCTTGATGGTCTGCTCCGTACGGAACACCATCACGCAGGCGTCCATCGTCTCCTGGAGCTCCAGGCGCAGGTCGGCGACCCGCTCCTTGCCCGTGGAGTTGCGCAGGTGCTCGACCTGGTCGATGACCTGCTGCGCCGGGTTCTCGGGGAGCTCGACGTAGTCGTTCTCCTGCGAGTACCTCGCCGCGGCGATGCCGGAGCGCTTGCCGAACACGTTGATGTCCAGCAGCGAGTTCGTGCCGAGGCGGTTGGCGCCGTGCACGGAGACGCAGGCGACCTCGCCGGCCGCGTACAGGCCCGGGACGACGGTGGTGTTGTCCGACAGGACCTCACCCTCGACGTTCGTCGGGATGCCGCCCATGGCGTAGTGCGCGGTGGGCTGGATCGGGATCGGGTCCGTGTACGGCTCGATGCCCAGGTACGTACGCGCGAACTCGGTGATGTCCGGGAGCTTCGCGTCGAGCTGCTCCGGCGGCAGGTGCGTCAGGTCCAGGTACACGTGGTCACCGGCCGGACCGCAGCCGCGGCCCTCACGGATCTCGGTGTAGATGGAGCGCGAGACGACGTCACGGGACGCGAGGTCCTTCATGACCGGCGCGTACTTCTCCATGAAGCGCTCGCCGTCCTTGTTGCGGAGGATGCCGCCCTCACCGCGGGCGCCCTCCGTCAGCAGGATGCCCATGCGCCAGATGCCCGTCGGGTGGAACTGGAAGAACTCCATGTCCTCGAGCGGCAGGCCGCGGCGGTAGCAGGCCGCCTGGCCGTCACCCGTGAGGGTGTGCGCGTTGGAGGTCACCTTGAAGAACTTGCCGGTGCCGCCGGAGGCGTAGATGACGGCCTTCGCCTGGAACACGTGGATCTCGCCGGTGGCGAGCTCGTACGCGACCACGCCGGCCGACTTCTTGACGCCGTCCTCCTCGACCAGGAGCTGGTCCAGGACGTAGAACTCGTTGAAGAACTCCACACCCTCCTTGACGCAGTTCTGGTACAGCGTCTGGAGGATCATGTGGCCGGTGCGGTCCGCGGCGTAGCAGGACCGGCGGACCGGCGCCTCGCCGTGGTTGCGGGAGTGGCCGCCGAAGCGGCGCTGGTCGATGGTGCCGTCCGGGGTGCGGTTGAACGGCAGGCCCATCTTCTCCAGGTCGAGGACTGCGTCGATGGCCTCCTTCGCCAGGATCTCGGCGGCGTCCTGGTCGACCAGGTAGTCACCGCCCTTGACCGTGTCGAAGGTGTGCCACTCCCAGTTGTCCTCTTCCACGTTCGCCAGCGCGGCGGCCATGCCGCCCTGCGCGGCACCCGTGTGGGAGCGGGTGGGGTAGAGCTTCGTCAGCACCGCGGTGCGGCTGCGCTTCGTCGACTCGATGGCGGCGCGCATGCCGGCGCCACCTGCGCCGACGATGACGGTGTCGTACTTGTGGATCTTCATTGGATTCGCCTCAGCCCCGTTGCCTAGCGGATGTTCGGGTCGAAGGTGAAGATCACCAGCGTGCCCAGAAGGATGGTGAACACGGTGGCGGTGTAGAGCAGGCCCTTCAGCCACAGCCGCGTGTTGGCGCGCTCCGCGTAGTCGTTGATGACGGTACGCAGGCCGTTGGCGCCGTGCAGCATGGCCAGCCACAGCATCAGCAGGTCCCAGACCTGCCAGAACGGGGACGCCCAGCGGCCGGCCACGAAGGCGAAGCCGACCTTGGAGACGCCGCCGTCCAGCACCAGCTGGATGACGAGGTGGCCGATGACCAGGACCACGAGGACGATGCCCGAGAGGCGCATGAAGAGCCACGCGGCCATCTCGAAGTTGCCGCGGGTCGAGCGGGGCGTCTTGCCCGTGCGCTTGCGCGGGGCCTCGATGTACGGCGCCGGGTTGTCGACGTCGTAGAGGCTCACGCCCTCCACGTCGCCGATGGCCTGGGCGGAAGAAGTGTCAGAAGACATGCGTGTCACTTCCCGAACAGTTCGGCAGCTGCGTGGCCCAGGACGGGGTACAGGGCCCCGATCATCAGGATGATCCAGACGATCATCACGCCCCAGAGCATCTGCTTCTGGAGACGGGGGCCCTTGGACCAGAAGTCCACGGCGATCACACGGAGACCGTTGAGCGCGTGGAAGAGGATGGCGGCCACGAGGCCGTACTCCATCAGCGCGACGATCGGAGTCTTGTAGGTAGCCACGACATCGTCGTACGCCTCGGGGGAGACGCGGACGAGAGCGGTGTCGAGGACGTGTACGAACAGGAAGAAGAAGATGAGGACGCCGGTGACTCGATGAGCCACCCAGGACCACATTCCTTCCCGGCCGCGGTACAACGTTCCAGCCGGCACGGAAAACCCTCCGGAAGCGGGGCGGGGGCCAGCCGGCTTCTTTGTCGGTCGGGCCCGGCCGGGTACGGTCCTCCGGCCCCGGACATCGTAGCGACGCTTTGTCGGTTCCCTCGCGCCGGGTCCATCGGTGTGATCAAACAGGCACGGACGGACTATCCCACAGGGGCGAATAGCCCTGAATCCGCGGCGGAAACCCCGTCCGGCGAGGTCAGCCAATGTGTCAGATCTGCCAGCCGGACCTGGGCGAGGCGGCGCAGCTCGTCCGCCGAGAGCGACCGCTCCTCGTCCGCCTCGAGCTCCATCCGGCGCCGGATCGCGGTCAGCAGCTGGTCCGCCTGCTCCTCCGGCGGATGCCCGGCCAGGCAGATCACGAAGGCGTGGCCGAACTTGCGCTCGTACTCCGCATGGGCCGCGTCGAGCGCCAAGAGCGCGGCGTACGAGGCCCCGTGGTCCAGCTCCACCGGGAACTCCGAGGCCAGCGCCTCGCTCAGGTCCGCCTGGGAGAGGTCGTACGAGGCCTCGTCGGCGGCGGCCAGCAGCGCACCGGGATCCGGGTAGGGGCGGTGGATCGCCACCCGCTGGGCCCACCGCCGGCTCCCGCAGCAGTGCAGCAGGACGGCCTCGGCGGCTTCGGGGGAGAGGGCGTTGAACCGCGCCAGCCCGGAGCCGTGGGAAGGATCGGAGCTGCCGCGGACCTGTGCCGGAAGGTGGCTGGACAGCGGGGGGCTCCTCGGGGCGTGGCGCGGGTGTACCGCCACGCTAGCGACGCCGGACCGGGTGTGTCGTACCCATCCGAGGTTTTCACCCGGAAGTGAGCCGAAAGGATGACGTGATGACGGGCGGCGCGCCGGAAAGCCGCGAGCAGCGGCGGTGCAGGGAGGGCCGGCGGGGGATGAGGAAGACGACCGAGGCCGCCACCCCCCACAGGAGAGGCCCCGGTCGCCGTCCGTACGGGCTCGTGCGACAAGCCCGTACCCCTCTCAGCGCCGCGAGTGCGTTTTGTGTCACACCCCGCTTCGCGCACGATTGGTTGCTCCCCGTACACCACGTGGACGTAGGTACTTGAAAGCCGTAACGTGCTGATTTGCGCCACACGTACAGGACAGTGAACGGGTTGGGGACTTTGCTGGGGGACGACGCGGAGCTGACCGCCGCGGTGCTCGCGGCGCAGGGCGGCGACGAGAGCGGATTCCGTGCTGTGTACCGCGCCGTGCACCCACGCCTGCTCGGTTACGTACGCACGCTCGTCGGGGACGCAGACGCCGAGGACGTGACCTCCGAGGCCTGGCTGCAGATCGCCCGCGACCTCGACTCCTTCACCGGCGACGCCGACCGCTTCCGCGGCTGGGCCGCCCGGATCGGCCGCAACCGGGCCCTCGACCACATCCGCATGCGCGGGCGCCGCCCCGCCATCGGCGGCGACGAGACCGAACTGACGGGCCGCGCAGCCGACAGCGACACCGCCAGCGAGGCGATGGAGGCCCTGTCGACCGGCCGGACCATGGCGCTGATCGCACAGCTTCCGCAGGACCAGGCCGAGGCCGTGGTGCTCCGCGTCGTGGTCGGCCTGGACGCCAAGAGCGCGGCCGAGACCCTGGGCAAGCGCCCCGGCGCGGTACGCACCGCAGCCCACCGGGGCCTGAAGAAACTGGCCGAGCTGCTCGGCCAGGAGGGCGGCTTCGGGCCGGACCTGGATCCGGGGTCTGATGCGGCGGGGCCGGTCGGCCATAATGCCGGTGACCAGGCGCGGGACGGCAGGGGCGGGAGGGATCTCGACGCCGTGCCCGCTCAGCGCGGCCGGGACAGCGGCCTCGTGGAGCAAACCGGTGTGACGCATTCACGTTGGCGGACGCAGAAGGACATGTGATGGCCGACGAGCGCAACAGGTGGCTGGACAAGGCCGCGGCGGAACGAGTGCTGCGCGGCGGCCAGGCCGCACCTGGCGCCGACCGGCGCGCCCCCGAAGCGGAGGCCCGCCTGCGGGCCGTTCTCGACATGCTGGCCGCGCCGCAGCCGCCCGCCGGGGTGGAACTGCCCGGCGAGGCCGCCGCGGTGGCCGCCTTCCGCGCGGCGCGCGGCGGAGCGGTCGCGTCCGGGGCGGCTTCGGCGCCCGGGGCCTGCGGTGGGCCTTCGGTGTTCGGAGTGTCCGCGATATCCGCAGCGCCCGGGACGTACGCACCCGCCGGCGCCGACACCACGCCCCTCGTGGAACTCGCCGCGGCCGCCGCCGTCCCCCTCGCCGTCGCCCCGTCCCGGCGCGGCCGCCCGGCGCGGTTCGCACTGGTCGCCGCCCTGGCCGGCGTCGCCGTCGGCAGCCTGGCGGTCGCCGCCGGGGCCGGCCTGCTGGACCGGGTCACGAACGACACGGCGGGACCCGCACCGGCGGTCTCCCTCAGCGCCGACGAGAACCGGACGACGGCCGGCGACACCGCGGGCCCGACCCTCGCACCGCAGCGCCCCACCCCGCTCCGCGGCACCGACGGCTCGGTGCCCGGCCTGGGCACGGCGCAGACGCCGGGCGCGGACGCGGACGCGGGCGCGATCCAGGGATTCGGAACCGGAACGGGAACGGGAACCGGACCCGGTTCCTCGTCCGGCGCCGGCGCCGGCAAGGACGACGCGGGCGACAAGGGCACGAAGGACGGCAAGGACGCCTTCGCCGGCGGGACCACCTCGCTGAAGGACTCGGACAAGCTGAGCCGCCTCAAGGCGGTGGACCTGTGCGAGGCCTACCGGTCGGGGCACATGACCTCCGACCGCCGCGAGCGGCTCTCGAAGCTGGCGCAAGGACTCGCGCGCATCCCGCACTTCTGCGAGGCGCTGCTCGACGGGCCCATCGGCAGCGGCGCGCCGACCGTTCCGCGCACCGCCGACGACGGGAGCCCCGTGCTCAAGGCCCCGACGTTCGTCCCGGCGAGCCCGGTCGCGTCGTCCGCGGCGGCCCGCAAGCCGCGCTGACGGCTGCCGCTACAGCTGCCGCCACGGCTGTCAGGCGTTCCTTCGGGTGGTCCGCGAACACTCCTCGAGCGGGTTTCGAGCGGCGGCGTGAACGGGCTGTAACACTTTTCGAACCTGCGGCGCAGTACATAACGAGCCGACTGGTCATCGGCCGCGCATGAGCCGGGGTTCCCCCCGTACCCCTGGGCTCTGCGCACCCGGCGCGGGCGGGGTTCGTTCCCCCGGCCCTGCCCGCGCCTTTTACTTCTTCGACCGGATCACCGGGATCCCCGGGATCGCCCGGGGACCATCGCCATCACGCGGATCACCCTGATCGCGCGGATCATGCGGATCGCCCGGGATCACCAGTAGACGACGACCTTGTCGCCGACGTGCACCTGCTCGAACAGCGAAGCGAGCTTGCCCTTGTCCCGGACGTTCACGCAGCCGTGCGAGGCGCCGGCGTAGCCGCGGGCCGCGAAGTCGGCGGAGTAGTGCACCGCCTGGCCCTGGCTGAAGAACATCGAGTACGGCATCGGCGTGTGGTAGATGGTCGACGTCCAGTCCTTGGCCTTCCACTCCACCTTGAACTCGCCCTCACGGGTCGGGGTGTTCTCGGAGCCGAAGCGGACGTCCAGGGTGGAGACGATCTTGCCGTCGATCATCCAGGCGAGCGTGCGGCTCTCCTTGCTGATGCACATGACGCGGCCCGTCATGCAGCGCGGGTCCGGCGCGTCGACCTCGTTGACGGTCGGCGGGCGCAGCTCGTCGGCGGTGGGCTTCTTGCTGAGGCTCTGGATCTTCTTCCAGGTGGCCTCGTCGACGGCACCGGACGCCGTCAGGTCGTTCTTCGCCTGGAAGGCCTTGACCGCGGTGGTCGTCTTCGAACCGTAGAAGCCGGTGGGCGCGACCGTCATGTACTTGAGCTGCTTCAGGCGGGCCTGGAGCTCGCGGATCTGCTCGCTCTCGTCGCCGTTCGCCATGATGGCCTTGACCGTCGGCGAGGGAGACGCGGACGGCGAGGCCGACTGCGAGGCGGACGGCGAGGGCGAGGTGTCGGCGGGCTTGTTGTCCGTCGACTGGGAGCTCTCGGGGGTGGAACCCGCCGCGGACGCGGACGGAACCGAAGAGGCGGAGCCGGCCGGCTCCGTCTTCTGAGGCCCGCAGGCGGTCGCGGCGAGCGCGACGGCGGTGGCCACCCCGAGCGTGCGGATTATGACTCTCTGGCGGTGCATTGCAGTCCCCCGATTTCTACGTCGTGTATCTAGGTGATGCCTGGCGGGCGTGGAGAGTTGCAGACGATCCAGGGATGTTGCGCCATTGTGACCAGCGGCCGTCAGTGGACGGCCGGAGCCGTCGCGGGGAGGTTTTATCAGCCCCGGGGCCGTTTGCTCTATGGAGGGCTTCGTCACATGGCGAGTACTGAGAGCGGATTTCCGATCGAACCCGTTTACGGGCCCGGCGATCTGACGGGGTGGGATCCCGGGGGCAAACTGGGTGAACCAGGGGCGTATCCGTACACGCGAGGGGTCTACCCGACGATGTACACCGGCAAGCCGTGGACGATGCGGCAGTACGCCGGGTTCGGGACGGCGGCCGAATCCAACGCCCGGTACCGGCAGCTCATCGCCGGCGGCGGCACCGGGCTGTCCGTCGCCTTCGACCTGCCGACGCAGATGGGGCAAGACTCCGACGCGCCGCTCGCGCACGGGGAGGTCGGCAAGGTCGGCGTCGCGATCGACTCGGTCGAGGACATGCGGGTGCTGTTCGACGGGATCCCGCTCGACCGGGTCTCCACGTCCATGACGATCAACGCCCCGGCGGCGCTGCTCCTGCTGATGTACCAGCTGGTCGCCGAGGAGCACGGGATCGACGGCGGGCAGCTGACCGGGACCGTCCAGAACGACGTGCTCAAGGAGTACATCGCGCGCGGCACCTACATCTTCCCGCCCGGGCCCTCGCTGCGGCTGACGGCCGACACCTTCCGCTACTGCAAGGCCGAGATCCCGCGCTGGAACACCATCTCCATCTCCGGCTACCACATGGCCGAGGCCGGGGCCTCGCCCGCGCAGGAGATCGGCTTCACGCTGGCGGACGGGATCGCGTACGTACGGACCGCGCTGGCCGCCGGGATGGAGGTCGACGAGTTCGCCCCGCGCCTGTCCTTCTTCTTCGTCGCCCGCACCACGCTGCTGGAGGAGGTCGCGAAGTTCCGGGCCGCACGGCGGATCTGGGCCCGGGTCATGCGCGAGGAGTTCGGGGCCCGGAACCCGAAGTCGCTGATGCTGCGCTTCCACACCCAGACGGCCGGGGTCCAGCTGACGGCGCAGCAGCCGGAGCTGAATCTCGTACGGGTGGCCGTGCAGGCGCTCGGGGCGGTGCTGGGCGGAACGCAGTCGCTGCACACCAACTCCTTCGACGAGGCGATCGCCCTGCCGACGGAGAAATCGGCGCGCCTCGCGCTGCGGACGCAGCAGGTGCTGGCGTACGAGACGGACGTGCCGCACACCGTCGACCCCTTCGCCGGGTCGTACGCGGTGGAGCGGATGACGGACGAGGTCGAGGCGGCGGCGCTCGCGCTGATGCAGCGCGTCGAGGACCTGGGCGGGGCGGTGGCCGCGATCGAGGCCGGATTCCAGAAGGGGGAGATCGAGCGGAACGCGTACCGCATCGCGCGGGAGACGGACGGCGGCGAGCGCGTGGTGGTCGGGGTCAACCGGTTCGCGCTGGAGCAGGAGGAGCGGTACGAGCCGCTCCGCGTCGACCCGGAGATCGAGAACCGGCAGCGGGAGGCGCTGGCGGCGCTGCGCGCGAGCCGCGACGGCGAGGCGGTGTCGACGGCGCTGGCCGCGCTCCGCGAGGCGGCGGCCGGCACGGCGAACGTGCTCCATCCCATGAAGGAGGCCCTGCGCGCCCGCGCCACGGTGGGCGAGGTCTGCAACGCGCTGCGGGAGGTGTGGGGGACGTACGAACCGGCGGATGCCACATGGTGACATCCACACGGTGACATCCACATGGTGATATCAAGCCACGACAGGTGCATCCCTATGGGACACTCCTGCTCATGCTGGGTGTCACCGATCTGCCGACCTACCTCGTCGGGCTCATACTGATCATTTTGCTGCCGGGGCCGAACTCGCTGTACGTGCTGTCCGTCGCGGCGCGCCGCGGCGTGCGCACCGGGTACAAGGCCGCCGCCGGGGTGTTCACCGGCGACGCCGTGCTCATGGCGCTCTCCGCCGCGGGCGCCGGGGCGCTGCTCCAGACGAGTCCGGTGGCCTTCGGCATCGTCAAGCTGCTCGGCGCCGGGTACCTGACCTGGCTCGCGGTCGGGATGATGCGCGGGGCGTGGGCGCTGTGGCGCTCGCGGGCCGAGCGGGAGGAGCAGGCCGAGGTCCCGACCGCGGGCGAGGCCGCGGAGGGGGAGCGGCCGTACCGCCGGGCGCTGCTGATCAGCCTGTTCAACCCCAAGGCGATCCTGTTCCTCATCTCCTTCTTCGTGCAGTTCGTGGATCCCTCGTACGCCTACCCGGCGCTCTCGTTCCTGCTGCTGGGCGCGCTGCTCCAGCTCGGCAGCTTCCTGTACCTGACTCTGCTGATCTTCAGCGGGACCCGGCTGTCCGCCGCCTTCCGCCGCCGCAAGCGGCTCTCGGCCGGGGCCACCTCGGCGGCGGGCGTGCTGTTCCTCGGCTTCGCCGCCAAGCTCGCCGTCAGCTAGTGCCGCGTCAGGCAACGTTTGCCCGTCAAGGAGCGGCGTCCGGTGCGTGCTCTCGGCGTGCCGGCCGCAAGCGCTCGTACTGGACGTACTTGAGCTTTCGGCCGGTGCGGCGAGAGTGCGTGCCGGGCGTCGCGACGGGGCGAACGTTGCCTGACGCGGCACTAGCTCCTGTCTTTCGGATCAGCTCAGGTCCAACCGCAGCTCCGCCCAGAGCGTCCGGCACATCCCGAGGATCCGCTCGGCCCCCAGCGGCTGCTGGAGCATCGTCAGGTTGACCAGGAAGTCCGCAGCCCGTCGAGGGCCCGTAACCGCCCGGCGGCCCCCTCGGTACGAGGAGCCGGAACGGTGGTCCGCGGGGTGGCGGTCGCCGTCACCGCGTGCGGGCCGCGCGCAGCCGCTTCAGCCGGCGGACCACGCGGCGGACGGCCGGGCTGTGCGGCAGGAAGGACAGCTGGGCCGGGATGCCGCCGGGCAGCCCGAGGGTGGTCAGCCGGCGGCGCTTGAAGTAGCGCCAGGTCCGGTCGTCCAGATGCGCGGCGAGATGGCGTTCGGCCTCGGTGCGGCGCGCCGCCAGGATCTGCGGCTGCATGGTGAACCCGACCGCGGTGAGCAGCCCGGCCAGGCCGTCCCGGACCTCGTCGGGCCCGGGTGTGCTCCAGCCGGCGACGGCCTCGGCGTCCGCGAGGGCGGGGAGCAGCGCGTCGACCACCGTGAGCGGGATCCGGTTGCTGTTCTGGTACGGGGTGAGGCGGGCCAGTATGGCCTCGGTCCCGGTGCGCGCCACCGGCAGCCCGTACAGGGTGGCGGCGGTGAGCAGTCCGGTGGAGAAGCAGCCGACGACCAGGGCGGGGCGCAGCCGCTGGTAGAGGGTCTCGGCCAGGACCGGGGTGGCCATGACGGTGAGGCGGGCGCCCAGCCGCTCGGCCTCGGCCTCGGCGCGGCGCGAGTACGCGGCGGGGGCGCTGGGGTGCGGTTTGAAGACGAGCTCCCGGTGGCCGAGGGCGTACGCGCCCCGGACCATCTCGACGTGGAGCTCCTCCTCTTCCTGCGGGGAGAGGAGTTCGAGGGCGGAGAGGTACTGGCCCAGCAGCAGCGCCGGCGCCTCGCCGACCCCGTCCAGCTCGGGCCCGTACGAGGGGAGTTCGCCGAGCACCTTGAGGAACTCCGGTGTCGGGACCAGCTCCGGCGGCACGTCGAACTCGGTGAGCAGCAGGGGCTCCAGACCCGGCACCAGGTCCAGGTGCAGGACGCGGCGCACGCGCATGCCGAGCTGCGGGTCGAGGCGGAAGCGGGTGGGTCCGTAGCTCATCAGCCCGTCGGCGTAGACGTCGACGGCGGCGCCGGGGAACAGCGTGCACAGGGTCCGGGCGGGCGGGACCTGGATCGACTCCACGATGATCTCGACGCGGTCCTCGCCCAGCCCCCAGATCGCCCGGAGCTGGCGTTCCCACAGCGGGACGTCCTCGGGGCGCGGGGCCCAGGCGCTGGGGTGCTGCGGGGCGATGGCGGCGTTCCAGTCGAGCACCTCGTCGAAGCGGGTGCGCAGCGCGGCGAAGCCCGGCATGTCGGCGAGTCCGGGGGAGACCTCGGCGGTGAGGGCGTGGTTGCTGGTGAGCAGGATGCGGCGGCCGGCCGGCGGGAAGCTGCCCGCGTCGATGGCGGCGGCGAGCGTGGCCATCCCGTAGAGCGTGGAGGCGAGGAAGATCTGGGTGCACGGGGTGCTCTGAGCGGCCATCAGGCAGCGGCTCCTGCTCGGGTGTCCGTTCCGGTGCCCGGACGCGTGCGTGCGGGGCGGCGGCGCAGGCGGCGCAGCAGGGCGGAGCGGTCGGCGTCCATCGCGTTCAGGGCCTGGTCGAGTACGTCCTGCGGCATGCGTCCGAGAGCGTCCGTGCTCATCGAACGGAGTTTCTTGGCCACAGCAGGCTCGAACCTTTCGATGGACCCGATATGGTGCGCGATAATTGCACAATATGTTCGGACGGCTTTCGGAAGAAGAAGATCACGATCGGGATCTCCGGCCGTATCCGCCAGGACCTGGTCGAATGCCTTGATGAAATCGAGCTGGCGCTCGTCCTTGATCTGCGTCAGCGAGGTCGATACGCCCCGCCGGTAGAAGATCCCGGGCAGCCCGACCGCCGCGAACGACCCGGCCCCCCGGTGCAGCCGCCAGATCCACGGCCGGTCCTCGGCCGTCCGCAGCCCGTCGGTGAAGTGCAGCAGCCCGCGGTCCAGCAGCCGCCGGTGGTACATGCCCGCCCAGGCGTACGGGTAGTCCACCGAGGTGGCCCGGGAGGCGGGCAGGATCCCGCCCCGCGGATCGCCGACCACCAGCTGCGGACCGTAGGGGACGCGCTGCACGGAGCGGGTGCGGCCGGTCACCTGGACATGGTCGTTGCGGACGAAATCGCAGCTCAGAGCCTCTATGGCGGCCAGCGTCCGGGCCAGGTGGCCGGGCGCCAGCCAGTCGTCCCCGTCCAGGAACGTCACGTACTCGCCGCGGGCCGCGTCCAGGCCGGTGTTCCGGGCGGTGGCCAGGCCGCCGTTCCGTTCGTGTCTGAGGAGCACCGCCCCCGGCAGCTCGCGCGCCGCCCGCTCCAGGAGTTCGGGCGTCCCGTCCGTCGAGCAGTCGTCGACGAGCAGGAACTCGAAATCGTCCCGGGCGTTGAGTTCGAGGCTTTTCAGGGCATCCGGTGCGTATGTCTGCACGTTGTAGAACGGCACGACAACAGAGAGCTTGAGCACCTGCGAGACGTTAAGGCGTCGTCCGGCATTCACCATGGCCCGTATGCGGATTCCATGTGAACGACGCAGGGCGGGCGCGTTAACCCGTGCGGTTTCGCATGACGTAGACGGGTTGTTAACCCGCTGTTGTGCGTTCGTTGGGCCGATCACCGAAATTGCGGAATAGCTTCTGCCGGGTGCCAGCCAGTAATCGTGCCGCCACTCATACTCGTACTGCCCTTCGCATCGCCGTACTCGCCGATTCCGATACGCGATGGAAATGGGGAGCACTCACCGCCCGCCGCCTCGCGGCGGAGCCGCACCTCACCGGATACCTGCTCCGCGGCCGGGCCACCCCGACCGCGCGCCAGCTGGGCGAGGTGGGCGTCCGCGCCGACCGGCTCTCCGAGGTGACCTGCGCGCAGTTCCTCGCGGAGCTCGAGCGCGAGCGGTACGACGTCGTCGTCCTCGCTCTCGTCGGCGGAGCCGTCCAGGCAGTCCTGCACGGGGTCCGCGCCCTGTGGCCCGAGCCCGCCGCCCGCCCCGTCCTCGTCACCGGGTACGTGGGCGTCGTATACGAGAAGCTCGCCGACGGGCTGCTGCTCAGGCACGGGGCGGACCTCGTCCTCGCCAACTCCCGGTACGACGCGGGACGCTTCCGCGCGGTGTACGAGGGCGTCGGCGCCGACGCCGGCGCCGTCACGCAGACGGCACTGCCGTTCCTGGACGGAGCGGCGTACGAAAGGGCCGGCAGCAGCGCCCACACCGTGGTCTTCGCCGTCCAGCCGTCCGTCCCCGAGAGCCGCGCCGACCGCGCGTACCTGCTGGAGCGGGCGGCCCGGCACGCCCGGCTGCACCCCGGACGCGAGGTGCTGATCAAGCTGCGCAGCCGGCCCGGGGAGCACACCACGCACCTGGAGGAGCAGCCCTACCAGCGGCTGGCCGAGCGGATCCCCGGCGGACTGCCCGCCAACTGCCGCCTGGTGTACGGGAACATGGGCGAGGTCCTGGACGGCACCGACCTGCTGGTCACCGTCTCCTCCACGGCCGCCCTGGAGTCCCTGCACCGCGGGATCCCGACGGCCGTCCTCACCGACCTCGGCATCCGCGAGGTGCTCGGCAACCACCACTTCCTCGGCTCGGGCTGCCTGGCCTCCTGGAACCAGCTCGACGCGGGCCTGCTGCCGCAGGGCGACCCGGACTGGCTGGCCGACCAGGGGGTGACGGGTGCGTCCGGCGCCCCGGACTCCTTCGCCGCCGCCCGCGCCCGGCTCGGCGAACTGCTGGACCTCCCCGTCCTCCCCGCCGTCGCCCCCTACTACACGCAGGTCACCGCGCCCGGTTACCTGCCCGGGATCCTGGCCCGGCACCACCTCGCCCCCGACGGGACCCCGCTGCCCGGCGCCGTCCGGGAGGGCGGCGGCGAGTCCCGGCTGCGCCGCTGGCTCCGCTCGCACCTGCGCGAGGCCGCCCGCGGGGCGTACCGGCACGGGGTCCAGCGCGTGGCCCCGATGATCCGCCGGATGGGGGAGCTGTGAGCCCCGCCGCGCCCCGGCGCGTGCTGGCCGTGATCCCGGCCCGCGGCGGCTCCAAGGGCGTCCCGGGCAAGAACCTCGCCGAGGTGGCCGGAGTCCCGCTCGTCGTCCGGGCCGTCCGGGCCTGCCGGGGCGCCGCCACCGTCACCGACGTCGTGGTCTCCACCGACGCCGGGCCCATCGCCGACGCCGCCCGCACCGCCGGGGCCGACGCGATCCGCCGGCCCGCGGCGATCTCCGGGGATACCGCGAGCAGCGAAGCCGCCGTGCTGCACGCGCTCGACGCCTTCGAGGAACTGCACTCCCTCACCGTGGACGTCGTCCTCCTCGTCCAGTGCACCAGCCCCTTCCTGACCTCCTGCGACGTCGAGTCGGTCGCCGCCGCCGTCGCATCCGGCGCGGCCGACTCGGCCCTGACCGTCGCCCCCTTCCACGGCTTCCTCTGGCGGGAGGCGGCCGACGGCGCCGGCAGCGGCGTCAACCACGACAAGGCCGTACGCCCCCGCCGGCAGGACCGCCCCCAGGACCTGCTGGAGACCGGCGCCGCCTACGCCATGGACGCCGCCGGCTTCCGCACCGCCCGGCACCGCTTCTTCGGACGCACCCTCCCCGTCGCCACCGACCCCGCACGGGTCCTGGAGATCGACGACCCGCACGACCTGGCCCGCGCCCGGCTCCTCGCCCCCCTGTTCACACCCCCTCCGCACCCCCACGCACCGAACGAAGGACCTGAGCTGCCATGACCGTCGCCACCCCCAACTCCCGCCTGCGCACCTTCGGCTCGCGCACCGCCGGCCCCGGCCGCCCCGTCTACGTCGTCGGCGAGATCGGCATCAACCACAACGGCGACCTCGGCAACGCGTTCGCCCTCATCGACGCCGCCGCCGAAGCGGGCTGCGACGCGGTGAAGTTCCAGAAGCGCACCCCGGAGATCTGCACCCCGCGCGACCAGTGGGACATCGAGCGCGACACCCCCTGGGGCCGGATGACGTACATCGACTACCGCCACCGCGTGGAGTTCGGCGAGGCCGAGTACCGCTCCATCGACGAGCACTGCGCCAAGCGCGGCATCGACTGGTTCGCCTCCCCGTGGGACACCGAGGCCGTCGCCTTCCTGGAGAAGTTCGACGTCCCCGCCCACAAGGTGGCCTCCGCCTCCCTCACCGACGACGAGCTGCTGCGCGCCCTGCGCGCCACCGGCCGCACCGTCGTCCTCTCCACCGGCATGTCCACCCCGAAGCAGATCCGGCACGCGGTGGAGGTGCTCGGCAGCGACAACATCCTGCTCTGCCACGCCACTTCGACGTACCCGGCCAAGGCGGAGGAGCTCAACCTGCGGGTGATCAACACCCTGCAGGAGGAGTACCCCAACGTCCCGATCGGCTACTCCGGCCACGAGACGGGCCTGCAGACCACCCTCGCGGCCGTCGCCCTCGGTGCCACCTTCGTCGAGCGGCACATCACCCTCGACCGCGCCATGTGGGGCTCCGACCAGGCCGCCTCCGTGGAGCCGGGCGGCCTCGCCCGCCTGGTCCGCGACATCCGCACCATCGAGACCGCCCTCGGCGACGGCATCAAGCGCGTCTACGACTCCGAGCTCGGCCCCATGAAGAAGCTCCGGCGGGTCCGGGGCGAACTCGCCTCGGTCTGAGCTGCGGCCTTCCGGCCCCTCGGCCTTTGCGCTGCCCCGCCCGGTGTCCGTCCGGTACGACGCTCCGCCCCCGCCCTGACGAGGAGTACGTGGTGACCCCCCCAGCCTCCACCCTGGCTTTCGTCGAGAGTCCGGTCCAGCTCCTGAACGTGCTGGAGTGGGCGTACGCCGAAGCCGTGTCCGCACCGGGCGGTGCCGTCCGGCTGGCCGGCGTCCCCCGCCAGCCGGGCCCGATCGCCTCCCGCGGACCCGAAGGGGGCGGCCCTCCCCGCCCCGCCCTCGGCGGCGGGTCCGGTTCGGCGAGCGCAGCGTCCTGGCTGCGGATCGTCGTACTGCCCCCCACCGACCCCATGTCCCGCGGCCAGCTGCGCCGGATGGCGGGCCTCGCACGGGACGAGGGGTACGAGGTCGCCTGGCAGGAGGCCCGCGGCGGCCGGCTCGCGCCCTTCAAGGCGCTCGCCGCGCTCGCCCGGGACGTGCGCGCGGCCCGCCGGGTCGTCGTCGGCGACCCCTTCTCCCGGTACGTGCAGCTCCTGCTCACCCTCGTACGGGCCGAGGAGCTCGTGGTGGTCGACGACGGGACCGCCACCATGGAGTTCGTCGCCCAGACCGGCCGCGGCGAGCGCCTCGTACGCTGGCACCGGGTCGGCGGCGGAGGCCTGCCCGGCCGCGTCCGCGAGCTCGCGTACGCACCGGTCTCGGCCACCGCCCGGCGCCGCTTCACCCCGGCCGCGGGCAAGGGGCGCCGCGTCGAGGTGTTCAGCTCGATGCCCGTCACCGTCCACGGCGCGATGACGCTGCGGGTCAACGAGTTCGCCTGGACCCGCTCCCGGTTCGGGCCGCCGCGCCTGACCAAGGGCACCGACCTCGTCGGGACCTCCCTCGTGGAGACCGGTGTGGTCGACCCGGCCCGCTACCTGGACGCCGTACGCGCCCTGACCCTGGAGCACGGGGCCACCCGCTACTTCGCGCACCGCCGGGAGTCCGCGGCGAAGCTGCGCGCGCTCAGCGAGGCGACCGGGCTCGAGATCGTCCGTCCGGACCTGCCGCTGGAGCTGATCGCCCGGCGCGGACCCGTCGGCCGTACGATCGTCAGCTTTCCGTCCACCGTCGTCCACACCCTCCCGTACGCGCTGACCGGAACCGGTGTGACCGTCGCCGTATGCGATGTCGACCCGGCCTGGCTCACCGGCTCCGCCTCGCCGCGGGCCCGCAGCTTCCTCGCCGGGGTCACCGAGACCGCCCGTGATGTGCACAGACTGCCTGCCCAGACGGCCTCTGCGGCCGGATGAGCGCGCGAGTTTACCCCCGGGTGCATCCGGTCATGCGTCCAGAGGTCTGGTTTTTTTCCCCTAACGGCATGAACTTTTGGTGATCTCCGGCCAGTTGAGCCATTCGTGGGCCTACCCTTCAACGGGTGAACCAGTTGATGTCCCGCGAGTCCCAGACCGCCCTGCCCGGCACGCCCGACCGGCCCGAGCTGCCCGGCAAGCTTCCGGACCACCTGCGTGCCGAACTGATCGCCTTCCGCCGGGACTTGCACATGCACCCCGAGCTAGGACACCAGGAGTTCCGCACCACGGCGGCGATCAAGGCCCGGCTGGAGAAAGCCGGCCTGCGCCCCCGCGTGCTGAAGTCCGGAACCGGCCTGATCTGTGACGTGGGCACCTGGGACGGGGGCCGGCCGATGCTGGCCCTGCGCGCAGACATCGACGCCCTGCCCATTCCGGACACCAAGACCCACGTCGCGTACCGCTCGACCTTCCCCGACCGCGCCCACGCCTGCGGCCACGACGTGCACACCGCGGTCGTCCTCGGCGCGGGCCTGGTCCTCGCCGACCTCGACCGGCAGGGCCTGCTGCCCCGCCCCGTGCGGCTGCTGTTCCAGCCCGCCGAGGAGGTGCTGCCCGGCGGAGCCACCGACGCCATCGAATCCGGTGTCCTGGACGGCGTGGGCCGGATCGTCGCGGTGCACTGCGACCCGCGGGTCGACGCCGGGAAGATCGGACTGCGGACCGGGCCCATCACCTCGGCCTGCGACCGGCTGGAGATCACGCTGGCCGGCCCGGGCGGACACACCGCCCGCCCGCACCTGACCACCGACCTGGTGACGGCCGCCGCCCGGGTCGCCGTCGACCTGCCGGCCGTGATGTCCCGCCGGATGGACGCCCGCTCGGGCATGTCCATCACCTGGGGCCGGATCGAGGCCGGGCACGCCTGCAACGTGATCCCGATGCACGCCGAGCTGTCCGGGACCATCCGCTGCCTGGACATCAACGCCTGGCACGAGGCGCCCGACCAGATCCACTCCGCGATCGACGAGATCGCCGGGATGCACCGCGCCAAGTCGGAGATCACCTACGTGCGCGGGGTGCCGCCGGTCGTCAACGACCCGGTGGTCACCGAGCTGCTGCGCGAGTCGATGGAGGCCCGGCTCGGCAAGGAGTCCGTCGAGGACACCGAGCAGAGCCTCGGCGGCGAGGACTTCTCCTGGTACCTCGAGCACGTGCCCGGAGCCATGGCCCGGCTCGGCGTGCACACCCCCGGCGCGAGCGCCAAGAGGGACCTGCACCGGGGCGACTTCGACGTGGACGAGTCCGCTATCGGGGTCGGCGTGGAGTTCTTCACGGCCGCCGCACTGCTCGACGGGCGGCGTTCGAGTCCGATCGGGTAAAAATTCCTACAACATCTGAGCGCCTGCCGTCACACCTGTCCGGCCCTTGGTACACAAGGGCTGGACGTCCGGGCAGTTACCAATCGGTCACTGTCCGATTCGCGACGATCCGATAACGACTCATGAACGGCCCTTTAACTGACATCTACGCGCGTTACGATCGCCGCTAAACCAGCGCCGGTCGTGGCGCTTCGGTCAGGTTTTGAAGGAGCCTCCCCTTGCGCCGGATCACCAGGATCGCCACCGTGGGCATCGCGTCCGCGGCGCTGGCCCTCTCGGCCACCGCCTGTGGCGGAAAGAAGTCGTCCGACACCGCCGCCTCCCCCTCGGAGTCGGGTGGTGCCAAGTCCGCCGCCATCGCCTACGACATCGGCGGCCGCGGTGACCAGTCGTTCAACGACGCCGCGTTCGCGGGTCTGGACAAGGCTGAGAAGGAACTGAAGATCAAGGGCGCCGAGGCGGAGCCCACCGAAGGCGAGAGCGAGGCCGACAAGGTCCAGCGCCTCACCGAGCTGGCCCGCAAGGGCAACAACCCGGTCATCGGTGTTGGCTTCTCGTACGCCCCGGCCATCAAGAAGGTCGCCTCGAAGTTCCCGAACACCACGTTCGCGATCATCGACGACACCTCGGTGACCGACAAGAACATCGCGAACCTGGTCTTCAACGAGGAGCAGGGCTCCTACCTGGCCGGCGTCGCCGCCGCCAAGGCCTCCAAGACCGGCACGGTCGGCTTCATCGGCGGTGTCGAGGTTCCGCTGATCAAGAAGTTCGAGGCGGGCTTCACCCAGGGCGTCAAGGACACCAACCCGAACGCCAAGGTGCTGTCGACCTACCTGACCCAGCCGCCGGACTTCTCCGGTTTCGCCAAGCCCGACCTGGGCAAGGCCGCCGCCAAGGGCCAGCTCGACAACGGCGCCGACGTGATCTACTCCGCCGCCGGCCTCGCCGGCTCCGGTGCGATCGAGGCCACCGCCACCGCCGGCAAGTGGGCCATCGGCGTCGACTCGGACCAGTACAACCAGGCCGGTCTGGCCAAGTACAAGGACCACATCCTGACTTCGGTCACCAAGGACGTGTCCGGTGCGGTCTACAACGTGATCAAGTCCGTTGAGGACGGCAAGCCGGAGAACGGCGAGGTCCGCTACGGCCTCGACAAGAACGGCGTGGGCCTGGCCGACTCCAACCCGGAGTACAAGAAGATGGCCGACGTGACCGCCGCCGTCGAGAAGGCCAAGGCCGACATCATCGCCAAGAAGATCAACGTCAAGACCGCCCCGTAAGGCCGTCCCAGACGTGAAGTAGATGGTCCCGGGGCCCGGGAAGCGGTCTCCACCGCTCCCGGGCCCCGAACCGCATTCCGTGATCCTTGTGGCCAGTTGGCCGCAAGTTTTCACTTTCGACAGTGCTACGCGCGTAGAGGCATCGTGGACGCGATACCTTCTCTCCCCGCCCTGTCCCCCCTGCCTCCAGGCTTTCCAGCTCCTTCCGCGCCAAGGAGAGTGCGTCATCAACGCGTCCAGCCCCCCTGCCGTAGAACTGCACGGCATCACCAAGCGTTTCCCCGGCGTCGTCGCCAACAAGGACATCGCCATCACCGTCCGCAAGGGCACGGTCCACGCCCTGATCGGTGAGAACGGTGCCGGCAAGTCGACCCTGATGAAGATCCTCTACGGCATGCAGAAGCCGGACGAGGGCACCATCGCCATCGACGGGGAGCAGGTCACCTTCGCCAACCCCGGCGAGGCCATCGCCCGGGGCATCGGCATGGTGCACCAGCACTTCATGCTCGCCGACAACCTCACCGTCCTGGAGAACGTCGTTCTCGGCGGCGAGAAGCTGTACGGCATCGGCGGCAAGGCCCGCAAGAAGATCCTGGAGATCTCGGACGCGTACGGCCTCGGCGTGCGCCCCGACGCCCTGGTCGAGGACCTCGGCGTCGCCGACCGGCAGCGCGTGGAGATCCTCAAGGTCCTCTACCGCGGCGCCCGCACCCTCATCCTCGACGAGCCGACCGCCGTGCTCGTGCCGCAGGAAGTCGACGCACTCTTCGACAACCTGCGCGAGCTCAAGGCCGAGGGCCTGACCGTCATCTTCATCTCGCACAAGCTGGGCGAGGTGCTCAAGGTCGCCGACGACATCACCGTCATCCGCCGCGGCACCACCGTCGGCACCGCCGACCCGAAGACCGCGACGACCAAGCAGCTCGCCGAGCTCATGGTCGGCAGCGAGCTGCCCTCGCCGGAGACCCGCGAGTCGACGGTCACGGACGTCCCGATGCTGACCGTCCAGAGCCTGACCCTCGCCGCGTCCGACGCCGTCGTCGTCGAGCCCGAGACCATGGCCCCGACGGACCCGGAGGACTCCACCCTCCACGAGCACGTCGAAACCGGCCGGCTCCTGCTCGACGACATCAACTTCACCATCCACAAGGGCGAGATCCTCGGCATCGCGGGTGTCGAGGGCAACGGCCAGACGGAGCTCATCGAAGCCCTGATGGGCATGAACTCCGCCGACTCGGGCGTGATCACCCTTGACGGCCGCGACATCACGAAGACGCCGGTGCGCAAGCGCCGCGAGGGCGGCATCGGGTACATCCCCGAGGACCGCCACCGCCACGGCCTGCTGCTGGAGTCCTCGCTCTGGGAGAACCGCATCCTCGGCCACGTGACCGAGGCGCCCAACTCCAAGCGCGGCATCCTCGACCCGAAGGCCGCCCGCAAGGACACCGAGCGGATCGTGCGCGAGTACGACGTGCGCACGCCCGGCATCGACGTGACCGCGGCCTCCCTCTCCGGCGGCAACCAGCAGAAGCTGATCGTCGGCCGCGAGATGAGCCACAACCCGAAGTTCCTCATCGCCGCCCACCCCACCCGCGGTGTGGACGTCGGTGCGCAGGCGCAGATCTGGGACGCGATCCGCGAGGCCCGCCGCGAGGGCCTGGCCGTGCTCCTGATCTCCGCCGACCTGGACGAGCTCATCGGCCTGTCCGACACCCTGCGCGTCATCTACCGCGGCCGCCTGGTCGCGGACGCCGACCCGGCGACCATCACGCCGGAGGAGCTCGGCACCGCCATGACGGGTGCCGCGCGCGGCCACCTGGACGAATCCGACAACCACTCCGCCGATGCCGACGGTGACACGACGGAGGACGAGGCACGATGAAGAAATTCGACAAGGACCGGCTGCTCCTCGCTGCCGCCGGCCCGGTGCTCGCGCTGGTCAGCGCCTTCCTGCTGACCATGATCGTGCTGGCCGCCTCGGGCGTGGACCCGATCGAGCCGCTGCGCATCATGATCGAGCAGGCCAGTTACGAGGACGTCCAGGTCCTGATCATCAATCAGGCCGGCATCTACTACCTGGCAGCCCTGGCCGTGGCCATCGGCTTCCGGATGAACCTCTTCAACATCGGTGTGGACGGCCAGTACCGCCTCGCCGCGATGGTCTCGGCCGTCGTCGGTACCGCGGTCACGCTGCCGGGTCCGCTGCACATCCTGCTGATCGTGGCCGTGGCCATGCTCACCGGTGCCTTCTGGGCCGGCATCGCGGGCATCCTCAAGGCCAAGCGCGGTGTGAGCGAGGTCGTCTCCACGATCATGCTCAACGCCATCGCGACCGCCGTGATCGCCTGGCTGATCCTGCCCAAGAACCTGGGCGTGCAGCCGGCCGGCTCCAACGACCTGACCACCGGCGAGATCGCCGAGTCGGGCTGGTTCCCGTCCCTGACCATGGGTGACGGCCTGGAGGTCTACGGATTCACCTTCGTGGCCTTCGCCCTCGGCATCGTCTACTGGTTCGTCCTCAACCGGACCCGGTTCGGCTTCGACCTGCGCGCCACCGGCGCCAGCGAGTCCGCCGCCCAGGCCTCCGGCGTCGACGCCAAGAAGATGATCATGACGTCGATGCTCATCTCGGGCGCGGTCGCCGGCCTCACCGGCATGCCGCTGCTGCTCGGCGAGTCCCACACGTACAACCTGTCCTTCCCGCTGGGCGTCGGCTTCACCGGCATCACCATCGCGCTGCTGGGCCGCAACAACCCGCTCGGCATCTTCTTCTCCGCCCTCCTGATCGCCTTCATCGACAAGGCGTCCGCCGGTCTCGACCAGAACGGCTACGCCAAGGAGATCGGCACGATCATGCAGGGCCTGATCGTGATCGCGGTCGTCGTCAGCTACGAGCTCGTCCGCCGCTACGGCATCCGCCGCCAGCAGCAGAAGGTCGGCGAGGAGCTGGCCGCCGGCCACGCCATCAAGACCGACAAGGAGGTTGCGGCGTGAGCACCAGCACCGTTTCCGCGACGAGCGCCGCGCCCAAGAAGAACGGCGGCCGCCGCAAGCTCACCCTGCCCTGGATCCTGCTGATCATCGCGGGCGGTCTCGCCCTGATCTCGCTGGTCCGGGTCGTCTCCGGCGCCAATGACCTGACCTCCATCGGCCAGGTCTCCGGTGCCCTCCAGCTCGCCGTGCCGATCGCCATGGCCGGCCTCGGCGGCCTGTGGGCCGAGCGCGCAGGCGTCGTCAACATCGGCCTCGAAGGCATGATGATCCTCGGCACCTGGTTCGGCGCCTGGGCCGGCTACCAGTGGGGCCCGTGGACCGGCGTTGCGATGGGCATCGTCGGCGGCGCCATCGGCGGCCTGCTGCACGCGATCATCACGGTCACGTTCAACGTCAACCACATCGTCTCCGGTGTGGCGGTCAACATCCTGGCCATCGGCTTCACCCAGTACCTGTCGAACTTCACCTTCGACAAGGCCCCGGGCGGCTCCTCCAAGCAGTCCCCGCGCATCGACCCGATCACCGAGATCACCATCCCAGGACTGTCGGACGGGTTGGCCACGCTCCAGGGCAAGCACTGGTTCCTGATCTCGGACCTCGCCGGCATCCTCGGCGGTCTCGTCACCAACCTGTCGCTGCTGACCGTCGTGGCGATCCTGCTGATCCCCGCCACCTGGTGGGTGCTGTGGCGCACGGCCTTCGGCCTGCGGCTGCGCTCCTGCGGTGAGAACCCGATCGCCGCCGAGTCCCTCGGCGTCAACGTCTACAAGTACAAGTACATCGCCGTGGTCGTCTCCGGTGCGATGGCCGGCCTCGGCGGCGCGTTCCTCGCGATCGTCTCCACCGGCATCTACCAGGAGGGCCAGACCGGCGGCCGCGGCTACATCGGTCTCGCCGCGATGATCTTCGGTAACTGGATGCCGGGCGGCATGGCCCTCGGCTCGGGCCTGTTCGGCTTCACCTACAGCCTGAAGCTGCGCGGCGGCGCCGAGAACGTCCACGCGATGCTGCTGCTCATCGCGATCCTGCTCGTGGTGGCCTGCGCCTGGCAGCTGTACAAGAAGAAGCACGTCCAGGCCGCCATCGCGGCCGCGTGCGCGGCCGGCCTGTTCCTCTGGTACGCGCTGACCGACGCGGTGCCGAGCCAGTTCGTGGACGCGGCCCCGTACGTCACCACGCTCCTGGTGCTCGCGCTCTCCGCGCAGCGGCTGCGGATGCCGAAGGCGGACGGCATGCCCTACCGCAAGGGCCAGGGCAAGTGACCGACGTGGACTGGGAGGCCCTGCGGGCCGCCGCCCGGGAGGTCATGTCCCGGGCGTACGCCCCGTACTCCGGCTTCCGGGTCGGGGCCGCCGCCCTCGTCGACGACGGCCGCACCGTGGTCGGCTGCAACGTGGAGAACGCCAGCTACGGGCTCAGCCTGTGCGCCGAGTGCGGGCTGGTCTCCGCGCTCCAGGCCACGGGCGGCGGCCGCCTGACGCACTTCACGTGCGTGGACGGCAAGGGCGAGATCCTCGTCCCGTGCGGGCGCTGCCGCCAGCTGCTCTTCGAGTTCGGCGGGCCGGAACTGCTGGTGGAGACCCCGAAGGGGATCCTTCCGCTGGCCGAGATGCTGCCGCAGGCCTTCGGGCCGGACCATCTGAGATAGCCGTGCCGACGGCCCTTCGCCCTGCCGGGCGAAGGGCCGTCTCCCTTCCGTCTTTCTTTCCCCTCATCTCTATGCGCGTAGAAGGAAGCACCACATGGACGTCATCTCCGTCATCCGGACCAAGCGGGACCGCGGTGAGCTGAGCCCCGAGCAGATCGACTGGGTCATCGACGCGTACACGCGCGGTGTCGTCGCCGACGAGCAGATGTCGGCGCTGGCGATGGCCATCCTGCTGAACGGCATGAACCGGTCCGAGATCAAGCGCTGGACCGCCGCGATGATCGCGTCGGGCGAGCGGATGAACTTCGACTCCCTGTCCCGCCCGACCGCCGACAAGCACTCCACGGGCGGCGTCGGCGACAAGATCACCCTCCCGCTGGCCCCCCTCGTCGCCGCGTGCGGCGCGGCCGTGCCGCAGCTTTCGGGCCGCGGCCTCGGGCACACCGGCGGCACCCTGGACAAGCTGGAGTCGATCCCCGGCTGGCGCGCGCTGCTCTCCAACGAGGAGATGATGCACGTCCTCGACACCACCGGCGCGGTCATCTGCGCGGCGGGCGACGGCCTGGCCCCCGCGGACAAGAAGCTGTACGCCCTGCGCGACGTGACGGGCACCGTCGAGGCCATCCCGCTGATCGCCTCTTCGATCATGTCGAAGAAGATCGCCGAGGGCACCGGCTCGCTCGTCCTCGACGTGAAGGTCGGCACCGGCGCGTTCATGAAGAACATCGAGGACGCGCGCGAGCTCGCCTCGACGATGGTCGCCCTCGGTACGGACAGCGGCGTCAAGACGATCGCCCTGCTCACCGACATGTCCACCCCGCTCGGCCTGACGGCCGGCAACGCGCTGGAGATCCGCGAGTCGGTCGAGGTCCTGGCCGGCGGCGGCCCCTCCGACGTCGTCGAGCTGACCCTGGCGCTGGCCCGCGAGATGCTGGACGCGGCGGGCATCAAGGACGCCGACCCGGCCAAGGCGCTGGCCGACGGCTCCGCGATGGACGTCTGGCGCCGGATGATCGCGGCCCAGGGCGGCGACCCGGACGCGGCCCTCCCGGTGGCCCGCGAGCAGCACGTCGTCACCGCCCCCGAGTCGGGCGTGCTGACCCGCCTGGACGCGTACGGCGTCGGCGTCGGCGCCTGGCGCCTGGGCGCCGGCCGCGCGCGCAAGGAGGACCCGGTGCAGGCGGGCGCCGGCATCGAGCTGCACGCCAAGCCGGGCGACACCGTGGTGGCCGGCCAGCCGCTGATGACGCTGCACACGGACACCCCGGAGAAGTTCGACTACGCCCTGGCCTCCCTGGAGGGCACGTACGACATCGCCCCGGCCGGCACGGCGTTCTCCGCCGCGCCGATCGTCCTGGACCGCATCGCCTGACCTGCGGCCCCCCCAACGCGTCGGCGCGGCTCCCCGTCCGGAGCCGCGCCGGCGTCTTTGCGCGCACCGATGAGTTCGGGCGGGCCCGGCAGTCACTCCTGCGTGGAGATCATGCGACTCGTGCTGCCCGGGCCCCGACCGACCGCGCAGGACGTGGACGGGTTGAGCGCCCGCCTGGTCCGGCTGTACGAGGGCGGGGCCGCCGCGGTGGTGTGCGACGCCGCCGCCGTCACCGCCCCTGACCTGGGGGTCGTCGAGGCGCTGGCCCGGCTGCGGCTCGCCGCCCGGGGCCGGCCGTTCCGGGTGACCGGCGCCGCGCCCGCCCTACGCGCCCTGCTGGACCTCGTCGGCCTCCTCGAGCTGCTCGGGGAGGCCGAACAGGGGGAACCAGCGGTCGGTGTCCAAGAAGGCGTTGAGCCCGACGATCTTGCCGTCTGAGATCTCCAGGACCTGCAGCGCCCACGGCACGTGCCCCGGCTTCCCGTCCTCCCGCGGCCGGTACTGGCCGAAGGCCGGCAGGCCGTTCGCCGTGGTCGGGACCAGGCGGGAGCCCTTGCAGCCGATGCCCTGGTGCAGATGCCACGCCGCGATGTCCGCATGCCCCTGCAGCCACAGGTCGAACGGCGGCATCGACAGCACCGCGTCCTCGTGCAGCAGCGTGGTCAGCCGCGAGATGTCGTAGGCCTCGAACGCCGAGAGGTACTGCTCCAGCAGCTTCACCTGCTCCGCGTCCAGCGGGTCCGCCGCCTCGCTCTCGCGCATGCGGGTGGCGGACATCGTGGCCCGGGCCCGCTGCAGGGCGCTGTTCACCGAGGCCACCGTGGTCTCCAGCAGCGCCGCGACCTCGTCCGCCTTCCACGCCAGCACCTCGCGCAGGATCAGCACCGCCCGCTGCTTCGCCGGCAGGTGCTGCAGCGCCGCCACGAACGCGAGCCGTACGGATTCCTTCGCCAGCGCCATCTCCGCCGGATCGGCGGTCTGCGGCAGCACCCGCCCGTCCGGGACCGGCTCCAGCCACGTCGCCTCGGGCGACTGGCTCAGCACCGCGGACGCCTGGTGCTGCGGGGCACTGAGGTCCATCGGGCGGGCCCGCTTGTTCCCCGCGCTCAGCAGGTCCAGACAGACGTTGGTGGCGATCCGGTACAGCCACGAGCGCAGCGAGGACCGGCCCTCGAACTTCGCGAAGCTGCGCCAGGCGCGGACGTACGTGTCCTGCACCGCGTCCTCGGCGTCGAAGGAGGAGCCGAGCATGCGGTAGCAGTAGCCGGTGAGCTCGACCCGGTAGCGGTCCATCGCCGCATCCAGGTCGGACTCGATGCCCGTGGCGAGGTCACTCATGGCTGTCTTCCCCCAGTCGGTCCGATACCTCGAAAACTACCGGAGGGGTCTGACAACGGCAGCCGGAAAGCCGGCCTAGGTACCGGGCTTGCGGCCGTACACGTACACGTCGTCGCCCTTGACCAGCAGGTTCCAGTACGCCTTCGCGTCCGCGGGCCGCATGTTCACGCACCCGCCGGACCCCGGCGGGTTCCACATGCTCTTCTCGACGGAGTGGAACGCGATCCCGTTGTCGAAGAACTGCGCGTACGGCATCGCCACGTCGTAGATCGTCGACCAGTGGTCGATGCTGCGGTAGTAGATCCGCTTCAGCCCGGTCCGGGTCTCGGTGCCGTCCTTCCCGGTGCGGACCGGCACCGGGCCGTACTTCAACGCGGCGCCGTCCTGGACCCAGCTGAGCTGGCGGGTCAGGTCGACGCAGGCGATCCGGCCCAGGTTCACCGGGCACTTCCCGTCCCTGTTCGGGGTCGTGCCCGCCGCCTGCTGCGCCAGCATGGTGCTCATCGTCTGCCAGGTCAGCGGCCCGGCGTACCCCGCGGTCGGGGTGATCCCGTGCTTGGCCTGGAACGCCTTGACGGCCTGGCAGTCGGCCGCGGACTGCCATCCGTCGACCGGCCGCCCCAGGAACTGCTCGACCTGCCGCTGGTACGGCCCCGTGGTCACGTTGCACGAGCCGGCGGCCTGCGCCGCCCCGCCCCCGCCGACCACCAGCGGGGCCGCGAGCACCACCGCCCCGCAGACCACCGCCGCCGCACGTCGCCCCGTACGCAGCCGTCCCGTACGCATCCGCATGGATTTCACGTCGGACTCCCTCCCACCTCCTCATGCCTGCCCGGCGGGGAGGGGCAACGCGCCGGAGCCCGGGGCGTCTTGCGCCTCCGGGCTCCGTAATTCCGCTCGTACCGATGCCGTACGGGCGATGCGCGCGCGGCCGTATCAGCGTGCGGCCGCCAGCGAGGTGAGCCGGCGCTCCGCACGGGCCGCGTGCGAGCCGTACAGGGTGATCGACACGACGCCGAGCACCGCCAGCAGCGCGATGCCCACCGTCGCCGCCCAGCCCGCCGAGTGGTAGGCGAGCGCGCCGAGCGTGCCGCCCGCGCTGGAGCCCAGGTAGTACGCCGACTGGTACAGCGCCGAGGCCTGCGCCCGGCCCGACGTCGCGGTCCGGCTCACCGCGGCGGACGCCACCGCGTGGCCCGCGAAGAAGCCGGCGGTGATCAGGACCAGCCCGACCAGGATCGCGGCGAGCGAGTCCGCCAGGGACAGCAGCAGGCCCAGCGCGGTCGTGGTCACCGCCAGGTACAGCGCACCGCGCCGCCCCGTACGGGCCACCAGCTGCCCGGCGGCGGCCGAGGAGACCGTACCGACCAGGTAGATCAGGAAGATCGAGCCGATCACGCCCTGCCCGAGGGAGAACGGCTCGTCGACCAGCCGGTAGCCGATGACGGTGTACACGGCGCCGAAGACGGTCATGAACAGCGCGCCGATCCCGTACAGCCGCATCAGCAGCGGATCGCGCAGATGGCCGGCGACGGTACGGCCGACCGCCCGCGGGTTCAGCGAGGCCGGGCGGAAGAACCGGGCCCGGGGGAGCAGCACCAGGAAGGCAGCCGCGCACGCCAGCGACATCAGGCCGACGGCCAGCAGCCCGCCCCGCCAGCCCCACACCTGGGCCGCCCAGCCGGTGACGAGGCGGCCGCTCATGCCGCCGATGGAATTGCCCGCCACGAACAGGCCGATCGCACCCACCAGCGCCTTCGGCTTGACCTCCTCCGCCAGGTACGCCATCGCGGAGGCCGGGATGCCGGCGATCGCCGCGCCCTGGACGGCGCGCAGCACCACCAGCCACTCCAGGTTCGGCGCGAACGGCACGAGGAGGCCGACGCCGACGGCGACCAGCATGGAGACCGTCATCATCCGGGTCCGCCCGAAGCGCTCGGAGAGCGCGCTGAGCGGCAGGACGAACAGGGCGAGCGCGCCGGTGGCCGCGGACACGGTCCAGCTGGCCTGACCCGCCGTCACCCCGAACCCGTCGGAGATCGCGGGCAGCAGCGCCTGGGTGGAGTAGAGGAGGGCGAACGTCGCGAGTCCGGCGGCGAAGAGCGCGAGGCTCATGCGGCGGTAGCCGGGGCGGCCGGGGGAGCGGGGTTCCGGTGCGGCAGGGGACGACAGGGTGGAGGCACCCGTGGTGACGGGCGCCCCGGTATGAACGGGAGGCATGCAACGACCGTAGACCCGCCCCGTTTCATGCGTCCAATGCACAGAATCGCGATAATCGATCCACTGGTGCATGACTGCAGTTCAGAGGGGTGCCTGTAAATGAACCGTTACGAAGAAGACATTGCGGTGACAGGTTTGCTGGCCCCGCGCCTGGCGTACTTCGCCGCCGTCGCCCGGCACGAGCACGTCACCCGCGCCGCGCACGAGCTGGGCGTCCCGCAGTCCACCCTGTCGCGGGCCATGGTCCGGCTCGAACAGGACCTCGGCGTCACGCTGTTCGCCCGCAAGGGCCGTACCGTCGCGCTCACCACGGCCGGGCGGACCTTCCTCGGCTCGGCCGAGCGGGCCCTCGCCGAAATCGCCCGCGCCGCCGAGTCGGTGCAGCAGGACGCCGACCCGGCCTTCGGCAAGGTGGCGTTCGGCTTCCTGCACACCCTCGGCCCCGAGACCGTACCCGGCCTGATCCGCGCCTTCCGCGCCGACCACCCGCGCGTGCGCTTCTCCCTGGTGCAGAACTACGGCGAGGCCATGCTCGAGAAGCTGCGGGCCGGCGAGCTCGACCTCTGCCTGACCTCACCGCTGCCCGACGCCCCCGACCTGGTCGCCCGCCGCCTGGACGTGCAGCGGCTGCGCCTGGTGGTCCCCGACGACCACCGCCTGGCCACCCGCAAGCGCATCCGCCTCGCCGAGGCCGCCGAGGAAACCTTCGTCACCCTGGAGCCCGGCTACGGCATGCGCCGCATCACCGACGACCTGTGCGCGGAGGCCGGGTTCACCCCGCGCGTGGCCTTCGAGGGCGAGGAGGCCGAGACCCTGCGCGGCCTGGTCGCGGCGGGCCTCGGCGTGGCCCTGCTGCCGCCGCCGGCCGTGGCCCGCCCCGGCGTGGTCGAGCTGACGGTGACGGCCCCGCGCGCGGTCCGCGAGATCGGCGTCGCCTGGCTCGACGGCCACCCCGACACCCCGCCGGTCGCCGAGTTCAAGCGCTTCCTGCTGTCCCGCCGCGGCCGGCTGATCCCGGAGCTGCACGGCTGGCACCCCGGTCAGGATCCGGCTTCCTCCCCGGAGGCGGCGGGAGCCGCCGCCGAGGAGAGCAAGTAGCCCGCCTGGAAACGGGACTTGGCGCCCACCGCCCGCATGGTCTGCGCGATGTGGCGCTGGCAGGTCCGCTCCGACATGCCCAGGCGGCGCGCGATCACCTTGTCCTCCAGCCCCTCCGACAGCAGCCGCACGATCGTCTGCCGCAGCTCGTCCGAGAGCGAGCGGGCCGCGTCCGGGCTCACCGTCGTGGGGAACGGCTCCGCTTCCACCCAGCACCGCTCGAACGCCGAGGTCATGAAGTGCACGACCGCCGGCTCCCGCACCACCAGCGCCGCCCCGCTGCGGTCCGGCACCGCCATCAGCCCCGTGTGCCCGTCGAAGACCAGCATCCGCATCAGGGCGTCGCCCAGCGTCCGCACCTGCGCGCCCAGCGCCGTCACCCGCTCCACGTACGCCGCCGTGGGCCGCGAGTAGCGGGCCGTGTGCTGGTAGATCGTGCGCATCCGCACCCCGCGCGCCAGCAGCGACTCGTCCCGCCCGATCGCCTCCTCGAGCGTCTCCACCGGCCGGCCCCCGCCCGGCTGCGAGGCCAGCAGCTCCCGCTCGCACCCCGCGGCCAGCTCCGCGATCAGCCCGCGCACCGCGCCCAGGTCGGTGACCAGCTCCAGCTTCGCCCGCCCGGACCCGTTGCGTTCGAGGTGCGCCGCTCCCGCCTCGTATGCCGGGACGAGCGCCTCCAGCCGCCCGCGCAGCCGGTCCATCTCGTCGTGGGTCTCCCGTACGAGCAGGGCCAGCGGGGCCAGCGCCCGGGCCGCCGCCGCCCGCGGCGCCACGGCGCTCCACCGCTCCGGACCGTCGCCGGAGGCCCGCTGGAGCAGGTGCGCGGCGGCCAGCTCGGTGATCGCCGCGGCCGCCCGCGCCCCGAGGGCCTCGGTGGCCTCGGCCGCGGCGAACGAATGCCGCTCCACGGCGTACGCGTACAGCCGCCGGGCGGCGCGGCTCAGGTCGCCCCCGTGCGGCTGGTCGGCTTCGTCGGCTGGCATGTGCGTATTCGTCCCGGCTTGCGGATGTTTATAAACCCCTCGTGTTCCCGCAAGGCGGCAAGACGACCCCCGATCGGGCGCCCTGCGGATATGCCGAACCGGCACAGTGGTCACACCGGGTGAAGGGGGAAACGCGGTGACGGGGGAGCGGGAGCGGGTTCGCAGGACCGGGCGGGGCCCATGGCGGTCCTGCTGAGCCCGCGCCCCGCCGTGGTGGTCGCGCCAGATCCGCCGGTGCCCTCCGACCGTGAGGGGACGGAGCGGCGGGCACGGACGGACCGGCGCGACCACCGCCGTACGCGCGGCGCCCGGCGCGGACCGGGCCGTGGCCCTGCGCGGACGGCCGGTACCCCTCACCCCGGATTCACACGGGATTCACGTACCGCCGCCACCGTGGAGGCATGGCCCTCACCCGACGTGAAGTTCTGGCGACCGGTGCCTCCGGCGCCGCCGCAGCCGCCACCCCGCACCTGTCCGCCCCCTCGCCGGACACCCGGATCCTGACCGGCACGATCCCCCCGGGCGCCCCCGACTTCGTCGAAATACCCCTCGAAGTACCGCGCGGCGTACGCGAGTTAAGAGTGTCCTACACGTACGGGAAGCCGCCCGTACCGCCCGGCACCCCCGGAAACGCCCTCGACATAGGCATCTTCGACCAGCACGGCACCGCCCTCGGCGGCCGCGGCTTCCGCGGCTGGTCCGGCGGCGCCCGCAGCGAGTTCTTCCTGCGCGCCGACGACGCGACCCCCGGCTACGTGCCCGGCCCGATCGAAGCCGGCCGCTGGCACGTACTGCTCGGCCCGTACACCGTGGCCCCGCAGGGGCTCCCGTACGAGATCACCGCACGCTTCACCTTCGGGGAGCCGGGCCGCACCCCCCGCCCCGTCTACCCGCCCCAGCGGGCCCGCGGCCGCGGCCGGGCCTGGTACCGGGGCGACTGCCACATCCACTCGGTGCACTCCGACGGGCGCCATACCCCGACCGAGATCGCCGGCCTCGCCCGGGCCGCCGGCCTGGACTTCATCAACTCCTCGGAGCACAACACCCACACCGCGCACGCCGCTTGGGCCGACGCGCTCTCGCCGGACCTGCTGATCCTGACCGGCGAGGAGATCACCACCCGCACCGGCCACGTCCTGGCGGTCGGCACCGATCCGGGGACCTTCGTCGACTGGCGCTACCGGGCGCGCGAGGGCCGCTTCGGCCGGTTCGCCCGTGCCATCCGGGGCGCGGGCGGGCTGGTCGTGCCCGCCCACCCGCACGCCACCTGCATCGGCTGCGCCTGGAAGTTCGGCTTCGACGACGCCGACGCGGTCGAGGTCTGGAACGGCCCGTGGACCCCGGACGACGAGGTCTCCCTGGCCTCCTGGGACGCCACCCTGTGCGGCGCGGACGGCGAGCGGTGGCTGCCGGCCGTGGCGGGCAGCGACCACCACCGCGACCCGGACCGCATCGGCGGCCCGCAGACCGTGGTCCTCGCCGAGGACCTGACCCGGCAGGCCGTCCTCGCCGGGATCCGGGCGGGCCGGTCCTACGCCGCCGAATCCGCGCAGGTCACGGTCGGCTTCGAGGCCGTCGGAGGGCGCGGGGAGCATGCCGGGATCGGGGAGCGCCTGCGGGTGGCCCCGGACGCGGACGTGCTGATCCGGCTCACGGTCACGGGCGCCCCGGGCTGCGAACTCAGGCTGATCACCGATCTGGGCCCGGCCGTCACGGCCCCCGACGCCACCACCCTGGAATGGCACACCACGCCGGCCCGCTCCGCCTACGTCCGGGCAGAAGTCCGCCACCCCGCCGCAACCCCGCCCCTGCCGGGCGCCCCGGCGGCGTTCACGAACCCGGTGTGGCTGCCCGCGGGGTGACGTGACCGGTGACGTGTCCGGTGATGTGGCCGGCGATGTGGCCGGGAGGTCAGGCCGGCTTCGCGTACTGGCCGAAACCGGTCCAGTCCACCGCGACGCACTGCTCGTCGCCGACGACCCAGGCGTCGTGTCCGGGCGCGATCTCCATGAGGTCGCCGGGGCCGTACTCCTCGCTGCTGCCGTCGTCCATGACGACCTTCATCCGGCCGCTCACCACGTAACCCGTGTGCGCGGCCTCGCAGCTGTCCGTGCCCACCAGCGGCTTGATGTGCTCCGACCAGCGCCAGCCCGGCTCGAAGACCGCGCGGCCCACGGAGCCGCCGTCCGTCTGGATCACGTCGAGCCTGCCCTTGCCGTCTGCGAACGGACGGGTCTCATCCGCCTGGTCGAAGCTCTTGCGCACGATTCCGGCCATGCCGAACCGCCTCCCGCGGAGAAGGACCCCGAGTCCACTCCTCACCATACGCTCGGGCGACCGGACACCTCATCCGCACGCAGCCGCACCCCCACGGGTCAGCCCCGCAGCGACCGTCCGAACCCGGAGGCGAGCGGCATCCGCAGCCCCAGCGGCGGCGGCGCGGCCAGCGCGTCCGTCACCGGCCGCGAATACCGCCCCGAGAACATCGCCCCCAGGACGAAATCCACGGACAGCGCCACGACTTCCGCCTGGTGCTCCCGCAGCCGGTGCCCGTCCGAGTGCACCTCGAACCGGCACGTCGCCCGGTTCGCCTTCTTCGCCTGCGCCGCCAGCCGAAACGATGCTTCAGGATCGCTGTGCGCGTCGTTCGTCCCGTGCACGATCAGCACCTGCCGCCCCGACAGCTGTTTCACGGGTTCCGGGGAATCCGCCGAGACCACCTCGCCTAAGGAAGGGGCAAGCGCCAGCACCGAGTTGACGGCGTCGTGGCCCGCCGCCCGCAGTGCCGCCCGGCCGCCCGCGTCGTAGCCGACGAGGCACACCGGCACGTCCCCGTACCGGCGCACCACCTCGTCGGCCGCCCACCGGGCGTCGTCCTCCCGGCAGGCCCCCCGGCCGTGCAGGACCGTGTGCGCGACCAACCCGTCCGCCCCGCCCGCCCGGACCAGTGCCCGCGCGAGCGGGCGCACCGGACCGGGGAACCATCTGGACGCTCCGGGGAGCAGAAGGACCGCTCCGTTGACTGTGCTTCCCGTCGGGACCGAGCCGTTCGCGCCGGCCGCCCGCCCCAGGCGGGCCCCGCGCGCCGGCGGCGCATGCTGTGCCATGGCGGAACATTCTCAGACTGACAGGTGTACGCGACCCGTCCGTACGGTCTCTGTTACGTATCGACCCCTGTCGCCGACGCGCTGCTCTACGCGCGTAGGAGTAGAGTGCCCGGATGACGAGCGAGACCCTCAACCTGCCGACCCCGGACCAGATCCGCCGCTCCCCGAAGGTGCTGCTCCACGACCACCTCGACGGTGGCCTGCGCCCCGGGACCATCATCGAGCTGGCCCGGGAGGCCGGCTACGAGAGCCTTCCCGAGACGGACGCCGACAAGCTCGGCATCTGGTTCCGCGAAGCCGCCGACTCCGGCTCCCTGCCCCGCTACCTGGAGACGTTCGCGCACACGTGCGCCGTCATGCAGACGAAGGCGGCGCTGTTCCGCGTCGCCGCCGAGTGCGCCGAGGACCTGGCCGAGGACGGCGTCGTGTACGCCGAGATCCGCTACGCCCCCGAGCAGCACCTGGAAGCCGGCCTGACCCTCGAAGAGGTCGTCGAGGCCGTGAACGACGGCTTCCGCGAGGGTGAGCGCCGCGCGAAGGCGAGCGGCCACCGCATCCGCGTCGGTGCGCTGCTCACCGCGATGCGCCACGCCGCCCGCGCCCTGGAGATCGCCGAGCTGGCGAACCGCTACCGCGACAACGGCGTGGTCGGCTTCGACATCGCCGGTGCCGAGGCCGGGTTCCCTCCCACCCGCCACCTCGACGCCTTCGAGTACCTCAAGCGCGAGAACAACCACTTCACCATCCACGCGGGCGAGGCCTTCGGTCTGCCGTCGATCTGGCAGGCCCTGCAGTGGTGCGGCGCGGACCGCCTGGGCCACGGCGTGAAGATCATCGACGACATCGAGGTCGCCGCCGACGGCTCGGTGAAGCTGGGCCGGCTGGCCTCGTACGTCCGGGACAAGCGCATCCCCCTGGAGATGTGCCCCACCTCGAACCTGCAGACCGCCGCGGCCGCCTCGTACGCCGAGCACCCGATCGGCCTGCTGCGCAAGCTGCACTTCCGCCTGACGGTCAACACCGACAACCGGCTGATGAGCGGCACCAGCATGAGCCGCGAGTTCGAGCACCTGGTCGACACCTTCGGCTACACGCTCGACGACATGCAGTGGTTCACCGTCAATGCGATGAAGTCCGCGTTCATTCCTTTCGATGAACGACTGGCCATGATCAATGAGGTCATCAAGCCCGGTTACGCGGAGCTGAAGTCGGAATGGCTGTTCCAGCAGACTGCTTCGACCAGCGGTTCTGTCTCGGTCTAGGCCATGGCTTGACGTAAGGAAAGCGCCCGGGGAGAGCAATTCCCGGGCGCTTTCTCGTATTTACGTATGTTTGCGGCCGGGGGTTTGAAGTGACTAGTTTGCGGAGCCGCCCAATTCCCCGTCGCAAGGACTCGATCTTCATGAAGAAGTCAGCTGCCAAGACCCTCGGTGCCGCCGCCCTCGGTGCCGCCTTCGTCGCCGCCGCCGCGGGTTCCGCGTCGGCCGCCGTGCCCGCCATCGGCCTCTCCGACGCCCTGACCACCGTCACCGGCGCCGCCCAGGGCCTCACGAGCCAGCAGCAGGTGAGCCCCCAGGGCGGCCAGCAGAGCGACGTGGCCAGCCCCCTCAACCAGCTCACCGACGCGGTCGGCCCCACGCTCGGCGGCCTGCCCATCGGCGGCGCGCTCGGCGGCTGATCCCCGCCGGATCCGCCTGCGGATCGGTCCGCGGATCCGTCCGCGGGTTTTTCGTACGCGCATGCACGTGGCGCACGCCGGTTCGATCGGGTGTGTGCCACGTCGTGCCGTGTGCCACGATCACCACCAACTGCCCGCCGACGCATTGGGTATGAGGTCATCGGTCATGCGCTTGAACGCACGAGTCACGTTCGCAGCGGCCACCGCCGCCCTGCTCCCCGCCCTCCTCCTGGGAGCCGTGGGATGCAGCAGCAAGGACGCGCCCGCGGCCGGCAAGGCGCCCGACCCGAAGGGCTCCGCCCCCGTCGGCTCGCCCGCCGCCTCCCCGGGCGGCGCCCCCAGCGGCCCGGCCGCGCCGAAGGCCGGGGCGAGCAAGCTGGAGCGCTCCGCGCTCGAACAGGGCGATCTGCCCGGCTACCAGGTCTCCGCGCAGGGCAAGAACCCGAACGCCCCCGACGGCCAGCCCCAGGCCGACCGCAAGGCCTGCCAGCCCCTGGCCGACATCATGGGCGACAAGCCCGACCCGGCCGCCCGCGAGACCGTCAACCGCGGCGTCGGCTCCCAGAAGCAGGTCGGACTGGCCGTCTCCGCCTCCGTCAGCTCCTACGCCGAGAGCGACGCCAAGGCGCTGATCGCCCGGCTGAAGGACGCCGTCGCCGCCTGCGGTACGGGCTTCTCCGCCACCGTCGAGAAGCAGAGCGGCAGCTACCGCGACGTACGGCCGGCCGAGTACAAGACGGCCGGCGACGAGAGCGTCAGCTGGACCACGACCGCGGCCGCCCAGGGCGTCTCCGCGCAGGTCCACGTGGTCGTCGTACGCCAGGGCGCCACCGTCGTGCGGCTGATGGCCCTCAACGTGGCGGCGGCCGCGGCCCAGCAGAAGGCGCAGGTCCCGCACGAGGTGGCGGACAAGCAGCTCGAGAAGGTCCGCAGCGCGGGCTGAGCCGCCCCGGACGTGCTACCAGGTGTTGGAGGGGGACTTCTCATTGGGCAGGAGCACCCACAGCGCCAGGTAGATCAGGAACTGCGGGCCGGGCAGCAGGCACGAGACGACGAATATCAGGCGCATCGTATTCGCGGAAATTCCGAAGCGGCGCGCCAGTCCGGCGCAGACGCCGCCGATCCAGCGGCCGTCACGGGGGCGGGCAATGGCGCTCATGGGTTTCTCCTCTGTGGGCTCTGCGGGCCACCGGAACGGTCGGTCAAGGTGGGCTCCCGCGATACCTCAATACTCCCGCGGCACTGCGGACAGAACGTCGGTCCACGGACCGAGGCCGACCCTGGGAATTCTCGGGGTAGAGCCCTGAGTGGAGTGCTGGGAGCGCTGCGAGCGCCGCAGCCGCGCCCGCAGTGCCGGTACGACGGCCACGTGCGCGAGCACCACGCCGAGGCCGTTCAGCAGGACCGAGTCCACGTCGACCACCTGCCCGGGCACCGCGCTCTGGAGCATCTCGATGCTGAGCGAGACCAGCGCGCCCGCCGCTGCGGTCCGGCCCAGCGAGGACCACGCGGCCAGCGGCGAGGGCGCCAGGTTCCCGTTGACGAGCGGCAGCAGCACCCCGAGCGGGGCGAGCAGCGCCAGCCCCTCCCCGATCCGCCGGACCGCCTCGAGCGGTCCGTACGAGAGGTCCTCCCGGATCCCCTCCAGCGGGGTCAGATTGGCGGCGGCCGCCCAGGGCACGTCCAGGGGCCGCAGGGTCAGCCAGCCGACGAGGAGGAGATGAGCGATCAGCAGCCCCCCGCCCAGGAGTCGGAGCCGGAGGTGAATGGCGGTGGCGGCACTGCGGCCGACCTCATTGCGCTGCACACCTGCGAGGACGCAGCGCCCGGTGGCTGCGGTTCCGGTCGGATCCGGCGAGCAGGCGGCATATGACGATCCGATCGGATGAAACCCCGGCGGGTCGGCGACGGACCCGCCTGCGCTGCCGCTGCGGACCCGCACAGTGGGCGCGGCCCACCGGTGGCAGCCGAAGGAGAACAGCCATGCCCGCACGACGCAGCCCCGTACGGCGCACAGCAGCGGACGGCGGCGCACGACGGCCGCTGCGCACGATCGTGGCCGGGTTCTGCGGCCGCGCACTGGCCGCGGCCCTCGCCGGCCTCGGCGTCCCCCGGGCCTAGCCCGGGGCGGGGCCCGCCGTCAGCGGGTGGCGAGGAGGACGATCAGGAACACCGCGCCCGCGACGGCGGGCGCGATGACCTCGTACGACCACCGCACGCGCACGCTGCCGCGGGCGCCGGCCCGCGTGGCGCCGCGCTCGGCCAGCTCCCGCAGCTCGTCCACCACCTGGTCCGCGTGGGCCCGCGGCGGTTCGACGGCGGCGGTGGAGGCCGCGTCGCCGCCCTCGGGCGAGCTCAGTCCCTTGTTGGTCAGCCCGCCGCGGCGGGAGAACTGCTGCCGGCTCGCCTTCTTCCGCTCGCGCAGCGAGACCGGAACGGACCACAGCTGGTACTTCGACCCCTCGGCCAGCACCTCCGCCGAGTACCCGGCGCGCACCGCGTCCACGGCGGCCCAGGGCAGCTCGATGATCCGGAACGGGTTCCGTACGCGCATCCGGTCGTCGTTGGCGAAGACCGCCGGGCGGATGGTGAAGGCCACGGTCAGCGGTACGGCCAGCAGGGCGATCGCCGCGGCGAACCACGGGGAGTCCCCCGATCCCCGCACGATGGCGTCCCCGCACAGCCACGCGATGAGCGCGAGCAGCAGCACGCCGGTGACGACGGCCATGGGGGAGCGGTAGACCCGGTCGTCGTACACCGGTTCGTCAGTGGGCTGCTGGCTGCTCATGCGCCCGATTCTGCCTCAAGCCGTCTCAGCCCACGAGATCGGCGTACACGATGATGTTGTCGGGGCGGTGGCCTTCGGTGATCTCGCCGCCGCAGGTGATCACCCGCAGCTCGGGGCGCGCGGTGTTCCCGTACACCTTGGCGGTCGGGAAGTTCTTCTTGTCGACCTGTTCCAGCTCGCGCACCCGGAAGACGGCGGTGGTGCCGTCCGCCCGGGAGACGGTGATCTCGTCACCGGTGCGGATCTTCGAGACGTTGCGCAGGACGGCAGGGCCGCGCGCGGTGTCGAAGTGTCCGATCAGTACGGCCGGGCCGGTCTCGCCCGGGGTGACGGCCTTGGTGTACCAGCCGATCCGGTTCCCGTCCGCCACGGAGGGCACCTCGACGGTGCCGTTGGCGGCCAGGCCCAGTTCCAGCAGCGGGCCCGCGTCCACCCCGGCCGCGGGGATCCGTACCCGTACGGGCTCCGAGGCGGGCAGCGGGGTGGCGGGCGCGGCCGACGCCCCGGCGGACGACGCCGCGGCCGGCGCGGGCGCGGCGGCCGCGGCGATGTGCGGCGGGGGCGTGGGGGCGGCCGGTGCGCCGCCGCAGCCGGTCAGGGCGGCGAGGGCGAGCGGGCCGAGCAGGGCGGCGGCGAGCAGGGGGCGGACGCGGTGGGCCATGGGGTGCTCCGGGAAGCGGGCCCGGCGGGCCACCGCGGAGGTGGCCCGCCGGATGGCGGAACGGGGAGGAACAGGCAGGAACCGTGAGGGCAGGGATGCCGCTCAGGCGCCGTTGCGGGCGCGGCGGGAGCGGACCATCAGGGCCGCACCGAGCACGGCGAGGATCGCGACGAGACCGGCGCCGGCGGCCACGGTGGTGCTGTTGTCGGTGTCCTCGGCGGCGATCTCCGCGCCGGCGGCGACCGCGCCCTGCGGGACGACCACGGTCTGCGCGCCCGTCTGCGGCTTCACGTCGGCGGCCGGCTTGACGGTGACCTTGGCGGTCGGCTGCGCGGAGGGCTTGGCGGAGGGCTTGGCGGAGGGCTGGGTCGACGGCTTGGTGGAGGGCGTGGTGGTCGGCGCGGCCTTCGGCAGCAGGTAGAAGTCCGAAGCGCCCTCGCCCTGCCGGTGGACGTTGAGCCCGTAGCGGCCCTCGTCGGTGAGCTTGTACTCGGTGCCGTCGAGCACCGCGACGCGGTTCGAGAGGTCCAGCTTCGCCAGCACCCGGCCCGCCCAGCCGTCGGCCGGCTTCCAGTTGTCGCCGACGGCGCGGATCCAGACCTCGGGGCCCTCGACGTCGTTGCGCAGCACCGCGATCACCCGGTCGCCGACGAGGTGGATCTCGCCGTCGTAGCGGCCCTTGTCCGACGAGGCCGCAGACACCGCAGACACCGCAGACACCGCAGACACCGCGGTCACCGAGGTGACGGCCTGCGGGGCGGGCGCGGCGAGGGCCGTCGCGGCCGGCGCGAGCAGGGCCCCGGCGAGGGCGGCGGTGACGATCGAGGTGCGGAGGGCGGTACGCATAACGACTCCTGGAAGCTTTGTCGCGGGAAGGTTGGGAGAGTCGCATGCCCCTTTTCTCTACGGGTTCTCTGCCGAAGCTTTCATCCGGTGAGGTCTGGCGGGCTGCTGAAGAGAAATTTACGGATCTCGTTCGACCGGACGATCGGGTTCCTGTCCGCGCGGTGTAACAGGAAAAGCGGAGGTCAGCGGTCCGCAGGCCGGAGTCCGGCCGGATCCCCGCCCCGCCCGGATGTGGCCAACCCCGCACAGATGTGCGGCCTCGGGGGGTGACAGGCCGCTACGCGCGTAGATATGCTCATCTTGTGACCATGCCCACTACCCTCACCGCATTCGCTGACGTGACGACGTCCGACAGCGCGCTGCGCCGCTTCCTGCACGGGCTGCCCGGCGTAGACGCCGTCGGCCTGGAGGCCCGCGCGGCCGCGCTCGGTACCCGTTCGATCAAGACCACGGCCAAGGCGTACGCCATTGACCTGGCCATTTCGATGATCGACCTGACCACGCTTGAGGGTGCGGACACCCCGGGCAAGGTCCGAGCGCTCTCCGCCAAGGCCGCCAATCCCGACCCGACCGACCGCAGCACTCCCATGACCGCCGCGGTCTGCGTCTACCCCGACATGGTGGCCACCGCCAAGGCCGCCCTGAACGGCGCCGACGTCAAGGTGGCCTCCGTCGCCACGGCCTTCCCGGCCGGCCGCGCCGCGCTGCCCGTCAAGCTCGCGGACACCCGTGACGCCGTCGCCGCCGGCGCCGACGAGATCGACATGGTCATCGACCGTGGCGCCTTCCTCGCCGGCCGCTACCTGGAGACGTACGAGCTGATCAGGGCCGTCAAGGAGGCGTGCGTACGCCCCGACGGCACCGCCGCCCGCCTCAAGGTCATCTTCGAGACCGGCGAGCTGTCGACGTACGACAACATCCGCCGGGCCTCCTGGATCGGCATGCTCGCGGGCGCCGACTTCATCAAGACCTCCACCGGCAAGGTCGGCGTCAACGCCACCCCCGCCAACACGCTGCTGATGCTCGAGGCCGTCCGCGACTTCAAGGCGCAGACTGGAATCCAGATCGGCGTGAAGCCGGCCGGCGGCATCCGGACCACCAAGGACGCCATCAAGTTCCTGGTCCTGGTCAACGAGACCGTGGGCGAGGACTGGCTGACCAACCACTGGTTCCGCTTCGGCGCCTCCAGCCTGCTCAACGACCTGTTGATGCAGCGCCAGAAGCTGAGCACCGGCCGTTACTCCGGTCCCGACTACGTGACGGTGGACTGATCACCATGGCATCTGCATTCGAGTACGCACCGGCTCCCGAGTCCCGCTCGGTCGTCGACATCGCCCCCTCGTACGGGCTCTTCATCGACGGTGAGTTCACCGACGCCGCCGACGGCAAGGTCTTCAAGACCGTCTCGCCGTCCTCCGAGGAGGTCCTCGCCGAGGTCGCCCAAGCCGGCGCCGCCGACGTCGACCGCGCCGTCAAGGCCGCCCGCAAGGCGTTCGCGACCTGGTCCGCGCTGCCCGGCTCCGAGCGCGCCAAGTACCTCTTCCGCATCGCCCGGATCATCCAGGAGCGCAGCCGCGAGCTGGCCGTCCTGGAGACCCTGGACAACGGCAAGCCGATCAAGGAGACCCGCGACGCGGACCTCCCGCTCGTCGCCGCGCACTTCTTCTACTACGCGGGCTGGGCCGACAAGCTCGGCCACGCCGGCTACGGGCCGAACCCGCGCCCGCTGGGCGTCGCCGGCCAGGTCATCCCGTGGAACTTCCCGCTGCTGATGCTGGCGTGGAAGATCGCTCCGGCGCTCGCCGCCGGCAACACGGTCGTCCTCAAGCCCGCCGAGACGACTCCGCTCTCCGCGCTGTTCTTCGCGGACATCTGCCGCCAGGCGGGCCTGCCCAAGGGCGTCGTCAACATCCTCACGGGTTACGGCGACGCGGGCGCGGCCCTCGTCGAGCACCCGGACGTCAACAAGGTCGCCTTCACCGGCTCGACCGCGGTCGGCAAGGCCATCGCCCGCCAGATCGCCGGTACGGACAAGAAGGTCACCCTGGAACTGGGCGGCAAGGGCGCCAACATCGTCTTCGATGACGCCCCCATCGACCAGGCCGTCGAGGGCATCGTCAACGGCATCTTCTTCAACCAGGGCCAGGTCTGCTGCGCGGGCTCGCGCCTGCTGGTCCAGGAGTCGATCCACGACGAGCTGCTGGACTCCCTCAAGCGCCGCCTCTCCACGCTGCGCCTGGGCGACCCGCTCGACAAGAACACCGACATCGGCGCGATCAACTCCGCCGAGCAGCTGGCCCGCATCACCGCGCTCGCGGAGACCGGCGAGGCCGAGGGCGCCGAGCGCTGGTCCCCGGCGTGCGAGCTGCCGTCCTCCGGCTACTGGTTCGCCCCGACGCTCTTCACGAACGTCACCCAGGCGCACACCGTCGCCCGCGACGAGATCTTCGGCCCGGTGCTGTCCGTGCTGACCTTCCGTACGCCCGACGAGGCCGTCGCCAAGGCCAACAACAGCCAGTACGGCCTGTCCGCCGGCATCTGGACGGAGAAGGGCTCGCGCATCCTCGCGGTCGCGAACAAGCTCCGCGCCGGTGTCGTCTGGGCCAACACGTTCAACAAGTTCGACCCGACCTCGCCCTTCGGCGGCTACAAGGAGTCGGGCTTCGGCCGCGAGGGCGGCCGCCACGGCCTGGAGGGCTACCTCGATGTCTGAGTCTTCTGCGACGCGTCTGAGCGTCTTCAAGACCTACAAGCTGTACGTCGGGGGCAAGTTCCCCCGCTCCGAGAGCGGCCGGGTGTACGAGGTGCAGGACTCCAAGGGCAAGTGGCTGGCCAACGCCCCGCTGTCCTCCCGCAAGGACGCGCGGGACGCGGTCGTCGCGGCCCGCAAGGCCTTCGGCGGCTGGTCGGGCGCGACCGCGTACAACCGCGGGCAGATCCTCTACCGCATCGCCGAGATGCTGGAGGGCCGCCGCGAGCAGTTCGTCCGCGAGGTCGGCGAGGCCGAGGGCCTGTCCAAGTCGAAGGCGGCCGCGGTCGTCGACGCGGCCATCGACCGCTGGGTCTGGTACGCGGGCTGGACCGACAAGATCGCCCAGATCGTGGGCGGGGCCAACCCGGTCGCGGGCCCGTTCTTCAACCTCTCCACCCCGGAGCCGACGGGCGTCGTCACCGTCGTCGCCCCGCAGGACTCCTCGTTCCTGGGCCTGATCTCGGTGATCGCCCCCGTCATCGCGACGGGCAACACCGCGGTCGTGATCGCCTCGGAGAAGGCGCCGCTTCCGGCCCTTTCCCTGGGCGAGGTGCTGGCCACCTCCGACCTGCCGGGCGGCGTCGTCAACATCCTGTCCGGCAAGGCCGGCGAGATGGGCCCGCACCTGGCGTCCCACCAGGACGTCAACGCGATCGACCTGGCGGGTGCCGATACGGCGCTGGCCAAGGAGCTGGAGATCGCGGCGGCCGACAACCTCAAGCGCGTCCTGCGTCCACAGCCTGTGGACGACTGGAGCGCCGACCCTGGTACGTCGCGCATGACGGCGTTCCTGGAGACGAAGACGGTCTGGCACCCCACGGGTTCGCTGGGCTCGGGCGGATCCTCGTACTAGGCCGACCCCTGTAACGAGAAGGGCCCTGCGAAAACCGGCCCCGGCAGCGTCCCCCGTGCTGCCGGGGCCTTTTCGCGCCCCGGTACTCCCGGCTACTTCGGCAGCAGCGGGCCGAGCAGCGAGGACGCGGCCGCCTCGGGCAGCTCGCCGATGGACGGCCCCTGCGTCAGGATCCCCGTGACCATGGTGGTGCCGACCGCCGGGAAGTCGGCGACCTTGGTGGCCACGCCGTTGTCGAGCGGGTCCACGCCGGTGTGTGCCAGGGGGTTCACCTTGAGGTTCGCGATGGGGTCGGCGACCCCGGCGAGGGCCGCCGGGACCGAGAGCTCACCGGCCTGGGCGCCGCCGGCGGCCATGGCCAGGGCCGCACCGGCCATGGAGAGCGTGAGGCCTGCGGAGCGCAGCGTGGAGCTGCCGGGGGCTGCGTGACGTGCCATGGGGATCCCGCCTGAGGTCGTAGTCGCGTGCGCACGCAGCGTAGTCGAGGTGTGATCCTGGATACCAACCGGCCACCGGAGGCATCCCCTGCGCGGGGGAATGGTTCAGACTGGTGTCCCGTGAGCTCTTCCTCTCCTTTGCCTACGCGTGTCGTCCTGTTGACCGGGCCCTCGGGCTCCGGCAAGTCCAGGTTGGCTGCCCGTTCCGGGCTGCCGGTGCTGCGCCTGGACGACTTCTACAAGGAGGCCGACGACCCGACCCTCCCGCTGGTCGAGGGCAGCTCCGACATCGACTGGGACTCCCCGCTGTCCTGGGACGCGGACGTGGCGGTCGCCGCGATCGTGGAACTCTGCGCGGCAGGCCGTACCGAGGTGCCGGTGTACTCCATCGCCACGTCCTCCCGTACGGGTACCGAGACGCTGGACATCTCCCGCACCCCGCTGTTCATCGCGGAGGGGATCTTCGCGGCGGACATCGTGGCCCGGTGCCAGGAGCTGGGGCTGCTGGCGGACGCCATCTGCCTGCGCGGGCGGCCCTCGACGACGTTCCGGCGCAGGCTGATGCGGGACCTGCGCGAGGGCCGCAAGTCGCTGCCGTTCCTGCTGCGCAGGGGATGGCGGCTGATGCGGGCGGAGCGGGGCATCGTGGCCCGGCACACCGCCCTCGGCGCGCACGCCTGCGGCCGCGACGAGGCCCTCGGCCGCCTGGCCGCCTGCGCAGCGGGCCGCCACCGCGCGGCCGCCCCGGCGTAGCCGCCGGTTCCACGGTGTCGGCCGGGCCGGACATGCGAGAAGGCGGGATCATGCGGACCCCCGGCCGCCTGATCCCGCCTTCTCCCCCCGCAGGCCCCCGTCCCACCCCCGTAGGACGGGCCCCCTGGCCCATGGTCTGTGGTGTGCCGCGTTACGCGACGAGCTCCTCGAAGGACTCCGCCTCGTCGCGGCCGAAGCTCAGCACCTCGTCGTCCCGCAGGCGCCGCAGCGACCGCCAGATGCTCGACTTCACGGTACCGACGCTGATGCCCAGGATCTCCGCGATCTCCGGGTCGGTACGGCCTTCGTAGTACCGCAGCACCAGCATCGTGCGCTGCGGCTCCGGGATGCGGGCCAGCGCCTGCCACAGCACCGCGCGCAGCTCCGTACCCCGCATCGCGTCCGTGTCCGAGGCCGTCTCCGGGAGCTCCTCGGTCGGGTACTCGTTCAGCTTCCGCCGGCGCCACGCGCTGATGTGCAGGTTCGTCATCGTGCGCCGCAGGTACCCGCCGACGGCCGCCTTGTCGCTGATCCGGTCCCAGGCGCGGTACGTGGAGAACAGCGCGCTCTGCAGCAGGTCCTCGGCCTCGTAACGGTCACCGGTCAGGTGGAAGGCCGTCGCGTACAGGGCGGCCCGCCGCTCCTGGACGTACGCCGTGAACTCGGCCTCCGAGGTGGAGGAGAGCTCGGGCGTGTGCTGCTCCGGGACGGAAGGCCGGTACGTGTTCGCGTCGATGGCCACCGTGTGCGCCGGCCGCGGACGGGCGACCGTCACCGAACGGACACCTGCCCGGCGGTTCACATCGTGCAGCCGCGTGACAACCGCGCTGGTGGTGGTGCTGTGCAGCGTGTTCATCTCGCGCCCCCCGTCGTGGAGTCTGCTTCGGATCCTGCTCGGTTTCGTTGGTAGAAGACTGCCCGGCGGACTTAACCGGGGTGTCCGCCGACTGTCACAGGCCTGTCACAGCGACCTCTGTGCGATCCCGTGCACCCGACGGTCGAACTCCGAACGGTCCATGGGACAGAATGAGCCCGTGCCTTTCCTGTTGCTGATCGAGGACGACGACGCCATCCGCACGGCCCTCGAACTCTCCCTGTCTCGCCAGGGCCACCGTGTGGCCACCGCGGCGACGGGCGAGGACGGCCTGAAACTGCTGCGCGAGCAGCGGCCGGACCTGATCGTGCTGGACGTGATGCTGCCCGGGATCGACGGTTTCGAGGTGTGCCGGCGGATCCGCCGCACCGACCAGCTGCCGATCATCCTGCTCACCGCGCGCAGTGACGACATCGACGTGGTGGTGGGCCTGGAGTCCGGCGCCGACGACTACGTCGTCAAGCCGGTCCAGGGCCGGGTGCTCGACGCCCGGATCCGGGCCGTGCTGCGCCGAGGGGAACGGGAGGCCACCGATTCCGCCGTCTTCGGGTCCCTGGTCATCGACCGGTCCGCGATGACGGTCACGAAGAACGGCGAGGACCTCCAACTGACGCCGACCGAGCTGCGGCTGCTCCTGGAGCTCAGCCGCCGGCCCGGGCAGGCGCTCTCCCGACAGCAGCTGCTGCGCCTCGTCTGGGAGCACGACTACCTCGGCGACTCCCGGCTCGTGGACGCCTGCGTCCAGCGGCTGCGCGCCAAGGTCGAGGAAGTGCCGTCCTCGCCCACCCTCATCCGGACCGTCCGTGGTGTCGGCTACCGGCTGGACTCGCCGCAGTGATCAAAGCCCTGTTCGCGGGCCGGCGCTGGACCAGCCTGCGGCTGCGGCTCCTGATGGTCTTCTGCCTGGTCGCGCTGGTGGCCGCGGTCTCCGCGTCCGGGATCGCGTACTGGCTCAACCGCGAGGCCGTGCTCACCCGTACCCAGGACGCGGCCCTCGGCGACTTCCGCCAGGAGATGCAGAACCGGGCCGCGGCGCTGCCCGCCGACCCGACGCCCGAGGAGATGCAGCGCACCGCCGAGCTGATGGCGGGCAGCAGCCCCGGCTACAGCGTGCTGCTGGTCGACGAGCGGGGCGGCCGCAAGGTGTTCGGCGCGGCCGGTCCCGACTCCTTCGGGCTGGACGACGTACCCGCCTCGCTGCAGCGTGCGGTGAACGACCAGCAGAAGGCGACGGCGGCCAACGACTCCGAGTACCACATGTACTGGCAGCGGACGAAGCCGCGCGGCAATCCGTACCTGGTCGGCGGGACGCGGATCGTGGGCGGCGGGCCGACCGGCTACATGTACAAGTCCCTGGCGCAGGAGCGGGACGACCTGAACGCGCTGGGCTGGTCGCTGACCATCGCCACGGGTCTCGCTCTGCTCGGGTCGGCGCTGCTGGCCCAGGCCGCGGCCCGGACCGTCCTCAAGCCCGTACAGCGGCTGGGGGACGCGGCGCGGCGCCTCGGCGAGGGCGAGCTGGACCACCGGCTCGACGTGTCGGGGACCGACGAACTCGCCGATCTGTCGCACACGTTCAACAAGACGGCCGAGGCGCTGGAGAAGAAGGTCGCCGACATGAGCGCCCGGGAGGAGGCCAGCCGACGCTTCGTCGCGGACATGTCGCACGAACTGCGCACGCCGCTGACGGCGTTGACGGCGGTCGCCGAGGTGCTGGAGGAAGAGGTCGAAGACCTCGATCCGATGATCGCACCGGCGGTGGCGCTGGTGGTCAGCGAGACCCGGCGGCTGAACATCCTGGTGGAGAACCTGATGGAGGTCACCCGCTTCGACGCGGGGACGGCGCGGCTCGTGCTGGACGACGTGGACGTCGCCGACCAGGTGACGGCGTGCATCGACGCGCGGGCGTGGCTCGACGCGGTCGAACTCGACGCCGAGCGCGGCATCGTGGCGCGGCTCGACCCGCGCCGGCTCGACGTCATCCTCGCCAACCTGATCGGCAACGCGCTCAAGCACGGCGGCTCGCCGGTGCGGGTGTCGGTGGTCGTCGAGGGCGAGTGGCTCGTGATCGCGGTCCAGGACAACGGGCCGGGCATCCCCGAGGAGGTGCTGCCGCACGTCTTCGACCGCTTCTACAAGGCGAGCGCCTCGCGGCCCAAGTCCGACGGGAGCGGGCTGGGCCTGTCGATCGCGGTGGAGAACGCACACATCCACGGCGGTGACATCACCGCCGCCAACGGGCCGGAGGGCGGCGCGCTGTTCACGCTGCGGCTGCCGGTGGACGTGGGGAAGGTGATCGCCGGTGACGCGGACGCGTAGGGCGGCAGTGCTGCTGGCCCTGGTGGGGCTGGTGTCCGGCTGCGGGATCAGGGCGACGACGGTGCCGGTGGACGTCGGTCCGGCGCCTTCGCGGGTGTCGTGCGACACCCCGGAGCTGCAGACCGGGGTACAGGGCTTCCGGGCCACGGTGGAGCTCGTGTGCGGATCGCAGCTGGTCGGCGTGGAGCGGGTGGTGCCGGTGCCGGAGAAGAAGCCGGTACGCGACCCCGTGATCCTGGTCGCCGAGGCGCTGCTGGAGGCGCTGCAGCGGGAGCCGTCGGCGGAGGAGCGGGACGCGGGCTTCACGACGTCGGTCCCCGACGGGCTGACGGTCGCACCGGCGCGCCCGGGCGATCCGGCGGGCACGGTGCGGCTCAGCCGCAAGCCGGAGGACCTGCCGCCGGTCGCCCTGTCGCAGGTGGTGTGCACGCTGGCGGGCAGCGAGGCGGTGTCGGCGGGGCCGGGGCCGGTGGTGCTGGGCGGGCCGGACGCGGATCCGCCGCGGGCGTGGGAGTGCACGGAGGCGGTCCGCTCCCGCCCGGAATCGGTCCCCACCCTGGGCGAACTGGTCCGCCCGACCCCCACCCCCTCCTGACGCGCGCTCGCGCGGCTCGGCGCCGGGGGCGCCCCCCCGGCTTCGTGCCGCTGCGCCGGCCTCCGACCGGCGGATGTGGGCCCGGGGAGGCGCCCCGGAACGGGCACGGCCGTGCAGAGCACCGCTGCCGGGTGTTCGGTCGCTGCGCGGGGCGGGGAGAGCGTTCTGCGCAGCAGGAGCCTTCGGTTTCGCGGCAGGCGGCCGTCCAGGGCCGATCGGGGTCAGTCGGATGGCCTCTTGAGGCAGGCTTCCAAGGTGTCGATGTACTCGGCGGGCACGATGTTGCCTGCCGCGGTGGTGAATTCGAGACCGGACAAGTCGCGGACATAGGCCAGCCGCACCCACTGCGCGGCGCCGGTGCCGGACACGTTCTCGTTGACCACGGCCATCAGCTCACCTTCGGTACCGGACGCGATGTCACGGACACGGCGGTGCAGGAGGCGGTGGGGGACACACTCGTACAGCTTCTCATCGGATGCCGCCTCGAAGGTGTCGAGGAAGCGCTCCCAGCCGACCCGCGCACGGTCGAGGAGTTCCTGACTGGGTCCGGTCCCGGCCTCCGGCTTTGGACAAGGGTCTTCGTGGGCGGCTCTTTCGTGGATCGTGGTCATGGATCCTCTGCCTTTCGCGCGGGGTGGCGTGGAGCCAAGTCCAGCGCCCAGAGAGGTGTCGCGGTCGCTGGGAGGGCGGACGTTCAGGCGGACGTTTCCTCTCGCCGCCACCTGCCGCCCGTATCCTGAAACCGTCACGGACCACGCACGGATGGTGAGCGAGCTGGTGAAGAAACTGGTCCCGTTACGCCAGGCAGCGGGATACACACAGGCGTCGTTCGTCTCGGCATTCGCTACGGAGGCAGCGCGGCTCGGCATCGCCGCCGCGGTGAGCGTCCGCCAGTTACGGCGCTGGGAGAACGAAACGCCGCCGCCCCTTCCTCACCCGGGCCAGCAAATCGTCCTGGAGGCGATGTTCGGTGTCCCGCTTGCCGAGATGGGTTTCGAGGTTCCGCTCCATCGCGTGACGGTGGCAGCGCCGATCAGTGATTCTGGGAACGTGAAGAGGAGATCCTTCGTCGCGGACGCGGGTGCCCTCGTAGCGGCGGCCCTCATCCCCGCTGTGCGGGGGCCACGCGTGGGCGCGTTCGAGCTCGGGCGTTTGCGCGAGCGGCTCGAAGAGCTCTACCGGACCGACCACACCAAGGGCAGCGCGCCGGCCGGCATCCAGGCCGGTCATATCGAGGCGGACATCACCGGCGCCTTGGAAAGCGGGTCGTACACCTCGGCTGTTGGGTGCGAGCTCCAGAAGATGCTCGCCGAATTGCATGGGCATCGGGCCTGGTACGGCTATGACGGCGGCCGCATTGCCGAGGGCAGGTCGGCATGTATGGAAGCCCTTGCAGCGGCTCAGCTCGTCGACGACCCCCTCCTTCAGATTTCCGTGCTGGAGACCCTGGTCCTACTGGCGATCAAGGCAGATCGAACGTGGGAGGCGGCGAGTGCCGTGGAGAACGCATACCGCTTGGCGGCTCGGACACAGGCCGGTGCGACCGTTCACCTCGTGATCGCACTTCGGAGTGCCAACGTGGCCATTCACTCAGGGGATCTGGCAAGCGCACGCCGGGCTCTCAGCCGGTCCGTTCAATATCAGGGGCGTGCTGATTCCGACGAAGAAGTGCCCAACTGGGCTCGGTTTGTGGGGCCGTTCGAAGTCGACTACGCCACTGCCGACATGTACATGAGGGCGAACCAACCACAGCGAGCGGTGCCGTTCCTTCGTGCCGCCGTGCAAGGCATCGGCGGCGATCTGGCCCGGAACAGTGCCTCCTACCGGATCAGGTTCGCCGATGCCCTGCTGGCAGCCGGAGAGCTCGAAGAAGCGTGTGCCGAGGTATACGGCGTCCTGGACACGTGGGGTGGGATCGCTTCTCCCCGCTTGCTGGGCAAGGTGTGTGACTTCCAGAGGTCAGCGGCCGGGATTCCCAGCCAGACCGCCCGCGACTGCGTCGCGCGCATTCACGAGACCGTTCGAAAGGGTCCGGGATGAGTCAGTCACAGATCCGCGTCATACGGCTCGACGGCTCGGCTGCAGCGAGCGCAGAGGACGCCTTCCGCCTGGTCTACGCCGAGGCGTTCGCCGAACCGCCCTATGCCGAAAGCGACGCGGAGGTATCAGCCGCCTTCCGCCGGTTCCGGGCCCAAACCCGTAAGAGCACTTTCCTCGGAGCGCTGGCGACGACCGAAGACGGTCGGCCGGTCGGCATGGCGTACGGGTACCCCCTCGGCCCCCAAACGGGTTGGTGGGATCAGCTCTTGGAGCCGGTTCCTGAAGACATGCGGCGCGAGGACGGCCGTCGAACCTTCGGTCTGATGGAACTCGCCGTGCGCGCCGCCTGGCGTCGACAGGGCGTCGCCCGCCGCTTGCACGACACCCTGCTCGCCACCGTCGACGCCGAACGGGTCTTGCTCAACGTCCACCCGGACAGCGAAGCGGCCGTGGCCGCCTATCGCGCATGGGGCTACCGCAAGGTGGGTGATGCACACCCGTGGCCCGGCGCACCCCTGCACGACGTGATGCTGCTCGACCTCGGCTGAACGCTCTGGGCGGCCGCCGGACGCCGAGACGGGAGACGCGCGCAGCGATCTGACGCGCTCGGGTGGCCCGTGGGGGGATCCGGCCGTCATCAGGTGCGGGTAGGCGCGCCCCCGGACTCGCCCCGGGGACGCCGAAGGCCCCCCGAGCCGGAGCTCAGGGGGCCGGGCAGGGGCCGAAGCCCCTGGACTGCACCCCACGGACGGAGTCCGGTGCAGCGGCGCGAAGCGGGGAGGCCCCTCGGGGCCGAGCCGCGCGAGCGGCGCGGGAGGAAATCAGATGCCGGCGGCTGCCGACAGGTCCTTCTTGATCCCGTCCAGGATCTCCTGGCCGCGGGTGCGGGCCGGCGCGAGGTCCGCGGCGTCCGCCACCGGGACCACGACCTCCAGGTAGCACTTCAGCTTCGGCTCCGTGCCCGACGGCCGCACGATCACCCGGGCCTTGTAGTCGCCCTCCAGGTAGTAGCGCAGGCCGTCCGTGGGCGGCAGCGTCGCCGTACCCCGGTTCAGGTCCTCCGCCGAGGAGACCCGCAGGCCCGCCAGCGACACCGGCGGCTGCGCGCGCAGCGCGGCCATCGCCGAGGCGATGACCGACAGGTCCGAGACGCGGACCGACAGCTGGTCGGTGGCGTGCAGGCCGTGCTCCATCGCCAGGTCGTCGAGCAGGTCGGTCAGCGTACGGCCCTGCTCCTTGAGCTCCGAGGCCAGCTCCGCCACCAGCAGGGCGGCGGTGACGCCGTCCTTGTCGCGGACGCCCTCGGGGTCCACGCAGTAGCCGAGCGCCTCCTCGTAGCCGTAGCGCAGGCCCTCGACGCGGGCGATCCACTTGAAGCCGGTGAGGGTCTCCTCGTAGCCGACGCCCGCCGCCTCCGCGATCCGGCCCAGGAGCGAGGACGACACGATCGACTCCGCGAAGACGCCCTGCGCGCCCTTGTGGACCAGGTGGGCCGCCAGCAGCGCGCCGACCTCGTCGCCGCGGAGCATGCGCCAGCCGTCCGCGGTGGGGACGGCCACCGCGCAGCGGTCCGCGTCCGGGTCGTTCGCGATGACGATGTCCGGGTTCACCCGGGCGGCCGTCGCGAAGGCCAGGTCCATCGCGCCCGGCTCCTCCGGGTTCGGGAAGGCCACCGTCGGGAAGGCCGGGTCCGGCTCCGCCTGCTCGGCCACGAGGACCGGGGCCGGGAAGCCGGCGCGGGCGAAGGCGGCCAGGACGACGTCCTTGCCGACGCCGTGCATGGCCGTGTAGACGGTCCGCACGCCCCGGGGGGAGCCGGGGGTCAGGACGGCGTCCGTACGGGCCAGGTAGGCCTCCAGGACCTCGTCGCCGAGGTCCTCCCAGCCGGACTCCGGACGGGGGACCGAGGCGAGGGTCTCCACGCGCCCGATCTCCGCGGCGATCTCGGTGTCCGCGGGGGACACGATCTGCGAGCCGTCGCCGAGGTAGACCTTGTAGCCGTTGTCCCGGGGCGGGTTGTGGCTCGCGGTCACCTCGACGCCGGCTACGGCACCCAGGTGCCGTATGGCGTACGCGAGGACCGGCGTCGGCAGCGGGCGGGGCAGGACGGCCGCGCGCAGGCCCGCGCCGGTCATCACGGCGGCGGTGTCGCGGGCGAAGTCCGCGGACTTGTACCGCGCGTCGTAGCCGACGACGACCAGGCCGCCGGCATGGCCCTGGGCCTTCAGGTAGGCCGCGAGGCCGGCCGCGGCCCGGATGACCACCGAGCGGTTCATCCGCATCGGGCCCGCGCCGATCTCGCCGCGCAGTCCGGCCGTGCCGAACTGGAGGGTGCCGGAGAACCGGTCCGCCAGCTCCGTGACGTCCCCGGCCTCGATGAGCTTCGCGAGCTCCTCGGCCGTCTCCGGGTCCGGGTCCTCCGCCAGCCAGGCCTGGGCCCGGGTGATCAGGTCGTCCTGTTCCTGCACTACTTCCGCCTTGTCTCTCGTACGGGTTCTTCTCGTACGGTGCCGGTGCCTCAGATGCGGGCGAGGACCTGGGTCAGCAGCTTGCCCATGCGCGCGGCCGAGTCGCGGCCGGCCTGGAGCACCTCTTCGTGGTTCAGCGGCTCGCCGGACAGGCCCGCCGCCAGGTTGGTGACCAGGGAGATGCCGAGCACCTCGGCGCCGGCCTCGCGGGCGGCGATCGCCTCGAGGACCGTGGACATGCCGACCAGGTCGGCGCCCATGACGCGGATCATGTTGATCTCGGCCGGGGTCTCGTAGTGCGGGCCGGGGAACTGGACGTAGACGCCCTCTTCGAGGGTCTCGTCGATCTCCTTGCACATCGCGCGCAGGCGCGGCGAGTACAGGTCGGTCAGGTCCACGAAGTTCGCGCCGACGATCGGCGAGGCGGCCGTCAGGTTGAGGTGGTCGCTGATCAGGACGGGCTGGCCGGGCTGCATGCCCTCGCGCAGACCGCCGCAGCCGTTGGTCAGGACGATGGTCTTGCAGCCGGCGGCGACGGCGGTGCGCACGCCGTGGGCGACGGCGGCGACGCCGCGGCCCTCGTAGTAGTGGGTCCGGCCGAGGAAGAGCAGCGCACGCTTGTCGCCGATCTTGTACGAGCGGATCTTGCCGCCGTGGCCCTCGACCGCGGGCGGCGGGAAGCCGGGCAGCTCGGTGACGGGGAACTCGGCCTCGGGTGCGCCCAGCGCCTCTGCGGCGGGGGCCCAGCCGGAGCCCATGACGAGGGCGACATCGTGGGTTTCGGCGCCGGTCAGCTCACGCAGGCGGGCGGCTGCGGCGGTGGCGTCGGCGAAGGGGTCGGTAACAGATGCGTTCACGCAGACGAGCGTAGCCGAGCATTGCCTACGCGCGTAGATGGCGCAGCTCACGGTGTTCGGATCGTTGTCTTGTCGTTTCCACCGAATGGACCGCTGTCCGACGCATCGCCCGCATCGCCCGCATCGCTCGCGTGGCTCGGGAGGCTCGGGAGCTCGCGCCCGGTGGCCTCAGCAGGGGCGCTTGCGCAGTTCCATCACGTAGTCGTGCGGTGCGCCCGCCGATTCGGCCGCATCCGCGATCTCACCGAGGTAGCGCGCCGAGGGCAGGCCGCCCTCGTAGCCGTTCAGTACGTAGCACCACGCCGCCTCCTCGCCGTCCAGCGTGTGGACGCGGATCCGCATCCGGCGGTAGATGTCGAGCCCGACGCCCTCCCACCGGTCCATGGAGTCCTCGTCCAGCGGTGCGATGTCGTACAGCGCGACGAACACCTGGTGCCGCGGGGCCTCGACGATCGTGGCGAGGGCGCCCTCCCACCCCATCTGCTCACCGCCGAAGGTCAGCCGCCAGTCGTTGATCCAGCCCGTGCCGCGCAGCGGCGAATGCGGGGCGCGGCGCGTCATCAGCCGCGGGTCGAGGTTGCCGGCGTACGCGGCGTAGAGCGACATGAGGTCGAGGGTACGGGAGGGGCGGGGATGGCCGCGTGCCCGGATGGTGCCCGGACCGCGCCCGGATGGCCGGACCGGGGGAGAAGCACCTTGAAGCGTGCGGGACAATGGGGCACGGAATGCATCCCCCGGGGAGACCCCCCGGAAGCCCCGGCCGGGGCGGCAGCCGGCCGGGTAGACGTGAGGCGGAGTTTTCGTGACCCGGATCGTGATCATCGGCGGCGGACCCGGCGGGTATGAGGCGGCCCTCGTGGGGGCCCAGCTCGGCGCGGAGGTGACCGTCGTCGACTGCGACGGTCTGGGTGGCGCGTCGGTGCTGACCGACTGCGTGCCCTCCAAGACTCTCATCGCGACCGCCGAGGTCATGACGACCTTCGACTCGTCGTACGAGGAGCTCGGCATCGTCGTCGCCGACGACACCCCGCCGCTGGAGCAGGCCGCGCGCGTCGTCGGCGTGGACCTCGGCAAGGTGAACCGGCGCGTCAAGCGCCTCGCGCTCGCCCAGTCGCACGACATCACCGCCTCCGTCACCCGGGCCGGCGCCCGCGTCGTACGGGGCCGCGGCAAGCTCGGCGGCCCGCAGGGCATCGACGGCACGCGCGACGTCATCGTCACCGCCGCCGACGGCACCGAGACGATCCTGACGGCCGACGCCGTGCTGATCGCGACCGGCGGCCACCCCCGCGAGATCCCGGACGCGATGCCCGACGGCGAGCGGATCTTGAACTGGACCCAGGTCTACGACCTGGACGAGCTCCCCGAGGAGCTCATCGTGGTCGGCTCCGGCGTCACCGGCGCCGAGTTCGCCGGCGCGTACCAGGCCCTCGGCTCCCGGGTGACCCTGGTCTCCTCCCGCGACCGCGTGCTGCCCGGCGAGGACCCGGACGCGGCCGCCGTCCTCGAGGACGTCTTCCGCCGCCGCGGCATGAACGTCATCGGCCGCTCCCGCGCCGAGTCCGCCAAGCGCGTCGGCGACCGCGTCGAGGTCACCCTCTCCGACGGCCGCGTCATCACCGGCACGCACTGCCTGATGGCGGTCGGCGCGATCCCGAACACCGGGAACATGAACCTGGAGGAGTCCGGGGTCCGGCTCAAGGACTCCGGGCACATCTGGACCGACAAGGTCTCCCGTACGTCCGCGCCCGGCGTGTACGCGGCCGGCGACGTGACCGGGATCTTCGCCCTGGCGTCCGTGGCCGCCATGCAGGGGCGCATCGCGATGTACCACTTCCTCGGCGACGCGGTGACCCCGCTGAACCTGAAGACGGTCTCGTCGAACGTCTTCACCGACCCCGAGATCGCCACCGTCGGCTACACCCAGGCCGACGTGGACTCCGGCAAGATCGAAGCCCGGTGCGTGAAGCTCCCGCTGCTGCGCAACCCGCGCGCCAAGATGCAGGGCATCCGGGACGGCTTCGTGAAGCTGTTCTGCCGCCCCGGCACCGGGATCGTCGTGGGCGGCGTGGTCGTGTCGCCGCGCGCGAGCGAGCTGATCCACCCGATCTCGATCGCCGTCGACAACAACCTGACCGTCGAGCAGATCGCAAACGCGTTCACGGTGTACCCCTCGCTGTCGGGATCGATCGCCGAGGTCGCGCGCCAGCTGCACACGCGGAAGGCCGCCGGCGAGGCGTGAGAACGGCAACCGCCCCACGTCGCAAGGGGACTTGGGGCGGGCCGCCGGGGAGTGAAGAGACGTTCACTCAACCGTCCGGACGCGTATACCACTAGTCGCCCTGTTTTATGGACAACTTCGGTATTCCGGCGCAAGGAGCTGAAACAAGACGGTCGTTGGCGTTACTGTCAGTTTCGTGTTCGCTGCAGAACGTCGCCAATTGATTCTCGAAATGGTGCGGGCCAACGGAGCGGTATCGCTCCGGGAGCTCGCCCGCGTCGTCCAGACCTCCGAAGTGACCGTACGGCGGGACGTGCGGGCGCTGGAGGCAGAAGGACTCCTCGACCGCCGACACGGCGGTGCGGTTTTGCCGGGCGGTTTCACGCGGGAGTCCGGGTTTCCGCAAAAGTCACATCTCGCGACGGCGGAAAAGACCGCCATTGCCGATGTAGCGGCCGGCCTTGTCGAAGAAGGCGAGGCCGTCGTCGTCGGCGCGGGCACCACGACCCAGGAGCTGGCCCGTCGGCTCGCCCGGGTGCCCGGACTGACCGTCGTCACCAACTCGCTGCTGGTCGCGCAGGCTCTGGCCCACGCGAACCGGGTGGAGGTGGTCATGACCGGCGGGACCCTGCGGGGCTCGAACTACGCGCTGGTCGGCAGCGGTGCCGAGCAGTCCCTCCAGGGGCTGCGGGTGTCGCGGGCCTTCCTCTCCGGGAGCGGCCTGACCGCCGAGCGCGGGCTGTCCACGTCCAACATGCTCAGCGCGAGCGTGGACCGGGCGCTGGTGCAGGCCGCGGCGGAAGTGGTGGTGCTGGCCGACCATACGAAGCTCGGGACCGACACCATGTTCCAGACCGTGCCGACGGACGTGATGACCCGTCTGGTCACGGACGAGCCGCCGCCGCACGACGACCGGGCGGCGACGGAACTGCAGGCGCTCGCCGACCAGGGAGTGCAGATCACCGTGGCCGGGGCCGTGGCCTCCGGCGGTGAGGGGATGGTGGGCCGGCGCCCGCGCAGGGAGTCCCCGCTGCCGGTGCAGAGGCGTGGTGGGCCGTCGGCCCAGCTGCGCAGCGCGCCCGCCTCGCTGCTCGAGCAGCAGAACGTCGGGGACCGCCCCCGCGTCGCGGACATGAGGCGCCGCTAGCCCCCCGAACCCCCGCGCCTCACACGCCGGCGGGGCTGGAAGATCCAGCCCCGCCGGCGTGTGAGGCGCGGGGGTTCGGGGGCAGCGCCCCCGGAGCGGCGCCGCACATGAAAAACGGGGTCCCCGGGGCGGTGGCCCCGGGAACCCCGGTCAAGGACGTCAGTCCTTGATCTCGCAGATGGTGGCGCCGGAGGTGAGGCTGGCGCCGACCTCGGCCGTCAGGCCGACGATCGTCCCGGAGCGGTGCGCGTTCAGCGGCTGCTCCATCTTCATGGCCTCGAGCACGACGATCAGGTCGCCCTCGTTGACCTGCTGGCCCTCCTCGACCGCGACCTTGACGATCGTGCCCTGCATCGGGGACGCGAGGGTGTCGCCGGAGGCCGCCGGACCGGACTTCTTGGCCGCGCGGCGCTTCGGCTTGGCACCGCCGGCAGCGGCCGTGCGTGCCAGGGTCATGCCCAGCGAGGACGGCAGCGAGACCTCGAGACGCTTGCCGCCGACCTCGACGACCACCGTCTCGCGGCCCGGCTCGTCCTCGGCGTCGTCCGCGGCCGGAGCCACGAACGCCGGGATCTCGTTGACGAACTCGGTCTCGATCCAGCGGGTGTGCACCCGGAAGGGGTCCGAGGTGAACGCCGGGTCGGCGACGACCGCGCGGTGGAACGGGATGGCCGTGGCCATGCCCTCGACCTCGAACTCGGCCAGCGCGCGGGCGGCACGCTGGAGCGCCTGCTCGCGGGTGGCGCCGGTGACGATCAGCTTGGCCAGCAGGGAGTCCCAGGCCGGGCCGATGACCGAGCCGGACTCGACGCCCGCGTCCAGGCGGACACCGGGGCCCGACGGGGCGGCGAACTTCGTGACCGTGCCCGGGGCCGGCAGGAAGCCGCGGCCCGGGTCCTCGCCGTTGATGCGGAACTCGAACGAGTGGCCGCGCAGCACCGGGTCGCCGTAGCCGAGCTCCTCGCCGTCGGCGACGCGGAACATCTCGCGCACCAGGTCGATGCCGGTGACCTCTTCGGTGACCGGGTGCTCGACCTGGAGGCGGGTGTTGACCTCGAGGAAGGAGATCGTGCCGTCCGTGCCGACGAGGAACTCGACGGTGCCGGCGCCGACGTAGCCGGCTTCCTTCAGGATCGCCTTGGACGCGGCGTACAGCTCCGCGTTCTGGGCCTCGGAGAGGAACGGCGCGGGAGCCTCCTCCACCAGCTTCTGGTGGCGGCGCTGCAGCGAGCAGTCACGCGTGGAGACGACGACCACGTTGCCGTGGCTGTCGGCCAGGCACTGGGTCTCGACGTGCCGCGGCTTGTCGAGGTAGCGCTCGACGAAGCACTCGCCGCGGCCGAAGGCGGCGACGGCCTCGCGGACGGCCGAGTCGTAGAGCTCCGGCACCTCTTCGAGGGTGCGGGCGACCTTCAGGCCGCGACCGCCACCGCCGAAGGCGGCCTTGATCGCGATCGGCAGGCCGTGCTCCTTGGCGAACTCCACGACCTCGTCGGCACCCGAGACCGGGTCCGGCGTACCGGCGACCAGCGGGGCGCCGGCGCGCTGCGCGATGTGCCGGGCGGCGACCTTGTCACCGAGGTCGCGGATGGCCTGCGGCGGCGGGCCGATCCAGGTCAGGCCGGCGTCGAGCACGGCTTGAGCGAAGTCCGCGTTCTCGGAGAGGAAGCCGTATCCGGGATGGATGGCGTCCGCGCCGGAATCGGCTGCGGCCTGCAGGACCTTGGAGATGTCCAAGTAGCTGGCGGCCGGGGTGTCACCGCCCAACGCGAAAGCTTCGTCGGCCGCGCGGACATGCAGAGCGTCCCGGTCCGGATCGGCGTAGACGGCTACGCTTGCGATTCCGGCATCCCGGCAGGCCCGAGCAACGCGGACAGCGATTTCGCCACGGTTGGCGATGAGCACCTTGCGCACGATGGCTCCCTCCTTGAAACAAGCTGAGTTTAGGGACAGCCCACACGGCGTTTCGACCCTTCCCTGGTGGTGACCTTGCCCACACGCAGTGTGATTCGAGTCCACCTCCAAGGGGGAAAGCCCTTGTGGCGCCCCAGGTCAGGGGGATCCCCAACTGCACAGTAACCCCGTCATGTATCCAAGGTCTCTGTCCGCCGGGTCAGCGGCCCCCTGTGATTCTTTGTCGAGTCCCTACGAACGGCCCACACATTCTTTGCGTGTCCGCGGCCCGGGGGCCCTTCACGTAACGAAGCTGCCCGGACCCCTTGTCCGTACGTTTACCCGTTAGTAGCCTCCAGGCGTCGAACAGGCTTGTGGCCGGGGACGTGTGGGGAGGGGTGGGTCGTCGTGGGCTTCGTGCTGCGCAGACTCGTGGCCGGGCTGGCCGCGATCGTGCTCGTCGCCGAGGCGGCGGTGCTCGTTCTCGTCCACTTCGTGCTCGGCCGGACCACCCACAACCAGTCGATGTCCATCGCGGGCATGGATCCGGATGTCATGTCCCTGGCGACGTACGGGATGGGGGCCGGCATCGGCGCCTTCCTGCTCCTGTGCGCCGTACTGCTCGCCGTGGCGGCCGTACGCGACCGGCCCCCCGGGACCTTCGCCCGCATCGTGCTCGTCACCGCCGCCGTCACCCACGGCCTGCTCGGCGCCCTCGCCGTCGGCCTGGTCGGCTGGGGCGCCTTCGCGGTGATGATGCTGATCCTCTGCCTGCTCGTCCTGACCCTGATGCTCTACGCGGCCCAGGGCGGGCCCGGAGCGCCCGCAGGAGGCACCGCGGGCGAGCCGGACGGCCAGGACGGTCAGGACGTCCAGGACGTCCAGGACGCCCCGCCTCCGCCCTTCGGGGAGCTCAAGCCCACAAATCCGTGATGGACACGCCCAGTTCGGCCAGCAGGGAGCGCAGCAGCGGCATCGACAGCCCGATGACGTTCCCGTGGTCGCCGTCGATGCCCTCGATGAACGGCGCCGACAGCCCGTCCAGGGTGAACGCCCCGGCCACGTGCAGCGGCTCGCCGCTCGCCACGTACGCCGCCACCTCCGCGTCCGTCGGCTCGCCGAACCGGACCGTCGTGGAAGCCGTGGCCGAAACCTGACGCCCGGTCGCCGTGTCGATCACGCAGTGCCCGGTGCGCAGTACGCCGGCCCGCCCGCGCATCGACTTCCAGCGGGCGGTGGCCTCCTCGGCGTCCGCCGGCTTGCCGAGCGCCTCGCCGTCCAGCTCCAGCACCGAGTCGCAGCCGATCACCAGGGCGCCCGCGGCCTCGTCCAGGGCCGCCACGACCCCCGCCTTGGCCTCGGCCAGCGCCAGCGCCAGCTCGGCCGGGCTCTCCGCGCTGAGGGCGTCCTCGTCGAAGTTGCTGACGATCACGTGCGGGGCCAGCCCGGCCTGCCGCAGCAGGTTGAGCCGGGCGGGTGAGGCGGAGGCGAGAACGAGGGCGTGGGCCTTGGCCTGGGCAGCAGCAGTCATGCCGCCATCGTAGGGGCGGGAATCCGGCGCCCGGCACGCACCGGGACACCCCCGGAAACCCCCGCCTAGAAGCCCACGCCCAGCACGTACACGACCACCAGCATCGCGAGGACCACCACCAGGGTCATCCGCCGGACCATCGCCTGCGCGTCGCGCATGTCCTTAGGCGGCTCGTTCTTCGGGTCTGACCAGAGCATGCCTCGATCCTGGCCCTGGAGACCGGAGCGGCGCCTGAGTACGCGTACTCAGGCGCCACGGTCCGTTCACGCCATCTTCACGTCCGGAGGGACGCTTGGACGGCCTAGCCGGGCCAGTACGTACGGGCCCACGCGCGCGGCCCCGGCTGCGGCAGCGTCCGCCGGGCCACCCGGGCCGGCGCCGACCATGCGTCCGCCACCCGCGGCGCGTCCGACGGTGCCGAGGCCAGCACCGCCGCGCGCGCTTGGACCACCGCCAGTGCGGCGGCCAGCTCCTCGGGCGTCGGATTCCCCTTGACGACCTTGATCACCACAGGACTGACCTCCTACAGGGGGATGTTGCCGTGCTTCTTCGGGGGCAGGGACTCGCGCTTGGTGCGCAGCTGGCGCAGCCCCTTGACCACGTGGGCCCGCGTCTCGGACGGCATGGTCACCGCATCGATGTAACCGCGCTCGGCGGCCGTGTACGGGTTCAGCAGCGCGTCCTCGTACTCGGCGATGAGCCGCGCCCGGGTCTCCTCGGCGTTGCCCGCCTCCTCCGCCTCGGCGATGGCACGGCGGTGCAGGATGTTGACCGCGCCCTGCGCGCCCATGACGGCGATCTGGGCGGTCGGCCAGGCCAGGTTCAGGTCCGCGCCGAGGTGCTTGGAGCCCATGACGTCGTACGCGCCGCCGAACGCCTTGCGGGTGATGACGGTGATCAGGGGGACGGTGGCCTCGGCGTACGCGTAGATCAGCTTCGCGCCGCGCCGGATGATTCCGTTGTACTCCTGGTCCGTGCCCGGCAGGAAGCCCGGCACGTCCACGAACGTCAGCACCGGGATGTTGAAGGCGTCGCAGGTCCGCACGAAGCGGGCGGCCTTCTCGGAGGCGTTGATGTCCAGGCAGCCGGCGAACTGCATCGGCTGGTTGGCGACGATGCCCACCGGGTGGCCCTCGACCCGGCCGAAGCCGGTGAGGATGTTCGGCGCGAAGAGCGACTGGGTCTCCAGGAACTCCGCGTCGTCGAGCACGTGCTCGATCACGGTGTGCATGTCGTACGGCTGGTTCGCGCTGTCCGGGATCAGGACGTCGAGCTCGCGGTCGGCCTCGGTGACCTCGGTGTCCGCCTCCTCGGGGAAGGCGGGCGGCTCGGAGAGGTTGTTCGACGGCAGGTACGCCAGGAGGTTCTTGACGTACTCGATGGCGTCCTTCTCGTCCCCGGCCATGTGGTGGGCCACACCCGAGGTGGAGTTGTGGGTGCGGGCGCCGCCCAGCTCCTCGAAGCCCACGTCCTCGCCGGTGACCGTCTTGATGACGTCCGGGCCGGTGATGAACATGTGCGAGGTCTGGTCGACCATCACGGTGAAGTCGGTGATGGCGGGGGAGTACACGGCGCCGCCGGCGCAGGGCCCGACGATCAGGCTGATCTGCGGGATCACGCCGGAGGCGTGGACGTTGCGGCGGAAGATCTCGCCGTACATGCCCAGCGCGCTGACACCCTCCTGGATGCGGGCGCCGCCGGAGTCGTTGATGCCGACGAGCGGGCAGCCGGTCTTCAGCGCGAAGTCCATGACCTTCATGATCTTCTGGCCGTAGACCTCGCCGAGGGCTCCGCCGAATACGGTGAAGTCCTGCGAGAACACGGCCACCGGGCGGCCGTCCACCGTGCCGTAGCCGGTGACGACGCCGTCGCCGTAGGGGCGGGTCTTCTCCAGCCCGAAGTTGGTCGACCGGTGCCGGGCGAACTCGTCGAGCTCGACGAAAGACCCCTCGTCCAGCAGCAGGGCGACCCGCTCACGTGCCGTCAGCTTCCCCTTGGCGTGCTGCTTCTCCACCGCGCGCGCTGACCCGGCGTGAGTGGCTTCGTCGATGCGGCGCTGCAGGTCCGCGATCTTGCCCGCGGTCGTGTGCATGTCGATCGGCTCTGAGGGTTGTGACATCGGGGTCGCGGCTCCCTGTGTGGTGTCAACTGCCTGGTCAATTGATTGACTACTGCTGGCTACTGGTGCGTAGCGTATCGGCGGGCATGGCGCTCGGCAGTGCGGCGTTTGACACACCTACTGTGGGTTGCATGACGCCATCAGATGCATCAGGAGGCGCTCCGTCCGGAGCCTCCGCCGGCCGCTGGTCGAGCCTCGACCGGCCGCCGCTGAACGCCGCCGTGCTGGAGCGGGCCCTCGTCGGGGACGGGGGGCTGTGGTCCTCGGTCGAGGTGGTCGCCGCCACCGGGTCCACCAACACCGATCTCGCGGCCCGGGCCGGGCAGCTGCCCGAGGGGGCCGTGCTGGTCGCCGAGGAGCAGACCGCCGGGCGCGGGCGGCTCGACCGGAGCTGGGTCGCGCCGGCCCGTTCCGGGCTGTTCTTCTCCGTCCTGCTCAAGCCGGGCGACTCCGTACCGCAGGAGCGGTGGGGGTGGCTGACCCTGCTGGCCGGGGTGGCCGCCGCGACCGGGGTGTCCCGGGCCGCCGGGGTGGACACGGCCCTCAAATGGCCCAACGACCTGCTGATCACCGTGGACGGGGAGGAGCGCAAGACCGGCGGCATCCTCGCCGAGCGGGTCAGCGACGGCGTGGTGCTCGGGATCGGGCTCAACGTCACCCTGACCGAGGACGAGCTGCCCGTGCCGGAAGCCGGGTCGCTGATCCTCGCCAAGGCCGCCGTGACGGACCGGGAGCCCCTGCTGAAGGCCGTACTGCGGTCCCTGGAGCACTGGTACGGGGAGTGGCGGGCGGCGGGCGGCGACCCGGCCGCCAGCGGGCTCCAGGAGGCGTACGCGGCGGACTGCGTCACGCTCGGCCGGCACGTACGGGCGGACCTGCCCGGCGGCCGCACGCTCACCGGGACGGCCGAAGCGGTGGACGCGGACGGCCGGCTCGTCGTACGGACCGCCGAGGACCGGCACGAGACCGTGGGGGCCGGGGACGTGGTGCACCTGAGGTCGGTGCGGTAGCCCGGCCGCAGCTGCAGGGAGTGGGGAGTGAGCTACGGCACACCTGCCGTATGGTTTAGGCGATCCCGGTCCTCCCGGCGATCACCCGGTTCGGCAGGGCAGTGCGCACGGAATGGACAGGAGGCGGCCCTTGACCGTCGACGACTCTACGTCCGGCGCGTCCGCCCCCCGGCCCGGCGGCCCGGGGCCCACCGGCTCGGGGCCCACCGGTCCGGGCACGCCGATCGGGCGCGACCAGCACACTCCCCACCACGAGGTCGACCACACCGCTCAGCCGACGGCGGACCCGCTCGCCATCCGGCTGGAGCAGCTGATCCTGGGCGCGGAGCGCCGGTACACCCCCTTCCAGGCGGCCCGCAGCGCCGGCGTGTCGATGGAGCTCGCCTCCCGCTTCTGGCGGGCCATGGGCTTCGCGGACATCGGGCAGGCCAGGGCCCTGACGGAGGCGGACGTACTGGCGCTGCGCCGGCTCGCCGGCCTCGTCGAGGCCGGGCTGCTGAGCGAACCGATGGCCGTGCAGGTGGCCCGGTCCACGGGGCAGACCACCGCCCGGCTGGCGGAATGGCAGATCGATTCCTTCCTGGAGGGTCTGACGGAGCCGCCGGAGCCGGGAATGACCCGTACGGAGGTCACGTACCCGCTGGTCGAGCTGCTGCTGCCGGAGCTCGAGGAGTTCCTCGTCTACGTGTGGCGCCGCCAGCTGGCGGCGGCCACCGGCCGGGTCGTGCAGGTGGCGGACGACGAGGAGATGGTCGACCGGCGGCTCGCGGTGGGCTTCGCGGACCTCGTCGGCTTCACCCGGCTGACGCGGCGGCTGGAGGAGGAGGAGCTCGGCGAGCTCGTCGAGTCCTTCGAGACGACCTCGGCGGACCTGGTGGCCGCGCACGGCGGCCGACTGATCAAGACGCTCGGCGACGAGGTGCTGTACTGCGCCGACGACGCGGCGACGGCGGCGGAGATCGCGCTGCGGCTGATCGAGACGATGGAAGCCGATGCCCAGATGCCGGAGCTGCGCGTCGGCATAGCGTTCGGGACGGTGACGACCCGGATGGGCGACGTCTTCGGAACCACCGTGAACCTGGCCTCGCGCCTGACGTCGATAGCGCCGAAGGACGCGGTGCTGGTCGACGGGGCGATGGCGGAGGAGCTGGGGCGGACGGGCGCGGCGCCGGTCTCGGAGAAGGAGGCCGAGGCCGAGGAGGGCGGCGGGGCGTACCGCTTCGCACTCCAGCCGATGTGGCAGCGGCCGGTGCGCGGGCTCGGGGTCGTGGAGCCCTGGTCGCTGACGCGGCGGAAGCCTAAGATCCCCGGGTAACGTTCGTTAACCGGGAGGGTCTCTGTGTCTGAGTTCGTGGCTGTGCGCCGGCATGAGGACGGGGTCGCGGAGCTGGTCCTGGACCGGCCGAAGGCGATGAACGCGGTGTCGACGGACATGGCGCGGGCCATCGGCGACACGTGCGCGGAGCTCGCGGCGGACGCGTCGGTACGGGTGGTCGTGCTCTCGTCGGCGGCGGAGCGGGCGTTCTGCGTCGGGGCCGACCTCAAGGAGCGCAACTCCCTGTCGGACGCCGAGCTGGTGCAGCAGCGGCCGACCACGCGGGGCGCGTACGGAGGCGTGCTGGAGCTGCCGATGCCGACGATCGCGGCGGTGCACGGCTTCGCGCTGGGCGGCGGCTTCGAGCTGGCGCTCGCGTGCGACGTGATCGTGGCCGACGAGACGGCGGTGGTCGGCCTGCCGGAGGTCTCCGTGGGCGTGATCCCGGGCGGCGGCGGCACGCAGCTGCTGCCGCGGCGCGTGGGCGCTGCGCGGGCGGCGGAACTGATCTTCACGGCGCGCCGGGTGGAGGCGGCGGAGGCACTGTCCCTGGGCCTGGTGGACTCGGTGGTCCCGGCGGGCACGGACCGGGACGAAGCCCTAGCCCTCGCGGCCCGGATGGCGGCGAACTCCCCGGTGGGGCTGCGGGCGGCGAAGCGGGCCCTGCGGCTGGGGCACGGGATGGACCTGACGGCCGGCCTGGAGATCGAGGACGCGGCCTGGCGGACGGTGGCCTTCTCGGGGGACCGCGCCGAGGGCGTGGCGGCGTTCAACGAGAAGCGCCGCCCGAACTGGCCGGGCCGCTAGGCGGTCCCATGGGGGCAGCGGCCCCCCGCGGGGCGGGTTCGGTCGAGCGGCCGCAGCCGAACCCTGCCCCGCAGCCGAACCCGGCCCCGCCGGGGTCCACGGGCCGGGCCGGAAACGGGGCTGCCGGAGACGGCGATCGTCGGCAAATCTGACAAAACTCCCTAACCTGGGGTGATGGGAGTCGACGGGCGGCTGCGAGCCGTCGTGGGCCTGGCGCAGGCCATGGCCGCCGCATGCGCGCCGCGGGACAGTGTCCGGGCGGCCGCCCGCGGGGCCCGCCTCGCGATGGACGGCTCGTTCGCCGCGATCTCCGCGTGGGAGCGCGAGCGGGGCCGGCTGCGGGTCCTCGTGAACGAGGGGGAGCTGCGGGCCGGGGAGGAGACGTTCCCCGAGGACGAGTCGTACCCCGTCCACGACTTCCCCGAGATCACCGAGTTCCTGCACGAGCGCTGGGTCGGCGGCAGCGGCCCGCACGCCTGGGTGGAGAGCGCCGGCGGCGGCCGACCGGGGCGGCGCGGCGAGGCCCTGCGCCGCCGCGGCCGCGGCACCTGCGTCGTCGCGCCCATCGTGCTCAGCGGGCGCGCCTGGGGTGAGCTGTACGTCGCCCGCGACGACGGCCTGCCCGACTTCGACGAGGACGACGCCGAGTTCGCGACCGTCCTGGCCGCCGTCGTCGCTGCCGGGCTCGCGCAGAACGAGAGGCTCGAAGAGGCCCGGCGGCTCGCCTTCACCGATCCGCTGACCGGCCTGGCCAACCGCCGCGCCGTCGACATGCGGCTCGACGAGGCCCTCGAGGAGCACCGGCGCAGCGCCGCCGTGGTCAGTCTCGTCGTATGCGACCTGAACGGGCTCAAGAAGGTCAACGACACCCTGGGGCACGCCATGGGTGACCGGCTGCTGGAGCGGTTCGGGTCCGTGCTCAGCCTCTGCGGGGCCATGCTGCCCGGCGCCCTCGTGGCCCGGCTCGGCGGCGACGAGTTCTGCCTGGTGAGCGTCGGGCCCTCCGCCGACGAGGTGGTGCGGGTGACCGAGGGGCTGTGCCTGCGCGCCGCCGAGCTGGAGCTCGGGGAGGGTGTGGCCTGCGGGGTTGCGTCCACCGGGGACCCGATCGGGCTCGTGAAGTCCTCCCGGCGGCTGTTCCGGCTGGCCGACGCCGCCCAGTACAAGGCCAAGGCCGCCCGCTCGCCGAAGCCCGTCGTCGCAGGCCGGGACACCGCCGTCGTCCGGATGGCCGATGCCGCCCAGGACGAGGCGGCCGGCGAGCGCCGCCGCTTCCGCGGCCGGGCGTAGGCCGGGCGTAGGCCGGGCGTAGGCCGGGCGTGGGCCGGGTGTGGGCCTTGTGGCGGAGGCGTAAGGGGCCCTCGTGAAACTTGCTAGTGACATGAAGCGATTCAGTCCGTAGGCTGCTGAATATGGATATGCACACTGTCGTGGTGGGGACGTCCGGGACCACCGCCGAGGACGTCATCGCCGTCGCCCGCGGCAACGCGCGGATCGAGCTGTCCGGCGAGGCGCTCGACGCCCTCGCCCGCGCCCGCGAGATCGTCGATGCCCTCGCCGCCAAGCCCGAACCCGTCTACGGGGTGTCCACCGGCTTCGGCGCCCTCGCCTCCCGGCACATCAGCCCCGAGCTGCGCGCCCAGCTGCAGCGCAACATCGTCCGCTCGCACGCCGCCGGCATGGGCCCGCGCGTCGAGCGGGAGGTCGTGCGCGCTCTGATGTTCCTGCGCCTGAAGACCGTCGCCTCCGGGCACACCGGCGTCCGGCCGTCCGTCGCGCAGACGATGGCCGACGTGCTCAACGCCGGCATCACGCCCGTCGTCCACGAGTACGGCTCGCTCGGCTGCTCCGGCGACCTCGCGCCGCTCTCGCACTGCGCGCTCACCCTGATGGGCGAAGGCGACGCCGAGGGTCCGGACGGGGTCGTGCGCCCCGCCGGAGAGCTGCTCGCCGAGGCCGGGATCCAGCCGGTCGTGCTGAAGGAGAAGGAGGGCCTCGCCCTCCTCAACGGCACCGACGGCATGCTCGGCATGCTGGTCATGGCCCTCGCCGACCTCGACAAGCTGTACAAGTCCGCCGACATCACCGCCGCGCTGACCCTCGAGGCGCTCCTCGGCACCGAGAAGGTGCTGGCGCCCGAGCTGCACGCCATCCGCCCGCACCCGGGCCAGGGCGCCTCCGCCGCGAACATGGCCGCCGTCCTGAAGGACTCCGGGCTCACCGGGCACTTCCAGGAGGAGTCCGCCCCGCGCGTGCAGGACGCGTACTCGGTGCGCTGCGCCCCGCAGGTCGCCGGCGCGGGCCGCGACACCATGGCGCACGCCGCCCTGGTCGCCTCGCGCGAGCTGGCCTCCTCGGTCGACAACCCGGTGGTGCTGCCCGACGGGCGCGTGGAGTCCAACGGCAACTTCCACGGCGCGCCGGTCGCGTACGTCCTGGACTTCCTGGCCATCGCGGCGGCCGACCTCGGCTCCATCGCCGAGCGCCGCACCGACCGGCTGCTCGACAAGAACCGCTCGCACGGCCTGCCGCCGTTCCTGGCGGACGACGCCGGTGTCGACTCCGGTCTGATGATCGCCCAGTACACGCAGGCCGCCCTGGTCAGCGAGATGAAGCGGCTGGCCGTCCCCGCCTCCGCCGACTCGATCCCCTCCTCCGCCATGCAGGAGGACCACGTCTCGATGGGCTGGTCGGCCGCGCGCAAGCTCCGTACCGCCGTCGACAACCTGACCCGCATCATCGCGATCGAGATGTACGCGGCCACCCGGGCCATCGAGCTGCGCCACGGGCTCACCCCGGCCCCGGCCAGCCGGGCGGCCATCGCGGCGGCTCGGGCGGCCGGCGTGGAGGGTCCCGGGCCGGATCGTTTCCTCGCCCCCGACCTGGCGGCCGCCGACGCGTTCGTCCGTGCGGGCGGCCTCGTGGCCGCGGTGGAGCCGGTGACGGGTCCGCTGGCCTAGCCGTACTGCTGAAGCGAAGGGCCGGCCCCGGGGATCGTCTCCCGGGGCCGGCCCTTCGGTGTGTCTGCGCGTACGGGGCTACGTGCGCGAGCGGTGTACGGAGAAGGTGACGAACCCGGCCCCGAGGCCCAGGCAGAGCGTGCCGCCCAGCAGGTAGGGGGTGGTGTCGATCCCGCCGGTGTCGGCGAGCCCGAGGGACACCTGGCCGGCGGTCTGCGGGGAGGCGCCCGCGGGATCGGCCTCGAGCGTCGTCACCGATCCGGGCCCGGGCGCGTTCGCGGACTCGGGCGCGGCGGAACCGGAATCGGACGCCGTGGAATCGGGCGCCGCGGACCCCGGTGCGGTGGCGTTGGCCGAGGGTACGAACCACAGGGCGGCGAGAAGGGTGGTCGCTCCGAGAGCGGTGAGCAGCGGTCGACGTGCGGACACGGTGCGATCCCCCTTGCGGAAGCAGCGAATTGGCCGTGTGCGGTGATGCTACGGACAAGGGCGGGTCGTGGGAAAGTCGGGGCTTCCTCGGGCTTAGTCTCCGTCGTATGAACCCTTCTGACACATCACGATACGTACGGCTTCGGGTGGATTTGGTACTGGAGGTGCCCGACCCCGAGGCGCTGACCGGAGCCGCGCTCGAGCACATCGAGGCCGACGAGTTCATGCCGGACGAGGAGCGCGGCCACGCCGAGTCGGCCGTACGGGAGGACGAGTCGGAGGCGCTCGCGTACCTCGTCGACCCCACTGACCTGGTCGCGGACATCCCCGGCGTGGAGCTGGCGCAGGCCTCCTGGAGCAGTGAGCCCGTCGAATACGACCCCGAGTCCATGGAGTGGGACCTGGGCGAGGAAGATGGGGACTTCGACGAAGAGACGACCGACAACGCCTGACCGTGTGGTTGCACACATTCAAACGGAATGTGGAACCGATCCGGGCCTTCAACGCGTTGACTGGTGCGAGGCAGGGGGCGTGTCTCCCTGCCTTGATCGGGGCACCGCCCGGCGGCAGCCGGGGGAAGCTCGGGGGTTCAGGCAACGATGGAGTGGCGTGTGAGGACGGACAAGAAGCGGCGGAGAAGGTCCCTCGTGGCCATATCCGCCGTACTCGGTGGCGTGCTGGTGCTCTCGGCGTGCGGCGGTGGCGACGACAAGCCCAAGGGCGGCGGGGACGGGAGCAACAAGTCGCAGTCGGACGTGGACGCGGCCGCGGCCAAGGACGCCTCCAAGGCCAAGATAACGATCACGCCCAAGGACGGCGCGACCAACGTCGGCCTGAACGACGCGACCAACGTCGCCGTCGCCGACGGCACCCTCACGGCGGTCGAGCTGAAGACCTCCGAGGGCGCGGCCGTGGCCGGCAAGATAGCCGCCGACGGCAAGAGCTGGAAGCCGGACGCCGCGCTGAAGCGCTCCACGAAGTACGCCCTGTCGGCCACCGCCAAGGACGAGGCCGGCAAGGAAGCGCACGAGAACACCTCCTTCACCACCGTCTCCCCGGAGAACAGCTTCGTCGGCTCGTTCATACCGGACGACGGCCAGACCGTCGGCGTGGGCATGCCGGTCTCGATCACCTTCAACAAGGCGATCAAGGACCAGAAGGCGGTCCAGGCGGCCATCACCGTCACCTCCAGCAGCGGCCAGGAGGTCGTCGGCCACTGGTTCAGCGCCCAGCGCCTGGACTTCCGCCCCGAGCAGTACTGGCAGGCCGGCTCCACCGTCACGCTGAAGCTGGCGCTGGAAGGGGTGCAGGGCGCCCCCGGCGTCCAGGGCGTGCAGAACAAGACCGCCACCTTCAAGATCGGCCGCAGCCAGGTCTCCACGGTCGACGCGAAGACCAAGAAGATGACGGTCACCCGGGACGGCGCGGTCCTCAAGACCATCCCGATCTCGGCGGGCTCCCCGGACAACCCGACGTACAACGGCCAGATGGTGATCTCCGAGAAGTTCAAGGAGACCCGGATGGACGGTTCCACCGTCGGCTTCAAGAACAGCGAAGGCAAGGGCGAGTACGACATCAAGGACGTCCCGCACGCGATGCGGCTGTCCCAGTCGGGCACGTTCATCCACGGCAACTACTGGGGATCGGACTCGATCTTCGGCAGCGTGAACACGAGCCACGGCTGTGTCGGTCTGAACGACGCCCAGGGCGCCAACGACCCGAACCAGCCGGCGGCCTGGTTCTTCGACAACTCGCTCATCGGTGACGTGGTCACGGTGGTCAACTCGCCGGACAAGACCATCAAGCCGGACAACGGCCTCAACGGCTGGAACATGAGCTGGGCGGACTGGAAGGCCGGCACCGCCTCCTAACCTCCTGACCTGGGACTTCTGGTCCCGACCGAACCCCGCCGATGGCGGGGAGCCCCTGACGGAGGCTCCCCGCCATCGGCTGTTTTTCCAGGGGCCAAGCGCCCCTTTCAGGGGCTAAGGTCCCGATCATGCCCCAGCCCCTTGCTCCCACCCAGCTCTCCGTGCCGCCGACCGACGCCGAGGTCGACGCCTGGGCGGCGGTACTGACCGCTGCCCACGCCGCCGACCTGCCCGGCGTGCCCGTACCGACCCGGGTGGAGATCGCGGGGCGGCTGCGCGTGGCGCCGACCACCGGCCGCTTCGCGCACTTCGCGGCGGACGGGGGCGTGGCGAGCCTGCTCCTGTTCACGGACGCCGGCAATGCGCACACCGCCTCGCTGGACGTGCTGCAGGTACGTCCGGACGCGCGGCGGCGGGGGACCGGCACGGCCCTGTGGCACCGGGTCCGCGAGGAACTGCTGGCCCGGGGCCGCACCTCGGTCTCCACGATGGCCGACCTGGGCGGGGCGGGGCAGGCGTTCGCCGAGTCGCTGGGCTTCGAGAACGTGCTGCCGCTCGCCTGGTACGTGCAGGACGTGCGGGACGTGCGGGACGTGCGGGACGTGCGGGACGCGGCGGCGGGGCCGGCCGCCACGGAGCCCGAACTCCCGGCGGGCTACGAGCTGGTGTGCTGGGAAGGCCTGGTCCCGGACGCGTGGGTGGCCGCGGCCGCCGTCGCCCACGGGTCGATGGAGGACGCGCCGACCGGGGACATGGACGAGCAGCCCCCGGCCTGGACCCCGCAGCGCCTGCACACGGTGCAGCGGCTGGTCCTGGACCGCGGCGGCCGGATGGTCATGGTCGCGGCGGTGACCCCCGCCGGCGAGGTGGCCGCGTACACGTCCCTGGTGCTCCCGGACCCGGCCGCCCTGCGCGCCCTCCAGTACGACACGGTGGTCGTCCCCGCCCACCGCGGCCGCGGCCTCGGACGCACGGTCAAACTCCACATGCTGGGGGAGGCCACGGCCCGCTTCCCCGCCCTCCGCGAGATCGCCACCTCGGTGGCGGACGAGAACACTCCGATGCGCGCGGTGAACGCCGCCCTGGGCTACCGCCGCGAACGCGCGGCGGCCATCTTCCAGATCAAGCTGTAGCCCCGTCCGCGTCCGCCGGGGCCGGGGCGGAGGAGGCCGAAGGGATCGCCGGGGCGGAGGGGCCGGAAGGGGCCGACGGGGCCGACCACGAGGCCAGCAGGCGCAGCGCGTCCGCCGAGGGCGAGCCCGCAGCGGCGTGGAAGGTCACCAGGAACTGCGCCGAGTCGTCCGGCAGCGCCAGGGTCTCGAAGGCCAGGTCCAGCTCACCCACCAACGGGTGCCGCAGCCGCTTCACCCCGTGCGTCTTGTTGTCCGCCACCGTGTGCGCCGCCCACAGCCGCCGGAACTCCTCGTTCTTCACCGACAGCTCCCCGACCAGCGCGGAAAGCTGCTCGTCCTCCGGGTGCTGGCCCGCGTACATGCGCAGGTTGCTCACCACCTCGCAGGCCCGGCACTCCCACTCCACGTACAGCTCGGCCGTCGCCGGGTCCAGGAACACCTGCCGCACGAGGTTCCGCTCCTGCGGCGGCAGCGCCCCGAAATCGCCGAACACCGCGGCCGCCAGCCCGTTCCAGCCGATCACGTCCTGACGCCGCCCCACCAGATACGCCGGCACGCCCTCCATCGCGTCCAACAGCGTCCGCAGCTCCGGGCGGACGTGCTGCGCCCGGTGCTGCCTGCCGCGGTGCCTGCGGGGCCGGGGGCTGGCCAGGTGGTTCAAGTGGGCCGTCTCCGTGCCGTCCAGGTGCAGGGCGCGGGCGATGGCGTCCAGCACCTCCGCCGACACGTTCTGTCCGTGCCCCTGCTCGAGCCGCGTGTAGTACGCCACCGAGACGCCCGCCAGCTGCGCCAACTCCTCGCGGCGCAGCCCGGGCACGCGGCGGTGACGCCCGTAGTCCGGCAGGCCCACGTCCGCGGGGCGCAGCCGCGCACGGCGGGAACGGAGGAACTCGCCCAGTTCGGCACGCTGATCAAGCTGGTCCATGACGCCAGTATCGCCGGGCGGCCCGCGCGGCGCGGTCGTGTTCCTGACCCCGTCAGGGGTAGGACCGCCAGTCGTAGGCAGGGCAGGGGTCTGGGTGGCGGCGGCCCGGTCCGCCATCGTTGCTCGCACCGCACAGGGTCCGCAGCAGCGTTCGAGGAGTCTTCACCCATGTCCGTCACCCAGGTCGCCGCATACGCCGCCCCCGCCGCGAAGGCCCCGCTGGAGCGCACCACCGTCCCGCGCCGCCCCGTCGGCGAGCACGACGTCCTCATCGAGATCAAGTACGCCGGCATCTGCCACTCCGACATCCACCAGGTCCGCGACGGCTGGGGCGAGGGCATCTACCCCATGGTCCCGGGCCACGAGATAGCCGGTGTCGTCACCGAAGCCGGACCGGGGGTCACGAGGTTCGCGGTCGGCGACCACGTCGGCGTCGGCTGCTTCGTCGACTCCTGCCGGGCGTGCGAGTACTGCCTGCGCGGGCAGGAGCAGTACTGCGCGCACGGCATGACCGGCACGTACAACGCCCGCGACAAGAAGGGCGACCCGACGTACGGCGGCTACTCCACGCACGTCGTCGTCGACGAGAACTACACCGTCCGCATCCCCGACGGCCTCGACCTCGCCGCCGCCGCCCCGCTGCTGTGCGCCGGGATCACCCTCTACTCCCCGCTCAAGCACTGGCAGGCGGGCCCGGGCAAGAAGGTCGCGATCGTCGGTCTCGGCGGCCTCGGCCACATGGGCGTCAAGATCGCGGCCGCGCTCGGCGCGGAGGTCACCGTCCTCTCCCAGTCCCTGCGCAAGCAGGAGGACGGCCTGCGGCTCGGCGCCGCGCACTACTACGCCACGAGCGACGAGACCACCTTCGAGAAGCTGGCCGGCAGCTTCGACCTGGTCATCTCGACCGTCTCGGCCCCGCTCGGCCTCGACACGTACCTCGACCTGCTGAAGGTCGACGGCGCGTTGGTCAACGTCGGCGCCCCGGAGGAGGCGGTCGAGCTGAACCTGTTCTCCGTCATCACCGGCCGCAAGACCCTCGCCGGCTCGATGATCGGCGGCATCGCCGAGACGCAGGAGATGCTGGACTTCTGCGCCGAGCACGGCCTCGGCTCGGAGATCGAACTGATCCGCGCCGAGCAGATCAACGAGGCGTACGAGCGCGTCCTGGCCAGCGACGTCCGCTACCGCTTCGTCATCGACGCGTCGACGATCTGACCGGCCCGCTCCAGCGCGGCGGCGAGCCGGTCCCGGGTCGCCGTCTGCACGGCGATCCGCGCCTCCAGGACCGCGAGCCGCTCCCGGGCCACCGCCAGTCCCTTCGGGCCCGGCGGCCCGGCGGCCACGTCACCGTCCAGGCAGTCCAGGAAGACCCGTACGTCGTCCAGCGTCAGCCCCGCGTCCAGCAGGGTCCGGATGTTGCGGACCCGTACGGCGGCCCCGGCGTCGTAGACGCGGTAGCCGTTGGGGGTCCGCCCGCAGGAGATCAGCCCGGCCTGCTCGTAGTGGCGCAGGGCGCGCGGGGTGGTCCCGGTCGCCTCCGCGAGTTCCCCGATCAGCATGCGTCCATGGTCGCCGAGGAGCACCGCCGCGGGGTCGCCGGGGTCGGGCCGCACAGGTCAGGCCGGCAGCGCCCCGCCGTCCACCGGGAGCACGACGCCGGTCACGAACGACGCTGCCGGGTCGGCGAGCCGGGTGACCGCCCACGCGACCTCCTCGGGCCGGCCCACCCGCCCCAGCGGGGTCCGGGCCACCTGCCAGGCCCGCACCTCGGCGGCCCGTTCGGGGCTCAGCCCCTGGTGTGCGGCGATCGGCGTGTCCACCGCCCCGGGCGCGACCGCCGCGACCCGGATGCCGCGCGGGGCGAGCTCCACGGCCCAGCTGCGGGTCAGAGTGTCCAGAGCGGCCTTCGTGGCGGCGTAGAAGGAGTTCCCGGGCCAGCCGCGCTGCCCGACGGCGGTGGTGATGTTCACGACCACCCCGGCCGGGGCGGCCTCCAGGGCGGGGAGCGCGGCCTGGGTGAGGAGCACCGGGGCCAGCAGGTTGGTGGCCAGCTGCGCTGAGAGGTCCGGCTCGGTGAGGCCCCCGAGGGGGCCGCTGCGCACGATCCCGGCGTTGTTGACGAGCACGTCGATGCGGCCGTGGGCGGCAAGGACGGCCCGGACGATCCCCTCGGGCCCGCCGGGGGCGGTCACGTCGGCGGCCAGCGGGTGGATGCCCGGACGGCCCTCGGCCGTACCGGCGAGCGCCTCGGGGCGCCGGCCGACGACGACCACGCGGTCGCCGCCGTCGGCGAAGGCGCGTGCGGTGGCGCGGCCGATGCCGGTGCCTGCGCCGGTGACGAGGATGAGCCGCTGCGGGGTCTTGCTGCTGATGTCCATGACGAGAGGGAACAACCCTCCCCCCAACGGCAAGGTCAAGCCCTCACCGCCCCGCCGCCCCGCACCCGACGGTCTGCCGGCGCGTGTCAAGGAACTCCGCGCGGACAGGACACGTCACGCCCTGAGCCGGCAGCGGGCCGCCGAAGTCACTGGCGACGTACGCGAGCGTTGGACCTCGGGCAGGCTGGACCTGGCGCAGAAGCGTGCCCTGATCAGGGAAGCGCTGCACGCGGTGATCGTGCTGCCGGTGGGAGGCGGAGGTCGGCGCCCGTTCAACCCTGACCTGCTGGTCCCGAAGTGGCGGGACTGACGGGGCAGTGGAAACGGAATGGGGCACCGACGTCTGGCTGGTGCCCCTTCGTTTGTCTTGCGGGTATGGACTACCGCTGCCGCCGGCCTATCGAATGGGGCAGGGCAGGTCGGTTCCGGTGCGGTTGGGGGAGCACGTCACGAGCGCAATCGAGTGGAAGAGCGTGCCCCCGAGGTAGTGGCCGAGGGACACGTCTCCACCCCATGTCAGCCGCTCCACAGCGGCCTTCGCCACAAGCATCAGACGGGTTGCGTCTCGGTCCTGCCCGCTGGAGAAGCGAGAGGCGGCCTGTGCGAGCTGAAGACCCAGCCACTCCCCGGCCTCTTTCGGTTCCTGCCACGTGCCCCGGACCATCGACGCCGGTTTCATCAGCCAGTGCGCTGTCTGAAGCGGTGGTACGTCCGTCATGGGAAACTCCGCCACCGCCGAGCGGTACCGCTCGATCACATCCGATGGGCTGCCCGCCGTTGGCGGAGTGCCCGGCGGTCGCCTCAAGCTCTCCTTGTCGAACGCCTTCTTCTCACCCAGCCAGGCGTACCCGTGGATGTGCACTGCGTGTTCCGTTCCTGGAGAAGGGGACGGCCCCGCCCGTCGGCATGTGGGCGAGGCCGTCAGTGAAGGGGGTGCGCAGGGCGTCAGGCGGAGAGCCCGAATCGCGCGGGGTCGATACCGGCCGCGTCCAGCTCGGCAGTGGTGAAGCGCAGCGGCTCGGCAGTCGGCCGCTTGCTGTCACCCAGGGCCCACGAGTCCGGGCCGATCTTGGAAAGGGTCACGCACGCCTCGCCGTCCGGGTGCGTGTTGCCTCCGCACGCCTTGCTGAAGTGGGTTCCGGTGATGTCGAGGCTGTACAGGTCGGTCATCTGGTCCTCCTTGATTCAGGTGGGAAGGGCACCGCTGTCCCGCTCGCGGTGTGTCCGGGTGCCTCGTAGCGCCTCTGCGATCTGCTCGACGTGAGCAGCGGGTATTGAGTCCAGGTGTACGAGCGGCTGGCCTCGGGGAGTCACCTGCGGGCGTATCGCCGCGTAGGCGCTCTCCGGCAGGCCCAGGGAGGCGAGCACCTCGCGCATGGCATCGGAGGCGTTCAGAGCCGCTGTACGTCCGTCTCTCCAGACCTGCATGTCCACTACTGCACCCCGGGGTGCTTCTTGGGATGCGCGGTCAACTCGACGTTGCAGTCCGATACGGCGGACAGGTCCCCGGCGCCGTACGCCGCTGTGCGCTGCTTCGCAAGGGCGGCGCACACGCCGCAGCCCGGCGCAGGCGCAGGGGGTGTGCGGGGGAGGGACAGTTGAACCGGCGGGTCCATCGTGGTGCTGGGGCTGCTCACTGGGATTTCCTCCCTCGGGTGTTGGCACCGCTGATGCTTCACCCGCTGATCAGCTCGTTCTAGGACCTTTCCTGTTGGGGCAAGAATCCGTCCCGGATGCCCTCGACCAGGGTTCTCATGGCATCGCCGAAGACCGCCACCGCAGCGAACCGTTCGAAGGTGTCGAGGTAGAGCTGGACGTCCTTCGGGTCGCGGGTGGTGACCTCGGAGTGGAACGTCTCCACGATGACGAGCCGGTCGTCGTGGAGGCTGAAGCAGGTCATGGGGAAATCGGGCATCCGGCGGTCGGACGGCACGACACCCAGCGAGACATTGGGCAGACGGGACACGGATACGAGCCGGTCGAGCTGGAGCGCCATGACCACGGGCTCGCTGATGCGCCACCGGAGTACGTGCTCACAGATCAGGAAGCGGAAGGACCTGCCCGGTTCGTACAGGACGGATTGCCGTTCGAGGCGGGCAGCCACGGTCTTGGACCTGATGTCCTCCGGCAGGGCCGGAGGCAGGGAGAAGACGGCGGAGGCGTACTCGGGCGTCTGGAGGAGTCCGGGGATGAGCTGTCCCTGGAAGAGCCTGAGCGTGGTGGTGCCGGCCTCGATGGCCCGGATGGTCTTCTGGTGCTTCCACGGGCCCATGCGGCGCAGCAGGCGCCATGCGGTGGCCTCGGTGGCTTCAACGCGGGCGGCTGCCAGGAACTCTGCCTTGACTTCTTCGCTCACGCCTATGGCGGTGAGGACCAGGTCCACGTCCTGGACGGTCGGTCGTACCTTGCCCGTCTCGATCTTCGAGAGCTTCCCGGCAGACATGGAAGCCCTGCGGGCCACCGCGTTACCCGTGAGTCCGGATGCATCGCGCAGCGCCCGCAGGGCTTTCCCGATCGAGTCGGCGGTCAGTGGTGCCGCTCCCAGTAGTCCGCGAACGGCACCGCTTCGGCCAGGGCGCGGTCTCGGTAGTCCTGATACTCGGCAAGGTAGTGGGCAGGAAGCAGTTCGGCGCCGATGAACGCACCTTCGGGCGTGTAGTGCATCCGGTACACGTCCTGGTCATCGAACAACCAGAAGTCGTGATCGGGCAGGTCGGCCACGTCCTGGTTGGTCTTGTCGATGATGCCGATGGTCTCGCCAGCCGTGATGTTGCCCGGGTAGGCGGCCAGTTCGTACCGCAGGTAGTCGGTCAGCGGAGACCTGAACACATGGACGCGCGAAACCTCCTTGCCCTTGTCGGTCATCGACCGTACCCACGGGTTGTCGCCCCAGCCAGGGCCCATGTCCCCGCCGGCCAGGAAGCGTTCGAACTCCTCGCGCTCCTCCTCCACGCTGTAGACGGAGAGCGTCTCAAGTCGGAAGGCGGTCCGCTCGAAGGTCTCGAAGAGACGGGCGAACTCCTCACCGTTGAGCACGGAAGTACTCCTCCAGCACCGCGGCCGGGACCACGACGGCGGTCTCGCCCTCGGGCAGGTCGAGCTGCGCCAGCCGCTCGGGGTCAGTGATGACGTAGCCCTGCACGACGTAGTCCTTGGCGTCCTCAGTACCCCACAGCGTCGGGCACGTTCCGTTCCTGCACTCCGGGTCACCGGACAGCTTCCGCAGCATCCTTGCCCCCACACGTCGGCGTACGCCTGTTGCGTTCGATGCTCCCGAGTCGGTCGCGGCGAGGTCAAGCGCTGATCCTTTCCAGAACAGGAAAGCAGCCTTCTCGGTTGGAATCGAGGATGCGTTGGGACGTACGCGGCGGCTACAACGGCAGCATGACCGTCTTCCTGTGTGCCAAGTGCGGCGGCAGTCTTACGCCAGACCTGAAGCCGCTGCCTGCCGTTCCCTCAGTGCCTGACGACGAAGAACGGGACAACGTGAGTCGGCTGGCGTCGGCCACGCTCCCGCAGGGGTACTACGCGATCGAGACCGAACCGTGGGGTGCCCCGTACGTGCCGCATCCAGATCAGGAAGAGGGCGGGCCTGCACAGCCGCGTGGGCCCTGGCGGAGTGATGAAGGGGTGGCAATGGTCTCTGCCGGGCCGCGCAACAACATCGTGATCCACCCCGAGGGCGCGCCTGACCTCCGGCCGCTGCCAGACTGGGAGAACAGCGGCGGATGCTGCGGTCCGTCCGGAGGCAGCGGACTCAACCGTGCCTGTCCTTGTGGCGCCCGAGTGGCCACGCTTGCCGCAGACTGCTTCGGCCCGTACGAGCTCCACCTGGACGCGAAGCGGGTCTACGGCTACGACCCATCCTGATCAGTAGCCCGAGGGGTGCGCGGGCAGCCAGGTGGAGTGGCAGTCGCGCAGCCGGTCCCGTTCCTCGGGGGTGGCGAGGATGACGTCCGCGCCGCCGTCGTACGGGTGGTGGATACGGGTGAGCTCGGTGTCCGCCACGAAGATGCCTGGCAGGGTGTCGTCCGCGACAGCGCGGAGCAGCTGGTCGAGGCAGCCCCGTCGCCAGGGGCGGCGGTCGGCGTAGAAGTACCAGCGTGTGTGGAAGGCCGGATCCGGGTCGTCGGTGTGGTCCAGGGTGGTCCACAGCGTGCCCTCCGGGTGGAGGGCAGCGCGGTGGGCCGAATAGTCCGTCGGCTCGGACGGGTCGGCCCAGTCGGTGGTCACCACGTACGCCTCGCCGCCCGCGAAGAGCTCGTCGAGGACTGTGTTGTACCGGTCGAGGAGGACCGCGTACTCGGCCTCGTCCTTCGCGTAGCGTTTCGACTCCGGCAGGCTGTGGAAGCGCACCCAGCGGTCCCCGTACACCGTCTTCAGCTCCCACGGCAGCATCGGCCCGGCAGGCCTGTGGGCCTGCCAGAGCCGGGTCAGCCGCTCGTGTGCCGGGTCGGGGAGTAGGGCGCCGCTCACTCCCCAGGCGCTTCTGCGATGCCGATTGGGCAGGCTACGCCCGTGCCACCGATGCCGCAGTAGCCGTCAATGTTGCGGTCGAGGTACTGCTGGTGGTAGGGCTCTGCCGGCCAGAAGGGGCGATCCGCCGCCGGGAGGACCGCCGTCGTGATGTCGCCGTAGCCCGAGGACGCCAGGACCTGCTGGTATGCGGCGCGGGAGGCCTCGGCCTCGGTCTGCTGGGCCTCGGAGTGGGTGTAGATCGCCGAGCGGTACTGGGTGCCGACGTCGTTGCCCTGGCGGAAGCCCTGGGTCGGGTTGTGGGACTCCCAGAACAGCTTCAAGAGGGTGGCGTACGAGACCTGCGCCGGGTCGAAGACCACGCGGACGACCTCGGTGTGGCCGGTCTGCCCCGAGCACACCTCCTCGTACGTCGGGTTCTCGGTGAAACCGCCCTGGTAGCCGGCCAGCGTGGTCCACACCCCCGGGGTCTGCCAGAACTTGCGCTCCGCGCCCCAGAAGCAGCCCAGGCCGAAGTCGGCCACCTGGAGGTGGGCGGGGTAGGGCCCCGTGAGCGGGTTGCCGAGCACGGTGTGCCGGTCCGGGAGCGAGAACTGCGGGGTCGCGCGGCCCTGGAGGGCCTCCTCGCGGGTGGGGAGCTCGGGCGTGCGGCGGTACGAGAACATGATTCCCTCCTAGTGGTTCTCCCTTAACGGGCGGGGGCGGGCCGGGATTCCCCCCCCGACCCGCCCCCGGCGACCGCGTCAGACTTTCGTCATTTCTGCGTGACCGCCCGCCGCACGCTGAAGTCCCTCGCCTGCACGTACCGCGCCTTGGCGTCCGCCGCGTACGTCCACGGCGTCGCCCCGATGTGCCCGTCGACGGCACGGAACTGCTCCACGGCCTCCGTGTACCGGTCCTGCCAGTACAGGTTCCACGCCAGCATGTGCCGCACCCGGGTCACCCGCCGGTCGGCCGGGTCCGCCGCCGCCACGTCCGCGAGCGCCGCGTCCGTGGCCGCCACGATCTCCGGCCGCTTGTAGTAGACGCTCGGGTCGAGCTCCGACTCGGACATCTCGTACTCCAGGTACGCGTACAGCGGCAGCAGCGACAGCAGCTCACCCGGGGCGCCCGCCGCCGCCGACCGCCGCGCGAACGCCTCCGCCTCCTCGTGCGAGCCGCGCCACTTGCGGCACCAGTACTGCAGGGCGCCCGTGTGCGCCGCCAGCACCTTCGGGTCGCGCTCGACGATCTGCGCCCACAGCTGCCCGTACCGCTCGTGGGAGTACCCCAGCGCCATGGCGACCGGCTGCTCCAGCATGTACGGCACCGGGTCCGCCGGGTCGGCGAGCCGCTGGGCCTCGTGCATCGCCTCCTGCGAGGCGGCGATCAGCCGGTGGAAGTTCCGGAACTGCTCCTGCGTCGTGTTCTTCGCGCTCAGCGAGCCGCGCACGTTCCACGCCACCAGCACCGAGGCGTCCGCGTGCACCGCCGCCGCCGTCGGGTCCTGCGGCCGCGCCGCCCGCCAGGCCAGCAGCCAGGCGTCGTCCTCGGCGGCCGGCTCGGCCAGTTCCCGTACGCGCCGGATCCGCTCGTCCCAGTTCTGCCCGGCCGCGTCCGCCCAGGCCGCGCCGGCCTGCCAGTCGCCCGCCCGTACGGCGGCCAGCGCGGCCGTGTCCGCAGGCAGGAGCGGGGACCCGTTGTCGGTGTCGAGCCGCTCGGCCGGGGCGAAGCCCAGCGCGACCGCCGCCAGGCCGTCGGCGCGGCTCGCCCAGCGGCGCCTGCCCGCGCCGCCGCCGGCCTTGCGGGCACGCAGCAGCTTGTACGCGCCGCTGATCAGGAGGATCCCGAAGATGATCAGGCCGAGCATCAGACGAGCACCAGCTTCCGCAGCGGTTCGGTGCCGGGCAGGTCCGCGACGAGCGCGTCCAGGGCGAGCTCCAGCTGCTCCTCGAACCCGTCGGCCGCGTACTGCAGGGCGGCCGAGTCGGACCAGGACAGCTGCCAGCGGGCCGCGCCGCGGGCCGTCAGCTCGGCGGTGACCAGCTGCTTCAGGGCGCGCCGCAGCACGGGGCGGGTGAACTCGCGGGCGGCGCGGCCGGTGGCGGACGCCGCCTCCTCGGACTTCGGGAAGCGGTCGGCGATCCGCCAGCGCAGCGCCGGGTCGGCGTCGACGGCGTCCAGCAGGGCCGCCAGCTCCGGGGCCGTGCCCTCGGCGGCGACGGCCTCGCGGATCTCCTGCGCGCCCTGGCCGACGTACCGGGTCATGCTCTCGTGGACGAGGTCCGCCCAGTCCACGCGGGTGAGCGCGAGCGCCTCGGGGGTCAGGACCGCCTGCTCCAGCGCCGCCAGCGCGGCCTGCGGGGAGGCGAGCAGCTCGAGCGCCGGTCGGGCGGGCTGCGCGCCGCGGCCGTCGTCGGGCATGGCTTCGATGCGGGCCACGCGTTCGGCGAGCGCGGGGTGCGAGTCGTACGGGGAGGTGGGCTCGGTGGACAGTTCGCGGCGCAGGCCGTCCAGTTCGTCCGAGCGGGCGTCGAGCAGCTGCCGCAGGCCGCCGAAGACCTGGCCGGAGGGCGGCAGCAGGCCGGCGCCGACGCCGAGGGTGGCGTACGAGTCCATGTAGAAGTCGTGGGCGGGGCCGATGGCGTTGAGCTCGCGCAGCGCAGAGGCGGCGGAGTCGCGGCCGGCGACGCGGACCGAGGCCAGGTCGGCGGCGAGCTCCTGGCGGCGGCTGCCGGAGAGGGTGGCGCGCATGTAGAAGCGCGCGTACGCCGTGTAGATCTTCGCCATGGCCCGGTACATCGCGCCCTGGCCGGTGGTGTCGACCTCCTTGGCCTCCTTGCCCTTGGCGACCCGCTTCTCGGCCGCCTTCTCCTGCCGGGCCCGCTCCTGGGCGACCTTGGTGTCGGCGCGGTCGTGGAAGTGCCCGATGGTGCGGATCAGCTGGGCGCGGCCGCGGGCGATCAGCGGGGTGAGGCGGGTGTCGAGGTTGGCGTAGTGGCCCATCTCGTGGGCGAGTACGGCGCGCAGCTGCATCTCGTCCAGGCCGGTCATCAGGGGCAGGCCCAGGTAGAGGCGGCGGGTGCCGGACTTCAGGCCCAGCAGCCGGGCGTCCTCGCTGACGGCCGCGTTGACCTCGTCGATGAGCAGGATCTCGTCCGGGGCGCGGGTGCCGACCTGCGCCGCGATGTCGCGGACGGTCTGCCACAGGACGGGTTCCTGCTGCTCGGTGACGGGCACGCCGGGCTTCGGAGCGCCCTTGGGGGTGCGGAGCATGAACATGCCGCGCACGATCGGGACCGCGAGGACCACCGAGACGATGAGGATCTTGAAGGCGATGCCGCCGTGCAGCCGGGTGACGGTGGCCCAGTCGGCGGCCGCGAGCACGCCGAGCAGGATGAAGCCGAGCAGGTAGAAGCCTGCGAGCAGGACGAGGGCGCGCAGCGCGCGCAGTGAAGCGCCCATATGGACGGATCCCCCCACGGGATGAAGTGGTTCAGGTGCATGTGCAGGTGCATGTCAGGTGCTGCGGGTGTACCGCGGGTGTGCCGCAGGCGCGCGGTGGTCGGCCGGGCCCGGGCGGTCACGCCGGGTCATCATGCGGCCCGCGGATCTTTACAGCAACCTTATTCATCGCGATTCCGCAGGTGGGAGCCAGGGGGGCCGGGGCTCCTGCCTGCGGGCGCCGCGCCGCCGCCGCGCCGCCGCGTCAGTGCGGCAGCGTCGCCGGGGAGCCGCCGTTGGCCTCGTAGCCCGCCACCGCCAGGGCGCGGTACACCGCGTACTGCGCCGCCGGGTCCGGGGAGACCGACCACGGCAGGGCGCCGACGTAGCCGTCGATGTGGCGGACCTGCTCCATCGCCTCCGCCCAGCGCTCCATCGGCACCAGGAACGACAGCAGCATGTGCCGGACGTGCGCCAGCATCGGGTCGTCCTGGCGGGCGGTGTGCACCGCGTACAGCGCGCCCTCCACCGCCCGGGTCACGACCGCGCCCTGCCAGAAGTTCGTCAGGACGACCTCCGGGACGTGCTCGTACACCGCGAACAGCGGCAGCGCCGCCAGCAGCGAGCCCTGCGGGGCGCGGGCCGCCGCCGCGTGCGCGAAGGCGTCCGCCTGCTCCCGCGAGCCGTGCCACTTCTCGCACCAGTAGTGCAGGGCCGCCAGGTGCGCGCCCATGTGCGCCGGCGCGACGTCGATGACCTTCGCCCACAGGGCGTCGAACTCCGCCTCCGAGTACCCGAGCGCCCGCGCGACCGCCAGCTCCGTGATGGACGGGACGGGGTCGCCCGGGGCCAGCAGCGCCGCCCTGCGGCACGCCTCCCGGGCCTCCTCCAGGATGATCCGGTGGTCCGTGGAGCCCACGCCGCCCGAGTGCCGCCACGCCTGCTGCACCAGCAGCTCCGCGTGCACCTGCGCGCCGCCCGCGTCCTTCTCGGCCTCCAGCCGCCAGGCCTTCAGCCACTGCGCGCCCACCCCGGGCCGCTCCACCAGCTCCAGCGCCGCCGCCCCGCCGAAGGCCTGGATCCGCTGCCAGCGCATCTCGCCCTCCTTCGGGGTCCCGGCCAGCAGCTGGGACGCGGCCTGCCACCGGCCGCTGCCCTGCACGGCTTCCAGGGCGTCCATCAGGTCCTCGTCGGGGCCCGGGACGCGGATGTCCAGGTGCTCCTGGCGGGCGAAACCGTAGTTCTCCGGGTCGGCCGCGTCAGGGCTGCCCGGCGCGACCAGGCGTACGCCGCCGCCCCGCCGGCGCCGTATGTACGGGCTGAAGGCGGCCACGAGCAGGCCGAGCGCGATCACGAACCACAGAATCTCCATGGCCCCAAGCGAACCAGACGCACCCGCGCAAAGGCCAATGCCCCACCGGCACTCCGCATCCGGCCGTGCACGGCCGCACCACCGGGTGTGCAGTGGGCTCGTCGGCGGCCGGGGCATAGCATCGGCCCATGAGCGACGACAGCCACGAGCACCAGAGCTTCGAGACCCGCGCGATCCACGCGGGCAACACGGCGGACCCGCTGACCGGCGCGGTCGTGCCCCCGATCTACCAGGTGTCCACGTACAAGCAGGACGGCGTCGGCGGACTGCGCGGCGGCTACGAGTACAGCCGCAGCGCGAACCCGACCCGGACCGCGCTGGAGGAGAACCTCGCGGCGCTGGAGGGCGGCCGGCGCGGCCTCGCCTTCGCGTCCGGGCTCGCCGCCGAGGACTGCCTGCTGCGTACGCTGCTTTCCCCGGGCGACCACGTGGTCATCCCGAACGACGCCTACGGCGGCACCTTCCGCCTCTTCGCGAAGGTCGTCTCCCGCTGGGGCGTGGAGTGGTCGGTGGCCGACACCTCCGACGCGGACTCCGTACGGGCCGCCCTGACCCCGAAGACGAAGGTCATCTGGGTCGAGACCCCCTCCAACCCGCTGCTCGGCATCACCGACATCGCGGTCGTCGCCGACATCGCGCGGTCGGCCGGCGCCAAGCTGGTCGTGGACAACACCTTCGCCTCGCCCTACCTCCAGCAGCCCCTCGCGCTCGGCGCGGACGTGGTCGTGCACTCGCTGACCAAGTACATGGGCGGCCACTCCGACGTGGTCGGCGGCGCGCTCGTCACCGCCGACGCGGCGCTCGGCGAGGAACTGGCCTACCACCAGAACGCGATGGGCGCCGTGGCCGGCCCCTTCGACTCCTGGATCGTGCTGCGCGGCATCAAGACGCTGGCCGTCCGCATGGACCGGCACGCGGAGAACGCGGCGAAGATCGCGGAGATGCTGACCCGGCACCCCAAGGTGCACAAGGTCCTCTACCCGGGTCTGGCCGAGCACCCGGGCCACGAGATCGCCGCCAAGCAGATGCGCAACTTCGGCGGAATGATCTCCTTCTGCGTCGTCGGCGGCGAGCAGGCGGCGGTCGATGTCTGCGCCCGCACCAAGATCTTCACCCTGGCCGAGTCCCTCGGCGGCGTCGAGTCCCTCATCGAGCACCCGGGCCGCATGACCCACGCCTCGGTGGCCGGCTCGGCCCTGGAGGTCCCGGCGGACCTGGTCCGCGTCTCCGTGGGCATCGAGAACGCCGACGACCTGCTGGCGGACCTGACCCAGGCCCTCGGCTGAGCGTCCCGTACGGTCAACAACCGCCGAGCGGTGGTCACCAGCCCTCCAGGGGCGGGGAGACGCCGCTCGGCGGGATCTCCCACGGGCGGGCCAGCGAGGCCCACACCGCGAAGGCCACCGCCGCCGCGAACAGCAGGGCCCAGCCGGCCCGGCGCAGGGCCCGGCGGCGGCGCAGCAGCCGGTCCCCGCGGGCCGCGGCACTGGCCGCCAGCCCGGCCGGGACCACCGGGTGGGGGCCCTCCAGCAGCCGCCTGACCTGGTCCTCCTTGCGGTCGGGGACGCTCATGCGGCCTCCCGCGAGCGCATCGCGGCCACGGCCCGGTTGCACAGCACCCGCACGCGATCGAGCGGCAGCCCCAGCTGCGCGGCGGTGACCTCCTCCGCGACGCCCTCGTACACGCGCAGCACCAGCACGAGCCGTTCCAGCGGGCCGAGCCGGGCGAGCAGCCCCTTGCCGCCGTGGTGGCGCCAGCCGGTGCGGGCGAAGGCGTCGCACAGCTCCCGGCGGGTGTGGTCGTACGGGTCGTCGCCGCGCACCCGGCGCCAGTTCGCGTACGTACGGGCCAGCGCGTCCGCGAGCAGCCGGCGGGCGGCGGCGGGTTCGGCCTCCGGCTCGGCCGTCAGCAGGACGGCGACGTGCAGGAGCCGCCCCGCCGCACCCGCGACGAAGGCTTCGAACTCCGCGTAGGCGCCCGGCCCGTGGTCGTCCACAGGCCACATAGTGCGGGCAGCGGGACCGCCCCGGTCAAGAGGTGGGACGGCCCCGGCTCGTGCCCGTCCTCAGGAAGCGGGGCCCGCCTCCGAGACGGCGCCCATCAGTTCCGACAGCGAACCGTTGAAACGGGTCAGCAGCCCGGTGAACGACTCGCGCTCGTCCTCGCTCCAGTCCTCGGTCACCCGGGCCATCAGCTCGCGCCGCGAGGAGCGGACCTCCTCGAGCCGGGCGAGGCCGCGCGGGGAGAGCGCGAGGACCACGGCCCGCCCGTCCTCCGGGTGCGAGGTGCGCTTGACCAGGCCGCTGTCGACGAGCGGCGCGACCTGGCGGGTGACGGTGGAGGAGTCGATGCCCATGCCGCCGGCGAGCGCCTTGACGCCCATCGGGCCTTCCAGGTCGAGCCGGTTCAGCAGCAGGTACGCGGCGCGGTCCATCGAGTTGCGGGCCTGGCCGACCCCGCCCAGGCGGGTCTGCTCGGCGCGGCGGGCGAAGACGGCCACCTGGTGCTGGAGCGCGTCGAGGAGACCGGCTTCGGCGGACGCCTCGGCCGCCGTGGGCAGGTCGGAATTGGCCGGGGTGGAAGGCATGGCCGTGAGCTCTCTTCACGTGGGGCCGACAAGGATGGGGGACAGAGTACGCGGCCGTGGGGCGGCTCGTACGCCTCGTACGAGAACTGGTGCGGGCAGTGGGGACCAGCGCCCCGAGCCCGTCCCGGATGGCCGGATTTCGCCCCCTGTGGGCCCTCCTCGCCGGGCCGTTGGCCGGGCTCTTGACCGGGCTGTCGGCCGGACGCCGTGATCCGTGCGGGCTGCGAGACTGGCGGCATGAACTACCGCGTGCCCGTGCCCGTCCCGCAGGTCATCCTCGACGACGTCCGGGGGGCCCAGAAGATGCTGTCGGGCGTCGCCCGGGTCACGCCGATGGAAGGCAGCCGGCACCTGACCGCCCTCACCGGCTCCCCGATCCACTTCAAGTGCGAGAACCTCCAGCGGACCGGCTCCTTCAAGCTGCGCGGAGCGTACGTGCGCATCTCGGGCCTGCGCCCCGAGCAGCGGGCCGCCGGCGTCGTCGCGGCCAGCGCGGGCAACCACGCGCAGGGCGTGGCCCTGGCCTCCTCCCTCCTCGGCGTCCGCTCGACGGTGTTCATGCCGGTCGGTGCGCCGCTGCCGAAGGTGGCGGCCACGCAGGAGTACGGCGCCGAGGTGCGGATGTCCGGGCAGGTCGTCGACGAGACCCTGGCGGCGGCCCAGGAGTACGCGGACCGCACCGGGGCGGTGTTCATCCACCCCTTCGACCACCGCGACATCATCGCGGGCCAGGGCACGGTCGGCCTGGAGATCCTCGAGCAGTGCCCGGAGGTGCGGACGATCCTCGTCGGCATCGGCGGCGGCGGCCTCGCGGCGGGCATCGCCGTCGCGGTGAAGGCGCTGCGGCCGGACGTCAAGGTGATCGGCGTCCAGGCGGAGGGCGCCGCCGCCTACCCGCCCTCGCTGCGGGTCGGGCACCCGGTCTCGATCGACAACCCGGTCACGATGGCGGACGGCATCAAGGTCGGCCGCCCCGGCGACATCCCGTTCCACATCATCGGGGACCTCCTCGACGGCGTCCGCACGGTCTCCGAGGACGCCCTCTCCAGCGCCCTGCTGCTCTGCCTGGAGCGCGCCAAGCTCGTCGTCGAGCCCGCCGGGTGCAGTCCGGTGGCCGCCCTGCTGAGCCGGCCCGAGCTGTACGGCGGGGGCGGCCCGGTGGTCGCGGTCCTGTCCGGCGGGAACATCGACCCGCTGCTGCTCCAGCGGATCCTGCGGCACGGCATGGCGGCGGCGGGCCGCTACCTCTCGCTGCGGCTGCGCGTGTCCGACCGGCCGGGGGCGCTGGCCGGTCTCCTGGGGGTGTTGTCGGTGGTGGACGCGAACGTGTTGGACGTGAGCCACGTACGGACCGACCCGCGGCTGGGGCTCACCGAGGTGGAGGTGGAGCTGCACCTGGAGACGAAGGGCCCGGAGCACTGCACCGAGGTCGCGCGTTCGCTGCACGCGGCCGGGTACACGGTCATGGGCTGAGCCGAGCCGGCCCGAGCAGACCTGAGCGGAGCAGGCCCGAGCCGACCGGTTCCCGAGGAACGGCGCGCAGCCCCGTAGCGGCACGCGATATAACGCGATAGCGTAAGTCCCCCGAACGGCCGGGCGAGGACGGTCCGGCGCCCCTAGGATTGCGTAGGAATGTAACGATTCTGCTGGCCCCGATGCACACTGGGAGAACCCAAATGCCAGGCGCCATCTATGCCGAAGGCCTGGTCAAGACCTTCGGCGAGGTACGGGCACTGGACGGCGTGGACCTCGATGTCCCCGAAGGCACCGTGCTGGGCCTGCTCGGCCCCAACGGCGCCGGCAAGACCACGGCCGTGCGCGTCCTGACCACCCTCCTCAAGCCCGACAGCGGCAAGGCCGTCGTCGCCGGGATCGACGTCCTCAAACACCCCAACGAAGTGCGCCGCGCCATCGGCCTGTCCGGCCAGTTCGCCGCCGTCGACGAGTACCTGACCGGCCGCGAGAACCTCCGGATGGTCGGCCAGCTCTACCAGATGAGCGGCAAGGCGGCGAAGGTCCGGGCCGCCGAGCTCCTCGAACGCTTCAACCTCGGCGACGCCGCCGACCGCACGGCCAAGACGTACTCCGGCGGCATGCGCAGGCGCCTCGACCTCGCGGCCGCCCTCGTCGTCAGCCCGCCCGTCATGTTCATGGACGAGCCGACCACCGGACTCGACCCCCGCAACCGCCAGCAGCTGTGGGGGATCATCCAGGAACTGGTCGCCGGCGGCACCACCCTGCTGCTCACCACTCAGTACCTGGAGGAGGCCGACCACCTCGCGCACGACATCTGCGTGGTCGACCACGGCAAGGTCATCGCCCGCGGCACCTCCGACCAGCTCAAGGCCCGGACCGGCGGCGAACGCGTCGAGGTCGTCGTCCACGAGCGCGACCGCATCCCCGACGCCCGCGCGGTGCTCGCCGGCTTCGGCAAGGGCGAGACCGCCGTCGAGGAGCACACCCGGAAGCTGACCGTCCCCGTCACCGGCGGCGCCAAGCTGCTCGCCGAGGTCATCCGCGAGCTGGACTCCCGCAGCATCGAGATCGACGACATCGGCCTGCGCCGGCCCACCCTCGACGGCGTGTTCATATCCCTCACCGGCCACGCGGCCGCCCTGGCCGACGAGGAGAACGGCGAGGGTGCCCCGGCGGACGCCAAGGGCCGCCGCGGCCACAAGGCACCAACACCGGCATCGCCGTCGCCGTCCGTGCCGGCCTCGGCCTCGGAGCCGGCCTCGGAGCCGGCCTCGGCATCGGCCTCGAAGGAGGCGGCGAAGTGACCACCACCGCCTCCCCGCCCCCGCCGCTCGCGCCGCCGCGCCCGCGCGGCGGCATCGTCCAGGGCGTCAACGACTCCCTCGTCATCGCCAAGCGGAATCTGATCCGTATGTCCAGGATTCCCGAAATGATAATTTTCGGGGTCATTCAACCGGTCATGTTCGTCGTGCTGTTCAGCTACGTCTTCGGCGGCTCGATCAGCGTCGACGGCAACACCTCGCCCGCCGCCTACCGCGAGTTCCTGATGGCCGGCATCTTCGCCCAGACCGTCACCTTCGCCACGGCCGGCGCGGGCGCGGGCATCGCGGACGACATGCACAAGGGCCTGATCGACCGCTTCCGCTCGCTGCCCATGGCCCGCGGCGCCGTCCTGACCGGCCGCACCCTCGCCGACCTCGTCCAGACCACCCTCACCCTGGTCGTCCTGGCCGTGGTCGCCCTGCTCGTCGGCTGGCGCACCCACACCAGCGCCGGCGAGGTCCTGGGCGGCTTCGCCCTGCTGCTCCTGCTCGGGTACGCGTTCTCCTGGATCGGCGCGCTGATCGGCCTGTCGGTGCGCACCCCCGAGGCGGCCACCTCGGGCGGGCTGATCTGGCTCTTCCCGCTGACGTTCATCTCGAACGCCTTCGTCCCGTCCGACAACATGCCGACCTTCCTGCGGACCATCGCCGAGTGGAACCCCTTCAGCGCGACCGTCCAGGCGGCCCGCGGGCTGTTCGGCAACTTCCCGCCGGGGTACGAGGCGCCGGCGGCCTGGCCGATGCAGCACCCGGTGGTCGCGTCGGTCCTGTGGTCCGTACTGATCATCGCGGTGTTCCGGACCCTCTCGGTCCGCAAGTACCGCTCGGCGACCGCGTAGGTCCCACGGCACGGGAAAGCCCCCGCCGGATCGCTCCGGCGGGGGCTTCTCGATGTCGTGGGGTGATCAGCCGTTGAAGGGCTTGACGTCGAGGATCTTGACGGCGGCCTTCTTGCCGTTCGGCAGCTCGTACTCGGCGTCCTCGCCGATCTTCTTGCCCATCACACCGGTGCCCAGCGGGGACTGCGGGGAGTAGGTCTCGAAGTCCCCGGACGCGTACTCGCGCGAGGCGAGCAGGAAGGACATCGTGTCGTCCTCGTCGCCGTCGAAGGCGATGGTGACGACCGTGCCGGGCGCGACCTCGCCGTCGGAGGCGGGTGCGGTGCCGACCTTGGCGTTCTCGAGGAGCTGCGTCAGCTGGCGGACGCGGAGCTCCTGCTTGCCCTGCTCCTCCTTGGCCGCGTGGTAACCGCCGTTCTCGCGCAGGTCGCCCTCCTCGCGGGCGGCTGCGATCTTGGTGGCGATCTCCGTGCGTGCGGGACCAGAGAGGTAGTCCAGCTCGGCCTTCAGCTGGTCGTACGCCGCCTGGGTCAGCCAGGTGACGCTCTCGCTCGTCTGGGTCACGGGTGCTCCTCGTCGGTACAGGGGACTACAAAGCCGCCAGCGGCGGGCGAAACCACGAGCCTAACAATTCGGGAAGAAAAGGGGGAGGACACCATGTGTATGAAGTGTGTCATTGGGCCTGTGAGCAGGAAAGAGCTCAGTCTGCCGCGGGCGTGGTGCCCGTCGCCGCCTGGCAGCCCACCAGTTCGATCATCGTCGCGCGGCCGGTGGTCTTCAGCGAGAGCATCTCGTCCACGCGCGTGCTCTTCTGCCCGAAGGTGAAGTCGGCGCGGCCGACCTCGGCGTGCTCCTTGTTCTGGGAGCTCAGCGTGCACACCCCGGTGACCGAGGCGTCCTTGCGCACCTCCAGGTGCACCTTCACCTCGGTGTCCGAGACCACCTGGAACTTGATCACCTCGGCGCTGACGCTCTGACCGGCGACGTAGTCCCAGCCGATCCAGCCGACCAGCGCCAGCAGCCCGACGCCCAGCACCGACCCGACGATCTTGAGCTTCCGGTCCGCACGCTCGTCCCCCGACCGCCCGTAACGACCCTCGGGCAGCCCCTCGCGCACCGCACTCATTGATCGTTCCTTTCTCGGGTCCGGGCATGTTCCGTTCGCCCGGTTCGGACACCGTAACCGGAGGATGTCACGGCCTTCGGCCAGGGGCGGGGCTCCTCCCCCCCTTTCCGGGGGAAACCGGCTCCACGACAGGGGTGCTGAGCGGTATTTTGCCGCCGTGACACCACGGGCGGAGCCGAGACGGGCCGGACACGCTCGGTACACGTACCGGCTACGCGTGTCAGCCACTGCGCAAGCGGCTCTGCTCTCGGAGTGGGATCGGTGCCGCTGGGTGTGGAACAGCTGCGTTGCCCGGTCCCGGGCGGCCCGCGTGGCCGGGGAGGCCTGCGGACCAGCTGTGCTGGACAAGATGCTGACCGGGTGGCGTGCTGAGCACGAGTGGCTGCGCGAAGGTGCCTCGGTGCCGCAGCAGCAGATCATCCGGGACTTCGGCAAATCCCGGACAAAGGCACTGAAAGACATCGGAGCGCGATTGCCGATGCGTAGGCGCGCAGGGATGCCACGGTTCAAGACCAAGCACGCACTGCCGCTTTCGGAACGTACCTACACGTGCAGTGCGTGCGGAGCAGCCTCCCCCAGGGAGAAGAACTCCGCGCGTGTGATGCTCGTCCGGGCTGGTCTCACCCCGGCTGGTGCCGATCGCAGAAGACCCCATCGTCCGCAGGACGACCGGGCAGCGTGAGCCAGGAATCCCCCGCGCAATTTGCTTGCTGAGGGGAGGAGTCAATATAGAAGGCGACGCCGCCGCCCTGACGACTTAAAGAGGATCCTGTCTTGACCGAGCAGCTTCGACTGATGGCCGTCCATGCCCACCCCGACGACGAGTCGAGCAAGGGCGCGGCCACCATGGCCAAGTACGTGTCCGAGGGGGTTCCCGTGCTGGTGGTGACCTGCACGGGGGGCGAGCGCGGCTCGATCCTCAACCCCAAGCTCCAGGGCGACAAATACATCGAGGAGAACATCCACGAGGTCCGTGCCAAGGAGATGGACGAGGCGCGCCAGATCCTCGGCATCGAGCAGGAATGGCTGGGCTACGTCGACTCCGGCCTGCCGGAGGGCGACCCGCTGCCCCCGCTGCCCGAGGGCTGTTTCGCCCTGGAGGACGTGGACGAGGCGGCCGGCCGCCTCGTGAAGAAGATCCGCGAGTTCCGGCCGCAGGTCATCACCACGTACGACGAGAACGGCGGCTATCCGCACCCCGACCACATCATGACCCACAAGATTTCGATGGTGGCCTTCGAGAGCGCGGCCGACACCGAGAAGTACCCGGAGGCCGAGTTCGGCCCGGCGTACCAGCCGCAGAAGCTCTACTACAACCAGGGATTCAACAAGCCGCGCACCATCGCCCTGCACGAGGCACTGCTCTCGCGCGGCATGGAGTCCCCGTACGGGGAGTGGCTGGAGCGCTGGAAGGAGTTCGAGCGCACCGAGCGGACGCTGACCACGCACGTGCCGTGCGCCGACTTCTTCGAGATCCGTGACAAGGCGCTCATCGCGCACGCCACGCAGATCGACCCGGACGGCGGCTGGTTCCGCGTTCCGATGGAGATCCAGAAGGAGGTCTGGCCCACGGAGGAGTACGAGCTCGCGAAGTCGCTCGTCGACACTTCCCTCCCCGAGTCCGACCTCTTCGAGGGCATCCGGGAGAATGCGTAGCTATGAGCGCTACGCACGCAGCACTGACCGAGCTCCTTCCGCTCGCGGGTGACACCTTCGACAAGAACAAGGTGACCCCCGGAGTCCTGGGCTTCATCGTGTTCGCGGCCCTCGCCCTCGCGGTGTGGGGCCTGATGAAGTCGATGAGCCGCCACATGGGCAAGGTCGACTTCAAGGAAGCCCCGGAGGCGGGCGCGGCAGCCGCTGCCCCCGCCGCGGACCCGGCTCCGTAGGGAGCCGTCCTCCAGGCGGTGCGCCGCCGCCCCTCCCGCCGCGCGGGAGGGGCGGCGACTGCGCGTGCCTGCGGCCGGGCCCGTACGGCTCATGCGGTATGCGGTCATACGGCCGGCTGGGCCGGTGGCATCGGGACGCCCATGATCTCCCGCGAGTGCAGGTTCGGGACCAGCGCGAGGCGCCACGCCTGCCAGCCCTCCGCCGGGTCCACACCCCGCCCCAGCACCACCGCGTAGGTGTCCAGGCTGTCCTCCAGGCGCCCGTCCCGCATCGGGTGCGGCGACGCGGCCAGCCGGGCCAGCTCCGCCCGGGCCTCGTCCACGCCCGCGCCCGGCAGCGCGTACGGCAGCAGCGTGCAGCGCAGGAACCGGGCCCAGTCCTCCCCGCGCCGGTCCCCGTACGAGATGAACAGCCGGGCCGCCTCCTCGCACAGGCCCAGCGCCTGCGACGCCCGGCCGTTGCCCGCGTCCACCACCGCCAGCTCCAGGCAGGTCCACGCCTCCCCGTGCGCCAGCCCGATCCGCCGGAAGTCCGCCCGCGCATCCACCAGCAGCTGCCGCGCGAACCCGGAGTTCCTCAGGTTCCCCGTCTGCGCCGCCCGCTGGTCGCGCGTCACCCGGCCCGAGTGGTGCCGGGCGTGGGCCAGCCCGTACACGTCCCGCATCCGCGAGAACATCGTCCGGGCCCGCTCCAGCTCCCGTACCGACTGGTCGCGCTCGCCGCCCTCCTCCAGCGCCTGCCCGAGGTAGTACAGCGTCCACGCCTCCCCGCGCGCGTCCTCCTGCTCCCGGTGCCGGGCCAGCGCCTCCCGCAGCCGCTCCACCGCCGGCCCCGGATCCCCGTCCACCACCCGGGCCCGGCCCAGCTGGGTCAGCGCCCAGGCCTGACCGCGCTCGTCGCGCGTACGCCCGTACAGCTCGAGGGCGAGCTTCAGCTCCGCCTCGGCCCGCGGAACGTCCCCGAGCCGCAGGTACACCTGCCCCAGCTGGAAGTGCGCCCACGCCTCGCCGTGCACGCTCTCGCTCTCCCGGTGCAGGTCCAGCGACTGCTCCAGCAGCTGCATCGCCTCCGCCAGGTGCGCCCGGTCCCGCTCCACCGCCGCCAGGGCGTGCAGCCCCCACGCCCGGTCGCCGGCCAGCTTGTCCGGCTCCTGCAGCACCAGCGCCTCGCGGATGCGGGCCGCGGCCTCCGGCAGCTGCCCCTGGTGGTGCAGGGTGATGCCGAGCGAGATCAGCGCCATGCCCGCGCCCGCGTCCTGCTGCGCCTCCATGTACTGGTCGACCACCGAGGTCAGCGTGGTGCGGGCCTTGTCCAGCTCGCCGAGCTGGCGCGCCGCGATACCCGTACGCCACTGCACCGAGCGGACCAGTCGCCCCTGGCCGGGCTCGCCCTGCCGGGCGGCCTCCACCGCCTGCGTCAGCTCGTTGATCTCACCGAGCCGGTACAGGTCCCCGCGCAGCAGGCAGAAGTCGCACAGCGCGCCCAGCAGGTCCAGTACCGCCTGCTGGTCCACGTCCTCCGAGTGCCGCAGCGCGGCCGTGATGAAGCTGGACTCGTCGTCCAGCCAGCGCAGCGCCGCGTCCAGCGAGGCGAAGCCGTGCCCGCCGAAGTGGTTCGCCCGGGTCGACATCTTCCCGTCGACCATCCGGATCACCGAGTCCGCGAGCTGCGCGTAGTTCCGGATCAGCCGCCCGTGCGCCGCCGAGGCCTCGGCCCGGTCCTCGTCCGCCGCGAGCCGCGCCGCCGCGTACGAGCGCACCGCGTCGTGCATCCGGAACCGCTCCCCGCGTACGGGGTCCAGCAGGCCCGCCTGCGCCAGCTCGCGCAGCAGCCGCCCGGCCGCCGCCTGGTCCGCGTCGATCAGCGCCGCCGCGGCCGACGGGCCGAGCGAGGCCCGCCCCGCCAGCGTGAGCCGCCGCAGCAGCCTGCGCCGTTCCTCGGGCAGGCGTACGTAGGCCAGGTCCAGGGCGTCCTCCAGCGCATCGGCGCCACCGGTAGCGGCCGGACCTTCCCCCGGTACGGCCCCCAGCGGGGCCAGGACGCGCAGGGCCAGCGGGAGCCCGCCGCCGAGCGCGAGCAGACCCTGCACGGCCTCCTCCTCGTACGGGGCCCCGCCGGCCGCCTCCGCCCCGGCACGCACCAGCTCCGCGCCCTCCGGCTCCGTCAGCCGCTCCACCGGGAGCTGGTGCACCCACGCCGCCAGGTCCGGCAGCTCCAGCGGCTCCCGCGCCGTCACCAGCACCAGGCTCTCCGACCGCTCCGGCACCAGCATCCGCACCTGCGCCGCATCCACGGCGTCGTCCAGCAGCACCGTCACCGGCAGCCCCTGGAGGTGCTGGTGGTACAGCTCGCCCAGGCGCCGTACCTGCTGCTCCGCCGAGGACCCCTCGCGGAACAGCAGCTGCTCGCGCGGTGCGCCCAGCCGGTTCAGCAGGTGCAGCAGCGCCTCCCGGGTCGACAGCGGCGCCTCCCCGCTGAGCGAGCCGCCCCGCAGGTCCACCACGCAGGCCCCGCGGAACTGGTCCCGCAGCGCGTCCGCGGCCCGCAGCGCCAGGGCCGTGCGGCCCACCCCCGGCCCGCCGTGGAGCACCACGACCACCGGGCGGGTCTCCGTACTGGCCCGGGCCGCCTGCACCCACTGTGCGATCCGCGTCAGCTCCGCCCGACGGCCCGTGAACAGGGTTCCGGACTGGGGGAGTTGACCGAAGGACTGCTCCAGCACACTGCGCCGCCGGGCCTCCGCGCTGCGGTCGGTCCCGCGCAGCGACGCCGCGGCCGGCCGGGAGGGCTGCCGGGGCACCCGCGCCGCGGCGACCACCGCGCGCTGCTGCTCCATGAACGGGCGGATCCCGCGCACCTCCAGCGCCGTCAGCCACTGGAGCCTCAGCTGCTCCGGCCCGCCGGGGCGGCCGCGCACCCCGGCCCGGCGGTTGGCGGCGGGCAGGTGCCCGGCGGCCACCTTGGCGACCGTGGCCGCCGCCCCGGCGACGGCGGTGACGGCCCCGGCGGTCAGCGCGGTGCCCGCCGCCACGCCGAGCGACAGGTCGGCCCCGACGGCCGCGGCGGCCGCAACCGCCGTCACGAGCAGGGCCGTCGAGGTGTTCCCGCGCCGGAAGGCCTCGCCGAGGGACTCCTCCCCGGCCGCCGTCTCGTCCAGGGCCCGTACGTACGCCTCGTACTCCTCGGCGGCGCTCGCCGCGAGCGCGTCCAGCGCCTCCAGGCCGCGCGTCAGCAGCGCCGCCTTGTCGACCGGTTGCCCCGTCCCGGCAGCCCGCTGGGCCTCCTCGTCCACGGCCCGCTCCAACAGCCGCTCGGCCTCACCGCGATGGCTGTCCCGCATCGGCAATCCCCCTCAAGAGAGCTCCGGCAACGTGCCCCAAGTGTCCGCCGGGACTGCCACGAGCGCGAGGGAATCTGAGCTAGATCAGAGGGAGTTGAAGCATCTTCGGTCGCTCCCGTGCATATATGTACGTTCCGGGCCGCACGCCCGTACCGACGGCCGGGACCCGCCATCCCGGGCAGGGAGAGCGCTCGACGAAGTCGAGGGGCCGGGTCCGGCCCTGGCGCGTGCGCCGATCGGCTACCCAGATCGTGACGCCTTCCCGGCTACCCACATCGTGATGCCTTCCGGCACTCCGTTATAGCGAGTCGAACGATCTACCGCTTACTTCGATTGCGCGGCGAAGATTGAACCGCCCAATTAGATAACGTCGTTATAGTTGGCGAAATCAAAGGAAGTCCCATGAGCCTGCCCGAGCCTTGGTGGCGTGCAAGTCAAAGTTATGTCTCGGAGATCCTCTCACTGCTCGCGGCCGCGCCCGATCGAGATGTCGTTCATTGGCGTGGCAAAGCCTTCTCCGGTGGCGACCTGATTCGGTCCGTGACTGAAACGTTCCTTGCGCTGCGCAATCGCGGAGTGGGCAGGGGGGATGTGGTGGCGATTCTGGTCGCGCCCAACAGCCCTGAGATGCTCACCGTGCGGTACGCGACACATCTGCTCGGCGGCGCCGTGTGCTATGTGCGGACCACTAATCCCGGTACCAGGACGACGATCCTTCCGCTGGATCACCAGATCCAGATTCTGCGCGAAACCGAAGCCGTAACCATCTATGCCGATGCCGAAGGTTCGGAGCGCGCGGCAGAGCTCGCCGATGGCAGTGGGATCCCGGTAACGCGACTTCAGCATGGGGAACGCGATGAGGTCGGCCGGGTCGATTTTGCCGGTACCCCGGACGCCGTTTCATGGGACCCGGAGGCGCTGGCCTTCATCGGCTTCACGAGTGGCAGCACGGGACGGCCCAAGGGAATCCGGTTGTCGGGCCGCGCGTGGGAAGCCACCATGCGTGCATGGATGGAGGTCGGTCGTGAATACGACTGTGCGTCGATCCTGGTGTCGACCCCTCTGAGTCATGGCGTCGCCCCGATGGTAGACGCGGTCTTCGCCTTGGGCGGAGCGCTCTACGTCCATGAGAGCTTCGATGCCGAGAAATTCGTGGACACCGTCTCCGCGGAGAAGGAGGTCTCGTGGACGTTCATGGCGACAAATCACGTGTTCCAGGTCATCGATCATCTGCTCGAGCGAGGAATCCGCGACCGAGACGCTTTTGAAGCCGCGGGCCTGTCTTCGCTGAAGCGGATCGTCTACGGCGGCAGCCCCGCGGCGCCCGCCAGATTGACACAGGGTTTTCGGATTTTCGGCCCATCCATGGCGCAGGGGTATGCCACGAGTGAGAGCGGTCGCATCACGATCCTGACGCCCGAGGAGCACGGCGACCCGGAACTCGCGGCCACGGTCGGCCGGCCCTTCCCCGGGGCGGAGGTCGTCGTCTGCAACTCGAATTCGGGCGCGCAGTTGGCGGTGGGGGAAATCGGCGAGGTTCGTGTCCGCTCGCCTCAGATGATGGACGGCTATAACGGCAACCCGGAGTTGACTGCACAAGTTCTTCGTGACGGCTGGTATTTCACCGGAGACATCGGCCGTCTCGACGAGCGAGGCTATTTGACTCTCCTGGGTCGGGTGGCCCACGTCATCAAGGTCGGCGGCGTCAAGGTTCATCCCATAGTTCTCGAGGCGGAAATTCTTTCCCACCCGGGTGTCCGGCACGCTGCCGTCTACGGCGTGCAGGACGAGGACGGAAGCGATCACATCCACGCCGCGATCGAATGCGATCCGGCTGAGGTGGTCGAAGTGGAAGACATTCGCGCGAGAATTGCTGAGGCGCTTTCCCCGATTCACGTGCCCGAGAAGATTCATGTCTTGAGCGAACTGCCGATGAACAGCAACGGCAAGCCCGACAAGGTGCTCCTGAAGTCGCAATATTCCTAGCGTGGACCTTTCGGTTCGCAGGTCAATCCAACCGCTACGTCGAGAAGGCGAGTGAATGAACGTTCACCTGGCATCATACCTGAGTGGGAACACCGCTGAAGATCTTGCTGAAAGCAAGCGCGAGTTCCTGGAGATCGGCCGCCGTTCCGGTGATTACCCCATGGCCAGTGCGCGGCGCGACGGGGTGGATTCGGAAGTAAGCGTCTGGTGCAGCAACGACTATCTGGGAATGGGCCAGAATCGCCAGATCATCGAGGCCATGCACGCCGCGATCGATGCTCACGGCGTAGGCTCCGGAGGTTCCCGGAACATCGGTGGAACCAACCACTACCACGTCCTGCTCGAAAATGAGCTGGCGGACCAGCACGGCAAGGAGGCCGCTCTCCTCTTCACGTCGGGATACACGGCCAACGAGGGGTCCCTCTCCGTTCTGGCGGGGCTTCCGAAGGACACCATCGTATTTTCCGATGCGAAGAACCACGCCTCGATCATCGACGGTCTCCGGCACAGCGGCGCGAAGAAGCACGTCTTCAGGCACAACGACGTCGCCCACCTGGAAGAACTGATCGCGGCCGCTCCCGCCGACAGCCCGAAGCTCATCGTCGTGGAATCGGTCTATTCCATGTCGGGCAACGTTGCGCCGCTCGCCGAGATCGCCGACATTGCGGACAAGTACGGTGCCACGACCTTCATCGACGAGGTCCACGCGGTCGGCATGTACGGCCCGCAGGGCGCCGGCATCGCCGCGCGGGAAGGCATCGCCGACCGGTTCACGGTCGTGATGGGCACCTTGGCCAAGGGTTACGGAACGGTCGGCGGCTACATTGCGGGACCGGCGGCCCTCGTGGACGCGGTGCGGACCTATTCGCGCTCGTTCGTCTTCACCACCTCGCTGCCGCCGGCGGTTGCGGCCGGTGCGCTGGCCTCGGTTCAGTACCTGCGGTCTTCCGATGTCGAGCGGAAGCTCCTCTCGGAGAATGCGCAGCACCTGCACAGCCTTCTGATCGCGGCCGACATCCCGTTCATTTCGACGGACTCCCACATCGTTGCGGCCTTCGTCGGTGATGACGAAATGTGCAAGCGGGCGTCCCAGCTGATGTTCGAGCGGCACGGGATCTACGTCCAGTCCATCAATGCCCCCAGCGTGCCCGCGGGCGAGGAGATCCTGCGGATCGCTCCGTCTGCCGTGCACGATCAGAAGGATGTCGAGGAATTCGCCCAGGCCCTGCAGGGAATCTGGAAGGAACTGAACATCCCGACCGCGAGTTCCCGAGACTGGTGACCATGTCAGTTGCCGGCGTGCTGGCCGACACGGCGGCGCAGCGACCTGACCACTCTGCCGTGATCTACGAGTCCGAGCACTTCACCTACGGGTGGCTGTGGGAACAGGCACGTCGCTACGCCTCCGTGCTGCGAGCCAACGGGGTACGGCCGGGAGACCGGGTCGCCATGCTCCTGGTCGACACCCCGCAGTTTCCCGTTGTGTACTTCGGCGTGCTGGCGGCCGGCGCCGTCGCGATCCCGCTGAGTGTCATGTCGACCGCGTCGGAGATCGATCACGTACTGACCGATGCCGACGCCCGTTTTCTGGTGTGCGCCGCCTCCTTGCTCACCCGGGCGAGGGAGGCGGCGGAGCCGCTCGGCACGGTGCTCCTCACCGTCGGACCGGGCCCCGCGGGCACGGTCGACCTGGAGAGCGCGGCACGGGACACAGAGCCGATCGACGATTCCGCGGTGCGGGAACCCGACGATGTCGCGGTCGTGTTCTACACGTCCGGCACGACGGGCAAGCCGAAAGGGGTGATGCTCACCCACCGGAACATTCTGCACAACGTCGAGAGGATGGTCACCACTCCGTACATGTTCCGGAGTGACGACGTACTGCTCGGGTGTTTGCCGCTGTCGCACGGTTTCGGTCAGATCTGCGGCATGCTGACCGGCTTCCGCGCCGGTATATCCATGGTCATGATGTCGAGGTTCTCCGGTCGGGAGGCTCTCGCACTGATGACGAAACACCGGTGCACGGTGTTCATGGGCGTGCCGACCATGTATTTCGGGTTGCTCGATGCGGTGGCCCAGGGAGAGCCGGTTCCTCGGCTCGACCGCGTGTACAGCGGGGGATCGGCGCTTCCGGTCAAGACCCTCGACGATGTCCGAAGCGTTTTCGGATGTCCTGTGTACGAGGGGTACGGGATGACCGAGACCTCCTGCAGCGTTGCCTATCACTATCCCGGCCTGACTTTTAGATCCGCAACAGTCGGTGTTCCGATCACCGGCATCACTGTCGGTATAGCTCGGCCGAATTCCGACAGGATCGATCTCCTGCCCGTCGGTGAGGTGGGCGAGATCGTGGTGCGCGGTCCGAACGTCATGGCCGGATATCTCGATCGCCCTGATATCACCGCCGAGGTTCTGATCGACGGCTGGTTCCTCACCGGCGATCTCGGCAGGCTGGACGGCGACGGCTACCTTTCGGTCGTGGGGCGTAAGAAGGACTTGATTCTGCGTGGCGGCTACAACGTCTATCCGCGCGAAATCGAGGAGATCCTCGTCGGGCATCCGGCCGTGGCACAGGTGGCGGTCATCGGTGTTCCGCATCCTGTGCTCGGTGAGGAGGTCTGGGCGATCATCGTCCCCGCCCGGCCGGAGGACGTCACCTCTGGATCGAATGAAGAGATCATCGAATGGGGCAAAGAGCGTCTCGCCGCATATAAATACCCTCGTCGGGTCGAGTTCACCGACGCTCTCCCGATGGGGCACAGCGGAAAAGTTCTCAAGCGGATGCTCGTCGCGAAATACGAGCCGACCGCCGGCTCTTAGCGGCAAACGAAGCTGGCTTTGGATCGGCCAGTCCCCCAAGCGGCTGACCGGCCGTCGCAGAATCAATTGACGTAGCACCCGCAGCACGGCTGCGGGTGCTACGCCTCCGCTCAGGCATCGTACGCAACAATAGGTAGGGCAGCTCGACATGGTTGAATTCCAAGCGGACACTTCGACATCGACCGAGGCGATCGCCATCGTCGGTATGTCCTGCCGACTGCCGCATGCGGAGAACCCCGCTCAGCTGTGGCAGCTGCTGCGCGACGGCCGCAGTGCGATTGGCGCGCCCCCGGCAGGCCGCCCCGACCTGCCCTCTCGGCCGGGGGGCTATCTCGAGGACGTCAGCGGCTTTGACGCGGGCTTCTTCGGCATCAGCCCGCGCGAGGCGTCGTCGATGGATCCGCAGCAGCGGCTCATGCTCGAGCTCGCCTGGGAGGCACTGGAGGACGCCAGGATCCTCCCGTCCGATCTTGCCGACAGCCGGACCGGTGTCTTCGTCGGCGTCATCGCCGACGACTATGCCGCCCTCACGCATCAGCACGGGGTCGAAGGCATCACCCGCCACACCCTGACCGGTCTCAACCGCGGCGTCATTGCCAACCGGATCTCCTACACCCTGGGTCTGCACGGACCGAGCGCGGCCGTGGACACCGGCCAGTCCTCCTCGCTGGTCGCTGTGCACCTGGCAGTCGAGAGCCTGCGCCGCGGCGAGTCCGCCATGGCCATCGCCGGCGGTGTCAACCTCAATTTGGTGCCGGACAGCACCATCGGCGCGGAGCGGTTCGGCGCACTTTCACCAGACGGTCTCAGCTTCACTTTCGACGCGAGGGCGAATGGATATGTACGCGGTGAGGGCGGCGCGTTCGTGGTGCTCAAGCCGCTGCACGCCGCCGTAGCAGACGGCGACCCGGTCTACTGCGTGCTGCACGGCAGCGCGATGAACAACGACGGGACGACCGAGGGTCTGACCGTACCGAGTCCGGCCGGCCAGCAGGACGTCCTGCAGCAGGCGTACGAGCGCGCCAAGGTGTCCGCGGAGCAGGTGCAGTACGTCGAATTGCACGGCACGGGTACCAAGCTGGGCGACCCGATCGAAGCGTCGGCCCTGGGCGCGGTGCTCGGTGACGGCCGCGTGGACGGAACCGAGCTGCGGGTCGGATCGGTGAAGACCAACGTCGGACACCTTGAGGGTGCCGCCGGCATCGTCGGCTTGCTGAAAGCGGCGCTCTGCATCCGCAACCGCGAGCTCGTGCCGAGCCTGAACTTCGAAACCCCCAACCCGGACATTGCATTCGACGAGTTGAAGCTCGCCGTGCAGCGAAGCCTCGAGCCGTGGCCGCGGCCGGACGAGCCGCTCTACGCAGGTGTCAGCTCGTTCGGTGTGGGCGGCACCAACTGCCACGTCGTGCTTTCGGACTGGCGCACCGAGTCGGCGGCGCAGGAGGAGTCGCCCGGCGCCGGGTCCGGCTCGGGTGTGGTGCCGTGGGTGGTGTCGGGCAAGTCGGCCGAGGCTGTGGCCGGTCAGGCAGGGCGGCTGGTGTCTCTCCTGGAGGGGCGTCCGGGGCTGGATGTCGCGGCGGTGGGTCGTTCGCTCGCGGTGTCGCGTGCCCGTTTCGATCACCGTGCGGTGGTGCTGGGGGAGACGCACGAGGAGCTTTTGGCGGGTGTTCGGGCGTTGGCCGCGGGTGTGCCTGCGGCTGGTGTGGTGTCGGGTCGTGCGGTGCCGGGTGATGTGGGCAAGACGGTGTTCGTCTTCCCCGGTCAGGGTTCGCAGTGGCAGGGCATGGCGCTTGAGCTCTTCGACTCCTCCCCGGTGTTTGCGGGGCGGCTGGTGGAGTGCGAACAGGCTCTGGCGCCGTTCACGGACTGGTCGCTGCTGGATGTGCTGCGCGGCGTGGACGGTGCGCCTGATTTCGACCGGGTGGATGTGGTGCAGCCCGCGTTGTGGGCGGTGATGGTCTCGCTGGCGGCGCTGTGGCGTTCGGTGGGCATCGAGCCGGATGCGGTGGTCGGTCACTCGCAGGGTGAGATCGCGGCGGCCGTGGTTGCCGGTGCGTTGTCGCTCGAGGATGCGGCGAAGATCGTCGCATTGCGCAGCCGGGCGATCGTGAAGCTGGCCGGTACGGGTGGGATGGTGTCGGTGGCCCTCCCGGCCGACGACGTTCGCGAGCTCATCGCCGATGGGGGCGGCGCGATCGATATCGCCGCGCACAACGGCCCCGTCAGCACGGTCGTCTCCGGCGACCCCCAGGCCCTGGCCGACCTCGTCGCGCAAGCTGACGTCAAGGGATACCGCGCCCGCACCATTCCGGTCGACTACGCCTCTCACTCCTCCCACGTCGACTCGTTGGAGGACGAGCTGCGGGAGCTGCTCGCCGGTGTCACGCCGCGTGCCGGTGACATCAAGTTCTTCTCCACTGTCACCGGGCAGCCGCTGAACGGTGAGGAGCTCGACGGCGGGTACTGGTTCCGCAACCTCCGCCAGACCGTCCAGCTGGAAGAGGCCACCCGCGCTCTGCTGGGCGACGGGCATCGCGTCTTCATCGAGGTCAGTGCCCACCCGGTGCTCACCTCGGCCCTCGGCGACACGGCCGAAGAGGCCGGTGTCGGCGGCATGGGTGTCGTCGGATCGCTGCGGCGCGACGACGGTGGACGGGATCGTTTCCTGGCCTCGGTCGCAGCGGCGCACGTCAACGGTGTGGAGGTGGAGTGGGAGCGCTTCCTGCCGGGGTCGGGCCTGGTGGACCTGCCCACGTACGCCTTCCAGCGTCAGCCCTTCTGGCTGGACGGTTCGGCGACCGGGCCGGTCCGGGTCCGGACCGCCGCGGCAAGGCGCAGCGGTCCGAAGCGGTCCGCGCCGCGCCGCGATGAGCTGGAACTGGTGCGTGCGCACGTGGCAGCAGTGCTCGGCCACGGATCGGCGCGCGACGTGGACATCGAGACGACCTTCAAGGACCTGGGCTTCGACTCCCTCTCGTCCGTCGAACTGCGGAACGCGCTCAATGCGGCCACCGGGCTCTCGCTGCCCGCCGGCCTCCTCTTCAACTACCCGACCCCGGCCGTGCTCGCCGAACACCTCGGTGATCAGCTCCTCGGCCTGGAGCAGGGCCACGGCCAGGATGACGACGAGTACGAGGCCATAGCCCTCGACGAGCCGATCGCGATCGTGGGCATGGCATGCCGGCTGCCGGGAGGGGTCGCCTCTCCTGAGGACCTGTGGCGCCTGGTCAGCGGCGAGGTCGATGCGGTCGACGGATTCCCGACCAACCGAGGCTGGGACCTTGACTCGCTCTTCACCCCCGATCCGGACAGCCCCGGCAAGACCTACGCCACCCAAGGCGGTTTCCTGCACGACGCGGACCGCTTCGATGCCGAGTTCTTCGGCATCAGTCCCCGTGAGGCGGCGGCGATGGAGCCCCAGCAGCGGCTGCTGCTGGAGACGGCCTGGGAGGCCTTCGAGCAGGCGGGCATCGACCCCGCCGCGCTGCGCGGCACCCGCACCGGTGTGTACGTGGGCGCGACGGCGCAGGAGTACGGGCCGCGGCTGCACGAGCCGTCCGGCGGATACGAGGGCTACCTGCTGACGGGCAACGCCGCCAGTGTGGCCTCGGGCCGGCTGGCCTACACCTTCGGGCTGGAGGGCCCGGCGGTGACGGTCGACACCGCCTGCTCGTCCTCGCTCGTCGCGCTCCACCTCGCCGCGCAGTCGCTGCGCCAGGGCGAGTCCTCCGTGGCCATCGCCGGCGGTGTGTCCGTCATGGCCACGCCCGGCATGTTCGTGGAGTTCTCCCGGCAGCGCGGGCTGTCGCCGGACGGGCGGTGCAAGGCGTTCTCCTCGTCGGCGGACGGCACGGGCTGGGCCGAGGGCGTGGGCCTGCTGGTGCTGGAGCGGCTGTCGGACGCGGAGCGCAACGGACACCAGGTGCTCGCGGTGATCCGTGGTTCCGCCGTGAACCAGGACGGTGCGAGCAACGGTCTGACGGCCCCGAACGGGCCTTCGCAGGAGCGGGTCATCCGCGCCGCGCTGGCCGGCGCCCACCTGTCGGCGTCCGAGGTGGACGCGGTGGAGGCGCACGGCACGGGCACCAAGCTCGGCGACCCGATCGAGGCGCAGGCGCTCCTGGCCACCTACGGCCAGGACCGCGAAGAGCCGCTTCGACTCGGCTCGCTGAAGTCGAACATCGGTCACACGCAGGCCGCGGCGGGTGTCGCGGGCGTGATCAAGATGGTCATGGCCATGCGTAACGGGGTCCTCCCGGCGACGCTGCACGTGGACGAGCCGACCTCGCACGTCGATTGGTCGGCCGGCGCGGTGGAGCTGCTGACGCGGGCCCGGCAGTGGCCGGAGCTCGACCGTCCGCGCCGGGCGGGCGTCTCGTCCTTCGGCATCAGCGGTACCAACGCTCACCTCATCGTCGAACAGGTCACGGAGATCGAAGCTCCGGCGGAGGAACCGTCGGTGTCGGGTCCGGTGCCGTGGGTGGTGTCGGGCAAGTCGCGGGCTGCTCTGTCGGAGCAGGCGGATCGGCTGGTGTCGTTCCTGGAGGAGCGGCCGGAGCTGGACGTCGTGGCCGTGGGCCGTTCGCTGGCCGTATCGCGCGCTCGTTTCGATCACCGTGCGGTGGTCGTGGGGGAGACCCGTGAGGACCTCCTGGACGCTCTGCGGGCGCTGACCCCGGGCGAGGCCGTCTCGGCAGGCTCGGTCGCGTTCCTGTTCTCCGGGCAGGGTAGTCAGCGTGTGGGCATGGGCCGTGAGCTGTATGCGGCGGAGCCGGTGTTCGCGGCTGCGTTCGACGAGGTCGTCGCGGCGCTGGATGCCCACTTGGACCGTTCGCTCGCCGGGGTGATCGAGGGTGAGCCGGAGCTGCTTCAGCGGACGCTGTTCACCCAGCCGGCGCTGTTCGCGGTCGAGGTGGCCCTGTTCCGCCTGCTGTCCCATTACGGGGTGACCCCGGATTATCTGGTGGGCCATTCGGTCGGTGAGCTGGCGGCGGCCCATGTGGCGGGTGTGCTGTCCCTCGAGGACGCCGCGCGTTTGGTGTGTGCGCGGGCGCGTCTGATGGAGGGTGTTGCCGAGGGTGGGGCGATGGCTGCCCTGAACGCGGGTGAAGCGCGCGTTGCCGGGTGGCTCGAGGGTCGTTCCGGTGTGGATGTGGCCGGTTTCAACAGCCCTGCCGGCACCGTGATTTCGGGTGACGAGACGGCCGTGCTCGAAATCCTGGAGCTGGCTCGCGGGGAGGGTGTGAAGGCGACGCGGCTGAAGGTGAGCCATGCCTTCCACTCCGCGCACCTGGACGGAATGCTGGCGGAGCTCACCGAGGTCGCCCGGACCCTGACCCATTCGGCTCCCCGGATCCCGGTCGTCTCGAATGTCACCGGTGAGGTGGTCGAGGAGTTCACCGCCGAGTACTGGGCTGTTCAGGCCCGTTCGGCGGTCCGTTTCGCCGACGGCATCGCCACGCTGTCCGGTCTTGGTGTGACGGCGTTCGTGGAGCTGGGTCCCGACGGGACGCTTGCGGGTCTGACGGGCGAGTGCCTGGCCGACACCGAGGGCATCGTCGTGGTTCCGGTGCTGCGCAAGGACCGCGCCGAGAAGCATTCCCTCCTCGCCGCCCTGGGCGCCGTGCACGCACATGGTGTGGGCGTGGACTGGGAGGGGTTCCTGCCGGGTTCCGGTGGGGTGGAGCTGCCGACGTACGCGTTCCAGCGTGAGCGTTTCTGGTTGGACGCGCCGCGTTCCGGTGATGCGGCGGGTCTGGGTCTGACGGCTGTGGATCATCCGTTGTTGGCTGCGGTGATCACGGAGCCTGACGGTGACGCGGTGCAGTTCTCGGCTTCGGTGTCGTTGTCTTCGCATCCGTGGCTGTCCGATCACGCGATCGGTGGGACGGTCCTGGTTCCGGGGACGGTGTTCCTGGAGCTCGCGGGCACCGCGGCCGAGCAGCTCGGATACGCCGCCGTCGAGGAACTCACCCTCCAGGCACCCCTGATCCTCTCGGAGAAGACGAGCGCTCAGCTGCGGCTGACCGTCGACCGGGCCGACGCGCGCGGCGACCGTCAGTTCACCGTGTACTCGCGGACCGGCGAAGAGCAGTGGACCGCCCACGCGTCCGGCCTGCTCACGTCCTCCGTCCCCTCGCCGGGCGTCTCCCTCGACCAGTGGCCCCCGGCCGATGGCACCCCCATCCCGCTGGACGGCGTCTACGACCGCCTCGACGACCTGGGCTACGGCTACGGGCCGGCCTTCCACGGTCTGCGCGCCGCCTGGCGCGCCGGTGACGACCTCTTCGCCGAGGTCGCCCTGCCCGACCAGCTCCACACCGAGGCCGCGCGCTTCAGCGTGCACCCCGCCCTCCTCGACGCGGTGCTGCACCCGCTCGTGCTGGAGGCCGCGGCCTCGGCGCAGGACGACAGCACGATCCGTCTGCCGTTCTCGTTCTCGGGCTTCGTGCTGCACGCGGTCGGCGCCACGGTGCTGCGCGTCCGCTGGACCCGTACCGGCCAGGACACGGCCCGTCTCGCTCTCGCCGACGGCGCCGGCGCTCCGGTGGCGACGATCGAGTCGGTCGCCCTGCGGCCGATCGCCCGCGATCAGCTCGCCGCTGCCGGCCCGGCCGTGGAGTCCCTGTACCGGCTGGCCTGGGAGGCCGTCCCGACGGCCGAGCCGGTCGCCGACCAGCGGTGGGTCCGGCTGGGCGAGACGCCCTACGCCGACCTCGCCGCGCTCGGCGCCGCGGTCGACGCCGGATCTTCCGTACCGGAGTTCGTGGTGATCGGCGAGCAGGAGCTCGCCGTCGCCACCACCGGTGATGTGCTCGACCGGACCCACGCCACGGCGGCGCGCGGGCTGGAGGCGGTGCGGGAATGGCTGGCCGCCCCGCAGTTCGCGGAGCGCCGCCTCGTCCTCGTCGTGCCGGACGGCGCGCTGCACACGGCCCCGCTCGTGGGCCTGATCCGCACTGCGCAGACCGAGCAGCCCGACCGACTGGTCCTCGCCCACGTGGACGAGCGGGGTCTGGAACTGCTGCCCGCCGTGTTGGCCTCGGGTGAGCCCGAGGTGGCGGTGCGGGGCGGCGAGTTGTTCGTGCCGCGTCTGGCGCGTGCCGCGGGTGTCGTGGCGGGTGCGGTGGAGGGCCTGGATCCGGAGGGTACGGTCCTGGTGACCGGCGCTCTGGGTACGCTGGGCCGTCTGGTGGCGCGCCGGTTGGTGACGCATCACGGTGCGCGCCACCTGCTGTTGGTGTCGCGTCGTGGTGGTGAGACTCCGGGTGCTGCCGAGTTCGTGGCGGAGCTGGCGGAGTTGGGTGCGCGGGCTCGGGTTGCGGCGTGTGACGTGTCGGACCTCGACGCGCTTGCGGGTCTGTTGGACGAGGTCGCGGTCGAGCGTCCGCTGACTGCCGTGGTGCATACGGCGGGTGTCCTGGACGATGCGACGGTCGCGATGCTGTCGGCCGGTCGGCTGGAGCGGGTGATGCGCCCGAAGGTGGACGCGGCCTGGAACCTGCACCGCCTCACCGAGTCCCTCGGCCTCGCCTCGTTCGTCATGTTCTCGTCCATCGCGGGTCTCATGGGCAACGCCGGCCAGGCCAACTACGCGGCCGCGAACACCTTCCTCGACGCCCTCGCGCGGCACCGCCGCGCCCGGAACCTGCCCGCCACCTCCCTCGCGTGGAGCCTGTGGGACAGCGCCGACGGCATGGCCGGAACCCTCGCCGACGCCGACGTCGCGCGGTGGAAGCGGAGCGGAATCGTCCCGCTGACCCCGGAGCTGGGTCTCGATCTGTTCGACGCGGCGCTCGCCTCGGCGGAGCCGCTGCTGGTCCCCGCCGAACTCGACCTGGGCGCCCTGCGCGCCCGGGCCGAGGAGAACGCGCTCCCCGAGCTGTTCACCGGCCTGGTCCGCGTCCGCCGCCGGCAGGCGGCCGGCGCCGCCCGCGGCGCCGACTCGTCGTGGGTCCAGCGGCTGATCGCGCTGGCCGCGGAGGAGCGGGCGCAGGCCGTACTCCAGACCGTACGGGAGACCGTGGGGCTGGTTCTCGGGCACGGGGCCAACGCCGACATCGACCCGGCCAAGGCCTTCAAGGACACCGGCTTCGACTCCCTCTCGGGTGTCGAACTGCGCAACCGGCTGGGCTCGGTGACCGGTCTGCGACTGCCCACCACCCTCGTGTTCGACCACCCGTCGCCCCAGGCGGTGGCGGACTTCCTGCTGGACCGGCTCGACGAGACCGGAACGGCCGTCGTCCCGTCGGTGGTCGCCCACGCCCCGGGACTGGACGAGCCGATCGCCGTGGTCGGCATGGGTTGCCGCTACCCGGGCGGGGTCTCCTCGCCGGAGGATCTGTGGCGGCTCGTGGCGGAGGGCCGGGACGCGATCGACGAGTTCCCGTCCGACCGCGGCTGGGACGTGGAAGGCCTCTTCGACCCGGACCCCGAGAAGATCGGCAAGTCGTACACGCGCAAGGGCGGATTCCTCTACGAGGCGGCGGAGTTCGATGCCGAGTTCTTCGGTCTGAGCCCGCGTGAGGCGATCGCGACCGACCCGCAGCAGCGTGTGCTGCTGGAGGTCGCGTGGGAGGCGCTGGAGCGTGCGGGAATCGACCCCGCCTCGCTGCGCGGTTCCTCGACCGGCGTCTACGCGGGTGTGATGTACAACGACTACGGGTCGCGGCTGGGGAGTGCTCCGGAGGGCTTCGAGGGGCATTTGCTGACGGGCACGATCGCGAGTGTCCTGTCGGGTCGGGTTGCCTACACGTTCGGTCTCGAGGGGCCGGCGGTGACGCTGGACACGGCGTGTTCCTCCTCGCTGGTGGCGGTGCACCTGGCCGCTCAGGCGCTGCGCCAGGGCGAGTGCTCGATGGCACTCGCCGGCGGTGTCACCGTGATGTCCACGCCGACGACCTTCGTCGAGTTCTCGCGTCAGCGCGGTCTGTCGCCGGACGGGACCTGCAAGTCGTTCGCGGCTTCGGCGGACGGTACGGGCTGGGCCGAGGGCGCGGGCGTGCTGGTGCTGGAGCGTCTGTCGGACGCTCAGCGGCTCGGGCACAACATCCTGGGTGTGATCCGTGGTTCCGCGGTCAACCAGGACGGTGCGAGCAACGGCCTCACCGCCCCCAACGGGCCCTCGCAGGAACGCGTCATGCGCCAGGCCCTCGCCAACGCCCGCCTCGCTCCGCACGAGGTGGACGCGGTCGAGGCGCACGGCACCGGTACCCGGCTCGGTGACCCGATCGAGGCCAACGCGCTGCTGGCCACCTACGGCCAGGACCGCGAAGAGCCGCTGCGTCTGGGATCGATCAAGTCGAACATCGGTCACACGCAGGCTGCCGCGGGTGTCGCGGGCATCATCAAGATGCTGATGGCGATGCGCAACGGGGAGCTTCCGGCGACGCTGCACGTGGACGAGCCGACGCCGCACGTCGACTGGTCGACGGGTGCGGTGGAGCTGGTCACCGAGCGTCGGGCGTGGCCGGAGGTGGCGCGTCCGCGTCGCGCGGCCGTGTCCTCGTTCGGTATCAGTGGTACGAACGCGCATGTGGTCCTGGAGCAGGGCCCGGAGCCGGTCGTGGCCGGTGAGCCGGTGGTGGCGGGGCTTCCGCTGGTGGTCTCGGCGAAGAGCGAAGCGGCCCTGGCGGCGCGTGCCGGCCAGGTGCGTGAGCTGCTGGCCTCGGAGATCGTCGATTCGGCGCGGGTGGCTTCGGCTCTCGCGACCCGGGTCCCGCACCTCCCCTTCCGGGCGACGGTTTCGGGCGCCGGCCGAGATGAGCTGTTGGCGGGTCTTGAGGCGCTGGCCTCGGGCGGGTCCGCGGCGAACCTGGTGCAGGGTGCGGTCACGGGCTCGGGCAAGACGGTGTTCGTGTTCCCGGGTCAGGGTTCGCAGTGGCAGGGCATGGCTCTGGAACTCTTCGACTCCTCCCCGGTGTTCGCCGCCCGGCTGGTGGAGTGTGAGCGGGCGCTGGCGCCGTTCACGGACTGGTCGCTGCTGGACGTCCTGCGCGGTGTGGAGGGTGCACCCGGTTTCGATCGGGTGGAGGTGGTGCAGCCGGCGCTGTGGGCGGTGATGGTGTCCCTGGCCGCGCTGTGGCGTTCGGTGGGTATCGAGCCGGATGCGGTGATCGGCCACTCGCAGGGTGAGATCGCGGCGGCCGCGGTGTCGGGGGCGCTGTCGCTGGACGACGCGGCGAAGGTCGTGGCGTTGCGCAGCCGGGCGATCGTGAAGCTGGCGGGTACGGGCGGGATGGTCTCGGTGGCCCTGCCGGCCGACGAGGTCCGCGAGCTCATCACCCGTTGGGACGGCGCCATCGACATCGCCGCACACAACGGCCCGCGTTCCGTGGTGGTCGCCGGAGAGGTGACCGCTCTCGAGGAGATGGTCGCCTACTGCAAGGACAACAAGATGCGCGCCAAGCGCATCCCGGTCGACTACGCCTCCCACTCCGCGCACGTCGAAAGCCTGCGGGACGAGCTTCTCGACGCCCTGTCCTCGCTCACCCCGCGCGCCGTCAAGGTGCCCTTCCTCTCCACCGTCACCGGGCAGCCGCTGGACGGCACCGAGCTCGACGGCTCGTACTGGTTCCGCAACCTGCGCCAGACCGTCCAGCTGGAGGAGGCCACCCGGACCCTGCTCGACCAGGGCCACCGCGTCTTCATCGAGGCCAGCGCCCACCCGGTGCTGACCATCGCGCTCCAGGAGACGATCGACGACACGTCGTACGACAGCGCCGTCACCGTGCCCTCGCTCCACCGCGACGAGGGTGGACTCGACGACTTCCTCGCCTCCGCGGCGCAGGCCCACGTCTCGGGTGCCCCGCTCGACTGGGCTGCCGTGGTCGGCGGACCCGGCGCGGTCGTCGACCTGCCGACCTACCCCTTCCAGCGCCGGCGCCACTGGCTGGAGGGCCCGGCGCCGGCCGGGGACGCGGGCGGGCTCGGCATGGCCGCCGAGCGGCACCCGCTCATCGGCGCCGCGCTCTGGATGGCCGACGAGGACAAGCTGGTCCTGAGCAGCAGGATCGCCCTGAACACGCAGCCCTGGCTGGCGGACCACGCCGTGGCCGGCACCGTGCTGCTCCCCGGTACCGCCTTCGTGGACCTCGCCATCCGGGCGGGTGACCGCACGGGCCTCGAGCAGCTCGACGAGCTGACCCTGCAGGCACCGCTGGTGCTGGCCGGCCGCGGCGCAGTACAGCTCCAGGTCGTGGTCGACGCTCCGGACGAGGAGGGCCGGCGCGCGCTGTCGGTCCACTCCCGCCCGGAGCCCGAGTCCGACGACGCCGCGGTCCACCCGTGGACCCTGCACGCCACCGGCGTACTGGGTCATGCGGAAGGACGTGCGGGCGTACCGGCCGACTCCGCCTGGCCCCCGGCCGGCGCCGAGCCGGTCGACCTGACGGCGGCGTACGACACGCTCGCCGAGCGGGGCTTCCAGTACGGACCCGCCTTCCAGGGCCTGCGGGCGCTGTGGCGCGCCGGCCAGGAGATGTTCGCCGAGGTCGCGCTCCCCAACGACGTCCCCCCGGGCGAGTTCGGGATCCACCCGGCCCTCCTCGACGCCGCCCTGCACCCGCTGGCGCTCGCGCAGGACGGCCGCCTGGTGCTGCCGTTCGCCTGGACCGGCGTTCGGCTGCACGCGGTGAACGCCAGCGTGCTGCGCGTACGGATCACCCCGGAGGGCTCGGGTGCCGCCCTGTCCCTCGCCGATGCGAGCGGTGCGCCGATCGCGTCGGTGAAGACGCTCGGCCTGCGGGCCGTGGACCCCGCGCAGCTGGCCGGCTCGGGCACCCCCCGCCAGCCGCTGCTGCAGGTGGAGTGGACGACCGCCCCGGAGGTCGCCCCGGCCGCCGGATGGGCCGTCCTCGACGCGTCCGGCCACGGTCTGCCCGCCCCTCTGGGCAGCTACTCGGACCTCGCCGGCATGGCCGCGGCCCCGCCGCTCGTCGTGGTCCCCTTCCCCGGCGAGGACGGCCCCGGCGCCGTGGCACACCGGGCCCTGCGGCTGGCCCAGGAGTGGCTCGCCGAGGAGCGGTTCGCCGACTCGCGCCTGGTCTTCGTGACCCGTGACGCGACCACCGCCCGCACGGAGGCCGGACTCGGCTCGGCTCCCGTCTGGGGGCTGGTGCGTACCGCCATGGCCGAGAACCCCGACCGGTTCGGCCTGCTGGACCTGACGGACTGGGACCTCTCCGAGGCCGAGCTCGGCCGTGCGCTGGCCGTACCGGACGCGCAGGTGAGCCTGCGGGACGGGGCACTGCTCGTACCGCGGCTGGTCAAGTCGCCGACGACGGGCGACACCGTGCCCGCCCTGAACCCCGAGGGCACCGTGCTCATCACGGGCGCCACCGGCACCCTGGGCCGGCTGTTCGCCCGCCACCTCGTCGCCGAACACGGCGTACGGCACCTGCTGCTGGCGAGCCGCCGCGGCCGGGGCGCGGCGGGCATGGCGGAGCTGGAGGCCGAACTCACGGCCCACGGAGCCGACGTGTCCGTGGTCGCCTGTGACACGGCCGACCGCATGGCGGTCGCCGCGATGCTGGACGCGATCCCCTCGGAGCACCCGCTCACCGCGGTCCTGCACACCGCCGGCGTCCTCGACGACGGCACGCTGCACGCCCTCACGGCCGAGCAGCTCGACACCGTACTGCGCCCCAAGGTCGATGCCGCCCGGCACCTGCACGAGCTGACGGCCGACCTGGAACTGGACGCGTTCGTCCTGTTCTCCTCGCTGGCCGGTACGGTCGGCACCGCGGGACAGGCCAACTACGCCGCGGCCAACACCTATCTGGACGCCCTCGCGCACCACCGCCAGGCCCTGGGCCTGCCCGGTACGTCGCTGGCCTGGGGCCTGTGGGCCGAGGGCAGCGGGATGACCGGTCACCTGACCGACGCCGACCTCGCCCGCATGTCCCGGGGCGGCATCGCCCCCATCGGCAGCGAGCAGGGGCTGGCGCTGTTCGACGCGGCCCTCGCGACCCGTGGGCCGGTGCTCGTTCCGGCGCTGCTGGACTACACCGGACTGCGGGCACAGAGCGAGGACGGCACCCTGCCCGCGCTCTTCCACGGCCTGGTGCGCCCGGCGCGGCGCGCCGCCGTCGGCGAGCAGGCGGGCGGGAACTCCCTCCGGGAACGCCTGGCGCCCCTGGCCCTCCAGGACCAGGAGCGCGCGCTGCTGGAACTGGTCCGCGGCGTGGTCGCCTCCGTACTGGGGCACACCGACGCCGACCAGGTCGCGCCCGACCGGTCCTTCAACGACCTGGGCTTCGACTCGCTCAAGTCGGTGGAACTGCGCAACCGGCTGAACGCGGCCGCAGGTCTGAAGCTGCCCGCGACGCTGGTGTTCGACCACCCGAGCACGGTCGAGCTGGCCGGCTTCCTGCGGACCGAACTGCTCGGCTCGGCCGCCGCCGCGGTGACCGTGGCCGAACCGGTCGTCGGAGCCTGCGACGAGCCGATCGCGATCGTCGCCATGGCCTGCCGCTACCCGGGCGAGGTCAGCTCCCCCGAGGAGCTGTGGGCGCTGCTGTCCGACGAGCGGGACGCCATCGGCCCGTTCCCGAACGACCGCGGCTGGGACCTGGACGGCCTGTACGACACGGACCCCGACCACATGGGCACCTCGTACACCCGGCACGGCGGATTCCTCTACGAGGCTCCGCAGTTCGACCCCGAGCTCTTCGGGGTGAGCGCCCGGGAGGCCACCGCCATCGACCCGCAGCAGCGCCTGCTGCTGGAAATCTGCTGGGAGGCCTTCGAGCGCGCGGGCATCGACCCGACCTCGCTCAAGGGCAGCCAGACCGGTGTGTTCGCCGGTGTCATGGCCAACGACTACGCGGCACGCCTGAAGGACGCCCCCGAGGCCCTGGAGGGCTACCTGTCGGTCGGCAGCACGGTCAGTGTCGCCTCCGGCCGCGTCGCCTACACCCTCGGCCTGCAGGGACCGGCGATCACCGTCGACACCGCCTGCTCCTCCTCGCTCGTCTCCGTCCACCTCGCCGCGCAGGCGCTGCGGAACGGCGAATGCGGGCTGGCCCTGGCCGGCGGTGTGACCGTCATGGCCGCGCCCACCCTGTTCGTCGAGTTCAGCCGGCAGCGCGGCCTGGCACCGGACGGCCGGTGCAAGTCCTTCTCCGCGCAGGCGGACGGGGCGGCCTGGGCCGAAGGCGCCGGAATCCTCCTGCTGGAGCGGCTCTCCGACGCCCAGCGCAACGGCCGCCGGATCCTCGGCGTGATCCGCGGAACCGCCGTCAACCAGGATGGTGCGAGCAACGGCCTCACCGCCCCCAACGGCCCCGCCCAGGAGCGGGTGATCCGCCAAGCCCTGACCAGCGCGGGCCTGACCACCGCGGACGTCGACGCGCTGGAGGCCCACGGCACCGGCACCACGCTGGGCGACCCGATCGAGGCCCAGGCCGTACTCGCCACCTACGGGCAGGAGCGCCCGTCGCCCCTCCTGATGGGCTCCCTGAAGTCCAACATCGGACACTCCCAGGCCGCCGCCGGTGTGGCCGGCGTCATCAAGATGGTCATGGCGATGCAGCACGGGGTGCTCCCCAAGAGCCTCCACATCGACGAGCCCAGCCCGCACGTGGACTGGTCCGCCGGCGAGGTGGAACTGCTCACCGAGGCGGTGCCGTGGCCCGAGTCCGAGCGGCCGCGCCGGGCAGGCGTGTCCTCCTTCGGCATCAGCGGTACCAATGCCCACGTCATCGTGGAGCAGCCGCCGGCCGAGGGGACGCTCCCGCCAGCCGAGCCGATGCCCGTCGTGCCGCTGCTGCTGTCCGCGCACAACGACGCGGCCCTGCTGGCACAGGCCGACCGGGTGGGCGCGGCCCTCGCCGACACCGGGCAGCAGGACCTGGCATCGACGGGCCGGACCCTGGCCGTCGGACGGGCCGGACTGCCGCACCGCGCCGTGGTGGTGGCCTCCACCGCCGCCGAAGCGGTCGACGGATTCGCGGCGCCGACCGTGCGGGGTACACCCGTGGACGGCCGTACGGCCTTCCTCTTCACCGGTCAGGGCAGCCAGCGACTCGGCATGGGCCGGGAGCTGTACACCGCCTACCCCGCCTACGCCGAGGCCCTGGACACCGTATGCGAAGAGCTCGACCCATGGCTGGAAAGGCCGCTGCTCGACGTCCTCTTCGGTGAGGACCCGGCGCCGCTGGACCAGACCGGCTTCACGCAGGCCGCCCTGTTCGCCACCGAGGTCGCGCTCTTCCGGCTCCTCGAAGGCTGGGGCGTACGGCCGGACTTCCTCGCGGGCCACTCCATCGGTGAGCTGGCCGCCGCGCACGTCGCCGGCGTCCTCTCGCTGGCGGACGCGGCGCAGCTCGTCGCGGCCCGCGGCCGGCTGATGCAGGCACTGCCCGGCGGCGGCGCGATGCTCGCCGTGCAGGCCGAGGAGCAGGAGGTGCTGCCGCTGCTCGCCGGACGGGAGGACCTGCTGGGCATCGCCGCCGTCAACGGCCCCGCCTCCGTGGTGCTCTCGGGCGACGCGGAAGCCGTCGAGGCCGTCGGAGCCGAACTCGCCGCCCGGGGACGCAAGACCAAGCGGCTGCGCGTCAGCCACGCCTTCCACTCCCCGCACATGGACGCGATGCTGGACGCATTCCAAACGGTGGCGAAGGGGCTCACGTTCGCCGCGCCCACCATCCCGATCGTCTCCACCCTGACCGGGCAGCCGGTCGGCGCCGAGGAACTGACCACGCCCGAGTACTGGGTCCGGCACGTCCGCCGGCCCGTGCGCTTCCTGGACGCGGCACGCGCCCTGGAGGCCGAAGGCGTACGGACCTTCCTGGAGCTCGGCCCGGACGGCGTGCTCAGCGCGATGGGGCAGGACTTCCTCGACGCGGGATCGCTCCTGGTCCCGGTGCTGCGCGGCGGGCGCCACGAGCCGCACACCGCCGTCACCGCCCTGGCCCACGCCCACGTACGGGGCGTGCCGGTGGACTGGCGCGCACTGTTCGGCGAGAACGCCGGACCGGCCGCGGACCTGCCGACCTACCCCTTCCAGCGCCGGCGCTACTGGCTCGCGGAGGGGCCCGGCGGCGGCGACGTCACCTCGGCCGGACTCGACTCCGCACGGCACCCGCTGCTCGGGGCCGCGGTTGCGCTCGCCGACTCCGACGGGGTCCTGTTCACCGGCCGGATCTCGGCCCGCAGCCACCCCTGGTTCGCCGACCACGCCGTCGCCGGCACCCTGCTGGTCCCGGGCACGGCCCTGGTGGAGCTCGCGCTCCACGCGGGCGCCGCACTCGGCTGCGAGCGGCTGGAGGAACTCGTCCTCCAGGCACCCCTGGTCCTTCCCGACGAGGGCGCGCTCCAGCTCCAGATCACCGTCGGCGGCCCCGACGCGGACGGCCGCAGGCCCGTCGCCGTTCACTCGCGCGGGGACCGGGAAGGCGACGTCTGGAACCGGCACGCCACCGGCACCGTGGTGGCCGCCGTTCCCGGCGGCCCTGAACCCGACCTCGCGTCCTGGCCTCCGGCCGGCGCCGAAACCCAGCCGGTCGAGGACCTGTACGACCGCCTCGCCGACCAGGGCTACGGCTACGGCCCCGCCTTCCAGGGCCTCCAGGCGGCATGGCGCTCGGGCGAGGACCTTTACGCCGAGGTACGGACGTCCGTCGACCCTGAGGGATTCGCCCTGCACCCGGCACTGTTCGACGCCGCGCTGCACACACTGTTCCTGGAGGAGTCGGCCGAACTGCGGCTGCCCTTCTCCTTCGGCGGCGTCCAGCTGACCGGGTCCCGGACCGGCACCCTGCGGGTCAAGCTGTCGACCGGCCCGGACGGAACGGTCGCGGTCGCCGTCGCCGACGAGACGGGCGCGCCGGTCGCCACCGTCGCATCGCTCGCCCTGCGGGCCCTGCCGGCGGGGACCGCGCTGACCCGCCCCTCCGACCAGCACGTGTACGCGGTGGAGCGGGCCGGTGTGGAACTCCCCACCGGTGGCGACACGACCATCGTGGTCCTCGGCGGGGCCGACCTCGGACTCGTTGCCGAGCACCACGCCGACCTCGCCGACCTGGCCGCCTCGACGGCGGACGGCGCGGCCGCACCCGACGTGGTCGTCCTCCCGGTACGCCCGGCCACGGCGCAGGAGACCGGCCGGGTCACGGAGGAGGTGCTGGCGGTCATGCGGCAGTGGCTCGCCACCGACGCGCCGGCCGGAGCGAGGCTCGCCGTGGTCAGCACCGGGGAACTGGCGCACAGCGCACTCTCCGGGCTGATGCGGACGGCCGAGTCGGAACACCCGGGACGTTTCCAGCACGTGATCACGGACGGCCTGCCGGCCGGCCGCGAGCTGCTGGCCGCGGCCCTGGCCGACCCCCGGCCGCAGCTCGAACTGCACGGGGGACAGGCCTGGGTGACCCGGCTCGCCAAGGTCCCGCACCCGGTCCGTACCCCGGACGTGGACGACGCGTTCGACCCGGAGCGCACGGTGCTGATCACCGGTGGCACGGGCGCACTCGGAGCCCAGGTCGCCCGGCACCTGGTGACCGGCCGCGGCGCCCGTCGCCTGCTGCTCACCAGCCGGCGGGGCGGGGCGCAGGACCTGGTCGCCGAACTGACGGCGCTCGGCGCGGACGTACGGGTCGCGGCGTGCGACGCGGCCGACCGCGACGCGCTGGCCGGGCTGCTCGCCTCGATCCCGGACGAGTACCCGCTCACCGCGGTCGTGCACGCGGCCGGAGTCGTCGAGGACGCCACGCTGGAGGCCATGAGCCCGGAGAGCCTCTCCCGGGTCCTGCGGCCGAAGGTGGAAGCCGCCTGGAACCTGCACGAGCTGACCGCCGGACTGGAGCTGACGGACTTCGTCCTCTTCTCTTCCGTCGCCGGCCTGGTGGGCAACGCCGGACAGGCCAACTACGCCGCCGGAAACACCTTCCTGGACGCGCTCGCCGCACACCGGCGCGCCGAGGGCCTGCCCGCCGTGTCCCTCGCCTGGGGCATGTGGCAGGACGGCATGGCGAGCGACCTCGACCGTGCCGACCGGGCCAGGCTCGCACGCAACGGGATCCTGCCGATGCCGACCGACCGGGCACTCGCGGCCCTCGACACGGCCCTGGCCGGAGCCAAGGCGCCACAAGCCGGCGGCGGGGCGGGGATCCGACCGGTGCTCGCGCCGGTGGCACTCGACCTCGCGGTACTGCGGGGCCTCGGGGACGCATTGCCCGAGCTGTACCGGGGCCTGGTGCGCACTGAGCGCCGAGCCGGCCGGCGCACCTCCGCTCCGGCGGAGATCCCGCTGGCGCAGCGGCTCACGGGCCTGAGCGAGGCGCAGCAGCAGCAGCTGCTGCTCGACTTCGTCAGGGAACAGGTCGGCATCGTCCTTGCCCACCCGGCCCCGCGGACGATCGACGTCCAGCGCGGACTGCTGGACCTGGGCTTCGACTCGCTCACCGCGGTCGAATTCCGCAACAGGCTGGACACCGCCAGCGGGCTGCGGTTGAGCAGCACGCTCGTCTTCGACCACCCGACCACGCAAGCCGTCGCCGAACACCTGCGGGGCGAGCTGGTCGGCGAAGTGGCGGACCCGGTCCAGGAGGCCCTGGACACACTCGAGGCCGCTCTCTGGGCCTCCGGCGCGTCGGACAGCGACGGACCGGCAGGAAGGTACACCGCGCGACTGCGCGGCCTGCTCCGGGCGATGGACGGCGGCCCCGACGGCGCCGACATCGACCTGGCGACCGACGACGAACTCTTCGCAGCACTTGACAACGAACTCGGCAGGTAGACATGAACAACGAGCAGAAACTTCGCGACTACCTCAAGCGGGCAACGGTCGACCTGCGGGAGAGCCGTCAGCGTGTGCAGGACCTGGAGGAGCGCGCACACGAGCCGATCGCGATCGTGGGCATGGCATGCCGACTCCCGGGCGGTGTCGCCTCCCCGGACGACCTGTGGGAGCTGCTGAGCGCCGAACGCGACGCGGTCGGCCCCTTCCCGCAGGGCCGCGGCTGGGACCTGGAAAACCTGTACCACCCCGACCCCGACCACCTCGGGACCTCGTACTGCCGCGAGGGCGGCTTCCTGTACGAGGCGGACCGGTTCGACGCCGAGTTCTTCGGCATCAGTCCTCGCGAGGCGGCGGCGATGGATCCCCAGCAGCGGTTGCTGCTGGAGACGGGTTGGGAGGCCTTCGAGCACGCGGGCATCGCCCCGACCGCGCTGAGGGGCACCCGTACCGGGGTGTACATGGGCGTCATGTACGACGACTACGGCTCCCGGACCCCCCAGGCGCCCGAGGACTTCGAGGGCTACCTGCTGACCGGAAGCGCGGGCAGCGTCGCCTCGGGTCGGTTGTCCTACACCTTCGGCTTGGAGGGGCCGGCGGTGACGGTCGACACCGCGTGTTCCTCCTCGCTCGTCGCGCTTCACCTTGCCGCCCAGTCGCTGCGTCAGGGTGAGTGCTCGATGGCGCTTGCCGGTGGTGTGACGGTGATGGCGACACCGGGCACGTACGTGGAGTTCTCCCGGCAGCGCGGGTTGTCGCCGGACGGGCGGTGCAAGGCGTTCTCGTCGTCGGCGGACGGCACGGGCTGGGCCGAGGGCGTGGGCGTGCTGGTGCTGGAGCGGCTGTCGGACGCCGAGCGCAGCGGGCACCGGGTGCTGGCGGTGATCCGTGGTTCCGCGGTGAACCAGGACGGTGCGAGCAGCCAGCTGACCGCGCCGAACGGGCCTTCGCAGGAGCGGGTCATCCAGGCCGCGCTGGCCAATGCGCGGCTGTCGCCGTCCGAGGTGGACGTCGTGGAGGCGCACGGTACGGGTACGAGGCTGGGCGACCCGATCGAGGCGCAGGCGCTGCTGTCCGCTTACGGCCGGGCCCGCGGGGACGACAACCCGCTGTGGCTGGGTTCCCTCAAGTCGAACATCGGTCACACGCAGGCCGCGGCGGGTGTCGCGGGCGTGATCAAGATGGTCATGGCGATGCGCAACGGGGTCATGCCCTCGACCCTGCACGTGGACGAGCCGACCCCCGAGGTCGACTGGTCGGCGGGCACGGTGCAGCTGCTGACGCAGGCTCAGCAGTGGCCCGAGCTCGAGCGTCCGCGCCGTACGGGCGTGTCGTCCTTCGGGATCAGCGGGACCAACGCCCACGTGATCCTCGAAGAGGCGCCGCGCGAGCCTGCTGCCGATCCGGTGACAGGACCGGATGCCGTCGTACGGCAATCGGAGCCGGGCCGACCGGCGCTGCCGGCACCGTGGTTGCTCTCGGCCAAGTCGGAGACCGCGCTGCGGGCGCAGGCGAGCCGGCTGCTGGCCTGGCTCGCCGACCACCCCGAGGCGGATGACGCCGATGTCGCTGCCGTCCTGACCGCTGCGCGCGCCCAGCTGGGTCGGCGCGGCGCGGTGCTCGGATCCGACCGGGCCGGTCTGCTCGCCGGCCTCACGGCCCTGGCCGCGGGTTCGGCGTCCCCGCACGTGGTGTCGGGTGTCGCCACCACCGGCGAGACGGCCTTCCTGTTCACCGGTCAGGGCGCGCAGCGCCTCGGCATGGGCGCAGGGCTGGCCGCCGCGTTCCCCGTGTTCGCCGCTGCCCTCGACGAGGTGTGCGCGCAATTCGACGCCCTGCTGGGGGTCTCGCTGCGCGAGGTCATGTTCGGCGGGACCGGGGGCGGCGGGAACGGCGCCGCCGACACCGAGGGCAAGGCCCTGCTCGACCGGACGGAATTCACGCAGCCGGCGCTGTTCGCGTTCGAGGTGGCGCTGTACCGCCTCCTGGAGTCGTTCGGCGTGACCCCGGACGTGGTGGTCGGGCATTCGATCGGTGAGCTGGCCGCGGCCTACGTGGCCGAGGTGTGGTCGCTGGCCGACGCGTGCCGGCTCGTTGCCGCCCGCGGTCGACTGATGGGCGCGCTGCCGACCGGGGGAGCGATGCTCGCCGCCGCGGTGTCGCAGGAGCGGGCGCTGGAACTGCTCGCGGCCGGGACGGTCTCGTTGGCGGCGGTGAACGCGCCCGCGGCGACGGTGTTCTCGGGCGAGACTGAGGCGATCGTCGCACTGCAGGACCAGCTGGCGGACGAGGGCGTGAAGACGACCCGGCTGACGGTCAGCCACGCCTTCCACTCGGCGTTGATGGAGCCGATGCTCGCCGAGTACGAGCAGGTCGCCCGATCGGTGGAGTACCGGGCGCCCCGCACGGGCGTGTGCTCCACGGTGTCCGGAGAGCCGGCCGGTCCCGAACTGCTGACGCCGCAGTACTGGGTGCGGCAGGTGCGCGAGGCCGTGCGGTTCGCCCCGGCGGTGCAGTCACTCGTCGACGCCGGCGTGCGCCGGTTCGTCGAGGTGGGTCCGGACGCGGTGCTGGCGGCGCTGACCCGCCAGACACTGCCCGACGAGGTGGCGTCCCGCTCGCTGGTCGCGGCGGGCTCACGGCGCAGCGTCGACGAGGTCGACCAGTTCCTGCAGTTGCTCGCCGCCGCCCACTGCTCGGGCATGACCGTCGACTGGGCGCCGCTGTCACCGCGAAGGCCGGTCACCCACCTCGACCTGCCCGTCTACGCCTTCCAGCAGCGCCGGTACTGGGTGCAGCCCGACGACGACGCGCTCGGTGACATGGGCCGCGCCGGTCTCTCCACGCTCGACCATCCGATGCTGCGCGTCGCCGCGCCGCTCGCCGGTCGCGACGAATGGCTGTTCAGCGGCAGGCTCTCCACCACCGACCACCCGTGGATCGCCGACCACACCGCCTTCGGAGCAGTGCTCCTGCCCGGCACCGGGTTCGTGGATCTCGCGCTGGCCGCGGGCCGCCGCCTGGAACTGCCCGTCGTGGACGAACTCGTCCTGGCGACGCCGCTGCTGTTCGACGGTGACGCTGCCGTGGACGTGCAGCTCTCGGTGACCGAACCCGATCACACCGGCCGCCGGCGCCTGTCGATCCACTCGCGTGCCGTCACCGGCACCGAGCGCTCCCACCCCGGCGAGCCGGACTGGACGCTGCACGCCACCGGCACCCTCGCCCCCGCCGACGGCGTGACACCGGACTGGACCGACCCCGACTGGCCGCCGGCCGACGGCACGCCGATCGACGGAACGCGTCTGTACGACCGGCTCGCCGACCTGGGATTCGGCTACGGCCCGAGCTTCCAGGACGTGCGCGCCGCCTGGACCAGTGATGACGACGTGTTCGCCGAGGTGGCCCTGGACGAGGCGACAGCGGGCCGGGCGGCGGGCTTCGGGGTGCATCCGGCGCTCCTGGACGCGACCTTCCACGCTGCCATCGACGTGCTCGCCGAGGACCTCCCCGACGGCAGGCTGCCGCTTCCGTTCTCCTTCAACGGCGTCCGTGTGTTGCGGCCCGGCGCCACCGCGGTCCGCGCCCGCATCATCCGTTCGGGTTCCGAGAAGGTGCGCATCGACGCCTGCGACGCCACCGGCGCCGCGGTGCTGTCGATCGACGCCGTGCTCGCCCGCCCCGCGGACGCGACCGCTCTCGCCGGTACCCGCAGCCCGCTCTACGCCGTCGACTGGACGCCGGTGACGGCGCCCGCGGTGTCGGACCGGCACCTGGTCGCACTGGGCCGAGCCGTCGCGGGCTGCGCCGAGACGTTCGAGGACGTCGCGGCGTTCGCGACGGGCGGGGGCCACACCGGCGCGACTGTCGTCTGGTCGCCCGAAACGGCGTCGGCGGACGGCGACGACGTCCCCGCGACCCTCCGCACCGCCGTGCACACCGCCCTCGCAGTACTGCGCGACTGGCTCACCGAGCCGGGCTGCGCCGACTCCACACTGATCGTGCTGACCCGCAACGGAGCGGGTCTGCCCGGCGAGACGCCGGACCCCGCGGCAGCGGCCGTCCGCGGCCTGGTACGCAGTGCGCAATCGGAATACCCGGGGCGCATCGTGCAGGTCGACCTCGACGACAACGACCTCGCGGACCTGCCCCGACGGATCGCCGCCGCGGTCGCCGCGGACGAACCACAGCTCGCGATCCGCGGCGGCGCCACGCTGGCGCCGCGGCTGGTGCGTGCGACCCCCCTCGAACCGGCCGGCGGGCACTTCGGTGACGGCACGGTCCTGATCACCGGCGGCGCAGGCGGACTGGGCGCCGTCACCGCACGCCACCTGGTCACCCGGCACGGGGTGCGCAGCCTGTTGCTCGTCTCGCGCCGCGGCCTCGCCGCGCCGGGTGTCGAGGAGCTGGTCACCGAGCTGACCGCGCTGGGCGCCGACGTACGCGTTGCCGCGTGCGACGTCAGCGATCGCGCCGCGGTCGCGGCGCTGCTGGAATCCGTACCGGCGCACCAACCGGTGACCGCCGTCGTGCACACCGCGGGCGTGGCCGACGACGGCACCATCGAGACCCTGACCGCCGAGCAGGTGGACCGGGTGCTCGCCCCGAAGGCCGATGCCGCCTGGCACCTGCACGAGCTCACCCGCGACATGGACCTGTCGGCGTTCGTGCTGTTCTCCTCCGCCGGGCCGCTGCTCGGTGGGCAGGGCCAGGGCAACTACGCGGCCGCGAACGCGGCGCTGGACGCGCTCGCCCAGACGCGCCGCAGCGCCGGTCTGCCCGCGCACTCGCTGGCCTGGGGGCTGTGGAAGCGCGGCATGGCCGAGGCGTTGAACGACCCGGGTGCCGAACACCTGGTGCGTCAGATCCGTACGCGTCTCGGTCTGTCCCCGATCGAGCCGGACACGGGCATGCAGATGTTCGACCATGCGCTGACCACCGGCGAACCGGTGCTGATGACCGCGCTGCTCGACACACCCGCCCTCACCGCGCTGGGCCGGCTCGGCACGCTGCCTGCGCTGCTGCGCGGCCTGATCCGCGTACCCTCGCGCGGCCGGGTCGCCGACAGCCCGTTGCGCCAGCGGTTGCTCGACGCCCCCGCCGATCAGTGGGAGGCACTGATCCGGGGCGAGGTCCGCGCGATCGCCGCCGCGGTCCTCGGCCACGAGTCGGCCGACGCCATCGACCCCGAGACACCGTTCACGGACCTGGGCTTCGACTCGCTCGGCGGAGTCGAGTTCCGCAACCGGGTGACCGCCGCCACAGGTGTTCAGCTTCCGTCCACGCTGGTGTTCGACTATCCGACCGCCGCCGCCGTCGCGGGCTTCCTGCGCACCAGGGTCGACGGTTCGGAGCCGACGCGACCGCGCCCCGCCCCGACCAGTGCCAGGGGCAGGGCCAGGGCCGACGAGCCGATCGCGATCGTCGGCATGAGCTGCCGGTATCCCGGCGGCGTCGAGAATCCCGACCAGCTCTGGGAACTGATCGCCGGGCGCGTCGACGCGATCACCCCGATCCCGGGCGACCGCGGCTGGGACCTCGAGCGCCTGTACGACGCAGACCCCGGCAAACCCGGCAAGATCTACACCCGGGAAGGCGGATTCCTGCAGGCCGCAGGTGATTTCGATGCCGCCTTCTTCGGAATCGGGCCCCGCGAGGCAGCGGCGATGGACCCGCAGCAGCGGTTGATGCTCGAGGCGTCCTGGGAAGCGCTCGAAGACGCCGGTATCGATCCGACCTCACTGCGGGGCAGCGATACCGGGATGTACGCGGGCGTCATGTACCAGGACTACGGCTACTCGGCGCGCGATGCCGCCGACGGTGCCGCGGAAGGCTACCTGGCGACCGGAGCGGCCGGCAGCGTCGTCTCCGGCCGGGTGTCGTACGCCCTCGGTCTGGAAGGACCCGCGGTGACGGTGGACACGGCATGCTCGTCGTCGCTGGTGGCCCTGCACGTGGCGGCCCAGGCACTGCGCGCCGGGGAGACGTCGCTGGCCCTGGTCGGCGGAGTGACGGTCATGTCGACCCCGCTGCTGTTCGTGGAGTTCTCCCGGCAGCGGGCGCTGTCACCGGACGGGCGCTGCAAGCCGTTCTCGAATGCTGCGGACGGCGTCTCGTGGGCCGAGGGCGTCGGCGTGCTCGCCCTCGAGCGGTTGTCCGACGCGCAGCGCAACGGACGCCCGGTGCTGGCCGTGATCCGCGGCAGCGCAATCAACCAGGACGGTGCGAGCAACGGCCTGACCGCACCCAACGGTCCCTCCCAGGAGCGGGTGATCGCCCAGGCACTGGTCAACGCAGGGGTGGCCGCGGCCGAGGTGGACGCGGTGGAGGCGCACGGCACAGGCACCACGCTGGGTGACCCGATCGAGGCGCAGGCGCTGATCAACGCCTACGGACAGGATCGCGCCGAGCCGCTGCGGATCGGGTCGTTGAAGTCGAACATCGGGCACACGCAGGCGGCCGCCGGTGTCGGCGGTGTGATCAAGATGGTGCAGGCGCTGCAGCACGAGGTGCTGCCGCCCACCTTGCATGTCGACGCGCCGTCGCAGCACGTGGAGTGGTCGGCGGGCGCGGTACGGATCCTGACCGAGGCCGAGCCGTGGCCGGCCGGGCAGCGTCCGCGCCGGGCGGGGGTGTCGTCGTTCGGGATCAGCGGCACCAACGCGCACGTGATCCTCGAAGAGGCTCCCGCGGCCCCGCCGCGGCCGGTCGATCCACCGCGCCCGGAGGCCTTGCCGCTGCTGCTGTCGGCGCGGACGACCGCCGCGCTGAGGACCCAGGCGCGCCGTCTGTACGACGCGCTGAGCGAACGCCCGGAGCTCGACCTGACCGACGTCGCGGTGACGCTGGCGCTGCACCGCGCGCAGCTCGAGCAGCGCGCCGCCGTCGTGGGCCCGGACCGGGAGACGCTGCTGGCGGCCTTGGCGCGCCTGGCAGCCGACGAGACCGGATCGGGCATCGCCAACGGCGCTGGTCAGACGGGCACGACAGCGTTCCTGTTCACCGGTCAGGGCGCGCAGCGGATCGGGATGGGCGCTGGACTGTACCGGGCGTTCCCGGCTTTCGCCGCCGCGCTCGACGAGGTGTGCGCGCAATTCGACGCACACCTGGGGCATTCGCTGCGGGACGTGATGTTCGGCGCGCCGGCCGCTGCGGGCGGCGCGACGGCCGAGGCCCTGCTGGACCGCACCGAGTACGCCCAGCCCGCGCTGTTCGCGTTCGAGGTGGCGATGTACCGCCTCGTCGAGTCGTTCGGCGTGACGCCGGATGTGGTGGCCGGGCATTCGATCGGCGAGCTGGCCGCGGCGTACGTGGCCGGTGTGTGGTCGTTGCCGGATGCGTGCAGGCTCGTTGCGGCCCGGGGCCGGTTGATGGGGGCGCTCCCGACGGGCGGGAGCATGCTGGCCGCCGCGGTGCCGGAGGTGCGGGCCGTGGAGCTGCTGGCGGCGGTCCATGCCGATCCGGCAGCCGCCGCGGTCTCGCTGGCCGCTGTGAACGCTCCCGATGCGGTGGTCTTCTCCGGAAACACCGAGGCGGTGTCCGCGCTCGAGTCGAGGCTGGTGGCCGAGGGAGTCAAGACCAGCAGGCTGCGGGTGAGCCACGCCTTCCACTCCGCCTTGATGGATCCGATGCTGACCGAGTTCGCGGAGATCGCCGCGGGCCTGACGTACCACGAGCCGCGCATACCGCTGTGCTCCACGGTTTCCGGCGCGTTCGCCGGCGATTCGTTGGGTACGCCCGAGTACTGGGTACGGCAGGTGCGCGAGGCAGTGCGCTTCGCCCCGGCGGTGCAGTCACTGCTCGATTCGGGTGTGCGCCTGTTCGTCGAGCTGGGCCCGGACGCGGTGCTGACGACCATGACCCGCGCCGCTCTGCCGACGGACCTCGCAGCGCGCGTATCGGTGGTCGCGGGATCCCGTCGCACGGTCGCCGAACCCGAGCAGCTGGTCGCCGCGCTGGCCACCGCGCACGGTGCGGGCCGGCCGGTGCGGTGGGCGGACTACTTCGGAGCCCGACCGCAGGCACGGATCACGTTGCCCACCTATCCCTTCCAGCACGAACGATTCTGGCTGCTGCCCGCGGAGGCCGCTGCGCCGCTCGCCGGTGCCGACTCCGTCGACCATCCGCTGCTGCACGCCCAGGTACAGCTCGCCGGCAAGGACGAGTGGCTGTTCACCGGCAGGCTCTCGCTGCGCACGCACCCATGGCTCGCCGACCACGCCCTCTTCGACACGGTCCTGATGCCGGGTACCGGATTCGTGGAACTGGCCCTGGCCGCCGGTGCCCGGCTCGGCGTGCCGCGCCTGGCGGAACTGGCGCTCGCGGCGCCGCTGGTCCTCACACCCGATGGCGCCGCGGACATCCAGCTCGCCGTGGGCGAACCCGACGCCGATGGGCACCGGACCGTGGCCGTCCACGCCCGCGCCGCCGACGCATGGGTGCTGCACGCCCGTGGCCTGCTCACGCCCGCCGCGCCGGCCGCGGCGCCGGACTGGGCCCAGGTGTGGCCTCCGGTTGCGGGCGATCCGGTCGACGGGCAGCAGGTGTACCGCGCACTCGGCGACCTCGGCTTCGGGTACGGCCCGGTGTTCCAGGGTGTTCGCGCCGCGTGGTCGCGCGGGGAGGAAGTGTTCGCCGACCTGGCGCTCGACACCGACACCGCAGCGCGCGCCACCGCCTTCGGACTGCATCCGGCACTGCTGGACGCGGTGTTCCACGCGGCTGTCGGCCCTCTCGCCGAGGGCGGGCCCGACGGCCGGGTGCCACTGCCCTTCGCCTTCGACGGCGTCCAGCTGGCACAGTCCGGCGCGGATGCCCTGCGCGTCCGCATCGCCCGTACCGCACCGAACACCTTGTGCGTGGAGGCGGTCGACGCGACCGGTGCCCTCGTGCTGAGCATGGAGTCCGTGCGGGCCCGCCCGATCGAGCAGCAGGAGCTGGCCCGGCTGCGCGGCGCGGCACCGCTGTTCGACCTCGAGTGGGTCGCCGTGCCTGCCGCCTCCGAGGCGGACGCCGGACGCGTCGTCGTGCTCGGCGACCCGGCGACCATCGAGGCCCCCGAGCCCCCGACACGCTGCGGCGATCTCGCGGAACTCGCCGTGCTGCGGGATGCTCCCGACACGGTGGTGTGGTCGGCGCCCCGCGGAACCGGTGCCGACGCGGCGGACGTACACGCCGGCGTGCTGACGACACTGGCACTGTTGCAGGGCTGGATGGGCGACGAACGCCCCGGCCGGCTCGCGATCGTGACGCACACGGCCGCCGGACTGCCCGGCGAGGAACCCGACCTGGTCGGCGCCGCCGTGGCGGGCCTGGTGCGCAGCGCACAGTCCGAGCACCCGGGCCGGTTCCTGCTCATCGACCACGACCGCGACGTCCTGCCGGTCAAGTCGCTCGCCGATGCCGTGGCCCGGGACGAACCGCACGTGGCCGTTCGCGGGGGTCGGCTCCTGGCACCGCGACTGCAGCCGCTGCCCGCCACCGAACCGGGCGTGCCCCCGTCGTTCGACCAGGGCACGGTGCTCATCACCGGCGGCACCGGCGGCATCGGCGCGATCCTCGCCCGGCACCTGGTCGCAGCGCACGGCGCACGACGACTGCTCCTGACATCGCGGCGCGGTGCCGCCGCGGACGGCGCCGCCGAACTGGCCGCCGAGCTGACCGGCCTCGGCGCCCGCGTACGGGTCGTGGCGTGCGACGTCACCGAACGCACCGCCGTCCAAGCCCTGCTGGCCGACATCGACACCGACGCCCCGCTGACCGCCGTCATCCATGCGGCGGGCGTTCTGGACGACGGCACGATCGACACCCTCACCACCGCGCAGACGACACGGGTGCTGGCACCGAAGGTCGATGCGGCACTGCACCTGCACGAGCTGACCCGCGACCTGGATCTGTCGGCGTTCGTGCTGTTCTCGTCCGCGGCGCCGTTGCTCGGCGGGCAAGGACAGGGCAACTACGCCGCCGCGAACAGCGCGCTGGACGCGCTGGCACGCGTGCGGCGCAGCGCGGGCCTGCCCGCGCACTCGCTGGCCTGGGGACTGTGGACCGTCGGCATGGCGGGGATACTCAGCGGGGACGGCGCCGAGCAGTACGCCCGCCAGATCCGGGCCAGGCTGGGCCTGGTCCCGATCGACCCGGAATCCGGGATGGCGCTGTTCGACCACGCACTCGCGACCGACCGGGCGACACCGACGACGGCACTGCTGGACACGGCGGCGCTCACCGACCTGGCGCGCGGCGGCACACTGCCCGCGGTGCTGCGCGGCATGATCCGGGTGTCCCCGGCCGCCGCGCGTACCGGTGTCAGCCTGGCGCGGCAGCTGGCCGCACTGCCCGACGCCGACCGCGACGGTGTGGTCCTGCGAGAGGTGCGCAACGTCGCCTCGGCGGTCCTCGGCCACCTGTCCGGCGACGCGATCGACCCGCACGCGCCGTTCACCGAGCTCGGATTCGACTCCCTCGGCGCCGTCGAATTCCGGAACCGGCTCGCACAGCTGACCGGGCTGGAGTTGCCGTCGACGCTGATCTTCGACCACCCGACCGCCGCCGATGTGGCGAAGCTGGTGCGCTCGCTGATCGAGGAATCCGACACCGGCGTGGTCGAGCAGGCACCGGTCGGCGTGCGCGGCACGATCACCGACCTGGTGTCGGCGGCGCATCGCCGCGGTGAGCTGGCAGGGGCGATGCCCCTGCTGACCGCGAGCTCGGCTCTGATGACCACGTACCCCGCCGGCGAGGCCGCCGCACAGCGCCCGGCTGCGTCGCAGCTCCTGGCGCGCGGCGCCGCGGCGCCGGCGCTGGTCTGCATCCCCTCGTTCCTGGCGGGATCGGGCACGCACCAGTTCGCCCGCCTGGCTCGCGAACTGGGCGTGGGCGGCGAGCGGCAGGTCAGTGCGTTGCGGCTGCCCGGTGTGCGCGCGGGCGACGACCTGCCGGCGACATGGGCGGCGGCGATCGAGAGCCTCGCCGCGGCCGTCGCACCGGAACTCGAGCGAGGCCCGGTGGCGCTCATCGGCTACTCGGCCGGTGGTGCGATCGCCCACGCGGTCGCCCGGCGGCTCGAGGACGACGGCGCCCGGCTCGCGGGCGTCGCGATGATCGACACCTACTCCCCGGAAGACCACGAACTCAACCGCCTCGTGCTCACCAACGCGCTGGGGCAGATCCTGTCCCGGGACAACGCACTGACCCCCGTCGACGACCACGGCCTGGTCTCCATGGGCGGCTACGTGCGGATCTATCCCGAGCGCGAGGCCAAGCCGATCGCCGCGCCGACGCTGAATCTGCGGGCCACCGTGACGCTGAGCAGCTTCGGGGACGTCGACCCCGTCCCCGACTGGCAGCACCGTGGACCGGCCGAGTACATCGAGGGAGATCACTTCTCGATCATCGAGGGACAGGCGGCAGAGACCGCCGCGCACCTGCGGCGCTGGCTCGATTCGCTCGGCGGCCGCTGATGTCCGAACCGTCGGATTCGAGGAACGAGGAAATATGAAAGCCCTGGAAAAGCGCGGCGTGCGAGCATTCGACGAGGTTCACGCGGCCCGCCGCTGTGCGGGGCGCGACCCCGTGCCGACGGTCGGGTAATTCCCCGCAATCCGCATGATCGGCGTCAGTCAATTCCCCACCCCTGTGGTCACGACTCCCCAGCGGGACGCTGACGCCGATCACGCTGCCGGCCGCGCTCGAACCAGAGCCTTCCTGGAGCATCGGTCGATTCCCCGTGGGCGCGCCCTGGAGAATCGGTCGAGTTCCCCCAGTGCATACCGGTGCCCGGGTGGAGAAGTCGATCGCGCTGCGCTTCTTCGGCGGTGTCCCGCGGCGCCGGGTGCCGTACGCACGACCGTGCTGGACAAACTACGTGAAAGCGGCATCCCTGCCCGAGACGCCCCCGGGCGACGCGGCGCGACGGCTCTGAAGACATGAAATCCGCGCAGTCGCAACCATAGGGAAGTGAAATCCCTCGACTGCGAATCCGGCAGAGACATAAATCTGCCCGGTCCGCAAATCCGGCAGGGGCATACGGTTCGTCCGGCCGCAACGGTTTTGGCGAGAAAATCCAAACTTGACAGCGTTGTGGAGGTTGCCTATATTCCCATCGGCCAAGTCTCCGCCCATCGATATCCGAAGGTGTTCATGACCGTGCCTCCCGCATTGCCGAAGTCCAGGCAGCAATTGATTCTTGCCATTCTCATGCTGTGTTCACTGCTGATCTGGATGGAAAACACCGTCCTGAGTACCACGCTGGAGACCCTTGCGGATCCGGTCCGCGGACTGGGGGCCGATCCCGGTCAGCTGCAATGGGCGACCGGTGCGTACACCCTGGCCTTCGCCACGTTGATGTTCACCGCGGGCGCACTGGGCGATCGGTTCGGCCACCGGACCGTTTTCTCCAGTGGGCTGGTGATCTTCGCCGGGTCCTCGCTGTGGGCGGCGTACGCAGGCGATGCGGGTCAGCTGATTGCAGCCCGAGTTGCGATGGGGGTGGGCAGCGCGCTGATCACGCCCGCCATGATGGCCATCCTCATGTGGACCTTCACCGGCACCAAGCGGGCTGCCGCGATCGGCATCTTCTCGACGTCGGCCGGTGTCGGAATGGCTGCCGGCCCGGTGCTGGCGGGGTCCCTGCTCGATCATTTCTGGTGGGGCTCGGTCTTTCTGATCAATCTCCCGGTCGCTGCATTGGCGTTGGTCGGGCTTGCCGTGCTGGTTCCGAATTTCCGCAGCCCCACTCGGCGACCGCTGGACCCCGCTGGAATGTTGCTGTCGATCAGTGGGCTCGTGGCGTTGGCCTACGGGCTGATCCGGGCGGGGCAGGTGGCGGCGTGGAGTCGTACCGACGTCTGGGTGCCGATCGTTGTCGGTCTGGTTCTGCTGGCCGTTTTCGTACTCGTCGAACTGCGCCTCAAGATGCCCAGCTTCGATCCGCGACTGTTCGCGCAGCGCACCTTCGGCGGCGGCAATGTGGCGCTCGGACTGCTGCTCTTCGGCGTGGCCGCCATCACCTTCTACAGCGCGTTCTACCTGCAGGGCGCGCTCGGATTTTCGCCGATGAAGGCCGGTCTGGCCAATGTCCCGACAGCAGTCGGCGCGCTCGCGGGGGCGCCCCTTGCCTCCCGCCTGGTTCGCCGCCTGCCGCTACGCCTCGTCACCGTGCCGGCGCTCACCGCGGCTGCGCTGGCCATGGGTGGGTACACGTTCCTCGGACTCGAAACCCCACTCGTCTGGATCGAGATCCTTTTGCTGATACAGGGTCTTTCGATCGGCATGGTGATCGGCCCCGTTACGGCCGCATTGATCAGCGACCTGCCGTTGGAACAGGCCGGTGCCGGGTCGGCCGTCACCAACACCGTGCGCCAAACCGGCAGCGTGATCGGAATCGCCGTAGGCGGCACGATCATGTCGATCATGTACCGACGTGCGATCGAACCTTCGCTGGAGGGTGCATCCGGTCCGGTGCAGGATCAGGCGCGAGTCTCCGCCGAACAGGCCCGCCACGTCGCCGCCACCATCCACCAGCCCTCTCTCGCCAGGGCTGCCGACGATGCGTTCATCCACGCCATGCACGTCGGCGCGGGCTGGATCACGGCCGTCGTGCTCCTCGGAGCAGTGGTGCTGCTGATCACCTTGCCTGCTGCCGGAAAGAAGAAGGCCCCGACACCGCAGCCGGACCGCGAAGAGGCCCGCAGCGCCGAGTCTCGATCCCTCGCGTGACGGGCTGTCTGCAAAACATCGCCGGCCTCCGCTTTTAGGGCGCTTTGACTCATGGTCCGGCTCGAATCGAAGGAGACGCCTGTTGTCGAAAATGAATGATCCCGCTGTGCGTGCGGTCGAATCGGAGCGGGATTATGTGTCCTCCTTGTACGAGCTGCTCACCGAGCGTATTTCCGAGGCGCGAGTACAGCGCGCGAGTGTGCTGAAGGCCCCGGCGGAAAGCGCCGGTGAGGCATACGAGAGGGAAATCGCCGCCGAGCGTCTGGCCAAGGAAATCGGCCGACTGGAGGGCGCCGAAAAGGGGCTGGTCTTCGGGCGCATCGACTGGACGGACGGCACGGCCCTGCGCATCGGGCGGATCGGACTGCATACGGAGGAGGACGACCTGCCTCTGCTCGTGGACTGGCGCGCGAACGCGGCGCGGCCCTTCTACGAGGCGACGCCGGTCCACCCGATGGACCTGCGGCGGCGTCGGCACCTGCGTCTGCAGGAGCGCACGGTCATCTCGGTGAGCGACGAACTGCTTGACGGGACCGCCCCGACCGACGAGGACGTCGTGGGGGACGGCCCGTTGACCGAGGCCCTGTCGGCACGGCGTACGGGCAGGATGCACGCGGCCGTCGCAACGCTGCAGGCCGAGCAGGACGAGATCGTCCGCTCCGCCCACCGCGGGGTGACCGTCGTGCAGGGCGGGCCCGGCACCGGCAAGACGGTGGTCGCACTGCACCGGGCGGCCTACGTCCTGTACGCGTTCCCGCGCGCCGCGGAGGAGGGCGTCCTGGTGGTGGGCCCGAACGCCCGGTTCCTCGACTACATCTCCCAGGTCCTTCCCTCGCTCGGGGAGAACGACGTCGTTCTGGCGACCTGCCGGGAACTGGCCGGGGTGTCCCCGGACGCGGTGGGCCCGTTCGACACGGCGCGCCTCAAGGGCGGCACCGACCTCGCCGACGCCCTGGCCGGCCTGCTGCGCGTCCACCAGGCCCCCGCCGGTGACTTCACCGTGCGGGTCGGACAGGAACTGGTGCGCCTCCCCGGCGAGGAGGTCGCCACGGCACGCGACGCCGCCGTGGCAGCCGTACCGGGGCACAACCCCGCGCGCCAGGTGTTCAAGGAGCTCTTGGTCGACGCCGTCACCGACGCTATGCAACGAGACATGGGCGACCTACTGGAACAGATCGACGCCGATACCGAGAAGATGACGGGTCTCAACCTCGACCGGTTCACGGGAGCCGCCCAGCGCCGTGTCGAAGGCGCACCCGACCCGGGCCCGGCCCACGAGCTGGACCTGGACGCCATCCGGGCCGATCTCCTCGACGACGCCGGAGTCGACCAGGCGGTCGAGGCGTTGTGGCCGAGGCTGGTACCCGGTGACCTCGTGAAGGCGCTCCTGACGAACGCCGACGCTCTCGCCGAGCACCTGCCCCGCCTGACCGCGCAGGAGCGGTCCCTTCTGCTGCGCGGTCCGGACGACCCGTGGACCGATGCCGATGTGCCGCTGCTGGACGAGGCGGCGAGCCTGGTCTCCGGCCCCCCCGAGCGGACGTACGGGCACGTCGTCGTCGACGAGGCGCAGGAACTGACCGCCATGCAGTGGCGGATGATCGTCCGCCGCTGTCCGTCGAGGTCGATGACGCTGGTGGGCGACTTCGCCCAGGCAGGCCCGGTCGCGACGGCACGCGACTGGAAGGAAGCCCTGAGCCCCCACGTCGGACCGCGGTTCAAACTGCACGACCTGACCGTCAGCTACCGCACGACTCAGGAGATCCTGGAGAGCGTCCGGGACCTGCTCACGCGGATCGCTCCGGACCAGAAGCCCACGCGGTCACTGCGAAGCGGTGAGATCCCTCGCACCGTGACCACGCCTCCGGACGGGTCGGTCACCGCCGTCGTCCAGGAGCTCCGCACCCAGAGCGCCGCGCACCCGGGCGAGCTCCTGGGAGTGATCTGCGCGGACACCAGGGTGGGCGAGCTGACGGCCCAGGGCATCGCTCAGCACGCACGCATCGTGCCGGCGTCCGAAGCGCGCGGCCTGGAGTTCGACGGGGTCGTCGTCATGAACCCCGAGGAAATCATCACGAACCGCCCTGGTGGGGAAAGGGACTTGTACGTGGCCCTGACCCGGGCCACCAAGCGCCTCTGCACCATCGCCGTCCAGCCCGCCTGACGGCTCGGCGCCCGCGTCGTCGCCGCGGGCGCACCCGGCGGGTACGGATCGCCGCCTCCGCGCGGCGGCCGTCCCCGCGCCGTTGGCCACGCCGGCGAGTCTCACCTTCTCGGCCACCAGGGCGGGCCATGCGCACCGCTCGGCCAACCGGATCATCGCGACGAACCCGGCATGCGCGATCAGATCGGGGCCATCGAAGGCGGCAAACAGTTTCGCGGACCTGTGCTCGACTTTCACTTGAGAGATGCCTTGTCGATCGAGCGTGGTGAAAGCGTGGGAACTCCCACCATTGCAGGTCAGCAGGCACCTCTTCCTATTCCCCGCCCACCAACAGACCATCACGCGGCGGCTAGTCCAGAGTGGACACTCCCCGCAACTGCGTGCCATGCTCATCGATCATGAGTCGAACCTTCCAGATTTTGACGCGAGAAAACTGGGGGATCACTGACATGGCTAACGGGGGATCACGGATATGGCTAGCGTGAAGAGCAGGTTGACGCGGCAGCCGATTTCGGGCGGCGGAAATCACGAACACTACAGCAGTCAGATGGATTACCCGGTGCCTGACATATCTGACAGGCGAGCTTCCCTGCAGGCTGGGCGATCCCTGCTGCAGACTGAGATAGCGCTGATCATCGAAGATGACATTCGTCGATACAGTATCGAGGGAATGCTTCGTTCGCTCGAAATTCAATCGGCAGTGCAATCCATCACGGATATCGAAGATCTCTCGACATTCTGCAACGGCCAGCTGATCCTTTCAGCCGGCAATGCTTTGGGGTCTTTGCCTGACGAGATCGCCGAAAAGCTGCGCAACCAGAACATACGTGTACTGATCCTGGTGGATTCGGCAGACGTGGTCGAGCAATCCTGGGTAGATCACGCAAACGGTTTCCTGGACTGGGCGGATCTCCGCCCCGAGACCCTGCGCGAGGCGATCGTCGACGTGAAGGCCGGACGGCTTCATGTGTCGGAGACCCTGGCGCGACGATCCGTGACGGCGCCCGACCAGGACGGTGATGACACCACCTCGAAGCGCGCGTCAATGATTGCGCTGACGGCACGTGAACAGCAGGTACTGCGCCTGATTGCCGAGGGGCTGAGCAACCGGCAAGTCGCTCGATCGCTGAGTATCTCTGAACATGGAGTCAAGCGCACGGTCGGTATCATTTTGGCCAAGCTCAACTGCCCGAATCGGACTCTTGCGGTTGTTCGGGCCATAGAGTCGGGGTTCCTCGTCATGTGAGGAGAATGCGATGGACCGCGCCATGGGGCAGGCTGTCCTCCCTCGGTCGCGGCCTGCCACTGCTTGACGAGCAAGCCGCAAAGGGCCGGGGCATCCGCGAATGCCCCGGCCCTTGGCCCTCTGGGGTATGCCCGCGCCGCAGGTTGCGAAGCGCCGCCCCCTGCCTCGCAGGTCGAGATCGCTCGGGCCCGTCTCCTCCGCCGGGGCGGGGGGGTGCATCCTCTTGGTTACGTGCCGTGTGCACCACATCACTCCCGGGTCTGACCCTCGATTGCAGGGCCGGACGCTCCGGATCGTGCGACGATGCCGATATGAATCGACTGGCCAACTCCCAGTCGCCTTATCTGCTCCAGCACGCCTCCAATCCAGTGGACTGGTGGCCATGGGGAGAGGAGGCGATGACAGAAGCGAAGCGGCGGGACGTGCCCATCCTCTTGAGTGTGGGCTATGCGTCCTGCCACTTAGGCTTCCGGTAATCCACTGGTGCCACGTCATGGCGCACGAGTCGTTCGAGGACGAGCCGGCCGCCGCCTACATGAACGAGCACTTCGTCAACGTCAAGGTGGACCGCGAAGAGCGGCCCGACGTCGACGCCGTCTACATGGAGGCCGTGCAGGCCGCCACCGGGCAGGGCGGCTGGCCCATGACCGTGTTCCTCACCCCCGATGCCGAGCCCTTCTACTTCGGGACCTACTTCCCGCCCGAGCCCCGGCACGGGATGCCCTCCTTCACGCAGGTCCTCGAAGGCGTGCGGACCGCCTGGGTGGGGCGGCGCGAGGAGGTGGCCGACGTCGCGCAGCGGATCGTGCGGGACCTGACCGGGCGGCAGTTGGACTACGGCAAGGCCGGCGCCCCCGGCCCCGAGGAGCTGGTGCAGGCGCTTCTCGGGCTGACCCGCGACTACGACGCCGTCAGCGGCGGATTCGGTGGGGCCCCGAAGTTCCCGCCGTCCATGGTGCTGGAGTTCCTGCTGCGCCACCACGCGCGCACCGGGGCCGAGGGGGCCCTCCAGATGGCCGCCGACACCTGTGAGGCCATGGCCCGCGGCGGGATCTACGACCAGCTCGGGGGCGGGTTCGCGCGGTACTCCGTGGACCGGGAGTGGGTCGTGCCCCACTTCGAAAAGATGCTCTACGACAATGCGCTTTTGTGTCGGGTCTATGCGCACCTCTGGCGGGCCACCGGGTCCGACCTCGCGCGGCGCGTCGCGCTCGAGACCGCCGACTTCATGGTGCGCGAGCTGCGCACCGCCGAGGGCGGCTTCGCCTCCGCGCTCGACGCGGACAGCGAGGATCCGCTGACCGGCGAGCACGTGGAGGGCGCGTACTACGCCTGGACGCCCGCCCAGTTGGCCGAGGTGCTCGGCGAGGACGACGGGGCGCTGGCCGCCGCGTACTTCGGGGTGACGCACGAGGGCACCTTCGAGCACGGCGCGTCCGTGCTCCAGCTGCCGCAGGACGGTCCCGTCGTGGACGCCCGGGTGATCACCGGGATCAGGGAGCGGCTGCTCGCGGCGCGCGTCGGGCGGCCCGCGCCCGGGCGCGACGACAAGATCGTCGCCGCCTGGAACGGCCTGGCGATCGCGGCGCTCGCCGAATGCGGGGCGTACTTCGACCGGCCGGAGCTGGTCGAGCGGGCGACCGAGGCCGCGGACCTGCTGGTCCGGGTCCACTTCGACGCGGCGGCCGGCCGGGCGCGGCTGGCCCGGACCAGCAAGGACGGGCGCGTCGGGGCGAACGCCGGGGTGCTGGAGGACTACGGCGACGTCGCCGAGGGATTCCTCGCGCTGGCGTCCGTGACCGGCGAGGGGGTCTGGCTGGAGTTCGCCGGGTTCCTCGTCGATCTGATCCTGGACCGGTTCACGGCGCAGGACGGCTCCCTCTACGACACCGCGCACGACGCCGAGCAGCTCATCCGCCGGCCCCAGGACCCGACCGACACCGCGGCCCCTTCCGGCTGGACGGCCGCGGCCGGGGCGCTCCTGTCGTACGCGGCGCACACCGGCTCGCAGGCGCACCGCACGGCGGCCGAGCGGGCGCTCGGGGTGGTGCACGCACTGGGTCCGCGCGTTCCGCGCTTCATCGGGCACGGACTGGCGGTGGCGGAGGCGCTGCTCGACGGTCCGCGCGAGGTGGCCGTGGTGGGGCATCCGGAGGATCCGGCTCTGGCCGAGCTGCACCGGACGGCGTTGCTGGGGACGGCTCCCGGGGCTGTGGTGGCGGTCGGTCTGCCGCTTGCGGCCGACGGCAGCGGGGGCGAGTTCCCCCTGCTGGCCGAGCGCACACTCGTACGCGACCTTCCCACGGCGTATGTGTGTCGACATTTCGTCTGCGCGCGGCCTACGACAGACCCGGTCGAGCTTGCCGATCAGTTGGGTGCGGTTCATCCCTGAATCGGCCACAGTGCCGTCAATTCCGGTTACCTGTGGGCAAGTTCGGAAACGTATTTTTTATCTCTGCAGCGCCTGAGTTTCATTTTTGCTGCCTAGTCTCGTGTCTTCGGGAGTCGCTGGGGAGTCGCCGGAACAGCGCACTGGGGGTGCGCCCGAGGGGGAAGCAGGGGCAGGCGGGCCGGGGGGCCCGCCTTGATCCCCTGGGGGTTTGCCGATCGCCGCCTGGTGTCGCGGCATGTCTGTGGGGGACGTTTTGTACACCTCTGTCGTCATATCCGTGATTTCGTTTGCGCTTTTCTGGATGGCCGCTTTCACGCTGTGGTGGCAGATGCATGCGTGGCGCACGCCCGAGACGCTCGCCTCCACCCGGTTCGACCGCCCCGATGGCGAGGGCCTGCTGGCCTTCTCGCTGCTCCTGCCGGCCCGGCACGAGCAGGCGGTCCTGCGGCACACGATCGAGCGGCTGCTCGAATCGAGCCACACCGACTACGAGATCATCGTCATCGTCGGGCACGACGATCCGCAGACCGCCGCCGTCGCCGAGGCCGCCGCGGCCGGGGCGCCCGAGCGCGTACGGGTCGTCGTCGATCACCACGAGACCAAGAACAAGCCGAAGGCCCTCAACACGGCCCTCCCGCACTGCCGGGGCGACATCGTCGGGGTCTTCGACGCCGAGGACCAGGTCCACCCCGAGCTGCTCGCCCACGTCGACCACGCCTTCCGCTCCACCGCGGCCGACGTGGTCCAGGGCGGGGTGCAGCTCATCAACTTCCACTCGAGCTGGTACAGCCTGCGCAACTGCCTGGAGTACTTCTTCTGGTTCCGCTCCCGGCTGCACCTGCACGCGGAGAAGGGGTTCATCCCGCTCGGCGGCAACACCGTCTTCGTCCGCACCGAGGTGCTCCGCGAGGCCGGCGGCTGGGACCAGAACTGCCTGGCCGAGGACTGCGACCTGGGCGTACGGCTTTCCTCGGTCGGCAAGAAGGTGGTCGTCGCGTACGACTCCGACATGGTCACCCGCGAGGAGACGCCCGGCTCGCTGATGAGCCTGCTCAAGCAGCGCACCCGCTGGAACCAGGGCTTCCTCCAGGTCTACCGGAAGAAGGACTGGCAGCAGCTGCCCGGCCGCGGCCAGCGCTGGCTGGCCCGCTACACGTTGATGACGCCGTTCATGCAGGCCGCGTCCGGGGTGATCATCCCGGTCAACTTCGCCGTCGCGGTCTTCCTCGACGTACCGGTCGGCGTCGCGATCATCACCTTCCTGCCGATGATCACGGCGATGGTGACGTTCGTCTTCGAGATCGTCGGCCTGCACGACTTCGGCCGCCAGTACGGCCTGCGCGTCCGCTTCGTGCACTACCTCAAGCTCGTCGTCGGCGGCCCGTTCTACCAGGTGATGCTGGCGGGCGCCGCGATCCGTGCGGTCTGGCGCGAGCAGCGCGGCCAGGGCGAGTGGGAGCTGACCAGCCACACCGGCGCCCACCTCACTTCGATCAGCGCCACCGCCGGGGTCTCCACCGCCGGCGCGTCCACCGCGATCCGAGAGGACAGCCACCAGTGACCGCCACCCTGCCCACGGCCACTGATCCCCAGCCCGGTGCCGCCGCGACCGTCGCCGCCACGAACGTCGCCGAGCCCCGCGTCCCCGCCCAACGGGGTCCGAGCAGCCCCGGCAGCCGCGGCGGTCTCGGGGTCCGGCCGCCCGCCCCGGCCCACCCCCTCGTCCGCTTCCGCTCCTCCCGCCCCGACCTGCTGCTCTGCGGGGCCGTGCTGCTCGCGATCGTCCTCGTCCAGGGCTGGAACATCACGCACTTCCCGACCCTGAGCGACGACGAGGGCACGTACCTCGCCCAGGCGTGGGCCGTGCAGCAGGGAGAGGGCCTCGCGCACTACACGTACTGGTACGACCATCCGCCGCTGGGCTGGATCCAGATAGCCGGCCTGACGTACCTGCCCTCCCTCTTCGTGCCCGACTGGATGACCGTCGCGCCGATGCGCTTCTCGATGGTCGCGGTCTCCGCCGTCAGCTCCGTGCTGATCTACGTCCTCGCGCGTCGGCTGTGGCTGCCGCGCTGGGCGGCCGGACTGGCGATGGCCCTCTTCGGGCTCTCCCCGCTCTCCGTCGTGCTCCAGCGGGAGATCTTCCTCGACAACCTCGCCGTGATGTGGATGCTGCTGGCCTTCTGCCTGGCCGCGTCCCCCAGCCGCCACCTGTGGCACCACTTCGGGTCCGGACTCGCGGCCGCCACCGCCGTCCTGACCAAGGAGACGATGCTGGTGGTGCTGCCGGCGCTGCTGGTGACGATGTGGCGCCACAGCCACCGGGACACCCGCAAGTTCGCCGTCACCGGGGCCATCACGGCCTGCGCGCTCATCGGGCTCTCGTACCCCTTGTACGCGCTGCTCAACAGCGAACTGCTGCCCGGCGCCGGGCACGTCTCGCTGATCGACGGCATCACGTACCAGATGAGCCGCCCGGGCTCGGGCTTCATCCTCGCCCCCGGCTCCGGTTCGAACGGCGTGTTCCGGTCCTGGCTGTACTACGACACCGTCCTGCCGCTCGGCGGGCTGGCCGGCGCGCTCCTGCTGATCCTCACCCTCCGCTGGTCGGTCACCGCCCGTGCGCTCGCCGGCCCCGCGCTCGCCGCCGTCATCCTCGCGGCCGTCGCGCTGCGGCCCTCCGGCTACCTGCCGGCGATGTACGTGATCCAGGCGCTGCCGTTCCTCGCACTGGTCCTCGCCGGGGGCGCGGCGAGCATCACGCACGCCGTGCTGCGCCGCCGCCGTACGCCGGGGGAGCGCAGGTCCCTGACGTACGGGCGCCGCGTGCTGATCGGCGTACTCGCCGCGGCCGCCGCGGTGTACGTGCTGCCGCGCTGGTACGAAGGCAACAGGACCGCGCTCACGGCCGACGCGAACGCCCCGTACCGGCAGGCCGCGGCCTGGCTCGGCCGGGAGCTCCCCGACCCGGGGCGCACCCGGGTCCTGGTCGACGACGCGCTCTGGCTGGACGCCGTGCACCACGGGTTCGAGCCCGGGCTCGGCGCCATCTGGTTCTACAAGGCCGATCTCGACCCGGCCGTCACCAAGACGCTGCCGCGCGGCTGGCGGGACATCGACTACGTGGTCTCCTCGCCCACCGTCCGGCGGGACGCGGTGGACCTGCCCAACGTGAAGGCCGCGCTGGAGCATTCGACCGCGGTGGCCGTCTTCGGCTCGGGCGAGGACCGCATCGAGATCCGCAGGACCGACCGAGCCGACGGGAGCTGATCCGCCATGAGCGAGGACCTGTGGACCCCGCATGCCCTGAACGATTCGGAATTTTCCATTCCGATGCTTTCCGCTCCGGAGGGGGTGGTGGCGGGCAGCGTCACCCTCATCATCCCGACCTTCAACGAGGCGGGGAACATCGGCGAGTTGCTGAGCCGGCTCGCCGACTCGCTCCCCGCCCACCTGCCCTGCGAGGTCCTGTTCGTGGACGACTCCACGGACGACACCCCGGCGGTCATCGAGAAGGCCGCCCTCGACCTGCCCTTCCCGGTCTCCGTCCTGCACCGCGAGAGCGCGGCCGGGGGCCTCGGCGGCGCCGTCGTCGAGGGCCTGAAGCGGGCCGAGACGGACTGGATCGTCGTCATGGACGCCGACCTCCAGCACCCGCCGCACCTGGTGCCCGAGCTCGTCGGCGAGGGCGAACGCACCGGCGCCGACCTCGTGGTCGCCTCCCGCTACATCCCGGGCGGCAGCCGGGCCGGGCTCGCCGGCAGCTACCGCATCGCCGTCTCGCGCGGCGCCACCTGGCTCACCAAGGGGCTCTTCCCGCGCGCCCTGCGCGGGATCAGCGATCCCATGAGCGGCTTCTTCGCCATGCGCCGCGCGGTCGTCACCGCGGACGCCCTCAAACCCCTCGGCTACAAGATCCTGCTGGAACTGGCGGTGCGCTGCCGCCCCGCCGAGGTCGCCGAGGTGCCGTTCGTCTTCCAGGACCGCTACTCCGGCGAGTCCAAGTCGAGCGCCCGCGAGGGGATGCGGTTCCTGGCCCACCTGGCCGCGCTGCGCTCGGCGACCCCGCTGGCCCGGATGATCGGCTTCGGGCTGATCGGGCTCTCCGGCTTCGTCCCGAACCTGTTCGCGCTGTGGCTGCTCACGCACGCCGGGATGCATTACCTGCCGGCCGAGATCGCCGCCAACCAGGCCGGGGTGCTCTGGAACTTCGTCCTCATCGAGACCCTGCTCTTCCGCGACCGGCGCCGCCACCGCCACTGGGCGGACCGCGTCGGCCGCTTCGCCGTGCTGGCCAATGCCGACCTGCTGCTGCGCATCCCGCTGATCGCCCTGTTCGTCGCCAGGTTCGGCATGGAGGTGCTGTCCGCCACCGCCCTCGCCCTGGTCACCACCTTCGTCCTGCGGTTCGCCGCCACCGAAGCCCTCGTCTACCTCCCGCGCAAGACGCGCAGCCGTACGCGTACCGCACGCACCACCAGGAGTTGAGCCGCTCAGAGCCGCACGGAACGGAAGGGAACCTGTCCATGCCAGCGAACATCCGGCGGAAGGCCGGGCGGCGCGCCGCCCTGGCCGCCGTCGGGGCGATGACCGCGGGCCTGCTGCTCACCGCACCGCAGCAGGCCACGGCCGGACCGCCCAATCTGCTCACCAATTCCGGTTTCGAGACCGCCGGCGCACCCGGCGACGACATGCCCTCCTGCTGGGAGAAGTCCGGCTGGGGGGACAACGACTTCACCTACGCCACCGTCGCCGACGCGCACAGCGGCACCAAGGCCATGAAGGTCTCGCTGACCCGCCGCCTCAGCGGCGACCGCAAGGCGCTCGTCACCGAGAACACCACCTGCGCCCCGACGGTCGTCCCGGGCAAGCAGTACGACCTCTCGGCCTGGTACAAGTCGAACACCCCGGACGTGTCGGTGACGGTGTTCCGCCACGACACCACCGCGGGCTGGCAGTACTGGACCGACCTGCAGAATCCGCCGGTCAGTGCCGGATGGGCGCGCACGGAGGTCCGTACGCCCGCCGTTCCGCCCGGCACCGACAAGATCACCTGGGGGCTCTCGGTCTACGGGGTCGGCACGCTCACCACGGACGACTACGCACTGGAGGAGGTCGGCGCGGCCCCGCCGCAGCCGGGGTGCACGGGCACGGCCGAGCAGTGCGCCAAGGGCAAGTGGGAGGTGATCCCGGCCAAGAACCCGGTGCGTTCGATGCACGCCGTCGTGCTCAAGAACGGCAAGGTGCTGCTGATCGCGGGCTCGGGCAACGACATCTCCCAGTTCAACGCGGGCACGTTCACCTCGGCCGTGTACGACCCGGCGAACGGGTCCTTCAAGACGATCCCGACGCCGGTGGACATGTTCTGCTCGGGGCACGTGCAGCTGTCGGACGGCCGGGTGCTCGTGATGAGCGGCAACAAGGGGTACCCGTCCGCCGACGGCAAGGTCGGCTACCAGGGGCTGAAGGACTCGTACATCTTCGACCCGGCGACCGAGGCGTACACGAAGACCAACGACCTGAACGGCGGGCACTGGTACCCGTCGGCGACGGTCCTCGGCAACGGCGACGTGATCACCTTCGGCGGTCTGAAGGAGGACTCGACGGGCAACGTGACCGCGGAGAAGTTCTCGGCTGCGCAGGGCAAGTGGCTCCCGATGAACGAGGTCAACCAGACCTGGTCGTACTGGGGCCTGTACCCGTCGATGATCCTGATGCAGGACGGGCGGCTCTTCTACTCGGGCAGCCACACCTTCGGCAACGGCACGCAGGGCAGCGGCGCGTCGATCTACGACTACAACGCGAACACGATCACGGACGTGCCCGGGCTGCGCAAGAAGGACGAGCGCGACGAGTCGGCGAGCGTGCTGCTGCCGCCCGCGCAGGACCAGCGGGTCCTGACCGTCGGCGGCGGCAACAACGAGTCGAACCCGGCGGCGAACCGGCTCACCGAGCTGATCGACCTGAAGGCGGCGAGCCCCGCGTACACCGCAGGTCCCGACCTGCCGCAGGGCCTGGTCGACGTGGGCGGCGTCAAGCGGGCGCAGACCGGGGCCGAGGGCAAGATGTACGTGTCGGCGGTGCTGCTGCCGGACGGCAAGGTGCTGGAGACCGGCGGCGGGCTGCACGACCGGGCCGACCCGGTGTACGAGGCCTCGTTCTTCGACCCGGTGGCCAACACCTACAAGGCCGGGCTGCCGGCCGACCCCATCCCGCGGACGTACCACTCGGGCGCCTTCCTGCTGCCCGACGGACGGGTCATGACGGTCGGCGACAACCCGGGCAACGGCACGTACAACAACAACGTGTCGATCTACACCCCGCCGTACCTGTTCAAGGGCGCACGCCCCAAGCTCACCTCGGTGATCGACACGCAGTGGGTGTACGGGGACACGCAGCGGATCACCGTCGACCGGCCGATCGCCAAGGCGGAGCTGATCCGTCCGGCGGCGGTCACGCACTCCTCGGACCCGAACCAGCGGTTCGTGGACCTGCCGATGACGGTGGTCAACAACACCACCGTCGACCTCAACGTCACCAGCAATCCGAACCTGGCCCCGCCGGGCTGGTACATGCTCTTCGGGGTCGACGCGAACGGCATCCCGTCGGTGGCGACCTGGGTGCACCTGGGCGGCCCGTCGGCGCTCGCGGCCACGGCGCAGGCCCCGTCGCCGCACGTCCACGACTTCGCGGACGCGCCGCAGGCGGCCCCGAAGCAGAACCCGGGCCGGCGGGACTCGGTGCCCGTCGCCCCGAGCGTCGCCGGCTGCGACCGGCACTACGGCACGGTCGGCCAGTGCGTCCCGACCACCTTCCCGGCGGAGGTGAAGGCGACGACGAAGGCCCGCTGCGACTGGCTGGCCTCCCACCAGTACCCGAAGCGCATGAAGGTCAACGGCAGCGACCCGCTGCGCCTGGACCCGGACGGCGACGGCTACGCCTGCACGTAGCCGCCCCGGCAGAACGGAGCCCCGCCGCGCACCGCGACGGGGCTCCGTCAGTTCCGGAAGGGACGGCCTAGTGCTGGTAGGCCGCGAGCGAGATGCCGACGTAGTGGGCCACGAAGGCGGCCAGCGTCAGGGAGTGGAAGACCTCGTGGAAGCCGAAGAAGCGGGGGGAGGGGTTCGGGCGCTTCATGCCGTAGATCACGCCGCCCGCGCTGTAGAGGAGCCCGCCGGCGATCACCAGGACCAGGACGGCGATGCCGCCGGTGCGCATGAAGTCGGGGAGGAAGAAGACTGCCGCCCAGCCCATCGCTATGTAGCAGGGGGTGTAGAGCCAGCGCGGGGCGCCGACCCAGAAGACGCGGAAGGCGATGCCGGCCGCGGCCGCGATCCAGACCGCCCACAGGAGCGTCCGTCCGGTGGAGGGCGGGAGCAGGAGCACCGTCAGCGGGGTATAGGTCCCTGCGATGATCAGAAAAATGTTGGCGTGGTCGAGGCGCCGCAGGATGGCCTCGCCCCGGGGGCCCCAGGTGCCGCGGTGGTACACCGCGCTGACGCCGAACAGCAGGCAGGCCGTGAGGATGTACACCCCGCACGCCACCCGGGCCCGGGTCGACTCGGTGAAGGCCATCAGCGCCAGGCCCGCGACGACGACGGCAGGGAACATTCCGGTGTGCAGCCAGCCGCGCATCAGCGGTTTGGCTTCCGGTGCCTCGGAGGCGTCGGGTGCGACCGGTACGGCGTCGACCGGCACGGCGGCGGCGTCAGAACTCATGGCCGCCATGCTACCTACGGGTCCGTAGGTTTCCGTTAGTGCGCTTTACGGAAGATTGACGGGAGTGGCGATGCTCACGTGAGAGGCCCCCTGGACATATGCGCACATGCACCGGATGATCAGATGAGTGCGGTCGGCACCGGATGAGCGGAGCGCGAAGCGTCCGGGTCGCAGCCCCCACGGGGCAAACACCAAACACACCCCTCAACAAGGAGCAATCGTGGCGCGCGACAACGCGGCTCCCACCACCGGTCCGACCCTTCCCACCGAACATGCGGTGCTGATCTCCTGGGTGGACGAGATCGCAGCGATCACCCAGCCCGACCGGGTCGTCTGGTGTGACGGCTCCGAGGCCGAGTACGAGCGCCTGTGCGCGGAGCTCGTCGCCAAGGGCACGTTCAAGAAGCTCGACGAGGGCAAGCGCCCCAACTCGTACTACGCCGCCTCCGACCCGTCCGACGTCGCGCGCGTCGAGGACCGGACCTTCATCTGCTCCGAGAAGGAGGAGGACGCGGGCCCGACCAACCACTGGAAGGCCCCGGCCGAGATGAAGGCCATCTTCGCGGGGCAGGAAGGTATCTTCCGCGGCTCCATGAAGGGCCGGACGATGTACGTCGTCCCCTTCTGCATGGGCCCCCTCGGCTCCGAGCTCTCCGCGATCGGCGTCGAGATCACCGACTCCGCCTACGTCGCCGTCGCCATGCGCACCATGACCCGCATGGGCAAGGCCGTCCTCGACGAGCTCGGCACCGACGGGTTCTTCGTCAAGGCCGTCCACACCCTCGGCGCTCCGCTCGCCGAGGGCCAGGCCGACGTGCCGTGGCCCTGCAACACCACCAAGTACATCTCGCACTTCCCGGAGACCCGCGAGATCTGGTCGTACGGCTCGGGCTACGGCGGCAACGCCCTGCTCGGCAAGAAGTGCTACGCGCTGCGCATCGCCTCCGTCATGGCCCGCGACGAGGGCTGGCTCGCCGAGCACATGCTGATCCTCAAGCTCACCCCGCCGCAGGGTGAGGCGAAGTACGTCGCCGCCGCGTTCCCGAGCGCCTGCGGCAAGACGAACCTGGCCATGCTGGAGCCCACGATCCCCGGCTGGACGGTCGAGACCATCGGCGACGACATCGCCTGGATGCGCTTCGGCGAGGACGGTCGCCTGTACGCGATCAACCCCGAGGCCGGCTTCTTCGGCGTCGCGCCCGGCACCGGCGAGCACACCAACGCCAACGCCATGAAGACGATGTACGCGAACACCGTCTTCACCAACGTCGCGCTCACCCCGGACGGCTCCGACGTCTGGTGGGAGGGCATGACCGAAGAGGCGCCCGCGCACCTCATCGACTGGAAGGGCAACGCCTGGACCCCGGAGTCCGAGACCCCGGCGGCCCACCCCAACGCCCGCTTCGCCGTCCCGGCCTCGCAGTGCCCGACGATCGCCCCCGAGTGGGAGGACCCCAAGGGCGTCCCGGTCTCCGCGATCCTCTTCGGCGGCCGCCGCGCCTCCGCCGTGCCGCTGGTCACCGAGTCCTTCGACTGGAACCACGGCGTCTTCATCGGCTCGAACATCGCCTCCGAGAAGACCGCCGCCGCCGAGGGCAAGGTCGGCGAGCTGCGCCGCGACCCGTTCGCCATGCTGCCGTTCTGCGGCTACAACATGGGCGACTACATGGGCCACTGGGTCGACGTCGCCAAGGACAAGGACCAGTCCAAGCTCCCGAAGATCTACTACGTGAACTGGTTCCGCAAGAACGACGCGGGCAAGTTCGTGTGGCCGGGCTTCGGCGAGAACAGCCGCGTCCTGAAGTGGATCGTCGAGCGCCTCGACGGCAAGGCCGAGGGCGTCGAGACCCCCATCGGCATCCTGCCGACCGTGGCCTCCCTGGACACCGACGGCCTCGACATCCCGGCCGAGGACCTGGACTTCCTCCTCACCGTCGACAAGGAGGTGTGGCGGGACGAGGCCTCCCTGGTCCCCGAGCACCTGAACACCTACGGCGACCACACTCCCAAGGAGCTGTGGGACCAGTACCACGCGCTCGTCGAGCGCCTGGGCTGAGCCGGGCCGCGCCCTGAAGAAGGGCCAATGAACGTGGGAGCCCCCGACCAAGCGGCGCCCACCGCTGTGGGAGCCCCCGACCAAGCGGTTCCCACCGCAGCACCGGCCGAAAGTCATACCTGTCAGGAGCGTTGTCCGCGCTCCTCCAGGTAGGTCGTGTGCGTCTGTTGACGGCGGGCCTCTGCTTCGCGGAGGTCCGCCGTCGCGCGTTCCGCCTCCTCGTGCAGCAGCGACAGCTGCCGCTCCAGGTGGCGTTCCGGCGATTCCCCGCCCGGGGTGAGCCGGGTCCACCAGCGCGTCCGGTTGTACGTGTCCACGCACTCCGGCACGTCCAGCTCGATCGCCCGCGACAGCGCGTGCACCGACTCGGGATCGGTGGCCAGGACGTCGGCCACCCACCCCGGCTCCAGCAGCGCCCCATACAGCTCCATCAGCTCCGCGAGCCGCCCCTCGGCCGGAGCGGGCAGCTCCACCTCGGCGACGTACTCCCGCAGCCGGCCGAACTGCTCCCGTACACCGTTCAGCTGCTCGGTGGGCCCCTCGGGCTCCGGCGGCGCCGGCCGCCGCGGCGGGGCGATCAGCGCGCCCGCGCCGTACAGCCCGGCCACGACCACCGGCCAGTACGTGCCCGCGACCCCGGTGAGGGTCAGGCCCAGCCCGACGATCCCGCAGGCGCTGCCGGCCAGGTTCTTCTTCGACTCCAGGTAGTCGAGAAGACGCGTGCCGAGCCCTCCCCCGCCGGCGGATCTATTGGTAGCCACGGATCTCCTCGAAGGCTCCGTCCAGCGAACCGTTGCCGTCGGTGGCGTCGAAGAGCCGCCCGCCGGTCAGTTCGGTGATGTGGGTGAGCTCCTTGCGGTCCGAGTCCCCGAACAGCACCGCGAAGACCGGTGTGTGCTTCTGCGCGTCCGGCAGCCCGGCGTAGAAGGAGTCGAAGTCCTTCGCCTTGTCACCGCTCTGCCCGTCCGTCATCAGCACGATCGAGGTGAACGCATCCGCGTTGCCCTTCCCCAGGTGCTCGTACGCCGCCTTCAGACTGCCGTACACGGCCGTACCCCCCTCCGGCCGGAGCGATTTCACATCGCCCCGGATCGCATCCAGCGCGGGCCCGGGATTGCCCGGCTCGACGACGTGCGTCAGCACCTTCTTCACCTTGTCGCCGAACGGCAGGAGCGTCACCTCCTCGCGGTCCCGGAACCGCTGCCCGGGCCCCGAACCGCCCGTTCCCGTCAGCTCGGTGAGCGCCGACCGCAGCCGCCCGATGCGGTCGTCCTCCTCCATCGAGCCCGAGGTGTCCAGCACGTACACCGTCCGCGAGGGCCGGCGCAGCTCGTTCTCGTACGAGGCCAGCAGCCCGTCCGCGACCGACCGGGTGCCCGGGAACGGCAGCTCGCGCCGCTTGTCCGCGTTCAGCCCGGCCGCCGGCTGCACCCCGGCCGCGACCGGCCGGCGGAAGGTCTTCTCGGTGATCGCCTTCTGCGCCTCGGCGCCGCTCAGGTAGTCGGTCAGGGCCCGCCCCGACTCGCGGGCCCCGGCCGGGGCCGAGGTCAGCAGGGTCAGCGGGTAGTGGGCGGTGACCACCCCGTCGCGCGGCCGGATCACCGTCAGGTCCGTCTTCGCGTCGCGGTTCATGGACAGCAGCACGGACTCGTAGTTCACCACCGCGTCCACGTCCCCGCGCTTGGCGTACGCGGTGGCCAGCCAGCCGGAGGATCCCGAGGTCAGCTTCTGCCCGGCGAAGAACTCCTTCAGCTTGGGCTGGGCCGTCTTCACGTCCGCGTCGGTCAGCGCCGCCTGCGCGCCCGACAGCCCGGAGGCCACAGAGATCAGCGCGGAGAACCCGGAGTTGGAGCGCACCGGGTCGGTCATCCCGTACGACAGCTTCCCGGCGGAGACGGCCTCGTGCACCGCCGACCAGGTCACCTCCTCGGGCTTCCAGCCGAGCCGGGCCAGCGCGTCCGCCCGTACGCCCAGCGCGACCGGCGAGGACATCACCGGCGTCTCGCTGCTGAGCTTCCCGGCGGCCTCGGGGCGCAGCCGCAGGTAGTCGTTGGAGGACAGCCAGATCGCGTCGTACTTGCCGTCGGCCTTTCCGGAGGCGACCTGCTCGGCCGCGTCCAGGGTGCCGGACCAGGTGAGCTCGACGCTGACCCCGGTCGCGGCCTTCGCGGCCTTCAGCACCGGCTCCATGTCGGCCAGCTCGCTGGAGGCCAGCACCCGCAGCCTGCCCTCCTGGTACTTCGACCCGGCGGGCTTCGCGGGCCCGTCGGCGGTGCAGGCCGAAGCCCCCAGCAGGGTCGCGGCCAGCGCGACCGCCGCCGCGAGCCGTCTGCGCACCGAAGCGGCACGGACGCCACGGATGCTCACAGGGCCCCGCCTTCCAGTGCGCCGGAGGTACGCGTACGGGCCAGGTAGGCCGACGCGGTCTGCAGTTCCCCGGTCAGGGACTCGACGGTGGCGGCCATGTTCTCGGTGGCCTGCACCTTGAACGTGTCGATCGCGTCCAGCGTCCGGTAGATCTGCGCGAAGGCCGTACGCAGCGTCTCCGCGCCGACCGCCGGGTCGGCGGCGATCCGCTGGATCTCCCCGCTCTGCGTGGCCAGCATCTCCGCGTTGCCGCGGATCAGGTCCTCGGTGGTCGTACGCAACGTGTTGACCTGCTCGATCACCTTGCGCTGGTTGTCGAGGGCCGACGCCAGCATCACGGCGATCCGCAGCGCGGACACGGTGGTGGTGGCGGCCCGGTCGACGCCCTTGATCAGCTCGTCGTTGTTGCGCCGGACCACGTCCATCGCCAGATAGCCCTGCGCGCACACCGCCAGCTGGGTCAGCAGGTCCTGGTGCTTCTGCCGGACCGGGAAGAGGAGGTCGGCGCGCATCGCGTCGGCCGCCGGTGGGTCGCTGTGCTCGGCCTCGGTGATCCGCTGCCCGACGGCCGTGTCGAGGGCCTCGGTGAGGACGGCGTACTCCTGGAGCTTGCCCATGGTCTCCCACAGGCGCGCCCGCTCGGTGTGCAGGGCCGCGTTGTCGCGGCGCAGCTCGTCCTGACCGCCGCGCAGGGCGCCCACGATCTTGTTGAGGGTGGCCTGCGAGGAGGCGTACTTGGCCACGTGGTCGCGGAACTTGTTGCCGCCGGGCAGCTTCGCGAGGAACGCCTTGACGCCCTTGGCGGGCGTGTCCCGCGGGTCGAGGTCCTCCACGGTGCGGCGCAGCTCGACCAGGGAGCCCGCGACGCGGGCCTGGGCGTCGCCGCCCCCGTCGGAGCCGACGGACCGTACGGCCCGCTCGAGCATCCGGTTGGACTGCTGGGCGGCGCTGCGGATGTCGGCGGCGCCGAGCCCGGAGATCTCGCCGATGCGGCTCGCGAATTCGGGGGAGCGGGCATCGATCCCGGCGAGCGAGCCGACGTACTCCCCGGCCCGGCGGGCCATCTCCTCGCGCACCCCGTCCTGCACCGGTACGAGGCCCGAGGCCTGCTCCCGCTTGACGGGGGCGACGGGCTCGGGGGCGGTGAGGACGAGCGGGCTCTCCTCAGGCGGTGTCAGTGTCATGTACGTGGTCCCCCTAGCCCTTGGCGCGCGCGGCCAGCGCCATGAGGATCTTGACGGTCGGTGCGCTGACCTGGCGGATTCCGGTCAGCTCCGGGTTGATGTACGCGGCGTGCGAGGCGGTGGCCGCGGTGAACTCGGACACGCCGTTCTGCGGCCGGAACCCGTGCCGGACGGCCAGCTCGCGCAGCTTCGGGTCGTTGGCGAGGAGGGAGCCGAGCTCCTTGGCGTTCTCGCTGATCGGCACGAAGGTGTGCGGGGAGTTGACGGTGGTGTCCGGGTAGAGGACGACCATGCCGTCGGTGGCCCCCGGTCCGGGTTTCTGCTGGAGCAGCGAGGCGACCTGCGACTCGTACGCGAGGATGAGCGGCTCGCCGCTGCCGGAGATGAAGGCCCGGAAGGGGTCGTCGGTGCTCGGCTCCAGGGCGCCCTGGACGGAGATCAGCTTCTGCATCAGGGGCGCGGTGCGGTCGATCGCGGCCTGGTCGGAGACCACGCTGTTGCCGTTGGCGACGTTGGAAGTGGCGGCCAGGAAGAGCGCGCCGGAGTTGGACGTGGCGGGATCGGTGGTCTTGATGAACACGGTGCCGGTCAGCTCGGCGAAGGCGGCGGAGCCGGACAGCTGCTGCCACGTGCGGTCCTCGCCGGCGGCCTTGAGGTAGGGGCCCATGAGGAGGGTCCCGGAGTTCTTGCCGGTCATCTTGGCGAGGTTGTTGTCGGCGAGCACCTTGGCGGCGTTGGAGCGGGCGATGACCACGAGCGGGGAGAAGAAGGGCTTGGTGGTCTGGGCGCCCTTGACGCCGGCCGCGGCCTCGATCTCCGTGGCGGGTTCACTGCTGCTGGGGAAGGCGAAGTCGAACTCCTTGAGGGCGAGTTGGTCCATCGCCCAGGAGCCGGACGTTTCGGTCTTCACGGTGTAGCCCTTGTCGGCCAGGGTTTTGACGACGTCGGGATCGCGGAAGTATTCGGACTTCTCGGATCCGATGACGCCTTTCACGGTCTTCGTTGCCGTGGTGGGGGTCTTGTCTCCTCCGGCGAGCGCGACGGCGACCACGCCGCCGAGGAGGAGGACCGCCAGGGCGATTCCTAGGATGCGTCTCACGGGTGCAGCGTGCTCGCGGAAACCCACATTCCGCGTGAAGTTGAATGAACGTCAGGTGTCCAGGCGGTCCCACTTCGAAATGCTGTGTGGATCGGCCGGTGCTGGCAGGCGGGGCGGCAGGCCGGGAGGATCGTCCCATGGGCGTGAGCGCGTTGAAGTGGCAGGGCTGGGCGGTCGGCCTGACGGTCGTGGCCGGCCTGCTGGTGTTCGCCCCGCTGGGCCTGTACGTCTGGGCCAGCGGCGAGCCGGGCGCGGCGCCGCCGCGACCTGCGGTGGAGGACGTACGGGTCACCGGCTGCCGGATCGATCCGGGCAGCCGCCGCGTGGTGGCGACGGTGGAGGTGGCGGGCCGCCCCGAGGGGACCGGTGCGTACGTGGTCACGGTCGAGTTCCGCGAAAAGGCGGATCCGGACCCGGACGCGGCCACCCGCCCGGCCCAGTCCCTGGTGAAACTCCCGGGCGTAGCCCCGTCCGCCACGGAACACGCCGAGGCCCTGGGCCCTCTGTGGCCCCCGGCCACAACCCCCTGGTGCGGGGTCGCTGCCGCCGATTTCACCCCGAACCGCTAGCGGAACCGGCCCGACGGGCCGAGCCGGGGCGTGCGCCCGGCCAGGCCGGGGCGGTGGCGCCCGGTCCGGAGCCTCCGCGGCCCCGGACCGGGGCCGATCAGAGGCTGCCGGCCAGGTTCTGCGAGGCCAGGGCGGCGGCGTGCGCGTCCATGCGCTCGGCGGCGAGGATCGCGACGGTGGTGTCGGCGCGGGACGCGGCGACGACCAGCGCGCGGCCGGCGAGGTCATGGGCCCGCTGGTGCAGGGCGGTGAGTTCCACGGCCCCGGCGATGTCGGCGCGCGGCGCACGCGCGGGCTCGGCGCCGCGCAGCCGGGCCACCTGGGCGGCGATACGGGCGGCGGCGCCGTCGAGCCCGAGCTCGTCGGTGACGGTCAGCAGGGCGGCCAGGTGGCCGGCGAGCTGGGTGTCCAGCGCTTCGGCGCGGCTGCTGTGCGGATAGCCGGCGTGGTCGTCGGAGTGGCGGCCGCCCAGACGGTGGACGACCGGCTTCGTGCGGATCGGCTCGTACATGTGGGGGCCTCCTGCGTGGTCAGGAGGCCATCCTACATTGGATCCGTTCTAAAGTTGTGCTCGATCCGGCATCGAGTGCGCCATGCCTGCTACGGCTGGCCGTATCCGTCGAGGAACTTGCCGATCCGGGTCACCGCGTCCGCCAGGTCCTTGGGGTTCGGCAGCGTCACGATCCGGAAGTGGTCGGGCTCGGGCCAGTTGAAGCCCGTGCCGTGCACCACCATGATCTTCTCGGCCCGCAGCAGGTCGAGGACCAGCTGGCGGTCGTCCTTGATCTTGTAGACGGCCGGGTCGAGCTTCGGGAAGAGGTACAGCGCGCCCTTGGGCTTCACGCAGGTGATGCCGGGGATCTGCGTCAGCAGCTCGTACGCCGTGTCGCGCTGCTCCAGCAGCCGCCCGCCCGGGAGGACGAGGTCCGTGATCGACTGCCGGCCGCCGAGGGCGGTCGCGACGGCGTGCTGCGAGGGCATGTTCGCGCACAGTCGCATGTTGGCCAGGATCGTCAGGCCCTCGATGTACGACGCGGCGTGCTTCTTGGGGCCGCAGACCGCCATCCAGCCGGACCGGTAGCCGGCGACGCGGTAGTTCTTGGAGAGCCCGTTGAAGGTGAGCGTCAGCAGGTCCGGGGCGATCGCGGCGGTGTTCGTGTGCGTGGCGCCGTCGTAGAGGATCCGGTCGTAGATCTCGTCGGAGCAGACGATCAGGTTGTGGCGGCGCGCGATGTCCGTGAGGCCGCGCAGCATCTCGTCGTCGTAGACGGCGCCGGTCGGGTTGTTCGGGTTGATGATCACCATCGCGCGGGTGCGGTCGGTGATCTTGCGCTCGATGTCGGCGAGGTCCGGCATCCAGTCGGACTGCTCGTCGCAGCGGTAGTGCACGGCGGTGCCGCCGGCCAGCGACACGGAGGCGGTCCACAGCGGGTAGTCCGGCGCGGGGACGAGCACCTCGTCGCCGTCGTCGAGCAGCGCCTGCATCGACATCTGGATCAGCTCGGAGACGCCGTTGCCGAGGTAGATGTCCTCGACGTCCAGCTCGATGCCCTTGGTCTGGTAGTGCTGCATGACCGCGCGGCGCGCGGAGAGCAGCCCCTTCGCGTCCCCGTACCCGTGGGCGTTGCCCAGGTTGCGGAGCATGTCCTCAAGGATCTCCGGCGGGCACTCGAAGCCGAAGGCCGCGGGGTTGCCGGTGTTGAGCTTGAGGATGCGATGACCTGCTGCTTCGAGCCGCATCGCCTCTTCGAGGACGGGGCCGCGGATCTCGTAGCAGACATTGGCGAGTTTCGTTGACTGGATCACCTGCATGACGGGAGCTTACGGGCCGTACGGGCGGTCCGCCGAGGTATTCGGGACAGGAGCGGGGGAGTGATATGTCCCGTTTCGCATGATGGAACGGTGGCGGCCCGGTCCACCCTTGGAAACGGCGGCACCGCGGCGCTCCGGCCTGCGGAATCGGTGGGGGCCGGCGACGGGCGAGCCGCGGTGTTGCGCTCGTCACGCTCGTCGCTTCGAGGCGCGCGCGGACGCGGCTCGGGCAGGCGGTCCGCGCTCCGCGCGAGCAGGCCGCCGCACTGTCAGTGGTCGCCCGTACCGTCGTGGGTGGGGAAAGGGGGCGGAACATGGAGCATCTGCGCATCATCGCGGGGGACGCGACCAGCCCGCAGGCCAAGGGGCCGAAGATCATCGCGCACGTCTGCAACGACATCGGCGGCTGGGGCAAGGGCTTCGTGGTGGCGCTCTCGAAGCGCTGGCCCGAGCCCGAGAAGGCGTACCGGGCCTGGCACCGGGGCCGCAGCGGGAACGACTTCGGGCTGGGCGCGGTCCAGCTGGTCCAGGTGGCGCCGGACGTCTGGGTGGCCAACATGGTCGGCCAGCGCGGCATACGCACGGGCAGCGGCGGCCCGCCGATCCGCTACGGCGCGGTGGAACGCTGCCTGGCGGCGCTCGCCGGGCACGCGCTCGAACGGGGCGCCTCGGTCCACATGCCCCGCATAGGCTGCGGCCTGGCCGGCGGCAAGTGGCCCCGCATCGAACCGCTGATCACCCAGGCCCTGTCCGCCCGGGACGTGCCCGTGACGGTCTACGACCACGGGTGAGTGCCGGGCCGGCCGGCTGCCGGGCTCCGGGCCGGTCCGATGCGGGGCGTGATCCGGACGGTCGGCGTCAGGCGGAGCGGCCGGGGGCCGGCTCGAGGATGACCAGAGGGATCTCGCGGGGCGCCGCCGCCGTCCGGTAGTCGTCGAAGAGGGGCCACAGGGCCGTCATGGCGGGCCAGTAGACGTCCCGCTCGATCGGGCAGGCCGTACGGGCCGTGGCCTGGAAGACGGCCGGGCCGACCTGGAGGCGGACCCCCGGGTGGGCGGCCAGGTTCCGGTACCAGGCCGGGTGCTGAGGGGCGCCCCAGTCGGCGGCGAGCACGATGTGCCGACCCTCGTCCGTCGAGTAGATCAGCGGGGTCCGGGCGGTGCGGCCCATGGCGCGGTCGAAGGTGGTGAGCAGCAGCGTGGGGACCCCGTGCCAGAGGTGGCCGTCGAGTCCGCCGGTCGCCACGTAATCCTGTACGTGGTCCCGCTCGCGGCCGGGCTTCGGGTCGGTGGGGTGGTCCCAGTCGATGGTGAGCGTCTGCATGGCGGTGCCTCCGAGTCAGGGCCCCCGCGCGGCTTAACGATCCTTCACCGATTCTGGATGCGGTCGGCCCGGAGCGCGCTTTGTATCTCATGATCACCGTCGGTGAAACTGTGGCCATGACAAGGGAAAAGACGGGCCGCATCATCGGCGCGACATTCGGGCTCGCCTTCATGCAGGTGAACGCGGCCACCCTGCCGACAGCCGCCGCCATCCCCGTGCGGGTCCTCGCGCTGATCGCCTTCCTGGCCGTGTTCCGCGGGGTGCGCCGCCTCCCCGCGCCCCCGCCCGCCGAGACCGCGCCCGCCGAGACCGCGCCCGCCGAGACGCGCCGGCACTTCGGACGGCGCTACGGGTACGTGGTGGGCGCCGAGGTGCTCGCCGCCGTGGCCGGGATCCTCGTGATCAACCACCTGCTGCACGCCCCGCACGCCATGGTCGCCTGGATCGCGTTCGTGGTCGGGGTGCACTTCTTCGGGCTCGCGGCCGTCTGGCGGACGCCGTCGCTGAACCTGCTGGCCGCCGCGATGTCCGCGTGCGGCGCCGTGGGCCTGGTGATGGCCGCCCTCGGTTCCTCCCGGGCCGCCATCGCCTCGGTCGCGGGGATCCTCCCGGGCGCGCTGCTGCTCGGCTCGGTCTGGTGGAGCCTGCGCGCATCCGCCGCTCCCGCCCCCACCGCCACGGGCAGCGCTTCGTAGCGCCGCGCATGTGGCCCCGGCCGGGGGCGGACCCCCGGCCGGGGCCACCAGCAGCTTTCGTGCCGCGCCACCGCCCGGGCTACGGGAGGTAGCGCTCGATGACCGCCGGGCCCTCCTTCTCGATCAGCTGGCGCGCCTTCTCGAGCCGCTCCGGAGTCGGCTCCATGCCTTGCACCATCACGAGGTCCTCGGGGTCGTACGGCCGTTCCCCGCCGCTGAAGAGCTTGGCCGGCCGCTTGGGCTGCTGGTCCGATTCACTGTCCATCGGTTACCTCCTCGGAATGTCCCCCGATCCCCTCATCCTCCGGCGACATCGCCATGAACGCACCCGCAGGGATCCGGGCCCCGCCCGTCACGCCGAGGCGACCGCCGCACAGGCCGTCAGGGCGACTATCGAGGCGCAGATGCTCAGGTTGACCGCCCGGTGCTCCCAGAACACCGCGGCGAACTCGCGGAGGGTGGCGCTCGGCCAGAAGTACGTGGCCGTCGGGGAACCCAGCACCTGCCCGTTGACCCCGGCCCTGCGGGCCGTCATCGCGGCCCGGAAGGCGTGGAAGTTGTTGGTGACGACCACGCAGCGGTAGCCGGGGTCCGCATCGAGCATGATCGTGCGGCTGAAGGCGAGGTTCTCCCTCGTCGTACGGGAGCGGTCCTCGAGCCGTATCTGTTCCTCCGGGACGCCCTGCGCGATCAGCCAGTCCGCCATCGCCCGCGCCTCCGACAGCCTCTCGTCCGTCCCCTGCCCGCCCGAGACCAGCAGCAGCGGCACCCGGCCGCCCCGGGCCACCTGGGCGGCGTGGATCTGCCGGCCCTTCTCCAGCCGGGACGCCAGCAGCGGCGGCACCCGCTCGCCGCAGATGAGACCGGAGCCCAGCATCACCACGTAGTCGACGTCTCCGCGCACCGTGATCCGCCCGTAGAGGAAGGCGTACGCGAGGAAGCAGAGGAAGAGGAAGGAGACGTAGCCGACGAGCATGATCAGGCCCGCCACCATCGTGTCCACGACGCGCGAGCCCCGGCCGGCCACCCCGAGGACCAGCGCGATCAGCGCGAAGATCCCGACGCCCGCCGCCATGGACAGCATGTTGGTCGGGCTGCGGCCCTCCTTGCGGATCATCGTCAGGCCGTTGCGGATCAGGTAGCCGCCGAGCACGAGCGTGCCGACCGTGGGCACGAGCAGCACCAGCAGGACCGCGATCGCATCCAGCGGTGACGGCAGTTCGGGTATCTGGAACAGCAGGCCTGTCGACCCGAACATCAGGGTGAGGCCAAGCAGGACCGCGTTCCGAAAGCGCCGGCGGTCCTCCCGCACGCTCACGCAGAAGAGGACGAAGAACAGCGCGGCGGGGACGAAGGCGAGCATGCCGCCCATCGTAGGCGGACGGCCTGAACCCCCCACGGCCTCAACGGTCTCAGCGCCCGCGGTACGGCGTCCTGCGGACCGACCGGCCGGCCAAGGCGTCCGTCCTCTTCCCGTCCCGCATCACGAACCGGCCGCCGATCAGCACGTGGGGGATGCCGGCCGGCAGCGCCCGCGGGTTCTCGTACGTCGACCCGGCCGCGACCGTGTCCGGGTCGAACAGGACGAGATCGGCGCGCCGGCCGGTGCGCACCAACCCCCGGTCGGGCAACCGCAGTCGGGCCGCCGGGCGGCCGGACAGGTGGGCCACGCACTCCTCCAGCGAGAGCACGCCGAGCTCGCGCACATAGCGCCCGAGGTAGTGCGGGAAGGTGCCGTACGCCCGCGGATGCGGTTTCGCGCCCTGGAGGATGCCGTCCGAGCCGCCGGTGTGGACCCGGTGGCGCATGATCGCCCGGACGTTCTCCTCGTGGCCGACGTGCTGGAGGACCGTCGGCCCCAGCCGGTCCTCCACCAGCAGCCGCCGCGCGGTGTCCCAGTCCCGCAGGCGCGTGCCGACGTACGCCCCGAGCGCGGGGTCCGCCGTTCCCGAGATCTCGATCGTCGCCCAGTCGACGGGGACGCCGTGGCAGCCGTCGGCCCCGGTCACCTCCAGCGCGTACCGGATCCGCTCGGCCTCGGCGTCGTCGCGCAGCCGGGCGAGGACGGCCTGCGGCCCGCCCTCGCCCGCCCAACTGGGCAGGAGCGCGACGAGGGTGGTGCAGCCCGGGGTGTACGGGTACGAGTCGAGGGTGATGTCGGCCCCGGCGGCGAGGGCGTCGTCGAGGAGGGCGAGGAGGGCGCCCGCCCGGCCCTCGTTCTCCGCGAAGTTCATGGTGGCGTGCGCGAGATGCAGCGCGCAGCCGGCCTCCCGGCTCAGCTCGACCATCTCGGCGTACGCGTCGAGCGCGCCGCGCCCGTACGAGCGGTGGTGCGGGCAGTAGTAGCCGCCGTACGCGGCCACCACCCGGCACAGCTCGGTCAGTTCGGCGCCGGACGCGTACATGCCGGGGGTGTAGGTGAGCCCGGAGGACAGCCCGACCGCGCCCTGCGCGAGGCCCTCGGCGACGAGCGTACGCATCCGGTCGAGCTCGGCGGGGGTGGCCGGGCGGTCGTCCCAGCCGATGGCGTACGCGCGGACGGTGCCCTGCGGGACGAGGTACGCGGCGTTGACGGCGATGCCGGTGCGGTCGAGCCGGTCCAGGTACCCGCCCACGTCCCGCCAGCCGAACTCGATGTCCTCGCCCGCGCCGTTCCAGCCGGTGATGGCGGCCCGCACCTGCGCCAGGGTGCGGTCGTCGACGGGCGCGTACGAGAGCCCGTCCTGGCCGAGGACCTCGAGGGTCACGCCCTGGGCGGCCTTGGCGCTGTGGTCCGGGTCGCGGAGCAGGGCGAGGTCGCTGTGGGCGTGCATGTCGACGAACCCGGGGGCCAGCGCGAGGCCGTGCGCGTCGACGGTGTGCCGGCCGCCGGAGCGGATCCGGCCGATCTCGGCGATCCGGCCCTCGTGCACGCCGACGTCGGCGGTGTACGAGGGCCCGCCCGTGCCGTCGACGACGCGGGCCCCGCGGATGACCAGGTCCACCGGCGCGGCTCCGCTAGAAGAAGGTGCGGACGTAGTCGGTGACCGTGCCGTCGGCCGCGACGACCGGGATCAGCGGCCACTTCTCGAAGATCGTGCAGGGGTGGGACATGCCGAGCGCCACCCAGTCCCCGACGTTGACGTCGTCCGCGGAGTCGGTCTCCAGCCAGGCGTGCTGGTCGGACAGTTTGACCACGCGGACACCGGTGGCGGGGCGCTCCTCGCCGGTCAGCGCGTCGCGGACCAGCTCGGCCTCGGGCAGGCCCAGGTCGTAGGCGATGTCGCGCTTGCCGGCGTTGACGAAGGCCTGCGTGGGGGAGGGGCGGGAGACGACCTGCGTCCAGAGCCGGAAGGCGGGGCGCAGGCCGCCCTCCTCCGGGACCCGGTTGAAGGGGGTCAGGCGGGTGTACCAGCCGTGGTCGTGGGAGACGTACGCGCCGGAGCGCAGCAGTCGCAGGGTGGGCCGCGACAGCTCCGGGAGCGCGCCGAACACGTCCGCGACGGCGTCGAACCAGGCGGAGCCGCCGGCGCTGACGACGATCTCCTCGAGGTCGGGGGCGAACCGCCCGGCCCGGTCGAACTCGACGGCGAGCGCGGTGAGCCGGCTCAGGTACGCGTGGACGGAGTCCGGGTCGGCGCCGGGGACCTCGGCCTCGTACCCGGCGATGCCGACGAGGCGCAGGGTGGCGGCCCCGGCCACGGCGTCGGCGACGGCCCGGCAGTCCTCGTCGGTCCGCGCGCCGGTACGGGCGCCCTCGCCGGCGCCGAGCTCGACGACGACGTCGACGACCTGGTCCTGCCCCTGCAGCGCCCGGTCCATGAGCTGCACCCCGCGCACGGAGTCGACGTAGCAGACGAAGCGGAAGCCGGGGTCGGCGGCGAGCTCGGCGGCCACCCACTGCAGGGCGGCCGGGTCGACGAGCTCGTTGGCCAGGAAGATCCGCTGGATGCCGAAGGCGCGGTAGACGCGGGCCTGGTGGGGGACGGCGGAGGTGATGCCCCAGGCGCCGTGTTCGAGCTGGCGCTGGAAGAGCTGCGGCGCCATGCAGGTCTTGCCGTGCGGGGCGAAGGCGAGGCCGTGGCGGGCGGCGTACGTGCCGAGGGCGGTGAGGTTGTGCTCCAGCGCGTCGGCGTCGAGCGTGAGGACGGGGGTGGTGAAGCCGCCGGTGTAGAGATCCCGCTTCTCGGCGGCCAGCCGGCCCACGGTGAGCTTCGCCCGCTCGGCGTCGGGCGGCAGCCCCTTGAACCGGTGGTCGACCGGCTCGTCGGCGAGCCGGCGGACTGCTTCGGTGCCCATGCGGATTCCTCCTCGCGTTGCAGCTGGTGCAACGCTCATTGCGTGCTGTGCCTATGGGTGTCTAACATCCCTGGTGGTGAAGGGTCAACGTCCAGCCGCGTGCGTGGGGTTCCGGAAGGGCATGGCGTGAGTCAGTCGGTGGAGCGGGCGCTGCGGATCCTGCCGCTGCTCGCGAAGGGGGCGGCGGGGCTCGGCGACGTCGCCGAGGAGCTCGGCGTGCACAAGAGCACGGCCCTGCGCCTGCTGCGCACCCTGCACGAGCACGGCTTCGTCTACCGCCAGCCCGACGGCCGCTACCGCCTCGGCGCGCAGCTCTTCGCGCTGGCCGGGCAGGCCCTGGAGAACCTGGACGTCCGCGCCGTCGCCCACCCCCACCTCGTCGAGCTCAACCGGATCACCGGGCACACCGTGCACCTCGCCCTGCACCAGGACGACGAGGTGGTCTACGTCGACAAGGTCGACAGCCGCTACCCCGTCCGGATGTACTCCCGCATCGGCAAGCCCGTCCCGCTCACCGTCGCCGCCGTCGCGAAGCTGCTGCTCGCCGACCTCCCCGAGGCCGAGCGGCGCAGCCTCGCCGAGCGCATCGACTACCCCCGCTACACCGCCCGCTCCACCCCCGACGCGCAGGCCTTCCTGCGCGAGCTGGACCTCGTACGGGAACAGGGCTGGGCCACCGACCTGGGCGGGCACGAGGAGTCGATCAACTGCGTCGGGGCCCCCGTGCACGGGCCGGACGGGCGGGTCGTCGCCGCGCTGTCCGTCTCCGCGCCCGGCGTGGTCGTCCCCGCCGAGGGGCTGCTCGAGCTGCTGCCCCTGGTCCTGCGGACCGCCGACACCGTCAGCCGGGAGTACTCAGGCTCCCCGGAGAACAGCGAGGACACCCCGTGACCGAGAAGACCGCCATCACGCCGGACACGCACACCACCCCGCCCGCGAAGTTCTCGCACGGCGTGCGCAAGGGGAACATCCTCCAGGTCGCCGGCCAGGTCGGCTTCCTCCCGCACGTGGACGGCCGGGCGCCCACCCCCGCCGGGCCGACGCTGCGCGAGCAGACCCTCCAGACGCTGGAGAACGTCCGCTCCGTGCTGGAGGCCGGCGGCGCGGGCTGGGACGACGTGATGATGATCCGGGTGTACCTCACCGACACCGGGCACTTCGCCGAGATGAACGCCCTCTACAACGCCTACTTCGAAGAGCGGGGCCTCAAGGAGGCCCCGGCCGCCCGCACCACCGTGTACGTCGGCCTGCCCGCCGGCCTCCTCATCGAGATCGACGCCCTCGCCGTCGTCGGGTAGCCCCCGGCCGAAAGGGGCGCCCCCCTGGCGGTGGGGCGCCCCCGGTGCGGTGCGGCGCTCGGATCACAGGTCGCGGATCACGTGCAGTACTGCGACTGCTTGCCGATCGAGCGGTACATGCAGTCCGCGTTCTCCAGCAGTTGCAGGACGGCGTCGCGGTTGCGTACCGTCTCGCGGTCGATCACCTCGTCCGGCGGGTAGAAGCCGCCCCCGCCGCCGGTGTCGGACGGGTACATCTCGAAGGTGTAGGCGAAGATCTTCTGGTTGCCCCACAGCCAGTCGTCGATCGTCCCGTCCGTGATGTACAGGTCGCTCGACTGCTCCGGCGTGTAGCCGTTGCTGTTGGCCATGCTGGTGCCGATGGTCTTGTAGACGGCGAGGTCGTCGGCCGTCAGGCCGGGCGCCGTGTCGTTGTACGTCCACCCGAACGGCCAGAGCACCAGCTCGCTGTACGTGTGGAAGTCGATGGCGGCGGTGATCTGCTGCTTGCCGCCGACCACGCGGCTGCGGACGAAGTCCGCGACCACCTTCACCTCGGGCCCCGACTCGGCGGCCGCGCCGCGGTAGGTCTCGGAGCTCTTGCTGCTGCTGGAGCCGCCGCAGCAGCCCCACTTGTAGTTCCAGTTCCGGTTCAGGTCGGTGCCGACGTACGAGGAGCCCGAGTTCGGCTGCCGGTTCTTGCGCCAGGAGCGGTAGGAGCCGGTCGCGATGTCGTACTCGCCGCCGTCCGGGTTGAGGTCCGGCACGATCCAGATCTCGCGGCCGTTGACCATGTTGGTGATCCGCGTGTCGGTGCCGTACTTGGAGCCGAACTCCTTGAGCAGGTAGAGCGCCATCTCGACGGTCAGGTGCTCGCGGGCGTGCTGGTGGTGCGTGAAGAGCACCTCGGGCTCGTTCTCGTCGGTCGCGACGTTGTCACTGATCTTGATGGCGACGATGTCCCGGCCCTGGTACGACTTTCCGATCACTTTCTTGCTCATGATCGAGGGGTACTGCGCGATGCGCTGGTCGATCTCCGCGTTCGCCTCGGCGTAGTTGTGGTACATCGAGTCCTTGGACGGGAAGTCCATCGGGCTCGCCGCCACGCCCCGCTCGGAACGGTCCGGCGGCCCGGGCAGCGCGGTCAGCTCGTATCCGAGCGCCCGCAGCTGCTTGGCCTGCATGGGGTCGGCGCTGACGACGACCGAGCGGGCGTCGACCTCGTCGATCGAAACACCCGTACGGAGCAGAGCCGTTCGCTCGGCGGCCGTGGACGGGCCCTTGATCTCGTACTGGACGACGGACTCGTCCTGGGTGGCGGTCGACGGTGTGGGCGGTGGGGCCGCCGTCGCGCTCATGCCGTAGGCGGGTGCGCCGAGCGCGAGAGCGAGCAGGGCCGCCGTGACGGCGGCCCTGCGTCGGGTGTGGAGCCGCATGCGTTCTCCTGGGTGGGAGTGTGGGGGTAGCCGTGCGGACGCGCACAGCGTGCTCTCGTGGCATGTCCCGGTCAAGAACTGCATTCCGGCCAAATCTGCCGGGACGGCCACCCCCACACGTACCGCCTAGGGCAGGCCGTGAACCTTCGGACCCACCGAGTTGGACCAAGCGCTCCCCGCCTTGGCGTCCCAGTTGGTCGACCAGGTCATCGCGCCGCGCAGCCCCGGGTACGTCTTCGAGGGCTTGAAGGATCCGCAGTTCGTGCCCCGGGCCAGGCAGTCCAGGGCGTTGTTCACGATGGTCGGGGAGACGTACCCGCTGCCCGCGCCGCTCGGCGAGGCCGGGACGCCGATGCCCACCTGCGAGGGGTCGAGGCCGCCCTCGAGCTGGATGCAGGCCAGCGCGGTGAGGAAGTCCACCGAGCCCTGCGAGTAGACCTTGCCGTCGCAGCCGTTCATCGAGCCGCTGTTGTAGTACTGCATGTTGACGACGGTGAGGATGTCCTTGATGTTCAGCGCCGTCTTGAAGTAGCCGCCCGCCGTCGACTGCATGTCGATGGTCTGCGGGGCCATCGTGATGACGAGCGAGGGGCCGGCCTTGGCGGACAGCGAGCGCAGGGCCTGCGTCATGTAGGTCGGGTTGAGGCCGTTCTCCAGGTCGATGTCGATCCCGCTGAAGCCGTACTCCTGCATCAGCGCGTACGCCGAGTTCGCCAGGTTGTTCGCGGAGGTCGAGTCGTTCACCGAGATGGTGCCCTTCTCGCCGCCGACGGAGAGGGTGACGGACTTGCCGGCGGCCTTCTTCGCGGCGATGTCCGCCTTGAACCGGTCGACCGTGTAGCCGCCGAGACCGGCCGAGTCGAGGTTGAAGGAGATGGCCCCGGGCGTGGTCGTGGCGTCGGCGAAGGAGACGGCGATGATGTCGTACTGGGACGAGACGTCCGAGATCTTCTGGACGGTCGCGCCGTTGTTGAAGTTCTGCCAGTAGCCGGTCAGCGCGTGCTTGGGGACCGAGGGGTTCGGGTCCGGGTTCCCGCCGCCGGTGGTCGTGCCGGTCACCGCCGCGGACTTCGGACCCTCGCCGGCCGCGTTGTACGCGCTCACCTGGAAGGAGTACGAGGTGGCGGCGGCGAGCCCGGTGATCTGGGCGGGGGAGCCGGACGCGGTCTTGACCCGGACGCCGTCCTGATAGACGTAGTAGCCGCTCGCCCCGCTGACCGCGTTCCACGAAAGGGTGAGCCCGTTGGCGCTCTGGCCGGAAACGGCGGTCCCGGCCGGGGCGCCGGGCACGGACGGGCCGGGGTCGGTGCCGCCGCCCCCGTCCGGGCCGAAGACGCTGAAGTCGTCGACGACGTAGGCGGCCTGCCCGTACCAGCCGTGCGTCCACACGGTGACCTGGGTGGTGTTCGGGCCCGTGGTGAAGGTGGTCGACAGCTTCTGCCAGCCGCCGCCCGAGCCGGGGGTCCAGGTGGACACGTCCTGCGTACCGGTCCCGGTCGCGCCGAGGTACACGTACGAGCCCTGCACCTGCTCGCTGAGCGTGTACGTCGAGTTCGGCTTGACCGTGACGGTCTGACTGCACTGCGCGTTGTCCTGACCCGCGGGGGTGCCCTTGAGGGCACCGGCCCCGGCGTACACGGGCGAGGACACGACGGCGCCGCTCCCGGAGCTGCACGTCCAGTCGGCGAGCCCGGACTCGAAGCCTCCGTTGCGGGCGACGTTGACGTCGGCGGCCTGGGCGGTGCCGGTGGCGAGGGCGGTCAGGCCGCCGGCGGCGAGGGTGGCGGCGCCCAGGAGGGCGAGCGAGCGTATGCGGTTCACGTGGTCTCCGTGGGGGGAGAAGGGGATGTGAAGGGGGTGGTGGAACAGGCGGAGGGGCAGGTGGAGGGACGCCTTCGGGCGTAAGTGGGGGAACCCGTCAACGTGTTGGCCCCAAGTTGGTCCAGACCAATCTCCGTGTCAAGGCTCTTTGCAATGTGGCTTGAATTGATCGGGCATCCGATCCCGGTTGTCCGGGTTTCCCGCCACCTGTGACAGGTGCCTGCAGCACGGGAATTCCCAAGGCCCTGCCCTGCCAGGGACGACGCGGATATGGTGCTGGGGCAAGGGGGAAGGGCGCCGATCGTTTGCGGTCGCGCAGGGGTGCGCGTACGCGACGGCGGCGCCGACGTATGGGGCGTACGGGGTGAACAGGGGGATTCGCGTGCCGACCGCCATTGCCGTCACCAGCGCCGATCTGGCGCTGCCGGCCCCTGACCGGCACACACCGCCGGCCGTCGTACTGCACCCGCCGGGGCAGCTAGACCTGGCGGGCGCGCTCGCCGAGACGAGCGCCCTGCTGGAGCGCCACGGCCACCTCGTGGTCTTCGTGCCGCCCTGGCTGCCGACGGCGACCGTCCAGCGGCTGCACACGGTGCGGGCCATCCTGGAGACCGACCGGATCGCCCTCATCGACCTCGATCTGCCCCCGCTGGCCACGGCCCTGCTGGTACGTCAGCTGCGCCAGCTGAGCGTCTGCGACTTCAGCCCCGGGGTCATCGCCTCCGCGGCCCGGCTGCTGTCCCACTACATCCACGCGGGGGCCCTGCTGGGCTCGGTCGCCAAACTGGACCGGGTCCCGGTCGGCCTCAAGGCCCACGCGCGCTCGTGGTCGCCGAACGCGCAGTTCGCCGTACTGGCCCACCCGACCCCGCACCTGGTCAGGCTGAGCGGCTCCGGCGGCAAGGCCCACGGCGGCCGCGCCGCACACGGCGGGCACGGCTCGGGCGCCCGCTCCGGAGGCGCCCGCTCCGGGGCCGCAGCGGGCGCCGGGCTGCCGCCCGGCCCCGGATTCGCCACGCACCTCACCTTCGCCCGCGGCCAGCTCGCCTCCGACTGGGTGGCGGCCGAACTCGCCCCCGCCTGGCAGGTCCAGGGCGTGATGGAGAACCCGCTCCCCGCCGACTCGCCCGTCTGGTGGGCCACGACGAAGCTCGTGGAGTTCGCCGCCGCCATCCCGGACCCGGCCGTGCTCTACCAGCTCGTCGCCTCCGTTCGGCGCGAGCAGTGCCACTGGTGCGGCCTCGAGCTCATCGGCGACCGCTGCGGCTTCTGCGCCGCGCCGCTGGCCGCACCGCCGCCGGCCGAGGAAGGGGGCCGGACGGCAGCACCGGCGTTCTCCGGCTCTCCCGGCTCCTCCAGACCAAGACACTGACCGGCTCGAACCACGAAGAACGGCGAGGTAGTACGGCCCATGAACTCACGCCAGCGCCGCGGCGTCATCCTGCTGCTCCTGTCGGTCCTCTGCGCCCTCGCGGCGTTCGGCGGGGTCCTCGTGGTGATCGGCGACGTCAATTCCAAGGTCGGGTCCGAGGTCGTCGCGTACCGCGCCAAGGGCGACATCGCGCCGTACAGCCCGCTGTCGGCGGGCCAGTTCGAGGAAGTCTCGATCCCCAAGCGCTGGCTGTCCGACACCGCCGTCACCGACCTCGGGCAGCTCAAGGACAAGATCACGCTCACCACCCTGCGCAAGGGCTCACTGCTCCAGGCGGGCATGTTCGTCGACAAGCCGCAGCTCCAGCCCGGGGAGCAGGAGATCGCCATCATGATCGACGCGTCGACCGGCGTGGCCGGCAAGATCTACTCCGGGGCCAAGGTCAACATCATCGCCACCTTCAAGGGCGCCAAGGACACCGAGCCCTCCCGGTCGGTGATCATCGTGGCCAACGCGCGCGTCCTGAACGTCGGCAGGCTCACCGCCCTCGACAAGGACAGCGACAAGAAGGGCCCCGCCGAGGCGGTCCCGATCACCTTCGCCCTGAACACCAAGGACACCCAGCGCGTCGCGTACGCCGAGTCCTTCGCGGAGCACGTACGCCTGGCCCTGGTGGCCCCCGGCACCGACTCCGCGCCCGGCGCGAGCGACCGCACGTACACCCTCGACGGGGACAAGTGAGGCCCGGATGACCACCCGAATCCTCCCCGCGGCCGGCGACCCGGACGCCGCCCGCGCCATCTCCACCCTCCTCAGCCAGCTCCCGGCCGCCGAGCCGGGCGCCCCGGTCCCCGACTCCACCTCGCTGCTGGACACCCTGGGGCGGCTCGCCGCCGAGTCCATCGACGAACTGCCCGAGGTGGTCCTCGTCCACGAGCGGATCGGCCCGGTGCCCGCGCTCGACCTCATCCGCGAGGTCGCGCTCCGCTTCCCGGCGGTGGGCGTGGTGCTGGTGTCCTCCGACGCGGGCCCGGCGCTGTTCTCCGCCGCCATGGACTCCGGCGCCCGGGGTCTGATCGGGCTGCCGCTCGCGTACGAGGAGCTCGCCGCCCGCGTCCAGGCCGCCGCCCAGTGGTCCGTGGGCGTACGCCGCCACCTGGGCCGGGGAGCCGACGTGTTCACCGGGCCCGGCGGCAAGGTGGTCACCGTCACCGGGGCCAAGGGCGGCGTCGGCACCACCTTCACCGCCGTGCAGTTCGCGCTCGCCGCGGCCGCCTCGGGGCGGCGTACGGCCCTGGTCGACATGGACCTCCAGGCCGGCGACGTCGGCTCGTACCTCGACGTGCAGTTCCGGCGCTCCATCGCCGACCTCGCCGGGATCCAGGACATCTCGCCGCGGGTGCTCCAGGACGCGGTGTACGACGACCGGACCGGGCTGGCACTGCTGCTGGCCCCGGCGGACGGCGAACGCGGCGAGGAGGTCGACGAACGCGCCGCCCGGCACATCGTCGGCGCCCTGCGCAGCCGGTACGAGCTGGTCGTCATCGACTGCGGCACCCAGGTGACGGGCGCGAACGCGGCGGCGGTGGAGATGGCGGACGTGGCGGTCCTGGTCACCACCCCGGACGTGGTCTCCGTACGGGCGGCGAAGCGCCTGGTCCGGATGTGGGAGCGGCTCCAGGTCCGCAAGGCGGAGGACACCGCGATGGTGGTCAACCGCTGGAGCAAGCACACGGAGATCCAGCCCGCGCTCATCGAGAAGATCACGAAGACCCGGGCCACCCGGACCCCGGTGCCGGCGGCCTTCAAGGAGCTCCAGGCGGTCGTGGACGCGGGACGGGTGCAGGACCTCGACAACCGCTCCAGCGTGAAGCAGGCGCTGTGGACGCTGGCGGGCGAACTCGGCCTGCTGACTCCCCCGTCCACGCCGGAGCCCGCAGCCGCCGCCTCGGGAACCCCGGGCGCGGCCCTGGCGGTACGGGCCCCCGGCCCGGTGGCCCGCCTGCGGGGCGGCGACCGGGGCGCGGCGGGCCCCTGGCTGCGCCGCGGCCGGGAGGGCTGAGGCATGTCCGCGCGGAGACCCGCCCGCGCCGCCCGGGGAGACCGCGGCCAGGTGGCGATCGAGTTCGTCGGCATGGTGCCGCTGATCCTGCTGCTCGTGGCGGCGGTGTGGGAGTGCGTACTGATCGGGTACGCGTTCTCCCTGGCGGGCAACGCGGCGGACGAGGCGGCGCGGGTGGGGGCGGTGCACGGGGACGGGGCGTGCGATGCCGCTGCGCGCCGGCATGTCGGGGGCGCCTGGAACATGGGTGTGGACTGCCGGGAGTCCGGCGACGTCTACAAGGCGACCGTGAAGCTCAACCTCCCGGTCCTCTTCCCGGGCCTCGGCATCGGTACCCCCATCACGGGCGAGGGCGGCTCCGCGAAGGAAGAGGAGGACTGAGGTGAAACGCGACCGGGACCGGGGCCAAGTGGCCCTGGAGTACATCGGCTTCATCCCGATCCTGCTGTTCGTCGCCCTGTGCGGGATCCAGCTCGGCTGGGTCGGCTACGTCCACCAGCAGGCCGAGACCGCTGCCCGCACCGCCGCACGCGTGGAGGCCCGCAACCCGGGCGCCGGCTCGGCGGCGGGCAGGGCGGCCATCAGCTCCGGCCTCGACGCGACGATCGACGTGCTTGCGGGCCCTGACGCAGTCACCGCGAAGGTCAGCATCCCGATCAAGTCCATCGTGCCGGGCCTGTCCATCGACCCGGCCAGGGCAACGGCCATCATGCCCAACGACGATCCGAAGGTGACCGGTCCATGAGCCTGCGTTCCCGGGTCAACACCCCCGACGACCGGCACAGTCCCCGCGAGGACGGCCGGCTGGTCTCCGCGTACCGGGCGAAGCTGCTGGAGGAGATCGACCTCGCCGAGATGTCCGCGCTCGCGCCCGCCGAGCGCCGGGCCCGGCTGGAGCGCGTGCTCGGGCACATCATCAGCCGCGAGGGGCCCGTCCTTTCCACCGTCGAGCGGGCGCAGCTGATCCGCCGGGTCGTGGACGAGGCGCTCGGCCTCGGTGTGCTCGAACCGCTCCTCGAGGACGCCTCGATCTCCGAGATCATGGTCAACGGACCGGACCAGATCTTCGTCGAGCGCGCCGGCCGCGTCGAGCAGCTGCCCCTGCGCTTCGCCTCGCACGAGCAGCTGATGCAGACCATCGAGCGGATCGTCTCCACCGTCAACCGCCGGGTGGACGAGGCCAATCCGATGGTCGACGCGCGCCTGCCCAGCGGCGAGCGCGTCAACGTGATCATTCCGCCGCTGTCCCTGACCGGGGCCACCCTCACGATCCGCCGCTTCCCGCGCGCGTTCACCCTGCACGAGATGATCGGCCTCGGCTCGCTGGACGAGCAGATGCTCCTGCTCCTGTCCGGCCTGGTCCAGGCGAAGATGAACGTCATCGTGTCGGGGGCCACCGGCACCGGGAAGACCACGCTCCTCAACGCCCTCTCCGGCCTGATCCCCGAGGGCGAGCGGATCATCACCATCGAGGACTCGGCGGAGCTCCAGCTCCAGCAGGCGCACGTCATCCGCCTGGAATCCCGCCCGGCGAACGTGGAGGGCAAGGGCCGGATCACCATCCGCGACCTCGTCCGCAACTCCCTGCGCATGCGCCCCGACCGCATCATCGTCGGCGAGGTCCGCGGCGGCGAGACGCTCGACATGCTCCAGGCGATGTCGACCGGCCACGACGGCTCCCTGGCCACCGTCCACGCGAACAGCGCCGAGGACGCCCTGATGCGCCTGCAGACCCTCGCCTCCATGTCCGAGGTGGAAGTCCCCTTCGAGGCCCTGCAGGACCAGATCAACAGCGCGGTGAACGTGGTCGTCCAGCTGACCCGCTTCGGCGACGGCTCGCGCCGCCTCACCGAGATCGCCATCCTCGACTCGCACGGCCGCGAGCCCTTCCGCATCACCACCGTGTGCCGGTTCGCCGCCCAGCCGATGGGCCCCGACGGCCGCGTCCACGGCTACTTCGAGTACTACCCGCTGCCGCGCCGGATCGCGGACCGCCTCTACATGAACAACCAGCCGATCCCGCAGGCCTTCGGGGTCGCCATGTCCGACGACCAGCTCGCCACCCGCATCACCCGGACCGTCCTGTGAACCCACTCATCCTCCTCACCCTCGGCGCCACGCTGCTGGCCTGCGTCCTCGTGGTCGTCGGCGTCCACGCCTACGCCGCCGGCCGCGCCCAGCGCGCCGCCCTCATCGAACGCCTCGCCACGGACGGCGCACCGGAGCCGACGGGCCGCAGGCGCCGCTTCCCCGGCGTGGACCGGCGTCTGCGCAGAACCGCGCTGGGCAAGCGGATCGAGGTGAAGCTGGCCGTGACCGGCCTGGACCTCACGCCCGGCGAGTTCTTCGTCTACGTGCTGATGTCCGTCGCCGGCGTGTGGCTCGTCGCGGCGAGCTTCCTGGCCCCGTTCTTCGGCCCGGTGGCCGGCCTGATCGGCCTGTGGGCGGCGGACGCCTTCCTCAACTGGCAGCGGGCGCGCCGCACCGAGCGGTTCATCAACCAGCTCCCCGAGCTCGCCCGCATCCTCGCCAATGCCACCCAGGCCGGGCTGGCCCTGCGTACGGCCATCGCCATAGCGGCGGAGGAGCTGGAGGCCCCGGCGGGCGAGGAGCTCGCGCGCGTCGCCGACCGGCTCGCCGTCGGGCACTCCATCGAGGAGTCCCTCGGCGAGATCGCGCAGCGGCTTCCCTCCCGGGAACTGGTCGTCCTCGTCTCCACGCTCGTCCTGTCCGCGCGCGCGGGCGGCGCCATCGTCGGCAGCCTGCGCAACCTCACGGTGACGCTGGAGCAGCGCAAGGAGACGCGGCGCGAGATCCGCACCCAGCTCTCCCAGGTGACGGTGACGGCCTACCTGGTACCGGCGATCGGACTCGGCTCGCTGCTGCTGGTGAACGTGATGATGCCGGGCGCGCTGGACCGGATGACCGGCGCGTTCATCGGCCAGACGGCGGTGCTGGTGGCGATCGGGCTCTTCACGCTCGGCTTCGTCCTGATCCGCCGCCTCTCGAAGATCGACGTGTGAGGGGGCGACGGACATGACGGCTCTGCTGCTGGCCCTGCTGCTGGGGGTGTCGGTCTTCGGCGTCTTCCACGGCATCCGCCTCTACCGCGCCGAGACGAAACTGCCGAGCGACCTCGCGCTCGCCCTGGAGGTCGGCGCCACCCGTACGACGGCGGTCGGCTCGGCCGTGGACCGGCTCGGCATCCGCTGGGCGCCGCTCGTCCTGCGCCTGATGGGCCCGAACCGGGTCGCCCGCAAGCGCCGCCAGATCGACCTGGCGGGCAATCCGGCGGGCCTGACGATCGACCGGTACGCGGCGCGCCGTGCGGTGTACGGGTTCCTGGGCGCGCTCGGCGCGTTCTCGATGCTGATCAACGGCCAGCTCGTACCGGCCCTGCTGATGGTCGCCTTCGGCCTGTTCTGGATCGAGGTCGGCCTGTGGTCGGCGATCCGGGTCCGCCGCGACCACATCGAGCGGACGCTGCCGGACTTCCTGGACGTGCTGGCGGTCGTCGTGAGCGCGGGGCTCGGCTTCCGGCAGGCGCTGGAGCGGGTGGCCGGCAAGTACGAGGGCCCCTGGTCGGACGAGATCCGGATCACCCTGCAGCAGATGGACATGGGCGTCAGCCGCCGCCAGGCCTTCGACGAACTGCGCGCGCGCAACGACTCCGAGCAGGTGGCGCAGTTCGTGACCGCGCTCCAGCAGGGCGAGGAGCTGGGCTCGCCGATCGTCGAGACGCTGATCGCGATCGCCGAGGACATGCGCCGTACGGATGCCCAGAACGCCCGGCGGCGGGCCGCCCGGGCCGTCCCGAAGGCCACGTTCGCGGTGACGATGTTCATGCTGCCGGGCACGCTGATCCTGCTGGTCTGCGGCTTCGTGTACGGCGCGGACGTCGACTTCGGCGCGATGCTCGGGGGCGGGTGAGCCATGGCGGTCCTCCACATCCCCCGGACCGGCCTGGCGGCGCGGGGGAGGGCGCAGCGCACGGGCAGGCCCTCCTTCACCCTCCAGGTGAACGCCCTCCAGGCCCTGTGCCGCAGGGTGTTCGCGTTCCGGATGGTGGTGATCGGCCTGGGCGCGCCGCTGGCACTGGGGCGCACGGCCCGCGGCGGGCCGATGTACCTCGTTGGCGGCGCGGTCCTGCTCACCTTCATGCTCTCGTACGTGCTCTTCCGCGACTGGGAGCGCTTCGGGCCGCTGCTGCTGCGCCACCGCTGGCTGCTGGCCCCGGACATGGCGTTCTGCGGGCTGCTGCTGGTCACGGCCACGCCGGACTCGCCCCTCGGCTTCGCCGTGCTCTGCACACCGCTGCTGGCCGGGCTGGTCCACGGGTGGCGCGGTTCGGCGGTCTACGCGGCCCTGGCGGCGGCCCTGGTGGCGGCCGTGGGCGGCGCCGACCTGACCCTGCCGGTGCTCTGCCTCCTGGCGGGCGCGGCCGGCGCCTCGCTGCGGGACCTGCTCTTCCGCTTCGGCTCGGCGAGCCAGGCCCTGACGGAGACGCGGGCCCGGCTGGCGGTGGCCGAGGCGGTGCGCGCCGAACGGGACCACCTGGCCCGCGAGATGCACGACTCGGTGTCGAAGACCCTGCACGGCCTGGCCCTGGCGGCGGACGCCCTCGCCCGCACCACGGACCCGGCGGCCCTGCGCCGCCAGGCCGCTTTCCTCTCCGGCGCGGCCCGCGCGGCGGCGGCGGAATCCCGGGCACTGCTGACGGACCTGCGGTGCGAGGCGGATGCGCCGGGGGTCTCGCTGTCAGGGGAACTCCGCCGCCTGGTCGGCGCGGACGCGGAGCTCCGTACGGAGGGGGTCCTCCCCGTGCTCCCCTCCGCAGTGGCGCACCACCTCCTGGCGGTCGCCTCGGAGGCCCTGGAGAACGCCCGCCGCCACGCGGGAGCCTCGCGCGTGACGGTCAAGGCGGCGGTGGACGCGAGGGACCTCACCCTGACCATCGAGGACAACGGCTGCGGCCTCCCGCCCGATGCCCGACGCCGCAGGGGCCGCTTCGGGCTGCTCGGGATGACGGAACGCGCGGCGTCGATCGGCGCCCGCCTCCACATCGGAGCCCGGCCGTCCGGCCCCGGAACCCTCGTCCGCCTGGACCTCCCGCTCGTGGCCCTGACCCCGGAGGGGAGCCCGTGATGCCGCTCCGCGTCCTGATCGCCGACGACAACCCGGTCGTACGGGCGGGCCTGTCGGCCCTCTTGGCCACGGCCGGGGACCTGGAGGTGGTGGCCCAGGCATCGGACGGCCGCGAGGCCCTCAGCCTCACCCGCCGGCACGCCCCGGACGTGATCCTGCTGGACGTCCGCATGCCGGGCGTCGACGGCATCTCGGCGCTGCCGCACCTCGTACAGCTGGCGCCCGTACTGATGCTGACGTACAGCCAGGAATCGGAGATCGTCCGAGAATCCCTCCTCCTGGGCGCGGGAGGCTACCTGGTCCACGGCGAATTCACGCCCGAGGACCTGGTCCGAGCCGTCCGCGACGTCCGCGAGGGCCGGGCCCACTTCACGACGACGGCGGCGAGCGCGCTCCTCGCCAACCTCCGGACCTCTTCGCAACCGCAACGATCTGTGGCACGCTCTCCTGAGCGACTGCACAACTCGGTTCTCTTCGGCCTGAGTTCGAGGGAGGTGGAGATCATGGATCTGATCGCGTCCGGGATGAGCAACCAGCAGATCGCGGCCACCTGCTTCATCAGCGAGAAGACGGTCAAGAACCACATCAACCGCATCTTCGCGAAGCTCCAGAGCACGAGCCGCAGCGAGGCGATAGCGCGCTGGCTGGGAACGGCCCGTCCAGGGGTGACCGGCCATGGGTAGACGGAGTGCGCAGTGGGTCCGTAATTGGGCCCCGGGACCCTTGGTTATCACCGGTGACTCCCCGTACGGTCCGCAAACCAACAGCGGCACCGGCCCGGGAGGGAACCCCCATGTTGCAGAACACCCTGGCGAGGATGCGGAAGCGGTACGAGGGCAAGGGCGCGAACGATCGAGGCCAGACGGCCTTCGAATACCTGGGCATCATCCTGGTGGTCGTGGTGATCATCGGCGCGATCATCGGCACGGGCATCGGTCAGGCCATCACCACCAAGATCACGGGTGCAGTCGCGAGTATCACCGCGGGGAAGTGAGCCTGCGCGGATTGCGCGACGATCGCGGACAGGCATTCCCGATCTACGCGGTCGCGGTGGTCGGCCTGCTCTTCGCCGCTTTGGCCTTCTTCGTCGTGGGTCAGGCGGGCGTCACACGCAGCAATGCGCAAGGAGCCGCTGATGCGGCGGCCCTTGCCGCTGCTGGCGAAGCCAGGGACAACGCATTTCTGGGGCTCGACTTGCTCAGCCTCAAGCCCACCGACTGGGCGAAGCTTGTCGACGGTGACCTTCTCGCCGGGGACGGGGCGTGTGAAAAGGCAGACGAGTTTGCCGCCTTGAACGATGCCACCGCGGAGTGTGTAGCGGCCATCCCCGTTGTCACCGTGACGGTGACAACGAACGGGACTGTCGGGCAGTCGGTTGTGCCGGGTACCGAGGGAATCCACGGTAAGGCCGCAGCCAAGGCGGCTATCAAGCCTCGGTGTTCCCTGAGGTCGGCCCCGGATCCCACCCCGCCCGCCCAGACGCCAAGTCCGACGCCAAGTCCGAGCCCGTCACCGGGAGCGGGAGGCGTCACCTTCGTCTGCGACGGGAAGTCTCTCGCCTTGGATCCGGCGAAACCGGGCCCGCTGACCAAGCTGGCGAGGGTGCTCTTCACGGTTCGACTGGTCGACTGACAAGTACGCGAGAGAAGGAAGCTGCATAGATGAGCACTCGGCACTCGGCAAAGGTCCGCGGGGGAGCGGCTGCCGCAGTTGCGGTCCTTTTGGCGATCACAGCGGCGGGTTGTGGCGGGGGAGACGACAACAAGCCCAAGGCGCCCCAGGCCCCAGCGTCGAAGTCTCAAGGGGACGCGCCCAAGGCCCAGGCGCCGAATGGCAGCCCCAAGCCCACGCCGCAGGAAGTGCTCGCCACGGTCAACGGCGAAGCCGGCATGACCCTGACCATCAACAAGGCGGCTCGGGATGGGGGTGGATTCTTGACCGTGGAAGGCCAGTTGAAGAACACCGGTGCCGCCCCCTACGTCAACACCGCACCATGGCGCGGCAATGAACTCAACTCCAGCGGTGTTTCGGTGGCGGGCGTCACCCTGGTCGACAAGGCCGGGAAGAAGCGCTACTACGTCCTCCGCGACACGGATGGCAGGTGCTTGTGCACCACCGGACTGGCCATCATCGAAGCCGGGCAATCGGTGCCCTTCTTCGCGCAGTTCCCGGCGCCACCGGCAGCCACCATGGAGGTCGAGATGAGCCTGCCCACCTTTGCCACGGCCACCATCAAAATCTCCGGGTGACCCCATGAATAAACGCCACCGTGTCTCCGCTGCGACAGCTGTCGTCGGTCTCGTCATTGCCGGCGCCCATCTGATCGGCGCGTCCAGCGCCTACGCTGACGACGTCAAGCCGTCGGCACCTCCCGGCACGGAGCCCTCCGCCGCCGCGCCCGTGCCCATCGACTCCAACGCTCCCGGGCTGAAGATCCCCCAGGGTGGAACCCTGGCTCCGATCAAGGTCCTGGACATCGCCGAGGTCGTCGAAGACCTGGGCGGTGAGCAGCGGCGGCAGGAGACGAACCAGTCCGTCATGATGGCGCTGCAGTCCGAGGTGCTCTTCCCCGAGAACAGTGCCGTCTTCAACGCCCAGGCCGCCGCCCGGATACAGGCCATCGCCAGCGAGATCAACACGCAGAAGGCGACCCGGGTCCGGGTCTTCGGGTTCACCGACGACCAGGGCAGTTACGAGCACGGCAAGGAGCTCTCCAAGCAGCGCGCCGACGCCGTTCAGACGGAGCTCGCCAAGACCGTCACCAGCCCCGGCGTCGTCTACGACGTCCGGGGCTACAGCGAGGACTACCCGATCGCCGACAACGGCACCGAGGAAGGCCGCAAGAAGAACCGCCGGGTCGAGATCACCTTCCCCCGCACCACCGCCGCCGGCGGCAACTAGACGACGAGTCCCGCCAGGCAGCCGACGAAGAACAACCCGGGGACCACCGCCAGCAGGCAGGCGAGCGCGGTCACGGCCGTGGCCGGTCCCTGGTACTCGCGCGGATCCGCGAACGCCGCGCACAGCAGGAGCAGCGCCGAAGGGAAGAAGATCAAGGTGCCTTCCCACGCGCCGAGGATCGACCACCCTGCCAGCGCGATCCCGAGGACCACGCAGGACGTCATGAACCGCGCCCGGTCCGCCCGGAAGGCCAGAGGCGCCGAGAACAACAGGAGGGTCGCGACCAGCCGGAAGGCCGGCGCGCCCGCGCAGAGCAAGGTGAGCGTGATCGGTGCCGGGAGGATCAGGGCGGTCAGCGCGATCTTGGTCTGCCAGGGGTGGACGGGCCGCACCCGGCGCGTCCAGGGCCTGCCGGCTCTTCCGGTCGGCTCCGTCGCCGTCATGGCCGCCCCCGCACTCTGCTCCGCAGCAAGTTGAACGCGTTCAATCTAGCGCATGCCCGTCTCCTGGGCGAGCAGCAGGGCGGACGCCGCCTCGCGGGCGCGGTGGGCCGGCTCGGGGCCGGGGGATAGGGCCGCCACCGCCGTCGCGCCCTCGACGAGGATCAGCAGCTGCTCCGCGAGCTCCTCGCGGCCGGGGCCGGCCAGCTCCGCCAGCAGCTCCCGCAGCTCCGCCTTGTGGCGGCGTACGACGTCCAGCACCCCGGCGGGGCCCGTGCCCAGCTCCCCGTACGCGTTCAGGAACGCGCAGCCCCGGAAGTCCGGCTCCGAGAACCACTGCGCCAGCCAGTCGAAGACGGCCTCGACCGGATCCGCGGAATTCGCCACCGCGCCGCGCAGGCTCGCCGTCCAGCGGCGGTCGCGGCGTTCGAGGTAGGCCGTGACCAGGGCCTCCTTGGCCGGGAAGACCTTGTAGAGCCGCTTGAGCGGCACCCCCGAATCCGTGCGGATGCGGTCCATGCCGACGGCCTGGATGCCCTCGGCGTAGAACAGCGCCTCCGCCGCGTCCAGCAGCCGGGTGCGGGCCTCTTCGTCGTCCATGGAGGCAGCGTAGCCCAGAATCGCTTGCGCGGAGAACGCTCGTTCTCTATCGTCTCCCCTTGTCGAGAACGACCGTTCTCTGCTCCTTCCTCCGACAGAGGTGCGCCCATGACCGACCCCGCCGTACGCCCGCCCGTGCCGCCGTTCACCGAGGAATCCGCCCGAGCCAAGGTCCAGGCCGCCGAGGACGCCTGGAACAGCCGTGACCCCGAGCGCGTCGCGCTCGCCTACACCGAGAACTCGTTCTGGCGCAATCGCGACCGCTTCCTCAGCGGCCGCGACGAGATCCGGCAGTTCCTCGCCGAGAAGTGGGAGCGCGAGCTCGACTACCGGCTCCGCAAGGAACTGTGGGCGTACACCGGCAACCGGATCTCCGTCCGCTTCGAGTACGAGTGGCACGACGCCGCCGGCCAGTGGTGGCGCAGCCACGGCAACGAGCAGTGGGAGTTCGACGGCAACGGGCTGATGCGCCGCCGCGAGGCCAGCATCAACGACATCCCGATCACCGCCGAGGACCGCCGCCTCACCTGCTGACCCGTGGGGAGGTGTGCCGTTCACCGGCCCGCGGTATGTCTCTGCGCGGGAGCTCGGTCCCCCTCCGGCATCCCAGGTGAGGAGTCTCGGCATGGCGCGGGCTCGTGTGAACGGCGTGGACCTCTACTACGAGGTCGCGGGCGAGGGCGAACCCCTGGTCCTGGTCCACGGCTCGTGGGTCGACCACGAGAACTGGCAGCTCGTCGTCCCCCGCCTCGCGCAGTCGTTCCGCGTACTGGTCTACGACCGGCGCGGCCACAGCCGCAGCGAGCGCCCGCCGGGGCAGGGCAGCCGGCGGCAGGACGAGGACGACCTCGCGTCGCTCATCGAGACCCTCGGCGCCCCGGTTCACGTGGCCGGGAACTCGTTCGGGGCCTCGACCGCGCTCGGCCTCGCCTGCCGCCGCCCGGAGCTGCTGCGCAGCCTGGCCGCGCACGAGCCCCCGCTCATGGGCATCGTGGGCGACGAGGACCGGGAGCTGCGCCCGGTGCTCCAGGCCATGGAGGCCGCCCTCGACGGCGTCCTCGCGGCCCTGCGCGCGGGCGAGGACCGGGCCGGCGCCCAGCGGTTCGTGGACGACGTCGCCATCGGACCGGGCGGCTGGGAGCAGCTGCCGGAACAGTTCCGCGAGACGTTCACCGCGAACGCCCCCACGTTCATGGACGAACACGGCGACCCGGACTGGGCGAGCCTCGACCTCGCCCGCCTCTCCGGCTACACCGGCCCCGCGATGCTGACCTTCGGCAGCGAGAGCCCGCCGTGGTTCCCGGTGATCGTCGGCAAGCTCGCCACCGCGCTCGGCGGCCGTGCGCAGATGCGGACGCTGGTGGGGGACGGGCACGTCCCCCACCTCACCCACCCGGACCGCTACGCCGACGACCTGATCGCCTTCATCCGCTCCTCGGGACGGTCGCCGGCCGATCGGACCACGAGGAACTCGGGCCCGTAGGCGGCGATGGCCTCGTTCGGCCGCTGGATCTGCATCAGCGCCACCGCGTGGGGTGTGCCGTGGGGACGTGTACGGGCACGGCCCGTACACGTCCCCACGGGTCAGTCCGCCAGCAGGTGGTCGGCCTTGCCGGCCTTGATATCCCGGATCAGCTGCCGCAGCGCGTCCGCCGTGTCGCTGACGTACGCCGCTTCCTGCCCGGCCACCGCGATGTAGCTCCCGCCCTCTCCGTCCATCCCTATCCGGTAGCAGGAGTTGCCTTCTCCGCAGAACGGGTCTTCCCAGGTCACGGTGGTCACGGTGTCCCCTCTCACAGCTGGCTTGCGATGGTTCGGATGAAGTCCCGGGAGGCTTCGGCGGACAGGGCCAGGCTTTCCAGCAGGGCGAAGTGGGCGCGGTACTTCGAGAGTTGTGTCTCGGCGTGGATGAAGTCGGGGCCATGCGAGTTGTCGACCTGCACGGTGTCGAGCTGTGCTGTCGGGCCCTCCGCGTAGATCACGGTCTGCCCCGCACCCGGGAACCCTCCCGCGTCGAACGGGAGAACGAGCACGGTCACATTGTCCTGCTCGGACCGGTTGAGCAAGTGGTCGAGCTGTGCGCGCAAGACGGCGCGTCCGCCGAACTGCATACGCAGGGCGGCTTCGTGTACGACGGCCACGAACTCGGGTGCGTTCTCGCCGTCCAGGATGCGCTGGCGCTCGACGCGTAGCGCCAGCCGCAATGCGACCTCGCGCTCCGGCAGGGGTGGGATCACCATCCGGAAAAGGGCGAGCGCGTGGTCGGAGGTCTGCAAGAGTCCGGGCATGTGAACGGAGTAGGCGCCCCGCATGCGGACGCAGCGAGCTTCCATTTCCGCAATGTCCAGGAGGCCCTGGGGGAGTTGGCCCCGATAGCGATCCCACCACTGGCGTCCGGCCGGCTGCGCCATCTCCATCAGTCCGGAGATGTACAGCTCATCGGTGACTTCACAGTTGCAGGCCAGCGTGCGCAGCCGCTCGGTCGAGATGGCGCGCGTCCCGGACTCCATCGCGGAGATGGCGCCCCGGTCCACCCCCAGAAGTCCGGCGGCGAACTCGGCCGAAACCCCAGCTGCCGTACGCATCCTGCGTAGCTCGTACCCCAACCTCTTCTGGCGCTCTGTCGTGGCTGTCCTCGCGGTCATGGCGTGAAGTCTTGCGCGTCCCGAGGCCCTCTGGGCGCGAGCGGCTGACTTCTCCCGCCGAGCGGGCCAAATTTGGCCCGCTCGGCGCTACATTGGGTAACGCACCGCTCACGCAACGGGAGTTGAAGTGCATCGCTGCGGCATGCGCATGCCGCAGCGACAGGCCACCACGCCCACGGCGGAGCCATTCGCAACCACAGGGAGTTCGCGATGCTCAACCCCTTCATGCAGTCGGCCCAGGGCCGGTTCACCGTCTGTCCGGCTTCGCCGCCCGCTCCCGACGGGGACGAGCCGCCCTCGCCGGAGGCGCTGACCTGCAGCCTGACCGTGCCCGGCGAGGCGTACAGCGCGCAGATCGCGCGTCGGACCGTACGGTCCGTACTTCATGCGCACCGGCTCGATGCGATCGCCGTCTCCGCCGAGCAGGTGACCGGCGAACTGCTCGCCGCCTCCTGGCATTTGGATCCTGGGCGGAGTCTCTACCTTTCCGTTCGGTATCGGGACGATGCGCTGCGGCTCACCGTCTACGACGGTCACGCACCCCACTCCCACCCCCGGCTGGCCGCCCACTGCGAGGCCCGACGGCGGGCCGCGCTGCGGCTCATGGCAGTCGTGGTCCGGGAGTGCGGCGGGGCCTGGGGTTTCGGGGAGTCCCGGGAGCCGGGTGGCGGGACCCGGACCTGGGCGACCCTTCCCCGTGCGGGCGCCCTCGGTTACGGGGAGGGGGAGGGGCTCTCCGTGGGCTTCGGGTAGCAGGGCGATCGGACGGTGATGTAGGCGATGCCGTCACCGGTGCCTCTGTCCGTGATGCTGTTCTGGGCGCTCAGCGAGAAGTCGTCGGGCCTGGTGTGCATGAAGACGGCTGCTGCGGGATCCGACCAGTCGCCGTCGGAGTCTTTGCTCTGGAACTTGTAACCCAGCGCCACCCACGCGTCCCGGGCCTGACGGACGAGATCCCTCGCGGCAGAAGGGGCCACGCCCTCGAGCCGGTAGTCGACGGAGACCTGGTCCAGCTCGGCGGTGCCGAACTCGGTCGTGCACCCACTGCTGGAGTAGTGATGTTGCCGCAGTGCCGGTTTCGGAGACATGCCGGCAACGGCCTGCTGCACGATCTCCTCGGCACGCATCCGGGCCTGCTGCTCGGTCAAGTCGGCCGTCTTCCTCGCGCACGCCGCTGTCGTGGCGGTCAGCGCCAACAGGGTCACCCATGCCACCGCGCTCCGCAGCAGGGGCCGGCCCGAGTCCTCGAAGTGCGCCTGCGCCCGGGCCATGGCCCGACCGTGTCCCATCCGTCCGCCTCCACAACACGCTCCACACCGACCCGCCGACCGTATGGGCGGGCGAGCGATCGGACGTGAGTGCGGATACTCATCTTCGGGTGGCCCCGGTCCGGCCATGGCCCGGCCCCCACCCCCGCCTCAGGTCGCCTCGTGGGCCTGCGTGATGAGGTCCGTGGCGACCTCCAGGGCCGCCAGGCGGGTCTCCTCCGGGTCGCCCTCCACGTGCTGCAGGAACATCATCCCCGCGTGCAGCGTGAACAGGGCGCTCACGCACCGCACCTGGTTCGTCAGGGGCCCGTCCTCCGTGCGGAGCAGCTCGACCAGCGTGAACAGCCGGCGCTTGACCGTCTCGCCGATGCTCAGCTCCCGCATCGTCGCCTGGTTCTCCTGCATGAACCGGTACAGCGGCGCCCCCGCCACCATCGCCTCGCTGTAGCGCCGGAGCACCTCGCGCTTCATGTCCAGCGTCCGCGGCTGCTGCTTCGCCCAGTCGATCAGCTCGTCGATCGGCCTCGTCAGGTCCTCGAAGACGCTGATGATGATGTCTTCCTTGGTCTTGAAGTGGTAGTACAGCGCCGCCTTCGTGACCTCCAGCCGCTCCGCGATCTCGCGCAGCGAGGTCTTCTCGTACCCCTGTTCGGCGAAGAGCTCCAGTGCGACGTCCTGGATGCGCTGGCGCGTATTGCCACGGCGCGCCTGCGGACTGCTGCTGGACATGGCTCTCCCCAAACTACTTACTTGACGCCCGGCTAGTGGCGGGTCTACCTTCCCCAGTGTAGTCAACTAGCCGGTCGGCAAGTAAGGGTCCGGAGCATGTGGGTGAACGGGGAGTGGACATGACTCAAAACACAAAGGCGGCGGAGATCTCCGAGGAGGTGAAGCCGCGCAGCGTCCGAGTCGTCCTCATGGCCCTCATGATCGCAATGCTCCTGGCCATGCTCGACAACATGATCATCGGTACCGCGATGCCGACGATCGTCGGTGAGCTCGGCGGTCTGGAGCACCTCTCCTGGGTGGTCACCGCGTACACGCTGGCCACCGCGGCCTCCACGCCGATCTGGGGCAAGCTCGGCGACATGTACGGGCGGAAGGGCTCCTTCCTCACCTCCATCGTCATCTTCCTGATCGGCTCCGCACTCAGCGGCATGGCCCAGGACATGGGCCAGCTGATCGGCTTCCGCGCCATCCAGGGCCTCGGCGCAGGCGGTCTGATGGTCGGCGTCATGGCGATCATCGGCGACCTGATCCCGCCCCGTGAGCGCGGCAAGTACCAGGGCATGATGGCCGGCGTGATGGCCCTCGCCATGATCGGCGGACCGCTCGTCGGCGGCACCATCACCGACCACATGGGCTGGCGCTGGTCCTTCTACATCAACCTGCCGCTCGGCGCCGTCGCGCTCGCCATGGTCAGCGCGGTCCTGCACCTGCCCAAGAAGAAGGCCCAGGGCAAGATCGACTATCTGGGCGCCGCGCTGCTGACCGTCGCCATCACCTCGACCGTGTTGGTCACGACCTGGGGCGGCACCGAGTACGCCTGGGGCTCCGGGGAGATCATCGGCCTGATCATCGTCGGTGTCGTGTCGATCGCCGGCTTCCTCTTCGCCGAGACCAAGGCCGCCGAGCCCGTCATGCCGCTGCACATCTTCCGCAGCCGCAACTTCACACTCATGTCGGTCATCGGCTTCCTCGTCGGCTTCGCGATGTTCGGCGGCGTGCTCTACCTCCCGCTCTTCCAGCAGTCGGTCCAGGGCGCCTCCGCCACCAACTCCGGTCTGCTGCTCCTGCCGATGCTGCTCTCGATGATGGTCGTCTCGCTGATCGCGGGCCGGGTCACCACCAGCAGCGGCAAGTACAAGGTCTTCCCGATCGTGGGCGGCGCTTTCATGGTCGTGGGGCTCTTCCTGCTCGCGCAGATGGACACCGAGACCAGCCGTCTGATGTCCGGCGTCTACATGGCGATCCTCGGCGCCGGCCTCGGCTTCCTGATGCAGATCACCATGCTGGTCGCGCAGAACAGCGTGGACATGAAGGACATGGGCGTCGCGTCCTCCTCGGCCACCCTCTTCCGTACGCTCGGCGGCTCGTTCGGCGTGGCCCTGATGGGCTCGCTGTTCACCAGCCGGGTCACGGACACCATGAGCGAGCGCCTCGGCCCGCAGGCCGCCGGCGCGGCCGGTGCCGCCCGCCTCGACGCGGCCAGCCTGGCGAAGCTGCCGGAAGCGGTGCGCGACGCCTACCAGCACGCGGTCGCCGCCGGTACGCACTCCGCGTTCCTGCTCGGTGCGGCCATCGCCGTACTGGGCTTCGTGGCCGCCTGGTTCGTCAAGGAGGTCCCGCTGCGGGGCGCGGGCCCGGCCCAGGGCGCCGACGCGGGCGGCGACAAGGCGGCGCAGGCTCCGCAGGAGTCCTTCTCGCACTGACGAGGCCGTACGTTCTCCAGCCCGGCCCCGGCGGATTTCCGCCGGGGCCGGGCTTTTTCCTGCCCTCAAGCCGGGTACGCATGAGTTCGGTGAATGCGGCTGATGCGGGGGAGGTTGATGTGGTTCCGTCCTGTTTCAGGTGGGGTCCAAATCGGGGCGATCAAGGACCAAGGTCCTATTAGCTGGATTTTATGGGGGAATTGGCGGGAACCCCGCCGCTTCGAGGGTCGTCCTGGAGGGCAGAGCGCACACAGGAACGGACGGGGAGGGGACGGTCCATGGGCTTCATGGCGCGCGCGAACAGGCAGGGCATCCGGGCCGGGGCAGTCGTCGTGGCCGCGGCCGCCGCAGTGGCCGGGACGGCGTGGGGGGTGACCGCCCTCGTGGAACCGGGCCCCGGCCGGCACGAGGACGCGGCCCGCCAGACCGACACCGGTGGCACGGGCGGCGGTTCGGACGACGGGGCGAAGGGCGGTGGCGGGAAGGGTGGCGGGGCCCAAGGCGCCGGCGGCGGCGCGCCCCGGTCGCAGATACCCGACGGCATAGCGCACGCCTCCGAGAGCGGCGGCAACGCCGTCAACATCACCATCGACGACGGCCCCGACCCCCAGTGGACCCCCAAGGTCCTCGAGGTGCTCGAGAAGTACGACGTGAAGGCGACCTTCTGCATGATCGGACCGCAGGCCAAGGCCCACCCCGACCTGGTCAAGCGGGTCGTCGCGGGCGGCCACCGGCTCTGCGACCACACCATGAACCACGACACGGCCATGGACAAGAAGCCCGTGGACTACCAGGAGAAGCAGATCCTGGACGCGAAGAAGATGATCGAGGACGCCGCGGGCGGCGGCGCCACGGTGGAGTACTACCGCGCCCCGGGCGGCGCGTTCACCCCCGACAGCCGCCGCATCGCCGCCGCGCACGGCATGCGCCCGCTCGGATGGAATGTCGACACCAAGGACTTCGGCAAGCCCGGCGTCGCCGCCATCGTCAACACGGTCAAGACGGAGATAGGCAACGGCCCGACCGTCCTCTTCCACGACGGCGGCGGCAACCGCACCCAGACCGTCGCGGCCCTCGACCAGGTGCTGGCCTGGCTGAAGAACCAGGGCCGTCCCACCGGCTTCCCCGTCCGCACCGCCCCTGACGCCTCCTGACACGCCGTCCGGCGGCGAACGGGTGAAGGTCGCCGCCCCGGCGCCGCCCGCGGTGTTCCCTGGTCGCGCACACAGCCCGTACGACCGCCCAGGAGGCCCCCGTGATCCCGTCGAACCAGCTGACCGACCCCGCCGTCCGCGCCTTCGTCAGCGCCGTCAACGCGGGAGACCGGAACGCCTTCCGCGCCGTCCTCACCGAGGGCGCGACCATGTCCGACGACGGCTCCGACCGCGACATCACCCAGTGGGCCGAGAAGGAGATCTGGTCCTCCAACGGGCACATGGACGTGGAAAAGGAGTCCGACGGCGGCCGCGCCCTCGTCGTCGACTATCGCAACGACACGTGGGGCGAGATGCGCACCGCCTGGCAGTTCACCGTCACCGGCGACGGCCGCATCAGCCGCTTCGAGACCGGTCAGGCCTGAGCCGTCGCCCCCTGGGCCGAGGCCGCCCGCAGCACCGCCGCCGTCAGGCGCTCGTTCTCCGGCGCGGCCCCGCCCGGGAAGGCGAACCGGCGGCGCGTATACCCGTACGCGAGCCCCGTCGCCGGGTCCGCCCAGCCCAGCCCGCCCGACGCGCCGCAGTGCCCGAACGCCTGCGGGCCCACGGCGTGCTGCCGCTCGAAGCCCAGCCCGAAGTGGTCCACCTCGGCGGTCACCCGGTCCTCGCCCGGGGTGTGGGGCGCCGCGAACTCGGCCGCCGTCTCCGGCTTCAGCAGCGGAGGCCGGCCGTCCACCTCGCTGATCGCGGCCGCGTACATCCCCGCGACGCCGCGCGCCGTTCCTGTGCCGCCGGCCGACGCCGGGCCCAGTTCCCTCACCTTGGGGTGGTTCCCGTACGCCAGCAGGTCCATCGCGGGCTCCCGGTGCGCGTTGAACGCGACCGGCAGGAGCTCCGGCAGCGCGGCCCCGGCCGTCGCCGCCAGCTGCTCGGGCGTGGGAAGCATCTCCAGCACCGGCTTCCAGCGGCCCTCCAGCTCCTGTGGCAGGCCCATGTACAGGTCCAGCCCGTACGGTGCGCGGATCCGCTCCTCGAACACCTCCTGGAGGGACTTTCCGGTGGCCCGCCGCACCACCTCGCCGATCAGCGCGCCGATCACGAAGGCGTGGTACCCGTACGCCGTCCCGGGCTCCCAGTACGGCTCCTGCGCGGCCAGTCGCGCCGCGATCAGCGCGTCGTCCGCGATCTCCGCGTAGTCGAAGCCCTCGGCGGTGTTGACCAGTCCGGCCTGGTGCGAGACCAGCTGCCGCACCGTCAGGCGCTCCTTGCCGCCGCCCATGAACTGCGGCCAGTACTCCGAGACGCGGCGCTCCAGCTCCAGTACGCCGTCCTGTACGAGCAGCGCCACCACCAGGTGCGCGCCGCCCTTGGTGATCGAATAGACCCCGGTCAGGGTGTCGGCGCCGGTGTCCTCGCCGGCCCACAGGTCGACCACGCGGCGGCCGTCCCGGTACACCGCCAACTGCGCCTCGGGGGAGTGCGCCTCGGCCGCGACGAAGGCCTCGAACTCCTCCCGTACGGGCTCCCAGCCCGCTGCCACCGCGCCGTACACGTTCGTACCCACACCCGCACTCGCGCCCATCGGGACTCCCTGTCGCTCGGTGTCGTCGCTTCACCCGGTAGAACGGAAGATGATCATGCGATATTCCGGTGCGCGGATCCCGTACGGGTGAAAGCCCGCGCGGCCTCGTTGCAGCCCGCCGAGGGGCCCCGTTGGGCCGGGCATGAAGCGCACCCGCATCGCCGCTCTCGCCCTCGCCACCGCCGCAGCGGCCCTCGCTCCCGCCTTGGGCCAGCCCGCCACCGCCGCGGACGGTACGTACCTGCAGGACCCGGCCGGCGGCGAGAAGACGATGAAGTCGCAGTGGACCAAGGACGAGATGCACAAGCTGGAGGGGCAGCTCCGCTTCTACCCCGGGATCCGGTACAAGACGGTGACCCGCCCCGGCCCCTCGGGCGCTCCCGACTACGAGCGGCGGGTCGCCGACCCCAAGACCCTGGCCTGGCAGCCCTCGTTCGACTTCGGCTGGGCGGTGTCGGACTCGAAGCTGGTGAAGAAGGCCGTGACGACCAAGGACGGCAGGCACCCGATCGTCCTGCACGCCGTCCTGCGCTCCGCGGACCACGCCAAGGCGGTCGAGGTGCGCCAGGAGCTGGCGGACCGGCCGGCGACGGGGCGCGCGAAGGTTCCGGGCGGCAAGCGGATCGCCTGTGACACCGGTGAGTACACGGTGGAGTGGTCGCTCACACGCTCGGGCTACGGCACGCTCACGGGGGCGTTGAGCTGGGACTCCAGCTGTGAGCAGTACCGGACGGCGTTCTCATCGGAGAACGGCAGGGTCTGACCCGGAGGCGGAGGGAGCGGAGAGGGAGGGAGAGGGCCGGCCGCCCCGTGCACCTTGTGGGTACGCGGCGGGCGACTGGTCCGCGGCCTTGGATCAAGAGCCGTGGCAGCCATTCTGCCGCACGGGGTGGGATGCGGCAGGGGCGAAAGCCCCGTGTCGGGCGGGAAGTTCAGTGCATTCAGTGCTTCTTTGCGGCCTCGTTCGCCTTGGCGGCGATCTCCTCGAGGACGGACTTCGCGTCGCCGTTCGGTTCCACGGCGCGGCCGATGTTGCGCTTGATGGTGTCGCTGACCGTCACCCAGGACGGGTCGTTCACCGGGTACAGCTGGGCGCCGCGCAGGGCCGTCAGGAAGAACTGGTCGTTGCTGTCGAGGCCGGCGCCGGAGGGGTTGCGGGAGGCCGAGACGGTCGAGGGCAGCAGGTGGTAGCGGCCCGCGAAGTCCGACAGGTTCTTGTCCTGGTAGATGAAGTCCAGGAACTTGCCGATCTCCGCGCGCTTTCCGTTCTGCTTGAAGGCCATCATCCAGTCGGCGACACCCACGGCCGGCGGGGTCTCCCCGGAGCCGAGCGTGTCCGAGACCGGCATGGTCGCGGTGCGGACGTCGATGCCCTTGGCACGCGCCTCGTGGAGGAGCTGCGGGTAGCCGTTCAGCATGCCGACCTCGCCGCGCACGAAGGCGGCGAAGGCGTCGGCGCGGTTGAGCTGCGACGGCGGGACGGGCCCGGTCAGGCCGGGACCGACCAGGTTGTCCTTCAGCCAGCGGAAGGTCTCGATGTTCTGGTCGGAGGCCAGGTTGTAGTTGCCGGCGCTGTCGGCGTAGCCGCCGCCGTTGCTCAGCTCCCAGATCATCGCCTCGGCATGCGCCTCCTCCGGGCCCAGGGGCAGGGCGTACGGGTACTTCACGCCCTTGTCCTTGAGCGCCTTGGCGGCGGACTTCAGGTCGGACCAGTTCTTGGGCTCGCTGACGCCGGCCTGCTTGAAGAGGCCCTGGTTGTAGAAGAGGAGCCGGCTGCTCGCCACCCAGGGCAGGCCGTAGAGGGTGTTGCCGACCGAGCCGGCCTCGGCGAGCGGCTGCAGGAAGTTCGCCTCGGCGGTGACCGAGAGGAGTTCGTCCGCGGAATAGAGCTTGTTCTGCGCCGCGAAGTCCGAGTACGAGCCCATGAGGGCCATGTCCGGCGCATTGCCGGACTTGACCATACGGGTGACCTCGCGGTCGATGTCCGCCCACGGCAGGAGCTGGACCTCGACCTTGATGTCGGGGTTGGCGTTGGTGAAATCGACTGTGACCTTGTCCCAGAAGGCCTTGGAACTGGTGGCCTGGTTGTCGCCGTATTCCGCGGCGACCAGGCGCAGCGTTCCGCTGTCACCTGCGCCGTTGTCTGAACCGCCGCATCCGGCCAGCGGGAGCAGCAGACCGAGCACGACCGCGGTCGCGCCCGTGCCGAAGATTCTTCGTCGCACGGGTGTATTCCCCTGAATTTCTTTTGAGTCCCGTTACTACTTATGAGTTGCTCCGGGCTGGGGTGTCCGTCCGTGGCCCGTTGGCCGGAATTCTCTCCTGCGGAAGGGCGGTTGATTCCATTGGGTCGGAACTTGTGGTCAATGCTCCAAGTACGGCTTTTCCGGGTGGTGTTTTCCGATATGTGATCAACAAATCGGACGCGCGTAGACATGCCGAAAGGCCCGATTCCGGCCCATTGGGGCTGCGGAACGGGTCGGAGGTCCGGATCAGGTCAGGGGGCCGGTGCGCCCGGGGCTCAGTCGGTGAACTCGCCCGCGTAGGGGTCGGGCTCGCCCGTCTCCGGGTTGCGGCCCTCCTGCCAGCGGCGCTGGGCCTTGCGCCAGTGCACGAAGCTGAGGTGCCCGCCGTCCCAGAAGGTGATGCTGACCGGGCTCACGTCGAACTCGTCGGAGCAGAGCCGGTACAGGAACTCGGCCATGCCGTACGGATGGACCGCGAACGCGTCGGCGGTGTGCCGGCCGACCACCAGGACGGGCCAGCGGTTCGGATCGGGGTCGGTGGTGACCCAGCAGAGGATGTCGGAGCCGCCGGTGACGCCCCACGCGATGATCGACTCGGGGTCCACGCCGAAGGCGGCCCGGCCGCCCTCCGCCTCCCAGAGCTGGCGGGCGTTTTCGGTCTCCTCGGCCATCTCGGCCGGATCCCACTGCAGCCCGGGCTTGGGGAGGGGCAGCAGGATGCTGGCCTCGCCGTTGATGGAGCCGGCGCCGAAGCGGCCCATGAAGGCGACGAAATCGGCCGGGAACCGGGTGTGCCAGGCGGCCTCGGCGGCCGGCCAGTCGATGTCCTCGTCGGCGCCGTGCGTCGCCGGCATGATCTGCTCCAGCGCCTTGATCCGCGCGTTCTCCGTCATGCCGCTCCCCTGAGACCCCAGCTCAACCGCCCCAACCTACCGCCGGGGCCGCGCCGGGCCTAGCGGTAGTTGAGACGGGTCCGGTCCGTCCGGTCCCTCGACGTGCAGCTGCGAGCCGACGCGCAGGCCCCAGGCCGTCATGGCCCCGGCCTCGGCCTCCAGGACGTGCCGGGAGCGGAGCCGGGGGAGCCCGAGCCGGCCGGGGGGCATGGTCGTCAGGGCGATGACGCGCAGGCGGCGGTCGAGGTACGCCACGTCGATCGCGAACCGCATCCGGAACGTGTGCACGCTCCCGGCCGGGGTGAGGAGCAGGGCGGCGCCGGGTATGCCGTCGCGGCCGAGCAGGCCGCGGGTGCGGGCCCGGTAGGAGGCCGCGATCTCCAGGGGCACCGGTTCCCGGTCCGGCCCGAGGCGGAGCAGGCCGTTGCTGGTGGTCATGGCGGCCAGGGTAGGGGCGGTTGGGCCCCCGGGCCCATGCGGGTGCCGGTGTCTGCGCCTACCGTCGGCGGGATGGGCCTGTCAGTGATCACCGTCGCCGCGGTCGTGTACGGGGTGGCTGCGGGGCTGCTGCTGCCGCGGGCCGCGTATCGCCTGGCGGTCGAGCCGGATGAGCCTTGGCAGGACCGCTGCCCCGAGGGCCACCCGATCCGAGGCTGGCTGGGCCTGCCCCGCTGCCACCCCGCTGCGCGCGCTTCGTCGCGGGAGCCGTCGCACCGGTACGGGGTTTCCGTTGCGTGGGGCGGCGCCGTCGCCGGCGCGCTGTGCGGGGTGGTGGGCGGAGCTGTCGGAGAGCGGCCCGAAGGGGTCGTGCTGGTTGCGGTGGCGCCGGTGCTGCTCCTGCTCGGGATCGTGGACCTGGCCGTGCAGCGGCTGCCCGATGTGCTCACCCTGCCCCTCGCGGGAGCGGTCGCCGCCGGGCTCGGGGCGGCAGCCCTCGTACCCGGCGCCGGGGGGTCCTGGACGGGCGCCCTGCTCGGTGGGGGCGCGCTCGGAGGGGCGTACCTCCTGCTGTTCCTGATCAACCCCGCCGGCATGGGCTTCGGCGACGTCAAGCTGGCGCTCGCGCTCGGGGTCATCCTTGGGTGGTACGGCTGGGGGGTATGGGCCGTCGGAGCCTTCCTCGGGTTCCTCTACGGCGCCCTGTACGGCCTCACCCTTGTGCTGCGGGGCCCCGGAGGCCGCCGGACGGCCTTCCCTTTCGGCCCCTTCATGACGGCCGGAGCCCTCACCGGAGTGCTGCTGGGTGGTTTCGGAGCGTAATCATCTTGCGTCGATGCACGCATCAGGCTTTACGAAGGGTTATGGTGGAACCCCCCCCTCGGGCCGGTCCGTATCCCCCCCACGGACCGGCCCGTTTTTTATTTCCACCACCGCCCGGGCAAAACCGCAGGTCAGCTGCGCTGGGCCCAGATGTTGGTGCCGGGGGTGGACACCGCGAAGGAGTCGATCTCCTTCAGCTCCTGCTCCGACAGCGGCGCACCGCCCAGCGCGGCCACGTTCTGCTCCAGCTGGGACACGCTCGAAGCGCCGATCAGCGCCGAGGTCATCCGCTCGTCCCGCAGCACCCAGGTCAGCGCCAGCTGCGCCAGCGACTGCCCGCGGCGCGCCGCGATCTCGTTCAGGCCGGCGAGGCGGCGGACCACGTCCTGCGACAGCAGGTCCGGGTTCAGGGACTTGCCCGCGGCGGCACGCGAGTCCTCCGGGATGCCCTTCAGGTACTTGCCGGTCAGCAGCCCCTGCGCGAGCGGCGCGAAGGAGATGCAGCCCATGCCGGCCTCCTCCAGGGTGTCCAGCAGCCCGTCCTCCTCCGTCCAGCGGTTGATCATGGAGTACGAGGGCTGGTGGATGAGCGGGCGGATGCCCATCTCGCGCAGGATCCGCGCAGCCTCGGCCGTCTGCTCGGCCGTGTACGAGGACACGCCCACGTACAGCGCCTTGCCCTGCCGGACCGCGGACGCCAGCGCGCCCATGGTCTCCTCCAGCGGGGTCTCCGGGTCGAAGCGGTGCGAGTAGAAGATGTCGACGTAGTCCACGCCCATCCGCTTCAGCGAGGCGTCGAGCGAGCTCATCAGGTACTTCCGGCTGCCCCACTCGCCGTAGGGGCCCTCGTGCATGAAGTAGCCGGCCTTGGTGGAGAGGATCAGCTGGTCGCGGTAGGAGGCGAAGTCCTGCGCGAAGATCTTGCCGAAGTTGAGCTCGGCCGAGCCGGGGGGCGGGCCGTAGTTGTTCGCCAGGTCGAAGTGGGTGACGCCCAGGTCGAAGGCCCGGCGCAGGATCGCCCGCTGGGACTCGAGGGACTTGTCGTCACCGAAGTTGTGCCAGAGGCCGAGGGAGATGGCGGGAAGCTTGAGGCCGCTGTGGCCGGTGCGCCGGTACTCCATGGAGTCGTAGCGCGAGGGCTCTGCCCGATAGGGATTGTTATCAGTCACGTTGTCCTCCCTATCACGGACTTGTGACAGACCGAGTTGGGTACCCGATCCCGCCGCGCAGTAATGTGGCGGCCTCGGGGGAAGGACCGCATTTCGCACGGGGGCATTGCACGGAGGGGCTGGAAGATCGTGAAGCTGCGCGACCTGGTGTACAGGCTCTACGCACGCCGGGTGGAAGGCCGCCTCGACCATGACGCGTCGCCCAAGCACATCGGCGTGATCCTGGACGGGAACCGGCGCTGGGCGAAGGCGTCCGGAGGCACGACGGAGCAGGGCCACCAGGCGGGGGCCGACAAGATCTCCGAGATGCTGGGCTGGTGCACCGAGACCGACGTCGAGGTCGTCACCCTGTGGATGCTGTCCACGGACAACCTGGACCGGCCGGAGGTCGAGCTCCGCCCGCTGCTCAACATCATCGAGAACACGGTCCGGGGCCTCGCCGCGGACGGCCGCTGGCGCGTCCACCACGTCGGCAACCTCGACATCCTGCCCGCGCAGACGCAGTCGGTGCTGAAGGAGGCCGAGCAGGCCACCCACGACGTCGACGGGATACTCGTCAACGTCGCCGTCGGCTACGGCGGCCGCCAGGAGATCGCCGACGCGGTCCGCTCCCTGCTGCTCGAGCACGCGGAGAAGGGCACCTCGTTCGAGGAGCTCGCCGAGATCCTCGACATCGACCACATCGCCGAGCACCTCTACACGCGCGGCCAGCCCGACCCGGACCTGGTCATCCGGACCAGCGGCGAGCAGCGGCTGTCCGGATTCATGCTGTGGCAGAGCGCGCACTCCGAGTACTACTTCTGCGAGGTGTTCTGGCCGGCCTTCCGCAAGGTCGACTTCCTCCGGGCACTGCGCGACTACGCCGCCCGCCACCGCCGCTACGGCTCCTGACGGCCCCTCCGAACGGCACTTTTCGGCTCCATCCACGGCGCGCCCCGGACCTCCGGCGGCGCGCCGTCGCCGTACTCCCGGGGGTCCCCCCGGCCCCTGCCGTCCTCCCTGCAAGGCCTTCACCAGGGATTCACCGAGCGTCCGTCATATGCCATGGCATGGCCGGGCCTGATCGGGGAATATCCCTTTCAGGTCGATGCCCGATCCACGGGTGTCGAGTCTCAGCGGACGGCATGGGGTCGTCCGCCCGGGAGGCCCTTTGCACCAGGACGCACGTGCGGTTCGCACGGACGAATGGGAGGGCCGGAAATCGGCCCCGGCATGGGTGCCGATGACCGGTCCGGTCTTCATGGCCCGACCTCTTCCGAGGGGGTACGTCCTTCCGTGGTGACCAGCACAAAGCGCCGCCTGCCCGACAGGCGGACCTACGTCCTCGACACCAGCGTCCTGCTGGCAGACCCCAATGCGATCACCCGCTTCGACGAGCACGAGGTCGTGCTCCCGATCGTGGTGATCACCGAGCTGGAGGCAAAGAGGCACCATCCCGAACTCGGCTACTTCGCCCGTCAGGCCCTGCGCCTGCTCGACGACTTCCGGGTTCGCTACGGTCGCCTCGACGCCCCCATCCCGCTGGGCGATCTGGGCGGCACCCTGCGTGTCGAGCTCAACCACTCCGACCCCGGTGTCCTGCCGGCCGGCTTCCGGTTGGGGGACAACGACTCGCGGATCCTCGCGGTCGCCCGCAATCTCCAGGCCGAGGGCTACGACGTCACGGTCGTCTCGAAGGATCTCCCGCTGCGCATCAAAGCCTCCTCCGTGGGGCTGCTCGCCGAGGAGTACCGGGCGGAGCTCGCGATCACCGACGCCGGCTGGACCGGCATGAGTGAGCTCGCGCTGTCCGGGGAGCAGGTCGACCTGCTCTACTCCGAGGAGCGGCTGTACGTACCGGAGGCCGCCGAACTGCCCGTGCACACGGGGCTGGTCCTCCAGTCCGAGCGGGGCAAGGCCCTGGGCCGGGTCACCGCGGACGGCAACGTACGGCTCGTACGGGGCGACCGCGAGGCCTTCGGGCTGCACGGCCGCAGCGCCGAGCAGCGCATCGCCCTGGACCTGCTGCTCGATCCGGAGATCGGGATCCTGTCCATGGGCGGCCGGGCCGGCACCGGAAAGTCGGCGCTGGCGCTGTGCGCGGGCCTGGAGGCCGTGCTCGAGCGGAGGCAGCATCAGAAGGTGATGGTCTTCCGGCCGCTGTACGCGGTGGGCGGCCAGGACCTCGGCTACCTGCCCGGGGACGCGTCCGAGAAGATGAGCCCCTGGGCGCAGGCGGTCTTCGACACCCTCTCGGCGGTGGCCGGGCGCGAGGTCATCGAGGAGGTGCTGAACCGGGGGATGCTGGAGGTCCTGCCGCTCACGCACATCCGCGGGCGCTCGCTGCACGACGCCTTCGTGATCGTGGACGAAGCCCAGTCGCTGGAGCGGAACGTCCTGCTGACCGTTCTGTCCCGAATCGGCGCAAATTCGCGGGTTGTTCTGACCCACGACGTCGCCCAGCGGGACAATCTGCGGGTCGGCCGGTACGACGGCGTGGTGGCGGTCGTTGAGAAGCTGAAGGGGCACCCCCTCTTCGCGCACGTCACGCTCACCCGCTCCGAGCGCTCCCCGATCGCCGCACTGGTCACCGAGATGCTCGAGTCCCTGTAGGGGTGAAGGGGGTAAAACCCCCATAGCGGGAAGGCGAGTTGGCGCCGCCCGGCAAAGGCACGAGAGCCTAGCCGGGCGGCGTCGTGCTGCACAGACCTTTGGTGAAACCAACGGCAACATGCGAGGTGTGACCTTTCCCACGCAGCGGAGAATTGCCTTGCGGTGTCGGGGTCCGGCAGAGTCTGTTTTCCGTCAGGCCCCGCATACGGCACACCTGTATCTCCGGTATCTCCCGTGGGTACAAAGCAGCATCACAACTCCACAGTCGTTCGCCGTATGCCGCCCGAGCACCACGCGGCAGCCCCCGTAAGGGAGTTGCCCACGGGCCCGCGCCTCCAGTGATCGCAGCACCACGGAGGCCAGTGTCGAGGGGCACTATTGCGCCCGCCCGGTCACTGCGGACGCTGCTGGAAGGACACCGTGTGAGCCGGATCTCGGTCCGGGGGATCGCTGTGGCTTCGGCCACCGCAGTCACCACCGTCGGCGCAGTCGTGGGCGTTGCCGCTGGCGACCCCGCCTCGAACGATCTCGAGACCACCGCGTCCGGGGCGACCCTCCTCGCCGACATCCCGGTCGGCGACCAGGCGCAGGTCCAGAACGCGTCCCTGACGCAGCAGGCCGACGCCATCGCCCAGGGCGCCGACACCGACGCCAAGCGCGTCGCCGAGGAAGCCGCCCGCATCCAGGCCGCCGAGGACGCCAAGTCCAAGAAGGCCGAGGCGCAGAAGGCTGCCGACGAGAAGGCGAAGAAGGACCGCGAGGAGAAGGAGCAGGTCGCCAGCCGCTCCGCGGCCCGCAGCGCCGGAGACTTCGCCGTCCAGAGCTCCTACACGGTCGCCCAGGTCAAGGCCATCGCCCAGCAGATCGTCCCGGCCGGGCAGTTCCAGTGCTTCTCGAACATCATCAACGAGGAGTCGACCTGGAACTACAAGGCCGTGAACTCGTCCTCGGGCGCGTACGGTCTGGTCCAGGCGCTCCCGGGCTCGAAGATGTCCTCGGTCGCCGACGACTGGCGCACCAACCCGGCCACCCAGATCCAGTGGGGCCTGAACTACATGAACGAGCGCTACCACAGCCCGTGCAGCGCCTGGAGCTTCCACCAGGCCAACGGCTGGTACTAGTACCGGCCACCCGCTCAACCTCGAGGAGCCCCGCACCGTCCTACGGTGCGGGGCTCCTCGCGTGTACGGTCTTTCGAGGTGTGTCCACGGGCGGGGGAAGGGAAAGACATGGCGAAGAGGGCAGGCTGGCTCGGCCGGCTCGGGAACAGGCTGAGCCGCATGGAGGCGCGGCTCCAGGAGCGGCGTGCCGAGGTCGAGGCGGAGAGCATCCTCGCCGCTCCTGTCGCGGTCACCGCGGGGGGCGCCGCCCGTACGGGCGTGAGCGCGGGTACCCGGGCCGGCGCGGGGGCCCCGGCAGCCCATGCACCCACCCCGGTGACCGCCACTCCCGCCGAGCAGCCCGGCCACCCGCACCCGCCCGCCCAGCCCGGGCGTCCCGACCCGGTGAGCGTCGTCCCGTGGGGCATGCGCGTCGCCGCCGAGGTCAGCTGGCGGTTGCTGCTGCTCGCCGGGATGCTCTGGGTCGTGATGAAGGTGATCAGCGAAGTCCGCCTGGTCGTCCTCGCCTTCGCGGCCGCCCTGCTCGTCACCGCGCTGCTCCAGCCCTTCGTGGTCCGGCTGCGCCGCCTCGGCCTGCCGCGCGGGCTCGCCACCGCCGTGACCGCGATCCTCGGGTTCGTGGTCATCGGGCTGGTCGGCTGGTTCGTGGTCTGGCAGGTCATGGAGAACCTCGACGACCTCTCCGCCCGTGTCCGCGACGGCATCAACGAGCTCAAACTCTGGGCACTGGACAGTCCGTTCCACGTGACCGAGAAGCAGATCAACGACATCGCGAAGAACCTCAGCGAGACCATCGGCACCAACACCGAGCAGATCACCTCCGCCGGCCTCCAGGGCGTGACGGTCCTCGTCGAGGTGCTGACGGGCATCCTGCTCGCGATGTTCTCGACGCTGTTCCTGCTCTACGACGGCAAGCGCATCTGGACCTGGGTGCAGGGCCTGGTCCCGGCCGCCGCCCGCCCCGGTGTCGCGGGGGCCGGTCCGCGCGCCTGGCGCACGCTGACGGCGTACGTGCGCGGCACGGTGCTCGTCGCGCTCATCGACGCCATCTTCATCGGCCTCGGCATCTACTTCCTCAAGGTGCCGATGGCGGTGCCGCTGGCCGTCTTCATCTTCCTGTTCGCCTTCATCCCGCTCGTCGGCGCGGTGGTCTCGGGCGCCCTCGCGGTGGTCGTCGCCCTGGTGACCCAGGGGCCGTGGACCGCGCTGATGGTGCTCCTCGTGGTGCTGGCCGTGCAGCAGATCGAGGGGCATGTGCTGCAGCCCTTCATCCTGGGCCGGGCCGTACGGGTGCACCCGCTCGCGGTGGTGCTGTCGGTGGCCGCGGGCGGCATGATCGCGGGCATCGGCGGAGCGGTCGTCGCGGTCCCGCTGGTCGCCGTCACCAACACGGTGGTCGTCTACCTGAGGGCCTACTCCCGCGACCAGCTCCTGCGCGGCGCAGCGCCGATCGGCCCCGGTCCGCACGGCTCGACGGCGTTCGAGCAGGCCGTGCGGGGGGCCGAGCGTGATCAGCGAGCCTGAGCTCGAAGGGGAGTGGGACACCGGCCGGCCGGCGGCGCCGGCGCAGGAGCCCGACGCCCCGCGCGAGCGCGTACGGGGGCCCCGTACGGCCTGGTTATGGGCGCTCGGCGGGGCCGTACTGGCCTCGGCCGTCTGGGTCGGCGTCCTGGTGGCGCAGGATCGTTTCGCCAGTGCGCCGCGGATCGCGTACCGGCACACCGAGGACCTGTGCGAGGCAGGGCGCCTGGCCGCGCTCGCCAAGACGGAGGTGCAGCCGGGTCACGGCTTCCCCACCCATGGCGAGCATCCCGGGCTGGACTGGTCGTACTGCAGCTACAACGGGGACTACGTCGACGGGCAGGTCTCCTACCAGGTGCAGGCGATGACCGAGCTGCACAAGAAGACCGATCCCGAGGCGGAGTTCGGCACGGGACCCTGGGCCGGCTGGGGCATTTTCGGCGGTGGCGCCGGTACGGCGGAGCAGGTCTCCGGGCTCGGCGAGCGGGCGGAGTTCCACGAGGGGGCCGGCGGCAGCGGGCCCCGGCTCCAGGTGCTCGACGGCGGGGCGGTGTTCACGCTGAACGTCCAGTGGTTCGGGCCCGATGCCCGCTTCGAGCCGGACGGGGACGCGATCAAGGCAGCGATGATCGAGGACATGCGCGCCCTGATGACGGCCCTGCGCAAGTGATCACCGGGCGCAGGTGAACGACGGGCGCAGGTGAACGACAGGGCCCCCGCTGCCGGGAACGGCTGCGGGGGCCCTGGGCCTCGTACGAGGAGGACTACTCGGCGGCGAGGGCGGCCTCGGCGTCGAGGGTGACCGCGACGGCCTGGATCACCGAAGCGATCTTGAAGGCCTCCTGGATCGTCTCGCGGTCGACGCCGGCCTTGCGCAGGACCTGCTCGTGCGAGTCCAGGCACTGGCCGCAGCCGTTGATCGCGGAGACCGCGAGCGACCACAGCTCGAAGTCGACCTTCTCCACACCCGGGTTGCCGATGACGTTCATCCGCAGGCCCGCGCGCAGCGTGCCGTACTCCGGGTCGGAGAGCAGGTGGCGCGTGCGGTAGAAGACGTTGTTCATCGCCATGACCGCGGCCGCGGACTTGGCGGCGGTGTACGCCTCCGGCGACAGGGCCGCCTTCGCCTCCGGCTCCAGCTCACGCAGGACGCGCGGGGAGCGGGCGGCGATCGCGCAGGACAGGACCGTGCCCCACAGCTGCTGCTGCGGGAGGTCGCTGTTGCCGATGACCGAACCGAGGTTCAGCTTCAGGTCCTTGGCGAAGTCCGGTATGGCGGACTTGAGGGAGTCGAGGGACATCCGTCACTCACCGGCCAGCAGCGCGCCGGCGTCCAGGGTGCCCTCGCCCTTGTTCCAGTTGCAGGGGCACAGCTCGTCGGTCTGCAGGGCGTCGAGGACCCGCAGGACCTCCTTGGGGTTACGGCCCACGGAACCTGCGGTCACCATCGTGAACTGGATCTCGTTGTTCTGGTCGACGATGAACACGGCGCGCTGCGCGAAGCCGTCCTCGCCCTGCACGCCACAGGCCTGCATGAGCTCGTGCTTGGAGTCGGCCAGCATCGGGAAGGGGAGGTCACGCAGGTCGGCGTGGTCCTTGCGCCAGGCGTGGTGGACGAACTCGGAGTCGCCGGAGACGCCGAGGACCTGGGTGTCGCGGTCGGCGAACTCGTCGTTCAGCTTGCCGAAGGCGGCGATCTCGGTCGGGCAGACGAAGGTGAAGTCCTTCGGCCAGAAGAACACCACGCGCCACTTGCCCTCATGGGTCTTGTGGTCGATCTGGGCGAACTCGCTGCCGGCCTCGAGCGAGACGCAAGCGGTCAGATCGTAGGTGGGGAACTTGTCACCGACAGTGAGCACGTGCTCTCCTTGCGGAAATGGAAAAGAGCCCTTTTGGGGGTTTTCCGAGGGGGTTGGACGGATCTCACATGCTGGCACAGCAGGATTGATTACGGAAATAGCTAGACTCGAGCCAGGTGATCGGAGGTACCTATCAGTGGCTGTCGGTAATAGGGGAGCGAAGCAGGCGACGCTCGCGCAGCTGCGCGCGTTCGCGGCCGTCGCCGAGCACCTGCACTTCCGGGACGCCGCCGCGGCCATCGGAATGAGCCAGCCGGCGCTCTCCGGCGCCGTCTCCGCGCTGGAAGAGGCCCTGGGCGTGCAGCTGCTGGAGCGCACCACCCGCAAGGTGCTGCTCTCGCCGGCCGGCGAGCGGATCGCGGCCCGGGCCCGGGCGGTCCTCGAAGCCATGGGCGGGCTGCTGGAGGAGGCAGAGGCGGTACGGGCCCCCTTCACCGGGATCCTGCGGCTGGGGGTGATCCCCACGGTGGCCCCGTACCTGCTGCCGACCGTGCTCGGGCTCTTCCACCGGCGCTACCCGCGGATGGACCTCCAGGTGCACGAGGAGCAGACCTCTTCGCTGCTGGACGGGCTGGCCGGCGGACGGCTCGACCTGCTGCTGCTCGCGGTCCCGCTCGGTGTCCCGGGGGTGACCGAACTGCCCGTCTTCGACGAGGACTTCGTCCTCCTCGCGCCCCGGGAGCACCCGCTCGCCGGGCGCAGGGACATCCCGCGCGAGGAACTACGGGGCCTGCAGCTGCTGTTGCTCGACGAGGGGCACTGCCTGCGCGACCAGGCCCTGGACATCTGCCGCGAGGCCGGCCGGACCGACGGGGCGGACGTCACCACGACCGCCGCCGGACTGTCCACCCTCGTACAACTGGTCGCCGGGGGACTGGGGGTGACGCTGTTGCCGCGCACCGCGCTGCGGCTGGAGACCGCACGCAACGAGTACCTGGCCACCGGGTACTTCGCCGAGCCCGCGCCCTCCCGGCGGATCGCGCTGGCGATGCGCACCGGAACGGCCCGCCAGGAGGAGTTCCGGGCCATCGCGGGCGCCCTGCGCGAAGCCGTACGCCCGCTCCCGGTGTGGCCCGCCGAGTAGGGCGGATCGGTCCGGGGAGCGGGCGTACGGGCCTGCGCGCGCCCGGCGTCACTCCGTACGCAGGCCGTCAGCGGGGCGGACCCCGCGGGTGGCCCCCGCCGACCCCGGCCCCTGTCGGGCGGAGATGCCCGACAGGGGCCTGCCCGGGGAACTGCCGTCAGGAATCGGGCGAGCTGCGGGGGCGGCCGCGCGGCCGGATCGGGGCGGCCCCGCCCGGCAGCCGGCCCGTCTCGGACAGGGCCCGCCGCAGCAGGAACTCGATCTGCGCGTTGGCGCTGCGCAGTTCCTCGCCCGCCCAGCGCGCGAGGGCGTCGTACACCTGCGGGTCGAGCCGCAGCAGCACCTGCTTGCGCGCCTGCCGCCCCGCGCGCGCGGCCCGCTCCTGGCCCTGCCCCGCGTCGGGGCCCTGTCCCGGTTGCGGGTCCTGCGGCTCGCCGGCGGGGCTCACTGGTAGAGCGTGCCCGCGTTGACCACCGGCTGGGCCGCCCGGTCGCCGCAGAGGACCACCATCAGGTTCGAGACCATGGCGGCCTTGCGCTCCGGGTCCAGATCCACGATGTCCTCCTCCGCCAGGCGGGTCAGGGCCAGTTCCACCATGCCCACCGCCCCTTCGACGATCTGCTTGCGGGCCGCCACGACCGCTCCCGCCTGCTGGCGCTGGAGCATCGCGGAGGCGATCTCCGGAGCGTACGCGAGATGCGTGAACCGGGATTCGATGATGCGGACGCCGGCCGCCTCCACCCGCGCGTGCAGTTCGAGCGCCAGCTTCTCGGTGATCTCCTCGGCGTTGCCGCGCAGCGAGAGCCCGCCCTCCTCGTGCGAGTCGTACGGGTACTCGATCGCGATGTGCCGGACCGCCGCCTCGGTCTGGGTCTCGACGAACTGGGTGAAGTCGTCCACCTCGAACTTCGCCCGCGCGGTGTCCTCCACGCGCCACACCACGACGGCCGCCAGCTCGATCGGGTTGCCGTACGCGTCGTTGACCTTCAGGACGGCCGTCTCGTGGTTGCGGACCCGGGTGGAGATCGTCTCCCGCGAGGTCAGCGGATTGACCCAGCGCAGGCCGTCCGCACGGATCGTCCCCCGGTACCGGCCGAACAGCTGGACCACGCGCGCCTCGCCCGGAGCCACCGTGTTCAGCCCGCTCATCGAGATGACCGCGACGAGGATCAGCAGGATGCCCGGCGGTATCAGGGACGCGTGCATCACCGTGCCGTCGGAGGTCACGCCGAGGGCGATCAGGCCCGCGCCGGCCACCGCTCCCAACAGCCCGAGTACCAGGGCCAGTCCGCCGCCCATGCTGCGCGCCGTGAACTCCCGTACGTCTGCAGCGGTTGCCGCCGAGTTCGTCATCATCTGCCCCGTTTCGCTTGGTCGCGGCCGGTCGAGCCGCCTAGCAAAGTGATATCACTTTTTGAGGCTGCCGCAACCCTACGGGCTTGCCGCGCGTCGGTTCCCTTGATGTGGGTGCTGATTCTCACGTCCGAATTGACCGGTATTGGCCATGGTTGGCCAACCTTTGTCACAACCTGCGGTGTTAGCTTTCTGAGCTGACGTCGGGGGGGAAATCGAGCGGAGCGGGAGCGATGGGCCGAGCAGAAGCGCGAAAGGCGCAGCAGCGCAGTGCGCGGCGGGCGCCGCGCGGGAGCGCCACCGGGAAGAAGGGGCGTTCCGGCAAGCGGACCGGTATACGCCGCTTCTTCACGTGGAAGAAGATCCTGGGGACGCTCTTCGGGCTGCTCCTGCTCGGCACGGGCGCACTCGTCGCCCTCTACTTCTACGTGGACGAGCCCGACCCCAACGCCGACGCCCTGACGCAGAGCAACGTCTACAAGTACGCGGACGGCTCGATCATGGCGCGCGACGGCAAGATGAACCGCGAGATCGTGCCGATCAGCCGGGTCCCCAAGGACGTCAAGACCGGCTTCATCGCCATCGAGAACAAGTCCTTCTACAAGGACAGCGGCGTCGACTTCCTCGGCATCGCCCGAGGGCTGTTCAACACGGTCACCGGCAAGGGCAAGGCCGGCGGTTCGACGATCACCCAGCAGTACGTCAAGAACTTCTACCTGAACCAGGACCAGACGGCGACCCGCAAGCTCAAGGAGCTGGTGATCTCCCTCAAGGTCGACCGGCACATGCAGAAGGACGAGATCCTCGCCGGTTACCTGAACACCAGCTACTTCGGGCGCGGCGCGTACGGCATCCAGGCCGCCGCCCAGGCCTACTACGGCGTCGACGTCGACAAGCTGACCCTGGAGCAGGGCGCGTACCTCGCGGCCGTCCTCCAGGCGCCCAGCGACTACGACCTGGCGACCGCGGGCCCGAACGGCACGCGGCTGGTCAAGATCCGCTTCAACGGCGTGCTCGACAACATGGTCGAGATGAAGGCGCTCGACCCCGAGAAGCGCAAGCAGCTCCAGCTCCAGATGCCGATCAAGCCCAAGGCCGCCCCCGGCATGGAGGGCCAGAAGGGCTATCTGAAGCAGGCCGCGGACGCGGAACTGCGGCGGCAGACCAAAATGACCACCCAGGAGCTGCAGGCCGGCGGCTGGGAGATCACGCTCAACATCGACCCCAAGAAGCAGGCCGCGCTGGAGAAGGCCGTCCAGGACGAGCTGGAGTCCAGGCTCGACCGCAAGGACCGGCCCGTCGACGCGAGCGTGCAGGCCGGCGCCACCTCCGTGGACCCGAAGACCGGCGCGGTCGTCGCGATGTACGGCGGCACGGGCCTCTCGGACCACTGGGCGAGCAACGCCCTGCGCCAGGACTTCCAGCCCGGCTCGACCTTCAAGCCGATCGTGCTGGCCTCCGCCCTGGAGAACAAGTCCACGACGCACGACAAGAAGCCCATCACCCCGAACGCGCTCTACGACGGCACCAGCAAGCGCCCGGTCGTCGGCAGCGACACCCCGTTCGCCCCGCAGAACCAGGACAACGCGAACTACGGCGACCCGTACCTCACCGTCCAGGCGGCCACCAACTCCTCCGTGAACTCCGTCTACGCGCAGATGATCGTGGACGTGGGCCCGCCCAAGGTGAAGAAGACGGCCCTCGCACTCGGCATGAACGACCGCGACGGATGGCCGGAGGACAAGCCGGCCATGTCGCTCGGCACCATGAGCGCCAACACCCTGGAGATGGCCGGCGTCTACGCCACCTTCGACAACCACGGCAAGAAGATCACCCCGACGATCCTCAAGAGCGCCAAGCACGCCACCCGCGAGTTCAAGCCGGTCGAGGCCGTGGGCAGCCAGGCCATCAGCCGCCAGACCGCCGACACGGTGACCAAGGTGCTCACCGGCGTCGTCAACGACGGTTCCGGCAAGGCCGTGAAGAGCTCCGCCTACGAGGCCGCCGGCAAGACCGGTACCACCGAGTCCAACGTGGCCGCCTGGTTCACCGCGTACACGCCGGAGCTCGTCACCGTCGTCGCGATGTTCGGCGAGGAGCCCGGAACGGCCAAGCAGGTCACCCTGACCGGTACCGCCGGCGGTGGTCGAGCGGGTGGTTCCAGCTTCCCGGCCGAGATCTGGAAGGCGTACACGCTGGCCGCGCTCAAGGGCGTGGACACCGGCGAGTTCGACCTCTCCGAGGCGGACATGGGCCCCTCGCAGGCGCCCACCCGCAGCAGCTCCCCGTCGTCGACCTCCTCGGCCTCCACCTCGCCGTCGACGCCCGTATCGCCTTCGCAGACCTCCCCGGACCCCGGCAAGAGCTCGCCGAACCCGACCAAGAGCACGTCGAAGAGCCCGGACCCGACCAAGAGCCCGGACCCGACCAAGAGCCCGGACCCGACCAAGAGTCCGCCGATCACGCTCCCGTAGCGGGCTCGTACGGCCCCTGACGCACCGCCGCCCCGCAGCATCCATGCTGCGGGGCGGCGGTGTTCTCGCGTTCGGCCTCGTACCCGTCCAGTCAGCGCTGGTCGTTCGCCCCCGGCAACGGGAGCTCGAACCAGACCACCTTTCCGCTGCTCAGCCGGGTGGCGCCCCAGCGGCGGGCCATCCGGTTGACCAGGAACAGCCCGCGGCCGCCCTCGTCGGTGTCCCGGGCCCGGCGCTGGCGCGGCAGCTGCGGGGAGTCGTCGCCGACCTCGCAGCGCAGTACGTCCGTCCGCAGCAGGCGCAACGTCACGGGCCGCTCGGCGTACCGGACGGCATTGGTGACCACCTCGCTGACCAACAGCTCCAGGGAGTCCTGGAGCTCCTCCAGGCCCCAACGGGTCAGCGCGCGGCGGGCGAACCGGCGGGCCCGGCCCGGAGCCGTCTCCTCCGGGTCCAGGAACCAGTACGCCACGTCACTGGGCGCGATCCCGTCGAAGCGGGCCGCGAGCAGCGCGATGTCGTCGTCCCGGTCGCCGGGGCCGAGCATGTCCAGGACGTCGTCGCACAGCGCCTCCAGCGGCGGCGGATGGTCCAGGCCGGTCAACTGGGCGGTGGTGGCGAGCCGTTCGCGCAGCTGCTCGATGCCGGTCCAGACGTCGCGCAGCCGGGACTCCACCAGGCCGTCGGTGTACAGCAGCAGCGTGGCCCCGGCGGGGGCGTCCAGCTCCACGGCCTCGAAGTCCACGCCGCCGACGCCGATGGGCGCGCCGGGGGGCACCCGGAGCACTTCCGCGCGGCCGCCGAGGTGCAGGAGCACCGGCGGCGGGTGGCCGGCGTTGGCAATGGTGATCCGGTGCGAGACCGGGTCGTAGACCGCGTACAGACAGGTGGCCATCCGGTCGGAGCCGAGGCGCTGCGCCTGCTCGTCCAGGTGGTGCAGGACCTCGGCGGGCGGCAGGTCCAGCTGCGCCAGCGTCTGCGCGGTGGTGCGGAGCTGTCCCATGATCGCGGCAGAGGTCATGGAGTGGCCCATGACGTCGCCCACGACGAGCGCGACCCGGCTGCCGGGCAGCGGTATGGCGTCGTACCAGTCGCCGCCGACCCGGGCCGTCTCGGCGGCCGGCAGGTAGCGCGAGGCGAGCCGGACCCCGGTGGGCTGGGGGAGGCTGTCGGGGAGCATGGTGCGCTGGAGCTCGTCGGCGATGTACGCCTCACGGCCGTACAGGACCGCCTTGTCGATGCCGAGCGCGGTGTGCGTGGCCAACTGGGCGGCGACCAGCAGGTCGTTCTGCTCGAACGCGGGCCGCTCGGGGCTGCGCAGGAACACCGCGGCGCCGATGACGCGGCGGCGGCCGCGCAGCGGCGCGAGGATGGCCCGCTGGCCGCGCGGAACGGGGTGCTCCGAGCCGAGCAGCTCCGGCAGCGCGTCCTTGGCCCCGGCCGCGGACCCGAAGACGGGCCGTACGCCGCGCAGGACCTCGGCGAGCGCACCGCCGGTGCGGATCTCGCAGAGCTCGGCCGCGGGCAGGTCACCCTGCGGGCCGACCATCGGCAGCTGGCTGAAGTCGAGTTCGCCGGCGGCCCCCGCGGCTCCGGGGGCCCCCGTGCCCTCTGTTCCCGTCAGATCGTCGATCGGCCGGAGCCGGTCGGTGCGGCGCAGCCTTAAAACGACCGGGCCGACGGGACGCTCGTCGCCCACCGGCAGGGGATCCCGCAGGTAGACGAGGATGGCGTCCGAGAAGGTCGGCACGGTGGCCCGGCACAGTCCGAGCACGATCTCGTCGAGGTCGATGCCGCGGGCGATCCGCCGGGTGGCGGCGCCGACGAAGCGCAGCCGGTCCCCCTCGCGCCGCGCCATCCCGCCGTCCGGCGCCGGCGCGACCCCGCCGAGGAGATCGGCCACTGCTGAGCCCTGCCCCTCGTACGCCGGCCCGGCGCCGCCGGGCCCGCTCGTGCGGGCGGGGTCCGTGTCCGCCGGGGTGCGGCCTTCGCGGGCCTGGCCGGCGGCCGCGCCTTCGCCGCCTGCGGCGGCCCGGCCTTCGCGGCCCGCGGGTGCGTCCGTGTCCGGTCCGGCTCCGCGGGGGCGGGAGGCGTCCGGTACGGCCGCTGCGCGGCGTTCCTGGCCCGTGTCCGGGGCCTCGTGGGCCCGGCCGACGGGCAGGGCCGCGGAGGCCGGGTCCTCGTCGTGGGCAGCCGCCGCGTGCGCGGCGTTCCGTGCGGCCTCGCCGTCGCGCCGCCGGGATCCGCCCGCCGCGGTCTCGCGCGCGGCATTGCGGGCCGCCTCGCCGTCGCGGCCGCGGCGGCCTGCCGCGCCCTGCGCCGAGGCGGCGCGCGAGCGGCCCCGGCCGGGGCGGGGCGTGCCGTCCTGCGGGGCGGGCACGCCCTCGCCGCGCGGGCGCGGGACGTCCGAGCCCCGGCCGGCGGCCTCCGCGTGCGCGCGGACCGGGTCGTCGCCGGCCGCGGCCGAACCGCGTACGGCCTCGGCGGCGGGGACGGGGGCCTTGCCGTGGCCCAGTTCCTCCGCCGGGCCGCCGGAGCCGGCAGGCACGGCGGAGCCGCCCGGGGCCGGTGTCGCGGCGGCCGCGGCGGGCTGCGGTCCCTCCTGCGAGGTGGGGTACTCCGTCACGCGTGGAATTCCGTCCGTTTGCGCTCGATGTGCGCTGCACTCAACTCGGTCAGTCGCGGTATACCCGCTCAGCGGCGGGGACACCATCACCCCGCGGTACCGCGTCCCGCTCGTTACCTCTCGCTCTGCGTTGACCTCCGGTCAAGTCCCGCGTACGGCACGACATTTACGGATGTGCGGTCGAGCGCGCCTCCCGCGCGCGACCCGCGGAGGGAGATCTTACGTTTGAACCCCGGGGGCGCATCAAGGGTCTCATGAGGTCATATGCGCCGGAGTGCGGTCCCAGTCTTCGGGAAGGGCCGGAACTCCCCAGGCGGGATCCGGCCGCCAGTCCTGCCAGCCGTCGCAGAACGGAGCCCCCCACGCCTTGATCACGTCCACCGCGGCCCGCCCCGCGACCTGCACCTGGCCGGCCTGTTCCGCGTCCATCAGACCGGACCGCTGGGCCTGCGCGAACTCGTCCTCGTCCCGCCATTTCCACGTCCGGTCCGGGTAGACGGAGATGTCCAGGAAGTGGTCCACGGAGTCGATCCCGCCGGACCACCGCGTCCGCGGCTCCTCGAGGTTGACGTACCAGCTCTTGAACCGCCAGCCGTGCTCCCAGAACAGCCACACCGACCACGGGTCCCCGGGCCGGGCCAGCTTCAGCACGCCGGCGCCGAACCAGCGCGACCGTACGGTGGTGCGCGGCGCGGTGTACCGGGTGGCGAGCGGCTCCTCGTGGACGGAGCTTCCGTCGGACAGCACCGGCTTGACGCATTCGGTGCCGGGGGCCATCCACACCGCCAGCAGTTCGTCGGTGTCCTGCACCACGGTCACCGGGCGGCAGATGTGGACCGCGCCCTTCAGGCCCGGGGCGTGGTCGCGGTAGCGCCAGAGGACCTGCTCCCCGGGCTGCCAGCGGGTGCCCTGCGCGTCGCCGCCCCCGCGGCCTCCGGTACCTGTCATGCGCAGATCTTAGGGCTGGGGCCCCTGCGCCCGCTGCGGTGCAGGTCACGGAGGTGTGCGGGGACGGAAAACGACCGATTCCGGCCCCAGTCCGGAAACATTTTCAGGGCCGGGTCATCCGCAGGACGTCGAGCGCCTCGTCCAGCTGCTCCAGCGTCAGGTCGCCGCGGTCGACGTACCCGGACTCGAGCACGACCTCCCTGATCGTCTTCCGCTCCGCGAGGGCCCTCTTGGCGACCTTGGCCGCCTCCTCGTAGCCGATGTACCGGTTCAGCGGGGTCACCACGGAGGGGGAGGACTCGGCGAACTCCCTGGCCCGCGCCTCGTTGGCGGTGATCCCGTCGACCGTGCGGTCGGCCAGCAGGCGGCTCGCGTTGCCCAGCAGCCGGATCGATTCCAGGAGGTTCTTCGCCATCACCGGGAGCATCACATTGAGTTCGAAGTTGCCCGCCGCGCCCGCCACCGCGACGGTCGTGTCGTTCCCGGTCACCTGTGCGGCGACCATGAGCACGGCCTCCGGGACCACCGGATTGACCTTCCCGGGCATGATCGACGAGCCAGGCTGGAGATCGGGCAGATTGATTTCGGCCAATCCTGTCCGCGGCCCCGAGGCCATCCAGCGCAGATCGTTGGAGATCTTGGTCAGCGAGACGGCGATCGTACGGAGCATCCCCGAGGTCTCCACCAGCGCGTCCCGCGCCCCCTGGGCCTCGAAGTGGTTGCGGGCCTCCGTCAGCGGCAGCCCGGTCGCGGCGGCCACCTCGGCGATCACGGCCGCGGAGAAGCCGGGCGGCGTGTTGATCCCGGTGCCCACCGCGGTCCCGCCCAGCGGCAGCTCGGCCAGCCGGGGCAGCGCAGCCAGCAGCCGCTCGACGCCGTAGCGCACCTGGGCGGCGTACCCGCCGAACTCCTGGCCCAGGGTCACCGGGGTGGCGTCCATCAGGTGCGTGCGGCCCGCCTTGACCACCTCGGCGAACTCGGAGGCCTTGCGCTCCAGGGCGGCGGCGAGGTGCTCCAGGGCCGGGATCAGCTCGCGGGTGACGGCTGCGGTCGCGGCGATGTGGATGGACGACGGGAACACGTCGTTGGAGCTCTGCGAGGCGTTGACGTGGTCGTTGGGGTGGACCTCGCGGCCGAGCCGCTCGCCGGCCAGGGTGGCGATGACCTCGTTGGTGTTCATGTTGGACGAGGTCCCGGACCCGGTCTGGAACACGTCGACCGGGAAGTGCTCGTCCCAGCGCCCCTGCGCCACCTCGGCGGCGGCGGACCGGATCGCGTCGGCGATGCCCTCGTCGACCACCCCCAGCTTCGCGTTCACCGCGGCGGCCGCGGCCTTGATCAGGGCGAGCGCCTCGATGTGGGCGCGCTCCAGGCGCTGCCCGGAGACGGGGAAGTTCTCCACCGCGCGCTGGGTCTGGGCTCGCCATTTGGCATGCGCGGGCACCAGTACCTCGCCCATCGAGTCGTGCTCGATCCGGTACTCGCCTGCTGATCCATGGGCCTGCTGATCGTTCGTCATCTTGGTGGCCTCCTCAAAAAGTTGAGCAATTGTCTTGTTCGAAGTGTTCCCAACTCCCCTACCGGCCAGTAAATACCGGGGGTAACACCAACGTCGGGGAGGCGTCATGACACGTGTACGTACCAAACCCAGGCTCAGATCTACCTTCGCCGCAGCCGCGGCGATCGCGGCCGCCCTCGGGGGCGTCACCGCCATCACCCCCATGGCCCACGCGGCCGCGCCCGCCACGACCGCCGGGGCCGCCACGGCCTCCGGGGCCGTCACCCCCCTGTCGCCCGAACTCGAGGCCATCCGCGCAGCGGAGGCCGTCAAGATCTACGGCGACGCGGCGATCCGGCCGCTGAACGAACGCAAGACCGGGCTCATCTCGCTCGGCGACAGCGAGATCTCGGGCGAGGGCGTCGGCAACTACGACCCCGCGACGAACACCTCCGCCAACCAGTGCCACCGCTCGCCCGACACCGCGATCCACCGCACCGGCATCCCGGCCGACCTCACCTTCAACGTGGCCTGTTCCGGCGCCTACACCGGCAACATCCGGATAGGCGGCAGCAAGCAGTACGCCGACGAACTGGTGCAGAGCGACAACCTGGCCGTCAAGGCGCGCAACACGAAGATCAAGATGGTGCTGCTCGTCGCCGGAGCCAACGACGACTTGCAGTTCGGCCCGGTCATGACCGACTGCGTGACCCGCTGGGTGCTCAGCCAGGGCACCTGCGAGCCCAAGTACGGCCCCGGCTGGCAGGCGCGCGTCGACGGCCTCAAGCCCAAGGTCGAGTCCACCCTCGCCGACCTCAAGACGGTCATGCGCGACGCGGGCTACGCCGACTCCGACTACAAGCTCGTCGTGATGGGCTACCCCAGCCCCATCGGCCCCGACTTCTACGACAACCCGAACTTCCCCGGCAAGCTCCCCGGAGGCTGCGCCGGCTACGACTCCGACGCCGCCTGGGGCCGCAACTACGCGGTGCCCGCCTTCGAGAAGGGCATGCGCGCGGCCGCCCTCGCCTCCGGCGCGACCTACCTGGACAACTCACGGCTCTTCCAAGGCCACGAGGTGTGCATGGAGGACACCTGGGCCCGCGGCCTCTACCTGGACCTCGGGGACCACTTCCCGTGGGACGAGAACACCGCCCGCCAGTCCTTCCACCCCAACTACCGCGGCCACGGCGCCTTCGCGGCCTGCCTGACCCAGCTCTACAACTCCGGCCTGCGCGAGGCCTCCTGCGCCGACCCGGCGAGCACCGGCACCCCGGTCCTGCAGACCGGTGCCTGGGACGACCTGTACAAGCCGCTGAAGAACGAGGCGACCGGCAACTGCCTCGACTCCAACGGCGGCGCCAGCGCCAATGACACCAAGGTCATCGGCTGGGACTGCCACGGCGGCCGCAACCAGGGCTGGTGGTACGACTCCGCGAAGAAGTCCGTCCACATCGAGCTCACCCACGACCGCTGCCTGGACGCCCCGGGCGCCAACTACGGCGCCGGCACCGGCCTGATCATCTGGAACTGCCACGGCGGCGCGAACCAGCAGTGGGTCCGCGACGGCGCCACCCTGCGCCCCGCGGCCGCCCCGGGCATGTGCCTGACCGTGGCCGCCGCCCACGACCAGCTGCGCCTGCAGACCTGCAGCGGCTCGGCGAACCAGCGCTTCGTCTGACAGGACCCCGCCCCGTACGACCCGAACCCCCCACACCCGGCCGGCGCACCCCGGCCGGGTGTTCCCGTGTCCGCAACCGCGGGGCCCGAACACACGTCCGTACCTTCCGGCAGGCTCGCCGGCGTCGTTCCGACGCCGGGCGCGCGCAGACCTCGTAAGGGAGCACTCCGATCCTCGTCACCTTCCTCCTCCTGGCCGGCACCGCTCTTCTCGCGGTTGTGCTCCTCCTCGGCAAGGGGATCCACTACCTCGTGACCCGCAGGCCGGCACTGGGCACGAGCCCCGTCGGGAAACGGGCGGAAGCGGCGGGACTGTGCCTGTGCGTGGCGGCCCTCCTGTTCGCCTCCGGAGGTCTCACGGGCCTGAACGCCGCCCGTCCGGTGCGGCCCTGCGTGGCGGCCCTCATCGAGATGAGGGGGCCGAACACCTACCGGACGCCCGACGCCGACATCACCATCCACCGGACACTGGTCCCCGTTTCGGTGGTCTGCGAGTTCGCCGGCAACACCCGTGTGGAACTCGTCTCCCCCTGGGTCAACCCGCTTCTGTCGCTCTCGCTCGCCGGTGCGGCCGGCTGCGCGGCCGGCGCGGTGGGGGCCGCCAGGACCCGGCGGACGGCCCGGCGCGCCGGGCACCCGGCATTCTGAACGGCCGCTCTCAGCGCCCTTCGAGCTGCTCCCGTACCTCGCGCGGCCGGTTGGTGATGACGGCCTCCACGCCGAGGCGGACGCACAGCTCCACGTCCTCGGGCTCGTCGACCGTCCAGACCCGTACGCGCAGCCCCTTGGCCTTCAGCCGCCCCACCAGCCCCGGATCCTTGCGGACGAGGTCGATGCCCGGGCCGGCATGGCCCGCGAACGGCGGGCGCAGCGGCCGCAGCGGCCGCTCGATCAAGTAGACCGCGGGCAGGCCGGGAGCCAGCCGGTTCAGCCGGATCAGGGCGTTGCGGGAGAAGCTCATCACCTCGACGCGGCCGTCGGAGCCGTCGGCCAGGCCGTGGTCCTTCAGGACCCGTACGAGCTCGGCCTCCAGGCGGCCGCCGGCGCGGGTCGGGTGCTTGGTCTCGACGGCCAGCCCGACGGGCCGGTCGGCGGCCAGCGCCTCCTTGAGCAGGTCCTCGAAGAGCAGCACCTGCGCCCCGCGGTGCGCGTCGCCCTTCCAGCCGCCGAAGTCGAGCGCGGCCAGCTCCTCGTACGTCATGGCGGAGACGACCCCGCGCCCGTCGGAGGTCCGCTCCACCCGCCGGTCGTGCACGCACACGAGCCGCCCGTCGGCGCTGAGCCGTACGTCGCACTCCAGCGCGTCGGCGCCGTCGGCGATGGCCTGCCGGTAGGCGGCGAGGGTGTGCTCGGGGTGGTCGTGGGAGGCCCCGCGATGGGCGATGACCCGCACGTCGCGGGCGGTGGCGGACTGCGCGTACTGCCGATTCATGGATCAGACGGTATCCGGACGCGCGGCGGCGCGCGGAGCCGGCGCCGGCCCGGTGACCGAACAGTTCGTTACATCGGGGTGCGGGGCGCGGGGACCGCTCAGTGCGGCCGGGGGGCCAAGGGGGCCGGGGTGACCTTGAAGCCGCCCTTCGTGACCTCCGTGAAGGGGGCCGGGGCCATGCACGTGCCCACGCGGGGCTCCGACACCGAGCCGTCGGGCTTCACGTCGACGTTGGCGATGCCCCACGAGAAGCCCACCCGGTCGGGCCCGCCGCGTTCGCCGTCCTGGACGCTGATCCCGATCCGCTTGCCCTCCCAGCCGACGTTCGAGGACGTGACCACCGCGGTGATCGTGGCCGTCCTGCCGCCGGTGACCATGCAGTCCACCTCCGCCTCGGCGACGGCGGTGAAACCCGTGTCCGGCATGGCGTGGTAGACGGTCACCCGGCCGCGCGCGTCGACGGGCATGCCCTGCTCCCCGCCCGGCGCCGGGAAGGGCCTGCTCCACGGGACGGCGTCGGCGTCGACCGTGAAGCGGATGTCGTGCTCCTTCGGAACGTAGGGGTAGGACACCGTTCCGCCCCCGTGCACGGAGGCGAGCTTCGGCGCGGCCGGCGCCGCGGGAGCCGGCGCCGCGCCGATCAGCGTCGCCGCCAGGGCGGCGGCGCATCCGGTCAGGAGGAGGGCGCGCTTGCGGTTCTTCATCGTGAACTCCCTTTGAGGGCGTGCCGTTCGGATACGACGACAGCCTCTCGCGGGGTCTTCGGCGATCCATCTGCCCGCGGGACGACATGCGTGAGGGCCCCTCCCCCACGCGGGGGAGGGGCCCTCAGGCCGTCGTACTACAGACGGAGCAATCAGACGGCTTCGAGGCGCCGACCTTGGAATACAAAGTCAATGCTCGACGCAAGCGCGGCCAGGGCGGAGACGAGCAGATCGACCGGGATACAGTCCCGTGCGTTGTGTTCCCGTGAACACGCGTCACCCCACCCGTAATGCCAAGGTGGGGTAACGCGGTCCTTGCTGAGCCTCGCTATGACTTACGAGCCCTGGCGCACGGGGATGCTCAGGAAGGTAGGAGACGGCTCCACTGAGCTGAAGAAGTCGTTGCCCTTGTCGTCCACCACGATGAACGCCGGGAAGTCCTCGACCTCGATCTTCCAGACCGCCTCCATGCCGAGCTCCTCGTACTCCAGGACCTCGACCTTCTTGATGCAGTCCTGGGCCAGGCGCGCCGCCGGGCCGCCGATCGAGCCGAGGTAGAAGCCGCCGTGCGTGCCGCAGGCGTCCGTCACCTGCTGCGAGCGGTTGCCCTTGGCCAGCATGACCTTCGAGCCGCCCGCCGCCTGGAACTGCTCGACGTACGAGTCCATGCGGCCGGCCGTGGTCGGGCCGAAGGAGCCCGAGGCGTAGCCCTCGGGGGTCTTCGCCGGGCCGGCGTAGTAGACCGGGTGGTCCTTGAGGTACTGCGGCATCTGCGCGCCCGAGTCCAGCAGCTCCTTGATCTTGGCGTGCGCGATGTCGCGCGCCACGACCAGCGGGCCGGTCAGGGAGAGGCGGGTCTTCACCGGGTGCTTGGTCAGCGTCGCGAGGATCTCGTCCATCGGCCGGTTCAGGTCGATGGAGACGACGTCCGAGGAGTCGCTGAGGTGCTCGTCCGTGGTGTCCGGCAGGAAGCGGGCCGGGTCGCGCTCCAGCTGCTCCAGGAAGACGCCCTCGGCGGTGATCTTCGCGGTGGCCTGGCGGTCCGCCGAGCAGGACACGGCGATGGCGACCGGGAGGGACGCGCCGTGGCGGGGGAGGCGCACGACGCGGACGTCGTGGCAGAAGTACTTGCCGCCGAACTGCGCGCCGATGCCGATCTTCTGGGTCAGCTCGAAGACCTGCTGCTCCAGATCGAGGTCCCGGAAGCCGTGGCCCAGGGGCGAGCCCTCGGTCGGCAGCTCGTCCAGGTAGTGCGCGGAGGCGTACTTCGCGGTCTTCAGCGCGTGCTCGGCGGAGGTGCCGCCGACCACGATCGCCAGGTGGTACGGCGGGCAGGCCGCGGTGCCCAGCGAGCGGATCTTCTCCTCCAGGAACTTCATCATGGAGCCCTCGTTGAGGACCGCCTTGGTCTCCTGGTAGAGGAAGGACTTGTTGGCCGAGCCGCCGCCCTTGGCCATGAAGAGGAACTTGTACGCGCCGCCGTCGGTGGCGTACAGCTCGATCTGCGCGGGCAGGTTCGAGCCGGTGTTCTTCTCCTCCCACATGGTGAGGGGGGCCATCTGCGAGTAGCGCAGGTTCAGGCGCGTGTACGCGTCGTAGATGCCGCGGGAGAGGGCCGCCTCGTCCCCGCCCTCGGTGAGGACGTTCTGGCCGCGCTTGCCCATCACGATCGCCGTGCCCGTGTCCTGGCACATCGGCAGGACGCCGGCCGCCGCGATGTTCGCGTTCTTGAGGAGGTCGAGCGCGACGAACTTGTCGTTCGACGAGGCCTCGGGGTCGTCGATGATCCGGCGCAGCTGCGCGAGGTGCGCGGGGCGCAGGAAGTGCTGGATGTCGTGGATGGCCTCTTCGGCGAGCTTGCGCAGTGCCTCCGGCTCGACCTTGAGGAACGTACGGCCGTCGGCCTCGAACGTCGAGACGCCCTCCGAGGTCACCAGCCGGTAGGGGGTGGTGTCCTCGCCCAGGGGCAGCAGGTCGGTGTACGCGAACTCCGGCATCGTGTGGCCATTCCTCACTCGGCAGACTGCGCTGACGACCAATTGGCAGCGCGGCTATCCAGCGTAGGACCTCCGTCCCGGGCTGTGTCTGTGAGGTAAGGCTCACTCGTGACTATCGCGATCTATCGCGTATCGCTATGCTGACCGACGTGGACCTGGAAAAGAAGCCTGCCGCGCCCGCCGAACTGCGAGCCTCCGACGCCGACCGCGACCGGATCGCGCACATCCTGGCCGATGCCGTCGCCGAGGGCCGGCTGACCGCCGACGAGCACTCCGAGCGCCTGGACTCGCTGTACGCCGTGAAGACGGTCGGGGAGCTCGAGGTGCTCGTACGGGACCTGCCCGCGCCCGGCGCCGCGCCTGCGGCGCCCTCGTACGCACAGGGTCCGGCGGGTCCGGCGCCGGCCGGCCAGGCCGAGGTCTCGGAGACCGTGGTCGCCGTGTGCAGCAGCGTCGCCCGCAAGGGCCGCTGGCGGCCGGGCGCGCACACCCGCGTGGTCTCCGTCCTGGGCGACGTCACCGTCGACCTCACCGAGGCCGTCTTCGAACAGCAGGTCACCGAGATCAACGTGACGAGCGTGCTGGGGAACGTCGAGATCCTGGTCCCGGAGAACGTGACGCTGCGCGGCTACGGCAGCGGGGTCCTCGGCAACTTCGAGGTGCACGGCGAGGGCCGCGCCGGGACCACCGATCCGAACGCGCCGGTGGTGATCGTCCGCGGCTTCGCGCTGCTGGGCAACATCGAGGCCCGGCCCAAGCTGGGCGCCCGCCTGGTCGACCTGGCCCGCAAGCTGCGCAAGCGCCTGGAGGGGTAGGGGGCTCGGGCCGGGCGGTGCGTCGGGTTTCGGTCGAAGTTCCCCACCGCGGCGCGCTTGCTCCACGCAGTGCATAGGGGCGCGTACAGCGGGTAGGGACAGGTGCATCGTCTCTCGCTTGCGTATACGTCGTCAGGAGTAGACCGTGCAGCATCCGCCGCATCAGTCCCTGCAGGTAGCCGCCGTACAGAGCCTCCAGGCGCGTCCGGCCGCCGTACCGAAGCCGCGGGTGCCGGCGAGGGAAGAGGACGGCCCATGGCACGCGGAGGCGGTGTGCCGCCGGGACGAGGCGGGGCTGTTCTTCGCGCCCTCCAAGGAGCCGACCGCGGCCAGGCTCTCCCGCGAGGAGGCCGCCAAACGCGTCTGCGCGCGCTGCCCGGTGATGGTCGCCTGCCGCGAGCACGCACTGCTCCAACCGGAGCCGTACGGGGTCTGGGGCGGGCTCACGGCCGCCGAGCGGCGGGTGGTGCTGGCCCGGCGCCGGCGCCGGGCGGCGGAACTGCGCCAGGTCCCCGGGGCCGGGCCGATAGCCGCCGCGGGCTGAGGGCCCGTACGCACACGAGCGAGAGGGGCGCTACCGCCGCACGCGGTAGCGCCCCTCTCGCTGTGCCGGCCGCCGGCCGGCCCGTCCGGTTCTACTTCGCGCGGTCGAAGTCGACCGCGCTGTAGGCGCGCAGCTTCGACAGGCGGTGGGTCGAGTCGATCTGCCGGATCGTGCCCGACTTCGAGCGCATGACCAGCGAGGACGTGGTCGCGGTCTCCGAGCGGTAGTGGACGCCGCGCAGCAGCTCGCCGTCCGTGATGCCGGTGGCGACGAAGAAGACGTTCTCGCCGGACACCAGGTCGTCGGTGTGCAGGACCCGGTCCAGGTCGTGGCCCGCGTCGATGGCCTTCTGGCGCTCGGCCTCGTCCTTCGGCCACAGCTTGCCCTGGATGGTGCCGCCGAGGCACTTGATGGCGCAGGCCGAGATGATGCCCTCGGGGGTGCCGCCGATGCCCAGGAGCAGGTCCACGCCGGTGCCCTCGCGCACCGCCATGACCGAGCCCGCGACGTCGCCGTCCGAGATGAATTTGATCCGGGCGCCGGTCTCGCGGATCTCCTTGACGATGCCCTCGTGGCGCGGGCGGTCCAGGATGATCACCGTGACGTCCTCGACGGCCATGTTCTTGGCCTTGGCGACGCGGCGGATGTTCACCGAGACGGGTGCGTTGATGTCGACGAAGTCGGCGGCCTCGGGGCCGGTGACCAGCTTCTCCATGTAGAAGACCGCGGACGGGTCGAACATGGTGCCGCGGTCGGCGGCGGCGAGCACGGCGATGGCGTTCGGCATGCCCTTGGCGTTCAGGGTGGTGCCGTCGATCGGGTCGACGGCGATGTCGACCTCGGCACCGGTGCCGTCGCCGACCCGCTCGCCGTTGAACAGCATCGGGGCTTCGTCCTTCTCGCCCTCGCCGATGACGACGACGCCGTTCATCGAGACGGTGGAGATCAGGGTGCGCATGGCGTTGACCGCGGCGCCGTCCGCGCCGAGCTTGTCGCCGCGCCCGACCCAGCGGCCGGCGGCCATGGCGGCGGCCTCGGTCACCCGGACCAGTTCCAGGGCGAGGTTGCGGTCGGGGGCCTCCGGAGAGACTTCGAGCTGGGGCGGCAGGTTGTGCTCGGTCATCGGAGCGCACCTTTCTGTACGGCGACGGCCGGGAAGTGAGGGTGTTGGAACTCTATCGGTACGTCGACAAATTGAGCAGACCGGGTCACGTATGAGCGGAATACCGGTCAGCTGATTGGCGTGAGCGGACATCTTGCGGACCGGTGCGGTCGCCGCGGCGACCCCGCCGGAGATCGCTCCCGGCCATGGGGGACGATGGTGGCGTGGCAGGTATGAAGGGCAAGCAGACGGTCTGGGACATGGTCCGGTCGCTGGCGGTGATCGGTGTCGTCGTCGCGGGGATCTACATCTTCGTCCCACATGACGAAAAGGCCGATCCGACGCGCGTGGTCGACTACCGGGTGGAGACGATCACCGCCCGGCGCGCGGCGCCGTACCCGGTGGCGGCGCCCGCGGGGCTCCCGGCGCAGTGGCGCGCGACCTCGGTGACGTTCGACCGCAAGGCCTCGAACGCCTGGCACCTGGGCTTCCTGGACCCGCAGGGGCAGTACGTCGCGATCGAGCAGTCCAGCGACGCCTCGGCCAAGCGCGTGGCCGCCCTCACCCAGCAGGCGAAGGCCACCGGCCAGACGCAGCAGGTCGGCGACCTGGCCTGGGAGCGCTGGGAGGGCGAGAAGTACGACGCGCTCGTCCGCCAGGAGCAGGGCCACGTCACGGTGGTGGCCGGCACGGCCTCCTTCGAGGGCCTCGGCGCGATGGCGGCGGCGCTGGAGTTCAAGCAGGGCGCCACCCAGTAGTCCGCCGTACGGCGGCAGCGCCCGGCGGTCCGCCGTACGGGCGCCGACATGCGGAAAGGCCGCTCCTCCCGGAATTCCCGGGGGAGCGGCCTTCTGCGTGTCCGGGTCAGGACTCAGACGGTGGTGATGACCTGGTCGAAGCTCAGGCGCGGGCCGCGGGCGTGCCACGCGTCCTCGCCCGGCTTGCCGATGTTGACGACCATCAGCGGGGTGTGGTCGCCGTCCAGGAACTCCTTCTGGACGCCGGCGAAGTCCAGGCCGCCCATCGGGCCCGCGGCCAGACCGGCGGCGCGGACGCCGACGATGAAGTACGCGGCCTGCATGGCGGCGTTCATCACGGCGGACTGCTCGCGGACCGGGCGCTCGCTGAAGAAGGCGTCCTTGGCCTGCGGGAAGTGCGGGAGCAGCTGCGGCAGCTCCTCGTGGAACTCGTTGTCCGCGGAGAGGATCGCGACGAGCGGCGCGGCGGCGGTCTTCGCCTGGTTGCCCTCCATCATCAGGTTCACCAGGCGCTCGCGGGCCTCGGGAGAGCGGACCAGCGTGATGCGCAGCGGCGTCGAGTTGAAGGCGGTGGGGCCGTACTTGACCAGGTCGTAGATCGCCTGGACCTGCTCCTCGGTCACCGGCTCGTCGGAGAACGAGTTGGCGGTGCGGGCCTCGCGGAACAGCAGGTCCTGAGCGGCGGAGTCAAGAACGAGAGACATCGGAAAGCCTTCTTCCATACGGAGGTGAAGCGATGTCCCGACATTAAGCCAAAAGTTGTAGAACTTTCAACTAAATCGGCGTCGAGGTGACTCGGATCACGTGTGGCCCGGCGTCCGGCCCGGCCTCAGGCGTCCCGCTCGCCACTCCCGCCACTCCCGCCACCCCCGTCGGCCCCCGCTTCGCGGGCTGCCAGTGCCGAGTCGAGCCGGGCGCGGGCCCCTTCCAGCCAGTGCCGGCAGACCTTCGCGAGCTCTTCGCCGCGCTCCCAGAGTGCGAGGGAGTCCTCGAGCGAGGTGCCGCCGGCCTCCAGCTTGCGGACGACCTCGATGAGCTCGTCCCGGGCCTGCTCGTACCCCAACGAGGTATCGGTTTCAGTCATTCCCGTCCCACCTTATGTGTGCAGTACATCGAATATCCGGTGCGGTGCGCGCGGCTCACTCGCCGCCCTGCCCGGCCTCCGGTGCGACCTGTGCGACCCGTACGGAGAACTCGCCCTCCGCCACCCGCGCGCGCAGCACCTCGTCCGCCGAGACGTCCTGCGGCGAGCGCACCACGTGCCCGTCCGCGCGCTGCAGTACGGCGTACCCCCGCTCCAGCGTCGCCGCCGGGGACAGCGCCACCACCCGGGCCAGGGTGTGCGCGAGCTCCGAATCCGCCCGGTCCAGCAGGTGCCCGAGGGTGCGCCGGGTGCGCCCCAGCAGGGCCTCCAGCTCGGCCTCGCGGGTCTCCACCATCCGCTGCGGATGGACGAAGACCGGCCGGGCGAGCGCGTGCGCGAGCCCCCGCTCCTCCCGGTCGAGCAGCCCGCGCACCGCCCGGAGCCCCCGGCCCTGCAGCTGGCGTACCCGCTCCAGCTCCTCGCCGACGTCCGGGACCACCTTCTTCGCCGCGTCCGTGGGCGTGGAGGCCCGCAGGTCCGCGACCAGGTCCAGGAGAGGGGAGTCCGGCTCGTGCCCGATCGCCGAGACCACCGGGGTACGGGCCGCCGCGACCGTCCGTACGACCTCCTCGTCGGAGAACGGCAGCAGGTCCTCCACGCTGCCGCCGCCGCGGGCCACGATGATCACGTCGACCTCGTCCAGGGCGTCGAGCTGCTTGACCGCCCGGATCACCTGGGGCACCGCGTTCACCCCCTGCACGGCGACGTTGCGCACCTCGAAGCGGACCGCCGGCCAGCGCCGCCGGGCGTTCTCCAGTACGTCGCGCTCGGCCGCCGAGGCCCGCCCGACCACCAGCCCGATCAGCTGCGGCAGGAACGGCAGCGGCTTCTTGCGGTCCAGCGCGAACAGGCCCTCGGAGGCGAGCGAGCGCTTGAGCTTCTCCAGCCGGGCGAGGAGCTCGCCGATGCCGACGGGCCGTATCTCGGTGGCCCGCAGGGACAGCTGCCCGCGCGGGGCGTACCACTCCGGCTTGGCCAGGACGACGACCCGCGCGCCCTCCGTCACCGCGTCCGCGACCTCGTCGAAGACCTGGCGGTAGCAGGTCACGCTGAGCGAGATGTCGTGTGAGGGGTCGCGCAGCGTCAGGAAGACCACCCCCGCCCCCGGCCGCCGCGAGAGCTGCGTGATCTGCCCTTCCACCCACACCTGGCCGAGCTTGTCGATCCAGCCCCCGATGAGCCGGGACACCTGGCCGACCGGCAGCGGCGCGTCAGCCGACGTATTCAGACCCATGCACGAAGGCTAGCCGCCCGGGCTGACAGCGTCTCAGGGACCGGTGAGGGTGTCGTGTCCCGGGTCCGGTGACGGTGTCGTGTCCCGAGTCCGGTGACGGTGCCGTGCCTCAGCGTCCGGTAGCGCCGTCCGGCGGCGCGGGCCGCCGGCCGCGCTGGGCGAAGAGCACCCCCAGGCCCACCACCAGCCACACCGCCCCCACCACCTGCGCCGTCCAGGCCGCCTCGACGATCACCGCCACGGTCACCGCCGCGCCGAGCACCGGGATCACCAGGTGCTTCCACCAGTTCGGGGTCCCGGCCCCGCGCCGCACCACGAACCAGCCGACCACCGAGGCGTGCAGCAGCGTGAACGCCACCAGCGCGCCGACGTCCACCACCGAGACCAGCTGGTCGAGCCCGTCGTCGCGGCGGGCCGCCCACACCGCCGCGACCAGCGTGATCGTCGCCGCCACCAGCAGGGCCGGCCGCGGAGTCCCGTCCGAGGTCCGCGCGAGCGCCCCCGGCAGCCGCCGCTCCCGGGCCATCGCGAACACCAGCCGGCCCGCCGCCGCCTGCCCGGCCAGTGCCGCGAAGGCCGCCCCGATCGCCTTGCTGACCGCGACCAGGTCGTGCAGCCAGGGGCCGACCGAGGAGTCCACCGCGTTGTAGAAGGCCGGCCCCTGCTGCGCCGGATCGGCCGCCAGCTCCGCCGGGGACACCGGCATCAGCAGCGCCGCCAGGTAGCTCTGCGCGATGAACAGCCCCCCGGCCAGCGCCAGGCAGAACAGCACCGCGTGCGCCACCCGCGCCGATCCTCCCGTCACTTCCTCCGCGAAGGAGACGATCGCGTCGAAGCCGAGGTAGGAGAGGACCGCCACCGACACCGCGCCCAGGACGGCCGTCAGGGAGAAGCCTGGCGTGCCGTCCCCGGTCAGCGGCGAGAGCCAGCCGCGCTGCGCCCCGTCCCGGACCAGTACCGTCACCGCGGCCACCACGAACACCAGCAGCACCGCGAGCTCCATGGCCAGCACGGCGAAGCCCACGCGCGCGGCCGCCCGTACGCCCCACAGGTTCAGCGCGGTGGTCACCAGCACGGCCAGTGCCGTCCACGCCCACCGGGAGACTTCCGGGACCAGCGCGTTCATCGCGATCCCGGAGAAGAGATAGGCGACCGCCGGGATCAGCAGGTAGTCGAGCATCGCCATCCAGCCGGCGATCAGCCCCGGCCCCTCGCCGAGTCCCTCGCGCGCGTACGTGAACACCGAGCCGGCCTGCGGGGCCACCCGGACCATCTGCGCGTACGAGAACGCCGTGAAGGCCATCGCGACCGTCGCGAACACGTAGACGAGGGCGACGGCGCCGTGCGATTTCGCGTCCAGGGCGCCGAAGACCCCGACCGGGGCCATGGGGGCGATGAAGAGGAGCCCGTACACGACCAGGTCCCGGAATCCGAGGCTCCGCCGGAGGGCCGGCTTCGGGGCCGTACCGGGCTCCGTAACGGACGCCATCATTCCTCCGAAGGGCGGTCGGTTCGCACGTTCGACCCAGTCTGTGCCGAATGGGCGACGCCCGGCCTCCTGGAGACCCCCGTACGATGGACCGCATGACTGCTGCCGCACCTGCTCCCGCTTCCCGACGCGTCCTGCTCGCCGCCCCGCGCGGCTACTGCGCGGGCGTGGACCGAGCCGTGATCGCCGTCGAGAAGGCTCTCGAGCAGTACGGTGCGCCGGTCTACGTCCGGCACGAGATCGTGCACAACAAGTACGTCGTCCAGACGCTGGAGAAGAAGGGCGCCATCTTCGTCGAGCGGACGGAGGAGGTGCCCGAGGGCTCCATCGTGATGTTCTCCGCGCACGGCGTGGCGCCGGTGGTGCACGACGAGGCGGCGGCCGGCAAGCTCGCGACGATCGACGCGACCTGCCCGCTGGTCACCAAGGTGCACAAGGAAGCGATCCGGTACGCGAACGAGGACTTCGACATCCTCCTCATCGGCCACGAGGGCCACGAGGAGGTCATCGGCACCTCCGGCGAGGCCCCGGACCACATCACGATCGTGGACGGCCCGGACGACGTGGACAAGGTCGTCGTGCGCGACGAGTCGAAGGTCGTCTGGCTCTCGCAGACCACCCTCTCGGTCGACGAGACCATGGAGACGGTCGACGCGCTGAAGACCAAGTTCCCGCTGCTGGTCTCGCCGCCGAGCGACGACATCTGCTACGCCACCTCGAACCGCCAGGCCGCGGTCAAGGTGATGGGCGCCGACTCCGACCTGGTCATCGTCGTCGGCTCCAAGAACTCCTCGAACTCGATCCGGCTGGTCGAGGTCGCGCTCGATGCGGGCGCTCGCGCCGCGTACCTCGTCGACTTCGCGAGCGAGATCGACGAGGCCTGGCTGGAGGGCGTCACCACGGTCGGCCTGACCTCGGGCGCCTCGGTGCCGGAGGTCCTGGTCGAAGAGGTCCTGGAGTGGCTGGCGGCGCGCGGCTACGCGGACGTGGAGATCGTCAAGACCGCCGAGGAGTCGATCGTCTTCTCGCTGCCGAAGGAGCTGCGCCGCGACCTGCGCGCGGAAGCGGCCGCACTGGTCGCCGACAAGTAGGCTCCGGCCCGCGAAGTTCCCTACGGTGTTTCCATGCAGATCTTCGGCGTGGACATCGGTGGTTCCGGGATCAAGGGCGCTCCCGCGGACCTGGACCGTGGCGAGCTGGCGCAGGAGCGCCACAAGGTACTGACACCGCAGCCGGCCACCCCCGACGGGGTGGCCGGCTGCGTCGTCGAGGTGGTGCGCCACTTCGACTGGGACGGGCCGGTGGGAGTGACGTTCCCGGGCGTCGTCACGGGGGGCGTCACCCGTACGGCGGCCAACATGGACAGCGCGTGGATCGGCGTCGACACGGCGACCCTGCTGTCGGACCGGCTCGGCGGCCAGCCCGTCACGGTCCTCAACGACGCGGACGCGGCCGGGATCGCGGAGATGACGTACGGCGCGGGCCGGGGCCGCGACGGCACGGTGATCATGCTGACGCTGGGCACGGGCATCGGCAGCGCGCTGTTCACGGACGGCCGGCTGGTCCCGAACTCGGAGCTCGGCCACCTGGAGCTGAAGGGCCACGACGCGGAGAAGCGGGCGTCGGTCAAGGCCAAGGAGGACGGGGAGCTCACCTGGGAGCGCTGGGCGCACCGGGTGCAGAGGTACCTGGAGCACGTGGAGATGCTCTTCTCCCCGGACCTGTTCATCATCGGCGGCGGCGTCAGCCGCAAGCCGGAGAAGTTCCTTCCGCTGATCGAGGACGTCCGGGCCGAGATCGTCCCGGCCAGGCTCCAGAACAACGCGGGCATCGTGGGGGCGGCGATGGCGGCGCGGGCATCGAGCGCTTAGGCGGCTGCGCTAGGCGGTCCGGCGGGGGAGCCTGCGCCGGGAGATCAGTACGGCCTTCCGTACGACGACGATCAGCGCGGAGATCAGGGTCCCCCCGTACAGCCAGCCGGCGTGCAGCGACAGGGCGGACACGATCCCCATGAGCTCTGCGCCGAAGCCGCCCGAGCCGCCGGAGATGGGCCAGACCCCGACGGCGAAGGCGATCGGCGCGGAGATCGGCGCGGTGATCAGGTCGGCGGGGCGCACCCAGAGGGCGGTGGCGGCCGCGACGGGCAGGAAGAGCAGTCCGTACGCGAGCAGCGAGCCGCCGAAGAGCAGCCAGGCGATCCCGGCGACCAGGGTCATCGCGACGCACGCGAACAGCCCGCCGCCGAGCCCGGTCAGCCGGGCCCGCGGCAGCCGCCGGGCGGGCGCGGGCTGCGGGCGGCCGCCCTGGGCGGGCACCCCGCCGATGGGCGGGGCGGCCTGGCGCCGCGGCGGCTGCTGCTGCCGCTCCGGCTGCTGTCGCTGCGGGTGATCCGCCGAACGCGTCCTGTATCGCTCCACCCCACCAAGCTAGGCGGGCCGAGCGCGGTATCGGGGTGGGGACACGCGTACAACGACTGCCACTCATCGGAAAGTAAACTGTCCGGTGGCCCACTCCCGGGCCGCCGCCCCCTCCAGCTACGGGAAGTCGCCAACGTGTCGCTCACGATCGGAATCGTCGGCCTGCCGAATGTCGGCAAGTCGACCCTGTTCAACGCCCTGACCAAGAACGACGTGCTGGCGGCCAACTACCCGTTCGCCACCATCGAGCCGAACGTCGGCGTCGTCGGCGTCCCGGACCCGCGCCTGGCCGTCCTCGCCGGGATCTTCGGCTCGCAGCGCATCCTCCCGGCGACGGTCGACTTCGTCGACATCGCGGGCATCGTCCGCGGCGCCTCGGAGGGCGAGGGCCTGGGCAACAAGTTCCTCGCGAACATCCGTGAGTCGGACGCGATCTGCCAGGTCATCCGTGCCTTCAAGGACGAGAACGTCGTGCACGTCGACGGCAAGGTCTCGCCGAAGGACGACATCGAGACGATCAACACCGAGCTGATCCTCGCCGACCTCCAGTCCATCGAGAAGGCCGAGCCCCGCCTGACGAAGGAGTCCCGCCTCCAGAAGGAGAAGGTCGCGGTCCTCGCGGCCGTCGTCGAGGCCAAGAAGATCCTCGAGGCCGGCGACACCCTGTTCTCCAAGGGCATCACCAAGGGCACGGAGCAGGGCGACCTCCTCCACGAGCTGCACCTGCTGACCACGAAGCCGTTCCTCTACGTCTTCAACGTGGACGAGGACGAGCTGGTGGACGACGCCTTCAAGGCGGAGCAGAGCGCGCTGGTCGCCCCGGCGGAGGCGATCTTCCTGAACGCCAAGCTGGAGCAGGACCTCTCCGAGCTGGACGACGAGGAGGCCCTCGAGCTCCTCCAGTCGGTCGGCCAGGAGGAGCCCGGCCTGGCCACCCTCGGCCGCGTCGGCTTCGCCACCCTGGGCCTCCAGACGTACCTGACGGCCGGCCCGAAGGAAACCCGCGCCTGGACCATCAAGCAGGGCGCCACGGCCCCCGAGGCGGCCGGCGTGATCCACACCGACTTCCAGCGCGGCTTCATCAAGGCCGAGGTCATCTCCTTCGCGGACCTGGTCGCCTGCGGCTCGGTGGCCGAAGCCCGCGCCAAGGGCAAGGCCCGCATGGAGGGCAAGGACTACGTCATGCAGGACGGCGACGTGGTCGAGTTCCGCTTCAACGTCTGATTGGACGTGAATAACGGCCTGACCTGCGAGAAGGCAGGTCAGGCCGTTGTGCTGTCCGCAGCAGTCCGCAGAACCTGGAGCGGTTACGTGTCGTAGACCGTGGAGCGGTGTCCGACGTGTACGACCCACACCACTAGTTCCCCATTGTCGATGGTGTAGACGACGCGATAGTCGCCGACTCGTAGGCGGCGGCGCTCAGGCTGGGATACGAGTGCGGTGGTGTTGAAGCCGAAGGGGTCGCTCTCCAGCTCTGTCAGTTTGGCCAGGATGCGAAGCGCCATGTCGCGCGGGATCTTGCGAAGCTCGGCCTGGGCCTCGGGTCGGAACGTCGTGCGGTAGTCACTCACTGCGTGCCAGTGTCTCCCTCATCACGTCCTCGATCGGGACGCCGGCGGCCGGGCTCGCCATCCGCTCGTCGATGATGCGGTTGATCTCGCGCTCTTCCCACTCCTGGTACTTGCGCAGCACCTCGATCGAGACCACGGCGGCGACCTGCTTGCCGCGACGGGTGATGACAGTGGGCATGTCGTCGCGGTCGGCCCGTTCGACGACTTCGGCCAAGTGGGCGCGTACGTCGCGGATGGACTCTATGGGCAGCGGCTGCTGAGTCATGCCTCAAGGGTACCGAGTGTGCCATGTGTACACAACGTGTTCGCCGTGGGGGACGGACGGGCATGCCTCGCCGCGGTCGAGCGTGCTGGATGTGCTGGATAGGGCTGCGCCGTGCTGACTTGGTGCTGACTCGCGATCGCGGAACCGGAGGCAGGGTGGCGATGAAGGCATCGCTGCGGAGCTGCGCGGGCACCTCGCCTCCGTCGAGACCCCGTAGGCCAGTCCGCAGACAGTCCGCAGGACACCCGTAAGCGCCCGTCGGGACCCAACGCATGTCAACGGGGAAATGCCTGGTCAGGGCGTTGCGTGCGGCTCCGCCGCAGGTCAGGATCAGCCCTCAGGCATTCCGCTTCAACGTCTAGTCGCTGCGTCACCACATGTGAGAAGTTGCGTCAAACGTGCAGTCAGAAGGGGTCGGACTCTGACGAGTCCGACCCCTTCTGTATTCCCGTGCTGACTTGGTGCTGACTTTTCAGCTGCTTCGGGGCGGCGTCAGCTTGTCGAGGTCCAGGCTGATCTCGAAGGGCACGGGGCGCTGGAGGGTGCCCCGGAAGATGCCGGCGGGTGCGTAGGCGCCGGTGGGTTCATCGAGCTCGTAGACGTGGACGACAGGTGCCCCGTCCTCGTCCTCGATGCACCAGTAGTGCGGGATGCCGGCTTCCGCGTACTTGCGGAGCTTTACGGTGCGATCGCGAGGGGCGGACTCGGGGGAGACGACCTCGATGACGAGCTGGACGTCCTCCGGTGCGAACCAGGTACGGTCACCGTCGAAATCGGCCGTCGTCACCAGCAGGTCCGGTTCGGGACGGTTGCGTGGGTCGAGCTTGATGGTCATCTCGCGGCCGACTCTGGTGTCGGCGGGCACCTGCTCCATGAGTGCGACCGTGAGCATGGTGACGAGGTGGCCGTGCCACCACCTCTGGGGCGACTTCACGAAGACGAGGGCTCCATCGATCAACTCGGTGTGGCGGGGCGCCTCGGGGAGGCGGTCGAGGTCCTCCGCGAACCAGCCTTCCGCGCGCGGCGGGCGCATCCAGTCGGGCAGTGCGGTCATGGGACAACCCTAGCGATCGCGGCCGTCACGAGGGGTGGTTGTGCCGCTGATCCATCATCGGGCATGGACATCGTCGGGATACTCGAAGCCGCCTGTTTGCCGGTGCCTGAGGATGTCGCCACGGACCGCGACATCACCGTGTCCGACGTCTGGGACCACCTCGCGCATGACGAGTGGGACGTGGCGCTCGACCTGCTCCAGGAGCTGGGCGACGGATGGACCGCGCCGGCAGGATCTCCCGTGCTGATTCCCCGCTGACCTGAGCCTCTCAGAACCACGTTTCCGCAGGTGGGTGCAGTGTCTCGCCCATTTTTCTTCAACGTCTGACCGGCTGGAACACCACGGCGCTGACCTGACGGACACGCGGGTCAAAAGGGGCCGGCTCCTCTGGGGGCCGGCTCCTTTGTCGTCCTCGCCCGATGCCGGGCTTGTGGGTGCTTGCCCGCAAACGGGGGCGGGGGTCGGGGCGGGCGGAGAGCCTCGTTGACGGGTGGATCTTGGTGAGTAGGGTCACGGAGCGCGCGCGGTCTCGACAGCAGACCCCGGGGGAGCGTTGGCGCTTGGGAGGCTCAGGCCGTGACCAGATGGCGATTCCGCACGAGGCTGTGGACCGCAGTGACGACCACGAGCCTGCTTCTGGCCCTGGCTCCCGGTCTGGCCGCCGCCGCGCCGCCGGGTGTCGACGACCCCGCCGATCCGACCGTACGGCGCGACCCCGCGACCGGGCACGCCCGGATGATCTTCAACTCCGGTGGTTATCTGACCCCGCCCTCCAAGCGGGCTCCCGAGCACGTCGCACTCGCCTACGTGCGTGACCATCGGGGGGAGTTCGGGCTCACCGACGAACAGGCCGCGCAGCTCGTCGTCGTCTCCACGTACCCCACCCGGCACAACGGGGCGCAGCAAGTGACGATCGGTCAGAGCATCGACGGCATGCGCGTACACGGCGGGCTCCTCACCGCCACCGTCGACAAGCGCGGCCGCCTCGTCATCCTCGGCGGCGCCGTCGTGACCGCCGAGCCGGCCGGCAGCGTGGAGCTGACGGCGAAGCAAGCCCTCGACCATGCGGCCGAGGCCCAGGGCGCCAGGGCGCAGCACGAGCTGACGGGCACGGACAACCGCGACAAGGGCAAGCAGAAGTTCAAGAACGTCTACGCCAAGAGGCTCACGAAGCCCAACGACGTGACCGCCGAGCTGGTGTGGTTCCCCACCGACTCGGGCCGCGAGCTGCGCCCCGCCTGGCTCACCGACATCGAGGTCTCCGGTACGTCCTGGTACCAGACGGTGGTGGATGCCGCCGACGGACGGCTGCTGAGCCGCGAGAGCCGGTACCACCACGCAGGCCCCGAAGGGACCGTCTTCACGGCGCAGCACCCGGACGCCGCCGGCGCCGCCCGTACCGTCACGCCGTTCACCGGGCGCGACGGCTCCTGGGTGGCGGACCGGCTGACCCAGGGCAACAACGCCAACGCGTACCGGGACGAGGACGGCGACAACACGGTGCCGGACACCGGGAACGACGCGCTGCGCCCGCAGTCCCCGGCCGGCGGCGACCCCGCCTTCCAGCACTTCGGCCACACGTTCAACGACACCTGGCGCACCAACGCCAGTGGGACGCAGGCCAACCTCGACGCGGACGTGAACCCCGTCGTCACGCAGCTCTTCTACTACATCAACGTGATGCACGACTACCTCTACAACCTGGGGTTCGACGAGGCGTCGCGGAACTTCCAGGTCGACAACTTCGGTCGCGGCGGCGCGGGCGACGACCCGGTGCTGGCCGAGGCGCAGGACGGCTGGGACTTCGGCTGCCTGGACAGCAGCACGCCGCCGAACGCGATCCGGTGCACGAACAACGCCAACTTCGGCACCCCCGGGGACGGCGCCAGCCCGCGCATGCAGATGTACATGTGGCAGCCGCCGGGCCGGCCGTGGCGTGACGGTTCGCTCGACGGCGACGTCATCGCGCACGAGTACGGGCACGGCGTGTCCAACCGCCTCGTCGGCGGCGGCCACCTCGGCGGCGGCGCCCAGACCGGCGCCCTCGGGGAGGGCTGGAGCGACACGATCTCCTTCCTCAAGTGGGGCGACGCAACGGTCGGCGAGTACGTCACCGGCAACACCGCCACCGGCATCCGCACGCAGGCGTACGACACGTCCACCGAGAAGTGGGGAACGTTCCGCCCGGCCCGCGGCGTGCACCGCAACGGGGAGATCTGGGCCGCGACGATGTACGACATCCGCGAGGCGAAGGGCATCGCGTTCACCGAGCAGCTGGTCATCGACGGCATGAAGAACACCGTCACCGCGCCGAGCTACCTCGACGCCCGCGACGGCATCCTCGCCGCCGACATGACCGACAGCGCGGGCGCGAACCAGTGCCTGCTGTGGCGGGTCTTCGCCGGCCGCGGCATGGGCGCGGGCGCCGCGTCGAGCGCGGACCAGAACACCGTGACGGCCGACGAGACCGTCCCGGCCGCCTGCCTGCCGACCGCGAACGCGGGCGGCCCGTACAGGACGGGCGAGGGTACGGACGTCACGCTCAGCGCCGCCAGCTCCGCCCAAGGGACCGGGCCCTCGGCCGGGCACCCGGCGACGTACGCGTGGGACCTCGACAACGACGGGCAGTACGACGACGCCACCGGGGTCAGCGCCACCTTCGGCCAGGTGGGCCAGGACCGCGTCCTCACCGTCGGACTCCGGGTGACGGACAGCGCGGGCAACACCGACACCGACGCGACGACGGTCACCGTCGAGAACGTCGCGCCGACCGTGTCCCTGCAGACGGTCCCCCCGGCCGGGGAGAACACCCCGGTCACCCTGACGGGCGGCATCGGCGACCCGGGCCGGCTCGACCCGCTGACGGCCACGGTCGACTGGGGCGACGGAGCGGGCCCGCAGGCGCTGGCCGGCACGCTGGAGAACGTACGTCCCGACGCGACGCTGAGCTTCTCCGCGGCGCACACGTACGGGGACGACGGGACCTTCCGGATCGAGGTCTGCGGCAGTGACGACGACACGAGCAGCTGCCGGTCGGCCGACGCGACGATCGCCAACACCGACCCGGCCGCGGCGATCTCGGCCGACGGGCAGACGACGTACAACGGGCAGAAGGCCTTCATCGCCCACGCCGGTACGCCGGTCGCCGTGAAGGGCACGTCGACCGACCCCGGCAGCGACGAGCTGACCCTGACCTGGCTGTGGGGGGACGGGGCCTCGGACAGCCTGGTCTCGCCGGTGAACCCGCCGGCCGCCGACCTGGACCCGAGCCCCTCGATCCAGCCGCGCAACGTGACGGCGACGAAATCGCACGCGTACCCGGCAGCCTGCCTGTCCACGCTGACCTTCACCGGCCGGGACGACGACGCAGGCGCCGCCTCCGACACGGCGGCCGTCATCACCACCGGCAATGCCCTGCGGGCGCGCAACCAGGCGTACTGGACGGGCGAGTACGACGGGCGGGCGCCGAGCCTGTTCACGCCGGCGCAGCGGGCCTGTCTGCTGGGCGTGGCCTCGTTCATGAGCGCGGTCTACGGGCCGCTGACCGAGGCCCAGGCGTACGCGATCCTGAGCTCGGGCTCCCCGCAGCCGAGGCCGCTGGTGTCCCAGCAGCTGCTCGCGGCGTGGCTCAACTTCGCGAACGGGTCGTACGACCTGGCCACGCCGGTCGACACCGATGGCGACCGGAAGACGGACTCGACCTTCGGGGCGGCGGTGGCCCGCGCCGAGGCGCTCTACAACGACCCGGCGTCGACGCGGAACCAGCTGCTGTCCCAGGTCGACGTCCTGCTGCGGTTCAACGTGCGTGACGGTGGCTGACCGGCGCCTGGTGTGCCTCGCCGCCCTCGGGTTCTTCACCGGGTGCGGGGGCGGCCGGGCGCGTCCGCCGGCGAAAGAGGCACGTGACCCGGGCGGTACGGGCGCCACGGGAGCCGGCGCACCGACGCCGGCGCAGGGCCGCGTACTCACCGGGGCCGACGGCGGCTTCACGGGCCGGCTCGAGGTCGGCCAGACGGCCCGGCTCCGGCTCCCGGAGACCGGCCCGGAACCCACCGCTCAGGGCGAGTCGGTCCTGCTGATCCCCCTCAGCAACGTGACGGCCACGGGCCACCGCGAATGGGAACTCCGCGCGGTCCGCGAGGGCACCACCCACATCTCCGTCCCCCACCCCCCCACCCCACCGGCGAAACTGACCTTCGTGGTCCCGTGAGCGCAGCGGGGCGGCGGAACGCGCAAGGCGCGCCCGGGGGAGGTGGGCGCGCCTTGTGGTGCCGCTAGTGCAGGGACCCGGAGGAGCCTGACGGGCGGGGGCGGTCCTGGGGCATGTCCATGTCCATGTCCATGTCCTCGGACGTGCGGTCCGGGTTCTTCGCCTGGCTCTTGGCTTCCTGCATCTTCTGCTTGGCCTGCTCCTTGAGCTTGTTGGCCTTGTCCTGGGGCGGCTGCTTCTTGACCATGCGGGTTTCGCTCCTCGAAGAGGGTGAGGGGACGTCCACTGGGGACGTCCACCACCCTGGCACCGAGTGGTGACTCCCGCATGTCGGACGATTACTCTCCGTTGGCCGTCAGGCGAAATTGGCCTTGGCCAGGACCGTGCCGTCCGGGGTGAGGAGGTTGGCGCCCGCGAGGGTCGTGGGGTTCACGTCGGCCGCCGCGACCCAGTAGCCGTAGCCGCCCTGGAGCGAGAACGTGCCCAGGCGGGTCGTCGTGCCGTCCTTGTTGACGAGTACGCAGCTGACCTCCGGCGTCGCCTTCTCCAGGTCCACCGACATGTACACCCAGCCCTGCTGGCCCGGATGGGCGAAGACCCGGCCCACCTCCCCGCCCGCCGCCATCAGCGGCGCCTGCAGCAGCTGGCCGTTCGCGCCGGCCGTCGGGGACGCGGGCCCCGAGGCCTGCTCGATCACCGTGCCCGCCGCCCAGCCGGCGAACCCGCACGCCACCGCCAGGGCCGCCGCCGCGACCGCGACCCGGGGCCGCAGCAGCCGGCGCCGGGCCGGCGCGGGCTGCGGCACCGGCTGCGGGGGAGCCTGCTGCGGGGCCGGCTGGAGGCCGGCCGTGACGCGGCTCTCGAAGCCGACCGGGGGCTCCGTGCCCGGCAGCAGGCCCAGCAGTCCGTCGCCGACCTGGGCCAGCTGCTCGATGTGCCCCCGGCAGCCGGGGCACCGGTCCAGGTGGGCGACCGCACGGGCGCGCTCCCGGGCCGGAAGGATGTCCAACGCCAGCTCGGCGTCGAGCTCCCTCAGCTGCTCGCAGGTCATCTCGCTCATCGCCGGCTCTCCTCGGCCCCCAGGGTCCTGCGCAGCTTGTGCATGGCCGTCCGGATCCGCGTCTTGGCCGTCCCCAGCGGGATCCGCTCCATGTCGGCGACCTGCTGCGCGGTCATCCCGTAGATGCCCGCCATCACCAGGGCGCGCGCCTGATCCCGGGGCAGGGCCGCCACGGCCGTCCGTACCCCGGCCGACGTCTCGGCGGCGAGCGCCTGCTGCTCGGGGGTCTGCGTCACGATGTCGAGGAGGGCGTCCAGGTCCTCGGGGGCGACCGGGTTGGCCCGGCGGGCCCGGACCGCGTCGATCGCCAGATGGTGCGCGATCGCCGTCAGCCAGGTCCGTACCGAACCGCGGCGCGCATCGTAGACCTGGGCGTGCCGCCATGCGCGCTCGAACGTCAGCTGGGCGATGTCCTCGGCGAGCTGCGCGTCTCCGACGACGGCGATGGCCACGCCGAACACCGTGCGCTGGAAGCGGCGGACGAATGCGACCGCGATCTCGGGATCACCCGTCGCCAGGCCCGACAGAAGTGCTTCGTCCGGCGCACGCCCGAGGGGGAGGCCCGTTCTCTGCACATCAGTGGATACGTTCGGCCTCCCCGAATGGATTGGTTCGGGTTCGCGCGGAAACACCCCTTCATTGTGCTCCTCTCCCGGCCTTCGTCCCCGTCCGCAATCTCCCGGCGGCGGTCAGCCGTATCCCTGCCATGACAAGGACACGCACCACCCGAACCACTCGCGTGGGAATGGGGCTGGCGGCCGGAGCACTCGCGGGGCTGCTGGCCGCCTGCGGGGGCAGCGCCGACGGTGCCGGAAACGGCCCGGCGGCGCCGCCCGCCCCGCCCGCGCCCTCCGCGACGCAGGTCACGGCGGACCTCAGCGACTTCCACATCGCCCTGTCCCAGAAGACGTTCAAGGCAGGGGCCTACTCGTTCACCGTCAAGAACACCGGCCACCACGACCACGCGTTGGAGGTCGAGGGACCGGGCGGGGAGCAGCGCTCCAAGACCCTGGCGCCGGGGGAGAGCGGGAAGTTCGACATCACCCTCAAGGACGGTACGTACGAGCTCTACTGCCCCGTCGACGGGCACAAAGACCTCGGCATGAAGACGGAGATCACCGTGGGCGGCGCCGTGAACGGCTACTGAGCGTCCCGCCGACGGCGGTAGGTTGCGTGCAGTCGTTACCCGGCGCAGCCGGGAGCAGCCGGCGGGAGCGGTCGAGGGGAGGGGCATGCGGCACAGGGCGGCCGAGGCGATCGGCGCGGGCGAGCGGCTGCACGCGGCGGCCGGCGCGCTGCTGGCCGACCACCGGCGGGCCGTCGAAGCCGTACGGGAGGCCTGGGCGCCGATCCACGCGGAGCTGGCCCGCCTCGAGCTGCGGCGGATCCCCGTCGACCGGCTGGCCCAGGTCACCGAGGGGCGGCTGCGGGTGGCCGCCATCGAGGCGGCCGGGTTCGACACCGTGCAGCAGGTGCTGGATGCCGGACGCCACCGGCTGCGGCAGATCCCCGGGGTCGGGCAGCAGACCGCCGACCAGGCGCTGGGCGCCGCCCGGCAGCTCGCCGAGGCCGTCGGGGAGACCGTCGCCGTACACCTCGACGTGGACCGCCCCGAACCCCGGACCACCGCACTCGTGACCGCCCTGCAGCTCCTCGTCGAGGCCGGGCCCGAAGCCCGCCGGGCCGTCGGGGCGGCCCGGCAGCTGGAATCCGGGCTCGGGCCGCTGCTCGCCGACGCCGGGCCCGCCGCAGGCCGGCTGCGGAGGTGGTTCGCGGGCCGGGAGCGGCGCGAGCGGGCCCTGGCCGCCGTCGGGGAGATCGGCCGGCTGACCGCGGAGGCCGCCGGGAGCGGGGTGCCCGTACTGCTCGGGCAGGCCTCGGTCGACCTGCTGCGCGGCCCCGCCGACGAGGCGGCCGCCTGGGTCGACTTCGAGCTGCGCTCCGCCGAGTACTACGGGCTGCTCGCGGAGATCACCGAGCGCGCCGGGACCGGCCCCGACCCGGCCGCCGCCCAGGGGTTCCTGCCCGAGGCGCTGGCCGAGCGGATCCGTGCCCAGGACCTCGACGCAACGCACCGCCGGGTCTCGCTGCGCGGGTACCAGTCCTTCGGCGCCCGCTTCGCCCTCGCCCAGCGGCGGGTGATCCTCGGCGACGAGATGGGGCTGGGCAAGACGGTCCAGGCGCTCGCCGCCCTCGCGCACCTCGCCGCGCAGGGGCAGCGCCACTTCCTCGTGGTCTGCCCGGCCGGCGTCCTGATCAACTGGACCCGCGAGATCGAGGCGCGCAGCACCCTGCGCGCGGTCGCCCTGCACGGCCCCGGCCGGCACGACGCCTTCGCGGACTGGCGGGGGGAGGGCGGGGTGGCCGTGACGACCTTCCAGGCGCTGACCGGATTCCCCGAACTCGCCGCCGAGGACCTGGGGATGCTCGTCGTGGACGAGGCGCACCACGTCAAGAACCCGCGCGCGCAGCGCTCCCTGGCGGTCGCCGCCTGGGCCGCCCGCTGCACGTACGTCCTCTTCCTCACCGGCACCCCGATGGAGAACCGGGTCTCCGAGTTCCGCAGTCTCGTACGGATCCTGCGGCCCGAGGCGGTCTCCGGGATCGGGGACGTCGACACGGTCGCCGGGTCCAAGGCGTTCCGCAAGGCGGTGGCGCCCGCGTACCTGCGGCGCAACCAGCGCGACGTACTCGGCGAGCTGCCCGAGCTCCAGTGGACCGACGAATGGGAGGAGCTGAGCGCCGCCGACCGGGACGCCTACCGGGCGGCGGTGCGGGCCGGCAACTTCATGGCGATGCGCAGGGCCGCGTACGCGAAGCCGGACAAGTCGGCGAAGCTGCAACGGCTGCGCGAGCTGGTGGCGGACGCCGCCGCCAACGGGCTGAAGGTCGTGGTGTTCTCCTCCTTCCGCGAGGTGCTCGGGGCGGTCGAGGAGGCGCTCGGGCGCCGGCCGTCGGGAGACGGCGGACGCGACGGGGGTGACGGAAGCGACGGAGGCCGGCTCTTCGGGCCGATCTCCGGGAGCGTGCCGCCCGCGCGCCGCCAGCGGCTCGTCGACGGGTTCGGCGCGGCGGCCGGGCACGCCGTGCTGCTCGCGCAGATCGAGGCGGGCGGCATCGGGATCAACCTGCAGGCGGCGTCCGTGGTGATCCTCTGCGAGCCGCAGGTCAAGCCGACCATGGAGCAGCAGGCGGTGGCCCGCGCCCACCGGATGGGCCAGGTGCGCGCCGTACGGGTGCACCGGCTGCTGGCCACGGACGGGGTGGACCAGCGGATGCTGGAGGTGCTGGAGCGCAAGGCGCGGCTGTTCGACGCGTACGCCCGGCGCAGCGTGGTGGCGGAGTCGGCCCCCGAGGCGGTCGACGTCTCGGACACCTCGCTGGCCCGGCGCATCGTCGAGGAGGAGCAGGCGCGGCTCGGCGCAGCGCCGCGAAGCCGGTGAGGCCCGCCAGGGCCGAAGCGCGCGAGGGGTGCGTCAGAAGGAGACCGAGGCGATCGTGAAGGACGTCGGCGTGCCCGGGCCCATGGGGCCGCCCTTGTCGAACTGGGAGCGGACCACGAGCGTGCGGCCCGGGGTGTGGCTCAGCGTGGTCGGGATCTGCAGGGACGGGTCGGTGATCGTCCGGGTCAGCCGGGCCCGGGTGCCGTCGGGGCTCAGGTGCCACCGGGTCAGGGTGTTCGTGGTGTTGTGGGCCACCCGCAGCGTGCCGTCCGGGGCGAGGTCGAGGCCGTCGGCGTGGGTGAGGTCGCCGCCCTGGAGGGCGACGCGGGATATCGCGCCGGTGCGCAGGTCGATGCGGTGGAGGTCGCCCGCGGTCATGTCCACGGCCAGCAGGAAGCGGCCCGCCGGGTCCGAGACGATGCCGTTGAGGGCGAAGCTGCCCGCCGGGGACGGGGTGAGGTGCCCGCTCAGGTCGTACGCGGGGAGCAGCGCGCCGGAGCCGGCCGCCAGCTGGGCCGGGGTGACGCGGTAGACCACCGAGCGGACGCTGTCCGTGAGGTAGGCGGTGCCGTCCGGGGTGATGGCCAGGTCGTTGACGAAGAGCCCGCCGGTCCCGGCGACCTCGAAGTGGGCCAGGCGCCTGCGGGACGCGGTGTCGTACACGGAGACCCCGGAGGTGGAGTCGGTCACCCACAGGCGGCCGCGGGCGTCGACGCGCAGGCCGTTCGCCGTGTGGCGGCCGTCGGTGCCGGCGGGCAGGAACACCTCGGCGGTGCGCTGTCCGGGGCGGGCCCGGTAGACGGTGCCGTCCGCGTACGAGCCGACGTAGACGCTGTGGTTGCGGGGGTCGGTGGCTATGCCCTCGGGGTAGACCTTCTCGCCGGGGAGGGTGAAGGCCGTCGAGATCCGGCCGTCGGAGGCCGGGGGGGATGCCGGGGCGGATGCCGGGGAGGCAGCCGGGGCGGCCTGGGCCGCCTGCGCGGCCGGGACCGCGCCCAGGGTGAGCGCCGTGGTCAGGGTCAGGAGCGTGGCGGGCAGGAACTTCTTCAGCACAGCGAGTGTCCTCTTCCGTGTAGGTGAACACGAAGATAGGTTAGAGCTCTAATGCTTGCAAGGGCCTTAGGATGCGGGGATGACCTCCATGCCTCCCGAGGAGCGCATCGGCTCGCACGTCAAGCGCGCCGAGCAGGCGCTCATCGCGGCCAAGAACGCCGCGCTCAAGTCCGCCGCAGTAACGGTTCCGCAGTACGCCGCGCTGCTCTGGCTCTCCGAGAAGCCGGGCATTTCCGCGGCCGCGCTCGCCCGGCTGTGCGGGGTGACGCCGCCGACCATGAACACCGTGCTGAAGAACCTCCAGGAGCGCGGGCTCATCGAGCGCACCCCGCACGAATGGCACCGCAACGTGCTCGAGACCCGGCTCACGGAGGAGGGCCGGGCCGCGATGGAGCTCGCCGACGCCGGCGCCGTAAGGGTCGAGCGGGCGCTCGCCGCCGCGTTCTCGGCGCAGGAGCGGGAGCAGCTGATCAGCCTGCTGGGGCGGTGCGTGGAGGCGCTCGACGCCCAGAGGTGAGCCGTGCTGTTGGGGTTCCGGACGCATGAGGTTCCGACCGCGTTCCGGTCGGGTTCCGGAACTGTCCGTGAAATGCGCGCATCAGGGCTGAAGGGGTACCCAGCCGTTCTGTCCCAGCCCGGGGCAGTCATGACCGTTCGGAGCGAAGTTCGTGCATCAAGACCCGCCCCGGCGTTCCCGCCGGGCGATATGGATATCCGCCGTCGTGGCCTTCGTGCTGCTGCTCGGCGGCGGAGGCTTCGCCGCCTGGAAGCTCGAGTGGTTCTCCGGCAACGGTGCCCCCGTGAGCTTCGGCAAGGCTCCCGCGCCCGCCGCCCCCGAAGCGGGCGGGCCGTCCCCGCAAGCGCCGTCGGCCTCGCCCACGCCGACCGGTGATCCGGACGTGCTCCTGCCGGCCGGCCCGAAGTCCGACTTCAAGCAGACCGCCAAGCTCGACGACGGCACGATCATCGCGAAGACCCGCCTCGCGGGCGCGAAGTCCGGCTTCGAGGGCGACGTCTGGGTGTGGACGCCCAAGGAGTACAACGAGGCGAGGTACGAGAAGAGCGCCTTCCCGGTGCTCATCGCCCTCCCCGGCGGCAACGGCTTCCCGACCAACTACTGGGCCGACCGCAGCCTGGGCCTCCAGAAGGCCATCGGCGAGGGCGTCCAGGCCGGTACCAGCCTGCCGTTCATCGTGATCATGCCGGTGCTGAACCCGGACAGCAAGTACTACTACGACGGCGCCGACATCCCCGGCCAGCCCAAGATGGGCACGTGGATCGCCGAGGACGTCCCGGAGTTCACCAAGGCCAACTTCCGTACGTACAAGTCCCGCGACGGCTGGGCCTTCATGGGCTCCTCCTCCGGCGCCTTCGTCGGCATGAAGACCGTCCTGCAGTACCCGGACCGGTTCAAGGCCGTGATCGCCAGCGGCGGCGAGATCGTTCCCGACTCCCCGCTCTGGAAGGGCCACCAGGCGGAGATGGACGCGAACAACCCCGAGAAGCTCGCGAAGAAGCTGATCGACGGCAACGGCCCCGAGGTCTACATCAACTTCCAGGTCGGCACCAAGGAGACCGGGAAGGAGCGGATGACCACGTTCCAGCAGCAGTACGGCAAGGGCCCCGTCAAGATGACGATCCGCGACATCCAGAACGGCGAGCACAACGGCTGGCACTACGTCCGGGGCATGAAGGAAGGCTCCCTGGAGTGGATCAGCAAGGTGCTCAAGGGCCCGCAGCCCCAGGCCGGCTGACCCGGCCGTACGCACGGAGCCCGGGATCGGGGTGGCGCAGGCCACGTCCCGCCGGTCCCAGGCAACCCATCCGATCGTTGACACCTCTGTAAGGGGTGTAAGGGGGACCGATCGGTCCGACCCGCGCTCTTCGGGAGCGCCGGAGAAGGAACGGGACAAATCCGTGCAGCATGACCAGCTTCAGGGTGACGGCGACCTCATGACCGAGGAAGGCCCGCTGACCACGGGCCGTCGCCGCTCCAAGCGCCTGCGCAGGCTTCTGATCGGCGGTGCGCTGGCCTTCACGCTCGCCGCCGGCGGCGGCGCGGCGTACGAGTACGGGCTCTTCTCGGACATAGGGGATCCGGTCTCCTTCGGGAAGGTGCAGGAGTCGGCCGCCGCGGCCGAGGTGATCCGGCCGGGGGTGAGCATGCCGACCGGGCCGAAGTCCGAGTTCGTCCGGACCTACCGGATGCCCGACGGCACGCAGATCGGCCGGACGACCCTGACCGGCGCGAAATCGGGGTTCACCGGTGACGTGTGGGTGTGGGTCCCGAAGCAGTACGACGAGCCGAGATACGCCAAGAGCGCCTTCCCGGTTCTGATCTCCCTGCCCGGCGGCCGGGGCTACCCCACGAACTACTGGGGTACGGGCCCCGGCCTGGGCCTCGAGAAGGCCGTCAGCGACGGGGCGAAGGCCGGTACGAGCCTGCCCTTCATCCTGATCATGCCGGTGCACAATGCGGACACCAAGCACCACTTCGACGCCTCGGACATCCCCGGGGAGCCCAAGATGGGCACCTGGATGGCCGAGGACATCCCGGATTTCACGAAGGCCAATTTCCGGACCTTCACCTCCCGGGACGGGTGGGCCTTCATGGGCTCCTCCGCGGGCGGATTCGGTGCCTTCAAGCACGTCCTGAAGTACCCCGACCGGTTCAAGGCGGCCATCGCGAGCGGGGTCGACATCGTCCCCGACTCCCCGCTGTGGAAGGGGAACACGCAGGCCATGGACGAGAACAACCCCGAGAAGCTCGCCGAGAAGCTGATCAAGGAGGGTGGTCCGGACGTCTACATCAACTTCCAGATCGGCACCAAGGAGACCGGGCGCGAGAAGGCCGAGAAGTTCATGAAGGAGTACGGAAAGGGCCCCGTGCACACTCAGCTCCAGGTGATCCAGGATGGTGAGCACAACGGAAAGTCGTACGTACGCGGTATGAGGGAGGGCGCTCTGGAGTGGATCAGCAAGGTCATGCTCGCACCGACCCCCGACCCCGGCGTGCGATGAACGTAGTCGTCAAGGGTGCGTCGGCGGCGGCCGCCGCCGGGGTGGCGGCGGTGCTGGCCGTCGGCTTCCTCAAGGCGACGGACGTGGACGCGCACGCGGTGCACGCCTTCCCCGGCGTCGGCGTGCTCATGGCGAACGGGGAGCACTGGTGCACGGCGAGCGTCGTCGACAGCCCCAAGGGCACGGTCGTCGCGACCGCCGCGCACTGCGTGGCCCCGGCCGGCGAGGGGGGCGAGCCCGGAGCGGTCGCCCCCGACGGCCGCGCCATCGGCGACCTCTCCTTCGCCCCCGCCTTCACCGGTGAGGGCGTGGGCCGCCAGCCCCTCGGGGTGTGGAAGGTCCGCGCGGTCCACGTGGACGAGCGCTGGACCAGATGGGGCGAGGACACGGCCGACTTCGCCTTCCTCAGCATCGAGCCGGACGAGGACGGCCGCACCGTGCAGCAGGCGGTCGGCGGCGCTGAGGAGGCCCCGAAGCCCGAGTGGACCTCCGGGTACGAGCGCGAGGTGACGGTCGTCGGCTATCCGGAGTCGGACCGCAACCCGCAGAACAAGCCCATCTCCTGCACCACGCAGACCCGCCACGACCAGGAGGACCCCGCGATGCTCTACATCGGCTGCGCGGGCTTCTGGTCGGGCACCAGCGGCAGCCCCTGGATCGCCGACCGGGGCGGTCCGGGCCGTCCCGGTCGGCTGATCGGGGTGCTGAGCGGCGGGGAGACGGACGTGGACTCCACGGCCGCCCTGTTCGACGAGAAGGCCAAGGCGCTGTACGAGCAGGCCGCACGGGACTGAGCCCGGGCCCGGGCCCCCGCTACTGTCTGCGCTCGGTGCTGACGATCACGCACACCGCCGCGACGACGACCGCACCGCCGACCAGGATCGGCCAGGTCAGGGCCTCGTCGAGGATCAGCGCACCCAGCGCGACGGCGACGACCGGGTTGACGTACGCGTACGTGGCGACCAGCGACAGCGGCGCCGACTGGAGCAGCCACGCGTACGCCGTGAAGGCGACCAGCGAGCCGAACACGACGAGGTGGCCCAGCGCCAGCCAGGAGGCGGTGGAGAAGCCGGCCGGGTCCAGCCCCCGGTGCTCGCCGCGCAGCAGGCCGACGGCGATGCCGCCGGCCCCGCCCGCGAGCATCTGGTACGCGCTGCCCGTGAACGGGTTGCCCGGCAGCGACAGCTTCGACGCGGAGAAGGAGCCCAGCGACCAGAGCACCGACGCCACCAGCACGAGCAGCACCCCGGAGAGCTGCACCGCACCGCCGATGCCCGGACGGGTCAGCACCGCGAGCCCGGCGAAGCCCAGCAGTACGCCGCCCAGGGTGCGCAGCGGCGGCCGGTCGCCGGTGGCGGTCCGCAGCACCACCAGCCACATCGGCACCGCCGCGATGAGCAGTGCGGCCAGGCCGGACGGCACCTCGGTCTCGGCGAGCACGACGAGGCCGTTGCCGCCGAGGATCAGCAGCAGGCCGACCATGACCGCAGAACCGACCTGGGCGCGGGTGGCCCGGAGCGCGGCCGGCCCGTACCGCCAGGCGACGAGGCCGAGCAGCAGCAGGCCGGCCGCGATGAAGCGGGCACCGGCGGAGAGGAACGGCGGCATGGTCCGGACGACCACGCGGATGGCGAGGTAGGTGGAGCCCCACAGGACGTAGACGAGGGCGAGCGCGGTCCAGACGGCGCCGGTGACCCTGCGGGCGGTGGATTCCGGCGGCTTGCTCTCAGCAGTCTCCGAGGTGCGCATGACGGGATCCTAGGGTCGTTGGCGCGTACACGCTTCCCGGGTCTCAGTCCTTGAGCAGGGCGTTCAGCTCGCCGTACGGGAGGGAGGCGTCGAGCGCGGTGTACGTGCCACCCGCGACCAGCTCCTCGGCGGCGCGGCGGACCACGTCGTACGCGGCCGACGCGACCCAGGAGCCGAGGCTGACGCGGGCGACGCCGAGGGCGCCGAGCTCGGCGACGGACGGGGCGCCGGGGCCGACGAGGATGTTGAGCGGCGCGTCGATGCCCTTGGCCAGCTCGGTGACGGTGGCCGGGTCGGTGACGCCGGGGACGAAGATGCCGGTGGCGCCCGCGCGGAGGTAGGCGGCGGCGCGGGCGAGGGTCTCGTCGAGGCGGTCCGCCTCCTCGCCGAGGCCGAAGAGGAACGTGTCGATGCGGGCGTTGATGTACAGCGGGACCCCGGCGGTGTCGGCGGCGGCCCGGGCCGCCGCCACCCGCTCCGCGTGGTCGGCGGCGGCCCGGGTGCCGTCCTCGATGTTGATGCCGACCGCGCCGGCGGCGAGCACCCCGGCGACCGTCTCGCCGACCCCTGCGGGGTCGGCGCCGAAGCCGCCCTCGATGTCGGCGGTCACCGGGACGGAGACGGCCGCGGCCACGCGGGCGACGAGGTCGAGGGCGCGGTCGCGGGTCAGGGCGTCCCCGTCGGGCGCGCCGAGGGACCAGGCGACACCGGCGCTGGTGGTGGCGACGGCGGGGGCGCCGGCAGCCTCGACGAGGCGGGCGCTGACGACGTCCCAGGCATTGGCCAAGGCCAGCGGCGCAGTGGGGGTGTGGAGGGCGGCGAAGCGGCGGGCGAGATCAACGGTGGTGGTCATGGGCCCAGTTCAGCAGACCATCCCGGTCCGCGGCTGGCAATTTTCCGACACGTAGGGGGCGGGTGCGGCGTTGTTCCCGGGGACGCTGCCCCCGGAGCCCCCGCGCCTCAAACGCTGGCGGGGCTGGATTTCAGCTGCGTGGACCGCGGGGCGTGAGTCACGCGTCCCGGCCACCTCATAGGTGGTCTGGACGGAGGAGACAACCCGGCAGCCAGTCGGGCTCTACCTCCAAGCCCGGTCGTTTACGGCCGGGTCAAGTTGACGCCTGCTCCGCACAGCGGGAGGACCGTCGTGCGGCCCTGGAGGGGGTCGGTGGGGGCGAGCGGGCCCACCGCCGCCCAGCAGGCCGCCGCCGTCGGCTCCACGAAGAGCCCGCGCCGCGCCAGGTCCCGCCGGGCCGCGCGCAGGGCCGGCTCCGGGACCGTCAGGAAGGTGCCGCCGGACTTGCGGACCGCGGCCAGGATCTGGCGGGCCCGCGGCGGGGCCGGGATCGCGATGCCCTCGGCCAGGGTGGGCCGCTGCTCCACCGGGTCGGCGTCCTCCGCACCCGCCGCGAAGGCGGTGGCCAGCGGGGACACCGCCTCCGCCTGCACCGCGATCAGCGCCGGCGGCTTCACCCCGCGCCGCGCCAGCTCCTCGACCGCCAGCGCCACCCCCAGCAGCAGGGTGCCGTTGCCGACGGGGACGACGAGGGTCTCGGGGAGCCGGCCGCCGAGCTCCTCCCACACCTCGTACGCGTACGTCTTGGTGCCGTGCAGGAAGTACGGGTTGAAGACGTGGCTCGCGTAGAAGACCCCCGGGAGGTCGGCCGCCTCCCGGGCCGCCACCGCCGTCGCCTCCCGGCCGCCCGGTACGAAGCGGACCGCCGCCCCGTGCGCCCGCATCTGCTCCGTCTTCTTCTCCGAGGTGCCCTCGGGCACGAAAACTTCACACTTCAGCCCGGCCCGCGCGCAGTACGCGGCCACGGCCGTCCCCGCGTTCCCGCTGCTGTCCGCGACCACCCGCTCCGGTGCCAGCCGCCGGGCCAGCTCGGCGAGCATCACCGCGCCGCGGTCCTTGAACGACAGCGTCGGCATCAGGAAGTCGAGCTTGGCGTGAATCCGCTCCCCGAGCGGGACCAGCGGGGTGTTCCCCTCCGACAGCGTCACGGAGAACGCCCCCGGCAGCGGCAGCACGGACCCGAACCGCCAGAGCGAGTTGGGTCCGGCGGCCGGTTCGAGCGGACTGGCCGGATCCGGTGCGAAGTCGAGATCCCACGGTCCACCGCAGAGCGGGCAGCACCAGGGCGCCGTCCGGGCATCCGCGCGCGTGGCGTCTTCCGGGCAGACGTAGCCGGGCAGTGCGTGCGTCATGTGCAGAGCGCCTTTGCTCATTCATGGCCGTTGTATGGCACGGATGTTACGCGTTCGCCGTCCTCTTGTGGTGGGGCGAACGCGTGGGTCAACCTTTTGGAGGCGGCAGCCCGGCAGACCCCGAACGGGTTGTCATGCCCATGTCTTTCTGCCGCCTCACCCCCCGCAATGCACCACCTATGAGGAGGACCCCTCGCATGTCCGTGATGCGTCACACCCGCCGGAAGCTCGCCGGCATCAGCGCGACCGCCGTCGTGGCCCTCGCGCTCGGCGCGGCCGCCGCGTTACCCGCCTCCGCGGCCGACAACGGCCCCCAGGGCGTCATCGAGAACGCCGGTGCCCCCGGCTCGGTCGCCGGCAGCTACATCGTGACCCTGAAGGACTCGGCCGCCCGTTCCACCGCCGACAGCGGCAAGGCCGTCGCCCGGCGCCACGGCGCGACGATCGGCAGGACCTACAGCGCCGCCCTCAACGGCTACTCCGTCAAGGTCTCCGAGGCGCAGGCGAAGAAGCTCGCCGCCGACCCGGCGGTCAAGTCCGTCGTGCAGAACCGGACGTTCACCGTCGACGACGCCCAGGGCACCCAGCCCAGCCCGCCCTCCTGGGGCCTGGACCGCATCGACCAGCACCCGCTCCCGCTCGACAACAGCTACACCTACCCGGACAAGGCCGGCGAGGGCGTCACCGCGTACATCATCGACACCGGCGTCCGCATCACCCACGGCGAGTTCGGCGGCCGCGCCTCCTACGGCTACGACGCCATCGACAACGACAACACTGCCCAGGACGGCCACGGCCACGGCACGCACGTCGCCGGCACGGTCGCGGGCTCCTCGTACGGCGTGGCCAAGAAGGCCAAGATCGTCGGCGTCCGCGTCCTCGACAACAACGGCTCCGGTACGACGGAGCAGGTCGTCGCCGGAATCGACTGGGTCACCCAGCACGCCGTCAAGCCGGCCGTGGCGAACATGTCGCTCGGCGGCGGCGCCGACTCCGCGCTCGACACCGCCGTACGCAACTCCATAGCCTCCGGCATCACGTACGGCGTCGCCGCGGGCAACGAGTCCACGGACGCGAGCAGCAAGTCCCCGGCGCGCGTCGCCGAGGCCATCACGGTCGGCGCCACCACCAGCACCGACGCCAAGGCCAGCTACTCCAACTACGGCTCGATCCTGGACGTCTTCGCCCCGGGCTCCTCCATCACCTCCTCGTGGGGCACCGGCGACACCGCCACCAACACCATCTCGGGCACCTCGATGGCCACGCCGCACGTCGTGGGCGCGGCCGCCCTGTACCTCTCGCAGAACCCGGGCAGCACGCCCGCGCAGGTCCGCGACGGCCTGGTCGCCGCGGCCACCCCGAACGTGGTGACCGGTCCCGGCACCGGCTCCCCGAACCGCCTGCTCTACGTGGGCGGCACCACCACCCCGCCGAACCCGGGCACCCGCTTCGAGAACACCGCGGACTACGCGATCAACGACAACGCCACCGTCGAATCGCCGCTCACCGTCAGCGGCGTCTCCGGCAACGCCCCGGCGGCGCTGAGCGTTTCGGTCGACATCAAGCACACGTACACCGGTGACCTGAAGGTCGACCTGGTCGCCCCCGACGGCTCGGTCTACACCCTGCACAACCGCAGCGGCGGCAGCGCGGACAACATCATCAAGACCTTCACCGTCAACGCCTCTTCGGAGGTCGCCAACGGTGTGTGGAAGCTCCGCGTCAACGACAACGCCAACGTCGACACCGGCAAGATCGACTCCTGGGCGCTCCAGTTCTGATCCACCGGGAGTGAACGCGGCACGAGGCCGCGGTGAACTGCGGGGGCGACCGTCACGGCGGTCGCCCCCGCTGCGTACTATTTCGCGCATTCGTTCGCGCCCCCCGTGATGGAGCACCCCCGCACCGTGAGCACCCCGCCCCCGCCCCACTGGCCCGCTCCGCCCCCGCAGCAGGCGTACCGGGAGCCCGCTCTCAACGGTTTCGCACTCGCGTCGCTGCTGGTCGGGCTGTTGTGCCTGCCGCCGCTCGGGGTCGTCTTCGGGATCGTGGCGCTCGTCCAGATCGCGCGCAAGGGGGAGCGGGGCAGGGCGCTCGCGATCACGGGTCTTGTGGTGTCGCTCGTGATGACCGCCGCCGCAGGGTTCGCCGCGGACCGGGTGGCAGAGCGGCTGTTCGACCGGCTGGACACGCTCCAGCAGTTCGAGGGCGTCGAGGGCGAGTTGACCGCCACGGACGACATGCGCGCGGGCGACTGCTTCAACGTCCCCCGCGGGGACCTGCTCGACGAGAGCCCTCTCATCTACCGGATCGCGTGCACCGAGGTGCACGAGGGTGAGGTCACCTCCTCGACCCGGTTCGACGACACGGTGTTCCCGGGCGGGCCCGAGCTGAGGAAGACCGCCACGGACGTGTGCTGGAAGGCGCAGGACGCGTACGCGATGGACTCGTGGGCGCTGCCCCCGTACGCGGAGATGTTCTACTTCGCGCCCTCGCGCCAAGCGTGGAGCGGCGGCGACCGGCGGCTGCTCTGCGTCATCGGCACGGCGGAGCGGGAGCACCGCGGCAGCCTGCGCAAGGACGCCGGGACGCTGAAGCCGGAGCAGGTGGCCTTCCTGCGCGTGATGAACGAGGCCGATCTGGCGCTGGGGGGCGGGCCGGAGGAGGAGCTCGACGAGGCGCTGCCGCAGTACCGGGAGTGGGCCCGCGAGGTCGACCGGGCGCTGGCCGCGGAGGCGGGACTGCTGGACGGGGTGGAGGCCCGGCCGGAGCTGGCCGGGCCGGCGCGGGCGCAGCTCAAGGAGGTCGAGGCGGCGCGGGCGGCGTGGCAGCGGGCGGCGAAGGCGACGAAGCCGGCGGAGTTCCAGGACGCGTGGGACGCGGCCTCGGGGGCACTGTCCGTGGACACGGAGAAGACGCTGCGCGGGGCGTACGGGCTGTCGACGAGGGTGCCGGACTGGCGCGCGGGGCAGCAGGGCGACTCGGAGGGTGATGCGGACGGCGGTTCGGACGGGTCCTCTTCGGCCTCGGTGTGAGGAGCCGTCGAGGATAGCGTGAGGTAACGCGCGGTAACGGGTTTCAGTGACCTGCCTTCATCACTTCGGGTGAAACTCTGGCCCTTGCTTGCGGTCTACAACCGTAGGTTGCCAGGGTGTAGCTGTCTGTCAACCTGATGGGAGTGGCCAGTGACTTTCGGTGAGCAGCCGGCCTATCTGCGCGTCGCCGGGGATCTGCGACGGAAGATCGTCGATGGGTCCCTGCCCCCGCACGCCCGGCTCCCCTCGCAGGCCCGGATCCGCGAGGAGTACGGAGTCTCCGACACCGTGGCGCTGGAGGCGCGCAAGGTCCTCATGGCGGAGGGGCTGGTCGAGGGCCGGTCCGGGTCGGGTACGTACGTGCGCGAGCAGCCCGTGCCGAGACGGGTCGCCCGCTCGGGATACCGCACGGGCGGGACGTCGACGCCGTTCCGGCAGGAGCAGGCCGAGGCGGGCGCCCGGGGCACGTGGGAGTCCGGCAGCGAGCAGGCGGCCGCACCGGCGGAGATCGCCAAGCGGCTCGGCATCGAGCCCGGCGCGCGGGTCATGAGGACGCGGTACGTGTTCCGCGACGCCGGGGAGGCGATGATGCTGTCGACCTCCTGGGAGCCGCTCGCGGTCACCGGCCGGACCCCGGTGATGCTGCCGGAGGAGGGGCCGCTCGGGGGCTCGGGGGTCGTCGACCGGATGGCCGCGATCGACGTCGTCGTGGACAACGTGGTGGAGGAGGTCGGGGCGCGGCCCGGCCTGGCCGAGGAGATCATGCTGCTGGGCGGGGTCCCGGGCCATGTGGTCCTGGTGATCGGCCGTACGTACTTCGCGTCCGGACTTGCGGTCGAGACCGCCGACGTGGTGGTCCCGGCGGACCGCTACCGCCTGTCGTACCACCTGCCGGTCCGGTGAGCGGACGGGGCGTGCCAGGGCGTTAACCGGGCGGTGACGCGGGGGTGCGGGGCGTAACCCCGGGGCAATGTCCCCGTGTGACGGGGTGTCACAAACCGGCCCTACCGTCCGGCGGTATGACCGACACCGCCGCCACCACGGCCGCCACCCCCGGGCCGGGTCCCGCCTCCGCGCCTCGCCGGAACTATGCGAAACTCGCCGCCGACGAGAGCCGCGAGGACTACTCGCTGCGGTACGCGCCCCACGCGTTCCGCCGCTGGAGCCCCGCCACCGTCGCGGGCACGGCGCTCGGCGGGATCGCCTACCTCGCCGATTTCGCCATCGGTGCCTCGATCGTCTTCGCGTACGGGTTCACCAGCGGACTGGCCGCGATCCTGACCGCCGCCGCCGTCATCTTCCTGACCGGCATCCCCATCGCCCGGGCGTGCGCCACGTACGGGCTGGACATGGACCTGGTCACCCGGGGCGCCGGTTTCGGCTACTTCGGGTCCACCCTCACCTCCCTCATCTACGCCTCCTTCACCTTCATCTTCTTCGCCCTCGAGGGCTCGATCATGGCCCAGGCCATGCACCAGGCGATGGGGCTCCCCGTCGAGATCGGATACCTCGTCACGACGCTCATCGTGATCCCGATCGTGTTCAAAGGCATGGGCGCGCTCGCCAAGGTGCAGGCGTGGACCCAGCCCGTCTGGCTGATCGGCCTGGTGCTGCCGTTCCTCGTGCTCGCCTTCCAGGCCCCGGCGGCCTGGGGCGCGTTCACGCACTTCGGCGGCACCGAGGGCGCCGGGGCCGGCTTCTCCTGGACGGGGTTCGGCTTCGGGACCGGCATCGCCCTCTCGCTCATCGCCCAGATCGGGGAACAGGCCGACTACCTGCGGTTCATGCCCGCCAAGACCGCGGCCAACAGCCGCACATGGAAGACCGCGGTGCTCGCCGCGGGCCCCGGCTGGGTGATCATCGGGGCCGCCAAACAGCTCGGCGGCGCCTTCCTCGCCTTCGCGGCCCTCGAAACGGTCGGCAAGACGCACGCCCTGGAGCCGATCGCCCCGCAGATCGAAGCCCTGCGCCCGTGGCTCGGCTCCTTCGCGCTGCCCGCCGCCGCGCTCTTCGTGATCGTCTCCCAGGTGAAGATCAACGTCACCAACGCCTACAGCGGCTCGCTGTCCTGGTCGAACTTCTTCTCCCGCATCACCCACCGCCACCCCGGCCGGGTCTGGTACATCTTCCTCAACCTCGCCATCGCGCTCACGCTGATGGAGCTCGACATGTTCGCGATGCTCGGCAAGCTGCTCGGCTTCTACTCCAATGTCGGCATCGCGTGGATCGCCGCCGTCGCCGCAGACCTCGTGATCAACAAGCGGCTCGGACTCAGCCCGCCGTACATCGAGTTCAAGCGCGCGTACCTGTACGCCGTCAACCCGGCGGGTTTCGGTGCGATGGCGATCGCCTCCACGGTTTCGATCCTCGCCTTCTTCGGGCTGTTCGGCACCTACGCCGAGGCGTTCTCCACCTTCATCGCGGCCGGACTCGCCCTCGCCCTGTGCCCTTTGATCGCCTGGGCGACCGGAGGGAAGTACTACCTGGCCAGGCCGAACACCGTGACCGGGCCGGGAGCGGAGGTCGAGGACATCACCGCCACCCACACCTGCTCCGTCTGCGAGACGGCGTACGAACTCCCCGACATCGCCGACTGCCCCGTCCGGTCGGGGCCGATCTGTTCGCTCTGCTGCTCCCTCGACGCCACCTGTGGGGACGTCTGCCGCAAGGGGTCGCAGGCAGGTGCGGTGGTGCTGCCGATGCCGACGGTGCGCCGGTTCTGAACCGGCGTACACGGCCCTGTCGTACGCATGGCCGGATGCGTACGCCTGTGAGGTACCTCTTCGTGAAAAACCGTATCCGCTCCGTAAAGGTCGGGCGTAAGGTCGGGCATATGCGCAATGCGGTTTCCCGGGCAGGTACATCGGCGGAGGGTGAAACGCGATGAACGACAGCGGTGCCCTGCTCCCATGGCTGGTCATACGTCAGGACGACAACGGCAACCGCTACCGGGTGGGCCGGTACCCCACCCGGGCCGAGGCCCAGAAGGTCGTCGACAGCCTCGAAGACAGAGGCCACAAGCAGCTGTACTGGGTCGAGCGGATCGGTCAAGCGGCCACGAAGAACTGAGCATCCGCGCGTTGGCATAGGCTCCGCCCCATGACGGTACGAGTGGTCGTGGGCGGAGCCCTTTGTCATGAGGGCCGCCTGCTGGCCGCCCGCCGCAGCGCACCCCCGGAGCTGGCCGGACGCTGGGAGCTGCCGGGCGGGAAGGCCGAGCCGGGCGAGTCCGTCCCCGAGGCGCTCGTACGCGAACTGCGCGAGGAGCTCGGCGTGGAGAGCGAGCCGCTCGATCGGATCCCGGGGGAGTGGCCGCTCAGGCCCGGGCTCGTCCTGCACGTGTGGACCGCCCGGCTGCTGTCCGGGGAACCCGAGCCGCTCGAGGACCACGACGAGCTGCGCTGGCTCGGACCGGAGGAGCTGGACTCGGTGGACTGGCTCGACCAGGACCGGCCGGCGGTCGCCGAGGCCGGACGGCGGCTGCGCGCCGAGCGCGACGGGCAGCACACCAGGTCGCACGGGGGCGCGTGACGCGCGTGCGCTGGGCCGTCTGCGCCACAGTGCGCCGGTGCGTGAAGGTCGGGTGGTACGACGCCTCGAATATCGGGTATGTCGCTATTAGTCCCTATCGTGTACTGCCCCTCGTGGCTCTGTCCCTGATGAATCGGACTGGGGTCGTTGCCGGCCCGGGAAGTGATCGGCGTGATCGACACAGACGGTGAATGCGCCGAGTGGGCCTTCCCCGCCGAACCCGGCGCCGTCCGCACCGCCCGGCACGCCGTGCGTGGCACGCTCGGATCCTGGGGCCTGGACTCCGTCGGCGACGTCACCGTCCTGCTGGTCAGCGAGCTGGTCACCAATTCACTGAGGTACGCCTCCGGCCCCATCGGCGTCCGGCTGGTGCGGCGCAATCCGGCCAGTGGAAGTGTGACGGGGGGCGCCGCCCTGCTCGTGGAGGTTTCCGATCCGCTTCCGGATCCGCCCCGCGAACGGGTCGCGAAGCCGGACGACGAGGGCGGCCGGGGACTTCACCTGGTGGCGTCCTCCGCGCAGCGCTGGGGGACGCGGCACGGGAAATCGGGCAAGACCGTGTGGTTCGAGTTGGCACTTCCTGGTGAGTAACAAGGTGAAGGATGGCCGACGATCACACGGCATGGCTCGAAATAGTCGGGACCTTTTTGTGATCGTGAACGCCGTGCCGTGCGGGGCCGTGGTGCTGAATACTTCGGTCATGGCCGGTCCGGTTGCGGTGAGCTGGAGGGGACGGTCGCGTGAGCGAGATACCTGCGCAGGCACATCAGGCCCGTGTGCCCGGGGAGACATGGCACGACTCCCTGTGGCACAGCAGCCCGCCTGGCTCGATATATGACTACATAAAGGTCGCGTCCTTCTCCATCGGACCCGACGGGCTCATCGACCAGTGGAGCCTGCGCGCCGAGGAGCTGTTCGGGCTGACCGCCGCACAGGCCGTGGGCCGGGACCCGGTGGACGCCTTCATGCCGCCGGAGCTGCGCGCCGGCGGGCACCGCAGGGTGGCCGAGATCCTCGACGGCAAGGAATGGACCGGCCTCGTCCCCTTCCGGATCCCCGGCGGCAACGGCGCGCACGGCGTGGCCGAGATCTATGTGATGCCCACCCAGACCGAGACCGCCGAGCGGGCCGCGCTGTGCGTCGTGGTCGACGTACGCGCGCTGCGCCGGATCGAATCCGATCTCGCCGCCTCGCAGGCCATATTCGGCCAATCTCCTTTCGGCTTCCTGCTCTTCGGTACCGACCTCACCGTGCAGCGGGCCAACCGCCGTTTCGCGACCGTCTTCGGCGGCGCCGTCGAGGAGCACCGCGGCCGCACCGTCCACGACTACCTCCCGCCCCAGGAGGCCGACCGGATGACCGAGGCCCTGCGGCGGGTCCTGGAGACCGGCGACTCCGTCACCGACCTCCAGATCACCGGCGCCGCCCCCGGCAGCCGGGAGCACCGCCACTGGTCCATCAACCTCTACCGCGTCCACGGCGGCACCGGCCGCCCCATCGGCGTCGCGGGCATCGGCACCGACGTCACCCGCCGCCACCTCGCCGCCCGCGAGGCCGCCGGGGTCCGGCGCAATCTCGCCCTGCTCAACGAGGCCGGGCACCGCATCGGGAACTCCCTCGACCTCGAGACCACCGCCCGCGAACTGCTGGACGTGACCGTCCCGGGCTTCTGCGACCTCGCCGCCGTCGACCTCTACCAGGGGCTGCTGCTCGGCGACGACGACCGGCCCGCCCGGCCGCAGGGGCCCGGCGTGCCCACGCTGCCGCCCGGGCTGGGCGCCGGCCGGGCGCCCTCCGCGCCCCTGCGGCGCGTCGCCTTCGCCTCGGCCGTGTCGGACGCCCCGCTGTCCGGTCCGGGCGCGCTGGTCTCCGTAGGGGAGATCCACCGCTACCCGGCGGCCTCGCCGGGCGCGCTCGCCCTGCGGACCGCGCGGCCGCGGCTGATCGACGGCGGCGGACCGGACGACCTCGTGCAGTCCACGCTCGTCGTGCCGATGGTCGCGCACGACACCGTCGTCGGGCTCGCCCAGTTCTCCCGTACGAAGGGCAGCGAGCCCTTCGGGGAACGGGACCGGGCGGTGGCCGTGGAACTCGCCGCCCGGGCCGCCGTCTGCATAGACAACGCCCGCCTCTACCGCCGCGAGCACGAGCGGGCGCTGATACTGCAGCGCAGCCTGCTGCCGCCCGGGGACCCCGAGGCGGCCGGCCTGGACATCGCCTGCCGGTACCTGCCGGGGAATGCGGCCACCGAGGTCGGCGGGGACTGGTTCGACGTCATCGAGCTGCCCGGGCACCGCACGGCGCTGGTCGTCGGCGACGTCATGGGCCGCGGGCTGCGGGCAGCCGTCGCGATGGGCGAACTGCGCACCGCCGTAAGGACCCTGGCGCTGCTGGACCTGGAACCGGCGGAGGTGCTGACCGCGCTGGACGAGATCGCCCGCGGGCTCGGCGCGCCCGGCGGCTCCCAGCAGGCCTCCCGGGCGGCCCTGCACTCGCGGGACGCGGACCGATCCGAGGTGTACCTCGCGACCTGCGTGTACGCCGTCTACGACCCGGTGACCCGGCGCTGCACCATCGCCAACGCCGGCCACATGCCGCCCGTGCTGGTGGAACCGCCGGAACCGGGCGCCCCGCCCCGGCCCGCCCTGCTGCTGGAGGTGCCGCCCGGGATGCCGCTGGGAGTGGGCGGGGAGCCGTTCGAGGAGGTGGAGGTGGACCTCCCGGAGGGCGCCCTGCTGGCCCTCTACACGGACGGGCTGGTGGAATCGCGGGACCACCCGCTCGAGGAAGGGCTGCGGGGGCTGCGGGACGCGCTGTCCGACCCGGTGCGGCCGCTGGAGGACGTGTGCGACCACGTGCTGAACACGCTGGACACGCGGCACGGTGAGGACGACATCGCGCTGCTGATGGCGCGGGTGCAGGGGCTGCCGGTGGAAGCGGTGGGGGACTGGCAGCTGCCGCGCGAGGCGCGGTCGGTGGGCCGGGCGCGGGAGCTGGCACGGGCGAAACTGCCGGGCTGGGGACTGGAGGGGCTGCTGGACACCACCGAGCTGCTGGTGAGCGAGCTCGTGACGAACGCCCTGCGGTACGGGGAGGGCGAGATCCGGCTGCGGCTGCTGCTGGACCGCACCCTGGTCTGCGAGGTCTGGGACGGCAACCTGGTGCAGCCGCGGCGGCGCCGGGCCCGGGACACGGACGAGGGCGGGCGGGGGCTGCAGCTGGTCGGCATGCTGTCGGCGGGCTGGGGCACGCGCCGCACCCACCGGGGGAAGACGGTCTGGTTCGAGCTCCCGCTGCCGGGGGGTGCGACGGAGGCCGTGACGGAACTGTCCGCGGAGCAGCTGCTGGGCATGTACGGCTGACCGCGCCGCTGCCGGGGGCTCCGCCCCGGACCCTCCCCCTACCGCCGGGGGCGGGTCCGGGCAGTGCCCGGTTTCAGGCGGCTCGGCCCTTCAGGGCCGCGAGCCGGGATTCGACCTCCGACGACGTGCCCAAGTCGTCCAGGGCCTCGAACTGGGCGTCCAAGGACGAGGCCGCCAGTTCCTGGCGGCCCAAGGCCCTGGCCTCCTCCCGGCGGACCTTGTCCTCGAAGCGGGCGATGTCGCTCGTCGGGTCCATGACGTCGATGCTCTTCACCGCGTCCAGCATGGTGTTCTGCGCCTGCGCGGTCTTCGCCCGGGCCACCAGCTCGTCCCGCTTGGCCGTCAGCTCGGTCAGCTTCTCCTTCATCGCGTCCAGCCCGGACTTGAGCTTGTCCACGACCTCCCTCTGGGCGGCGATCGTCGGCTCCGCCGTCTTCGCCTCCTTCTCCGAACGGAGTTGGCGGCCCAGGGCGACCTTCGCGAGGTTGTCGAACGTGTCCGCATCCGCAGTGGACCCCTCGGCCCGCAGTCCGTCCGCCTTCCTGCTCGCCGCGAGCGCCTTGGTGCCCCATTCCGCGGCCGCCTCCACGTCCTCCTTGTGGTCCGCCTCCAGCATCCGCAGATTGCCGATCGTGGTGGCGACCGCCTGCTCCGCCTCCGTGATGTTGTTCGAGTAGTCGCGGATCAGCTGGTCCAGCATCTTCTGCGGGTCCTCCGCCTGGTCCAGCAGCGCGTTGATGTTCGCCCTGGCGAGCTGGGTGACGCGGCCGAGGATGGTCTGCTTGCTCATCGGTGACCTTTCACGGGGTGAGGGAGAGTGGATCAGAAACGGCCGCCGCCGCCCATGCGGCCGCGGGTGCCGCCGCCGCCGAACGAGCCCGGGCCCGGCCCGCCGCCACCGCCGAAACCGCCACCCCCGAAACCGCCGCCGAAGCCCCCGCCTCCGCGGCCGCCGCGCAGGATCTCGCCCAGGATGATCCCGCCGAGGACCGCGCCGCCCATGCCGCCGCCCTGCTGCCGCTGCCCGCCTCCGTACGGGTTCTGGTACGCCCGTACGTCCTGCTCGGCCAGCTGCTGCGCCTGCCGCGCCAGCCCGTCCGCCTGCTGCGCCTGCGCCAGCGCCGCCGCCGGGTCCGAGCCCGCCAGGGCCGCCGACCGCTCCATGCGCCGCTGCGCCTCCGCCAGCCGGGTACGGGCCTCGCTGCCGACCGCGCCCCGGCTCGTGGTGATGTAGTCCGCCGCCGCGCCGATCGCGCTGCGCGCCGAGAGCACCGCCTGGTCCAGCAGGGCGGCCGCCCGCCGGCTGCCCGCCTCGCGCTCCCGGGCCCCGGCCAGCGCCTCGTCGAGGACGGCATCGGCCTCCTCGACCCGGCGCAGGGCGTCGATCGGGTCGTACCGGCCGGCCTCCTGCGCCCGCCGTACGTCGGCCAGGACCGCCTCCGCCCGGCCGATGCGGCCGCGCAGATCCGCCGTGGAGGCGCCTTCCGCGGTGCCGGTCAGCAGGCCGCGGGCATCGGCGAGGTCGGTCTCCGTCTCCGTGAGCGCCCCGGGCAGCTTCCCGGCCGCCTCCGCCAGCTCCTGGGCCCGCCGCTCCACCGCGTCGACCAGCGTCGCCGCCTGGTCCACCGCACCCTCGGCGGCCCGTACGTGCACGGCGGCCTTCCCGCTGTCGCCGCCCTCGAGCGCCGCCCGGGCCTCACCGAGGCTGGTCGTCGCGAACAGCAGCCGGTCCTCGGCCTGTTCGGCGTTGGAGGCCACCGGCGCGGACGCCGAGTCCGCGTAGCGCCCGGCCAGCGCGGTCAGGGTGGCCGCGGCCGTCGTCGTACGGCCGGCCAGGGCCTGCAAGTGCGCCTCCACCGTCGCCACGGCCTGCGGGGCGTTCTTCTCCAGGTCCCGCAGCCGGTCGAAGTCCGCCGACTCGGCGTCGAGCCGCCGGCTCGCCTCCGTACAGCGGGCCACGATCTCGTCCAGCATCCGCCGCCGGGTGGGGTCGTCCTCGGGATACGCGTCGTCGAGCTGCTGGCGCAGCCGGAACGCGGCCGTCAGCTCGCTCTGCGCCAAGGCCAAGGCCTCGGTGAACGTGCCGACCGCCGCGTCGCCGAACTGCGCCGAGGCGAAGCCGAGCTCCTCGGTGCTGGTGCGGATCGCATCGTCGGTCTCCACCAGCAGGGCCTTGGCCTTGGCGTCCAGCTCGGGCAGCGGCAGGGCGGTCGTGGTCGCGGGCTGCTCACCCCACCCCTGCGTGCTGCCGGCCCAGCCGGCCTTGCGCTTGCGGCGGCTGTACGCGTACGCCCCGAGGGCGCCGGCCGCGACGACGACGACCACCGGGAGCACGTAGTCCCCGGCCCCGCCGCCGGCGCCCGAGCCGCCGCCGGGGTTCGCCACGCCGGGGGTGACGGCGGGCACCGGTACGGACTTCCCGGCGAGCACGGCGCCGTACCCGTCGGCGGCGCCGATCGCGGCGCCCGCCCAGTCGTTCTGCCTCAGCGCGGGCTCGATCGCCGTACGGGCGACGTCAGCGAGCTGCTCCTGGGTGAACCCGGAGTCCACATCGGCCGAATAGGCGTACTGGCGCGCCCCGGTCGCCACCGCCAGCAGCACGTCGTCCCGGCCGAGGCCGTTCTTCTGCGCCGTGGCGTCCGCCCAGCTCTGGGCGGAGCGCCCGGAGAAATCGTGCACGTACGTCACGAAGAGCTGGATGCGGTGGTCGGCGTACAGCTTGTCCAGCGCGGCGGTGACGGCGGCCTTCCGGTCGCCGAGGGCGCCCACGCGGTCGGTGATCTGCCCCTGCTGGGACAGGGTGACGGGATCGTCGGCCCGAGCGGCCGGCGCCCCGGCCACCCCCCAGCCGCCGAGTCCCAGCAGCGCGGCGGCCAGCACGAGCCCGACCCGCAGGGACATCCCGGCGGCGGTGGGTCGTCGCTTCGGCGGAGTCACATTCCGGAGGCTATGACCACACCCGGGCCCCCGCGACCGGAGCGCCCGCGGCCCCGATGGGGAGGGCGCCGACCCGGTCAGGGCAGGGCGACCGCCTTCAGCTCCGGGCGGGCCAGGACGAGCTGCTCGCCGATCAGCAGCGTGCTCCCGCGTCGCCCCGGCTCCTCCCACCGGCGGCGCGGCTTGCCCGTCGCCGGGTCCAGGACGGCGACGAAGGCATCCGCGGAGCGGTTCAGGAGGCCGCGACGGCCGCCCGGGGGGAACTCGACGTACAGCCCGCCCGGTCGCAGGCCCAGCAGCTCGATCATGCCCCCCGGCGCGTCCCGCCGGGTCACCCGCTGCCAGCGCAGCGCACCGGTCTGCGCGTCGAGCGCGTACAGCACGTCCCCCTCGCCCGGGCGGTACGCCGTCCCGTACACCGTTCCGCGCTCGACCAGCAGCCCTTGCGCAATGCCTGGAGCGAACCGCCACAGCTCCCGGCCGGTTCCGCGGTCCAGGGCGCGTACGTGCTCGAGGTCCACCAGGTGTACGGGCTGCACGCCGGACGTCCGCTCGAAGGCCTCGGCGCCCCGGAGCTGCGACCACATCCGCTCCCCGGTCGACAGGTGCAGGGCCTCGAGCCGTCGGCTGCCCGTCAGGACCACGCAGTTGCCCACCACCGTCCGGAACCGGGCGGAGTCCGGCTCCACCCGCCACAGGACCGCGCCCGTCGCCGAACGCCGCGCGGTCAGTTCGCCGTCCGCCTCGTGCAGCAGCACCGGCCCGGCGGTGTGCAGCCGCCCGTTCTGCGGCAGGTCCCGCCACCAGCGCACCCGCCCGTCGCGCGGCTCCCGCGCCACCAGCCGTACCCCCGCCGCGCCTTCCCGGCTCACGCCGACGTACACCGTGGCGGCGTCCGCCGCGCAGGACACCAGCAGGCGACCGGCCCCGGCCCCGGGCAGCGGCGCCGCCGGGACCCCCTCGTCGGCGAACGCCGTCCAGCGGATCGCCCCGGTCGCGGCCCGTACGAGGCCCACCTCGGGCCCGGACCGCCACACCGCGCCGTCGCCGGCGGCCCGCAGGTCATCGGGCCGGACGTCGTCGTGGTGCCACCGGCGCTGCCCGGGGGCCACGTCCGGCGGCGCCGGCCGCGATGCGGACTCCGCACTGATGGCGGCGACCGTCCCGGGCGGCGGCGCCGTACCCGCGTCGGCCGCCGCCTCCGGCAGCCAGGGCATCCGTCCCGTCGGCAGGCAGTCGTGGGCGGTCCCGGCCAGCGCCAGCGCCCGCTGCGCCGGCTCCGGCAGGCTCCGGGCCCGGTCCGCGCGGTCCTGCGCCCGCACCCGGTCCAGCGGCTCCCGGGTGGCCTGCGCAACCCGGGCGCGGGCCGCTTCGAGCGCGGCCAGGGCGTGGCCGGCCTTCTCGTCGGCGGAGGCCTCCGCCCGGCCGCGCAGCAGCCCGGCGGCCTGGTGGCGCAGCCGCTCCGCCTCCACCGGCTGTCCCTGCCCGGCGAGCTGGTCGGCCTCCTCCCGCAGCCAGGCCGCCCGCTCCTCCAGCACCCGGGGCAGCTCCTCCTCCGCCTGCTCCAGGGCGTGGGAGGCGCCCGCCGGATCCCCGGCCGCGGCACGGTCCTGCGCCAGCTGGCACAGCACGAGCAGTCGGCCCCCGGCCGAGCCGATGTGCTCGCTCAGCCGCATGGCCGCGGGCAGGTCCCGCGGGGCGAGGGCGACGACGAGGTCGTACGTGCCGGCCGCGCGCTGGCCCGGGTCCCCGATCCGGGCGAGCTGCCGCTCGGCCTCCTCGGGCCGGGCCGCGGCGAGGGCCGCCTCGATCCGGGCCCGGAGCCCGCCGCGCGCCGGGCGCCCGCGGAAGTGGTGGCCGGCGATCCGGGAGGCCTGCTCGGGGTCCACCTTGACCAGTTCCTCGGCCAGCGCACGCAGCGGACCCTCCCGCCGGGAAGCGGACACCGTGAACAGCGCCTGATGCGCGTCGGTCAGCAGCCGCCGGGCCCGGGCCGGGGCGTGCGGGGCGGTGTCCCGGGCCAGCGCCGTCAGCAGCCGGGCCACCCGGGCCCCGTCGCCCGCGCCGCCGGTCCAGGCCGCGAGCTCGGCCTCCGCCAGGAGCCGTCCGGCGAGGCCCGCGTCGAAGCGGGCCGCGGCGTCCGCGGCGGCGGTCAGCACCTCGACGCGGCTCTCCCCGTCGGTGGCGGGCACGGCCCGGAGCGCATCCTCCGCCTCGAGCACCAGCTCCCGTACGAACTCCCGCACCGCGCCCGACACACCCCCGGCCCCCGGCCCGTCCACTGCGTCGGCCGACCACCCGTCACCGTCCCCCGGCCCGGCCGACCACCCCGCCGCCGCCTCAGCCCCCGGCTCGGCCACCGGCGAGGCCACCGACACCGCCCCGGCCCCGCGCAGGCCCCGCAGGGTCTTGCCCACCGACTGCGCCGACTCCGGCCTGGCCTCCGGGTCCTTCGCGAGCAGCGCCCGCACCAGCCGGTCCAGCTCCGGGGGCACCGGCGCGCCGACCTCGCGCAGCGACAGCGGTGCCTCCTCGATGTGCCGGCGCATCAGGACGTACGGCCCCTCGCTCTGGCCGAACGGCGGCGCCCCGCTCAGCAGGGCGTACAGCACGCACCCCAGCGCGTACAGATCGCACCGGGCGCCCGCCCGCTCGCCCCGCCACTGCTCCGGCGCCATGTACGCGGGCGTGCCGAACATCCGGCCCGTGACCGTCCAGCCCGCCGTCGCGTCCGCGGAGTACGCGATGCCGAAGTCGCAGATCTTGAGCCGCCGGCCCGGCAGCAGGAAGAGGTTGGCGGGCTTCAGGTCCCGGTGGACCACCGACTGCTCGTGCGCGGCGGCCAGGGCCTCCGCCGTCTGCGCGGCCAGGTCGACCGCGAGGTCCACCGCGAGCCGGCCGTCCCGCGCCAGCATCGTGGCCAGGTCCTCGCCGGCCAGCAGCTCCATCACGATGAAGAGCCGCCCGTCCTGCTGCCCCACGTCGTGCACCACGGTGATCCCCGGGTGCTGGAGCCGCGCCCCGATCGTGGCCTCGCGTCTGAAACGGGCGACCACCTCGTCGTTCGTGGCCGCTTCCAGCAGCACCTTGACCGCCACGGACCGGTCCAGCGCCAGGTCGTGCCCGCGCCACACCTCGCCCATGCCGCCCTGGCCCAGCCGCCGGTCCAGCCGGTACCGGCCGGCCAGCTGATCCCCCACCCGCACCGCAAAGCCCCCTGACATCACGTCATGCGACGTTTTCCCAGGGGGCATTGTGTCCTGCGAAATGAACGGCCGGGGGTGCTACAGGTCGCCGCGCCTGCGGATCTTGTTGCCCAGCCACACCAGCGGGTCGTACTTGCGGTCCACCGCCCGCTCCTTCAGCGGGATCAGCGCATTGTCGGTGATCTTGATGCCCTCGGGGCAGACCTCCGTACAGCACTTGGTGATGTTGCAGTAGCCGAGCCCGTGCTCCTCCTGGGCCGTGCGCTTGCGGTCCAGGCCCGCCTCCGCCGCCGCGTCCAGGGGGTGCATGTCCAGCTCCGCGACCCGCATCAGGAAGCGCGGACCGGCGAACACCTGCTTGTTCTCCTCGTGGTCGCGCACCACGTGGCAGGTGTCCTGGCACAGGAAGCACTCGATGCACTTCCTGAACTCCTGCGAGCGGTCCACGTCCACCTGCTGCATCCGGTACGCCCCCGGAGCCACCCCCTCCGGCGGCACGAAGGCCGGGACCTCGCGCGCCTTCTTGTAGTTGAACGACACGTCCGTGACCAGGTCCCGGACGACCGGGAAGGCGCGCAGCGGCGTGACCGTGATCGTCTCGGACCGTTCGAAGGTGGACATGCGCGTCATGCACATCAGCCGCGGCCGGCCGTTGACCTCCGCGCTGCACGAACCGCACTTGCCCGCCTTGCAGTTCCAGCGCACCGCCAGGTCCGAGGCCTGGGTGGCCTGGAGCCGGTGGACGATGTCCAGGACGACCTCGCCGTCGTGCACCTCGACGGTGAAGTCCCGCAGTTCCCCGCCCTCCGCGTCGCCCCGCCAGATCCGGAAGCTCGCGTCGTACGTACTCATTCGTAGAGCTCCTCTTCGGCGAGGTACTTGACCAGCTCTTCCTTCTCGAAGAGCGCGAGCAGGTCGGGGCGGATGGGTTCGGTCCGGGTCCGGACGAGGGAGATCCGGTCGGCGGCCGGGTCCTCGGGCGCCGGGTCGACCGGCCGGCACAGCAGGTTCACCGGGCGCCAGGTGCGCTCCATCGCCGGGCAGTCCTCCCGGGTGTGCCCGCCGCGGCTCTCGGTGCGCTCCAGGGCCGCGCGGGCCACGCACTCGCTGACCAGCAGCATGTTCCGCAGGTCCAGGGCGAGGTGCCAGCCCGGGTTGAACTGCCGGTGCCCCTCGACCCCGGCCCGGGCCGCCCGTACGCGCAGGCCCGCCAGCTTCTGCAGCGCCTCGGCCATCTCGCCCTCGCGCCGGATGATCCCGACCAGGTCGTTCATGGTCGTCTGGAGCTCCTGGTGGAGCGTGTACGGGTTCTCCGCGCCGTCGGCGGCGTGGAACGGGGCCAGTGCCTCCGTCGCGGCCGCGTCGATCTCCGCCTGGGAGACCGCGGGCGGCGCTCCGGCGAGGCCGCCTGCGTACTCGGCCGCGTGCAGCCCGGCCCGCCGGCCGAACACCAGCAGGTCGGACAGGGAGTTCCCGCCGAGCCGGTTCGAGCCGTGCATGCCGCCCGCGACCTCACCGGCCGCGAACAGACCCGGGACCCCGACGGTCGCGGCGGTGTCCGAGTCCACCGCGATCCCGCCCATCACGTAGTGGCAGGTCGGGCCGACCTCCATCGGCTCGGCGGTGATGTCCACGTCCGCCAGCTCCTTGAACTGGTGGTACATGGAGGGCAGCCGCCGTTTGATCCGCTCGGCCGGCATCCGGGTGGACACGTCGAGGAAGACCCCGCCGTGCGGGGAGCCGCGGCCGGCCTTGACCTCGGAGTTGATGGCCCGGGCCACCTCGTCGCGGGGGAGCAGTTCGGGCGGGCGCCGGTTGTGGTCCGGGTCCTCGTACCAGCGGTCGCCCTCCTCCTCGGACTCCGCGTACTTCTCCTTGAAGACGTCCGGGACGTAGTCGAACATGAACCGCTTGCCCTCGCTGTTGCGCAGCACCCCGCCGTCGCCGCGCACCGACTCGGTGACGAGGATGCCCTTGACCGAGGGCGGCCAGACCATGCCGGTCGGGTGGAACTGCACGAACTCCATGTTCAGCAGCGGCGCGCCCGCGAGCAGCGCCAGCGCGTGGCCGTCGCCCGTGTACTCCCAGGAGTTGGACGTCGTCTTGAAGGACTTGCCGATCCCGCCCGTGGCCAGGACCACCGCCGGGGCCTCCAGGACGAAGAACCGGCCGGACTCGCGCTCGTAGCAGAAGGCCCCCGAGACCCTCTCCCCGCCGTTCGGACCGCGATCCTTCAGGACCCTGGTGACCGTGCACTCCTGGAAGACCTTGAGCCGGGCCTCGTAGTCCCCGAACTCCTTGAAGTCCTCCTGCTGGAGCTGGACGATCTTCTGCTGGAGGGTGCGGATCAGCTCCAGGCCGGTCCGGTCGCCCACGTGCGCGAGGCGCGGGTACTCGTGCCCGCCGAAATTGCGCTGGGAGATCTTTCCGTCCGGGGTGCGGTCGAAGAGCGCGCCCCAGGTCTCCAGCTCCCAGACCCGGTCCGGGGCCTCCTTCGCGTGGAGTTCCGCCATCCGCCACTGGTTCAGGAACTTGCCCCCGCGCATGGTGTCGCGGAAGTGCACCTGCCAGTTGTCACCCTCGTTGACGTTGCCCATGGAGGCGGCGATCCCGCCCTCCGCCATCACCGTATGGGCCTTGCCGAACAGGGACTTGCAGATCACGGCGGTACGGGCGCCCCGCTCGCGCGCCTCGATCGCGGCCCGCAGTCCGGCGCCGCCCGCACCGACCACGACCACGTCCCACTGCTGCCGGTCGACTTGAGCCATGTCAGAAGAACCTCGGATCGTTGAAGGCGCCGCTGGCCAGCAGGTACACGTAGAAATCGCACAGGGCGACGCTGATCAGCGAGGCCCACGCGAGCTGCATGTGGCGGGTGTTGAGCCGGCTGATCCAGCCCCACAGCCGGTAGCGCACCGGGTGCTTGGAGAAGTGGCGCAGGCGGCCGCCCATGATGTGCCGGCAGGAGTGGCAGGACAGCGTGTAGGCCCAGATCAGCGTGATGTTGACGAGGAACAGCAGCGTCCCGAGGCCCATGTGGCCCCACTCGTAGCGGTCGTTGCGGAAGGTCAGCACCGTGTCGTACGTGAGGATGCCCGCGACCGGCAGCGCCGCGTAGAAGAAGTACCGGTGGATGTTCTGGAGGATCAGCGGGAAGCGGGTCTCGCCGGTGTACTTCGTGTGCGGCTCGGCGACGGCGCAGGCGGGCGGCGAGGCCCAGAAGCCCCGGTAGTAGGCCTTGCGGTAGTAGTAGCAGGTCAGCCGGAAGCCGAGCGGGAAGATCAGGATCAGCAGGGCGGGGGAGAGGCCCCACCAGCTGCCGAACAGGTCCAGGTTGGGGCCGCCGCGCATCTCCTGGCAGTTCTCCGCGAGACACGGGGAGTAGAACGGGGAGACGTACGGGGCCGCGTAGTAGTCGGCGTTGGCGAAGGCCCGCCACGTCGAGTAGACGATGAAGGCGAGCAGTCCGGCCGCGGTGACGGCGGGGGCCAGCCACCACCGGTCGGTGCGCAGGTGCCGGGCGGCGATCGAGGCCCGGGAGGCGTCGTGGACGCCGGTCAGCTGCCGGGGTGGTTCCGTGCCTGTGGCCAAAGGGGACTCCGGGTGGAGTGAAGAGGGGTGACCCACGAGGCCCAGCCGCGGACGGCTGGGCCTGGTGGGGTGCGGGGGTACTGGCGCGTGCGGGGTGCCGGGCCGCGTACGCCAGGGTCAGGGTGCCCGGCGGTCGCGGGCTCCGAGGCCCTCGTCGTCGGCGTCCTTCCACAGCGAGCTGTCGTACGGGGCGTCCGGAACGGAGACCATCCCCTCCTGGCGTGGGGCCCGCGGGGTACCCGGGGCCTGCCGGGCTGCGTCCTTGACGTCCCGCTCCAGCCGCTCGACCGAGCGGACCAGCTCGTTCAGGTTGCGTCGTACGGCGGTCAAATCGTCTTGCAGGGACATGACTTGCCCTCACTTCCGCTGGTTGCGGTGGCAACGCTCATGTGCGCCTGCGAGTGTCGCGCCTCCCGTCCCCCGTTGTGAAGGGACGTGCAGCGATTGCGGGCGCGCAGGCGCAATCTGTGCGCCCCTCCCTGCTCCCATTTTGATCCCTCTTCCGAGGGAACGCCCGTCCGTGACGCAAGTGGGATTGGTCCGCACGGGTGGGGTTCGCGGCGTGGCGAGGGTCGGCTGCGAGAGCTGCGGCGGGCTGTGGATTTCAGTGTGTTGCGGCACCCAGTGTGATCAGCTCCATATACCGCCAAACGTGATCAAGCTGCCCCCTTTCACGCCCCGCCCCGGAGGTACCACCCATGTCCCAGAGAACGCGCAGGTCCTTGGCGCTCCTGACCTCGGGAGTCCTCGCACTGCCGCTGCTCGCGGGCTGCGGCGGTGGTGACGACGAGGGCGGTCCCGTGGCCGCCGGCCAGGACATCGCGGCCACGGCCCGCGACAAGGTCGCCGACGGCGGGGTGCTCCGCTGGGCCGTGGACAGCCTCCCGGACACCCTGAACACCTTCCAGGCCGATGCGGACGCCACCACCAACCGGATCGCCGGGGCGGTGCTGCCCCAACTGTTCACGCTGGACGGCAGGGGCCGGCCGGTGGCCAACCCGGACTACCTGGAGAAGGCCGAGGTCGTCGAGCGCGAGCCCAAGCAGGTCGTCCTGTACAAGCTGAACCAGCAGGCGGTGTGGAGCGACGGGCGCGAGATCGGCGCCGCCGACTTCGTGGCGCAGTGGCGGGCCCTGAGCGGCAAGGACTCCGCCTACTGGACGGCCCGCAACGCCGGATACGACCGGATCGAGAAGATCGAGCGCGGCAAGACCGACCTCGAGGTCAAGGTCACCTTCGCCAAGCCGTACACCGACTGGCGCTCCCTGTTCTCCCCGCTCTACCCCAAGCAGGTCACCGGCACCCCGGACGCCTTCAACGAGGGTGCCCGCGGCACCCTCAAGGTCACCGCCGGACCCTTCAACCTCGGGGCGATCGACAAGAAGACCGGTACCGCGGCGCTGACCCGCAGCGCCCGCTGGTGGGGCCGGCCGGCCAAGCTGGACACGCTGGTCCTGACCGCCGTGCCGCGGGCTCAGCGCCCGGCCGCGCTGGCCGCCGGAAAGGTCGACCTGGCGGAGATCGACCGGGCCGGCGCCGACCGGATCGCGCTGGCCGCCCGGGACGCGGAGCGCAGCCCGGGTTCGGGCAAGAGCCCGGCCCACGGACCGGGCGCCTCGATGACCCCGGCCGAGGCCACGCTGTCGTGGGCGACCGCGTACGGGGCCGATGAGGGCAAGGCGGCGACGGAGCGGGAGAACCGGGCGCAGAACGCCGACGCGGCGAAGAACTACGCCGACGAGCAGTCGGCCCTGGGCACCTTCACGGTCCGCAAGTCCCTGGAGCCGGCCTACACCCAGCTCGCCCTGAACGGGTCCGCAGGCCCGCTGGCCGACGAACGGGTCCGGCGGGCGGTGGCCCGGGCCCTGGACCGCAAGGAATTGGCCGAGATCGTACTGAAGCCCCTGGGCCTGCCGGCGAAGCCGGTCGGCAGCCACGTGGCGCTGGCCGGGCAGCGGGCGTACGCGGACAACAGCGAAGCGCTCGGCGGCAAGGACATCCACGCGGCCGAGGCCCTGCTCGCGGACGCGGGCTGGCGCCGGGGCGGCAAGCTCACCGAGCCGGCGGGCGCGAAGGCCGGCTCCGAGAACGCGGAGGACGGCCAGGACGACTCGAAGACCCCGTCGGGACCGGGCACCGGGAACGACGGCCTCTACATCGTGGGCGAGACCGACGGGCGGGGTGGCGACAGCCTGGACCGGGGGCTCCCGGCATTCAGGTCCGCGATCAAGGCGGACGCGGAGGCCTCCGCGCAGGGCGACCAGGGCGACCAGGGCGCCGGGAACGGCCCCCTCGCCCAGGGCGGGCGGCGCCTCTCCCCGGTGCCGGCCGCGGCCCCGCTCGCGGACGAGCAGCGGGCCGCCCTCCTGGCCCAGGCCGAAGCCCTCGGCGCCGACGCCCCCGACCCGGCGGCCCCGGCGGCCCCGGCGGCCCCGGCGGACGCCGCGGACTCCGCCGACGACGCCAAGAGCGGCCCGGCCCGCGACGGCGCCGCCCCCGAGCCCGGCAGGTCCGGGAGCAGCCCCAGCCCGGCGCCGGCCCCGGTCAAGCAGACCCGCAACTCCGGAAACATGCTGGCCAAGGACGGCAAGGCACTCTCCCTGCGCTTCGTCCTCCCGGCCGGTCCCGGCTCCGAGGCCCTGCGCACGGTCGGCGAGCGGATCGCCCAGATGCTCCAGAAGGTCGGCGTGCACACCGAGCTGACCAAGGTGGCCGACGAGAGCTTCTTCAAGGACCACATCGCCTCGGGCCAGTACGACCTGGCGCTCTACTCCTGGCCGGCAACGGCCTACCCGGCCACCGACGCCCGCCCCATCTTCGCCAAGCCGGAGCCGGCCGCCGACGGCTCGCTCCTCGTCGAACAGAACTACACACGGGTCGGCACCGACCACATCGACCAGCTCTTCGACCAGGCGCTCGGCGAGCTCGACGAGGAGGCCTCGCGCGAGCTGATGCGCAAGGCCGACGCCCGGATCTGGGCCGCCGCCGGCTCCATCCCGCTGTACCAGCGCCCCGAGCTGGTGGCCGCCAAGCCGAACCTGGCCAACGCCGGCGCCTTCGGCCTCGGCACCCCCCGTTTCCAGGACATCGGCTGGAAGAAGGCTCAAGCCGCCAAGGAAAAGCAGGAGAAGAAGAAGTGACAAAACGGGGCCAGACAGATTGAGCTTCGGCTCACAAGCTCAGATGTGACTCAAGTCCCTTGCCCGCCGGATCCCCGGCGGGCAAGGTCGTGTCATACCCCTTGAGCACGCCTGTTGACCCGCAGCAAACCCGCAGTACCCAAGGCCGGGACACCCCACCCCACACCCGGTCCTTCTCAGTCGTCCGGCCTCTTGACAGACCCCCCGGCGAGCGGTTCCCGCCACGCGACGTACGATGGGGTAAGGCCGTGGCAGGTTTTCCGCCCGGTCGAGGCGCGCGTGCCGGACCGTACGCGACGCCATCCACGATCCCGGGAGAAGCGCCGAAGTGCCCACGCGCCACGACATCCGTAACGTCGCCATCGTCGCCCACGTCGACCATGGCAAGACGACCATCGTCGATGCCATGCTCAAGCAGGCCGGTGCCTTCGCCGCCCACCAGCACCTCGACGACCGCATGATGGACTCGAACGACCTGGAGCGTGAGAAGGGCATCACGATCCTCGCCAAGAACACGGCGGTGAAGTATCACCCCAAGGACGGCGGGGCCCCGATCACGATCAACATCATCGACACCCCCGGCCACGCCGACTTCGGTGGTGAGGTCGAGCGCGGTCTGTCGATGGTGGACGCCGTCGTTCTGCTGGTGGACGCCTCCGAGGGTCCGCTGCCCCAGACCCGCTTCGTCCTGCGCAAGGCCCTGCAGGCGAACATGCCGGTCATCCTCTGCATCAACAAGACGGACCGCCCGGACTCCCGGATCGACGAGGTCGTCAACGACACGTACGACCTCTTCCTGGACCTGGACGCCACCGAGGACCAGATCGAGTTCCCGATCGTCTACGCCTGCGGCCGTGACGGCGTCGCCTCGCTGACCAAGCCCGAGGACGGCACCGTCCCCGCGGACAGCGACAGCCTGGAGCCGTTCTTCTCCACCATCCTCGAGCACGTCCCCGCCCCGGTGTACGACGAGGAGGCCCCCCTCCAGGCCCACGTCACCAACCTGGACGCCGACAACTTCCTCGGCCGCATCGCGCTGCTCCGCGTCGAGCAGGGCGAGCTGCGCAAGGGCCAGACCGTCGCGTGGATCAAGCGTGACGGCACCATGTCGAACGTCCGCATCACCGAGCTGATGATGACCGAGGCGCTCACCCGCAAGCCGGCCGAGGTGGCGGGCCCCGGTGACATCTGCGCCGTCGCCGGTATCCCCGACATCATGATCGGCGAGACCCTGGCCGACCCGGAGAACCCGATCGCGCTCCCGCTGATCTCGGTCGACGAGCCGGCGATCTCGATGACCATCGGCACGAACACCTCCCCGATGGTCGGCCGCGGCGGCAGCGGCAAGGGCGCGGACGCCAAGTCCGCGGTCAAGGACCGCAAGGTCACCGCCCGCCAGGTCAAGGACCGTCTGGACCGGGAGCTCGTCGGCAACGTCTCGCTCCGCGTCCTCGACACCGAGCGCCCGGACGCCTGGGAGGTCCAGGGCCGTGGTGAGCTCGCGCTCGCCATCCTGGTCGAGCAGATGCGCCGCGAGGGCTTCGAGCTGACCATCGGCAAGCCGCAGGTCGTCACGCAGGAGATCGACGGCAAGGTCCACGAGCCGGTCGAGCGCATGACGGTCGACGTCCCCGAGGAGCACATGGGCGCGGTCACGCAGCTCATGGGCGTCCGCAAGGGCCGCATGGACAACATGTCGAACCACGGCTCCGGCTGGGTCCGCATGGAGTTCGTCGTCCCGTCGCGCGGCCTCATCGGCTTCCGCACGGAGTTCCTGACCAACACCCGCGGTACGGGTATCGCCCACTCGATCCACGAGGGCCACGAGCCGTGGTTCGGCACGCTGACCACCCGTAACAACGGTTCGCTGGTCGCGGACCGCTCCGGTTCGGTCACGCCGTTCGCCATGATCAACCTGCAGGAGCGCGGCGTCCTGTTCACCGACCCCGGCACCGAGGTGTACGAGGGCATGATCGTCGGCGAGAACTCGCGCTCCGACGACATGGACGTGAACATCACCAAGGAGAAGAAGCTCACCAACATGCGTGCGGCTTCCGCGGACAACACGGAGAACGTGGTGCCGCCGCGCAAGCTCTCCCTGGAGCAGTCCCTGGAGTTCTGCCGCGACGACGAGTGCGTCGAGGTGACCCCGGAGGCCGTCCGCATCCGCAAGGTCGTCCTGGACCAGAAGGAGCGCTCGCGCACCGCGTCGCGCGCCAAGTCCGGCAAGTAACACCTGCGCAGTACGGCTGACAGCCCGGCCCCGCACGGATCTCCGTGCGGGGCCGGGTTTTTTCGTGCCCGCTTCCCGGTGTCCCGGTTTCCCGATTCCCCCTGCCGGGACAAGTGCGGGACAACCGCCTCATGAGGGTCGGGACAGGAAGCGGAGATCCTGGCGAAGTCCACTCCGGACGGAATGGACGAGAGGAGAAGCTGATGCCGCAGTTGGAGATCGAATTCCCGGCCATCGCGCAGAACTGGCTGGCGGTCGAGAGCGTCCCGCAGATCGGGAGCGATTCGGCCGAGGAGCGTGCCTGGGTTCCCGCCTACTGGGCCACTCCGGCCGCCGCCTGAGCGTGTGGTCAGCCGGGGGTGCCGGTTTCCGGCACCCCCGGTTTTCCCTTTCCTGCTTTCCCGCATTCCGTACCGGACGGTGCTTTCGATGTCGCTTGTAGCATCACCTGATTCTGCCCGAGGCAAAACAGACCTCGCGGACGGACTCCTGGTCGCCGATGGCCGATTCGGCGATTCCGGGGCCATCGGAGAACGCAACATGGCCCGCTTCGTCCTCGGCCTCCGGCTGCTGGCGCAGCGCGACGCCCGCCACCCGGAGGCGTTGCAGCGGCTCTCCCTGCTGAGCCGCGAGCAGCTCCTCCCGCTGCTCGGCGACCCGGTCCTGCGCAACGCGTTCGAGGACGACATGGTCAAGCTGGAGAACGGCTACTCCGGCGCCCTCGGCCTGGGCGAACTGGCCGCCCGCCTGCCGCTCGACCCGGAGGGCCTGGGACCGTGCGAGCGGATGGCCACCCCGCACGTCAGGCCGTGGCCGGAGCACGGGCCCGCCTGGCTGTGGACCGAGATGAACCCGGCCGGCCGGGTGCCGGAAGACCTGTCGGCCCGGCTGCGCCGGCTCTACGACGGCAGCATCGAAGGCGGCCCGAGCGCAGATCCGGTCATACCGACCCCGGAGATGTGCCGGCGGCTGACCCGGGGAGCCGACCTGCTCACGCGGCTGCTCCCGCAGGTCGGGCCCAGCGTGCTGCGGCACGTCTCCGTCGTCGGCTTCACCCGCGGCGAGTCGGCCGACGGCCCGCTGCAGTCGCTCTCGGGCGGCGACCCCCTCCCGTCGGCCATCCTGATGGCCCCGGAGCGGCTGGCCGACCCGTGGACCGCCGCCGAGACCCTGCTGCACGAGGGCGTCCACCTCAAGCTCTTCGACGCGCTGCGCTCGGGCGCGCTCCTGCGGGACGCGGACCTGTCGGTGCCGATCCCGTGGCGTCACACGTCGTGGCGCGTCGTACGGGTGCTCGTCGCGCTCCACTTCTACGTCCACATGCTGGTGTTCCAGGAGGCCGCCCGGCAGGCGGACGACACGATCCGGGCGGAGTTCGGCGATCCGCCCGCCGCGGAGGTCGTCGACGAGGTGAGCCCGGGCACGGAGGCGGACCGGAACGGCACCTACGGGACGAGCCTGGAACGCGCCCGCTACCTCGCCGGATACATCCTCGGCCTTCCCGGGGACCGCCTGACGCCCGACGGCCACCGGTTCATGCGCTGGCTCCTCGAGGTGCTGGAGCTGGTCCACGAGGACTCCGGGATCTCGCCCCCCGCGGGGGTGGCGGGCGAGGTCCCGGCCCGGTCGCCGGCGGTGGCGCAGGACGCAGTGGTACGCCGTAGTGCCCGCGCGATGGCCCGGCCGCTGCCCGAGCGGGGCGAGCTGCTCGTGGTGAACACGGACACGGCTGCGATGCACTGGCTCAACGCCCGCTCCTGGCTGATCTATTCGCTGTGCGACGGCAGCGACGTGCGATCCGTGACGGCGGAGTACGGGAACAGGTCGGGGGTCGACGCCGACGCGGCGCGCGCCCATGTCGAGGCCTGCCTTGCGCAGTTGACGGCGGTGGGCATCTTGCAGTGACCGGCCTCGAAGCCCCCTAGGGGGTGTCTTGCCGATCAGGCCGGGCTCGCGGCGTGATCGACAAGACACCCCCTAGCGGGTCTGGCCGAACCCGGCGTCCCGTGCGAACACGATCGCCTGGGAGCGGCCGTTCGCGCCGATCTTCGCGAAGATGGCCGAGACGTGGTTGCGCACCGTCTTGTCGGCGACGGTCAGGGCCCGGGCGATCCGGGGGTTGTCGTAGCCCCGCGCCACCAGGTCGAGGATCTCGCGCTCCCGCCGGGTGAGCGCGGGCAGCGGATCGCGGTCCGCGTCGCGGGCTGGGGGGTCGAGCAGGCCGGCGAACAGGCGGGCGGCGGCCGCGCTCGCGACCATGAACCCGTTGGCCACCATGTGCACGGCGTCGCGTACGTCATGCGATCCGGCGTCCTTGGCCACGTACCCCCGGACACCTGCCCGCAGCGCCGACTTCAGCAGCTGCTCGTCGTCCCCGCGGCCGGTCATCCCCAGGAGCCGCGTGCGGTCCGACTCCGTGACCAGGGTCCGGCAGGTCTCGAGGGAGGAGGAGCCCGGCAGGTCCAGGTCCATGAGGAGCACGTCGGGCGCCGAGGACCTGACGAGGGACAGGACCTGGCCGGCCTCTCCCGTCTCGGCGACGACCTCGATGCCTGCCGCGCCGTCGAGCGCGAGACGGATGCCGGCCCGCAGGAGCGGATGGCGCTCCACGAGTGCGACACGAAGGGGTACGGGGCCGGGCGCAGACTTGGTCATGAAGGCAACTCCCTTGTGACGTCGGGACGTACGCGGAGCATGCGGACGGGGCGCTAGCGGCAAACTAGTGACCGGTTCCCGCGCGGGCTCCCGTACGCTCCCGGACCATGGAGCGTGAACGGGGCGGGCTGTTCGACTACCGGATTTTGGGGCCGTTGGAGGTCGTGTGCGGGGGCGAGCCCGTTGCGGTGACCGCTCCCAAGGAGCGTGATCTGCTCGTGCTCCTGCTGCTGCGGGCGGACCAGGTCGTTCCGGCCGAGGATCTGATCGACGGCCTCTGGGGAGACGCGCCTCCGACCACGGCCCGCACCACCCTGCAGAACTACATCAAGCGGCTCCGGCACGTCCTGCGCAGCGCGGGCTGTGACGGGGACGTACTGGCGACCCGGCCCGGGGGCTACGTCCTGTTGCTGGAACACGCCGTGCTGGACCTGCGCGAGTTCGACCGGCTGACCGCCGCCGCGGCCGAGGCGGCGGAGCGGGGGGACGACGCCGCGGCCTCCGCCCGGCTGGGCGCCGCGCTGGCCCTGTGGCGGGGAGACGCTCTGGCGGGCAGCCGTGCGGAGCAGCTGACCCAGGTCGAGGCGCCACGGCTCGACGACTCCCGCATGGCCGCCTTCGAGCAGAGGATCGAGGCGGAGCTCCGCCTCGGCCGGCATACGGCCGTCCTCGTGGACATCGAGTCCGCCATCGCCCGCAACCCGTTGCGCGAGCGGCTGTACGGCCAGCTGATGCTCGCTCTGTACCGCTGCGGACGGCGGGGCGAGGCACTCAGCGCGTACCAGCGTGCGCGGGCGAAACTGGTCGGTGAACTCGGCCTGGAGCCGGGCCCGGAGCTGCACGCGCTCCACCGCCGGGTGCTGGCCGACGACCCCGCGCTCCTCGACCCCCGCCCCCGCCGGACGGCGTCGGCAGGGGCGGCCGACGGGACGCCGGTCCCCTCGCGCCAGCATGCCCTCCCCGCCCAACTGCCCGCTTCCACCGCGGTGTTCACCGGCCGGACCGATGCGCTCCGGCGCCTCGACATGCTGCTGCCGGTCGGTGGGGACGAGACGTCGGGCGCGGTGCGGATCGGTCTGGTCACCGGGCAGGCCGGAGCGGGGAAGACCTCCCTGGCCGTTCACTGGGGCCACCGCAGACGTGACCGGTTCCCGGACGGACAGCTGTACGTGAACCTCCGCGGCCACTCTGCCGGCCGGCCGCTGCGGCCCCTCGACGCGCTCAGCGGATTCCTCCAGGCGTTCGGTGTGCCCGCGCAGCACATCCCCGCCGAGGAGTCCCGGGCGGCCGCCCTCTACCGCTCGCTCTGCACGGGCAAGCGGATCCTCGTCGTCCTGGACAACGCACGCTCCGCCGAGCACGTCCGCCCCCTGTTTCCCGGCCACTCCGAGTGCCTGGTCCTGGTCACCAGCCGGGACTCCCTGGCCGGGCTCGTGGCCCGGGACGCCGCCGTCCCGATGCCGCTGGGCGTCCTGGAGCCCGCCGAGGCGGAAAAGCTCCTCCTCCACATGATCGGAGAAGCGCGCGGCCGCGCGGAACGGGAGGCGGTCGCCGAGCTCACGGCCGCCTGCGCCTACCTGCCCCTCGCGATCGGGATCACGGCGGCCGATCTCGCGGTCCACCCGGACCGCTCCATCGCGGACCAGGTGGCCCGGCTGGCCGGCGACACGCTGTCCGCGCTGCAGGTACCCGGGGACGAGGAGAGTGCCGTCCGATCGATCCTGGACATGTCCTACGTCACACTCGAGCAGCCCGCCGCCAGGCTGTTCCGGCTGCTCGGTCTCGTCCCGGGCCCGGACGTCCCCCTGCCGGCGGCGGCAGCGCTCGCCGGTGTAGCGCTTCCGGTCGCCTCGGAGCTCCTGGCCCGGCTGACCCGTACCCACCTCCTGGAGGAGCACGCGCCGGACCGGTACGCCTTCCACGACCTGCTGCGCGCGTACGCCCTGGAACGGTGCGAGGACGAGGACGGGCCCCGGGAGCGAGCGGCCGCGCTGGAACGGCTGCACGACTGGTACCTCGGCAGCGTCGACACCGCGGTCCGGATGTTCCAGCCGGAGGCCGTCCGGCTGCCGGTGGAGCACGGCGGCCGGGGCCTCGCCTTCCCGGACACCCAGGATGCGATCGCATGGCTGGACGCCGAGCGGGCGAACACCGTGGCCCTCGTGCAGCGGGCCACGGACCCGGAGTCGTGGCGGTTCGCCTGGAGCCTCGCCGACGCACTCCGCCCGTACATGATGCGGCGCGCCTACGCCGCCGACTGGCTCGCCGTGGCCTCGGCCGGGTTGGCCGCCGCGGAGGCGGACGGGAATCCGGCCGGGCAGGCCGCGGCCCACCGGAGTCTGTCGAGTGCCTACCTGAACCGGAGCGACTACGAGAAGAGCACGTTCCACGACGACCGGGCTCTGGAGCTGTACCGCAGGACGGGCTCGGCGCAGGGACAGGCGGCGACCCACAACAGCCTGAGCCTTGCGCTCTGGTACGGGGGCCGGCTGGAGGAGGCGCTGGTCCACAGCCGGCGCGGGGCGGACCTGTGCCGCGTGACCGGCTTCCGGCTGGGCGAGGCGATCTCGGTGGGCAACCTGGGGGCGATCCTGCACGAGCTGGGCCGCCTCGCCGAGGCCGAGGACCGGCTCGTGGAGGCCCGTGAGCTCTACCAGGGGCTCTCCCTCCCCACGGCCCTCTCCATCACGGTGCGCAATCTGGGGGCCGTACTGCACGATCGGGGACAGCCCCGGCGGGCGGTCGAGCACCTGGAAGCGGCGGCGAGCACGCAGCGGGAGCTGGCTCTGCACACCGATCTGGCGTTCACCCTTTTCTGGCTGGCGACGGCATCGGTGCAGGCCGGAGACCGGTCGGCCGCCCTGGACCACATCGAGCAGGGGTTCGAACTGGCGACGGGGGAGCTGCGCGCCGAGTCGTACCTGCACACGGGCCGGGCCCTGCTCTCGCAAAGCCTGGGCAATCACGACGTCGCCCTGCGGCATTTCCGGCAGGCGGCCGAGCTGGCCCGCCGGTGCGATGCCCGCACGCCGGAGCTGCGGGCCCTGACGGGGCTGGCCGAGAGCAGCCTGCGGCTGGGCCGGCACGGCGAGGCCGCGGAGCACGCGAAGACCGCCCGGGCCCTGGCCACCGCGAGCGGGTACCGCGTCTTCGCGGCGCGGTCCCTCGCACTGCTGGCGGAACTGGACCTGGCGCGGGGCGGGTTCGAGCGGGCCGAGCGCCGTGCGCGCCGGGTGCTCGACATCCAGACGGAGGCGGGGCACCCGATCGGGCGGGCCGAGGCCCTGCTGGTCCTCGGCCATGCCCTGCGGCAGGCAGGCGACGAGGAGGGGACCCTCCGGGCCTGGGCGCAGGCCCTGGAGGTGTACGAGTCCCTCGGCGCGGGCCGCCGGCACGAGGTCCGGGCCCTGATGGGCCGTTGACCACCCCAGGGGCCTTCGCGCTTGTCAACCGGATTGTCTCGTTCTTGCGTCCGGATACCGTGCACCACACTCCGGAAGGTGCGTCAACCGTCCGTTTCGCACGTGTCTGTCTCCTATCCGTTTGTCCGGATTTCGGGTTTTCGCCATGGGGTGATGTTGTGAAAACGAGACCACTTAAGTGTGGTTTACGGTCTGGCGGTCCCTGAGGATGGCTCCATTGAGCTCGGGTCAATGGGTCACACGCTGTGGGGAGCGTCGACTCACGAGCACACACGATGGGGCCGGATTTCGCTGTCAGGGGTGTCAGCGAGGACCGGGTCCTTCACGTATCCACAGTGACTCCTGAGGAGGCAATTACCCATGCGCGGAGCAACGAGCGCCAAGTGGGTCGCGGGTGCCGTCATCGTGGCGATGGCCGCCACCGCATGCAGCACCAGCAAGGACTCGAACGCCGGGGGCAAGTCCGGCGGAAACATCACCGTGGTGCTCGGCGAGCCGCAGCACGGCCTGGTGGGTCAGAACACCGCCGAGTCCGAAGGTGCCGAGGTTCTCAACTCGCTCTTCACCGGCCTGGTCAAGTACGACAACAAGACCAACGAGCCGAAGCTCGCGGTCGCCGAGGCGATCGACACCACGGACTCGAAGACCTGGACGATCAAGATCAAGGACGGCTTCACCTTCCACAACGGTGAGAAGGTCGACGCTGCGTCCTTCGTCCGTGCCTGGAACTGGGGCGCCAACCAGGACAACGCGGCCGAGGGCATGCCGTTCTTCTCGAAGATCGAGGGCTCCGACGAGCTCGCGCCGGGCAAGGACAAGAAGCCCACGGCCAAGGAGCTCAAGGGCCTGAAGGTCGTCGACGAGAAGACCTTCACCGTCACCCTGAAGGACCCGTTCTCCCAGTTCAAGACCATGCTGGGCTACAACGCCTTCTACCCGCTGCCCAAGGCGTTCGAGGCCGACCCGAAGAAGTTCGGCGAGGCTCCGATCGGCAACGGCCCGTTCCAGATGGACGGCGCCTGGGAGCACAACAAGCAGATCAAGATCAAGAAGTACGACAAGTACCCGACCGAGGGTCGCGCCAAGCTCGACGGCGTCACCTTCAAGATCTACGACAACCTGGACACGGCGTACAACGACCTGCGCGCCGACACCATCCAGATCGTCGACAAGCTCCCGATCTCGGCGATGGCCACCGTCTCCCAGGAGTTCGGCGACCGCTACATCTACAAGCCCGAGTCCGGCGTCGGCTACATCGGTCTCCCGCTGGAGCAGAACCCCGAGGCGTTCGGCAAGGTGGAGATCCGCAAGGCCATCTCCATGGCCATCGACCGGGACGCCATCGGCAAGACCATCTTCAACGGCACCCGCAAGCCGGCCGACGACTTCATCAGCCCGATCATCCCCGGCTACCGCAAGGGCGCCCTGGGCGAGGCGGGTACGTACAACCCGACCAAGGCCAAGGAGCTGTTCCAGCAGGCCGGCGGCATCCCGGGCAACAAGATCGAGCTCGGTTACAACGCCGACGGCGGCCACAAGGAGTGGATCGAGGCCGTCGGCAACCAGCTGAAGGCGAACCTCGGCATCGAGGTCACCGCCAAGCCGTACGCCAAGTTCGGCGACATGCTGGACGACCTGGGTGCCTCGAAGTACAAGGGCGCCTTCCGCATGGCGTGGTCCATGGACTACCCGGCGGCGGAGAACTACCTCCGTCCGATCTTCTCGAAGGTCGCGATCGAGAACGGCTCCAACTACGGCCACTACCAGAACGACGCGTTCGAGGCGAAGCTCGCCGAGGCCGACAAGGCCACCGACGCCGCGCAGGGCCTGAAGCTGTACCAGGAAGCCGATGACATCATCATCAAGGACCTGCCGTACATCCCGGTCTTCACGTACATGTCTTCTTCGGCCTACTCCAAGACCGTGAAGAACGTCGAGGTCGACGCACAGGGCCGCATGGACCTGGCGAACGTCGAGCTCAACTAACACCCCTCTTCACTAAGGGGATCCCGGGGGCGGGCAGGCGGAATCAGGTTTCCGTCTGCCCGCCCTTTCCCCCTGTTCTTCTGTTGGAGGTCTGATGGGCCGCTACCTCATCCGCCGACTCATACAGGCGATCCCTGTACTGATCGGTGCCACGTTCCTGATCTACTTCCTGACTTTCGCCATGCCGGGCGCTGACCCGATCCAGCTGCTCGCCGGTGAGAAGAAGGCCGACCCGATCGTCACGGCGATGCTGCGCGCAAAGTACCACCTCGACGACCCGTTCCTGCTCCAGTACTGGAACTACATCACCGGTGTGTTCCAGGGCGACCTCGGTGAGACCCTCACCGGTCGCAAGGTCGTCGACCTGTTCTCCGAGGCGTTCCCCTACACGGTGAACCTGGCCCTCGTCGCCTTCGTCATCGAGGCCGTCGTCGGCGTGGTGGCCGGTGTCATGGCCGCCCTGCGCCGCGGCAAGTTCCTCGACCAGCTGGTGCTCATCTCCACGCTGATGGTCATCTCCATCCCCGTCTTCGTCACCGGCTTCGTGCTGCAGCTGACGCTCGGCGTGCAGATGAAGACCAACTGGGGCATCGACTTCTTCCCCGTCTCCTTCAACGAGAACGACGGGATCCGCGCGTACCTGCTGCCGGCGTTCGTCCTGGCCTCCACGTCCCTCGCGTACGTGGCCCGCCTGACGCGCACCAGCCTCATGGAGACGATGCGCGCCGACTACGTCCGCACCGCGACCGCGAAGGGCCTGCCCCGCCGCCGCGTCGTCGTGAACCACGCGCTGCGCAACGCCCTCATCCCGATCGTCACGTTCCTCGGCGCCGACCTCGGTGGCCTCATGGGCGGTGCGGTCATCACCGAGCGGATCTTCAACATCCACGGCGTCGGCGGCCTGCTCGCCCAGTCCGTGTACCTCAAGCAGGGTGCGGTCGTGGTCGGCGGTGTGACGATCCTCGTCCTCGTCTACCTCATCGGCAACCTGCTCGTGGACCTGCTCTACGCCGTGCTCGACCCGAGGATCCGTTATGCGTGACACAACTACGGTGGAGGACTCGATGACCGACACCCAGATCGCCGGAGCCCCCTCCGCCGACGCCGCGGTCAAGGCCGGCGGGAAGAGGAAGAAGGACCGCGAGGCCAGCCTCTGGTCCGATGCCCTGAGCGACCTGCGTCGCAACCCGGTCTTCCTGATCGGTGCGTTCCTCGTCGTCTGCATGCTGGTCGTCTCCGCGGTCCCGCAGTGGTTCACCGACGGCAGCCCGTTCGACGCCACCGCCTGCACCCTGCAGAACTCGCTCAAGAAGCCGAGCGGGGACCACTGGTTCGGCTTCGACATCCAGGGCTGCGACGTCTACACCCGTACGGTGTGGGCCGCCCGCAACTCCGTGATCGTCGGCATCGTCACCACCACTCTGGTGACCGTCGTCGGCGGCGCCCTCGGCCTGCTGGCCGGCTGGGCCGGCGGCATGCTGGACAGCTTCCTGTCCCGCTTCACCGAGATCTTCTTCGCGATCCCGCTCCTGCTCGGCGGCATGCTGATCATGTCCGCCCTGCCGGGCAACGCCTGGACGGTCTCCCTGGTGCTCGCGATCCTCGGCTGGCCGCAGATCTTCCGCATCATGCGGTCCTCGGTGCTGCAGAACAAGAACAACGACTACGTGGTCGCCGCCCGCGCCCTCGGCGCCGGCACCCTGCGCATCACGCTCCGGCACATCCTGCCGAACGCCATCGCCCCCGTCATCGTGGTCGGCGCGATCAGCCTGGGTGTGTACATCTCCGCCGAGGCGGCCCTGTCGTACCTCGGCATCGGTGTCCAGCCCCCGGAGATCTCCTGGGGCCTCATGGTCAGCGACGCCTCCGTCCGTTGGCTGCAGGCCCCGCACGTGCTCCTCTTCCCGGCCGCCGCGCTGAGCGTCACCGTGCTCGCGTTCATCATGGTCGGCGACGCGGTGCGCGACGCCCTCGACCCGAAGCTGCGCTGAGGAAGGGCGTACGTTGACCATCATCGACAAGACCTCGAACGTCCCCGCTCCGCGCTCCGCGCCGGAGGGGACCCCCCTGCTCGAAGTGCGCGACCTGCACGTCGAGTTCCACACCCGCGACGGTGTCGCCAAGGCCGTCAACGGCGTCTCGTACTCCGTGAACGCCGGCGAGACCCTCGCGGTCCTCGGCGAGTCCGGTTCGGGCAAGTCCGTGACGGCGCAGGCCATCATGGGCATCCTCGACATGCCGCCCGGCAAGATCGCGGGCGGTGAGATCCTCTTCCAGGGCACGGACCTGCTCAAGCTCCCGGCCGAGGAGTACCGCAAGGTCCGCGGTTCGAAGATCGCCATGATCTTCCAGGACGCCCTGTCCTCGCTGAACCCGGTGCACACCGTCGGCGCCCAGCTCGGCGAGATGTTCCGAGTCCACCGCGGGATGTCCAAGAAGGACGCCACGGCCAAGGCCATCGAGCTCATGGACCGCGTGAAGATCCCCGCCGCCAAGGCGCGCGTGGGCGACTACCCGCACCAGTTCTCCGGCGGTATGCGCCAGCGCATCATGATCGCCATGGCGATGGCCCTCGAGCCGGACCTGATCATCGCCGACGAGCCGACCACGGCTCTCGACGTGACGGTCCAGGCCCAGGTCATGGACCTGCTCGCGGAGCTCCAGCGCGAGATGAACATGGGCCTGATCCTGATCACCCACGACCTCGGCGTCGTCGCCGACGTCGCGGACAAGATCGCCGTCATGTACGGCGGCCGGATCGTCGAGACCGCCCCGGTCCACGAGATCTACAGCCGCCCCGCGCACCCGTACACCCGCGGTCTGCTCGACTCGATCCCGCGCCTGGACCAGAAGGGCCAGGAGCTCTACGCGATCAAGGGCCTGCCGCCCAACCTGCTGAACATCCCGTCGGGCTGCGCCTTCAACCCGCGCTGCCCCAAGGCGCAGGACATCTGCCGCACCGACGTGCCGGTCCTGCACCCGGTGACCGAGCAGGACGGCACCGAGCTGCCCGGCCGCGGCAGCGCGTGCCACTTCTGGAAGGAGCAGATCCATGGCTGAGCTCACCAAGAACGCCACCGAGCGAGAGCCGATCCTCCAGGTCCGCAACCTGGTCAAGCACTTCCCGCTGACCCAGGGCATCCTGTTCAAGAAGCAGGTCGGCGCGGTCAAGGCGGTCGACGGGGTCTCCTTCGACCTCTACCGGGGCGAGACCCTCGGCATCGTCGGCGAGTCCGGCTGTGGCAAGTCCACCGTCGCCAAGCTGCTGATGAGCCTGGAGAAGGCCACCGCCGGCGAGGTCTTCTACAAGGGCCAGGACATCACCAAGCTGTCCGGCAAGGCCCTCAAGGCCGTCCGCCGCAACATCCAGATGGTGTTCCAGGACCCGTACACCTCGCTGAACCCGCGCATGACGGTCGGCGACATCATCGGGGAGCCCTTCGACATCCACCCCGAGGTGGCTCCGAAGGGCGACCGGCGCCGCAAGGTCCAGGAGCTCCTGGACGTCGTGGGCCTCAACCCGGAGTACATCAACCGGTACCCGCACCAGTTCTCCGGCGGCCAGCGCCAGCGCATCGGCATCGCCCGCGGCCTCGCGCTCAACCCGGAGATCATCATCTGCGACGAGCCGGTCTCCGCGCTCGACGTGTCGGTGCAGGCGCAGGTCATCAACCTGATGGAGAAGCTCCAGGACGAGTTCGACCTGTCCTACGTCTTCATCGCGCACGACCTGTCGATCGTCCGGCACATCTCGGACCGCGTCGGCGTCATGTACCTGGGCAAGATGGCCGAGATCGGCAGCGACGCCCAGATCTACGAGCACCCGACGCACCCGTACACGCAGGCGCTGCTGTCGGCCGTCCCGGTTCCCGACCCGCAGGCCCGCGAGGGCCGCGAGCGGATCATCCTCACCGGTGACGTCCCCTCCCCGGCCAACCCGCCCTCGGGCTGCCGCTTCCGCACCCGCTGCTGGAAGGCCGAGGACCGGTGCGCCACGGAGGAGCCGCTGCTGGCGATCCCGACGCGCTTCCAGGGTGTGAACACCCCGGCCGCGCACGAGTCGGCGTGCCACTTCGCGGAGGAGAAGGCCATCCTGGCCGTCTGATCCCGCACCGCCGTACGCAGTCCAGGGCGCCCAGGCCGGATTCCTCCGGCCCGGGCGCCCTTGCGTGCGCGGCCCCGCGCCCGCGCCCTTGCGTACGGCAGCGCGCAGAAAGGCAGTTGCGGCCCCGCCGCCGCGGGGCGGACAGTGTCCGGATGGCCGAGACACCGAACGACCGCCGAGGTCGGCGCATGCCGACCGTACGACCCGCAGGGCCCGGGGACGCCTCCGACATCTGCGCCCTGCTCAACGCCGTCGACGTCTTCGAGATCGGCAGACCGGAGACCGACATCGGTACCGTCGAGGCCGATCTCCACCACCCCGACGTCGACCTCGCGAAGGACTCCTGGCTGGCCTTCGAGGGCGGCCGGCTCGTCGCGTACGCCCTGGTGTGGGCCGACTCAGGACCCGGCCGGGTCGACTCGGACCACTACGTCCTGCCCGGCCACCGCGAGGCCGCCGTCCGGCTGCTGGAGCTGATGGAGGTCCGGGCCCGCGAGCTCACCGCCGGCGCCGGGGAGGCCGTCCTGCGGCTCCAGCTCAACGTGAAGCCCACCCTCGACGCCGACCTGCTGCCCGGCCGCGGCTACCGCACCGTGCGCCGCTACCAGGTGATGACCCGCGACCTCGCGCCGGCCGCCGACCTGCCTCCCGCCCCGCCCGAGGGGCTCGCCCTGCGCGACTGCGCCGCCGACGAGGCCGACCGCCGCCGGGCCCACGCCCTGGTGGAGGAGACCTTCGCGGCCCACTTCGGCCATGTGGAGCGCCCGTACGGGGCATGGCTGGACCACCTCGACGCCCGCCGGCTCGACTGGTCGCTGGTCTGGATCGCGAGCCTGCCCGGCGAGGGCGACGTGGGCGTCCTGCTGACCCGCGACGACCGCACCGGCATGGGCTGGCTCAGCCACATCGGCGTCCGCGCGGACCTGCGCGGCCGCGGCATCGGCGGCTTCCTGCTGCGCCACGGCTTCGCCGCCTACGCGGCCCGCGGCCGGGACACCCTCGGCCTCGGCGTGGACGTCCACAACGAGACCGGCGCACTCGCGCTCTACGAGGCGCACGGCATGGGCCTGCACTACGCCGTCGACACCTGGGAGCTGCCTTTGCACCCGCAGGGGTGACAGCCGGGAGACGCGAGGGTGCAATCGGCCGAACCGGGAGTGCTCGGGCGCCCACATAGGGTGACATGGGCCCCAAGTGAGTCTTGGGAGCCATAGGAGGCACTTCATGCGCGGAGCCACCCACGCCAAGTGGGCCGCATGTGCAGTGGCCGTCGCCCTCGCGGCGACGGCCTGCGGCGACGAAAGCGGCGGCGGCGGTGGCGGTGGCGGCGACACCGGAATCGTCAGCTCCTCATGGGGTGACCCGCAGAACCCCCTGGAGCCGGCCAACACCAACGAGGTGCAGGGCGGCAAGGTCCTCGACATGCTCTTCCGGGGCCTCAAGCGGTACGACCCGAAGACCGGCGAGGCCAACAACATGCTCGCCGAGAAGATCGAGACCACCGACAGCCAGCACTTCACCGTCACGCTGAAGGACGGCTGGAAGTTCAGCAACGACGAGCCGGTCACCGCGCAGTCCTTCGTGGACGCCTGGAACTACGGCGCGGACGTGCGCAACAAGCAGAACAACGCGCCGTTCTTCTCCGACATCGTCGGCTACGCGGACGTCCACCCGACGTCCGGCGAGCCCAAGGCCAAGACGATGTCGGGGCTGGTGGTCAAGGACCCCAAGACCTTCACGGTCGCCCTGAAGAACAAGTTCTCCACGTGGCCCGAGACCCTCGGCTACCAGGCCTTCTCCCCGCTGCCCAAGGCCTTCTTCACCGACCACGCCGGCTGGCTGAACAAGCCGATCGGCAACGGCCCGTACACGGTGGACTCGTACACCAAGGGCACCGGCATGAAGCTGCGCACCTGGGCCGGCTACCCGGGCGAGGACAAGGCGCTGAACGGCGGAGTCGACCTCAAGGTCTACACCGACAACAACACCGCCTACACGGACCTGATCTCCGGCAACCTCGACCTCGTCGACGACGTCCCCGCGCAGCAGCTGAAGAACGTCAAGAACGACCTCGGCGACCGGTACATCAACCAGCCGGCCCTCATCATCCAGACCCTCACCTTCCCGCTGTACGACCCGCAGTGGAGCAAGGAGGGCATGGAGAACGTCCGCCGCGGCATCTCCATGGCGATCAACCGCGACGAGATCACCAAGCAGATCTTCCGCGAGACCCGCACCCCGGCCAAGGACTGGACCTCCCCGGCCCTCGGCGAGAAGGGCGGCTTCAACGCCACGCTCTGCGGCGACGCCTGCAAGTACGACCCGGCCGCGGCCAAGAAGCTCATCCAGGACGCCGGCGGGCTCCCCGGCGGCAAGGTCACGCTGACGTCCAACGTGGACACCGGCTCGCACCGCGAGTGGATGGACGCCGTCTGCAACAGCATCAACAACGCCCTCGGCGAGGGACCGGTCTGCACGGTCAACCCCATCGGCACCTTCGCCGACTTCCGCAACCAGCAGAGCTCCTTCAAGCTGACCGGCCCCTTCCGCTCCGGCTGGCAGGCCGACTACCCGCTGATCCAGAACTTCCTCCAGCCGCTCTACTACACCGGCGCCTCCTCCAACTACGGGAAGTTCAGCAACCCGGACTTCGACAAGCTCGTCGACGAGGCCAACCAGGAGAGCGACGCGGCCAAGGCCATCGCGAAGTTCCAGGACTCCGAGAAGATCCTCGCCGCGCAGATGCCGTCCATCCCGCTCTGGTACCAGAACGGCAGCGCCGGCTACGCCGAGCGGCTCACGGACGTGGCGCTCAACCAGTTCAGCGTCCCCGTCTACAACGAGATCAAGGTCAGCTGACCCTCCGTCGGATCGATCCTGGAGCAGTCCATGGGACGTTATGTGATCCGGCGGCTGCTCCAGATGATCCCGGTGTTCATCGGCAGCACGTTCCTGATCTTCTTCATGGTGTACGCGCTCGGCGACCCGGTCGCGGCCCTCTTCGGCGACAAGGCGCCCGACCCCGCCACCGCCGCGCGCATCCGCAAGGACCTCTACCTCGACCGCCCGCTGTGGGAGCAGTACCTCCACTACATGGGCCAGATCTTCCAGGGCGACTTCGGCACGGCCTTCAACGGCCAGCCCGTCACCGAGCTGATGGCCTCGGCCTTCCCCGTCACCCTGCGCCTGACCATGGTCGCGATCTTCTTCGAGATCGTCATCGGCATCACCCTCGGCGTGATCAGCGGGCTGCGCCGGGGCAAGTCCGTCGACACGAGCGTGCTGGTGCTCACCCTCGTCGTCATCTCCGTACCGACGTTCGTGACGGGCTATGTGCTCCAGTACCTCTTCGGCGTCAAATGGGGCTGGGTCCGGCCCACCGTCTCCCCGGACGCCCCCTTCAACGAGCTGATCCTGCCCGGCATCGTGCTCGCGCTGGTCTCCCTCGCCTACGTCACCCGGCTCTCGCGCACCTCCATCGCCGAGAACGTCAAGGCCGACTACGTGCGCACCGCCGTCGCCAAGGGCCTGCCGCGCCACCGGGTCGTCACCCGCCACCTGCTGCGCAACTCGCTCATCCCCGTCGTCACCTTCATCGGCACCGACATCGGCGCCCTGATGGGCGGCGCCATCGTCACCGAGCGGATCTTCAACATCCACGGCGTCGGGTACCAGCTCTACCAGGGCATCCTGCGCAACAACTCCCCGACGGTCGTCGGCTTCGTGACCATCCTCGTCATCGTCTTCCTGCTGGCCAACCTGCTCGTCGACCTGCTCTACGCGGTCCTGGACCCGAGGATCCGTTATGCCTGAGCGCAACGAGCCCGTCTTCGACCCGCTGCAGCCCGCAGAGGGGGAGGCCATGGCGCCCACCGGCCAGGGCGGGCCCATAGACCTCGCGATCGAGGAGGCCGAGAGCCTCGAACAGCGTCCATCAGCCGCCTCCGGCGGACGGGACCTCGGCGACGCGCCCACCGGCCCGGGCGAGAAGGCCCGCTCCCTGTGGTCCGACGCCTGGCACCAGCTGGTCCGCAACCCCGTCTTCGTCATCTCCTCGCTGATGATCCTGTTCCTCGTGATCATCGCGATCTGGCCGCAGCTCATCGCGAGCGGCGACCCGCTCCAGTGCGACCTGTCCAAGTCCCAGCAGGGCTCCTCGCCCGGCCACCCCTTCGGCTACGACACCCAGGGCTGCGACGTCTACACCCGTACCGTCTACGGCGCCCGCGCCTCCATCACCGTCGGCGTCTGCGCCACCCTCGGCGCCGCCCTGCTCGGCTCGGTGCTCGGCGGGCTCGCCGGGTTCTTCGGCGGCTGGGGCGACTCGCTGCTCTCCCGGGTCGCGGACATCTTCTTCGGCATCCCCGTCGTCCTCGGCGGCCTGGTCTTCCTGTCCGTGGTCACCAGCACCACCGTCTGGCCGGTCGTCGGCTTCATCGTGCTCCTCGGCTGGCCGCAGATCGCCCGCATCGGGCGCGGCTCCGTCATCACCGCCAAACAGAACGACTACGTCCAGGCCGCCCGGGCCCTCGGCGCCGGCAACGGCCGGATGCTGCTCCGGCACGTGGCGCCCAACGCCATCGCGCCCGTCATCGTCGTCGCCACCATCGCCCTGGGCACGTACATCGCCTTGGAGGCCACCCTGTCCTTCCTCGGCGTGGGCCTGCGCCCGCCCACCGTCTCCTGGGGCATCGACATCTCCAACGCGGCCCCGCAGATCCGCAACGCCCCGCACATGCTGCTCTGGCCGGCGGGCGCCCTGAGCCTGACCGTGCTCGCGTTCATCATGCTCGGCGACGCGGTGCGCGACGCCCTCGACCCCAAGCTGCGCTGAGGAGTGGGCACATGCTGCTCGAAGTCCGCGACCTCCATGTGGAGTTCCGTACGCGGGACGGAGTCGCCAAGGCCGTCAACGGTGTCAACTACTCGGTGGACGAGGGCGAGACGCTCGCCGTGCTCGGCGAGTCCGGCTCGGGCAAGTCGGTGACGGCCCAGGCCGTGATGGGCATCCTGGACGTGCCGCCGGGCCGGATCGCGGGCGGCGAGATCCTCTTCAAGGGCAAGGACCTGCTGAAGATGAAGGAGGAGGAGCGGCGGAAGATCCGCGGCGCCGACATGGCGATGATCTTCCAGGACGCCCTGTCCTCCCTGAACCCCGTGCTCAGCGTGGGCACCCAGCTGGGCGAGATGTACGAGGTCCACCGCGGGATGTCCCGCAAGGCGGCCAAGGCCAAGGCCGTCGAGCTGATGGACCGGGTGAAGATCCCGGCGGCGAAGGACCGCGTGGGGGACTACCCGCACCAGTTCTCGGGCGGCATGCGCCAGCGCATCATGATCGCGATGGCGCTGGCCCTGGAGCCCTCCCTGATCATCGCGGACGAGCCGACGACGGCCCTGGACGTCACCGTCCAAGCCCAGGTGATGGACCTGCTGGCCGAGCTCCAGCGCGAGCTCAACATGGGGCTCATCCTCATCACCCACGACCTCGGGGTGGTCGCGGACGTCGCCGACAAGATCGCCGTCATGTACGCGGGCCGGATCGTCGAGGCGGCCCCCGTCCACGAGATCTACGCCGCGCCCGCCCATCCGTACACCCGCGGTCTGCTCGACTCGATCCCGCGCCTGGACCAGAAGGGCCAGGAGCTCTACGCGATCAAGGGCCTGCCGCCCAACCTGCTGAACATCCCGCCCGGCTGCGCCTTCAACCCGCGCTGCCCGATGGCACAGGCGGTCTGCCGCACCGACGTCCCGCCGCTCGCGCAGGTGGGCCAAGACCGCGCGAGCGCGTGCTTCTTCTGGAAGGAGTGCCTCGGTGGCTGAGCCCATCCTGGAGGTCAGGGACCTCGTCAAGCACTACCCGCTGACCCGGGGCGTCCTCTTCAAGAAGCAGGTCGGCGCCGTCAAGGCGGTCGACGGGGTCTCCTTCGGCCTCGCCCGGGGCGAAACCCTCGGCATCGTCGGCGAGTCCGGCTGCGGCAAGTCCACGGTCGCCAAGATGCTGGTCAACCTGGAACGCCCGACGGCCGGCGCGATCTCGTACAAGGGCGAGGACATCACCAAGCTGTCCGGCAAGGCCCTCAGGGCCGTCCGCCGCAACATCCAGATGGTGTTCCAGGACCCGTACACCTCGCTGAACCCGCGCATGACGGTCGGCGACATCATCGGGGAGCCGTACGACATCCACCCCGAGGTGGCTCCGAAGGGCGACCGGCGGCGCAAGGTGCAGGAACTCCTCGACGTGGTCGGCCTCAACCCGGAGTACATCAACCGGTACCCGCACCAGTTCTCCGGCGGCCAGCGCCAGCGCATCGGCATCGCCCGCGGCCTCGCCCTGCAGCCGGAGATCATCGTGGCGGACGAGCCGGTCTCCGCGCTCGACGTCTCGGTCCAGGCCCAGGTGATCAACCTCCTGGAACGCCTCCAGAACGAGTTCGACCTGTCCTACGTCTTCATCGCGCACGACCTCTCGATCGTGCGGCACATCTCCGACCGGGTCGGCGTGATGTACCTGGGCCGGGTGGTGGAGATCGGCACCGACACCCAGATCTACGACCATCCGACCCACCCCTACACCCAGGCCCTCCTGTCGGCCGTGCCCGTCCCGGACCCGCAGGCGCGCGCCCACCGCGAGCGGATCATCCTGACCGGCGACGTGCCCTCCCCGGCCAACCCGCCCTCGGGCTGCCCGTTCCGCACCCGCTGTTGGAAGGCGCAGCAGCGCTGCACGGACGAGGTCCCGCTGCTGGCCGTCCCGGAGGCCTTCCCGTCCGGCCCGGCGGCCCACCCCTCAGCCTGCCACTTCGCGGCGGAGAGACAGGTCGTCCCGGCCCCGGGCGAGCTGCCCCCGCCGCCCGCCGCGCCGGCCCCGCCTGCGAAGGAATGACCGGCGCAGCCCCGAGGGGCGAAATCCGGCCACCCCGCGCGGATTCGCTCCGTCAGGGCCGCTTTCCCGCCAACGCGGTTTACACGCAGGCAACTTGACCGTTTCTGTCCCGAGATCTGAGGCGTGCAGCCTGGGTCCCGTGCGGCCGTGCGGGTGCCGACAGCCGGTCGGGGAGGCGTACACCCTCCCCGGCCGGCCTCCCCCGTGACCCTGCGCATGCGCGGCATGCGCCCCTCGTGCTGCCGGAATTCGATCGATGCGCTGGTACGGATAGTTATGATCCGTAGCGCACGGTGGGTATGACTCCGCCGAGCACTGAGTACGAATACGCGTACCGATGTCCGCTCGACGTGGAGGTGAAACGCCGTGGCACTCTCGATCTCGGCCGTGGTGCTGCTGGCGATCGTCGTCTTCCTACTGGTCCGCCGGTCGGGCCTGAAGGCGGGACACGCCGTTGTCTGTGTGCTCCTCGGGTTCTATCTGGCGAGTTCGACCATCGCGCCGACCCTCAGCCAGCTGACCACGAACGTGGCCAGCATGATCAGTGGACTCAAGTTGTAGGCCGGTCCTCGTAGTCTTGGCCCCATGAACGGTCTTCCCGCCCGTCGGCTTCTCCTCGTGCACGCGCACCCGGACGACGAGTCGATCAACAACGGCGTCACCATGGCCAAGTACGCGGCCGAGGGCGCCCACGTCGCGCTCGTGACCTGCACCCTCGGCGAGGAGGGCGAGGTCATCCCGCCCGGGCTCGCCCACCTGGCGCCCGACCGCGACGACACCCTGGGGGCCCACCGCATCGGCGAGCTCGCCGCCGCGATGGCGGAACTCGGCGTCACCGACCACCGGTTCCTCGGCGGCCCCGGCCGCTTCCGGGACTCCGGGATGATGGGCGCCGAGCAGAACCGCCGGCCCGGCTCCTTCTGGTCCACCGACGTGGACGAGGCCGCCGCGCATCTGGTCGAGGTCATCCGCGAGGTCCGCCCGCAGGTGCTCGTCACCTACGACCCCGAGGGCGGCTACGGGCATCCCGACCACATCCAGGCCCACCGGGTCGCCATGCGCGGCGCGGAGCTGGCCGCGGAGGCCACGTACCGCCGGGACCTCGGCGATCCGTGGGAGATCGGGAAGATCTACTGGAACCGCGTCCCGCGCTCGGTGGTCGAGGAGGGCTTCGCCCGGCTGAAGGCGGCGGAGGCCAAGACGCCGTTCCCGGGGCTCGCTTCGCCGGAGGACGTACCCGGTGTCGTCGCCGACGAGCGGATCACCGCCGAGATCGGGGCCGACGAGGCGTTCGTGGCGGCGAAGGCGGCCGCGATGCGCGCCCACGCCACCCAGATCGCCGTGGAGGGGCCCTTCTTCGCCCTCTCCAACGACCTCGCGCAGCCGCTGTTCACCCGCGAGTACTACGAACTGGTCGCGGGTCGGCCGGGCGCCCCGGCGGGCGAGCGCGAGCACGACCTGTTCGCGGGGGTGCAGGCATGACCGGGACACTGACGCCCGCGCGGATCGCCGTCCTGCTCGGCCTGTTGGCGGCGGGCGTGCTGACCGGCATCGCCGGCTGGCTCGTCGTGGACCTGTGGTTCCCCGGCGGGCTGCTGCTGGCACTGCTGGCGCTCTTCGGCCTGTTCCTCGGCGGCCGGATCGCCGTCGGGACCGGGATCGGGGTGGGTGCCGGCGTGCTCGGCTGGTTCCTCGCGTACGTGCTGCTCGGCGCCCCGCGCCCCGAGGGGGACTTCCTGCTCAGTTCGTCCGGAATCAGCACGTACGCCTACCTTTTGGGCGGGACGGTGCTGGCTGTGATGTGCGCCACGCTGCGCGGCCCGTTCGAGGGACCGGTTTCGGCCGTGCAGTCCGGCAAGTGACGTGCCGTTGAACTCCGTCGAGGTGCGCGTTCACGGGGGTTGGGCCGGGGCTCCCGGGCTGCTCGGAGGGGCCCTGGAGGGGCCGAAGGGGAACCCCTGATTCCCCTAGGACAGTTGCGCGAGGGCGACGGCCAGTATGGTGGTCGGGCCGCCGAGCTGCCCGCGCACGGTATGACGGGCGGCGGAGCCAACCGGGAGAACCTGCCTTGAGTCGTGAAACCGACAGTTCGTCCTCCGGGCCCCAGGGGCGCGGTGGAGCCGCTTACCCCTCGGGTACACCGCCGTACGGAACCGGCCAGTACCCGTCCATGCCCGTGCCGTCCGGGCCCGGCGCGGCGACTGTCTCGGAGGAGAACCCTGTGACCTCGAACCCGTCCACGCCCGACACCGACGGGCCGAAGACAGAGACCACCCTGACGACCCGGATCCGGATCAACATCCCGGGTTCGCGGCCGATCCCGCCGGTGGTCGTACGCAAGCCGGTGGCGGCTGCCGCCGCCGAGCCGGAGCCCGAGGCCGAGCCCGCCGCCGAGCAGGCCGCGGCGGAGCCCGCGCCGGCCGCCGAACCGGAAGAGCCGACCAGCAACTGGTTCGCCCCCCGCAAGGCGGCCCCTGCGCCCGCTCCGGCCACGGCTCCGGCACTGCCGACCCGTACCCCGGCCGCGGCGGGCCCCGCGCCCGCGCTGCCCCACCGCACGCAGGCCGGCCCCGCCCCGGTGCTGCCGACCCGTACCCCGGCGCCGCCCGCCGGGGGCGCTCCGGGGGCTCCGGTGTCCGGCTTCGCCCCAGGAGCCCCAGGAGCCCCCGGCCCCGCGGGCCCGCGTCCGGGCGCCCCCGCCGGCCCCCGCTTCGACACGCCCGCCCACGGCTTCGCCCCGGCGCCGCCCGCTCCGGCCGGCCCCGGCTACGGACCCGGCGGCCCCGGCCCCGACGCGCCCCTCGCGGCCCGGCGGCCCGGCGGCCCCGGCGTCGGCACGCCCCCGGGCCTCCCCGGCTACGGCGACGGCGGCCCCGCCACCGAGCCGTTCCCCGCGTACGGCGGCCCGGCAGGCCCGTCGGGCCCCGGCGCCCCCGCGGGCCCCACCGGCGGCCCCGCGCTCGGCACCGTCCCGCTCGGCGCCGAGGCCCCCCGCTGGCCCGGACCGGAGCTGGACGAACCGTTCCCGCCGGTCCCGACCCCGGTCCCCGCCCCGGCACCGGCCGCCCCCGCGCGCCCGAAGCCGGCCAGCGCCACCCCGACCAAGATCAAGAAGGGCCGCTCCAAGCTGGTCCTCGTCGGCAGCGGCCTCATCGCCCTGCTCGGCGTGGCCTACGGCGCCGGGCTGCTCCTCAACCACTCCGACGTCCCCAAGGGCACCACCGTCCTCGGCGTCGACATCGGCGGCAGCCGCGACGAGGCCGTCGGCAAGCTCATGACGGCCTTCGGCAACCGCGCCGCGACCCCGCTCACGCTCACCGTCGGCGGCAAGCCGGTCGAGCTCAAGCCCGAGAAGGCCGGCCTGAGCCTGGACGCCCAGACCACCGTCCGCAACGCGGCGGGCAGCGACTACAACCCCGTCACGGTCATCGGCTCGCTCCTCGGCAACGAGCGCATCGCGGATCCCGTGATGCCGATCGACGAGGAGAAGCTCCAGGTCGCCCTCCAGGAGCTGGCCGGAACCGCCGGAACCGCCACCGAGGGCACCATCACCTTCGACACGGGCAAGGCCGTCGCCGTCCCCGGCAAGCCCGGCTCCACCCTGGACGCCGACGCCTCCGCCGAGTTGGTCAAGAAGGCCTTCCGCGACATGGTCGCCACCGGGAAGTCGACCCCGGTCGAACTCCCCACCGCCACCAAGAACCCCGTCGTCGACCAGGCCGAACTGAACCGGGCCATGAAGGAGTTCGCGGAGCCCGCGATGTCCGGCCCCGCCACGGTCAAGGCCGGCGCCAAGTCCATCCCCTTCGGGGCCAAGTCCCTGCCCAAGATCCTCAGCATGCAGGTCGTGGACGGGCACCTGACCGAGAAGTACGACCTGGAAGCGCTCAAGGCGACGTACGGGAACACCTTCGACGGTGTCCTGATCACGCGCGGTACGGGCGAGAAGACGGCGGTCACCCCGCAGGACGTCGTCGGCGCCCTGCGCCAGGCGCTGCGCGGGAAGACCGCGGCCGAGCGGACCGTCACGATCAACACCAACGGCAGCTGACGAACCGGCTCGTGGGAGCCCCCGTCCGATCCCTCGGGCGGGGGCTCCGCCGTGTCCGCCGCCGGCCCGGTCGCGGGGGCCGTCATGCCGAGCGCATGACATCTGTCATCCACCGGTCACGACCGCAGACACTGCCGCGCGCACCCCCGTACGGGGGAATCTTCGGTCATGACGACGACAACCCCGGCGCACACCACCGCCGCACAGGACACCGGACCCGGCGCCGGCCCCGTGGTGGCCTTCCACGACGTGACCAAGAACTACGGCGCGGTCCGCGCGGTCGACGGCCTCTCCCTCGAACTCCACCCCGGCGAGACCGTCGCCCTGCTCGGCCCCAACGGCGCAGGCAAGTCCTCCACCCTCGACCTGCTGCTGGGCCTGCGCCCCGCCGACTCCGGCACCGTCCGCCTCTTCGGCACCACCCCGCGCGAGGCCATCGCGGGCGGCCGGGTCGGCGCGATGCTGCAGAGCGGCGGCCTGATGGAGGACGTGACCGTACGGGAGATCGTCGCCCTCGGCTGCGCCCTGCACCCCCGCCGCTACCCGGTCGAGGAGGTGCTCAGCCGCGCCGGGATCACCGAGATCGCCGACCGCATGGTCAACAAGCTCTCCGGCGGCCAGGAGCAGCGCGTCCGCTTCGCCCTCGCCACCGCGGGACACAACGACCTGATCGTCCTCGACGAGCCGACCACCGGCATGGACGTCACCTCCCGGCAGGCCTTCTGGGCCACGATGCGCGAGCAGGCCGCCCAGGGCCGCACGGTCCTCTTCGCCACCCACTACCTGGAAGAGGCCGACGCGATCGCCGACCGGGTCCTGGTCCTCAACAAGGGCCGGCTGCTCGCCGACGGCACCGCCGCCGAGATCAAGGCCAAGGCCGGCGCCCGCCGCATCGCCTTCGATCTGGCCCCGGACGCCCCGGTGGACGAGGCGGCGCTGCGCGCCCTGCCCCAGCTGACGGCCTACGAGCGCCGCGGCGACACGGTCAGGCTCCAGTCGCGCGACGCCGACGCCACCGTCCACGCCGTCTACGCCCTGGGGCTCTACCCCCGGAACCTGGAAGTCGCCGGGCTCGGCCTGGAGCAGGCCTTCATCGCCCTCACCGAGGCCGAGGAGGCCAAGTAACCATGCCGACCACCGGAACGATCAAGCTCATCAAGCTCGAGATCAGCCGAGCCCTGCGCAACAAGAAGTACCTGTTCTTCACCGTCCTCTACCCGGCCGCGCTGTTCCTGATGCTCGGCGGCACCCTGAACGGCACGACGAAGGTCATGGGCACCGAACTGACCATGCCCGCCTTCTACATGGTCGCCATGGCCTCCTTCGGCGCCCTGACCGCCGTCCTGATGGGCAACAGCGAGCGCATCGCCAAGGAGCGCGAGAAGGGCTGGGTCCGCCAGCTGCGGCTGACCGCCCTGCCCGGCCGCGGCTACGTCCTGGGCAAGACCGCCAGCGCCGGCGTGCTCTCCCTGCCCGCCATCCTCGTCGTGTTCGCGGTCGCCGCGGGCGTCAAGGGCGTCCGGTTCGAGGCCTGGCAGTGGCTCGCCCTCACCGGTTCCATCTGGGCCGGCAGCCTCGTCTTCGCCGCCCTCGGCGTGGCGATCGGCTACCTCGCGAGCGGGGACACCGTCCGCCCGATCACGATGCTGTTCTACTTCGGCCTGTCGATCCTCGGCGGTCTGTGGATGCCGACCGCGAACTTCCCGCAGTGGCTGCAGAACATCTGCGAGTGGCTGCCGACCCGGGCGTACGCGGGCCTCGGCCAGGCCATCGAGCTCGGGGGCGCACCGCACCTGAAGGGCGTGGCGATCCTGGCGGTGTACTTCGTACTCTTCACCGGTGCCGCCGCCTGGCTGTACCGCAAGGACTCGCTGAAGGCGTGACGGGTGTGACGAGCGTGATGGGTGCGACGGGGGCGGCCGGTGGAACCGGCGCGACGGAGCCGATGACCGAGACCGGTCTGCTGGGAACGAAGGGCGGCCCCCGGGTGGGCATGCGCCCCGAGAACCGCCGGCAGATGATCGTGAAGTCGCTGTGGATCAGCGTCTGGCTGTTCTACCTCAGCGCCCCCGTCACCGACCTCGTCAGCGGCGGACACGGCCTCGGGGCCCGGCTGCTCGGCGGCCTGGGCCTCGTGGCCTTCGTCGCCTGGTACCTGGTCATGGTCTTCCGTACGGCCCGGCAGACCGAGGTACGGCGCGTGCTGCTCTCGGTGGCGGTCCTTTCCGCGCAGGCCACGATCCTGTCGCTGTCCCTGGGCCGCGAATGGCTCGTCCTCTTCGTGTACGTGGCGATAGCCTCCGGCGCCGCGCTGCCGGGGGAGATCTCCCGCTTCACGGTGCCGGGCGCCACCGCCCTGCTCACGCTGACGGCCTTCGCGGTGCCGGGCGGCGACGCGTACCTGGCCGGGCTGCTGATCCCGGCCCTGATGGGCGGGTTCGCGATGGTCGGCATCCGCGCGATGATCCGTACGGCGATGGAACTGCGCGAGGCGCGGGCCACGGTGGCGCAGCTCGCGGCGAACGAGGAGCGCCTGAGGATGGCCCGGGACCTGCACGACCTCCTCGGCCACTCGCTGTCCCTGATCACGCTCAAGAGCGAGCTGGCGGGGCGGATGCTGCCCGGCAGTCCCGAGCAGGCGGCCCAGCAGGTGGCCGACATCGAGCAGGTCAGCCGGCAGGCGCTGGTCGACGTACGGGAGGCCGTGAGCGGCTACCGGCGGGCGACCCTGCCGGGCGAACTGGCCGGCGCACGGACCGCGCTGACCGCGGCGGGCGTCCGGGCGGACCTCCCGGCGGAGCCGGCGGAGGGCCTCCCCGAGGAGGTGGAGTCGGCGCTGGCCTGGTCGCTCCGGGAAGCCGTGACGAACGTGGTCCGGCACAGCGGGGCGCAGCGGTGCACGGTCCGGCTGGAGACCCTCCAGACCCTGGCCGGGCCGGTGGTGGAGCTGTCGGTCGCGGACGACGGCGCGGGTGGCCCCTCGGTCGCGGGCAACGGCCTGACGGGCCTGACGGAACGCCTCGAGGCGGTGGGCGGCACGCTGTCGGCCGGCCAGACCGGAAAGAAGGGCTTCCGCCTGCTGGCCCGTGTCCCCCTAGGATCGGGATCATGAGCGAACGTCCTATCCGGATCCTCCTGGCGGAGGACCAGTCCATGGTCCGGGAAGCCCTCGCGGCCCTCCTCGGACTGGAGCCGGACATCGAGGTGCTGGCCCAAGTCGCCCGCGGCGACGAGGTGGTGGCGGCGGCCCTGGCGCACGACGTGAACGTCGCCCTGCTCGACATAGAGATGCCGGGCATGACGGGCATCGAGGCGGCGGCGGCCCTGCGGACCGCGGTCCCGGCCCTCAAGATCGTCGTCCTGACGACGTTCGGCCGCCCCGGCTACCTGCGCGGCGCGATGGAGGCGGGGGCCTCGGCGTTCCTGGTCAAGGACGCTCCGGCCGCGCAGCTGGCGGAGGCGGTGCGCAAGGTCCTGGCGGGCGAGCGGGTCATCGACCCCACCCTGGCGGCGGCGGCCCTGGCGGAGGGCGCGAACCCGCTGACCGACCGGGAACGGGAGGTCCTGCGCGCCGCCGAGGACGGCGCGACGAACGCCGAACTGGCGGCCAGGCTCCACCTGTCGCAGGGCACGGTCCGCAACTACCTCTCGACGGCGATCCAGAAACTCGCCTCCCGCAACCGCGCGGAAGCCGTGCGCGTGGCCCGCGAAAAGGGCTGGCTGTAACCGGACCGGCCCCGCGCAGCGGCACCCGCCCCCGGCCGGGTCAGTTCAGCAGCGCCCTCGCGGACAGGGCCTCGCTCCGGATCCGGGCCGCGGCCGGCGGATCGATCGCGTCGACCACCTCGGCGTAGGACTCCATCTCGGCCGCGCCGGAGGCGAACTCCCCCCGTTCCACCAAGAGCTTGGCCCGCTCGTACCGCAACGACGCCGGATGCGACGGCAACAGCAGCGACAGGTCCAGCGCCCACAGCGCGGCCCCCGAGTGCTCGGGCCGGGCCGAGGCCCACGCCCTGATGTTGTTCAGGATCCGCAGGACGATGTCCAGCGTCCGGGCCGGCGTACGCGGCTGCGCGGCCAGCTCCGCCGGACCGGCGCCCAGCGAGGCGCCCCCGGCGAACGGGTCGACCACCAGGCCCTCGTCCGGGTCCCCGAACCCCACCACGAAGTGCCCCGGCAGCCCCAGCCCGTACACCGGCGCACCCGCCCGCCGCGCGACCTCCAGCCAGACGACGGACAGGAGGATCGGCAGGCCCCGGCGCCGCCGCAGCACCTCGTGGAGCAGCGAGGACGACAGCCGGTCGTAGTCCGCGGGGGTGCCGTGGAAGCCCATCCGGCCGCCCAGCAGCTCGGAGACCGCCGAGGCCCACGCCTTCCCGCCCCGCAGTCCGTACGGCAGCATCCCCGCCAGCCGGTCCAGCTCGATCTGCGCCCAGTCCATGGCCCGTTCGTCCAGCTCCGGGTCCGCCTCCGCGGCGAGCAGCAGGCACAGCAGCGCCAGGTCGGGCCGCTCCGAGCGGGCCTCCTGCGCGAACCGCTCCCGGGATTCCGCGCTCATCGCGCCGCCCGGAAGTGGTGGTAGGCGTGGTGCGTCGCGAAGCCCAGGCCGTCGTACAGCGCCCGCGCCCCCGCGTTGTCCGCCTCCACCTGCAGCCACGCCGCCGACGCGCCCTCCTCCAGTGCCTGCCGGGCCAGCACCGCCATCACCGCCGTGCCCAGGCCCGCGCGCCGGTGCGCCGGGTCGACCTCGACCGCCGCGAAGCCGGCCCACCGGCCGTCCACCACCAGCCGCCCGATCGCCCGTCCGGGCAGCGTCGCGAACCACACCGACGGCCCCGCGACGAGCACCCGCCGGGCCACCTCCGGGTCCTTGACCCGCCCGTACCGCCCGAGCCACTCCTCGTCCGGGGCGCGGGTCAGCCGTACCTCCGGGCCGGTGGCGGCGGTGTCCACGTCCGCGATCGGCGCCAGCGCCGCGATCCGGACCTCCGCCGACACCTCGTTCACCCAGCCCCGGCGCTCGAGCTCCGCGCCCAGCAGCTCCTGGGTGCCGACCGCCCCCGTCGCCGTCTGCACATACGCCGGAAGCTCACGTTCCGCGTACCAGGACGTCACTCGCGCGAGTGCTTCGTCCAGCGGGACCCCGGGGTCGCCGAGCGGCAGCACGGAGTTGGCCCGCCGGGTGAACCCGCCGGCCGCCCGCAGCGTCCATTCGCCCAGCGGCTCGCTCTCCAGCGGCTGCCAGGCCCGCGCCCCGGTCCGCGCCAGCTCCGCGAACGAGGCCGCGGGACCCCGTCGCCGGGCCGGGGCCGGCGGTACGATCTTGCCCGCGACCAGCATCGATTCCGCGATGTGGACGGACTCGCCGCTCTTTCGTGTGATCGTCAGCACACCCTGGTTCCAGGATGTGAGAACACCTACCGTGTCGGTGAACGACGGTGACCCGCTCGAGCCGCTCTCCACCCGTCGTACAGAGACACGTTTACCCACGTCAGCCGGGGTAATACGGATCTCCAGCAGCCCACCGGCAGTGATTTCCACAGCTCTGTCCGCCCCTCCTGTTCGGATCGTGCCCGGGAACGGAGATACTAGGCGTGGGCATCGACGACGCCGCGCTCCCGCGCGATATGGAAAGCCCTACCGAGGAGGAACGAGAGCGTGACCTACGTCATCGCGGAGCCTTGTGTCGACGTCAAGGACAAGGCATGCATCGAAGAGTGCCCCGTCGACTGCATCTACGAGGGCCAGCGGTCCTTGTACATCCACCCGGACGAGTGCGTCGACTGTGGTGCGTGTGAGCCGGTCTGCCCGGTCGAGGCCATCTTCTACGAGGACGACACTCCGGAAGAGTGGAAGGACTACTACAAGGCGAACGTCGAGTTCTTCGACGAGCTCGGTTCGCCCGGTGGTGCCTCCAAGCTGGGCCTGATCGAGCGCGATCACCCCTTCATCGCCGCGCTGCCGCCCATGGGCGAAGGCCACTGACGGCCACTGCCCCACACGGCAGAACGCGTGCTTCGGTCCCGTACGGCCCCCGTGCCGCGCGGGACCGAGTCGTTTGTCCGGCACGTCCAGCACGTCCAGTACGTCCAGCACCAGTAGAGAGCAGAGAACACCGTGGCCGCAGTATCCGCACGTCTTCCCGCCTTCCCCTGGGACAAGCTGGAGCCGTACAAGAAGACGGCGGCGGCCCACCCGGACGGCATCGTCGACCTGTCCGTCGGCACGCCCGTGGACCCGGTCCCGCAGCTGATCCAGGACGCCCTGGTCGCCGCCGCCGACTCCCCGGGCTACCCCACGGTGTGGGGAACCGTCGCGCTGCGCGACGCGATCACCGGCTGGCTGCAGGGCCGCCTCGGCGCGAGCGCCGCCGGACACCGCAACGTCCTGCCGGTCGTCGGCTCCAAGGAACTGGTGGCCTGGCTGCCGACCCAGCTGGGCCTGGGCGCCGGGGACAAGGTCGCGTACCCGCGGCTCGCGTACCCCACGTACGAGGTCGGCGCGCGGCTGTGCGGCGCCGAGGCCGTCGTCTACGACGACCCGAGGGACCTCGACCCGGCCGGCGTGAAGCTGCTGTGGCTCAATTCCCCGTCCAACCCCACCGGGAAGGTCATCCCGAAGGAAGACCTGATCCGGATCGTGGCCTGGGCGCGCGAGCACGGGATCCTGCTCTTCAGCGACGAGTGCTACCTGGAGCTCGGCTGGGAGGCCGAGCCCGTCTCCGTCCTGCACGACGACGTCTGCGGCGGCTCGTACGAGGGCATCGTCGCCGTCCACTCCCTCTCCAAGCGCTCCAACCTGGCGGGCTACCGGGCCGCGTTCCTCGCCGGTGACGCCGACGTGCTCGGCGAACTGCTGGAGATCCGCAAGCACGGCGGCATGATGACCCCGGCCCCGGTGCAGGCGGCCACGGTCGCCGCGCTCGGCGACGACGCGCACGTCGAGGAGCAGCGCGTGCGCTACGCGGCGCGGCGCGCGGCGCTGCGGGCGGCCCTGGAGGCGCACGGCTTCCGGGTCGAGCACAGCGAGGCCAGCCTGTACCTGTGGGTGACCCGGGACGAGGCCTGCTGGGAGACGGTCGCCCACCTCGCCGAGCTGGGCATCCTGGTCGCACCGGGCGACTTCTACGGCGAGGCGGGCGCGCAGTTCGTCCGCGTCGCCTTCACGGCCACGGACGAGCGCGTCGAGGCGGCGGTCAAGCGCCTCGCCTGATCCGGTGCCGGTGCCGGTGCCGGTGCCGCACCCCGCACACAGGCCGAGGGGCCGGGAGCGCGTGCTCCCGGCCCCTCGGCGTTCTTGCTCGCGGCGGATCAGCCGCCCAGGGGGAGGCCGCCCAGCGGCAGCCCCTGGGTGGGAACCGCGCTGGTGAGGTCGCCGGCCGGCACGGCGTCGGTCGGCAGGTTCCCGGTCGGCAGGCCCTTGGCCGGCAGCCCGCCGAGCAGGCCGCCCGCGGTCTTGGTGATCTCCGCGGGGGCGCCGGGCACGGCCTTGGCGGCGGTGTCCGTCGCGGTGGTGGCAGCGGCCTCACCGGTGCCGACCACGTCGCCCGCGGCGTCCGCGGCGTCCGGGCTGGTGAGGGCGCCCAGCTGCGGCACGGACTCCAGGCCCGCGGCGCTGGCCGCGCCGGCCGCACCGACCACGGGAGCTGCCCCGGCTGCGAGCAGCAGCGCGGTACGGGCGATCCGGCGGGTCAGGGGGAGGGACATGATGCTCCTAAGCGGTAGCGGCTGAGTACGCCGTGTACAACCGCTCAGGGGGCGGGTGGAGTTGCGGAGCCACCGGGTAAAGGATCAGTAACGCATCGTTTAATCGGCTTCCGCGAAAAGCCCATGAATGCGCGCCGACCAGGGCTTCCGTCCTTCCGGGGGCGGATCGGGCCGCCCGCCGGGCACCCCCGTACGGGGGACGTCTCGCACGCGCGACCGCGCCGCGGATCGGCGTGTCAGCGGGCCGCGGCTGCCCGCCGGCACCGGCAACGGCACCGGCTCAGCGGGCGACGAAGATCCGTACCTCGTCGCGCTCGGCGCCGTAGGGATCGCCGGCGGCCGACTTCCCGCCCTGGACGCCCTTCTGCTGCCACTTGCCCTTGGCCTCGCCCGCCACCCAGCCGTCCCGGCCGTACGAGACGCGCACGATGCCCATTCCCCGGGAGTTGGCCACCGCCCAGCCCGCCATCGCCTTGCTGCCGCGCGCCGCGGACGCGCCCCCGTCCTGCTTCTCGACGAAGGTCACCTCGGCCTCCTTGACCTCCCGGCCCGCGTCCGGAGTCCGGCGCGGCTCCGCGGGAGCGGAGTGCAGCTTGTCCTTGGCGAAGATCCGGGTGAGCTCCGTCCGCACCTTCTCCGGGTCGCCCGGCGCGGTGGGCGCGGGCCCGCCGCACGTCAGCTCGCCGTCACCGGCGAAGGCGGCCGTCAGGACGGTCGCGTCCGGCTCGTGCTTCGCGTACGCCTGGGGGAAGCCGCTGAGCTGCACCTGCTGCGCGGCCTCCGTCAGCGGGAGCCGCGAGTACCCCTTGACCGCGACGAGGCGCTCGTAGAAGATCCCGGCCGAGTACACCGGGTCCATGATCTGCTGCTCGGTGCCCCAGCCCATCGAGGGCCGCTGCTGGAACAGACCCAGCGAATCCCGGTCGCCGTGGGGCAGGTTGCGCAGCCCGGACTCCTGCATCGCGGTCGCCAGCGCGATGGTCACGGCCCGGTCCGGCAGGCCCTTGGCCACGCCGACCGCGGCTATCGTCGCCGCGTTGCCCGCCTGCTCGGGGGTCATGTCGACGAGGGTCGGATTCGTCCGGAGGGAGGCCGTGCAGTGCGGGGCGCCGCCACCGCCGTTCGTCGAGTCGTACTGCACGGCGAAGTAGCCGATCAGCGCGAGCAGCACGAATGCACCGGCGACTTTGAGCAGCGGCCGGCGGCGAGGGCGGGGGTGATCGCTCTTGGACACGCCGCCCACCGTACTTGAGCCATGTGCCGCGTCCACCGGCCGGACGTGGGACGTTCGTCGCAGCCCGGGGCGTTAGGGTCAGAGCCATGTCCGAATCCGAGCTCGACCTCACCCTGGACGCCGCCGAGCTGACCGCCCGGCTCGTCGACATCCCGTCCGTGAGCGGCGACGAAAAGGTCCTCGCCGACCTGGTGGAACACGCGCTGCGCGCCCTGCCGCACCTCACGGTCGACCGGTACGGGAACAACGTCGTGGCCCGCACGAACCTCGGCAGGGCCGAGCGCGTCGTGCTCGCCGGCCACCTCGACACGGTGCCGATCGCCGACAACGTCCCGTCCCGCCTGGACGAGAACGACGTCCTGTGGGGTTGCGGAACCACCGACATGAAGTCCGGCGTCGCCGTACAGCTGCGCATCGCCGCGACCGTGCCCGAGCCCAACCGCGACCTCACCTTCGTCTTCTACGACCAGGAGGAGGTCGCCGCCGACCTCAACGGCCTGGGCAAGGTCGCCGGGGCCCACCCCGACTGGCTGACCGGCGACTTCGCGGTCCTGCTGGAGCCGTCGAACGCCGAGGTCGAGGGCGGCTGCCAGGGCACCCTGCGCGTCCTGCTCCGCACGACCGGCGAGCGCGCCCACTCCGCGCGCAGCTGGATGGGCTCCAACGCCATCCACGCGGCAGCCCCGATTCTCGCCAAACTCGCGGCGTACGAGCCCCGCAAGCCCGTCATCGACGGCCTCGAGTACCACGAGGGCCTGAACGCGGTCCGTATCGAGGGCGGCGTCGCCAACAACGTCATCCCCGACGCCTGCACGGTGACGGTCAACTTCCGCTTCGCCCCCGACCGCAGCATGGACGAGGCGATCGCCCACGTCCGGGAGGTCTTCGCGGACTGCGGCGTCGACGAGTTCGTGATCGACGACTTCTCGGGCGGCGCCCTCCCGGGCCTCTCCCACCCCGCCGCGGCGGCGTTCATGGAGGCCGTCGGCGGCCGCGCCATGCCGAAGTTCGGCTGGACGGACGTGTCCCGCTTCAGCGCCCTCGGCGTCCCGGCCGTGAACTACGGCCCGGGCGACGCCCTGCTGGCCCACAAGGTGGACGAACGGGTGGAGACGAAGGCGATCCTCCACTGCGAAGAACGACTCCGCGCCTGGCTGACCACCTGAATTCCGCTGCTCGTCACCTTTGTGCGCCTACCCTGATCCAACGATCAGCAGGAGGGAGCACATCATGGGCAACCCCGAAGGCAACGCTCGTCGTCGGCCCGAGGAGCAGCAGCTCGGGCCGGTGCTGCGCAGGCGGAGCCAGGTGCAGGCGGGCAGTACGACGGACCAGCGGCTGCTGGATTCGGCCGGGCCTTCCGAGTGGGTGCACACCGATCCCTGGCGGGTCCTGCGCATCCAGTCGGAGTTCATCGAGGGCTTCGGCACGCTGGCGGAGCTGCCGCCGGCGATCAGCGTGTTCGGCTCGGCCCGTACGCCCGCCGGCTCGCCGGAGTACGAGGCCGGCGTGCAGATCGGCAGCGCGCTCGTCGAGGCGGGCTTCGCGGTGATCACGGGCGGCGGCCCGGGAGCGATGGAGGCGGCCAACAAGGGCGCCCGGGAGGCCAACGGCGTCTCCGTGGGCCTGGGCATCGAGCTGCCCTTCGAGCAGGGGCTCAACCAGCACGTGGACCTCGGGCTGAACTTCCGGTACTTCTTCGTCCGCAAGACGATGTTCGTGAAGTACAGCCAGGGCTTCGTGGTGCTGCCGGGCGGACTCGGCACGCTGGACGAGCTGTTCGAGGCCCTGACCCTGGTCCAGACCCAGAAGATCACCCGGTTCCCGATCGTGCTGTTCGGGTCGGAGTACTGGTCCGGCCTGGTCGACTGGCTCAAGAACACGGTGATCGCGCAGGGCAAGGCCTCGGAGCGCGACCTCTACCTCTTCCACGTCACGGACGACGTGGACGAGGCGATCGCGCTCGTCACCAAGGAAGTCGGCAAGTAGCCCCTGCCGCTACACGAGCCCCCGGCGGGTGACCGCCGGGGGTCTCCGGCCGTCGGGCCGTGTGGCTCAGGCCAGTCCGCGGCGGGCGACCGCCGGGGGTCGGTGGCCCTGGATGGACGCCACCATGTCCAGGATCTGCCGGGTCTCCGCGACCTCGTGGACGCGGTAGACCTGGGCGCCGAGCCAGGCCGAGACGGCCGTCGTGGCCAGGGTGCCCAACAGGCGCTCCTTGACCGGCTTGTCGAGGGTCTCGCCGACGAAGTCCTTGTTGGACAGCGAGACCAGCACCGGCCAGCCGGTGTCCGTCATCTCGCCCAGGCGGCGGGTGGCCTCCAGCGAGTGCCGGGTGTTCTTCCCGAAGTCGTGGCCCGGGTCGATCATGATCGCGTCCCGGCGCACGCCGAGTGCGGCGGCGCGTTCGGCAAGTCCGACCGTGACGCGCAGGATGTCCGCCACCACGTCGTCGTACGTCGTCCGGTGCGGCCGGGTGCGCGGCTCGACCCCGCCCGCGTGGGTGCAGACCAGGCCGACGTCGTGCCGGGCGGCGACCTCCGCCAGCTTCGGGTCCACGCCGCCCCAGGCGTCGTTCAGGAGGTCGGCCCCGGCTTCGCAGACCGCCTCGCCGACCTCGTGCCGCCAGGTGTCGACGCTGATCACCACGTCCGGGTGGCGGCGCCGTACCTCCGCCACGAAGCCGACCGTGCGCCGGGCCTCCTCGGCCGCGTCCACGTGCTCGCCCGGGCCCGCCTTGACCCCGCCGATGTCGATGATCGCGGCGCCCTCGGCGACCGCCTGCTCGACCCGGTCCAGCGCGGGCTCGTCGCGGAACGTCGCGCCCTGGTCGTAGAAGGAGTCCGGAGTACGGTTCACGATGGCCATGATCACCGGCTCGTGGGTGTCGAACTCGCGCCTGCCCAGTCGCAGCATCCCGTTCTTTCCTCCTCCGGCGGCCCTCGCGCCTCGCTGCGACCTTAACCTGGTGGCCGGTGGCCCGATGTCTCTCAGGGAGTTGCTCGTGTTCTGGTTCTTGCTGATCGCGCTGGTCGTGGTCGTCGCGGCGGTCACCCTGGCCGTGGTGGGCGGTGGTTCCGAGGCCGTGCTGCCGGAGGCGGAGCCGGACCGGGTGGCCGACGCGCTGCCGGAGAGCCGCCCGGTCGTACGGGCCGACATCGACGCGCTGCGGCTTCCGGTCGCACCCCGCGGGTACCGGATGGCCGAGGTGGACGACGTACTGGAGCGGCTCGCCGCGGAGCTCGCCGAGCGGGACGCGCGGATCGCGGAGCTGACGGCTGCGGCCGCGCACAGCCGCGCGCAGGCGCAGGGCGGCGCGGTCGACCTGCACAAGGAGGAGCAGTGACGGCCGTCGCGGGTCCGGACGGGGGCCTGCGCTGCCCCTGGGCGCTGGCCACCGAGGACTACCTCGCGTACCACGACACGGAGTGGGGCCGCGCGGTGCACGGGGACGACGCCCTGTACGAGCGGCTGTGCCTGGAGGCCTTCCAGTCCGGGCTGTCCTGGCTGACGATCCTGCGGCGGCGGGAGGGCTTCCGTAAGGCCTTCGCGGGGTTCGTGATCGCCGAGGTCGCGGAGTTCGGCGCGGCCGACGCGCAGCGGCTGCTCGCGGACGAGGGGATCATCCGCAACCGGGCCAAGATCGAGGCCACGCTCGCCAACGCGAAGGTCCTGGCGGGGTGGGAGCCGGGCGAGCTGGACGAGCTGATCTGGTCGCACGCGCCGGAGCCGGGCCGCCCGGCCCCCGCGACGATCTCCGAGGTCCCGGCGGTGACGCCCGAGTCCACGGCCCTGTCCAAGGCCCTGAAGAAGGCCGGGATCCGCTTCGTCGGCCCCACGACGGCCTACGCCCTGATGCAGGCCTGCGGGCTGGTCAACGACCACCTGGCCGCCTGCACCGCCCGTACCCCCGCCTGAGCCGAGCGGCGGCGGGGGCGGGCGGCACCCGGGGGTGCCGGGCTCAGCGGCCCAGGTACTTCGGCGGCTGCTTGGCGAGGAAGGCCTCGACGGCGATGGAGTGGTCCTCGGAGGCACCCGCGCGGGCCTGCAGGGTGTCCTCGTGGGACAGGGCCTCCGCCAGCGAGCGGTCGGCCCCGTAGGCCAGGGACTCCTTCAGGGCCGCGTAGGCCACCGTCGGGCCGGCCGCCAGGGTGCGGGCCACCGCCTCGGCCTCGGCGTGCAGGGAGTCCGAGGGCACCAGGCGGTTCACGATGCCGAGCTCGTACGCCTCCTGCGCCTTCACGGAGCGGGGGAAGAGCAGCAGGTCGGAGGCCCGGGAGGCGCCGATCAGGCGGGGGAGGGTCCAGGAGACGCCCGAGTCCGCGGTGAGCGCCACCCCCGCGAAGGAGGTGTTGAAGGAGGCCGTGTCGGCGACGACCCGGAAGTCCGCCGCCAGCGCGAAGCCGAAGCCCGCTCCGGCCGCGACGCCGTTGACGCCCGCCACCACCGGCTTGGGCATCTCGGTCAGGGCGCGCACGATCGGGTTGTAGTGGTCCGCGACCGTGCTCATGGTCAGCGTGGACCCGTTCTTGCGGTCCGCCGCCAGGTTCCCGATGTGCTCCTTGAGGTCCTGGCCGACGCAGAACGCCCGGTTGCCGGCCGCGGTCAGCAGCACCGCCCGGACGGCCGTGTCCGCGGCCGCCGCCTGGACCGCGTCGCGGAGCGCCACCTTGGCCTCGGTGTTCATCGCGTTCATGGCGTCGGGACGGTTGATCGTGATTTTTGCGAGTCCGTCGGTCACTTCGTAGAGCACGCTGTCGGCCATGGCAGGGGGTCCCCCTTCGTCGCGGGCTTGGCTACCGGCCGGTACCGGCCGGTGCAAGGGCCAGCATGGCGGACCGGACCGTCCCGGGGCATGTGATGTGCGTCAAAGAAAGCGGAGGGCGAACGCCGGGTGCGGCGGCGAAGTATCGCAGGCACGTCCCCGAAATGAGTGGTTTTGGCCGAGCGCGTTGCGCAAGCGTTCCCTGCCGATGTTGGTCATCGGGTCCTGACATGCGGGATAATGGCCAAGAAGCAATGTGTTCGATGCCGGGTTCCAGGCGCCTGAATGGGGCCGTCGGCTGACGATGAGCTGGTTTCAGGAAGGGGAACGAGCATGGCGGCCATGAAGCCGCGGACGGGCGACGGCCCGCTCGAGGTCACCAAGGAGGGGCGGGGCATCGTCATGCGCGTACCGCTCGAGGGCGGCGGTCGGCTTGTCGTCGAGCTGACTCCGGACGAGGCGGACGCCCTGGGTGACGCCCTGAAGAAGGTCGTCGGCTAACCAGTCGGCAGCACCGCGCACCATCTGCATTCTCGTAATCTCTGCGCTGCCCCGTCCGCTCCCCGCGGCCGGGGCAGCGTTGTGTCGTGTCCGGGGACCTCGTCCCGAACTGATCCCCTGCGCCTCGCGGAGCCGGCCGTGACCTTCTCCCCGCCCGCGCCGCCGCCCTTCGCGGACTGCACTCCCCGCCAGAAGGCCGCCCGCGTGGTCTCCGACGGACTGGCGCCGGCGAACACGGTCGTCGCCCTGCTGTTGCTCATCGGGTGGCACGGCAGTGCGTCGTGGACCGGTCTCGGCTGGGGCCTGCTCGCCGCCCTGTTCTGCGGTGTGGTCCCGGTCGGGATCATCACCTTCGGCGTCCGGCGCTGCTCGTCTTCGGGCCGCGGGTGCTCCCGGCGGCCCTGATCGCCGTCGCCGTCGCCTGGTCCCGGCTGGTCCTGCGGGCTCACACCCCGGCGCAACTCCTCGCCGGCACGGCGCTGGGCGGCACGTCGGCGCTCACCTTCCTGCTCCTGAGCTGAGCCGGGTCCCGCCGAGCCGTACCGGCACTCAGCGCCGGACCGCGCACAGCAGCCCGTCGCCCACCGGGAGCAGGGCCGCCTCCAGGGCCGGGCTCTCCCGGACGCTGCGCAGCAGCTCCCGTACCCGCATCACCTCGATCTGCTGCGCCGCCGAGTCGACGGTGCGGCCGTCGGAGAAGACCCCCTCGAAGCACACCAGCCCGCCGGGGCGCAGCAGGCGCAACGATTCGGCGAGGTAGTCGAGGGACTCGGACGGGTCCCCGTCGCAGAAGACGAGGTCGTACCCGCCGTCGGCGAGCCGGGGGAGTACGTCGAGTGCGCGGCCGGGGATGAACCGGGCGCGGTTGCCCGCGAAGCCGGCGGCCCGGAAGGCCTGGCGGGCGAAGGCCTGCCGGTCGGCCTCGGGATCCACGGTGGTCAGCACCCCGTCGGCGCGCATGCCGTGGAGGAGGTGGATGCCGGAGACGCCGGTGCCGGTGCCGATCTCGGCGACCGCCTTGGCGTCCGCCGTGGCGGCGAGCAGGCGCAGCGCGGCCCCGGTGCCCGGGGAGACGGAGCGAAGGCCCGCTTCCCTGGCCCGGTCGCGGGCCCACCGCAGAGCGTCGTCCTCGGCGACAAACGCGTCGGCGAACGCCCAGCTCGTCTGCCGGTTGCCGGTAATGACCCTCTCCTGTCCCCATAGTTGGCGCAACGGTGACTGTATCCGTTGACGTCGGGAACCCGCAGATGGGACCGGGCGTTGAAGAAAACAGCGGCGGAAAGGCCCAGCGAGGCAAAAGGGGCGTAAGGGCGGGGCGCAGCCGGGATAGATGGGGACGGCACCGGGCAGAACGACGGCCCGGCGTGTCGAAGGTACGTGCAAAGTTACTGCAAAAACACTTATCCGGAGCTGACGGGAGGGGTGGCTATGGTAGGGACTCCACTGGACACCACCAGAGCCGATAGGGGAGGTGCGGCTGCGCCTGTGGATCGTGGAGGCGTACTGAGACGCCTCTTCTGGTCGGCGGGTGAGCCGAAATCCGTGACCAACATCGCTGACCGCTTCCACACCGCTGCCACCGCAACCACCGCGACCTTTGCCGCCGATGCGGGCACCCAGGCGTGGACCCCTCCTTCATGGGAGGAGATCGTCAGCACGCACAGTGCGCGGGTCTACCGCCTTGCCTACCGTCTGACGGGCAACCAGCACGACGCCGAGGACCTGACGCAGGAGGTCTTCGTCCGCGTCTTCCGCTCGCTGTCCACGTACACGCCGGGAACGTTCGAGGGCTGGCTGCACCGGATCACCACCAACCTGTTCCTGGACATGGTCCGCCGCAAGCAGCGGATCCGCTTCGACGCCCTCGGCGACGACGCCGCCGAGCGGCTGCCGAGCCGTGAGCCGTCCCCGCAGCAGGTCCTCCACGACACCCACTTCGACGCGGACGTGCAGCAGGCGCTGGACACCCTTGCGCCCGAGTTCCGTGCGGCCGTGGTGCTCTGCGACATCGAGGGCCTCTCGTACGAGGAGATCGCCGCGACGCTGGGCGTGAAGCTCGGCACCGTCCGCAGCCGTATCCACCGGGGCCGTTCGCATCTGCGCAAGGCGCTCAAGCACCGGTCTCCCGAGGCCCGTGCCGAGCAGCGGGCGCTGGCGGGAGTGGCGGTGGGCGCGCCGGGCGCCGGGGGAGAGGGCGGAGCCGAGTGAGCGGAGTCAGTCCGTCTCCTGCCGAGCAGCACCTGGGCGACCGCCTCGCCGCGCTGGTCGACGGGGAGCTGAGTCATGACGCGCGCGAGCGGGTCCTGGCGCATCTGGCCACGTGTGCCAAGTGCAAGGCCGAGGCCGATGCGCAGCGCCGTGTGAAGAGCCTGTTCGTGGAGAGCGCACCGCCGCCGCTGTCGGCCGGGCTCCTGGCCCGGTTGCAGGGGCTGCCGGGCGACGGCCCCGACGGGCCGTCCGGTCCGCCGGGTCCGCAGAGCCCGCCGGGCGCGGAGCTCTTCGGGTACGTGCCCCCGGCCGCACCGCAGCAGGGCTTCCGCATCCACGAGGTGGGGCGTCCGCGCCGCCGCTTCGCGTTCGTGGCAGCCGGGGCCGTCTCGCTGGCCGCGATCGCGCTGGGCGGTTCGCTGCCGGTCGACACCCTCGAGCCGAACGTGCGGGGCGAGGCCCCGGCGACGCGGCCCGGTCCCGCGGTCTCGGTGGCCGATGCGGTGGTCCGGGACCGGTCGCCGAGCCCCGGGTTCGTCGCCGGCCCACGCCCCACGGGCCCGCTGCCACCGGTCCACCCCTCGATCTCCGCCTCACCCCGCCCGGTCTCCCTGACCCGCTGACACCCGGGGCGGCGGGGGCCCGGGAACCGGGGGTGTGGCCCCCGGGGGGCGGGGGACCTGGTTGAATCTGCGGCAGATGCGCCGCCCGGCGGTGCTACAGGTACCCTCCCCCAGGCTCCGCCGGGGGGACCCCCAGGGGGAGCGCCCATGGCCGACCAGCAGCAGTCCGACACGGCTCCCTCGTGGTGGAGCCGCCCTTCCGCCCCGGCGGCAGCGGCCGGGGCGGAGACCGGCCACGCGGCCGAGCCGGGCGCAGGCTCCGATCCGGCGGCCGAGCCCGCGCCACAGGCGACGGTGCCGGGGCCGCGGTACGACCCGTGGGGCGAGCGGCCGCTCCAGGTCGCCGATCAGGGGAAGGCGCCGGGCGGGCGCGGCATCCGGCTGCGGCACGCCGTGGCCCTCAGCCTCGGCACCGCCCTCCTCGCCGGCGGCATCGGCGGCTGGCTCGGCGTCCTCGCCGAACGGCAGAGCAGCACCCGCCTCGAACTCCCGCAGGCCGCCGTCGAGAGCAAGGGCCGGGCCCCCGAGAGCGTGGCCGGCATCGCCGCCACCGCACTGCCCGGCGTCGTGACCCTGCACGTCCGCGGCTCCGGCGGCAGCGGCACCGGAACCGGGTTCGTCCTCGACCAGCAGGGCCACATCCTCACCAACAACCACGTCGTTTCCGACGCCAAGGACATAACGGTCACCTTCAGCACCGGCGAGAGCGTCACCGCCGAACTGGTCGGCCGGGACAGCGGCTACGACCTGGCCGTCGTCAAGGTCGAAGGCGTACGGGGCCTGCAGCCGCTCTCCCTCGGGAACTCCGAGAACGTGAAGGTCGGCGACCCGGTGGTGGCCATCGGCGCGCCGTTCGACCTCTCCAACACCGTCACCGCCGGCATCATCAGCGCCACCGGCCGGCCCATCACCGCAGGCGGCGACAAGGGCGACGGCAGCGACATCAGCTACGTCGACGCCCTCCAGACCGACGCCCCCATCAACCCCGGCAACTCCGGCGGCCCGCTCCTCGACGCCAAGGCCCGCGTGATCGGGATCAACAGCGCGATCCGGGGGGCCGACAAGGGGGATCCCGAAAAGCAGAGCGGCAGCATCGGGCTCGGCTTCGCCATCCCGGTCAACCAGGGCAAGCGCGTCGCCGAGGAGCTCATCCGCACCGGCCACGCCACGCATCCCGTCATCGGCGTCACCCTCGACATGGAGTACACCGGCGACGGGGCCCGCGTCGCCGCCAAGGGCGAAGGCGGCAAGCCGGCCGTCACCGCAGACGGCCCCGGCGCCCGCGCCGGGATCCAGGGCGGCGACGTGATCACCAAGGTGGACGGGGTCCGCGTACACGGCGGCGACGAGCTCGTCATCAAGATCCGGGCCCACCGCCCGGGCGATCCGCTCACCCTGACCGTGCTGCGCGACGGCAGCGAGCGCACCTTGGAACTGGTCCTCGGTTCGGCGAACGGATCATGACCATACGGAGAATCCGAGGCCGATGGCGCACCGATGTATGGGCCCGCCGACAAGGCCGGGTACCGTGTGTCGTGGCCCGAAGTGAAGAGAGCCGAGGAGCGGCAAGGTGTTCAACGACATAGGCGCACTCGAGCTGGTCACGATCGTGGTGCTGGCCATCCTCGTCTTCGGCCCGGACAAGCTGCCCAAGGTGATCCAGGACGTCACCGGGGTCATCCGGAAGATCCGGGCGTTCTCCGACAGTGCGAAGCAGGACATCCGGTCGGAACTCGGTCCCGAGTTCAAGGACTTCGAGTTCGAGGACCTGAACCCGAAGACGTTCATCCGCAAGCAGCTGACCGAGAACGAGGATCTTGCGGAGATCCGCAGCACCTTCGATCTCCGCAAGGAGCTGAACGACGTCACCGACGCCGTGAACAGCAGGGACACGGCCCCCGCCCCGGCCGCCGCCGGCACTTCCGCCGCGCCCGCCGCCACCGGCCCGGACCTGCTCAAGAAGCCCGCCGCCCCGGCCGTCGACCAGCGCACCCCGTACGACGCCGACGCCACCTAGGTCGTGGCCCGGGGCCGGTAAGACACCCCCTGATTCGAGCCTTCCCCGGTGATCCGGGGTCCGGTGGCTATCCTCCATGAGTCCGGACCCAGGACGCCCCAGGGTGGGGGTCCCCCCGACGACACGTGGGGGAGGGCGCGTTCCGGACCCCACGGAACGAGAGGCCGCATCGATGGAGACGACGAGCAGTAGCCGGGTAGGGGTGCAGCCCGCCGAGGCGCCCGCTCCCGCTGCCGCACCAGCAGAACCGGCCGCACCGGCGGAGCCCGCGGCTGCATCCCCGCAGTCCGCCCCCGCGCACCCCCAGGAGGCCGCGGCGCCCGTCCCGACGGCCCGCCGGACGGCCGAGGGGTTCCTGGCCGCGGACTTCCCCTGGTACGGGCTGGACGGGGCCTTCACCGGCCCCCGCTGGCTCATGCAGGTGGGCACCGGCGCCGACGGCACCGTCGAGCACGGTTCCACCGGCCACGGCGACGAGCCCTCCGCGCGCGGGGAGCTCGCCACCGGCGAGAAGGAGCGCTTCGCGGTGGTCGTCACCGTCGCGAGCAACCCGCTGCGCCGCAGCAGCGACGGCACCGGCGTCCTGGAGGCCACCTCGGTCTCCTCGGCGGCCTGGCTGGCCGGCTCCGGGCTGCTGGCGTACAGCTGGCCCGGGCAGATGGACCACACCCTGCGCGACGACTGGCTCGACCAGCAGACCGAAGCCGCCTGGGAGCTCGCCGACGACCTCGGCGGCGAGGACTGGTCGACGCTCTCGCTCCCGGTCGACGGGGAGCCGACGCCGTTCCACTACCGCGAGTCCGAGTTCGGCTGGGTGCTCGCCGGATCGACGCGCGGTGGCGTGCACGTGGGCGCGTACGGGCGCGGGATGAGCGCGTACGGACTCGGCTTCTCGGTGATCGGCGATCTGGCCGCGTACGAGTAGACGGGTACGGGAAAGGGCACCGCCGGTCGGCGGTGCCCTTCGCGTCGTGCAGGTCAGAACTTGTTGCGCGGGGTGATGCCCAGGGACATGCCGGCCAGGCCGCGGGCGCGGCCGCCCAGCTTGCCCGCGATCGAGCGCAGCGCCGCACCGGCCGGGGAGTCCGGGTCCGACAGGACGACCGGCTTGCCCTCGTCGCCGCCCTCGCGCAGCCGTACGTCGATCGGGATGGAGCCGAGCACCGGGACCGTCGCGCCGACCGTCTTGGTGAGGCCGTCGGCGACCTTCTGGCCACCGCCCGAGCCGAACACGTCGACCATCTCGTCGCAGTGCGGGCACGGCAGCCCGGACATGTTCTCGACGACGCCGACGATCTTCTGGTGGGTCTGCACGGCGATCGAGCCGGCCCGCTCCGCGACCTCGGCCGCAGCCTGCTGCGGGGTGGTCACGACCAGGATCTCCGCGTTCGGCACCAGCTGGGCCACGGAGATCGCGATGTCGCCCGTACCCGGCGGCAGGTCCAGCAGCAGTACGTCCAGGTCGCCCCAGAACACGTCCGACAGGAACTGCTGGAGGGCCCGGTGCAGCATCGGACCGCGCCACACCACGGGCGCGTTGCCCGGGGTGAACATGCCGATGGAGATGACCTTCACGCCGTGCGCGGACGGCGGCATGATCATGTTCTCGACCTGGGTCGGGCGGCCGTCCACGCCCAGCATGCGCGGCACGCTGTGGCCGTAGATGTCCGCGTCCACGACGCCGACCTTCAGGCCGTCCGCGGCCATCGCCGCGGCCAGGTTCACCGTCACCGACGACTTGCCGACGCCGCCCTTGCCGGACGCGACCGCGTAGACGCGGGTCAGCGAGCCCGGCTTGGCGAAGGGCACCTCGCGCTCGGCGGTGCCGCCGCGCAGCGTGGCCGCCAGCTCCTTGCGCTGCTCGTCGCTCATCACGTCCAGCGTGACGGCGACCGATGTGACGCCGGCGACCCGCTCGACGGCCTCGGTGACGTTCTTGGTGATCGTCTCGCGCATGGGGCAGCCCGACACCGTGAGGTAGACCGTGACGGCGACCTCGCCGCCGTCGCCGATCTCCACCGATTTGACCATGCCGAGCTCGGTGATCGGCCGGTGGATCTCGGGGTCGTTCACCGTCGCCAGCGCGTCGAGGATCGCATCCTGCTCGGGCACGGCGGCGGAGCTTGTGTCGGTAGCCATGACCCGATGGTACGGCTCGGTAGCCTGCCTCAGGTAAGGCCGCTAGCGGTCGCCTTCGTCACTCTCCGCCGGGAATAGACGCCGCTCGTCCATCTCCTTGATCAGGTCCTGGAACTCCGACCGGATCCAGTCGCGGGTCGCGACCTCGCCCAGGCCCATCCGCAGCGCCGCGATCTCCCGGGTCAGGTACTCGGTGTCGGCGATGGAGCGCTCGTTCTGCTTGCGGTCCTGCTCCAGGTTGACCCGGTCCCGGTCGTCCTGCCGGTTCTGCGCCAGCAGGATCAGCGGGGCGGCGTACGAGGCCTGCAGCGACAGCATCAGCGTCAGGAAGATGAACGGGTACTCGTCGAACCTCAGGTGGTCCGGCGCGAAGATGTTCCACAGCACCCACAGGATGATGACCAGGGTCATCCAGACGATGAACCGGCCCGTGCCGAGGAACCGCGCCACCCGCTCCGACAGCCGTCCGAACGCCTCCGGGTCGTACACCGGAAGCAGCCGCCGCCTGTCCGCCCGGGGCTGGTCCAGCCGCGCCCGCGGCGACCGGGTCAGCGCGGTCGACCCGGTCGGGGAACCGGACGTCCTGGCCCGCAGCCGCTCGGCGACCTCCTCCTCCCGGCCCGTGAGCCCCTGCTCGCGCGCGGACTCGCGGGCGTGCTCGCGCGCCAGCTCCCGCCGTACGCGGATCTGCTCACGGCGCCGTTCGCGGGCCGGCTCACCCCGTCGCTCACCGGGCACCGGGCACCTCCTCGGCGTGGTAGTCCGTCTCCCGCCAGTCGTCCGGCAGCAGATGGTCCAGTACGTCGTCCACGGTCACCGCACCCAGCAGCGAACCGCTCTCGTCGACCACCGGTACCGCCACCATGTTGTAGGCGGCGAGATAGCTCGTCACCTGGGGCAGCGAGGCGTCCGGGCGCAGCGGCGGCAGGCCCGCGTCCACGATCGAGCTCACCAGCGTGAACGGGGGGTCCCGCAGCAGCCGCTGGAAGTGCACCGTGCCCAGGTACTTGCCCGTCGGCGTCTCGTCCGGCGGCCGGCACACGTACACCTGCGCGGCCAGCGCCGGCGACAGGTCCGCCTGCCGTACCCGGGCCAGCGCGTCCGCGACCGTCGCGTCCGGGCGCAGCACGATCGGCTCGGTGGTCATCAGACCGCCCGCGGTGTTCTCCTCGTACGACAGGAGCCGGCGCACGTCGGCCGCGTCGTCCGGCTGCATCAGCGTCAGCAGCCGCTCCTTGTCGTCCTCGGGGAGCTCCGAGAGCAGGTCCGCCGCGTCGTCCGGGTCCATCGCCTCCAGGACGTCGGCGGCGCGCTCCTCCTTCAGCTTGCCGAGGATCTCGACCTGCTCGTCCTCGGGCAGCTCCTCCATGACGTCCGCGAGGCGGTCGTCGTCGAGGGCGTTGGCCACCTCGGCGCGCCGCTTCGGCGTCAGGTGGTGCAGGACGTTCGCCACGTCGGCCGGGCGCATCTGCTCGAAGGTGGCCACCAGGCTCTCGGCGCCCTGGCCCTCCTCCTCCAGCGAGAAGCCCGTCACCGCCGACCACTCCACGGTCAGGGTCTCGCCGCGCCGGCGCAGCGCGCCGCCCTTGCCCTTGCGTACGAAGATCTTGTCGATCTCCCAGTCGCGGCGGGCCGGCAGCTGCTGGATGGCCACGTCGAGGACGGTGACCTCCTCGCCGGTGGTGCCCAGCGTCACCCGGCGGTCCAGCAGTTCACCGAGGACCAGCCGCTCGGTGGGCCGCTGCTCGAAGCGCCGCATGTTGACGACGCCGGTGGTGATGACCTGTCCGGACTCCACGCCCGTCACCCGGGTCATGGGGAGGAAGATCCGGCGCCGGCTGACCACCTCGACCACCAGGCCCAGCAGCCGCGGCGGACGGCCGCCGACGCGGAGCATCGCGACGAGGTCGCGGACGCGGCCGACCTGGTCGCCATTGGGGTCGAAAACGGGCACACCCGACAGATGCGAGACGAAGATCCGCGGGGCGCCACCAGCCATGCGAGCGCCTCCTAGAGCGTCGATCCTCAGTCCTGCCGCCCCTCAGGCTAGCCCGTGCCGCGGGAGACCGTCCTGGTGGGGCGGTCCGCCCGTGCGCAGCCGTGGGAGGCGGGTCGGCCGGGAGGACCGACCACCCGCCGGGCACGGTTGCTACGGGCGGGTACGCTGCCTGCTGCTCGAAGACGCACGACGAGAGGCACCTGCCCGTGACCGCCTACCTCCCCGCCGCACGGCTGCGCCGGGCGGCCTTCGTCGGTGTCCTGTTCGCGGGCCTGGCCGTCACCGGCGCGGGCTGCGGGGCGGACCCCGACGAGGGCACCAACGGGGTCGGCAAGCTCTCCGCCGACCAGATCGAGAGCAAGGCGAAGGCCGCGGCCGGCGCCGCCGACTCGGTCCACCTGTCCGGCACGCTCGTCAGCGGCGGCAAGTCCTTCACGCTCGACATGCGGCTCAAGAAGGACGGCGGCTCCGGCGAGGTGAAGTCGCAGGAGGACACCTTCCAGGTGCTGCGGGTCGGGGAGCAGCTCTACCTCAAGGCGAGCGCCGCCTTCTGGGGCAAGTCCGACTCGGCCGGCAAGCTCGGCGACAAGTACGTGAAGGTGCCCGAGAGCGACCCCACGTACAAGCAGTTCCGCGGGTTCACCGACATGCACGTGCTGCTCGACGGGCTGCTCGGACTCGACGGCAAGCTCGCCAAGGGCGACTACACCAAGGTCGGGCCCACCCGCGCGGTCCCGGTCACGGCGGACAAGGGCAAGGGCGGCAAGCTGTCGGTCTCCCTGGAGGGGACCCCGTACCCGCTGCGCCTCGAGCGGGCCGGCGGGGCGGGCCGGGTCGATCTCGTGGAGTGGGGCAAGGCCTTCCCGCTGGAGGCGCCCGCGCAGGACCAGACCGTCGACTACGGGTCCCAGATGCCGACGACCAAGGAGCAGAGCGGGGCGCCCGTCCCGGCCCCGAGCAAGGGCTCCGGCCAGGGCTCGAACCCGACGAAGTAGCAGAAGGAAAGGGAAGGGGGACCGGCCTTAGCGGGCCGCCTTCTTCCGCTTGAACAGCAGCTTCGGCAGGCCGGCCGGAATGGGCCGGCGGGTGACCGCGGGCGAGCCCAGCGGGGCCGTGGCCAGCGATCCGCCCGGCAGGTCGGTGCTCGCCGTCAGCGGCTCCAGCCGCAGCAGCCGGCACTCGCGCGCCCACCGCTCGGTCATCGCCTCCGAATCGGGCGCGTTCAGCCGCTTCCCCTTGAGCTCGGCGACCGCGGCCTGCCACTCCTCGCTGCGGGGCGCGAGCTCCCGTACGGTCGCGGTCCAGGCCACCAGCCGGCCGCCCTTGTCCTTGCTGCGCACGGTCACCTCGGCGGCCGCGCCGTCCGCGAGACCCGGGAACGGCTGCTCACCGGGACCGTCGCCCAGCACATGGGCCGCGCCGTCCACCCAGGCGTGCCACAGGGCCCGGTCGGCCCCGGAGCCGCGGACCCAGATCAGGCCGGACTTCTTGGTGGCCTCCTCGACGAGGGCCAGGTCGAGCGTGCTGAGAGTCATGCGCACCAGAGTAGGGGGTGCCCCAAGACACGCCCTAGAGCCAGCCGTGGCGGCGCAGGGCCCGGTGGATGGTGAAGCAGATGCCGACGATCGTGACCATCACCATCGGATAGCCGTAGCGCCACCGGAGCTCCGGCATGTGCTCGAAGTTCATCCCGTAGACCCCGCAGATCATCGTCGGGACGGCGATGATCGCCGCCCAGGAGGTGATCTTGCGCATGTCCTCGTTCTGGGCGACCGTCGCCTGGGCCAGGTTGGCCTGGAGGATCGAGTTCAGCAGTTCGTCGAAGCCGACGACCTGCTCGTGCACCCGCGCCAGGTGGTCGGCGACGTCGCGGAAGTACTTCTGGATGTCCGGGTCCACCAGCCGCATCGGGCGCTCGCTCAGCAGCTCCATCGGCCGCAGCAGCGGGGCGACGGCCCGCTTGAACTCCAGTACCTCGCGCTTGAGCTGGTAGATGCGGCCCGCGTCGCCGCCGCGCGCACTGCCCTTGGCGGGCGCGGCGAAGACCGCGCTCTCCACCTCGTCGATGTCGTCCTGGACGGCCGCCGCGACCGCGATGTACCCGTCCACGACGTGGTCGGCGATGGAGTGCAGGACCGAAGAGGGGCCCTTGGCCAGCAGCTCGGTGTCGTCCTGGAGCCGGTGGCGCAGACCCTTGAGGGAACCCTGGCCACCGTGCCGGACCGTGATGACGAAGTCCGGCCCGGTGAAGCACATCACCTCGCCGGTCTCCACCACCTCGCTGGTGGCGGTCAGTTCGGCGTGCTCCACGTAGTGGATCGTCTTGAAGACGGTGAACAGCGTGTCGTCGTAGCGCTCCAGCTTCGGCCGCTGGTGCGCGTGCACCGCGTCCTCCACGGCGAGCGGGTGCAGCCCGAAGGTGGCGGCGATCCCTGCGAACTCGGCCTCGGTCGGCTCGTGCAGGCCGATCCACGCGAAGCCGCCGCCCTCGCGGACCCGGGCCATCGCCTCACGCGGCGTCAGGCAGGCCGACCCCGACCTGCGCACGTCGCGCCGGCCGTCGCGGTACACGGCGCAGTCGACGACCGCGCTGCTCGCGGACGGGTCGCGGGTGGTGTCGTAGCCGGGCTGGGCCGGGGTGGACCTGCGCAGGGCCGGACGTACGGCGGCACGCAGGTAGGGCAGCATCGACATGGCAGGCTCCTTCGCACGCACGGCTGCGGACCGTACGGGTGGGAGGCCTTCCGTCGCCGCCGGCGGGCAGGGCCGGGCAGACGGAAGGAACAGGACGGGAGGACAAAGTTCTGCCGTCGCTCTTCGACTGATCAGATGATCAAACGGGCTGCAACTTGCCCGTACCGGGAGTGGAAGAGCGGTTGGTACTGCACGATCGACTTCGATCCATTGCAGCCCCACCTCCTCCGGCCGGTCCCCCGTGGAGGACGTCCTGTCGCCGGATGCCCCCGAAACTCCCCCGGCTCCGCTGGGAGATGCCCCCATGCGAGGGTGTGGCCCCGACCAGCGATCAACATTATCAGCCGACGGATGGTCAAGACCCGCCCTTTACCCGCCTCATACGAGTTCTATGCTCGCTTCATGGCAGAAATTCTGGCTCTCGTCGAAGCCCGGCTGCGCAGCGCACTCGGCGAACCCGACGCACGCGCCGCGGTCACCTTCCTCGGCACCGACCGCATCGAAGTGCTCCGCTTCGCCGAGGGCGACCTCGTGCGCTACGCGACCCTCGGCATGTCCGCGCATCCGATGGGCGATCCGACCGCCGTGGTCGCCGACCCGCTGCGCGGTCCGCGCGCCGAGCTCGTGCTGACCGTACGAGCGGGACTGGCGCCCACCGACAAGCTGCTGCGGCCCCTCGCGGTGCTGGGCGCCTCGCCGCAGGTGGAGGGACTGGTCGTGTCCCCCGGCGCCTCGCTCGACGTCGGCGGCCCGCTGTGGGACGGGGCGCCCTTCACCTCCGTCCTCGTCGCGGAGCCGGGCGGACTGGTCGAGGACCTGGAACTCGACGAGCCCATGGACCCCGTGCACTTCCTCCCCCTCCTGCCGATGACGGCGAACGAGGCCGCGTGGAAACGGGTGCACGGCGCGGCGGCCCTCCAGGAACGCTGGCTGTCGCACGGCACGGATCTGCGGGACCCTCTTCGTACCGCCGTGGCGCTGGACTGAGACATCCGGACGGGTGATCGTGTCTTGACGGGGCGCCGGGCGGGGAGGAGCGTGGCTTCTTATGAGGGGCGAACCAACTTGCCCGAAGTGCGGTGGCCGGGTCAGGGCGCCCGGGCTTTTCTCCGACTCGTGGCAGTGTGCGGTGCATGGCACGGTGCACCCCCTGCAGCCCGTCATCCCGCCCAGCGTCGAAGGCCTGGGCGTCGTGGTGAACCGGGCGAAGGTGCCGGTGTGGATGCCGTGGCCGCTGCCGGTGGGGTGGCTGTTCACCGGGGTGGCTGCGGCCGGTGACGACCGCAGCGGGGGCCGGGCGACGGCGGTGGCCTGCACGGGCCCCGGACCGCTCGGCGGGTTGGGGGAGCTGCTGCTGGTCGCCGAGGAGTTGGGGGTGGGCCTCGGCGCGCGGTACGCGGGCATCGACGGGCCCGACCCCGGTACCTACATCGACGTCTCGGCCCCGCCGCACGCCAAGGTCGTCGCGGCGGGCCGCCCGACACCGCTGTGGCACGTGAAGGGAGCCCCGGAGGACCGGGCCGTGTTCGCCGGCGAGGCGCGCGGACTGTGGCTGTGGGCCGTGGTCTGGCCGGAGCAGTCGGGCCTGCTGATGTACGACGAACTGGTGCTGACGGACCTGCGGGATGCGGGCGCCGAGGTCGAACTCCTCCCGTGCGGCGCCCTGAGCCCGCGCGTGCTGGGTCCGTAGCCGGACGCCCCAAGGCCCCCGCCGGGGCCGGGCGTCGGGTGGCGTGGCGCCCGCCCGGCAGGCGGGCGGTATCCTGGGGTGTCCCCCCGTACCCGCGAGACCCCTGGAGCCCCGGCCGTGCGCATCGACCTGCACGCCCACTCCACGGCCTCCGACGGGACCGACACCCCCGCCGAGCTGGTCCGCAATGCGGCCGCCGCCGGGCTGGACGTGGTCGCGCTGACCGATCACGACACCGTCGGGGGATACGCCGAGGCCCTCGCCGCGGTGCCGCACGGGCTCACCCTCGTCACCGGCATGGAGCTGTCCTGCCGGCTCGACGGCATCGGGATGCACCTGCTCGCGTACCTCTTCGACCCCGAGGAGCCTGAGCTCGCCCGTGAGCGGGAGCTCGTCCGCGACGACCGCACCCCGCGCGCCCATGCCATGATCGGCAAGCTCCGGGAGCTCGGCGTCGACGTCACCTGGGAGCAGGTCTCCCGGATCGCCGGCGAAGGCTCCGTCGGGCGGCCGCACATCGCCACCGCGCTCGTCGAGCTGGGCGTCGTACCCACCGTGTCCGACGCGTTCACGCCGGACTGGCTCGCCGACGGCGGCCGCGCGTACGCCGAGAAGCACGAGCTGGATCCCTTCGAGGCCATCCGCCTCGTCAAGGCGGCCGGCGGGGTCACCGTGTTCGCGCACCCCGCAGCCGTCAAGCGCGGCCGGTGCGTACCCGAGTCCGCGATAGCCGAGCTCGCGTCCGCAGGCCTGGACGGGATCGAGGTGGACCACATGGACCACGACTCCGAGACGCGCGCGCGGCTGCGCGGCCTGGCCGGCGAGCTCGGACTCCTGGCGACCGGGTCCAGCGACTACCACGGCAGCCGCAAGACCTGCCGCCTCGGGGAGTACACGACCGACCCCGAGATCTACGGCGAGATCACGCGCCGCGCGACGGGAGCCTTCCCCGTTCCGGGCGCCGGCGGAGCGACCGGCGCGTAACCGCGCCCCGCCGCCCCTTCCTCTTCGTCACACCCCTCTCTCCTGCAAGGCATCACTGTGTTCGACTTCGCCGTCTTCGGATCCCTATTTCTCACGCTTTTTGTGATTATGGACCCCCCGGGGATCACGCCGATCTTCCTCGCCCTGACCTCCGGCCGCCCCGTCAAGGTGCAGCGCCGCATGGCCTGGCAGGCCGTCTGCGTGGCCTTCGGCGTCATCGCCGTCTTCGGTATCTGCGGCCAGCAGATCCTGGACTACCTGCACGTCTCCGTCCCCGCGCTGATGATCGCGGGCGGTCTGCTGCTCCTGCTCATCGCGCTCGACCTGCTCACCGGCAAGAACGACGAGCCCAAGCAGACCAAGGACGTGAACGTCGCCCTCGTCCCGCTCGGCATGCCGCTGCTCGCCGGTCCCGGTGCGATCGTGTCCGTCATCCTCGCCGTGCAGAAGGCGGACGGGGTCACCGGCCAGGTCTCGGTCTGGCTGGCGATCATCGCCATGCACGTCGTGCTGTGGCTCACGATGCGCTACTCGCTCGTGATCATCCGGGTCATCAAGGACGGCGGTGTCGTCCTCGTGACGCGGCTCGCGGGCATGATGCTCTCCGCGATCGCCGTCCAGCAGATCATCAACGGCGTGCTCCAGGTCGTGCACGGCGCCTGACCGGCTCCCGCGTACGCGAACGCCCCCGCACCGGATCGGTGCGGGGGCGTCTGCGTCTTGTGTGGATCGAGCGGAGCTGTCAGGAGGACGCACTCTCGGCCGGTCGGATCAGAATGCGCTGGCCTACGGCGGCCGCCTGCTGCACGATCCGGTTGACGGAGGCCGCGTCCACGACGGTGCTGTCCACGGCGGATCCGTCGACATCGTCCAGGCGCAGAATCTCGAAGCGCATGGGGCTTCTCCCTTCGTCAGTGTTCTCCTTGCACTGTTCCAACGAAGTGTAAGAGGCAAACATTCCCTACGCTAAGGAAATTTTTTCATTCGCTAACTAAACCTGGGGGTGGGCGTCCCAGAACGCGGCCAGCGCACCGGCCGTGACCTGCGGATTCTCTGCATTGGGGGAGTGCTCGGTACCCGGTACGACCACCCGCTCGGCGCCCAGTCGATGTGTCATGTCGTCCATCAGCGGGACCGGCCACGCGTAGTCCACCTCGCCGGACAGCACCAGCTTGGGCAGGTCCACGCGGCTCAGCCCGTCCACCCGGTCCGGCTCGGAGACCAGGATCCGGCCCGTGGCGATCAGCTGCTCGGGCACCGTGGCCAGCCACCGTCCGCGCAGGAACTCCGTGAGCTCGGGGGCGTCGGGCACCGCGTCCTCCGGATCGAAGGACCGCATCGCCGTCCATACGCCCGACATGTCTTCGCGCATCGCCTCCAGCGCGGCGACCAGCAGCTTCGTACGCTCCTGCTGGCCCTCGGAGATCGCGGCCGGGCCGCTGCTCATCAAGGTGAGCGAGGCGAAGGGCGCCGCATCGCGCAGTACGGCGGCCCGCGCGATCAGACCGCCCAGCGAATGGCCGACCAGGTGGACCGGCCCCCCGCCCAGCGCCGCGGCCTGGGCGAGGACGTCCAGCGCCAGCTCGTCCAGCGCGTACGCCGATTCCTCGCGCGGTCCGGGACTCTCGTGCTGCCCGCGCCCGTCGACCGCGACCACCCGGTACCCGGCGCCGGCCAGCGGCTCGAGGAGGCCGATGAAGTCCTCCTTGCTGCCCGTGAAACCGGGGACCAGCAGGGCGGTGCCGCGGACCGGCTCGCCGGCCTCGTGCACGGCGAACCCGCCGCGGGCGGTGGACAGGACGTGCGCGCGGGCACCGGACGGCAGTGTGAGGCGGGGCGGCTTGCTCATGGCCAGAGGTTACCGGCCCGTAGGGGCCTGTCCAGCCCGGGTACGCCGATGGCCCCGGCCTCCTCGGAAGGGGACCGGGGCCACCGGACGGCGGAACGGGGGATCAGGCCTCCGTGGTCTCCGCGACGGCCTTGCGGGTCCGCGTGCGCTTCGGCTTCGCCGGGGCCTCCTCGGCGGCCGGCGCGGCCGGAGCCTCGACGACGGCGGCGGCGGCCTTGCGGGTCCGGGTGCGCTTCGGCTTGACCGGAGCCTCCTCGGCCACCGCGGCGGCCTCGGCGACGACCGGAGCGGCCTCCGCGACCTTGCGGGTCCGGGTGGTGGCGGTGCGGCGGGCCTTGACCGGGGGCTCCACGGGCGGGGCCACCTGGAAGTCCGGCTCCGGGGCCGCGTCGACGGCCTTGCGGGTCCGGGTCCGGCGGGCCTTGACCACCGTCTCCGCGGCCGGAGCCTCGGCGATCGGGGTCACCTGGGCGAGGACGGGCTTCTGGGTCGGGACCCGGCGGGCCCTGACCGGCTCGGCCTTGACCGGCTCGGCCTTGACCGGCTCGGCCGGCGGGGCCTGCTGGAACTCCGGCTCCGCCACGACCGGCGCCTCGGCGACCTTGCGGGTCCGGGTCCGGCGGGCCTTGACCGGGGCCTCCTCGGCGGGAGCCTCGACGACCGGGGCCACCGGGGCGGCCTCGACGACGACGACCGGGGCGACCGGGGCCGCCTCGGCCACGGCAGCCGCAGCGGCGGCAGCCGTCGTCACGGAACGCGTCCGGCGGCGCCGCGGCTTGCGCGGCTCGTCGCCGGCCGGAGCCTCGGGGGCCTCCGCCTCGACCACGGGGGTGACGGCAGCGCCCTCGGCACCGAGCTCCGACCCGCCCCGCGTACGGCGGCGCTGGCGCGGGGTGCGCGTACGGGCGGCACGCTCCTCGACCGGGGCCGCGGCGGCGGCCGGACCGCGCTCACCGCGACCGCCACGGCCACCACGGCCGCCGGTCTCGCCCAGGTCTTCCAGGTCCTCGGCCTTCAGGCCGGCCCGCACGCGCTCGGCGCGCGGCAGGATGCCCTTGGTACCGGCCGGGATGTTCATTTCCTCGAACAGGTGCGGAGACGTGGAGTACGTCTCGACCGGGTCGTGGAAGTCCAGCTCCAGCGCCTTGTTGATCAGCTGCCAGCGCGGGATGTCGTCCCAGTCGACCAGGGTGACGGCGATGCCCTTGTTGCCCGCGCGGCCGGTACGGCCCACGCGGTGCAGGAAGGTCTTCTCGTCTTCCGGCGTCTGGTAGTTGATGACGTGGGTGACACCCTCGACATCGATGCCGCGCGCGGCGACGTCGGTGCACACCAGCACGTCGACCTTGCCGTTGCGGAACGCGCGCAGCGCCTGCTCGCGCGCGCCCTGGCCCAGGTCGCCGTGGACGGCGCCGGACGCGAAGCCGCGCTTCTCCAGCTGCTCGGCGATGTCGGCCGCCGTGCGCTTCGTACGGCAGAAGATCATGGCCAGCCCGCGGCCTTCGGCCTGCAGGATGCGGGAGACGAGCTCCGGCTTGTCCATGTTGTGCGCACGGAAGACGTGCTGCTTGATGTTGGCGACGGTCACGCCCTCGCCCTCGGGCGAGGTGGCGCGGATGTGCGTCGGCTGCGTCATGTACCGGCGGGCCAGGCCGATGACCGCGCCCGGCATGGTCGCCGAGAACAGCATCGTCTGGCGCTTGGCCGGCAGGTAGTTCATGATCTTCTCGACGTCGGGCAGGAAGCCCAGGTCGAGCATCTCGTCGGCCTCGTCCAGGACGAGGGCCTTGACGTGCGAGAGGTCGAGCTTGCGCTGACCGGCCAGGTCGAGCAGGCGGCCCGGGGTGCCGACGATCACGTCGACGCCCTTCTTGAGCGCCTCGACCTGGGGCTCGTACGCGCGGCCGCCGTATATGGCGAGGACGCGGACGTTGCGGACCTTGCCCGCGGTCAGCAGGTCGTTGGTGACCTGGGTGCACAGCTCGCGCGTCGGGACGACGACGAGGGCCTGCGGGGAGTCGGTGAGCTGCGCGGGCGTGGCCCGGCCGGCCTCGACGTCCGCGGGGACGACGACCCGCTCCAGCAGCGGAAGGCCGAAACCGAGCGTCTTGCCGGTTCCGGTCTTCGCCTGGCCGATGACGTCCGTGCCGGAAAGGGCGACGGGGAGGGTCATCTCCTGGATCGGGAAGGGGGACACAATGCCGACGGCCTCAAGGGCTTCGGCCGTCTCGGGAAAGATCCCGAGGTCTCGGAACGTAGTCAGGGTGCTGCCTCTTCTGTGAGACGCGGCGCGAGGCGGCGAGGGGGGTCGTACCGTGCCTGGCTTGCAGTACTGCGCCCTCCCAGGGTTCGGGAGAGCAATACGAAGCTGCGCGGGACCACTAGCCTTCGCTCAAGCGCTTGTGCCGCTGAGGGGGCCCCTCGTGGAGAGGCGGTACGCATGGACGTACGCATCACGCCGAGGGCGGTCGGGTGGAGCCGATCGGGCCACCGACCGGGCATCCTCATTCGGATGGCCCGCCGAGTATCCGGCAGGCGCATTACCACTGTACCCCGGAATCGCGCAGCTGTGTCGGGTGAATTCACCTGGTAGTCGCGTTTGGGCGGACCGACAGTGACCGGATGCGGTGCCTTGCAGGGCGTTCCGGCGGGCTATTGTGCGGAGCATGTCGACCGTTGAAAACGCATCGCCCTCCGACGACAGCACCGCCGCCGAGGCGAGCGGGATCGCTGCCCAGGACTGGGCGACCGCCTCCGCCTCGCCGCAGTACCGGGCCGCCGTCGTGGACCTGCTGGGCGCACTCGCGTACGGAGAGCTCGCGGCCTTCGAGCGCCTCGCGGAGGACGCGAAGCTCGCACCCACCCTCGACGACAAGGCCGAGCTCGCGAAGATGGCCTCCGCGGAGTTCCACCACTTCGAGCGGCTGCGCGACCGGCTGGCGGCGATCGACGCCGAGCCCACCGCCGCCATGGAGCCCTTCGCCAAGGGCGTCGACGACTTCCACCGCCAGACCGCTCCGTCGGACTGGCTGGAGGGCCTGGTCAAGGCCTACGTCGGCGACTCGATCGCCAGTGACTTCTACCGCGAGGTCGCCAGCCACCTCGACACCGACACGCGCGCCCTTGTCGTGAGCGTGCTGGACGACACCGGCCACGGCGGCTTCGCCGTCGAGAAGGTGCGGGCCGCCATCGAGGCCGACCCGCGCTGCGGCGGCCGGCTCGCGCTGTGGGCCCGCCGGCTGATGGGCGAGGCGCTCTCGCAGGCGCAGCGCGTGGTCGCCGAGCGCGACGCGCTGTCCACCATGCTGGTCGGCGGCGTGGACGGGATGGCGGCCGGCTTCGACCTGGCGGCCGTCGGCGAGATGTTCACACGGATCACCAAGGCGCACACGAAGCGGATGGCCGCACTGGGCCTCGCCGCCTGATCGTTCCGCCTGCTCGCCCCTCTCTGCTCGTACGTCGGCCCCGGCGCGGAATTCCGCGCCGGGGCCGACGTACGTGATCAGTCGGAGGGGTCCGAGGGGTCCGAGGGGTCCGAGGAGCCGGAGGGGTCCGAGGACCGGTCAGCCCTGCGACGGGAGCGAAAACGGAGTCCGGTGGGACGAGCGCCGGGGCCCCGCGCCGGGACGCAGCAGCAGCGACAGCACCACCGCGGACACCAGCACCGAGCCGACCAGGGTCGCGGTCAGTGTGTTGTGCCCCGGGCCGAGCGCGAACTGCGTCAGATAAGCGCCGAACAGCGCTCCCAGCGTCCCGCTGACCAGCACCATTCTCGGGGACGGCAGCCGCTGTGCGAGCACCCGCACGGCCACTCCGGCCAAGGCGAGGCCCAGGAGGGCAGAGCCGAGCGCTTCCATCAGCAGCATGTGGGCCTCCCGCAGGTCAGGGGCAAACCGGTTCACTGCGGTCCTACCCGAAGCGGAAGAAAGGGAAACGGCCCGGTGGAATCAACCACCGGGCCGTTCCACCCAGTTCTCGGACGCCGGTCGCGCTGCTTCAGAGCGCGCCGAAACCGACCTTGCGCACGCTCGGCTCGCCCAGGTCGACGTACGACAGGCGGTCGGCCGGCACCAGAACCTTGCGGCCCTTGTTGTCGGTGAGGCTCAGCAGCGGCTCCGAACCGGTCAGCGCGGCGGTGACGATGCGCTCCAGCTCCTCGGCGCTCAAGTCGCTCTCCAGCACGATCTCCCGGGGTGCGTGCTGCACGCCGATCTTGACCTCCACGGCTTTGTCCCTCCGATGGTCGGTTGTGCGCGATCAGCCGCGCCGTACCGGTCCACATTAGCCCGGAGAGGGGACGCGGATGCGGCGCTCCGGACACGCTCGCAGCGAACAGCGGCCGGTCAGGCCGGTCCCTGCCCGCCCTCCGTGCCGTGCAGCGGGAAACCGGCGATACCCCGCCAGGCCAGCGAGGTCAGCAGCCCCACCGCCGTGTCGCGGGCGACCGGGCTCTCGCTGGAGAGCCAGTACCGGGCCACGACCTGCGAGACCCCGCCCAGGCCCACGGCGAGCAGCATCGACTCGTCCTTGGACAGGCCGGTGTCCTCGGCGATCACGTCGGAGATGGCCTCGGCGCACTGCAGCGAGACGCGGTCCACGCGCTCGCGCACCGCCGGCTCGTTGGTGAGGTCGGACTCGAAGACCAGCCGGAACGCGCCGCCCTCGTCCTCCACGTACGCGAAATACGCGTCCATGGTCGCGGCCACGCGCAGCTTGTTGTCCGTCGTCGACGCGAGCGCCGTGCGCACGGCGAGCAGCAGGGCCTCGCAGTGCTGGTCCAGCAGCGCCAGGTAGAGGTCCAGCTTGCCCGGGAAGTGCTGGTACAGCACCGGCTTGCTGACTCCGGCACGCTCGGCGATGTCGTCCATCGCCGCCGCGTGGTAGCCCTGCGCGACGAAGACCTCCTGGGCCGCGCCCAAGAGCTGATTGCGTCGGGCTCGGCGCGGCAGTCGCGTGCCCCGGGGACGCGCTGCCTCCGTCTGCTCGATGGCTGTCACGCCGCCTCCCACTTTCTCTAAGAACACAGTGCGCTCTGCGCCGCGCCGCCATCGTACTTTTCGGTAACCGAATCTGGAGGGTCGAAGCCGAGTTTTCTCGCTGTACGGACCGCCCGGAGGCGCTGGTCAGCGGTGCTCGGCAGAGGTACCGCGCGGTAGCTTTGAGCTGGGGGTACCTCCCGGGCCGCCGGGCCCGGGGATGTCAGCGGTAGTCGTCCTCGTCCAGGGTCACCACCCGCGCCTGTTCGGCGGCGTCCCCGTCCGCAGCCTCGTCCCGGTCCACCCCGGTGACCGGGTCGTCGTCGTCGGGCTGCAACTCGGCCAGCTGCTCCGCCGCATCGGCCTCGGGCGCCTCCGCGTCGAGGGTTTCCCGGAATCGGTCCTGGAAGGTATCCGGCTCTGCGGGGTCGACGGTCATGTGGCTCCCCTTCTTCCCTCACCCCCCGTGGGCCTGCCCTACCTACGAGCCTAGGAGGATCGCGGATACCCCGCTACGCGGATCCCCATGCATCTGTGATGCCGAACACAAGAGTCCGGACGTGATCGTCTCGTAACATTGGCCGCATGTCTTCGACCGAGCTGCCGGGTGTGCGATCCACATCCGAGCCGTCCTCCCAGGTGGGAGCCGTCCACGTCGCCGAGGGGGAGCAGCTGCGCACCATCGTGCTGCCCGGACTGGAGCTCGCCGTCCGGTCCCGGCTCCCGCGGCGCACGGGTCTGCCCCCCGCGCTGTTCGTGCACGGACTCGGCGGTTCGTCGACGAATTGGTCGGACCTCATGGTGCAGCTGGAGGACACCGTCGACGGCGAGGCCCTCGACCTGCCCGGCTTCGGCTGGTCCCCGCCGCCCGCCGACCGCGACTACTCGGTCACGGCGCTGGCCCGCGCGGTCATCCGGCACCTCGACGCCGCCGACCGTGGCCCCGTGCACCTCTTCGGCAACTCCCTCGGCGGCGCCGTCTCCACCCGCGTCGCGGCGGTGCGGCCCGACCTGGTGTGCACGCTCACGCTGGTCTCGCCCGCGCTGCCCGAGCTGCGCGTGCAGAAGTCGGCCGTGCCGACCGCCCTGCTCGCCGTACCCGGAATGGCTTCCCTGTTCGGCCGGCTGACCCGCGGGCTGACCGCCGAGGAACGCACCCGCGGGGTGACGGACCTCTGTTACGGGGACCCCTCCCGGGTGACGCCGGAGGGCTTCGGGCACGCCGTCGCGGAGATGGAGCGGCGGATGGCACTGCCGTACTTCTGGGACGCGATGACCCGCTCCTCGCGCGGCATCGTCGACGCGTACACCCTCGGCGGGCAGCACGGGCTGTGGCGCCAGGCGCAGCGGGTGCTCGCCCCGACCCTGCTGGTCTACGGTGGCCGGGACCAACTGGTCTCGTACCGTATGGCGCAGAAGGCGGCGGCGTCCTTCCGGGGTTCGCGGCTGCTGAGCCTGCCCGAGGCCGGGCACGTGGCGATGATGGAGTACCCCGAGGTGGTGGCGAACGCCTTCCGGGAGCTGCTGCACGACACCGACCGAGATACCGAAGACGGCAGAGGCTGAGGACCGTGGGACGACATAGTCGCAAGGGGCCCGCTCCGGCCCCCGCCCCTGTCCGCCCGACACCGGCGGCGGAACCTGCGGCGGAGTTCCCGTACGGGGAGCCGCCGCCGTACGGGGAGCAGCCGCCGAATGCCGGGCACCCGCCGTATACGGAGTACCACCCTCCGTACCAGGAGCAGGCCCCGCACCAGGAGTACCGGGAGTACCAGGGCCACCAGGAGCACTTCCCGTACGAGGAGCAGTTCCCGTACGAGGAACCGCGCGGCGGCCACCCCGAGCAGCGCGAGCCCGGCGGAGCCTGGGGCGTGGGGCCCGACGCCGCCTACGGGGACTGGCGCGGCGTCCCGCGGGCGCGGCGTTCGGCCGCCGCCGTCATGGACAGCGATACGCCGGCCTTCGGTACGCCCGCGGTCGGCTTCCCGCAGGTGACCCTCCCGCAGCCCCCGGCCGACCCCCTCACCTCCACCGGCTCGCACGGCATGGTGCCGGGACCCCGTGCGCCGATGACCGCGGCCGCTGCGGCGCCGCCCGTGGCGCCCGCCGCGCCCTCCGAACCCCTCGCTCCCGCAGCACCGGCCGCTCCCGCCGATCCGGCCGATCCGGCCGAGGAGCAGCCCGGGTCCGGTCGCGGGCGGAAGGTCCGTGCGTATACCGGGATGGCCGCCGCAGCCGTAACCACCGTGCTCGCCGTCGTCGTGGCCGTGCAGATGGCCTCCGACGGCGACAGCGGCTCCTCGCCCACCGCCCGCGCCGCCGGCGACAACCCGAAGCGCGCCGAGCCCGGCCAGTCCCCGGCCTCCCGCTCCGACGGCCGGGCGACCCCCGCCGCGCCCGCCGCACCCGCGGTGGAGCTGTCGTACGAGCAGAAGATGACCCAGCAGTTCCCCATCGACGAGAAGCTGAAGGGACCCGGGACCTTCGACACCGTCCCCGGGGTGGCTCCGGCGCCCGGCAAGGGCAAGAAGATCCGCTACCGGGTCGACGTGGAGCAGGGGCTCGGCCTGGACGCGCAGCTGTTCGCCGAGGCCGTCCACCGCACCCTCAACGACGACCGCAGCTGGGGCCACGGCGGGACGAAGACCTTCGAGCGGGTGCCGGGCGGCGAGGCCGACTTCGTCATCACGCTGGCCAGCCCCGGCACCACCGGCGTGTGGTGCGCGAAGTCCGATCTGGACACCACCGTCGACAACGTGAGCTGTGACTCCGCGTCCACCGAGCGGGTCATGATCAACGCGTTCCGCTGGGCGCAGGGCTCGACGACGTACGGCGCGGACCAGATGTTCGCGTACCGGCAGATGCTCATCAACCACGAGGTCGGCCACCGGCTCGGGCACGGGCACGTGAACTGCCAGACCCCGGGCTCGCTCGCGCCGATCATGCAGCAGCAGACGAAGTCGCTCGACATCGGCGGCATCCAGTGCAAGCCCAACCCCTGGGTGTTCCCCGGGGGTTGACGGTCCACGGCGGCGCGCAGCCGCCGCAGCGGACCCGGACCCGGGCCCGCAGCCCCCGCGGGAGCGGGAGAGGCGCGAGAGGCCCGAGAGGTACGAGGGCCGTAGGCCCTTTGTAGCGCGCTCGAACGCGGGCCGCAGGCGAAAGTTACGACTCTTCACCCCTTCCGGTGGCACGACGGACAACCGTCCGTCGCGTCATCGGCATATCCGCTTGAGTTTCCCGCGGCGGGTCACCGGACGGACGGCGACCGCCTGAACGGGAGATCGGGGGTGCCACTCGTGCGGATCGGACTGCTCACGGAAGGTGGTTATCCGTATGCGACGGGAGAGGCGAGGCTCTGGTGCGACCGGCTGGTCCGCGGGCTGCCGCAGCACGAGTTCGAGCTCTACGCGCTGAGCCGCAGCGCCGAGCAGGAGGAGCGCGGCCGGGTCGTCCTGCCCGAGCACGTCACCCGCGTCTGGACCGCCCCGCTCTGGGCCCCGGCGGACGATGGCCGCACGTACTCCCGGCGTGAGCGCCGGCGCTTCGCCGAGTGCTTCAAGGACCTGGTCCGCGGGATCTGCGCGGGCGAGCCCGAACCGTTCGCCGCCGGCCTGTACGGGCTGGCCGAACTCGCCCGGGAACAGGGCGGGTTGTACGCGGCCCTGCGTTCCGAGACCGCGGTGCGCGCGGTGGAGTCCGCCTGCCGGGCCCCCGGGGCGCTGCGCTCCGTACAGCGCGCCCAGGTGGCCGACCTGCTCGACTTCGTCGACGAACTGGAGCGGCTGCTGCGGCCGTTGTCCCTCGACTGGTACGAGGACCTGCGCGAGGTCGACGTCTGCCACGCGGCCGCCGGCGGGGTGGCCGCGCTCCCCGGCCTGCTGGCCAAACGCTTCTTCGGGGTCCCGCTGCTGGTGACCGAGTACGGGGTCCAGCTGCGGGCCCACTATCTGGAGCACTCGGCGGACGCCGCCTCCGGGTCCGGCGGCCCCGGCGGCCCGGGAGCGGGCCGAGGTGCCCCCCGGCCCGCCGTCCGGGCCCTGCTCGCGGCCTTCCACATGCGGCTGGCCGCCGAGATCTACGCCCGGGCCGACCTCCTCACCCCCGGCAACGCGCACGCCCGGCGCTGGCAGGAGCGCTGCGGCGCCACCCGCGACCGGCTGCAGACGGTGTACCCCGGGATGGAGGCGGACCGATTCGCCACCGTCGGCGAGGACCCGGACTGCGGGGACCCGGACACCCTGGTCTGGGTCGGCCGGATAGAGCCCGCCAAGGACCTGATCGCGCTGCTGCACGCCTTCGCCGAGGTACGCAGGGCCGCTCCGGACACCCGGCTGCGGATCTTCGCGACCGCCGTGGTGCCCGGCTACCTCGCCGACTGCCGCTCGCTCGCCGCACAGCTCTTCCCCGACGAGGCCGCCGACGCCGTCACGGCCGGGGAGAACCCCGTCACCTTCGAGGAGATCGGCGGGCCCGAGGCCCCCACGCCGGCCCACGCGTACGGCTCCGGGCGGGTGGTCGTGCTGTCCTCGGTGATCGAGGGCTTCCCGATCACGCTGGCCGAGGCGATGCTCTGCGGCCGGGCCACCGTGTCCACCGACGTCGGCGCGGTGTGGGAGGTCATCGGCGGCACCGGCCTCGTCGTCCCGCCGCGCAACCCGCGGGCCCTGGCCGACGCCTGCCTGTCGCTGCTGCGGGACCCCGAGCGGGCCCTGCGGCTGGGAGCGGCCGCCAGGGCCCGGGCCCTGGAGCTGTTCACCGTCGAGCAGAACGTGGCCGCCTTCCGGGAGATCTACCTGCGGCTGCTGGCCCGCGGAGCGGCCCGGCCCGACGGCGGGACCCCCTTCGAGCAGCCCCCCGAGGCCCGGGTCCCGGGCCACTGGACGAGCCCCACCTGGGCGACTCCGGCCGCGGCTGGCGACCGGGCCCCGGCGGCCGGGACGGGCGCGCCGGATGCGGGTTCCGGTGCGGGTTCGGCCTCGGCTTCGGCTTCGGCCTCGGCTTCGGCGGCCGGCCCGGATCCGGCCCGGACCCCGACCACCACCACGACCACGACCACGACCACGGAGGCGACGGTATGACCCTGGACGAAGCCGCCCCCGTCGCCCCGGCCCCCCGCCGCAGGGCCGGCGGGGATCCCGTCAAGACGCTGCTGCACCGGCACCGGGCGCTGTGCGAGCGGGCCGTGGACCCGCTGGAGATCGCCGCCGGGCTGGAGGTGCAGGGCATCACCGACCGCACCGCCGCGCGCTTCCGGCACCGGGACGTGTTCTCGCTCGCCGAGGAGCTCTACGCCCGCACCCCGCGCGGGGACGAGCCGGCCGCGCCCCGCACCGTCCGCCCGTCCGACGCCCGGGCGTTACGCGGCTTCGGGTACGCCCTGCTCCCCGGGGCCCTCGCGCTCGGGGCGGCCGCCGCCGCGGTGCCGTACGCCGGGCCCGTCACCGTACTCGCCACCGTCGCCGCCCTGGTGTGGCCCGCCAGGCCCGGGCGGACCGGGCGCGCGGCTGCGGGCCGCTTCCCTTACGCCGCGCTCCTGCTCGCCGCGGCCGTCGTCGGCTGGGCCGTGCTGCGGCACGGCACCCCCCTCGGAGTCGGCCTCGCACTGGCCGCGGCCCCCGGCCACCTCGTCGGCGCCGTGTACGCCGCCCGCGCCCGGAGCCGGCTCGCCGGCAGCCGCGCCCTCGAGGACTTCGCCGACCGGGCCCGGCCGCTGCTGATCGCGGCCGCCCTGGCCTTCGCCGCGACCGCCGCGGGGGCGGCCGCGCTCGCCGGGACGCCGCCGGCCGTCGCCGTACCGCTCGCCGTGCTGCTCTTCCTGACCCGGCTGCTGCTCGCGCACGGCGCCCCGCGCGGGCCCGTCGCCGCGGCCCTGGCCCTCGCCCTGCTCCCGACCCCCCTGGCGGTGCCCGCCGCCGCGGCAGGGCTCCTCGTACACGCCGTCCTCGTGCTGTCCCGCGCGTCCGCGCACGCCCGGCCCTGAGCCGGCGCCTCCCTTCCCGCCGCCGCTCCGCCGCTCTTCGGAGCCGACGCCGAAGCGCCGTACCCCCCACCGGATCCCCGAACCCCGACCCCCTGCCCATCGACCAAGGAGACACAGGATGACCGGCCAGCCAACCAACCGAGGGGCCGTGCGATGAGGGTGCTGCTGATCGGAGCCAACGGATACCTCGGCCGCTACGTCGCCGACCGGCTGCTCGCCGACCCCGCCGTCCAGCTCACCGCGCTCGGCCGCGGCGACGACGCGGACGTCCGCTTCGACCTCGCCACCGGCAGCCCCGGCGCCCTCACCCGGTTCCTCGACGCCGTCCACCCGGGCGTCGTCATCAACTGCGCCGGCGCCACCCGCGGCGGGGCCCGGGAGCTGACCCGGCACAACACCGTCGCCGTGGCCACCATCTGCGAATCGCTGCGCCGCAGCGGCTGCGGGGCCCGCCTCGTCCAGCTGGGCTGCGCCGCCGAGTACGGCCCCAGCCAGCCCGGATCGTCCACGGCCGAGGACGCCGTGCCGAGACCTGGTGGCCCGTACGGCGTCAGCAAGCTCGCCGCCACCGAGCTGGTGCTCGGATCGGGGCTCGACGCGGTCGTCCTGCGGATCTTCTCGCCCGTCGGACCCGGCACCCCCGCCGGATCCCCGCTCGGCCGGCTCGCCGAGGCCATGCGGCGCGCCATGCAGAACGGCGACGGCGAGCTCAAGCTCAGCGGGCTCGGCGTCCAGCGCGACTTCGTGGACGTACGGGACGTGGCGCGGGCCGTGCACGCCGCCTCGCTCTCCGCCGCCCAGGGCGTCGTCAACATCGGCACCGGGCGCGCGGTCCGGCTGCGCGACGCGGCGGCGGTGCTGGCCCGGGTCGCCGGATACGGAGGAGCCCTGCACGAGCTGGACGTACCGCAGCAGGGGCAGCACGGGCAGGGGCACGGCCACGGACCCGGTCATGGTGCCGGGCACGGCGCCGGCCACGGGCACGGGCTGGGGCCCCAGGGCCGCTCGCCCGGGCTCGCCGCCATCGGCGCCCCGCGCTCCGAGGCGACGGCCGAGCAGCTCGCCGCCGGGGGCGCGGCGCCCGCGTACCCGTACCCCGACGGCTGCGGCGCCTGGCAGCAGGCCGATGTGCGCACGGCCCGGGACCGGCTCGGCTGGCGGCCCCGGATCAACCTGGAGGAGTCGCTCGCGGACATCTGGATGGAGGCGGCGTGCCGCATCTGACGACGGCAGCCACGGCGGCCGCCGCGACCGGGGCGGGCCGCCTCGGCCTCGGCGTCCCCGGCTACGCCCACCCGCTGCTCGCCCCCGTCGAATGGGCCGAGCTGACCCGGCCCGGGACCCCGCTGCACTGGACGGTGCTCAATGTCACGGACGGGCCGGGCGGCCGGCCGGACCCCCACTGCACGGAGGCCGCGGGCAAGCTCAGGGAGGCCGGCGGGACCGTGCTGGGCCATCTCGCGATGCGAGACGGTGCGCGGTCGTTCGGTGAGCTCGTCTCCGACGCCCACCGCTTCCTCGACTGGTACCGGGTGGGCGGCTTCTACCTGGCCGACGCCCCGGCGGACAAGGCCGAACTGGCCGAGGTGCGCCGGGTCGCCGACACCCTGCGCGGCCTCGGCGACGGCCTCCGCATCGTGCTGGGACACGGCACGCACCCGTACGAGGGCTACGCGGAGGCCGCCGACCAGCTGGTCACCTTCTCCGGGGCCTGGGCCGACTACCGCTGGTCGCAGGTGGCGGAGTGGACCGCCGAGTACCCGCCCGAGCGCTTCTGCCACCTGGTCCACGGGGTGCCGCGGACGCATCTGGAGGAGGCCGTCCGGATCGCCCGCTGGCTGGGCGCCGGCACGATCTGGTTCACCGACCGGGGAGGCGCCGCCGGGCGTGATCCGTGGGTCTCGATGCCCGCGTACTGGGACGAAATCGTCTCGCGGATCGGACCGGGTGTCTCGGAATGAAGAAGGGCGTGGCAGTGTTACGGGAAGAACCACCGTTACGACGTAACCATCTACGGAGTCCCCGTGTCGCTGCCACCCCTGGTCGAGCCAGCTGCTGAGCTCACCGTTGACGAGGTCCGTCGGTACTCCCGCCACCTGATCATCCCGGATGTCGGGATGGACGGCCAGAAGCGCCTGAAGAACGCCAAGGTGCTGGCCGTGGGCGCGGGCGGCCTCGGCTCCCCCGCCCTCATGTACCTGGCCGCGGCCGGTGTGGGCACGCTGGGCATCGTGGAGTTCGACGAGGTCGACGAGTCGAACCTGCAGCGCCAGATCATCCACAGCCAGGCCGACATCGGCCGGTCCAAGGCCGAGTCCGCCCGCGACAGCGTGCTGGGCATCAACCCGTACGTCAACGTGGTCCTTCACGAAGAGCGGCTCGAAGCCGAGAACGTGATGGAGATCTTCAGCCAGTACGACCTCATCGTCGACGGCACGGACAACTTCGCCACGCGCTACCTCGTCAACGACGCCTGCGTGCTGCTGAACAAGCCGTACGTATGGGGCTCGATCTACCGCTTCGACGGCCAGGCCTCGGTCTTCTGGTCCGAGCACGGGCCGTGCTACCGCTGCCTGTACCCGGAGCCCCCGCCGCCGGGCATGGTCCCGAGCTGCGCCGAGGGCGGCGTGCTGGGCGTGCTCTGCGCGTCCATCGGCTCCATCCAGGTGACGGAGGCCATCAAGGTCCTCACCGGCGTCGGCGAGCCGCTGGTCGGCCGCCTGATGATCTACGACGCCCTGGAGATGCAGTACCGCCAGGTCAAGGTCCGCAAGGACCCCGACTGCGCGGTGTGCGGTCCGAACGCGACCGTCACCGAGCTCATCGACTACGAGGCCTTCTGCGGCGTCGTGTCGGAGGAGGCGCAGGAGGCGGCGCTCGGCTCCACGATCACTCCGAAGCAGCTCAAGGAGTGGATCGACAACGACGAGTCGATCGAGATCATCGACGTCCGCGAGATCAACGAGTACGAGATCGTCTCGATCCCCGGCGCGAAGCTGATCCCCAAGGGCGAGTTCCTGATGGGCACCGCCCTCCAGGACCTCCCGCAGGACAAGCGCATCGTCTTGCACTGCAAGACGGGTGTCCGCAGTGCGGAAGTCCTTGCGGTCCTGAAGTCCGCGGGCTTCGCGGACGCGGTCCACGTCGGCGGCGGCGTGATCGGCTGGGTCCACCAGATCGAGCCCGAGAAGCCGGTCTACTAGGCAGTCGCGGAAGGGGCCGTACCCGGGAGCCGGGTACGGCCCCTTCTGCGTTCCTACGCAGGAGTGCAGACGGTGTTGCCGGGGGGCACCTTCCCGTCCAGCAGGTAGGAGTTCACCGCCTGCTGTACGCACTTGTCGCCGCTGTTGTACGCGCCGTGCCCCTCGCCCTTGTACGTGAGCTCCACGCCGACGCCGGAGCCGAGCCGCTCCACCATCTTGTGGGCGCCCTCGTAGGGGGTGGCCGGGTCGCCGGTGTTGCCGATCACCAGGATGGGCGCGGAGCCGGGGGCGGAGACGTCCGGGGTCTCCCAGGCGCCCGGGACCGGCCAGTCGGTGCAGCTCATCAGGGCCCAGCCGAGGAAGTCCCCGAAGACGGGGGACGCGGCGCGGAAGGAGGGCAGCTTCGCCTTCGTCTGCTCGAGCGTGAACCGGTCCTTGAAGTCGGCGCAGTTGATCGCCGTGTTGGCGGCGCCGATGTTGCTGTAGTGCCCCTGCTGGTCACGGCCGTTGAGCGAGTCGGACAACGCCATCAGCAGCTGCCCCTGCCCGCCGTCGGCCTCGTCCAGCCCCTGCTCCAGCAGCGGCCACAGCTCCTTGGAGTACAGGGCCTGCGCGATGCCGTTGGTCGCGGCGGAGTCGGTGAGCATCCGGCTGCCGATGCCGGGGATGGGCTTGTCGGCCAGGCTCTTCTGCAGCTTGATGATGTTGTCCTCGATCTCCTTGGCGGTGCTGCCCTGGAGCCGGCACTCGTCGCCGCGGTTCACGCAGTCCTGCGCGAAGTTGCCGAGGGCCAGCTGGAACCCCTTGGCCTGGCCGAGCGCCCCCTCCTCGGAGGTGTTCGTCGGGTCCACGACGGCGTCGAAGACGGCCCGGCCGACGTTCTTCGGGAAGAGGTGGGCGTAGACCCCGCCGAGCTCGGTGCCGTAGGAGATCCCGAAGTAGTTCAGCTTCTCGTCGCCGAGGGCCTGGCGGATCCGGTCGAGGTCGCGGGCGGCGTTCTCGGTGCCGACGTACGGCAGCAGGTGGCCGGAGTTGTCCTTGCAAGCCTGCTGGTACTTGTCGATGTTGCCGACGAAGGCCTTCTCCTCGGCCGGTGTCTCGGGACTCGAGTCCTGGGCGTAGTAGGCATCGAGCTCCTTGTCGTCCTCGCACCGGACGGGGGCGCTGCGGCCGACGCCGCGCGGGTCGAAGCTCACGAGGTCGTACCGCGAGCGGAGGGCCTCGTACTCCTTGGCGGCGCCGGGCAGCGTACTGATCCCGGACCCCCCGGGCCCGCCGAAGTTGAACACGAGCGACCCGAGCCGCTTGTCCTTGTCCCGGGCCTTGGCGCGGATCAGCGCGAGCGGAATGGTCTCGCCCTCGGGCTTGGCGTAGTCGAGGGGCACGTGGAGCGTGGCGCACTCCCAGTCCTTGGGCGGCGCCTGCCCCCCGCCTTCGGCGACGGTGGGCGCCTCGCACTCCCCCCACTTGAGCGGCGCGGCCCCCTTGGTCCCGCCGGCCTTCGGCGTCTTCTCCGCACCGCTGTCGGAACACCCGCCGACCCCGGCCAGCCCAACGGCGACAACAACGGCAACGGCACCCCGCACCAGGTTTCGACCCATGCCCCCATCCTGCGTTCCCCTCCGACCCCCCGCCCCCGCGCTGACCCATTCGGGTGGCTTGAAGATGGATAGAGCGAGATGTCGTGAGCAAGGGAGTGTCATTCCGCGCGGGAGACGAGAATCTGTCGAGTGGTTATATTGATTCGCTTAACTCTGACCGATACGGAGTCTCCGATTTGCGGTCCAATTGGATCTGATTCCGTAGCCGATTCCTCCAGTAGTCCGGTGAATCCTTCGCGGATTTCTACAAAGGACCCGATTGGGGTGATCCTTGAGACGATGCCGATTGTCTCTGCGTTGATTTTTGCTACGGCGAAAGCTGCCAGGGGGTCGGGTGTTAGTCCTTTCAGGGAGAGTGAGATCTGTTGGGCAAATGGGTCGACACTCAAAACGATTGCAGTGACGGTTTGACCCACCTGTGCAATTTGAGAAGGGTGGGTGACGGGGGTCCAGGAAAGGTTTGCGGCGGTGACGACTCCCACGTCGCCGTCAAGGTCGACGAAGAGGCCGAAACTTGCAACCTCGGAAACCGTTCCGCGGCACACATCACCAGGCTTCCAGCGCTCTCCCCAGTTAGCGTTCAAAGCAATTCCCTTCGACTCCGCAGGTTGTTGTAGCCACCCATTTACCAAGTATATCCATTGTGGTAGTTTATCCATCGGGGGGTTCCATCGATGAATGAATTAAAGAGAGGGATTTTCTCTCTGGGGATTATCCACTGAAATTCACCGTCCTTGTTGTCGTGTGTCCGCCTGTATGGCGGCGTGTGGCTCTCGGGGAAAGCCTCCCTGAATCCCGGCTTCATGACATACTCGTGATATCCGTCCTCGAAAATTCCCTGGATTGCATATTGCTGGGCCACTTCTTCCGTCTCTCCCAGGTAGGCGTTTCCCGCGCCGCCTATTTCAGTGTCCGGGTGGAGCGTGGGGTCGAGCCCGTTAGCCTCTAGATGTTTTGCGCCGGGATGAGCCGATCGAGCAGCCGGGCTCCGGCGACGCGCCGGTACGTCCATTCCCGCGAGGCATCACCCCGCGCCACGGCGAACCGGGACAGCGCCTCCTCGTCGGAGAACGCGCAGATCCAGTCCAGGCCGCCGAGTTCGGCCGTCCACAGGCCGCCCTGCTCGTCCAGCGGCACGAGCGCCGCCCGGCTGCGGAAGTCCGCCAGCCGTTCCAGTACCGCAGCGCGGGCCGACTCGAAAGGATCGGCGACGGGTTCGTGCACCCGCCCCGCGGCCTCCGTCCGCAGTCGGCCCCACTCCTCGTCGAACCCCATTCCGACACCCCCCACACCGTTTGCAATCGAACGCAATTCCGGGGGGTGTTCGAGTGGGATCCGACTTTGCGCCTTGGCCGGCGCACACTTTGAGACGGCGTCAGGGCCGGGAACGGGTTTCCCGAGCCGTCGCGGCCGCGGTCGTAGACCCCGCGGCCGCGAGGGTTCGTGGAGTTAGATGGCTTCCTTGCGGGTCAGGTAGTTGAACGAGATCCAACCCGGCAGCACCGGCAGCCAGAACGTCATCAGGCGGAACAGCAGCACCGCCGAGATGGCGACCTCCTTGTCCAGCCCGGCCGCGATCAGGCCCAGCGTCAGCGTCGTCTCCACCGCGCCGATGCCGCCCGGCGTCGGCGCCGCCGAGCCCAGGGCGTTGCCCGCCAGGAAGACCACCGCGATGCTCGCGTAGCTGAGGGCCTGGCCGCCCCCGAACGCCCGGATCGACGCGTCCAGGCACATCACGAAGCAGCCGGTCAGCAGCAGCATGCCGCCGATGCCCGTCATGAGCTTCTGCGGCCGCTGGAGCACGTCCAGCATGCGCGGCACGACACCCGCGAACAGCGCCCGCACCCGCGTCGCCACGAACTTCCGCAGGAACGGCACCGCCGTCACCACCAGCACCAGCACCGCCACCGTCAGCAGACCCGCGATGACCGTCCGGGACGGGGTCATCTCCGGGGTCTTCTCGGTGCCCGTCAGGTAGCCGAAGGCCAGCAGCAGCAGGACGTGGCTCGCCAGCCCGAACAGCTGCGAGGCACCCACGCTGGCCACCGCCAGCCCCGGCCGGATCCCGGCCCGCTGCAGGAACCGCGTGTTCAGCGCGACACCGCCGACCGCCGCCGGCGCCACCAGCTTCACGAACGACCCCGCCACCTGCGCGACCACCGTCCGCAGGAACGGCACCCGCTCCGGTACGAAGCCCAGCAGGCTCATCGCCGCCGCGAAGTAGGTCAGCGCCGAGAAGGCCAGCGCCGCCCCCACCCAGCCCCACTGCGCCTGGCCGACGATCGTCGCGAAGTCCACGTGCGCCAGCTGCGTGAGCAGGAAGTACGCACCGAACGCACCCGCGATGAACGACACCAGCGTGCGCGGCCGGATCCGCTCCAGCCGGGCCGGCTCCACCGGCGCCTGCGGGCGGATCAGCAGCACCTGCTGGCGGATCTGGCTCAGCAGGTCCTCCTCGCGGGCCCCGTCGAGCGCGTCGTCCAGTGCCTTCTTCTCGGCCTTCCTCTCCGCGGCCGTGGCCGCCGCCGACTTGGCTCCGGCCTTGCCGCCCGGCTTGCCGGCCTTGTCCGGCTTCGCTTCCTCCACAGCCGCCTCGCGCGCGGCCTTCGCCGCCCGCGAGGACTCCAGTACGGCCTCCCGCTGCCGGTCGGCCCGCTCCCGGGCCAGCCTGCGCAGCGTCGCCCGGGTGGAGCGGCTCAGCGCGATCGGCTGGAGGAGCGGCAGGCAGTCCGCCACCGCGTCCGGGCCGAGCACCGACAGCGCCGAGGCGACCGCGCGCTCCGCGCCGATCCGCAGGCCGAGCGTGGTCAGCAGCTGAGCGATGTCCATCCGCAGCACCAGGTCGCCGGCCGCGATCTCGCCGCCGCGCAGGTCGGTCAGGACGACATTGCCGGAACGATCCACCACGAGCGCGTCGCCGGTGAGCCGCCGGTGCGCGATCCGCCGCGACTGGAGCGCCCGTACCTGCTTCCACGTGCTGCGGGTCAGGTCGTCGGTGATCTCCTCGTCGGCGAGCGCGTCGAGGGGCCGGCCGTCCAGGTGCTCGTACACGAGCATCACGGCGTCCGGGCCGAGCTCGGAGGTGGCGATCAGCTTCGGTGCGTTGGCCCCGGCCGCGATGGCCGCGTACGCGAGCAGCGCCTCCTGCTCCAGCGCCTGGCGCAGCGACTGCAGGCTGCGCCGCGTCGTGATGCCGCGCAGGGTGAGCCGGCGCCAGACCCGGTAGAAGAACCCGTGCGCCTGCTGCTCGCGGTCGACGACGGTGACGTCGAGCGGCGGGCCGTCCTCCAGCGTGACGTGGTACCGGCGGCCCCGGTCGCTGACCTCCGAGGCGTCGGCGCCGTCGGGGAGCTCCGCGCGCATGGCGCTGACCGGCTTGAAGCCGACCCGGCGCAGGCCGGCGAGGAGGGTCTGCCCGGTGGGGCGGACGTTCGGCGAGCCGACGGCGTACAGGGTCCCGTACGCGACGCTCCAGCCGATCAGCACGGTCAGGATGATCGAGAACGGGGTGGTGTACCCGCTCACCAGCATCGCGAAGGCATCGAGCAGCAGCACCACCCACAGCGCGACCCGCCAGCGCGGCCTGCGGGTCATGCCGACGGCGGTCATGTACGCGATGACGGGCGCGAGGTAGCCGTGCACCGGGTCGGTGAGGGGGCCGCCGGCGCTGGTGGGACGGGTGAGGGCGTCCTGAATGGTGTCGGAGGCGGCCTGGGAGACCCACAGGTCCGTGGCCAGGGTCACGCCGTGCGCGAGGACGGCGGCGAGCACGCCGTCGGCGATGCGCAGCCCGTCGCGCTTGATCAGCCGCTCGATGGCGAAGGCGACGGGTACGAGCAGCACGGCGATGCTGGACACCAGCCCGGCGACCTTGATCAGCAGATCGGGCGCGGCGCCGGTGCCTTGGGAGATGTCGGCCTCGAGGCCGGCGGTGGTGCGGTGTGCGAAGGCGGCGATGCCGAGGACGACGGCGATGCCGAGGACGCCGACGAGGAGGCGTACGAGGTCGGACGGACGGTGGACGCGGGCGGCGAGCAGCGGCTCGTCGACCTCGACCTGGTCGGCGGACGCGGAGGCGCGCCCGTGCGGCCCCTCGGAGTCGGCCGCGTCGGGCTGGTCCCCGGCTCCGGCCTCGGCCCCGGCTCCGGCCCCGGCCCCCGCTCCGGAACTGGCCCGCGCGCGGGGACCGGGTTCGGGTGCGGCCCCTGCCCCTGCCCCGGGCTCGGGCTCGGGTGCGGCCCGGCCGGCGAGCTCGTCGGGGAGCTTCCCGGGACGCGGGTCTGGGCGCGCGCCGTCGTCCTCAGCCGCGCCGTCCGGAGGGCTCACACCCTGCTCCTTCGTCGTCACATCCGTCTCTTCTTGATCACGTATCACCAGTCACCGCCCGGAAGATGGTGGCACGGACCGACCGGCGGGCGGGGCATCAGGGTGCGCGCCGGTACGGAAGGAAACCTTCCGGGAACCGGACCGTGATGTACGGCACCATGGGCGCAATGAGCGAAGAGCTGCCCGCGTACGCGGAGCGGGTGCTGGAGGCGGCCGAGCGGATTCCGCCCGGCCGGGTGATGACGTACGGGGACGTCGCCGAATGGCTCGGTGAGGGCGGACCGCGCCAAGTCGGGCGCGTGATGGCCCTGTACGGGGGAGCGGTGCCCTGGTGGCGGGTGGTCAGGGCGGACGGGCGACCGCTGCCCGGCAGCGAGCACCGGGCCCTGGAGCACTACCGCGCGGAGGCCACCCCGCTGCGTCTGACCGCCGACGGCGAGGCCCGGCTGAACATGCCGCGGGCGCGCTGGGACGGGCTGGAGGAGCGCGCCGCACGGGACGAGGGTCACATCTGACAGCTTCGTCCATGCGGGGCCCGGGCGGGCGGTCGGGCGCCCGTACGGGCGACGGCGCAGGGGACCGGCGAGGGCTGGCGCGGCCTCTGCGCCCCGACCTCGGGGAACTGCGCGGGACCCGCCGGTTGCCGTAGCGTTGCCTCTTCGGCAAGCGCGGCAGCGGCCGTGGAACCCGCAGCGAGCGCCGCAACCGCAGTCACCGCAGACCCACCAGGACCTGGACCGGCACCCCACGTGATCACCTCTCCATCCGACCGCTCCGAGCGGCGGCGTACGCGGACCCCTGACGCGTACCGCCTCGTGCGCACCGGGCCGCAGCGGGTGGATCCCCCTGTTCTGGACGCAGCGCAGCAGGCGGTGGTTGATCACACCGGCGGACCGCTTCTCGTCCTGGCCGGACCGGGAACCGGGAAGACGACCACCCTGGTCGAGGCGGCCGCGGCGCGGGTCGAAGCCGGGACGGACCCCGCCCGGATCCTGATCCTCACCTTCAGCCGCAAGGCGGCCGTGGAGCTGCGCGACCGGGCCGCCCTGCGGCTCGGCGGGGCGCGGGCTCCGCAGGCCACCACGTTCCACTCCTTCTGCTACGGACTGGTCCGCGCCCACCAGGACACCGACCTGTTCGCGGATCCGCTGCGCCTGCTGTCCGGGCCGGAGCAGGACGTGACGGTCCGCACCCTGCTGGAGGGCCAGCGCCACATCCGGTCCATCCGCTGGCCGGACGACCTGAGGGCCGCGCTGACCACGCGCGGCTTCGCGGACGAGGTCCGCGCGGTGCTCGCCCGCGCCCGCGAGCTGGGCCTCGGCCCGACGGCGCTGGACGCGTTCGCGACCCGGCTGGGCCGCCCGGACTGGAAGGCGGCGGCCGCGTTCCTCTCCGAGTACCTGGACGTCCTCGACATGCAGGGCACGCTGGACTACGCGGAGCTCGTGCACCGAGCGGTCCTGTTGGCGGAGCGGACCCCCTCCCTGGCCCTGTCCTACGACGTGATCTACGTGGACGAGTACCAGGACACGGACGCCTCCCAGCTGCGCCTGCTGCGGGCCCTGGCCGGGCCGGCGGGCACGCTGGTCGCGTTCGGCGACCCGGACCAGTCGATCTACGCCTTCCGCGGCGCCGACATCAACAACATCCTGGACTTCGAGGGCTCCTTCCCGGGCGCGGCCGTGCACGCCCTGACGGTGGCCCGCCGCTCGGGCGCCGGCCTCCTCGCGGCGACCCGGCTGCTGACGTCCCGGATGCCGGTCCCGCGCCTCCCGTCGGCAGCGGTCCGCGCCCACCGCGCCCTGACCTCGGTCCGGGAGGGCGGCGGGGCGGAGGTGTTCACGTACCCCACGGCCGGGGCCGAGCTGGACAACATCGCGGACATCCTGCGCCGGGCGCACCTCGAGGACGGTGTGCCGTGGCAGGACATGGCCGTCCTGGTCCGCGCCGGCGGCCGCACCCTCCCGGCGATGCGCCGAGCCCTGATCGCGGCGGGAGTCCCGGCGGAAACGGGCGGCTCGGACACCCCCCTCCGCCACGAACCGGCGATCACCCCCCTCCTCACGGCCCTCCGCACGGCCGCCACCCCGGCCACCCCCGACCACGAGCCCGCAGCGGTCCCCGTCCCGGCCCCGGCCCCCGCGGACACGGCCGACCCCGCCCTGCCCGGCCACGCCGTCGACCCGGACTCCGAGCCCGCCGCAGGCGAGGGCAGCGACCCCGGGTCCGAGCCCGCCGCAGGCGACGGCAGCCACGCCGTCCCCGAGCCCGCCGCAGGCGAAGGGTGGGTCGGGGTCGAGGCGGCGCTCGCGCTGCTGAGCTCGCCGCTCGGCGGGATGGACGCCGCCGATCTGCGGCGGCTCGGGCGGGCCCTGCGCGACGAGGAGCGGGCCGCCGGCATCAAGGTGCCGGCCCCGTCCGACGTCCTGCTCGCCCGCGCCCTCGCCGAGCCGGAACGGCTCACCGCCCACGACCCCGCGTACTCCCGCGGCGCGCAGCGCCTCGGACTGCTCCTGCGCAAGGCCCGCGAGCTCCTCCAGGGCGGCGGCACCGCCGAAGAGGCCCTGTGGACCCTCTGGGAGGGCACCCCCTGGCCCCAGCGCCTGGAGCGGGGCGCCCGCCGCGGCGGCGCGGCCGGCCGCAACGCCGACCGCGACCTCGACGCCGTCTGCGCGCTCTTCGACACCGCCGCCCGCGCCGAGGAGCGCACCGGCGGCCGTGGCGCCCTCAACTTCCTCGAACAGCTCGAGGCCGAGGACATCGCCGCCGACACCCTCACCACCCGCGCCACCCGCTCCGAGGCCGTCCGCCTCATGACCGCCCACCGTTCCAAGGGCCTGGAGTGGCGACTCGTCGTCGTGGCCGGCGTACAGGAGGGGCTCTGGCCCGACCTGCGCCGCCGCGGCTCCCTCCTCGAAGCCGACCGCATCGGCCGGGGCGGCCTGGCCGAGCCCCTCACCCCCGGCGCGCTCCTCGCCGAGGAGCGCCGCCTCTTCTACGTCGCCGCCACCCGCGCCCGCGACCGCCTCGTCGTCACCGCCGTCAAGGCCCCCGCCGAGGACGGCGACCAGCCCTCCCGCTTCCTCACCGAGCTCGGCGTCACCCCCAAGGACGTCACCGGCCGCCCCCGCCGCCCCCTCGCCGTCCCCGCGCTCGTCGCCGAGCTGCGTGCCACCACCGTCGACCCCGACGCCTCGCCCGCACTCCGCGACGCCGCAGCCCGCCGGCTCGCCCGCCTCGCCGCGCTCACCGACGAGGACGACCGCCCGCTGGTCCCCGCCGCGCACCCGCAGCGCTGGTGGGGGCTGTACGAGCCCACCCGCAGCAGCGTCCCGCTGCGCGACCGGGACCGGCCCGTCGCCCTCTCCGGCAGCGCCCTGGACCAGCTCGCCAACACCTGCTCCCTCCAGTGGTTCCTGGGCCGCGAGGTCAAGGCCGACGCGCCCTCCACCGCCGCCCAGGGCTTCGGCAACGTCGTCCACGTCCTGGCCGACGAGGTCGCCTCCGGCCGCACCCCCGCCGACCTCGCCGTCCTGATGGAACGCCTCGATTCCGTCTGGGACGCCCTCGCCTTCGACGCCCCCTGGAAATCCCGCCAGGAGAAGGACAACGCCCGCGCCGCCCTGGAGCGCTTCCTGCGCTGGCACACCACCGACCGCGCGGGCAGGGCGGCCGTGGCCACGGAGCACGCGTTCGACGTCACGCTCGAAGCGGGCGACTACGCCGTCCGGATCCGGGGTTCCATGGACAGGGTCGAATCGGACCCCCAGGGGCGTGCGTACGTCGTCGATTTCAAGACCGGCAAGGCCGCGCCCACGAAGGACGAGGTCGCACGGCACCCCCAGCTCGCCGTGTACCAGCTCGCCGTTCGCGAAGGCGCCGTCGACGAGGTCTTCGACGGGCTGCGCCCCGAAGCGGGCGGCGCCGAGCTGGTGCAGCTGCGCCAGGGTGCCGCCGTACGGGACGGGGGCGACGCGGTGCCCAAGATCCAGGCGCAGCAGCCGCTGAACGGCGAATGGGTCGGGGACCTGCTCGCCACCGCCGCCGGCCGGGTCCTGGACGAGCGCTTCGCGCCCGCCGCCGGCAAGCACTGCGACCACTGTTCCTTCCGCAGCTCGTGCAGCGCCCGCCCGGAGGGCCGCCAGACGGTGGAGTGAGTCACACGGCCGAAGCCGCCGGGCCCGCGGTCAGCGGCCCGCGACGGACCGGCCGGTGAGACGGCGGGCGGGAGTGTCCGTGGGTCCGGCTAGCCTCTTCACGTGTCCGCGCGTCCGTCCGTCCTCACCGACCCCGAGCAGCTCAAGGAGCTCCTCGGCATCCCCTTCACGCCCGAACAGCTGGCCTGCATCACCGCCCCGGCCGCCCCGCAGGTCATCGTGGCCGGCGCCGGCTCGGGCAAGACCACGGTCATGGCCGCCCGCGTGGTCTGGCTGGTCGGCACCGGAGCGGTCGCGCCCGAGCAGGTCCTCGGCCTGACCTTCACCAACAAGGCCGCCGGCGAGCTCGCCGAGCGCGTGCGCAAGGCCCTCGCGCGGGCCGGCATCAACGACCCGGACCCTTCCCCGGCCGAGGCCGACGCGGCCGGCGGCGAGCCGCGCATCTCCACGTACCACGCCTTCGCCGGCCAGCTCCTGAAGGACCACGGCCTGCGCATCGGCCTGGAGCCCAGCGCCCGGCTGCTCGCCGACGCCACCCGCTTCCAGCTCGCCGCGCGCGTGCTGCGCGAGGCCCCCGGCCCGTACCCGGCGCTCACCAAATCCGTCCCCGACCTGGTCAGCGACCTGCTCGCGCTCGACGGCGAACTCTCCGAGCACCTGGTCACCCCGGCCGAACTGCGCGCGTACGACACGGAGCTCCTCGACACCCTCGCCACCACCAGGCTCAGCAACGAGGACCTGCGCAAGGTCCCCGAGGCCGTGCGCGGCCGCCTCGAACTGCTGGAGCTGACCGAGCGCTACCGCGCCGCCAAACGCTCCCGCGACCTGCTCGACTTCAGCGACCAGATAGCCCTTTCCGCGCAGCTCGCCACCACCCGGCCCGAGGTCGGGGCGCTGCTGCGCGAGGAGTTCCGGGTGGTCCTGCTCGACGAGTACCAGGACACCTCCGTGGCCCAGCGGCTCCTGCTGTCCGGCCTGTTCGGCGGCGGCAGCGGGCACGCCGTGACCGCCGTCGGCGACCCCTGCCAGGCGATCTACGGCTGGCGCGGTGCGTCCGTGGCCAACCTGGACGACTTCCCCGAGCACTTCCCGCACGCCGACGGCAGCCCCGCCACCCGGTTCTCGCTGAGCGAGAACCGGCGCAGCGGCGGCCGCCTCCTCGACCTGGCCAACGGCCTGGCCGCCCCGCTGCGGTCCATGCACGAGGGCGTCGAAGCGCTGCGCGCGGCGCCGGGAGAGGAGCAGGCCGGCACGGTCCGCTGCGCCCTGCTGAACACGCACGCCGAGGAGCTGGAGTGGCTCGCGGACTCGGTCGCGCACCTGGTCCGTACGGGGACGGAGCCGCGCGAGATCGCGGTGCTGTGCCGGTCCGCGCGGGACTTCGCGCAGATTCAGGCCGTGCTGGTGGCCCGGGACGTGCCGGTGGAGGTCGTCGGGCTGTCGGGGCTGCTGCACCTCCCGGAGGTCGCGGACCTGGTCGCGGTGTGCGAGGTGCTCCAGGACCCGGGGGCCAACGCCTCCCTGGTCCGGCTCCTCATCGGCCCCCGCTGGCGGATCGGCGCCCGCGACCTGGCGCTGCTGGGGCGCCGGGCGCGGCAGCTGATCGGCCGCGCGCCGGGTGAGGTGGACCCGGACGAGCGCCTCGCGGCGGCGGTGGAGGGCGTGGACCCGGCGGAGATCGTCTCGCTGGCGGACGCGCTGGAGACGTTCCTGGACGGGTCCGGGTCCGGGTCCGGGCCCAGGTCCGGGTCGGGGTCGTCCGCGGACGAGCTCCCCTTCTCCGCGGCGGCCCGGGTCCGCTTCGCGCACCTGGCCCAGGAGCTGCGCGATCTGCGGCGTTCGCTCGCCGACCCGCTGATGGACGTACTGCACCGGGTGCTGGCCGCGACCGGCCTGGACGTGGAGCTGTCGGCTTCGCCGCACGCGCTGGCGGCCCGGCGCCGCGAATCGCTGTCCGGCTTCCTGGACGTCGCGGCGGGCTTCGCGTCGCTGGACGGCGAGGCGTCCCTGCTGGCCTTCCTCGGCTTCCTGCGCACGGCGGTCCAGTACGAGAAGGGCCTGGACCACGCCCTGCCCGGCGGGGAGAACACGGTGAAGGTGCTCACCGCCCACAAGTCCAAGGGGCTGGAGTGGGACGTGGTGGTCGTTCCGGACCTGTGCGCGGGCTCGTTCCCGAAGGAGAAGGCCCCGGAGCCGTGGACCTCGTACGCCAAGGTCCTGCCGTACGGCCTGCGCGGCGACGCGGACACCCTCCCGGCCGATCCGGCGTGGACCTCGGCAGGCCTGAAGTCCTTCAAGGCCGCGCTGAAGGAGCACAAGGCGGTGGAGGAACTCCGCCTGGGCTACGTGACGTTCACCCGCCCGCGCTCGCTCCTCCTGGCCTCGGCGCACTGGTGGGGCCCGACGCAGAAGAAGCGCCGCGGCCCGTCGCCCTTCCTGTCCTCGCTCCACGACCACTGCGTGGCGGGCCACGGCGAGATCGAAGCCTGGGCGGAGGAACCGGATCCGGACGCGGAGAACCCGTCCCTCGCCACGGAGTCCACCCCGGACCGGTCCTGGCCGCTGCCCCTCGACCCGGACTCGCTGGTCCTGCGCCGCGCGGCGGCGGCCCTGGTCGAGTCCCACCTGGCCGCCCCGGCCCCGGACCCCTACGTCTGGCCCCCGCACTGCGAGGACCCGTCGTACGCGGACGAGCCGGCCCCGGAGGACCTCTGGGCGCCGGACGAGGCCTTCGCCGCCGGCGCGGTGGTGCCGCATGCCCGAACCGAGGCGGGCTCCGGGGCGCCGTTCGGCGACGACGTCCGGCCTGATGACGACCCCCGGGGTGCCGACCCGTACGACGACGACCTCTGGCCGGACGGCGACGACTGGGGCGCCGGCGACCCCTGGCAGGAGCCCCCGGGCCCGCCCGGGGACCGGGGACACGGCCAGGGCCCCGGGCCCGGCTCGGCCGTGGCCCGTACGGTCCGCGGCGAAGCCCCCGCACACGGAGCTCCCGCACGCGGAGCCCGGCGCACTGCGGCAGCAGCCGGCCTCACGTCCGAGGAGGCACGGGCCATCGCCTCCTGGGACCGGGATCTCGATGCCCTCGAGGGCGAGCTCCGGCGTGCCCGCGCCGCCGTGCGCGACGTCGAGCTCCCGGCCGCCCTCTCCGCCAGCCAGCTCCTGCGCCTCGCCGCGGACGAGCAGGGCTTCGCCCGCGACCTCGCCCGCCCCATGCCCAAGCCCCCGCAGCCCGCGGCACGCCAGGGCACGCGCTTCCACGCCTGGGTCGAGTCCCGGTTCGACGAGCTCCCGCTGCCGCTCCTGGACGTCCTCGACCCCGCCACCGAGCTGCCCGGCTCCGATCAGGAGATCGCCGACGAGGCCGACCTCGACTCCCTCAAGGCCGCCTTCGAGCGCAGCGAGTACGCCGAGCGCACCCCCCACCGCATGGAGGTCCCGGTCCAGCTCACCCTCGCCGGCCGCGTCATCCGTGGCCGGATCGACGCCGTGTACCGCCATCACGACGACGGGTACGAGATCGTCGACTGGAAGACCGGCCGCACCACCGAGGCCGACCCCCTCCAGCTCGCCGTCTACCGCCTGGCCTGGGCGGAAGCCACCGGCACGCCCCTCGACCGGGTCTCCGCCGCCTTCCTGCACGTCCGCAGCGGCCGCGTGGTCCGGCCCCGCAACCTCCCCGACCGGGCCCGTCTTGAGCGGATCCTCCAAGGCAAACCGGACACGGACAGTGACCGGCAACCCGACAGTTAGGCTCATAGGCATGAGCGATACCCCGGCGGACAGCGTCGTCCGCACGTACATCGAGGCCCACCGCGCCGCCTTCCTCGACGATCTCGCCGAGTGGCTGCGCATTCCCTCCGTCTCGGCCCAGCCCGAGCACGCGGACGACGTACGTCGCAGCGCCGAATGGCTCGCCGCCAAGCTCAAGGAGACCGGCTTCCCGGTCACGGAGGTCTGGCAGACCCCCGGCGCGCCCGCCGTCTTCGCCGAGTGGCCGAGCGCGGACCCGGACGCCCCGACCGTCCTCGTCTACGGGCACCACGACGTGCAGCCCGCCGCGGTCGCCGACGGCTGGCACACCGACCCGTTCGAGCCCGTCGTCAAGGACGGCCGGATGTACGCGCGCGGCGCCGCCGACGACAAGGGCCAGGTCTTCTTCCACACCCTCGGCGTACGGGCCCACCTGGCCGCGACCGGCGCCGAGGCCCCGGCCGTGCACCTCAAGCTGATCGTCGAGGGCGAGGAGGAATCGGGCTCCCCGAACTTCCGTGCCCTGGTCGAGCGCGAGGCGGAGCGCCTCGCCGCCGACGTCGTGATCGTCTCCGACACCGGCATGTGGTCCGAGACCACGCCCACCGTCTGCACCGGCATGCGCGGCGTCGCCGACTGCGAGATCGACCTCCACGGGCCCGACCAGGACATCCACTCCGGCGCCTTCGGCGGGGCCGTGCCCAACCCGGCCACCGTCGCCGCCCGCCTGGTCGCGGCGCTGCACGACGCCGACGAGCGGGTCACGATCCCCGGCTTCTACGACAACATCGCCGAGCTCACGGACGAGGAGCGGGCGCTGATCGCCGAGCTGCCGTTCGACGAGTCGCAGTGGCTGCGTACGGCCAAGTCGCACGCGGCCGCGGGCGAGAAGGGCTACTCCACCCTGGAGCGGGTCTGGGCCCGCCCGACCGCCGAGGTCAACGGCATCGGCGGCGGCTACCAGGGCCCCGGCGGCAAGACCATCGTGCCCGCCTCCGCCCACCTGAAGCTGTCGTTCCGCCTGGTGTCCGGGCAGGACCCCTACGAGGTCGAGGCGGCAGTCCGGGACTGGGTCGCCGCCCGGATCCCGGACGGGATCCGGCACTCCATCGTCTTCGGCGCCCCCACCCGGCCGTGCCTGACGCCGCTGGACCACCCGGCGCTGCAGTCCGTCGTACGGGCCATGGGCCGCGCCTTCGGCGAGAAGGTCCGCTTCACCCGCGAGGGCGGCTCGGGACCCGCGGCGGACCTCCAGGACGTACTGGCCGCGCCCGTCCTGTTCCTCGGCATCTCCGTGCCGTCCGACGGCTGGCACTCGCCGAACGAGAAGGTCGAGCTGGACCTGCTCCTCAAGGGCGTCGAGACGGCCGCCTACCTGTGGGGCGACCTGGCCGCCGACCACCGGAAGCCCGCCTGACGCAAGCACGCACCACCGCACCGCACCGCACGCACGCACCGCACGCACCGCACGCATCGCACGTACCGAGTCAAGAGTCACGAGTCACTGAGCCTGCCTGTCCCACCACCGGGGGAGTTGGAAGTACCTGTGAGCACCCATACCGAGCAGCCGATCTCGCTCACCGCGCCCAGCGGAATCGACCGCGCCGCGCACCACCGCCTCGACGAGGCCTGGCTCGCCGCCGCCTGGAGCCACCCGACGACCCGCGTGTTCGTCGTCTCCGGCGGCCAGGTCCTGATCGACGACACCCCCGACGGGGAGACCGGGATCGTGATGACCCCGGCCTTCGAGGCCCCCGTCACCGAGACGCACCGCTACTTCCTCGGCACCGACGAGGACGGCGTACGGTACTTCGCGCTCCAGAAGGACGCGCTGCCGGGCCGGATGGACCAGTCGGCCCGCGCGGCCGGCCTGCGGGAGGCCGGACTGCTGCTGTCCCCGCGCGACGCCGGGCTGATGGTGCACGCGGTGGCCCTGGAGAACTGGCAGCGGATGCACCGGTTCTGCTCCCGCTGCGGCGAGCGCACGGTGGTCGCGGCCGCCGGGCACATCCGCCGCTGCCCGGGCTGCGGCGCCGAGCACTACCCGCGCACCGACCCGGCGGTGATCATGCTCGTCACCGACGAGCAGGACCGCGCGCTGCTGGGCCGCCAGGTGCACTGGCCGGAGGGGCGTTTCTCGACGCTGGCCGGGTTCGTGGAGCCGGGCGAGTCGATCGAGCAGTCGGTCGTGCGCGAGGTGTGGGAGGAGGCGGGCGTCCGCATCGGCGAGGTCGAGTACGTCGCCAGCCAGCCCTGGCCGTTCCCGTACAGCCTGATGCTGGGCTTCACGGCGCGCGCCACCACCACGGAGATCACGGTCGACGGCGAGGAGATCCAGGAGGCCCGCTGGTTCTCCCGCGAGGAGCTGCGCGCGGCGTTCGAGTCGGGCGCGATGGTGCCCCCGTCGGGGATCTCCATCGCGGCCCGCCTGGTCGAGCGCTGGTACGGAGAGCCGCTGCCGCGCCCGCTCGCGTGAGGCGTAAGCCTTCTCACACGGCAGAAGGCCCCCGCCGTGGCGGGGGCCTTTCTGTTCACGCAGCGCGCTGAGCTGCGACTCAGACGGCGAGGGCCTGCTTGACCTGGGCCAGGCTCGGGTTCGTCATCACGGCCTCGGTGCCGGCCGGAGACACCACGAGGACGGTCGGAACCGTCTGGTTGCCGCCGTTCGCCTTCTCGACGAACGCCGCGGACTCGGGGTCCAGCTCGATGTTGATCTCGTTGTACGCGATGCCTTCCCGGTCCAGCTGGGTCTTCAGCCGGCGGCAGTAGCCGCACCAGGTCGTGCTGTACATCGTGACGGAACCCGTGTCCTGCATGCTGCGCTCTCCTCTGTGGGGTCTGGGTGGTCCGAGTACTCGAACGTACGGGACCGCGGGGCCATTCCCGCACCCGCGGTACGGCTGCTACGTCAAGTACGTCACGTGCGTCAAGGGGGCCGGTACGACGAATGCCCGCACCTGTGGACAAGTTTCCCGTGCGCCCCTGGAGACCTGGCAGCATGGCGGGGTGACATCAGCAACGCACCTCTCATCCTTCCCTGCCGGAGCCGACTCGGCCGACGCGGTGCTCCTGGGCCTGGACCCGGAGCAGCGCGAGGTCGCGACGACCCTGCGCGGGCCGGTGTGCGTGCTGGCGGGCGCGGGGACGGGCAAGACCCGGGCGATCACCCACCGCATCGCCTACGGGGTCCGCTCCGGCCAGCTGATGCCGGCCAGCGTGCTGGCCGTCACGTTCACCAACCGCGCCGCCGGCGAGATGCGCGGCCGCCTGCGCTCCCTCGGCGCGGGCGGGGTGCAGGCGCGGACGTTCCACTCCGCTGCCCTGCGCCAGCTCCACTACTTCTGGCCCAAGGCGATCGGCGGCGAGATGCCCCGGCTCGTCGAGCGCAAGGTCCAACTGGTCGCCGAGGCGGGCGCGCGCTGCCGCATCCGGCTCGACCGGGGCGAGCTGCGCGATGTCACCGCCGAGATCGAGTGGGCGAAGGTCACCCAGACCGTGCCCTCCGACTATCCGGCGGCCGCCCTCAAGTCGGGCCGCGAAGCCCCCCGGGACATGGCGGAGATCGCCCAGATCTACGGGACGTACGAGCAGCTCAAGCGCGACCGCGGCATGATCGACTTCGAGGACGTGCTGCTGCTCACGGTCGGCATCCTCCAGGACCGCCACGACATCGCGGAACAGATCCGCACCCAGTACCAGCACTTCGTGGTGGACGAGTACCAGGACGTCAGCCCGCTCCAGCAGCGGCTGCTGGACCTGTGGCTCGGCGAGCGCGACAGTCTCTGCGTCGTCGGCGACGCCAGCCAGACGATCTACTCCTTCACCGGGGCCACCCCGGACCACCTGCTGAACTTCCGCACCCGCTACCCGCAGTCCACCCTGGTCAAGCTGGTCCGGGACTACCGCTCCACCCCCCAGGTGGTCCACCTCGCGAACGGGCTCCTCGCCCAGGCCAAGGGCCGCGCCGCCGAACACCGCCTCGAACTGGTCTCCCAGCGCGAGCCCGGCCCCGACCCGGTCTACGCCGAGTACCCCGACGAGCCCGCCGAGGCCGAGGGTGTCGCCCTGCGGATCCGGAACCTGATCGCGGCGGGCGTCCCGGCCGGCGAGATCGCCGTGCTCTACCGCATCAACGCCCAGTCCGAGGTCTACGAGCAGGCCCTCGCCGACGCCGGGGTCCCGTACCAGCTGCGCGGAGCCGAGCGCTTCTTCGAGCGGGGCGAGGTGCAGAAGGCGATCCTCGCCCTGCGCGGCGCCGCCCGTTCCGGCGGCAACGACCCGCTGCTCGAGGACGTCGTCGAACTCGGCTCCCAGGTCCGGGCCGTGCTCAGCTCCACCGGCTGGACCAGCGAGCCGCCCGCAGGCTCCGGCGCGGTCCGCGACCAGTGGGAGTCCGTGGCCGCCCTGGTCCGGCTCGCCGAGGACTTCGCCCGGAGCCGGCCCGGGGCCACCCTGGCGGACCTGACGGTCGAGCTGGACGAGCGCCGGGCCGCCCAGCACGCCCCGACCGTCCAGGGCGTCACCCTCGCCTCGCTGCATGCGGCGAAGGGCCTGGAGTGGGACGCGGTGTTCCTCGTCGGTCTGACCGACGGCATGGTGCCGATCACGTACGCCAAGACCGACGAGCAGGTGGAGGAGGAGCGCCGGCTGCTCTATGTCGGCGTCACGCGGGCGCGGCTGCACCTGACGCTGTCCTGGGCGCTCTCCCGGGCTCCGGGCGGCCGCGCCTCCCGACGCCCCAGCCGCTTCCTGAACGGGCTGCGGCCGGGCTCTGCGGCCCCGGGCGGCAGAGCGGGCGCCGCGGGCGCCTCGGCCGAGCGGGGGGTCCGCAAGCGGGGCCGCCGCGGCCCGGCGCTGTGCCGGGTGTGCGGCAAGACGCTGACCGAGGCCGGCGAGTTGAAGCTGATGCGCTGCGACGACTGCCCGTCCGACATGGACGAGGGCCTCTACGAGCGGCTGCGGGAGTGGCGCGCGGGCCAGGCGAAGGAGCAGGGGCTGCCCGCGTACTGCGTGTTCACGGACCGGACGCTCGTCGCGATCGCCGAGGCCGCACCGTCCGAGGAGGGCGAGCTCTCGATGATCTCTGGAGTCGGCGGCCGCAAGCTCGACCGGTACGGAGCCGACGTGTTGGCGATCTGCGCAGGTCAGGAGCCTGGGGGCGCGGATGCTGACGACGCGTAGAAACTCGTCGGAAAAATAGTTTGCACATGCCCAGCGAATCCCCATAGGTTCTTAGCAACGGAAACGGTGGCTTCTCCGAAGCTCCGGATCCGTGCTGTACTTATCCGAATACGCATGGGACAGGCCCCCGGGCCCCGTCCCCGAGACGCCGAGAGGAGGCGAGACCAGTGACCAGCTTCATCACCAGCACCAAAATGACCGATCGCTCGGTCGCCGCTTCCTGCATGCTCGGCTCCTCCTCGCTCCTCCCGCTCCTGGGTACCGGTCTGTCTGCGATGTGCGCTGACAGCCGCGCCCTGCTGGCCGCACCCGCCGTGCGTCTTGTGAGCGAGCGGAATGAGCGACCGACCCAGGCACCGGTGGCAGTACTGGAAGCCCAGGCGCATGGCGCCTATGGGATTGCGGCCGCAGCCGGTGCCGGATCCCAGACGAAGCAGACGACGCAGACGAAGCAGCAGCACCACCTGATGTGGGCCTTCCGTGGGCTCGAACCCTGGAGTGATCCAGCCTGATTCCAAGATCAGGCCGGCGCCTTCAGGGCCGCGGAACCCCACCCGGGATCCGCGGCCCTTCTGTTTGTCCCCGAACGGGGACGACGGCACGAAGGAGCCTCGGGACTGGCAAGACCAGTCGGTGTGAGACGTAGCCCAGCCGCCCCCGGCCGAACCCGGCCGGAACGACTAGCCAAACAAGACGAGGAAGAAAACACCGTGCAACTCGAAGCGCACGCCCCGTCCGTATCGCAGACCCAGACGATCTCCCCGCCCGCAGTCCCGGAGGACTCCACCTTGACTCCCCTCACCGCGCTGACCGCGCTCGACGACGCCATCGAGAACCTCGGCGTACCCGTCGCCTGCCGTACCTACGACCCCGAGGTCTTCTTCGCCGAGTCCCCGGCGGACGTCGAGTACGCCAAGTCCCTGTGCGCCACCTGCCCGCTGGTCGAGGCCTGCCTCGCCGGTGCGCTCGAGCGCCGCGAGCCCTGGGGCGTCTGGGGTGGCGAGCTGTTCGTCCAGGGTGTCGTCGTAGCCCGGAAGCGCCCCCGTGGCCGTCCGCGCAAGAACCCGGTTGTTGCGGCATGACCGCCATCGGAACCATCGACCGCCCCGTGACGCACGACCCCTTGAAGCAGGCCTCCATGACCGCCCACACGACGAGCGAGCAGCCGTACGGCTCCGCCACCGCAGACTTCATCACCGCCGGCGCGATCACCTCGCGTCAGAACAGGACCCGTGAAATGCAACTCATCCCAGAAGCCCTGGCTCGTGCCCATATGGACGACCGCATGCGTGAGGTCGACGCCGAGCGTCAGGCCCTGCGCCTGGTCGCCGCCCGCCGCATGCAGCGGCGAGCCGAGCGCGTCTCGCTGCGCGCCCGGCGAGCGCTGGCCATGGCCGTCATGCACTGATCAGCCGCTGAACTGCCGCTGACCAGCGGCGCAGCAGCGTACGGGGGACCGGTCCGAACGGACCGGTCCCCCCGGTGCGTTGCGGACGGTTCTCCGTGCCTTGCGGAGATATCGTCTGGAGGTGGACCAGCCGAATCCCCACCCCGCCCCGTCGGGACCCGAGGCCCAGCCCGTCGTCTGCGCGCGCTGCGGCAAGAAGGCCCCCGACGGCGCCCCGCCCACCTGGACCTGCTCGGTGGAGAACGGGACCAGACAGTACTTCTGCGTCGACTGCGCGCGGGCCAACCTCAGGGCGATCGAGGGCCGCCTCGATTCGTCCTGGTGGTGACCTGGGGCCCTCAGCCCCGGGCCCGTTGGGCCCGGGTCCGAAGGCTCACTCCTCGGGCAGGAACCCCGGGAGCCAGGAGTCCAGTTCGCTCCGCAGCCGTACCGTCGCGCCCAGCTGGCAGAGCACCCCGATGGTGCTCAGCGTCACCCGGTGGATCAGCAGGTACGAGGGCGGCAGATTGATCTGCCGGCTCAACTGGTGTGCGGGGGAGCGGGGATCGGCGATCCGGGCCGCCTGACCGCGCAGCCACGGCCGCGTGAAGGTGAACTCCTCGGCCTGGGCGGGCTCGATGATGGGCAGCAGGTAGTCCAGCACCGCCTCCGGGTCCAGTTCGATGGACTCCTTCACGAACCCCTCGGCGCACAGGTGCCCGTATATCCCCTCGGCGTCGCCCTCGAGCGTCATCCGCAGCGACGTGCCGATGGGCTTGGGCCAGCCGCCGGGCAGCCGGTCGACGGTGCCGAAGTCCAGCACGCCGAGGCGCATCCGGCCGTCCGCCCCCGTCAGCAGCCGGAAGTTGCCCGGGTGCGGATCGGCGTGCAGCAGCCCGGTACGCGCGGGCCCCGAGAACAGGAATCGGGCCAGCAGCTGACCGGCGCCGTTGCGCTCCTCCTCGGTGCCGTCCGCTATCACCTCCGACAGCGGGGTCCCCTCCATCCACTCGGTCACCAGCACCTGGTCGCCCTGGTGCACGACGTCCGGTACGACCACGTCCTCGTCGCCCTCGAACGCGTCCGCGTGGATCCGCTGGGCCTCGGCCTCGAGCTCGTAGTCCAGCTCCTCCGCGACCCGGTCCCGCAACTCCTTGATCAGCGGCTTGACGTCCATGCCGGGAATCAGCGGCCCCAGCAGCCCCGCGAACCGCCCCAGTTGCCTCAGGTCCGACAGCAGCGCCTCACCGGCCCCCGGGTACTGCACCTTCACGGCGACCTGGCGGCCGTCGTGCCACACCGCCCGGTGCACCTGCCCGATCGAGGCGGCCGCGGCCGGCTTGTCCTCGAACTCCTCGAACAGATCGCGCCAGTCGGCGCCCAGCCGGTCCGCCAGTACCTGGTGCACCGTCTCGGCCGGCAGCGGCGGGGCCGCCTCCTGAAGCTTGGTCAGCGCCGCCCGGTACGGCCCGGCGACCTCCTCGGGGAGGGCCGACTCGAAGACCGAGAGCGCCTGCCCGAACTTCATGGCACCGCCCTTCAACTCCCCGAGCGTGCGGAACAGCTGCTCGGCGGTCCGCTGCTGGAGCTCGCGCGCCACGATCTCCGCGGACTTGCCCCCGATCCGCTTCCCCAGCCCCCAGGTGACCCGGCCCGCGAAGCCGAGCGGCAGCGCGGCCAGCTTGACGGTACGGGTGACCGCCTTCCGGGGAAGATCAGACATATGCCCCTCCAAGTCCCAGACTGCTGTGCCGCAAGCGGCGGTTCAGGATGACCCCTCGGCCATCCGCATCCTGTCATGGCGTCCCTGCGCCGCCCCGCCCGAGGCGCCCGCCCCGAACCCGGCACCGATCCGGCCATCGCCGGACAGCATCCACCCCCATGGGACAGCATGACCGGACAGCGGATCGAGCGCGGTGAGCGGGTGCCGGGGAACGGGACCTTCGGATGCGGGGAACCTCCTCCTCTCCCACTGCCGTGGAGGAGCGGCTCGACGCGCCTTCGCAACCGGCTCCTCATGACCCCACCTCCTGCTCCGCCGGGACCCGGGCCGCGGCACACGGGCAGGCCGGGTGGGGGTGCACAGGGGTCTGTTCCCAATGGAGGCCGGGGAGGGCGGCCTCCCAGCGGGAGGCCGTGGAGGCGGGGAGTTCGCCGTCGAGGAAGGACAGGGCGTGGGCCGCGGCGAGGCCGGCCACCGCCGTGGCCAGGCCCAGGTCGCAGGCCGCGGTGGTCCGGCGGCGGTGCGCCGAGCGCCACTGGACCAGCATCCGGGGCCAGGCCGGGTCCGCCTCGACCCGGTCGCGTTCCATGCAGCCCGCGCACGCCGTGGCACCCGGCAGCACCAGCGGCCCCACCAGCCCGGTGCCCTCCAGCACCCCGGCATACAGATGCGGGGTGCCGGTGGCGATCCAGTCGGCCGCGAGCCCCGGATCCGGGGCCCACGCCTGCAGACCGTCCCGGGGCGCGACCACCACCAGGGACACCCCCGGCTCGGGCCCCTCGTGCTCCGCGGTCCGCGGTGCGCGCCCCGGGGCCGATGTGCGGACCAGTCCGGTCGCGGCCTCGGCCCGCAGCCGGCCGATGCTGCCGGGCCCCAGCCCGCCCGGAGCCACATCCGCCGCCTCCACCCGGCCGCCGTCGAGGACCTCGACCCGGCCCACGCCGGCTCCCGCCAGGACCCCGGCGATCACCCCGCCGACCCGGCCGCTCCCGCGCACCTGGACCCGTATGGCCCGGCGGGCCGCGACACCCCGCAAGTCGCCTCCCGGGTCCCGGTGGACCAGCGAGAGCGAGCCCAGATCGGGCCCGAGCCGCTCCAGGGTCTCCGGCCGCTTGCGCACCGCCTGGGCCCGCGGTCCGCCCGCGGTGGCATCGTCCAGCAGCCCGGCCGCCGCCAGCCTCCGCACCAGCGCGTCCACCTGCCCCTCCGGCAGCCCCACGGCCGCCGCCTCCGCGCGCAGCAGCTCCATGCCCCGTGTCCCGTCGATCCGGTCGAGGAGCGATCCCGTCGCCGTGTCCACCGGGCCGAGCACCACCGCATGCGCGGGCGTCACCCCGAACTGCACCGTCTGCAGATCCCGCCACGCCCTCGCCAGCGCCGGCTTCACCTTCGGATACATGGCTTTCCCCCCTCGTACGAACTCCGCCTCATTCCCTTCCTCCGCAGAGTGCCCGCCCGCCGCATTCCGTGCGCGCATTTGTCCACAGGCAAGGGTTATTAGGCATATGAGATGGAGAAAAAGGGCGTTTCCTGTACCGGCTCCGAATCGATCATGTTCGAACCGTGGAGCAGGGCGACTTCCGCGACGGCGAGCGGGTACGGTCTTGGGCGTGTCCGCCGACCCACAGCAGCGCGCCGTCGAAGTCCGCCGGAGCGCGCGCCGCCGCAGGACCGTATCCGCCTACCGTGAGGGTGACCGTACGGTCGTCCTCATCCCTGCCCGGATGTCCGAGGCCGAGGAGCAGCGCTGGGTGGGGGTCATGCTCGACAAGCTGGCCGCGCAGGAGAGCAAGCGAACCCTCGGGGATGCGGAACTCACCGAGCGCGCCGAGCGTTTGTCCGAGCAGTACTTCAGCTCCCGTGCCCGCCCCCGCTCGGTGCGCTGGGTCACCAACCAGAACACCCGCTGGGGCTCCTGCACCCCGGCCGAAGGCAGCATCCGGCTCTCGCACCGCCTCCAGGGGATGCCGGAGTACGTCGTCGACTACGTGCTGCTCCACGAACTCGCCCACCTGCTCGTGCCCGGCCACGGCCCCCGCTTCTGGGAACTGCTCGAGGCCTATCCGCGCACCGAGCGGGCCCGCGGCTACCTCGAGGGAGTGGTCGCCGCCGAGCGCCTCCCCAAGGTCCCGGCGGCCCGCGAGGAATGACCCCGCCCGCGCACCGTCGGGCGCGAACGTATCGATATGTACCGGGTCGGTACCGGCTTGGCCGGATGTCGGCAGATGCAGCTAGCCTGAGCGGCACGCATTTCACTGTCGGGATGGGGGACGGTCGTTACGTATGGCCAGGGAATTCCAACGCGGTCACAAGGCCAGGATCAGCGATCTGACGGCAGGCACCGATCTGTACGTGGGCGTCCAGATCGCCGGCCCCGGACTCGCCTTCGACATCAGCTGCTTCGGCCTCGACGCCAATGAGCAGTTGTCGGACGACCGCTACTTCGTCTTCTACAACCAGCCGAAGTCGCCTGAGGAGTCCATTCAGCAGCTCGGCACGCAGGCCGGCGACACCGAGTCGTTCCGGGTGACGCTGGACCGCGTTCCGGCGAGCATCCACAAGCTGTCCTTCACCGCCACGATCGACGGTGCCGGGCAGATGTCGCAGATCGGCCCGGGCTACATCCGGATCGTGGCCGGCGGCGAGGAAGTCGTCCGGTACTCCTTCACGGGCGCGGAGTTCAGCACCGAGCGCGCGGTGATGCTCGGCGACTTCTACCTCAAGGACGTGTGGCGCTTCGCCGCCGTCGGCCAGGGCTTCGACGGCGGACTCGCCGCACTGCTGAAGAACTTCGGCGGCGAGGTCGCCGAGGAGGACGAGGCGCAGGCCCAGCAGCCGCAGGCCCCCGCCCAGGCCCAGGCCGGCGCCGCGCCGGGATTCGCCGCGCCGCCGCAGGCCGCCGCCCCGGCGCCGTCCTTCGGCGCCCCGGTCCAGGCCCCGCAGGCACCCCAGGCCCCGCAGCCCCCGCACGTCCCGGCCCCCGCGCCCGCCCCGCAGTACCAGCAGCCCGCCGCGCCCGCCCCGGTGCACTCGGCCCCGACCATGGTCGGCCCGCTGACCACCCCGCCGGCCCCCGCGCCGTACGGCCAGCCGCCGCACGCCCCGCAGCCGCCCGGCCCGCCCTCGTACGGCCAGCAGCCGCAGCCCTCGTACGGCCAGGTGCCCGGCTACGGCGGGCAGGTCCCGCCTCCCGCCCCGGCTCCCGCGCCCTACGGCCAGGTCCCCGGCCAGCAGCCGCCCCCGTACGGCCAGGCGCCCGGGCAGATGCCCGGCCCGCAGCCCGGCTACGGCCAGGGCGCCCCGCAGGCTGCCGGCGCCGGCCTCGCCGCCGCCCTCCAGCCGTACAAGGAAGTCCCCACCGGCACCCGCTGGACCGCGCAGAACCAGCAGCTCATGCGGGTCGACCTGGCGATGGGCGGCCAGCCCGTCCTCGCCCGCCAGGGCAGCATGGTCCTCTACCAGGGCAAGGTCGACTTCAGCTACAAGGGCGCCGGCTTCGCCGGCCGCATCGTCGGCAATGCCACCGGCCAGGAGATGCAGCTGATGCGCTGCAGCGGCCGCGGCCAGGTCTTCCTCGCCGAGAACGGCGCGCACCTGCACGCCATCGAGCTCCAGGGCGACGGAATCTGCGTCTCCGCCGAGAGCGTCCTCGCCTTCGACGAGTCCCTCCAGCACGAGGTCCGCCGCATCGAGGGCCACGGCATCCCCGGCGGCGCCCTGTTCACCATGCTGTTCCAGGGCTCGGGCACGGTGATCGTCAAGACGCACGGCACGCCCGTCGTACTGCCCGTCACCCCGACCACCTTCGCCGACAGCAACGCCATCGTCGCGTGGTCCGCGGCCTCCCAGGTGATCGTCTCCAGCCAGGTCCGGCTGCGGCGCAACGCCTACCCCGGCCACAGCGGGGAGACCGTGAACCTCCAGTTCCGCGGCGCTCCCGGCAACTTCATCGTCGTCCAGCCGTACGAGGTCTGAGGGAGCCCGTCATGAACGCAATGAACCAGCAGCTCGCGGGCTACGCCCCCACCCCCGTCACGGCCCGCATGGAGAACCACGGCCGGGCCATGCTCAAGGTCGCCATGCAGAGCGGCCAGGACCTCTTCGCGCGCACCGGATCGATGGTCGCGTACGAGGGCTTCGTCCAGTACGAGCCCAACCCGCCGGCCCTGCGCCAGATGGCCTCGCAGTGGCTCACCGGCGAGGGCGCCCCGCTGATGAAGTGCACCGGCGACGGCCTGCTCTACCTCGCCGACTACGGCGCCGACGTCGTCGTGATCAACCTCAACAACGACGCCCTGTCGGTCAACGGCACCAACCTGCTCGCCTTCGACGCCCACCTCCAGTGGGGCGTCGAACGGGTCAAGGGCATGGCCAAGTTCGCCGGCCAGGGCCTGTTCAACGTGCAGGTCTCCGGCACCGGCTGGGTCGCCATCACCTCCCGCGGCACCCCGATCGTGGTCGACTGCGGCCGCGGCGAGGACGAGACGTACGTCGACCCCGACGCGCTCGTCGCCTGGTCCCCGAACCTCAAGGTGAAGGGCAAGCGCAGCTTCAAGGCCTCGTCGATGATCGGCCGGGGCAGCGGGGAGGCCTACCAGATGGCCTTCTCCGGCCAGGGGATCGTCGTCGTACAGCCCAGCGAGGACAGCACCGACCGGCTCCGGACCCGGGGCTGAGGGGGAGCGGACACATCATGCAGAGCGCACTTTTCGCCCACGCCGAGGCGCAGTCCCAGGAGCGGTACGCCGTCCAGAACCCGCAGCTGCTGCGGGTCACCCTGACCGGCTCCGACGACGTGCTCGCCCGCAAGGGCGCCATGGTCGCCTACCAGGGGATCATCGACTTCGACGGCGAATACCAGAGCACCACCCAGCGCACCGCCCGCGCCCGCACGGGCGAGGGCCTCGACCTGATGCGCTGCTCCGGGCAGGGCACGGTCTACCTGGCCAACCTGGCCCAGTACGTGCACGTCGTGGACGTGGACCAGGACGGCCTCACCGTCGACAGCAGCTACGTGCTGGCCCTGGACTCCACCCTGCACACCGAGGCCATCGCGGTGGACAGCCAGTACGGGATCTCCGGCTCCGGCAAGTACCAGCTCAACATCTCCGGCCGTGGCAAGGTCGCGCTGATGACCTCCGGGCAGCCGCTGATGATGCAGGTCACGCCCGACAAGTACGTCAACGCCGACGCGGACGCCATCGTCGCCTGGTCCACGTCGCTGCGCGTGCAGATGCAGGCCCAGACGCACTCCACCGGCGTGTGGCGGCGGCGCGGCAACACGGGCGAGGGCTGGGAGCTCAGCTTCCTCGGCACCGGCTTCGCGCTGGTGCAGCCGAGCGAGGTGCTGCCGCCGCAGAACACCCAGCTCGGTCAGGGCCTCGCCGCTCAGTACGGCATGGGCCAGCAGGGCGCCCACGCCCAGAACCAGAACAACGCCTGGAACTAGCGCGCCGTACGGCATACGGAAGGGGCGGCTCCGCGGATGCGGGGCCGCCCCTTCCGTCCTTCCGGGGGGTCAGAGCCGCGCCCGGGTCGCCTCCATCAGCCGGACGACCGAGGTGTCGGCCACCGCCGCCACCTCCTCGTACGGGAACCAGCGCAGGTCCAGCGACTCCTCGCTGATCTCCGCCACCGCGTCGGCCGGCGCCAGCGCCGCGTACTGCACGTCCAGGTGCCAGTTGCACGGCGCCGGGATCGGGTGCCGGTCCAGCCGTACGGGGCCGCCCGGCAGCAGGGTCAGTCCGGACGAGATGCCCGACTCCTCGACCGCCTCGCGCAGCGCGGCCCCGGCGAGGGTGGTGTCCTCGGGCTCGCAGTGCCCGCCCATCTGGAGCCAGATGCCGAGCTTCTTGTGCAGGGTCAGCAGGACGCGCCCGCCCGCCGGGTCGACGACCAGCGCGCTGCCGGTGATGTGCCCGGCCCGGCAGGGCTTGTAGACCCCGTCGGGGTGCTCGGCCAGGTGCTCCAGATAGAGGTCTCGCAGCTCGGGCTGGCCCTCGTACTGCTTGAGGACCAGCACCGTGTCGTCGTACAGGCTCACTTCTTTGCTTCACCCTCGCCGTCGGATTCGCCGTCGCCCTGCTCGTCCTGCTTGCCCTGCTCGTCCTGCTTGCCCTGGTCGCGCTTCTGCGCCGCCTCGCCGAGCATCTTGTCGATCTCGGAGAAGTCCAGCTGCTCGCGGTGCACGAACCCGTCCGGGTCGTCGAGGTCCGAGGCCGCCGGCAGCATGTCGGGGTGCTCCCACAGGCCGTCGCGGCCGTCCACGCCGCGCGCGTCGGTCAGCGAGGCCCACAGCCGCGAGGCGTCCCGCAGCCGGCGCGGGCGCAGCTCCAGCCCGACCAGCGTCGCGAAGGTCTGCTCCGCCGGACCGCCCGAGGCGCGCCGCCGGCGCATGGTCTCGCGCATGGCGTCCGCCGAGGTCAGCCGGGGCTTGGCCGCCTCGTGCACGACCGCGTCCACCCAGCCCTCGACCAGCGCGAGCGCCGTCTCCAGGCGGGCCAGCGCGGCCTTCTGCTCGGGGGTGTCCTGCGGCTGGAACATGCCGCCCTGCAGGGCTTCCTGCAGCTGCTCCGGGTTCGACGGGTCGAGCTGGCCGACCACGTCCTCCAGCTTCGAGGTGTCGACCTTGATGCCCCGCGCGTACCCCTCGACCGCGCCGAACAGGTGCGAGCGCAGCCACGGCACGTGCGCGAAGAGCCGGGCGTGGGCCGCCTCGCGCAGGGCCAGGTACAGCCGTACCTCCTCGGCGGGGACGCCCAGGTCCTTGCCGAAGCTCTCGATGTTCAGCGGCAGCAGGGCGGCCTTGCCGGCCGGGCCCAGCGGCAGGCCGATGTCGGTGGAGCCGACGACCTCGCCCGCGAGCGCGCCCACGGCCTGCCCGATCTGCTGGCCGAACATGGCCCCGCCCATCGAGCGCATCATGCCGAGCAGCGGGCCCGCCATGGCCTGCATCTCCTCGGGCAGCACGCTGCCCATGGCCGCGCCGACGCGCTCGGCGACCGGGTCCACGAGCTCCTTCCACACCGGGAGGGTCGCCTCGACCCACTCGGCGCGGCTCCACGCGACGGCCGTGGTGGCGCCCGAGGGCAGCGAGGTCACCCCGTCCAGCCAGTGGTCGGCGAGGCGCACGGCCTCCTCGACGGCCGACTTCTCGGCGACGCCGACGCTCGTGTCCTTCACTCCGTCCGCCGTGCCCTGCGCGACGGTCTGGCGGGCGATGTCCTTGGCCATGTCCCAGTTCACGGGACCGCCCTCGTAGCTGAGCATCTGGCCGATCTGCTGGAAGGCCGCGCCCAGGTCGTTCGGGTTCATCGAGCCGAACATCGCCGCGAACGGGTTGTCCGCGGCGCCGGGGCCGCCGGCGCCGCCCGGCAGGCCCATGCCCGGGAACCCGAACGGATTCGGGCCGCCCTGACCGCCCTGATTGCCCTTCTTCTTGCCCTCGTCGCCGTTCTCAGGCTCCTCCGGCGGAAGGCCAAATCCGAATGGGGTGTCGCTCACGGGTTTCCTCGGCTCGTAGGGCCGCCGGCAGGGCCGACGGGAAATGGTCCGACAACACCACCCAGCGTAGACACCACACCCGCTTCCGGGCTCGGTGCTCCGCCGACTCCTGGGCTGCGGCAGGATGGACATCACCTGGTAGGTACGCGTCACGGCGCGTCCCTACTGAAGACAACCGCTGGAGACGCCTGGTGAGTTCCCCAGATCCGCAGGTTCGCGCGCCGCACGACGCCGAAAACCGCCCTGAGCACGGTGAGAGCGCCCTCGGCGTTCGCCAGCCGCGAAACCAGCCGGACCCCCGCAGGAACGGCCCCGTGATCGCCGTGACCGGCGCCGCCTCCGGGGTCGGGGCGGCCCTGGTGGCCCGCCTGGCCGCCTCCGACGAGGTCAAGCAGGTCGTGGCGATCGACGAGCGGCGCGGTGACTGCGCGGCCGCGCAGTGGCACGTCCTGGACGTACGGGACCCCGCGATCGCCGAGAAGCTGCGCGGCGCCGACGTGGTCGTGCACCTGGCGCTGGACCTCGACCTCGAGACGGACCCGGCGGCCCGTACGGCGTACAACGTGCGCGGGACCCAGACCGTACTGACGGCCGCCGCGGCGGCGGGGGTGCACCGCGTCGTGCTGTGCACCTCGGCGATGGTCTACGGGGCCCTGCCGGACAACGACATCCCGCTTTCGGAGGACTCCGAGCTGCGGGCCACGGCCGAGGCGACCGGCGTCGGCGACCTGCTGGAGATCGAGCGGCTGGGCCGCCGGGCGCCGCGGGCCCACCCCGGCCTGAACGTCACGGTGGTCCGCCCGGCGGTCCTGGTCGGCGGCACGGACACCGCCCTGACCCGCTATTTCGAGTCCCCGCGCCTGCTGGTGGTGGCCGGATCCCGGCCGACCTGGCAGTTCTGCCACGTGGAGGACCTGGTCAGCGCGCTGGAGTACGCCGCCCTGGAGAAGGTCGAGGGCGAGCTCGCGGTGGGCTGCGAGGGCTGGCTGGAGCAGGAGGAGGTCGAGGAGCTGAGCGGCATCCGCCGCATGGAGCTCCCGTCGGCGGTCGCGCTGGGCGCGGCGGCCCGGCTGCACCGGATCGGCCTGACGCCGTCCCCGGCGGGCGACCTCGCGTACACGATGCACCCGTGGGTGGTCAGCGTCAGCGGGCTGCACGCGGCGGGCTGGCGGCCCCGCTGGACCAACGAGGAGGTGCTGGCCGAGCTCCTCCAGGAGGTCGCGGGCCGGCACACGGTCGCGGGCCGCCGCCTGGGCCGCAAGGACGCCACCGCCGCGGGTGCCGCGGGCGCGACCGTCGCCCTGCTCGGCGCCGCCGCGGTGGTCCGCGCCGCCCGCCGCCGCCGAGGCCTCTAACCCCGCCCACGGCTTCGGGCTGCGCCCTGGCCACGGCTTCGGGCTGCGTCCTGGCCACGGCTTCGGGCTGCGTCCTGGCCACGGCTTCGGGCTGCGTCCTGGCCACGGCTTCGGGCTGCGTCCTGGCCACGGCTTCGGGCTGCGTCCTGGCCACGGCTTCGGGCTGCGTCCTGGCCACGGCTTCGGGCTGCGTCCTGGCCACGGCTTCGGGCTGCGTCCTGGCCACGGCTTCGGGCTGCGCCCTGGCCACGGCTTCGGGCTGCGCCCTGGCCACGGCTTCGGGCTGCGCCCTGGCCACGGCTTCGGGCTGCGCCCTGGCCACGGCTTCGGGCTGCGCCCTGGCCACGGCTTCGGGCTGCGCCCTGGCCACGGCTTCGGGCTGCGCCCTGGCGCGGTGGGCCTTGCCGCGGCTCCTGGGTTCGCCGGCGTCGGCCGGTGGTGGCTCGGGGCCGTTGGGGGCGGGGGTTCTGTAGGAGGCTCCATATCTGCAGGTCGTGCAGCCGGTCGAATTGGCTATTCCGGGATGTGAGAGCGGTGGTGCACGATGGCTGCATGGCACCGCACTTCGACCACCCCGGCGAGCAGGCCGCTTCGGACCCGATCCGGCTCCTCGAGATCCGTGAGACCCCGCTCTCGATCGACGAGGTCTTCACGGCCGTCGGCGACGACGCGACGGGCGGAACGACGCTCTTCGTCGGCACGGTGCGCAACCACGACAGCGGGGCGGACGTCGACGCGCTCGGCTACTCCTGCCACCCGACGGCCGAGGCCGAGATGCGCCGCGTCGCCGAACGCGTGGTGGCCAAGTACCCGGTCCGTGCCCTGGCCGCGGTCCACCGGGTCGGCGACCTGTCCGTCGGCGATCTCGCGGTGATCGTGGCCGTGTCCTGCCCGCACCGCGGCGAGGCCTTCGAGGCCTGCCGGATGCTGATCGACGACCTGAAGCACGAGGTCCCGATCTGGAAGCACCAGACGTTCTCCGACGGCACGGAGGAATGGGTCGGCGCCTGCTGACGGCCGGCCGGGGGTTCGGCGGGCGGAGTCCGGCGCGGTCGGGCGAAGCCTGGGAGGCGCCCTGGCGCCGTGCAGTGCGAGGGCGGCCGGGAAGGCGGGGTCGTTCTCCGACGGCACGGAGGAATGGGTCGGCGCCTGCTGACGGCCGGCCGGGGGTTCGGCGGGCGGAGTCCGGCGCGGTCGGGCGAAGCCTGGGAGGCGCCCCGGCGCCGTGCAGTGCGAGGGCGGCGGTGAAGGAGGGCCCCGGGCGCGGGGTGGTTTTCGCGAACCGGTACTGTCCCACCCGTTCGGCCGCGCAACACGCCCTCGATTTGCGTAACCCCCTCCCGGGCACGAGCGTTGAAGCCACCAACGACACGTACTTTCGGGGCAGGGAGGCACGTCCATGGCGTCATTGGCGTGGTTGCTGATTCCGCTGTTCGCCGCGATCGGAGCGGCGATATGGGGCAGCTGGGCGGCGCGCGACCGCACTCAAGGTGACATATCCGAACTCGCGGGTTACGCGAGGTTCCGTGAAGCGATGGACAAGGCCGATCAGGCCAGGGTGAAGGAAGCGGCCCATTCCGGTTCCGACGCGGTGTGACGCGTCCCGGGCGAGGCCCCCAGGCCCTCTGAGAATCTGCTGAGAGTTCCGCGTACGGCCCCCGTAGGGACCGGCCCCGGCGGCCGCCCGTCAGGGCCGTCCCGTACTGTCGATCCATGCCACGCCGCACTGCGACGATGCTCGCCTCCACCCTCATGCTGTTCGCGCTGCTCTGCGCAGGGGTGTTCATCAAGGTCCCGTACTCGGAAATGAGCCCGGGCCCGACGGTGAACACGCTCGGGGACTCGCGCGGCGAGCCCGTCATCAGCATCGCGGACCACAAGACGTACCCGACCAGCGGGCACCTCAACATGACGACGGTCCGCGTCACGGGCGCCGACTACGACATGAACCTGCTCGAAGCGGTCTACGGCTGGCTGTCCGACGACAACATCGTCGTCCCGCACGAGAACCTCTACCCGGACGGGAAGACGGAGGAGCAGTCCACCCAGGAGAACGCGGAGGAGTTCAGCCAGTCGCAGGAGAGCGCCAAGGTGGCCGCCCTCAAGGAGCTGGGCACGCCGGGGGTCACCACCCGCGTCGTGGTCTCCACCGTCGTCAAGGGCAGCCCCGCCGAGGGCAAGCTGCACGCCGGTGACGTGATCCGGGCCGTCGACGGCAGCCCGGTGGGCGCCCCCGAGGACGTGGCCAAGTTCGTCACCAAGCGCAAGGCCGGCGAGCCGGTCGAGTTCACCATCGTGCCCATGGCCGAGGCGGCCGAGGCCGAGAAGGCGCACCGCGAGCCCACCGGGTCGAACAAGGTCGTGATCACCACCGCCAAGGCGGAGGGCGACGGGCACGCCATCGTCGGCATCCGGGCGGGCACCGACCACACCTTCCCGTTCGCGATCGACATCAAGCTCGCCGACGTCGGCGGCCCGAGCGCGGGCCTCATGTTCGCCCTCGGCATCGTCGACAAGCTCACCCCGGGCGATCTCACCGGCGGCAAGTTCGTCGCGGGCACCGGCACCATCGACGACGCGGGCAAGGTCGGCCCCATCGGCGGCATCCAGATGAAGACGATCGGCGCCCGCCAGGCCGGAGCCGAGTACTTCCTGACACCCGCCGAGAACTGCTCCTCCGCCACCCAGCACATCCCCGACGGCCTGACCCTCGTGAAGGTCTCCACCATCGGCGACGCCACGAAGGCGCTGGAGAAGATCAGCAAGGGGGACACGGCCGGGCTGCCGCAGTGCGGCAAGCCCTGACCCGTCCGAAGCTCGCGATCAGTCCAGGAACGTCGCGGCCAGCGCGTCGGCCAGGCCCGGGACCAGGCTCGCGCCGGTCAGCACCTCGGTCGACGAGTCCTTCTCGCGCAGGCGTACGGCCGACTCCCGCGATCCGTCGCGCAGCACGCCCACGGTGAGCCGCACCTCCTGCCGGTCCGGGTGGGCGGCGACCCACTTGGCCAGCTGCTTGTCGCTGAGCCCCTCCGGTACGGAGGCCTCCGCGGACGGCGGCAGCATCAGCCGCTCCACCGTCAGCGCACAGCCGACGATCGACGGGGGCCAGGCGATGGTTCCCAGGAACTTGTCCAGCGGCGTGCCCTTCGGCACCTCGTCCTGCTCGATCGGGGTGAGCTGGCTCTTGCCCGCGTCGTCCTGGTCGAGGCCGAGCTGGCCCGCGAGCCGGGGCTCCGACTTGCGGAGCCTGGCGGTGTCGACGAGTGCGAAGAGCCGGGCGGGCTTGTCCCAGCCGAGGGTGGAGGCGTACTCGTCGATCTCGAGGACGGCACGCGTCAGGGGGGTGGCGGCCATCGGCGTGCCGCCCGGGGAAGGCGAAAGGTTGGACATGGACAACATCCTGCCTCCTCTCCACCCGATAACGGGAACTGACTAAAGCCTCAGTAAGTTGAATGAGTGGGCCCTACCATCGGGGGCCCAGCTTGAGAAATGTCAGTAACGAGACTCAGCGACTTTCGAGGTGCGCACCTTGGCTTTCCAGATGCCGGACCGCGGCGGAGGCCCCTCCGGGCCACGGATGAGAGTCGGCCGCCCCTCCCGGCGTGCCCGAACTCTTCTGATGACCTTGGGCGTACTGGCCGTCCTCGGCATGGCGTTCATCATGTTCGCGGGCTTCTGGACGGACTGGCTCTGGTTCCGCTCCGTGAAGTACTCCACCGTCTTCACCACCACCCTGTGGACCAAGATCGGCCTCTTCGCCGTCTTCGGCCTGCTGATGGCGGGTGCCGTCGGGCTGAACATCTGGCTGGCGTACCGGCTGCGGCCGCCGCTGTCCGCGATGTCGATGGAACAGCAGAGCCTCGACCGCTACCGGATGAGCGTCGCCCCGTACAAGACGTGGCTGCTCCTCGGGATCGCGGCGCTCGTCGGCATGATCGCGGGCGCCTCGGCGGCGGGCCAGTGGAAGACCTGGCTGATGTACGTGAACGGGGTGCCCTTCGGGCAGAAGGACCCCCAGTTCCATCTGGACGTGTCGTTCTACACCTTCGACCTGCCCTGGTACCGCTTCCTGCTCGGCTTCGGCTTCGCCGCCGTCGTGCTGTCGGTGATCGCCGCGGTCGTCGTCCACTACCTGTACGGCGGACTGCGCGTGACCAGCCCGGGCGCCCGGGCCACCGCCGCGGCGACCGGGCACCTGTCGGTGCTGCTCGGCCTCTTCGTGACGCTGAAGGCGGTCGCGTACTGGCTCGACCGGTACGGCCTCGCCGTGAAGTCCAGCGACTTCAAGGCCGCGGACAACTGGACCGGCCTGCGCTACGTCGACGCGAACGCGTACCTGCCGGCGAAGACGATCCTGGTCGCCATCGCCGCCATCTGCGCCGTGCTCTTCTTCGCGACCCTGTGGCGCCGCACCTGGCAGCTGCCCGTCATCGGCTTCGGCCTGATGGTGCTCTCGGCGATCCTGATCGGCGGGCTCTACCCGGCGATCGTGCAGAAGTTCCAGGTCCAGCCGAACGAGCAGGCCAAGGAATCGCCGTACGTCGAGAAGAACATCAAGGCGACGCGTGACGCGTACGGGATCGACCAGTCCGACGTGAAGGACTACCCGGGCGTCCCGCAGACCGAGGACAAGACCAAGCTGCGGCAGGCGGCCAACACCACCGCCAGCGTCCGGCTCCTCGACCCGAACATCGTCTCCCCGGCCTTCCAGCAGCTCCAGCAGGTCAAGGGCTACTACGCCTTCCCGTCCACGCTCGCCGTGGACCGGTACAGCGGCCAGGACACGGTCATCGGGCTGCGCGAGCTGAACATCGGCGGCATCCCGAAGAACAACTGGATCAACGACCACTTCAAGTACACGCACGGCTACGGCGTGGTCGCGGCCAAGGGCACCACCGTGAAGGACGGCGCTCCCGACTTCACGCAGTCCGACCTGCCCTCCAAGGGGATGTTCGGCACGGACTTCGAGCAGCGCATCTATTACGGCGAGCAGACGAAGCAGTACTCGATCGTCGGCGGACCGCAGAAGGAGCTCGACTACTCGGACGACAAGGGCGAGAAGGAGACGAGCTACACGGGCGACTCCGGCGTCAACCTCGACAACCCGGTCAACCGGGCGGCGTACGCGCTCGCGTTCAGCGAGCCGCAGATCCTGTACTCCGGAGCCATCGGCGACGGTTCGCGGATCCTCTACCACCGCACGCCGAAGGAGCGCGTCGAAGCCGTCGCCCCGTGGCTGACCATCGACGGAGCCCCGTACCCGGCGGTCATCGACGGCCGGATCAAGTGGATCGTCGACGCGTACACGACGACGAACGGCTACCCGTACGCCTCACGCACCACGCTGGGCCAGAGCACCGCGGACTCGCTCACCAACAGCCAGCGCGCGGTGGTGGCGCAGGAGAACCAGGTCAACTACATCCGCAACTCGGTCAAGGCCACCGTCGACGCGTACGACGGCACGGTCAGCCTGTACCAGTGGGACACCGAGGACCCGGTCCTGAAGACCTGGATGAAGGCGTTCCCGGGGACGGTCAAGCCCAAGAGCGACATCTCCAAGCCGCTCATGGACCACCTGCGCTACCCGCAGGACCTCTTCAAGGTCCAGCGCGAGCTGCTCACCCGGTACCACGTCACGGACCCGCAGACCTTCCTCAGCGGCAGCGAGGCCTGGGCCGTCCCGGACGACCCGACGACCAAGGCCGGCACGGCGGTCCCGCCGTACTACCTGTCGATGAAGATGCCGGACCAGAAGGAGAAGGACCAGGTCTTCTCGCTCACGACGACGTTCACGCCGAACGAGCGGGACAACCTGAGCGCCTTCATGGCGGTCAACGCAGATCCCGGCACCCCGGACTACGGCAAGATCAGAATCCTGAAGCTGCCGACCAGCAAGCCGGTCGACGGCCCCAAGCAGGTGCAGAGCAAGTTCCAGTCCGAACCGAAGATCGCCGAGTCGATCCGGCTGCTGCGCGGCGGTGACTCCGAGGTCGAGTACGGCAACCTGCTCGCGGTGCCGCTGGACGGCGGGATGCTGTACGTGGAGCCGGTGTACGTGCGCAGTTCGGGGCTGAAGTACCCGCTGCTGCGCAAGGTGCTGGTGACGTACGGCGGCCAGACCGCGTTCGAGGACTCCCTGGAGAAGGCGCTGAACGTGGTCTTCGGAGCCGAGGCGCCGACGGTGCCCACGACTCCGGTGACCCCGCCCGGCGAGGGCACCACCACGCCCCCGACCGCCACGGACCCGACGGTCAAGACGGCCCTCGACGATGCGAAGAAGGCGATCGAGGCAGCCGAGAAGGCCCGTCAGGCAGGCGACTGGGCGGCCTTCGGCAAGGCCCAGGACGACATCAAGGCGGCCCTGCAGCGGGCGATCGACGCGGAGGCCAAGGTGGCGACCCCGAAGCCCGGTGGTTAGTCGGTAATGGCTCGGTCCCGTGTCGTGATACTGTGGTTTCACCGACGCGGGGTGGAGCAGCTCGGTAGCTCGCTGGGCTCATAACCCAGAGGTCGCAGGTTCAAATCCTGTCCCCGCTACTGAAGATGAAGGCCCGGATCCATGGGATCCGGGCCTTCGTCATGTCCAGGTTCGGCACGTCCTTCGTCATGTCCAGGAGGACACGCGGGGGTCATGAGGTAGCTGGGACGGGTGAGTTGGGGCGGGAGCGTGTTTGACTTATCTCTCTGTGGGCATGTCGACAAAACGCTGTAGTGACCTCACAGGCTGCGACATACCAGGTGTACGCGGGTAGCAGGTGATGCGACGATGGGATTTATGGGGGACAGGTCAACTCTGCTGGAGACAGGGCGGTTTGTGAGGGCGGAAGTCGAATCGGGCGCAGAGGCCAACGAGGAGGCTCCGGTCGTTAACGCGCAGACCGCACTGACCGATGCGGATTTCGCGGAGGAAATGTTCGCCGAGACCGACCCGGCGAGCGACACCGAGCTGGAAGCACGGCACCGGGTCGCGGCCGACCGGGGGGACCCGGGCGCGATGAGCGTGCTCGGGGCGCTGCTGCTGCGCCGCGGCGACCTGGCCGGCGCCGAGCCGTACCTGCGCGGCGCCACCGCGGAGGGGGACCGCGCCGCCGCCAACAACCTGGGAGTGCTGCTGCTCCAGCGGGGCTACCCCGAGGAGGCCGCCGGCTGGTGGCGGGTCGCCGCCGTCGCCGGATCCGCGCCGGCCGCACACGCGCTGGGCCGCCACTTCCGCGAGCGCGGGGACGAGCCCGCCGCCGAGTACTGGCTGCGCCAGGCGGCCGAATCCGGCCATGCCCTGGGTGCGTACGGGCTCGCCGACCTGCTGGAGCACCGCGGTGACAAGGGCGTCGAGCGCTGGCTGCGCCAGGCGGCCGAGCAGGGGCACCGCGAGGCCGCGTACCGGCTGGCCCGGCACCTGCGCAAGGGCGACCCCACCGAGGCCGAGCAGTGGTACCGGCAGGCCGCCGCGCGCGGGCACCGGCGGGCCGCGCTGCACCTGGGCGCCCTGCTGGAGGCGCGCGGGGAGCTCAAGGAGGCCGGGCGCTGGTACCTGACCTCCGCCAAGCAGGGCGAGGCACGGGCCGCGTGCGCGCTCGGCTTCCTGCTGCGCGACGCCGGCGACGAGGAGAGCGCCGTCGCGTGGTGGAACCGGGCCGCGCAGGACGGCGACGGCAACGCCGCCAATGCACTGGGCGCCCTGCACGCCGCGCGGGGGGAGACCCAGACCGCGGAGAAGTGGTACCGGACCGCCATGGACGCGGGCGACCAGAACGGGGCGTACAACCTTGCTTTGCTGTGCGCCGCACAGGAGCGGACCGCGCAGGCCGAGCAGTGGTACCGGCGTGCGGCCTACGCCGGCCACCGCGAGGCGGCCAACGCGCTCGCGATCATGCTGCTGCAGGTCGGCGACGCGGCGGGGGCCGAGCCGTGGTTCTCGAAGGCGGCCGAGGCGGGCAGCGTCGACGCGGCGTTCAACCTCGGGATCCTGTTCGCGAGCCGGGACGAGGACCGCACGGCGCTGAAGTGGTACGAGCGGGCCGCGTCGGCGGGCCACACGGACGCGGCGCTCCAGGTCGGCATCGCGCTGGTGCGCGACGGTGAGGACCGGGCGGCCGAGCGGCACCTGCGCTGCGCCGCGGGCGGCGGCAGCGCGGAGGCGGCGTTCCGGCTGGCCGCACTGCTGGAATCGCTGGCTCCGCCGCCGGAGCCGGTGGCGCTGGGCGAGCCGGCCGGCGGCGCCGAGCCCACCGAGAGCGAGGAGTGGTACGAGCGCGCCGCGGAGCTGGGGCACCGCCGTGCGCAGGTCCGGGTCGGGATGCTGGCCGCTGCGCGGGGCGATCTGGCCGTCGCGGCGCGGTGGTACCGGGAGGCGGCCGAGGCAGGCTCCCGCAACGGTGCGTTCAACCTCGGGCTGCTGCTCGCCCGGGAAGGGAACGAGCCGGAGGCCGCGCTGTGGTGGACCCGGGCCGCGGTGGCGGGCCACGGCCGGGCGGCGCTGCGGCTGGGGCTGCTCGCCGCGCGGCACGGGGACCTGGCGGAGGGACAGAAGTGGTGCGTCCGGGCCATGGAGCTGGGGCCGGCGGAGGTGTCCGAGCGGGCCGCCCGGCTCCGCGAAGCCCTCGCCGAGGAGCTCTCCGCCTGACCCCCGGCCCGCGCCCCGAACGCCGGCGGGGCTACCCCGGAGCCACATCGTTAAGCGATTTGCATCTGTCGGGGGGCGTCGCGTAAAGTCGTGTTTACCGACGCGGGGTGGAGCAGCTCGGTAGCTCGCTGGGCTCATAACCCAGAGGTCGCAGGTTCAAATCCTGTCCCCGCTACTGAAGACTGAAGGCCCGGATCCTCTGGATCCGGGCCTTCAGCCGTTTCACGACGAAAAGAGTCGAAAAGAACGGGCCCGGGAGCGCTGCTCCCGGGCCCGTCTTCGTCCGTCGTCCGTCACGCCCCCGCGCAGGACGGGCACAGGCCCCGGTACGTGACCTCGACCGCCGACACCACGAAGCCGAAGCGCTCCGCGTCCGGGAGGTCCGCCAGCGGGTTGCCCGACGGGTGCACGTCGCGGATCGCGCCGCACTGGGCGCAGACCAGGTGCTGGTGGGGCTGGTGGGCGTTCGGGTCGTACCGCTTGGCCCGGCGGTCCGTGGAGACCTCCAGGACCTCGCCGAGGGACACGAGCTCGCCCAGCGTGTTGTAGACGGTGGCGCGCGAGATCTCCGGCAGCTTGTCCACCGCCCGGGCGTGCACCTCGTCGGCCGTCAGGTGAACGTGGTCACCGTCGAGCACCTCGGCCACGACACGCCGCTGTGCGGTCATGCGCCATCCGCGTCCGCGAAGTCGTTCCAGCAGGTCACTCATGGACACCAGCCTAACAGCGAGGGGATTCGGTGTAACTCCCGAACCTGTGTGGAATTGGATTCTTACTTGACTTAGACAAAGTCCATCGTAGGATCGAGTACGGCAAAGGCCAAGGACAGGACACGCAGGGAATGACGCAGGAGGCGCACGTGACGCAGGGACCGCTCACCACGGAGGCCGGGGCTCCGGTCGCCGACAACCAGAACAGCGAGACGGCCGGCGTCGGAGGTCCCGTTCTGGTCCAGGACCAGCTGCTCCTCGAGAAGCTGGCGCACTTCAACCGCGAGCGCATCCCGGAGCGCGTGGTGCACGCCCGCGGCGCCGGCGCGTACGGCACGTTCACCCTCACCCGTGACGTCTCGCAGTGGACCCGGGCGAAGTTCCTGTCCGAGGTCGGCAAGCAGACCGAGACCTTCCTGCGCTTCTCCACCGTCGCGGGCAACCTCGGTGCGGCCGACGCGGTGCGAGACCCCCGAGGCTGGGCGCTGAAGTTCTACACCGAAGAGGGCAACTACGACCTCGTCGGCAACAACACCCCGGTGTTCTTCATCAAGGACGCCATCAAGTTCCCCGACTTCATCCACACCCAGAAGCGCGACCCGTACACCGGCTCGCAGGAGGCGGACAACGTCTGGGACTTCTGGGGTCTGTCGCCCGAGTCCACCCACCAGGTGACCTGGCTGTTCGGCGACCGCGGCATCCCGGCGTCCTACCGCCACATGAACGGCTACGGCTCGCACACGTTCCAGTGGAACAACGAGGCCGGCGAGGTCTTCTGGGTCAAGTACCACTTCAAGACCGACCAGGGCATCGAGAACCTCACCCAGGCCGAGGCCAACCGCCTCGCCGGCGAGGACCCCGACTCGCACCAGCGCGACCTGCGCGAGTCCATCGAGCGCGGCGAGTTCCCGACGTGGACCGTGCAGGTCCAGATCATGCCGGCGGCGGACGCGGCCGAGTACCGCTTCAACCCGTTCGACCTCACCAAGGTGTGGCCGCACGAGGACTACCCGCCGATCGAGATCGGCAAGCTCGAGCTCAACCGCAACCCGGAGAACGTCTTCGCCGAGGTCGAGCAGAGCATATTCAGCCCGGCGCACTTCGTCCCCGGCATAGGCCCGTCCCCGGACAAGATGCTCCAGGGCCGCCTCTTCGCGTACGGCGACGCCCACCGCTACCGCGTCGGCATCAACGCCGACCACCTGCCGGTGAACCGCCCGCACGCCACCGAGGCGCGCACCAACTCCCGTGACGGCTTCCTGTACGACGGCCGCCACAAGGGTGCGAAGAACTACGAGCCGAACAGCTTCGGCGGCCCCTTCCAGACGGACCGTCCGCTGTGGCAGTCCACCGCGGTCACCGGCGGCACGGGCAACCACGCCGCCCCGGTGCACTCCGAGGACAGCGACTTCGTCCAGGCGGGCAACCTCTACCGCCTGATGTCCGAGGACGAGAAGTCCCGTCTGATCGAGAACCTGTCCGGCTTCATCGCCAAGGTCTCCCGTGACGACCTCGCCGAGCGCGCGATCAACAACTTCCGCCAGGCTGACGGTGACTTCGGCAAGCGGCTGGAGGCCGCGGTCCAGGCCCTCCGCGGCTGATCCCCCGCTCGCCGAGAGCTGAAGGGCCGGACCCCGACGGGGTCCGGCCCTCCGGCTTGCGCCGGTACGTGCGGTGCTACGCCGGTACGGTGCTCCTCCTCGCCGGCACCCAGCAGCGGATGACGTCGCGTACGGACACGATGCCGACGGGCCCGCCGTGCTCCAGCACGATCAGATGGCGGAAGCCGCCGTGGACCATCGCCTCGGCGGCCTCCTGGACGGTGGCCTGCGGGGTGCAGAACACCACGTTGTTGGTGGTGTGCGCGCCCACGGACTCCCGGTCGGGATCGTGTCCGGCGCCGATGGAGTTGAGGATGTCGCGTTCGGTCAGGATGCCGATTCCGCTGTGGTCGGGATCGAGGACGACGGCTGCGCCGACCCGTCGGCCGGACATCAGGCAGGCCGCCTGCCGGAGGGTGTGGGCGGGTCCGAGGGTGAGGATCACGGTGCTCATGGCGTCGCGGACGAGCATGAAGAGAGCCACCTCCTGGGGAGAGTCCCTCCGCTTGGGTGGGTGCACCCGGTGAAGGTCCGCACCGAACGGGCACGGAACTTAGAGAAGGCCTTCACAAGCGCACAAGCGGATGGATCCTCAGATTCCCATGGACACGGAGGGTCATCAAGAGGGCGCACCCGGTTGTCCGGGTGCAGGGCCCGAACGGCTCAGGCGCGCGGGCGCAGACATCCCAGCATTTCCTCGTGCAACAGCCCGTTCGAAGCCGCCGCGTTCCCGCCGTGCACGCCTTCCGCGCCGTCCAGGTCGGTGAACCGGCCGCCCGCCTCCTGGACCACGACCGCGATGGCCGCCATGTCCCACAGGTTCAGCTCCGGCTCGGCGCACAGGTCCAGCGAGCCCTCCGCGACCATCATGTACGGCCAGAAGTCGCCGTACCCGCGGGTCCGCCAGCACTGCCGGGTCAGGTCCAGGAACCCGGCGAGCCGGCCCTGCTCCTCCCAGCCGCTCAGCGAGGAGTACGCGAACGAGGCGTCGCCCAGGGTGCCCACCTTCGAGACCCCGAGCGGGACGGGCGCAGCGCCCAGCGCACCGCCGGCGTACGCGCCCCCGCCCTGCGCCGCCCACCAGCGGCGGCCCAGCGCCGGCGCCGAGACGACGCCGACCACCGGCCGGAAGACCCCGTCGGCGCCCTCCTCCATCAGCGAGATCAGCGTGGCCCAGACGGGGACGCCGCGCACGTAGTTCTTCGTACCGTCGATCGGGTCCACGACCCAGCGGCGCGGACCGCTGCCCTTGAGGCCGTACTCCTCGCCCAGGATGGCGTCGGCGGGCCGCGCGGCCTCGATCCCGGCCCGGACGATCTCCTCGGCGGCCTTGTCCGCCTCGCTCACCGGGGTCATGTCCGGCTTCGTCTCGACCTTCAGGTCGAGGGCGCGGAAACGCAGCATCGTGGCGGCGTCCGCCGCATCGGCGAGCTCAAGGGCAAGGCGGAGGTCATCGTCATACTCGGGCATGGCCGAACAGTATCGGGACTCCCCGGACCCGGCGAACGGCGTCCACGGTGCGACCGGCAGGCGCCCTTGACAGGTTCTGTCGGTCCGTCAACTCTGGCGGGAAGGCCGAGCGGGGGAAGTCGAGCGGGGAGGCGCGGATGCCGGCAGCCCGGGAGTCCTTGCTGGAAGCGGCGGGAGCGGCTCTCCTGGCGCGCCCCTGGCCGTCCGTGCGGATGGTCGACGTGGCGGCCACCGCCGGGGTGTCCCGGCAGACCCTCTACAACGAGTTCGGCGGCAAGGCGGGCCTGGGCCGGGCCCTGGTGCGCCAGGAGGCCGACTGGTACCTCGAAGGGGTGGACCGGGTCCTGCGCTCCCCGGCCGGGGCCGCCGAGCGCCTCGCCTCGGTCGCGGAGTGGACCGTACGGGCGGCCCGCGCGCGTCCCCTCGTACGGGCCCTGCTGACGGGGTGCTGGGACGGGAACTTACCGATGCCGCCCGGGCAGGGAATACGGCCGGGCGTACCGGCCCCGGGACCCGGGGAGTTGGCCCGGGCCGTCCGCGACCGGGCCTCGGTGGCGCTCACCCCGGGGGAGGGGGCGCAGCGGTGCGAGCTCGCCGTACGCCTCGCGCTGTCCTACGTGATAGCCCCGGGCGAGGAGCCGGGACTCGGTGAGCTGATGCGGCTGCTGCGCCTGCTCAGTGAGCCGAACCGGACAGCTGGAGGCCGATGACGCCCAGGATGACCAGCGAGATCGAGACGAGTTTGAGGGTCGAGACCAGATCGCCGAGGAAGACCATGCCGTAGATGGCCGTCCCGGCGGCCCCGATGCCCGTCCACACCGCGTAGGCCGGGCCCACGTCCAGTTTCTTCAGGGCCAGGGTCAGCAGCCCGAAGCTGCCGAGCGCGAAGGCGGCGAAGGCGATGGTCGGCCACAGCCGGGTGAACCCGTGGGACAGCTTGAGGCAGACCGCGAAACCGGTCTCCAGGATTCCGGCGACGACCACCAGCAGCCACGCCATGGCGCATGCCTCCCCGCGTCAGGTGACGTCATGTCACGTGGTGCGATTATGCATTTACCAGACGTGGCGCTCGGCAAACCCCGCCGGACGATCAGTCTCCTTCGCGGCGCTCGCGGGTCTGGAGCAGCCGCCGCAGCGAGTACAGGCGCGCCGGATCCGCGTGGCCTTCCTCCACCCACTTGTCGAGCGCGCAGTCCTGCTCGTCGTGGCTGCAGGCCCGCGGGCAGCCCTCCGTACCGGGAACCAGTTCCGGGAAGGCCAGGATCACCCGGGACGGGTCCACGTGGTGCAGGCCGAACGAGCGCACGCCCGGGGTGTCGATGACCCAGCCGTCGCCGCCCGGCAGCGGCAGTGCGAGCGCCGAGGTGGTGGTGTGCCGGCCGCGGCCGGTCACCGCGTTGACGTGCCCGGTGGCGCGCTGGCGGCCCTCGGCGACCAGCGAGTTCACCAGGGTGGTCTTGCCGACGCCCGAGTGGCCGACGAACGCGGTGATCCGGCCGTTCAGGCGCTCGCGCACCCGGTCGGCGGCGTCGCCGCTCGCCAGCTCCTCGCGGTTGGTGACCACGTAGTTCAGGCCGAACGTCGAGTAGATCTCCAGGATCTTGTCCGCCGAGGTCAGGTCCGACTTCGTGAGGACCAGCAGCGGCTCCAGCCCGGCGTCGTACGCGGCCACCAGACAGCGGTCGATCATCCTGGGCCGCGGCTCCGGATCGGCCAGCGCCGTGACGATCGCCAGCTGGTCCGCGTTGGCGACGACCACCCGCTCGTACGGGTCGTCGTCGTCCGCGGTGCGCCGCAGGACGGACTTGCGCTCCTCGATCCGCACGATCCGCGCGAGGGTGTCCTTCTTGCCGGTCAGATCGCCGACGATCCAGACCCGGTCGCCGACCACCGCCGCCTTGCGGCCCAGCTCGCGGGCCTTCATCGCGTGGATCGTGCGGCCGTCGACCAGGCAGGTCAGCCGGCCGCGGTCGACGGTCAGGACGAAGCCCTCGGCCGCGTCCTCGTGCTTGGGCCGGATGGTGGTCCGGGGCCGGTTGCCCTTGGGGTTGGGCCGCTGACGGATGTCGTCCTCGTCGGTGTGCTTGCCGTACCTGCGCATGACGGGGCCCTACGCTCCCGCTCCTGCGAGCATGTCGGCCCACATCCTGGGGAAGTCCGGCAGGGTCTTCGCGGTCGTCGCCACGTTCTCGATCTCCACGCCCTCCACCGCCAGGCCGATCACCGCACCCGCGGTGGCCATCCGGTGGTCGTCGTACGTGTGGAACACGCCGCCGTGCAGCGGGCGCGGGCGGATGTGCAGGCCGTCGGCGGTCTCGGTGACCTCGCCGCCGAGCCCGTTGATCTCCGCAGTCAGCGCCGCCAGCCGGTCCGTCTCGTGCAGCCGCAGGTGCGCCACCCCGCGCAGGGTGGACGGGGAGTCGGCCAGTGCCGCCACGGCCGCGATGCCCGGGGTCAGTTCGCCGACCTCGCTCAGGTCCACGTCGATGCCGTGGATCTTGCCGCTGCCGGTGAAGACCAGGCCCGCGTCGGTCAGCTCGCAGGAGCCGCCCATCTCGGTGAAGATCCGGCGCAGCTCGTCGCCGGGCTGGGTGGTGCGGCGCGGCCAGTCCGGGATCGTGACCGTGCCGCCGGTGATCAGGGCCGCCGCCAGGAACGGCTGCGCGTTCGACAGGTCCGGCTCCACGACCATGTCCCGGCCCAGCAGCGCGCTCGGCGCGACCCGCCACACGTTCGGCTCGCCGCCCGCCTCGGGGGTGTCGACCTGGGCGCCCGCCGCGCGCAGCATCTCCACCGTCATCCGGATGTGCGGCATCGACGGCAGCGCGGTGCCCACGTGCCGGACCTCGACGCCCTGGTTGAAGCGCGGGCCGGAGAGCAGCAGCGCCGAGACGAACTGCGAGGAGTTGGAGGCGTCGATCTCGACGACGCCGCCCTCCAGGGCCCCGCCGCCCTGGACCGTCAGGGGCAGCGCGCCCCGGCCGTCGTCGTCGATCCGGGCGCCGAGGGCGCGCAGGGCGCTGATGACCTGGCCGAGCGGGCGCTCGTAGGAACGCGGGTCGCCGTCGAAGCGGATGTCGCCGGCGGCCAGGGTGGCGACGGGCGGCAGGAAGCGCATGACCGTGCCCGCATTGCCGACGTCGACCGTGGCCGGGCCGTGCAGGGCGGCCGGGATGATCCGCCAGGCCTCGCCGCCGGAGCCGTCACCGGAGCTGGAGGAGGCGGTCTCCTCGATGCCGACACCCAGCGCGCGCAGCGCGTCCGCCATCAGCCGGGAATCGCGCGAGCGCAGCGGGCGGCGCACCCAGCCCGGCTCGGCGGCGAGCGCGGCGAGGACGAGGGCGCGGTTGGTGACCGACTTCGACCCGGGCACGGTGACGGTGGCGTGGACGGTGCCGTCGGCGAGCGGAGCGGGCCAGAGGGCATGGAGCGCGGGGGTCTCGGTCATGGCCCCCACTTTAGTGGTTCCTCCCGGGCCCAGATCTTGATCGCGCCGCCGCAGCGGGGCCGGACGGGATCCGTCTCAGAGGTTGAGAAGCCAGCGCCCGCCGCCGATGAGCGAGCACAGCGCGACGGCGTGGAACAGGAGCAGCCAGGCCACCGGATGGACGTGGGTGAGCCGCCCCAGCTGGTCCGCGTCGGAATCCGGCGCCCCGCCGTGCCGGCGCTTGGCGCCCAGCTCGAAGACCGGCCGCACGCCGCCCATCAGCAAGAACCACACCACCAGGTACGCGAAGGCCGCCTGGACCTCGGCCGGGGCGAGCCAGGAGACCAGGACGAACGCGGCGCCGGACAGCACCACCGTCAGGGCGCCGTACGCGTTCCGGATCATCACCAGCATCGCCAGCAGCAGCGCGGTGGCCGCCCACAGCAGCAGCGTGATCCGGTGGGCCGACAGCAGCGCGGCCCCGCCGAGCCCGAGCAGCGAGGGCGCCGGGTATCCGGCGGCGGCGGTCAGGATCATCCCGGGCCCGGTCGCCTTGCCGACGCTGACGGTGACCCCGCTGGTGTCGGAGTGCAGCCGGATCCCGTCCAGCTTCCGTCCGGTCAGCAGCGCGATCAGCCCGTGGCCGCCCTCGTGCGCGATGGTCACGGCGTTGCGGGACAGCCGCCACAGCGGGCGCGGCCCCACGGCGGCCAGCGCGACCACGCCCGTCACGATCACCAGCCACAGGGCCGGCGGGGTCTGTATGCCGGTCAGCCGGTCCCACAGGCCGGCGGTCGTGGTGCTGTCCATAGAGTGGCGGACTCCTTGCGGTGGTGAGCGGGTGAGATGGCAGTGTGGCAGCCATGTGCGGAAGGTATGCAGCGAGTCGCAAGCCCGAGGACCTGGTGGAGGCCTTCGGCATCGAGCGGTGGGAGCCGGAGGAGACCCTGGCACCCGACTGGAACGTGGCGCCGACGAAGGCGGTCCACGTCGTCCTCGACCGTCCTGTGAAGGACGCTCCGGATCCGCGTCCGGTTCGTCAGCTGCGCACCCTGAAGTGGGGGCTCGTCCCGTCCTGGGCCAAGAACCCCGACGGCGCCGCCCGGATGATCAACGCCCGGTCCGAGACGCTGGCCGAGAAGCCGTCCTTCCGCCGGCCCTTCGCGCAGCGCCGCTGCATCGTCCCGGCCGACGGCTACTACGAGTGGGTCACCGCCCACGACGAGCGGCAGCTCGAGGTCGAGGGCAAGAAGAAGCGGTCCCGCAAACAGCCCTACTTCGTGCTCCCCGCCGACGGCTCCGTCTTCGCCATGGCCGGGGTGTACGAGTTCTGGCGCGACCCGACCCTCCCCGGCGACCACCCGCAGGCCTGGTGGGCGACCTGCTCGGTGATCACCGCCGAGGCCGAGACCGGGCCGCTGGCCGTGGCCCCCGCCGAGGGCCCGGCCTCGCTCGCCGAGATCCACCCCCGGATGCCGCTGATGCTGACCCCGGACCGCTGGGATGCCTGGCTGGACCCGGCCCGCACCGACACCGACGAACTCCAGGGCCTGCTCATGCCGCCGCCGGGCGGGCTGATGCGCGCGTACCCGGTGTCCACGGCCGTCAGCAACGTGCGCAACAACGGGCCGGAGCTGCTCGACGAGCTGGCCGCGCCGCAGGAGTGCACGCTGTTCTGACCCGTGCAGGATGGGTCCATGACCACCCGTACGCGCACCGAGAGCGTCGACACCCCGGCGGGCGAGGCCCGCATCACCTGGCATCCCGCCCCCGCCCGCACGGCCCGCCTCGTACTGGCCGTCAGCCACGGCGCCGGCGGCGGGATCGAGGCCCGCGACCTCCAGGCCCTGGCCGCCGCCCTGCCCGCGCAGGGGGTCACCGTGGCGCTGGTCGAGCAGCCGTGGCGGGTCGCCGGGAAGAAGGTGGCCGCCGCGCCCAAGGTGCTCGACGAGGGCTGGCGCGGCCTGTGGCCGGCGCTGGCGAAGCCCGGGCTGCCCGTCGTGGCGGGCGGGCGCAGCGCCGGGGCCCGGATGGCCTGCCGCACCGCCGCAGAGCTGGGGGCGGCCGGGGTGCTGGCGCTGGCGTTCCCGCTGCACCCGCCGGGCCGGCCCGAGAAGTCCCGGGCCGAGGAGCTGACCGGCGCCGGGCGGCCCACCCTGGTCGTCCAGGGCGGCCGGGACCCCTTCGGGCGGCCCGGGGAGTTCCCGCCGCCGACCGCGCGGGCGGCGTACGAACTGGTGGAGGTCCCGCACGCCGATCACGGCTTCGCGGTGCCGAAGAAGGCCGGTCCGACCCAGGAGGAAACCCTCGAGGCGATCACCGGGGCCGTCGCCGCATGGCTCGCCGGACTTCCCCTCTGACGTGATCCCGATCACCTTTCGGAGCCTGCCCGGCGCAGGCCCCCGGCCCCGGGAATGCACGGCCGGGCCCTTCTGTTGTGCCGGATGTCGGAAACGCACGGGAAATCGTCGGAGGAGAGGGAGCGCATGACCCAGGTCATCAGCCAGCACCGTCCGCAGGCGGCAGGCCTGGACTGGACGGTCCTGCCCGGGCCCAAGCGCGGCCTGCTTCAGGCGGCGGAAGGCCGGGATGGTCGACTATTCTCCGATTCGAGCGGGTCCGCTTTCGGAGCCGTCACGCAGTCGGAGGAGGTGGGTCCTGTCGCTGGGACCGACGAAGGCCACGCGGAGGAGACAACCCCGGAGCGCAATGCGCGCTTCGAGAGGGACGCCCTCGGCTACCTCGACCAGATGTACTCGGCCGCACTGCGCATGACGCGCAATCCGGCCGACGCCGAGGACCTGGTCCAGGAGACGTACGCGAAGGCATACGCGTCCTTCCACCAGTTCCGCGAGGGCACCAATCTCAAGGCGTGGCTCTACCGCATTCTGACCAACACGTTCATCAACTCCTACCGCAAGAAGCAGCGTGAACCGCAGCGCAGCGCGGCGGAGGAGATCGAGGACTGGCAGCTGGCGCGCGCCGAGTCGCACATGTCGACGGGACTGCGTTCCGCCGAATCGCAGGCGCTCGACCACCTGCCCGATTCGGATGTGAAGGAAGCGCTTCAGGCCATTCCGGAGGAGTTCCGCATCGCGGTCTATCTTGCCGACGTAGAGGGCTTTGCGTACAAGGAGATCGCGGACATCATGGGTACACCCATCGGTACGGTCATGTCGCGACTGCACCGTGGCCGCCGTCAACTCCGCGGAATGCTGGAGGACTATGCCCGTGAGCGCGGGCTGGTTCCCGCCGGCGCGGGAGAGTCGAACGACCTGAAAGGCTCGGGCTCATGAGCTGCGGAGAGCCGCACGAGACGGAGTGCTCTGAGGTCCTGGACCACCTGTACGAGTTCCTGGACCACGAGATGCCGGACAGCGATTGCACGAAGTTCGAGACGCACTTCGGCGAGTGCAATCCCTGTCTGGAGAAGTACGGCCTCGAGCAGGCCGTGAAGAAGCTGGTGAAGCGCTGCTGCGGTTCGGACGACGTGCCGACCGATCTGCGCTCGAAGGTCATGGGCCGGATCGAACTGATCCGTTCGGGCCAGGCCGTTCCCGATCACGACGTGACCGCGGATCCCGCCACCGGCTAATCGAACAACCGCCCCTGGAAACCCACTTCGTTCACCCGAAGGTGCTAATCCGGGGGCGCCCGTACGGCGCAATACGAAAATGTGGCCCGCTGCACAAGGGGCCCCACCTATTCTCCCCAGACGGTGCCCCTGCGACGCGGCGGCACCGGGTGCGCACGGCACACGGGAGGAGAGCGCCATGCGGGTACCTCCGCCGGCGGCGCGTCCCTCCCTCATGCGGGCCCTGATCCTGTGCGCCGTCCTCGCGGCACTGGCCTGCACCGCCCCGGCCTTCGCCGATTCCGGCACCCCCTGGCCCGTCGTCGGGCTGCTCGCCCTCCTCTACCTGGGCTGCGAACTCGTCAAGCTGTGCCCGCTGCCGGGCAGCCGCAGCCGGGTCCCCGAGGGCATCGGCTCCTTCTTCCCCGTGGTGCTCGCCGCCGTCTTCCTGCTGCCGCCGGCCGCCGCCGCGCTCGTCGCGCTGCCCGGCGGGTTCGCCCAGGCCGTGCTCCAGCGCCCCGCCCGGGTGCGCCGGGTGTGGCACGCGGCGCAGCAGGCCACGGCCGCCTGGGCCGCGGGATGGACGTTCGCCCTGCTGGGCGGGCCGGCCGCGCTCGGCGCAAGCCCCTTCGCGGGGTCCTTCGGAGCGGCCTTCGGGGGGTCCGGGCCGCCCGGTGCGGCCGGCCGGCTCGCGGAATTCCCGTACGCGATGCTCCCCGCGGCGGCCGCGGCCGCCGCCTTCTGCCTCGTACTGGCCGCCCTCGACGCGGGCATCCTGGCCGCCGCCGAGGGACGGCCCGCGCGGACCGCGTGGCGCGGACTGGTCACCGGCTCCCTGGCCCCGCACTGCGTGCACGGCCTCGCCGGGCTGATGATGGCCGTCATGTGGCGCAGCCCGTACGGGCTCCCGGCCGCCATCCTCGTCCTGCTGCCGATGTACATCTCCTGCTGGGTCTTCGCCCAGTACCACCGCGAACGGGCCGCCCACCAGGCCACGATCCGGGCGCTCGTCCAGGCCGTCGACCTCAAGGACCGCTACACGCGCGGCCACAGCGAGCGCGTCGGCCAGGCCTCGGCGATGATCGCCCGCGAGCTGGGCATGTCCGAGGACCGGCTCGAGGTCGTCCGGATCGCCGGGATCCTGCACGACGTCGGCAAACTCGGCGTCCCGACCCGGCTGCTGCGCAAGGACGGGCCGCTGACGCCCGAGGAGCGCCGGGTCATCGAGCTGCACCCCGAGTACGGGCACGAGATGGTGCGCGGCATCGGCTTCCTGGGGGAGGCCCGGTCCGCGATCCTGCACCACCACGAGCGGGTCGACGGCACCGGATACCCGTACGGGCTGGCCGGTGAGCAGATCCCGGTGCTGGCCCGGGTGGTGGCGGTGGCCGACGCCTTCGACGCGATGACCTCGACCCGCTCGTACAGCCGCGCCCGGCCGGTGCCGGTGGCGCTCGCCGAGCTGGAACGGTGTGCAGGGGCGCACTTCGACCCGGCGATGGTGCACGCGCTGGTGGGCGCGATCGGCCGGGACGGCTGGCACCCGGTGGTCACCGCGGACGACGACGTGCAGGTGATCCCGGCCGGTGCCGGTGCCGGTGCCGTTTCCTCTTCCGCTGTCGGCCGTGCGCCGGCGGCCGTCGCCGCAGCCGCCGCCGCTCCTGTTGTGGCCGCCCCTGCCGCGGCCGTCCCGGACCCCGGCGGCCCCGGGCTGTCCGGGCTCCCGGCCCAGGGCGCCCGCCTGGGCGTACGGACCGTGGACCCGCGGGCCGGGCAGGACCCGGACGGCGGGGGCGGGGCATGAGGGGCGCGGTCGTGTGGACGGTGCGCGGGGCCGCCGGGGTGCTCACCCTGGCCGGGCTCGGGCACACCCTCTGGTACGGCGTCGTCGAGCCCGGCACCGCCCTGGCCTTCGGCACCCTGATCGCCTGCGGCGAGCTCGCCCGCCGTGACACGGGCGACACCCGTGACCGCCGGGCGGACGGCGACCCCCGCGCCGCCCGGGACGCGGCCGAGGAGCGCCGGCCCGCGCCGCTGGGCTCCGCCGGCGCCCTCGCGTACGCCCTGCTCGGCCCGAACGCCACCCAGTCCACGCACCACGGGGTGCTCCAGATCGTCGCGGTCGTCGTCGCCGCGGCGCTCGCCGGGATCGTCCCGCACATCGCCCGGGGCCGCGGTCCCGCCGCCGACCACCTGGCCCGCCGGGTCCTCACCGTCGCCTTCGCCGCCGTCTGCTTCCAGCCGCTCTACAACTCCGGCCGGCTCGAGCACGGCATCGGGCAGGGCCCGTACCTCGTCCTCTTCCTGCTCTTCCTGCTCGGCCTCACCGCCCTCTGCGACGCCGTGCTCGCCGCCGCGCCGGCCGGCGCCCGCACGGGCCGGCCGTACGGGCCGCTGCTGCGCGACGAGCTGCGCGCCCAGCTCGGCATCGGCTCGGCGATCTGCGCCACCGGGGTCGTCATGGCCCTCGGCGTGGCCGTCGCCGGGCTGTGGGCCCTGCCCGTCCTCTGCGTGCCCCTGCTGCTGACCCAGCTGTCCTTCCACCGGATCACCGCGATCCGCACCACGTACCGCCAGACCATCACCTCCCTGGCCCGGGCCACCGAGATCGCCGGCTGTACCCGCCCGGGGCACTCCCGCCGCGTCGCCGTGCTGAGCTGCGCCGTCGGCCGGGAGCTCGGGCTGTCGCAGCGGGAGCTCACCGTGCTGGAATACGCCGCCCTCATGCACGACATCGGCCAGCTCTCGCTCGTCGACCCGGTCCGGGCCGGGGCCACCGCGGGGCTGCCCGCCGCCGAGGCCCGCCGGATCGCCGTGCTCGGCGGGGAGGTCGCCCGGCAGACCGGGGTGCCCGCCGAGGTGGCCGTGGTCGTGGAGCGGCAGGCGGACCCGTACCGGGACCAGCCCGTCGCCGCGCGCATCGTACGGGCGGTCAACGCGTACGACGACCTGCTCGGCGGGACCCGTCACCCCGGCGGCTCACTGGCGGCCCTGGAGCAGCTCAGGCTGGGCACCGGGCGCGACTATCAGCCAGAGGTCGTGGAGTGTCTTGCAAGGGTTCTGGCCAGGGGCGGACGTGACAGAGTCGGTCAAGTCCCACTTGGGTAACCCATGGGTAATGAGCGGCCGTCCGAGTGGGCATGGTTGGATGCCAGTAGGAGTGTCCGTGAGGGTGTCCGCAAGGCTGCACCGTTGGACCGGCAGGCGGGAATCGTGAGGATCTTCGGGAAGGTACGGCATCGGCCCTCCGCCTCGTGGCGGCAGGCCACCGACCGCGCGTTCACGCTGATCGGCGACGGGCGGTACGAGGACGCGGGCGCGCTGCTGACCAGAGCCGCGGACCTGGAGCCCTGGCTGTCCGAGTCCTGGTTCAACCTCGCCCTGCTGCACAAGTTCCGGCACGACTGGGAGCAGGCACGGGCCGCCGGACTGCGCGCCGTGGCCCTGCTGGACCGCGAGACCGGCGCCCCGGACTGGTGGAACGTCGGGATCGCCGCGACCGCGCTGCAGGACTGGCCGCTGGCCCGCCGGGCCTGGCAGGCGTACGGGCTGAAGGTGCCCGGGGACGCCGCCGCCGGCGGGAAGAAGAACAGCGGCGAACCGGTCGGCATGGAGCTCGGCAGCGCCGCCGTACGGCTGTCCCCCGAGGGGGAGGCCGAGGTGGTCTGGGGCCGCCGGCTGGACCCGGCCCGCATGGAGGTCCTGTCGATCCCGCTGCCCTCCTCGGGGCGCCGCTGGGGCGAGGTCGTCCTGCACGACGGGGTCCCGCACGGCGAGCGGGTCACCGCGGCCGGGCCCTCGTACCCCGTATTCGACGAGATCGAGCTGTGGGCGCCCTCGCCGGTGCCGACCTGGGTGGTGCTGCTGGAGGCGGCCACCGAGGCGGACCGCGACGCGCTGGAGCAGCTGGCCTCGGACGCGGGCTTCGCCGCCGAGGACTGGTCGTCGTCGGTGCGGCTGCTGTGCCGGACCTGCTCGGAGAGCGTGATGCCGAGCGGCGAGGGCGACGGAGAGCACCTCGACCCGCACGACCACAGCGAACCGGGGCATCCGGGACCGCTCGGGCACCGTACGAACGGTTCCGGCCCGCTGTGGGTGCCGGAGCGGGAATGCGGCATCGCGGCGCCGGCCGGACTGGTGCGCGGACTGCTCGACGGCTGGGTCGCGGACAGCCCGGAGACCCGGGAGTGGCGGGATCTCGAGGAAGTCTGCTGACCGGGCACCGTAGGCTGTACCGGCACATTGGTGAACGGGTGGACTTACGGAAGGCGTACGGCGGACATGGCGCAGCAGGAGAACGAGGTCGTCGAGCTTGTGAACGACGGGTACGTCGTGGACACCGAGGACTGTGCGGAGCGCGAACTCGCCCACCGCGAGCGCGGCACCGCCCGCCCGATCACGGTCGTCGGCAACCCGGTCCTCCACCACGAGTGCAAGGACGTCACCGAGTTCGGCGACGAACTGGCGCAGCTGATCGACGACATGTTCGCGAGCCAGAAGGCCGCCGAGGGCGTGGGCCTGGCCGCGAACCAGATCGGCGTGGACGCCAAGGTCTTCGTCTACGACTGCCCCGACGACGACGGCGCGCGCCACACCGGTGTCGTGGTCAACCCGAAGCTCGTGGAGCTGCCGGCCGGCTCCCGCGTGCTCGACGACTCGAACGAGGGCTGCCTGTCGGTCCCGACCGCGTACGCCTCGCTGGCCCGCCCGGACTACGCCGAGGTGACCGGCCAGGACGCGCAGGGCAACCCGATCAAGGTGCGCGGCACGGGCTACTTCGCGCGCTGCCTGCAGCACGAGACGGACCACCTGTACGGGTACCTGTACATCGACCGCCTCTCGAAGCGCGACCGCAAGGACGCCCTGCGCCAGATGGAAGAGGGCACCCCGCGCTACGAGACGGTCCCGAACGCCTGAGCCCCGCCGCACAGGCTCAGCACCCGCACACCCCGGTCGACGGCCCGGCGCAGCGCCCCGAGCAACGGCTCGTGGTACTCCCGGGCCGCCGCCGTGCACACGGCGAAGCCGTACGGCGGCAGCTACGCGCGGCCGAGCAGCGCGCGCAGATCATCGGGTACGGGCATGGGAGTGAGCAGCCCCGCCGCCGTACGCCCCGTGTTTCCGTACGGCACGCGCCCGGTCGCCGACCCGGCCCCCGCGACCAGGATCCGCACCACCTGCCCCACGGTCTCCGCCCGGTCCCGGCAGCGCACCGCGAGCCGGAACATGTGCCAGTGCGCACGGGTGTGGGGCCAGGCCCAGGCCTGGGAGATGATGTGGGCCCGCTCCAGGGCGGTCCACATCGCGGCCGTGTCGGGCGCGGCGTCACGGGCGCGGCGCAGCTCGTCCTCGAAGGCCTCGCGCACGGTGGGCGGCATGGCCTTCCCGGTGCAGGCGGCGACGCATTTCCTCATCATGTTTCGCATGCGTCCACGGTGCGGCCGCAGGGCCCGCCGGCGCTTGAACGAACCTGCTACATCCACTGGATGGTGCGGGTGAAGTCCGAGGGCGCGATCCCGAACATCCGCCGCCACACCCGGCTGAAGTGCGCCCCGTCGGCGAAGCCCGCGCCGTGCGCCGCGTCCGTCAGGGAGTGTCCCCGGGAGGCGAGTTCGACCGCGTGCATCAGCCGCAGCCACAGCACGTACGGGCGGAACGGGAGCCCCAGCTCGGACCGGAAGAGGTGCGCGAGGCGGCTCTCCGACAGGCACGCCACCTCGGCCGCCTGGGACAGCCGTACGTGCTCCCGCCCGGGCAGCCAGTCCAGCACCCGCACCAGCCCCGGATGCGGATCCGCGCACGGCAGCGGCCCCCGGGGCAGTACGGAGTCCAGCGCGCAGGCCGCCTCGAAGGGATCGGCGGGCAGCACATCCGGTACGAGATCCCCCGCGTCCCCCGCCAGCGCCGCGAGCCGGCGCCCGGCGACGGAGAGCGGGTCGTAGTGCAGCACGACCCCGCGCGGAACCCCGCCCAGCACGGAATGCCGCACCCCGGCCGGAACCACGTAGGCCCGGCAGCGCAGCGGCTCCCCGCCCGGCCCGGCCATCAGCAGCTCGTCCCCGCCGAGCGCGGCGATGACCTGCACGGAGTGGTGCGCGTGCGCGGTGGCGGACCCGATGGCGCCCCCGTACAGCACGCCCCCGGGCCGCAGCCGCGCCCGCCCGGCCCACCCGGTCACGGACGACGAAGCGCCCCCGCCCAGGACCCCGGTGACCGGGATGTTCCTCCCCATGGGCGGGGACGCTATCAAGTGACGTGAGCAGGCGACCTAGAAGTCCTCGTCCAGGTCGACCGTGCCCTCGACCGCGACCTGGTAGGCCGACGGGCGGCGCTCGAAGAAGTTCGTCAGCTCCTGGACGCCCTGCAGCTCCATGAAGGAGAACGGGTTCTGCGAGCCGTACACCGGGGCGAAGCCGAGGCGGACCAGGCGCTGGTCCGCGACGCACTCCAGGTACTCGCGCATCGACTCGGTGTTCATGCCCGGCAGGCCGTCACCGCACAGGTCGCGGCCGAACTGGAGCTCGGCCTCCACGGCCTCCTTCAGCATGTCGGTGACCTGCTGCCGGAGGGCGTCGTCGAAGAGCTCCGGCTCCTCCTTGCGGACCGTGTCGATGACCTCGAAGGCGAAGCTCATGTGGGCGCTCTCGTCACGGAAGACCCAGTTCGTGCCGGTGGCCAGGCCGTGCAGCAGGCCGCGCGAGCGGAACCAGTACACGTACGCGAAGGCGCCGTAGAAGAACAGGCCCTCGATGCACGCCGCGAAGCAGATCAGGTTCAGCAGGAAGCGGCGGCGGTCGGCCTGCGTCTCCAGCCGGTCCAGCTTCTCGACCTCGTTGATCCACTTGAAGCAGAACTGCGCCTTCTCGCGGATCGACGGGATCTCCTCGACCGCGTCGAAGGCGGCCGCGCGGTCGTCCGGGTTGGGCAGGTAGGTGTCGAGCAGCGTCAGATAGAACTGGACGTGCACGGCCTCCTCGAACAGCTGGCGCGACAGGTACAGGCGCGCCTCCGGGGAGTTGATGTGCTTGTAGAGCGTCAGCACCAGGTTGTTCGAGACGATCGAGTCACCCGTCGCGAAGAACGCGACGAGGCGGCCGATCATGTGCTGCTCGGCGGGCGTCAGCTTCGCCAGGTCGGCGACGTCCGAGTGGAGGTCGACCTCCTCGACGGTCCAGGTGTTCTTGATCGCGTCCCGGTAGCGTTCGTAGAAGTCCGGGTAGCGCATGGGACGGAGCGTGAGCTCGAAGCCCGGGTCCAGGAGGTTCTTCTTCTCGGTGGAGCTCATTACTGGCAGGCCTCGCAGGACTCGGGGTTCTCAAGGGAGCAGGCGAGCGCTTCCGCGGCGGCGGCTTCGGCGGCAGCCTGGGCCGCGGCTTCCGCGTCGATGACGGGCAGCGCCACCGGGGCGGCCGCCTGCGCGGCGCGGGCGATCTTCGTCGCCGGGCGCGAGCGCAGGTAGTACGTGGTCTTCAGGCCCTGCTTCCAGGCGTACGCGTACATCGAGGACAGCTTCCCGATGGTCGGCGTCTCCAGGAACAGGTTCAGCGACTGCGACTGGTCGAGGTACGGCGTACGGGCCGCCGCCATGTCGATCAGACCGCGCTGCGGGATCTCCCACGCCGTGCGGTACAGCTCGCGCACCTCGGCCGGGATCCAGCCGAAGCCCTGGACCGAGCCGCTGGAGTCGCGCAGCGCCTCGCGGGTCTGGGCGTCCCACACGCCGAGCTTCTTCAGCTCCTCCACCAGGTAGCCGTTGACCTGGAGGAACTCACCGCTCAGCGTCTCGCGCTTGAAGAGGTTGGAGACCTGCGGCTCGATGCACTCGTACACGCCGGCGATCGAGGCGATCGTCGCCGTCGGCGCGATGGCGAGGAGCAGCGAGTTGCGCATGCCGCTCTTCGCGATGCGGGCGCGCAGGGCGTCCCAGCGCTCGGGCCAGTTCGACTCGACGTCGTAGTGGTCCGGGTGCAGGACACCGCGGGCGGTACGGGTCTGCTCCCAGGCGGGGAGCGGGCCGCTGCGCTCGGCGAGGTCGCAGGAGGCCTCGTACGCGGCCAGCATGATGCGCTCGGAGAGCTTGGTGGACAGCGCCTTCGCCTCGGGGGAGTCGAACGGCAGCTTCAGCTTGAAGAAGACGTCCTGGAGGCCCATCGCGCCCAGGCCCACCGGACGCCAGCGGGCGTTGGAGCGGCCGGCCTGCTCGGTCGGGTAGAAGTTGATGTCCACGACGCGGTCGAGGAAGGTGACGGCCGTGCGGACGGTCTCGTCCAGCCGCTCCCAGTCGATCTCACCCGTCTCGGTGAGGACGAACGCGCCCAGGTTGACCGAGCCGAGGTTGCAGACGGCGGTCTCGCCGTCGTTGGTGACCTCGATGATCTCGGTGCACAGGTTCGAGGAGTGGACGACGGTGCCCGGCTCGGCGGTCTGGTTCGCCGTGCGGTTGGAGGCGTCCTTGAAGGTCATCCAGCCCTGGCCGGTCTGCGCGAGGGTGCGCATCATCCGGCCGTACAGGTCGCGGGCGGGCATGCTCTTGCGGGCGAGGCCCGACGCCTCGGCCTTGCGGTAGGCGGCGTCGAACTCGTCGCCCCACAGGTCGACCAGCTCGGGCACGTCGGCCGGGGAGAACAGCGACCAGTCGGCGTCCGCGTTCACGCGGCGCATGAACTCGTCCGGCACCCAGTGCGCCAGGTTCAGGTTGTGCGTACGGCGCTGGTCCTCGCCGGTGTTGTCGCGGAGCTCCAGGAACTCCTCGATGTCCGCGTGCCAGGTCTCCAGGTAGACGGCGGCGGCACCCTTGCGGCGGCCGCCCTGGTTCACGGCGGCGACGGAGGCGTCGAGGGTCTTGAGGAACGGCACGATGCCGTTGGAGTGGCCGTTCGTACCGCGGATCAGCGAACCGCGGGCGCGGATGCGCGAGTACGAGAGGCCGATGCCGCCGGCGTGCTTCGACAGGCGAGCGACCTGGTGGTAGCGGTCGTAGATCGAGTCGAGTTCGTCCAGCGGGGAGTCCAGCAGGTAGCAGGAGGACATCTGCGGGTGCCGGGTGCCGGAGTTGAAGAGCGTGGGGGAGGACGGCAGGTAGTCGAGGCGGCTCATCAGCCGGTAGAGCGAGGCCACTTCCTCGACGGCCTGGACGCTGTCGTTTTCGGCGAGGCCGCAGGCCACGCGCAGCATGAAGTGCTGCGGGGTCTCGACCACCTGGCGGGTGATCGGGTGGCGCAGCAGGTAGCGGCTGTGCAGGGTGCGCAGGCCGAAGAAGCCGAAGCGGTCGTCGGCGCCCTCGGCGAGGGTGTGCTCGACGAGCGCGTCCAGGCGGCTCGCGTGCAGCGCCACGAACTCGGCGGTGCGGTCCGCGATCAGGCCCTCGCGGTGGCCCACCGCGACGGAGGCGGAGAAGGAGGTGGCCCCCTGGCCGGCGGCTTCCTCGGCGACGGCCAGCGTCAGCAGCCGGGCGGCGAGCCGGGAGTACGCCGGGTCCTCGGAGATGAGGCCGGCGGCGGCCTCCGTGGCCAGCCCGCGCAGTTCGGCCTCGTCGGCGGCGGCGCTGCGCCCGCGGAGCGCGGCGGCGGCGACCCGGCCGGGGTCGGTGTCGGGGAGGTCGGCCGTCAGCTCGGTGAGGGTTCGCAGCAGTGCGGCCCCAGGTCCCCCGGTCTCGATTCCGGTGTCGGACGGGTCGGACTCGGCGCGCGGTGCGGAAGGCGCGATGGTCACGGGGGGAGCTCTCCCTCGCTCGGCTCCGGGACACCGGCGGGTGCGGGGCGCGAGCGGGCGCGCGCGGAACAGGGCACGGCCCGGGAAGGCACGTTCACACCGCACGGCGTCCACCGGCCCAACCGCGGGGCCCGGACGTATCGGCACCCGGTTCGGTCGAGCCGGGCGCACTGTCGGCAGGTCCTCGGACTTGCGGTGACACCAATCGGTGTACTTCATACCGTTGCGGGACAGTTCCGGATTCGCACCGGATTCCCCTGCGACGACAGCGAGCATGAGCATACATGTGGGGGCCGCTTCCCGTGCGACCCCCTAGATGTTGTGTCGGCGTGGCTACAGATCGAGACCGTACGTGAGCAGAGTGAGGCCGGGGACGGGCTCCCAGTCCCGCTCCGGCGTGCGCACGAAGCCGAGCCGTTCGTAGATCCGGTGGGCGCCGACCATGTCGTCCGTGGTGGACAGGACGAGGCGCCGTACGCCCTCGATGGCCCTCGCCCGCTCCATGCAGGCCCGTACGAGCGCCTCCCCTGCGCCCCGCCCGCGGCCGGCCCGGGCGACGGCCAGCATCCGGAACTCGGCCTCGCCGGCCCCGGCGATGTCGCACAGCGGGCTCCCGGGCGCGGCGAACGCCACACCGCCGAGGAGCTGTCCGTCGCTCGCGGCGGCGACGAGTATCACCCCGTCGCGTGCCCGCCCGGCCACGTCGCGCAGCCGCGCGAGGTACGGGTCGTCCTCGCCGAAGGTGAGCAGCCCGTCCCCCAGATACGCCTGCGCGGTGATCTCCCCGAGCGTCTCGTACTCCGTCGCCAGCGCTTCCCTGATCACGATGTCCATGCAGTCGAGTGTGCCGGACGGCTGTCGGTGCCCGGCGCTATCGTCGAAGGCAGCACCGTCGAGAAAGGCGAGCGAGGCATGACCGTGATGACAGACCGGCCCCACATGTTGACAGAGGACTTCGAAGCCGTGGCGCGCATAGCCGCCCGCGAGAGGGTGGGGACACGGCTGGAGTTCATCGACGGGATCATCAGGAGCAAGGCCATGCCGGACGGCGACCACGGGATGATCGTCCAGTGGCTCACGCGGATCTGTATCCAGCACCGACCGGAGCTGTGGCTGCATCCGGGGCAGGGCATCAAGGCCCAGGAGTACCGAGCCGGCCGGGCGATTCCGGATGCGGCGCTCGCGCCTGCCGACGCATTCGTCGGGCAGGGCGACTGGGTCGACCCCGATCCGATCCTCATGGCCGTCGAGGTGACCTCGTGGGATTCGGACACCCACCGGCGGGACCACGTCGAGAAGCCCCGCGCCTACGCGGAGACGGGTATCCCCGTCTACCTCGTGATCGACCGGGCCAAGTGCGGAATCTCCGTCTACAGCCAGCCCAACGGCCGACGGTACGAGAGCGTCCACATCGTGCCGTACGGCACGGACATCGCGCTTCCCGAGCCCGTCGGTATCACCCTCCGGACCGAGGTCCTCAAGGACTGGGTGCGCTGAGGAACGGAGAAGGGCCTCGCCGGGGTCCCGGCGAGGCCCTTCGGCTACAAGGCTCTCAGCAGCAGCGGAAGCCCTCGCGGGGGTCCGCCTCGCGCGAGTCCGTGCGGGCGCGCTCGAAGGCGCGGCGGGTCATGACCTCGGCCGCGGGGTCGTGCGTACGGGCGTGGGCCACGTAGCGGTCGTACGCCGCCTCGCCCGAGAACTCCCGTACGAAGTACCGCGCCTTCGCCAGCGCCGCGCGGACGCCGCTCACGCCACCGGCTCCTTCACGCGGCCCCCGCCCGAGTCCAGGCCGGCGGCAGCGAGTTCCGCCCGCTCCTCGGGTGTCGCGATGAGCCCGGCCGGGGCGATGATCTTCGACTCGGTCCACGGGACCTCGGACAGCCTGACCGCCTCCGGGGCGGAGATCGCCTTGAAGCAGGTCCGCGCCGCGTCCAGCAGCACGATGATGATCAGGATCGCGAACAGCGCCGACAGCGCGCCGTCCACCGTGGCGTTGGTGACCACGGTGTGCATCTCGTCCATGTTCTTGGCGGGCGGCAGCACCTTCCCGGCGTCGATCCCGGTCTGGTACTTGTCGCGCTGCGCGAAGAAGCCGACCTTCACGTCGTCGGAGAACACCTTCTGGTAGCTCGCGGTGAGCGTGACGGCCACGTCCCAGGCCAGCGGGACGCCGGTGACCCACGCCCACTTGAGCCGCCCGGACTTGACGAGCAGCGTGGTGCAGACGGCCAGGGCCACCGCCGCGAGCAGCTGGTTCGCGATCCCGAACAGCGGGAACAGCTGGTTGATGCCGCCCAGCGGGTCCTTGATGCCGACCCACAGGAAGTAGCCCCAGCCGCCGACGACGAGCGCGCTCGCCAGCCACACGCCGGGCTTCCAGCTGATGTCCTTGAAGGGCTTGTGCACGTTGCCGAGGGTGTCCTGGAGCATGAACCGGCCGACGCGGGTGCCCGCGTCGAGGGTCGTCAGGATGAACAGTGCCTCGAACATGATCGCGAAGTGGTACCAGAAGGCCTTCATCCCGGCGCCGCCGAGCACGGACGAGAAGATCTCCGACATTCCGAGTGCGAAGGTCGGCGCACCGCCCGTACGGGACAGCAGGCTGGCCTCCTCGACGTCCTTGGCGGCCTGCGCGAGGTACTCGGGCGAGACGGCGAAGCCGAGGTGGGTCACGGCCTGCGAGGCGGTCTCGACGGTGGTGCCGATGACGCCCGCGGGGGAGTTGACCGCGAAGAACAGGCCGGGCTCGATGATGGTGGCCGCGATGATCGCCATGACGGCGACGAAGGACTCGGTCAGCATGGCGCCGTAGCCGATGACCCGGACCTGGGTCTCCTTCTGGATCATCTTCGGGGTGGTGCCCGAGGAGACCAGTGCGTGGAAGCCGGACAGGGCGCCGCAGGCGATGGTGATGAAGACGAAGGGGAACATCGACCCGGCGAAGACCGGCCCGTCCCCGCGGGCGGCGAAATCGGTGACCGCGGGCATCTTCAGCGTGGGCATCGCCAGCACCACGCCCACCGCCATCAGCGCGATGGTGCCGACCTTCATGAAGGTGGACAGGTAGTCGCGGGGCGCGAGCAGCATCCACACCGGCAGCACCGAGGCGACGAAGCCGTACGCGACCATCCAGAGGACCAGGGTCTCCTTCTCCAGCGTGAAGGTGCTCGCCAGTGAGGACTCGGCGACCCAGCCGCCCGCGACGATGGCGAGCAGCAGCAGCGCGACGCCGATGACGGAGATCTCGGTGACCCGGCCCGGCCGCAGCACGCGCAGGTAGAAGCCCATGAAGAGGGCGATCGGGATGGTCATGCCGATGGAGAAGACACCCCAGGGGGAGTGCGCCAGTGCGTTGACGATGACCAGTGCGAGCACGGCCAGCAGGATGATCATGATGGCGAACACGGCGACCAGGGCGGCGGCTCCGCCGACGGGGCCGATCTCGTCCCGGGCCATCTGGCCGAGCGAGCGCCCGTCGCGGCGCGTGGAGAAGAAGAGCGTGACCATGTCCTGGACGGCGCCCGCGAAGATGACGCCCGCGACGATCCAGATGGTGCCCGGCAGGTAGCCCATCTGCGCGGCGAGCACGGGGCCGACCAGCGGACCGGCGCCGGCCACGGCGGCGAAGTGGTGGCCGAAGAGCACGCGGCGGTCGGTGGGGTGGAAGTCGACACCGTTGTCAAGGCGTTCGGCCGGGGTGGCCCGCGTCTTGTCGACCTTCAGGACCCGGTGGGAGATGAAGCGCGCGTAGAAGCGGTAGCCGATGGCGTACGAGCCCAGCGCGGCGGCGAGCAGCCAGGCGGCCGAGATCTCCTCGCCGCGCGAGAGCGCCAGGATGCCCCAGCCGAGGGCCCCGATGAGGCCGACGAGCACCCAGACGGCGATCGCCTTCGGGGTCATGCCTCCCGACGTCATGTCCCCTGCTGCGGAAGGCGAGTCCGCCGCCGTGCCCGGACTCGCCGCGTTCCGTTCTGTACCTGTTGCTTCCGGTTCCGGCATGATCCTCGTCCCCTCGTTGATCATCTGCGTAAGCGCAGGGAATCTACGGGGGCGCGCCCGGTGAACGTAAGCCCCCGTCCGTATAGCGGAACGAGAGTCAAGCACGGATCAGTTGGTCTGACCCAGAGTCGAGCGACGAACTTTTGACGCGACCCTGGTCCGTGCGACCGGATCTTCCTGCTTCATCGCGCGGCGCCGAGGCTCTCGCCCCGGTCTCACCCACGCTCCACGAGGCGTTTCGCCTGTCCGCCCGCCCGGCGGCCAGGGTGTTGATCGCCGCGTTCCCGTCGCGGTCGTGGTCGGCGCCGCACTCCGGGCAGGTCCACTCCCGGACGTGCAGCGGTTTCGGGCCGTCCCGGTGCCTGCAGGAGGAGCAGACCTGCGAGGTCGGCTCGAAGCGCCCGATCTTCCCGAAGCGGCGGCCGCGTCTGGCGGCCTTGTATTCCAGCATGTCCACGAAGGCGGACCAGCCGGCGTCGTGCACCGATTTGGCGAGCCGGGTCCGTCCGAGGGCGTGCACCGCGAGGTCCTCCACGTACACCGCTTGGTTGTCGCGGATGATCTGTGTGGACGTCTTGTGGTGCCAGTCCCGGCGGCGGTCGGCCACCTTGGCGTACTGCCGGGCTACCTTGATCCGAGCCTTCGCCCGGTTCCTCGACCCCGCGGCCTTGCGGGAGAGGCTCTGCTGCAACCGCTTGACCTTCTTCTCCGCCCGCCGCAGAAACCGTGGCGAGCTGATCTTCGTGCCGTCCGACAGGACGGCAAAGGTGGACAGCCCCAGGTCGATGCCGACCTCAGTGCCGGTCTGAGGCAGGTGGTCGACATCGGTCTCGACCACGAAACTCGCGAAATACCGACCGGCAGAGTCCTTCACAACCGTGAGGGAAGACGGTGCGGTTGTAGCGCAGTTGCACACGAGCGACCGTAGAGCCCTTGATCGGGGGAATGCACGGCCAGGCAGGGATATTGCCTGAATTGCTCGAGGCCGGATGATTCGGACTGAAGGAGATCGGGTGGTGGGGTGGTATTGGACGGGCCGGTTCGCCTGAGGCGCGGGGGGCCCGTCCACGTGCTGCGTCAGACGGCGGGGCGCTGGAGCCGCGCCACGAACTTGTAACGATCGCCGCGGTACACCGAGCGGACCCATTCCACCGGTTCGCCGTCGGCGTCCAGCGAGTGGCGGGAGAGCATCAGCATCGGCAGGCCGACGTCGGTGCCCAGCAGGCCCGCCTCGCGCGGGGTGGCCAGGGAGGTCTCGATGGTCTCCTCGGCCTCCGCGAGCCGTACGTCGTACACCTCGGCCAGCGCCGTGTAGAGGGAGGTGTACTTGGCCAGCGAGCGGCGCAGCGCGGGGAAGCGCTTGGCCGAGAGGTGGGTGGTCTCGATGGCCATCGGCTCGCCGCTGGCCAGGCGCAGCCGCTCGATGCGCAGCACCCGGCCGCCCGTGGCGATCTTGAGGAGCCCGGCCAGGGTGTCGTCGGCGGTCACGTAGCCGATGTCGAGGAGTTGGGACGTGGGCTCCAGCCCCTGGGCCCGCATGTCCTCCGTGTACGAGGACAGTTGGAGCGGCTGGGAGACCTTCGGTTTCGCGACAAAGGTGCCTTTGCCCTGAATGCGCTCCAGCCGGCCCTCGACGACGAGCTCCTGGAGCGCCTGGCGCACGGTGGTCCGCGAGGTGTCGAATTCGGCCGCGAGCGTGCGCTCCGGCGGTACCGGCGTGCCGGGGGGCAGCGTCTCGGTCATGTCGAGCAAGTGCCGCTTGAGTCGGTAGTACTTGGGCACACGCGCCGTGCGAGTGGCTGCCCCGCCTTCCGGCTCCGTGGTCGCCCCTTCGGTGGACATCGCCGCCCGCCTTCCCGACTCCAGTTTCGCTGCCGTCACCGGCTCCTCCGATATGTGCGGTCACATCGTGACACGGGTGGGAGGGCAGGCCTCCTCCCTCCCCCAGGTGTCGGTCCGGTAACGGACCGATCACCCGCTCATTAGACCCTTGACACCCCTAAAGGTCTAGGCCAAGCTCCGGTTACTGGTCTAAACCAATATGGATCAGATCCCGGCCCCAGGGCAGTACTTGGTGCATGTCACCGCGGCGGGCGAGGGAAGTTGCAGGCAGCATCCCTGAGGAGGGTGGCGTGAAGCGCAAGCTCATCGCGGCGGTCAGTGTCGCGGGCATGATGGTCGGAGTCGCGGCGTGCGGCAACGGCGGCGACGACAAGGGGAAGACCGACGCGGGCGGCGCCAAGGAGATCACCGTCTGGGTGATGGACGGTTCCGCGCCGAAGGCCTGGATCGACGCGGTCAACGCGGAGTTCTCGGCCAAGCACCCCGGTGTCACCGTCAAGGTCGAAGAGCAGCAGTGGAAGGGCATCCAGGAGAAGGTCACCACGGCCCTCTCCGAGAACACCCCGCCGGACGTCCTCGAGCTCGGCAACACCCAGACCTCCGGCTACGCGGTCACCGGCGGACTCGCCGACCTGACCAAGGACAAGTCCAAGCTCGGCGCGGACGCCTGGCAGAAGAGCATGCTCGCTTCGGCCGAGTACGACGGCAAGCTCTACTCCGCTCCCTGGTACGCGGCCAACCGCGTCGTCGTGTACGACAAGAAAGCCTTCGCGAAGGCCGGCGTCACCCCGCCGACCACCCGTGACGAGTGGATCGCCGGCCTTGAGAAGCTGAAGGCCGCGGACCCCGCCTCGCAGCCGATCTACCTGCCCGGCCAGAGCTGGTACGTCCTCGCGGGCTTCGTCTGGGACGAGGGCGGCGAGCTCGCCGTCAAGGACGGCGGCAAGTGGAAGGGCGGTCTCGGCACGCCCCAGGCCGCCTCCGCGATGGAGTTCTACAAGAAGCTCCAGTCCTACTCCACCGCCCCGAAGGACAAGGACGAGGCCACCCCGCAGCAGTCCACCGACGTCGTTCCCAAGGGCGGCGTCGCGTCCTGGATCGGTCTCGGCTGGGAGGCCGGCGGCGCGGAGAAGGCCCTGAAGGACGCGGGCAAGGAGGCCGACTTCGGCTACTTCCCGATCCCGGGCAAGACCGCCGACAAGCCGGGCACCGTCTTCCTCGGCGGCTCGAACCTCGCCGTGGCCGAGCGCTCCAAGAACAAGGAGCTCGCCAAGGAGTGGCTGGCCCTGGCCGCCGGCAAGGACCAGATGGCGAAGTACGCCGCCGAGACCAAGGGCGCGCTGCTCCCGAACCAGGCCGCCGCGAACTTCACCCCCGCCGCGGGCTCCTTCGCCGAGGCCATGGGCAAGGGCGGCGTCAACGGCCGCATCACCCCGGTCACCCCGGGCTGGGCGAACGTCGAGACCGAGCCCAACCCGCTCAAGGAGTTCATGACCAAGGTCCTGAAGGGTGAGGACGCCGCCAAGGCGGGCGCGGACGCGGACAAGGAAATCGCGAACCGCATCAACAAGTAGCACGTAGCACCGGGGGTGCGGCCGGCGCCCACGCGCCCGCCGCACCCCCGGTCGCGCATCGACAGACCTGTGCGACGCCCGACCGCAGCCGAGGTAACCAAGACATGACCGTGCACTCCCAGGGAGCGGCGACCGCTCCACAGGACGCACCACCGAAGTCCGCCGGACGGCAGCAGACGCCGCCCACCACCACCGGGACCACCCCCTCGTCTCCTCGCCGGGGCAGAACGTCGCTCCCTTCGGGCTGGCTGCCGTACCTCCTGATCGGGCCCGCGGTCCTCAGCCTGGCCACGCTGCTGCTGTACCCGCTGGTCAAGAACGTGATCCTGTCGTTCCAGAAGGTCGACAAGATCGAGTTCATCCAGCGGAAGGCGCCCTTCAACGGGGTCGAGAACTACACCCAGCTGCTGGGCGACGCGCACTTCTGGACCGTCGTCGTGCGCACCTTCGCCTTCACCGCGGCCAACGTCGCGCTGATCATGGTGATCGGCAGCCTCCTCGGCATCCTGCTGAACCGGCTCGGCACGTGGATGCGCCTGGTCCTGTCGATGGCGCTGGTGATGGCCTGGGCCATGCCGATCGTCGCGTCCGTCACCGTCTTCCAGTGGCTGTTCGACGAGCAGTTCGGCGTCATGAACTGGGTCATGCGCACCCTCGGCTTCTCCGGCTACGAGCAGCACAACTGGTTCGAGTCCGGCTTCTCCACCCTGGTGATCGTCACCGTCCTGGTGGTCTGGGGCTCCGTCCCCTTCGTCGCCCTCAACATGTACGCCGGCCTGACCACCGTCAGCGGCGAGCTGTACGAGGCCGCGCGGATGGACGGCGCGAACGGCTGGCAGACGTTCTGGCAGGTCGTCTTCCCGAACCTCAAGCCGTTCTTCCTCGTCACCACGTTCCTCGAGGTGATCTGGGTCTTCAAGGCCTTCACCCAGGTCTACGCGATGAACCGCGGCGGCCCCGACCGTGCCTCCGAGACCCTGCCCGTCTTCGCCTTCGTCGAGGGCCAGAGCCAGGGCCACTACGCGCTCGCGGCAGCGATCTCCGTCCTGACGATCGTGATGCTCGTGATCGTCATGTCCTTCTACTTCCGCCTGATCCTGAAGCAGGAGGAGGAGCAGTGAGCACCACCACCGCGCCGAAGCCCGCACCCGCCGCGCCGGAGCACCCGAAGCCCGCACAGCGGCTGCGCACGCGCCGCCCGCTCCGCCCGGGCACGGTGGCGAAGAACCTGGGCGCCCTCGCCCTGGCCGTGGTCTTCGTCTTCCCGGTCTACTGGATGTTCTCCTCGGCGCTCAAGCCGTCCGGGCAGATCCTCTCCAAGGACCCCGTCTTCGTCTTCACCCCGACGCTCGACAACTTCACCAAGGCCACCGGCGTCGAGCTGTTCTGGACGTACGTGACGAACAGCCTGCTCGTCACCGTCGGCGCCGTCGTCCTCGCCCTGGCCGTCGCCCTCGCCGCGAGCTTCGCCATCGCCCGCATGAAGTTCAAGGGCCGCAAGGGCCTCGTACTCGGCGTGATGATGGCGCAGATGGCCCCCTGGGAGGTCATGGTCATCGCGATGTACATGATCGCCCGCGACGCCGAGATGCTGAACAGCCTCCCGCTGCTGACCGCGATCTACTTCGTGATGGTCCTGCCCTTCACCATCTGGACCCTGCGCGGCTTCATCGCGGCCGTCCCGGTGACGCTGGAGGAGGCCGCCCAGATCGACGGCTGCACCCGCGGCCAGGCCTTCCGCAAGGTGATCTTCCCGCTGCTGGCCCCCGGCCTGATGTCCACCTCGCTCTTCGGCTTCATCACCGCCTGGAACGAGTTCGCGATGGTCCTGATCCTCAACAAGGACAAGACCGCCCAGACCCTGCCCCTGTGGCTGACCCAGTTCCAGACCGCCTTCGGCAACGACTGGGGCGCCACCATGGCCGCGTCCTCGCTGTTCGCGGTCCCGGTCCTGGTGATCTTCGTCTTCCTCCAGCGCAAGGCCGTCGGCGGCATGACCGCCGGCGCCGTGAAGGGATAACGCCACATGACCGTCCTTGCGCACGGCGTCACTGCATCCGATGCGAACGATGACCTGACCCGCGACGCCCTCGCGGTCCTCCAGCCCGGCTTCGAGGGCACCGCCGCTCCGGCGTGGCTGCTCCGCCAGGTCGGCGAAGGCCTCACCGCCGTCGGCCTCTTCGGCCGCAACATCGCCTCGCCCGAGCAGCTCGCCGCGCTCACCGCGCAGCTGCGCGCCGAGCGCGACGACGTCCTCGTCGCCATCGACGAGGAGGGCGGCGACGTCACCCGCCTCGAGGTCCGCGGCGGCTCGTCCTTCCCCGGCAACCTGGCCCTCGGCGCCGTCGACGACACCGCGCTGACCCGGGACGTCGCCCGCGAGCTCGGCCGCCGCCTCGCCGAGTGCGGGGTCAACCTCAACTGGGCCCCGTCCGCCGACGTCAACTCCAACCCGGACAACCCGGTGATCGGCGTCCGGTCCTTCGGCGCCGACACCCACCTCGCCGCCCGGCACACCGCCGCCTACGTCGAGGGCCTGCAGGCCGCCGGCGTCGCCGCGTGCACCAAGCACTTCCCGGGCCACGGCGACACCAACGTCGACTCGCACCACGCCCTGCCGCGCATCGACGTCGACCTGGACACGCTGGCGGCGCGCGAACTGGTGCCCTTCCGGGCGGCCATCGAGGCCGGCACCAAGGCCGTGATGAGCGCGCACATCCTGGTGCCCGCCCTCGACCCGACCCGCCCGGCGACGCTCAGCCCGCAGATCCTGACCGGCCTGCTGCGCAAGGAGCTCGGCTACGAGGGCCTGATCGTCACCGACGGCATGGAGATGAACGCCATCGCCGGGACGTACGGCATCGAGCGCGGCTCGGTCCTCGCCATCGCGGCCGGCGCCGACGCGATCTGCGTCGGCGGCGGGCTCGCCGACGAGGCCACCGTGCTCCGGCTGCGCGATGCACTGGTCGCGGCCGTACGGGAGGGCGCGCTGCCGCAGGAGCGACTCGCCGACGCCGCCGCCCGCGTCCGGTCGCTGGCCGCATGGACCCGGCAGGCCCGGGCCGCCGCCGCGCCGGGCGCGCCGCTGGAGGGGAGCGCGCCCGGCATCGGCCTGGAGGCGGCCCGCCGCGCGGTGGTCGTCTCCGGCGCCGCCGCGCCCGTGTCCGCCCCGTACGTCGCCACGCTCGCGCCCGTCGCGAACATCGCGGTGGGCGACGAGACGCCGTGGGGCGTGGCCGCCGAACTGGCCGCGCTGGTACCGGGAACGGGGTCCGGGGTGTTCCCGGAGGGCGCCACGGCCGCGGACGTCCTGGCGGCGGCGGGCGAACGCACCGTCGTGGCGGTGGTCCGCGACGCGCACCGCCACCCGTGGATGGCGCAGGCCCTGGACGCGCTGGTCGCTGCGCGGCCGGACACGGTGGTGGTCGAGATGGGCGTCCCCCGGGCCGAGCCCCGCGGCGCGCTGTACATCGCGACGCACGGGGCCTCGCGCGTCTGCGGCCGCGCGGCCGCGGAGATCATCGCGGGAGCGTAGGCCGGGCCGGCGTGTGAGGCGCGGGTCCGGGCAGAGCCCGGGACAACGAAGGGCCGGGCCCCGAAACGGGAGCCCGGCCCTTCTTGCGCGTGGCGCGGCGCCGCCTAAAGCCCCTGCCACGCGGGCTTGTTGGCGTAGGCGTGCCGGAAGTAGTCCGCCAGCTTCAGCTTGGACGCGGCGGCCTCGTCCACGACCACCGTCGCATGCCGGTGCAGCTGCAGCGCAGACGCCGGGACCAGCGCCGACAACGGCCCTTCGACGGTCTGCGCGACGGCCTCGGCCTTGCCCTCGCCGGTCGCGAGCAGGACCAGGTGGCGGGCGTCCAGGATGGTGCCGATGCCCTGGGTGATGACGTGGTGCGGGACCTGGTCTATGTCGTCGTCGAAGAAGCGCGCGTTGTCGACGCGCGTCTGCTCGGTCAGCGTCTTGATGCGGGTGCGGGAGGCGAGCGAGGAGCAGGGCTCGTTGAAGCCGATGTGCCCGTCGGTGCCGATGCCGAGCAGCTGGAGGTCCACTCCGCCGGCCTGCGCCAGCGCGCGGTCGTACGCCTCGCACGCCGCGACGACGTCCGCGGCGGAGCCGTCGGGGCCCATGAAGGCGGCCTCGGACAGGCCGAGCGGCTCGACGACCTCGCGGAGCACGACGGCGCGGTACGACTCCGGGTGCCCGGCCGGCAGGCCGACGTACTCGTCGAGCTGGCAGATGCGGGCCCGGGAGGCGTCGGCCTCGCCGGCCTTCACCTTGGCGGCCAGGGCTTCGTAGATGGGCAGCGGGGTGGAGCCGGTCGCCACACCGAGCAGGGCGTCGGGCTTGCGTCGGACCAGGGCGGCCATGGCCTCCGCGATGAGCTCGCCGCCTGCCTTGGCGTCCGGGACGATGACAACTTCCACGCGGGGCCTGCCGATCTGGAGTGGGACGGTGTGGTATAGACCAATCTAGCAGAGGCGGGGCCGCCCCAGGCCGGTCTGCGCCCACTCCCCTCCTTCTCATGGTGATCCGGTTCCCCGCCCCCGGCCTCCCGGCGCCAGGACGTGCAGCGCAGCCCCGGTCGCGGGATTCTGGTACGCGGAGGTGGGGCACATGCCCGCTGTGGAGCGGCACGGGAGCATCATGGCCGCCGAGATCGCACAGCAGCCCGAGGTGTGGCGGCGGCTCCTCACCGACGGGGCCGGGCCCATCGCGCGCACGGCCCGGGCGATCGCCGAGAGGCGGCCGCGGTTCGTGCTGCTCGCCGCCCGGGGGAGTTCCGATCACGCGGCGCTCTACGGGAAGTACCTGCTCGAGGTCGGGCACGGACTGCCCTGCGGGCTCAGCTCCATGTCCACCATCACCGCGTACGGAGCCCGGCCCCGGCTCGACGACGTCCTCCTCGTCACCGTCAGCCAGTCCGGCGGCTCGCCCGACCTCATCGCCTCCACCCTGGCCGCCCGTACCGCCGGGGCGATCACGCTCGCCGTCACCAACAACGCCGACTCCGGGCTGGCCGCGGTCGCCGAGTACCAGATCGACATCCTGGCCGGGCCCGAGAAGGCCCTGCCCGCCACCAAGACCTACACGGCCTCGCTGCTCGCGCTGTTCCTCTTCGCCGAGGGGCTGCGCGACGCGGACGGCACCCGGGCCGCGGCGGCGCTGCCCGGGCTCGCGCAGGAGGTGCTCGCGCGGGGCGGCGAGGTGCGGGAGCTGGCCGCGCGGTACCGGTTCGCCGAGCGGATGGTGGTCACCTCCCGGGGCTTCGGCTACCCCACGGCCCGCGAGGCCGCCCTCAAGCTGATGGAGACCAGCTACATCCCCGCCCTGGCCTACTCCGGCGCGGACCTGCTGCACGGCCCGCTCGCCATGGTCGACAACGTCTCCCCGGTGATCGCGGTGGTCCCCGACGGCCGCGGCGGCGAGGCGCTGCAGCCCGTGCTCGACCGGCTGCGGGCCAGGGGGGCCGACCTGTTCGCCGTCGGGTCGAAGGAGCAGGTCGAGCAGGCGACCACCGGGTTCGCGCTGCCCGTCGACGGCGTGCCCGAGGAGCTGCAGCCCCTGCTGGAGATCCTCCCGCTCCAGCTCCTCGCGTACGAGGTGACCATCGCCCGCGGCCAGGACCCGGACGCCCCGAGAGCACTGGCCAAGGTCACCGAGACCCACTGATCCGGCCTGGGGCCGCGCCGCTCAGAGCAGCGACAGCTGCAGGCCGCCCGTCGCGTCCAGGTGCTGGCCCGTCACCCAGCGGGAGTCCGCCGAGGCCAGGAACGCCACCACGTCGGCGACTTCGTCGGCCGTGCCCACCCGCCCGAAGACGGAGCGGGAGGACGCGTGCGCCCGCGCCGCGGGGTCCGCCAGCCAGGCCGCGTTGAGGTCGGTGTCCGTGATGCCGGGGCCCACCGAGTTCACGGTGATCCCGCGCGGGGCCAGCTCGGCCGCCAGGGACCGGGTCAGCGCGTTCACCGCGCCCTTGGCCGCGATCGTGGCCAGGATCGCGGGCAGGGCGATCTCCGGGGTGCCGGTCACGTTCACGATCCGGCCGCCGTCCCGCAGCCGCGCCAGCCCGTGCCTGATCACGAAGAACGGCGCCTTCGCGTTGAGCGCGTGCACCCGGTCGTACGTCTCCTCGTCGGTGTCCGCGATGCCGGCGAACGTGGCGGCGCCCGCGTTGTTCACCAGGATGTCGACCGTGTCGGTGTGCAGCGGGTGCGCCTCGTACGCCGCCCACAGGGCCTGCGCATCACCCGGAACCCCGAGCTCGGCCCCGATCGCGAACGCCCGTCCGCCGGCCGCCCCGATGGCCGCGACCGTTTCCTTCGCCGCCTCCTCGTTGCGCCCGTAGTGCACGGCGACCAGCGCCCCGTCCCGGGCCAGCCGCTCCGCCACCGCCCGCCCGATACCCCGGCTGCCGCCCGTGACCAGTGCCGTCTTCCCCTTGAGCACGCCCATGACGCGCCCCCCTTCAGCATTTGATAGTGGTCGCTACAGAAAGAGACCGTACCAGATTACGTAACGCTCGCTATAGAATGAGTCCCATGGTGACCGGACAGCGCGGCAGGCCCCGCTCCTTCGACCGCGACGCCGCCCTCGACAAGGCGATGCTCGCTTTCTGGGAGCGCGGCTACGAGGGGACCTCGATCTCCGACCTGACCGCCTCGCTGGGCATCGGCGCACCCAGCCTGTACGCCGCCTTCGGCGACAAGCGCAAGCTCTTCGACGAGGTCGTCGCGGTCTACGGCGGCCGGTACGCCGACTTCGCGGCCGTGGCCCTGGCCGAGGAGCCCACCGCCCGGGCCGGCCTGCGGCGCGTCCTGCGCGAGGCGGCCGAGATCTACACCGACCCGGCCCACCCGCCGGGCTGCCTGGTGATCAGCGCGGCCGTCAACACCACCTCGCAGGAGGTGGCCCAGGCCCTGCGCGAACGCCGCGACGCCGGCCTGGAGGTGTTCGCGCGCAGGATCAGGGCGGACGTCGCCGCCGGCGCGCTGCCCGCCGGCACGGACGCGCAGGCGCTGGCCCGCTACGCGATGGCGGTGCTCGTGGGGATGTCCCAGCAGTCGCGCGACGGGGCGAGCCGGGAAGAACTGGAAGCGGTTGCGGAACTGGCGATGGGGGCCTGGCCGCAGTAGGCGGCCGCGGTATGCGGGCGACGCGCCCCGCGGGCTGCCGCCGAAAAGGATTTCCGCTCAGAAATTCCGCTCAGAAATTCCTCTGGGCCACGGTGCCGGGACGGGACCCTCAGCCCGTCCGGCACCGTAGCCCGGAGTACTTACGGCCGGCGGGTGTGCGGTTCCCTCCGGCCGGTGGGAGGTGCCTGCGCAGTCAGGGCAGAGCGCGCGGCTTACCTCGATCCGTCCTCCTGTGCGGGGAGGGCGGAAGCTTACGCCAATTGTGGACTAGACCATTCTGTTCTGTCCATCCAATGACGGACTCTGCCATCCCGTCACTTCCTCCAACAGTACGCGGACGAAGCCCCTCCTGGATACTCCTGAGTAGTCGCCGTGGGGAAAGTCATGGCCCCTACCCGGGGTACGCTCGCCACGTGCCCTCCATGAACGACCTCGTACGCCAGCACACCGCTCTCAGTGAAACCGACCTGGAGTGGCTCCACCTGCTGGTCTCGGAGTGGCAGCTGCTCTCCGACCTCTCCTTCGCCGACCTCGTGCTGTGGGTTCCCACCCTCGACGGCACCCGGTACGTCTCGGTCGCACAGATGCGCCCCAACACGGGCCCCACCTCGTACCAGGACGACATGGTCGGCCACCTGGTGCCGCGCGGCCGGCGCCCACTGCTGGACGCCGCGCTCGACGAGGGCCGGATCGTGCGCGAGGGCGACCCGGAGTGGCGCGAGGAGGTGCCCGTCCGCGTCGAGTCCATCCCGGTGCGCCGCGAGGGCCGGGTACTCGGAGTGATCGCCCGGAACACCAACCTGCTCACTGTGCGTACACCCAGCCGGCTGGAGCTCACCTACCTCCAGTCCGCCTCCGACCTGGCCCAGATGATCGCCGCCGGAACCTTTCCGTACCCCGGCCAGCAGGTGGACATGGACGCCTCCCCGCGGGCGGGCGACGGCCTGATCCGGCTCGACGCCGACGGGGTGGTCACGTACGCGTCCCCGAACGCGCTCTCCGCCTACCACCGGCTCGGCCTCGCCGCCGACCTCGTCGGCCAGCACCTGGGCACCACCACCGCCGAACTCGCCCCCTCCCGCGGCCCCGTGGACGAGGCGATCGTCAAGCTCGCCAGCGGCTGGGCCCCGCGCGAGACCGAGATCGAGGGCAACAGCGGGGTCATCCAGCTGCGCGCCATCCCGCTCAAGCCCAAGGGCACCCGGATCGGCTCCCTCGTCCTGTGCCGGGACGTCACGGAACTGCGCCGTCGCGAACGCGAATTGATCACCAAGGACGCGACCATCCGGGAGATCCACCACCGGGTGAAGAACAACCTGCAGACCGTGGCGGCACTGCTGCGGTTGCAGGCCAGGCGGATGGATTCCGAGGGCGGCCGCGAGGCGCTCAACGAGGCCGTGCGCCGTGTCGGTTCGATCGCGATCGTGCACGAGACGCTCTCTCAGAACCTGGACGAGCGCGTCGAGTTCGACGAGATCGCCGACCGCGTCATCGCGATGGTCGCCGAGATCTCGCCGGGCAAGGTGGAGTGCCGGCGTACCGGCCGGTTCGGGATCCTGGACGCGGAGGTCGCCACTCCGCTGTCGATGGTGCTGACCGAGATCCTCCAGAACGCCCTGGAGCACGCGTTCACCCAGGGGGAGGGCGGCCGGGTGGAGGTGTCCGCGACCCGCACCGGCACCGGCCGCGCCGACGGCCGGCTGCTGATCACGGTGCTCGACGACGGCTCCGGTCTGCCCGAGGGCTTCGACCCGCAGCGCGCCGGAAACCTCGGGCTGCAGATCGTACGGACCCTCGTGGAGGGCGAGCTCGGCGGCACGTTCGACATGCTCCGGGCCGAGCCGCGCGGCACCAAGGTCGTCCTCGACGTCCCGGTCAGCCCGCAGAAGTAGTCACGCCGTGTGACGAACCGTGCCCCGGACAGCACTGAGCCCCGGACCGAAGGTTCTCGGTCCGGGGCTCAAGAGCACGTTGCTGAGCGCTTGTCAGGTGTTGCTACGCGCTGCGGCTCGAGGCTCGAAAGTCGATGTCAGGCGGTGGCGTTGCGCGCCCGATTGCGAGCGGCGCGGCGCTTCATCGCGCGGCGCTCGTCCTCGCTGAGACCGCCCCAGACGCCGGAGTCCTGACCGGACTCGAGCGCCCACTGCAGGCACTGCTCCATGACGGGGCAGCGGCGGCAGACGGCCTTGGCTTCCTCGATCTGCAGCAGCGCAGGACCGGTGTTGCCGATGGGGAAGAAGAGTTCCGGGTCTTCCTCGCGGCAAACGGCGTTGTGACGCCAGTCCATGGCTGCTCCATCTCCTTGTATTGCGGGCAGGTTGCTTGTGAATGTGAACGCTTTCACGAATCCCCCCGTGAGGGAAGGGCGACCGGCCAGTTTCCTGGAAGGTCAGTCAGGGACTCGTGAGGGGTTCTGGCGGTCTGTGTGGGTGCCGGGTTTTGCGGGCTGTCCCGATCGCCATGAAGAGATTCGCAAACCTCGGACGGGGATACAACCCCTTCCGGAAAGTTTTTTTTGATTCGTCGGTGTCTACTAGGTCACAGCCCTACATCGTGAGGGTGGACCGGCGTGTAAACGTTCGAGTGAAAGGACTTTGGGCCCTTCCACTCACACAATCACACGCAGTGCACGGCGTACGCCTGTGAACCGAACGCTGGTGCGCAGACCGAGGTGGTCTCCGTCCATCTGGAACGGAAGCGGAACCTTCGAATGCAAGGTGAAGTCGGTCAGATCGTGCAGAGACACCGCGTGCTTGCCGTGCGGACCGCGCTCAGGAGTCGAGGTCAGGAGCTGTGTGGCGTAGCGGGCGACCGCCGGAGTTGACAAACGGTTGAGCGCCAATACGTCAAGTGCAGTATCGAACGACGCCTCCGGAGAGGCGTAAAGCGGACGATTGCCCAGATACGTCCACGGCGAGGTGTTGCAGACTATCGACAGCGCCAGGCCGGTGACGGGATCCGCGCCGGGGCGCTCCAGCGTCACCGTGCCGTGGCGCCGGTTCGGGTCGTCCCAGAACTGACGCATCAGCTGTCGTACGTACAGGGCGTGCGTCGAACGCTTGCCGCGCTCCCGCTGCTGCTCGACCCGGCCCACCACCCCCGCGTCGAAACCGAAGCCCGCGCAGAACGTGAACCAGCGCGCCGGAACCGACTCGTCCTCCGTGCCCGGGGTGCCGGCCGCCAGCCCGAGGCCCACCGTCCGCTCGCGCTGTTCCCGCAGTGCGTCCAGCAGGGCGCCGGTCGCCTCGACCGCGTCGTTGGGCAGCCCGAGCGCGCGGGCGAACACATTGGTCGAGCCGCCGGGGACCACCGCCAGCCGGGGCAGCCGCTCCGGATCCGGCCCGTTGTGCAGCAGCCCGTTGACCACCTCGTTGACCGTGCCGTCGCCGCCGAGTGCCACGACGAGGTCGATGCCGTTCTCGGTCGCCGTGCGGCCCAGGTCCCGGGCGTGCCCGCGGTACTCGGTGGTCACCGCCTCCAGCTTCATCTCGCTGGCCAGGGCATGGGTCAGGACGTCGCGCGTGCGCGCACTGGTGGTCGTCGCTGCTGGGTTGGCCACGAGAAGTGCACGCATGACCGCCAGCCTACCGACCCGTTCATATGCAGCCCATACTGCCCGTCCCCTCCGGGGGCGCGGGCGCGCGGCTACCCTGCTGGGGTGAGTACGAAGCCCACCCCCGCCACGGCCCAGCCGACCGCCCCGCTGCCCGGACGGTTGACCGCCGCCGCCGCGCTGACCGCCCTGGAGGGCCTGGCGCTGGCCGGCCTCGGCGTCTACATGCTGTTCGTGGGCATCGCCGGCGACCCCGACTCCCCGCAGCAGGCCGAGACCGGCGGGATCACCCTGCTCGTGCTCGCCGCGCTGCCGTTGATCGCGGCCCGCGGGCTGCGCCTGGGCCGCCGCTGGAGCCGCGGGCCCGCGCTGATCACCCAGCTGATGGCACTGCCGGTGGCGTGGACCCTGTACTCCACGGGCGGGGCGATGATCGCCGCCGCCGTGGCGCTGGCCGTGGCCGCGGTGGCCGTCGTGGTCCTGCTGGTGAACCCGACGGCGACCGAGGCACTGGGAATCGGGCCCGGCGAGCGGACCCGATAACCTCCTACTCCTCGACCAGGAGCTTCTCGCGCAGCTGGGCCAGGGTGCGGGCCAGCAGGCGGGAGACGTGCATCTGCGAGATGCCGACCTCCTGCGCGATCTGCGACTGGGTCATGTTGCCGAAGAACCGCAGCAGCAGGATCCGCTTCTCCCGCGGAGGCAGCCCCTCCAGCAGCGGCTTGAGCGACTCGCGGTACTCGACGCCCTCCAGCGCCTCGTCCTCCGCGCCCAGCGTGTCCGCGACGGCCGGCGATTCGTCGTCGGTGTCCGGGACGTCGAGGGAGAGCGTGCTGTAGGCATTGGCCGATTCCAGCCCCTCCAGCACCTCCTCCTCGGAGATCCCGAGCCGTTCGGCGAGCTCGTGGACCGTGGGGGAGCGGCCGTGCTGCTGGGACAGTTCCGCCGTGGCCGTGGTCAGCGAGAGCCGCAGCTCCTGCAGGCGCCGCGGCACGCGCACGGCCCAGCCCTTGTCGCGGAAGTGCCGCTTGATCTCGCCGACCACGGTGGGCGTCGCGTACGTGGAGAACTCGACCCCGCGGTCCGGGTCGAACCGGTCCACCGACTTGATCAGCCCGATCGTGGCGACCTGCGTCAGGTCGTCGAGCGGTTCACCGCGGTTGCGGAACCGCCGGGCGAGGTGCTCGACCAGCGGCAGGTGCATCCGCACGAGCCGGTTGCGCAGCTCCGCCTTCTCCGCCGAGCCGTCGGGCAGCGCCCGCAGCTCGATGAACAGGGCCCGCGCCCCGCTGCGGTCGCGCGGATCGGGCAGCGCCGTGGACACCGGCAGCACCGGTGCCGACACCGGGACCGGTTCCGGGGCCGTGGCAGCGGCCCCGGGTGGCTGTGAGGATTGTGGTTCTTCGTGCTGGTTCTCGCTCATAGGGCCCGCCCGTCGCTCCGCCGAGTCCAAAAAGCCGTCTTCCGCATCCGCGTCAGCCGGGTGCGGCCGGGCGTGCTGCTGCTCCGGGATGCCGCCGTCGACCTCGTGCCGTACCCGGGGCCGATCCCCGCCCCGCACCGGGATCTCCCCGCCGCTCACGCCGGGCCTGGACCCGCGCCGCGCTGTTTGTAGAGGCTGATGCTCACCGTCTTGTCCTCCTCGACGGTGGACTCGACCTTGCCGGCCAGTGCCGACAGGACGGTCCAGGCGAACGTGTCGCGCTCGGGCGCACGCCCGTCCGTGGTCGGCGCCGAGACGGTCACCTCGAGCGAGTCGTCGACCAGCCGGAACACGCAGCTGAGGACGGAGCCCGGCACGGCCTGCTGGAGCAGGATCGCGCAGGCCTCGTCCACCGCGATGCGGAGGTCCTCGATCTCGTCGAGGGTGAAGTCCAAACGTGCCGCGAGACCGGCCGTGGCCGTTCGCAGCACCGACAGGTAGGCACCCGCAGCGGGCAGCCGGACTTCCACGAAGTCCTGGGTCCCGGGCTCGCCTGCGATCTGGGACACCCTCACCTCCAAGGTGGTACGAGCTCTGTTCGCCGGTGACGCTACCGCGATCCGGGCGATCGTGTCGCGGCACCCCTGATGACGCCCGTTCCAGACACCCCTGCCGACGGCCAGTGACTGATGGTAAGCCCATGGGTACGCACAGTGGCTAGGGGTCTGCGGGCCCAAATCAGGGGAACCGGCGGAGGGTTGACCTACCCCGGTTCAGACGATCGAACCGTCGACAAAACACCACCGCCACGTCTCGCCCGGCTCGTAGCTTCGCATGACCGGATGGCCGGTGCTCTGATAGTGCGCCGTGGCGTGCCGGTGCGGGGAGGAATCGCAGCACGCCACGTGCCCGCACCCCAGGCACATGCGCAACTGCACCGGATGGCTGCCGAGCACCTGACATTCAAGGCAGGTCAGGGCACTCGGGACAGGCTCGGGGCGCGGCAGTTCGGCAACGTGGGTGCACTCGCTCATGATGGCCAGCGTACTGACGAGCGGGCGCCGCAGGACGACATGCCGGTCAGCGACGACGAGCGAGGGTGGATCTTCGATGGAGGTAGTGCCGCTGGTGGCGCTGGTGGCGGGCAGCGCGATCGTAGCCGGGGCCGCCCGCTGGACCCGGGTGCCCGCGCCCCTGCTGCTGGTCGCCGCCGGGCTGATGGCCGCTTACATCCCGGGCGTGCCCTCGTACGCCCTCGACCCGCACATCGTGCTGCCGCTGCTGCTCCCGCCGCTGCTGTACACGGCCGCCGTGGACAGCTCGTACCTGGATCTGCGGGCGAACGTACGGCCCGTCGCACTGCTGTCGGTCGGGTACGTGCTCTTCGCGACGCTCGCCGTCGGGTACGCGGCGTACCTGGTGGTACCGGGGCTGTCGCTGCCGGTGGCGCTGGTGCTGGGCGCGGTGATCGCGCCGCCCGACGCCGTGGCCGCGACGGCGATCGCCCGCAAGCTCGGGCTGCCGAACCGGATCACGACCATCCTGCAGGGCGAGTCCCTGGTGAACGACGCCACCGCGATCACCGCGTACAAGGTGGCGCTGGCCGCGGCGGTCGGGGTGAGCGCCGGCTGGGCGGGCGGGATCGCGGAGTTCCTGCTGGCCTCGGTGGGGGGTGTCGGGGTGGGCCTGGTGCTGATGGTGCCGATCCACCACCTGCGCAAGCGGCTGCGGGAGCCGCTGCTCCAGAACACGCTGTCGCTGCTGATCCCGTTCGTCGCGTACGCGGCGGCCGAGCGGGTGCACGCCTCGGGCGTGCTCGCGGTGGTCGTGGTGGCGCTGTACCTCGGGCACCGCAACTGGCAGGTCGACTTCGCGACCCGGCTCCAGGAGGAGGCGGTGTGGAAGATGGTCGCCTTCATCCTCGAGTCGGTGGTCTTCGCGCTGATCGGCCTCCAGCTGCCGGTGGTCCTGCAGGGGCTCGAGGAGTACGCGGGCTGGGACGCGGCCTGGTACGCGCTGGCGGTGTTCCTGGCGGTGGTGGTGGCCCGCTTCGTGTGGGTGTTCCCGGCGACGTTCGTGCCGCGGCTGTCGGAGCGGATCCGCAACCGGGAGCCGGACACCACCTGGAAGGCGCCGGTGATCGTGGGCTGGGCCGGAATGCGGGGGGTGGTCTCGCTGGCGATCGCCTTCTCGGTCCCGATCAGCGTGCCGCACCGGAACCTGATCCTCTTCCTGACCTTCACGACGGTGATCGGCACGCTGGTGGTGCAGGGCCTGACGCTGCCGCCGCTGATCCGGCTGCTGCGGCTGCCGCCGCGGGACCTGCACGCGGAGACGCTGGCGGAGGCGCAGGCCCAGAGCGAGGCCTCGCGGTCGGCGGAGGACCGGCTGACGGAGTTGCTGGCCGAGCCGGAGAACGCGCTGCCGCCGCCGCTGGCGGAGCGGCTCCGTACGGTCATGGAACGGCGGCGCAACGCGGTGTGGGAGCGGCTGGGGGAGGTCAACCCGGTCACCGGCGAATCGGCGGACGACGTCTACCGGCGTCTCGCGCGGGAGATGATCGCGGCCGAGCGCGAGGTGTTCGTGACCCTGCGGGACCACCGCCGGATCGACGACGAGATGCTGCGGGGCCTGCTCCGCAGACTGGACCTGGAGGAGGCGGCGGCCTACCGCGAGGAGGCGGCCTGATCCCCCTCTGACGGGGGAGCGGGATCGCCCGGCGGGCGGACGCGCGGGGGCGCGGGCCGCGGCGAGGCTCGGGGCATGACACTGATGGATACGGCGGCCGCCGGCTGCCTGGCCGCGGCGGTGGCGGTGGCGGTGGCTGCGGTGGGGCTGCCCGGGCGGCGGCGCGGGCTGCTGTGGGCGGCCTGCGGCCTGTCCGCGGCCGCGGGATGCACGCTGCTGATGGACCTGATCGCGCTGCTGTTCGGGCAGGGGGTGGACAGCCGGCCCGGGGCGGTGCTGCATGCGCTGGGCCTGGCGGGGGCGGTGGCGCTCGGCGCTGCCGCGGGCCGGGGGCGGGCCGCGGCGCCCGCGGCCCCGGGACCGCCGGGGCGGTGGATCCCGTACGTCGGGGTGCTGTGCTTCCTGCCGTACATCGTGATGAAGCTGAACTGGGCGCTCGGCGGCACGTTCGCGGGGATCGAGGGGGCGCAGGTGCTGGCGGCCTCCGAGCGGAACGGGGCGTCGGGGCTGTGGCTCACCCTGGAGCGGTGGGGTCTGGACCCCACGGCCCTGATGGCCTTCGCCGGGATCCTGCTCCTCTTCTGCCTGATCCGGCCGTGGGGGCTGCGCCTGCCGCGGTGGCTGCCGCTGACGCCGGCGCTGATCGGCGTGGGCACGCTGGTGCCGTACGGCCTGCTGGGGCTGGCGTACCTGGTGCCGGCCCAACTGGGCGCGGTGCCGCTGCCCGAGGGGGATTTCGCCTCCCGGGGCGAGGTCCTGGCGGTGGGGTGGATCGGCTATGCGGCCTTCGCAGGCTACGGAGTGGCCCTGATGGCGGCCACCCGCTCGTACTGGCGCCGCACCTCCCCGGTCACGGGCGGCCGGTGACGACGGCGGTCAGGGTCGTGCCCGGCGGGAAGGCGCCCGACTCCGTGAGGGCCGCGAGGGCCCACAGCAGCTTGGCCACGTAGATCCGCTCCACCGCAAACCCGTGCCGCTCCTCGAACTCGGCGGCGAACTCGTCCAGTACCGCGGGGACGCGGGCGTAGCCGCCGTGGTGGAAGCCCTCCGCCAGGCTCCAGAGCCCGGCCGGGCCCCCGAAGGCCGCCTGCTGGAGGGAACGTATCTCCGCCCCCAGGAACTCACCCGCCAGGACGGGGACGCCCAGCGCCCGCTGGCCGGGGGCCAGGCCCGCCGCCAGGCCGGCCAGGGTGCCGCCCGTACCGCAGGCCACCGCGACCACGTCGGACATGCCGCGCAGCTCCCGCCCGAGCTCCGCGCACCCCTGCAGGGCGAGGGCGTTGCTGCCGCCCTCGGGGACGACGTACGAGCCGGTCGCGCCGGCCCCCGCCAGTACCCGGGCCAGCGCCTCGGGCTCGGCCTTGCGGCGGTACTCCGAGCGCGTGACGAAGTGCAGCCGCATCCCGTCCGCCGCGCACCGGGCCAGGGAGTCGTTGAGGGGCCGGCCGGCGAGCTCGTCCCCGCGGACGATCCCGACGGTCGGCATCCCGAGCAGCCGCCCGGCCGCCGCGGTGGCCCGCAGGTGGTTCGAGTAGGCCCCGCCGAAGGTCACCACGCAGGGGAAGCCCCCCTCGACGGCGGCCCGCAGATTCGGCGCGAGCTTGCGCCACTTGTTGCCGGGCAGCTCGGGATGCACGAGGTCGTCCCGCTTCAGCAGCAGCCGTACCCCGTACTGCCCGAACCGCTCGTCACGCACCTCCAGCAGCGGCGAGGGCGGCCGGGGCTGCAGGACGGCGGCGGGGTCGGGGGAGCGGTTCACCCACCCATTGTCCGCCGCCCGCCGGTCCACGGGCGGACCGGCGGCTTCCTGCCCGCCGGGCGCGGGCAGGGGCGACGGGGTGTCGGTCGGGGGGGCGGCTATTTCAGGTGTTCGCCGACGCGGGCGCGGAACGCGGCCATCGTGAAGCCCCTCGGGTCGGGTTTGCCGGGCTGCCATTCGAGGTGGCCGATCACCGAGCGTTCGGTCCAGCCGTGGACCCGGCAGACGGCTGCCGCCGCGCGGGCCATGGCGTCGAGTTGGACCTCCGGCCAGGGGTCGTCGCCGTCGCCGAGGTTCTCGCACTCGAAGCCGTAGAAGTGCCGGTTGCCGTCGGTGTCCGCGTGGCGGTCCGGCGGGAGCCGCTTCTCGGCGATGACTGCCGCCAGGACGTCGGAGTCGCCGAGCCCCGCGTGGTTGGCGCGGCCGTAGCCGACCAGGTGGACCCGGCCGTCCTTGGTGATCACGCCGTGGCAGAGCGGGCCGGGGAGGGCTTCGTCGCCGTCGCGGCAGAGCTCGACGGTGAACTTGGTGCCGTGCGTGACGGTGTGGTGGATCATCACCCCGTTCACCGGGCCCCACGGGCCCTTGTGATTGCGGTTGTGGGTGCGCCAGGCGCCGACCTCGACGACGGTCAGCCCCTCGTTCCGCAGTGCGCCGATGAACCGGTCCGCGGACATGGGTGCGGACATGGCCGCCTCCTCTCCGGGTGCACGATGGTCACTTTATGTGTCCACCTCGTTGCTCTCCGGTGTAGTGGAGGCGGCTCCTCCGGGCTAGTGCCTTCGTACAGTGAGCGAGCCGATCCGGACACTCGTCCCGACCGGCCCACCTGCCACGGGAGTTACACGGACGCCAGCCACAGGTCCGGGCCGAACACCTCGTAGTGGACATCTGCTGCGGGGACCCCCTTGGCCAGCAGCTGCGCACGTACGGCCCGCATGAAGGGGAGCGGCCCGCACAGGTACGCCGTGGTGCCGGGGGCCACCGGGACGTCCGACAGGTCGAGGCGGCCCTCGCCGTCGCCCGGCTCGGCGTCGGCCTCGTACCAGAAGCGGGCCGAGGCGTCGGGCAGCTTGTGCGTCAGCGCCCGGTGGTCGCCGCGCAGCGCGTGGTCGGCGGGGGAGCGGTCGGCGTGCAGGACGGTCACCGGGGCGGCGTGGCCGGTGTCGGCGAGGTGCGCCAGCATCGACAGCATCGGGGTGCAGCCGATCCCGGCCGAGGCGAGCAGGACCGGGGCCGCGGAGTCGCGCAGGACCAGGTCGCCGTACGGGGCCGAGACGTGCAGGGTGTCGCCGGTCGCGATGCGGGCGTGGAGGTGGTTCGAGACCTCGCCGTCGGGGCCCGCGGCCGCCGGGCCGTGGACCCGCTTGACGGTGATCGAGCGGACCGGGGCGCCGGGGGCGCCGGAGAGGCTGTACTGGCGTATCTGGCGGGCCCCGTCGGCCAGTTCGACCTGGACCGAGACGTACTGGCCGGGTTTGAAGGAGGGGGCCGGGGAGCCGTCCGCCGGGGTCAGGTGGAAGGTGGTGCAGTCGGCGGTCTCCTCGACGCGGGCGGCGACCGTCCAGGTGCGCCAGACGTCGCCGGCGATGACCTGCTGCTCGGCGTGGAGCCGCTCCTCGATGGCGATCAGGGCGTTGGCCATCAGCCAGTAGACCTCGTCCCAGGCCTCGGCCACCTCGGGGGTGACCGCTTCGCCGAGGACCTCGGCGATCGCCGCGAAGAGGTGGCGGTGGACGACCGGGTACTGATCGCGGGTGACGCCGAGGGAGGCGTGCTTGTGCGCGATGCGGTGCAGCATCACGTCGGGGCGGGTGTCCGGGTGGGCGACGAGATGGGTCGCGAAGGCGGCGACGGAGCCGGCGAGGGCCTGCTTCTGGAGGCCGGCGTTCTGGTTGCCGCGGTTGAACAGGTCGCGCAGCAGCTCCGGGTGGGCCGCGAACAGCTTCGTGTAGAAGAGCTCCGCGATGTCTCCGATGGCCGCGCCGACAGCGGGCAGGGTGGCACGTACGGTCTCGGTCGACTTCGCGGACAGCATCCGGAGCTCCTCGTCGGTCGTTCTCGGTGAATTGGCATGTGAGATGCGTATTTTTGGGTGCGGGTACACCCGTTCGGGCCGTTGGCGGCCCGCAGCGTGAACCGGCCATCCGGCCTCGGGGTCAGAGCGTTTCGGTCCGCCCCGGCGGGCCGCCCGCAATGCCCAGCAGCAGGGGGCCGGTGGGCGCCTCGACCAGGTCGTTCACCGTCAGCGGGTCCAGTGCGGCGAAGAAGGCCTCCTGGGCCCGGCGTAGCGCGCCCCGCAGGACGCAGGCGCCGCGCAACGGGCAGGGGGTGGTGCCGTCGCAGTCCACGACGTCGCCCGCACCCTCCAGCTCGCGGACCACCCCGCCCACCGAAGCGGCCCGCCCGGCGGCGGTCAGGGTGAGCCCGCCGCCGCGGCCGCGCCGCGCCTCGACCAGGCCGAGGTGCTGCAGCCTGGCGACCACTTTCGCCGTGTGCGTGTACGGGACCTCCATGGTCGCCGCCACGTCGCGCGTGGTCGGGAGGTCCGCCTGCGCGACCGCCAGGCGCATCAGCACGCGCAGCGCCAGGTCGGTGAATCGGGTCAGCCGCATGGCCCCACCCTAGAAAACTCGCATCTTGTATGCAAATTAAGGGGCCGCCGACGGGCCCGAGGGGCCGGATGGCCGGAACCAGTGGGATGGGAGAGGCCTCGAGTGAAGGAGGTGAACTCCAAAGGGTGCCCACGCCCTGACGGAGTAGTCCCACCCTTTTGTGTAATGGTCCCACCACGTTCCGTACTGGAAGGCTGCATCCCGCAGATCCATGGAGTGATCGAAAGGGAAACACATGTCGGTCCAGGCAGGTTCCGAACCCGAGGTCCAGACACCGCAGCGGAGTCTTGCGACATCGGCCGCGCGGAACTTGGCAACCACGACCAAGTCCGCGCCGCAGATGCAGGAGATCACCTCGCGGTGGCTCCTGAAGATGCTCCCGTGGGTGTCCGTCCAGGGCGGCACGTACCGGGTGAACCGGCGGCTGAGCTACTCGGTCGGCGACGGACGCGTGGAGTTCATCAAGACCGGGACCCAGGTCCAGGTCATCCCGGCCGAGCTCGGCGAGCTCCCGCTGCTGCGCACCTACGAGGACCTGGACGTGCTCTCCGAGCTCGCCCAGCGGTGCCGGCAGGTCGACTTCGAGGCCGGCCAGGAGCTGACCTCCTTCGGGAGCACCTCCGACCAGGTGTTCCTGCTCGCCCATGGACGCATCGACCAGGTCGGCCCCGGCCCCTACGGCGAGGACGCGGTCCTGCGGACCGTCGCGGACGGCGCCTACTTCGGCGAGGACTCCCTCGTCGACGAGGAGGCGATCTGGGAGTACACCGCCCGCGCCGTCACCTCCGGCACCGCGCTCGTCCTGTCCCGGCAGGACTTCCTGCTCCTCGCCGACCGGGTCGACTCGCTGCGCGCGCACGTGGAGGCCCAGCGGTCCCTGCCGGCCCAGCGCACCAACAAGTACGGCGAGGCCGCGATCGACCTCTCCGCCGGCCACCGGGGCGAGGCCGTCCTCCCCGGCACCTTCGTGGACTACGAGGCCAAGCCGCGCGAGTACGAACTCTCCATTGCACAAACGGTCCTGCGGGTGCACACGCGCGTCGCCGACCTCTACAACCAGCCGATGAACCAGACCGAGCAGCAGTTGCGGCTCACGGTCGAAGCGCTGCGCGAGCGCCAGGAGCACGAGATGCTCAACAACCGCGACTTCGGACTGCTCCACAACGCCGACTACGACCAGCGCATCCAGCCGCACGACGGCGGGCCCAGCCCCGACGACATGGACCAGCTGCTCAGCATGCGGCGCGGCTCCAAACTGTTCCTCGCCCACCCCAAGGCCATCGCCGCCTTCGGCCGAGAGTGCAACAAGCGCGGCCTGTACCCGGAGACGATCGACATCGACGGGCACCGGGTGCCGTCCTGGCGCGGGGTGCCGATCTTCCCCTCCAACAAGATCCCGATCAGCGACGCCCGCACCACCTCCATCCTCTGCATGCGCACCGGCGAGGACGAGTCCGGCGTCATCGGCCTCCACCAGCCGGGGATCCCGGACGAGATCGAGCCGAGCATGTCGGTGCGCTTCATGGGCATCAGCGAGCAGGCGATCATCTCGTACCTGGTCACCGCCTACTTCTCGGCCGCGGTGCTCGTGCCGGACGCGCTCGGCATCCTGGAGAACGTCGAGATCGCCCGCTGGCGCTGAGCGGCCGGCCGAGCACGACGACGCGGGATCGGGGGACACGCCATGGGCACCACTGAGGCGATCACGACCGGCGAGGGGCAGGAGGCCGCGGCCCTGCTGGAGCGGACAAGAGAAACGGTCAACCCGGAACTGCGCCGCACCGTCGGGAACCTCCCGGGGTCGATGCGGCGCGTGGCGATGTACCACTTCGGCTGGGAGCACGCGGACGGCACCCCGGCCGCGGGCAACGCGGGCAAGGCCATCCGCCCCGCCCTCGTGCTCGCCGCCGCCCAGGCCCTGCGGGGCCCGGACGCCAAGACGGCCGAAGGCGCGGTACGGGCCGCGGTGGCCGTGGAGCTCGCGCACAACTTCACGCTGCTGCACGACGACGTCATCGACAAGGACACGAAGCGCCGGGGCCGGCCCACCGCCTGGACCGTCTTCGGGATACCGGACGCGATCATCACCGGCGACGCCATGATGGCGCTCGCGCTGCGGCTGCTCGCGGAGGATCCGCACCCCGCCTCGGCGCAGGCCTCGGCGCGGCTCGCGACCTGCGTCATCGAGCTGTGCGCCGGCCAGCAGGCGGACTGCGCCTTCGAGCAGCGCGCGTACGTCTCGCTCGACGAGTGCCTGACCATGGCGACGGCCAAGACCGGGGCCCTGCTGGGCTGCGCCTGTGCGCTCGGCGCGCTCTACGCCGGCGCCGGGCCGGACGAGGTCGACGCGATGGACGCCTTCGGGCGGGAGGCCGGGCTGGCCTTCCAGCTGATCGACGACCTGATCGGCATCTGGGGGGACCCGGGGCACACCGGCAAACCCGCCGGGGCCGATCTGATCGCGCGCAAGAAGTCCCTCCCGGTCGTGGCCGCCCTCACCTCGGGCACCGCGGCCGGCGAGCAGCTGGCGGCCCTGTACGCGGGTCCCATGGCCGAGGACGACGTACGCAAGGCCGCCGACGCGGTGGACCGGGCCGGCGGGCGCGACTGGGCGCAGGCCCATGCCGCGGACCGGATGGGCCGGGCGGTGCAGCTGCTGTCCCGCGCCGTGCCGGACCTGGGAGCGGCGGGCGGGCTGCTGGCGCTGGCGGAGTTCGTCACCCGGCGGACCCGGTGAGCCCGTAGCGCGCAGAAGGCCGCGGCCGGGTCCCGTACGCGGGCTGCCCACCCGAGCCCCGTGCGCAAGCCCTGTTCCGGCACTGCATCGTGCCGGAACGGGGCTTTCCGCTGCTTCGGCGCCAACTCTAGGATCGCCCGCGGCAGTTGAAACGTGAGCGAAGGGTGTGACCAGTGGCGCTGGAGATACGTCAGGCGGATCAGTCGGACCGGGACGCGGTGGCGCGGCTGCTCGACGAGGCCTTCCGCACCGACCCGGTGAGCAGCTGGGTCTTCCCGGACCCGGAGCACCGGGCCGCGGTGCACGGGAAGTTCCTGGGCGTCTTCGTGGACGTGGCGCTGGCAGAGGGCCGGATCGACTACGCGGTGGACGGCTCGGCGGCGGCGCTGTGGCTGCGGATCCCGGCCGGGGATCCGGAGGGGGAAGCCGCCGAGGACGAGGTCCCGGCGAGGATGCGCGAGGTCGCCGACCCCGACAACGAACGGTGCGAGCTGGTCGGCAGGCTGACGGGCGCGGTGCACCCGACCGCCGAGGAGCACGAGTACCTGCTGATGATCGCGGTCGCCCCGGGCCGACAGGGCGAGGGGCTCGGGACCGAGCTGATGCGGCCGGTGCTCGAGCGCTGCGACCGCGAGGGCGTGCCGGCGTACCTGGAGGCGAGCAGCGAGCGCAGCAAGGGGCTGTACGAGCGGCTCGGCTGGGAGTTCACGGGCGGGGCGGTGCAGCTGCCGGAGGGGCCGCTGATGTGGCCGATGTGGCGCAAGCCGCAGGGGACGACGTCATCCCGTACGGACTGACCACTGCATGCGCAGTGCTCTGCCCGGGGAGTCCGACCTCGGGTCTGCGCCCGCAAGCGCCGGAACCGGCCGAACGCGCAGAACCGGCCTACCGTGGAGGTATGGCCGGCGAACAGCACAAACAGCATGATCGGCGCCACCCGCATCCGGAGGCCGTGGCCCCGCAGACCGCGCACGAACAGCTCGCGTGCCCGGTCTGCGGGCGCCCCGTCGACACCGTCGTCCGGCGGCGCAAGGCGTTGGGGATCTTCATTCCGGAGTGGGTTCCGGGTCCCTGCCGGAACCCGGACTGCGCGGAGTACGTACCCGAGGTGGGGAAGCTCCCCTAGCTCTTGGTGCCCAGCCCCGACGCGGCCAGCCCGTTGCGCCACAGCTGGTCCACGCGCGAGCGCTCCGCGCTGTTCGGGTTGGGGTTCTGGCACGAGGTGCCCGGGCCGCCGCCCGACATCAGCTCGGAGCAGGGGCCCGAGTAGTGGTCCGGCAGACCCAGCACGTGGCCGGTCTCGTGCGCGGTCACCCGGGTGGAGTTGTACTGCTGGTTCTGCTGGTAGTCGAGGAAGATGTAGCCCCGGCCGTGGCCGTCCGTGCTCGCGTACGAACCGCGCGAGTCGTTGCCCTCGTAGTACGAGAAGTTCCCGCCGGAGGAGACCTCCTGCAGCTTCACGTTCGAGACCGAGCTGTTCCATATCTGCGTGGAGCGGGATATCTGGCTGCGGAAGCTGGGCGCGTTGCGCGTGTTGTACGTGACGGTCACCGCGAGGACGGCCGGGTTCGCGGCGCGCTGCTCGGCGACCGAGCGCTGCACGGCCTCGAAGAAGGCGCGGTTGGCGTCCTGGTTCTCCTGCGAGTGCTCGTACGCCGCGTAGCTGGCGGCATTGCCGACGGGGGCGGGGGCGGCGCTGGCGGTGGGGACCACGCCGAGGGCGGCCGCGAGGCCGAGGCCGACGGTGGTGGCCAGTACGGCCTTTCGGGACATACGGGAGTGGCGCATGTGGGGGGCTCCTACTCGATACCGGTGGGGGGTGGGTCGTTCGGTACCGGAGTCTGCGGGAGCGGGAGCGGCCGGCGGATGATGTCAGCCACCGATAACGCCGGCCTATCGGGGAGTTTTCGGAAGGTCAACTTCCATGAGAATGGCGGGATTCGGTGGGGTATCAGTGGCTGGTGCGGTTCGCTGGGACCGGCCTACTCTCGGGTCATGGAGCTCGAGGTGAGGCACCTGCGCGCACTGTGCGCCATTGCCGACGCCGGCAGTCTGCACAAAGCCGCGCGGCAGCTCGGCGTGAGCCAGCCCTCCCTGACGACCCAGCTGCGCCGCATCGAACGCGCCCTGGACGGCGAGCTGTTCCTGCGTGAGCGCACCGGCTGCCGGCCCACCCCGTTCGGCCGCACGGTCCTGGGCCGGGCCCGCCCGCTGCTGGCCGAGATGGCCGCGCTCGTCGCCGAGGCCCGGGCGCTGGCCCGCGGGCCGCGGCTGAACATCGGCTCCACGGCCAACCGGGCGATACCGGGGTGGCTGCGCCGGATCCACCGCCGGATGCCGGACTTCGAGACCTCGCTGATGGTGGACGTGTCCGCCAACGCCCTGCTGCGGATGGTGGCTTCGGGGCAGCTGGACGTGGCGTTCGTCCACGAGGTGGAGGGCAGCCCGCTGCGGGTGCCGGCCGGGCTGGAGCTGCGGGTCCTGATGGAGCGGGAGCCGCAGTTCGTGTCGATGTCCCGGGACCATCCGGCGGCGCGCCGCCCGGTGGTGGAGTTACAGGACCTGGCGGCCGACCGGTGGACGGTCGACCCCTCCGTGGACGGCGAATGGGACGGCCTGCGCCGGGTGTTCGCCGGGGCCGGGCTGGACCCGCCCGTTCTGCACGCCGACTACCACACCGCGACCTCGCTGATCGTCTCCGGCGAGGCGGTGGCCCCCTGCCAGCCGACCTCCGGGCCGCGCGACGACATGGCGATACGGCCGCTGTCCGGCGACCCCCTCGCGGTCCGGCTGCTGCTGGCCACGCGGCCCGGAGCGCATGCCGAGGTCTTCGAGGACCTCCGGGCGGCCTACCGCGAAGCCGCCCTCCGCACGCCGCCGTACCGGGCCTGGCTCCACCACCACGCCAGCCCCCTCCTGGCGGCGTAGCCGCCGGTGGCGGGGTGACCGGTGCCGATGTGCGTCATGCGGTCCACGGGGAAGGGAAGCGCGGGTCGGGCAAGTAGGCGCAGTAGGTCCCGGTACGGATGGTGCGGTCGAGGTGGTCACCCAGCGCGGGAGAGGCATCACGGAGACGGCCGACGGCCTTGCGCACGGCCTGGGTCACCGCGGCCCGGGCCCGTTCGGACGCCGCACCGGCACGCCGGTCGCGTCCGCCGAGGCCGACCGCACGGGAGAGTTCGGCGACCAGGAAATCGCGTTCGAACTCGGCCTGCGCCTGCCTGCCGATGTCGTGGTCGGCCCGGGCCTCCTCGATGTCGTCCTCGATCTCGGTGAGCCGCCGGCGGTACATGTGCTTGGCGCGGCCGTCCAGGAGGGGACCGGCGTCGTCGGCATGGAGCAGCCTGCCGACGACGGTGGGGTCCTCGCTGTCGGCGGCGACGAGGTCGAGGACGTGGAACTCCCGTCCCGGCGCGGTGAGCAGGCGGGCGAGGTGGTGCATGCCCTTGCTGTCGCGGATGTTCATGTACCTGCCGTCGAAGACGACCCGCCAGTAGTCCCCTTCCCGGCCGAACGTGTTCGGCTCGGTCGTGGCCGGCTGCGACTGATCGACGGCGGGTGTGCCCGCGATCCGCTCGAACTCGATACGCGCCGCTTCCCGCTCGAGGGTCTCGGCCTGGTGGTGGCCGAGGACGCGGTGGGCGTCCGCCAGCCGGAGCCGGCACTGGGCCGTCTCGTACGGTGCGCCGATCTCGCTCCAGACGCGGACGGCATCGGCGAGCAGCGCCGACGCGCCGGCCGCGTCGCCCGCGGCGAGCAGGACCGTACCGCGCGCCTGCCGTGCCGAGGCGCTGAGCGCGCGGCTCGAGAAGCGGTCGGCCACGTCCTCGAGCTCGCGGACCGCCTCCCGCGCCGTCTCCAGGTCCGCGCCGGCCACGGCGATCTCGACCTGCGCGGCCAGCAGCGGCGCCCGGCGCAGCCCGGTGGTGGGGGGAAGCTCCTTCGACGGAACCGGCAGGGGCCGGATCAATGCCTCCCGGATCGTGGCGGCCGCCGCGCCGACGTCGCCGTCGGCGAGCCGGACGAGCGAGAGCCCCGGCTCGGGATCCCAGCCGAGGCGGTGGGCGGCGAGCAGCGCGTTCTGCGCACCGGCCGGATCCCCGCGCCGCAGCCGGATGCGGCCCAGCTCCGCCAGCGGCCAGCCCAGCTCGCGCCGCACATAGGGACGCAGCTCGTCACACGCCAGGAGCACCTGCTCCTCGGCGGCCGCGCACCGACCCCGCAGGCGCAGGATCTCTGCCCGGTGTACGCGGCACCGGCCGTGGATGCTGCCGATCGCGTTCGTGTGGGCCCACCGCTCCATGGCTTCGGTCCACTGCTCGGCCAGGTCGTACTGGGCGAGGCCCTGCAGCGCGCACACCAGCTCGCAGTAGACGACCCCGGTCGAGAGCGGGTCGAGGTCGCCGGACATCGTCGCCGCGCCGGCGTCGTCGAGCAGTGCCAGACCCCGTTCGACGTCGCCGTCGAAGATCACCAGCCGCGCCTGGGCCACCCGCCCGATCGCCGCTGCCGCCGGATCCGTGTCCAGGCCGGTCGCGACCGCCTGCCCGGCCCAGTCGCGAGCGGCGTCGAGGTCGCCGCTGAGGAGACGTTCGTAGGAGCGCACCGCCGCGAACCATGCGTGCGCGGGGGTCGCCGCGGCGGGGTCGAGGAGGCGTTCGGCACGCCGGAGCCACCCCCGTACCGGCGCCATGAGCGCGGTGTCGAACAGCAGGTGCATGGCCACCCGCACGGCGGCGCCGGCCGCGCCGTTGTCCTCGCCCAGGCCGGCCAGCTCGTCATGGAGCCGCTCCCACGTCTCGACCGAGACGTCGAGATGCCCTGCGGCATACGCGACGCCGGCGAACTCGGCGAGATCCGCCGGGCCGAGCTCGCCCGCTTCCTGAGCCGACGCGTAGCCGGCGTAGGCCTCCGCCCACGCGCCCCGTGCTGCGGCGCCCCTGGCCTGCTCCAGCGCGCTGGTCCCATCGCCCGTTGCATCGGTCACGACCGTGTCCCTCGATCCGGGGTCGGGACGCTTACGGCGGTAACCGTCCCGCTTACGCCTCCACAGTGAGCAATGACCACCGAGGAAGAGACACCGAGGAGGACACCATGGACACCGTCACCGTGAACGGCATCCAGATGGAGTACGAGATCCGCGGATCCGGTGAGCCGGTGCTGTTCATCAGCCCGGTCCTCGCCGACGGATTCCTGCCGCTCGTAGCCGAGCCGGCACTTGCCGAACGCCACCAGCTCATCCGCTACCACAAGCGGGGCTGGGGCGGCAGCACCCACACTCCCGCGCCGGTCACCATCGCCGACCACGCCGCCGACGCCATCGCGCTGCTCGACCGGCTCGGCGTCGGCCGCGTCCACGTGGCCGGGCACTCCAGCGGCGCGGCCGTCGCCGCCCAGCTCGCCCAGGACCACTCCGACCGTGTCGCCACGGTCGCGCTGCTGGAGCTCTCCCTGCTGTCGGTGCCCGCCGGCGCGGCGTTCTTCGAACAGGCGGCGCCGGCGTTCGAGGCGTACGCCGATGGGGACGCCGAACGGGCCGTGCGGCTGTTCATGCCCGTCGTCAGCGGGATGGACTGGGACCACTGCCGGACCCTGCTCGACGAGCGGGTACCAGGCAGCGGCGCGCAGGCGGTCAAGGACGCGGACACGTTCTTCGGGATCGAGCTCCCGTCCCTGGCCGAGTGGCGGTTCGGCCCTGATCAGGCCGCGGCGATCCGTCCGCCGGTGCTCTCCGTGCTCGGCAGCGACACCCGGCCGCTGTGGGTCGAAGTCGCCGAGTTCCTCCGCTCGAACGTGCCCGACGTGGAGGAGTACGTCGCCGAGGGCGTGGGCCACCTCCTCCACATCGAGCAGTCCCGACCGGTCGCCGCAGCAATGGCCCGGTTCCTCGAACGTCACCCCATCGCGTCCTGAGCTCCGGAGCAGGCTTGACTTCGGGTATCCGCGATATATCGTGTTAGCAAGAAGACGCGATATGTTGCGTGCCGTGTCCGTACGCCGAGGAGGATCAGCACCATGGCAGAGCAGAAGACGTGGTCGGTCGCCGAACCGCAGAAGCTCACCTTCGAGGAGCCGGTGACCGAGCTCCGCGTCCGCCTGGTCGGCGGCACGGTGAACGTCGTCGCCGACGAGGGTCCGGCCCGCCTCGAGGTGGCCGCCGTCGACGGACCGCCGCTGTACGTCGTCCAGGAGGGCGGCACCCTCACCGTGTCCTACGAAGACCTGCCCTGGAACGGTTCCCAGGACCTCAAGAAGTGGTTCGAGGGCAAGCCCTGGAAGGCCTGGTCCCGCTCCGGCGCCGGCCGCAAGGCCTGGGAGCGCAGGGCCACCGTCACCCTCACCGTCCCCGCCGCCACCCACGTGCAGCTGGCGACGGTCAGCGCCACCTCCGTCGTCTCCGGCATCGGCGCCGACACCGACGTCAACGGGGTCTCCGGCGACGTCACGCTGGTCGGCCTGTCCGGCAAGGCCAACGCGAAGACCGTCTCCGGCAGCGTCGAGGCCCAGTCCCTCACCGGCGGGCTCGGCTTCCATTCCGTCTCCGGCGGCCTGACCGTGGTCGACGGCGCCGGCGGCACCGTACGCGCCGACTCCGTCAGCGGCGACATGCTCATCGACCTGGCCCTCGACGCGGCCGAGCCGCGGCCGGTGGACATCTCCCTCAACTCCGTGTCCGGGCAGGTCGCGATCCGCCTTCCGCACCCTGCCGACGCGCGGGTGGAGGCCAACACGGCCACCGGCGGCGTCTCCAACGCCTTCGAGGACCTGCTCGTCTCCGGCCAGTTCGCCGCCAAGCGGATCACCGGCACGCTCGGCGCGGGCACCGGCACCCTGCGGGCCACCACCGTCTCGGGCTCCATCGCCCTGCTGCGCCGCCCGGCCGCCGACGCCCCGGCCGCCCCTCTCGTGCTCGACAAGAAGGTGCTCTGACATGCCGCCCGTCTTCGCCCACGGCCGCCTCCGCCTCTACCTGCTCAAGCTGCTGGACGAGGCCCCGCGGCACGGCTACGAGGTGATCCGGCTGCTGGAGGAGCGTTTCCAGGGCCTGTACGCGCCCTCCGCGGGCACGGTGTACCCCCGGCTGGCCAAGCTGGAGGCCGAGGGCCTGGTCACGCACGCCACCGAAGGCGGGCGCAAGGTGTACTCCATCACCGAGGCGGGCCGCGCCGAACTGGCCGACCGTGGCGGTGAACTCGCCGACCTGGAACTGGAGATCCGCGACTCGGTCTCCGAGCTGGCCGCCGAGATCCGTGACGACGTACGGGGCGCGGCGGGTGCCCTGCGGCGCGAGATGCGGGCCGCGGCCTCCGCGACGGCGACCCCGGTCGAGGACGCGTCCTGGGCTGCGGCCAAGGAGGAGCTGCGCAAGGCCAAGCAGGAGTGGAAGGAGCAGGCGCGCCGGGCGAAGGACGAGAGCCGCCGGGCCCGCGAGGAGGCCCAGCAGGCCCGCCGCCAGGCCAAGGAGGCGCAGGAGCGGGCCCGCGAGGAGGTCATGCGGATCGCGGGCCAGCTGCAGGACCAGTTCGCGAAGTCCGGCGGGATGCTGGGCAATCTGGCCGGCAGCTGGCTCGGCGGAAGCACGGGCGGCGCGGGCGCCGCAGCCGGCGCGGGCGGTACGACGGGCAGCGCGGGCGGTACGGGTGCCGCCGGCGCGGCGGCGGACTCGCACTGGGCCGAGGACCTCGCCCCCACCGGCGACCCGGCCCGCGACCTGGACCGCCTGCTGGACCGCTTCCGCGACGACGTCCGCGACGCGGCCCGCGACCACGGAGTCACCCCGGCCAGGCTGGCCGAGGTCCGCGCCCACCTCGCGGCGGCGGCGGACCGCCTCGCGCAGACGCTCCGGCCGTCGCGATAGGTCGCGGATCGGCCGGGCGGTCCGGCGAGGCGATCCGGCCGGGGGATCCGGCCGCGGATCAGGCCGCCAGGCCCGCCTCGGCCGCCGCGTACGTGACGCCGTGGTCCGCCAGGACCTCGGCGGCCGTGCCCGGACGGGAGAGCAGCGCGAGCAGCAGGTGCAGGGTGGCGATGTGGCGGTCGTGGCGCCCCAGTGCGATGCGCAGGGACTGCTCCAGGGTCTTCTTCGCCCCCTGGGCGAACGGGACGTGGCGGCTCTCGGGCTCCGGGCGGCCCAGCGCCGAGCGGAGCGAGGAGCCCAGGGTGCGACGGCGTGGGCCTGCCGAGGCCAGTGCGCCCTCGCCGTGGGTCTCCTCGACCCGGGAGACGATCTCGGTGAGGTCGATGCCGAGGCCCGCGAGGGCCTCCTCGTCCGCGCGGGACATGCCGCCCCGGCGGCGGGCCGCGGCGAGGTCGGCCGTCAGCGCGGCGCGGTCCACGCCCAGCGGATCCAGTGCACCGCGGTCCAGCAGGGCCAGGAGCAGGTGCTCCTCGGTGACGGTGGCGGCGCCGGCCCGGCGGGCCTCGGCCACGGCGCCCGTCACGGTGTCCCGGGCGTCCTGCGTGAAGCGTTCGAACATCAGACCCTCCCGTGCTTCTTGTGTACGGCCTGCCGGCTGACGCCCAGTTCGGCCGCGATCTCCTGCCAGGACCACCCCTGCGCACGGGCGCTGCGTACCTGTACGGCCTCCAGCTGCTCCAGCAGCCTGCGGAGCGCGGCCACGGCACGCAGGCCCACGCGCGGGTCGCGGTCCCCGGCCCGCTCGGCGAGATCGGTCGCTTCTGTCATGCCCGTCAATCTAAGTTGACGGGCCCCGCAGTGTCAACCACCGTTGACGCGACGGGAGGGTTTCCGGCTACACCGTCAGGACGATCTTCCCGAACAGGTCGCCGGCCTCCAGCTTCTCGAAGCCCTCCCGTGCCCGGTCGAGCGGCAGGACCTCGTCGATCACCGGCCGCACCCCGGTCGCGGCGCAGAAGGCGAGGAGGTCCTCCAGCTCGTCCTTCGACCCCATCGTCGAGCCGACCACCTTGAGCTCCAGGAAGAAGATCCGGGTCAGCTCGGCGTGCGCGGGGCGGTCCCCGCTCGTGGCGCCCGAGATGACCAGGGTGCCGCCCGGGCGCAGGGACTTCACCGAGTGCGACCAGGTGGCCGCGCCGACCGTCTCGATCACCGCGTCCACCCGCTGCGGCAGCCGCGCGCCCGGCTCGTACGCCTCCACCGCGCCCAGCTCCACCGCCCGCTTGCGCTTGGCCTCGTCCCGGCTGGTGGCGAAGACCCGCAGGCCCGCCGCCTTGCCGAGGACGATCGCGGCCGTCGCGACCCCGCCGCCGGCGCCCTGCACCAGCACCGAGTCGCCGGGGCGCACCCCCGCGTTCGTGAACAGCATCCGGTACGCCGTCAGCCACGCCGTCGGCAGGCACGCGGCTTCCTCGAACGACAGCTCGGCGGGCTTGCGCAGCACGTTCCAGGCGGGGACGGTCACCTGCTCCGCGAAGGTGCCCTGGTAGCGCTCGGTCAGGATCGAGCGCGGCTCGTCGGGGCCGACCCCGTGGCCGCTCTGGCCGATCACGGAGTGCAGGACGACCTCGTTGCCGTCCTGGTCGATGCCGGCGGCGTCGCAGCCGAGGATCATCGGGAGTTTGTCCTCGCCGAGGCCGACCCCGCGCAGCGACCACAGGTCGTGGTGGTTGAGGGAGGCGGCCTTGACGTTCACGGTCACCCAGCCGGGGCGGGCCTCGGGGGCCGGGCGCTCGCCCAGCACAAGGCCGCTCAGCGGCTGGTCACGGTCGATTCGGGCGGCGTAGGCAGCGAACATGCCGCGACGCTACCGCCCGGTAGCGCGGCGGGCCAGCCCTGTCGGGGCTCTGCGGGTGAGGCCTTCGTCGCACGGCCGCCCGTACGGATCGGTGGCCGTCGGCGGGAACCGGGCGGGGGTGTTCCTGCGTCCGTACTGGGCCGTCCGGGGGGTGAGTGGAATGGTTCGTTGCGCGCTCAACTAAGCGCGCCACGTGCGGTCTTGTGTGACCGGGAGGGGGAAGCGGAACGTAAGAATCAAGCCTCGGGTGGCGGTAATATTCACGCCATGCCGCCCGGCTCGTCATGAGCCTGCCATCTTGTGGCCGCATTCTCATTGATGGAGCGTCAGCTTCGTCGAGGCGCTGAGGCGGAGCATCCCCTCCCGGTTCGGGGGCGGGGAGGGTGTGCCCAACAGAAGAGGGCCCGGCCGGGTGAACATCCGGCCGGGCCCTCTTCTGTGCTGCTTCCGGGTCAGACCAGGCGGGCCACGCCGTCGGCCTTGGCGGCCGCGGCGACCGCGGCCGCAACGGCCTCGGCGACGCGCTCGTCGAACGGCGACGGGATCACGTAGTCGGCGGCGAGCTCGTCACCCACGACACCGGCGATGGCGTCGGCGGCGGCGATCTTCATGCCCTCGGTGATCCGGCTGGCGCGGACCTTCAGGGCGCCCGCGAAGATGCCCGGGAACGCCAGCACGTTGTTGATCTGGTTCGGGAAGTCCGAGCGGCCCGTGGCCACGACCGCCGCGTACTTGTGCGCGACGTCCGGGTGGACCTCCGGGTTCGGGTTGGCCATGGCGAAGACGAAGGCGTCCTTCGCCATCGAGGCCACCGCCTCCTCGGGCACCGTGCCGCCGGAGACGCCGATGAACACGTCCGCGCCGTTCAGGGCCGCTTCCAGGGAGCCGGTCTGGCCGGTCCTGTTCGTCAGGCCCGCGATCTCCGCCTTGACGTCCGTCAGGTCGGAGCGGTCCGCGGAGACGACGCCCTTGCGGTCGGTGACGCAGACGTCGCCGATGCCCGCGTCCACGAGGATCTTGGCGATGGCGATGCCCGCCGCGCCCGCACCCGAGATCACGGCGCGCAGGTCGCCGAGCGTGCGCCCGGTCAGCTTCGCGGCGTTGCGCAGGGCGGCCAGCGTCACGATCGCCGTGCCGTGCTGGTCGTCGTGGAAGATCGGGATGTCCAGGGCTTCCTGGAGCCGGCGCTCGATCTCGAAGCAGCGGGGGGCGGAGATGTCCTCCAGGTTGACCCCGCCGAAGGACGGCGCGAGGCGGATGACCGTCTCGATGATCTCGTCCGTGTCCTTGGTGGCGAGCGCGATCGGCACCGCGTCCACACCACCGAACTGCTTGAACAGGATGGCCTTGCCCTCCATCACGGGGAGGGAGGCCTCGGGACCGATGTCACCGAGTCCGAGCACGGCCGTACCGTCGGTGACGACGGCGACCACGTTGGACTTCCAGGTGTACTCGTTCACCAGCTCGGGCTGCTCCGCGATGGCGCTGCAGACCTTCGCCACGCCGGGCGTGTACGCGAGGGACAGGTCGTCCTTGTTCTGGACCGGCACCGTGGCCTGGATGGCCATCTTGCCGCCCCGGTGCAGCGCGAACACCGCGTCCGGGTTGTTGTCCGTCGCGCTGTCGCTGCGAGGATTGACGATCTCCGCTGCCACTTTCTTGGCCCCTTAGGTTTTTGAATCGTTGAGGGTGACCACACCTGGTTAAGGGGTGGGCGGGCACCGCGTCCGTACTCCGCATCGACGGTTGGCCCGTCTCCGCGAAGGGGAGGTTCGTACGCGCGGGCGCGCCGCACGCGCGCCCTGAGCCCCGGATGAGGGGTGTAAGGATCCGTTGTACCCGAAGAACGCTCACCCAGACGAGTCGATTCCAGCTCGACTGGAGACCTCTTGTCCTGTTTTTGGCGAAAGGTCCAAACACCTCTGTCCAATGGGCGAGACGAGCCGCAAATAGTCCGTCAAAAGGGCCAGGTCACAGCGGTTCCTGCGGCGCTGAAGCCCACATTCCGCAGTCCTGTTGGGTACCCCCACCCACCCGTTATCCGATTTTGACCTGACGAACTGCCTGAATGCGTCAGTCCGAATGGCAAGATGCCGTAATCACACGAGGTCGCGACACTCGAAGGTGCGTGCCCGACCGTTCTCGGATGCTCCACCAGCCAGCCGGAGGAACCAGCTCATGACCGCAAGCACCACCCGTCGTACGACCGCCGCCCGGTCCCGGATCGCCGCGGTCGGCGCGATCGCGGTCGCCGGAGCCCTGATCCTGACCGGCTGTGGCGACCAGACGGAGAAGGGCTCCGCGTCGACCCCCTCCGGTGGCACGTCGAAGGACAACAGCGCCCCGCTCTTCTCGGCCCTGCCGAAGAAGATCCAGGACGCCGGCGTCATCAAGATCGGTACCGACTCCGCCTACGCCCCGATGGAATTCGTCGAGGGCGGCAAGATCGTCGGTGTCGACCCCGACATCGCCGAGGCGCTCGGCAAGCAGCTCGGCGTGAAGATGCAGTTCACCGCCGGCACCTTCGACGGCCTGATCACCTCGATCTACACCGGCCGCGAAGACGCGATCATGTCGTCGATCACCGACAACAAGCAGCGCCAGGAAGGCCTGGACGACAAGGGTCAGAAGATCGGCAAGGGGATCGACTTCGTCGACTACTTCTCCTCCGGCCTCTCGCTCCTCGTCAAGAAGGGCAATCCCGAGGGCATCAAGTCCCTGGACGACCTCTGCGGCAAGACCGTGGCCGTCCAGCGCGGCACGACGTACGAGGACGCTTTCAAGGCCCAGGCCGAGAAGTGCGGTGACAAGAAGCTCACCATCCAGGCCTTCGACACCGACGCCGAGGCGCAGACCCGCGTCAAGGCCGGCGGGGCCGTCGCCGACCTGAACGACTACCCGGTCGCCGCCTACACGGTGAAGACCTCCGGTGGCGGCAACGACTTCGAGATCGCCGGCCAGCAGAGCGGCGTCGGCCTCTTCGGCATCGGCGTGAGCAAGGAGAACACCCAGCTCCGCGACGCCCTCAAGCAGGCCCTCGACGCCATCATCAAGGACGGCTCCTACGCCAAGGCGCTGGAGAAGTGGAACGTGCAGGACAGCGCCGTCAAGTCCGCGACGGTCAACGCAGGTCAGTAAGTCGTCCCGCGAAGTCCCTCGCTCCACGCTCCACTGAAGGGCAGTCATTGTGACTGACAAGATCGAAAAGGGTCCGGCCGAGAACCCGCCGGCCGGACCCGGCGCCTCGGGCCTCCCGTACGAGGCCATCAAGGCCATCCCGGTGCGGCACTACGGCCGCTGGGTCAGCGGCGTCGTGGTCGTCGCGCTGCTCGCCTGGCTCGTCTACGCGTTCGCCAACGGCAACGTCATCTGGGCGACGGTCGGCGACAAGCTGTTCGACCCGGCGGTCCTCAGCGGTCTCGGCAACACCGTGATCATCAGCGTCTCGGCCATGGCGCTGGGCCTCGTGCTCGGCATCGTGTTCGCCGTGATGCGCCTCTCCAAGAACCCGGTGACGGGCGCCGTCTCCTGGCTCTACATCTGGTTCTTCCGCGGTACCCCGGTGTACGTGCAGCTGCTGGTGTGGTTCAACCTGTCGCTGATCTTCCAGTACATCAACCTCGGTCCGATCTACAAGAACGAGACCGTCGACGTCATGACCCCGTTCATGGTCGCCCTCCTGGGCCTCGGCCTGAACGAGGGCGCGTACATGGCGGAGATCGTCCGGGCCGGCATCCAGTCGGTCGACGAGGGCCAGACCGAGGCCGCGCACGCGCTCGGCATGCCGCAGACGAAGACCATGCGCCGGATCGTGCTGCCGCAGGCGATGCGCGTGATCATCCCGCCGACCGGCAACGAGTTCATCAACATGCTGAAGACCTCCTCCCTGGTCTCGGCGGTGCAGTACACGGAACTCCTGCGGGCCTCGTCGAACATCGGCAACACGGCCGGTGCCATCATGGAGATGCTGTTCGTGGCCTCCTTCTGGTACCTGGCTCTGACCAGTGTGTTCAGCGTCGGCCAGTACTACCTGGAGCGCCGCTTCGCCCGTGGTTCCACGCGGAACCTGCCGCCGACGCCGTTCCAGCGTCTGAAGGCCAACCTGAACATGTTCCGCCGTACGGAGGTCGCGCGATGACCACTCAGCCGATGGTCAAGGCCGAGGGCGTCCACAAGTCGTACGGCGCCGCCCACATCCTCCGGGGCATCGACCTCGAGGTCGCCCCGCGCGAGGTCTTCTGCCTGGTCGGCCCGTCCGGCTCCGGCAAGTCGACCTTCCTGCGGTGCATCAACCACCTGGAGCGCATCAACTCCGGGCGGCTCTCGGTGGACGGCCAGCTGGTGGGCTACCGCCAGAAGGGCGACAAGCTCTACGAGCTGAAGGACAGCGAGGTCGCGGCCCAGCGCCGCGAGATCGGCATGGTCTTCCAGCGCTTCAACCTGTTCCCCCACATGACGGCCATCGAGAACGTCATGGAAGCCCCGGTCATGGTCAAGGGCGAGAGCAAGATGGTGGCGCGCGAGCGCGCCGTCCGGCTCCTCGACCGCGTGGGCCTCGGCGACAAGGGCGGGAACTACCCCACCCAGCTCTCCGGCGGCCAGCAGCAGCGTGTGGCGATCGCCCGCGCGCTGGCCATGGAGCCGAAGCTGATGCTCTTCGACGAGCCCACCTCGGCGCTCGACCCGGAGCTCGTCGGCGACGTCCTCGACGTCATGCGGGACCTGGCCGAGTCGGGCATGACCATGATCGTGGTGACCCACGAGATGGGCTTCGCCCGCGAGGTCGGCGACAACCTCGTCTTCATGGACGGCGGCGTCGTGGTCGAGTCCGGCCACCCGCGCGAGGTGCTGGGCAACCCGCAGCACGACCGGACGAAGGCGTTCCTGTCCAAGGTGCTGTAACCGCGCAGAACAGCCGAGAGGGGCGGTACGGGAATCCCGTACCGCCCCTCTCGCACGCGTGGCCGGACGCGGAAAGTTCTCACTTTCCCACAAGGGCACTACTTCAGGCCCAGGACCAGCCCGTCGGAGGGCGAGCGCCAGATCGTCCGGGCCTCCGCGAAGCCCGCCTCGCGCAGGGTCCGGGCGTGCCAGGCGTCGTCGGGGGTGTCCCCGTCGGCGTGCTCGCCGTAGATCTCGAACCGGCGCTTCGTCGGCTCGGCGAGCACCGGGTCGGCGGCCGCGAGGGCCCACCAGTCCGCCCAGTCCAGCGCGCCGGCCTCCCGGGCCCGGTCCATCCCGGCGTGCCGGTGGGCGCGCTCGGCGGCGTTGATCCGCGGGGTCGCCGGGTCGGGCATGTGGTCGGCGTTCATGAAGACCCCGCCCGGCCGCACCAGCGGGGCGAGCTGCCCGTAGAGCACCGCGAGGTCCGGGCTGTGCAACCAGTGCAGCGCGGTGGCCGTGAGGACGGCGTCGTACGTGTCGTACGGGAGCGCCGAGGTCCAGCCGGGGTCCTTGAGGTCGGCGGTGACGAACGTGACGCGCCGGTCGCCGTCGAAGTGGCCCCGGGCGATGGTCAACAGCGCCGGGTCGAGATCGACGCCCGTAGTGGTGGATTCCGGGAACCGCTTGAGGACGCGGTCCGTAATACTTCCCGTACCGCACGCCAGATCGAGCACCCGGGGGGTGGGGCCCACCAGTGCCTCGACCATGTCCAGCATGACCCGGAAGCGCTCCTCGCGGTCGGGCATGTACCACTCCTGCTGCCGGTCCCAGCTTTCCTGCCAGGCCTGCCAGTCGGTCGTGGTCTCCGCCATCACTGACCCCTCCAGTCGTAATACCCTCGAATAAGTCTCACCCGTTACCCGAGACACTAATCCGCAGCCGTAAGGACTACAAGTGGAACTGGCCCATTACTCGGACTATGCCGTGCGCCTGGTCAACACCGAGGAGCCGGCCCGCAACAAGGATTCGCTCACCTCGGTGGACGCCGTCCGGGGCCTCTTCGGCACCGGGGTCCAGGCCGCCCGCCGGGTCACCGACGCCGACGTCACGCGCTTCCGCAACGTCCGCGGCCGGCTGCGCGCCGTCTTCGAGGCCGCCGACGGCGGCGACCACGTCCTCGCGGTCGACCTGCTGAACTCCCTGCTCATGGAGTTCCCGGTCAGCCCGCAGGTCTCCGGCCACGAGTACCTCGACGACGAGGGCCACCCGAACTGGCACATCCACCTCGCCGACCACCCCTCGAACGCCTCCGCCGGCTACGCCGCGCTCGCGTCCTTCGGCCTGGCCTTCCACCTCACCGAGCACGGCCCCGACCGGCTCGGCCTGTGCCAGGCCGCGCCCTGCCGCAACGCCTACCTCGACACCTCCACCAACCGCTCCCGGCGCTACTGCTCCGACCGCTGCGCCACCCGGGCCAACGTCGCCGCCTACCGGGCCCGCAAACGGCTGGAAGCCGAGGCGTCCGGCCAGAGCGGCCGCAGCGCCGACACCGCCCAGGACAGCCGCGCCCTCAGCGAACTCTGATCCGCCGCGCGCGGCCGGAAGCGCAGCACCGCCGTCGCCAGCACCAGCTCCTCGGGCACCGTCCCGTAGTCGGTGCTGTCGCCGGTCTCGTTGTACGGGTTGTCCCCGAGCACCCACCAGCCGCCCGGCCGCCGCTCCACCGCCCGCTTCACCACCAGCAGGTCCTGCTGGAACGGGTGCCGCAGCACCACCACGTCACCCGGGCGCACGGCGACCCCGTACCGGACCACCAGCCGGTCGCCGTGCAGCAGCGTCGGCACCATCGAGGGCCCCGCCACCTCCAGCACCTCGAACGCCGCCCGCGAGCGCCTTCTCTCCACCGTGCCCGACCTCCTCGCCCGCTCTCGCCTCAATGCGCATGCTGCCGCACACTCCCGTACGTTCGCTCACCGGTCCCGGCGCCACCCTGGACTTTTGTCCTAAGCCCACGGGGCCGCTCGCGAAATCCCCTTTCCCACGGAGTAATCTCCCCTCTTGAGAAGACGATCACGAGGAGGACCAACTCCATGCTTTCCCGCCTCTTCGCCCCCAAGGCGAAGGTCTCCGCCCACTGCGATCTTCCGTGCGGCGTGTACGACCCTGCCCAGGCCCGCATCGAGGCCGAGTCCGTCAAGGCCGTACAGGAGAAGTACCAGGCCAACGAGGACGCCGACTTCCGCGCGCGCGCCATCACCATCAAGGAGCAGCGCGCCGAGCTCGCCAAGCACCACGTCTCGGTGCTGTGGAGCGACTACTTCAAGCCCCCGCACTTCGAGAAGTACCCGCAGCTGCACACCCTGGTCAACGACACCCTGAAGGCCCTCTCGGCCGCCAAGGCGTCGCACGACCCGGCGACCGGCCAGAAGGCCCTCGAGCTCATCGCCGAGATCGACCGCATCTTCTGGGAGACCAAGGCCGCCTGATCCGGGCCTGCGCTCCTGCACGAAGGGGCCCGACCGTCACCGGTCGGGCCCCTTCGCCGTGCAGGGACTGAGCGTGGATCGTCCGCCTGTGGGACCACTCGTCCGCTGGTGGGACTACTCGTCCTCGTCGTCCTCGTCGTCCAGTCGCGCCAGCCACGTGGCCAGGCGCTCCACCGGAACCTCGAAGTCCGGGTTCAGGTCGACGAAGGTGCGCAGCTGCTCGGCGAGCCACTCGAAGGTGACCTCCTCCTGGCCGCGCCGCTTCTCCAGCTCCTCGATGCCGCGATCGGTGAAGTACAAGTCGGGCTCCGTGCCGTGATGAAGGTGTGCAGGGGATGTTTCCCGCCAGGATAATCCGCATGCCCGGCGACACCTCCCGCCCTACCGGACCCGGCGCTAGCCTGGACTGCCAGACACCTGAGGGGGCAGGGGATGCAGGACCGGCGCACGGGCGGCACCGCGCGCGCCTACGAGCTCCTCGAACCCCTCGTCCAGGCGGCCACCGTGCGCGTCCACGCGGCCCCGGACGGGTATGCACCCCATGGGACCGGTCCCACCTGGGGGAGTGGCTTCTTCATCGCCCCGGGCTGGGTCCTGACGTGCGCGCACGTCGTCGGTGAAGGGGGTGCAGCGGTGCGTCTCGTGGGGCGTGAGCTCGGCATCACCTTCTCCTCCGGCGCCGACGGCGCCACCGGGACCGTCACCGGCCGCGTCGAGTGCGTCCTGCCCGAGCGCCTCGAGGAGCGCCGCCCCGCCCGCCACGCCCTGTGGGACCTGCCCGACCTGGCGCTGGTCCGCGTCCTCGCACCGATCACGCACGCCTGCGTACGGCTCACCGACCGCGCCAGACCCCGCCTCGACGAGGTCGCCTACTTCGGCTGCACCGAGGACCTCGGCACCCCCGAGATCACCGGCCGCACCACCCGCCTGCGCGGCACCGCCGCCGCCGGCGCCGCCCTGCGCCTCGGCGGCGACGACGAGATCGAACCCGGCATGTCCGGCGGCCCGGTCGTGGACCTGGCCCGCGGTGAGGTCGTCGGCGTGGTCAAGGCCCGCCGGCACACCGGCGGCGGCGGACTCGCCGTGTCCGTCGTCCAGTTACGCACCCTGCCGCTGGCCGCCACCGGCCAGGTCGGCCTCTACCGCCGCGTCATGCAGGCCCACGACCTCTACCACTACGACCAGCACCTGAGCGATCTCGGCAGCCGCCGCACCTGGACCGACGTCCACGAGGAGCTCCCGGCCCCCCGCGACCCGTACGAGGGACGCAGACGGCTCACCGCCGCCGAACGCACCACCCTGTGCGGGCTGCTCGCCGAACTGCCCCCGCCGCGCTCCTCCGAGGCCGTCCGCGCCCTGGTCGAGGCCGCCCGCGGCGAGGAGCCGGACCCGGGCCTGCCGGCCCCGCTCAGCTGGCGCGACGGGCTCGGCATGCTGCACGACCCGCCGGCCGGCGCCGGCGAGGCCGCCGCGATGCTCCGGTACGCGACCGACGTGAGCGTGGCCGACCACCGCGAGCCGCCCTCCCCGGGCTCCGACGAAGAGCTGTGGGACTGGGTACGGGCGACGGCCGAGCGGCTGTGGCGGCCCCTGCGGCGGGAGTTGGGCGAGCGCCACGAACAGGGCCTGGTGCAGCGGGACCGGCGCCGGCGCGCCCGGGCCGCCGGTCACACGAACGGGCACGCCCGCCCCGTCGACGGGCTGACCCGCGGGCCGTCGGTGCTGCTGGAGGCGTGGGCGCACGGCTGGGAGGACGTCTACGACTGGCGCGTCTCGGTGCTGGCCGGGCCCGCCCACCCGGGGCGGCTGACCCCGGTGGACTCCGGCGTACGGGTCACCCGCGCGGGCCTCGCGGAGGCGCTGCGGGTCCCGCTCGCCGAGGCCTTCCGGCGCTGCGACACGCACGAGGCGGCAGCCCTCCTCGAAGTCGCCGTGGCGCCCGAGCTGTTCGGCCTGCCCGTGGACACCTGGACCGTGGCGGGCCGGGTGCCGCTGGGCGTCCAGCGGCCGGTGGTCTTCCGCCACCAGGCCGGCAACGGCGACACCCCGCCCGACGACGAGGCCGTCCACCGCCGGGCCGACCGCTGGGCACGCGTCCAGGCCGGGCCGCTGGCCGACGAGCGGGCCGACTGCGCGCGCGGACGCCCCCGGACCCCGGCGCCCGAATGGCTCGACGCCCTGCCGGACAACACCGTGCCCGTGCACTGCCGGGCCGCCGACGCGGAGCCCACCCGCGGCTCCCTCCACGCGGTCCACGACGCCGGGTACGGGGTGGCCGTCACCCGCCGGCCCCCGGCCGATCCGGCGGCCGACTGCGCGCCGTTCCACCGCGGACTGCGCGAGGAGCTGACCGAGGCGGGGCGGGGAGCGCCGCTGCCGGTCCGGCTCCAGGCACTGCGGGCCCGCGCGCACGGGGCCGACCCCGACGCGTACTGGGCGGACGGGATGGCCCTCGTATGGGACGACCCGGCCCGCGCGCTGCCCGATGACGAGCCGCTGCAGGGCGACCTGTGACGGGCGGGAGGGGGAGGGAGCAGCCGTGAACGAGGAATGGCTCATCTACCGGGGGGTCGGCGAACCCCACGACGGGATCGAGGCCCTGCCCGATCCGCCGCCGTGGCGGGACTTCGACGGCGGCCCCGTCGGCGAGCCCGGCGGACTCGCGGACACGGCCGACGGGAACGTGGCCCGCCGCCTCGGGGCGCACCGGCAGGCCGCCGAGCTGCACCGGCCCGAGCCCGAGGAGCTCGAGGCCATCAACGCGGCCCTGTACCTGCGGCGGCCGCTGCTCGTGACCGGCTACCCCGGAACCGGGAAGTCCACCCTCGCCCACGCCGTCGCCCACGAACTGAAACTCGGCCGGGTGCTGCGCTGGCCCGTGGTCTCGCGGACCGTGCTCCAGGAGGGCCTGTACCGCTACGACGCCATCGCCCGGCTCCAGGACGTCCAGATCGCCGCGAGCGGCGGCTTCCCCGGCGCGGCCCGCGCAGCCGGCTCCGCCGCGCCGCCCGGCACCGGCAAGGCCCCGGGCATCGGCAAATACATCCGGCTCGGACCGCTGGGGACGGCCCTGCTGCCCACCGAACGGCCCCGCGTGCTGCTCATCGACGAGCTCGACAAGAGCGACATCGACCTGCCCAACGACCTCCTGAACGTCCTGGAGGAGGGCGAGTTCGCCCTGCCCGAGCTGGAACGGGTCGCCGACACCGAGCCCGAGGTGCAGGTGCTCACCGACGACGGGGCGAAGGTCACCGTCCAGGGCGGCCGGGTGCGCTGCCGGGCCTTCCCCTTCATCATCCTGACCAGCAACGGCGAACGGGACTTCCCGGCCGCCCTGCTGCGCCGCTGCATCCAGCTCAAGCTCGGGCAGCCGGGCGAGAAACGGCTCGCCACCATGGTCCGCGCGCACCTCGGCGAGGAGGCCGCCCAGCTCGGCGCCGACCTCATCCGGGAGTTCCTCAGCCGCTCCCAGTCCGAACTCGTCGCCGCCGACCAGCTGCTGAACGCCATCTACCTCACCCATTACGCTGCCCCGCCCACCCGGGAGGACCTCGCCGACCTGCTCATCCAACGCCTCGACCGCCCGAGGTGAGCGCCCGTGTCCCCCGACCGGCCGACCGTCCCCGAACAGCCTCCGGTCCCTGACCGGCCTTCCGCCCCCGACCGGGCTCCTGTCCCCGACCGGTCTGCCGCCCCCGACCGGCCTCCCGTGCCCGGCTCCTTCGGCCCGCCACCCGTCCCCGCCGCCCTGCGCGACCTCGCCGGGCTGCTGCGCGCCGCCGGGCTCGACCCCACCGCCGAGGAGCTCGCCGACGCGCTGTGGCTGGCCGGGCGGATCGGCCCGCCCGGCCCCGCCGCCCCGGACCGGGACCGGACGGCCCCGCCCCGGCGGCCGCGGACCGCGGGCGGTGCACCGCAGCCCGAGGAGGAACCCGTACGGCCCGAGCCCGATCCGGAAGACCCGGTCCGGCTCTACGCCTCCCGGGTCCTGGGGACCGTGGCGGAGGAGGCCGCCGAGTTCCCCGCCGGCGCCGGAGTGCCCGTACGGGTCCCCGGAGCGGCCGCGCTGCCCCGGATCCTGGAGATCCAGCGGGCCCTGCGCGCCCTCCAGCGGCACCGCCCGCCCGGCCCGCCCACCCGCCTCGTCCTCGACGAGCCGGCCACCGCCGAGGCCAGCGCCCGGGCCCTCGGGCTGGTCATCCCGGTGCTGCGGCCCGAGAGCCGGCGTGAGGCGACCGTACGGCTGGTCATGGACGCCTCGCCGTCGATGGCCGTGTGGCACGACATGTTCGAGGAACTGAGGTCCGTGTGCGAGCGCCTCGGCGCCTTCCGGGACGTACAGGTGCACTACCTGCACCGGCTCGGCGACGGCCGGGCCGCCGTCGGGCGCGGACCCGGCCCCGGCACCCGGCTGCGCTCCGGGGACCAGCTGCGGGACCCGACGGGGCGGGCCCTGACCATGGTCGTCTCCGACTGCGCCGGAGCGCTCTGGCGCGAGGGCGAGGCCCAGCGGCTGCTGCACCGCTGGGCCGAGTGCGCCCCGTGCGTCGTCGTCCAGCCGCTGCCGCAGCGGCTGTGGAGCCGCAGCTGGCTGCCGACCGAGCGGGGCGCCCTCACCCGCGCCGAGGGCAGCGCCGGCAAGCTGCGGTTCCGGCCCGACCGGCCGGCCCGCCACGGGCGGCCCACCGGCGGGCTGACCGTCCCCGTCCTGCCGCCCAGCGCCACCGCGCTCGGCGCCTGGGCCCGCCTCGTCGCCGGGCTCGGCACCGGGCCCGTCCCCGCCGAGGTGGGCCGGGTGCTCGCCGACCACCCCGCGGCGCCCGTCCCGCCGCCGCGCGCCGTCCGCCCGCCGCGCGAGTTGGTGCGCCGCTTCCGCGCCTCCGCCTCGCCCCGCGCCGTACAGCTCGCCGTGTACCTGTCGGCGGCGCCGCTGACCCTGCCCGTGATGCGGCTCGTACAGCGCACGATGCTGCCCGACTCCGAGCCCTCCGACCTGGCGGAGGTGCTGCTGAGCGGGCTGCTGCGGCGCGGCCGGTCCGCCGGGCAGTGGTACGAGTTCGTGCCCGGCGTCCAGGACGTCCTGCTCGGCCCGCTCGGCCGGGACGAGGCCGCGCTCGTGCTCAAGCACTGCTCCGAGTACGTGCTCGCGCACTTCGGGCGGGGCGTACGGAACTTCCCCGCCCTGGCCGTCTCCCAGCTCACCGGCGCCCCGGTGGTCGAGGAGGGCGGCGAGGAGCGGGTCCCCGCCGGGCGGCTCCCGCGGGCCTTCGCCGAGGTCTCGGCCCGCGTCGTACGGCGCTACCTGCCCGGGCCGCCCGCCGAGGCCCCGGCCGTCGCCGAGCCCGTCGCACCCCCGCCCGGCCGGGCCTGGGCGGTGCGCACGGCCCGCGACCGGCTCGCCGCGCAGGACCGTCAAGGGGGCGACGGCGGGCAGCGCGGACTGTACGAGGCCGTCGCCGTACTGCGCCGGGCCGTGGCCGCACCCGCCGGGCCCGAGGACCCGCCGGGCGAGGCGGAGTGCGAGCTGGCCGGGGTACTGCTGCGGCTGTGGGCCGGGCAGCGGGACCCGGAACTGCTCGCGGAGGCCGAGCGGGCGGTGGCCGGCCTCGGCACCCCGCCGGCCCGGGCCGTCCTCGGCCGGGTGCTGTACGAGCAGGCCCTGGCGGCCGAGCCGGACACGGAACTGCTGGCCGCCGCGGAACGGGAGTTCGCGGCCGTCGGCGGCGCCCCCGACCCGGACCTCGACCCGCGGCTGCGCCTCGACTGCGTGGTGTGGCGGGCGCAGACCCTGGTCCGCCTCGGCGAGCTCCGCGAGGACACGGGCGCGCTGCGCGAGGCGCAGTCCGCGCTGGAGGCGGTGACCGGCGGCGCGGCCTCCGACCCGGCGGTGCGGCCGGCCCTCGGCCGGGTCCTGCTGGCCCTGCTGCCCCGCACCCCCGACCCGCAGGAGCGCACCGCCCTGGCCGGGCAGGCCGCCGAGCACCTGGCGGCGGGGCTGGCCGGCGAGCCGTCGGGAGCGGCGGCCGCCCGCGTAGGGGTGGAGCTGGCCACGGCCCTGCGGTACCTGCCCGCGCGGCTGGAGGAGGCGGCCGGGCAGCTGGACCTGGCCCTGGCCGAGGCAGCCGGGGACGCGGAGCTGCGGCTGGCCGGGCTGGTCTGCCTGGCGCGGGTGCACCGGGCCCGGTACGCGCGGGACGCGGATCCGGCGGCGCTGGAGGACGCGGCCGAGGCGTACGGCCGGGCCCGCCGGCTGATCCCCCGCGACGGGGAGGCCTACGGGGAGCTGCTGCCCGAGTGGGGCGACGTACTCCTGGACCGGGCGCGGGCCGCCGACGGGCGGCGGTTCACCTCGACGGCCGTACGGGTGCTGCGCGACAGCCGGGCGGCGGTCCCGCAGTCCGACGCGCGCTCCGCGCAGCGGCTGATGCGGCTCGCGCAGGGGCTGCGGCTGCGGCACGGCTACGAGGGCGACGTGGTGGACCTGCGGGAGGCGGAGTACCTGCTGGAGCTGGCCGTCCGGCAGAGCCGCAGCCCGCTGGAGCAGGCCCGCGCGTGGCGCGAGCACGGCGACGTCCAGCAGGAGATCCACGCGCACACCCGGGCGCTGGACCGGCTCGACCGGGCCGCGGACTCCTACCGCCGGGCCTGGCGGTCCGCGCTGGCCGCCGACCGGGAGGAGCGGCGGGACGTGGCGGTGGAACTGGCCGCGCGGGTGCAGGAGTTGCGCGGCGAGGTGCTGGAGCGCCTGGCGCGGCCCCGGGCGGCGCTGGACGCGTACCGCTCGGCCGTGGAGTTGTGGACCCGGCTCGGGGAGCCCGCCGCGGAGCGGCGCGAAGCACTGCAGTCCCGGGTCCGCACCCTGGAGGCGGGGCTGTAACCCCGCCGACCGGGTAGTGGACCATCGGAGATCACGACTCGACAGGGGGACGGGCAGCCCATGGTGACTCGGCAGCAGGAAGCGGAAGCGGCGGGCTCCGCCTGTTCCGGGCAGTTACCGGACCTCTCCGGCTTCGACCTGGCCGCACTGCGCGGGATCGACCATCCCGTGCTCGCCCGGGTCATCGAAGGCATGGTGCAGCGGGTCACCCACCCCGCCGAGATCCTCAACGCGTTCGATTCCGGAGTGGCCTGACGCCGATCCCTCACGCACCGCATTCCCAAGGATACGCAGAGCAGCCACAGTTGACCCGTTTCCGCCGTTAGCCGGTGCCGTCCGCCGGGCAGGGATGCACCGTCCGCGGCGCGGGAGGTACGAACGATGAGGCAGACCAACACGAGCGATGTCGTGCTGCCCTCCCATCGGATCCACGCGCCCTGGCCGTACGCCCGGCTCGACGTGCCCGCGCTGCGCGCCGCAGGCCACCGGCCGTACCCGATACGGCAGTTCGTGCTCAAGACCCGCAGCCGCTGCAACCTCGCCTGCACCTACTGCTACGTGTACGAGATGGCCGACCAGGGCTGGCGCGGCCAGCCGGCCGCGATGTCCCCGGCCACCACCGCCCGCGCCGCCGACCGCATCGCCGAGCACGCCGCCGCCCACGACCTGGCCCGCGTCGACCTCGTCCTGCACGGCGGCGAGCCCCTGCTCACCGCCCCCGCCGAACTGGCCGCCCCCGTGGACGCCGTACGGGCCGCCCTCGCCCGGACCTCGCCGGGGACCCGGGTGACCGCCACCGTCCAGACCAACGGGACCCTGCTCACCCGCAGCCGGCTCGCGGCGCTCGCCGCCGCCGGGATACGCATCGGCGTCAGCCTCGACGGCGGTCTGCCCGCACACAACGCGCGCCGCGTGGACCACTCCGGGCGCCCCGGGTTCGGCGCCGCCGCCCGCGGCCTGCGCCTCCTGGCCCGGCACCCCGAGAGCTACGCCGGGGTGCTCTGCGTCGTCGACCTCGACCAGGACCCGGTGGAGACGTACGAGTCCCTGCTCGCCTTCGCCCCGCCGGTCATCGGACTGCTGCTGCCGCTGGCCAACTGGAGCACCCCGCCGCCCGGCCACCACCCGCCCGCCGCCAAGTACGCCGACTGGCTCCTCGCCGTCTTCGAGCGCTGGTGGCACGACGCGGTGCTGCGGACCCGGATCCGGATCTTCGAGGAGATCATCGCCCTGCTGCTCGGACTGCCCGCCGCCACCGAGACCCTCGGCCTCGCCCCCGCCACCACCGCCGTGATCGAGACCGACGGCGCCATCGAGCAGGCCGACTCGCTCAAATCCGCCTACGAGGGCGCCGCCGCCACCGGAATGACCCTGGAGCACCACAGCTTCGACGCGTTCCTCGACCACCCCGGGCTCGCCGCCCGCCAGCTCGGCCGGGAAGCCCTCGCCGACGGCTGCCGCGCCTGCGAGCTCGTCGAGGTCTGCGGTGGCGGGCACTACCCGCACCGCTACCGCGCCGGCGAGGGCTTCCGCCGGCCCTCCGTGTACTGCGCCGACCTCCAGGTCGTCATCCGCCACATCGCGGCCGCCCTGCAACAGGCGGCTGCGGGGGACCCGCCCCGGCAGAGCGCGGCCGAAGCACCGCGGGAGCCCCGGCCGCTCACGGCCACCCCGCAGCCGGCCGGCCCGACCGCCGGCGAGGTGCCCGGTCAAGACCCGGGCCCGCTCGGCCCCGCCGCCGGCCCGCCCGGCCCGCTCCCCGCCGGCGAGGTGACCCGGCAGGCGGCAGGCTCGGGCGCGGGCCGTGCCGCGCCGTTCCCCGCCGGGGAGGCGACCCGGCAGGCGGCCGGTCCGGACCCCGGCCTGCCGGGCCCGTTCCCCGCCGGCCAGGCGAACGTGCGGGCGGCCGCCTCATGACCGCCCCCCTGACCGGGTTCGCCGTCACCTCGGCGACCCTGAGTGCCCTCGCCTCCACCGAGCCCTCCGTCGGCGGCACCCGCCTGGTCCGCGACATCCGCCGCTCCAAGCGGCTCGTCCTGCTGCGCGGGGTGCTCGACGCCGCCCCCGGCGGGCGGGCCGGGGAGGCCGCCGACCACTGGGCGCTGCTGGAGGAGGCCGAACGGCACGCCCCCGACGCCGTCCGCGACGTACTGCACTACCCGGCCACCGGGGTGTGGGCCGAGGAGACCCTGCGCCGGCTGCACGCCCCGTACGGGCCCCCGGCCGACCTCGGCCACCTCGGCGCGCTCGCCGTCGCCGCGGCCCTGCGCTCCGGGATCGCCTTCAAGGCCACCCTGCGGCCCCTCCACGGCCGGCTCGTCCTGCCCACCCTCGGGCTGCTGCGCCCCGCCCGGCCCGGCCCGCTCGCCCTCACCGAGTGCTCCTGGGACCCCGACGACCCCGCCACCCTCGCCCTGCACACCCTGCCCGGCGGCCGCACCGCCCTCGACGACCTCGACCCCTACCGGGCCCCCGGCCCCGCCCACCCGGCGCCCGTGCGCCCCGCCCGCCGGCTCACCCCCAAGGGCCACAAGCGCTGGGACACCCAGTGGTCCGGCGCGCTCACGCTGCTCGACCGCTACGACACCGCCCGCGCCGAGGAGATCGGCCTGCTGCTGCGCTCCGTCGTCCCGCTGGGCGGCGGCTCCCGCTCCAGCGGCGCCACCCTGCCCGCGGCCGCCGGGTCCGTGCTCGCCCGCACCCAGGCCCCGCCCGCGCTCGCCGCGACCCTCGTCCACGAGGTGCAGCACGGCAAGCTCACCGCCCTCGCCGACGTCCTGACCCTGCACACCGCCGACCGCACGCCCCGGCACTGGGCCCCCTGGCGCAGCGACCCCCGCCCGCTCGACGGACTCCTGCACGGCGCGTACGCCCACCTGGCCCTGGCCGGGTACTGGCAGCGCGCCGCCCTCTACGGCGCCCGCGGCGCCTGGGCCCAGCACGCCCGGATCCGCGCCCAGGTCGCCGCCGTCCTGCCCGTGCTCCACAGGCATCCGCAACTCACCGCCGCCGGGCGGGAGTTCACCGCCGCCATGGCCGCGGCCGAACGGGCCATGGACGACCTGCCGCCGCCGGGGGACCAGCACGCCGTCGCCCGCCGCGCCGTCGACCGGGAGCGCCGCGCCTGGTGCGTGCAGCACCCCGAACTCGCCCCGTTCGCACAGGGGTGACGGACCGTCCGCTGCGCTACCGTTTCAACCCCGTCCACCGCCCGGATTCCAGGGAGACGGCCGCATGACCACCGGACTTCGGCAGGACCGAGACCGCGACGGAGCCGCGCAGCCGCAGCGCTTCGTCATCAGCTTCGCGGGGTTCAACCGGCCCTGGGCCGTGTGGATCGCCCACCGCCTCGAGGAGCACGGCCACCGGGTCGCCCTCGCGCGCTGGGACCCGCAGTCCAGCCCCGGCCTCGCCCCCGCCCTCGACGACCTGGCCCGCAGCGGCAGCCGGGTCCTGCTCATCCTCAGCGAGCGCTACTTCTCCGCCGCCGCCCACACCGACGAGGAGTGGAACACCGCCCTGCGCACCGTCACCGACCACCACCCCGACAAGTTCGCGGCCGTCTGCCTCACCGACGCGCCGCTGCCCAGCGCCGCCGCCGTGCTGGAGAAGACCGACCTGTGGGGCCTGGACGCGTACGAGGCGGAGTACCGCGTGCTGCGCCGGCTCGAGCTGCCCACCGACCGGATCGGCACCGAGACCGGCCGCCGCGGCCCCCGCTTCCCCAACGACCCGCCCGAGATCTGGGGCCGGATCCCGCGCCGCAACCCGCGCTTCACCGGCCGCAACGACGTCATCGGCCGACTGCGCGCCGCCCTCGCCGATGCCCCGCCCGGCGCGTCGACCGTCACCCTGCTCGGGCTGTCCGGGGTGGGCAAGACGCAGGTCGCCACCGAGTACGCGTACCGCTTCGCCTCCGAGTACGACGTGGTGTGGTGGGTCCCCGCCGAGGACCGGCCCACCCTGCGCGAGCGGCTCGCCGACCTGGCCCCCGCGATGGGCCTGCCGCGCGGCGCCGGCAGCTACGGCGAGCAGATCCGGGCCGTCCTGGAGGCGCTGCGGCGCGGCTCCCCGTACAGCCGCTGGCTGGTGGTCTTCGACGGCTGCGACAACCCCGACGACCTCACCGACCTGCTGCCGTCCGGCGCGGGCGACGTCATCATCACCTCCCGCAACCGCGAATGGGCCTCCCGGCACACCAGCCTCCTCGAAGTCCCGCTGTACGCCCGGCCCGAGTCCATCACCTTCATCCGCCGCCGGGCCCGCCGGCTCACCGGCGAGGAGGCCGACCAGCTCGCCGAGGCCCTGGAGGACTACCCCCTCGCCCTCGACCAGACCGCCGGCTGGCTCGCCGACTCCCCGCTGACGGTGGGCGACTACCTGGCCCTGCTCCAGCGCAGACTGGACTCCCGGGAGGCCGTGACCGTCTCCGACGACTACCCGCTGCCCTTCCCGACCGCCCTCGCGATACTGCTGAACAACGTCCGGGAGAACTTCCCCGACGCGCTCTCCCTGCTGCGGCTGTTCGTGTTCTTCGCCCCCGGGCCGGTGCCGCTGCGGCTGCTGCGCGAGTTCCCCGCCGCCGACGTGCCCGAGCAGCTCGCCGGGCTGATCAACGACCAGATCCGGTGGAACGCCGCCCTCAACAAGCTCGTCCAGTTCTCCGTCGTCCGCCTCGAGTACTCCGACCTGTCGGTGGAGGAGGGCGGCGGCGGGCTGGAGACCGTACAGCTGCACCGCATGGTGCACGGGATCGTCCGCGAGAACCTCTCCGAGGACGAGGCCGAACCGCTCTCCCGCGCCGTCCGGCAGGTCCTCGCAGCCGCCGACCCGGGCCGGCCCTCCGACTCCCGGCTGTGGCCCCGCTACGCCGAACTGATCCCGCACCTGGAGACCTCCGGCGTCCTGACCAGCAGCAACCCGCGGATCCAGACCTTCCTGCTGCACTGCCTGCGCTACCTGATCCTCGCCGGGGAGTACCGCACCTGCCTGCGGCTCGCCGAGCAGACCGACGCCGTGTGGCGCACGATGCTGGGCGACGACCACGACCAGGTCCGCGAGCTCAGCTACCACTACGGCGGCGCCCTGCGGATGCTCGGCCACTTCAAGCGCGCCGAGACCCTCGCCAAATCGGTCGCCGACCGGCTGCTGGCCGAGCGGGGCGACCGGGACCTGGAGACCCTGCGCGCCACCAGCACGTACGCCGGGGTGCTGCTCAGCACGGCCAAGTTCGACCGGGCGCGGGAGCTCTTGGAACACGCCTTCGCGCGCTACCGCGAGCTGCTCGGCGAGGACGACTCCACGACGTTGAACGCCGAGAACAACGTCGCCGTCGCGCTGCGGCTGCTGGGCCGCTACCAGGAGGCGTACGAGGCCGACCTCGACACCCTGCGGCGCCGCGAGCGGGTGCTGCGCGTACGGCACATCGCGACGCTCTCCTCCGGCATCGGCTGCGCCATGGGACTGCGCCTGATGGGCCGCTACCGCGAAGCCCTCGCCCGGCAGGAACAGGGCCTCAAGCTCAACTCCCAGGTCCTGGGCCCCAACCACCCCCAGACCCTGCGCGCCGAGCACAACCTCGGCATGTGCCTGCGCCGCTCGGGGGACATCCCGGGGGCCGGGGCCCGCTTGCGCAGCGTCCTGGAACGCTCGACCCGGGTCTTCGGCGCGGAGTTCCCCTGGACCCTGATGGTGGCCTCGGACTATGCCACGTACCTGCGGGAGTACGGGGACATCGGCGAGGCCCGCCGGATCTCGGAGGAGGTCGTCCGGGGCTACCAGACGCAGCTGGGGCTGGCCCACCCGTACAGCATCGGCACGGTGGGCAACCTCGGCCTCGTCCTGCGCGCCCAGGGCGAGCGGGTCGAGGCCCTCAACCTGGCGGAACAGGCCCTGGTCGGCATGCGCGGCGCGGTCGGCGACCGCCACCCGTGGACGCTGGGCTGCGCCCTGAACGCCACCGGGCACCGCAACATCACGGGGCACTTCGAGGACGCGGTGTCCCTGAGCCGTGAAACCCTCCGGGGCTGCGAGCAGATCCTGGGCCCGGACCACCCGATGACCCTGAGCGCCCAGATCGCCCTGGCGGCGGATCTCCGCTCGGCCCGCGAGGACGCGGAGGCCCAGAAGCACGAGGACGCCGGCCTCAAGGCCCTGACCCGCACTCTGGGCCCCCAACACGTCCACACGGTCTCGGCCCGCCAGCAGAACCGCCCGTACTGGGACTTCGAGCCCCAGCCGTAGGCGGCGGACGCGGTACGCCTGCGTCGCGCCCGGCGCCCGGTCCCGTGGTGGCGGTGTCCACGAGACCGGGCGCCGGCGGGACCCTCAGCCGTCGTGCGAGGTGACGACGGCGCCGGAGTCCTCCGGACCGCTCAGCCGTAATAGGAGGCGAAGGGGTATTTCAGAACGCCCGGTGACGGTCACTTGAGCATGATGCTGGCACCGAAAATGTTGCCGACCTCCGCGCATTCCTTTACGTTGGCCCGGCTGAAATAGGGAGTGCTGGCGGTGCCGGTCAGCCCCTTCGCGGTCGCAGTGCAGTACCAGTTGCCAGCCCCCTTGTACTCCACCTTGTAAACCTCGCTCTTCCCTGCCGCTATGTTTCCCGAGCACTTCGTCGCGACGTCCGTGTGGACGCAGATGTTCGCGATGGTCGCCGAGAAGTTGCTGAGGCGGAAGGCCGCGACCGGCGCCGCCTGGCTCGCAGGCGCGGTCACGAGCATTCCCGCGCCGACGGCCGCCACCATTCCGGCGACCGTTGCCAGCCTGGTGCTCCGCTTGACGGTTCGAGACATGTTTCCTCCAGTTGGGTAATTCCGTGCTGCGATATGTGAATGGACTGGTCTGTGAGTGCGTGACGGGCACATCGGCGGAGCTCTGGCGAATCGGCGCATTGATCTGTAAATCCCCGAGGTGAATGATCTCGGCGGTTCGGGGGCGGTCGTCAGACCTCGCATCGGTGCTGTTCGGCCTGCCGTGCGATCTCGCTGCGCTCCCGGCGGGCCGCGTCCGCCTCCTCGCGTACGCCGTCGAGTCGCTCCTCCAGCTGGGCGACCCGCTCGCGGTAGCGCTCCAGCTCGGCCCGCACGAACGCCACGTCCGCCACCTGCTGCGCGGCCTCCTGGCGGATCTTGTCCGCTTCCTCCTCGAACCGGTGCTTGGCCACGTCCAGTTGGGCGATGGCCAGGTCCGCGGCCTCCTCCGCCAGCGCGGTGCGCTGTTCGGCGTCCAGGGTCCGCTGGGCCGCGGCCTGGGTCACGGTCCGGATGCGCTCCTCGGCGGCGGCCGAGTCCGTGATGATGGCCAGTTCCTCGATGTAGCCCGGCAGGTCCGTGGACAGCTGGGAGATGAGCGCCACGAGGTCGGTGCGAGGGTCGGATCCGTCCGTGCCCGGCATTGCGGCTTCCGCAGCGGACTCCATCGGCGGCTCGATGTGAAGGGCGTCCGCGGCGGGCGCCGTCCCGGCCGCCTTCTTGGCCTCGGCCGCCTGGCGCTTCTCGTCCTTGCGCTGCTGCCGCTTGGCCCGGAACTTGCGGAACGCGCCCAACGCGTTGTGGTCGGGGTGGGCGCAGTACCGGGGCTCGGGACTGCCGGGCGTCGGCGCCTCGGGGTGGTTGGTGCACTCCGGATAAGCGCAGAGGGGAAGCGTCTCGACCGTCATTTTTCCGCCTTCTCACGAAATTTCGGGCTTTCCCGGATTCGAACCGTCATCGGGTGCGGCTCGCGCCGACCGGTCGCACTCGGGGATGTACGAACACGCTAGAGGCAGCAGGGGACTTGTGGGCGTCCCCAGAGGGGGCGTCACGAATCGGTAAGATCATCGGCCGCCCCGGGGCACATCGCCATGGGCTTCCGGGTCGGTGGCGGCTCTACCCGCACGAAACAGCGACCACCAGCCCATCAGGAGCCGCTGATCGCGTCGAATCGCTACGCGCTCCTCGTCGACGGCGTCCGACGGCCGTCCGGGGCTGAGCGCCCCAAGGGCGCGTGAGCGGATGGCCGTCCATGGTGTCAGGCCTTCTCGCCGAGGGCGTTCCGCAGCCAGTCCAACGGTCCTTGTGCGAGCAGTTCGTCGGCCAGTCGCCGCCCTGTCCCAGTCGTGAGCCGCGCCCGGCTGTTGTCGATCCACCGCTGTGCGTTCTCGTAGCCCTGGGCCTTGTACTCGATGCCCTGGAGCATGCACTCCAGCTTGTCCGCGTCACGCGCACAGACCGCCTCGGGTGAGTCCTTCGCCTCGTACTCGGCGACCAGCTCCCGGATCGCCGAGGCGAGCACGTCGGGCATGCCCGCGGTCTGGTCGGCGGTCACGGCCTGCGGGTCGCCGGCCGGCGCGTACTTCTTCCCGAGGTGGTTGACGTCCCCGGTACGGGTCTCCTGGGTGTCGTGCCACACGGCGAGGAACGCGGCACGCGCGGGATCGGCGCCCTCCAGTTTCGCGATGACCGACGCAATGAGCGACGTCCGCCACGAGTGCTCGGCGACGCTCTCGGGGTCGTTGACGCCGGCCATCCACCAGCCGGTACGGCGGGTGTGCTTGAGCGTGACAGCGGTCGGCAGCCCATCGGAGGCAGGGGCGCAGCAGATCGCTACGGTTCCTCCGCGACTGCGGCCGATGGGGGACGAACCCTGCCCGGTGGTTCGACCCACAGTGGATCAGGCGTCGAAGTCGTACTCAAGGACGTAGGAAGCGGAGTCCAGAGTCATCTCGTTGACCTCAACGGCCCGCCCGCCTTCGGCGAAGGCGGTACGGACGATCCGGATCACCGGTGTGCCCATGGCGAGCGAAAGCCGCTCGGCCTCGTCGGCCGAGGGCATCCGGCACCGGATCTCCTCACGGAAGTGGACGGGTTCATGCCCCAGCTCGGCCAGTCGCGCGTACGTACCGCCGGGTCCCGTGTCGACCTGGGTGACAGCAGAGTCCGCGACGATGTCCGACGGCAGGAACGACGTCGCGAGAAGCACGGGTTTGCCCTCAAGCACGAAACGGCGGCTGCGTACCCACGCGCGAGCCCCTGTGGGAAGAGCAAGGGCCCCGGAGATCCGGTCGTTCGCCTCCTCCTCACGCACTTCGATCTGATCGACGACGAGCTCTCGATCCTCGGTATCGGCGGACCAGATGGAGCGCCCTGAGCCCCACTGTTCGTGCGCCAACCGCTGGATACCGCGCCGCCGCAGGGGCCTGAACGCCCGGACGAACACACCGGCACCCTTCCGTGCCTCCGCGATGCCTTCGTTCTGCAGGACGCCGAGGGCCTGGCGTGCGGTCATCCGGGCGACCTCGTACGTGGCCATGAGGTCGTTCTCCCCGGGCAGCCGGTCGCCCGGACCGTACTCGCCCGCCTGGATGGCGGTCCTCAGCGCATCAGCGATCCGCTGGTACTTCGGCCGACGGGCGCTGCCCTGGCTGGTCATGAAACCGATCACTCCTTCTCCTCTCTAGACACCCTAGGGCCACCGGTGGGCCGTCGCATCGCACCAGCGTGGCCACCCCCTTCGGCTGAGATCTCTAGAGATCTCTTGCGGTCTAAGCGTGCATCGGCTGTAGTGCATACATCTCTAGAGAGGAGTGTCTGGATGTCGCAACACTGCGATGCCTCCGGCGCCGACTCGGGGGACGTCATTTCGGTGCCCCACCGTCTCCTGCGCCGCCGGGTCCGTGACATCGCGTCCGGCGTCGAGGGTGAGCTGATGGCCGTGGTCCGGGAGGACGTCTCCGATGACCCGGTCCGCGAGCGCTGGGTGGTACTGGCGTACGTCCGGGGCCCGTCCGGCCGGGAGATCTCCACGGCCGTGGCCAACATCGGGGCCGTGTGATGGAGGCTGCCGACCTGTTCCCGCGGTTGCCGGTCCCTCCGGACTCCTGCGCCGAGTGCGCCGCTCACGTCTCTGCGCGCTTCCAGGCCTATGTCGACCGTGACCGGTCGCGCGTCAGCGACATGAACGTGCTGATCATGAGACACCACCCCGAACTTCGGGCTCGCAGCTGAGCGCTCGGGCCCGTTGGACTCGTGGACTGTTCACGACCAGCCCCTGGCGGGCTGATAGCCGCCAGGTCACCTCAGCCGCGTAGCGATCCGTGTCGGCCTATGCCCAGCCCCGGACGACCGTCGCGTGCAGTCGGCGAGGAGCGCGTAGCGATCAGACGCGACCGGCGGTTCCCGATGGGCCGTTGGTCGCTGTTTCGTGCGGGTAGAGCCGCCACCGACCCGGAACAAGCCTGCTTATGGGCCCCGGGTGGACGTCTCCTCGGGCCGGCCTCCGACCCTGGCCGGCCGGGGTGGTGGGCCTCGGCCGGCCCCAGGGAACCGGGCAGCTCCTCCCTGATCTCCCCGTGTGCCTCTCTCCGACCCGTGCCGTTCTTTTGGGGGCTTCCCGGCAGTCTTCGTATGTCCGGGCCGGGACGGTCTGTCCAGGGTGGCCGGAGGCCATCGCGTAGCGACGCGACCGCAGGGAGCGCCCTTGACAGGGCGGCCCGGACCGGAGAGACGATGAGACTGACGGGAAACCCCCAAACCCTCCCTGATCCCGGGTGATTGGGTGCCGAACCCCGAAGCCACAGGCCCGCCGACGGGGGCGGGTGGGCAACCACCGCTCGGCGGTGGTGGGGAGAGGGGGGGAGAAGGCCCCGAGCAAGCGAAGTCCCCCGGACAGCCGGAAGGCCCGGCCCCCGAGAGGGGCCGGGCCTTCCTTCGTTCGGGCAAGCGCAGCGACTACGCCTCGAAGACCTCGTTCAGCAGTAGCTGCTGCTCCGCCTGGTGGCGCTTCGCCGAGCCCACCGCGGGGGAGGAGCCGTGCGGGCGCGAGATGCGGCGCAGGCGCTCGCCGGCCGGGACCTCCGCGCCGACCGCCAGGTCGAGGTGGTCGATCAGGTTCAGCGCGATGAACGGCCACGCACCCTGGTTCGCCGGCTCCTCCTGGGCCCAGATGTACTTCGCCGCGTTCGGGAACTTGGCGATCTCGGCCTGGAGCTCGGCGCCGGCCAGCGGGTACAGCCGCTCGATGCGGATGATCGCCGTGTCGGTGATGCCGCGCTTCTCCCGCTCGGCCTCCAGGTCGTAGTAGACCTTGCCCGCGCAGAAGACGACCTTGCGCACCGCGGACGGGTCCACGGTCGAGTCGCCGATGACCGGACGGAAGGAGCCGCTCGTGAACTCCTCCGCCTTCGACGCCGCCGCCTTCAGACGCAGCATCGACTTCGGGGTGAAGACGATGAGCGGCTTGTGGTGCGGGTTGTGGACCTGCCAGCGCAGCAGGTGGAAGTAGTTCGACGGCAGGGTCGGCATCGCGACCGTCATGTTGTCCTGCGCGCACATCTGGAGGAAGCGCTCGGGACGCGCGGACGAGTGGTCCGGGCCCTGGCCCTCGTAGCCGTGCGGCAGCAGCAGCGTGACGCCGCTCGTCTGGCCCCACTTCTGCTCCGCCGAGGAGATGAACTCGTCGACGACGGTCTGCGCGCCGTTGACGAAGTCACCGAACTGGGCCTCCCAGAGGACCAGCGCGTCCGGACGGGCCAGCGAGTAGCCGTACTCGAAGCCCATGGCCGCGTACTCGGAGAGCAGCGAGTCGTAGACGTTGTAGCGGGCCTGGTCGTCCGAGAGGTACTGGAGCGGGGTGTAGTCCTCGCCCGTCTCCCGGTCGATGAGGACCGCGTGGCGCTGGCCGAAGGTGCCGCGGCGGGAGTCCTGGCCCGACAGGCGGACCGGGGTGCCCTCCATCAGCAGCGAGCCGAAGGCGAGGGTCTCGCCCATGCCCCAGTCGATCGTGCCCTCGTCGATCATCGCCGCGCGGCGCTGCAGCTGCGGCTGCAGACGCGGGTGCACGGTGACGTGGTCCGGGACGTTGACCTGGGACTCGGCGATCCGCTTGACGACGTCCTGCGAGATCGCGGTGTTCACCGGGACCGGGAACTCCTGCGCGGTCTGCACGGGCGTCACCGGGGCGCCGGCGGCGGGGGAGGTCGCGGCCTCGCGGACCTCCGCGAAGACCTTCTCCAGCTGGCCCTGGAAGTCCTGGAGCGCCTGCTCCGCCTCTTCCAGCGTGATGTCGCCGCGACCGATGAGGGACTCGGTGTACAGCTTGCGCACCGAGCGCTTCTTGTCGATCAGGTCGTACATCAGCGGCTGCGTGAACGCCGGGTTGTCCGACTCGTTGTGACCGCGGCGGCGGTAGCAGATGAGGTCGATGACGACGTCCTTGTTGAACGCCTGGCGGAACTCGAAGGCGAGCCGCGCGATGCGGACCACGGCCTCCGGGTCGTCACCGTTCACGTGGAAGATCGGCGCCTCGATCATGCGGGCCACGTCGGTCGCGTACATCGAGGAACGCGAGGACTCCGGGGCGGCGGTGAAGCCGACCTGGTTGTTGATCACGACGTGGACGGTGCCGCCGGTGCGGTAGCCGCGCAGCTGAGACATGTTCAGCGTCTCGGCGACGACGCCCTGGCCGGCGAAGGCCGCGTCACCGTGCAGGGCGACGGGCAGGACGGTGAAGTCCGTGCCGCCCTTGTTGATGACGTCCTGCTTGGCGCGGACGACGCCCTCCAGGACCGGGTCCACCGCCTCCAGGTGCGAGGGGTTGGCGACGAGCGAGACCTTGATCTGCTCCCCGTCCAGGCCCGTGAAGGTGCCCTGGGCGCCCAGGTGGTACTTGACGTCGCCGGAGCCGTGCATGGACTTCGGGTCGAGGTTGCCCTCGAACTCGCGGAAGATCTGCGCGTACGACTTGCCGACGATGTTCGCGAGCACGTTCAGGCGGCCGCGGTGGGCCATGCCGATCGCGACCTCGTCGAGGCGGGCCTCGGCGGCCGAGTCGATGACGGCGTCGAGCAGCGGGATGACGGACTCGCCGCCCTCGAGGGAGAAGCGCTTCTGGCCGACGTACTTCGTCTGCAGGAAGGTCTCGAAGGCCTCGGCCGCGTTCAGGCGGCGCAGGATGCGCAGCTGCTCCTCGCGCTCCGGCTTGGAGTGCGGGCGCTCGATGCGGTCCTGGATCCAGCGGCGCTGCTTCGGGTCCTGGATGTGCATGAACTCGACGCCGGTGGTGCGGCAGTACGAGTCGCGCAGCACGCCGAGGATGTCGCGGAGCTTCATCATCGACTTGCCGGAGAAGCCGCCGACCGCGAACTCGCGCTCCAGGTCCCACAGGGTGAGGCCGTGCTCGGTGATGTCGAGGTCGGGGTGCTTGCGCTGCTTGTACTCCAGCGGGTCGGTGTCGGCCATGACGTGGCCGCGGACCCGGTAGGAGTGGATCAGCTCGAAGACGCGGGCGGCCTTCGTGACGTCGTCGTCGTGCGAGGCGTCGATGTCGCGGTTCCAGCGGACCGGCTCGTACGGGATGCGCAGGGCCTCGAAGACGTCGTCGTAGAAGCCGTTCTCGCCGAGGAGGAAGTTCGCGACGATGCGCAGGAACTCGCCGGAGGCGGCGCCCTGGATGACCCGGTGGTCGTAGGTCGAGGTCAGGGTCATGACCTTGGAGATGCCCAGCTTGTTCAGGGTGTCCTGGGAGGTGCCCTGGAACTCGGCGGGGTAGTCCATGGAGCCGACGCCCATGATGACCGACTGTCCGGGCATCAGGCGGGGCACGGAGTGGACGGTGCCCAGGCCGCCGGGGTTGGTCAGCGAGACGGTGACGCCGGTGAAGTCGTCCATCGTCAGCTTGCCGACGCGGGCGCGGCGGACGATGTCCTCGTACGCCTGCCAGAACTCGAAGAAGTTGAGGGTCTCGGCCTTCTTGATGCCGGCGACGACGAGCTGGCGGTCGCCGTTCGGCTTCACCAGGTCGATCGCGAGGCCGAAGTTCACGTGCTCCGGCTTGACCAGGGTGGGCTTGCCGTCCTTCTCCGCGAAGGAGTAGTTCATCGACGGCATGGCCTTGATGGCCTGCACCATCGCGTAGCCGATGAGGTGGGTGAAGGAGATCTTCCCGCCCCGGGCGCGCTTCAGGTGGTTGTTGATGACGATGCGGTTGTCGAACAGCAGCTTCACCGGGACGGCGCGGACGGACGTGGCCGTCGGGACGTCGAGGGACGCGTTCATGTTCTTGGCGACCGCGGCGGCCGGGCCGCGGAGCGTCACCAGCTCGGGGCCCGCGGGGGCTCCGGCGGTGGGCGCGGCAGCGGGCGCGGGCTTCTGGGCGGCGACGGGGGCGGCGGAGGCCGGAGCCGGAGCCGGAGCCGGAGGGGCTGCGGCGGCCGGTGCGGCGGCCTGGGCCTGGGAGGTGACAGTCACAGCAGGGGCACCAGAGGGGGTGGCAGGAGCAGGGGCAGGAGCTGACACAGGCGTGGGCGCGGCGACAGGAGAGGGCGCGGCGGCGCTCGCCGCCCCCGTGGCGGCAGCGTCGGAGACCTGCGGAGCGACGGCAGGGGCGGCCTGTGCGGAGGCGCCGTCCGTCGTCGGGGACTTCTTGGGCTCGTCCGGCTTCACCGGAGACGCAATGCCCCCCGGCTTGTAGTCGGCGAAGAAGTCCCACCAGGCCCGGTCGACCGAATTCGGGTCCTGGAGGTACTGCTGATAGATCTCGTCGACGAGCCACTCATTGGCGCCGAAGCCTGAGGCAGGGGTCTTCCCGCCCTCTGCTTCGGTCGTGGTGCTCGAGTTACTGGGGGACTGTGGCGACACGGCGGCAACCGCCCTCTTCCGCTTCACAAGGTATGGACAGCGGGAATAAAGGCTACGCCTCCCTGACCGCTGGATGCAGACCGGGCGGGACTTACGTCATGTAGGTCACACCGAACGGCGGGTTTCGCCGCTCTGAATGGCGGGAAACCAGCCTGGTTCGGGTAGGGGGCAGCGTGGTTGCGGCCCCCATGGCTTCGCACCCCTGACGGACCCCGGGCACGTGTGGCCGAGATCATGTCCTACCCACTCGAACCCTACGTCAATGTGACGCCGGGGAGCTGCCCGGAAGCGTGACGAGGATCCGGCAGCCGCGTGACGATTCGGCCACTCCGATATGCCCTCCGTGCAGGCCGACGGCCCAGCGGGCGATGGCCAGGCCCAGTCCGGTACCGCCGTCGCCGCCGTTCGCGCTGCCCCGGTTGAACCGCTCGAAGACCCGGTGCCGCTCCGCCTCCGGGATGCCGGGGCCTTCGTCCCGTACCTCCAGCGCGAGACTGCCGGGCGCTTCCGCGGCCCGGGCACGGACGGTGACCCTGCCGTGCGGCGGGCTGTGCTTGACCGCGTTGTCGATCAGGTTCGCCACCACCTGGTGCAGCCGCTCGGCGTCCGCGTACGCCGTGAGCTCGGGCGGGAACACGTCCAGGTGCAGGTGCACGTCGTTGCGGGTGTGCCCGCCGGAGCCGGAGAGCAGGCCCGGCCGGCCGGCGGCCGCGAGGCCCGATTCCTTCAGGACCCCCGACAGGTACGGCCACACCTCGAAGCGGCGGGCCTTCAGCGGGACCACCCCGTTGTCCACCCGGGACAGGTCCAGCAGGGTCTCCACGAGCCGGCCGAGGCGCTCGGTCTGCTTCAGCATCGTCCGCACGGTCTCCGGATCGGCCTCGGAGACCCCGTCCACCACGTTCTCCAGCACCGCCCGCAGCGCCGCGATCGGCGTGCGCAGCTCGTGCGAGACGTTGGCGACCAGCTCCTTGCGGTGCTGGTCCACCGCCTCCAGGTCGTCCGCCATCAGGTTGATCGTGGAGGCCAGGTCGCCCAGCTCGTCGCGGCGCCCGGCCCCGCGCACCCGGCGCGTGTAGTCCCCGTGGGATATCGCCCGGGCCACCCGGGTCATGTCGTCCAGCGGCGCCGTCAGGCTGTGCGCCACGAACTGGGTGATCAGCATCGAGGCGATCACCGAGAACACCGTGATGAACCGCAGCTCGGTGTCCGTGCGCAGGGCCACCATCAGCAGGCCCGTCGTGATGAAGACCGAGACCACGACGAGCGTGCCCAGCTTCGTCTTGATCGAGAACGGGGAGAACGGCCTCAGCCCTCCCGGCGGGCGCCCCCCGCTCATGTCTGGGCCGGGGTCTCCAGGGCGTACCCGACGCCGTGGACCGTACGGATCCGCTCCGCCCCGATCTTGCGGCGCAGGGCCTTGATGTGGCTGTCGACCGTACGGGTCCCGGACGCGTCGGCCCAGTCCCACACCTCGGCGAGCAGCTGCTCCCGGGAGAGCACCGCCCGCGGGGTGCCGGCCAGGCACACCAGCAGGTCGAACTCGGTCGGCGTCAGGTGTACGTCCTCGGCCTGCACCCGGACCCGGCGCTGTGCGTGGTCGATCTCCAGATCGCCCAGCCGCAGCGTGGCCCCGCGCGGGGCGGTGGCGGCCAGGGTGGCCCGCTCCACGCGCCGCAGCAGGACGTGGACCCGCGCCGCGAGTTCGCGCATCGAGAACGGCTTCGTCATGTAGTCGTCCGCGCCGACCCCGAGCCCGACCAGCATGTCGGTCTCGTCGTCGCGCGCCGTGAGCATCAGCACCGGCACCGGCCGCTGCGCCTGGACCCGGCGGCAGACCTCGAGGCCGTCGAAGCCGGGCAGCATCACGTCGAGGACCAGCAGCTCGGGCTGCCAGCTCTCGGCCGCGGCGACGGCGGCCGGACCGTCGAAGGCGGCCTGCACCTGGAAGCCCTCGGCGCGCAGCCGGGCTGCGATGGCGTCGGCGATCGTGCGGTCGTCCTCGACCACGAGCACGCGCCGTTGAGCGCCGGGGGTGGCCGCGGCGCCGCTGTGGGTGGTGTGTGTCTGTTCCATTTCCCGCCCCTGAAGATCCGCGTAGTAGGGGTGCAGCGTAGAGGAGCCACCGGCCTGCGGCTATGCGGGGTTCAGACAGGGAAAACAGCGGAAGCAGCGGTTCCGATTATGGCGGGAATGGGGATATGGGCGGTGATGCCGGGTGGCCGTCCCCCCACGGCACGGCCACCCGGTGCGCGGTGATCGTCGGCCACCGCGCGCTTTTGTCGACCCCCTACAGGGCCAGCCCGTGTCCGTGCTCGAACACGGGGTCGATGGTGTCGTTCGGCACATCGGGCCGCGAGGCCTCAACCGCTGCCATCGACCGGGGCAGCTCGAAGGGGAGCCGCCCCTCGGGCACGGCCCGGCCGAACGCCACGTCCAGCAGCGCGGCGTCCTCGGCGCCGTAGTCCGCGATCAGCGCCGCCGCCCGCTCGGCGATCTCCGGGATGACCGCCGCCCGCTCCAGGTTGATGCAGACCAGCGTCGGTACGGCGGCCAGGAGCGCCAGGATCCGCGACAGCTCCGGCTCCGCGAAGGCCAGCGAGCCCGAGTGGAAGTACGACTCGAAGACGTTCTCCCGCGGCTCGTACGGGGTGCGCAGCCGCAGTACGGCCAGATCCGCCGCCCCCGGGTCGGACACCACCTCGCCGTACCCTGCCGCGACGGTCTCGTCCACGCCCTGCACGTACAGCTTCGGGCGCTCGGACACCGGCAGTAGCCCGCCGCGGTTCGTCAGCACCGTCAGCGAGCGGCGCTGGGCCGCCGCCCCCGCAGCCGCGAAATCGGCCCGGCCCACCGTCTCCGCCGCCGCGTCCGGGTCCACGTACGGGTTCTCGAACAGGCCCAGCACGAACTTCTCCCGCAGCAGCCGGGCCACCGACGCGTCGATCCGGGACTGCGCGATCCGGCCCGAGCGGACCAGGTCCACGATCACCTCCGGGCACTGCTCCCCGCCGAACTGGTCGGCCCCGGCGTCCAGCGCACGGGCCGCCCGCTCGGCGACCGTCAGGTGCTCCAGGCCCCAGGCCCGCGCCGGGTGGACCTCGCCGAAGATCGAGGCGTCGTTGAGCAGTCCCCAGTCGGTGCAGACGATTCCCTCGAAGCCCAGCTCCTCTCGGAGCAGGCCCGTGACCACGCCCTTGTTGAAGCCGAAGCCGACCTCCTCCCAGTCCGTGCCGATCGGCTGGCCGTAGTACGGCATCATCTGCGCGCAGCCGGCCGCGACGGCCGCCCGGAACGGCTCCAGGTGGTGCTCGCGCATCCCGCCCGGGTAGACCTGCTCCTTGCCGTGCGCGAAGTGGGGGTCCTCGCCGTCCTTCTGCGGGCCGCCGCCCGGGAAGTGCTTGACCATCGCCGAGACGGACCGGGGCCCGAGCTCCGGGCCCTGGAGCCCGCGGACGTACGCCTGCACCAGCTCGCCCGTCAGCCGCGCGTCCGAGCCGAACGTGCCCGTCTGGCGGGCCCAGCGCGGCTCGCTCGCCAGGTCGATCTGCGGGTGCAGGGCGACCCGGAAGCCGACGGCCAGGTACTCGCGGCGGACGGTGTCGGCGAAGCGGAAGACCAGCTCCGGGTCGCCGATCGCGGCCAGGCCCAGCGCCTCCGGCCAGGCGGAGAACGCGCCGGCGTCGAAGGAGGCGCCGACGTTGTCGGTGAAGGCGTGCCGCGGGTCGGTCGAGAGGGTGACCGGGATGCCGAGCCGGGTGGCCGCGGCCATCTCCTGCACCGTGTTCTGCCACTGCGCCATCTCGCGGGCGCCGTACGTGCCGAGCAGGTTGAAGTGGCTGACGAAGCGGTCCCCGATCAGCTCGGGCGTGGTGAACGGGAGCATCGAGCCGTCGGTCTCGGTGACCGGGGTGCCGTCCGGATTCATCATCAGCATCGAGTGGAAGAGCTGGCCAGCCTTCTCCTGCGGCGTCATCCGGGAGAGCAGGTCCGCCACGCGCAGGTCCACCGGGAGCGAGGCGTCCTTGTACGGGGGGATGGCGTCGGGCGTGGCGTTCATCGGCGTACGGCTCCTGGGTGCGGTCCGGCGGAGGGTGCTCACCGTAAGCGCGAAAACCTTGTACCCACTAGGTTTTGGAAAAGTGACCTGAATCACGCCTTCCGGGGCCGGGGAAAGGCAGCACCTAGGGTGGGCCGCATGGCACAGGACAAGGAGCGCACCGCCCCGAAGGCCACCGGCCGCGGGACCTACGCCGTGGGCGACGCCCGCCGCGCGAAGATCCTCGACACCGCGGTGGAGCACTTCGCGCAGTGGGGCTTCCACGCCTCCTCGCTCGCCCGCATCGCCAACGACTGCGGGATCACCCAGGGCGGGCTGCTGCACCACTTCCGCAGCAAGGAGGACCTGCTCCTGTCCGTGCTGGCGCAGAGCGAGCAGCATGACGTGGAGCGCCTGTTCAGCGGCCCGGAGGAGTCCGTCGCCGCGTACTACGCCACCGTCGTCGCCCTGGCCGCGGACAACGCCCGCCGGCCCGGCCTCGTACGGATGTACAACACGCTGGTCGGTGAGTCCGGCAACGCCGGCCACCCCGCGCACGAGTACTTCACGCAGCGCTACGCCCGGGTGCTCGCCCACAACGTCCGGCTGCTGGAGGCGGGCGTCGCCCGCGGCGAGCTCCGGCCCGGCACCGACTGCGAGGCCGTCGCCCGCGAGACCCTCGCCGTCATGGACGGCCTGCAGATCCAGTGGGTGCTGGCCCCCGAAGCCGTGGACATGCCGGCCCGGCTGCACGGGTACCTCGACCGGCAGCTGCGCGGGATCTCGGCGTCGGGAACGGGCCTGCCGGCCGCCGCCCCCTCGGGCTGAGCCTGCTGCTCGGTCAGCGGAAGTGATGGTGCGCTCGGGTGCCGGGCGGCACCTGCGGTCCGGGCGGCACCTGCGGTCCGGGCGGCACCTGCGGTCCGGGCGGCACCTGCGGTGCCGGCGGGTCATCGGGGATCGGCCGGAGCGGAGGACAACCCTCGCGGTGTCCCTTGCGGCAGTCCTGCCGATGCGGGTCGTGACCGGCGGGGCGGGAGAGATCCGGAGCAGCGGCCACCGCGGCCGCGGCCGGAGGCGGTGAGGCCTGGGCGGTGAACACCCCCACGGCGAGAACCTGGGACAACGCGAGCCCGGCCAGGACGGGGGCCGTGCGCGCAACCACATGCCAACGTCTGCGATACATGGCCGCGACCTTCCTCGCGGGGCGTCCCGGCGGACCTCTGGTGCCGTGGTCGCTCTTCCTTCAGTCAACGGCGGGGCCCGGCCAAAGTCAAAGCGCTCCGCCGGGCCGGATCACCCCGCCTCGAACGGGGGCAGCGCGTCCAGCACGCCCTGCAGGCCCGGCGTCAGCGACCCCTGATCGGCGGCCACCTCGTAGCCGCCGTGCACGAAGGCGTAGGCGAAGCCGTCGAAGATCGTCGCCCCGCCCTTCGGGATCCGCGGCAGGTGCGCGAAGTCCGCCTGCCGGAGCGCGGCGCGCAGCTTCTCGACCCGGTCCGCGGGCAGCTTCCCGGTGCCGACCGGGCGCGCCTGCCCGTCCAGCCGGGTCCACGAGCCGTCGCCCTTGACCAGCAGCGTGCTCGTCCTCCCGGCGAGCCCGCCGGTCCGCGTGACCGTGACCAGGCGCTCCAGCGCCGAGGAGGGCCCCGGGGACACGGGCACGGACGAGGCCGTCGGCGCACTCGTAGGCTGCTGCCCCGGCGGCTCGGCGGTCGCGCTCGAACCGGGCCCGGGAGACGGCTGCGCCGCAGCGGACGCAGTATTGCTGCCGGTCCTGCCGCCGGACGAGGGACTCGCGGTCGCTTTGTCCTGCGACCCGCCCCCCGAACCGCACCCGCTCAGGACCACCGCAGTCAGCACCGCCGCCACCGCTCGTAACGCGCGCACACCCCACCTCCGCAGGTTCTCGGACCGACCCCCGAGTATGGAGGCGGCACCCCCCGCCCGGAAAGCACCAGGAGGACGACATCCGCCGCATCGCCGCCTGGCGCTGGCTGCCGCCGCTGCTCGCCCTCCTCCTCGGCCTCTGGGGCCTGGAGCGCGGCGGCGCGGGCGGCCGCGGCAGCATGTGGCGCGACGAGTCCGTCACCTGGCAGGTCGCGCACCGGCCGCTCGGCGGGATCGGGGAACTGCTCGGGCAGGTCGACGCCGTGCACGGGCTCTACTACCTGCTGATGCACGCGGTCTTCCGGATCTGGGACGGCGGCGGGCCGCAGACCGGCGGCCTGTGGGCGCTGCGCCTGCCCGCCGTCGCCGCCACCGCCCTCGCGGCCGCCGGGGTGGCGGCCGTCGCCCACCGGCTCGCGGGGGAGCGGGCCGCACTGTGCTCCGGCGTGGCCTACGCCGTACTGCCGCCCGTCCAGATGTACGCCCAGGAGGGCCGCTCCTACGCCCTCGTCGCCGCGGCCGTGGTGTGGGCGACGTACCTGATGCTGCGCGAGCGGTGGGTCGCGTACGCCGTGGTCCTGCTGCTCGGCTGCTGGCTGCACGAGTTCGCCGTACTGGCCCTGCTCGCGCACGGGGTCACCGCCTGGCGCTCGCGCGGCTGGCGGTGGAGCGCCGCGGCGGTGGCGGCCCTGCTGCTGCCCCTGGCCGTGGTGAGCGCCCGCCAGGCGGAGCAGCAGCTGGGCTGGCTCGGGCGGCCGAGCTGGCAGGACTGGGCGGCGTACGGGGTGGTCGCGGTCGCGGTGCTGCTGCTCGCGCGCGGCCCCTCGGTCCCGCGTGAGCTCGCATGGGTGGCGGCGCCGCTGGCCCTGCTGCCGCCCGGGCTGCTGATGGCGGTCTCCCTCGTCCACCCCTGGTACGTGGACCGGTACGTGCTCTACGCGCTGGCGGGGCTCGCCCTGCTCGCGGGGACCCGGCTGGCGGCGGCGCGCGGGTGGTGGCCGTGGCTGCTGGTGGCCGCCCTGCTGGTGCCGTTCGGGTGGTGGTCGGTGTGGCTGCGGACCCCGGAGAGCCGCAAGGACGACGTGCTCGCGGTGGCCGCCGCGGTCCGGGAACGGGCCCGGCCGGGGGACGCGGTGCTGTTCATGCCGTCGCGGCGGCGCGAGTGGCTGCTGTCCTCGCCGGAGCTGTACGGGAGCCTGCGCGACCTGGCCCTGGCCCGCACCCCGGCGGCTTCGCACAGCCTCCAGGGCACGGAGCTGCCGACCGCGGAGATCTGGACCCGCCTGGTGGACGCCCCCCGGGTGGTGGCCCTGCTGGACCCTGCGGGCCAGCCGCTGGACCCGTACCCCCGCGAGGCGGTCAAACGCCAGACGCTCGCCTCGCACTTCGACCTCTGCTCGGTGGACGAGGTCCGGGGCGCCCGGATCGCGGTCTACGCCCAGCCGGGGCGCTGCCCGTAGGGTGCCGCTTTTCCGTATTCGCCGAACCGCCGTGCCCGCACGGGTCTACCGTTTTTCGTGACCCTGAGCGGTGCTGCATCCGGTTGAGCGGGGAAGCTGCGTGTCGAAGACGGCGAAGAACAAGGCGACGGCCGGCGGAGCGACCCGCCTGGTCTCCCACCTGGCGCGGGCATTGAGGCAGAGGGCGGGGCTGACCCAGACCGAACTGGGGCACAGGACGGGCTACACCGGCTCGGCGATCAGCGCGATGGAGACCTGCGCACAGCCTCCGAGCGACGAGATGCTGGTCAAGCTGGAGGAGGAGATCGGGGAAGGGCTCGGTGTCTTCGAGCTGGCGAGGGAGTGCGTCCGGTTGGAGAAGTTCCCCCTGCACTTCCAGGACTTCGCTGTGCTGGAGCGGGAGGCCTTGGCGCTGTACTTGTTCGAGACCCAGGCGATCTACGGCCTGTTCCAGACGGAGGCGTACGCACGCGCGCTGATGGCGGGCGGTTTCCCGGTGCTCTCGGACCAGCGAGTCGAGGAGCTGGTTGAGGCTCGGATGGGGCGTAAAGCGGTCTTCGACCGGGACCCGGTTGCGTTCATCGAGCTCATCCTGGACGAGTCCGCGCTGCGTCGGGACATCGGCAGTGGGGCCATCATGCGCGACCAGTACCGGCATCTGGCCGAACTGGCCCAGCGTCGCAACGTCAACGTGCAGGTGCTCCCCCTCGACTGCGGACTCAGCGGTGAGCATTCAGGCATGCGCGGCGGGATGTATCTCGTCGAGACCCCTCGGCATGATCGGCTGGTCTACATGGAGATGCAGGACGAGAGCCTGACGATCAGCGATCGAGCCAAGGTAAGCACTTACTCCCAGCGGTATGCGAAGATCCGCGCACAGGCCCTTGGCCCACGTGAATCTCTGGGCTTCATCGAGAAGTTGGCAGGAGAGAAGCAATGAGCGGCGCCCCGCAGTGGTTCAAGTCCAGCTACAGCAGCGATAGCGGCAGCCAGTGCATCGAGGTGGCCCATAACTGGTACAAGTCGAGCTACAGCAACGACAGTGGCGGCGCGTGCGTCGAGGTGGCCACCTGCGCCCACGCCGTCCGTGTCCGGGACTCGAAGGACCTCGCCGTCCCACCCCTGGCCGTGGCCCCCAGGTCCTGGGCCGATTTCACCGCCTGGGCCGCGCGCTAGCCGCGCAAGTCCTGCATGTAGAACACCTTGTCGTAGCGGCGGTCCCCGACGGCGACGAAGTCGTGCAGGCGGCCGTACTCGGTGAAGCCCAGTGAGCGGTAGAGCCCCAGGGCGGGGGTGTTGTCGCCCCGGGCGTCCAGTGTGAGGACCTCGATGCCCGCGGACCGGGCGTCCTCGATCAGCGCGGCGGTCAGCGCCCGGCCGATGCCGCGCCCGTGGGCGGCGGCGTCCACCGCGAGCTTCTCCAGATCGGCGTGCGGCCGGTGCGTGGGCCGGGCGTAGCGCAGCCAGTAGCCCAGTCCGACGAGGCGGCCGCCCAGATAGGCGACACGCAGGGCCGCATCCCCGGACCGGGCCGCCGCCAGCACGTGGTCGAGCAGCTGCGCGACCTCGTCCGCGGAGGGCGGGTCGACCCAGCCGAGCGCCGCGCCGCCGGTGACCAGGTCCGCCAGGATCCTGTGGACCGGCTCCGGGTCGGGGGTCCACGCGCGGGCGTCCAGGACGGTGATCGTTTCCGGCTCCATGGCCGCACCCTAAGCGGCTGCGGCGGTCTCCTACATGCCGGACAGCGCCAGCACCCGGCGGACGGCCTCGGCCACCGGGACTCCGACCTCGCCGACCAGCTGGGCCACGCCGGAGATGCGCCCCAGCGCCCGGCGGAACGCCCCGCGCTCCACGTTGTCCTCGGTGAGGGTGTCCAGGGACTCGTCCAGGTCTGCGCGGTCGTCCTCCGGGACGCGTCCCCGCAGCACCTGGACCAGGCTGATGAGCTCCTGGAGGGCCGCCTGCGGATCCTGCGGCGCGTTGTTCTGCGTGCCGATCTTGCCGATGTTGTTCGTCCCGTAGACCCGGATGTCGTCGCCGATCCGGCCGATCCGGAAGTCCTCGTTGCCGGTCAATTGCCCACCTTCCCGACGTTGCCGCTGCCGAACACCTTGAAGTTGTCGCCGACCTGGCCGATGTAGTTGTTGACCTGCTGGTGGAAGCTGGCCTGCGGGTTGTCGATCGCCTCCATGATCACGCGGACGAGGTCGTGGACGAGCGTCAGATCGTTGGTGACGAGCGCGGTGTTCGGCGAGCCCGCGGTCTCGATCACCAGCGCGTAGTACGTCTTCTGAAGGATGGCGCCGCCCAGTTGCACCACGAGGAGGCCGAGCAGCACGAGCGCGCCGAGCACCGCCGCGTCCGAGTACCCGTTCGGGAGCACGACCAGGGCGACGACCGCCAGGATGATCACGGTCACGACGGATTTCATGAAGCGCGCGATCGCCTGTCCGCGCGGAGGGTCGACCTTGACCGTGGTCGCCCGGGCGATGTTGCTCAGCGGATACGCCTCCGCGCCGATCCAGAGGACTCTTCGGCTGACGGTGACATCGGTCACGACACTCTTGGCCATGCGGCTCCCCCCAAGCCTTGATGTAGGGCACAGGATCCTCGCCAACTCCCTTACCGGCAACCCGCTTTGCAGGGGCGCGCGGCCCTCGTAGGAGGATGTGTGCGACGGCCCGCTTCGTCTTCGGGCCCGCCGACGCACCCGGAGGTGCCGTATGACCCCGTCCCGCTCTGCCGATGCCGCTGACGCCGCCGCCCTGCCCGGACCGCTGGTCGGAGCCGACTGGCTGGCCGCCCGGCTCGGCGAGCCGGGGCTCGTCGTGTTCGACGCCTCCGTCGGCGCCCACCGCGGCGCCGACCGGCGGATCCCGGGCGCGCGGCCCTTCGACCTCGACGGCGCCCTGTCCGACCACGACGCCCCCGCCCCGCACACCATGCCCGGGGCCGCCGCGTTCGAGGAGGCGATACGCGCGCTCGGCGTGGACGACACCGACGCCGTGGTCGTCTACGACGGCGCCGGCATCTACTCCAGTGCGCGGGCCTGGTGGATGCTGCGCGCCATGGGCTTCGACCGCGCCGCCGTCCTGGACGGCGGGCTGCCGGCCTGGACCGCCGCCGGGCTGCCCGTCGAGGCGTGCGGCCCTGCGTACGAGGGCCCGCGCGGCTCCTTCACGGCCCGGCCGCGGACGGGGCTGCTGGTGGACGCCGATGCGGTCGGGGCGGCCCTCGCCGATCCGGCCGCGGTCGTACTGGACGCCCGTACGCGCGAACGCTTCACCGCCGCCGCCCCGGAACCGCGGGAGGGGCTGCGCGGGGGCCACATGCCGGGCGCGGTGAACCTGCCGTTCGGGGACCTCCAGCGCGGCGGCCTGATGCGGCCCGCCGGGGAACTCCGCGAGGCCTTCGCCGCATTGACCGGTGACCGGGAGCAGCTGTACTTCAGCTGCGGCTCGGGAGTGACGGCGTGCGTCCTGGCCCTGGGCGCCACGCTGGCCGGCTACTCCTCCCTGGCGGTGTACGACGGCTCGTGGACGGACTGGGCCATGCGCCCGGAGCGGCCCGCGGTCACGGGCCGCCGGGGGCAGTTCTTCGGAGCGTCCGAGGACCGGTTCTCGGGGCCCACGACGGGCGACGAGCGGGCCATGCTCGCCGACGTCCTGGGAGCGCAGCGCGCGACGCTGGAGCTGAAGTGCGCCGGCCTGGAGGCGGGGGCCCTGTCCCTGCGGTCCGTGGAGCCGTCCACGCTCTCGCTGCTCGGCCTGGTCCGGCACCTCGCGGACATGGAGCGGCGCTGGTTCCGCCAGGTCCTGGCGGGGCAGGAGGTGCCGGCCCTGTTCTCGTCGCAGGCCGATCCGGACGGCGACTTCGACGGTGCGGTGTCCGGCCCGGAGGCCGTCGCGGCGGCGTGGGAGGCCTGGCGGGAGGAGGTGGCGTTCGCGGAGTCGTTCACGGCCGCCGCGCCCGACCTGGACGTGGAGGCGGAGGACGCGGCGTGGCGGGGGAAGGTGTCGCTGCGCTGGGTGCTGATCCACATGATCGAGGAGTACGCCCGCCACAACGGCCATGCGGACCTGCTGCGCGAGCGGATCGACGGAGCGATCGGCATCTGAGGAGGGGGCCGGGGGTGGTGCTACCACCACCCCGGATTCGGGTGCGGACACCCTCTGCAGGGGGATCACGCCTCGGCACACTGGTGTGCATGCCTTCCCCCAACACGTCATCTCGGTTCGCCCACCAGGCGGTTGTCGCTCTCGCCGCCGGACTGCTGCTCTCCGGATGCTCCCTCGACGACACGGAGCAGAAGACGGAGACCGCCGATACGACGGTCGCCGAGGCCGTCACGGCGGTCGAGGTGAAGGACGCGCGGAGCGGCTCCATCGAGGTGACCCCCGGCACCGGCCCGGGGGTCACGGTCCACCGGACCGTCCACTACCGCGGGGACACGGCGCCGAAGCCGGGCCAGCAGGTGTCGGGAGGCGTCCTCACGTTCACGGACGGCTGCTCCGACACCTGCTTCATCGACTACCGCCTGGAGGTCCCCGCCTCGGCCGCGGTCACGCTGGAGAGCAGCAGCGGCAACGTCACGGTGGCCGGTGTGGCGGCGGCCGACCTCGCTTCTTCCTCCGGCGACGTGAAGGTCGAGGGCATCGCCGGTCCGTTGAAGGTCCGTACGTCGTCGGGTTCGGTCACCGCCACCGGCCTGGCCGGCCCGACGGCGGAGATCCACGCCTCCTCGGGCGACGCCCGCCTGACCTTCGCGAAGCCCCCGACGTCGGTGACGGCGAAGACCAGCTCGGGCGACGTCTCGCTGACGGTCCCGCAGGCCCCGTACGAGATCACGACCGCCACCGCGTCAGGCAAGCAGGAGACCCTCCCCACCACCCCGAAGGCCCCGTCCCACCTCTCGATCCAGACCTCCTCGGGCGACATCCGCATCGCGGGGGCATAGGACCGGTCAAGTGCCGGGGGCGGCACAGAGAGTGCGAGCGGGAGCGCACGCACCGGCCTGCGTGCGCTCCGCAGTGCTTCACCCCATGTGCCAGTTTTCGGCCAACCCCCGATCGCCGCCGCGTCCTCGGTGCCAGCATCGGCCGCCATGACGCCGTATGCGGGTACTGCCCCGTTCACGCCGGAGCACTGGCGGGACGAGGTCCTCCTCAACCGCAGGGCCTCGACGTGCGCGTGGACGACGCTCCTGCTCAGCGGACTCCTCGCGGTGGCCGGCGGGATCGCCGTCGGCATCCCGTACGAGCTCTGGCTCGACATGCCGCACTGGCTGGTCTACGCCCTGGGAGAAGCCGGCCTGCTGATCCCCGGAGCCGTGATCGTCACGGCAGTCCGCTCCCTCCCCCGTGCCTGACCGACGCCGGCCGGTCGCGCATGCCTCCCCTCGCGCAGCGACCGGAGTGAGCTGTCGGCTTCGCGACGTCGGCTGGGGTTTCTAAGATCTGCGGTATGACAACACGACTCGTGCAGATCAACATGAAGGCCCAGGACGACTCCGCGCTCGGCCGGTTCTGGGCGGAGGCGCTCGGTTGGGGTGTCGACAGCGAGGGCCCCGGCGTGACCAACCTCGAACCCGTGGGCTTCGCCTACCCCGATCCCGTGGCCGTCTGCATCGACATCATCGCCCGCCCGGAACCCAAAACGGTCAAGAACCGCGTGCACCTTGATCTGGCCACCACCTCGACCGCCCATCAAGCGGAGTTGGTCGCGCGCTTGAAGGATCTCGGCGCGACGCTCGCCGACGTGGGGCAGGGCGACGTCCCCTGGACGGTCATGGCCGACCCGGAAGGCAACGAGTTCTGCGTCCTGGAGCCCCGTCCGATCTACCGGGACACCGGGCCGATCGCCGCGGTGGTGGTCGACTGCACCGACCCGCGAGGGATGGCCCGGTTCTGGGGCGAGGCGATGGACTGGACGCTGCACGAGGTCACCGACGACCACGCGACCATGCGCTCCGCCAAAGGCGTCGGCCCCTACCTGGAGTTCCTCCGCACTCCCGGCACCAAGAGCGTGTGGAACCGCGTCCACCTCGACGTCTGCCCCTACCCCGGTGACGACCTGGCCGCAGAGGCAGCCCGACTGCGCGCCCTGGGCGCCACCGACCCTGATTTCGATCAGTCCGCAATCTCCTGGACGGTTCTGGCCGACCCGGAAGGCAACGAGTTCTGCCTCCTCACGCCTCGCTGACCTGGGCCACGCCGGACAGCCCCCCGACAACTCCGGGTGTTCGCCGGGGGCGAACGGGCGTTGGGGAACATCGGGAGGCGCACATGCATTGAGTCGGCATAGCTCAACTTCACTGCCGGAGGGAAGATCATGGCTTCGACGTCCGTAACGCTCACTCTGCCCGTGCTGCCGCTCGACGACGAGGTCGTGCTGCCTGGGATGGTCGTTCCGCTGGACCTGTCCGATGCCGAGGTACGGGGGGCCGTCGAGGCCGCCCAGGCGGCGGTGCGGAGCGGGAAGCCCCGGGTGCTGCTCGTACCGCGGGTCGACGGGAAGTACGCCGGCACCGGTGTGCTCGGGACCGTCGAGCAGGTGGGGCGGCTCTCCGACGGGGATCCCGGGGCGCTCATCCGCGGTGTCGGCCGCGTCCGGATCGGGGCCGGGACCACCGGGCCCGGGGCGGCGCTCTGGGTCGAGGGCGAGAGCGTCGACGAGAGACTGGCCGATCCGCTGCCCGGGTCCGTCACCGAGCTCGTCAAGGAGTACAAGGCGCTCGCCACCAGCTGGCTCAAGAAGCGCGGGGCCTGGCAGGTCGTGGACCGGGTCCAGCAGATCGAGGGGGTTTCGGCCCTCGCCGACAACTCCGGGTACTCGCCGTTCCTGACCGTCGCCCAGAAGGTCGAACTGCTCGAGACCGCCGACCCCGTGGCACGCCTCAAGCTGGCCATCTCCTGGCTCCGCGAACACCTCGCCGAGCAGGACGTCGCCGAGTCCATCGCCAAGGACGTCCAGGACGGCGTCGAGAAGCAGCAGCGCGAGTTCCTGCTGCGCCGCCAGCTGGAAGCCGTGCGCAAGGAACTGCGCGAGATCAACGGGGAGAAGGACGGCGAGGAGTCCGACGACTACCGGGCCCGCGTCGAGGGCGCCGACCTCCCCGAGAAGGTAAGGGAGGCCGCGCTCAAGGAGGTCGACAAGCTGGAGCGGTCCAGCGACCAGTCCCCGGAGGGCTCCTGGATCCGCACCTGGCTCGACACCATCCTGGAACTGCCCTGGAACGAGCGCACCGAGGACGAGTACGACATCCGCGGGGCCCGGGCCGTCCTCGACGCCGAGCACGCCGGGCTGAGCGACGTGAAGGACCGCATCACCGAGTACCTCGCGGTGCGCAAGCGGCGCGGCGAGCGCGGCATGGGCGTCATCGGCGGGCGGCGCGGCGGCGCCGTGCTGGCGCTCGTCGGGCCGCCCGGCGTCGGCAAGACCTCCCTGGGGGAGTCCGTCGCGCACGCCATGGGCCGCAAGTTCGTACGCGTCGCCCTCGGCGGCGTCCGCGACGAGGCCGAGATCCGCGGCCACCGGCGTACGTACGTCGGCGCGCTGCCCGGCCGGATCGTACGGGCCATCAAGGAAGCCGGGTCCATGAACCCGGTCGTCCTGCTCGACGAGATCGACAAGGTCGGCTCCGACTTCCGCGGAGACCCGGCGGCCGCGCTGCTGGAGGTGCTCGACCCCGCGCAGAACCACACCTTCCGGGACCACTACCTGGAGGTGGAGCTGGACCTGAGCGACGTCGTCTTCCTGGCCACCGCCAACGTCCTGGAGGCCATTCCGGAAGCGCTCGCCGACCGCATGGAGCTCGTCCGCCTCGACGGCTACACCGAGGACGAGAAGGTCGTCATCGCCCGCGACCACCTGCTGCCCCGGCAGCTCGAGCGGGCCGGTCTCGGCGCCGACGAGGTCGTCCTGGAGGAGGACGCGCTGCGCAGGCTGGCCGGCGAGTACACCCGCGAGGCCGGCGTGCGCACCCTGGAGCGGTCCATCGCGCGGCTGCTGCGCAAGGTGGCCTCCCAGCACGAGCTGGGGGAGCGGGAGTTGCCGCTGCGCATCGGCGCCGACGACCTGCGGGGGCTGATCGGGCGCCCGCACCACGTCCCGGAGTCCGCACAGGACCCCGCCGAGCGGCGCACCGCCGTCCCCGGCGTGGCCACCGGGCTCGCGGTGACCGGCGCGGGCGGCGACGTCCTGTTCGTCGAGGCCTCGCTGGCCGATCCCGAGACGGGGGCGGCCGGGCTCACCCTGACCGGGCAGCTCGGCGACGTGATGAAGGAGTCCGCGCAGATCGCGCTCAGCTTCCTGCGCTCGCACGGCGCGGAGCTCGAGCTCCCGGTCGCCGACCTGAAGGACCGGGGCGTGCACATCCACTTCCCCGCCGGCGCGGTCCCGAAGGACGGACCGAGCGCGGGCATCACGATGACGACGGCGCTGGCCTCGCTGCTGTCGGGGCGGCAGGTCCGGACCGACGTGGCCATGACCGGCGAGGTCTCGCTGACCGGGCGCGTCCTGCCCATCGGCGGGGTCAAGCAGAAGCTGCTCGCCGCGCACCGGGCGGGCCTGACCACCGTGATCATCCCGAAGCGGAACGAGGCCGACCTGGACGACGTGCCGTCCGAGGTGCTGGAGGGGCTTGACGTGCACCCGGTGACGGACGTGCGCCAGGTCCTGGAACTGGCGCTCGCCGCCGACGCGGTCCCGGTGACGGCCGCCGCCTGATCCCCGCCGGATCCGCATGCGGACGGCCCGGGACCCCGCTCCGGCGGGGCCCCGGGCCGTCGCCGTTCCCGCTGCGAAATACTGGTGCCTCAGGACACCACCGATGGGAGCGGACGTGCAGGGTAGTGAAGACCAGGAGTTCCTTGCCTTGGAGCGGGAGCTGTCCGTCTTCCTCCGGCGCGCCCGGGCCTCCTCCGGGGAGATGGCGCGTGCCCTGCACCCCGAGCTGGAGCCCGCCGCGTACGGGCTGCTCGTCCGCCTGGAGGCCGCGGGCCGCCAGCGGGCCACCGAACTCGCCGCGTACTTCGGGGTCGGCAAGGCCACCATGAGCCGGCAGCTGCGGGCGTTGGAGGTGCTGGGGCTGGTGGCCCGCGAGCCGGACCCCGCCGACGGCCGGGCCTTCCTGGTCGGCCTCACGGACGAGGGCCGCGAGCGGTTCCTGCGGGTGCGGGGGGCTCGGCGCGAGCAGTACATGCGCAAGCTGGCCGACTGGGACCGGGGGGAAGTCGCGGAACTGGCGAGACTCCTGAACCAGCTGAACCAGGGCGAGGAGTAGCCCCGCGGACCCCGCGCCTCAAACGCCGGCGGGGCCGGCTTTCCCGGCCGGCCCGGATCGCTACAGCTCCGCGTACGCCGCCGAGGCGTCGTCGTGGCGCTTGCCCCGGGTGAGGGGGCGGGACGGGTCGGATTCCAGGGTGCGGACCCGGCCGATCAGGCCCTGCGCGCCCTCCTTCCGGAGCACCTCCAGGCACTGCGCCCAGTCACCCTCCCGGAACGTGTCCGTCCACCGGCTCGCGCCGTCCGTGAGCGCCGCCAGCGCCCGCACCCCCGCGCGCGGGGTCCGGCCCGTCACCGCGCGGGCGGCCACCGCCGGGTCCGCGGCCGCCGTGAAGAAGCCGCCCTCCACATTGCGCAGCGCGTCCGCCGAGGTCCGCGTGCGCAGCAGCTCGCGCGGGATCCGGTCAAGCCGGTCGTCGAGCACCGGCGTCACCTCGCCCCCGGGCGCCTCGAGGAGCAGTACGGAATCCGAGAGCACGAGGTGCTCCACCGAGGCCTCGTCCCAGCGCACCATCACCACCGTCGCCTGCGGGGTCCGTACGTGAGAAAGGTCACAGGTGTCGCGGTGCGCGTCGGCGGTGCCGCGGATCGCCTCCGCCAGGATCCGGTCCAGCGGCATGTCCCGGCGCGATCCGGACAGTTCGGTCAATCGGCCCCCGAGCCGGGCCGCGAACCAGGGCACGCCGTGCGTACAGCCCACCTCGCCGCTCGGCGGGGTGACCCCGTCCAGGGCGACCAGGACTCCGCCGCCCGCAGCGGGCATCGCCGCCGATAGCCAGTCCTCGTTGGGGCGTTCCGGGTTGCCGGGGGCCGAGGCGAGGTCGATGCGCATACGGGCATTCTGCCCGCCCCGCAGGGACCGGGCGGTCGCGATGGACCGAAAAGTCCGTACCAATGCAGAACCGGCGGGATCGCCGCCACCAGCCCGTCGTCCGAGGCCCTCCACGGCCTCCCGGCGGGATGTGGGCGGGCATATTGCCAAAGCCCCCATCGATCTTTCAACCACCCGGCCATGACGGCCCTCTGACAGCGCCCTGCCGAGTTGGTTGCCAACTCATCCGTGATGTTCACTCGTTCGAGTGGCCGGGTGGGCGATGTCAGGCTCTGTCCCCAACACGCTGCAAAGGTCTGAGGCGGTACGAGGGGGCAGGGGGCGTTTACTTGTTGACCGGCCGTTACCTCGGCCACACGAGTAGACGAGCACGAGCACACGTACAGGATTGCGAGCACCGGTGCAGAAGAAGCGGTCTCGGAAGAACGGCACCGCCACCGACGGACCCGACCCCGCAGGACGCCGCGTCCGCGTGCGCAGCAGGCTCGTCATCGGCGTCGCCGTCGCCGGCCTCACCGTCCTCGCGGCCGGCACCCCGGCCGTGGTCTCCGCGACGCGGGAGCTGAACGACTCCCAGCAGCTGGTCACGCTCGCCGAGCAGACCCAGCACACCCTCACCCTCGCGCACCTCCTCGCCGACGAGCGCGACGCCGTCGTCGAGTACGTGGCCAAGGGGCGCCCCGGCGCACAGGCGAAGGGCCCCGTCCAGGAGCGCACCGCGCTCACCGACCGCCAGCTCGCCGAGGTCCGCGACGAGGCCGACGAGCCGCTCGCGCTCGCCCTCGGCCGCGTCCAGGCCGTCCGCAGCGAGGCCGTAGACGGCAAGGGCAGCGCCCTCGCCGCCCAGCAGGCGTACGCGGGCGTCATCGCGGAACTGCTCGCCCCGGGCGACCGGCTCGCCGAGCTGACCCCGCCGCGGGCCGGCGCCGCCCTCGCCACCAACCGCCCGCTGGCCCCCCTCGGCCAGGCCGTGGAACAGGCCTCGGCCACCCGTGGACTGCTGCTCGCCGCGCTGGCCGTCCCCCGCGGTGAGCAGCTCCCCAACTCCGCGGTCGTGGACGAACTGACCACCGCCGCCCAGCGGGCCCGCGTACGGGAGCAGGCCGCCCTCGACGACTTCACCCGGGTCGCGCGGCCCGACGTACGCCAGACCCTCGCCGCCACCGTCACCGGCCCCGAGGTCAAGACGGCCGACGACTACCTCAAGCGGCTCACCGAGCGGCCCACGCTGTCCTCCGCCGACCGCAAGCTCGACGGCGCCACCGTCGCCCCCGCCCTCACCGCCCGCATCGACCGCATGCGGTCCGTGGAGTCCACCCTCGCCGGGCAGCGGGCCACCGCGCTCGCCACCCTGCGCGACGACGACGTGACCCGGCTGGAGATGCTGGTCGCGGTCCTCGGCCTGCTGTTCCTCGTCGCCGTCGGCTTCTCGACGGCCGTGGCGCGCTCGCTGACCCGGCCGCTGTCCGTCCTGCGCCGCGGCGCGGCCCGGCTGGCGACCCCGGAGGGCTCGGTGGAGCCGGTCCGCTTCACCGGCCGCAACGACGAGTTCGCCGAGGTCGTACGCCACCTCAACGCCGTCCGCGACCAGACGGTCTCCCTGCACACCCGGATCGCCGGCCTCGACGCCGACGCGCGCCGGCTCATCGGCCGCAACGAGGCGCTGGGCTCGGGCCGTGAGGCGCTGGAGGCCGAGCTGACGCAGCTGCGGGCCGGCCTCGAAGAGCACCGCCGCATCATGTCGACGACGTCGGTCTCGCTGTCGCTGCGCACGCTCGGACTGGTCGAGCGCCAGCTCGCGGTCATCGAGGAGCTGGAGTCCAAGGAACAGGACCCGGACCGGCTGGCCACCCTGTTCAAGATGGACCACCTGGCGACGGTCATGCGCCGCCACAACGAGAACCTGCTCGTCCTGGCCGGACAGGAGCACGGCCACGGCGCCGGCGCCCCGGTCCCGCTGGTCGACGTCATGCGGGCCGCGGTCAGTGAGATCGAGCGCTACGAGCGCGTCGAGCTGGCGGCGCTGCCCCCGTTCACCCAGGTCGCGGGGCACGCGGCCGACGACATCTCGCACGTGCTCGCCGAGCTGCTGGAGAACGCGACGACGTTCTCGCCGCCCGAGGCCAAGGTGAGGGTCTCCGGGTGGCTGCTCGACGCCGGTGACGTGGTGCTGTCCGTCGTGGACCAGGGCATCGGCGTCACCGCCGACCGGCTGGAGGCGCTGAACGCCCGGCTGGCCACGCCCGAGGCGTACGACCAGGAGCCGGAATCGGAACACGGCCTGGGCCTCGGCCTGTACGTGGCGGGGCGCCTCGCGGCCCGGCACGGGGTCACCGCGGAGCTCCGCGCCGGGCGGCACGGCGGCACGGAGGCCCTGGTGGTCGTCCCGGCGTCGCTGCTCCCGGCCACCCCGCCGAGCTCGCCGGTGCACACCTTCGCCACGCCGGGCGTGCCCGAGCTCCGGCTGCCGGGCGTGATCGCCGAGGCGAACGAGAACACCATCCCGCCCCGCCGGATGCCTCCGGCGGTGGAACGGGACGCGGAGCCCCAGGCCGAGGCCGCCTCCGCCCCCGAGGCCACGCCCGAGCCCACGCCCGACCCCTTCCGGGACCCGGGCCCGGAGGCGGACGCGGAGCTCCTGCGGAGCATGGAGTGGGACACCGCCGAGGGGCTGGACCCCGAGGCGGATGCGGATGCGGACGCGCTGCTCGGCGAGGCCACGGCCGCCGCCGAGGCGTCGGTCCCCGGCGCGGAGCCGGTCCCGGACCAGGGTGGGGCCGTCGGCGCCGCCGTGGAGGTTTCGGGCGCGGACCTGGCCCCGGACTTCGGGCCGGATCTCGCCGGCGGGCTGGAGCCCGACGCGGACGTGCACGCCCCGGCCGCGGACGGCGGGCTGCCGCCCGCCGAGCAGGTGTTCACGGCTCAGGCGCAGGCGCCGGAGGCGGAGCCTGCCTCGGGCGGCCACGCCGTCCCGGGTCCGGAGGGCGTACTGCCGCCCGCCGACCAGGTGTTCACTGCGGCGAGCGGACCGGCCGAGGAGCTGCTGGCGCGGGTCGTGCCGGCGGAGCCCGAGCTGCCGCCGGCCGATCAGGTGTTCACCGTGGCGGGCCCGGCCGCAGAGGTCCCGGACGGGCGGGATCCCGGCGACGAGCTCCTCGCGCGGGTCGTCCCCGACGCGGGACCGGAGGCCCTCGCGGGGTCCGACCCCGACCCGGCGCCCGCCGACCGGCTGCCCGATGCGGGCCCGCAGGCCGACGTACCGGAACCAGGACTGCCGCTCCCCGGGCAGACCGCCACCGCCGTCGCCCCCGACGGCCCGGCGGAGCCCCACCGGCACGCACCCGACGAGGCCGACTGGGTCCCCCGCCAGGGGAGCCACCCCGACGCGGGACCCGAGGCCGTCACCGACAAGGGGCTGCCCAAGCGGACCCCGCGCACGGTGGCCGCGCGTCGCCCCGAGGCCGTACGGCCGCCCGAGCCGGCGCGCCGCGTCGACGCCGACGAGCTGCGCCGCCGGCTCGGCGGCTTCTACCAGGGGACGCGGGACGGACGGCGCGTCGTGGCCGCCGAGCTCGCACAGGACACCGACCAGGGGGACACCGCACAGGAGGCACGCACATGACCGCGCCCAGTACGTACGGACTGAGCACCCAGGCCCGCAACCTGCAGTGGCTGCTGACCGACCTGGTCGAGGAGGTGCCCGGCGTCAACTCCGTCGCCGTCGTGTCCTCGGACGGGCTCCTGCTGCTGTCCTCCGACCCCGGAGGAGCCGCCGGCGAGAGCCCCGCGCGCACCAAGGGCCCGCGCGGCGCCTCCGCCGACCTGGCCACCATCGTCTCCGGCCTCGGCAGCCTCACCACCGGCGCCGCCGAGCTGATGGACGGCGGCGCGGTCAAGCAGACGATGGTGGCGATGGAGTACGGCTCCGTCTTCGTCATGGCCATCAGCGACGGCTCGCTCCTCGGCGTGCACGCCACCCCCGACTGCGACATGAGCGTGGTGGCGTACCACATGGCCCTGTTCGTCGGCCGTGCCGGCCACGTCCTGACCCCCGAAGTCCGCAGCGAGCTGCGCCAGTCGATGGAGAAGACCCCGTGAGGAGTACGGCCTCGGCGTCGGCGTCCCCGTCCGACCGGCTGCCGATACGCGGAGCCGACCGCCGGCCCGCCCGCGTCCGCCCGTACTCCCTCACGGGCGGCCGCACCCGCTTCACGCAGGTCCTGCACGTGGAGACGTTCGTCGCCGCGCTCGACACCCGGGCATCGCAGCCGCAGATGTCCGACGGCGGCGCGCCCGACGACCTCATACCCGACGACCGCATGCCCGAGATGCCGGCCATCGTCGAGGTCTGCCGCCGCATGCGCACCATCGCCGAGATATCCGCGCTGCTGAAGCTGCCGCTCGGAGTGGTCCGCGTCCTGGTCAGCGACCTCGCCGACCAGGGACGGATACGCGTCTACGGGACGGGGCACGGCCCCGGGCGCCCCGAACGCGCGCTGCTGGAAAGGGTGCTCAGTGGTCTTCGCCGTCTCTGACCCGGTCACCTCGGTGGACGACGAGCCCGTCCAGCCCTGGCAGTACGACCGCTCGCGCGCACCCGTCGCCGTCAAGGTGCTGGTCGCGGGCGGCTTCGGCGTCGGCAAGACCACCTTCGTGTCGTCCGTCTCCGAGATCACCCCGCTGCGCACCGAGGCGGTGATGACCCAGGCCAGCCTTCCGACGGACGACCTGTCGGCCACGCCGGACAAGAGCACCACCACCGTCGCGATGGACTTCGGCCGCATCACCCTCGACGACGACCTCGTGCTGTACGTGTACGGGACCCCGGGCCAGGAGCGGTTCTGGTTCATGTGGGACGACCTGGTGCGCGGCGCCATCGGCGGGATCGTGCTGGCCGACACGCGCCGGCTGCGCGACTGCTTCCCGGCCCTCGACTACTTCGAGAGCTGCGGGCTGCCGTACTCCGTCGCCGTCAACCACTTCGAGGGCTCGCACGCGTACGAGCCGCAGGACGTGCGCGAGGCGCTCACCATCCCGCCGCACGTGCCCGTGGTGATCATGGACGCGCGGCGCCGGGACACGGTCGTCGCCTCCCTGCTGACGCTGGTGGGCCATGCGCTGGACGCGACCCCGGAATAGCTCCGTAGTTCCGTAGCTCCGTAGTTCCGTAGAACCGCCGAACCGCTCACCCGAATCGAGAACGTGAGATGCGCAAGATACTCGTCGTGGGGGCCGGCCAGTCCGGGCTCCAGCTCGCCCTCGGCCTCCAGGCCAAGGGGTACGAGATCACCCTCATGTCCAACCGGACGGCGGACGAGATCCGCACCGGGCGGATCATGTCCACGCAGGTCATGTTCGACACGGCGCTCCAGCACGAGCGCGACCTCGGGCTGAACTTCTGGGAGCGGCAGGCCCCGCGGATCGAGGGCATCGGCGTCTCGGTGGCCGCCCCGGACGGTTCCCGCCCCATCGACTGGCTCGGCCGCCTCAAGGGGTACGCGCAGTCCGTGGACCAGCGCGTGAAGATGGCCGGCTGGCTCGACGTCTTCGTGCAGCGCGGCGGACAGCTGGTGATCCACGGCGCGTCCGTCGCCGACCTCGACTACTTCTCCCGTACGTACGACCTGGTGCTGGTCGCGGCGGGCAAGGGCGAGCTGGTGTCGATGTTCGGGCGGGACGCGGCGCGCTCCCCGTACGACGCGCCGCAGCGCGCGCTGGCCGTCTCGTACGTGCACGGGCTCGAGCCGCGCCCCGAGCACCCGGAGACGGAGGCGGTGCGCTGCAACCTGGTCCCGGGGGTGGGCGAGCTGTTCGTGATGCCCGCGCTGACCGTGTCGGGGCGGGCGGACATCCTGTTCTGGGAAGGGCTCCCGGGCGGTCCGCTGGACGTGTTCCGCGGGGTGAACGACCCGGCGGAGCACCTCGCGCTCACGCTGGAGCTGATGGAGAAGTTCACGCCCTGGGAGTACGCGCGGGCGAAGGGCGTGGAGCTGACGGACGCGGGCGGCACGCTGGCCGGCCGGTACGCGCCGGTCGTCCGCAACCCGATCGGTCGGCTGCCGGGCGGCGGCGTGGTGCTGGGCGTCGCGGACGTGGTCGTCGCGAACGACCCGATCACCGGCCAGGGTTCGAACTCGGCGTCGAAGTGCGCGGCCTCCTACCTGTCGTCGATCCTGATGCACGGGGACAAGCCGTTCGACGAGGCGTGGATGAAGGCCACCTTCGACAAGTTCTGGTTCACGACGGGCAAGCCGGTCACCCAGTGGACGAACGCGATGCTGGGCGTCCCGCCGGAGCACGTACTGAACCTGATCGGCGCGGCCGGGCAGCTGCAGCCGGTGGCGGATCGTTTCGCCAACGGCTTCGACAACCCGGCCGACTTCGACGCGTACTTCTACGACCCGCAGGACGCGGCGGACTACGTGGCGGAGGTCGCGTCGGTTGCGTCGGCCGGCGCCGCGTCGGCGGAGTAACCGCTGTCGTCGCCGCCCGAGGCCTCGGGGACCGGCGGCGCGGTGAACTCGGCGAGCGGGGCCCCGTCGGGATCGGGCCGTACGGCTCCGAGCAGCGGATTGGCCGCGATGGGGGAGACCTTGACCTTCGCGCCGGGCCGCGGGGCCTGGATCACCTTTCCGTCGCCGACGTACAGGGCCACATGGGTGGCGGTGGGGAAGTAGACCACCAGATCGCCGGGGCGCAGCTCGTCCAGGGGCACCTTGGGGAGCTGCGCCCACTGCTCCTGGCTGGTCCGGGGGATGGACCGGCCGGCGTGTGCCCAGGCCTGTGAGGTGAGCCCGGAGCAGTCGAAGGACCCCGGCCCCTCGGCACCCCACACGTACGGTTTGCCGATCTGCTCGGTGGCGTAGGTCAGGGCGGCGCCGCCGGCGGCCGTGGGCGTACGGGGGGTGGTGGCGAGCCGGCCGGAGTCCAGCAGATTCCGCTGCGCGGTGGCGGTGTCGGCGGCCTCGCGGGTGCCGAGCCGGGTGAGCTGCTCGGGGCTGAGCGAGGCGAGCATCCGCTCGACCTGCTTGAGCTTGAGGTCGACCTGCTGCTTGTGCTGCTTGCGCTGCGCGGTCAGGGACTGCCGGGCGTCGAGGGACTTGCGGGCGGCGGTGGCGAGGACGTCGGCCCGGTGCTCGCCGCGGGTGAGGCGGGCCAGCACCCCCGCCCGGCGGGCGCCCTCGCGGGCGGTGAGCCGGCGCTGGTCCTGGGCGGCCTGGGGGTCGCCGGTGAGCAGCATCCGGGCGTACGGGGAGAAGCCGCGGGCCCCCTGGTACTGCTCCCGGGCCATCCGCCCGGCGGCGGCCTTCTCCGCCCCGAGGGCGGTACGGGCCTTCCCGAGCGCGGCACTGAGCCGCAGCTCCTCGTCCTGGGCGGCCTTGAGCGCGACTTCGGTGGCGTTGTAGGCCTCGGCGGCCTCTTCGGCCTGCCGATAAAGCCCCCGCAGCTGCGCCAGCAACCCCCCGACCCCCGCGGCCCCGAGGCCCGCCGCCGAACCGGCGGCGCCTGCGGCCCGGGGGCTCGCCGGGTCGCCGGCATCCGCCGAGCCGGTGGCCCGGGGCACGGTGGCGTCGGCCGCGCCGGGGCTCGCCGGGGCGTCGACATCCGCCGAGGTGCCTGCCCGGGGAGCGGTGGCGTCCGCCCCGCCGGTGGTCTGCGGTGCGGGGGTGTCCGCGGAGCCGGCGCTCGCCCGGTCGCCGGCATCCGCCGAGCCGAGGCTCCGCCGGGCGTCGCCGCCGGGGCCTTGACGCGCGGGCGAGTCTCCGGCGTTGGTGGCCCGGGGCCCGGTGGTGCCTCCGGCGCCCGGAGCCCGCCGGACGGTGGTGCCTCCGGCGCCGGGGGATTGCCGTGGGGTGGCGCCGGCACCCTGGCGGGCGACGGCATCCGCCGGATCGGCGGCCTGCGGGGTGATCGCGTCCGCCGCGCCGAGCCCCTGCGGGGCGGTGCGACCCCTGAAGCCCGGGTTCTGGCGGGCGCCGCCGGGGCCTTGGCGCGGGGGCGAGTCTCCGGCGTCGGTGGCACCGGGATTCTGCCGGGGGTCGGCGTTCGCCCCGCGGGCGGCGTGGCGGGTGACGGCGTCCGCCGCACCGGGTGACTGCCGCGCGGTGGCGCGGGCCGACGGGCTGTCGGGGGCGGGCTTGGCGTGGGTGGCGGGGAACGGCCCGGCCGTGACGACCACGGCGGCGATGCAGGCGGCGCGGAGCAGGCGGCGTGACATGTGATCACCTCCAGGCGGCCGATGCTGCCACGCCCGGTATGACAAATCCCCCACCGGAGACGGCCAGTTCCCCACTCTCACCCTTCCGGCCCAGCACCCGCCGTCCCGCGCCGCGATCACCGCCGGGCTCTGCCCGGACCCGGTCCTCAAACGCCGGACGGGGCTGAAGAAGCCCCTGCACGGCATCCAGCCGCCGGGGACCACCGGCCCGGTTCGCCGCCACCCCGCGAAATCCAGCCCCGCCGACGCGGCGGTTCGGGGGCGCGCCCCCGACAACGGCTCGGCACGGGCGGAGCCCGGTGGCCCGGTGCACCCACCCGGCATGCGTCCGCCCTGGCGGCGTTGGGGGTGCAGGGTTCGGGGGCGGGCCCCCGACAACGGCTCGGCAGGGGGGCGGGCGGAGCCCGGGTGGGGGCACCTCCCAGCGGTAGCTTGGGGAGGGGGAAGGGGTGGGGCGGGGAGCGGCTCCGCGTAGTGGGCCCGCACCGGCCGGGGCGCCGAGCCGGGGGCGGCCGGCGGGGGAGCGGCCTTGCATCCGGTCAGGGGTGGAGGAGGCGGGCCTTGGCCTCCTTGAACTCCTGCGGGGTCAGGAGGCCCTCCCGGGCCAGCTTCGCCAGCTCCGCGAGCTCGGCGGCCAGCCCGCCGGGTGGGGCCCCCGGCCCGGTGGTCGGGCCGCCGGCCCCGGCGCCCGGCCTGGTCCCCGGCCCGGCCCCCTGTGGCGCGCCGGCCACGAACCCCCGCTCGGAGATGGCCGCGGCGCCCGGCTCCGCCGGTTCGGCGCCCGGCTCCGCCCCCGGCTCCGCCCCCGGCTCCGCCGGTTCGGCGTACGGCTCCGGGGTGCGGTCCTGCCAGGGCGAGGGGGTCGGGGGGCCCGCTGCTCGGGAGAGGAGGCCGCGGAGCAAGGGGTGGCCCGAGGGGCGGCGGGCCGGTTCCACTCTCACCCCGACCGGGCGGATGAACATCAGGCCGCCCCCGTCCGCTCCGGCGGGATCCGGACCGAGCCCACGATCCGCCCGCCCGCCGCCCGTACGGCGATCGCCGCGTCCTCGGCCCACACGTGCTCCACCACCAGCAGCAGCGCGCAGCTGCCCCGCTCCAGCAGCTCCGCCGCCTCCCCGATGTCCTCCGCCCCGATCAGCTGCGCGGCCTCACGGTGCCTCAGCAGCCCCTGGAGCTCCATGAACTCGTCGAACTCCGCCGCCATCACCTCACCCGCCGCCGTCTTCGAGACCACGAGCCCGTCGATGAGCCGGACCACCCCCGCCTTGCGCAGCCCCATCACGGCCTCGACCGCCGGCACGCGCAGCTGCTCCTCCGGAAAGGCGAGGACGATGAATTCCACTGGTCCCATGTGCCGCGGCTCCCGTTCGTGCCCTCGTGACCGTTTCTGACGACTCTTCTGACGACTCTTCGGCACTCTATGACATAAGCGGACATACCATCCGTCCGCTTGCTACGTTTCCCGTATGACCGCTCTGACGGCAGAGGTGGCGGAGCCCGCCCCGCCCCCACCCCCCGACGGCTCCGCATCCAAACGCAGGGGCGTCGAGCTGACGCTCCTCGCCGGGGCCGTCCTCATCTCCGTCCTCGGCCACCACTACGTCGGCCTCGCCACCACCGGCCACATCCCCCGGCCCGCCGGCCACTACGCCACCGGCCTGGCCGGCGCCGCCCTGATCGCGCACCTCGCCGTCCGCTTCCGGGCCCCGTACGCCGACCCGCTCGTCCTCCCCATCGCCGTCCTGCTCAACGGCCTCGGCCTCGTCCTCATCCAGCGCCTCGACGTCACCACGCCCGCCCACCTCACCGCCGGGGACCAACTGCGCTGGTCCGCCCTGGGCGTGGCCCTCTTCGTCCTCGTCGTCGTCCTGCTGCGCGACCACCGCGTGCTCCAGAAGTACGCCTACCTCTCCGTGGCCGCCGCCCTCGCGCTGATGCTCGTCCCCGTGTTCTTCCCGGCCGTCAACGGCGCCCACATCTGGATCCGGTTCGCCGGACTCTCCTTCCAGCCCGGCGAGTTCGCCAAGATCCTGCTCGCCGTCTTCTTCGCCGCCTACCTCGCCGCGAACCGCACCGCGCTCGCCCTCACCGGCCGCCGGCTCTTCTGGAAGCTGCGCCTCCTGCCCGGCCGGGTCCTCGGCCCGATCCTCGCGATCTGGCTGCTCAGCGTCGGCGTGCTCGTCCTCGAACGCGATCTCGGGACATCGCTGCTCTTCTTCGGCCTCTTCGTCGTCATGCTGTTCACCGCCACCGGCCGGATCGGCTGGATCGCGATCGGGCTGCTGCTGGCCGCCCTGGGCGCGTACGCCGTCGGCACGTTGGAGCCACACGTGCACAGCCGGGTCGAGGACTGGCTGAATCCTTTCGCCTCCATCGAGCGCGGCGAGGGCCCCGGCCAGCTCGCCCAGTCCCTCTTCGCCTTCGGGGCCGGCGGACTGCTCGGCTCCGGGCTCGGCCACGGCCAGTCCTTCCTCATCGGCTTCGCCGCCAAGTCCGACTTCATCCTCGCCACCGCCGGCGAGGAGCTCGGCCTCGCCGGCCTCACCGCGATCCTGCTCCTCTACGGGCTCCTCGTGGACCGCGGATTCCGTGCCGGGCTCGCCCTGCGCGACCCCTTCGGGCGCCTCCTCGCCACCGGGCTCGCCTCGATCGTCGCGCTCCAGGTCTTCGTCATCGCCGGGGGAGTCACCGGGCTGATCCCGCTCACCGGCATGGCCATGCCCTTCCTCGCCCAGGGCGGCTCCTCCGTCGTCACCAACTGGATCATCGTCGCGCTGCTCGTCCGGCTCGGCGACAGCGCCCGCCGCCCCCGCCCCGCCGAAGGGGCCGCCGAGGCCCGGGCGGGGGACGCAGCGTGATCCGGTACATCCGCTGGTGCGCGTACTTCTGCGCCCTGCTGCTCGTCGCCCTGATCGTCAACGTGGCCCGGGTGCAGGTCTGGGAGGCCGCCGCGTACGGGGCGAACCCGGCCAACAAGCGCCCCGCCATCGAGCGCTACGCCCAGCCCCGCGGGGACATCCTGGTCGACGGCCGGCCCGTCACCGGCTCCCGGGACAGCGGCCAGCTGCTGCGCTACGAGCGGACGTACGCGAACGGGCCGCTGTACGCGCCGGTCACCGGGTTCTCCTCGCAGACGTACGGGACCAGCCTCCTCGAGCGCGCCGAGGACGCGATCCTCTCGGGCACCGACCCCGGGCTCTCGGCCTTCCCGCTCTGGTACGACCTCGCCCGCGGCCGCCCGGCCGGCGGGAACGCGGCGACCACCGTCCGGGCCGGCCTGCAGCGGGCCGCGTACACCGGACTGGCGGGCCGGCGCGGCGCGGTGGCCGCGCTCGACCCCGCCACCGGGAAGATCCTCGCGCTGGTCAGCAGCCCCTCGTACGACCCGGCGGCGCTCTCCGGCACGGGCGCGCGAGTCAAGGCGGCCTGGGAGCGGCTGAACGCGGACCCCGCCAGGCCGATGCTGAACCGGGCGCTGCGCGAGACGTACCCGCCGGGCTCCACCTTCAAGATCGTGACGGCGGCCGCGGCCCTGGACGCGGGCGTGGTCACCGATGTGGACGCGCCCACGCAGACCCCCGACCCCTACCCGCTGCCGGGCACCAGCACCCTGCTGCCGAACGCGGGCACCGGCTGCCGCGACGCCTCGATGGCGGAAGCGGTGCAGTGGTCCTGCAACACGGTGATGGCGAAGATCGGGGTCCAGGTCGGACTGCGCGGGATGGTGGACGCGGCCCGCCGGTTCGGCTTCGACGACGACAGGCTGCGGGTGCCGGCCTGGGTGTCGCGGTCGAACTTCGACACCGACATGAGCCCGGACCAGCTGGCACTGTCCTCCATCGGGCAGTTCAACACGACGGCGACGCCGCTGCAGATGGCGATGGTCGCGGCGGCGGTCGCGAACGGCGGCGAGCTCAAGTCCCCCTACCTCGTGGACCGGACCACCCAGGACGACGGGAGCCAGGTCCGGCGCGGGCAGCAGCGCAGCCTGGGCCGGGCGATGAACCCGGCGACGGCACTGCGCCTGCAGGAGCTGATGGTGCAGGTGGTGGAGAACGGCACCGGGCCGGGCGCCGCGATCCCGGGCGCGGTGGTCGGCGGCAAGACCGGCACCGCCCAGCACGGCGTCGGCAACGCGGGAACCCCGTACGCCTGGTTCATCGGCTGGGCGAAGGCCGAGGACGCGCCGCTGCCGGGGATCGCCGTCGCCGTGGTGGTCGAGGACGCGGAGGCGCGCCGCGGGGACATCAGCGGCAACGGTGCGGCGGCGCCGATCGCCCGCGCGGTAATGGAGGCGGCACTGTACGGGCCGCCGCCCCCGTCCACCCTGTGAAATGCCCTGCGGGGGACTCGGCGCGGCTGATAGCCGTTCGGGCATGACCAACACGACCCACGAACTGGCCCAGGTGAACATAGCCCGGCTCAAATACCCGCTCGAATCAGCGGAATTGAAGGACTTCGTCGACGGGCTCGACCCCGTCAACGCCGTCGCCGACACGGCCGACGGATTCGTCTGGCGCCTCCAGGGCGAGGAGGGGAACGCGACGGACGAGCGGGCGTTCGGCGACGAGTGGATCCTGGTGAACATGTCGGTGTGGCGGGACGCCGACGCCCTGACCGGCTTCATGTACCAGGGGCGCCACCGCGAGCTGATGGCGCGCCGCCGGGAGTTCTTCGAGCAGGTCGCGGAGGCCATGGCGGTCATGTGGTGGGTTCCGGCGGGGGAGCGGCCCACGGTCGCGGACGCCGAGGAGCGGCTGCTCCACCTGCGTGAGCACGGCCCGACCCCGTACGCGTTCACCCTGCGCACGTCGTTCCCGCCGGAGCCGTCGGCGTAGCGCCGGGTCCTACGGAGTGCTCGCGCCGGGTCCTACGGAGTGCCCGCCGGGCCGTCCGGCTCCTCGGCGCCCTCCGCGATGGCCGCCTCCACCTCCGCCACGCGCTCCGCCTCCTCGGCCGCGAACCGTTCGCGGTCGAGGGCCTCGGCGATCTCCTCGTCCTGCGTCATCAGCAGGTCCAGGTTGGAGTCGCCCATCTCGAAGACGCCCATGTCCAGGTACGCCTTCTGCAGCCGCTCGCCCCACAGCCCGATGTCCTTCACGCACGGCACGATCCGGCTGAACAGCAGCTTCCGGAACAGGTGCAGGAACTCCGACTGCTCGCTGAACTGCTCGGCCTCCTTGCGCGCGATGCCGAAGTTCTCCAGCACCTCCACCCCGCGCAGCCGGTCTCGCATCAGGTAGCAGCCCTCGATCACGAACTCCTCGCGCTCACGCAGCTCGGCGTCCGTCAACTGCTTGTAGTAGTCGCGCAGGGCCATCCGCCCGAACGCCACGTGCCGGGCCTCGTCCTGCATCACGTACGCCAGGATCTGCTTCGGCAGCGGCTTGTCGGTCGTGTCGCGGATCATCCCGAAGGCCGCCAGCGCCAGCCCCTCGATGAGCACCTGCATGCCCAGGTACGGCATGTCCCAGCGCGAATCGCGCAGGGTGTCGCCGAGCAGTGCCTGGAGGTTGTCGTTGATCGGGTAGAGCATCCCGACCTTCTCGTGCAGGAAGCGGCCGAAGACCTCGGCGTGCCGGGCCTCGTCCATCGTCTGGGTCGCGGAGTAGAACTTCGCGTCCAGGTCAGGCACCGACTCCACGATCCGCGCCGCGCACACCATCGCGCCCTGCTCGCCGTGCAGGAACTGGCTGAAGTTCCAGGCGGTGTAGTGCCGGCGCAGCTCGCCCTTGTCCTTCTCGGTGAGCCGGGACCAGTGCCGGGTGCCGTACAGGGTCAGCGCCTCGTCCGGGGTGCCGAGCGGGTTGTACGGGTCCACCTCCAGCTCCCAGTCGATGCGCTTGGCGCCGTCCCACTGCTTGTCCTTGCCCTTCTGGTACAGGGCGAGGAGCCGCTCGCGGCCGTCCGCATATTCCCAGCTGAAGCGGGCCGCGCCGGAGGCCGGAACCTGCCAGACGTCCGCGCCCGGGTCCTTGGTGTAGAGCTCGTGCGTCGACACTGACGCCCCCTCGGCTCGTGTACTTCCGTACAGGACTGGATGGTTGGCAGCGTCACACGTTGGTAGACGCGGGGTCAACAAGTCGTGCGCAGGGGATTGACGGTCTTGCTGACAAGCAGTCTCATAAGTGATGACCGCCGGTAACCCGATGAGCGAGGTATCCGAAGCCATGACGACCGTGACCGATCGAGGCGCGCTGCAGGACGCGCTCGGCCTCCTCAAGGACCGCGAAGAGATCGCCGCGCGACTGCTCGAATCCTCGGCCAAGCACTCCTTCGACCCCGACAAGGAACTCGACTGGGACGCCCCGCCCATCGACGGGAAGTACTACTGGCCGCCCGAGCTGCTCTCCCTCTACGACACCCCGCTGTGGAAGAAGATGGGCGAGGAGCAGCGCATCGACCTCTCCCGCCACGAGGCCGCGGCGCTCGGCTCGCTCGGCATCTGGTTCGAGATCATCCTGATGCAGCTGATGGTCCGGCACATCTACGACAAGTCCCTGACCAGCAACCACGTCCGCTACGCGCTCACCGAGATAGCCGACGAGTGCCGCCACTCGATGATGTTCGCCCGCATGATCCAGAAGGCCGGCGCCCCCGCCTACCCGGTCTCCCGCCTCAACCACAACCTCGCCCGGATCCTCAAGACCGTCTCCACGACCCCGGGTTCCTTCGCCTGCACCCTGCTCGGCGAGGAGATCCTCGACTGGATGCAGCGCCTCACCTTCCCCGACGAGCGCATCCAGCCCCTCGTACGCGGCGTCACCCGCATCCACGTCATCGAGGAGGCCCGGCACGTCCGCTACGCCCGCGAGGAACTGCGCCGCCAGATGCTGACCGCCCCGCGCTGGGAACAGGAACTCACGCGCATCAGCTGCGGCGAGGCCGCCCGCGTCTTCTCCCTGGCCTTCGTCAACCCCCAGGTCTACGAGAACATCGGCCTCGACCGGCGCGAAGCCGTCGCCCAGGTCCGGGCGAGCGGCCACCGCCGCGAGGTCATGCAGACGGGCGCCAAGCGGCTCACGGACTTCCTCGACGACATCGGCGTGCTGCGCGGCGTCGGCCGCAGGCTCTGGAAGAGCTCGGGACTCCTCGCCTGAGCCGCCTGTTTCGGGGCTACCCTGCGGGCATGACGACCGTACGCGCGTACCGCAGGCTGAGCGTCGAGGAGCGGCGGGCCCAGCTGCTCGACGCCGCCTTGTCGCTGTTCGCGCACCGGGCCCCGGAAGAGGTCTCGCTCGACGACGTCGCCGAGGCGGCGGGCGTCTCGCGGCCCCTGGTCTACCGCTACTTCCCGGGCGGCAAGCAGCAGCTGTACGAGGCGGCCCTGCGCTCGGCGGCGGACCTCCTCGAGCAGTGCTTCGCCGAACCGCAGGCCGGCCCCCTGACCCAGCGCCTCTCCCGGGCGCTGGACCGCTACCTGGCCTTCGTGGACGAGCACGACGCGGGCTTCTCGGCGCTCCTCCAGGGCGGCAGCGTCGTCGAGACCTCCCGTACGACGGCGACGGTGGACGGCATCCGCCGGGCCGCGGCGCAGCAGATCCTCTACCACCTGGCCGTCCCGGCCCCCGGTCCGCGGCTGCGGATGATGGTCCGCACCTGGATCACGGCGGTCGAGGCGGCCTCCCTCATCTGGATCGACGAGGGCAAGCAGCCGGAGGTCTCGTCCCTGCGCGACTGGCTGGTCGACCAGTTCATAGCCCTGCTGACGGCGACGGCCGCCACCGACCCGGAGACCGCCGCAGCGGCGCGGGCCGCGCTGGCCCTCGAATCGGCGGACGGCCCGGTCGGGGTCCTGGCCCGACGCGTGATCCCCGTGGTCTCCGAGGCCGCCCACCTGCTGTGACACTGGTGGGGTGAGAAGCGAACCCACCCCCTTCGAGGGCGGCCCGATGGACGGCCGGGTCCTTGCGATCCTCGTCGGCCCGACCGGCCACCCGCCGAAGTGGTACGAGATCCCGGTCCCGTCGGCCGACGGCGGCCCCGAGACGGTCCTGCTGTACGAGCGGGTCCCGGCCGGCTATTCGAAGCGGCTGCACCTCCAGAAGGGCTGGAAGTACACGTACGCCCCGTCGGGCCAGAAGCCCAAGGTCCGCTGGCCCTGGAGCAAGCAGACCCCGCCGCCGGCCTGATCGACAAAACAGCCCCTAGGCCTCCGGACCCGCAGGTGCGGGCCGCTCCGGGTCCGCAGGCGCGGGCGGCTCCGGACCCGCAGGTGCGGGCGGCTCCGGGTCCGGAGGCTCCGGGAGGGTCAGGACGGCCAGTGCCCCGCCGCCCTCCGCGCCCCGGAACACCAGCCGCGCGCCGATGACCTCCGCCTGCCCCACTGCGATGGTCAGCCCCAGCCCGTGCCCCTTGCCCGCCCCCACGCCCCCGGTCCGGAACCGCTGCGGGCCGTGCGCCATCAGGTACTCCGGGAACCCGTCCCCGTGGTCCCGTACGGTCACCACCGGCCCGTCCACCGTCAGTGCCACCGGCGGCCGCCCGTGCTTGTGCGCATTGGCCACCAGGTTCCCCAGCACCCGCTCGAGCCTGCGCCGGTCGGTCTCCACGTGCGCGTCCCGGACGATCACCACCTCCGTATCCGTCCCGGACGCCCGCACCACCCGCCGCGCCAGCCGGCCCAACTGGTGCAGATCCGTCTCCACCACCTCACGCCCCGAATCCAGCCGCGAGATCTCCAGCAGGTCCTCCGTCAGACCCCGCATCGTCCGTACCCGCTCCTGCACCAGCTCTGTCGCCCGCCCCTCCGGCAGCAGCTCCGACGCCGCCTGCAACCCGGTCAGCGGCGTGCGCAGCTCGTGCGCGACGTCCGCCGTGAACCGCTGCTCGCTCAGCAGCTTCGCCTGCAGGGTCCCGGCCATCGTGTCGAGAGCGCCCGCCACGATCGCCACCTCGTCCTGGTGCCGCGAGGGGTCCTTGGTCCGCGGATCGTCCACGCGCGCGTCCAGATCGCCCTGCGTGATCCGCCGGGCCACGGTCGCCGTCTGGTGCAACCGCCGCGTCACCCGGGTCACCGCGAAGGCCCCCACCAGCAGCGTCCCGCCGATCGCCAGCACGGACGACCAGATGATCGCGTTGTCCAGGCCCTGGATCGTCCGCGCGCTCTGCGCGTAGTCGACGGCCGTGGCCAGGGCCTTCCCGTCCGCCGGGGCCGCCGCCCACATCGTCGGGCGGCCCTCGTACTCGGCCACCATCGTCGCGCGCTGCCCGGACACCGCCAGCGCCCGCAGCGCCGGCGGCAGGCCCGCCGGGTCGAGCCCCGAGTCGGGCGGGAGGGCCTCGCCGGCCTCGTACTCCCGTGCGACGTCGGCCAGTTTCTCGAGGGCCTTCCCGCGCGCCGTCGCGACCGTCTGGCGGGTCACCTCCACGTGCACCAGCGCACCCAGCGCGGCCGCGAGGGAGCAGCACATCACGACGATGAAGCACCCCGCCTTCCACGTCAGCGTGGCCGTCCAGGCGGGCAGCCGCCCCCTCACGGCGTCCCCTCCGGGGAGGGCTTCAGCGGCTGCGGCGCCGACGGCGAGGCGGCGGGGGCGGTCGTCGGCAGCCGGACGATCTGCTCGCGCGTCGGCAGCATCGTGCGCTGCTTTCCGTCCCAGGACCACACGGTGATCAGCTCGTAGCCCGGATTGCCGCTCGGCACCCGCAGGATCACGTCCTCTCCCGCCAGCTCGACACCGACCACGGTCTGCGTCGTCGCCATGATCCGGTTGAGGCGTCCGTCGGGGTCCGCCGTGTACACCCGTACGGACATCATCCGGTCCGGCAGTTCGATGCCGACGACGAGCTCGTCCCGGCCGTTGTCCGTCAGGTCCCGGTAGTACGGCGTCAGCACCGGGCACTTCCCCGGCGGCTGCCCCTCCTGCCCGCATGCCTCGATCGCGGCGACGGTCTGCGGGGGCATCCCGTCCGCGCCGGCGTCGGTGTTCGGGCCGGCCCGCAGTTCCGCCTGGACGAGGGCCACCGGGTCGACCTCGTGCACGTTCTGGTCCCGCACGGGTGCCAGTCCCTGCACGTACACCGGCGGTGCACCTTCCGGATCGGCGGGCGGTACGGAGGCCCCCTTGCGGTCCGGCCACAGGTGTACGGGCCCGCTCGCGGTCGGGGTCGCACCGGCGCCCACCGGGCCGCCGGTGTCGCCGCAGCCCGCGAGCAGGGGCGCCAGCGCGAGGCCGATCAGGGCGGGCAGGGCGGGCAGGGCGGCGCGGGCACGGGAGGCGGCGGCCGGGAAGGGAAACGCACGCAAGCCGACCGGGCCTCCTCTTCCACGGGTCCACGCGACGCCTCGTGACGTCACTCAACCTTATGCGGAGGTTTGCCCGTTTTTTCGACAGGTTCTCGAGAGGGTCTCGGCGGATCAGCCCTCGGTGCGCCCGCGGCGCAGCATGGCGAACCCGAGCCCGGCGGCGCCCACGGCCGCGATACCGCCGCCCGCGGCGAGCAGCAGCACCCCGTCACCCGGCCCGTCGGCCAGCGTGTCCAGGGTCCCGGAGGCGACCGACCGGGCGTGCGGAGCCGAGGCCTGGACGACCCGCCCGTCCCGGGTCCCGGTCTTGTGCCCGTCGGCGACGGGCGTACCGCTGCCGGCGCCGGTCCCGCCCGCGGCGCCGACCCAGGAGGACAGCCGGCCGTCGGGCCGGAGCGCCACGTGCAGCGGGCCGGATCCGCCGAATCCGGCGGAGCCGTCACTGCTGGTCAAGGTGGCCGCCTTGGCGCCGTCGGCGGCCAGGATGTCGGCCTGGAAGCCGCCCTCGGCGATGCGGTAGACGTTCGCCTTGGACACGCCGTCCGCGAGGCCGAGGGTCTTGAGGAGGGTCCGGGGCGCACCCGCGGAGTGCGCGGCCGAAGCGGCGGGCACCCCTTCGGCGAGGGCGGCCGCGGCGGGCAGCCCAAGGAGGGTTCCGGCGCAGACGGTCACTGCGGCGGCTCGTACGAGAGTGCGGCGGTTGACGGTGCTCACGGGGAATCCTTAGGTCCGGTCCAGTTACGGCAAACCTAGGAGCCTGCTGTGTCAGTACAGCGATGAGCATGTAACAGGAACCCGGCGGAGTCCCGTAGAAGCTGTTACGTGACCGAGAACTCCACCGGGGGATTGCCGCGAGGCGCCCGGGCTGCTCCCATGTACGGCGGGGGGTGAGGTCCATGCGGGGACTCAAGGTGCTGCCGAGCGGCCGCCCCGGCCGCGGCCGGCTCTACGTCAACCTGCCCGACGGCCAGGCGGTGGCCTGGTACGACCGGCAGACCAACCGGATCAGCGTGCTCGCCGACCAGCACCGCGAGGCGGTCCTGGCGGCGTTGCGCCCGTACCTGGCCGGCCCGTACACGGTCGGCCCCCCGCCGGTGCCCACGCCTGCGGACCTGCGCAGACTCGCCCTCCCGCCGGACGAGGACCTGGCCCCGAACCGCCCCGGCGAAGCCCTGCTGGGCGAACTGGAACACGGCTCGGCGGGCAGCCGGGCCCGGCACCGGCTCCGCCAGGACCTGACGGCCCAGCAGCGCATGGGCGACCTGCTGGACTCCCTCGAGCCGGAGGACTGGCGGGTCCTGCACTCCGTGCCGCTCCCGGGCCTGGGCCGCATCGACCACCTGCTCATGGGCCCGGCGGGGATCTTCTGCATCCGTACGCTCCCGGGGCGCAAGCAGCGGGCGGCCGTCGGCGACCTGCTGCTGACGGTGGGCCGCGCCGAGCCGCGCCCGGACCCGCGCTGGATCCGCCGTGCCGCCGCCGCGGCAACCCGGGCCCTGGCGGCCCCGGTGCTCCCGGCGCTGGCGCTGGTCGACGCCTCCCGCATCGAGGTGGCCCCGACGGTCCGCGACATCCGCATCCTCGAACCGGCGACGACCCCGGCGCACCTCGCCGCAGCCCCGACCACCCTCAAACCCCCGGACATCGAAGCCCTCTTCACCCAGGCCCGCACCACCCGAACCTGGCTGCCCCCACACCTCTACGGCCCCTCCCGAACCCGCCGCCGCACCGCACCCACGGGCCTGCGACCCCGCACGAACGGCGCGTAGGCCGTCTCCTCCCGGCCCACCGGTCAGGCCGACGTCCGCTTCCGCGGAGCCGCCTTCTTCGCCGACGCCCCCGCCGCGGTCGACTTCTTCGTCGAAGTCCCGCCCGCGGTCGCCTTCTTCGCCGCAGCCGTCTTCGAAGTGGACTTCGTCGCAGCCGACTTGCGCGACGCCGCCTTCTTCGTGCCCGACGCCGTCTTCTTCGCCGACGCCGTCGAGGCGGTCGACTTCTTCCCGCCCACCGTCTTCGGCGCGGCAGCGGCCGCCGGCTTCCGCCGGATCGGCGTAACCTCCGCATCCTCGGCGGCCCCGGCCGCCCCCGCCCCGACCTCGCCCCGAGACGCCTTCGCCGCCCGCACGCTCTTCTCCAGCGCCGCCATCAGGTCGATCACCTTCCCGCCGGCCGGCTCCACCTCGGCCTCCGCCGGAGGCTCGAACGCGCCCTCCGACTTCGCCGAGATCATCGCCTCCACGGCCTCGCGGTACTCGTCCGTCAGGGAGGACATCTCCACCTCCCCCAACGTCGCCATCAGCGCGTCCGCCAGGTCCAGCTCGGCGTCCCGCACCGACACCTTCCCCTCCGGAGCCACCCCCTCCGGCACCCGGATCTCGTCCGGCCAGAGCAGCCCGTGCATCGCGATCACATCGTCGACGACCCGCAGCATGCCCAGCCGCTCCCGCCCCCGCAGTGCGTACTTGGCGACCGCGACCCGCCGGCTCCGCTTCAGCGCCTCGCGCAGCAGCGTGTACGGCTTCGCCGCCGTCGGCCCGTTCGCCGCGAGGTAGTACGCCGCGTCCATCTGCAGCGGATCGATCTCGTCCGCCGGGACGAACGACACGATCTCGATCGTCTTCGCCGTCGCGATCGGCAGCTGCGCCAGGTCCTCGTCCGTGATCGGGATGAGCGACCCGTCCGCCTCCTCGTACCCCTTGCCGATCTCGGCGGTCGCCACCTCCTCCCCGTCCAGCTCGCACACCTTGCGGTAGCGGATCCTGCCGCCGTCGCTCAGGTGGATCTGGCGAAAGGAGATCGAGTGGCTCTCGGTGGCGTTCACCAGCTTGATCGGGATGCTGACCAAGCCGAAGGAGATTGCCCCGTTCCAGATGGATCGCACGGTTCCTCCCGTTTCATGGCAATCTCATCGTATGACGCCGATCACCATGGTGGAGGGGCGTCGCGTCCCGCTCAGCAATCTCCACAAGGTCCTGTACCCCGAGACCGGCTTCACCAAGGGCGAGGTGCTGCACTACTACGCCACCATCGCGGGTTCGCTGCTGGCCCACATCCACAACCGGCCGGTGTCGTTCCTGCGCTATCCCGACGGCCCGGACGGCCAGCTCTTCTTCACGAAGAACCCGCCGCCCGGCACGCCCGCCTGGGTGAAAACCACCCCGGTGCCCCGCTCCGAGGACCTCTCCGCCGAACAGGTGGTCATCGCGGACCTGCCCTCCCTCATGTGGGCCGCCAACCTCGTCGTCGAGTTCCACACCCCCCAGTGGCCGGCGGGCAGTCCGGCCCTCGCCGACCGGCTGATCATCGACCTCGATCCCGGCGCGCCCGCCACCGTCGTCGAGTGCTGCGCCGTCGCGCTGTGGCTGCGCGAGCGCCTCGCCGCCGACGGCCTGTCCGCGTACGCCAAGACCTCCGGCTCCAAGGGCCTGCACCTGGCCGTCCCCCTGGAGCCGACCCCGTCCGACCGCGTGTCGGCGTACGCCAAGAGCCTCGCCCAGGAGGCCGAGCGCGCGCTCCCCGACCTCGTCCTGCACCGCATGGCCAAGGCCCTGCGCCCCGGCAAGGTCTTCGTCGACCACAGCCAGAACGCCGCCGCCAAAACCACCGCCGCCCCCTACACCCTGCGGGCGCGGGCCCGGCCGACGGTCTCCGCCCCCGTGTCCTGGGAGGAGGTCGCGGCCTGCCATACCCCCTCCGACCTGGTGTTCCTCGCAGACGACATCCCGCCCCGGCTCGAGCGCGACGGGGACCTCTTCGGCCCGCTGACCGACCCCGACCGGGCCCACCGGCTGCCGGGGAAGGCTGGGCCATGATCCACGTCGCCCTCGCCGCCACCGTCCGCACCCTGCCGCGCGCGGCCGGCCTGGCGTACGAGCCGAAGTTCGACGGTTCTCCAGACACTTTGAAATGTCTCATCCGGGTGACTCTCCGAGCCTTCCCGTAGCCGTTGACGTGATCGTCCGTTGGGGTGACTGTCCGGTTCTTCGGAACGATGGCGGCGTCCCTCGGAGGGGTCTGTGCAGCTGTTCTTCACCAACAAGCGGAAGGTCTGGAAGGTCGGTGAGGTCGCCGGCCTGAGTCACGTCCAGCTCACGGATCTTTTCGAGCGACGTCGCATACCCGCCGGTACACCGATCCTGCTCGACTCAGCGATGTGCCGACAGGAATGCCGGAAGCTCCAGGACCAGGTCGATGCCGCTGCCACCGTTATCGCGGCCCTGCTGGCCGAGAACGCGGCATTCCGCGAACAACTGGCCAAGCGATCAGCCGCCGTTATCCCACTGGACCGCGCTCCACGCCATCCGTGAATGACCTTCGAGTCGGGCGGGGTGAGGCTGTTCCGGTGACAGACCGGCCGGACCAGCGAGCCCCACTCCGCCCCAAAGACCGGGCGGACAGACCCTGGCGGAATGGAAGAGAGCTCGCCGACGGTGGTCCTTCACCCGCCCCTCGATGTCATGCGTCCGCGGCCGGCCGATGAGGTCCCTGAGCAGGACAGCATGCCTGGAGGTCTTCAGTACTCCCTCAAGCTGGATGGATTCCGCGCGCTCGCCTTCATTCTGGAGGGCGGAAGAGCGTTCTTGCAGTCGCGATCCGGGAGGGACCTCACCAGAGAGTTCCCGCAGGTTTCCGCGCACCTGCAAGAGAATCTACCGCCCGGAATCGTGCTGGACGGCGAGCTCTGCGCCTACCGAGACGGGCGACTGGACTTCACTGATCTGCTTCGGTCCCGCGCCGATCGCGAGCGGTCAGGAATTCCGGTCTACTACATCGCCTTCGACATCCTCGCCATCCCAGGGACTGATGTCAGGGGCCTGCCCCTGAGTACGCGGTGGGAGCTTCTCGGTCGGGCTCTGGGTGACGCCGAGCCACCCCTTCAGCGTGTGCTGGCCACGCTGGACGAGGAGACCGCGCGCCTCTGGTTTCGCGAGATGAGGGCTGTGGGCGTTGAAGGTATCGTGGCGAAGTCGCTCAGTTCGACCTATCAGCCGGGGGAAACATGGGCCTGGAGGAAGATCAGGCACTCCGATACCCGAGACGGCATACTCCTCGGCGTATTCGGTCCGGAACAGCGACCGCATGCTCTTCTCGTGGAGCTTCCCGACGGCCGAACCGTGAAGACGTCGCCGCGTCTGACGGGAATGCAGGCGCGGCAGGTCGGCGAATCGGTACGCGGCCGCCTGGGAGAGCGGACCGAACATCCCGACCACGGCCTCGTGACCCTACTGATCGAGCCTGTCCTGGTCGAGGTACGCGAGACGGCCGGTCGCCACGAGACAGCGAGGTTCGTGCGCGTCCGGTTCGAGGGGTGATCCGGCGGGTCCTGCATCCGAACGCCGTGCCCGCAGGGAGCACGATAGGTTGACGCATGGCACATCACGGCTTGATCTCGCGGTAGGCGCTGAGCCCGATTCGCTCCACCTCGGCGAGTGACCGTACACCCTCGGTCTTTGACCACCGTGTCGAGGAATGCCGTGAAGAGTACTGTCCGGGCCTGCTGCGCCGGGCAGTTGGGTTACGACTTGGCCTCGCGGTAGCCACTCAGCGCGCTCAGATCCACTTCGGCGACCAGAGCCTGCCGAGTGGACTCGTCAGTGTTCCGCGCCTGGGTCCATGTGCGGGCGATGTCGACTCCTTGGGCGCGGAGGCGGTTGGCCAGTTCCGCTTCCGGCATGTTCCTGAGGCCTTGGAGCCATGTCGCCGTGAGGTAGGCGGCAGGGTCCTCCTGGTAGCCGCCCTGGGCGGCCGGCTCGCGCAGCAAACGGTCGCGGACGGCGGTCCGCCACGCCCGGTCACGGGCGTACCTGTCGGTCAGGCCGTCCAGGATGCCGAGTGCACGGGCGTTTTCCGTCGGCGGGAGCGAGAGGGGGGTCCCCGTCGCATCGCCCGGGACGGCGGCGAGCTGCTTGGCCTCGTACCGGGTCTCCGCCAGGCGCAGGATCGCGTACGCCTGCGGATCCTGGGAGACGGCGCGCACGACGTTGCGGAAGACGAGGTGGCCGACTGCCAGGTGATAGGTGCCGGAGGACTCCCACGGGTCGTCGGCCGGGCCTATCTTGAAGACGTACTGGGAGTCGAGTCCGGCGAGCATCTCATGAGTGTCGCCCGCGAAGTCCGCGAGCACGGTGGCCAGCGGCACGCGGAGGGCGGGATCGATCCGGAGATTCTCCGTGTAGCCGAGTCCGGGGGAGTAGAGCACGTCCTTCACGGCCCGGGCCTGCGCCTGCGAGTGCTTGCCCGGCTCGCTCGCGGCCGTGGCCTTCACAATGGCCCGGCCCAGTGCCGCGCAGTTCATCCCGGCCTGGACACCAGCTCCAACGGACGTTCGTACGTGCTCATCCCCCGCCAGGCCGTTGCAGGGAGCCGCCGTGTCGCGTCCGAAGCCAAGCCACGCCACGAGCCCGCCCAGCAACGCCAGGCATACCGCAAGCAACGACCACATCTTGACCGGCACGGTACGGCGGGCTGTCTTTCCCGTCATGGATGGCTCCACTCCTCTTTGCAACCCGGCTCAGTTGGCCGTGTCCGTCAGGTACTTCTGCGCCGTCGCGTTCCCACGGAGATGTCCTTCGAGCACGTCGCGAGTGAGCTTCCGGACGTCGGCTTCGGGAATGTCGGGCCGTTCCTTCGCCCACTCGCGAATCAGGATGGGCATCTGGTTGTTGACGTCGAGGTACTCGTCGGCAATCGCGGGATTGGCCTTGGCATCGACCGCAGCCTTCATCCTGTTGTCCCATTCCCAGGCCCACGTGTCGACGCCGCGCTGGAGCGAGTCACCGAAGGCGACGGACATGGTGGCGCCGGCAGCACCGACGGGTGTGGTGAAGTACAGCGGGGTCACCGCGCCGCCGATGACGTGGTAGGCGACCTTAGCCTTCCAGTCCGCTGCGCTGTAGCCCGCCATCCGGCCGTCGTTGATCACGTCCTCCCTGATGGAACTGAACGTGCCGAGGGCCGTACCCGCCTCGTTGACGGCGTTCGTCACCTCCGATCCCTGCGCTCCCTTGGGGAGATGTTCCAGCGAGATGTCGATGTACCGGGACTCCGCCTTGTGGAGCGTGCCGTAGGCCTCCGGATCGTCCGAGAGCCCGCGCATGAACTGGACCAGGTCCTTCTGGGACGCCGACATATGGGTGGTGCCGCCCTCCTGGAAGTGGCCGGTGCCCATCGCGGAGATGTAGCGGCTGTCCAGGCCGCCCAGGATCTCGTGGGTGTCTGCCGCGTACGAGCCCAGCGCCCGGGCCAGCGGTTCGCGCAGGTTCGCGTCCACACTCTGGGCGGGGCCGAGCTGCTCGATGACGCTGTGCATGAGCCGGGCCTGCGGGTCGGTGTGCTTGAGGGCGGGCCAGGGGTCCTGGCCGGCGCCCAGCGGCGGGTAGCCGGTGGCGCCCGCTTCGATGGCCGCGCCCAGGCCGGTCCGGTTGCTGGCGTCGACCGTGTCGTGGCCGTGTATTTCGATGTTGCCGCGCCAGCTCGCGGTGTTGGTGATCTCCCAGTCCCGCTCCTTGAGCAGGTAGTGGAGGTTGTCGTTCTTCCCGTCGGGACCCGGATCGAGGTACGAGGTGGAGGCGGCAGGGTAGCGGCTCATGATGCCGAGGAGGCCGTCGAGGGGGTCGTGGGCGAACCAAGCCTTGTCCGTGCCACCGTAGTTTCCGTACCGGTCCCAGATATCCGGATTGCCGCCCTGTTTCTTGTCCTCGGCCTTGCGGATGTCGTCCGCCATGTCGTGCAGGAACGGGGCCGAGTAGCCGTCGCCCTGCTGCATCAGGGTGACCAGGCTCTGGTAGCCGCGGACTTTCTGGCTGTGTCCCGGGGCCACCGTGTTGACGTCCTTGCCGGCCCCCTTGAGGTCGTACGAGGCGAGCCCGGCCTTGTCGAGCTGCGTGCGGAAGTTCTTGTAGAAGTCGGACTTGGGGTCCTGCATCGCGTTCGACAGGGAGTTGGCGAGCCCCTTCTCCACGTCCAGGTAGCGCTGCCTGTTGCCCTTGTCGTCGCCGTACGCGTGGTCGTTGAGCTTGTTCGTGAGCTTCAGCGTGTTCTCCGCGCCCATTCCGTTGAGGAAGGTCTGGGTGAACTCCGGGCGTGAGGCGTTGTCGCGGAAGGAACGGTCCAGCTCGGCGTAGTCGGCGGTGGAGACCTTCTCGCCGCTGTTGATGCGGGTGGCGATGTCCTGGGCGTTACGGGCCTCGTAGACCTCGATGTCGCCCTGCGCGTCGGCGTTGAAGCCATCGAGGGTCTCGTCGTTGCCCTTGCCGAAGGCGTCCTTGTTGCTGTCGACGCCCACCGCGTCGAGGGCGATCTTCACGCCCTGGTCGGCCTCGGGTACAGCCTTCACACAGTCGTTGATGTGCTGTTGCCACTTGGCAACCGCATTGCGGATGGTGGTCTCACCGTCCGGGTCATGGTGGATCGCGCTGCGTTCCTGCGCGGTGAGCTTCGCGTAGTCGTAGGCGACGTTCCCCTGCTCCGAGACGGTCATGCCGGCCTTTATCGCATCGTCCCGCGCACTCTCGACCCGCTTCTTGAGGTCAGTGAACTGGCTGTGCGCGTCGCGCAGCAGGCTGGCGACGGCCTTGGCCTGGATCTGCGCGGCGGAGTACTCGTAGCGGGTGGCGGCGAAGCTCGTATGAGCCACCCCGACACTGATACCGGTCCAGCTCTGACCCATGGTTATCTTCTGGACGCTGTCGCCGTAGCGGCTTTCGACTTTCTTCAGTTCACCGGCCATCGAATCCCACTTGCCTGCCGCCGTCGTCAGCAGGCCCAGGTCCGTGGTCATCACTTCGTGGTACGTCAGCATGGCTTCCCCCTACAGCCCGTTGAGTTTCGACTGGGTGCCGATCGGCCGGAACTGGTCACCCAGGCCGATGTCATTGCGCACGAACAGACCCGAGGCGCCCCGCAGGGCGCTCTTCTCGGAGCCGAGGCGGCCCATCAGGACCTTGACCTGCTTGTCCCACGTGTCCGCGACCTTCTTCAGGCCCGGGGCGGTGTCCCAGCCCTCGAAGCCCTTCACGGCAGTGTTGGTCGCCTCGTCCGCGTGCTCTGTAGCCGTCTTGGTGTTCGGCTGCAGCTCGGTTTCGATCGTGCTCGCCGCCGCCGTCTTCTCGGCCGGCGTGGACCCGAAGCTGCCCGACCCCCCGGGCGCTAACGGCCCTGCGGGAGCGCCCGTACCGTTCAACCGCATGTCCACCTGCTGATCGGCCGCGCCAGCGCGCGACGGAGCCCACTCCCGATCGAAATCCCCCACCATGCGCCTCCCGTCGACATTTCTTGATCATAGACATGGCAACTGCACACATGCCAAGCCCCCAGGCGCCAGTGGCCGTCGATCAGATCGCCGTCTGCCGCGAGGGCAGCATCCGGCCGGTGATGACCCGCGAATACCCGGAGACGATGACCAGCACCGGTGGGCGGCCCGACTGGCCATAGCCGAGCGCTGGCGCCCACCGACGGGTACCACGGGTCGCACGGGGGCAGCTCGCCGGGCTGATAGACCGTCCTGGAGACCGGGTCGACCGGATGACAAGTCAGCCGCAGTTTGCGTACGCATTCCTTGAGGATCGTCGAGTTCCCAGCTGATCCGGTCGGCGATATGTCGCCGCAGAACGCATGCAGCTACCGGGCGGCCACTCTGGGTCGACGGCGAATCTCAGTAGGGCGTCCAGCGGCGTAGCAGTGATGGCGACACGAGACTTCGGTGTGTCTCATGAGACACACCGAAGTCTGGAGAACGACGGCCACCGCCTCGTGGTGGTGCGCACCGCCGAGGACGTCGTACTGCAGGCGCGCTCCGGCCGCATCGTGACCGCAGCCTTCCCCGATCTGGCCGCCGCGGCCCGGCAGTTGCCCGCCGAGACCGTCCTCGACGGCGAGGTCGTGGTCTGGCACGGGGGCCGTACGGACTTCGCGCTCGTCCAGCGGCGGGCGGCGGCCACGGCCGCGCGGGCCGCCGTACTCGCCCAGAGCCTGCCGGCCTCGTACGCGGCGTTCGACGTGCTGGAACTGGCCGGGCTGGACCTGCGCGGACGCACGTACGAGCGGCGCCGCGCGCTCCTCGTCGACCTGCTGCTCCCGCTGGGCCCGCCGCTGCAGCCGGTCCCGATGACGACCGACCCGGAACTGGCCGCCACCTGGTACGAGACGCTGCCCGCCAGCGGGATCGAGGGCCTGGTCGTCAAACGGCTCGACCAGACGTACCCGGCGGGCCGGCGCGGCTGGCAGAAGCTCCGACACACGCAGGTGCGGGACGCGGCGGTGGTCGGCTACACCGGAACCCCGCGGCGCCCCCTCGCGCTGGTCCTGGTGCTGCCGGTCGGGGACGGGACCCCGCTGGTGTCGAGCCCGCTGACGGCCGCGCTGCGGGCGGACGTGGCGGCGGCGCTGGCCTCGCGCGAAGCCCCTGCCGCCGGGGCCACCCGGGCCGGGGCGCCGGCCGGCGGGGCCACGGTGACCGCGATCGGACTCGGCGAGGTCCCGTTCCGCCCGCTCGACCCGCCGCTCGCGGCGGAGGTCCGGCACCCCTCGACCGCCCGGCACCCGCCGCCCGAGGTGCTCAGGCTGCGGACGGACCTCTGACGCCTCCGAGGCTTTTGACGCCTCCGACCTGCGCCGCGGGGTGGCGCAGGTCGCAGGCGTCATGACGGGTCGGACCGGGTCAGGCGTTCCCGCTCGGCTTGTACACCGGAGGCTCACCGTGCGGGGGCTGCTGCGGCCCCGGGTACTGCGGCGGGTTGCGGTACCCGGACTCGCGCTCGGCCCTGACGTCCTCGGGATGGCTGGAGGTGGTGGAGCCGAAGTTCCCGTAGCCCTGCATTTCGTGCGGGCGCAGCCCGCCCTCGGGGATCTCCACCTGATCGCGTTCCTCGCGCACCTCGTAGACCGCGCCACCGTCCGGCAGGTGGGGCTGGCTCTCGGCGGTCGGTGGCGGGGGCTCCTTGGCCCGGACCCGCTGGCCCAGCTTGAAGGCGCCGAGCAGGAAGCCGACCACGGCAATCCCGACGACCAGGAACCACGCGATGTGGGCCAGCGTCTGGTCCAGACTCAAGGTCACGTCCATACGTTGTATTTTCCCGCACTGATTCCGGTTTCACCCGAAAGCCAGGGAGATCCTCCGATTTGCGTACCGGGCGACTACCGTGCCGCATCAGGGGCAGGTGCAGGGACGACCGCCCCGAGAGGCGCCCCGGAAGGAGCCCGATAATGCCCCGCGGATCTTCACCCGAACGAGAACGCCAGTACGAGCACATCAAGGAGAGCGCCGAGCAGCGCGGCGAGTCCGAGCAGCGGGCCAAGGAGATCGCCGCCCGGACCGTCAACAAGGAACGGGCCCGGGCCGGCGAGTCCAAGACCGCGAGCAAGTTGTCTCTGGAGGACATGTCCTCCAGTCGGCGCGGCGGCCTGCACTCCCATTCGGGCGCGCAGGGGCCGACGTACGAACAGCTCTACGCGGAGGCCAGGCGCCGCAACATCCGCGGGCGCTCCGACATGAACAAGACGCAGCTCAAGCGCGCACTCGGCACCTGAGACCCGGCCGCGCCCCGGGCGGTACAGCTTCTAGCGCAGCGGCCCGTCGGAGTCCCGCAGCGCCCGGACCTCGTAGCCCCCGAGCACGGCCAGGATCTCCGCGCAGATGGCCAGCGCCGTCTCCGCGGGTGTCCGGGCCCCCAGGTCCAGGCCGATCGGCCCGTGCACCCGCGCCAGGTCCGCCTCGGACACACCGGAGGCGATCAGCCCCTCGCGCCGCCGCGCGGTGGTCTTGCGGGACCCGAGGGCGCCGACGTACGGAATCCCGAGCGCGAGCGCGCTGCGTACGGTCGGCACGTCGAACTCCGGGTCGTGGCTCAGCATCACCAGGCAGGCGGCGTCCCGGCGCGCGGCCAGCAGCTTCTCGGCCTCCGCGACCGAGCCGACGAGGCCTGCGCCCCACCCGAGCAGCAGGGCCTGCGCCTCGATGATCTCGGCGAGCTCGCCGCCCCCGCCGATGACCACGTACGGCGCGGACGGGTACGCCTCCACGAACACCAGCCCGTGCTCCCCGTACAGCGCGTCCCGCCCCGGCCGGCGCGTGGCCAGCAGCTCGCCGGCCCGCCGCTCGGCGTCGTTGGCGGGCAGGTCGACGGCCCGTACGACCTCGCTCAGGGCCTGCCCCGCCTGCTCGTCGAGCCGGGTCACGAGCGCCACCCCGGCGCCCTCGCCGAGCAGGTCCCACCACTCGGCGGGTACGGCCGACAGCGGCTGCAGCAGGATCTCGGCCCGCCCGCCGCAGGTCAGCTTCGCCAGGGCCGCCTCGTCGGCCCCCACCGAGACGTCGCACACCCGGGCGGTGGCCCCGGCGGCCATGGCTCCGGCCTCCGCCACCAGCTCGGCGTCGAAGACCCCGTGGTACAGGGCCCCGACGCATTCCCCCCGCGCATCGACGAGCAGGGCCCCGGCGGGATCCCGCGGCCCGAACCCCTGCTCGGCCACCGGCCGGGCCAGGAACCCGGCCCGCCCCTCGGCCACCCACTGCCGCGCCGTCTCCACCAGCTCACGCATCGCGCCGCCCCATCCTCGTCGTCAGAGCCCGCCCCAAAGCACCTGGTCAGCGGCGCAACGCGGCCTCACGGCCAACCTATGCACGCACCCCACCCCTACCCATCCCTCAAAACCCACAGACCCGGACCCACCTCCCTCGTACAGACCACCGGACCGGACCGCCCGTTGCCCGACTTGCACGCGGGCGCCGGGAGGCGTTGTTTCGAAGTACGGCAGAGAACGTTGGGGGATGACCCGGAATGCTCTTCACGGACCGCGACGACGCAGGACGAAGGCTCGGTACGGCGCTGCGGATTTACGCGGCGGACGGGCCCGTCGTCCTGGGGCTGCCCCGGGGCGGGGTCCCGGTGGCCTTCCACGTGGCGCACGCCCTCGGGGCCCCGCTCGACGTGATCGTCGTCCGCAAGCTCGGGGTCCCGTACCAGCCCGAGCTGGCGTTCGGCGCGATCGGCGAAGGCGGCGTACGCGTGATCAGCGACGACATCGTCCGCCGCGGCCGGCTCAGCCCGCAGGACATCGCCTCCGTCGAGCGGGCGGAGCAGGCGGAACTGACCCGCCGGGCCGCCCGCTACCGCGCGGGCCGGCCGCAGCAGGACCTCCACGGCCGGACGGTGATCGTCGTGGACGACGGCATCGCGACCGGTGCCACCGCCGCGGCCGCCTGCCAGGTCGTACGGGCGCAGGGCGCGACCCGGGTCGTCATGGCCGCCCCCGTGGCCCCGCCGGAGGCGCTGACCCGGGTGGCCGCGGTGGCCGACGAGGTGGTCTGCCTCTCCACACCGCCGGGCTTCTCCTCGGTCGGCCAGTGGTACCGGGACTTCTCCCAGACCCCGGACGAGGAGGTCGTCTCCCTCCTCACGCAGGCCGTACGGCAGCCCCCGGCCACCACGGAGGACGTCTCCGTCCCCGCGGCAGGACTGCACCTCCCCGGCGACCTGACCCTCCCGCCGGCCGCGCAGGCCGTGGTCGTGTTCGCGCACGGCTCGGGCAGCAGCCGCCACAGCCCCCGCAACCGCCAGGTGGCCAGTTCCCTGAACCGGGCCGGCCTGGGCACCCTGCTGTTCGACCTGCTCACCCCGGGCGAGGAGGCGGACCGCGCCAACGTCTTCGACATCGGGACCCTGGCCGCCCGCCTCGCCGAAGCCACCGGCTGGCTCGCGACCCGCACCTCGGCCCCGGTCGCCTACTTCGGCGCGAGCACGGGTGCAGCAGCCGCCCTCGCCGCGGCCGCGTCCCCGGATTCACCCGTGTACGCGGTGGTCTCCCGCGGCGGCCGCCCGGACCTGGCGGGTCATCACCTCGCCGCCGTCCGGGCCCCCACCCTCCTCGTGGTCGGCTCGGAGGACTCCCTCGTCCTCACCCTCAACCGCGCGGCGCAGGCCCGGCTGCGCTGCGAGAACCGCCTGGAGGTCGTCGAGGGAGCCACCCACCTCTTCGAGGAACCGGGAGCCCTCCACGAGGTGTCCGTCCTCGCCGAGCGGTGGTTTACCACCCACCGGCCGAGTGCCCCCATGCGCTGAGGAACGGAATTCACCGGACGAGCACCTGCCGGTTTCCCACGGAGGGTAATTCTTCGAAATGTGGCCCTCCGTGAATGCCATGCATTGAGGCCGCCCGGGTGATCCTCGCCGGGACATGCGCCGTCACGTAATCATTCGATCGCCGAACGTCAACAATGGCTTCGTTCGTAGCCAGAGGCGAGGTGCCGCGCATTCAAATGAGGCGCACGGAGTGCGCGCGCTTGCGGCGTGACCCCTCCAAGTCCGTGAGGAAGATTCTCTTGAGTCATCGAACGACCCGAACCACGCGCCTGAAGACGGCCACGATGGTGGGGGCCGGCGTACTCGCCGTCGCGCTCAACGTCGTCCCGACGACGACGGCCATCGCCGACGCGATCCACCGTTCCGGCACCACCGACAGCTCCGTGGCACTGCCCGGCCCGGCAGGCGTCGTCGCGGGCGGCGACCACGGCGGCAAGGACGGCGACCACGGCAAGGGCCGCGGCCCGCAGGGCCCGCAAGGCAAGCCGGGCAGGCCGGGCCACCCGGGCCGGCCGGGAGTCCAGGGCCCGCAGGGCTTCCAGGGCTTCCAGGGCGCTCAGGGCAACCAGGGCTTCCAGGGCAACCAGGGCTTCCAGGGCTTCCAGGGCGACCAGGGGTTCCAGGGCGTGCCGGGCACCGGCAGCCAGGGCAGCCAGGGCAACCAGGGCTTCCAGGGTGAGCCGGGCCAGCAGGGCAACCAGGGCAACCAGGGAAGCCAGGGCAACCAGGGCTTCCAGGGCTTCCAGGGTGAGACGGGCACGGTGACCACCTACGTCAACGAGGTCACCGGCACCACGACGGCGACCGCCACGTGCAACGACGACGACCTCGCCACCGGCGGCGGGTTCCAGACCGCCAACGGCACCGTGCGCAGGAGCCGCCCCCTCGGCACTCCCCCGAACGGGTGGCAGGCCACGACCACGGCCGCCCAGCCGATCACCGCTTACGTGGTGTGCGTCGCCTCGACCCCGTAAGTCCTCGACCGAACGACGGGTGCCCCGGGGCTTCGGCCCCGGGGCACCCGTCGTTTCAGTGGCGCCCGCTCAGACCAGCAGCAGCCCGCCGCACCGCGCCGCGCCGTCCTTCATCGCGATGAGGTTGGCGACCACGTACGAGATGTCGTTCTTGGAGTGCCATTCGCTCGGGAAGTAGGTGACCAGCCGCGAGGACTGGAACCGGGCCTCGATGCTGGGCACGAAGGTGCGGTACTGATCGTCGGTGTAGTACCAGAACGAGTTCTCGTTGTAGTACGCCACGTGGGTCGGGTCCTGGTAGGCGCCGCGGCCGTCCGAGCTGGGCGTCATGGTGAGGAGCATCCCGCCGGGCGCCAGCAGCCGGTACATCTCGTTGATCAGCGGCACCTTCGCGGGCACGTGCTCGAGGAAGTCCACCGCCCGCATCAGGCCGACGGAGCCGTCGGGCAGGTCCAGCTTCCCGGGCAGCGTCGCGACGATGTCGACGCCCTTGCCCGGGTACTGGTCCACGCCGAGGTAGCCGGGGGGCTTGCGGTGGGCCGCGCCGAGGTCCAGCGCGAGCAGCCCGCGCCGGTGGGTCCAGGCGAGGGCGTTCGCCTCGATGTACTTGTCGTACAGGACGACCGTCTCGCGCTGGATGTGCGCGTTGATCTCCGGGTCGCTCTGGGTGTTCGCGGGGTGCACCCGCTGGAGGTACAGGCAGCGGTTGACGTGGTGGAAGTCGCCGATGTGGAACAGGCGGCACATCAGGTCCTGGTCGTCCAGGACCGTACGGCCGGCGTCGTACCCGCCGGCCTGCTCGTAGGCGTCCTTGCGGAAGGCCCGCACGTGGTTGGGTGCGTACCAGATGTAGGCGACGTTGTGCGGGGTCGGCGCCATGGAGACGATCTGCTGGAGCTTGCGGCCGTCGACGTCCACCTCCTCGTACTGCCAGCCGCAGGCCTCGTCCCACCGCGAGTCGTCCCGGGCCCCGTCCTCGGTGATCTGCGCGGTGTTGCTGTAGACGAAGACGGCCTCGGGGTTCTCGTCGAACGCCGTGGCGAGCTCCGCCAGACACGACTTCGCCAGCAGGTCGTCGTGGTCGAGTTCCACGAGGATCTCGCCGCGCGCCAGTTCGCAGGCCCTGCGCTTCGCGGCCCCGACGCCCCGGAGCTCGTCCGCGATCTCCACGCGGACCCTCTCGTCGGGTTGCTCCGGCCGCCACCGGGCGCCGTTGTTGAGCAGGACGACCCACTCCCAGTCCGGACAGGTCTGCGCCTGCAGCGTCGCCAGGCACTCGTCGAGGAAACGAGGCCGGTGGCTGGGGGTGAAAACGGAGAACCTCGGGGTCGCGGTCGACGTCATCTGGTGCTCCCTGCTGGGGTCGATGTCGGTGAGGGGCTTGCGAATTCCCGGAACCGCTCCGGTACTTGGGAGCGGAGCGAGGGATCGGCCAGGGCGGCGCGACGGAACGCGCCGCCGGCCTCGTCGGAACGTCCCTGGTCCGCCAGGATGTATCCGAGGTGCAGATGGGCCGTGGCCGCCTTCGGATCGGCGGCGACGGCGCGCTTCAGGAGTCCGGCGGCCCGGTCGGGCTCGGTCGGCTTCAGCAGGATCGCCTCGTTGAAGAGAGCCGACGTGAACGCCGGGTCGATCTTCAGGGCTTTGTCGTACGACACGAGGGCGTCGGCCGCCTTGCCGTCCTGCTGCGCGATGACGCCCAGGTTGTACCAGGCGAGCTTGTTGCGGGGATCCAGCTCCACCACGCGCCGGAACGTACGGGCGGCCCCTTCGGAGTCGTGCCGGTCCGCCTGCACAAGGGCGCCTTGCAGCAGCGCATTTGCCTCTTGGGCCTTCAGGTTCACCGACGGGCTCTTGGATTCCGGGGCGGCTGCCGAATGGGACTGGACCGCCCAGACGGCCACCCCGGCACCCACCGCAGCCACGCCGGCGATTCCGGCCCACCATCGCCTTCGTTTCACTCTGTCACATCTCGTGGAATCGGGAGGGACGGAGATGCGGGCAGCAACCCCCGACAGCGTCGAAGGCCGAACCCCCATCATTTCCGCCGACGTTACGATTCCGCCCGGGTGATGCCGCCGTATGGCAGGCAATTGGGATGCAAGACCACTCGAATGTACGCATGAAAGAACGGGTTAGCCGAATGGAATTCCGCGAATTGTCCTCTCCAATAAGGAGGTTGGATCCACCACTCGGACCCACGGTGCCCACGCAGAGCGCCGCGCCCCGCCCCGCACCCGCGCAAGCCCCGCCGGCCTCGCACCGGGCGCAGCGTGGGGCCCGGCCGCAGGGCGCGCCCGCGGGACGCAGACGCAAAAAGACCCCGTTCTCAGCGTTGCCGCTGATGGCGGGGTCTTCGGGCACTTCCTGCGAAGTGCCCCCGGCAGGATTCGAACCTGCGCACACGGCTCCGGAGGCCGTTGCTCTATCCCCTGAGCTACGGGGGCGTGTCATTCGCGTTGCGGCGACGGGTTGAACACTACCAGCTTCCCCGGGGTGATCAGAAACGAGTTGCGGGGGAGGGGGAGGCGGGTCGCTCGGAGGGGGTGGAAGTGGCAAAAACCCGGACGCGGGGGCTTAGGCGGACCTACTCTCGAGTTGTGTCAGGCGCCTCGGGCCGGGTGCTTGTTGTCGACGACAACAAGGTCATCCGGCAGCTGATCAAGGTCAATCTCGAGCTGGAGGGCTTCGAGGTAGTGACCGCGAACGATGGTGCCGAGTGTCTGGACATCGTGCACCGCGTGTGCCCCGACGTGATCACCCTTGATGTGGTCATGCCCCGGCTGGACGGGTTCGGGACGGCCGCCCAGCTGCGCGCCGATCCGCGGACGCGGCACGTGCCCGTCGCCATCGTCAGCGCCTGTACGCATCACGAGGTGGAGGCCGGGATCGAGGCCGGGGTCGATGCGTTCCTCGCCAAGCCCTTCGAGCCCGCCGAGCTCGTACGGGTCGTACGCCGGCTCATCGAGCGCAAGGACCGGCGGGAGCGGAAGGGAGCCCCCGCGGGGCGGGGGAGAGGGTAGCGGCGGCCGGCTGTTCACATGGCGAAACCGTTCGCGGGATGGGTGGGCTTCTCGCCTAGGCTGGTCCCGTGATCCCCGCCGACCTCTCCCGTACCGTCGTACGCGCCGTGCGCTGCGCCGTCGAGGAGGGGGAGCTGCCCGCCGAGGCGGGTGTGCCCGAGCGGGTCGTCGTCGAGCGGACCCGCCCCGGCGGGGTGGGGGACTACGCGACCCCCGTGGCCTTCCAGGTCGCCAAGACGGCCGGACGCCCGCCCCTCGACGTCGCCGGTGTGCTGGCCCGGCGGCTCGGCGCCGTTCCCGGCATCGAGCGCGTCGAGGTCACCGGTCCCGGATTCCTCAACTTCGTGATGGACCGCACGCCCGCCGACGTACTCGTACGCGAAGTACAGGCGCGCGGGCTGCGGTACGGGTTCACCCCCGACACCGAACTGCGGGCGCGCGTCGTGCGCGAAGCCGTCCTGCGGATCGAGCTCAGCCAGGGCCGGACCGGCGCCGCCCCCGTCAAGGCCGCGCCCGTGGCCCGGCGGGACGGCGACGTCGTCGCCGCGTACGGGGCCGACGCCGCCGGCTGGGCCATGCTCGCCGTCGCGCCGCACGAGACCCCCGCCTTCGACGAGCGGCTGCTCGTGCAGGACGAGTCCAACGAGTTCTTCCGCGTGCGGTACGCCCACGCGCGGAGCCGGGCCCTGTCGCGCAACGCCGCCCGGCTCGGGTTCCGGAGCGGGCCCGGTGACGTCGAGGGCGCCGAACGGCTGGTGAGCGTCCTCGCCGACTACCCCCTCGTACTCGAAGCCGCCGCGCACCGGCGGGCGCCGGAACAGCTCGTCCGGTTCCTCGTCCGCGCCGCCGACGAGCTGCTCGATTTCCAGCACTGCGTCCTGCCCGAGGGGGACGAGAAACCCTCGGCCGCCCACCGTGCCCGGCTGGCTCTTGCCGAAGCCGCCGGGACGGTGCTGGCCGGTGGCCTGGCCCTGCTCGGCATGGACGCACCTGACTGCCTGTGATCTGCGAAGAGAGATACCGATGAGCCGTTCCGCGCACCCCGCCGGGCCCCGCCACGCCGACGTCCTGCCCGAAGGGCACTACTCCCCGCCGCCCGCCGACCTCAACGCGCTCGACGAGAAGGTCTGGGCCCGGACCGTACGACGGAACGCCGACGGTGTCGTGACGGTGGGCGGCATCCCCGTCACCGCCCTCGCCGAGGAGTTCGGGACGCCCGCGTACTTCCTCGACGAGGAGGACTTCCGGGCCCGGTGCCGCGCCTGGGCGCACGCCTTCGGGCCGGACGCCGACGTCTTCTACGCCGGGAAGGCGTTCCTCTCCAAGGCCGTCGTGAAGTGGCTGCAGGAAGAGGGGCTGAACCTCGACGTGTGCTCCGGCGGGGAGCTGGCCACCGCGCTCGCCGCCAAGATGCCCGCCGGGCGGATCGCCTTCCACGGCAACAACAAGTCCGCCCGGGAGATCACCCGGGCCGTCGAGGCCGGGGTCGGTCGCATCGTGCTCGACTCCTTCCAGGAGATCGCTCGAGTCGCGCACATCGCCCGTGAGCTCGGCGTGCGCCAGCCCGTCCAGATCCGCGTGACCGTCGGCGTCGAGGCGCACACGCACGAGTTCATCGCGACCGCGCACGAGGACCAGAAGTTCGGCATCGCCGTCGCCGACGGCAGCGCGGCGGAGGCCGTCCGCCGCGCGCTCGGGCACGACAGCCTCGAGCTGCTCGGCGTCCACTCCCACATCGGCTCGCAGATCTTCGACATGGCCGGCTTCGAGGTGTCCGCCAAGCGGGTGGTCCGGCTGCTGGCCGCCGTACGCGACGAGCACGGCGTCGAGCTGCCCGAGATCGACCTCGGCGGCGGCCTCGGCATCGCGTACACCTCCTCCGACGACCCGCGCGAGCCCCACGAGATCGCCAAGGCCCTGCGCGAGATCGTCGCCCGCGAATGCGAGTCCGCCGGGCTGCGCGCGCCCCGCATCTCCGTCGAGCCCGGCCGGGCCATCGTCGGGCCCACGGCCTTCACGCTGTACGAGGTCGGCACGATCAAGCCGCTCGAGGGGCTGCGTACGTACGTCTCCGTCGACGGCGGCATGTCCGACAACATCCGCACCGCCCTCTACGACGCCGAGTACGCGGTGACCCTCGTCTCCCGCGTCTCCGACGCCGAGCCCATGCTCGTCCGCGTCGTCGGCAAGCACTGCGAGAGCGGTGACATCGTGGTGAAGGACGCCTTCCTGCCGGCCGACCTGGCCCCGGGGGACCTCCTCGCCGTACCCGCCACCGGGGCGTACTGCCGCTCCATGGCCAGCAACTACAACCACGCGCTGCGGCCGCCCGTCGTGGCCGTGCGCGACGGGGAGGCCCGAGTGATCGTGCGGCGCGAGACGGAGGAAGATCTCCTGCGTCTCGACCTTGGATGAACCGCATATTTCCGGGGGAAGCCCCCAGAACCCCAAAATAGGTGCCGATAGGTGTCTCACTCAATGGACCGAGGATGGAAAGTGCTGTCCATTGAGTGAGACTGGTTGAGACTCGGCGCGCAACCCGCGCGCCGGGTGGTGATGGAAGATCGAAAGGCGTAGGTCGAATGATGCGTACGCGTCCGCTGAAGGTGGCGCTGCTGGGCTGTGGAGTGGTCGGCTCAGAGGTGGCGCGCATCATGACGACGCACGCCGACGACCTCGCGCAGAGGATCGGCGCGCCCGTCGAGCTCGCCGGCGTGGCCGTGCGCCGTCCCTCCAAGGTGCGCGAGGGCATCGACCCGGCGCTGGTCACCACCGATGCGACCGCCCTCCTCAAACGCGGCGACATCGACGTCGCCATCGAGGTCATCGGCGGCATCGAGCCCGCCCGCACCCTCATCACCACCGCCTTCGAGCACGGCATCTCCGTCGTCTCGGCGAACAAGGCGCTGCTCGCCCAGGACGGCGCCGCCCTGCACGCCGCAGCCGAGCAGCACGGGCTGGACCTCTACTACGAGGCCGCCGTCGCCGGCGCCATCCCGCTGGTCCGCCCGATGCGCGAGTCCCTCGCCGGCGACAAGATCAACCGGGTGATGGGCATCGTCAACGGCACCACGAACTTCATCCTCGACAAGATGGACTCCACCGGCGCCGGGTACCAGGAGGCGCTCGACGAGGCCACCGCCCTCGGGTACGCCGAGGCCGACCCGACCGCCGACGTCGAGGGCTACGACGCCGCCGCCAAGGCCGCGATCCTGGCCGGCATCGCCTTCCACACCCGGGTCCGCCTCGACGACGTCTACCGCGAGGGCATGACCGAGGTCAGCGCCGCGGACTTCGCCTCCGCCAAGCGCATGGGCTGCACCATCAAGCTCCTCGCGATCCTGGAGCGCGCCGCGGACGGGCAGTCCGTCACTGCTCGAGTGCACCCGGCGATGATTCCGCTCAGCCACCCGCTGGCGTCCGTCCGCGAGGCGTACAACGCCGTCTTCGTCGAGGCCGAGGCCGCCGGGCGGCTCATGTTCTACGGGCCCGGCGCGGGCGGTTCTCCGACCGCCTCGGCGGTCCTGGGCGACCTCGTCGCCGTCTGCCGCAACAAGCTCGCCGAGGCAACGGGGCCCGGCGAGTCGGCGTACACCCAGCTGCCGGTCAGCCCCATGGGCGACGTCGTCACGCGGTACCACATCAGCCTCGATGTGGCCGACAAGCCGGGCGTCCTCGCCCAGGTGGCGACGACGTTCGCGGAGCACGGTGTCTCGATCGATACCGTACGACAGCAAGGACGTCCGGACGGGGTCGGCAACGAAGCCTCCCTCGTCGTCGTCACCCACCGCGCACCCGACGCCGCCCTCTCCGGGACCGTCGAGGCGCTGCGGAAGCTGGACACCGTGCGCGGTGTCGCCAGCATCATGCGTGTTGAAGGGGAGTAAGGACCCATGAGCAGCAATCGCACCCACCAGTGGCGCGGCATCATCGAGGAGTACCGGGACCGCCTGCCGGTGACGGACACGACTCCCGTGGTCACGCTCCGCGAGGGCGGTACTCCCCTCGTCCCCGCGCAGGTGCTCTCCGAGCGCACCGGTTGCGAGGTGCACCTGAAGGTCGAGGGCGCGAACCCGACGGGGTCCTTCAAGGACCGCGGCATGACCATGGCGATCAGCAAGGCCAAGGAGGACGGCGCCAAGGCCGTCATCTGCGCCTCCACGGGCAACACCTCGGCCTCCGCCGCCGCGTACGCGGTGCGCGCCGGGATGGTCTCGGCCGTCCTCGTGCCCCGCGGCAAGATCGCGCTGGGCAAGATGGGTCAGGCCCTGATCCACGGCGCCAAGATCCTGCAGGTGGACGGCAACTTCGACGACTGCCTGGACCTGGCCCGCGCGCTGTCCGACAACTACCCGGTCGCGCTGGTCAATTCCGTCAATCCGGTGCGCATCGAGGGCCAGAAGACCGCCGCGTTCGAGATCGTCGACGCGCTCGGCGACGCCCCCGACATCCACGTGCTGCCCGTCGGCAACGCCGGCAACATCACCGCGTACTGGAAGGGCTTCAAGGAGTACAAGGCCGACGGCCTGGCCTCCCGTACGCCCCGCGTGTGGGGTTTCCAGGCCTCCGGTTCCGCACCCATCGTGCGCGGCGAGGTCGTCAAGGAGCCGCACACCATCGCGACCGCGATCCGCATCGGCAACCCGGCCTCGTGGGACTACGCGCTCGCCGCGCGCGACGAGTCGGGCGGCTTCATCGACGAGGTGACGGACCGCCAGATCCTGGCTGCATACCGCCTGTTGGCCGCGCAGGAGGGCGTCTTCGTCGAGCCCGCCTCGGCCGCGTCCGTCGCCGGCCTGCTCAAGGCCGCCGAGCTGGGCCTGGTCGACCCCGGCCAGAAGATCGTATGCACCGTCACCGGAAACGGACTCAAGGACCCCGACTGGGCGGTCGCCGGCGCTCCGCAGCCGGTCACCATCCCGGTCGACGCGGAGGCCGCGGCCGTCCGCCTCGGCCTGGTCTGACCCGGTCCGACACCGTGGCAGCACCCTGAGTTGCCGGGTTCCGGAAAGCCTTCGGAACCCGGCAACTCGGGTCGTACGGCACAAAAGTCAACGGCATTCAGCGCAATCCACCGGAAGACACCGACACGCATCGTGCGCCTCCTGTGCGCCCTATGTCGCGAGAGAACCTTCCTTCGATACGCTGTACTTACATCCGCCACCGCGCATATGACCGTGGTGCTGCCCAGAGGGCCTTCGGGTGTCGTACGTTCTCCAGTACATTCGCAGCGAGCCAGCGAAGATCTCGTCTCGCACAGTCACAAGGAGTGTCATCGGACGATGGCCGGTCCAGCGTTCCGCGCCGCCGCCGTACGGGTGCGCGTCCCCGCCAGCAGTGCCAACCTCGGCCCGGGTTTCGACGCCCTCGGCCTGGCCCTGGGGCTCTACGACGACGTGGTCGTCCGGGTGGCCGACTCCGGCCTGAACATCGACATCGCGGGCGAGGGCGCCGACACCCTCCCGCGGGACGAGAGCCACCTGCTCGTACGCTCCATGCGCACCGCCTTCGACCTGCTGGGCGGGCAGCCGCGCGGCCTCGAGGTCGTCTGCGCCAACCGCATCCCGCACGGCCGCGGCCTCGGGTCCTCCTCGGCCGCCATCTGCGCCGGCATCGTCGCCGCCCGCGCCGTGACCATAGGCGGAGAGGCCAAGCTCGACGACGCGGCCCTGCTCGAACTGGCCACGGAGATCGAGGGCCACCCCGACAACGTCGCCGCCTGTCTCCTCGGCGGCTTCACCCTCGCCTGGATGGACGGCGGCAGCGCCAAGGCGATCCGTATGGAGCCCGCCGATTCCATCGTTCCGGTGGTCTTCGTCCCCTCCAAGCCGGTCCTGACGGAGACTGCACGCGGCCTGCTGCCGCGCAACGTCCCGCACGTGGACGCGGCCGTCAACGCAGGTCGCGCAGCCCTGCTCGTCGAAGCCCTGACCAGGCGTCCCGAGTTGCTGCTGCCGGCCACAGAAGACCGGCTCCACCAGGAGTACCGGTCCCCGGCGATGCCCGAGAGCGTGGCACTCGTCAACCGGCTGCGGGCGGACGGCATCCCCGCGGTCATCTCCGGCGCGGGCCCCACGGTCCTCGCGCTGGTCGACAACGGTGCGGCCGACAAGGTCGCGCAGCTCGCGGGCGAGGGATGGGCGGCGAACCGGCTCGCCCTCGACGCCGCGGGCGCGAGCGTACTTCCGCTGGGCACCCAGGGCGGCTAGGCCGTATGGGCATACCCGCCAGGGGCGGGCGGTCAGGGCAGGCCGCCCGCGCGGAAGGCGCGATTGCCGGTGATTGAGAGGGGGAATATCTGTTGGATCCGGTAGTGTTACTCTCAAGTGTGCAGCCGAAGCCGCCATGGCTCGGTGCTCAGTGTCCCCATCCGGGACCACCTTTCTTCCGGGAGCCTCCCCGACTGCTTTGATCGCTTCCAGCAGTTTCGAGCACGCTCCGGAATCGGCGTGACATTCCCACGCTTCCAGCTCGGGGGCTTCTCGCCGGAACCACCCATGCACGTTTCTCTCCGCCGTATCTCTACCGGCGGACCACCGCCCCGGCCGCGGTCCATGACCCATCAGGTAATGGTCCGTTGCCGGACAGCACAACCGGTCGCCGAGCCAGACAGGCCGACGTCCGCTCCAGGGAAGGACCCTTCGTGAGCGACACCACCGATCTGATGGGCGCTGCCGACACCAATGTCGACACCAGTGCCCCCGCCGCGGGCGCCGCGGCGACCACTGCCGGACGTCGGCGCCGCTCCGGCACCGGCCTCGAGGGCATGGTCCTGGCCGAGCTGCAGCAGGTCGCGTCGGGCCTTGGTATCAGGGGCACTGCGCGGATGCGCAAGAGCCAGCTGATCGAGGTCATCAAGGAGGCGCAGGCGGGCAGTGGTGCCCCCAAGGCCGCGGCTCCCGCCGCCGACGCCGCCGAGGCCAAGCCGAAGCGCCGCGCCACCAGCAAGGCCCGTACGGGTGAGGCCGCCGCCGAGGCGCCCGCCGAGAAGCCTGCCGCGCAGGCGCAGATCGAGATCCCGGGCCAGCCGGCCTCCGACGACGCCCCGGCCGGCGAGCGCCGCCGGCGTCGGGCCACGGCCCCCTCCGGCAGCCCGGAGACCGCGGCCCCCGCCGCCGTGCAGGTCGAGGCGAAGACCGAGACCACCACCGCGACCGCGCCGGCCGAGGCCAAGGCCGAGGCCGCGACCGCCGTCTCCGCGCCCGCCCAGGAGGGCGAGGGCCGCGGCCGGCGCGACCGCCGCGACCGCGGGGACCGTGCCGAGCGCGGCGAGCGCCAGCGCGACCGCCGTGACCGCGGTGCCAAGGCCGACGAGCCGGGCCAGGGCGCCCAGGGTCAGGGCCAGGGCCAGGGCCAGGGTCAGGCCGGCCAGGGTCAGGGCGGCGGCCAGGGCGGCGGCCGTCAGGACCGCCAGCAGCAGGGCGGCCGTCAGGACCGTCAGCAGCAGGGCCGTCAGGACCGTCAGGCCCCCCAGGGCAACGGCCCCGAGGACGACTTCGACGGCGAGGACGGCCGTCGCGGCCGTCGCGGCCGCTACCGCGACCGCCGTGGCCGTCGTGGCCGCGACGAGTTCGCGCCGAGCGAGCCGCAGGTCGCCGACGACGACGTCCTGATCCCCGTCGCGGGCATCCTGGACATCCTCGACAACTACGCGTTCATCCGGACCTCGGGCTACCTGCCCGGCCCCAACGACGTGTACGTCTCCCTCGCCCAGGTCCGCAAGGCGGGTCTGCGCAAGGGCGACCACACCACCGGTGCCGTGCGCCAGCCCAAGGACGGCGAGCGCCGCGAGAAGTTCAACGCCCTCGTGCGGCTGGACTCGGTGAACGGCATGGCGCCCGAATCCGGCCGCGGCCGACCGGAGTTCCAGAAGCTGACCCCGCTGTACCCCCAGGACCGCCTCCGTCTGGAGACCGACCCGGGTGTGCTGACGACCCGCATCATCGACCTCGTGTCGCCGATCGGCAAGGGCCAGCGAGGCCTGATCGTGGCCCCGCCGAAGACCGGCAAGACCATGATCATGCAGGCGATCGCCAACGCGATCACGGTCAACAACCCCGAGTGCCACCTGATGGTCGTCCTGGTCGACGAGCGTCCGGAAGAGGTCACCGACATGCAGCGGTCGGTCAAGGGCGAGGTCATCTCCTCGACCTTCGACCGCCCGGCCGAGGACCACACCACCGTCGCCGAGCTGGCCATCGAGCGCGCCAAGCGCCTCGTCGAGCTGGGTCACGACGTGGTCGTCCTGCTGGACTCCATCACCCGTCTGGGCCGCGCGTACAACCTCGCGGCGCCCGCCTCCGGCCGCATCCTGTCCGGTGGTGTCGACTCGACCGCGCTGTACCCGCCGAAGCGCTTCTTCGGTGCCGCGCGCAACATCGAGGACGGCGGCTCGCTGACCATCCTGGCCACCGCGCTGGTCGACACCGGCTCGCGCATGGACGAGGTGATCTTCGAGGAGTTCAAGGGCACCGGCAACATGGAGCTCAAGCTCGACCGGAAGCTCGCCGACAAGCGCATCTTCCCGGCCGTCGACGTCGACCCGTCGGGCACCCGCAAGGAGGAGATCCTCCTCAACAGCGAGGAGCTCGCCATCGTCTGGAAGCTGCGCCGCGTGCTGCACGCGCTCGACTCGCAGCAGGCCATCGAGCTCCTGCTCGACAAGATGAAGCAGACGAAGTCGAACGCCGAGTTCCTGATGCAGATCGCCAAGACGACCCCGTCGGGCAAGAACGACGACTGACCGTCGCCGCACCGCATCACCGGGACCGCCCCCACCGCACGCGCGGTGGGGGCGGTCCCGTGTTTTCGGGGTGTTCTCTGACGTTTTGGCATGTTTTCCGCGGGTGCGAGCTTCGCCACACTCGCGGTTTTCGTGAACCTCGCGGCCACTGTGTGCGTCCCCCCGGGAAACCGCAGGTGGGCGCGGTGCCACGCCGTGCTCCTCCCACCCCCGCCGCCGCAGTGCGGCCGGCACGGGGCCCGCGTCGGCCGTGGAACCCTGGAGGGCATTCGGCCGTCTGTGTCAGAGGGCAGTGCGGGGAGGCCACTGGGCCGGGCGTCCGGCCGGGAACGCATTTCAGGACTGAGGAGAGCATGAGCGAGGACAGCAGGGGCAGCGGCCGGCGTGCCGCGGGCCGGCGCCGACGGAAACCCTCGAAGGGGCGCAAGGCCCTCGTCATCGCCGCGTGGAGCGCCGCCGGCGTGGTCCTCGTGGGCGGGGCGGGTCTCGGCTGGTTCTACTTCCACCTGAACGGGAACCTGAAGACGGTCGACATCGACCAGGCGCTCGGCAAGGACCGCCCGCAGAACGTCGACAACGGCTCGATGGACATCCTCGTCCTCGGCTCCGACTCCCGCGGCGGCGCGAATTCCGAGTACGGCCAGGACGACGGCGGCTCGGCCCGCTCCGACACGGCGATGATCGTCCACCTGTACGACGGCCACAAGAAGGCCACCGTCGTCTCGATCCCGCGCGACACCATGGTCAACCGGCCGCCGTGCACGCTGAGCAACGGCAAGACCGAGCGCGGCAGCTCGCGCTCGCAGTTCAACGAGGCGTTCACCATCGGCGGGGCCGCCTGCGCGGTCAAGACCGTCGAGAAGATGTCGGGGATCCGCATGGACCACTACATCGAGGTCGACTTCACGGGCTTCAAGAAGATCATCGACAACCTCGGCGGCGTCCAGCTCACCACCACCAAGCCCATCAAGGACTACGGGAGCCACCTCGACCTCCCGGCCGGCCCCAACAAGCTGAACGGCGAGCAGGCCCTGGGCCTCGTACGGACCCGCAAGACCGTCGGCGACGGCAGCGACCTGGGCCGAATACAGCTGCAGCAGGCGTTCATGAAGGCCCTGATCAAGCAGGTCAAGGGCATCGGCGTCTTCGACAACCCCAAGCGGCTGCTCGACCTCGCCGACACCGGCACCAAGGCGCTCACCACCGACAAGTCCCTCGGCGACGTGAAGTCCCTGATGGGCTTCGCCCAGAGCCTCCAGGGCATCGACGCCCAGGACATGAAGATGATCACCCTGCCCGTGGGTCCGGACGCCCGCGACCCCGACCGGGTCGCCCCGCTGACCAAGGAGTCCAAGATGGTCTGGGACGCCCTGCTGGCCGAGCAGCCGGTCCCCGCCGAGGCCACCGCGAACTCGATGGGTGACAAGGGAACGGCCGGCTCGATCGTCCAGCAGCCGTAAAAGGCCTGCTCAGGAGCGTTCGGCAGCAACGTGGAATAGATGCCGCCCCCGCCCCGTTGAGGGAGGCGTCCTCAGAATTTTGACAGGCAGCCCGGTCCTGGCAGACTGGTCTGTCGGCCCCGGTTCACGCAGTGCGCAATTCGGCTCCTGCGACCCGGCGCCCTCCCGAATCTAGGAGACACCTTGAAGCGCGATGTTCACCCCGAGTACGTCGAGACCCAGGTCAGCTGCACCTGTGGCGCGTCGTTCACCACCCGCAGCACCCTGACCGAGGGCACCATCCGTGCCGAGGTCTGCTCCGAGTGCCACCCGTTCTACACGGGCAAGCAGAAGATCCTCGACACCGGTGGCCGCGTCGCCCGCTTCGAGGCCCGCTTCGGCAAGGCTGCCGGCTCGAAGTAGCGAGCCCCCGGCGCCGGACCCCGGCTGCACCCTGTCCACACGGGGGCAGCCGGACCGGCGCCTTTGTCGTCCCGCAGCCCTTTTTCGTACTTTTCACCCCAGGAGCCCCCGATGTTCGAGGCGGTCGAGGAACTGGTCGGCGAGCACGCCGACCTTGAGAAGAAGCTCGCCGACCCTTCGGTCCACTCGGATCAGGCCAACGCGCGCAAGCTCAACAAGCGCTATGCGGAGCTGACCCCGATCGTCGCGACCTTCCGTGCCTGGAAGCAGTCCGCCGAGGACATCGAGACGGCGAAGGAGTTCGCGGTCGACGACCCGGACTTCGCGGCCGAGGTGAAGGAACTGAGCGCGCAGCGCGAGGAGCTCACCGAGAAGCTCCGCCTGCTGCTCGTCCCGCGCGACCCCAGCGACGACAAGGACGTGCTCCTGGAGATCAAGGCGGGCGCGGGCGGCGACGAGTCCGCCCTGTTCGCCGGCGACCTGCTGCGCATGTACCTGCGCTACGCGGAGCGCGTGGGCTGGAAGACCGAGATCATCGACTCCACCGAGTCCGAGCTCGGCGGCTACAAGGACGTCCAGGTCTCCGTCCGCACCAAGGGCGGCAACGGTGCCACCGAGCCCGGCCAGGGCGTCTGGGCCCGTATGAAGTACGAGGGCGGCGTGCACCGCGTCCAGCGTGTTCCGGCCACCGAGTCCCAGGGCCGCATCCACACCTCCGCCGCCGGCGTGCTCGTCACCCCGGAGGCCGAGGAGGTCGAGGTCGAGGTCAACATGAACGACCTCCGCATCGACGTGTACCGCTCGTCGGGCCCCGGCGGCCAGTCCGTCAACACCACCGACTCGGCCGTGCGCATCACGCACCTCCCCACCGGTGTGGTCGCCTCCTGCCAGAACGAGAAGAGCCAGCTCCAGAACAAGGAGCAGGCGATGCGCATCCTGCGGTCGCGCCTGCTGGCCGCCGCCCAGGAGGCCGCCGAGCAGGAGGCCTCCGACGTGCGCCGCAGCCAGGTGCGCTCGGTGGACCGCTCCGAGAAGATCCGGACGTACAACTTCCCGGAAAACCGGATCTCGGACCACCGGACCGGATTCAAGGCGTACAACTTGGACCAGGTGCTCGACGGCGACCTCGATTCGATGATCCAGGCCTGCGTCGACGCGGACTCGGCCGCCAAGCTGGCGTCCGCGCACTGATCCCCGCCCGACCTGCACCACCCCCGCTCCACCCCCGTACGACAGCAGCCCGGAGGACCAGCGTGAACTTGCTGCTTGCCGAGGTGGCCCAGGCCACCCAGCGGCTGGCCGCCGCCGGCGTGCCCTCACCGCGCTTCGACGCGGAGGAGCTCGCGGCCTTCGTGCACGGCGTCAAGCGGGGGGAACTGCACCACGTCAAGGACGCGGACTTCGACGCCCGCTACTGGGAGGCCGTCGCCCGCCGCGAGGCGCGCGAGCCGCTCCAGCACATCACCGGCCGCGCCTTCTTCCGGTACCTGGAGCTCCAGGTCGGGCCCGGGGTCTTCGTGCCCCGGCCCGAGACCGAGTCGGTCGTGGACTGGGCCATACACGCCGTCCGGGCGATGGACGTCGTCGAGCCGCTGATCGTGGACCTGTGCACCGGGTCCGGCGCCATCGCGCTGGCCATGGCGCAGGAGGTGCCGCGCTCGCGCGTGCACGCGGTCGAGCTGTCCGAGGACGCCCTGCGGTGGACCCGCAAGAACGCCGAGGGCTCCCGGGTCACCGTCCACCAGGGCGACGCCCTGAGCGCGCTGCCCGAGCTGGACGGCCAGGTCGACCTGGTGATCTCGAACCCGCCGTACATCCCGCTCACGGAGTGGGAGTACGTGGCCCCCGAGGCCCGCGACCACGATCCGGAGATGGCCCTCTTCTCCGGCGAGGACGGCCTCGACACCATCCGCGGCATCGAGCGCACCGCGCACCGGCTGCTGAGGCCCGGCGGCATCGTCGTCATCGAGCACGCCGACACCCAGGGCGGCCAGGTCCCGTGGATCTTCGCGGAGGAGCGCGGCTGGGCCGACGCCGCCGACCATCCCGACCTGAACAACCGCCCGCGCTTCGCCACCGCCCGCAAGGCCCTGCCGTGACGGGCGCGACCCACCCCTCCACCCCCCTGCTGCACGAGGAGTCCCGCTGATGGCCCGGCGATACGACTGCAACGACGCGACGGACCGCAAGACGGGTCTGCGTGAAGCCGCATCCGCCGTGCGCCGCGGCGAGCTTGTCGTGCTGCCCACCGACACCCTCTACGGGATCGGCGCGGACGCCTTCAGCGCAGAGGCCGTCGGTGACCTGCTCGCCGCCAAGGGGCGCGGCCGCAACATGCCGACCCCGGTGCTCATCGGCTCCCCGAACACCCTGCACGGCCTCGTCACGGACTTCTCCGAGCAGGCCTGGGAGCTCGTCGACGCCTTCTGGCCGGGCGCGCTGACACTGGTCGCCAAGCACCAGCCCTCGCTCGCCTGGGACCTGGGGGAGACCCGCGGCACCGTGGCCGTCCGCATGCCGCTGCACCCCGTCGCCATCGAGCTGCTCACCGAGGTCGGCCCCATGGCCGTGTCCTCGGCGAACCTGTCCGGGCACCCGGCGCCGGAGGACTGCGACGCGGCGCGCGAGATGCTGGGCGACTCCGTGTCCGTGTACCTGGACGGCGGTCCGACGCCCGGGATCCAGCCCTCGTCGATCGTCGACGTCACCGGGAAGGTTCCCGTCCTGCTGCGCGAGGGGGCACTGACCGCCGAGCAGCTGCGGGAGGTCGTACCCGACCTCGAGGTGGCCCCGTGAGCCCTCAGGGGCGTGGCATAGCAAGCGGGCACACCTCCGGCGCCGACCACGGCTGGGGGGACTCCCACCCGGCAGCGGCCGGAGGGGACACCTTCCGCATCCTCCACGTCAGCACCGGCAACGTGTGCCGCTCGCCCATCACCGAGCGGCTGACCCGGCATGCGCTGGCGCACCGGCTGGGGGGCATCCCGGCGAGCGACCTGATCGTGGAGAGCGCGGGGACCTGGGGCCACGAGGGTGCCCCGATGGAGGCGAACGCGGCGGCCGTGCTCGCGGATTTCGGTGCGGACGCCTCCGGTTTCACCGGGCGGGAGCTGCTGGACGAGCACGTCATACGCGCCGACCTGGTGCTGACCGCCACGCGCGACCACCGTGCGCAGGTCATCTCGATGGGGCACTCGGCAGGGCTGCGCACGTTCACGCTGAAGGAGTTCACCCGGCTGGTGCGGGCCATAGATCCGGCCACGCTGCCGCCGCTGGACGACGGCGTCGCCGAGCGGGCCCGTGCCCTGGTGCGGGCTGCGGCCGCGCTGCGGGGGTGGCTGCTGGCGCCTTCGCCCGACGCGGACGAGGTGTACGACCCGTACGGGGCGCCGATCACCTTCTTCCGCTCGATCGGCGACGAGATCAACCAGGCGCTGGACCCGGTGGTCACGGCCCTGACAGGCGTCACGGCCCGGCGCTGACGGGCATCTCCGCAGGGCGGGATCAGAGCCCCGGGCCTAGAGTGGGCCTATCCGGGACCGGCCACTGGGAGTCGCCATGAGCGTCATCACCCCGCCCACGGACCTGCTGCGGCAGCAGGATCCGCAGATGGCCGATGTGCTCGCGGGGGAGGCGCAGCGCCAGGCCACCACCCTGCAGCTGAGCGCCGCCGAGAACTTCACCTCGCCCGCCGTGCTCGCAGCGCTCGGCTCGGCGCTCGCCAACAAGTACGCCGAGGGCTATCCCGGCCATCGGTACCACGGCGGCTGCGAGTACGCCGACCTCGCCGAAGGGCTGGCCGTCGAGCGGGCCCGCGCGCTGTTCGGGGTCGAGCACGCCAACGTGCAGCCGCATTCCGGTTCCGCCGCCGTGCTGGCCTCGTACGCCGCGCTGCTGCGGCCCGGGGACACGGTGCTGGCGATGGGGCTCGCGTACGGCGGACACCTCACCCACGGTTCGCCGGCCAACTTCTCCGGGCGCTGGTTCGACTTCGTCGGGTACGGCGTCGACGCCGAGAGCGGCCTCATCGACTACCGGCAGGTGCAGGACCTGGCGCGGACGCACCGGCCCAAGGCGATCGTCTGCGGGTCGATCTCCTACTCGCGCCACCCGGAGTACTCGGTGTTCCGGGAGATCGCCGACGAGGTCGGGGCGTACCTCATCGCGGACGCCGCCCATCCGATCGGGCTCGTCGCCGGCGGGGCCGCGCCCAGCCCCGTCCCGTACGCCGACATCGTCTGCGCGACGACCCACAAGGTGCTGCGCGGCCCGCGCGGCGGGATGGTCCTGTGCGGCGCCGAGTTCGCCGAGCGGATCGACCGGGCGGTGTTCCCCTTCACACAGGGCGGCGCCCAGATGCACACCATCGCTGCCAAGGCGGTGGCCTTCGCCGAGGCCGCGGCGCCCGCGTTCACCACGTACGCCCATCGTGTGGTGGCCAATGCCCGGGTGCTGGCCGATGCGCTGGCGGCCAACGGCTTCGCGGTGACGACGGGCGGCACCGACACCCACCTGATCACCGCCGACCCGGCCCCGCTCGGCATCGACGGCCCGACCGCCCGAGGCCGGCTCGCCGCCGCCGGGATCGTGCTGGACACCTGCGCCCTCCCGTACGGGGACCAGCGCGGGATCCGGCTCGGTACGGCGGCCGTCACGACCCAGGGCATGCGGGAGCCCGAGATGGCGCGGATCGCCGCGCTGTTTGCCGCGGCACTGCGCGGGGAAGGCGCGAACACCCGCGCGGAAGTGGCCGAGCTGACGCGCGGATTTCCCCCGTACGGGGAGTAATCAGGACAAGCAGGGCGTACCGCAACCGCGATAGCGCCCCCTCGCGTCCTCGGTGAGGGGTACATCGCAGCTAATGTGTGGGGCTGAGATGGCCGGCGATACATCTGGGGCAGCCCGTGCGTGAATATCTGCTGACGCTTTGCGTCACGGTCGCGGTGACCTACCTGCTCACCGGGCCCGTGCGGAAGTTCGCGATCGCGGCCGGTGCGATGCCGGAGATCCGCGCCCGCGACGTGCACCGCGAGCCCACTCCGCGGCTCGGCGGCATCGCCATGTTCGGCGGACTGTGCGCGGGGCTGCTGGTCGCGGACCACCTGCGCAACCTCAACGGCGTCTTCGAGCTGTCGAACGAGCCGCGGGCGCTGCTCTCCGGAGCCGCCCTGATCTGGCTGATCGGCGTGCTCGACGACAAGTTCGAGATCGACGCCCTGATCAAACTCGGCGCGCAGATGATCGCCGCCGGTGTGATGGTCATGCAGGGCCTGACCATCCTGTGGATCCCCGTCCCGGGCATCGGGACGGTCGCGCTGACCCAGTGGCAGGGCAACCTGCTCACCGTGGCCCTCGTCGTGATCACCATCAACGCGGTGAACTTCGTGGACGGGCTCGACGGTCTGGCCGCCGGCATGGTCTGCATCGCCGCCGCCGCGTTCTTCCTCTACTCGTACCGGATCTGGTTCGGCTACGGCATCGAGGCGGCCGCGCCCGCGACGCTGTTCGCCGCGATCCTGATGGGCATGTGCCTCGGCTTCCTGCCGCACAACATGCACCCGGCCCGCATCTTCATGGGCGATTCCGGATCGATGCTCATCGGTCTGGTGCTGGCCGCCGCCGCGATCTCGATCACCGGGCAGGTGGACCCGGACACCATGGCCCTGTTCGTCGGCGGTGAGCGCAACACTGTGCACGCGATGATCCCGGTCTTCATTCCGCTTCTGCTCCCGCTGACGATCATCGCGATCCCGATGGCGGACCTGGTCCTGGCCATCGTGCGGCGTACGTGGAAGGGCCAGTCGCCGTTCGCGGCCGACCGCGGGCACCTGCACCACCGACTGCTGGAGCTCGGGCATTCGCACAGCCGCGCGGTGCTGATCATGTACTTCTGGTCAGGGCTGATCGCCTTCGGCGCGGTGGCGTATTCGGTGCACTCCGCCTCGATGTGGATCGTGCTCGCCATCGTCGGTCTGAGCGCGCTGGGCCTCGTCCTGCTGCTCCTGCCGCGCTTCACCCCGCGCGCCCCGCGCTGGGCCGAGGGTCTGGTCCCGCCGCGCTACCGGCACAGCGAGCGCGCCGCGGAGGCGGCCGCGCTCGACACCTCGGGCCGGGAGCCGGAGCCCGCCGGTCCGATCCGGGTCGGTGTCTCGGGCGTCAACGGAGCGACCGCGGTAGGCCCCCGTTCGCGCTTCCCCGACCGGCGTAAGGCTGAGTCGGCGCGCTGACGCCCGCGGTACATGTCGGACATGAACCGCCTTTACCACACACAACGGCGGCTTGTCGCGCACACACGGGCGGGTTAGCTCTCATGTGTGACAGTCAGCACACTCCGCAGGTAAAGCTCTCATCAAATAGTTTGTGATACCGTTCACTAAACCCGGCGACAGAGCCGAAGGACCGTAGTGCGACGGCCCATCGGCCCGAGGTTCGATCTCGGACCGGGCTTACGCTCGTCCCGTACGAGTTCCCGTACGAGTCCGTGCCCCCACCACCACGCGGAGCAAACCGCCATGCGGTCAGATGACGTCCGATCCCTCCTGCACGCCGCTGTACCCACGGCTGTCGCCGGCGCTCTCGCCGCCGTCATCAGCGCCGTGGTGGCAGGTGGCGAGGGAGCCCTTGGCGCCGTCATTGCCACGCTGGTCGTGATGCTGTTCATGGGCATCGGATTCATCGTTCTGCAACGCACCGCGAAATCGCTGCCGCACCTGTTCCAGGCCATGGGGCTAATGCTCTACACGGCCCAGATCCTGCTGCTCTTCGTCTTTCTCGCCGTGTTCAAGAACACGACGCTGTTCAACCCCAAGGCTTTCGCGATCACGCTCGTCGCCACCACCCTCGTGTGGATCGGCGCGCAGACGCGTGCTCACATGAAGGCCAAGATCCTCTACGTCGAACCGGACTCGACGAAGGGCGACAAGCCCGAAAATTCGGGGCCGAAGTCGTGAGGGGTAGGGCCGGGATAAGTGAGCGTTCGAGATGCTGCTATCGTCCGGTTCCAACTGCGGCATTGCGGGCGCGGGCATCTGAGCTGACGCCTGTTCCATCGCGAGGCTCGATGCCTGATCGCCGCCCCCACACCCGTAACACCAGTCCAGTGCCGAACAGCGGCTGTGCGCCGCGCCGACACAACGAGGTTGCCGTACCTATGCGCCACGCTGAAGGAGCCCGCGGTGAGTGCTGACCTGACGCAGGTGCTCGCTTTCGAGACCGACTGTCACATCTTCGACGGATGTGGCTTCCCCGGTCCGGGCCTGCACTCGTTCCTCTTCGAGCCGCTGTGGGGCGAACCCGGCCTGACCAGTGTGTACTTCAACAAGCCGATGCTGCTGGCCCTCCTGGGCTCGCTGATCATCGTCGGCTTCTTCTGGGCCGCCTTCCGCAAGCCGAAGGTCGTCCCGGGCAAGCTCCAGATGGTCGCCGAGACCGGCTACGACTTCGTGCGCCGCGGCATCGTGTACGAGACGCTGGGCAAGAAGGAGGGCGAGAAGTACGTCCCCTTCATGGTTTCGCTGTTCTTCTTCGTCTGGGTCCTGAACGTCTGGTCGATCGTCCCCCTGGCCCAGTTCCCGGTGACCGCGATCATCGCGTACCCGGCGATTCTCGCGCTGCTCGTCTACTTCATCTGGATGTCGGTGACGTTCAAGCGTCACGGCTTCGTCGGCGGACTCAAGAACCTGACCGGCTACGACAAGTCGCTCGGCGGCGTCCTGCCCCTCGTCATGGTCATCGAGTTCTTCTCGAACGTCCTGGTGCGCCCGTTCACCCACGCGGTCCGACTGTTCGCGAACATGTTCGCCGGTCACACGCTGCTGCTGCTGTTCACCATCGCCAGCTGGTACCTGCTGAACGGGATCGGGATCGCCTACGCGGGCGTCTCTTTCATCATGGTCATCGTGATGACGGCCTTCGAGCTCTTCATCCAGGCTGTCCAGGCCTACGTCTTCGTGCTGCTGGCCTGCAGCTTCATCCAGGGCGCACTCGCCGAGCAGCACTGAGTCCGGCCCTCCCCCAAACCCCCTGTCGTCCGGTGGCCAACCCCCACCGGTCCGTGAAAGAGAAGGAAGAACTGGCATGTCCCAGATCCTCGCTGCCGCCGATGGCGTCACCGGCTCCCTCAGCTCCGTTGGTTACGGTCTCGCGGCCATCGGCCCGGGTGTCGGCGTCGGCATCATCTTCGGTAACGGCACGCAGGCTCTCGCCCGTCAGCCCGAGGCTGCCGGTCTGATCCGCGCCAACCAGATCCTCGGCTTCGCCTTCTGTGAGGCGCTCGCCCTCATCGGTCTGGTCATGCCGTTCGTCTACAGCTGACGAACCGCGACCACTAGTCCGATTAGACGAAAGGCACTGATGTGAACCTCCTGGTTCTCGCGGCAGAGACGGAAAACCCGCTCTTCCCGCCGATCCCCGAGCTCGTCATCGGTCTGATCGCCTTCGTCATCGTCTTCGGTGTCCTCGCGAAGAAGCTCCTCCCGAACATCAACAAGGTTCTGGACGAGCGTCGCGAGCAGATCGAGGGCGGTATCGAGAAGGCTGAGGCCGCTCAGACCGAGGCCCAGAGCGTGCTGGAGCAGTACAAGGCCCAGCTCGCCGAAGCCCGGCACGAGGCCGCGCGCCTGCGCCAGGATGCGCTGGAGCAGGGCACTGCGCTCAAGGAAGAACTGCGCGCAGAGGGCCAGCGGCAGCGTGAGGAGATCATCGCTGCCGGCCACGCCCAGATCGCGGCCGACCGCAAGGCCGCCTCTCAGGCGCTGCGCCAGGACGTGGGCAAGCTCGCCACCGACCTGGCCGGCAAGCTCGTCGGCGAGTCCCTCGAGGACGCCGCCCGGCAGAGCCGCACGATCGACCGCTTCCTCAGCGAGCTTGAGGAGAAGGCCGAGGCGGCCCGATGAACGGAGCGAGCCGCGAGGCGCTGGCCTCCGCGCGCGAGCGTCTCGACGCGCTGACGGACAACACGTCCGTCGACGCGACGAAGCTCGCCGGCGAGCTGGCAGCCGTCACCGCGCTGCTCGACCGTGAGGTCTCGCTGCGTCGGGTCATCACGGACCCGGCGCAGTCCGGCGAGGCCAAGGCCGAGCTGGTCGGCCGTCTGCTGTCCGGCCAGGTGGGCGGGGAAACCCTCGACCTGGTGTCCGGCATGGCGCGCTCCCGCTGGTCGCAGTCCCGCGACCTGGTGGACGCGCTGGAGGAGCTGGCGGCCACCGCCGACCTCACGGCGGCCCAGCAGACCGGTGCGCTCGACAACGTCGAGGACGAGGTCTTCCGCTTCGGCCGGATCGTCGCCTCGAGCACCGAGCTGCGTTCCGCGCTGACCGACCGCGCGGCCACCGCCTCCGCCAAGAGCCAGCTGCTGCGCAGCCTGCTCGGCGGCAAGGCGAACGCCGTCACGGAGCGCCTGGTCATCCGTCTCGTCACGCACCCGCGTGGACGTAGCCTGGAAGCGGGACTCGAGTCCCTCTCCAAGCTCGCCGCCGAGCGCCGTGACCGCATGGTCGCCACCGTGACCAGCGCGGTTCCGCTCAGCGACGTGCAGAAGCAGCGTCTCGGCGCGGTGCTGGCCAAGCTGTACGGCCGCCAGATGCACCTGAACCTCGACGTGGACCCCGAGGTCCTCGGCGGGATCTCGGTGCGGGTCGGCGACGAGGTCATCGACGGCACCATCGCGGACCGCCTTTCCGAGGCGTCCCGCCGCATGGCCGGCTGACCTCAGCCACCAATAGAACAACGCATTCCTAGCGGCCCGGTTGGGCCGTGCAGAACTTGCAGAAGATTCCTGGGGGTCGCCCCCAGACCCCTAAGAAGCTTCAGGCCCAACAAGGAGAGCAGGGAACCCAGATGGCGGAGCTCACGATCCGGCCGGAGGAGATCCGGGACGCACTGGAGAACTTTGTCCAGTCGTACCAGCCGGACGCGGCCTCGCGCGAGGAGGTCGGAACGGTCAGCGTTGCCGGCGACGGCATCGCGAAGGTGGAGGGCCTGCCCTCCGCCATGGCGAACGAGCTGCTGAAGTTCGAGGACGGCACCCTTGGTCTCGCCCTCAACCTCGAGGAGCGCGAGATCGGTGCGGTCGTCCTCGGCGAGTTCAGCGGTATCGAGGAGGGCCAGCCGGTGCAGCGCACCGGTGAGGTGCTCTCCGTCGGCGTCGGCGAGGGCTACCTCGGCCGTGTCGTCGACCCGCTCGGCAACCCGATCGACGGTCTCGGCGAGATCGCGACCGAAGGCCGTCGCGCCCTGGAGCTTCAGGCTCCGGGCGTCATGGTCCGTAAGTCGGTGCACGAGCCGATGCAGACCGGCTACAAGGCCATCGACGCGATGGTGCCGGTCGGCCGTGGCCAGCGTCAGCTGATCATCGGCGACCGTCAGACCGGCAAGACCGCTCTGGCCGTCGACACGATCATCAACCAGCGCGACAACTGGCGCTCGGGCGACGTGAACAAGCAGGTCCGCTGCATCTACGTCGCCATCGGCCAGAAGGGCTCGACCATCGCGTCCGTTCGCGGCGCCCTGGAAGACGCCGGCGCGCTCGAGTACACGACGATCGTCGCCGCCCCGGCGTCCGACCCGGCCGGCTTCAAGTACCTGGCGCCGTACACCGGTTCCGCCATCGGCCAGCACTGGATGTACGCCGGCAAGCACGTCCTGATCATCTTCGACGACCTGTCGAAGCAGGCCGACGCCTACCGCGCCGTGTCGCTGCTGCTGCGCCGCCCGCCGGGCCGTGAGGCCTACCCGGGTGACGTCTTCTACCTGCACTCCCGTCTGCTGGAGCGCTGCGCGAAGCTGTCCGACGACATGGGTGCCGGTTCGATGACCGGTCTGCCGATCGTCGAGACCAAGGCGAACGACGTGTCGGCGTTCATCCCGACCAACGTCATCTCCATCACCGACGGCCAGTGCTTCCTGGAGTCCGACCTGTTCAACGCGGGCCAGCGCCCGGCGCTGAACGTCGGTATCTCGGTCTCCCGCGTCGGTGGCTCCGCCCAGCACAAGGCCATGAAGCAGGTTTCCGGCCGTCTGCGCCTGGACCTCGCCCAGTACCGTGAGCTGGAGGCGTTCGCCGCCTTCGGTTCCGACCTGGACGCCGCGTCGAAGGCCTCGCTGGAGCGCGGCAAGCGCCTGGTCGAGCTGCTGAAGCAGGGCCAGTACCAGCCGATGCCCGTCGAGGAGCAGGTCGTCTCCGTCTGGGCCGGCACCACCGGCAAGATGGACGACGTTCCGGTGGGCGACATCCGTCGCTTCGAGTCGGAGCTGCTGGAGCACCTGCGCCGCGAGCGCAAGGACCTCCTCACCTCCATCGCGGACGGCGGCAAGATGTCGGACGACACCCTGTCCTCCATCGCGGACGCCATCGCCGGCTTCAAGCAGCAGTTCGAGACCTCGGACGGCAAGCTCCTGGGCGAGGACGCGCCGGCCGTCAACGTCTCCAAGTGACGACGGAAGGGACCTGACTCATGGGAGCGCAGCTCCGGGTCTACAAGCGTCGCATCCGTGCCGTCACGGCGACCAAGAAGATCACCAAGGCGATGGAGATGATCGCCGCCTCGCGCATCGTCAAGGCGCAGCGCAAGGTGGCGGCATCGATGCCGTACGCGACCGAGCTCACCCGTGCGGTGACCGCGGTGGCGACCGGCTCGAACACCAAGCACGCCCTGACGACCGAGGTCGAGCAGCCGACCCGTGCCGCGATCCTGCTCATCACGAGCGACCGCGGTCTGGCCGGCGGCTACTCCTCGAACGCCATCAAGCAGGCGGAGCGGCTCACCGAGCGGCTGCGCGGCGAGGGCAAGGACGTCGACACGTACATCGTCGGCCGTAAGGGTCTGGCCTACTACGGCTTCCGCGAGCGCAAGGTCGCGGATTCGTGGACCGGCTTCACCGACAGCCCGGCCTACGCCGACGCCAAGCGCGTCGCCGGGCCGCTGATCGAGGCCATCCAGACGGAAACGGCCGAGGGCGGCGTCGACGAGCTGCACATCGTCTACACGGAATTCGTGTCGATGATGACGCAGAGCGCGGTCGACGGCCGGATGCTGCCGCTCAGCCTCGACCAGGCTGCGGAGGAGACCGGTGCGAAGGGCGAGGTCCTTCCGCTGTTCGACTTCGAGCCGTCGGCGGAGGACGTCCTCGACGCCCTTCTGCCGCGCTACGTCGAGAGCCGTATCTACAACGCACTGCTGCAGTCGGCCGCTTCCGAGCACGCCGCCCGCCGCCGTGCGATGAAGTCGGCGACCGACAACGCCGGGGACCTCATCAAGAGCCTCTCCCGGCTTGCCAACGCGGCCCGCCAGGCCGAAATCACCCAGGAAATCAGCGAGATCGTCGGTGGCGCGAGCGCCATGGCTGACGCGACCGCGGGGAGTGACAAGTAATGACGACCACTGTTGAGACGGCCGCCGCCACGGGCCGCGTCGCCCGGGTCATCGGCCCGGTCGTCGACGTGGAGTTCCCCGTCGACGCCATGCCCGAGATCTACAACGCCCTCAAGGTCCAGGTCGCAGACCCGGCCGAGGACGGCAAGCTCAAGACCCTGACCCTCGAGGTCGCGCAGCACCTGGGTGACGGCCTCGTCCGTACCATCTCGATGCAGCCGACCGACGGTCTGGTCCGCCAGGCCCCGGTGACCGACACGGGCGAGGGCATCACCGTCCCCGTCGGTGACTTCACCAAGGGCAAGGTGTTCAACACCCTGGGCGAGGTGCTCAACTACCCCGAGGCGAACGCCGAGGTCACCGAGCGCTGGCCGATCCACCGCAAGGCCCCGCGCTTCGACGAGCTCGAGTCGAAGACGGAGATGTTCGAGACCGGCGTCAAGGTCATCGACCTTCTCACCCCGTACGTCAAGGGTGGAAAGATCGGTCTGTTCGGTGGTGCCGGTGTCGGCAAGACCGTTCTGATCCAGGAAATGATCTACCGCGTCGCCAACAACCACGACGGTGTGTCGGTGTTCGCGGGCGTCGGTGAGCGTACCCGTGAGGGCAACGACCTCATCGAGGAAATGGCCGACTCCGGCGTCATCGACAAGACGGCGCTTGTCTTCGGCCAGATGGACGAGCCCCCGGGCACCCGTCTGCGCGTCGCGCTTGCCGGTCTGACCATGGCGGAGTACTTCCGCGATGTGCAGAAGCAGGACGTGCTCTTCTTCATTGACAACATCTTCCGTTACACCCAGGCCGGTTCCGAGGTCTCCACGCTGCTCGGCCGCATGCCGTCCGCAGTGGGTTACCAGCCGAACCTGGCCGACGAGATGGGTCTTCTGCAGGAGCGCATCACGTCGACCCGCGGTCACTCGATCACCTCGATGCAGGCGATCTACGTCCCCGCGGACGACCTGACCGACCCGGCGCCGGCCACCACCTTCGCCCACCTCGACGCGACGACGGTTCTTTCCCGTCCGATCTCCGAGAAGGGCATCTACCCGGCCGTGGACCCGCTGGACTCGACGTCCCGCATCCTCGACCCGCGGTACATCGCGGCGGACCACTACGCCACCGCGATGCGCGTCAAGGGGATCCTCCAGAAGTACAAGGACCTCCAGGACATCATCGCGATCCTCGGTATCGACGAGCTGGGCGAGGAGGACAAGCTCGTTGTCCACCGTGCCCGTCGTGTCGAGCGCTTCCTGTCGCAGAACACCCACGTCGCCAAGCAGTTCACCGGCGTGGACGGTTCGGACGTTCCGCTCGACGAGTCGATCGTCGCCTTCAACGCGATCTGCGACGGCGACTACGACCACTTCCCCGAGCAGGCGTTCTTCCTGTGCGGTGGCATCGAGGACCTGAAGGCCAACGCCAAGGAGCTGGGCGTCTCCTGAAGCCGCGCTCCTCGCGAGCACAGCTGACTGACGGAGAGGGGCGGGTGTGTCCCGTCCCTCTCCCCACGCCCATTAGAATTTGACCCAACACCCGGCTGACCCGCCGGGTGGTGACCCGAGGAGCCACCTTGGCTGCTGAGCTGCACGTCGAGCTGGTCGCGGCGGACCGCAATGTCTGGTCCGGCGAGGCCACCCTTGTTGTCGCCCGCACCACGTCCGGCGACATCGGCGTCATGCCCGGTCACCAGCCGCTTCTCGGTGTGCTGGAATCGGGCCCGGTGACCATCCGCACCAGCGACGGCAACACTGTCGTCGCCGCGGTGCACGGCGGATTCATCTCGTTCGCGGACAACAAGCTGTCCCTGCTGGCCGAGATCGCCGAGCTCGCTGACGAGATTGACGTCCAGCGGGCGGAGCGGGCACTGGAGCGCGCGAAGTCGGAGGCCGATGCGGCCGCCGAGCGTCGCGCCGATGTCCGGCTGCGCGCGGTAACGGGGCACTGAGTCCCGTACCGAAGAGTGTGTGACCTCAGCCGCGGTCCGTGCTGGAATTTTCCAGACCGGGTCGCGGCTGAGGCGATGTACGTCCGTTTTTCGTTGGTGCGTATTCGATGAGCGAGGAGGTCGGTGAAGATGCTCCTCGCTCTGCTTGTGAGCGGCCTGGTCGTAGCCCTGGTGGTGATCGGGCTGTTTGTCTTCGGGCTGCGCCGCAGACTCATCCAGCGTTCCGGCGGCACTTTCGACTGCAGCCTGCGCTGGGGTGTGTCCGAGGAACCCGACATCTCCGGCAAGGGCTGGGTGTACGGGGTCGCCCGCTACAGCGGTGACCGCATCGAGTGGTTCCGCGTCTTCTCGTACTCCCCGCGGCCGCGCCGGCTGCTGGAGCGTTCCTCCATCGAGGTGGTCGCCCGCCGCGCCCCTGAGGGCGAGGAGGAGCTGGCGCTGCTGTCCGACGCCGTCGTGCTCGGCTGTGTCCACCGCGGGACCCGCCTGGAGCTGGCGATGAGCGAGGACGCACTGACCGGTTTCCTGGCCTGGCTGGAGGCGGCGCCACCGGGTCAACGGGTAAATGTTGCCTGAATTCCTTGCCCGTTGGATGGGGGTCCCCCCGGACGAAGTCTGGGGGAGGGCGAACGTGGCCTGAGGGCCGAGCTGCGTCCAGGCGCCGAGCCGTGCGAGTGGCGCGTCAAGAAGGAGAAGCCGGGGAGACAGGGGGCGGACCCTGTCTCCCCGGCTTCGTCGTTCACCGGTCCCGTGCGTGGGGGCTACTGGAGACCGGTGTGGATCGCGTTCGCCAGTTCGCCGTTCGAGGTGTCGCCGCTGAACTCCCAGAAGAAGGCGCCCCGGAGGCCCTGCTGCTTGGTCCAGCTCATCTTCCCGGCGATGGTGGCGGGGGTGTCGTAGCTCCACCAGTTGCTGCCGCACTTGGCGTAGGCCGTGCCGGCGACGGTCCCGGTGGCCGGGCAGCTGCCCTTCAGCACCTTGTAGTCCTCGATGCCCTGCTCGTACGTGCCCGGGGCGGGCCCGGTGGCGGCGCCGCCGGGGGCGTCCTGCGTGACGCCGGTCCAGCCGCGGCCGTAGAAGCCGATGCCGAGGTTCAGCTTGGAGCCGGCGATGCCCTTGCCCTTGAGCTTGGTGATGGCGGCCTCGGAGTTGAAGCCGGCGATGGGGATGCCGGCGTACGAGGTGAGCGGGGAGTGCGGGGCGGTCGGGCCCTTGGCGTCCCACGCGCCGAAGAAGTCGTACGTCATGACGTTGTAGAAGTCGACGTACTGGGAGGCGCCCGCGTAGTCCGCGAGGTCGAGCTTGCCGCCATTGGAGCCGTCGGCGGAGATCGCGGCGGTCACCAGGTTGCTGCTGCCGAACTTGGTGCGCAGCGCGGACAGGACGTTCTTCAGGGAGGCGGCGCCGCTGGTGTCGCAGGACAGGCCGCAGGCGTTCGGGTACTCCCAGTCGATGTCGATGCCGTCGAAGACGTCCGCCCAGCGCGGGTCCTCGACCAGGCTGTAGCAGGAGTCGGCGAAGGCGGCCGGGTTCGCCGCGGCCTGGCCGAAGCCGCCGGACCAGGTCCAGCCGCCGAAGGACCACAGCACCTTGATGTTCGGGTACTTCGCCTTGAGCTTGCGCAGCTGGTTGAAGTTGCCGCGCAGCGGCTGGTCCCAGTTGTCGGCGACGCCGTCGACGCTCTGGTCGGCGGTGTAGGCCTTGTCGTAGTCGGCGTAGGCGTCACCGATGGTGCACTTGCCGCCCTGGACGTTGCCGAACGCGTAGTTGATGTGGGTGATCTTCGCGGCGGAGCCGGAGGTGTCCAGGTTCTTCACGTGGTAGTTGCGCCCGTAGACGCCCCACTCGGTGAAATAGCCGAGCTTGACCTTGCCGCCCGGGTCCGGGGGCGTGGTGCCGCCGCCGGTCGTGGTGACCGAGACGGAGCCGGAGGCCGGGCCCGTCTGGTCGGCGGTGTCGCGGGCGACGACGCTGTAGGTGTACGTCGTGCCCTTGGTCAGGCCGGAGTCGGTGTAGCTGGTGCCCGTGACGGTCGCGACCTTGGCACCGCCGCGGTAGACGTCGTAGTTCTTGACGCCCTTGTCGTCGGTGGCCGCGGCCCAGCCGATGGTCAGCGAGGTGTTGGTGACCCCGCTCGCTGTGGGCGTGCCGGGGGCCGACGGCGGGCTGTCGGTGGGGGTCGAGCCGCCGTCGCAGGAGCCGCCGTTGACCTTGCAGCCGCCGGGGGCGCCGGAGCCGGCGCCGTTGAAGCCGAAGCTGATCGTGGCACCGGGGGCGAGGGTGCCGTTCCAGCCGACGTTCTTGCCGGTCCAGTGGGTGCCGGAGCTGGTGACGGTGGCGTCCCAGGCGGAGGTGACCGTCGTGCCGGAGGGGTAGTCCCACTCCACGGTCCAGCTGGTGAGGGTGGTGGTGCCGGTGTTCTTCACCGTCCACTTGCCCTCGAAGCCGGTGCCCCAGTCGGAGACCTTCGTGTACGTGGCCGTCGCGGAGGCGGCGGCCTGGGCCGGGCCGGCCAGGGCCACGAGTCCGGCGATCGGCAGGGCGAAGGCAGCCACGGTCGCGGCGAGCCTTCTGAAGAGACGGATGCGGGGTGGGGGTGCTGTGCTCAAGGGTGCTCCTCCGTAGGTCCGTCGTGGCCGTGGGGCCGATCACGACATGGGGGTGGGACCTGCGCCGCCCGTGAGCACGCTTGTCATGGCACGCTCACCACAGTTGCCGCGAGCGTAGAAAGGTCTGGACCAACCGTCAAGAGGTCCAGACCTTCGCTCCAGGAGTCCGCTAGAGGCCCAACTCCTGGGCCAGTACGGCCGCCTGGACCCGGCTGCGCAGCTCGAGCTTCCCCAGCAGTCTGCTGACGTGCGTCTTCACCGTCGCCTCCGCCATCTGCAGCCGCAGCGCGATCTCCGCGTTCGACAGACCCTCGCCCAGAGCGCCGAACACCTCCCGCTCCCGACGCGTCAGCGAGGCCACCGCCGCGGCCGTCTCCGGCGCCACGGGCGCCTTCACGGGCCGCGGAGTCGCGAACTCGGCGATCAGCCGCCGGGTCACCGCCGGGGCGATCAGACCCTCCCCGCGCGCGACGGTCCGTACCGCCTCGATCAGCTCCGCCGCGTCGGCGTTCTTCAGCAGGAAGCCCGCCGCCCCGGCGCGCAGGGCGCCGAACACGTACTCGTCCAGGTCGAAGGTGGTCAGCACCAGGACGTCGGCCAGCCCCTCCGCGACCACCTGGCGGGTCGCCGACACCCCGTCGAGCCGCGGCATCTGCACGTCCATGAGGACGAGATCCGGCCGCAGCTCCCGCGCCAGGCGCACCGCCTCCTCCCCGTCCGCCGCCTCGCCCGCGACCTCGATGTCGCCCGCGCTGCGCAGGATCAGGACCAGGCCCGCCCGCACCGCGCTCTGGTCCTCGGCCACCACGACCCGGATGCTCATTCCGCCACCGCCTTCTCGTCCGCGGGCAGATCCGCCCGCACCAGCCACACCGATCCGTCCCGTCCCGCCGTGAACTTCCCGCCCAGCAGTTCCGTCCGCTCCCGCATGCCGATCAGCCCGGCTCCCGAGCCGGGGGCCCGGGGGCCCGGGCGGTTCCCGTACGGGGACTCCACCCGTACGGTCAGCAGCCCTCCGGCCGCGCCGTCGCGGCTCACGCGGACCCGGACCGTGCCCGGGGCGGCGTGCTTGAGGGCGTTCGTCAGCGACTCTTGGACGATCCGGTACGCCGCCAGCTCCACGGGGGTCGGCAGGGGCTCCCCGGCCGGCCGGCCGCCTTGGAGTACGAAGTCCAGCCCGCTCGCGGCGCCGTTGACACGGGCCTGCGCCAGCAGGGCGTCGAGCCCGTCGAGCGAGGGCGTGGCGACCGCCTCCTGCTCCGCGCCCGCGTCCCGCAGCAGCCCGATCAGCCGGCGCATCTCGGCCAGCCCCTGCACGCTGTTCTCCCGGATCACCCCGAGGGCGTCCCGGCTCGTCGCGGGGGAGTCGATGGAGAGCGCGGCGGTGGAGTGGATGGCGATGGCGGACAGGTGGTTGGCCACCATGTCGTGCAGCTCGCGGGCCATCCGGGCGCGTTCGGCGACGACGGCCTGGCTGCGGTCCATTTCGGCCAGCAGCGCGGTCTGCTCGGCGCGCAGCCGGGCGGCCTCGGCGGCCTCGCGGTGGTTGCGCAGGGTGGCGCCGGTCAGGGCCGGGCCGAAGCTCACGATGCCGGTGATCACGCCGATCATCAGGGCCTGCGGGGTGCGCAGCCAGGCCACGGAGGCGATGGTGACGGCGATGGTGACCAGGCCGGTTTGGACCGGGAGGCGCCGGGCCATGGCGGGCTTGCCGTAGACGACGGCCGCGTACATCAGGTCCGTGAAGATCAGGACCGTGCCGAGGTTGCCCACGGTGAACTGGTCGGCGATCACGCCGATCGTGCCGACGATCAGGGTGACGCGGGGCGCGGTGCGGCGCAGCAGCTCCATCGGGCCGAGCACGAGGAGCGGGACCAGGGCCGCCCAGGCGGGGAGGAAGTGCCGGTTGTTCGTGCTGTAGATGCCGAGCGACCAGAGCAGCAGGCCCGCGAGCACGCTGAGCACCGCGAGGAGGACGTCGTCGCGGTGGGGGCGGAAGATCCTGGCGGGCGCCGGGGCGGTGATGGTCGGGGTCACGGTCCCATCCAACAGGGTGCGCCGGCCCCGGGCGTCGCCGCAGGGGCGGAGGCCGGAAGGCGTGGCACTACTCCGAAGGATGCAGTCGCGCTTCGTCACCGGCGACGACGAGGCGGCGCGGATCGGACGGGAGCCTGGATGCAGTGGTCGTCGCCTCGGACGTGCCGACCGGAACGGAAGGGAGATTCCCGTGCTCGTCGCCCTGATCATCGCCTGCGAGATCGCTTTCTGGGTGCTGCTCGCCGGCGGACTGGCGCTGCGCTACCTCGCGAAGATGCCCCGGCTCGGGGCGGCTGTCCTGCTGTGCGAGCCGCTGCTGGAGCTGGTTCTGCTGGTGGTCACCACCCTGGACCTCAAGAACGGGGGCGCGCCGAGCTGGACGCACGGTCTGGCCGCGCTGTACCTCGGCTACACCGTCGGCTACGGCCACTACACGGTGAAGTGGCTCGACCGGCACGCGGCGTACCGCTTCGGCGGGGGGCCGAAGCCGCCCGGCCCGAAGTACGGCAAGGCCAGGGCGGTCCACGAGTGGAAGCTGTGGACCCGCACCCTGGCCGCCGCGGCCGTCGCGCTCGGGCTGCTGCAGGCCGCGATCTGGTACGTGGGCGACGCGGCCGACACCGGCGGCCTGCAGACCTGGCAGTTCGCCGCCCTGCGGGTGCTCGGCATCCAGGCCGTGATCGCGGCCACGTACACGCTGTGGCCGCGCAAGGCCCCCGCGGCGGAGCCGCAGGAGGAGCCGGCCGAGGTCAGGCGGTAGCGGCTAGCGCTCGCCGCCCGGCACCCAGAGCACGTCCCCGACCTCCTTGTTGGCCGTACGGGCCAGGATGAAGAGGAGGTCGGAGAGGCGGTTGAGGTAGGTCGCGGTCAGCGGGTTCATCACCTCGCCGTGCACCTCCAGCGCCGCCCAGGTGGAGCGCTCGGCGCGCCGGACCACCGTGCAGGCCTGGTGCAGGAGGGCCGCGCCGGGGGCGCCGCCGGGGAGGATGAAGCTGCGGAGCTTCTCCAACTGCTCGTTGAAGAGGTCGCAGTCCGCCTCGAGCTTGTCGATGTAGAACTGCTCGACGCGCAGCGGCGGGTACTCGGGCTTTTCGACGACCGGGGTGCACAGGTCGGCGCCGACGTCGAACAGGTCGTTCTGCACCCGTACCAGGACCTTCACGACATCCGCCGGCAGGCCGCCGAGGGCGATCGCCGTGCCGATGGCCGCGTTGGCCTCGTTGGCGTCGGCGTAGGCGGAGATCCGCAGGTCGGTCTTGGCCGTACGGCTCATGTCGCCGAGGGCGGTCGTGCCCTTGTCGCCGGTACGGGTGTAGATGCGCGTCAGGTTCACCATGCGGCCAGCGTAGTGAGCCGCGGCGCGGCGTGCGGCTCCGCCCCGGCCCCGGGGCTCCCGGCGCCAAGAAGGCCGGGGGCGCGGGAGGCTGCGCGACTGCGGGCGATCGGGGCCCGGTTGGCGGCGGCGGGCGGCTCGGCCGGACCGGTGTGATGTCCGTCAGTTGAGACGTGACGCGTGTTACTTCGCGGTCACACGACCCCGCGCGAGCGCTAGTCTCCGCCGGAGAGGCTACGAAGCTGGGCCGACTTGAAGAACGTGGGGTGTGCAGTGGCTGGGAAGCTCGCCGTCATCGGTGCCGGACTGATGGGTTCCGGAATTGCTCAGGTCTCCGCTCAGGCGGGGTGGGACGTCGTACTGCGTGATGTCACCGATGCCGCGCTGACCCGCGGTACCGACGGGATCAAGGCCTCGTACGACAAGTTCGTCTCCAAGGGCAAGATGACGGCCGAGGACGCCGAGGCCGCGCTCGCCCGCATCACGACGACCACCGACCTCGACGCCGTCGCCGACGTCGACATCGTCGTCGAGGCCGTCTTCGAGAAGCTCGAGGTCAAGCACGAGATCTTCCGCACGCTCGACAAGCTCGTACGGGACGACGCGATCCTCGCGTCCAACACCTCCGCCATCCCGATCACCAAGATCGCGGCCGTGACGGAGCGTCCGGAGCGGGTCGTCGGCGCGCACTTCTTCTCGCCCGTCCCGATGATGCAGCTCTGCGAGCTCGTCCGCGGCTACAAGACGAGCGACGAGACCCTCGCGGCCACGCGGGCGTTCGCCGAGTCCGTCGGCAAGACCTGCATCGTCGTCAACCGTGACGTCGCCGGTTTCGTGACGACCCGTCTGATCTCCGCCCTGGTCGTGGAAGCCGCGAAGCTGTACGAATCGGGCGTGGCCTCCGCCGAGGACATCGACATCGCCTGCAAGCTGGGCTTCGGCCACGCCATGGGGCCGCTCGCCACCGCCGACCTCACCGGTGTCGATATCCTGCTGCACGCCACCAGCAACATCTACACCGAGTCCCAGGACGAGAAGTTCGCACCGCCGGAGCTCATGCGCCGGATGGTGGACGCCGGTGACATCGGCCGCAAGAGCGGGCAGGGCTTCTACAAGCACTGAGCCGCCGAGCCGTCCGGGCGCCGAGGCTTTGGGTGCCAGTTCGAATATATGCACCCGCACGGGTGAATTAGGTATCGGTTCGCTCACGGTCGGCAACTTCCCTGCCCGCACGGCAGTCAGTTGCAGTGAGAGTTGCCGACCACGGACCAGTCGGATCCCTACGTACCCAGGACTGCCGGGAGCGCATATGCACATCAGGGGCGACCACGCCGAACTCGCTGTCGGGGGCCGCCTCGACGTGCGCAGCGCGGCGGACGCCCGTACGGCCCTGCACACCGCCCTCGACGACGGCCACGGCGATCTCGTGCTCGACCTCACCGGGCTCGACTCCTGGGACGCGACCGGACTAGGCGTGATCATGGGAGCCCACCGGCGGGCCGGCCGGACCGGCCGCCGCCTCGTCCTGCGCGGAGTGCCGCCGCAGATGCAGCGGCTCCTCGTCGCCACCCGGCTGCACCGCATCCTCGCGATCGAGGGCGGCCTGGAAGCGGAATCCCTCCCGCGGGTCTGACGCGGTCCGCCCCCCCACGTTTCCTGCGGAAACGTAACGGTCCGGTGGTGAAGGCACCCCTGCGGTTCCCCGTACGACCGGGCACCGTCTAGGGTTCGGGCGGAAACCGGACCCGTAGCGACAGCGGAATGTGCGAAGGCCGGACGGTACGACACGACGGCGACGGCGCAGAGCGCGATCGGGGGACCAGGTCATGGACCGCACACAGGGGCAGGCCGAACCGGTGGAGCAGACCGCGGCGCCGTCCGTGGCCCCCGCGGTGGCTTCCGCGGCGGCCGGGCCGGCCGCCGCCCCCGCTCCCGGCCCCGTCGCGCGGATCGTCACGCTCACCGCCGGGGACTTCACGCTGACCGTGAACCCCGTCGACGGCAGCGAGATCGAGCCGCGCCGTCCCGGCACCGGTGGCACCGCCCCCGCCAAGCGCGACGCCGCCGACCGCGCCGCCCGGGACGCCGCCGCACGGCCGCCCGCCCTGCCCGGACCCGCGGCCCCCGCCTCGCCGCTCCTCGCGCGCGAGGAGGAACGGGAGCGGCTCGTACGGCTGCTGGGCCGCGGCCGTTCCGTACGGCTGACCGGCCCCGCCGGATCCGGCCGCAGCGCCCTGCTCGACGCGGTCGGCGCCGACTGCACGGGCCTGGCGCCCGACGGCGTCGTACGGCTCAGCGGGTACGGGCACCAGCAGGCCGGCGAGCTGCTGCACGCGCTGTACGCCGCCGTGTACGAGGCCTCGGCGGAGCGGCCCGAGCGGACCCAACTCCTGGCCCGCGTACGGGACATCGGAGCCATCGTGCTCCTCGACGACCTGGAGATGGGCGGCACCGCCCTCGACGAGCTGCTGCGTGCCACGCCCGAATGCGCGTACCTGCTGGCCGCCACCCCCGACACCCGCGCCCCCTCCGACGACTCGCACCTGGAGGAGGTCTTCCTCGGCGGCCTCGGCCGGGCCGACTGCGTGGAGCTGCTCGAGGCGGGCACAGGACGGCCGCTGACCGAGGAGGAGAACGCCTGGGCGGGAGACCTGCGGTTCGCGTCCGAGGGGCTGCCGCTGCGCTTCGTCCAGGCCGCGGCGCTCCTGCGCCAGCGCGACGAGCGCAACCAGTCCTCCGCCGAGGACGACGACGATGAGCCCGGCGTCTTCGAGGAGCGGCCGCGCGACGCCGCGTTCGTGGCGCTGCCGACGCTGGCCGAGGGCGCGGCCCCCGCCGAGCTGCTGGCCTCCCGGGTCAGCGAGTCGGCGCGGGCGGCGCTGCGGATCGCGTGCGCGCTGGGCGGCGAGATGCCGCACCACGCCCACCTGCCGGCGCTCGTGGGGGACACCCACGCCGACGCGGCGGTCGCGGAACTGCTGGGCTGCGGGCTGCTCACCCCGGTCGGCACGCGCTACCGGCTGGCCGCCGGGGTCGTACGGCAGCTGGAGGAGGCCGGGTTCGCGGACACCGCGGCGGAGGAGGCCCGTACGGCCGCCCGCCACTACGCCTGGTGGACCGGACACGCCTCGGTGACCCCGGAGCGGGTCGCCTCGGAGGCCGACGCGGTGCTGGCGGCTTTGGCCGGCGCCGATGTGGTGGCCGCCGTACTGCTGGCCCGGACCGCGGCCCCGGCGTTCGCGGCCTCGCGGCACTGGGAGGCGTGGGAGCGGGTGCTGCGCTCCGGGGCCGAGGCCGCGCGGAAGGCGGGAGAGGTCGCGGAGCAGGCGTACTTCCACCACGAGCTCGGCGTGCACGCGCTGTGCGAGGGGCGGTTGGACCGGGCGCGGGCCGAGTTGGAGGCGTCCATAGGCCTGAGGGGCGCCCTCGCCGACAAGCGGGGCACGGTGGCCGGGCGGCGGGCGCTCGCGCTGGTCACGGACCGCGAGAAGGCGGGCGTGGAGGTGTCGCCGCCGCTGCGTCTGGAGCCGCCGGCATCGGCGTCCGAGGCGGTGACGACGGTGGTGCCGGCGGTGTCGAAGTCGGCGCCGACGACTCCGATGGCTGCGGTGGCTGCGGTGGCACCGGTGGCTCCGGTCCCCGCGGTGGCGCCCGTCGTGCCGGTGATCGGGCGGGCACAGGCGCCGACGACACTGTCGGAGGTGTTCGAGGAGGCCTTCCCCCTCGACCCGAAGCCGGCGGTGGCCGCGCCGGTCGTGCCCGCGCCGCTGCGGGCTGCGGAGCCGCGCCGGAAGCCGGTGCTGCTGGCGGCGGCGGGAGCGCTGACGGTGGTGGTGCTCGGCACGGTGGTGAGCCTGGCGATGACGGGCTCGGACCCCGAGACCCCGGCGGGCGGGGTCGGCCCGGCGGCGTCCTCGACGCCGACGGCGGGGACGTCGGGCGGTGCGGGCGTGCCGGGGACCGGCGGGAACGATCCTGCACCGGATCCGGGGACGACGGCTCCGGACGCCTCGGAGCCGGCCTCCCCGGAGCCGGGCCTCAGCCCGGACCCGAACCAGTCGCAGCGCACCCCGTCACGCAAGCCGTCGTCGACGCCGCCTTCGCGCACGCCGTCTTCGACGGGGCCGACGGGCACGTCCTCGAACCCGGAGCCGACCCGGTCGGTGCCGACGACGCCTCCGGTGTCGACTCCGACCCCGACGCCCACGCCGACGAGCACGACCCCGGCCAACCCGTCCGCGACGGCCTAGGCCGAACGCCGGCGGGGCCGGGATCGGCCTGCGGGCCCGGGGGTCAGAAGAGGCGGAGCTTGTCGTCCTCGATGCCGCGGAGGGCGTTGTAGTCCAGGATCACGCAGTCCATGCCGCGGTCCGTGGCCAGAACGCGGGCCTGGGGCTTGATCTCCTGGGCCGCGAAGACGCCCCGCACCGGCGCCAGGTGGGGATCGCGGTTGAGGAGCTCCAGGTAGCGCGTGAGCTGCTCGACGCCGTCGATCTCGCCGCGGCGCTTGATCTCCACCGCCACCGTCCCGCCGGAGGCGTCCCGGCACAGGATGTCCACCGGGCCGATCGCCGTCATGTACTCGCGCCGGATCAGCGTGTACCCGTCGCCCAGCGTTTCGATCCGGTCCGCCAGGAGCTCCTGGAGGTGTGCCTCCACGCCGTCCTTGATCAGACCCGGATCGACGCCCAGCTCGTGGGAGGAGTCGTGGAGGACTTCCTCCATGGTGATGATGAGCTTCTCACCCGCCTTGTTGACGACCGTCCAGACGCCGGCCTCGTCCCCGCTCCCCTCCTTGAGGGTGCAGGGGGGCGACATCCAGTTGAGCGGTTTGTACGCCCGGTCGTCCGCATGGATCGAGACACTGCCGTCGGCCTTCACGAGGATCAGACGGGGTGCCGAGGGCAGATGGGCGGTGAGCCGGCCCGCGTAGTCGACGGAGCAGCGGGCAATGACGAGACGCATGGTCGGCAACGCTACTCGACGAGAAGGCCTCCACGCGATTCGCCCCTGAAAGCCCCGTTCGCCGATGGCGCGTTGTATGCGCATTCTCCTGGTGCGCCACCCATGGGGCGCCTACCGTGGTGAGCAGGAGGTTGCGGAGCGTGCACGCTGCGTCGCCGCCTCCGTCCCTGCCCGTAAGACTCCGGCAACCCAAACCGCCGGGGTCGCGAGAGGAGAACCCATGTCGCTCGACGTCTCACCGGCCCTACTCGAACAGGCCGAGCGAGGCGAGGTCGACGAAGCCGCTTTCGTCGACTGCGTCCGGACCTCCCTGCCCTTCGCGTGGGAGATGATCAGCTCGCTGGTGGCACAGCTGAAGGTGGACGGCGGAGAGTTCGCCGACAACCAGACGCCGCCGCCCGACGAGCAGGCGCGTGGCCAGCTGCTGCGCGCTCTCGCGAGTGACGCGATACGTGGTGCGCTGCAGCGGCACTTCGGGGTGCGCCTGGCATTCCAGAACTGCCACCGTGTGGCCGTGTTCCCGCTGGATCCTTCCTCGGACGACCGGCTGGCCAAGTTCACTTCGATCCGCGGCCAGCTGCTCAACCAGTCGCCCGAGCTCCGGGACTGCTGACCAACCGTACGAACCGCATGACATGCACGACCCGCACGACCTGCACGACCGTACTTCGCTGCCGCTCCGTATCGCGGGAGGTGCCATTGATACCGGAGCGGCAGCCTCAGCCGAGACGGGGCAGGACCTCGGCGCCGAGGCGCCGTACGTTCTCCTCCGTCGCGGCGAGATCCCCGGACCCCTCCGTCAGCAGGGCGAACCGCGTGATCCCCGTCCGCTCGGCGGTGGCCGCGAGGCGGTTCGCCGCCAGCCGCGGGGTGCCCACGGGGTGCAGATCGCAGAGCAGCTCGGTGTAGGCGACGGGGTCGCGCATCGCGCGCTCCCGGCCGTCGACCGTCACGTGCGCGTCCAGCCCCTGCTTCAGCCAGCCCGGCATCGCCTTCAGCAGGGCCTCGCGGGCGTCGGCCGTACGGTCCGCCAACTGGCACACGCCCGCCGACACGTGCGGGGCGTCCGGGCAGTGGCCCGCCGCCGCGGCCGTACGCCGGTACAGCGCGACCATGGCCGCCTTGTCCTCGTCCCCGCAGTGCATGCCCAGCAGCATCGGCAGCCCCCGCTCCGCGGCCAGCCGTACCGACGCGGGTGAGGTGCAGGCGACCATCACCTCCGGCCCGGATCCGTCCCCGTCCAGCGCCTCCGACGGGCGCGGTACGACGGCCACTTCGCGGAACCCGTACCGCTCGCCGGCAGCCGCCACCCGCGGCTCGGTGAGCCAGCGCCGCAGCAGGTCCAGGCCCTCCGGGAACTCCTTCTCGTAGGCGTCCAGGCCGCCGCCGAACACCTCCAGGTCCACCCAGGGCCCGCCCCGGCCCACCCCCAGGGTGAAACGGCCGCCCGAGGTCAGGTGCAGCAGCGCCGCCTGCTCCCCGAGGGCCACCGGGTGCGTGCTCGGCAGCACGCTCACCGCCGTGCCCACCCGCAGCCGCCGGGTCCGCCCCAGCAGCAGCGCCGCCAGGGTCACCGCCGACGGGCAGACCCCGTACGGGACGAAATGGTGCTCGGCGAGCCAGACCGAGTCCAGCCCGGCCTCCTCGGCCACCTCTGCGGTCCGCACCGCCCGGTGCAGAGCCTCCCCCTGTCCCTGGCCCGGGAACTGGGCCGCCAGTACAAACGCTCCTACGCGCATCGCCTTTGCCCTCCTCGTGGCTGACGCGGCCTCCCCCAGGTGGACCGGTTCATCTGATGGCAACAACGTCTGACACGTGCCAAAGGCACGGCCTGACAGGAAAGTTATTGGGATTGTCAGGCCAATCGACGTCACCGCATCGCCTCTGTCAGCCACCCTGCGGGTACCCGGCCTCGCTGCGCGTAGTCTGGGAGAAAGTCACTTCCGTCCGCCCATCCGTGAGGTATACGTGTCACCGCGCCACAACCGCCCCAGGGGCGGCGAGACTCCGGACGAACGCCCCAGCACCGGCCTCGACCGGTTCGGGTTGGAGCGCACCGAGGAGTACCAGGGCGAGGAGTGGAAGGTCCGGCACGTCGCGGGCGCGAGCGCGGCGGGCAAGCGCTACCGCTGCCCGGGCTGCGACCAGGAGATCCCCTCCGGCACCCCGCACCTGGTGGCCTGGCCGGAGTACGGCGGCGTGGACGACCGCCGGCACTGGCACAAGGCCTGCTGGAACGCGAAGGACCGCCGCACCTCGCGGGTGCAGCGGTCCAGGAACGCCCCCAAGTACTAGGGGGCGTCCTGCCGATCAGGCCGGGCTCGCGGCGTCCGGCCGCTCAGACGTCGCGGCGGCCGACCACCACGTACGAGCCCGCCACCGCGGCCCCCGTCACCAGCAGGATCATCAGCAGCTGCGCCGCGTTGCCCGGCAGGTTGGCGGTGTCGTTGTTCGGCAGGCCGTACAGCTGCATGAGGGCGACCGGGGCGTTGTACTGGAGCACGGCCCGGCCGAGCGGGGCCATGGTCTCCCACATGCTGAGCATCCCCCCTATCACCGGCGGCAGCGTGACCAGCCCCAGCATCACGGCGATCGCCCCGGCGGAGTGCCGCAGCATCGCCCCGACCGCCAGACCCAGCACGCCGAGCAGGGTGACGTACAGGCAGCCGACCAGGGCGGAGACCCATTCGTGGCTGCCGTGCGGCCCGGCAGCCGTGCCGCCCCGCAGGATCGCGGAGGCCAGCCCGACCACCGCCACCGATCCGGTGACGGTCAGGAAGGCGACGGTGGAGAAGACGAGGTACTTCGCGGTCAGCACCCGGGCCCGGTCGGGGGCGGCGGTGAAGGTCGTACGGATCAGCCCCGTGCCGTATTCGGAGGTGATCGTCAGGATGCCGAGCACGATCACGGAGACCTGGCCCACCAGCAGCCCGAACAGCGCGGGCGCCGTGAGCGGCACGTCCTGGTAGTCGGCGGAGCGGGTCTCGGAGACGGCGAGCAGCCCGATGCCGACGACGAGCAGCACCAGCGAACCGAGCGTCCACACCGTCGAGCGCACCGAGATCATCTTCGTCCACTCCGAGGCCACGGCGTGCCCGAGGTGCGGCCGGGGCGTCGGGAGCGGCGACGTGTAGCTCGTCGGCCGGTCCGCGGTGCTCGTGGGGCCGGTGCTCGTGGGGCCGGTCATCGGGTGTCCTTGCGGGTGTCCGTCGGGGTGTTCTGGGGGGCGCCGGCGAGCTCGCCGGGGCTGCTGGGCATCAGGAAGGGCTGACCGCCCGCCCCGGGCGGCGGGGGAGCGAAGAATCCGGTCTGCGGCACCTCCGGGGCCGGGAGCTCGTCCTCCCAGGCGGGGACGCTCAGCGGCTCCGGTTCCCACAGCTCGGCCCGCGGGTCGTCGGTGGAGGTGTACTCCACGGCGGGCTGCGTCATCCGCATGTAGGCCTCCTCGAGCGAGGCCCGGTGCGGGGACAGCTCCCACAGCCGTACGCCGGCCTCGTGCGCGAGGTCGGAGATGCGGGGCAGCTCCAGGCCGGTCACGCGCAGTGCCCCGTCGGGCTCCTGGAGGACCCGGCCGCCCGCCTTGGTCAGGGCCGCACCCAGTGCATCCCGGCCATCGTGATCATTGTCGGCCGCGCGTACCCGCGCGAATCCGGCCGAGTTGTGCGCGATGAACTCCTGGGTGCCCATGTCGGCCAGCAGCCGCCCCCGGCCGATCACGATGAGGTGGTCGGCGGTGAGCGCCATCTCGCTCATCAGGTGTGAGGAAACGAACACCGTGCGGCCCTCGGCGGCGAGCCGGCGCATGAGGGTGCGGACCCAGAGGATGCCCTCGGGGTCGAGCCCGTTGACCGGCTCGTCGAACAGCAGCACCTGGGGGTCGCCGAGGAGGGCGGCGGCGATGCCGAGCCGCTGGCCCATGCCGAGCGAGAAGCCCTTCGTGCGCTGCCCGGCGACGTCCTGGAGGCCGACCACGGCGAGCACCTCGTCCACCCGCTTCTCCGGGATGCCGGAGAGCTGGGCGACGGAGAGCAGGTGCCTGCGGGCCCGGCGGCCGCCGTGCACGGCCTTGGCGTCGAGCAGGGCACCGACGTGCCGCTGGGCGTTCGGAAGCTGCCGGAAGGGCACGCCGTTGATCGTCACGTGGCCTGCCGTGGGCCGGTCCAAGCCGAGGATCATGCGCATGGTGGTGGACTTCCCGGAGCCGTTCGGCCCCAGGAATCCCGTCACGTGACCCGGCCTGACCTGGAAGGACAGCTGGTCGACGGCGGTCTTGGCGCCGTAGCGCTTGGTCAGGCCGACAGCCTCGATCATTGCTCTGCCTCTGCTCTGCCCCTTGCCAGGACCGGACGGCTTTCGTCCGCGTAAGAGTTAAGAGGATATCGAGTCGCCTGTGGTTCCACCCCGGACCGGATCCCTGAGCTGACCCTGAGCCCGACCCGGGGATGACCCGTAGTACGCGGGGCGTCCGTCCCGGGACGGACGCCCCGCGTCCCGTCCGTCAGGCGTCCCGCTTGTTCAGCACCAGGTAGCCCCCGAGCACGGCGGCCAGCGCCCACAGCGCCATGATCCCGAGGCCGCCCCACGGCCCGTAGGGCGCGTCCGAGCTGCCCGCGGGCACGGTCTGCATGATCGCGGCACCGGACTGGCTGGGCAGGTAGTAGGCGATCTTGCGGGTGGCGTCGACCACGCTGAGGACGATGGGCAGGATCAGGACGAAGGTGATCAGGATCGCGATCGAGGCAGCCGTGTTCCGCAGCATCATCGACGCGCCGATGGCGAACAGGGCGAGCAGCGCCATGTACAGGCCGACGCCGATCACCGCGCGCAGGACGTTCTCCCCGCCCAGTCCGATGCTGTGGTCGCCGAGGATCGCCTGCCCGAGGAAGAAGGACACGAAGCCGGTGGCCAGGCCCACCACCAGGGCCAGCGCGGTCGCGGCGGTGACCTTCCCGAGCAGCAGGCTGCCGCGCCGGGGAACGGCGGCGAGGGAGGTGCGGATCATGCCCGTGCTGTATTCGCTGCCGACCACCATCGCCCCGAAGACGAGCATCGCCAGCTGGCCCAGGAGCATCCCGGAGAAGCTCATCTGCGTGGCGTCGAACGTGACCTGCTGGTCCTTGGGCAGGTCCTCGAAGGTCGCGTTGACCGCGGCACACAGCCCGGCGCCGATGGCGACGGTGATCAGGAACGCGGTGGCGAGGGTCCAGCTGGTCGAGGCGACCGTACGGATCTTGGTCCACTCGGACCGGAGAACGGCGGGGAAGGAGGACATGGTCACTCGCCGCCCTTGCGCGTCGCCTCGTAACCGGAGCCCCACGCGGGGACGTCGGCCGGCCGGGCCGGGTTGTCGGCCGCGTGGCCGGGCCCGGGCAGCATGCCCGGGGCGCCCGGCGCGTGGGCGTGGTACTCGACGGAGTCCGCCGTCATGCGCATGAACGCTTCCTCCAGTGAAGCCCGTTGCGGGCTGAGTTCGTGCAGCACGATCTGGTGCTGGGCGGCCAGCTCGCCGAGCTGCTCCGCGGTCACCCCGTCGATCTCCAGCGTGCCGGTGGCCGGGACGCTGATGGCGTCGATCCCGGCCTCGTGCAGGACGTCCTTGAGCCGCTCCTGCTGCGGCGAGCGCAGCCGGACGTAGCTGCGCGAGTTCTGGTGAATGAAATCAGCCATCGACATGTCGGCCAGAAGCTTTCCCTGGCCGATGACGATCAAATGGTCTGCGGTCAGCGCCATTTCGCTCATCAAGTGGGAGGAGACGAAGATCGTCCTTCCCTCGGCCGCCAACCCCTTCATAAGATTCCTGATCCAGAGAATTCCCTCCGGGTCCAGACCATTGACGGGTTCGTCGAACATGAGGATCTCCGGGTCGCCCAGCAGCGCAGAGGCGATTCCCAGCCGCTGGCCCATACCCAGCGAAAATCCTTTCGACTTCTTCTTCGCCACGGCCGTCAGCCCGACAAGATCCAGTACTTCGGCCACCCGGCTCTCCGGGATGCGGTTCGACTGGGCAAGGCAGAGAAGGTTGTTGTATGCGTTGCGACCGCCGTGCATGGCTTTCGCGTCCAGCAGCGCCCCGATGTGCTTCAGCGGCTCCGGCAGGTCCCGGTAGTGCTTCCCGTCGATCCGGACCGTCCCGCTGGTCGGGTTGTCGAGGTCGAGCATCATGCGCATGGTCGTGGACTTCCCGGCCCCGTTGGGGCCGAGGAAGCCGGTCACCACCCCCGGTCTGACCTGGAAGCTGAGGTGGTCCACGGCGGTCTTCGCGCCGAATCGTTTGGTAAGGCCCTCAAGCTCGATCATGCGGCTCACGCTAGAACGCCCGAGGGCCCCACGCCACCTCAAACAGGTGACACGGGGCCCTCGGGCAGGACATTTCGCTACCAGCGAGTAGCCGGTGAGTGGCCGACAGGTCGACCGCCGGTGAACTGCCCGGCGTACTAGCGGCTCTGCTGCGCCGGAACGCCGCGCGTGACCGGCTCGTCGTCGACGATCGGGTTGGCCGCGGCAACGGCCGCACCGGTCAGCGTCGCCAGCATCTCGCGGACGTTGGTCAGCTGGGCGTTGATGGAGTCGCGGCGGTTGGTGAGCGCCGCCAGCTCGCGCTCGGACTCGCTGCGGATGCGGTCGGCCTTCGCGTTGGCGTCGGCGACGATGTCCTCGGCCTGGCGCTGCGCGGTCTCCACGGTCTGGCGGGCGCGGCGCTCGGCGTCCGTACGCAGCTTCTCGGCCTCCAGGCGCAGCTGCTCGGCGCGGTGCTCGATCTCCGCGAGGCGCTTCTCGGCCTTGGCCTGGCGCGAGGCCAGGTCGCGCTCGGACTGCTCGCGGCGCTTGGCCAGGTTGGTCTCGAAGTCCGCGGCGGCCTGGGCGGCCTTGGCGCGGGTCTCCTCGAACAGGGCGTCGGCCTCCTCGCGCTTGGAGGCGGCGTCCTTCTGGGCCTCGTTGCGCAGGGTGGAGGCGTCGCCCTTGGCCTTCTCGACGATGCGGACGCCCTCGTCCTCCGCCTTCGACTTGCGGTCGGCGGCGAACGACTCGGCGTCGTTGCGGACCTGCTGGGCAGCCGACTCGGCCAGCTCACGGTGCTGCTCGGCCGCGCGACGGGCCTCCTCGCGCAGGTCCTTCGCCTCCTCCTCGGCCAGGCGCAGGATCTTCTCGACCCGGGCGCCGAGGCCGGCGTACGACGGCTCGGCGTCGCTCACCTGGGCCTGGGCGTTCTGCGTCTCGAGGTGCAGCTCCTCGATCCGCTTTTCCAGAGAGTTGATACGTCCAAGGGCGCTGTCGCGGTCGGAGACCAGCTTGGTAATGCGGTCGTCCACCTGACCGCGGTCGTAACCACGCCGCACGAGCTCGAAGCCGAAGGGGGAGGAAGTGTCGCTCATGGGGTTCCTGTCGAATGAGACCGATGAGGTGCTACGTGAGGTGTTAGGGGAATCCTAGGCGCCGAAGCGGCGTGTCTTCGAGTCAATCCACGATTGATCTGGACAATGACACCCCTTTTGAGTGGCAAGGCGGCAGAATGCTTGTCACTCGTTCGCCTGAACCTTCATCAGGAACACACATCTCGCGCGCTGGCTAGCCCTCCGACGACTTGCCACCCGAACGAGTGGAACCCGCAGCAGCCCCGGCCTTCACGCCCCCCGCGCCCTGGCCACCGACCGCGGGCTTCCCGCCGCCCGAAGGCGCCTCGAATGATTCCAACGCCTCAAGAACGTCCTGGACACGGGAGATCTCCGCCTGAATGTCCTCGCGCCTGCGCACCAGAACCTCCAGCTCACGGCGCCCCTCGTCGACCAGACGCTCCGCCTCCGCCTTCGCCTGCGCGAGGGCGCTCTCGGCCTCCCGGGTCACCTCGGCCTTCTTCTGCTCGGCCTCCTTGAGCAGCGCCTCGGCCTTGCGCACCGCCGCGATCCGGACCTTGCTCGCCTCGCTGCTCGCGTCCGACACCAGCGCCTTGGCCTTGGCCTCGGCCTCGACGCTCTGCTCGGTCGCCGCCCGGACCAGCTTGTCCACGCGCTCGCCGGCCGACTTCATCTGCTCGGCCGACTCCCGGCGGGCCCGCTCGTGCAGCTCCTCGACCTCGCCCTCGACGCGGGAGCGCAGCTCCTCCGCCCGCTCCCTTATGGCAGCGGCGTCGCTGCGCGCGCCGACGAGCAGCTCGTCCGCGTCCGTACGGGCCTTCTCCACCAGGGAGTTGCCCTCGACGGTCGCCTCCGAGGAGATCCGCGCGGCCTCCTTGCGGGCCGCGTCGACCATCGCGTCGGCCTGCTCCTCGGCCGCCGTCGTGGCGGCCAGGGCCTGCGCCTGGGCATCGGAGGCGAGCTTGTCCGCCTCCGAAGCGGCCTCGGTGATGAGCCGGTCCACCTGCTCCGCAGCCTCGCTGCGCCGCTTGTTGGCCTCCTCGCGGGCCTCGTCCAGCAGCCGCTCGGACTCCTCGCGGGCCTCCGTACGGGTGCGCTCCGCCGCGGTCGCCGCCTCGGCCTTGACCCGCTCGGCCTCCGACCGGGTACGGGTCGCGTGCTCCTGCGCCGAGGCCAGGGCCTCCGACGCCTCCGCCCGCAGCCGTTCGGCCTCGGCCTGGGCCTCGCCGACCGTACGCTCGTTGTCCTTGCGGGTCTGCTCGGTGAGCTTGTCCGCCTCGGACGCCGCCTCGGTGATGAGCCGGTCCGCCTGCTCGGCGGCCTCGCTGCGCTGCCGGCCCGCCTCCGCGCGCGCCTCGTCGAGGGTCCGCTCGGACTCCCGCTCGGCGCTCGCCAGGGTCTCGTTCGCCGCGACCGTGACCCGGTCCGCCTCCGCGGTGGCCTCGCCGATGATCCGGCCGCCCTCCGCGCGGGCGTCGTCCAGGGTCTGCGCCGCCTCCGTGCGCAGCCGCTCGGCCTCCGCCGCGGCCTCGCCGACGGTGGCCTCGTTGGCCGCACGCGTCTCGTCGACCAGCCGGTCGCCCTCGTTGCGGGCGTCGACCAGGATCCGCGTCGCATCCCGCTCGGCCGCGGCCAGCATGTCGGACGCCTGGCGGGTGAGGCGCTCGGCCTTCGCCGTCGCCTCGCCGACCGTCGTCTCGTTCGCGGCGCGCGTCTCCTCCGTGAGCCGCTCCGCCTCGGACACGGCCTCGGCGATGAGCCGGTCCGCCTGCTCCGCGGCCTCGGTCCGCAGCCGGTTGGCCTCGGAGCGCGCCTCGTCCAGCGTGCCCGCCGCCTCGGTGCGGGTGGCGTCGGCCGCCTCCGCCGCCTCGGCGGTGATCCGCTCCGCCTCCGCGGTGGCCTCGCCGACGGTGGCCGCGTTCGCCGCCAGGGTCTCCTCGGTGAGCCGCTCGGCCTCCGCCGTCGCCTCGGCGACGATCCGGCCGCCCTCGGCGCGCGAGGACTCCAGGGACTCCGCCGCCTCGCCGCGGATCCGGTTCGCGTCGTCACGGGCATCGGCCCGGGTACGGGTCGCGTCGCGCTCGGCCGCGGCCAGCGCGTCCGTCGCCTCCGTACGCACCCGCTGCGCGTACTCGGCGGTGTCGCTGCGCAGCTGCTCCGCCTCGGCGATCGCGTCGCCGACCGTGCGCTCGGCCAGCGCCTTCGCCGCGTCCGTCTCGGAACGCGCCTCGGTGCGGATCCGGTTGGCGTCCTCGGTGGCCCGCTCGCGCTCGTCGTAGGCGTCCGAGCGGACGCGCGCAGCCTCCTCCTCGGCCTCCGTCTTCGTACGCTCCGCCGCGTGCTCGGCGGCGCTGCGCAGCCCGGTGATCTCCTCCTCGGCCTGCTCGTGCAGACCGGCCACGGAGTCGCGCACCTGCTGGGCGGTGGTCTCCGCCGCCGACACCAGCTCCGCTGCGCGCCGCTCCGCCTCCTCGGTCAGGCGGGCCGCCTCGGCCTGCGCCTCCTCGGAGCGCCTGCGGGCCGAGGCCAGCAGCTCCTCGCTCTGCTCGCGGGCCTGGGCCCGCTCGCTGTCCGCGTCGGTCCGGGCCGACGCGAGGGTCTCCTCGGACTCCCGGCGGCGCCGGGCGGCCTCCTCCTGGGCGGCGGCCAGCGCCTCGGCGGCCTCCGCGGCGACCCGCTCGGCGGCGGCCTTGGCCTCCGCACGCAGCCGGTCCGCGGTCTCCTGCGCCTCGGTGCGCACCCGCTCGGCCTCGGACTCCGCCTCGCTGCGCAGCCGTACGGCGACGTGCTCGGCCTCCGCCCGCGCCCGCCCGGCGTCGTCCGCCGCGTCGGTGCGCAGCTGGTCGGCCTCCGCCTCGGCCTGCGCCTGCAGGCTGCGGATCCGCTCCGCCGCCCCGGCGCGCAGCCGGTCGATCTCCTCGGTGGTCTCCCGGCGGATGTTCTCCGCCGCCCCGTGGGCGTCGCGCAGCGTCTGCTCGGCCGTGCCCAGCCGGCTCTCGGCCTCCGAATGCAGGCGGACGAGCTCCTCGTCGGCCTCCGCGCGCTTCGCGGCGATGGCCTGCTCGGTCTCGTCGCGCCGTGCACGGGCCGCCCTGTCGGCCTCGGCCCGTACGGCCTCCGCCTGCTCCTCGGCCTCGCCGCGCAGCCGCTCCGCCTCGGCGCGGGTCCGCTCGAGGGTCTCCTCGGCCTGCTTGCGCAGCGTCGTGGCCCGCTCGACCGCCTCGCCGCGGACCCGCTCGCTCTCGGCGCTCGCCCCGCCGCGCAGCTCGTCCGCGTCCGACTTGGCCTTGCCCAGCAGCTCCTCGGCGGTCCGGGCCGCCTCCTCGATCTGCTGGACCGCCTCGCGGCGGGCCTCGCCGCGGATCCGCTCGCCCTCGGCGACGGCCTCCGCGCGCAGCTGCTCGGCCTCGCCGCGCAGCCGCCGGGCCTCCTCCTGGAGTTCGACGGTGCGGGCCCGGTACTCCTCGGTGTCGTCCTTCGCGGCGCCCTTGAGCTCGTCGGCCGTGGTCGCCGCGTGCAGGCGCAGCCGGTCGGCCTCGGACTCGGCCTCGCGGCGGATCCGCTCCGCCTCCTCGGACGCGGCGCGGGTGGTGGCCCGCGCATCCTCCGAGGCCTTGTTCAGTACGTCCTCGGCCGTGCGGGCGGCCTTCGCCAGCTGGGCGGCCGTGTCCTCGGCCGCCGCCGCGCGGGCCTGCTCCGCGGCCTCCGCGCGCAGCCGCTCGACGCCGGCGCGGGCGTCGGCGAGGATCTGCTCGGCCTCGGCCTTGAGGACCTCGGCCTCCTTGGTGGCCTCGCCGACCAGCCGGGCCACCTGCTCCTTGGCCGTGCGGGTGCGCTGCTCGTTGACGGACTCCGCCGAGGCGAGCTGCCGGGCGGAGCTCTCCTTGGCGTCCGCGAGGAGCTTCTCGGCCTCGGCGCGCGCGGAGCGCAGGGCGCCGTCGGCCTCCTGGACCCGCTGCTCGGCCACCCGGCCGAGGTCGAGGGTCTGCTGCCGGGTCTGCTCGGCCTCGGCGGTGGTGCTCGTACGCAGCCGCTCGGCGTGCTCGGTGGCCTCCTGGGCCTGCGAGGAGGCGGCGGTCAGCAGCCGCTCGGCCTCCTTGCGGGCGCGCAGCAGGGTGGCTTCGGTCTCCGCACGGGCGGCCTCGGCGTCGGCGGCCAGCCGGCGCCGGGTCTCCTCGGCGACGCGTGCGGCCTCGGCGCGGGCGGCGTTCAGGGACTGCTCGGCCTCGGCGCGGGACTCGTCCATGAGCCGGCGGGCCTGGGACTCCGTACGGGCGCGCAGCTGCTCGGCCCAGGCCACGTTCTCGTTGACGTGCGCCTCGACGGTCTGGCGGCGCTCGTTGAGCTCCTGGTCCAGGCGCTGGCGGCGGTTGACGGCCTCGGCGTGCAGCTCTGCCTGCAGGCGCGCCTGGTGCTCGGCGTGCTCCTGCAGGATGCGCTGGGTCTGCGCCCGGGCGTCACGCAGCTCGCGCTCGGCGTCCGAGCGCATCTGGTCGGCCTGGATCTGGGCATTGCGGAGCAGCTGCTCCGCCTGGTAGCCCATGTCCGCACCGTCGTAAGCGGGGCGGGACGCCAGATTGCGGCGTACCTCGTGGAGCTTGGCGCGCAGCACCTCGACCTGGTATCCGAGGTCTTCGGCGTGCTGGACGGCCTTCCCGCGCTCCTTCTTCAGCCGCTCCATCTCGGCTTCGAAGCGCGAGAGATGGTCGGCTTCAGCCTGATGGCTCTCCTGGCTTTCGTAGCCCCGCACAGCGCGGTCCCATCCGTCCCCTGGTCGCAAGCTCACTCCCAATTGAGCATCGCTCGCCCGCTGAACGACGCCCCCGGGGGAATGGTGTCAGATACCGGGGCAGGGGTCACAGGCCCCGACCCCGTCTCCGCACCGAACCCCGGCCGAGCCATGGCCACTCTACCGGCCGGGGAATCGGGCCATCAGTGGTCCATCAATGGTCGGGGTTGGAGGTGACCAGTTCGGTGAGGACTCCGTGGCAGTCCTTGGGGTGGAGGAAGGTGATCGAGGAGCCCATCGAGCCCGTGCGGGGCTGGTCGTAGAGGACCCGGACGCCCTTGCCGCGGATGGCCTCCGAGTCGCCCAGGACGTCCTCGGTGCCGAAGGCGATGTGATGCACGCCCTCGCCGTTCTTGGCCAGCCACTTGCCCACCGCGGAGTCCTCGCGGGTGGGCTCGAGGAGCTGGAGGTAGGAGGCGCCGCCGTCGGAGGTCCCGTTGATCTTGAGCATGGCCTCGCGGACGCCCTGCTCCTCGTTGACCTCGGAGTGGAACACCTCGAAGCCGTACGTGGCACGGTAGAACTCGACGGTCTTGTCCAGGTCGAAGCAGGCGATCCCGATGTGGTCGATTCTTGTCAGCATGGGACCAGTGCACCGCCGAGGAGGGTGGTCACGCAACGTGCCAGCGATCACACCGACTGCCCGGTGACGGCGCGGGTACTGCTCAGTACATTCAGGTAAACCCTCGTTCACTCCTCATCTTCAAGGGGCTGTGCTCCATGTCCGGAACGAACAACACCACGTCAGTGATCGTCGCCGGGGCCCGCACGCCCATGGGGCGACTGCTCGGCTCGCTGAAGTCCTTCTCGGGCGCCGACCTCGGCGGGTTCGCCATCAAGTCCGCGCTGGACCGGGCCGGCATCGCCGGTGACCAGGTGCAATACGTGATCATGGGCCAGGTGCTGCAGGCCGGCGCGGGCCAGATCCCCGCCCGCCAGGCCGCCGTCAAGGCCGGCATCCCCATGAACGTGCCGGCGCTCACGATCAACAAGGTGTGCCTCTCCGGCCTCGACGCGATCGCGCTGGCCGACCAGCTCATCCGCGCCGGCGAGTTCGACATCGTGGTCGCGGGCGGCCAGGAGTCCATGACCAACGCCCCGCACCTGCTGCCGAAGTCTCGAGAGGGCTTCAAGTACGGTGCGATCGAGATGCTGGACGCGATGGCCTACGACGGCCTCACCGACGCCTTCGAGAACATCGCGATGGGCGAGTCCACCGAGAAGCACAACACCCGCCTGGGCATCGAGCGCGCCCCGCAGGACGAGTTCGCCGCCGCCTCGCACCAGCGGGCCGCCGCCGCGCAGAAGAACGGCGTCTTCGAGGCCGAGATCACCCCGGTCGAGATCCCGCAGCGCAAGGGCGACCCGGTCGTCTTCTCCCAGGACGAGGGCATCCGCCCGGAGACCACGGTGGAGTCGCTCGGCAAGCTGCGCCCGGCCTTCGCGAAGGACGGCACGATCACGGCCGGCACCTCCTCGCAGATCTCCGACGGCGCCGCCGCCGTGGTCGTGATGAGCAAGGCGAAGGCCGAGGAGCTGGGCCTGGAGTGGATCGCCGAGATCGGCGCCCACGGCAACGTGGCCGGTCCCGACAACTCCCTGCAGTCGCAGCCGTCGAACGCGATCCTGCACGCCCTGAAGAAGGAGGGCCTCGAGGTCTCCGACCTGGACCTCATCGAGATCAACGAGGCCTTCGCGGCGGTCGCCGTGCAGTCAATGAAGGACCTCGGCGTGACCCCGGAACGGGTGAACGTCAACGGTGGCGCCATTGCCCTGGGCCACCCGATCGGCATGTCCGGCGCCCGTGTGGTGCTGCACCTCGCGCTGGAGCTGAAGCGCCGGGGCGGCGGGGTCGGCGCGGCCGCACTGTGCGGCGGCGGCGGCCAGGGCGACGCCCTGATCATCCGGGTTCCCTGACCTGCACAGCCCGTAGAAGAGCCGTAGCCGCAACCGCAGCGAGAACCGAGGAGCGCAGCACGTATGACGGTGGACGTCCCCCAGCTGGTGGCCCAGGCGCGTGAGGGCAGGCCGAGGGCGGTGGCCCGGCTGATCTCGCTGGTCGAGGGGGCGTCCCCGCAGCTGCGCGAGGTGATGGCGGCCCTGGCCCCGCTGACGGGCGGGGCGTACGTGGTGGGCCTGACCGGCTCCCCGGGCGTGGGCAAGTCCACGTCGACCTCGGCGCTGGTCTCCGCGTACCGCAAGGCCGGCAAGCGGGTCGGCGTCCTCGCCGTCGACCCGTCCTCGCCGTTCTCCGGCGGTGCGCTGCTCGGCGACCGGGTCCGGATGTCGGACCACGCCTCCGACTCGGGGGTCTACATCCGCTCGATGGCCACCCGCGGCCACCTGGGCGGCCTGGCCTGGGCCGCCCCGCAGGCGATCCGGGTGCTGGACGCGGCCGGCTGCGAGGTGATCCTGGTCGAGACGGTCGGGGTCGGGCAGTCGGAGGTGGAGATCGCCTCGCAGGCCGACACCTCGGTGGTGCTGCTGGCCCCCGGGATGGGCGACGGGATCCAGGCCGCGAAGGCGGGCATCCTGGAGATCGGCGACGTGTACGTGGTGAACAAGGCGGACCGGGACGGCGCGGACGCGACCGCTCGGGAGCTGAACCACATGCTGGGGCTGGGCGAGGCGCGGGGCCGGGACGACTGGCGGCCGCCGATCGTCAAGACGGTCGCGGCCCGCGGCCAGGGCATCGACGAGCTGGTCGAGGCCCTGGAGAAGCACCGGGCGTGGATGGACGAGCGCGGGGTGCTGGCCGAGCGCCGTGCGGCCCGGGCCGCGCGCGAGGTCGAGACCATCGCCGTGACGTCCCTGCGGGCCCGGATGGCGGACGTGCACGGGGACGCCCACCTCGACGCCCTGGCGGCCCGGGTCGCGGCCGGCGAGCTGGACCCGTACGCGGCCGCGGACACGCTCCTGGCGACGCTGACGGAGGCCTGAGCGGCCGCCAGGCCCCCCTAGGGGCCCGCCTCCGTACGGCGTACGCACGCGAGAGCCGCGCCCCGTTCTTCCGGGGCGCGGCTCTCGTACGTCTGCGGGGCGGACCGGTCAGGCGTTGGGACGCTTGCCGTGGTTCGCCTTCTTCTTCTTGCGCGCTCGCTTCTTGTTGCCGCGCTTGGCCATGACGCCACTCCCTCGAAGATCGGGGTAATCCGGGCGTTCGCCAGTCTAGGGGCGCCCGATCCGGTCCGCATCGGAACCCGCGGACCGGCGCGTGTCAGTCGTCGTTGTCGTCGCCGTCCGCGTCCGATCCGGACACCGTCGCCTTGCCCGTCGTGGCGTCGACGTGGACGTTCGTGGTCTTGCCGCCGGACTTGACCTCGACGTTCCAGTAGCGGGAGCCGTTGTCGTCATCGTCGTCCCATTCCACGGACCAGACCTGGCCGGGGTGGGCTGCGACGGCCGCCTTCATCGCCTGCTGGGCGGTGACCTTCGCGGCGAGCAGCTCCTTGTTCCCGCCGCCGTCGCCGCTGTCGTCGTCCGCGTTCTCGGTGAACACCTTGCCGCTGCGGGAGTCGACGGTCAGCTCCGCGTGCTTGCCGTCCTTGCCGATGACGTCGACGTGCCAGACGGCGTCGTCCTTCTCGAGGGACTCCACGACGCCCGGGTACTTCTTCAGCGCGGCGGCCGCAGCCCCCTCGGCGTCCATGTCGGCGCGCGCCGGAGCGGACGCGGGGGCGGTTCTCGCCGCGTCGGCCGTGTGTGCGGCGGCGGCCGCCACCGGGCCCCCGAACGCCAGGACCACGGCCGCGGCCGACGCGACGTACGCCTTGTGCTTGCTGTGCATGGCTTGACCTCCTCGGGCCGGCCATGCGCTTACGGTTGCTCGGCGGGCGGCCGGCGAGCGAGCGTTACCACCCATTCTCCGGGCTGCCGCAGGGGACGGCACCCCGGTCGGGCGCCCTCCTGCCCGGTGTCAGGCCTTGCCGCGCTGGTCGCGCAGGTGGCTCGCGACCGGCTCCAGCGAGGCGCGCAGCGCCGCCAGGGCCTCCGGCGGCAGCAGGTCGATGAAGTGCCGGCGGACGGATGCCACGTGGTGCGGGGCGACCTTCCGCATGAGCTCCATGCCCTCGTCCGTCAGCACGGCGTACAGCCCCCGGCGGTCGGACTCGCAGTTCACGCGGACGACCAGGCCGGCCGTCTCCATGCGGGTGATCTGGTGGGACAGCCGGCTCTTGGACTGCAGCGTCGACGTGGCGAGATCGCTCATCCGCATCCGGTGGTCCTCGGACTCCGAGAGGTTCACGAGGATCTCGTAGTCGTTGTTGGTGAGTCCGAAGGGCTGGAGATCCTTTTCCAGCTGGTGCATCAGCAGTCTGCTGACGTCCAGATGGGTGCGCCAGGTGCACTGCTCGGCGTCGGTCAGCCAGCGCGTGGCCGTCTCGGTCTCCATGGTCTCCATGAATGAACTCTACCTAAGAAGTTGAATTACGTACAAAAGATGGATAGCTGAAGATCACAGTCCGAGGCGCCGCTGGATGTCACCCAGCTGCCCCGGCATCCGCGGTACGCCCAGCTGCCCCAGCGGGCCCTGCTGGCCGTGCCCGCCGCCGTAACCGGCCCCGGGCACGCCCGCCGATTCCGCGCCGGCGCCGACCGCGCCGACGGCCTTCTCCGCCATCAGCATCTCCGACGACTGCAGCAGCACCGTCCCGGCCCCGACGAACTCGAACTGGTGCTCCTCGCCGGAGCTGCCGCCGATGCCGGTCAGCGAGCGCAGCCCGCCGATGACACCCGACATGTAGCCGTGGTCGTAGTGGTGGCAGGGGGAGGGGCAGTCCGCCCAGCCCACCAGCGCCTGCGGGTCCACGCGCATCGGCGGCTCCATGAACACCACCGGCCCGTTGGACGCCGCCACGAACTTCCCCGTTCCGATCAGGGTCAGGAACCCCGGCACGATCGACTGCTTCAGGGCGAGCGTGGGCTGGTAGGCCAGCAGGTTGCCCGACCGGATCGTCAGGTTCCCCTGGTCCAGGTCGTACGAGTTCACGTCGAAGGCCCGGTCGGCCAGCAGCATCTTGCCCTGGCCCTCGGCCACCACCCAGTCGGCGGCGTGCATCGGCGAGTGGAAGCTGGTGCGCAGCAGCCGGTCGAAGCGGCCGTTGCCGACGCCGTTGAACTCCATGCGCCCGTAGTAGGCGATCATCTTGCCCTTCTGCAGGAACCACTGGCTCCCCTTGAGCTCCACGCAGAAGGTGTACGCGTTCACGTTGTCGTCGGAGGGCAGGGTGTGCGGGTCGAAGACCGTCGGGCCTCCCGGCCCGCCGATGACAGGACCAAAGTTCACAGCTTCTCCTCCGAGGCCTGCACGTACACGGCTCCCTGGCCCGACAGCTCCAGCTGGAACGCCTCGCCCGAGCCGCGCCCCACCATGTCGCGCCAGCCGAGCGCGGTGGAGAGCTTGTTCCTGACGTCCCCGTGGTGGGCCACGTACGCCTGCGGGTCGACGTGGACCGGACGGTTCGGGGTGATGGGGAGCTCGATGACCCCGCCGTGGGCCATCACGGCGACCGAGCCGTGTCCCTTGAGGGTGGTGGTGAACAGGCCCTGGCCGGTCACCTGACCGCGGACCATGCCCATGACACCGCCCTGCGAGCCCATGAACATCGTGCCCTGCTGCAGGGTGCCGTCGAAGGCGAGCAGCCGGTCGGCCTCGACGTACAGGGTCTCGCCGGTCAGGCCGATCACCTGGATGTGGTGGCCGCCGTGGCCGAACATCACGGTGCCGCTGCCCTCGACCGTCATCAGCGGGGTCTGCTCGTTCGCCACCCGGCGCCCGATCATGCCCATCACCCCGCCCTGACCACCGGTCAGGCTCGGGGTGAAGGAGACCTCGCCGCGGTACGCGAGCATCGCGCCGCGCTGGCTGTACATCCGCTGCCCCGGGATCACCTGGGCCTCGACCATCTTCGAGTTGATCTCGCGGAACGGCATCAGATGTCGCCCCCGATGGTGTTGCGCTCGCTGGGCTGCACGTAGACCAGGCCCTCGCCCTCGAAGCGGATCTGGAACGACTCGCCGGAGCCCTCGCCGATCAGCGTCCGGAAGTTCACCCCGGACTGGAAGGACTGCTGGAGGTTGCCGGTGTGGGCGATGTACGCCCCCGGGTCGACGGAGAGCGGGTACTGGCCGCTGACGCGCAGTACGACGGCCGGGCCGTCGGACATGATCGCCGCCTGGCCGGAGCCCTCGACGGTCGTCGTGAACAGGCCGTTGCCTGACGCCCCGCCGCGCAGCCCGGTGAAGGTCGTGCCGGTGCGCAGACCCGCGTCGGTGCACAGCAGGTTGCTGGACTCGACGTAGAGCTTCTCACCGCGCAGGTTCACCAGGTTGATCTCGCTCGCGCGGTCGGCGAAGAAGCAGGTGCCGTGCCCCTGCACTTCCATCACGGTCATCTGCTCACCCGTCAGTCGACGGGTCACCATGCCCCGGAGGCCTTCGCCGCCGCCGGTCATCTTCTTGAAGGCCATCTGGCCGTCGTACGCAACCATGGAGCCGTTTTTCGCTTTCACGGCATCCCCGGTCAGGTCGACGGCGAGCACCTTGCTGCCTTGGAGTCGGAACTGAGCCACGGGATGACGTTATCGGCAGCGGGCGAAGGCGAACAGGGCCCGGTGGCCGATATCCGGCGACTGCGACATCGAGCACACTCGCGGCACGCACACGGCGCACTCGCGGCGGAGCCCCGGCGGACACCCCCGGTCAAGATCCCGCAAAGCGGCTGAGACACTGGAACGGACCCCCGGCCACCACCCCGAAGGCTCACCGTGGACATCAAGACCGCCTCCGCCCTGCACCGCCTGCGCCTCGTCTCCGTTCCGGAGGCGCTGTCGTTCCCGGCCCTGCTGATCTTCGGCTCGCTGTTGAGCCGGATCTCCGACATCGACTACCTGATGATGCCGCTCGGTGGCCTGCACGGGATCCTGTTCCTCATCTACCTGGTCTTCCTGGCCGATGTCTGGAACAAGGCGAAGTGGCCTGCCAAGAAGGCCGCCCTGTTCTTCGTGCTCGCGCTGGTGCCCTTCGGCGGCCTGTACGGCGACAAGTTGCTCAAGCGCGAGGAGGCCGACAGCGTCCTGGCGGCCCGCGCCCGGCGCGAGGCGGCGAAGGCCGCATGATCGTCGCGTTCTCGGTGACCCCGCTGGGGGTGGGCGAAGAGGTCGGCGAGTACGTGGCCGATGCGGTGCGCGTCGTACGGGAGTCGGGTCTGCCGAACCGCACGGACGCGATGTTCACCTCGGTCGAAGGCGAGTGGGACGAGGTGATGGACGTGGTCAAGCGCGCGGTGGCGGCCGTGGAGGAGCGGGCGCCGCGGGTGTCGCTCGTCCTGAAGGCCGACATCCGCCCCGGGGTGGTGGACGGGCTGACGTCGAAGGTGGAGACGGTGGAACGCCACCTGGCGTAACCCGGCCCACCCCGCCCGGCCCGGCCCCCTGGACCACTCGTACGGCCCTGCCCGGGGGCGGGTGCGCGGACCCCCCTTTCGGCCGAGTCCAGTTCGACATGCTCATGGTTTGTCACCTTTTGTGGTGAAAGAAACCCTGGGCTTCGAGCACTGGAGGGGCCGTGAGGCCGGAAGGCTTCGACTACGAGACCCACAGCCGCCTCGCCGGCCCGTTCACGGAGCCGGACCGCACCGCCTACCGGGTGGGCTACCGCTCCCTGCTCGCGCGCGAGGAGCCCCGCACCCGCATACGCGCCGTCCTCCTCATGGCCCTGGCCCCCCTCGCCGCGGCCGGCCTGCTGCTCTACCTCGTCTGGCCCACGCACTGGACCGTCCGGGAGGGCGGCGAACGCTGGCTCGTCCGGTGCGACACCGCGATGCTCGTGTGCATCGCCCTGATCATGCTGTTCATGCTGGTCAACGTCGTGTCGGTGGCCCACGCCACGCTGGTCGCCCGCGACCCGCTCCCCGTACCGCCCGAACCCGGCACCAAGGTCGCGTTCCTGACGACGTTCGTCCCCGGCAAAGAGCCGCTCACCATGGTGCGGGGCACCCTCCTGGGGGCGGTCGCCCTGCGGCACGACGGTCCGCTCGACGTGTGGCTGCTGGACGAGGGGGACGACCCCGAGGCCCGGGCCCTGTGCGCGGAGCTCGGCGTACGGCACTTCACCCGCAAGGGGATAGCCGGCTGGAACACCCGCAAGGGCGCCCACCGGGAGCGGACCAAGCACGGCAACTACAACGCCTGGCTCGTCGCACACGGCGACGACTACGAGTTCTTCGCCTCCGTCGACACCGACCACGTCCCGCTGCCGAACTTCCTGGAGCGGATGCTCGGCTTCTTCCGCGACCCGGACATCGCCTTCGTCGTCGGCCCGCAGGTGTACGGCAACTACACCTCCTCCGTCACCAAGGCCGCCGAATCCCAGCAGTACCTCTTCCACGCCCTGATCCAGCGCGCGGGCAACCGCTACGGCGCCCCCATGTTCGTCGGCACCAACAACGCCGTGCGGATCAGCGCCCTCAAGCAGGTCGGCGGGCTCTACGACTCCCTCACGGAGGACATGGCCACCGGCTTCGAGCTGCACCGCCGGCGCAATCCCGGCACCGGCCGGTTCTGGAGGTCCGTCTACACCCCCGACGTGCTCGCCGTGGGCGAGGGACCGGCCTCGTGGACCGACTTCTTCACGCAGCAGCTGCGCTGGTCGCGGGGTACGTACGAGACCCTCTTCCGGCAGTACTGGAAAGGCTTCTTCCGGATGCCTCCGGGGCGCCGGCTCAACTACACCCTGATGCTCGTCTACTACCCCATGACGGCCGTCAACTGGCTGCTCGGCATCCTCAGCTGCGTCCTGTTCCTGTGGCTGGGCGCCTCCGGCACCCAGGTCTCCTCCGAGGTGTGGCTCATGCTCTACACCGACGCGGCCGCGCTCCAGGTGGGCCTGTACCTGTGGAACCGCCGGCACAACATCTCCCCCCACGAGCCCGCGGGCTCCGGCGGCCTGGCCGGCATGGCGATGTCCGCGATCTGCGCGCCCGTCTACCTCGCCTCCCTCGGCTCGGCCCTGCTGCGCACCCGGGGCCGGTTCGTCGTCACCCCCAAGGGCGGCGAAGCCAGTCCCGACCGGCTCGTGACCTTCCGGATCCACCTGTTCTGGGCCGCCGTCCTGGCCCTCTCCCTCGCCGCCTCGGTCCGCCTCGGCCACACGCACGCGGCGATGCGCACCTGGGCCGTGCTCGCCCTGCTGATCGCCCTCGCGCCGGTCGCCGTGTGGGGCTGGTCGCTGCTGCGCGAGCGCCCGGCCCCGGCCCGGGCGGCAACCCTCGACATCGGGCTCGGCCACGGGCCGGGCGAGGAGCCGGAGCCGGCCTTCGCCACGCCGACGGGAGGGAACTGAGCCATGGCGTACCGGCCTTCGAAGCAGTTCAAGAACACCGTTCTGGGCACCGGAGCCGTGGTGGTGCTGGTCGCGCTCAACGCGCCCGCCGCGCTCTCCTTCGCGCAGGAGCGCTACCACGCGTACAAGATCGGCCAGTCCAGCTACAAGATCCAGTACGGCTCGTGGGGGCAGGTCCGGCTCCCGGAGGAGTACCGGATCAACGCCATGCACGCGGCCCTGCTGCACACGGGCAAGGTGCTGCTGATCGCCGGCTCCGGCAACAGCCAGAAGAAGTTCGACCGGGGCACCTTCGACACCGTCCTGTGGGACCCGGCGGACGACAGCTTCAGGAAGATCCCCACGCCGGAGGACTTCTTCTGCTCGGGCCACAGCCAACTGCCCGACGGACGGCTGCTGGTGGCGGGCGGGACCGCCCGGTACGAGGTCCTCGGCGGCAAGGTCACCCGCGCGGGCGGCGGCATGCGGGTCAAGAACGAGAGCCCCGACAAGGTGGCCAGGCTGAAGAAGGGCACCCGGTTCCGGTCCCCGTCGGGGGTCGAGTACGTGTCGAAGTTCGACGTCACCGTTCCGAAGGCCGAGCGCGAGTTCGAGATCACGTACGGGCGCGCCGGGCACGTGAAGCCCTGGCGGACCAAGGTGGTCGCCGCGGAGGCACGGGTCTTCGTCGAGGCGGTGGAGGCGGGCGCCCAGGGGCTGACGACCGAGGCCGCGCAGTACCGGGTCGTCGGACTCAAGGGGAAGGACGCCGACAACGTCTACGGGCTCGCGGAGCGGCTGAGCGTCGAGAAGCAGGACTTCCAGGGCATCAGGTCGGCGTACGAGTTCGACCCGAAGGCGGAGAAGTACGTCCCGGTCGACCCGATGAAGGACGCCCGCTGGTACCCCACGCTGGTGGCGCTGCAGGACGGGCGGGTGCTCGCGGTCTCCGGACTCAACGACGTGGGCGACGTGGTCCCCGGCGACAACGAGTACTACGACCCGAAGGCGAAGCAGTGGGCCCGCGGCCCCTTCCGCTACTTCCCGACGTACCCCGCGCTCTTCCTCTTACAGGGCGGCAAGCTGCTCTACACCGGCTCCAACGCGGGCTACGGCCCGAAGGACAAGGGGCGCGAGCCCGGTGTGTGGGACCTGAAGACCAACAAGTGGACCGAGGTGGCGGGACTGGCGGACGCGGACCGGCTGGAGACCTCGTCCTCGGTGCTGCTGCCACCCGCCCAGGACCAGAAGGTGATGGTGCTGGGCGGCGGCGGGGTCGGCGAATCGAAGCTCTCCTCGAGCCGGACGGCGATCGTGGACCTCAAGGAGGACAACCCGGTCTTCCGGTCCTCCGCGCGGCTGCCGCAGGGCACCCGGTACCTGAGCAGCGTGCTGCTGCCGGACGACTCCGTGTTCACCACCGGCGGCTCCCGCGACTACCGGGGCCGGGGCGCCAGCGACATCCACAAGGCGCAGTTCTACTACCCGCGCACCGACTCCTTCGTGGCCGCCGCCGATCCGTCGGTGGGCCGCAACTACCACTCCGAGGCGCTGCTGCTGCCCGACGGGCGGGTCGCGACCTTCGGCTCCGACCCGCTGTTCGCGGACAAGGACAACACCCGGCTCGGCAAGTTCGAGCACCGGCTGGAGGTGTACTCGCCGCCGTACCTGTACCGGGACCCGGCGCGGCGGCCGGTCCTGGGCGCCGGGCCGGCCGAGTTCGGCCGGGACGGGCGGGCCACCTTCGCGGCGGCGCACCCGGAGCGGATCAGGCGGGCCCGGCTGATGCGGCCGAGCGCGGTCACGCACACCACGGACGTGGAGCAGCGGTCGGTCGAGCTCGGGCTGACCAGGGCGGCGGGTTCGGTGACGGTCGAGGTGCCGAAGGACCCGACGCTGGTGCCGCCGGGCTGGTACATGCTGTTCGTGACGGACGCGGACGGGACGCCTTCGGTGGCGAAGTGGGTTCAGGTGCGGGCCCCGAAGCCGGTGCCGGTGCCGGTGCCGGAGGAGTAGCCCCCGGCGGGGTGGCTGCTCCGTACTCCTTGCCTCTTGGCCCCTATTACCCCCTATTCCTTGCTGCGGCTGGCCAGACCGAGTGCGTAGTCCGCCCACCACTTGCCCGCCCCCGGGCCGCCGCGGCAGGCCCCGTCGGATTCGCCGGGCCGCTTGATCCAGAGGTACGCGTCGACGAGCGGGTCGCCCGTCCTGTCGGTCGGCGGGACGCCGAGGGCGCGGCCCGGAGGATTGCACCAGGCCTCGTGGCCGTCGCCCGGGAGCGGGCCCGCGCCGTTGCGACTGGTGTCGATGACGAAGTGCTTGCCGTGGGCGGCCCGGGAGATACGGGCGCCGTACTCCCGGCCGGCCGCGTCGGGCTGGAAGTTGGAGACGTTGAGCGAGAAGCCGTCGGCCTGGCCGAGCCCGGCCTTGTAGAGGGGCCCGACCAGTTTCATCGGGTCCGGGATCCAGGCCGGATTGCCGGCGTCCAGGTAGACCTTCGTGTTCCGGTTCTTCTTCAGCCGGGTGACGGCCTCGGCGAGGAGCCGCAGGCGCTCTTCGTGGTGGTCGGCCTGGGTGCAGCCGTCCACCACGTGCGGGACGGCGTCCGGTTCCAGGACGACCACGGCCTTGGCATTGCCGATGCCGTCGGCGAAGGCGCCGATCCAGTTGCGGTAGGCAGTGGCGTTCTTCGCCCCGCCAGCCGAGTGCTGGCCGCAGTCGCGGTACGGGATGTTGTACGCGGTGAGCACCAGGACCCGGCCCGCCGACCCGGCGCTCTTCGCGGCCCGGCGGATCTCGGGACCGGGGTCGTCGCCGGGCCCCCACAGGGCCATGGGCCGTTCCGAGATCCGGCGCAGGACCTGGGCGTCGCTGTTGCGGCCCTGGGCCTCCCAGGCGGCGACCTGCCGGGCGGCGTCGCTCTGCGGGTCCACCCAGAACGGGGACGCGGCCGGCGCGGCCTGGCCCGGTGCCTCCGGCGGAGCCTCGGCGGCGGCGTGCGAGGCCGAGGACTCGCGGGCGGATTCCGGACTGCCGCAGGCGGGCGCCGCGGCGAGCAGCAGCGCGAGGCCGAGTGCGGCGGTGAGCGGTCTGGGGCGTGGGCGGGGTCGGCCTGGCATCCGGGTTCCTCGGGACGAAGGGTCGGTGCGCGGAATCAAGGACCGGCATATCGTGACATGACGGTCAGTGAGCCCTGCCCCGCGACACCGCAGGTGCCGCCGCCTGGAGGCACCGGAACCCGGCTACGCCGGAGAGGCACCCGTGGTCAGGGCGATGGCGAGTGGGGTGCGCTCGTAGAGGATCCGGTGGCCGTGGCGGGCCGAGATCAGCAGGCCCGCCCCGTGCAGGGCCTTCAGGTGCGCCGAGACCGTGGCCGGTGCCAGGCCGAGCCGGCGGGCCAGCGCCGTCGTGGAGGCCGGCTCGTCCAGCGCGCACAGCACGTCCGCCCGGCCCCGGCCCAGCAGGCGCGCCAGAGCCTGCGGGGTCGGACCCGGCGAGGAGGTCCACAGCGCCCCGATACCGCGCGCCGGGTAGACCAGCGTCGGCTGCCAGGGCGGGTCGTACCCCCCGACCACCTCCGGCCACACGAACGCGCTCGGCATGAGGAGCAGGCCCCGGCCGTCCAGGGAGCGGTCGTGGTGGGTCGGGCGGTCGATGGTGAGCGTGCCGTCCGACCACCGCAGGTCCGGGTGGAGGCCGTCGAACAGCGCCTCCAGCCCGCCGGCCGCCAGCCGCCGCGAGTGGAACAGGATGTCCGCCTCCAGCAGCTCCCGCAGCCGCGGCCAGTGCGGGGCGATCAGCGCGGCCCACGCCTGCTCGTACAGATCGGCCAACTCCCGTACCGCCCTGGCCGGATCCGCGAGCATCCGCCGCCCCGGGCCGCTCTCGGCGGCTCCCGGGGTGCAGACGAGGGCGCGCCGCAGATCCTCGCGCAGCGCCTCCGGATCGGCGGCCGAGGACCGCACCCGGGCCAGCTCCTCCTCGAAGGTGACGGAGGGGCCGACCGGCGGCGGGCTCAGGAAGTCGGGGTTGTGGCCGGTGCGCGGCATCAGCAGCCACAGCGGCCGCAGGTCCAGCCCGTCGGCGGCCGCACGGATCTGCCGCAGCCAGGGCAGGTGGTACGCCTGCCGGGCGGGCGTCATCAGGGTCCGGACCGCCTCCTGGGTCTCCCAGCGGGGCGAGACCGAGAACCGGCAGCGCAACAGGTCCCCGGGCCCGAACCGGAAATGGAACGCCATGCCCCTCCCTCCGGGGTGGTCTGCGGTCTCCGCTGCGCGGAGCCTTCTCCCCGCCCCGCCCTTTCTCCGTATCCCGGGGCGCGCGGCCCCGGCCCCCGCCGCCGTCTGCGGCGCCGTTGCGGGGGCGCTGCCCCCGAGCCCCCGCGCCTCAAACGCCGGCGGGGCTGGTTGGAGCCGCACGGCGGCGAACAGCGATTCGGTGGAGGGCGAATCACTGTCGCGCCCCCACCGTAGCCCTGCAGGGTCACCGCATGTCCACCGCCAACGAGGCCTCGTCCGGCCCGTCCGCAGGCCCGTCCGCTCAGCCCGCCCCGACCGGCCCCGCCGGCGGCTACCGTTCCGTCCTCCGGGTGCGGGAGTTCCGGCCCGTCTTCGCCGCGCACCTGATGTCCGTCCTCGGCATCGTCGTCGCCGAGATCGCCCTCACCGTCCTCGTCTTCCGCACCACCGGCTCGCCCCTGATGAGCGCGCTCACCTTCGCCCTGGGCTTCCTCCCGTACGCCCTCGGCGGCACCCTCCTCGCCGGGATCGCCGACCGCCGGCCCGCCCGCCGGGTCCTCGTCGGGTGCGACCTCGTCTGCGCCGCCTGCGCGGCGGCCATGATCCTGCCCGGCACCCCCGTCGCGGGGCTCCTCGTCCTGCGCTGCGCCATGGCCTTCGTCGCACCGCTGTTCCAGGGCGCGCGGGGCGCCTCCCTCGCCGACATCCTCGGCCCCGGCGACGCCTTCGTCCTCGGCCGCTCGCTGATGCGGATGGTGGCCCAGAGCGCCCAGCTCATCGGGTTCGGCCTCGGCGGCCTGCTGCTCACCGTCCTCGCCCCGCGCGCGGCCATCGCGCTGACCGCCGCCGGGTTCCTGTGCTCGGCCCTGCTGCTGCGCTTCGGCACCCGGGCCCGGCCCGCCCGCGCCGGCGCCGGCCGCACCTCCCCGCTCGCCGGGCTGCGCGCCGTCCTGGGCGAGCGCCGGCTGCGGGCGCTCACCCTGCTGTTCTGGCTGCCGCCCGTCTTCGTCATCGCCCCCGAGGCGCTGCTCGTCCCGTACGCCGACGGCATCGGCGCCGGCACCGCCGCGCTGGGAGTGATGATGTGCGCCCTGCCCGTCGGCACCATCGCGGGTGAACTGTGGGCCGGCTCGGCGCTCGGCCCGCGCGCCCGCTCCCGGCTCGTGGCCCCGCTCGCGGCCGCCGGCCTGCTGCCGCTGCTCGTGTACGCCGTCCGGCCCGGGGTGGTGACCGTACTCGCCGCCCTGCTGCTCGCCGGTCTGGCACACGCCTACACCCTCGGCCTCGACCAGTGGTACGTCGACGCCGTCCCCGACGAGCTGCGCGGCCGGGCGATGACCCTGCTGAGCACCGGCCTGATGACCCTCCAGGGCGTCGGCATGGCCCTGGCCGGGCTGGCCGCCGAGTTCCTGCCGGTGCACGTGGTCGTCACCGGCGCCGCGGTGCTCGGCACGGCGGTGGTCCTGCTCCTCCTCGCCGAACTGCGGTCCGCGAACCGGCGGGAGGGCGGACCGAAGAATGAGACGGGGCCCACGGCCAAATGACCGCCCGGTAGGGTCGGGTACGTGTCCAAGCCGCTCAGCCTCCCCTTCGACCCCATCGCCCGCGCCGACGAACTGTGGCAGCGCCGCTGGGGGCCGGTGCCCTCGATGGCCGCCATCACCTCGATCATGCGCGCGCACCAGATCCTGCTCGGCGAGGTCGACTCGGTGGTCAAGCCGTACGGCCTGACCTTCGCGCGCTACGAGGCACTGGTCCTGCTCACCTTCTCCAAGGCCGGCGAGCTGCCGATGTCGAAGATCGGCGAGCGGCTCATGGTCCACCCGACGTCGGTGACGAACACGGTGGACCGGCTGGTGCGGTCCGGGCTGGTGGCCAAGCGGCCGAACCCGAACGACGGCCGCGGCACGCTCGCGTCCATCACGGACAAGGGCCGCGAGGTCGTCGAGGCGGCGACGAAGGACCTGATGGCGGTCGACTTCGGGCTGCGCGCGTACGACGCCGAGGAGTGCCAGGAGATCTTCGCGCTCCTGCGCCCCCTGCGGGTCGCGGCCGCGGACTTCGACGAGCAGTAACCGACGGGCAGTGGCCGACGGGCAGTGGCCGACGATCAGTGGCCGACGGGCAGTGGCCGCCGTCACCGGGCCCCCGTCAAGATCGCGCAAAACGGATCGTTACGCTCGTATCCATGAAACGAAGCGTGCTGACCCGCTACCGGGTCATGGCCTATCTGACCGCGGTCATGCTGTTGATCCTCTGCACCTGCATGGTTTTCAAGTACGGCTTCGACACCGGCGCCGACCTGACCCTGGCGGTCTCCCAGGTACACGGTGTGCTGTTCATGATCTACCTGGTGTTCGCCTTCGACCTGGGCTCCAAGGCCAGGTGGCCGTTCCCGAAGCTGCTCTGGGTGCTCGCCTCCGGCACGATCCCGCTGGCCGCCTTCTTCGTCGAGCGCAAGGTCCGCGCCGAGGTCGAGCCGCTGGTCGTGGACGCCGTGGCCACCGCCGACGCCTAGAGGCCCGCTCGTCCGTCGGGTGCCCCGGGGAGACTCCCCGGGGTTTCCCATCGACATTTACTAGGACGTCCTAGTAAATTCATGGGTATGGACGCTGACGCCATCGAGGAGGGCCGCCATCGCTGGCAGGCCCGTTATGACAAGGCCCGCAAGCGCGAGGCCGATTTCACCACGCTCTCCGGGGATGACGTCGATCCCGTCTACGGGCCCCGGCCCGGTGACTCGTACGAGGGATTCGAGCGCATCGGCTGGCCGGGGGAGTACCCCTACACCCGCGGCCTGCACGCCACCGGATACCGCGGCCGGACCTGGACCATCCGCCAGTTCGCCGGGTTCGGCAACGCCGAGCAGACCAACGAGCGCTACAAGATGATCCTGGCCGCCGGCGGCGGCGGGCTCTCCGTGGCCTTCGACATGCCGACCCTCATGGGGCGCGACTCCGACGACGCCCGCGCGCTGGGCGAGGTCGGCCACTGCGGGGTCGCCATAGACTCCGCCGCCGACATGGAGGTCCTGTTCAAGGACATCCCGCTCGGCGACGTGACCACCTCGATGACGATCTCGGGCCCGGCCGTGCCCGCCTTCTGCATGTACCTGGTCGCCGCCGAACGGCAGGGCGTGGACCCGGCCCTGCTCAACGGCACCCTGCAGACGGACATCTTCAAGGAGTACATCGCCCAGAAGGAGTGGCTCTTCGAACCCGAGCCGCACCTGCGCCTCATCGGCGACCTCATGGAGTACTGCGCGAAGGGCATCCCGGCGTACAAGCCGCTGTCCGTCTCCGGCTACCACATCCGCGAGGCCGGGGCCACGGCCGCACAGGAGCTCGCGTACACCCTGGCCGACGGCTTCGGCTACGTGGAACTGGGCCTCTCCCGGGGCCTGGACGTGGACCACTTCGCGTCCGGCCTCTCCTTCTTCTTCGACGCGCACCTCGACTTCTTCGAGGAGATCGCCAAGTTCCGCGCCGCCCGCCGGATCTGGGCGCGCTGGATGAAGGAGGTGTACGGGGCGCAGAGCGAGAAGTCGATGTGGCTGCGCTTCCACACCCAGACGGCCGGCGTCTCGCTGACCGCGCAGCAGCCGTACAACAACGTCGTACGCACCGCGGTCGAGGCCCTCGCGGCCGTCCTCGGCGGCACCAACTCCCTGCACACCAACGCCCTCGACGAGACCCTCGCGCTGCCGAGCGAGCAGGCGGCCGAGATCGCCCTGCGCACGCAGCAGGTGCTGATGGAGGAGACCGGGGTGGCCAACGTGGCCGACCCGCTGGGCGGTTCCTGGTACGTGGAGCAGCTCACCGACCGCATCGAGGCCGACGCCGAGAAGATCTTCGAGCAGATCAAGGAGCGCGGCCTGCGCGCCCACCCGGACGGGCAGCACCCGATCGGGCCGATCACCTCGGGCATCCTGCGCGGCATCGAGGACGGCTGGTTCACCGGGGAGATCGCCGAGTCGGCCTTCCAGTACCAGCGGTCCCTGGAGAAGGGCGACAAGCGCGTCGTCGGCGTCAACGTGCACCACGGGTCGGTGACCGGGGACCTGGAGATCCTGCGCGTCAGCCACGAGGTGGAGCGCGTGCAGGTGCAGGAGTTGGCCGCGCGCAAGGAGCGGCGCGACGACGACAAGGTGAAGTCCTCGCTGGACGCCATGCTGGCCGCCGCCCGTGACGGGTCGAACATGATCCCGGCGATGCTGGACGCGGTGCGCGCCGAGGCCACGCTCGGCGAGATCTGCAACGTGCTGCGCGACGAGTGGGGCACGTACACCGAACCGCCCGGCTTCTAGCCGCCGTTCCCGGAAATGGCCGGTCGTGTACGCCGTAGGGTGGCGGGCATGACCGGCCTTCCTGTGCCCGTGCGGGGCGTGAGCGCACGTGTGGTGATGAACAAGGGCGGCTGCGGCGGTCATTACGCCTACGTCGTCGCCGATTTCGAGCCGCCGGGGCCGGAAGGGACCGAGATCCTGAACCTGGCCCCTGAGGAGCGGCTGCCCGCCGAGTTCCTCGCGGCGGTGCGCGACGGCATCGAGTTGGGGCTGGACGGGGTCGAGGCCGCCGTGGTCATCACCGACGGCGGCGTCTACTGGGCGGACGCCCGTGACATCGGCTACCGGACGGCAGGGGCGCAGCTGGGCCGGGGCGCCCTCGTCGCGGCCGGGCTGAGGCCCGAGGAAGAGGCCGACGCGCTGCGCTGGGCGAGCTGGCCGGGCCGCCGGCGGCCCTGGCCCGGCGACAACCCCCGGGCCACCGCGCTGGCGGAGCAGGTCCTGGAATCCCGGCGCCGCGCCGGGGTGTGGACCTTCTGAGAGCAGGACGGGCGGGAGGGGCGGGGCTCAGGCCGCGGCCGGGCCCCGGAGGCCGTGCATCAGGAGGGCGGTGAAGGTGGCCACCCAGAGCTCGTCCACCGGCTCCGAGCTGACCAGTGCACGGTGGACCACCGTGCCCGCGATCACGTCGAAGATCAGGTCCGTGGTGCGGCAGGCGAGGTCCTCGTCCTCCTCGTACGGCAGTTCGCCGCGGGCCTGGGCCCGTTCGCGACCCAGTACGACGAGACGTTTCTGCCGGTCCACGATCGCCGACCGGATCCGGTCGCGCAGAGCTTCGTCCCGGGTGGACTCGGCGACGACCGCCATCAGGGCCGTACGGGCCTCCGGCCGCCGCAGCAGCGCCGCGAACTGCAGGACGACGTTCTCTATGTCGGCTTCGAGGGAGCCCCGGTCGGGGAGCTCGAGGGAGTCGAAGAGCTCCGCGACCGCGTCCACGACCAGCTCGTTCTTGCCCGCCCAGCGGCGGTAGAGGGTGGTCTTGGCGACCCCGGCCCGGGCCGAGACGTCACCCATCGTCAGCTTCGACCAGCCCAGCTCGACCAGCGCGTCCCGCGTCGCGGCGAGGATCGCCGCGTCCGCGGCGGCGCTGCGGGGGCGGCCGGTGCGTCCGGTCGGGGGGCTGGGGTTGGGCATGGCGCAGACCATACCCGTCGGTAGCGGAACCGGAGGCCCCCGAAATGCTGTGCTTGAGATCACGGGGCGCGAAGGGCCGCGAGGAGTTACGCTACGGCTCGTAGCGTAAGAGCGACGACCACGCGAAGGGCTACCGGCGCCAGGTGGGGACCCGGCGCCACACCACACGACCACCGCACAACCGATCGGTCCGACGCGGGCAAGAAGGCATTTCGGCCGATCTTTTTCGTCGGCGCGCACACACGGGGGAGGATGTACGCATGCAGCCCAGAAACATGTCCATGAGCGGCGTCGTCGACCTTGCCGCGGTGAAGGCGGCCGGCGAGGCCAAGGCGAAGGCCGAGCAGGCCCGTGCCGAAGCGACCCGGCAGGCCGCCCAGGGCGGCGCACCCGCGTCCGCGGGTGCCGTGCCCCCGTCCGCGCTCGTGATCGACGTCGACGAGGCCGGCTTCGAACGCGACGTCCTCCAGCTCTCCGCCGAGGTCCCGGTCGTCCTGGACTTCTGGGCCGAGTGGTGCGAGCCGTGCAAGCAGCTCAGCCCGCTGCTCGAGCGCCTGACGATCGAGGCGAACGGCCGCCTCCTGCTCGCCAAGGTCGACGTCGACTCCAACCAGATGCTCATGCAGCAGTTCGGCATCCAGGGCATCCCGGCCGTGTTCGCCGTGGTCGCGGGCCAGGTGCTGCCGCTGTTCCAGGGCGTGGCGCCCGAGCAGGAGATCCGCGCGACCCTGGCCCAGCTGGTCCAGGTCGCCGAGGAGCGTTTCGGGATCATCGGCATCGAGGTGGACCCGAACGCCGAAGGCGCCCCCGCGAGCGCCCCGGCCGCCGAAGCCGAGGCCCCGGAAGGCCCGTACGACGCGCTGCTCCAGGCGGCGGTCGTCGCGCTGGACGCCGGTGACCTGGGCGGCGCGGTGCAGGCGTACAAGAACGTCCTGGCGGACGACCCGGCCAACATCGAGGCCAGGCTGGGCCTGGCCCAGGCCGAGCTGCTCGCCCGCGTCAAGGACATGAACCCGCAGGCGGTGCGCGCCGCGGCGGCCGAGGACCCGAAGGACCCGGCGGCCCAGATCGCCGCCGCGGACCTGGACCTGGTCGGCGGCCACGTCGAGGACGCCTTCGGGCGCCTGGTGGACACGGTCCGGGTGACGGCCGGCGCCGACCGCGACGCGGTGCGGGTGCGGCTGCTGGAGCTGTTCGAGGTCATCGGGGCGGACGATCCCCGGGTGGCGGCGGCGCGTACGGCGCTCGCTCGGGTGCTGTTCTAGAGCCCGCTCCGTGTCCCTTCCGGAAGCGTCCGGGAGGCCGCCGGACCACCGGCGATTTGTTGACACGTAGATAAACAGCGGCCGCACTTTGCCAAAACTTGGCAATTGCGGCCGCTGTTACTCGCAGTAAGAGGAACCCCGCGATCTGTCCGGTGTGTTCATAAATCCGACGCTCTGTCGTGGCCCTTGGTGACACCCTGCGTCGTCACCCGATGGCGCCGGGTCGACCTCCGGTTATCTTGCCGTTACCCGCCAGTAACGAACCCCCTTGTGTCCCGGCCTGGAATGGACCACGATCGGCGACGCTCGGTCCTTCCCGCAGAGCCGCTCATCCGGAGCCGCGGTGGAGGGTCCCCACCGGGCCGGCCGGTGCCCGTGGCACAGGCTGTGGGACAGGGGGGTCTTCGCCACACCGGCGGAGCCTGTCCTCCTGGTTGCGCGAACGCGTGACCCAGTGGTTGTCGCTCGGGGGTGAACGCCGGTGTACCGGACGCGGCTCTGTCGCGGCTCGGCCGCCTGCGCTCCTTCCCGAGGACGTAGCACTTCTCCCATCCCAGGACGGGTACGGCCCGGACCGGAGATGTACGTCCGAGAAGGAGGAACGAATAATGAGTTCTCAGGTTCGTGGCGGGACCAGATGGAAGCGCTTCGCGCTCGTCATGGTGCCGAGCATCGCGGCAACCGCCGCGGTCGGTGTGGGTCTGGCGCAGGGTGCCCTCGCGGCGTCCTTCGCCGTGTCCGGCCAGGACTTCAAGGTCTCGGCCGACAAGCTCGACGGTGACAACCTCATTCAGTACGGCGGTATCGCCGAGGGTCACGACCTCAAGGGCAACGCTGCGCACCACCCGGTGACCATCTCCGGGTTCAGCCACGCCGAGATCACCAACATGTGCCAGTCGCTGGTCACCCCGACCCCGCTGGGCAACATCACGCTGCAGCTGCGGACGGGCCACAAGGGCAAGCCGGCCGTCGCCGACAACATCTACCTGGATGTTGCGGAGCTCGACACCGACGCCGAGTTCAAGAACCTGGACATCGGTGTTGCCGTGGGCGACGCGAGCCACAAGACCAAGCCGCAGGCCGGTACGGTCGCGAGCCCCTACGCGTTCTCCCAGCGCGCCGACAAGGCGATTCTGTCGAACGTGCGCCAGAAGGCGTGGGCGACGACGGCGGGTACGTTCAAGCTGCCCGACCTCAAGCTGCGCCTGCTCGGCGGCGACCAGCCGTGCTACCAGGACGAGAATTAATCGTCCCGGAGCGTGACCGGAGGGGCGGTCGGCGCCGGCTGCAGCCGATTCCGCCCGCCCGTCCGGAGCTCCACCTAGTTCTCCGTACCACCGTTTCCAGGGAGCTGTAGTCCATGAACCACCAGGCCCCGGTCTACGTTCGCCGCTCTGATGACGCTTGGCTCACCGTGGCGTATTACCACTTCTACGCCTGGCGCGGCCGCCGTCCCTTCTGGGCAGGCTTCTTCATGCTCCTCGGTGGTGTCCCGATCGTGTACTTCCCGTACGCGGACATGCGATTGGGCAACGTCACTCTCGCGATGGCGACGACGACCGGATCCGGCTCGCTGATCATCGGCATCCTGCTGATGACGCTGGGCCTGGCCCTCTGGTTCCAGCAGAGCATCCGCGTCTTCGCAGGGGTCGCCTCGATCCTGCTGGCCCTGGTGTCCCTGCCGGTGTCCAACCTCGGCGGGTTCTTCCTGGGCTTCATCTTCTCCATGGTCGGCGGCGCCCTCGCACTGTCGTGGGTCCCCGGCAGCCCGGTGGAAGAGACCGCCGTCCCGGACGGCGGCGCGGGCAAGTCGGCGGCCATGGCGGACAACCCCCAGGGCATCCCGGGCATCCCGGCGCCCCGCGAGACGGAAACGGCATACGCGAGCGAGACGACTGCCCACGCCGATGGCGGGAGGAACAGTGCGGGGTGACGAGACGCAGCGGGGCGTGGCCCCGAGCGCAGAGTCCCGTGAAAGAAGGGGCCCGCGGCACGCCGCGCCCCGGAAGTCGCTGCTGAACAAGATCCAGATACCCGTCGGCAAGACGATGGCGCTGGCGGCCATGCCGACCGCGGTCTTCGTCGGGATGGGCGTGGCCCCGAAGCTGGCCCTGGCCGACGACCATGAGATCCCCTTCGCGCCCGGCCCGTGTGTCACGCGGTCCGACGAACCCGCGGAGTCGGCCTCTCCGAGCCCCTCCACGTCGCCCTCGCCGAGCTCGTCGCCCACCGCGACACCCTCGCCCGGTGCGTCCAAGGCCCCGAAGCCCGGCGTCACCCCGCCGGCCCCGAAGCCTTCCGCCAGCAAGCCGGCCGACACCACCGCGTCGAAGCAGACGGAGCCGTCGGCCCCGGCCGCCACGCCGTCCGCGTCCAAGCCCCCGAACCCGCTGGACCCGCTGGGCGTCGGCGACGCCCTCAAGGGCATCGTCGACGGGATCACCAAGCCGCTCGAGACCGCGAAGCCGCCGGCGACCCCGACGCCCACGCCGTCCAAGACCGCCACGGCGACGCCCACCCCGACGAAGCCCGCCCCGGACCCGGCCACGGACGCGATCCGCGACGCGGCGAAGAAGGCCGGCGTCGACGTCAAGGAGCTGTCGCAGGACGTCAAGGACACCGCGGCGAAGCCGAAGGACGAGACGGGCAAGACGGCGGACGAGGACACGCCGAAGCCCGAGGAGACGAAGGACGCGGACGGGAAGCAACCCTTCCCCTGCCCGACCTACGACGCCAAGGCGCTGGCCGACGCCGAGCTGGAGCCGGGCATCCCGCTCCTGCCGGACGAGCCCTGGTACCTCGACAGCTCGCTGCTGACCCTCTACGGCCTGGACTACCACGGCATCGTCGAGGTGAAGACGGCCGGCGGCAAGACGAAGAAGGTCCTGAAGTTCACGGCGGACTCGCTGGACATCAAGGACCTCTACCAGACGGTCGGCAAGAGCGGGAACGTCGCCCACCTGAAGTCCCGCTCCGGCTCCACCTCCAAGATCCGCGGCGGCACGGTGACGATGTACACCGAGAGCCTCAAGGGGAACCTGTTCGGCCTGATCCCGATCGAGTTCACCCCGAACAGCCCGCCGCCCCTGAACGTCCCGTTCGCGTTCTTCACGAACGTCAAGGTCGTCCAGGCCGGCCAGTTCGGCGGCACGCTCACCGTCCCGGGCCTCAAGAACTACATCGGCCCGCCGGAGTAGTCCCGTACGGGGCGGTCCCGTACGGCCCCGCGCACCGCGTCGCCACGCACCGAGGGCGGCACCCCGGATCCTTCTCAGGATCGGGGTGCCGCCCTCGGTCTCTGTGCGGCAGAGTCACACCGTGCGGTGTCAGCCCTGGGACTGGCCGCCCAGATGGTGGACGCGGACCATGTTGGTGGTGCCCGGGACGCCGGGGGGCGAGCCGGCCGTGATGATCACGGTGTCACCCTCGTTGTAGCGGCCCAGCTTGAGCAGCTCGCCGTCCACCAGGTCGACCATCGCGTCGGTGCTGTCCACGTGCGGGACGACGTGCGACTCGACGCCCCAGCTCAGCGTGAGCTGGTTGCGGGTGTTGACGTCGGTGGTGAAGGCCAGGATCGGCTGCGTGGCGCGGTAGCGCGACAGGCGGCGGGCCGTGTCTCCGGACTGGGTGAAGGCGATCAGCGACTTGCCGTCGAGGAACTCGGCGATCTCGCAGGCCGCGCGGGCGACGGAGCCGCCCTGGGTACGGGGCTTCTTGCCCGGGACCAGCGGCTGGAGGCCCTTGGAGAGGAGCTCCTCCTCGGCCGCCGTGACGATCTTCGACATCGTCTTGACGGTCTCGATCGGGTAGGCGCCGACCGAGGACTCGGCCGACAGCATGACCGCGTCCGCGCCGTCGAGGATCGCGTTGGCGACGTCGGACGCCTCCGCGCGCGTCGGGCGCGAGTTGGTGATCATCGACTCCATCATCTGGGTCGCGACGATCACCGGCTTGGCGTTGCGGCGGCACATCTCGATGAGCCGCTTCTGGACCATCGGGACCTTCTCGAGCGGGTACTCGACGGCCAGGTCGCCACGGGCCACCATGACCGCGTCGAAGGCGTCGACCACGGCCGCCATGTTCTCGACGGCCTGCGGCTTCTCGACCTTGGCGATGACGGGGACCCGGCGGCCCTCCTCGTCCATGACCTTGTGGACGTCCTTGACGTCGGTGGCGTCACGGACGAAGGACAGGGCGACCATGTCGCAGCCCATCCGCAGGGCGAAGCGGAGGTCGTCGACGTCCTTCTCCGACAGGGCGGGGACGTTCACGGCGGCACCCGGCAGGTTGATGCCCTTGTGGTCCGAGATGACACCGCCCTCGATGACGATGGTCTTGACCCGCGGGCCCTCGACCTCGGTCACCCGCAGCTCGACGTTGCCGTCGTTGATCAGGACCTGGTCGCCCTTGGCCACGTCGCCGGGCAGACCCTTGTAGGTGGTGCCGCAGATGGACTTGTCACCGGGGACGTCCTCGGTGGTGATGGTGAACTCGTCACCGCGCACCAGCTCGACGGGGCCTTCGGCGAAGGTCTCCAGACGGATCTTCGGACCCTGGAGGTCGGCGAGGACGCCGACCGCACGCCCGGTGTCCTCGGAGACCTTCCGGACGCGGTCGTACCGCTCCTGGTGTTCTGCCTGGGACCCGTGGCTGAAGTTGAATCGGGCCACATTCATACCTGCCTCGATGAGCGCTTTCAGCTGCTCATACGAGTCGACGGCGGGGCCCAGCGTGCAGACGATTTTGGAACGGCGCATGACTGGATCCTATCGGTTTGTTTCGTAGCGGAATATTCCGTCTGGTGGAAAGTCCAAGTGACTACTGAGTAACGAGGGCGTACGCCTGGGTGGCGATCTCCAGTTCCTCATCCGTCGGGACCACGGCCACCGCCACCCGCGCGTACTCCGGCGACACCAGCCGCGGCTCCGGGGAGCGCACCGCATTGGCCTCCGGGTCCAGGACGAGCCCCAGCTCCGCGAGGCCGTCCACGGCAGCTTCCCGGACCTGGTGCGCGTTCTCGCCGACCCCCGCCGTGAACACCACTGCGTCCACCCGGCCGAGCACCGCCGAGTAGGCGCCGATGTACTTCTTCAGGCGGTGGACGTACGCCGCGAAGGCGAGCCGCGCCGACTCGTCGCCCTCGCCCGCCCGCCGCAGCACCTCGCGCATGTCGTTGTCGCCGCACAGGCCCAGCAGACCGCTCTTCTTGTTCAGGAGCGAATCGATCTCATCCACCGAGAAGCCCCCCGCCCGCGCCAGGTGGAAGACGACCGCCGGATCCAGATCGCCCGAACGGGTGCCCATGACCAGACCCTCCAGCGGGGTCAGGCCCATCGACGTCTCCACGCACACCCCGCCCCGGACCGCCGAGGCCGAGGCCCCGTTGCCCAGGTGCAGCACGATCACGTTCACGTCCTCCACCGGCCGGCCGAGCAGCCCCGCCGTCGCCCGCGAGACGTACGCGTGGGAGGTGCCGTGGAACCCGTACCGCCGGATGGCGTACTTGTCCGCCGTCGCGGCGTCGATCGCGTACCGCGCCACGTACTCCGGCATCGTCGAGTGGAACGCCGTGTCGAAGACCGCCACCTGCGGGAGGTCCGCGCGCAGCGCGCGGGCCACCTCGATGCCGGTCACGTTCGCCGGGTTGTGCAGCGGGGCCAGCGGGATCAGGCTCCGGATCTCCGCCAGCACCTCGTCGTCGATCACCGTCGGCTGCGTGAACCGGGTCCCGCCGTGCACCACCCGGTGCCCGACGGCGGCCAGTTCGGGGGAGTCCAGGCCCAGTCCGTCGGCCGCGAGCTCCGCCGCGACGGCCCGGAGCGCCGCCCCGTGGTCCGCGATCGCGCCGAGCCGCTCGCGCTTGCCGCCCTCGGCGCCCGGACCGGTGAGCGGCTCGTGCACGAGCCGCGAGGTCTCTTCGCCGATCCGCTCCACCAGGCCGACGGCGAGGCGGGCGCAGTCCGCCATGTCGAGCAGCTGGTACTTCACCGACGAGGAACCGGAATTGAGGACGAGTACGCGCGATGCGGTGGTCACGATGAGGGTCTTTCCTTCGGGGTGAGGGCTCGGTGGTGGGGGCCGGGCGGGCTGTGCGGGGTCAGGCGGTGGGGGCCGACGTGCCCTGCGCCTGGATCGCGGTGATCGCCACGGTGGTGACGATGTCCTGCACCAGCGCGCCGCGCGAGAGGTCGTTGACCGGCTTGCGCAGACCCTGGAGCACCGGGCCGACCGCGACCGCGCCCGCCGAGCGCTGCACGGCCTTGTACGTGTTGTTGCCCGTGTTGAGGTCGGGGAAGATCAGCACGCTCGCCCGGCCGGCCACGTCGGAGCCGGGCAGCTTCGTAGCGGCGACCGAGGGCTCGACCGCGGCGTCGTACTGGATCGGGCCCTCGACGGCCAGATCGGGGCGCTGCTCGCGGACGATCTCGGTGGCCTTGCGGACCTTGTCCACGTCCGCGCCGGAGCCCGAGGTGCCGGTCGAGTACGAGAGCATCGCGATCCGCGGCTCGACGCCGAAGGCGGCCGCGGTCGCCGCCGACTGGACGGCGATGTCGGCGAGCTGTTCGGCGCCCGGGTCCGGATTGACCGCGCAGTCGCCGTAGACCAGGACCCGGTCGGCGAGGCACATGAAGAAGACCGAGGAGACGATGGAGGCGTCGGGCTTCGTCTTGATGATCTCGAAGGCGGGGCGGATCGTCGCGGCGGTGGAGTGCACCGAGCCCGAGACCATGCCGTCCGCGAGGCCCTCCTGGACCATCAGGGTGCCGAAGTAGTTGACGTCGGTGACCACGTCGAGGGCCAGCTCGACGGTCATGCCCTTGTGGGCGCGGGCCTGGGCGTAGTACTCGGCGAAACGTTCCCGCAGCGGGGAGGTCGCCGGGTCGATCAGCTGGGCGCCGGAGATGTCGACGCCCAGGTCGCCGGCCTTCTTCAAGATCGCCTGCTCCTCGCCCAGCAGGGTCAGGTCGCAGACCCCGCGGCGCAGCACCACGTCCGCGGCGCGCAGCACGCGCTCCTCGCCGCCCTCGGGCAGCACCACGCGGCGGCGCTCGGAGCGGGCCCGCTCCAGCAGCTCGTGCTCGAACATCATCGGCGTGACGCGCTCGGAGCGGGCCACCGACAACAGACCGCGCAGCTCGGCGGTGTCCACGTGCCGCTCGAACAGGCCGAGCGCGGTCTCCAGCTTGCGCGGGGTCGCGGAGTTCAACCGGCTCTGCAGCGAGAACAGTTCGGCGGCCGTCGGGAAGCTGTTGCCGGCCACCGAGACCACCGGGGTGCCCGGCGCCAGCTTCGAGGCCAGCGTCAGGATGTCGGGGCCCGGACGCTCGTTCAGGGTCAGCAGCACGCCGGCGATCGGCGGGGTGCCCGAGGCGTGCGCGGCCAGCGCCCCGATGACCAGGTCGGCCCGGTCCCCGGGGGTGACGACCAGGCAGCCGGGGGTCAGGGCGTTCAGGAAGTTCGGCAGCATGGCGCCGCCGAAGACGAAGTCCACGGCGTCGCGGGCCAGCCCGGCGTCGTCGCCGAGGAGCACCTCGCCGCCGAGCGCCCGGGTGATCTGGGCGACGGTCGGAGCGGAGAGCGACTTGTCGTCCGGCAGCACGTAGCAGGGGACGGGCAGGCGGGCGGCCAGCCGCTCGGCTATGGCGTCCCGGTCCTCGGCGGCCACCCGGTTGACCACCATCGCGACGACGTGGCAGCCCAGGCTCTCGTACGCGCGGAAGGCGCTCTGGGCCTCGGCGCGCACGGCCTCGGCGGGTTGCTTGGTGCCGCCAACGACGGGCACGACCACGGCCCCCAGCTCGTTGGCGAGGCGGGCGTTCAGCGCGAGCTCGTCGGGCAGGTTCGTATCGGCGTAGTCGGTGCCGAGGACGAGCATGACCTCGTAGTCGCGGGCCACCCGGTGGTAGCCGTCCACCAGGCGGGAGACGAGCTCGTCGGTGCCCTTCTCGGCCAGGATGGCGGAGGCCTCGCGGTACTCCATGCCGTACGCCGCGCCGGCGTCCTGGTCGATCCGGTAGCGGGCCTTCAGGAGGTCGAAGAGCCGGTCCGGTCCGTCGTGCAGCAACGGACGGTAGACGCCGACCCGCGCCGTCTGGCGGGTCAGCAGCTCCATGATCCCCAGCTCGACGACCTGCCGGCCGTCCCCCCGCTCGATACCGGTCACGTACACGCTGCGCGTCACGCGGGCTCTCCGTCCCATGGTCTGGATGTGGGTGCCGCCCGCCGGGCCGGCGGGCGGATCCGAGTCGATTTTCCCCGATAGGGTGGGCTTGATCTCTTGACAATACCTCGGCGGGCAGATAGGGCGCCCGCCGGAAAAAGGAGTGGAGGAGAGGCCGAAAGGCCTGGTGGGCGGAGCACCACAGAACGCGCCGCATCCCCGCCCCGTGGAACAATCGGACGGGGCTCCACCAATACGCCCTTCAGATGTACGGCTGTCCGCCCGCACGCGTACGGCCCGGTACGACCAGGAGCAGGAGACACAGCACGATGCGTATCGGAGTTCTCACCGCAGGCGGCGACTGCCCGGGCCTGAACGCTGTCATCCGTTCGGTCGTGCACCGCGCCGTCGTCGGCCACGGCGACGAAGTCATCGGCTTCGAGGACGGCTTCAAGGGCCTCCTGGACGGCCACCACCGGCCCCTCGACATCAACGCCGTCAGCGGCATCCTCGCCCGCGGCGGCACGATCCTCGGCTCGGCCCGCATGGAGCGCGCACGGCTGCACGAAGCCGCCGAGAACGCGCAGGAATTGGCGACGCGCTACGGCATCGACGCCCTCATCCCGATCGGCGGCGAGGGCACCCTGACCGCCGCCCGGATGCTGTCGGACGCCGGGATGCCGGTCGTCGGCGTGCCGAAGACCATCGACAACGACATCTCCTCCACCGACCGCACCTTCGGTTTCGACACCGCCGTCATGGTCGCCACCGAGGCCATCGACCGCCTCAAGACCACCGCCGAATCGCACCAGCGCGTGATGGTCGTGGAGGTCATGGGGCGGCACGCGGGCTGGATCGCCCTGGAGTCCGGCATGGCCGGCGGCGCCCACGGGATCTGCCTGCCGGAGCGTCCCTTCGAGGTGGACGACCTGGTGAAGATGGTGGAGGAACGGTTCTCTCGCGGTAAGAAGTTCGCCGTCATCTGCGTCGCCGAGGGCGCGCACCCCGCCGAGGGCTCGATGCCGTACGAGCGCGGCGCGATCGACGCCTACGGCCACGAGCGCTTCGCCGGCATCGGCAACCGCCTCGCCACCGAGCTGGAGCACCGCCTCGGCAAGGAGGCCCGCCCGGTCATCCTCGGCCACGTCCAGCGCGGCGGCGTCCCCACCGCCTACGACCGGGTCCTGGCGACCCGCTTCGGCTGGCACGCGGTGGAGGCCGTCCACCGCGGCGACTTCGGCAACATGACCGCCCTGCGCGGCACCGACATCGTGATGGCCCCGCTGGCCCAGGCGGTCACCGAACTGAAGACGGTCCCCGAGGGCCGCATGTACGAGGCCGAGTCCGTCTTCTGATCCGCCCCCGGACACCCCCTAGCGGGCGCCGCCCGCGAAGGCCCAGAAGTGGGCCACGATGTCGGCCAGGAACTCCCGGCCCGCGTCCCCCGCGCCGGCCGTGCCCGAGGCGCCGCCCCAGCTCAAGGTGGCCACCATCTTCGACTGGTAGTCCGCGTGCAGCTGCTCCAGGACCGGCTCCAGGTGCTGCTTGGGCACCGGGAGCAGCTTGGCCAGCGGCTTGACGTACGCCTGCCAGCGGGTGGTCACCGCATTGCGCAGCAGCTCGGCGAGCTCGTCCTGCTTGCCGGTCGCCGCCACGAACTGGGCCAGCGACAGCCCGAGCACCTGCGCCAGGGCCACGGACTGCCGTTCGTTGCCCTTCCAGCGCCCGGTGTCCTCCATCTTCTGGTACGCGCTCGTCTCCAGCCCGATCCGCCGGGCCAGCTCGTCCGCGGCGAGGCCGCGGGCCATCCGGTGCTCCCGCAAGGTCACGGGCTCGGCGAGCAGCTCGCCGGGGGCACACCAGAGCACGCCCGCGAGCGCCGTGAGCTCTGCGGAGCTGGGCGATATCTCGCCACGCTCCCAGGCCATCACGGTCTCGGGCTCGACGATCAGTCCGTACTGGGCGCGCAGGCCATAGGCGACATGACCGGGAGCCATGCCCAGGGCTGCGCGGAGGCGACGCGCGGCGGGGGCATTGAAGGGAGGGCTGGAGTGCACAGGGCACACCGTAGGAGTGCCCAAGGGGTGGCGACTACAGACCGTTCAAACAAGCCCAGAACTCGTAGGAAAGTCCTATGGAGTGAGGCGCTTTGGCCGGGTTTCCCGGCGACCGTCCGGTAATCGGATCGTTTCTAGATCCATTGGCAAGCGTACGGTTCCGGCCGACCGTTGCGATACCCCTGCGCACGATCTCCACGGATCTCCACCGATCTCCCGCACCCGCCCTGAACCGGCCGCCCTCCCCGCACGTGATCCATATCGGGGGCCCTCGCATACGGGGGTGGCGAGGGCCCCACCCCTCACCCCGGAGCCGCTCCTTGCCTTGACCTCGGCGTCAAGGATTACCGTCGGGGCATGCGCATCGGCGAACTGGCGGAGCAGGCGGGGACCACCACGCGGACCCTGCGGTACTACGAGTCGCGCGGACTGCTGCCCGCGCGCCGCACCGGCAACGGCTACCGCACCTACGACGAGGACGACCTGCGGCTGCTGCGCCAGATCCGCATGCTCCAGGACTTCGGCTTCGAGCTGGAGGAGACCCGCCCGTTCGTCGACTGCCTGCGCGCCGGCCATCCCGCCGGGGACTCCTGTCCCGCCTCCCTCGCCGTGTACCGGCGCAAGCTCGCCGAACTCGACGGGCTGATCGGCCAGCTGGCCGACGTACGGGAGCAGGTCGCGCGCCAGCTCACCGCCGCCGAGGAGGCCGCCGGCGAGGCGGCGTCGCCGCGCTGCGAAATGACCGGACCGTTTGAAGGGGAAGGGAAGAGATGATCCACGCCAAGGGTGTCGCCGAAGTGACCGACCTGGACTTCGAGGCGGAGGTGCTCGCCGAGCGGGGCCGGCCCGTCCTCGTGGAGTTCACCGCCGACTGGTGCGGGCCCTGCCGGCAGCTCGCGCCCGTGCTGTCCGCCGTCGCCGCCGAGGAGGCCGACCGCCTCAAGGTCGTGCAGATCGACGCGGACAGCAACCCCGCCACCGTCGTCCGGTACGGGGTGCTGTCCATGCCGACCCTGCTCGTCTTCCGCGACGGCGAGCCCGTGAAGCAGATGGTCGGCGCCCGCGCCAAGCGCAAGCTGCTTCAGGAGCTCGAGGAGGTCACCGGGGCCACCGGCGTCACGGCCTGAACCAGACCGTCGCCAGGGGCGGGAGGGTCAGGCGCAGGCTCGCCGGCCGGCCCTGCGCGGGCACGGGCTCGGGCCGCAGGGGCCGCAGATGGCGTACGCCGCTGCCGCCGTACTGCTCCAGGTCCGTGTTCAGGACCTCCCGCCACGACGGCACCTCCTCCGGGATGCCGATCCGGTAGCCGTGCCGCACCACCGGCGAGAAGTTCGACACGCACAGCAGCGGCGAGCCGTCCTGCGCGTACCGCAGGAACGCGAAGACGTTGTCCTCCGCGGCGTCCGCCTCCACCCACGCGAAGCCCTCCGGCACGGTGTCCCGCTCCCACAGCGCGGGCGCCGCCGCGTACGTGTGGTTCAGATCGCGCACGAGGTCGCGTACGCCCCGGTGGTCGCCGGCCGCCGAATACGAGGAGTCCAGCAGCCACCAGTCAGGCCCGTGCGACTCCGACCACTCCGAGCCCTGGGCGAACTCCTGCCCCATGAAAAGCAGTTGCTTGCCCGGGTGGGCCCACATGAAGCCCAGGTACGCGCGGTGTATGGCCCGCTGCTGCCACCAGTCCCCGGGGATCTTCGACACCAGCGAGCCCTTGCCGTGCACCACCTCGTCGTGCGAGATCGGCAGCACGTAGTTCTCGCTGTACGCATAGATCATCCCGAACGTCATGTCGTGGTGGTGGTACTTGCGGTGGACCGGATCCTTCGTCGCGTACCGCAGTGTGTCGTGCATCCAGCCCATGTTCCACTTCAGCCCGAAGCCGAGCCCGCCCCCGTCCGTCGGCCGGGTCACGCCCTCCCAGGCCGTGGACTCCTCCGCGATCGTCACCACGCCCGGACAGCGCCGGTACACCGTCGCGTTCATCTCCTGGAGCATGGCCACCGCGTCCCAGTTCTCCCGGCCGCCGTGCTCGTTCGGCGCCCACTCGCCCTCGCCCCGCGAGTAGTCCAGGTAGAGCATGGAGGCCACCGCGTCCACCCGCAGCCCGTCCACGTGGAACTCCTGGCACCAGTACACGGCGTTGGCGACGAGGAAGTTGCGGACCTCCTTGCGGCCGTAGTCGAACTCCAGCGTCCCCCAGTCCGGGTGCGCGGCCCGCCGCGGGTCGTGGTGCTCGTACAGCGGCCGCCCGTCGAACTCCGCGAGCGCCCACTCGTCGCGCGGGAAGTGCGCCGGCACCCAGTCGACGATCACCCCGATCCCGGCCCGGTGCAGCGCGTCCACCAGCATCCGGAACTCGTCCGGGCCGCCCATCCGCGAGGTCGGCGCGTAGAACCCGGTGACCTGGTAGCCCCACGAGCCGCCGAAGGGGTGCTCGGCGACCGGCATGAACTCCACGTGCGTGAAGCCGAGCTCCTTGACGTACGGCGGGAGCTGCTCGGCCAGCTGCCGGTACGAGAGCCCCGGCCGCCAGGACGCCAGGTGCAGCTCGTACACCGAGAACGGTGCCTGGTGCGTGGGGCGGGCGCCGCGCTGCGCCATCCACTGCGCGTCCTGCCACTCGTACCGGGACGCGGTGACCACCGAGGCGGTGGCCGGCGGGACCTCCGTGTGCCGGGCCATCGGGTCGGCGCGCAGGGTGTGGCTGCCGTCCGGGCGGGTGATGTCGTACTTGTAGAGCGTGCCCTCGCCCACCCCCGGCAGGAACAGCTCCCACACGCCGCTCGCGCCCAGCGAGCGCATCGGGTAGGCGACCGAGTCCCAGTACGAGAAGTCCCCGGTGACCCGCACCCCCTGGGCGTTCGGCGCCCACACCGTGAACCGGGTGCCGGCCACGCCCTGGTGCTCCATCGGGCGGGCCCCGAGCGCCGTCCACAGCTCCTCGTGCCGGCCCTCGCCGATCAGGTGCAGGTCCAGCTCGCCGAGCGCGGGCAGGAACCGGTACGGGTCGTGCACCTCGAGCTCGTCGCCGTCGTACGCGACCAGCAGCCGGTAGTCCGGCACGCCGGTCAGCGGCAGCAGCCCCGAGAACAGCCCGTCGCCGTCGTCGAGGAGCTCGGCCCGCAGCCCCTTGGCGATGACCGTGACCGACTTGGCGTACGGGCGCAGCACGCGGAAGACGACCCCGTCCCGCCGGGTCCGGGCGCCCAGCACCCCGTGCGGATCGTGGTGGCGGCCCTCGAGCAGCCGGGCCCGTTCCTCGGCCCCGAGCACGGGCGCCGGCCGTACCCCGTGCGCGGGCGCCCGCCGGGCGCGCGGTGCCTGGGCCTTGCGCGGCGCCGCCGCGGCGGGCGCTCCGCGGCCCGGAGCGGCGGCCGGAGCCGGAGCCGGGGCCGCGGACGGCGGGGTGGTGGAGGGTGACTGACGGGCGGGGCTCACGTGTGCGGCCTCCTAGGCGGCTGCGGGCGGGGGTGGGGGGAGAGGGAGGAGAAGCCTTCGCCGGGACCGGGCCCGGGGCCCGGGCCGGGTCCCGCGGCGGCGCCGGGGCCGGGCCGGTGGGACGGTGTCGGACGGGCTGCGGACCCGGGGCCCGGCAGCGCACGGCCGAATCCCCGGTCCGCGCCGGAGGCGAGCCGCCGGATCGCGGCCATGGGGACGTGCAGCCAGTCGGGGCGGTGCCGGGACTCGTAACGCGCCTCGTACACCGCCTTGTCGGTCTCGTACGCGCGCAGCAGTACGGGGTCCTCGCGCGGGTCGCGGCCGGTGGTGCGGGCGTAGCCCTCGCAGAAGGCGGCCCGGCAGGCGTCCGCCCAGGCGGGGGCGAACGGGCGGTGGGAGCGGGCCGCGTAGTCGAACGAGCGCAGTATCCCGGCGATGTCGCGGACGGCGGGTTCGGGGCGGCGCCGGTCGGCCAGCGGCCGGGCCGGCTCGCCCTCGAAGTCGATCAGCGCCCAGCTGCCGTCGGCGGTCCGCAGCGTCTGGCCCAGGTGCAGGTCCCCGTGGATCCGCTGCGCGGGCACCCCGGCCCCGCGGGAGGCGGCCAGCGCGTCGAACGCCCCGCGCAGCCCCGCCTCGTAGGGCCGCAGCGCGGGCACCTCGCGGGCGGTGGCCGCCAGCCGGGCCGTCATCCCGGAGGCGAGCCGGGCGGTCTGCTCCGGGCCCAGCGCGACCGTGGGCAGGGCGACGGCGAGCGCACTGTGCACCTCGGCGGTGGCCCGGCCCAGCGCATGCGCCTCGGCGGTGAAGTCCGCCCCGGCGCCGAGCCGGCGCAGCGCGAGCTGCCAGCCGTCGTCGGAGCCACGCAGATAGGGCTGGAGCACGCCCAGCGTCAGCGGCTCCGCGCCGGGCAGCTCGGCCTCGTACCAGGCGACCGGCGCGGGCACGCGGGCGCATCCGGCGGCGGCCAGCGCCCTGGGCAGCTCCAGGTCCGGATTGACCCCGGGGCCGACCCGGCGGAACACCTTCAGGATGTGCGAATCCCCGTAGATCAACGAGGAGTTGGTCTGTTCCCCGGACAGCGGCCGGGGGGTGAGCGCCGCCGGGATCAGCGCCATCGGGTCGCGGTCGAACCGCAGCGGGCCGAGGGTGCCGGGCGCGCGCAATCGTTCCAGCAGCAGGGCCGCCAGCCGCGGGTCGCCGAGCCCCTCGTACACGTACTGGCCGGCGTACGGGCCCTGCTCGGCGCGCCCGATGAGGGCGGGCGCCAGGGCCGGCGGCAGCGCGGCGCGGACGCCGAGCAGCAGTTGGTAGCAGTCGCCGTCGACATCGAGGAGCAGGTGGACCAGCCTGGGGGAGGACCCCGGCGGCAGCAGATCGGCCGCCGAGATCATCCGGAGCCGGCCGATGCGCCGGCCCTTGCCGGCGAACCAGCGCTGGACCGGCAGCCAGTCCCGCAGCATCGGCTCCAGCGGACTGAGTCCGGTCGTGTTCGTCGTCCCGGCGGATGCAGCCTCCGACATGGCGTCGCGTCCTTTCCCCGGGCCGTCACAGAATGCGGAGAGTGTCCCGGATGGCTTCAGTGCTTCTCCGGTGGTGTACGAGTGTCGGGTCAGGATGATCCGTACAGGGGCGGGCGATTGACCCATTCGCGCGCCCACCCCGTACTCGGCGGCTACTCGCCCAGCAGGCGGAACCAGTAGAAGCCGTGCCCCGCGATGGTGAGCAGGTACGGCCACTCGCCGATCGGCGGGAAGCGCACGTCACCCGTGAGCTCCACCGGGACCCGCCCGTTGAACGACCGCAGGTCCAGCTCGGTGGGCTGCGCGAAGCGGGAGAAGTTGTGCACGCACAGCACCAGGTCGTCGCCGTGCTCGCGCAGGAAGGCGAGCACCGCAGGGTTGGACGACGGCAGTTCGGTGTACGAGCCGAGTCCGAACGCCGGGTTCGCCTTGCGGATCTCGATCAGCTTGCGGGTCCAGTGCAGCAGTGAGGAGGGCGATGCCATCGCGGCCTCGACATTGGTGACCTGGTACCCGTGGACCGGGTCCATGATGACCGGCAGGTTCAGCCTGCCCGGATCGCAGGAGGAGAAACCGGCGTTGCGGTCCGGGGTCCACTGCATGGGCGTGCGGACGCCGTCGCGGTCGCCGAGCCAGATGTTGTCGCCCATGCCGATCTCGTCGCCGTAGTAGAGCACCGGCGAACCGGGCAGCGACAGCAGCAGGGCGGTGAACAGCTCCATCTGGTTGCGGTCGTTGTCGAGGAGCGGGGCGAGCCGGCGCCGGATGCCGATGTTGGCCCGCATCCGCGGGTCCTTGGCGTACTCGGCGTACATGTAGTCGCGCTCTTCGTCAGTGACCATCTCGAGGGTGAGCTCGTCGTGGTTGCGCAGGAAGATGCCCCACTGGCAGCGGTCCGGGATCGCCGGGGTCTTGGCCAGGATTTCGGAGACGGGGTAGCGCGACTCTCTTCGTACGGCCATGAAGATGCGCGGCATGACGGGGAAGTGGAAGGCCATGTGGCATTCGTCCCCGCCCTTCGTGAAGTCGCCGAAGTAGTCGACGACGTCCTCGGGCCACTGGTTGGCCTCGGCGAGCAGCACGGTGTCGGGGTAGTGCGCGTCGATCTCGGCGCGGACCCGCTTGAGGAGCTGGTGGGTGCGCGGCAGGTTCTCGCAGTTGGTGCCCTCCTCCGCGTACAGGTAGGGCACCGCGTCGAGTCTGAACCCGTCGATCCCGAGGTCCAGCCAGAACCGGAGGGCGGAGACGATCTCCTCCACCACGGCCGGGTTCTCGTAGTTGAGGTCGGGCTGGTGCGAGAAGAACCGGTGCCAGTAGTACTGCTTGCGGACCGGGTCGTACGTCCAGTTCGAGGTCTCGGTGTCGATGAAGATGATGCGGGCGTCCTGGTACTGCTTGTCGTTGTCGGCCCACATGTAGTAGTCGCCGTACGGCCCGTCCGGGTCCTTGCGGGACTGCTGGAACCACTCGTGCTGGTCGCTCGTGTGGTTCATGACGAAGTCGATGATCACCCGCATGCCGCGCTGGTGCGCGGCGTCCACGAACTCCACGAAGTCGGCGAGGTCGCCGAACTCGGGCAGGACCGAGGTGTAGTCGGCCACGTCGTAGCCCCCGTCGCGCAGCGGCGAGGCGAAGAACGGCGGCAGCCAGAGGCAGTCGACGCCCAGCCACTGGAGGTAGTCGAGCTTGGCGGTGAGTCCCTTCAGGTCCCCTACGCCGTCTCCGTTGCTGTCGTGGAAGGACCGGACGAGCACCTCGTAGAAGACCGCCCGCTTGAACCAGTCGGGGTCGCGGTCCTTCGCGGGGGTGTCCTCGAACGTGTCGTGGACGGGATCGTTGATCATCATGTGGTGGGTGACCCTCCGGTGGGCGGGGACGGTCGCAGAGCCGCCAGTACGTGCGCGGGCGTGCGGCCCGGTTCCAGGCGCACGTAGTTGGCCCTGCCCCAGTGGTAGGTCTCGCCGGTGAGCTCGTCGCGCACCGCGAGGGACCCGTGCCAGTCGAGGCCGAGTACCGGCATGTCCAACGAGACCGTCGCCTCCTGGGTGTGGTGCGGATCGAGGTTGACGACCACCAGTACGGAATTGGCGCCGGCATGCTTCGAATAGGCGATCACCTGGTCGTTGTCGGTCGGGTGGAAATGGATGTCGCGCAGCTGCTGCAGCGCCGGGTTGCGGCGGCGCATCCGGTTCAGGGCGGTGATCAGCGGGGCGATGGTGCGGCCCTCGCGGTCCGCGGCCGCCCAGTCCCGCGGCCGGAACTCGTACTTCTCGGAGTTCAGGTACTCCTCGCTGCCCTCCCGGACCGGGGCGTTCTCGCACAGCTCGTAGCCGGCGTAGACGCCCCAGGTGGGGGAGAGGGTGGCGGCCAGGACGGCGCGCACCTCGAAGGCCGGACGGCCGCCCCGCTGGAGGTACTCGTGGAGGATGTCGGGCGTGTTGACGAAGAAATTCGGCCGCATGACGGCGGCGGAACGGGTGTCCGCGAGCTCCGTCAGGTACTCGGTCAGCTCGGCCTTGGTGTTGCGCCAGGTGAAGTACGTGTACGACTGCTGGAAGCCGACCGCGGCGAGCGCGCGCATCATGGCGGGCCGGGTGAAGGCCTCCGCCAGGAAGATCACGTCGGGGTCGGACTTGTTGATGTCCGCGATCACCTTCTGCCAGAAGACGACCGGCTTCGTGTGCGGATTGTCCACCCGGAAGATGCGGACGCCGTGGTCCATCCAGTACCGCAGGATCCGGACCGTCTCCTCGACGAGGCCGGCCATGTCGGTGTCGAAGTGGATCGGGTAGATGTCCTGGTACTTCTTCGGCGGGTTCTCCGCGTACGCGATCGTCCCGTCGGCCCGGTGGCGGAACCACTCGGGGTGCTTCTCCACCCAGGGGTGGTCCGGGGAGCACTGGAGTGCGAAGTCGAGCGCGATCTCCATGCGCAGCTCGCGGGCGCGGGCGACGAAGGCGTCGAAGTCCTCGATCGTGCCGAGTTCGGGGTGGACCGCGTCGTGGCCGCCCTCGGTGGAGCCGATGGCCCACGGCACCCCGGGGTCCCAACTTCCAGCCGAAAGGGTGTTGTTCGGGCCCTTGCGGTACGTACTCCCAATGGGGTGGATCGGTGGCAGGTACACCACGTCGAAGCCCATCGCGGCGATGGCCGGCAGCCGGTCGGCGGCGGTGCGGAACGTGCCGCTCACGGGCTGCTCGCCCGGCTCGAGGACGGCTCCCTCGGAGCGCGGGAACATCTCGTACCAGGAGCCGAAGAGGGCCCGCTTGCGCTCCACGACCAGTGGCAGGGCCTTGGACGCGGTGACCAGCTCCCGGTACGGCCGCCGGGCGAGCGCGACCTGCACCGGGGCTGCGAGGGCGGCGGAGTACCGCAGCGGCACCGGGCGGTCCTCGTCGCGCATCGCGGTGGCGGCGGCCAGTACGTGCTCGCGCCCGTCCTTCTTGGGGATCCTGGAGCCCGCCCGCTCGTAGAGCTCGGCGCCCTCGAGCAGGGTGAGCCCGGGATCGATGCCCGCGGGGATCTTGATGGCGGCGTGGGCCTGCCAGGTGCCGACCGGGTCGCTCCACGCCTCGACGGTGTACGTCCACCTCCCCTCGACCTCGGCGGAGACCCGGGCGCCCCACCGGTCGGTGCCGGGCGCCAGCTCGCGCATCGGCACGGGGGGCCGCAGCCGCCCGCTGGGATCGCGGAGTACGACATGGGCGGCGACGGCGTCGTGGCCCTCGCGGAACACGGTGGCGGAGATCTCGAAGACCTCTTCCACGACCGCCTTGGCGGGTCTGGCTCCGCAGTCGACGGCGGGGCGGACGTCCAGCACGGGAATGCGACCGATCATGATGGGATCACCTGGGGGCAGTTCGCAGGACTCGGTGACAACAGCCCAGCCGGAGCACCGGCTGGTCGTGCACGCTCTGTTCGCTCTGTTTCTAGCCGCTCAGAAGACGGCTGGGCTGCGGGCATGGCCGCTCCTGTCCGCGTTCACTCGGGTGGCGGGAGAGGTGGTGGGGCGGGGTGCCGTGCGTGTACGCGGGGAGCCCTGCCCACTCTCACCCCGCCCAATCCGTGCGCTTGGTTAACTACTCGTACGTAGTCGCGCGGCCCAGACCAAGCCCCTGGCCGACATCCGCCGAGGCTCAGTCAAGTCGGTCAGGACTAACGGATGTACGTCGTGACACCCCCGTCCCACCAGCACCACAGACCCCGTTCGCGACTGGGGATTTGGGGCGGTGAGGGCGGAATATCCGGAGTGACAGCGCCCTCCGGAGGAGAGATCATGGGGGTCGTCTCTGTGAATATCCTGTGTGCTTCCGCCCGCCGGAATGTCCTGAATTCACATCGCTCTTTTTTTGAAGGAACCTTCCTGTTGCGTCCCACTCGTACGGTGGTCCTGCTTGCCGCGGGCCTCGTCACCCTTCTCGGTGTCCCGGGCGCTGCGGCCGCCGATACGCCACCCTCGCTGTACGTCGACAATGTTGACGCCGGCTGCTCCGACGCCGGATCCGGTGCACAGGCCGCCCCGTTCTGCACGATCTCGGCGGCCGCCGGGATCGTCCGGCCGGGCCAGACCGTGCGGATCAAGACCGGCAAGGTCTACGAGGAGGCGGTCACCATCGACCGCTCCGGCGAGCCGGGCAAGCCGATCACGTTCGTCGCCGATCCGGTCGGCCAACCCGCGCCGCAGGTTTCGAAGCCCCTGACCCTCAGCGGTGCCTCTCATGTGGTCGTCCGCGGGCTGACCACCACCGCGGGCGTCAGCGTCAACCGCTCCGCCGATGTCGAGCTGGACCGGATGGACATCCGGCGGGGCAGGCTCGAGGCACTCGTCGTCGGCGAGGGCAGCACGGACGTGCGGGTCAGCCGGACGCGGCTGAGGGGTGGCGTCAAAGTCGAAGGCGGCTCCCGGGGCACCGTCCTCAGCCGGAACCTCATGTTCGACGTCTACCGGTCGCCGCTCACGGTCGTGGACGCGCCCGGCACGGTCGTCACGAACAACACGCTCGATGGCCTCTGCGCGGCGACCGTCTCGGTCGGCGGCGGCTCGGCCGGCTCGGCGCTGTTCAACAACGTGCTGTACACCAACGCGACTTCCACCGCATGCCAGTCGGCCGAACCGCGGGCGGGCCTATCGGTCGCGCAGAGCGCGGCGGAGGGCACCCGCGCCGACTACAACCTGATCACCGGACATACCGCGCTGGCGGCCGCCTACACCTGGTCCGGCGCCGTCTACCAGACGCCCGCCGCCTTCCGGGACGCCACCGGCCGGGGAGCGCACGACATCCTGACCCCGTCGCGTGAAGGCGTCGGCGAGATGGCCGGCTCGCCCACCGTCGACTCCGCCGACCCGACGGCGCCGGGCGTACTGCCGAGCGACTTCTCCGGGGACCCGACCGCCGACGACCCGGGAGTCCCCAACACCGGCAAGGACGGCGGATACCTGGACCGGGGCGCCCAGGAGACCCAGGACGGTCTGAGCCAGGTCTGGATGACGATCGACCGGACGTACGCGCCGGCCGGTACCCCGGTGGTGGTGCAGGCGGTTTCGAACAGCCAGTGGCCCACCGTCATGGCCTATGAGGTGGACTTCGGCGACGGGACCGCTCCCGTCGTCACGCGCCAGGGCAACGGCGCCAACGCCACGGCCACGCACGTCTACAGCGGGCCGTGCACGTGCACGGTCAAGGTGACGGCGATCAACGGCGTCGGGGCGAAGGCCTCCACCGAGCAGACGACCAAGGTGACCCCGGCCGGTCCGCTGACTGCCGCCTTCACCACCGAGCCGGTCCTGCCGACCACCGACGGACCGTTCGGCGGCACCCGCCCGCTGACCATTCGTGTCGACGCCGGAGCCACCAGCGCCCCGTGGCCCGTGGAGCGCATGTACATCGACTTCGGCGACGGCAGCCCCGAGCAGCACTACGAAACCCAGCACACCTACGCAGCGCCCGGCGAATACAAGGTGGCGGTCACCGTCGGCGACTCCCAGGGGGCCTGGTCCACGGCCACCCGGAGCGTGAAGGTCGACTACTCGGCGTCCGGCTACGTGCCCACCGCACCGTTCCGCGTGCTGGACACCCGTCCCTACCCCGGCGCCTTCCAAAGCGGTGGACGTACATCCGTGGTCCTGCCGGTCGGCACGGCGATTGCGGACCACCACCTCTCCGGCAGCATGGCCGCGGCCGTCCTCAACGTGACCGTCACCGGCGCCACCGAGGACACCCACGTCACCGTGTGGCCCTCCTGGCAGCCGCGCCCGGCGACCTCGAACGTCAACGTCCGGGCTCGCGGTACCTCCTCCAACACGGTCACCGTCCCGGTCGGCTCGGACGGCAAGATCCAGGCCGAGATCAATTCCGGCCGGGCCGACCTGATCGTCGACTTCGTCGGCTACTACCAGCCCGGCATCGGGCAGCGCTTCAGCCCGATCGCGCCGACCCGCCTCGCCGACACCCGTACGACCGGCGGCGCGCTCGGCGGCGGGCAGAGCCGGACCGTCAAGGTCGCCGGCGTGGGCGGGATCCCCGCCGACGCCACCGCCGTCGCGGTCAACCTGACCGGTACCGCCAGCACCGAGAACGCCCACGTGATCGCCTACCCCGACCCGGCGAACCGGCCCGCGACCTCGAACCTCAACCTGGAGCCCGGCAAGGACAAGTCGAACCAGGCCATCCTCCCGGTCGGCCCCGACGGCACCGTCACCCTCTACACCAACACCGGCTCCACGCACCTGATCCTCGACGCCGTCGGCTGGTACGGCAAGGACGGCCAGGCCCTGTTCACCCCGACCGTCCCGCGCCGCCTCGCCGACACCCGCACCACCGGCAAGCTCGCCCCCGGCGCCACCACCACCGTGACCGGCCTGCCCGCGGGCGCCGTCGGCGCGGCGCTGAACGTCACCGCGACCGAGTCCACCGGCCCCGGGTTCCTCACCGTGTACGGATACGGGGCCACCCGCCCGGACGCCAGCAGCCTCAACACCCGTCCCGGTGACACCGTCCCCAATCACGTCACCACCCCCGTGGGTGACGGCCGCGTCAACATCACCAACAGCTACGGCGGCAGCACCCACGTGATCACCGACCTGCTCGGCTACTTCACCCGGCCCTGACCGGCCGAACCCGCCACACACAGCCGCCCCGGCCACCCGTGCAGCGCACGCGGTGCCCGGGGCGGGGTCGTTCCGGCTCCGTTTCGGCGCCGTCCCGCGTCGCTCGGCGGCTCTCGGCGCCCGAGGCACCGTGGCAGGGCGGGGCGCAGGGAAGCTAGCCTTCCCGGGGTGATGCGCGGACGCACAGCGTGGTGCGGCCGCTTCGATCCGTAATCGCCTGCGAAGGTAGAACGTGTGAAGGCTATCCGTCGATTCACCGTGCGCCCCGTTCTCCCGGAACCATTGCTGCCGCTCGCCGACCTCGCGCGCAATCTGCGCTGGTCGTGGCATGCCGAGACCCGCGAACTCTTCCAATCCGTCGACCCCGAGGGCTGGCAGGCCGCCGGCGGCGATCCCGTCCGGCTGCTCGGCGCAGTCTCCGCCCCCCGGCTCGAGGAACTGGCCGGCGACCGGCGGTTCCTGCGCCGGCTCGCCGTCGTCGCCGCCGACCTCGACGACTACGTACACGGCGGGAGGTGGTACCAGAGCCAGGAAAACGGCGCCGAGCTGCCCGCCGGGATCGCCTATTTCTCCCCCGAGTTCGGGATCACCGCCGCCCTGCCGCAATACTCCGGCGGGCTCGGGATCCTCGCCGGGGACCACCTCAAGGCCGCCAGCGACCTCGGCGTCCCGCTGATCGGCGTGGGACTGCTCTACCGCCACGGGTACTTCCGCCAGTCCCTCTCCCGTGACGGCTGGCAGCAGGAGCACTATCCCGTCCTCGACCCCAACGAGCTCCCCGTGTCCCTGCTGCGGGACACCGAAGGGGCACCGGCCCGAGTGTCCCTGAGCCTGCCGGGCGGCCGAGCCCTGCACGCGCACATCTGGCAGGCCCGCGTCGGCCGGGTACCGCTGCTGCTCCTGGACTCCGACGTCGAGGACAACGACGCCGGCGCCCGGGAGGTGACCGACCGGCTCTACGGCGGCGGCAGCGACCACCGCCTCCTCCAGGAGATGCTGCTCGGCATCGGAGGCGTGCGTGCGGTGCGCACGTACTGCCGGATCACCGGGCACCCCGACCCCGAGGTGTTCCACACGAACGAGGGGCACGCCGGATTCCTCGGGCTCGAGCGCATAAGGGAACTGGAGGGGGAGCAGGGGCTCGGTTTCGACGCCGCCGTCGAGGCGGTGCGCGCCGGGACCGTGTTCACCACGCACACGCCGGTGCCCGCCGGCATCGACCGCTTCGAGCGGGCCCTGGTCGCCCGGCACTTCGGGCCCGGCGCGGAGCTGGCCGCCCTGCCGGTCGACCGGATCCTGGAACTGGGCGCCGAGTCCTATCCCGGCGGCGACCCCGGGGTGTTCAACATGGCGGTGATGGGGCTGCGCCTGGCCCAGCGCGCCAACGGGGTCTCGACCCTGCACGGGGCGGTCAGCCGGGGCATGTTCGCCGGGCTGTGGCCGGGCTTCGACCCGGCCGACGTGCCCATCACCTCCGTGACCAACGGCGTGCACGCCCCGACCTGGGTGGCCCCCGAGGTCGTCCGTCTCGGAGTCCGCCAGATCGGCGCCGGGCGGACCGAGGACGCGCTGTCGGTGGGCGGCTCCCAGCGCTGGGACGCGGTCGCCGACATCGCCGACCAGGACATCTGGGACCTGCGGCGCGTGCTGCGCGAGCAGCTGGTGCAGGAGGTGCGCGACCGGCTGCGGGCCTCGTGGCTCCAGCGCGGGGCCGCCGGAGCCGAACTCGGCTGGGTGGACTCCGTGCTCGACCCGGACGTGCTCACCATCGGGTTCGCCCGCCGCGTGCCCTCGTACAAGCGGCTCACGCTGATGCTGCGCGACCCCGACCGGCTGCGCAGGCTGCTGCTCGACCCGGAGCGGCCCGTGCAGATCGTCGTCGCGGGCAAGGCGCACCCGGCCGACGACGGGGGCAAGCGGCTCGTGCAGGAGCTGGTGCGCTTCGCGGACGACCCGCGGGTGCGGCACCGGATCGTCTTCCTGCCCGACTACGGCATGGCCATGGCACAGAAGCTCTACCCGGGCTGCGACGTCTGGCTGAACAACCCGCTGCGGCCGCTGGAGGCCTGTGGGACGAGCGGGATGAAGGCGGCGCTCAACGGCTGCCTCAACCTGTCCGTGCTGGACGGCTGGTGGGACGAGTGGTTCGAGCCGGACTTCGGCTGGGCCATCCCGACGGCCGACGGGCTCGGGACGGACGAGGACCGGCGCGACGACCTGGAGGCCAATGCCCTCTACGAGTTGATCGAGGGCCGGGTCGCGCCGCGGTTCTACGACCGGGCGGGCCGCAGCGGACTGCCGGTGCGGTGGATCGAGATGGTCCGGCGCACCCTCGTCTCCCTGGGCCCCAAGGTGCTCGCGGGGCGCATGGTGCGGGAGTACGTGGAGCGGCTGTACGCGCCGGCCGCGCGCGCCCACCGGGCCCTGAACCCCGATGCGGCACGGGACCTGGCCTGGTGGAAGGGCCGGGTCCGGGCGGCCTGGCCGCGGGTCGTCGTCGAGCACGTGGAGGCGCTGGCCGCGGCTCCCGTGAACGGCACCGCCGAGCTCGGTGCCACCCTCACGCTGCGGGTCCGGGTGGCGCTCGACGCACTCACCCCCGAGGACGTGGAGGTACAGGCCGTCGCCGGCCGGGTGGATCCCCAGGACGTGATCCGCGACGGGCGGACCTTCCCGCTCAAGCCGGCCGCCGGGCCCGACCTGGAGGGGCGCTGGATGTACGAGGGCCCGCTCGCCCTCGACCGCACGGGGCCCTACGGCTACACCGTGCGCATCCTGCCCGCGCACCCGCTGCTGGCGACGCCGGCCGAACTGGGGCTGGTCGCGGCCCCGGCGGAGGCCGACGCGGCCGGTGACACGGGCGCGGGGGGCGGCGTACTGCTGCGCTAGTCAGGGCGCTCGTCAGGGCGTTTGTCAGGGGGCGGGCGGCGGGTCCACCAGCCGCCCGCCCTCGACCAGCATCCCGGCCCGCTTGATGTTGCGCAGGGTCGGGATCACCTCCACGTGCCGCAGGCCCGGCACCGAGCCGATCCGCTCGGTCATGTACGTGTACAGCGCGTCGGTGTCCCGGCACACCACCGCGGCCATCAGGTTGGCGGTGCCGGTCACCGCGGCCGCGAACGGCACTTCCGGGTGGCCGGCGAGCGCGGCGCCCGCCTCCGCCAGCCGGGCCGGCTCCGCGGTCAGCATCAGCGTCGCCTCCGCCTCGAAGCCCAGGGTCGACGGGACGAGCTCCACGTCGAAGTACAGCGCCCTCAGCTCCCGCAGCCGGTCCAGCCGGCGGCGCGCGGTGGACTCCGACAGGCCGGAGGCGCGGGCCAGCTCGGGATAGCCGGCCCGGCCGTCCTGGGCGAGCACCGCCAGCAGCCCGAGCTCGGCCTCGTCCAGGGCGTACCGCTCCTGTCCGGGCGCCGCGGGGGGCCGCGTCAGCGCCGCGACCTGTTCAGGCCGCAGGGTGTCCAGGCCGCACCACTGCGTCGGGCCGCCGATGTACACGCGCAGGATGGTGTGGGCGCTGACCCCGGTCACCCGGCGGGTGCGCGGGAGCTTGTCCAGCAGCAGGCCGTCGCGGTCCTGCCGGGTGCGGGCCTTGGTCAGACAGTTGATCTCGGTGCCGCCGGAGCCGAGCTTCACCCAGGAGATGTCCGGCCGCCGGGCCAGCGCCTCGGCCACCGCGAGCGCGGCGTCGGGCGCGCACTGCACGCGCAGCCAGGACTCGAACAGCCCGACGCGACTGCCCAGCGGCAGCCCCACCACCCGGATCAGCCCCGAGGTCCGCAGCCTGCGGTAGCGGCGCACCACCGTCTGGTCGGAGACCTCGAGCACCTCGGCGATCCGGCTGAAGGGGGCCCGGCCGTCGATCATCAGGGCCTGCATCAGCCCCTGGTCGAGGGCGTCCAGGTGTACGGGTGTGGTCATGGAATCCATCATGACAGGGGCTGTCATGGGTGAAATCCGGCAGCCGTGGGGGTGTGGATGGGGGATCGGCCGTGCGGCTGAGAGTTTGGAGCCACCGCCAACCCCCTGCCGGCTCTGCCCGGCCCCTGCCGGGCCTTCGGGTCCCCAAGGAGAACCCACATGCGTAAATGGCTCCCGCTGACCGCGGTGTGCCTCGGGGCGTTCATGCTCCTGGTCGACGTCACGATCGTGATGGTCGCCCTGCCCGACATGGCCGCCGACATGGACACGTCCTTCTCCGCACTCCAGTGGGTCATGGACGTCTACGCCCTGGCCCTCGCAGCGCTGCTGCTCGGCGCCGGCTCCCTCGCGGACCGGATCGGCCGCCGCCGCGTCTACCTCGGCGGGCTCGGGCTCTTCGCCGCCGCCTCCCTCGCCTGCGGGCTGGCCGGCGGACCGGCCGCGCTGATCGCCTTCCGCGCCGTCCAGGGCATCGGCGGCGCCGCGATGTTCGCCACCACGATGGCCCTGCTCGGCAGTGCCTACCAGGGGCGCGACCGCGGGATCGCCTTCGGCGTCTGGGGCGCGGTCAACGGCGCCGCCGCGGCGGCCGGCCCGATCATCGGCGGGCTGCTGACCGAGCACTTCGGCTGGCGCTGGATCTTCTTCGTCAACCTCCCGGTCTGCGCCCTGGCCGTGTACGTGACCCTCCGGTCGGTCGCCGAGTCCCGGGACCCGCGCGCCAAGGGCCTCGACCTGCCCGGCATGGCCGCCTTCACCACCGGTGCGGCGGCCGTCACGTACGCCCTGATCCGGGTCGGCGAGAACGGTTGGACCGGCGCCGCCACCCTCGGCCTGTTCGGTCTCGGTGCGGCCGCCTCCGCCGCCTTCGTCCTCATCGAACTGCGCAGCTCCCGCCCGATGCTGGACCTCTCGCTGTTCCGCAGCCGCACCTTCGTCGGCGTCATGGCCGGGGCGCTGCTGCTGTCCGGCGCCGCGTTCTCGTACCTGATGTACGTCTCCCTCTGGCTGCAGTCCGCCGAGGGGATGGGCCCGGTCTCCGCCGGCCTGGTGCTGGTGCCGCTGAGCCTCGCCGCGTTCGCCGTCTCGGCGGTGGCAGGCCGGATGCTGCACGGGGCACCGGCGCGGCTGACCATCGGCGGCGGGCTGCTGCTGATCGGGGCGGGCGCCCTGCTCCAGGCCTGGATGACGGATGCGGGCGACGGCTGGTCCGCACTGGTCCCGGGTCTGGTGGTGACCGGCCTCGGCGTGGGCATGGCCACCCCGGCGCTGGCGGCCGCCGCGTTGGGGGCCGTGGCCCCGGCCCGGGCGGGCATGGCCGGCGGGGCCCTCAACACCGCGCGGCAGCTGGGCATGGCGCTCGGCATCGCGGTGCTCGGCGCCGTCTTCCAGGCCGGGCTGAAGGACGGGCTCGGCGGCTCCGGCCAAGGGCCCGGCACCGCCGAGGCGCTGGCCTCCGGCCGGGCCGGGGAACTGCTGGCCGCGGGGCCGGCCGCCCGGGTCTGGGTGGAGGAGGCCTTCGCGAGCGGGCTGCGGGGGACGTTCCTGGTCTCGGGGCTGATGGGGCTGGCCGGCGCGCTGGTGGTGCTCGTCCTGGTCCGCACGGCGGCGCAGGCTCCGGCTCCCGTCCCGGCCGCCGCTGCGGTACCGGCTCCGGCGGGCCCGGACGGTGAGGCCGCTCCGGCGTCCGAACGCGCGTCCGCATAAGCGCTGCGGGGCGGGACCGTACGGGCGCAGGCCGCCGATCCGGGAGGGTGAACCTTCGAACGCGCTGCGCATGCCGAATCGTTTCCCCGTGGGGGGTCGCTCCTACGCTGCCCGCTGGATGCCACCGGACCGGCACCCCTTGCCCACAGAACGGACTGTCTCCCCATGCGTCTTCGCCCCACCGCCGCAGCGCTCCTCGGCGCCCTCGCCCTCGTCCTGCCCACCGCCGGCCCGTCGATGGCCGGCGGCAACGACGACCTCGGCCGGCTGGAGTACATCATCGACAACGACGGGCGCGCACAGATCCGCCCGTCGGACAACGACACCTGCTACGAGCTGACGGACACCTCGAGCAACCGCCCCGCGACGGCGGTGCACAACGACACCGAATCGCGAGCCGTGCTCTACCCGAACCACGGCTGCAACGGCCGGGTGGAGCGGGAGCTGCAGCCGGGCGACACGGTGCACAACGTCGCGGTCCTCTCGGCGACCTTCGTGCCGGTCCACGGCCGCCGTGACGACTTCCGCGACGACTTCCGCGACGACGACGACCGCCGCGCCAACCGCATGCCGATGGACCAGCCGGAGCAGGAGCAGGGGCAGCAGGAGGAGCACGGGAAGGGCGAGGAGCACGGCCAGGAGGAGGAGCACGGGAAGGGCGAGGAGCACGGCCAGGAGGAGGAGCACGGGAAGGAGCACGGCGGGCGCGACGAGCACCACGGGCACAAGAAGCACGACCTCTTCGACTTCATCTTCAAGGGCATCCGCTGACCTTCGGACCCGATGAGCACATGGAACAGGGCCGCCCGGGAGGGTCTCTCCCGGGCGGCCCCGCGTTTTCATGGGGTCAGCCGCTTGGCTTCACCTGCCCCGGTGGGGTCAGAAGGTGAGCTTCCAGCTGTTGATGTAGCCGGTGTCCAGGCTGGCGAGGTCCGCCACGCGGAGCTTCCAGGTGCCCTGGGCCACCTCGGACGAGGCGTTCACGGTGAAGCTCTGGACGATGTTGTCCGCGCTGCCGCCGGTGCGGTTGCGCAGGTTGTAGACGGTGCCGTCGGGGGCGACCAGGTCGACCCGGAGGTCACCGACGTAGGTGTGGACGATGTTCACGTCCACCTTGAGGGTGCTCGGGGCGTTGCCCGTGCGGGTCACGGCGAGCGGCGACTCGACGGTCGCGTTGTCCGCGATCTGGTAGTCGTTCGTGTTCTCGAACACGTTCTGCTGGGACGTGCCGACGGTCCAGGTGAAGGACGCCGTGCCCGTCTTGCTCGCCGAGTCGGTCACCGTCACGGTCACGTTGGACGTGCCCGCGGTGGTCGCCGTGCCCGAGATCAGACCGGTCGAGGAGTTGATCGACAGGCCGGCCGGCAGGCCGGTCGCCGCGTAGCTCAGCGCACCCGGGTTGGTGCTGGTCGCCTGGACCTGAAGGCTCACAGCGGTGTTGATCTGGGTGGTCTGGTTCGGGATCGCGGTGACCGAGACGCCGGACTGCGGCGGCCGGGCTCCGACGTTGATGCCGGCCCAGGCGTTGGCCACGTTGTTGTACGTGACCGAGTTCGCGCCGTACAGGTCGGCGGCGGCCTGGAGGGTCGCGGTACGGGCGGCGGCGTAGTTGGTGTTCGACTTGAAGTAGCCCACCGTCAGCGCGCGGAACCAGATCTTCGCGGCGGCGTCGCGGCCGATCGCGGTGACCGGGAGGTTGTCCGAGGTCGGCGAGTTGTAGCTGACGCCGTTGATGACCTTGGCACCGGAGCCCTCGGACATCAGGTAGAAGACGTGGTTGGCCGGGCCCGAGGAGTAGTGGACGTCGATGCCGCCGATGCCCGAGTACCACGCGTCCTTGGAGCCGCCGTCCTTGCTCGGCTTGTCCATGTAGCGCAGCGGGGTGCCGTCGCCGTTGATGTCGATCTTCTCGCCGACCAGGTAGTCGCCGACGTCCTGCGGGTTGTTGGCGTAGAACTCGACGGCCGCCGCCATGATGTCGGAGGTCGCCTCGTTCAGGCCGCCGGGCTCACCGCTGTAGGTCATGTTGCCGGTGACCGAGGTGAGGCCGTGGGTCATCTCGTGGGCGGCCACGTCGATGGACGTCAGCGGGTGCGTGTTGCTCGTACCGTCGCCGTACGTCATGCAGAAGCAGGAGTCGTCCCAGAACGCGTTCACGTACGCGTTGCCGTAGTGGACCCGGCTGTACGGGGCCACGCCGTCGTTGCGCAGACCGTTGCGGCCGTGCACGTTCTTGTAGTAGTCCCAGGTCAGCTGTGCGCCGTAGTGCGCGTCCGCGCCGGCGGTCGCCCGGTTGGACGCGGCGCCGTTGCCCCACACGTCGGTCGTGTTGGTGAAGAGGCTGCCGGTGCCGGAGCTGCCGCCGTTGAGGTCGTACGTCTTGTGGCCACCGCGGCCCGCGTCGGTCAGCGTGTAGTTGCTGCCCGACTGCGAGGTGCCCATCGTGACCTGGCCGCTGTACATGGTGTTGCCGGTGCCGGTCTCGATGGCCTGCCACTGGGTGATCTTCGCGCCGGTCTTGGCGTCGGTGACCACGTGCAGCTCGCTCGGGGTGCCGTCGTCCTGGAGGCCGCTGACGACGGTCTCGTAGGCGAGGACGGGGGCGCCTTCGGCGGCCCAGATCACCTTGCGGGCGTTCTTGGAGGCCTTGGCGTCCTTGGAACCCGCGGAGTTCGCGGCGGAGACGGCCTGGCCCTCGGCGGCGGTCGGGGTGACCGTGGCCGTGGTGTCCGCAACCTTGATCTCGTGGTTGGTGGCCTTGGTGATGCTCTTGGTGACGCCGGCCTTGGCATGGACCGTCAGGTCGCCGCCGAGCACGGGGAGTCCGCCGTAGGTGCGCTCGTACGTGGTGTGCGTGGTGCCGTCGGCGTCCTTGACGACGTCCCGGACGACCAGCTTCTCCTGCTCGCCGAGGCCGAGGGCCTTGGCCGCCTGGACGGTGGTCGAGTTGGCGTCGGCTATGAGCGTCGCACGCTCGGAGGGGCTGAGATTGACGGCTGCCGCGCCCGGGTTGGGCTGAGCGGCGTTGCGGGCCTGCGACGCGGTGGCGTCGGCGGATGCGGTGCCGGCCTGGATGCCGACGGCGAGCAGCGCTGCGGCGGCAACGAGCGCGCCGGCCGCGGTGGCACGCCTGTGGGGGGTCGGACTCAACGCAGACTCCTTCTGCAAGGGGGTTCCGGACGGCTGGGTGGGCCTCCGGGCAGAGCAGGCTGGTGCGATGAACGGATCGAAGAGTGCCAGCTGCGGGCTGCAATGTCAGGGCCGCGTCAAAAGGTTGGCTGGAAACGGTTCGTTGACCGATGAGACGTATCCGGTATCCGAACCATTCACCTTCGCGTGCGAAGGGGGGCTCCGGTATCTGGAACGGTTGGTACCGGTTGCTAACACTTGCGCAACAAGAGATCCCGTTCGGGCAATCGGCATTTGTCGTACGGGTGTTTGTCGTACTGTTTCCCGGTGCGCCAGTTGTCCGTTGCCTGGGGAAGCCATGGGCACGCGCCACTGTCATAGACCACGTGCCAGGGGGGCCCATGAGGCATGTCCATTTTCCTGCGCAAAGACTGGCTGCAGGAGCCGCCGATTCGGCGCGGCGCGCGGCCGCCCCGTCGAGGCGGCTCGGCGACAAGGCCCGTTGGTACCTGCCTGCCGCCCTCACGGCCGACTTCCTGGGCGCCGCGGTCCCCGTAGGGCTCGTCTTCCAGGCGGCGCAGCAGGTCCGGCCGGTGTACTGTGCCCTCGGCGCGGCCCTGGCCTGGACCGGTGTGCAGGCGGTGCGCCGGCGGTACGCGGCCCGCGTGCTCGGAGAATCGCGCGGTGTGCTGCCCGTCGTACACGACTGGCTGATTCTGATCGGTGTCCTGGCTGTGGCCCGCGTGGTGACCGGTGAGAGCACCCCCCGGCTGTCCGCGCTGGGAGCCCTGCTGCCCGCCCTGCTCATCACCGTGGCCTGCCACAAGCTGACCTACCGCCACCTCTCGGCGGCCCGCCGCGAGGCGCACGCCGTCAGCCGGGTCCTGGTGGTCGGCGAGCCCGGCGCGGCCGAGTCCGTCATCGAGCACCTGGCCGCGCGCACCGACCATCCGTACGTCGTCGTCGGCGTGGTGCCGGTCGGCGCCGGCCCGCTCGAGGGCGGGGTGCCCGTCGCGGCCCGGCTCGACGCGGCCGCGCCCGAGGCCCCGAACGCGGACTCCGCCGCGGTGCTCGGCGCCGTCCGCAGCCACCACGCCGACCTCGTGCTGGTCGCCCCGGGGGCGCGGATCACGGGGGAGCGGCTGCGCAGGGTCGCGTGGGCGCTGCACGACGCGGGCCTGGAACTCGCCGTCTTCCCCGGCCTCGTGGAGGTCTCCGTCAAGCGGCTGGAGACCCTGTCCGCGGGCGGGCTCGCCGTGCTGCGGGTGGCGCCTCCGGTGAGCCGCGGCATCCAGACCCTGCTCAAGTCGGTCCTCGACCGCACGGGGGCCGCGCTCGGGCTGCTGCTGCTGTCCCCGGTCTTCCTCGGCATCGTCCTGGCGATACGGCTCGGCTCCCGCGGCCCGGCCTTCTACCGCCAGCGGCGCATCGGGCGCGACGGGGTCCCGTTCGTCATGTGGAAGTTCCGCACCATGGTCGTGGACGCGGACCGGCTCAAGAACGAGCTGTCCGGGGCCAACGAGAACGACGGCCTGATGTTCAAGATCCGCCGCGACCCCCGGGTGACCCGGGTGGGCCGGCTGCTGCGCCGCACCTCCATGGACGAACTGCCCCAGCTGTTCAACGTGCTGAGCGGGCGCATGTCGCTCGTCGGCCCGCGCCCGCCGCTGCCGGAGGAGGTGGCGCAGTACGACGAGGTCGAACTGCGCCGGCTCACCGTGCGGCCGGGCATGACCGGGCTGTGGCAGATCAGCGGCCGCTCCGACCTGTCCTGGGACGAGACGATCCAGCTCGACCTTCAGTACGTGGACAACTGGTCCTTCACCAGCGACGTCGACGTCATGGGCCGTACTCTCCGCGCCGTAGTCGACGGTCGCGGAGCGTACTGAGGGGCCGCATCACGTGCCGTCGCGTTCAGCCCTGCTCGCGCCACCACCGGTAGGTGGCGGCGATGCCGTCCCGCAGCCCGATCTCCGGCTTCCAGCCGAGCGAGGTCAGGCGGGTGACGTCCAGGAGCTTGCGCGGCGTGCCGTCCGGCTTGGACGTGTCCCAGACGAGTCGGCCGCGGAAGCCGGTCACCTCGGCGACGGTCTCGGCGAGGGCCTTGATGGTGAGGTCCTCGCCGCACCCGATGTTGACCGGCTCGTCGCCGTCGTAGCTGCCCAACAGCACCGCGCAGGCGGCCGCCAGGTCGTCCACGTGCAGGAACTCCCGGCGCGGGGTTCCGCTGCCCCACAGGGTGACCTCGTCGCGCCCCTCGGCGGCGGCCTCGTGGAAGCGCCGGATCAGGGCGGGCAGCACGTGCGAGGTCTCGAGGTCGAAGTTGTCGCCCGGCCCGTAGAGGTTCGTGGGCATCGCCGAGATGTACGAGGCCCCGTACTGCTTGCGGTACGACTGGACCTGGACGATGCCGGCGATCTTCGCCAGGGCGTACGCCTCGTTGGTCGGCTCGAGCGGGCCCGTCAGCAGGGCGTCCTCGCTGATGGGCTGCGGGGCGAGCTTCGGGTAGATGCACGAGGAGCCCAGGAACAGCAGGCGGCCGACCCCGGCGGCGTGCGCGCCGCCGATGACGCTCAGCTGGATCTTGAGGTTGTCCTCGAGGAACTGCACCGGGTAGGTGCTGTTGGCCATGATCCCGCCGACCTTGGCGGCGGCCAGCACGACGGCGTCGGGGCGCACGTCGTTCAGGTACGTCTCCGTGGCGGCGGCATCGCGCAGGTCGAGGTCGGCGCGGCCCCGGGTGAGCACCTCGTGGCCGTCGGCGGTGAGCCGGCGGGCGACCGCGGACCCCACGAGGCCGCGGTGGCCCGCGACGAAGACCCGGGCGTTCGGGGGCAGGAGCGGCAGCGAACTTGTCATACCGCCGATGATGCCAGTCCGCCGCCGCGGGCAGCAGACGAGGTCCGACCCCGCCGCCGGCCGCCGGCCCGGCGCGCCCGGGCCTGCGCCGGCTCGGTCCGGCAGGCGCAATCCGCCCGAAGGGGGCGGGGGAATGCCGTGTACGGTACGCATCCAGCCCCTTGGGCCCCGCGGCCGTACGCGCGCCGTCAGGTCCGGCGCGAAAACCGGGGCACGGCGGCGGCCGGGCGGGCGGGGGCCCGTCACCCGCGAGGTACGGCCCCACCGGCGGGCCGCACCGCCGCCCCCGAGGCCCTGCCTCACCAGAACAGACCGATACGACCCCCAGGGGGACCCACATGGGCAAGACCGCACTGATAACCGGCGTCACCGGGCAGGACGGCTCCTACCTCTCCGAGCTGCTGCTCTCCAAGGGCTACACGGTGCACGGCCTCGTGCGGCGGTCCTCCAGCTTCAACACCGAGCGCATCGACCACATCTACCAGGACCCGCAGACCGCCAACCGGTCCTTCGTCCTGCACCACGCCGACCTCTCCGACGGCGTGGCGCTCGTGAACCTGCTCCGCGAGATCAAGCCCGACGAGGTCTACAACCTCGGCGCCCAGTCGCATGTGCGGGTGTCCTTCGACGCCCCCCTCTACACCGGCGACGTGACCGGCCTCGGCGCCCTGCGCCTCCTGGAGGCGATCCGGGCCAGCGGTGTGGACACCCGCATCTACCAGGCCTCGTCCTCGGAGATGTTCGGGGCCACCCCGCCCCCGCAGAACGAGAAGACCCCGTTCCACCCGCGCAGCCCGTACGGCGCCGCCAAGGTCTTCGCGTACTGGACCACGGTGAACTACCGCGAGGCGTACGACATGTTCGCCGTCAACGGGATCCTCTTCAACCACGAGTCCCCGCGCCGCGGCGAGACCTTCGTGACCCGCAAGATCACCCGCGCGGTCGCCCGCATCAAGGCCGGCCTGCAGGAGCACCTCTACCTCGGCAACCTCGACGCGGTCCGCGACTGGGGCTACGCCCCCGAGTACGTGGACGCCATGTGGCGGATGCTCCAGCAGGACGAGCCGACCGACTACGTCGTCGCCACGGGCGTGGCCGCCACGGTCCGCGAGTTCGTCGAGTCGTCCTTCGAACACGCGGGCCTCGACTGGGCCGAGCACGTGCGCTACGACCCCAAGTACGAGCGCCCGAGCGAGGTCGACGCCCTCATCGGCGACGCCTCCAAGGCCAATGAACTGCTTGGCTGGAAGCCGACGGTGTTGGTGGCCGAGTTGGCGCGCATCATGGTCGACGCCGATATCCGGCAGGTCGAGGACCAGTTGGCGGGCGTGACGGTCCGTATCGACCGCTGACGGCCTTATATTTCCCCTACGATTTGCCGTGTCCCGGTCATCTCCACTGGTATCGGTGGGTGAGGCCGGGGCAAACCTGCCGTATGTCCGCTGTGCGCCCTCCAACCTGAACCGTTCATTCCAAGTTGGTATGCAATGGGTCAAGGGAGGTGACCAGGTCCTCGCACGAGCCCTAGTCTGCGCCAGTACATATGGCTGTTCGGATAGTTCAAGCCATCAAACCGGGCGATTGCCCTGGGGGGCTCATGCGTAGATCCAGAGGGCTGACTGCTGCCCTCGTCCTGTCACTGGCCGGCGCCGGCACCGGCATAGGGCTGGTGCTGATGCCCGAGGCGTCCGCCATCACGCCTCCCGTGGCATTCACCGCCGACGAACTGCCCACCTGGCAGCCGAACGGCATCGTCTTTGCGATGGCCCAGGCGAACGGCACCGTCTTCGCGGGCGGCACCTTCTCGGCCGTCCGTCCGCCCGACGGCACCGGCGGCGCAGAGCAGGAAGCCGTGAACTTCGTGGCGCTCGACGCCGCGACGGGCAAGCCGACCTCGTGCAAGCTCGCCTTCACCATCGGCGACGGCAGCGCGACCGTGCGGGCGCTGGCAGTCTCCAAGGACAAGAAGACCCTGTACGCGGGCGGCTACTTCGGCGCCGTCAACGGCACCCCGGTCTCGAGCCTCGCCGCGATCGACATCGAGAGCTGCACCCCCAAGGCCGCCTTCCACCCGGGCTTCCCCGCCACCGTTCGCGACCTCGCCGTCACGGACGACACCCTGTACGCGGCCGGCGACTTCGGCACTGTCGAGGGCCAGACCCGCGAGCGGTTCGCCGCGGTCGACGCCGGCTCCGGTGCGCTCAAGCCCTTCGTCGCCAACGCCGACGAGCCCGGCCGCGCGGTCGAGGTCACCCCGGACGGCAAGAACGTGCTCCTGGGCGGTGACTTCTTCTCGGTCAACGGCTCCAACACGCACGCCCTGGCCGTCGTGAACGCCACCACGGGCGCGGTCGCCAAGACGTACAGCAACATCCCGTCGAACTCCGTGGTCAAGGACATCGCCACCGACTCGACCGGCTTCTACACCGGCAACGAGGGCTCCGGCGGCGGCGTCTTCGACGGCCGCATCGGCCTCAAGCTGAGCGACTTCAGCGAGAAGTGGCGCGACCGCTGCCTCGGTGCGACCCAGGCCGTGCTCCCGTACGACGGTGTGCTCTACAGCTCCTCGCACGCGCACGACTGCTCGCTCGAGGGACAGTTCCCCGACGGCAAGCGGAACTTCTTCAACGCGCAGCTGACCAACTACGAAGGCGCCTCCCCCGCGCCCGTGGACGGTTTCGTGCGCAGCCCGCGCAAGCTCGGCTGGCACCCCACCGCCAACGACGGCCTCGGCGAGGGCATCGGCCCGCGCGCGATGACCATCGCCGAGAAGGGCGACGTCAAGTACATGTGGGCCGGAGGTGAGTTCACCGCCATCAACGGCAAGCCGCAGCAGGCGCTCACCCGTTTCGCCTCCACCGGCGACGTCGGCGCCCCGACGACCCCGGTCGCGAGCGCCGGCAGCGTCAAGCCCGGCGAGGCCCAGGTCCGCTGGCGCACCAGCTACGACGCGGACGACAGCAAGCTGACGTACCGGATCTACCGCAACGGCTCCGCCAGCCCGATCGCCACGGTCGCCGCCGAGTCCCTCGAGTGGGAGCGCCCGCAGGCCGCCTGGAACGACACCACGGTCAAGGCCGGCCAGTCGTACACCTACCGCGTGACGGCCACCGACGCGGCGGGCAACACCAGCGCCCTGTCGGCCACGGCCTCGGTCACGGTCCCGAGCTCGGTGCAGTCGTACCCGAACCAGGTCCGCGCCGACGGCGCCAACCTGTACTGGCGCTACGACGACACCGTCAGCCCGTACGTCGCCGACTCCTCCGAGAGCGGCAACACCAGCGGCATCCAGCTCAACGCCCCGGCCCTGCGCCAGACGCCCGGCGCGATCAGCGGCGCCAGCACGGCGATGGGCTTCAACGGCACCAGCCAGCAGGTGTACAGCGACCACCGCCAGACCGTGGGCAGCGCCTTCTCGGTCGAGACCTGGTTCAAGACGAACACCACGCGCGGCGGCAAGCTGATCGGCTTCGGCAACAACACCGCGCGCAACAGCGGTACGTACGACAAGCAGATCTACATGACCAACACCGGTCGTCTGGTCTTCGGCGTCTACAACGGCTCGAACCGCACCGTCTCCACCGGTCTGTTCGACACGTACAACGACAACAAGTGGCACCACGTCGTCGGGACCCAGGGTCCGGGCGGCATGGAGCTGATCGTCGACGGCCAGAGCAAGGGCACGCTGAACGTCACCAGCTCCATCTCGTACGAGGGCTTCTGGCACGTCGGCGGCGACAACCTCGGCGGCGTGCCGACCAAGCCGACGAGCAACTTCTTCGCCGGCCAGATCGACGAGACGGCCGTCTACCCGAAGGCGCTCACCGCGGCCCAGGCCAAGAACCACTACGACCTGGCCAAGGCGCCCTCCGACACGGTCTCCAAGGTCTCCGCGACCGAGGACACCTACATCAACCAGGGCGCCCCGAGCGCGGCCAACGGCGCGACCACCTCGCTGGCGGTCCGCGGCACCTCGGCGTACGAGACGTACCTGCGCTTCAACCTGCCGGCCGCGCCGGCCGGGCAGGTCCTGAAGTCCGCCGCACTCCAGATCAAGACGTCGACCCAGGCGAGCGCCGGTACGGCCGACAAGGTGTCCGTGGTTCCGGTCACCGGCACCTGGAGCGGTGCGAGCACGACGTTCAACAACAAGCCGACCCTGGGCACCACGCCGCTCGGCTCGTTCGCGAGCGTGCCGGACGGCTCGGCGGTCCAGAGCACCCCGCTGGACACCGCCGCGCTCTCCTCGGTGCTGGGCAGCAGCTACAGCCTGGCCCTGACGAGCACGGGCACCGACCCGCTGTGGATCTGGTCCATGGAGTCGACGGCAGCGGACGCCGCTCCGCAGCTCGTCCTCACCTTCGGCCCGAAGTAACCGTCTGACGGATGCGGGGCCCGGCGCGAAAGCAGCCGGGCCCCGCACCCCTATACCACTCGATCAACCGGCACGTAATACAGGAGCCCTAGAGATGTACCGACGCTCCGCCGCGGCTGCTGTTCTGCTGGCCGCAGCTCTGACCCTGACCGCCTGCAGCTCGGGCGGCGACGGCAAGGCCGACGCCGCGGCGAAGCCGAAGCCGCCGGCCTCGTCGGCCGCCCCGGACCCGGCGGACGCCGCGGCTGCGCCGGCCTCGCCCGACGCCAAGCCGACGGGCCCGGTCCTGCCGGACGCGAAGCTGACCCCGAAGACGGGCAGCTTCAAGCCCAACGAGAAGCAGTACCTGAGCGGGCGGGTTCCGGAGAAGATGGACCCGGCGGCGGTCCTGCAGACCGGCCAGGAGTCCTGCCAGCGGGTGGAGCGCACCGCGAAGCGCGACAAGGACGCGGCGACCGGGTCCATCGTCGCGGGGGAGATCCCGGCGGCGAAGGACGCGATCACGTACCTGTGCCCGGAGCAGAAGCCGATCCTGGACGCGGCGTCCAAGGGCTTCGCCGACGGCACCCGCGAGTCGCCTGCGGCGGGCACGTACCGGGCGCTGACGCAGAGCACTTCGTGCACCTGGGAGGCCAAGGGCAAGGACGGCGCCGTCCTGGCGTCGGGCCCGGAAACCGCCCCGAAGGCCGGCGACAAGATCACGGCCACGATCCCGTCGGGCACGGCGACGTTCACGTCGGCGGGTTGCTACGCCTGGATCCCGGCGTAGCCTGCCCGCACGTACGAGGACGCCGCCCCCGACCCGGACTCCGGGCCGGGGGCGGCGTTTTCGTATGCGCTTCCCGGGTAGCCGCGGGGTCAGACGACCACGACTGTGGAGGCGGATCACATGGGAGGCATCGGCGGCTGCATCGCGCTGATCGTGGTGGGAGCCATTCTCACCTTCGCAACGGACTGGAAGATGGAGAGCGTCAACCTCGACGTCGTCGGCCTGATCATGATGGCCGCCGGCGCCATCGGACTCGCCGTCTACGCGAGCGTCTTCAAACGCCGCCGCACGGCGGCCCTCCCGGTGGTGGACGAAACCCACCGCGAGGTGTAGCGCGTCAGCGCAGGGCCGCCTCGTAGACCGGGAGCAGGGTGTCCAGGACCGCGTCCATCGAGAAGGACTCCGCGGCCAGTTTGCGGGCCGACAGGGCGGCTTCCGCGTTGGACTGCGGGTCCAGGAGGGCGAGGACGGCCTCCGCGACACCCGCCGGGCCCGGGGCGACCGCCCGGCCGGCGCCCGCGGACGCGATGTCGCGGGCCAGGCCGTTGGAGTGCGTGACCACCGCCGGGACGCCCACGGAGAGGGCCTCGAGCACCGACATCGGGAACGGCTCGTCCACCGAGGGGAGGACGTAGACATGGGCCCGGCGCAGCTCCGCCAGGACCTCCTCGGCGGACAGCGCCCCCGGGACCGTGAAGCGGGACGGGAGCCCCAGCTCCGCGATCCGCGCGCGGACCGCCGCCAGTTCGCCCTCGTCCGGGCCGGCCACCACGAACTCCGCGTCCGGGTGCGCCGCCAGGACCGCCGGGGCCGCGTCCACGAAGTCCACCGGGCGCTTGCGGGCCTGCAGGCGCGCCGAGTACAGGATGCGCGGGGGACCGGCGAGCGCCGGCCGCTCCTCCTGCGCCGGGGTGCCGTTCACCAGCCGGACCGCCCCCGGCAGCGGGGCGCCCACCACCGCGTCGAGGCCCTCCCGTTCGTGCGGGGTCAGGTACAGCACCGCGTCCGCGCCGCGCAGCAGCCGGCGTACCGCCACCGCGTCCAGCACCTTGGCCAGCAGCTTCTCGCTCGGGTCCACCATCCCGTGGGTCTGCAGCACCAGCGGCTTGCCGGCCCGCAGCGCCGCCAGGGCCACCGGCAGGGTCACCAGGTCCCGTGCGAGGTGGACGTGGACCACGTCCGCGTCCCGGACCAGCCGGCCCGCCGAGGCCAGCAGGGCCGGCGAGGTCATCCCGCTGAAGCCCAGCGGCAGGATGCGCCGGGCCGGGAACAGCTTCGCCGGCACCCCCTCCACGGAGGTCGGCCACGGATCCGGGAAGCCTTCGCCGAGCGCCAGCAGGCCGGCCTCGTGGCCGCGCGCCCGCAGCCCCTTGGCCAGGTTCAGCGCGACCCGGACCGGCCCGCCGAAGGCGTGCGAGGGCGAGTGGAGCGTGACGGCGTGCAGGACTCTCACTTGGGCTCCTCGACCGGGCGGCGCTGCCCGTCCATCGTCTGCAGGGTCAGTGCAGGAAGGTTTCGGTGGACCACCGAACCGGCGCCCGCCACCGCGCAGCGGCCCATCGTGACCCCGGCCAGCACGGTCGCCCGTACGGCCACCCAGGCGCCGTCCTCGACCACGATCGGAGCGTTGCGGTACCGGAAGTCGGCGGCCCGGTGGTCGTGCGAACCGGTGCACAGCATGGCTTCCTGCGAGATGCACACGTTCGCCCCGATGGTCACCGGCTCCAGGTTCAGCAGCCAGGCGCCCTCGCCGATCCAGGTGTGGTCCCCGACGGTGAGCTTCCACGGCCACAGCACCCGCACCCGGTGCCGGATCAGCACGCCCTCGCCGATCTGCGCGCCGAACGCCCGCAGCAGCGCCACCCGCAGCCGGGCCGGACAGAACCACGCCATGAACAGCGTGTTCATCACGGCGAACCAGAGCGCCTGCGTCAGCAGCCCGCGCCCCTTGTCGTACCCGGCCAGCGTGAAGGCAGGAAGATCACGCAACTGTCGCCCCTCATCGTGCTCTGCAGGCGTGCCTCCCCGGGCGCCGCCCGCTCAGACTAGACTGCGCGCGGACCAGGCACATGGGGTGGGGGCAGCAGTGGCAACGGACATACGCAAGCCCTCCGTGACCCTGCCGGTTCCCGAGCTCGAGGACGAGCGCAAGTGGGGCCGGGTCACCACGCCGCGCACCCTGCTCTCGCGCGCCCTGTCCGTCCCGCTCATCCTCGGCTTCACCGTCTTCCTGCCGCTCTTCGTCGCCGTCCAGTCCGGCGACGGCCAGCACGACGCGGCCTTCTGGCTCCAGCTCCTGCTCACGACGTACGCGGGCGCCCGGCTCTCCGCGATGGTCCTGACCAGCCGCCGCAAGCTGCTCCAGGGCTCCTTCTGGCTGTTCGTCTACATGGCCATGGGCGTCGCCCCGCTCGCGCAGGCCGTCCTCGGCCGGGTCCCGACCCCCGTGGTCGGCCCCCGCTCCGACCTCACGATCGCCATCGGCCTGGTCCTGCTCGGCTGCACGGCGTTCGACGTCGGCGTCCTGCTCGCCCGCCACCGGCCGGCCGGCCGGGCCGGCGGCTCCCAGAAGGAGCCGCGCCCGGTCATGGCCCACCGGCGCCGCCTCCAACTGCTCACCGGGCTCTCCTTCTTGTGCAGCGCGGCCTTCATCATGAAGCTCGGCGGACCGGCGGTCTTCTTCTCCAGCCGCCAGGAGATCATCGCGGGCATCGAGGAGGCGGGCGTCTCCAACGGCGACGGCCAGGCCGGCCAGGCCCTGCTGCGCGGCTTCGGCACCGTCCCGGCGCTGCTCGCCCTGCTGATGTACACGCGCTGGCTGATCACCTCGACGTACGCCCGCCGCAAGGTCTCGATCATCGTCACCTGGGGGGCGCTCGCCCTGCTGAACCTGGTGGTCAACAACCCGATCTCGAACCCGCGGTACTGGTTCCTCACGGTCATGTTCGCGCTGCTCTTCACCGTCTTCCCGGTGAGCGCCGCGATGTACCGGGTCGCGCTGTCGATGGCCGTGGTGATCGCCCTGCTCGTGTTCCCGTTCGCGGACCGCTTCCGGTACGACGAGAAGAACTACAAGCCGGTCGAGACGACGTCGTTCCTGGAGCCGATGGCGCTGAAGGACTACGACCAGATCGGCATGTTCGCGAACACCATCACGTACTCGAACTCCGGCCCCGGGCACTTGTACGGCCGCCAGCTCGCGGGGTCCCTCTTCTTCGCGGTGCCGCGCTCGGTGTGGCCCGGCAAGCCGAAGGACACCGGCGTGATGATCGGCGAGTGGATGGGGACGGTCAACACCAACCTCTCCTCCCCGATCTGGGCCGAGCTGTGGCTCGACTTCGGGTCGCTGGGGATGGGCGCCGGGCTGCTGGGCATGGGCTACGCGTCGGCGCGCGTGGACCGCCGGTACGCGAAGCGCGCCACGCGCAGGTCCCCGCCGGGGAGCCTGATCTCGGTGGTGGTCCCGCTGGTGGCGGGCTACTCGTTCATCCTGCTCCGGGGCCCCCTGCTGCAGGCCTCCGGCCGCGTGGCGATAGCCGCCCTCTGCCTGGCGCTGGTCGCGACGTACCGCCAGGACAAATCCACCACCCTGCGCTGACCCGCGCAGCGGCGGGTGACCGGAAGCGGGCGGCTCGGGCGGGGTGCCGGGGCCGCAGCGTCAGATGACGGGGGCCGGTTCCGGGGCGGGGGCGGCAGCCGGGACACGGGAGACGCGGAGCCAGGCCGCCGTGGCCTTGAGGGCCGAGCCCGCCGCCAGGCCCCATGCGGCGCCGGCCACGCCGCCCAGCGCGTAGCCGCCCAGCAGCAGCGCCACCGAGAGGACGGAGAACACCACCTGCAGCGACAGCGTCGCCTTCGGGGCCAGCACCCGCAGTGTCAGCAGGGCGCACGTGCCCAGGCCCATCACCGCGTACTGGGCACCCGTGGCCGGGAGCAGGGCAAAGGCCGCTCCCCACGTGTCGCCCAGCAGCTGCCGGCCCACCTCCGCCGGCAGCGCGTACAGCACGGCCCCCCACCCGGCACCGAGCACCGCCAGCACACCGCCCATCAGCAGCGTCAGCCGGACCACGCCCTGCTTGCCCGAAGCCCGCCCCACCACCGGCGGCCCGAACGCGTTCGCCGAGTTGAACAGCACGTTCAGCGGGCCGAAGAGCGTGGTCGCGCCGCGCAGCGCGCCCACGGCCAGCGGGGTGGCGAACAGCCCGAGGCCGAGCACCGCCAACTGGCTCGAGCCGTTGCCCACCGCGAACTCGACGACGAACCGCTGCCCCAGGTGTCCGCGCCGCAGGTACGGCCGCAGGTCCGCGGCAGCGCCCCGGACGTACGGGCGCAGCAGGAACAGCCCGAGCGCCAGCGCCGGGAGCGCCGAGACCCCCCACACCAGCACCAGCCGCCCCGCCGAGGCCCCTTCGGGCTGCAGCAGCAGCGCAGCGACCACGCACGCCAGCCGCAGCGCGTCCGCGGCCAGCGCCCGCTCGGGGGTGCGCAGCGCGGAGAAGCAGTACCGCAGCCCGTCCTGGACGAGCACCAGCGGCAGTACGAGGCCCAGCGCGAGGAAGGCCCGGCCGCCGGCCCCGGGCAGGGCGAGGCCGACGACGGCGAGCGCTGCGCCCACCGCCGCCGAGGCGGCCGCGGTGAACGCGAGGCCCGAGCGGCACACCGCGCCCAGCCGGTCCTCGGCCTTCTCCAGCACCACGGTCTGGCCGACGTACGCCATGTTCAGCCCGAGGAGCACGCTGAAGGTCACGTACACCATCGAGAAGTCGGCGAAGCCGGACGCCGAGGACAGCCGGGCCGCCAGCACGAGCACCAGGATGTTGGTGGCGCTGGACGCGGCCTGGTCCAGGACCGAGGAGACGGCGGCGAGGCCGCGCCGACTCATCTGCGGCCCATGCGCACCGTGCGCAGGGCCACCGTGTCCGTACCGTCGCCCGGGATGTGCTGCTCCGGCTCGGCCTGCCCGTTCGCCTGGTGGGCCTGCGCCTGGTTCGGCTGCCGCGTGAGCGGCTGCGGCTGCGGCGCGGACGGCCGGGCCGCCCGGGCCGGGGCGGCCGCGGCCTTCGACGTGCCGCCGCGCCCGCCGCGGCCGCGCTTCTCGCCCGGCAGCGGGGCGTGCAGCACCGCGCCGAGCACCGTGCCGCCGGCGCCGCTGATCAGCTCGCGGATCCGGGACAGGTCGCTGCGGTGGACGGCGCGCGGATCGCAGACGACCAGGACCCCGTCGACGCGGTCGACGAGCGCGAGGGCGTCGGCGTACGAGAGCACGGGCGGCGCGAGCACGACGACGGTGGAGTTGGGGGAGTCGGCCTCGGAGATCAGACGGGAGGCGCGCGGGGAGGTCAGCGCACGGGCCACGTTGCGCACCGGCTCGCCCGGGATCAGGTCGAAGGCGCCCGACTCCCCGGCGTCGACGACGAGTTGGCGTCCATCGGGCCAGTCGGAGTCGCCGTGCGCGGCGGCGTGCCCGCCGGCGGCCGGGCCGCCGGGCGTCTGGCTCCAGCGCGGCCGCCCGCCCGCGCCGGTCGGCAACTGGCTGGCCAGCACCGGCGTGCGCAGGTCGGCCTCGATGAGCAGGACGTCCTTGCCGGTCTCCGCGAAGGAGGCGGCCAGGTTCACGGCCGCGGCGGCGGCGGTCTCGCTGCTGCCGCGCGGGGCGACGACGAGCAGCCGGCGCCGGTCGGCGAAGCGGGAGTCGTAGGCGAGCCGGAAGGCCACCGAGCGGAACTCCTCGGCGAGCCGGGGGTCCTCCTCGCCGGCCGCGAGCAGCGGTCCGCCGATGGTCTTGGCCCGCGGCAGGTAGCCGAGCACGGGGGCGCGCAGGGCCCGCGCGACATCGCCCTCGGAGCGCGGCGCCGGGTCGAAGACGAGCCGGACCCAGGCGGCGAGCAGGCCGAGCGCGAGGCCCACGGCCGCGCCGAGCGCGAGCGACATCGGGATGCCCGGGCCGTCGGTGTCGGACGGCGGGGTCGCGGCGCTGGTGACCCGGCCAGGGGTCATGTCCAGGGCCTGGAGCTTGGCGATGTTGCTGTTGAGCGTGTTGACCTTGCTCTGGAGGTCCGTCTTCGAGGAGTACGCGGCGTCGCGCCCCGGACCGGCCGGCATGGCGTTGATCTGCTTGACGAGCTCGTCGAGGTTCTTCGCGACCGGATCGCGCTGCTCCTGGTAGCCCTTGACCATCTTGTCGCGGGTGACGTCGAGGGATTCCTGCCGCTTGAGCAGGTAGGCCTCGGTCATCGCGTTGGCTCGGGTCGAGGCCTCCTTGGGGGAGGACGCGGTGTACGTGAAGCGCAGCACCATCGTCTGCGGCGGGTTGGTCACCTGGAGGCCGCTGCGCAGGCCGGCGAAGTCCTTCGAGGACACGCCGAGCTTCTTCGCGGCCTCGTTGGCTATGGAGGAGCTGAGCGCCACCTGCCGCTCCGAGCCGATGTTGATCGCCTTGTCGGGCGCCAGGCTCGGGTTGAACGGGTCGTCGGTGGGTGCGCGCAGCACGATGTCCGCGGTCGCGACGTAGGTGTCGGCCGTGGAGATGCCGAGGTAGACGCCGCCCAGCAGGCCGATGCCGATACCCGCCCCGAGGAGGCGGCGGTAGCGCAGGAGCTGCTTGAACTGGTCCCTGAGGAGATCCGGTTCGTCCTCCGCCGGGACGGCTGCAGGGCGATTCGTCTCGATCACGGCCGCGGACCCCCAAGTGCTTCGTCTATCAGTGCGTCGATGCGGGCCAGGCCCGCGTCACGGCTCAGGTGGGCCGCCACGTGGCGGGGCCCGGCCGCCCCCAGTGCATCCGCGCCCTCGGGGTCCTCGGCGAGGGCCCGTACGGCCTTCAGCAGGGCGTGGGGGTCCTCCGGTGGTACGAGCACCCCTGCGCCCGAGCGTTCCACTTCCTGGGCGGTACCGCCTTCCGCCGCGACGGAGGCGACGACGGGCCGACCGGCCTGGAAGTAGGAGGTCAGTTTGGACGGCACGCTCATGTCGAGCACGGCCGCGTGCTGCGTCACGGCGAGCACATCCGCCGCCGCGAGGATATCCGGGAACTCTCCGTCGGCGGCAGGGGGGATGATGTCCAGATTCGGTACGTCGGCCGCGAGGTCGGCGAGGGCCGAGCGCTGGCTGCCGTCGCCCATGAGGACGAAACGGACACCCGGATCGAGGCGGGCGGCGCCGACGAGCACCTCGAGGCCCTGCTTGAGGCCCATGTTCCCGGAGTGCAGGACGACCGGCTGGCCGGGTGCCCAGCCCAGGTGGCGGCGGGTCTGGCCGCGCGGCCTGGTGGGCTGCGGGACGTGGGACCAGTTGGGGACGAGGCGGATCTTCTTCGGGTCCACGCCCATGCCGACGACGCGGTCCACGAAGGTCTCGTGGATGACGCCGACCAGGGTGGCCCGCTTCAGGGCGTACGCCTCCGCGCGCCCGGCGATCGCGGCCGCCTTGTCGCCGCCGCTGATACCGCTCTGTGCGGCGGCCGCGCCCATCAGGTCCTGGACGACCGGGACGTACGGGACCTTCCAGCGCGCGGCGAGCCGGGCGGCGACGACGCCGCCGGCCAGGCTCGGCATCTGGGCCATGATCGCGTCCGGGCGCGGCATCCGGGGCGGGGCCACCGTGCCGTGCAGCAGAATCGATCCTTCAAACAGGGCCCGCTTGACGGCGGTTTGGCGGGGCGGCACGGTGTGTGCACGCCGGTGCACAGTGACCCCCGCGCGCCGTTCCGTGCGCCGGAGCGCCCCCTTGTACTCCGGCTCCAACGACCATGACGGATAGTGCGGCATGCCGGCGAGGACGTGGGTGTCGTGGCCGAGATCCGCCCAGTGCTCCGCGATCTGGGTGGCGTACGGCCCAATCCCCGCGTGCTCGGGAGCGTAATTGGTGGAAACCAGCAGTAGGCGCCGGTGACCGGATCTCGACACTGAACGTCCCCTTCTCCCCTGGATGATGCGCTCGTCACCCTATTCGTTCACCGGCAGGGTGCAGAACGTGCACGCTATTGTCTGCTAATCCGCCACACCGGGGGGTGTGGCCGCTGGGGGGTAACACATGACGGAGCACGACATGTCCGAACTTGGCGCACCTGCGCACAGACCGTACCGAGTCGGGTATGCCCCGGGCGCTTACGATCTGTTCCACATCGGACATCTCAATATCCTTCGGCACGCCCGGAGTCAGTGCGACTACCTGGTCGCCGGGGTGGTCTCCGACGAGATGGCGGAACTGGCCAAGGGGCGGCGCCCGATGATCCCGCTCGTCGAACGCCTCGAAATCGTGCGCAGCGTGAAGTATGTGGACGCCGCGTTCGTCGAAACGGTCCCCGACAAGGTGGAGACCTGGAAGCAGGTCCGCTTCGACGTGATCTTCAAGGGCGACGACTGGCGGGGCACCCCCAAGGGCGACAAGCTGGAGAAGGACTTCGCGGCCGTCGGCGTCGACGTCGTCTACTTCCCCTACACGGTGCACACCTCCAGCACCCAGCTGCGCCGGGCGCTGGACGCACTGTCGGAACCGCTCAGCGCCGAGCGCCGCTGAGCGGGTCCGGAGCCCGAGCGGTCCGGAGCCCGAGCGGTCCGGAGCCCGAGCGGTCCGGAGCCCGAGCGGGTCCGGAAGCGCTCAGCGCGGTACGGCGCTGAGCTCCCGGAACCACTTCGCGAGGAACGCCAGCAGGAACAGCGCGGCGACCGCGCCGAGCCCCGCGTACGCCCAGCGGAACAGCCCCCCGCCCCCGAGCACCAGGAACACCAGGCAGAACACCCCGTAGTCCACGGGCAGCAGCGCCACCGCGCGCACGGTCGAGGGTGCGGCGGCGGGGCTCCCCGGCGCCGGCTTGGGCTTGAGCTTCTCGGTCAGCAGCCCGCCGAAGAAGGTGACGACCGAGGCGAACTGGAAGCCCAGCGGCACCAGCAGCCAGCCGTCCCCGCCCGTCCCGTACGCCTCCGGGAAGCGGTAGAACGCGATCAGCACGCAGGTGTGCAGGGCCGTCAGCTTGGCGCAGTCCACGACGTGGTCGAGCCATTCGCCCGCGGCGCTGCCGCCCCCGCGCAGCCGGGCCAGCTGCCCGTCGGCGGAGTCGAACGCGAAGCCGACGGCGAGCGCGGCCCATACGGCGATGCCCAGCCCCCACGTGGGCGCGGCGAGCGCGACGGCGGCCACGGCGGCGAAGCTGAAGGCGGCGCTGACCAGCGTCACCTGGTTCGGGGTCAGCCCGAGCGCGTACGACACGGCGGCCAGGTACCGCCCGGCGGGCCGGTTGACGAACCGCGAATAGAGCGACACCCCCTTTGCCGACTTCTGCGCCCCGCGCAGCTCCCGCAGCGCGGTCCCGAACTTCGCCATGCGTACCCCTGATTTCCTGCGGCGGCACACGTGTACGGGTGCACGTGTGTACGAGGGCACATCATCGCAGGGCGAGTGAGGGCTCCCGCTCCGGTTCCCTGCGGACGTCCGGGAGCAGGAGTACGGACAGATTCGCCGCGGCGCTCAGGGCGGCCGCCACCAGCAGCGGCGCCGCGGTCCCGGTGACCCCCGCCAGCGGCGCCGCCACCGCCAGCCCCAGCGGCCGGGCGGCGAAGGAGATCAGGGTGTCGAAGGAGCCGACCCGGCCCAGCGTCTCCAGCGGGATCCGGCGCTGCATCTCCGTCTCCCACAGGGGACTCAGCACGCCCAGGCCGAACATCGCGACGAAGAAGGCCGTCGCCGTCACCGCCACGGGCAGCCGCAGCGCCAGGGCCGTGAGCGGCAGGGCCTGCGCCGAGGCTCCGACGGCCACCCCGTACAGCGGCCGCCGTACGGGCAGCCGGCCGGCGGCCCAGACCCCGACGAGCATGCCGACGGTGCCCACCTGGGCGATGACCACCCAGGTCGCCGCGCCGCCCAGGCTCTGTACGGCGATCAGGGGTCCCAGGGTGAGCAGCAGGCCGGCCGCGAGGTGCCAGACGCCGTGGGCGAGCACATTGGCCAGGAACCAGGGGTGGCGCCGGGTCTCCGACCAGCCGGCCCGCAGTTCGGCGGTGAACCCGGCGCGGGTGCGCACGAGCGGCGCCGGGGCGGTCCGCAGCCCGCCGAGGGTGAGCGCGGAGGCGGCGAACAGCGCGCCGGTCAGCAGGGAGGACCAGCCGGCCCCGAGGGCCAGCATCATCGTGCCCGCGGCGGCGGGCCCCGCCATCTGGGCGAGCCCGGTCGCCACCCCCAGCCGGGAGTTGACCCGCAGCCGGCCCTCGGCGGGGGCGACCGCGGCGACGAGCGTGCGGGCCGAGGGGTTGCCGAAGGCGACGCCGGCGCCGGTGACCGCCGCCAGGGCCGCGAGCTCGGGGATCCGCACCGGGCCGGTCAGCAGCAGCACCCCGGTCGCGCCCTGCGCGGCGGAGCGCACCAGGTCGGCGGCGAGGACGACCCGCCGGGCGGGGAAGCGGTCGGCGGCCACGCCCGCGACGGGCAGCAGGAGCAGCATCGGGAGCAGTTCGCTCGCGAGGACGATGCCGAGGTCCCCGGCGGAACCGGTGCGCACGACGGCCAGGGTGAGGGTGGTGGGGATCAGGGCGCTGGCGAAGGCCGCGAAGGTGCGCCCGGCGAGGAGCCGCCAGATCGACGAGGTCATGACAGCAGATAATATTTCGCCAGCGAATGATTCGTCAACGAACCATCGAGTGCGGGGTGCGATACTTCCGACCATGGACACGGAGTACGCCGAGGATTCGGTCGACCGGCACATCGCCCGCTGGAGCGGCAAGGTCCCCTTCGACGTGCCCACCGAGGCGGTCATCACGCGGATCCAGCTCCTGGCCAAGCACGTGAAGTACGGCAAGGAGCGGGCCCTGGCCGAGACCGGACTGCAGGAGTTCGAGTTCGAGACCATGCACCGGCTCGCCTCCCGCGGCACGCCCTGGCGGGCCCCCTCCGCCGAACTCGCCGCCGAACTGCTGCTCTCCCCGGCCGGGATGACCGGCCGCCTCGACACCCTGGAGAAGTCCGGGCTGGTCCGCCGGGTCCGCGCCTCCGGGGACCGCCGCCGGGTCGACGTGGAGCTGACCGACGACGGCCACCGGCGCTGGACCGAGGCCATGCGCTGGCGCGGGATCGCCGAGGCCGAGATGGTCGACCCCCTCGACGACGGGGAGCGGGCCGCGCTCTCCGCCCTCCTCAAGCGGATGCTGCGGCACGTCGAGGAGAAGCAGGAGAAGTAGCCGGGCCCGCGCCAGCCGGCCCACCGCCACCCTCGGCCCGCCACCCCCGCCCCAGGGCCCTCAGCCCACCACCCGCAGCAGCAGTACCGACCGGGCCGGCACCGTCAGCGTCTCCCCGCCCCGGAACCGGGTCCCGGGAGGCGCCGCCTGGTCCTCCCGTGAGGTGTCCAGCACCAGTTCGTACCCCGCCGCCCACGGCGCGCCCGGCAGCGCCCACGCCACCGGCCGGTCCCCGGCGTGCAGCAGCGCCAGGAAGCTGTCGTCGCTCACCTGCCGCCCCCGCTCGTCGCGCCCCGGGATGTCCCGCCCCGACAGGTACATCCCGAGCGAGGCAGCCGGCGCGTACCAGTCCCGCTCGGTCATCTCCGCGCCCGCCGGGGTGAACCAGGCCAGGTCCCGCAGCCCGTCCGCGCCCTGCGGCCGCCCCGAGAAGAACGCCCGCCGGCGCAGCACCGGATGCTCCTGGCGCAGCGCCACCAGCCGCGCGGCCAGCGCGCACAGCTCCCGCCAGGCCGGGTCCTCCAGCAGCGACCAGTCCACCCATCCCGTCTCGTTGTCCTGGCAGTACGCGTTGTTGTTGCCGCCCTGCGTACGCCCGAACTCGTCGCCCGCGACCAGCATCGGCACCCCGGTGGACAGCAGCAGCGTGGTCAGCAGGTTGCGCAGCTGCCGCCGCCGCAGCACGTCGATCCGGGCATCGTCCGACTCTCCCTCCGCCCCGCAGTTCCACGAGCGGTTGTCGTTGGTCCCGTCGCGGCCCGCCTCCCCGTTGGCCTCGTTGTGCTTGCGCTCGTACGACACCAGGTCGCGCAGGGTGAAACCGTCGTGCGCCGTCACGAAGTTCACCGAGGCGTACGGCCGCCGCCCGCCCCACGCGTACAGGTCGCTGGAGCCCGACAGCCGGTACCCGAGATCCCGCACGTCGGGCAGCGCGCCCCGCCAGAAGTCCCGTACGGCATCCCGGTACCGGTCGTTCCACTCCGTCCACAGCGGCGGGAACGCCCCGACCTGGTAGCCGCCCGAGCCCACGTCCCACGGCTCGGCGATCAGCTTGACCCGCCGCAGCACCGGGTCCTGGGCGATGACCGCGAGGAACGGCGAGAGCATGTCCACGTCGTGCATCGAGCGGGCCAGCGCCGCCGCCAGGTCGAAGCGGAAGCCGTCCACCCCCATCTCCGTGACCCAGTAGCGCAGGGAGTCCGTGATGAGGCGCAGCACGTGCGGCCGCCCGGCGTGCAGGGTGTTCCCGCAGCCCGTGTAGTCGGCGTACCGGCGCTGGTCGGACTGGAGCCGGTAGTAGCCCCGGTTGTCGATGCCGCGCAGCGAGAGCGTCGGGCCGAGCTCGCCCGCCTCCGCCGTGTGGTTGTAGACCACGTCGAGGATGACCTCGATCCCGGCCGCGTGCAGGGCCTTCACCATCCGCTTGAACTCGCCGACCTGCTGCCCGGCCGTACCGGACGAGGAGTAGCCGGCGTGCGGGGCGAAGTAGCCGATCGAGTTGTAGCCCCAGTGGTTGCGCAGGCCCCGGCGCAGCAGGTGGTCCTCGTGCGCGAACTGGTGCACCGGCAGCAGTTCGACCGCCGTCACCCCGAGCCGGGTCAGGTGCTCGACCGCCGCCGGATGGGCGAGGCCCGCGTACGTGCCGCGCAGTTCCTCGGGAACACCCGGATGGCGCATCGTGAACCCGCGCACGTGCAGTTCGTAGATCACCGAATCGGCCCACGGCGTCTTCGGCCGGACGTCGTCCGCCCAGTCGTCGTCATCGTGGACCACGACCCCCTTGGGGACGTGCGGCGCCGAGTCGCGGTCGTCGCGCACGGTGTCCGCGATGTACTGCTGCGGCCAGTCGCGGACGTGCCCGTACACCTCCGGCGGCAGCACGAAGTCTCCGTCGACGGCCCGCGCGTACGGGTCCAGCAGCAGCTTCGCCGGATTGAACCGGGCTCCCGTCCACGGGTCCCAGCGGCCGTGCACCCGGAACCCGTACCGCTGCCCGGGGCGCACGCCGGGCACGAAGCCGTGCCAGATCTCGTGCGTCAGCTCGGTCAGGGCACAGCGGGTCTCTGCGCCCTCCGCGTCGAAGAGGCACAGCTCCACCGCCTCCGCGCCCTGGGCCCACAGCGCGAAGTTCGTGCCCGCCGTCCCGTCCGGGCCGGTACGGAAACGTGCCCCGAGCGGGTGCGAGGACCCCGGCCACACCGGTGGCCCCGGGCGCGTGACGGCCCGTAAGGCCGGCTCGAGGTCCCGTGCCACGGCCCCGTTCACCCGGCCGTTGACGTGCGGGACGGGCGGCGCGGCCCCGCCGCCGCGCACCGCGTCCACGGCCTCCACCGAATCCACGGCCTCCACGGCCTCCACCGAATCCAACGACTCCACTGACTCCATGGCGGCGGCATCCACCGCCTCGTACTCGGCTGCGCTCGACACTGCCCGCCTCCACGGCTCCTGGGTACCGGCGGGGGTAGGGGAGAGTGCGGCCCCGGCGTCCCGGCCTGGGCCCGCCCCCGTCTGGTCCTTCCCACTGTTCTGCCCGGAGAGATCTGCCCGGAACGTGGCCCGCGCTCACGTTTCCCCCGGAGGGGCCCGGTCGTTGGAGGGATCGTGACACTTCTGACGAGGCGGGCAGGGGCGGGCTTGGCCGCCGTGGCGGCATGGGCGGCGCTGCTGGGCGGCCTGGCCGGATGCACCGCGAGCGGCGGTTCCCCGGTCGAGATCCAGCTTCCCGGCAAACCCCGGTCGCCCGACGAGGCCATCCGGATCACCCCCGAGGACAACGCCAAGGGGGTACGGGCCGAAGGCCCGCTGACGGTCAGAGTGCCCGAGGGCCGCCTCGAGCGGGTCGTGGTCACCAAGGTCGAGGACGCCCAGGAGGAGCGGGTCCCCGGCTCCATCGCCCCCGACGGCCTCAGCTGGAGCCCCGACCCCGCGGGCGGCAAGCTCGCGCTCGCCGCCAAGTACACCGTGGACGCCGTCGCCCTCGACGGGCACGACCGCCGCCAGGCCCGGCACACCACCTTCACCACCTACGTCCCCGAGGAGCGGTTCATCGGCTACTTCAAGCCCGAGAACCGCTCCACCGTCGGCACCGGCATGATCGTCTCCTTCAACTTCAACCGCTCGATCGAGAACCGCGCCGACGTCGAGCGGGCCATCACCATCACCTCCAAGCCCCCGGTGGAGGTCGCAGGCCACTGGTTCGGCGACGAGCGCCTCGACTTCCGGCCCAAGCAGTACTGGAAGCCCGGGACCGAGGTCACCGTCACGATGAACCTGCGGGACGTGCAGGGCGCGCCCGGCTCGTACGGCATCCAGGACAAGGCCGTCACCTTCACCGTCGGCCGCTCCCAGGTCTCCACCGTGGACGCGGAGGCGCACACGATGGAGGTCCGCCGCGACGGGAAGCTGGTCTCCACCCTCCCGATCAGCGCCGGAGCGCCCAAGAACACCACCTACAACGGGAAGATGGTGGTGCTGGAGATGTTCGACGTGACCCGGATGAACGGCCAGACCGTCGGCTTCGGCGGCGAGTACGACATCCCCGACGTCCCGCACGCCATGCGGCTCACCACCTCCGGGACCTTCCTGCACGGGAACTACTGGGCCAGCCCCGACACCTTCGGCGCCACCAACACCAGCCACGGCTGCGTGGGGCTGCGCGACGACCGGGGCGGCGGTTCGGACACCCCGGCCGGCTGGTTCTTCGACCGGACCCTGGTCGGGGACGTGGTGGAGGTCGTCAACTCGCAGGACAAGACGGTGGCCCCGAACAACGGGCTGGGCGGCTGGAACATGGACTGGGCGCACTGGGTCGCGGGCTCCGCACTCGGCTGAGGCGCCTCGGACCGGCGGCTCCGCCCGACGCGCCGGTCCTTCCCCACTCTTGGGACGGAACGGTGACAAGACCGTTTCTCTTCGTGATCCCCCCGTGTGATTTCCTGTCGACAAGCGCGCGACTGTCCGCGCGCGGGGGACATGGGGAGAAGAAGAGTGAACGTGCAGCCGATACGCGGCCGCGCCCGCCGCACCGGCCTGCCGGCCCTCCTGCTCGGAGCGGCACTGCTGCTCACGAGCGCGTGCGGCGGAGGCGGCAACACCGGCGGCGGAGGCGGCGGCAATGCTGGGGGCGGCGGGGGCGGCAAGACCGGTACCGAGGCTTCCAAGGCCGTTGTCAGCGTCAAGCCGGACGACGGCGCCAAGGAGGTCGCCACCAGCGGCATCCTGAAGATAACCAGCACCGGCGGCAAGCTGACCACTGTGACCGTCGCCGACACCAAGGGCAACGCCGTCGACGGCAAGCTCGCCGAGGACGGCGCGAGCTGGGAGCCCGCCCGCAACCTGGCCGCCGCCACCGAGTACAAGGTGCACGCCGTCGCCAAGGACGAGGCCGGCCGGGAGTCCGCCAAGGACACCACGTTCACCACCCTGACCCCGACCAACACGTTCGTCGGCCACTACACGCCCGAGGACGGCGAGACCGTCGGCGTGGGCATGCCGGTGTCGTTCAACTTCACCCGCGGCATCACCAACACCGAGGCCGTCGAGAAGGCCATCACGGTGACGGCCGAGCCGTCCGTTCCGGTCGAGGGCCACTGGTTCGGCAACGACCGCCTCGACTTCCGCCCCGAGAAGTACTGGGCCGCGGGCACCAAGGTCACCGTGAAGATCGCCCTGGACGGGGTCGAGGGCCGTCCCGGCGTCTACGGCAAGCAGACCCGTACGGTCACCTTCACCATCGGCCGCTCGCAGGTCTCCACGGTCGACGCGAGCGAGCACACGATGCAGGTCGTCCGCGACGGCCAGGTGCTCAAGAACCTCCCGATCACCGCGGGCGGCCCGTCGACGACCACGTACAACGGGCAGATGGTCATCAGCGAGAAGTACAAGGTGACCCGGATGAACGGCGCGACCGTCGGCTTCGGCGGTGAGTACGACATCTCGGACGTCCCGCACGCGATGCGCCTGTCGAACTCGGGCACCTTCGTCCACGGCAACTACTGGGCCTCCTCGGGCACGTTCGGCTCCGAGAACGTCAGCCACGGCTGCGTGGGCCTCAAGGACGTCCGCGGTGCGGGCGACGGCAACCAGCCCGCCGCGTGGTTCTTCGACGAGTCGCTGATCGGTGACGTCGTCGTCGTGAAGAACTCCAAGGACAAGCAGATCGCCCCGGACAACGGCCTCAACGGCTGGAACATGGACTGGGCGGAGTGGATCAAGTAGTCCCCTCCCGTACGTAGTCGAGTGGCCCGGTGCTGTGACCCACAGCACCGGGCCATTCCCCGTTAACCGCCGCTAACCTTCGCGTATGACCCTCTCTCTCGAAGTCTCCGAAGGCGTCGGCACCCTCCGCCTGGACCGGCCGCCCATGAACGCCCTGGACATCGCCACCCAGGACCGGCTGCGCGAGCTCGCGGTGGAGGCCACCGACCGGGCCGATGTCCGCGCGGTGATCATCTACGGCGGCGAGAAGGTGTTCGCGGCCGGCGCGGACATCAAGGAGATGCAGACGATGGACCACGCGGCGATGGTCGCCCGGTCCCGCGCGCTCCAGGACGCCTTCACGGCCGTGGCGCGGATCCCCAAGCCCGTCGTCGCCGCCGTCACCGGCTACGCCCTGGGCGGCGGCTGCGAGCTCGCACTGTGCGCCGACTACCGGATCGCCGCCGACAACGCGAAGCTCGGCCAGCCCGAGATCCTGCTGGGCCTGATCCCCGGGGCCGGCGGCACCCAGCGGCTGTCCCGGCTGATCGGCCCCTCCAAGGCCAAGGACCTGATCTTCACCGGCCGCATGGTCAAGGCCGAAGAGGCGCTCACGCTCGGGCTCGTGGACCGGGTCGTGCCCGCCGCCGAGGTGTACGAGCAGGCGCACGCCTGGGCCGCCAAGCTCGCCCAGGGCCCGGCGATCGCGCTGCGCGCCGCCAAGGAGTGCGTGGACGCGGGTCTGGAGGCGGACATCGATACCGGCCTGACCATCGAACGCAACTGGTTCGCGGGCCTGTTCGCCACCGAGGACCGCGAGCGCGGCATGCGCAGCTTCGTCGAGGAGGGCCCCGGCAAGGCGAAGTTCCTCTAGTCCTCCCTGGGGGTGGATTAGCCAGGCCTTAAAGCAACCTTAAGGAGCTGTGGAGATCCACTCGGGGTGCACGTCCGGGAGCGGTGTGTCACCGCAGATCAGGGTGGTTTCGCAGGCTTCCGATTGCCCAACGCATATGACGGGACGCCCCTTGGAATCGACCATTCCGGGGGGTGTTTTCCTGCGGAACGGCCCGGACGGGCGTATCGGCCGTCCATGATGGGTTCATGGCGGGCCTGGAGGGTGTGGAACAGCCGCGGCAGCGCAGCAGCGCTTCCGCCGTACGGCTGACGGCGGCTCTTGAGGACGAACAGGGTCTCAAGGCGCTGGAGTTGTACGGGAATCCGGCCGAGGTGGAAGTGACGCTCCCGTCCATGCCCGAGTCGGCGAGCACGGCCCGACGGCTCACCCAGTACGTGGTGATCCGCTTCTGGGGCTTCTCCCCGCAGGTGTCCGAACACACCGTCCTGCTCGTCTCGGAGCTCGTCGGCAACGCGGTCCGCCACACCGGCGCCCGCTCCTTCGGCTTACGGATGCTGCGGCGGCGCGGCTGGATCCGGGTCGAGGTGCGCGACCCCTCGCGCGGGCTGCCCTGCCTGATGCCGGTCCACGAGCTGGACACCACCGGCCGGGGGCTCTTCCTCGTCGACAAGCTTTCCGACCGCTGGGGTGCCGACCTGCTGCCGCGCGGCAAGATCACCTGGTTCGAGATGCGGGTGGCCGACCGCTGACTCCGGCGCCCCTGTGCCCTTGGTCGCCATCGGCCCCTGAAATGCCTGAAGCCCCCGGTCGCCGTGGTGGGGCGTCGTGGGGGCTTCATGGGTCCGCCGAGGATCGAAGGGGGTGTGATCCTCGGCGTGGCGACTTCGCTCGGGTCAATGGGGAAGCCGTGATTCCGACTATGGCAGACGGGCGACCAAACGCCAAAAGTCCCAACTTGGACATAAGTGTGCAAATACTAAGAGTTTCCAGCTAAATCCTAGGTGAGGTCGACCACTCACCTCGCATTCGATGAATAACTATCCACCGTTGTGTGTGATTCGTTGATCGCATACCGGACACTCCCTCGTCTGGGTGCACTCCGGCGAAAGTCTCGAAATGGGTCAATCGTTATCTTCGGGGTCATCCACCACTTAAATGGGCGGGTGCTCTGCTACCCGGACCGCCGATCCGCCCTCCGCGCCGGCGCGGCGGCCGCCGCCGGCGCCCTCACCGCCGCCTGCGGCGCCGGCGGCCCGGCCTCCTCCGCGCGCCCGGCCCCCTCCGCGCCCCCGGCCACCGCCCCGGCCACCGCCCCGGCCACCGGGCCGGCCGCCCGGGTCGGCCAGGCGGCCGCGCCCGCCCCGCGCAGGATCCCCGGACAGCCCGACGAGATCGGGCACGGTCCGCGCGACCGCCCCCGGGTCGCCCTCACCTTCCACGGCAACGGGGACCCCGCCATCGCCCGGGCCGTACTGGCCGAGGCCGAAAGAGCGGGCGCGCGGGTCACCGTACTGGCGATCGGCAGCTGGCTCGACGCCCACCCGGACATGGCCCGCCGGGTCCTGGACGGCGGCCACGAGCTCGGCAACCACACCCAGCGCCACCTCGCGATCAACGAGATGCCCGAGGCGGAGGCCTACGCCGAGATCACCGGCTGCGCCCAGCGGCTCAAGCGGCTCACCGGCTCCATCGGCACCTGGTTCCGGCCCTCCCAGACCCAGTACGCCACCCCGCTCGTCACGAAGCTGGCCCGGCGGGCGGGCTACCCGCACGTCCTCTCGTACGACGTGGACTCCCTCGACTTCACCTCGCCCGGCGCCGCGGCCGTCATCCGCAACGTCACCGGGACGATCCAAGGCGGATCGGTGGTGAGCCTGCACTTCGGCTACGCGGACACGGTCGACGCGATGCCGCCCCTCCTCGAACAACTCGCGCGCCGCAAACTGCGCGCGGTGACCACCACGGAGCTGCTGACCTCATGACGACCACCCGCCTTCCCCGGAAGGCCACCGTGCTGCTGGCCGGTCTGGTCCTCGCCGCCCTGGCCGGCTGCGGATCGGCCGACAAGGAGCCCACCGAGGCGCTCGGCTCCGCGGCCCCGGCCCGGCAGCCCGTCAAGGCCGTCCCGGCCGTGCCGAAGGGCCTGGCCGGGATGCCGCCGCTCCTCGACCCGAACGACGTGTACGCCGCCGACCGGCCGAACAACCTCGCCCCGGAGGTCAGGGACTTCCCCTCCCGCGTCTACGTGCCGAACACCACGTCCAACACGGTGTCCGTCATCGACCCGAAGACGTACAAGGTCATCGACACCATCCCGGTCGGCGTCCAGCCCCAGCACGTGGTCCCGTCCTGGGACATGAAGACCCTGTGGGTCAACAACAACCGCGGCCACACGCTCACGCCGATCAACCCGGCCACGGGCGCGGCCGGCGAGCCCGTGGAGGTGCACGACCCGTACAACCTGTACTTCACGCCGAACGGCAAGTACGCGGTCGTGATGGCCTCCATGGACCGCGAGCTGGTCTTCCGCGATCCGCACACGATGAACCGGGTGAAGACCGTCCCGGTGACCTGCTTCGGCGTCAATCACGCGGACTTCTCCGCCGACGGCCGCTACTTCATCGTGAGCTGCGAGTTCTCCGGCGAGCTCCTCAAGGTCGACACCGAGAAGATGGAGGTCATCGCCCAGCAGAAGCTGCCCTTCGAGGGCGCGATGCCGCAGGACGTGAAGGTCTCCCCGGACGGGAAGACCTTCTACGTCGCGGACATGATGGCGCACGGCATGTGGGTGTTCAGCGGCGACAAGTTCGACATCCCCAAGCTGCTGCCCACCGGCAAGGGCACCCACGGCCTGTATGTCAGCCGCGACTCCAAGGAGATGTACATCTCCAACCGCGGCGAGGGCAGCATCTCCGTCTTCGACTTCAAGCAGAACAAGCTCACCAAGAAGTGGGAGCTGCCCAACGGCGGCAGCCCCGACATGGGCGGCGTCTCCGCCGACGGCAAGGTGCTGTGGCTGTCGGGCCGCTACAACTCCGAGGTCTACGCGATCGACACGACGACCGGCGAGCAGCTCGCCAAGATCCCGGTGGGCGGCGGCCCGCACGGCCTGGCCGTCTACCCGCAGCCCGGGCGCTACTCGCTCGGCCACACCGGCATCTTCCGCTAGACCACCGGGGGCGCGGGCCGTACAGGGCGTTGGCGTACGGGACACGGCGACACGGCGGCGCCCCGGGAGCTCGCACGGCTCCCGGGACACCCCCGTACCGTCACCAGGCGACGGGAAGCCGCTCCGGCAGCCGCTTGATGAAGCCCGTACGCCACACCAGGTTTTCGGCGGGCACCGCGAGCCGCAGGCCGGGCAGCCGTTCCACCAGCACTCCGAGCGCGATCTCGGCGTGCGTCCGGCCCAGCGCGGAGGCCGGGCAGAAGTGCCGGCCGGCGCCGAACGCGAGGTGGGCGTTCGGGCTCTCGCGCTCCAGGTCCGGCTCGCCCGGGTTCTCGAAGGCCTCCGGGTCGAAGTGGGCCCCCTCCAGCAGGACGAGGACGAGCTCACCCTCCCGGACGAGAACGTCGCCGACCCGGATGTCCGCCGTGGCGATGCGCGGCAGGCCGTCACCGACCGACAGGTTCCAGCGCAGCAGCTCCTCGACGGCCCGGCCCATGCGCTCGGGGTGCTCCCGCAAGGAGCCGATGCGACCGCGTACGCCTGGTTGCGGGTCGCCCGCAGGCCCCCGCCGCGGGCGAAGAGGGCATCCGTGAGCGGCATCTTGACGTGGTAGGCCGCCACGGAGGACGGCACGTCGAGAATGCTCGGGGTGTCCACGAAGAACGGCAGCTCGGCCGCCATGTAGTCGAAACAGACCTGCAACTGGCCGGCCGTGATGGATTCACCCTCCGGCAACTTGGAGCCGACAAAATTCAAGGCCGTCTCCTCGCAGCCCTTGCGGAATTCTTCGTCGGTCTGAAGTAAATGCAGGACGCGGCGGTGCAGGAGTTGGTAGACGGGGTTCGGCTGGAACTCTGAAAGTGCTCTCACGCGGATTTCTGCATGGGGATGCCCTGACTCCGCCACGCCCTTGAGAATGCGCCGCCGCACCGCCTTGATCTCTCTCGCGGCACGCTTCACCGGGTCACGGCCCATCCGGCGAGACTGCCGATGCGCTCTGCGCTGAAGTAGCTGTTTCCGGGGCTGACCCCTATGAGCACATGGTCGCCGTCTTCCCAGATATGGCGGCAGGTGCGGGTGAAGGGCAGAACTTCGAATGATGCGTCGACTGTGATCGTCATCTGTGTGATCGCCCTTGTTGCCGCTTGTCCCTGGGAGCCCTGAGCTCCTGGTGTGGCGGCAATGCCGGTACGTTATGCCGTGACCCCGGAACGTGACAAGCCCGGGTTGGATTTCTCGGGTGGAATTATTGATTCCACATCGCCGAGGGGTAATTGAATTTATATCTGCCGCCCGAACGGGACCCGCGGGAGGGGCGGTGCCCGGCTGCCGCTACCCTGGGCCGGTCAACAAGCACCTAGAAGGGGTGGATCCCAGTGGCTGACATCGAGAGCGCGCGGGCGACGTTCGGCAAGTTCGACGCGGACGGTGACGGCTTCGTCACGGCCGACGAGTACAGCGCGGCCATGAAGGCGATGGGTGACGCGTACGTGACCGGCGCCGTCGCGGACGCCGTGATCGCGGCCAAGGACACCAACGGCGACGGCCTGCTGAGCTTCGACGAGTTCTGGGCCTCCCTGAACAAGTAAGCCCTGCACCGCCCCCGCCACGCCCTTCTGCCGGGCGGGCGGGGGCATCGCGCTGCCCTGGCGGGTTTCCCGGGGTCAGGAGACGGTTCCGCCGGACGGCGGCGCCATGTCCTCGACCTCGCCCAGGGCCTCCTCCAGCCAGCGCAGCCAGAACGTCTCCAGGCCGATGCCGCCGTGCAGCACCAGCCGGCGCAGCCGGTCCTCGTCACCGTCCCGCTCCGGCGGGAAGTCCTTCTCCTCGATCGCCTCGTAGACGGCCAGCTGCCGCCGGTGCAGATCGAGATGGCGCCGCAGCTCCCCGGCCAGCCCGTGCGGGCCCACCACGGCGGCCGCCCGGATCCGCAGCAGCAGCGGATCCCGGATGGCCTTCGGGTCCTGGCTCTCGCCGACCCACCGTGCGAGCTCCGCGCTCCCGCCGGCCAGCACCTCGTACTGCTTCTTCTGCCCCCGTACGGGCACCTCGCTGGGCAGCGCCCGGATCAGCCCGGCCTCCTCCAGCCGGCCGAGCTCGCGGTAGATCTGCTGGTGCGTCGCGGACCAGAAGTACCCGATCGACCTGTCGAACCGCCGGGTCAGCTCCAGCCCCGACGAGGGCTTCTCCAGCAGGGCGGTCAGGATGGCGTGGGGCAGCGACATGCGGCCATCCTAGGGATGCGGGAGGTAGAGGACCGCGACCCCGTTCCCGACGGCGACCGCGAGACGACTCCCGTCGGGGCTGATGGCCGGTCGCGCGTGGAACAGGTCGCCCAGCGCGACGGGGACCGACAAGGCGCCCGCCCCTAGCCCCAAGTGGCCAGGGCCTCCGGGGTTTTGGGGCCGGGGGTGTGCGGGGGGAGGAGGCCGTGGGCGCGGAGGAGGGACGTCACCGCCGGGGACCAGGCCTGGCGCAGGCCCGCCGAGGCCAGGAGCTCCGGGTCCGACAGGAGGGCCTGCGCCGGGCCGACGCGGATGCCCGACGGGGTCAGCACCGCCGCGTCGTCGGCCCAGCGGACCGCCAGGTCGACATCGTGCGTGGCCATGACCACCGTGGTGCCGGCCGCGCGCAGGCCCGCCAGGACGTCCAGCAGCCGCTCCTGACCGTCCGGGTCCAGGCCCGCCGTCGGCTCGTCCAGGATCAGCACCCGCGGAGCCATCGCCACCGCGCCGGCTATCGCCGCGCGCTTGCGCTGCCCGAACGAGAGCAGGTGCGTCGGGCGGTCCCGCAGCGCCGTGATGTCCAGCGCGGCGAGCGCCGAGTCCACCCGGGCCCGGACCTCGTCCGCCGGCAGCCCCAGGTTCATCGGGCCGAAGGAGACGTCCTGCTCCACCGAGGCCGCGAACAGCTGGTCGTCCGGGTCCTGGACCACCAGCTGCACCGAGGTGCGCAGCCGGACCAGCCCCGCCCGGTCGTACGAGACCGCCGTCCCGTCGAGGCGCAGCGCCCCCGACCCGGGCCGCAGGCCCCCGCTCAGCAGCCGCATCAGCGTGGTCTTGCCGCTGCCGTTGCGGCCCAGCAGGACCAGCGCCCGGCCCTCCGCGATGGCGAAGTCCACGTCGGACAGGACCGCGGGGCCGTCCTCGTACGCGTAGCCCGCTCCGGCCAGTTCCACCAACGGGTTCACAGGTAGAGCCCCTTCAGGGTGAGAGTCAGGGTGATCAGGGCCGCCAGCAGGGCCCCCGACGCCGCCAGGAACCGCCACGACAGGGCCGCCTCGGGTACGAGGACCCGCAGGGCGCCGTCGTAGCCGCGCCCGGCCAGGCCCACCTGGAGCCGCGCCGCGCGGTCGAAGGCCCGTACGAACGAGGTCGCGGCGAGCCCGGCCAGCGAACGCCACACCGCGGCCCGGCCCGACTGCCCCAGGCGGGCCGCCTGGGCGCGCCGGACCTGGGCCATCGAGTCCAGCAGCAGGAAGCCGATGCGGTACATGACCAGGGCCACGTCCACCACCGGCGCCGGTACCCCGGCCCGGACCAGCCGGGGCAGGACGTCCGAGACGGGCGTCGTGAAGGCGAACAGCAGCACCCCGAGGGAGGCCGCCGAGGTCCGCAGCAGCAGCTCCGCGGCATGCCGGGGGCCGTCGGGCGCGAGCGAGACGAGCCCGGCCGGGCCGCCGACGGCGACCAGCAGCGGCAGCGCGCCGGTGACGCAGAAGCCCAGCGGGATCCGGAAGGCCCGCCACAGCCGGCGCCCGGCCACACCGGCCGGGCCGAGCAGCACGGCCAGCGTCGCCGCGGCGACCAGCGGTCCGCCGGGCCAGGGCGGCAGGCACACGGCGGTGATCGTCAGTCCCAGCCCCAGCAGGGCCTTCTCGAGCGGATGGCGGCCGCGCCAGCGGCTGCTGTGCGCGGCCACGTCGATCGGCAGCACCGCCTACGACCTCGTGGCGGCAGTGTCCGACGCAGCGCCCGCGGCGTCCGGCGAAGGCGCGTCCGACGAAGGCGCCGCCGCCGCGGCTGCCGCGGCCGCGCCCTGCCGGCGGCCCTTGCGGACGCCGAAGTAGTACGCGAGCACGCCCGCGCCCAGCGCCGCCTGGAGGGCGAACAGCGCCGACTCCACCTCCCCGGAGGGGGGTTCGTACAGCGGCGAGAACCACGGCTCGTAGTCCGGCTTCAGCTCGGTGATGGCCGTCTCCGCCTGCGCGTCGGCGCCCGTGAACGGCTCCTCCTTGCCCTCGCCCATCCCGAGCGCGATCGGCAGTACGGCGAGCGCCGCCACCAGGAGCAGCAGCAGGCCGTTGATCTTCGTGTTCCGGCTCATGCCCATCAGACCGCCGCCTTCTGCTCGCCGCCACCGGTCAGCTTCGCGACGCCCAGCCGGACCAGGTCCGACTTGCTCGACTGCATCAGCAGCCGCATCACGAGCACCGTCAGCAGGCCTTCGCTCACCGCGAGCGGGATCTGGGTGACCGCGAAGATGCCCCCGAACTTCGCCAGCGCGCCCGGGAACCCGCTGCCCGGGTCCGGGAAGGCCAGCGCCAGCTGCACGGAGGTCACGCAGTAGGTGACCAGGTCGGCGAAGAAGGCGCCGAAGAAGACGGTCACCATCAGCGGGGCGCCGAAGCGCTTCAGCAGCAGGTAGACCCCGTAGCCCGCCCAGGGCCCGGCGATGGCCATCGAGAAGACGTTCGCGCCGAGGGTGGTCAGTCCGCCGTGCGCCAGCAGCAGCGCCTGGAACAGCAGGGTGATCGTGCCGAGCACCGCCATGATCGGCGGCCGGAACAGGATCGCGCCCAGCCCGGTCCCGGTGGGGTGCGAACAACTGCCCGTCACCGAGGGGATCTTCAGCGCGGACAGGACGAACGTGAACGCTCCGGACGCCCCGAGCAGCAGTGTGCTCTCCGGGTTGGCCTTCACCTCGCGGGTGAGGGCGCGGGCACCGTGGACGACGAAGGGAGCGGACGCGGCGCCCCAGGCGACCGCGTGCAAAGGGGGCAGAAACCCCTCGGCTATATGCATGAGTGGGGAGACCTCTCCAGCACCTCGTGGATGGACAACGCGCCCCGGCCGGTCTCCTGGCTCACGGGTGCTGATGCCCTGACTCCGCCTTCCCGGGCGATGCGGATCCCCCCGCGCCGCCCAGTGGCTTCCCGAAAGAGTGGAGCCGGACTTCCCGTTCACAGTGGCGAGGGCCGCACCGGTTTCCCACCGGTTTCCCGTACACCAAGGCCCGATGACCCTAGTCGGACGGACGGACCGGTACCAACCCGGCCCGAACGGGTGCGGTCCGCTGGCGGCCCCGGCCGACTCCGCGCAGGCTGGCGGCGTGGCTGCCGAATACGACTACTCCGACCTGACCGCGCTCTACGTCAACTGCACGCTCAAGCGCTCGCCCGAGACCAGCAACACCGAGGGCCTGATCGACCGGAGCCGCGCCGTCATGGAGGCGGCGGGCGCCCGGACCTCGCTGATCCGCGCCGTCGACCACGACATCGCCACCGGTGTCTGGCCCGACATGACCGAACACGGCTGGGAAACCGACCAATGGCCCGTCCTGTACAGCCAGATCATGGACGCCGACATCCTCGTGCTGTGCGGCCCGATCTGGCTCGGTGACAACAGCTCCGTCATGAAGCAGGTCATCGAGCGGCTCTACGCCTGCTCCTCGATCCTGAACGCGCAGGGCCAGTACGCCTATTACGGCCGGGTCGGCGGCGCGCTCGTCACCGGCAACGAGGACGGCGTGAAGCACTGCGCCATGAACATCCTCTACAGCCTCCAGCACCTCGGCTACGCCGTCCCGCCGCAGGCCGACGCGGGCTGGATCGGCGAGGCCGGTCCCGGGCCCTCGTACCTCGACCCCGGTTCGGGCGGCCCCGAGAACGACTTCACCAACCGGAACACGACCTTCATGTCGTGGAACCTCATGCACCTGGCCGCCCTGCTGAAGCGCGCGGGCGGCATCCCGGCGCACGGCAACCAGCGCTCGGAGTGGGACGCCGGCTGCCGCTTCGACTTCCCGAACCCCGAGCACCGGTAGTCCCCCTCCTTCACCGGCACACGTTGCGGTGCGCGACGTCCAGCACGAACCGCTCGGGCCCGTGCAGGGTGAACGAGGTGAAGGACGGCTTGCTGCCGAAGGCGGCGCCGAAGGTGACGTACCCCTCGAAGTCGCCGGTCATGGCGAGGCCCTTGAGCTCGGGCAGGTAGATCTTGACGAGCTTCGGCCCGTGGTACGTGCTGTCGCCCGCGCGGTTGTGCGCGGCGGCGGGATGCAGGCGGATCTGCAGGAAGTACTTCCCGGCCAGCGGGACGGGCTTGCCGGATCCGTCCTGGACCAGCTTCGCCGCGCGGGTGACGGCGACCCCGGGGACGTGTCCCCGCAGGTCGATGACGATGCGGTCGTACGTGCAGTGCCCGCCCCAGCGGGCATTGACGACGAGCGGCGTGGGCCGGACGACGGCCGAGGCCGGAGCGGCGAGGGTGATCCCGGCGGTGAGCAGCGCACCTGTGGCAAGGGCCACGAGCTGCCGGCGGCGGAGGTGGTTCATGGCGTCCCCCTGATTCTTCGGAGGCGGGGACCGGTGTCACTGCTGAGGACACTCCCGGCAGGCTCATGGTTGCACCCAAACCACCCGAAACAGAAAGAATCGGGACAAACAGCCCCTAGCGGGGAAGAAGGCTGCTCAGCTCGGCGTCGAGGTCGTAGTGCCGCTGCTCCTCACCCCGCGGCACCAGGGCGACCAGCCGCCGGCACAGCGCGCGCACGTCCTTCGCCCGGGCGGACACCACGCAGCTCCGCTCGCCGTTGGTGAAGGCGAGGAAGACGCGCGGCTCCCTGCCCTGCCAGTGCGGCCACACCTGGACGTCCCCCTCGCCCGTCGCGCAGGTCTCCCCGTCGAGCAGCAGGTCCCGGGAGAACACCCAGTGCGCCACGTGGATCCCGGCGCCCCGGAAGTCGAGGGCCAGCTCGTAGGGCCGCTCGCAGCGGTACGTGAAGGCCCCGAGCAGCGGCAGGGGCGCGGGCGAGGCCTCCAGCCGGAGCGGGAGGACCTGGTGCTCGATACCGTCCGTGCCGTCCATGCGCTCCACCTCTCTGTCGGCTCACGGGGGAAAATCCGCCCTCTCGGGCAAGCTAGCCCACCTCCGGGCCGCCCCCGTGGGCCGAAGGTCCCGACCCGGAGGGCCGCTGGACCCGTCTTGTCACAGGAACGTGCGGCGGCCCGCCGAGGATCTCGGCGACGGCGGCGTTGGACGAGACGCCCGCACCCGCCCCGTTGTCGGCCTGCGCGGCCCCCGCGAAGAGCGCGACGGCGAAGGGGAGCGCGACTCCCCGCAAACCTCAGATCACCTGCGATTTCCGCCTGCCGTGACGGCAACGCGGAGGGGCCCGGCGCGTTGCGCCGGGCCCCTCGCTCGTCATGCCTGCCGGATCAGCACTCGATGACGTTGACCGCCAGACCGCCGCGGGCGGTCTCCTTGTACTTGACCTTCATGTCGGCGCCCGTCTCCTTCATGGTCTTGATGACCTTGTCGAGGGAGACCTTGTGGGTGCCGTCGCCGCGCATCGCCATCTTCGCCGCCGTGACCGCCTTGACCGCCGCCATGCCGTTGCGCTCGATGCACGGGATCTGGACGAGGCCGCCGACCGGGTCGCAGGTCAGGCCCAGGTTGTGCTCCATGCCGATCTCGGCCGCGTTCTCCACCTGCTCCGGGGAGCCGCCCAGGACCTCGGCGAGGGCGCCGGCCGCCATCGAGCAGGCCGAGCCGACCTCGCCCTGGCAGCCGACCTCGGCGCCGGAGATCGAGGCGTTCTCCTTGAAGAGCAGGCCTATCGCACCGGCCGCCAGCAGGAAGCGGACCACGCCCTCCTCGTCGGCGCCGGGCACGAAGTTCATGTAGTAGTGCAGGACCGCCGGGATGATGCCCGCGGCGCCGTTCGTCGGAGCGGTGACCACCCGGCCGCCCGCGGCGTTCTCCTCGTTCACGGCCATCGCGTAGAGGGTGATCCACTCCATCGACAGCGCCAGCGGGTCACCCTCGGAGCGGAGCTTGCGGGCGGTGTTCGCCGCGCGGCGCCGGACCTTCAGGCCGCCGGGCAGGATGCCCTCGCGCGACATGCCGCGCGAGACGCACGCCTGCATGACGCGCCAGATCTCGAGCAGGCCCTCGCGGATCTCCTCCTCCGTGCGCCAGGCCTTCTCGTTCTCCAGCATCATCGCGGAGATCGACAGGCCGCTCTCCCGGGCCATCCGCAGCATTTCGTCGCCGCTGCGGAAGGGGTACTTCAGCACGGTGTCGTCGAGCTTGATCCGGTCCTCGCCGACCGCGTCCTCGTCCACCACGAAGCCGCCGCCGACCGAGTAGTACGTCTTCTCCAGCAGCGGGGCGCCCGAGGCGTCGTACGCGAAGAGCGTCATGCCGTTCGCGTGGTACGGCAGGGAACGGCGGCGGTGCAGGATCAGCTGGCTCGGCTCGTCGAAGGCGATCTCGTGCGCGCTCCCTATCTCGGTGCCGAGCAGGCGCAGGCGGCCGCTCCGGCGGATGCGCTCCACCTCGTCGTCGGCGCTCTCCACGTTCACCGAGCGGGGGGAGTGGCCCTCCAGGCCCAGCAGCACGGCCTTGGGCGTGCCGTGGCCGTGGCCGGTCGCGCCGAGGGAGCCGTACAGCTCGGCCCGGACCGCTGCGGTCTGGGCGAGCACACCGTCCTTCTTCAGCCGGGTCACGAACATGCGGGCGGCCCGCATCGGACCGACCGTGTGGGAGGAGGAGGGGCCGATGCCGATGGAGAAGAGATCGAAGACGGAGATGGCCACGGTGGCGGACTCCCTTGTCTGCTCGTGGGTGGAGGGGCAGGCGGGGTGGATCGTACGAGGGGGGATTGTTCGGATTTTGTCCGACAGTCGAGCTTAACGTGGCGAGGTGAACGTTTCGTCTGCCCGAGATGGTGGCTGGACGGCGCTCGGGTATGGCTCGTGTCACACAGGAAGGGCCCGGCCCTGTGTGACACAAGGCCGGGCCCCCCGAGCCGATGCCTAGAGCGTCGGGTACAGCGGGAACTTCGCCGCGAGCGCGGAGACGCGCGCCTTGAGGGCCTCGCTGTCGTAGGCCGGCTTCAGCGCCTGCGCGATGATCTCGGCGACCTCGGTGAAGGCCTCGGCGTCGAAGCCGCGGGTGGCGAGGGCCGGCGTACCGATCCGCAGACCCGAGGTGACCATCGGCGGCCGCGGGTCGTTCGGGATGGCGTTGCGGTTGACCGTGATGCCGACCTCGTGGAGGCGGTCCTCGGCCTGCTGCCCGTCCAGCTCGGAGTTGCGCAGGTCGACCAGGACCAGGTGCACGTCGGTGCCGCCGGTGAGGACGTCCACGCCCACGGCCTTGACGTCGTCCTGGACCAGGCGGGCGGCGAGGATCTTCGCGCCCTCGAGGGTGCGCTCCTGGCGCTCCTTGAACTCGGGCGAGGCCGCGACCTTGAAGGAGACCGCCTTGGCCGCGATCACGTGCTCCAGCGGGCCGCCCTGCTGACCCGGGAAGACCGCGGAGTTGATCTTCTTGGCCAGCTCCTGCGTCGACAGGATGACACCGCCGCGCGGACCGCCGAGGGTCTTGTGCGTGGTGGTGGTGACGACGTGGGCGTGCGGCACCGGGTTCGGGTGCAGGCCCGCGGCCACCAGGCCGGCGAAGTGCGCCATGTCGACCATCAGGTACGCGCCGACCTCGTCCGCGATGCGGCGGAAGGCGGCGAAGTCCAGCTGGCGCGGGTAGGCGGACCAGCCGGCGACGATCAGCTGCGGCTTGGACTCCTTGGCGAGGCGCTCGACCTCGGCCATGTCGACCTCGCCGGTCTCGTCGACGTGGTACGGGACCACGTTGTAGAGCTTGCCGGAGAAGTTGATCTTCATGCCGTGGGTCAGGTGACCGCCGTGGGCCAGGCTCAGGCCCATGATCGTGTCGCCCGGCTTCAGCAGCGCGAACATCGCGGCGGCGTTCGCCTGCGCACCGGAGTGCGGCTGGACGTTCGCGGCCTCGGCGCCGAACAGCGCCTTGATGCGGTCGATCGCGATCTGCTCGACCACGTCGACGTGCTCGCAGCCGCCGTAGTAGCGGCGGCCGGGGTAGCCCTCGGCGTACTTGTTGGTCAGGACCGAGCCCTGGGCCTCCATGACGGCGACCGGAGCGAAGTTCTCCGACGCGATCATTTCCAGGGTGGACTGCTGGCGTGCGAGCTCGGCGTCGACGGCGGCGGCGACGTCCGGGTCGAGCTCGTGGAGGGGGGTGTTCAGTACGGACATCAGGATCCCCTGGGGTCTCAGTTGTCGGAGTGGGTGAGCGCGGCGTACTCGTCGGCCGAGAGCACGTCCTTCGGCTCCTCCGAGAGACGCACCTTGAACAGCCAGCCACCCGCGAACGGGGCCGTGTTGACGAGCGCCGGGTCGTCCACGACGTCCTGGTTGGCCTCGACGACCTCACCGGAGACGGGGGAGTACAGGTCGCTGACCGACTTGGTCGACTCCAGCTCGCCACAGGTCTCGCCCTCGGTGACGGTCTCGCCGACCGCGGGGAGCTGGGCGTAGACGACGTCACCGAGCGCGTTGGCCGCGAACTCCGTGATGCCGACCGTCGCGACGCCGTCCACGGCGTCCGACAGCCACTCGTGCTCCTTGGTGTAACGCAGCTGCTGGGGGTTGCTCATGACCTGATTCTCCTGGATGCGGGGGAGTGGATACGAACAGTGGTCTTGCGTACTGAGACGGCTGAGACGGCCGGTACGGCGCCGGTGTGGCGGGGTACGGCGTATCGGCGTTACTTCTGCCGCTTGTAGAACGGCAGCGCCACGACCTCGTACGGCTCATGGGTACCGCGAATGTCGATGCCGACGCCGGAGGTGCCGGGCGCGGCGTGCGCCGCGTCCACGTACGCCATCGCGATCGGCTTGCCCAGCGTCGGGGAGGGGGCGCCCGAGGTGACCTCGCCGATGACCTGCCCGTCGGCGACCACGGGGAAGCCGGCGCGCGGGACGCGGCGGCCCTCGGCGATCAGGCCGACCAGCTTGCGCGGCGGGTTCGAGGCGGCGCGCTCGGCGGCGGCCTCCAGGGCGGCGCGGCCCACGAACTCGCCCTCCTTCTCGAACTTCACGACCCGGCCCAGCCCCGCGTCGAACGGGGTCAGGGAAGTGGTCAGCTCGTGCCCGTACAGCGGCATCCCCGCCTCCAGGCGCAGGGTGTCGCGGCAGGACAGGCCCGCCGGGACCAGGCCGACGCCCTCGCCGGCCTTGGTCAGCGCCTGCCACAGCTCGACGGCGTGCTCGGGAGCGACGAACAGCTCGAAGCCGTCCTCGCCCGTGTAGCCCGTACGCGCGATCAGCGCGGGCACGCCCGCGACCGTGCCCAGCAGGCCGGCGTAGTACTTCAGGCCGTCCAGGTCGGCGTCGGTGAGGGAGGCGAGGATGCCGGGGGACTCCGGGCCCTGCACGGCGATCAGCGCGTACGCGTCGCGGTCGTCGCGGACCTCGGTGTCGAAGCCGGCGGCGCGCTCGGTCAGGGCGTCGAGGACGACCTGGGCGTTGGAGGCGTTCGCGACGACCATGTACTCGGTCTCGCCCAGGCGGTAGACGATCAGGTCGTCGACGATCCCGCCGTCCTCCTGGCAGATGTGCGTGTAGCGGGCGCGGCCGACGCCGACGGTGGAGATGTTGCCGACCAGCGCGTAGTCCAGGGCCTTGACGGCCTCGGGGCCGGTCAGCGTGATCTCGCCCATGTGGGACAGGTCGAAGAGACCGGCCTTGGTGCGGACGGCGTTGTGCTCGTCGCGCTCACTGGCGTACCGCAGGGGCATGTCCCAGCCCGCGAAATCGGTCATGGTCGCACCGAGCGATCGGTGCAGCGCATCGAGGGCGGTCAGGCGGGGGGCAGTGCTCATGGGTGTGGCTCCCGGGTCCCAGGGCATGACATGACGAGGACGATCCTCCCCATCTGTCATCGGAACCTGAGAGGTTCGCCGAGAGTTCCCGGTCGGACCCGGGGAACGTCGACTTGCACCTTGGGTGGAGCGCACGCGGATGCCGTCGTGAGGGACGGCGGCGCGGCTCGCTTTTCAGATCTGCCTCATCCACGCGGTACGGGGCCTGAGAGATTCAAGGGAGGAACTTGCTCCTTCGGCGCCCGGGCTCGGCCTCGCGGCCGGCCGGGACTCTCCCGCGCGGATTCAAGCGGCCGGTATGCAGTTGGTCCAGATGGCGCACATCATTGCACGCCGTCCGGGTGATCGGGCGGTCGGGCCCGAAAGAACGTACGGACCGGTGAGGCGGCCGGGAAGCGGAGGCCGGAACCGGGCACGGCCGGATTACCGTCTCTTTACACTCAGTGGGCATGAGGGGCCCTGCGGGTCCGAGGGGGAAGGCGATCACTGTGCGGAGATTCGGAGTGCTGGCGGCGAGCGGGACGGGAGCCGTGGACGGAGTGCCGGCGGCGCGGCGGGCGCGCTCCCTCGGCGGTCCCGTGCGCGACCTGCGCGGCCGGGGGCCGCACGGACCGCAGTGGCTCGGCTTCGCCGAAGGGGACATCGTCGTGGTGTCCGGCCTGCCGGGCGGCGGCAAGAGCACGCTGATCAAGCGGGCCGCGGAGGGCGGCGGCATCGACTCCCAGGACGTGCGCGAGCGCTGGGAGCGGCGGATGCCGCGGGCGCTGCCGTACGCGGTGTACCGGCCGCTCGTCCGCTGCGCACACTACTGGGGGCTGTGGCGGACGCTGCGCTCCGGGGCCTCGGCGGTGGTCCACGACTGCGGGACGCAGAGCTGGGTGCGGAGCCTGCTGGCCGCGGCCGCGCGGCGGCGGGGCCGGGGGCTGCACCTGCTGCTGCTGGACACCACCCCCGAAGAGGCCCTGTCCGGGCAGGCGGCGCGGGGGCGCGGGGTGTCGGCGTACGCCTTCGCCCGCCATCGCGGCGCGGTGACCCGCCTGCTGCGCGAAGCGGAATCGGGCCGCCTCCCCGCGGGCTGCACGTCGGCGGTCCTCCTGGACCGCAGCTCGGCCGCCCGCGTGACCCGCATAGCGTTCCGGCGGGACTCCGCCTAGGCCGTCCCTTCCGGACCATGCTCCGCCCGGCGGTGGCCGGGGGAGGACCCGGGTGCGGAGCCCCCGGCAGGGCGGCGCCGGCCGAGCCGTTAACCTCGGGGCCGACAGCGTGGGGCGCACAACACAGCGGAGGCGTGGATGCAGGGCGGCGGCTGGCCGGACAACGAGCTGGAGCAGGTGCTCGGGGCGGCGCTCGGACAGGCGGACGCCGGGGCCCGGATCGTCGAGGTGCTCGGCCGGAGCCGGCTCTGGGTGCCCCTGCCCGGCGGTGGCGGCCCGGACGGGGCCGGCCTCATGCTGCCCACCATGGAGATCGACGGGGCGGCGTACGTCCCCGTCTACAGCTCCGAGGCGCAGTTCCGCGCCTGCGTCGGACCCGCCATGGACTTCGCCGTCGCCCCCGCCGTCGAGTTCGCCCGGGGCCTGCCCCCGCAGCTCGGCATCGCCGTGAACCCCGAGGGCGCCGTCGGCGTCCCGCTGCCCCCGCCCGCCGTCGCGGAGCTCTGCCGCATCGGCCGGACCCCGCTCGACGGACCCGCCACCGGCGGCCGCGTCCGGCTCTACGAGCCCGACTGGCAGGAAGACCCGGTGGACTTCCTGACCGCCGCCGCCGAGGAGTTCCGCGCCACCGGCGTGGTCGCCGCCGCCCACCGCTGCCTCGCCAGCGTCGAGGGCGGGGCCCCGGAGCTCTACATCGGTGTCCGGCTGCTGGGATGGGAGCCCGACATGCGGAACGCCCCGATGGACGCCCTCGGCCGGGCCGTGACCCGGGTACCGCCGCCCTGGCCCGTGCAGTTGATCCTCCTGGACGCCGTGCAGGACCCGGTGGTCGACTTCATCGTTACGCGCGTACGCCCCTTCTACCTCCCTTAGGGCCGCTTAAGCTGGGTGCGGATACGGGTGGGACGACGGGCAGACGAAGAAGGAGTACCGGGTGAGTGCGTCAGGCACGGCCGCGGCCGGGCAGCTCGAGCACATGATGCGCCAGGTGACTCCCGGGCGCTACGAGAGCTATGAGTCGCTTCTGCACGCCCTCGCCGAGGGCCGCCTGTGGATGCTGCTCTGGCAGGGCCGGCCGGGCTCCCCGGACGCCCAGTACGGCGGCATGGAGGTCGAGGGCCTCGGGTACGCGCCGTGCGTGACCTCCCCCCAGGAGCTGGCCGCCAGTGGCTGGAACCGGGGCTACGAGGTGGTCACCGGCCGGGACATCGCCCGCGCCCTCTACCCGGACCGCTGGGGCCTGTGGCTCAACCCGCACGCCCAGGGCGGCGGCCTCGGCATCCCCTGGGCCGACCTGCGCCGCATCGCCACGGGCCTCGACCGGATGCCGGCCGGCCCGCTGCGGCTGTCCGAGCCCGCCCTGGAGCTCCCGCAGTTCTACGGGCTGCTGACCCAGCACGCGCACCGCACCCCCGCCGTCCGCTCGCTGCGCCGCGCCTGGGTGCAGCCTTCGCTGGGCTCGCCGTACCTCGCGGTCGGGCTCGACCTGTACGACGCCTCCGCGCCCGCGCTGGAATCCGTACGGGAGATGATGCGCCAGTCGGTCGGCGCGGTCCCCGAGGGCGTGCCGGTGTGCACGGTGGCGCTGGCGGACGAGCACGATCCCGTCGCGATGTGGCTGCGCGCCCAGAGCCGCCCCTTCTACGACCGCGAGGGCCAGGCCCCCGCGTACTGACCCCGAAGCACCGTCCGCGTCCGGGTCTGCCCGGCCACTGAGACATCCGTATCGAACCGACCGAAGGCCGCAGGGAACCACCGTTCCCTGCGGCCTTCGGCTTGTCCGGATTTCATCCCTGTTGTGGGTCCAAAAGGCATGGTCCTACCGCGAGTTGCGCGCCATGTCCGATTGCGTACCGAACGGACGGTCTTGATCCGCTCAGGTGAGAGCGAAGTCCGGATAACGGGAACTCGACCCTCACATCACGGTTGCGCATCCATTCATCTGCGGGTCTGGCGGCTGCTCACAGCGCCGATGAAGACTCCCCACCCAAGAGCCGGTCAGTCCTGCGAAGTCAGGTTTGGCATATGCATTTCGCTTGCGGCTCCGTCCCGCACTTCCTGCAGTTCTTGCACCTCAGCACGCGTCCTGCGTGTCACCACGCACTCCGAGCGCCACTCCGCACCAACGCCGCCACAGCGGCGGGCATGGGCCGGCAACCCGTCGGCCGAGAGGGGTCCCCACCACGATGACGGCACCACTGCATGACACGAGCGCGGAAACAGCCGCACCCGTGTCCGTAGCCGACGTCCCTGCCAAGGCCATCGAAGGCCGCTCGCCCGGCCGCATCGCCTGGATGCGGCTCAAGCGCGACAAGGTCGCGCTGACCGGCGGCGTGGTCGTGATCTTCCTGATCCTGGTGGCGGTCTTCGCACCGCAGATCGCGAGCCTGCTGGGCCACCCGCCCAACGAGTTCCACGAAGACTTGATCGACCCGGACCTGGGCACGCCGCTCGGCTCCTTCGGCGGGATGAGCTCCGACTACCTGCTCGGCGTCGAACCCACCAACGGCCGCGACGTGTTCAGCCGGATCGTCTACGGCGCCCGCATCTCCCTGGTCGTCGCCTTCCTGTCGGCCTTCGTGTCGGTCACCATAGGCAGCCTGCTCGGCGCGCTCGCCGGGTTCCTCGGCGGCTGGGTCGACGGCCTCATCAGCCGCCTGATGGACCTGCTGCTCGCCTTCCCGCAGCTGCTGTTCACCATCGCCCTGGTCTCCGTGGTCCCCAACTCCCTCTGGGGGTTCGAGGGTTCGGGCGTCCGGATGGGCGTACTGATCGTCGTCATCGGCTTCTTCGGCTGGCCGTACATCGGCCGTATCGTCCGGGGCCAGACGATCTCCCTGCGGGAGCGCGAGTACGTCGAGGCCGCCCGCAGCCTCGGCGCCGGCCGCGGCTACATCCTGATCAAGGAGCTGCTGCCCAACCTGGTCGCACCGATCCTCGTCTACTCGACGCTGCTCATCCCGACCAACATCCTGACGGAGGCGGCCCTCAGCTTCCTCGGTGCCGGCGTCAAGCCGCCCACCGCCTCCTGGGGAAAGATGCTCTCCGACGCCATCCCCATCTACCAGGACGACCCCGCGTACATGGTGGTCCCGGGTATCACGATCTTCATCACCGTCCTGGCGTTCAACCTCTTCGGGGACGGGCTGCGTGACGCACTCGACCCCAAGGGCAGCTGAACCGCTTCATCGATTCACCCACCAATGGAGGTTGGACCAACGTGATCCGCAGAAAGCAGGCATTCGCGATCACCGCCGTGATCGCCGCCCTGTCCCTGACCGCCGCGTGCGGTGGCAGCGACGGCAAGAAGACCGAGGGCAAGGGCGCAGGTGGTGCCGGGTTCAACGCCGCCACCACCGCCATGGTGAACCCCTCGGACGCCAAGGGCGGTGAGCTCAAGCTCTGGTCGCCGCAGGACGTCGACTACCTCGACCCGGCGCGTGCCTACTACGGCTTCGTGTGGGACATCCAGCGCCTCTACGTGCGCCAGCTGCTCGCGTACGACAGCAAGCCGGGCAAGGACGGCAGCAAGCTCGTCCCGGACCTCGCCGAGGCCCTGCCGGTCCTGAGCAACGAGGGCAAGACGTACACCCTCAAGATCAAGGACGGCGTGAAGTTCGAGGACGGTACGCCGATCACCTCGAAGGACTTCAAGTACGGCATCGAGCGCGTCTTCGCGCAGGACGTGCTGTCCGGTGGTCCCACCTACCTGATCGACATCCTCGACCAGGGCCAGAAGTACCCCGGCCCCTACAAGGACACCGACGCCAACAAGATGGGTCTGAAGTCCGTCGAGACGCCGGACGACAAGACGATCGTCTTCAACCTGGCGAGCGCCAACTCCGACTTCAGCTACCTGCTGGCCATGCCGTCCTCCTCGCCGGTCCCGGCGGCCAAGGACACGGGCGCCACGTACACCAACAAGCCGATCTCCACCGGCCCGTACAAGGTCGAGAGCTTCACCGCGAGCAAGGGCGCGACCTTCGTCCGCAACGAGAACTGGGACCCGAAGACCGACACGATCCGCAAGGGTCTGCCGGACAAGGTCTCGTTCACGGTGACCACCAACCCGGACGACATGGACGCGCGTCTGCTGTCGGGCGACATCGACCTCGCCATCGACGGCACGGGCATGCAGCAGGCCGGCAAGAACAAGGTCCTCAAGGACGAGAAGCTGAAGCAGAACGCGGACAACCCGTTCACGGGCTACATCCGCTACTTCGCCTTCCCGACCACGGTCGCGCCGTTCGACAACGTCGAGTGCCGCAAGGCCGTCATCTACGCGGCCGACCCGAAGTCCCTGCAGACCGCCCGCGGCGGCCCGACCAGCGGTGACCTCGGCGCGAACATGCTGCCGCCCGGCATCCCCGGTGCCGACAAGAGCTACGACCCCTTCAACCTGACCAAGGGCGAGCCGCAGGAGGCCAAGGCCAAGGAGGCCCTCAAGGCCTGTGGCAAGCCGGACGGGTTCGAGACCACCATCGCGGTGCGCAACAACCGCGCCCCCGAGGTGAAGACCGCCGAGTCCCTGCAGGCGTCGCTCGCCAAGGTCGGCATCAAGGTCACCATCGACCAGTACGACGGCAAGCTCTCCTCCTCCGTGATCGGTTCGCCCGAGAACGTGAAGAAGAAGAACTACGGCATCATCGTGATGGGCTGGGGCGCCGACTACAACTCCGGCTCGGGCTTCCTGCAGCCGCTCGTCGACGGATCGTTCATCCAGCCCAACGGCAACAACAACTTCACGATGATCAACGACCCGGAGATCAACCAGCTGTTCAAGACGGCCGCGGCCGCCGCGACTCCGGAAGCTGCTGCTCCGTTCTACACGGACATCAACAAGAAGGTCATGGAGAAGGCTCTCTACCTCCCGATCAACTTCGACAAGGCCTTCGTCTACCACAACCCGCGTCTGACGAACGTCTACTTCAACGACTCCATGGGCAAGATCGACCTGGCCACGGTCGGCATCGCCGCCAAGTAGCCGAGTGGTCGAGTCGTCACGTAACAACAGGCAAGTGCCTTCACCGCACATGCGCTAGTCCGAAGGGCAGGTGAAGGCCGCAGGCGGCGGCTGCCGTTCCCACAAGGGACGGCAGCCGCCCGCCCCGGGCGGCCGACTGCAGTGCTCGTCTACCTCATACGGCGAATGTTCAACGTCGTCGCCACGCTGCTGGTGGTCTCCGTGGTCACCTTCGGCATCTTCTTCGCGGTCCCCAAGATCACAGGCAGCGATCCGGCCCTGATGTACGCCGGCCGCGAGACCAACGAGACCGCCCTGGCGGGCATCCGCGTGAAGATGGGCTTCGACAAGCCCATCTCCGAGCAGTACCTGACCTTCGTCAAGGGCATCTTCGTCGGCCGCGACTACGACGGCGGCACGGATGTCACCCACTGCGCCGCCCCCTGCTTCGGCTACTCCTTCAAGACCGAGGCGCCCGTCTGGGAGACCATGGTCGACCGCATGCCGGTCACCCTCTCGCTCGCCCTCGGCGCAGCGGTCATCTGGGTGATCGCCGGTGTGGCGACCGGTGTCATCTCGGCGCTCAAACGCCGGACGGCCATCGACCGCACCGTGATGGTCGGCGCGCTCGCCGGCGTCTCCCTGCCGATCTTCTTCACCGGCATGGTGGCCCCCGCGATCTTCGTCTACAGCCTCGGCTGGCTGGACGTGTCCAACTACAAACCGTTCACCGAGGATCCGGTGGCCTGGCTCAACTCCCTGATCCTGCCCTGGATCACCCTGGCCTTCCTCTTCGCCGCCACCTACGCCCGCATCACCCGCGCCACGATGCTCGAGGTCCTCGGCGAGGACTACATCCGCACCGCCCGCGCCAAGGGACTCAAGGAGGGCGTGGTCATCCGCAAGCACGCCCTGCGCTCCACGCTCACCCCGATCGTCACGATGTTCGGCCTGGACCTCGGCGGACTCCTCGGCGGCGCGGTGCTCACCGAGACGACCTTCAACTTCCAGGGTCTGGGGACGGCGGCCGTGGCCGCCATCGGCCAGGGCGACCTGCCCGTGATCATGGGCGTCACCCTGCTCGCCGCGCTCTTCGTGGTGATGGCGAACCTGATCGTGGACCTGCTGTACGCCGTCATCGACCCGCGCGTGAGGCTGACGTGACCGAGAACCCCACCACCGCCTCCGGCGAAAGCACCTCCGGCGGGCCCGCGTTCGTCCCCGAGCAGGCAGGCCCGCCGAAGGACGCCGCGTTCCTCTCCGTACGCGACCTCAAAGTGCACTTCCCGACCGACGACGGCCTGGTCAAGTCCGTCGACGGGCTCTCCTTCGACCTCGAGCGCGGCAAGACGCTCGGCATCGTCGGCGAGTCCGGCTCCGGCAAGTCGGTGACCTCGCTGGCCATCATGGGCCTGCACCGCACCGGCAGCGCCCGCAGCCGCCCGGACATCTCCGGCCAGGTCGTGCTCGACGGCGAGGACCTCGTACGCGCCGACGCGGACCACGTGCGCAAGCTGCGCGGCCGCAAGATGGCGATGGTCTTCCAGGACCCGCTGTCCGCGATGCACCCGTACTACTCGGTCGGCAAGCAGATCATCGAGGCGTACCGGACCCACCAGAACGTCGACAAGAAGACGGCCCGCACCCGCGCGGTCGAGATGCTCGACCGGGTCGGCATCCCCGAGCCCCACCGGCGCGTGGACGCGTACCCGCACGAGTTCTCCGGCGGTATGCGCCAGCGCGCGATGATCGCGATGGCGCTGGTCAACAACCCCGAACTGCTCATCGCGGACGAGCCGACCACCGCCCTGGACGTCACCGTCCAGGCGCAGATCCTCGACCTGATCCGCGACCTGCAGAAGGAGTTCGGCTCCGCGGTCATCATGATCACGCACGACCTCGGCGTGGTCGCCGAGATGGCCGACGAGATCCTCGTGATGTACGGCGGCCGGTGCATCGAGCGCGGCACCGCCGAGAAGGTGTTCTACGAACCGCGCCACCCCTACACCTGGGGCCTGCTCGGCTCCATGCCGCGCATCGACCGCGAGCAGACCGAACGCCTGATCCCGGTCAAGGGCTCGCCGCCCAGCCTCATCAACATCCCGAGCGGCTGCGCCTTCAACCCGCGCTGCCCGTACGCCGACATCCCCAAGGGCGGCATCACCCGCACCCAGCGGCCCGAGCTCACCGAGGACGACAGCCGGCACTGGTCCGCCTGCCACATGTCGCAGGAGGAGCGGACCCGGATCTGGACCGAAGAGATTGCGCCGAAGCTGTGAGCGACATGAAGAAGACGGACGCGCCGCAGGCTTCCGAGGCGGAACCGCTGCTGAAGGTGACCGGCCTGGTCAAGCACTTCCCCATCAGCAAGGGGCTGCTGCGCCGGCAGGTCGGGGCCGTCAAGGCCGTGGACGGCATCGACTTCGACGTCCGGCGCGGTGAGACGCTGGGCGTGGTCGGCGAGTCCGGCTGCGGCAAGTCGACGATGGGCCGCCTGATCACGCGCCTGCTGGAGCCCACGGGCGGCACGGTCGAGTTCGAGGGGCGCGACATCACGCACCTCGGGGTCTCCGCGATGCGTCCGATGCGCCGCGACGTGCAGATGATCTTCCAGGACCCGTACGGCTCGCTGAACCCGCGGCACACGGTCGGCACGATCGTCAGCGCCCCGTTCAAGCTGCAGGGCGTGCAGCCGGAGGGCGGCCTGAAGGCGGAGGTGCAGCGCCTGCTGTCCCTGGTGGGCCTCAACCCGGAGCACTACAACCGCTACCCGCACGAGTTCTCGGGCGGTCAGCGCCAGCGCATCGGCATCGCCCGCGCGCTGGCCCTGAAGCCGAAGCTGGTCGTCGCCGACGAGCCGGTCTCGGCGCTGGACGTGTCGATCCAGGCCCAGGTGGTCAACCTGCTGGACGACCTCCAGGAGGAGCTCGGCCTCACGTACGTGATCATCGCGCACGACCTGTCGGTCATCCGGCACGTGTCCGACCGCATCGCGGTGATGTACCTCGGCAAGATCGTGGAGCTCACCGACCGCAAGTCGCTGTACGAGAACCCGATGCACCCCTACACCAAGGCGCTGCTGTCGGCCGTGCCGGTGCCGGACCCGCGTCGGCGCGGCGTGAAGAGCGGGCGCATCCTGCTCAAGGGCGACGTGCCCTCGCCGATCTCGCCCCCCTCCGGCTGCCGCTTCCACACGCGGTGCTGGAAGGCCACGCAGATCTGCACGACGCAGGAGCCGCCCATGCTGGCCCTGGCCACGGGCCACCAGGTGGCCTGCCACCACCCGGAGAACGCCCCCGACCAGGCACCGGGCGACCCGGCCCTGCCGGGCGCGGCGGAAGCGGTGGTGACGGTCTCGGAGTAACCGGGCCCCTCTCGTCCGGTGTCCCGGGTTCCGCGTAGCGGTCGGAGCCCGGGACACCGGCTTGTCCGCGCCCGGCCGCGGGGTGCCCGGCCGGGGTGGCGGGCATCCGGCCGGGGCGGCGGACCCGGCCCGTCGAACAGACGGCCAGGCGAACGGCACAATGGGGCGGTGCTCCACGATCTCTTCCCGCCCGGGATCCAGCATGCCCTGGACCTCGCCGGCATCTTCGTCTTCGCCACCGCAGGCGCCCTGCTCGCCGTACGCAAGAACTTCGACGTGTTCGGCATCTGCGTCCTCGCGCTGGTCACCGCCCTCGGCGGCGGCCTCTTCCGCGACCTCGTCATCGGCGCCGTCCCGCCGGCCGCCTTCGGCGAGCTCAGCTTCTTCGTCACGCCGCTCATCGCCGCCGGCCTCGTCTTCTTCCTGCACCCCGAGGTGCAGCGGATCAACCGCGCCATCAACGTCTTCGACGCCGCCGGCCTCGCCCTGTTCTGCGTGACGGGCACGACCAAGGCGTACGAGTTCGGCCTCGGACTCACCGCGTCCGCCGCGCTGGGCGTGGCCACCGCCGTCGGCGGGGGCGTGCTGCGCGACGTACTCGTCAACGAGGTGCCGTCGCTGCTGCGCGACCGCGAGATGTACGCCGTCCCCGCCATGGTCGGCGCCTCGATGGTGGCCGTGTTCATCGGCTTCGGCGTGCTGGGCGCCATGACCACCGCCCTCGCGATCGTCACCACCTTCGTGCTCCGGCTCCTCGCCATGACCTACCACTGGCGGGCCCCGCTGGCCTGGAACCGCCGCTCCTCGGTGGCCGAAGAGCCGTAATCAGCATGTAGCAAAGGAAAGCTACCGCTTAGTAGCTTCGCGTTGTAGTGTCGAATTCATGGCATACGCAGCGGCCCAGGCAACCATCGGCAACAGCGAGTTCGACCGCGACACCACCGTCACCGCCCGCGCGGGCGAGCCCGGCGTGTACGACGCGGAGCTGTCCGCCGGATGGACGATCATCACCGCCGTCAACGGCGGCTATCTGCTGGCCCTGGTCGGCCGGGCGCTGTCGGCGGCCCTGCCGCACCCGGACCCCTTCACCGTCTCCGCGCACTACCTGACCTCGTCGGTCCCCGGCCCCGCGGTGATCCGCACCGAGGTCGTCCGGGTGGGACGCACCCTCTCCACCGGCCAGGCCTCCCTCTTCCAGTACGACGAGAGCGGCGCCGAGATCGAGCGGATCCGGGTCGTCGCCTCGTACGGCGACCTCGCCTCCCTCCCCGACGACGTCCGCACCACGGCGCTCCCGCCGGTGCTCCCGCCCTACGCCGACTGCCTCGGCCCGGAGGCCGGCCCGGCCCCGATCCCCGGCAGCAACGCGATCGTGGACCGGCTGCGGCTGCGGCTGGACCCGGCGACGGCGGGCTGGGCGCTCGGCGCACCGTCGGGGAAGGGCGAGATGCGGGCCTGGTTCGAGCTGGCCGACGGCCGCGACGCGGACCCGCTCTCGATGCTGCTCGCGGTGGACGCGCTGCCGCCGACCTGCTTCGACCTGGGCCTGATGGGCTGGAGCCCGACCATCGAGCTCACCACCCACATCCGCCACCGCCCGGCCCCGGGCCCGCTGCGGATCTCCATCACGACCCGGAACCTGGCCGGGGGCTTCCTGGAGGAGGACGCCGAGGTCTGGGACTCCGCGGACCGCCTGGTGGCCCAGTCCCGCCAACTGGCCCGCGCCCCCCGCTGACCCCTCGGGGAGCGGGGAGTTCCGGCCGGGCCGGGCCGGATGCGGCTCCGGCGGGGTTTGGGGAACGGCCGATCGGGGGCAAGGGCCCGAGCGGGGTCCGGGCAAGGCCCGTCGGGGCCCGTCCGGGCCGGCCGGCGGCTGCCCGGATGCGGCCCGGCGGGAGGGCTGGGCCCCGCGGGGTCGGGCCCCGTGGAGCGGACTCGTAGAATCGGGGGATCATGGCCTACCTCGACCACGCCGCCACCACTCCGATGCTCCCGGAGGCCGCTGCGGCGATGACCGCGCAGTTCGCCGCCACGGGTAACGCGTCCTCCCTGCACGCCGCCGGCCGCCGCGCCCGCCGTACCGTCGAGGAGGCCCGCGAGGCCCTCGCCGAGGCACTCGGCGCCCGCCCGAGCGAGGTGGTCTTCACCGCGGGCGGCACGGAAGCCGACAACCTCGCCGTCAAGGGCCTCTACTGGGCCCGCCGGGACCAGGACCCCGCCCGGACCCGGGTGCTCGCCAGCCCCGTCGAGCACCACGCCGTCCTCGACGCCGTCCACTGGCTCGGTGAGCACGAGGGCGCCCAGGTCGAGTACCTCCCCGTCGACCGCTACGGCCGCGTGCACCCCGAGGCCCTGCGCGAAGCCGTCGCGCGCAACCCCGACGACGTGGCCCTGGCCACTGTCATGTGGGCCAACAACGAGATCGGCACCGTCATGCCGGTCCGCGAACTGGCCGCCGTGGCCCGTGAGTTCGCGATCCCCCTGCACTCGGACGCCGTCCAGGCCTTCGGCCAGCTCGACGTCCGCTTCGGCGACAGCGGCCTCGCCGCGATGACCGTCAGCGGCCACAAGGTCGGCGGCCCGTACGGCATCGGCGCGCTGCTGCTCGGCCGCGACCAGAGCCCCGTACCCGTCCTGCACGGCGGCGGACAGGAGCGGCACGTGCGCTCCGGGACCCTCGACGTGCCTGCCGTCGCCGCCTTCGCGGTGGCCGCCGTGATCGCCGCCGAGCGGCGCGAGCGGTTCGCCGCCGAGATCGGCGCACTGCGCGACGAACTGGTCGCCGCCGTGCTCCGGGAGGTGCCCGACGCCGTCCTCGGCGGGGACCCGGACGACCGGCTCCCGGCCAACGCGCACTTCAGCTTCCCCGGCTGCGAGGGCGACTCCCTGCTGCTCCTGCTGGACGCCCAGGGCATCGAGTGCTCCACCGGCTCCGCCTGCACCGCCGGCGTGGCACAGCCCAGCCACGTCCTGCTGGCCACCGGTACGGATCCGCAGCTGGCCCGCGGCACCCTGCGCTTCTCCCTCGGCCACACCTCCACCAAGGAGGACGTCGCGGCCGTCGCCGCCGCCATCGGCCCGGCCGTCGAGCGCGCCCGTACGGCAGGCCTCAGCTAGTCGGCAGCTCGGCAGCTCGGCAGCGCGTCAGCCCGCGGCGGGGGCCGCCGCGAGCTCCGAGCGGACCAGGCCCAGGTACCGGTCCCAGTCCCAGTGGGGGCCCGGGTCCGTGTGGTCGGTGCCCGGGACCTCGGAGTGGGCCAGTAGGTGCGTACGGTCCACCGGTATGCCGTACCGGCGGCACAGGTCGGCGGCCAGCCGGGCCGAGGCCGCGTACATCGCCTCCGTGAAGTCCTGCGGCCGGTCCACGAAGCCCTCGTGCTCGATGCCCACGCTGCGCTCGTTCATGGAGCGGTTGCCCGAGTGGAAGGCGACATCCATCTCGCGCACCATCTGCTCGATGCGGCCGTCCTGGCCGACTATGTAGTGCGCCGACGCCTGGTGGAACGGGTTCTTGAAGGCGTCCACCGAGGACGCGAAGCTGCCCTGCGTGACATGCACCACGATCCGGTCCACCCGGTAGTCCTCGGGCCGGTCCGCCATCCGCCAGTTCGCCGGCGAGGCAGACGTCCAGCCCACGCCCACGTGGTCCACCTCACCCTCCTTGCGGGGCTTGCCCACGCCCGGCAGCAGCCACCAGGCGCGCCGCAGCTCGTCCTGCCCGGCGATCGCCGCCACCGTGAAGACCCCGAGCCCCCCGAACAGCACCGCCCGGCGGGTCCTGCGCGGCGCGGCCTTCGGCGCGGCTTCGACCTTGCTCCCCATGTGATCCACCCCCTGTCACCGATAACGCGCTGTGACGCCGGGCGGTTCCCCCGTACTCTGGACGGTGCTATGACTCAGAACCTGCCGCGCACCGATCGCCCCCTTCGCGTCCTGGCCGCCATGTCCGGCGGCGTGGACTCCGCCGTTGCAGCCGCCCGCGCGGTCGAAGCCGGGCACGACGTGACCGGCGTCCACCTCGCGCTCTCCGCGAACCCGCAGTCCTTCCGGACGGGCGCCCGCGGCTGCTGCACCATCGAGGACTCCCGCGACGCCCGCCGCGCCGCCGACGTCATCGGCATCCCGTTCTACGTCTGGGACCTGGCCGAGCGCTTCCGCGAGGACGTCGTCGAGGACTTCATCTCCGAGTACGAGGCCGGGCGCACCCCGAACCCCTGCCTGCGCTGCAACGAGAAGATCAAGTTCGCCGCCCTGCTCGACAAGGCCCTCGCCCTCGGCTTCGACGCCGTCTGCACCGGCCACTACGCCACCGTCGTCCTGAACGAGGACGGCTCCCGCGAACTGCACCGGGCCTCCGACATGGCCAAGGACCAGTCGTACGTCCTCGGCGTCCTCGACGAGAAACAGCTCGCGCACGCGCTGTTCCCGCTCGGCGACACCCTGACGACGAAGGAAGAGATCCGGGCGGAGGCGGAGGAGCGCGGTCTGGCCGTCGCGAAGAAGCCCGACAGCCACGACATCTGCTTCATCGCCGACGGCGACACCCAGGGCTTCCTCGCGAACCGCCTCGGCAAGGCCGAGGGAGACATCGTCGACGAGGCGACCGGCGAGAAGGTCGGCACCCACGACGGCGCCTTCGGCTTCACCATCGGCCAGCGCAAGGGCCTGCGGATCGGCCACCCCGCCCCCGACGGCAAGCCGCGCTACGTCCTCGACATCTCGCCGGTGAACAACACCGTCACCGTCGGCCCCGTCGAGGCCCTCGACGTCAGCGCCCTGACCGCGATCCGCCCCCGCTGGTGCGGCTCCACGGCCGCGGCCCCGGGTACGTACACCGCGCAGCTGCGCGCCCACGGCGGCGAGACCGAGGTCTTCGCCGAGCTCGTGGACGGCGAGCTGCAGGTGCGCTTCGCGGAGCCGGTCCGCGGTGTGGCCCCCGGCCAGGCGATCGTGCTCTACGACGGCACCCGCGTGGTCGGCTCCGCCACCATCGCGACGACCACCCGGGCCGCGTCCGCGGCCGCGTCCGTGTGAGGGCCCGGGCCGTCTAGACGACCGTCAGGACGATCTTCCCGGTGGTCCGGCCCTGCTCGCCGATCTCGTGCGCCTTCGCGGCCTGCTCCAGCGGCAGCACCGTGTCGATCAGGGGCTTGAGCAGGCCCTGGTCCGCGAGGGCGGCGATCTCCTCCAGACCCTTCAGGTCCGGCTCCACCAGGACCCAGGAGGCGTGCACACCCTGCGGGTCGGCCGGAAGGCCGTCCGGGCCGGGCAGGGTCACCAGGTGCCCGCCGGGCTTGAGCACCTTGAGCGAGCGCTGCCCGTAGTCCCCGCCGACCGCGTCGATCACGATGTCCACATCGGAGACGGCGTCCTCGAAGTCCGTGGTGCGGTAGTCGAGCACCTCGTCGGCGCCCAGCTCGCGCAGCAGCTCGTGCTTGCCCGCGCTCGCCGTGCCGATCACGTAAGCGCCGCGCGCCTTGGCGATCTGCACCGCCAGGTGGCCGACCCCGCCGGCCGCCGCGTGGACCAGCACCCGCTGCCCGGCCGAGACCCCGGCCGTGTCCACCAGCGCCTGCCAGGCGGTCAGCGCCGCCAGCGGCAGCGCGGCCGCCTGCACGTGGTCCAGTGCGGCGGGCTTGCGGGCGAAGTGCCGGGTGGGGGCGACCACGTACTCGGCGTAGCCGCCGGCCTGCCGCGGGAAGTGCGGCATCCCGTACACCTCGTCGCCCGCCCGGTACAGCGTCACGCCCGGCCCGACCGCCTCGACGGTGCCCGACACGTCCCAGCCGACCATCGGGACCTCGCCCCAGCCGATCAGACCGCCGCTGGCCCGGGTCTTCCAGTCCACCGGGTTCACCCCGGCCGCGTGGACCCGTACCAGGATCTCGTTCAGACCGGGCTCGGGCCGCTCGGCCTCGACCTCGGTCAGGACCTCGGGTCCGCCCCACTGGCTGACGACGACGGCGCGCATAACTGTCTCCTTCATGGCTTTCCGAACCGGTTTCCCCGGCCGATGCATCCAGCTTGGCCGCCATCGGGTCCGCACGGTGTTGGCCGTACGGCCACCATGTGACAGGATCTGGCCATGCCCGCTTTGCATCGAATCGCCGTACTCGCCCTCGAAGGCGTCGCCCCGTTCGAGCTCGGCATGCCGTCCCGGGTCTTCGGCAACGCCCGCGCGGAGGACGGCGGGGTCCTGTACGAGGTCACCGTCTGCACCGCCGACGGCCTGCCCGTGACCAGCGACGCGGGCTTCACCATCGGCGTCACGGCCGGCCCCGAGGCCCTCGCCGCGGCCGACACCGTGATCGTCCCGCCCACCCACGCCATGCCCGGGCTGCTGCGCGGCGAGCCCCTGCCGCCGGCCCTCGCCGACGCCCTCGCCGCCATCCGGCCCGGCACCCGGACCGTGTCCATCTGCACCGGCTCCGAGGTGCTCGCCGCCGCCGGGCTGCTCGACGGGCGGCGCGCCACCACGCACTGGGCGCACGCGCCGGAGTTCCAGCGGGCCTTCCCGCGCGTCCTGCTCGACGAGGACGTGCTCTTCGTCGACGACGGCGACATCCTCACCTCGGCCGGGGTGGCCGCGGGCATCGACCTCTGCCTCTACCTGATCCGCGCCGACCACGGCACCGCCGCCGCCAACCGCGCCGCGCGGCTGTGCGTCGTACCGCCGTGGCGCGACGGCGGGCAGGCCCAGTACATCGACCGGCCCGTCCCGGAACCCACCGTCGCCACCACCACCGCCACCCGCGCCTGGGCCCTGGAGCGGCTCGCCGAGCCGGTCACGCTGGCCGAGCTGGCCGCCCACTCCCGGATGAGCCTGCGCACCTTCACCCGGCGGTTCCGCGACGAGGTCGGCATGACCCCGGTGCAGTGGCTCACCGTCCAACGCCTCGAAGTCGCCCGCCAGTTGCTGGAGTCCAGCGACCTGCCGGTCGACCTGGTCGCGCACCGGGCGGGCTTCGGCTCCGCCAACTCGCTGCGCCAGCACATGCGGACCGCCCTCGGCATCTCGCCGATCGCCTACCGCCGGACCTTCCGGCCCAGCAGCCCGGCGACCGCGGCGGCATGACCCCGGAGGTCATGGCCTCCGCCTCCCCGGCTTGGCAGGATCAGATCAACAGATCGATCCGCCACGCCACTTGAGACCGCGGAGGTCACGGCCATGACCGCGTACGCCATCGCCCACATCCGGCCCGAGACCATGAACGAGGAGATCCTCCACTACATCGAGGAGATCCAGTCGACGATGGACCCCTTCGGGGGCAGCTTCCTCGTCCACGGGGCGCAGGTCGAGGTCATGGAAGGCCCCTTCCCCGGGACCGTGGTGGTCCTCGCCTTCCCCGACATCGAGCGGGCCCGCGCCTGGTACGCCTGCCCGGCCTACCAGGCCCTGATCCCGCTCCGCACCCGGCACATCCCGGGCGAGGTCATCCTGGTGGACGGCGTCCCGCCCGGCTACGACGCCGCGAAGACGGCGGCCCGCCTGCGCGACGAAGCGGGTCTGCGATGAGCCACCCCGCCGTCCACGTCCTCGCGGGCCCCGACGGCCACCAGGGCGCCTACGACTCCTGGGGCGCGCACAGCCTGGACCTCCACCTCCTGGCCGGCCCGGACGTCCTGCTGCCCCTGCTGCGCACCCACATCGCCCGTGACGAGGCCTTCCGCCGCTCCGACGACTCGGTCGAGGCCGGAGTCCTGGTCGACCCCGAGCGCCGCGAGCTGCTCCTCTTCGTCCAGGAGGGGTCGTCGGCCGCGATGCGCACGCGCAGCGCGGCCCTCACCCTGCTGCGCCATGCCTGGCCGGACTGGCAGGTGCGCTGGGCCTACGAGGGCCAGACCGGCCTGCGGACCCGGCTCGGCCTGGACCCGGCCGACGACCACAGCACCACGGGAACCTCGTACCCCCTGTTCACGCTCGGCCCCGAGGACGAGGAACTGGGAGAGGCCGAGCCGATGACGGCCGTGGTCACCATCGGCGCCGACCGCTGCCATGTGCTCGACCTCTGTGCGGACCACCCCCTCACCGAGGGCCCCGACCTCCTGCGCCGGCTCGGGGACGCCCCCCGCCACACCGCGTACACGTCCCCCGCCGGCGCGGGACTGCACATCGACCCCGCACGCCGCAGCGTCGGCTGGTGGCTGCTCGGCGCCCAGGCCCGGGCGGAGCGGGCGGCCGCCGACTGGACCGGCTGGACCGTGGAGTTCTGGGAGGACCGCTGGAGCGAGCACGTCCGGGCCGCGCGCGGCCGATTCACCCCGCCCGCGCCGGACCGTGCAGCCGCGCTGGCCGACGTACGCGGCGACGCACTGCAGTACTGGGCCGGGCCCCGGGACCTGCGGGCGGCGGTCGTGGCGGCGGCCCCGAGTGCGCTGGTCGGGCACGCGTACCTGCCGCCCGTCACGGCGGCCCAGGCGGCCGCCGCCCGCGGCGCCGTCGAGGCGGCCTACCGAGCGGCGGGGGGCCGGTGACCGGGGCCCGGGGCAGCGCGCCGGGGGTGCGAGCATGGGGCGTATGGCTACTCACCTGATCACCGGTGCCGGGGCAGGCATCGGCGCCGCCGTCGCCGCACGGCTGCACGCACGCGGCGACGACCTCGTCCTGCTCGCCCGCGACGCCGCCCGCGGCAAGCAGCTCGTCGAGCGCTTCCCCGGCTCCCGCGCCCTCGTCGGGGACCTCGCCGACCCCGACCGGCTGTCCTGGGCCTTCTCCAAGCAGCCCGTCCCCGAGCGGATCGACTCCCTCCTGCACATCGCCGGGATCGTCGACCTCGGCCCCGTCGGCGAGCTGCGCCCCAAGACCTGGCACCAGCAGCTCAACGTGAACCTGATCGCCCCCGCCGAGGTCACCCGGCTGCTGCTGCCCACCCTGCGCGCCTCCCGCGCCACCGTGGTCTTCGTGAACTCCGGCGCCGGCCTCGCCGCCCACGCCGACTGGAGCGCGTACGCCGCCTCCAAGCACGGGCTCAAGGCGCTCGCCGACTCGCTGCGCGCCGAGGAGAAGCAGAACGGCATCCGGGTCACCTCCGTCTACCCCGGCCGGACCGCGACCGCGATGCAGGCCAAGGTCCACTCCCAGGAGGGCAAGGAGTACGACCCCGCCCAGTGGATCGACCCCGAGTCCGTGGCCACCACGATCCTGATGGCCGTGGACCTGCCGCGCGACGCCGAGGTCAACGACCTGAGCGTCAGGCCCGGCCGATGACCGCGAGCGCCACCGGCGTCGGATCCCTCCCCGGCGGCGACGCCCGCGAGGCCGCCAAGACCGTCACCGGGTCCTTCGAGGAATTCCCGTACCTGGCCGAGCTGCCCGCCCGCGGGCCCGGCGCGGACATGATCGGCCGGTCCCTCGGACTGCTCGTCGACATGTACGCCCACGTCGAGCCCAGCGGCTGGCGGATCAGCGACCGCCCGGGACGGGATTCGAAGCGGGCCCGCTCCTGGCTGGGCGAGGACCTGGACGCGCTCGAGGAGTTCACCCAGGGGTACACGGGCAAGCTCAAGGTCCAGGCCGTCGGGCCGTGGACGCTGGCCACCGCCCTCGAACTGCACGGCGGCGAGGCCGTGCTCCAGGACCCCGGCGCCTGCCGCGATCTGGCCGGATCGCTCGCGGAGGGCCTGCGCGACCACCTGGCCGACGTCCGACGGCGCATCCCCGGCGCCCAGGTCGTGCTCCAGCTCGACGAGCCGTCACTGACCGCGGTGCTGCTGGGGCGCGTACGGTCCGCGAGCAAGTACCGCACCTACCGGGCCGTCGACCGGCAGGTCGTCGAGGGCACCCTGCGCGAGCTGTTCGCCGTCCACGACGGGGAGGTCGTCGTCCACTCCTGCGCCCCCGAGGTGCCCTTCGGGCTGCTCCGCCGGGCCGGCGCCACGGGCGTGTCGTTCGATTTCTCCTTGCTCACCGAGCGCGAGGACGACGCCATCGGCGAGGCCGTCGAAAGCGGTACGAAACTCTTCGCCGGAGTGGTGCCGGGCACCGACGCCCCGTTGTCGGACCCTGCCGGTAGCGTCATGGGTGTCAGGAAGCTTTGGCGCAGGCTGGGGCTGGCCCCGGGGACTCTGGCGGAGTCCGTCGTGGTCACCCCGTCGTGCGGTCTGGCGGGCGCCTCGCCCGCGTACGCCCGCGCCGTGCAGGCGCATTGCGTCAGGGCGGCGAGGTCGCTCGCCGACAACCCTGAGTGACGGAAACAGACGGGCCACGGGAGGACACGGCATGGCAGCCGAACAGAAGCAGGCCGGCGACGGCACGGCCGCACCGGCGGCGGTGCGCGAGCAGCACGCGCTGCTGGCCGAGCAGGTCGAGGAGCACCGCTTCCGGTACTACGTGAACGACCAGCCGGTCGTCAGCGACGCCGAGTTCGACAAGCTGCTGCGCTCGCTGGAGGCACTGGAGGAGCAGTACCCGGAGCTGCGTACGCCCGATTCGCCGACCCAGAAGGTGGCCGGGGCGTACGAGACGGACTTCGCGTCCGTCGAGCACCGGGAGCGCATGCTCTCCCTCGACAACGCCTTCGACGACGAGGAGTTGGCGGCCTGGGCCGAGCGGGTGGCCCGGGACGTCAACACTCCCGATTTCCACTACCTGTGCGAGCTCAAGGTGGACGGCCTCGCCGTCAACCTCACCTACGAGAAGGGCCGCCTCACCCGGGCCGCCACCCGCGGCGACGGCCGCACCGGCGAGGACATCACCCCCAACGTCCGCACCATCGCGGACATCCCGGACCGCCTCAAGGGCGACCGGATCCCCGAGCTCGTCGAGATCCGCGGCGAGGTCTTCTTCCCGATGGAGAAGTTCGAGGAGCTCAACGCGAGGCTCGTCGAGGCCGGCGACAAGCCCTTCGCCAACCCGCGCAATGCGGCGGCCGGATCGCTGCGCCAGAAGGACCCGAAGGTCACCGCGACCCGCCCGCTGCACATGGTGGTGCACGGCATCGGCGCGCGCCAGGGCTTCGACATCGACAAGCTGAGCCACGCGTACGAGCTGCTCAGCGAGTGGGGCCTGCCCACCGCCCGGCACAACAAGGCGGTGTCCTCGCTGGCGGAGGTCCGCGAGTTCATCGCGTACTTCGGCGAGAACCGGCACTCGGTGGAGCACGAGATCGACGGCGTCGTCGTCAAGCTCGACGAGATCCCGCTCCAGGGCCGCCTGGGCTCCACGGCCCGCGCCCCGCGCTGGGCGATCGCCTGGAAGTACGCCCCCGAAGAGGTCAACACCAAGCTGGTGGACATCAAGGTCGGCGTCGGCCGCACCGGCCGGGTGACCCCGTACGCGCAGGTGGAGCCGGTGACGGTGGCCGGCTCGGAGGTCGAGTTCGCGACCCTGCACAACCAGGAGGTCGTCAAGGCCAAGGGTGTGCTCATCGGGGACACCGTCGTCCTGCGCAAGGCCGGCGACGTCATCCCCGAGATCCTCGGCCCCGTGGTGGACCTGCGCGACGGCACCGAGCGGGAGTTCGTCATGCCGGCCGAGTGCCCCGAGTGCGGGACGGCGCTGCGGCCGATGAAGGAGGGCGACATCGACCTCCGCTGCCCCAACGCCCGCACCTGCCCCGCGCAGTTGCGCGAGCGGCTCTTCTACCTGGTCGGCCGTGCCTGCCTGGACGTCAAGAACTTCGGGTACGTGGCCTCGGCCGCGCTCACCCAGCCGCTGGAGCCCTCGGTCCCCCCGATGGCGAACGAGGGCGACCTCTTCGACCTCACCCTGGAGCAGCTGCTCCCGATCACCTCGTACGTGCGCGACCAGGACTCGGGTCAGCCCAAGATCGACCCGAAGACCGGCGAGCCGAAGATCGTCACCTTCTTCGCGAACAAGGAGGGCGAGGCCAAGGCCAACACGCGGGCCATGCTGGCGAACATCGAGGCGGCCAAGGCCCAGCCGCTGGCCCGCGTCATCAACGGCCTCTCGATCCGCCACGTCGGCCCGGTCGCGGCCGCGGCGCTGGCCCGCGAGTTCCGCTCGATCGAGCGGATCGAGCAGGCGACCGAGGAGGAGCTGGCCTCGACCGACGGCGTGGGCGCGATCATCGCGGCCTCGGTGAAGGAGTGGTTCGCCGAGGACTGGCACCAGGAGATCCTGCGCAAGTGGCGGGAGGCCGGGGTCCGGATGGAGGAGGAGGGTTCCGGCGAGGAGGAGGGCCCGCGCCCGCTGGAGGGCCTGACCGTCGTCGTCACCGGCACCCTGCAGAGCCATACGCGGGACGGCGCGAAGGAGGCCCTGCAGAGCCGCGGCGCCAAGGTGACCGGCTCCGTCTCGAAGAAGACCTCCTTCGTCGTGGTCGGTGAGAACCCGGGCTCCAAGTACGACAAGGCGATGCAGCTGAAGCTGGCCGTCCTCGACGACGCGGGCTTCGCGGTGCTCCTCGAACAGGGCCCCGACGCGGCGCGCGAGGCCGCCCTCCCGGTGGACGGCGCCGCCGCAGCGGAGTAACACCCCCTGAACGACACGGCGGGACGCGAACGGGGAAAGTGGCCCGCGCGAACGGATGCGTGGTGTGCGGCCGTACGGGCGGGCGCACGCCGGGCGCAACGCCCGGTGGTAAAAGGCTGGTACAGGGCTGTTCGCAGGGCGGTGACCTGTCGGATCATCGGATGGGTGACCTGAGGGTCCTGGTCCAAACTCACCCGTTCGGCGGATACCGTACTGATGAGGATGGCTGGGTCGCATTCGGGCAACCGCCGCCGACCGCTGCCCCTGGGAGCCTCTCGCGTCCTACTGTTGAGGGGTGCGCCTGTCGTGCACGGCTGCGTGATGCGATTCCAGCCGTGATGGCATGACATCGGGGCCATCGCGTGGCATCGGCATTGCCGGCTGTGAGAGGGACGGGCATGAAACCCACCGAAAGCGCCGACCCGTCACCTGATGTCGGCGGGGAGATCCCGTCCATGCGGACGGGCCGGCTCGGTTTCCTGGGTTCCAGGACGCCGGACACCCACCCGCTCGACACCGGCACGGGATCGGGCGGAGCGGCGCAGCGCACCGTGCTGCCCTTCATCGTCGTGGGCCTGTCCGCCGTGGTCCTCGCGGCCGGCATCGTCTCCGCGCTGAGCGACCGTCATGCCCTGTTCCCCGGCGGCCCGGTCGGGTGGGCGCTCGCCCTGCTGACCGGCATCATCGTCGGCCACCTGGTCGCGCTGGGCCGCGACCGCTGGTGGGGCGGCACCGGGTCGGGCGCGGCCCTCACCCTCGGCGTGCTCCTCCTGTACGGCTGGGTGCCCGCGGGACTCGTCTCGCTCGCGGTGGTGTCCCTGGTCGGGGCGGCCCGCCGGCACCGCTGGCGGCAAGGGCTGCTGCACGGCGCCACCGACATCCTCGGCATCGGCGCGGGGGCCCTCGTGCTCACCGCGTTCGGCGAGGCGCCGACCGTCGAGACCCCGTGGCGGCCCACCACCTGGGGGCTGGAGGCGGTCCCCGAGATCGTCCTGGTGGCCCTCGCCTACCTGCTGGTCACCAAGGTGCTGCTGTGGATGGCGCTGACCCCGCGCGGCGGCGCCCTGCCCACCGTCGCCCGCACGGCCCTGCTCCGGCAGGCGTTAGTAGCCGTCGCCCTGCTCGGCATCGCCCCGCTGATCTGCGTGGTCGCCGTGACGCAGCCGGTGCTCCTGCCGCTGTTCGCCGTACCGCTGATCGCCCTCGACTCCACCTTGTGGATCGCCCGGGCGCGCGCCGAGGAGCAGCTGCGCGATCCGCTGACCGGGCTGCCGAACCGGCAGTGGCTCCTGGAGCGGGCGTGGTCCGCTCTGGACGAGGCTGAACGTTTGGGCACCCGGTCAGCTCTTGTGTTGATCGACCTGGACCGGTTCCGCGCGGTCAACGACACGCTGGGCCACCTCGCCGGCGACCGGCTGCTCCTCCAGATCGCCGACCGGCTCCGCCAGGCCCTGCCCGAGGACGCCGAGGCCGCCCGCCTCGGCGGCGACGAGTTCGCCGTGCTCCTGCCCGTCGCCGATTCCACCACCAGCGCCCAGCGGGTCGCCCGCCACCTCGTCGCCGAGCTCAGCTCGCCCCTCGACCTGGACGGCCTGACCCTCGTCCTGGAGGCCAGCGCCGGCCTCGCCGTGTTCCCCGACCACGCGCTCGACGCGGAGGGGCTGCTGCGCCGCGCCGACGTCGCGATGTACCAGGCGAAGCGGGACCGTACCGGCGTGGAAGTGTACGAGTCCAAGCGGGACAGCAACACCCCCGACCGCCTCGGCCTCCTCGGCGATCTGCGGCGGGCCCTCGACGCCGGTGAAGTGGAACTCCACTACCAGCCCAAGGTCCGCTTCGACGGCCACGTGGCTGGGCTCGAAGCCCTGGTGCGCTGGGTGCATCCGGAGCGGGGCCGGGTCTCGCCGGACGAGTTCATCGCGATCGCCGAGACCTCGGGGCTCATGCCCCACCTCACCGAGTACGTCCTCGAGACGGCCCTCGCCCAGGTGGCGCGCTGGCGGGCGCAGGGCCTGAAGGTCCCGGTCGCCGTCAACGTCTCGCCGCGCGACGTCCACACGCCCGGCTTCGCGGGCGCGGTCGCGGCCCGGCTGGCCCGGCACGGGGTCCCGGCCAGCGGGCTCCAGCTGGAAATAACGGAACACGTGCTGCTGGAGGACCCGCAGCGGGCGGCCGACACCATGGCGGGCCTGACGGGCCACGGCGTGAAGATGTCGCTCGACGACTTCGGCACGGGCTACTCCTCCCTGGTGCACCTGCGGCGGCTGCCGGTCAGCGAGCTGAAGATCGACCGCTCGTTCGTGGCGCGGCTCGCCGTGGACGCGCAGGACGCGGAGATCGTGCGCTGCACGGTGGACCTGGCGCACTCGCTGGGCCTGCTCGTCGTCGCCGAGGGCGTGGAGGACGACGAGACCTGGGAACGCCTGCGCGACCTGGGCTGCGACGCCGTCCAGGGCTGGCTGGTCGCGGCCGCCATGCCCCCGCAGGAGGCCACGGCCTGGCTCCTGGCCCGAGGCGAACGCGGCTGGCGCCGTCCGGCGGACATCACGGCGGAACTCTCGGCCTCCCCGACCCGCGCGGAAACCCCGGCCCAGTAGCCGATGCGGCAGCCGGCGCCGGGCCCGCAGGGACCCCTGGTGGGAAACGGTTTCGTGGGTCCGGGGCCCCGCCCCATAGGATTGGGCACGAAACTACACACTCACCACCCCCAGAGGATCGCTGCATGCCTGGCATCACGCGCGAGGAGGTTGCCCACCTCGCTCGGCTGGCACGTCTGGAGCTCAAGGCCGAAGAGCTGGACCACTTCGCCGGACAGCTCGACGACATCATCGGCGCGGTCGCCCGCGTTTCCGAGGTCGCCGACCAAGACGTCCCGCCGACCTCCCACCCGCTGCCGCTGACGAACGTCATGCGCGCGGACGAGGTCCGACCGTCGCTCACCCCCGAGCAGGCGCTTTCCGGCGCTCCCGCCCAGGAGCAGCAGCGTTTCAAGGTGCCGCAGATCCTGGGGGAGGACTAACAACCATGACTGACCAGATCATCAAGCTCACGGCCGCCGCGACCGCCGAGAAGATCGCCTCCGGCGAGCTCACGGCCGTCGAGGTCACCGAGGCCCACCTGGCCCGCATCGACGCGACCGACGAGAAGGTCCACGCCTTCCTGCACGTCGACCGCGAGGGCGCCCTGGCCCAGGCGCGCGCCGTCGACGCCAAGCGCGAGCGCGGCGAGAAGCTCGGCCCGCTGGCCGGCGTGCCGCTCGCCCTCAAGGACATCTTCACCACCGTCGGGGTCCCGACCACCGTCGGTTCGAAGATCCTCGAAGGCTGGATCCCGCCGTACGACGCCACCCTGACGCGCAAGCTCAAGGAAGCCGACGTCGTCATCCTCGGCAAGACCAACATGGACGAGTTCGCCATGGGGTCCTCCACCGAGAACAGCGCGTACGGGCCCACCGGCAACCCCTGGGACCTCACCCGCATCCCCGGCGGCTCCGGCGGCGGCTCCGCGGCCGCGCTGGCCGCCTTCCAGGCCCCCCTCGCGATCGGCACGGACACCGGCGGCTCCATCCGCCAGCCCGCCGCCGTCACGGGCACGGTCGGCGTGAAGCCCACGTACGGCGGGGTCTCCCGCTACGGCATGGTCGCCTTCTCCTCCTCCCTCGACCAGGGCGGGCCCTGCGCCCGTACGGTCCTGGACGCGGCGCTCCTCCACGAGGTCATCGCCGGCCACGACCCGCTGGACTCCACCTCCATCGACGCCCCGGTCCCGCCGGTCGTCGAGGCGGCCCGCAACGGCTCCGTCGCCGGCATGCGCGTCGGTGTCGTCAAGCAGTTCGCCGGCGAGGGCTACCAGGCCGGCGTCGTCCAGCGCTTCAACGAGTCCGTCGAGCTCCTCAAGGAGCTGGGCGCCGAGATCGTCGAGCTGGACTGCCCTTCCTTCGACCTCGCGATGGCCGCGTACTACCTCATCGCGCCGTCCGAGTGCTCCTCGAACCTGGCCCGCTTCGACGCCATGCGCTACGGCCTGCGCGTCGGCGACGACGGCACCAAGTCCGCCGAGGACGTCACCGCGCTCACCCGCGAAGCCGGCTTCGGCGACGAGGTCAAGCGCCGCATCATCCTCGGTACGTACGCGCTGAGCTCCGGCTACTACGACGCGTACTACGGCTCCGCCCAGAAGGTCCGCACGCTCATCACCAAGGACTTCGAGAAGTCCTTCGAGCAGGTCGACGTGATCGTCTCCCCGACGACCCCGACCACCGCCTTCGCGATCGGTGAGCGCACCGACGACCCGCTGGCGATGTACCTCGCGGACCTGTGCACCATCCCGACCAACCTGGCCGGCAACTCCGCCATGTCGCTCCCGTGCGGCCTGGCGCCGGAGGACGGCCTGCCGGTCGGGCTGCAGATCATCGCCCCGGCGATGAAGGACGACCGGCTGTACAAGGTCGGCGCCGCCGTGGAGGCAGCCTTCGTCGAGCGCTGGGGTCACCCGCTGCTTGAGGAGGCACCGTCGCTGTGAGTGGTAGCGCACTGTCCAAGGCCAAGGGCTTCAAGAAGTCCAAGTCCGGTACGTACCTGTCGATCGGCACCACCGCGTTCGGTGCCTTCAGCGTGATCAAGCAGGCCAAGAAGGCCCGCTCCGAGCACGACACGCTGAAGCTGGTCGACGCCGTTGTGTCCGCCGCCGCCATCGTCACCGGCCTCGCGATCCTGTACCGCGAGCTGAAGCGCCTCGGCGACGACGACGTCCTGCTGGGCTGAGAGGGAAGTTTCACTGTGACCGTCACCGAACTGCTGTCGTACGAGGACGCCCTCGCGTCGTACGACCCCGTCATGGGCCTCGAGGTCCATGTCGAGCTCGGCACCAAGACCAAGATGTTCTGCGGCTGCTCGACCGAGCTGGGCGCCGAGCCCAACTCGCAGACCTGCCCCACCTGCCTCGGTCTGCCCGGCTCGCTGCCCGTCGTCAACGCGATCGGCATCGAGTCGGCCATCAAGATCGGCCTCGCGCTGAACTGCGAGATCGCCGAGTGGTGCCGCTTCGCCCGGAAGAACTACTTCTATCCGGACATGCCGAAGAACTTCCAGACCTCCCAGTACGACGAGCCGATCGCCTTCAACGGCTTCCTCGACGTCCAGCTGGAGGACGGCGAGATCTTCCGCGTGGAGATCGAGCGCGCCCACATGGAGGAGGACACCGGCAAGTCGCTGCACGTCGGCGGCGCCACCGGCCGTATCCACGGCGCGTCCCACTCCCTGCTGGACTACAACCGCGCCGGCATCCCGCTCATCGAGATCGTCACCAAGCCGATCGAGGGCGCGGGCGAGCGGGCCCCCGAGGTCGCCAAGGCGTACGTCGCCGAGCTGCGCGAGGTCATCAAGGCGCTCGGCGTGTCCGAGGCCCGGATGGACAAGGGCCAGATGCGCTGCGACGTGAACCTGTCGCTGCGCCCGACCCCCGAGTCCGAGTTCGGCACCCGCAGCGAGACGAAGAACGTCAACTCGCTGCGCTCCGTCGAGCGCGCGGCCCGCTTCGAGATCCAGCGCCACGCGGCGGTGCTCTCGTCCGGCGGCACGATCGTGCAGGAGACCCGGCACTTCCACGAGGAGGACGGCTCCACCACCGCCGGCCGCATCAAGGACAACGCCGAGGACTACCGGTACTTCCCGGAGCCCGACCTGGTCCCCGTCGCCCCGGCCCGCGACTGGGTCGAGGAGCTGCGCGGCGGCCTGCCCGAGATGCCGCGCGTGCGCCGCAACCGGCTCCGCGAGGAGTGGGGCGTGAACGAGCACGACATGCAGTCCATCCTCAACGCGGGCGCGGTGGACTCCATCGTCGCCACCATCGAGGCCGGCGCCGACTCGACGGCCGCCCGCAAGTGGTGGATGGGCGAGCTGGCCCGCAACGCCAACGAGCAGGGCGTCGTCGTCGACGAGCTGCCGATCACCCCGGCCCAGGTCGCGCGCGTCGCGTCCCTGGTCGCGGCCGGCGAGCTGAACGACAAGCTGGCCCGCCAGGTCCTCGAGGGCGTCCTCGCCGGCGAGGGCACCCCCGACGAGGTCGTCGAGAAGCGCGGCCTGAAGGTCGTCTCGGACGAGGGCGCGCTCGGCGCGGCCGTGGACGAGGCCATCGCGGGCAACGCGGCCATCGCGGACAAGATCCGCGGCGGCAAGATCGCGGCCGTCGGCGCCCTGGTCGGCGCGGTCATGAAGACCACCCGCGGCCAGGCCGACGCGGCCCGCGTCAAGGAGCTCATCCTGGAGCGCCTGGGCGTCTCCGAGTAGCAGCACCCTGCGTACGGCGGCGGCCCCGCACCGGAGTTCACTTCCGGTGCGGGGCCGTCCGCCGTTCAGCGGGTGAGCTGCGGGGCGGCGATGACGACGGTGCCGTTGTCGCAGCCCATGTCCACCTTGACGCGCAGCCGCAGGGCATCGGTCACGTCCACCGACTTCGTTGCCGGCTTGCCGAGTTCGACGAGCTCGGAGAAGGCCGCGGGCTTCCCGTCGAGGGAGATGCTGACGCGTCCCTTCTCGTGCGTGGAGCCGTCGTCGATCCCGGCGGTGAACTCCAGGTGCTTCCACTCGCGGTTGAGGTCGAACTCGGTGATCGCCTCGTCGTTGCAGTCGGGGTTCGCGATGAAGGCCGCCCCGTACTGCTTGGTGTTGATCTTCGCGGCTCCGACGGTGAAGTTGCCCAGTCCCGCGATGGGCGTCAGCTGCGTCAGGTCGGCGGCCTTGATGTCCGCCGCGACGCCGCCCGGCTGGGTGCCACTGGCGGTGGGGTCGGGTGTCGCCCCGGCGTCCGAACTCCCGCTCTCGCTCTCACTCGGTGAGGGAGTGGGTGTCGGGGACTCCACCTCCGATACGGCCGCGTCGGAGGCGGCGCTGCCGCCCTTGCCGCCCGAGGCCTGGTCGCCGCCCTTGTCCTTGTCCAGCAGCCGTACGCCGAGCACGGCGAGCGCCGCGATGACCACGACGGCGGCCACCGAGCCCAGGACGAGCCCCGCCCGCCGCCTCTTCGGCGCGGCGGGCCCCGGGGGCGGGGACTCGTGCAGCGGGTACGTCGGTCCGTACCCGGCGGGCACGTGCTCCGGCCGGGGCTGCAACGGGGGCTGCGGCTGCGGCCGGGCGTCCTGGGCCGGCGGGGGCGGTGCGTGGACGGCAGCGGCGACCGGCGTCTGGACCGGCGGGCCCACGGGCTGCGGAGGTACCACCGGCTTCGACGGAACCGGCGCCGGGACCGCGTCCTGCACCGCCCGCTGCGAGGTCGAGGAGGTCGTGGACACGACCGCGTGCCGTACGTCCTTCATCCAGCCGGCCAGGCTGACGGGCCGCTGCGTCGGGTCGCCCGCATAGACGGCGGTGATCCGCTCGCGCCGCTCGGCGTCCAGCACCGCGATCTGCGGCAGCGCCGCCATCGCCCGGGCCAGCTGCTCCGGGGAGTTGGGCGGGGACTCGCCGCTCAGCAGGAAGTACGCGATCGCCCCGAAGGCGTAGCGGTCCGCCGCCGGGGTGCGCTTTCCGTCGAAGACCTCGGGAGCCGCGTACCCCGGGGTGAACCACACCTCCGCCGTCTGGTGGTCTGCGGTCAGCTTGCTGAGCCCGAAGTCCACCAGGGTGGCCTGCCCATGACCGTCCACCATCACGTTGCCCGGTGACAGGTCACCGTGGATCACCTGGCGCCCGGACGGGGTGGCCTTGCCGGAGTGCAGCCAGTCCAGGACGTCGGCCAGCTGCTCCAGCGTCCGCATCACCTCGCGCCGCTCGGCGGCGGTGGCGAGGTTCCGTTCCGCGCGCCAGTCGCGCAGGTCGAGCCCGTCGACGTGGTTCATCACGAGGACGAGGGCCCGACCGGTCAGCGTCCCGGACTCCCCCGACCGGTGGATCGGCGGCCCCTCGAAGTGCTCCCGGACGCCGACGACGCCCGGGCGGTGCACGAAGCGCAGGAGCTCGGCCTGCTCGTTCCACTTGCGGCTGATCCGGTCGAACTCGTCGGGCGTGATGGTCGTCTTGGAGTCGAGCACCTTGACGACCACCGGTTCGCCGCCGCCCGCGAGCTCGATCTCCGCGAGATAGAGCACGGCCTCCCCGCCGCGCCCGATCGACCGGAGCAGCCGATACCGGTCTGCTGCCGCATCCGGCCCGATGTGCAAATCCTGGCTGGTCAATTTCCCCCCAGCGCCGATGCTTTGAGTGGGCATCAGTCTGGCGTGGCCGGAATCACACGGTCAATCGGAACGGTCAGTTTGCCTCGGGGTGGAGGAAGGCGAGGCGGGCCTGCTTGGCCGGCAGGTAGACCTCGGGCAGGTCGATCTCCGGGAGCTCGATCTCCGGGCCGAGCACGAAGCCGGTGCGCACGAGGCGGGCGAGGGCCTTGCCGTTGCGGGCGTCCGGCTCGGCGACCACGCGGCGGGTGCGGCCGTCGGACCAGACGAACCCCATGAAGGCGGTCATCAGAGCCGCGCTGAAGCCGTGCTGGACGGACCCCCGGGCGGGGCTGATCAGCAGGTGCACGCCGGTGTCGCCCGGCTGGACCTCGTAGCACTCGCTGACCCGGTCCTCGGCGCAGTCGTACGTCTGGAAGAGCCCGACCGGCTCGCCGTCGCGGCTGACGATGAACGCGTGGTGCGTCGTGCGTCTGTCGACGTCCTCGTAGATCTCCTGGACCAGCTCGCGGCCGGCCTCGCGCATGCCCCAGAACGCGGCCCGCTCCTCGGTGACCCAGCTGTGGATCAGGGCCGAGTCCCCGGCGGGGTCCACGGGGGTGATGGTGATCGTGCCGAAGCCCTCGACGAGCTGGGTGTGCACGGGACGGCGGGTGGACGTGGTCATCTGGAGGTTTCCTTCGTGAGGCGGGTCCAGTCGGTGACGACGGGGACGAGTTCGCACTGCGCCCAGAACGGCAGCTGGTCGCGGTGGTGGGGTGAGCCGGTGACGCCGTCCGCGCCGAGCGGGACCGCCCAGAGGCTGTCCTCGCGGCGGGCCAGGTCCCAGACGTAACGGGCCGACGACGCGCGGGCGGTGAGATCGGTGAACCCGGGGACGGTGGAGGTGGCGTTGACGCAGTCGTGGTCGCCGCCGAGGCCGGGCCACTCGGCCTCCGGGTCGGGGAGGGCCGACCAGGGGGCCAGCCGGTGGACCTGCGACCAGGGGGCGTCGGGGCGGGCGGCGGCGGCCGTCTCCTCCAGGGCGGCGCGGACATGGGCCGCGCGGTCGAGGCCGGGGAGGAGGGTGGTGGTCAGCAGGCCTTCGAGGGCGTAGCCGATCTTCGGGACCAGGTACAGCCAGGGGTGGAACACGTCGGGACCGCAGGGGGCGCCGGCGAGTCCGGCGAAGACGGGGTCGGCGGCGAAGCGGCGTACGGTCGCGGTCCGGAAGGCCGAGAAGACGGTCGCGTCGGTGCTCTCGGCCGCCATGTGGCGGTCCCAGGCGAGCAGCCGGGTGCGCAGGGCGGCGGCCTCGGGGGAGAGGTCGTCGAGTCCGGGCAGCAGGGCCAGCAGCGGCTCGGCGGAGGCCAGGTGGGTGTCCCGGTGTACGTCGGCGATCGCCTTCGGGGTCCAGTCCGCGGAGCCGGAGAGCAGCTCGCGGATGCGGTTGGCGCGGTGCGGGGGCGCGAACTCCACGCCGAGCGGCGAGGCGATGCCGCGCGCGTTGGCCATGACGGCGAAGCCCTGCACGGGCTCGGCGGGGGTCTCGGCCCAGCCCTGCCAGGCGTACTGCGGATCCCAGGCGGGCACCGGGCGCAGCCGGTTGGCCCGGTGGCGCAGCGGGACCGCGCCGGCGACGCGGTGCAGCAGGCCGCCCTCGGAGTCGGCGGCGTGGACGACGTTGACGGGCTCGGCCCAGCCGTCGAAGGCGCGGTCGATCTCGGCGACGGTACGGGCGCGCAGCAGGGCGGGGAGGACGGCGAAGCCGAGGTCGCGGCGGACCCGGGGCGGGTAGCGCAGGGCGAGGGTCTGGCCGCCGCCGTCCGTCTCGTCCCGGATGATGACGGGGCCGCGCGCGGTCTCCAGGACCTCGACCTCGACGGGGTCGGCGCCGGCGACGGTGATGGTCTCGGTGTGCCGGGCGACGGGCTCCCAAGCGCCGTCGGGGCCGAGGGCCTCGATCACGTCGGGGGCGGCGGGGGCGGTGCGGAGCTGTTCGGCGTACAGGTCCTGGTAGTCGGACATGGCGTTGGTGATGGCCCAGGCGGCACTGCCGGTGTGCCCGAAGTGGCCGAGGCCGGGGATGCCCGGGACGGCCAGGCCGAGGACGTCGTACTCGGGGCAGGCGAGCCGTATCTGCTGGTACACGCCCGGGTCCTCGATGAACCGGTGCGGGTCGCCCGCGATGATCGCCGAGCCGGTGGCGGTCCGGTCGCCGGGGACCAGCCAGCCGTTGCTGCCGGCGGTGCCGGGGCCGTCGGTGGCGAAGAGGGTGACGGCCTCGTCGCCGAGGGCGCGGGCCACGCGCTCGCGCCACAGCTTGGTGGCGAAGCCGGCGAAGAGGATGTGGGTGGCGATCCAGATGGCGAGGGGGACCCAGGGCTCCCACGGGGTGGGGCTGTGGCCGGTGCGGGCGAACCGCTCGTCGCGGGCGGCGCCTTCGGCCAGCCCGTCGTTGACGCCGTCCACGTACGCCCGGACCCAGGCGGCGGTGTCGGGGTCGAGCGCCTCGTGGCAGCGGCGGGCGGTGTCGGCGAGCCGGGACCGGCGGGCGAACCGGTCCCAGGCGACGGATTCCGGGCCGAGGAAGGCGGCGCTGGAGCCCTGGGCGCGGTGGCGCTCGACCTCCAGCTGCCAGGCGCGGTCGAGGGCGGTGGTGCGGCCCTGGGCGTAGGCGAGGCGGTCGGCGTCGGCGGCGCGGAGATGGGGGATGCCCCAGTCGTCGCGGTACAGCTCGAAGCCGTCGGCTCCGGTGGCATCGGCTCCGGTGGCGTCCGCTCCGGTGGCGTTTGCGTCGGCGTCGTCCGCGTTGGTCACAAGGCTCACACTCATCCCCCAGTGCATTAGGTTAGGCTGCCCTAACTATAGGGGTTCAAGGGAGGGGTGGTCACACATGGGAGGCGTCGGCAAGGGCTGGGAGGGCGTGGTCCTTCGGCTTCTGCGGGGCAAGGACTTCACGTTCACGGTCACGGGCGCGCAGGACGTCACGGAGCACTACCGCCGCGTGCACGTGACGGACGGCGGACTGCTCGCGGCGGCGGGCGAGTCGCTCCACCCGACGATGTGGGTGCGGCTGTGGTTCGAGAGCGCGGGCAAGCCGCACACGCGGGCGTACACCCTCGTCGACCCGGATCCGGCGGCGGGCACGTTCAGCCTGGAGTTCGCGCTCCACGACGGCGCCGCGAGCGCGTGGGCGCGGGCCGCGAAACCGGGCGACACCATCGAGGCCACCGTCCAGGGGACCGGTTTCACCGCCCCGGCGCCCGAGCCCGAGCGGCTGCTGGTGATCGGCGACCCGGCCTCGGTCCCGGCGATCAACTCCCTGCTGGACGCCTACCCGCAGACCCCGGCGACGATCTGGCTGGAGACGCAGCACGCGTCGGACGCCGGCCTGCCCGTACGGCTCGACCCGGCCCGGCACGAGATCAGGCGGGTCGAGCGCACGGGCTCGGCACTGGTGGACCAGGTGAAGGCGGAGCTCCCGGAGCTCGTCGCGGACCCGGCGTCGGCGTACGTCTGGCTCGCCTGCGACACGGTGACGACACGGGCGCTGACCGCGTACCTGCGCAAGGAACTGGCCCTGCCGAAGCAGCGCGTGAACGGTCTGGGCTACTGGCGGGCCGCCTGACGGGCGTGCGGGCATGCGGTCTTGCGGGCCCGACGGGGCCCCGGTGGTCCCGCCGGGTGCGTCAGGCTCCGGTGGCGCCGTCGACGGCCTCGCGCAGGAAGTCGGCGTGGCCGTTGTGGCGTGCGTACTCGTGGATCAGGTGGAGCATGACGAGGCGCAGCGAGGCCTCCTCCTTCCAGCTGGACACGTACGCCGTCACGTCGAGGGACTCGGCGGCCGCCTCGATGCGGCGCGCGTGCGCGACCTCCGTCTCCCAGGCGGTGAACGCCTCCTCGCGGGTGGCGTCGGCTGCGTCGTAGGCGGCCTGGAAGTCGTGGGTGTCGGACCAGAGGTGGGGAAGCTCCTCGCCGTTCAGGGTGCGGCGGAACCAGTGCCGCTCGACCTCGCCCATGTGCCGGACCAGGCCCAGCAGGGAGAGGGCGGACGGCGGCGACGAGGGCCGCCGCAGCTCCTCGTCGGTGAGGCCCTCGCACTTCCAGGCGAGGGTGGCCCGGTGGTAGTCGAGGAATGCGCGCAGGGTCTCGCGCTCGTCGCCGGTCAGCGGCGGTGCAATGCGTTCCATGGGGTGATCTTGCCCGGGCGGCGGCTGCGACGGAAGGCCGGCGGGCAGATGGGCGGGCCCCGCCGCGCAGGCGGCTACGCGGTCCCGGTCCAGACGTACGGCACCGTCGTGCCCAGGCGGCTGAACCCCAGGCGTTCCAGGATCGGGCGGCTGTCGTCCGACGCGTCCACCTGGAGGTAGCGGATGCCGCGCTCCGCTGCGATGCGGGCCCGGTGGGCGACCAGGAGGCGGTAGATGCCCCGGCCCCGCCACTCCGGGAGGGTGCCGCCGCCCCAGAGGCCCGCGAAGGAGGAGCCCGGACGCATTTCCATGCGGGCCGCGCTGACCGGGGTGTCCCCGGCCATCGCCACCACCGCCGCGATGGTCTGCGGCTCCTCCTCCAGCAGCGTGAGCAGCAGGTGCCGGATCCTGGGGCGCTCCGTTCCGAAGGCCTTCGCGTGGACGTCCATCATCAGGTCGACGCCCGCCTCGTCCGTCACCACCCGCAGGGTGATCCCCTCCGGCGGCTCCACCGGCAGTGCGGCGAGCTCGTCCACCCGGCCCATCAGCAGGGTCTCGGCCGGCTCCGGGACGAAGCCCGCCGCGCGCAGCCGGTCCCCGAGATCCGCCGGCCGGTCGTGGCCGTACAGCTTCCACTCGAAGTCGCCGGCCCCGCGCCCCGCGAAGTACGCCACCTGCGCCGCGATCTCCGCGTCCGCCGTCTCCTCGTCGAGGTCCGACCAGAGCACGCCGTTCCACCCCGGCCCGGGCACCGTATGCCGTACCACCGCCCCCGCCCGTTCCACCCTGGCCTCCTTGGCGTCCGGCAGTGCGTCGCGGCGCATCTCCCGGTCGTACTGGGCCCGTACCTTCAGCAGTTCGTCAGCTTCCATCGTCATCGGCCCAGCTCACCAGCAGCCCGCCCGCCCGCACAACTGCATTAGCCTCACCCCGTGAACGACGACTCCCTCTACACCGGCAAGGCCACCCCGGACGCCGCCACCGACCGCGGCTGGCTCCTCGGCCACTTCAAGGACCCCGCCGATCCGCGCCACAGCAAGGACGTGGAGATCAAGTGGGGAGTCCACCCGAAGGGCGACGAGCGGGCCCAGTGGGTCCGGGGCGAGGAGCGCACCGCGCTGCAGGTGCTGATCAGCGGGCGCTTCCGGCTGGAGTTCCCCGGCCGGACGGTCGTCCTCGCCGAGCAGGGGGACTACGTCGTCTGGGGCCGCGGGGTCGACCACTCCTGGTACGCGGAGGAGGACGCGGTGGTCCTCACCGTCAGGTGGCCCTCCGTCCCCGGCTACCGGGCCGACGAGCCGGACGGTCCGTCGAGCGGATGACCTCGGTCCCGCACCGCCCTGCGCCCCTGTGACGATGCACACGAATGGGGCCAACGATCACGAAACGCTGGGATCGTGGCGGTGTATACCTTCTCGGCCGATACCCGGGGCGATCCCCCGGGCCGCCGGCCTTCACGAGTTCCAGTGTCTTTGCGTCGGGCAGCTCCCGGTGAAGATCCGAACCACCAGGGAGCACGTCCGTTGGCAGCGATCGCACGGTGGTGCATGCGGCACCGGCTGGTAGCCGTTCTCCTGTGGCTGCTCGCGCTCGGCGCCGCCGCCGCGGCCGCAGGGACCGCCGGATCGGCGTTCTCCAACGACTACGAGGTCCCCGGCACCGAGTCCGGCCGCGCCCATGCCCTCCTGCGGGCGGGCTTCCACGGCCACGACGGTGACACCGACACCGTCGTGTGGCGGGCCCCGGAGCATCAGAGCGTCCGTACTCCCGACGTCGAGCAGCGCATGACCAGGGCGCTCGACGCCATCTCCGCGCTCCCCGGCGTCGGTTCGGTCGCCGGCCCCTACGGCGCCGGGCCCGAGAGCGCCGCGCAGATCAGCCCCGACGGGCGCACCGCCTACGCCGTGGTGACGTTCGACCAGCAAGCCGACTCCGTACCCAAGGCGCAGGCCGAGGCCGTCGTCGACGCCGCGAAGAACCCCGCCACCGAGACGGACGGCCTCCAGGTCGAGCTCGGCGGCCGGGCGATCGCCCTGACCGAGGCACCCACCGCGCACATCGCCGAGGTCATCGGCGTGGCCGTCGCGGCCCTGGTCCTCTTCCTCGCCTTCGGCTCGCTCGCCGCGAGCCTGCTGCCCATCGCCACCGCCCTGGTCAGCGTCGGCACCGCCTACTTCGGCATCACGCTCCTCGGGCACGCCATGCCCGTCGCCGACTTCGCCCCGATGCTCGGCACCCTCGTCGGGCTCGGCGTGGGCATCGACTACGCGCTGTTCATCGTGACCCGGCACCGCAAGGGCCTCATGGGCGGCCTGCCCGTCCAGGAGGCGGGCGAGCGGGCCGTCGCCACCACGGGCCGGGCCGTCGTCTTCGCCGGGGCCACCGTCTGCATCGCGCTGCTCGGCATGCTGGTGCTGCGCCTGAACTTCCTGAACGGCGTCGCGATAGCCGCCTCCCTCACGGTGGTGCTGACGGTCGCCGCCTCGGTCACGCTGCTGCCCGCCCTCCTCTCGTACATCGGCATGCGCGCCCTCTCGCGCCGCGAGCGCCGCAGGCTCGCGGCCGAGGGCCCGCGGCCCGAGACGCCCACCGGGTTCGCCGCCCGCTGGTCGGCCTTCGTGGAGCGGCACCCCAAACTGCTCGGCGCCGTCGCCGCGCTGGTCATGGTGGTGCTGGCACTGCCCACCTTCTCGCTCCACCTGGGCACCTCCGACCAGGGCAACAACCCGGCGGGCTCCACCACCCGGCAGGCCTACGACCTCCTCGCCGAGGGTTTCGGACCGGGCATGAACGGCCCGCTCACCGTCGTCTCCCGCCTCGACGGCGCCGGGGACCGGATAGCCGTCGATCACCTGGCCGAGGCGCTGCGGACGACCGAGGGCGTCGCCGCCGCCGGCCCGGCCGTCTTCAACCGCAGCGGGGACACCGCGGTCCTGACCGTCATACCGGACTCCGCCCCGCAGTCCCGGGCCACGAGCGAGCTGGTCACGACGCTGCGCGAGGACGTCATTCCGGGCGCCGGGCACGGCAACACCATGGACGTCCACGTCGGCGGTGTGACCGCGGGCTACGACGACTTCGCCGACGTCATCGTCGGGAAACTGCCGCTGTTCGTCGGGGTGGTGATCACCCTCGGCTGCGTCCTGCTGCTGCTGGCCTTCCGGTCCCTCGGCATTCCGCTCAAGGCCGCCGCCATGAACGTCGCGGCCGTCGCCTCCTCCTTCGGCGTCGTCGTCGCGATCTTCCAGTGGGGCTGGGGCAGTGAGCTGCTGGGCCTGGGCAGCGCCGGCCCGATCGAGCCCTTCCTGCCGGTGATCATGGTGTCGGTCCTCTTCGGACTGTCCATGGACTACCAGGTGTTCCTCGTCAGCCGGATGTACGAGGAGTGGCTGGAGACGGGCGACAACCGGCGGGCCGTCCGCGTCGGCCTCGCCGAGACCAGCCGGGTGATCAACTCCGCGGCGGTCATCATGATCTCCGTCTTCCTGGCCTTCGTGCTCAGCGGAGACCGGATCATCGCGATGTTCGGCATCGCGCTCGCCGCGGCCGTCGCCCTCGACGCCTTCGTGCTGCGCACCCTCCTCGTCCCGGCGCTGATGCACCTGCTCGGCGGCGCCAACTGGTGGCTGCCCGCCTGGCTGGACCGCCGGCTGCCCAAGATCAGCATCGAGCCCCCCGAGCGCCGTTCGCGTGCGACACTTCCCGCGCAGCGACCCGGTGCCGGCTCCGCCACGAGCGAGGACGGCGCCGAGCCCGCCACCGCATCCCGGTGATCCGGCGACCCGCCGTATGAGACCCAAGGAAGAAGCCGCATGTTCTCGATAGACCTCGCCGACGACGCACAGCTGTTTCCGCTGGAGGTCTGGCACGCCGAGGAGTTCCTGGCACACATGGACCGCGGCCGGGAGTTCATCGGCGAGCACATCGTCCTGGCCGACTTCGTCACCGACCTCGACTCGGCGCGCGGTTTCCTCTCCTCGTACGCACAGAAGACGGCCGCCGACGGCGGGCGGATCTACGGCATCCGCGTCGGCGGCACCCTGGTCGGCGGGGTCCTCTTCCGGACCTTCGACGCCGAGTCGGGCAACTGCGAGGTCGGCTGCTGGCTGGAGCCGGCGGCCGCCGGCCGGGGCCTGGTGTCCACGGCCTGCCGCGTCCTGATCGACTGGGCCTTCCACGAGCGGGGCATGCACCGCGCCGAGTGGCACGCCTCCTCCGCCAACAAGAAGAGCCTCGCCGTCGCGGAGCGCCTCGGGATGACCCGCGAGGGCGTCCTGCGCGAGGCCTACCCCTACCGCGGCGTCCGCCAGAACACCGAGATCTGGGCCGTCCTCGCCCACGAGTGGCCGCCGGCTCCCACTGCCTGACACCACCCGCCGCGGCCCTGGTCCGGGGCCCGCGGCCGGCCCGGCCGGACGGCTCCGGCGCATTCTCAGAAACCTCTCAGACAAGCCGCCTACGGTGCCCCGCATGGACACCACGAAGACCGCCGACCCGACCGCTCCCGAGGCGGACACCGCCGAGCCCCAGGCCGCCGAGGCCAAGGCCGACGCCAAGGCCGACGTCAAGGCCGACGTCAAGGACGCCCCCGCCGGGGAGAGCGCCGAGGCCACCGAGCCCGCCCTCTCCGACGAGGAGCTCGAGGACGCCCTCGACGACGAGCTCGACGACACCGAGAAGGTGTCCGACGGCGTCGGCGCCGCGGCCTCCGCCGTCGTCGCGGCCGGGCTCGGGCTCGTCGCCCTCAGCGGCAGCTGGGTCTCGCGCGTCATAGCCGAGCGCCAGACCCTCGTGGGCCAGATCGAGTCGGTCAACGCCGCCACCACAGAGGCGAAGATCCAGGCCCTGTACGGCGACGCCTGGCACATGACCGCCCTCGTCAACGGCGTCCTGTCCACCCTCGCCCTGCTCCTCGCCGTCTTCGTGCTGGCCCGCCCCGCCTTCGGCGCCCCCGGCCGCACCCTCCCGACCTGGGTCCGCGCCGTCTCCTGGGCCGCCGTCGCGCTCGGCGCCCTGGGCGTCCTGCTCTTCGGCCTCATGTACTTCGACATCCTGGCTCCCCTCCCGAAGGCCGCCTAGGACCTCCCTTCCGCCTTCCTAGGAACCCCTCCTAGGCACTCCCGGTCCGCCCCGGGGTCCTTCGGCCGCTGCCTAAGGACCCCCGCCCCGTACAGATGCGGCAGGCGCCCGATGTGCCGGCACCCCCTGGGGCGCGAATCTTGGATCACACCGAACGAGGTGCCGAGAAACGCAGACCAGGGAGTACGAGATGTTCGAGTACGAGATCGCCACCGCCCGCCGCGCCGACCTCATCCGCGAGGCAGACGCGTACCGCCGGGTCCAGGAGGCCAAGAAGGCGCGCCGCGCCTCCTCTCGCAGCCAGGAACCCGAAGGGCCGGTGAGCGCAATCCGTAACCGCTTCACGCGCGCCGCGTAGCCGGCGCCGCGAAACGCGGGAACCGGCACGTGATGAGAAGCGCACCGATAACGAGTGCCGTCGGCCCGGGATCCTGTGCGATGCTCGGCGACGTGGAGACCAGATCTGTCAGCCCGGTGTTCGTCGGCCGAGCCGACGAACTGGCCGTACTCACCGACGCATTGGCCCGCGCCGCGGGCCAGGAGCCGCAGGCGATGCTCATCGGGGGCGAGGCCGGGGTCGGAAAGACCCGCCTCACCGAGGAGTTCCTCTGCGAAGCGGCCCGCCGCGGTGCGGTCGTGGCCGTCGGAGGCTGTGTGGAGATCGGGGCGGAGGGACTTCCCTTCGCCCCGTTCTCGACGGCTCTGCGCACCCTGCACCGCCAGCTCCCGGGGGAGTTGGCGGCCGCGGCCGCCGGCCAGGAGGACGAACTCGCCCGGATCCTCCCCGAACTCGGCGACACCCCCCGCGGCCCGCACGACGAGGAGAGCACCGCCCGGCTCTTCGAGCTGACGGCCCGGATGCTGGAGAGGCTCGCCGCCGACCGCACCGTCGTCCTCGTCCTCGAGGACCTGCACTGGGCGGACACCTCCACCCGGCACCTGCTCTCCTACCTCTTCCGCACCCTCGCCAGTGGCCGGCTCGTCGTCGTCGCGACCTACCGGGCCGACGACGTCCACCGCCGCCACCCGCTGCGGCCGCTGCTGGCAGAACTGGACCGGCTCCGCACCGTCCAGCGCATCGAACTGCCCCGCTTCAACCGGGCCGAGGTGCGCCGCCAGCTCGCCGGCATCCTCGCCGCGCAGCCCGACGAAGCCTTCGTGGACTCCGTCTTCGACCGCTCCGACGGCAACGCCTTCTTCGTCGAGGAACTCGTCGCCTGCCGGGAGAGCGGCTGCCGCGCCGGACTGACCGAGTCCCTGCGCGACCTGCTGCTCGTCCGCGTCGAGGTGCTGCCGGAAGCCGCACAGCGCGTGGTGCGCATCGTCGCCGAGGGCGGCTCCACCGTGGAGTACCCGCTCCTGCGGGCCGTCGCCGGGCTGACGGAGGACGAGCTGATCGAGGCCCTGCGGGCCGCCGTCGGCGCCAACATCCTCCTCGCCACCACCGACGGGGACGGCTACCGCTTCCGCCACTCGCTGGTCCGCGAGGCCGTCAGCGACGACCTGCTGCCCGGCGAGCGCGCCCGCGTCAACCGCCGCTACGCCGAGGCCATGGAGGCCGACGGCTCGCTGATCCGCGCCGAGGAGCGGGTCATCCGGCTGGCCAGCTACTGGTACTGCGCCAACGACGCCGCCAAGGCGCTGCCCGCCGTCCTGGCCGCCTCGGTCGCCGCCCGCCGCCGGCACGCCTACTCCGAACAGCTGCGGCTGCTGGAGCGGGCGTTGGACCTGTGGGAGAGCGCGCCGGAGGAGGTCCGCGAGGCGCTGCGCCCGGTGGACTACACCGATGTGTACCCGCCGTGCGGCTGCGACCCGGCCACCACCCCGCTGCAGCGGCTCGACCTGCTGGCCGAGGCGACCGTCGCCGCCCGCTTCGGCGGCGAGCGCGAACGCGCCCTGAAGATCACCAAGACGGCGCTGCGGCTGCTGGAGGAGGACCAGGACCCGCTGCGGGCCGCCTGGTTCTGGACCGAGCGCTCCCGGCTCGTCGCCGGCCTGGGCCGCGGTGACGGCTGGGACGAACTCGCCAAGGCCCAAGAGCTCGTCAAGGGGCTGCCCCCGTCCCAGGTGCACGCCGAGGTCCTGGTCAGGGCCGCGGGCTGGGGCATGCTCCACAGCCCCGGCCCGGGCAACCTCGAGGCCGCGGAACGCGCCGCCGCCTACGCACGGATGGTCGGGGCCGAGGAGATCGAGCTGAACGCCCGTATCACCGTGGGCTGCCTGCTCACCGACTCGGGCGAACCCGAGCGCGGCCTCGCCGAGATGCACGCGGTCCGGGAGCGGGCCGCCGAACTCGGGCTCGTCATGGTGGCGGGACGTGCACATATCAACCTCACCTCGCAGCTGGAAAGCATGGGCCGGTCCCGCGAAGCCGTGGAAGTGGCCGAACAGGGGGTCGAACTCGTCGAACCGTCGCGGATGCTGGACACCGAGGCCTGGCTCAGCGGGAACATGGCGGAGAGCCTGTACAACCTCGGCCGCTGGGACGAGGCGGCCGAAGCCGCCCGGCGCGCCCTGAGCGTCGGCCAGAGCGCGGCCCCGCGCGGCTCCGCCTCCGCACGGCTGTCCTACCTGGCCCTGGCGCGCGGCGAAATGACCGAGGCGACCGGCCGGCTCGCCGCCGCCCACACCCACTTCGGCACCCACGACAGCCAGCCCCAGCACCGCCTGCCGCTCTACCGCCTCGCGGTCGGCGTGGCCGCGGGAGAGGGCCGGATAGCCGACGTCCGCGGGGAGATCGCGGATGCCGTCGCCTACGGCTTCCCGCTCGGCCACCACCGCTATGCCTGGCCGCTGCTGCTCGCCGCCGCCTCCGCCGAAGCGGACGCCCGGGGGCTCCCCGTCGCCGACGCCGGCCGCGAAGCCGCCCTCGCGGTGCTCCGCGGCGCCGCCGGCGCCCTGGCCACCCCGGTGCCCGTGTGGACCGCCCACGCCGAGTTCTTCCGCGCCGAGCTGCTGCGGGCCGAGGACCGGGACACCGCCGCCGACTGGGCTGCCGTCGAGCAGGCCGTCCGCCCGCTGGAGCGCCCGTACCTGCTGGCCCGCGCCCGCCACCGGCTCGCCGAGGCCCTGCTGGCCTCCGGCGGCTGCCGCGAGAGCGCCGCCGTCCTGCTGCGCGAGGCCTATGCCACCGCGGACCGGCTCGGCTCCCGCAGGCTCCGCGAGGACCTGGCCCTGCTCGCCCAGCGCGCCCGGCTCCCGCTCACCGAGGCCGACACACCCCCGGCCCTGCCCGCACCGGACACCGACCCCGTCGAGGCCCTGGGCCTGACCAGCCGCGAGCGCGACGTACTGCGCCTGGTCGCGGCGGGCAACAGCAACCGCCAGATCGCCGAGGAGCTCTTCATCTCCCCGAAGACGGCCAGCGTGCACGTCTCGAACATCCTGGCCAAGCTGGGCGTCGCCGGCCGCGGTGAAGCAGCGGCCCTCGCCCACCGGCTGCGGCTGTTCGCGCCCCTCACTCCTGCGGGGGCTGCTCGGCCGGGCGTATGAGCACCTTGCCGGAGTCGAGGTCTATCGGACCGCGTCCCGGATCGCCGTCGTTCACGTCGGTCCGGGACAGCTCCAGCCGCTTCTTCTCCTCGTCCGTGTGCTTGCGTCCCGGGTTGAACAGCTCCTCGATCATGTTGAACACCGCGCCCACCGTGCCTTTCGCCCCCCACCGGGGACCCGTCGGTTACCGCACCGTCAGTGTCAGGATCCTGTCGTCGCCCGCCTCCGGCGATCCGCGCCCGTCCGTCTCGCTCGTGACCAGCAGCAATCTGTCCCCGCCGAGGGCGATCACCGTGCGCAGCCGGCCGTACTTCCCCGTCAGGAAGGCCTCGGGCTCGGCCACGGGATTCGCCCCGGCCAGCGGGATCCGCCACAGCCGCTCGCCCTTCAGCCCGGCCATCCACACCGAGCCCTGCGCCCAGGCGATCCCGCTCGGCGAGGCCTCGTCGGTCTTCCACACGGCCACCGGATCACGCAGGCCGGGCTTGCCCGCCTTCCCCTCGGCCTCCGGCCAGCCGTAGTTCGCGCCGGGCTCGATCAGATTCAGCTCGTCCCAGGTGTTCTGGCCGAACTCGGCCGCCCACAGCCGTTTGTCCTTGTCCCAGGCCAGCCCCTGCACATTGCGGTGCCCGTAGGAATAGACGATGGAGTCGGCCTCCGGATTCCCGTGCACCGGCTGCCCGTCCGGGGTCATCCGCAGGATCTTGCCGCCCAGCGACTTCTTGTCCTGCGCGAGCCCGGTGTCGCCCGTCTCGCCCGTCCCCGCGTAGAGCATCTTGTCCGGGCCGAAGGCGATCCGCCCGCCGTTGTGGACCAGGCCCTTGGGGATGCCCCGCAACACCGTGTCCGGCGCGCCCAGTTGCTGACCGGCGTCCCTCTGCTCGTCGTAGCGCATCCGGGCGATGCGGTTGTCGGACTCCGTCGTGAAGTACGCGTACACCATGCGGTCCGAGGCGTACGAGGGCGACAGCGCGAGCCCCAGCAGCCCGCCCTCCCCGCCCGGGGCCACCCCGGGCACCTTGCCGATCGGCGTCACCTTGCCCGTGGCCACCGCGACCCTGCTGATCGTCCCCTTGTCCCGCGAGGCGACCAGCAGGTCCCCGTCGGGCAGCGGGGCCACCCCCCACGGAGACTCCAGGTCCTTGGCGATCTCGCCCGCCACCGTCACGGAGCCCTTGGCCGGCGGCGGGGCCGCCCCCGAGGAGCCGGACGGGGAGCCTGTGGGGCCGGCCGCCGACGGTGTGGGTGCCGCGCGGGGTGGTGACGTGCCCGCCTCGCTGCCGGGGGCGCCCGCCGGTGCGCAGCCCCCCGCCAGCAGAGCCCCGCATCCGGCCAGGGCGAACGCCGCCAGCACTCCGCGGGTCCGGGGCCGCGGGCCCTCGTACAACTCGTGCGCCTGTCCGTATCGCATCGTCCTGCTCCCCTCCGGTCCTGCGATCGTGCCCTTCACCTGTCTCAACAGCTGCGGCAGTTCCCGAAGTTCCACCACTCGTACACCCGATCGAGTGGTTGTGCCGGGGCCGGCCAAAGGGCCCCGGAACCGGCTACGGCCCCGGACCCGGACCCGGACCCGGGCCCGGGCCCCGCTCAGTCCCAGGCTCCCACCGCCGCCGGCAGGGCCGCGATCTCGGCCAGGTCCCCGGCCGTCAGCCGGACCTGCGCCGCCCCCGCGTTCTCCGCCGCCCAGTGCGCCCGGTCGGCCCCCGGCACCGGCACCACCTGCGGCCCCTGCGCCAGCACCCACGCCAGCGCCACCTGCGCCGCCGTCACCTGCGCCCCGTGCCGCCGGGCCACCCGCCGCAGCCCCGCCACCAGCACCTGGTTCGCCGCCATCGACTCCGCCGTGAACCGGGGATGCCGCGCCCGTACGTCCTCCCACTCGAAGCCCTCGCCCGGCCTGAGCGTCCCGGTCAGGAACCCGCTGCCCAGCGGCATCGCCGCCAGGAATCCCACCCCGCGCGCCGCACACCACGGCAGCAGCTGCCGCGCCGCCTCCGGGGACCACACCGACAGCTCCGCCTGCACGGCGCTCACCGGGAACACCTGCTGGACCCGCTCCAGGTGCCCCAAGGTCACCCGGTACGCCCGGTCCCCGCGCCGCCCCGCCCCCGGTCCGGCCCCCGCGCCCAGCGCGCAGAACCCGAGCGCCCGCACCTTCCCGGCGCCCACCAGCTCCGCCATCGCCCCCCAGGTCTCCTCCACCGGGACGTCCGGATCGACCCGGTGCAGCTGGTAGAGGTCTATGACGTCCGTCCGCAGCCGCCGCAGCGAGGCGTCGCAGGCCCGCCGCATGTAACCGGGCCGACCGTCCGCCACCACGTGCTGCTCGCCCGCCCGCAGCCCCACCTTGGCGGACACGAACGCCTCCGCCCGCCGCTCCCGCAGCACCCGCCCCAGCAGGAGCTCATTGGTGTACGGCCCGTACAGGTCGGCGGTGTCCAGCAGGTTCGCCCCCAGGTCCAGCGCGGTGTGCACCGTGGCCAGCGACTCCTCGCCGCGGCGCCGGGAGGGCGCGTACGCCCAGCTCATCGGCATGCACCCGAGCCCGACGGCGCCCACCGCCAGCGCCCCCGCCCCGATCGACCTGCGCTCCACCCGTGCGTCCCCCTCCCGGTCCGGCAAACAAACTAACGGTTTGATCAGGATCCTTTGGCCTTGGCATAGCCTCATGATCATGACTGCAAAGACAGCGGACGTCTGGCTCCCGTTCCCCGCCGAGGAGATCGAGGGCCTCCCCGACACCTTCCGCTACCGCCACTGGGACGGTGAGGACACCTTCCCGGCCGATCCGGCCGCCTGCGTCTTCTACGTCACCCCGTACATGAAGCCCGCCGAGGTCACCCTGCGCCCGCTGGCCGGCATGCCGGACCTCGAGGTCGTGCAGACGCTGACCGCGGGCATCGACCACGTCCTGGGCGGCCTCGGCCTCCTGCACCCCGGCGTACGGCTGTGCAACGCGCGCGGCGTCCACGAGGCGAGCACCGCCGAGCTGGCGCTCACCCTCACCCTCGCCTCGCTGCGCGGCATCCCCGGCATGGTGCGCGGCCAGGACCGCGAGGAGTGGCACGGCGGCTTCTACGACGCCCTCGCCGACAAGTCCGCACTGATCGTCGGGTACGGATCGATCGGCGCGGCCATCGAGGACCGGCTCGCGCCCTTCGAGTGCGCGCGGGTCACACGGGTCGCACGCTCGGCGCGCACCACCACGCGCGGGCCGGTGCACGCGCACGCCGAACTGCCCCGGCTCCTCCCGCAGGCCGACGTGGTGATCCTCTCCACGCCGCTGACCGACGCGACGCGGGGCCTGGCCGACGCCGCCTTCCTCGCCCGCATGAAGGACGGCGCCCTGCTGGTGAACGTGGCGCGCGGCCCCGTCGCCGACACCGCCGCGCTGCTGGCGGAACTGGAGTCGGGCCGGCTGCGCGCGGCACTCGACGTCACCGACCCCGAACCGCTGCCCGCGGGCCATCCGCTCTGGCATGCTCCGAACGTCCTGATCACGCCTCATGTCGGCGGCAGCAGCACGGCGTTCGCTCCGCGGGCCAAGCGGCTGGTGGCCCGCCAGCTGCACCGGTTCGCCGCCGGGGAGCCCGTCGAGAACACGGTCCTGATCACCGGGTGACGCGCTGTGCGCACGCTCCGCATCCGTCCGGACGCGCACAGTGGTCACAACTCCCCGCGTGGTAACGGAGAGTAGACCATCTATGTCCCTGAGTGACGAAAGTGGTGTATCGTCCGGACCAAGGGGCTGCAGCGCGTTCGTCGGGCGCTGGGGAGTGATCGGACACTTTGGGGGGCGACGGGCGATGCACGGCCAATGGACGAAGGATCCGATGCGGCACAGCCGCCGGAAGCGACGCTGCAGGGACTGGGCCGCGCCGGAACCAGCCGGCGAGGGGGACCGGTGAGTGCCCCGGGGGCGGCGCTGCTGACGCGGCAGCCCGTCCCGGGAAGCGGTGGCAGGAGCCTGGCGATGCAGTTGCTGCTCGCCGTGATCAGCGGCGGGTACGCCGTCGGCGCCGCCCTCGGCTGGGGCACCGAGGAACTCGCCGAGATCATGGGCGACTTCGGGCTCAGCGCCGCCGCCCTGCTCGCCGCCGTCTCCTGCTACACCTACGCACGGGCCATCGACAGCCGAGAGCGCCCGGCCTGGCTGCTCTTCGCGTTCTCCTCCCTCATGGGAGCCTGCGGCAACGCCGTCTGGGGCTGGTACGAGGTGATCCTCGGCGAGGCCGTCCCGAAGCCCTCGGTCGCCGACTTCGCGTTCCTGTGCTTCGCGCCGCCCGCCATCGTGGGCCTGCTCGTCCTCGCCAAACGCCCGGTCACCCGCGCCGGCTGGGTCTGCCTCGGGCTCGACTCCTGGCTCATCGGCGGATCCCTGCTCACCCTGTCCTGGAGCCTGGCCCTCGCGCACGCGGCGCGCACCGCCCAGTCCGGGGCCCCCGGCAGCGTCCCGCGCGCCGCGCTCTCCCTCGCCTACCCGCTGCTGGACATCGCGCTCGTCTCCATGGTGCTGGTCCTGCACTTCCGGCGCTCCGAGGCGAACCGCTCGGCCGTCAACACCGCCATCGCGGCCCTCGCCCTGACCGTGCTCAGCGACGCCCTGTTCACCTCGCCGCTGCTGAGCGCCGAATACCAGTCCGGGCAGCTGCTCGACGCCGGCTGGTTCGCCGGCTCGCTGCTGCTCGCGTACGCACCCTGGGGCGCCCGGCGCATCCATCCGAACCCGGGGGCGCCGGGGCTTCCGCGCGCCGGCCGCCCCGTCGGCCGCCCCATCACCGGCTCGCTGCCCGCCCTCACGCCGTACCTCGCGGCGGCCGTCTGCACCCTGGGCATCCTGTACAACGTCGTCGACGGCCGGAAGGTCGACCGGGTGGTCGTCTTCACCGGCTGCACGGTCGTGCTCGCCCTCGTCATCCGGCAGGGCATCATGCTCATCGACAACATCGCGCTGACGCAGGAACTGGCCCAGAAGGAGAACCACTTCCGCTCCCTGGTCCAGGGCTCCAGTGACGTCATCATGATCGCCGCCCCCACCGGGACCCTGCGGTACGTCAGCCCCGCGGCGGCCGGGGTCTACGGGCGCGAGGCCGAGGAGCTCGTCGGCGCCGAGCTCGCCACCCTGATCCACCCGCACGACCTGGGCCGGGTGGTCCACGAGGTGCGCCGCTTCCTCGCCGCACCGCCCGCCGAGGAGCCGACCACCCGCATCGAATGCCGCTTCGAATCGGGCAGCGGCGAATGGCTCAACGTGGAGTCCACCGTCAACCGCCACCAGGGCGGCCTCATCCTCAACAGCCGGGACGTCACCGAGCGGGTCCGCCTCCAGGCGCAGCTCCAGCACAGCGCCGAGCACGATCCGCTGACCGACCTGCCCAACCGGGCCCTGTTCACCCGCCGGGTCCGCCAGGCCCTGACCGGCCGGCGCGCGGGGGACCACAGCACCGCCGTGCTCTTCATCGACCTCGACGGCTTCAAGGCGGTCAACGACACCATCGGCCACCAGGCCGGCGACGAGCTGCTCATCGAGGCCGCGCACCGGCTCCAGGACTCGGTGCGCGCCGGGGACACCGCGGCCCGCCTCGGCGGCGACGAGTTCGCGGCGCTGATCCAGGGCGACGGAAGCCGCGACCGCAGCGCCCGCGAGTACCAGGTGCAAGAGATCGCGGACCGGCTGCGCACCACCCTGTCCCAGCCGTACCGGATCTCCGGCAGCGAGGTCCGGGTCGCCGCGAGCATCGGCGTGGCCTTCGCCGACCCCGGCATCACCCCTTCGGACCTGATGCGCAACGCGGATCTCGCGATGTACCGCGCCAAGGCGGGCGGCAAGGACCGGGTCGAGCTGTACGCGCCCCAGATGCAGGCCGAGGTCGTACGGAAGGCGGAGCTCGCCGGGCGGCTGCGCACCGCGCTGCACGACGGGGAGTTCGCCCTGCTGCACCAGCCCGTGGTCTCGCTGGCCAGCGGCGAGGTCACGGCCGTGGCGGCGCAGGCCCGCTGGCGCTCGGCCCAGGGGATCCTGTTCACCCCGGCGGAATTCCTCCGGGTGGCCGAGTACAGCGAGGGCGCGGCGGTCGGGCCGGACGGCCGCGGCGGGCCCCCCGGGGGCGCGCCCACCCGGGCCGCCGAGCTGGGGCGCTGGCTGCTGGAGGAGGCCGTGGGGCAGGCCGCCGAGCGGCACCGGATCGGGCACGACGTACCGGTGGCCGTCCGGATGAGCGCGCAGCGGCTGCTGGACCTGGGGCCGGCAGCCGGGGGAGCCGTGCCGCTCGGCTCCGTGGAGGCCCTGCTGAACCGCCACGGGCTGCCCTCCGGGGCCCTGGTGGTCGAACTGGCCGACAGCGACCCCCGAGTCCCCTTCGACGAGCTGGAGCGGCGCCTGGCGGCCCTGCGCGGGCTCGGGGTCCTGATCGCCCTGGACGGCTTCGGCAGCGGCTACGCGGCCATCAGCGCCCTGCGCCGGCTCCCCGTGGACATCCTGAAGCTGGACAGAGGCCTGGTCGAGGGAGTGGTCGAATCCGCCCGGCTCCACAAGATCACCGCAGGTTTGTTGCGTATTGCAAATGATTTGGGCATGCAGTCGGTGGCCGACGGGGTGGACCTCCCCGAGCAGGTCATGGCGCTGCGCGCCATGGGCTGCACGCACGGCCAGGGAGCGGCCTTTTCCGGCCCGCTCGACGAGTACAGGCTGCGCCGCGCGCTCGTGCGCGGTACGTTCCCAGTACCGGGCGGAGCGGCCCAGCCCGCCTTGGCCGGTGGTTCGTCCGGGGGCTCGATGGCCATCCATAGAGGCTCACATAATGAGACGCCCGTCCCACCCGCTTGACATCCCCCTCCCGCCGGAGGGAGGGTCAGTGCCATGCGCACCCGAATTCTCGTACTTGGAAAGCGCGTCGGCTGAAGCTGGGACCCACATGTCCCCGCTCCGCACACCCGACGCGCTCCCCTCGCTTGCCTCCTGGCACGAGGGGTTTTTTGTTGCACTGGCACACCTTCGAATCCTCGTAAAACCCTCAGCCTCGAGAAGAGAATGCCGATGACCGAGCAGGCCACCGGGGCCCACCATCCGCAGCCGCGGCCCCGTTCCGGCGGACACCAGCCCGCCGCAGTTGAGCACGTCACGGGTGCGCAGTCCCTCATCCGCTCTCTCGAAGAGGTGGGGTGCGACACCGTCTTCGGAATCCCGGGCGGGGCCATCCTCCCGGCCTACGACCCGATGATGGACAGCACCAAGGTGCGCCACATCCTGGTCCGCCACGAGCAGGGCGCCGGCCACGCTGCGACCGGCTATGCGCAGGCCACCGGCAAGGTGGGTGTCTGCATGGCCACCTCCGGCCCGGGCGCCACCAACCTGGTCACCCCGATCGCCGACGCGCACATGGACTCCGTGCCGCTCGTCGCGATCACCGGCCAGGTCTCCTCCAAGGCGATCGGCACCGACGCCTTCCAGGAGGCGGACATCGTCGGCATCACGATGCCGATCACCAAGCACAACTTCCTGGTCACCAAGGCCGCGGACATCCCGAGGACGATCGCCGAGGCCTTCCACATCGCCTCCACCGGCCGTCCCGGCCCGGTCCTGGTCGACATCGCCAAGGACGCCCTGCAGGCGAAGACCACCTTCACGTGGCCGCCCACGCAGGACCTCCCGGGCTACCGACCGGTCACCAAGCCGCACGCCAAGCAGATCCGCGAGGCCGCCAAGCTCATCTGCCAGGCCAAGCGCCCGGTCCTGTACGTCGGCGGCGGCATCATGAAGTCCGGCGCGACCGCCGAACTGAAGGTCCTGGCCGAGCTGACCGGCGTCCCGGTCACCACCACGCTGATGGCGCTGGGCTCCTTCCCCGACAGCCACCCGCTGCACGTGGGCATGCCGGGCATGCACGGCGCGGTCACCGCCGTCACCGCCCTGCAGAAGTCGGACCTGCTGATCGCGCTCGGCACCCGCTTCGACGACCGCGTCACCGGCAAGCTGGACAGCTTCGCCCCGTTCGCCAAGGTCATCCACGCGGACATCGACCCGGCCGAGATCGGCAAGAACCGCGAGGTCGACGTCCCGATCGTCGGTGACGCCCGCGAGGTCATCGCCGACCTGATCCAGGCGGTCCAGGCCGAGCACACCGAGGGCAACGCCGGGGACTACTCCGCCTGGTGGAAGGACCTCAGCCGCTGGCGCGAGACCTACCCGCTGGGCTACGAGACCCCCGCGGACGGCATGCTCTCCCCGCAGCAGGTCATCCAGCGCATCGGCGAACTCGCGCCCGAGCACACCATCTACGCGGCCGGCGTCGGCCAGCACCAGATGTGGGCCTCGCACTTCGTCAACTACGAGGAGCCCCGCACCTGGCTGAACTCCGGCGGCGCCGGAACCATGGGCTACGCGGTCCCGGCCGCGATGGGCGCCAAGGTCGGCATGCCGGACCGCACGGTCTGGGCGATCGACGGTGACGGCTGCTTCCAGATGACCAATCAGGAACTGGTCACCTGCGCGCTGAACAACATCCCGATCAAGGTCGCGATCATCAACAACGGTGCGCTGGGCATGGTCCGCCAGTGGCAGACCCTGTTCTACAACCAGCGGTACTCCAACACCGTCCTGCACGCGGACGAGACGGGCCACGACACCGTCGGCTCCCAGCTCGGCGAGTCCACCGCCCCCCGCAAGGGCACCCGCGTCCCGGACTTCGTCAAGCTGTCCGAGGCCATGGGCTGCGTGGCGCTGCGCTGCGAGGACCCGGCCGACCTGGACAAGGTCATCGCCGAGGCCAACGCGATCAACGACCGTACGGTCGTGATCGACTTCATCGTCCACGAGGACGCCATGGTGTGGCCGATGGTCGCCGCCGGCACCTCCAACGACGAGGTCATGGCAGCCCGGGGCGTCCGTCCCGACTTCGGCGACAACGAAGACGACTGAGCCGAGAGAGCCTGAGAGAGAGAACGACTCACATGTCCAAGCACACGCTCTCCGTCCTGGTCGAGAACACGCCCGGCATCCTCGCCCGGATCGCCGCGCTGTTCTCCCGCCGCGGGTTCAACATCGACTCCCTCGCGGTCGGCGTCACCGAGCACCCCGACATCTCGCGCATCACCATCGTCGTGAACGTCGAGGACCTCCCGCTGGAGCAGGTGACCAAGCAGCTGAACAAGCTGGTCAACGTGCTCAAGATCGTCGAGCTGGAGCCGCACAACGCCATCGAGCGCGAACTCGTTCTGGTGAAGGTCCGGGCCGACAACGAGACCCGGTCCCAGATCATCGAGATCGTCCAGCTGTTCCGCGCCAAGACGGTCGACGTCTCCCCCGAGGCCGTCACCATCGAGGCCACCGGCGGCGCCGACAAGCTCGGCGCGATGCTCAAGATGCTGGAGCCGTTCGGCATCAAGGAGCTCGTGCAGTCCGGCACGATCGCCATAGGGCGCGGCGGCCGGTCCATCACGGACCGCAGCCTGCGCGCGCTCGACCGCAGCGCCTGAGCAACACCCTGACGTCGCGTTGCCTCTCGCATCGCGAGACCAGGAAACTTCCTCCCCGTTCCCCGCCGTACGGTGGGAGCAACACCAGCGCACCAAGGAGATATCCCAGTGGCCGAGCTGTTCTACGAGAACGACGCCGACCTGTCCATCATCCAGGGCCGCAAGGTCGCGGTCATCGGCTACGGCAGCCAGGGCCACGCCCACGCGCTGTCGCTGCGTGACTCCGGCGTCGACGTCGTCGTCGGCCTGAAGGAGGGCTCGAAGTCCAAGGCCAAGGCCGAGGAGCAGGGCCTGAAGGTCGTCTCGGTGTCCGAGGCCGCGGCCTGGGCGAACGTCATCATGATCCTGACCCCGGACCCGCTCCAGGCCGAGATCTACGAGGAGTCCATCAAGGAGCACCTCGAGGAGGGCGACGCGCTCTTCTTCGGCCACGGCTTCAACGTCCGCTACGGCTTCATCAAGCCCCCGGCCAACGTGGACGTCGCCCTGGTCGCCCCGAAGGGCCCGGGCCACCTGGTCCGCCGCCAGTACGAGGAAGGCCGCGGCGTGCCCTGCATCGCCGCCGTCGAGCAGGACTTCTCGGGCAGCGCCTTCGCCCTCGCGCTCTCGTACGCGGCCGGCATCGGCGGCACCCGCGCCGGCGTCATCAAGACCACCTTCACCGAGGAGACCGAGACCGACCTGTTCGGTGAGCAGGCCGTCCTCTGCGGTGGCGCCTCCGCCCTGGTCAAGGCCGGTTTCGAGACCCTGACCGAGGCCGGCTACCAGCCGGAGATCGCGTACTTCGAGTGCCTGCACGAGCTGAAGCTCATCGTGGACCTCATGTACGAGGGCGGCCTGGAGAAGATGCGCTGGTCGGTCTCCGAGACCGCCGAGTGGGGCGACTACATCACCGGCCCCCGCATCATCACGGACGCCACCAAGGCCGAGATGAAGCAGATCCTCGCCGAGATCCAGAGCGGCGAGTTCGCCAACACCTGGATGGCCGAGTACAAGGCCGGTCTGCCGAAGTACAACGAGTACAAGAAGGCCGACGAGGCACACCTGCTCGAGACCACCGGCAAGAAGCTGCGCAAGCTGATGAGCTGGGTCGACAGCGACGAGAGCTGATCTCGCAGCCGTGGGGGCCGGGGCGGCGCACCGTCCCGGCCCCGCGGTGCACCACCGGTTCGGCGGAATGCAGGCCCGCTCCGGCGCGGCTTGTCCACCCCGGCCAACCCCGGACGGGTGATCCTTCCGGACAGGCGGAATTCCAGCCGGGATCCGCCACTACACTGCTCAACACAACGCGTCAGGCCCACAGTGTCGTGCGTCTTCCACGCGGCTACCCCCTCCACCGCCTGCGGCCGTCGGGACGGCCGTCCGCACTGGACTTGTGAGGACCCACGTGAGCTCGAAACCTGTCGTACTCATCGCCGAAGAGCTGTCGCCCGCCACGGTGGACGCGCTCGGCCCGGACTTCGAGATCCGGCACGTCAACGGAGCCGACCGCGCGGAGCTGCTCCCCGCGATCGTGGACGTCGACGCCATCCTCGTGCGCTCCGCGACCAAGGTCGACGCGGAGGCCATCGCCGCCGCCAAGAAGCTGAAGGTCGTCGCCCGCGCCGGTGTCGGCCTCGACAACGTCGACGTCTCCTCGGCCACCAAGGCCGGCGTGATGGTCGTGAACGCCCCGACCTCCAACATCGTGACCGCCGCCGAGCTCGCCTGCGGCCTGCTCGTCGCCTCGGCCCGCAACATCCCGCAGGCCAACACCGCCCTGAAGAACGGCGAGTGGAAGCGGAACAAGTACACGGGCGTCGAACTCAGCGAGAAGACCCTCGGTGTCGTCGGCCTCGGCCGCATCGGCGTCCTGGTCGCCCAGCGCATGTCGGCCTTCGGCATGAAGATCGTCGCGTACGACCCCTACGTACAGCCCGCGCGCGCCGCCCAGATGGGCGTCAAGATGCTGACGCTGGACGAGCTCCTCGAGGTCGCCGACTTCATCACCGTGCACCTGCCCAAGACCCCCGAGACCCTCGGTCTCATCGGGGACGAGGCCCTGCACAAGGTCAAGCCCTCCGTCCGCATCGTCAACGCCGCGCGCGGCGGGATCGTGGACGAGGCCGCCCTGTACTCGGCCATCAAGGAGGGCCGCGTCGCCGGCGCCGGCCTCGACGTGTACGCGAAGGAGCCCTGCACGGACTCCCCGCTGTTCGAGCTCGACCAGGTCGTCTGCACCCCGCACCTCGGCGCGTCCACGGACGAGGCCCAGGAGAAGGCCGGCATCTCGGTCGCCAAGTCGGTGCGCCTCGCGCTCGCCGGCGAGCTCGTACCGGACGCGGTCAACGTCCAGGGCGGCGTCATCGCCGAGGACGTACGTCCGGGCCTGCCGCTCGCCGAGAAGCTCGGCCGCATCTTCACCGCCCTCGCAGGCGAGGTCGCGGTCCGCCTCGACGTCGAGGTCTGCGGCGAGATCACCCAGCACGACGTCAAGGTGCTGGAACTCTCCGCCCTCAAGGGTGTCTTCGAGGACGTCGTCGACGAGACGGTCTCCTACGTCAACGCCCCGCTGTTCGCGCAGGAGCGCGGCGTCGAGGTGCGCCTGACCACCAGCTCGGAGTCCCCGGACCACCGCAACGTGGTGACCGTGCGCGGCACCCTGTCGGACGGTCAGGAGGTCTCGGTCTCCGGCACCCTCGCCGGCCCGAAGCACCTGCAGAAGATCGTCGGCATCGGCGAGTACGACGTGGACCTGGCGCTGGCCGAGCAGATGCTCGTGCTGCGCTACACCGACCGACCGGGCGTGGTCGGCACCGTCGGCCGCATCCTCGGCGAGGCCGGCCTGAACATCGCGGGCATGCAGGTCGCCCGCGCCGAGGAGGGCGGCGAGGCGCTCGGCGTCCTCACGGTCGACGCCGAGGTCCCGGTGAACGTCCTCGCGGAGATCGCCGAGGAGATCGGCGCCGTCTCGGCGCGTACGGTCAGCCTCGGCTGAACCCCGTAGCGGGCGGCAGTCGCCGCCCGCCGCGCAGCAACGGACGAAGGGCCCGGGGAGTTCTCCCCGGGCCCTTCGCCGTGTTCCGCCGCTGCTCCGTCCGGCCGTACGGGGCTCAGCCCGCGAGGGGCGCTGCCTGTGCGGCGGGCTGTGCGGCCGCGGCCGGGGCCGGGGCGCCGAGCCCCCGCGTCAGGGCCACCGCGAGGGCGCCGCCCGCGAGCAGCAGGGCCGCACCGCCCCAGGCCGCGTACTGCATGCCGTGGACGAAGGCCTCGCGGGCCAGGGCCAGTACCTGCTCGCCGGCCGCACCGCCGAGCTGGTGGGCGGTGGCGACGGCGCCGCCCAGGGTCTCCCGTGCGGCGGGCTCCGCACTCGGCAGATCGGAGCGGTAGACGGCGGTGCCGAGGCTGCCCAGGACCGCCATGCCCAGCGCCCCGCCGAACTCCGACCCGGTCTCCAGCAGGGAGGCGGCGGAACCGGCCTTCTCGGCAGGGGCCGAGCCGAGGGCCATGTCGGAGACCAGGGACATCACGGTGACGAGGCCGGAGGCCAGCACGCCGGCGCCGGTCAGCAGCAGCCACAGCGAGTCGCTGCCGACGAGGCCGATGAGGGCGAACCCGCCGGCGGCGAGGACGAAGCCGCCGGCGATGACGTACGCCCGGTCGGTCTTCTGGGCCAGGGCGGCGCCGACCGGGGCGGCGGCGCCGATGAGGAGCGAGGGGGCGAGGCTCCACAGGGCGGCTTCCAGCGTGCCCATGCCGAGCACCGACTGCAGGTACTGGGTGGTGAAGTAGGCCGAGCCCATCATGGCGAAGGCGGCGATGGTGTTGAGGGCGATCCCCGCGCCGAATCCGCGGCCCCGGAACAGGGCCCGGGCGACCATGGCGTCGTCACGGCTGCGCTGGCGGCGGACGAAGACGAACCCGAAGGCCAGGCCCACGGCCACGGAGAGCGCGTAGAGCGGTTCGAGGCCCTCGGCGGCGATCTCCTTGAGGCCGTACACGACCGGGAGCACGGCGGCCGTCGACAGCGGGACGCTCAGCAGGTCGAAGCGGCCGGGGGCCGGGTCCTTGAACTCGGGGACCAGCACCGGGACGAGGACCAGCAGGAGCAGCATCGCGGGCACGTTGATCAGGAAGACCGAACCCCACCAGAAGTGGTTCAGCATCAGGCCGCTCAGGACCGAGCCGAGGGCGATCCCGCCGGTCATGGCCCCGGACCAGATCGCGATGGCCTGGCCGCGCTGCCTGGCGTCCTGGAACAGGTTGCGTACGAGCGCCAGCGTGGAGGGCATCAGGGTCGCGCCGCCGATGCCGAGCAGGACGCGGGCCGCGATCAGCATCTCGGCGCTGGTGGCGTAGGCGGCGCCGACGGAGGCGAGCCCGAATGCGGTCGCTCCCATCAGCAGCAGCTTGCGGCGGCCGATCCGGTCGCCGAGCGAACCCATGGTGATGAGCAGCCCCGCGAGGGCGAAGGCGTAGCTGTCGAAGATCCACAGCTGCTGGGTGGCGCTCGGGTCGAGCTCCTGGGTGATGGCCGGGATGGCGAAGTAGAGGACGGAGACGTCCATGGAGACCAGGAGCAGGGGCAGCAGGAGAACGGTGAAGGCGGTCCATTCCCGGCGGCCGGCGAGACGTGCTGCGGAGTTCGTCATGAGCAGCAATGTACAAGCGTCATAAACGCTTGTCTAGTACGAGCGTATGGAACGCTTGTCTATGACGGTTGTCTTGATACGGTGAGGGCATGGGACACCGTGAAGATCTGCTCGAAGGCGCCAAGAAGTGCCTGGTCGAGAAGGGTTTCGTGCGGACGACCGCGCGCGACATCGTCAATGCCTCCGGGGCGAACCTCGCGTCGATCGGCTACCACTACGGCTCGAAGGACGCCCTGCTGACGCAGGCCTACGTCGAACTCGCGCAGGAGTGGGGCGACTCCTTCTCGCCGGAGGTCACCGGCGAGGGGGGCTCGCTGGAACGCTTCCGCTCCGTATGGGACGGCGTGATCGGCCGTCAGGAGGAGTCGGCCCCGATGTGGGCGGCCAGCATGGAGGTCGCGCTCAGCCGTGACCGGATGCCGGAGCTGCGGGCGATGCTGGCGGCTTCGCAGGGCGAGGGCCGCCGGGGGCTCATCGCCATGCTGACCGGCGTCCCCGAGAAGGACCTCGACGAGCGGGACGAGCGGACGCTCGGCGGACTGTACGAGGCCCTGCTGACCGGGGTGATGGCGCAGTGGCTGTTCAACCCGGAAGGCGCGGTCACCGCGGAGGAGTTGACGGAGGGCATGCGGCGCACCGCGGAGATGATCACGAAGGCCAAGGGCGGCGACCCGGCCTGAGCCGCCGCCGGGCCATCGGGGCTCCGGCCGGTCGGGATTCCCTCAGGGGAGCGTGCCGGCCGGGCCCTGCGGCGCGGCGACGGCGTCCCGCAGCCGGGCCGTGACCGCCTGTCCCGCGCCGCCGGCCGTGGACAGGGAGGTGATGCCGAGCCGTTCGGCCAAGTCCCCGAGGTGCAGGTCGGTGGCGCTCTCGATCAGCTCGGCCAGTGCGTCGGCAGCGGCGCGGGAGCGCGGCACGGCGCAGGCGAGTACGGCGGGACCGATCAGGGCGGCCGGCCACCAGACGGCAGCGAGCAGGGTGAAGAGCAGGCCCCAGGCCGCCAGACGCGCCGTCGAGGCGTAGCCGCTGCGCGCGGTGGCGATGTCGGTGCGCAGTTCTTCGGGCAGCACGGTCCACAGCCGTGGCCAGACGAGCGCGAAGTCGTCGACCCCGTTGACCGCGCCGGCCCGCGTGGTGGTCCGGGCGAAGCGGTCGCCGATCCGCGTCGGACACACGGGCCGGGCGGGGCCGAGCCGGTCACGGCGCCGCTGGAGGGCCCGTACCCGCGCGGCGGCCCGGGCGGGGTCGAGTCCGGGGTGCGGGGGCTGTGCGGCCTGCAGGATCGCGGCCTTCAGACGGCGCGTCGCCTGGTCCCACACCCCTTGGCGGCGTCGGAGCAGCCAGGCCGCCGGGGCCGGGTCGGCGGGCAGGGCCCACACCCGCTCGACCAGGCCGCCCAGGGCGCCGGCCAGGAGGCCGATGCCGGCCGCCGCCAGCAGGACGGCGCCCGCGGCGAGCACGGCGGTGACGGAGGTGTGCGCGGCAGGGCGGGAAGCGAGCTGGTCCAGCCACTGCGCCAGCCGTCCGGCGGCGAACGGCCGCCCCTGGCCCAGGTGCAGTCCGGCGGCGAGCAGGGCGATCCACAGCAGCCCCGGCAGGAGCACGGCGCCCAGCCACCGGTCGGCGAGTTTCGTGCCGATCTGGGTCAGGAAGGTGCTCACGAGGTCACAGGCCGATAGGGCTTCATCCGGGCGTCCCGGCCGTGGGCGGCCGCGCATTCGGGCGGGCGCGGGGACTCGTCCGGGGTGACCACGCGGTCGCACCGGGAGAAGGGGCAGGTCCAGCCGGCCACCCCGGCCGTGCCGGTCATCCCCGGAGGCAGGGTCGGGACCCCCGGGAGCGGGACGCCCTCGCGACTGGTCCATCCCGCCAGGCCCTGGCGCGCGCAGGACCGCTCGACGGCGTCGACCAGTTCGGCCATCCGCCGCGGGGCGGGCTCGGCCGGGCCGGCGAGCAGCGCCAGCAGGTCGTCGAGCTCGGGTCCGGCCCCGCCCTCCCGGATGATCTCCCGCAGGGACGGCCAGCGGCTGAGCTGGTCGCACAACAGCCCCACCCGGCTCCTGGTTGCCGCGTCCATACCCGAGGTGTCCTCCCGCTCGGCCCCGTCCTGGCGGCTCGCCTGCCCATGCGGCGGGACCGCCCCGCCGAATGCGCCATCGTCGTCCGGAAAAGCGTACGTCGCACCCCGCGGGGCGTGGGTACGATCCACAAGTCGGCGACCGGGACGCGTACTTGGAGGCAGGCGTGCAAGCAGGCGTGGAGGGTCATGCCGGACCGTGAAGCAGCGCTCGGAGTCCTCCGCGACCACGTCGCCCGCGCGGCCGCCGACCCCGCGCTGATACTCGACGACGCTGCCGCCCGGGCCGCGGCCGCCCTCCTGGAATCACCCGACCCGGCGGGCGATCTGACGACGGCGCACGCACTGGGCTGGTACCACTGGTTACGCTTCCTGGCCCTGGGCGACACGAGGGTCCCGAGCGATCTGGACCCCGTCATCCGGTTCCTGACCCCCGTGTTCCGGGCAGATCCGGAGCGCGTCCCCGAAGAAGTACGCGCCGTGCTCGCCGGCCACCTGGCGAAGTCCCCGCCCGCGCCGCAGCCCACGGCGGGCGCGCAGGGCCCGGCCGAACTCAGGCGACGGGCGATGGGTCTGATCGATGCGTACCAGCGCACCCGGCGCTGGCAGGCGCTGGACGAGGCGATCGCCCTGCTGCGCAGGGCACTCGACGCCACCCCGCCGGACCGCCCCGAACGCGCCGGCCGGCTGACCGACCTGGGCACCGCCCTCGGAATGCTGTTCGAGGACACCGGGGAGACGGACCACCTGCGGGAAGCGGTGGCGGCAAGCCGCGAGGCGGTCTCGCTCAGCCCGCCCAAAGACCCCGGGCGGCGCCACCACCTGAGCAACCTCGCCGTCTCCCTGCGGCATCTGTACCACCGCACCGACGACACGGCCGTGCTGGACGAGGCGGTACGGACCGCCCAGGAGACCGTGGCCCTCACTCCGCCCGGACATCCGGGCCAGGCCGCGGAACTGGCGAGCCTCGTCCATCTCCTCGACATCCAGAGCGACCGCAGGGGGCAGCAGGGAGGGGAGGGCGCACTCCGGGCCGCGCGCGAGGCCGTGGCCCGCACCTCACCGCAGGATCCGCGCCGCGCCGGACTCCTCGACGTGCTCGGCAGCGCCCTCGAAGCCGAGTACCGGCACACCGGCCGGCTCGGCGCCCTGGAGGAGGCCGCCGAGGCCGTTCGTGAAGCAGCATCCCTCACGCCCCAGGGGCATCCCGACCGTCTCAGGTACCTGATCAACCTCGAGACCTCCCTCAGGGCGCTGTACCGGCGCACCGAGCGGCCGGAGCTGTTGGAGGAAGCGGTCCGGTACGGACGGGAAGCGGCGTCCGCCACCCCGTCCGACTCGCCCCACCGGCTCCGCGTGGTGACGAACCTCGGCGCATCGCTCCTCGAGCTCTACGTCGCATCGAAACGGCTCGCTCTTCTGGAAGAGGCGGCCGTGATCGGACGCGAGGCCGTGGCGGCGACGCCACCGGACCACCCCCGCCGCATCGCGCAGCTCGAACACCTCGGACTCGTACTGGGATTCCTGGCCGAGCGCACCCGTGAGGTGGACGTACTGGAGGAGGCGGTGCGAACGATGCGCGAGACGGTGGCGGCGATGCCCCGCGAGGACCGCCGCCGTGACGCGAGCGTCCGGTTGTTCCACGACCACCTTCGGCTCCTGTTCGCCGCGACCGACCGCGTGGACGTACTGGAGGAGGCGCTCCAGGTCCTCGGCGAGGCCACGGCGGCCGCGCCCCCGGACGATCCCGCGCGCGGCGCCGGTCTGGACGAACTCACCATCGACCTCCAGACGTTGTTCGAGCGGACCGGCCGACCGGAACTGCTGGAGCAGGCGGTGCGGACCGGACGCGAGGCGCTGGCCGCCGTCCCGGACGACGAGATCCACCGGGCCGCGCGCCTCACGAATCTCGGTGGCGCACTGGCCGGGCTCTACGAGCAGACCGGACGGCCGGACCTCCTGCGCGAGGCGACCGAGGCCGAGCGCGAGGGTCTCGTGCTCATGCCCCCCGGTCACCCCAAACGCGCCCTGCACCTCCTCAACTTGGAGAACGCACTGCTGCGGCTGTACGTCCGCACGGCGCAGCCGACGGTCCTGGAGGAGGCGGTACGGATCGGGCGTGAGGCCGTGGCGGACGCCCCGGTCGGCCATCCCGAGCGCGCGCAGGCCCTGACCGCCCTGGGCGGCGCCCTGGGCCTCCTCCACGAACGCACCGGCGAGACGGCCCCGCTGGAAGAGGCGGTCCGGGCCGAGCGGGAGGCGGTGGAACTCACTCCCCGGGACCATCCGCAACGCGCGATGTACCTGAACAACGTGGCGAGCGCCCTCCACCGCCTGTCCGAGCGCACAGACCGCCAGGCGGATCTGGAGGAGGCGGTCCAGGCCGTGCGCGAGGCCGTGGCACTCACCCCGGACGACCATCCGGCCCGGGCCGGACGGTTGAGGAACCTTGCGGCCGTCCTCGGCTCGCTGCACGGTCGCACCCGGCAGATGGACTCCCTCCTGGAGGCGCTGCGGATCTCGCGGCAGGCACTGGACCTCACCCCCGAGGGCCGGCCCCAGTACGCCGGGCAGTTGAACCACCTCGCCGCGACCTTGGTGACCACGTTCCGGAAGGCGAAGCGCACGTTCAAGGAGCCCGGGACCGTGACCGTCGAGGAGGCGGCCCACTTCGAGAACCCCACGTTCGGCTGGATCGGGTGGCTGTTGCAGAGCCGGGAACTGATGGACCCCCGGATCCTGGACGAAGCGGCGCAGGCGGCGCGCGAGGCCGTGCGGGCCACGCCCGTCGACCACCCGGAACGTGCCGCGTACCTCGTCAACCTGGGGACCGCCCTCGAGACCAGGTCCGAACACGGCGGACAGGGCGACCTGCTCGAGGAGGCGCGCCGCTGCTACCGCGAGGCGGGCGAGAGCACGGCCGCCTCGACGTTCCAGCGCATCGACGCCCACCGGCGCCTCGCCCGGCTGTCCGCGGAGCCCGAACACGCAGCGGAGGGGCTGCGAGCCGTGGAGAAGGCGATCGAGCTCGTGGGGATCCTCGCGCCGGGAAGCCTCACCCGTGCCGATCGGGAGCACCAGATCGGCCGGGTCGCCGACCTGGCGGGCGAGGCCGCCGCGGCCGCCCTGTTCGCCGGCCGGCCGGCCCGGGCCGTGGAACTGCTGGAACGCGTACGGGGCATCCTCGCCGCCGACGCGCTCGCAGTGCCCGGCGACGACCGCGCGCGGCTCGATGAACACGCCCCTCACCTGGCGGTGGAGCTCGACCGGCTGCGCGCCCGCCTCGCGGCCCCGGACCGGCCGGCCTCCCCGTACGGCCGCCGTCCGGTGGCAGGCGTCGCCGCCGAGCAGGTGCCGGATGCCGGGCGGCGCCTGGCCGCGGACCGGCGCGAGGCCTACGAAGCCTGGCAGGGGCTGCTGACGCGCATCCGCTCGGTTCCGGGGTGCGAGGACTTCCTGGAGGCACCCTCCGTCCGCCTCCTGTCCCGGCAGGCACAGGAAGGGCCCGTCGTCTTCGTGACCACGAGCCGCTCACGCTGCGACGCGCTCATCCTGAGGGACCGCGGAGACCGGGAACCCGTCGAGGTGGTGCCGCTGACCGGCCTCACGCATGACGACGCCTACGCCTGGGCCAACCGGCTGCTCACCGCCCGGCGGAGGGCCACCGACCCCGCGCTCGACCCCATGAACCGCATCAAGGCACAGCGGGACGTCCTCGCCGTCCTGGAACTGCTGTGGACCGCGGTGGCCGAGCCCGTGCTGGAACGTCTCGGCCACACCGCCGCTCCTCGAAGCGGCGAAGCCTGGCCGCGCGTGTGGTGGTGCCCGGTCGGGATCCTCGCCTTCCTCCCGCTCCACGCCGCCGGCCGTACTACGGCCGACGGGACGGGCGGCGACACCACGCTGATGGACCGCGTCGTCTCCTCGTACACCACGACCGTCCGGGTGCTGGCCCATGCGCGCGCACGCCGGTCGACGGCCGTGGAGGACGGCACGCTGATCGTGCCCGTGCCCGACGTCCCCGACATGCCGCTGCCGGGGATCGCCGACGAGATCAGCGCGATCACCGGGATGGTGCCGGACGCCCGGGTGCTGACCGACGCCACCCGCGCCGGCGTGCTGGAGGCGCTGCCCCGCCACGGCACGGCCCACTTCGCCTGCCACGGCTACGCCGATCCGGACGACCCGGCGCGCAGCCACCTCGTGCTGACCGACCGCGCCGAGGCTCCGCTGACCATCGCCGACATCAGCGCCCTGCAGCTCAGCGCCTCGCTGAGCTATCTGTCGGCGTGCGACACCGGTGTCTCCCCGTCCCGCCTGGCCGACGAATCGCTCCACATCACCGGTGCGTTCCAGATCGCGGGGTACCAGCACGTCATCGGCACCCTCTGGTCGGTCGACGACCGCGCCGCCGCCGAACTGGCCGCCGAGTTCTACGCCCACCTCACCGCCGACGGCACCACCGCGCCCCGCACCGGACTCAGCGCGCATGCCCTGCACCACGCCGTCAGGCGCATGCGCGCCCGCTACCCGTACAGCCCCGGACTGTGGGCCGCCCATACGCACACGGGCAGTTGAGCGCCCGGCGTCCGACGCCGGCGCGCTGTGGGCAGGCCCCCGCCGGTGACCTGGCGGATCTGCGATCAGCCGTGCAGGCGGGCCGCCTTGAGGGCCATGTGGAGCAGCAGGCGGTCCTCGCCCTCGTCCAGGTCGAGGCCGGTCAGCTGTTCCACCCGGCCGAGCCGGTAGTACAGGGTCTGGCGGTGGATGCCCAGGGCCGCCGCCGCGCGGCCCGCCTGGCCCGCGCAGTCCAGGAACAGCTCGGCGGTCCGGGCGAGTTCCCGGTGCGCGGGCTGGAGCAGGACGCGGGTCGCCGGGTCGCCCTCCCGGTCGGCGGCCGAGAGCGCCGCCAGCATCCGGTACGGGCCGATCTCCGACCACTGGGCCACCGGGCCGAACCGCGGCTGGGCCGCGGCCGCCTGCGCCGCCGCCGAGGCCTCCGACCAGGCGTCGGCCAGCGCGGTCAGCTCCCGGCGGGGCTCCGCGATCCCGGCGGTGGGGCCCGTGTGCGGCCGGGCGGCCGACGTGTCGGCGTGGGGCAGCAGCCGCGTCGCGACGCCCACGGCCGGTACGAGCACCTCCCCCGAGCGGAGCCTGACCAGTACGGCGAGGGCCTGGTGCCCCGGCCGGGGCACGGTGCAGACCGCCGCCGTGCCCGGTACCGACGCCGGGGCCTCGCCGGCCCACGGCGTCACGCACACCACCGCGTGCAGCCCGTCCGCCCCCGGACCCAGCGCCACCCGGAGCGCGGCCACCGCCATGTCCTGCTGCCCGCCCCGGCCGGCCGTGAGCACCGCCCGGAACTCCCGGGACAGGTCGGCCCCCGCCTTCGCCTCCTCGGCGAGCAGGATCCCGATCCGCTCGGCCACCTCCATGGCCGCCGCCAGGACGTCCGGACCGGGGCCCGGCTCCTGGTCGAGGAGCCATACGTAGCCCTGCACGATCCCGCGGTACCGCGCCGGCAGGCAGATCCGTCCCCGGAAGACCCCCGCGTCCGGCGCCGCCGGGATGCGCACCGGCCCGGTGGCCCGCGCGATGCCGAAGCCCTCGAACCAGGCCCGTACGGCCGCCGTCGACTGGCGGGTCAGGATCGAGCGGGTGCGCACCGGGTCCATCGCGAGATCGTCGTCGCTGTCGTGCGCGCCGAAGGCGATGAGGCGGAAGTCCCGGTTCTCCAGCGTCGCCGGGGCGCCGAGAAGCGCCGAGATCTCATCCACCAGGTCCTGGTAATCGCCCTTCACCCGGACATTCTCCCACTCGGAAACCCCGTCTTCAGACAGATGTATGAGATCGGGGACACGGATGCGTGACAGCTGTCGATGGCAGAGGATCAAAGCGATCCTTAGGTTTCACGGTGGTTTTACTTGAGTTTTCCTTATGGCCCCCGCCCGCCCCCGCGCGGACCGTATGCCTGCTTCTGCCACCTGTTGGAGGTGCCCCGTGCTGGGTCCCGTGATCCTCGCCGCTTCGCGCAGCGACAAGATGCGCCGAATCGTCTCTGCCGCCCCGGTGACCAAGCCCGTGGTGAACCGGTTCATCCCCGGCGAGACGGTCGACCAGGTCATCCCGATCGTCGTGGACCTCACGGAGAAGGGCCTGGAGCTCACGCTCGACGTGGTGGGCGAGGACATCACCACCGTCGAGCAGTCCTACGCCGCGCGTGACGCCTACCTCGAACTCATCGAGCACCTGGCGGGCCTGGGACTCGGCGAGAAGGCCGAGATGTCGGTCAAGCTGTCGATGTTCGGCCAGGCGCTGGAGGGCGGCCACGAGCTCGCGCTCGCCAACGTCCGCCCGGTCGTCGAGGCCGCCGCGGCCATCGGCACCACCGTCACGCTGGACGCCGAGGACCACACCACCCTCGACTCGATGTTCGCCATCCACGAGGAGCTGCGCCGGGACTTCCCGCAGACCGGCTGCGTGATCCAGGCGTACCTCTTCCGCACCGAGGCCGACGCCCGCCGCCTGGCCGCCGCCGGCAGCCGCGTCCGGATCGTGAAGGGCGCGTACAAGGAGCCCGCCGAGGTCGCGTACCAGGACAAGGCCGAGATCGACAAGGCGTACGTCCGCATCCTGAAGACGCTGATGGACGGCGAGGGCTACCCGATGATCGGGTCGCACGACCCGCGCCTCATCGCCATCGGCCAGGAGCTCGCCCGCACGGCGGGGCGCAAGCTGGACGAGTACGAGTTCCAGATGCTGTACGGCATCCGCAGCGAGGAGCACCTGCGGCTCGCCGCCGAGGGCCACCGCATGCGCGTCTACACCGCGTACGGGACGGACTGGTACGGCTACTTCATGCGGCGCCTCGCCGAGAAGCCGGCCAACCTCCTGTTCTTCCTCCGCTCGATGATCACCAAGAACTAGCCAAGAACCAGGTCAAGGAGTTACCAGTCCCATGGATGCTGTGACCCAGGTCCCCGCGCCGGTCAACGAGCCGGTCCACTCGTACGCCCCCGGCACCCCGGAGCGCGCGCGCCTCGAATTCCAGCTCAAGCAGCTGGCCGAGAACCCGATCGACCTGCCGATGACCATCAACGGCGAGAAGCGGATGGGCGGCGGCGACCGCTTCGACGTCGTGCAGCCGCACGACCACAAGTCCGTCATCGGTACCTACGCCAACGCCACCCAGGCCGACGCGCAGGAGGCCATCGACGCCGCCCTCGCCGCCGCCCCGGCCTGGCGCGCGATGGACTTCGACGACCGCGCCGCGATCATCCTGCGCGCCGCCGAGCTGCTGTCCGGCCCGTGGCGCGAGAAGCTGGCCGCTTCCACCATGCTCGGCCAGTCGAAGACCGCCCAGCAGGCCGAGATCGACACCCCGTGCGAGCTCGTCGACTTCTGGCGCTTCAACGTCCACTTCGCCCGCCAGATCCTGGCCGAGCAGCCGGTCGCGAACTCCGCCGGCGTGTGGAACCGCAGCGACCACCGCCCGCTCGAAGGCTTCGTCTACGCGATCACGCCCTTCAACTTCACGGCCATCGCGGGCAACCTGCCGACCGCCCCCGCCCTGATGGGCAACGTGGTCGTCTGGAAGCCGTCCCCGACGCAGACCCACTCCGCGGTCCTCCTGATGGAGCTCCTGGAGGAGGCCGGCCTGCCGAAGGGCGTCATCAACCTGGTGACGGGCGACGGCATCGCCGTCTCCGAGGTGGCCCTGAACCACCCCGAGCTGGCCGGCATCCACTTCACCGGCTCGACCAAGACCTTCCAGTACCTGTGGAAGACGGTCGGCAACAACATCGAGAAGTACAAGTCCTACCCGCGCCTGGTCGGCGAGACCGGGGGCAAGGACTTCGTCGTCGCGCACCCGTCCGCGGACCGCGCCGTCCTGAAGACCGCCCTGACCCGCGGGTCCTTCGAGTTCCAGGGCCAGAAGTGCTCGGCGTCCTCGCGCGCCTACGTTCCGGCCTCGATCTGGAACGACGGCTTCAAGGAGGCCTTCGCGGCCGAGGTCGACGGCATCACCATGGGTGACGTCCGCGACCTGACCAACTTCATCGGCGCCGTCATCGACGAGCGGTCGTTCGCCAAGAACAAGGCCGCCATCGACCGCGCGATCGCCGACCCGACCTGCGAGATCATCGCCGGCGGCACGTACGACGACTCGGAGGGCTACTTCGTCCGCCCGACCGTCATCGCGTGCACCGACCCGGAGAACGAGGTCTTCACGACCGAGTACTTCGGCCCGATCCTGGCGATCCACGTCTACGAGGACGCCGAGTTCGACGCGATGCTGGCCCAGATGGAGTCGGTGTCGGCGTACGCGCTGACCGGCGCGATCATCGCCGGTGACCGCTACGCGGCCGCGGACGCGATGGAGAAGCTCCGCTTCGCGGCGGGCAACTTCTACATCAACGACAAGTCGACCGGCGCCGTGGTCGGCCAGCAGCCCTTCGGCGGCGGCCGCGCCTCGGGTACGAACGACAAGGCGGGCGCCGCGTCGAACCTGATGCGCTGGACCTCGACGCGCTCCATCAAGGAGACCCTGGTCGCGCCGACGGACTACGCGTACCCGCACATGGGCTGATCCTGCCCCGCTGACCCCGCCCCCGTTCCGGTACCCCCAAGTCCGGATCGGGGGCGGTTCCAGTTGCGCCCCTGTTCGGTCAGGGGATCAGGACCACCTTGCCGAGGTTGCGCCGCTCCTCGATCAGCCGGTGGGCTCGGCCCGCCTCGGCGAGCGGGATCTCCCCGTGCACGGCGGGGCGCAGCGAGCCGTCCGCGTACGCCTTCCACAGCTCGCGCCGCCAGGCCTCGTACACCTCGGGCCGGCCCTGGGCGACGGCCCGGATCTGGAAGCCGATCACCGAGGCGCCGCGCACGAGCAGCTCGTACGCCTCCACCGTGCCGCCGCCGGAGCCGTACGCCACCAGCCGCCCGCCCGTGGCCAGGGCCCGCACCGCGGGGCCGAGCAGCTCGCCGCCGACTCCGTCGAGGACCACGTCGTACGGCTCGCCCCAGGCGGCGGGGTCCTCGTACAGCACGACCTCGTCGGCGCCGAGGCTCCGGACGAAGCCGGCCTTGTCCGCGCTGGACACGGCGGCGACCAGCCGGCCCGCCCCGGCGGCCCGGGCCAGCTGGAGCGCGAGGCTGCCGACCCCGCTCGCGGCGGCCGTGACCAGTACGGACTCCCCGGGCCGGAGCTGCCCGGCCGCCACGGCGCCGCGGGCGACGAGCCCGCTGCGCACGAGCGCGACGGCGTCGACGGAGCCGACCCCGTCGGGGACGGCGGAGGCGAACGGGGCCGCGAGGAGCGCGTACTCGGCGTAGCCGTGGCCGAAGCACAGCCCGGTGACCCGGTCCCCGACGGCGAAGCCCGTCACCCCCTCGCCGAGCGCGGCGACGGTCCCCGCGACCTCCCCGCCGAGCGGTATGGCCTCCCCGCCCTCCCGCACCTTGCGCACGACGGGCAGCGTCACCCCGACGGCCTCGACCGCGACGAGCAGCTCTCCGGCCCCGGGGGCGGGCACGGCCACGTCCTCGGCGAACAGCACTTCGGGGCCGCCGTTGACGTCGTGGCGGATGCGGAGCACAGGACCTCCCGGACCGGTCAGATTCGTTGGGAGCCCCAACGATATAGGAGATCGTGGGGAATCCCAATGAATTGCTAGGCTGGGCCCATGACGTCGGCCCTCGCACACATCCAGTCCCTGCCGAGCTGGCTCGTCGGCCGGGTCGCGGCGCGCGGCCGCAGCCTGGTCGCCGAGGCGCTGGCCGCGGAGGGCCTGAAGCTCGCGCACCACGCGGTGCTGGCGGCGACCGCCGAGTACGGCCCGGCGGCCCAGGCCGACCTCGGCCGCCGGCTCGGCATCGACCCCAAGGACCTGGTCGGCCTCCTCAATCACCTCGAAGGCGCCGGCCTCGTCCTGCGCGCCCCGGACCCGGCGGACCGCCGCAAGAACGCGATCACCCTCACCCCGGCCGGCACGGCCACCCTCACCCGCTGCGCATCCCTGGCCGAGACGGCGAACGCCGCACTCCTGTCCCCGCTGACCCCGGCGGAGCGCGGCACACTGCTGGCCTTGCTGACCCGGATCCACGAGGCCTCGTAGCTCCTTCGGGCAAGTCCTTTTGACCTGGCGCCGGTTGTCGCGCACGGCGGCACGCTCCGCTGCTCGGGCCTGGCTTCCCGAGGGGGGCGCAGGGCTCTCGCGAGTTCCCGTGCGGGGGTGGGCTGCCCCTTCGAGGCTCGGATGGCGGCCGAGATCGTCGGCGACCGCCGGGACGGGGTTCGGCAGGACACTGCTCGGCTTCACCACCGCGGCCCCGGCCGCACCGGCCTCCTGCTCCGAGGCTTCCCCGGCGGGTGGGGCGGCCGTGAGGCCCCCGGGAACAGCCCGGCCCGGGACTGGGTGTTCAGCCGAATCCTGCGGCGCGGCCGCTGCGGACACAGCCGGTCCTGGCCTCAGGGGAGCGACGCTGACCGCGGCGGGGAAGGTCAGATCTCGACCAGGACCTGGTCCAGGGATTTGCGGATCAGGTCCGGGACCTCGCAGTCGTCCGCGGGGTAGCCGACCGGGATGACGGCGAACGCCTTCTCGTTCTCCGGGCGCTGCAGGACGTGGGAGAGGAAGCGCATCGGGCTCGGGGTGTGGATCAGGGCCGCGAGGCCGCCGAGGTGGAGGGCGGTCAGGAGCATGCCGACCGCGATGCCGACCGACTCGTCGACGTAGTAGTGCTTGCGCTTCGTGCCGTCCGGGCCGAGCCAGTAGCGCTGTTGGAAGACGACGATCAGGGCGGGGGCATCGGTGAGGTGGGTCTTGACCGCGTCCGTGCCGAGCGGGCGCAGGGCGGCGAGCCACTCGTCGCCGAGGCGGCCGTCGTAGGAGATCAGCTCCTCCTGCTCGGCGGCGTCGCGGATCTGCCGCCGCACGGCCGGGTCCTTGACCAGGACGAAGGTCCACGGCTGCTGGTGGGCCCCCGACGGCGCGGTCGCGGCGCACGCGACGGCATCCCGGATGACCTGCTCCGGGACGGGTTCGGGGGAGAAGTGCCGGACGGTCCGCCGCTCGTCCATGCGCGCCCGCAACTGCGCGGAACGCGCGAGCGATTGCGCGCTCGGCATCCGCTCGGGCCGGTAGGCGACGGGGCGATACGGCTCGCCGTGGGTCGGGGTCCACTGATGGGTCTCGGGCGACATGGACCGATCCTGGCGCCGGGAACCGTGCGGGGCCAGCGCCCCGTCATGACCGATTGTCCGTTGTGTACTGACAGGGGGAACTATGGACATGTCGAACGCCGGTCGAATCCTCGACTGGGAGGGCTGCTTCAACGTCCGTGACCTCGGCGGGCTCGGCGGGGTCCGGTCCGGCGCCCTGGTCCGCGCCGACGCCCTCGACCGGCTCACCGCCCGGGGGTGGACCAGTCTCACCGGCCACGGGGTGCGCACCGTCATCGACCTGCGCAACGACGACGGGGCCGGGGTGGACCACGCGCCCCGCCCGGCCGACCTGACCACCGTCCGCATCCCGCTCGACGGGATCGAGGACCGGGAGTTCTGGGACGTGTGGTGGGGGACCGCGGGTTTCGCGACGCCCGCCTATTTCCGGCCTTTCCTCGCCCGCTTCCCCGAACGCGTGGCCGCCGTCGCCGCGGCCGTCGCCGGCGCCCCGCCCGGCGGGGTGGTCTTCCACTGCGGCCTGGGCCGCGACCGCACCGGCATCATCGCCCTGGTGCTGCTGCGGCTGATGGGTGCGAGCCCCGAGGAGATCGCGGCCGACCACGGGCTGAGCGAGCCGCGGGTGCGCGCGATGTACGCCGCGCGGGGCCGCCCGTACGACAGCCGGGAGATCGAGGAGTACACGGCGGGCCTGGGCACCAGTGTCCACGAGCTCGCCCGCTCCGCCGCGGCCTGGCTGATGCCGCAGGAGTACCTGCGGGCGGGCGGGCTCAGCGGTGCGGAGCTCGCCGGGCTGCGCGGCAGACTGGGGGCATGAGCGACCTCCGCACCCGCCTCGCCCACACCTCGCAGCTCGGCCCGGACCTCCTCGGCGAGGTACGGGCCCTGCTCGACGAGGCCTTCGACGGGGAGTTCTCGGACGAGGACTTCGAGCACGCCCTCGGCGGCATGCACGCCCTGGTGTACGAGGGCGAGCGGCTGACCGCGCACGGCAGCGTGGTCCAGCGCCGGGTGGTGCACACCGACCGGGCCCTGCGCTGCGGCTACGTCGAGGCGGTGGCCGTACGGGCCGGGGCCCGGCGGCGCGGTCTGGGCAGCGCGGTCATGGCCGGGCTGGAAGGCGTCATCGGGCGGGCCTACGTGCTGGGCGCGCTCTCCGCCTCCGACGCGGGGGCGGCGCTGTACACCTCCCGGGGCTGGACGGTGTGGGGCGGGCGGATCGGTACGCTCGCGTCCCCGTGGCCGCAGGCCCTCCCCGAGGAGGAGGGCTCGACGTACCTGTGGGTGCCCGACGGCGGGGTCCTGCCGGACCCCGCCCAGGGGCTGTGGTTCGACTGGCGCAACGGGGACGTGCTGTGACCGCCGGTCCTACGAGCCGCTGATGCTGGGCGCGCCCGTCTCGATGTGGCCCGTGTAGCGGCGCGACCAGGTGCCGTCGTTGTCCGCGAGGATCGTGAAGTCGTACCAGCCGTCGTTGTAGGCGACCGCGTTGAAGTAGTCCTCGCGCGAGGAGTTCGCCGGGACGGTGTACGTCCACGGGCCGTCCGAGCGGTAGGCGTTCGAGCGGATCGTGAAGGTGACCGGCGCGGCCGACGTGTTCGTCATCTTGAAGTAGACCGCCGTCTTGCCCGTGCCCGGCTCCACCGCGAAGCGGGCCGCCACCTCGATCGCCTTGCCCGCCTTCGACGCGTCGCCGATGAACCGGCGCAGGAAGCGGTTCGGCCCGTACATCGAGATGTCGTACTTGCCGGAGCCGCTGCCGAGCCCGATGTTGAAGTAGTCCGTCCCCGTCGCGCCGGGGTCGACCGTGTACTGCCAGGCCGCCGTGTCCCGGTACTGGTGCGGGTGGATCGAGAAGTGCGCCGCCTGCTTCGCCTGCGCACCCTGGTTGGTCATCGAGAACCACGCCAGGATCTTGCCGGCCGCGCCGAACTCGAAGCGGTCCAGATTGCCGTTCACCTGGTACGGAAGGGCCCGCGCGGGGCGGGTTCCGGCCTCCTGGACCGGGAGCGCGTTGTCCTGCGGCGCAGGGTTGGGCAGCGGGCCGCAGGTCGACTGGCCGATGACCTTCGCGGTCGAGGGAAGCCCGGACGGCACCCCGTACACCGGGCGCGCGAAGTCGAAGACGCCGGTCAGGTCGCCGGTCACCTTGCGGCGCCAGGCGCTGATGTTCGGGCAGTTCGCCGGGGTACCGAGGGCCGCCGTCCAGGTCTCCATGAAGCGGAGCACCGAGGTGTGGTCGAAGACCTCCGAGCTCACCCAGCCGCCGCGCGTCCACGGGGACATGACGATCATCGGGACGCGGAAGCCGAGCCCGATCGGGGTGCCGTCGATGTACTCGCCCGGGGTGCCGGGCGGGGCGACCGGCGGCGGGACGTGGTCGAAGAAGCCGTCGTTCTCGTCGTAGTTGAGGAACAGGACGGTGGAGTCGAAGACCTCGGGGTTCGCGGACAGCGCCCGGTAGACCAGGTCCACGAAGTGCGCGCCGTCGCCGGGCGGGGCGTACGGGTGCTCCGAGAAGGCCTCGTTCGCGACCACCCAGGAGACCTGGGGCAGGGTGCCGGCGACGACGTCCGCGCGGATGGCGGCCGCGATGTCGTCGGGGGTGGAGCCGGTGACCTTCGGGACGGAGCCCATGCCGCGGTCCCACAGCGGGTTGCCGGGCGCCGCGTCCGTGAACTTCTTGAAGTACGCGAGGCCGTTGTCCCCGTAGTTGTCCTGGGCGTTCTGGTAGACCTTCCAGCTCATGCCGGCCCGCTGCAGGGCCTCCGCGTACGTCTCCCAGGTCAGCCCGGACTCGTCGCCGCCGTCCTTGCTGCCCGCGTCGACCTTGCCGCTCCACAGGAAGGTGCGGTTCGGGCCGGTCGCGCTCAGCGTGGAGCAGAAGTACGCGTCGCAGATCGTGTAGTTGTCGGCGAGCCCGTAGTGGAACGGTATGTCCCCGCGGTCGAGGTAGCCCAGGGTGCGGGTGTTGCCGACGCCGAGGACCCAGTTGTCCATCCGGCCCTTGTTCCAGGCGGCGTGCTGCGAGGTCCAGCTGTGCGGGAGGTCGCCGTTGCACTGGGCCAGGGTCTCGCCGTCCACACCGCCCGCCGGCGGGGTGGCGCTGAGCTTCCACGGGTACTGGCGGCCGCCCCAGTTGGACTGGTTGAACATGCCCCAGCCGCCCGGGATGTTCCCGGCGGCGCGGTCACCGAAGCCGCGGACACCCTTCAGCCGGCCGAAGTAGTGGTCGAAGCTGCGGTTCTCCTGCATCAGGATCACCACGTGCTTCACGTCGGTGATCGTGCCGCTCGCGGCGGCCGCGGCCGCCGACGTCGGCGCGAGCGCCGGCAGGGCGGCACCGGCCATCAGCCCGGCGCCGATTCCCACGAACCCTCTGCGGCTGATCGGTGTCACTGGCTACTCGCCTCCAACTCAAGTGCCCCGCTGGCACATTGACGGAAAGAGTGACGGGCGCCGGGCCAAAGGTCTACATCCGTGCGGTAAGAAGTCGGTGAACATCCGGTTGGCTGGATTCAGCCCTCGAGACGGACGAGCATCTTGCCCAGATTGTCCCCGCGGAGCACACCCAGGAAGGCGTCCACCGTGTGATCGATTCCCTGGACAACGGTGGTGTCCGTGCCGATGCGGCCGCTCTGCAGGTGCGGGACCAGGAAGTCCTCCAGCTCGTCCTGCAGATTGGTGTGGTTTCGAACCAATACGCCTTCCAGGCGCAGCGACTTGTGGACGACCTCGAAGAGGTTGCGGGGCGCGGCCGGCGAGCGGTCCCCGTTGTACATCGAGATCCCGCCGACCCAGGCGATCCGGCCGTACTCGCGCAGCACGTCGATCGCGCCCGCCAGGTGGTCCCCGCCCACGTTGTCCACGTACACGTCGATGCCCTCGGGCGCGGCCTTCGCGAGCTGCTCGCCGACCGGCCCGTCGTGGTAGTCGAAGGCCGCGTCGAAGCCGAGCGCGTCGGTGAGGTGGCGGACCTTCGCCGCCGAGCCCGCGCTGCCGATGATCCGGCGGGCGCCCAGCAGCCGCGCGATGTGGCCGGTCGCGGTGCCGACCCCGCCCGCGGCCGCGGAGACGAAGAGGTCCTCGCCCTCGCGCAGGGCCGCGGTCCGGGTGAGTGCGGCGTACGCGGTCAGGCCGGTGCCGCCGAGGATGCTCAGGTACGCCTCCAGCGGGACGCCTTCGTGGCCGCGGAGCTTGCGGGTGCCGTTCGCGCCGAGGGTGACGAGGGCGTGGGTACGCCAGCCCTCGCGGTGGAAGACCAGGTCGCCCTCGCGCAGCCCCGGGTCGCGGGAGGCGAGCACCCGGCCCACCGAGCGGCCCTCCAGCGGGGTGTTCAGCTCGAAGCCGCCCTCGCCGCCGTCCATCATCCCGCGGTGGTACGGGTCCACCGAGAGCAGGAGGTTCTGCACCAGGGCGGTGCCCGGGGCGGGGACGGGGATTGGGGTCTCGACGTACGCGAAGTCGGTCGGGGAGGGGAAGCCGGTGGGGCGGGCGATCTGGTGGACGGCGTGAGCGGTGTGGTTCGTGGTCATGGCGAGGACGTTAGGAAGGAATCACGGGCCCGGGCAGGGGGTTGCGTTCATGGAAGCCGCACATCCATGAACACCGCTCATAGAACGAGGTGAGAGCCGCCGTGTCCGAGCTCGCTCCGCACGAACTCCGGATCCTGGTCGCCGTCGCCGAGACCGGCGGCTTCTCCGCCGCGGCGGCCCGGCTCGGCCTGACCCAGTCGGCCGTGTCGCACTCCGTGCGCGGCAGCGAGGCCAAGGTCGGTGCGGTGCTCTTCGAACGCGGGCGCACCGGCGCCTCGCCCACCGCGGCGGGGGAGCGGGCCGTCGGCCTCGCCCGCCGGATCCTGCGGCTGTACGAGGTCCTCGGCGCGGAGGCGCGCGGCGCCGGCCGGACCGCCGCGGATCAGGACGTGGTGGAGGGGGTGCTGCGCATCGCGGCGTTCCGCAGCGCGGCCCTGCACCTGCTGCCCCCGGCCCTGGAGCGGCTCACGGACCGCCACCCCGGCATCCGCCCCGAGGTCCGGGTGGTGCGCGAGCTCGGTGCCGGCACCGCCGGGGAGGTGGCCGCCGGCCGCGCCGACCTCGGCATCGCCACGCTGAACGCGGCCGGGCCCGTACCGGAGGGCGGCGCCGCGGGCCTGCTGACGGGGGTGCTCCGGGAGGAGGCGTACGCCCTGGTCCACCCGGCCGGACACCCCGACCCGAAGGCGCTGCCGCTGCTGGACTGGGACGAGAACTGCGGCTCGTACACCCGCGACTGGTGGCAGGCCCAGGACTGGATCCCGCGGGCCACCGTCAAGGCGGAGGACGACGGGATGGTGCTGACCATGGTCGGGCGGGGGCTCGGCATGGCGATCCTGCCCGAGCTCTCGCTCCGCGAGGCCACGGACGCCGTGGACATCACCGGACTGGGCCCTTCGGGGCCGGTGAGACGCGTGGGATACGTCACCACGCCGGAATCCGCCGCCACCCTCGGCGTAAGGGCTCTGATCAGGGAACTTCGCTCCGAGACGCGCTGAATCGGATGCCCGGAAGGGAGCCTTCCGGGCAGTTGCCCGTCTCAGATAGTAGGAAGTCCGAGTAATTGCGGAGACATACAGCGGGACCTGCCCTAGCTTTGTAGAAGCCGAACGTCTCGCCGATCCGGCGAATGGCGGTCGAGAGCGCGCGCCCCTGGCAGGCAACCCCTGCGGCGCACAGCTCCCCGCCTCTTCCGGCGCCTTGAAGGAACCCCTCATCCGTGGCCCCGCCACGCCGTGATCTCAAGGAGTCGATCACCATGACCGCATCCACCGCAGCCCGCCGCGTCCGCCACTCCTCCACGGCCGACGCCGACCGCAAGAACGCCGCCGCAGCGCTCCAGCGCGCCCTCGACCGCCGTGACAACGGCGGTTCGACCGGCCACTGACCAGGCCCGGCACGTCAGACATCTTGCGTCCACATGGTGGACGCAAGATGTCTGAGGACTGGGACAGGGAGTACGGTTCCGACATGTCGACCAGCATCAGTCTCGCAGTGATCCCCGGTGATGGCATCGGCCAGGAAGTCGTGGCTCAGGGCCTCAAGGTCCTTACCGCGGTCCTGCCCCAGGATGTGAAGCTGGAGACCAAGCAGTACGACCTCGGCGCCACGCGCTGGCACCGCACCGGTGAGACCCTCCCGGACGACGAGCTCGAGGCGCTCAAGCACCACGACGCGATCCTGCTCGGCGCCATCGGCGACCCGTCGGTCCCCTCGGGCGTCCTGGAGCGCGGCCTGCTGCTCAAGCTCCGCTTCGCGTTCGACCACTTCATCAACCTGCGCCCCTCGAAGCTCTTCCCGAACACGGCCACCCCGCTCGCCGGCCGTCCGGAGATCGACTTCGTCGTGGTCCGCGAGGGCACCGAGGGCCCGTACACCGGCAACGGCGGCAGCCTGCGCACCGGCACCCCCGCCGAGGTGGCCACCGAGGTCAGCATCAACACCGCCTACGGCGTCGAGCGCGTCGTACGCGACGCGTACGAGCGGGCGAACGCCCGCCCCCGCAAGAAGCTGACGCTGGTCCACAAGAACAACGTCCTCGTGTACGCGGGCCACATGTGGAAGAACATCTTCGACAAGGTCGGCCAGGAATACCCCGAGGTCACCACCGACTACCTGCACGTCGACGCCGCGACGATCTTCTTCGTCACCCAGCCCGAGCGCTTCGACGTCATCGTCACGGACAACCTCTTCGGCGACATCCTCACCGACCTGGCCGCCGCCGTGACCGGCGGAATCGGCCTCGCCGCCTCCGGGAACATCAACCCGACCGGCACCTACCCCTCCATGTTCGAGCCCGTCCACGGCTCGGCCCCGGACATCGCCGGCACCGGCAAGGCCGACCCGACCGCCACGATCCTCTCCGTCGCCCTCCTGCTGCGCCACCTCGGCCACGAGACCCAGGCCGCCCGCATCGAAGACGCCGTCACCGCCGACCTCGCCGAGCGCGACGGAACCTTCCGCACCACCGACCAGATCGGCGACGCGCTCGCCGCCCGAGTAGCCGGCTGACCCGGCAGCTCCACCTCAGGAAGCCGCCGGGTCGCGCGCACGACGCACCCGGCGGCTTTTCCTGTGCGGCCCCGGGTGCCACCATCTCCCCTGGGCCGCATTCACCCCGCTTCTCCGAAGGCACCTCGCGCGCGATAATCGAACGCGAGACCGCGGAATGCGAGGAAGCTCGGACGTCCTAGTACGCCGTGAGCGCGGTCCGCCATACACAACCGGTGAAGGACAAGCACTCATGACGACGCCCACGATCGAGCTCAAGCCCTCCTCGAACCCGCTGTCCGATGCGGAGCGCGAGGCGATCCTGGCCAGCCCCGGCTTCGGCCGCCACTTCACCGACCACATGGTGACGATCAAGTGGACCGAGGGCCGCGGCTGGCACGACGCCGAACTGGTCCCGTACGCGCCGCTGTCGATGGACCCGGCGAACATGACCCTGCACTACGCGCAGACGATCTTCGAGGGCCTCAAGGCCTACCGCCAGCCCGACGGCACCGTCGCCACGTTCCGCCCGCAGGCCAACGCCGAGCGCTTCCAGGCCTCCGCCCGCCGCATGGCGATGCCGGAGCTGCCGGCCGAGCTCTTCATCGAGGCCTGCGACGCGCTCATCAAGCAGGACGCCGCCTGGGTGCCCTCCTCCGGTGAGGCCTCGCTGTACCTGCGGCCGTTCATGTTCGCCTCCGAGGTCGGCCTGGGCGTCCGCCCGGCCAACGAGTTCCTCTTCATGGTCATCGCCTCGCCCGCCGGCGCGTACTTCCCCGGCGGCGTCCAGCCCGTCTCCGTGTGGCTCTCCGAGGAGTACGTCCGCGCCGTCAAGGGCGGTACGGGCGCGGCCAAGACCGGCGGCAACTACGCGGCTTCCCTCGTCGCCCAGGCCCAGGCCGCCGAGCACGGCTGCGACCAGGTGGTCTGGCTCGACGCGGTCGAGCACCGCTGGATCGAGGAGATGGGCGGCATGAACCTGTACTTCGTGTACGGGCAAGAAGATGGCACGCAGCGCATCGTCACCCCGGAGCTGACCGGCTCGCTCCTGCCGGGCATCACCCGCGACTCCCTCCTCACCATCGCCCGCGACCTCGGCTACACCGCCGAGGAGGGACGTATCTCCACCGAGGACTGGAAGCGCGACAACGAGAACGGCACCCTGACCGAGGTGTTCGCCTGCGGCACCGCCGCCGTCATCACCCCGGTCGGCTCGGTCAAGTCCGAGCGCGCCAACTGGACCCAGGGCGACGGGCAGCCCGGCGAGGTCACCATGAAGCTCCGCAAGGCGCTGCTGGACCTCCAGACCGGCCACACCGCCGACACCCACGGCTGGATGCACCCGCTGGGCTAGCACCGCAGCGCACTCCACGACGAGGTCCCGGCCGGGAGGCCGGGGCCTCTTCGTGCGTCCGGGGCCCGGTCCGCCGGGTGGTGCGGGCAGGCCGCCGCGCCCCTCCGTGCCACCCGTCCGGGGGTACGCCGGCACGGTTGCCCATCGTCGCCTGCCGGGGGCGCGGGAGGCCGTCTGCGCCAGTGCCCGCGGGTGTTGCGGCCCCGCCCGCCGCTCCGTGGGGCGCATGGGTCCGGTCTGTTCGGAGGTGCGGTGGACGTACCGGCGTGCGACGTTGATCGCGCCTGCCCATGCGGCGCCGGACACCGGCTCCGGGCGGCACGGTACGCCCCCAGCGGCGTGAATCTCTCGTGCGTCGGCCGCCCCGGCCGGCGGGAAGGCGGATCCCCATGAAGCGGTTCGTTGCCTCCGGCCTGCTGTGCACGGCCGTGGTACTCGGCGCCTCGGCATGCTCCAGCGACGACAACGCGACGCCGCAGGAGGCAGCCTCGTCGGCCAGCGCCGCGCTGTGCACCAGCCTGGTCCAGTTGAAGTCGGACAACGCGGCGCTCAAGGCGTTGAATCCGGCCACGGCCACCAAGGACCAGTTGAAGTCGGCGTTCGACGCCGTCCAGGCCGACTGGAAGAAGGTCAAGGAGAGCAGCTCGGCACTGAAGTCGGCCGAGAAGGACGCCGTCACGACGGCCGCGGAGAACCTCAAGAAGGCCTACGAGGACCTGCCGGGCGACACCACGGGCAAGGACGCGGTCACCCAGCTCCAGCCGCAGGTCCAGGCGCTGGACACCGCGGCCAACGAGGCGACGACCGCACAGAAGTGCCGTTAGCGCGCAGCGGCGGCGACGGCCGCGCGGGCCCCGGGGGACGTCCCCCGGGGCCCGCGTCGTGCACCGGTCCGGGCGTGCGCCGTCAGTCGGCGGCGACCGCGACCCTGTCGGCCGGTGCGGCCGGCTGCGCGGTCTCGGCCGCGGCGGGGGAGCGCCGGGCGGTCAGGGCCGTGTAGACCAGGCCGCCGGCCAGGGCGGAGAGGACGAAGGAGCAGTCGACGCCGCCGGTCAGGGCGAGCAGCGGGCCCTCGTAGAAGGGGGTGGTCACGGCGAGCAGGCCGACTCCGGCGCCGACGGCCCAGGAGACCGTGGCGGCGACGTTCCAGCCGGCCCGGTACCAGTAGATCCCGCCCACCGAGCGGCGGTTGAAGACCTGGAGGGCGTCGGCGTCGTACTGCCCGCGGCAGCGGACGTAGCCGATCAGGGTGATCACGGCCCACGGGGTGCCGATCGCGGTCAGCAGCAGGACGAACGAGGTCATCGCGGACTGCACGTCCCACTCGAAGGAGCCGATGAAGACGAACCCGGTGGCGACGCCCGCCGCGACCAGCGTGGCCTTGGCCCGGGTCGCCTTCGGCACGATGGCGTCGAGGTCGAGGCCCATGGAGTAGAGCATCAGCCCGGCGTTGCCCACCGAGCCGGCCGCCGCGGCGGCGAGCAGCGGGAGCAGGTACCAGAACGGCGCGGCCTCGACGAGGGGCCCGGCGTAGTCGGCGCCGGCCTTGGCGGCGAGCGCGGTGTAGGTGCCGAACAGCTGCGGGATCAGCAGGCCGACCAGCAGGCCGAGACAGGTCGCCCAGAACACCTTGCGGGAGCTGTGCCTGCGGGGGGAGACGTAGCGGGTGTAGTCGCCGAGCAGGGTGATGAAGGCGACGGGGCCGCTGAGTCCGGCGGCGACGGCGGCGAGCAGCCAGGTCGGCCAGAAGGAGCCGAGCAGGTACGCGGTCTCCGGCGGTGCGGCGGTGGTGAAGTCGGGGGCGTAGGCGTAGATGCCGACGGCGAGCAGGACCACCATGCCGATGGAAAGGACCTTGCTCATGCGCAGCAGCAGCCGGTAGCCGAAGACGGCCCCGACGACGGTACAGGCGGCCAGTACGCCGTACATCACGGCCCGCGTGGCACCCGTGTCCGGCAGGCCGATGAGCCGGGACAGCGTGCCGGCCATCACGTCGCCGCCGATCCACAGGGTGAGCGCCGTGTAGCCGAGGGCGAGCAGCAGGCCGACGACGGAGCCGACGAGCCGGCCGCGTACGCCGAACTGGGCTCCGCTGGAGGTGGAGAGGTTGGTCGCCGTGCGCAGGGACACCAGCGCCAGCGGCGCGGTGAAGGCGATGCCGACGAGCGTGCCGGTCACGATCGCGGTGACCGAGGGCCACAGGCCCAGTCCGAAGGACGGGGGCAGCCAGCCGAACACGATCACGCCGAGGCAGAGGTTGGAGCCGAGCAGGATCGAGATCAGGTCACGGGGACCGCTCGTCCGCTCCTCCTCGGGGATGGTGTCGACTCCGCGCTGTTCGATGGGCATGGGGGGACTCCCTTGGCAGGGCGGGGGGTGGTTCGCATTTGTTTGAGCGACACTCAATGTGACCTAAGCCCAGGTCTCAGGTCAATGCTTCATTGCTGAGAAATGAAGAGTTAGAGTGATGCTCTAACCCATCGACTCAAAAGGTGGTGGATCGGCGTGCGGCTGACCCCTACGGAGCGCGACCGGCTGCTGCTGCGCAGCGCGGCGGAACTGGCCAGGGCCCGGAGGGCCCGCGGACTCAGGCTCAACGTCCCCGAGGCCACCGCGCTCATCGCGGACACGGTCTGCGAGGCCGCGCGCGACGGCAAGCGGCTGGCGGAGGCCATCGAGGAGGCCCGCAGCGTGCTGGGCCCGGACGACGTCCTGCCCGGCGTGGCCGACGTGGTCACCGAGGTGCACGTGGAGGCCGTCTTCGACGACGGTTCCCGCCTCGCGGTGGTCTCGGCCCCGATCCGGGGCGCGGTGCCGCTCGGCGAGAACGCCCCCGGAGCCGTCGTACCCGGCCCCGGCGCGCCCCAGCCGGAGCCGGCGCTGCACCTCCACGTGCGCAACACGGCCTCCGTGCCGGTGAGCGTCACGTCCCACTTCCACTTCTTCGAGGCCAACCCCCGCCTCGATTTCGACCGCGCCGCGGCCTACGGCATGCGGCTGTGCGTGCCCGCGGGCTCGTCCGTGCGGTTCGACCCGCACGGCGCGGCCGAGGTCGGCCTCGTCCCCATCGGCGGCGACCGCATCGCGATCGGCTTCGCCGGCCTGGTCGACGGCCCCCTGGACGCCCCGGGCGCCAAGGACGAGGCCCTGCGCCGCGCCGCGGCCTGCGGCTACCTGGGCACGGGGACCAGCGGCACGGCGGACGGTACGGCGGACAACTCGGCGGACGACTCGGCGGACGGAGAGCAGGCGTGAGCAAGCAGACCAGGCACAGCGACCACTGTGCGCCGGGCAGCCGGCACATCGACCCCCACGAGTACGCCTCCGTCTTCGGCCCCCGCGCCGGGGACCGGGTCCGGCTCGGCGACTCCGGGCTCACCGTCCGGGTCGAGCACGACGCCCAGAAGCCGGGCGACGAGTTCCTGGCCGGCTTCGGCAAGACCGCCCGCGACGGCCTGCACCTGAAGGCCGCGGCCGTCCGCGAGACCTGCGACGTCGTGATCAGCAACGTGCTGGTCATCGACGCCGTCCTCGGCATCCGCAAGGTCTCCGTCGGCATCCGCGAGGGGCGGATCCACGCGATCGGCCGGGCCGGCAACCCCGACACCCTCGACGGGGTGGACGTCGTCGTCGGCACGGGCACGAGCATCGTCTCCGGCGAGGGCCTGATCGCCACCGCCGGCGCCGTCGACACCCACGTCCACCTGCTGTCCCCGCGCGTCATGGAGGCCTCGCTCGCCGCGGGCGTCACCACGATCATCGGCCAGGAGTTCGGCCCGGTCTGGGGCGTCGGCGTCAACTCGCCTTGGGCCCTCAAGCACGCCTTCAACGCCTTCGACGCCTGGCCCGTCAACATCGGCTTCCTCGCCCGCGGCTCCTCCTCGGACGCCGCCCCGCTGGTCGAGGCGCTGGCCGAGGGCGGTGCGTCCGGCTTCAAGGTCCACGAGGACATGGGCGCGCACACCCGCGCCCTGGACACCGCGCTGCGGGTGGCCGAGGAGTACGACGTCCAGGTCGCCCTGCACAGCGACGGCCTCAACGAGTGCCTCTCCGTCGAGGACACCCTGCGCGTGCTGGACGGCCGCACCATCCACGCCTTCCACATCGAGGGCTGCGGCGGCGGGCACGTCCCCAACGTGCTCAAGATGGCGGGCGTGCCGAACGTCATCGGCTCCTCCACCAACCCCACCCTGCCCTTCGGCCGGGACGCGGTCGCCGAGCACTACGGCATGATCGTCTCCGTCCACGACCTCAAGCCGGACCTCCCCGGCGACGCCGCCATGGCCCGCGACCGGATCCGCGCGGGCACCATGGGCGCCGAGGACGTGCTGCACGACCTGGGCGCGATCGGCATCACCTCCTCCGACGCCCAGGGCATGGGCCGCGCCGGCGAGACCATCCGCCGCACCTTCGCCATGGCCGCCAAGATGAAGGGCGAGCTCGGCCCGCTCGAAGGCGACGGCGAGGGCGACGACAACGCCCGCGTCCTGCGCTACATGGCCAAGCTGACCATCAACCCCGCCATCGCCCACGGCCTGGCCCACGAGATCGGCTCCATCGAGGTCGGCAAGCTCGCCGACATCGTGTTGTGGCGCCCCCAGTTCTTCGGCGCCAAGCCGCAGCTGGTCCTCAAGTCCGGCTTCCCCGCGTACGGAGTCACGGGCGACCCCAACGCGGCCACCGACACCTGCGAACCGCTGGTCCTCGGCCCGCAGTTCGGCTCGTACGGAGCCACCGCCGCCGACATCTCCGTCGCCTTCGTCTCGGCCGCCGCAGCGGCCCTGGGCAGCGACGAGATGCCGACCCGGCGCCGCCGGGTCGCCGTCCGCGGCACCCGCGGCATCGGTCCCGGGAACCTCCTCCTCAACTCCCGGGTGGGCGCGGTCGATGTGGACGCGCGCAGCGGTCTCGTCACCCTCGACGGCGACCCGCTGCGCTCCGAAGCGGCCGACTCGGTCTCCCTCAACCGCCTGTACTTCTTGTAAGTCAGCACAGCTTTTAAGGACCCCTGCCATGACTTCAAAGCCCGCCGCCCACGGATTCCGGATGCCCGCCGAGTGGATGCCCCACGAGCGGACCTGGATGGCCTGGCCCAGCCCCAACCCGACCTTCACCGACGAGCAGGAGCTCGCCGAGGCCCGCGAGGCCTGGGGCGCCGTCGCCCGCGCGGTGCGCGCGTACGAGCCGGTGACCCTGGTCGTCTCTCCCGGCGACGCGGAGAGCGCCCGCACGATCGTCGGCGACGACGTACAGCTGGTGGAGCGCGAGCTCGACGACGCCTGGATGCGCGACATCGGCCCGACCTTCGTCACCGACGGGGCCGGCGGGCTGGCCGCCGTGGACTGGACCTTCAACGGCTGGGGCGCCCAGGAATGGGCCCGCTGGGAGCACGACTCCAAGATCGCCCGGCACGTCTCGGACCTGGCCGGCACCCGTACGTACAGCACCCCGCTGGTCAACGAGGGCGGCGCCATCCACGTCGACGGCGAGGGCACCGTGCTCCTCACCGACACCGTGCAGCTGGGCGCCGGGCGCAACCCCGACTGGACCCGCCAGCAGGTCGAGGACGAGATCCACGCCCACCTCGGCACCACCAAGGCGATCTGGCTCCCGTACGGCCTGGCCGGCGACTACGGCACCTACGGCACGCAGGGCCACGTCGACATCGTGGCCGCCTTCGCCCGCCCCGGCGTGGTGATGGTCCACACCCAGCCCGACCCGGCCCACCCGGACCACGAGCGCTGCAAGACCATCGCCGCCATCCTGCGCGCGTCCACCGACGCGCGGGGCCGGCAGCTGGAGGTCGTGGAGATCCCGGCGCCGACCGTGCTGGAGGAGGACGGGGAGTGGGTGGACTACTCCTACATCAACCACTACCTGTGCAACGGCGGCGTCGTGCTGTGCTCCTTCGACGACCCGCGCGACGAGGAGGCCGCCGAGATCTTCCGCGGCCTGTTCCCCGAGCGGACCGTGACCCTGGTTGACGCACGTACGATTTTCGCCGGGGGTGGCGGTATCCACTGCATCACCCAGCAGCAGCCGAAGGTCTGACCCGAGGCGGATCGACGAAGGAGTGGCCCATGGCGGCGGGTGGAGTACGTGCGGTGCGGAAGAACGCGCCGCCGCGCGAGGACGTACTCGTCGCCGCCATGGCCACGATCGCCGAGCGCGGCCTGGACGGCCTGACCATGGCCGGCCTGGGCCGCCAGGTCGGCATGAGCAGCGGCCACCTCCTCTACTACTTCGGCAGCAAGGACGAGCTCCTGCTGCAGACGCTGGAGTGGAGCGAGGCGGCCCTGGGCGCGAAGCGGCGGGCCCTGCTGTCCCGCCGCGGCCCGGCGCGCGAGCGCCTGCAGGCGTACGTGGACCTGTACGTGCCCGAGGGGGCCCGGGATCCGCACTGGACCCTGTGGCTGGAGGTCTGGAACCGCTCGCAGAACGCCGGCGCGCAGGAACGCGAACGCCAGGGCGCCATCGAGGGCGCCTGGCACCGCGACCTGGTGGCCCTGCTCGCCGAGGGCGTCTCGCGCGGGGAGTTCCGGCCGGTGGACCCCGACCGTTTCGGCGCCCGGCTGCGGGCCCTGCTCGACGGGTTCAGCATCCAGGTCGCCGTCGGCCTGCCCGGGATAGGGCGGGCGGACATCCTGGCCCACGTCTCGGAATTCCTTGACGAGGCTCTCGTATCGTGAGACGCGCCGCTCTTGCGGTGAGACGGTGTGACACACTGCGGATGTGTCTGCTCAGCTCATGATTATGGACAGCAGCGCGCCGGTCCGCAGTGGCCGCTGAACCGTGGAAAACCTTCGCGGAAGCGGCCATCGTGCCCCAGACCCGCGCGCAGACCTCTCGCACCCGCGAGAGGTTTTTTCGTTTCCCGGCTCCATTCCGGCCGGGAACGCACTGCGCGGGATGATGGGGGCAGTGGCGGCGGCCTTGCCCCGGGGCGGGCATCCGGAACCACTCATCCGACGGGAGTCAGATCAGCATGACGACGACAGAGGCGACAGCGCAGGCGCAGGATCCCGCCGACGACACGGACAGCTTCCACGTCTTCGACACCACCCTGCGCGACGGCGCCCAGCGTGAGGGCATCAACCTCACCGTCGCCGACAAGCTGACGATCGCGCGGCACCTGGACGACTTCGGAGTGGGCTTCATCGAGGGCGGCTGGCCGGGCGCCAACCCCCGCGACACCGAGTTCTTCGCCCGCGCCCGGGCCGAGATCGACTTCAAGCACGCCCAGCTGGTCGCCTTCGGCGCGACCCGGCGGGCGGGCGGCTCGGCCGCCGAGGACCCGCAGGTGCGGGCCCTGCTCGAGTCGGGCGCCCCGGTGATCACCCTGGTGGCCAAGTCCCACGACCGGCACGTCGAGCTCGCCCTGCGCACCACGCTGGACGAGAACCTGGAGATGGTCCGGGACACCGTCTCCCACCTGGTCGCCCAGGGCCGCCGCGTCTTCGTCGACTGCGAGCACTTCTTCGACGGCTACCGGGCCAACGCCGAGTACGCGAAGTCGGTCGTGCGCACCGCCCACGAGGCCGGCGCCGACGTCGTCATCCTCTGCGACACCAACGGCGGCATGCTGCCGGCCCAGGTGACCGCCGTGGTCGCGACCGTGCTCGCCGACACCGGGGCGCGCCTGGGCATCCACGCCCAGGACGACACCGGCTGCGCCGTCGCCAACACCCTGGCCGCCGTCGACGCAGGCGCCACCCACGTGCAGTGCACCGCGAACGGCTACGGCGAGCGGGTCGGCAACGCCAACCTCTTCCCCGTCGTCGCCGCACTGGAGATCAAGTACGGCCGCCAGGTGCTGCCCGTCGGCGCGCTCGCCGAGATGACCCGCATCTCGCACGCCATCGCCGAGGTCGTGAACCTGACCCCGTCCACGCACCAGCCGTACGTCGGCGTCTCGGCCTTCGCGCACAAGGCGGGCCTGCACGCCTCGGCCATCAAGGTCGACCCGGACCTGTACCAGCACATCGACCCCGAGCGGGTCGGCAACACCATGCGGATGCTGGTCTCCGACATGGCCGGGCGCGCCTCCATCGAGCTCAAGGGCAAGGAGCTCGGCGTCGACCTCGGCGGGGACCGCGCGCTGGTCTCCCGGGTCGTCGAGCGGGTCAAGGAGCGGGAGCTCTCGGGCTACACGTACGAGGCCGCCGACGCCTCCTTCGAGCTGCTGCTGCGCGCGGAGGTCGAGGGCCGCGCCCGCAAGTACTTCCGTACGGAGTCGTGGCGGGCCATCGTCGAGGACCGCCCGGACGGCACCCACGCCAACGAGGCCACGGTGAAGCTGTGGGCCAAGGGCGAGCGGATCGTCGCCACGGCGGAGGGCAACGGCCCGGTCAACGCCCTGGACCGGGCGCTGCGGGTCGCCCTCGAGCGCTTCTACCCCCAGCTGGCCAAGTTCGAGCTGATCGACTACAAGGTCCGCATCCTGGAGGGCAAGCACGGTACGGAGTCCACGACCCGCGTCCTGATCGCCACGACGGACGGCAGCCGCGAGTGGTCCACGGTGGGCGTCGCCCCGAACGTGATCGCCGCGTCCTGGCAGGCCCTGGAGGACGCCATCACGTACGGCCTCCTCCACGCCGGCGTGGAACCCGCCGAGTAGCCGAGCCCCACTTGCCTCACTCGCCCCACCCCCTGCCCCCGTGGCGGGGTGGTGGGGTTTATGTCCTGCTCACACAGGAAAGTGGCGGTTCCGGTAGCGTCGGGGACATGAGGACCAGGCTGATATCCGTACGTCCCGGTCGACTGCTGGCCGGTCTGCTGCTGGCCCTGTCCGCGAGCGCCCTCGTGGCCGCCCCGCAGGCATCGGCGGCCACCGGACCCGCTGCCGTGGCGGAGGCCCTCAAGCAGGGCCCGGTCTACGTGGACCCCCGCGCCGAGGCGCAGCTGCCGAAGGCCCAGGCGGACGCGCTGGCGAAGAAGATCAAGGATGCCGGGAAGCCGGTGTTCGTCGCCGTGCTGCCGGCGAACGCGGAGTTCCCCGCCGACAGCGTGCTGCGCACGGTCCGCGCCGAAACCGGCATCACCGGGCTCTACGCGATCCGGCTCGGCGACGGCTTCAACGCGGGCGCCGACCGGGCCGTCATGCCCACCAACGCCGTCCGCAACCTGACCGATGCCGTGAAGGCCGGCGGGCCCGTGGACGCGGGCACGCAGCTGAACAACTTCGTGGACCAGGCCCTGGCCCAGGCCAAGGGCGGCGCCCCGGCCTCCTGGGGCGACTCCGGCAGCGGCGCCGGGGTCCCGGTCGGCGGGCTGATCACGCTCGGCGCGGTGGTCGCGATCGGCGGCGGCGGTGCGTACGCGCTGGTGCGCCGGGGCCGCAAGAAGAAGGAAGAGGCGGAGCGCGAGGCCATCGAGAAGCTGCGCGTGGTCGTCGACGAGGACATCACCGCGTTCGGCGAGGAGCTCGACCGGCTGGACTTCCACCCCGGTGAGCCCGGCGCGGACGACGCCATGCGGGCGGACTACGAGAAGGGCCTCGACTCGTACGAGAAGGCCAAGGACATCATGGCCTCGGTCCAGCACCCCGACGAGGTCAGGGGAGTCACCCAGGCCCTGGAGGACGGCCGGTTCGCGCTGGCGAGCCTCGATGCCCGCCGGCAGGGCAGGCCGCTGCCCGAGCGCCGTTCGCCCTGCTTCTTCGACCCGCGGCACGGGCCGAGTACGGAGGATGCCGGCTGGGCGCCGGCCGGCGGGGCGGCGCGTACCGTCCCCGTGTGCGCGGCGGACGCCGTCCGCCTGCGCGAGGGCAAGGACCCGATGGTCCGCACGGTCGACACCGCGTACGGGCCGCGCCCGTACTACGACGCGGGCCCGGCGTACGGCCCCTGGGCGGGCGGATACTTCGGCGGCGGCATCCTGCCCGGCCTGCTCGTGGGCACGCTGCTCGGCTCGATGATGTCGAGCCCCGCCTACGCCTCCGACATGGGCGGCTACGACGGCGGGGACTACTCCGGCGCCGACTTCAACCCCTCCGACTTCGGGGGAGGGGACTTCGGCGGCGGCGGTGGGTTCGACGGCGGCGGCGGCTTCGACGGTGGGGGCGGCTTCTAGGGCCGCCCCCGGTCCCGGTCCCGGCGCCGTCAGGCGGGTCAGGCCTGCTTGATGGCCGAGATGTCGAAGGTCAGCTTCACCTTGTCGCTGACCATGACGCCGCCGGCCTCCAGCGCGGCGTTCCAGGTCAGGCCCCAGTCGGAGCGCAGGATCTCGGCGGAGCCCTCGAAGCCGACGCGCTCGTTGCCGTAGACGTCGGTGGCCGAGCCGTTGAACTCCAGGTCGATGGAGAGCGGGCGGGTCACGTCCTTGATCGTCAGCTCGCCGGTGATGCGGTACTTGTCGCCGCCGAGCTGGGCCGCCTTGGTGGAGCGGAAGGTCATCAGCGGGAAGGCCTCGGTGTCGAAGAAGTCCCCGCTGCGCAGGTGGCCGTCGCGGTCGGCGATGCCGGTGTCCACGGAGGCGACCTTCACCTCGAGGGAGGCGGCGGAGCGGGCCGGGTCGCTGCCGTCCAGCTGCAGGGTGCCGGCGTAGTCGGTGAAGCTGCCGCGCACGTTGGTCACCATCGCGTGGCGGACGGTGAAGCCGATGCTGCTGTGGGCGGCGTCGATGACGTAGTCGCCGGTGAGGGCGGCCAGGGCCGGGTCCACCTCGAGGGTGGCGACGGCGGTGGCGGTGTCGGTGCTGCGGCGGGTGAAGAGACCCATGATCTGCTCCTTGGGGCGTGCCCTGCTCGGTGTTGGTTGAACTTTCAACGAGAACGACGCTAGACCTATTCCGTTCAAATTTCAACATCCTGGGGGTGTGTCACGCCGTTTTGTGGACACTCCACAAAGGAGGGCGGCCCTGCCTGGTGCTGTCCGCACATCACGTGGCGGTTCTGTCCGGGCCGGACAGCGGAACACACCCGAGACTGTGTGGAACCAACGGAGGTTTTTCTTCGACCGCTTCGTAAGGTCGATACATGACCGTTGTGGACCAGACTCCGAGCGAGCCGACGGACGCCCGCGGGCGCGTGGCCGAGCTGCACTCCCTGCGCGAGCAGGCGCGGCGTGGACCCAGTGACCGGGCGACCGAGGCGCAGCACGCCAAGGGCAAGCTGACCGCGCGCGAGCGCATCGCGCTGCTGCTCGACGAGGGTTCCTTCAAGGAGGTCGAACAGCTGCGCCGCCACCGGGCGACCGGCTTCGGCCTCGAGAGCAAGAAGCCGTACACCGACGGTGTCATCACCGGCTGGGGCACGGTCGAGGGCCGCACGGTCTTCGTCTACGCGCACGACTTCCGCATCTTCGGCGGCGCCCTGGGCGAGGCCCACGCCACGAAGATCCACAAGATCATGGACATGGCCATCGCGGCCGGTGCCCCGCTGGTCTCCCTGAACGACGGCGCCGGCGCCCGTATCCAAGAGGGCGTCTCCGCGCTCGCCGGCTACGGCGGCATCTTCCAGCGCAACACCAAGGCCTCGGGTGTCATCCCGCAGATCTCGGTCATGCTGGGCCCGTGCGCCGGCGGCGCCGCGTACTCGCCGGCCCTGACGGACTTCGTGTTCATGGTCCGCGAGACCTCGCAGATGTTCATCACCGGCCCCGACGTCGTCCGCGCCGTCACCGGTGAGGAGATCTCCCAGAACGGCCTCGGCGGCGCCGACGTGCACGCCGAGACCTCCGGCGTCGCGCACTTCGCGTACGACGACGAGGAGACCTGCATCTCCGAGGTGCGCTACCTCATCTCGATGCTGCCCTCCAACAACCGGGAGAACCCGCCGGTCCACGAGACCTCCGACCCCGCCGACCGGCGCTCGGACGTCCTGCTGGACCTGGTCCCGGCGGACGGCAACCGCCCGTACGACATGCTCAAGGTGATCGAGGAGCTCGTCGACGAAGGCGACGTCCTCGAGATCCACGAGCGCTGGGCCCGCAACATCATCTGCGCCCTGGCCCGGTTCGACGGCCAGGTCGTCGGCATCGTCGCGAACCAGCCCGGCCACCTCGCGGGCGTCCTCGACATCGAGGCCTCCGAGAAGGCCGCGCGCTTCGTCCAGATGTGCGACGCCTTCAACATCCCGATCATCACGCTGCTGGACGTCCCCGGCTTCCTGCCGGGCGTCGACCAGGAGCACGGCGGCATCATCCGCCACGGCGCGAAGCTCCTGTACGCGTACTGCAACGCCACGGTCCCGCGGATCTCGCTGATCCTGCGCAAGGCCTACGGCGGCGCGTACATCGTCATGGACTCCCAGTCCATCGGCGCGGACATCACGTACGCCTGGCCGACGAACGAGATCGCGGTCATGGGCGCCGAGGGCGCCGCCAACGTCATCTTCCGCAAGCAGATCGCGGAGGCCGAAGACCCCGAGGCGATGCGCGCGCGCATGGTCAAGGAGTACAAGGCCGAGCTGATGCACCCGTACTACGCCGCCGAACGCGGTCTCGTCGACGACGTCATCGACCCGGCAGAGACCCGCGAAACCCTGATCAGCGCCCTGGCGATGCTCCGCAGCAAGCACGCCGATCTGCCGTCCCGCAAGCACGGCAACCCGCCGCAGTAACAGCGAAGGAGACCTGCCACTGATGAGCAAGACCACGGACACCCTGCTGCGCGTCGAGAAGGGCAACGCCGCCCCCGAGGAGCTGGCCGCGATCACCGCGATCCTGCTGGCCCGCGCCGCGGCCACCCCGGAGGCCCGCCCGGTGCACCGCATCGGCTCCCAGGCCCGCTGGCGGCGCCTGGAGCGCACCCCCGGCTTCCGCGCCCCGCACAGCTGGCGGGGTTAGTCCCCACAGAGCCTCACGAAGCCCCGCAGGTACGACTGCTCGTACCTGCGGGGCTTCGTCGTGCGCGGCCGTGGAGCCCGAAGCGGAAGGCCCCCGCACTCCGAGGAGTGCGGGGGCCTTCCGTGTCAGCCGTGGCGCCTAGCGCAGGCGGGCCATGAGGGCGTGCTCGACGAGCGTGATGAGCGCGCTCTTGGCGTCCGCGCGGTGGCGGGCGTCGGTGGTGATGATCGGAGCGTCCGGGCCGATCTGCAGGGCCTCGCGGACTTCCTCCGGGGTGTAAGGCTGGTGTCCCTCGAAGCCGTTGAGGGCCACGACGAACGGCAGCCCGCTGTTCTCGAAGTAGTCGACCGCCGGAAAGCAGTCGGCGAGTCGGCGGGTGTCGACGAGCACGATCGCACCGATGGCGCCGCGGACGAGGTCGTCCCACATGAACCAGAACCGGTCCTGACCGGGTGTACCGAAGAGGTACAGGATCAGGTCCTGGTCCAGGGTGATGCGGCCGAAGTCCATGGCGACCGTGGTGGTCGTCTTGTCCCCGGTGTGGGTCAGATCGTCGATGCCGGCCGACGCGGAGGTCATGACGGCTTCGGTGCGCAGCGGGTTGATCTCGGAGACCGCGCCGACGAACGTGGTCTTGCCCACGCCGAAGCCGCCCGCCACCACGATCTTCGCGGAGGTGGTGGAGCGAGCCGCTCCGCCGTTAGAGCTTGCGAAGTCCACTGAGCACCCTTTCGAGCAGTGTCACATCTGGCTGGCCGCCGGCAGACTCGTCGCCGCCGGGCTGGTGAATGGCGACAAGGCCCGCCTCCGCCAGGTCGGCGACGAGGATTCGGGCGACACCAAGAGGAATGGAGAGAAGTGCCGAGATCTCCGCGACGGATTTGATCTCCTGGCACAGACGGCAGATGCGCTGGTGCTCGGGCAACTGCCCTTGCAGCCGCGCGGGGTCTGCCGTGGTACTGACCAGCGCCTCGATGGCGAGCTGGTAGCGCGGCCGGGTACGGCCGCCGGTCATCGCGTACGGGCGCACCAGCGGGTTGTGGGCCTTGGGGGCCTGCGGCTGCGTACCCCGGTGGGGCTGCTGCGAAGGCCGCTGAGGCGGCTGGACCTGCTGGGGCTGGCCATACGGCTGCTGGTACGGGTTGTGCTCCGGCACGGGCCGGCTGGGAGCGGAGGGAAAGTTGAAGCGGTTCTGGTCGTGCTGCCCACCCTGCGGCTGCTGCGCGCCGCCATAAGGATGACCTCCGGGTGTTGTCACGTTTCCTCCTCCGACTCCAAGAACGCAGTACTCCCTGTGGAACCGCGCCACCGCACCCTATGGTGCGATGACGCGAAACGCACTGCCTGTTTGCTAGTTGAGAAGACTTCCCTGCAGCTCCGAACGCAGTTCCGGAGTGAGGACACTGCCTGCTCGGTCCACAAGGAGGGCCATCTCGTAGCCCACGAGGCCGATGTCGCACTCGGGGTGCGCGAGCACCGCGAGCGAAGATCCGTCCGAGACGGACATGAGGAAGAGGAATCCCCGGTCCATCTCGACCACGGTCTGGTTGACGGCGCCACCCTCGAAGATGCGGGAGGCTCCTGCGGTCAGCGACGTCAGACCGGAGGCCACGGCCGCCAGCTGATCGGCGCGGTCGCGCGGGAATCCGTCGGACATCGCCAGAAGAAGGCCGTCGGCGGAGACCACCACCGTGTGGGACACCCCAGGGGTGTTGTCCACGAAGTTGGTGATCAACCAGTTCAGGTTCTGTGCCGCCTGGCTCATCGGGCTCACACTAACGCTCCTGGTCATAGCTGTTACTTGACTGCTCAGAACCCGCGCTGCGTCCCTGCTGGACACCGCGCCGCAGGTTGCTCAACCTGCCGCGGACGTCCTCGGGTGCGCGGGAGACCTGGGGGCCGCCCTGCGGGGTCGTCTCCGCCGCGCCCTCGACCAGGTTGGCCTTGGGTACGCGCCGAGGGAGACCGGACGGGGTGACCCCGCCCGCCTTCGGCTCACGGAGTTTTGCGGCCTGCTGCCAGCGCTCGTCGTTGTTCGAGCGCCAGTCGTCGCCGGCTTCCTCGTCCCGCTCCGCGGCGGCGGGCTGCTGCTGTCGCGGCGGCCGCTGCTCGAAGAGGGATCCGGTGGACTCCGCTTCCTTCCGCGCCGGCTGCCCCTGCTGCTGGCTGCCGCGGCGCGGCAGGCCCGCTCCGGTCACTTGGTGGCCGGTGTCGGCAGCGGCGCCCGGACGGTCGAAGCCTACGCGCTCCGCGGCGGGTTCGGGAGCGGACTGGGGTTCCGATTCGGTCCCGTATCCCTGCTGGTAGCCGCCGGAGTAGGTGTTCTGCTCGGGCCACTCGGCCTGCTGGGACTGGGATGCGTAGCCGCCGTCGTACGCCTGGGCGCCCTGCTGGCGATCCTGGTAACCGGCTTCCGGATAAGCGTAGTCCTGCTGCGGGTACGCCTCGTAGCCCTGCTGGGCCCCATGGGCCTGCTGGGAGTCGTACGAGGTGTCGTAACCCTGCTCGGGCTGCTGCGCGTAGTCCTGGTACTGCTGGTACCCGTGCTCAGGCTGAGGTTCCGCATACTCCTGCTCGGAGTACTCGGCCTGCTGCTCCTGCCCGTAGACCTGGGCCTCGAGCGCGGCTCTGCGCTCCTGCTGGGCCAGGGAGCGGCCGACCGGGTTGAGCCCGGGGTCGTCGCCGCCCTGGTTGTCGTAGCGGGAGTCGTCGAAGCCGAGCTCGGCGGCCGTACGCATCGGAGCGGCCGTACGCATCGGAATCGCCTGCTGCGCCGGCTGCTGCGGGATCATCCCGGACACCGTGAAGTCGTCGTCCGGGATCCCCTCGCCACCACCACCATGGGTGATCGCGTCGGGCAGCATGACCAGCGACGTGGTGCCGGCGGCCTCGCCCGAGGGGCGCAGCTGGACCCGGATGCTGTGGCGGTCCGCCAGCCGGCCGACCACGAACAGACCCATGCGCTGGGAGATCGCGGCGTCCACGGTCGGCGGGTTGGCCAGCTTGTGGTTGATGTCCGCGAAGTCCTCGGCGGTGAGGCCGATGCCCTTGTCGTGGATCTCGACCATGACGCGGCCGTCGGGCAGGCGCGTGGCGTTGACGCGGACCTTGGTCTGCGGGGAGGAGAACGTGGTGGCGTTCTCCAGGAGCTCGGCGAGCAGGTGCACGAGGTCGGTCACGGCCTGGCCGTGGATCTCGGCCTCGGAGACGCCCGAGAGCTCGATGCGCTCGTACTGCTCCACCTCGGAGGAGGCGGCGCGCAGGACGTCGACGAGGGGGACCGGCTGGTCCCAGCGGCGGCCCGGCTCCTCACCCGCGAGGATGAGGAGGTTCTCGCCGTTGCGGCGCATACGGGTGGCCAGGTGGTCCAGGCGGAAGAGGTTCTCCAGCTGGTCCGGGTCGGCCTCGTTGTTCTCCAGGTCGGTGATGAGGGTCAGCTGGCCCTCGATCAGCGACTGGTTGCGCATGGAGAGGTTCGTGAAGATCGCGTTGACGTTGCCTCGCAGGAGCGCCTGCTCGGCGGCGAGCCGGACCGCTTCCCGGTGGACCTGGTCGAAGGCGCGGGCGACCTCGCCGATCTCGTCCTGGGAGTTGATCGGGATCGGCGCGACACGGGTGTCGACCTTGCCCGGGTCGGTGCGCGAGAGCTGGTCGACGAGCATCGGCAGGCGCTGCTCGGCGACGTCGAAGGCGGCGGAGCGCAGGCGGCGCATCGAGTTGCTCATCGAGCGGGCCATCAGGGCGGCCAGGATGAAGGCGGCGAGCAGGGCCACGACCACGACGGCGCCGGTCCAGATGGCGTCGTTGCGGGCCGCGTCGGAGACCGCGACGGAGTCGTTGACGGCCTTGGCGAGGAGGTCCTTCTCGATCTCGGCGTAGCCCTCGAACTTGGCGGTGGCCGCGGCCTGCCAGGCCTGGGGCGTGGTGCCGTTCGCGGCGAGCTTGGTCTTGTTGTCGCCGCCGGCGATCGCCTCGGTCATGCCGGTGAGCGCGGAGCCGTTCACGATGGGCGGAGCCTTGAAGACGGTGCCGGCCTGCTCGGCCTGCGTCTTGGCGGCCGCGAGCTTGGCAGCACCCTCCTGCGACTTCTTGCCCATGACCTCCTTGAGGCGGTTCACGTCGTCCTCGGTGCCGGCCGCGACGTACTCGCCGATGGCGATGTCCTCGAGGTAGGCGTACGAGGCGAAGGCGACGAGCTGGGCCTTGCGGACCGATTCGTTCTCGTTGGGCCGGACCAGCAGGTGGGTGCCGACCGAGCGCTGGAGCGAGTTGGCGGCCTTGGCCAGCTCCACCGCGTAGACCATGCGGCCGTAGCTGGTGACGTTGCCGGTGCCCAGGCCGAGTTCGTTGGAGAACGTCATGAGGTAGTGCTGGACCAGCACGTACCCCTCTTCGGTCGGGATGGGACCGTTCGCGCTGGGCGGGTTCTTCTTGTCCGTCTCCTGCGCGGTGTACGCCGTCTGCCGGACGGCCGCGAGCTTGGGCTCCTCCTGGCGGAAGAGCTCCAGTCGGCGCTCGAGCCCCTGGTTCGCGTTGGAGGGGAGGTCCTTGGCGGCCTGGGCGAACCTCTCCTTGGCCGCGTCCGTGGCTTCCCGGGCCTTCGCGACGCCCGCGTTGTTGGCGTCGCCCCGAAGGAGCGGTTCGGCCGTCAGGTCGCGCTCGTTGAGGAGGGCCTGGCCGTATTCGGCCGCCGCCTGGACGATGCGGGCCGTCTTCTCGGCGTCCTTGGCCTCGTTCCAGCTGTCGACGGAGCCCTTCACCTGGAACCCGCCCATGACCAGTCCGACGAGGACGGGTACGAGAAGGATGGCGTTCAGCTTGGTCGGCACACGCCAGTTACGGGGTGCGAACCTGCTGGTGCTGCCGCTCTTCGCCGGTGGGTCCACGGGTACGTCGACGGGCGACGCGGCCGCGCGCTGCGGCGGGGTGAAGTTGCCGCGCGCGGGTTCATCCGCGGGGCTCGAGTTGCTTCGCCTCACTCGACCAACAACCTTCCGGCGGTGCTACTAGCTAGTTAGTTGAATTCCAGCACGGTTAACGGCCGTGTTCCAAACAGTTGGAATCAGCCATTCCAAGAGACTTATGTCCCGCATAAATCGGACATAAAGAGCGAGTGCCAGCAAAAATGGAGTCATTTGTGCGCGCAGCGGCACCGGGCGACCGCACCCTGTGTCCAACTGGCGGCAATTCTCTGTCGAAACGTTATGAACCGAGAGGGCGGGCCGTGTCCTATGACACAGCCCGCCCTCTCACGTTGTGAAGAACCCGTGGTACTTGAGTGGTGCCCCTTGAGCCGCGTGACTCGGATCGTGTTACTTGAGTCGGGCCATGAGGGCGTGCTCGACGAGCGTGATGAGCGCGCTCTTGGCGTCCGCCCGGTGGCGGGCGTCGGTGGTGATGATCGGAGCGTCCGGGCCGATCTGCAGGGCCTCGCGGACTTCCTCCGGGGTGTAAGGCTGGTGTCCCTCGAAGCCGTTGAGGGCCACGACGAACGGCAGCCCGCTGTTCTCGAAGTAGTCGACCGCCGGAAAGCAGTCGGCGAGTCGGCGGGTGTCGACGAGCACGATCGCACCGATGGCGCCGCGGACGAGGTCGTCCCACATGAACCAGAACCGGTCCTGACCGGGTGTACCGAAGAGGTACAGGATCAGGTCCTGGTCCAGGGTGATGCGGCCGAAGTCCATGGCGACCGTGGTGGTCGTCTTGTCCCCGGTGTGGGTCAGATCGTCGATGCCGGCCGACGCGGAGGTCATGACGGCTTCCGTGCGCAGCGGATTGATCTCCGAGACGGCCCCGACGAACGTGGTTTTGCCCACGCCGAACCCGCCCGCCACCACGATCTTCGCGGAGGTGGTGGAACGGGCGGTTCCGCCATTAGAGCTTGCGAAGTCCACTGAGCACCCTTTCGAGCAGCGTTACATCCGGCGTGCCGCCGGCCTCTCCATTGCCCGGCTGGTGGATGGCCACCATTCCGGCCTCGGCCAGGTCGGCGACGAGGATCCGGGCGACACCGAGCGGCATCGACAGCAGTGCGGAGACCTCCGCGACCGACTTGACCTCGCGGCACAGCGTGCATATGCGCTGGTGCTCGGGAAGCAGGCCGGACAGGTGCATCGGATCGGCCGTGGTGCTGACCAGCGCCTCTATGGCGAGCTGGTAGCGCGGCCGGGTCCGACCGCCGGTCATCGCGTACGGGCGAACGAGCGGCTGGTCGCCTTCCGAGTACGAATCACCGTACGAATCGGAGTAGGCGGGGGGCGGGGTCATTGATCCTCCGGGCTGGACAGCAGTGGTCAGCGTGCCGTCTGACGGGGCGGCCGGTGGGGGGACGGTATGACGGCCTGGCGGTGGTACTGGGTTCCGGGGCTGCTGCCCCGGTCCCCCGGCCGGAAGTACCGTCCGGCCGGGAGATGTGGCGTCAGATGAGCAGGCTTCCCTGCAGCTCCGCGCGCAGGTCCGGGGTGAGGACACTGCCGGCGCGGTCCACGAGGAGGGCCATCTCGTAGCCGACGAGGCCGATGTCGCATTCGGGGTGTGCGAGTACGGCCAGCGAGGATCCGTCCGAGACGGACATGAGGAAGAGGAATCCGCGGTCCATCTCGACCACGGTCTGGTTGACGGCGCCGCCCTCGAAGATGCGGGAGGCTCCTGCGGTCAGCGACGTCAGACCGGAGGCCACGGCCGCCAGCTGATCGGCGCGGTCCCGGGGAAAGCCCTCGGACATCGCCAGAAGGAGGCCGTCGGCGGAGACCACCACCGTGTGGGACACCCCGGGGGTGTTGTCCACGAAGTTGGTGATCAACCAGTTCAGGTTCTGTGCCGCCTGGCTCATCGAACTCAACTAACGCTCCTGCTGGTAAGTGGGGTCGATGTGGTAACTGCCGGTCGCCGGGCCGTTGTTGGCCTGACGGCCCTGCTGGATACCCCGTCGGAGGTTGGTCAGACGGCCGCGGACGTCGTCCGGCGCTCGCGAGACCTGCGGGCCGGACTGTGCCTCGGCCTGCTGCTGCGCGGTGCCGGCCACGAGGTTCGCCCGCGGTACTCGGCGGGGGAGCCCCGAGGTGGTGATGCCCCCGGCGGCGGGCTGGCGCACGCGCTCGGCCTGCCGGCCCAGCTCGTCGTTCGGCGAGGACCGCCAGCTGACGGTCGGCGAGCTGCCGTTCGCCGCCTGGGCGGGCTCGGCCGCCTGCTCCTGGCCGCGCTGCGGCAGCGGCTGCTGCGGGCGCTGCTGGGGAGCCGGAGCCGGGGCGGACTGCTGGGGTACGGCCGGCGCCTGACCGGAGGACTGCTGGCCCTCCTGGTGGAACCAGTTCGACTCCAGCGTGTCGAAGATCGGGCTGCGCTCGTTGCCGGTGCTCGGAGCCGGCGGCAGCGCCTCCGGCTGGGGGGCCTGCGGCAACTGCGGGGCCTGGGGCTGCTGCTGGGCGTATCCGCCGACGCCGGGGCCGCCGGGCCGCGGGGCCGGGTAGTCCGGGCGGGCGAACTGGCCCGTGGTGGACGGATCCGCCGGACCGCGCAGCTCCGGACGCTCGAACTGGCCGGTGGTGCTGTTGCCGGCCGGCGGCCGCGGGGCATTGAAGTCCGGACGGGGGAACTCGGCCGTCGCACCGGGGCCCGAGAGCTCGTCGTGGCCGCGCGGGACCTCCTGACCGCCGCTGCGCGCCGGGTCGGCGCCCCAGCTGGTGGTCTGCGGGATCCCGGCAGGACCCGTACCCGGAAGCTCCGGACGGGGGGCGCCACCGCGCGGCGGCAGCTGCGGGCGGCTGCCGCGCGGAGCCGGGGCGGCGGGCGCCTGGACCGAGGGGACCGGGCCCGTGGGCTGCTGCGGGGCCTGCGGCCGCTCGAAGCCGTTGCCCTGCGGGAACCCGGCCTGGCCGGAGGCCGTGGGCGTGGGCATCGGACGGGACGGGGCACCGCCGGCCGGACCGCGGCCCGGCAGCGGGGCACCGCCGCCGAAGGCACCCTGGCCCTGGCCGGTCGGAGCGCCCGGCATGCCCGGACCGCCCTGCGGACGCACGCCGGTGCCGCCCTGCTGCGGACGTGCACCGGGACCGCCCTGCGGACCGGCGGCGCCGTCGCGTCCCGGCAGCGCGGCACGCTGGCCGCCGGAGACCTGGCCGCGCTGCGGGCCGGCGCCCACGGGCTGGCGTGCGCCGCCGCCCGGGACGGAACCCTGCGCGGAAGCACCCGGCATGCCCTGCTGACCGCCGGAGCCCGGACCACCCGGAGCACCGGGACCGCCCTGGCCCGGCATCGGACCCGGCTTCTTGCCGCCCTGGGCGACGTCCACCGGCAGCATGACGAGGGCCGTCGTACCACCCGAGTCGGACGGGCGCAGCTGGATGCGGATGCCGTGTCGCAGGGACAGGCGGCCGACCACGAACAGGCCCATGCGGCGGGAGACGGAGACGTCCACGGTCGGCGGCGACGCGAGCCGCTCGTTGATCGCGGCGAGGTCCTCGGGGGAGAGGCCGATACCGGTGTCGTGGATCTCGACGAGCACGCGGCCGTCGGGCAGCGCGTGACCGGTGACCTTGACCTTGGTCTGCGGGGAGGAGAACGAGGTGGCGTTCTCCAGCAGCTCGGCGAGCAGGTGCACGAGGTCGTTGACGACGCGGCCGGCGACGTCGGTGCCGGGCACCGACGAGAGTTCGATGCGCTCGTACTGTTCCACCTCGGACGCGGCGGCGCGGAGCACGTCGACGAGCGGGACGGGGCGGGTCCACCGGCGGCCCGGCTCCTCGCCCGCGAGGACGAGGAGGTTTTCGCCGTTACGGCGCATGCGGGTCGCGAGGTGGTCGAGCCTGAAGAGCGAGGACAGCTGGTCCGGGTCGGCCTCGCGCGACTCCAGCTCGGAGATGAGCGAGAGCTGGCGCTGGATGAGGCCCTGCGAACGGCGCGAGAGGTTGGTGAACATCGCGTTGACGTTGCCCCGGAGGAGGGCCTGCTCGGCGGCGAGGCGGACGGCCTCGCGGTGCACGTCGTCGAAGGCCGCGGCCACCTGGCCGATCTCGTCGCGGGTGTGCAGGCCGACCGACTCCACGGACGTGTCCACGTCCTGCGGGTCGGACTCGGACAGCTGCTTGACGAGCTCGGGCAGTCGGTCCTGGGCGACCCGGGTCGCGGTGTCCTGCAGGCGGCGCAGCGAGCGGATCATCGACCGCGCCATGACGAAGGCACCGACGAGCGAGACACCGAGGACGAGGAGGATCAGGGCACCGTTGATGATGGCGTCCTGCTGCGAGGAGTTCTTGAGCTCGCGGGCCTTCTGCTCCATGTCCTCGAGCAGGGTGAGCTCGATCTGCTTCATCGCCTGGATCTTGGTGTCGTCCGCGTCGTACCAGTCCATCCAGGACCGGTACTGCGTCTCCTTGGCGAACTGACCCTGGGTCGACAGGACGCGGCGGGTGTAGTGGTCCGCCTTGCCGATCTCCGCGTTGCCGTCGCCGAGCACCGCGAGGAGTTCCTCGGGCTTGCCCTGGTAGACGAGTTCGAAGGTCTTCTTCGCCTGGCTCTCGCCGCGGAGCGCTGCGAGGGCGTACAGGCGGTCGTTCTCGGTGAGGGTGCCGGCGGGCTGGCCGCTGTCGGGCAGCGAGGCGGCGATGACGGCGCGCTGGATCGAGGCGTACTCCTTGGCGGAGGAGAAGGCCGCCAGGGCGCGCGTACGCTTGATCATCTCCGGGCTGGACGTGGCCTGCGCCATGTCCTGGGAGAGCGAGAGCAGCGAGACGATCAGCGCGTTGTACTCGGTGACCGTCTGCTGGGCGCTGTTGCGGTACGCGTTCTTGCGGATTTCCTCGATGCCGGTGAGCTGGCGGCCGATCTGCAGGATGTTGTTGCGGATCGACTTGAGGGTCTCGTCCTTGTCCTCCGCGCCGTCGACCTTGTCGGTCGCGGCGGCGAAGGCCTTGGCAGCGGCGTCGGTCTGGTCGCGGACGCCCGTGACGAGGGTGTTGGGCTTGCCCGACTTGTCGACCGACAGCGGACCCGCCGACCTGTCCCGCTCCTCCTGGAGCATGGCGGCCAGGTTGGTGGCCTGCCGGGTCATGGTCGTCAGCAGCTGCATGTGCTCCAGCTGGCTGATGTCGTTGAGCGAGTCGTTGATGCGGAAGCCACCGAGCGTGGTGGCGGCGACGACCGGCAGGGTCAGCAGCGACACGAGTCGCGTGCTGATGCGCCAGTTCTGCATGGCGAATCGCGAACCGGGCCCGCTGGGGGCTTTCGGTATCGCCACGTCCTTGTCGGCCGGCTCTTCGCTCTTCGCCTTGCCCCGGGGCTTGAGGCGTGCCTTCCCCTTCACCGCGTTCACGGTGGCGGAGGAGTCGGTGCCTGCGCCTTCGACAGCCGGCCCGCGGTTCTGGGCGTGCTGGGGCGAGGAGCCACGGTCGGTCCCGCCGCGCGGCTCCTGCTCCGCCGCAGCGCTGCCATCCCTCTTGAATCGTCCCTGCACTAGCGTCGCAACCTCTGGACCAGGCGTCCCGCCGGGCGACCGGTGGGACGGTGTCGAGTCGTGGGGCATTTCGGCCCCATGGTGGTCGTCGGTGACCGGCGCGTCTCCCTCTCCTTGCCGCCGCGCGCGGCGCTGTGTCGCGCCACCTGCGCGCCGGCTGTTCCCGCGGCGGTCCCGCGAATTCCAGCACAGTGGCGGATCTCCAACAAGGTGCGCGTGTCGGCCCGGGGGATTGGTGACTTCTTGTAATGGCTGCACTACGCGATGTGGTCCGCCTTTCGGGAGGAAACGGACTTACGCCATCCAAACGCGGCGGCTGGCAGGGTGTCCCAGTCGAGATGATCAGGAGCGGAATGGCTGATTCAGTGGCGTAATGTCCGGTTCGTCGCCCAAAAATGACCATCCGTTATGCCCGTATTGCCTGGTCACGGGTGAGCAAACTCACACAGTCGTGGCCATTACTTCCCGGTTGAGCCGGGGAATCGGATGTTTAGCCTTGCCCTTTACAGGGTTGACGGATCCGACAACCCCCACCCCACAACCGAACCGAGGGCCCGAGACACCGTGAAGACGACGACGATGTTCCGCAACATAGCCAACCCCCGCCGCACCACCCTCGCGCACCTCAAGGACGCCGAGGAGCTGCAGGCGACCGAGGCTCCGGAGCACGCCGTCGAGCTCCCCACCCAGACCGCGAACCCGCGCCGCACGATCCTGATGGACGCGCCGGTCGCCGCCGCGCAGTAAGCCACTCGGCAAAAGGAGCGCGAAGCGCCGCTGCCCACCGCGTTAGCCTGGGGACGCAGACTCCAGCCAGCGGAAATACAGAGGGGCAGACGCAACACGTGCGCATCGCCAGGTTCTCCATCGACGGCAATGTCGCGTTCGGCGCGGTCGAGGGCAGCACTGCCCCCGGCGCCGAGGGTGAGCTCGTCCTCGACATCATCAAGGGCATTCCGTTCGCGGACTTCGAGCTCTCGGGCACGAAGGTCCCGCTGAACAAGGTCCGGCTGCTGCCGCCCGTGCTCCCGAACAAGGTCGTGGCCATCGGCCGCAACTACGCGGAGCACGCGGCAGAGCTCGGAAACCAGGTCCCGGACGTCCCGATCACCTTCTTCAAGCCCTCCACCTCGGTGGTCGGCCCGGGCGACCCGATCACGTACCCCTCCTTCTCCCAGGACCTCCACCACGAGGCGGAGCTCGCCGTGGTCATCGGCCGCATGTGCCGAGAGGTCCCGAAGGAGCGCGTCAAGGACGTGATCCTCGGCTACACCTGCGCCAACGACGTCACCGCGCGCGACGTCCAGCAGCGCGAGAAGCAGTGGGCCCGGGCCAAGGGCTTCGACAGCTCCTGCCCCCTCGGCCCGTGGATCGAGACCGACCTCGACCCGAGCGACCTGACCATCCAGTGCACCGTGAACGGCGAACAGCGCCAGCTCGGCCGCACCAGCGACATGGTCCGCTCCATCGAGGACCTGATCGTCCACATCACCGAGGCCATGACGCTGCTCCCCGGCGACGTCATCCTCACGGGGACCCCGGCCGGAGTCGGCCCCCTCAACGTCGGCGACGAGGTCGCCGTCACCATCGAAGGCATCGGCACTCTCACCAACAAGGTGATCAAGCGTGGCTAACGCACCCGTCCGCGTCCGTTTCTGTCCCTCCCCGACCGGCAACCCCCACGTCGGCCTGGTCCGGACGGCTCTCTTCAACTGGGCGTTCGCCCGCCACCACGGCGGTACGTTCGTCTTCCGCATCGAGGACACCGACGCGGCCCGCGACTCCGAGGAGTCGTACGTCCAGCTGCTCGACTCGCTGCGCTGGCTCGGCTTCACCTGGGACGAGGGCCCCGAGGTGGGCGGCCCGCACACCCCGTACCGCCAGTCCGAGCGCATGGACATCTACGCGGGCATCGCCCAGCGCCTGCGCGACGGCGGCTACGCCTATGACTGCTACTGCACCACCGAGGAGCTGGACGCGCGCCGCGCCGCCGCCCGCGCCGCCGGCAAGCCCTCCGGCTACGACGGCCACTGCCGCGAGCTGACCCAGGTGCAGCTGGAGGCCTACCAGGGCGAGCACCGCCCCTCGATCGTCCGCTTCCGGATGCCGGACGAGACGATCACCTTCACGGACCTGGTCCGCGGCGAGATCTCCGTCACCCCGGAGAACGTCTCCGACTTCGGCATCCTGCGGGCCAACGGCGCGCCGCTGTACACGCTCGTCAACCCGGTCGACGACGCGCTGATGGAGATCACGCACGTGCTCCGCGGTGAGGACCTGCTGTCCTCCACCCCGCGCCAGATCGCGCTCTACAAGGCGCTGATCGAGCTGGGCGTCGCCAAGGCGGTCCCCGAGTTCGGCCACCTGCCGTACGTCATGGGCGAGGGCAACAAGAAGCTCTCCAAGCGCGACCCGGAGTCCTCGCTCAACCTGTACCGCGAGCGCGGCTTCCTCCCCGAGGGCCTGCTGAACTACCTCTCGCTCCTCGGCTGGTCCTTCTCCAAGGACCAGGACATCTTCTCGATCGAGGAGATGGTGGCGAAGTTCGACATCCCGGACGTCAACGCCAACCCGGCGCGCTTCGACCTCAAGAAGGCCGAGGCCATCAACGCCGACCACATCCGGCTGCTGGACCCGAAGGCCTTCGCGGACGCCTGCGCCCCGTGGCTGCAGGCCCCGCACGCCAACTGGGAGGCGGAGGACTTCGACGCCGAGGCCTGGGCGGCCATCGCGCCGTACGCCCAGACCCGCGTGACCGTCCTGTCGGACATCACCGCCAACGTCGACTTCCTGTTCCGCAAGGAGCCGGTCGAGGACCAGGCGTCCTGGGACAAGGCGATGAAGGGCGAGCCCGCGGCCCTGCTGACCACCGCCCGCGCCAACCTGGACGTGGCCGACTGGAGCGACCCCGAGTCCCTCAAGCAGGCCGTCCTGACCGCCGGCGAGGCCCACGGGCTCAAGCTCGGCAAGGCCCAGGCCCCGGTCCGCGTGGCCGTCACCGGCCGTACGGTCGGCCTGCCGCTCTTCGAGTCCCTGCAGATCCTCGGCAAGGACCGCTCGCTGTCCCGCATCGACGCGGCCCTGGCCAAGCTCGCCGCGTAAGCAAGCCCGTACCTCCCTCGGGGGGCGGCGGCCGGACCTCCCGGCCGCCGCCCCCCGAGCTGTTTTCCGGGCGTCGGCCGGGGTTCTGGCGATCGACATCGGCAAACCCCGGGGGTGGAGCCCGCAGATGTCGTAGCGTCGGAGGCATGCCGATCCGTGCCGTGCTGTGGGACATCGACGACACCCTGTTCGACTACACCGGGGCGGACAGGGCCGGCCTCGCGCGCCGGCTCGCCGAGGAGGGCATCGCGCAGCGGTACGGGTCCCCCGCGCAGGCGCTCGCCCTGTGGCGGGACATCACCACCCGCCACTGGGACCGCTTCGCCGCCGGCGAGGTGAGCTTCCAGGAGCAGCGCCGGGACCGGGTGCGGGACTTCCTGGGGGAGCCCGGCATGAGCGCCGTCCAGGCCGACGACTGGTTCGACCGGTACGTCGAGCACTACAAGGCCGCCTGGGTGCTGTTTCCCGACGTGGTGCCCGTACTGGACGCCCTCGCGGCCGACTACCGGCACGGGGTGCTCTCCAACTCCTCCACCGCCAACCAGGACCCCAAGCTGCGCCACCTCGGGCTGCGCGAGCGCTTCGAGGTGCTCGTGTGCGCCGTGGAACTGGGCGTCAGCAAGCCCGAGGCGGAGGCGTTCCTGGCGGGCTGCGAGGCGCTCGGGCTGCCACCGGGCGACGTGGCGTACGTGGGGGACCAGCCGGAGATCGACGCGCGCGGAGCCCGCGACGCCGGGCTGACCGCGGTCTGGCTCGACCGTGACGGCGGGCGCGGGCCGGGCCCCGACGGCGTGCACCGGATCGCCGGGCTCGCCCGGCTCCCGGAGCTGCTGGCCTCGGATACCCGTTTTGGAGCACGGTCAGGCATCCGGTAATGTTCTTTCTGCGCCGCCGGAGCGGGCCGAAAGGCCGGACGGAGGCGCCACTCGAAAGAAAAACCCCCAAGGGGTTGACTTTCGGTGGGGTATAGTGTAATTGGCAACACGAGGGTTTCTGGTTCCCTTATTCTAGGTTCGAGTCCTGGTACCCCAGCGCAGTGCAGTAGTAACGCAGTGCTTTGCCCCCGTTGTGTAGCGGCCTAGCACGCCGCCCTCTCAAGGCGGTAGCGCCGGTTCGAATCCGGTCGGGGGTACAGATCCTTCCCGCAAGATCTCCATTTGGGTAGCTCCCGGACGTCTTGATGCAGGATCGCTAGGGCCCCCGTTGTGTAGCGGCCTAGCACGCCGCCCTCTCAAGGCGGTAGCGCCGGTTCGAATCCGGTCGGGGGTACTGGTCTGGTATAGACCACATTGGGCTATGGTGTAATTGGCAACACGAAGGTTTCTGGTTCCTTTGTTCTAGGTTCGAGTCCTGGTAGCCCAGCGCAGTACAGAGCAAGCCCCCGTTGTGTAGCGGCCTAGCACGCCGCCCTCTCAAGGCGGTAGCGCCGGTTCGAATCCGGTCGGGGGTACGCACAGAAGAGGCCCCCCGCGTTCATCGCGGGGGGCCTCTTCGTTGTTCTCGAACGCACCACGCCCCCGTGCGAGCCCCGCACAAGTGCGGGCCCGGAGGCGCGTGTTCGGACGTGTGCGGCGTCGTACGCGCCCCCGGACCCGGGGGATGGGGGAGAGGGGCCTGCGGCCGGGGCGGTGTCAGCCGGAGCGGCGCAGGGCCTCCGACAGGCGGGCGGCCGCGTCGATGACGGCCTGGGCGTGCATCCGGCCCGGGTGCCGGGTCAGGCGCTCGATCGGCCCGGAGACCGACACGGAGGCCACCACGCGGTTCGACGGCCCGCGCACCGGCGCCGAGACCGATGCCACGCCGGGCTCCCGCTCGCCGATCGACTGCGCCCAGCCGCGGCGCCGTACGCCCGACAGGGCCGTCGCCGTGAAGCGCGCGCCCTGCAGCCCGCGGTGGAGCCGCTCGGGCTCCTCCCAGGCCATCAGGATCTGCGCGGCCGAACCGGCCTTCATCGGGAGCGTGGAGCCCACCGGGACGGTGTCCCGAAGGCCCGACAGCCGCTCCGCGGCCGCCACGCAGATGCGCATGTCGCCCTGACGCCGGTAGAGCTGCGCGCTCTCGCCCGTCACGTCACGGAGGTGGGTGAGTACCGGTCCCGCCGTGGCCAGCAGGCGGTCCTCGCCGGCCGCGGCGGCGAGCTCCGCCAGCCGCGGTCCGAGGATGAACCGGCCCTGCATGTCCCTCGCCACCATCCGGTGGTGTTCCAGTGCCACGGCCAGGCGATGTGCCGTGGGTCGTGCGAGCCCTGTCGCCGCGACCAGCCCGGCGAGGGTGGCCGGACCGGACTCCAGTGCGCTCAATACCAGAGCTGCCTTGTCGAGAACGCCGACGCCGCTAGAGTTGTCCATGAAACGATATTCGCGTCTCACACTGTGAAACGCAAGTTCAATTTTTCCAAGAACCAGCGAGTCTGTATGTACGGGTCCACGAACCACTGGATCCGGGACGGTGAGCCGGAGGGAAAGCGATGGGTAGGACACTCGCGGAGAAGGTCTGGGACGACCATGTCGTCCGGCGCGCCGAGGGCGAGCCCGACCTCCTCTTCATCGATCTGCACCTGCTGCACGAGGTGACCAGCCCCCAGGCCTTCGAGGGTCTGCGGCAGGCCGGCCGCAAGGTCCGGCGGCTCGATCTCACCATCGCCACCGAGGACCACAACACCCCCACCCTCGACATCGACAAGCCGATCGCGGACCCGGTCTCCCGGGCCCAGCTGGAGACGCTGCGCAGGAACTGCGCGGAGTCCGGTGTGCGCCTGCATTCCCTGGGTGATGTCGAGCAGGGCGTCGTCCACGTGGTGGGACCGCAGCTGGGCCTGACCCAGCCGGGCACCACCGTGGTCTGCGGTGACTCCCACACCTCCACCCACGGTGCTTTCGGTGCGCTGGCCTTCGGTATCGGCACCAGCCAGGTCGAGCACGTGCTGGCCACCCAGACGCTGCCGCTGGCCCGCCCCAAGACGATGGCGATCACCGTCACCGGCGAGCTGGCCGACGGCGTCACCGCCAAGGACCTGATCCTGGCGATCATCGCGAAGATCGGCACGGGCGGCGGCCAGGGCTACATCCTGGAATACCGCGGTGCGGCCATCGAGAAACTCTCGATGGAAGCCCGCATGACCATCTGCAACATGTCGATCGAGGCCGGCGCCCGCGCGGGCATGATCGCCCCCGACCAGACCACCTTCGACTACCTCAAGGGCCGCGACCACGCCCCGACGGGTGCGGACTGGGACGCGGCGGTCGGCTACTGGCAGACCCTGCGCACCGATGAGGATGCGGTCTTCGACGCCGAGGTCGTCATCGACGGCGCCACGCTGTCGCCGTTCGTCACCTGGGGCACGAACCCGGGCCAGGGCGCGCCCCTGTCCGCGAACGTCCCCGATCCTGCTTCGTACGAGGACGCATCCGAGCGCCACGCCGCCGAAAAGGCCCTGGAGTACATGGGGTTGACGGCCGGGCAGCCGCTGCGCGAGATCAAGGTCGACACCGTCTTCGTCGGCTCCTGCACCAACGGCCGCATCGAGGACCTGCGCGCCGTCGCCTCCATCGTCGAGGGCCGCAAAGTCGCCGACGGCGTACGGATGCTGGTCGTCCCCGGCTCCGTCCGCGTCGCCCTCCAAGCCATGGAGGAGGGCCTGGACAAGGTCTTCACCGAGGCCGGCGCCGAATGGCGGCACGCGGGCTGCTCGATGTGCCTGGGCATGAACCCCGACCAACTGGCCCCCGGCGAGCGCTCCGCATCCACCTCCAACCGCAACTTCGAGGGCCGCCAGGGCAAGGGCGGACGGACCCACCTGGTCTCCCCGCAGGTGGCCGCCGCCACCGCGGTGCTGGGCCATCTGGCCTCGCCCGCCGACCTGTCCGACGCCACCGCGACCGCCGGAGTCTGAACCATGGAAGCCTTCACCACCCACACCGGCCGGGCCGTCCCGCTGCGCCGCTCCAACGTCGACACCGACCAGATCATCCCGGCCCACTGGCTCAAGAAGATCACCCGTGACGGATTCGAAGACGGCCTCTTCGAGGCCTGGCGCAAAGACCCCGAGTTCATCACGAACCGCCCCGAGCGCCAGGGCGCCACCGTGCTGATCGCCGGTCCCGACTTCGGCACCGGCTCCTCACGCGAACACGCCGTCTGGGCCCTGCAGAACTTCGGCTTCAAGACCGTCATCTCCCCCCGCTTCGCCGACATCTTCCGCGGCAACTCGCTGAAGAACGGCCTGCTCACCGTGGTCCTGCCCCAGGAAACCGTCGACCGGCTGTGGGAGCTGACCGAGGCCGACCCGACCGCCGAGGTGACGGTCGACCTCGTCGCCCGCCAGGTCCGCGCGGCGGGAATCGAGGCCGAGTTCGAACTCGACGACAACGCCCGCTGGCGCCTCCTCGAAGGCCTGGACGACATCTCGCTCACCCTTCAGAACGAAGCGGACATCGCCACCTACGAAACCACCCGACCCAGCTTCAAGCCACGCACGATTCAGGCCTGATTCCTGCCTGATCAGCGCTTATTCGCCCTTGGGTGATCACATCGACAACACTGTGCCCCCCGCCTTCCGGCGGGGGGCACAGCCGTGTGTTGAGGCCCCGTGAGGCGACAACTCGCCCCAGATGGCACAATCTGTGCATGGAACGCGACAGTCAACTTGAGCTCTACGAACTCGTCGCGGACCGGCTGAAAGAAGCACACACAAGGGTGCGCACACTGCAAGTCCCGGAGGGCGTAAGGATGGCGCTGTCCCGGAAGCTGTTGGTCGTCACGGCCGCGGCGAAGCATGATCTCGCCGATGCGGCAAGGCGCCTGGACAGGTTGATGAAGGACCTCGACGAGGGTCGATTCCCTGAAGGCGACTGATGCGAAGGAACTCCGTAACGACCTACACCGTTGCGGCACTAGGGTGATTAGCCCGTTTCGTGTTTGATTTGCGGTATATATCCGCCTAACGTGCGAAATAAGCTTGAACACATTCGTTCTGGCGAAGTCTCCGAAGGGGAAGACGTGAACAAGGCGCAGCTCGTAGAAGCGATTGCCGACAAGCTGGGCGGCCGCCAGCAGGCCGCGGACGCTGTCGACGCGGTACTGGACGCGATGGTCCGCGCTGTGGTCGCGGGCGACCGGGTCTCGGTCACGGGCTTCGGCTCGTTCGAGAAGGTCGACCGCCCGGCCCGCTACGCCCGCAACCCGCAGACGGGTGAGCGCGTCCGGGTCAAGAAGACCTCGGTTCCCCGCTTCCGCGCGGGCCAGGGCTTCAAGGACCTGGTCGCGGGCACCAAGAAGCTGCCCAAGGGCGGCGAGGTGTCGGTGAAGAAGGCTCCCAAGGGCAGCCTCTCCGGCGGAGCTTCCGCGACGGTCAAGAAGGCCGTGGCCAAGAAGGCCACCACCGCCAAGAAGGCGGCGGCGAAGACCACGGTCGCCAAGAAGACCACTGCGAAGAAGGTCGCCACCGCCAAGAAGGTGGTCGCCAAGACCGCCGCGGCGAAGAAGACCACGACGGCGGTGAAGAAGACCACTGCCGCGGCGAAGAAGACCGCGACGGCGGCGAAGAAGACCACCACCACCGCCAAGAAGACGGCTCCGGCGGCCAAGAAGGCCACCGCGAAGACCACGGCGCCCGCCAAGAAGACGACGGCGCGCAAGACCACCGCGAAGAAGACCACGGCCCGCAAGAAGTAAGGCCACGAGTCACACACGCCGGGCCGGCTTCCCCTCCCTGGGGAAGCCGGCCCGCGGTGCTGTCCGTGCAGGTCAGAAGGCCGGCACGGCCGAGGCTCAGAAGGTCTGCAGGGTGATCAGGGTGATCCGGCGCGCCGGTCCCTCGCCGTCCGTCTCGATCCGGACCCGCTGCCCGGGGCGCAGCAGCCGCAGGCCGCCCGCGTCGAACGCCGGGGCCTCGAAGGGCACCGGGGTGCCGTCGTCCAGCAGCACACTGCCGCTGCGGGTCTGGGAGTCGTACGTGTACGCGGTCGCCTGCATACCGGCACTGTATCGGGCCGTGTGACGGCCCACACCGAGGGCGAGGGCCGTCCGCAGATCCGCGGCCGTGTCCACGTCCCGGCGCACGCTCTCGACATCCGCGAGGGCTATTTCCGCAGCTCCCGAGGCCGAATGGCGGGCCCGTGACGGGCCTCCGAACGAGGGTGCCAATTCCACGTCCGGCGCAGCGGAAAGCAGGGTCGTACCGATTCCCGCCGCATCCGCCAGAAATGCCCGGGGAAATGCGGATGCGGCTTCGAGCACGCGTAGCAATTCCGGCGGCCGCAACGCGGGCAGATCCGCGTTCATCGCGGCCACCGCCGCCCCGGGCCGCACCGCACGTATCTCCCGCGCCCCGTGGGTCAGCGCCGCGTTGAGCCCGGCGGCCGGGGTGTCCGGCAGGATCCGCGCCCCGAGCCGGGCCAGTTCCGCACCCGCCTGCGCGTCGTCCGTGACGACCACCACATCCGCGACTGCCGCGCAGGCCAGAGCCCCTGCCACGGTGTCCTGTGCGAAAGCCAGCGCGAGCCCGGGACGGGACGCGCCCACCGCCGCCGCGAGACGGCTCTTGGCCACCGCCAGGGGCTTCAGCGGGACCACCAGACTCCAGACCGCGTTCGTGGCGGGCCCCTTCCCTCCGGTGCGCGTCCCTGCATGTGTGGACCAAGGCCGGGTCATGGCCGGGTCGTGCGTCGGCCCATTGTCGCCTCTGCCCGGTCGACCCGGCGGTCCGGTGCTCCGGGCGGGGCGTACCGTGTTCTCGACAGAGACCGGACCTGAGGCCACACTTGTCCGGCCGACGAGGTGCCCCGGCTTCCCCAGCCACCGCTGGGAGGTACCCCACGCACCCGTTCAAGAGGAAAGGTGTCCGAGTGTCCCGCCGCAGAATCGGCTTCTGGTACCGCCTGGCGGCGGTCATCGCAAAACCGCCGCTGGTGGTGCTCTTCAAGCGGGACTGGCGGGGAATGGATCACATTCCGGCCGACGGCGGGTTTATCACGGCCGTCAATCACAACTCGTATCTGGACCCGCTCTCCTACGCGCACTTCCAGTACAACACCGGCCGGGTGCCCCGATTGCTCGCGAAGGCGGCCCTCTTCAAGGTCCCCATTGTCGGCGCGATCCTGCACGGATCCGGCCAGATCCCGGTCTACCGCGAGACCACCAACGCCCTGGACGCATTCCGGGCCGCCGTGGACGCGATCGAGCGCGGCGAATGCGTGGCCTTTTATCCGGAAGGCACCCTCACCCGCGATCCGGACATGTGGCCGATGGCCGGCAAGACCGGCGCGGCCCGGGTCGCGCTGATGACCAGGGCGCCGGTCATTCCGGTGGCCCAGTGGGGCGCGAATCTCGCGATGCCGCCCTACGCCAAGGAGGACAAGGTGCGGCTGTTCCCGCGCAAGACCCTCCAGGTCCTCGCCGGACCTCCCGTGGACCTCTCCGAGTTCTACGACCGGGAGCCCACCCCGGAGGTGCTCAAGGCCGCCACCGAGACGATCATGGAGGCCATCACCGGGCTGCTGGAGGAGCTGCGCGGCGAGAAGGCGCCCGAGCAGCCGTACGACCATCGCAGGGCCAGGGCGGAACAGCGGCACAAGGCCGCGGGGGAGGACCAGAAGTGACACGTCCCGTGAAGGCAGCCGTCTTCGGAACCGGCTCCTGGGGCACGGCCTTCGGCATGGTGCTCGCCGACGCAGGCTGCGAGGTGACCCTGTGGGGCCGCCGCCGCGAGGTCGTCGACGCCATCAACACCGGCCGGACCAACCCGGACTACTTCCCGGACGTCGAACTCCCCGCGAACATGCGCGCCACCACCGACCCGGCCGAGGCCGCGGCCGGCGCCGATTTCGCGGTCCTCGCCATCCCCTCCCAGACCCTGCGCGGCAACCTCGCCGAATGGGCCCCGCTGCTGCCCGCCGACGCCGTGCTCGTCTCCCTGATGAAGGGCATCGAGCTCGGCAGCGCCAAGCGCATGAGCGAGGTCATCGAGGAGGTGGCCAAGGTCCCCGCCGAGCGCGTCGCCGTCGTCACCGGCCCCAACCTGGCCCGTGAGATCGCCGCCCGCCAGCCGGCCGCCGCCGTCGTCGCCTGCTCCGACGAGGCCGTCGCGCAGCGCCTCCAGGCGGCTTGCCACACCCCGTACTTCCGCCCGTACACGAGCACCGACGTCATCGGCTGCGAGCTGGGCGGCGCCGTCAAGAACGTCATCGGCCTCGCCGTCGGCATCGCGGACGGCATGGGCCTGGGCGACAACACCAAGGGCTCGCTCATCACCCGCGGCCTCGCCGAAGCGACCCGGCTGGGCCTGGCGATGGGCGCCGACCCGCTCACCTTCTCCGGTCTCGCGGGCCTCGGCGACCTCGTCGCCACCTGCTCCTCGCCGCTCTCGCGGAACCACACCTTCGGCACCAACCTCGGCCGCGGAATGACCCTCGAGGAGACCATCGCGGTCACCAAGCAGACCGCCGAGGGGGTCAAGTCCTGCCAGTCGGTGGCCGATCTGGCCCGCCGCCACGGGGTGGACATGCCGATCACCGACACGGTCGTCGACATCGTCCACCACGGCAAGCCCCCGCTGGTCGCTCTCAAGGAGCTGATGGGACGCAGCGCCAAACCGGAACGCCGCTGACTCCGTTCCGGACGTGTGAGCGGGTATCGTCGTGGCGATATGAGCAGCGAGAACCTCCCCCAGACCCCTGAGCAGCAGGGCCGCAAGCCCCGCGTGGCCGTCGTGTTCGGCGGCCGCAGCTCGGAACACGCCATCTCGGTCGTCACGGCGGGCGCCGTGCTGCGCTCCATCGACCGGTCCAAGTACGAGGTGCTGCCCATCGGCATCACCACGGACGGCCGGTGGGCGCTGACCGCCGACGAGCCCGCGCGGATGGCCATCGCCGACCGCAAGCTCCCGAGCGTCGAGGAGCTGGCGGACTCCGAGGACGGCGCCGTCGTGCTCTCCGTCGACCCGGCCAACCGCGAGGTCGTCTACACCGAGCCGGGAGCCGTCCCCAAGGCCCTGGGCGAAGTCGACGTCGTCTTCCCGATGCTGCACGGCCCGTACGGCGAGGACGGCACCCTGCAGGGCCTCCTGGAGCTCTCCGGCATCCCGTACGTCGGCTCGGGCGTCCTCGCCTCGGCCGTCGGCCAGGACAAGGAGTACATGAAGCGGGTCTTCACCTCCTTCGGCCTCCCCGTCGGCCCGTACGTGACCATCCGCCCGCGCGAGTGGGAAGCCGACCGGGACGCCGCCAAGGCGCGGATCCTGGACTTCGCCGGCGAGCACGGCTGGCCGCTCTTCATCAAGCCCGCCCGGGCCGGCTCCTCCATCGGCATCACCAAGGTCGACGAGGTCTCCGGCCTCGACGAGGCGATCCGCGAGGCCCACCGCCACGACCCGAAGATCATCGTGGAGGCGCTGCTGCGCGGCCGCGAGATCGAGTGCGGGGTGCTGGAGTTCGATGACGGGCCGCGCGCGAGCATGCCCGCCGAGATCCCGCCGGTCTCCAGCCACGACTTCTACGACTTCGAGGCGAAGTACATCGACTCCGCCTCCGGGATCGTGCCCGCTCCGCTCACCCCGGAGCAGACCGCCGAGGTGCAGCGGCTCGCGATCGAGGCGTTCGACGCCGCGTCCTGCGAGGGCCTGGTGCGCGCCGACTTCTTCCTCACCGAGGACGGCACCTTCGTCATCAACGAGATCAACACCATGCCGGGCTTCACCCCGATCTCCATGTACCCGCGGATGTGGCAGGAGTCGGGCATCGAGTACCCCGAGCTGGTGGACCGCCTGATCCAGGCGGCCCTGCGCCGCTCCACCGGGCTGCGCTAGCAGGCAGCCGCAGAGCGCAAAGCCGACCGCCCGCCGGGATTCCCGGCGGGCGGTCGGTGTACGAAGCGGGGGGCGTCCGGCCGTCGGGCCTTCGGGCCGTCAATACGACGAGATGCCCTCGGGGACGGTCCTGGCCACCACGCCGGACAGACCGACCAGCATGCCCGCATCCGTGGCATGCTCCTTGTCGACCCGGACCTCGGTGTACGCCAGCCGCATCCCGGTGATGAACCGGAACCCGCCGCCGGCACTGTCGGGGACGGGCTTCAGCAGCCACCGGACGCCGTCGACCTCGACGCCGCCCAGCTTTTCGTCCGCCATCTCGGGGGGCTTGGGGATACCGCACCGCAGTACGATCGCCGAGCCGCCCCACGCGGCGGTCAGATCCGACTCCGGCGCGGCCTCGGCCCGCGCCAGGCCGGCCACCGTCTCCGGGAGTTCCTTGTGCAGTGCTGCACAGAACCCCGCGACGTCGGCGGGCGGCGTGGGCGGCGGGTCCACCCGGGCAACGGAGTCACCCGGGGTACAGCCCGCGAGGGCCAGTACGGCGGCCAGTACGGACAGGGCGGGCACACGGAGGGGCCGGCGGTGGAGGGACATCACCGGCCAAGAGTAGACGGGGGCTACAGATGGACCACCGGGCAGGTCAGGGTGCGGGTGATGCCCTCCACCCGCTGCACCTTGGCGACGACCATGCGGCCGAGCTCGTCCACGGTGTCGGCCTGGGCGCGCACGATCACGTCGTACGGCCCCGTCACGTCCTCGGCCTGGATCACCCCCGCGATCTGGCTGATGGACTCGGCGACGGACGACGCCTTGCCCACCTCGGTCTGGATAAGGATGTACGCCTGTACCACGGAACCTCCAGGGCGGCCACGAGGATCGATTCCCCTAACCTTCGGGTGGGCCCAGGGATTCGGACGGGCCCGGGGAAGAAGGGACGCCACGGTACCGCGTTGCCGAGCACCACGGGGAGACCCGGGGGCACGGCGCCACGCACGGCGGGGCGTACGGAGAGCAGAAGTTGACGTATCTGTTGACGGTACCCAGAGCTGTGACGGCTCGCGACCGCAAGCGGACTGGGCAAGAAGGGGCACAGCGATGAAGGGCACTGTGGGCGAGCTGGGGGAGTTCGGGCTCATTCGAGAGCTCACCTCACGGCTCACCACCACCCCGGCGGTCCGGCTCGGACCGGGCGACGACGCCGCGGTCGTGTCGGCCCCCGACCGGCGCGTCGTGGCGAGCACCGACATCCTGCTCGAGGGCAGGCACTTCCGGCGCGACTGGTCCACGGCCTACGACGTCGGCCGCAAGGCCGCCGCACAGAACCTCGCCGACATCGCCGCCATGGGCGCGGTGCCGACCGCACTGCTGCTCGGCCTGGTCGTCCCGGCCGAGCTGCCGGTCACCTGGCCCACCGAGCTGATGGACGGGCTGCGCGACGAGTGCCAGGTCGCCGGCGCGGCCGTGGTCGGCGGCGACGTCGTCCGCGGGGACACCATCACCGTCGCCATCACCGCCCTCGGCGACCTGCGCAACCACGAGCCCGTGCTGCGCTCCGGCGCCCAGCCCGGCGACGTGGTGGCCGTCACGGGCTGGCTGGGCTGGTCCGCGGCCGGATTCGCCGTGCTCTCGCGCGGCTTCCGCTCCCCGCGGGCCTTCGTCGAGGCGCACCGGCGCCCCGAGCCCCCGTACCACGCGGGCCCCGCCGCCGCCGGGCTCGGCGCCACCGCCATGACCGACGTCAGCGACGGCCTGATCGCCGACCTCGGGCACATCGCGGAGGCCAGCAAGGTACGGATCGACCTGCGTTCGGCAGCCGTCGACATCCCGACCCAGATGCACGACATCGGGCAGGCCGTCGGGGTCGACCCCTTGCAGTGGGTGCTCACCGGGGGAGAAGATCACGCCATCGTGGCGACCTTCCCGCCCGACGTGAAACTGCCGGCCCGCTGGAAGGTCATCGGTGAGGTGCTGAACCGGTCCGCGCTGCCCCAGGTGACCGTGGACGGCGCTCCCTGGACGAGCACCGGCGGGTGGGACCACTTCGGCTCCGACCCGTCCACCGAGGAGACCCCCAGATGACCGACGCGCCACCGCTGTGCCTGACCGTCGCCGGATCCGACTCCGGCGGTGGCGCCGGGATCCAGGCCGACCTCAAGACCATGCTGGCACTCGGCGTGCACGGGATGAGCGTGGTGACCGCCGTGACCGCGCAGAACTCCCTCGGGGTCCAGGGAGTCTGGGAGCTGCCCGCCGAGGCCGTGAAGGCCCAGTACCGGGCCGTCGTGGACGACATCGGCGTACAGGCGGTCAAGACCGGGATGCTGTCCTCGGCCGCGCTGGTGGAGACGGTGGCCGAGCTGCTCGCCGCCACCTCCGCGCCCGCCGTCGTGGACCCCGTCGGGGTCTCCAAGCACGGGGACGCGCTGCTCGCCGAGTCGGCGCTGGACGCCGTACGCAAGGAGCTGCTGCCGCGGGCCACCGTGGCCACGCCGAACCTGGACGAGGTGGCGCAGCTCACGGGCGTGGTGGTGGAGAGCGAGGACGACATGCGGCGGGCCGCCGACGCGGTCCTCTCGTACGGGCCCGAGTGGGCGCTGATCAAGGGCGGGCACCTGGCGGCCCACGGGAACGAGGCCGCCGACCTGCTGACCGACGGCGAGACGCAGCTGTGGCTGCGGGCGCCGCGCCACGACAACCGGCACACCCACGGCACCGGCTGCACCCTCGCCAGTGCGATAGCCGCCGGGCTCGCCAAGGGCCAGGACGTGCCGCAGGCGGTCATGGAGGCCAAGGAGTACGTGACCGGCGCCATCGCGGCCGGCTTCGCGCTCGGCGGCGGCATCGGCCCGGTGGACCACGCCTGGCAGTGGCACCGCTGAGGCGACCGGACCGCGGATCCCGCACGGCACAGCAGAGGACCCCCGCATCAGGATGATGCGGGGGTCCTCTGCCGCCCGGTCGGTCCAGGCAAGGCAAGGCAAAAGGCCGGTCCACGAGGTGGACCGGCCTTTTTGGCAACCGGAAAGGGCTGCGCTACGACGGTTGGCGTCAGCGCGAGACCTTGCCGGCCTTGATGCACGAGGTGCAGACGTTGAGGCGCTTCGGCGTCCCACTGACCATGGCACGAACGCGCTGGATGTTCGGGTTCCAGCGACGCGAGGTGCGGCGGTGCGAGTGGGAGATGCTGTTGCCGAAGCTCGGCCCCTTGGCGCAAACGTCGCAGTTGGCAGCCACAGGTCACTCCAAAGACTTCAGATGCACTTACAGTGAAATCCGGCGCACCGGATCAGAAGTCTGAGAAGTCTGAGTGGTTTGCCGGGGGAATGGCCCGACTCTCATCGGGCAACCGGAGCAGCATACAACGACTGCGTCCGTCCAAGAAAACTACCATGGCTGCCGGTGGCCCCGCCCCGCGGTCCGAGGCGCCCGGCAGACCTTCGTTACCCTGCGGTGAACCCTGGCCCGCACAAGGAGGAACGCCCGGTGCCGCACGAGCCGCAGCCGCAGCCCCCCGACGAGCTCGACGCCGACGCGGTGCGCACCTGGAGCTCGCTGGCCGTGGCCGCACTGGGCCGGGCCCGCGAGGACATCGACGCGATCAACGTCTACCCGGTCGCGGACGCGGACACCGGAACCAACCTCTACCTGACCGCCGAATCGGCGGACCGCGCACTGGCCGCGGCCCTCGGGACGGCGCCCGCGGACGTGAGCGAGACCACAGGGCCCGGACCGGACGCCGGGTCCCGGACCCCCTCCCTCTCCCAGGCCGTACGGGCCTACGCGCACGGCGCCCTCATAGGCGCCCGGGGGAACTCCGGGACGATCCTGGCGCAGCTGCTGCGCGGAGTGGCCGACGTACTGGGCGACGAGCCCGGCGACCGCGGGCCGGGCCGGCTGCTGGCCCAGGCGCTGACCCGGGCCGCCGAGGAGGCGTACCGGGCGGTCGCGCACCCGGTGGAGGGCACGATGCTCACCGTCGCCGCCGCGGCGGCGACGGCCGGCGAGGCGGCCGGCGCGGCCGCCGGAACCGCCGCGGACGTGGCCCGGGCCGCCTACGACGCGGCCCGCGCGGCCCTGGCGGACACCCCGGGGCAGCTGGCCGAGCTGGGCCGGGCCGGGGTGGTCGACGCCGGGGGCTGCGGGCTGGTCGCCGTACTCGGGGCGCTGTGGCAGGCGCTGTCCGGCCAGGAGCCCGCCGCCGAGGCCGTCCGCGGCCGGGCCGTGCCCGTACCGCAGCCGCCGCAGCCTTGCGAGGCCGAGGAGCAGGGCGGGCCCGCGTACGAGGTGATCTACCTGCTGGAGGCCGCCGAACCGGCCGTGGGCGAGCTGCGCGAGCGCCTCGACGGGCTCGGGGACTCCCTGGTGGTGGTCGGCGGCGACGGGCTGTGGAACGTGCACGTCCACGTCGACGACCCCGGCGCCGCCGTGGAGGCCGGCGTGATCGCGGGGCGGCCGTACCGGATCCGCATCACCCACTTCGGCGACGAGCGGCGCCGGGCGCGCGGAGAACGCGTCCAGCGGGCCGTGGTCGCCGTGGTCCCGGGCGAGGGGCTGGCCGGGCTGTGCGGGGAGGCGGGCGCGACGACCGTGCTCGCCCGCCCCGGAGAGGCTCCGGACGCGGCCGCACTCGTCGATGCCATCCGCCGGGCACACGCCCGCGAGGTGGTGCTGCTGCCCGGCGGCGCCGACCAGCGCGCGGCCGCGGCCGCCGCCGCCGAGCGGGCCCGCGCCGACGGCGTACGGGTGGCGGTGATCCCCACCCGGTCCGCGGTACAGGGCCTGGCCGCCCTCGCCGTGCACGACCCGGACGGCAGCTTCGACGAGGACGTCGTCGCCATGACCGCGGCGGCCGGCGCCACCCGCTACGCGGAACTCGCCGTCGCCGAACGGCAGTCCTTCACCTCCGCCGGCATCTGCCAGGCCGGGGACGTGCTCGGGCTCATCGACGGCGACGTCGCCGTCATCGGCTCCGGCCTCACCGAGACCGCCGAGGCGGTCCTGGAGCGGATGCTGGGCTCCGGCGGCGAACTCGTCACCCTGGTCCTGGGACCGGAGGTGCCGGACACCCTCGCCGAGCGCCTGGAGGCGTACGTACAGCACGGACACCTGGCGGTGGACACCGTCACCTACCGCGGCGGCCGGTACTCGGCGCCCCTCCTCATCGGGGTCGAATAGCCGGCTTGTCAGCGCGATGGTGTGCAATGAACACGTGCCCGCGCTCGACGAAGACCTCAAGAAGACGCTCGGCCCCGCCACCGCCAAGGTGCTGGCCGAGCAGCTCGGCCTGCACACGGCCCTGGACCTGCTCCACCACTACCCGCGGCGGTACGCCGAGCGCGGGGAGCTGACCTCCCTGGCGGAGCTCGCGGACCAGATCGACGAGCACGTGACGGTGGTCGCCCAGGTCGCCGACGCCCGGATCCTGACGTTCAACGGGGGCCGCGGCAAACGCCTGGAGGTGACCATCACCGACGGCAGCGGCCGCCTCCAGCTGGTCTTCTTCGGGGCGGGCGTCCACAAGCCCCACAAGGACCTGCTCCCGGGCACCCGCGCCATGTTCGCGGGCAAGGTCGGCATGTTCAACCGCAAGCTCCAGCTCTCCCACCCCGCGTACGAGCCGCTCGGGGCGGACGCCTCCGACCGGGACGCCGCCACCGCCTTCGCGAACCAGCTGATCCCGATCTACCCGGCCTGCGCCAAGCTGGAGTCCTGGAAGGTCGCCAAATGCGTGGACGCCGTACTGCCCAGCGCCCATGAGGCCGTGGACCCGCTGCCGGACGCACTGCGCGAGGGCCGCGGACTGGTCCCCCTCACCGAGGCCCTGCTGAAGATCCACCGGCCGGGCACCAAGGCCGACATCGACGACGCCCGGCAGCGGCTGAAGTGGGACGAGGCCTTCGTCCTCCAAGTCGCGCTGGCCCGCCGCCGGCACGCCGACTCCCAGCTCCCGGCCGTCCCGCGCCGCCCCGCTCCCGGCGGCCTGCTCGACGCCTTCGACGCCAAGCTCCCCTTCACCCTCACCGAGGGCCAGCAGACCGTCTCGAAGGAGATCTTCGACGACCTGGCCACCGAACACCCCATGCACCGCCTCCTGCAGGGCGAGGTCGGCAGTGGGAAGACGATGGTGGCGCTGCGGGCCATGCTCGCCGTCGTCGACTGCGGCGGGCAGGCCGCCATGCTGGCCCCCACCGAGGTGCTCGCCCAGCAGCACCACCGCTCCATCACCGAGATGATGGGCGAGCTCGCCGAAGGAGGGATGCTCGGCGGCTCCGACCAGGGCACCAAGGTCGTGCTGCTCACCGGCTCCATGGGGATGCCCGCGCGCCGCCAGGCCCTGCTCGACCTGGTCACCGGCGAGGCCGGCATCGTGATCGGCACGCACGCGCTCATCGAGGACAAGGTGCAGTTCCACGACCTCGGCCTGGTCGTGGTCGACGAACAGCACCGCTTCGGCGTGGAGCAGCGCGACGCGCTGCGGTCCAAGGGGAAGCAGCCCCCGCACCTGCTGGTGATGACCGCGACCCCGATCCCGCGCACGGTCGCGATGACCGTCTTCGGGGACCTGGAGACCTCCGTCCTCGACCAGCTGCCCGCCGGCCGCTCCCCGATCGCCACCCACGTCGTACCGGCCAAGGACAAGCCGCACTTCCTGACCCGCGCCTGGGAGCGCGTACGGGAGGAGGTCGGGAACGGGCACCAGGCGTACGTGGTGTGCCCGCGGATCGGCGACGGCGAGGACGACCCGAAGAACCCGAAGAAGAAGACCGCCGAGGACGACGGCGAGAAGCGGCCGCCGCTGGCCGTCCTGGAGATCGCCGAGCAGCTGACCCGGGGGCCGCTCGCCGGGCTGTCGGTGGAGGTGCTGCACGGCCGGATGGACCCGGCCGACAAGGACGACGTCATGCGCCGCTTCGCCGCCGGCGAGGTCAAGGTGCTGGTCGCCACCACCGTCATCGAGGTCGGCGTGAACGTCCCGAACTCCACGGTCATGGTGATCATGGACGCGGACCGGTTCGGCGTCTCCCAGCTCCACCAGCTGCGCGGCCGCGTCGGCCGCGGCTCCGCGCCGGGCCTGTGCCTGCTGGTCAGCGAGATGCACGAGGCGAGCCCCGCCCGGGCCCGGCTCGCCGCGGTCGCCGCCACCCTGGACGGATTCGAGCTCTCCCGGATCGACCTGGAGCAGCGCCGCGAGGGCGACGTGCTGGGCCAGGCCCAGTCGGGCGTGCGGTCCTCGCTGCGCATGCTCGCGGTCATCGAGGACGAGGAGGTCATCGCCCAGGCCCGCGAGGAGGCCGCCCGCGTGGTCGCCGCCGACCCGGAACTGGAGCGGCTGCCGGGCCTGAGGAGCGCGCTGGAGGCCCTGCTGGACACCGAGCGGGAGCAGTACCTGGAGAAGGGCTGAGCGGTACCGCCCGGGGCCGCCCGGAGCGGTACGACCTATCGTTGAACTCCGCAGTACCGGCCAGGACCGGAAACGGCCCGGCAGCACCCGTCAGTACCCCGACCGCCACCGTCGTACCGAAGGACCCCAGATGACCCGCGTGATCGCCGGCAGCGCCGGCGGGCGACGGCTGACCGTGCCCCCGGGCACCGGCACCCGGCCGACCTCGGACCGGATGCGCGAAGGCCTGTTCTCCACCTGGGAGTCGCTGCACGGCGTCGAAGGGGCCCGGGTGCTCGACCTGTACGGCGGCTCAGGCGCCGTCGGCCTGGAATCGCTGTCCCGCGGCGCGGCCCACACCCTGCTCGTCGAGGCCGACGCCAAGGCCGCCAAGGCGATCCGGGACAACATCCGGACGCTGGGCCTGCCCGGCGCGGAGTTCCGTGCCGGCAAGGCCGAGCAGATCGTGGCGGCCAAGGCCGCCGGGGACCCGTACGACATCGTCTTCCTGGACCCGCCGTACGCCGTGGACAGCGCTGATCTGCGGGAGATCCTCCTCACACTCCGGTCCAATGGCTGGATCACGGACGACGCGCTCGTCACCGTGGAGCGCAGCACCAGGAGCGGCGCCTTCCCGTGGCCCGAGGGCTTCGAGCCGCTCCGGTCGCGCAAGTACGGTGAGGGCACCCTTTGGTACGGACGCGCCGCTTTCACCAGCGAAGACTCATGAACGAGGGAGTTCAGTTGCGCCGCGCAGTCTGTCCGGGGTCCTTCGATCCCATCCACAACGGACACCTCGACATCATCGGACGCGCCTCCAGGCTGTACGACGTCGTGCACGTCGCCGTGATGATCAACCGGTCGAAGCAGGGCCTGTTCACCGTCGAGGAGCGGATCGAGCTGATCCGCGAGGCGACGGCCGACTACGGCAACATCGAGGTGGAGTCCTTCCACGGCCTGCTCGTCGACTTCTGCAAGCAGCGGGACATCCCGGCCATCGTCAAGGGCCTGCGCGCGGTCAGCGACTTCGACTACGAGCTCCAGATGGCCCAGATGAACATGGGCCTGTCGGGCGTCGAGACGCTGTTCGTCCCGACCATCCCCACCTACAGCTTCCTGTCCTCCTCGCTGGTCAAGGAGGTCGCGACCTGGGGCGGCGACGTCGCCCACCTGCTGCCGGCCCACGTCCACGCGGCGCTCCTGGAACGGCTGCGAGACCGCTGACCGACTGACGGGCCGTCAGTCGGTGTCGGGCGTTCACCCGGTGGCCTTACAGTCGTCCCGTCCGTCTCAGGAACCGCCCGAGGCCGAGAGAGTGCGAGCCCCCATGGACGTACAGAAGAAGCTCGACGAGATCGTCGCGGCCGTCGGCGGCGCCCGGTCCATGCCCATGTCGGCCTCCTGTGTGATCAACCGCGCCGAGCTGCTCGCCCAGCTCGAAGAGGTGCGCCAGGCGCTGCCCGGCTCGCTCGCGCAGGCGCAGGAGCTCATCGGCGGCCGGGAACAGATGGTCGACGACGCCCGCCGCGAGGCAGAGCGGATCATCGAGTCCGCGCACGCCCAGCGCGGTTCGCTGATCTCCGACACCGAGGTCGCGCGCCGCTCGCAGGCGGAAGCGGACCGGATCCTGGCGGACGCCCGCAGGGAGGCCGAGGAGATCCGGGCCGAGGCCGACGACTACGTCGACAGCAAGCTCGCGAACTTCGAGGTCGTGCTCACCAAGACCATCGGCTCGGTCGACCGCGGCCGCGAGAAGCTGCTCGGCCGCGGCCCGGGCCTGGACGACCAGGGCTACCCCGACGCGGACGCACCCGAGCGCAGCCACGACCCGGAGACGCAGCGGCAGCAGGCGGACGCCTACGTGGACACCAAACTGGCGACCTTCGAGGCGGTGCTCTCCAAGACCCTCGAGGCGGTCGGCCGGGGCCGCCAGAAGCTGCTGGGCCGGGTGCCGACGGACGACCTCGGCGCGCACATGGCCGCCCAGGACGCCGCGGGCGGGCAGCAGTCCCGCTCGGCGAGCGACGCGGACTTCCTGGCGGGCCTGGCGGAGCCGGCGGCCCCGATGGCCCCCGCGATCCCGGCGCAGGCCCAGCAGGAGCCCGCGTACGACGCGTACGGCTACCAGCCGCAGCAGCCGCACCAGCAGCAGGACGCCTACCCCTATCAGGACCCGTACGGCTACCAGCAGCAGGTCCAGCAGCCGGATCCGTACGCGGCGATGGGCTACGAGCAGCAGCCGGACCCCTACGCGGCCTACCAGCAGCAGCCGCAGGCCCCGCAGCAGCCGCAGCAGCCCGCCCTCGACGAGACCAGCTTCTTCGACACGAGCATGATCAACCTGGAGCAGCTGCGCCAGTACGAGCAGGGGCGCTAGGGCCGGATTGGGCTCAGAGCGAAGCGCCGGGTATCCTGGCTCTTCGGTCGCGCGTATGCACCGCGATCCATGCTGCCCGCAGGTGCTTCACCTGAGGGGCAATCTTTGATCTTCAGCGATCTGTGAAAGCAGGAACGGCCCTGAATACCCGCCTCGACCACCGCAACCCCCTCGTGTTCGACACGCACGAGCTGGGTCGGCGTCCTGGTGCCATGCAGCGGCTGTCCCGTGAGATCGCGGCACCGGCGGACCTCGGTCTCGTCGGCGTCATCGGGGTGCCGGAAGGCGCCCCGCTGAAGCTCAGCCTCCGCCTCGAGTCGGTCATGGAAGGGGTGCTTGTCACAGGCACCGCCCGTGCATCGGCCGTCGGGGAGTGCGTAAGGTGTCTGGAGCCCGTCGAGCGCGAGCTCAAGGCGGACTTCCAGGAGATGTTCTCGTACCCTGACGCCGACGACCGGAGCCGCAGCAAGGCGGAGCCGGCCGACGACGCCGAGGACGACGAGGACACGCTCTTCCTCGAGGACGGTTTGTTCGACCTCGAACCCGTGCTGCGCGATGTGGTGGTGCTCGCACTGCCCATGCAGCCGGTGTGCCGGGAGGACTGTCTCGGACTGTGCCCCGATTGCGGGCTCAGCCTGAACGACGACCCGGACCACCACCATGACGCCGTCGACATCCGTTGGGCGGCACTGCAGGGACTCGTCACCGATCAGGGCGTCGAGAAGGACAACATGAGCGGCACTGCCTCTGACGGAGTTCAGGGCGCCGCCGAGAAGCAGGAGAAGTAGCCGTGGCTGTTCCGAAGCGGAAGATGTCGCGCAGCAACACGCGCCACCGCCGGTCGCAGTGGAAGGCTGCGGTCCCCACCCTGGTTTCGTGTGAGCGTTGCCAGGAGCCGAAGCTCCAGCACATTGCGTGCCCGAGCTGCGGCACCTACAACAAGCGCCAGGTCCTCGAGGTCTGAGCGGCTGGTGAGAGGCGCAATGTCTGAGCTGTCCAACGCTGAGAAGCAGGCAGACAGTAACAACGCGGCCTCGTCCCACACGCTTCTGGAAGGGCGGCTCGGGTATCGACTCGAGTCCGCCCTTCTGGTGCGTGCACTGACCCACCGCTCGTACGCGTACGAGAACGGCGGTCTGCCCACCAACGAGCGCCTGGAGTTCCTCGGGGACTCCGTGCTCGGCCTGGTGGTCACGGACACGCTGTACACGACCCACCCCGACCTGCCCGAAGGCCAGCTGGCCAAACTGCGGGCCGCGGTGGTCAACTCTCGCGCACTTGCGGAGGTCGGGCGCGGCCTCGACCTCGGCTCCTTCATCCGGCTCGGCCGGGGCGAAGAGGGCACGGGTGGCCGGGACAAGGCCTCCATCCTCGCCGACACCCTTGAAGCGGTGATCGGCGCGGTCTACCTCGACCAGGGCCTCGAAGCGGCCTCGGAGCTGGTCCACCGGCTCTTCGACCCGCTCATCGAGAAGTCCTCGAACCTCGGGGCCGGCCTGGACTGGAAGACCAGTCTCCAGGAGCTCACGGCGGCCGAAGGCCTCGGTGTACCGGAATATCTGGTCACCGAGACCGGTCCGGACCACGAGAAGACCTTCACCGCTGCCGCCCGCGTCGGTGGTGTCTCGTACGGCACCGGCACCGGCCGCAGCAAGAAGGAAGCGGAACAGCAGGCTGCGGAGTCCGCATGGCGCGGTATCCGCGCCAAGGCGGACGAGCGGATCGCGGCGGAAGCCGCGGCCTCTGCGGCCGCACAGGTCACGGTGGCGGCCCCGGCCGACACCGCGGCCGAGGCCGAGGACGGCGGGTCGCCGACGCCCGCCGAACCGACGCCGAACGGCTGAGCCCTTCCTTCGGGATCTCCCGCCCGCCCCTGCCGCGCAGGGGCGGGCGGACCCGTTTCCGGGCCCGGCGGGGGAGGCCGGTACGCTCGCCGGGAGCGACCAGAACGCACCCCATCCGGAGGACCACCGTGCCCGAGCTGCCCGAAGTCGAAGTCGTACGGCGGGGCTTGGAGCGCTGGGTGGCCGGCCGGACCATCGAGGCCGTCGAGGTGCTGCACCCGCGCGCGGTACGCCGCCACCCCGCAGGCGGGGCCGATTTCGCGGCGCGGCTGACGGGCGAGACGATCGGCGTGGCGCAGCGGCGCGGCAAGTACCTGTGGCTGCCCCTGGAGGGGCGGGACCTCTCCGTCCTCGGGCACCTCGGCATGAGCGGACAGCTCCTCGTGCAGCCCGAGGAGGCCGCGGACGAGAAGCACCTGCGCATCCGCGTGCGCTTCGGGGACACCGCCGGGACCGAGCTCCGCTTCGTCGACCAGCGCACCTTCGGCGGTCTCTCGCTCCACGAGAACACGGCCGACGGGCTGCCCGACGTCATCGCGCACATCGCCCGGGACCCGCTGGACCCCCTCTTCGACGAGGCGGCGTACCACGCGGCGCTGCGCGCCAGGAGGACCACCGTCAAACGGGCCCTGTTGGACCAGTCCCTGATCAGCGGGGTCGGCAACATCTACGCCGACGAGGCGCTGTGGCGGGCCAGGCTGCACTACGAGCGCCCCACCGCCACGCTGACGCGCCCCCGGAGCGCGGAACTCCTCGGGCATGTCCGGGACGTGATGAACGCGGCCCTCGCAGTCGGCGGCACCAGCTTCGACAGCCTCTACGTCAACGTGAACGGAGAGTCCGGCTACTTCGACCGTTCGCTCGACGCCTACGGGCGCGAGGACGAGCCGTGCCGGCGCTGCGGCACCCCGATGCGGCGCCGCCCGTGGATGAACCGGTCCAGCTACTTCTGCCCGCGCTGTCAGCGGCCGCCGCGCGCGGCGTCGTAGGACTCCCGGGCGCTCATGACCCCGGGCATGCTGCCCTCGAGGAAGTGGATGAGCGCGAGCAGCCGGTCGGCGACCTCGATGCCGAGCGGGGTCAGTTCGTAGTCGACGCGCGGCGGGTTCGTCGGCTGCGCCTCGCGGTGGACGATGCCGTCGCGCTCCAGGGCCTGCAGGGTCTGGGAGAGCATCTTCTCGCTCACGCCGTCGACCTTGCGGCGCAGCTCGTTGAAGCGGCACGAGCCGTCGCGCAGGGCGCCCACCGTGAGGCTGCCCCAGCGGCCCGTGACGTGCTCCAGGGTCTCCCGGGACGGGCACGCGCGCGCGAACGCGTCGAACGGAAGCTGTGTCTCCATGGCGACCAGCTTAACTCCGCACAGCGCTTGCCAGAAGCATGCGCTTTCGGTCGGTAAGTGCTCGGTGGGCGCGCCGCGGGGGCCCGGCTGCTGCGGCTAGAAGCCGAAGTCCTGCGTCCACCAGGGGCCGCCGGCCGAGACGTAGACGCCGACACCCAGGGTGCGGAACTCGCAGTTGAGGATGTTCGCCTTGTGGCCCGGGCTGTTCATCCACGCGTTCATGACCGCCTGGGCGTCACCCTGGCCGCGGGCGATGTTCTCGCCGCCGAGCCCGGAGAGGCCCGCGTTGGTGGCGCGGTCCCACGGGGTGTTCCCGTCGGGGTCGGTGTGGTCGAAGAAGCCGCGGGTGGCCATGTCCTTGCTGAAGGCGCCGGCCAGCGCCGCGAGCGGCGGGTTCGCCCGGACCGGACCGCAGCCGGCCTGCGCGCGCTCCTGGTTGACCAGGGTGAGCACGGCGGACTCCTCCGCGGAGTGGCCGTTGTCGGGCGTGGGGGCGGGCGGGGCCGGCGGCTTGGGCGCGGCCGTCTTCGGCGGCACCGGGACCGGCACCGGGACCGGCTTCTTCGCCGGCTTCGGCGCCACCTTGGCGGGGGCGGAAGCGGGGGCGGAAGCGGAGGCGGAGGCGGAGGGGGTGGGCGAGGCGGAGGGGCTCGGCGAGGCCGACGGGGAAGGAGAGGCCGACGGCGAGGGGGAGGCCGAGGGGGACGGGCTGCCCGTCCCGGGACCCGAGGAGGCGCGGCCCGACAGGTTGGCGAGGCCGCCCTGCTGCTCGACCGCGGCGGCGGGGCTCGGCGAAGCCTCGGCCTCGGCCCGGGTCTTGGCGGCCGGGCCGTCGGCGGTGACGCCGACATAGGGGAAGGAGGTGCTGACCGGCACCATGCCGGTGGTCACGGCCGCGGTGCCCAGGGCGACGGCCACGGCAACGCCCAGCAGGCCGCCCCGTACGAGGGCGCGGCGCTTGTCGCCGTGGTCCGGCGGGGCGGGGAGTCGGTGGCGTCCCATCGGCCCGTACCTTCCTTGCAGGTCAAGATCATCCCTTACTCACCCAAATGGGTGAGTTCATTGCTGCGCGACTGTACGCCATGGGGCGCGGGGGCGATGTGGGCCGAAACTCTTTGCCCGGTTAGCGTTCACGCATGAATGAAGATGTCCGCCTGACCGCGTGGGTGCGCGGCCGTGTACAGGGAGTGGGCTTCCGCTGGTTCACCAGGGCCAATGCGCTGGAGATCGGTGGAGTCGTCGGGTTCGCGCTCAACCTCGACGACGGACGAGTGCAGGTCGTGGCCGAAGGTCAACGTGAGAATTGCCACCGGCTGCTCGACTGGCTGCGCTCCGCCGACACGCCCGGGAGGGTGGACGGAGTGACAGAGATCTGGGGCACACCGCGCGGTGGCTACGACGGTTTCGCCATCCGGTGACCGATCGACCGATCATGCACTGATCGCATCTCTCGACGGTCCGCACCCGGTCGGATCTGCGCGTTCGCCGTCGACGCGTTGCCGGCCGGCCCGAACCGTGGAAGGCTCGAAGCAGCGGACGATCTCCACGTCCCTTGGGAGAGCCGGGCCGACCGCGGATACGGGGCGTGATCGTGTTGACCGTCAAACTTTTTGGTGAGACGCTGGAAGCCCCGCGCACCTGAGCTGTTTGGCAGTGCTGACAGTAGGCGTGTTAGCAAAAGAACGCGTGCAGTGACTGACAGTCGCTGCCGGACATCCGCGGGTGCGATTCCCTCACGACCCACACCGCTTCGGTCGGTCACTCAGTGTGGAGGACCATCCATCATGGCAAAGGCGCTTCTCGGTTACGTCGGCGGTTCCGATCCGCGACTCCTCGCCGAGATGCGACGGCTTCAGCAGCGCGTCCAGGACCTCGAGTCCGAGCTCACACGGATTCAGTCCGAAAACGACGCGCTGAATGCGGCCGCCGCTCAGCACGGAGACTCGCTGCTGGACCGCATCGACATCGACGTACCCCAGGCGGAGCCTGCGCTCACCTGACGCTCATCTGATCCGCGCTCAACTCGTCGCTCGACTCCAGCCCCGCATGATCTGCAAGGGACGCTCCGGCGTCCCTTCTTTCTTTGACCACCACGTCAGCGACCATCGGGCCATTCGTGCGCGAGCACGTTGGGCCAGGTGGGGGGCCGATTCCTTTAACGTCAGTTGTGCCCTGCACCTTCATGGGTGAAACCGAACGCGAAAGGTAGAGTCCGGCGGCGTGCACCTCAAGTCCCTGACCCTGCGTGGCTTCAAGTCCTTCGCCTCTGCAACCACCCTGCGCTTCGAGCCCGGTATCACCTGCGTCGTGGGCCCGAACGGCTCGGGCAAGTCCAATGTGGTGGACGCGCTGTCCTGGGTCATGGGGGAGCAGGGTGCCAAGTCCCTGCGCGGCGGCAAGATGGAGGACGTCATCTTCGCCGGGACCACCGGGCGGCCGCCGCTCGGGCGCGCCGAGGTCTCGCTCACCATCGACAACTCCGACGGCGCCCTGCCGATCGAGTACGCCGAGGTCACCATCACGCGGATCATGTTCCGCGGCGGCAGCAGCGAGTACCAGATCAACGGCGACACCTGCCGGCTGCTCGACATCCAGGAGCTGCTCTCCGACTCCGGCATCGGCCGCGAGATGCACGTCATCGTCGGCCAGGGCCAGCTGGACTCCGTCCTGCACGCCGATCCGATGGGACGCCGCGCCTTCATCGAGGAAGCGGCCGGCGTACTCAAGCACCGCAAGCGCAAAGAGAAGGCGCTGCGGAAGCTGGACGCGATGCAGGCCAATCTGGCGCGCGTGCAGGACCTCAACGAAGAACTGCGGCGCCAGCTGAAGCCGCTGGGGCGGCAGGCCGCGGTGGCCCGGCGGGCCGCCGTCATCCAGGCCGACCTGCGCGACGCGCGGCTGCGGCTGCTCGCCGACGACCTGGTCACGCTGCGGGGCGCGCTCGACGCGGAGATCGCGGACGAGGCGGCGCTGAAGGAGCGCAAGGAGGCGGCCGAGGCCCAGCTCGCGGACGCGCTGCGGCGGGAGGGGCAGCTGGAGGAAACGGTGCGGCAGTTGACGCCGCGGCTCCAGCGGGCCCAGCAGACCTGGTACGAGCTGTCGCAGCTGGCCGAGCGGGTACGGGGGACTGCGTCCCTGGCCGACGCGCGGGTCAAGTCGGCCTCGGCTCCGGCCGAGGAGGAGCGGCGGGGCCGCGATCCGCAGGACATGGAGCGGGAGGCCGCGCGGATCCGCGAGCAGGAGGCGGAGCTGACGGCCGCGCTGGAGGCGGCCTCGCGGGCGCTGGAGGACACGGTCGAGCACCGGGCCGAGCTGGAGCGGTCGCTGGCCGGGGAGGAGCGTCGGCTGCGGGACGCCGCGCGGGCCATCGCCGACCGGCGTGAGGGGCTGGCCCGGCTGACGGGGCGGCTGGGCGCTGCCCGGTCCCGGGCGGGGGCCGCGCAGGCGGAGATCGACCGGCTGGTGGCGGCGCGGGACGAGGCCGAGTCCCGGGCCGGGGCCGCGCAGGCGGAGTACGAGGCGCTGGCCGAGGAGGTCGGCGGGCTCGAGGACCCGGCGGTGGACGAGGAGTACGCGGCGGCCCGGGCGGAGCTCGCGGCGGCGGAGGCCGCGCAGACGGCAGCGCGGGACGCGGTGACGGCAGCGGAGAAGTCGAGGGCGGCGGTGTCGGCGCGGCGGGACGCGCTGGCGCTGGGGCTGCGGAGGAAGGACGGCACCGGGGCGCTGCTCGCGGTGCGGGAGCGGCTGGCGGGGCTGCTGGGGCCGGCGGCGGAGCGGCTGTCGGTGACCCCGGGGTACGAGGTCGCGGTGGCGGCGGCGCTGGGCTCCGCGGCGGACGCGCTGGCGGTGGCCTCCCCGGGCGCGGCGGCCGGAGCCATCCGGCACCTGCGGGACGCGGATGCGGGCCGGGCCACGTTCCTGATCACCCCCGCCCCGGCGGACCCGTCGGCCGGAATCCCGATCCAGGGCCAGGCATGGGCGGGCGGCCCGAGGGGAGAGGCCTTCGCGGATGCCGAGACCCCGCTCCCGGGCCGGTCCTTCGCGGGTGCGGATGCCGCGGTCCCGGCGGGTCGGACCCCTGCCGACGCGGACGCCGGGGCTCCGGAGGCCGGGATCCCGTTCCCGAGCCGGGCGTTGACCACGGGCGGCCCGGCGGGTCCGGCTGCCGCGGATGCCGTGTACCCGGCGGGCTCTTCGGCCGGAACCCCGCTTCCGGGGCAGGCCGTGGCCGTCGGCTCGGACGGCCGGGGCGGCTCGGCAGGCGGGAGCGCCGCCGGCGCGGGTGGCCCGGGCGCGGCGGGCCCCTCGGCCGAGCCCCCGGTCCCGGGGGAGTTCGCGGCCGACGGGGTCGGGTCGGCGGGAGCTTTCCCCCACCCCGCTCCTTCCCACGGCACCGCGCCATGCGGCTCCGCCGCGTGGCGTGACTCCGCCCCGGCCCCCGCGCCTCCAACGCCGGCGGAGCTGGGAGGGCCTGACCGGGACTCCGTTCCCGGCACCGGCCCCCAGGCGTCCGCTGCCGGGGGCTCCGCAGCGGGCGCGGGGCCGGTGTCGCACGCGGGGTCCGAGGGCCTGCGCTCCGCCGCGGGCCCGATGGCTCGAGCGACGGTCGGGCCGGGGTCGCCCGCACGGCGCGAGGACCAGGGGTCCACGCCCGGGGCGTTGCCCGACGCAGGCTCCGGCCTCGGCGCCGTGGCGGCCGGGTCGGGTCACGGGTCCCCGGCCGGCGGGCCGGGGCCGGCGGCCGGCGAGCTGGTGCAGGGGGACGCCGGTGTGGTGCGGGCCGTGGCCTGGGTGTTGCGGGAGCACGTAGTCGTCGGGACGCTCGACGAGGCCGAACGGGTCGTCGGGGCGCGGCCCGACCTGGTGGCCGTGACCCTCGACGGGGACGTGCTCGGCGCGCACCTCGCGCACGGGGGTTCCGCCGGGGCGCCGAGCCTGATCGAGGTGCAGGCGGCCGTCGATGAGGCGGAGGGTGAGCTCGTACGGCTCGATGCGCAGTGCGTCGAGCTCGGTGCCGGCCGGGACGCTGCCCAGGCCCTGCGCCGGGAACTCGTCGCGCGGGTCGAGGAGATCGGCGAGCGCCGCCGGGCCGGGGAGCAGGCACGGGCCGGGGTGGCGCAGCAGCTGGGGCGGCTCGCCGGGCAGGCGAAGGGGGCCGCCGGCGAGGCCGAGCGCAGCGCCGCCGCCGCGGCCAAGGCCCAGGACGCGCTGGAGCAGGCGCTGGCCGACGTCGAGGAGTGCGCCGAACGGCTGGCCGTCGCCGAGGAGAACGACCCCGTCGGGAGCGGCGAGGAGGAGCCCGACACCGCGGTGCGGGACCGGCTCGCCGCCGACGGGGCCAACGCCCGGCAGACCGAGATGGAGGCCCGCCTCCAGCTCAGAACCCATGAGGAGCGGGTCAAGGGGCTGGCCGGGCGGGCGGATTCCCTGGACCGCGGGGCCCGCGCCGAGCGGGAGGCCCGGGCCCGCGCCGAGCGCCGCCGGGCACGGCTGCGCCACGAGGCCGAGGTGGCCCGCGCCGTCGCCGACGGAGCCCGGCAGCTGCTCGCGCACCTGGAGGTCTCGCTGCGCCGGGCCGAACAGGAGCGCGCCGCCGCCGAATACGCCAAGGGCCTGCGCGAGCGGGAGCTCGGCGAGGCCCGGACCCGCGGCCGCGACCTCAAGGGCGAGCTCGACAAGCTCACCGACTCCGTACACCGCGGGGAGGTGCTCGGCGCCGAGAAGCGGCTGCGCATCGAGCAGGTGGAGTCGCGTGCGCTGGAGGAGTTCGGGATGGAGGCCGCCGGTCTCGTCGCCGAGTACGGGCCGGACCAGCCGGTGCCGCCGGGCCCGCCCGCCGAGGGCGAGGACCCGGACGAGGAGGCCGAGCCGGGGCCCTTCGTACGCGCCCGGCAGGAGAAGCGGCTCAAGGCGGCCGAGCGCGCGTACCAGCAGCTCGGCAAGATCAACCCGCTCGCCCTGGAGGAGTTCGCGGCGCTGGAGGAGCGCCACCGGTTCCTGAGCGAGCAGCTCGAGGACCTGCGCAAGACCAGGGCCGACCTCCTTCAGGTCGTGAAGGAGGTCGACGAGCGCGTCGAGCAGGTGTTCACCGAGGCCTACCGGGACACGGCCCGGCAGTTCGAGGGGGTGTTCTCGCGGCTTTTCCCCGGCGGCGAGGGCCGGCTGATCCTCACCGACCCCGACAACATGCTGACCACCGGCGTGGACGTGGAGGCCCGGCCGCCCGGCAAGAAGGTCAAGCGGCTCTCCCTGCTCTCCGGCGGCGAGCGGTCGCTGACGGCCGTCGCCCTGCTGGTGTCCATCTTCAAGGCCCGGCCCAGCCCGTTCTACGTGATGGACGAGGTCGAGGCGGCGCTCGACGACACCAACCTGCAGCGGCTGATCCGGATCATGGAGGAGCTGCAGGAGAGCTCCCAGCTGATCGTCATCACGCACCAGAAGCGGACGATGGAGGTCGCCGACGCGCTGTACGGCGTCTCCATGCAGGGCGACGGCGTCTCCAAGGTCATCAGCCAGCGACTTCGCTGACCGACCGACCGACCGACCGACCGACCCACCCACCCACCCACCTGTTCGTTCGAGAAGTGAATGGCCCCACCCTCGGCAACTGGGCAAGTGAACTTCTCTCTGCCTCTTGACTTCAAGAACTGAACACATAGGCTCGCTCCCGCTGCCTTTCCCCTTCGGGTGGTGCCGGATCTTCAGCTGTGCGCCACTGGAAGGAACCACCCCCACCCAGCCCGTCACCGCAGCCGGGCACCGCAGGAGCAGACCTTGACCAGCAGCACAGCGCAGGCGCCGGTGCCGGGCGGCGGCGGCCGGGCCGCCCACCCCGACCACCTCGGGCACGTCATCTTCATCGCCGCCGCGGCCGCCATGGGCGGCTTCCTCTTCGGCTATGACAGCTCGGTCATCAACGGGGCCGTCGTCGCCATCCGCGAGCGGTTCGACATCGGGTCGGCCGCACTCGCCCAGGTGATCGCCGCCGCGCTGATCGGCTGCGCGCTCGGCGCCGCCACCGCCGGCCGCATCGCCGACCGGATCGGCCGAATCCGCTGCATGCAGATCGCCGCCGTCCTGTTCACCGCCAGCGCGATCGGCTCGGCCCTCCCCTTCGCCCTCTGGGACCTCGCCGTATGGCGCGTCATCGGCGGCTTCGGCATCGGCATGGCCTCCGTCATCGGCCCCGCCTACATCGCCGAGGTCTCCCCGGCCGCCTACCGCGGCCGGCTCGCCTCCTTCCAGCAGGCCGCGATCGTCATCGGCATCGCCGTCTCCCAGCTCGTCAACTGGGGGATCCTGAACCTCGCCGACGGCGACCAGCGCGGCGAGATCGGCGGCCTCGAAGCCTGGCAGTGGATGCTCGGCGTCATGGTCGTCCCGGCCGTGCTCTACGGGATGATGTCCTTCGTCATCCCGGAGTCCCCCCGCTTCCTGGTCTCGGTCGGCCGTACCGACGAGGCCAAGAAGGTGCTGAGCGAGGTCGAGGGCTCGAAGATCGACCTGGATGCGCGCGTCTCGGAGATCGAGCACGCCATGCACTCCGAGCACAAGTCCACCTTCAAGGACCTGCTCGGCGGGCGCTTCGGCTTCCTGCCCATCGTCTGGATCGGCATCGGACTGTCCGTCTTCCAGCAGCTCGTCGGCATCAACGTGATCTTCTACTACAGCTCCTCGCTGTGGCAGTCCGTCGGCATCGACCCCTCCAGCTCGTTCCTCTACTCCTTCACCACGTCGATCATCAACATCATCGGCACGGTGATCGCGATGATCTTCGTCGACCGGATCGGCCGCAAGCCGCTCGCCCTCATCGGCTCGGTCGGCATGGCGATCTCCCTCGGCGTCTGCGCCTGGGCCTTCTCCTTCACCGAGGGCACCGGCGACAACATCACCATGCCGGACACCCAGGGCACGATCGCGCTGATCGCCGCGCACTGCTTCGTGCTCTTCTTCGCCCTCTCGTGGGGCGTGGTGGTCTGGGTGCTGCTCGGCGAGATGTTCCCCAACCGCATCCGCGCCGCCGCCCTCGGCGTGGCCGCCTCCGCCCAGTGGATCGCCAACTGGGTCATCACCGTCTCGTTCCCGTCGCTGTCCGACTGGAGCCTGTCCGGCGCGTACGTCATCTACACGGTCTTCGCCGTGCTCTCGATCCCGTTCATCCTCAAGTGGGTGCCGGAGACCAAGGGCAAGGCGTTGGAGGAGATGGGGTAACCACCCCCGCCAACACCCCCTCTCCTCTTACGGCAGGTGCTGCCCCCGCTCAGTCCTTGAGCCGGGGCAGCACCTGTTCGCACAGCAGGTGCAGGCTGCGCCAGCCCTCGTCCAGCGGCATCCCGCCGCACAGCGGGTGCAGCACCAGGTTCCCCGCCTCGCCCGCGCCCCGGGCGTACGCGACCGCCTCGTCCGGGGTCAGGACCCGGTACACGCCCTCCGCGCGCAGCTCCGCCACCGAGCGCGCGGCCGACCGTACGGCGCTGCGGATGTCCTTCGACTGCCAGGACGCGTACATGCCCGCCTCGTGCAGGAAGCGGTCGCCGTACTCGGCCCACACCCGGTCCGGGTCCTGCGCGATGTGCAGCAGCGGGGTCTCGGCCGCCGGCATCATGCAGAAGCCCTCCGTCCCGTGCTCCGCGAGCTGCGCCTGGTAGTACGCCTCCAGCTCCGGCAGGTGCGCGCTGGGGAAGAACGGCAGCCCGAGCCGCGCCGCGCGCCGGGCCGCCGCCCGGGAGCTGCCGCCGACCAGGAGCAGCGGGTGCGGCTGTGTGAACGGCGTCGGGGTCACCCGTACCGTCCGGCCGCGGAACGTGAACGGCTCGCCGGTCCACGCCTTCAGCAGGGTCTCCAGCAGCTCGTCCTGGAGCCTGCCCCGCCGGCCCCACTCGACGCCGTGCTGCTCGTACTCCTCGGGCCGGTAGCCGATGCCCGCGACCGTGACGAGGCGGCCGCCGCTCAGCAGGTCGAGGACCGCGATGTCCTCGGCCACCTTCAGCGGGTCGTACAGCGGGCCGATGATCGCCGAGACGGTGACCGCGATCCGGTAGGTGGCGCCGAAGACGGCGCCCGCGAAGGCGAACGGCGACGGCAGCCAGTTGTTGGCGGTGCCGTGGTGCTCCTCGGTCTGGATCGTGTCGATCCCGCGGTCGTCCGCGTACTTCGCCATCTCCAGCGCGGCCTTGTAGCGGGCGGAGAGGCTCTCGGGGGTGCCGTTCGGGTCGACGAGATTGAACCGGGCCACGGTGATGGGCATGGAAGAGTCCCCCTTCGCCGGAGGTGGGTGGGCGGGCGAAGGGGGACGTTAGCTGACGTGGTGTCAGTTGGACAGGGATCCGGCGAGCGCGGGCTCCTCGGCCCCGGCCGGGCCGGCCGCCGGAGCCGGGGTGCGCGGCAGCACGGCGTACAGCACGCCGGAGGTGACGATGCCGGCCGCCCAGCCCAGGCCGTTCTGCCCGATCCAGGTGTCGGCGAGCGGCCCGCCGAACCAGTCGACCTTGGTGAACAGCAGCCCCACGACCAGGGCCACGCCCCAGGCGGTCATGGCCTGCCAGGCGAACCCGCCCCGGTACCAGTAGGCGCTGGTGCGGGTGGTGTCCAGCAGCGCGGCGCCGTCGTACGAGGTCCGGCGCAGCATGTCGACACCGAAGACGCCGATCCACGCGGAGAAGGCCACGGCGAGCAGCGTGAGGAAGGAGATGAACGAGCCGAAGAAGCTGGTCGCGACCACCATCAGCAGGAAGCCGAAGACCAGGCTGATGACGGCGTTGACGCTGACGGCCGCCGCGCGCGGGACCTTGATGCCGAGGGTCTGCGCCGTGAAGCCGGCCGAGTACATGGACATCGAGTTGATCAGCAGCATGCCGACGAGCGCGATCAGCAGGTACGGGACCGCGATCCAGGCGGGCAGCAGATTGCCGATGAAGGAGACCGGGTCCTGAGCCGAGGCCAGGTCCGGGGTGCCGACCGCCATGACCGCGCCCATCAGCACCATCGGGATGACGACGACGGCGGCGCCGCCGATCGTCGCGCCGACCATGCCCTTGGCGGAGGCCGTACGCGGCAGGTAGCGGGTGAAGTCCGGGCCGGACGGGACCCAGCTGATGCCGCCCGCGGCGATGGTGCCGATGCCGGCGATCATCATCGCCGTCGAGCCGGCCGGCTTGTCGAAGACGGCGGACCAGTCGGTCTCCGCGACCAGATAGCCGAGCACGAGCACGCTGAAGGCCCCGAAGAGGTACGTCGACCAGGTCGAGCAGACGCGCAGCGCGCTGATGCCGAGGCCGGACACCAGGAAGGTGCAGCCGACGAAGAGCAGCAGGGTGACCGCGATCAGGGCCGTGTTCTTCTGCACGCCGAACAGCAGGTCCAGCACGGTGAGCATGGCGAACGCGCCGCTGACCGCGTTGATCGTCTCCCAGCCCCAGCGGGCGACCCAGATCAGGGCGCCGGGGAAGAGGTTGCCGCGCTGGCCGAACACGGCCCGCGAGAGGGCCATGCCGGGGGCGCCGCCGCGCTTCCCGGCGATCGAGATCAGGCCGACGAGCCCGTACGAGACGACGGGCGCGGCGACCGCGACGACGAGCACCTGCCAGATGTTGAGCTTGTTGAAGATCACCAGGCCGGCGCCCATGGTCAGCAGCAGCACGCTGATGTTGGCGGCGACCCAGGTGGGCACGAGCTCGCGGACCCGGCCGCGGCGCTCGCCGTCCGGCACGGGCTCGAGGCCGCGGGTCTCGACCGATGTCTCGGCGGACGTCTCGGGCGGCGTCTGTATCGCGCCTTCGGCGGGCTCGGCAGGCATGCGGCACTCCGGGTGGGCAGGGCGTACGGGAATCCGCCCATCATCGTAGATGTGCCGCTAAGAGCACAAATGGAGCCTTACGGCCTGGTCGCAAGCGCCGGAAACGGAGGTCCGGGGCCGCCGTGGCCGATACTGGACGCGTTATGGACATCCTCATCCTTGCTGTAGTCATCGCCCTGGTCGCGGTCGGCGTGATCAGCGGGCTCGTGGTCGGCAGCCGCAAGAAGAAGCAGCTGCCGCCCTCGGCGCCGCCCAGCACACCGACCCTCACTGCCCCGCCCGCCGAACCGCAGGTGGGGGAGGACGCCGTAGAGACGGCGGAAGAACCCCGCCGCACCATCGAGGAGGTCGGCCTCCCCGAAGCGGAGGCTGCGGCTCCCGAGGCGCCCGCAGTCGTCGAACCCGAGGCTCCGGCCGCCCCCGAGATCGAGGTGCCCGAGCCCACCGCCGGCCGCCTGATCCGGCTGCGCGCCCGCCTCGCCCGGTCGCAGAACTCGCTCGGCAAGGGGCTGCTCACGCTGCTCTCGCGCGAGCACCTCGACGAGGACACCTGGGAGGAGATCGAGGAGACCCTCCTGATCGCCGACGTCGGTGTCGTGCCGACGCAGGAGCTCGTGGACCGGCTCCGCGAGCGGGTCAAGGTGCTCGGCACCCGCACCCCCGCGGACCTGCGCGCCCTGCTCAAGGAGGAGCTGCTGACCCTGGTCGGCACCGACTTCGACCGCGCGGTGAAGACCGAGAGCGGCGTGGACACCCCGGGCGTCGTGATGGTCGTGGGGGTCAACGGCACCGGCAAGACCACCACCACCGGCAAGCTGGCCCGCGTGCTCGTCGCCGACGGCCGCTCCGTGGTGCTCGGCGCCGCCGACACCTTCCGTGCCGCCGCCGCCGACCAGCTGCAGACCTGGGGCGAGCGGGTCGGCGCGCGCACCGTACGCGGCCCCGAGGGCGGCGACCCGGCCTCGATCGCCTACGACGCGGTCAAGGAGGGCATCGCCGAGGGCGCCGACGTGGTGCTCATCGACACCGCCGGCCGCCTGCACACCAAGACCGGCCTCATGGACGAGCTCGGCAAGGTCAAGCGCGTCGTGGAGAAGCACGGCCCGCTGGACGAGATCCTGCTGGTCCTGGACGCCACCACCGGGCAGAACGGCCTGACCCAGGCCCGCGTCTTCGCCGAGGTCGTGGACATCACCGGCATCGTGCTGACCAAGCTCGACGGCACCGCCAAGGGCGGCATCGTCGTCGCCGTCCAGCGCGAGCTCGGCGTCCCGGTCAAGCTCATCGGCCTCGGCGAGGGCCCGGACGACCTGGCGCCCTTCGAGCCGGAGGCGTTCGTGGACGCCCTGATCGGCGACTGAGCGCGACCGTACGCAGACGTACGCAGGGCAGCGCCCCCGCATTCCGGCCGGAACGCGGGGGCGCTGCCCTGCGTACGCGCACTAGCGCCGCAGGCGGTGGCAGATGTACGCGAGGGTGCCGAGCAGCAGCCGGGCCTGCGGCGGGCCGCCCGCGGAGTCGAGCGCGGGCGGGCGCAGCCAGCCGACCGGGCCGAGGCCGGCGTGGTCGGAGGGCGGGGCGGTCAGGAACGCGCCGACGCCCAGGGCGCGCAGGTCGAGGTCGGCGTCGTCCCAGCCCATCCGGTACAGCAGCTGCGGCAGCTCGGCGGCAGCGCCCGGGGCGACGAAGAACTGGGCCCGGCCGTCCGGGGTCGCGGTGACCGGCCCGAGCGGCAGGCCCATCCGCTCGAGGCGGACCAGCGCGCGGCGCCCGGCCTCCTCCGAGACCTCGATGACGTCGAAGGTGCGGCCCACGGGGAGCAGGACCGCGGCGCCCGGGTACCCGCTCCAGGTCTCGGTGACCTCGTCGAGGGTGGCGCCGGCCGGGACGGTCGGTGCGAGGGGCAGTGGATGCGCCCCCGGCGTGCTGCAATTCGTATGACCGCAGGAGCAGTCGCGGACGGGGGCCGCGGCGCGGGCGCCGGGGACCACGTCCCAGCCCCACAGCCCGGTGTACTCCGCGACCGCCGTGCACTCCGACGTCCGGCCGCGGCGCCGCGAGCCGGAACGGAACTCCTTGGTGCTGCGGCTGCCGCCGATCGTGAAGCCCATGCCCATGCCCCCTCCAACGGGTCGGACGCGCCGGTGGTTACGACGTCGGCGGGACGGGATGCGGGGCCGGGGCGAGCCCGGTGTCCCGAGGGGCCACCCGGCGCACTCCTCGCCGCGTGCGCCCCTGGTGCACTCCCGTCCAACCAATCGTTTTCGCCTCGGTGTCAAGTGAATCGCGCCTGGCCGGTGGCTAGTTCATTCGAAGGGGTGGCGAATGGTGGCGTTTCTGGAATCGACCTCGCCGCAGGGGTGATCGTAGGATTACTTTCAGTGCACCAAACCCCGAAGGCGGGCCGTCCGTGGTTATGCCGGAGGCAACGTGTGGAGGATCTGTGAAGGTCCGTGGCGGCGCTCGCCGCCCCAGCCAGGGTTTCGTATGAAGAGGCCGAGTGGATGGGGGCGTTCCAGTGAGCGGCAACGGCGCAAGCGGAACGAGCGAGGAGCCGGAGGCCCCGGGCTCTGCGGCCCGCAATGAGCAACTGACGTCCTGGTTCGTCCGCAGCGGCTGGTCGAAGGGCGAACTCGCCCGCCAGGTGAACCGGCGCGCCCGGCAGATGGGCGCCCACCACATCAGCACGGACACCTCCCGGGTACGCCGCTGGCTCGACGGCGAGCAGCCCCGCGAGCCCGTCCCGCGGATCCTGTCCGAGCTGTTCTCCGAGCGGTTCGGCTCCGTCGTCGCCATCGAGCAGCTCGGGCTGCGCACCGCCCACCAGACGCCCTCCGTCTCCGGCGTCGACCTGCCCTGGGCCGGCCCGCAGACCGTCGAGCTGCTCGGGGAGTTCTCCCGCAGCGACCTGATGCTGGCCCGCCGCGGCTTCCTGGGGACCTCCCTCGCCCTTTCCGCCGGCCCCGCCCTCATCGAGCCCATGCAGCGCTGGCTCGTCCCGGTCCCCGCCGCCGACCCGGGCCCCCGCGAGGCGGGAGCGGCCGGAGCCCTCAGCGGCCACCGCCCGCCGCGGCTCTCCGAACCGGAACTCGGCCTCCTCGAAGCCACCACCGTGATGTTCCGCCAGTGGGACGCCCAGTGCGGCGGCGGACTGCGTCGCAAGGCCGTCGTGGGCCAGCTGCACGAGGTCACCGACCTGCTCCAGGAGAACCACCCGGCGCCCGTCATGAAGCGGCTCTTCAAGGTCGCCGCGGAGCTCGCCGAACTGGCCGGCTGGATGAGCTACGACATCGGCCTGCACCCCACCGCGCAGAAGTACTTCGTCCTCGCGCTGCACGCGGCCAAGGAGGGCGGCGACAAGCCCCTGGGCTCGTACATCCTCTCCAGTATGAGCCGCCAGATGATTCACCTGGGCCGCCCCGAGGACGCCCTGGAACTCATCCACCTCGCGCAGTACGGCAGCCGCGACTGCGCCGGCCCGCGCACCCAGGCCATGCTGTATGCGATGGAGGCCCGCGCCTACGCCAACATGGGCCAGCCCAGCCGCTGCAAGCGGGCCGTCCGGATGGCCGAGGACACCTTCTCCGACGTCGCCTTCGGCGGCGAGCCCGAACCCGACTGGATCCGCTTCTTCTCCGAGGCCGAGCTCAACGGCGAGAACTCCCACTCGTACCGCGACCTGGCCTACGTGGCCGGGCGCAGCCCCATGTACGCCTCCCTCGCCGAACCCGTGATGCAGCGGGCCGTAGAGCTCTTCGAGAAGGACGACGAGCACCAGCGCTCGTACGCCCTCAACCTCATCGGCATGGCCACCGTGCACCTGATCCAGCGCGAGCCCGAGCAGGCCACCGTCCTCGTCGGCCGGGCCCTCGACGTGGCCGGAAAGGTGCGGTCCGAAAGGGTGAACACGCGGCTGCGCAAGACGGTCGACACCGCCGCCCGTGAGTACGGCGACGTCGCCGACGTGGTCCGGCTGACCGACCAGCTCGCCTCCCGGCTCCCCGAAGCCGCGCAGGCCGTCTGACGGCCCGAGCGGTCGCCCCCGAAGGCCCCGGCCGCGGCAGCCACCCCGTGAAGCCCGATCAGGCTCCCCCAGCCAGGTCTCCTGAGGGTGCTGCCGCGGCCGGCCCCATGAACGAGCCGTTCATGGACGCGTAACACGTACGTCCTCTTCGTCATCGGCGCGAAACACCGAGCGGCGCCGCCGGAAACCGGCCTGCGCGAATCTCAGGGTCAATAACCGGCCAGCCCCCAGGCCCCACCCCCCGGCCTTACGCCTTGCGCCGCTCAGGTTTTCACGATCGCCCGCACGCGAACGTACCGACGACGAGGAGACGCCGATGGCATCAGCCATCACGACCCTCGCCGCAGACGCCCCGACGCTGTCTGCTGCGAACACCGGGTTCATGCTCATCTGCTCCGCCCTGGTCATGCTGATGACCCCGGGACTCGCCTTCTTCTACGGAGGCATGGTCCGCGTCAAGAGCAGCCTCAACATGCTGATGATGAGCTTCATCAGCCTCGGGATCGTCACGATCCTCTGGGTCCTCTACGGCTTCAGCCTCGCCTTCGGCGCGGACGTCGGCAGCATCATCGGCTGGTCCTCCGACTACGTCGGCCTCAGCGGCATCGGCATCACCGAGCTGTGGGACGGGTACACCATCCCGGTCTACGTCTTCGCCGTCTTCCAGCTGATGTTCGCCGTCATCACCCCCGCCCTGATCAGCGGCGCCCTGGCCGACCGCGTGAAGTTCAGCGCCTGGGCCCTGTTCACCGCCCTGTGGGTCACCGTCGTCTACTTCCCCGTCGCCCACTGGGTCTGGGGCGCCGGCGGCTGGCTCTTCGAGCTCGGCGTCATCGACTTCGCGGGCGGCACCGCCGTCCACATCAACGCCGGCGCCGCGGCCCTCGGCGTCATCCTGGTCATCGGCAAGCGCGTCGGCTTCAAGAAGGACCCGATGCGCCCGCACAGCCTCCCGCTCGTGATGCTCGGCGCCGGTCTGCTCTGGTTCGGCTGGTTCGGCTTCAACGCCGGCTCCTGGCTCGGCAACGACGACGGCGTGGGCGCGGTCATGTTCGTCAACACCCAGGTCGCCACCGCCGCCGCCATGCTCGCCTGGCTCGGCTACGAGAAGCTGCGCCACGGCTCCTTCACCACCCTCGGCGCCGCCTCCGGCGCGGTCGCGGGCCTCGTGGCCATCACCCCCTCCGGCGGCTCCTGCTCCCCGCTCGGCGCGATCGCCATCGGCGCCATCGCCGGTGTCGTCTGCGCCATGGCCGTCGGCCTCAAGTACAAGTTCGGCTTCGACGACTCCCTCGACGTGGTCGGCGTCCACCTCGTCGGCGGTGTGATCGGCTCGCTGCTGGTCGGCTTCTTCGCCACCGGCGGGGTCCAGTCCGACGTGGCCGGCCTCTTCTACGGCGGCGGCCTGGAGCAGCTCGGCAAGCAGGCCATCGGGGTCTTCTCCGTCCTCGCCTACTCTCTCGTCGTGTCCGCGATCCTCGCCTTCCTCCTCGACAAGACGATCGGGATGCGGGTCACCGAGGACGACGAGGTCTCCGGCATCGACCAGGTCGAGCACGCCGAGACCGCCTACGACTTCAGCGGAGCCGGCGGCGGCGCCTCCTCCCGGAGCACCGCCACCCCCGTCCCCGTTGCCGCCGCGAGCAAGAAGGTTGACGCATGAAGCTGATCACCGCGATCGTCAAGCCCCACCGGCTGGACGAGATCAAGGACGCCCTGCAGCGCTTCGGAGTCCAGGGGCTCACCGTCTCCGAGGCCAGCGGCTACGGCCGCCAGCGCGGCCACACCGAGGTCTACCGCGGCGCCGAGTACACCGTGGACCTCGTACCGAAGATCCGTATCGAGGTGGTCGTCGAAGACGACGACGCCGAATCGGTGATGGAGGTGCTCGTCACGAGCGCCCGCACCGGCAAGATCGGTGACGGCAAGGTGTGGAGCGTCCCCGTGGACTCGGTCATCCGGGTCCGCACCGGCGAGCGCGGCGCTGAAGCGCTCTAGGCGACGGGAGCTCCTGGGTGACGAGCGTCGAGCAGAGCACGACGGGTGATTCCGGCGATCCGTCCGGCTCGGGACCCAGCGGGTACGCCGCGGCCCGGCTGCGACTCCTCCAGGAGGAGTCGCGGTCCGGGCCTTCGCGGCGTTCCGCGCTGGCCGGGCTGACCGACGGCTGGCTGAGCGCCCTGTTCACCACGGCCCAGCGGGAGACCGGGGTGCGGGGCGCCACCCTCGTCGCCGTCGGCGGCTACGGGCGCGCCGAACTCTCCCCGCGCAGCGACCTCGACCTGCTGCTGCTCCACGACGGCAAGGCGGAGCCGCGGGCGCTCGCCGCGCTGGCCGACCGGATCTGGTACCCCGTGTGGGACCTGGGCGTGGCCCTCGACCACTCCGTACGGACCCCGGCCGAGGCCCGCAGGACCGCCGCCGAGGACCTCAAGGTGCACCTGGGACTGCTGGACGCCCGGCCGGTCGCGGGCGACGCGGGCCTGCTCGCGGGCCTGCGCACCTCCGTACTGGCCGACTGGCGCAACCAGGCCGCCAAGCGGCTCCCGCAACTGCACGCGCTGTGCCGGGAGCGGGCCGAGCGGGCCGGGGAGCTCCGCTTCCTGCTGGAACCCGACCTCAAGGAGGCCCGCGGGGGGCTCCGCGACGCCACCGCACTGCGGGCGGTCGCCGCGTCCTGGCTGGCCGACGCCCCGCGCGAGGGGCTGGCCGAGGCCCGGCGGCGGCTGCTGGACGCGCGGGACGCCCTGCACCTGGTGACGGGCCGGGCGACCGACCGGCTCGCGCTCCAGGAACAGGACCAGGTCGCCGCCCGGCTGGGCCTGCTCGACGCGGACGCGCTGCTGCGCGAGGTGTACGAGGCCGCGCGGGTCGTCGCGTACGCGGGCGACGTGACCTGGCGCGAGGTCGGCCGGGTCCTGCGGGCCCGGGCCGCCCGGCCGAGGCTGCGCGGGCTGCTGGGCACGCGGGGGGCCGCGGCGGCCGAGCGGGCGCCGCTCGCCGAGGGGGTCGTGGAGTCCGACGGCGAGGCTGTCCTGGCCCTGGCGGCCCGGCCCGACCGGGACCCGGTGCTGGCGCTGCGGTTCGGGGCCGCGGCCGCGCAGGCGGGACTGCCGGTGTCGCTGCACGCCGTACGCCGGCTCGCGGCGCAGGCGAAGCCGCTGCCCGTGCCGTGGCCCGCGGAGGCGAGGGAGCAGCTGCTCACCCTGCTGGGGGCGGGGGAGCCGACGGTGGCGGTCTGGGAGGCCCTGGAGGCCGAGGGCCTGATCACCCGGCTGCTGCCCGACTGGGACCGGGTGCGGTGCCGTCCGCAGCGCAACCCCGTGCACACCTGGACGGTGGACCGGCACCTGGTCGAGACGGCGGTGCGCGCCTCGGCCCTGACCCGCCGGGTGAGCCGCCCCGACCTGCTGCTGATGGCCGCCCTGCTGCACGACATCGGCAAGGGCTGGCCGGGGGACCACTCGGTGGCGGGCGAGACGATCGCCCGCGACGTGGCCGTACGGGTGGGCTTCGACGCGGAGGACGCCGCCGTGCTGGGGGTCCTCGTACGGCACCACCTGCTGCTGATCGACACCGCGACGCGGCGCGACCTGGACGACCCGGCGACGGTCCGGTCGGTCGCGCAGGCCCTGGGATCGCTCGGCACGCTGGAGATCCTGCACGCGCTGACCGAGGCGGACGCCCTGGCCACCGGGCCGGCGGCGTGGAGCACGTGGCGGGGCTCGCTGGTGGCGGACCTGGTGGCGCGGGTCGCCTCGGTCCTGGGCGGGGCCGCGCCCGCCGCGGCGGAGCCGGCCATCCCGACGACGGAGCAGGAACGCCTCGCGGTGGAGGCGCTGCGCACCCGGGAGCCGGTGCTGGCGCTGCACGCGCGCCAGGAGGAGGACGACGCGGTCGGGGTCGAGCTGGTCGTGGCGGTCCCGGACCAGCCGGGGGTCCTCCCGGCGGTCGCCGGGGTGCTGGCGCTGCACCGGCTCACGGTCCGCGCCGCGGACCTGCGCTCGCTGGAGCTCCCGGACCGGCTGGGCGAGGTGCTGGTCCTGCGCTGGCGGGTGGCGGCGGAGTACGGGGCCCTGCCGGAGGCGGCCCGGCTGCGGACGGACCTGATCCGGGCGCTGGACGGCTCGCTGGACGTCCCGGCGAAGTTGGCGGACCGCGAGGCGGCGTACCCGCGGCGGCGCGGGGTGGTCCCGCCGCCCCCGCGGGTGACGGTGGTCCCGGACGTCTCCTCCCTGGCCACGGTCCTGGAGGTCCGGGCCCCGGACGCGGTCGGCCTGCTGCACCGGATCGGGCGCGCGCTGGAATCCTCCGGGGTGCGGGTGCGCAGCGCGCACGTCTCGACGTTGGGCGCCAACGCGGTGGACTCCCTGTACGTGGTGGACCCCGACGGCAAACCGCTCCCGCTCCCCGCCGCGACCGCCCTGGCCTCCGCTTTGGAGGCCGCCCTCCACTGACCCGGAGCCCCTGCCCCCTGTCCGGGAACGGGCGGGTCCCCGGACAGGGGGAGGGCCCGATACCCTGGGGGGCGACCACACGCCCCCGACCCGAGGAATCGCGACCACCGTGTTCGATACGCTTTCCGACCGCCTCAGCGCGACCTTCAAGTCCCTCCGGGGCAAGGGCCGCCTCTCCGAGCAGGACATCGACGCTGCGGCGCGGGAAATCCGTATCGCCCTCCTCGAGGCCGACGTCGCCCTCCCCGTCGTCCGCTCCTTCATTGCGAACGTCAAGGAGCGCGCCCGTGGCGAAGAGGTCTCCAAGGCCCTGAACCCGGGCCAGCAGGTCCTCAAGATCGTCAACGACGAGCTCGTCTCGATCCTCGGCGGCGAGACCCGGCGGCTGCGCTTCGCCAAGACCGCGCCCACCGTGATCATGCTCGCCGGTCTCCAGGGTGCCGGTAAGACCACCCTCGCCGGAAAGCTCGGCCTCTGGCTCAAGGGCCAGGGCCACTCCCCGCTGCTCGTCGCCTGCGACCTCCAGCGCCCCAACGCCGTCAACCAGCTCAGCGTCGTCGCCGAGCGCGCCGGTGTCGCGGTCTACGCGCCCGCCCCCGGCAACGGCATCGGCGACCCGGTGCAGGTGGCCAAGGACTCCATCGAGTACGCCCGCACCAAGCAGTACGACATCGTCATCGTCGACACCGCCGGCCGCCTCGGCATCGACTCGGAGCTGATGCAGCAGGCCGCGGACATCCGCGACGCCGTCAGCCCCGACGAGATCCTCTTCGTCGTCGACGCCATGATCGGCCAGGACGCGGTCAACACCGCCGAGGCCTTCCGCGACGGCGTCGGCTTCGACGGCGTCGTGCTTTCCAAGCTCGACGGCGACGCCCGAGGCGGTGCCGCGCTCTCCATCGCGCACGTCACCGGCAAGCAGATCATGTTCGCCTCGAACGGCGAGAAGCTCGACGAGTTCGACGCGTTCCACCCCGACCGCATGGCGGGCCGGATCCTCGACATGGGTGACATGCTCACCCTCATCGAGCAGGCCGAGAAGACCTTCAGCCAGGCCGAGGCCGAGAAGATGGCGGCCAAGCTGGCGAAGGGGCCGAAGGAGTTCACGCTCGACGACTTCCTGGCCCAGATGGAGCAGGTCCGGAAGATGGGCTCCATCTCCAAGCTGCTCGGCATGCTCCCCGGCATGGGTCAGATCAAGGACCAGATCAACAACATCGACGAGCGCGACGTCGACCGCACCGCCGCGATCATCAAGTCGATGACCCCGGCCGAGCGCCACGACCCGCACATCATCAACGGCTCGCGCCGCGCCCGTATCGCCAAGGGCTCCGGTGTCGAGGTCAGCGCCGTGAAGAACCTCGTCGAGCGCTTCTTCGAGGCCCGCAAGATGATGTCCCGCATGGCCCAGGGCGGCGGGATGCCCGGCATGCCCGGCATCCCGGGCATGGGCGGCGGCCCCGGCCGGCAGAAGAAGCAGATCAAGCAGGCCAAGGGCAAGCGCAAGAGCGGCAACCCGATGAAGCGCAAGGAAGAGGAGGCGGCGGCAGCCGCCCGCCGCGAGCAGGGCCCGCAGACGGCCCCGCCCGCCACCGGCAGCCCGTTCGGCCTTCCCGCCGCGGGCCAGCCCGGCCAGGACTTCGACCTCCCGGACGAGTTCAAGAAGTTCATGAAGTAACGCGTGCGGTAAGCGCAGTCGCATCGGGAAGGGCCCCGGCCGGATCATCCGGCCGGGGCCCTTCCGCGTACGTTCTGCGGGCGCAATGGTGCGTTATATCCCTTATGGTCGGCCACGAGGACGGCAGTAAGGAGGCCACGTGCCCAGCCCCACCCCCGTACCGCCTCGCCAACGCGCCGACACGCCCTGGCGCTCCGAGGGCGCGCCGCCCACACCGCCGCCCAAGAGGAGGATGCCCGGGGGCTGGCGCGGGCTGATCCTCGCCGCCCTGATCGTCTTCCTGCTCACCAACGTGGTCCTGTCGTTCTTCAACGAGGGCGACGAGCCGACCGTCTCGTACACGGAGTTCAGCAAGCAGGTCGCCGACGGCAACGTCTCGAAGATCTACTCCAAGGGCGACGCCATCCAGGGCGAGCTGAAGAACAAACAGCCGCTGCCCGACGGCGGCAAGGGCGACTACACGAAGTTCGTCACCCAGCGCCCGGCCTTCGCCGACGACCAGCTGTGGGCCAACCTCACCCGACACAACGTCGTCGTCACGGCCTCCCCGGTCGTCGTGCAGCGCAGTTTCCTGGCCAACCTGCTGATCTCGCTGGCGCCGATGCTGCTGCTGGTCCTCCTGTGGGTGTTCATCGCCCGCCGCATGGGCTCGGCCATGGGCGGCGTCGGCGGGCTGGGCCGCAAGCAGCCGCCCAAACCCGTGGAGCTGGAGAGCGGCAGGCGCACGACGTTCGCCGACGTGGCCGGCATCGACGAGGTCAAGGGCGAGCTCCACGACGTCGTGGACTTCCTCAAGAACCCGCAGCAGTACCGGGCCCTGGGCGCCCGGATGCCCGGCGGGGTCCTGTTGGCCGGACCGCCCGGCACGGGCAAGACCCTGCTGGCGCGGGCGGTGGCGGGCGAGGCCGGGGTGCCGTTCTTCTCCGCCTCCGCCTCCGAATTCATCGAGATGATCGTCGGCGTGGGCGCCTCCCGGGTCCGCGAACTCTTCTCCGAGGCGCGCAAGGTGGCCCCCTCGATCGTCTTCATCGACGAGATCGACACCATCGGCCGGGCCCGTGGCGGCGGCGCCGCCATGGGCGGCCACGACGAGCGCGAACAGACCCTGAACCAGATCCTGACCGAGATGGACGGCTTCTCCGGCTCGGAGGGCGTGGTCGTCATCGCCGCCACCAACCGGCCCGACGTGCTGGACCCCGCGCTCACCCGCCCCGGCCGCTTCGACCGCACGGTGTCGGTCTCCCCGCCCGACCGGGCCGGCCGCGAGGCCATCCTGCGGATCCACACCCGGGACATCCCGCTGGCCGCCGATGTGGACCTCGACCAGGTGGCCCGCACCACCCCGGGCATGACGGGCGCGGACCTCGCCAACCTGGCCAACGAAGCCGCCCTCCTCGCGGTGAAGCGCAAGCAGGGCCAGGTCACCCAGGCGGACTTCATGGACGCCCTCGAGAAGGTCCAGCTGGGCGCGGCGCGTGCGCTGGTCATGCCCGAGGAGGAGCGCCGCCGTACGGCCTACCACGAGAGCGGCCACGCCCTGCTGGGCATGCTCCAGCCAGGCGCCGACCCGGTCCGCAAGATCACGATCGTGCCGCGCGGCCGGGCGCTCGGCGTCACCCTCTCCACTCCCGACGCGGACCGCTACTCCTACACGGAGGACTACCTCCGCGGCCGCATCATCGGCGCGCTGGGCGGCATGGCGGCCGAGCACGTCGTGTTCGACGTGATCACCACGGGCGCGGAGAACGACCTGGAACAGGTCACCAACCTCGCCCGCGGCATGGTCGGCCGCTGGGGCATGAGCGAACGCATCGGCCGCCTCACCGCGATCCCGGCGGACGCGCAGAGCCCGTACGGGCTCGTGGCGGCGCCCGCCACCCTGGACGCGGTGGACCACGAGATGCGGCGGATCGTCGACGAGTGCTACGTGGAGGCCTGCCGGCTGCTGCGCGAACACCGTCCGAAACTCGACGCCCTGACCGAAGCCCTGCTGGCGAACGAGACGCTGGACGAGCCGGCCGCCTACCGGGCCGCGGGCATCCCCCGCCTGTCGAAGTAGCGGTGCAGGCCCTGCGCGCCCGCGCCGCCGGACGCGGCCACGGCTACGGCACGCGGGCGATCACGTAACGGAAGATGTTCGGCAGCCAGACGGTGCCGTCCGCCCGTTCGTACGGGTGAAGGGCCTCCGTGAGCTCCTTCTCGACCTGCGCCGGATCCGAGGAGGACTCGTACAGCCCCGCCGACAGCAGCCCCCGTACCGCGCTGTCCACGTCCGCGTACCCGAAGGGGCAGAACACCCGGCCCGATCCGTCGGGCAAGAGCCCGGCCCGGGCCACCACCGCGTCCAGATCCTGCGGCGCGGGTCCGCCGCCCAGGACCGCGGGCACCGTGCACCGCTCCGCCGGGCCCCAGTCGGCCAGCACCACCGCCCCGCCCCGCCGGACCGCCGGCAGGGCCGCGGCCAGGGCCGGCCCGGACGGCGAGAAGGCCAGCAGCACGTCGTACGGCCGCGCGGCCGACGGCGGGGCCGGGACCACCTCCAGCAGCCGCTCACGCGCCAGTTCCCGCCGCGCCGGATCCGCCTCCACCCCCGTGGCGACGGCTCCCCGCCCCGCGGCCAGCAGCAGGGCCAGCCCGGACCCGCAGTCCAGGCCGAGCAGCCGGTCGCCCGGCCCGACCTCCAGCCGGTCGTAGACCGCCTCGTACAGCGGTACCAGCATCCGTTCCTGGATCTCCGCCCAGTCCCGGGCGACGAGCGTCGCCGTCGGCGTCGGTGTCATCGAAAGAGCGCTCCTGATTCCTTGTCGCCCCCTTGCCCCCGTTGCCAGAGAACTCCCCATTCGCCCCCGCGTCCAGAGGAGTGCGCCACCCGATTCACGCATCGAGTGCCCGGCGCCGTACCATTCGCGCCATGGCAAAGGCACCCGTTCTCACCCCCCAGGCGGAGGATTTCCCCCGCTGGTACCAGGATCTGATCAACAAGGCCGAGCTGGCCGACAACGGTCCGGTACGCGGCACCATGGTCATCCGGCCGTACGGCTACGGCCTGTGGGAGCGGATGCAGCAGGAGATGGACGCGCGCATCAAGGACGCGGGCGCCCAGAACGCGTACTTCCCGCTGTTCATCCCGCAGTCGTACCTGACGCGCGAGGCCGAGCACGTCGAGGGCTTCGCCCCCGAGCTCGCCGTCGTCACGCACGGCGGCGGCAAGGAGCTGGACGAGCCGGTCGTCGTCCGGCCCACCTCCGAGACGATCATCAACGACTACTTCTCCAAGTGGGTCCAGAGCTACCGCGACCTGCCCCTGCTGATCAACCAGTGGGCCAACGTCGTCCGCTGGGAGATGCGCCCGCGCGTGTTCCTCCGTACGAGTGAGTTCCTCTGGCAGGAGGGCCACACGGCCCACGCCACCTACGAGGACGCCCGCGACTACGCCGCCCGCATCCACACGGACGTCTACGGCGACTTCATGACGAACGTGCTCGGCATCGACGTCGTGCTCGGCCGCAAGACCGCCAAGGAGCGCTTCGCCGGCGCCATCAACACCCTCACCCTCGAGGGCATGATGGGCGACGGCAAGGCGCTGCAGCTGGGCACGAGCCACGAGCTCGGCACCAACTTCGCCAAGGCCTTCAACACGCAGTACCTGTCGAAGGAAGGCAAGCAGGAGCTCGTCTGGCAGACCTCGTGGGGCGTCTCGACCCGCATGGTCGGCGGTCTGATCATGTCCCACGGCGACGACAACGGCCTGCGTGTCCCGCCGCGCCTCGCGCACGTCCAGGTCGTCGTCATGGCGATCAAGGGTGACGAGGCCGTCGCGAAGGTCCGCGAGCTCGGCGCGCAGCTGAAGGCCGCCGGCCTCCGCGTGCAGGTCGACGACCGCGTCGACACCCCCTTCGGCCGCCGCGCCGTGGACTGGGAGCTCAAGGGCGTACCGGTCCGCATCGAGATCGGCCCCCGCGACCTGGAGGCCGGCACCGCGATGCTGGCCCGCCGGATCCCGGGCGGCAAGGAGCCCGTGCAGATCGACGCGCTCGCCGACCTGCTGCCCAAGGTGCTCGACGAGGACCAGGCGCAGCTGCTGCGCGAGTCCCGCGAGCGCCGCCTGGCCCGTACCTCCGACGTCTCCACCATCGAGGAGGCCGCCGAGGCCGCCGTCGCCGGCGGCTGGGCGCGGATCCCGTGGGCCGACCTCGGCCCCGAGGGCGAGGCCAAGCTGGGCGAGCAGGCCGTGTCCGTACGCTGCCTGATCGCCGAGGACGGGTCGGTTCCGGAGGCGGACGACGCCCCCGGTACGCTCGCCATCGTCGCGCGCTCGTACTGACCGCACCTGACTGACCACCGATCCGCCCCGGCGCACGGCACGAGCCGCGCGCCGGGGCGGGTTCGTGTCGGTCTGGTCGTCGTTACGTACCGACTCCTCCTGGGATCGGCGCACCCGTCCTCGTCGCGACGCATGAGACTGAACTGACTGGTACGTGCAAAAAATTTGGAATGGCCCGGAATCGGAACACCGGGGCACTCCGGCTCGTTGTCACGACGTGAGCACGACACCACCTGTTCTCGCCGCAGAGCTGGCGCAGGCGTGGGCCGACATTCAGCGGTACCACCCCGAGCTGCCTGACCTTGCCGCGCCCGAGTCCCTGATCGGAGAGTCCTCGTCCGCCTGCGGCGCCGAGCTCTCCTTCGAGCGACTGCTGCACGAGGCAGTCCACGGCATCGCCGCCGCCCGCGGAGTGCGCGACACCTCGCGGGCAGGCCGCTACCACAACCGCAGATTCCTCGCGATCGCCGAGGAGATGGGGCTGGACCACTCCGACGAGCCGCATGCCAGCAGCGGCTTCTCGCTGGTCTCGCTCAATCCCGAGGCGAAGAAGCGCTATCGGCCCACCATCGAGCGGCTTCAGCGCGCGCTGAAGGCGCACACGGCCGCGACGGCCGCCGACACCAAGCGCAGCTTCCGCGGGCCGGCCGCCCGGCACGGCTCCTCGGGTGGCGGTGTCCGCGTCAAGGCGGTCTGCGACTGCGGGCGCAACGTGCGGGTCGTCCCCTCCGTGCTGGCCCAGGCACCGATCGTGTGCGGTGGCTGCATGAAGCCGTTCCGGATCCCCGAGGTCGCCCTCTCGGCCGCCGCCTCCTGAGCCCGCGGCCCCACGGCCGTACGGGGGCGATGGGCGGGCGGGGTGCCTCCGCGGGCTTCCGCAGGGCGGGGGCGGCCCGGCGGTGCGCGTCCGCGTGCCCCTGATCGCCGCTCGCCGCGAGAAGCGCCGCAGGCATGTGGCACAATGGCTAGCTGTACTCGACAGTCGCATAGGACCCCTCTCTCCTCCGGCTGACGCGTCCATCGGGCACCCGAGTACCGCAACCCCACGTGGCATCTCATGTGCCCAACCACGTCAAGTTCAGGAGACACCACTCCAGTGGCAGTCAAGATCAAGCTCAAGCGCCTCGGCAAGATTCGCCAGCCGCACTACCGCATCGTCGTCGCCGACTCGCGCACCCGCCGCGATGGTCGTGCGATCGAGGAGATCGGTCTGTACCACCCGACGTACAACCCGTCGCGCATCGAGGTCAACGCCGAGCGTGCGCAGTACTGGCTGTCGGTCGGTGCCCAGCCCACCGAGGCTGTTCTCGCCATCCTGAAGCTGACCGGTGACTGGCAGGCGCACAAGGGCCTCCCGGCCCCCGCGCCGCTGCTGCAGCCGGAGACGAAGGAGAGCAAGCGTCGCTCCTTCGACGAGTTCGCCAAGGCCCTCGAGGGCATCGGCGAGACCAAGGGCGAGGCCATCACGCAGAAGGCGAAGAAGGCCGACAAGAAGGCGGACGAGGCTGAGGCCACCGCCGAGTCGACCGAGGCCTGAGCATGCTCGAGGAGGCTCTTGAGCACCTCGTAAAGGGCATTGTGGACAACCCCGACGAAGTGCAGGTCGCCTCGCGCAACCTGCGTCGCGGGCAGGTGCTCGAGGTCCGGGTTCACCCGGACGACCTCGGGAAGGTGATCGGCCGCAACGGCCGCACCGCGCGTGCCCTGCGTACCGTCGTGGGCGCCATCGGCGGCCGGGGGATCCGCGTCGACCTCGTCGACGTGGACCAGGTCCGCTGAGACTTGGTTCATTGAGAACGTGAATCACCGGCACGGGCCGGGGAGGGCATTCGTGCCCGCCCCGGCCCGTCGTCGTCTGAACAGGAGAAAACACAAGTGGAGCTGGTTGTCGCGCGGATCGGCCGCGCCCACGGGATCAAGGGTGAGGTCACCGTCGAGGTGCGGACCGACGAGCCGGAGCTGCGGCTCTCGCCCGGTGCCGTTCTGCGGACCGAACCGGCGTCGGCGGGTCCGCTGACCATCGAGACGGGCCGCGTGCACAGCGGGAGGCTGATGCTCCGCTTCGCCGGCGTCAAGGACCGCACGGGCGCCGAGGCGCTGCGCAACATCCTGCTGATCGCCGACGTCGACCCGGCGGAGCTCCCCGAGGAAGAAGACGAGTACTACGACCACCAGCTGATGGACCTGGACGTCGTGCTCGAGGACGGCACCGAGGTCGGCCGGATCACCGAGATCTCCCACCTGCCCTCGCAGGACCTCTTCATCGTCGAGCGCCCCGACGGCACCGAGGTGATGATCCCCTTCGTCGGGGAGATCGTCGCCGAGATCGACCTGGAGGAGCAGCGCTGTGTCATCACGCCGCCGCCCGGGCTGATCGACGACCGCGCCGAGATCGTCTCCGCGCGTGACAACGGGGCCGAGGCCGGGGAAGACGCCTGATGCGTCTCGACGTCGTCACGATCTTCCCCGAGTACCTGGAGCCGCTGAACGTCTCCCTCGTCGGCAAGGCGAGGGCCCGCGGGCAGCTCGACGTACACGTCCACGACCTGCGGGACTGGACGTACGACCGGCACAACACGGTCGACGACACCCCGTACGGCGGCGGTCCCGGCATGGTCATGAAGACCGAGCCGTGGGGCGAGGCCCTCGACGAGGCGCTGGCCGACGGATACGAGTCCGGTGCGCGGGGGCCGGTCATGGTCGTCCCCACGCCCAGCGGCCGTCCGTTCACCCAGGAACTGGCCGTCGAGCTCTCCGAGCGGCCCTGGCTGATCTTCACGCCGGCCCGGTACGAGGGCATCGACCGCCGGGTCATGGATGAGTACGCCACGCGGATGCCGGTCTACGAGGTCTCCATCGGCGACTACGTGCTGGCGGGCGGCGAGGCCGCCGTCCTGGTGGTCACCGAGGCCGTGGCCCGGCTGCTGCCCGGAGTGCTCGGCAACGCCGAATCGCACCGCGACGACTCCTTCGCGCCCGGCGAGATGGAGAACCTGCTGGAGGGGCCGGTCTACACGAAGCCCCCGCAGTGGCGCGGCCGGGGCATCCCCGACGTGCTGCTCAGCGGCCACCACGGGAAGATCGCCCGCTGGCGCCGGGACGAGGCGTTCCGCAGGACCGCGCAGAACCGCCCCGACCTGATCGAGCGCTGCGAGGCCTCCGCCTTCGACAAGAAGGACCGCGAGACGCTGAGCATCCTCGGCTGGCGCCCGGACGCCGACGGCCGATTTTGGCGCAGGCCGCAGGTCGTGGAAGAATAGGCGGCTGCTGTGTGCTCGCGTACGCCCCTGCCACAGGGGGACAGTCGTCCGCAGAGTGACCCGGCTCCCGAATTCTCTCCGGAAATCCGCACCGGCGGCCTGTGGCGTCGTGCGAAGAAAGCAGACGAAGAACATGTCTCACCTGCTCGATGGCGTCAACGCCGCCTCGATCCGCTCCGACGTCCCGGCCTTCCGCCCGGGTGACACGATCAACGTGCACGTCCGCGTCATCGAGGGCAGCCGCTCCCGTATCCAGCAGTTCAAGGGTGTTGTCATCCGTCGCCAGGGCTCTGGCGTCTCCGAGACCTTCACCGTTCGCAAGGTCTCCTTCAGCGTCGGCGTGGAGCGCACCTTCCCGGTGAACTCCCCGATCTTCGAGAAGATCGAGCTCGTCACCCGCGGTGACGTGCGTCGCGCCAAGCTGTACTTCCTCCGTGAGCTCCGCGGCAAGGCCGCGAAGATCAAGGAGAAGCGCGACCGCTGATCTCCTCTCCGGGTCCCCGGGGCGGCCGGATAGGCTCGCCACCGATGGACACCGAAGCAGAGCTCACACAGCGCGGCCACTCCTCCCCCGAAACGGGGGAGGGGCGGCCGCGTTTTGCGTTGTGGGGGCGCCGTGCGCGTCCCGGGTGGCGCGCGTTGCTGACCTGGCGGCGGGCCGGGGTGCTCGGCGTGCTCTGTACGACCTTCCTGCTGCTGATCAGCAATTTCGTCGTACAGCCGTTCTTGATCCCGAGCCGGTCGATGGAGCCGACGCTCCAGGTCGGGGACCGGGTGCTGGTGAACAAGCTGGCGTACCGATTCGGCAACCAGCCGGAGCGCGGGGACGTGGTGGTCTTCGACGGCACGGGATCCTTCGTACCGGAGCGCGCCGAGGGCAACCCGATCGGCGAGGCCCTGCACGGAGCGGCCTCCGCGCTCGGGATCGGCGAGCCGTCCGACACCGACTTCGTGAAGCGGGTGGTGGGCATCGGCGGGGACGACGTGGTGTGCTGTGACGCCGGCGGGCGGATCAAAGTGAACGGCGTCCCGCTGCAGGAGCCCTACCTGTATCCCGGCGACACGCCCTCGAGGGTGCCCTTCCGGATCGCCGTACCCCTTGGGACCCTATGGGTCATGGGTGATCATCGTTCCCAGTCCCGGGACTCCCGGGACCACCTGGGGGAACCGGGCGGGGGGATGGTGCCGGTGGAGAAGGTGATCGGACGGGCCGACTGGATCGGCTGGCCGGTCTCGCGCTGGGGATCGACACCTGCGGCGACACCGTCCTCCGGCGGCGGTCATGGGTAGCCGGGGGCGCCCCAGAGGCGGCCGGGCCCCGGAGCCGGAGCCGGATCCGGAGCCGGAGCCGAGGCGCGCACCCCAGCCCCCGCGCGCGCCCGAATTCTGGCGTGCGCCCGAGACCCCGGGCGGCCCTGTGCCGCGGCGGGACTCCCGGCCCGCTGCGGTCCCCGAGCCCGAGCCTGAGCCCGGGCCGGCGCGGGAACCCGGGTCCCGGCGAGGGGGCACGTCGCAACCCGTCGCGGCGGCCGGAGGCGGCAGCCGGGCCGAGCGGCGCCGGCTGGCCCGCCGGGTCCGGCGGCGCAGGCGTACCCGCCGGGTGGGCGAGGTGCCGCTGCTGATCATCGTGGCGCTGTGCATAGCGCTCGTCCTCAAGACCTTCCTCGTGCAGGCCTTCTTCATCCCGTCGGGGTCCATGGAGCAGACGATCCGGATCGGCGACCGGGTGCTGGTCGACAAGCTGACCCCGTGGTTCGGCTCCAAGATCGAGCGCGGCGACGTCGTCGTGTTCAAAGATCCCGGAGGCTGGCTCAAGGGCGAGGCCGCGCGCCCGGCCCCCGACCCGGTCGGCGTCAAACAGATCAAGGAGACGCTGACCTTCATCGGCCTGCTGCCCTCCGCCGACGAACAGGACCTGATCAAGCGGGTCATCGCCGTCGGCGGGGACACCGTCATGTGCTGCGACGCCAAGGGCCGCGTCACCGTCAACGGCGCGCCGCTCGACGAGCCGTACGTGAGCCCCGGCAACGCCCCGTCCGAAATCAGGTTCGAGGTGCAGGTGCCCCCGGGGCGGCTCTTCGTCATGGGCGACCACCGGGCGAACTCGGCCGACTCCCGCTTCCACCTCGACGAGGCCTTCGACGGCACCATCGACGAGGAGGGCGTCGTGGGGCAGGCCGTCGTCATCGCCTGGCCGTTCGATCACTGGCGCAAGCTCGAACAGCCCGCGACCTTCCGCTCGGTGCCCGATCCGGCACCGAGCGGGCGACGCGGCCGCCGCGGGCGCCGTCGTCGGCCGCCGTTCGCATAGTGTGTCCTCGGTCTCCCGCGCCTTAGGGAACTCCCGCTCGTTAAGGGAGGGGAGGGCCCGTGCCCGATTCGGCGCGGGCGGCGACTTGCGAGTGAGGAGTGGATGTGGGGGATGTGGCAGTAGGCGCGCGATCCGGACGCGACGAAGGCGAGGAGCGGCCGGACGAAGCCGAGCGCGAGGCCGAGGACGGTGGTGCCGAGGCGCGCCCGCACCGTTCGTTCTGGAAGGAGCTTCCGCTCCTCATCGGCATCGCCCTGCTGCTGGCCCTGCTGATCAAGACCTTCCTGGTGCAGGCGTTCTCGATCCCGTCCGACTCGATGCAGAACACGCTGCAGCGCGGCGACCGGGTGCTCGTGGACAAGCTGACCCCGTGGTTCGGCTCCGAGCCCGAGCGCGGCGAGGTCGTGGTCTTCCACGACCCCGCGAGCTGGCTGGCCGGGGAGCCCACCCCGGAGCCCAACTTCATGCAGACGATCCTCAGCAAGATCGGTCTGATGCCGGACGCGGCCGAGAAGGACCTGATCAAGCGGACCATCGCCATCGGCGGTGACACGGTCGAGTGCAAGAAGGGGGGACCGGTCGTCGTCAACGGCAAGGCGCTGGACGAGCCGTACATCTACCCCGGCAACACCCCGTGCGACGACGCTCCGTTCGGCCCGCTCACCGTGCCCAAGGGCAAGATCTGGGTGATGGGCGACCACCGGCAGAACTCGCAGGACTCCCGCTACCACATGCAGGACTCCACCCAGGGCTTCGTGCCGGTGAGCAAGGTCGTCGGGCGGGCCGTGGTGGTGGCGTGGCCGATCACCCGCTGGTCGACGCTGCCCATCCCGGACACGTTCGACCAGCCGGGCATCGGGAACCAGGCCAAGGCGACCGCGATGGGTCTGGGGGCCGCCGGACTGGCGCCGGTCGGGCTCGGTCCGGCCGCGCTGGGCCTCGTCGGCGCGGTTCCGGTTTTGATGTGGCGCAGGCGGAGGCTGACCAGCGGGACTACCGGCAGGTAGGGTGCCGCCCAGGTCGTCGATCCCGGAAGTGTGGGGGCGCTGCAAATGGGCGGAACGCAGGAAAGCGGTACCGAAGGAATACGTGGTGGCAAGGACGGCCGCGGCGGTCTCGGCAATGTGCTGTCGGGAGTCGCCGTGGCCGTCGGCTTTGTGCTCTTCCTGGGCGCCTTCGCATGGGGGGCGCTCGTCTACCAGCCGTACACGGTGCCGACCGACTCGATGATGCCGACGGTGAATCCCGGCGACCGGGTGCTCGCGCAGCGGATCGACGGCGGCGAGGTGCGGCGCGGCGACGTGGTCGTGTTCACCGATTCCACGTGGAGCGACTCGCCCATGGTCAAGCGGGTCGTCGGCATCGGCGGCGACACCGTGAAGTGCTGCGGTGCAGGCGGCCGGCTCACCGTGAACGGCAAGGAACTCGACGAGCCCTACATCGAGCACCCCAAGCCCGAGGCGGCAGACGCGGGGACGGGCACGGGCACGGGCGCGAGCACCGGCACGGGCACCGGCTTGGGCGTGGCCTCCGACACGCCGTTCGAGGTGACGGTGCCCGAGGGCAACCTCTTCCTGCTGGGCGACCGGCGGTCCGCCTCGCTCGACTCCCGCGCCCACCTCCAGGAGGCCGGCCAGGGCACCGTGGCCCGCTCGGCGGTCCACGCCCGGGTCGACGCCCTCGCCTGGCCCTCGATGGCGATGCTCGAGCGGCCCGGCACGTACGCCTCCCTGCCCGGCGGGACCTCGCAGCCGGGGCCGCTGCGCCTCCAGTTGGCCGCGGTGCTGGCCGGAGCCGCCCTGGTGGTGCTGGGAGCCGCGTACGGGCCCGTCGTACGGGTCCTGGGGCGCGGGCGGCGGCGGGAGGCGGCCGGTGCCCGCTGACGCGGCCGCCGGGCACGGCCCGCGCAAGGTGTCCCGGGTGATCCTGCTGGACCCCGCGGACCGGATCCTGCTGCTGCACGGCTTCGAGCCGGACGACCCGGCCGACCACTGGTGGTTCACCCCGGGCGGCGGGCTCGAGGGCGACGAGAGCCGGGAGCAGGCCGCGCTGCGGGAGCTCGCCGAGGAGACCGGGATCAGCGAGGTGGAACTGGGTCCGGTGCTGTGGCACCGGTACTGCTCCTTCCCGTTCGACGGGCGGCGCTGGGAGCAGGACGAGTGGTACTACCTGGCCCGGACCGCCCAGACGCGGACCGAGATGGGCGGGCTCACCGAGCTGGAGCGGCGCAGCGTCACCGGTGCCAGGTGGTGGACCTCCGAGGAACTTCTCGCGGCCCATGAGACGGTGTACCCGACCAGACTCGCCGAGCTGCTCCGTACGCTGCTCGACGACGGTCCTCCGGGTGCGCCGGTGGTCCTGCCCCCGGAAATCGTTTAGGGGCGCAGGGGCCTGGCGCACAATAGGGGGACGCACGGCTGAAGGGGAACATGCCATGAGCGCCGAGGACCTCGAGAAGTACGAGACCGAGATGGAGCTGAAGCTCTATCGCGAGTACCGCGACGTCGTCGGGCTGTTCAAGTACGTGATCGAGACGGAACGTCGGTTCTACCTCACGAACGACTACGAGATGCAGGTGCACTCGGTCCAGGGGGAGGTGTTCTTCGAGGTCACGATGGCCGACGCCTGGGTGTGGGACATGTACCGGCCTGCGCGTTTCGTCAAGCAGGTCCGGGTGCTGACCTTCAAGGACGTGAACATCGAGGAGCTCAACAAGAGCGACCTCGAACTGCCCGGCAGCTGATTCCCCTCACCCGGGAGGGTGACGGGGCCGTCCACAACGGCCGGGTTGTCCACCAAGATCCACAAGGTGGGCGGGGGCGCGGGATCGTCGGTGCCGGAGGTGGTGCCCGATGAACGCGAAGGGCGTGGCACAGCAGGCATTGGGGCGGTACGGCGAGGAGCTCGCGGCGCGGCGGCTGGCAGAGGCCGGGATGACCGTGATCGCGCGGAACTGGCGGTGCCGCAGCGGGGAGATCGACATCGTCGCGCGGGACGGGGACGCCCTTGTCGTGTGCGAGGTCAAGACCCGCCGGGCGGGTGAGTTCGAACATCCCATGGCCGCCGTCCGCCCCGGCAAGGCCGAGCGATTGCGCCGGCTCGCCGGCCGATGGCTCGCCGACCACGGCGGACCACCCCCGGGCGGGGTGCGCATCGACCTCGTGGGAGTCCTGCTGCCGCGGCGCGGTGCGCCCGTGGTGGAGCACGTCCGGGGGGTGGCGTGATGGGGTTCGCACGAGCCTGTTCGGTCGCCCTGGTGGGCGTCGACGGCGTGGTGGTGGAGGTCCAGGCCGACCTGGAGCCCGGGCTCGCCGCCTTCACCCTGGTGGGGCTGCCCGACAAGACCCTGGTGGAGAGCCGGGACCGGGTGCGGGCCGCCGTCGTGAACTCGGGGGCCGCATGGCCGCAGAAGAAGCTCACCGTCGGGCTCAGCCCGGCCTCCGTACCGAAATCCGGCGCCGGCTTCGACCTGGCTGTCGCGGCCGCGGTGCTGGGCGCCGCCGAGGTGGTCGACCCCGCTGTGATCGCCGACCTGGTGCTCATCGGGGAACTGGGGCTGGACGGCCGGGTACGGCCGGTGCGGGGCATCCTGCCGGCGGTCCTCGCCGCGGCGGATGCCGGGTACCGCAACGTGGTGGTTCCGCAGCAGTGCGCCGCCGAGGCCATGCTCGTCCCCGACGTCTGCGTGCTCGGTGTCCGCAGCCTGCGCCAGCTGATCGCCGTCCTCACCGACGGGGAGGTCCCCGAGGAGGAGGCGCCGGGTCCACAGGGCCGTCCGGATCCGATGCTGGCCGGACTGGTGGTCCCCGGCGCCGGGCTCGGCACCGGGATCTCCCGGCGCCGGCCCGGGGAGGGCGAGGTCCCGGACTTCCCTGACCTCTCCGACGTCGCCGGGCAGCACGGCGCCCGCCGGGCCCTGGAAGTGGCGGCCTCCGGGGGCCACCACCTCTTCCTCAGCGGGCCCCCGGGAGCCGGCAAGACGATGCTGGCCGAGCGGATCCCCTGGATCCTGCCTCCGCTCTCCCGGCAGGACTCTCTGGAGGTCACGGCCGTCCACTCGGTCGCCGGGATCCTGCCGCCCGGCGAACCGCTGGTCGCCCGGCCCCCGTACTGCGCGCCCCACCATTCGGCGACCATGCAGTCCTTGGTCGGCGGTGGAGCGGGGGTGCCCCGGCCGGGGGCCGTCTCCCTGGCCCACCGGGGCGTGCTCTTCCTGGACGAGGCCGCCGAGTTCAGCACCAAGGCGTTGGACGCACTGCGCCAGCCCCTCGAATCGGGGCACGTGGTCATCGCCCGGGCCGCCGGGGTGGTGCGGCTCCCGGCCGGATTCCTGATGGTGCTCGCGGCGAACCCCTGCCCGTGCGGGCGGCACACCCTGCACGGCGCCGGCTGCGAATGCCCGGCATCCGTGATCCGGCGCTACCAGGCGCGGCTGTCCGGGCCCCTGCTGGACCGGGTGGACCTGCGGGTGGAGGTCGAGCCGGTAACCCGCTCCGACCTGCTGGGGCGCGGCGGCCGCGGGGAGGCCACGGCGGCCGTCGCCGACCGGGTGCGCGAGGCCAGGGACCGCGCCGCGGCCCGGCTCGCCGACACGCCGTGGCGGCTCAACGCCGAGGTGCCGGGGCACGAGCTGCGCACGCGATGGCAGCCGGCCTCCGGGGCGCTGGCACAGGCCGAGCGGGATCTGGAGCGCGGGTTGCTCACCGCCCGCGGGCTGGACCGGGTGCTCCGGGTCGCCTGGACCGTGGCCGACCTGCGGGGCAGGGACCGCCCGGAGGCGCCGGACGTGGCCGTCGCCCTGGAACTGCGGACCGGCATCGCCCGCGGCGCAGCCCTGGCCATGGGAGCCGGATCATGAGCCCCGCCGCCGGGCCCGAGGGGGCGGCCGCAGCCGATTCCGAGCCGGCCGCGGAGCTGGGATCACCCGCCGGGTCCGGGACGGCCGACGGGGCCGATCCGGAGCTGTTGGCGCGGGCCGCGCTGACGCGGGTGCTGGAGCCCGGCGACGAGCACGGCGGGCGGTGGCTGCGCGAACACGGCGCCGTCGGGCTGATACGGCTGCTGACCGGCCCGGCCGCCGCGGCGGCGGCCCTGGCCGGGGTGCGGGAGCAGCGGCTCGCCGGATACCGCAGACGGGCGGCGCTCGCCGACCCGCGGCGGGACCTGGCGACCGCCGCCCGCAGCGGCGGCCGGTTCATCTGCCCCGGCTCGGCGCAGTGGCCGACCCAGCTGGACGACCTCGGCGACGCCCGGCCCGTCGGGCTCTGGCTGCGGGGCCGACCGGATCTGCGGACCTGGGCGCTGCGCTCCGTCGCCGTGGTCGGGGCCCGGGCCTGCACCCCGTACGGCGCGCACATGGCCCAGACCCTGGCCGCCGGGCTCGCCGAGCGGGGCTGGGTGGTGGTCTCCGGGGCGGCGTACGGGGTCGACGCCGCCGCCCACCGCGGGGCCCTCGCCTCGGGCGGCGCCACGGCCGCGGTGCTCGCCTGCGGGGTGGACATCGCCTACCCCCGCGGCCATGCCGGGCTGCTCGGCCGGATCGCCGACCAGGGGCTGGTGCTGGGCGAGCTGCCGCCCGGCAGCCATCCGACCCCCAGCCGGTTCGTGCTGCGCAACCGGGTCGTCGCCGCCCTCACCCGGGGCACCGTCGTGGTCGAGGCGGCCCACCGCAGCGGCTCCCTGGTCACGGCCCGGCGGGCCCAGCAGCTCGGGCGGTTCACCATGGGCATCCCCGGACCGGCCACCAGCGGGCTCTCGGGCGGAGTGCACGAACTGCTGCGCGGCGAGGCCGTGCTCGTCACCGACGCCGCGGAAGTCGTCGAGCTGGTCGGCGGCATGGGCGAACTGGCTCCCGAGCGGCGCGGCCCGGTGCTCGCCCGGGACCTGCTGGACCGGGACACCGCCCGTGTGCTCGAAGCACTACCGGCCGGGCGGCTCGTGCACGCCGGCGAAGTGGCCCTCGCCGCGGGCACCGGCACCGATGAAGTCATCGGCAGACTGTACGAACTTCACTCTCTGGGGTTCGTCGAACGGCAGGGCGAGGGCTGGCAGTTGACCACACAATCACCTGAAGGAGGCACACAAACCGGTGGCGCCCGGCGAGGCGGTCGTTGACCTGGGGTGTTCCGGTGAAAGAGTGAAGCCGATGAGAGACGCGGTCTTCCCGGTGGCAGCCGCCGGGACCGAGCGCCAGGCGCCGGTCCCGGGTCTCCCGCGCGAGTCACGACGCCCCGGTGCCCCTGCGCGATCCCGTACTCTTCGCGCACCGCGACACTTCCGTCACGCTACGCTCCCAAGGAATCCGGCTCCGGCAAAGGCGAAGCATGCCCCAGCACACCTCAGGGTCTGACCGCGCTGCGGTGCCCCCCGCTGCCCGCGGCAGCGTGCGGACCACCGCGCCCTCTTCCCTCGAGGTGCTGTGGCGCTCGTACAAGGAGAGCGGTGACGAGCGGCTGCGGGAGCAGCTGATCCTCCACTACTCGCCCCTGGTGAAGTACGTGGCCGGCCGCGTCAGCGTGGGCCTGCCGCCCAATGTGGAACAGGCCGACTTCGTCTCCTCCGGGGTCTTCGGACTGATCGACGCCATCGAGAAGTTCGACATCGACCGGTCCATCAAGTTCGAGACGTACGCGATCACCCGGATCCGGGGCGCGATGATCGACGAGCTGCGGGCGCTGGACTGGATCCCGCGCTCGGTCCGGCAGAAGGCGCGGGCCGTGGAGCGGGCCTACGCCACGCTCGAGGCCCAGCTGCGCCGCACCCCGACCGAGCACGAGGTCGCCGGCGAGATGGGCATCGCCGTCGAGGAACTCCACACCGTGTTCAGCCAGTTGTCGCTCGCCAACGTGGTCGCCCTGGAGGAGCTGCTGCACGTCGGCGGCGAGGGCGGCGACCGCCTCTCGCTGATGGACACCCTGGAGGACACCGCCGCCGACAACCCGGTCGAGGTGGCCGAGGACCGCGAGCTGCGCAGGCTCCTGGCCCGGGCCATCAACACCCTGCCGGAGCGGGAGAAGACCGTGGTGACGCTGTACTACTACGAGGGCCTCACGCTGGCCGAGATCGGCAACGTACTGGGCGTCACGGAGAGCCGGGTCAGCCAGATCCACACCAAGTCGGTGCTCCAATTGCGGGCCAAGCTGGCGGATGTCGGCCGGTGAGCTTGCGGCACCTCCGTAGAGTGGATGCGTGCCCAGGATTCGAGCGGCCTCCGTGGCCGAGCACCGGTCGATGCAGCGCGGCGCCCTGCTGGACGCTGCGCGCTCCCTGTTGTCCGAAGGCGGGACGGAAGCGCTGACCTTCCCCGCCCTGGCGGAGCGCACCGGCCTCGCCCGGTCCTCTGTGTACGAGTACTTCCGCTCCCGCGCGGCCGTGGTCGAAGAGCTGTGCGCCGTGGACTTCCCCGTCTGGGCCGCCGAGATCGAGGCGGCGATGGAGCAGGCGCAGTCTGCGGAGGCGAAGGTCGAGGCCTACGTACGGAGCCAGCTCGGGCTGGTCGGGGACCGGCGGCACCGGGCGGTGGTGGCGATCTCGGCCAGTGAGCTGGACGCGGGGGCGCGGGAGAAGATCCGTGCCGCGCACGGGGGGCTCGTGGCGATGATCGTGGAGGCGCTCGGTGCCCTCGGGCACGAGCAGCCCCGGCTCGCCGCGATGCTGCTCCAGGGCGTGGTCGATGCCGCGGTCCGGCGCATCGAGCTCGGCGCCGCGGAGGATCCCGGTGTGGTGACGGAGGCGGCCGTGGCCATGGCCCTGCGGGGCGTGCAGGGCTGATGTCCCTGGGGCTCCCCTGGGGGTCCGCCCCCAGACCTCCCCCAGCCACCGCCGGGGGCACCCCCAGCGCCTCAAAACGCCGGCGGGGCCGAGTCCGGCAGAAGTCTTGGTGTCGGATGCGGGAGGAGGGTCAGGGGGTTCAGGTAGGTGGTGCCTGACAGGAGGCCCCAGTGGAGGCAGGGCCTCCCGCAGTGCGTGCCCTCCGTGAGGACGGCGACCACCTGGCCCGCCGTGACCTCCTCTCCCTCCGCGACCAGCGGCCGCACCGGTTCGTACGTGGTGCGCAGACCGCCCGGGAGGGTGAGGGAGAGGACCCCGCGTCCGGCCACCAGGCCCGCGTAGTGCACCCGCCCCGGCCCGACCGCGCGGAGCTCCGCGCCCACCGGGGCGGCCAGGTCCACCCCGCGGTGCCCCGCCGCGTACGGGGTCGGGGGCGGGTCCCACCAGCGCGCCACCACCAAGGGGGGCGGCAGCGGCCGGGCCCCCGGTACGAGCGCCTGGGCCAGGGTCAGCAGCAGCGTGAGCAGCAGTGTCGTCATGCCGTCCAGGTTGCCGCCGGTGCGCGCAGCGTGACGGCGCCTGTGGACGGACGGCCGGGTGTGGACAACGGCGTCACCTGGCATACCGCCCGGTCCCGTACACTTCTTACGGCGATCCGGGTCACCGGGTCGACTTCGCACGCCCCAGCACCAGCCGCTCAGGCCGGGTGAATGCGTCTCTCGGTCCCCTGTTCGGGGGCAGGACGCGGTGGGGCGTCAGGAACCAAACCGAGAAACCAAGGAGATGGCCATGGCCGTCGTTACGATGCGGGAGCTGCTGGAAAGCGGCGTCCACTTCGGTCACCAGACCCGTCGCTGGAACCCGAAGATGAAGCGCTTCATCTTCACCGAGCGCAACGGCATCTACATCATCGACCTGCTCCAGTCGCTGTCGTACATCGACCGCGCCTACGAGTTCGTCAAGGAGACCGTTGCCCACGGCGGCTCCATCATGTTCGTCGGTACCAAGAAGCAGGCCCAGGAGGCCATCGCCGAGCAGGCGACGCGCGTTGGTATGCCGTACGTCAACCAGCGCTGGCTGGGTGGCATGCTCACCAACTTCTCCACCGTCTACAAGCGCCTTCAGCGTCTGAAGGAGCTTGAGGCGATCGACTTCGAGGACGTCGCCGCCTCGGGTCTCACCAAGAAGGAGCTCCTGGTCCTCTCCCGCGAGAAGATCAAGCTGGAGAAGACCCTCGGTGGTATCCGCGAGATGTCGAAGGTTCCCAGCGCCGTCTGGATCGTCGACACCAAGAAGGAGCACATCGCCGTCGGTGAGGCGCGCAAGCTCCACATCCCGGTCGTCGCGATCCTCGACACCAACTGCGACCCCGACGAGGTCGACTACAAGATCCCGGGCAACGACGACGCGATCCGTTCCGTCACCCTGCTCACCCGCGTGATCGCCGACGCCGTCGCCGAGGGCCTCATCGCCCGCTCCGGCGCTGCGACCGGTGACTCCAAGCCGGGCGAGAAGGCCGCCGCCGAGCCGCTCGCCGAGTGGGAGCGCGACCTGCTCGAGGGTGAGAAGAAGGCCGACGACGCCGAGGCCGCTCCGGCCGAGGCCGCTGTCGAGGCCCCGGCTGTCGAGGCCGAGGCCCCCGCCGCCGAGGCCCCCGCCGCCGAGGCTGTCGAGGCTCCGGCCGCCGACGCCGAGCAGGCCTGACCCACTGAGAGCGCCCGGCGTTCACGCGCCGGGCACTCACAGCACGGACGATGACGGCGGGGGAGCCGCGCCAAAAGCGCGGCGCCTCCGCCGTTCACCCGTAGATCTACGACTTCGAGAGAGAATCACAGACTCATGGCGAACTACACCGCCGCTGACGTCAAGAAGCTCCGCGAGCTCACCGGCGCCGGCATGATGGACTGCAAGAACGCGCTGGTCGACTCCGACGGTGACGTCGACAAGGCCATGGAAGCGCTCCGTATCAAGGGTCAGAAGGGCGTCGCCAAGCGCGAGGGCCGTTCTGCCGAGAACGGTGCCGTCGTCTCCCTCATCGCCGACGACAACACCTCCGGTGTCATCGTCGAGCTGAAGTGCGAGACGGACTTCGTCGCCAAGGGTGACAAGTTCCTGGCCGTCGCCAACCAGCTGGCCGCCCACGTCGCCGCCACCTCCCCCGCCGACGTCGAGGCGCTCCTCGCGTCCGAGATCGAGGCCGGCAAGACCGTCCAGGCGTTCGTGGACGAGGCCAACGCCAACCTCGGCGAGAAGATCGTCCTGGACCGCTTCGCGCAGTTCTCCGGCGGTTACGTCACGGCGTACATGCACCGCACCATGCCCGACCTGCCGTTCCAGATCGGCGTCCTGGTCGAGCTCGACAAGCCCAACGCCGAGGTCGCCCGCGGTGTCGCGCAGCACATCGCCGCGTTCGCCCCGCAGTGGCTGTCCGCCGAGGACGTCCCGGCCGAGAAGGTCGAGTCCGAGCGTCGCATCGCCGAAGAGGTCACCCGCGCGGAGGGCAAGCCCGAGGCTGCCATCGCCAAGATCGTCGAGGGTCGCGTCAACGGCTTCTTCAAGGAGGCCACCCTCCTCGGCCAGCCGTACGCGCTGGACAACAAGAAGTCCGTCCAGAAGGTTCTGGACGAGGCCGGTGTCACCCTGAAGCGCTTCTCGCGCATCAAGGTCGGCATCTGAGTCCGTCCGTACACGACGGACACCGGACCCCGGTAGGGTCTGAAGCAGTCGTCCGCCCGCGCGCGGAACGACCGCAGATCTGACGAGGAGGCCATTGCCGTAGAGGGAACCGCGAGGACCCACCGGCAATGGCCTTCTTCGTATGTGCACGAGGAGATCTCCATGAATCAGGGCGTGGACCCCCACACCGCTTCCGACGACAAGAGCGACCACGACAAGAAGGGCCGCCGCTTCATGCTGAAGCTGTCGGGCGAAGCCTTCTCCGGTGGTGGAGGACTGGGCGTCGACCCCGACGTCGTCCATGCCATCGCGCGCGAAATCGCCGCGGTGGTCCGTGACGGCGCGGAGATCGCCGTCGTGATCGGCGGCGGAAACTTCTTCCGCGGCGCCGAACTGCAGCAGCGGGGCATGGACCGTGCGCGGTCCGACTACATGGGCATGCTCGGCACCGTCATGAACTGCCTCGCCCTCCAGGACTTCCTGGAGAAGGAAGGCATCGACTCCCGCGTGCAGACCGCCATCACCATGGGCCAGGTCGCGGAGCCGTACATCCCGCTGCGCGCCGTACGCCACCTGGAGAAGGGCCGCGTCGTCATCTTCGGCGCCGGCATGGGCATGCCGTACTTCTCCACCGACACCACGGCCGCCCAGCGCGCCCTGGAGATCGACGCCGAGGCCCTGCTCATGGGCAAGAACGGCGTCGACGGGGTCTACGACTCCGACCCGAAGAAGAACCCCGACGCGGTGAAGTTCGACGCGCTGGAGTACAGCGAGGTGCTGTCCCGCGACCTCAAGGTCGCCGACGCCACCGCCATCACGCTGTGCCGCGACAACAAGCTGCCGATCCTGGTCTTCGAGCTGCTCGCCGAGGGCAATATCGCCCGCGCCGTCAAGGGTGAGAAGATCGGCACGCTCGTGAGCGACCAGGGCACCCGGGCCTGAGCGTCCCGACGCCGGGCCCGGCCCCACTGGGCCGAGCCCGCCCCGCCCGCCTGAACCATCCAAATCTGACATGCAGGAGCACGTGGTGATCGAAGAAATCCTCCTCGAGGCCGAGGAGAAGATGGAGAAGGCCGTCGTCGTCGCCAAGGAAGACTTCGCCGCGATCCGCACCGGTCGTGCGCACCCGGCGATGTTCAACAAGATCGTGGCGGACTACTACGGCGCCATCACGCCCATCAACCAGCTCGCGTCCTTCTCGGTGCCCGAGCCGCGCATGGCGATCGTGACCCCGTTCGACAAGAGCGCACTGCGCAACATCGAGCAGGCCATCCGCGACTCCGACCTGGGCGTCAACCCCAGCAACGACGGCAATATCATCCGGGTGACCTTCCCCGAGCTGACGCAGGACCGCCGCAAGGAGTACATCAAGGTCGCGCGCACCAAGGCCGAGGACTCCAAGGTCTCGATCCGCTCCATTCGCCGCAAGGCGAAGGACGCCCTCGACAAGCTCGTCAAGGACAAGGAGTCCGGCGAGGACGAGGTGCGCCGCGCGGAGAAGGAGCTCGACGACACCACCGCGAAGTACGTCGCGCAGGTCGACGAGCTGCTCAAGCACAAGGAAGCCGAGCTCCTCGAGGTCTGATGAACGACTCTCCCTGGGCCACGGAGCAGGTTCCGGCGGGTCCCGCATACGATGCGCTGGTGGGCCCGCACACTCGGCCCATGCCCATCGTGCCCGATGCCGCCGGCCGTGACTTCGACGACCGGGAAGCACGCGATCGGGGGGCCGCCGCCGACGGCGCCCCCCCGTTCCGCGCCGAGACGCCGCCGCAGGAGCCCATGCCCAGCCCCCCGCCTCCGCCCTCGCAGGCACCGCAGGACGCCTCGCCCCCGCCGCAGAAGAAGCGGGCGGGGCGAGACCTGCGTGCCGCCATAGGGGTCGGTGTCGGCCTCGGTGCGGTGATCTTCGCTTCGCTGTTCATCGTGAAGGCGGTCTTCGTCGGCGTCATCGTCGTCGCGGTCGTCGTCGGCCTGTGGGAGCTCACCTCCCGGCTCCAGGAGAAGAAGGGCATCAAGGCGCCGCTCGTCCCGCTCGCGGTCGGCGGCGCCGCCATGGTCATCGCCGGATACGTCCGGGGGGCCGAGGGCGCCTGGGTGGCCATGGCCCTGACCGCGCTGGCGGTCCTGGTCTGGCGGATGACCGAACCGCCCGAGGACTACCTCAAGGACGTCACCGCAGGCGTCTTCGCGGCGTTCTACGTGCCCTTCCTGGCCACCTTCGTCGCGATGCTGCTCACCGCCGACGACGGCCCGGAGCGCGTGGTCACCTTCCTGCTGCTGACCGTGGTCAGCGACACCGGGGCCTACGCGGTGGGCTGGCGCTTCGGCAAGCACAAGCTGGCGCCGCGCATCAGTCCCGGCAAGACCCGCGAGGGACTGTTCGGCGCGGTGGCCTTCGCGATGGCGGCCGGCGCGCTGTGCATGGAATTCCTGATCGACGGGGGCGCCTGGTGGCAGGGCCTGCTGCTCGGTCTCGCCGTCGCGGTCAGCGCCACGCTGGGCGACCTCGGCGAGTCGATGATCAAGCGGGACCTGGGCATCAAGGACATGGGCACGCTGCTGCCGGGCCACGGCGGCATCATGGACCGGCTCGACTCCCTGCTGCCGACCGCCCCGGTGGTGTGGCTGCTGCTGGCGGCCTTCGTCGGCACGGGCTGAAACCGGCCTTCGCGGGTCCCGGCCGGCAGGCGGTTCACCAGGGGGACCCCGCTGAGCTGGGGCGACGTACATCCGAAGGCTTCGGGTGGGTCCGGGCGGTTACTCTTGAAAGGCGCGCTGCTTCTGCGGCGCGCCTTTCGTCTTACGAGGAGTACCTGCCATGGCCCGCCCCGTCCCGGGAGAGCTCACCTTCGTCGCCCCTCGCGGAGCCAAGAAGCCGCCCCGGCATCTCGCCGACCTCACGCCCGAGGAGCGGCGCGAGGCGGTCGCCGCGATCGGTGAGAAGCCCTTCCGGGCCAAGCAGCTCTCGCAGCACTACTTCGCCCGGTACGCGCACGACCCGGCCGAGTGGACCGACATTCCGGCGGGCTCCCGCGAGAAGCTCCAGCAGGAGCTGCTGCCGGACCTGATGAACGTCATCCGGCACATCTCGTGCGACGACGACACCACCCGCAAGACCCTGTGGAAGCTGCACGACGGCACGCTCGTCGAGTCCGTGCTGATGCGCTACCCCGACCGGGTCACCATGTGCATCTCCTCGCAGGCCGGCTGCGGCATGAACTGCCCGTTCTGCGCCACCGGCCAGGCGGGCCTGGACCGCAACCTGTCCACCGCCGAGATCGTCCACCAGATCGTCGACGGCATGCGCGCGCTGCGCGACGGCGAGGTCCCCGGCGGACCGGCCCGGCTGTCCAACATCGTCTTCATGGGCATGGGCGAGCCGCTGGCGAACTACAAGCGGGTCGTCGGCGCGATCCGCCGCCTCACCGACCCCGAGCCCGACGGCCTGGGCCTGTCGCAGCGCGGTATCACCGTCTCCACCGTCGGCCTGGTCCCGGCGATGCTGCGGTTCGCCGACGAGGGCTTCAAGTGCCGCCTCGCGGTCTCGCTGCACGCGCCGGACGACGAGCTGCGCGACACCCTCGTCCCCGTGAACACGCGGTGGAACGTCCGCGAGGTGCTCGACGCGGCGTGGGAGTACGCCGAGAAGTCCGGCCGCCGGATCTCCATCGAGTACGCCCTGATCCGCGACATCAACGACCAGGCCTGGCGCGGCGACCTCCTCGGCCGGCTGCTCAAGGGCAAGCGCGTCCACGTCAACCTGATCCCGCTGAACCCGACGCCGGGCTCGAAGTGGACCGCCTCGCGTCCCGAGGACGAGAAGGCCTTCGTGGAGGCCATCGCCCGCCACGGCGTGCCGGTGACCGTCCGCGACACCCGCGGTCAGGAGATCGACGGCGCCTGCGGCCAGCTGGCGGCCTCGGAGCGCTAGCCTGCGGTTTTCGCGGGCCCGATTCGGCCACGGGGTACCCTGTGGCCGAACCAATTGCATATTCCGACAGGGGAGCGCCACAGCGCTGAGAGTGCGGTAACCGTCATCCGCAGACCCTCTGAACCTCGCCCCGGTCATTCGGGGTAGGAAGTTCGGTCATCACTCAAGCTGTTGCGCCCTGCCCGGCGACCGCTCGCACTGAGCGCCGGGCAGGGCCGCGTCTTCTCCTGGTCATCCCAGGAGGAATCACCAGTGAGCACCACCAAGAAGTTCGCGGGCGCAGCGCTCGCGGCCGCGCTCGGCGTCGCCACGCTCAGCGCCTGTGGCGGCGGAGACGCCAAGGACAAGTCCGCGGGCGGCGGGAGCGAGGCGCCGAAGTCCAAGACGGTCACGCTCGTCTCGCACGACTCCTTCAACGTGACCGACACGGTCCTCAAGGAGTTCGAGCAGCAGAGCGGCTACACCGTCAAGGTCCTGAAGTCCGGGGACGCGGGCGCCGCCCTCAACCAGGAGATCCTCACCAAGGGCTCCCCGCGCGGCGACGTCTTCTTCGGTGTCGACAACACGCTCCTCTCGCGCGCCCTCGACAACGGGATCTTCACGCCGTACGAGGCCAAGGGCCTGGCCGACGTGAAGCCCGAGTACGTGCTCGACAAGGAGCACCGGGTCACCCCGATCGACTCCGGCGACATCTGCGTCAACTACGACAAGGCGTATTTCGCCGACAAGAAGCTCGCCCCGCCGCAGACGCTGGATGACCTGATCAAGCCCGAGTACAAGAACCTGCTGGTCACCGAGAACGCGGCGACCTCCTCGCCGGGCCTCGGCTTCCTCCTCGCCTCCGTCGGCAAGTACGGCGATGGGGGCTGGAAGGACTACTGGACGAAGCTCAAGGCCAACGGCGTCGAGGTCGTCGACGGCTGGGAGCAGGCCTACAACGAGCGCTTCTCGGGCTCCGCGGGCGGCAAGAAGGCCAAGGGCGACCGCCCGCTGGTCGTCTCCTACGCCTCCAGCCCGCCGGTCGAGGTCCTGTACGGCGAGCCGCAGCCGGCCGAGGCCCCCACGGGCGTCTCCACCGGCACCTGCTTCCGCCAGGTCGAGTTCGCGGGCCTGCTCAAGGGCGCGAAGAACGAGGAGGGCGGCAAGGCGCTCCTGGACTTCCTGGTGAGCAAGAAGTTCCAGGAGGACATGCCGCTGCAGATGTTCGTGAACCCGGTGGTCAAGGACGCGAAGCTGCCGGAGCTGTTCACGAAGCACGGCGTGGTCATCGAGAAGCCCGAGAACGTCGCTCCCGAGACCATCGCCAAGAACCGTGAGCAGTGGGTCAAGACATGGTCCTCGCTCGTCGTGAAGTAGAACGCGAGAGCACTCCTGCGAAGGAGGGCGTACGCGGTACGGCCGTCAGGCTCGCCCTGATGGCCGTACCGCTCGCCTTCTTCGCGCTGTTCTTCGCCTATCCCGTCGCCGCGATCGTCGGCCGCGGGATCAAGACCGAGGACGGCTGGCAGTTCGGCCGGATCGGCGAGGTGCTGGCCCGGCCCGACATCGCCGACGTGCTCTGGTTCACCACCTGGCAGGCGCTCGCGTCCACGGTGCTCACGCTCCTGATCGCACTCCCCGGCGCGTACGTCTTCGCGCGCTTCGAGTTCCCCGGCAAACAACTGCTGCGGGCGGTGGTCACGGTCCCGTTCGTGCTGCCGACGGTGGTGGTCGGCACGGCCTTCCTGGCGCTGGTCGGGCGGGGCGGACTGCTGGACGAGCTGTGGGGCGTCCGGCTGGACACCACCGTGTGGGCGATCCTGCTCGCGCACGTCTTCTTCAACTACGCCGTCGTCGTACGGACGGTCGGCGGGCTCTGGGCGCAGCTCGACCCGCGCCAGGAGGAGGCCGCCCGGGTGCTGGGTGCCGGGCGGTTCGCCGCCTGGCGGCGGGTGACGCTGCCCGCGCTCGGGCCGGCCGTGGCCGCCGCCTCGCTGATGGTGTTCCTGTTCACCTTCACCTCCTTCGGCGTCGTGCAGATCCTGGGCGGGCCCTCGTACGCCACCCTCGAGGTGGAGGTCTACCGGCAGACCGCGCAGCTGCTGGACCTGCCGACGGCCGCCGTCCTCACGATGGTGCAGTTCGTGGCGGTCGGCCTGATCCTCGGCATCCACGCCTGGACCGTGCGCAGGCGCGAGACCGCCCTGCGGCTCGTGGACCCGGCGCGGACCGCACACCGGCCGAGCGGGCCCGGGCAGCGCGCCCTGCTGGGCGGGGTGCTGCTGACGGTGGCGCTGCTGATCGTGGCCCCGCTGCTGGTGCTGGTGGAACGGTCCTTCGACGTTCCGGGCGGGTACGGGCTCGGCTTCTACCGGGCGCTCCAGGACGCGGGCGCCGGCGGCGGAACGTTCCTCGTGCCGCCGCTGGAGGCGATCTGGAACTCCTTGCAGTACGCGCTCGCCGCCACCGCCATCGCCCTGATGATCGGGGGGCTCGCGGCCGCGGCACTGACCCGGCGCGGGGGCCGGTTCGTGCGCGGGTTCGATGCGCTGCTGATGCTTCCGCTCGGGGTTTCGGCGGTGACCGTCGGCTTCGGGTTCCTGATCACCCTGGACGAGCCGCCGCTGGACCTGCGGACCTCGTGGATCCTGGTGCCGCTGGCCCAGGCGCTGGTTGGCGTGCCGTTCGTCGTACGGACCATGCTGCCGGTGCTGCGCGCCGTCGACGTCCGGCTGCGCGAGGCCGCCGCCGTGCTCGGGGCGTCCCCGCTGCGGGCCTGGCGGGAGGTGGACCTGCCGCTGGTGCGGCGGGCGCTGCTGATCGCGGCCGGGTTCGCCTTCGCCGTCTCGCTGGGGGAATTCGGCGCGACCGTCTTCATCGCGCGACCCGACCGTCCGACGCTGCCGGTGGCCGTGGCGCGGCTGCTGGGGCGGGCCGGTGAGCTCAACTACGGGCAGGCGATGGCCCTGAGCACGATTCTGATGCTGGTGTGCGCGGTGTCCCTGCTGGTGCTGGAGCGGCTGCGCCCCGACAAGACCTCGGGAGAGTTCTGATGACGTTGCTCGAACTGGCCGGGGTGTCGGTCCGCTTCGGCGAGCGTGCCGTCCTCGACGCACTGGACTCCGTGGATCTCGCGGTCGCCGAGCACGAGATCGTGTGCGTGCTCGGGCCGAGCGGGAGCGGCAAGTCCACGCTGCTGCGGGTCGTCGCCGGGCTCCAGCCGGTCTCCGCCGGGCGGGTCCTGCTCGGCGGTGCGGACCAGGCGCGGGTGCCGGTGCACCGGCGCGGGGTCGGCCTGATGTTCCAGGACCACCAGCTGTTCCCGCACCGGGACGTGGGCGGCAACGTCGCGTTCGGGCTGCGCATGGGGGGCTCCGGCCGGGGGGCCTGCGGGGCCCGGGTCGCGGAACTGCTGGAGCTGGTCGGGCTGCCCGGGGCCCAGGGCCGGTCGGTGTCCTCCCTGTCGGGCGGTGAGCAGCAACGGGTCGCCCTGGCCCGGGCGCTGGCCCCCTCGCCGCGGCTGCTGATGTTGGACGAACCGCTGGGGCAGCTGGACCGGGGGCTGCGCGAGCGGCTGGTGGTGGAGCTGCGGGGGCTGTTCTCCCGGCTCGGGACCACGGTGCTGGCCGTCACCCACGACCAGGGCGAGGCCTTCGCCCTGGCCGACCGGGTGGTGGTGATGCAGGACGGGCGGATCGCGCAGGCCGGGACCCCGCTGGAGGTGTGGCAGCGGCCGGCCTCGGAGTTCGTGGCGCGGTTCCTCGGGTTCGAGAACGTGGTCCCGGCGCGGGTGTCCGGCGGGGCGGCGGTGACGGCCTGGGGCAAGGTCCTGGTGCCGGCCGGATCCCCGGAGGGCGAGCGGCGGATCCTGATCCGGCCGGCGGGCGTGGTGCTCGCCGCGGCGGGGCTGCGGTGTGAGGTGCTCGCGAGGACGTTCCGTGGGACGCATGTGGCGCTGCGGCTGCGGCCGGAGACGGGGCCGGAGCTGGAGGCGGAGTGCGGGTTGGCCGGCGCCCCGGCCGTGGGGGACCGGGTGGCAGTGGCCTTCGCTCCGGCCGAGGTGGTCGTCCTGCCGGCGGGGTAGCCGCCGCGCGGGCTGAACAGACCTGGGGCTCCGCTCCGGACGCCGCGCCTCAAACGCCGGCGGGGCTGGATTCGGCGGGGGTGGATTCGCGCGCGGGGTCTTCGGTCGGGGATTCTGCGCCGTCGTGGTTGCCGTACCAGGCGACCGCCACCGCGCCCGTGACGGCCAGGACGAAGCCGAGGACCGCGAGCCACGCCAGTCCCGGCCGCGATGCGTCGCCCAGCCACAGGACGCCGATCGCACCCGGCAGGACGGTCTCGCCGACGACCAGGGCGGCCGTCGCGCCGTTCACCGAGCCGATCTGGAGGGCGACCGTGTGCAGGTACATGCCGCCCACGCCGGCCAGCACGATGGCGTAGAGGGCCGGATCGGCGAGCAGCTTGCCCAGGTCGAACGGCTCTACCCCCTCGAGGATCCGGACGCCGACGCCGAGCGCGCCGAAGGCCAGGCCCGACAGCAGGCCCGCCAGGATCGCGGCCCGGGCGCCCAGGAGGCGGACGGCCACCGTGCCGCCCGCGATGATCAGCAGGGTCACGGCGAACAGCCACCAGTGCGTGGACATCGGGGCGTGGTGGCCGCCCTCGTGGCCCGCCGCCGTCGCCAGCAGCACCAGCGCCGCGCAGACGACCCCGATCGAGGTCCATTCCTTGCGGGTCAGCCGGATGCCCAGCATCTTCACGCTGAGGACGGCGGTGATCACCAGGTTGGCGCTGATCACCGTCTGGGAGAGGAACAGGGGCAGCAGCCGGGCGGCGAGCGCGCCCAGCCCGAAGCCGACGAAGTCCAGGACGGTGCCGACGATGAACTCCCACGTCATCGCCGCCTTCGCGGTGGACGAGAGGTTCGGGCCGCCGTGCGCGGTCACCCCGGCGGAGGCCGGGGACATCCGGGCCGCCCGGCGCGAGCCGACGGCTTGCAGGACGGACCCCGTGCCGTAGCAGATGGATGCCGCGATCGCGGTCAGCAGGCCTATGAGCACCGAGGGCTCCGTTCACGTCTGGCAGGGTTTTGCACTTTGATTACCTATGGCAGACGTGCGATCGGGCCGGGAAGTTGCCTCGGTCCGCCGCTCACTTCATCGAAGCGAGTACGGCGGGGACCTCGGCCACCGAATCGACCAGCGCGATCCGGGACTCCATCTCACGGCCGCGCGCCAGCGCCCGGAGCAGCGGCCACGCGGGCAGGTGCTCGGTCCAGTGCGTACGCCCGACCAGCACCATCGGGGTCGGCTCGCCCCGCGACCCGTAGTAGTTCGGCGTGGCGTTGTCGAAGATCTCCTGCAGGGTGCCCGCGGCGCCCGGGAGGAAGACGACGCCCGCGTTGGACCGGGCGAGCAGCCCGTCTTCCCGGGTGGCGTTCGCGAAGTACTTGGCGATGTGGCCGGCGAAGGCGTTCGGCGGCTCGTGCCCGTAGAACCAGGTGGGGATCCCCACCGAGTCGCCGCCGCCGGGCCAGCGGTCCCGTACGGCGAACGCCGCCTGCGCCCAGTCGGAGACCGAGGGCGCGAAGGACGGGGCCTTGGCCAGGATCTCCAGGGCCTCCGCAAGGGCGTGGTCCGGGGCCGGAGCCAGGTAGGCGCCGAGGTTGGCGGCCTCCATCGCGCCGGGGCCGCCGCCGGTGGCCACCGTCAGCCCGGACCGGGACAGCTCCCGGCCGAGTTCCGCCGCGCCCTGGTAGTCCAGGCCGCCGCGGGCCATCGCGTGGCCGCCCATGACGCCGACCACCCGGGCGCCGGCGAGGTGCTCGTCGAGGGCGTCGGAGACGGCGTCGTCGTGGACGGAGCGCAGCATCGAGGAGAAGACGTCGCCGTCCGCCTTGGTCTCCTGGAACCAGGCGTACGACTGGGCGTCCGGGGTGGCCTCGTAGCCGGCGGACAGCCCCGCGAACAGCTCGTCGGCGGTGTACAGCAGGCCGCGGTACGGGTTGAAGGGAAGGTCAGGCACCGGCGGGAAGACCAGCGCGCCGTCCGCGCGCACCTTGGCCGACGCGTCGGGCTCCATCGCGCAGCCCAGGAAGACGGCCGCGGAGGTGTCGGCGGACAGCAGGGCGAACGTACGCTCCAGCAGGTTGACCGACTGGATCCGGTAGCCGTTGAGCGAGCCGCGGGCGACGACCTGGTCGAATTCGGCGAGCGTCTCGATCTCGATGTCTGCGTTGACCATTCGGCCCACCCTAAGGGCTGCTCGTGTCAGCGGGTCAACGCCAGCGACGTCAGCTGCGCCACACCCCATACGACGGGTACGCACACGGCCGCCAGCGCGGTCGCCCGCAGGGTCGCGGCCGTACGCAGGACCGTGCCCGGAGTGCCCAGGTCGCGCAGGGTCGCGCGGGTGTCGGAGCGGTCCTGGCGGACCTCCACGGCGCGGGTGAGCAGGGTCGCGGCCACGCACAGTGCCACCAGCGCGCAGGCCGGTCCGGTCAGCGGGCCCAGCGGGACGGGGAAGCCGCCCCGGTCGCGCAGGGCCGCGGCGGTGAGGGCGCCCGCGCCGACCGCGCACAGCAGCCCGAGCGGACGGCCCAGCCGGGGCGCCTCTTCCTGGAGGGTCCGCCCGGCCAACAGCCGCATGGCCCCCGGGCGGACCGCCTGCACCACGGTCCCGCAGGCGTAGGCCAGGCCCGGTCCCGCGAGGGAGAGCCCGACGGCGGTGAGTGCCCATCCGGCCGGCATGCCGACGCCGCCGAGGCCCGCGTACGCCTCGACCGCCAGTCCGCAGGCGGTGAGCGCGATGCCCCAGGGCAGGCCGGTCTGCGGGGCCAGCGGCGGGCGCGGGCGCAAGGCGAGGGCCGTGGCGGCGGAGGCGGCCAGCGGCACCAGGGCCAGCAGGGTGAGGGCGGCCGCCACGGGCAGTGGCCGGTCGGCGTGCAGCATCCGGGCCCCGGCTCCGTCGAAGGGCAGGCCGGTCAGGTCGCCCCGCAGGTGGAGGAGGGCGGCCAGGGCCAGGGCGCTGCCCAGGGTGCACGAGACGGCGGTGGAGAGCGCCGCGACGAGGGCGAGCCGTACGGGGCCCAGCCCGACGGCGTCCATCCCCTCGCGGGGCCGGGTCGCGGGGTCCGTCCGGGCGACGGCGACGGCGAACTGCACGGTGACGGCGAGCGGGACCAGGGCCCACAGCAGGCGCGGGAACGATCCGGCAGGCCGGGCGGTGGCTTCGGTGAGCACGTACAGCAGGAGGAAACCGGTGCCGGCACAGGCGGCGGCGACCAGCAGCCGGCGCAGCTGGACGAGCGGGCGGGAGCCGCGGGCTAGGCGGAGAGCGAGCACGCGGCCTGGCCCTCCGGGGTCTCGTCGGAAGGACCGCCGACGGCGGCGGCGGTCCCGGCGGGTCGGCCGTCGAGCAGCGCGACCCGGCGGTCGGCGACGGCCGCGGTCTCCTCGTCGTGCGTGGCCAGCACCACGGTGATCTCGTGCGAGCGGGCCGCGGTGGTGAGCGTACGGAGCAGCAGGGAGCGCTCGGCGCGGTGCAGCGGGGCGGTGGGCTCGTCGGCGAAGACCACGGCGGGCTCGTTGACCAGGGCCCGGGCGAGGGCGACCCGCTGGGATTCGGCGCGGGTCAGGGCGCGCGGGCGCTTGCGGGCGAAGCCGCCGATGTCGAGGCGGTCCAGCCATTCGCAGGCGGCGGCCTTGGCGGTGCGGTGGGAGGCGCCGGCCACCAGCAGGGGCAGGGCGGCGTTCTCCCACACCTTGAGCTCGGGCAGCAGCCGGGGATCGGGGCCGATCCAGCCGAACCGGTCGCGGCGCAGCCGCTCGCGGGCCAGCGCGCCCATCGTGTGGACGGGCACGCTGTTGAACCAGATCTCGCCCTGCTCGGGCACCGCGTGTCCGGCCAGGCAGCGCAGCAGCGTGGTCTTGCCGCTGCCGCGCGGGCCGGTCAGGGCCAGGATCTCGCCCTGGCGGACGCCGACCGAGACCCCGATGAGGCCGGGGGAACCGCTGTGGGAGTAGTGAACGGACCGTGCCCAGAGGACGTCATTGTCCGGTGGGGCGTTGTCCGGTGGAGCCACCATGGCGTACACCTCCGTCCGGGGGAACGAAGCGGAACCGGTTCGGTCACTGGCGCCGCACTGAGATGTAAAGAGATGAACGTCTTGGATGGTGACAGCACACGGCCCGGACCCCCGCGTTCTCACTCGAACGGGGGATCCGGGCCGTGTGGTTCGGACTATTTACCGCTGTTCACCGCGCTGCCGGTTACAGCTTGGTCCACGCCTCGGTGAGCACCGAGCGCAGGATGCCCTCGATCTCGTCGAAGGTGCCCTGGTCCGCGATCAGCGGCGGGGCCAGCTGGATGACCGGGTCGCCACGGTCGTCGGCACGGCAGTACAGGCCGTTCTCGAAGAGCGCCTTGGAGAGGAAGCCGTAGAGCACGCGCTCGGTCTCCTCGTCCGTGAAGGACTCCTTGGTGACCTTGTCCTTGACGAGCTCGATGCCGTAGAAGAAGCCGTTGCCGCGGACGTCGCCGACGATCGGCAGGTCGTGCAGCTTCTTCAGCGTCGAGAAGAAGGCGTCCTCGTTGTCCAGCACGTGCTGGTTGAGGCCTTCCTTGTCGAAGATGTCGAGGTTGGCGAGGGCCACCGCGGAGGACACCGGGTGTCCGCCGAAGGTGTAGCCGTGCAGGAAGGTGTTGCCGCCCTTGTAGAACGGCTCGGCGATGCGGTCCGAGACGATGCAGGCACCGATCGGGGAGTAGCCCGAGGTCATGCCCTTGGCGCAGGTGATCATGTCCGGGATGTAGTCGAACTTGTCACAGGCGAACATCGTGCCGAGGCGGCCGAAGGCGCAGATCGTCTCGTCGGAGACGAGCAGCACGTCGTACTCGTCGCAGATCTCGCGGACCCGCTGGAAGTACCCGGGCGGCGGCGGGAAGCAGCCGCCGGCGTTCTGCACCGGCTCGAGGAAGACGGCGGCGACGGTGTCGGCGCCCTCGAACAGGATCTCCTGCTCGATCTGGTCGGCGCACCAGCGGCCGAAGGCCTCGGGGTCGTCGCCGTAGATGGGGGCGCGGTAGATGTTGGTGTTCGGCACCTTGTGCGCGCCGGGGACCAGCGGCTCGAAGGGGGCCTTCAGGGCCGGTAGGCCGGTGATGGACAGGGCGCCCTGCGGGGTGCCGTGGTAGGCGACCGCGCGGGAGATGACCTTGTACTTGGTGTGCTTGCCCTGCAGCTTGAAGTACTGCTTGGCGAGCTTCCACGCGGTCTCGACGGCCTCGCCGCCGCCGGTGGTGAAGAAGACCTTGTTCAGGTCGCCCGGGGCGTAGCCGGCGAGGCGCTCGGCCAGCTCGACGGCCTGGGGGTGCGCGTACGACCAGATGGGGAAGAACGCGAGTTGCTGCGCCTGCTTGTAGGCGACCTCGGCCAGTTCCTTGCGGCCGTGACCGGCGTTGACCACGAACAGTCCGGCGAGACCGTCCAGGTAGCGCTTGCCCTTGTCGTCGAAGATGTAGGTGCCCTCACCCCGCACGATGGTGGGGACGGGGGAGTTCTCGTACGACGACATGCGGGTGAAGTGCATCCACAGGTGGTCGTACGCGGTCTTGGAGAGGTCCTGGCTCACGGGCTATCGAGTTCCCCACATGTAGGTCTGCTTCTTCAGCTTCAGATAAACGAAGCTTTCGGTTGATCGCACGCCGGGGAGCGCGCGGATCTTCTTGTTGATCGTCTCCAGCAGGTGGTCGTCGTCCTCGCAGACGATCTCCACCATCAGGTCGAACGAGCCCGCGGTCATGACCACGTACTCGCACTCGGCCATCTGGGTCAGTGCGTCGGCCACCGGGTCGAGGTCTCCCTCGACGTTGATGCCGACCATGGCCTGGCGTCGCAGGCCCACGGTGAGCGGGTCGGTGACGGCGACGATCTGCATGACGCCCTGGTCGAGCAGCTTCTGCACGCGCTGGCGCACAGCCGCCTCCGACAGGCCGACGGCCTTGCCGATCGCTGCGTAGGGACGGCGCCCGTCCTCCTGCAGTTGCTCGATGATCGCCAGGGACACAGCATCGACCGAAGGGGACGGTTGTCTGTTCCTGGAATCTGCGCTTCGACTGACCACGACCTCACTGTGCACGAGGAGTCGTCTGTTCCGCAAGACGGAATCGATGAAATCCGTTGTCTCGGGGCTTGGATCTCACTGATTTCGTAGTTCGTGGCGTCTGGCCCTGCCGAAAGCGTCCGCCTAGGGGCTAAGATTGGGATTCGTCTCAATCGTTGGACATGTGATCAGGAGTGTGGCTGGAGTGACCACCGAACTGCGTCGTCTGCGCAACTACATCGGCGGAGAGTTCAAGGACGCCGCCGACGGGCGGACCACCGAGGTGGTCAACCCCGCCACCGGCGAGGTGTACGCCACCGCCCCGCTCTCCGGCCAGGCCGATGTCGACGCCGCCATGGCCGCCGCCGCGGCCGCCTTCCCGGGCTGGCGCGACACCACCCCCTCCGAGCGGCAGAAGGCCCTGCTCAAGATCGCGGACGCCTTCGAGGCGCGCGCGGACGAGCTCGTGGCCGCCGAGTCGGAGAACACCGGCAAGCCGCTGGGCCTCACGGCCAGCGAGGAGCTGCCGCCGATGGTGGATCAGATCCGCTTCTTCGCGGGTGCGGCCCGCCTGCTCGAGGGCCGCTCGGCCGGCGAGTACATGGAGGGGATGACCTCGATCATCCGCCGTGAGCCGGTCGGTGTATGCGCCCAGGTCGCGCCGTGGAACTACCCGATGATGATGGCCGTGTGGAAGTTCGCCCCGGCCATCGCCGCGGGCAACACCGTGGTGCTCAAGCCCTCGGACACCACCCCGGCCTCCACCGTCCTGATGGCCGAGATCATCGACTCGGTCCTGCCCAAGGGCGTCTTCAACGTCATCTGCGGTGACCGCGAGACCGGCAAGGCCATGGTCGAGCACTCCACCCCGGCGATGGCCTCCATCACCGGCTCGGTACGCGCGGGCATGCAGGTCGCCGAGAGCGCCTCGAAGGACGTCAAGCGCGTCCACCTGGAGCTCGGCGGCAAGGCCCCGGTCGTGGTCTTCGAGGACGCCGACATCGCGAAGGCCGTTGAGGACATCGCGGTCGCCGGCTACTTCAACGCCGGCCAGGACTGCACCGCCGCGACCCGTGTGCTCGTGCACGAGTCCGTCCACGACGAGTTCGTGAGCGCCCTCGCCAAGGCCGCAGCCGACACCAAGACCGGCCAGCCGGACGACGAGGACGTGCTCTACGGCCCGCTGAACAACCCGAACCAGCTCAAGCAGGTCGCGGGCTTCATCGAGCGCCTCCCGGCGCACGCCAAGGTCGAGGCGGGCGGCCACCGGGTCGGCGAGAAGGGCTACTTCTACGCCCCGACCGTGGTCTCGGGCCTCAAGCAGGACGACGAGATCATCCAGAACGAGGTCTTCGGCCCCGTCATCACCGTCCAGTGCTTCACGGACGAGGCCCAGGCCCTGGAGTTCGCGAACGGCGTCGAGTTCGCCCTCGCCTCCTCCGTGTGGACCAAGGACCACGGCCGCGCGATGCGGATGTCCAAGAACCTCGACTTCGGCTGCGTGTGGATCAACACCCACATCCCGCTCGTCGCCGAGATGCCCCACGGCGGCTTCAAGAAGTCCGGCTACGGCAAGGACCTCTCCGCCTACGGCTTCGAGGACTACACGCGCATCAAGCACGTGATGACCTCGCTCGACGGCTGATCGGTCTCCACGGAGATCGCATCGATCACCGAAGGAGCTTGAGAGGGCGGGCAGTAGACAATGTGTCTATTGCCCGCCCTCTTCTGTTCCCCGAGGCTTTGCCCATGCCTGAACTCGCCTTCTCCCGCCGCGCGGCGCTGCGCGGCCTCGGTGCCGCCGGCCTGTTCGCGGCCCTTGCCGGCTGCGGTGTGCCCGCCGCCTACGTCCCCGAGGACCGCCGGGGAGGCCCGGACCGCTCCGACCGGGACAAGAAGGTCGCCTTCTCCAACTGGCCTCTGTACATCGACACCGATGACGAGGACGAGGAGCGCCGTCCCACGCTGGACGCCTTCTCGGAGAAGACGGGCATCGAGGTCCGGTACACCGAGGAGATCAACGACAACGACGAGTTCTTCGGCAAGGTCAGCCCGGCCCTGATGAACCACCAGGAGACCGGGCACGACCTGGTGGTGGTCAGCGACTGGATGGCCGCACGCTTCGTCCACCTGGGCTGGGCGCAGAAGATGGACCGGTCGGCGCAGCCCAACGTGGCCGCCCACCTGGACCCGCAGCTGCAGTCGCCCGCCTTCGACGAGGGCCGCCTGCACACCGTCCCGTGGCAGTCGGGGATCACCGGCATCGCCTACAACCGCAAGGCGCTGGGCCGGGAGATCAAGTCCGTCAAGGACCTGTGGCACCCGGACCTGGCGGGCAAGGTCACCCTCTTCTCCGGTCTCGACGAGTCCTTCGCCCTGCTGATGCAGGGCGACGGCGTGGACGTCACCCGGTGGACCGAGTCCGACTTCCACCGGATGTGCGACCAGGTGCAGAGCATGGTGAAGAAGAAGCACATCCGCCGCTTCACCGGCAACGACTACACCTCCGATCTGAGCAAGGGCGACGTCCTGGCCTGCCAGGCGTACTCCGGCGACGCCATCCAGCTCCAAGCCGACAACCCCGACATCGAGTTCGTGGTCCCGGAAGAGGGCGCCGAGCTCTGGGCGGAGAGCCTTCTCGTCCCCAACCTGGCCCGGCACAAGGCCAACGCCGAGGCCCTGGTCGACTACTACTACACCCCCGAGGTGGCCGCCGAGCTCGCCGCCGCCGTCAACTACGTCTGCCCGGTCCCGGCCGCCCGCGAGGTGCTGGCCGGCTCCGACGACAAGGAGACCGCCGCACTCGCCGAGAACCCGCTGATCTTCCCCGACGGGGAGATGCGCAAGCGGCTCGTCGTGGCCCGGGACATCTCCTCGGCCGAGCGCCGCTCCCTCGCCCAGCGCTGGAACTCCATCGTCGGCCTCTGAGTCCCGGGCGGATCCCGATGATCACGGTCCTGCCACAGAACTGAACGCGTTCATAGAGTTGGCTGAACGCGTTCAGAAACGGGCGTAGGCTTCCTTCCATGAGCGAGAGAAGCGCCCTTCAGCGGCGGATCCGTGCCTGGCTGGTCCTGTTCATCGTCTGCCTCGTGCTCAGCGGCCTCACCGCCTTCCCCCTGGTCAGCGAATTGCACTGGGCCAACTCCCTGGTATCTCACGAGTGGCTGCGGCGGGTGGGCGACGGGCTGGACCGGGCCGACGCGGACTATCCCTTCCTCCTCTACGGCACCGACTGGCTCGCCTTCGCCCACCTGGTGATCGCGGTCTTCTTCTACGGAGTCCACCGCGACCCCGTCCGCAACATCTGGATCGTCGAAGCCGGCATGATCGCCTGCGCCGGCGTGGTCCCCCTGGCCCTGATCTGCGGCCCCATCCGGGGCATCCCCTTCGGGTGGAGCGTCATCGACATGGCGTTCGGTGTCCTCGGGGTCATACCCCTGCTGGTACTCCGCCGCATGATCAAGCGCCTCGAGACCATGCCGGCCTGACGGCCTGACGGCCTGACCGCTACTTCGCGAAGGCCGCCATCACGATCCCGAAGGCCACCTTGTTCATGTCCTGGCCCTTGGCGTCGGTGGAGTTCACCGAGTAGACCAGGGTGCGCGAGAGGTCCCGCGCCCCGCCGATCACGGTGCTGTAGCCGAACCGGGAGCCCGTCTTGCCGTAGACCGCCGTGCCGTCCGGCAGCACGAACCGCTTCATCCCCGCGGTCTGCACGGCGTCCTCCCCGGACTCGAAGTCCGACACCGCGGGCACCGTGAACATCTCCTCCAGTTGCGCCTTCGGCACCACCCGGCCGCCGAACAGGGCCTCGGTGAACTTCTCCAGGTCCGCCGTGGTCGATATCAGGTCCCCGGCAGCCCAGTTGGAGGAGGAGTTCCACTCGGTCACATCGACCAACGAGGTCCCGCCGCCGGGCTTCTGCACCGCCTGGTAGCCGTGGTGATGCGGGCCCGGTATCCGGTTCTCCCGACGCGACGGAACCGAAGTGCCGTGCAGCCCCAGCGGCTTGAGGATCCTGGCGGACAGGGCCTGCTCGTACGTCGTCCCCGTCAGCTTCTCGATCAGCACGCCCAGGACCGTGTAGTCGATGTTGAGGTAGTGCTGCTTCTCGCCCGGCCGGAATTCGGGACCCTTCGCCACCGCTTCGGCGATCAGCGCATGCGGGTCGACCACGTCGAACCGGTGGGCGTACTGCGCCTCGAACGAGTCCCCCGGGCCCTCGGCCGGCCGGATGCCGCTCGTGTAGTTCAGCAACTGCCGCACACTGATGGGCTCGAAGCCCTTCGGGCCGGCCGGCAGCAGCCCCGGGAGGTACTGCTGCACCGGCTCGTCCAGATCGACCTTGCCCTCGGCGGCCAGCTGGAGCACCACCGCCGCCGTGAAGGTCTTGGTCACCGAACCCGCCCGGAACCGGGCATCGTCGATCGCCTTGCGTCCGGTGCGGACATCGGCCACGCCGGAACTGCCCACCCAGCGCCCGCTCGTACCGCCCACCCGGACCAGCGCGGCCGTCGCGTCCGTACTGTCCGCACCGACGCCGGCGATCGCCTTCCGCAGCGCCGCCGCGTCGGGCGGGGTCGTGTAGAGGGGCGGCGCCATCACGCCCGGGGGCGCCGTCTCGGCCGCCCGAGCGGCCACCGGCCCGGGCGCCGGGGCGGCATGGGCGACGGCCGGTCCGGCCGCAATGCCCAGGACCAGAGCGGTGGCGATCAGTGTGCGCGTACGGACCTTCATGGTGGGAACCCCCCGGTGAACCATCCGGGCCCCAGCGGCCCCGATGACTCAATGCTGCAGGTCAGAGGGGTGTTCGCGGATCACCACAGAGAGGGGTCTTCACCGGTACGACAACTCACCGGCGCGAGGGATCCGACCACCGGCTTCTCACTCTCCAGAGGGAGATACCCAAGAGCCATCCCCGGTCCCGGCCGCGATCAGGCCCGTCTCGTACGCGCAGATCACCGCCTGGATCCGGTCCCGCAGCCCCAGCTTCGCCAGCACATTGCCCACATGCGACTTCACCGTGTGCTCACTCACCACCAGCGCGGCAGCGATCTCCGCATTCGACAACCCCCGCCCCAGATGCAGCAGCGTCTCCCGCTCCCGCGCCGTCAGCACCTCGAGGCGCTGCGCGGGCCACGCCCCCGCGGCCGCCGGCCGCGCCGTCGCCGCCGTGTACTCCTCGATCAGCCGCCGCGCCACCGAAGGCGCCAGCAGCGACTCGCCCGCCGCCACCACCCGTACGGCATGCACCAGGTCGTCCCGCCGCACGTCCTTCAGCAGGAACCCGCTCGCCCCCGCGTGCAGCGCCTCGTACACGTACTCGTCCGAGTCGAAGGTCGTCAGCATCACCGTCCGGCACGAGGTCCCGGCCGAGATCGCCCGGCACGCCTCGATCCCGTCGAGCACCGGCATCCGGATGTCCAGCAGCGCCACGTCCGGCCGCAGCTCCCGCACCGCCGCCACCGCCGCCGCGCCGTCCCCGACTTCCGCGACGACCTCGATGTCCTCCTGCGCGTCCAGGATCATCGCGAAACCGCTGCGCACCAGCTCTTGGTCGTCAGCCACCACCACACGGACCGTCAACGCCCCACCTCCAGCGGCGAGGTTACAAGGACGATGCGCACCGAGAACCCCAGGCCACCGGGCCCCGGACCGAATTCCGCCGTACCGCCGTGCGCCGCCGCCCGCTCCCGGATCCCGATCAGCCCGTGCCCGCCGCCGTGCCCGCCGGCAGCAGCTCCCGGACCCGGACCCGGAGCCGGACCCCGCCCGTCGTCCGTCACCGTCACCGTGAGCGACTCCGTCCCGTACTCCAGCCGTACGGACACCGCCGAAGCCCCGGAGTGCTTCACCACGTTCGTCAGCGCCTCCTGCACCACCCGGTGCACCGTCGCCTCCAGCGCCGCGGGCAGCGCGCGCACCGCGCCCGTCCGCTCGTACGACACCCGCGGCCCGCTGCCCCGGACCCGCTCCAGCAGCCCCGGCAGCTCCTCGATCCCCGGCTGCGGCGTGCGCGGAGCCGCCTGAGCCGCGCCGTCCGTCCGCAGCACCCCCAGCATCGTCCGCAGCTGCGCCATCGCATCCCGCCCCGTCTCGGCGATCGCGTCGAAGGCCGCCTCCGCCCGTTCCGGGGCCCTGCGCACCGCCACCGGACCGGCCTCCGCCTGCACGATCATGATGCTGACCGCGTGCGAGAGGATGTCGTGCATCTCCCTTGCGATCCGGGCCCGTTCGCGCGCCGCGGCCTGCTCCGCCTCGATCCGGTTCGCCCGCTCCAGCTCGGCGGCCCGCGCCTCGATCGCCGCCGTATAGGCCTGGCGGGTGTACTGCAGCCGCCCCAGCGCGTACGCCGCCGCGAAGACGAACAGCGCGAACAACAACTCCCTGGCCGTCCCGGTGTTGAGCGCCACGGAGGCGAGGATCAGCCCCGTCAGGGTCACGCCCATCGTGATCCGCACCCGGGCCGGGCACAGGAGCGCCATCGTGTAGACGCCGATCAGCGGGGCGTACGGCAGCGGCTGCCCGGGGCCGTCCATCGCCAGCGTGTAGAGCGACCCGGCCGCGACCATCCCGAAGATCGCCGACACGGGCGCGCGCCGCCGCCACACCAGCGGCACATTGCCCAGCGTGGTCAGCAGGTACGCCGGCCAGGTGGCCGGCGAATCCAGCGGATCGCGGGGCACGACGAACGGAATCGTCGTCGCCACCTGCACCAGCAGCGTCAGTCCCAGGTCCTGCCACCGCGGATCCGCCTGCCGGATCCGCTCCCCCCACGTACGTATCACCGGCTGGGCAGCCCGAACTCGGCCCGTACGCCGGCCAGCGCGTCCACCCGGTTGGTGGTGACGGAGTCCACCCCGGCCGCGATCAGCCTGCGCATCGTCCCCCTGGTGTCCGCCGTCCAGGCCGAGACGAGCAGGCCGTCCCGGTGCAGGGCGTCCGTCAGTTCCCGGTCCACCAGCCCGAAACGGTAGTTGAGCCAGGTCGGCGCCACCGCGTCGATCAACACCCGGCGCGGCGGCGCCAGCGTGGTCCACGTCAGCGCGATCTCGGCGCCCGGATCGGCGGCGCGCACGGCCAGCATGGTGTTCGGCCCCGCGCTGTAGTACGTACGCTCGCGCGCCCCGCACTCCCGGACCTGGCCGACGACCGTCCGTACGGATTCTGGCGTCGCACCGGGCAGGTCGATCATCACCCGGCCCGCACCCGCCGCCGCCAGCGCCTCGCGCAGCGTCGGGATCCCACCGCCCGTCAACTCCTGCAGCTGCGGGGCCGTGACGGCGTCGAGCCGCACGTCATGGCCCCACAGCCGCTGGAGCGTCTCGTCGTGGAGCAGTACCGCCTCGCCGTCGCGGGTCAGCCGTACGTCGATCTCGACCGCGTCCGCTCCGCGTGCGAAGGCCGAGCGGATCGAGGGCAGGGTGTTCTCACGGACACGGTAGGGATCGCCGCGGTGGCCTACGGCAGTCAGGGTGCGCATGACTGCCATTGTCGGTGTTCCCCGCAGTCCGTCAGCGAGCCAGCCAGGCAGCGGTGTACGTGTCGATCTCCGCGCTGATCTTCGCCTTGCCGGCCTCGTCCAGGAAGGAGGCCTCGACGGCGTTCTTGGCCAGCTGTGCGAGCCCGCGCTCGTCGAGGTCGAGCAGCCGCGCGGCGACCGCGTACTCGTTGTTGAGGTCCGAGCCGAACATCGGCGGGTCGTCGCTGTTGATGGTGACGAGCACGCCCGCCTGCACCATCTCCTTGACGGGGTGGCGGTCCAGGTCGGTCACGGCGCGGGTGGCGATGTTGGAGGTCGGGCAGACCTCGAGCGCGATCCGGTGCTCGGCGAGGTACGCGAGGAGCTCCGGGTCCTGGGTGGCGCTGGTGCCGTGGCCGATGCGCTCGGCGCCCAGGTCGCGGATCGAGTCCCAGATGGTCTCCGGGCCGGTGGTCTCGCCGGCGTGCGGCACGCTGTGCAGGCCCGCGGCCCGGGCGGCGTCGAAGTACGGCTTGAACTGCGGGCGCGGGACGCCGATCTCGGGGCCGCCGAGGCCGAAGGAGACCAGGCCCTCCGGGCGCAGTTCGACGGCGAGGCGCGCGGTCTCGGCGGCGGCCTCCAGGCCGGCCTCGCCGGGGATGTCGAAGCACCAGCGCAGGATGACGCCGAGCTCGGTCTCGGCGGCCTTGCGGGCGTCCTCGATGGCCTCCATGAAGGCCTTCTCGTCGATGCCGCGGCGGGTGGAGGAGTACGGGGTGATGGTCAACTCGGCGTAGCGGATGTTCTGCCGGGCCATGTCGCGGGCGACTTCGAAGGTCAGGGTGCGTACGTCGTCGGGGGTGCGGACCAGGTCGACGACGGAGAGGTAGACCTCGATGAAGTGCGCGAAGTCGGTGAACGTGAAGTAGTCGGCGAGTGCCTCGGGGTCGGTGGGGACCTTGGAGTCGGGGTGGCGGGAAGCGAGTTCGGCGACGATGCGCGGGGAGGCCGAGCCGACGTGGTGGACGTGGAGTTCCGCCTTGGGAAGCCCTGCGATGAAGGGGTTCAGGTCGGGCATGAGGGAGCCTCCGGGAGGGATGGGGGTGCGGACGGACCGGGCTTCATCGTAGGCAGCTCCGGGACTGTCGGCGGCAGCGCTTAGCATGGCCGTACGAGAGGGGGGCGCCGCATGACCGACCAGAGCCCCGAGCCGAGGGACCCGTGGGCGCCGCCGGAGCGGCCGGCGGTGGAACTCGGCAAACCGCAGGCCACACCGGGCGTGTCGGGTCCGCCGTCCGTACACGACCAGCCCACGATGGCGGGGATGCCGGGGGCCGACTTCCCGCCGGCGCAGATACCGGGGCCGGCGCCGATACAGTCTCCGGCGTCCACGCCCGAGCCCGCCCCGACGCTGCCGCCCGCGTACGGGTACCCGGCCCAGCCGGATCCCGGGGGGTACGCGTACCCCGGACCGCCGCCCGCGCAGCCGGCATACGGCTACCCGGGCTATCAGGGATACCCCGGGTACCCCGGCTATCCGCAGAAGAGCAACGGCTTCGGGGTCACCGCCCTCGTCCTCGGCATCGTCGGCGTGGTCACCTGCTACCTGGGCGTCCTGTTCGGAGTCCCGGCGGTCATCTTCGGCGCCCTGGGCCGCGGCAAGGCCCGGCGCGGCGAGGCCGACAACGGCTCGATGGCGCTGGCCGGCATCATCCTGGGCTCGGTCAGCATCCTGATCAGCATTCTGATGATCGCGCTCGTGATCGCCGGGGTCCTGCTCGGTGACCCGGGCAGCGATTCCGACTTCGACGGCCCGGCCTCCCCGACGCGGATCCGCGAGAACGTCTGACGTACAGGCTGCCGGCCGCAGGCGGCACGGCACGCGACACACGGCACAGGGCCGGGACCGGGCACACGCTGCCCGCTCCCGGCCCTGTGCCGTCCGGCCGCCGGTCCGTCTGTCCGTCCGTCAGCCCGTACCGGGGCCTACGCCACCCACGGCCAGTCGGCGTCCCGGCCGCCCTCGATCAGGGACACCATGCGGAAGGCCGCATCGGTGAGCCCGCCGAAGGTGTGCCGGTTCCCCGACCCGGAGGGCGCGTGGCCCGCCCGGTACCCGGCCAGGTTCCACGTGTACACGGGGACCTCGTCCGGGACGAGGGCCGTCGGGTCACCGCCGTAGTGGTACGTCGCCTGCTCGTCCGTGACGATCAGGACCCGGTCGTGCCCCTTGTAGTACCGCCGGACCGCCTCGGCGGTGTAGGTGCCGCCGAGGTCCTCGAACCGCTCCAGCACCTTCAGCACGGACTCGCCGCGGCCGTACGGGACCTGCTTGCTGTCCGTGCCGAACTGCACCAGGTCCGCGTCCTCGGCGCGCAGCGCCAGCGCGGTGCCGAACACGGCCGCCGCGTCCGCCCGGTTGAGCTGCGAACGCTCCGACAGCGGCGCCCACATCGACCCCGAGCGGTCCACGAGCACCAGCGTCCGGCCGGGCAGGGCCGGTACGTTGGCCAGCGAGTGGCCGAGTGCCTGCTCCAGCGGGTACGCCCAGCGCAGCGAGGGGGCGTGCTGGTAGGCGGCCAGGTAGCGGAACGGGAACTGCCGGGACCGGGCGACGACCTCCGGGTCGCAGACCTTCGCCGCGACCTGCGCGGCCACCGCGTCCGAGACACCGGCCTGGTCGAAGTTGCGCAGGTTCCGCAGCAGCGCCATCGCGCCCATGGACGGGATGACCGCCTCCCAGGCGGCCGCGTCCATCGGTCCCTGGAGCCAGCCGGCCAGCGCCTCCCAGGTCATGCCCGCGGCGGCGAGCCGCTCGGCCCCGTCGGGTGCGGTCACCACGGCCCGGCGCTCCTCCACCGGCAGCTCCATGAGCTCCCGGTGGGCGACCAGGGTGCGGTTGCCGGCCGCTACCTGCGCCGTCTCCGGGTGGTGGTGCCGGTCGAGGGCGTACCGGAACAGCTCGCCCTGCCAGGCCTTGGCGGGATCGGGGGAGGCGTGTACGAGGTTCAGCACGTCGCCGAAGCGGAAGCCTTTGGACGCGGTGTCGTACTTCAGCAGCGTGGTGCCGGAGTAGAGCCTGCGGACGGCATCGGCGATACCGCGCTTGACGGGCTTGGGGACGTTGCGCCCGTACGTCGCCGTCCAGTAGGCCAGCAGCTCGCCGGGCTCGTCCGCGCGCCGCAGTACGCAGTCCACGACCTGGCGGTTCGACGGCCCGTCGGTGGCTCCGGCGTCGAGCCGTGCCTTCACGTACTCGGCCGCTCCGACCAGCGAGGCGGTCCGCATGTTCCCGTCGGTGCGCAGCCAGCCGAGCAGGCCGGCGGTCCACGCGGTGTCCTCGACGGCGAGGCGGCGCACGAGGGCGCAGAACCGGTCGTCGCGGGCCTCGCCGCTCTCGTAGAACGTCCGCTGCGTCACGAAGTTGGCGACGGCGAGCAGGAACAGCTCGGAGCGCGGGTCGCGGGCGAAGCCGCGGCTGCCCTGGTGGTTGGCGGTGCGGCCGGTGGAGCGCACGGGCGAGGTGGGCGCGGCGGCCGCGGAAGCCTTCTTGGGTGCGCGCAGGTTGAAGCGAGCCATGGTGAATCCCCCCGAATTCAGTGGAACATGGGGAGGCGTGACGTGCGGGATGCCCGAGATCAGGGTCGGCGACGGACTTATATCCAGGCGAGCTGCCAAGCTGCTCCACCGGCCGCAGCCGGGCGGGATTCGAACCCGCGACCTCCTGGTCCCCGAAGTAACCGTCGCCTGCGCACCGGGCATCCCGCACGCGTGCCTCCCGAGATCAAGGTGGCGGCGGCTTGGGATTCTTGGGAAAAGAAGGAGCCGCAGCCCGCGCACCGGGAGGTGCGTGACGTAGGTGTCCAGAGATCGAGGTCGGCGAAACCGACGTGCTGCTCTGACCAACTGAGCTACACCGGCCCGGAAGCCGGTGGCGGGACTCGAACCCGCGACCTGCCCATGAAGAGTGGAAGTAGGTCTCGCCTGCGCACCTGGACGAGTCCTACCGTAGGCGGCCCGCTCGCGGGCCCGCCACGCATTTTAGATCGCGCCCGCCCGAGGTCAGACGGCGTCCGTACGCAGCCGGTCGCGGGCCTCCATCAGCGCGAAGCCCAGCAGGTTCAGCCCGCGCCAGCGGGACGGGTCCAGGGCGCGCTCGTCGTCCGCCGCCAGCCCGATGCCCCAGATGCGGTCCATCGGGCTCGCCTCCACCAGCACCCGGTCCCCGGTGGACAGCAGGTACGCGCGCAGCTGGGGGGTCGAGGCGAACTTGTGCACGCTGCCCTCCACCACCAGCGCGAACCGCTCCTGCGTCCATATCGCCTCGTCGAAGCCGCGCACGAGCCGCCCGGCCTTCTTGGCCTCCGCCGGGGTCTTCGCCTCCAGCGCTGCGCGCTCCGCCTCCGCGTCGCCGAACAGCCGGGCCTTGCCGGCCATCATCCAGTGCTCGGCCGTGTCGTACCGGACATCACGCACGGTGAACTCGGACGGCCACCACTGGCTCATGCAGCTGGGGCCGAGCGTCCCGTCGGGGCGCGGCCGGTGCCCCCAGAACGGCAGGTACTTCACCCGCTCACCGCGGCTGACCTGCTCGATCAACTTGTCGATCTTTTCCATGCACGCGAGTGTGGCAGTCGCCACTGACACTTCGTACGGGATTTGCGGCGCGCCTCGACACATGGTCGACCGATTCCGTCGCGTAATCAAAAGGCAACAACGGAATCACTTGGCTGTGGGTAACACCTCTGCCAGGATCGGCACTCAATTCGAGCTGAAGCTACGGAGAGCGTGAGAGCGTCATGGGTAATCGCTTCCAGGTCAAGGACCGCTTCGCAGACGGCGCGCAGTACATCGACGGGCAGCTGAGGTCCGGTACGTCCGGGCAGTCGCACACCGTCGTCAACCCTGCCACGGGCGAGGAGGTGCTCACGTACGAGCTGGCCTCCACCGCCGACGTCGACGCGGCCGTGGCCGCCGCCAAGCGGGCCTTCCCGGCCTGGTCCGCGGCCACTCCCGGTGAGCGTTCGGACGTCCTGCACCGGCTGGCCGCCGTGCTGGCCGAGCAGGCGGAGGACTTCGCGTACGCCGAATCCCTGCAGTGCGGCAAGCCGATCAAGCTGTCCACCGAGTTCGACGTACCGGGGACCATCGACAACACCGCCTTCTTCGCGGGCGCCGCCCGGCACCTCCAGGGGCAGGCGGCAGCTGAGTACTCAGGAGACCACACCTCCTACGTACGCCGCGAGGCCATCGGGGTCGTCGGCTCCATCGCGCCCTGGAACTATCCGCTCCAGATGGCCGCCTGGAAGATCCTTCCGGCGATCGCCGCGGGCAACACGATCGTCCTCAAGCCTGCCGAGCTGACCCCGCTCACCTCCCTGATGTTCGCCCAGGCTGCCAAGGACGCGGGCCTGCCCGACGGCGTGGTCAACATCGTCACCGGCGCGGGCCGGGACGCGGGCGAGCACCTGGTCGGGCACCCGGACGTGGTGATGACCTCTTTCACCGGCTCCACCGCCGTCGGCAAGCGGGTCGCCGAGATCGCCACCGCCACCGTCAAGCGGCTCCACCTGGAGCTCGGCGGCAAGGCCCCCTTCCTGGTCTTCGACGACGCCGACCTGGAGGCCGCCGCGCACGGCGCCGTCGCCGCGTCCCTGATCAACACCGGCCAGGACTGCACCGCCGCCACCCGCGCGTACGTCCAGCGCCCCCTGCACGACGCCTTCGTCGCCCGCGTGTCCGAGCTGATGGAGACCGTCCGCCTGGGCGACCCCTTCGACCCGGCCACCGACCTCGGCCCCCTGGTCTCGCACGCCCAGCGGGACCGGGTCGCCGGCTTCGTGGAGCGCGCCCGCGGCTACGCCACCGTCGTCACCGGCGGCGAGATCCCGGGGGGCGAGCTCGCCGAAGGCGCGTACTACCGGCCCACCCTCGTCTCCGGCGCCGGCCAGGACAGCGAGGTCGTCCAGTCCGAGATCTTCGGCCCGGTCCTCGTCGTCCTGCCCTTCGACACCGACGACGAGGGCATCGAGCTGGCCAACGACACCCCGTACGGCCTCGCCGCCTCCGCCTGGAGCCGCGACGTCTACCGGGCCGGCCGGGCCACCCGCGAGATCAAGGCGGGCTGCGTCTGGGTCAACGACCACATTCCGATCATCAGCGAGATGCCCCACGGCGGCTACAAGGCGAGTGGCTTCGGAAAGGACATGAGCGCCTACTCCTTCGAGGAGTACACGCAGGTCAAGCACGTGATGTACGACAACACGGCGGTGGCCGCGAAGGACTGGCACCGCACCATCTTCGGGGACCGCACCTAACCGTCTTCGGCTTCCGCCGAGTGGCAGCCTGCCGCCTGACCAGCGGCGCCACCCTCCCGAAAGGGCAGCTCATGGAGCAGTACGAGCCCGACCGCCTCTCGGCGGCGCAACTCGCCGCGATGCGGCGCAGCCTCACCACTGGGCGGGGCGCCCTCACCCGCCGCTCACTGCTGCGCGCCTCCGGGGGCGGCGCGCTCACCCTCGGCGGTCTGGCCTCCCTGTCCGCCTGCGGCATCCCGCCCGCGAAACGCGCGGGTGACACGGCCGTCGCCTCCGACGACCGCTCGGACCAGGAGAAGGAGATCAACTTCTCCAACTGGACCGAGTACATGGACACCAGCGAGGACGAGAAGACCCACCCCACGCTGGAGGAGTTCGCCAAGCGCACCGGGATCAAGGTCAAGTACACCGAGGACATCAACGACAACGTCGAGTTCTTCGGCAAGGTCCGCCCGCAGCTGGCGGCCGGCCAGGACACCGGCCGCGACCTGATCGTCGTCACCGACTGGCTCGCCGCCCGCATCATCCGGCTCGGCTGGGCGCAGAAGCTGGACCCCTCCCACCTCCCGCACGCCTACGCCAATCTGATCCCGCAGTTCCGCAACCCCGACTGGGACCCGGGCCGGTCGTACAGCTACCCCTGGACCGGCATCGACACCGTCATCGCCTACAACGTGAAGGCGACCGACGGCAAGAAGGTCGACTCCGTCACGCAGCTGCTCGACGACCCCACCCTCAAGGGCCGCGTCGGCTTCCTCACCGAGATGCGCGACAGCGTCGGCATGACCCTGCTCGACCAGGGCAAGGACCCGGCGAACTTCACCACCGCCGACTACGACGCGGCCATCGGCCGGCTCCAGAAGGGCGTGGACACCAAGCAGATCCGCCGCTTCACGGGCAACGACTACACGTCGGACCTCGACAAGGGCGACCTCGCCGCCTGCCTGGCCTGGGCCGGCGACATCATCCAGCTCCAGGCCGGCAACCCGGACATCAAGTACGCGATACCGGCGCCCGGTTACATCACCTCCAGCGACAACCTGCTGGTCCCCGCCCACTCCCGGCACAAGGCCAACGCCGAGAAGCTCATCGACTTCTACTACGAGCCGCCGATCGCCGCCCAGCTCGCCGCGTTCATCAGCTACGTCTGCCCGGTCGAAGGCGTCAAGGAAGACCTTGCGAAGATCGACCCCGAGCTCGCGGACAACCCCTTGATCATTCCGGACAAGGCGATGGCGGCCAAGGCCCACGCCTTCCGCTCCCTCACCAGTGAGGAAGAGACCGCGTACGAAGAGAAGTTCGCCAAGCTCATCGGAGCCTGACGAACCCCCTCCCGTGCCGGCACCCGCGCCCCGCACCCTTCCGACGACACCACCACCGAAGGCCGCGACCCATGACTGACAAGACCGCGGGCGGCGACGTCCGCCTCGCCGGGATCAGCAAGCACTACGGCTCGTTCACCGCCGTGCACCCGCTGGATCTCACCATCCCCCAGGGCTCCTTCTTCGCCCTGCTCGGCGCCTCGGGCTGCGGGAAGACCACCACCCTGCGCATGATCGCCGGCCTGGAGGAGCCCTCCACCGGTACGGTCCACCTCGGGGACCGCGAGGTCACCCAGCTGCCGCCGTACAAGCGACCCGTGAACACGGTGTTCCAGAGCTATGCGCTGTTCCCGCACCTGAACATCTACGAGAACGTGGCCTTCGGACTGCGCCGCCGCGGCATCAAGTCCGTCAAGAAGCAGGTCGAGGACATGCTCGAGCTGGTCGAGCTGGGCCAGTTCGCCCAGCGCAAGCCGCACCAGCTCTCCGGCGGCCAGCAGCAGCGCGTGGCCGTCGCCCGCGCGCTCATCAACCACCCGCAGGTGCTGCTCCTCGACGAGCCCCTCGGCGCCCTCGACCTCAAGCTGCGCCGCCAGATGCAGCTGGAGCTCAAGCGGATCCAGACCGAGGTCGGCATCACCTTCGTGCACGTCACGCACGACCAGGAGGAGGCCATGACCATGGCCGACACGGTCGCCGTGATGAACGGCGGCCGCGTCGAGCAGCTGGGCGCCCCCGCCGAGCTGTACGAGAACCCGAAGACCACCTTCGTCGCCAACTTCCTCGGCACCTCCAACCTCATCGAGGCCGAGGTCCTGGAGGCCGGCGGCGCCGATGTCATGGTCAGCTCGGCGGACGCCAAGCTGCGGCTGCCCGCGGCCCGATGTTCGACCACGCCCAAGGCCGGCGGAAAGCTGCTGGTCGGGGTGCGTCCCGAGAAGATCTCCCTGGTCCACGCGGACGAGGAGGACACCGTCGCGGCCGGCCGCAACAAGGTCCGCGGCACGATATCCGCCTCCTCCTTCATAGGCGTCTCCACCCAGTACGTCATCGACAGCCCCGTCTGCCCGGAGATGGAGGTGTACGTCCAGAACATCGAACGCGACGCCCGCCTCGCCCCCGGCGCCGAGGTCGTCCTGCACTGGAACCCGGAGCACACGTTCGGTCTGGACGCGGCGCAAGACATCGACGCCGGCATCGAGACGGTCGAGGAGGGCGCATGACCGCCACCGTCGCGCCACCGGAGGCCGAGGCCGCCACCGAACCCCCGGTCCACAGGCCGTCCGTGCGCAAGCGGCTGGTCCCGTACTGGCTGCTGCTCCCCGGCATCCTGTGGCTGCTGGTCTTCTTCGTGCTGCCGATGGTCTACCAGGCCTCGACCTCCGTGCAGACCGGCTCCCTCGAAGAGGGCTTCAAGGTCACCTGGCACTTCCAGACGTACTGGGACGCGTTCACCGAGTACTACCCGCAGTTCCTGCGCTCCCTGCTGTACGCCGGCACCGCGACCGTCCTGTGCCTGCTCCTCGGGTACCCGCTGGCCTACCTGATCGCCTTCAAGGCGGGCCGTTGGCGAAACCTTCTGCTGGTGCTGGTCATCGCCCCGTTCTTCACCAGCTTCCTGATCCGCACCCTGGCCTGGAAGACGATCCTGGCCGACGGCGGCCCGGTGGTGGAGGTCCTCAACGCCCTGCACGTCCTGGACGTCACCAGCTGGCTCGGGATGACCGAGGGGGAGCGGGTGCTCGCCACGCCGCTCGCCGTCGTCTGCGGTCTGACGTACAACTTCCTCCCCTTCATGATCCTGCCGCTCTACACCTCGCTGGAGCGCATCGACACCCGCCTCCACGAGGCGGCCGGAGACCTGTACGCCCGCCCCTCCACCACCTTCCGGAAGGTGACCTTCCCGCTCTCCATGCCGGGCGTGGTCTCCGGGACCCTGCTCACCTTCATCCCGGCGAGCGGCGACTACGTGAACGCCGAGCTGCTCGGTTCCACGGACACCCGGATGATCGGCAACGTCATCCAGTCGCAGTACCTGCGCATCCTCGATTACCCGACGGCCGCCGCGCTGTCCTTCATCCTCATGGCCATCGTGCTGATCATGGTCACCATCTACATCCGCCGAGCGGGGACGGAGGACCTGGTCTGATGCGTTGGCTCCGGCGCAATCTCGTCGTCATCTTGGGACTCGGCACGCTCGCGTACCTGATCCTGCCGAACGTCGTCGTGACGGTCTTCTCCTTCAACAACCCCACCGGGCGGTTCAACTACGCCTGGCAGGAGTTCTCGCTCGACGCCTGGAAGGACCCCTGCGGGGTCGCCGACCTGTGCGGCTCGCTGTCCCTCTCGCTCCAGATCGCGGTGTGGGCCACCATCGGCGCCACCGTCCTCGGTACGGCCATCGCCTTCGCGCTCGTCCGCTACCGCTTCCGGGCGCGCGGCGCGGTCAACTCGCTGATCTTCCTGCCGATGGCCATGCCCGAGATCGTGATGGCGGCCTCGCTGCTCGCCCTCTTCCTCAACATGGGCATCCAGCTGGGCTTCTGGACGATCCTGATCGCCCACATCATGTTCTGCCTCAGCTTCGTCGTCGCCGCCGTCAAGGCACGCGTCCTGTCGATGGACCCGCGACTGGAGGAGGCCGCCCGCGACCTCTACGCGGGCCCGGTGCAGACCTTCGTACGGGTCACCCTGCCGATCGCGGCACCCGGTATCGCCGCGGGCGCGCTGCTCTCGTTCGCGCTCTCGTTCGACGACTTCATCATCACCAACTTCAACTCGGGCAACACCGTCACCTTCCCCATGTTCGTGTGGGGGTCGGCCCAGCGCGGTACGCCTGTGCAGATCAACGTCATCGGTACGGCGATGTTCGTCATCGCGGTGCTGGTGGTGCTCGCCGGCCAGATGGTCGGGAACCGCCGCAAGAACGCACAGCCCAAGTAACTCTGTAGGGAGTTGGAAGCCATGGCCCCAGTCGCCATGCGAAGTGTTGCCCAATCGCTTTCCGAAGCACTGCCGGTCTCGTACTGGCTGGACGACCCCGGCAAGCCCGCCGCGCAGCCGGCGCTGACCTCGGACGAGGCCTGCGACCTGCTCGTCATCGGCGGCGGGTACAGCGGACTGTGGACGGCGCTGATCGCCAAGGAGCGCGACCCCGCCCGGGACGTCGTCCTGATCGAGTCGAAGGAGGCGGGCTGGGCCGCCTCCGGACGCAACGGAGGCTTCTGCGCCGCCTCCCTCACGCACGGCCTCGCCAACGGCATGGCCCGCTGGCCGGGCGAGCTCGCCAAGCTGGAGGAGCTGGGAGCCCGCAACCTCGACGAGATCGAAGCGGCCATCGCCCGCTACGGCATCGACTGCGACTTCGAGCGCACCGGCGAGATCGACGTCGCCACCGAGCCCCACCAGGTGGAGGAGCTGCGCGAGCTGTACGAGGAGGCCGGGAAGCTGGGCCTCGCGGCCGGCTCGCGCTGGCTGGACCGCGAGGATCTGCGCGCCGAGGTCGACTCGCCGACGTTCCTCGCGGGCCTGTGGGACACCGACGGCGTCGCCATGCTCAACCCCGCCAAGCTCGCCTGGGGCCTGAAGGAGGCCTGCCTGTCGCTGGGCGTGCGGATCTACGAGAACACCCGCGGGCTGTCCCTGGCCGCCTCGGGCGCCGGAATGGCCGTACGCACCCCGTACGGGCGGATCTACGCCCGGCGGGTGGCGCTGGGCACCAACATCTTCCCGTCGCTGGTCAAGCGGATCCGCCCGTTCACGGTCCCGGTCTACGACTACGCGCTGATGACCGAGCCGCTGACCGCCGACCAGCTGACGGCCATCGGCTGGAACAACCGCCAGGGCCTGGGCGACAGCGCCAACCAGTTCCACTACTTCCGCATCACCCCGGAGAACCGCATCCTGTGGGGCGGCTACGACGCCATCTACCCCTACCGCGGCAAGCTCGACTCCGAGTACGACCACCGCCCCGAGACGTACCTGAAGCTCGCGCAGCACTTCTTCAGCGCCTTCCCGCAGCTGGAGGGCATCAAGTTCAGCCACGCCTGGGGCGGGGCCATCGACACCTGCTCGCGCTTCTCCGCCTTCTTCGGCACCGCGCACGGCGGCAAGGTCGCCTACGCGGCCGGCTACACCGGGCTCGGGGTCGGCGCCACCCGCTTCGGCGCCGACGTGATGCTGGACCTGCTGGACGGATCCCGCACCGAGCGGACCGAGCTGGAGATGGTGAAGTCCCGGCCGATGCCGTTCCCGCCGGAGCCCTTCGCCTGGACCGGGATCACGCTCACCAAGTGGTCCCTGGCCCGCGCGGACGCCCGCGGCGGCCGCCGCAACCTGTGGCTGAAGGCCCTGGACAAGCTGGGCCTGGGCTTCGACAGCTGACCGGAGCCCATGACCGCACGACTCCCCGCACGCCCCCGGCGCACGCCGCGGTTCATACCGTGAGCCGTTTCACCACCACGGGGTGGCGAAACCCGCGTCATCGCAGGGCCCGGCCCCGCTCTCTCCCGGTGAGGACACCTCATCCCAGGGAACGGAGGCCGGGCGATGCAGGGCTCGGAGATCAGGACCGCGGTGGAATGGCTCGTGTCGGTGGCGCCGGATCCCGACGCCTGCCGGTGGGAGTGGGAGCGCAACCCCCTCGGGGTCGCCCTGCTGCCCGCCGGCCGGCACTGGGACGTGCTGATCCTGCCGGGGGAGCTGGGGCAGGCAGCCCTCGACGTCCTGACGCAGTTCCTGCACCCGCCCGGGCCGGTGCTCGCCGATTTCGCCGACTCGCGGATGGGCTTCTTCGTGCCCCCCGGTACGGCGTCCCGCTGGATCGGCACAGGCGTACGGGGAGCCGGGCGCGGGACCTGGATCGTGGTCCCGTACCCCGGCCGGCACACGGGCGGGGTGCGCTGGCTGGTGGTCCCGGACGGCTGTGGGACGCTCACCGATCCGGTGCTGCTGGAGCTCGCGATGCACGAGGCCGCGGCCCGGGCGGTGGGGGAGGAGAGCCGGAAGCCTTGACAAGGGCATTGGTCTGGACCATGTTGGGCGCCGCTGCCGCTTCACCGGCGGCCTGGCTCCATCCCCCCATGTTCCGGAGGCAGTTGTGCGCAGACCCCTGTCCTTTCTCACCGCTGCCGCCCTCGCGGTGGCCGGCTTCCTCGCCGCGGGCCCGCCGGCCGCCGCGGCCGACGCCGACCTCGCCCGCAACGGCGGCTTCGAAGCCGGACTCGACGGCTGGAGCTGCTCGGCCGGCAGCGGAGCCGTCGTCACCACCCCCGTCCACGGCGGCAGTTCCGCCCTCAAGGCCACCCCGGCCGGCCAGGACAACGCCCGCTGCTCCCAGACCGTCACCGTCAAGCCCGATGCGACGTACACGCTCGGCGCCTGGGTGCAGGGCGCGTACGTCTACCTCGGCGCGGCCGGGACCGGCACCACCGACGTGTCCACCTGGACGCAGACCCCGGGCGCCTGGAAGCAGCTGAGCACGACCTTCCGTACGGGCGCGGCCACCACCTCCGTGACGATCTACACGCACGGCTGGTACGGCCAGCCGGCCCACCTCGCGGACGACGTCACGCTCGTCGGCCCCGACCCGGGCGGCACCGGCCCCGGCCAGCCCCAGCCCCCGGCCGCCCCCACCGGCCTGACCGCATCCGGCGCCACCGCGAGCAGCATCGACCTCTCCTGGGCGGCCGCGTCCGGCGCCACCTCGTACAAGATCCACCGGGACGGTGCCGCGCCCGTGAGCGTCACCGGGAGCTCGGCGACGGTCACCGGACTCGCCGCGTCCACCGCGTACACCTTCCAGGTCAGCGCGGTGAACGCGGCCGGCGAGTCCGCGAAGAGCGCCCCCGTCTCGGCCTCCACGACGAGCGGCGGAGGCAACCCGGGCAACCCCGGCCTGCCGGCCCACGCCCTGGTCGGCTACCTCCACGCGAGCTTCGCCAACGGCTCCGGCCACGTCCGGATGGCCGACGTCCCCGCCTCCTGGGACGTCATCAACCTCGCGTTCGGCGAACCGACGTCGGTGACCTCGGGGGACATCCGCTTCTCGCTCTGCCCGGTCGGCGCATGCCCGAACGTGGAATCCGCGGCCGAGTTCAAGGCCGCCATCAAGGCCAAGCAGGCGGCCGGCAAGAAGGTCCTGATCTCGATCGGCGGCCAGAACGGCCAGGTCCAGCTCGCCACCACGGCCGCCCGCGACACCTTCGTGTCCTCCGTCAGCAAGATCATCGACGAGTACGGGCTCAACGGGCTCGACATCGACTTCGAGGGCCACTCGCTCTCCCTGGCCACCGGCGACACCGATTTCCGCGCCCCCACCACCCCGGTGATCGTCAACCTGATCTCGGCCGTCAAGACGCTGAAGGCCGAGTACGGCCCGGACTTCGTCCTGACCATGGCCCCGGAGACCTTTTTCGTCCAGCTCGGCTACCAGTACTACGGCTCCGGCCCCTGGGGCGGCCAGGACCCGCGCGCCGGCGCCTACCTCCCGGTCATCCACGCCCTGCGCGACGACCTCACCCTGCTCCACGTCCAGGACTACAACTCGGGCTCGATCATGGGCCTCGACAACCAGTACCACTCCATGGGCGGCGCGGACTTCCACATCGCCATGACCGACATGCTGCTCACCGGCTTCCCGGTCGCGGGCAACACCGCGCGCGTCTTCCCGCCGCTGCGCCCGGACCAGGTGGCGATCGGCCTCCCGGCCACGACCAACGCGGGCAACGGCCACACCCCGCCCGCCGAGGTGAACAAGGCGCTGGACTGCCTCACGAAGAAGACCGACTGCGGGACCTACGCGACGCACGGCACCTGGCCCGCCCTGCGCGGCCTGATGACCTGGTCGATCAACTGGGACCGGTTCGGCGGCTGGGAGTTCAGCCGCAACTTCGACACCTACTTCGGCGGCTAGCCGCCGAAGTGCCGAGGCGGTCCGACAGCGCGGCGTACGGCGTGGGTGACGGCCAGCAGCAGGGGCGTGCACAGGAAGCAGCTGGCCAGGACGTCCAGGGGCCAGTGCCAGCCGCGCAGGATCAGGCCGGTGGCCGTGGCGGCCGTCAGGAGGAGGGCCGCGGCGAGCGGCCAGGGGCGTCGCGCGTACGGGGAGATCAGCAGGGCCGCGCCGAGGTAGGCGACGGCCGAGGTGGCGGTGTGGCCCGAGGGGTAGTAGCCGGCGGCCCAGGGTTCCAGGGGCCCCGGGCGGGCGGTCCACGTCTTCAGCGGCACGATCACGGCCGGGACCAGGGCCATGGCCAGCCCGGCGGTCAGGGCCGGGGTCCAGGCGCGGGAGCGCCGGACGGAGTACGCCATCGCCAGCACCAGGACCGGTACGGCGACCTGGACGTTGCCGAGGTCGGAGAGGCGCTCGGTGACGGAGTCGGGGACGGTGCGGACCAGGGCGCGGCTGAGGCGCTCGTCCGGCGTGAGCAGCGGGCCCGACACCAGGACCTGCCAGGTCGTCAGGGCGAGTCCCAGCAGGGAGAGGAGGAGGAAAATGGCCGGCCGTCCCGGAACAGGGGGGATGGTTCCGGGACGGCCGCCCGGATCGGGTTGCCGGGCGCCCCGGGGGGTTTGGGGCGAACGGCCGTCCGATCGGTGAGGAGTGTGCGCGAACGCAGGCCCAGTGCGGCGCTGGGGAAGCCCGGTACTGGTGTCGCCCCCGGTTTCCCGGGAGCGGGGTGTCTCACTCATCTGCAGAAACCGTACGGCAGCGGAAAGGGGACCGACAGCAGGAACGCGCTCCTGCCATCGGCCCCCCACATCTTCTTCACAGGCTCCGCCCGTTACCGGGGGTACCGGCGGGCTCTCGTGTTCGGAAGGTCGCTCAGACGTCCGTGCCGATGGCCGCGAACGCAGCCTCGATGAGGTCCAGGCCCTCGTTCAGCAGGTCCTCGCCGATGACGATCGGGGGGAGGAAGCGGAGCACGTTGCCGTAGGTGCCGCAGGTGAGGACGAGCAGGCCCTCGGCGTGGCAGGCCTTGGCGAGCGCGCCGGCCGCCTCCGGGAACGGGGTCTTGGACACCGGGTCCTTGACCAGCTCGATCGCGATCATGGCGCCGCGGCCGCGGATGTCGCCGATGATGTCGTACTTCTCCTGCATGGCCGTCAGGCGGGCCTTCATGACGGACTCGATCTTCTTCGCCGCGGCGTTGAGGTCGAGCTCCTTCATGGTCTCGATGGAGCCGAGCGCACCGGCGCAGGCCACCGGGTTGCCGCCGTAGGTGCCGCCCAGGCCGCCCGCGTGCGCGGCGTCCATGATCTCGGCGCGGCCGGTCACGGCGGCGAGCGGCAGACCGCCCGCGATGCCCTTGGCGGTGGTGATGAGGTCCGGGACGATGCCCTCGTCCTCGCACGCGAACCACTGGCCGGTGCGGCAGAAGCCGGACTGGATCTCGTCGGCGACGAAGACGATGCCGTTGTCGTTGGCGAACTTCACGAGCGCCGGCAGGAAGCCCTTGGCCGGCTCGATGAAGCCGCCCTCGCCGAGGACCGGCTCGATGATGATCGCGGCGACGTTGTCGGCGCCGATCTGCTTGGTGATCTGGTCGATCGCCTGGGCGGCGGCCTCGGGGCCGCAGTTCTCGGCGCCGGTGGGCCAGCGGTAGCCGTAGGCGACCGGGACGCGGTAGACCTCGGGAGCGAACGGGCCGAAGCCGTTCTTGTACGGCATGTTCTTCGCGGTCAGCGCCATCGTCAGGTTCGTACGGCCGTGGTAGCCGTGGTCGAAGACGACGACGGCCTGGCGCTTGGTGTACGCGCGGGCGATCTTGACGGCGTTCTCGACGGCCTCGGCACCGGAGTTGAACAGCGCCGACTTCTTCGCGTGGTTGCCCGGGGTCAGCTCGGCCAGCGCCTCGCAGACCTCGACGTAGCCCTCGTACGGCGTGACCATGAAACAGGTGTGGGTGAAGTCCGCGAGCTGCGCGGAGGCGCGGCGCACGACGGCCTCGGCGGAGGCGCCGACGGAGGTCACGGCGATGCCGGAACCGAAGTCGATGAGGCGGTTGCCGTCGACGTCCTCGATGATGCCGCCGCCCGCGCGGGCCGTGAAGACGGGGAGCACGGAGCCCACGCCGCCGGCGACCGTCTCGAGACGGCGGGCCTGCAGCTCCTGCGACTTGGGGCCGGGGATCGCGGTGACGATGCGGCGCTCCTGCGGGACAGCGGTCATAGAGGGCTCCTGGGGGGTGTTTTCGGACGCACTTGTGTCTTTGTCCGCAGGCTAGGCCCGGGGGAGGGGGTACGGCATGCTCCGTTCGGGAGTGGTGCCCGCGTGTCCTTGTCCGTGACGGCCATAGGAAGGACATGCCGCATGTCTTGTGGACGCTGCGGAAGTACAGGCCGGTACGGGCCCACGGCCGCCTCCGGGCAACTACATTGAGCGACGCAGCGCAGGCACGGGCAGGGGGCAGGGGTTTCATGGACACCGACGGCACGTACGGCACGGACGAGAAGCGGCCGCCGCGCGCCGGGCACGTCCCGCGCCCCGCCGGCCCGCCGCCCGCACTCCCGCCGAAGCCCGCCCACGCCCCCGCCGGCCCCGGCCCGTCCCTCACGGACTGGCTGCGCACCCCGCGGAGCTCCGACGGGCCCGGCGTGTGGACGTACGGACACGTGCCGCGCGCCGCCGAGGAGCCCGAGCGGACCCCGACCCGACAGCTGATCAGCGGTGCGCTGATCGCCCTGCTCGCCGGGCTGCTCCTGTGGTCCCTGCTGTGGAACGGCTACCTGGGCGGCTTCTGGCTCTGGCCGCTCTACATGTTCACGCCCGACTCCTGGGCCGGGAAGCTGCCCTCCGTGGTGGCCTCCTACATCTGGTACGGCCTGGTCATCGCCATCCTGGTCATCGGCTTCGGGCGGCTCGGCCGCTGGCCCGAACTGGCCCGCCGGATGCTCCGCAGCCGTGCCGTACAAGCCGTACAGGCCGCCGTCCCCGCCCGGCCCGAGGAGGGCGGTCCCGATGATCCCGTCGGGTGGCCGCAGGTTCGGGGGGCCGGGCTCGGGGAGACTGCCGACCGGCTCGGGGCCGAGGTCGGATCCGGGCGGATGAACGACGTCGACTACGCGCGGATCCGGCGCGCCTGGGAGTCCGTACGGGCCGAGCCCGCGCGGGCCACGGCCTTCGCCGACGCCGTGCGCGACAAGGGCGCGGCCGCCTGCGTCCACCCCTCCGGTGCCCGGGACCTGCCCGTCCGGGCCGCGCGGCACGATCTGCTGGCCCGGCAGGTGCTGCTCGGCACGGTCGACGACAGCGAGCGCAACCCGTACGGCCGGCGCGGCACCCGCTTCGCCCTCGACCCCGCGGTGCTCGGCACCTCGCTGCTCGCCGTCGGCCCGTCCGGCGCGGGCAAGACCCGGCAGCTGGTGCGGCCCGTCGTCGAATCGCTCGCCCTCCAGGCGCTGGCCGGCCAGGCCGCCGTCATCGCCGTCGCCTCGGCCGGCGCCCAGCTCGGCCCGGACACCGCGTACGACGTCGTGGTACGCGTCGGCGACCCCGACTCCGTCTACGACCTCGACCTCTACGGCGGCACCACCGATGCCGACGAGGCGGCCACCCTGCTCGCCGAAGCCTTCGTCGGCGACGTCCCCGGCCTGGAGGTACGCCGGGCCGCGACGGCCCTCGCCCAGCTGCTCGGCCCGTTCCGTGCCGCGTACGGCCGCTTCCCCGCCGTGCCCGAACTGCGCGAACTGCTCGACCGGGTGCCCGAGGCCCTCGGCGGCCTGCGCACCGCCCTCGAAGCCGCCGGGCAGCAGGTGATGCTCCGCGAACTCGACGCACGCGAACGGCAGTACGCGGCCCAGGGCGACCCGGGACCGGCCCTCGCCGACCGGGTGGCGCTGCTCGACCGGCCCGCCTTCGCCGGCTTTTTCGACACCACCGGGCAGGGGCGGCCCTTCTCGCTGCGCGCCCTGGAGCACCCGCTGCGCGTTCGCATCGACCTGCCCGAGCGCGGGCACGCCGACGCCTCCCGGATCCTGGCCCGGCTGCTCCTCGCGCAGTTCAACGCCTCCGCCGCGGCCCGCGCCGACCGCTCCCTGTTCGCGTTCCTCGCCTTCGACGACGCCTCGCACACCCTGACCCCGCAGACCGTGCGGGGCCTGCAGCGGCTGCGCTCGGCGAACGCGGGCGTCCTGCTGACGCTGCGCACGCTGGACGACGTACCGGAGGCGCTGCGCACCCCGCTGCTCGGGGCGGTCGGCTGCCGGATGGCCTTCTCCGGGGTCACCACCTGGGACGGCAAGCGCTTCGCCGAGGCCTGGGGCACCGAGTGGGTGGAGACGCGCGACGTCACCCACCGGACCGTGTTCGCCGACCAGCCGCTGACCCGGGCCATCCACGCCTTCCGCAAGCTGGTCACCGGCAAGGCCGTGACCACGGACGCGGTGACCGTGCGCCAGGTGGAGCGGGAGCGGTGGTCGGCCTCCGAGCTGGCGCACGCCGTACCGCCCGGGTACGCGGTGCTGTCGCTGACCTCGGTCAAGGGAGAGCGGGCGGCTCCGCTGCTGGTCCGGCTGGCCGCGACGGGCTGAGCCGACCCGTACGAGGTGGCAGAATCGAGGGGAGTCGTTTCATACGACAAGGCGAAATTCCGCGCCGCGCCCCTCCTTCCTCAAAGGCCCCTGGTACCCGATGCCGCTCACCCTCGCCTCGCTCGTCCAGCACTCGGCGCTCAAGCTCAGCGTCCGGGCGGGGGAGGGCCGCCTCGACACCCCCGTCCGCTGGGCCCACGTCAGCGAGCTCGCCGACCCCGTCCCCTATATGGAGGGCGGGGAACTGCTCCTGATCACCGCGATGAAGCTGGACGCGGAGGATCCGCAGGAGATGCGCCGGTACGTACGCCGCCTCGCCGCGGCCGGGGTCGTCGGCATCGGCTTCGCCGTCGGCGTGAACTACGAGGCCGTCCCGGAGGCGCTGGTCGAGGCCGCGCGGGCCGAGGACCTGCCGCTGCTGGAGGTGCCGCGCAGGACCCCGTTCCTCGCGATCAGCAAGGCCGTCTCCGCGGCCCTCGCTGCGGACCAGTACCGCGCGGTGACCGCCGGCTTCGAGGCGCAGCGGGAGCTGACCCGTGCCGCGCTGTCCGCCGACGGCCCCGCCGAGCTGCTGTCGAGGCTGGCGGCGCACGTGCACGGCTGGGCCGCCCTGTACGACACCTCGGGCGCGGTGGTCGCGGCCGCCCCGGAGTGGGCCGCCCGGCGGGCCGCCCGGCTGACCCCCGACGTGGAGCGGCTGCGGGAGCGGCCTGCGCCGGCGAGCGCGGTGGTGGGCGGCTCGGAGGACCGGGTCGAGCTCCAGTCGCTGGGGACGGGCCGGCGGGCCCGCGGCGCGCTCGCCGTCGGCACCGGAGCCCCGCTGGGCACGGCCGAGCGGTACGCCGTGCACTCGGCGGTCGCCCTGCTGACCCTGACCACCGAGCGGTCGAGGTCGCTGCACGACGCCGAGTCCCGGCTCGGGGCGGCGGTGCTGCGGATGCTGCTGGACGGGGAGGCGGAGCACGCCCGGGCGGTGGCCGGGGACCTGTACGGGGCGCTGCTGGAGGCGCCGTTCCGGCTGATCGTGGCGGAGCCTGCGCTGCCGGGGACGGCGCAGCCGGAGGGGCTGGCGCTGCTGGCCGACGCGGTGGAGTCGGCGGCGGCCCGGGCGGGGGAGGCGCTGCTGGTGGTGCCGGAGCCGGGGCGGCTGGTGGTGCTGGCGGCCGACGGGGGCGCGGCGGTGCAGGCCTGCGCGGACCACGCGGAGGCGCTGGAGTCGCGGCGCGGGCGGGAGACGACGGGTCCGGAGCCGGACGAGCTGGTGGTCGGCCTGTCCGCTGCCGCGGTGCCTTCGGGGGTTTCGGCGGCCTTCAAGCAGGCCGACCAGGCGCTGGTCGTGGCCCGGCGGCGGGGCCGGCCGATGGTGGAGCACGAGGACCTGGCGGCGGGGTCGGTGCTCCCGCTGCTGGCGGACGAGGCGGTACGGGCCTTCGCGGACGGCACCCTGCGGGCGCTGCGCGAGCACGACGAGAAGGGGCGGGGGGATCTGGTGGCCTCGCTGCAGGCGTGGCTGTCGCGGCACGGGCAGTGGGATGCGGCGGCGGCCGACCTGGGCGTACACCGGCATACGCTGCGGTACCGGATGCGGCGGGTGGAGGAGATCCTGGGCCGCTCCCTGGACGACCCGGACGTCCGCATGGAGCTGTGGCTCGCCCTCAAGACCACCTCGCCCGCGGCCTAGCCACCAGGTTGCCGCCGCTCGCCGCTGCCGCCGCCGCGCGGGACCGGCGCGGCGACAGTGACAAAGCGGCGCGGCCGGTGCTCGGCACACTCCACCCCGGATAAACGCCGAATCCCGGACGGAGTCCTACGGTGGAGGGGACAAGGACCCGCACACATCCGAAGGGCCGGGATTCGCATGACTTCCACCCACGCCTTCTGGCTCGCCGGCCGCCAGGCCACCGGTCAGGACAGCTTCGACGTCCACTCCCCGTGGGACGGCCGCCTGGTCGGTAGCGTCAGCGTGCCCACCGATGCGCAGGTCGAAGAGGCCGTGGCCGCGGCGTCCGCCGTGACGGCCGAGTTCTCCGCGACTCCCGCCCACGTCCGTGCCGCCGCCCTGGACCACGTGTCCAAGCGGCTCGCCGAGCGCACCGAGGAGATCGCCCAGCTGATCTCCGCCGAGAACGGCAAGCCCATCAAGTGGGCCCGCGGTGAGGTCGGCCGCGCGGTGTCCGTGTTCCGCTTCGCCGCCGAAGAGGCCCGCCGCTTCAACGGCGGCGAGGCCCAGCGCCTCGACACCGACGCCGGCGGCGTCGGCCGTCTCGCCCTGACCCGCCGCTTCGTCAAGGGCCCGGTCCTCGGCATCGCGCCGTTCAACTTCCCGCTGAACCTGTGCGCCCACAAGGTGGCCCCGGCCATCGCCGTCGGCGCGCCGATCATCCTGAAGCCGGCCCCGGCCACCCCGCTCTCCGGTCTGATCCTGGGTGAGCTGCTCGCCGAGACCGACCTCCCGGCCGGTTCCTGGTCGGTCCTGCCGGTCGCCAACGACAAGATGCCGGCCCTGGTGAAGGACGAGCGCCTGCCCGTCATCTCCTTCACCGGCTCCGACAAGGTCGGCTACGCCATCCAGCAGTCGGTGCCCCACAAGCACTGCACCCTGGAGCTCGGCGGCAACGCCGCCGCCGTGGTCCTGGACGACTGGTCCTCCGAGGCCGACCTCGACTGGGCCGCGACCCGTATCGCGACCTTCTCGAACTACCAGGCCGGCCAGTCCTGCATCTCCGTGCAGCGCGTGATCGCCGACGCCTCCGTCTACGACCGCCTCGTCGAGAAGGTCGTCGCGAAGGTCCAGGCCCAGGTCACCGGCGACCCGTCCGACTCCGCCACCGACGTCGGCCCCCTCGTCTCCGAGGACGCCGCCAAGCGGGTCGAGTCCTGGGTCGACGAGGCGATCTCCGCCGGAGCCAAGCTGCTCACCGGTGGCAAGCGCGAGGGTGCCTCGTACGAGCCGACCGTCATCGCCGACCTGCCCGCCGACACCACCCTCGCCGTCGAGGAGGTCTTCGGGCCGGTGCTGACGCTGACGAAGGTCGAGAACACCGACGAGGCCTTCGCCGCCGTCAACGACTCGAAGTTCGGCCTGCAGACCGGCGTCTTCACCCGGAACATCCAGACCGCGTTCCGCGCCCACCGCGAGCTCGAGGTCGGCGGTGTGATCGTCGGCGACGCGCCGTCCTACCGCGCCGACCAGATGCCGTACGGCGGCGTCAAGCAGTCGGGTGTGGGCCGCGAGGGTGTCCGCTACGCGATGGACGACTACACGTACGAGCGAGTCCTGGTCCTGACCGGCCTCGACATCTGATTCTCGTACGGCCCAAAAGCCGACGGCCGGAGCCTACTGTGCGGGGGCTCCGGCCGTCCCCTTTTCCCCTTTTGGGCCCGGTTCGCCTCCGGGGCGCCTTTGCCGGCTCCAGGAGGCCGTGCGTCCTGGAACACCGCTCGCACCTCGCGGTTTTCTCCGGGTGCTCGCCCTCCTTCGCCGGCGCGCCCCTTCGGCTCACTCGCCAGGCGGTAGCCCGGCGGCCGGACTCGTTTTCCCTCACTCGGACCGCCCCGGCTTTTCCCGGAGGGCCGGAGAGGGTACGACTCACAGGTAGCACCGGCCAGTAGGCCGGTACCACCGACTCCGGCGGCGAGGTGAGTCCCCTCATGTCCGCAACACAGCCCGCACAGCCCAAGGTGACCGAGCGCGAGGCACGGCAGGTCGCGGAAGCGGCCCGGGAACAGGACTGGCGCAAGCCCAGCTTCGCCAAGGAACTCTTCCTGGGGCACTTCCGGCTCGACCTGATCCACCCGCACCCGATGCCCGCGGACGAGGACGTCCGGCGCGGCGAGGCCTTCCTGGCCCGGTTGCGGGCGTTCTGCGAGACCGAACTCGCAGACGGCCTCGCTGCGCGCATCGAGCGCGAGGCCAAGATCCCCGACGAGACCGTGCGCGGGCTCAAGGAACTCGGGGCCCTCGGCATGAAGATCGACCCCAAGTACGGGGGCCTGGGCCTCACCCAGGTGTACTACAACAAGGCGCTGGCCCTCGTCGGCTCGGTCAGCCCCGCCATCGGGGCCCTGCTCTCCGCCCACCAGTCGATCGGCGTCCCGCAGCCGCTGAAGATGTTCGGCACGCAGGAGCAGAAGGAAACCTTCCTGCCGCGCTGCGCGACCACCGCCATCAGCGCCTTCCTGCTCACCGAGCCGGACGTCGGCTCCGACCCGGCGCGGCTGGCCACCACCGCCGTCCCCGACGGCGAGGACGGGTACGTACTCGACGGGGTGAAGCTCTGGACCACCAACGGGGTCGTCGCGGACCTGCTGGTGGTGATGGCCCGGGTGCCGAAGTCGGAGAACCACCGCGGCGGGATCACCGCCTTCGTCGTCGAGGCCGATTCCCCCGGGATCACCGTCGAGCACCGCAACGCCTTCATGGGCCTGCGCGGCCTGGAGAACGGCCTCACCCGCTTCCACCGGGTCAGGGTGCCCGCCTCGCAGCGCATCGGCGCCGAGGGCGCCGGGCTCAAGATCGCGCTGACCACCCTGAACACCGGCCGGCTGTCCCTGCCCGCCATGTGCGTCGGCGCCGGGAAGTGGTGCCTGAAGATCGCCCGCGAATGGTCCGGCGTCCGCGAGCAGTGGGGCCGCCCGGTCGCCAAGCACGAGGCCGTCGGCGCCAAGATCTCCTTCATCGCCGCCACCACCTTCGCCCTTGAAGCCGTCGTCGACCTGGCCTCCCAGATGGCCGACGAGGACCGCAACGACATCCGCATCGAGGCCGCCCTCGCCAAGCTCTACGGCAGCGAGATGGCCTGCCTGATGGCCGACGAGCTCGTCCAGATCCGCGGCGGGCGCGGCTTCGAGACCGCAGAATCGCTGGCCGCCCGCGGCGAGCGCGCCGTCCCCGCCGAGCAGATGCTGCGCGACCTTCGCATCAACCGGATCTTCGAGGGATCCACCGAGATCATGCACCTGCTGATCGCCCGCGAGGCCGTCGACGCCCACCTGTCGGTCGCCGGCGACCTCATCGACCCCGAGAAGGCGCTCGGCGACAAGGCCAAGGCCGGAGCCCGCGCCGCCGGGTTCTACGCCCGCTGGCTGCCCAAGCTCGCCACCGGCCCCGGCCAGGTCCCCGGCGCGTACCGCGCCTTCCACCCCGGCGGCCACCCCGACCTCTCCGTCCACCTGCGCTACGTCGAGCGCAGCGCCCGCAAACTCGCCCGGTCCACCTTCTACGCCATGTCCCGCTGGCAGGGCCGCATGGAGACCAAGCAGGGCTTCCTCGGCAGGATCGTCGACATCGGCGCCGAACTCTTCGCGATGAGCGCGGCCTGCGTGCGCGCCGAGCACCTGCGCGCTTCCGGCGACCACGGCCGCGAGGCCTACCAGCTGGCCGACGCCTTCTGCCGGCAGTCCCGGATCCGCGTCGAGGAGCTCTTCGGCCGGCTCTGGTCCAACACCGACGACCTGGACCGCAAGGTCGTCGCCGGGGTGCTCTCCGGCACCTACACCTGGCTCGAGGAGGGCGTGCTCGACCCCTCTGGCGACGGCCCCTGGATCGCGGACGCCACCCCCGGCCCGTCGACTCAGAAGAACGTCCACCGCCCCATCCGCTGACCTGCGATCATCGCCGGGTGCCCGTCAGGCGTACGACACTGGCGACAGGGAAACCCGGGGAAGCGGATGCATGTGAACGTGGACAGGGAGAGCCGACGGCTCGCCTGGTGCGTGGCGCTCCTGCTGCGCCACGCACCGGACGCCGTCGCCTCCGACCTCCTCGGGCGGCTCGACGCGCCGACCCGCCGGTTCCTGTGCCGGGACGAGTACCTCCCGGCCTCCGCGGTCACCCTGCTGCTGCGCGAGGGCACCGACGAGGACCGCCGCACCATCGCCCGCAGCCCGCAGGTGCACGGCCGCCCCCTGCCCGGCCTGCCCGGCCCCGCGCGGTACGCGGCCCGCCCCGGCCCCTCGCCGGAGCTGCTCGCCACCCTCGGCGCCGAACTCGGCCGCCGGCTCGGGCCGCCGCCAGCCGCGGAGGCTTCCGGGCCACCGCCGGACGGCGCCGAGCCCATCGGGCCGCCGCTGAGCGGCCCCGAGCTCATCGGGCTGCTGCGCCGGCACGGCAGCCGCCGGGCGCGCATCCCGCTCGACGTGCTGGCCCTCCCGTACGAGCTGGACCCCGAGACCCTGCTGCGCGAGCACGCCCGCGCCCCGCTGCCGCCCGGCTCCGTGGAGGCCCTGCTACTGGTAGCCGACCTGGACCGGCGGACCCGGCTCGCCCTGCTCGACACCCGCACGCAGACCTCGTACGGACCGGCATGGCACCGGCCGGCGGTCCGCGCCGTGCGGACCGGCACCCTGACCTTCGACGAGCTCGCGGCGGCCGTCGCACCGGCCCACCGGGCCCTGCTGCTCGGGCAGGCCCACGCCGCCGGCGGCCTCGGCTGGAACCTGGCCGAGTGGGCCGGGATGCGCTCCGCCCTGCTGCGGGTGCTGCGTCCGGCGCTCGGCGACGACCCGAGGCTGTGGGCCGAGCTGCAGCGGCACGCCCCCGGGTTCACCGGCACCCTGCCCGAGCTGGCGGCCGCGGTCGCCGCCGGGGCCGCGCCCCCGCCGCAGCCGCAGGCCGCGATACCCGGCCTCGCCGAGGCCGTGGACGCCCTCGCGCCGGGATCCGCGTGGGAGCCGGACGACAGCGTGAACCGCGAGCTGGCCCTCGCCAGCCTCGGGGTGCCCAACGCCATGGGCGATCTGCGCGAGGACATCCGGTGGGTCCGCGGCTGCCTCGACGACGGCATCCTGGCCGGCGCCGACGTGATCCGGCACAAGGCCCCCGCCGCCTGGGCCCTGGACGAGGGCCACTGGCTGGGGGAGGTGGACCACCCCGACCGCCACGACCACCACCCGGCGGTCCTCGCCGCCCGCGCCGAGGCGGACCGGCTGCTCGAAGCCGCCCTCGGCGGCGACGCCGACGCCTGGTGGCGGGCCGCCCGCGCGCTCCCGGACTTCGCCGGGACGCTGCCCGAACTGCTCGCAGGCGCCGTTCACGGGGACTCCGTGTCCAACCGCTCCTGAGTTGCGGCAACAATGGGGGGCATGAGCGACCGCCCAGCCCCCCTCGCCGATCCGCACCTCCTCTTCGACCCCGCGGCCGGCCGGCGGGACATCGTCATCCTCGGGTCCACCGGGTCCATCGGGACCCAGGCCATCGACCTCGCCCTGCGCAACCCCGACCGGTTCCGGGTGACCGCGCTGTCCGCCGCCGGCGGGCGCGTCGGGCTGCTGGCCGAGCAGGCCCGGCAGCTGCGGGTGAACACCGTGGCCGTCGCCCGCGAGGACGTCGTACCGGCCCTGAAAGAGGCGCTGAACGCCCAGTACGGCGCCTCCGAGCCGCTGCCCGAGATCCTGGCCGGGCCCGACGCGGCGACCGAGCTCGCCGCCTCCGAGTGCCACACCGTCCTCAACGGCATCACCGGTTCCATCGGCCTCGCGCCCACCCTCGCCGCGCTGCGGGCGGGCCGCACCCTGGCCCTGGCCAACAAGGAGTCGCTGATCGTCGGCGGCCCGCTGGTCAAGGCCCTCGCGAAGCCCGGCCAGATCATCCCGGTCGACTCCGAGCACGCGGCCCTCTTCCAGGCCCTCGCCGCCGGCACCCGGGCCGATGTCCGCAAGCTCGTGGTCACCGCCTCCGGCGGACCCTTCCGCGGCCGCACCCGCGCCGAGCTGGCCCACGTCACCGTCAAGGACGCCCTCGCGCACCCCACCTGGGCCATGGGCCCGGTGATCACCATCAACTCGGCGACCCTGGTCAACAAGGGGCTGGAGGTCATCGAGGCGCACCTGCTCTACGACATCCCCTTCGACCGCATCGAGGTCGTGGTCCATCCGCAGTCCTACGTCCACTCGATGGTGGAGTTCTCCGACGGCTCCACGCTCGCCCAGGCCACCCCGCCGGACATGCGCGGCCCCATCGCGATCGGCCTCGGCTGGCCCGAGCGCGTTCCGGACGCGGCCTCCGCCTTCGACTGGACCAAGGCGTCGACCTGGGAGTTCTTCCCGCTGGACACCGAGGCTTTCCCGTCGGTGGGACTGGCCCGGCACGTGGGTACCGTGGGCTCCACCGCCCCCGCCGTGTTCAATGCGGCGAACGAGGAGTGCGTGGAGGCGTTCCTGGCCGGTCGGCTGCCGTTCACAGCAATCATGGATACGGTCTCTGCCGTGGTCGATGAGCACGGAACGCCGGACGCGGGAACTTCTCTCACGGTCGCAGACGTCCTCGAAGCAGAGACCTGGGCCAGGGCCCGGGCACAGGAGATGGCGGCCCAGGCCGCCGTGGAGGCGCGCGCATGACAGCACTCATGACGGTGCTCGGAATACTCATCTTCGTATTCGGGCTGCTCGTCTCCATCGCCTGGCACGAGCTCGGCCACCTCTCGACGGCCAAGCTCTTCGGCATCCGCGTGCCCCAGTACATGGTCGGCTTCGGCCCGACCATCTGGTCGCGGAACAAGGGCGAGACCGAGTACGGGATCAAGGCCATCCCGATGGGCGGCTACATCCGCATGATCGGGATGTTCCCGCCCGGCGAGGACGGCAAGGTGACCGCCCGGTCGACCTCGCCGTTCCGCTCGATGATCGAGGACGCGCGCTCGGCGGCGTACGAGGAGCTCCAGCCCGGCGACGAGACGCGGCTGTTCTACACGCGCAGGCCGTGGAAGCGCGTGATCGTGATGTTCGCGGGCCCGTTCATGAACCTGGTGCTGGCGCTGGCGATCTTCTTCGGCGTCTGGATGAGCTTCGGGATCAACCAGACGACCACGCAGGTCGCGAGCGTCTCGCCGTGCGTCATCCAGCAGAGCGAGAAGCGCGAGATCTGCAAGGCCGGCGACCCGGTCGCCCCGGCCAAGGCCGCCGGCCTGACGGCCGGGGACCGGATCGTGGCGTTCAACGGCCACAAGGTGGCCGACTGGGCGGCCCTGCAGAAGCAGATCCGCGACACGGTCGGCCCCGCCACCGTCACGGTCGTCCGGGACGGGAAGCAGCAGACGCTCCCGGTCGACCTGATCGAGAACAAGGTCGCCAAGACGGACGGCCACGGCGGTTACGTCAAGGGCCAGTACGTGACGGCCGGCTGGCTCGGCTTCAGCCCGAAGAGCGAGATCGCCCCGCTGTCCTTCGGCCAGTCCGTGGACCACATGGGCGAGGTCGTCGACAACAGCGTCCAGGGCCTGGTCAAGCTCCCCGCCAAGATCCCGGCGCTGTGGAACGCGGCCTTCAGCGGAGCCGAGCGCGAGCCCGACTCCCCGATGGGCATCGTCGGCGCGGCCCGGATCAGCGGCGAGATCGCCACCCTGGACATCCCGGCCGAGCAGCGGCTGGTGTTCTTCCTCCAGCTCGTCGGGTTCTTCAACCTCTCGCTGTTCCTGTTCAACATGCTCCCGCTGCTCCCGCTCGACGGCGGGCACATCGCGGGCGCCCTGTGGGAGTCGGTCCGGCGCACCGTGGCCCGGGTCTTCCGGCGCCCCGACCCCGGCCCGTTCGACGTGGCGAAGCTGATGCCCGCCGCGTACGTGGTGGCCGGAGTGTTCGTCTGCTTCACGCTGCTCGTGCTCGTGGCGGACGTGGTGAACCCGATCAAGATCACCTAGTACGTCCGCATGTACGCCGGCCGTACGGGGAGCCGGGCACGCTTCGTGCCCGGCCCCCTACGTTCGGGTGTTCCCGGCCCTCGGATGCAAGGGCCGCCCCGTGGTTGGCGTAATCTCGAAGCCTGGAGCCCGCCGATCTCGGGACCTTGATCCACACCTTGGGGTTGCACAGCAGATGACTGCCATCTCTCTCGGAATGCCGGCCGTGCCGACGAAGCTTGCCGACCGCAGGGTCAGCCGCAAGATCCAGGTCGGCTCGGTGGCCGTCGGCGGCGACTCACAGATCTCGGTGCAGTCGATGACGACCACCCGGACCTCCGACATCGGCGCCACGCTCCAGCAGATCGCCGAGCTGACCGCCTCCGGCTGCGACATCGTGCGCGTGGCCTGCCCGACCCAGGACGACGCCGACGCCCTCGCCGTCATCGCGAAGAAGTCGCAGATCCCGGTCATCGCCGACATCCACTTCCAGCCCAAGTACGTGTTCGCCGCGATCGACGCCGGCTGCGCCGCCGTCCGCGTGAACCCGGGCAACATCAAGCAGTTCGACGACAAGGTCAAGGAGATCGCGAAGGCCGCCAACGACGCGCGCACTCCGATCCGCATCGGCGTCAACGCCGGCTCCCTCGACGCCCGGCTGCTCAAGAAGTACGGCAAGGCCACCCCCGAGGCGCTCGTCGAGTCCGCGCTGTGGGAGGCCTCCCTCTTCGAGGAGCACGGCTTCAGCGACATCAAGATCTCGGTCAAGCACAACGACCCGGTCGTCATGGTTAACGCCTACCGCCAGCTCGCCGCCCAGTGCACGTACCCGCTGCACCTCGGCGTCACCGAGGCCGGCCCCGCCTTCCAGGGCACCATCAAGTCCGCCGTCGCCTTCGGCGCACTGCTCTCCGAGGGCATCGGCGACACCATCCGCGTCTCCCTCTCGGCCCCGCCGGTCGAGGAGATCAAGGTCGGCATCCAGATCCTGGAGTCGCTGAACCTCAAGCCGCGCCGCCTGGAGATCGTCTCCTGCCCGTCCTGCGGCCGCGCCCAGGTGGACGTCTACAAGCTGGCCGAGGAGGTCACGGCGGGCCTAGAGGGCATGGAGGTCCCGCTGCGCGTCGCGGTCATGGGCTGCGTCGTCAACGGCCCGGGCGAGGCCCGCGAGGCCGACCTCGGTGTCGCCTCCGGCAACGGCAAGGGCCAGATCTTCGTGAAGGGCGAGGTCATCAAGACCGTCCCCGAGTCGAAGATCGTGGAGACCCTCATCGAAGAGGCGATGAAGATCGCCGAGCAGATGGAGAAGGACGGCGTGATGTCCGGCGAGCCCACCGTCGCCATCGGCGTCTGAGCATCCCGGGCGCCCCGGCGGCGCCCCGCACGCATCGGCCCCGGCCCCGTTCCCGCAGCTCGCGGGCGGGGCCGGGGCTTTTTCGTGACCCGTGGGACCAGGCATCCTCAGGTGGCGGCGGGTACAGTTCGGAGATCAGCAGACTTGTATGGTGAGGCCCCAGTGTTGACGCAGACCACCACCCGGGTCCTTGAGCCCAGTGATCTCGACGCCGCCCTTGAAGTCCTCGGACGTGAGCCGGTCGAGAACGCCTTCGTCACCTCCCGGGTCCAGGTCGCCGGACTCGACCCCTGGCGTCTGGGCGGCGAGATGTGGGGCTACTACGCCGACGGGGAGCTGCGCTCCCTCTGCTACGCGGGCGCCAACCTGGTCCCCGCCTGCGCCGACTCCGACGCCGTCCGCGCCTTCGCCGACCGGGCCCGCCGCACCGGCCGCCGCTGCTCCTCCATCGTCGGCCCCGCCGACGCCACCCGGCTGCTGTGGCGGCTCCTGGAGCCCAGCTGGGGACCCGCCCGCGACGTCCGCTCCCACCAGCCGCTCATGGTCACCGAGCAGGCGTCCGCGGACGTGCGCGCCGACCCGCTGGTGCGGCGGATCCGCAAGGACGAGATGGACGTGATCATGCCCGCCTGCGTGGCCATGTTCACCGAGGAGGTCGGCGTCTCGCCGATGGCGGGCGACGGCGGGCTGCTCTACCAGGCCCGGGTCGCCGAGCTGGTCGGCACCGGCCGCTCCTTCGCCCGCATCGAAGACGGCAAGGTCGTCTTCAAGGCGGAGATCGGCGCCGCGACCGCCAGGGCCTGCCAGATCCAGGGCGTGTGGGTGGACCCCGAGTTCCGCGGCCGCGGGCACTCCGAGACCGGGATGGCCGCCGTCGTCGAGTTCGCGCTGCGCGATGTCGCGCCCGTGGTCAGCCTGTACGTCAACGACTTCAACACCGCGGCACGGGCGGCGTACCGGCGGGTGGGATTCCGCGAGGTCGGCGCGTTCATGAGCGTGCTCTTTTAGACGCGGTCGGGGCGCTGGCACCGAACCCCGCGCTCCGAACGTCGCCGCGGCCGAGCGCCGCAGGGGTGGGGGCCGTACGGACGGGGCGGGGGAACGCCCAGTAAGGTCGCGGCATGCTGCCTACCCCCGGGGGCGACGACCCCGACCGGCCCGCCGGACTCCGCATCGGCCGGCTCGACCTCGCCGACCGCGTGGACGAGGCGCTGCGCGTGCAGGCCGTGGCCTTCGGGCTCAGCGAGGAGGAGGTCGGCATCCGGCGCTACATCGTGCAGCGCCACATGACCTGCCGCGGAGCCCGCGCGCTCGGTGCGTTCACCGAGGACGGGGCGCTCGCCGGGTTCGTGTACGGGATGCCGAACGACCGGGCGTACTGGTGGTCCTCGGTCGTCGAGCCGTACCTGCGGGCCGAGGGGCACGACGGCTGGCTCGACGGTGCCTTCGTGATCACCGAGCTGCACGTCCACCCCGGCTTCCAGGGCCACGGCGTCGGCCGCACCCTCATCACCCGGCTCACCGACGCCGCCGAGGAGCCCCGCTCCATCCTCTCCGCCATCGACACCGAAAGCCCGGCCCGCGGGCTCTACCGGGTCCTCGGCTACACGGACCTGGCCCGCCAGGTGCACTTCCCGAGCGCGAGCCTCCCGTACGCCGTGATGGGGGCGCCACTGCCGCTCCGGCGCGCCTGAAAACGGGTTTCCGGGGGACCCGGTGCCCCCGGTAGCCTCCCGTCATGTCATCGCAACACGTGCAGCGCATGTCCCGCCTCATGGCCAAGACCCTCCGCGAGGACCCGGCCGACGCGGAGACCCTCAGCCACCGGCTCCTCGTCCGCGCCGGATACGTCCGCCGCAGCTCCGCGGGCGTGTGGACCTGGCTGCCGCTCGGCAAGAAGGTCCTCGACAACGTCTCGCGCATCGTCCGCGAGGAGATGGACGCCATCGGGGCCCAGGAGGTCCTGCTCCCGGCGCTGCTGCCGAAGGAGCCGTACGAGGTCAGCGGGCGCTGGACGGAGTACGGGGACCTGCTCTTCCGGCTCAAGGACCGCAAGGGCGCGGACTACCTCCTCGGCCCCACCCACGAGGAGATCTTCACCCTGGTGGTGAAGGACCAGTGCACGTCCTACAAGGACCTGCCGGTCATGCTCTACCAGATCCAGACCAAGTACCGCGACGAGGCCCGGCCGCGGTCCGGCGTGCTGCGCGGCCGCGAGTTCCAGATGAAGGACTCGTACTCCTTCGACGTGAGCGACGACGGTCTCGCGGAGTCCTACGCCCTGCACCGGGCCGCGTACCAGCGCATCTTCGAGCGCCTCGGCCTGGACCACCGCATCGTGTCGGCGGTGTCGGGCGCCATGGGCGGCTCGGCGTCGGAGGAGTTCCTGGCGCCCGCGCCGGCGGGCGAGGACACGTTCGTGGACTGCCCGTCCTGCGACTACGCGGCGAACACGGAGGCCGTGACCTTCGCGCTGACCCCGGTGGACGCCGAGCACCCCGCGCTCGAGGAGGTGGACACCCCCGACACCCCGACGATCGAGACCCTCGCCGCGCACCTCGGCGTGCCCGCGTCGGCGACGCTGAAGAACCTCCTGGTGAAGGTCGACGGCGAGATCACGGCCGTGGGCGTACCCGGCGACCGGGAGGTGGACCTCGGCAAGCTCGGCGAGCATCTGGCCCCGGCGGTCGTGGAGTTGGTGACGGCCGAGGACTTCGTCGACCGCCCGGACCTGGTACGCGGCTACGTGGGCCCGCAGGGTCTCGGCAAGGTCCGCTACCTGGCCGACCCCCGTGTCGCGCCCGGCACTTCGTGGGTGACGGGGGCCAACCGCGAGAACACGCACGCCCGGAACGTGGTCTGCGGGCGGGACTTCGAGGTGGACCAGTACCTCGACGTGGTCGTCGTCGAGCCCGGCGACCCCTGCCCGCGCTGCGGCGCCGGGCTCCGGCTGGACCGCGCGATCGAGATCGGGCACATCTTCCAGCTGGGCCGCAAGTACGCGGACGCGTTCGGGCTGGACGTGCTGGGCCGGGAGGGCAAGCCGGTGCGGGTCACGATGGGCTCGTACGGCATCGGCGTCTCGCGGGCGGTGGCCGCGCTGGCCGAACAGACCGCCGACGCGCGGGGATTGGCCTGGCCCGCGGCGGTGGCCCCGGCGGACGTCCACGTGGTGGCGGCGGGCAAGGCGGTTCCGCTGGCGCTGGCGGAGCAGGCGGCCGAGGCCCTGGCGGGGTCCGGGCTGCGGGTCCTGCTGGACGACCGCCCGGGCCTGTCCCCGGGCGTGAAGCTCACGGACGCGGAACTGATCGGCGTCCCGTGGATCCTGGTCGCGGGCCGCCGCTCGGCGGACGAGGTGGTCGAACTCCAGCACCGCGCCACGGGCACCCGCGAGGAACTCCCCCTGTCGGAAGCCCTGTCCCGCCTGATGCCCTGATGCCCTGATGCCCTGACGCCCGGGAGCCACCGTCTGCGGGCTTCCGGCCTCCGGCCACGGGGTGCGGGGTGCGTGCCGCGTGGCCCGCCGTCCGGCCATGGGGTGCGTACCGCGTGCTGCCGGGTTCGGGCTGCCGGCCACCCGCTGTCGGCCTCCGGTGGCGGGGCACCAACTGCCGGCGACCGGCTGCCCGCCTCCAGGGGGCGGGCCACTGGCCACCGGCTGCCTGCGACCGGCCAACGGCTGCTGATCACTGGGTGCGGGGTGCCGTCCACGGGGTGCCGGGTGCCGCTGCGCGGGGCCTTCTCCCCGCCCCGCCCCTTCCCGAAACCGGGGGCTCCGCCCCCGGACCCCCGCGCCTCAAACGCTGGGCGGGCTGACATGGCGCTCCGGCGCCATCCGGCCCGACCGGGGGAACTCCAGCCCCGCCGGCGTTTGAGGCGCGGGTCCGGGCAGAGCCCGGGAAACGGAGAAAGGGCGGGGCGGGGAGAAGGCCCCGCGCAGCGGGAGCGGTCACCCGGGCTGTGCTTCGTCCGTGCCGGGTGCGGTGGCAGCGTCCGGGCCCGGCGAACCGTCCACGCTCGGTCCGGGGCCCGGGGAGCCGTCCAGCCCGGTGCCCGGCTCCAGGGATCCGTCCGGCGTGGGTCCGGGATTCCCGGAGCCGTCCAACGCAGGGCCACGGCCCGGCGAGCCGTCCACTGCGGGGTCGGGGGCCGGCGAGGCGTTCAGCGCTGCTCCGCAGCCCAGGGAGCCGTTTCGCGCGGGGTCGGCATCCGGCGAGCCGTCCACGGGGGGTTCGGGGTCCGGGGTGCCGTCCACGGGGGGTTCGGGGTCCGGGGTGCCGTCCACTGCGGGGTCGGGGGCCGGTGAAGCGTTGAGTGCGGGGTGGTCGGGGGCCGATGAGGCGTTGAGTGCAAGGCCAGAGGTCGGCGAAGCGTTGACTGCGGGGGCCGGGGGCGGCGAGGCCTTGCGTGGGGGTGTGGCCGCCGGGTCCGGGGCCGTTTGGGCCGGGGCGGCGCGTTCCAGGAAGCGGAGGAGTTCCACCGGGAAGGGGAGGACCAGCGTGGAGTTCTTCTCCGCAGCCACCGCCACCACCGTCTGCAGCAGCCGCAACTGCAGCGCCGCCGGCTGCTCCGACATCACCGCCGCCGCCTCGGCCAGCTTCCGCGAAGCCTGAAGCTCCGCATCCGCGTTGATGACCCGCGCCCGCCGCTCGCGGTCCGCCTCCGCCTGCCGCGCCATCGACCGCTTCATCGTCTCCGGCAGCGAGACGTCCTTGATCTCGACCCGGTCGATCTGCACGCCCCATCCCACCGCCGGGCTGTCGATCATCAGCTCCAGCCCCTGGTTCAGCTGCTCCCGGTTGGACAGCAGATCGTCCAGGTCCGATTTGCCGATGATCGAGCGCAGCGAGGTCTGCGCCATCTGCGAGACCGCGAAACGGTAGTCCTCCACCTCGATGATCGCGTTCGCCGGGTCCACGACCTTGAAGTACACGACCGCGTCCACCCGCACCGTGACGTTGTCCCGCGTGATGCCCTCCTGCGCGGGCACCGGCAGCGTCACGATCTGCATGTTCACCTTGAGCAGGCGGTCGATGAACGGGAGGATCATGGTGAAGCCGGGCCCGCGGATCCCCTCCCGCAGGCGGCCGAAGCGGAAGACCAAACCCCGCTCGTACTGCCGCACCACCCGTGCGGCCACGCCCGCGTACACCGCGACTCCTGCGGCCGCCGCGATTCCCGCTGTCAGCAGTTCCTGGACCATGACGGCCTCCTGCGGGGCGCCTGTCTGCGGGGCACCTACCCGTATCTACGGTATTCCCTACAACCAGGCCGCGAACTCCAGCAGCAGCTCCGCGTCCCGGCGCCGCCCCGCGGCCAGCGCCCGGTTCCCGGACTCCACCGCGCGGAACAGCGTCCAGCCCCGCAGCCGGTCCCGGTCGACCTCCAGGGAGTCGGCCAGCTTGTTCACCCGGCGCCGGGCGCCCGCCGCCCCCGCCGAGGACGCGACCTGGTCCTCCAGCCGGTCCCGGACCAGCCGGGCCAGGTCGTACGCACGGTCCCCGACCAGCGGGTCCGGACCGACCGCCAGCCACGGAGCCCGCTCGCCCGCCAGCACCTTGCCCTGCCGGAAGTTCCCGTGCAGCAGCAGCTCTTCGCCGGGCAGCGCCGTCAGCTCCTCGCGGACCGCGAGCGCGGCGGACGCCAGCGCCTCGGTCTCCGGCGGGGCCTTGCGCAGCACCTCCGCCTGCTGCGCGGTGCGCTCGGCCACCGTCTCGAACAGGTGCCCGGCCGGCGGGGCCACCCACAGCCTGCGCAGCGTCCCGCTCGCCTCCAGCAGGGCCTTCGCCTCCGGCAGCGACCGCAACGACACCTCCGGGTGGAGCCGCTCCAGCAGCAGTGCCCCGTCCTCCTCGTGGTGGCGGGTGTCGAGGACCCGTACGGCGCCGAACCCGCCCCAGTGCGCCAGCGCGGCCAGCTCCCGGTCGGGGCGCGCGGACGGGGGAGCCAGCTTCACCGCGGCCGGGGTCCCGTCGGCGTAGTGGACGAGGACGACCAGACTGCTCCGGCCGCCCGGGGCCTGCACCCGCTGGGCCTGGACCCCACGCCGGGCCAGCGCCTCCTCGGCGAGCCGGGGCAACTGCCCCAGCCAGTCCGCGTCATGGGCCGGATCCGGCGTCTCGCCGAGCGCCCGTACAAGCCGCTGCGGCGGTTCGAAAGCCATGCGTGCGTGATCCCTTTCAGCTGGTCCGGGCTCGTTCTCCACGTTCCGTGAGCCCAGGGAAGGCTACGCCGACACCACGCCAGCGTGCCGCGCGCACGGCCGCGGCGCTCAGCGCGTCGGCCGCCTCGCGGCGCAACCGGCCGTCCGCCGCCCGCACCAGGTCGGAGTAAGCACCCGCCACCCGGTCCTCGATCTCGGCGGCCAGCCGCTCGGCATCGGCCGGGGTGCGCACCTCGAAGGGCAGGGCGTACGCCGCCTCCGCGGGCCGCGGCGAACCGCCCATCTCGCGCACCGTCCGGGCGAGCGCGTCCCGGCGGGACAGGTGGCCGCCGTGCGCCTCGCGGGCCTCGGCGGAGCGCGCGGAAGCGGCTCGCGCGCCGATCACCCCGTACCCGTACGCGGCCGCGTGCTCGGCGGCGAGCGCCGACTGCGCGGCTTCGAGGGCGCGGTTCGCGGGAGAGGGTTCGGGCTTCACGGCTTGGCTCCCTGGGGCGAGGTCAGCAGGTAGGCGTGTACGGCGCCGCACGCGGCCACCGAGGCCAGCAGCCGGGCCAGCTCCCCGGGCGCCCCGGCCAGGGCGATGGTCCGGGCCTCGGACAGGCTCCGCTCGGCGTCCGCGAGGGCGGTCAGGGCCTCCTCCGGCTTCGGCGGCACGGGCTCGCCGCTCACCGCGGGGGCGCCGGCCGGCGCGGACGAGGCGGCGCCGGAGGCGGCGGAGGAGGGCGAGGCGGAGCCCGAGGGCTTGCGGGTCGCGGAGTCCGCGGAGGCCAGTGCCCCGGTGTGCGCGGCGACCGAGGCCCGCAGCGGCGCGAGGCGCGCGGCCAGGGCCGGATGGGCGGCGGCGGTGGCGTCGTAACGTTCCAGCAGCCGTTCGCTGTCCCGAACGGCTGTCTCGCGCATCCGCCGTTCGAGTGGAACCCCGACGGCGGTGTCCGGCGAGCCGTCCCCGTCGGAGCACCCGGTGAGCAGCGCGGCGCCGGCCACGCCGGCGGCACCGGCGAGCAGGCTCCTGCGGGAGAGCCGCAAAGGCGAAGTCCAGGGCACGGCGACGTCCTCGAAGGTGGTGACGGGACAGGGTGTGATCACCGTACCCGGGGCCCTGTCCCCGCGGAGGACGGCAACACCCTCCGCGACCGGATACCCTTTGACCTGACACGCGACGTAAACCACAACAGCACACGCGGCCGAGGAGTCACCCGGATGAGCACCACCCAGAGCGACAGGCTGCGCGCATTGCTGGAGCCGCTCGTCGCCGCCAAGGGCCTGGATCTCGAGGACGTCGAGATGTCCAAGGCCGGCAAGCGCCGGATGCTGCGCATCATCGTGGACTCCGACGAGGGCGTGGAACTGGACGCGTGTGCCGAGCTGAGCCGCGAGGTCTCCGAGAAGCTCGACGAATCCGATGTGATGGGCGAGGACGAGTATGTCCTCGAAGTGAGCTCGCCGGGCGCCGACCGCCCGCTGACCGAGCACCGTCACTACGTACGGGCGATCGGCCGCCTCGTGAAGTTCCAGCCGGTGGAGGGCGAGGAACTGATCGCCCGCATCCTCGACGTGGACGACGAGGGAATGGACCTCGAGGTTCCGGGCGTGAAGGGCCGCAAGGCGACCGCCCGCCGCATTGCTTTCACCGACATCGCCAAGGCGCGGGTCGAGATCGAGTTCAACCGCAAGGACAAGAAGGAAGAGGAGGCGTAGCCGTGGACATCGACATGAGTGCCCTGCGGGGTCTGGTCCGGGAGAAGGAGATCTCCTTCGACCTGCTCGTCGAGGCGATCGAGTCGGCCCTCCTCATCGCGTACCACCGCACCGAGGGCAGCTTCCGGCGCGCGCGCGTGGAGCTGGACCGCACCAACGGCCACGTCGTCGTGTGGGCGACGGAGGACCCGCGGGACCTGGAGGAGGGGCAGGAGGCCAAGGAGTTCGACGACACCCCGTCGGACTTCGGCCGGATCGCCGCGACGACCGCCAAGCAGGTGATTCTGCAGCGTCTGCGCGACGCAGAGGACGACCTGACCTTCGGCGAGTTCGCCGGCCGTGAGGGCGACGTCATCACCGGTGTCGTCCAGCAGGGCAAGGACCCCAAGAACGTCCTCGTCGACATCGGCAAGCTCGAGGCCATCCTGCCGGTGCAGGAGCAGGTCCCCGGCGAGGAGTACACGCACGGCCTGCGCATCAAGGCGTACGTCGTACGGGTGGCGAAGGGTGTCCGCGGTCCGTCCGTGACCCTGTCGCGCACCCACCCCAACCTGGTGAAGAAGCTCTTCGCGCTGGAGGTCCCGGAGATCGCGGACGGCAGCGTCGAGATCTCGGCGATCGCCCGCGAGGCCGGCCACCGCACCAAGATCGCCGTACGGTCCACCCGCTCGGGCCTCAACCCGAAGGGCGCCTGCATCGGCCCGATGGGCGCCCGTGTGCGCAATGTCATGGCCGAGCTGCACGGCGAGAAGATCGACATCGTCGACTGGTCCGACGACCCGGCGGAGATGGTCGCGAACGCGCTGTCACCCGCCCGGGTGAGCAAGGTCGAGGTCGTCGACTGGGACTCGCGCTCCGCCCGGGTGACCGTGCCCGACTACCAGCTGTCGCTGGCCATCGGCAAGGAGGGCCAGAACGCCCGCCTCGCCGCTCGGCTCACCGGCTGGCGCATCGACATCCGTCCCGACACCGAGGTGTCCCCGGACGCCGACCGGGGCCGGGACGGGGAATAAATCCGGTACCTGCCGGAGCTGTCCGGCAGGTAGACAGGATCAAGACAGCAGATCTCGACAACATCCGTTCGATTTTTCGCCCGAAGGGGTGAGGTCGGTGCGGGGAGGTAGACTTAGGCGTGTCTGGCCGGACGCAAGCCCGCGCATGCCCCGAACGCACCTGTGTGGGGTGTCGGGAGCGAGCGGCCAAGAGCGATCTGCTGCGCATCGTGGCGGTCGGGGACGAATGCGTCCCTGATCCAAGCGGTACGCTGCCCGGCCGGGGCGCCTATGTGCACCCTGCCGTGGTCTGTCTGGACAAGGCGGTCCGTCGCAGAGCGTTCCCCCGGGCCCTTCGGTCCCCGGGAGCACTCGACACGACCGGACTGAGCAAAGCCGTGGCCGTCGTGGCCGAGGCGACACCGTAAGAAGTAGTACGGCACGGATACCCCGTGCGGTCAGGTACCTCGCGAGTTGGAAGTAGGTCGAGATTGCGATGAGCACTCGATGAGTACGCGATGAGTACGCCCATGAAGTAGCGACGGTCCGGCGTAACCCGGACCTAAAAGGAGCGAAGTGGCTAAGGTCCGGGTATACGAACTCGCCAAGGAGTTCGGAGTTGAGAGCAAGGTCGTCATGGCCAAGCTCCAGGAACTCGGTGAGTTCGTCCGTTCGGCGTCCTCGACGATCGAGGCGCCGGTTGTACGCAAGTTGACTGACGCACTGCAGGGGCCCAGCGGCAACGCCGGCAAGTCCGCTGCGAAGCCGGGTGCGCCCCGCAAGGCTGCGCCCGCCAAGCCCGGGGTTCCCACCCCGGGTGCTGTTGCACGTCCCGCTGCCCCCAAGCCCGGCGCCCCGGCCCCCAAGCCGGCCGCTGCCGAGGCTGCGGCACCCAGCGCGTCCGCCCCGGTGACTCCGGCCGCTTCCGGCCCGCGTCCCGGTCCCAAGGCTCCGGCCGCCCCGAAGCCCGCTCCGGCGGCTCCCGTGGCGACCGAGTTCTCCGCGCCTCCGGCGGCCCCGGCCGCCCCGGCGCGCGCCGAGCGCACGGAGCGCACGGAGCGTCCCGCCGGTCCCGGCGCGACCCCCGGCCCGCGTCCGGCGCAGCAGCGTCCCGCGGCCCAGGGTGGCCAGGCCGGTGCCCGTCCCGGCGCCCCGCGTCCGGCCGGCTCCGCCCCCGGCGGCCAGGGACAGCGTCCCGCCGGTCCCGGTGGCCAGGCCCCGCGTCCGCAGGGCGCCCGTCCGGCCGGTCCCCGTCCGGGCAACAACCCGTTCACCTCTGGTGGCTCCACCGGCATGGCGCGCCCGCAGGCGCCCCGTCCGGCCGGCGCTCCCCGTCCCGGTGCCCCCGGCGCCGGCGGCGGCCAGGGTGCTCCCCGCCCGCAGGGTGGCCCCGGTGGCGCTCCGCGTCCGCAGGGTCCCGGTGCCGGTCGTCCGACCCCGGGCGGCATGCCCCGTCCGCAGGGCGGCGCCCCGCGTCCGGGTGGTGCTCCCGGTGGTAACCGTCCGAACCCGGGCATGATGCCGCAGCGTCCCGCTGCCGGTGGTCCCGGTCCCCGTCCCGGTGGCGGCCCCGGTGGCCGTGGTCCCGGTGCGGGCGGCGCAGGTCGTCCCGGCGGTGCCGGTCGTCCCGCGGGCGGCGGCTTCGCCGGTCGTCCGGCCGGTCCGGGCTCGCGTCCCGGCGGCGGTGGCGGCTTCGGCGGCCCGCGTCCCGGTGGCGGCGGCTTCGGCGGCGGTCCGGCGGGTGCCGGCGGCGGCGGTCGTCCCGGCTTCGGTGGTCGTCCCGGTGGCCCCGGTGCCCGTGGTGGCACGCAGGGTGCCTTCGGCCGTCCCGGTGGTCCGGCCCGTCGTGGTCGCAAGTCCAAGCGTCAGAGGCGCCAGGAGTACGAGGCCATGCAGGCCCCGTCCGTCGGCGGCGTGATGCTGCCTCGCGGCCAGGGCGAGACCGTTCGCCTGTCGCGCGGTGCCTCCCTCACCGACTTCGCGGAGAAGATCAACGCCAACCCGGCGTCGCTCGTCGCCGTGATGATGAACCTCGGCGAGATGGTCACTGCCACGCAGTCCGTCTCCGACGAGACGCTCGAGATGCTGGCCGGCGAGATGAACTACGTCGTCCAGATCGTCAGCCCGGAGGAAGAGGACCGCGAGCTCCTCGAGGGCTTCGACATCGAGTTCGGCGAGGACGAGGGCGGCGAGGAATACCTCATGCCGCGTCCGCCGGTCGTGACCGTCATGGGTCACGTCGACCACGGTAAGACCCGACTGCTCGACGCCATCCGCAAGACGAACGTCGTTGCGGGCGAGGCCGGCGGCATCACGCAGCACATCGGTGCGTACCAGGTCGGTACCGAGGTCAACGGTGAAGAGCGCAAGATCACCTTCATCGACACCCCGGGTCACGAGGCGTTCACCGCCATGCGTGCCCGTGGTGCCAAGTCGACCGACATCGCGATCCTCGTGGTCGCGGCCAACGACGGCGTCATGCCGCAGACGATCGAGGCGCTCAACCACGCCAAGGCCGCCGGCGTCCCGATCGTCGTCGCGGTCAACAAGATCGACGTCGAGGGTGCCGACCCGGTCAAGGTGCGCGGTCAGCTCACCGAGTTCGGCCTGGTCGCCGAGGAGTACGGCGGCGACACGATGTTCGTCGACATCTCCGCCAAGCAGGGTCTGCACATCGACTCCCTGCTGGAGGCCGTCGTCCTCACGGCCGACGCCTCGCTCGACCTGCGCGCCAACCCGGAGCAGGACGCTCAGGGTATTGCGATCGAGTCCCACCTCGACCGCGGCCGCGGTGCCGTCGCCACCGTCCTCGTCCAGCGCGGTACCCTCCGCGTCGGCGACACGATGGTCGTGGGCGACGCCTACGGCCGCGTGCGCGCCATGCTCGACGACAAGGGCAACAACGTCGAGGAAGCGGGTCCGTCGACCCCCGTCCTGGTCCTGGGTCTCACCAACGTCCCCGGCGCCGGCGACAACTTCCTCGTCGTCGACGAGGACCGCACCGCCCGTCAGATCGCCGAGAAGCGTGCTGCGCGTGAGCGCAACGCCAACTTCGCCAAGCGCGTCCGCCGGGTGTCCCTGGAAGACCTCGACTCGGTCCTCAAGGCCGGTCTGGTCCAGGAACTCAACCTCATCATCAAGGGCGACGCGTCCGGTGCGGTCGAGGCTCTCGAGTCCTCGCTGCTCCAGCTCGACGTCGGTGAAGAGGTCGACATCCGGGTCCTGCACCGCGGTGTGGGTGCGGTCACCGAGTCCGACATCTCGCTTGCGATGGGCTCCGACGCCATCGTCATCGGTTACAACGTCCGTGCGGCCGGCCGTGCCGCGCAGATGGCGGACCGCGAGGGCGTCGACGTCCGCTACTACTCGGTGATCTACCAGGCCATCGAGGAGATCGAGGCGGCCCTGAAGGGTCTCCTCAAGCCGGAGTACGAAGAGGTCGAGCTCGGTACGGCGGAGGTCCGCGAGATCTTCCGCTCGTCCAAGCTGGGCAACATCGCCGGTGTCCTCATCCGGTCCGGCGAGGTCAAGCGCAACACCAAGGCGCGGCTCCTGCGCGATGGCAAGGTCATCGCGGAGAACCTCAACATCTCCGGTCTGCGCCGCTTCAAGGACGACGTCACCGAGATTCGCGAAGGCTTCGAGGGCGGTATCAACCTCGGCAGCTACAACGACATCAAGATCGACGACGTCATCGCGACGTACGAGATGCGCGAGAAGCCCCGCGCGTAAGCGCGAGGCGGTTCGTACCGTGTCGTAACACCGGGGCCGGTCGGCGGAATATCCGTCGATCGGCCCCGGCCGTTGCGTGTACGGTTCTGGTGACCCTGCCGCGCGACGGCCGGCAGGCCACCGAACCCGCACCGGCGGGATATCCGGAACTGAATGTACGTGGGGACTCTGTCCTTCGACCTGCTCCTCGGCGACGTCCACTCGCTGAAGGAGAAACGCTCCGTAGTCCGGCCCATCGTGGCCGAGCTCCAACGCAAGTTCGCCGTGAGCGCGGCAGAGGTGGGCGACCAGGATCTGCACCGCAGGGCCCGTATCGGGGTCGCTCTGGTCAGCGGGGACGCGAGGTTCCTCTCGGATGTACTGGACCGCTGCGAGCGGCTGGTCGCGGCACGTCCGGAAGTGGAGCTGCTGTCGGTACGACGGCGGCTGCACGGTGATGAAGACTGATAGCAAGACAAAGAAGGAGACGGACCAGTGGCCGACAATGCGCGGGCAAAGAAGCTGGCGGACCTCATCCGGGAGGTGGTGGCCGAGAAGCTGCAGCGTGGTGTCAAGGACCCCCGCCTCGGTACGCACGTGACCATCACGGACACCCGGGTCACCGGCGATCTGCGGGAGGCCACGGTCTTCTACACGGTCTACGGTGACGACGAGGACCGCGCCAGCGCGGCAGCGGGTCTCGAAAGCGCCAAGGGCGTACTGCGCTCCGCGGTCGGCCGGGCGGCGGGCACCAAGTTCACGCCCACCCTGACCTTCGTCGCGGACGCGCTCCCGGAGAACGCCAAGACCATCGAGGACCTCCTCAACAAGGCGCGCGCCTCCGACGCCCAGGTGCGAGAGGTCTCCTCCGGCGCGCAGTACGCCGGCGACGCCGACCCGTACAAGAAGCCCGGTGAGGACGACGACGAGGACGCAGCCGCGGAATGAGCACCAACGCAGGGAAGACTCCGGACGGCCTTGTCATCGTCGACAAGCCGTCCGGCTTCACTTCGCACGACGTGGTCGCCAAGATGCGCGGGATCGCCAAGACCCGCCGCGTCGGCCACGCCGGCACGCTCGACCCGATGGCGACGGGCGTCCTCGTCCTGGGCGTCGAGAAGGCCACCAAGCTCCTCGGCCACCTCGCGCTCACCGAGAAGGAATACCTCGGGACGATCCGCCTCGGTCAAAACACCCTGACGGACGACGCGGAGGGTGAGATCACCTCCTCCACGGACGCCTCCGCGGTGACCCGCGAGGCCGTGGACAAGGGCATCGCCAAGCTGTCCGGCGAGATCATGCAGGTCCCGTCGAAGGTCAGCGCCATCAAGATCAAGGGCGTGCGCTCCTACAAGCGTGCGCGCGACGGCGAGGACTTCGAGATCCCGGCCCGGCCGGTGACCATCTCCTCGTTCCAGGTGTACGACATGCGGGACGCAGAGGCCGAGGACGGCACCAAGGTCGTCGACCTCGTCGTCTCCGTGGTGTGCTCCAGCGGTACGTACATCCGCGCCCTCGCCCGTGACCTGGGCGCCGACCTCGGCGTCGGCGGGCACCTCACCGCGCTGCGGCGCACCCGGGTGGGCCCGTACAAGATCGACCGGGCGCGGACGCTGGACCAGCTCCAGGAGGAGCTGACCGTCATGCCGATCGGCGAGGCGGCGGCCGCGGCCTTCCCGCGCTGGGACCTGGACGCCCGGCGTGCCTCGCTGCTCGCCAACGGCGTGCGCATCGAGATGCCGGACGCGTACCCCGCCGGCAAGACGGTGGCGGTCTACGGGCCGGAGGGTCAGCTGCTCGGGCTCGTGGAGAGCAAGGGCGGCAAGGCGAAGTCGCTGGCCGTCTTCGTCTGATCCGCTCCGCTTTGACGTGGAGCGGTGAGCGCACATCGCCTGCTGCTCACCGCTCCACGACCCCCCTCGGGTAGGTGTCTATCCAGCCTCGCCCCCGTATGCACCCGTCCGAGCAGGCGCGCGGAGTGACTGAGGGAGTACAAGGGGGCGCTTTCCGCCGCGCGGGCTCCCGCCGGCACTCCTGCTTCGCCGAGGCCGGCCTCGTGCCCCTGCCTATCTCTTGGTCGCCCCGCCCAGCTTGACGAGCGCCTCGCTCGGCAGGTCCTCGTTGGGGCGACCGGAGGGCGAGACGGGCGAGTGGGTCCCCGTGGGGTTCTTCGGGAGCTCGTCGACGCCCAGGCTGAAGTTGTCGGGGATGCAGGACGGCACCAGCGAGGTGCGCAGCGAGCCGAAGGAACCTCGCCAGGGGCCCTTCTCGTACATCGTGAAGACGAGGGTGTGCCCCGCCGGAAGCGTCGTTGAGTTGATCTTCAACAGGGGTCCGTCCCCCTCGCTCGTGAGGAGTCCGTTCGCCTCGTCGAAACCGCCGGGCGGCCATTCGGAGCACTCGCCCGCCGGCTTCACGGGGACCCTCGTGATGCTGACCCCCAGCGCGCGGAGCTCGCGCTCCAGGCCGGGCAGCCCCTCGGGATTGAACAGCTTGACCGTGATGGTGCCGTCGCTGCTCATCGTCAGGGCGTACGCGGGGGCGCTGCCCCCGTCGTCGCCGACGACCGGCAGGGCGACCAGGAGGCCGGCGGCCGCGGCCGCTGCCACGCCGAGGGCGAGCGGCATCCGGAACCGGCGGGCGGGGGAGCGGACGGCGAAGTCGACCTGCTCCTCGATCCTGCTCCGGTCGGCGGCGATCGCCAGGAGCTCCTCCTTGAGGCGCTCCTCGAACCGGGTGGGCCTGCTGTTCATCGTGCTGCCTCCAACTGGTGTGCCGGGACGGGGTGTTCGGAAGGTGCGGACGCGGTCCGCAAAATGCGCCGGGCGCGGTGCAGGCGGACCCGGACGGTGGCCTGGGTGACGCCGAGGGCCTGCGCGGCCTCGGCCGGGCTGAGCCCGTCCACGACGATCAGGTCGAGGACGGCTCGAAGCGGCTCGGAGAGGGCGGCATGTCTCTCGGCCAGTACCCGGAACGCCCGCTGGGCGTCGATCCGCTCCTCCAGCGCGGCGACGTCCTCGTCGTCGAGCAGCCGACGGCCGCTGAGCCGCTCCAGTGCGCCGCGCTCGCGGGCACGGCCGCGGGCATGGCCCGCCAGGACATGCCGTGCGATGCCGTACAGCCAGGCGACCGGGACGCCCCGGTCGGGCCGGTAGCCCGGAGCGGCCTTCAGCGCCGCGAGGAAGATGTCGGCCGTCAGGTCAGCCGCCAGATGCGGGTCGGCGACGCGGCGCGTGACGAAACCCAGGACCGCGTCTATGTGCTGCTGGTAGAACGCCCCGAATCCTTCGGGTGTGGACAGATCCGGCGGTCCGATTCCCGCCGACACGCTCTCCTGCTCGGTGCTGCTCACCGGGCCCCCTCCCTGGTGTCCGGGACCCGTACGAGCCCCTCTACCCCTTACTTGGCCGCAGCCGCCCCCACCGTTACATCCGCGCGCCTGGGCTCCGCCCCGCCGAGGTGACACAGAGCGCCCCCAGCCAGATGCCGATGCGGGGCCCCGGGCACGGGCATGGCAGTCTTAGACCTGCAATCGGCAACCAGGACAGGGCCTACACGGTTCGGGCGAGGAGCGGTCACAGTGCAGCGCTGGCGTGGCTTGGAGGACATCCCCCAGGACTGGGGACGCAGCGTCGTCACCATCGGCTCGTACGACGGTGTGCACCGGGGCCATCAGCTGATCATCGGGCGGGCCGTGGCCAAGGCGCGCGCGCTCGGCGTCCCGTCCGTCGTCGTCACCTTCAGCCCGCACCCGAGCGAGGTCGTGCGCCCCGGCAGCCACCCGCCGATCCTGGCCCCGTACGACCGCCGTGCCGAACTGATGGCCGGGCTGGGCGTGGACGCGCTGCTGATCCTGCCGTTCACGGCGGAGTTCTCGCAGCTCTCCCCGGCCGACTTCATCGTGAAGGTGCTCGTCGACAAGCTGCACGCGCAGGCCGTCATCGAGGGCCCGAACTTCCGCTTCGGCCACCGGGCCGCCGGAAACGTCGACTTCCTCCGCGAGCTGGGCGGCACGTACGACTACGAGGTCGACGTCGTGGACCTGGTCGAGCGCGGCGCGGCGGGCGGCGGCGTCCCGTTCTCCTCGACGCTGGCTCGAAAGCTGGTCGCAGAAGGCGACATGGCGGGCGCGGCCGAGATCCTCGGTCGGCCGCACCGCGTCGAGGGCGTCGTCGTACGCGGCGCCCAGCGCGGGCGCGAACTCGGCTACCCGACGGCCAACGTCGAGACCGCCCCGCACACCGCCATCCCGGCGGACGGCGTGTACGCGGGCTGGCTCACGGCCAACGGCGAGCGGATGCCGGCGGCGATCTCGGTCGGCACGAACCTGCAGTTCGACGCCACCGAGCGGACCGTGGAGGCGTACGCGATCGACCGGATCGGCCTGGACCTGTACGGCCTGCACGTGACCGTGGACTTCCTCGCGTACGTGCGCGGCATGGCGAAGTTCGAATCGCTGGACGGCCTGCTCGAGGCCATCGCCGACGACGTGAAGCGGGCGCGGACGCTGACCGAGGCGTACGACGCGGAGCGCTGAGCCGCGGGCGGCTGCCCGGCGTGCACGAGAAGGGCCCGTACCCCCTGGGAGGTACGGGCCCTTCCTGCTGCCGTCGTCAGCCGAGGCGCGGGTCGCGCGGGGGCTGCTGCGGGTTCTGGGGCTGCTGCTGCGGCTGCCAGGGCTGGCCGGGCTGCGGGTACGGCTGGGCGTACGGCTGCGGCGGCTGCTGGTACGGGGACGGGCCCTGGGGCTGGCCGTACGGCTGGCCCTGCGGCTGCGGCTGCTGAGGTGACTGCGGCTGGGCGTGGAGCTGCTGCTGCTGTTGGGGCTGTTGGGGCTGCTGAGGTGCTCCCCAGTGGCCCTGGGGGGCCTGCTGGGCGGCGCGGACGAAGTCCTCGGCCACGAGCGCGGAGAGGTTGAAGTACGCCTCCCGGGTCTTCGGCCGCATCAGGTCGAGGTCGACCTCGGCGCCGGCCGCGAGGTGTTCGTCGAACGGCACCACGACGACGCCGCGGCAGCGGGTCTCGAAGTGCTGCACGATGTCCTCGATCTTGATCATCTTGCTGGTCTCGCGGACCCCCGAGATGACGGTGAGGGAGCGGGAGACCAGGTCGGCGTACCCGTGCGCGGAGAGCCAGTCGAGCGTCGTGCTCGCGCTGCTGGCACCGTCCACCGACGGGGTCGAGATGATGATCAGCTGATCGGCCAGGTCCAGGACGCCGCGCATGGCGGAGTAGAGCAGGCCGGTGCCCGAGTCGGTGAGGATGATCGGGTACTGGCGGCCGAGCGTGTCGATGACACGGCGGTAGTCCTCGTCGTTGAACGTCGTCGACACGGCCGGGTCCACGTCGTTGGCGATGATCTCCAGGCCGGAGGGGGCCTGGGAGGTGAACCGCCGGATGTCCATGTACGAGTTCAGGTACGGGATCGCCTGGACCAGGTCCCGGATGGTGGCCCCGGTCTCGCGGCGGACGCGGCGGCCGAGGGTGCCGGCGTCGGGGTTCGCGTCGATGGCCAGGATCTTGTCCTGGCGCTCGGTGGCGAGGGTCGCGCCGAGGGCGGTGGTGGTCGTGGTCTTGCCGACGCCGCCCTTGAGGCTGATGACGGCGATGCGGTAGCAGGACATGACCGGCGTGCGGATGAGCTCGAGCTTGCGCAGGCGCTCGGCCTCGGCGGCCTTGCCGCCGAAACGGAAGCCGGCGCGCTGGGGCTTGGGCTTCTGCTTGCCGCGCAGCAGCCGGTCGGAGGACAGCTCGACGGCGGCGGTGTAGCCGAGGGGAGCGCCGCCGCCGGCCGGGCCGGGCTGGTAGCGGGGGTCGTGCGGCTGCGGGCCCGGCTGGGGCCCGGCGGGCCACTGGGCGCCGCCGGTACGGGGGTCGTACTGCGACTGCGACTGCGGCTGCGGCTGCGGCTGCGGCTGCTGGTGCTGCGGGGGTACGGGGGCCGGGGCCGGAGCGGGCTGCGCGGGCGGGAAGGCGTAGTCGCCTGCGTCCACGGGCGGCTGCGGCTGGTGCTGCGCCGGTGCGGGGGCCGGCGGGAAGCCGTAGCCGTCCTGGGGCGCCGTGGTGGCCGGGCCGGGGGCCGGGGGGAACCCGTACCCGTTCTGGGGCGCGGGCGGGAAGCCGTAGCCGTCCTGCGGCGCGGTGGTGGCGGGGACGGGGGCCGGCGGGAAGCCGTAGCCGTCCTGCGGCGCGGTGGTGGCGGGGAACGCGGGCGGCAGCGCCGGCAGTTCGCCTCCGGGTCCCCCGAAGGGGGCTTCCACGGGCGGGTGAACTGCATCCACGGGGGTGACGGGCGCCGGAGCCTCCGGTACGGGGGGCGCGAAGGGCGCAGGGAAGGCGTCGGCCACCGGCGCGGGAGCGGCGTCCCGGGGAACCTCCGGAGCCGCGGGCTCGGGGTTCGCGAACGGGATGGCCGTCCCGTCGGGCGGGGTGTCGTGCCGCTGGACGGGGGCGGATCCCTCGAAGGAGGCCTTCACGAACGGCCCGGGCGCTTCGGCGGGGGCCTCGGCGGAGGGCGTGCCGAAGGGCGCCGGGGCGGGGGTGGGTGCCGGTGCCGGTGCCGGCAGGGCCGGTACCTCGGCGGGTGCCGGGAGAGCCGCGGGTGCGCCGGTGGTGGACTCGGCCGGGGTACTGAAGGGTGCCGGGTGCGCCGAGGGGGCGCCCGTGGTGTCGGCGGGTGCCGGGGGCGGGAAAACCGCGGGCGGGGTGGCGTTGTCGGCCGGCGCGCTGAAGGGTGCCGGGGCCGGCGGGGCCGGTGCCGGGAACGGCGAGGGCACGCCCGCTCCGTCCGACGGCGTGCGCGGGGCCGGCGGGGCGATCCGCATCGTCGAGGGCGAGGCCACGTCCGACGGGCGGTGGGGTTCGAAGCCGCTGCCTTCGGGGAGGCCCGGTACCGCAGTGGCCGGGGCCGCGCCCTGCGTGTACCAGGCCGGCGGGGTGTAGTCGATGGTGAACTCGCCCGTCACCTCGGGCTCCGCGTCGGACTGATCGTCCGTCGGGACGTCCCAAGTCCCGCCGCGCCTCTCGTTCCGATCGCCGCTCACTGGTCCTCCTGGTCTGTCGAACACTGGTCCGGCGCCCACCTCGACGCCGCGCCCGCGCCCAGCCTAATCGCGTGCCGACAGCGGTGTCCGCCCCCGTTGGACGTCCCGCGGTGCGGGGGCCCTTGCGGGCCGGCTTCCTGCCGTCGTCCTTGCCGTCCTGCCTACAGGGTGGGCGCTCCCTGAGCAACCGTCACCCGCCGGGTGGCGTGCTGCTGCCGCTGCGCGGGGCCTTTTCCCCGCCCCGCCCTTTCTCCGTTTCTCCCCAGCTCCCGCTGGGACGTGCCCCGGGGGCTCCGCCCGGACCGCGCCTCAATCGCCGGCGGGGCTGGAAAGAACCCCGGGGCTCTGACCCGGACCCCGCGCCTCAAACGCCGGCGGGGCTGGGTGGTGCCGGGGAGGCCCGGGGGCTTCGCCCCGGACCCCGCGCGTCGATCGCCAGCGCTGGAGGTGCCGCCAGGGCTGGACCGTGCCGGTCGCCCGACCGGCCAGTCTGGCCGCTCCCGGCCCGACCGGCCCGCCCCGACCTGAGCGGCCTGACTGGCACGAGCGGTCCGGTCGTCTCGCCTGGCCTGTCCGGGCCCGCCCCTCCGGCCCGCCGACCCGACTGGCCCGCGCGGTCCGGTTGGAATGCCTGTCCGGGCCGGACTGGCCCGGCCTGTGTGGCTTGGTCGGCACGGCCAGTCCCGGCCCGCCCCGGCCTGTGTGGCTTGGTCGGCACGGCCAGTCCCGGCCCGCCCCGGCCTGTGTGGCTTGGTCGGCACGGCCAGTCCCGGCCCGCCCCGGCCCGCCTTGCGTGTCCGGCCCGACCGGCAGCCCCGGCTTGCGGGGCTCGGTCGGCGCGGCCCGAGAGCTCCGCCCTGCTCGGCAGTCCCGCCTGGGCCCGGCCGCTGGGCTCCGTTGGCTTGCGTGGGGTGGGGTGGTTGGGCATCGGGGTGGTCAGTCGATGCGGCGGGAGGGGCCCAGGAGGCCGGTCTCCGGTTCCGTGCCCTGGGTCATCACGAACTGGCGGTCCTTCGGCGTGCACCACAGGGTGACCCCGTCGCCCAGCGTCGGCAGGGAATCCACCGCCGCCCGCGGCAGGTTCATCAGGCGGCCGAGCTGCTCCGCCTCGTCCGGGGACACCCGCTGGACGCCCACCAGCGAGGAGTTCTGCAGCAGCCTCGGCGCCGTCGGGCTCAGGTACGGCAGCAGGGTCAGCACCGACTGCCAGGGCCCCGCCACCACGCGCCCGCGCGGCGGCCGCATCCCGCAGTCCCGGATCACCAGCACCGGGCTGCCCGCCGACGCGCCCTGCGGCGGCACCCGGCCGACCTCGTGCAGCGTCACGCACTGCTGGCCGCCGCCCGCGGCCTGGGCCAGCCCGGACCACACCTGCCCGCGCCCGGTCTCCACCGCCACCCGCGCCCCCGTGGCCGCCGCGCGCAGCGCCAGCACCTGCGCCGTCCACAGGCCGCCGATCAGCGTCACCTCGTACGGCGTCGGCCGGTTGATGCCGAGCACCGCCGGGCGCCCCTCGGCGTCCACGCCGATGACGACCCCGTCGTCCCCGACGGGCAGCGCCAGCGCGTCCAGGTCCGCCGCGGGGACCGCATGCCGTTCCCGGCGCGGGCCGATCAGCCCGAACCCGCCCCTCATCGCGCCCCTCCCAGCGGCAGCGAAGCCAGCAGCCCCGGTACCTGTTCACGGTCGAGCCGGACCAGCCCGGTGCGCACACCGCGGGCCGTGCGTTCCAGTTCCCTGCGGGCCGCCACGAGTTCCTCGTCGCTGCGCCCCGTGACCCGTACGTGGCCGGTCAGCGTGACGCCCTGGCGCTCCGCCGGAGCCATCGTCAGGCTGAAGTTCGTCGCCAGCGCCGGCAGCGAGGTCAGCAGCGCCACGAACTGCGGCAGGGACGCCGCCCCGCTGCCGCCGAGCTGCGGCCAGCGGCCTATCCAGTAAGTGGTGTGCCGGCGGTCGTCGCAGCGCCAGATCCGCGCCGTCTCCTCCGTCCGCCGGCCGGTGCTCGCCGAGCGCCCCGCCTGCGTGATCGCCATCGGGTTCGCGCAGGAGGAGGTGGCCAGTGCCGCCGTCAGCTCCTGCTCGGTGAGCACGGTGGCCCGGAACCCGGCCCCGGTCAGCCGGCTCGCCAACTGGTCGGCCGCCCGCACCACACAGCGCTGCGCGCCCGCCAGCCCGCCACCGCGCGCGGTGACCGCCTCGGGACACAGCTCCGGGTCGAGCTTGAGCGCGATCCACGTCAGCCGCACCGCCGGGGTTCCCGTGGCGGCCTGCAGGGGCGCGTAGTTGCGGGTGGCCATCGACTGGGCCGGCAGGTGCGGGGCCGGCGCGGGCTGGGTGTGCAGCACCAGCTGCGCGGACTCCAGCCGGATGCCGTCGACTTCGAGGATGTCCCGTACGAGGGCCAGCGGCAGCGGCCGGGCGCCGCGGTCGGGCCGCAGCGCGGTGGCGTCCGTGTCCACCTGGACGACGGCGGTCAGGAACGTCCCGTCACCGACCATCCCGACGGGCCGCCGGTCGCGGTCGCTGAACGTGAGGGTCCGCAGCGCCGGATCGGCCTCGACGAGCGGGGCCAGCCCCGGCTCGGTACCCGCGGGAACCGCGAACGACGCGGCCCGGCGCCGCCGGGAGCGCAGCGCGAGCGCGCCGCCGATCCACTCCGGCAGGGAGCGCTGGTGGCGGCGTACGACGGCGAGCACCACGAGGACGAGCGCCAGGACACCGGCCGGGATCAGCAGCATCGGCTCCACGACCCAGGCCACCAGCAGGGCGGCCACGGCGATCTGGAGCAGTACGAGTTGTTGCAATCGGAACGGGCCGAAACGGCCCGGGCTCGACTTCGGATACGGCGTCACCCCGCCGCGAGCGGGTGCGGGTGCACCCGTCTGCGGCTGCGTCGCGGTGGCCATCACTCGCCCACCTCCCCTTCCCGGGGCCGTACCCCGTGAGTGCCGGAGCCGGGCGCTGCCCGCCGCAGGACCCCGGATCTCCCCAATCCACCCCAACAAGCCCTGAATACCCCGACGACCCCTGAATCGTGCGGCCCGGAAGACAGTGAGCGGCGGCCTCACCCTACCCGGCCCCTGGGCACCCTCCGTCAAGAGGCATAGTAGGTCCCCGGTCCGACAATCGAGGCCCGGGGACCGTACTCACCGACCGGGCCGTGCGGGGAGAAGCAGGCGGTCATGGCATCACGACGTGATGAACTCAACGCGTACACCTTTGCGAAGCGGCGCACGGTGGCCGCGTTCCTCCAGCCTTCCGCCACCGGGTCCGAGGAAGGTGCGCCGCGTCCGCTGCGTGCGGTTCTGCCCGGGCTGGTGGCGGGGGCGCTCGTACTCGCCGCGTTCGGTGCCTGGGGAATGTTCAAGCCGCAGGCGCCCAAGGGCTGGGACGAGGCCGGTACCAAGGTCATCGTCGGCAAGCAGTCGACGACCCGGTACGTGGTGCTCACGACCAAGGTGAACGGCAAGGACCAGACCCGGCTGCACCCGGTGCTCAACCTGGCTTCCGCCCGACTCCTCCTGGATCCGCAGAAGTTCAAGGTCATCCAGATCGACGACAAGATCCTGGACGCGGGCAAGCCGCCGCGCGGGCCCATCATCGGCATCCCGTACGCGCCCGACCGGCTGCCGGCCCCGCAGGACGCCGGCAAGGCGAAGCGCTGGGCCGTCTGCCAGGCGCCGGGCGGCAACGGCAAGACCGTGCAGACCGCGACGTTCGTCCTCGCCGACCGCGAGGCGGGGCTGATGGACGACGACCGCAAGGTCACCGACAGCCAGATGCTGTACGTGCAGAGCACCGGCGGGGCCAAGGAGCGCTACCTGATCGACGCGACGGGGACGAAGTACAAGTTCCCCGAAGGAGGCGCGGACGCCGGGAAGATGACCAACGCGCTGGTCGGCAACACCGGCGCCACCCCGCAGCAGGTCACCGAGACGTGGCTGTCCACCCTCAACTCCGGGGACGACCTGGCCTTCCCGCAGCTGCCCGTCGCGGCCGGCACGAAGGCCGACGTACAGGGCCTGACCACCGGCGACAACAAGGTCGGGATGGTGCTGAAGGCGCAGACCGGCTCCGGTGCGCAGCACTACGTCGTGCTGCCCGGGAAGGTCGCGCCGGTCTCCGACTTCGTGGCGTGGCTGCTGATCTCGGCGCCCGCGACCGACGGCCTCAACATGCACGGAAAGCCCCGCGAGGTCGACCTCCAGTCGCTCAACCCGGACGCCACGGCGTTCAAGGGCGAGGCCAAGTGGCCGCAGAAGAAGTCCGACCGGATCAACCAGGCCGCCGGCTCGGGCGCCCGCGACACCGTCTGCAACGTGCTGCGCTCGGTCGACGGCCAGGGCAACCAGACGCTGAGCACCTGGGCCGGCACCGGATTCCCCATCGACATCACCGCCAGCGGCACGAGCGCGTACGTCACGCCGGGCTCGGGACTGCTCTATACGCAGGTCCAGGGCAAGCAGACCACCGCCGGCGGCGCCCTGTTCCTGGTCACCGACACCGGACTGCGGTACGCGGTGCAGGCCAACGGGGACAGCGACGCCGAGAAGTCGAAGATCGGCGCCCCCGACCAGCCGAACGGCCAGGCCGGCGCGGACGGCCGCCCCGAGGCCAGCCAGGCGCAGATCCGGCTCGGCTACGGGACGGTCACACCGGCCATGGTGCCCATCGCCTGGTCCGAGTTCCTCTCGAAGGGGCCGCGCCTGGACACCAACTCCGCCCGCCAGCCGCAGGGTTCGTGAGGACGCCGCCGATGCCCATGCCCTCGTACACGCGCAGCGCACTCGTCACCGGGGCGCTCGCCGTGGCCGCCCTGTCCGGCACGACCGTCGCGGCCGGTGCCGCCACCGCCGCCGCGGCGGCCGCCCCGTACCCGGAACCCGTCCGCGCACCGGCCCTGGAACTCGCGGGCGCCGGCGAGTGCACCTTCCCCATGAAGAAGCAGATCGCCGACCGCCCCTGGGCCCTGCAGCGGCTGCTGCTCGACGCGCTCTGGGCGCAGACCAAGGGCAAGGACAAGAACGGCAAGCCCGTCCGCGTCGCGGTCATCGACACCGGTGTGGACCGTGCGAACCCGCAGCTCAGCGGCGCCATCGACGTCGGCGCCGGCAAGGACTTGATCGACCCCAAGGGCGGCGACGGCACGACCGACACGGTGGGCCACGGCACCAAGGTGGCCGGGCTGATCGCGGCCCGACCGCAGGAAGGCACCGGCTTCGTCGGCCTGGCCCCCGACTCGACGATCATCCCGATCCGGCAGAACGACGGACAGGGCAAGGGCAACGCCCTCTCCCTGGGCCAGGCGATCGACCACGCGGTGTCCAAGGGCGCCCAGGTCATCAACATCTCCCAGGACACCGACGCCCCCCTGACCGCCGACTCCGAGCTCGGCAAGGCCGTCCAGCGCGCCATCGACGCGAAGGTCGTGGTCGTGGCCTCGGCGGGCAACGACGGCATGAGCGGCGAGAAGCACAGGACCTACCCGGCGGCCTTCCCCGGCGTCCTCGCCGTGGCCTCCTCGGACCGCAACAACGAGCGGGCCGCGTTCTCCCAGCCCGGCGACTTCATCGGGGTCGCCGCGCCCGGCGTCGACATGGTCTCCACCGTCCCCGGCTTCGGACAGTGCATCGACAACGGCACCAGTTTCTCGGCGCCCTACGTCGCCGGAGTCGCGGCCCTGCTGCGGGCGAAGCACGAGGACTGGTCCCCGCAGGAGATCGTCTGGCAGATCCAGGGGACCGCCGAGCGTTCGGTCAACGGCCGTGACGACTACGTCGGATGGGGCGTCGTCGACCCGGTCCGCGCGGTCACCCAGGACCACGACCGCCCCAAGGCCCCCGTCCCGGACCCCGGCCCGCCCCCGGCCGCCGCACCGGAGGTGGCGGCGCTGCGGACGTCCGAGACGGCGCAGGAGCGCGAGGAGCGGTTCGGCACGTACGCTCTCGGGATCGGGGGCGTGCTGATCGCGGTCATCGCGGGCACCGCGACGGTGGTCCGGGACGCCCGGAAGCGCCGGGGTCGTTTGCAGTGAACCGTCACAGTTCATCAACGGAAGCGGCCCACCGGTGTTGGGACCGTCCGATGAACTGGCTAGAGTGACACCAGGCTTCACGACTGTGATCGGGGGATCGCGTGAGGCGGAGGGGGAGTTCCAGGGCGCGTGGCTCGAATCCGCGCCGGGAACGCCCGCTCTGCCGCGCAATCCGCCGGTTCTGCCGGCGAATTGAGAAGTGAGGAGCTTCGGATGAGCAATTTCGGACTCGCAGACGATCCGATCGTCCAGGCGAAGAACAAGATCGAGACGACGGCCCGTGCCGTCACCACCCAGTCCCGCGAGCTGGCCGACATCCTCGCCACGGTGAGCGCCGGCTGGACCGGTGTGGGTGCCTCGGGCTTCGTTTCCGCCCAGACGGTCGTCAATGAGGACCACGACGAGATCCGTCGTCTGCTCGGGGTGCTGCACAACGCGGTCGCGCAGACCAAGAACCTCAGCAACGCGCAGGACGACGACGTGCGCGCGGCGTTCAAGACGGTGCAGGCCGGCGCCGGCCAGGGCGGCTCGGGCCTCAACGGCATCTGACCTGCCGCCCACGTCTTACGGCGTCACGTCGTTCCCACTCAACTCAGCGTGAAGGAGTACAACATGTCCGGTCCCGACGGCGGGCACACCAAGGTCCGGTATGAGAGCGTCCAGGAGATGGCGAACCGCATCCGCATCGTCTCCAAGAAGATCATGACGGACCTGGAGGAGATGGACCAGGCCCTCAAGGTCGTCACGGACACCTGGGACGGTGAGGCGCACCAGGCCTACATCACCCTCCAGGGGAAGTACAAGGGCAAGGCCGACCACATGCACAAGCAGCTCGAGCAGGTCGCGACGCTGATCGAGCGCGGCAAGGGCGACTACCGCGCCACCGACGTGAAGGCCTCGCGCCTGTTCACCGAGGCCTACTGAGCCAGGTCGACCGCAGTCGCATGCGGATACGGGGCGCGCCCGCACCGGGCGCGCCCCGTCGTCGTACCCCGGGGCAGCGGCCTCAGCGCGGTCCGCGGTCGAGGTCGAACTCCCCGTCCCTGGCCCCGAGCACGAAGGCCTCCCACTCTGCCTTCGTGTAGCGCAGGACGGTGTCCCGGTCGAGCGAGGACCGCATGGCCACGGCGCCCTCGGGCAGCCGGGCGATCTCGACCCGCTCCTCGTCGGGGCTGGTCCCGGGCGGGCCCTCCCACTCCACGCCGCTGATGTCGAGCGCGTACAGCTCGTCCTTCTCCTGCTGAGTGCCCATGTGCGGCCTTTCCCTCGGCGGTGCGGTGCTACCGCGGTCTTCACCACCGATTATCGACGCTCCGCGCGGCCCCGGGGGAGCGTTTCCCGTTGATCACGAGAAAGCGGGGCCCGGCCGGTGGCCGGGCCCCGCTCCTTGTCGGCGCTCGTCGTGCGGTCCTACATTCCCGGCAGGCGGCCCAGCTGGACCAGGGACGTGCCGCGCTTGCGCGAGGAGAAGTACGCGCGGCCCGGGGGCATCGGACGGGGGCGTACGTTGCCGATCAGGTCGCCCTCGGACGGGTCGCCCGACAGCACCACGCCCTGCGCGCCGAGCTCCTTGAATCGCTGCATGAACGGCTCGTACAGCGAACGCGAGGCGCCCGCCGAGTTGCGCGCGATGATGAAGCGGACGCCCGTGTCGCGGGCGAACGGCAGGTACTCCACCAGCGGGGCCAGCGGATTGCCCTGGCTGGTGGCCACCAGGTCGTAGTCGTCGATGACGATGAACACGTCCGGGCCCGTCCACCAGCTGCGGTCGCGCAGCTGCTGCGGAGTGACGTCGGTCGGCGGCTGCCGCCGGGAGAACACCCCGCCCAGCGCCTCCATGTGCGTCTGCAGCGAGCTCGCCATCGGCGCGTACTCCAGCAGGTGCTCCTCCGGCAGCGCACCGAGCAGGCTGCGCCGGTAGTCGCCGACGACGAGGCGCGCCTGGTCCGGGGTGTACCGCTCCGCGATCTGCTGGCAGATCAGCCGCAGCAGGTTCGTCTTGCCGGACTCGCTCTCGCCGAACACGAGGAAGAACGGGTCGCTCTCGAAGTCGACGAACACCGGCTCCAGGTCCGTCTCGTCGATGCCGATGGCCAGCCCGCGGCCGGGGTTGTCCCCGCCCCGGGGCAGCTGGTCGGCGTGCAGCAGGCGCGGCAGCAGCCGTACGCCGGGAGCCGCGGCCCCCGCCCAGTTCTGCTTCACCACCGACACGAAGGCGGCCGTGGCCTCCGACAGGTCCTCCGGGTCGTGCGCGCCGTCGATCCGCGGCAGCGCGCCGAGGAAGTGCAGCTTCTCCGCGACCTGTCCGCGGCCCGGCATCCCCGTCGGGACGTTCGCCGCGACCTTGCGGTCGAACTCGGAGTCCATGACGTCGCCGAGCCGCAGCTCCAGCCGGTTCAGCATCTGGTCCTTGAGCGCGGCGCGCACCTCCATGTACCGCGCCGCCGTGATCACCACGTGGATGCCGTAGCCCAGACCGCGCGAGGCGATGTCCGTGACCACCGACTCCAGGCCCTCGTACTCGGTCCGGAAGCCGCCCCAGCCGTCGATGACGAGGAACACGTCGCCCCACGCCTCGCCGGGCAGCTCGCCCGCCGCGCGCCGCCGCCGGTACGTTCCGATGGAGTCGATGTTGTTCGAGCGGAAGAACTCCTCGCGGCGGTTGAGGATGCCGCCCACCTCCGCGACCGTACGCCGCACCCGCTCCGGGTCCAGGCGCGAGGCGATCCCGCCGACGTGCGGCAGCTCGGCGATCGACGACATGCTGCCGCCACCGAAGTCCAGCCCGTAGAACTGCACCTCGCGCGGCGTGTGCGTCAGCGCGAACGAGGAGATCAGCGTCCGCATCAGCGTCGACTTGCCCGACTGCGGACCGCCGACCACCATCATGTGGCCCGCCGCACCCGAGAAGTCCCGGTACAGCACCTCGCGGCGCTGCTCGAACGGCTTGTCGATGAGGCCCAGCGGTACGACGAGCCCGCCGGGCCGCGTGTACCCGTCCGCGTGCAGGCCCCGCTCCGCCGAAGGCGCCAGCGCCGGCAGCAGCTGGTCCAGCGGCGGGGCCTGGTCGAGCGGCGGCAGCCACACCTGGTGCGCCGGCACGCCCTGGCCCTCGAGCCGGGCCACGATCACGTCCAGCACCGTGTCCGCGAGCGCGTCGTCCTCCCGCTGCGACTGCGCCGCCAGGTACGCGGGGTCCGGCGCCGCGTACACGACCGGCACCGGCGTCGCCGTGAACAGCGCGGGACGCCGTTCCACCGGGAACAGGCCCACCGACAGGTCCGCCCCGCCCGAGCGGTAGGTGCCCGAGACGTACGCCGCCTTGAACCGCGTCATCTCGTCCGTACCGAACTTCAGGTAGCCCGAACCCGGCACCGACGGCAGGTGGTACGCGTCCGGGACGCCGATCGCGGTCCGCGACTCCGCCGCCGAGAAGGTCCGCAGACCGATCCGGTACGACAGGTACGTGTCCAGCCCGCGCAGCTTGCCCTCCTCCAGGCGCTGCGAGGCCAGCAGCAGGTGCACGCCCAGCGAGCGGCCGATGCGGCCGATCTGGATGAACATGTCGATGAAGTCGGGCTTCGCGGTCAGCAGCTCGCTGAACTCGTCGATGACCAGCACCAGAGAGGCCAGCGGCTCCAGCGGGGCACCCGCCGCGCGCGCCTTCTCGTAGTCGTGGATGTTCGCGTAGTTGCCCGCCGAGCGCAGCAGCTCCTGCCGGCGCTGCAGCTCACCGCGGATCGAGTCGCCCATGCGGTCCACGAGCGTGAGGTCGTCCGCCAGGTTGGTGATGACCGCGGCCACGTGCGGCATCTGCCCCATGCCCGTGAAGGTCGCACCGCCCTTGAAGTCCGCGAGGACGAAGTTCAGCGTCTCCGAGGTGTGCGTGACCGCCAGGCCCAGCACCAGCGTGCGCAGCAGCTCCGACTTGCCGGAACCGGTCGCACCCACGCACAGGCCGTGCGGGCCCATGCCCTCCTGCGCGGCCTCCTTGAGGTCCAGCATGACCGGCGCGCCGTCCTCGCCGACACCGATCGGCACGCGCAGCCGCTCACCGGCCGAGCGCGGACGCCAGGTACGGGCCACGTCGATCGAGGCCGCGTCGCCCAGGTTCAGCAGATCCGTGAAGTCCAGGTTGGCCAGCAGCGGTTCGTCGTCGTCCCCGCCACCGGTGCGCAGCGGTGCCAGCTGCCGCGCGAGCGCCTCCGCCGCGGGCAGCGACAGCGTGTCCGGTACGCCCTCGTACGCGATCCCCGCGCCCGACTCCAGGCGCAGCCGGCCCGGCCGCACGACGACCGACAGCCCGCCGCGCGGCTCGTCCAGCTCGCCCGCGACCACCTCGACGATGGTCACGCCCTGCAGCCCCTCGGCCGCCGCCAACGCCGAGTCCGGCGGCACCAGGCCGCCCCGGGAGTTGGCGTCCAGTACGACGACCAGGTGCGGCTGGTCCAGCACCGGGGACACGTCCCGGCTGAACCGCGGCCGCCCCTCCAGGCGCGGCGCCAGCAGCGCCTCCACCTCGGCCAGGTCATCGCTGAACAGCCGCTTCGTACCGGCCCCGTCGACCTGCCCGGGGACCTGCGTGTGCGGCAGCCACTTCGTCCAGTCCCACGCGGGCGCCGCGCCGGGCGCGGCCACCACGGCCACCACCAGGTCCTCGGGGGAGTGCAGCGTCGTCAGCTGCGCCACCAGCGCCCGTGCCGCCCCGCGCGCCGACTCCGGCTCGCCGGACACCGTCACGTGGTAGAACGCCCGCAGCGAGACCGCCACCGGTAGCCCGTCCAGCGAGGAGTGCACCTTCAGGAAGCGCTGCATCGCGCCCGCCGTCAGCGGCTCCAGCTCGTCCACGGGCGCCGTGTCCGGCGCCACCAGCGCAGTCGCGAGGCGCTGCGCGCCCAGCCCGAGCCGGGCCTGGCCGAAGTCCTCGTCGCCGACGCGCCGCTCCCACAGCCGCGAACCCTCGGCCACCACCGACCACAACTGCTCGGGCGCCGGGTGCAGATACAGCTGCGCGTCACGCTGCGCCCGTGCGGTCCTGCGGACCTGACGGCGGGTCTGCGCAAGATATTTCAGGTAGTCCCGGCGCACATCGGCCATTTGCCCCTGCGTACCGCGCCGGTGGCGCACCAGCTGGGAGAGGACCATGCCCACCGTGGACACCAGCATCAACACACCCATGATGCGCATGAAGGGCGCCGCACCCGGCATGAAGAAGAAGACGACCGACGAGCCCATGCCGAGCATCGGCAGGAGCTGCATCAGCATGCCCTCCTGCTGCCCGCGGGGAAGCTCCGGCGGAGCCTCCAGTCTCAGCTCGTCCGAAGGAACTTCGGGCGGCAAGGACCGCGGCGGGCGTTTGACGACGATCTGACTCACCGGAGCATCAATCCCTCGAAAACGGACGGGACGTCGCAACCGGCGCCCCCAAGTCCCGGGCGCGAAGGGGGTCTCCCCTGCGCGACGGTGATCCTACTTGCCGACAGTCACTCATACTCCCGGTAGGGTGGCCCGCGCAGTATGCGCATCCGCGAATCCAAGGCGAGAGCCCATGCACCCGCTTCGCCAACCAGGGGGGTCACACAGGTGAGTACGGCCGCAACGACGGGCTTCTGCAGGGTCACCGTCGTGGCTCCCGACAGCCGCATCGACGTCGCTCTTCCCGAGGACATCGCCGTCGCCGACGTCTATCCCGAACTCCTGCGCCTCACCGGCCAGACCCAGCCCGTCGGCGCCCCCACCGGATTCCACCTGGTCCGGCGCGACGGCACCGTCCTCGACGGCGCCCGCACCCTCGCCGCCCAGCAGGTCCTCGACGGCGAGGTGCTGAGCCTGCGCCCGTTCGCCGAGTCGCTGCCGCCGGCCGTGTTCGACGACGTCTCCGACGCCGTCGCCTCCGCCGTCGTCCGCGACCGCCACCTCTGGAGCGACGACATGCTGCGCGGCGCGGGCCTGGCCGGCGCCGCGCTGCTGCTCGTCCTGCTCGGCTTCGTCCTCTGGTACGCCGACCCGGTCCGCCACGACATGCACGGCCTGCCCGGCATCGTCGCCGGCGCCGTGGGCGTGCTCCTGACCGCCGCCGCCGGAGTGCGCGCCCGGGTCTACCGCGACCGCGGCTCCGCCGTCGCCCTCGGCCTCGGCGCCCTCCCGATCCTGCTGATCGCCGGCTCCGGCATCATCGCCGCCGGCGCCGGCGAGGGACCCGGCCGGCTGCAGTTCCTGCTCGGGTGCGTCTGCGTCCTGGTCGCCTCCGTGGCCCTGGTCGCGCTCACCCCCAACGGGGACGCCCCCTTCGTCGCGGCCACCTTCCTCGCCACCACCGGCACCCTGGCCACGTTCGTCGCCATCGTCACCGAGGCCTCCGCCACCGCGACCGCCGCCGTCTGCGCGCCCGTGGCCATCGGCCTCGTCGCCTTCCTGCCCGGCCTCTCCGCCCGCTTCGCCCGGCTGCCCATCGGCTACGCCGCCCCGCAGAGCGCCGTGGAGAGCTACGAGACCCCGGACCGCTACGAGACCGAGCCGTACGGCGACCCTTCCGCCGCCGAGCAGCACGACACGGGCGCCCCGCTCGACGCCGAGGCCATCGCCACCCAGGCCCGCCGCGGCCACGAGATGCTCCTCGGCCTGGTCGGCGGCTGCGCCGCGGTCGTCGTCGGCTCCGCCGCCGTGCTCGGCTTCTCCGACAACACCTGGGGCCGGCTGCTGGCCCTCACCACCGGGCTGGCCATGCTGCTGCGCGCCCGCCTCTTCCGCTACACCTCCCAGGTCGTGTGCACCCTGGTCGCCGGCCTGGCCGCCATCGGGCTGCTGATCCTGGGCCTGGCCCTGCACCCGCCGGCCGACCTGGTCCGGGAGCTCGTCCAGTACCACGACCGCGGCGGCCTGGACCTCCGTACGATCTGGCTCTCCGCAGCCGTCGCCGCCGGCGCGGCCCTCCTCGCGGGAATTGCGCTTGTCATCCCGCGCAAGGGCCTGTCACCCTTCTGGGGACGGCTGCTCGACCTCACCGAGGCGGCAGTACTGCTCAGTCTTGTCCCGCTGGCCCTCGCCGTGCTGGACGTGTACGCCCGGGCCCGCGCTCTCACCAGCTGAGACAGGGGACGTGCGGCAGCCTGGTACGCTGTGTGACGGCCGTTTGTGTACGCGCCCCCGGAACCCTCTGGAGGCTGCGCTCAGCGGACCCCGCCTCCCGAGTTACGGAAGATCCCCAGAGAATTCGACCTGGGGCACTCGGTGGCCACGAAGACCTATACGAGGAGTACGCGTGTCGCTCGACGCCGCTACGAAGAAGCAGATCATCGCCGAGTTTGGTGCCAAGGAGGGCGACACCGGCTCCCCCGAGGTCCAGGTCGCGATGCTCTCCAAGCGCATCTCGGACCTGACCGAGCACCTCAAGACCCACAAGCACGACCACCACTCCCGTCGTGGTCTGCTGATCCTGGTCGGCCAGCGTCGCCGCCTGCTGCAGTACCTGGCCAAGAAGGACATCCAGCGCTTCCGCGCGCTGGTCGAGCGCCTCGGCATCCGCCGCGGTGCGGCCGGCGTCAAGTAAAGACGCTGTGAAGGGAGCGGTTCCCACACTGAGGGGGCCGCTCCCTTTGCTGTACGTGCAGTCGCTCTACGTGCGGGACGTACCGGACGCTTTGTAGTCTGGACGCACGTGCACGGCGAACCACGTGCACAACTGAAGAGGAGGAGCGCCCTCCCTACGCCGCCGGTCCTCGGTAGTGGTACCCGGAGAGCCCCAGGGGCTCCGGACCGGGTACTTCGATCGAAGACCGGCCCGCACGCAAGGAGCGCTTCTCCGCAACCGTCCGCAGCCACACGGGCAGCGGACGGAGACGACGAAAATGGAGAAAACGCTAGTGGAGAACGAGACCCACTACGCCGAGGCCGTCATTGACAACGGTTCCTTCGGCACCCGCACCATCCGCTTCGAGACGGGCCGTCTGGCCCGCCAGGCCGCCGGCTCCGCCGTTGCCTACCTGGACGACGACACGATGGTGCTTTCCGCCACCACCGCGTCGAAGAAGCCCAAGGACCAGCTCGACTTCTTCCCCCTGACGGTGGACGTCGAGGAGCGCCAGTACGCGGCCGGCAAGATCCCCGGATCCTTCTTCCGCCGCGAGGGCCGCCCCTCCGAGGACGCGATCCTCACCTGCCGCCTGATCGACCGCCCGCTGCGCCCGTCCTTCAAGAAGGGCCTGCGCAACGAGATCCAGGTCGTCGCCACGATCATGGCGCTCAACCCGGACCACCTGTACGACGTCGTCGCGATCAACGCCGCGTCCGCGTCCACCCAGCTGGCCGGTCTGCCCTTCTCCGGCCCGATCGGCGGCGTCCGCGTCGCGCTGATCCGCGGCCAGTGGGTGGCCTTCCCGACGCACACCGAGCTCGAGGACGCCGTCTTCGACATGGTCGTCGCGGGCCGCGTCCTGGACGACGGCGACGTCGCGATCATGATGGTCGAGGCCGAGGCCACCGAGAAGACCATCACCCTGGTCAAGGACGGCGCCGACGCCCCGACCGAGGAGATCGTCGCCTCCGGTCTGGACGCCGCGAAGCCCTTCATCAAGGCCCTTTGCAAGGCCCAGGCCGACCTGGCCGCCAAGGCCGCCAAGCCCGAGGGCGAGTTCCCGGTCTTCCTGGACTACCAGGACGACGTGTACGAGGCCCTCGCGGCCGCCGTCAAGGGCGAGCTCTCCCAGGCGCTGACCATCGCGGGCAAGCAGGACCGCGAGGCCGAGCTGGACCGCGTCAAGGAGATCGCCGCCGAGAAGCTCCTCCCGGCCTTCGAGGGCCGCGAGAAGGAGATCTCCGCCGCCTACCGCAGCCTGACCAAGGCCCTGGTGCGCGAGCGCGTCATCAAGGACAAGGTCCGCATCGACGGCCGCGGCGTCACGGACATCCGTACGCTGGCCGCCGAGGTCGAGGCCATCCCGCGCGTGCACGGCTCGGCGCTGTTCGAGCGTGGCGAGACCCAGATCCTGGGCGTCACCACCCTGAACATGCTCCGCATGGAGCAGCAGCTGGACACCCTCTCCCCGGTGACCCGCAAGCGCTACATGCACAACTACAACTTCCCGCCGTACTCCGTCGGTGAGACCGGCCGCGTGGGCTCGCCCAAGCGCCGCGAGATCGGCCACGGCGCGCTCGCCGAGCGCGCCATCGTGCCGGTCCTCCCGACCCGCGAGGAGTTCCCGTACGCGATCCGCCAGGTGTCCGAGGCCCTCGGCTCCAACGGTTCGACGTCCATGGGCTCGGTCTGCGCCTCCACCATGTCGCTGCTGAACGCCGGTGTGCCCCTCAAGGCCCCCGTCGCCGGTATCGCCATGGGCCTGATCTCCCAGGAGATCGACGGCAAGACGCACTACGTCGCCCTCACCGACATCCTCGGTGCGGAGGACGCCTTCGGCGACATGGACTTCAAGGTCGCCGGCACCAAGGAGTTCGTCACCGCGCTCCAGCTGGACACCAAGCTCGACGGCATCCCGGCCTCCGTCCTGGCCGCCGCCCTCAAGCAGGCCCGCGACGCCCGCCTCCACATCCTCGACGTGATGATGGAAGCGATCGACACGCCGGACGCGATGTCCCCGTTCGCCCCGCGGATCATCACCGTCAAGATCCCGGTGGACAAGATCGGTGAGGTCATCGGCCCCAAGGGCAAGATGATCAACCAGATCCAGGAGGACACCGGCGCCGAGATCACGATCGAGGACGACGGCACCATCTACATCGGTGCCTCCGACGGCCCGGCAGCCGAGGCCGCCCGCGCCACGATCAACCAGATCGCCAACCCGACCATGCCGGAGGTCGGCGAGCGCTACCTGGGTACGGTCGTCAAGACCACCACCTTCGGTGCCTTCGTCTCCCTGATGCCCGGCAAGGACGGCCTGCTGCACATCTCGCAGATCCGCAAGCTCGCCGGTGGCAAGCGCGTGGAGAACGTCGAGGACGTGCTCGCGGTCGGCACCAAGGTCCAGGTCGAGATCGCCGAGATCGACCAGCGCGGCAAGCTCTCCCTGATCCCCGTGATCGACGGCGAGGCCGCCGGTGACGACGCTGACAAGGACGACTCCGACAAGTGACGTCGCGTAGTTCCCGTGTGACGGCCCGCCCCTCTTCGGAGGGGCGGGCCGTCGCCCGTACCCAAACCCTCCTCAAGGGCGAGAACGGCATCGGCACCGTCCGGCGCACCGTCCTCCCCGGCGGACTGCGCATCGTCACCGAGACGCTGCCCTCGGTCCGCTCCGCCACCTTCGGCATCTGGGCGCACGTGGGCTCCCGCGACGAGACGCCCACGCTCAACGGTGCCACGCACTACCTCGAGCACCTCCTCTTCAAGGGCACCGCCCAGCGCAGCGCCCTCGACATCTCCTCCGCGATCGACGCGGTCGGCGGCGAGATGAACGCCTTCACGGCGAAGGAGTACACCTGCTACTACGCACGGGTGCTCGACACCGACCTGCCGCTGGCGATCGACGTCGTCTGCGACATGCTCACCGGCTCGCTGATCCGCGAGGAGGACGTCGACGCCGAGCGCGGGGTCATCCTCGAAGAGATCGCGATGACCGAGGACGACCCGGGCGACTGCGTGCACGACCTGTTCGCGCACACGATGTACGGCGACACCCCGCTGGGCCGCCCCGTCCTCGGCACCGTCGACACGATCAACGCCCTCGGCGCCGACCGGATCCGCCGCTTCTACAAGAAGCACTACGACCCCCGCCACCTGGTGGTGGCCGCGGCCGGCAACGTCGACCACAACAAGGTCGTACGCCAGGTCCGCGCGGCCTTCGAGAAGGCCGGCGCCCTGCGGCACACCGACGCCGAGCCGATCGGCCCGCGCTCCGGAGCCAAGCGCATCCGCACCTCCGGCCGCGTCGACCTGATCAACCGCAAGACCGAGCAGGCCCACGTGGTCCTCGGCATGCCCGGCCTGGCCCGCACCGACGAGCGCCGCTGGGCGCTCGGCGTGCTGAACACGGCCCTCGGCGGCGGCATGTCCTCCCGCCTCTTCCAGGAGGTCCGGGAGAAGCGCGGCCTGGCCTACAGCGTGTACTCGTACACCTCGGGCTTCGCCGACACCGGGCTCTTCGGCGTGTACGCGGGCTGCCGCCCGAACCAGGTCCACGACGTACTGCGGATCTGCCGGGGCGAGCTCGACAAGGTCGTCTCCGAGGGGCTCACCGACGAGGAGATCAAGCGGGCCATCGGCCAGCTGTCCGGCTCCACCGTCCTCGGCCTGGAGGACACCGGCGCGATCATGAACCGCATCGGCAAGAGCGAGCTCTGCTGGGGCGACCAGATGTCGGTCGACGACATGCTGGCCCGGATCGCGGCCGTGACCCCGGACGACGTCCGCTCGGTCGCGCAGGATGTACTGGCCCAGCGGCCGTCGCTCGCGGTGATCGGCCCGCTGAAGGAGAAGCAGGCCGCCCGCCTCGACGAAGCGGTGTCCTGAGACCCCGAGACCCTGGATACCTTGAGGCCGGGCACCGGCCGCCCGCCGGTGCCCGGCCCGTACGACAGGAAGCGAAGAAGCATGAGCAGCAAGCTGCGGGTGGCCGTTCTCGGCGCCCAGGGCCGCATCGGCTCCGAGGCGGTCAAGGCCGTCGAGGCCGCCGAGGACATGGAGCTGGTGGCCGCCCTCGGCCGCGGCGACAAGCTGGAGACGGTGGTCGAGGCCGGCGCGCAGGTCGCGGTCGAGCTGACCACCCCCGCCTCGGTCATGGAGAACCTGGACTTCCTCGTCCGCCACGGGATCCACGGCGTGGTCGGCACCACCGGCTGGACCGAGGAGCGCCTCGCCCAGCTGGACACCTGGCTCGCCGCCTCCCCGCAGACCGGTGTGCTCATCGCCCCGAACTTCTCCATCGGCGCCGTCCTCACCATGAAGTTCGCCGCCCAGGCCGCCCGCTACTTCGAGTCCGTCGAGGTCGTCGAGCTCCACCACCCGAACAAGGTCGACGCCCCCTCCGGCACGGCGACCCGTACGGCGCAGCTCATCGCGGCCGCCCGCGCCGAGGCCGGCTGCGCCCCGCAGCCCGACGCCACCGCCACGGCCCTGGACGGCGCGCGCGGCGCGGACGTCGACGGCGTCCCGGTGCACGCCATCCGCCTGCGCGGCCTGCTGGCCCACCAGGAGGTGCTGCTCGGCGCCGAGGGCGAGACCCTGACGATCCGTCACGACTCCCTGCACCACAGCAGCTTCATGCCGGGCATCCTGCTCGGTGCGCGCCGCGTCGTGCAGCACCCGGGCCTCACGTTCGGCCTGGAAAACTTCCTCGACCTCGGCTGATGAGCAGGCAGTAGTACCCATGCGCGCGAAGATCACTTACTTCCTCACGGCCGCCGTCCTGGTCGTCTACTTCGTCCTGGCCGGCAGCCGGGGCGTGCTGCTGATCCGGCAGGGCACCTGGCTGACGGTGACCTTCGGGGCGGCCGTGCTGATCCTGCCGGTCATCGGCGTCTGGTTCCTCTGGAAGAACACGCAGTTCGTGACGAAGGCGAACCGGCTCGCGACCGAGCTGGAGGCCGAGGGCGGCCTGCCCGTGGACGAGCTGGAGCGGGACGAGTACGGCCGGATCCTGCGGGACTCCGCCGACGAGGTCTTCGCGCGCCGCAAGGCCGAGACGGAGGACGCGCCGGGGGACTGGCGCAGCTGGTTCCGCCTCGCCGTCGCCTACCACGACGCCCGAGACACCCCGCGGGCCCGCAAGGCCATGCAGCGGGCCATCGCCCTGCACGGCGGCCCGGCCCGCCGGCCCGGCCCGTAAGCCCGTAAGACCCGCAGGTAAAACCCCGGAAGCCCGTACAGCCGCCTGAGCGGATCCTGTACGGGCTTCCGGGGCACTGCGCGTCGGTGTCAGGCGGGCACGGCCCGGTACTCGTCGGCCCAGGCCTCGACCATGTCGGCGGCCCGGTCGAAGGCCTCGGTCCGCGACAGGAAATCGGCGTTGTGGTCGGTCAGCAGCACCGGCAGCTCCGCGCCGTCGCGCGCGGCCGCCGTCAGGGCCTGCCCCTGGACGGTCCGCGGCAGTCCCAGCCAGCGCACCGGCTGCTGGACCGTGCGGACCTCGGTGATCTCGTCCCAGCCGATCGAGCGGGTCCGGAAGAAGCCGACCCGGCGAAGCCCCGCGGGGCTCACCCAGACGCCCGCCATGAGCAAGCGCAGCGCCGACCCGATCACGCCGAGCGCGGCGGCCACACAGACACCGGCACCGGCCCAGGCACCCGCGAACGCGATGATCATCGTGGCGAGCAGCATGAACGCGGCCAGCAGGAGCAGCAGGGCGGCGCCGGCCACCCGCCAGGGCCCGGGCCGGTACGGCCGGCGCCAGCGGTCGGGGTCCTCGTGGGCCAGTACGTCCTCGTCGGCGGTGTCTTCGTGCGCGTCGAACGCGCGGTCGGCCGTCAAGAAGGGCAGGGGCACGGCTGTACCTCACTCACATGCACGTTCGGTTGGGCTGTGCCCGTGAGGCTACCGCCCCTCGGAGGCCTCCGACTGCTGCGACTTGGCGGGCGCCTGGTGGGGCTGCAGTGCGGGCATGCCGAAGAGCAGGGAACCGACGAGCCCCGCCACCACGGTCAGCCCGACCAGACTACGGGCGGCCATCTGGGCCGCACCCAGGCGCTCGCGCGGCGGCGGAGTGACATTGCTGCGGAAACGGTCGGCCTCGGCGACGAAGGCGAACGGGACGGGTTCGCTCCGGCGAAACATAGAGCGACTCTCCTCACGGTCAGGGCCCTGGGGCGGCGGTGGCGGGTGCGTGCGACGTGTACTGGAGAAGACGTACGAGCCGCCGAATCGGTGCCGGAATTCGGGACATTAACCAAATTTTATGGCTGGGCGTCAGCTGAAAGGGTGATGGAGCCGCCGCCGTGGCCTGCGCCCGATCGGCGCGAGAGCTGCGCGGGGAGCCGCCGGCTGCGCCGTAGAGTGGGCGCGCCCCATGTGAGTCGTTCGGAAGGACCCCCGGTGAGCGAGACCGCCGCTTCAGACCTGAAACCCAGCTTCCGCAGTGATGTGACGGTGGAGCTGGTGAAGCACTCCGCCGCCGACTCCGACGTGCTGTGGGCCGCCCGTGTCTCCACGGCCGGCGAGCAGTCGCTCGAGGAGCTCCAGAAGGACCCCGAGCGCTCCAAGGGCCTCATCAACTACCTGATGCGGGACCGCCACGGCAGCCCCTTCGAGCACAACTCGATGACCTTCTTCATCAGCGCCCCGATCTTCGTGTTCCGCGAGTTCATGCGGCACCGCGTCGGCTGGTCGTACAACGAGGAATCGGGCCGCTACAGGGAGCTCGAGCCGGTCTTCTACGTCCCGGACGCCGAGCGCAAGCTCGTCCAGGAGGGCCGTCCGGGCAAGTACGTCTTCGTCGAGGGCACCGCGGCCCAGCAGGAGCTGACGGGGCGGGTCATGGAGGACTCGTACCGTCAGGCCTACGAGGCCTACCAGGAGATGCTGGCCGCGGGCGTGGCCCGCGAGGTTGCCCGTTCGGTCCTGCCGGTCGGACTTTTCTCCTCGATGTACGCCACCTGCAACGCGCGCTCGCTGATGCACTTCCTCGGCCTGCGCACGCAGCACGAGCTCGCGGCCGTCCCCTCCTTCCCGCAGCGGGAGATCGAGATGGTCGGCGAGAAGATGGAGCAGCACTGGGCCGCGCTCATGCCGCTGACGTACGCCGCGTACAACGCCAACGGCCGCGTCGCCCCGTAAGGGTCGGTACGGCCTGATGGGCACGGATGGACCCCTTCCGTACAGATGTACGGAGTCAAGTCCGAAGTGTCCGTATTGCCACGTTTCGTAAAGTTCATCTAGGCTGATCAAACGGACCCGGCACTGCTTGAACCCCCGAGCAGGCAGTGCCGGGATCCAACAGACCTCCCGGCCCGTGCCGGGAGCCACACCCTCTTGACGTCCCCCGAGGGGACAACGTGAGCATGGCAGCGAGTAGCGTGTTACCCATGGCTCCGATCTCGACTCCGCAGACCCCCTTCGGGCGGGTCCTCACCGCCATGATCACGCCCTTCACGGCGGATGGCGCACTCGACCTCGACGGCGCGCAGCAGCTCGCCGTCCACCTGGTGGATGCAGGCAACGACGGCCTGATCATCAACGGGACCACCGGCGAGTCCCCGACCACCACCGACGCGGAGAAAAACGACCTCGTACGAGCCGTCCTCGAAGCGGTCGGCGACCGTGCCCACGTCGTCGCCGGCATCGGCACCAACGACACCCGGCACACCCTCGAGCTGGCCCGCCAGGCCGAGCGCACCGGCGCACACGGCCTGCTCGCGGTGACCCCGTACTACAGCAAGCCGCCGCAGGAAGGCCTCTACCGGCACTTCACGGCGATCGCCGACGCCACCGAGCTCCCGGTGATGCTCTACGACATCCCCGGCCGCAGCGGCGTCCCGATCAACACCGAAACCCTGGTGAGGCTCGCCGAGCACCCCCGTATCGTGGCCAACAAGGACGCCAAGGGCGACCTCGGCCGCGCCAGCTGGGCCATCGCCCAGAGCGGACTCGCCTGGTACTCCGGCGACGACATGCTGAACCTGCCGCTGCTGTCCGTCGGCGCCGTCGGCTTCGTCTCCGTGGTCGGCCACGTGGTCACCCCCGAGCTCCGCGCGATGCTCGAGGCCCACTTGGGCGGCGACGTCCAGAAGGCCACCGAGATCCACCAGAAGCTGCTCCCCGTCTTCACCGGTATGTTCCGCACACAGGGTGTGATCACCACCAAGGGCGCCCTGAACCTGCAGGGCCTGCCCGCGGGCCCGCTGCGGCTCCCGCTGGTCGAGCTGACGGCCGAAGAGACGGCCCAGCTCAAGATCGATCTTGCCGCCGGCGGGGTACAGCTCTGACATCAGGCTTCACAACTGAATAAGCAAGACGAACAAAACAGACGAATGCAAGTGCACGAATGACATGCGCGCCGCGTGCCTTACGACGAGGTACGTGGCGTGTGTGGTGAGGAGATACTTTTGAGCCATCCGCACCCTGAACTCGGCCCGCCGCCGAAGCTCCCCAAGGGCGGCCTCCGGGTCACCCCCCTGGGCGGTCTCGGCGAGATCGGCCGCAACATGACCGTCTTCGAGTTCGACGGCCGCCTGCTGATCGTCGACTGCGGCGTTCTCTTCCCCGAAGAGGAGCAGCCGGGCATCGACCTGATCCTGCCGGACTTCTCGTCCATCCGGGACCGGCTCGACGACATCGAGGGCATCGTCCTCACGCACGGCCACGAGGACCACATCGGCGCCGTCCCCTACCTCCTCCGGGAGAAGCCGGACATCCCGCTGATCGGCTCCAAGCTGACGCTGGCCCTCATCGAGGCCAAGCTCCAGGAGCACCGCATCCGCCCCTACACCCTCGAGGTGAAGGAGGGCGAGCGCGAGAACCTGGGCCCCTTCGACTGCGAGTTCATCGCGGTCAACCACTCCATCCCGGACGCCCTGGCCGTGGCCATCCGTACCGGCGCCGGCATGGTCGTGTGCACCGGTGACTTCAAGATGGACCAGCTCCCGCTGGACAACCGCCTCACCGACCTGCACGCCTTCGCGCGCCTGAGCGAAGAGGGCATCGACCTCCTCCTCTCGGACTCGACGAACGCCGAGGTCCCGGGCTTCGTCCCGCCGGAGCGCGACATCTCCAACGCCATCCGCGGAGTCTTCGCGGGTGCCCAGAAGCGGATCATCGTGGCGTCCTTCGCCAGCCACGTGCACCGCATCCAGCAGATCCTCGACGCCGCCCACGAGTACGGCCGCAGGGTCGCCTTCGTCGGCCGCTCGATGGTCCGCAACATGGGCATCGCCCGTGACCTGGGCTACCTGAAGGTCCCGGCCGGCCTCGTCGTCGACGTCAAGACCCTCGACGACCTGCCGGACGACGAGGTCGTGCTGGTCTGTACGGGCTCCCAGGGCGAGCCGATGGCGGCCCTGTCCCGTATGGCCAACCGTGACCACCAGATCCGGATCGTCCCCGGCGACACCGTGATCCTCGCGTCGTCGCTGATCCCGGGCAACGAGAACGCGGTCTACCGCGTGATCAACGGCCTGACCCGCTGGGGCGCCAACGTCGTGCACAAGGGCAACGCCAAGGTGCACGTCTCGGGCCACGCCTCGGCCGGCGAGCTGCTGTACTTCTACAACATCTGCAAGCCGCGGAACCTGATGCCGGTCCACGGTGAATGGCGCCACCTGCGCGCCAACGCCGAGCTCGGTGCCCTGACGGGTGTCCCGAAGGACCGGATCGTCATCGCCGAGGACGGCGTGGTCGTCGACCTGATCGACGGCAAGGCCCGGATCTCCGGCAAGGTCCAGGCCGGCTACGTGTACGTGGACGGCCTCTCGGTCGGCGACGTCACGGAAGCCCACCTCAAGGACCGCAAGATCCTCGGCGACGAGGGCATCATCTCGGTCTACGTCGTGGTGGACAGCAGCACGGGCAAGGTCGTCAGCGGCCCGAACATCCAGGCCCGCGGCTCCGGCATCGACGACTCGGCCTTCTCCTCGGTCATGCCGAAGATCGAGGAAGCCATCGCCCGCGCCGCGGCCGACGGCGTCGCCGAGCCGCACCAGATCCAGCAGCTCATCCGCCGCACGATGGGCAAGTGGGTCTCGGACGGCTACCGCCGCAGGCCGATGATCCTCCCGGTCGTCGTCGAGGTCTGAGCCTCGCCGTAGCGCCGTCACCGGAGCGGAGCAACCGGATTTGCATCCGGGGGCTCCGCTCCAGTACGTTTACGGCTCCACCTCGCACGGACCCCCGGCACGCACGCGTGCCCGGACGTGTTCGGCGAGCGGGTGGGATTCAAGACCCAGGGAGACCTGATAAAGTCTGATCCGCCCGAAAGGGAAAGGCCCTCCAACGGCCACCGAATTCAAATCCACTCCGGAAACGGAGCGGAAAGAATCTGGTAAGGTTGGAACCGCCGGAAAGGGAAAACGCGAAAGCGAAGGACCTGGAAAGCAAGCGGGACCGACTCTGATAGAGTCGGAAACGCAAGAACGAAGCCCGGAGGAAAGCCCCAGTAAGTGTTACTGAGGGTGAGTACAAAGGAAGCATCCGTTCCTTGAGAACTCAACAGCGTGCCAAAAATCAACGCCAAAAGTTGATACCCCGTCCACTTCGGTGGATGAGGTTCCTTTGAAAAAGACCTGTGAGGTTGCGGTTCGCCGTGATGCTTGCAGGCAATTACACAGCGAGGACGCAGTGGTCAGTCGGTCATATTCCGACATGATTGACCCGCTCTAAGTGCGTGTGCACCCGATTACGGGTAAACATTCATGGAGAGTTTGATCCTGGCTCAGGACGAACGCTGGCGGCGTGCTTAACACATGCAAGTCGAACGATGAAGCCCTTCGGGGTGGATTAGTGGCGAACGGGTGAGTAACACGTGGGCAATCTGCCCTTCACTCTGGGACAAGCCCTGGAAACGGGGTCTAATACCGGATAATACTCCTGCCTGCATGGGCGGGGGTTGAAAGCTCCGGCGGTGAAGGATGAGCCCGCGGCCTATCAGCTTGTTGGTGGGGTAATGGCCCACCAAGGCGACGACGGGTAGCCGGCCTGAGAGGGCGACCGGCCACACTGGGACTGAGACACGGCCCAGACTCCTACGGGAGGCAGCAGTGGGGAATATTGCACAATGGGCGAAAGCCTGATGCAGCGACGCCGCGTGAGGGATGACGGCCTTCGGGTTGTAAACCTCTTTCAGCAGGGAAGAAGCGAAAGTGACGGTACCTGCAGAAGAAGCGCCGGCTAACTACGTGCCAGCAGCCGCGGTAATACGTAGGGCGCAAGCGTTGTCCGGAATTATTGGGCGTAAAGAGCTCGTAGGCGGCTTGTCACGTCGGATGTGAAAGCCCGAGGCTTAACCTCGGGTCTGCATTCGATACGGGCTAGCTAGAGTGTGGTAGGGGAGATCGGAATTCCTGGTGTAGCGGTGAAATGCGCAGATATCAGGAGGAACACCGGTGGCGAAGGCGGATCTCTGGGCCATTACTGACGCTGAGGAGCGAAAGCGTGGGGAGCGAACAGGATTAGATACCCTGGTAGTCCACGCCGTAAACGTTGGGAACTAGGTGTTGGCGACATTCCACGTCGTCGGTGCCGCAGCTAACGCATTAAGTTCCCCGCCTGGGGAGTACGGCCGCAAGGCTAAAACTCAAAGGAATTGACGGGGGCCCGCACAAGCAGCGGAGCATGTGGCTTAATTCGACGCAACGCGAAGAACCTTACCAAGGCTTGACATATACCGGAAAGCATTAGAGATAGTGCCCCCCTTGTGGTCGGTATACAGGTGGTGCATGGCTGTCGTCAGCTCGTGTCGTGAGATGTTGGGTTAAGTCCCGCAACGAGCGCAACCCTTGTCCTGTGTTGCCAGCATGCCCTTCGGGGTGATGGGGACTCACAGGAGACCGCCGGGGTCAACTCGGAGGAAGGTGGGGACGACGTCAAGTCATCATGCCCCTTATGTCTTGGGCTGCACACGTGCTACAATGGCCGGTACAATGAGCTGCGATACCGTGAGGTGGAGCGAATCTCAAAAAGCCGGTCTCAGTTCGGATTGGGGTCTGCAACTCGACCCCATGAAGTCGGAGTTGCTAGTAATCGCAGATCAGCATTGCTGCGGTGAATACGTTCCCGGGCCTTGTACACACCGCCCGTCACGTCACGAAAGTCGGTAACACCCGAAGCCGGTGGCCCAACCCGTAAGGGAGGGAGCTGTCGAAGGTGGGACTGGCGATTGGGACGAAGTCGTAACAAGGTAGCCGTACCGGAAGGTGCGGCTGGATCACCTCCTTTCTAAGGAGCACAGTACCGATTGCAGACAAACGTTCTGCACGGTCAGCTCATGGGTGGAACGTTGATTAGTTGGCACCAGACGGTCTGATGGTTCTCGAGTACTGCTTCGGCGTGGAAAGAGGAGACGGATGACTGACTGGTGCTTGGCACGTTGTTGGGTCCTGAAGGTACGGCCGTAAGGTCATGTCTTCAGTGCCGGCCCCAGTGAACTCGCCAGCTTGTCTGGTGGGGTGATGGGTGGCTGGTCGTTGTTTGAGAACTACACAGTGGACGCGAGCATCTGTGGCCAAGTTTTTAAGGGCGCACGGTGGATGCCTTGGCACCAGGAACCGATGAAGGACGTGAGAGGCCGCGATAGGCCCCGGGGAGCTGCCAACTGAGCTTTGATCCGGGGGTGTCCGAATGGGGAAACCCGGCAGTCGTCATGGGCTGTCACCCACTGCTGAACACATAGGCAGTGTGGAGGGAACGAGGGGAAGTGAAACATCTCAGTACCCTCAGGAAGAGAAAACAACCGTGATTCCGGGAGTAGTGGCGAGCGAAACCGGATGAGGCCAAACCGTATGCGTGTGATACCCGGCAGGGGTTGCGCATGCGGGGTTGTGGGAATTCTTTTGATCGGTCTGCCGGCCGGTCGGCGAGTCAGAAACCGTTGATGTAGTCGAAGGACATGCGAAAGGTCCGGCGTAGAGGGTAAGACCCCCGTAGACGAAACATCAGCGGCTTGCTTAAGAATCTCCCAAGTAGCACGGGGCCCGAGAAATCCCGTGTGAATCTGGCGGGACCACCCGCTAAGCCTAAATATTCCCTGGTGACCGATAGCGGATAGTACCGTGAGGGAATGGTGAAAAGTACCGCGGGAGCGGAGTGAAATAGTACCTGAAACCGTGTGCCTACAAGCCGTGGGAGCGTCGCTGTATGCGCTTGCACATACAGTCGTGACTGCGTGCCTTTTGAAGAATGAGCCTGCGAGTTAGCGGTGTGTAGCGAGGTTAACCCGTGTGGGGAAGCCGTAGCGAAAGCGAGTCCGAATAGGGCGATTGAGTTGCACGCTCTAGACCCGAAGCGGAGTGATCTAGCCATGGGCAGGTTGAAGCGGAGGTAAGACTTCGTGGAGGACCGAACCCACCAGGGTTGAAAACCTGGGGGATGACCTGTGGTTAGGGGTGAAAGGCCAATCAAACTCCGTGATAGCTGGTTCTCCCCGAAATGCATTTAGGTGCAGCGTCACGTGTTTCTTGCCGGAGGTAGAGCACTGGATAGGCGATGGGCCCTACCGGGTTACTGACCTTAGCCAAACTCCGAATGCCGGTAAGTGAGAGCGTGGCAGTGAGACTGTGGGGGATAAGCTCCATGGTCGAGAGGGAAACAGCCCAGAGCATCGACTAAGGCCCCTAAGCGTACGCTAAGTGGGAAAGGATGTGGAGTCGCAGAGACAACCAGGAGGTTGGCTTAGAAGCAGCCACCCTTGAAAGAGTGCGTAATAGCTCACTGGTCAAGTGATTCCGCGCCGACAATGTAGCGGGGCTCAAGCGTACCGCCGAAGTCGTGTCATTGCAGCAATAGGGCCAACGCCCGCTGTGATGGGTAGGGGAGCGTCGTGTGCCGGGTGAAGCAGCAGCGGAAGCTAGTTGTGGACGGTTCACGAGTGAGAATGCAGGCATGAGTAGCGATACACACGTGAGAAACGTGTGCGCCGATTGACTAAGGGTTCCTGGGTCAAGCTGATCTGCCCAGGGTAAGTCGGGACCTAAGGCGAGGCCGACAGGCGTAGTCGATGGACAACCGGTTGATATTCCGGTACCCGCTTTGAAACGCCCAATATCGAATCAGGCGATGCTAAGTCCGTGAAGCCGTTCCGGACCCTTCGGGGAAAGGAAAGTGGTGGAGCCGACGAACCAGACTTGTAGTAGGTAAGCGATGGGGTGACGCAGGAAGGTAGTCCAGCCCGGGCGGTGGTAGTCCCGGGGTAAGGGTGTAGGCCGAGGGGTAGGCAAATCCGTCCCTCATTAAGGCTGAGACCTGATGCCGAGCCGATTGTGGTGAAGTGGATGATCCTATGCTGTCGAGAAAAGCCTCTAGCGAGTTTCATGGCGGCCCGTACCCTAAACCGACTCAGGTGGTCAGGTAGAGAATACCGAGGCGTTCGGGTGAACTATGGTTAAGGAACTCGGCAAAATGCCCCCGTAACTTCGGGAGAAGGGGGGCCATCACTGGTGATCGGATTTACTCCGTGAGCTGGGGGTGGCCGCAGAGACCAGCGAGAAGCGACTGTTTACTAAAAACACAGGTCCGTGCGAAGCCGTAAGGCGATGTATACGGACTGACGCCTGCCCGGTGCTGGAACGTTAAGGGGACCGGTTAGTGCGCTTTCGGGCGTGCGAAGCTGAGAACTTAAGCGCCAGTAAACGGCGGTGGTAACTATAACCATCCTAAGGTAGCGAAATTCCTTGTCGGGTAAGTTCCGACCTGCACGAATGGCGTAACGACTTCTCGACTGTCTCAACCATAGGCCCGGTGAAATTGCACTACGAGTAAAGATGCTCGTTTCGCGCAGCAGGACGGAAAGACCCCGGGACCTTTACTATAGTTTGATATTGGTGTTCGGTTCGGCTTGTGTAGGATAGGTGGGAGACTTTGAAGCAGCCACGCCAGTGGTTGTGGAGTCGCCGTTGAAATACCACTCTGGTCGTGCTGGATGTCTAACCTCGGTCCGTGATCCGGATCAGGGACAGTGTCTGATGGGTAGTTTAACTGGGGCGGTTGCCTCCCAAAGAGTAACGGAGGCGCCCAAAGGTTCCCTCAGCCTGGTTGGCAATCAGGTGTTGAGTGTAAGTGCACAAGGGAGCTTGACTGTGAGACCGACGGGTCGAGCAGGGACGAAAGTCGGGACTAGTGATCCGGCGGTGGCTTGTGGAAGCGCCGTCGCTCAACGGATAAAAGGTACCCCGGGGATAACAGGCTGATCTTCCCCAAGAGTCCATATCGACGGGATGGTTTGGCACCTCGATGTCGGCTCGTCGCATCCTGGGGCTGGAGTCGGTCCCAAGGGTTGGGCTGTTCGCCCATTAAAGCGGTACGCGAGCTGGGTTTAGAACGTCGTGAGACAGTTCGGTCCCTATCCGCTGTGCGCGTAGGAATATTGAGAAGGGCTGTCCCTAGTACGAGAGGACCGGGACGGACGAACCTCTGGTGTGCCAGTTGTCCTGCCAAGGGCATGGCTGGTTGGCTACGTTCGGGAGGGATAACCGCTGAAAGCATCTAAGCGGGAAGCCTGCTTCAAGATGAGTATTCCCACCTCCTTGAGAGGGTAAGGCTCCCAGTAGACGACTGGGTTGATAGGCCAGATGTGGAAGCCCGGTAACGGGTGGAGCTGACTGGTACTAATAGGCCGAGGGCTTGTCCTCAGTTGCTCGCGTCCACTGTGTTAGTTCTGAAATAACGAACAGCTGTGTTGTCAGCCAGCGTTCAAATTTCATAGTGTTTCGGTGGTCATAGCGTTAGGGAAACGCCCGGTTACATTCCGAACCCGGAAGCTAAGCCTTTCAGCGCCGATGGTACTGCAGGGGGGACCCTGTGGGAGAGTAGGACGCCGCCGAACAACCCGCCCTTTTAGCTCAGTCGGTAGAGCGTCTCCATGGTAAGGAGAAGGTCAACGGTTCGATTCCGTTAAAGGGCTCCAAAGAAAAGGCCCCCGCCTTATGGCGGGGGCCTTTTTGCGTTTCCGGGAGTTGGCCCGTCCGCTGGACGGGCGGGCTGCACCACAACTCTCTAACATGGGCGGCAAGGGTGGACAAGGCATGACCGGCGGCTTCGCGGTGCCCTGAGTGGCGCCCGGCAGGCCTGGGAGGCGTGATGACCGTACCCTTCGACGCGGCACCGCAGCACAAGCAGAGCGACCCCGAAGACGTCCTCAAGCAGGTCGGAAGCACCTGGCTTTGGGCACTCGGCTTCGCCCTCGCGACCCTGATTCCCGGCATCCTGGTACTCGTCTGGCCCGACGAGACGCTGCACATCCTGGCCGTCATCATCGGTCTGCAGCTCCTTGTGGCGGGTGTCTTCCGTTTCGTCAGCGCCTTCTCGCACAGCAGCGACGGCGGCGGCAGACTGGCGGGCGTCCTGGTCTCCATGCTGGCGTTCCTGGCGGGCGTCCTGGTGCTGCGGCATCCGATGCAGACGATCGGCGCGCTGTCCCTGGTCCTCGGGGTGTTCTGGTTGCTGAGCGGAGTGCTCACCGCATACACCGCGATCGCGGACCGTGACCTCCTGCACCGGGGCCTGCTCTTCGGCCTGGGCGTTCTGGGCACCGTCGCCGGAATCGTCGTGCTCTGCTTCCCGGTGGATTCCGCGGTCGCGCTGACACGGCTGCTGGGACTCTGGCTCGTCCTACTGGGCGTGTTCGAAGTGGTGATGGCCTTCGCACTGCGCTCAGCCACCCATCACATGAAGCCCGACTAGTCGCCCTCGCGCTGGTGGGGGACGCGGAAGGCCAGGATCGCCATGTCGTCCGAGGCAGGTTCGGCCGCGAAGCGTTCCACCGCGCGCAGGACGCGGGCGGCGACGGCGCCGGCGGTGAGGCCCGTGCACGTCGTGAGGACCTCGGCGAGGCCGTCGTCGCCCAGCATGCGGGTGCCCTCGCGGCGTTCCGTCACGCCGTCCGTCACGCAGAGGAGGACATCGCCCGGGTCCAGGGTGAGGCTCTGCTCGTAGAGGTCGAGGTCGTCGATCACGCCGAGCAGGGGCTGCGGGTCCGCGGCCGGCGTGACCCGGCCGTCCGGGCGCAGCCGGAGCGGCAGAGGGTGGCCGGCGCAGACGACCTTCATCAGGGCGCCGCCGTCCGGCTGGGGGTGCAGCTCGCCGTACAGGAGGGTGAGGAAGCGGCTGCGGGCGCCCTCGTCGAGGATGGCCGCGTTGAGTCGTTCCAGCACCGCCGGGCCGCCGAGGCCCTCGCGCGCCAGGAGGCGCAGGGCGTGCCGGGCGAGGCCGGTGACGGCGGCCGCCTCGGGGCCCGTACCGCAGACGTCGCCGATGGCGAAGCCGTACGCGCCGTCGCGGATCGGGAAGACGTCGTAGAAGTCGCCGCCCACCTCGTTGCCCTCGCCGGCCGCGCGGTAGATGACCTCGACCTCCATGCCGGGGATGGCGGGGGAGCCGGGCGGGAGCAGGCTGCGTTGCAGGGAGCGGCTGATGGCGGTGCGCTCGGAGTAGAGGCGGGCGTTGTCGAGGGCGAGGGCGGCGCGGCGTGAGAGGTCCTCGGCGAGTTCGAGGATCTCCTGGCGGAAGTGCTCCTCGGACGGCTTGCCGAGGGTGAGCATGCCGATCACACGGTTGCGGGCCAGGAGGGGGAGGACGACGGTCTCCCCTCCGACCGCCGAGGTCGTCGCGGGCCAGGGGCGGGCGCCGGCCTCGCGGACCGGTTCGGGCGGGCTGACACGGGAGAGCAGGGCCTTGAGGCCGTCGATGCGCTCCTCGTCCTCGTGCAGGACGTACGAGAGGTACGGATCGGAGGACTGGTCGGCGATGGTGTAGACGGCGCACCAGGTGGCCAGGGTCGGGACGGTCATCTGGGCCATGAGGGCCAGGGTCTGGTCCCGGTCGAGGGTGCCGGCGAGCAGGTCGGAGGCCTCGACGAGGAAGGACAGGGAGCCGCGGCGCAGGCGTTCCAGCTCGCCGAGGCGGGCGGATTCGACGGCGAGGGCGATGCGGTCCGCGGCGAACTGGAGGCGCAGGGCGTCGGCGTTCGAGTAGCGGCCGGGGTTCTCGGTGGCGACGCCGAGCGAACCGGTGAGCCGGCCCTCGACCTTGAGCGGGACGGTGATCACCGAGCGCATGCCGGTGGCCTCCAGGAGCGGGACGGCTCCGGGGACGGCGGCGAGGTCGTCGTGGACGGCGGGCATGCGGGCGGAGCCGTACCGGTTGGTGCCGGCCTCGACGGGGACGCGGGCGAAGCGCTGGCGGGTGGAGGGGAGCCCGGTCGTGGCGCGGACCTCGAGCTCCGTCTCGTCGTCGGTGGCCAGCAGCAGGAAGGCGGAGTCGGCGTCGAGCATGTCGCGGGCGCGTTCGACGGTGCGCTGGAGGAGTCCGTCGAGGTCGTCGGGGGCGGGGGAGCCGATGAAGACCTCGAAGGGGTCCGCGGGGCGGGGCTCGGTGAGCTGGAGGCTGTCGGCGGGTGCCGCCCGTACGGGGGTCTGGAGCAGGGCCCGCTCGTCGTCGTGGACCAGCAGGCAGACGATGGAGGGCTCTCCGTGGGCATCGCGGACGCGCAGGTGGGAGGCATACACGGGGATCACGCGGCCGTCGGCGCCGCGGATGCCGTAGCTGCCCTCCCAGCGGGACAGGCGCAGGGCCTCGGCGATGCCGGTGCCGGTCCCGGGGGTCTGGGGCCAGGCGGCGAGCTCGGCGAGGGGGCGGCCGAGGACCTTCTCGGCGGAGTAGCCGAAGACGTGCTCGGCGTCCTCGTTCCAGGCGGAGATGGAGTCGGAGGCGTCGATCTGGAGGACGGCGACGCGGACCCGGCTGTCGGCGAGCGGGAGGAGCCGGTCCGGGACGACGGGCCCGGCGGATCGGGTACCGACCGGACGGTCTGGCAGGTCGATCCGGAACCACACGTGCTTGTGGGTGGCGGTGTACTCGACGCCCCAGCGGGTGGCGAGGGCGGCGCAGAGCATCAGCCCGCGGCCGTTCTCGCGGTCGGGGTCGGCGTACGGGCGCTCGCCGGGGTGCTGGAGCGGGAGCTCGCGTTCGGGATACCGGTCGGCGATCTCGACCCGTACGCCGTCGCCGGAGCGCAGGCACAGGACCTCGGCCTTGGTGCCGGCGTGGACGACGGCGTTCGTGACGAGCTCGCTGGTGAGGACCACGGCGTCGTCGACGATGTCCGCGAAGCCCCACCCCTGGAGGGTGTCGCGGACGAACGCTCGGGCCGCGGCGACCGAGCGCCCGAGGGGGTCGAAGCTGGCAGCCGCCCGAGCCGTGATCACGAATCTCCTTCGACGCGGTTGGACATCGGATGCCAGGTTACTTACCTTCGCGGTCGGCTTGGTGCCGTCGTCCGGGATTCCACCCGCAGGGTGCGGCCGGTGTGCGATGGTGCCGAAGTGTTATGGCCGGGTTCGGCCAGGGTGAAACACTGGGCAGGATCGGATAGCCGGGCGTGCGACTCGCCGGGTGTCGGTGGAACAACGGTCGACCCTTTCGGGAGGGACACGGTGGAGTCTGGCGCAGCGGTGCGGCGAACGGGAACGCGCCCGAAAGGCGGGAGGTCCCGCCGGAACGGCACGACGGAAGTCGATACCGCCGCCCTGAACCGGCTGCTCACGGCCCTGGTGTCGATGCGGGACGGGAACTTCCGCAAGCGGCTGACGGTGTCCGGCGAGGGCGTGATGGCGGAGATCGCCGCCGTCTACAACGAGGTCGCCGACCGCAATCTCCATCTGACGGGAGAGCTCTCCCGGGTGCGGCGGATGGTGGGCCGCGAGGGGAAGCTGAGCGAACGGCTGGAAACAGGTGCCTGCGAGGGCTCCTGGGCGGCCGCGATCGATGCCTCGAACCAGCTGGTGGACGATCTTGCCCGGCCGGTGTCCGAGGTGGGCCGCGTGCTGTCGGCGGTCGCCGAGGGCGATCTGGACCAGCGGATGGACCTGCGGACGCAGACGGCGGACGGGGTCGGGCATCCGCTGCGCGGTGAGTTCCTGAAGGTCGGGCGGACGGTCAACAACCTGGTCGACCAGCTGTCCGCGTTCACCGACGAGGTGACGCGCGTGGCGCTGGAGGTGGGTACCGAGGGCAAGCTCGGCGGTCAGGCCCAAGTGCGCGGAATGTCGGGATCTTGGAAGGATCTGACCGACTCCGTCAACACGATGGCGTACCGGCTCACCGCTCAGGTGCGTGATATCGCTCTCGTCACGACGGCGGTCGCGAAGGGCGATCTGTCGCGCAAGGTCACGGTGCACGTGGCCGGCGAGATGCTCCAGCTGAAGAACACCGTGAACACGATGGTGGACCAGCTGTCGTCGTTCTCCTCCGAGGTGACGCGGGTCGCCCGCGAGGTGGGTACGGAGGGCGAGCTCGGCGGCCAGGCGAAGGTGCCCGGGGTCGCGGGTGTGTGGAAGGACCTGACCGACTCCGTCAACACGATGGCCGGCAACCTGACGGCCCAGGTGCGCGGGATCGCGCAGGTCACGACGGCTGTGGCCAATGGTGACCTGTCGCAGAAGGTACGGGTCAGCGCGCGGGGCGAGGTGGCGCAGCTGGCCGAAACGATCAATCAGATGACCGAGACGCTGCGCACCTTCGCGGACGAGGTCACGCGTGTGGCCAGCGAGGTCGGGGCGAAGGGCCTGCTCGGCGGTCAGGCGCAGGTGCCGGGTGCGGCGGGTACGTGGAAGGACCTCACCGATTCGGTGAACACGGTCTTCCGCAACCTCACCACGCAGGTGCGGGACATCGCGCAGGTGACGACGGCGGTGGCCAACGGCGATCTGTCGCAGAAGGTCACGGTCGACGTGGCCGGCGAGATGCTGGAGCTGAAGAACACCGTCAACACGATGGTGGACCAGCTCCAGTCCTTCGGTGCGGAAGTGACGCGAGTGGCCCGCGAGGTCGGCGTCGAGGGTGAGCTGGGCGGTCAGGCGCAGGTGCCGGGTGCGGCGGGTACGTGGAAGGACCTCACCGACTCGGTGAACACCGCCTTCCGCAACCTCACCGGCCAGGTGCGCAACATCGCGCAGGTGACGACGGCGGTGGCCAACGGCGATCTGTCGCAGAAGGTCACCGTGGACGTCTCGGGCGAGATGCTCCAGCTGAAGAACACCGTGAACACGATGGTGGACCAGCTCTCCAGCTTCGCCGACCAGGTCACGCGGATGGCGCGGGACGTGGGTACGGAGGGCCGCCTGGGCGGTCAGGCCCGGGTGGAGGGGGTGTCCGGGACGTGGAAGGAGCTCACCGACTCCGTCAACTTCATGGCCGGCAACCTGACCTCCCAGGTGCGCCAGATCGCACAGGTGACGACGGCGGTGGCCCGCGGTGACCTGTCGCAGAAGATCGACGTGGATGCGCGCGGCGAGATCCTGGAGCTGAAGAACACCATCAACACGATGGTCGACCAGCTCTCCGCGTTCGCCGAGCAGGTGACCCGGGTGGCCCGGGACGTGGGTACGGAGGGCCGGCTCGGCGGTCAGGCGCAGGTACCCGGCGTGGCCGGGGTGTGGCGCGACCTGACCGATTCCGTGAACGGCATGGCCGGGAACCTGACCTCGCAGGTGCGCAACATCGCACAGGTCGCGACGGCGGTGGCCCGCGGTGACCTGTCGCAGAAGATCGACGTGGATGCGCGCGGCGAGATCCTGGAGCTGAAGAACACCCTCAACACGATGGTGGACCAGCTCTCGAACTTCGCGGAGCAGGTGACGCGGGTGGCCCGCGAGGTGGGCACCGAGGGCATCCTGGGCGGCCAGGCGGAGGTGAAGGGGGTCTCCGGCACCTGGAAGGACCTGACGCAGTCCGTCAACTTCATGGCGAACAACCTGACCTCTCAGGTGCGCAACATCGCCGAGGTGACGACGGCGGTCGCCATGGGTGATCTCTCCAAGAAGATCACCGTGGACGCCAAGGGCGAGATCCTCGAGCTGGTCACGACCGTCAACACGATGGTGGACCAGCTGTCCTCGTTCGCGGAGCAGGTGACGCGGGTGGCCCGCGAGGTGGGTTCCGAGGGCATCCTCGGCGGCCAGGCCCGGGTGCGCGGGGTGACGGGCATCTGGAAGGACCTGACCGACAACGTCAACCTGATGGCCAACAACCTGACCTCGCAGGTGCGCAACATCTCGCAGGTCTCGGCGGCGGTCGCCAACGGTGATCTGACGAAGAAGGTCACGGTCGAGGCGCGCGGCGAGGTCGCGCAGCTCGCGGACACGGTCAACACGATGGTGAAGACCCTGTCCTCGTTCGCCGACGAGGTGACGCGGGTCGCCCGCGAGGTGGGCACGGAGGGCAGGCTCGGCGGTCAGGCGCACGTGCCGGGGGTCTCCGGGACGTGGAAGGACCTCACCGATTCGGTGAACTTCATGGCCTCGAACCTCACCGGCCAGGTGCGGCAGATCGCCATGGTCACGACCGCCATTGCCAAGGGCGACATGACCAAGAAGATCGACATCGATGCGCGCGGCGAGATCCTGGAGCTCAAGACCACGATCAACACGATGGTCGACCAGCTGTCCTCGTTCGCCGACCAGGTGACGCGGGTGGCCCGCGAGGTGGGCACCGAGGGGATCCTGGGCGGTCAGGCCCGGGTCCGCGACGTGGACGGCACCTGGCGCGACCTCACGGAATCCGTGAACGAGATGGCCGGGAACCTGACCCGGCAGGTGCGCGCCATCGCGGCCGTGGCCACCGCGGTGACCCGCGGTGACCTCAACCTGAAGATCGACGTGGACGCGGCGGGCGAGATCCAGGTCCTCCAGGACAACATCAACACGATGATCGCGAACCTGCGCGACACCACCTTGGCCAACAAGGAGCAGGACTGGCTGAAGGGCAACCTCGCCCGGATCTCGGCCCTGATGCAGGGCCGTCGCGAGCTGGACGACGTGGCTTCGCTGATCATGAGCGAGCTGACCCCGGTGGTCTCGGCGCAGCACGGGGCGTTCTTCCTGGCGCTTCCGTCGGGCGGCACCACCGAGATCGGGACCGAGGGCGGTCCCGACGGTGCGTACGAGCTGCGGATGCGCGGGAGTTACGCGTACGCGGGCGGTCAGATGCCCACCTCCTTCCGGCCGGGGGAGGGGTTGATCGGGACCGTCGCGGAGGAGAAGCGGACGATCCTCGTCGAGAACACCCCGCCCGGCTACCTCAAGATCTCCTCGGGGCTCGGGGAGGCGCCGCCGGCGCATGTGATCGTGCTGCCGGTGCTGTTCGAGGGGAAGGTGCTCGGCGTCATCGAGCTGGCGTCCTTCCAGCCGTTCACGCAGATCCAGAAGGACTTCCTGAGCCAGATCGCCGAGATGATCGGTACGAGCGTCAACACGATCAGCGTCAACTCCAAGACGGAGATGCTGCTCAAGCAGTCGCAGGAGATGACCGAGCAGCTGCGCGAGCGTTCCGACGAGTTGGAGAACCGGCAGAAGGCGCTCCAGGCGGCCAACGCCGAACTGGAGGAGAAGGCCGAGCTGCTGGCCCAGCAGAACCGGGACATCGAGGTGAAGAACACCGAGATCGAGGAGGCCCGGCAGGTCCTCGAGGAGCGTGCCGAGCAGCTCGCGGTCTCGATGCGCTACAAGTCCGAGTTCCTGGCGAACATGTCGCACGAGCTGCGCACGCCGCTCAACTCGCTGCTGATCCTGGCCAAGCTGCTCGCCGACAACGCGGACGAGAACCTGTCGCCGAAGCAGGTGGAGTTCGCGGAGACCATCCACGGTGCGGGCTCCGACCTGTTGCAGCTGATCAACGACATCCTGGACCTGTCGAAGGTCGAGGCGGGGAAGATGGACGTCTCGCCGACCCGGATCGCGCTGGTCCAGCTCGTGGACTACGTGGAGGCCACGTTCCGGCCGCTGACCGCGGAGAAGGGCCTGGACTTCTCGGTACGGGTCTCCCCGGAGCTGCCCGCGACCCTGCACACGGACGAGCAGCGCCTCCTCCAGGTGCTGCGCAACCTGCTGTCGAACGCGGTGAAGTTCACCGACTCCGGGGCGGTGGAGCTGGTGATCCGGCCCGCCGGGTCGGACGTGCCGACTGCGATCCGGGAGCAGTTGCTGGAGGCCGGTTCGCTGCGGGAGGCGGACGGGGACCTGATCGCCTTCTCGGTGACGGACACCGGGATCGGGATCGCGGCGAGCAAGATGCTGGTGATCTTCGAGGCGTTCAAGCAGGCCGACGGAACCACGAGCAGGAAGTACGGCGGTACGGGCCTGGGGCTGTCGATCAGCCGGGAGATCGCCCGGCTGCTGGGCGGGGAGATCCACGCGGCGAGCGAGCCCGGCCGCGGGTCCACGTTCACGCTGTACCTGCCGCTGCACCCGAGCGAGCTGCCGCCGCAGGGGTACGCGCCGCCCACGCCCGGCGGCGGGCGGGGCGAGGTGTACCGCAGGCAGGTCGAAGGGCCGCGGCCGGCGCTGCCGGCGAGCCCGGCGGCGCCCGTCACCGCAGCGCAGATGCAGCCGCAGCACGTACGGCCCGGGATGCCGGCCGATGCGGCAGGTCAGGGACAGGGCGGCGCTGCGCTGTTCCGGCGGCGGCGCAAGGCGCTGAGCGACCTGGAGCCGCGTACGGCGGTGCCGGGGCAGTCGAACGCGCAGGGGCCCGAGGACGGTTGGGCCAATCCGGAAGAAGAGCTTCCGGTGGTGCCCCGGACGTATGACTTCCACGGTGAGAAGGTGCTCATCGTGGACGACGACGTCCGGAACGTCTTCGCGCTCACTAGTGTGCTGGAGCAGCACGGGCTGGCGGTGCTGTACGCGGAGAACGGCCGGGAGGGCATCGAAGTCCTGGAGCAGCACGACGATGTGACCGTCGTGCTGATGGACATCATGATGCCCGAGATGGACGGGTACGCGACGACCTCGGCGATCCGGCGGATGCCGCAGTTCGCCGGGTTGCCGATCATCGCGCTGACGGCGAAGGCGATGAAGGGGGACCGGGAGAAGGCGATCGATTCCGGTGCTTCCGACTATGTCACCAAGCCGGTCGACCCGGACTACCTGTTGTCGGTGATGGAGCAGTGGATGCGCGGCAAGTGATCGACTGCAGAGCGCTCTGATACCAATTGCTGACTGACTGTGGCGGAAACGGTGTGGAAGGGCGGGAGACGGGGAACCTTCTGCTCTCCCACACCGTTTCTGCTTCGTGCACAGTGACATCTTGGTGACAGGGTGTGGCGATCTCGGGACTGGGGCTACGATGACCGGCACAAGGACGGACGGCGTAAAGATGCCGTCCTCTTCTGGGGCGGGGCCCGGCGTACAGGCCGGTGCCAGGAGCCGGGGAGGCCCCATGCCGGGGCGAGGAGGACAGGGCATGGTGCAGAAGGCCAAGATCCTCCTGGTCGACGACCGGCCGGAGAATCTGCTGGCGCTGGAGGCCATCCTCTCCGCGCTCGATCAGACACTGGTCCGGGCGTCGTCGGGGGAGGAAGCGCTCAAGGCGCTGCTGACGGACGATTTCGCGGTCATCCTGCTGGATGTGCAGATGCCCGGGATGGATGGATTCGAGACGGCCGCGCACATCAAGCGGCGTGAACGGACCCGGGACATCCCGATCATCTTCCTCACCGCGATCAACCACGGTCCGCACCACACGTTCCGCGGCTACGCCGCCGGCGCGGTGGACTACATCTCCAAGCCGTTCGACCCGTGGGTGCTGCGGGCCAAGGTCTCGGTGTTCGTCGAGCTGTACACCAAGAACTGCCAGCTCAGGGAGCAGGCGGCGCTGCTGCGGCTCCAGCTGGAGGGTGGCGGCCCGGGCGGTGACAGCAAGGAGACGGCCGGCCTGCTGGCCGAGCTCTCCGCGCGGCTCGCGGCGGTCGAGGAGCAGGCCGAGGCGCTGACCAAGCAGCTCGGCGAGGAATCCGCCGATGCGGCGGTCGTGGCGACCGCGGCCCATCTGGAGCGCAAGCTCACCGGTCTGCGCCGGGCGCTCGATGCGCTCGAGCCCGGGACCGGCGGGGGAGCGCCGGTGCTGCCCGCACAGAGCTGAGCGTGTCGAGGGGCTGACAGCCGGGCCGTTCGGACGGTGCCGGGTCTGGCGGTGCGTCAAAGCACCGACACGGCACGCGACACGAACGGGTGAAGGGGTGGGCACGCGTGTCCACCGGCGCGCGCACCGGTAACCTCGGCCCCATGGCCTCACGTACGTCCGGCAAGGGTTCCCAGAGCACTGCGGGCACCGCGAAGGGCCGCACCGGCCGGACGACGGCGCCGGCGAAGAAGGCGGCCCCCGCCCGCAAGCCCGCCGCGAAGAAAGCCGCGGCGCCCCGGCGTGCTCCCGTCAAGAAGGTGGCGCCCAAGCCCGCGCCGTCCCCGACCGGGGGCGTGGTGCGGCTGGTGCGCGCCCTGTGGCTGGGCTGTGCGCACGCGGTCGGCGCGGTGTTCCGCGGGATCGGCCAGGGGGCCAAGAACCTCGACCCCGCCCACCGCAAGGACGGCGTCGCGCTGCTGCTGCTCGCCCTCGCGCTGATCGTCGCCGCCGGTACTTGGTCGAACCTGAGCGGTCCCGTCGGGGACCTGGTCACCATGCTGGTCACCGGCGCCTTCGGGCGACTGGATCTGCTCGTGCCGATCCTGCTCGGCGTCATGGCGGTGCGTTTCATCCGCCATCCCGAACAGCCCGACGCCAACGGCCGGATCGGTGTCGGCCTCTCCGCGCTCGTCATCGGGGTGCTCGGCCTCGTGCACATCGCCTGCGGGGCGCCGGGCCGGGACGAGGGCACCACCGCGATGCAGAACGCGGGCGGGCTGATCGGCTGGGGCGCCTCGAAGCCGCTGATCTTCACCATGGGTGCGCCGCTGGCGGTGCCGATGCTGGTCCTGCTCACGATCTTCGGGCTGCTCGTGGTCACGGCGACCCCGGTGAACGCGATCCCGCAGCGGCTGCGGCGGCTCGGCATCCGGCTCGGGATCATCGCCCCGAACGCGTACGACGAGGGCTTCGAGGAGGACGGAGCCGCCGGCCGGCACGACCCCGAGCAGTGGCGGGCCCGCTCCGGCGCCGCCGACTCCGGCGATCCTGCCGGCCTCGCCGGTCCTGCCGATTCCGCCGACACCGCCGAGGAGCAGGCGCTCGCCCGGCGGCGGCGCCCGCGGCGGACCCCGGCCCGGCCGGCCCGCGAGCGGGAGATGGACGCCGTCGACGTGGCCGCCGCGGCCGCCGCCGCGCTGGACGGGGTGGTCTACGGCGGAATGCCGCCCTCCCCGCTGGTGGCCGACCTGACGCACGGCATTGCCGCCGACCGCGCGGGCGTGGAGATCACCGCTCCGGTGCCGCCCGCCCGTGTGGAGCGGCCCGAGGCGGCCGCCGCCCCGGAGCCGGCCGAGCCGCCGCACGACACCACCGCCGCGGCTTCCGGGACCTTGTCCGTGCCGGACCTCACCAAAGCCCCTCCGCCGCCCCAGCCGCTGCCGCCCCGCGCCGAGCAGCTCCAGCTGCGGGGGGACATCACGTACGCACTGCCCTCGCTCGACCTGCTGGAGAAGGGCGGGCCCGGCAAGACCCGCAGCGCCGCGAACGACGCGGTCGTGGCCTCGCTGACCAACGTGTTCTCCGAGTTCAAGGTCGACGCGCAGGTCACCGGGTTCACCCGAGGCCCGACGGTCACCCGCTACGAGGTCACCCTGGGCGCGGCGGTCAAGGTCGAGCGGATCACGGCGCTGGCCAAGAACATCGCGTACGCCGTGGCCTCGCCGGACGTCCGGATCATCAGCCCGATCCCGGGCAAGTCGGCGGTCGGCATCGAGATCCCGAACACCGACCGGGAGATGGTCAACCTGGGGGACGTGCTCCGGCTGGCGGACGCGGCCGAGGACGACCACCCGATGCTCGTGGCGCTCGGCAAGGACGTCGAGGGCGGCTACGTCATGGCCAACCTCGCGAAGATGCCGCACGTGCTGGTCGCCGGCGCCACCGGCTCCGGAAAGTCCTCCTGCATCAACTGCCTGATCACCTCGGTGATGGTGCGGGCCACCCCGGACGACGTCCGGATGGTGCTCGTCGACCCCAAGCGGGTGGAGCTGACGGCGTACGAGGGCATCCCGCACCTGATCACGCCGATCATCACCAACCCCAAGCGGGCCGCCGAGGCGCTCCAGTGGGTCGTGCGCGAGATGGACCTGCGCTACGACGACCTGGCGGCCTTCGGCTACCGGCACATCGACGACTTCAACCAGGCCATCCGGGACGGCAAGATCAAGCTGCCGCCGGGCAGCGAGCGGGAGCTCAGCCCGTACCCGTACCTGCTCGTGATCGTCGACGAGCTCGCCGACCTGATGATGGTGGCCCCGCGCGACGTCGAGGACTCGATCGTCCGGATCACCCAGCTGGCCCGCGCGGCCGGCATCCACCTGGTGCTCGCCACCCAGCGGCCCTCGGTGGACGTGGTCACCGGCCTGATCAAGGCGAACGTGCCCTCGCGGCTCGCGTTCGCCACCTCCTCGCTCGCCGACAGCCGGGTCATCCTCGACCAGCCGGGCGCCGAGAAGCTGATCGGCAAGGGCGACGGGCTGTTCCTGCCGATGGGTGCCAACAAGCCGGTCCGCCTCCAGGGCGCCTTCGTCACCGAGGACGAGATCGCCGGGATCGTGCAGCACTGCAAGGACCAGATGGCGCCCGTCTTCCGGGACGACGTCACCGTCGGGCAGAAGCAGAAGAAGGAGATCGACGAGGAGATCGGCGACGACCTGGACCTGCTGTGCCAGGCGGCCGAGCTCGTGGTCTCCACCCAGTTCGGGTCGACCTCGATGCTCCAGCGCAAGCTCCGGGTGGGCTTCGCGAAGGCCGGGCGGCTCATGGACCTGATGGAGTCGCGGGGGATCGTCGGCCCGAGCGAGGGGTCGAAGGCGCGCGACGTGCTGGTGAAGGCGGACGAGCTGGACGGGGTCCTCGCGGTCATCCGGGGAGAGACCCAACCGTAATTCGTGGGCGGGCAACCGTTTCCCTTGGGTCCGCGTCAAGTTGAGGGAGGTGGCGGTACCGCACCCGGTGCCGGTCCGCCGCAGCACCCGGACTTCCTGCTCTGTTCGGATTGCCATTCGGATGGCGTAGGAAGTCCACCCTCCGGTTGCTCCACCCTTTCGTCACCCCCCTAGACTGGACTTCCAGCAGGTGGCTACACGCTCGAAAGGCGCCCTCGTGTCCATCGGCAAATCCAACTCCCCCGAAGATGAGCGGCCTTCGACCGACGACCGGTCCGAGGACCGCATCATCGAACCCGCAGTCGAAGGACCGTCCATCGGGACGGTCCTGAAGAAGGCCCGGATCGCCGCCGGGCTCACTGTCGACGAGGTCAGTTCCACCACCCGTGTGCGCATCCCGATCGTGCACGCGATCGAAGCTGACGATTTCACGCGGTGCGGCGGCGACGTCTACGCCCGCGGTCACATCCGTACGCTCGCCCGCGCCGTCCGCATCGATCCGGAACCCCTGGTCGAGGCGTACGACGCCGCTCACGGCGGCCGGCCGGCACCCACGCCCGCCGCGCCGATGTTCGAAGCCGAGCGGATCCGTCCCGAGCGGCAGCGGCCCAACTGGACCGCGGCCATGGTCGCCGCCATCGTCGCCGTGATCGGCTTCGTGGGCTTCACCGCCTTCGGCGGCGGCGACGCGAAGGACAAGCGGCCGGTGGCGGAAGGTTCCGCCTCCCCGCAGGCCGCACCCAAGCAGTCGGCCGGCAAACCGGCCGCACAGCCCCCGCAGGCCCCGAAGACGCCCCAGCCGGAGCCCTCGGACAGTGCCATCGCCGCCGCGCCCAAGGACCTCGTCACGGTCGTCCTGACGGCCAACGAGGGCGAGAGCTGGATCTCCGCGAAGGACCACAGCGGCCGGCTGCTGTTCGACGGGACGCTGGCCCCGGGCGAGTCCAAGACCTTCACGGACAAGGAATCCATCGACCTCGTCCTCGGCGACGCCGGGGTCGTGAAGCTCTTCGTGAACGGCAAGGAGATCAAGGACGATTTCCGGCCGGGTCAGGTGGAACGCCTCACATACACCAAGGACGACCCCCGCCAGGGAGCCGCACAGGCGGGCTGATATGGCGCTGAATCCGTGATTCCGGGTCCCCGGGGTGCTGCGCCGCACTCCGGGGATCTTGGTTTACCGGGACTTGGGGCGGGGGTCGGCGTTTGGACAAAGTAGTCTTGAGTCCATGCCCGAACGCCGTACCGTCGCCCTTGTCACTCTTGGCTGCGCCCGTAACGAGGTGGACTCGGAGGAGCTCGCAGGCCGCTTGGCGGCGGATGGCTGGGAGCTCGTCGAGGACGCCGCCGATGCGGACGTAGCCGTCGTCAACACCTGTGGCTTCGTCGAAGCCGCCAAAAAGGACTCCGTAGACGCCCTCCTGGAAGCCAACGATCTCAAGGATCACGGCAAGACCCAGGCCGTCGTCGCCGTCGGCTGCATGGCCGAGCGCTACGGCAAGGAGCTCGCCGAGGCGCTCCCCGAAGCCGACGGCGTGCTCGGCTTCGACGACTACGCCGACATCTCCGACCGCCTCCAGACCATCCTCAACGGCGGCATCCACGCCTCCCACACCCCGCGTGACCGGCGCAAGCTGCTCCCGATCAGCCCCGCGGCCCGCCAGGACGCCGAAGTGGCGCTGCCCGGCCACGCGCAGGCTGCGTCCGATGAGCCGACTCCGTCGGCGGGCGAGGCCGCCCCCGCGGACCTGCCCGAGGGTGTCGCACCCGCCTCCGGCCCTCGCGCGCCGCTGCGCCGCCGCCTGGACAAGAGCCCGGTCGCCTCGGTCAAGCTCGCCTCCGGCTGCGACCGCCGCTGCTCCTTCTGCGCCATCCCGTCGTTCCGCGGGTCCTTCATCTCCCGCCGCCCCAGCGACGTGCTGGGCGAGACGCGCTGGCTCGCCGAGCAGGGCGTCAAGGAGATCATGCTGGTCTCCGAGAACAACACCTCGTACGGCAAGGACCTCGGCGACATCCGCCTGCTGGAGGCCCTGCTGCCCGAGCTGGCCGAGGTGGACGGCATCGAGCGCGTCCGTGTCAGCTACCTGCAGCCCGCCGAGATGCGGCCGGGCCTGATCGACGTGCTGACCTCGACCCCCAAGGTCGTGCCGTACTTCGACCTGTCCTTCCAGCACTCGGCCCCCGACGTGCTGCGCGCCATGCGCCGCTTCGGTGACACCGACCGCTTCCTGGAGCTGCTGGACACCATCCGCGGCAAGGCCCCGCAGGCCGGCGTCCGGTCCAACTTCATCGTCGGCTTCCCCGGCGAGAAGGAGTCGGACTTCGCCGAGCTGGAGCGGTTCCTCACCCACGCGCGGCTCGACGCGATCGGCGTCTTCGGCTACTCCGACGAGGACGGCACCGAGGCCGTCACGTACGACGGCAAGCTGGACGAGGACACGATCGCCGAGCGGCTCGCCCACATGCAGCGGCTCGCCGAGGAGCTCACCTCGCAGCGTGCGGAGGAGCGGATCGGAGAGACCCTGGAAGTACTCGTCGAGTCCGTCGAGGCGGTCGACGACGAGGGTGACGGCGCCTACGGGCGCGCCGCGCACCAGGCCCCCGAGACCGACGGTCAGGTCGTCTTCACGGACAGCACGGGCCTCGTGCCCGGCCGTATCGTGACGGCCAAGGTGGTCGGCACGCTGGGCGTGGACCTGGTGGCCGAGCCCCTGCATCTCGAGGAGGCGGCCGGATGACCGGAGTCCCGGCATCTGCGGCGGGCGGGACCGGCCGCCGGCCCGCGCCCGGCGCGAAGCTGGGGGCTGCGGCGGTCGATCAGGCCAGCCTGTGGAACATCGCCAACATCCTGACGATGATCCGGCTCGTCCTGGTGCCGGGATTCGTGTTGCTCCTCCTCGCCGACGGCGGGTACGACCCGGTGTGGCGCGCGTGGGCCTGGGCCGCGTTCGCCGTCGCCATGATCACGGACATCTTCGACGGGCACCTGGCCCGTACGTACAACCTGGTCACGGACTTCGGGAAGATCGCCGACCCCATCGCCGACAAGGCGATCATGGGGTCGGCTTTGATCTGTCTCTCCTGGCTGGGTGACCTGCCCTGGTGGGTGACCGGGCTGATCCTCGGGCGGGAACTCGGGATCACGCTCATGCGTTTCTGGGTCATCAGGTACGGAGTGATTCCCGCCAGCCGGGGCGGCAAGCTCAAGACTCTGGCCCAGGGAACGGCGGTGGGCATGTACGTGCTCGCACTGACCGGGGCGCTGGCGACCATGCGCTTCTGGGTGATGGCGGTCGCCGTCGTGCTGACCCTGGTCACCGGTTTGGATTACATCCGCCAGGCCGTGGTGCTGCGGCGCAAGGGTCTGGCTGCGGAGCAGGCCGCGAGGTGACACAACCGGTGGGGGAATCTCCGGTGGCCGGTGGGGCGGCTCCGGACGTCGCGGGGGCGGCGGCCGGGACCGGAGACACCTCCGCGATCGCCGCGGAGGTGCTGCGCCTCCTTGCGGAGAGTGACCAGACCCTCGCCGTCGCCGAGTCGCTGACGGGCGGGATGGTCGCCGCGGAGCTCACGGCCGTCGCCGGGGCCTCCCGGTCCTTCCGCGGTTCGGTCACGGCGTACGCGACGGAGCTGAAGCACCGGCTCCTGGGGGTGGACGCCGGGCTGCTGGCCGCAGAAGGCGCGGTGAACGCGCAGGTCGCGGCCGAGATGGCGGCTGGGGTACGGCGCGTGCTGGGGGCATCGTGGGGGATCGCGACCACCGGGGTGGCCGGCCCGGACCCGCAGGACGGGCAGCCGGTGGGCACCGTTTTCATCGCCGTGGCGGGTCCCGTGGGCAGGAAAACCGTCCCGCTGAGGTTGAACGGCTCCCGTACGGAAATCCGTAGGGAGAGTGCACGGACAGTGCTCGAACTGCTCTCGAGCGAACTCCGCGAGAATGTGCGGGGGCAGGATACGGAACAGAACGGGGGGATTTGATGTTTGCAGCCCTGAGTGAACACGACATAGCTCCCCGCACGGCCGCGGCGCGAGGCGGTACGGTGGGGCGTGAAGGATGCGGCTACACGGTCAGAGGAGGGAGCCACCGATGATTCTGCTCCGTCGCCTGCTGGGTGACGTGCTGCGTCGGCAGCGCCAGCGCCAGGGCCGTACTCTGCGCGAAGTCTCCTCGTCCGCCCGAGTTTCTCTCGGCTATCTTTCCGAGGTGGAGCGGGGGCAGAAGGAGGCATCCTCCGAGCTGCTCTCCGCGATCTGCGACGCGTTGGACGTACGGATGTCCGAGCTGATGCGCGAGGTCAGCGACGAGCTGTCGCTGGCTGAGCTGGCGCAGTCGGCCGCGGCAAGCGAACCGGTGACGGTGCCGGTCCGCCCGATGCTCAATTCGGTCTCCGTGACTTCGGTCGCGGGTGGCCCGGAGCGGGTGACCATCAAGGCGCCTGCGGAAGCGGTGAATGTCGTAGCCGCGTGAGCTCGATGCGCGAGCTGTGAAGAAATGAGCGTGGCCGGAGCCCCGGTCGGTGCGTGATGCACCGGCCGGGGCTCCGTGCCGTTTGCTGCGCTCGCCCGCATGCGGCTTCGTGCCGGGCCCGGGGTCGGGGCCGACCCGCTGCCTGCCGCGCTGTTCTGGGTGCGGGGGCGGAGGGGTTGCGGGACGATGGTCCCGTCCGGGTCCCCGGCCGCTGGGAGGTAGCCGTGCGGCGGTTACTCATACCCTTCGCGCTGGCGATGGGCGTGCTGTGGTGGTGGGCGGTGCTGCGGCTGTCGCTGGTCCCGGGCGAGTCGGGGCCGGTGGAGGGTGCGGTCGCCGTGGGCGGCTGGGGGCTGGGCCTGCTTCCGGTGCACTGCATACCAGGGCCCGTACGCAGGGCCCGGCGGGCGGCGGGCGACGGCGCGGAGTCCGATGGGGCGGCGGCCGACCGGGTGGCTACCAGGGCATCGACACTCCCCCGTTCGGGCGGAGGATCTGGCCCGTCATGAAGGACGAGGCGTCCGAGGCGAGGTAGAGCACGGCCTGGGCGATGTCCTCGGGTTCGCCGACGCGGCGCAGGGGGGACATCCGGACCATCGTGGCCTCGGTCTGCTCCTGGACCTCGGGGCTGTGCCGGCCGGTCATCGGGGTGCGGATCCAGCCCGGGGCGACGGCGTTGACGCGGATGCCGTGGGGGCCGGCCTCGGTGGCGAGGGTCTTGGTGAGCTGGACGACGGCGGCCTTGGCGGCGCTGTAGCAGAGCAGGCCGGGCTGGGCGGCGTCCACGGCGCCGGAGGCCATGGTGACGATCGAGCCGGGGCGGCCGGCCGCGATCATGGCGCGGGCGGCCTCCTGGCAGGTGCGCAGGATCCCCTTGAAGTTGATGTCCAGGACCCGGTCGAGGTCCTCGTCGGTCGTCTCCAGGACGCTGCTGGTGTGCATGATCCCGGCGATGGCGGCGGTGATGTCGAGCGGTCCGGCGGCCGTGACGGCCGCGCGCAGGGCTGCGCGGTCGGTGACGTCGAGGGGGTGGACGGTGGCGGATCCGCCGGCCTTGGCGACGAGGTCCGCCGTCTCGGCGAGGCCCTGCTCGTCGCGGTCCGCGCAGTGCACGGCGGCGCCCGCCTCGGCGAGGAGGACGGCGGTGGCGCGGCCTATGCCGCTCGCGGCGCCGGTGATCAGGGCGGTCCGGCCGGTGAGGTCGTACGGGGCTCTGGGTGTGGGCATGCCGGGACGGTACGACCGGATCTGACGGAGCGTCAACTAGGCTGTCGGGCCGGGTTGGCAGTGGGGGCACCAGTAGGTCGGGCGGTCGTCCTGCGTGGCCTTGCGGACGGGGGCGCCGCAGCGCAGGCAGGGGCGGTGCGTGCGGCCGTAGACGAAGAGCTCCTGGCCGGGGCGGCGGCTGCCGGTGGTGTTGCGGATCCGGAGGTCGCCGATGTTGGCGCGCAGCAGGCGGTGGGCGGCGCCGGCGAGGCGGACGGCGGTGGTCGCGGGTTCGGGGAGGTCGCCGACCGGGGTCCAGGGAGTGACCCGGGCCAGGAAGCAGAGCTCGCTCTTGTAGATGTTGCCGATGCCGGCCAGGTTGCGCTGGTCGAGCAGGGCCTCGCCGAGGGGGCGCTCGGGAGCGGCGAGGAGGTTGGCGGCGGCCTTCTCCGCGTCCCAGTCGGGGCCGAGGAGATCGGGGCCGAGGTGGCCGACGGCGCGGTCCTCGTCGGCGGTGTGGAGCAGTTCGACGACGGGGAGGCGGTAGCCGACGGCCGTGTGTCCGGCGGTGGCGAGGACGGCGCGGATCTCGTGGGCGGGGCCGCCGTGCCACTTCTCGGCCGCGGCGAAGACGCGCCAGGCGCCGTCCATGCCCAGATGGGTGTGGAGGGTGAGGCCGCCTTCGAAGCGGGCGAGGAGGTGTTTGCCGCGCGGGGTGACGTCCAGGGCGGTGCGGCCGGTGAGGTCGGACGTCGCGAAGCGGGGGACGCGCAGGTCGCAGCGGGTCAGCTCGTGGCCGACCAGGGCCGTGTGCAGCCGGGCCGCCACCCGCCAGACGCTGTCTCCTTCGGGCATGGCGCCATTGTCGCCCCGCGGGGGCAGGGGGCGGGTGGTGGGCCGGGACGGCGGGAGCCCCCGCCGCGCTGTGGCGCGACGGGGGCTCGGTCGGCAGGGAAGGTGCGGAGGTGTCCGCCACTGCTTCCGCCGGCCGCTACTTCCAGTAGAGGGCCTTGCCCTGGGCCAGGCCGAACGGGTCGCCCCAGTACATGGCGCCGGCGACCTTCGTCTGGGCGGACGGGGCCAGCGCGATCGCGCAGCCGGTCTGCGTCTTGCCGTTGGTGAAGCCCTTCGGCAGGGACTCGTGCGGGCACTTGGCGTAGTCGCCGATGACCGACACTTCCTGCGCCTCGCTGCCGTCGCCGAGCGTGCCCTTGACGTGGCCCACCGAGCTGAACGAGAGGTCGGTGGTGCCGACGTTCTTCACCGTGTAGCGGACGAAGTAGGGGACCATCCCCTTGACCTTGTCACCGAGCTTGAGCGCGTCCAGGTCGGAGGCCTGGCCCTGCTCGACCGCGGTCACGGTGAGGGTGATGTCGCCCGTGGTGCTTCCGCTCTTGAACGGGAACTGCGCGGCCTCGCCGATCTTGAAGGTCTGGCCCGCCTTCGCGGTGCCGCCGGACGGGGCCGCGGCGCCGCCGCCGCCCGTCGAGGCGCCGGTGCTGGGCTGTGCGGAGCCGTAACCCTCCGGGGTGCTCGGCTGGGTCGCCGGCGCGCTCGACTGTGCCGGGGCGACCTCCTCGTTGCCGCTCTTACAGCCGGTCAGGGTCAGCGTTCCGGCGACCGCCAGACCGATGACGCCCGTTGCCGCTCGTCGCATGGTGTTGGTGCTCACTTTTCTGGTCCCCCATGAGTGTGATCTTTTGACGTGGCATCGTCACGCTTGATGCCTGCGGTGATCTTGATAGTCGAGAAAGGGGCGGCGCCGCCAGTCGAGAGGGACTTCGTGACGTGCTCAAGACATAAGCGAAACGTAAGCGCGATGGTCGAGACCGGAATGTTGGATTGGGCTGCCGGACTCACGAGCGCAGGCGCAGGCCCCGAGGGGTGGCGTGGAAGCCGGCGGCTTCCAGGGCCGGGCCCAACGGTGAGGTCAACGCCGGGGTGGCGTTGATGCGTTCCACCGTGAGCGCCGGGAGGGTGCCGGCCCGGGACCCGGCCGCCAGCGCCGCGGTGGCCGCCGCGAGGCGGGGGTCGTCCGCCGGGGGCCAGGCCAGCAGCGTCTTGCCGCCCCGCTCGAGGTACAGGGTGAGCTCGCCGTCGACCAGGACCACCAGCGAGCCCGCCTTGCGGCCCGGCTTGTGGGTGGCCCCGGCCGGGGGCTCCGGCCAGGGCAGGGCCGCCCCGTACGCGTTCGCCGGGTCGGCGGCCGCCAGGACCACCGCCGCCAGCGGGGGCGGGGTCCGCTCGGCCGACCGCAGCCGGTCCACCGCGCCGTCCATCGCGAACTGGGCCGCGCCCAGGCCCTCCACCACATAGCCCCGGCGGGCCTGCCCGCTGTCCTCGAAGGCCGACAGGACCCGGTACACCGCGCTGAAGCCGCCCTCCACGCCTTCGGCGGCCACCGCGCCCCGCGTGACCACCCCGTGCCGGTCCAGCAGGGTCCGGGCCAGTGCATGGGCCCGGTGGGTGGGGTCGGGAGCCTGGGAGGGCAGCAGCGACCAGCGGCCGGAGACCGTGGGCGGGCCCGGGCGGGACACCTGCGCGCTGAGCGTCCCGTACCGGCCGCGCGGGATCGTGCGACGGGCGCGGTGGGCGGTGGCGCCCGCGGTGCGGCCCGAGCCGAGCAGGGAGCGCAGCGGGGACAGGGTGTCGTTCGTCAGCCGGCCCGACCAGGCCAGGTCCCAGACGGCCTCGGACAGTTCGAGGTCGGTGGCCTCGGACCATTTGGCGCGCACCGATTCCGCGAGCTGGCGGAAGAACAGGCCGTACCCGCCGGACAGGGTGTCGAGGATCGACCGGTGAAGGGGCGTCAGCTCCAGCGGATGAGGCGGGGGCAGCAGCAGCGGGGCCGCGTCCGCCAGGTACAGCGAGACCCAGCCGTCCTTGCCCGGGAGGGCCCCGGCGCCCGCCCAGACCACCTCGCCGGTGGTGGTGAGCTCGTCCAGCAGGGCCGGGGAGTACCCCGCGACCCGGGAGGGCAGGATCAGCCGCTCCAGCGCCGAGGCGGGCACCGGGGCGCCCTGGAGCTGCTCGATCGCCCGGGCCAGGCCGTCGATCCCGCGCAGCGCGCCGCCCAGGTGCTGCCACTGCGGCAGGAACGTGGCCAAGGAGGTCGGCGGGACCGGTTCCAGCTCCTGGCGCAGCGCGGCCAGGGAGCGGCGGCGCAGCCTGCGCAGCACGGTCGCGTCGCACCACTCCTGGCCGATGCCCGCCGGGTGGAACTCGCCCTGCACCACCCGGCCCGCCGCCGCGAGCCGGTGCAGGGCGCCCTCGGTCACCGCCGCGCCCAGGCCGAGGCGGGCGGCCACGGCGGTCGTGGTGAACGGCCCGTGGGTGCGGGCGTACCGGGCCAGGAGGTCGCCGAGCGGGTCCTTGACCGGTTCGGTGAACGCCTCCGGGACCCCGACCGGGAGCGCCGTGCCCAGCGCGTCGCGCAGCCGGCCCGCGTCCTCGATCGCCGCCCAGTGGTCCGCGCCGCCGATCCGGACCGCGATGGCCCGGCGGGCCTGGGCCAGGGCCTTCGGCCAGGCCGGGTCGGCGCCGCGCTCGGCCAGTTCGGCCGTGGTCAGCGGGCCGAGCAGGCGCAGCAGGTCGGCTACGGACTCGGCGTCCTTGGCGCGCCGGTCCCCCGTCAACCACTGGAGCTCCCGCTCCAGCTCCTCCAGTACCTCCGCGTCGAGCAGTTCGCGCAGCTCGGCCTGGCCGAGCAGCTCCGCCAGCAGGCGGGAGTCCAGGGAGAGCGCGGCCGCCCGGCGCTCGGCGAGCGGCGAGTCCCCCTCGTACAGGAACTGGGCGACGTACCCGAAGAGCAACGAGCGGGCGAAGGGGGACGGTTCGGGGGTGGTGACCTCGACCAGCCGGACCCGGCGCGCCTCGATGTCCCCCATCAGCTCCGTCAGGCCCGGTACGTCGAACACGTCCTGGAGGCATTCCCGTACGGCTTCCAGCACGATCGGGAACGATCCGAACTCCGATGCGACCTGGAGCAGTTGGGAGGCCTTCTGGCGCTGCTGCCACAGGGGGGTGCGCTTGCCGGGGCTGCGGCGCGGCAGCAGCAGGGCGCGCGCCGCGCACTCGCGGAACCGGGAGGCGAACAGGGCGGAGCCGCCCACCTGGTCGGTGACGATCCGGTTGATCTCGCCGTGGTCGAAGGCGACGTCCGCGGCGCCCAGCGGGGCCTGTTCGTCGTCGAACTCGAAGGCGTGGGAGGCGGCAGGGTCGTGGTCGAGCAGGTCCATCGAGAGCAGGTCCGCATCGGGCAGCCGGAGCACGATCCCGTCGTCGGCGTGCATGACCTGCGCGTCCATGCCGTACTTCTCGGCGAGGCGGGCGCCGAGGGCCAGCGCCCAGGGGGCGTGCACCTGGGCGCCGAACGGGGAGTGGACCACGACCCGCCAGTCGCCGAGCTCGTCGCGGAACCGCTCGACCACGATCGTCCGGTCGTCCGGGACGTGGCCGCAGGCCTCGCGCTGCTCCGCGAGGTACGCGAGGACGTTCTCCGCGGCCCAGGCGTCGAGGCCGGCCGCCAGCAGACGCAGCCGGGCGTCCTCCTCGGGCAGCCCGCCGAGCTCGCGCAGGAACGCGCCCACGGCGCGGCCCAGTTCGAGCGGGCGGCCCAGCTGGTCGCCCTTCCAGAACGGCAGCCGCCCGGGGACCCCGGGGGCGGGGGAGACCAGGACGCGGTCGCGGGTGATGTCCTCGATCCGCCAGGAGGTGGTGCCCAGGGTGAACACGTCTCCCACGCGGGACTCGTAGACCATCTCCTCGTCGAGCTCGCCGACCCGGCCACCGCCCTTCTTCGGGTCCGCGCCCGCGAGGAACACCCCGAAGAGGCCGCGGTCGGGGATGGTGCCGCCGGAGGTGACGGCGAGGCGCTGCGCGCCGGGCCGGCCGGTGATCGTCCCCGCCACCCGGTCCCAGACGACCCGCGGTCTGAGCTCCGCGAACGCGTCGGAGGGATACCGGCCCGCCAGCATGTCCAGCACCGCGGTGAACGCCGACTCCGGCAGGGCCGCGAACGGTGCCGCCCGGCGCACGAGCGCCAGCAGCTCGTCCAGCTGCCACGTGTCCATCGCGGTCATCGCGACCAGCTGCTGCGCGAGCACGTCGAGCGGGTTCGACGGGATGCGCAGCGACTCGATGGACCCGGTGCGCATCCGCTCGGTGACCACGGCCGCCTGGACCAGGTCCCCGCGGTACTTGGGGAACACCACCCCGGTGGAGACCGCGCCCACCTGGTGCCCGGCCCGGCCCACGCGCTGGAGCCCGGAGGCCACCGAGGGCGGCGACTCCACCTGCACCACCAGGTCCACGGCGCCCATGTCGATGCCGAGTTCCAGACTGGAGGTGGCGACCACGGCGGGCAGCCGGCCCGCCTTCAGGTCCTCCTCCACCAGCGCCCGCTGCTCCTTGGAGACCGAGCCGTGGTGCGCCCGCGCCAGCAGCGCCGGAGCGCCGTGGGCCGCACCCGACTGGGCCATGATCTCGGCCGGCGGCGAACCCTCGGGCAGCTTCTCGCCCATGGCGCGCTCGTACGCGATCTCGTTCAGCCGGTTGCACAGCCGCTCGGCGAGGCGGCGGGAGTTGGCGAACACGATCGTGGAGCGGTGCGCCTGGACCAGGTCCGCGATGCGCTCCTCCACATGCGGCCAGATCGAGGGCTTGTCCCCGCCGTCCTTCCCCTCGGAGGCCGGCGAGCCTCCCAACTCGCCCATGTCCTGCACCGGGACGACCACCGACAGGTCGAACTCCTTCGTCGAGGGAGGCTGGACGATCTCGACCTTGCCGCGCGGCGCGAGGTACCGGGCCACCTCGTCCACCGGCCGGACCGTCGCCGACAGCCCGATCCGGCGCGCCGGGCGGGGCAGCAGCTCGTCCAGCCGCTCCAGGGACAGGGCCAGGTGCGCGCCGCGCTTGGTGCCCGCGACCGCGTGCACCTCGTCCAGGATCACCGTCTCGATCCCGGCCAGTGCGTCCCGCGTCGCCGAAGTCAGCATCAGGAACAGCGACTCGGGCGTGGTGATCAGGATGTCCGGCGGCCGGGTCGCCAGCGCCCGCCGCTCCGCCGGCGGGGTGTCCCCCGAGCGGATCCCCACCCGGATCTCCGGCTCGGGCAGGCCGAGGCGGACCGACTCCTGGCGGATCCCGGTCAGCGGGCTGCGCAGGTTCCGCTCGACGTCGACCGCGAGGGCCTTCAGCGGGGACACGTACAGCACCCGGCAGCGCTTCTTCGGCTCGGCGGGCGGCGGGACGGACGCGAGCTGGTCGAGGGAGGCGAGGAAGGCGGCCAGCGTCTTGCCGGAGCCCGTCGGCGCCACGACGAGCACGTCGGAGCCCTCCCGGATGGCCCGCCACGCTCCCTCCTGCGCGGACGTGGGCGAGGCGAAGGCCCCCGTGAACCAGGAGCGGGTCGCGGGGGAGAACGAATCGAGCGCAGGGCCGGCCATGCCCCCATCCTGCACCCGGGCACCGACAACGGCCCGGACCTGGGGAAACACCCGGACCGGACCCGCCGCTGATCCGTCGGCCACCACCGAGGCGGAGAATGGGGGGATGGCGGACGAGGCGGTCGAGCGGGAGTGGGCCCGGCACTGGCAGTACGCGGAACTGCCCGGCCTGGACCTGCTGCGCGCCCACTACGTACGCCACACCTTCCCGCGCCACGCCCACGACGGCTACGTCATCGCGGCGGTCACCGGCGGCATCGAGGAGGTCGGCCTGCCCGGCGGCATCGTGCGGGCCGGGCCCGGCAGCGTGGTCCTGATCAACCCCGAGGTGCCGCACACCGCGCGCGCCGGGGTCCCGCAGGGCTGGGCCTACGCCACCCTGTACCCCTCCCGGGAGCTGATCGCCGAGGTCGCCGCGGAGATCGGCAGCCTGCGCGGAACCCCCGGCTTCACCGCCGACTCGGTCACCGACCCGCAGACCTCGCACGTCATCACCGAGGTGCACCGGGCCGCCGAGGAGGGCAACGCGCTGGCCGCCGACACGCTGCTGCGCCGTGCGGTGGCGCGGATGCTGGCCCGGCACGCCGGGCCGCTGCCCGCCCGTGCCGTCCGCAGCGCCGGAGCCGCCGACGCCGCGGCGGCCCGGGCGGTGCTCCAGGAGAGGATGGCGGAGCCGCCGTCGCTGGAACGGCTGGCCGCGGAGCTGGGGACCAGCCCGTTCGCCCTGCTGCGGGCCTTCCGGAAGCGGTACGGGATGCCGCCGCACACCTGGCTGACCGACGCCCGGGTCCGGCAGGCCCGCAGACTGCTGGACGCGGGGACCCCGCCCGCCGAGGCGGCCGTCGCCGTCGGCTTCACCGACCAGCCGCACCTGAACCGGCACTTCACCCGCATCGTCGGCGTCCCGCCGGGCGCGTACCGACGGGAGCGGGCGGGCGGTTAGGCTCCCGCCGTGGACGGGGTGGAGCGGGCCAGGGCGTGGAGGGCGTACGCGGCGCAGCTGCGCGGGCGGGTGCCCGAGTGGCCGCCGACGGGCGCGGTGGTGGAGCAGGACGGGCCCTTCGTACGGACCCACTACGGCACGCACGGGACGGTCGGGCACCGGCCGCTCACGGACGTCCCGCGCGCCGAGCTGGCCGGACTGGTGCGGCGCCAGCAGGAGGCCTTCGCGGCACGCGGCGAACCCGTGCGCTGGAAGGTGTACGGGCAGGACCCGCCGGATCTGGCGGAGGAGCTGGCCGCGGCCGGGTTCACGGCGGACGCCCCGCGCTCCCTGCTCGTCGCGGATCTCGCGCGGCTCGCGCCGGGCCGGGAGACCGGGGTCCGTTCGGTCCCCAGCGGCCTGCCGGCGGATTCCTCGTGGCAGGCCCTGGCCACCGCGAGCGGGCCGCACGCCCAGCCGCTCGCCGAATTCGAGGCCGACCGCGGCTGGCGCTGCGACCCCGGGGACTTCTCCGTGCTGATCGAGCACGGGAAGGCGGTGGCCGCGGGCTGGCTGGAGGTCGCCCGCGGAACCGACTTCATGCTGGTCGGCGGGCTGACCGACCCCGCGACTGCGGCCGCCTTCGTACGGCACTGGACGCCACCCGGCGATGCGAACCACCACCGGCCGGGCGCGGCGGCCTACTGCGCCGCCGAAGCCGACGGGGAGCTGCGCACCGCACTCCTCGCGGCGGGCTTTGACGAGCTCACGACCGTACGCACCTTGCGGATGGACCCGGTCGAACCCCCGGCCCGGACCCGGCCCGTCCGGGAACTCCCCGGGGCCGAGGACGACGTCCTGTGGGACCGGCTGCACGACGAATTCGGCTTCCGGGCCAAGGTCGTGGACATCCCCGGATTCGCCGCCCCGGGCCCGTCCGCCACCTGGCCGCTCGGCGACCCCCACGAGGCGCTCGTCGACGCGCTGGACCGGGTCGTCCTGCGCGGGCTGAGGGCCGTCACCGGGCCCGGGGAGCAGGTGCGCTGGCTGGACTGGCAGCACCCCTGCTATGCCTTCGACCCCCACCGGGTCGGCGGCCCCGGGGAGCCGGAGTGCCCGGGCCAGGCGTATCCCGACGGCGATTTCTACCTCTACGTGGACCCCGCGCTGCGCTTCGGCACCTTCGGCCACCCCTGGGAGCACACGCTGACCGTCTTCGGCGCGGGGCTGCTCGGTGCGGTGGAGGCGGAGCTGACCGCCCTGCTCGGGGAGCCGGTGCGGCGCCGGGGCTGAGGCGCCCCCGTCTCGCGCGTGCAAGAACGTACAAGACCCGACCGCCCTGGCCTGCGTACTTTCGCCGGGTGGGAGAACAACGAACGGTGATGAAGCAGACCCCCGAGGGGGTCGCCGGGCGGCCGCGCAGCGCCGTCGTACGCGACGCGCTCGGGGTCGGGGTGGCCGTGGGGCTGTCGGGGTTCGCGTTCGGGGTGACCGCCGCCGGGGCCGGGATCACTGCGCTGCAGGCCTGTGTGCTGAGCCTGTTCGTGTTCACCGGAGCCTCGCAGTTCGCGCTGGTCGGGGCGCTGGCCGCGGGCGGGAACCCGTTCACCGCGGCCGCCGGTGCCTTCTTCCTCGGTACCCGCAACGCCTTCTACGGGCTGCGGCTTTCGCAGCTGCTCTACGTGCCCGGGGCCGTGCGGCCGCTCGCCGCCCACTGGGTGATCGACGAGACCACCGCCGTGGCGCTGGCGCAGCCCGACCGCAGGTCGGCGCGGCTCGGGTTCACCGTGACCGGGCTGAGCCTGTACGTCCTGTGGAACCTCACCACCCTGCTCGGTGCCCTCGGCGCCGAAGCCCTCGGGGACACCGCCGCATGGGGGCTGGACGCCGCCGGACCGGCCGTCTTCCTGGCCCTGCTCGCGCCGATGCTGAAGACCGCCACCGAGCGGGCCGTCGCCGTGCTCGCCGTCGTCCTCGGGCTCGGCCTGCTCCCGGTGCTGCCCGCCGGGCTGCCCGTGCTCGTCGCCGCCCTCGCCGCCCCCGTGATCCTCTGGCTGAAGGGACGCCGCTCGTGAACGTCTGGCTCGCCATCGGGCTCACCGTCGTCGGCTGCTACGCCGTCAAGCTCGCCGGGCTGCTCGTGCCCGCCGGGGCGCTGGAGCGGCCGCTCGTGCGCAGGCTCGCCGCGCTGCTGCCGGTCGCGCTGCTCGCCGCGCTCACCGCCCAGCAGACCTTCGGCACCGGGCACGAGCTCGTGCTCGACGCCCGCGCCGCAGGGCTGGCCGCCGCCGGGCTCGCGCTGCTGCTGCGGGCCCCGTTCCTGCTCGTGGTCGGGGCCGCCGTGGTCGTCACCGCGGGCGTCCGGGCTCTGGGCGGGTAGCCGCTCAGGGGGGATCGGCGGCCAGGGGACGTCCGTACGCGCGCAGGGTCAGCAGGGCCTCCAGGGTGGCGATCGGGCGGCGCTCCAGCGAGCTGCCCGGCGCCCAGGCGAGGCGGCGCACCGGCCAGCCGCCGTCCGGCTGCTGCGCGGCGGCCAGGAAGTCCAGCGAACGCCTCAGCTCCTCGTCGGTGAACCAGCCGCGCGCCAGCGACTCCGGCCGCCGGGCGAGGTCGTGCGGGAACAGCTGCTCGCCCGGTGCGTGGCCGGGGTACGGCGGGTACTCCCGGCGGCGGCGCGGATCGAGCACGACGAGCCGCTGCTCGCGCACGAGCCGCCCCAGCCGGTCCGCCGCCGCCACCGCCCGCGGCCGGTCGGGGGCGCCGTCGAGGAAGGCCACCGCGCTCTGGACCTCGTACGGGTCCGCACGGCGCAGGGTCTCGACCCGGTCCCAGCAGAAGTCCGTGGCCCGGAACAGCCACGCGTGCCAGATCCGGTTGCGGTGCAGTACGCCGACCACCGGGCCCGTGGTCAGCAGCTCGGCCGGCGGATCGTCGTACAGCGGGTGGTACGGGGCCCCGGGATAGCCGCGCGGGGCCGGAAGGAGCACCGGAAGCGCTCCGTCCGCGGTCGAGACCAGGGTGAGGTGGCGGCAGAGCCGCTCGATCCGCTGCCCGGCGCAGCGGCCCAGGCTGTCCAGGACCCGCAGGGCGTGCGCGGTGTGCAGCGGCTGGCTGAGCGGACCGCGCAGATCGGGATCGAGGGCGTGGCCGTAGCCGCCGTCGGCGTTGAGGTACGAGCCGAGGGCGGTGTCCACCGCGTCGGGGTCCCCGCCGAGGAAGTGGAACGCGAACCGCCGCTGCTCCAGCACCCGGGCCGTGAGCCAGATGAACTGCTCGGCGCGGGCCAGCGGGGTCGGCGGGGTGGGTGGGGCCAGCGAGGAAGCTTCGTCTCCAGGCATGCGTGAAACCGTAGGGCGCGGCGGCGCGGGGACGGGGGGCGAACAGCGCCGGTGCACTCTCCCGGGGCGGGATACTGGGGGCATGCGGTTGACGATTTTCTGGGAGCGGATGGCCGAGCACTTCGGTACGGGCTACGCGGAGTCCTTCGCGCGGGACCACGTCATGACGGAGCTCGGCGGACGCACCGTCCACCAGGCGCTCGAGGCGGGCTGGGAAGCCAAGGACGTGTGGCGCGCGGTGTGTTCGGCGATGGACGTGCCGGCCTCGCTGCGCTGACGCAGACGGCCGTTTCCCCCTCCGCGCGGCGGGTGGGACAGACTGGGGCGCGTGGCAGCCACCGATGAGACGACCGTGACGACGACCGGCACCGCCGACACCACCGGGTCGGCCGGTACGGCCGAGGCGGCGGCCGGCCGCACCGGGCCGGGCCCCGCCGGTCCCGCAGGGCCTCCCGGCGGCGCCACCGCCCAGGCGGCGCCCGGGGCTCGGATGCCGCGCTGGCTGCCGCGCGCCGTCGTCCTCGTCCTGGCCCTCATCGCCTGCTTCCAGCTCGGCAGCTGGGCCTTCCACCAGCTGACCGGACTGCTCGTCAACATCCTGATCGCGTTCTTCCTCGCGCTCGCGATCGAACCCGCCGTGGCCCGGATGTCGGCCCGCGGCATGCGCCGCGGCCTCGCCACCTTCCTGGTGTTCCTCGGGGTTTTCGTCGCGGCCGTCGGCTTCGTCGTCCTGCTCGGCTCGATGCTCGCCGGGCAGATCGTGGCGATGGTGCAGGGCTTCCCGGGCTATCTCGACTCGGTGATCGGCTCGATCAACACCACCTTCCACACCAAGCTGTCCCGGCTCGCGATCCAGGACAGCCTGCTGCACTCCGACTGGCTCCAGAAGTACGTACAGAACAGCGCGACCGGCGTGCTCGACGTGTCCGCCACCGTGCTCGGCGGGCTCTTCAGGCTGCTGACGGTCGGGCTCTTCTCCTTCTACTTCGCCGCCGACGGGCCGCGGCTGCGGCGCGCGCTGTGCTCCGTACTGCCCCCCGCGAAGCAGTCGGAGGTGCTGCGCGCCTGGGAGATCGCCGTAGCCAAGACGGGCGGCTACCTCTACTCGCGCGGACTGATGGCCCTGGTCTCCGGCATCGCGCACTACGTCGTCTTCGCGGTCCTCGACGTGCCGTACGCGCCCGCGCTCGCGGTGTGGGTGGGGCTGGTCTCCCAGTTCATCCCCACCATCGGCACCTACCTGGCGGGCGCGCTGCCGATGCTGATCGCCTTCCCGGGCTCGCCCTGGTACGCGCTCTACGTCCTCGGATTCGTGGTGGTCTACCAGCAGTTCGAGAACTACGTGCTGCAGCCGAAGCTGACCGCGAAGACGGTCGACATCCACCCGGCGGTGGCCTTCGGGTCCGTCATCGCGGGCACCGCCCTGCTGGGCGCGGTCGGGGCGCTGATCGCGATCCCGGCCGTCGCCACGCTGCAGGCGTTCCTCGGCGCGTACGTGAAGCGGTACGAGGTGACGGAAGGGGCCTCCGGGGCTTCCGGGGCGGCCGGGGCCTCCGGGGATCCGGCTACTCCTTCTCCTCGGCCGTGGCGAGGAAGGCTGCCAGGGCCTCGGTGACGGTCGCCTCGACACCGGCCTTGTCCACGCCGAGGCCGCTGAAGACGCCCTCGCCGTTCTCGAGTTCGAGGAGCGCGAGCAGGATGTGCTCGGTGCCGACGTAGTTGTGGCCGAGGCGCAGCGCCTCGCGGAAGGTGAGCTCCAGGGCCTTCTTGGCGGAGGCGTCGAAGGGGATGAGGGCGGGGAGCTCCCCGGTGGCGGCCGGGGGCAGGCCGGCGGTCGCCGCGGCGCGGAGGTCGTCCACCGAGACCTGCTGGGCGCGCAGGGCGAGCGCGGCGAGGCCCTCCGGCTCGGCGAGCAGTCCGAGGACGAGGTGCTCGGTGCGGATCTCGGTGTTGCCGGCCGCGCGGGTCTCGTTCTGCGCGGTCACGACGACGTTGCGGGCGCGGGGGGTGAAGCGGCCGAAGCCCTGGTTGGGGTCCATACCGCCCTCGCCCTCCTTGTCGGCCTTGGGGACGAAGCGCTTCTGGGCGGCCTGGCGGGTGACGCCCATGCTGCGGCCGATGTCCGTCCAGGAGGCGCCGGAGCGGCGGGCCTGGTCCACGAAGTGGCCGATGAGGTGGTCCGCGACGTCACCGAGGGACTCGGCGACGACGACGGCGCCGCTGAGCTGCTCCAGGGTGTCGGTGTGGACCTTCTTGATGGCCTCGATCAGGTCGTCGAGGCGTACCGGATTGGTCATGCGAACGGGTTCCACCGAAGGGTTCGTCATGAGTGCAACCGTAGGTTGACAGTCGAAGGGGTGTCAACCCTGGGTTGTCAGTTGAGGGGCCGGGGTCAACCCGGGGCCTCGTGGGGCGGTGCGGGGGAGGACGGGGGTGCGGGCGTGGGGCCGGCCAGGGCGGCGGGGGCGCGGGAGATGCCGTGGCGGACGACCTCGACGAGCGCGGACCGGACCTCCGCGGGGACCGGGGCGTCGGGCACCGGCCAGGGGATGTGCGGCGGCGGCCGCGTCTCGTCCGCGGAGACCTCGCGGCTGCGGCGCCGGCCCGTGGCGGTGGCGTGGTCGGGCACCGGTCCGGCGAACAGGCCGGTGAGCCCCGTCACCGCGCCGAGCGCGGCGAACGCGAGGAACGGCCCCAGGCCGTCGCCCTCCCCGGTGGCGGATTCGACGGCGCAGGCCGCGACCGTTGCCGGGACCGCGAGTGCCACCAGCACCTGCTGCACGACCTGGGTGCGCGCGGCCCGCTCGCGGCGCCCGGGATCGACGGCCAGGCCCCGTGCGGCCAGACCCTTCCCGACCGCGGCGGTGGCGGGGGAGGCGGCGACGAGCTTCCCGAGCCGGTCCACGCGCGGCGCCGGAGACCCTCCTGCGCGGCGGAGGGCGTCCGCCTGTACGGGGTCGGCCGGCGCGGGCTCCTCCCGTACGCCGGCCCCGACCCGGCCGTCGGCGCCGACCGGCAGCATCCCGGCCAGGTGCAGCGCCGTGAGCGCCACCTCGGCGACGCGCTGCCGGCCGCCGGCCAGGTACGCGGCCTCGTACAGGCCGAGCGCCCCGGTGTCCGCCCGGCCCTCGGGATCGAGCCCGCGCTGCAGCGGGATGCGGGCGAAGGTCGCGCCGAGCAGCGGCACGGCCGAACCCAGGAAGATGTAGACCCACACCGTCGCCCCCGACTCCCGCGTCCCGTCGTGCCCTGCCTGCCCGGTACCGCTCCGTTCTGTTCCGTTCCGCCTGAGTGTGGGCCCGCCCGGTGGCCGGGGCAATGCGTCGGACCGGACCCGTCGGCCCGCAGGTCGGACGGCTCTGCGGGGCGGCCCGCGCCGGGTGGGGCGTGGCGCGCTTGACAGGGAAATCGAACATCCATTCTGATGAGTTATCCACAGCCGAAACGGACGTGGGAGCGCATTGTCAGTGGCAGGCGTTAGCGTCAATGGCGTGAAGCGATCGACTCAAGCAAACCGGGTGGAACCCATGGCAGGCACCGACCGCGAGAAGGCTCTCGACGCCGCGCTCGCACAGATTGAACGGCAATTCGGCAAGGGTGCGGTCATGCGCCTCGGCGACAAGCCGAACGACCCCATCGAGGTCATCCCCACCGGGTCGACCGCGCTGGACATCGCCCTCGGCGTCGGCGGGCTGCCCCGCGGCCGCGTGATCGAGGTGTACGGCCCGGAGTCCTCCGGTAAGACGACCCTGACCCTGCACGCCGTGGCCAACGCACAGAAGGCCGGCGGCACCGTCGCCTTCGTGGACGCCGAGCACGCGCTCGACCCCGAGTACGCGAAGGCCCTCGGCGTCGACACCGACAACCTCATCCTGTCGCAGCCGGACACCGGCGAGCAGGCGCTGGAGATCGTGGACATGCTCGTCCGCTCCGGTGCCCTCGACCTGATCGTCATCGACTCCGTGGCGGCCCTCGTGCCGCGCGCCGAGATCGAGGGCGAGATGGGCGACTCGCACGTGGGGCTCCAGGCCCGCCTGATGAGCCAGGCGCTCCGTAAGATCACCGGTGCGCTCAACCAGTCCAAGACCACCGCGATCTTCATCAACCAGCTCCGCGAGAAGATCGGTGTGATGTTCGGCTCGCCGGAGACCACCACCGGTGGCCGCGCGCTGAAGTTCTACGCCTCCGTGCGCCTCGACATCCGCCGTATCGAGACCCTCAAGGACGGCACGGACGCGGTCGGCAACCGTACCCGCGTCAAGGTCGTCAAGAACAAGGTCGCGCCGCCCTTCAAGCAGGCCGAGTTCGACATCCTCTACGGCCAGGGCATCAGCCGCGAGGGCGGCCTGATCGACATGGGCGTGGAGCACGGCTTCGTGCGCAAGGCCGGCGCCTGGTACACGTACGAGGGCGACCAGCTCGGACAGGGCAAGGAGAACGCCCGCAACTTCCTGAAGGACAACCCCGACCTCGCCAACGAGATCGAGCGGAAGATCAAGGAGAAGCTGGGCGTGGGCGTGCGCAAGGACGCCGCCGCCGACGGGGCGGCCGCCGGCGCGCCTGCCGAGGCCGCGGCCGTGCCCGCCCCCGCATCGAAGGCCAAGACGACGGCCAAGGCCGCCGTCGCCAAGAGCTGACCCGTGCGGGAGCAGGAAAGGGGCGGCGGGAACGGCGGCCGGGAGGGCCGTCGCGAAGGCAGCCGCGAACGCGGCCGTGAAGGCCGTCGCGAAGGACGTGCCGAAGGCCGTGGCGAAGGCCGCCAGGAACTGCCGCCCCAGAGTCCCGAGGAGCAGGCGCGGGCGATCTGCCTGCGCCTGCTCACCGGGATGCCGCGCACCCGGCGGCAGCTCGCGGACGCCCTGGAGAAGCGGGGCATCCCCGAGGAGGTGTCGCAGGAGGTCCTCTCCCGGTACGAGGAGGTCGGCCTGATCGACGACGCCGCGTTCGCCGGGGCCTGGGTCGAGTCCCGGCACCGCGGCCGGGGGCTCGCCCGCCGGGCGCTCGCCCAGGAGCTGCGCACCAAGGGGGTGCACGCCACCCTCGTCCAGGAGGCCCTGGAGCAGCTGGACTCCGACCAGGAGGAGCAGACCGCCCGGGAGCTCGTGGAGCGCAAGCTCCGCGCCACCCGGGGCCTGGAGCGGGACAAGCGGATCCGGCGGCTCGCCGGGATGCTCGCCCGCAAGGGGTACCCGGAGGGCATGGCCCTGCGGGTGGTCCGGCGCGCGCTGGAGGAAGAGGGCGACGACGGCACGGACGCGGACGACCTGGGGTACCCGGGGTTCTGAGCTGCGCCGCAGGACCCGGGGGTGGGGAAAGCCCCCGGGTGCAGACGCCGGGGCGCTCCACTGCCAAGAAGCAGGCCCGGCGGCAGAGTTGCCCGCATGATGCTGCGTTACGCCCTCCAGACCGTCAGGGACCGCAAAGCCGGTTTCCTCGGCGCCTTCGTCGCCCTCCTGTGCGCGGCGGCCCTCGTCACCGCCTGCGGCACGCTCCTGGAAACCGGACTCCGCGGAAAGATCGCCACCGAGCGCTACGCGGCCGCGCCGGTCGTCGTCTCCGCGGACCAGAACGTCCACCAGACCACGGTCAAGGAGAAGAAGGGCAAGGCCAAGACGAAGCACAAGGCCAAGCCCGTCGCCGAGCGGGCGTGGCTCCCCGCCTCCACGGTGGACGCGGTCCGGTCCGTGCCGGGCGTCGAGCGGGCCGTACCGGAGCTCAGCTTCCAGGCCGTCCCGCTGGTCAAGGCCCCCGGCGGCGCGAAGCCCTCGTACGGGCACGCCTGGACCTCCGCCGCGCTCACCCCCTTCACGCTCACCGAGGGCCGCGCCCCCCAGGGCGGCGGCGAGGTCGTCGTCGACCGTGAACTGGCCGCCCGCGCGGGGCTGAAGCCCGGCGCCCCGCTCACCGTGCAGGCCACCGGCGAGCCGAAGACGTACACCGTCAGCGGGATCGCGCGGAGCGCCCGCGGCGATCTCGCACGGCAGAACGCGCTGTTCTTCGGCGACGCCGAGGCGCAGCGGCTGGCCGCCCGCGACGGACAGGTCACCGCCATCGGGGTACTGCCGGCGCCCGGGACCGACCCCGGCGAGCTGGCCGGGCGCATCGAGCATGCACTGCGCGGCACCGGCGCGCAGGTCACCGCGGGCGACGCACGCGGGCCCGTGGAGTTCCTCGACGCGGCCGGCGCACGCATCAAGCTGGTCTCCATGGGCGGGGCCATGGGCGGCACCTCGCTGCTCGTCGCGATCCTCGTGGTCGTCGGGACCTTCTCCCTCTCCGTCCAGCAGCGCTACCGCGAACTCGCCCTGCTGCGGGCCATCGCCGCCACCCCCAAGCAGCTGCGCCGCATGATCGGCCGCGAGGCCCTCGTCGTGGGCTTGGCCGCCGGTGCCGCCGGGGCGCTCGCCGGGCTCCCGCTCGCCGCCTGGCTGCACGGCCGGTTCGTCGAGAGCGGGGTCGTGCCCGCCAACCTGGAGCGCACCGCCGGGATCTTCCCGATGTTCGCCGCCGTCGGCGCGAGCCTGCTCGGCGCCTGGGCCGCGGCCCGGATCACCGGGCCGCGGATCGCCCGGATCCGCCCGGCCGAGGCGCTGGCCGAAGCCGCCCTCGAGCGGGGGCGGCCCGCGTGGATCCGGATCGCGATCGGGGTGCTGCTGCTGGCCGGCGGTGTGGTGCTGGTCGCCGTGCTGAGTGTGCTGCGCACCGAGCCCGCTTCGACCCCGGTGACCTTCCTGGCGGTCGTGGTGCTCGCCGGAGCGGTCTCGCTGCTCGGCCCGCTGCTCGTACGGGGCGCGACCGCGCTGCTCGCCGGGCCGCTGCGGCTGGCCGGCGCGGGCGGGCACCTGGCCACCGCGAACCTGCGCGGCAACGCCACCCGGATGGCCTCCGCGGTCACCCCGCTCGCCCTGCTGATCGGCATGACCTGCACCGTCCTGTTCATCACGCCGACGCTGGGCAACGCCGCCCGGGCGCAGGCCCGTGACGGGGTCCGGGCCGGCTGGGTGCTGGCCGCGCAGGGGCCGGGTGTGACCGGCGCTGCCGCGGAGCGCATCCGCCGGACCCCCGGGGTCACGGCGGCCACCGAGATCGTGCACACGTCCGTACGGGTGGGGCTGACGAAGTACGGCGCGCAGGGGGTGACCCCGGCCGGGCTGGCGCGGACCTGGGACCCCGGTGTGACGAGCGGGAGCCTGGACGGCTTCGGCGAGAAGAGCGTGGCCGTGAGCGAACTGGCCGCCGATCAGCTGGGGCTGAAGCCGGGGAGCCCGCTGAAGCTGGCGCTGGGCGACGGGACGCCGGTCACCCTGACCGTCTCGGCCGTGTACGCGCGGGGGCTGGGCTTCGGGGACCTGACGCTGCCGCACGACCTGGTCGCGGCGCACGTGGACAACCCGCTGGCGAGCAGCGTGCTGGTGGCGGCGGAGCCGGGGACCGGGCGGGAGCAGCTGGCCGCGGCGGTACGGGAGTTCCCGGGGGTCGCGGTGCTGTCGGCGCACGACGCGGACGAGGTACGGGCGGAGCGGCAGCAGGCCGGCGCCGAGATCAACCTGCTGGCGATGGGGCTGGTGCTGGCCTTCACCGCGATCGCCGTGGTCAACACGCTGGCGATGTCCACGGCGGAGCGGCTGCGGGAGTTCGCGATGCTGCGGCTGGCGGGGGCGAAGCGGCGGCAGGTGCTGCGGATGCTGCGGGCCGAGGCGGTGGCGGTGCTGCTGATCGGGGCGGTGCTGGGGTCGGGGATCTCGCTGGCCGTACTGACCGCGTTCAGTGTGGGCATGACGGGAGCGGCTGCGCCGGCGGTGCTGCCGGTGGTGTACGTGGGGGTGCTGGGGGTGGCGGGGCTGCTGGCCCTCGCGGCCACCGCCCTGCCGGGCCGGGTTGCGCTGCGGGTCCCTCCGGTGGAGGTGGCCACCTCGAGGTAGCGGCCGCCACCTGCGGGCCGCCGCCTGCCGTCCGCCGTCCGTCGCCCGCCGGCCCGGGGTCGCACCGCTTCGGTGGTGCGGCCCCGGGCCGAGTGGTGGGCGTGGCCTGCGGCGCTGGTCCCCTACCCGCCCTTCTCCCGTTCACCGGGCGCTGCCCGGACCCGGTCCTCAAATGCCGGACGGGCTGGAAGAGCCGGGCGCTGTCCGGACCCGTTCCCAGACGCCGGACGGGCTGGGAGGTGTCAGGTGACGGGGAGGCCTGCGGCCTTCCAGGCTTGGAAGCCGCCGGTCAGATCCGTGGCGCGGTGGAGGCCCAGGGCGTGGAGGGAGGCCGCCGCCAGGGAGGAGGCGTAGCCCCCGTTGCAGATCACCACCACCCGCAGGTCGTGCGAGGTGGCCTCGGGGGCGCGGTGCGAGCCCTGGGGGTCCAGGCGCCACTCGAGCTCGTTGCGCTCGACCACCAGCGCACCCGGGATCAGGCCGTCGCGCTCGCGCAGCGCCTGGTAGCGGATGTCCACCAGGAGGGCGTCGCCCGCCCGGAACGCGGCGTACGCCTGCTCCGGCTCGATGCGGGCGTACGCCGAACGGACCTGTTCCAGCAGGGCGTCGATGCCGGTCGGGGCGCTCACTGCCAGTCCGCCGGGCGCTCGACCTGCTCCAGCGTCAGCACCTGGCCGGTGCGGCTGTAGCGGCGGATCAGGGGCAGCGGCGGATAGTACGCGTGCACCGAGACCGCGTGCTCCGCCTCCGACTCGTTGAGCACCTCGTGGACGTGGTGCTCGCCGAAGGCCCGGCCCGTCCCCGCGCCCAGGCTGCGGCTGCGGTCCACGTCGGCGGCGAGCTCCAGGCTCCGCCAGCCCTCCGAGGGCAGCCGGACCGCCAGGGAGTGCTCCCGGAGGCGGCCGCGGGCGGTGGCGAACGCGCCCCGCGATGCGGCGTGGTCGTGCCAGCCGGTGCCGGTGCCCGGCGGCCAGCCGATCACCCAGGCCTCGCTGCCGCCCGGCCCGTCGAGGCGGATCCAGGTGCGGCCCTCGGGGTCGAGGGGGAGGGAGTCGATGACCGCCGGGTCGGCGGCGGTGCGCAGGGCGAAGTCGAGGAGTTCCGCAGCCGTCACGGCATCGGCGGGTGCGGGGGCGTGCGGAGGTGAGAGGGGCGCAGTGGGTGCACTGGGTGCAAGGGGCGCATACATGGGGGCGTGACCGTCCTGGGGGTTCGCGAAAGTGCGCGCGGAGCGCGCCGGGATGGGCGAATCAGCAGGAAGGGCGACACACGCAGCCCGCGTAGCGGAGCAGGTCCATATGGACCCTCCGCCACAGGCGTACGTCGTTGCCGGTCATGTCGGCGAGTGAAGCATGCGGACCGGAGACCGGTCAATCGATCACGGCCGGATGAGTCGAAGACGACTCGAGCGGGGCGGGCGCCCCCAGCCGGACGGTGTCCGCCGCCTCGTACAGCTCGGCCGGCCGTACGCCCGCGAAGGTCGCCGCCAGGTGTCCGTCCGGCCTGACCAGGAGGACGGTGTGCGCCGGAGCCCCCGGGTAGCCGTCCGCGACCAGCAGTTCCGTACGGACCGGGAGGGCGCTCACCGCCGCCGCGAGCCGGGGCATCAGCCCGGCGCCCAGCCAGTGCCGCCGGTCCCAGACCCCGGTGCCCGGGGCGACCAGGACCACCAGCAGGCGGCCCCGCCCCAGCAGGTCGCGCAGCGGCACGGTCGCCCCGTCGGGCGCGGTGACGGGAACGTTGGCCACCTGACCGCCCGGCTCCGTGTCGGTGGGCACCTCGCGCACGGCCACGGGCGGGGCGTACGTCGGTGCCGCGCCGAGCGGCCCCCGCCCCAGGTGGCCGTCGGTCAGCAGCAGCTCGCCGGAGCGGCTGGCACCGGGCAGGTACGTCCGCAGCCCGCCGCCCCCGCGCAGTACGGGCATCGCCTGGTCGGCGGCGCGCAGCCGGGCCGCGACGGCGGTGCGGCGCTCGCCCTCGTAGCTGTCGAGCAGGGCCTCGGAGGCGCCCTGGTGCCAGGCCAGGGACAGCTTCCAGGCGAGGTTCTCGGCGTCCCGGAGCCCCTCGTCGACCCCCTGCGTGCCGACCGCGCCCAGCAGGTGGGCGGCGTCCCCGGCGAGGAAGGCGCGGCGGTCGCGCCAGCGCCGGGCGAGCCGGTGGTGCAGCGTGTAGACCCCGGTGTCGAGCAGCTCGTACGGAGGTGTCGTGCCCCCGCACCACACGGCCAGGGTGTCCCGGATCAGGGTGACGAGGGCGTCGGGCGTGACGAGCTCCCCGCGGGCCGGGAGCAGCCAGTCCAGCCGCCACACCCCGTCGGGCAGCGGCCGGGCGCTGACCTCGGGCACGCCGGGCGCCGGGGCGCGGTGCAGCAGGGCCTCGCCGGGCCAGGGGAGTTCGGTGCGCAGCGCGGCCACGGCGTGCCGCTCGACGGCGGTGCGGCCCGGGAAGCGGATGCCGAGCAGCTTGCGCACGGTGGAGCGGGCCCCGTCGCAGCCGACCAGGTAACTCCCGCGCCACCAGGTGGTCTCGGCACCCCGGGTGTGCGCGGTGACCCCGCGCTCGTCCTGTTCGAGGGAGTCCAGTTTGCTGTCGGTGACCAGCTGGACCAGCGGATGTGCGGCCGCGGCGTCGCGCAGCCCGCGCGTGAGGGCGTGCTGCGGCAGGTGCAGGGGAGCCTGGCGGTCCTCGAAGGTGACGCGCCGGGCGTCGTCGGTGCGGCTGCGGCGCCGCATGGTGCGCCAGGCGGCGAAGAGCGCCCCCTCGTCGCGCAGCGTCGTACAGCCCAGCCGGTGGACCATGGCCGAGGTGTCCTCGTGCAGGACGACCGTACGGGCAGGTCGGGGCAGGTCCTTGCCGGGTCCCTCGTCGAGCACGACGCTGGGCACGCCCGACCCGGCCAGGGCCAGGGCCAGGGACAGTCCGACGGGCCCCGCGCCGACGACGATCACCGGGTCCATGATGCGGCTCCCGATGTCCGGTATGTGATCACAGAACGTATGCAACCCACTGGAGGTGCCTGCGTCAAGTGACGCCGGTCCGGCCAACGCCGTGTGGTGCGGCGGATGAGTTCCGCCGCACCACAGGTGTCACGCCAGTGTACTGACCGGGTGTCAGGATCCCGCGTTGGGGGAGCCGTGTCCGCCGGGCTTCGGGACGGGGGTCAGGGAGCCTCGCCCACGCCGGCCGCACCGCCCGCGTCGACCTCGGCCACGTCCCCGGCGACGACCGCGCCGGTGCCCTTCTTCGACTTCCGCAGCCGCCCTTCGATCCAGGAGGCGAAGGTGGTGAGCATGAAGTTCACGACGATGTAGATCAGCGCGATCACGACGAGCGTCGGGATGGTGTTGCTGTAGTTCGCCGAGATCTGCCGGTTCATCGACAGCAGCTCGGCCAGACCCAGCACCGCGCCGCCGATCGCGGTGTCCTTGAGGATCACCACGAGCTGGCTGACCAGCGCCGGCAGCATGGCCGTGACAGCCTGCGGGATCAGGACGTTCGCCATGATCTGGCCCTTGCGCATGCCGATCGCCTTGGCCGCGTCGGTCTGGCCCCGCGGCAGCGACTGGATGCCGGCGACGACGATCTCGGCGATGACCGCGGAGTTGTACAGCACCAGGCCGGTGACCACCGCGTACAGCGGCCGCAGCTCGGAGCTGACGGTGCTGAAGCGCACGTACAGCGCGGAGCCGAACAGCATCAGCATCAGCACCGGGATGGCGCGGAAGAACTCGACCCAGGTGCCCACCGGGATCCGTACCCACCGGTGGTCGGAGAGCCGGCCGATACCGAGGAGCGCGCCCAGCGGCAGCGCGATGACCATGGCGATCAGGCCGGCCTTGAGGGTCTCGCCGAGGCCGGGCAGCAGGAACGTCGTCCAGACCTGGCTGTCGGTGACGAACGGGGACCACTTGTCGGCGTCGAGCTGGCCCTTGTCGGCCATGGTGCCGAGCACCCACCACAGGATCAGCCCGACCACCACGAGGAAGACGGCCGTGTAGATCCAGTTGCGCGCCCTGGCCTTGGGGCCGGGGGTGTCGTACAGCACGGAGCTCATCGCTTCACCGCCACTCGCTTGGCCACCCAGCCCAGCAGCAGGCCAGTGGGCAGGGTCAGCACGACGAAGCCGAGGGCGAAGACGCCGAAGACCGCGAAGAGCGCCTGCGGCTCGTTCTCAATCATTTCCTTCATCAGCAGGGCCGCTTCGGCCACGCCGATGGCCGCCGCCACCGTGGTGTTCTTGGTGAGGGCGATCAGTACGTTCGTGAGCGGGGCGACGACCGCCCGGAAGGCCTGGGGGAGCACGATCATCGTGAGCACCTGGAAGAAGCTCAGGCCCAGTGCGCGGGCGGCTTCAGCCTGGCCCACGGGTACCGTGTTGATGCCCGAGCGGAGCGCCTCGCAGACGAACGTGCCGGTGTAGGCGATGAAGCCGAGGACGGCGAGCCGGAACCCGATCTCCTTGAACGTGCCGCCGCCGAGCGTGACCCCGAGGGTCTGATTCAGACCCAGCGAGCAGCCGATGATGATGACGGTCAGTGGGATGTTGCGCACGATGTCGACGTACGCGGTACCGAAGGCCCGCATCACCGGGACCGGGCTGACCCGCATCCCGGCCAGGACGGTGCCCCAGACCAGGGATCCGACCGCCGAGTAGAGGGTGAGCTGAACCGTCACCCAGAAGGCTCCGAGCACGTCGTACTGCCCGGAAGTAAGAAAGTCGAACACGTTGCCCTGCGCTCTCCCCAGGATGGCCGGTGAGGTGCGCCGCCGTCCGCGGCAGGCGGACGGCGACGCTCCTCACCGAGGAATCAGCTGCCTTCGGTGATCTGCGGGGCCGGCTCGGCCTTGTAGTTGGCCGGGCCGAAGTTCTTCTCCACGGCCTTCTGCCAGGAGCCGTCCTCGACCATCTTCTTCAGCGCGGCATTGACCTTCGTCTGGAGGTCCTTGTCGCCCTTCTTCAGGCCGATGCCGTAGGGCTCGTCGCTGAGCTTCAGGCCGACCAGCTTGAACTTGCCCTTGTTCTTCTCCTGCGCGGCGTAGCCGGCGAGAATCGAGTCGTCCGTGGTCAGCGCGTCCACGGCCTTGTTCTCCAGGCCGGTGAGGCACTCGGAGTAGCCCGGGTACTGCTGGAGGTCGGCCTTGGGGGCCAGCTTGTCGTGGACGTTCTGCGCCGAGGTGGAGCCGGTGACCGAGCACAGCTTCTTGCTGTTGAGGTCCTCGGCCTTGGTGATCGAGGTGTCGTCGGCGCGGACCAGCAGGTCCTGGTGGGCCTTGAAGTACGGGCCGGCGAAGTCGACCTTCGCCTTGCGCTTGTCGTTGATCGTGTAGGTCGCGACGACGAGCTTCACGTCACCGTTGGCCAGCAGGTTCTCGCGCTCGGCGCTGACCGCCTGCTTGAACTCGATCTGGTCCGGCTGGTAGCCGAGCTCCTTGGCCACGTAGGTCGCCACGTCGACGTCGAAGCCCGCGAACTTGCCGTCCGGGGTCTTGAGGCCCAGACCCGGCTGGTCGAACTTGATGCCGATGACGATCTTGTCCTTGGCGCCGCCGGACGCGCCGCCGTCACTGCTCGCCTTGTCGCTGCTGCCGCCGCAGGCGGTCGCGGTCAGAGCGAGGACTGCGGCCACGGCCGCGGCCGCACCGGCCTTGAAAACCTTCATGGTGAACTTCCCTCGGATGAGACGTTGTTGGACGACGAGCGACACGAGTGCTCTGAGCCGCCAGGGGATCACTACCAGACAAGACCGTCAGTGGTGCAGGATCTTCGAAAGGAAGTCCTTGGCGCGGTCACTGCGCGGGTTGCTGAAGAACTGCTCGGGCGCGGCCTCTTCGACGATCTTTCCGTCGGCCATGAAGACGACCCGATTGGCCGCAGACCGGGCGAAGCCCATCTCGTGCGTGACGACCACCATCGTCATGCCCTCCCGGGCGAGCTGCTGCATGACCTCCAGCACCTCGTTGATCATTTCCGGGTCGAGCGCCGAGGTCGGCTCGTCGAACAGCATCACCTTGGGGTCCATCGCCAGCGCACGGGCGATCGCCACGCGCTGCTGCTGGCCGCCGGAGAGCTGCGCCGGGTACTTGTCGGCCTGCGAGCCGACACCCACCCGGTCCAGCAGGGACTTCGCCTTCTCGAGCGCCGCTGCCTGGTCCGTCTTGCGGACCTTGAGCTGACCGAGCATCACGTTCTGCAGCACCGTCTTGTGCGCGAACAGGTTGAAGGACTGGAAGACCATGCCCACATCGGCACGCAGCCGGGCCAGTTCCCGTCCCTCCGAGGGCAGTTCCTTGCCGTCGACCGTGATGGTGCCCGAGTCGATCGTCTCCAGCCGGTTGATGGTCCGGCACAGCGTGGACTTGCCCGATCCCGACGGACCGATCACCACGACGACCTCACCGCGGGCAATGCTCAGATCGATGTCCTGAAGCACGTGCAGCGCGCCGAAGTGCTTGTTGACGTTGCTCAGCACGACCAGGTCGTCCGCGGCCCCGGCCGCATCCTGCACGTCCTTGGTCACTGATACTCCGCTCATCGGCAACTTGCTCCGTCCTCCTCGGTTGGGAGGACAGTAGTGACGCGGCGCGCACACCGTCATCACATCTGAGGGAGAATTGAGCATAACGAAACGGCCTCGCTCCGATACGCTCCGTGCGCACCACGGCAACCGGGCCGGTTCGCCCGTACCGGGTGCGTAACGGAAGACGCGCCGGACCGGAACCCCCTTGACGTGGGCCTCTCCATCGGCGTGGATGCAGGGTGGCCCTGACCGCGGGCCCTGATCAGAAAAAAACAGGAAAGGGGGACGCAATGAGACTGCTGCTCGTCGAGGACGACGACCACGTCGCCGCCGCCCTGTCCGCGATCCTCGCCCGGCACGGCTTCCAGGTGACCCACGCCCGCAGCGGCGAGGAGGCCCTGCAGGCCCTGCTGCCCGCCGGAGCGCCGCCCTTCGGCGTCGTCCTCCTGGACCTCGGCCTGCCCGACCAGGACGGCTACGAGGTGTGCGGCAAGATCCGCAAGCGCACCGCGACGCCCGTCATCATGGTGACCGCGCGCGCCGACGTCCGCTCCCGCATCCACGGCCTCAACATGGGCGCCGACGACTACGTCGTCAAGCCCTACGACACCGGTGAACTCCTCGCACGCATCCACGCCGTCGCCCGGCGCACCGGCGCCTCCGAGGAGGCCGCCGCCACCGGGACGGGCGCCCTCGACGTGGTCCGGCTCGGCCCGGTCAGCATCGAGCTGCCCACCCGGCGGGTCAGCGTGGACGGCACCGACGTACCGCTCACCCGCAAGGAGTTCGACCTGCTGGCCCTGCTCGCGCAGCGCCCCGGTGTGGTCTTCCGCCGCGAGCAGATCATCAGCGAGGTGTGGCGCACCAGCTGGGAGGGGACCGGGCGGACCCTCGAGGTCCACGTCGCCTCGCTGCGCTCCAAGCTGCGCATGCCCGCCCTCATCGAGACCGTCCGCGGGGTGGGCTACCGGCTCGTCGCCCCGGCCGCCTCCTAGCGGGGCCCCGTCGTGCGCGCCCGGCTGCTCCCGCTGCTCGTCGTCCTCATGGCGGGCGTGCTGCTCGCCCTCGGCTTCCCGCTCGCCGTGAGCCTGGCCGCCGGCCAGCAGCAGCGCGTGGTCGTGGACCGGATCGACGACAGCGCCCGCTTCGCCGCCCTCGCCCAGTTCGTCATCGACGCCGAGGGTTCCGGGTCCACCGGCGCCGCCGACCGGCGCGACACCCTCCAGCTCGAACTCGCCCGCTACCAGCAGCTGTACGGCATCCGGGTCGGCATCTTCTACCGCGACGACAACGCCATGGTCCGCGCCCCCGGCTGGTGGCAGCTCCCGGCGGAGGGCGAGGGCCGCCGGGCCTTCGAAGAGGCCCTGGCCGGGCGGCGCAGCCACGACCCCGCCCAGGTGTGGCCCTGGCAGACCCACGGCAAACTCCTCGTGGCCTCCCCGGTCGTCCTCGACGGCGACGTCGTCGCGGTCGTCGTCACCGAATCGCCCACCGACCAGATGCGGGCGCGGATCCTGAGCGGCTGGCTGCTGATCGTCGCCGGGCTCGGCGCCGCCATGCTGGTGGCCTTCGGCGCCGCCCTGCGGCTCACCAGCTGGGTGCTCAAGCCCGTACGGACCCTGGACGCGGCCGCCCACGGCATCGCCACCGGGCGGATGAACTCCCGGGTCGCGGCGGCCGGCGGCCCCCCGGAACTCCAACGCCTGGCGCACTCGTTCAACGAGATGGCCGACAACGTGGAAGAGGTCCTGGAGCAGCAGCGGGCGTTCGTCGCCGACGCCTCCCACCAGCTGCGCAACCCGCTCGCGGCGCTGCTCCTGCGGATCGAGCTGCTCGCCCTCGAACTGCCCGAGGGCAACGAGGAGATCGCCTCCGTGCGGACCGAGGGCAAGCGCCTGACCCAGGTCCTCGACGACCTGCTGGACCTGGCGCTGGCCGAGCACACCTCCGCCGAGCTCAGCCTGACCGACATCGCGGCGCTGACCGCCGAACGGGTGACCGCCTGGCGTCCGTACGCCGAGGAGAAGGGCGTACGGATCACCGAGACGGGCCGGGCCGCCGTCACGGGCTGGGCCGACCCCGTCGCGCTCTCCAGCGCGCTCGACGCCGTCATCGACAACGCCCTCAAGTTCACTCCCGGGGGGGAAGAGGTCGAGGTGTCCGTCGACGCGGCCGGGCCCTTCGTGCACGTCGTCGTCGCCGACCGCGGCCCCGGCCTCACCGACGAGGAGCTGCTCCGCGTCGGCGACCGGTTCTGGCGCAGCGGCCGCCACCAGAACATCAAGGGCTCCGGGCTCGGCCTGTCGATCTCCCGGGCCCTGCTCGCCGCGGGCGGCGGGTCCCTCTCGTACGAGACGAACCCGCCGCACGGGCTGCGGGTCACGGTGGCCGTCCCGCGCAGCGATCCGCACACGCCCTGAGCAGTACCGCTGCAGGGCGGTCCAGGGCCGGTCCGGGGCCCGTCCGGGACGGTCAGGCGGATCCGGCCCACGGGAGGGTGGTACCGGCCGGGGCGGAGGCCGCGTACAGCTCGTCCACGGCCCGGACCTCGAAGGCGGCCGCCCGCTCCCGCCCGGCGCGGATGACGGCCGGGAGGTGGAGGGCCGTGCCGCAGGTGCCGCCGAGGAAGCGGGGGCGGCCGTCCGGGAGCAGGCGGTACAGCTCGTAGTGGCGGACCGGCCCGGCTGCCCGGCGCCAGGACAGTCGCACGGAGGCCTTGCCGTCCTGCTGGGTCTGGGCGTCCACGGTCAGCGCACTGGGAGACGCCGGGCGCCGCCGCGCGGTGTCGTCGCGTACCGACAGGGCGCCGAGCCGCCAGGCCACCGCCGTGTTCCCGCGGGCCGTGATCCGTACGGCCAGGCCGTACGCGGTCCGGCCCGCCAGGGACGAGAGCCCGACCCGAGAGGTGCGCCAGGCGCCCTGGCCGGAGCCCCGGGCCTGCGTCTTCAGCCAGGTGTACGGGACCGGCTCGCCCGGGGCGGCCGGCTCGCGGGTGGCCACGCCCACCTCAATGGTGAGCGCGCCCGCCTCGGTGGCGTGCACCAGCTCCAGCACGGTCGAGCCGGTCAGGGGCAGCCGGGTCGCGTGCAGCCCGACCGCGGCCGGCGCGGTGAGCCTGCCCGCCACGAGGAGGCTGGAGCCGCCGCGCCAGGCCTTCGCGAAGTCCAGCGTCACCGTCGGGCGCTGCCCGGCGCTCTGCACGGCCCAGCGGCGGCCCGGGAGCCGGTCCTGGAGCCCGAGGTGGTTCCAGGCGGTGTCGGAGGTGACCTTGCCGTCCTCGTACCAGCGCTCCCCGTGCCCGGTGTTGAAGCCGCAGGCGAAGGGCAGGGCGGCGACGGTGGACCGGTCCGCTACGGCGGTGGCGGGCGCCCGCCAGGTGCCCTCGGGCGCGGGGTGGGCCGGGTCCAGGGACTCGCCCGTCCAGAACCGGTCGTCGGCGCGGTGGAAGGCGCCGGGGGAGCGGTCGGTGAGGTGGCCCAGCGTCCACTCCGGCCGGTAGAAGCCGATGCTGACGACGTGATCGCGGTCGCGCGGGATGATCGCGTCCCAACGGACGGTGGAATTCCAGCCGTCGGACTCCATGTCGAGCGCCGCCCACAGCTCGTGGCGGGAGCGGCCCAGCCGGTCGGCGAGCGCGCCGGAGGCGGCCAGGGTCTGCTGCGTCCAGCGAAAGTCGACGTACATCGTGTCCGCGACCCGGCCCGCCCGGTCCTCGAAGAACTCCTGGTTGAGCTGGTTGAGCGCGCCCTGCCAGCCGACCCGGCCGGTGCTGTTCATGGCGTCGTACCAGGTGATCCGCAGGCCGTACGGGGCGCCGGCCGCCCGCAGGGCGCGCAGGAACCCCCGCATCCGCGCGGCGAGCGAGCCGTCCCCGCCGTCGGTCTCGGCGTTCACGAACCAGCCGTCGAACCCGTACGTCCGCGCCACCTCGACCAGCTTCTCGGCGATCGGGAACCGGCCGAGGGCGTCCTGCTGCACCAGGTCCCGCGTCCACCGCAGGTCGCCGCCGTACGCGACGGGCGGCAGGAAGATGTTGCCCAGCACCGGGACGCCGTTGCGGTGGGCCGCGTCGACCACGGGCGCGTTCGGGGCGAGCACGATGCCCTCGCCGGAGGAGCCGCCCCAGAACACCAGCTCGTCGAGGTACGCCCAGTGCGTCAGCGCGTAGTGGTCGGCGGTCGCGGAGCCCTGGGAGGGGTTCTGGGCGGTGGGCCCGAAGGACACCAGGGAGGAGATCCGCGCCTGGCCGCTGCGGGCGCCCGCGTTCGGCGGCACCGGGGTGAAGCGGGGCGCGAGCGGCACGGTCGCGGTGTTGTACGCGAGGTCCGGGTCGGACTCCGGGGCCCACTGCTTGAGCGAGCGCCAGGTGATGCCCGGGCCGGGGGAGCCCTGGGGGAGCGAGTCGGGGAACCAGTACGAGGCGTACGGGGCCAGGTCGGCCGGGGGCGCGGCGGCGCCGGCCCGGGTGCCCGGGGCGGTCGCCGCGGCCTGGGCTCTCGTGGTCGCGCCGGCGGCGCCGAGCAGCGCGGCGGCCCCCGCCCCGGCTCCGGCGGCGAGAACCCCCCGCCGGGTCGGCGGCGCCGTACGGGCCGGACACATCGGAGGTGCGGGAGCCGGGGGTGCCGGGGGTGCCGTACGGAGGGAAGGGGCGGTGCGAGGGTCGGCGCCGTTGCCGGTCTCGGACATGCGGGGCTCCTCGGTGACGGGTGACGGGTGACGGGTGACGGGTGACAGGTCAGGCGGTGTTCCTCGTCAGGTGACGTCGTGCACGCGCAGCACCTCGGTGATGCCGCGCGCGGACAGGTGGGCGGGGTCCTCGGCGAGCTCCGCCAGGACCACCGCAGGGCGGACCCCCTGGGCCGTCAGCGCGGCCCAGGCCTCGAAGAAGGCCCCGCCCGGGGCACACACCGACCGCCGCGGCGCGGCCTGCGCCCCGCCGACGTCCACGGCCAGCGCCGTGGACCGGACGGCCGGGCGGTGCTCCCGGCCCCGCCACTGCGCCGCGATCCGGGCGACGGCGGCGCCGGCCGGCTTGGCCTCGCGGTCGTTGGTGAGCAGGCCGAGCCCGTACTCCAGTTCCGGGAAGTCCGCGAGCTCCCGGGACACGTCGTGCGAGCACCACCAGGTCACGCCCCACAGGTCCGGGCAGTCCAGCACGTTCGCCACGGTCGCCTCGGTGAAGGCGGCCGCGTGCTCCGCCGGGATCAGCGGCGCGGGCGCCCCGACCTCCTGGAGCCACACCGGCCGCCGCGGATCGAGCGCCCAGGCCTTCGACAGCTCGACCAGGTACGCGGCGTGGTGCTCGGTCGCCGTCCCGGTCCGGCCGTGGCGCTGCGCGGTGCCGTTGAACACCCACGAGTGCACGGCCGTGGCCGCACCCAGCCGGGCCGCCTGCGCGACCGTGAAGGGGTGCCCGTCCTGGTACCAGGCGGCGTCGTACTCGGCGTGTACGTGGAACCGGCCCGGGGCGCCCTTCTCGCAGGCCGCGAGCATCCGCTCCAGCCAGCGGCCCGCCTGCTCGCGGGTGATCCGGTCCGGGTCCGGGTGCGGGGCGTCGGAGAACTGGTTGATCTCGTTGCCGACGGTCATGCCGAGGAAATTGGGCCGGTCGGCGAGGGCGGCGGCCAGCGTGCGCAGGTACTCCTCCTGCCCGGCGACGACGTCCGGGTCGGTGAAGATGTTGCGCCGGTGCCAGGTCCCGGTCCACGCGGGCAGGAAGTCGAAGCTCGAGAGGTGCCCTTGCAGACCGTCCACGGCGACGTCGAGCCCGCGTTCGGCGGCCGCGTCGGCGAGCGCGACGAGCTGTTCGACGGCGCGCGGCCGGATGAGCGTCCGGTTCGGCTGGAACACCGGCCACAGCGGGAAGACCCGTACGTGGTCCAGGCCGAGCGCGGCGATCGAGTCGAGGTCGGCCCTGACCTCGTCGAGGTCGAAATCGAGCCAGTGGTGGAACCAGCCGCGGGCCGGGGTGTAGTTGGCGCCGAAACGGAGCGGACGAGGGGCGGATTCGTCGTGCACAAGGCGTCCTGGAGTTCTCGGAAATGCGCCGGGTGACGCACAACCTGCCGCGTGTCACGGGGTAAGTCAACAGGGCCTCCGGGGCGGGAACTTATGCGCTTCAGTCCCGTTGACAGAAGGGCTCCGGCCCTCCCAAGCTGACCGAGCTAATGCGGTTTAGTTCTGACACAGGAAGCGTGCGGAAATGGACAGCGGAATTTCGGTCACCGAGGTCGCCACCCCGGCCCTCTTTACCGGTTCTGCGCAAAGCCCGGCACAGGTCGTCCGCGTGCGGATCCGCAGGGAGCGCCCGGCCGGCCCGCTGTACGTCACCGTCCACGGCCCCGGAGTCGCCACCTCGCACCCGCGCATCCTGCGCGCCGACACCGCCGAGGCGTGGGACACCGCCGGTGCCGGGACCGGCGCGCCGGTGGAGTCCACCGTCGAGGTCGCCGTCCGCACGGGCGGCGCCGCTCCGGGGGCCGTACTGCCCGCCACCGCCCGCGTCGCCACCCCCGACGGGCGGCCGCTCGCCGAGCTGCCGTTCGGCCTGGCCGTCGCCGAGCCGGGCTGGACCGTCCGGCTCGTCCCGCACTTCCACTACGACCCCCTGTGGTGGAACACCCAGGCCGCGTACACCGCCCTGTGGGACGCCCCGCTGCGGCCCGGCGAGCCCGAGCGCGGCTGGGAGTACACCGGCGTCCCCGCCTTCACCCTGATCCCGCTCCACCTGCAGCAGGCGCGCGAGGACCCCGCGTACCGCTTCGTGCTCTGCGAGGTCGACTACCTCAAGCCGTACTGGGACAGCCGTCCCGAGGACCGCGCCGAGCTGCGCGCCCTGATCGCCGAGGGCCGCGTCGAGATCGTCGGCGGCACGTACAACGAGCCCTCCACCAACCTCACCTCCGCCGAGAGCACCATCCGCAGTGCCGTCCACGGGCTCGCCCTGCACCGCGGCACCCTCGGCGCCGCCCCGCGCACCGCCTGGCAGCTCGACGTGTTCGGCCACGACCCGTCCTTCCCCTCCCTGATGGCCGGTGCCGGGCTCGACTCCGCCGTCCTCGCCCGCGGCCCGCACCACCACTGGGGCCCGATGCAGGACACCTGGGGCGACGGGCTCCGGGCCCCGTCCGCGATGCAGCTGCCCGCCGAGTACGAGTGGATCGCGCCCGACGGCCGGGGGCTGCTGCTGCACTACCTGCCCGCGCACTACTCGGCCGGCTGGCCCTCCCACCGGGCCCCGGACGCCGAGGCCGCCGCCGGGGAGCTGCTCGAGCTGTACGAACTGCTGCGGACCTGCGCCGCGACGCGGAACGTCCTGATCCCGATGGGCACCGACTTCTCCTGGCCGCACCGCTGGGGCCTGGAGGTGCAGCACGCCTGGAACCGCCGCTACTGCTGGCCGCGGATGGCGCACTCCGGCCCCCGCGCCCACTTCGAGGCCGTCCGCGCCGAACTGGCCGCCCGCGGGGAGCGGCCGCTGCCGGTGACCCGGGAGATGGGCCCGGTCTACACCGGCAAGGACGTCAGCTACGCCGATGTGAAACAGGCCCACCGGGCTGCCGAGAACCTGCTCGAACAGGCCGAGACGTTCGCCGCGCTGGCCTGCGCGGAAGGGCTGCTGGACTACCCGGAGCAGACGCTCGCCAAGGCCTGGCGGCACCTGCTGCACGCCGCGCACCACGACGCGGTCACCGGGACCTTCTCCGACCAGGTGTACCTGGACCTGCTCCCGACCTGGCGGGAGGCCCACGAACTGGCCGACTCCGTACGGGAGGAGGCGCTGCGCGCGCTGACCCGGACGGCCGACACCCGCGGACCGGGCGCCCTCGCCGTGACGGTCCACAACCCGGTGTCCTGGACGCGGACCGACCTGGTCCGCACGACGGTGGACCTCGCGGAGCTGGGTCTGGGCCCGGGCGCGGGCGGGGAGGAGGCCCGGCGCATCACGGTCCTGGACGCCGAGGGGTGCGGCGCGGCCGTCCATCTCGAAGCCGTGGCCGGCGGCCGGGCGGAGCTGGCCTTCCTGGCCGTCGACGTGCCGCCGCTGGGGCACCGCACCTGGTGGCTCGCCGCCGCCCCGTCGCCCGTGTCCGGCGGCTGGGAGCCCGCGGCCGGCCTGGCCGTCGAGAACGCGTGCTTCCGGGCCGAGGCCGATCCCGCGCGGGGTGGCGGCCTCGCCCGGCTGCTGGACCGGCGCACGGGGGACGAGCTGCTGACGCCGGGTGAGGTGGACGAGCTCGTCGTGCAGGAGGAGTACGACCGGCACCCCTTCTTCGGGGAGGGCCCGTGGCATCTGCTGCCCAAGGGGCCGGGCACCGGCTCGGGCAGCGCGCCCGCCGACTCCTGCCGCGTGGAGCGGGGCCCGCTGGGGGCGCGGATCGTGGCCTCCGGGCGTACCGGCCCAGTCCGCTGGACCAGGGCCACCACCCTGTGGGACGGCCTCGACCGGGTCGAACTGACCACCACCGTCCACGAGTTCAGCGGCTCCGACCGGCTGCTGCGGCTGCGCATCCCGGCCGACGTGTCCGGGGCGCTGCCCGTCGCGGAGACGGCGGCCGCGGTGGTGGGGCGCGGGTTCGCGTTCCCCGGGGCGGATGCGGGGGCCGACCACACCCGGGCCCCGTGGACCCTGGACAGCCCGTGCCTGAACTGGTTCGGGCTCTCGGCGCCGCTGGTGGTGGGCGGTGGCCGGGGGCCGGGCCGGGCGGTGGGGGCCGGCGAGATCGTGCTCCCGGACGCGGGAACTCCCGACGGCCTGCGGGAGTTGGTCGTCGCGCTCGCCCGGTACGGGGTCACCGCCACCCCGACCCGGCCGGGCGGCCCGCGCTGGGGCGACCTGGCCGCGGACAGCAGCCTCCCCGACTTCCGGATCGCACTCGGCGGCCCCGAGCGGAGCACCTTCACGGCGGCGGTGCTGGCGGCGGCCGGTCCCGCCTACGAGAAGGCCGTACGAGAACACGCGCAGGTCTGGGTACCGGCTCGGGCCGGGCTCCGCGCGCTCTGGAGCCCCGGCTGCGACCTGACCGGCATCCGGGACCTGCCGGTCCTGGTGCTCGCCGGGCCGGCGGGGGAGGCCGCATCGGCCGTCTCCGCGTCGGGCCGGCTCGAAGCCGTGGACCCGGCGGCCGGCGAGCCCGCGCCCGAGGCCCCGTACGCCGGCCCGCCCGAAGCCCCGTACGCCGGCCGGACCGTCGGGATCCTGGTCAGGGGGACGCCCGGCTTCGCCGTCGACACCGGGGGCCGGCTGCACGGCAGCCTGATGCGCTCTTGCACGGGCCGACCCGCCGGGGAGTGGATGGACCCGCCGCGGCGCACGGCCCCGGACGGCAGCTCCTTCCAGCTCCAGCACTGGACCCACGTCTTCGAGCACGCACTGGTCGCGGGAGCCGGGGACTGGCGGGCGACCGATCTGGTCCGCCGGGGCCGGGAGTTCAACAAGCCGCTGACCGCCGTCACCGCCCCGCCGGACGCCGGCCCGCAGCCGCCCGCCCGTTCACTGCTCGGCGTCGAACCCGCCGACCGGGTCCTGATCGAGGCGGTCAAGCGCGCGGCCGGCGGCTCGGGCGCCCTGGCGGTGCGGCTGCACGAGACCCACGGCCACCCGGCGCAGGTCCGGCTGCACCGGCCCGCGGCCCCGGCCGCCGAGGCGGATCTGCTGGACCGCCCCTTCGGCCCCTTCCCCGGCGCCATCGGCGGCGCGGCGACCACGACGGTGCTGCTGCCCGCCGCATCGGGCATGCCGCTGCGGCGCGGCGAACGCGAGCCGCACCAGCCGGTGTTCAGCCGGTACTGGCTCCACAACACCGGAACGGCGCCGCTGGGCGACGCCCCGTACGCGGTCACCTGCACCGGAGTCCCGGCCGACGCCGCGGTGACGGTCGCGGCGCACGGCGAAGACGCCGGCGGCCCGGTCCGGTTGGAGGTCCGGGCCCCCGAGGGCTGGCAGACCTCCTGGACCCGGCGCGCGGTCGAACTGCCGCCCGGCGGCCACGAGCGGCTCCCGCTGGCGGTGACCCCCGCGGCCGGTGCCCGGCCCGGCACCCACCTGGTCCGCGTCCTCGCGAGCACCCCGGCGGGGGAGTTCGAGGACGTCCTCGCCGTAGAGGTGCCCGGCGACCCGGACACCCCTCCCGCGCTGTGGGTGGAGGCGCCCGATCCGGAGGTGGAGGTGGCCCCCGGCGGGCGGGCCCTCGTACGGGCCAGGATCGGCAGCACCGGGATCCGGAGCCCGCTGACGGGCCGGGCGTACGCCGTCTCCCCGTACGGGACCTGGCAGTTCACCGGTCCCGCCGGACAGGCCGTGCACGTACCCGCGGACCGCCCGGCGGAGGTGGAGTTCGAGCTGCGGCCGCCGCCGGGAGCCGTGCCCGGCACGTACTGGATGCTGGTCAAGGCCGCCTGCCAGGGCAGGATCGCGTACGGTCCCGCCATCGCCGTCCGCGTATCCGGCGTGCCCGACGTACCCCAGGGATGAAGAAGAGGCAGGCAGGCCATGGCCCGCAGACCCACCATCAAGGACATCGCCCGCCGGGCCGGGGTGTCCGAGAGCGCCGTGTCCTTCGCGCTCAACGACCGGCCCGGCGTGTCCCGGGACACCCGCGCCCGGATCCGCCGGGTCGCCGAGGAACTCGGCTGGCAGCCCAACAGCGCCGCCCGCGCCCTGTCCGGCGAACGCTCCGGCGCGGTCGGACTGGTGCTCGCCCGGCCCGCGCAGACCCTCGGCGTCGAGTCCTTCTTCCTCCAACTGGTCTCCGGCATCCAGGAGGTGCTGTCCGCGGGCCGGGTCGCCCTGCTCTTCCAGGTCGTGGACGGCATCGACGCCGAATGCGCCGTCTACCGCCGCTGGTGGGCCGAACGGCGCGTGGACGGGGTCCTCGTCGTCGACCCGCGCACGGACGACCCCCGCCCGGAACTCCTCGCACGGCTCGGCCTCCCGGCGGTCATGATCGGCGCAGCGGGCGGGACCGGCCCCCTGTCGTCGGTCCCGGCCGACGGAAGCGGAACCGGCCCCCTGTCGTCGGTCCCGGCCGACGGAAGCGGAACCGGTCCGCTGTCCTCCGTCTGGGCCGACGACGCCCGGGCCATGGCCCAGGTCCTGGACCACCTGTACGGGCTGGGCCACCGCCGGATCACCCACATCGCCGGGCTGCCCGGCCTCGCCCACACCGCCCGCCGGATGGCCTCGCTGCGCGCCGAGGCCGAGGCGCGCGGGCTCGGCCCGGAGCACGTGCGCTCCGTGGTCACCGACTACTCCGACGCCGAGGGGGCGGCCGCCACCCGCCGGGTCCTCGCCGAGCCCGAACCGCCGACCGCGCTCGTCTACGACAACGACGTGATGGCGGTGGCGGGCATCGCCGTCGCCGCCGAGCTGGGCATCGCGGTCCCCGGCCGGATCTCCATCGTCGCCTGGGACGACTCCGCGCTGTGCCGGGTCACCCACCCCCGGCTCACCGCCCTCGTACGCGACACCGCAGGCTTCGGCCGGCTCGCCGCCGACGAGCTCCTCGCCGTGCTCGCGGGGAGCCCGCCGCGCGCCCGCGAGAGCGAGCAGCCCCGGCTGGAGCCCCGGGAGAGTACGGCCCCTCCGCCGACCGCATACTGAATCCGACCCCTTCCTGGAGCCGCTGCCGTGACGAGTCCCCACCCCGCCTTCCCCGCACCGCGGGCCACCGTCTCGGCCACCGGCCTGACGGTCGCGATCGACATCGGCGGTACGAAGATCGCCGGCGCCCTGGTGCACCCCGACGGCACGATGACGGCCACCACCCGCCGCCCGACCCCGCGGGGCGCGGACGGCGACGCGGTCTTCGCCGCCGTCGCCGAGGTCGTCGCGGACCTCGCGCGCTCCCCGCTCTGGCCCTCGGCGGTCCGCTGCGGGATCGGCAGCGCGGGCCCCGTGGACGCCTCCCGCGGCACGGTGAGCCCGGTCAACATCGGGGCGTGGCGGGAGTTCCCGGTCCAGGCCCGGATCGAGGCCGAACTGGCCCGGCACGGCGCGGCCCTCCCCACCGTGCTCGCCGGCGACGGGCCGGCGATGACCGCCGCCGAGCACTGGCTGGGCGCGGCCCGGGGGCACGCGAACGCCCTGTGCATGGTGGTCTCCACCGGGGTGGGCGGCGGGCTGATCCTGAACAACCAGCTCCACCCCGGCCCCACGGGCAACGCGGGCCACATCGGCCACATCAGCGTGGCCTTCGACGGTGAGCCGTGCGTCTGCGGGGGCCGCGGCTGCGTGGAGTCCATCGCCTCGGGCACGGCCATCGCCCGGTGGGCCAGGGCCCAGGGCTGGGCCCCGGCGAGCCCGGACGGGGACGCCACCGCAGCGGGTGTGGCCGTGGCCGCCGGGGCCGGGGACCCCGTCGCCGTGGCCGCCTTCGACCGGGCGGGCCGCGCCCTGGCCGCCGCCATCGCGGCCACCGCGACCCTCGTCGAAACGGACATCGCGGTCATCGGCGGGGGCGTCGCCGCCTCGGGCGACACCCTCTTCGCACCGATCCGGGCCCACCTGGCCGACTACGCCACGCTCTCGTTCGTGAGGGGCCTGCAGGTGGTCCCGGCGGCCCTGGGCACCCACGCGGGACTGATCGGCGCGGCTGCGGCGGCGCTGATGCTGCTGCCTGCCGCGTGAGCGCTGCGTGAGCCCCGCGTGAGCGTCCTTACGGCGCGCGTGCCTACGGCTTGACCGAGCGGTAGTACCGCTGGGCCCCTTCGTGCAGGTCCAGCGGGTCCGTGTAGATCGCCGTGCGCAGGTCCACCAGCTGCGCCGCATGTACCTCGTGCCCGATCCGGTCGCGGCTGAGGATCACCGTCCGCGTGAACTGCTCGGTCAGCTCCGGGTCCATCTCCTCGGTGGTGACCAGCAGGTTCGGTACGGCCAGGGTCGCCACCGCCGAGGTGTTCCGGGCCCGGGTGTACGCGTCCTGGGGCATCACCGCCGCCCGGTAGTACCGCGCCGGGCTCCCGCTCGCCTGGAGCGTCTCGACCAGGTCGCCGAGCTGTACGAGCCGGATCTCGAACCGGTCCGACAGCTCGCGCACCGCGTTGGTCGGCAGGCCGCCGGACCAGAAGAACGCGTCGATCCGGCCGGCCTCCAGCTCCGCCGGCATGGTGTCGATGCCGATGGACACCGGGGTGATGTCCCGCGCCGGGTCCAGCTTGGCCGCCGTCAGCAGCCGCTCCGAGATCAGCCGCACCCCGGATCCCGGCTGGCCGATCGCGACCCGCTTGCCCTTCAGGTCCCGCGCCGACTGCACCGTCGAGCCGGACGGCACCACCAGCTGCACGTAGTCGTCGTAAAGCCGCGCGACGCCGCGCAGCCGGTCCGCGCCGGGCTTCCCGTCCGCCCGGTACTTGGAGACCGCGTCGGCCGTGGCGATGGTGAAATCGGCCTCACCGGAGGCCAGCCGCTGGAGGTTCTCCTGCGAGCCCTGGCTGGTCTCCAGCTGCACCTTCATTTCGGGCATGTCCTGGGCGAGCGCCTGCTCCAGCAGCTGGCCGTAGCGGTGGTAGACGCCGGTACGGACGCCCGTGCTGATGCTCAGCCCGCCCTTCAGCTCCGGTTCGCCGAAGGGCTTCAGCCACCATGCGAGCAGCGCGAGCACCCCGAGTACGGCCACCAGCCCCCACAGGGCGGTGCGCCTGCGGATGCGGGACGGTACGTGAGCCATGGCCGCGATCCTGCCACCGACCCGCCGCGCTGTCACGGGCGGCCCGTCCGCGGGCGGGCCGCACGGGGGGCCGGAGGGCCTCCGGGTACCGCCTACCCTTGTTGCATGACCAGCAGCAGCGACCGGAGCACGGCAGTGGACGTCAAGGGAACATACGAGGTGCGCACCTACGGGTGCCAGATGAACGTGCACGACTCCGAGCGGCTGTCCGGTCTGCTGGAGGGCGCGGGCTACACGCGCGCGCCCGAGGGCTCCGACGGCGACGCCGACGTCGTGGTGTTCAACACCTGCGCCGTCCGCGAGAACGCCGACAACAAGCTGTACGGCAACCTCGGCCGGCTCGCCCCGATGAAGACCAAGCGCCCCGGCATGCAGATCGCCGTCGGCGGCTGCCTCGCGCAGAAGGACCGCGACACGATCGTCAAGCGGGCACCCTGGGTCGACGTGGTCTTCGGTACGCACAACATCGGCAAGCTGCCCGTCCTGCTGGAGCGCGCGCGCATCCAGGAGGAGGCGCAGGTCGAGATCGCCGAGTCGCTGGAGGCGTTCCCCTCCACGCTGCCGACCCGCCGCGAGTCCGCGTACGCCGCCTGGGTCTCGATCTCCGTCGGCTGCAACAACACCTGCACCTTCTGCATCGTCCCGGCGCTGCGCGGCAAGGAGGAGGACCGCCGTCCCGGCGACATCCTCGCCGAGGTGGAGGCCCTGGTCGCCGAGGGCGTCTCCGAGATCACCCTGCTCGGCCAGAACGTCAACGCGTACGGCTCCGACCTGGGCGACCGGGAGGCGTTCTCGAAGCTGCTGCGCGCCTGCGGCCAGATCGAGGGCCTGGAGCGGGTCCGGTTCACCTCGCCGCACCCGCGCGACTTCACGGACGACGTGATCGCGGCGATGGCCGAGACTCCGAACGTGATGCCGCAGCTGCACATGCCGATGCAGTCCGGATCGGACACGATCCTGAAGGCGATGCGCCGCTCGTACCGGCAGGAGCGCTTCCTCGGCATCATCGAGAAGGTGCGTGCCGCCATCCCGCACGCCGCGATCTCCACGGACATCATCGTGGGCTTCCCCGGTGAGACCGAGGAGGACTTCGAGCAGACGATGCACGCCGTGCGCGAGGCGCGCTTCGCGAACGCGTTCACCTTCCAGTACTCCAAGCGCCCCGGGACCCCGGCGGCCGACATGGAGGGGCAGATCCCCAAGGAGGTCGTCCAGGAGCGCTACATGCGGCTGGTCGCCCTCCAGGAGGAGATCTCCTGGGAGGAGAACAAGAAGCAGGTCGGCCGGACGCTGGAGGTCATGGTCGCGGAGGGCGAGGGCCGCAAGGACGGCGCGACGCACCGCCTGTCCGGGCGGGCCCCCGACAACCGCCTGGTGCACTTCACGAAGCCGGAGGCGGAGGTCCGTCCCGGTGACGTGGTGACCGTCGACATCACGTACGCGGCTCCGCACCACCTCCTGGCGGAGGGCCCGACGGAGTCGGTGCGCCGTACGCGGGCGGGGGACGCCTGGGAGAAGCGCAACGCGGCGCCGGCGCAGCCCCAGGGCGTCATGCTGGGCATCCCCACCCTGGGCGTCCCGGCCCCCCTCCCGGTCGCCACTTCGGGCTGCGCCCTGCCGGCCTCTTCCTGACGACCCCGCCTGAGGACCCCGCGCATTCGGCCCCGCCGGCGTTCGCGGCGCCGGGGTCCGGGGCGGAGCCGCGGGCGGGGGCCCGGGAGGCGGGGTGGCCGGGCGGGGCCGCATTGCGGGTCGCGCGGGGCTAGGCTGCGGATCATGCTCGTTGCCGCCGCCGTCTGCCCCGCCCCGCCGCTCCTCGTGCCCGAGGTCGCCGCGGGGGCCGCCGCCGAACTCGGCGACGCCCGTACCGCCTGCTCCGACGCGCTCGCGGTGCTCGCCGCCTCCCGCCCCGACCTGCTGGTCGTCATCGGAGCCGCCGACCAGGACCACCGCGGCCCCTACCCGCAGGGCGCCCGCGGCAGCTTCCGCGGATTCGGGGTCGAGGCCGACGTACAACTCGGGGACGGGGAGGAGGGGCCGCGCCTGCTGCCTCCGTCCCTCGCCGTCGGCGCCTGGCTGCTCGGCCGCGCCGGCTGGGGCTCCGCGCCCGTGGAGGGCCTCGGGGTCGGGGAACCGCTCGAGACCGCCCGGTGCCTGGAGGCCGGCCGGGGTCTCGCCGCGCGCGAGGAGCGCGTCGCGCTCCTCGTCATGGGCGACGGCAGCGCCTGCCGCACCCTGAAGGCCCCCGGCTACCTCGACGACCGCGCCGCCGCCTTCGACGCCGCCGCGGCCCGCGCCCTCGCCGCCGCCGACCTGGCCGCGCTCGCCGCCCTCGACGCCGAGCTCGCGCACGAGCTCAAGGCCGCCGGCCGGGCCCCCTGGCAGGTGCTGGCCGGCGCCGCCGAGGGCGCGGGCCTCGAGGGACGGCTGCTGTACGAGGACGCCCCGTACGGGGTCGGCTACTTCGTCGCCGCCTGGTCCTGAGCGGCAGGAACGAGAAAAGGGCGCGGGTTCCGTTGAACCCGCGCCCCCTCCGTGCGGGACCGCGTCAGGAAGCTGCCGTCGGCGGCGTCGGCCCGCCGGGGGCGTCCTTGTGCGCGATCTTGCCCAGGGCGTCCTTCGCCTTGCTCGTACCGGTCTCGATCTTGCCGTGGTACTTGCCCTTGGTCTTGGAGTCCACGGCCTGGGCCATCTTGTCGAGGTTCTGGCCGATCCTGCCCTCGTGCTGCTGTGCGAGGTCGCCGACCTTGTCCTTCGCCGGAGCGAGCTTGGCCTTCAGAGTGTCCAGCAGACCCATGGGTCACCTTCCAGTGGCGGTGTCTACGTACGGGCGCTCTCGCCGGCCTCACTGTCCGCGGCGGCCTCCGCCGACTGCTGCTTCGGGATCTCCACGGCTTCCGCCGCAGGAGGCTCCGTCGCGGCCGGCTCGGCCTCGGTCTCGCCGACCGCAGCCTCGGACCCCGCCGGCACGTCCCCGGTCGCGACCTCTGCGGTCGCATCCTGGCCCTTACGACGAAAAAGCCGATCAAAAACACCCATGTCTACTCCTATAACGGTACTCGTGCGGGTGAAGTTCCGCCTCGTGCGGCCCGGCCTCCGCCGGGCGTACGCCCGGCGGAACCTCGCCAGGGCAACGACCCCGTCCACAGCCCGTCACGTAACTCGATCGGGTACATGCCGCAGTGTTTGCGAGACTGGGGCGGTGAGGAATGCAGCCCCCGCCCCGCGGGTCATCGCCGTCGTCGGTCCCACCGCGGCCGGAAAGTCCGATCTGGGCGTAGCCCTGGCCCGCCATTTCGACGGCGAAGTCGTCAACGCCGACTCGATGCAGCTGTATCGGGGGATGGACATCGGCACCGCCAAGCTGACGACGCAGGAGCGCGGCGGCGTCCCGCACCACCTCCTCGACATCTGGGAGGTCACGGAGACCGCGAGCGTCGCCGAGTACCAGCGCCTGGCCCGCGCCGAGATCGACAAGCTGCTCGCCCAGGGCCGTACGCCGGTCCTCGTCGGCGGATCGGGCCTGTACGTCCGCGGTGCCCTCGACGCGATGGAGTTCCCCGGCACCGACCCGGAGGTCCGCGCCCGGCTGGAGGCGGAGGTCGTGCTGCGCGGCCCCGGCGCCCTGCACGCCCGCCTCGCCGCCGCCGACCCGGCCGCCGCCCAGGCGATCCTCCCCAGCAACGGGCGCCGCATCGTCCGCGCCCTGGAGGTCATCGAGATCACCGGGAAGCCGTTCACCGCCAACCTGCCCGGCCACGAGTCGGTCTACGACACCGTGCAGATCGGCGTCGACGTGGCCCGGCCGGAGCTCGACGAGCGGATCGCCCTGCGCGTGGACCGGATGTGGGAGGCCGGGCTCGTGGACGAGGTGCGCGCGCTGGAGGCCCGCGGCCTGCGCGACGGAGTCACCGCTTCCAGGGCGCTCGGCTACCAGCAGGTCCTGGCCGCCCTGGCCGGCGCGTGCACCGAGGAAGAGGCCCGGGCCGAGACCGTCCGCGCCACCAAGCGGTTCGCCCGGCGGCAGGACTCCTGGTTCCGCCGGGACCCCCGTGTGCACTGGCTCAGCGGCGCCGTCGCGGACCGGGGGGAACTCGTCGGACTCGCGCAGTCGTTGGTCGAACGAGCGGTCACAGCCTGATCACGTGATGGCATCGGGACGCCCCGCGCGCCCGTTCGGGGCCCTGAGCCGTGCCATCATCAAATTCCGCAGGTGCGGTCACCGGCGGTGAACGACGGCGTGCGAAGTCCGAGTGGGGAGGGCGCGTGGCAATGGAGGCCGGCCCTCGCGACACCGGGCAGGACGGGACGAGACGGGAAGCGGACCCGACGCTTCTCGGGCACCTCCCAGCAGCGGCTGGGGGAGAGGCTCCCGAGCCCGACGGCCTCGGGCTGCCCACAAACCCGGCACGGCTGACCCCCGACGGCCCGGACGCACCGGACACCGCCGAGGCGGAGGCCGCCGCCGGTCCCGCTTTCGAGGTCGAGCTGCGCCCGCAGCGCCGGCTGCGCATCTGGCAGATCGCCCCCATCGTGATGCTGGCCGCGGCCGGTTCCCTGATGTTCGCCTTCCCGCTCGCCTTCGAGTTCGGCGACGGCGGGGCCGTGGTCGCCATGCTCGGCTTCCTTATCAGCTCCTGCGCCGGCGGCTGGGGCATGATGGCCGCGCGCCGCGTGGGCTACAGCTGGCCCGGGCTCCCGCCCCGGGGCAGCGGCCGCCGCCCCGACTGGCGCATGGCCGGGCTGTACGCCCTGGTCGCGCTGGCACTCGTGGCGCTGGCCGTGTACCGGGTCGCGCGGCTCCGCTAGCGCCTGTCCGACAGGCCGGCCCGGACGCCGCCGACCTGCCCGAAGGCCCCGCTCGGTACCATGGGCGGGTGACGCAGACGAGCCTCTCCTTCCTCAAGGGCCACGGCACCGAGAACGACTTCGTGATCGTCCCGGACCCGGACAACGCCGTCGAGCTGCCCGCGACCGCCGTCGCGAAGCTCTGCGACCGGCGCGCCGGCATCGGCGCGGACGGGGTGCTGCACGTCGTCCGGTCCGCCGCGCACCCCGAGGCGGCGCACCTGGCCGACGAGGCCGAGTGGTTCATGGACTACCGCAACAGCGACGGCTCCGTCGCCGAGATGTGCGGCAACGGCGTCCGCGTCTTCGCCCGCTACCTCCAGTACGCCGGCCACGTCGAGCCCGGCGACCTCGCCGTCGCCACCCGCGGCGGCGTCAAGCGGGTGCACCTCGACAAGAGCGGCGACGTGACGGTCTCCATGGGCCGCGCCGTCCTCCCCGAGGAGCAGGTCACCGTGACGGTCGGCGAGCGCGCCTGGCCCGCCCGCAACGTCAACATGGGGAACCCGCACGCCGTCGCGTTCGTTGACAGCCTGGACCACGCCGGAAAGCTGCTCGACCCGCCCCCGTTCAGCCCCGCCGAGGTCTACCCGACGGGTGTCAACGTGGAGTTCGTCGTCGACCGCGGCCCCCGGCACGTCGCCATGCGCGTCCACGAGCGCGGCTCCGGCGAGACCCGCTCCTGCGGCACCGGCGCCTGCGCCGTCGCCGTGGCCGCCATCCGCCGCGACGGCGCCGACCCGGCCGTCACCGGCGAGCCCGTCACGTACACCGTCGACCTCCCCGGCGGCACCCTCGTCATCACCGAACACCCCGACGGTCAGGTCGACATGACCGGACCGGCCGTCATCGTGGCCGCGGGCGAGTTCGACGCGGCCTGGCTCACCGAAACGGCTTTCGGCTGAAGCTTCCCTCTAATGGGTGATCCGTTTCACGCTGAGCGAGAGGCGGACTGCGCCACGTGGTGGGGTCGGTAGCATCAGGCACCGGCCCTGAGGGCTCACCCCATGCCCGCCACCGCCGGTCGAAGCCGCCGGAGGTGCCCATGAGTGCAGAGGCCACGAACCCCGAAGCACGACCCGAAGCGCGCCCCGAACTCCGCAGACGGGGCCGGACCCGCCTTGACCTGCGACGACTCGGGCGTGCTGCCCTTCTCGGGCCCACGTCCCGAGACCGGCTCCCCGATGCCATCGGCCACGTCGCCGAGGCGCACCGCGCCCACCACCCGGACGCGGACCTGTCCCTCCTGCGCCGCGCGTACGTGCTCGCGGAGTCCTCGCACCGCGGCCAGATGCGCAAAAGCGGTGAGCCGTACATCACACATCCGCTCGCCGTCACGCTGATCCTCGCCGAACTCGGCGCCGAGACCACCACTTTGACGGCCTCTCTGCTGCACGACACCGTCGAGGACACCGAGGTGACCCTCGATCAGGTCCGCGCCGAATTCGGCGACGAGGTCTGCTTCATCGTCGACGGCGTCACCAAGGTCGAGAAGATCGACTACGGCGCCGCCGCCGAACCCGAGACCTTCCGCAAGATGCTCGTCGCCACCGGCAACGACGTCCGCGTCATGTCCATCAAACTCGCCGACCGGCTGCACAACATGCGCACCCTCGGCGTGATGCGCCCCGAGAAACAGGCGCGCATCGCCAAGGTCACCCGCGACGTCCTCATCCCGCTCGCCGAACGGCTCGGCGTCCAGGCCCTCAAGACCGAGCTGGAAGACCTCGTCTTCGCGATCCTGCACCCCGAGGAGTACGAGTACACCCGCGCGCTCATCGCGGCCCACGCGGGGGAGCGCGACCCGCTGCCCGCCATCGCCGACTCCGTCAAGACCGTCCTGCGCGACGCCGGCATCGCCGCCGAGGTACAGGTCCGGCCCCGGCACTTCGTCTCCGTGCACCGGATCGCCCGGGGGCGCGGCGAGCTGCGCGGCTCCGACTTCGGCCGCATCCTCGTGCTCGTCGGCGAGAATGCCGACTGCTACGCCGTGCTGGGCGAGCTGCACACCTGCTTCACCCCGGTCGTCTCGGAGTTCAAGGACTTCATCGCCGCCCCGAAGTTCAACCTCTACCAGTCGTTGCACACCGCCGTCGCCACGCCCGCGGGGTACGTCGCCGAAGTCATCGTCCGCACCCGCCAGATGCACCGGGTCGCCGAAGCCGGCGTGGTCGCCCTCGGTAATCCGTACGCCCACACCGCGGCGGAGACCGCCGCGCCGGCGGAAGCCGGCTCCCCGGCCGCCGCCGCAGACTGCGACGAGGAGCGGGTCGACCCGACCCGTCCCGGCTGGCTGTCGCGCCTCCTCGACTGGCAGCAGTCCGCGCCCGACCCGGACACCTTCTGGAGCGTGCTGCGCGCCGAGCTGGCGCAGGACCGGGAGATCACCGTGTTCCGCGCCGACGGAGGTGCCCCCGGCACGATCAGCCTGCCCGCCGGGGCCAGCTGTATCGACGCCGCCTACGCGCAGTACGGCGAGGCGGCCCACGGCTGTATCGGCGCCCGGGTCAACGGGCGCCTCACCTCCCTGGCCTCCCGGCTGTCCGACGGGGACACCGTCCAGCTGCTGCTCGCCCAGGACGCCTCCTCGGGGCCCGCCGCCGACTGGCTGGAGCATGCCAGGACCCCGGCCGCCCGGATCGCCATCAGCAGCTGGCTCCAGGCCCATCCCGACTCGGTGAAACCCACCACCGCGCCCGCCCGGGCTCCGCTGTCCGTGGTCGGCGCCCGGGGCGGCGGCGGCAACGCGGTCGCCGACCTGCCGGACGCCACCGTACGGCTGGCCGGCTGCTGCACGCCGGTGCCGCCGGACGCCGTCGCCGGGTTCGTCGTACGGGGCGGGGCCGTCACCGTCCACCGCATCCACTGCGCGGCGGTGGCCCAGATGCGCGCGCTGGGGCGGACCTCCGTCGCCGTGCACTGGCGGGCCACGGCGGACTGCCGGGTCACGCTGCTCGCTGAATCGTTCGGCCGCCCGCACCTGCTGGCCGACCTGACCGAGGCCATCGCCCGCCAAGGGGTCGAGGTGGTCTCCGCGACCGTGGAGCCGCCCGTGGAGCAGCGCGTCCGGCACACGTACACGCTGCAGCTGCCCGACGCGACCGGGCTGCCGGCCCTGATGCGGGCGATGCGCGACGTACCGGGTGTCTACGACGTGCGCCGAGCGTAGGCGCCCGGACCGAGGCCGGGCCGTGCCCGGACCGAGGCCGCGCCTCGGCCAGGCCTAGGCCGGGGCGGCGCCGGAAGGTCCCGTTCGGGTGGAACCGTCGCGCGTCGTGCCCGGGTGCGCGGTGGACGCTGGTAAGCGGTGGGGGATGCAGCTCTCCTCCCCGCGCCTGCGCGCCGCCCTGCTCGCCGCGGCCTCCCTCACCCTGGTCGCCGCCGTGCTGCCCCCGCCGAAGCCGCTGGGCATCGGCGACTCGCTGTTCCCGCAGCTCGGGAACCCCGGGTACGACGTCCTCTCGTACGACCTGTCCTTCACGTACAAGGACAACAAGAGCCCGCTCGACGCGGTCACCGTCATCGACGCCCGCGCCCTGGAGCCGCTGGAGCGGATCAACCTGGACTTCACCCACGGAACGGTGGCGTCCGCCGAGGTCAACGGCGAGCCGGCGCACTTCGAGAGCGCCGGGGAGGACCTCGTGCTCACCCCGGCGAGCCCCGTCGCGGCCAACGTGCCGCTGCACATCGCGATCCGGCACACCAGCGATCCGCGCGGCATCGCCGACGGGGGCTGGGTGCCCACCGACGACGGCCTGGCCATGGCCAACCAGGCCGACGCCGCCCACCGGGTCTTCCCGTGCAACGACCACCCGGCGGACAAGGCGTACTTCACCTTCCGGATCACCGCCCCCGCCGGTCTCACCGCCGTCGCCAACGGGGTGCCCGGCGCCCTCCCGGCCCCCCGGGCCGCCGGCTCGACCACCTGGACGTACCGGACCCTGCACCCGATGGCCACCGAACTCGCGCAGGTCTCGATCGGCGCGTCGGCCGTGGTGGAAGGCGCCGGTCCGCACGGGCTGCCGCTGCGCCACGTGGTCCCCACCGCGGACCGGCAGCGGCTGGAGCCCTGGCTGAAGAAGACCGCCGGGCACGTCCAGTGGATGGAGCAGCACGTCGGCCGCTACCCCTTCGAGAACTACGGCGTACTGATCGCACGGGCGAAGACCGGATTCGAGCTGGAGACGCAGACCCTCTCGCTCTTCGAGAACGGCCTGTTCTCGGGAGCGGGCTACCCCGAGTGGTACGTGGAGGCCGTGATGGTCCACGAGCTCGCCCACCAGTGGTTCGGCGACAGCGTCACCCCGCGGACCTGGTCCGACCTGTGGCTCAACGAGGGGCACGCCACCTGGTACGAAGCCCTGTACGCGGACGGCCTCGGCAAGTACTCCATGGAGCGGCGCATGCGCGAGGCGTACCAGCGCTCCGACCAGTGGCGGGCGGCCGGCGGGCCCCCGGCCGCGCCGAAGCCCGCCGCCCCCGGCGAGAAGATCGGGCTGTTCCGGCCGGTGGTCTACGACGGGGCCGCGCTGGTGCTGTACGCGCTGCGGCAGGAGATCGGCGAGAAGGCCTTCGACCGGCTGGAGCGCCGCTGGGTGGCGGAGAACCGGGACGGGATCGCCGGTACCGACGACTTCGTACGCCTGGCCTCGGAGGTGGCCGGTCGGGACCTGGAAGCCTTCCTGAAGCCGTGGCTTTACGGGAAGACGACCCCGGCGATGCCCGGGCATCCGGAGTGGGGCGGCCCGAAAAGCGTGTGACCGGCGGGGAACGGGCATGTCACCATCGACAGGGCCGCACGCCAGGGGGAATCTCCCGGCGATGTGACACGTTGGACGTGACAGTGCGAGAGTCACTGTCAGGTGTGGGCACGGCCCCATTCGATATCGACGTAAGGATCCAATGACCTCCTCTTCTTCCCCTTCCCAGGACGCGCGGGACGCACAGGACGTGCCGGACTCGCAGAGCTTCACCGAGAGCCTTCGGGCCGACGCCCTGATGGAAGAGGACGTCGCCTGGAGCCACGAGGTCGACGGAGACCGGGACGGCGAGCAGTTCGAGCGCTCCGAGCGCGCGGCGCTGCGCCGTGTGGCCGGCCTCTCCACCGAGCTCGAAGACGTCACCGAGGTCGAGTACCGCCAGCTGCGCCTCGAGCGCGTCGTGCTGGTGGGCGTATGGACCTCCGGCACGGTGCAGGACGCCGAGAACTCCCTCGCGGAGCTCGCCGCCCTCGCCGAGACGGCTGGCGCCCTCGTACTCGACGGTGTGATCCAGCGCCGTGACAAGCCGGACCCGGCCACCTTCATCGGCTCGGGCAAGGCCCGCGAGCTGCGCGACATCGTGCTCGAGAGCGGCGCCGACACCGTCGTCTGCGACGGTGAGCTCAGCCCCGGCCAGCTCATCGCCCTCGAGGACGTCGTCAAGGTCAAGGTCGTCGACCGGACCGCTCTGATTCTCGACATCTTCGCCCAGCACGCCAAGTCCCGAGAGGGCAAGGCGCAGGTCGCACTCGCGCAGATGCAGTACATGCTGCCGCGCCTGCGCGGCTGGGGCGCGTCGCTGTCCCGGCAGATGGGTGGCGGCGGCGGTGGCGGCATGGCCACCCGAGGCCCCGGTGAGACCAAGATCGAGACCGACCGGCGTCGGATCCGCGAGAAGATGGCGAAGATGCGCCGGGAGATCGCGGACATGAAGACCGGCCGCGACATCAAGCGGCAGGAACGGCGCCGCAACAAGGTGCCCTCGGTCGCCATTGCCGGCTACACCAACGCCGGCAAGTCCTCGCTGCTCAACCGCCTCACGGGCGCGGGCGTACTGGTGGAGAACGCGCTGTTCGCCACCCTCGACCCGACCGTGCGCCGGGCCGAGACGCCCAGCGGCCGGATCTACACCCTGGCCGACACGGTCGGCTTCGTCCGGCACCTGCCCCACCACCTGGTCGAGGCGTTCCGCTCCACGATGGAGGAGGTCGGTGACTCCGACCTCATCCTGCACATCGTGGACGGCTCGCACCCGGCGCCGGAGGAGCAGCTGGCGGCGGTGCGCGAGGTCATCCGCGACGTCGGCGCGGTCAACGTGCCCGAGATCGTGGTGATCAACAAGGCCGACGCCGCGGATCCGCTCGTACTGCAGCGGCTGCTGCGGATCGAGCGGCACTCCATCGCCGTCTCGGCGCGCACGGGGCAGGGCATCGAGGAGCTCCTCGGGCTCATCGACTCCGAACTGCCGCGGCCCGAGGTCGAGGTGGAGGCCCTGGTGCCGTACACCCGCGGCTCGCTGGTCGCCCGGGCGCACGCCGAGGGCGAGGTGATCTCCGAGGAGCACACCCCGGAGGGCACCCTGCTGAAGGTGCGGGTCCACCAGGAACTGGCGGCGGACCTGGCGCCGTACGTGCCGGCGAAGCGGTAACAGGCAACCGGACAACCGGGTAACCGGATACAAGGCGGAGGGCCCCCTGCTGCGGCAGGGGGCCCTCCGTTTTTTCGTGTACTCGGACACGGGACTACTTGAACTTGGCGCTCACGGCGTCGAAGATCCCCTTGGCCTCCGGGCCCAGCCGGGGTCCGGCCAGCCAGCCCGCCTTGGCGGGGCCGATCGAGGTGTTCGACACCAGCGCCGGCTTGCCGTCACTGCCCGCGGCCACCCAGCCGCCGCCGGAGGAGCCGCCGGTCATCGTGCAGCCGATGCGGTACATCACCGGGGCGCTCGCGACCAGCGACAGCCGGCCCGGCTTGTCCGTGCACTGGAAGGCCTTCTGGCCGTCGAACGGCGCCGCCGCCGGGTAGCCCGTCGCCGTGATGCTCGCGACCTTCGGCACCGCCGGGGCGTTGAACTCCACCGGGAGCGCCGAACCGACGGTCTCCTCCAGGGACTTCCCGGTGCTCTTCTCCGGGGTCACGTGCAGCACCGCGAAGTCGTACGGGGCACCCGCGCCACCGGTCGGACCGCCGTTCGCGATCCACTGGTCCGAGGTCTGCGCCCAGTCGCTCCACCACACGCCGTACGGGGCCACCTGCTCGCGCGGGGCGCCCTTGAGCTGCGCCGCCGGCTTGCCCGCGTTGTTGTACGACGGGACGAACGCGATGTTGCGGTACCAGCCGCCGGACTTGCCCGCGTGCACGCAGTGGCCGGCCGTCCAGACCATGTTGGACCTCCCGGGGTGGGCCGGGTCCTTGACCACGGTCGCCGAGCAGACCATGGAGCCCTCGGGGCCGTCGAAGAAGACCTTGCCGGAGACCGGAACGCTCGCGTGGTACGGCGCGTTGGCGGCCTTGGCCTGCACCGGCGCCGGGGTCGGGTCGGTGACGCCCTGGTCCTTGCCGGCGTCCTGGTCGACCGCCGGGGGCTGCGGGGTCTTGTCGGCCTCGCGCATCCGGTCGGGGTTCCAGAGGTCCTCGATGATCGGGTTGATGTAGTCGCCCGCCTCGCGGAGCCAGTCCTCCTGCTTCCAGTTCTTCCACGCACCCCCCTTCCACTTCTCCATGTCGATGCCGTGCTGCTTGAGCTTGTCCTTGAGCTGGTCCGGGATCTTGATCCCGTCGGCTCCGGACGGGAGGCTCGCCGCCACGGTCGGCTTGGCGTCGCCGCCGGCCTCCCCGTCGCCGGGTCCGCAGGCCGCGGCGGTCATGGCGAGTGCCGCCGCGCACAGGATCGCGGTGACCGGTCGGTTCGGTCGCATGTCGTGAATCCCCCTGGTGAATTCTGGGCGTGAGACGCGGTGCAGTTGAGGTGCACGGGGCACGCGAGGTGCGTGCCGCCGAGCGCAGCACCCCACTATGCCGCTGCCGTTGGGGACGGCGCAGCCCGGGGCCGCGGTTCCGGTCCTGGAAGGGCGCCCCGAAGTCCGAGCGGGACAAGGATCTTGGGTCCACCCGTGATCCGCCGCCGCCACCGTCGTTGGTACGTACGGGGGATGGGGGAGCAGCGTTCATGTTCGAGGCGCAATCCGATGGAGCAGTCCGTGCGGGAGGTCCGACAGTCGTGGCTTTGACCGAGCAGGGCGCGGCCGCAGCGCAGGTACCTCAGGCGTCTCCGGTGTCTGAGGTGCTCGAGGTGCTTGAGGTGCTTGAGGTGCCTTTGGAGGTTCCGCCGCAGGGGAGCCGGGGAGCGGGGCCGGCGGGGCCCGGCGGGCCGGTCGCGGCGGAGGGCATCCTGCGCCGGCAGGCGTTGCGGGAGTCCGCCGCCCGGACGTACGCGCGCTCGCTGCCCATCGTTCCGGTGCGCGCCCGCGGGCTGACGATCGAGGGCGCGGACGGGCGGCGCTACCTGGACTGCCTCTCCGGCGCGGGCACTCTCGCGCTGGGGCACAACCACCCGGTGGTGCTCGAAGCCGTCCGGGGCGTCCTCGACTCCGGAGCGCCGCTGCACGTCCTGGACCTCGCGACGCCGGTCAAGGACGCTTTCACCACCGAGCTGTTCGCCTGCCTCCCGCCCGCTCTGGCGGCCGACGCCCGCATCCAGTTCTGCGGGCCCGCCGGTACGGATGCGGTGGAGGCCGCGCTCAAGCTGGTCCGCACCGCCACGGGGCGCTCGGGGCTGCTCGCCTTCACCGGGGCCTACCACGGGATGACCGCCGGGGCCCTGGGAGCCTCGGGCGGAGCCCAGGACGTACGGGTGACCCGGCTGCCGTTCCCGCAGGACTTCCGCTGCCCGTTCGGGGTCGGCGGCCCCGAGGGCGCCCGGCTCGGGGCCCGTTGGACGGAGAGCCTGCTGGACGACCCGAAGGGCGGGGTGCCGACGCCCGCGGCGATGCTCGTGGAGCCGGTGCAGGGCGAGGGCGGGGTCTTCCCGGCCCCGGACGCGTGGCTGCGCCGGATGCGCGAGATCACCGAGGCCCGGGGGATCCCGCTGATCGCCGACGAGGTGCAGACGGGGGTCGGCCGGACCGGCGCCTTCTGGGGCGTCGACCACGCCGGGGTGGTGCCGGACGTGATGGTCCTGTCCAAGGCGATCGGCGGCAGCCTCCCGCTGGCGGTGATCGTGTACCGGTCGGGCCTGGACGTGTGGGCCCCCGGGGCGCATGCGGGCACCTTCCGCGGCAACCAGCTGGCCATGGCGGCCGGGGCCGCGACCCTGGCGTACGTACGGAAGAACCGTCTCGCCGAGCGCGCCGGGGCCCTGGGCGAGCGCATGCTGACGGCCCTGCGCGGGCTGGCGTCCGACCATCCCTGCATCGGGGACGTACGGGGCCGCGGTCTGATGATCGGCGTCGAACTCGTCGACCCCGAGACCGGGACGGCAGCGCAGGCCCTCGCCGCGGCCGTCCGGCAGGAGTGCCTGGACCGCGGCCTGATCGTCGAACTAGGCGGCCGCCACTCCAGCGTCGTCCGCCTCCTGCCCCCGCTGACGCTCACCGACGAACAGGCCTCCGCCGTCCTGGACCGCCTGGCCGACGCCATCCCCACCGCCGCCGCAGCCTGCCGGCTCCACTGACCCGCAAGGACCCGCGATGCCCGACTCGCAGCACCCCGCCACCGCCACCCCGGCCCCCCACCCGGCACCCCCAGGCGGAACGCCCGAGCCCTGGGCCCCCCACCCCCCGGCAGCGCCCCAACCCCCCGTATTCCTGGCCCCCCTGACCACTCCCGCCGCCTTTCCTGCCCCCACCGGCCCCGCCACCCCGGGCGGTCCCGGCTCCGCCGCCACCCCGGGCGGTCCCGGCTCCGCCGCCACCCCGGGCGGTCCCGGCTCCTCCGCGGCCGCCAGCCCGGGCGGGCCCGGCGCGTCCGCTGCCCCCGGTAGGCCCGGCGCCTCTGCCGCTCCGGGCAGGCCCGGCGTTCCTGCCGTTTCCGGGGGGCCATCTGCCCCTGCTGACCCAGGCGGGTCCTCTGCCCCAGCCGTGCCGCTCCCGGCCGGCACTGGCGGCCCGGTGGCGGAGCCGGAGGCGTCGGGCTCCGCCCAGGACACCCCACACCATGGCCCTGCCGCCGACGCCCCGAGCGCCCTGGGCGGGACCGCCGCCCTGGGTGGACCCGTCGCCCTGGGCGGGCCTGACGCCCTGGGAAGGCCCGGCGCGTCTGCTGGCCCGGGTAGGCCTGTCGTCTCCGCCGCCGCGGGTATGCCCGGCGTCCCCGCTGCCCCCGGCAGGCCCGGCGCCTCCGCCCCGGGCAGTTTCGGCGCCTCCGTTGCCTCCGGCAGACCTGATCCCTCTGCCGCACTGGGCAGTTCCGGCGCCTCTGCCGCCCCCGTTAGGCCCGGCGCCTCTGCAGCCCCGGGCATGCCCGGGGCCTCTGCTGGCCCCGGCGGGCCTGTCGCCCCGGGCGGGCCCGCGGCCCCTGCCGACCCGGCCCCAGCCAGCCCGCTCCCGGCCGGCATTGGCGGCACGGTGGCGGAGCCGGAGGCGTTGGGCTCCGCCCGGGACACCCCGTACCATCGCCCCGCCACCGACGCCCCGAGCACTCTGGGCGGGACCGTCGCCCCAGGCGGGCCTGACGCCCCGGGCAGGCCCGGCGCCTCTGCAGCCCCGGGCAGGCCCGGCGCCTCTGCAGCCCCGGGCAGGCCCGGCGCCTCTGCTGGCCCCGGCGGGCCTGTCGCCCCGGCCGGGCCCGCGGCCCCTGCCGACCCGGCCCCAGCCAGCCCGCTCCCGGCCGGCATTGGCGGCACGGTGGCGGAGCCGGAGGCGTTGGGCTCCGCCCGGGACACCCCGTACCATCGCCCCGCCACCGACGCCCCGAGCAGAACAGACCCTGGCTCCACCCCGAATCCGGACTCGGGCTCTGCCCCGCCCTCGTACCCCACCCGCCGGTCGGCCCCCGGAACCGCGGGCCCGGTCGGCGTCCCGGGGCCGGACCAGCAGCGGCCAGACTCGGTCGCGCAGGCCTCCCATCGGCTGCCTCCTGGAACCGCAGCCTGGGACGGGACCGCTCCGGTCGGTGACTCCACACCGGGCCACGAGCCCGAGGGTTCGGCCGCGCAGGCCTCCCGCCGGTTGCCTCCTGGGACCGCCGCCTCGGACGGGCCCGCCCTGGTCGGTGACTCCACACGGGACCACGAGCCGGTGGGCTCGGCCCTGCCGGCCTTCCGCTGGCCGCCTCATGGGGCCGGTGCCCCCGGTGATCCCGCGCGGGTCGGCGACTCGGCATCGGACCACGAGCCAGAGGATTCAGCCCGGCAGCCCACCGGGTGGCCGGCCCCCGGGAGCGGCGAGCCCGCGCCGCAGTCGTCAGGCTCGGCGTCGTCCGCGGCCAACCCGTGGTCGCCGCCCGGGTCCGGTGCCCCTGCCGGGACCGGCGCCCCGGGCGAGTCCGACCGGCTCGGCGGCTCCGGCGTCCTAGGGGAGGCCGCGTCGGAGCGGGAGGCGGCGGGCACGACCCGGCCCCCGCAGCCCCTGCCGGGCTCGGTGTCCCAGCCCCATCGGCTGCCGCCCCCGGGGTCTGGTGGCGTTGCCGTGACCGGTGCCCCGGAGCGGCTGGGCGATGCCACCCACCTTGGCGGGTCCATCCAGGAGCCGGAGTTGGCGGGCCTCGCCCCGGCCCGGAATCGCCCCCTGGTTTCGGCTTCCGAAGCCACCCTGCGGCTGTTCCCCGAAACCCGCAGCGTGCGCGCCGCCGGTGGTCCGGCCGGATCCAGTGGGAACTTGCTCCAGAGCCGAGCCGATGGGACCGCAGGGATCGGCAGTCCCGCTGCGCCCGGCAGCCCAGGCCTGAGCTGTGCCGGCGGGACCCAGGGCCCAGACTCCGAAGCCAGGCAGGCCCCGGGGACCGCAGGCCTCGCGGCCCCCGCCGACGGCCCGAGCGGCGGCGTCGCAGGGACGGAGGGCCTTGGTGTCCGCGGAGCCCAGTGGAACAGCGGCGCCGACGGCTTCGGTTGGTCTGCCTCGGACCCCGAGCGAGAGGGCACTGCTCTGCCCCCGCAGTCCTCGGGCTCCCAACCCACCCTGTGGCTTGCCCCCGAGATCCGCGGCACGGGTGCCCCCGGTGGCCCGCGCGGGAGTTGGGTCGACAGGACCCCAGGGGCGGGTGCTCCCGGCGATTCGGAGAGCGTCGGCGGCTCCACCACCCGCGGCGGTCCCGGGCTGCAGCCGGTGGAGTTGGCGGGGTCCGCCCCGCAGTCCCCGTTGGGCTCGGGTTCGCAGGCGACCTCGGGCCCGGCCTCAGCGCCCGGCGGGCCGGGCGCTCCCGGCGGCCCGAGCGGTACAGGTGGTGCCGGCGATTCGGGGAGCGGCGGCGGCTCCACCGCCCAGGGCGGTCCCGGGCTGCAGCCGGTGGAGTTGGCGGGCTCCGTCCCGGAACCACAGCCCCCGTTGGGCTCGGGCTTGCAGGCCGCCCGGTGGCCGACCCCGGTGACTGACGGCCCTGGCGGAACCCATGGCCTCGGCGCCCCCGGTGGGGCGTGGGGCCGCAGCGGGAGCGAGGCCGACGAGGTCGCAGGGACATCGCCGGGGAATGGCGGCGCCAGTGGCGTTGGCGGGGCCTCCCAGGAGCCCGTGCCGGAGGGCACTGCACCGGCCCCGCAGCCCACGCCGTGGCCGACCCCCGGGGCCGGCGGCTCGGGCGGAACGGGCGGCCTCGGCGTTCCCGGTGGCCCCCGAAGCAGTGGCGACGCCGACGGCCGCGGTGGGCTCGCCCCGGAGCCCGTGACGGAGGGCACTGTCTCGGCCCCGCAGGCCATGCCGTGGCCGGATTCGGCGGCCGGTGGCCGGGGCGGGACAGGCGGCCTCGGTGCCCCTGGTGGCCCCCGGAGCAGCGGCGGCGTCGGGGGGCTCGGCGGGTTCGCCGCGGAATCCGTGACGGAGGGCGTGGCCTCGGCTCCGCTGCCCTCCCAGGGGGCGGCTTCGCAGGGCGCCTCGGGGAGCGGGGGCCTTGATGCCCCCGGTGGAGGGCAGGCTTCGGCGGCCGGTGGAGGGACCGTGCCGCGGCAGAAGGACGGGACGCTTCGGGCACGGGTCGGCTCTGCCGGTCCCGTCGGGCCCGAACCCGCGATGCTGCCCGACCTGTTGGACCACCCCGACCCAGCCGTCGCCGCCGAGGCCGCCGCGGTGGAGAACCTGCTGCGGTGCTGGGTCCGCGAGAACGGCATCGGCCGTCCCGACGGGCCCGTCGGAACCCTGCTCCGCATCCCCCTCCCTGCATCCGGCACCGCCCTGCTCGTCGCCGTCCGCTACTGGTCCCCGGCCGGCTGGCACCGCTTCGCCCCCGCCCGGCTCGAAGGTGCGCCCGCCCACGCCCCGGCCGTGGACGCCGTCACCCTCGCCTCACTGCTCGCCCGCGAGGGCGACAGCGGCGGACGCGGAGGGGCCGACCTCGTAGGCCGGGTCGCCGACTCGGTGCGTCGCACTGCCGAGTTCATCGCCGACCGGCGCGAGCGCCCCACCCCGCCCGAACCCGTCGCCGGCGACCTCTTCCTCACCGCCGAACAGTCCCTCCTCCTCGGCCACCCCCTCCAGCCGGACCCGAAGAGCCGCGAAGGACTCTCCGAGACCGAAGCACGCCGCTACTCACCCGAACTGCACGGCTCCTTCCCCCTGCACTGGCTCGCCGTCGAACCCTCCGCCCTCGCCACCGACTCCGCCTGGACCGAACGCGGCCGCCCCGTCTCCGCCGCCCGGCTCCTCGGCCGGCTCGCCCCCGGGCTCCCGCTGCCCGACGGCACGACCCCCCTTCCCCTGCACCCCTGGCAGGCCGGCGACCTGCTCCAGCGCCCCGCCGTCGCCGCCCTCCGCGACGCCGGGCTCCTGCACGACCTGGGCCCGTACGGCGAGCCCTGGTACCCCACCTCCTCCGTCCGCACCGTCCACCGCCCCGGCACCCCCGCGATGCTCAAGCTCTCCCTGGGCCTGCGCATCACCAACTCCCGCCGCGAGAACCTCCGCAAGGAACTCCACCGCGGTGTCGAGGTACACCGGCTGCTCCGCACCGGACTCGCGGAACAGTGGCAGGCGGCCCACCCCGGCTTCGACATCGTGCGCGACCCCGCCTGGATCGCCGTCGACGCCCCGGACGGCACCCCCGTCCCCGGACTCGACGCCGTGCTGCGCCACAACCCCTTCCGTTCCCACGACGACGCCGTCTGCATCGCCGCACTCACCGCACCCCGCCCGTGGCCGGGCCGGACCACCATGCGCTCCCGCCTCGCCGAGACCGTCTCCCGGCTCGCCGCCACCACCGGACGCCCGACCTACGCCGTCGCCGCCGAGTGGTTCCTGCGCTACCTCGAGCACGTCGTCCTGCCGGTCCTCGCCTTCGACGCGCTCGCCGGGATCGCGCTCGAAGCGCACCAGCAGAACACCCTGGTGCTCCTCGACCCGGCCGGCTGGCCCGTGGGCGGCCGCTACCGCGACAACCAGGGCTACTACTTCCGCGCATCCCACCGCGCGGAACTCGAGCGCCGGCTCCCCGGCATCGGCAGCGCCAGCGACACCTTCGTCTCCGACGCCGTCACCGACGAACGCTTCGCCTACTACCTCGGCATCAACAACGTGCTCGGCCTCATCGGCGCCTTCGGATCCCAACGGCTCGCCGACGAACGCGTCCTGCTCGCCGCCTTCCGCCGGTTCCTCGGCAAGGCCTCCGGACTCGGACCGCTCCCCGCGCGGCTGCTCGACTCACCCACCCTGCGCTGCAAGGCGAATCTGCTCACCCGCCTCGGCGGCCTCGACGAGCTCGTCGGCCCCGTCGACTCCCAGTCCGTCTACGTCACCCTCACCAACCCCCTCCACGATTGAGCGCCGATGCCCTCCACCGACACCTTCACCACCGCCCTCGACCCCGTCACCGCCGCCCCCACGGCAAGCGGCACCGCCACCGCCACCATCGGCATTCGCATCCCCGGACGGCGGCTCAGCACCCGGCTGCTGCCCCTGCTCGCCGAGGCCGAAATCCTCGACTCCCCGGCCGGATGGGGCACCACCATCACCCCGGCCGGAGCCTTCCGCCTCGAACCCGTACGGCTCGGCCGCGACCTGGAGCTGCTCACCGGCTGGATGAACGACCCCGAGGTGGCCGCCTACTGGGAACTCGCCGGTCCCGCCGCCGTCACCGCCGCCCACGTGCAGGCCCAGCTCGACGGGAACGGCCACAGCATCCCCTGCCTCGGCCTCCTCGACGGCACGCCGATGAGCTACTGGGAGATCTACCGGGCCGACCTCGACCCGCTCTCCCGCCACTACCCGGCGCGCCCCCACGACACGGGTATCCACCTGCTCATCGGAGACGGCACGAACCGCGGCCGCGGTCTGGGCACCGCCCTGCTGCGCGCCGTCGCCAACCTGGTGCTGGACAACCGCCCTCGCTGCGCACGCGTCATCGCCGAACCGGACATCCGCAACACCCCCTCCGTATCAGCCTTTCTCAACTCCGGATTCCGCTGTTCCACGGAGATCGACCTCCCCGAGAAGCGCGCCGCCTTGATGATCCGGGAGCGGGCGCTGCGCAATCTCATCTGAATTGCCGCACCACGCCCCTGGATCCCGCCGCTCCGTGCCTCCCCGTCCAGCGCTTCACGCCTCACCCTTCGAAAACTCTGCGTCGCGCAGCAAAGTTCCCGAACCCCGAGGAGTCCCGTGCCGCATTTCCCCGCCACCCCCGACTCCACCGGACCCCACTTCGCGGAACCTGCCGTTCCGCCGTCCCCCCAGCACCCCTGCACGCCGCCCGAACTCAACAGCGCGACCTGGGAGTCCGCCGCCCGTCGGCTGCTCGCCAAAATGCTGGGCGAGTTCGCGTACGAGGAGGTCATCAGGCCCGTCCCGGCCCCGGGCACCACCTCCGGCGATGCCTGGCAGCTGACCCTCGACGACGGCAGCAGCCTCGGCTTCCGGGCCCGCCGCCGCGCCTACGGCAGCTGGCACGTCGCCCCCGACACCGTCACCCTCACCCCGCCGTCCCCATCGCCGGAGCCCCCGACCTCCTTCGCGGACCCGTACGCCTTCCTGATCCGCACCCGCACCCTCCTCGGCCTCGACGGCGCCACCCTCGGCCACCTGGTCCGCGAGCTCAGCGCCACCCTCGCCGCCGACGCCCGCCTCGAGCACACCGCGCTCACCGCCGACGTCCTCGCCGACCTCGACCACGCCGAGCTCGAAGGCCACCAGACCGGCCACCCCTGGCTCGTCGCCAACAAAGGCCGCATAGGACTGTCCGCCGCCGACACCGCCGCCTGGGCCCCCGAGGCCCGCACCCGCCAGCGGCTGCCCTGGCTCGCGGCCCACACCTCCCTCGCGGCCTACCGCGGCACGGCCGGTCTGGAAGACCCGGCCCGCCTCTACGCCCAGGAGCTCGACTCCGTCACCCGGGCCGCCTTCGACCGGACCCTGCGCGCCCGCGGCCTCGATCCGCTCGGCTACCTCTACCTCCCGGTCCACCCGTGGCAGTGGGACGAGATCGTGCTCCCCCTGTTCGCCCCGGCCCTGGCCTCGGGCGCCCTGGTCCCCCTCCCCGCCGACCCCGACCTGCGCATCCCGCAGCAGTCGGTCCGTACCTTCCTCAACCTCAGCCGCCCCGACCGGCACAGCGTGAAACTGCCGCTCTCCGTCTTCAACACCTTGGTCTGGCGCGGCCTGCCCTCCGACCACTCCGTCGCCGCCCCCGCCGTCACCGCCTGGATCCGGTCCCTCCACGACGCCGACCCGTTCCTCCGCGACGAATGCCGGGTCGTCCTCCTCGGCGAGGTCGCCTCGGTCACCGTGCGCCACCCCGTCTACGACCGGCTCCCCGAGGCTCCGTACCAGTACAAGGAGCTCCTCGGGGCGATCTGGCGCGAGCCCCTGACCGGCCGGCTCGCCCCCGGTGAGCGGGCCCGTACGCTCGCCTCCCTCCTCCACGTGGACCCGCGCGGCCGGTCTTTCACCGCCGAGCTCGTCGCCCGGTCCGGGCTCACGCCCGTCGGCTGGCTCCAGCGGCTCTTCGCCGCCCTGCTGCCCCCGCTGCTCCACTTCCTCTACCGCTACGGCACCGTCTTCTCCCCGCACGGCGAGAACACCACCGTGATCTTCGACGAGTACGACGTCCCGGTCCGGATCGCCCTCAAGGACTTCGTGGACGAGGTCGGCATCTGCCGCGAGCCGCTGCCCGAGCTCGCCGCCGTGCCTGCCGGGGTGCGCGCCGCGCTGCGCGTCAAGCCCGCGGACTTCCTGCCCCAGTACATCCACTCCGGCCTCTTCGTCGGAGTGTTCCGCTACCTCTCCGCCCTGTGCGAGGACCGCCTCGACGTCCCGGAAGAGGAGTTCTGGTCGCTAGTACGGGCGGAGATCCTGCGCCACCAGGCCCGCTTCCCCGAGCTCAAGGAGCGCTACGAGCTCTTCGACCTGCTCGGCGAGCGCATCGGGCGGCTCTGCCTGAACCGGAACCGGCTGTACGAGGACGGTTACCGCGACCGCCCCGACCGCCCGCGCGCGGTGGAGCACGGCACCGTACCCAACCCCTTGTACCGGCCATGAATCATCGTCGTGGCGGTCACTGTCGGTGGCGCCCCGTAGGGTTGTCATTGCTATGACGAAGCCCTCCCTCCCCGACCTGCTGCACGCCGCCGTCTCCGCCGTCGGCGGCACGGAGCGGCCCGGCCAGGTGGCCATGGCCGAAGCCGTCGCCGAAGCGATCGACGACAACACGCACCGGCTCATCCAGGCCGGCACCGGCACCGGCAAGTCCCTCGGCTACCTGGTGCCGGCCCTCGCGCACGGTGAGCGCGTGGTCGTGGCGACCGCCACCCTCGCCCTCCAGCGGCAGCTGGTCGAGCGCGACCTGCCCCGGACGGTCGACGCGCTGCACCCGCAGCTCCGTCGCCGCCCGCAGTTCGCCATGCTCAAGGGCCGGTCCAACTACCTGTGCCTGCACCGGCTCCACGAGGGCGCGCCGCAGGACGAGGAGGAGGGCCTCTTCGACCAGTTCGAGGCGGCCACCCCCACCAGCAAGCTCGGCAAGGACCTGCTGCGCCTGCGCGACTGGGCCGACGAGACCGAGACCGGCGACCGGGACGACCTGACCCCGGGCGTCTCGGACAAGGCCTGGTCGCAGATCTCCGTGTCTTCCCGGGAGTGCCTGGGCGCGACGAAGTGCGCGTACGGCGCCGAGTGCTTCGCCGAGGCCGCCCGAGAGCGGGCCAAGCTCGCCGACGTGGTCGTCACCAACCACGCGCTGCTGGCCATCGACGCCATCGAGGGCGCCCCGGTGCTGCCGCAGCACGAAGTGCTGATCGTGGACGAGGCGCACGAGCTGGTCTCCCGGGTGACCGGAGTCGCCACCGGCGAGCTCACCCCGGGCCAGGTCAACCGCGCCGTGAAGCGCGCGGCCAAGCTGGTCGACGAGAAGACCGCGGATTCGCTCCAGACCGCGTCCGAGTCCTTCGAGCGGGTCATGGAGCTGGCCCTGCCGGGCCGGCTGGAGGAGGTCCCCGAGGACCTCGGCTACGCACTGGCGGCCCTGCGGGACGCGGCGCGCAATGTCATCTCGGCGATCGGTGCGACCCGCGACAAGTCCGTCCACGACGAGGACGCCGTCCGCAAGCAGGCCCTGGCCGCGGTGGAGAGCGTCCACGGGGTGGCCGAGCGGATCCTGCTGCGCTCCGAGTACGACGTCGTCTGGTACGAGCGGCACGACCGCTTCGGCGCCACCCTCCGGGTCGCCCCGCTGTCGGTGTCCGGGCTGCTGCGCGAGAAGCTGTTCGAGGACCGCTCGGTGGTCCTGACCTCGGCGACCCTCAAGCTGGGCGGCGATTTCAACGGGGTCGCGGCCTCGCTGGGCCTGTCTCCCGAAGGGGTCGAGGGGGACGAGGCGCCGGTCTGGAAGGGCCTGGACGTCGGCTCGCCGTTCGACTACCCCAAGCAGGGCATCCTCTACGTCGCGAAGCACCTGGCCACGCCCGGCCGGGAGGGCACCCGCGGCGACATGATGGACGAGCTCGCCGAACTGATCGAGGCGGCCGGCGGCCGCACCCTCGGACTGTTCTCCTCCATGCGGGGCGCCAAGGCGGCCGCCGAGGAGCTGCGCGGCCGGCTGGACAACCCGATCCTGCTCCAGGGCGAGGAGACGCTGGGCGAGCTCATCAAGGCGTTCGCGGCGGACCCGAAGACCTGCCTGTTCGGGACGCTGTCGCTCTGGCAGGGCGTGGACGTGCCCGGTCCCAGCTGCCAGCTCGTGGTCATGGACCGGATCCCGTTCCCGCGTCCCGACGACCCGCTGATGAGCGCCCGGCAGAAGTCGGTCGAGGAGCACGGCGGCAACGGTTTCATGGCGGTCGCGGCCACGCATGCGGCGCTCCTGATGGCCCAGGGGGCGGGTCGGCTCGTACGGGCCGGCGACGACCGGGGTGTCGTCGCGGTCCTGGACCCCCGGCTGGCCACGGCCCGGTACGGGAGCTTCCTGCGGGCCACGCTGCCGGACTTCTGGTACACCACGGACCGCAACCAGGCCCGGCGCTCCCTCGCCGCAATCGACGCCGCCGCACAGGCGGACGGCAAGTAGCCCAACCCTCGAGAGCAACGAGCTCAGCCACTGATTGAGCACCCCAGCGGCGAGCAGCCACCTCCGCGAGGGCGGCGGTGGCTCAGCGCAAAAACAGCAGCTCCGGGACCGGCGCAGTGGGTCCCGGAGCCGGATGGGGGCGCGGGGTCAGACCCGGCGCAGTACCGCGACGACCTTGCCGAGGATGGTCGCCTCGTCGCCGGGGATCGGCTGGTAGGCGGCGTTGTGCGGGAGCAGCCAGACATGGCCGTCCTCGCGCTTGAAGCGCTTGACGGTGGCCTCGCCGTCGAGCATCGCAGCCACGATGTCGCCGTTCTCCGCGACCGGCTGACGGCGGACCGTGACCCAGTCGCCGTCGCAGATGGCGGCCTCGATCATCGAGTCGCCGACGACCTTGAGGACGAAGAGCTCTCCGTCGCCGACGAGCTGGCGGGGGAGCGGGAACACGTCCTCCACCGACTCCTCGGCGAGGATCGGGCCGCCGGCCGCGATTCGGCCGACCAGGGGGACGTACGAGGCGGCGGGCTTGCCGGTGGTGTCCGTGGGCTGCGAGCTGGGCTGGTCGGAGCCGCGGACCTCGTACGCCCGGGGGCGGTGCGGGTCCCGGCGCAGGAAGCCCTTGCGCTCGAGGGCCATCAGCTGGTGCGCGACCGACGACGTGCTGGACAGGCCGACCGCCTGGCCGATCTCCCGCATCGACGGCGGGTAGCCGCGCCGCTGCACCGAATCGCGAATGACTTCGATGACCCTCCGCTGCCGGTCGGTGAGTCCGGAGCTGTCGGCGCGGATGCCTGGAGGTCGACCTGGCAGCGATCGTGCGGGGCGTACGGGCTCCGCCTCCGGGTTCAGGCTTGCGTCATTCATGGGATGCACCGGCTCGAGTCGGCTCTGGGAGCGGTTCTGGGCAGTGATGGTGGCACTGTCTGCGGTGGTGGTCACGTCGGCCCCTCTCGAAATGTTCTCCCTAGCTGGACAACGGTAGTAGCTTTCGAAAGGTTGCGCCAAACACACGTTCGAGTGAAAAATCGCAGATCGTCCACCGTGGTCAGAACGAGGGGTGTATGGACGATCGGTCCACCGAACGCGGGTTCGGTCCCGGCTCCGCTGTTTACGGTACCCTTCCCGGTCGGATCGCCGCCCTCCGGTCCCGCGCCCAGTGTGGCACCGGGAACGCCCGGATCCGGGCATGGGACCCGGCGACACGCGGAACGAACAAAATCCACCACAACCCAAGATCTAGTGGTTGGATGTGCGCTGCCGCCCAGAAGTTGTGGTCCTCGGTCCGTCGAGGCCCTCGGCATCGCATATGCTGGTGGCTGCTTCACGAGCCCCCGACAGGGACCCGTCCCCGTCGTTCAGGGGCCTCGTGAGGTGATTCAGTCGTGCCAAGAGGGAGGGTGAGGGGACCATGCACTGCCCCTTCTGCAGGCACCCCGACAGCCGCGTCGTCGACAGCCGCACCACGGACGACGGCACGTCGATCCGTCGGCGCCGTCAGTGCCCCGACTGCTCCCGTCGTTTCACGACGGTGGAGACGGCCTCGCTGATGGTGATCAAGCGCAGCGGGGTGACCGAACCCTTCAGCCGTACCAAGGTCATCTCCGGCGTGCGCAAGGCGTGCCAGGGACGGCCGGTCACCGAGGACGCCCTCGCCAAGCTCGGCCAGCGGGTCGAGGAGGCGGTGCGCGCCACCGGGAGCGCCGAGCTGACCACCCATGACGTGGGTCTGGCCATACTCGGCCCGTTGCAGGAGCTCGACCTGGTCGCGTACCTCCGGTTCGCGTCCGTTTACAAGGCGTTCGACACGCTCGAAGACTTCGAGACCGCCATCGCGGAACTCCGCGTGCCGCGGCCTCACCCCCAAGAGTGCGAGCCCGGGGGGACCGCTGCGGTCCCCGTGCCCGCCTCCGCCGCCGACTGACCGGGCGGCCGCAGTGCAGCGCGGCCGCCGCCCGGGACGGCCAGGCGAAGAAACGTAGATACAAGACAGACCGTGCCGCGGAATAACGCTGGCACTTTAGGGCGTTTTTGCCCGCATATGGGAGGAAGCGGCATGACAGAGACGGCGAGCAGCTCGGCACGAGGGTCCCGTGCGAAGGGGACCAAGACTGCCAAGAGCGGCCTTCGGATCGAGCGCATCCACACCACCCCCGGCGTGCACCCGTACGACGAGGTGAGCTGGGAGCGCCGTGACGTCGTCATGACCAACTGGCGCGACGGCTCGGTGAACTTCGAGCAGCGTGGCGTCGAGTTCCCCGACTTCTGGTCGGTCAACGCGGTCAACATCGTCACCAGCAAGTACTTCCGCGGCGCGGTCGGCACCCCGCAGCGCGAGACCGGTCTCAAGCAGCTCATCGACCGCATCGTGAAGACGTACACGAAGGCCGGCGAGGACTACGACTACTTCGCGTCCCCCGCCGACGCGGAGATCTTCGAGCACGAGCTGACCTACGCCCTCCTGCACCAGATCTTCAGCTTCAACTCGCCGGTGTGGTTCAACGTGGGCACGCCCCAGCCGCAGCAGGTCTCCGCCTGCTTCATCCTCGCCGTCGACGACTCCATGGAGTCGATCCTCGACTGGTACAAGGAAGAGGGCATGATCTTCAAGGGCGGCTCCGGCGCCGGCCTGAACCTCTCCCGCATCCGCTCCTCCAAGGAGCTCCTCTCCTCCGGCGGCAACGCCTCCGGTCCCGTCTCCTTCATGCGCGGCGCCGACGCGTCCGCAGGAACGATCAAGTCGGGCGGCGCCACCCGCCGCGCGGCCAAGATGGTCGTCCTGGACGTGGACCACCCGGACGTCGAGGACTTCATCGCCACCAAGGTGAAGGAAGAGGAGAAGATCCGCGCCCTGCGCGACGCGGGCTTCGACATGGACCTGGGTGGCGACGACATCACGTCCGTCCAGTACCAGAACGCCAACAACTCCGTCCGCGTGAACGACGAGTTCATGACGGCCGTCGAGAACGGCACCGAGTTCGGCCTGCGGGCCCGCATGACCGGCGAGGTCATCGAGAAGATCGACGCCAAGGCGCTCTTCCGCAAGCTGGCCGAGGCCGCGTGGGCCTGCGCCGACCCGGGCATCCAGTACGACGGTGTGATCAACAACTGGCACACCTGCCCCGAGTCCGGCCGCATCACCGCGTCCAACCCGTGCAGCGAGTACATGCACCTGGACAACACGTCCTGCAACCTCGCCTCGCTGAACCTGATGAAGTTCCTGAACGACGACGGCAAGGGCAACCAGTCCTTCGACGCCGAGCGCTTCGCCAAGGTCGTCGAGCTCGTCATCACCGCGATGGACATCTCGATCTGCTTCGCGGACTTCCCGACGCAGAAGATCGGCGAGAACACCCGCGCCTTCCGCCAGCTGGGCATCGGCTACGCCAACCTCGGCGCCCTGCTGATGGCGACCGGCCACGCGTACGACTCGGACGGCGGCCGCACCCTCGCCGCGTCGATCACCTCGCTGATGACCGGCACCGCGTACAAGCGCTCCGCCGAGCTGGCCGCCATCGTCGGCCCGTACGACGGCTACGCCCGCAACGCCGAGGCGCACAAGCGCGTCATGAAGCAGCACGCCGACGCCAACGGTGTCGCGCCGCGCACCGACGACCTGGACAACTCGATCTGGGCTGCGGCCACCGAGGCCTGGCAGGACGTCCTGCGCCTCGGCGAGAAGAACGGCTTCCGCAACTCCCAGGCCTCCGTCCTCGCGCCGACCGGCACCATCGGTCTCGCGATGTCCTGCGACACCACCGGTGTCGAGCCGGACCTGGCCCTGGTCAAGTTCAAGAAGCTCGTCGGCGGCGGCTCGATGCAGATCGTCAACGGCACCGTCCCGCAGGCCCTGCGCCGCCTGGGTTACCAGGAGGAGCAGATCGAGGCGATCGTCGCGCACATCGCCGAGCACGGCGTGGTCGTCGACGCCCCGGGTCTGAAGACCGAGCACTACTCGGTCTTCGACTGCGCGATGGGCGAGCGTTCCATCTCCGCGATGGGTCACGTCCGCATGATGGCCGCGATCCAGCCCTGGATCTCCGGCGCGATCTCGAAGACGGTCAACATGCCGGAGACGGCGACCGTCGAGGAGATCGAGGAGATCTACTTCGAGGCGTGGAAGATGGGCGTCAAGGCGCTCGCGATCTACCGCGACAACTGCAAGGTCGGCCAGCCCCTCTCCGCGAAGAAGAAGGAAGAGGAGAAGGTGGAGGTCACCGCCAAGGCGGAGGACACCATCCGCGCGGCGGTCGAGAAGGTCATCGAGTACCGCCCCGTCCGCAAGCGCCTTCCCAAGGGCCGCCCGGGCATCACCACCTCCTTCACCGTGGGTGGCGCCGAGGGTTACATGACCGCGAACTCCTACCCGGACGACGGCCTGGGCGAGGTCTTCCTGAAGATGTCCAAGCAGGGTTCGACCCTCGCGGGCATGATGGACGCCTTCTCGATCGCCGTCTCGGTCGGTCTGCAGTACGGCGTCCCGCTGGAGACGTACGTCTCGAAGTTCACGAACATGCGCTTCGAGCCGGCCGGGATGACGGACGACCCGGACGTGCGGATGGCGCAGTCGATCGTCGACTACATCTTCCGCCGCCTGGCTCTCGACTTCCTGCCCTTCGAGACCCGCTCGGCGCTCGGCATCCACACCGCCGAGGAGCGTCAGCGCCACCTGGACACCGGCTCGTACGAGCCGCTCGAGGACGACCTCGACACGGAGTCCCTGGCCCAGTCGGCCCCGCTGGCCGCCGTCCCGGCTGCCCCGAAGCCGGCCGCGGTCCTCGAGGTCCAGGCTCCGAAGACGGCGCACTCCAACGCCGAACTGGTCGAGATGCAGCTCGGCGTCTCCGCCGACGCCCCGCTCTGCTTCTCGTGCGGTACGAAGATGCAGCGCGCAGGCTCCTGCTACATCTGCGAGGGCTGCGGCTCGACCAGCGGCTGCAGCTGAAAGTAGGCGCCCACCAGGCATGAAGTGCCTGGTCAAAGCGGGGAGTCGGTGAAATGCCGGCTCCCCGTCGGCGTCATTGCCCGTTGTGTCCGATGCGACTGCTCAGGTGGCTTCCGCCGCCTCCGAGGTGCTCCGGGCCCGGGCCCGCTCGATCTCGTTGATATGGGTTTCGGTCCATTGGCGGAGTGCGCTGATCGGCTCCGCCAGACTGCGACCGAGCTCCGTCAGGTCGTATTCGACTCGGGGCGGGATGGTGGGGTACACGGTGCGGGTGACGAACCCGTCGGCCTCCAGGCCGCGCAACGTCTGGGTGAGCATCTTCTGTGAGACACCCTCGATGCGCCGCATCAAGTCGGTGTACCGCAGGGTCCCTTCGAGGAGGGCGTCCACGACGAGGATCGTCCACTTGCCGGAGATGTGGTCGAGGACCTGGCGCGTCGGGCACTTTGCGGAGTAGACGTCGGCAGGTAGTCCGGAGGCTTCCACCATGGTCTTCATGGCGGGAGAGTAGCGCACAAAAAGGTGCCCTCTTCCCGATGGAGAGTCACTCTCCAATAGTGAGTGACATGACGAGCCACACGATGTCTGTCGCAGAAGCGATCCGCACCCGCCGCACCGTCCGCCACTACCGGCCCGACCCGATTCCGCCGAGCACGCTCGAAGCGCTCCTCGATCTCGCGGTCGAGGCCCCCACCAGCTGGAACCTGCAGGACCGGTCGATCGTCGTGGTGTCCGCAGGAGAAGGCCGTGCGGGGCTGGCATGGGCTACCGGAGGCCAGCCCCAGCCCCAAGAGGCCCCGGTCGTACTGGTCTTCGTCGCCGAGCCGCAGGCCTGGCGCGATGACCACGGCGACGTCCATGAGCAGGCGCGGCGCAGCGGAGCATGGGACGACGAGTTCATCGCGATGTTCTCCGCCGCGTCGAGGGCCTTCCAGGAGGATCTCGATCGGCGCGGTCTGCTTCGGGAGTACGCGGTCAAGGACGCCATGATCGCGGCCTCGTTCCTGATGCTCGCTGCTACGGAGATGGGTCTGGCGACCTCGCCCATGAACGGTTGGGACGAAGCCAAGGTGAAGAAGGTGATCGGGATCGACGGCCGTGACGACCTGGCCATAGCCCTGTTGGTCTCGGTCGGCTACCCGGCGGAGGAACGGCGCCATCCAGGTCGGCGTGCCACGGATCGCAACGTCTTCCACGGATCGCACGGGCCCCGCGACGCGGGGAATACTGCGCCCCAGGAACAAGTGATCTCCACCAGTACACGGCTGAACGCCGCTCCTTGAGCGGCTGACGGAGCGGGGACCGGCACATCGTGCCGGTCCCCGCTCCGTCATCGGGTGACGCATGACGGCGTCGTGCGGCGGGGCGGGCGGGTCAGTGGGGGATACGGCGGGGTGGGCGGGGGACGAGTTCGTCGCGGAATTCCGCGATCCGGGAGTGGACCTGGCGCATCAGGTGGGTGTCCTCGATGCGGTACAGGTAGAGGCAGCGCGCGGCGAGGCCCGGCAGGTCGAAGGCGAAACACAGTGACATCAGCGGGTTGATGAAGAGCTCGCTGCCGCTCGTGCGGGTCGTGAACCGGACGTCGCCGAAGGAGCCGCGGACGGCCGCGGCGATCGAGCCGTTGACGATGCTGGGGCGGTCCGGGGTGTACTCCTGGGCGTGGGCCACGGCGTCGAGGAAGAGCGCGCCCTCACGGGTGGCGCGCGGAATGGAGAAGGCGCCGAGGTACGCGCCCTCGCGCTCCAGCGCCGCGATGTTCTCCAGCACGAGGGCGTGGCTGACCCCGTGGTACGCGTCCACGCCGAAGCCGACCGATACGACCAGGCGCTCCGGTACGTCGTCCAGCGCGGCCAGCGCCGCGACGCTGGTCAGGTCCTCTTCGGGGGTCCCGAGGCCCGCTTCGTCGCCGCGCATCAGGATGTCCGTGCCGCCGTCGACCAGCACGATCGCGTCGATGCGGTGGAGGTCGACCAGCGCGCGGTAGGCGGCGCGCAGCGGCTGCACCCCGGTCTGCGGGAAGGCGTAGACGGTGGCCGGGTAGCCGTGCGCCTCCAGCCACTGGGCCAGCGTCCGTTCGGGGAAGTAGGCCTGGTGGGGCGCGGTGCGCGGGGTGATGGCGGCGAGGTCGGGAGCCGCCCAGTCCTCGATGGGCAGCCCGGCGAGGTGGCTGAAGGAGAGGTTCGCCAGGTGGACCTCCTTGCCCTGGTGGATGAGGGAGAGGGCGATGGGGAGGCCGGCGTAGACGTCGAAGCCGCCGCCCGCCCCCGCCACCAGGATGCGCTCGGCGCCGGCGAGGCGGTCGAAGAGCGGGTTGGTGTGCAGGGCGGTCATGGAGATCATTGTGCGGGGCGTGGAAGCGCCGCCGCCCGAAATTTACCGGGAGCCGCGATGGCGGCCGGGGCGGATGGGAGACGGGGGAGACACATGTGGAGCGGTGACCAGCTGGATCTCGATGCCTATCTGGCGCGGATCGGATACGACGGGCCCGTCGGGGAGGACGGGGAACTCCGGCCGGACCTCGGGACGTTGTACGCAGTGCACCGGGCCCACACCGGTGCCATCACCTTCGAGAACCTGGACGTGCTGCTCGGTCGCCCCGTTGAGCTGGGCGTCAAGGCCCTCGAGGACAAGCTCGTGCACGACCGCCGCGGCGGCTACTGCTACGAGCAGAACTCGCTGCTGGCCGCGGCCCTGGAGCGGATCGGCTTCGAGGTCTCCGGGCGCGGCGCCCGCAACCGCACCCGGGGGGACACCCTGCTCGCGGTGACGCACGCCGTCCTCGTCGCCACCGTCGAGGGGGAACCCTGGCTGTGCGACGCCGGGTTCGGCCACCAGGGCCCGCGCGAGCCCGTCCCGCTTGCGCAGCCCGGAGCCGAAGTCGTGCAGGGGGAGTGGACGTACGCCGTCCGCGAGGAGGGCGACGGGATCCTCGTGCTGTGCATGCTGCGCGAGGGGGCCTGGCGGGACCTGTACGCGTTCTCCCCGCAGCCCTACTACCCCGTCGACTACGTCCTGCTCAACCACTACAGCTCCTCCCACCCCCGCTCCGCCTTCGTCGGGCAGGTGATCGTCCAGCACCCGGGCGACCCCGTCCACCACCCCGTTCGCCGGGCGCTCGTGGGGCGCGAGCTCACCGGGCTGTACGCCGACGGGCGGGTCGAGAGGCGTTCGGTGGACCCCGACGAGCTGCTCGCGCTGCTCGACCGGGAGTTCGGGCTTCGGCTGTCCGGGCGGGATGCGGAGGAACTGGCGCGGATCAACCGCCGTAGGGACTGACCGGGGCCGCGCCGGGCCCGTACGATGGCGCGGTGCTGGTCAAGTGGATTCGCTGCACGGTGACGGACCGACGCGGGTTCGAGCGCGGGCAGCGCAAATGGGCGGGGCTGCCTGGCGAGCCGGGATTCCGGGGACAGGGTGGCGGCTGGAGCCGGGGGAGGCAGGGGGTCGCGCATGTCTTTGCGTTCTGGGAGAGCCGTTCCTTCTACGACTCCTTCATGGCCCGGTCGTACGACCGGCTGGCCGCGGCCCAGACCGGCACGTACACCAATGCGCGGGTCACGCTCTTCGACCACCGCTTCGACGTGAAGACCGGCTTCGAGCCGCGGTTCACCGACGCGGACGTCGTGCGCGTGGCCCACACCCGGGTGCGGGAGGGCCGCGTGGACCACTTCGCCCTCATGCAGGAGAAGGTGTGGAACCCCGCCATGGCCGGCTCACCCGGAATGATCCGCGGCCTCTTCGGGGAGGCCCCCGGCCGGGAGTTCCTCGTACTGTCGATGTGGCATGCCGCCGCCGAACACGGCAAGTACCGTCAGGAACGGGTCGAACGGCTCTCGCTGCGCGCCCAGACCGAGGCCGACGTGGAAGCCCTCACCGGTGACGTCGTCGACCTCGAATCGTCCTGGACGGTATGACCGTAGGACGATCGGCGGGCCCGACCGGCGTGCCCGGGTGCCCGGCCCGCCGGTGGCCGAATAGGGTCGGGGAATGGCACGACCACGGCGCATCGTCCTTGTCCGGCACGGGGAATCGGAGGGCAATGCCGATGACACGGTGTACGAGCGGGAGCCCGACCACGCCCTGCGCCTGACCCGCCGGGGGCACGAAGAGGCCGCGGAGGCCGGCGTACGGCTGCGCGAGCTGTTCGGCGACGAAGCCGTCAGCGCATACGTCTCCCCCTACCGCCGGACCCTGCAGACCTTCCGGGAGCTGCGGCTGGACCCGGCGCGGGTCCGGATGCGCGAGGAGCCGAGGCTGCGGGAGCAGGACTGGGGGAACTGGCAGGACCGCGACGACGTACGGCTGCAGAAGGCGTACCGCGACGCGTACGGGCACTTCTTCTACCGCTTCGCGCAGGGCGAGTCGGGCGCGGACGTCTACGACCGCGTCGGATCCTTCCTGGAGAGCCTCTACCGCAGCTTCGAGGCCCCGGACCATCCGCAGAACGTCCTGCTCGTGACCCACGGCCTGACCATGCGGCTGTTCTGCATGCGCTGGTTCCACTGGTCGGTGGCCGAGTTCGAGGCCCTCTCCAACCCCCGGAACGGCGAATTCAGGGTGCTTCTGCCGGGTCCGGACGGCCGATACCGGATGGACCGCCCGTTTGAGCGGTGGACCACACCGGAGCCTTATGACCTGGACGGCTAAAGTGACGCGGGATGACCGCTGACTCCTCTTCCGAAAGGCGCTACGCACGCGCCATGGCCAGCCTCCGCGGGCTGGCTCTGGGTGACGCCCTGGGCTCCCAGTACTTCGTCCCCGTGAACTACCCCCTCCTCAAGCGCCGCGAGCTGCCCGCCGGCACCGAGACCTGGCAGTGGACCGATGACACCGAGATGGCCTGCTCGGTGGTCGCCGTCCTCGCCGCACACGGACGGATCGACCAGGACGCCCTGGCGAGTTCGTTCGCCCACCACCACGACTTCGACCGCGGTTACGGGCCCGCCGTGAACCGGATGCTGCGGCTCGTCCGGGAGGGCGAGGACTGGCGCACGCTGGCCGCCGAGCTGTTCAACGGGCAGGGCTCGTGGGGCAACGGCGCGGCGATGCGCATCGCGCCGCTGGGCGCCTGGTACGCCGACGACCCCGAGCAGGCCACGCACCAGGCGGAGATCTCCGCCTACACCACCCACCAGCACCGCGAGGCGGTGTGCGGGGCGATGGCCGTCGCCGCGGCGGCCGCACTGGCGGCAGCTCCGACCGGTCCGCCGAAGGCCGCCGACCTGCTGGACGGGGTGATCGCGCTGGTGCCGCGCAGCGCCGTGGGCGCGGGGCTGCGGCGGGCACGGGACATGCTGGACTACGGCGACGCGACCACGGTCGCGGCGGTACTGGGCTGCGGGCGGCGCACGAGCGCCCACGACACCGTGCCGTTCGCCCTGTGGTCGGCGGCGCGGTCGCTGGACGACTACGAGCGGGCGTTCTGGACCACCGCGCAGGTGGGCGGTGACGTCGACACGACCTGCGCGATCGTCGGCGGAGTGCTGGGGGCGCGCGGGGACGAAGTGCTGCCCGCCGCCTGGCTGGCCCGTACGGAGGCCCTGCCGGCCTGGCTGCCGGAGACGGCGGCGCGTTAGCCGACGGCGCGGTGGCCCGTGGCCAAGCCGCCGGGCCGCCTGACCGCCTGGCCGGGGGAGCGGGCGTCCACGGTGGGCGATATGACCCGTTCTGATTGTCACGGTCCTGCCACAGGGCCCCTTCCGGTGTGGCTGAAGCCGCACGTCACGGGCCTACCCTGTCCGCGCGCTGCCGCCCTCGTCGTGACGACGGGGGCGGCCGACAGGGGAGGGGAACCCGATGTCAGAGAACACCGACGGGGTGGCCGACGCCGCGGCCGGGGACGCGGTCGGGGGCACGGCTGCCGATCCGGCGCAGCCGGCTCCGGCAACAGCGGGGCCGCCCGCAGCCGCCGGTCCGCCCGCAGACTCGGCGGCAGGGTCCGGCACGGCAGCTGTCCCGGAGCCGACCCCGGCACAGCCCGCGGCGCCTTCGGCGGCAGGGTCTGCCGCCGGATCTCCGGGCCACGGGCCGGCCGCCGGCGTGGCGCCGGCGGGGTGGGATCCCAAGGCGTGGCGGACCTATCAAGTGCGCCGGCAGCGGGCCGAGTCCGGGGCGTGGTCCATCGCGCCGCTCGCCTGGGCCGAAGCCGCGCGGCCGGGACTGGCCGGGCCCGTGCCCACCGCCGTGCTGGTCTGCGCCGTCGTCGCCGGCATCGCCTCGGCCCTCTTCCTCGGCGACGGTCTGGGCCCCGGCCTGCTGCTCGCCGTCGTGCCCGCCATCGCCGCCGCGTACGTCGCCGCCCGTACGGCCCGGCGTACAGCCCGCCCCTGGACCCTGGTCTGGGCGGTCGGCTGCGTGGCCCTCCTCGCCGTACCCGCGCTGCGCGACGCCGGCTGGCCGTCCACCCTCGCGCTGCTCGCCGCCGTCCTGCTCGGCGCACTGGCCCTGCACGGCAGCCGCACCTGGCCCGGCGTCCTGCTCAGCCCGCTCGGCTTCGTCGACGCCACCGTGCTCGGGATCCGCTGGGCCTGGAGCGGGCTGCGCTCGCGCGGCAGCGGGGTCGACCGCAGCCGCTGGCTGCCCGTGGCCAAGGCAGCGCTGGTGGCCGTGGTCCTGCTGGTGCTCTTCGGCGCCCTCTTCGCCTCCGCCGACGCCGCCTTCGCGGACCTGCTGAGCGGGCTGACCCCCGACGTCTCCGTCGGCGACAGCCCGGTGCGCTTCCTGCTGTTCCTGCTCGGAGCCCTTCTCGCACTCGCCGCCGCCCGCGCCGCCGCGGCGCCCTCGCGCTGGGACCGGATCCGGGTGGCGCCCGGAAAGCCGCGCTCCCGCGTCGAATGGGCGCTTCCGCTCGTCGTGCTCAACCTGCTCTTCGCCGGCTTCAACGCCGTCCAGCTGGCCGTCCTGTTCGGCGGGTACGACAAGGTCTTGGAGAGCACCGGGCTCACCTACGCCGAGTACGCCCGCCAGGGCTTCTGGCAGCTGCTCTGGGCCACCCTGCTCACCCTCGCCGTGATCGCCCTCGCCCTGCGCTGGGCCCCGCGCGCCGGAGCCGGCGACCGGGGCTTCGTCCGCGTGGTCCTGGGCACGCTGTGTGCGCTGACCCTGGTCGTGGTCGCTTCCGCGCTGCGCCGGATGGACCTGTACGTGGACGCGTACGGACTGACCCGGCTGCGCGTGTCGGTGGCCGCGATGGAGCTCTGGCTCGGGCTGGTCATCGTACTGATTATGGCTGCCGGGGTGTTCGGCGCGAGCCGGCTGCCACGCCTGGTCGCGGGGAGCGCGGCCGCCGCCGTCCTGGTATTCGGGCTGCTGTCCCCGGACGGGATGGTCGCCGAGAAGAACGTGGCCCGCTACCAGCAGGACGGCAAGATCGACCTGGCCTACTTCCAGTCCCTGTCGGCGGATGCGGTGCCCGCCCTGGACCGGCTGCCCGAACCCCGCCGCTCCTGCGCGCTGCGGGGTATCAACAACGAGCTGTCGAGGGGCGGTCGGGTGCCCTGGTACGCGATGAGCCTCGGTGAGTACCGGGCCCGGCAGATCCTTCGCGAGCGCCCGGTGAAGGCCTCGTACGAGGTCTGCTCGAGCCTGGGCACCTTCCACAGCCGCACCATCGGCTAGCCGCCCGGCGGCGGATCCGTACGAGGGCCCGGGCGCGGGATCGTTCATCCCCGCGCCCGGGCCTGCGTACGGACGACCGGGCTCAGGCGGCCGGACCGGCCTCCGCGGCGGCGCCGTTGAGGGCCTCCAGGTCGCTCTTGCGCACCCTGATCACCAGCAGCGCGGTGGCCAGCGCGAGCCCGGCCATGGCGACGGCCGCGGTGAACGCGGTGGAGATGCCCTGGGTGAGGACGAGGTCCCCCCAGGGGTCGGGCAGCCGCCCGGTCTCCTTGAACGCGGCCATCTGATCGGGGTCCGCGTGGGCCATGAAGTCCGGCACCTGCTTCTCGCCCTCGCTCCGGCTGGCCGTACCGAAGACGGTGACCAGGATCGACAGGCCGAGCGAGCCGCCGACCTGCTGGCTGGCGTTGAGCAGCCCGGAGGCCGCGCCCGCCTCCCGCTGGGCGACCCCGGAGACGGCGGTGAGGGTGAGCGTCACGAAGTTCAGGCCCATGCCGAAACCGAACATCAGCATCGGCCCGAGGACCCCGGAGACGTACGAGCTGTCGGTGCGGATGAGGGTCAGCCAGGCCAGTCCGAGGCCGGTGAGGCCGGATCCGGCGACCATGAACGGCTTGGGGCCGAAGCGCGGCAGGAAGCGCTGCGAGAGGCCTGCGGCGGTGACGATCGCGACGGTCACGGGCAGGAAGCCGAGCCCAGACCGGATCGGGGAGAAGTCCAGCACGTTCTGGACGAACTGGACGATGAAGAAGAACATGCCGAACATCGCGGCGGCGAGGCCGAGCATGATCAGGTACGTGCCCGCGCGGTTGCGGTCGGCGAACATCCGCAGCGGGATGATCGGCTCGTGGGCCCGCGACTCGATGGCCACGAAGAGCGCGAGCAGGACGACGGCCGCCGTGAAAGAGGTGAGGGTGAGCCCGTCGCGCCAGCCGTCCTCGGAGGCGCGGATGAACCCGTAGACGAGCGCGGCCATGCCGCCGGTGGAGGTGAGGGCGCCCGCGATGTCGAACCGGCCCGGGTGGCGCTCGGACTCGGTGATGTACAGCGGCGCGAGCACGGCGATCAGCACGCCGATCGGCACGTTGACGAAGAGCACCCAACGCCAGTCGAGCCACTCGGTCAGCATCCCGCCGGCCAGCAGGCCGATCGCGCCGCCGCCCGCGGAGACGGCGGCGAACACCCCGAACGCCCGGTTGCGCTCGGGGCCTTCGGCGAACGTGGTGGTGATCAGGGCCAGCGAGGTCGGCGAGGCGATCGCGCCGCCGACCCCCTGCAGGGCGCGGGCGGCGAGCAGTTGCCAGGGCTCCTGTGCGAAGCCGCCGAGCAGGGAGGCCAGGGTGAACAGCAGGATGCCCGTCATGAACACGCGGCGCCGGCCGAGGATGTCGCCGGCCCGGCCGCCGAGCAGCAGGAGCCCGCCGAAGGCCAGCGTGTACGCGCTGATGACCCAGGACAGGTCGGTGGTGGAGAAGGAGAGGGCGGTCTGGATGTGCGGAAGTGCGATGTTCACGATCGTCGCGTCGAGGACGACCATCAGCTGGCACGCGGCGATGACCGTGAGCGCCACGCCCGGGCGGCCTTCCCGGCGGGCCGCGCCCGGTATCCGGGGCGTGGCGAGTTGAGAGCCTTTCACCGTGGAACCCCCCATAGTGAAATAGTGAACGCATCCGTTCACTGAGGGTCCACGGTAGGAGGCCCTTGATAGTGAACGCAACCGTTCACTAAGGCTGAAAACGCGTGCGAGGGGCGCGTGGGTCGGCCGGAGGCAGAGGTGATGGTGGGTTCGCGCTGGTCAGCGACGTCACCGGGGCGCAGGCGGGGTCCGGAACTCGAACGGGCGATTCTCGACGCGGCCTTGGAGCAGCTGAGCACCGTCGGCTGGAACGCGCTCACCATGGAGGGCGTCGCGGCCGGCGCGCACACCGGCAAGGCGGCGGTGTACCGGCGCTGGCCCTCGAAGGCGGACCTGGTGGCCGACGTGCTGCGGACCGGGCTGCCGCCGATCGGGGCGATCGCCGACCACGGATCGATCCGGGGCGACCTCATCCGGTTGTGTGTGCGGATGCGGGACGTGATGGAGTCGCGGGCCGGCCAGGCGCTGCGGGCTGTCCTTCACGAATGCGACCACGCCCATGCGGGTCGGTTCCACGACGTCATCCGGGCGGGGCTGCACGAGCCCGCCCACCGGTTGATCAGGGACCTTGTCCAGCGGGGGATCGAGCGGGGAGACGTGCGGCCGGATGCGACCGGTCCGTTCGTCGCCGACGTCATTCCGGCGATGATGATGTACGGCGCGAAGGTGTGCGGGAGCGAATGGACGGATCCGGACATCGCGGAGATGATCGATCAGGTCATGGTGCCGCTGCTCAGGGCGTGAGACGGCGTACCGACTCCACCCGGGCCGGGGTGTGCAGGCGGCTCGGGGCGGCGTAACCTTGCTGGCGCCATGCCGTACGAAGCACCCACCCACACCGTCGAACGCTCCCTCCGTGCAACCACCGGCGCCAAGGTCATCGCCGGGGTCGACGAAGTCGGACGAGGGGCCTGGGCCGGTCCGGTCACCGTGTGCGCGGCGATCACCGGTCTGCGCCGGCCGCCCGCAGGGCTCACCGACTCCAAACTGCTCACCCAAAAACGCCGCGACGCGCTCCTCGACGTCCTCGAGACCTGGGTCACCGCGTACGCCCTGGGGCATGCCTCGCCGGAGGAGATCGACGAACTCGGGATGACCGCCGCCCTGCGGCTCGCCGCGGAGCGCGCCTTGGAGGCGCTGCCCGTGCGGCCCGACGCGGTGATCCTCGACGGCAAGCACGACTATCTCGGCCCGCCCTGGCGGGTTCGTACGGTGATCAAGGGCGACCAGTCCTGCGTCGCCGTCGCGGCGGCCTCGGTGATCGCCAAGGTCAGGCGCGACCGCATGATGGCCGAACTCGGTCAACAGGGCGGCGGCATTCAGGACTTCGCCTTCGGTGACAACGCCGGATACCCCTCGCCCGTGCACCGGGCCGCGCTCGAGGAACTCGGGCCGACCCCGTACCACCGGCTCTCGTGGTCGTACCTCGACGCGCTGCCCCGGTGGCGCCACCTCAAGAAGGTGCGCCGCAGCGAGGAGTCGGTGGAGCTGGAAAACGGAGGCCAACTCGGCTTCGATTTCTGATCGCACCCACGTGCCACCCGCCGGTACGTTTCGTACCGGTGTTTGATAGACATCAACTCATGCCTCTCACCCCCGAGGAGCCTCAGATTCACGAGAGTGCCCAGGGTCCCCGCGTCACGCCGGCTGCGAGCCGCACCGCGCAGACCCCCCGTCCCGTACCTGGTCCGCGTCCCGCCGCCGTGCCGCGGCCCGGACGCCCCGGTCCCTCCCCCGCAGCGGCAAGCCGCGCGGGAGGTGCCTCCAGGCCCGCCCCGCCCGCGCAGCGTGCGCCGCAGGCCACCCCCGGACCCGTTCCCGCCGCCCCCACCGCACCGTCCGTCTCCGCGGCGGTGCCGCAGATCCAGCTGATCCCGGCCTCCGCCGAGGGTGCGCTGGACGCGGCCGAAGAGGCCGTCGACCTGCTGCTCGACACCGGGCGCGCGCCCGGCGACATCCTGGTGCTCACCACCGGCGACCCGCACCCGTGGGCCGCTCACGAGCTGTCCTTCGGCGAGGCCGCGTACTGGGCCCTGCACGACGCCGGGGACGACGTCTTCTACGCGGACGCGACGCAGGTCGAGCGCGCTGCGGGCCGTCCCGTCGTGGTCTTCGCGGCCAACGGCGGACCGGCCGAGGCGAACGCCGCCGCCCTGCCGACCGCGCTGACGCGGGCCGGCGCGCTGCTCATCGTGTGCGGCGACCCGCAGCAGATCAACTCCGTGCTGGGCACGGGCGTCTGACGCCCCGTACCCCGGCGCGGTCGAGGGGCGGGGTCGGCCGGGAGCCGGCCCCGCTGAAGCCCGAGGCCTGACCTGCCGTACGCCCGCTCCAGGGTGTGCGGCCGTGAGGGCTGCCCGCGGGCGGGCCGGCGTACGGGTACGGCGGGCTCAGCGCGCGGCGGTACGGCGCAGGACCTCGGTCGCGCCGCCGCTGGTGCGCAGGCTCACCGCGGGGAACTCGGCCACGGTGTCGCCGAGGCGCTCGGGGCGCGAGTCGGAGCTCGGCCGCCGGCCGCCCCGGCCTTCGCCCAGCACCTGCCAGCCCCCGCGGGTCAGCGTGATGTACGCACCGCAGCGCAGCCCGTGCAGGGTGCAGGCGTCCCGCAGACCCCACATCCAGGCGCCGTCCTCCTCGGTCCACCGCTCGTCGCCCTCGCGGCAGTACAGCAGGACCGCCGTCCGGACCGGGGTCCGGCGCCGCAGGTCGTGCGGGAGGACCCGGCGCAGCGCGGCGAGCAGGGCGTTGCGGTACTCCCAGCCGTCGGCCGAGGCCGAGCGCTGGACGAAGGAGGCGCTCGCGACGAGCTGTTCCTCGGGGCCGAGGACGGCGATCACCGCGGTCGAGGGGACCGGAACGTGCCGGGAGTGCAGCCCGCTGACCACCTCGCGCGGATTGCGCAGCAGGGGGATGCCCGCCGATGTCCACTCGGCGGGTTCCAGCAGTCGGCCGTGCCGGCTGGAGCCGCCGGCTGCCTGTGTCAGAGACGTGGTCGAGGGCGGGGCGAATCCGAAGGTCACGGTCCTCCCTTCGGGTACACGCCCGCGGACGGGCACAGCTGAAGTGCGGGCACGCCGCGGCGCGGCCCAGGAGAGCGCCGTCGAGCCGAGCGGGAACACTCCGATTCTCGCGTGGCCCGTGAGCATGCGGCAACGAGCAATTGGCGCCGCCGACCGGAATTCGCCGGTATGCCGTTCATATCCTTGCCCCGTCACACCGAAGATGACTCATTCGACTACGGCCGAAGCGCCAGTACCAGCGGAAACACTCGCTACGGGCCAGACTCGACGGCGGCGCCGGGGTCCCGGTCCAGGCCTGGTGGAGGCACGCACCCCGGCGCGGCCCGCTCGCGGCGTGCGACGCGTAGGCCATCCGTGACGTGCTCGTCACGTTGGGTGAATTGGCCGATTGTCCGTGCCATCCGGTTGCATGGGGGCATGGACAACCTGGAGCTCCGCACCGAAGCCGATGCCGTCCTCGCCGAGCTCGTGGGCGCACCGGGAGGTTCGGCGCGGCTGCGGGAGGACCAGTGGCAGGCCGTGGCGGCCCTGGTGGAGGAGCGCCGGCGGGCCCTGGTGGTGCAGCGCACCGGCTGGGGCAAGTCGGCGGTGTACTTCGTCGCGACCGCGCTGCTGCGACGGCGCGGATCCGGCCCCACCGTGATCATTTCGCCGCTGCTGGCGCTGATGCGCAACCAGGTCGAGGCGGCGGCGCGGGCCGGTATTCAGGCGCGCACCATCAACTCGGCCAACCCGGAGGAGTGGGACACGATCTACGAGGAGGTCGAGCGCGGCGAGACCGACGTCCTCCTCGTCAGCCCCGAACGCCTCAACTCCGTGGACTTCCGCGAGCAGGTGCTGCCCAAGCTCGCGGCCACCACCGGTCTGCTGGTGGTCGACGAGGCCCACTGCATCTCCGACTGGGGCCACGACTTCCGCCCCGACTACCGCCGGCTGCGGGCCATGCTCGGAGACCTCGCCCCCGGTGTGCCGGTCCTGGCCACCACCGCGACCGCCAACGCCCGCGTCACCGCGGACGTGGCGGAGCAGCTGGGAACGGGCGCCGGCGAGGCGCTGGTGCTGCGCGGCCCGCTGGACCGCGAAAGCCTGCGGCTGGGCGTGGTGCAGCTGCCGGACGCCGCGCACCGGCTGGCCTGGCTCGCCGAGCACCTGGACGAGCTGCCCGGCTCGGGGATCATCTACACGCTGACGGTGGCCGCGGCAGAGGAAGCCGCCGTCTTCCTGCGGCAGCGCGGCTTCCCGGTGGCCTCGTACACGGGGAAGACAGAGAACGCCGACCGGCTGCAGGCCGAGGTCGACCTGATGGAGAACCGGGTCAAGGCGCTGGTCGCGACGTCGGCGCTGGGCATGGGCTTCGACAAGCCCGACCTGGGCTTCGTGATCCACCTCGGTTCGCCGTCCTCGCCGATCGCCTACTACCAGCAGGTCGGCCGCGCCGGGCGCGGTGTGGAACACGCCGAGGTGCTGCTGCTGCCGGGCAAGGAGGACGAGGCCATCTGGCGCTACTTCGCCGATACCGCCTTCCCGCCCGAGGCCCAGGTACGGCAGACCCTGTCGGCCCTCGCCGATGCGGGACGACCGCTGTCCGTGCCGGCCCTGGAAGCGGCGGTGGAGCTTCGGCGCACCCGGCTGGAGACCATGCTCAAGGTGCTCGACGTCGACGGAGCGGTCAAGCGGGTGAAGGGCGGCTGGACCTCCACCGGCCGGGAGTGGACGTACGACTCCGAGCGGTACGCGTGGGTCGCCCGCCAGCGGGCCGCCGAACAGCAGGCCATGCGCGACTACGTGAGCACGTCCGGGTGCCGGATGGAGTTCCTGCGCCGGCAGCTGGACGACGAGGGGGCGGCTCCCTGCGGGCGGTGCGACAACTGCGCGGGCGCCTGGGCCGATTCCTCGGTGTCGGCGGAGACGCTGAGCGGGGCGGCGAAGGAACTGGACCGCCCGGGGGTGGAGGTGGAGCCGCGCCGTATGTGGCCGACGGGCATGTCCGCACTGGGCATCAGCCTCAAAGGACGCATCCCGGCCAGCGAGCAGTGCTCCACCGGGCGGGCCCTGGGCCGGCTCTCGGACATCGGCTGGGGCAACCGCCTGCGCCCCCTGCTGGCGGAGAACGCACCCGACGGACCGGTCCCCGACGAGGTCCTGCACGCCGCGGTGGCCGTCCTCGCCGACTGGGCGCGCTCTGCGGGCGGCTGGGCACCCGATGTCCCGGACGCCTCCGCCCGGCCCGTGGGCGTCGTCGCCGTACCGTCCCTCGCCCGCCCGCAGCTGGTCGGGTCCCTCGCGGAGGGGATCGCGAGCATCGGGCGCCTCCCGTACCTGGGCACCCTGACGTACACCGGTCCGGGCGGCGCGCACGCGGCGCGGCGCAGCAACTCCGCCCAGCGCCTCAGGGCCCTGGCCGGCACCTTCGCCGTCTCCGAGGAACTGGCCGCGGCCCTGGCGCAGTCGCCCGGGCCCGTCCTCCTCGTGGACGACTACTCCGACTCCGGCTGGACCCTGGCGGTCGCTGCCCGCCTGCTGCGCCAGGCGGGCAGCGGGCCGGTCCTTCCGCTGATCCTCGCGACGGCAGGCTGAACGCGGCCCGGGGCGGCCGACACTCCGCATCGGAGCCGGCCGCGCCCCCCTTACGCGGCGGGCGGGGGTGCGGCCGGGGTCAGGTGGTTCCGGGTGTCCGGCAGGCGGTCGCCCTGCGTGGGCAGGATCCGGCGGACCACGGCTCCGGCATGCGGACTGGACCAGGACGGCTGTTGGCGGAACCCGCCGCCCCGTGGCCCTGTGGGCCGACGAACTGGACGAGGCCGACCGTCTGGTCGAACGGTGTCTGGCCGGGCAGTGCGGCTCGCTGCTCGATGCGCGGCAGACTTCGGAGGCGAATGGCGAACGCGCCTGCCGACGCACGTGGTTGCTGTCGCCGTCCTCGCTCTGGTCGAAACCGGCCATGCGCAGCGGGCCGCGGCCAGCCACGGTCTGGAACACACCACGCCTGCAGGGGCGGTGCCTGAGCGCGGCGACCGGGGGCTTGCGGGCTGGAGCTGGCCGAGCAGGTCGTAGGGCTGCTGCGGGACACGCCGGACTGGACGGAGCCGATCCCGGCGCTGATCGGTCAGGGCCGGCAGTTCGCCGCCGCCGGAGACCGGAACCGGGCCCGCGATCCGCTCCGGGAAGCGTCGGAACAGGTGCTGCGCGAGGGCGGAGCCCGGCGCGCCGCGACACCGCACACTGGGTCGGCCCCTGGGCGGCTTTGACGGTGCGGGCGTGGGTCGGTCGTCTGCGTTCATGTCCCCATGCAACGCGATGGTTCCGACATCGCGCCAACGGCACCCCGAACCTGTGGATGTTGAGCGATCAACAGTTATCCACAGGGGTTTCGGGATCCGATCGTCCGCGGGACCGTCGGGGCATGACGAACGACCGCGCATCACGCAACCCGTCCGACCGGCCCTCCATCAGCCCGTCCGGACCCGCCCTCGACCCTCGGATCACCCTGCGCAGCCCGGCCGAACTGGCCGACGCGCTGCCCTACATGCTCGGTTTCCATCCCACCGACTCCCTCGTCATGGTCACCGTGCACGGCGAGGGCGGCCGCTTCGGCGGCCGGCTCCGCGTCGGCATCCCCTCGGCCCCGGCGGAATGGGAGGACACCGCCCGGCAGGTCGCCGACTGCCTGGTGCGGGGCAGCGAGCGGCGTGGCGACAAGCCCGACGGCATCGTCGTCTTCCTCTGCCAGGACCCGGCCGGCGGCGAGAGCGGCCAGCGGGTGATGACCCGGCTGCGGCCGCTGGCCCAACGCATCCGGCTGGCCTGCGGCGCGCTCGACGTGCCCGTGATGGAAGCGCTCTGCATCTCCGGCGGCCGGTACTGGTCCTACTGCTGCCCCGACGAGCGGTGCTGCCCGGCCGAGGGCAGCCCACTGGCCGCGACCGGCACCTCGGTGATGGCGGCGACGGCCACCTTCGCCGGACTCCAGGTCAGGGGCTCCCTCCGGGAGATCGAGGGCCGGCTGGTACCGCTGCGCGGCGGTGCGGCGGTGGAGATGGAGCGGGCCCTGGACCGGGCGGCCGCCGCCCTCGTACCGAAGATCCTCGACGGGGCCACCCAGCAGGAGGTCGGCGCGGAGACCGTCACGCTGGCCCGCACCCTGATGCGGCGGATGACCCTCGCCCCGCCCGTCGAGGGCGGCCCCGGAGCCGACGAGTGGGACGACGCCCTGCTCGGCCACGACGAGGCCGCCAGCGTGATCCTCGGCCTCCAGGACCGCGAGATCCGGGACGTCGCGGCCGAGTGGATGGAGGGCGAGGAAGCAGCCCCCGCCCTGCGGCTGTGGCGGGCGCTGGCCCGCCGCTGCGTCGGGGCGTACGGGGAGCACGCCGCGGCCCCGCTCACCCTCGCCGGCTGGGTCTCGTGGTCCACCGGCGACGAGCCGACCGCCCGGATCGCCCTCGGGCTGGCCCTGCGGGCCGATGCCGAGTACCGCTTCGCCCAGCTGCTCCACCACGCCTGTAACGAGGGCATCGACCCGGAGGGGCTGCGGGCCTGCCTGCGGGAGGAGCGGCGGCGCCGGGAACCCCGCCGCAAGCGGGCAGCGGCCACCACGCGCCCTCCGGGCCGCCGGGAGGCGCAGCCCCGCCGCGAGCCCCGCCGCACCGCGGGGAGCGAACAGTGAGCCGGGACCAGGCCCGGGGCCGCAGGGGTCCGGGCCCGGGCGGGAGCGGAGGGAATCCCGTGCGGCGGATCCGGGACGCCGCGATCACCGCCCTGCGGCGGCGGCTGCGTCACCGGCACGGCCCAGTACGGGCGCAGCCGCCCCCGGGGCCCGTGACCCGGGCGGGGGCGGGGGCGTTCAGCTGGAGGGTGGCGGGGGCCCGGCCGCGCCGCCGCCCAGCGAAACCGGCCGGAGCGCAGACAGCCCAGACAAGGCGACCCATGGCCCTCTCCGTACCGCCCGCCCGCAGGACCGAGTTGCCGCCCGTGCACGGCGCCGTCATCTGCGTCGCCGCGCCCTGCCTGGTCATCTCGCCGGAACACGGCCAGCTGACCGGACGGGGGATCGACGGGATCTACCGCTCCGGGCGGCGGCTGCTGTCCCGCTGTGTGCTCCGGGTCGGCGGCCGGGACCCGGTCGCCGTCCAGGGGCGCAGCCTCGGCTCCGACCGGGCCGCCTTCACCGCGACCGTCCGTACCGGGGCCGAAGCGGGCCCCGACCCCGACATCGGCGTGGAACGGGTCCGGCACGCGGACGGCACCGAGCGGATCACCCTGCGCAGTTTCACGGCCCGCCCGATGCGCCTCCCGGTGGAGGTGGCGCTCGGCACCGACCTGGCGGAGCTGGCCGCGGTGGCCGCCGGCCGGGCCGGGCCGGAACTGCCGGCCGGGGTGCACGCCGCGGGGCTGCGCTGGAGCACCGGGGAGGCACAGGCCGTCACAACGGCCGAGCCGGCCCCGGACGACGCCCTCGCCTCGGCGGGACTGCTGCGCTGGCAGCTCGACCTGGGGCCGGGGGAGTCCCGCACCATCGAGCTGCGGACCACGCAGGACCGCACGGCCCGGGCCCCGGCCGGGCAGGTGGCCAATCCGCTGGCCGACGCCCGGGCCGAGGGGGACGACCGGCGGGTCGAGGCCTGGTTCCGCACCAGCGTCGAGGACCTTGGCGCGCTGCTGATGCGGGACCGCGAGGAGCCTGCCGACGCGTTCGCCGCGGCCGGGGTGCCATGGCGGCTGGGTCTGGCCCCGGCGGAGTCCCTCTGGGCCGCCCGGATGGCGCTGCCGCTCGGGACCGGGCTCGCCGCGGCCACCCTGCGCACCCTCGCCCGGAGCCAGACCGCAGGCCGCGGCCCCGACGCCGGGAAGATCCCGGGGCCGCTGCGCGGGGCAGGTCCGCAGCTGCCGCCGGGGTGCACCGGCACCGAGGCGACCCTCGCCTTCCCGGCGGTGCTCGCCGAGGCCCGGCGCTGGGGGATGCCCGAGGCGGAGGTGGCCGGGCTCCTCCCCGCGGCCGAGCGGTGCCTGGAGTGGCTGCGCGGCGCCCTGGGGCAAGACGGGTTCCTGGCCGATCCCGATCCCGGTCCACGCCGCTGCGAGACCCAGGCCCACGCCCATCGGGCCGCGCTGCTCGGGGCCGACCTGCTCGCCGGATGCGGGCGGCCCGGCGCCGAGGCGTGGCGGGAGTGGGCGGCCGCGCTGCGGGAGCGGTTCCGGGAGGCGTTCTGGATCGACGGTCCGGACGGCGGACGGCCCGCGGCGGCCCTGCACCCCGACGGGCGGCCGCTGCCCCGGCTCACGGGGGCCGCCGTGCACCTCCTGGACACCGGCCTGCTCGGCGGCGGCCGGCTCGCCCCGGGGCTGCTGGACCGGGTCCGCACCGAACAGCTCGCCCGCCTCCTCGGAGCCCCCGCCATGGATTCCGGATGGGGGCTGCGCAGCCTGGCGTTCCGGGAGCCGGGTCACAACCCCTTCGGTCACCGCTCGGGCGCGGTGCGGGCGTACGAGAGCGCCGTGGCGGTCGCCGGGCTGGCCCAGGCCGGCTTCGAGAAGGAGGCCGCCGGACTGCTGAGGGGGCTGCTGGATGCCGCGGAGAGCTTCGGGTACCGGCTGCCGGAGATGTACGCCGCCGAGCAGCGCACGGTGGGCAGCGCCCCGCTTCCGCATCCGGCGGCCTGCCGCCCCGCGGCGGTGGCCGCTGCCGCAGGGGTCCATGCCCTGACCGCCCTCGCCGGAATCCGTCCCGACGCCCCCGCGGGCACGGTCGCCCTCGTCCCGCTGCCAGGTGCTCCCCTCGGCGCCCTCCGGTTCTCAGGCCTGCGGGTCTCGGGGGAACCGTTCGCCGTCCGGATCAGCCGGCTCGGCCTCGCCATGGTGGAGGAGGCGGCCGATGCGCTCCAACTGGGCGGTTAGGGGGTGTCCGGCGATCACCGGCTTCGGGATCACGAAAGCTCTGTTTATCGTCAGGCAGACGACTATGATCGCGGCATGTCGCCCTACGACCCGTCGGCCTATCCGCCCTTCGCTGTCACCGTCGACCTGGTCGTGCTCACCGTGCGGCGTCACGCGCTCTGTGCGCTGGTCGTCCGGCGGGGTGAGCAGCCGTTCCAGGGACGCTGGGCCCTGCCCGGCGGCTTCGTGCGCGGAGACGAGGACCTGGCCGCGGCCGCGGCCAGGGAGCTCTCCGAGGAAACCGGCCTGTGCGCCCACGATCCGGCCGAGCCGGGCGCGGGCAACGGGGCACACCTCGAGCAGCTGGCCACGTACGGGGATCCGAAGCGGGATCCGCGCATGCGTGTCGTCAGCGTGGCGCATCTGGTCCTGGCTCCGGACCTGCCCGCGCCCCGGGCCGGCGGAGACGCCAACAGCGCGCGCTGGGCCCCGGTCGACGAGCTCCTGGCCGTCGAGGACGAGGCGGCCTCGGGGCTGGCCTTCGACCACGCCCGGATCCTCGCCGACGGCGTGGAGCGGGCCCGCTCCAAGATCGAGTACTCCTCGCTGGCCACCGCGTTCTGCCCGCCCGCGTTCACCGTCGGCGAGCTCCGGCGGGTCTACGAGGCCGTGTGGGGCGTGGCCCTCGACCCGCGCAACTTCCACCGCAAGGTCACCGGGACCCCCGGGTTCCTGGTGCCGGCCGGGGGGACGACGACCCGTCAGGGCGGTCGGCCCGCCCAGCTGTTCCGGGCCGGCGGGGCGAACCTGCTCAACCCGCCCATGCTGCGCCCGGAGGTCTGAGGCCCCGTCACCCGCGCGCTCGGCATCCGCGCGCTCGTCACCCGCGCCCCTGGCACCCGCGCCTTCGCGCCCCCGGTCGTTGTCGACACGGCCGCGAACGCGCCCCGGTTGCGCCGAAAATCGGACATATCGCGTTATCTTGTTTGCGGTACTCACGCTGCCGCAGAGCGGTCTCACCCCCCGCGGGAGAAGCGATGCTCCAGGCCATCGGACTCACCAGCACACCCCGTCGAGACCTCCCGCCCCTCGTGGACGACCTCACCTTCGAGGCCCGCCCCGGGACCGTGACCGCCCTCCTCGGCGAACCGGGATCGGGCAAGACCACCGCACTGCGGCTCATGCTCGAACTCGAACCGGGCCGCGGCGTCACCTACTTCCGCGGACGCCCGCTGCACCGGATCCCGCATCCCGGCCGTGAGGTCGGCGTGCTGCTCGGCGACGTCCCCGGCAACCCGGCGCGCACCGTCCGGGGCCAGCTGCGGATGCTGTGCGCCGCCGCCGGGGTGCCGGCCTCCCGGGCCGACACCATGCTGGAGGTCGTCGGCATCGCGGGCCTGCGCGACCAGCGGCTCGGCTCGCTCTCGCTCGGCATGGAGCGCCGGGTGGCGCTGGCCGCGGCGCTGCTCGCCGATCCGTGCACGCTGCTCCTCGACGAGCCCGCCGCCGGACTCTCGCCCCGCGAACGCGGCTGGTTGCACGGGCTGCTGCGCGGTCACGCCTCCCTCGGCGGCGCGGTGCTCTTCACCACCGACGACGCGAAGGAGGCCGCCCGCAGCGCGGACCGGGTCGTGAGCATCGAGTCGGGCCGGCTCGTCGCCGACCAGGACGCGGCCGAGTTCGCCCGTACCCGGCTTCGGCCGCGGGTCGCCGTGCGCAGTCCGCACGCCGCCCGGCTGGCCGACGTACTCGGCCGCGAGGCCCGGGACGCCCAGCGGGCGGTGGAGATCGTCGAGGAGTCCGGCAGCCGCCTGTCGGTGTACGGCAGCAGCTGCGCGGAGGTCGGCGAAGCGGCGTTCCGGCACGGCGTGCTGGTCCACCAGCTCGCCGACGAGACCGGGGACGCCGGGGCGCCCTGCCCGCCCGTACCGCCGGTGCCGCAGGCGCGCACCGAACCCGGCGCGGAGCCGGCGAGCGCCGCCGCCCCGGCCGAAGCGGGGCCCCTGCCCGCCCGAGGCGGCTGTCGGTCGGCCGCCAGCAGCGGGACCCCCGCCTCGCCGGTGCGCCGGGTCGGCGGGCCGCTGCGGCCGCTGCGCTACGAGCTGCGCCGGGTCTTCGGTACCGCCATGCCCGTCCTCACCGCGGCCGTCGTCGTCGCCGTCTCCGCCGTCACCGCCCTGGTGCTGGCCCGGGCCGGCGGCACCCCGCAGAACCGGCTGCTCGCCGCCTGGCCGGAGCTGCTGCCGCTGCCCCCCGCCGCCCTCGGCGCGGGACTGCTCGGCGCCCTGGCCTTCGGCGAGGAGTACCGCTACCCCGTACTCGCCGCCGACCGCGGCACCGTGCCGCGCCGGATGGGCCTGCTCGCCGCCAAACTGGCCGTCTGTGCGGGCCTCGCCCTGCTGTTCGGCGCGCTCGCCGTCACCGCCGACGCCGCCGCCCTGAAGCTCGTCTTCGACCGCGGCCCGCTGCGCACCCCCGCGGAATGGGTCTCCCCGGCCGCGAGTTGGGCCGGACTGCTCATCGGCTGTGCCTGGGCCGGGGTGCTGGCCTCCGGCGTCTTCCGGTCGGCCACCGCCGGCCTGGCCGCCGTGCTCGCCGTCCCGGTCATGGTCGTCCCGCTCGTCCGCAAGGCGCTGGACGGTCCGTCCGCGTACCCGGCGAGCGGACTCGCGGCCCGGCTGCGCGGTCTGGCCTGGGCGCAGTGGCCCCCGGAGGCGGACCGCCTGGTCCTGGGGGCCTTGCGGGTGATGGCCCAACCCGTCGGCACCGCGCTGGTGTTGTCGCTGATGGTCCTGTTGTGCGCCTATGGGTTCACAGGACTGCGCAGCCGCGTCCGCTGGTAACGGACCGTTCGTGATCGTTCCGGTGCCGCAGAATGTTTCGACGGGACCGATCCCGTCCACATCACGTGAACCGGACCACAACACCGCCCAAAGAGCCCGGTTCTTTACGATAAGTCGTCAATTGCGTAGGTGGCACCGATCACCCTTTCGTGTGCTTTTCACCAAAGACCTCAAGGGTCATCGAGGCAAGGCCGACAAAGGATTCGTGAGTACCCTTGCGCACACCATGATGACCGCCGCCCGCCATGCAGACTCCGGCCTCGCCGGCCCGGGCGAACTCGACCGCTACCCCTACGCGGAAGCCTCCGGGACCGACCGCGTCGGAGCGCCCCACTGGGACGGCGCCGACGTCGAGTTGAGCCGGGTCGGCCGCCGCGCGGCAGGCAGCCGCGGCCGCGGACTGCACGGCCAACTCGTCCAGCAGCTCGGCCAGATGATCGTCTCCGGCGACCTCGGCGCGGACCGCCCGCTGGTCCCCGAGGAGATCGGCCAGCGCTTCGAGGTCTCCCGCACGGTGGTCCGCGAATCGCTGCGCGTGCTGGAGGCCAAGGGCCTCGTCAGCGCCCGCCCCAACGTCGGCACCCGCGTCCGTCCGGTCGCCGACTGGAACCTGCTCGACCCCGACATCATCGAGTGGCGCGCCTTCGGCCCCCAGCGCGACGACCAGCGCCGCGAGCTCAACGAGCTCCGCTGGACCATCGAGCCGCTCGCCGCCCGCCTCGCCGCCGGCCACGGCCGCCCGGACATTCAGCAGCGCCTCGCCGACATGGTCGAGATCATGGGCCACGCCCTCGGCCAGGGCGACGCGATCACCTTCGCGCGCGCCGACAACGAGTTCCACGCGCTCCTCATCCAGGTCGCGAGCAACCGCATGCTGGAGCACCTCTCCGGCATCGTCTCCTCCGCGCTCCAGGTCTCGGGGAGCCCCGTCACCGCCTGTGACCGCCCCGGCGAGGCGTGCGTCGCGCACCACGCGCGGATCGTCGAGGCCCTCGCCGCCGGGGACGCGACCGGTGCCGAGAACGCCATGCGCCAGCTCCTGATGGTGCATCCGGAGGTCGAGCGCGTGGTCCCCGCCCCGCGCGAGCACTGACGCGCGGACGGACGGCGGCGCGGGAAGTACTCGCACGTGCCGCCGAGGGCGTTGGCGGTGGCGCCGACGCCCCGGAGGTACCCGGGACGCCGTCCGGTGGGGGTACCTCCCGGCGGAGGCCGGGGGGCGGCCCGGCGACACCGGCGTGCGCGACGCGGTCGACCGCAGGTCGGCGCACACGGGCCCGGCGGGGGCCGGCCCCGCAGCACCCCCGGCGACCTCGCACGACGGCATCCGGCCGCGTCCGGCCCGCGTGTACGACCGTATGACCGGCATCGTGGCAATCGGGGTGTGACTCGGGCCACGAAGAATTGGGCGTAACACTCCGCGAGGTCAAGCGATGACCTAGAGAGGTGATGGCCGACGGAGGGAAGACAGCAGCCCTTGCGGGTGCTGTGCAGCTCCCCGGCCCCTGCCCGCGCCCCCGGCCCATCCCCAGTCGGTGGTCGTCGGCTCCGGTCCAGCACCACCCGGCCGGGGTCGGAAGCCGTTTCCATCGTTCCGAGAGGTTGTTCGTGTCGGCCAGCACATCCCGTACGCTCCCGCCGGAGATCGCCGATTCCGAGTCTGTGATGGCGCTCATCGAGCGGGGCAAGGCCGAGGGGCAGATCGCCGGCGATGACGTGCGTCGGGCCTTCGAGGCTGACCAGATTCCTGCGACCCAGTGGAAGAATGTTCTGCGCAGCCTCAACCAGATCCTCGAGGAAGAGGGTGTGACGCTGATGGTCAGTGCCGCGGAGTCGCCCAAGCGCACCACCCGCAAGAGCGTCGCAGCGAAGACCCCGGCCAAGCGGACGGCCACCAAGACCGTCGCGGCGAAGACGACGGCTGCGCGGACCGTCGCCGCCGCGGCACCGGCGGCCGAGACGGTGGACCCGGAGCCCGTGGACGCGGACGCTCTCGCGGAGGAGCCCGGAACCGAGCCCGCCGCGAAGAAGACGGCGGCGAAGAAGACGGCGGCCAAGAAGGCCGCGCCCGCCAAGAAGACGGCTGCCAAGAAGACGGCGGCGAAGAAGACCGCTTCCAAGAAGGACGCGGACGAGGGCGGCGAGGACGAGACCCCGGACGAGGGGCCCGACGCCGCCAAGGCCGAGGCCGAGGAAGAGGAGGAGGGCGGGGAGAACAAGGGCTTCGTCATCTCCGACGACGAGGACGACGCCCCCGCCCAGCAGGTCGTGGTCGCCGGCGCCACCGCCGACCCGGTCAAGGACTACCTCAAGCAGATCGGCAAGGTCCCCCTCCTCAACGCGGAGCAGGAGGTCGAACTCGCCAAGCGGATCGAGGCGGGCCTGTTCGCCGAGGACAAGCTGGCCAACTCCGACAAGCTGGCCCCCAAGCTCAAGCGCGAGCTGGAGATCATCGCCGAGGACGGCCGCCGCGCCAAGAACCACCTGCTGGAGGCCAACCTCCGCCTCGTGGTCTCCCTGGCCAAGCGCTACACCGGCCGCGGCATGCTCTTCCTGGACCTGATCCAGGAAGGCAATCTCGGTCTGATCCGTGCGGTCGAGAAGTTCGACTACACCAAGGGCTACAAGTTCTCCACGTACGCGACCTGGTGGATCCGCCAGGCGATCACGCGCGCCATGGCCGACCAGGCCCGCACCATCCGCATCCCGGTGCACATGGTCGAGGTCATCAACAAGCTCGCCCGCGTGCAGCGCCAGATGCTCCAGGACCTGGGCCGCGAGCCCACCCCGGAGGAGCTGGCCAAGGAACTCGACATGACCCCCGAGAAGGTCATCGAGGTCCAGAAGTACGGCCGCGAGCCGATCTCCCTGCACACGCCCCTCGGTGAGGACGGCGACAGCGAGTTCGGCGACCTCATCGAGGACTCCGAGGCCGTCGTCCCGGCGGACGCCGTGAGCTTCACGCTCCTGCAGGAGCAGCTGCACTCGGTGCTCGACACGCTGAGCGAGCGCGAGGCCGGCGTGGTCTCCATGCGCTTCGGCCTCACCGACGGACAGCCGAAGACCCTCGACGAGATCGGCAAGGTCTACGGCGTCACGCGTGAGCGCATCCGTCAGATCGAGTCCAAGACGATGTCGAAGCTGCGCCACCCGTCCCGCTCCCAGGTCCTGCGCGACTACCTGGACTGACCGGGCCGGGGACCGTACGAGGTGGCCGTGCGCGGGTGCGCTCGGCCACCGGGCGTCCCACTCTGGGTGGAGTCATGCACACCCAGAGTCAGGAGGCCTCATGCGTCGTCCCTTTTCCCGTGCTCTGGCGGGCGCGCTGGCCCTGGTGGCGGGAGCGGCCGCGGCGCCGCTGGCCCAGGCGCCCCACGCGGCTGCGGACAGTGTGGTGATCGGCGGGAAGCCGGTGAAGGCGGCCGACAGCCCGTGGGTGGTGGCCCTCGCCAGCCGTGACCGGTTCGGGGGTACGAGGGGCGGCCAGTTCTGCGGGGGCGTCATCGTGGGCCCGACGAAGGTGCTGACCGCGGCCCACTGCCTGGGCCGCCAGGTGCTGGGCGGCCCCATCGAGTCCGTCCCCGACTTCCGGGTGATCACCGGGCGTACGGAGCTGCGGGCTGCCGAGGGCCGGGAGATCACGGTCCGCTCGGCCCGGGTGAACCCGGGCTACGACACGCGGAGCAACGCCGGCGACCTGGCCGTGCTGGAGCTCGACGAGGCCGTACCCGCGCACTACGTGCTCCCCATGGCCGGCGACGGGCACCCCGGCTACGAGGCGGGCGGCGAAGCGGCCGTGTACGGCTGGGGCGACACGAGCGGATTCGGTGACTACGCGTACGGACTGCGCGCGGCGCGGGTGACGATCCTGGCGGACGAGGTCTGCCGGCGCGCCTACCCGGGGGACGCGGACGGGCAGTACCGGCCGGAGTCCATGGTGTGCGCGGGGCACCGCGACGGCGGGAGGGACGCATGCCAGGGGGACAGCGGCGGGCCGCTGGTCGCCCAGGGCCGGCTCATCGGGCTGGTGTCCTGGGGGCGGGGCTGCGGGCGCCCCGACAGTCCGGGGGTGTACACGAAGATCGCGCCGCTCACCGGCTTCGTGACAGCCCCTGAGACGGCCGCGCGGCAAAGCGTCGGCCAGGACATCGCATGGGGTGGCCAAAGGCGCTCCGGACCGGCTGCACGGCCCGTACGGGGGTACGTGGCCGAGCAGCCGCAGGGAGTCCCGGGAGCACCCGGGGGACGGCACCGGCACGGGAGCCGCCGGCCGAGCCCGTGAACACTCGGGCCGCGACAGGCCTCCGGACGTGAGGACGGGCGGCACCCCTGGGTCTCAGAGGTGCCGCCCGTCGACCGGCCTGGCCGGTCCTGGCTCGTCGGATGCGAGGTATAGGCCTGTGTCAGCGGTCCTCGGTGTCGGCATTGGCCGTCGGAGCGGACGTGAGCCGCTCGGTCTCATCCTGTATATCCGCGGCGATCTTCTTGAGTTCCGGCTCGAACTTACGCCCGTGGTGGGCGCAGAACAGCAGTTCACCGCCGCTCAGCAGGACGACGCGCAGATATGCCTGGGCGCCGCAACGGTCGCATCGGTCAGCGGCCGTCAGCGGGGTCGCGGGTGTCAGAACAGTAGTCACGTCGCCTCTTCTCTAGCTCGACGAGCTGTCGTACCAGGGTCAACATCCAACCAGGCCGAAAACGTTCCCGCTCGCGGCTTTTCCTCGAAACTTCCTTCCGAAGCTGGCCGGCTGTTGCCGGTTGGCGGCGAAGGAGCCGTATTGCAGTGCTTTACGGTTTCGCGTTGTCAGTCGTTCGCTTGTAGCAGTTCCGTCCTCCCCGGCGTGGGTGCCGGTTGTTCATGAGGACGTGCCCGAACCCTAAATGGTTCATGCCTGGAAGGGAACGTGATGTTTGCTTCACTCCCCCGGGGGATCGAACACCCGTGCGGCCCTGCACTAGGCTGATGAAGGACGAGGGTGGCGTTGCATCGGCTCTACCAGGCCTCGGTACCCTTCGACCGGCAACCGAGCCACCCTGCGCCCGACGGGCCAGAAAAAGAAATTCAGCGAGGAGCGAACTGCGTGACCGCCGACACGTCCGTGCCTTCCAGCGCGCTGCTGTCCGGAGCAGACCGGGACGGCTCCAACTACACCGCGCGGCACCTGCTCGTCCTCGAAGGCCTCGAGGCCGTCCGCAAGCGCCCCGGCATGTATATCGGTTCCACCGACTCCCGGGGCCTTGTGCACTGCCTCTGGGAGATCATCGACAACGCCGTCGACGAGGCCCTGGGCGGCTACTGCGACCACATCGAGGTGATCCTCCACGAGGACGCCTCGGTCGAGGTCCGCGACAACGGCCGCGGCATCCCCGTCGACGTCGAGCCCAAGACCGGGCTGTCCGGCGTCGAGGTCGTCATGACCAAGCTGCACGCCGGCGGCAAGTTCGGCGGCGGCTCGTACGCGGCCTCCGGCGGCCTGCACGGCGTCGGCGCCTCCGTGGTCAACGCCCTCTCCGCCCGGCTGGACGTCGAGGTGGACCGCAACAGCTCCACCCACGCGATCAGCTTCCGCCGCGGCGTCCCGGGCATGTTCACCGAGCAGGGCCCCGACAGCCCGTTCGACCCCGCCAACGGCCTGCGCAAGACCAAGCGGGTCGCCAAGGGCAAGACCGGCACCCGGGTCCGCTACTGGGCCGACCGGCAGATCTTCCTCAAGGACGCGCGGCTCTCGCTGGAGACGCTCTACCAGCGCGCCCGCCAGACCGCCTTCCTCGTCCCCGGCCTGACCCTCGTCGTCCGCGACGAGCGCGCCATCGACGGGGCCGGCAAGACCGAGGAGACCTTCCGCTTCGACGGGGGCATCAGCGAGTTCTGCGACTACCTCGCGCAGGACAAGGCCGTCTGCGACGTGCTGCGCCTGACCGGCCAGGGCACCTTCAAGGAGACCGTTCCCGTCCTCGACGAGCGCGGCCACATGACCCCCACCGAGGTCAGCCGCGAGCTCGGCGTGGACATCGCCCTGCGCTGGGGCACCGGGTACGAGACGCAGGTCAAGTCCTTCGTCAACATCATCGCCACGCCCAAGGGCGGCACCCACATCACCGGCTTCGAGCGCTCGGTCGCCAAGACCGTGAACGAGGTGCTGCGCTCGGCGAAGCTGCTGCGCGTCGCCGAGGACGACGTGGTCAAGGACGACGCGATGGAGGGCATGACGGCGGTCGTCACCGTCCGGCTGGCCGAACCGCAGTTCGAGGGCCAGACCAAGGAGGTGCTCGGCACCTCGGCGGCCGCCCGGATCGTCGCGGCCGTGGTCGCCAAGGAGCTCAAGGCCTTCCTGACCAGCACGAAGCGCGACGACAAGCAGCAGGCCCGCGCCGTGATGGAGAAGATCGTCGCGGCCGCCCGGACCCGGATCGCCGCCCGCCAGCACAAGGAGGCGCAGCGCCGCAAGACGGCACTGGAGACCTCCTCGCTGCCCGCGAAGCTGGCCGACTGCCGCAGCGACGACGTGGAGCGCAGCGAGCTCTTCATCGTCGAGGGCGACTCTGCCCTCGGCACCGCCAAGCTCGCGCGGAACTCGGAGTTCCAGGCTCTGCTGCCGATCCGCGGCAAGATCCTGAACGTCCAGAAGTCGTCGGTCTCGGACATGCTCAAGAACACCGAGTGCGGAGCGATCATCCAGGTCATAGGAGCCGGCTCGGGCCGTACCTTCGACATCGATGCAGCGCGTTACGGGAAGATCGTCCTGCTCGTCGACGCCGACGTGGACGGCGCGCACATCCGCTGCCTGCTGCTGACGCTCTTCCAGCGGTACATGCGGCCGATGGTCGAGGCGGGCCGGGTGTTCGCCGCGGTGCCGCCGCTGCACCGGATCGAACTCGTCCAGCCCAAGAAGGGCCAGGACAAGTACGTCTACACGTATTCGGACAACGAGCTGCGCCAGACGCTGCTCGAATTCCAGCGCAAGAACGTCCGGTACAAGGATTCGATCCAGCGCTACAAGGGTCTCGGCGAGATGGACGCGGACCAGCTGGCGGAGACCACCATGGACCCCCGCTTCCGTACGCTGCGCCGGATCAACATCGGCGACCTGGACTCGGCCGAGCAGGTCTTCGACCTGCTGATGGGCAACGAGGTCGCGCCGCGCAAGGAGTTCATCACGAGCTCGGCGGCGACCCTGGACCGCTCGCGCATCGACGCCTGACGGGCGCACCGGCACACCGGTGCTCTTCGCTCCATCACCTGTTGGAGTGAAGAGCACCGGGACACCAGTCCGGAAAACGTCCATACCGCACATCCTTGTGAGCACGCGGCCAATGCGGCAGCGGACAAGGAGAGTTCGGTGGACAAGCACGAAGGTCCCGATGCCGGAACGATCCGGCTCGACGACCCCTGGTACGACGCGCTCGCCGTCGGCTGGGGGGAGGGCGAGGGCGAGGACCCGGCGCCCCCGCGTCCCGCCGCCGGCGGCCGGGCCGCGCCCGGGGCATCCGACATCTACCTCGAAGTGCAGCGCAGCGCCGCTTTCCAGGAGGTCCGCAGCCGCTACCGCGGCTTCGTCGTCCCCGCGACCGCCGGATTCTTCCTCTGGTACGTCGCCTACGTGGTCGCGGCCACCATGGCACCGGGGATCATGGCCCGGCCCGTCGTCGGGGCGGTCAACGTCGCCCTGCTGGCCGGGCTCGGCCAGTTCCTCAGCACCTTCCTGCTGACCTGGGCGTACGCCCGGCACGCGCGGCTGCGCCGCGACCGCGCCGCGCTGGACCTGCGCTGGACGGTCTTCGAGCAGGAGCGCGGCCAGGAGCGGATGCGGGCCCGGGAGGGCGGCCGGTGACCACCGAGCACCAGACCCTCGCGCTGATCCTGTTCAGCCTCTTCATCGCGGTCACCCTGGGCATCACCACCTGGGTCAGCCGCAACCGGCACGGCTCGGCCGAGGAGTTCTACGCCGGCGGACGGCTGTTCTCACCCCTGGAGAACGGTTTCGCCATCGCGGGCGACTACATGTCCGCAGCCTCCTTCCTCGGCATCTCCGGCCTGATCGCCCTCTTCGGCTACGACGGCCTGCTGTACTCGGTGGGCTTCCTCGTCGCCTGGCTCGTCGTGCTGTTCCTCGTCGCCGAACTCGTCCGCAACTGCGGGCGCTTCACCCTCGCGGACGTGGTCGCGGCCCGGATGAGCGAGCGGCCCGTCCGGATCGCCGCCGGCACCTCCTCGGTCGTGGTCTCGGTGCTGTACCTCGTGGCGCAGATGGTCGGCGCGGGCAGCCTCGTGGGCCTGCTGCTCGGTGATTCGGGCACCGCGGCCCGGACGCTGACCGTGATCGGGGTCGGGGCGCTGATGGTGGTCTACGTGTCCTTCGGCGGCATGCGGGCCACCACCTGGATCCAGATCGTGAAGGCCGTGCTGCTCATGGGCGGAGCCATCACCCTCACCGTGCTCGTACTCCTGCGCTTCCACGGGAACTTCGACCAGCTGCTCACCAGCGCGGCCGAGCGCAGCGGGCACGGCCGGCGGTTCCTGAGCCCCGGGCTCAAGTACGGCGGCGACTGGACCGCCCGCTTCGACTTCATGAGCCTCGGCCTCGCGCTGGTCCTCGGGACAGCCGGGCTGCCGCACATCCTGTCGCGCTTCTACACGGTGCCGACCGCACGCGCGGCCCGCCGGTCCGTGGTGTGGGCGATCGCGCTGATCGGCGGGTTCTACCTGATGACCATCGTGCTCGGGTTCGGGGCGGCCGCGCTGGTGGGTCCGGACGCGGTGCGGGCCTCCAACGCCTCGGGGAACACGGCGGTTCCGCTGCTCGCGGCCTTCCTGGGCGGCGGGGCCGGCTCCACCGGGGGCGCGGTGCTGTTCGCCTTCGTGGCGGCGATCGCCTTCGCCACGATCCTGGCCGTGGTCGCGGGCATCACGCTGGCGTCCTCGGCCTCGGTGGCGCACGACCTGTACGCCTCGCTCAAGCGCCGCCATGCGCGCCAGCGCAGCGAGGTCGCGGTGGCCAGGGCCGCGGCCGTCGGGATCGGGGCGGTGGCGATCGCCCTGGGGCTGCTCGCCCAGGACCTGAACGTGGCGTTCCTGGTGGGGCTGGCCTTCGCGGTGTCGGCTTCGGCCAATCTGCCGGTGCTGCTCTACTCGCTGTTCTGGCGCTCCTTCACCACGCGGGGCGCCGTCTGGTCGGTGTACGGGGGCCTGATTCCGGCGGTCGTGCTGGTCGTCCTGTCTCCGGTGGTCTCCGGCAGCCCGGACTCCCTCTTCCCGGGGGTGAGCTTCCAGTTCTTCCCGCTGCAGAACCCCGGCCTGGTCTCGATCCCGCTGGGCTTCCTGGCGGGCTGGCTGGGCACGGTCACCTCGGCGGAGGAGCCGGACGAGGCGAAGCACGCGGAGACGGAGGTCCGCTCCCTGACCGGCGCCGGGGCCGTCTGAGCGGGTTCCCGTCCGACGGCTACGCGCCCTCGGACGGGAGCCAGGAGTAGCGGTGTTCGGGGCGGCCCGTCTCGCCGTAGCGCAGGGCCAGGGTGACCCGGGCGGTGCGCTCCAGGAGCTTCAGGTAGCGCTGGGCGGTCTGGCGGCTGATGCCGGCGCGGTCGGCGATCTGCTGGGTGGAGAGCGGGCCCTCGGCGGAGCGCAGGACCCGGCGGACCAGTTCGGCGGTGGTGGCGGAGTGGCCCTTGGGCATTTCGTTCGGGGAGCCGGCCGCGGCGAGGGCGCCGAAGATCCGGTCCACCTCGGCCTGTTCGGCCTCGCCGCCGGTCTCCAGGGTGCGGCGCAGGGCGCCGTACGCCTCCAGCCGGGTGCGCAGGCCGGCGAAGGTGAAGGGCTTGACCAGGTACTGCAGGGCGCCGAGGCGCATGGCGGACTGGACGGTGGCCAGGTCGCGGGCGGCCGTGACCATGATCACGTCGGTGCGGTGGCCGAGCTGGCGCAGCCGGCGGACCAGGTCCAGGCCGTTCTCGTCCGGGAGGTAGTGGTCGAGGAGGATCAGGTCGACGGCGTGGGTGTCGAGGTAGGCGAGGGCCTCGGCCGCCGAATGGGCCTGGGCGCAGACGCGGAAGCCGGGAACCTTCGCCACGTACGCCGCGTTGATCCGGGCAACACGCATGTCGTCGTCGACGACCAATACGTGGATGTCATGGATCGGGGTCTCGTTCATCGCAGGGCCTCCGGGAGTACGACGGAGAACTCCGCCCCTCCGTCCGCTGCCTCGCCGGCCCGGGCCGTGCCGCCCTGCCGCTCCGCGAGGCGGCGTACGAGTGCGAGACCGAGCCCGCGCTCGCGGTGGGCCTTGGGCTGCTTGGTCGACCAGCCCTCGGTGAAGATTTCCTCGCGACGGGCTGCCGGGACGCCGGGCCCGCTGTCCCGCACCCGGAGGATCGCCGTACGGCCCTCGGCGCGCAGCTCGACCTCGACCAGGGGCGCCGCGGAGCCCGCCGCCGCGTCCAGGGCGTTGTCCACCAGGTTGCCCGTGATGGTGACGAGGCCGCCGGGGTCGACGAGGCAGTCGGGCAGGAAGGTGGTGTCGGCGAGGCGCAGCGGGACGCCGCGCTCGGCCGCGACGGTCGCCTTGCCCACCAGAAGGGCGGCCAGCAGGGGGTCGTGGACCTTCTCGGTGACCTGCTCGGCGGTGCTGCGGTGCACTCCGACGACCTCGGTGACGAACTCCACCGCCTCCTCGTGCAGGCCCAGCTCCAGCAGGCCGAGGAGGGTGTGGAGGCGGTTGGCGTGCTCGTGGTCCTGTGCGCGCAGTGCGTCGATGAGGCCCTTGGTGGAGTCGAGCTCGCGGCCGAGGTGTTCCAGCTCGGTGCGGTCGCGCAGGGTGGCGACGGCGCCGCCGTCCTCGGTGGGCATCCGGTTGGCGACGAGTACCCGGGGCCCCTGGACGGTGAGCAGGTCGCGGCCGGTGACGCGGCCGGCGAGGACGTCGGTGGTGCGGCCGGCGCCCAGGACGTCGTCCAGCGGGCGCCCGGCGAGGGTGGAGGCTGTATCGGGGGCGAGGCCCAGCAGCCGGGCGGCCTCGTCGTTGACCAGGCGGACCCGGCCGGCGCGGTCGAGGGCGATCACGCCCTCGCGGATGGAGTGGAGCATCGCCTCGCGCTCGGCGAGCAGTCCGGCGATGTCGGAGAACGCCAGGTCGCGGGTCTGCCGCTGGATCCGGCGGGAGAGCAGGTAGGCGGCGAGCGCGCCTGCCGCGAGCGCGCCGCCCGCGTAGGCGAGCAGGCCCGGGATCGCGCCGAGCAGCCGGTCGTGGACGCTGTCGTAGGCGATGCCGACGGAGACCGCGCCGACGATCTCCCCGTCGGCCGCGAGGAGCGGGACCTTGCCGCGGGCGGAGCGGCCGAGGGTGCCCTCGTCGATCTCCATGACCTCGCGGCCCGCGAGGGCGTCGCTCGGGTCGGTGGAGACGCGCAGGCCGATCCGGTCGGTGCCGGGGTGCGAGCGGCGGATCCCGTCCAGGTCCATGACGACGACGTACTCGGCGCCCGTGGCGCGGCGGATCCGCTCGGCCGAGGCCTGCACGGGGCTGTCCGCCGTGGGCCCGGAGTCGAGGAGGTCGGCGGCCAGCGACGGGTCCGCCGCCGCGCTCTGGGCGATGGCCAGGGCGCGCCGCATGGCCTGGTCGTCGAGCTGCGCGCCGAGCGGGGCCAGGAAGAGCCCGGTGGCCAGCACGGCGACCCCGGCGGCGATGGCCAGCTGGGTCAGCAGGATCTGCGAGACGGCCCGTCTGGGCAGCCCGAGGCGCCGAGCGCTCAAGAGGAGGAACCGCATGACCAGCAACCGTAGGCCGCCTTCGGCCTGAGTGGAATATCCGATGTGTGCGTACCTGTCGCTGATCTCCCGCTGCCCGCTGCCCGCTGCCCGCTGCTCGTGGGCTGTGGGCCGGTCACGGCATCGGCTGTGGCGGGCGGGGGCCCTGGTACTGGCCGCTCGGGCGCATCCGGAGCGGTCGCTCCTGGTACTCCTCCAGCGCGTGCGCGATCCAGCCCGCCGTCCGGGACACCGCGAACACCGTCTCCCCGGCCTCGGCGGGCATCCCGCAGGACACCGTCAGCACCGCCAGCGCCAGGTCGACATTGGCGTGCAGCCCGCCCCGCCGGGCCGCCGTCGTGGCGACGACCTCCCGGGCGGCCGCCAGCGCGGGCCCGGCCTGCGGCACGTCCTCCAGCCGCGCGAACAGCGCCGTCGCCCGCGGGTCCTCGCCCTCGTACAGCCGGTGCCCGAGTCCGGGCACCCGCCGCCCCGCCCGCAGATGGTCCGCGACCACCGGCGCGGCCCCGCCCCGCTCCAGGGCTTCCACCAGCATCCGGTGCGCCAGCCGTCCGGCCGCGCCGTGCAGCGGGCCCTCGAGCGCGCCGAGGCCGGCCGACACCGCCGCATACGGATGGGCCCGCGCCGACGCGGCCACCCGTACGGCGAGGGTCGAGGCGGCCAGGTCGTGGTCGATGAGCAGCGCGAGGGCCAGGTCCAGCGCGGCCAGCGCCTGCGGATCCGGCTCGCGCGCCGTCAGCCGGGTCCACAGCTGCCGGGCCAGCCGGCCGTCCCCGCGCCAGCCGGGCGGGCCCACCTCGGGCAGCGCGCCGACCAGCGTCGGGATCAGGCAGCGCGCGGAGCCCAGCACGGCCTCCTCGGACAGGTCGAAGCGCAGCGGATCCGCCACCGCGGCGGCCGCGGTCGCCACCCGCAGCCGGTCGATCGGGCCGCTGTGCTCGGGCAGTGCGGCCACCGCGCGCCGGGCCGCGGCAAGCACCTGCGGGGGAGCGGTGAACCGCACGCCGCTCGGCAGCGTCCCGGTCCAGAGCCACTCGGCGACCTCCTCGTAGCGGTGCCGCGAGGCCAGCTCGACGGCGTCCACGCCCCGGAAGTAGTACCGGTCGGGCTCGATGAGCGTGAGCGAGGTGCGCACGGAGAGCTCCGCGCCGGGGGGCGCCGCCGCCTCGCGCCGGGTGCGCCGGGCCAGATCCTCCACCTCGCGCGCATCGAAACTGCTGCCCCGGCCGACCGGGTCGCGGCGGCTGGTGAGCTGGCCGCGGCTGACGTACGCGTACACCGTCGCGGGCTTCACCCCCAGCAGTTCCGCCGCCTGCCGGGTGCTGATCCGGCGCTCGCCCTCCGCCTGGTCATTCATGATGCCCACCCTACATATATTGATTCAATCAATATTGACAACGATTCAATCCATCATGGATGGTCGATGCATGAACACCACTGTCGATGTGCCCCGCGGTCTCGCGGGAGTCGTGGTCACCGAGACCGAACTCGGTGACGTCCGAGGCCGTGAGGGCTTCTACCACTACCGCCAGTACTCGGCCGTCGAGCTCGCAGCGAGCCGCAGCTTCGAGGACGTGTGGCACCTGATGTTCCGCGGCGCCCTGCCCGCCGACGCCGCCGAGCGGGCCGCGTTCGCCGCCGAGATCGCCCCGCTGCGCCGACTGCCCGACGCGGTGCGCGAAGCGCTGCCCGGCCTCGCCCGGGCCACCGCCCTCTCCGGCCCGCTCGCCGGGCTGCGGACCGCGCTCTCGCTGCTCGGCGCATCCGCCGGCTTCCGGCCGGTGTACGACCTCGACCCCGGGCGGCGGGCCGCGGACGCGCTGGCCGCCTGCGCGGCCGTACCGACCCTGCTCACTGCGCTGCACCGGCTGGGGCAGGGCCTGGAACCGGTCGAGCCGCGCGCGGACCTCCCGTACGCCGCCAATTACCTGTACATGCTCACCGGGCAGGAGCCCGACCCGGTCAAGGCGCGGGCGGTCGAGCAGTACCTGATCTCCACCGTCGACCACGGCTTCAACGCCTCGACCTTCACCGCCCGCGTGATCGCCTCCACCGGCGCGGACGTGGCGGCCTGCCTCACCGGGGCGATCGGCGCGCTCTCCGGGCCGCTGCACGGGGGTGCGCCCAGCCGGGCCCTGGACACCCTGGACGCCATCGGCACGGCGGACCGCATCGACCCGTGGATCCGCGAACGGGTGCTCGCCGGGGACCGGATCATGGGCTTCGGGCACCCCGTGTACCGCACCGAGGACCCGCGCTCGCGGATGCTGCGGAACATCGCGCTGCACTTCGGCGGCCCGCTCGTGGACTTCGCCGTCGAGGTCGAGCGGCACGTCGAGGAGATCCTCGCCGAGCTCAAGCCGGGGCGGGAGCTGCACACCAACGTGGAGTTCTACGCGGGCGTGGTCATGGAGCTGTGCGGGCTGCCGCGCGAGATGTTCACCCCGACGTTCTGCGCGGCCCGCGTGGTCGGCTGGAGCGCGAACATCCTGGAGCAGGCCGCTGACTCGAAGATCATCCGCCCGGCCGCCCGGTACGTCGGCCCGACCCCGCCGCAGCCGGTTCCGGCGCTCGGCTGACTACGATCGGCCGTGTGAACAGCAGTCAGCCCGCCCAGCCGATTCCCGTCGTCGTACTGTCCGGATTCCTCGGATCCGGCAAGACGACGCTGCTCAACCACCTCCTCGGCAACCGGGGAGGCACCCGGATCGGGGTCGTCGTCAACGACTTCGGCTCGATCGAGATCGACGCGATGGCCGTGGCGGGCCAGGTCGGCGACTCGATGGTCTCGCTCGGCGGCGGCTGCCTGTGCTGCGCGGTCGACGGCAGCGAGCTGGACGCGTACCTGGAGAAGCTCTCCGCGCCCGTCCACCGGATCGACGTGATCGTCATCGAGGCGAGCGGGCTGGCCGAGCCCCAGGAAATGATCCGGATGCTGGTGGCCAGCGAGAACCCGGCGATCCGGTACGGCGGGCTGGTGCAGGTCGTGGACGCGGCGGAGTTCGACGCGACCCGGGCCAAGCACCCGGAGTCCGACCGCCACCTGGCCGTCGCGGACCTGGTGGTGCTGAACAAGACCGACCGGGTGGAGCCGGCCGGCCTCGCCCGGATCGGGGCCGAGCTGGGCGCGCTCTGCCCCGGCACGCCGGTGGTGGCCGCCGACCACGGCCGGATCGACCCGGAGCTGCTCTTCGACCGGCGGCCGTGGACCGAGACGCGGGGCCAGTTGTCCTTCGAGGACCTGATCTCGCAGGCGAGGGACGCGGACGACGCGGACCACGCGGAGGACACGGAGGACGAGGACCACACCGGGCACGCCCACACGGTCTACGAGAGCACCGAGTTCGAGTCGGAGCAGGCCCTGAACCCGCGCCGGTTCATCGACTTCCTCGACCGCCGCCCGGCCGGGCTGTACCGGATCAAGGGCTATGTCCACTTCGGCGTCCCCGGCCACGAGGAGCGCTACGAGGTCCACGCCGTGGGCCGCTTCCTCCGCTTCGTGCCGGGCCCCTGGGACCGCGGCGAGCCGCGCCGGAGCCGGCTGGTCCTGATCGGCGCCGGTACGGACGGCGCCGCCCTGCTCCGCGAACTGGAGGCCTGCCGCGAACCGGCTCCGCAGCACGCGCCCCCGGAGAGCATGTGGGGCATCCTGCGCTACGTCGACCGCCCCGCGCAGGCGGACGCCGAGCCGGAGCCGGAGCCGGAGCCGGAGCCGTACGAGCCCGATCCGTACGGCGATCCCGACTCCGATTGATCAGGCGACCTCGACGCCATACTCGCTCAACAGGTCCTCCAGGCCGCCGCGGTAGCCCTTGCCGCCGATCACGAAGTCCCAGTCGCCGCTGGAACGGCGCCGGAACGAGCCGAGGACCAGAGCGGTTTCGCCGGCGCGCCCGTCGGAGACGTCCAGCCGGCCGAGTTCCTCGCCGCCGGCGGACAGCAGGCGGATGTGGGCGTCGGTGAACCCGGCGAGGTCGGCGTGCGGATCGACCTCCGGGTCGATCGCGGCAACGAGGACCAGGCGGTCGGCGGGCTCGGGAAGGGCGTCGAAGGAGACCTCCAGCGCCGCCTTGTCGGGGGCGGAGTGGGCGCGGGCCCGTACCGAACCGTCGGGGGTCCGCGGGTTGTTGAAGAACACGAAGTGGTCCTCGCTCAGCACCCGGTTGCCCGCGCAGACGAGGGCGCACACGTCCAGGGCGACCGCGCCCGTCCAGGACATGCCGAGCACGTTGTGGTCCGCCGAAGGGGCGGCGGGCGGTTCGGGCGCGCGCTGCGCCGGACCGCCGCCGAGCCGGCCGCGCAGCCCGTACTGGTGGAGCAGCTCAACCAGGTCCGCCCCGGGAACCAACTCCAGCGGCTTGCCGTTGGCAAAGGTGTACGACCCGGGACCGAAGGACGCGGTGGTGACCAGCACCCCCTTGTTCGCCCCCTTGTCCTGGACCGTGCCGTACAGATCACGCACGGCCGTCGGCGGCACCGTGTTCCGGTAGCGCTTGACCTGGACGACGATCCGCCCGCCCCGGATCGGCGCCGGGTCCAGCGCCTCCACGTCCACCCCGCCGTCGCCCGACCGCTGCGTGGTCACCGCCTCCATGCCCATCGCCCGGAAGAGCTCCGCCACCAGGTTCTCGAAGGCGATCGGGTCCATCGCGAAGAGGTCCGGCTCGTCCTCGTCCCCGTCGCCCGCGATCCCGCCGTGGCTGACGACGCCTCCGCCGACCTCGTCGGGCCGCCGCCCGGGGCGTACCGCCGTCAGCTGGTCTGGGCGCGCCGACAGCTGCCCGCGCAGCCCATCCGACAGGCAGTCCACCGCGCTGACCTGTTCCAGCCGGAGCCCCTCGAAGGCGGACCGTGCCGCCGACACCGTGGCGAGGACGATCTGCGCTTCCCGGCCCGTCGCCGGATCGTGGTCGTCCACGAAGCCGTTGACGACCACCGAGTCCAGCGCGCCGAACTCGTCCGCGGCGTAGAGCTCGCGCACCACCAGGAGTACGCACTGGGCCAGCAGGTCCCGGTACAGGGCCCGTCGCTGCGTGGCGGGGCGGGCGGTCTCCCTGTCCTGGTCCGTGCTCGGCTGGTACCGCACCGCCTTGGCCTCTGGCACCACCCCGAAGCGGGGCAGCTCCCAGTCGAGCACCAGCTGCCGGGCCGCCTGGTCGTACGAGGCCGAGACCTGCCGCGGCAGCTCCTCGGGCCAGGCCGTGGAGGCGTACAAGGCGGCCGAGAAGTACTCCACCGCGGCCTCCGCCTGGCCGGAGCGAAGCCTTCCGGCCAGCTCGCTCAGCCCGCGGTTGTGCGCGCGGATCGCTGCGAGCTGCTCGGCCGCCCACCGGTCGTACTGCTGCCGGTGCTCGGCGAGCTGCTGTTGGCGTCGCGTCTCCGCAGCTCTCGCCTTCTGATGAGCCCGGGTGTACTGGGCGTGCGCCTCGTGCTCCGCCTGGGCCCGCCGGTAGGAACCCAGCGCCATGCCACTGCTCTGCTGGAGGAACTGCTCGATGCGGGGGAGCGCCACCGGATGCCCCAACGACCCCGGACGGAACGGTTCGAGCTCCTCGCTCCGTACGAGCGAGGCCATCCGGAATTCCGTTGCCCCGCAGCCCGTGACCAACAGGTTCTGCAGCGCCGCGACCTCGGCCTCTATGCCCTCCGTGCGACGCCGCGCCTCGGCCTCGCGATGCTGCCGGTAGGCGGCCTGCTGTTCGCGCTCGCCCCGGGCCACGTCCCGGTCCCACGCCCGCCGCCGGCGCTCCGCCTCGCGCTGCTGGATCACCTGCGTCCGCTGCTGCCTGCGCTGGGCCTCGGCCCAGTCCCCGATCATCCCGCTCGACTGACGGCCCATCAGTTTTCCCCCGCCCCCACCACAAGCACCAACGGGAAAACACTAGTCGGCATTCGGGTGGTACGTCCCCCCGGTCGCACCACCCGAATGCCGCCGCCGTACGTCCTACAGCGCGCCGCCCGCCAGAGCGGCGACGACCGCGGGCAGTGCGGCACCCGAGCCGTCGCGGCGCGGATCCACGGGCGGCAGTTCGGCCGGAGTGCCGTTCGCCGCGGCCGCGCGGACCGGCGCGTTGCCGGCCCAGGCCAGCACCAGCAGGTCCTCGCCCTTCAGGAACCGCTGGCAGCGCACGCCGCCGGTGGCCCGGCCCTTGCGCGGGTACTGGTCGAACGGGGTGAGCTTTCCGGACAGCATCGAGTCGTCCAGCGTCCCCTGCGAGCCCGCCACCGTGAACACCACGGCGTCCCGTGCCGGGTCGATCGCCGAGAAGTGGATCACCTTGGCGTTCTCGGAGAGCTTGATGCCCGCCATGCCGCCAGCGGGGCGGCCCTGCGGGCGCACCTGGCCCGCCGGGTAGCGCAGCAGCTGGGCGTCGTCGGTGAGGAAGACCAGGTCCTCCTCGCCCGTGCGCAGTTCGACCGCGCCGACGATCCGGTCGCCCTCCTTGAGGGTGATGACCTCCAGCTCGTCCTTGTTCGCCGGGTAGTCCGGCACGACCCGCTTGACCACGCCCTGCTCGGTGCCCAGGGCCAGGCCCTGCGAGGACTCGTCCAGCGAGGTCAGGCAGATCACCTTCTCGTCCGCCTCCAGCCCGGAGAGGAACTCCGCGACCGGGGCGCCGCCCGCCAGGTTCGGCGCGGCGTGGGTGTCCGGCAGCTGCGGCAGGTCGATCACCGACAGCCGCAGCAGGCGCCCGTACGAGGTGACCACGCCGACATCGGCCCGGGCGGTCGCGGCGACCTGCGAGACGATCAGGTCGTGCTTCGCGCGGGCGCCGCCCTCCTCCTCCGGCAGCGCCTCGCCGTTGGCGGTGCGCGCCAGCAGGCCCGTCGAGGACAGCAGGACCCGGCACGGGTCGTCCGCGACCTCCAGCGGAACCGCGGCGACGGCCGTGCCCGCCGACTCCAGCAGGACCGTACGGCGCTCGGTGCCGAACTTCTTCGCGACCGCCGCGAGTTCCGTGGAGACCAGCTTGCGCAGCTCCGTGTCGGACTCGAGGATCCCGGTCAGCTCGTCGATCTCGCCCGTGAGGCGGTCGCGCTCGGACTCCAGCTCGATCCGGTCGAAACGGGTGAGCCGGCGCAGCGGGGTGTCCAGGATGTACTGGGTCTGGATCTCGCTCAGCGAGAAGCGCTCGATGAGCCGCTCCTTCGCCTGCGCCGAGTTGTCGCTGTCCCGGATGATCCGGATGACCTCGTCGATGTCGATCAGGGCCACCAGCAGGCCCTCGACCAGGTGCAGCCGGTCGCGCCGCTTGCTGCGGCGGAACTCGCTGCGGCGCCGCACGACCTCGAAGCGGTGGTCGAGGTAGACCTCGAGCAACTCCTTGAGGCCGAGCGTCAGCGGCTGGCCGTCGACCAGCGCGACGTTGTTGATGCCGAAGGACTCCTCCATCGGCGTCAGCTTGTACAGCTGCTCCAGCACGGCCTCGGGGTGGAAGCCGTTCTTGATCTCGATGACCAGGCGCAGGCCGTGCGAGCGGTCCGTGAGGTCCTTGACGTCCGCGATGCCCTGGAGCTTCTTGGAGCCGACCAGGTCCTTGATCTTCGCGATGACCTTCTCGGGGCCGACCGTGAAGGGCAGTTCGGTGACGACCAGGCCCTTGCGGCGCGCCGTCACGTTCTCCACCGCGACCGTCGCGCGGATCTTGAACGTGCCGCGACCGTTCTCGTAGGCGTCCTTGATCCCCGAGAGGCCCACGATCCGGCCGCCCGTGGGCAGGTCCGGACCCGGCACGAAGCGCATCAGCGCCTCCAGGTCCGCCTGCGGGTAGCGGATCAGGTGGCGGGCGGCCGCGATGACCTCGCCCAGGTTGTGCGGGGGCATGTTGGTGGCCATGCCGACCGCGATCCCGGAGGCGCCGTTGACCAGCAGGTTCGGGTACGCCGCGGGCAGCGCGACCGGCTCCTGCTCCTGGCCGTCGTAGTTGGCGGTGAAGTCGACGGTGTCCTCGTCGATCGACTCCGTCATCAGCGACGTGGCATCCGCCATCTTGCACTCGGTGTAACGCATCGCGGCCGGCGGGTCGTCGTTGCCGAGCGAACCGAAGTTGCCGTGGCCGTCGACCAGCGGCAGCCGCATCGAGAAGGGCTGGGCCATGCGCACGAGGGCGTCGTAGATCGACGCGTCACCGTGCGGGTGCAGCTTGCCCATGACCTCGCCGACGACGCGGGCGCACTTCACGTAGCCGCGGTCGGGGCGCAGGCCCATCTCGTTCATCTGGTAGACGATGCGCCGGTGCACCGGCTTCATGCCGTCGCGGGCGTCGGGCAGGGCGCGGGAGTAGATCACCGAGTACGCGTACTCGAGGAAGGAGCCCTGCATTTCGTCGACGACGTCGATGTCGAGGATCTTCTCCTCGAAATCCTCCGGCGGCGGGGTCTTCGTGCTGCGGCGGGCCATCGCTGCGCGGCTCCTTAACCAAGAAAGAAGGTGTGCTGGGGGTCTTGCGGGTGGTGTGGCGGGTGGTGTGACAGGGGCTGACGGGGGTTGTCGCGGACCATTGTGGCCCGAGGCACCGACAACGCCGACTCCGACCCAGGTCTGAGCCGGGAACTTCTCCGGTCCCCGACGCGCTTGCATACAGTGGCAGGTCTGACGGAAATCTCTGCATCGCGATCGAAGGGACCACATGCCCATGGGTCACACGGCCACAGCCCAGGCCGGCTCCGGCGGCCTCACAGCGACCGAGCACAGGCTGGCCAACGGCCTGCGCGTGGTGCTCTCCGAGGATCACCTGACCCCGGTCGCCGCGGTCTGCCTCTGGTACGACGTAGGCTCGCGCCATGAAGTCAAGGGGCGAACCGGTCTGGCTCACCTCTTCGAGCACCTGATGTTCCAGGGCTCGGCGAGCGTACCCGGCAACGGCCACTTCGAGCTCGTCCAGGGCGCCGGCGGTTCGCTCAACGGCACGACCAGCTTCGAGCGGACCAACTACTTCGAGACCATGCCGACCCACCAGCTGGAGCTCGCGCTCTGGCTCGAGGCGGACCGGATGGGCTCGCTGCTGGCAGCCCTGGACGACGAGTCCATGGAGAACCAGCGCGACGTCGTCAAGAACGAGCGCCGCCAGCGGTACGACAACGTCCCGTACGGCACGGCCTTCGAGAAGCTGACCGCCCTGGCGTACCCCGAGGGCCACCCGTACCACCACACCCCGATCGGCTCCATGGCCGACCTGGACGCAGCCTCCCTGGAGGACGCCCGCACCTTCTTCCGTACGTACTACGCGCCCAACAACGCGGTGCTGTCGGTCGTCGGCGACATCGACCCCGAGCAGACGCTCGCCTGGATCGAGAAGTACTTCGGGACCATCCCCGGGCACGACGGCAAGCAGCCGCCGCGCGACGGCGCGCTGCCCGAGATCATGGGCGAGCAGCTGCGCGAGGAGATCGTCGAGGAGGTCCCGGCCCGCGCGCTGATGGCCGCCTACCGGCTCCCGCACGACGGCACCCGCGAGTGCGACGCCGCCGACGTGGCGCTGACCGTCCTGGGCGGCGGCGAGTCCTCCCGGCTGCACAACCGCCTGGTACGCCGCGACCAGAGCGCCGTCGCGGCCGGCTTCGGCATGCTGCGGCTCGCCGGAGCGCCCTCGCTGGGCTGGCTGGACGTGAAGACCTCCAGCGGGGTCGAGGTGCCCGACATCGAGGCGGCCGTCGACGAGGAGCTCGCGCGGTTCGCCGCCGAGGGCCCGACGGCCGAGGAGATGGAGCGCGCCCAGGCGCAGCTGGAGCGCGAGTGGCTGGACCGGCTGAGCACGGTGGCCGGCCGCGCCGACGAACTCTGCCGCTTCGCCGTACTGTTCGGCGACCCGCAGCTGGCGCTCAGCGCCGTCCAGCGGGTCCTTGACATCACCGCCGAGGAGGTGCAGGCCGTGGCCGCGGCCCGACTGCGCCCCGACAACCGCGCGGTGCTGGTGTACGAGCCGCTCCCGGCAGAGGCCGACGAGAACGACGAGACCGAAGGGGCGGAGCAGTGAGCGACACCGCAGCCGTCACGATGACCTTCCACCCGCAGCCGCAGGCCGGCCAGGCCCGGCCCTGGGCCTTCCCGGCGCCCGAGCGGGGCTCGCTGTCCAACGGGCTGACCCTGCTGCGCTGCCACCGCCCCGGCCAGCAGGTCGTCGCGGTCGAGGTCAACCTCGCCGCCCCGCTGGACGCTGAGCCCGCGGGCCTGGACGGCGTCGCGACCATCATGGCCCGCGCGCTCTCCGAGGGCACCGACAAGCACTCCGCCGAGGAGTTCGCGGCCGAGCTGGAGCGCTGCGGCGCCACGCTCGACGCGCACGCCGACCACCCGGGCGTGCGGGTCTCCCTGGAGGTCCCGGCCTCCCGGCTGGCCAAGGCGCTGGGCCTGCTCGCCGAGGCGCTGCGCGCGCCCGCCTTCGCCGACAGCGAGGTCGACCGCCTGGTGCGCAACCGGCTCGACGAGATCCCGCACGAGCTGGCCAACCCGCAGCGCCGCGCCGCCAAGGAGCTCTCCCGGCAGCTCTTCCCGGCCACGCTGCGGATGTCCCGCCCGCGCCAGGGCACCGAGGAGACGGTCGCCCGGATCGACTCCGCGGCCGTGCGCGCCTTCTTCGAGGCGCACGTACGCCCCGCCACCGCCACCGCGGTGGTCGTCGGCGACCTGACCGGCATCGACCTGGACGCCGTACTGGCGGACACCCTGGGCACCTGGACGGGCAACACCGCCGCGGCCCTCCCGGTGCCGCCGGTGACCGCCGACGACACCGGCCGCGTGGTCATCGTGGACCGGCCCGGCGCGGTCCAGACGCAGCTGCTCATCGGCCGGATCGGGCCGGACCGGCACGAGCGGGTCTGGGCGGCGCAGGTGCTCGGCACGTACTGCCTGGGCGGCACCCTCACCTCGCGCCTGGACAAGGTGCTGCGCGAGGAGAAGGGCTACACGTACGGCGTGCGCGCCTTCGGCCAGGTGCTGCGCTCCACCGCCGACGGCAAGGGCGCCTCGATGCTCGCCATCAGCGGCTCCGTGGACACCCCCAACACGGGCCCGGCGCTCGACGACCTCTGGAAGGTGCTCCGCACCCTCGCGGAGGGCGGCCTGACCGATGCCGAACGGGACGTGGCGGTGCAGAACTTGGTGGGCGTGGCCCCGCTGAAGTTCGAGACGGCCGCGGCCGTCGCCGGCACGCTCGCCGACCAGGTCGAGCAGGAGCTTCCGGACGACTACCAGGCCCGGTTGTACGCGCAGCTGGCCCAAACGGGCACGGTGGAGGCGACTTCGGCCGTCCTGGCCGCCTTCCCGGTGGACCGCCTGGTCACCGTCCTGGTGGGCGACGCCTCGCAGATCGAGGCGCCGGTGCGGGCGCTGGGGATCGGTGAGGTCACCGTCGTCACCAACTGACGGACATCCCAAGGGGCTCCGGTGGCTTGTCCACCGGAGCCCTTTTTGTCTGTTTAGTGGAGAGGTTGCTTGTATGCGGTGTGGCGTACGCAACAAAAAGGCGTGTCTGTTTGGCGATTGACTGATGATCCGCCTAGCGTCGGCCGTGCTGTCCGTCAGTTGTACGCGCCGCATCCGCGGCACCGGGCAGCGATCGCCGAGTCCCCGTCAGGCGCGAGCCTGGGGAGCCGGGGACCCACATGTGTCCCTGGGGTGAATCGGACCGCCTCGTCAGAGGGGGCCCGTAGGAGACCTTCCTGCTCCGAACCCGTCAGCTAACCCGGTAGGCGAGAAGGAAGGAAAGGATCAGCCCCTTCATGGCGTTTGGCAGTCGTGCCGCCGGTAAGCACCGTGGTTCCAGTCGTCTGAGCCGCAAGACCGCCGGCTACGCCGGCATAGCCGCCCTCGCCACCACCGGTGTCGTCGGCTCCCTCGCAGGCCCGGCGTTCGCCGCGTCGGACAAGGCCCCCTCCATGGAGGACACCGGCCTGAACGCCGTCGTGACGGCCGAGGACCTGCCGGTCCAGATCGAGGCCCAGGCCGAGGCCCAGGAGCACGCGGCAGAGGCCGCGGCTGCCAAGGCGAAGGCGGAGGCCGACGCGAAGGCGCGCGCCGCCGAGGCCAAGCAGAAGGCCGAGGAGAAGGCGAAGGCCGAGCGCGAGGCCGCCGAGCGCGCCGCCCGCGAGGAGGAGCGCAAGCGCCTCAACACCTTCGTCGCCCCCGTCGACGGCTCCTACATCAGCACCCAGTGGCACGCGGGCGGCGGCATGTGGTCCTCCGGCAGCCACACCGGCATCGACTTCCACGCGGCCTCCGGCACCTCGGTGCACGCGGTGGGCGCCGGAACCGTGGTCGAGGCCGGCTGGGGCGGGGCGTACGGCAACAACGTCGTCATCAAGCACAACGACGGCACCTACACCCAGTACGGCCACATGACCTCGCTGGACGTCTCCGTCGGCGAGCAGGTCACCCCGGGCCAGCAGATCGGCCTGTCGGGCTCCACCGGCAACTCCAGCGGCCCGCACCTGCACTTCGAGGCCCGTACCGGCGCCCAGTACGGCTCGGACATCGACCCGGTCGCGTACCTGCGCAACCACGGCGTCGACGTCTGACCCGCAGCACTTCACCGAAGGCCCCGGCTCCCCGAGCCGGGGCCTTCGCGTTGTGGCCGCAAGCGGCCGCATTGTGGCTGTAAATATTCGCGATTTCCGTCCGCGCTCGGAAAACATCGCGTGTTGCAATAGAGTCCCAGTACGATCCGAGCACGGTCGCGGCAATGGCGTCGGCAGTCGGAAATAGGCGGAGGTCCGGACTTGCGTATTCCTGCGCACGCGGTATGCACGGCAATCCGCGACGACATCGTCTCCGGAGTCTTCGAGCCGGGCGGCCGGCTGACCGAGGAGCTGCTGGCCCGCCGGTACGGGGTCTCCCGCGTCCCCGTCCGCGAGGCGCTGCGGACCCTGGAGTCCGAGGGCTTCGTCACCACCCGGCGGCATGCGGGCGCCTGCGTCGCCGAGCCCACCGAGCAGGAGGCGGCCGACCTCCTGGAACTGCGGATGCTGATCGAGCCGCTGGCGGCGGCCCGGGCCGCCCGCCGGCGTACCGAGGCCCACCTGAAGGTGCTGCGCGGGCTGGTCAGACTGGGCCAGGAGCGGGCCAGGCGGGGCCAGGGCGAGGATCTGCGGTCCCTGGGGGGCTGGTTCCACGAGACCCTCGCCCAGGCCTCCGGCAGCCCCGGGCTGATCGCGCTGCTGACGCAGATGCGGCACAAGGTCGCGTGGATGTACGCCGTGGAGGCGCCGGCCCGGCCTGTGGAGTCCTGGGCGGAGCACGGGGCGATCGTGGACGCGGTGGCGCGCGGGGACGCCGAGCGGGCGCGGGCGCTGACGGCGATCCACGCGGACCGGGCGGCCGGGGCGCACCGGCTGCGCGTGAGGACTTCGCAACATGCCGTAAACATGTCGGGCGGTCCGCATTAACAAATAGCGCGTATTACTGTGGAGGCGGCGGCCGAATTCACGGCGCATTGGCGGTGCATTCGCGGTCTCCCGGCACGGACGATGGAATTCCCGAAAACGAGGAAGCCGCGGCTCCGGAATTCCGGCGGCCGCGGCTTCGTCGCATGTCCGGGGGTGAACCCGAAGGGTCAGACGGTCTCGGGGAGCTCCTCGAGACCCTCGGCGACCAGCTTGGCGAGGCGGTCCAGCGCCGCCTCGGCGCCCTCGGCGTCGGACGCGAGGATGATCTCCTCGCCGCCCTGGGCGCCGAGGCCCAGCACCGCGAGCATGGACGCGGCGTTGACGGGGTTCCCGTCGGCCTTCGAGATGGTCACCGGGACGCCGGAAGCGGTCGTCGCGCGGACGAAGATCGAGGCGGGACGAGCGTGCAGGCCCTCGGCCCAGCCGACGTTGACGCGGCGCTCTGCCATGGTGATGCCCTTCAGGTTCTTACGGTTGTCTAGACCAGTCTCTCACGACGCCTCGAATGCTCCGACCGGCCTCAGGTTCGGATCCTCTGCCGTTCGACGTACCCCAGCTTGCACTTGTTTGTCCCTACTTGCCTCGCGCGCCGCGCAGGAGCTGTCCGGCCGGTCCGGGCCTTAAGATCGCCGCATGACCACCGCGTCGGACCCCTCGTACCCGGCCCACTGGGAAGCGGACGTCGTCCTGCGTGACGGCGGCACCGCCCGGATCAGGCCGATCACCACGGAGGACGCGGGCCGGCTGGTCAGCTTCTACGAGCAGGTCTCCGACGAGTCGAAGTACTACCGCTTCTTCGCGCCCTACCCCCGGCTGTCCGACCGCGACGTGCACCGCTTCACGCACCACGACTACGTGGACCGGGTCGGCCTCGCGGCGACCGTCGGCGAGGAGTTCATCGGCACCGTCCGCTACGACCGGATCGGCCCCGACGGCCGGCCCGCCTCCGCCCCCGCCGACGAGGCCGAGGTGGCCTTCCTCGTCCAGGACGCCCACCAGGGCCGCGGAGTCGCCTCCGCCCTCCTCGAGCACATCGGCGCGGTCGCCCGCGAGCGGGGCATCCGCCGGTTCGCGGCCGAGGTGCTGCCCGCCAACAGCAAGATGATCAAGGTCTTCACCGACGTCGGCTACCAGCAGAAGCGCAGCTTCGAGGGCGGCTCCGTCCACCTCACCCTCGACCTCGAACCCACCGCCGAGTCCCTGGCCGTGCAGCGCGCCCGCGAACAGCGTGCCGAGGCCCGCTCCGTGCAGCGGCTGCTGGCCCCCGGCTCGGTGGCGGTGATCGGAGTCAGCCGCTCCGGCGGGGGAGTCGGCGCGGCGGTGCTGCGGAACCTGCGCGACGGCGGCTTCCAGGGCCACCTGTACGCCGTGAACGAGGCCGTCACCACCGACCTGCTGGACGGCGTACGGGCCTACCGCGGGCTCGGCGACATCGACTCCCCGGTCGACCTCGCGGTGATCGCCGTCCCCGCCGAGCGCGTCCCCGAGGCCGTGGCCGCGTGCGGCGAGCACGGGGTGCAGGGGCTGGTGGTGCTCTCCGCCGGCTACGGGGAGAGCGGCGCGGCCGGGCTCGACCGGCAGCGCGAACTGGTGCGCCAGGTGCGCTCGTACGGGATGCGGTTGATCGGGCCGAACGCGTACGGCGTGATCAACACCGCGCCGGAGGTCGGACTCAACGCCTCCCTGACCCCGGCGCCCGCGCCGGTCCGGGGCCGCATCGGGCTGTTCACCCAGTCCGGGGCGATCGGCATCTCGCTGCTCTCCGCGCTGCTGCGGCGCGGCGAGGGCCTGTCGTCCTTCGTCTCGGCGGGCAACAGGGCGGACGTCTCCGGCAACGACATCCTGCAGTACTGGTACGAGGACGAGGCCACCGACGTCGCGCTGATGTACCTCGAAACCCTGGGCAACCCGCGGAAATTCACCCGGCTCGCGCGGCGGACGGCAGCCGTGAAGCCGGTGGTCGTCGCGAAGGGCGGCCGCCACACCCCGGCCGGGCACGTGGTCCCCGGGACCAGGCTCCCGGACACCACGGTCTCGGCGCTGCTGCGGCAGGCCGGGGTGATCCGCGTCGACACCGTGACGGAGCTGGTGGACGTCGGGCTGCTGCTGGCCTCGCAGCCGCTGCCGGCCGGGCCGCGCGTGGCGATCCTCGGCAACTCGGAGTCGCTGGGTGTCCTCACGTACGACGCCTGCCTCACGCAGGGGCTGCGGCCGGGGGCCCCGCTGGACCTGACCACGGCGGCGACGCCGGAGGACTTCCGAGAAGCGCTGGGGGCGGCGCTGGGCTCCGCCGAGAACGATGCCGTGATCGTCACCGTGATTCCGTGGGTGAACGAGCAGGAGCCGCAGGACGACCTGGCCGAAGCCCTGCGGGATGCGGTGGCGGGGCATCCCGGCAAGCCGGTGGCGGTGGTGCACGTGGAGCTGGCGGAGCTCGTCGACGCCCTGTCCCCGGCGGGGGGCCTTCCGGGGGCCGGGGTCCGGCCCGAGCCGGTGCGGCCGGAGTCGTCGGGCGCGGCGCCGCTTCCGGGGGCTCTGCCCCCGCGCCCCCGCGCCTCGAACGCCGACGGGGCCGGAGGCGCGAGCGGGGACGCCGGCGGCGCCGGCGTGCGGATCCCGGCGTACCCGGCAGCCGAGCGGGCCGTACGGGCCGTCGCCGAGGCCGTCCGGTACGGGCAGTGGCGGCGGGCCAACGCCGAGGCCGGGCAGGTTCCCGAGTACGAGGACATCGACGAGGCCGGAGCCGCCGCCCAGCTCGCCGGCCTCCTGGCGGACGCCGGCGACGCCGTCCTCACCCTCACCGAGGCCGACGCGGCCGCACTGCTCGCCCGGTACGGGATCCGGGTGCTCCCCACCCTGCCCGCGCCCACCGCGGACGACGCGGTCCGGGCCGCCCGGGCCATGGGCTACCCCGTCGCCCTCAAGACCACCGCCCCGCACCTGCGCCACCGCGCGGACCTCGGCGGCGTACGCCTCGACCTCGCGACCGAGGCCGATCTGCGCCGCTCGTACGAGGAGCTCACCGACCTCCTCGGGACGCCCGGCGAGCTGCTCCCCGTCGTCCAGGCCATGGTGCCGCGCGGGGTCGACACCGTCGTGCGGTCCGTCATCGACCCCGCCGCCGGAGCCGTCCTCTCCTTCGGGCTCGCCGGCGTCGCCTCCGAGCTGCTCGGCGACACCGCCCACCGGCTCGTCCCGGCCACCGAGCGGGACGCCGCCGGGCTGATCCGGTCCATCCGGACCGCTCCCCTCCTCTTCGGCTGGCGCGGCAGCGACCCCGTGGACACCCCGGCCCTCGAGGAGCTCCTGCTGCGGCTGTCCCGGCTCGTGGACGACCACCCCGAAGTGGTGGGAGTCACCCTCGAGCCCGTGGTCGTCGCCACGGAGGGCCTCTCCGTGCTCAGCGCGACGGTCCGGGTGGCCCGTCCGCCGGCGCGCACCGATCTCGGCCCCCGGACACTCCCCAGCTACTGAGCGGGTCCGGCCCGGTCCGGAAGACGGACACTGCGCGCCCGGGGTGCCCCGTACGGGCCTTAGGATGGACCCCATGGCGAAATCCGGTACGACGACCCAGGGGCTGCGCACGGCGATCGAGCGCAGCGGCTACTACCCGGCCCTCGTGGCCGAGGCCGTGGAGGCCGCGGTGGGCGGCGAGCCGATCTCGTCGTACCTGGTCCACCAGGAGACGACCTTCGACTCCAACGAGGTGCGCCGGCACGTCACCGTCCTGGTCCTGACCGGCAACCGCTTCATCGTGAGCCACACCGACGAGCAGGCCGCCGACGCCGGGTCCCCGTCCCCGTACGCGACCACCTCCACCGAGTCGGTCAAGATCGGCGCGATCTCCTCCGTGGTGCTCAGCCGCGTCGTCGCCAACCCCGAGTCGTACACCCCCGGCACCCTGCCCCGCGAGGTCGTCCTGACCATCGGCTGGGGCGCGGTCTCGCGGATCGACCTGGAGCCCGCCGCCTGCGGCGACCCGAACTGCGACTCCGACCACGGCTACACCGGCAACTCCACCGCCGACGACCTCAGCCTGCGCGTCAGCGAGGCCGGCGACGGCCCGGAGGCGGTCCGCCAGACCCTCGTCTTCGCGCAGGCACTCAGCGAAGCAACGGCAGCCACCTCCACCTCCGCCCGCTGATGGCCTATTCCGCACCGTCGAACTGGGACGAGCCGGAGCTGCTGGACCTCGCCGGCGCCCCCGTTCCGGAGTACGGCACCGGCTCGCTCGCCGACCTGCTGCCGACCCTCGTGGCAGGCCAGGGCGTCCCCGGGTTCACCGCCGCCATCGCCGAGCTGACCCCGGCCGACCGGAACTGCGTGTTCCTGGTCGACGGCATGGGCTGGGAGCAGATCAAGGCCCACCCGGACGAGGCCCCGTACCTGAACTCCCTCCTCGGCAGCTCGCGCGGCGGCTCCGGCCGGCCGATAACGGCAGGCTTCCCGGCGACCACCGCCACCTCGCTGGCCTCCGTCGGCACCGGCCTGCCGCCCGCGCGGCACGGCCTGCCCGGCTACGCCGTGCGCAATCCGGCCACCGGCGAGCTGATGAACCAGCTCCGCTGGTACCCCTGGACCCAGCCGAAGCCCTGGCAGCCGTACCCGACCGTCTTCCAGCAGGCCGACAAGGCGGGGGTGGCGACGGCGCAGGTTTCCTCGCCCGCGTTCCAGACCACCCCGCTCACCAAGATCGCGCTGAGCGGCGGCACCTTCCTCGGCCGGATGACCGGCGAGGAGCGGATGGACCTCGCGGCCGAGCGCCTCGCAGCCGGCGACCGCTCGCTGGTGTACACGTACTACAGCGAGCTCGACGGGGCCGGCCACCGGCACGGCGTGAACTCCGACGCCTGGCGCGGCCAGCTGATGTACGTCGACCGGCTGGTGCAGCGGCTCGCCGAGCAACTCCCGCCGCGTACGGCGCTGTACGTGACCGCCGACCACGGCATGGTGGACGTCCCCTTCGACGAGGACTCCCGGATCGACTTCGACGAGGACTGGGAGCTGGGCGCGGGCGTGGCCCTGCTCGGCGGCGAGGGCCGGGCCCGGCACGTGTACGCCGTACCGGGCGCCGAGGCCGACGTCCTGACGGTGTGGCGCGAGGTGCTGGGCGACCGGTTCTGGATCGCGAGCCGTGAAGAGGCCCTGGAACGGGGCTGGTTCGGCGCGCCGGGGGAGTGCGACGAGCGCGTGCTCGGCCGGATCGGCGACGTGGTCGCGGCCGCCCAGGCAGATGTGGCCATCACCGCCTCGCGCAAGGAGCCCAACGAGTCCGCCCTCGTCGGCATGCACGGCTCCATGACGGCGGCCGAGCAGCTGGTCCCGCTGCTCGAGATCCGCACCTGACCGACCCTTCTTCCCCGCCCCGCCCCTGCCGCCCACGACCCGAAAGGTCCCGTACTTCCCATGCCCGAGCTGGTGTTCTTCTCCGGAACGATGGACTGCGGAAAGAGCACTCTGGCGCTCCAGATCGCCCACAACCGCGATGCGCGGGGGCTCCAGGGCGTGATCTTCACGCGGGACGACCGGGCGGGCGAGGGCAAGCTGTCCTCGCGCCTGGGTCTGGTGACCGAGGCGGTCGAGGCGCCGGAGGGGATGGACCTGTACGCGTACCTGGTCGCGCAGCTGTCCAAGGGCGGCAAGGCGGACTACGTGATCGTGGACGAGGCGCAGTTCCTCGCCCCCGAGCAGATCGACCAGCTGGCGCGGATCGTGGACGACCTCGACATGGACGTCTTCGCCTTCGGGATCACGACCGACTTCCGCACCAAGCTCTTCCCGGGCTCCCAGCGTCTGATCGAGCTGGCGGACCGCCTCGAACAGCTGCAGGTGGAGGCCCTGTGCTGGTGCGGTGCCCGCGCCACGCACAACGCCCGTACGGTGGGCGGCGAGATGGTCGTGGAGGGTGCCCAGGTCGTCGTCGGGGACGTGAACCGCCCGGCGGAGGAGATCGGCTACGAGGTTCTCTGCCGCCGCCACCACCGCAAGCGGATGACCTCGGCCGCCGCCCACGCCGGCGCCCTCTCCCCGGACGTCCTCCCCGTCAACCACGGCTGACCGCCCGCGCGAAGGCGATCCGGCCGGTCCCTTGCTGGGACTACCCACGTTGGTGATGGCCCCCGACCAGCGGTGCGCGCGAGACTGATCAGGCTTCAGACGTGCAGGGCGTCGGCAGCCGTGCCGGGAGTGACCTTCCTGTTGGCCGTCCGCAGCAGCACGCCATCCGAAGGCTTCACTTGACGGTCGGCAGCGGGAAAAAGGGCTGGGGATGCCATGCGGCAACTTGAAGTAGCACTGATCGGCGCAGGACTGATAGCACGCTTCCATCTGGACGCGTGGACCACCGTCGGGGCGTCCGTGCGCGTCTACTCCACCGACGGACGCGCCGAGGAACTCGCACACGAATTCGGCGCCAAGGCCGTCGGTTCCCTGGACGAAGCGCTGGACGGCGCGGACGCCGTGGACATCTGCACCCCGACGGACAGCCACTACGACATCGCCATGACCGCCATTGCCGCGGGTGTGGGGGTGGTCTGCGAGAAGCCGCTGGCGGCCAGCACGGCCGAGGCGGAGGAGATCGTCGCCGCGGCGGAGCAGGCCGGCGTACGGCTCTACCCGACCCACAACGTACGGTTCGCCCCGGCCTACGCCCGGCTCCACGAGCTGGTGGCAGCAGGCAGCCTGGGTACGGGCACGGTCGCCCGGTTCACCGTCGCCGGCTACCACCCGCGGCCCTGGACCGGCCACGCGTCCGCGCGTTCGGGCGGGATCCTGACCGATCAGCTGCTGCACGGCGTCGACATCGCCTACTGGGTCTTCGGGGACGTCGTACGGGTGCACGCCTCCTATCAGGGTGAGATCGCCGCTCCGGCCCCGACCGGGGCCGTCGGCGTCGCAACCGTCGTCCTCACCCACGCCAGCGGCGCGCTCAGCCAGGTCGTGGGCCGGTGGACGGCGACGCCGCAACCGCCCTTCCGCCTCACCTACCGCGTCTCGGGCACGGGCGGGACGGTGCACTACGACTCCGAATGGCCTCAGGAGATCCGGGTGTTCGGCGACGCGGCCCCCCACTTCGGGCACTTCGGGGAGAAGCCGTTCGTCTCCGAAATCCGCGAGTTCGCCGAGGGGTTCCTGGGCGGGCCGGAGCCTCGTCTGGGGCCGCGGGACGCGCTGGCCGCCATCCGTATCACCCAGGCCGCCGCGGAGTCCGCATGGACCGGGCGTGCCGTGGAACTGACCGTGAAGGGGGCCGCATGAAGGTCGCTGTGTTGTCGTTCGCGCACGAGCGCGCCGCGACGTACGCCCGGCTGTTGAACGACATGCCCGGCGTCGACCTGGTCATCGCGGACCCTGACGGTTCGCCGGATGATCCGGCTCGGGGGCACGCCGTGGCCCGGCAGCTCGACGCGCCGTACGCGGGCAGCTGGGACGAGGTGTTCGCGCTGCGCCCCGGGGCGGTGGTGGTCACGAGCGAGACCGACCGCCGCCGCGAACTGGTCGAGCGGGCGGCGGCGGCCGGGGCGCACGTGCTGTGCGAGCAGCCGATGGCAGCCGAGGAGGCGGACGTCCGGGCCATGGTGCGCGCCTGTGAGGACGCCGGGGTGCGGCTGACGCTCGTGTCACCGGCCTGCTTCGGTCCGGCCTTCACCGCCGTGCGCGAAGGGCTCGCCGACGGTACGGCCATCGGCAGGCTGACGACCCTTCACGGGGCGTACAACAGCCCTGCGACCGGGGAACGGGAGGATGGCGGAGCGCTGGGCGCCGACGCCGCCTTCCTGCTCGACATGGTGGATGCGGTGCTCGGCGGGGAGCCCGCGGAGCAGGTGTACGCACAGGCGAACAGCCTCCTCGGCAACGACCCGGACGCCCCGAGCGCGGCTCTTGTCACGGTGCGCTATCCGAGCGGAACGGTCGCGTCCATCGACTGCAGCCGGAGCGTGGCAGCGCACCCGTCTGCCGTGGACGGACCGACGATGAGCTTCATCGGTGACCGGGCGAGCGTGGAGTTCCATGCCCGCCCGCGGCTGCTCGGCGGGTTCGACGCCGCCACGGCCGGTGAACGGTGGGAAGCGGGCGGGAGCGACCTGTACGCGGTCATGCTCGGCGAGTTCGTCGCCGCGGTCGGCGAGGGACGCGGAGCCGGCCCGGACGGCGCGGCCGGGGTGCGTACGCTCCGGATCGTCCAAGCGGCCCGCGCTTCGGCGAGGACCGGCCGGCCCGTGGATCTGGCAGCGCCCGCCGGCTGAGGCGCAGCGATCTCGACCGGCCTCGGACCCGGCCGTACGCGAAGCTCCTGGAGAAACGGTGGACCTCGGTCGCGACACCGTCCACCAGGAGCTTCGCCATTTCTCCGGCGCCGCCTGCCGGCCCTACCAGGCTGAGGGATGTTTTGCCGTCGGGGCCCGACCTAGTCTGGCCTGAGAGATCAAGGCTGCACCCTCGCGATGAATCGAAATGTCGCGGGATGTGTAGACGTACATTTCCCGATCGCTAAGGGGACGTCCGCATGTCACACCTCCTGCACATTGACTCGAGTGTCGGTGCCGAATCCGTATCGAGGCAACTGTCAGCCTATTTCGCTGAAGAGTGGCGTAACAACCACCCTGGTGGTGGCTATGTTTATCGCGACGTGGCAGCCCAGCCGGTACCCCACATCACGCACCCCGTGCACCAGGCCCTCGTCTACCCGGACAGCGACCACGGTCAGAGTGCGCAGGAGCAGGAGCTCACCGCGGCGATCACCCAGGAGGTGCTCGAGGCGTCCGTGCTGGTCCTCGGCGTTCCCATGCACAACCTCTCGGTCCCGTCGACCCTCAAGTCGTGGCTGGACCGTGTCGTCCACCCGGCCCACATGGTCCGGCCCGGGCAGTCCGGTCCGCTCAGCGGAAAGTCGGTCGTGGCGATTTTGTCGAGGGGCGGTTCGTACGCGCCGGGAACGCCGCGTGAGGGGCACGACTTCCAGCGGTCCTATCTGAAGGCGATTATGGAGGCGATCGGTCTCGGCGAGGACCTGACCTTCGTGACCGCCGAGTTCACGATGGCGGCAGCCGCGCCGCAGATGGCGCATCTCAAGCCGTTGGCCGAAGCCTCCCTGGCGAATGCGTACGACACTCTCGGAAAGCTGGCCCAGTAACCCCGGCCCTTTCCGATGTGCAGTCTCGATTGAGAAGGACTCCATGAGCGACGCAATTTCCTTCGAGGAGCATTGGGACCGGACCCATCAGTTCGATCCCCCTGCCATATTCGATTCCCTGCGTGAAGAGCGTCCGCTCGCGCGCATGGTGTACCCCGACGGGCACGTCGGCTGGATCGCCACCAGTCACGAGCTGGTGCGCAAGGTCCTCAGCGACCCGAGGTTCAGCCACAACCTCGAGAACTTCCACTTCCCGGTGACGCGCTTCGGAGAGCCGGCCGTCGGCTCCTCTCCGGAGATCCCGGGGATGTTCATCCACATGGACCCGCCGAACCACACCCGGTACCGGCGCCTGCTGACGGCCGAGTTCACCGCCCGCCGGGCGAACCGGCTGACGTCGCGCGTCGAGGCCGTGGCCGCCGAGCAGATCGCCGTGATGCGCGAGCACGGCGGTCCGGTGGACCTGGTGGCGAACTTCGCCGAGCCGCTGGTCCTGAGGGTGCTGTCCGAAATGGTCGGCCTGCCCTACGAGGAACGCGACCGGTACGCCCACGCACCGGCCGTCCTGCACGACCCGGACTCGACGCAGGAAGAGGTCGGAGCCGCGTTCGCGCAGCTGACGCCGTTCATCGTCGAGGTCGTGGAAGGAAAGCGGAAGCAGCCCGGAGACGACCTCATCAGCCGGCTCGTCGCCGACGGGGAGTTGACCACCGAAGAGGTGTGCAACATCGTCACCCTCCTGCTGTTCGCGGGCTACGAGACCACGGAGAACGCACTGGCCGTCGGGGTCTTCGCCCTGCTGCACCACGCGGACCAGTTGGCGGCCCTCCGTGCGGACCCGTCGAAGCTCGACGCCGCCGTCGAGGAGCTCCTCCGCTACATCACCATCAACCAGTACGAGATGTACCGCACTGCGTTGGAGGACATCGAGCTGGACGGCGAGCTGGTCAAGAAGGGGGACACCGTCACGGTGTCGCTGCCTGCGGCCAACCGCGACCCGGCCAAATTCGGGTGCCCGGCGCAGCTGGACATCGATCGCGACACCTCGGGCCACGTGGCGTTCGGCTTCGGCATCCACCAGTGCCTGGGCCAGAACCTGGCGCGCGTCGAACTGCGCGCCGGCCTGTCGGCTCTCCTCCAGGCGTTCCCCGACCTCCGGTTGGCCGTTGCCGTCGATGAGGTGCCGCTCCGGCTCAAGGGTTCCGTCTTCGCGGTAAAGAGCCTGCCCGTCTCCTGGTGAGCTCTCTTCTTCTCTGATTTTCTCCGAAAGGACCTGCGGCACAGTGCGCACCGATCTCGTCAAGCCACTTCCTGTCGCACTCCTGGAGAACGCGACCCGTTTCCCCCGCAAGGTGGCCTTCCAGGACGACCGACGGGCGGTCACCTACGGCGAACTGGAGGCGCGCACGCGCCGGCTCGCCGGACATCTGGCGGACCTGGGTGTCCGGCGCGGGGACCGGGTGGCCATCTGCCTCGGCAACTCGGTTTCCACCGTGGAGAGTTACCTCGCGATCGTCCGCGTCGGCGGCGTCGGGGTGCCGCTCAACCCGGCCTCGGCCCTTGCCGAGCTGGAGTACCTGCTGTCCGACAGCGGGGCCACGGTGGTCATCACCGATTCCGTTCAGGCGGAGAGGTTTCGCCGCTCACCTGCCGTGGCGTCCGACATCACGCTGCTGGTGACCGGCGACGTCCCGGCGGGGACGGGAGCCCACTCGTACGACGAACTCGCCGTCCGCGAGCCGGCCGTGCCCGCCAGGGACGACCTCGGCCTCGACGATGTGGCCTGGATGTTCTACACCTCCGGGACGACCGGCCGGCCCAAGGGCGTCCTGTCGACGCAGCGCAACTGCCTGTGGTCCGTGGCCTCTTGCTACGTGCCGATTCCGGGACTGACGGACCAGGACCGGGTGCTCTGGCCCCTCCCGCTGTTCCACAGCCTCTCGCACATCGCGTGCGTCCTGTCCGTCACCGTGGTCGGCGCCACCGCCCGGATCATGGACGGCAGTTCCGCCGAGGACGTGATCAGGGCACTGCGCGAGGACGATTCGACGTTCCTGGCCGGTGTCCCCACCACGTACCACCACCTGGTGACGGCCGCCCAGCAGAACGGTTTCTCCGCACCCGACCTGCGGATCGGCCTGGTCGGCGGAGCGGTCACCGGATCCCGGCTGCGCCGCGACTTCGAGGAGATCTTCGGCGTCCCGCTGGTCGACGCCTACGGCAGCACCGAGACGTGCGGGGCCATCACCATCAACCCGCCGGACGGCGCCCGGGTCGACGGCTCCTGCGGCCTGCCCGTGCCGGGCGTCGGCGTCCGCATCGTCCACCCCACCACCGGGCTCGACGTACCCGTCGGGCAGGAGGGTGAGGTGTGGGTCAGCGGACCGAACGTCATGGTCGGCTACCACAACAGCCCGGAGGCGACCGCCGCGGCGATGCAGGACGGCTGGTACCGGACCGGAGACCTGGCCCGGCGTGACGAGGCCGGCTACTTCACCATCTGCGGCCGGATCAAGGAGCTCGTCATCCGCGGCGGGGAGAACATCCACCCCGAGGAGATCGAGGCGGTCCTGCGCACCGTCGAGGGCGTCGCCGACGCGGCGGTGGCCGGCGTACCGCACGAGACGCTCGGGGAGGTTCCGGTCGCGTACGTGGTCCCCGGCCCCTCCGGCTTCGACACCGCGACGGTCATCGACCGGTGCCGCGAGCAGCTCTCCGCCTACAAGGTGCCGGAGCAGGTCCACGAGGTCGACGCCATCCCCCGGACCGCATCGGGCAAGATCAAGCGCCGCCTGCTGGCCGATCAGCCGAGCCGGCTGCGGTACGAGGCGATCGGCCACCGCGACGCACTGCTGGGCAGCAGCCCCGACGCGACCGTCGCGGCCGCCCTGCGTGAGCGGCTGTCCGGTCTGGACGAGCGCGCGCAGCTGGCACTGCTGGAGGACCTGGTCCGTACACAGGCCGCCGTCGTGCTGCAGAAGCCGGGACCGGATTCCATCCCGTCCGACCGTGCTTTCCGCGACCTGGGCTTCACCTCGATGGCCATCGTCGCCTTGCGCAACCGGCTGGTGGAGAGCACCGGGCTGCCGCTGCCCACCACCGCCGTCTTCGACCACCCCACTCCGGTGGCGCTGGCAGGCTGCATACGGGCCGAGGTCCTCGGGATCACCGGGCCGGCGACCGAGTCGCTCATGGCCGCCGACCCCGACGAACCGCTCGCGATCGTGGGCATGGCCTGCCGTCTGCCGGGTGGCGTGGCGGGGCCGGAAGACCTGTGGCGCCTGGTGTCCGAGGGCCGGGACGCCCTGTCGTCCTTCCCCGAGGACCGCGGCTGGGACCTGGAGGGCCTGTTCGACCCGGACCCCGAGCGTGCGGGTACCTCGTACACGGATCAGGGCGGTTTCCTGCACGAGGCGGGGCTGTTCGACGCGGGGTTCTTCGGGATCTCGCCGCGTGAGGCGCTGGCGATGGACCCGCAGCAGCGGCTGCTGCTGGAGGCTTCGTGGGAGGCGCTGGAGCGGGCGGGCATCGACCCGGTCTCGCTGAAGGGCGCCGACGTCGGCGTGTTCTCCGGGCTGTTCGGCCAGGGATACGGGACCGGCGCCGCCGCGGTGGCACCGGAGCTGGAAGGCTTCGCTACCACGGGCTCGGCGACGAGTGTCGCGTCGGGCCGCGTGTCGTACGTGCTCGGCCTCGAGGGGCCGGCGGTCACGGTGGACACGGCGTGCTCGTCCTCGCTGGTGGCGATGCACCTGGCCGCGCAGGCGCTGCGGCAGGGCGAGTGCTCGATGGCGCTCGCCGGCGGCGTTTCGGTCATGGCGACCCCCGACCACTTCGTGGAGTTCTCCCGGCAGCGGGCCCTTGCCGCCGACGGCCGGTGCAAGGCGTTCTCCTCGTCGGCCGACGGAACCGGCTGGGCCGAGGGCGTCGGCGTGGTCGTATTGGAGCGGCTGTCGGTGGCGCGGGAGCGCGGGCACCGGGTGCTGGCGGTGCTGCGCGGCAGTGCGGTCAACCAGGACGGCGCCTCGAACGGTCTGACGGCGCCGAACGGGCTGTCGCAGCAGCGGGTGATCCGCAAGGCGCTGGCCGCCGCCGGACTGGTCTCGGCGGATGTGGACGCGGTGGAGGCGCACGGGACCGGTACGGCCCTGGGCGACCCGATCGAGGCGCAGGCACTGCTGGCCACGTACGGACAGGGCCGGGGCGCGGAGCAGCCGCTGTGGCTGGGCTCGTTGAAGTCGAACATCGGTCACACGCAGGCCGCTGCGGGCGTGGCCGGTGTGATCAAGATGGTGCAGGCACTGCGGCACGGGGTGCTGCCGGCGACCCTGCACGTGGATGCGCCCACCCCCCAGGTCGACTGGTCCGCGGGTGCGGTGGAGCTGCTGACCGAGGCGCGGGAGTGGCCGCGCAGCGGCCGGCCGCGCCGCGCCGGTGTGTCCTCGTTCGGTGTGAGCGGCACGAACGCGCACCTGATCCTGGAGGAAGCGCCCGCGGAAGAGACGCAGGAGCGGCTCGCGCCTGCGGGTGTGGTGCCGTTGGTGGTGTCGGCACGGAGCCCCCGTGCGCTTGAGGGCCAGGCCGGGCGGCTCGCGGCATTCGTCGAGGGCGCCGATGAGGTGTCCCTGGCGGAGGTGGCCGGGGCGCTGGTGTCGGGCCGCGCGGTGCTGGGCGAGCGTGCGGTCGTGGTGGCCGGCTCGGACGAGGAGGCGCTGGCCGGTCTGCAGGCGCTGGCGCGCGGTGAGAGCGCGCCCGGTCTGGTGACCGGTTCGGGCACGCCCGGCAAGGTCGTGTGGGTCTTCCCCGGGCAGGGCTCCCAGTGGGTGGGCATGGGCCGTGAACTCCTCGACTCCTCGCCCGTCTTCGCGGAGCGGATTGCCGAGTGCGCTGCCGCGCTGGAGCCGTGGATCGACTGGTCGCTGACCGAGGTGCTGCGCGGCGAGACCGAGCCCGAGTTCCTGAACCGGGTCGACGTCCTGCAGCCGGCGAGCTTCGCGGTGATGGTCGCTCTGGCCGCCGTGTGGTCGTCGGTGGGTGTGGAGCCGGACGCGGTGCTCGGTCACTCGCAGGGTGAGATAGCCGCGGCGTGTGTGGCGGGTGCGCTGTCGCTGGAGGATGCGGCGCGCGTCGTGGCGCTGCGCAGCCAGGCGATTGCCGAGGACCTGGCGGGCCGTGGCGGTATGGCTTCGGTGGCGCTGAGCGCGGACGAGGCGCTCGTACGGATTGAGCCGTGGGCGGACCGGGTCGAGGTGGCCGCGGTCAACGGGCCGTCCTCCGTGGTGATCGCGGGTGATGCCGAGGCGTTGGACGAGGCGCTGGAAGCGCTGTCCGGTGCGGGCGTCCGGGTGCGTCGGGTCGCGGTGGACTACGCCTCGCACACCCGGCACGTCGAAGCGATCCGCGACACCCTCGCCGAAACGCTGGCCGGGATCACCGCGCAGGCCCCGAAGGTGCCGTTCTACTCCACCGTTACGGGCACGTGGGTGCAGGACGCCGACGTCCTCGACGGCGCGTACTGGTACCGGAACCTGCGCGGCCAGGTGGGCTTCGGCCCGGCCGTGGCCGAGCTGCTGGCGCAGGGCCACAAGGTGTTCGTCGAGGTCAGCGCCCATCCCGTACTGGTCCAGCCGATCACCGAGGCCGTCGATGCCGGCCACGCCGATGCGGTGGTGACCGGGTCGCTGCGCCGCGAGGACGGTGGCCCGCGACGGCTGCTCGCCTCGATGGCCGAGCTGTTCGTCCGCGGTGTGGCCGTGGACTGGAGCGGAGTCCTGCCGGCCGGGGCCACCTCCGCCCGCATCGACCTGCCGACGTACGCCTTCGAGCACGAGCACTACTGGCTCGAGGCGGCCGCTTCCGCGACCGACGCCGCCTCCCTGGGACTCGCCGGGGCCGGTCACCCGCTGCTGGGCGCGGTCGTCGGCATGCCGAACTCGGTCGGCCTCATGGCCACGTCGAGCTGGTCGCTCCGGTCGCAGCCCTGGCTCGTGGACCACCAGGTGTCCGATGCCGTCGTGGTGCCGAACGCCGCCCTGGTCGAGTTGTCCATCCGGCTCGGCGACCTGGCCGACGCTCCCGTCCTCGACGTACTGACCGTCGATGTGCCGGTGGTGCTGCCGCAGCGGGGCAGCCGCAGCATCCAGGCCATGGTCGGCGAGCCCGATGGGGCGGGACGGCGGTCGGTGGAGATCTTCTCCCGCGCCGCGGACGCCCCGCTGGACGCGCAGTGGACGCGGCACGCGCACGGCGCGCTGGCTCCCGCCGGCGCCACCGTGGCTCCGACGAACGACGGGCCCGTCACCGAAGTCGCCCTGGACGGCCACGCTCTCCGCGACGCGGGCCGTTACGGGGTGCACCCCGCGCTGCTGGACGCCGCCGTCCGTACGGTCGTCCCCGACGGCATGCTCCCGTCCGTGTGGACCGGGGTGTCCCTGCTGGCTTCCGGCGCCGCCGCTCTGCAGGTGCGCTCGGGCGGGACGTCGACCGAGGGAACCGGTCTGCGGCTGACCGACCCCACGGGGCAGCCCGTCATGACCGTCGAGGCGGTACGCGCAACTCCGTTCTCCCCCGAACAGGCGGGGATCGTCGGCGCGTTGCCGCACGACGCCCTGTTCCGCGTCGAGTGGACGGAGTGCGCGCTTCCCGCCCAGGACCGCTCCCTCGACATCGTGACCGTCGCGACCGGCGAGGACGTCGCCGCCTCGGCCGGCTCGGCCACGTCGGTTCCCGACGTCCTGCTGTACGAGGCCGAGGCCGTGAGCGCGGCGGCCGACCCCCGCGCGTCGGTCAACGCGGCGCTGGCCGTACTCCAGGCCTGGCTCGCGGAACCCGCCCTGGCGGAAACCCGGCTGGCCGTGGTCACCGGGGACTGCGCCGAACCCGACGCGGCCGCGGTGTGGGGTCTGGTCCGCTCGGCGCAGTCGGAGCACCCGGACCGGATCGTCCTGGCGGACCTCGACGACGTCTCCCGGTCCGCTCTGGCGGCCGTCGTACTGAGCGGCGAACCGCAGCTGAGGGTGCGGGAGGGCGTGGCGGAGGCCCCCCGGCTGGTCCGCGTGCCCGTCGCGCAGGACCGGTCGCCGTCCGAAGCCGGGCCGCACCCGCGGCCGCTGGACACCGAGGGCACCGTACTGATCACCGGCGGCACCGGGACGCTGGGTGCGATGACCGCACGGCACCTGGTCACCGCGTACGGCATCCGTCACCTGGTCCTGGCCGGCCGCCGCGGCCATGCCCCGGAGCTCCACGACGAGCTGACCGCGATGGGGGCGTCCGTCACCATCGCCGCCTGCGACACGGCGGACCGGGCCCAGCTCGAGGCCCTCCTGCGGGCGATACCGGCCGAGCACCCGCTCACCGCCGTCGTGCACTCCGCCGGTGTCCTGGACGACGGGGTCCTCACCGAGCTGACCCCGGAGCGGGTCGACACCGTACTGCGGCCCAAGGCGGACGCGGCGCTGCACCTGCACGAGCTCACCCGGGACCTGGACCTCGCCGCGTTCGTGCTGTTCTCCTCGGCGGCGGGCGTACTGGGCAACCCCGGGCAGGCCAACTACGCCGCAGCCAACGCCTACCTGGACGCGCTGGCGCACCGGCGCCGCGGCCTCGGTCTGCCGGCCGTCTCCCTCGCCTGGGGCTACTGGGCGACGGTCAGCGGCATGACCGAGCACCTGGGCGCCGCAGACCTGCGCCGCAACCGGCGCATCGGCATGAGCGGGCTCTCCGCGAGCGAGGGAATGGCCCTGCTGGACGCCGCCCTGGCCGGCGGCGCGGGCACCGCCGACACGCTGGTGGCGGCGAAGTTCGACGTGTCCGCCCTGCGGGCGGCCGCGGCCGAGGCTCCGGTCCCGCCGCTGCTGCGGGGCCTGGCCCCGTCGCCGCGACCGGTGGCCCGGGCCGCCGCTCCGTCCGGGCCCGAGTCGCTGAAGGAGCGCCTCGCCGCTCTGGGCGATGCCGAGCAGACCGGGGCGCTGCTCGAACTGGTCCGGCGGCACGCCGCCGAGGTGCTCGGACACACCACTGCCGAGGCCGTCCATGCGACCAGGACCTTCAAGGAAGCCGGATTCGACTCGCTGACCGCGGTGGAGCTGCGGAACCGGCTGGCCGCCGCGACCGGGCTGACCCTCTCCCCGGCGATGATCTTCGACTATCCGAAGCCGACGGCGCTCGCCGAGCGCCTGCGCACCAAGCTCTTCGGCGGTACGTCGCACCGTCCGGCCGAGCCCGCGGCGCCCGCCGGGACGACCGACGAGCCGATCGCGATCGTGGCGATGGCCTGCCGCTTCCCGGCCGGGGTGCACAGCCCGGAGGACCTGTGGCGGGTCGTGGCCGACGGGGTCGACGTCGTCACCGAGTTCCCCGGCGACCGCGGCTGGGACACCGAGCGGGTCTTCAACGCCGATCCCGACCACGCCGGCACCACTTACGTGCGCCACGGCGCGTTCCTCGACGACGCCGCCGGGTTCGACGCCGCGTTCTTCGGCATCTCGCCGAACGAGGCGCTGGCGATGGACCCGCAGCAGCGACTGCTGCTCGAGACGTCGTGGGAGGCCTTCGAACGGGCCGCGATCGACCCGACCACGCTGGCCGGGGAGGACGTCGGCGTCTTCGTCGGGGTCAACAGCCACGACTACAGCGTGCGGATGCACCAGGCGTCCGGTGTCGAGGGATTCCGCCTCACCGGCGGCTCGGGCAGCGTCACCTCCGGCCGTATCGCCTACCACTTCGGCTTCGAGGGCCCCGCCCTCACGGTCGACACGGCGTGCTCCTCCTCCCTGGTGGCACTGCACCTCGCGGCGCAGGCACTGAACCGCGGCGAGTGCTCCATGGCGCTGGCCGGCGGCGTGATGGTGATGGGCACCGTGGAGACCTTCGTCGAGTTCTCCCGGCAGCGCGGACTGGCCCCCGACGGCCGGTGCAAGGCGTTCGCCGACGGCGCGGACGGCACCGGCTGGTCCGAGGGCGCGGGGCTGCTGCTCGTGGAGCGGCTGTCGGACGCCCGTCGCCGGGGCCACCAGGTACTGGCCGTGGTCCGCGGGTCCGCGGTGAACCAGGACGGCGCCTCGAACGGTCTGACGGCCCCGAACGGTCCGGCGCAGCAGCGGGTGATCCGCAAGGCCCTGGCCCATGCCGGTCTCGGCACCTCGGACGTGGACGCCGTGGAGGCGCACGGCACGGGTACGACGCTCGGCGACCCGATCGAGGCGGACGCGCTCCTGGCGACCTACGGCCAGGACCGGGAGGCCGACCGGCCGCTGTGGCTCGGGTCCGTGAAGTCGAACATCGGGCACACCCAGGGGGCGGCAGGCGTCGCAGGCGTGATCAAGATGGTCATGGCCATGCGGCACGGCGTCCTCCCCAGGACACTGCACGTGGACCGTCCCTCGTCCCACGTCGACTGGTCCGCGGGCGCCGTGGAACTGCTGACCGAGGCCCGCGACTGGCCGCGCAGCGGCCGGCCCCGCCGGGCCGGCGTGTCCTCCTTCGGCATCGGCGGCACCAACGCGCACGTCGTCATCGAAGAGGCCCCCGATCAGCCGCCGGCTCCCGCGCCGGAGCCCGGACCGGAGCCGGCCGGCGTCCTGGTACCGGTGCCCGTCTCGGCGCGGACGCCGGCCGGGCTGCGCGGCCAGGCCGACCGGCTCGCCCGGTTCTTCGACGCCCGGCCCGACGTACGCTTGACCGACGCCGCCCACGCGCTCGCCACCACGCGTGCCCAACTCGACCACCGTGCTGTCGTCCTGGCGTCCGACAGGGAGCGGCTCTCTGCCGACCTGAGCGCCTTCGGGCGTGGTGAAGCGAGCCCCGCCGTCGTCTCCGGCACCCCCACCACGGGCAAACTGGCCGTCCTCTTCACCGGTCAGGGCAGCCAGTGGGCCGGCATGGGCCGCGAACTCGCGCAGACCTACCCGGTCTTCCGCGAGGCCTTCGCCGCCGCCTGCGCCGCCGTGGAAGAGCACCTGGACGAGCACGCGGCGCGCCCGCTGCGCGACGTGGTGTTCGCCGCGCCGGGATCGCCCGACAGCGAACTGCTCGACCAGACCATGTACACGCAGGGCGCCCTGTTCGCCCTGGAGACCGCGCTGTTCCGGCTCTTCGAGTCCTGGGGGGTGCGACCGGATCTCGTCGCAGGCCACTCGATCGGAGAGATCACGGCCGCGCACGTCTCCGGAGTGCTGGGACTGGCCGAAGCGGGCCGACTGATCGCCGCGCGCGGCCGGTTGATGCAGTCCCTGCCCGAAGGCGGTGCGATGGTCGCCGTCCAGGCGACCGAGGCCGACGTCGCCCCCCTGCTGGCCCGGGCCCGCGGTGTGGTCTGCGTCGCGGCGGTGAACAGCCCCGACTCGCTCGTGCTCTCCGGCGCCGAGGACGCCGTGCTCGCCGTCGCCGACGAACTGGCCGGCCGCGGCCACAAGACGCGCAGGCTGCCGGTCAGCCACGCCTTCCACTCCCCGCTCATGGAGCCCGTGCTCGACGAGTTCCGCACGGTCCTGGAGGGCCTGTCGTACGGGCCGGGCGCTCTTCCCGTCGTCTCCACCCTGACCGGCGAACCCGTCCGGGACGGGCAGCTCTGCACCCCCGAGTACTGGGTCGACGAGGCGCGGAACGCGGTGCGGTTCAGCGATGCCGTCGTCGCGCTGAGCGACCTCGGAGCGACGACGTTCCTCGAACTGGGCCCCGGAGGGATCCTCGCCGCGATGGCGCTCGGCTCGCTCGGCGGCCGCGAACAGAGCTGCATCGCCACCCTGCGCAAGGACGGCGCGGAGCCCGCCGGCGTCCTGACCGCCCTCGCGGAACTGCACGTACGCGGTGTGGCCGTGGACTGGGCGGCCGTCCTCGGGCGGCCCGCCACGGCGGCCGGGGCCGAGCTGCCCACGTACGCGTTCCAGCACCAGCGGTACTGGGTCGAAGCCGACGAGACCGCGAAGGGCGGCGCCGAGGCGCTCGGCACCGCCGGCGCCGGGCACCCGCTGCTCTCCGCCGTCGTCGAGATGCCGGGCGACGGCGGCGGGACCGGTCTCGTACTGACCGGGCGGCTGTCGCCGCGAAGCCGCGGCTGGCTCCCCGGCGCGACGGAGAACGACGGCGCCACCAGGGTTCCGGCCGCCGCGCTCCTGGAGATGATCGTCAGGGCCGGCAACGAGGTGGGCTGCGGAAGCCTCGAACAGGTCGTCGTCGAGGCGCCTTTGACGGTGCCGGAGCACGGCCACACCCAGGTGCGGGTGTCGGTGGACGGCCCGGGCCCCGACGGGCGCCGCCGGGCCGCCGTCCACGGCCGGACCCTCGACCCGGAACAAGGTCCCTGGACGTGCCATGCACGCGCCGTACTGGTCCCCGGAATGCCGCAGTCGGCGTTCGACCTGCGGGACTGGCCGCTGCCGGCGGACGGTGACGCACTCCTCCCGGGGGCGCACCGTGCGTGGCAGCACGACGGGCAGACCTACGCGGAGATCGCTCTCCCGGACGAACTGACCGACGAAGCCGCCGAGTTCACCCTGCACCCGGTGCTCCTCGACGCCGCACTGCGCGTCCTGGACGCCCGTACCACCGCGGACCTGTCCGGCTGCGCCGGCTTGGCCGTGTACGCGGAAGGCGCCGCCTCGCTGCGGCTGCGGATCACGCCGGCGCCGGACGGCGGCCACCTGCTGGAGCTCGCGGACCCGGCCGGCGAACCGGTGGCGGTCCTCGGCCCGTTGACCCTGGGCACCCTGCCCGGAGACGGCGCCGAGCAGCCGCTGACGAAGGCCGAGCGGGGCGCCTGCGCCGCCGAAGCGCACACGCCTTCCGGAGCCCTCACGCGGCGCGTGGTGTCGCGGAGCGAAGGGGCCGGCGATGCGCTCGCGAGCCGGCTGGCCGGGCTGTCGGCCGCGGAGCAGCAGCGTGCGGTGATGGACCTGGTCCAGCAGAGCACCGCGTTCGTGCTCGGCCACCGCGCGTCGGACGGGTTCGACGAGGAGCAGTCCTTCAAGAGCCTCGGATTCGACTCCCTCAGCGCGGTCAAACTCTGCAACCGCCTGCGCGACTCCACCGGGGTGGACCTGCCCAGCACGCTCGTCTTCGACTATCCGACGCTCACCCTGCTCGCGGCCCACCTGCGCGGCGAACTGCTCGGTGAGCAGGCAGCGGTGCCCACCCCGGCCACGGCGGCCGCCGTCTCCGACGAGCCGATCGCGATCGTCGCCATGAGCAGCCGGCTGCCGGGCGGGGCGGACAGCCCCGAGGAGCTGTGGAAGCTCGTGGTGGAGCAGCGGGACGCGGTGTCCGGCTTCCCGCTCGACCGCGGCTGGGACCTCGAGGGGCTCTACCACCCGGACCCGGCCCACCCGGGTACCAGCTACACCCGCTCGGGCGGATTCCTCCACGAGGCCGCGCAGTTCGACGCCGGCCTCTTCGGGATCTCCCCGCGTGAGGCCCTGGCGATGGACCCGCAGCAGCGCCTGCTGCTGGAGACCTCCTGGGAGGCGCTGGAGCGGGCGGGCATCGACCCGCAGTCCGCCAAGGGCAGTGACATCGGCGTCTTCACCGGAATCGTCCACCACGACTACGTGACCCGGCTCCACCAGGTGCCCGAGGACGTCCAGGGCTACCTCATGACCGGTACGGCGGCGAGTGTGGCCTCGGGCCGCGTGTCGTACGTGTTCGGCTTCGAGGGTCCCGCGGTCACGGTGGACACGGCGTGTTCCTCGTCGCTCGTGGCCATCCACCTGGCCGCACAGTCGCTGCGGCAGGGCGAGTGCTCGATGGCGCTCGCCGGCGGCGCGACGGTCATGGCCAGTCCGGACGCCTTCATGGAGTTCTCGCGGCAGCGCGGCCTGTCCGCCGACGGCCGGTGCAAGGCGTTCTCCTCGGCGGCGGACGGAACCGGCTGGGCCGAGGGCGTCGGCGTGGTCGTATTGGAGCGGCTGTCGGTGGCGCGTGAGCGCGGGCACCGGGTGCTGGCGGTGCTGCGCGGCAGCGCCGTCAACCAGGACGGTGCGTCCAACGGCCTGACCGCGCCGAACGGTCCCTCGCAGCAGCGGGTGATCCGCAGGGCGCTGGACACGGCGGGGCTCACTCCGGCGGACGTCGACGTCGTCGAGGCGCACGGGACCGGTACGGCCCTGGGCGACCCGATCGAGGCGCAGGCACTGCTCGCCACGTACGGGCGGGACCGGGATCCGCAGCAGCCGCTGTGGCTGGGCTCGTTGAAGTCGAACATCGGCCATGCGCAGGCGGCCGCCGGTGTGGCCGGTGTGATCAAGATGGTCATGGCCATGCAGCACGGCGTCATGCCCGCCACGCTCCATGTGGACGAGCCCACGCCTCAGGTGGACTGGTCCGCGGGTGCGGTGGAGCTGCTGACCGAGGCCCGGGAATGGACCCGCAACGGCCATCCGCGCCGGGCCGCGGTCTCCTCGTTCGGGGCCAGCGGGACGAATGCGCACCTCATCCTGGAGGAAGCGCCCGCGGAAGAGACGCAGGAGCGGCTCGCGCCTGCAGGTGTGGTGCCGCTGGTGGTGTCGGCGCGGAGCGCCGGTTCCCTGGCCGGTCAGGCCGGGCGGCTGGCGGCGTTCGTCGAGGGCGCCGATGAGGGGTCCCTGGCAGGAGTGGCCGGGGCGCTGGTCTCGGGCCGCGCGGTGCTGGGCGAGCGTGCGGTCGTGGTGGCCGGCTCGGACGAGGAGGCGCTGGCAGGACTGCAGGCGCTGGCTCGGGGCGAGAGCGCGCCCGGTGTGGTGTCCGGCAGTGCCGGTTCGGGCAAGCCGGGCAAGCTCGTGTGGGTGTTCCCCGGTCAGGGCTCGCAGTGGGCGGGCATGGGCCGGGAACTGCTCGACTCCTCGCCGGTGTTCGCGGAGCGGATCGCGCAGTGCGCTGCCGCGCTGGAGCCGTGGATCGACTGGTCGCTGACCGAGGTGCTGCGCGGCGAGACCGAGCCCGAGCTCATGGAACGGGTCGACGTCCTGCAGCCGGCCAGCTTCGCCGTGATGGTGGGCCTGGCGGCCGTGTGGAGCTCCGCAGGAGTGGAGCCGGACGCCGTGCTCGGCCACTCCCAGGGCGAGATCGCCGCTGCCTGCGTCGCGGGGGCCCTGTCCCTCGACGATGCGGCACGCGTGGTGGCACTGCGCAGCCAGGTCATCGCGAAGGAGCTGGCGGGCCGCGGCGGTATGGCCTCGGTCGCGCTGAGCGCGGACGCGGCGGTTGCGTGGCTGGAGCCGTGGGCGGACCGGGTCGAGGTGGCCGCGGTCAACGGCCCGACCTCCGTGGTGATCGCCGGCGACGCCGAGGCGCTGGACGAGGTACTGGAAGCGCTGGCGGGTCAGGGTGTCCGGGTGCGTCGGGTCGCGGTGGACTACGCCTCGCACACCCGGCACGTGGAGGACGTTCGCGACACGCTCGCCGAAGCCCTGGCCGGGATCGACGCGCAGGCCCCGAAGGTGCCGTTCTACTCCACCGCGACCGGCGGTTGGGTGGCGGACGCCGGCGTCCTCGACGGCGCGTACTGGTACCGCAACCTGCGCGGCCAGGTCGGCTTCGGCCCGGCCGTGGCCGACCTGATGGGTCAGGGCCACGGGGTGTTCGTGGAGGTCAGCGCCCACCCGGTGCTGGTCCAGCCGATCACCGAGACCGCTGACGACACCGGGACCGATGCGGTCGTGGCGGGTTCGCTGCGCCGCGAGGACGGCGGCCTGCGACGGCTGCTGGCCTCGATGGCCGAGCTGTTCGTCCGCGGTGTGGCCGTGGACTGGAGCGGTCTGCTGCCCGCCGGGGCCGGGTCCGTACGCGTGGACCTGCCGACGTACGCCTTCGAGCACCAGCACTACTGGCTCCAGGAGGCGGAAGCGGCCGCCGGCGCCGCCGGCGATGCGGCCGAAGGCGCGGACTCCGACTTCTGGGCCGCGATCGAGCGGGCCGATCTGGACTCCCTCGGCGAGCTGCTGGAGATGGTGTCGACCGACCAGCGCAGCGCCCTGGACACCGTCGTCCCCGTACTGGCGGAATGGCGGGGCAAGCGCCGCGAGCGGTCGACGGCGGAGAAGCTGCGCTACCACGTCACCTGGCAGCCGCTCGAGCGCGAAGCCGCCGGCGTACCCGGTGGCCGCTGGCTGGTCGTCGTACCGTCCGCACGTCCTGACGGCAGCGCGACCGACGCCCTCCTGGAGGAGCTGGCCGGTCTCGGACTCGGCACCGTCCTGCTGGAGATCGGTGAGCCCGACCGTACGCGGGAGGGGCTCGCCAAGCGGCTGACCGGCGTCCTGGCCGAACACGACCTGACCGGCGTGCTGTCCCTGCTGGCCCTGGACGAGCGGACGGGCAGCGGTCTGCAGGACCCGACCGCGGTCACGGCGTCGACGCTCGCGCTGATCCAGGCCCTCGGCGACAACAACGCCACCCAGCCGCTGTGGTGCCTGACCAAGGGCGCGGTGAACATCGGCATCCACGACACCCTCACCTCACCGGTGCAGGCGTCGCTGTGGGGCCTCGGCCGCGCCGCCGCGCTGGAACGCCTCGACCGGTGGGGCGGTCTGGTCGACCTGCCTGCCGTGAGCGACCCGCGTACGGCCCGGTACCTGCTCGGAGTGCTGAACTCCGCTGCCGACGAGGACCAGCTCGCGGTCCGGCGATCGGGTGTGTACACCCGGCGCCTGGTGCGCAAGCCCGTCCCGGAGTCCACCGGCGACGCCGGCTGGCAGCCCCGGGGCACGGTCCTGGTGACCGGCGGCGCCGAGGGACTCGGCAAGCACGTCGCGGTGTGGCTCGCGCAGGCCGGCGTCGACCGGCTCGTCGTCACCACGACCGCGCAGGCATCCGGCGGGAGCGTGTCGGACCTGCGGGCCGAACTGGCCGGACTGGGCGTCGCCACCACGGTGGAGTCGTGCGAGGACTCCGACCGGGACGCGATCGCGCAGCTGGTCTCCCAGGCGGCCGCCGAGCAGCCGGTCACGGCCGTGGTGCACGCCGCCGACGTGACGCAGACCAGCTCCATCGACGACACCGGGGTGCAGGACCTCGCCGGGGTGTTCGCGGCCAAGGTGGACACCGCGGTGTGGCTGGACGAGCTGTTCGAGGACGCTCCGCTCGACGCGTTCGTCGTCTTCTCCTCGATCGCGGGCGTGTGGGGCGGCGGCGGCCAGGGTCCGTCCGGAGCGGCCAACGCCGTCCTCGACGCCCTGATCGAGTGGCGCCGCGCCCGTGGGCTGAGGGCGACGTCGATCGCCTGGGGAGCCCTCGACCAGATCGGCGTGGGCATGGACGAGGCCGCCCTCGCCCAGCTCAGGCGCCGCGGCGTCCTTCCCGTGGCCCCCGGGCTCGCGGTCACCGCGATGGTGCAGGCGGTACAGGGCAACGAGAAGTTCGTGGCCGTGGCCGACATGGACTGGGGGGCCTTCATCCCCGCGTTCACCTCGGTCCGCACCAGCCCCCTGTTCGCCGACCTGCCCGAGGCGAAGAAGGCCCTCCAGGCCCTGCAGGGCGACGGCGAGAACAGCGACGCCGCCACGTCCCTCGCGGACTCCCTGCGGGCGGTCTCGGACACCGAGCAGGACCGCATCCTGCTCCGGCTGGTCCGTGGCCACGCCTCGACGGTCCTCGGCCACACCGGCGCGGAGGGCATCGGCCCGCGCCAGGCGTTCCAGGAGGTCGGCTTCGACTCGCTGGCCGCCGTCAACCTCCGCAACAGCCTGAACGCGGCCACCGGACTGCGCCTGCCCGCAACCCTGATTTTCGACTACCCCACCCCGGAGGCGCTGGTCGGATACCTGCGCTCCGAACTTCTCCGGGAGACCGACGACGGCCCGGACGAGCGGGAGGACGAGCTCAGGCAGGTCCTGGCGTCCGTGCCGTTCGCCCGGTTCAAGGAAGCCGGGGTACTGGACACCCTCCTCGGCCTCGCCGAGGCCGACACGGACGCGGACGCGGACGCGCCGGAAGTGGAGCCGTCGGCGGCCGCCGCCGACGTGGAACTGATCGACGCCATGGACGTTGCCGATCTGGTGCAGCGGGCCCTGGGCAAGACGAGCTGATCGCCTGTGAACGAATCGTGGAGGATGGATATGTCGGCGCCCGACCAGCAGGTCGTCGAGGCACTGCGTGCCTCGCTGAAGGAGAACGCCCGGCTTCAGCAGGAGAACAGCACACTCGTCGCGGCAGCCGCGGAGCCCATCGCGATCGTGTCCATGGCCTGCCGGTACGCCGGCGGGATCCGCGGGCCGGAGGACTTCTGGCGGGTGGTGTCCGAGGGCGCCGACGTGTACAGCACGTTCCCCGAGGACCGCGGCTGGGACGTGGAGGGCCTCTACCACCCGGACCCCGACAACCCCGGTACGACGTACGTGCGCGAAGGCGCCTTCCTGCGCGACGCGGCGCAGTTCGACGCCGGGTTCTTCGGCATCTCGCCGCGTGAGGCCCTGGCGATGGACCCCCAGCAGCGACAGCTGCTCGAGGTGTCCTGGGAGACCTTCGAGCGGGCCGGCATCGACCCCCACTCGGTACGCGGCAGCGACATCGGCGTCTTCGCCGGAATCGTGCACCAGGACTACGCGCCCGACCTCAGCGGCTTCGAGGGCTACCTCAGCCTGGAGCGCGCGCTGGGCACGGCGGGCGGCGTCGCCTCCGGGCGGGTCGCCTACACCCTCGGGCTCGAGGGCCCCGCGGTGACGGTCGACACCATGTGCTCCTCCTCGCTGGTCGCGATCCACCTCGCCGCACAGGCGCTGCGCCGGGGCGAGTGCTCCATGGCGCTCGCGGGCGGCTCGACGGTCATGGCGACGCCGGGCGGGTTCGTCGGGTTCTCGCGTCAGCGCGCACTCGCCTTCGACGGGCGCTGCAAGTCCTACGCCGCCGGCGCCGACGGCTCCGGCTGGGCCGAGGGCGTGGGCGTGGTGCTGCTGGAGCGGCTCTCGGTGGCGCAGGAGCGCGGGCACCAGGTACTGGCCGTGATCCGCGGCAGTGCCGTGAACCAGGACGGTGCGTCCAACGGCCTGACCGCGCCGAACGGTCCCTCGCAGCAGCGGGTGATCCGCAAGGCGCTCGACAGCGCCGGGCTCTCCCCGTCCGACGTGGACGCGGTGGAGGGCCACGGCACGGGCACGGTGCTGGGCGACCCGATCGAGGCGCAGGCGCTGCTGGCCACGTACGGGCAGGGCCGCGACCCGGAACAGCCGCTGTGGCTCGGCTCGGTCAAGTCCGTCATCGGGCACACGCAGGCGGCGTCCGGCGTGGCCGCCGTGATCAACATGGTCCAGGCGCTGCGGCACCGTACGCTCCCGGCCACCCTGCACGTGGACGCGCCCACCCCGCAGGTGGACTGGTCCGCGGGCGCGGTCGAGCTGCTGACCGAGGCGCGGGAGTGGCCGCAGAACGGCCACCCGCGCCGCGCCGGTGTTTCCGCGTTCGGGGCCAGCGGCACGAACGCGCACATGATCCTGGAGGAGGCGCCGCAGGAGGCCGCGGAGCCCGTCACGGACGAGGCCCGGCCTGCCGGTGCGGTGCCGCTCGTGGTGTCGGCGGGGACCGCAGGCTCGCTGGCGGCCCAGGCCGGGCAGCTCGCGGAATACCTCGACGGCGCCGACGAGGTGCCGCTGGCGGACGTGGCCCGAGCACTGGTGTCGGGCCGCGCGGTGCTGGGCGAGCGTGCGGTGGTCGTGGCCGACTCCGCCGACGAGGCGCTGGCCGGTCTGCAGGCGCTGGCGCGCGGTGAGAGCGCGCCCGGTCTGGTGACCGGTGCGGGCACGCCCGGCAAGGTCGTCTGGGTCTTCCCCGGCCAGGGCTCCCAGTGGGTGGGCATGGGCCGTGAACTCCTCGACTCCTCGCCGGTGTTCGCCGAGCGGATCGCGCAGTGCGCTGCCGCGCTGGAGCGGTGGGTGGACTGGTCGCTGCTGGACGTGCTGCGCGGCGAGACCGAGCCCGAGCTCCTGCAGCGGGTCGATGTGGTGCAGCCGGCCAGCTTCGCCGTGATGGTGGGCCTGGCCGCGGTGTGGTCGTCGGTGGGTGTGGAGCCGGACGCGGTGCTCGGTCACTCGCAGGGTGAGATAGCCGCGGCGTGTGTCGCGGGTGCGCTCTCGCTGGAGGACGCGGCGCGCGTCGTGGCGCTGCGCAGCCAGGCGATTGCCAAGGACCTGGCCGGGCGCGGCGGTATGGCTTCCGTCGCGCTGAACGTGGACGAGGCCGTCGCGCGGCTGGAGCCGTGGGCGGACCGGGTCGAGGTGGCCGCCGTCAACGGCCCGACCTCCGTGGTGATCGCGGGTGACGCCGAGGCGCTGGACGAGGCGCTGGACGCACTCGACGACCAGGGCGTCCGGATACGCCGGGTGGCCGTGGACTACGCGTCCCACACCCGGCACGTGGAGGCCATCCGCGAGACGCTGGCCGAAGCACTGGCCGGTGTCACCGCGCAGGCCCCGACGGTGCCGTTCTACTCCACCGTCACGGGCACGTGGGTGGAGGACGCCGACGTCCTGGACGGCGCGTACTGGTACCGCAATCTGCGCGGACAGGTGGGCTTCGGCCCGGCCGTGGCCGACCTGCTCACGCAGGGCCACGGCGTGTTCGTCGAGGTCAGCGCCCACCCGGTGCTGGTCCAGCCGATCACCGAGACCATCGACAAGGCCGACACCGACACCGACGTGGTGGTGACCGGCTCGCTGCGCCGCGAGGACGGTGGCCTGCGCCGGCTGTTCGCCTCGCTGGCCGAGCTGTTCGTCCGCGGTGTGGCCGTGGACTGGGCCGAGGTGCTGCCCGCCGGAGCCGCCTCCGCCCGCATCGACCTGCCGACGTACGCCTTCGACCACCAGCACTACTGGATCCAGATGGGCGGGTCGGCCACGGACGCGGCCTCGCTGGGACTGACCGGGGCCGATCACCCGCTGCTGGGCGCGGTGGTGCAGCTGCCGCAGTCCGACGGACTGGTCTTCACCTCGCGGCTCTCGCTGCGGACGCACCCCTGGCTGGCCGGTCACGCGATCGGCGGCGTGGTGATCATCCCCGGCACGATGTACGTCGACCTCGCGGTCCGGGCCGGCGACGAGTTCGGCTACGGCGTCCTGGAAGAACTCGTGATCGAGTCACCGCTGGTGCTCCCCGAGCAGGGCGGCGTGCGGTTGCAGGTCGCGGTCGGCGGACCGGGCGAAACCGGCTCGCGCACGGTGGACGTGTACTCGCAGCGCGAGGACGCCGCCGGCGACGGCGGCGCGAACGAATGGACGCGGCACGCCACTGGGCTCCTGGCGGCGTCGTCGGCGTCGTCGGTGAAACGGGGAACGGGACAGGAATACGACTTCGCCGCGTGGCCGCCCCCGGGCGCCGAGCCGGTCGAGGTCGGGACCTTCTACACCGACCTGCTCGAGCGCGGCTACGCGTACGGTCCGGCGTTCCAGGGCCTGCGGGCGGTGTGGCGGCGCGGTGACGAGGTCTTCGCGGAGGCCGTCCTGCCCGAGGAGCAGCGGGAGGAAGCCGGCAAGTTCGGCATGCACCCGGCGCTGCTGGATGCGGCCCTCCACACGAACGCGTTCGCCAACCCGGACGACGACCGCCAGGTGCTGCCGTTCGCGTGGAACGGGCTGGTGCTGCATGCCGTGGGTGCCTCGGCACTGCGGGTGAGGGTCGCCCCGTGCGGGCCGGACGCGCTGTCGTTCCAGGCCGCCGACGAGACCGGCGACCTGGTCCTGACGATGGACTCGCTGGTGTCCCTGCCCGTATCCACCGACCAGTTGGGCGCCGCGGCAGGCGACGAGAGCCGCGACTCGCTGTTCGGGGTGGAGTGGACCGAGCTGTCTGCGGCTCAGGGTGGGGAGCCGGCGCCGTCGTGGGTGGCCGTTTCCGGCGCCGACGACGTCGTGGCTCTGGCCGGGAGCGCCGCCGTCCCGGCGGTGGCGGTCCTGCAGGCCGTGGCCGGCGCCGACGGCGAGGACGCGGTACTGGAGTCGACCTCCCGGGTGCTGGAGGTCGTCCAGGCGTGGCTGGCCGGGACCGGGCTGGAGGAGTCGAGCCTGGTCGTGGTGACCCGGGGCGCCGTCCCCGCCGGCGACGGTACGGTGACCGACCCGGCCGGATCGGCCGTGTGGGGTCTGGTGCGCGCCGCGCAGGCCGAGAACCCCGACCGGATCATTCTGATCGACACCGACCCGGCCTCCGGCGACGGAGCCGGAGCCGTGCTGGGCGCGGTGCTGGCCAGCGGCGAACCGCAGGTCGCGGTGCGCGGAACGGCCCTCTGCGTCCCCCGGCTCGTCCGGGCCGGCGGCGAGGTCCCGGACGAGCCCGCGGTGTTCGGGGCCGAAGGGACCGTCCTGGTCACGGGTGGCACCGGCGCCCTGGGCGGTCTGGTGGCCCGGCACCTGGTCACCCGGCACGGGGTGCGGCACCTGCTGCTGGCCGGCCGTCGGGGTCCGGCTGCCGAGGGTGTGCAGGAGCTGGTCGCCGAGCTCACCGAGCTGGGCGCTGCGGTGTCGGTGGCGGCCTGTGACGTGTCCGACCGCGGCCAGGTCGAGGCCCTGCTGGCTTCGGTGCCGGCCGAGCACCGCCTGACCGGTGTCGTGCACATGGCCGGTGTGCTGGACGACGGCGTGATCGCGACGCTGACCCCGGAGCGGCTCGCGACGGTGTTCGCGCCCAAGGTGGACGCGGTACGGCACCTGGATGAGCTGACCCGCGGCCTGGACCTCGACGCGTTCATCGTGTTCTCGTCCGCCGCCTCGCTCATGGGGTCGGCAGGCCAGGGCAACTACGCGGCGGCGAACGCCTTCCTCGACGGGCTGATGGCCGGCCGTCGGGCGGCGGGCCTGCCCGCACTGTCGCTGGCCTGGGGCCTGTGGGAGCAGAGCAACGGCCTGACCGCTCACCTCAGCGCCGTCGACCAGGCCCGTATGAGCCGTGGCGGCGTGCTGGCGATGACGCCGGCCGAGGGCCTGCACATCCTTGACGTCGGCCTGCACACGGACCAGGCGCTGCTGGTGCCGATCAAGCTGGACCTGAAGGCCATGCGAAGCCAGGCCGCAGCCGGCGGGGGAGTCCCGCATCTCCTGCGCGGCCTGGTTCGCGCGAGCCGGCGCGTGGCGCGGGCGGCTGCCGGGGACAGCAGCGGACTGGTCCGCAGGCTCGCCGGGCTGTCGCCCGCCGAGCAGGAGAGCATCCTGCTGACCGTCGTCCAGGCCGAGTCGGGCAACGTACTCGGCTTCAGCGGCCCCGAACTGGCGCAGGGCACCCGCGGGTTCAGCGACATCGGGTTCGACTCGCTGACCGCGGTCGAGCTGCGGAACCGGCTGAGCGCGGCGACCGGCGTGAAGCTGCCCGCCACGCTGATCTTCGACTACCCCACCCCGGTCGCGCTCGCCCGCCACCTGCGCGAGGAGCTCGGCGACGCGGCGGCCGGCACCCCTGCCTCGGCTGCGGCCGTCGTCGCGGATCCGGACGAGCCGATCGCGATCGTCGGGATGGCGTGCCGGCTGCCGGGCGGTGTCGCGGACCCCGACGGCCTGTGGCAGCTGGTGGCCGAGGGCCGTGAGGGCATGTCGTCGTTCCCCGACGACCGCGGCTGGGACCTGGACGGTCTGCACGACCCGGACTCCGACCGTACGGGCACCTCGTCCGCCGGCCAGGGCGGATTCCTGCACGAGGCCGCGCAGTTCGACGCCGCGTTCTTCGGCATCTCGCCCAACGAGGCGCTGGCGATGGACCCGCAGCAGCGGCTGCTGCTGGAGGCCTCCTGGGAGGCGCTGGAGCGGGCGGGCATCGACCCGAGCACGGCACAGGGCAGCAACATCGGCGTCTTCTCCGGTGTCTCCATCCACGACTACGTCGAGTCCCTGACGAACATGCCCGCGGAGCTCGAAGGCTTCGTCACGACCGCCACGGCGGGCAGTGTGGCCTCGGGCCGCGTGTCGTACGCCTTCGGTTTCGAGGGCCCCGCGGTCACGGTGGACACGGCCTGCTCCTCGTCCCTGGTGGCGATGCACCTGGCCGCGCAGGCACTGCGCCAGGGCGAGTGCTCCATGGCGCTCGCCGGCGGTGTCGCCGTGATGGGATCGCCGATCGGAATCCTCGGCATGTCGCGCCAGCGGGGCATGGCCGCCGACGGCCGGTGCAAGGCGTACGCGGACGGCGCGGACGGCACGGTGCTGTCCGAGGGCGTCGGCCTGGTGGTGCTCGAGCGGCTGTCGGTGGCGCGTGAGCGCGGGCACCGGGTGCTGGCGGTGCTGCGCGGCAGTGCGGTCAACCAGGACGGTGCGTCGAACGGTCTGACCGCGCCGAACGGTCCCTCGCAGCAGCGGGTGATCCGCAAGGCCCTGGCCAGCGCCGGACTCACCGCGTCCGACGTGGACGTCGTGGAGGGCCACGGCACGGGAACGGCCCTGGGTGACCCGATCGAGGCGCAGGCGCTCCTGGCGACGTACGGGCGGGACCGGGACCCGGAGCAGCCGCTGTGGCTGGGCTCGTTGAAGTCCAACATCGGTCATACGCAGGCGGCTGCCGGTGTGGCCGGCGTGATCAAGATGGTGCAGGCGCTGCGCCACGGCGTCATGCCGCCCACGCTGCACGTGCACGAGCCTTCACATCAGGTGGACTGGTCTGCTGGTGCCATCGAGCTGCTGACGGAGTCGCGGGAGTGGCCGCGCAACGGTCATCCGCGTCGGGTCGGTGTGTCCTCGTTCGGCATCAGCGGGACGAATGCGCACCTGATCCTGGAGGAGGCGCCCGCGGAGACGGCCGAGACCGTCGCGCAAGCGCCGGCGCCCGCCGGTGTGGTGCCGCTCGTGGTGTCGGCGCGGAGCGCCGGTTCGCTTGCGGGCCAGGCGGGTCGGCTGGCGGCGTTCGTCGAGGGCGCCGATGGGGTGTCGACGGCGGATGTGGCCGGGGCGTTGGTGTCGGGCCGTACGGTCTTCGGTGAGCGTGCGGTGGTGGTCGCGGGTTCGGCCGATGAGGCGCTGACCGGGCTGCAGGCGCTGGCGCGCGGTGAGGATGCGGCCGGTGTGGTGTCCGGGAGTGCGACTGCTTCGGGCAAGGTCGTGTGGGTGTTCCCGGGTCAGGGCTCGCAGTGGGCGGGTATGGGCCGTGAACTCCTGGACTCTTCCCCGGTGTTCGCGGAGCGGATCGCTGAGTGTGCTGCCGCGCTGGAGCCGTGGATCGACTGGTCGCTGATCGACGTACTGCGCGGCGAAGGCGACCCTGAGCTCATCGAGCGGGTGGACGTCCTGCAGCCGGCGAGCTTCGCCGTGATGGTGGGCCTGGCGGCGGTGTGGGAGTCGGTCGGGGTCAAGCCCGATGCGGTGCTCGGCCACTCGCAGGGCGAGATCGCCGCGGCTTGCGTGGCGGGTGCGCTCTCGCTGGAGGACGCGGCCCGTGTGGTGACGCTGCGCAGCCAGGCGATTGCCAAGGAGCTTGCGGGGCGCGGTGGTATGGCTTCGGTCGCGCTGAGCGCGGACGAGGCGCTCGTACGGATTGAGCCGTGGGCGGATCGGGTCGAGGTGGCCGCGGTCAACGGCCCGTCGTCGGTGGTGATCGCCGGTGACGCCGAGGCACTGGACGAGGCACTGGAAGCGCTGACGGGCGAGGGCGTGCGGGTGCGTCGGGTCGCGGTGGACTACGCCTCGCACACCCGGCACGTGGAAGCCATCCGCGACACCCTCGCCGAAACCCTGGCCGGGATCGACGCCCAGGCCCCGACGGTGCCGTTCTACTCCACCGTCGCCGGCGGCTGGGTGGTGGACGCCGGGGTCCTGGACGGCGACTACTGGTACCGGAACCTGCGCGGCCAGGTGGGCTTCGGCCCGGCCGTGGCCGACCTGCTCGACCAGGGGCACGGGGTGTTCGTGGAGGTCAGTGCCCACCCGGTGCTGGTCCAGCCGGTCAGCGAGATCGTCGACGGCACGGACACCGATGCGGTGGTGACCGGGTCGCTGCGCCGCGAGGACGGTGGCCCGCGACGGCTGCTGGCCTCGATGGCCGAGCTGTTCGTACGCGGCGTGGCCGTCGATTGGAGCGGTGTGCTGCCGCAGACGGCGCCGTCCCGGCGCGTGGACCTGCCGACGTACGCCTTCGACCACCAGCACTACTGGCTCCAGACGGCCGGGTCGGCCACGGACGCTGCGTCGCTGGGCCAGACGACGGCCGATCACCCGCTGCTGGGCGCGGTGGTGCAGCTGCCGCAGTCGGACGGGCTTGTCTTCACTTCGCGGCTGTCGCTGAAGTCGCAGCCCTGGCTGGCCGATCACACGATCGCCGGCGTGGTGCTCCTTCCGGGCACCGGCATGGTGGAGCTCGCGGTGCGGGCCGGCGACGAGGCGGGCTGCGGGGTCCTGGACGAACTCGTCATCGAGGCACCGCTGGTGGTGCCCGAGCACGGCGGAGTCCGCGTCCAGGTCGCCGTCGGAGGACCGGGTGAGAACGCATCGCGGACCGTGGAGATCTACTCCCAGCGCGAGGACGCTGCCGGTGAGGGCGTGTGGACGCGGCACGCCACCGGTGTGCTGTCGGCATCGGCTCGGACGGGCGGCAGTGGCACCGGGTTCGACTTTGCCGCCTGGCCGCCGGCCGGCGCGCAGCCGGTCGAGGTCGGGGACTTCTACTCCGGCTTGGGCGAGCGCGGCTACGGCTACGGTCCGGCGTTCCAGGGCGTACGGGCGGTCTGGCGGCGCGGCGACGAGGTCTTCGCCGAGGTCGCCCTGCCCGAGGGGCAGCGCAAGGACGCCGGCAGGTTCGGCATCCACCCCGCGCTGCTGGACGCGGCCCTGCACGCAGGGACGCCCGACGCCGCGGAGGCGGACGGACAGCTGCAGCCGCTCGACTGGAACGGGCTGCTGCTGCACGCCGCGGGCGCCTCGGCCCTGCGGGTACGGCTGGCGCCCTTCGGGCCGGACGCCCTGGCGGTCGAGGCTGCCGACGAGACCGGCGGCCTGGTCCTGACGCTGGACTCGCTGGTGTCCCGTCCGGTCTCCGCCGCGCAGTGGGAGACCGCGGGGGGCACGGCGCGTACCGACTCGCTGTTCCGGGTGGAGTGGACCGAGCTGTCCCAGGCCCAGGGTGCCGGGCTGTCGCCGTCGTGGCTGCCGGTGGCCGATGCCGACGATGTGGCGGCTTTCGCCGGGAGCGCAGATGCCCCGGCGGTGGCGGTCCTCGAGGCCGTCGGTGGTACCGGCGAGGGTGCGGTGCTGGATCTGACCTCCCGGGTGCTGGAGGTCGTCCAGGCGTGGCTGGCCGGGTCCGGGCTGGAGGAGTCGCGGCTGGTGGTCGTGACCCGGGGCGCGGTTCCCGCCGGCGACGGCGCGGTGACCGACCCGGCCGGGTCGGCGGTGTGGGGCCTGGTGCGTGCCGCCCAGGGCGAGAACCCCGACCGGATCGTCCTGTTGGACACCGACCCCGCTGCCGAAGGCGCCGCGGAGCTGGTGCTCGGTGCGGTGCTGGCCGGCGGGGAGCCGCAGGTCGCGGTCCGTGGGACGGTCCTCTCCGCCCCCCGGCTCGTCCGGGCGGGCGACGAGGCCCCGGATGCTCCCGTGGTGTTCGGGCCGGAGGGAACGGTCCTGGTCACGGGTGGCACCGGGTCGTTGGGTGGCCTCGTGGCCCGGCATCTGGTCTCCCGGCGCGGGGTGCGTCAGCTGCTGCTGGCCAGCCGTCGGGGTCCTGAGGCCGAAGGCGTGCAGGAACTGGTCGCCGAACTCACCGAACAGGGCGCTGCGGTGTCGGTCGTGGCCTGTGACGTGTCCGACCGCGGCCAGGTCGAGGCCCTGCTGGCATCGGTGCCGGCCGAGCACCGCCTGACCGGTGTCGTGCACACCGCCGGTGTGCTGGATGCCGGGGTGATCGAAACGCTGACCCCGGAGCGGCTGGCGAGGGTGTTCGCGCCCAAGGTGGACGCGGTACGGCACCTGGATGAGCTGACCCGCGGCCTGGACCTCGACGCGTTCGTCGTCTACTCCTCCGTCTCGGCCGTCTTCATGGGCGCGGGCAGTGGCAGTTACGCCGCGGCGAACGCCTACCTGGACGGGCTGATGGCCCACCGCAGGGCGGCAGGTGTGCCGGGTCTGTCGCTGGCCTGGGGCCTGTGGGACCAGACCTCCGGCATGGCGGCCAACACCGACGACCTCACCAGGAACCGGATGAACCGGCGTGGTGGTCTGCAGGCGATGCCGCTTGCAGAGGGCATGGAGCTGTTCGAAGCCGCTCTGGGGTCCGCACAGTCGCTGCTGGTGCCGGCCAAGCTGGACCTGCGCGGGGTGCGCGCCGACGCGGCCGCCGGTGGCGGCGTACCGCACATGCTCCGCAGCCTGGTCCGGGCGGGCCGTCAGCAGGCACAGGCGGCGGACACCGCCGACGAGGGCCGCAAGCTGTACGACCGGCTGGCCGCACTGACCGCCGCCGACCAGGCGAAGGTCCTCCTCGACCTGGTGCGGACCCAGGTGGCCGCCGTGCTCGGACACGCCGGTCCGGAGAGCGTGCGGACGGACATGGCGTTCAAGGACGCCGGCTTCGACTCGCTCACGTCGGTGGAATTGCGCAACCGGCTGCGTGAGGCGACCGGTCTGAAGCTTCCGGCCACGCTGGTCTTCGACTATCCGGCCCCGCAGGTCCTCGCCCGCCACCTGCACCAGGAATTGCTGCCGGCCGACGACGCAATTGAGATGGAAGTGGATGAGGAGCGACTGCGGAACGCACTCGTATCTCTCCCGCTGGCCCGGTTCCGGGAAGCAGGATTGATGGAAGCCCTGGTCAAGCTGGTCGCCCGTGGCGATGGCGAACCGGAGATCGGCGGGATCGACAACGCCGACGAGGAGAGGGCGATCGCCGAGCTGGACGTCGACGATCTCGTGCAACTGGCGCTCGGCGAATAAAAACCTTCGGAACCGCTGAATGATTGGGGCAATTAAGTGAGTGCGTCATATGAAAAGGTCGTCCAGGCGCTGAGGAAGTCGCTGGAAGAGGTCGGCTCGCTGAAGAAGCAGAACCGCCAACTCCTCGACGCTTCCCGTGAGCCGATCGCCATCGTGGGCATGGCGTGCCGACTGCCCGGTGGCGTGGCGGGGCCGGAGGACCTGTGGAAGATGGTGTCCGAGGGCCGGGACGCCGTCTCCGGATTCCCCGAGGACCGCGGTTGGGACCTGGAGGGCCTGTTCGATCCGGACCCCGAGCGTGCGGGTACCTCGTACACGGATCAGGGCGGTTTCCTGCACGAGGCGGGGCTGTTCGACGCGGGGTTCTTCGGGATCTCGCCGCGTGAGGCGCTGGCGATGGACCCGCAGCAGCGGCTGCTGCTGGAGGCTTCGTGGGAGGCGCTGGAGCGGGCGGGCATCGACCCGGTCTCGCTGAAGGGCAGCGACGTCGGCGTGTTCTCCGGGGTCTTCGGCCAGGGCTACGTCGCGCCGGGAGCCAGTGTGGTGACGCCCGAGCTGGAGGGCTTCGCCGGCACGGGCGGCTCGACCAGCGTGGCGTCGGGCCGGGTGTCCTACGTGCTCGGCTTCGAGGGTCCGGCGGTTTCGGTGGACACCGCGTGCTCGTCCTCGCTGGTCGCGATGCACCTGGCCGCGCAGGCGCTGCGCCAGGGCGAGTGCTCGATGGCACTGGCCGGCGGCGCGACGGTACTGGCGTCGCCCGGCGTCTTTGCGGAGTTCTCCCGGCAGCGCGGCCTGGCCGCCGACGGCCGCTGCAAGGCGTTCGCCGATGCCGCGGACGGCACGGGTTGGGCCGAGGGCGTCGGCGTGGTCGTACTGGAGCGGCTGTCGGTGGCGCGTGAGCGCGGGCACCGGGTGCTGGCGGTACTGCGCGGCAGTGCGGTCAACCAGGACGGCGCGTCCAACGGCCTGACCGCGCCGAACGGTCCCTCGCAGCAGCGGGTGATCCGCGGAGCGCTGGCCAGTGCCGGTCTGGTCTCCGCGGACGTGGACATGGTGGAGGGCCACGGGACCGGTACGGCCCTGGGTGACCCGATCGAGGCGCAGGCACTGCTCGCCACGTACGGACAGGGCCGTGACGCGGAACAGCCGCTGTGGCTCGGCTCGTTGAAGTCGAACATCGGTCACGCGCAGGCGGCCGCCGGTGTGGCCGGTGTCATCAAGATGGTGGAGGCGCTGCGCCACGGCGTGATGCCTCCCACGCTGCACGTGGATGCGCCCACGACCGAGGTCGACTGGTCTGCCGGTGCGGTGGAACTGCTGACCGAGGCGCGGGAGTGGCCGCGCAGCGGCCGGCCGCGCCGCGCCGGTGTATCGGCGTTCGGTGTCAGTGGCACGAACGCGCACCTGATCCTGGAAGAGGCACCGCAGGAAGAGGCGGAGCACGACTCCGGCGAGGCGCTCCCCGCAGGCGCGGTGCCGCTGGTGGTGTCGGCGCGGACCCCCGGTGCGCTTTCGGCTCAGGCGGAGCGGCTCGCGGCATTCGTCGAGGGCGCCGATGGGGTGTCCACGGCGGACGTGGCCGGGGCGCTGGTGTCGGGCCGCGCGGTGCTGGGCGAGCGTGCGGTGGTCGTGGCCGAGTCGGCCGATGAGGCACTGGCCGGTCTGCAGGCCCTGGCGCGCGGTGAGGACGCGGCCGGTGTCGTGTCCGGCAGCGCCGGTGCGGGTGCGCCCGGCAAGGTCGTGTGGGTGTTCCCGGGTCAGGGCTCGCAGTGGGCGGGTATGGGCCGGGAACTCCTCGACTCCTCGCCCGTCTTCGCGGAGCGGATCGCGGAGTGCGCTGCCGCGCTGGAGCCGTGGATCGACTGGTCGCTGATCGACGTACTGCGCGGCGAGACCGAGCCCGAGCTCATGGAGCGCGTCGACGTCCTGCAGCCGGCCAGCTTCGCCGTGATGATCGGCCTTGCGGCGGTCTGGGCGTCCGCGGGCGTGGAGCCGGATGCGGTGCTCGGTCACTCGCAGGGTGAGATAGCCGCCGCTTGCGTGGCGGGTGCGCTCTCGCTGGAGGATGCGGCGCGCGTCGTGGCGCTGCGCAGCCAGGCGATTGCCAAGGACCTGGCGGGCCGTGGCGGTATGGCTTCGGTGGCGCTGAGCGTGGACGAGGCCGTTGCGCGTCTGGTGCCGTGGGCGGACCGGGTCGAGGTGGCCGCGGTCAACGGGCCGTCCTCCGTGGTGATCGCGGGTGATGCCGAGGCGTTGGACGAGGCGCTGGAAGCGCTGTCCGGTGCGGGCGTCCGGGTGCGTCGGGTCGCGGTGGACTACGCCTCGCACACCCGGCACGTGGAGGACATCCGCGAGGCGCTCGCCGAAGCGCTGGCCGAGGTGAGTGCTCTGGCTCCGACGGTGCCGTTCTACTCCACCGTCACGGGCACGTGGGTGGAGGACGCGGACGTCCTGGACGGCGCGTACTGGTACCGCAATCTGCGCGGACAGGTGGGCTTCGGCCCGGCCGTGGCCGACCTGCTCACGCAGGGCCACGGCGTGTTCGTCGAGGTCAGTGCCCACCCGGTGCTGGTCCAGCCGATCACCGAAGCCGTCGACAACAGCGACACCACGGCCCATGTGCTGGTGACCGGCTCGCTGCGCCGCGAGGACGGTGGCCTGCGCCGGCTGTTCGCCTCGCTGGCCGAGCTGTTCGTCCGCGGTGTGGCCGTGGACTGGAGCGGAGTCCTGCCCGCCGGGGCCGGGTCCGCACACGTGGACCTGCCGACGTACGCCTTCGAGCACCGGCACTACTGGCTCGAGGCGGTCGGGGGCGCCACGGATGCGGCCTCGTTGGGCCAGACGACGGCCGATCACCCGCTGCTGGGCGCGGTGGTGCGCCTGCCGCAGTCCGACGGGCTCGTCTTCACCTCGCGGCTTTCGCTGAAGTCGCACGCCTGGCTGGCCGATCACGCGGTGAGCGGTGTGGTGATCGTGCCCGGCACCGGGCTGGTGGAGCTGGCCGTTCGGGCCGGTGACGAGGCCGGCTGCGGCGTGCTGGAAGAGCTGGTGATCGAGGCGCCCCTGGTGGTGCCCGAGCACGGCGGAGTCCGCGTCCAGGTCGCCGTCGGCGGACCGGGTGAGACCGGCTCGCGCACGGTGGAGGTGTACTCGCAGCGCGAGGACGCTGCCGGCGACGGTGGCGCGGACGTGTGGACGCGGCACGCCACCGGACTCCTCTCGGCGTCGCCGGCGGCCCGTGGGACGGAGTTCGACTTCGCCGCCTGGCCGCCGCGGGGTGCGCAGCCGGTCGAGGTCGGGACCTTCTACGCCGACCTGCTCGAGCGCGGCTACGCGTACGGTCCGGCGTTCCAGGGCCTGCGGACGGTGTGGCGGCGCGGCGAGGAGGTCTTCGCCGAGGTTGCGCTGCCCGAGGAGCAGACCAAGGACGCCGGGAAGTTCGGCATCCACCCGGCGCTGCTCGACGCGGCCCTGCAGGCCGGGACGGTCGGCGCAGCGGCGGGTACGGCACAGGAGGAAGAAGCCGGGGAGCCGGTGCTGGCGTTCGCGTGGAACGGGCTGGCGCTGCACGCCGCGGGTGCCTCGGCCCTGCGGGTACGCGTGGCGCCCAGCGGTCCGGATGCGCTGACGTTCCAGGCTGCCGACGAGACCGGCGGCCTGGTCCTGACGCTGGAATCGCTGGTCTCCCGGCCGGTGTCCGCCGAGCAGCTGGGCGGCGCGGCGGACGCGGCGATCGCCAACTCGCTGTTCCAGGTGGAGTGGAGCGAGCTGCCCGAGGTTCAGGCCGAGCCCTCGCTGTCGTGGGCGCCGGTGGCCACCGCTGACGAGGTGACGTCGCTGGCCGAAGGCATGGCTGCGGTCCCCGGCGTATCGCTCGTGGCGGTCCTGGAAGCCGTCGGCGAGGGGGACGGCGGCGAGGACGCGGTCCTGGCTCTGACCTCCCGTGTGCTGGGGGTCCTGCAGGCGTGGCTGGCCGGCGCCGGGCTCGAGGAGTCGCAGCTGGTGGTGGCGACCCGGGGCGCGGTGCCCGCCGGCGACGGCGCGGTGACCGACCCCGCGGGCGCCGCGGTGTGGGGTCTGGTGCGTGCTGCCCAGACGGAAAGCCCCGACCGGATCGTCCTGGTGGACATCGACCCCGCTGCCGAAGGCGGCACCGACTCGGTCATGGACACGGTTCTCGACTCGGTGCTGGCCTGCGGCGAGCCGCAGGTCGCGGTGCGCGGGACCGCCTTCTCCGTGCCCCGGCTCGCCCGCACCACCGTTCACGTTCCGGACGTTCCGGCGGTCTTCGGACCGGAGGGAACCGTCCTGGTCTCCGGCGCAGGCTCCCTCGGTGGTCTGGTGGCCCGGCATCTGGTCTCCCGGCACGGGGTGCGGCACCTGGTGCTGGCCAGCCGTCGCGGCCCGGACGCCGACGGCGTGCAGGAACTGGTCGCCGAGCTGACCGGGCAGGGCGCGGCGGTTTCGGCGGTCGCCTGTGACGTGTCCGACCGCGGCCAGGTCGAGGCCCTGCTGGCATCGGTTCCGGCCGAGCACCCCCTCACCGGTGTGGTGCACACCGCGGGCGTCTTCGACGACGGGTTGATCGGGGCGCTGACCCCGGAGCGGCTGGCCGGGGTGTTCGCACCGAAGGTGGACGCGGTCCGTCACCTCGACGCACTGACCCGGGGCCTGGACCTCGACGCCTTCGTCGTCTTCTCGTCCGTTGCGGGCCTGTCCGGCGGCGCCGGCCAGGGCAACTACTCGGCGGCGAACGCCTTCCTGGACGGGCTGATGAACAACCGCCGGGCGGCGGGCCTGCCGGGCCTGTCGCTGGCCTGGGGCCTGTGGGACCAGACCCTCGGCATGGCCACGCACCTCAGCACCGTCGACCAGGCGCGTGCCAGCCGTAGCGGTGTGCTCGCGATATCGGCGGCAGAGGGCATGGAGCTCTTCGATGCCGGTCTGGTGTCCGAGCAGGCACTGCTGGTGCCGGTCAAGCTGGACCTGCGCGCGGTGCGCGCCGACGCCGCGGCCGGCCGTGGGGTGCCGAACCTGCTGCGCGGCCTTGTCCGCTCCGGCCGGCAGCAGGCGAGCGCGGGAGGCGCCGCCGACGAGGGGCGCCAGCTCTCCGACCGGCTGGCCGGACTCACCGCGGCCGAGCAGGAAGCCCTGCTCCTCGAGCTGGTGCGTACCCAGGCCGCAGTCGTGCTCGGGCACACCGGGCCGGGCGGCGTCCGCGCGGAGACGGCGTTCAAGGACGCCGGGTTCGATTCGCTGACCTCGGTCGAGCTGCGGAACCGGGTGCGTGAGGCGACCGGTCTGAAGCTTCCGGCCACGCTGGTCTTCGACTACCCGACCCCGCTGGCCCTCGCCCGCTACCTGCGCGAGGAGTTCGGCGACGTGGCGCCGGCGCCGGTGGAACCGACGGTCGTGTCGGCCGATACGGGTGAGCCGCTCGCGATCGTGGGCATGGCGTGCCGCCTGCCGGGCGGTGTGGCGGGTCCCGAGGACCTGTGGCGCATGGTGTGTGAGGGCCGGGACGCGGTGTCCTCCTTCCCCGACGACCGCGGCTGGGACCTGGAGGGCCTGTTCGACCTGGATCCCGACCACGCGGGTACGTCGTACACCGACCAGGGCGGCTTCCTGCAGGGTGCGGGCCAGTTCGACGCGGGCTTCTTCGGGATCTCGCCGCGTGAAGCGCTGGCGATGGACCCGCAGCAGCGGCTGCTGCTGGAGACCTCCTGGGAGGCACTGGAAGGGGCCGGCATCGACCCGGTCTCGCTGAAGGGCACCGACGTCGGCGTGTTCTCCGGCGTCTCCAGCCAGGGCTACGGGACCGGCACGGTCGCGCCGGAGGTGGAAGGCTTCGCGGGCACGGGACTGGCGCCGAGTGTGGCGTCGGGCCGGGTGTCCTACGTGTTCGGCTTCGAGGGCCCTGCGGTTTCGGTGGACACCGCGTGCTCGTCGTCGCTGGTGGCGATGCACCTGGCCGCGCAGGCACTGCGCCAGGGCGAGTGCTCGATGGCGCTGGCCGGCGGCGCGATGGTCATGTCGACGCCCGGTGCGTTCATGGCCTTCTCCCGGCAGCGCGGCCTGGCCGCTGACGGCCGGTGCAAGGCGTTCGCGGACGGCGCGGACGGCATGGGGCTGTCCGAGGGCGTCGGCGTGGTGCTGCTCGAGCGGCTGTCGGTGGCGCGGGAGCGCGGCCACCGGGTTCTCGCGGTGCTGCGTGCCAGCGCCGTGAACCAGGACGGCGCCTCGAACGGTCTGACCGCGCCGAGTGGTCCGTCGCAGCAGCGGGTGATCCGCAAGGCCCTGGCCAACGCCGGGCTTTCCCCGTCCGACGTGGACGTCGTGGAAGGCCACGGCACGGGTACGGCCCTGGGTGACCCGATCGAGGCGCAGGCCCTGCTCGCCACGTACGGCAAGGGGCGCGACCCGGAGCAGCCGCTGTGGCTGGGTTCCCTGAAGTCGAACATCGGTCATGCGCAGGCGGCTGCCGGTGTGGCCAGTGTGATCAAGATGGTGCAGGCGCTGCGATACGGCGTCATGCCCCCCACGCTGCACGCCCAGAAGCCCACGACCGAAGTGGACTGGAAGGCGGGTGCGGTCGAGCTGCTGACCGAGGCCCGGGAGTGGACGCAGAACGGCCACCCGCGCCGGGCCGGTGTCTCCTCGTTCGGTGTGAGCGGCACCAACGCCCACCTGATCCTGGAGGAAGCGCCCGCCGAAGAGGCCGAGACCGTCGCGGAAGCGCCGGCGCCTGCCGGTGTGGTGCCGCTCGTGGTGTCGGCGCGGAGCGCCGGTGCGCTCGCGGGCCAGGCCGAACGGCTGGCGGCCTTCGTCGACGGCGCCGATGAGGTGTCGCTGACGGACCTGGCCGGAGCGCTGGTTTCGGACCGTACGGTCTTCGGCGAGCGCGCGGTGATCGTCGCCGACTCGGGCAAGGAAGCACTGGTCGGGCTGCAGGCGCTGGCGCGCGGTGAGAGCGCGCCGGGCGTGGTGTCCGGGAGTGCGACTGCTTCGGGCAAGGTCGTGTGGGTGTTCCCGGGTCAGGGCTCGCAGTGGGCGGGCATGGGCCGCGAACTCCTCGACTCCTCCCCGGTCTTCGCCGAGCGGATCGCGCAGTGCGCGGCAGCGTTGAAGCCGTGGATCGACTGGTCGCTGATCGAGGTGCTGCGCGGCGAAGGTGACCCCGACCTCATCGAGCGGGTCGACGTACTGCAGCCGGCCAGCTTCGCCGTGATGGTGGGCCTGGCCGCGGTGTGGGCGTCGGTGGGCGTGGAGCCGGATGCGGTGCTCGGTCACTCGCAGGGTGAGATCGCTGCCGCCTGCGTGGCGGGTGCGCTGTCGCTGGAGGATGCGGCGCGCGTCGTGGCGCTGCGCAGCCAGGCGATTGCCAAGGAGCTTGCGGGCCGTGGCGGTATGGCTTCGGTGGCACTGAGCGCGGACGAGGCCGTTGCGCGTCTGGTGCCGTGGGCCGACCGGGTCGAGGTGGCCGCGGTCAACGGGCCGTCCTCCGTGGTGATCGCGGGTGACGCCGAGGCGTTGGACGAGGCGCTCGAAGCGCTGACGGGCGAGGGCGTCCGGGTGCGTCGGGTCGCGGTGGACTACGCCTCGCACACCCGGCACGTGGAGGACCTTCGCGACACCCTCGCCGAAACGCTGGCCGGGATCGACGCGAAGGCCCCGACGGTGCCGTTCTACTCCACGGTGACCGGCGGTTGGGTGGCGGACGCGGACGTCCTGGACGGCGCGTACTGGTACCGGAACCTGCGCGGCCAGGTGGGCTTCGGTCCGGCCGTGGCCGAGCTGCTGGCGCAGGGCCACGGCGTGTTCGTGGAGGTCAGTGCCCACCCGGTGCTGGTCCAGCCGATCACCGAGACCATCGACAACACCGACACCAACGCCGACACCGATGTGGTGGTGACCGGCTCGCTGCGCCGCGAGGACGGTGGCCTGCGAAGGCTGCTGGCCTCGATGGCCGAGCTGTTCGTCCGCGGTGTGGCCGTGGACTGGAGCGGAGTCCTGCCCGCCGGAGCCGCCGCCCGCATCGACCTGCCGACCTACGCCTTCGACCACCAGCACTACTGGCTGCACCTGGCCGAGGCGGCCACCGATGCCGCCTCGCTGGGCCAGGCGGCCGCCGACCACCCCCTGCTGGGTGCGGTCGTGCGCCTGCCGCAGTCGGACGGGCTGGTCTTCACCTCGCGGCTGTCGCTGAAGTCGCACGCCTGGCTGGCCGATCACAGGGTCGGCGGTGTGGTGCTCCTCCCGGGCACCGGGCTGGTGGAGCTCGCGGTACGGGCCGGCGACGAGGCCGGGTGCGGGCTGCTGGAGGAACTCGTGACCGAGGCTCCGCTGGTGGTGCCCGAGCAGGGCGGCGTGCGCGTGCAGGTCGCGGTGGGCGGACCGGGTGAGACCGGCTCGCGCACGGTGAACGTGTACTCCCAGCGCGAGGACGCCGTCGGCGAGGGTGGCGCGGACGTGTGGACGCGGCACGCCACCGGTCTTCTGTCGGCGTCGCCGGCAACGCAGGGAGCGGCGCAGGAGTTCGACTTCGCCGCCTGGCCGCCGCTCGGCGCGCAGCAGGTGGACATCAGCGGTGGCTACGACATGCTCGCGCAGGTGGGGTATGCGTACGGGCCGGCGTTCCAGGGCATGCGGGCCGTGTGGCGGCGCGGTGAGGAACTCTTCGCCGAGGTCGCCCTGCCCGAGGACCAGCGCAAGGAAGCCGGCAAGTTCGGTCTCCACCCCGCGCTGCTGGACGCGGCCCTGCAGGCCGGGATGTTCAGCGCCGCGGCGAGCACGGCGACGGAGGAATCCGCGGAACCGGTGATGCCGTTCGCGTGGAACGGGCTGGCGCTGCACGCCGCGGGTGCCTCGGCCCTGCGGATACGCGTGGCGCCGAACGGCCCCGATGCGCTGTCGGTCAAGGCTGCCGACGAGACCGGTGGCCCGGTCGTGACGTTGGACTCGCTGGTCCTTCGGCCGGTGTCCGTGGAGCAGTTGGGTGCGGCGGCGGACACCGCGGTCGCCAACTCGCTGTTCGAGGTGGAGTGGACCGAGCTGCCCCAGGCCCAGGGCGCCGAGCTGTCGCCGTCGTGGGTGCCGGTGGCCACCGCCGACCAGGTGGCGGCCCTGGCGGGCGGCGCAGGAGTCCCCGCCGCGGCCGTACTGGAAGCCTTCGGCGGCGTCGGCGACGACGCCGTGCTGGCTCTGACCTCACGGGTGCTGGAGGTCGTACAGGCCTGGCTGGCCGACGCCGGCCTGGAGGAGTCGCGCCTGGTGGTGCTGACGCGCGGCGCGGTTCCCGCCGGCGACGGTGCGGTGACCGACCCGGCCGGGTCGGCGGTGTGGGGTCTGGTGCGTGCCGCCCAGGCCGAGAACCCGGACCGGATCGTCCTGCTGGACACCGACCCCGCTGCCGAAGGCAGCACGGATGCGGTGCTGGATTCCGTACTGGGGTCGGTACTGGCCGGCGGTGAGCCGCAGATCGCTATGCGCGGAACGCTCCTCTCCGTACCCCGGCTCGTCCGGGTCACCGGCGAGGTCCCGGACGCTCCTGCGGTGTTCCGACCGGACGGGACCGTTCTGGTCTCCGGCGCCGGGTCGTTGGGCGCCCTGGCGGCCCGGCACCTGGTCACCCGGCTCGGCGTGCGGCACCTGCTGCTGGCCAGCCGTCGGGGCCCGGCTGCCGAAGGCGTGCAGGAGCTGGTCGCCGAGCTCACCGAGCTGGGCGCGGCGGTTTCGGCGGTCGCCTGTGACGTGTCCGACCGCGGCCAGGTCGAGGCCCTGCTGGCTTCGGTTCCGGCCGAGCACCGGCTGGCCGGTGTCGTGCACACCGCAGGCGTTTTCGATCCCGGCGTGGTCGGGGCGCTGACCCCGGAACGGCTGGCGGGGGTCTTCGCGCCGAAGGTGGACGCGGTCCGTCACCTCGACGAACTGACCCGCGGAATGGACCTCGACGCCTTCATCGTCTACTCCTCCGCATCGTCCATCTTTATGGGAGCTGGTAGTGGTGGCTACGCAGCGGCCAATGCTTTCCTGGACGGGTTGATGGCCTGCCGCCGGGCGGCGGGCCTGCCGGGTCTGTCGCTGGCCTGGGGCCCGTGGGAGCAGGTCACAGGTCTGGGCGACAGCATCGACGACCTCACCCTGACTCAGATGAGTCGGCGTGAGGGACGTGGGGGAGTCATGGCGCTCAAGTCCGCCGAGGGTATGGAGCTGTTCGGTGCAGCCGTGGGGTCCGGACAGGCGCTGCTGGTGCCGGTCAAGCTGGACCTGAGGGGTGTGCGTGCCGACGCCACGAACGGTGTCGGGGTGCCGCACCTGTTGCGCGGCCTGGTGCCGGCGGGCCGGCAGCTGGCCAACGCCGCGGGCACCGGCAGCGAAGGCCGGCAGCTGTCCGACCGGCTGGCCGGACTCACCGGGGCAGAGCAGGAGGCCCTGCTTCTCGACCTGGTGCGTGCTCAGGCCGCGGTCGTGCTCGGGCATTCCGACTCCGGCAGCGTCCGTGCGGAGATGGCGTTCAAGGAGGCCGGTTTCGACTCGCTGACGTCGGTGGAACTGCGCAACCGGGTGCGTGAGGCGACCGGTCTGAAGCTTCCGGCCACGCTGGTCTTCGACTACCCGACCCCGCTGGCCCTCGCCCGCCACCTGCGCGAGGAGTGCGCCGTCGACGAGGCCTCCGCCGCCGATCCGGTGCTGGCCGGTCTCGCCGGTCTGGAGGCGTCCATCGAGGCCGCGGCTTGCGATGACGAGGCCCGCGACCGGATCGCCGTACGCCTGCGGGAGCTGCTGAAGGCAGCCGAGTCGGCGGGCGGTTCCGATGAGGCGGCAGGAAGCGCGGACACGTCCAACGAGGATCTCGAAACCGCTGACGACGAGGAGCTGTTCGCGATCTTCGACCGGCTCGACTGAGCCGGACCCCGTACGGCCGGGCCCGGGTGGGCCCGGCCGTACTCCCCGCACCCACGGTGCGGGGACCCCCCTCAGCAATCGCTCACTCAAATTTTCCTTGGAGCTGAATCCAGTGGCTGACGAGGCACAACTCCGCGACTACCTCAAGAGGGCCATCGCCGACGCCCGCGACGCCCGCAAGCGGCTGCGCGAGGTCGAGGACCAGGCGCGGGAGCCGATCGCCATCGTCTCCATGGCGTGCCGCTACCCAGGCGGTGTGTCCTCGCCCGAAGACCTGTGGCAGCTCGTCGCCGACGGGGTCGACGCCGTTTCCGGGTTCCCCGACGACCGCGGCTGGGACCTGGAGGGGCTGGTCGACCCGGACCCCGACCACGCCGGTACGTCGTACACCGATCAGGGCGGATTCCTCCAGGGGGCAGGGCTGTTCGACGCGGGGTTCTTCGGGATCTCGCCGCGTGAGGCGCTGGCGATGGACCCGCAGCAGCGGCTGCTGCTGGAGACCTCGTGGGAGGCGCTGGAGAGCGCCGGCATCGACCCGTTCTCGCTGAAGGGCACCGACATCGGGGTGTTCTCCGGAGTGTCCGGTCAGGGCTACGGGGCCGGTGCCGGTGTGGTGACACCGGAGGTGGAGGGCTTCGCGGGCACGGGAGCGGCGTCGTGCGTGGCATCGGGCCGCGTGTCGTACGTCTTCGGCTTCGAGGGGCCTGCGGTATCGGTGGACACGGGGTGTTCCTCGTCGCTGGTGGCGATGCACCTGGCCGCGCAGGCGCTGCGCCAGGGCGAGTGCACGATGGCGCTGGCCGGCGGAGCGATGGTGATGGCGACCCCCGGATCCTTCATGGCGTTCTCCCGGCAGCGCGGCCTGGCCACCGACGGCCGGTGCAAGGCGTTCGCGGACGGCGCGGACGGCATGGGCCTGGCCGAGGGCGTCGGCGTGGTGCTGCTCGAGCGGCTGTCGGTGGCGCGTGAGCGCGGCCACCGGGTGCTGGCGGTGCTGCGCGGCAGCGCGGTCAACCAGGACGGTGCGTCCAACGGTCTGACCGCGCCGAACGGTCCGTCGCAGCAGCGGGTGATCCGCAGGGCCCTGGACAGTGCCGGGCTCGCCCCGTCCGACGTGGACGTGGTGGAGGGGCACGGCACGGGTACGGCCCTGGGTGACCCGATCGAGGCGCAGGCCCTGCTGGCGACGTACGGCAAGGGCCGCGACCCGGAGCAGCCGGTGTGGCTCGGCTCGTTGAAGTCCAACATCGGTCACACGCAGGCGGCTGCCGGTGTGGCCAGCGTGATCAAGATCGTGCAGGCGCTGCGCCACGGAGTGATACCCCCCACGCTGCATGTGCAGGAGCCTTCGAGCCAGGTGGACTGGTCTGCGGGTGCGGTGGAGCTGCTGACCGAGGCGCGGGAGTGGCCGCGCAGCGGCCGGCCGCGCCGCGCCGGTGTGTCCTCGTTCGGTGTCAGTGGCACGAACGCGCACCTGATCCTGGAAGAGGCGCCGTCGGAGGAAACGGAGCAGGAACTCGGCGAGGCTGCGCAGCCTGCCGGTGTGGTGCCGCTGGTGGTCTCGGCGCGGAGCGCCGGTTCGCTTGCGGGCCAGGCCGAACGGCTGGCGGCGTTCGTCGAGGGCGCCGATGGGGTGTCGTTGGGGGATGTGGCCGGGGCGTTGGTGTCGGGCCGTACGGTCTTCGGTGAGCGTGCGGTGGTGGTCGCGGGTTCGGCCGATGAGGCGCTGACCGGGCTGCAGGCGCTGGCGCGCGGTGAGGGTGCGGCCGGTGTGGTGTCCGGGAGTGCGACTGCTTCGGGCAAGGTCGTGTGGGTGTTCCCGGGTCAGGGCTCGCAGTGGGCCGGCATGGGCCGTGAACTCCTGGACTCTTCCCCGGTGTTCGCGGAGCGGATCGCGGAGTGTGCTGCTGCGCTGGAGCCGTGGATCGACTGGTCGCTGATCGACGTACTGCGCGGCGAAGGCGACCCTGAGCTCATCGAGCGGGTGGACGTCCTGCAGCCGGCGAGCTTCGCCGTGATGGTGGGCCTGGCGGCGGTGTGGGAGTCGGTCGGGGTCAAGCCCGATGCGGTGCTCGGCCACTCGCAGGGCGAGATCGCCGCGGCTTGCGTGGCGGGTGCGCTCTCGCTGGAGGACGCGGCCCGCGTCGTGGCCTTGCGCAGCCAGGCCATCGCCAAGGACTTGGCCGGCCGCGGCGGTATGGCTTCGGTGGCGCTGACCGCGGACGAGGCGGCCGTACGGCTGGCTCCGTGGGCGGACCGGGTCGAGGTCGCGGCGGTCAACGGCCCGACCTCGGTGGTGATCGCCGGTGACGCCGAGGCGCTGGACGAGGCGCTGGAAGCGCTGACGGGCGAGGGCGTCCGGGTGCGTCGGGTCGCGGTGGACTACGCCTCGCACACCCGGCACGTGGAAGACATCCGCGAGGCGCTCGCCAACACGCTGGCCGGGATCACCGCCCAGGCCCCGACGGTGCCGTTCTACTCCACGGTGACCGGTACGTGGGTGGAGGACGCCGACGTCCTGGACGGCGACTACTGGTACCGCAATCTGCGCGGCCAGGTGGGCTTCGGCCCGGCCGTGGCCGAGCTGCTCACGCAAGGCCACAAGGTGTTCGTCGAGGTCAGCGCCCACCCGGTGCTGGTCCAGCCGATCACCGAAACCGTCGACGGCACCGACACCCATGCCCGTGTGGTCGTGACCGGTTCGCTGCGCCGTGAAGACGGCGGTCTGCGGCGGCTGTTCGCCTCGATGGCCGAGCTGTTCGTCCAGGGCGTCGCGCTGGACTGGAGCGGTGTGCTGCCGCAGACGGCGCCGTCCCGGCGCGTGGACCTGCCGACGTACGCCTTCGACCACCAGCACTACTGGCTCCACGCGGACGAGTCGGCCACGGATGCGGCCTCGCTGGGCCAGACGACGGTCGATCACCCGCTGCTGGGCGCGGTGGTGCAGCTGCCGCAGTCCGACGGTCTGCTCTTCACCTCGCGGCTGTCGCTGAAGTCCCACCCCTGGCTTGCCGATCACGCGATCGGAGGTGTGATCCTCGCACCGGGCACCGGGCTCGTGGAGCTGGCGGTACGGGCAGGCGACGAGGCCGGGTGCGGGCTGCTGGAAGAACTGGTGATCGAGGCTCCGCTGGTGGTGCCCGAACAGGGCGGCGTGCGGGTGCAGGTCGCGGTGGGTGCGTCCGGCGGGAACGGTACGCGCACGGTGGAGGTGTACTCGCAGCGCGAGGACGCCGCCGACGAGGGTGGCGCGGACGTGTGGACGCGGCACGCCACCGGACTGCTGTCGGCGTCGCCGGCGGCCCGTGGGACGGAGTTCGACTTCGCGGCCTGGCCGCCGGCCGGCGCGCAGCCGGTCGAGCTGGATGCAGACGGTTTCTACGCCGATCTGCGCGAGCGCGGCGTCGCGTACGGGCCGTCGTTCCAGGGCATGCGGGCCGTGTGGCGGCGCGGCGACGAGGTCTTCGCCGAGGTCGCCCTGCCCGAGGAGCAGCGCAAGGAAGCCGGCAGGTTCGGTCTCCATCCCGCGCTGCTGGACGCGGCCCTGCAGGCCGCGACGTTCGGCGCCGCCGCGGGCACGGGGGAGGAGGAGTCCGGGGATCCGGTCCTCGCGTTCGCGTGGAACGGGCTGGCGCTGCACGCCTCGGGTGCCTCGGCCCTGCGGGTGCGCGTGGCGCCGAGCGGTCAGGATGCCCTGTCGGTCGAGGCTGCCGACGAGACCGGCGGCCTGGTGGTGACGATGGACTCGCTGGTGTCCCGGGCGGTGTCCGCCGAGCAGCTGGAGACGGCGGCGGACGCGGCTGTGGCCAACTCGCTGTTCCACGTGGAGTGGACCGAGCTGTCCCAGGCCCAGGGCGCCGAGCTGTCGCCGTCGTGGGTGCCGGTGGCCACCGCCGACGAGGTGGCGGCCCTGGCGGCCGACGCGGGAGCCCCCGCCGCAGCGGTCCTGGAAGCCTTCGGCGGCAGCGGCGAGGGCGCGGTGCTGGCTCTGACCTCCCGGGTGCTGGAGGTCGTCCAGGCGTGGCTGGCCGGGTCCGGGCTGGAGGAGTCGCGGCTGGTGGTCGTGACCCGCGGCGCCGTACCCGCCGGCGACGGCGCGGTGACCGACCCGGCCGGGTCGGCGGTATGGGGCATGATCCGTGCCGCCCAGGCCGAAAACCCGGACCGGATCGTCCTCCTGGACATCGCCCCCGCTGCCGAGGGCGCCGCGGATGCGGTGCTGGGCGCGGTGCTGGCGGGCGGGGAGCCCCAGGTCGCGGTGCGCGGCACCACCCTCTCCGTGCCCCGGCTCGTCCGTACCACCACTGAAGTCCCGGACGCTCCGGCGGTCTTCGGACCGGAAGGGACCGTCCTGGTCTCCGGCGGCGGTTCGTTGGGCGAGCTGATCACCCGGCACCTGGTCTCCCGACACGGCGTACGGCACCTGGTGCTGGCGAGCCGTCGCGGTCCGGAGGCCGACGGAGTGCAGGAGCTGGTCGCCGAACTCACCGAGCAGGGCGCTGCGGTCACCGTGGCGGCCTGTGACATGTCCGACCGCGGCCAGGTCGAGGCCCTGCTGGCATCGGTGCCGGCCGAGCACCGCCTGACCGGTGTCGTGCACACCGCGGGCGTGTTCGACTCCGGGCTGATCGAGGGGCTGACCCCGGAGCGGCTGGCGGGCCTGTTCGCGCCCAAGGTGGACGCGGTACGGCACCTCGACGAGCTGACCCGGGGCCTGGACCTCGACGCCTTCATCGTCTACTCCTCCGCCTCGTCCGTCTTCATGGGCGCCGGCAGCAGCGGCTATGCGGCGGCCAATGCCTTCCTGGACGGGCTGATGGACACCCGCCGGGCGGCCGGTCTGCCCGGGCTGTCGCTCGCCTGGGGCACGTGGAACCACGCCACCAACATGACCACCCACCTCACCACCGACGACCAGGTGCGCATGAGCCGGCGCGCGAGCCGCGACGGTGTCGTGGCGCTCAAGCCGGCAGAGGGCATGGAGCTGTTCGACGCCGCCGTGGTGTCCGCGCAGTCGCTGCTGGTGCCGGTGAAGCTGGACCTGAAGGGCGTGCGTGCAGGCGCAGCGGCCCGCGGCGGGGTGCCGCACCTGCTGCGCGGCCTCGTACCGGCAGGCCGGCAGCAGGCTCGAGCGGGATCCGCCAAGGAAGGCGATCTGGCCCGCCGGATCGCCGGGCTCGCCGAAGCGGAGCAGGAGGCCCTGCTCCTCGACCTGGTGCGCGGTCAGGCCGCGCTCGTGCTCGGGCACACCGGGCCGGAAGGCGTCCGGGCGGAGACGGCGTTCAAGGACGTCGGCTTCGACTCGCTGACGTCGGTGGAACTGCGCAACCGGATGCGTGAGGCGACCGGTCTGAAGCTTCCCGCCACGCTCGTCTTCGACCACCCCACGCCGCTGGCCCTCGCCCGCCACCTGCGCGACGAGCTCGGCATCAGCGACGACGCGCTTTCTCGGGTGAACGCAAAGATCGAGGACGTCGAGGCGCTGATCAGTGGCCTGCTGCTCGATGAATCCATGAAATCCAGTATCGCGCTTCGCCTTCAGGGTTTGGTGGCCAGGTGCAACGGAGTGCTCGAGAACGTGGACGCTTCCACGGTGGCGGAGCAGCTGGAATCCGCGTCCGCCGATGAGGTCCTCGCATTCATTGACGGTGAATTCGGACTCGTCTGAAAACAGTTCAAGGCATCGCGGTTCCATCACACTTCGTAAGGACTTAAAGAATGGCCACGGACGAAAAACTCCTCGAGTACCTGAAGCGCGTCACGACCGAGTTGCACAACCTGAAGAAGCAGGGCTCGAGCCACGCTGACGAGCCGATCGCCATCGTGGGCATGGCGTGCCGCTTGCCGGGTGGCGTGGCGGGGCCGGAGGACTTGTGGCAGTTGGTGTCCGAGGGCGGGGACGCTGTTTCCGGGTTCCCCGAGGACCGCGGCTGGGACCTGGACGGCCTGTTCGACCCGGACCCCGACCACGCGGGTACGTCGTACACCGACCAGGGCGGCTTCCTGCACGGGGCGGGGCAGTTCGACGCGGGCTTCTTCGGGATCTCGCCGCGTGAGGCGCTGGCGATGGACCCGCAGCAGCGGCTGCTGCTGGAGACCTCCTGGGAGGCACTGGAAGGGGCCGGCATCGACCCGGTCTCGCTGAAGGGCACCGACGTCGGGGTGTTCTCCGGTGTGTGCAGCCAGGGTTACGGGGCCGGTGCCGGTGCGATCGCGCCGGAGCTGGAGAGTTTCACGGGCACGGGTGTGGCGCCGAGCGTGGCGTCGGGCCGTGTGTCGTACGTCTTCGGTTTCGAGGGTCCTGCCGTCACGGTGGACACGGCGTGTTCCTCGTCGCTGGTGGCGATGCACCTGGCCGCTCAGGCGCTGCGCCAGGGCGAGTGCTCGGTGGCGCTGGCCGGCGGTGCGATGGTGATGTCGACGCCCGGTACCTTCGTCGCGTTCTCCCGGCAGCGGGGCATGGCCACGGACGGCCGGTGCAAGGCGTACGCGGACGGCGCCAATGGCATGGGGCTGGCCGAGGGCGCCGGTGTGGTCGTACTGGAGCGGCTGTCGGTGGCGCGTGAGCGCGGCCACCGGGTGCTGGCGGTACTGCGTGCCAGCGCGGTCAACCAGGACGGTGCGTCCAACGGTCTGACCGCGCCGAACGGTCCCTCGCAGCAGCGGGTGATCCGCAAGGCGCTGGCCGGCGCCGGGCTGGTGTCGGCGGACGTGGACGTCGTCGAGGGCCACGGCACGGGTACGGCCCTGGGCGACCCGATCGAGGCACAGGCGCTGCTGGCCACCTACGGCCAGGGCCGCGAGGCGGACCGGCCGCTGTGGCTGGGCTCGCTGAAGTCGAACATCGGTCACACGCAGGCGGCTGCCGGTGTGGCCAGTGTGATCAAGATGGTGCAGGCGCTGCGCCACGGCATCATGCCCCCCACCCTGCACGTGGAGAAGCCCTCCACCGAGGTGGACTGGACGGCGGGTGCGGTCGAGCTGCTGACCGAGGCCCGCGCGTGGCCGCAGAACGGCCGGCCCCGCCGGGCCGGAGTCTCTTCGTTCGGCATCAGCGGCACCAACGCCCACCTGATCCTCGAGGAGGCGCCGCAGGAGGAGGCCGAGCCCGACACGGAAGAGGCACGGCCTGCCGGTGCGGTGCCGCTCGTGGTGTCGGCGCGCAGCGCAGAGTCGCTTTCGGGCCAGGCCGGGCGGCTGGCTTCGCATCTGGAGTCCGGTGCCGCCGGAGCGCCGCTGGCGTCGGTGGCCGGTGCGCTGGTGTCGGACCGTGCGGTCTTCGGTGACCGTGCGGTCGTGGTGGCCGACTCCGCCGAGGAGGCGCTGACACGACTGGAAGCACTGGCGCGGGGGGAGAACGCGGCCGGTGTCGTGGCCGGCAGTGCCGCTTCGGCGCCGGGCAAGACCGTATGGGTGTTCCCCGGTCAGGGCTCGCAGCGGGTCGGGATGGGCCAGGAGCTGTACGCCCGGTACCCGTTGTTCGCGCGGGCGTTCGACGAGGCGTGCGAGCAGCTGGACGCGCGTCTGGCCGGATGGGTCGACCATCCGGTACGCGATGTGGTTCTGGGCAGGGTGCCGGGCAGTGCTGCACTTCTGAACCAGACGGTGTTCACGCAGGCGGGACTGTTCGCGGTCGAGAGCGCGCTGTTCCGGCTCGTGGAGTCCTGGGGTGTACGGCCGGATGTCGTGATCGGGCATTCGGTGGGCGAGATCACCGCCGCCCATGCGGCGGGTGCGCTGTCGCTGCAGGACGCGGCGCGCGTGGTCGCGGCCCGGGGCCGGCTGATGCAGGCGCTGCCACTGGGCGGGGCGATGGTCGCCGTGGCTGCCGCCGAGGAGGAAGTCGCCGAGCTGCTGGGCGAGGGCGTGGAGGTCGCGGCGGTCAACGGCCCGACCTCGGTGGTGCTCTCCGGTGAGGAGGACGCGGTCCTCGCAGCAGCCGACCGGCTTCGGGCGCAGGGACGCAAGACGAAGCGGCTCGCGGTGTCGCACGCGTTCCATTCCCTGCGGATGGAGCCGATGCTGGCCGAGTTCGCCGCAGAGCTGACCGAGGTCGTGTGGCAGCCGCCGGTGATTCCGGTGGTCTCGAACGTGACCGGACGGCTGGCCGGGCCCGACGAGCTCGCCGACCCGCAGTACTGGGCCGGGCACGTGCGGCGGCCGGTGCGGTTCGCCGAGGGGATCGCCGCCGCGGTGGAGTACGGCGGCACGCTGTTCGTGGAGATGGGTCCGGGCGCGGCCCTGACCGGCCTGGTCGAGGAGACGGCCACCGCCGCGAACACCGAGGTGGCATGCGTCGCGGCGCTGCGCGACGGCCGCCCGGAAGAGCAGACCCTGCTGACCTCGGTGGCCGGGCTGTTCGTCCGCGGCGTGGCCGTGGACTGGAGCCGTGTGCTGGGGCAGACGGCGAAGCCCGGGCGGGTGGCCCTGCCCACGTACGCCTTCGAGCACCGGCACTACTGGCTGAAGGACTCCGGGTCGGCGACGGACGCGACGTCGCTCGGACAGGCGGCCGCCGACCACCCGCTGCTGGGCGCGGTGGTGCAGCTGCCGCAGTCCGACGGTCTGGTCTTCACCTCGCGGCTCTCGCTGCGGTCGCACCCCTGGCTGGCCGATCACGCGGTGAGCGGTGTCGTGCTCGTCCCGGGCACCGGGCTGGTGGAACTGGCCGTCCGGGCCGGCGACGAGGCCGGCTGCGGAGTCCTGGACGAGCTGGTGATCGAGGCGCCGCTGGTCGTGCCCGAGCACGGCGGCGTACGGGTGCAGGTCGCGGTCGGCGCACCGGGCGGGAACGGTTCGCGCACGGTGGAGGTGTACTCCCAGCGCGAGGACGCTGCCGGCGACGGCGGCGCGGACGTGTGGACGCGGCACGCCGCCGGCATGCTGTCGGCGTCGCCGGCGGCCCGTGGGACGGAATTCGACTTCGCCGCCTGGCCGCCGCCCGGCGCGCAGCCGGTGGACGTGGTCCCCGGCGAGTTCTACGGCGACCTGGTCGAGCGCGGTTACGGCTACGGGCCCGCGTTCCAGGGCCTGCGGGCGGTCTGGCGGCGCGGCGAGGAACTTTTCGCCGAGGTCGCCCTGCCCGAGGAGCAGAGCAAGGACGCCGACAGGTTCGGCATCCACCCCGCGCTGCTCGACGCAGCGCTGCACACAGGGATGTTCAGCGCCCCGGCGGGCGCGCCGGCCGAGGAGACCGCGGAGGCGGTGCTGCCGTTCGCGTGGAACGGGCTGGCGCTGCACGCCGCGGGTGCCTCCGCGCTGCGGGTGCGACTGGTCCCCGGCGGGCCCGGCGCCGTGTCGCTGCAGGCGGCGGACGAGACCGGCGGCCTCGTCGTGACGTTGGACTCGCTGGTGTCGCGTCCTGTGTCCGCCGAGCAGCTGGGCGCCGCGGCGGACACGGCGGTCGCCGACTCGCTGTTCCAGGTGGAATGGACCGAACTGCCCCCGGCCCAGGGGACGGAGGCTTCGCCCGCATCCGTGCCGGTGGCCACCGCTGATGACGTGGCGGCCCTGGCGGGCGGGGCAGGAGTCCCCGCCGCGGCCGTACTGGAAGCCTTCGGCGGCGTCGGCGACGACGCCGTGCTGGCTCTGACCTCACGGGTGCTGGAGGTCGTACAGGCGTGGCTGGCCGGGTCCGGGCTGGAGGAGTCGCGGCTGGTGGTCGTGACCCGCGGCGCGGTGCCCGCCGGCGACGGCGCGGTGACCGACCCCGCGGGCGCCGCGGTGTGGGGTCTCGTGCGCGTCGCCCAGGTCGAGAACCCCGACCGGATCGTACTGATCGACACCGACCCGGCCTCCGGCGACGGAGCGGGAGCCGTGCTGGGCGCGGTCCTGGCCGGCGGGGAGCCCCAGGCCGCGGTCCGTGGCTCCGCCCTCTTCGCCCCCCGGCTCGCCCGTACCAACGCTCACGTCCCGGACGTTCCGGCGGTGTTCGAGCCGGAGGGAACTGTCCTGGTCACGGGCGGCACCGGGTCCTTGGGCGCTCTGGTGGCCCGGCATCTGGTCTCCCGGCACGGGGTGCGGCACCTGGTGCTGGCCAGCCGTCGCGGCCCGGACGCCGACGGAGTGGAGCAGCTGGTCGCCGAGCTGACCGGGCAGGGTGCTGCGGTCTCGGTGGTGGCTTGCGATGTGGCCGACCGCGGCCAGGTCGAGACGCTGCTCGCTTCCGTGCCGGCCGAGCACCGGCTGGCCGGCGTGGTGCACACCGCCGGTGTGCTGGACGACGGTGTGATCGGGGCGCTGACCCCGGAGCGGCTGGCGGGGGTGTTCGCGCCGAAGGTGGACGCGGTCCGCCACCTCGACGAACTCACCCGCGCCCTGGACCTCGACGCGTTCGTCGTGTTCTCGTCCGCCTCGGGCGTGTTCGGCTCTGCCGGCCAGGGCAACTACGCGGCGGCGAACGCCTTCCTGGACGGGCTGATGGCCAACCGCCGGGCAGCGGGTGTGCCCGGTCTGTCGCTGGCCTGGGGCCTGTGGGAGCAGACCACCGGCATGACGGCCGACCTCAGCAGCGTCGACCAGGCGCGGATGAGCCGTGGCGGTGCGCTGGCGATATCGGCAGTGGAGGGCATGGAGCTGTTCGACGCCGGTCTGGTGTCCGGCCAGGCCCTGCTGGTGCCGATCAAGCTCGACCTGCGGGGGGCTCGTGCCGGCGCGGCGGCCGGCGGCGGTGTGCCGCACCTGCTGCGCGGCCTGGTCCGCGCGGGCCGGCAGCAGGCGCGCGCCGGATCCACCGAGGACGGCGGCCTGGCCCGTCGGCTGGCCGGGCTCGCGGCGGCGGAGCAGGAAGCCCTGCTCCTCGAGCTGGTGCGTGCCCAGGCGGCGGTCGTGCTCGGACACAGCGGGCCGGGCGGTGTCCGGCCGGAGATGGCCTTCAAGGACGCCGGCTTCGATTCGCTGACCTCGGTCGAGCTGCGGAACCGGGTGCGTGAGGCGACCGGTCTGAAGCTTCCGGCCACGCTGGTCTTCGACTACCCGACCCCGCTGGCCCTCGCCCGCTACCTGCGCGAGGAGTTCGGCGACGCGGAGGCCGGTACCCCTGCCCCCGCCGTGTCCGTCGTCGCGGATCCCGACGAGGCGATCGCGATCGTCGGGATGGCGTGCCGGCTGCCGGGCGGTGTCGCGGGTCCCGAGGACCTGTGGCGGCTGGTCCACGAGGGCCGTGAGGGCATGTCGTCCTTCCCCGACGACCGCGGCTGGGACCTGGACGGCCTGTTCGACCCGGACCCCGACAGCGCGGGTACCTCGTACACCAGCCAGGGCGGCTTCGTGCGGGGGGCAGGCCTCTTCGACCCGGGGTTCTTCGGGATCTCGCCGCGCGAGGCGCTGGCGATGGACCCCCAGCAGCGGCTGCTGCTGGAGACCTCCTGGGAGGCACTGGAGGGCGTCGGCATCGACCCGCTCTCACTGAAGGGCACCGACGTCGGCGTGTTCTCCGGCGTCTCCAGCCAGGGCTACGGCGCCGGCGTGGTCGCCCCGGAGCTGGAGGGCTTCGCGAGCACGGGTACGGCGGCCAGTGTGGCCTCGGGCCGCGTGTCGTACGTGTTCGGTTTCGAGGGCCCCGCGGTCACGGTGGACACGGCCTGCTCCTCGTCCCTGGTGGCGATGCACCTGGCCGCGCAGGCACTGCGCCAGGGCGAGTGCTCGATGGCACTGGCCGGCGGCGCGACCGTGATGGCGACACCCGTCTCCTTCGTGGAGTTCTCCCGGCAGCGCGGCCTGGCCGGGGACGGCCGGTGCAAGGCGTTCGCGGACGGCGCGGACGGCACGGGCTGGGCCGAAGGCGTGGGCCTCGTCGTGCTGGAGCGGCTGTCGGTGGCGCGTGAGCGCGGGCACCGGGTGCTGGCGGTGCTGCGCGGCAGTGCGGTCAACCAGGACGGTGCGTCGAACGGTCTGACCGCGCCGAACGGTCCCTCGCAGCAGCGGGTGATCCGCAAGGCCCTGGCCAGCGCCGGGATCGCCCCGTCCGACGTGGACGTGGTGGAGGGACACGGCACGGGAACCGCTCTGGGCGACCCGATCGAGGCACAGGCCCTGCTCGCCACCTACGGCAAGGGCCGGGACGCGGAACAGCCGCTGTGGCTGGGCTCGCTGAAGTCGAACATCGGTCACACGCAGGCCGCTGCGGGCGTGGCCAGTGTGATCAAGATGGTGCAGGCGCTGCGCCACGGGGTCATGCCCCCCACCCTGCACGTGGATGCGCCCACGCGTCAGGTGGACTGGTCCGAGGGCGCCGTCGAGCTGCTGACCGAGGCCCGGGAGTGGCCGCGCAGCGGCCACCCGCGCCGGGCCGGTGTGTCCTCGTTCGGCATCAGCGGGACGAATGCGCACCTGATCCTGGAGGAGGCGCCCGCGGAGACGGCCGAGACCCTCGCGCAAGCGCCGGCGCCTGCCGGTGTGGTGCCGCTGGTGGTGTCGGCGCGGAGCGCAGGTTCGCTTGCGGGCCAGGCCGAACGGCTGGCGGCGTTCGTCGAGGGCGCCGATGGGGTGTCGTTGGCGGACGTGGCCGGGGCGCTGGTGTCGGACCGTGCGGTCTTCGGCGAGCGTGCGGTCGTGGTGGCCGAGTCGGCCGATGAGGCGCTGACCGGGCTGCAGGCGCTGGCTCGGGGCGAGAGCGCGGCCGGTGCCGTGATCGGCAGTGCCGGTTCGGCCGCCCCGGGCAAGGTCGTGTGGGTGTTCCCCGGCCAGGGCTCGCAGTGGGCCGGCATGGGCCGTGAACTCCTCGACTCCTCGCCCGTCTTCGCGGAGCGGATCGCGGAGTGCGCTGCCGCACTCGAGCCGTGGATCGACTGGTCGCTGATCGACGTACTGCGCGGCGAGACCGAGCCCGAGCTCCTGGACCGGGTCGACGTCCTGCAGCCGGCGAGCTTCGCCGTGATGGTCGCTCTGGCGGCCGTGTGGGAGTCGGTCGGGGTCAAGCCCGATGCGGTGCTCGGTCACTCACAGGGTGAGATCGCCGCGGCGTGTGTCGCGGGTGCGCTCTCGCTGGAGGACGCGGCCCGCGTCGTGGCGCTGCGCAGCCAGGCCATCGCCAAGGACCTGGCCGGCCGCGGCGGAATGGCCTCGGTCGCGCTGAGCGTCGAGAACGCCGTTGCGTGGCTGGAGCCGTGGGCGGACCGGGTCGAGGTGGCCGCGGTCAACGGCCCGACCTCCGTGGTGATCGCCGGCGACGCCGAGGCACTGGACGAGGTACTGGAAGCGCTGTCCGCTGACGGTGTCCGGGTGCGTCGGGTCGCGGTGGACTACGCCTCGCACACCCGGCACGTGGAAGCCATCCGCGACACGCTCGCCGAAACCCTGGCCGGGATCGACGCCCAGGCCCCGACGGTGCCGTTCTACTCCACGGTGACCGGTGCGTGGGTGTCGGACGCAGACGTCCTGGACGGCGACTACTGGTACCGGAACCTGCGCGGCCAGGTGGGCTTCGGCCCGGCCGTGGCCGACCTGCTCACGCAGGGCCACGGGGTGTTCGTGGAGCTCAGCGCCCACCCGGTGCTGGTCCAGCCGATCACCGAGAGCGTCGACAGCACGGACACCCATGTGGTGGTGACCGGGTCGCTGCGCCGCGAGGACGGTGGCCTGCGACGGCTGCTCGCCTCGATGGCCGAACTGTTCGTACAGGGCGTGGCCGTGGACTGGAGCAGCCTCCTGCCCGCCCGGGCCGAGTCCGCACGACCGGCCCTGCCGACCTACGCCTTCGACCACCAGCACTACTGGATCCAGGCGACCGAGTCGCCCACCGACGCGGCGTCGCTGGGACTCGCCGGCGTCGATCACCCGCTGCTGGGCGCGGTGATGCACCTGCCGCAGTCCGACGGGCTGGTCTTCAGCTCCCGGCTTTCGCTGAAGACGCACGCCTGGCTGGCCGATCACGCCGTGGACGGTGTGGTCATCGTGCCCGGCACCGGGCTGGTGGAACTGGCCGTTCGGGCCGGTGACGAGGCCGGCTGCGTGGTGCTGGAAGAGCTCGTGATCGAGGCGCCGCTGGTGGTGCCCGAGCACGGCGGAGTCCGCGTCCAGGTCGCCGTCGGCGGACCGGGCGAGACCGGCTCGCGGACCGTGGAGGTGTACTCCCAGCGCGAGGACGCCGTCGGTGAGGGCATGTGGACGCGGCACGCCACCGGCATGCTGTCCGCCACCGTCCAGCCGGGCGGCGGCGGCACCGGGTTCGACTTCGCCGCCTGGCCGCCGCTCGGCGCGCAGCCGGTGGACATCACCGGCGGCTACGACCTGATCGCCCAGGTGGGGTACGGGTACGGCCCGACGTTCCAGGCCGTACGGGCGGTGTGGCGGCGCGGCGAGGAACTCTTCGCCGAGGTCGCCCTGCCCGAGGACCAGCGCAAGGACGCCGGCCGGTTCGGCATCCACCCCGCGCTGCTCGACGCGGCCCTGCACTCGCCGCTGCTCAATGCCGCGGCGGAGCCCATGTCGGCCGGCGGCGACGCCGAACGGGAGACCGACGGGCAGGAACTGCGTCTGCCGTTCGCGTGGAACGGGCTGGCGCTGCACGCGGCCGGTGCCTCGGTGCTGCGCGTGCGCCTCGCACAGCCCGAGCGCGACGCACTGTCGCTGGAGGCGGCAGACGAGGCCGGCCGCCTGGTGGTGACGATGGACTCGCTGGTGTCCCGGGCGGTGTCCGCCGAGCAGCTGGAGACCGCGGCGGGCTCGGCGCGTACCGACTCGCTGTTCCGGGTGGAGTGGACCGAACTGCCCCACGCCCAGGGGGCGGAGCCTTCGCCGTCGTGGCTGCCGGTCGCCACCGCGGAACAGGTGGCGACCTTGGCCTACGACGTGCTGTCGGGTATGGACGCCGCCCCGGCGCTGGCCGTCCTGGAAGCCGTCACCGGCGGGACCGAGGGTGCCGACGGCGAGGATGCGGTGCTGGGGCTGGCCACCCGGGTGCTGGACGTGTTGCAGTGCTGGCTGGCCGGGGCCGGGCTGGAGGAGTCGCGGCTGCTGGTCGTGACCCGCGGCGCGGTTCCCGCCGGCGACGGCGCGGTGACCGACCCGGCCGGGTCGGCGGTGTGGGGCCTGGTGCGTGCCGCCCAGGCCGAGAACCCCGACCGGATCATCCTGCTGGACACCGACCCCGCTGCCGATGACGGCGCGGAGCCGGTGCTCGGTGCGGTGCTGGCCAGCGGGGAGCCGCAGATCGCGGTCCGTGGCACCACGCTCTCCGTGCCCCGGCTCGCCCGTACCACCGGTCAGGTCCCGGACGCTCCGGCGGTCTTCGGACCGGAGGGGACCGTCCTGGTCTCCGGCGCAGGCTCCTTGGGCGGCCTGGTCGCCCGTCACCTGGTCTCCCGGCACGGGGTGCGGCAGCTGCTGCTGGCCAGCCGTCGGGGTCCGGAGGCCGAAGGCGTGCAGGAACTGGTCGCCGAACTCACCGAACAGGGCGCTGCGGTGTCGGTGGTGGCCTGCGACGTGTCCGACCGTGACCAGGTCGAGGCCCTGCTGGCATCGGTGCCGGCCGAGCACCGCCTGACCGGTGTCGTGCACACCGCAGGCGTGACGGACGACGGGGTGATCGGAACGCTGACCCCGGAGCGGCTGGCGAGGGTGTTCGCGCCCAAGGTGGACGCGGTACGGCACCTCGACGAACTGACCCGCGGGATGGACCTCGACGCGTTCGTCGTCTACTCCTCCGTCTCGGCCGTCTTCATGGGCGCGGGCAGTGGCAGTTACGCGGCTGCCAACGCCTACCTGGACGGGCTGGTCTCCGGCCGCCGGGCGGCAGGCCTGCCCGGTCTGTCGCTGGCCTGGGGCTTGTGGGACCAGACCTCCGGCATGGCCGCGGACACCGACGACATCGTCAAGGCGCGGCTGAACCGGCGAGGCGGTCTGCAGGCGTTGTCGCCGGCGGAGGGCATGGAACTGTTCGACGCCGCCGTCGGCTCCGGGCAGGCTCTGCTGGTGCCGGCCAAGCTGGACCTGCGGGGTGTCAGGGCCGGCTCGGCGGCCGGTGGCGGCGTACCGCACATGCTCCGCAGCCTGGTCCGGGCGGGCCGTCAGCAGGCGCACGCGGCGGACACCGCCGACGAGGGCCGCAAGTTGTTCGACCGGCTGGCCGCACTGACCGCCGCCGAGCAGAAGAAGGTCCTGCTCGACCTGGTACGGGCCCAGGTGGCCGCCGTTCTGGGCTACAGCGCGACGTACCACTTCGACGCGGACCAGGGGCTCTTCGAGATCGGCTTCGACTCCCTCACCGCCATCGAGCTTCGCAACCGGCTGCGCAACATCACCGAAACGAAGCTCTCTCCCAACCTCGTCTTCGACTATCCGACGCCGGGAATGCTCGCCGCATACCTGCACGAGCTGACGTGCGGCGAACAGGCCGCGAATCCAGTAGCGATCTCCGTCTGAAAGAGGGTGATGATATGTTCGACGTGGACAAATATCTGCAGCGGATCGGCTGCGGCGGAGAAACCGGTGTGGACCTCGCGACGCTGCGAAAGCTGCACAAGAATCACCTCATGGCGATTCCGTACAACGGAGTCACCGAGGATTACCGCGCCGGAGTGCACCTCGTCGACATCGACGAGGACGCCACCTTCGAGACGACGATCGTGGGCGGGCAGGGCGGCACGTGTTTCCAGCTGAACCGCCTTTTCTTCCGGCTTCTGCGTGAGCTGGGCTACGACGTCACGCTGATGGCGGCGAGGACCGCCGAAGGCCAGGACGCCTTCGGGCTCGACGTCGAGCACATGTTCAGCCGCGTCGCCCTGGACGGCGACGAATGGCTGGTGGACGTCGGTTACCCCGGCCCCTCCTTCATCGAGCCGCTGCTGGTCTCCGATGCGGTACAGACCCAGTACGGGTGCCAGTACCGGCTGGTCGAGAGCGAATCGGAGATCGCTCTGCAACGCCGGGGAGCGGTCACCCGGTGGAGCGTCGTCTACACCTTCACGATGGAATCCCGGCAGTGGACCGACTGGAAGGAAATGGAGGACGTCCTCCGGGACATCCTTTCGCAGCCGCGGTCGAATGACGGCCAGGAAATCCTGTGCGGCCGGAGCTTCGAGAACGGCCAGGCCGTACTGAAGGGGCGACGGTACCTGACGGTCCGTGACGGCCGCGAGCAGGCCCGCACGATCACGGACGACGACGAGCACCGGACCCTGATCTCCGGCGTCCTGTCCGGCGAGCTCGGCTGAATTCGCACCACCCACCACCCCCGTATGGCAATTCATCGCGGGTGAAACATGCACGAGTTGGAATCAGAAGGGGAATGTGATGACGAACGACACCGCTGACGTGGTTGTGATCGGTGGAGGGCCGGCCGGCGCGGTCAGCGCCCTCGTGCTCGCCAAGCAGGGGCACTCCGTGGTGCTGCTGGAGCGGGACGAGTTCCCCCGGTTCCACATAGGCGAGTCCCTGCTCCCCTACATGATGGGCCTGTTCGACCAGATCGGCCTGCGCGAGACGGTCGAGGCCCAGGGCTACGTCCCCAAGTTCGGCGGCGAGTTCATCGACCCGACCGAGAAGAAGTTCTTCGAGGGCGTCTTCCGTGCGGACTTCACCAAGCAGGGTGAAGGCCGGTTCCCCCGCGCGTTCCAGGTCGAGCGCGCCAGGTTCGACAAGATGCTCACCGAACAGGCCGCCGAGGCCGGGGCCAAGGTCCTCTTCGGCGCGAACGTGAACGAGCTGCTCATGGACGGCGACCGCATGGTCGGCGTCCGCTACGAGCGCGAGGGTCAGAGCCACGAGGTGCGTTCGTCCTACGTGATCGACGCGAGTGGTCGGGCCGGCCGGATCGCCAACCGCTTCGGGCTGCGCAAGACGCTCGAGAAGCTCCGCATGGTGGCCGTGTTCCGGCACTACACGGGACTCGACGAGAGCAACAACCCCGGCGTCGAGGGCGACATCCAGGTCGGCGCCCACGACGACGGCTGGGTCTGGGCGATCCCGCTGTCCACCGAGGACATCAGCGTGGGCACGGTCATGCCGCGCGATGCGCTGCGCGCGTCGACGCCGGAGAAGGCGTTCGAGGAGCACGTGGGCCGGATTTCGCGGATCACCGCGCGCCTGACCGGAACCCGTCCCAGCACGGACCTCAAGGTCGAGACCGACTACTGCTACCACTCGGACACCGTCACCGGGCCGGGCTGGGTCATGGTCGGAGACGCCGGCTGCTTCGGCGACCCGATGTTCTCCGGTGGCGTGCTGGTGGCGACGACCACCGCCGTCCGTGCCGCCGAGACGATCGGGGCGGCGCTGAAGGATCCCGCGCAGGCCGACCACCTGATCGACAAGTACGCGAGCTTCTTCAAGACCGGGTACGACACGTACATCCGGCTCATCCACGCCTACTACGACGGCGAGCTGGTGGCCATGGCCGCCGACGCCGCCCGCTCCACGGACCGCGACACCCTGGAGAGGTACCTCGTCCGGCTGATCGGCGGCGACTTCTGGAGCGAGCACAACTCGGTGGCCCAGGAGATGCGCAAGCGGACGGAGTGGGACACGTTCGAGCCGTTCCGGCGGGTCTTCGGCTGCCCGGTCTACCCCGAGCTGGACGAGGCCGACCGCAAGGAGCGGGCCGAGGCGCGCGTCCGCAGGGCGACGGCGGGTCGGTAGGGACGTCATGGCTTCCATTCCTCTGCGCCTCAGAGATCATTCGTACGATGTACTCATCGGCCCGGGGGTGCGTACGTCGCTTGCCGAGGTCATCCGACGGCTGGGCGCCGGACGGGCCGTCGTCGTGTCGGCCCGCCCGGAGGAATGGGTGCCGGACACCGGTGTCGAGACCCTGCTGCTGCCGGCCCGGGACGGCGAGCAGGACAAGACCCTCGCCACGGTGGAGGCGCTGTGCGGTGAGTTCGTGCGGTTCGGGCTCACCCGGTCCGACGTCGTCGTCTCCTGCGGCGGCGGCACGACCACCGATGTGGTCGGGCTGGCGGCCGCGCTCTACCACCGGGGCGTGCCCGTGGTGCACCTGCCGACGACGCTGCTCGCCCAGGTCGATGCCAGCGTCGGCGGTAAGACGGCGGTGAACCTGCCGGCCGGCAAGAACCTGGTCGGTGCGTACTGGCAGCCCAGCGCGGTGCTGTGCGACACGGACTACCTCTCGACCCTGCCGCGGCGGGAGCTGCTGAACGGTCTCGGCGAGATCGCCCGCTGCCACTTCATCGGCGCGCCGGACCTGCGCGGGCTGTCGCTGGAGGAGCAGATCACCGCCAGTGTGAGCCTCAAGGCCCGCATCGTGGAGACGGACGAGCGGGACACCGGGCTGCGGCACACGCTCAACTACGGCCACACGCTGGGCCATGCGCTGGAGAAGGCGACCGACTTCGCGCTGCGCCACGGCGAGGGGGTGGCCATCGGAACGGTCTTCGCGGGGCGGCTCGCCGGCGCCCTGGGCCGTATCGACCAGGCACGGGTGGAGGAGCACCAGGACGTCGTCCGGTACTACGGTCTCCCCACCGCCCTGCCCGTGGAGGCCGAGCCCGCGGCCCTCATGGAACTGATGCGCCACGACAAGAAGGCGATGAACGGGCTCTCGTTCGTTCTGGACGGCCCGAAGGGCGCGGAGCTGGTGAGCGACGTACCGCACGAGGTGGTCGCGCGCGTCCTGGACCGGATGCCCCGAGCAGGCTTGGCCGATCTCGTCGGCGGCGCCGCGCTCGAAGCCTCCACGACCGATGCGGCTCAGAAATGACACGTGCAACCCAGTGGCCGGCCGATCTCGACGGATCGGCCGGCGCCGCCCGCCCGGCGGACCGCCTGCTGTTCGACAGGCTGGAGGCCGCGCTCGCCAAGCCGGCCGCGCAGCAGCCGGTCTGGGGAGACCCGGAACAGGCGAGAGACGCGGCGGCCCTGCTGAGCCGCGCCGAGCCGATCGTGACGCCGGCCGAGACGGCCCGGCTGCGCAGCCGGCTCGCCGCGGTCGCGCGCGGCGAGGCGTTCCTGCTCCAGGGCGGTGACTGCGCGGAAACCTTCGCCGCGAACACCGAAGCCCACGTGCGCGCCAACCTGTGGACGCTCGTGGACATGGCCGCCGTGCTCGCCCGCCGCACCGGACTGCCCGTCGTCAAGGTCGCCCGCATGGCGGGCCAGTACGCCAAGCCCCGTTCCCAGGCCGTCGACGCACTGGGGCTGCCCGTCTACCGCGGCGACATGGTCAACTCCGTCGAGCCCACGCTCGCGGCCCGGACGCCCGACCCCTACCGGATGCTGCGGGCCCACGCCGACGCCGCACGCGCGATGGCTCTGGTGCGCACCTTCGGCCACGGCCACGGCAACGGTGCCGGCGAGGTCGAGGACGACAACGACATCTACGTGAGTCACGAGGCACTCCTGCTCGACTACGAGCAGTCCTTGCTCCGGGTGGACACCAGTGGGCCCGAGCCCCGTCTGGCCAGTGGGCTGGGGCACTTCCTGTGGATCGGCGAGCGCACCCGCCAGCTCGACGGCGCGCACATCGCGTTCGCGGAACTGCTGTCCAATCCGATCGGCCTCAAGATCGGTCCGGGCACGAGCCCGGAGGCGGCCGCCGCGTACGTGCGGCGGCTCGACCCGCACCGTGAACCCGGGCGACTGACCCTGGTCAGCCGCATGGGACACGGGCAGGTGCGTGACGTCCTGCCGCCGATCGTCGAGAAGGTCACCGCCTCCGGCCATCAGGTGATCTGGCAGTGCGATCCGATGCACGGCAATACGTACACGTCGGCGAACGGATACAAGACCCGCAATCTCCGTCACATCACCGATGAGATAGCAGGTTTCTTCGAAGTCCACCGGAAGCTGGGCACCCACCCCGGCGGAATTCACATCGAAGTGACGGGTGACGACGTCACGGAATGCGTCGGCGGCGCATCCGGAACAACGGAAGCCGACCTGCCCGCCCGCTACCACACGGCCTGTGATCCCCGGCTCAACGCCGAGCAGTCGATGGAACTCGCATTCTCCGTACCGGAGAGGGCGACGGCCGATGTCCCCGACTTCGAGGCGGCGCTGCGATGACCGACCGTCCGACCACTGCGCCCATCAAAGGCACCACCCGGCTCTACGCCGTGCTGGGGGATCCCATCGCCCAGGTCCAGGCGCCCGGGCTGATGAATCCGCTCTTCGCGCGCCTGCGCAGGGATGCGGTGCTCGTTCCGGTGCACGCCCGGCCGGAGCACCTCGAGCAGATCGTGCGCGGTCTGCAGCGCGTGGAGAACCTCGACGGCATGTTCGTCACGGTGCCCCACAAGGTCGCCGTCCGCCGGCTCGCCGACCGCTGCGGACCGACCGTGGACATCGTCGGAAGCGCGAACGTGCTGCGACGGGAGGCCGACGGCAGCTGGCTCGCGGAGAACTTCGACGGCTCGGGCTTCGTGGCCGGTCTCGTCGGGGCCGGGCACGACCCGCACGGCCGGCGGGTGGCGCTCGTCGGCGCGGGCGGCGCGGGCAGCGCCGTCGCCGCGGCGCTGCTGACGGCCGGCGTCGACCGTTTGTCCGTCTACGACACGGACACGGCGAAGCTCGGCGCGCTGGTCACCCGCCTCGGCGCGTACTGGCCGGGTCGGGTGCGCGCCTTGACCGGACCGCAACTGCGCGACATCGGCATCGACATCGCGGTGAACGCCACGCCGCTCGGAATGCGTGCGGACGATCCGCTTCCGTTCCCCCTGGACTCCCTGCCGCCGGGCAGCGTCGTCGCCGACATCGTCATGAAACCCCGTGAGACGCGGCTCCTGCGTGAAGCGGCCGCACTGGGCCACCCCGTCCATCACGGTATTCACATGCTCGAGGGGCAACTGAATTCCTATCGAATCTTCTTCGACTTGCACTGAACTCGCGGCACGACTACCGAATCTAGGGATGCGGTGTCGTAGGCGGAGCTCTATTTTGGACTTGTAATTCAGCCTCTTTCTGACTGCACATGACGCTGCACGGGGCGGAGTGTGCGCCTCTTCCGCGATCTCGACGGCGACTGCTCGTGTGCGCGCGTCTTCCTCCGTAGCAGCACAGTGCCCCGCCCACTCCGCACCTCGCGTCGAGTCAGATCCATTCCTTGGAGAAACATGAACGTGCGACAGGCGCCGGAATTCCCCCAGTGGCCGCAGTATGACGAGAACGAGCGGGAAGGGCTCATCCGCGCGCTCGAGCAGGGCCAGTGGTGGCGGATGGGCGGAAGCGAAGTCGATTCCTTCGAGCAGGAGTTCGCCGAGCACCACGGCGCCGCCCACGCCCTCGCGGTCACGAACGGAACCCACGCACTCGAACTCGCCCTGCAGGTCATGGGCGTCGGCCCGGGCTCCGAAGTCATCGTCCCGGCCTTCACCTTCATCTCGTCCTCCCAGGCGGCGCAGCGGCTCGGCGCGGTCGCCGTCCCGGTGGACGTCGACGAGCACACGTACAACATCGACGTGGAGGCGGCTGCCGCCGCCGTGACCTCGCGGACCCGGGCGATCATGCCGGTGCACATGGCCGGATTCCTCGCGGACATGGACGCACTCGCCAAGCTCTCCGCCAATACGGGCGTCCCGCTGCTCCAGGACGCCGCGCACGCGCACGGCGCCCGCTGGCAGGGCAAGCGCGTCGGCGAGCTCGGCTCGGTCGCCGCGTTCAGCTTCCAGAACGGCAAGCTGATGACCGCCGGTGAGGGCGGCGCCGTGCTGTTCCCGGACACGGAGATGTACGAGACCGCGTTCCTGCGGCACAGCTGCGGACGGCCCCGCACCGACCGTCGGTACATGCACGCGATCGCCGGCTCCAACCTGCGGCTCAACGAGTTCTCCGCGTCGGTGCTTCGCGCACAGCTGCGCCGCCTGGACAGCCAGATAGCCACGCGTCACGAGCGCTGGGCCCTGCTGTCCCAACTGCTCGAGTCGATCGACGGTGTGGTCCCGCAGCGCGCCGACGAGCGCACCGACGTCCCCTCGCACTACATGGCGATGTTCCGGGTGCCCGGCATCGGCGAGGAGAACCGCAACGCTCTCGTCGACCGGCTCGTGGAGGCCGGCCTGCCGGCGTTCGCCGGTTTCCGCGCGATCTACCGCACCGACGCCTTCTGGGAGATCGGCGCACCCGACGCCACCCCGGACGAGCTCGCCGAGCGCTGCCCCAACTCCGAGGCCATCAGCCAGGACTGCATCTGGCTGCACCACCGCACGCTGCTCGCCTCCGAAGAGGACATGCACCTGACGGCTGCGATCATCGCCGACGCTGTGAGCGCCGTATGAGCGTCAGGGTGGCCATCGTCGGGCTCGGCTGGGCGGGCCGTGAGCTGTGGCTCCCCCTGCTGAGCGAGCACGAGGACTTCGAAGTCGTGGCCGTCGCCGACACCGAACCCGCGGCGCGCGAGGCGTTCGGCGTGGTGCCGGGCCTTCCCGTCCACGCGACGGTGGACGCGCTCACCGCCCGGTCGGTCGACCTCGCCGTCGTCGCCGTGCCCAACTTCCTGCATGCCGAGGTGGCCGCGGCACTGCTCGGCAAGGGCATCAACGTCTTCCTCGAGAAGCCGGTGTGCCTGACCTCCGCCGAGGCCGACATGCTGGCAGCCGCCGAACGCAGCGGCGGTGCCATGCTGCTGGCCGGCAGCGCAGCCCCCTACCGCAGCGACGTGGGAGCCCTGGCGAGCCTGGTGCCCGACCTGGGCCACATCCGGCACGTCGACCTGTCCTGGGTCCGGGCGCGCGGGATCCCCAAGGCCGGCGGCTGGTTCACCCAGCGCAGCAAGGCCGGCGGCGGTGTGCTGTTCGACCTCGGCTGGCACCTGCTCGACACGCTCGCCTCGCTGCTCGGCCCGGCCCCCTTCGCGGAGGTCGTCGGCGTGACGGCGAACGACTTCGTCAACGTCGGTTCCTGGAGCGCGGCATGGCGGCACGACCAGCCCGTCGCCGACACCGCCGGTGACGTCGAGGACACCGCCCGGGGCTTCTTCGTCCGCGACGACGGGGTCTCCGTCGCCCTGCACGCCAGCTGGGCGTCGCACGAGGCACGGGACGTGACCCAGATCCAGGTGGTGGGCAGCGAGGGAACCGCCGAGTTGCGGTGCACCTTCGGCTTCAGCCCCAACCGCCGGCCCGGGTCGGGTCTGACGCTGACCCGCGAAGGCACCACCACCTCGGTCCCGGTGCCGGACGAGCCGATCGGCAACGAGTACCGGCGCCAGCTGTGCCGGCTCGCCGGAGTCCTGCGGGACCCCGGCAACCGCGGCAAGGCCATCGGTGAGGCCCGTACGACGGTCCGCGTCATCGAGGACTTCTACGCGTCGGCCCGCTCCGTGCGCGCCCGCAATGACGTGCCCGCCTACCGGTAGACGGCGCGGAGACCAGTGGAACCACGGTTCCAAGAGAACGAGCAGACGTACGGGATGGCATGACGTGACAATTTCAATGGCAGGGACATCAGCGACGGCGACGCAGACGCGCCCGTCCGTCAGGCGCGCCGTGATCTTCGACCTGGACGGGGTCGTCGTCGACAGCTTCGCCGTGATGGAAGAGGCTTTCGCCATCGCGTACAAGGAGGTCGTCGGCGAGGGCCAGGCGCCGTTCGAGGAGTACCGGCGCCACCAGGGGCGCTACTTCCCGGACATCATGCGGATCATGGGCCTCCCGCTGGAGATGGAGGAGCCCTTCGTCCGCGAGAGCTACCGGCTCGCGCACCAGGTGCCGGTCTTCGAGGGCATCACCGAGCTGCTGCTGACCTTGCGGACGCGTGGGTACAAGCTCGCGGTGGCCACCGGCAAGAGCGGGCCGCGCGCGCGGTCCCTGCTCGAACAGCTCGGCCTGCTGCCCTTCTTCGACCACGTGATCGGCTCGGACGAGGTCGCCCACCCGAAGCCCGCCCCGGACATCGTGGTGCGCGCTCTCGAGCTGATGGGGCTGCCGGCCGAGGAGGCGATCATGATCGGTGACGCACCGACCGACATCGCCAGCGCCCACGGCGCCGGTGTGGCCTCCGCGGCCGCGCTGTGGGCCGAGGTGGACGACGAGGACGCACTGCTGGGCGCTCTGCCGGGCGCCGTCCTGCACCGCCCGGCCGAACTGCTGGAGCTGTGCCCGTCCGTGCCCCGCGGCTGAGGGTCGTCCAAGGGCATGGAGAAGGCACATCACCTCGGTGTCGACATCGGGGGCACCAAGGTCGCCTTCCGGGTGGAGGCCGGCGCGGAGTGCGTCGACGAGTCCGCCTTCCGGTGGGGCCCGCGGCACAGCGCCGACCGGGACCTCGCCCAACTCGCCCACCACGTGGAGCAACTGCGGGCGAGACTCGGAGTACCGCTCCGCGCGGTGGGCGTCGCGATGCCCGGCACGGTCGACCCGGCCGGCCGGGTCACCGCCTGGCCCAGCCGGCCGGAGTGGAACGGGCTCGACCTGGACGCGTCGCTGCGCGCGCTGTTCCCCGAAGCGGCCGTCGCCTGGGCGGACGACGGCGACCTCGGTGCGCTCGCGGAGGCCCGGGCGGCGGGCTGCGACGACCTGCTCTACCTCGGGGTGGGCACCGGCATCGGCGGCGGCCTCGTCCTGCAAGGGGCACTGTGCCCCGGGCTCGGCCGGGGCTCCTTCGAGATCGGACACGTGATCGTCGCGATGGGCGGTGCGCAGTGCGTCTGCGGCCGCCGGGGATGCCTCCAGGCGATCGCCTCCGGACCGGCCACCCTGGGCCGCGCGGCCCTTCTGCGGGGAGCGCCCGCCCCGTTCGAGGAACTGCGGCGGGCACTGCGCGAAGGGGCGCCGTGGGCGGTCACCGCGGTCGAGGAGACCTCCCGGGCCCTGGCCGCCGCGGTGGCCGGCGTCCAGGAACTGGTCCATCCCCGACTCGCCCTGATCGGCGGCGGCTTCACGGCCGGTCTCCCCGACCTCGTCGGGCTGGTGTCCGATCACCTCGGCGAGCTGGCCCGCCCGGGCAGCCCCGCGCTGCCGGTGGAGCCGGCAGCGCTGGGGGGCCTGTCCTCGTTGCGCGGCGCGGTGGCGCTCGCCCGCCTGACCGCGCCCTGACCGCGTACGACCGTCAGCCGGTTCGGTGCGGTGCACCGGCCGGCACCGCGGCGCCCAGCCGGTCCCGCAGGTCGTCGACCAGCGAGGCGGCGCCGGCCGGGCCGCTCGCGGCACCGAAGACGTGGTAGTCCGGACGGACGAGCAGCGAAGTCGCCCCGAACCGTGCCAGATACGGCCCGTAGACCTCGTCCGTGTCCACCACGTCGATCACATCGGCCGAGCCGTGCTCGCCGGACGCATGTCCGGGCGGCAGCAGCCGCACCACGTGGGCCCCCAGGCCGACGAGGAAGGACAGCCGCTCCGCGTCGAGCAGGGTGTGCGGATCGTCGGTGGTCAGCAGGACGAAACCACGGCCGACGACATCGTCGAACAGCCCGGCGGGACCCTGGCGCGCCACTCGTCCCTGCGGTACGACGGCGCCCGCGGGCGCCGTCGCCGCCTCCGCTCCGGACCGCCGGTGCAGCAGCCCGCCCGGGAGCGCTTTCGCCGGCTCCGGCCGCCCCGCCGGCTTGCCCCGCCGGTTGGCCAGCACCGTCGCATCCCGCTCGGCGGCCGCCGCCGGGTCCGTCACACAGATCACCCGGCCCAGCTGGACCGACGCCAGAATGGCCTCCTTGGCCTGCGCCCGGCGTTCCTCCGTGTAGCTGTCCAGTACGGACTCTTCCGCGATCCCGCGGAGCGTCAGGTCCAGCTTCCATGCCAGGTTGACGACGTCCCGGATGCCGGAGCACATGCCCTGCCCGGCGAAGGGCGGCATGAGATGGGCCGCGTCTCCGGCCAGCAGGACACGGCCCACGCGCCACTGGTCGGCCCAACGGGCCTGGAAGATGTACGTGGTGCTGCGCAGCAGGGTGGCCGTGTCGGGGGTGACGCCGAACGGCGCCAGCAGCCGCCAGGCCGTCTCGTCCCGGTTGAGCTCGGCGGTGCTCTCGCCGGGCAGGCGCATGAACTCCCAGCGCCGGCGCCCGGGGCCGCTGGCCACCACGGTCGTGGGCCTGGCCGGATCGCAGATCTGCACGTTGGTGGGGGTGAACTCGCGCGGCCGGTGCAGTTCGACGTCGCAGAGCAGCCACTCGTAGGAGAACCCGAGGTCCGTCACGGAGACGTCGAGGTGGTCGCGCACGAAGCTGTTGGCTCCGTCGCAGCCCACGACCCACCGTGCGGAGAGGACGCGTGTCGCGTCGTCGTCGGTGGCCGCCGTCACCTCCACCCGCTCCCCGCCGTCGGCGATCTTCACGACCTCGTGCCCGCGCAGCACCGTGATGCCGGCAAGCGCCGCCACCCGGGCGGCGATCAGCTCCTCCAGGGCCGGCTGGTGCATCGTGTTGGCATCGGGCCAGCCGTAGGGACCGGCCGTGGCGAACGCGATGTCCAGCAGCGCCGCGCCGGAAGGGGTCTGCCACTGGTAGCCGTTGGCCGGCTCGGTGACCCGGCCCAGATCCGGGCCGATCCCGGTGGCCGCCAGGAGGCGAGCGGTCTCCCCGTCGAAGCTGGTCGCCCGGGGAAGCCGGTACGGCCGGGCGCGGCGCTCGAGTACGGTCACCCGCCAGCCGCGCTGGGCGAGGAGCACCGAGAGCGTGGCGCCGATCGGCCCGTTGCCCACGATGACGACGTCGGTGTCCGTCGGATTCGAGTACGTATCGTGCGTTCGCATGGTTGGCATCGTGCCCCTACTCGCATGCTGTGGGCAGATCAGCGCGCACTTCGAAAAACGGCGTCAAGGAAGACTTCACAGGTCCGCGCTGTTTGAAGGGCTGAATTCCGCCACGCCGGAAAATTGTCAGAATGGTATTCCGGCTGTTCGATACGTGTCAAGGAGCGGAAAACCCTATCAGGTTGAGGGATGTTCAGGCGGCGATTTCTGTGCCGACCGGGCCCGCTCGGCTCATTCCACCAGCGAGATGGCCCGGCCCGGGCAGACGTAGGACGCCTCGCGGGCCTTCTGTTCCAGGAGTTCACTCCCGGGCTCTGCATTCAGCACGACGACGGTGCCGTCGTGCTCGTTCTGGTCGAACAACTCGGGCTCGGTGAACAGGCATTGACCTGCACCGATGCACTTGTCGACGTCCGCGATGATCCTCATGGCGATGGCCTCCTGCGCGTTCGGGAAACCACAGACTGACACATGCCCGGATGTCTTCGAGGGGGAGCGCAATATTTTTCGGATGCGCTATCAGATCGAGGGATGTCCGGCCGGTCGAGCCTGTCCTACCCTTCAGAGCGAAGACAAAAGTCTCGGGATCGGCACGGTTCCCACCGTCGATCGCTGGTCGACCCGCGGTGCGGCGACAGCGTGCCCAAGGGTGATTCCTGAAAGGAATTTATTGCCGTGCCTCAGCCAGCGGAGCAATTCGATAAATGGGTCCGCCGATCTCATGCGGCGCCGAACAGTGAAGTCCGCCTCGTATGCCTGCCGCACGCAGGCGGATCGGCGAGCTTCTACTTCCCCGTGTCCAAGGAGCTCGCGCCCGCGGTGGAGGTGCTGGCGATCCAGTACCCGGGGCGGCAGGACCGACGCCACGAGCCGAACATCCCCAGCATCCCCGACCTGGCGGATCAGATCTTCGCGGCCGTGCGCCATCTCGACGATCTGCCCATGGCGTTGTTCGGGCACAGCATGGGCGCCGTTCTCGCCTACGAGCTTGCGCTGCGCATGCAGGACGCGGGCCTGCCCTCGCCCGTGCGGTTCTTCGCGTCCGGTCGGCGGGCTCCCTCCCGTTACCGCGACGACGTGGTCCACCTGGGGTCGGACGCAGAGATGGTGGCCGAGCTGCGCAAGTTGAGCGGAACCGACTCGGCGATGCTGGCCGACCCGGAACTGCTGGAAATGATCATGCCGGCCATCCGCAGCGACTACCGCGCGGTCGAGACGTACCGGTACGAACCCGGCCGGATGCTGGACTGCCCGGTGACCGTGCTCACCGGAGACAACGACCCCCGGGTCTCGATCGACGAAGCGGCGTCCTGGGACGCGCACACCACCGGGCCGATGGAGCTCCGGGTATTCCCGGGAGGCCACTTCTTCCTCGCCGATCAGAGCAGAGACGTGATCGAGCTGCTGACGGAGAGGCTGGTCCGCCAGAGCGCCTTGACGCCCGGCAGGTCCCGGGCCGCGGGGTGATGTGAGATGAGCTCCGTGCCCGTCCCGACCATCGCCCACCACTGGCTGCTGCCGAAGCAGCCCTCCCAGATGCACCTCCTCGACGCGGTGGGTCAGCTGGGTGTCCTGCTGCTCGTCGGTGTCACGGGCATGGAGCTGAAGTTCGACCTCGTCAAACGGCGCGGGGCCACCGCGATGCGGGTCGGTCTCGCCGGGCTGATCCTGCCCCTGGTCCTGGGTGTCGGCACGGGCCTCCTGCTGCCCGCCTCGCTCCTGCCGGACGACACCGACCCGACGGTGTTCGCCCTGTTCCTCGGGGTGGCCGCGCGAAGATGAGCGGGCTGGGCCGGTGGGAGGCCCTCGCGCTCGGTGCCGGCATGAACTCCCGCGGGGTGATCGAGGTGATCGTGGCGATGGTCGGGCTGCGGCTCGGCATCCTCGGCCCCGAGACCTACACCATCATCATCCTCGTGGCGATCGTGACCTCGCTCATGGCGCCGCCCATCCTGCGCGCCGCCATGGCCAGGGTCGAGGAGAACGCCGAGACGGAATTGGGTATGGGCGCAGACAAGCCGCGCGACCTCGCGCCGCAACCGCCCGCCACCGTCTGAGGATTTGTCGTCGCCCTCGAACGGAGGGCCTGACTGGCGCTCGACGAGTGCCAGGAGGAGAGAAGCATGACTTCCAGTTCGCCGCTGCACGGGGCCTGCGCCCCCTCGCGGACAGCTGCGTGCGCGAAGCAGGCGGAGAGGTCTCTCCTGGCACCCGTCGCGTGCACCGAAGGGGAAGAGGGATGACCGGGAAGGCCGGCGGCAGGGGCAAGGGACAGTTGCTGGCCATCAGCGACCTCCACCTCAACTACGCCGAGAACCGTGCCCTGGTCGAGCGGATGAGACCCGGCTCGGAGGACGACTGGCTGCTGGTCGCCGGGGACGTGGCGGAGAACGTGGCCGACATCCGCTGGTGCCTGAAAACCCTCGCGAGCCGTTTCCGCAAGGTCGTCTGGGTCCCCGGCAACCACGAGCTGTGGACCCACCCGAGCGACACCCTCACCCTGCGCGGCGTCGCCCGGTACGAGCACCTGGTCGAGCTCTGCCGCGAACTGGGCGTCACCACGCCCGAGGACCCCTACCCGATCTGGGAGGGGCCGGACGGCCCCGTGGCCGTGGCGCCGCTGTTCCTGCTCTACGACTACTCCTTCCTGCCGGCCGGTTGCGCCACCAAGGAGGAGGGACTGGCCTACGCGCACAGCACCGGAGTCATCTGCAACGACGAGTACGTCCTGCACCCCGACCCCTACCCGAGCCGCGAGGCCTGGTGCCGGGCCCGGGTCGCCGAGACCGAGCGCAGGCTCGCCGAACTCCCCGACGGCCTGCCCACCGTCCTCGTCAACCACTACCCGCTCGACCGGCACCCGACGGACGTCCTGTGGTACCCGGAGTTCGCCATGTGGTGCGGCACCCGGCTGACCGCCGACTGGCACCGCAGGTTCAACGTGGCCGCCATGGTCTACGGCCATCTCCACATCCCGCGGACCACGTACCACGAGGGCGTCCGCTTCGAAGAGGTGTCCGTGGGATATCCCCGCGAGTGGCGCACGCGCCAGGATCCACCGGGAAGGCTGCGCCGAATACTGCCCGTGGAGGCCGGCTGACCGGGTGAGCGGTGATCACCGCCGGACGTTCAGCCAACCTGCGCGAGCTCGGGAGCCGCACTCGAAATACGGCTCCACGTCCGCGTCAGCTCCACACGGGAAGCCACGTTCATCTTGCGGAAGATCTTCTTCAGATGGAACGCCACGGTGTGACCGGAGATGAACAGGTGCTCGCCGACCTGGGAGTTGGTGAACCCCTGGCTCACCAACTCGGCCACCGCAGCCTCGGTGACGGTGAGGGAGCCCGCGCTCACACCGTCCTGGCCGGCGTACTGCGGATAGCGGCCGCGTCGCACACCGAGCGAGCGGAGCTTGCTCACGACCCTGCGGGCATCGCGCGGGGCCGCGGAACGCGCGTACCCCTCCACCGCCCGCTCGAGGATCTCGACGGCCCGATCCCGCTCCTGGTCCAGATCGGAGAGGAGGGTCCCGGCATCTTCGTAGGCGGACGCACCGGCCCACAGGTCCAGATGCGATTCGGCCGCAGCGATGACGCGTTCGGGATCCGCCTCCAGCAGCCCGTCGGCGTGCACCGCGGCCGCTTCGATCGACCGGAGCCCGCAGTTGCGCGCGGCGAGTCCGGAAGCCTCGGAGGCCACCCGCTCGGCGAGGGATTCGTCGCCCAGCTTCCTCGCGGTCCGGACGAGCCAGGCGGCGGCGGCCGGCTGCGAGGCCAGGAGCTCCAGGATGAGCTGGTCGTCCGTGATGATGCCCGCGATGAGATGGGCGGCACTCTTCGCGCCACCCTGCACTTCCAGGAACTGGGCCGCGGCCCAGGCGCACTGACTGGGCCGGTCGACCGTCCGGCCGAGAAGGGCGTCCTGCCGCAGCTGATCGACGAAGTCCAGGCTCACGCTCATGTTGCCCTGCCGGAGAGCGCTCAGCGCCAGCATGGTGTGCGCGTCCGGAAGCAGGGAGTTGAGGTCGGCCTGCTGAGCCCTGCGGACGCCCCTGCCCGCCAGATCGGCGGCCGAGTCGACATCTCCCCGGGTGAACGCGAGTTCCGCCGAACAGATCAGCGCAGCCGCCAGCAGTCCGCCGGTTTCCGCAGCGCGGGCCGTCAGCTCCTCCACGCGGGCGAGCACACGCGCCCCGGAGGCGAGCTCGCGGACCCGGACGAGCAGTACGGAATGCCAGACCATGGCCGGCCCCACGCAATTGTCCGCGCATTCGGGGTTGAACCGGGCGGCTGCGGCCGCCAATCGAATGGCCTCGACGAGTTCGCCGCGAGACCAGGCGGAAAACGAGAGTTCGGACAATCTGACCGTCTCGCAGGAGTTGCCGTCGCAGGTGCGCATGACGGAAAATACCGGGGGCGTCTGCAGGCGAATCAGAGAGTCGAGCATCACATCTCCTGTCATCGGATCATCAGTCGCGCCGCTTCGTCCGGGTGGTGGCGATGGACGTGGCAGTCATGATTCAGCACCGGGCTCCCCAGGGCCGGAGTGCTCCAGCCGGGCTCGAGTGCAGATCAAGACAGCGGCCGGAACGGTGAAGTTCGGTTCGCACGGCCGCGCAGCCCCGCCGGACGGGGAGGCTGGGCCCACCACGGGATCTCGCGTCCGCGGCCCGCCGGATCGCCGTCGTACCGGGCGCGCGCGGCATCGAGCCGGTTCCCAGTGGTCCTCTTGCCGCGGTCCTCGACGAGGGCCGGCGCGGCGGGCCGACAGGGGACTATCAATTCTGATGATGGCGCACCGAGAAGGGCGCCGACATCATGGAGGTGTTCCGGAACCGTCCGGTGGAATGAATAGCGAGGTGTCCCCTTGAGTGTCGTTCTTCTCTTGAACGGTCCCAACCTGGGCATTCTGGGGCGACGCGAGCCGGAGATATACGGCACGGATACGCTCGCCGACATAGAAGAGGCGGTCGCCCGGGAAGTGAGCGTCAAGGGGTGGGAGGTCGTCTCCGTCCAGCACGATTCGGAAGGCGACCTCGTCGGCGCCGTTCACCGGCATTCCGACAGCACGGTCGGGGCGATCGTCAATCCGGGTGCCCTGATGATCGCCGGATGGAGTCTGCGTGACGCTCTGGCGAGCTACTCACCGCCGTGGGTCGAGGTGCACCTCAGCAACGTATGGGCCCGCGAACAGTTCCGGCACGAGTCGGTGATCGCCCCCCTGGCGAGCGGCGTCGTGGTCGGCCTGGGCGCTTTCGGCTATCGCCTGGCAGCCCAGGCGCTGATGCACCTGTCCGAGGGCCAGCCCTCGTAGCCATCACGCCGACGGCCGCCGAAGGCCGCCGGTCAGTGGCCGTTTCCGGGACGCGACTCCAGGAGGGTGAACACCGCGCCCTCCGGATCCGTGACCGTGGCCACCCTGCCGGTCAGCCCCTCGCGGGGCGGCTGGACGACGCGCCCGCCGAGCCTTTGGACCTGGGCCGCAGCCGTGTCGGCGTCCTCGACCTCGAAGTACGTCATCCAGTGCGGGCCCCGGTCGTGCGGGAGGGAGCGCCCGACCCCGTGCACGGCGGCGACCGGGCGCCCGTCCAGCAGCAGCGTCACGTAGTCGAAATCGGTGGAGGCCGTGCCGTGCGTCTCGGCCTCGTGGCCGAACACGTGCTCGTAGAACTTGCCGACGGTCGACGTGTCCTGCGTGACCAGCTCGCTCCAGACCGGCGTGCCGGGGACCCCGGGCTGCCGGGTCCCGATCTGCTCCTCGGCCTGCCAGAGGCCGAAGATCGCCCCCAGCGGATCGGAGCAGATCGCCAGGCGTCCCGCGGCGCCCGCGTCCAGCGGGCCCACCGCCACCGTGCCGCCGCAGGAGCGGATCGTCTCGGCCGTCGAGTCCGCGTCGTCGGTGGCGAAGTACGTCGTCCAGGCCACCGGGAGATGCCGGTCCGGCGGCATCTCCCCGATGCCGGCCACCTCCTGGCCGTCGAGCAGGGCGCGGACGTACGGGCCGAAGGGCTGGGGGCCGGGCTCGTACTCCCAGCCGAACAGGTCGGTGTAGAAGGCCTCGGTGGTCCCGAGGCCGTGCACCATCAGACTCGACCAGCACGGTGTGCCGGGCGGGCGCCGCGTTGCTTCCGGTGCCTCGGTCATGTCAGCCGTCTCCTCCGTCGTCGCTCATCCCGGACCAGATGCTTCCACTCCGGGGTGTCCGGCGCGCCCCGACCGGCCGGGTTTCGCCGGAGCGGGGAGAGATGACCGAATCGGTGCGGCCTGTCGATGTCGGGCTTGTTACACGGGCTGTGGAGCGGGGAGGAAGATGGGCCGCATGACTGCGAACTCTGCACCCTCCGTGATCGTTTCCGTCCCCGAACTGATGGCCGGGCCGGCCGGGTCCCGGCCGCCGGTGCTGCTGGACGTCCGCTGGCAGCTGGGCGGCCCGAACCTGCGGTCCGCGTACGAGGCCGGACACCTGCCGGGTGCGGTGTACGTGGACCTCGACCGCGAACTGGCAGGTCCGGCGGGGGCGGGCGGTCGGCACCCGCTGCCGCAGCCGGATGAGTTCGGGGCGGTGATGCGCAGGGCCGGGGTCTCGGCGGACGTGCCGGTGGTCGTGTACGACGGGGGTCAGGGGTGGGCCGCCGCCCGGGCGTGGTGGCTGTTGCGCTGGACGGGTCACACGGACGTGCGGGTACTGGACGGGGGACTGGCTGCGTGGACGGCGGCGGGCGGGCCGGTGACGGCGGACGCGGTGACCGTCGAGGAGGGCGATTTCAAGCCAAACCCGGGGGCGGTGGGGCTGCTGGACGCGGATGCCGCGGCGGCGCTCGCGCGCAGCGGGATCCTGCTGGACGCGCGGGCGGGGGAGCGGTACCGGGGCGAGGTCGAGCCGATCGACCCGGTCGGCGGGCACATTCCGGGGGCGGTGTCGGCGCCGACGACGGAAAACGTGGGGGCCGACGGGCGGTTCCTGGCGGCGGATGCGCTGCGGGCGAGGTTCGCCGGGCTGGGTGTCTCGGGCGAGGCGCCGGTCGGGGTGTACTGCGGCTCGGGCGTCTCGGGGGCGCACGAGGTGCTGGCGCTCGAGGTGGCGGGGATTGCGGCCGCCCTGTACGCGGGCAGCTGGTCGGAATGGTCCGCAGACCCGACCCGCCCGGTAGCCACGGGCCCGGACCCGCAGTAGCCCAGCGGGCGAATCCGGCCCCGCAGGCAGTCCGGCCCGGGCCCGCTCGCGCCGTGGCGGCGCGGCCGAGCCGGGGCTGCTACTCCTGTTTCTTGCGGCGGGTGCCGAAGACGATCTCGTCCCAGCTCGGGACCGCGGCGCGGCGGCCCGGGCGGACGCCGTCGGCTTCCGCCTGGCGGTCCGTGGTGCCCGTCAGGCGGTCGCGGTGGCCCGCCACCGTGCGCGGCATCAGGACGTCCGCGTACGCGGCACCTGCACCGGCGCTCGCCGAAGCCGCCGGGGGCTCCTCCGCCTCCGGCTCCTCCGCCGGGGGCTCGGTGCGTTCCGGGACCACCAGGTCGCCGCGGAAGCTCGGGACCGCTTCCAGCAGGCTCGTCAGCGTGTCCCGCTCCTCCTCCGGCTCCGGAGCCGGGGCGACCGGGCGCTCCAGCTGCCGGTCGAGCGCGCGGTCCAGCGGCCGGTCCCGCGGCAGCCGCGCGATCCTCGGCACGAACGGGAAGCTCGGCTCCGGCGTCGCCGGCAGGTCGTCGGCCTCGCCGATCAGGGAGCGGGCCTCGTCGTCCACGGCCACGACCAGTCGGCGCGGCGGGTCGTACGTCCAGCTGGCCGAGTGCGGTTCGCTCGCGACCCGGTAGACCAGCAGGACCTCCCAGGTGCCGTCGTCGCGGCGCCATGAGTCCCACTGGACGGACTCCTTCTCGGCGCCGCGCAGCGTGAGCCGCTCCTGCACGGCCTCGCCGAGCTGGGGTCCGGTGTTCTCGCCGGGACGGCGTACGGGCGTCTTGCGGGCCCGCTCCGCCATGAACGCGCGCTCGGCCAGCACCGGGCCCTCGAAGCGGCGTACGCGGTCGACGGGGATGCCGGCGAGTTGAGCGACCTCCTCAGCGGAGGCACCGGCCCGTATGCGGGCCTGGATGTCGCGGGGGCGGAGGTGGCTCTCCACCTCGATCTCGATCTGGTTCAGGCGCGCGCGGTCGTTGCGCACGGCAGCCCGCAGCCGCTCGTCGATCGGAAGCGTGTACTCCGTGCTGTCCGCAGCCTTGAGCACCAGTCGTGTGCCGTCATTTGAGACGGCCACGACACGCAGTTCGGGCATGGGGACCTCCCGGGTGGTGCCTGCCGACGTCACGTGCGTCGCTGCTTCCGCTAGTCGAGTGTGGCCTGCCCGGGTGCAGCCTGCCACAACCTTGCCGAGTTCAACCGGCGTGTCGGGCATGCGCCCTTGATCGCCGTTATGGCACGGTTACCTGTTGGGCACACACAGTGACCGAAAGGTTACTGTGTGCAGCAGGAATCCGTGCAATGCCGCGGGATCACCGGTCTCGAGTGCCGTTTCTCCATCAGTCGGCCCCCTCTCCCGGGTCCGGACATCCGTAAGGAAGGACAGCCCCAGGGCTCGCCACAGTACTCCATTCGGGCCACCTGGGTGGACCGCCGCGCCGCCGAACTTGTCGCGGGCGGCGGGAGTTGGGCTGCCCCGAATCGGGCCGGACCTGCGACCGTGGCTGTTTCCGGGTGTCTTGCTTCACAGAATCCCCATAAACGGAACCATCTGTTTCGCCCGGTGGTCAGTAACTGCTGAGAGCGGTGAAGCGCGAGAGGTCGCGAGAGGCAGCACATACAGGGGATGAGGATGGGTCAGAAGGCCGCGCCGGGAGCAGAACCGGGATCCGGGACGGACGGGACGGACGGGACGGGAGAGAAGAAGCTCGATCTGAGCGTGGCCCAGATCGCGGGCTCCTCCCTCGCCACCGTCGCGGCAGCCCTGCTCGCCTCGAAGCTCGGCGTCTACGGGACCATCCTCGGCGCCGGCGTGGTGAGCGTGGTCGCCACCGCCGGCGGCCCCGTCATCCAGCACCTCTTCAAGCGCACCGGCGACCAGCTGCGCGAGAGCGCCCGCCCCAGGGCCCGTCAGATCCCGCTGCCCCGCGAGGAGAAGGCGGCCGACGGCACCCTGCTGCTGCGCGCGGTCCCGCCCTCCGAGGAGTTCGGCGAGGCCACCGTGCACGGCACCCGCGTACGGGGCTGGAAGCGCACGGCGGTGGCCTCGGGCACGGCCTTCGCGATCGCGCTCGGCGGCCTCGGCGCGTACGAGGCGTTCTCCGGCACGGCGATCAGCCAGGGCGGCGGAACCATCTGGTCCGGCGGCACGCGCAAGGTGAACGACGAACGGCCCGCCGGCCCCGGGAAGGAACCCGGCGCCGGCGGGAAGGGCGGCGGAACCCCGGAGTCCGGGACCTCCCCGAGCCCTTCGGCCCCGCACGGCGGCCGGGGCCCGAGCACGAGCACCGACCCCGGGCCGTCCTCCCCGGACGCCCCGGACCCCTCGGGCTCCGCGGGGTCGGAGTCCGGGAGCCCGGCGCTGCGTCCGAGCCCGCCGGCGCCGAGCCCGAAGCCCACCCCGACCCCGACGCCCACACCCACGCCCGCCCCGAGCGGAAAGGGGCAGCAGGACTCCCCCTGAGCGCCGGGCGGGGGCTATTCGCCCAGCACCCGCCGCAGGTAGTCGTTCCCGAACAAACGCTCCGGGTCCAGCCGGTCCCGCAGCGCGGTGAACTCGCCGAAGCGCGGGTAGACCCGGGCGAAGTACTCCGCGTCCCGCGTGTGCACCTTGCCCCAGTGCGGCCGTCCGCCGTGCGCGGTGAAGATCCGCTCGGCGGCCGTGAAGTAGGCCTGGTACGGCGTGCCCTTGTACATGTGCACCGCGATGTACGCGGTCTCCCGCCCCGAGGCCGTCGACAGCGCGATGTCGTCCGCCGGGGCGGTCCGCACCTCCACCGGGAAGCTGATCCGCAGCCCGGAGCGGTCGACCGTCGTCTTGAGCTCCCGCAGCGCCTCGACGACCTGCTCGCGCGGGAGTGCGTACTCCATCTCCACGAAGCGCACCCGGCGCGGGCTGGTGAACACCTTGTACGGGATGTCCGTGTAGGTGCGCGCGGACAGGGCGCGGCTGGCGATCCGGGCGATGGACGGGATGGCCGCCGGGACCGCGCGGCCCAGCGAGTTCACGGCCTGGAAGACGCCGTTGGACAGCAGCTCGTCCTCGACCCAGGCGCTCACCGCTCCGGGCGGGGCGGCGGGGCCCTGGCTGCGGTTGTTGCGCTTGGTGTTGCAGTTGCCGGTGTGCGGGAACCAGTAGAACTCGAAGTGCTCGTTCTCCGCGAAGTGCTGATCGAACTCGGCGGTCACCCGGTCGAAGCCCATGGGCTCCTCACGGGCGGTCAGGAAGAAGATCGGCTCCACCGCGAAGGTGATCGCGGTGACGATGCCGAGGGCTCCGATGCCGATCCGGGCGGCCGCGAAGACCTCCGGATTCTCCTTCTCGGAGCAGGTGAGCACCCGCCCGTCCGCCGTGACCAGCTCCATGCCGCGGATCTGGGCGGCGATGGAGGCGGAGTCCCGGCCGGTGCCGTGGGTTCCGGTGCTGGTGGCGCCGGAGACCGTCTGCTCCATGATGTCGCCCATGTTGGTGAGCGACAGGCCCTCCCGGGCCAGGGCCTGGTTCAGGTCCTTGAGCACCGTGCCCGCGGCCACCGTCACGGTGCCGGCGGTCCGGTCGATCTCCCGGATCCCGGCCAGCGCCTGCGGGCGTACGAGCACCCCGTCGGTGGCGGCGGCCGCGGTGAACGAGTGGCCGGTGCCGACCGCCTTCACCTTCAGCCCGTCCTCGGCGGCCCGGCGGACCGCCTCCTGAAGCTCCCCGACCGAGGCCGGGGTCACCACCCGGGCGGGTGCCGCCGTGACGTTGCCCGCCCAGTTATGCCACGCGCCCGCTGTCGCCGGCCCGTTCTTCCCTGCTGCTGTCGCCGTCCCCATCGCTAGAGGGCTCCTCCCCTTGCGCCGGCCTCGTCAGCCGGCGGTAACCCGCGAACGCCACCGCCGCCGCGGCGGTCCCCGCCGAGATCGAGACGACGAACCCGCGCTGCGCCCCGGCCGCGTCGATGACCAGACCGGTCACGGAGGAGCCGACCGCGACACCGACGGCGAGGCCGGTGGTGATCCACGTCATGCCCTCGGTGAGCTTCGCGCGTGGTACGTGCGCCTCGATCAGGGCCATCGTGGTGATCATCGTGGGAGCGATGGCGAGGCCCGAGACGAAGAGCGCCACGGCCAGAAACGGAAGGTTCCCGGCCAGTAGGAGGGGGATCATACTCACGGCCATCGCACAGATGCCCAGTACCCACCTGCGTTCGGTCCGGCCCTTGAGATGGAGCAGGCCGAAGACGATGCCGGCCAGACAGGATCCGGCCGCCCAGATGGCCAGGATGAAACTGGCGGCGGACTTCTGGCCCTGCTCCTCGGCGAAGGCAAGGGTGGACACGTCGATGGATCCGAAGATCGCGCCGGTCGCCACGAACGTGGCCGTCAACACCTGCAGGCCGGGGGAGCGCAGGGCGGAGGTCCGGTCGCCGTCCTCGCTGTGCGGGTGCGGCGGCGGCTCGGTGGCGCGCTGCGCGGTGAGCAGCCAGACGCCGACCAGCAGGCAGCCGGCCGCGATCACCGGCCCGGCTTCGGGGAACCAGGTGGTGGACAGCCCGATGGCCAGGATCGGGCCGAAGATGAAGCAGACCTCGTCCACCACGGACTCGAAGGAGTACGCGGTGTGCAGTTCGCGCGGCGCGTCGTGGTAGAGCACGGTCCAGCGGGCGCGGACCATCGAGCCGACGCTCGGCACGCAGCCCGCGACGGCCGCGAAGACGAAGAGGGTCCAGTCGGGGAGTCCGTTCGCCGCGGCCAGCACCAGGGCGATGACGGAGGCGACGGAGATCAGGGTCGCGGGGCGCAGCACCCGCCGCTGCCCGTACTGGTCCACCAGCCGGGACACCTGCGGGCCGATGAATGCGGCGGCCAGGGCCAGGGTGCCGGTGAGGGCGCTGGCCATCGCGTAGCGCCCGGTGATCTCGGAGATCATCGTGAGGATGCCGACGCCCACCATGGAGATCGGCAGCCGGCCTATGAGGCCGGCGGCGCTGAAGGCCTTGGTGCCGGGCGCTGCGAAGATCGCGCGGTAGGGACTGGGCAAGGTCTCTCCGTAAGGGACGTCATTGGCCCATACAGGTTACGACCGCCGACAGGGCACCCGCACGGGGAAGATTCGAACATAAAAACTTAGGGTCACCTTACCTATTTCGCGGTGCGAGACGCGTGGCCGGGCCGTTTCCCCGGCGCGGACGCCGGGTGGCAGGATTCGAGCCATGTCAGACCAGCTCCGCGCCGCCGCCTCGGCATCGGCCGAAGGCCTCGCCGGCCCCTACGACGCCCTCCTGCTGCTCTCCTTCGGCGGCCCCGAGGGGCCCGACGACGTCGTGCCGTTCCTGGAGAACGTCACGCGCGGGCGCGGCATCCCGCGCGAGCGGCTCAAGGAGGTCGGGCAGCACTACTTCGGCTTCGGCGGGATCAGCCCGATCAACGGGCAGAACCGCGAGCTGCTGGACGCCCTGCGCAAGGACTTCGCCGACCACGGACTGGACCTGCCCGTGTACTGGGGCAACCGGAACTGGGCCCCGTACCTCACCGACGTGCTGCGGGAGATGGCCGCCGACGGGCGCCGCCGGATCGCGGTGCTCGCGACCAGCGCGTACGCCTCGTACTCGGGCTGCCGGCAGTACCGCGAGAACCTCGCGGACGCGCTGGCGACACTGGCCGAGGAGGGCGTCGCCGAGCTGCCGAAGGTCGACAAGCTGCGGCACTACTTCAACCACCCGGGCTTCGTACAGCCGATGATCGACGGGGTGCTCGCCGCGCTGGAGTCGCTGCCGCAGGAGGTGCGCGCCGGCGCGCACCTGGCCTTCACCACGCATTCGATCCCCACCGCGGCCGCCGACACCTCCGGCCCGGTCGAGGAGCACACCGCCGGCGGCGCGGGCGGGGCCTACGTCAAGCAGCACCTGGACGTCGCGCAGCTGATCGCGGACGCGGTACGGGCCGAGACGGGCGCGGAGCTGCCCTGGGAGCTCGTCTACCAGTCGCGCAGCGGCGCCCCGCACATCCCGTGGCTGGAGCCGGACATCTGCGACCACCTGGAGGCCCTGCACGGCGCCGGGGCGCCCGCGGTGGTGATGGTCCCGATCGGGTTCGTCTCGGACCACATGGAGGTCCTGTACGACCTCGACACGGAGGCCACGGCGAAGGCGGCGGAGCTCGGGCTCCCGGTCGCCCGGTCCGCGACGGTCGGGGCCGACCCGCGGTTCGCGGCGGCGGTCCGGGAACTGGTGCTGGAGCGCGCCGCCGCGGAGCGGGGCGAGCCGGCGGAGCGGTGCGCGCTCGGGCTGCTCGGGCCCAGCCACGATCTGTGCGCGGTGGGCTGCTGCCCGGCGCGCAGCCCCCGGCCGGCAGCCGCGGGCATCGACAGCCCGTACTAGGAAAGGGCGAGCGTGATTTCCGAAGAGCTGAAGGCCGAACTGCTGGACGTGGGGCTGGACGCCGCGCGGCAGGCCGGGGAGCTGCTGCGGGACGGCCGGCCGGCCGATCTCGCGGTGGCGGCGACGAAGAGCAGCCCGATCGACGTGGTGACCGAGATGGACATCGCGGCGGAGAAGCTGATCACCGGCATCCTCGCGCGGCGGCGGCCCGAGGACGGGCTGCTCGGCGAGGAGGGCGCGGACAGCCCCGGGACGAGCGGCGTGCGGTGGATCGTGGACCCGCTGGACGGCACCGTCAACTACCTGTACGGGCTGCCGAGCTGGAGCGTGTCGATCGCCGCCGAGTACGAGGGCGCGACCGTCGTCGGGGTGGTGGCGGCCCCGATGCGGGGCGAGACGTACCGCGCGGTGCTCGGGGGCGGGGCCTGGCTGGGGGAGGCCCGCCTCGCGTGCCGGGCGGCCGCCCCGCTGGACCAGGCGCTGGTCGCGACCGGGTTCGCGTACCTCCAGGCGCGCAAGGAGCAGCAGGCGGACGTCGCGCAGCGGGTGATCCCGAAGGTGCGGGACATCCGGCGGGGCGGATCGGCCGCGCTGGACCTCAGCGACGTGGCCGCAGGGCGGCTGGACGCGTACTACGAGCGGGGGCTCAACCCCTGGGACCTGGCCGCGGGCGAGCTGATCGCCCGGGAGGCCGGGGCGCTCACGGGCGGGCGGCCCGGCAGGCCGGCCTCGGGGGAGCTGGCGCTCGCCGCCACCCCGGCGGTGTTCGCGTCGCTGCAGCCCCTGCTGGAAGAGGCCGGGGCCTGGCACGACTGAGGCCCTCGCCGGCCCCGGCCCGGCCGCCGCGGTGCCCGTACGGCCGGTTCGTACGGCTGGGCCCGTACGGCCGGGCCCGGGCATGAGGGAACCCCGGCTGCCGCGTACGGTCGCCGGGGTTCGGGTCGGACTGGCGGGGTCAGGGAGGTGAGTCAGCAGGCGGAGACGGGAACTCCGTGTTCGGCTGCGAGGCGCTGGAGATCTTCCAATTCCGCCTGCTCCACTTCCACGAGGAAGTCGTCGCCCGTCTCACGGGCCTGATTGAGGTCCGACTGCGTGGCCCGGATGCGCTGCAGGAGACCCGCGGTGAATGCGTCCATGGTGGGTTCGCCCCCTCTTCGTGGGTCGGCGGCGGCACGTGGCAGTCCGCCGTCAGGGAGTGGTTGGGGTGTGCTCACGTCCTCCCCGGCACCCTGGGCCCAGAAACCTCGAGAGACGAGGGAATCCACACTTCCGGCCCGGGCAGGCCCCCGAGCGACGCCTTACAGCCGGTTTACGGCCGAAACGTGCAGGATGGACGACGCAATACACGTGTGCCCTCAGGGCTCGATGGAAGGAAACGACGTGCGCGTACTCGTCGTCGAGGACGAGCAGCTGCTCGCCGATGCGGTGGCCACCGGGCTGCGCCGGGAGGCCATGGCCGTGGACGTCGTGTACGACGGCGCCGCGGCCCTGGAGCGCGTCGGGGTGAACGACTACGACGTGGTCGTGCTCGACCGGGACCTCCCGCTCGTGCACGGCGACGACGTCTGCCGGAAGATCGTCGAGCTCGGCATGCCCACCCGCGTGCTGATGCTGACGGCGTCCGGAGACGTGAGCGACCGGGTGGAGGGCCTGGAACTGGGCGCGGACGACTACCTGCCCAAGCCCTTCGCGTTCAGCGAGCTGACCGCCCGCGTGCGCGCCCTGGGGCGGCGCACCACCGTGGCCCTGCCCCCCGTACTGGAACGGGCCGGCATCAAGCTGGACCCGAACCGGCGGGAGGTGTTTCGTGAGGGCAGGGAGGTACAGCTGGCGCCCAAGGAGTTCGCGGTGCTGGAGGTTCTCATGCGGAGCGAAGGGACCGTCGTCTCCGCCGAGCAGCTGCTGGAGAAGGCATGGGACGAGAACACCGACCCCTTCACGAACGTGGTGCGGGTCACGGTCATGACCCTGCGGCGCAAGCTCGGGGAGCCGCCGGTCATCGTGACCGTGCCTGGCTCCGGATACCGGATCTGACGCGGGTGGCGGCGACCCCGGCACCACCGACGGTGCCGCCGAGACCGACCTGGGACCCCGGCCAGCCCGAGGGTCCCTTCCCTTGGCTGCGGCCGACCATCCGCATACGCCTCACGCTGCTGTACGGCGGCATGTTCCTGATCGCCGGCATCCTGCTGCTGTCGATCATCTACCTGCTGGCGGCGCAGGCGCTGCGCGAGGGCAACGGACCGGCGTTCAAGATCCTCGGCGGCACTGACATCCGGGTCACCAGCAGCTGTCCCGGCATTGTTGGTACGGGTCAGAACCCCGACCAGTTCAACGCCGCGATCAACGCCTGCATCCTGGACGAGCGCCGGCACGCGCTGGACGACCTGCTCAGCCGGTCGCTGATGGCCCTGCTCGGCCTAAGCATCATCGCCTTCGCCTTCGGCTACGCGATGGCCGGCCGGGTGCTCTCGCCGCTGGGCAAGATCACCCGGACCGCCCGCCGGGTGGTCGGCTCCGACCTGACCCGGCGGATCGAGTTGGACGGGCCGGACGACGAGCTCAAGGAGCTCGCCGACACCTTCGACGAGATGCTCGACCGGCTGGAGCGGGCCTTCACGGCCCAGCAGCGGTTCGTCGCGAACGCCTCGCACGAGCTGCGCACCCCGCTGGCGATCAACCGGACGCTGCTGGAGGTGCACCTGTCGGACCCGGGTGCTCCGGTGGAGCTCCAGCAGCTGGGCAAGACGCTGCTGGCCACCAACGAGCGCAGCGAGCAGCTGGTCGAGGGCCTGTTGCTGCTGGCACGCAGCGACAACCAGATAGTCGAGCGCAAGCCCGTGGACCTGGCGGAGGTCGCCTCGCGCGCCATCGACCAGGCGCGCGGGGAGGCGGCGGTGAAGGGCGTGGAGATCCGCGGCGAGCGGGCGCCGGCCGTGGTCCAGGGCAACGGCGTCCTGCTGGAGCGGATCGCGCTCAACCTGGTGCAGAACGCCGTCCGGTACAACGTGCCGGAGGACGGCTGGGTCGAGGTCACGACGGAGTCCCAGCACGGTCAGGCGGTCCTCGTGGTCTCGAACACGGGTCCCGTGGTTCCCGCGTACGAGGTGGACAACCTCTTCGAGCCCTTCAGGCGGCTGCGTACGGAGCGCACGGGCAGCGACAAGGGTGTGGGGCTCGGTCTGTCGATCGCGCGCTCTGTCGCGCGCGCACACGGCGGACGGATCTCCGCGACGCCCCGCGAGGGCGGTGGCCTCGTGATGCGTGTCACTTTGCCCCTCTGAGCCACCTCGTCACATGTTCGCTGTTGGCTGAATGACCGAAGGGTGGGAGTGTGGTGGCTGTGTGATCGATCACATTGTCGAGTGTGGGGTCATGTGCGTTCAGTGACCCCGAAGGGGGCCGGAAAGCCCGGGAAGTCCGGGTTTCCCGCCCCTCGAACGGCGGGAAATACACGGGGTGGCGTTTGTGCAAGACGGCCCCCGGACCGTGTACGGTCCCGGTCGTCATCCCAGCCAATCGCTCCTTCAGGTGTGCGGCTGGGTGTCGATTGAGTAACAGACCTTGATGTGAGGCAAAATCTCCGCCTCAGGTCGGGCACAAGTCCGGCCTCTCGCGCGTTACGTGCGCTGAGACACCGCTAAATCCCAGAGGGGGAGAGCGAAAAATGGCAACGGACTACGACACCCCACGCAAGACCGACGACGACGTCGACAACGACAGCATTGAAGAGCTGAAGGCCCGGCGTAACGAGAAGTCGTCCTCGAACGTCGATGTCGACGACTTCGACGCGGCGGAGGGCATGGAGCTCCCCGGCGCGGACCTCTCCAACGAGGAACTGGCCGTCCGGGTGCTGCCCAAGCAGGCCGATGAGTTCACCTGCATGAGCTGCTTCCTGGTGCACCACCGCAGCCAGCTGGCACGAGAGAAGAACGGTCAGCCGATCTGCCGCGACTGCGACTGAGAGGCGTCGGCCGTGACCGGCTCGACACCGTTTCGGAAGCTGCGCTTCCGGAAAGCTGGTGATCCGGCGGAGACGCAGGCGGGAGCCACGGGCCCGGAAACGGGCCCAGGAGCCCCCGGCGTAGCCGACGTGTCCTCCGGCACCGCCATGGCGGTGCCGTCGGCCACAGAGTCCGACGAGGCGGCCCGGCGCAGGTCCGGGGCTCGTCGGCTGCAAGCGGTCAAGAGTGGTGTGCGCAAGGGCGGCGAACATGCCAGGGCCGCCGTCCTGCACATCGCGGACCGCATCATCGAGAACGCACCGCGCGTTCCGGTTCGGGACCTCGCGACCCTGCGCGCGCAGTTCCCGGGCCTCGGTCCCGATCAGCTTGCCGACAAGCTGATCGCGGGCGCCTCGTACGGCACCTCCACCGTGGGCGCGGGCGTCGGAGCCGCGGCCATGCTGCCGGTGCCGCCCGCGATGCCGGCCGAGCTGGCCGCGGAGGTCACCGGGGTCGCACTGATCGAGCTGAAGCTCATCGCGGAGCTCCACGAGGTGTACGGCCTGCGGGCCCCCGGCAACCTCAAGGACCGCAGCCTCGCCTACGTGACGTCGTGGACGGAGGAGCGCGGGGTGGACCTGACGCAGCCGACGACGCTGAACATCGCGCTCGGCGGTCAGATGAAGCGCGAACTGCGCCAACAGATCGTGAAGCGGACGTTCCGCAACCTGCCGATGCTGCTGCCGTTCATGGTGGGCGCCGCCGTCGGCGCGGTCATGAACCGCCGGGACACCCTCAAACTCGCCGAGAAGGTCCGTGCCGACCTGCGGAGCCGGGCGGTGGCGTGGGACTCGCTGCCGCAGCTCCCGCCCCTTGAGCAGCCCTCCGAGCCCCTTCCCGAGGCTGTCAGAGCCGTCCTGGAAGGTCCGGCGGACGACCCGCCCCCGGTCTGACCCGCGCTGCGGCCTCCCGCCGGGCCCCCGGCCCCGTCCCCGGCCCCCGGCCGATCAGCCCTTGGCCGACCGGATCGCCTTGACCAGGGCCTGCGGCTCGCGGGTGGAGACGTACGCGTACGGGGTCGGGTCCTCGGGGTCGGTGATCGGGATGCGCACCGCCGTCGGGACGTAGCTGCGCAGCAGCATGAAGGCGCGGGTGTCCGCCTTGTACGTGCGCCAGGCGCGCGCCTCCTCCGGCTCGAGCACCTCGGGCTCGCCCAGGGCCGCCACCGGGATCCGCGCGTCACCGGCGGCCAGCGCACCGTTCACCACGCGCACGCGCGCGGAGCCGTACGAACTCACCAGCATCCCCGCCAGCGCGGTGCCCCCGACCAGCCCGGCCAGCAGCGGCAGCGTGCCCAGCGGCAGCAGCATCAACGCGCACGCGAGGCCGATGAGTACGGCGATGGCCCACCACGAGCGGGGGGCGGTCAGACGTTCGTCGTGGTGCGCGGGGGAGAGCTGCATGGCACCAAGCCTGCCACGAGGCGACCCGCGGGTAGCGGCGCGGGTAAGGTCTGCGGCTGTGAGTGGACGAAACACAGCGTTGACGCCCCCGGCCGATGCCGCCGCGCCGGTCCGGCACCCCGATGCCCCGGCACCCGGCGAGCTGCTCGGTGCGCACTACGAGCACTGCTTCGGCTGCGGCGAGGGCCAGCCCCACGGACTCCACCTGGAGGCCCGTGCGGGTGAGGGTGTGCGGGTCACCGCCGAGTTCACCGTCAAGCCCGCCCATCAGGGCGCTCCCGGCCTCGCCCACGGCGGCGTGCTCGCCACCGCGCTCGACGAGACGCTGGGCTCCCTGAACTGGCTGCTGCGCGTCATCGCGGTGACGGGACGGCTGGAGACGGACTTCGTGCGGCCGGTGCCCGTGGACACCGTGCTGTACCTGGAGGCCGAGGTGACCGCCGTCGCCGGGCGCAAGATCTACTCCACCGCGGTCGGCCGGATAGGCGGGCCCGAGGGCCTGGTCGCCGTGCGCGCAGACGCGCTCTTCATCGAGGTGAAGGTCGACCACTTCATCGACAACGGTCGGCCCGAGGAGATCCGGGCGGCGATGTCCGACCCGGACCAGGTCAGGCGCGCACGCGCCTTCGAGGTGAACCCCTGATGTCTGACAACAACCCCGCGCCCGTCGACGTGCTGATCCGCCGCGTCGACCCCGAGGTGCCCCTGCCCGCGTACGGCCACCCCGGCGACGCCGGCTGCGACCTGGTGACCACCGAGGCGGCCGTGCTGGAGCCCGGCGAGCGCACCGTACTGCCCACGGGCGTGTCCATCGCCCTGCCCGACGGGTACGCCGCCTTCGTGCACCCGCGCTCGGGCCTGGCCGCCCGCTGCGGGCTCGCGCTCGTGAATGCCCCCGGGACGGTGGATGCCGGGTACCGTGGGGAGATCAAGGTGATCGTGGTCAATCTCGACCCGCGCGAGAGCGTCCGGTTCGAGCGCTTCGACCGCATTGCCCAGCTGGTTGTCCAGAGGGTCGAGAAGGTGCGCTTCCACGAGGTGGCGGAACTTCCCGGCTCGGCCCGGGCCGAGGGGGGTTTCGGCTCCACCGGCGGTCATGCGGCCGTGGCCGGATCCGGCGCTGGTCAGCAGGGTGGGAATGGCTACGCTTCGGTCGTATCCGACCGGGAAGGACAGTGACGTGTTCGGACGTCGCAAGAAGAACGACTCCGCCAAGGACGGCGGCGCGGCCGAGCAGGTCGTGGACGGCGTGGCTGCCGATGAACAGGACGGCGGCGAGGAGCAGGACTCCGCGCCCCGCAGGGTGAATCTGCCGCCCGCCCCGCGGCCCGACGGCCCCTGGGACGTCTCCGAGGTGCCCGGTGCACCGGAGGAGGGTCGCGTCGACCTGGGCGGCATTCTCGTACCGGGTGTCGAGGGCATGGAACTGCGCGTCGAGGTCGCCGGTGACGCGATCGTCGCCGCGACGGTCGTCCTCGGCGACAGCGCCGTGCAGCTGCAGGCCTTCGCGGCGCCCAAGAAGGAAGGCATCTGGGGCGAGGTCCGCGACGAGATCGCCACGGGCATCACCCAGCAGGGCGGCATCATCGACGAGGTCGAGGGTCCGCTGGGCTGGGAGCTGCGCGCCCAGGTGCCCGTACCCATGCCCGACGGCCAGACCGGCGCCCAGCTGGTCCGCTTCGTCGGCGTCGACGGCCCGCGCTGGTTCCTGCGGGGCGTCATCTCCGGCCAGGGCGCGGTGCGCCCCGAGTCGGCGGGCGTGCTCGAGCAGATCTTCCGGGAGACCGTCATCGTGCGCGGCGACGGCCCGATGGCTCCGCGCGACCCGATCGTGCTGAAGCTGCCGAACGACGCCCAGATGGTGCCGGACGGCGTGCAGACCGAGGACCAGGAGGGCTCCCGCTTCTCCGGCGGCATGGGCCAGCTGGAGCAGGGCCCGACGATCACCGAGGTCCGCTGACCGGCGGATCTCCGGCGACGCCTGCTCGGCGACTGTTTCAGGCCGCGGGCCGTACTCCTTCGGGGGTACGGCCCGCTGTCGTACCCGCGGGGTGTCAGAGATCCGTCAGGGATCGGCGGACGGCCGGGAAAAGTGCGTGATCGGCGGAAACGTCCCGGAGAATGGGCGCATGGGACGCGGCAGGCTACGGATCTACCTCGGCGCGGCGCCCGGTGTGGGCAAGACGTACGCGATGCTCTCCGAGGGTCATCGCCGGGTGGAGCGGGGCGGCGACTGCGTCGTCGGCTTCGTCGAGCACCACGGGCGGCCGCGCACCGAGGTGATGCTGCACGGGCTCGAACAGCTGCCGCGGGGGGAGCTCTCGTACCGGGGCGCCGCCTTCACCGAGATGGACGTGGACGCCGTACTGGCGCGCCGGCCCGCGGTCGCCCTCGTGGACGAGCTCGCGCACACCAACGTGCCCGGCTCGCGCAACGCGAAGCGCTGGCAGGACGTCGAGGAGCTGCTGCAGGCGGGCGTCGACGTCGTCACCACGGTCAACATCCAGCACCTGGAGTCGCTCGGCGACGTGGTGGAGTCCATCACCGGCGTGCGGCAGCGCGAGACCGTGCCGGACGAGGTGGTGCGGCGCGCCGACCAGATCGAGCTCGTCGACATGTCCCCGCAGGCACTGCGCCGGCGCATGGCGCACGGGAACATCTACCAGTCCGACAAGGTCGACGCGGCCCTGTCGAACTACTTCCGGCCCGGCAACCTCACCGCCCTGCGCGAGCTCGCGCTGCTGTGGGTGGCCGACCGGGTGGACGAGTACCTTCAGCAGTACCGGGGCGAACACGACATCCGCTCCACCTGGCAGGCCCGCGAGCGGATCGTCGTCGGGCTCACGGGCGGGCCCGAGGGCCGTACGCTCATCCGCCGCGCCTCCCGGATGGCGGCCAAGGGCTCCGGCAGCGAGATCCTTGCCGTCTACATCGCCCGCAGCGACGGGCTGACCGCGGCCTCGCCGAAGGAGCTGGCGGTCCAGCGGACGCTGGTCGAGGATCTTGGCGGAACGTTTCACCATGTGATCGGCGACGACATCCCCGACGCCCTGCTCGCCTTCGCCCGCGGGGTCAACGCCACCCAGATCGTGCTCGGCTCCAGCCGCCGCAAGGCCTGGCAGTACGTCTTCGGCCCTGGTGTCGGCGCCACCGTGGCCCGCGACTCGGGGCCCGACCTCGACGTGCACATCGTCACGCACGAGGAGGTCGCCCGGGGCCGCGGCCTGCCCGTGGTCCGCTCGGCGGCCCGGCTCGGACGGACCCGGATCATCGCGGGCTGGGTCGTCGGGATGGTCCTCCCCGCCCTGCTGGCCGTGCTCCTCACGCACGTGAACGCCGACCCGGGCCTGGCCAACGAGATGCTGCTGTTCCTCTCGCTGACCGTGGCCGCCGCGCTGCTGGGCGGGCTCTGGCCGGCGCTGGCCTCGGCCGCCTTCGGCTCGCTGCTGCTGAACTACTTCTTCGCCCCGCCCGTGCACCGCCTCACCATCTCCGACCCCAAGAACATCGTGGCCATCGCCGTCTTCTTCGGGGTGGCCGTCTCCGTGGCCTCGGTGGTGGACCTGGCCGCGCGGCGCACCCACCAGGCCGCCCGGCTGCGGGCCGAGTCCGAGATCCTCTCCTTCCTGGCCGGCAGCGTCCTGCGCGGCGAGACCACGCTGGACGCCCTGCTGGAGCGGGTGCGCGAGACCTTCGCCATGGAATCCGTGGCCCTGCTGGAGCGCGCGAGCGACGTCGAGCCCTGGAAGCCCGCCGGCAGCGTCGGCCCGAGCCCGGCCGGCCGCCCCGAGGACGCCGATGTGGACATGCCCATCGGGGACCACATGGCGCTGGCCCTGTCCGGCCGGGTGCTGCCCGCCGAGGACCGCCGGGTGCTCGGCGCGTTCGCGGCCCAGGCCGCCGTGGTCCTGGACCGGCAGCGGCTGGTCGGGGAGGCCGAGGAGGCCCGCCGGCTGGCGGAGGGCAACCGGATCCGGACCGCGCTGCTGGCCGCCGTCAGCCACGACCTGCGTACACCGCTGGCCTCCATCAAGGCCTCGGTGTCCTCCCTGCGCTCCGACGACGTGGACTGGTCCGAGGAGGACCGGGCCGAGCTCCTCGAGGGCATCGAGGACGGCGCCGACCGGCTCGACCACCTGGTGGGCAACCTGCTCGACATGTCCCGACTGCAGACCGGCACCGTGACCCCGCTGATCCGGGAGATCGACCTCGACGAGGTGGTCCCGATGGCGCTGGGCGGCGTACCGGAGGACAGCGTGGTGCTGGACGTCCCGGAGACGCTGCCGATGGTGGCGGTGGATCCGGGGCTGCTGGAGCGGACCGTCGCCAACGTGGTGGAGAACGCCGTCAAGTACAGCCCGGCCGGGGAGCCGGTGGTCGTCGCGGGCAGCTTCCTCGGCGACCGGGTCGAGGTGCGCGTCGTGGACCGCGGGCCCGGGGTGCCCGACGAGGCCAAGGACCGCATCTTCGCCCCCTTCCAGCGGCACGGGGACGCACCGCGCGGCGCCGGGGTGGGCCTCGGCCTCGCGGTGGCCCGGGGCTTCGCCGAGGCCATGGACGGCACCCTGACGGCCGAGGACACCCCGGGCGGCGGCCTCACGATGGTGCTGACGCTGCGCGCCGTGACACGCGACAGTGGACCGGCACACGGCGCGGCGGACGACGGGGCACCTGCCACCGACCTCATGGATCTCGACCCGATACGACAGAAAGCAGGACCTCAATGACCCGGGTGCTCGTGGTGGACGACGAGCCGCAGATCGTCCGAGCCCTCGTGATCAATCTGAAGGCACGCAAGTACGAGGTCGACGCCGCGGCGGACGGGGCCGGCGCCCTGGAGCTCGCGGCCGCCCGCCACCCCGACGTGGTCGTCCTCGACCTCGGCCTGCCCGACATGGACGGCATCGAGGTGATCAAGGGCCTGCGCGGCTGGACCAGGGTGCCGATCCTGGTCCTCTCGGCCCGGCACACCTCCGACGAGAAGGTCGAGGCGCTGGACGCCGGGGCCGACGACTACGTCACCAAGCCCTTCGGCATGGACGAGCTGCTGGCGCGGCTGCGCGCCGCCGTCCGCCGGGCCGAGCCCTCCGCAGGCGCCGGCGAGGACGAGGTGATCGTGGAGACCGACGGTTTCACGGTGGACCTCGCCGCGAAGAAGGCCGTGCGCGAGGGGCGCGACGTACGGCTCACGCCCACCGAATGGCACCTGCTCGAGGTGCTGGTCCGCAACGGCGGCAAGCTGGTCAGCCAGAAGCAGCTGCTCCAGGAGGTCTGGGGGCCCTCGTACGGCACGGAGACGAACTACCTGCGGGTCTACATGGCCCAGCTGCGGCGCAAACTGGAGGCGGACCCCTCGCACCCGCGGCACTTCATCACGGAGCCGGGCATGGGATACCGCTTCGAGAGGTAGCGGGGGCGCCGGTACGCTTCCTGTATGAGTGCTGAACCGCGTCCCGAGAAGTCCGCCAAGCCGGTCAGGCCGGCGGGCCGGTTCCGGCGGATGATAGAGCGGCTGTCCACCTCGCAGGAGGAGCTGCATTCGGCGGAACTGCAGGAGGACGCAGAAGCCGCGGGGTGCACGCGGATCTGCGACTGCCACGACCGCCAGATAGTCAAGGTCACGGGAACCCTGCGTACCGTCACCCTCCGGCCGCGCGCGGGAGTGCCCGCCCTGGAGGCGGAGCTCTTCGACGGCTCGGCCGCGCTGGACGTGGTCTGGCTCGGGCGTCGCTCGATCGTGGGAATCGAGCCCGGCCGGCGCATGATCGCCTCAGGGCGGATCTCGCTGAGCCACGGCCGCCGGGTCCTCTTCAACCCGAAGTACGAACTCCGACCGCTCGGACAGGAGCACTGACCGGTGACGTCATTCGACAAACCGACCACCCCGGACCCCGCAGGCGGGCCGTCCCCGGATCCGGCCGCCGACCAGAAGGCCGTGACCCAGGCGGCGCTCTTCGACGCCTTCGGCGGCGTCCGGGGCACCGTGGAGACGATGCTCCCCGGGCTGCTCTTCGTGATGATCTACACGGTCAACAAGGACGTGAAGATGTCCGCGATCGCGGCGGGCGCCGTCGCGGTCCTGCTCGTGATCGTGCGGCTGCTGCGCAAGGACACCGTGAAGCACGCCTTCAGCGGGGTCTTCGGCGTGGGGGTCGGCGTGGCCTTCGCCCTGTTCACGGGCACCGCCAAGGGCTTCTACCTGCCCGGCATGATCTACGGCGCCGGGCTGGGCGTGGCCTTCACGCTGTCCGCGCTCGTCGGGTTCCCGCTGCTGGGCGTGATCCTGGGCCCGGTGTTCAAGGAGAACCTGTCCTGGCGCACCCGCAACCCCGGGCGGAAGAAGGCGTACACCAAGGCCAGCCTGGCCTGGGGGCTCATCTTCCTGGCGAAGTACGCGATCCTCTTCCCGCTGTACTGGTGGGGGGACGCGACGCAGCTGGGCTGGGTGCTCATCGCGCTGAAGCTGCCCCCGATGGTGCTCGCGGTGTACTTCACGTGGGTGTTCCTGGCGAAGGCCCCGCCGCCGATCGACGTGATCGCGGAGTGGGAGGCCAAGGACGCCGCCGAGGAGGCCGCCAAGGCCGCTGCCGCCCGGGAACACGGGGCCTGACCCCCCGCCGGCGGGCTCGGGTGCCCGGGCCTGCCGGACGATGACGCGAAAGGGGCGGGCCGACCATCGGATGGTCGGCCCGCCCCTTCGTCGTGTCGCGTGCCGTCAGTGACGGGCCTGGAGGAGGTCCTCCAACTGTTCCTCGCGGGCCTGGGCGGCCACGAAGAGCAGTTCGTCGCCCGGCTCGAGGGTCTCCTCCGCGTGCGGGGTCAGGACCCGGTTGCCGCGGATGATCGTGACCAGCGAGGTGTCCTCGGGCCAGGTGATCTCGCTGATCTGGGTCCCGGCGACCGAGGAGTCGGCGGGCAGGGTCAGCTCGACGAGGTTGGCGTCGCCGTGGCTGAAGCGGAGCAGCCGCACCAGGTCGCCGACGCTGACGGCCTCTTCGACCAGGGCCGACATCAGACGCGGCGTGGAGACCGCGACGTCGACGCCCCAGGACTCGTTGAAGAGCCACTCGTTCTTCGGGTTGTTCACCCGCGCCACGACCCGGGGGACCCCGTACTCGGTCTTGGCCAGGAGGGAGACGACCAGGTTGACCTTGTCGTCGCCCGTGGCGGCGATGACGACGTTGCAGCGCTGCAGCGCGGCCTCGTCGAGCGAGGTGATCTCGCAGGCGTCGGCCAGCAGCCACTCGGCCTGCGGCACCCGCTCCACGGAGATGGCGGTCGGCGCCTTGTCGACGAGCAGCACCTCGTGCCCGTTCTCCAGGAGCTCGCCCGCGATGGAACGGCCCACCGCGCCGGCTCCGGCGATCGCGACCCTCATGCGTGTGCCTCCTCGGGGCCCTCGGTGAAGGCCGCCTCGACCTTGTCGATCTCGTCCGTACGCATCATCACGTGGACGAGGTCGCCCTCCTGCAGCACCGTCTGGGACGTCGGCAGCATGGCCTCGCCCAGCCGGGTGAGGAAGGCCACGCGGACGCCGGTCTCGTCCTGCAGCTTGCTGACCTTGTGCCCGATCCAGGCGGCGGAGGTGTGCACCTCCGCGAGCTGGACCCCGCCGCTCGGGTCGCGCCACAGCGGCTCGGCCCCGGACGGCAGCAGCCGGCGCAGCATCTGGTCGGCGGTCCACCGCACGGTGGCGACGGTCGGGATGCCCAGGCGCTGGTAGACCTCGGCGCGCTTCGGGTCGTAGATGCGGGCGGCGACGTTCTCGACACCGAACATCTCGCGCGCCACGCGGGCAGCGATGATGTTGGAATTGTCACCACTGCTGACGGCTGCGAAAGCGCCCGCTTCCTCGATCCCGGCCTCGCGCAGCGTGTCCTGGTCGAAGCCGACCCCGGTGACGCGGCGGCCGCCGAATCCGGCTCCCAGCCGGCGGAATGCGGTGGGGTCCTGGTCGATGACCGCGACCGTATGCCCCTGCTGTTCCAAGGTCTGCGCGAGGGCGGAGCCCACCCTTCCGCAGCCCATAATGACGATGTGCACGGCCGTCCTTCCGGCTGTCAGCGCTCGCTGGTTCCCAGCCTCATTGCATGCTCTGGCTTCACAGGGTCTCAGACCATGGCCCAAGCTACACACGGGCGGTCACCCATGGGGGCTCTTGCGGTGCACTCGGGCACTCATCGACCGGCTTAGGGGGTGGGGGGTTCGTCAGGCTGATTTCGAACGCTTACGATCCTCTGCGTGTCCAAACTGACCGACGTGCCCAAACGGATCCTGATCGGCCGGGCGCTGCGCAGCGACCGCCTCGGAGAAACCCTCCTCCCCAAGCGGATCGCCCTCCCCGTCTTCGCGTCCGACCCGCTTTCCTCAGTGGCATATGCCCCGGGTGAAGTCCTGCTGGTCCTCTCGATCGCGGGCGTGTCGGCGTACCGCTTCAGCCCCTGGATCGCCGTCGCGGTCGTCGTGCTGATGTTCACCGTGGTTGCCTCCTACCGGCAGAACGTTCACGCCTACCCCAGCGGCGGCGGCGACTACGAGGTCGCCAACACCAACCTCGGCCCCAAGGCCGGCCTCACCGTCGCGAGCGCCCTGCTCGTCGACTACGTGCTGACCGTCGCCGTGTCGATCTCCTCGGGCGTCGAGAACCTGGGCTCGGCCATTCCCTTCGTCGTCGAGAACAAGGTGCTCTGCGCAGTCGGGATGATCCTGCTGCTCACGCTGATGAACCTGCGGGGCATGAAGGAATCCGGCAAGCTCTTCGCGATTCCGACCTACGTCTTCGTCGTGGGCGTATTCATCATGATCGCGTGGGGTGCCTGGCGCGGCATCGTCCTCGGCGACACCATGAAGGCCCCGACCGCCGATTTCGAGATCAAGGCGGAACACGAGGGCCTGGCGGGGTTCGCCCTGGTCTTCCTGCTGCTGCGGGCCTTCTCCTCCGGCTGTGCCGCCCTGACCGGCGTCGAGGCGATCAGCAACGGCGTACCCGCCTTCCGCAAGCCCAAGAGCAAGAACGCGGCGACCACCCTGGCCCTCATGGGCGCCCTGGCCGTGACCATGTTCTGCGGCATCATCGGCCTGGCCATGGCCACCGATGTCAGGATGGCCGAGAAACCCGCCACGGACCTGCTGGTCAACGGCATCCCGGTCGGCCCCGAATACGTCCAGAACCCGGTCATCTCCCAGGTGGCCGAGGCGGTCTTCGGCGACGGCTCGTTCTTCTTCATCCTTCTGGCCGCGGCCACCGCACTCGTGCTGTTCCTCGCGGCCAACACCGCGTACAACGGCTTCCCGCTGCTCGGCTCGATCCTCGCCCAGGACCGCTACCTGCCGCGCCAGCTGCACACCCGTGGCGACCGGCTCGCCTTCTCCAACGGCATCGTGCTGCTCGCCGGCGCGGCCGCCCTGCTCACCTGGGTCTACGGGGCCGACTCGACGAGGCTGATCCAGCTCTACATCGTCGGCGTCTTCGTATCCTTCACGCTCAGCCAGACCGGCATGGTCCGTCACTGGAACCGCCATCTGAAGGCCGAGACGGACCCTGCCAAGCGCCGTCACATGATCCGCTCCCGGGCGATCAACACTTTCGGCGCCTTCTTCACCGGCCTGGTGCTGGTCGTCGTGCTCGCCACCAAGTTCACCCACGGCGCCTGGGTCGCCCTGCTCGGCATGGTGATCTTCTACGGCACGATGACGGCCATCCGCAGGCACTACGACCGGGTCGCCACCGAGATCGCCGCCGCGGAGGAGCGCCCCGACGAGTACGTGCGGCCCTCGCGGGTGCACTCCGTCGTCCTGGTGTCCAAGCTCCACAAGCCCACCCTGCGCGCCCTCGCCTACGCCAAGCTGCTGCACTCCAACCGGCTGGAAGCGCTCAGCGTCAACGTCGACGATGCCGAGACCAAGGCCCTCAAGGAGGAGTGGGAGCGGCGCGGCATCAACGTTCCGCTCAAGATCCTCGACTCGCCCTACCGGGAGATCACCCGCCCCGTGGTCGAGTACGTGAAGGGGCTGCGCACCGAGAACCCGCGCGATGCCGTCAGCGTGTACATCCCGGAGTACGTCGTCGGCCGCTGGTACGAGCACCTGCTGCACAACCAGAGCGCGCTGCGGCTCAAGGGCCGCCTGCTGTTCACCCCCGGCGTGATGGTCACCTCGGTGCCGTACCAGCTGGAGTCCTCGGAGCTCGCGAAGAAGCGGGCGAAGAAGCGGCAGGACTGGAACGCCCCGGGCGCGGTGCGCCGCGGACCGGTGGACACCCCGCGCCCGAAGGACCGCACGGGGAAGTAGCGATCGGGGTGTCAAACGGCCGGACGAGATCCACGTAAACTGGTGGGTCGGTCGTCCGGCCGTTCCCATTTATGTTTTGGAGTCTCCCCACCATGACCGAGCAGAACGAGAAGCAGTCACTGGTCGGGGAGGAGTACGAGGTCGAGGTCGGCCCCGTCGCGCACGGCGGCATCTGCATCGCCCGGACCTCCGACGGGCGGGTCCTGTTCGTCCGCCACACGCTGCCCGGCGAGAAGGTCATCGCGAAGGTCACGGAGGGCGAAGCGGACTCCCGCTTCCTGCGCGCCGACGCGATCACCGTCCTCGAGGCTTCCAAGGACCGCGTCGAGGCCCCGTGCCCGTACGCCGGCCCCGGCAAGTGCGGCGGCTGCGACTGGCAGCACGCCAAGCCGGGCGCCCAGCGCCGGCTCAAGGGCGAGGTCGTCGCCGAGCAGCTGCAGCGGCTCGCCGGGCTCACCCCGGAGGAGGCCGGCTGGGACGGTACGGTCATGCCGGCCGAGGGCGACAAGCTCCCGGCGGGCCAGGTGCCGCAGTGGCGCACCCGCGTGCAGTTCGCCATCGACGAGGACGGCAACGCGGGTCTGCGCAAGCACCGCTCGCACGACATCGAGCTGATCGACCACTGCATGATCGCGGCGCCGGGCGTCAGCGAGCTGGGCATCGAGAAGCAGGACTGGCCCCAGATGGCCACGGTCGAGGCGATCGCCGCGACCGGTTCCCAGGACCGCCAGGTCGTCCTGACCCCCCGCCCCGGCGGCCGGCTCCCGCTGGTCGAGCTCGACAAGCCGGTCTCGGTCCTGCGCGTCGAAGAGAAGGACGGCGGCGTCCACCGCGTCCACGGCCGCCCGTTCGTACGGGAGCGCGCGGACGGCCGTACGTACCGCGTCGGCATGGGCGGCTTCTGGCAGGTCCACCCGCAGGCCGCGGACACCCTGATCAAGGCCGTCATGCAGGGCCTGATGCCGCGCAAGGGCGAGATGGCCCTCGACCTCTACTGCGGCGTCGGCATCTTCGCGGGCGCCCTGGCCGAACGCCTGGGCGAGACGGGCGCGGTGCTCGGCATCGAGTCCACGAAGCGCGCGGTCGAGGACGCCCGGCACAACCTGGCGGACTTCCCCCGGGTCCGCATCGAGCAGGGCAAGGTCGAGTCGATCCTCCCGAAGACCGGCATCACGGAGTGCGACCTGGTCGTCCTGGACCCGCCCCGAGCGGGCGCGGGCAAGCAGACGGTCCGCCACATCGCCGGCCTCTCGGCACGCCGCATCGCGTACGTGGCCTGCGACCCGGCAGCCCTGGCCCGAGACCTGGCCTACTTCGCGGAGAACGGCTACAAGCCCCGCACCCTCCGCGTCTTCGACCTCTTCCCGATGACGCACCACGTGGAGTGCGTGGCAATCCTGGAGCCGATCGCAAAGGGCGCCTGACCTGCAGGTTCGTGATGTCGTGCAAGTCTCGACGTGTTTCACGCCTTTCATCACGCGATGGGTGCTCGGTCTTCGTGGAACGGCACTGACCTGCTGTTTCATGAGGGAGCCTCGAACGGGCTGACTCCGCCCCGAGAATCTTGACGCTCGCGTGACGCTTGTCCTGATGATCCATCAGTCATGGCGATCTGGCGCGGCATGACCGAATCCGCACCTCGCCTTCGCAGGGCCGCGAGAGCTCGAAGGCGAGGTGCAACCCCCTCTCCCACTGTGCGTGTACGTTGTCAACGTGCTGTGCAAGCTGGTCGGGTGGGCCGTCGTGTACGCTGGCGTTATGGCTGACGTGGAGGGTGCATCGCCGGAGCAGCTGGTTTCCGGGTCTGAGATTGCCCGCCTCGCTGGTGTGACGCGGGCGGCGGTTTCCAATTGGCGGCGGCGCTATGACGACTTTCCCGCTCCCAGCGGTGGCGGTGTGAACAGTCCGCTCTTCTCCTTCGCTGAGGTGCAGGCGTGGCTGGACCGGCAGCGCAAGGGGCAGGACGTCTCGGACGAGGTCAGGCTTTGGCAAGCGGTACGGGCTGCCTACGGTGAAGAGACGGTCGCTGGTGTCGCGGACATCGCCCGACGGCTGGCCCAGGCGGAACCCACTCCGGATCTACCCGCTGACGCCATCCGGCTGTCCGAGGAACTCGTCCGCTCCGGGTCCGCCGCTGAGGTCGTCGAAGGGCTGGCTGCCCGGATTGCCGACTCTGTCGGCCGCTCCGGCTCCGACCGTGTCACCTCCGAGCGGATCGCCCGCGCTCTGCGTCACTTCGCCCCATCCCTTGCCGCGGATGCGACCGTGCTGGACCCCGCTTGTGGCATTGGGACGCTCCTGCTCACTATCGGACCCCGACACAGGCTGAAACGTTTCGGGCAGGAGCGAGAGCCGCACAGTGCGCGCCTGGCCCAGCTCCGCGCCGATCTGGGTGGGCAAGCGGACGTCACCATTGCGGAGGGCGACTCCCTCTGTGCTGATGAGTGGTCGCAGGTGCGTGCCGATCTGGTGGTGTGCGACCCGCCCGTCGGTGTCACCGACTGGGGCCGTGAAGCTTTGCTGCTCGACTCGCGGTGGGAGTTCGGCACACCGCCCAAGGCGGAGGGCGAACTGGCCTGGCTACAGCATGCGTACGCCCACACCGCTCCGGGTGGCCGGGTGCTCATGGTCATGCCCGCCTCGGTCGCCTACCGCAAGGCGGGCCGCCGGATCCGGGCGGAGCTCGTGCGGCGCGGTGTGCTCACGCAGGTCGTCGCGCTGCCCGCCGGAGTCGCGGCCTCGCATGCGCTGCCCGTCCACGTCTGGCAACTGACCCGACCCACGAGTGCCGGTGATGCGGCGACCGCGGTGCGGCTGGTCGACCTGACCGCGAACGAGCCTGACGGACCGCTGGATCCGGCCCCGCACCAAGTGGTCGACGCCCCCCTCGTAGGCCTGCTGGACGACGCCGTCGACCTCACCCCCGGCCGGCACATCCTGGCCTCCCACCGTGACTACCACGCCGAGTACGCATCTCTGCGGGCCAGGCTGGAGCACCAGCTCGGCCAGCTCGCCGAACTCCTTCCCGCCCTTGCCGAGGGAACGGGACCCGGAAGCCTGGACGCTTCGACGGTGAGCGTCGCCGAACTCGCCCGGGCCGGCCTCGTCGAGTACGGCGACACCGAGCCGGCGTCGGTCAGTGACCAGCTGGACACCGACTACCTTCGCGGCTTCCTGCACAGCACGGCGAACACCCGGCGCTCGACCAGTGCCAGTGGTACCTACCGCTTCGACAGCCGGAGCGGCAGGGTCCCGAAAATGGACATCGAGGCGCAGCGCCGTTATGGACAGGCCTTCAACGCGGTCCAGGAGTTCGATGACCGCGTCCGAGAAGTTGCGGACCTCGGCCGGCAGGCTGTGGAGTTGGCCCGCGACGGACTGGGCAACGGAGCGCTCGCACCGTCCGTCGACGAGGACGCCTGAGCGTCAGCCTCCCGGCCGGCGGATCAGCGGTCGGCGGCTTGCGGAAGGAACTCACTCGGCAGCCCCGACCAGGAGACGTACAGCGCTTCCCGGGCCCGGGTGCATGCGACGAACAGCAGGCAGCGCTCCCGCAGCAGGTCCGATTCGTGCTGCAGGGCATCGATCGAGGCGGGCGTGACCTCGCGCCCGAACGGCAGGCTCCCAGCCGTCACCCCGATGACCGCCACGCAGCGGAACTCGAGGCCCTTCATCGCGTGCATGGTGGCCAGGCGCACCCCGTCCACCGCCGGGCCCGGGTTGTCCCGTACCCGGACCACCGGGATCCCGTCCGCCGCCAGCCTCTCGTACACCTTGTCGAGCAGGAGGTTGAAGCGGGCACAGATGCCGATCTCGGACGGTCGTACGCCCTGCGCGATCCACTCCCGTACCCGGTCTACCAGCGCCGCGACCTCCGCCGGCTCGGAACTGTGCCCTCCCACGCTCGGTCGGCGTCCGTGCAGAACGGAGCGGTAGCCGGCGAGGGTGTCCGAGCCCGCGCCACCCAGGTCCTCGACCGCCACCGGGGCCAGGATGCCGGTCGACCAGGCCAGGATCTCCTCCGTGCTGCGGTAGTTGATGCGCAGCCGGGTCGTGCGGCCGGTCACCGCGATCCCGAGGGAACTCAGGGACACCTTCGCGTCGTAGATCCGCTGATGCGGGTCCCCGGTGATGAACAGGTCGTCGTTGCCCGGAGCGACCGCGCCGCGCAGCACCCGCCACTGGGCCGGGTGGAGGTCCTGGGCCTCGTCGACCACGACGTGGTCGTAGGCGGGCGCCGCCTCGGCGAGCAGTCGGGCGGCCCGCGCGCACACCTTGAGGTGGGTGGTGGAGCCCTGGCCGGTCAGCATCGACTCGAAGAGCTCGATGGCCGGCCACAGCTGTTCCCGCCGGGCGGTGGACAGGGCGTTGCCCCGGCCCCGCCGCAGAGCGGTGCGGTAGGTGTCGAGATCGCGGATGTCCTGGGCCAGGACGACGTGCCGGTACTCCTGTGCGAGGAACTGTTCCGACCAGGGGAGTTGCAGCTTCTTCAGGACGCGTTGCCAGAGCTGCCGCTCCTCCCGGTCGTTGACGGGGGACGGTACCCGCGTGCCGTCCCCGGCAACGGTGCGGTGGGCGAAGGCGTTCACCGTGGTCACGTCGACCCGGGTCAGCTGCCCCTCGTCCCCGTCGAGCAGCAGGGCAAGGTTCTCCCGCAGGGTGTGGGCCAGGGCGTTCGTGTAGGTGGTGAGCAGGATCCGGGTGTCGGGCGCCCGGGACAGCAGGTGCTTGACGCGGTGCAGGGCCACGACGGTCTTGCCGGTACCCGGTCCGCCGGTCACCTGGACCGGTCCGCCGTACGACACCCGGTAGGCGACCCGGCGCTGCGAGGGGTGCAGGAACACCCGCCATGCGGCGAAAGGCTTGTTCAGGATCTCGGTCAGCTCGTCCGCGCTGGTCACGAGCGTGATGCGGCTCGTGGTGTTGGCGATGGCCACGGCCAGGCTCTGGTCCGGATCGGGCCCGGCGTCGGCCGGGCGGCGCACCGCGACGACGTCCCGGTAGACCTCCTCGGGGGTGAACCCCTCCGCGAGGTACTGCAGCGCCTCGAACTGGTCCTCGGGCAGGAGGGTTCCGAAGGCCTCCAGCTGCGGCTTGTTGATGACGGTGCGCACCGCCCGCAGTACCTGGTCGTCGATGCCGAGGTCGCGCAGGACGGTGTCGGAGTACCGCCCGAACAGCAGGGTCGGGGCCTGAGCGGCCGCCTTCTCCAGGGTCGGGGTCAGTTGCTCGATCGCGACGACGTTGCGGACCTCCAGCGCCCGGGTCGCCTTGTTCGTCGTGTACAGCCGCTTGGCCGCCCAGGTGTAGGCGTCGTCGTGCGGCACGACGTTGACGAGCAGGAAGACGTCACTGCCGTCGTCGGGGGAGAGGACCACACCGCGCCAGAAGTCGTTGACGCGGATCGTCCGCATCCGGGGGTCGCGTGCCTTGTCGACGGACTCCAGGTGCAGTCCCTTGTCCGCGTAGAGCTCGGCCACGGTCAGCTGCTGGAACTTCTCCATCGCCTTGCGCACGCCGGCTTTGATCGGCTTCTCCAGGACGTCGTAGCTCTCCCAGAAGCTGTTGGCGAACGCAAGCTGTGGCACGACGTGAACTCCCCACCCTGGACGGACACTCCGCCGCCGATCATACGGGCAGGTCAGCGCCCATATGCCGGGAAAGGGCGGCAATATCGGCCAGGAGTACGGCCGGTTCTCGGTCCAGGTCCAGGGCGTGCTGGTGGAGGACGATGCCTGCGTGCCGGACCCGGTGGGCGGCGTGCGGGGCATTTCCCTTTGCGTAGATGAGATGACCCTCGGGCAGTCCCAGAGCGGTGCAATAGGCGAGCATCTGGTACAGGTCGGCGTCCGGGTAGCCGTCCCGCTTCTCGGCCTTGTACTTGGCGTCGGCGACCGCGAGCGGGGTGCCGTCCGGCCCGTACATCACGTAGTCCGGCTTCATGCGGATCGCATCCTCCTCGTCGAGGTGGTGCGGATCCTGGAGGGCGCCGGTGAGCTCCGAGCCGCGCAGGGCCTCGCGCAGGGCGACCGTCACGAAGTCCTCGAAGAGCCTGTTCATGTCGAACAGGAATCCGTCGATGCGCAGGCCGCCGGGGGTGTGCTCGGGTGAGGACCCGCCGAGCGCGGCGCGGGCCAGGTGCAGGGCGGGCTGGTAGCGGGTGTTGAGGCGGGACGGCTGCCAGGCGGGATGCGGCTGTCCGGGGTGCAGTGGGGTGGTGTCGGCGAGGCGGGCGCGCTGGTGCAGCAGGCGTCGGCGTACCTCGGGCGGTACGCCGGGCAGGCGCAGCAGCCGTTCCACGGCAGCGCGCAGGATGCGGTTCTCGGGGATGTCGGTGGTGAACTCGTCGTACGCCACCTCGACCGGCAGCGCCGCTCCGAAGCGCCGCCGTATCTGGTCCGCCTCGCGGATCCGCCCGCGGACCACGAGCGCGCTCTGCTCGGTCGCCCGGTAGCCCTGGAGCAGCCCTTGGCGCAGAGCCCGGTCGATCTGCCGCTCCACGGCGTGCGCGAGCGCGGGCAGCAGCTCACGGTGCTCGCCCACCTCGACCTGGCCGTCCCGCCAGGCGCCCTTCGGGTCGAGGCTGTAGCCGAGCAGGAAGAACAGCCTTGCGATGGGGACCTTGGGCGTGACGCGGACGGTGACCGGTGCGCCGCCGCCCGGTACGCCGACGGACACCGCGCCGACTTTGCTGCCGGCCCGCAGCAGCCAACGGCCCGGCGTGTGCGGGTCCGGGGACGCGTCCACGATCCGGGCGGCGGCCAGCGCCCGGCCGACCGCGTCCGGCAGGACGTGGCCGGTGGCCGGGGCGTGCTCGACGAGCTCGACGACCTGGGTCACGCGAGCGGCTCGGGCGCGGGCGGCTGGGGCGTCGGCTGGGGGAGTGACCGCCGCAGCGCGGTGAGCCCGTACCGCTTCTCGATGTCGACGCCCTCCCCGTAGTGGTGCTCCTCGAGCAGCGGAAGGATCTTCGTCCGCCAGGTGCGCTCCAGACCGCCGTCCCGGTACACGCCCTTCTTCATCAGGTACGACGGCCCGATCCGGAAGTCCGGCTCGTCGATACGGGCGTTGAGCGCGTCCAGTAGCTCCGCCGGCTCGTGGTCCCGTTCCTGGGAGTCGAGCCAGCGCCGGAGGAGCCCGCTGGTGGGCTCGGTGCGCGGGGACAGCTCCACGAACGCGAACCGGCGCCGCATGGCCGCGTCCACGAGGGCGATCGAGCGGTCCGCGGTGTTCATGGTGCCGACGACGAACAGGTTCGGGGGCAGGGCGAAGTCGTCGCCGGAGTAGGTGAGACGGACCGACTTGTTCCGGTACTCCAGGAGGAAGTACAGCTCACCGAAGACCTTGGCCAGATTCGCCCGGTTGATCTCGTCGATGATCAGGAAGTGCGGGAGGTGTCGGTTGCCCTCCCGGGATGCCAGATCCGCCAGCTCGCGCAGCGGGCCGGCGGTCAGCCGGAAGGCGACCTCCCGGGTCTCGGGGTCCTCCTGCGGCCGGAAGCCCTCGAAGAAGTCCTCGTAGGCGTAGGAGGGGTGGAACTGGACCAGCTTCACCTGCTCCGGGCCGCCGCCGAGGAACTCGGCCAGCTTCAGGGCCAGATAGGTCTTGCCGGTGCCGGGCGGCCCGTACAGCACGAGCTGCCGGTCGTCCCACAACAGGTCCCGGACCTCGCGCAGCCAGTCCGTCTTGTGGACCAGCAGCTCGGCGGTCAGCTCGTCGGTCGGCTCCGGCAGCTCCAGCTCCCGCCGGGCGGCGAGGGCCGGGATCTCCACGCTGGGATCCCCCTCTATCGCCTCGGCCTCGTCGGCCAGCTCCTCGTCCGTGAGGCCGAGACCGTCGATGACGGCCTGGACGGTGGTCAGCTCCACCACATCGTGCTGGATGGACAGCTTCTGCTGGAGCTCCTCGGGCAGCTCGTCGTACGCGTACCCCTCCTCCTGCCAGGTCACCGGGCGGCGCAGGTTGGACCGGTGGTCCTCCGATTCGACCTGCTCCACCTCGCCGGCGATCTCCCCCACGTACAGCCGGCCACCGGAGATGGTGCACACGGTGTCGCCCGGCTTCATCCGGGACAGGAACGCGTGCAGCTCCTCGACCAGGTCCTGCTTCTGGCTGTAGGTCGCCGTGGACTCGTAGTCCTCCTGGACCAGAGCGCGCACCTGCTCCTTGCTGATGCCGAGTTCCACACCCTGCCGCAGCCGGGAGGCCGCCAGGCTGATCCGGCCCTCGGGCAGCCACACCCGCCAGACGAGGTCCAACCCGGTGACGTTGGAACCGCGCACCAGCCAGGCCCGGTTGGGCCCCCAGGACGCATCCGGCATGAAGTCGCCGAGCGGCCGGCCGTCTTCGGTCTTCCAACCCGTCCAGCCGTTGGCGCTGCTTCCGGTGAGGACGGCGGCAGCCTCGGACGAGGAGTTGAACGTGATGGTGTCGGCCGTCTCAAGGCAGCCGGGCCAGGTCTTCGTCTGCTTGATCCGCCCTTCGGAGATGAGCTGCTCCCGGAGCCGGTGCGCGGAAGCCACCCGCTTGGGGAAGGACGGCACGACTTCGGCCCGAACGGGCTGACCCGGGCCCACGACGAACCGGCGGCTGCCGTTCGTGCCCATCTCGTCGGTCTGCCGCCCGCGCGCCTCCGGCCCGCCGTTCGGCAGCCGCAGACGGAACTCCGGGTACGGGTCCGTTGCCATCGGGGCCTTCCTTTCCTCTTCCACGGGTGGGCGGATCACTTGCGGGCAGGCTAGTCGGCGCCACGGACAGTGGGCCGGGCCCTACGTCACCAGGGGTCGAGGTCGTGGTCGCGGGGTGCGGTTTCGGGCAGCATGGCTTGGCGAGTCCGAGTGGTCAGCGGGGTCAGTCGTGCAGTCGAGCGGTCGATGTGGAAGACGAAGGCCTTGGCCTTGTCGGCAAACGCTGCGGCCGGCCGACTGATGCCCGCGCCGGTCACCAGAATCAGCCGCTTGGGAAGGTCTTCGCCGGCTGCCGAAGCCAGGCCGTTGAGCCGTTCCATCTCGGACAGCGAGAGATCCTTGGTGCCGCCGTCCCGGATCTGGACGTCAAAGCCTTCCGAATGGATTGGGGCCGCGAAGTCACCTGTGGGGACAGCGTTGAAGCCGAGCATGTTCAGCTGGTCGACGACGGCCCGCGGGATTCCTCTGCCTGCCGCCGTCACCGAGGTGGACGGATCCGGCGCGGCCTCGTCCTCGAAAAGCGCCATGGCGTCGGGCTCGGGTTCCTCGATAGGGAAGAGGGAGTCCTGTCGCATGGACGGGACACGCCCGCGGCTGGCGGAACGCCTGACGGGCTCCCAGGGGAAGCTGGTGCCCCAGTGAGCCGGCCCCTTCCCGATCACGTCGGCGACCTCGTCGACGGACACGGTAGTGAGAGAAACACCCGGTGCGGCCGCCGACTGATCCCACAGACTGCGGGCGAGGTCGACCCGGCCCCAGGCGCCCCAGTCGCGGATGTACGCGTCGACCATCCAGCCGAGGGCGGGCTTGACCGAGATCCGGACGAAGGCGTCGGCGAGCTCGGCGTCCACGTACGCCCCCGCGGACTCGTGCACCAACACAAGCTCTGGGTCACTGCGCGAGCCCCGAGCGAACCACCGGTTCCCCGCGACGACCCGACGCACGCGCACGCCTCGTGCGTCGAGCAGATCGGCCAGCTGGGTCATGTCCGATGCTTCGCCCTCGTCCCAGCGCAACGGCGATGGCACCGGAGTGCTGAAGACGTGGGCCGCCGCGCGGGCGTGCAGGGCATCGACGAGTACCTCGACGGATGTGTCGAGGGCCCACACGGACGGATCGCTGTGCGGGGACGGATCGACGATGGTCCAGGCGACCTGGAGTTTGTAGCTCCCGCGGGCGAGCACGACGGAACGTTCTCCCGGCAGGTTGACCTTCAGGAAGAAGGGGCTGGCAGCGTTGAACTCGACCCGGTCCGCCAACTCCGGATGGCGCTCGAGGAAGGTGCTTTCCAAGCTCTGGAAGTGCAGGAAGTTGCCGAACGCGGCGACCATGTCGCCCGGGGGGAAGGCCAAGTAAACGCACGCTCCTGGGGCTTGTGCCGCCGGGCGGTGCAGGCTTGACCGCCGGAAGGAAGCGTAGATCGCCCCGATTCCTTGATCAAAGGCGTTCTTCGGCCGATTGGCCGGAAGGAGCCGCATGCGCTGAGGGAATCTCTGCCTCCGCCCACACGGTCTTCCCGCTCGGCGGATACGGCACGACGCCCCAGCGGTCGGCGAGCGCGGCGACGAGCAGCAGACCGCGGCCGGACTCGCCCTCGGAGTGCTGCGGCAGTACGGGCATCCGGTCGCGGCAGGCGTCGGTGACCTCGATGCGCAGCGTCCGAGGAGCCGGCGAGAGCGACAGCCCGAGCCGGAAATCTCGGCCTTGCACCCGGCCGTGGAGCACGGCGTTCGAGGTCAGCTCGGCGACGATCTGTTCGGCACGCTCCGTGATGCTTGGCGGCAGGTCCCACCTACGGAGTTCGGTGACGGCGAGCACCCGGCCGAGGCGGGCCCCGCGCCGGGTGGACGACAGGAGGAGGCAGAAGACGCCAGGGGCGGCGTCGAGTTGTGGGGAGGAGGGGTTCATAGGGGACACGGTGACGGTGGCGGAGCGCGCTGCGCGAGTGCTGAACCCCGTACGCGGAGTCAGCGTACGGGCACGGGGAGTGGACAGTACGGCTGCTGCGCCGTCACGCTGAGTCGGTCAGTCGCGGGGAGGACCCATGCACGTACTTGGAGGTGGCCGCGTATGACGATCGTGGGTGGCGAGGTCGATGTCGAGGGGGCGGCGGGGGACTGGGAGCGTGAACCTGACCCGTCGGACAGTCTGCGGACGTTCGGGGCCGTCGTCCAGGCCCTGCGGGAGCATGCGGGGTTGAGCCGGGTGGAGTTCGGGAGGCGGGTCCGGTTCTCCAAACACACGGTGGAGTCGGTGGAGTTGGGCCGCAGGATGCCGGACGAGGACTTCGTGGAACGGGCGGAGGAAGCGCTGGGCAACACGGGCGCCCTGCGGAAGGCCGCCCGGCACTTGACGCGCGGCGAGCCGGGACTGGCGGCGTGGTTCCGGCGGTGGGCGCGGCTGGAGCGGGTGGCGGTGAGCCTGTGCACGTATGAGTGCAGGCTGGTGCCGGGGCTGTTGCAGTCGGAGGGGTACGCGCGGGCGGTGTTCGACAACAGCATCCCGTTGCTGACGGACGAGCAGGTGGAGGCCCAGCTGACCGCCCGGCTGGGCAGGCAGAAGATGCTGCGGGAGCGGCCGACGGTTCCGTTCAGCTTCATCGTGGAGGAGGCGGTGTTCCGGCGTCGGCTGGGCGGGGTGGAGGTGCAGCGCGGCATGCTGGACCTGGTGCTGGAACTGAGCGCGCCGCGCAATGTGACGCTGCAAGTGATGCCGCTGGGAGCGGAGCTCCATGCGTGTCTGGATGGGCCGGTTCGCCTGTTGGAAACCCGTGAGGGGCGGCGGCTGGGTTACTCCGAAGGTCAGCAGAATGGTCGACTGATCGCCGGCATCCAAGAGGTGAGCCTGCTCTTTCAGCGCTATGACACACTGCGCTCGCAGGCCCTCAACCCCAAGGAATCGCGCGGCCTGCTGGAGAGACTGCGAGGAGAACTATGAGGACCACGGAACTCGCCTGGTTCAAGTCCAGCTACAGCGGCACGCAAGGAGACGACTGCGTGGAGGTCGCCATCACAGAACACGCCATCCACGTACGTGACTCCAAGAACGTGACCCGCCCCCACCTGGCCGTCGCCCGCGACGGCTGGGCGCGCTTCGTCCGCTACGCCGCACGCGGCTGAGCCCCGCTTGGGGCCCCAGCCGCGCAGCGGCGCAACTTCAGTCGGCCTCGGGCTGCGCCTCATGCCGGGGGCCGTGGCCCGGGGGCGGCGTGAGGGTCGAGGTGTAGCTCTCCCCGTCGATCAGCGGGTTCTCCAGGCTGACACCAGCAGCGGCCATCCGGTCGTACTCGGCGAGGATCAGTTCCTTGGTGCGGTATGAGCCGTACTTGGTCTCGTCCTTGCGGCGGACGATGGGGAAAGTGTCGAGGATGTAGTCGACGTCCTCGCGCGAGATCCCGTAGAGGTGGAAGAAGAGAGCGTCCAGCTCCGCGCGGATTGCCTGACGGCGTGCTTCGTTCCAGTGGTATGGGCCGCCAGTGCACCCAAGATCGTGAGCAAAGGGAGCCATGTCGTACGCGGTGTACGTGAGTTCAATGACACGCGGAACAATGAAAATGTGATGTCGGTTGAGAATGGCAGGCGGCGGGATGGGAACCTGTTCCGATGTGCTTTGCGGGATGCTCGGTTGGCTGAAGCTGTTGCGTAGCACGTAGTCGTATGGGAAGGAGTTGTAAGTCGCCACCAGCAGGGCAAGCTTATCGGCGGAGGGGCCAGCCGAGAGAGTCCATCCGTACGATGCGGCACCCCAAGGGATAATTGCCGCGATGGATGTACGCTCGTCGTTGTTTCGGGCTACACGTCGATGCCCGAGCATTCCGCTCGTGCAGCCGAAGCTGCGCCGTTCCTGGCGTTTGCGTGTCTCCTCCGAAGAGACCCAATATTGGGGCTGCACAACAAAGTTCGCATCTTCAAGCTCGAGTTGTGACGTCTCGCGCGATCCTGTCGAGTCAGCGAATCTGTGACTGTACTGGTGTCCCATCCGCCCCTCGTAGAGGGGTAGCATCCGCGCCTCATCTTTTTCGAATGAGTTGCCACTCAGGATCCAGCCTTCGGATTCGAGAGACTTGCGCTCGTGGAACAGATATGAGTCCTCAGACATGTGGTACATGCGCCCCAGAGAAACACCCCAGGGATTTCCCCTGGGGTCGCCAGTCCTGATGAGGACCGGGGCTCGACGGTGCACGGCCAGGCAGATATCTGCGTCGCGGCGCGTCCTGAAGACGGGACAGGTTCCAGTATTAGGGTTGAGGAGCTGGAACTCTTCTGAAGTCAGCGTGAATGACTTCTCGGCGTCATCCAATTCGGCAGGGTCATGCAGGAAGAATGCGAAGCGCGCCGCTGATTGGCATTCGGACTTCCCACTGATCGACAAGATGCTGAACTTGAACGAGCGGTGCACTCCAGGGAATAGAGGAGTCGCGTTCTCGAAGTCGTACAGCGAGGAGATCGTCCTGTTCTTCACTAGGTTTTTGAAGAAGTGCTGAGTAGTGATATCAGTGGCGATTCCGGTGGGAACGATCACGCCCATGCGGCCGAGTGGGCTCACCAGTCGGTGATTGCCCTCCGCAAATGCTGCATACGTGTTGACGGTTCCGATTCCAGTTAGGGGGTATTTGCCAGAATTCCGAATAAAATGAGCCTCGCCATCGCCCTGACGTTTCACTTCTGAAAATTCGTTGGCCAACTCCGGGCGTGTTTCTGGTAGTGCTGTGATGAGCGCACGCCGGACTGCAGTACTGGAGGCCGTGGCGATATCGGTGTCCCGCTGGGCGAAGAACTCTTGCTCCTTGAGTTTGATCCGTTCCCACGGAGGGTTGCCGAGCATGCAATCGAATCCTCCAGTCCACCCTGTTAGCTCATCCACTCCTGTACCAGATTCCGGTACGGAGAAGACTTCCGGGAACTCAAGGTGCCAGTGGAAGAATCGGTACTGGTCGCCCAGGCGGATGACTTCGTTGTGTGTGGACTGCGGAGCCGCGTCGGCTGTCGGGTCGTGGAGGGCCTGGAAGACCTCTTCGGTCATCGCGAGAGGGGCGTCAGGCGTCTTGCGCCACATGAACGCCGCGCACCAGGCGTCGGCCACGTGGAGGGCGTGGACGTACTCAGCTGACTGAGACCAGTTCTGATAGGCGGCCTCTTGACGATTTACCTCGGCCAAGGTCTCTGACGAGGCACTGATGATGCGGCGTAGGCCTGTTGCGAATGTCGCATTGGTGATCTTTGTCTCGACTTCGACATCGAAGAGGCCTTGCTGGCCGCCGCGCTCAAGTTTGTTCTGGCGTTCAAGTGCCTTCGCGAACTTCTTGTCGTCGCCCTCGATCGGCTTGAATGCCTCATCGGGGATCCCCCCCTGGAGCAGCTTCGGCGTCGCCCCGATTAGCCCATTGCCACGCCTCACATGCGCGTCCAGGAAGCCGAGAGGCTTGCCCGGTTCCAGGGCCTCCAGCCATAGGGAGACCTTGGTCAGCTCGACAGCCATGGGGTTGAGGTCCACACCGTAGATGCAGCGGGCGACGACCTCGTGGAGGGCGTGACGGACTGCGTCCAAGGTGGGCTCGGGGTTGCGCTCTCGTACCGCTGCCACCTGCTTGGCGATGCGGCGAGCTGCCGCGACCAGGAAGTGGCCGGAGCCGCAGGCCGGGTCACAGATGGTGAGGGACAGCAGCTCGTTGACGATCGACTCGGCCGGGTCGGTAGCGCCGGCGGCCGTGGCGGCCTCCTGGCCGCGCGTCACCGCGTCCTTGATCACCGGGTCCAGCGTCGAGTCCAGCAGGCACTCGATGAGTGAGGACGGGGTGTAGTAGCTACCCGTCGTCTTGCGGGTGTTGCCCGCGACCTCGATCAGGGTGAACGTGCGTTCCGCCGCGCTGTGTTTCGGTTCCAGCTCCAGCAGGGACTCGTAGACGGAGCCCAGTTCCTCCGCGTCCAGGTGCCGGTAGTCCACGGCGCGCCAGCGGCTGCCGTCGCGGACCTGGGACAGGTGGCGGACGGCAGTCAGAATGGCCTCGTTGGACAGCTTCAGGCTGCGCAGCGGGGCATCCGCGTCCGTGTCGTTGAACAGGCCGCCGAGGCCGGGCAGGGCAAGTTCCGGGCGGCCGTGCTCGTCGCCCAGAGCTGCGAGGACGATGCTGAGCGCCTCGTACAGGTCACCGTGTGCTGTACCCCGCCGTTTGCGGGCGTGTGCGCGCAGCCGGGCCGAGGAGAAGTAGGACTCGTAGCGGTTGCGGGCCTGCTGGTCGGCCTTCGGTGACAGAAGTGCTTCGCGGTCCTCGGCGACGAAGATGAACAGCAAGCGGTACACGAGGCGCAGCAGGGCCGCCTGGAGGGCCTTAGGTTGGACGTCCTCGCGCAGAGTGGCGTTCGCCGGGTGACGGAGGAAGCCTGTCCCGAGCGCGGTGATCGCCTCCTGGACGCCCTTGCGGAGCTGGTCCAGTGCGCGGGTGCCCGAGGCGATGGCCTCCGTGCGCCATTTCTCCAGCCAGCAGGTGGAGGGGGCGGCGTCTTCCGCGACATCGAAGCGGGAGACGTGCAGGGTCCGATACAGGAGCACGAACTCGCTGAACAGCTCGCCGTCGAAGATGGATTCCAGGTCGAACTCGACGTAGGAGGCCGTGGCCAGGGCGCTGGAGTCGCGCAGCAGGCGGACCTGGCGGCCGTTCGTCAGAACACCCCACAGGTGGGCGTCGACGCGGTTCAGGCACTCCTGGAGCATCGACTGCGGCGGGACCGTGCCCGCGGCGCCCGGGCGTTTGTCCAGGTTGGCGTTCCAGGCCGCCTGGTGGATGAGGGCGTGGCGCCAGCGGTGGGAGACGGGGAACGACTTCTCCGCGTCGGAGTCGGCGGTGATGCCGGCCGCGCCCACCGTGGTCAGTGGGCCGAAGCCCAGTTCGCGCCAGAGCGGGGTCAGCCAGTCACTGCCGGCCAGGCCCGTGGGGTCGGCAGCGGGCAAGCCCGACTGTTCGTCCTCCGGAAGGCGCTTGCGGAGCTCGCGCCAGAGCGGCTTGAGGTACTCCCAGCTCCGCTCGGCCTCGTCCCGTACCGAACGCGATGTCGGCAGGCCGTAGTCGGCGGGCTTCGAGCCGGGGACGTCCTTGCCTTCGGAGATCCGGACCAACATGTCGGCCGGCAGCAGCGCGCCAACCGTCTGGACGGCGGTGAAGACCTGGTTGCGGGTGGTGGCAGACATCAGGCGGACACTCCGGCGGCGACAGCGGCGGGCAGGTAGACGTAGGCGCCGAGGATGTCGGCGGGCTTCTGGGCGGTGACCGTCAGGCCGCGGACGATCTCGCCCGACGCGGCGCGGACCCGGCGGTGTGAGGCGTCGAGCTCGGCGGCCAGCTCGTCGCCATACCCGATGAGGTGGTCCGAGGCGTCCGGGAGCTGGCCCAGGATGCGGGTCATCGTGCGCTCGCCGAAGTGGGCGTCGGTGTTCTCCGTGGCCGTGGCATCGAGAAGGGCGATTGCTTCCTCCGGCGGCAGCCATACCGCGTTCTTCGGGGAGCCCTGGAAGGCCAGGAGCCGGGCGTCCTCCGCGACCAGCTGCTTCTTGCCTGTGCGGGAGGGGAGCGTGAGGTGGAAGCGGTAGCGGACCAGGAGGAGGGTGGTGCGGGTGGTGACCGCGTCCGTGGTGATGACGCCGCAGCGGCGGGCCGGGCGGGCGCCGTCGGCCTGGGTGTCCAGGGCCGCATTCAGGACGTGGGCCGCGAGGGCGCCGACGACGGGGTCCGTGCGGACCAGCGCGGCCTCGCCGCGGCCGACCGCCGGGTCTGCGCGGAACGGGATCGCCCGGTCCTTCTCGACCACCTCGGCGCCGACGACCGGCGCGAGCGCGTCGCGCAGGCCGGCCGGAGTGCCGCCCACCTGGGCCGTGAAGTCCTCGCCGGCACCGCGAAGTACGGCGCCTAGCGCGTTCAGGGACTCGCGGACGAAGGTGTCGACCTCGCCCGTGCCGCCCAGGGCTTCGCGGACGGCCGCGACCTCCCTGGCCACTTCCTGCGGGTGGATGGAACGCTGCGCGAAGCGGGAACGGGAGGCCTTTTCCCGCTCGGCGGCCGAGTTCCAGTCGCTGTCCAGCTTCGCCGTGCTCACCTTGAAGGCGTCCGCGCTGAAGAGGGCGTCCTGGTCATCGCGGCCGCGCATCAGGAGCCACTCGACGATGGCGTCCGTGACTCCCGTGGACAGCTCGTCGGGCACGGACACCGAGATGCCGAGGTCCTTCTTGATCTGCCGGTGCTTCTTGATCAGGACTTCGAGCACCTTGCCGTCGATCCCGTTGTCCGCGCCGTACAGGGTGATGACGCGGACCTCGTCGCGCCTCTGTCCGTACCGGTCGACGCGGCCCTCGCGCTGGTCGTGGCGGGTCGGGTTCCAGGCCAGGTCGTAGTGGAGGACGGCGTCGAAGTAGTGCTGGAGGTTGACGCCCTCGGAGAGGCAGTCGGTGGCGATCAGGACGCGGCGGGCCGCCGCGTCCGTACCGGCCTCCGTGGCCAGCTCCTCGATGCGTTGCACCCGCTGCTGCGGGGAGAGCGTGCCGGTGACCGCCTTGACGACGGTGTTCGCGCCGAGCGGGGAACGCTTCTTCTTGCCGTCTTCGGTCTCGCCCGCCCCCAGTTCGGCCTCCAGGTACTCGGCCGTCGGGATGTAGCGGCAGAAGACGATCGGGTGGTAGCCGTCCGCGAGCAGGGCTTTGAGGTGTTTGATCAGGGCCTTCAGCTTGAGGTCGTCTCCGACGCCCTCCAGCGCGGCGGCCCGCTCCGCGAGCTCGGACAGCCGGTCGCCCGCGCCGTCGATCTCCGCGCCGGGTGCCACGTCCATGCCTTCGAGGGCATCGCTGTCGGCGGCGTCGCTGTTGAGCGGCGCCCCGAGCCGGTCCGCCTCCTCGGCGGAGGCGGCGATGGCCGCGGCCGAGCGGGTGCGCAGGGTTTGGGACGCCGCACGGGGCGAGGACACCAGGGAGCGCAGCAGGGCGATGGCCGACCACCAGGCGATGCGCGCCTCGCGCTTGCCCTGGCTGCCGGCCGCCTCGACGCGCTCGCTCGCGTACGCGATGGCGTCGTCGAGCAGGGCCCGGTAGGCCGGGGACAGCTTGTACGTCTCGTCCTTGAAGTACCGGTCCGAGGGGAACGCCGTGCGCTCGGCGAGGCTGTCGTCGCCGAGACCGTCCTCCTTGGTCAGGTACTGGCGTACGTCGGCCCGCTTGCGCGCCACGAAGTGCTGAGCGAGGAGCTTGCGGCCCGCGTCCGATTCCAGGTTCACGTTCGCCAGTTCCGGCTTGACCAGCCCCAGCAGGTTGCGGAACGCCGACTCCTTGCCGCTGTGCGGAGTCGCCGTCACCAGGACCAGGTGGCGTTCCGCGTCCTCGGCGACGCGCCGCAGCAGCTCGTATCGGAGCTGGTTCTGGGCACCGGAGGCGGTGTCCTCGGCTGCCACGCAGGTGTGGGCCTCGTCCACGATCACCAGATCGGGGCAGTGACGGACGAAGTCGTCCCGGTGGCGGGGGGACTTGATGAAGTCGGTGGAGACGATGACGTGGGGGTAGCGGTCGAACAGGGACTGGCCCAGGTCCAGGCCGCGTTCGAGACGGGACACGGTGGAGGAGAGGACCAGCTCGGCGTCGATGCCGAACTTGGTCCGCAGCTCCTGCTGCCACTGCTCGGCGAGCGCGGGGGAACAGAGCACCGCCAGCCCCGTCGCCTCGCCCTGGGCCAGGAGCTCGCTGGCGATCAGACCCGCTTCGACGGTCTTGCCGATGCCGACGTCGTCGGAGATCAGCAGGCGGACGGTCTGCTGGCGCATGGCCATGAGGAGGGGGACCAGCTGGTAGGCGCGCGGCTCCACCGCGATGCCGGCGAGGGAGCGGAACGGGCCCGCTCCGGATCGGAAGCCGATGCGCAGCGCGGTACGCAGCAGGCCCGCCGCCCGCTGGTCGCCCAGGTCGGAGGGCTCGGGCGCCGCGAACTCGGCGCCCTTCACCTCCTCGAACGCGGGGAAGACGGCGGCGATGTCGTCGTCCGAACCGCCGAGCGGGCGCAGGACGAGCAGGTCGGCCTCGCTCTCGGGCAGCACCACCCACTCGCGGCCGCGGGCCGTCACGAGGGAACCCGCGGTGTACGTCAGTGCCATATCAGTCGTCTCGTCCTCGTGTCAGTGGGCGGAGTCAGTGGGCGGAGGGGGTGCCGAAGTAGCGGGCGTGCGGTGCGACGAGCTGGTCCCAGTCGGCGCCGTGCGGGAAGCGGAGCACGTCCCAGCGGGCGTCGAGGAGCCGTTCCTCGGCGTCCTCGTCGCGCAGCGCCGTCGGCTCGGTGTCCGCCAGGTCGACGAAGACGGCCAGGTTCACGCCGGGCAGCCGGTACACGTAGTCCGCGAGGGCGTTCGCCTCGGTGATCAGGGTTTCGCTCTCGTCGGGGAGGCGTAGGCCGCGCGCCCTCAGCCAGGTGAGGAGGTTGTCCTGGGCGACGGCGACGGCCTCCTCGACCACGGCCTCCACCCGGGTGGTCGCGGGGGCGTCGGGCGCCTGGTCGAGGAGTCGGCGGAACTGCTCCGACCGGGACTCGCCGCGCGCCTCACGCGTGGCCGAAGCCGAGGCGAAGCGGACCAGCAGCTCCCGCGCGGAGTGCCGGTTGATGAGGGCGTGGTTGAGCTGGTTGCCATAGGTCAGCAGGCACTCGTAGCAGCCCAGGGCGCAGGGGCGGTCCGGGTGCGGGCCTCCCTGGTCCGTGCCGTCCTCGTCGAAGTGGCAGATGGCGAGGGCCTGGTGGGCCGCCTTCGCCAGCGCGCCCTTCTCCGCCTGGAGGCGGCGCAGGACGCCCGCCCCGCCCTCGGCGGCCTCCGTGAAGAGGATGCGGCGCCGCGGGCCGTCGTCCGGGGGGAGCAGTTCACTGGTCAGCTCGGCGTCCTCCAGCTCGAACGCGGCCTCGATGCCGCGCTCCAGGGCGTACATGAGGGACAGCGCGATCGGCTCGGGAAGTGCCTCGTCGAGGGTGAGGACCAGGATGTTGCGGCGGTCCTCCACGAACGGGATGACCCGCTTCTTGCGCCGCCGCTCGTTGCCGTCCTCGTCGATCACCGGCAGCTCGGCGGAGTCACCGGACGCCTGGGAGGCGTCGCGGTCGTTCATCCAGCGGCCGTCGGCCAGGTCCAGCCAGTAGCCGTTCGGTTCGTCGCTCTTGGCGCGTACCCGGCCGGTGTTGGTGATGCGCACCGTCGCCGAGTCCCCGTACGCCAGGTCGGCGACCGGAGCGCCCGCGGCGTCGGTGACGGACGCGTTCAGCCGGCCGCTGCGCGTGCCGTGGTCGTGGAAGCGGTAGGAGGTCTCCAGCCGGAAACCGGCGCGGCGCCGCTCCTCCTCGTCGGAGGAGATCCGTTCACGGCGGGTGGTGTACACGGTGTGCAGGTGGAGTAGGCCGTACGTGGCCGAGCCGAGCGGCTCGTCGCACATGCGGCAGCGGTCGTCGCGCTCCTTCGGGTCGTGGTGGTAGCCGCACTGGGTGCAGCGGCGGGCCTCGCTGGTGGCCAGGTCGCCGGAGGAGTCCGGCGGGAGCTGGATCCGCGTGACCTGGTAGCGGGCGCCCTCGTGGTAGATCAGCGCACCGGGCCCGAACTCGCGGATGGCGAGGAAGCGGGGCCGCTGGAGGAAGTCGCCGTTGCCGCGGCGGCTGCCGATGGTCGGGATGTACGCGGCGAGGGGCAGGCGGGGGAAGCTGTAGCCGGGAAGGAAGCCCTCGGAGGCGAGATAGCGGTACGGGTTGAAGTCGGAGAGGACCGACTTGCTGTCTACGCTCTCGTTCATCAGCAGGTTCAGCTGGGTCTCGGCTTCACGGCGACGGGAGTTCGCCCGGATGCGGTCGCCCTCCGTCAGGCTGTAGTCGAGCCGGCGCCGGTTCTGGATGAACTGGTCGTCGAGTGCGGAGGTGAACAGCTTGCGCCAGCGGTCGAAGGCGCGGTCGAAGCGCTCGGGGACCGTGCGCACCTGGTCCTGGATCCACTCGTCGTACCACCAGGTGGTGTCCACGAAGTCGGGCAGCAGCGGGCCGAGGACGCGCAGCGACGCGTCGACGGTGCGGCGCTGGGCGTCCTTGTCGATGGATGCTGCCAGGATCTCCGGGTGCAGATTCAGGGCGGGGGCGGGCCGTTCCCCGGTGTCCGGGTACGACACGTCGAGTACGTCGGGGATGGCACGGCCCAGCTTCAGGCCCGCCTCAGCGATCCAGATCCCCTGGAGGTGGGAGCGGACCAGGTCCTCGTTGGCGAGGTCCAGGCGGGGCGGGGCCACCGCGCCCGCCACCATCCGCTCGGAGCGGCGGAAGTAGTACTGGTCGTGGCTGTTGCCGGTGGCGCAGTACGTGGTGACCAGCGCGGGCTGGCCGCTGCGTCCAGCCCGGCCCGAGCGCTGGGCGTAGTTGGCGGGCGTCGGGGGTACGTTGCGCATCATCACCGCGTTGAGCGAGGAGATGTCGACGCCCAGCTCCATCGTCGGCGAGCAGTACAGCAGCTTCAGCTCGGCCTTGCGGAACGCCTCCTCACGCTTCTCCCGCTCCTCCGGAGAGACCTGGGCCGTGTGCTCGCGGGCGAATAGGCCGGACAGGGCTCCGGCAGCGTCCTTGTAGAGGTCGCGGAAAAACGTGTTCACACGGGGGCCGTCGCCGCTCTGGTAGGTGCGGGTCAGCGGGTCGTGCGTACCGGTCTCACCCTTGCCGGCCCGCCAGACGAGGGACTGTGCCGCGACCCGGTAGCCGGTCGCGGTGGGGCCGGTCGGCCTGCGGAAGCGGCCCGCGCGCTGCGGGGCCTCGGAAATCTCCTTGACCAGCCCGGCCTTGGCCAGGACCTGCAGCAGCTGCTCGATGACCAGCTGGAGGTCGTCCGTGTCGAGCTTCTTGAACTCGCGGTCCGCACGGCCCAGGTACTTGCCGAACTTGCCGCGGGCGGAGAGGAAGAGCGCCGAGCGGTCCATGCCCTTGCCCGAGGGGTGCGGGTAGGCGGCGGCGACCTTGGGGCGGTCGGCGGCGGACAGCACCCACGGGTCCACGAGCCGTTCCTCGCTCGCCCGCTGGAGTGCGTCGAAGTCGTCCCGGAAGTACGACACGTCGATGGCGAGGGACCGGCGCATCTCGTTCAGCAGCGCCTTCGTGATCTCGGCGCGCAGGGCGGGATCGGCGTCGCGCAGCACCTCGTGGGTGCCGGCCCAGCGGTCCTGCTTGTCCGCGACCCAGGCCAGGTCCTCGTAGTCGATCTCCAGCAGGCCGGTCTGCTCCAGATTGGGCATGGTGATGCGCCAGCCGCGCTCCAGGTCCAGGTAGAGCCGGAACGCGATCACGTCGCGGAGGGTCTTGGCGGCGGCGCGCGCGATCCCCGGCGCGAGCTCGCTCTCGCCGGTGTAGTCGACCAGGCCGAGGCCGAGGGCCTCTCCGACGCGGGTGGCCAGCTCCTCGTGGGGGATGCCGTCCTCGCCCGCGTCGAGGGCTGCCCGGTAGAGCGCTCCACGGAGCTGGGTGATCTGTACGAAGTCGTTGAAGTGGCCGGCCTGGAGTGAGGCGTCCTGGCGGTTGTCGACGAAGGTGAGCAGCTTGCGCGCTTCCTTCTCCAGGGCCTCCTCCGGTACCGACTTGAGGGACTTCACGACCGAGGCGGAGATCAGCGAGGTCGCCGACGAGCGGCCTTCCTGGTCGAGCGTCGCGAGCTTCGCGAAGTCCTTGCCGCGGGTCTGCTCGTACGCCACGCCGCAATGCAGGCAGAACAGGAACGGGGAGGGGATGAAGGCGGCCTGCAGCTCGCCCTGCCCCTCGACGCCGCGGGGATCGACGGTGACGGCGCGGGGCAGACGGTCCCGGTAGGACTTCTTGACCACCTCCTGGCCCCGGTCGTCGAGCTCCAGCCAGGACTCGGGAAGCCGGCGGTCGTCGACCGCGTACTGGGTCGCCGACGGCCACGGCCGGTCGTGGTCGACGTACAGGTAGCCGTCTCCCTGTCGCCCGCCGGTCGCCGTGGTGTCGCGGCGGGCCTCGTACCGGACCTCGCCGTCCTTCTCGGTGCGCCACACGGTCAGGTACTCCTGGCCGCACTCCCGGCAGAACGCCAGCGGCATCAGCAGCTTGCCGCCGCTGCCCGGCTGTTCGAGCTGGTAGGAGCGCGTGCGGTGGCGGGTGAGCTTGTCCTCGAGGGTGACGTAGACCGTGTCTCCCTTCGACAGGAACTGGTGCAGCCGGAACGCGAACAGGGGGCGCTCGGTCACCGGGTGGCGTGCCTCGGAGCCGGACTCCAGGGTGGCGCGGATCGCGTCCGCGCACTGCTCGGCCTCCACGCCGGAGGCGTCGGCGAGCTCCTGAGCGGCCACTTCGATCTTCGCCGGCTGCCGACGTACCAGCCGGCCCGCGTCCACGGCCAGGCCGAACCGGGTCTCGATCCAGCGGGCCAGCGGGTCGCGTACCAGGTCCGCGTAGGCGCGGGGGGCGGCGGGAGCGCGCAGCCGCTCGGCCGGGACGGTCGCCGGCGCCTCGCCGGTGGCCCGGATCAGGGTCTCCACGATGACGTTCCGCGGGTGGACGGGCAGGCCGAAGAGGGTCGTCGCGGTGTCGGCGACCACCCTGCGCTGGTCGTCGACGGTGCCCTCGGTGGACATGGTGGCCGACGTGCCGACGCACTGGAGACGCTCCGCCTGGCACGCCTCGCGCACCCGGCGGATCAGCAGGGCGACGTCGGCGCCCTGCCGGCCGCGGTAGGTGTGCAGCTCGTCGAAGACGAGGAACTCCAGGCCGCGGGCCATGCTGATGAGGCTGGCGCGGTCGGCCGGCCGGGTCAGCATCAGCTCCAGCATCACGTAGTTGGTGAGGAGGATGTCCGGCGGGTTGCCGCGGATCTCCTTGCGGCGCTGTTCGTCCTCCTGGCCGGTGTAACGGGCGAAGGTGACCGGCTCCCGGCCCTCGCCGTAACCGTCCCGCAGGTACTTCTCCAGCTCCTTCAGCTGGCTGTTGGCGAGAGCGTTCATCGGGTACACGACGATCGCCCGCACGCGCTTTGCCGACCGAGGCCCCTCCGCCTCCCGTTCCCGCAGCACCCGGTCGACGATCGGGACGATGTACGACAGCGACTTGCCGGAGCCGGTACCGGTGGTCAGCACGTACGAGTCGCCGGACGCGGCGGCGTCGATCGCCTCCCGCTGGTGCTGGTGGAGGGTCAGCGGGCGGCCGTCGCACACCGTGCCGCCCTTCGTCTTGCCCGCCTGGAAGATCTGCGCGCACTCGCGGTGCAGGACACCTTGGCCGGCCAGCTCGACGACTGTGCCGCCGCCGCCGAAGAAGGGGTTGAGTGACAGCCACGGGTCCGGCCACTGCGACTTCGCGTTCAGGTCGTCCTCGACGAACGAGGCGATGCGGTCGTCCCGGATGACGGTGCCGCCCTCGGTGAAGGAGCGGTAGTCCTTGATCAGAGCGCGGTGCACACCGAAGACGTCCATCCCGACACCGCCGGCAACCGCGGAGGGCCGAGCCTCGGCAGCGTGCGAGGATCCCGGTTCCGCCGTCGACGTGCTGCCCCGCAGGGGACGCACCGGGTCGAGGGCGCTCCAGTGGGGGAGGGCGGAGCCTTGGTCGCCGGGGTCCGTCCCGTCTGCGTCGAAGGCTTCGGGGAGCAGAGGTAGCAGGGCCTCACGGACCGCGACGGCGTCGGCGGGCCGCTCAGCCGGGTCCTTGGCCAGTAGCCGCTCCACCAGACGCGCCAGACCGGCAGGTACGGCAGGCCGCACGATCCGTACGGAGGTCGGCTCTTCCTCCACGTGCTTGCGGCCCAGTTCGTAGGCCGAGCCGCTGGTGAACGGCGGTACTCCGGCCAGCATCTCGTAGAGGACGCAGCCAAGGGCGTAGAGGTCGGCCGCCTGCGTGACCTGCTTGGCCTCGAATTGTTCGGGCGCCATGTACCGGGCCGTGCCCACGCTGACGCCGGTGCTCGTGAGCCGTGTCTCGTCCGGGTCGTCGGCGATCCGGCCCATGCCGAAGTCGAGCACCTTCACAGTGCCGCCGGTGATCAGCATGGTGTTGGCCGGCTTCAGGTCGCGGTGGACGATGCCTGCCGTGTGCGCCGCGGCCAGACCGGAAGCCATCTGAACGCCGATCGCCACGGCCCACGCCACGGGGAGCTGACGCTCCTCCTCGATCAGGTCGCGCAGAGTCTCGCCGTCCAGGTACTCCATGACGAGGTACGGGCGCCCGCCATCGGTGTCGTCGACACCGCCGTCGATGAGACGGGTGAGGTTCGGGTGTTCCAGGCGGCGCATGATGCGGACCTCGCGGGCGAACCGCTGGACGGCCTTGGCATCCGCTCCGGTGTCGAGGGCGACCCCGGAGCGGCGGCGGAGCACGGTCTTCACGGCGACGGTGCGTGTCGGGTCGCCCTCCGGCCGATGCAGGTCTTCGGCCCTGTGGACCTCGCCCATGTTTCCGGCCCCGATGACTCCCGTCACCCGGAACCGGCCCCCGATCAGCCGCTCGGTCACTGCCGCCCCTCTCTCCGTCACGTCGCATCCCCTCCCCGCGCACCTGTCCCGATGGGTGGCAAGTGCCCTGTTCATGGTCGCAGAGGAGCATTGTCCTTACGTGCTAGTCCTTCACATCGTCGAATGTACACATCCATGAGCTGTCATTTCCATGGTTGAACCTGTTGACATTGTCAACAGGTCGACCGTAGGGTCATTTCTTGAACGGGTGAGGGAGGGGTGGCCGTGGGTGGAGAGGCTCGGGTCGAGCGGGGCGCGGCTGCACTTCGTAACGCGCTCCGCGAGCTGTACGCCGAACTCGGCAGGGCGGCGGTGGGAGGTGCGGTCTCCGAAGCAGATTTCCGCAGGTGCGTCGGGGGTCTCGGTTTGGCGCATGCGGAGCAGGAGCGCCTGCGAAGCGAGCTGGCCCGGCTGGGGCTGCAGGTCCGACGGGAAGCGGAGCATACCGACCAGGATGAGCGTGACGCGCGAAAGGTTGTACATCCCTCGATTACCGGGCGGGTGGCCGCGGCGCACACTCTGCTGGGCCGGTACGCAAACGAACAGGGCTGGGTGAGCTCCACCGCTGTAGAAGGGGTGGCCAAGCTCGCGGGTCTGACCCCGACGGAGACGAGTTCGCTCCAGGCGGCGGCACGGCCTGACCCGAGGAAGACGGCCTCCCAGGTGAGTGTGCACGCCGCGCCCTTACCGGCCGAATTGGAGGCGCAACCACGCGAAGTGGCAGCCGAGTTGGAGTGGGCTGACTTCGACCCCGACCAGGACCCGGAGCAACGCGCACCCGCGCAGCCTCTCGGAGACATCGGCCGGGCGGTCGAGGCCGCGCGGGCGGTGCTGAACGAGGACCGCTTCACGCGGCGACCCGCGAAGCGCAGACTCACCGCCGAGGAAGAGGTGGGGCTCGGCGTGCTCGTGCGGGGAGGCCCTGACCGGATCGAGACCCGGCCGACCGATGCCGAGATCGCCGCACTGCCTGCCACCGACCTCCGGGTCATGGCGCGCAACTGCCTTGTCATGCACAACCAGGGCCTCGCGCACGCCGTTGCCCTGCGCCATCTGGGACAAGGCCTCGATCATGACGACCTGTTCCAGCACGGGGCCCTCGGGCTGCTCAAGGCGGCGGTCAAGTTCGACCCGGCCAGGGGCTACAAGTTCTCCACGTATGCGACGTGGTGGATCCGGCAGTCGATCAGCCGGGCCATCGCGGATGAGGGGGCGGTCATCCGCATCCCGGTTCACTTCCACGAACAGGTCCGCAAGGTTGCCGCTGTAGAGCGGCGGCTGCAGTCGGAAGGGCGCCCCTCGAGCGCCGCCCACGTTGCGGTCGCGTGCGATCTGAGTGTTGGCCGGGTCGAGGAGATCCGGAAGGTCAGCCGGCGTACGGATTCCCTGGACCGGGTGATCGGGGACGGTGTGCACCTGGGGGACCTGGTCGCCTTGGACCGGCCGCTGCCGTCGGCGGAACACCTGGCGATCGAGGCGGTCGGGCACGCGCACCTGCTCTCCCTGCTCACACGGTTCGACGCGCGGGATGCGCGGATCCTCCTGCGCCGCACCGGCTTGGACGGCGGCGAGAAGTCGACTCTGGACGAGCTGGGGAAGGAGTTCGGCGTCACCCGGGAGCGCATCCGCCAGGTGGAGGGGAAGGCCTTCGGGGCGTTCCGGCAGATGCTGCAGGCCGAAGGGATCGGGCTGAGGCCCCCCGAGCCGCCGGACCCGAAGCCCCGTAAGCGCAAAGCGCCGCTGAAGCGGTCTCCCCGACTCCGGAAACCGGTCGGCGTGCCGACTCAGCGAGCACCGCTGAGTCCGCAGCCCACCCCAGAGCACGATGCGCCTGCCCTTGCCGAGGGGTGCGTACCGGAGGCGGTGGACCTGGCTGCGCAGCCGCCTCTGTTCGATGCCGCCGTGTTCCTGCCTACGAAGCCGGGCACGGAGCCGATCATTGAGCCGGAGCCGGAGTCGTCCACGGGGTCGGACCTCAAGGGGGCGGAGACGCCTTCACCTGGGAGGTTTCAGCCTGATTGGGAGCAGGCGCTGGCGATACCGGTCATGTTCGCCGGCGGCATGGCATGGCTTGCCGAGTATGCGCTGATCGCTCTTGGCGACGCCGAACTGGCCGCGCTGCTGGGGCAGTCCGCCACAGAGGACGTCGTGGGTGCGGTTCAGCGAAGGGGAACGCTCGACCGCCCGGTCGTCACGGCTCTCCAGGTGTTGCAGAAGGTTTTCAACTCCCTCAAGAACACTGGCCAACGTCCCGCGGATTTCCTCGATCGCTCCTTCGCGGCGCTGAACGGCGCCTCGCCGCGGACCTACCTGGCCGAGCGCCCCCTCGTACGCAGCGAGTCGCGGCTCGCGCTTCGGGACGCCCTGGAGGAGTTCACGTCCCAGCAGCCTGTCCGCGGAGGGCCCACGGCAGTGCCGAAACCGGCCGAGACCGCCGCCGACCCGGCTGCTTCGACGCCTGCCGTTCCGGCCGTCGTTGAGGAGCCCGCCATGCAGAGGGAGTCCATGGAAGAGACGGAGACCGTGGCGGATCCTGCCGAAGTGAACGAGGCTGTCGAGCCGGCGGGGTCGCCCGAGGCGGTGGCCGGCCTCGGGCCGGTCGTACCGGTCGCGCCGCCCGCCAAGGACGGCACGGCAGAGCGGCGCCGTCCGGAAGCGGCGGCGGCCGAGCGCCGTCTGCGGGAGGAACATGCGGACGCACTCGAAGGGGAGCGGCAGCGCACCCGGCGTGCTGTCGCAGACGCCGAGCGACAGCTTGACGAGCTCGAGTCCGTACTGCTCAAGCGCGTCGATCTGGCCTTGCAGCGCCAAGCGGCTTCGTTGCACCACGCGGCCGATGAACGAGTGGCCCGGTTGCGGATGCAGGCCGAGGTGGAGCTCCAGGCAGCGCGACAGGCCGCCGAGCCCGCGGCCGGTGTGCTACGCGATCTTGAGGCAGCGCAGCGGCGGGCGGACGAAGCCGAGGAACTGCTCCGGAGGGCGGTTCAGGAGCACGAGGCCCGTGTCTCCGCGCTCGCTGCGCGCCTGCAGTTGGCCGAGTCGGCCCTCGCGCAGCGGGAGCGGGCGCTTGAGGACGCCGATGGGCACGCAACCGCCCGTGTCGAAGCCGTCGAACGCTGGGCCGCCCAGCGTGTTGCCGAGGCAGAGTCCGAAGCGAACGGACGGGTGGCCCAGGCGGAGCACGATGCCTGGGTGCGCATCGCGGAACTCCAGAACCAGCTGTCGGCCATGACCGATTCCGAACACAGGCCGCTGCGCGACGGGTGGCGCCGCGGCTGAAATCCACTCTTCCCGGCCCGGCACGCCCCGTACTTCCCCGAGGAACACCATGGATCCCCGACAAGAACTCGTCGACTATCTGAGCCGCCAGCTGGTCGGACCGGCCTACGGTGAGGACGAGGTCCTCGACGCGCCACCTGACCGCCAGTACCTGATGGGCACGCTCTACCCCCAAGATGCGGATCTCCAGAGGCAGCTGACGCTGGCAGCCGAAGACGAAGACGGCATCGGAACCGAAGGCGCGGCCCTCGACACCAACCCGGCGGACGATCCGGTACCGGAGTCCAACTCGTGGCTGCCTTCGTCGCTCGGGCTCAGCTTCTACACGGACAGTGACACCATCGAGATCGACTGCGGTGGCGCCTACTACCGCACCCTGCGCGCTCTGGGAGACCAGGGGCGCCGCTGGCAGAGGGTCGCGCTCCCGGAGGAGAACCACCGCGTCGGACTGGACCGAGACGCCGTCAGCGTCCTCGACGGGAGGGCCGAAATCAGGATTCGCCGCCGCCCCCTCGGCGAGGGCCTGCTGGTGACCGTGGCGCTGGTGAACACGGCTCGCACCGAACCGGCGCTGGGCCGGTCGGCCCAGTGGGACCGGATGCTGTTCCAGGTGGCTCTCGGCGTGCGTCCCTGCGACGGGCGGGTACTGCAGTACCCCAGCGTCCGGCTCGCCAGCCGGGATCCGGAAGAGCAGGAGCTGCGGCTCCAGTACCGCCACGTACGCACCCACGCCGTAGGCCACGGCTGCGCCGTCGAGGAGAGTGGCGACGGCGAGGCCGTGACCGGACTGCGCGCGGTGGTCCTGCCGGAGGCCGAAGTACCCGCCACCCGTGCCGCGGGTCTCACGGGCGCGCCCGTACTCAACGTGCTCCACCTTGCAGATCCGGACGTGCCCGTCGCGCAGCTGCGGCAGGAACTGGCGGACTTCACCTCCGACTACCGCAACTGGTACGAGGAGCAGAAGGGCATCGAAATACCCGCCTGGGGCAGGGATGCCGCCGACCGGGTCCTGGAACGCATCGGCACGGCCGTCACCCGGATGGAGTCCGGCGTACGCACCCTCTGCGATCCCGGCTGCCCGGAACTCCTGGAGGCGTTCCGCGCGGCCAACCTCGCCATGGCCCTGCAGATGCGCCACTCCGCACGGGACCAGGCGGGGGAGCGGCGGGCCCGGCGAGACTCCGTTCCTGTCGACCCGGCGCCGGACCCCCGGTCCGCCTGGCGCCCCTTCCAGCTGGCGTTCTTCCTGTTGACCCTGGACGGCGTCGCCGATCGCCGCCACCCCGACCGCGGAATGACGGACCTGATCTGGTTTCCCACCGGTGGTGGCAAGACCGAGGCGTACCTGCTCCTCGCCGCCTTCGTGATGGTGCTGCGCCGGCGTGAACCGAAGGGCGGCGGCACTGCGGTCCTCAGCCGTTACACACTCAGTTTGCTGACCACTCAGCAGTTCCAGCGAGCCGCGACGACGGTGTGTGCTCTGGAGACGATGCGCCGCGCAGATCCAGGTCGTTATGGCGAGGAGCCGTTCTCGATCGGGCTGTGGGTCGGCGAGGCCACCTCGCCGAACACGTACGAGGCGGCTGACAGGGCAGCCCAGGACGTACGGTCCGCGGCTCGGCCCGAGGACGTCTTCATCCTCGACCGCTGCCCCTGGTGCGGCACCCGCATCGTGCCGGCCCACCGTTCGCCTGATCACGCCGACTACGGCATTCGGGCCGACGTCGTCTCCTTCGCGTTCTACTGTCCGCGCGACGAGTGCGCCTTCCACGACGAGCTGCCGGTAGCCGTCGTAGACGAGCAGCTGTATGACCGGCCGCCCACCTTCGTCCTCGGTACGGTCGACAAGTTTGCGCGGCTCGCCTGGGAGCCTCGGGCGGGGAGCCTGTTCGGGGCAGGGGGCGTCAGTCTGCCGCCCGCCCTGGTCATCCAGGACGAACTGCACCTGCTGACCGGGCCGCTCGGCACAACGGTGGGGCTGTACGAGGCGGCCATTCTCGGCCTGTGCGCGACGGCCGACGGGACGGGCCCCAAGGTGGTCGCCTCCACCGCGACGATCCGCCGCTCCGGTGAACAGGTACGCGCTCTCTACGGCACCGACGTACAGCTCTTCCCGCCCGCCGGGCTTGACGCCCGGCACTCGTACTTCGCCGAACCCGACACCTCACGCCCCGGGCGGCGCTACCTGGGCGTCATGGCCCAGGGGCACACGGCCGGCCGTGCAGCGGTCGCCACCGCTGCGGCCATGCTCCAAGGGGCCTGGGAACTGCCGGAGGAGCACCGGGACTCCTACTGGACCCTCGTCGCCTATCATCACAGCCTCCGCGAACTCGGTCGTACCGTCACGGCCGCGGCCGATGACATCCCTGCCCAGCTCGCCGGCCTGGACGCCGGATCCGGTGTCCGGCAACTCGCCGACCACCAGGTTCAGGAGCTGACCAGCAACCTGGCACGGGCCGAACAGCCCGTGCTGCTGGACCGGCTGGAGAAGCCCTGGACGCATCCCGAAGCCGTGTCCTTCCTGCCCTGCACCAACATGCTGTCGGTGGGAGTGGACGTAAAACGGCTCGCGCTGATGCTGATGCAGGGGCAGCCCAAGACCACGGCCGAGTACATCCAGGCCACCAGTCGGGTCGGTCGGCATGCAGTGCCCGGACTGGTCATCGCCTTCTTCAACGCCACACGTCCTAGGGACCGTTCACACTACGAGACCTTCGACCCCTATCACCGGGCCCTCTACCGCCATGTCGAACCGACCAGCGTCACACCGTGGTCGGTGCCGGCGCGCCGCCGGGCGCTGCACGCCGCTCTCGTGATCCTCGTACGGCACCGGCTTGGCCTGAGCGCCGAGAACCAGGCAGGCGAACTGCCGGACCGCATCGGTGAGGCGCAGGCGCTGGCCGAGCTGCTCGCACGGAAGGCAGGGGCCAGTGACCGGCGCGCTGCACATGCGGTCCGCACCGAACTGTCCGAGCTGCTTGCTGCTTGGGAGGAGGCCGCGCACAACGCCAGGCAAGAGGGCAAGGCGCTCTACTACCGCAATCAGGGCAAGGGGCAGCACAACCTGTTGAAGAACTTCGAACAGCACGGCGGGCTGTGGGAGACCCTCCACTCCATGCGCAGCGTGGATCGCGAATGCCAGGTGACGGTAAAGGGAGCCGACCAGTGAACCGCAAGCTTCGAGTCCGTCAGGCACAGACGGTGCTCCCGTTCGGTGTCGGCGCGGTTTTCGACATCCAGGGCGAGTCGTTCGTCGCGACCGGGATCGGTGACTGGCCGCGAGTGCGTCAGCCGGTGGAATCACCGCGATTGGCCTCCCGGCTCGGTGTGACCGGTTTCTTCGCGGCGCCTGCAACTCTCAACGACCGCTTCGACCGCTCTGATGCGCCCGGCGCGCCGTACATCCGATTTCCGGCCTGGCTGTTCTGCGGCTCGTGCCGCCGCATGGTGCGTTGGCGGATCAACGATGAGAAGCCCGGGACACCGCCGAGTTGTCCCTCCTGCATGCCGGTGCGCAAGCTCGCCCCGATGCGGTTCGTCCAGATCTGTGCCGGCGGCCACCTCAGCGACGTGGACTGGTGGTTCTGGGCCCATGCGAGGCTCGACGCCGCACAGCGGCAGTCCTGCGGCTCGCGCGAACAACTGCGCTTCCGCGTCTCTGACCGGGCAACCGGCCTGGAGGCGCTCTCCGTCTCCTGCGCTGCCCCTGGTTGCGGTGCGTCCCGGGACCTGTTGGACGTGCTGGGCACCCACGGCATGCGGTGCTCCGGACGGAATCCCTGGCAGAGGGTGCGTGAAGCCGCAGACTGTGCCAAGCCGGTCCAGGTAGTGCAGCGCACCGCAGGCAACCTCTACTACCCGGTGGTCCACTCGGCCCTCTCCCTTCCCGAGGCCGAGGTGCCGGTTCTGGAGGGAGACGATCTCGCCGAGCGCGTCCGCGAGAGCGACTACTGGGTACCTCTGTGCAAGGCAGCCGGGACCCCGCGTGCGGACATCCTCCGAGACATGATCAAGGAGGATACGAACGTGGATGACGCCGTGCTCGATGCACTCATCGCCGAGGAAACCGGGACCGGCACCCCCGCCCAGGCCAATGCCGCCGGCACGGTCACTGCGAGCTTGGATCTGCGCCGCGAGGAATGGTCGGCGCTGACGGCCGCCGAACCGCCGACGACGCGTGACTTTCTGGTCCGCGGTTCCGGGCTGGGGTTGCAGCGGGAGACCACGGAGCCGTGGGCCGGACTGCACCAGCGCGTCGGCCGCATCGTCCTCGCCGACCGGCTGCGAGAAGTACGGGCCCTCTCGGGCTTCAGCCGGGTCTCTCCGGATGCTGCGATCGTCCCGTCCGACACCTCCCGCAGACTGCGCTGGCTGCCCGCGGTCGAAGTCTTCGGCGAAGGCGTTCTGCTCACTCTGGACGTGGCTGCGCTGACCGCTTGGGAGCAGCATGACGCCGTACGGGCCCGGGTGGCAGGTCTCAGGGGCGATCTCGAACGCTCCTTCCAGAAGGACCGGCTCCAGGCCCTGACGGGAGTGGAGCTCTCCCCGCGCTTCGTGCTCCTGCACACGCTCGGACACCTGTTGGTGCGCCAGCTGTCCTTCGAATCGGGCTACACCACGGCCAGCCTGCGCGAGCGCGTCTATGCCCGGCCCGAACACGACCAGTACGGGGTCCTCGTGTACACCGCAGCCGGGGACGCCGAGGGCACGCTCGGGGGCCTCGTACAGCAGGGGGAGCAGCCGCGGCTCGCCGAGACACTGCTGCGGATGGCCGAGGCCGCCGCCTGGTGCTCCGCGGACCCGCTGTGCTCGGAGCACACCGGGCAGGGCTTCGGGAACCTCAACCGTGCCGCCTGCCACGCCTGCGCACTGCTTCCGGAAACCAGCTGCGAGACCGGAAACACCTTGCTGGACCGAGCTTTGGTCGTGGGCGGGGGCGGCGTGCCCGGGTTCTTCGAGCCGATCGTGGCGGCCGCCCGGGCAGCGGCCACTCAGGAATGAGCGGAACCGTGACACTGACCTACCTCGACTTGACGCCTACCCAGCGAGCGCTGCTCGATGGACTGCCTTTCGACGGGAACCACGTGATCAGCGGGCCGCCGGGGAGCGGCAAGAGCGTGCTGGCGGCGCAGCGGGCCGTCATGCTCGCCCTTACCGGAAGGCCGGCCGTCCTGCTGACCCGATCCAACCTCCTGCGCCAGTCGCTGGCGCCGATGGTGTCCGCGTTGTCCTCCAGCGGTACGCACGTCACCGTTGCGACCGCACACTCCTGGCTCGCCCAGTGGTACGGCGCCGATGCCCCGCGTGCCGATGACGGATGGTACGACTGGCCAGCCTTCTACGAGCGGGCCGCGCTCGAGGATCCTGGCGATCCGCTGACACTGGTGGTCGACGAAGGGCAGGATCTGCCCCCTGCCTTCTACCGCCTGTGCCGGATCCTCGGTGCCCGCACCACCGTCTTCGCCGACGAGTGCCAGCGGCTGACCAACACGAATTCCACCCTGGCGGAGATCGCGCAAGGCCTGGGCAAGTGCTCGCCCCACGCGGTTGACGCCAACTACCGCAACACCCGGCAGACAGCCGAGCTCGGCGCCAGGTTCCACACGGGACCCCGACTGCCCGTGCTTCCGGAGCGGGACGGCCCGTTGCCTCGGCTGCACTCGCTCTCACATCAAGGAGCGGTGGCGGACCTGCTGATCGGTCTCGCCGGGATGCGACCCGGCCGCAGCATCGGAGTGGTAATGCACTCCACCCAGGCCCAGTTCGAAATCCTCACCCGACTGGAACGCAAAGCACCGCGGCTTCGGCCGCAGATGTACACGGCGCAAGCGACGGGGGGCCGCTACCGGACCCTCGACCTGTCGCGCCCTGGCGTTGTCATCGTCCACCGGGCAAGCGTCAAGGGGATCCAGTTCGACACGGTCGTGGTGCCTGACACGGAGGCTGACGCAGGAACAGATCCCACCTCGGCGGAACTGCGTATGGCGTACTACGTGATGTCAACTCGGGCGCGTCACGATCTGCACTTCGTCTATGCGGGGGAAAGGGAACCGGGGCAACTGAAGGGCATCCCTCGCGGAGTTTTGGCGCGTGGGTAGATGCTCACAGCGGACGCGGCAGGCGCACGGCCGGGATTCCCCTCCAATGAATCCGGACCTGCACCTGAGGGAGGCGGTTGAGGCAGGTGCCCAAGGGACGACGGCTGCGGTGAGAGAGCCCAGTGTTCTTAGCGGCAGCACAAGTCCGTGACGCTCGTTTGACGCTCGATGCACCCGTAGCCCTGCAGTTAGACCAGGGAAACCAGTTGACCTGCGATTTCTTTCCCTCGCCTCTGACTGACGCTCTCCCGATGACGCACCACATGGAGTGCGTCGCGATCCTTGAACCGGTCGCGAAAAGCTCCTGACCTGCAGGTTTGTCGGTGCGCATTATGTGCACTATGGGCGTTACGGACGATATCTTGACGCTGAAATGACGCTCGTGACGCTCATTTGCCGCTCGGCGGGCTTGATTCCTGACGATGCGTCAACAATGAAAAGCCGCCCCTCGGGCCGGGCTGCGCGCCTGCTCGGGAGGCGGCTTTCTGCGTGCGGTGGCGGGGCGGATGCCGACTTTGTCCGGGCGTTGGCCGAGCTCTTCCCGCGCACACGCTCTGTAGTGGAGCGCCGCTGCGCTGCCGTCCTCCGGTACTCGTCGGCGGAACACGTACGGGCGGGGGATTGGGCACAGGTGGGATCTGCTGGCGAGAGCGTGAGGTGGGTGCATGCACCGCTGGTCCCCGTTGAACGACCGCCAGCGAGAGCTCCTGCGGCGGCTGGATGCCGGCGAGGAGCCTGGCGTGGCGTCGGCTGAACGGCTGTCCGCGTACGCGTTGCGCGATCGAGGGCTGCTGGTCGTCGTACGCCGCGGCGGGGCGGTGCGGGCCGAGGTCACCGGGGCAGGGAAGTTCTATCTGGAGCACGGTCACCATCCGGAGGATCCGCGGTACGCGGCCGAGCGGCGGGAAACCGGCAGGAAGACGCCCACGCCGTACTCGGAGCGGCCTGTGGGCCGGGCGCGGCGCGCCAAGGCGGCGGAGCTGATCGAACGGCTCGTCGCTGAACGGCGGGTGGTCGTCCCAGAGCACGACGAGGCGGCGGAAGCGGAGTACAGGCGAGTCATCGATTATGTGAAGCGGCACAACCTCCTGCCGCTGGGGAAGCGCATAGAGAAGCTCCGTCTGTGGAACTGCGACCTCAGATCTCCCTCGAAGATGGGCCACATACAGTAAGTAATAAGGCGACTGTCCACGCCCGACGGAGCGGGCGCTCTAGACCTTGCCCGCCGGGCGATTGCCCGAGGGATCCCGGTGAGTGTGGAGATCCGGCTCTGCCCCTCGATCTCCATGTCCTTGGTCAATGGCGGTTTCATCCCCGTACAAATGACGACTGAGCAGTCCGTGGGGCCTCATGTCATCCTCCTGACAGGCTACGACGATCACGTCGACACCGCTCCGTACGACCGAGGCACCGGTCCGGGCGCGTTCCAGGTTCGCAACAGCTGGGGGACCCAGTGGGGCGACGAAGGCTACGGCCTCCTGCCCTATGCATTCCTCGAACAGCAACTGACTGGTGGACACTGGATTGTCGTGGAACAGGACTGGGTGAAGCCGTGACGGCTGCCGGCGTGACACGGTCATCTCTCTGCCGCGCGCCCTCCGCCCTCTGGTTTATGCGAACGAATATGGCCAGCAATATACTTACCCCCACTTCCGCCTGAAGAGGTGCCTGCCATGATTGCCAGGACACCGAGCACCCGTGCAAGGACAGGTGAGGAACGTTGAGGAAGTTCTTGGCAAACGCCGCCCGGTGGGCGGCGCCCACCGTGGTTCTCGCCCAGGTCTGTCTCGTATGGACCGGCGTGTTCAGCCTAGGTGAAGCTGTTGCGGTGGGACTGCTTCTCGAACTCCTGCTGGCCGGGATCGTCATCACTGAAATCGCCCTGGCCAGGCGGGCGTTCCGCACCTCTAAGAGCCAGGGAGCCGACGGGCAAGAGGCCCTCAACCAGGCCCTGTCCGCAGTGTTACCCGCGCCCGTCGCCAAAGCGATGGGGATGGAGTTCGGACTCTTCCGTGCACTGTGGCGCTGGATCCGTCGGAAGCCGGACGCGCCTGAAGGACACCAGATCCTGAGCTACGGCTCCGAAATCAAGCCAATTATGTGGGTGATGGTCTTCCTTGTGCCACTGGAGCTCCTCGCCGTCGAACTTCTGATCCCTTGGACGGTGGCGCGCATCGCCCTGCTAGTGCTCTCCGTGTACGGATCGGTATGGGTACTCGGATTCATCGCGGCGCTGTCCATCCGCCCTCACACGGTCGGCGACGGCAAAATCGTCCTGCGCTTCGCCCACTTCACTCAGATCACCATTCCGCTAGAACTCGTCGAATCGGTTCGCTCGTCCCGGCACAGCGGCTACCGGAGGGCGGTCAACATCAGCGATGGGGTGTTGGCGATGCCGATCGGAGACTCCACCACGCTCAGCATCAAGCTGCGCGAGTCCTACTCGGTGGCGCCCAAGCCCGGGAAGCCGACGCAGGAGGTGCGAGAGGTTCGCTTCGCCGCCGACAACACCCGCGAAGCCATCCGCGTGCTCACAGCGAACATCTCCGGGAGCTGATCCGACGCGGAGTCGCTGCCACGACTCAGGTGCACTGCCCAGCGTCAGCGGGCACCCTTCGGTGGCGATCTTGATGGCGCCGGTCACGACCAGTGGCTGGGATCATGCCCGCTTTGCCGCGTCTGGAGAGCTGGTCCACGAGGTAGGCGTACAGGTCCACGGCCTCGGTGGCCTCGACCGCCGCCGTGACCAGGCCCAGCCGGGACGACAGCTTCCCCTCGCCCGCCCGGTCGTCCCGCGTGAAGATCACACCGTGGAGTCCGAGGGTCGTACGGTTACGTCCGATCCGGCTTCGACCGACGGCGGCGCCAAGGCACCGGGATGCTCCACGGGCTCGATCACCTGCCCGCCACAACCTACAACCGATTCTGCGCTTCCGCGATGGAGGCCATTCGCAACGGGTACCACGCGATCCGCGCCGACGCGGCCCACGCCGTCGTCTTCGTCGGCGGTGTCGAATTGCACTCCAGGGCGCGGGGCCGCAACAGCGACTCCTGGCCGGACACCCACAACCCGCTGTTCGCCGACGCCGAAGCCCTGACGGCTTCCCGGACCGAGGCGGGGAGCACGCCGTGGGCCGAACCATGGGAGCCGGGCAGGCAGCCGGACCCCTACATGGACGCGGGGCACGCGGCGGAGAACCTCGCCGACCACCTCGGCATCAGCCGCGCGGAGATGGACGATGAGGTCGATGAGTTCGCGGTGCCAGTCGGTGAATTCCTCGCGGATGGCATGCGCAGCCTTGGCGTCGCGGCCGTAGGCGGCGAACTGCCTGTCGGTGTGATACCCGACCCGGGCGAGGGCGGACACGTGCTCGTCGAGGTTGGGCGCGGTCGGCGTTCTTGAACCACGGGGTGGTCGATGTCAGGACGGCAACCAGCCCGGTCCCGAGCGGCAAAGCAGCGTCAAGTTTCTGCACACAGCGCCCATAACGCACACCATCCACGTCACGAAGCCAGGATAGTAGGGCTCTGACCTGTGGTTTTCTTCCACCTGTTTTGGACGGACCTGTTCCCGATGACGAAGTGGTCCCGGTCCGCGGAGACGAACTTCCCCGTCAGCTCTTCCGACTCGCCGAACTGGTAATTGTCCGCGGTGTCGAGGAAGGTACCGCCCGCTTCGGCGAACTGGTCGAAGATCCGGCGCGCCTCCTCAAGCTCGGCGCCGGCACCCCAGCCGGTGCCGAAGTTCGCCGTGCCGAGCGCGCACTCGGACACGCGCAGTCCCGTCCGGCGTCCGAAGGTCGTGTAACGCATCAGGTGTCCTTACTCAAGGTGCGCAGCTCGCAGTGTCCGCCGCCATGCCGGATGCTGTTGGTGGCCACTTCCGTTGCGGCCAGATGCAGTTCACGCAGGCGTCGGCCGGTCAGGCCATGCAGTTGGGCGCACGCGGAGATCTTCTCGCGCAGCGCGGACAGGTCCCCGCTGCTGTAGGCGAATTCCTCGTACGGGTCGCACGAGTCGGTGAGGGGGGTGAAGCGGTACGGCGCCTTCGGGGCGTAGTCGTCGCACGGCGTCGTGCGACCGTCCTGGCGCAGCTCGGGATGGCACCGGGCCGTTTTTTCGGTCAGTGCGGCGTCGTCGTGTGCGATGTCGTACGGGCACAGCAGCCACCAGGCCGGGCCATGGGCGAAGGCTTTGTTGAGGAGCCATTCGTGGTAGCGCAGCTCCTGGGCGTCGGCCGGGCTGCGGACCTTGTCCCAAGGTGACTCGCCGACCCCGCGGACAGGCCGCCCCTGTGCCGCGTACTCCCGGAGCCATTCCTGCCAGGCTGCGATGAGCCGACCGGGATGGTGCGCGACCGCTTCGGTGTCGACGTAGCGGACGGCGTCCTCGTTGCGGATCTCGGCGCGCAGCAGGGACGCCTTGTCCTGGGGGACGGCCACGACGACAGCCTCACCGTCGTCGAGAGCGTCCTGGACGAAACCCAGGGCACCCTCGACTAACGCGTCCCTGCCGGAGTAGGGGTACAGCTCGTGTCGGTATCCGGTGCTCGGAGTGGAGGAGGTCACGGCGTCATCGCCGTCCAGCCCTCCTCTCCCGTGCGGTACACGTGAAACGCAGGCGCAGGTGCCGTGGGACGGCTGCCCAGCTTGGGGGTGTGCGCACCCGATCTGCTCCAGAATCGAGTTCACTTCGCAACAGTTCCTTCGCCCGCTCCGCACGCCAGCCGGACCTCACATGATGAAGCACCCGGAGCGAGCGAAACCCTCACGGTCGGCGTTGGCCGCCTCCCGGCGCACCGCGGCCGGCAGGGAGCCATCCAGCCGGGCCGGGTCGAGCACGAGCCGCGCGAACTCGCTCCCCGCTTCCGGAGCCGACCCGACGATCACCCGAGACGACCAGGACCACGGATTCCTCAGCAGTGCGGGTGGGGGGACGGGTGAGGCTGTCGAGGAAGAGGCGGGCGCGCTCGCGGGCTTCGGCAGGGGAGGTCGCGGACCGGCCTGCTGCGACATCGACGCTCATCGTGTCCATCAGACCTCCCTGCCCTCTGATCGCCGAAGCCTGCCCACCCGGTGCTTCTGCCCCGCCCTGCGGCGGTCAAGCCGGGTGAAGCCCGCCCCGCGGCCTTCTCGGCGGGGGTCGATTACCTCTCCACTGGACTCGCAAAAATCTGTGCTGGCTGGAGTAGACATTAGGTGGTGGTCTGGTTATGGTTTCTCTCGTAGCCAGAGAGGCCGAAGGGCCCGGCAGAGACGAACTGCCGGGCAGCAGTACAGGTAGTTGCAGTGCGCAGGACGGTGCGGTGGCGGAGTTTCGAAGCCAGAGCAGTTGCAGGACGGCGACGGGACTGGCGGCCGGACCGGGTGGCCCGCAGTCATCAGGGGCCGCCGACAGCAGTTGACGCAGTGGCAGTACCCAGCAGTGAAGTGAAGTGAGCGGTACCTCGGTGAAGGCGTCGGCTGCGGGCGCGCGCACCGGGAGGTTCGGCAGTGGGGTTCTAAGCCAGAGCAGACGCACGATGGGCGACGGGGCTGGCTGCCGAAGAGTGACGCTTGCACAGGTCACCAGCAGTACGCATCACCGGCAGTACCAGCAGTACGCGGTATCAGCAGTACGCAGTCCCCCGTTAGGTAAGGCAGTTCATTCAGAGGGAAGAAACGGAGGAACAGACGCCATCAGGATCGCCCGGACGGATTGTCGAGTCCGGGTACCGCAGGACATCGATAGTGAGGTGGTCTCCGGTCAAGCAACCGCGATCCCCGCACCCCCGACAGCATCAAGGTCGGGCAGGCGGAAACAGAAGGCCGGCGCAGTACCAGGGCCGGCAGATGGTGTAGCAGTTCCTTCGGGGCCCGGGCGCGAACAAGCGCCCGGGCCCCTCCACGCGTTCCACAGAGAGGTGACATGACAGCAGACGACTCGTTCGACCGTCTCGACGACGACGACTACCCCGCCTACACGATGGGCCGGGCCGCCGAGATGCTCGGCACCACCCAGGGCTTCCTCCGCGCCATCGGCGAAGCCCGCCTCATCACCCCGCTGCGCTCCGCCGGCGGACACCGCCGCTACTCCCGCTACCAACTGCGCATCGCCGCCCGCGCGCGGGAGCTCGTCGACCAGGGCACCCCCATCGATGCCGCCTGCCGCATCGTCATCCTCGAAGACCAGCTTGAAGAAGCCCAGCGCATCAACGCCGAACACCGCAACGCCGCCGGATCCTCGAACCCGACGATCGCCTTCTGAAGCAAACTGAGACCCGCAACTCTCCCGGGAAGCACGTGGGCACCGCGCACATCGCACATGCCGCCCGGCTCGTGCAGCCCCCTCGCGGCAGTAGCAGAGTCGCTCGGCTCCCGCGCCGGAGGCGGCCCCGGCCGGGCCCCCTCCGGCCCGGCCCCTCCGCCTCGAGAAGAATCCGGCTCCAGGGCAGGACGTGGACCGTCCACTCTTCTTCGTCCTCGTCAAACCCTTCGGAATCCGGGTCACGCAGGACCGCAGCGCGCCCCCGGGCGGGGTAAAGGCAGTGAATGTGGCGGCCGCGCATTTTCAGGTTGCGGGGCTCGAGTGGGGAGAGCCGGGCGATGCCCTCACCCGGGATCTCGTGCCCGTCGGCGCGGAACTGGGTGACGCCGGCGCCGATGTAGCGGGTCGCCCCGCAGTGCGATCGCGTTGAAAACCAGGCCGAGCGCGCCGAGCTGGTCCTCCATACCGTCCCACCGGGTCCACCGTCCACATCAGGTGCTCGTCCTCGCGATCCGCCCTTACTCCGCAAACGTCTGCACCGGCAGGGTATGGCGCCCCTCCCCCAGCCCCATCAGTGGCGAGGGCTGTAGGCCCTCGTCGAGAAGGCTGCCGCCGACCGCATCTCTTACCGAATTCCGGATTTGAAGGTCCCAGCCGCGTGTCCGCTACGCAGGCAATCGCACCGCTGCCATCGGCTCCGGCTCCGGCGCCGGCGCCGCCGAGCAGATCCCCGCCTGTGGGGCCCTAGGCTCGCAGTCAAGGCCGCCGTGGACGACGGATACACCGACGCGGTCACCGGCTTCCGCACCTCCGTCGCCGAGGAGAGTGCCGACCGGCCGGCCCTCGTCTGTGCAGACGGCCGGCGTCTTGAGCCGGTCGACGAGGGCGTCGTCCTCACCGGCTTGCGCCCCGACCTCTCCTTCCTGAACGAGCTGGGCCTCGGTCTCGGCGAGCGCCTCCAGGCTCCCCGTTGGGCCCACCCCGCTGATCGACTCCAATCAGCACTCCTGCGGCACCGTTTACCCCCACGGGGTCAACGCGTTCTTCCACCCGAAGGAGGACATCTACCTCGTCGGCATGAAGTCCTACGGCCGCGCGCCGACTCCTCTCGCCATGACCGGCTTCGAGCAGGTCCGCTCCATCGCCGCTCGCAGGCGATCAGGAAGCCGCCAAAAACGTCGAACTCACTATTCCGAGAACGGAGTCTGCGGCGGCCGCTGAGGTTGTTGACGAGACCGGCCTGGCCGGCGGCGGAGAGGGCTTTGTCCGTGAAGCTGGTACGTCGGGCGATCTGTGCGGTGGACAGCTGGATGTCGGTCCCGTGCCGGGCGGGGTGGACGGCTGCTTCGGCGTGGGCTGCGATGGCGCCAGTGGCCATGGATGTGGCGGCGACGGCGACGTATCCGGCGGCCTCGTTGAAACCGATGGCGCCGAAGGCCAGGATGTAGGCGAGCGCGCTCACCGAGGCCGCCAGGGACGCGGGGGATCAAATCTGTGGCCGTGAGGTGAGAGTTTGCTGCGTATAAAAGTGAGGGTTTTTATCTCAGGGGACTTCCTGGAATAGCTTTACGTGCGGGGGGCGCTCCGGCGTGCTACTGTCGATCTCAGTTGCAGTCTTGGTTCGCAAAACTTCAAGCGCTTCCCTTGTGGCGTCCTCTCGCCCGCTGAATGCGCTTTGTGTTTCCGCCGATTTTCCGGTCGGGGCAATCATCGCGGCGACTCCGCAATTACATAGTGTAATTGCGGGCACTGCCCCAAAGGAGATTAATATGGCATCTGGCACCGTGAAGTGGTTCAACGCGGAAAAGGGTTTTGGCTTCATCGAGCAGGAGGGCGGCGGCGCTGACGTCTTCGCTCACTACTCGAACATCGCCTCCTCCGGCTTCCGTGAGCTTCAGGAAGGCCAGAAGGTTAACTTCGACGTCACGCAGGGCCAGAAGGGCCCGCAGGCCGAGAACATCGTTCCCGCCTGAGGCTGACGCGTACACGCAGCTGGGGCCCGCACCTTGGGGTGCGGGCCCCAGCTCGTTGCTTTTCCCCCTCACACGCCTCGTCGGATCCCGACGTTTTCGCGTGCGCGGCGGGCGACGGTGCCTCGCGCCGGCCCGCCTCACTGTCCGGCCCGGCGGATACGTTCTCACATTGTCGCCCGCCCCGCCCCCGTCGCCTGTAAGTCGTCCGCCGTTTATCCGGCCTCCTGGACGCGCCGCGCGGATCTCTCTGCAAGCCCTATCCGCTGTTTTCGCGGCACGGCTCTGCCCCGTCTTTCTTCGGCCCGCTCTCGGGAATACCCGTAATGGGGATTCCTCGATACGTGCCGTATCGAGGAAGGTTCCACATGGACCGCACCACTCGCACGAACGACCGCTATTCCCGCACCCGCGCCGGCGGCCAGAGCGGCGCCCCCCGCACAGGCCGTACCGGTGCTCCCGCCCGTTCCATCTCCTCCACCCGTCCGGGCTACGGCAGCCGACGTCCCGCCGCCATCCAGGGTGAGTTCGCGCTGCCGAAGACAATCACTCCCGCGCTGCCCGCCGTCGAGGCCTTCGCAGACCTGGACATGCCGGCCCAGCTGCTGGCCGCCCTGGACGCCGAAGGGATGAAAGTCCCGTTCCCGATCCAGGGCGCGACCTTGCCCAACACCCTCGCCGGGCGGGACGTCCTGGGACGGGGCCGCACCGGATCCGGCAAGACACTCGCCTTTGGCCTGGCCCTGCTGGCCCGCACCGCCGAGCAGCGCGCAGAGTCCGGGCAGCCGCTGGCCTTGGTCCTCGTTCCCACCCGCGAGCTCGCCCAGCAGGTCACGACGGCGCTGACCCCCTACGCACGTGCGGTGAAACTGCGCTTGGCCGCGGTGGTGGGCGGTATGCCCATCGGCCGTCAGGCGAACACGCTCAGGAACGGCGCGGAGATCGTCGTCGCCACCCCGGGCCGCCTGAAGGACCTCATCGACCGCGGCGACTGCCGGCTCGACCGAGTCGCGATCACCGTCCTGGACGAGGCCGACCAGATGGCCGACATGGGCTTCATGCCGCAGGTCACAGCCCTCCTGGACCAAGTACGGCCCGAGGGCCAGCGGATGCTGTTCTCCGCGACCTTGGACCGCAACGTGGACCTGCTGGTGCGCCGCTACCTGACCGACCCGGTCGTGCACTCCGTCGACCCGTCCGCCGGCGCGGTGACGACGATGGAGCACCACGTGCTGCACGTCCACGGCGCCGACAAGCAGCGGATGACGACGCAGATCGCGGCGCGCGAAGGCCGGGTCATCATGTTCCTGGACACCAAGCACGCCGTCGACCGCCTGACCGAACACCTGCTCAGCAGCGGAGTACGAGCCGCCGCGCTGCACGGCGGGAAGTCCCAGCCCCAACGCACGCGGACCCTGGCCCAGTTCAAGACAGGCCACGTCACCGTGCTGGTCGCGACCAACGTGGCGGCGCGCGGCATCCACGTCGACAACCTCGACCTCGTCGTCAATGTCGATCCGCCGACCGACCACAAGGACTACCTCCACCGCGGCGGCCGCACTGCCCGCGCCGGCGAGTCCGGCAGCGTCGTCACCCTGGTCACCCCGAACCAGCGCCGCGAGATGACCCGCCTCATGGCCGCCGCCGGCATCGTCCCCCACACCACCCAGGTCCGCTCCGGCGACGAGGCACTCAACCGGATCACCGGAGCCCGGACCCCCTCCGGCATCCCCGTCACCATCACGGCGCCGGTATCGGAGCGGCCCAAGCGCAGCGCAAGCTCCCGCGGCCGGCGCAGGCCCGCTTCGGCTGCCCAGCGCATGAGCCTGCGGCAGTCGGCCTTCGACGCGGCGGCCTGACAACTCAGTGATCCGGAAACTGACCCACCTCTGCAGGAGGCACGTTGTGACGTTGATCCAGATGCAACGCCGCCCGGCACAAGCCGACCCCGCGCCCCGCACGGTGAACGACGCCATGGACGCGGCCGGCCCCCAGGTATGCGACGACATGACGGTCGAAGTGGCCATGGCCGTCATGGCCAGCGCCCGCGCCGGGCATCTGCTCGTCTGCGACGAGTACGGTGAGTGCACGGGACTGGTCACCCAGGCCCAGCTCGCAGCCCTCCACGACAGCGCCGCGTACACGGACCAAGTCCGTCTGCGCGCTGTTCTCGGCGACCGCGGGCCGTTCACCTCGCCCAGGACCACGATGGCCGAGGCCGAGCACGCGATGCGCTACCGCGGGCTCGCTGCCCTGCCCGTCATCGACGAGCAGGGAAGCGCTCTGGGTGTCCTCGCCCTTGCCCGCTGAACCGCCCCACCGCGGCACGACCGTCCCCTTCTTCCTGTGAGGCATTCATGCGCTGTGTCATCGCCCGCTTCCCGTTCGACCTGACCAAGACCGGCGTCCTGGCGTCGATGAAGGGCGTCAAGCCTGAGCAGGTCAGCGGCGGCTCCGTGGTCATCGGCCGCCGTACCTACCCCCTCAAGCAGGTCGGTCAGGTCATCACCCGCCAGGACCGGCGCGACTTCAGCGCCGGCGAAGTCCTCCGCGCCATGACCCAGCTCGGGTTCACCTGCCGCGGCCTTTCCCTGGCCGCCGTGCCCACGCGCGTACTCAGCCCGCTCCAGCAGGCCTCCGCGATGCTCGGCGTCCCGGCAGCCGTCTGACAGACGGGGAAGACCGAGACGACCGCCGGCACGCGGGAGGACGTCAAAGCCGCCCCGCGGTTCACCACGGACCGGAACCGGCCGACCACGATCACCTGTCCGACGTCGCCGACGACTACGTCTCCCTCCGCCGCCCGCTCGCACCCCGACCCGAAGCCGGTCGGCAGCGCGCCCGCCCCGTAGAGCGGGCGGGCGAGCGTCCACAGATGGTCGTGGTCAGTAGGCGGCGAGTGAGATGGCGATGTAGTGCGCGGTGAAGGCTGCCACGGTCAGGGCGTGGAACACCTCGTGGTAGCCGAACCAGCGGGGTGATGGGTCGGGGCGCTGGAGGGCGTAGACGACCGCGCCCGCGCTGTAGAGCAGCCCGCCGGTCACGATCAAGGTGAGTAGGGTCGCCCCTCCGCCGTGCAGGAAGTTGGGCAAGTAGCGCACCGGTGCCCAGCCCAGGGCCAGGTAGCAGGGGGTGTAGAGCCAGCGGGGGGATCCGACCCACAGGACGCGGAAGGCGATGCCCGCCAGCGCGCCCGTCCACACGATCCACAGGAGGACGGACCGCTGGTCAGGGGGGAGGAGGAGCAGGGCGAGAGGGGTGCAGGTGCCCGCGATGATCAGGAAGATGTTGGCGTGGTCCAGGCGCCGCAGAACGGCCTCGCCGAGGGGGCCCCAGGTGCCGAGGTGGTAGACCGCGCTCGTCCCGAACAGCAACCAGGCGGTGACGGCGTACACGGTGCAGGCCAGGGTCGCTTGCGGCGTGCCTGCGAGACAGATGAGGACGATGCCCGCGGCCAGCGATGCGGGGACCATGCCGGCGTGGAGCCATCCTCGTAGCTTCGGCTTGATCGGCTCCGGCTGATCGGCCGCTCGCTCGGCCAGGTCGGTAATCGGATGGGAGTTCTCGCGTCCGCCGACCGTTGGTGTGGAAGTAACACGGCCAGCTTTGGCGTCGTCTCGGGACACTGCTTCTCTTCCTGACTCGTACTGCCGGGCAGCACTGGCAACCATGTGTGCATGCTAGGAGCCCGCCCGGAGCGGCATTGCGGGAGGTCTGCCCAAGCCCCGCCGGGAGCTGCCGGACGCGGCTGCTTCATCCGCCTCATGCTTCCGTCACCGTAGCCTTCCGCCAACTGGGGCCGTGGGACTCGTGTAATTCGGCGCACCGTGGGAACGATCAGGGCTTCCGAACGGGCCTCTCCGCTCTCCTACGTTCAAGGACCGCCGATGCTTCCCGAGTTCCGCTCCCACGCGTCCGCCCCCCTTTCCCATCAGCTGGAACAGCGACTGGGACTGGATCCACGCCTTGAAGCCGGCCGAATCGACGTGGAGCGCGTCGCGGACATCGCCGTCGTCGCATCGGCCCACTCCGACGGGTACGCGGCCACCGCGCATCTCCTCGGACTCCTGGCAGCGCTCCCCGCTCCCACCGAGGCCGGAGAACACTTCTGGTCGGACTTGTGGAGGTCTTCGGGCTCCCTCTACTTGCTGCCCAACAACATCAAGGACTACGTCCTGAGTTCGCTGGCAGGCGAAGGCACCGGTCTGGCCGGACAGATCCTCTCGGCTGTTGACGAAATGACCCCGCCCCAGCGCATCGCAGCCGGGGGGGTCATCGGCCAAGCGCTCTGCGAGTCCGACCACCTCCCCGACCTCAAAACGCAGGTCATCGGCGAGCTGTGGCTCCGGGACCTCGAACTCACAGCCTGGCGCGTCCTGCACGCGGACCACACATCAGCTGATCCGGCCAGGCGAAAGGCCTTTCTCGACGCATGGACGAGTATCTGATCGGCATGGCAACCCGTGCCGTCCGGCCCCACAGCACCCGTAGAGCCGGGTATCCGTCACCGGCCACCCTGGTAGTGGGCGCCCTGCGCCGGGGTCGATGAGCGATCCAAGTCGAGCGGTTCCGGGGAGCGCTCCAACTCCCATGGCAGTAACTCGCGCAGCTTCGACAAGGTGTTCACGACGGCCCGATGCTTGTCGGGGTAGTGGTTTGTCTGGTGGGCAAGCAACTCGTCTATGACCGTCCAAGGAGCGGTGGCCACCCTGTTGTGACCGGACTGAGCCGTTCTGAGGCGGCAGCCCTGCGACCGCGCCGGGTCAGAGCCCGGCTGCCGGGCCGGCTTGGCCCGCATACGCCGGAGGCTGCAAACCTGGAACCCGTACGGTCCTGGCCTTGGGCGGCCAGGACCGGGCGCGAGGCAGGCTCGGGGATGACCTCGCGGGTGACGCGTCCGTTTCAACGAGGACAGCATGTTCTGGGGATGCCGCCGGGCGGGGGATATGCCGGGCAGGGTTCTACCGGGGGAGGAGGGCGCTGACGGTCTTGCCGCCGGTGGTCTGGTGGGTGACGGCGGTGGCCTGTGCGAGGTGGTTGACCATGGACCAGCCGAAGCCGCCGCTCCCGCCGCGCAGGTCGGGGGTGCGCGTGCCAGGTGCGTGCGGGCTGGGGCCCTGGACCGCCACCTCGATACCGTCCACGTGGGGCGTCAGGGTCAGGGTGCAGGATCCCCCGCCATGGCGCAGGGCATTGGTGGCGAGCTCCGAAACGACGAGCACCACGTCATCGGCCGCCTGAGCTGAGACCGCCTGCACGAGATGGTCGAGGAAATCCCGCGTACTGGCACGCGCGTCGCCGGGGGAGGCCGCCGCCTCTTCGGGCCGGCGACGCCGGCCCGCGCCCGTTCTCGTGCCCGTCGCTGAGGCGCTCAACCCGAAGCGCCCCTCTGATGCCTCCCAGCGTCCGAGGCGGATTACCTCCTCGCCGCACACGCGGAAATCTATGGTGGCTGGAGTAGACATTGGGTGGTGGCGTGGTTATGGTTTCTCTCGTAACGCAGAGAGACCGCAGGGCCTGGCAGAGACGAACTGCCGGGCAGCAGTACCCGTGGTTGCAGTGCGCAGGACGGTGCGGTGGTGGAGTGTCGAAGCCAGGGCAGTTGCAGGACGGCGACGGGGCTGACGACCGGACCGGGTGGCCCGCAGTCATCAGGGGCCACCATGAGCAGTAACGCAGTGAACGCAGTGGCAGTACCCGGTAAGTGCAGTTCGCAGTACCAGCAGTGAAGTTGAGTGAAGCGGTACCTCGGTGAAGGCGTCGGCTGCGGGCGCGCGCACCGGGAGGTTCGGCAGTGGGGTTCTAAGCCAGAGCAGATGCAGGATGGGCGACGGGGCTGGCCGCCGAAGTGGCGCTCTGACAGGTCACCAGCAGTACGTAACACCAGCAGTACAGGAAGTTCGCAGTCAGCAGCAACAGCAGTACCCGCGTTGCAGCAGTTCGCAGTATCAGCAGTACGCAGTTTCCGTTTGGTAAGTGATTGATCCAGAGGGAAGAACGGAGGGATTGGGCGCCATCAGGATCGCCCGGACGCCACGCGAGTCCGGGTACCGCAGGACATCGATGGTGAGGTGGTCTCCGGTCACGCATCCGCGATCCCCGCACGCCCGGCGAAGCTCAGGTCGGGTGGGCGGAAACAGAGGGCCGGCGCAGTACCAGGGCCGGCAGATGGTGTAGCAGTTCCTTCGGGGCCCTGGTGCCATAGGCACCAGGGCCCCTCCACGTGTTCCACAGAGTGGTGCGATGACCGCAGACGATTCATTCGGCCGTCTCGGTGACGACGACTACCCCGCCTACACCTTGGGCCGTGCCGCCGAACTGCTCGGCACCACCCAGAGCTTCCTCCGTGCGATCGGCGAGCACCGCTCGATCACCCCGCTCCGCGGGCGGACACCGCCGCTGCTCCCCCTACCAGCTGCGCATCAACGCCGAACACCGCTAAACGCCCAGTCAGCGGACCCGGCGTCCGCGGCTTGAGCTGGAGCGTGCCCGCCGGCCCTCGGCGGGACGGCATGCCCCCGGCCCAAGGGCGCGACGTGCCCTCGTTTCCTCTGGTGACAGCCCGTCGTGGGCGTGTAGCGTTTGGGCTAGCTGTCGTGGTTCGGAAGTTCCCTTTGCCCACGCCTCGGTGTGGGCGTTTTGCTGTGCTGTGCCGCAGGAACCAGGGCGATCACCTCCGCCTTCCGCATCGGGCGGTTGGCGTTCATCGACTGGAAGGCATGAGACATGGCGACGGGAACTGTGAAGTGGTTCAACGCGGAGAAGGGCTTCGGCTTCATCGCCCAGGACGGTGGCGGCCCGGACGTGTTCGCCCACTACTCGGCGATCAACTCCTCGGGCTTCCGTGAGCTCCAAGAGGGCCAGGTCGTGACGTTCGACGTCACCCAGGGCCAGAAGGGCCCCCAGGCGGAGAACATCACCCCGGCCTGACCTGTCCTGCCCGCCTGCAGCAGGCACTGGGAGTGCCGGGTGGATGCCCCTGCACCCGCCGTACCATCCTCGGAGCGACGGTCGACCGAACGTCGTCCGGGTGCTGGCGGGATCTGCGACGCACACGATCAGGGCCGCGGGACCGCGCGGCCCTGATCCCGGCTGGCCCCGGTCCACGGGGCTCGGACCCGTGAGTTCGCCCCTTTTTTAGCCCCACCCCTGCCGAGGCCGCCATTTCAAGCCCCGTAAGCTCCACGCGGACAAGGTTCCGGACTGTCGGAGTGGTGTTGGATGCGGGCGACGGCGGACGCGTATTCGTCGACGCTGCGTTCAAACTCGTTCTGTGCGGCGAGTTCTACCAGCCGAGCGCGGGGCCATCCGGTACGCCTCGGTGAGACGTGCGATCGCCTGTCGCAGTTGCCCCTCGGCGCGCCCGATCGGGGTGAACAGGTCGACGTCGTCACTGACGCGGCTGACGAGACGATGGGCCTGGACCGCGTATCCGCCCGCGCGCCGGTAGCCGAAGTCCTCAGCAAGTGCTTTCAGGCCGATGCGGATGAGTCGGCGGTGCAGGTCTTCCACTACGCGGCCGCCGCCGGACTTGCGAGCTCGGGGAAGCGGGACTCCCCGGCGGCCCTCGCCGGGCCGGGCAGGAACAGGGCTTGCCAGTGGCTCCGCAGCACGTCCGCATTGAGGGGGGCGAGCAGGTCCTCAGGCGTCTGAGCCTCGCGGACCACCCGCTCGTGCATCAGCGGTACGTCGGCGTCGTCGGCCAGGTCGTACTCGTAGCGCGGGCCCCAGCCCAGGTGCGCGACCTGGTACGCCACCGGGGCACCGGTCGGCACCCGGTCGGCATCGGAGACTTTCCCTGACCGCTCCCTGCGCCACCGGTTCGCCGGACTCTGGCTGTCGGTGCCCGGCGGACCGCACGGGTGGGACGGCGGCAGCACCTTCGCCGCGGACACCCCCTGGGCCGTCTCCGCGCCCTGGGCCGGCCGGCTGTTCGAGGCTCAGGCGAACAGCGGCTCCAGCGCCGACTCACCGACCAGAATCCGCCAGGCAGGCACCCGGACCGTGCGCGTCACCGGAACGGCCTTCGCCCCGGCGCCGCCGGACGGGAGCCCCGTCAGCAGGTCGCCGCGCGCGTGCGTCAGCCGCAGATGCCGTGCCGGATCCCGGTCGTGCCCGGGGCCGGGATCGATCAGCACCGCCGTGTTCGCCCCGTCCACCGTGAACAGCAGGTCCACGGTGTGTCCGCCGACCACCGCCGCGCGCTCCAGATCGATGATGCCGCGTGCGCTCAGGTACGCCTGGAGCCGGTCGGCCAGCTCCTCGCGGAAGCCGGAACCTGCGTTCGCGCTGACGGCCGAGTCCTGGTCCGCGTACGTCCCCCTGCGCAGTACGGCCGACCGCCCCGCGAGCAGGGCAGGGAGTCCCGCCTGTTCCTGCCAGAACGCGTGGCTGCCCACGGTGATCAGCTGCGACTTGGCCCGGGTCACGGCAACATTCCACAGGTTGACCTGACTCGCCACCCAGTGCGTCGTACGCGGCGGCGTGTTGCCCGTCGCCACCGGGCTGAGGACCATCACATCGCGCTGCCCTCCCTGGAAGGCATGCACCGTGCCGACGCGGACCCGGTCGTCGTCCGCCCATACCCGGGCCAGTGCCTCCTTCTGGGCCCGGAACGGTGTCACCACCCCGACCGTCGCGCGCTCAGGCAGTCGCAGCAGCAGGTCGTTCACCGTCTCCCGTACGCGGTCCGCCTCTGCCGCGTTGCGCCAGGACTGGCCGCCGCCGCCCCGTGCCGACTCGCCGTGCGGGACGTCCACCCACCCCAGCACCGGCGCCGGGTCGGTGTGGCCGAACGGGTCGGATGCCGGTACCTGCCTGCGGACATCGGTGAGGACCTGCAACTGGCCCGCGTAGCAGTAGCCGTTGACGATGTCCGCGATCGCCGGATGACAGCGGTAGTGCTCGTCGAGCAGCAGCGCCGCCTCACCGTGCTGCGCGGCCGCGTGGTACGAGGCGTACACGTGATAGGCGAGTCGGTGGTCCTCGAGCTGCGCCGCACTCAGCCCGGTCCGTACGCGCGCCTGTCGTTCCTGCTCCGCGGTGATGCCGGGAATGTGTCCGAGTTGCATGGGATCACCGATGATCAGCGCCCGCTTGGCCCGGAACAGCAGGGGCAGGACCGAGGGGATCGAGCACTGGCTCGCCTCGTCGATCACGACCAGGTCGAAGAGCTTCGGTACGAGTTCCAGCTGGCGTACCGAGTGCGTACTGATGGCCCACCCCTTGAGGTATGCCATCAGGTTGCGCTGGCTCTTCTGGAAACCCGAGCGCTGGCGCAGCGCCTGGAGGCGCTGGCCCATGAGCGAGCTCCCCCGGACCATGGCCTCGGCCGCCACGGCCCGGGCGAGTTCGCCCGACGTGTCCGACAATCCGGCGTCGCTCTCCAGCCGTGCTCGCTTCAGCTCCTCCTCGTCCCGGCCGAGGAGCGCCGGTACGAGTTCGCGCAGCGCACTCTCCACGGCCACGACGTCCGCCAGCGCGAGGAGGAGCCCGGACGGAGCCGGCCGCGCCGAGGCCCAGGAGGGCCACGGGGTGGCCGGATCCGTCCGGGACGCGGCGACGAATGCGGCCAGGGCACGCCCCCGACGCCATCGGCCGAGAAAGAGCCGTCCGGCACCGGCTGCCTTCCGGGCCCGCTCCTCCCAGCGGGAGAGCGAGGCCACCTCGCTGTCGGCCCACGCTCCTTGCAGCAGCTTGACCGGCAGGCCGAGTTCGTCCGCCTGCCGGGTCTGCTCCCGCAGCAGTTCCAGCAGCTGCATCTCGTCACCCACCAGCCGTGCAGCCTCCGCCCGGTGCGCGGCCGATCGGGCATGCCGGTTGCGCAGGTCGCCGGCCACGGTCGCCGCACCCCGGCCCGGGGCTTCGACGGGCTGGGCGAGCAGCCGTTCCAGCTTCGCGGCCTCGAGCTCCAGCGCCGCCGCGTTGCCCGTCCGCATGAGCAGGCCCGGCGAGATCTCGTCACAGCGCTTGGCGACCACGTCCACGGCCTCGTTGTTCGTGGATGCCACGAGCACGGTCTGGCCGGCGGCGACAGCGGTCGTGACCACGGCGGTCACGACCTCGCTCTTCCCGGTACCGGGCGGCCCGGTGGCGACGGTCAGGGGCCGGGTCATCGCCGACCGGATCACCAGCTCCTGGCTCTCGTTGCACGGCCCGGGAGCGACGACGGACGGCGCTTCGCGGCTCGTGTCCTCGTCGCCCCCGCCCGTCAGGAGCGCGTCCAGCGCGGTGCCGGGAATCTGCCCGGTACGCGTCGACATCTGGAGCAGGTTGTCCACGAGCGCCCCAGTGGCGACCCGCTCCACGCCCGAGGGCGCCAGGAGGACCGCGGCGTTGTGAGCACCGGGCCGCAGCGCGTCCATCACGGACCGCTCGCTGAGGGCCGACAGGTCGAGGGGCTCCAGCTCCGGGATGCCGAGCTCGGTCAGGAGCTCGCGCACGGCCCGCACCATCTGCGTGCCGTTGCCCTCCTGCCAGGTCGGCTGCCAGCGGGCGAGCAGGTCGGCAGCGTCGTCGTCCGCCAGCAGTTCCGTGATCAGCCCGGTGTGCAGGGAGGGGACACCGTTCGGGCGAAGCCTGTCGCGGCCGTCCTCGTCGGGGGCGAGCTCCATCGGCTGGATCAGCAGCGGTGCGATCCGCACGGCGGCGCGGCGCCGGCCGTCCCCGCCGCGTTCGGGGAGGGTGATGGCCGGATACCCGTACCAGTACTCCTGCAGCCCGGCGCCGTCGGCCTGGGCGCCCCTGCTCCTCGGCTTCGGCAGCTGGGAGGGGGCGGGGAGGGTGGGCCCGAGCCCGGACTGGATCGTCTCGGATCCCTGGCCCAGCAGGAAGTACGCGGATCCTCGCCCGCTGTCCCGGTCGGGCAGCATGCCCGACGCCGCTTGCGCGCCCAGGCAGTGCACGTAGTAGCGGAGCAGCTGCTGCCAGTCGATGCCGTCGCGGGCGTCGAGGCCGGCCAGCGCCCGTGCCTTCAGCAGGGCGGGGGAGGACTGGGCGGCATCGCGGGGCGGGGCGGGGAGGTTCACGGACCGGGCCACGGAGCGCGCCAGAGGCAGCGAGTGCGTCGCTCGGATCGTGGACTTGGTCGGCCGCTGCTCCTGGGGCACGCCGTTGCGGACCATCTGCGCCGTCAGGTACTCGAACAGGTCGTCCGGCGTGACCCAGCCGCTGTCCTTGATCCGTCCGCTGCGCAGGCCCTCCACGATCTCACCGGTGAACCGGGAGGTGCCGAGGGAGGATCCGACCGGAGCCATCGCCGAGGCGGCCTGGAGGGCATCGGAGGCGGTGATGAAGTAGACGCCGGTGGGCCGCAGCAGGGTGCTGGGCGCGGGCCGGTCGTTCGTGTCGCTCGTCCCCTTGGCGGTCCATCCCTGGACGACCGAACCGCTGGAGCAGCAGTCCAGCAGTACGACCTTCGAGGAGGCACGGCAGGACTGGAGCATCCGCTCCAGGAACTCGGCCGGCACGGCCGTGCCTGGCAGGTCGTCCGGGTCGGCATCCCGGGTGAGGAAGTACAGCTGGTTGTCGGCCTCGCAGAACTCCCCGTGCCCGCTGAAGTAGAGGAGGGCGGTCTCGCTGGGCTGCCGCTCCTCCAGAAACGTCTCGATGGCGTGCAACATCTCGGCGCGGGTCGGCTCGGGGACCATGGCACAGTCGTTGTACATGCCGATCTCGGTGTTCTGGAGCACCGCTTGCATGTAGTGCAGGTCGGCCCGGACGGCCGGGAGGTCGTGGTAGCGCTCGCTGTCGTACGTGGACACTCCGATCAGCATGGCGTACCGGTCGTTGTCACTCACTCCGCGGCCGGTCCGTCCGCGAGACCGTCCTGCGAGCCGCCGGTGAGGAACCGCTCGATCTGCTCGTCGTCGGTGCGTGCCCGCTTGCCGGAGATGCGCAGGGTGGCCCCGTCGGGCCGGGTGACGACGATCGTCCGCTGCGGTGCGCGGGCCAGCCAGATCTGGATACCGGCGGCGACCATGGAACCGCCGCTGAACACCAGTCCGATCAAGTCGGTGACGGGCCCGCCCTTGTCGGTTTCCTGGGCCACCGCCTGCGGGCGCGGGACGTCGAGAGCGGCCTGTGGATCGGTGTCGGCGATCGCAGCGAGCAGTTCGCGTGCTTCGCGCCGGGCGCGGAGCGGGTCCTCGTCGACGATGGAGACGCGGTAGCCGGGCGGGCCCGCGTGGATGGCGCTCATGTTCACTGTCCCCCTGGATTCCCCGTGCGGCAGACACACGGACCGACGGACCGACGAGGCTATCGGGGGCTATGCACGACAGCCCCGCATATAGCCGAAACCCGCTGGTCAATGGCGTGAAACGCACAGCTCCGCCAGGCGGGCCACGACGAGCAGACCGCGCCCCGACCCGGCGTTGGCGATGAGCTCGGCGGCGATCAGCGTCAGGGGCTGAAGTGCATGGGGTTGGCGGAGTCAGTCGGACGGGAGGGCTGTCATCCTGCCCTTCTCGCGGACGTACAGCCGGGTTCCGGACGGGTCCGGGGTCAGGGTGGTCGCCTTGGTCTCGTAGCGCCAGATCGGGCGGTGGGTGCGGAGGTCGACGGCTCGGACGCCCAGGGTGTCCAGGTAGTAGATGTGGTTCGGCGTGGCCACCGGGGCCACGTCGCGGTCGGGTGCCGGCTCCTGTGGGGCGGACTTCTTCGGGGTGGTCTCGCGCCAGCGTTCGGTTCCGGTGCGGGCGTCCAGGGCGACGATGCCGTGGGTGCCCTCGACGGCGTAGACCACGCCGTCCCGGACGGTCGGGATGCCGTAGCGGCGCTTGCCCGCGACCGGGCCCACGTCGCGGCCCTCGCCGAAGGACCAGGCGGGTTTGCCGTCCGAGAGGCGCAGGGCCTGGACCGTGGCCGCGCCCAGGTAGACGTGGTCCTCGTCCGTGGCCGGCTGGTCCGGGGTCGCGCCCGGCGCCGCCAGGGTCGCGGACCAGCGTTCGGTGCCGTTCGCCGCGTCGTGGAGGGAGACCCGCAGGTCGTCGCCGAGTTCGGCCCGCTGCCACAGCAGCACCCCGCCGCGTACGGCCTTGAGCCGGACCACGGCCGGGCGCTGCAGCTCGATCTGGTGCGCGGTGGGGCCCGCCGCCGGCTGCCGCCACAGCTCCTTGCCGGAGGCCAGGCTCGCGGCCACCACCGACCACTGCTCGCCGCCCGCGGCCTTCGCGTGCAGGAACACGGTGTCCCCGCTCACGCCCAGGATCTGGGTCATGGGGTGGGTGCCGTCGTACGCGGGCAGGCGAAGGCGTGGCGGCGCCTCCTTGCCGCGTTCCACGTACTGCATGGGCAGGACGGAGACCGCGACCGCCTTGTCGGGCACGGTGTCGGGGTCCCGCCTCCCGAGCCCGTACAGGACCTTGCCGTCGGTGCCGACCCGCCAGCGGTCCCCGTAACCGAAGAACCCCGTCTCGTCCGCGCCGCTCCGCGCGTCGACGGCCTCGACCGTGATCCCCATGACGGCGACCAGGACATCGCCCACGCGCAGGGGCTCGGGGAGGACCGGGGGGATGGACGCGTCGACCCACCACAGCGGCTCGGGCGGCGGCTGGAGAATGGGGGTCTTCTTCGCGGCGTTGCCCGACCGGCTGCTGCGCCAGGCCCACCAGCCGCCGCCCGCCGCCAGTACGGTCCCGGCGACCGCCGCGCCGCCGCTCAGCGTCAGGAGTCTGCGCCGCGACATGCCGGTCTGCGCCGCGGCGACGGTCGCCGGCTCCTCGGCGGGAGCCGTGAGCCGGGCCGGCGGCGCCTGCCACACCGCCGCCGCGCGCCGGGCGATGTCCGCGAGGACCGGCTGCGGCAGCCCGTCGGCGAAGACGGCCGCCTCGTCGGGGGAGAGGAGTTCCGCCAGCTCGTCGGTGCCCGGCCGCAGGGCCGGGTCCTTGCTCAGGCAGCGGGCCAGCAGCGGTGCCAGTCCGGTCGGTACGCCGCCGAGGTCGGCCTCCGCGTACCGCACCCGGTACAGGAGGTCCGCGGCCTGGCCGCCGCCGAACGGGGCGTGCCCGGTGGCCGCGAAGACCAGGACGCCCGCGAGCGCGAACACATCGCCGGCCGGGGTGTGTTCGAGGCCGCCGGCCTGCTCCGGCGACATGAAGGCGGGGGTGCCGGCCGCGGCCCCCGTACTGGTCAGCCGCTCGTCGCCGAGGGCCCGCGCGATGCCGAAGTCGATGACCTTGGGCCCGGCGGCGGTGACCATGATGTTGGAGGGCTTGAGGTCGCGGTGCACCACGTCCGAGCGGTGCAACTGGCCGAGGGCGCGGGCGAGATCGGCGCCCAGCGAGCGGACCGACGCCTCGGGCAGCGGACCGCCGAGGCGGACGGCCCCGTCGAGCTGCGGGCCGATCACGTACTCCGTCGCCAGCCACGGCGTCGGTGCCAGCGGGTCGGCGCCGAACACACGCGCCCCGTACCGGTCGCCGATGACCCGCGCCGCGTCCGACTCCAGCCGGAACCGGGTGCGGAAGGAGGTGTCGGCGGCAATCCGGGTGTGCACGGTCTTGAGCGCGACCGTACGCCCGCCCGCCGAACGGGCCAGGTAGACCGTGCCCATGCCGCCGCTGCCGAGCCGGGCGAGCAGCCGGTGGCCGCCGAGGTGCTCCGGGTCGTCGTGCGTGAGCGGTGCGAGCGGGGACGGGAGCTGAGGCATCGGGGTCAGTACGCTTTCTGGGGTGACGCGGGTGACGCGGGTGACGTGAACGGCTGCTGAACCGCAGGGAGTTCGGCGGCGAGCAGCCACGCCGACTGGGCGGCGAACGCGGCGACGACGCGGCCCGGCAGGACGACCGGGTGAGCGGCGCCGTCGAGGGCCGTGGCAGGCCCGGGGGAGGGCGGCAGCCGCGGGTCCGGCACCCGCGCCGGTGCGGCCAGCCCGCGCAGCAGCTCCCCGGCGGACCGGGGCCGGTCCGCGGGATCCCGCGCCAGGCAGGCCCCCACCAACCCGCGCAGCCCGGGCGGCAGTTCACTCTGCTCGGGCACCGTGTGGCCGGTCGACGCGTAGGCCAGTACGGACCCCAGCGCGAAGACGTCCCCGAGCGGCCCGGGGGCTCCGCCCGAGGCCTGTTCCGGAGCCAGGCAGCCCGGGTCGAGCCCCGGCAGCCCGGCCCGGTGCACCCCGTCGGGAGCGGCGGCCCGCACCGCGCCGAAGCACGACAGCACCGGCCCGCCGGGGGTGACCAGTACGGCGGCCGGCGACAGGCCCGCGTGCGCCACCCCCTGGGCGTGCGCGGCGGTGAGCCCCTCCGCGAGGGCGGCGCCGAGCCCGCGTACGACGTCCTCGGGCAGCGGACCGCCGTGGGCGGCGAGCACCGCCGGCAGCGGCAGCACCGGCGTGTACGGGGCCGCGTACCAGGGGAAGCCGGCCGTGCCGCCGACCTCGGCGACGTCGAGGAACCGCGGCAGCCGCAGCCGCCGGGCGCCCTCGGCCTCGACCGCCCACCGGGAGGGATCGGCGCCGACCCGCGGTACGCCGACGAGGACGGTGCGCTCCCCGTCGGCGCTGCGCGCGAGGTACCGGCGTTCGGGGACGGAGCGCTCGGCGGCCTCCGGGTCGAGCCGCGCCAGGGTCGTGAACGGCCCGATCTGCGGGGGGTCGTCCTGCCGTAGGCGTTCCATGCGCGCGGTCTCCCGGTTCGGATGCTGGGCCCCGAGCCTAGGCGATCGTCAGTTTACGACCGGCAGGGCGGTCAGCTTCCAGCTGTTGACGGTGAACAGGCGGTTCCCGGCGCCGGCCATGGCCCAGACCCCGCGCGACTCGGGCGACCAGGTCCACATCCGCTTGCCGCCGAAGGCGGAGTAGGCCGAGACGCCCTGGCCCTCGCCCTCCACGGCGAAGACCGTACGGGCCTGCACCACGGGGGGGACGTGCGGCAGGGGGCCGTGGACGGCGCTGCCCCACGCGGTGGGCAGTCCGGTCGAGAGCCGCGCCTGGCTCATCGCCGTACCGTCCATGGCCCACAGGGACTCGCCGTACTGGACCGGCGGCCCCCAGCCGCCGCTGTCCTCCTTCGGGGGCTCCTTCGCGTCGGTCGGGTCCCACAGCTCGGTGCCCGTCCTGATGTTCAGCCCGTTCAGGGTCCGGCCGCCGAGGTACACCGCATCCCCCACGACGAGCGGCTGCACGGCGGACCGCGCCTGACTGACGACCTTCCAGATGGTGCCGCCCGTCGAGGTGTCGACGGCGAACACCGTGCCGTCGGCGCCGCAGACCACGAGCCGGTCCGGGCCGGCCGCGGCCCGTGCGCCGGGCGCGGCCTTCGAGCCGGGCGCCCGCAGGGAGTTCTGCTCCAGCGCCACGGTCCAGCGGACCTTGCGGGTGGCGGTGTCCACGGCGCGCAGCCGCCCGTCCCGGGTCACCAGGTACACGGCCGACGCGTCCGCGGCCAGGATGCGGTTGGTGTCGGCGGCGACCGTCCACAGCCGCTTGCTGGTGGAGGCTTCGAAGCACAGCAGCCCCCCGCCGGGACCGCCGGTGACGAACCGGCTGCCCGGCAGGGCGACCAGGCCGGCGGCGGGAGTGGTGCCGGGCAGCCGCCACTTCTCCTTGCCGTCGGCCGTCAGCCGGGCGGCCAACCCGCCCTCCTTCGCGGCGAAGACGACCACGTCGAGCGCCGGGAGCGGGGTGGTGACGACACCGTCCACCGACTGCGCCGCCACCGGCAGCGGCCCCCACAGGGGGTTCGGAGGCGTGCCGGACTGTGCGGAGAGCGGGGACAGGGGCTCCGCGTTGTGGGCCTCGCCGGGCGGGGGGAGGACTTCGCCGCGCATCAGCCACCAGGCGCCCGTCGCGCCGCCGGTGGCGGCCAGCGCCCCGCCGGCCGCGAGGGAGGCGCGCAGCACCCGTCTGCGGGAGGGGCCGGTTCCGGGCCCCTGGCCGATCACCGTGGCGGCCTGCCGCTCGGCCTCGCTCCCGCGGTGCGCGATGTCCTGGGCGAGCGGCCCCGTACGCCAGATGCGGTCCGCTCCGCGCGGCGGTGCGAAGGCGCCCGCGATCTGCTCGGGGGTCGGGCGCAGCGCGGGGTCCTTGGCGAGGCAGGGCGCTATGAGATGCCGCAACTCGTCGGGAACGCCGGTGAGTTGGGCCTCGCCGTGCACCACCTCGTACTGGACGGCGGCCACGTGCGTCCCGTCGAAGGCGCGCTGCCCGCTCGCCGCGTACGCGAGCACCGCGCCCAGCGAGAAGACGTCCGCGGCGGGACCCACGCGCCGGCCGAGCACCTGCTCGGGGGCGCCGTAGCCGGGAGTGGCCGGGACCTGGCCGGTGGTGGTGAGCGTCAGACCGTGCTCGGGGCGGGCGATGCCGAAGTCGATGACGCGCGGCCCGCCCGAGGTGAGCACGATGTTGGCCGGCTTCAGGTCGCGGTGGACCAGGCCCGCGGCGTGGATCTCGCGCAGGGTGGCGGCGAGGGAGGCGGCGAGCGCGCGGACCCCGTCGGCGCCGAAGGGCCCGTACCGGCGCACGGCGTCGTCGAGCGTGGGCCCGGTCAGGAACTCGGTGGCGATCCAGGGCCGGTTGCCGTCCTCGCTCATCGCGTTCAGGACGCGGGCCACGCCGGAGCTGGTGACGGCCTGCGCCGTGTGCGCCTCGCGGACGAAGCGCTGGGCGAGGTTCGGGTCGTGCGCGAGCTCCGGCAGCAGCACCTTGACCGCCGCGGTCCGGCCGCCCTCGTCCCGCCCGAAGTAGACCTTGCCCATGCCGCCCGCGCCGAGGACGCCGAGGAGTCGGTACGGGCCCAGCCGGACCGGGTCGCCGGTGCCGAGAGGTTCCATGGGTGCTGCTTCCTTCGCTTGGTCCGGTACGGCCGGTACGTCCGGTACGTCCGGTCGACGTCAGCGCTCGACGGGCAGGCCGGTCGGTTCCTTGATGCGCTTCATGATGATCTGCGAGTTGACCTCGGTGACCCCGGAGAGGGCCGTCAGCTGCTCGATCCACAGGCGCTCGTACGCCCGCAGGTCCGCGACGGCGATCCGCAGCAGGCAGCCGGGGCTGCCGAAGAGGCGGTAGGCCTCGATGACGTCGGGGATGTCCTGGAGGGCGGTCTCGAAGGCCTCCACCGCGGCGCGGTCGCGGCGCACCTCCACCGAGACGAGCACCTCGAAGCCGCGCCCCACGGCCTCGGGGGAGATCACGGCGCGGTAGCCCTGGATCACCCCGTCCTGTTCCAGCTGGCGCACGCGGCGCATGCAGGGGGAGGGGGTCAGGCCCACGCGCGCGGCGAGTTCCTGGTTGCTGAGGCGGCCGTCTGCCTGGAGCTCGCGCAAGATATCCCGGTCAATCGAGTCCATTGCGCAATTATCACCCATGGAATGCCGGGAGGCCGGGCTGAAGAAGCAATCGCATTGCGCGTAGATGTCCGTATCATTGCTGCTTTCAGCACATGTGTACGAGTGATCCGAGGGAAGGGCGGCCGCGGTCATGGGACGGATCGTCGTCATCAGCACCGGTGGGACGATAGCCAGCCGCTGGCAGGGCTCCGGCTTCGCGGCGGACGCCGACGGCAGCGAGGTCATGGCCACCGCGCCGCTGCCCGAGGACATCACCGTCGAGGTGGTGGACCTGTTCAGCGTGAACAGCCCCCGGCTGACCACCGCCCACCAGCTCACCCTGCTGCGCACCGTGCACGAGGTGCTCGCCGACCCGGACGTGGACGGCATCGTCGTCACGCACGGCACCGACACCCTCGAGGAGTCGGCCTTCCTCGTCGACCTCCACCACCACGACGCCCGCTCCGTGGTGTTCACCGGCTCGCAGCGCCCCATGGGCACCGCCGACGGCGACGGACCGGGCAACCTGTACGACGCGCTGCTCACCGCCGCCACCACGCGCGGGCTCGGCGTGCTGATCGCCTTCGGCGGGCGGGTCCACGCGGCCCGCGGCACGGTGAAGACCCAGTCGGTGGCGCTGGACGCGTTCGCCGACCCCTCTGCCGAGCTCCTCGGGAAGATCGGCTTCGGCAAGGTCACCATGCTGCGCACCCCGCAGCGCCCGGAGCCGCTGCCGCTGCCCGCGATGCCGGAGCTGCCGCCGCGGGTGGACATGGTGATGCACCATGCGGACGGCGACCCGGTGCTCCTGAACGCGGCGGTCGCGGCGGGTGCGCGGGGCATCGTCCTGATCGGCACGGGCGCGGGCAACGCCACGCCGGAGATCGTGGACGCGGTGAAGGGAGCCGTGGCGCGGGGCGTGCTGGTGGCGCTGACCACGCGCGTGGCCGCCGGGCCGGTGACGGAGATCTACACCCACGGCGGTGCGGTGGACCTGGTGGCGGCGGGGGCCGTTCCGACGGGCACGCTGCGCGCCCCGCAGGCCCGCATCGCGGTGCTTTCGGCGCTGCTGGCGTCCGGGGACGCGGCGGACCAGGTCCGTATTCTGCAGCGCAGTGTTTCTTCGGCGGGGCCGGCGCTGGTTACTGCCTGAGCCGGTTGGCGCTCCGCTGCGCGGTGCCGTCTCCCCGCCCCGCCCTTTCACCGTTTCCCCGGGCGCGGCCCCGGACCCCCGTTGGGTCTGCGGCCCCGTCGCGGGGGCGCAGACCCCGCGCCTCAAACGCCGGCGGGGCCGGAGTTGCCGAACGCCGACAGGATGCGGTCCGCCGCCGAGGTGGGGGTGACCGTGCCCGCGCGGACGGCGGCCTCCAGGCCCGGGGCCAGCTCCCGTACGGACGGGTTCCCGCGCAGCCGCTCCAGGAGCTCGTCCCGGACCATCGACCAGGTCCACTCCACCTGCTGCGCCGCCCGCTTGGCCGCCAGTCGGCCCCCCGCGTCCAGCAGCCGCCGGTGCTGCTCCAGCCGGTTCCACACCTCGTCCAGACCCGCGGACTCCCGCGCGCTGCACGTCAACACCGGCGGCGTCCACGCCGCGTCGGCGGGGTGCATCAGGCGCAGCGCGCCCGACAGCTCCCTCGCCGCCGCCTTCGCGTCGCGCTCGTGCGGGCCGTCCGCCTTGTTCACCGCGAGGACGTCCGCCAGCTCCAGGACGCCCTTCTTGATGCCCTGGAGCTGATCCCCCGTACGGGCCAGGGACAGGAGGAGGAACGAGTCGACCATGCCCGCGACCGTGGTCTCCGACTGGCCCACGCCGACCGTCTCGACGAGGACGACGTCGTAGCCCGCCGCCTCCATCACGATCATCGACTCCCGCGTGGCCTTGGCGACCCCGCCCAGCGTCCCCGCCGAGGGCGACGGGCGCACGAAGGCCGAGGAGTCGACCGCCAGGCGCTCCATCCGGGTCTTGTCACCCAGGATCGAGCCGCCCGTACGGGTGGAGGACGGGTCCACGGCCAGGACCGCGACCCGGTGGCCCAGCCCCGTCAGCATCGTGCCGAACGCATCGATGAACGTGGACTTGCCGACGCCCGGCACCCCGCTGATACCGATCCGGCGGGCCCGCCCCGAGTGGGGCAGCAGCTCCGTCAACAGCCCCTGCGCGAGCGCCCGGTGAGCGGGCAGGGTGGACTCGACGAGCGTGATCGCGCGCGCGATGAACGCGCGCTTCCCGTCGAGCACCCCCTTCGCGTAGGCCTCGATGTCGATCTTCGGAGGCATCCGCCGCGCCTACAGCTCGTGGCCCAGATCCGCGGCCAGCCGCGTCACCAGGTCGTGGGCCGCGTCCGGGATCACCGTGCCGGGCGGGAACACCGCCGCAGCGCCCATCTCCAGCAGCGTCGGCACGTCGGCCGGCGGGATCACCCCGCCCACCACGATCATGATGTCCTCGCGTCCCTCCTCCGCCAACTGCTCGCGCAGCGCCGGTACGAGGGTCAGGTGGCCGGCCGCCAGCGACGACACGCCCACCACGTGGACGTCCGCCTCGACGGCCTGGCGGGCCACCTCCGCCGGGGTCTGGAACAGCGGGCCGACGTCCACGTCGAAGCCCAGGTCGGCGAAGGCGGTCGCGATCACCTTCTGGCCGCGGTCGTGCCCGTCCTGGCCCATCTTGGCGACCAGGACACGCGGACGGCGGCCCTCCGCCTCCTCGAACCGGTCGACCAGCGCACGGGTGCGCTCCACGTTCGGGGACTCGCCTGCCTCGGTGCGGTACACACCCGAGATCGTACGGATCTGGCTCGCGTGCCGCCCGTACACCTTCTCGAGTGCGTCCGAGATCTCGCCCACGGTCGCCTTCGCCCGCGCCGCGTTCACCGCCAGCGCGAGGAGGTTGCCCTCCATGCCCTGCCCGGCGCCCCGCCCGGCCGCGTTCGTCAGCGCCCGCAGCGCGTCCTGCGTGACCGCCTCGTCGCGCTCCTCGCGCAGCCGCCGCAGCTTCTCGATCTGCTGCGTGCGCACCGAGGAGTTGTCGACCTTGAGCACGTCGATCTGCTCGTCGTTCTCCACCCGGTACTTGTTCACGCCGATCACCGGCTGGCGCCCCGAGTCGATCCGCGCCTGCGTACGGGCCGCGGCCTCCTCCACGCGCAGCTTCGGGATGCCTGCGTCGATCGCCTGCGCCATGCCGCCGGCCGCCTCGACCTCCTGGATGTGCTGCCAGGCCCGGCGCGCCAGGTCGTACGTCAGCTTCTCGACGTACGCGCTGCCGCCCCACGGGTCGATCGACCGGCAGGTCCCCGACTCCTGCTGGAGCAGCAGCTGGGTGTTGCGGGCGATGCGCGCCGAGAAGTCCGTCGGCAGTGCGAGCGCCTCGTCGAGGGCGTTGGTGTGCAGCGACTGGGTGTGCCCCTGGGTCGCCGCCATCGCCTCGATGCACGTACGCGTCACGTTGTTGAAGACGTCCTGCGCGGTCAGCGACCAGCCGGAGGTCTGCGAATGGGTGCGCAGCGACAGCGACTTGGCGTTCTGCGGGTCGAACTGCTTGACGAGCCGCGCCCACAGCAGCCGGGCGGCGCGCAGCTTCGCCACCTCCATGAAGAAGTTCATGCCGATCGCCCAGAAGAACGACAGGCGCGGCGCGAAGGCGTCCACGTTCAGCCCGACGGCCTGCCCGGCGCGCAGGTACTCCACGCCGTCCGCGAGCGTGTACGCGAGCTCCAGGTCGGCCGTGGCACCGGCCTCCTGGATGTGGTACCCGGAGATCGAGATGGAGTTGTACCGCGGCATCTTCTGCGAGGTGAACGAGAAGATGTCGGAGATGATCCGCATCGAGGGCTTGGGCGGGTAGATGTAGGTGTTGCGGACCATGAACTCTTTGAGGATGTCGTTCTGGATGGTCCCGGCGAGCTTCTCGGGGGAGACGCCCTGCTCCTCCGCCGCCACGATGTAGAGGGCGAGGACCGGCAGCACCGCGCCGTTCATCGTCATCGACACCGTCATCTTGTCCAGCGGGATGCCGTCGAACAGCTGCCGCATGTCGTAGATCGAGTCGATCGCCACGCCCGCCATGCCGACGTCGCCCGTGACGCGCGGGTGGTCGCTGTCGTAGCCGCGGTGCGTGGGCAGGTCGAAGGCGATCGACAGGCCCTTCTGGCCGGCCGCGAGGTTGCGCCGGTAGAAGGCGTTCGACTCCTCGGCCGTGGAGAAGCCCGCGTACTGGCGGATCGTCCAGGGCTGGTTGACGTACATGGTCGGGTACGGGCCGCGCAGGTACGGGGCCACGCCCGGGTAGGTCCGCAGGAAGTCCAGGCCCTCGAGGTCCCGCCCGGTGTACAGCGGCTTCACGCCGATGCCCTCGGGGGTCTCCCACAGCAGGTCGCCGGGGGCGGTCCCGGTGGACTCCTTCACCGCCGCACGCCACTGGTCCTCGGAGCCGGCGGCCGGGCCCGCGCCGTTCAGCGCGAGTTCGGAGAAATCGGGGATGCTCACAGCGCGATTCCCATCCGGTCGAGTACGGAGGACAGCACGGCGACCGCATCGCAGCCGGCGAAGACGTACTCGTCCACGGCGCCGGCCGACGTGCCGGGCTTGCCCGCGAGGAACACGGTCGTCGCACCGGCCGCGCGCAGGGCCTCGGCCACCGCCTCGGCCTGCTCCTGGTACAGCGCGTCGCTGGAGCACAGCACGGCCATGCCGTCCGCGCCGCTCCCGGCGTAGGCCTCGGCGGCCGTCGCCGCGTCCACCGACACCGGGTCGTGCACCGCCTCGATGCCGCCCGCCTGGAACAGGTTCGCGGCGAAGGTGGCGCGCGCGGTGTGCGCGGCCGCCGGGCCCAGCGCGGCGAGGAAGATCCGCGGGCGGTTCCCGGTCGCGGCCAGGTGCGCGTCGCTGCGGGCGCGCAGCGCCTCGTACGCCTCGTCGCGCCGTACGCGGGGCAGCCCGCCGGTCGGGCCCGCCGGGGCGGGCTCGCGGTCGAGGGGCTTCTCCGAGAGCAGCGGGAACTCGCTGACTCCCGTGATGGGTTCGCGGCGCTTGGCGAGCTTCTTGGAGCGCTCGGCCCAGGTCGCGGCGAGCCGGTCGGCGACCAGCCCGGAGCGCAGGGTGGCGGCCAGGCCGCCGGCCTTCTCGATCTCCTGGAAGAACTCCCAGGCGGCGTGCGCGAGTTCGTCGGTGAGCTGCTCGACGTAGTACGAGCCGCCGGCCGGGTCGATGACGCGGGCCAGGTGCGACTCCTCCAGCAGGATGGTGGAGGTGTTGCGGGAGATGCGGCGCGCGAAGGCGTCCGGCAGGCCCAGCTCGTGGTCGAAGGGGAGCACGGTGACCGAGTCCGCCCCGCCCACGCCCGCCGCCATGCAGGCGACGGTGGTGCGCAGCATGTTCACCCACGGGTCGCGGCGGGTCATCATCACCGGCGAGGTGACGGCGTGCTGGCGCTGGGCGCCGGCCTCGGGGGCCCCACAGGCCTCCGCGATCCGGGCCCACAGGCGCCGGGCGGCGCGGAACTTCGCGATGGTGAGGAACTGGTCGGCGGTCGCGGCGTAGCGGAACTCGAGCTGGCCGAGGGCGGCTTGGACGCCGAGGGCGCTGCTGCCGCTGCCGGCTCCGGTGAGGGCGCGGAGGTAGGCGACGCCGGTGGCCAGGGACAGCCCCAGCTCCTCGGCTGCGCTGCCGCCGGCCTCGTGGTACGGCAGGGCGTCGACGGCGAGGGCGCGGACGCCGGGCCAGTGCGCGGCGGCTTCCCGGGCGAGCCCGACGGCGCCGGCCAGCTCCAGGACCTCGCCCGTACGGGCCTCGTGGCCCAGCGGGTCGGCGCCGAGGCTCGCGCGGGCCGCCTCGGGGGCCACCCCGCGCTCGGCGTACAGGCGCAGCAAGGCGCGGGAGGCGTCGGCGTATTGCGCTCCGGCGTCCAGGGAGACGGGCGCCAGGTCGAGGTAGACGCCGTCGAGGGCGCGGGGGAGCGCGTCGACCGGGAGTCCGCCGGGTCCGCCCAGGGACAGCCAGATGGAGGTGACCCCGTTCTCGAGGTCGGTGAGCACGGCCTCGTTCACCCGTGCGGGATCACTGCCGAGGTACCGCTGCCGCACGTCCCAGCCGCCGGCGGCACCGCCGGCGGGGCTGCCGCCCCGGACGAACGGAGCGAACCCGGGGAAACCGGTCTCGTCGGCCGTTTCGGGCGCGGTGTACAGGGGGCGGGTGGTGAGCCCGTCCTCGAGCTTTGTGGACAACGCGTCTTCTGCAGCATCGCCGGATACATCCTTGCCGGACTTGCGTAGAACGCCCTCTACCAGGCGCTGCCACTGCTCATGCGTCGCGTCAGGGAACTCGGCGGCCAAGGAGAGCCCGTCATCAGGCAGGACCGTCATGGCTCGAATGCTAGGGGGGTCACCTTGGGAACCACTATAACGACAGGGTGTGATCTCGCCCTCTCATGTGAGACGGGTCGGGTCACGAAAGAGCGCCCTCAGTGGGCGGGCACCTGCCGGGGGGCGGGGCCGGGCCGTCTCTCGGCCCCGAGGGCGTCCGAACCGGCGGCAACGACGGCGGTGTCTGCGAACGCGTGGCGGTCGCGTTGCAGGGGCGTGAAATCCGGCCACGGTTTTCGGCCGTTGCGGAGTGCTGGGCGGTGTATTCCCGGGAAGGCTTAGGGCCAGGTCAGAGCCGGTGGCCCGCGGTGGGTGGGGGCTTCGGGCGAGGGCCGTTGCGGCATGCCGGGCGGGGCTTGACCCCTGCCCGGGCCGCTGACAGTCTCCGAGCCATGTCCGCGTTCGAGCTTCCCGCCCCGCGGCTCCACACCCCCGGCTCCTGTACCGCGCCGGGTTCGTGTCCGGGCCGCTGTCCGGCCCCGCGCCGCGCTTAAGCGCCGCCCCGGGTCCTGACCGATGACCGTTCGGCTTCCGCCGAACCGGCCGTCGGCCACCCGGCCCGGAACGGCCCGGCTCCGCGCCGGCCTCTCCTCTCTCCTCTCTCCCGTCTTGCCGACCGCCTTCCGGCCCTGTTCCGCGAGCGTTCGGTCCGTACGGCCCCGGCCCACCGGCCATCGGCCAGCGGCTCGGTCCGGCCACCCGGCCCGAAGCCGACCCGGCCTCCCGCTCACCAGCCTCCGGCCGACCCGGCCCCGGCCTCCGGCGGTCGCCTCGCCGTCACCCGGCGCAGGGCGGCCTCGCTCGCGACACCTCTGTCTCTGTCCATGGCCCCGGCCTCGGGCCAAGCGGCTCCGGTCGACAGGTCTGCCCGTGCGTCCGTTCCTCCACTACGGATTCCAACCCAAGGGAGTTCCCATGAGCACTGCCACCCGTACCCAGCTCACCGTCACCCGGATCGGCGGGCGGATCGGTGCCGAGATCGGGGGCGTGCGGCTCGGTGGGGGGCTCGGTGGCGATGCCGTCGCCGAGATCCGCGCCGCGCTCCTCGCCCACAAGGTCGTCTTCTTCCGCGACCAGGACCACCTGGACGAGGCCGGCCACGAAGCCTTCGCCCGCCTCCTCGGCACGCCCGTCGCGCACCCCACCGTGCCCTCCGCCGACGGCCGTTACGCCCTCGGCATCGACTCCCACCACGGCGCCCGCGCCAACCAGTGGCACACCGACGTCACCTTCGTCCCCGCCTACCCCGCCTTCTCCATCCTGCGCGCCGTCACGATCCCCCCGTACGGCGGCGACACCCTCTGGGCCAACACCGCCACCGCCTACGCCAACCTCCCCGAGCCGCTGCGCAGCCTCGCCGACAGCCTGCGCGCCGTGCACTCCAACGCGTACGACTACGCCGCCCTCAGGCCCGGCGCCCTCCCCGAGGCGCTGGCCCAGTACCGCGAGGTGTTCACCTCCACCGAGTTCCTCACCGAGCACCCCGTCGTCCGCGTCCACCCCGAGACCGGCGAACGCGCCCTGCTCCTCGGCAACTTCGTCCAGCGGATCAAGGGCCTCACCGGCCGCGACTCCCGCGCCCTGCTCGACCTCTTCCAGGCGCACATCGAGAGCCCCGAGAACACCGTCCGCCGGCAGTGGCGGGCCGGCGACGTCGCGATCTGGGACAACCGGGCCACCCAGCACTACGGCGTCGACGACTCCGACGAACACGAGCGGACCCTGCGTCGCGTGACGGTGGACGGAGACGTCCCGGTCGGCCCGGACGGGGTCCCGTCCCGCCTGATCAGCCCGGAGACCGTGCCCGACCCCTCCTTCGGCATCCCCTCCGGCGCATCCGCCGACGCCTGACCCGCCTGCCGCCTGACCCGCCTGCCGCCTGCCGCGCCCAGTCCGCCCCGCCCCGCCCGCCCGTACGACGCCCCAAGGAGGCCCCGTGCCCACCCTGCTCGCCCTCTCCGGCAGCCCTTCCCCGCACTCCCGTACCGCCGTCGTCGCCGACCACGTCCTGCGTCGGCTCTCCCACGCCGGGTACGACACCGCCCACCTCGCCGTACGGGAGCTCCCCGCCGCCGACCTGCTCTCCGCCCGCCGCGGCGAGCCGGAGATCCGCCGGGCCCTCGAAGCCGTCGCCGAGGCCGACGGGATCATCGTCGCGACCCCGGTCTACAAGGCCTCGTACACCGGCCTGCTCAAGGCCTTCCTCGATCTGCTCCCGCAGGACGGGCTGGCCGGCAAAACGGTTCTGCCCATCGCCACCGGCGGCAGCCTCGCCCATGTCCTGACCCTCGACTACGCCCTGCGCCCGGTACTCGCCGCCCTCGGCGCCCGGCACGTCACCGCCGGCCGGTTCGTCCTGGACTCCTCCGTGGAGCGCGGGGCCGGCCCCGACCGGCTGCGGCCCGAGGCGGAGCTGGACCTCTTCCAGGCCGTCGACGAGTTCGCCGACGCGCTGAACGCCCGGGCCTCCGCCGCCTCCTTCGCGACGACCGCCCCGTAGCAGCCCCGAAACCCCCCGATTCCCGACAAGGAACCCCATGCCCGCAGCCCTCGCTTCCGCCCGCACCTCCCGTCGCCAGTTCCTCACCCTGCTCGGCATCTCGGCGGCCGCGGTGAGCTGCGGCACGGCCACCGCCTCCGGCGGATCCGGCAAGCAGGTCACGTCCCTCAAGTACCAGGGCGCCGTCGGCACCGTCCTGCTCCCCGAACTGGCCGCGGACCTCGGCTACCTGGGCGGCCTGACCCTCGACTGGGTCGGCAACACCATCAGCGGCCCCCAGGACATCCAGTCCGCCGCCACCGGCCAGACCCACTTCGGCGGTGCCTTCAACGGCGCCATCGTCAAACTCGCCTCGAGCAAGGCCCAGATCCAGTCCGTCATCTCCTACTACGGCTCCGACAAGGACACCTACCTCGGCTACTACGTCCTGGAGGACAGCCCGATCCGCTCGCCCCGCGACCTGATCGGCAAGAAGGTCGGCATGAACACCCTGGGCGCCCACGCCCAGGCCCTGCTGGACATCTACCTGGAGCGCAGCGGCCTCTCCAAGGCCGAGGCCGCGAAGGTCGAGTCCCTCGTGGTCCCGCCCGTCAACACCGAACAGGCGCTGCGCCAGAAGCAGATCGAAGTCGGGGTGCTCAGCGGCGTCCTGCGGGACAAGGCCCTCGCCACCGGCGGCATCCGCCCGCTGTTCAAGGACTTCGAGCTGCTGGGCGCCTTCAGCGCCGGGTCGTACGTGATGACCCGGCGGTTCATCAAGGAGAACCCCGACACCGTACGGACCTTCACGACCGGTGTCGCCAAGGCCATCGAGTGGTCCCGGACCACCCCGCGCGAGGAGGTCATCGCCCGGATGACCGAGATCGTCAAGAAGCGCGGCCGCAACGAGGACACCTCCACCCTCCAGTACTGGCGCTCGTTCGGGGTGGCCGAGACCGGCGGCCGGATCGCCGACAAGGAGTTCCAGCTGTGGATCGACTGGCTCGGTGAGCGCGGCGAGATCAAGAAGGGCCAACTGAAGCCCGCCGACCTGTACACGAACGAGTTCAACGACCAGGGGAAGGGCTGAGGACCATGGCGAAGATCGTGTTCGAGTCCGTGACGAAGACCTTCCCGAGGAAGCAGGCCAAGGGCAGGAGGGCGGGTGCCCTCGGCGACGGCGGCAGCTTCACCGCCCTCGACGGCGTGGACCTGGAGATCGGGGCCGGGGAGTTCGTGGTGGTCGTCGGCCCCAGCGGCTGCGGCAAGTCCACCCTCCTCGACCTGCTGGGAGGCCTGACCCGGCCCACCTCCGGCAGGATCCTGCTCGACGGCGAGCCCGTCACCGGACCCGGCCTGGACCGGGGCATCGTCTTCCAGCAGTACGCCCTGCTGCCCTGGCGCACCGCGCTCGGCAACATCGAGTTCGGGCTGGAGGCGACCGGCGTCCCCCGCCGTGAACGCACGGAGCGGGCCCGGGAGTTCCTGGACCTCGTCGGCCTCACCGGCTTCGAGGACCGCCACCCGCACGAGCTGTCCGGGGGCATGCGCCAGCGCGTGGCCATCGCCCGGTCCCTCGCCTACGACCCGGACGTCCTGCTGATGGACGAGCCGTTCGCCGCGCTCGACGCGCAGACCCGTGAATCCCTCCAGGACGAGCTGCGCCGCATCTGGCAGCGCACCGGCAAGACCGTCGTGTTCATCACGCACGGGATCGAGGAGGCCGTGTACCTCGGGCAGCGGGTGGCCGTGATGACCTCCCGCCCCGGCCGGATCAAGGAGGCGGTGCCCGTCTCCTTCGGTGACCGGGCCACCGGCGCCGGCGGGGAGGAGCTGCGCTCCAGTCCGGAATTCGCCCGCTACCGCCACGAGATCTGGACCCTGCTCCACGACGAGGTGGCCCGCGCCCAGCAACTGGAGAAGGAGGAGGCCACCGTATGAGCACCGGAACCGATACGAAGAGCACCGCGGCCGGGGCGGAGGCCGGTCGGGAGGACCCCGTGCGCACCCATGCGCCCGCGCCGGTACGGGAACCCGCGCCGGTACGGGAACCCGGGCCGGTACGGGAACCCGCGCAGGTCCCGCCCGCCTCGCCGGCCCCTGCCCCGGCCGCCCCGCGGGCCTCCGCCCCGGCCGCCCGGCCGGCCCTGCGCGCCGTCGCCCGGTGGCTGCGCGCGGCGGCCCTGCGCTCGGCGGCGATCGTCGCCCTGCTCGTGGTCTGGGAGGCGGCGCCACGGCTCGGACTGGTGGACTCCACCTTCCTCCCGCCGGTCAGCGAGGTCGCCGCGGCCTGGTGGGAACTGGCGGGCAACGGCCAGCTCGCCGAGCACACGCAGGCCAGCCTGGTCCGCTCCTTCGGCGGCTTCGGCATCGCCGCCGTCGTCGCCGTACCGCTCGGTCTGCTCATCGGCTGGTACCGCCCCGTCGCGGCGCTGCTCGGCCCGCTGTTGGAGGTGTTCCGCAATACGGCGGCCCTCGCGCTGCTGCCGGTGTTCGTGCTGCTGCTGGGCATCGGCGAGACCTCGAAGGTCTCCATCGTCGTCTACGCCTGCGTCTGGCCGATCCTGCTGAACACCATCAGCGCCGTCGGCAACGCCGACCCGACGCTGGTCAGACTGGCCCGGTCCATGGACCTGTCCACACCGAGGCTGTTCCAGAAGGTGATCCTGCCTGCGTCCGTACCGGCCGTCTTCACCGGCATCCGGCTGGCCGGCGCCGTGTCGATCCTGGTCCTCGTGGCCGCCGAGATGATCGGGGCCAAGGCGGGGCTCGGCTATCTGATCAACGCCTCGCAGTACAACTTCGCGATACCGCAGATGTATGCGGGCATCGTCACCATCTCCGCCATCGGCGTGGCCTTCAACCAGCTGCTGGTCGTGATCGAACGCCGCCTCAGCCTCTGGCGCGTACCGACGGCTTGACGCCCGTACGGGCCCGGACCCAGCCGTCCCGCACCTGCCCTTCCACCGTTCCCCGGGCTCTGCCCGGGCCAGTGCCTCGATCGTCGGCGGGGCTGGGCCCGGGCCCGGCCCGTCCGACTCATCGACCCAAGGAACAGAACCATGACCGCACCCCGGACCCTCCACCTCAACGCCTTCCTCATGAACGCCGGGCACCACGACGCCGCCTGGCGGCACCCCGGCAGCAGCCCCGAACGGGTCACCGACCTGCGGTACTTCCAGGAGCTGGCGCAGACCGCCGAGCGCGGACGGCTCGACTCGGTCTTCTTCGCCGACGGGCTCGCCCTCTGGGGCAAGGCCCGCTACAACGCCCTCGGCGGGTTCGAGCCGCTCACCCTGCTCTCCGCCATCGCCGCCGTCACCGAGCACATCGGGCTCATCGCCACCGTCTCCACCACCTTCAACGAGCCGTTCCACCTCGCCCGCAAGTTCGCCTCCCTCGACCACATCAGCAACGGCCGCGCCGGCTGGAACATCGTCACCTCCGGCACCGTCGACGAGGCCCGCAACTTCGGCCAGGACGAGCACCTCGAGCACGGCCTCCGCTACGACCGCGCCCGCGAGTTCCTCGACGTCGCGACCAAGCTCTGGGACAGCTGGGAGGACGACGCGATCGTCCTCGACAAGGAGCGCGGCATCTACGCCGACACCGACAAGCTCCACCCCGCCGCCCACCGCGGCGCGTACTTCGGCGTCGCCGGCCCGCTCAACGTGCCCCGCTCCCCGCAGGGCCACCCGCTCCTCGTGCAGGCCGGGTCCTCCGAGGACGGCAAGGAGTTCGCCGCCCGGTACGCCGAGGCCGTCTTCACCGCCCAGCAGACCCTCGCCGACGGGCAGACCTTCTACAAGGACCTCAAGTCGCGCCTCGCCAAGTACGGCCGTACCGGGTCCGACCTGCTCGTCCTCCCCGGCATCGCGCCGGTCATCGGCTCCACCGAGGCCGAGGCGAAGGCCCTGGAGCAGGAGCTCACCGACCTCCAGGTGCCGGAGTACGGGCTCGCCCAGCTGTCCGGCATGCTCGGCACCGACCTGACCGGCCACCCCCTCGACGGCCCGCTGCCCGAGCTCCCCGAGGAGCGGGACATCAACGGCAACAAGAGCCGCTTCACCCTCGTCGCCGAACTGGCCCGCCGCGACGGCCTCACCCTGCGCGAGCTGATCGCCCGCCTCGGCGCCGGCCGCGGCCACCGCGTCTTCGCCGGCACGCCCGAGCAGATCGCCGACCAGCTGGAGGAGTGGTTCACCCAGGGCGCCGCCGACGGCTTCAACATCATGGCGCCCGTCCTGCCGACCGGGCTGACTGCCTTCGTCGACCACGTCGTGCCGATCCTGCAGGAGCGCGGCCTGTTCCGTACGGAGTACACCGGTACGACCCTGCGCGAGAACTACGGCCTCGGGCGCCCGGCGAACCGGTATGCGGAGGCCGCCTCGTGACGGACCCCGCGCCCTGACCCGCCCTGCCGCGGGCCGCCGGAGACCCGTACTCCGGCGGCCCGCGGCGCAGCGCCGTCAGACCGTCAGTACGATCTTGCCGCGCGTGCGGCCCGCCGCGCTGAGTTCCCAGGCCTTCGCGGCCTCGGCGAGCGGCAGTGCGTGCTCCACGTTGACCGTGAGCTTCCCCGCGTCGGCCAGTTCCCCGAGGAACGTCAGGTCGGCGGAGTCCGGGCGCACCCACAGCTGGTGCGCGCCCTTGGCCGCGGCCTCGTAGTCGGCGATGGAGACCACCCGGCTGCGCTCCTTGACGAGCGACTGGAGGATCTCGACGGCGCCGTCTCCGAAGAAGTCCAGCCCCGCGTCGATGCCTTCGGGGGCGAGCGCGCGGATCCGGTCCGCCAGGCCCTCCCCGTACAGGACGGGCTCGGCGCCGAGCGAGCGCAGGTAGTCGTGGTTGTGCGCGCCGGCCGTGCCGATGACGCGCAGGCCGAGCGCTACGGCGATCTGCACGCCGAGGGAGCCGGTGCCGCCGGCCGCGGAGTGGATGACCACGGTCTCGCCGGCCTTGAGGCCCACGCGGACGAGGGACTGGTACGCGGTGAGGCCGGCCAGCGGGATGCCCGCGGCCTGCTCGAACGTCAGCTCGCGCGGCTTGCGGGCCAGCGTCCGGACGGGGGCGCTGACCAGTTCGGCGTAAGTGCCGAGCTCGACCCACTCCTTGCGGACGTACCCGTAGACCTCATCGCCGACGGCGTGGTCGAAGGTGTCGGGGCCGACGGCCTCGACGACTCCGGCGACGTCCCAGCCGGGTATGACCGGGTAGCGGACCTCGAGGATCGGGTCGAGATATCCGGCGGCGAGCTTCCAGTCCACCGGGTTCACGCCGGCCGCCTTGACCCGGACCAGCACCTCGCCCGGGCCGACCTTGGGCTGCGGTACGTCAACGAGCGTGAGGTTCTCTGAAGTTCCGTATGCGCTGTACGTGATTGCCTTCATGATCGTCCCCAACGGAACCCCGTACGGACGTATTCCTCAGGCGGGCAGGCTGTTGCGGTGCGAGCTCCGCCGGGCCGCGCTGAACAGGGCCTGGATCTGCACCCCGGACTGCTCGACGTCGTCGAGCGGCGAGGGGAACGGCAGCCGTACGTCGCGGTGTCCGCGCCGCTGCTCCAGGCGCAGGGTGATCCCGTACCGGTCCATGGCGAGCGGCAGTACGCGCAGGATCGCGCCGGTGGGCAGCGGCTGGACCAGGCGCAGCAGGAGGGTGACGAGTTCGGCGTGGTCGTCGAGGAGGTGGGTGAGAATCCCGGCCTCGTACGGCGCGAGCGGATCGGGGCAGGCCGCGTCGAGCTCTTCGATGCCGACGTACGAGCGGCCCTGCGCGGTCTCGAGGACGGCGCTGCCGAATTCCATGCAGGTGGAGTCGGCGCCTTCGTCCGTGTAGGGCGAGAGCAGCCGGCCCAGGATCGTGACGCGGGCGCGCACCCGGTCCCGCACGGGGGTGGGGGCGATGTCGGTGAACTCCAGCCGGATCGACGGCCGGTGCTCGCCGTCGCCGCCGGGCTCGCCGGGGTGCAGGTGCAGCCGGCCCATCGGGTCCGCCCCGTCGAGGTGGCGGACCTCGCTGCGCAGCCCCTCGGTGACCACGGTCATGGAGTGGGCGGCGGCCAGGACCGACCGGACCCGCTCGGCGTCGGTGGGCCGGCCGGCGGCCGGGGTGGCGGGGGCAGCACCGGACATGCGCATGCGGATCTCTCCATCGTCCTGGACGAGTGACTTAGGTATGCCTAACCTAACCTATTCGCTTTCGCGGGAGTACCCCGCGTCGCTCGTGTCGTTGTTGGGCTGAACGGGTGAAACGCGAGAGGATGGCGGGATGCACATGAAGCGCACGGCCGAGGCGGCCCGGTGAGCAGGTACGACGTCACGGACGAACAGTGGGAGGGGCTCGCGCAGGTGGTCCCCCTGCGCAGTCGCAACGAGTGGCCCTCCCGGGTGGACCACCGCACGATCCCCACGGCGCCGGGACCTGCCGCGGCGGAACAGCGGCGCTTCGTCGTGATCCGGGTCCAGATCTTCGCCGATGCCCGGGAGGTGGCCGAGTACCTGATCGCGCAGATCCCGGTGCTGCTCGACCTCACCGGCGCGGACAGCGAAGTGGCCAAGCGGATCCTCGACTTCAGCAGCGGCGTGGTCTTCGGACTGGGCAGCGGGATGCACCGGGTCGACCGGAACGTCTTCCTGCTGGCGCCCGTCGGGACCGAGGTCGAGGGGATCGCGGCCGCCGCCGTCCCCCGATCGTAGGAAGGTCGCCAGGGCGGAACGGTTCGCCGTGCCCACCGGGGGCCCGGCGGGCCGTACCGTCCGGCGCATGGACGCCACCTTGGACGCGGCGGAGGCCTCTGCCTCTGCCGCGTTAGCCGATACCCCTGCCGCCGCCGCCCCGGCCGACGACGCCGTGTCGCCCGGCCCGCCGGCCGATACCGCACGGCCCGTCGTGCACCACCGGCCCGCCGTCACCGAGTTGCGGCTCTCCGCCTTCGGGGCGCACCGCGCGGCCGTCTTCCCGCTCGGGCCCGTGACGTACCTCACCGGGCCCAGCGGCAGCGGCAAGTCCCAGGTCCTCGCCGCGTACGAGGCCCTGGCCGGGCTCGGATCCGGGGCCACCCTGGAGGAGGCGTTCCCCGACCCGGGGGCCCGGATCCCCGACCGGGCCCTGCCCGACGGCGAGGGGCGGCGCGGATTCCGCATCGGCTGCACCGTCGACGGCCCGGCCGGACCCGTCCGCCTCGACCTCGCCGTCCAGGCCGAACCCGCACTGCGGATCGTCGGCGAACGGCTCTCCGCGGGCGGGCAGATCCTGCTCAGCACCGCCCTGCGCGACCCCGGCCGACGCTCCGTACAGGCCTCCTGGCTGACCGGCGGGGCCGTCGGCGTCACCCGGGCCCCGCTGCCCGACGACCGGCTCGGCACCGCCCTGCTCCCGCTGCGCGTGGCCGGCGCCACGGCAGGACAGCGGCAGGTCCTCGCCGCCGCCGAGCAGATGGTGGTGGCCCTGCGCTCGGCGTTCCCCTGCGACCCGCGCCCGGACCGGATGCGGGCCCCCGTCCCGCCGGGCGCGGGCCGGCTGCTCGGCGACTGCGCCAACCTGGCCGACGTACTGCGCCGGACCCGCCACGAATGCGGCACCCGCCATGCGCTGCTGACGGCGGCGGCGCGGACCGGCTGTTCGGGCCCGGTGGAGGGCCTGGACGTACGGGCCCCCGCGCACGGCCCGGTCACGGCGCTGCTGGACCGCGGCTCCGCCGGGCCCGCCACGGAACTGGGCCGGCTGGGCGCGGGCGAGCTCCGGTTCCTCGCGCTGGCGCTGGTCCTGCTGACCGGCCCGGGGGTGCTGGCCATGGACCCGGCCGCCGAACTGCTCTCCGCCCGGCAGGCGCTGACCGTCCTCGCCGACGGTTTCGACCGCGGCCTGGACCGGCGGCAGAACGCAGAGCTGCTGCGGCTGGCCCTGCTGTGCTGCGGCCGCGGCCATGTCCGCCTGGTCGCCGCGGTGGGGGAGGAGACGGCCGCGGCCGCCCGCCTCAGCCCGGGCGTCGCGGTGGTAGACCTGACGCCATGAGCGATGAGCAGGACGTACAGCACGGGGACGAGCCGCACCCGCACGAGCGGCTGCACCAACTGCAGCGGCGGCTGGCCGCGTTCGCGGCGGCTCGCGGCTGGGAGCCTTACCACACGCCCAAGAACCTGGCCGTGGCGCTGAGCGTGGAGGCCTCCGAACTGGTCGAAATCTTCCAGTGGCTGACCCCGGAACAGTCGGCGGAGGTCATGGAGAAGCCGGAAACCGCGCACCGCGTGGCCGATGAGGTGGCCGACGTGCTGGCGTATCTGCTGCAGTTCTGTGAGGTCCTCGAGGTGGATGTGCTGGATGCGCTCGCCGCGAAGATCGAGAGGAACGAGCTCCGCTTCCCGGTGACAGGGCCTCCGACATCGAATTGTCACTCTTCGGAGTGATGGCGTCGTCCACAACCATGTTTGTGTCCATAGATTTCCGAATACCCCTGGCTTTACTGGCGCATTGCCCTCACTCTGGGTAGTGGTGAGAACGGTGGATGTCGTGCGGACGGGGGACGGCATATGGATGCGGTACGGCTCATCGCGGCCGGCCGGCACGCGCTGGCACAGAGCGGGGCGGCGATGGACATCGTGGGCGAGGCCTGGCAGGCCCAGGCGCTCACGCAGGGGATAGGGAGCTGGCTGGCGGTCACCGGGCCGCGGGAGCTGAGATCGGAGGCACGGGGACTGGGTGAAGCGGGGGGCAGAGGCTGCGGGGTGCTCGACAGAGCCGCCCTGCGCGGCGAGGGCAGCGCGCCCGACTATCCGCCGAGAGCGGCGCAGCTGACCGAGGTGGCGGATGTCCGCCAGGCTCTGCTCGGACTGCAGGCGTTGCTCGGCGAAGTGGGGATAGCCCTGGTCGGGGTGGCCTGTGCGACGGACGACGAAGGCCTGTACTGGCAGTGCATAGAGTCCATCGACGCGGCCGACGAATCGAGCGACCGGGTCCGGGCGGTCCTGCGGCGCCTGGCGGTCCGTGAACGGGGGTCCGCCTCGGGCGTGGCCTGACGGGAGCGGGCGAACGACGGGAGAACGGGATCGAGGGTCCCGCCGCGCGCGACGGGACCCGCACGGTCAGTACGACCGGTGGGACGGGCGCTCGCTCTCGGGGGCGCGGCTTCCCGGGGCCGGCGGCGTGCCGGGGGTGCGGTCCGTGGAGGACTGGAGGTCGGCGTCGAGCTGCGACAGGTCGGCGTTCAGCGCCGCGATCAGCTCTTCCATCTGCTGCAGCAGGCCCTTCGGCGCGCGGGCCGGGCGGTCCGGCTCCGTCCGAGCCAACGATCCCCGTCCGGGCCGGTCACCGGCCTGGCGCGGGGCGGACCGCAGGGTTGACGCAGATTCACCCTGCCGGGGCGGGACGGGGGCGCCTGCCGGAGGCGGCCGGGCGAGGCAGGATGGGAGGCATGGATCTCCGTATTTTCACCGAACCCCAGCAGGGCGCCAGCTACGACACCCTCCTGAGCGTCGCCAAGGCCACCGAGGACCTGGGCTTCGACGCGTTCTTCCGGTCCGACCACTACCTGCGGATGGGCTCGGCGGACGGCCTGCCCGGGCCCACCGACGCCTGGATCACCCTCGCGGGCCTGGCCCGGGAGACGCGGCGGATCCGGCTGGGCACGCTGATGACGGCCGGCACCTTCCGGCTGCCCGGCGTGCTCGCCATCCAGGTGGCCCAGGTCGACCAGATGTCCGGAGGCCGGGTCGAACTGGGCCTGGGAGCGGGCTGGTTCGAGGAGGAGCACAAGGCGTACGGCATCCCCTTCCCGGCGGAGCGGATGGCCCGGCTGGAGGAGCAGCTGGCCATCGTCACCGGCCTGTGGGCCACCGAGCCCGGCGCCACCTTCGACTACGCCGGCACCCACTACCAGGTGGAGAAGTCCCCGGCGCTGCCCAAGCCGGCCCAGGCCAAGGTGCCCGTGCTCATCGGCGGCCACGGCGCGAAGCGCACCCCGCGCCTCGCCGCCCGGTACGCCGACGAGTTCAACATGCCGTTCGCGTCGATCGCGGACAGCGAGCGGCAGTTCGGCCGGGTGCGCCGGGCCGCCGAGGAGGCCGGGCGGGGGGCCGACGACCTCGTCTACTCCAACGCCCTCGTGGTGTGCGTCGGCAGGGACGACGCCGAGGTCGCCCGCCGCGCCGCCGCCATCGGCCGCGACGTGGACGAGCTCAAGGCCAACGGCCTGGCCGGCTCTCCGGCCGAGGTCGTGGAGAAGATCGGCGCCTACGCGGCCGTCGGCAGCTCCCGCGTCTACCTCCAGCTGCTCGACCTCGACGACCTGGACCACCTGGAGCTGATCTCGGCCCAGGTGCTGTCCCAGCTCGGCTGAGACAGGCGCACGACCGATGCCCCGCGCGTCCGGACCGCTCGCCGAAGCCCTGGCCCGCAGGGTCGTGCTCCTGGACGGCGGACTGAGCAACCAGCTCACCGACCAGGGCTGCGACCTGTCCGGCGGCCTCTGGTCGGGCCGGGTGCTCGCCGAGCGGCCGGACCAGGTGGAGGCCGCCCACACGGCGTACGCGCGGGCCGGCGCCGAGGTGCTGATCACCGCCGGCTACCAGGTGGGGTACGAGGCCTTCGCCGCCCACGGCCACGACCGGGCCGCGACCACCGCCCTGCTGCACCGCAGCGTCGCACTCGCCGCCCGGGCGGCCGAGGCCGCGGACCACGAGGTCTGGGTCGCCGCCTCGGTCGGCCCGTACGGGGCGGTGCTCGCGGACGGCTCCGAGTACCGCGGGCGGTACGGGCTGAGCGTGCGCGAGCTCGCCGCCTTCCACCGCCCCCGCATCGAGGCGCTGCTCGAGGCGGGCCCCGACGTCCTGGCCGTGGAGACCGTCCCGGACGCCGAAGAGGCCGAAGCCCTGCTCGCCGTCCTCGCCGCAACCGGTGCGCCCGCCTGGCTGAGCTACACCGTGGCCGACGCCCGCACCCGCGCAGGCCAGCCCCTCCCCGAGGCCTTCGCCCTCGCGGCCGAGGCCCCGGAGATCATCGCCCTCGGCGTCAACTGCTGCGACCCGGCGGACGTACTGCCCGCCCTGGAGGCGGCCGCCTCCGTCACCGCCAAGCCGCTCCTGGCCTACCCGAACGACGGCTCCGTCTGGGACGCCCCCACCGCCACCTGGCACGCCCCGCCCGACCCCGCCCCCTGGCCCGTCGAAGCCTGGCTCACGGCGGGCGCCCGCCTCCTGGGCGGCTGCTGCCGCATCGGCCCGCCCGCCATCGCCCAACTGACCGCGGGGATGCAGCGGCTCCAGTGAGCCCGACCGGGATCCGGGGGTGGTGCGGGAGGTGGGCGAGGGGGAAAATCCGGTGGCCCTCGCCAGGGGGCTGCAGGCATGCTGAGCTGCATGTTCCTGACGATCTCCACCACTGGCAGTGCTGAGCACCCGGCTACCGATCTGGGTTTTCTGCTGCACAAGCATCCCGGGAAGGTGCAGGCGTTCTCCACCTCCCACGGTGTCGCCCACGTGTTCTATCCCGAGGCCGCCGACCAGCGATGCACGGCGGCCCTGCTGCTTGAGGTGGATCCCGTCGCACTCGTGCGGCGCGGGCAGGGCAAAGGGCGGGGCGGGGCGCCCGACGCCGCGCTCGCGCAGTACGTCAACGACCGTCCGTACGCCGCCTCCTCGCTGCTCGCCGTCGCGCTCAGTTCCGTCTTTCGCAGCGCGCTCAAGGGCCAGTGCACCGCCCGCCCCGAGCTGCCGGAGCAGGCCCGTCCGCTGCGGATCGAGATACCGGCGCTGCCCGCCCGCGGCGGGGCGGAGCTCGTCCACAGGCTGTTCGATCCGCTCGGCTGGGACCTCGTGCGGGCCGAACCCGTGCCGCTCGACGAGCAGTTCCCCGAGTGGGGGGACTCCCGGTACGTACGGCTCGTGCTGGAGGGCGAACTGCGGCTCGCCGACGCCCTGCGGCAGCTCTACGTCCTGCTGCCCGTGCTCGACGACGCGAAGCACTACTGGGTCGCCCCCGACGAGGTGGACAAGCTGCTGCGCGCCGGAGACGGCTGGCTGGCCGCGCACCCCGAGAACGGGCTCATCAGCGCCCGCTACCTCGCCCGCCACAAGCGGCTGACCCGCGACGCCCTGGAGCGGCTGGAGCTGGTCCGGCTGGCCGAGGCCGACGGCAGCGAGGTCGAGGAGCTCGACAACGCCGTGGACGAGAACCGTGACACCGAGGAAAGGCCCGTACCGCTCGCCGTGCAGCGGCGCGAGGCGGTCCTCGCCGCACTGCGCACCGCCGGCGCGGCCCGGGTCCTCGACCTCGGCTGCGGACAGGGCCAGCTGGTGCAGGCCCTCCTCAAGGACGCCGCCTTCACCGAGATCGTCGGCGTCGACGTGTCCATGCGGGCCCTCGGCACGGCCGCCAAGCGGCTGCGCCTCGAGCGGATGGGGGAGCGGCAGAGCAGCCGCGTGCAGCTGCTGCAGGGCTCGCTCGCCTACACCGACAAGCGGCTGACCGGCTACGACGCGGCCGTGCTCAGCGAGGTCATCGAACACCTCGATCTGCCGCGGCTGCCCGCCCTGGAGTACGCGGTGTTCGGCTCGGCCCGCCCCCGCACCGTCCTCGTCACCACCCCGAACGTCGAGTACAACGTCCGCTGGGAGACCCTGCCCGCCGGGCACGTCCGGCACGGCGACCACCGCTTCGAGTGGACCCGTGAGGAGTTCCGTACCTGGGCCGGAGAGGTCGCCGAACGGTACGGGTACGCCGCCGAGTTCGTTCCCGTCGGGGACGACGACCCCGAGGTGGGGCCGCCCACCCAGATGGCCGTTTTCACACAGATCAGCACGGAGACCAAGAAAGAGGGTGAGGTCGCATGACCACGACCGCCGCGCGCGTACTTCCCGTCACCGACCTGTCCCTCGTCGTCCTGATCGGGGCCACCGGATCCGGCAAGTCCACCTTCGCCCGCAAGCACTTCAAGCCCACCGAGATCATCTCCTCCGACTACTGCCGGGGCCTCGTCTCCGACGACGAGAACGACCAGAGTGCGAGCCGGGACGCCTTCGACGTCCTCCACTACATCGCCGGCAAGCGGCTGGAGGCCGGGCGCCTCACCGTCGTCGACGCGACCAGCGTGCAGTCCGAGGCCCGCCGGCAGCTGGTCCAGCTCGCCCGCGCGCACGACGTGCTGCCCATCGCCATCGTCCTCGACATGCCCGAGGAGGTCTGCGCCGAACGCAACGCCGGCCGCCCCGACCGGGCCGGGCTGCCCCGCGCCGTCATCCAGCGGCACCGCCGCGACCTGCGCCGCTCGCTGCGCGGTCTGGAGCGCGAGGGCTTCCGCAAGGTGCACGTGCTGCGCACGCCCGAGGAGGCCGACAGCGCGGAAGTGGTGCTGGAGAAGCGGTTCAACGACCTCACCCACCTCACCGGACCCTTCGACATCATCGGCGACATCCACGGCTGTTCCTCCGAGCTGGAGACCCTGCTCGGCCAGCTCGGGTACGAGGACGGCGCCCACCCGGAGGGCCGCACCGCGGTCTTCGTCGGCGACCTCGTCGACCGCGGCCCGGACAGCCCCGGCGTCCTGCGCCGCGTGATGGGCATGGTCGGGTCCGGCAACGCGCTGTGCGTGCCCGGGAACCACGAGAACAAGCTCGGCCGTTACCTCAAGGGCTCCAAGGTCCAGCAGACCCACGGGCTCGCCGAGACGATCGAGCAGCTGAGCCATGAGCCGGAGGAGTTCGTCCAGGAGGTGCGGGAGTTCATCCGCGGCCTGGTCAGCCACTACGTGCTCGACGGCGGCAAGCTGGTGGTCTGCCACGCCGGGCTGCCCGAGAAGTACCACGGCCGCACCTCCGGCCGGGTCCGCTCGCACGCCCTGTACGGGGAGACCACCGGCGAGACCGACGAGTTCGGCCTGCCCGTGCGCTACCCGTGGGCGGAGGACTACCGCGGCAAGGCGGTCGTGGTCTACGGCCACACCCCGGTCCCGAACACCGCCTGGATCAACAACACCATCTGCCTGGACACCGGCGCCGTCTTCGGCGGGAAGATGACCGCCCTGCGCTGGCCCGAGCGCGAACTGGTCGACGTACCGGCCGAGAAGGTCTGGTACGAGCCGGTCAGGCCGCTCGCCGGCGAGGCGCCGGGCGGCCACGAGGGGCGTCCGCTCGACCTGGGCGACGTCCACGGGCGCCGGATCGTCGAGACCCGGCACCTGGGCAACGTCACCGTGCGCGAGGAGAACGCGGCGGCGGCCCTGGAGGTCATGAGCCGCTTCGCGGTGGACCCGCGGCTGGTCCCGTACCTGCCGCCGACCATGGCGCCCACCGCCACCTCCCGGGAGGCGGGCTACCTGGAGCACCCGGCCGAGGCCTTCGCCCAGTACCGCAAGGACGGCATCGCCCAGGTCGTGTGCGAGGAGAAGCACATGGGCTCCCGGGCCACGGTTCTGGTGTGCAAGGACGCCGAGAGCGCCCGGGAGCGCTTCGGTGCCGACGGGCCGACCGGTTCCGTCTACACCCGCACCGGCCGGCCCTTCTTCCGCGACCCCGAGGTCACCGAGGAGGTCCTGACCCGGCTCCGCGGCGCCGTCACCGACGCGGGCCTGTGGGAGGAGCTGGCCACCGACTGGCTGCTGCTGGACGGGGAGCTGCTGCCCTGGTCGCTGAAGTCCACCGGCCTGCTGCGCAACCAGTACGCCGCCGTCGGCGCGGCCTCCCGCGCCGTCTTCCCGGACGCCCTCGGTGCCCTGGCCGCGGCCGCCGCGCGGGGCATCGACACCGGCGAGCTGCTCGCCCGCCAGCAGGACCGGGCCGCCGACGCCGCGCGGTTCACCGACGCCTACCGGCGCTACTGCTGGACCACCGACGGGCTGGACGGCGTACGGTTCGCGCCGTTCCAGCTGCTGGCGGCGGCCGGGCGCTCGCTGGCCGCCGTACCGCACGACGAGCAGCTGTTCTGGCTGGACCGGCTCGTCGCCGCCGACGAGGCCTCCGGCACCGGGCTGCTGCGCCGCACCGGCCGGATCCTGGTCGACACCGCCGACGAGGACTCCGTACGGGCGGGCACCGACTGGTGGCTGGAGCTGACGGCCGCGGGCGGCGAGGGCATGGTCGTCAAACCGCTCCAGGCGTACGCCCGGGACGGCAAGGGCCGCCTGGTCCAGCCCGGGGTCAAGGTGCGCGGGCGCGAGTACCTGCGGATCATCTACGGCCCGGAGTACACGCGTCCGGAGCAGCTGGAGAAGCTGCGCCAGCGGTTCCTGGGGCACAAGCGCTCGCTGGCCCTGCGCGAATACGCGCTCGGGCTGGAGGCCCTGGACCGGCTGGCGGGGGAGGAGCCGCTGTGGCGGGTGCACGAGGCGGTCTTCGGGGTGCTCGCCCTCGAATCGGAGCCGGTCGACCCCCGGTTGTGAGCAGGGCCGGTACGCGGGGCCGCACAGGGCGGAGCCGTAAAGGTGAGGCCCCCGTACGGCCCCGAATTAGGTCGTATGGGGGAACTTTCCCTAAGAACGCCGGGAAAACCGCCGGCGGGATCGTTCATCCAGGGCAGCGGAATGTCCGCGACCCTGGAAGGACGGAACGTCACTTATGAAGATGACCGCGCGCGGAAGCATTGCGGCACTCATGACCTGTATGGCTGCGGCCGGCGCGGCCACCCCGGCCGTGGCCGACTCGGTGCCGGTGGCTGTGCCCCTGGACGCCGTGAAGACCACGCTGGGCGTGGACACCCCGCGCGTGGCCACCGCGGTGCCGGTACCGGTCGTCGGCGCCCCGGAGGCCCCCCGGTACCACACGGGGGATCTGCTCCCCAGCCCGATCCTCCCCGTGCTGCCGGTCAGCACCGAGCTCGGCAACACCCTGGTCGGCGCACCGGTGCCGAACCTGCTCGGAGACCCGAAGACGGACGGCGAGGGGACGCTGGAGTCCGAGGCCACCGACCTGCTCGTCCGTACCCCCGGTGCGGTCGTCGGCGCCCCGCTGACGATGCCGAACGGCGACAACTTCGGGATCCCGGACCTGACCATGCCCAAGCTGGGACTGACCACCCCGGAGCTGATCGGGACCCCGACGGCACTCCTCGGTCTGCGCTGATCCCGCGGGGGCTGCCGGGCCTGCAGGGGCTGCCGGCCGCGCCCGGTCTCCTGAGCGAACGCCACATCAAAAGGCCGTCCGGTCTGCGAACGTGTACGCCATGGGATTCCATGTCGACTCCGAGACCGGGCGGCTTCGCCGCGTCATCCTCCACCGGCCCGACCTGGAGCTGAAGCGGCTCACACCGAGCAACAAGGACGCACTGCTCTTCGACGACGTGCTGTGGGTGCGCCGGGCCCGCCAGGAGCACGACGGCTTCGCGGACGTCCTGCGCGACCGCGGCGTGGAGGTGCACCTCTTCGGCGACCTGCTGTGCGAGGCCCTGGACATCCCGGAGGCCAGACACCTCGTACTGGACCGGGTGTTCGACGAGAAGGAGTACGGGCCGCTCGCCACCGACCACCTGCGCGCGGTCTTCGACCAGCTGCCGGCGACCGGGCTGGCCGAGGCGCTGGTCGGCGGGATGACCAAGCGGGAGTACCTGGAGCGGCACGCCGAGCCGGTGTCGGTGCGCTTCCACGCCATGGAGCTGGACGACTTCCTGCTGGGGCCGCTGCCCAACCACCTGTTCACCCGGGACACCTCCGCCTGGATCTACGACGGGGTGTCCATCAACGCGATGCGCTGGCCGGCCCGGCAGCGCGAGACGGTGCACTTCGAGGCGATCTACAAGCACCACCCGCTCTTCACCTCCTCGGGGGCCTTCCACTACTGGTCGCAGGGGCAGGCGGACTACCCCTCGACCATCGAGGGCGGTGACGTGCTCGTCATCGGCAACGGCGCGGTACTGATCGGGATGAGCGAGCGGACGACGCCGCAGGCGGTGGAGATGCTCGCGCGGGGCCTGTTCGCGGCCGGATCGGCGACCACGATCGTGGCGCTGGACATGCCGAAGCGGCGGGCCTTCATGCACCTGGACACGGTGATGACGATGGTGGACGGAGACACGTTCACGCAGTACGCGGGCCTCGGCATGCTGCGCTCCTACACGATCGAGCCGGGCGCCGGCCTGCAGGAGCTGAAGGTGACCGACCATCCGCCGGAGCACATGCACCGGGCGATCGCGGCCGCGCTCGGGCTGGATTCGATCCGGGTGCTGACCGCGACGCAGGACGTGCACGCGGCGGAGCGCGAGCAGTGGGACGACGGCTGCAACGTGCTGGCCGTCGAGCCGGGGGTGGTGGTGGCCTACGAGCGGAACGTGACGACCAACACGCACCTGCGCAAGGAGGGCATCGAGGTCATCGAGATCCCGGGCAGCGAGCTCGGGCGGGGCCGCGGCGGGCCGCGGTGCATGAGCTGCCCGGTGGAGCGGGACCCGGCCTGACCCGGAGGACCGCGCAACAGGGGACCGGCGGAAGCGGAGGTCGGCGGGCCGGTGGATGGGGGCTGTATATCAATGCAGGCGAGCGTATACACTTCCAGCATCCCCTGTCAGCGCGACCCTGGAGTACCCCGATGGCCACCGACCTCGTCGGCCGCAGTTTCCTCAAGGAGCTCGACTTTTCCGCCGCCGAGTTCCGCGGCCTGATCGAGCTCGCCGCCGACCTCAAGGCCGCCAAGAAGGCCGGGGCCGAGCAGCGCCTCCTCCAGGGCAGGAACATCGCGCTGATCTTCGAGAAGACCTCGACGCGCACCCGCTGCGCGTTCGAGGTCGCCGCCGCCGACCAGGGCGCCCACACCACCTACCTCGACCCGGTCAGCTCCCAGATCGGCCACAAGGAGTCGGTCAAGGACACGGCGCGGGTGCTCGGCCGGATGTTCGACGGCATCGAGTACCGGGGTGACAGCCAGGCGGCCGTCGAGGCGCTCGCCGCCCACTCCGGCGTGCCGGTGTTCAACGGGCTCACCGACGACTGGCACCCCACCCAGATGCTGGCCGACGTGCTCACCATGACCGAGCACTGCGCCAAGCCGCTGGACCGGATCACCTTCGCCTACCTCGGCGACGCCCGCTTCAACATGGGCAACTCCTACCTGGTGACCGGTGCGCTGCTCGGCATGGACGTACGCATCGTCGCGCCGAAGGCCTACTGGCCGGGCGAGTCGGTGGTGTCGCAGGCGCGCCGGCTCGCGGCCGCCAGCGGTGCCCGCATCACGCTGACCGAGAACGTCGCCGAGGGCGTGGCCCAGGCGGACTTCGTCGCCACCGACGTGTGGGTCTCCATGGGCGAGCCCAAGGAGGTCTGGGACGAGCGGATCGGCGCCCTGGCCCCGTACGCCGTCACGATGGACGTGCTGCGCGCGACCGGGAACCCGGACGTGAAGTTCCTGCACTGCCTGCCCGCCTTCCACGACCTGGGCACCAAGGTCGGCCGGGAGATCCACGAGCGGCACGGGCTGGAGTCGCTGGAGGTGACGGACGAGGTGTTCGAATCCGTGCACTCCCTCGTCTTCGACGAGTCGGAGAACCGGCTGCACACCATCAAGGCCGTGCTCGTCGCGACCCTCGCCCGGCCCGACACCGACTAGTTGCGGCTGATGCCGCGCAGCGCCGCATAGTCATGCGGGCCGGGTCGGCGGGGTGAGCCGGGCGGCCTTCCCGTCCGCGGTGAGGTGCTGACGCTTTCGACCATGCCGAGTGTGTCGCGTTTCTGTGACGGCAGTCACGATGCAGTGATACCGTCGATCGTGTGAGCCCCTTCATCGGTTCCACAGCAGCGACCGAACGGTGGCGCCACCTGCGGGTGACCCGGCAGGACGGCGTGGCCACCGTCACCCTCGACCGCCCCGAGAAACTCAACGCCCTCACCTTCGGCGCCTACGCCGACCTGCGCGATCTGCTCGCCGAGCTCTCCCGGGAGCGGTCCGTGCGCGCCCTCGTGCTCGGCGGCGAGGGGCGCGGGTTCTGCTCCGGCGGCGACGTCGACGAGATCATCGGCGCCACCCTCGCCATGGACACCGCCCAGCTCCTCGACTTCAACCGGATGACCGGCCAGGTGGTGCGGGCCGTCCGCGAATGCCCCTTCCCGGTGATCGCCGCCGTGCACGGGGTCGCCGCCGGCGCCGGCGCCGTCCTCGCGCTCGCCGCCGACTTCCGGATCGCCGACCCCACCGCCCGCTTCGCGTTCCTCTTCACCCGCGTCGGCCTCTCCGGCGGGGACATGGGCGCCGCGTACCTGCTGCCCCGCGTCGTCGGCCTCGGCCACGCCACCCGGCTGCTGATGCTCGGAGAGCCCGTACGCGCGCCGGAGGCCGAGCGCATCGGCCTGCTCAGCGAGGTCACCGAGGAGGGCAAGGCCGGCGTACGGGCCGCGGAGCTCGCCGCGCACCTCGCGGCCGGCCCGGCCCTCGCGTACGCGCAGACCAAGGCGCTGCTGACCGCCGAACTCGACATGCCGCTGGCCGCGTCGGTCGAGCTCGACGCCAACACCCAGGCCCTGCTGATGAACGGCCGGGACTACGCCGAGTTCCACGCCGCCTTCACCACGAAGCGGCCCCCGGAGTGGGAGGGCAGGTAGCGCCATGGCTGCGGGCACCATGCGGGTCGGCAGCGCATTGCGGGTCGCCGTCGTCGGCGGCGGGCCGGGGGGCCTGTACGCCGCCGCACTGCTGGCCCGCCAGGGCCACACCGTGGAGGTCTGGGAACGCGGCGCCCCCGAGGACACCTTCGGCTTCGGCGTGGTGCTCTCCGACGAGACCCTCGGCGGCATCGAAGCGGCCGACACCGTGGTCTACGCCGCCCTCGGCGCGGAGTTCGTGCGCTGGGACGACATCGACATCGTCCACCGCGGGCGGCTGCTGACCTCCGGCGGCCACGGCTTCGCCGCCATCGGGCGGCGCCGGCTGCTCGAGATCCTGCACGAGCGCTGCGCCGGGCTCGGGGTGCAGCTCCGCTTCCGCACCGGGGCGCCGGCCGCCGCGCTGCTGGCGGCCTCGTACGACCTGGTGGTCGCGGCCGACGGAGTGCACAGCGCGACCCGCCAGAGCGGCGCAGCGCACTTCCGGCCGACGCTGACGAGCGGGCACTGCCGGTACATCTGGCTCGCCGCCGACTTCGCCTTCGACGCGTTCCGCTTCGAGATCGCCGAGACCGAGCACGGCGTCATGCAGCTGCACGCCTACCCGTACTCCGCGGACGCCTCCACCGTGATCGTGGAGATGCACGAGAAGGTGTGGCGGGCCGCCGGCCTCGACCTGTGCGACGAGGACGAATCGGCCGCCCGCTGCGCCAAGATCTTCGGCGAGGCCCTGCGCGGCCGGCCGCTGCACGGCAACCGCTCGGCGTGGACGGAGTTCCGTACGGTCGTCAACGAGCGGTGGTCCCACGGCAACGTGGTCCTGCTCGGCGACGCGGCGCACACCGCGCACTTCTCCATCGGATCCGGCACCAAGCTGGCCGTGGAGGACGCGCTCGCCCTCGCCGAAGCGGTGGCCGCGGCGGTGGCCGCCGCCGAGCCGGGGGCGCAGCCGGACGTGCCCGCCGCCCTGGCCGCGTACGAGACGGCACGGCGGCCGGCGGTGGCCTCGACCCAGCGGGCCGCCGCCGCCAGCATGCGGTGGTTCGAGGAACTCGCCGGGTACGTGGACCAGCCAGCCCGGCAGTTCGCCTTCAACCTGCTCACCCGCAGCCGCCGGGTGACCCACGACAACCTGCGGCTGCGCGACGAGCGGTTCACCCGGGCCGTGGAACGGGACTTCGGCTGCCCGGACGCGGACACCCCGCCGATGTTCACGCCGCTGAAGCTGCGCGGGCTGACCCTGCGCAACCGGGTCGTGGTCTCCCCGATGGACATGTACTCCGCGCAGGACGGCGACGGGACGCCCGGGGACTTCCACCTGGTGCACCTGGGCGCGCGGGCCCTCGGCGGGGCCGCCCTGGTGATGACCGAGATGGTCTGCGTGTCCGCCGAGGGCCGGATCACCCCCGGCTGCACCGGCCTGTACACGGCGGAGCAGGCGGCTGCCTGGACCCGGATCGCCGACTTCGTGCACACCTCCGCGCCCGGAACCGCGCTCGGCGTCCAGCTCGGCCACTCAGGTCCCAAGGGCTCGACGCGGCTGATGTGGGAGGGCATGGACGACCCCCTCCCGGAGGGCAACTGGCCGGTCGTGGCGGCCTCGGAGGCGCCCTACCGGCAGGGCGTCTCGGCCGTGCCGCGCGCACTGACGGCGCAGGACCTGGCGTCGGTCCGCTCCGATTTCGCGGCCGCCGCGGTACGGGCCGCCGGCTGCGGGTTCGACCTGCTGGAACTGCACTGCGCCCACGGCTACCTGCTGTCCGGCTTCCTGTCCCCGCTCACCAACCACCGTACGGACGCCTACGGAGGCCCGCTGGAGAACCGCCTCCGGTTCCCGCTGGAGGTCTTCGACGCGGTCCGCGCCGTCTGGCCCGACGACCGCCCGATGACCGTCCGCATCTCCGCCACCGACTGGGCCCCGGGCGGCACCTCCGCCCAGGACGCGGTGGACATCGCGGCCGCCTTCGCCGCCCACGGCGCCGACGCCATCGACGTGTCGACCGGCCAGGTGGTGGCGGACGAGAGCCCCGAGTACGGGCGCTCGTACCAGACCCCGTACGCGGACCGGATCCGCAACGCACTGGGCGTCCCGGTCATCGCCGTCGGCGCGATCTCCTCCTGGGACGACGTGAACTCCCTGCTGCTGGCGGGCCGCGCCGACCTCTGCGCCGTCGGCCGCCCCCACCTGTACGACCCGCACTGGACCCTGCACGCGGCCGCCGACCAGTCCTACGCCGGCCCGGCGGCCCCCTGGCCCGCCCCCTACCGGGCCGGCAGCCGCAAACCGCCGGCCGGCCGCGGCTGAGGCGCGTTCACCCGGCGACCGTCAGGCACGCATGGCACAGGCAGGGCTCCGGATGCCGCCGGTCCGGCCACCGCCCGCTGCGCAGCTCCCCGGCGTGGCGCTCCAGTGCCCGGGCCGCCTCCGCCACGTCCGCCCCGGCCGTCTCGCGCCAGAACCTCGACCAGCCGGCGGTGCGCAGTACGGCCGGGCTGCGCACCAGCTTCGGCCGGAAGGCGTGCAGATGGCGGGTGTGGACGTAAGCCTGCACGGAGCGCCGGGTGTGCCGGGGGCGGCCGACGACCAGGCAGCAGTCCCAGCCGTCCGGCATGTCGAAGACGTAGACCCTGGCGCCGCCCGCGAACGTCTTCGTGCCCGGACGCAGGTCCCGTCCGTCCTCGCCCAGGCGGCGCCACTGCACGACGTTGGCGGCCAGCATCCAGAGGGGTTCGAGCGGGTCCTCGGGCCCGTCGCGGGCGCCGGGTTCCCCGGAGGTGCTCACAGCGCCGCCACCTCGATGCGGTCCTCGACCGGGGTGTAGCCCAGGCGCTGGTAGACGCCGTTGCTGGTGGGGTTGGCCAGGTCCGTGAAGAGCAGCACCTCCGAGGCGCCGGCCGCGTACGCCGCTTCGCTCACCGCGTACGTGACCCCGGCGGCGTACCCGCGGCCGCGGAGCTCCGGCGGGGTGTACACGGGCCCGACGCGGGCGGCCGAGCCGATCGGGCGGAAGAACCCGGCCATCGACACCGGAGTCCCGGCGTCCTCCCAGAGCAGCATGCCCCCGTACGAGAGCCGGTCGCGCAGGAACGCCTCGGAGGGGCCGCCCGGCTCCCCGGTCTCCCGCTTGAAGGCGCCGGCCCAGTCCATCAGCAGCGGCAGATCGGCCCCGGTGGCGGTCCGGGCCCGCCCGGCCGGGACGGGATCCGGGGCGACGAGTCCGGCGAGCCGGTACAGCCGGTTCTCCTCGGTGACCTCGCTCGGCCTCCCCCAGGCCGCGGCCAGCGCCTCCGCGTCGCGGCGGCGGGCGATCAGCGCTTCGACCCCGGCGAGCAGCGGCTCGGCGGCGAGCGCGGCCCCCAGCCCCCGGACGGCCTCGTCCGGCAGCGCCCCGATCAGCAGCGGGCGCGGCGGGGTGCACAGCAGGGCGCCGGCGACGCTCCCGTCGGCGGCGGTCCACCAGCCGAAGAACGGCTCGTCGGATCCGTAGGCGTGCAGACCGCGCCGCTCCAGCGCGTCGGCCACGGTCAGCAGGGAGGTGTTGGCGACGGGCTCACCGGCCACGGCCGGGCCCGCCGCGGCCAGATAGGCCGCCAGGTCATGGGTGAAGGTCCAGGTCATGGCTCATGATGGCGCCGGATCGTTTCCCCGCGCACACCGATTTCACCCGGGCCGGGGCTAGGCTCGACATCCCCTAAGGCTCCAGGAACCCCGCCCCGATGTCCCGCAGCCGGGCGTGCAGTTCGGCGAAGACCGCCGCCGCCCGGTCGCCCGGCCAGTCCGCCGGCAGCAGCTCGCGCGGCAGGCCCGGATCGGCGTACGGCAGGCGGCGCCAGGTGTCCAGGGCCAGGAGGTAGCCGCGGTAGGCCTCCTCCGGGGTGGGCGCCGGGCCCGACTGGAAGGCGCGCAGCACCGGCTCGTGCAGGTCGAGGAACTCCTCGTGCTGCTTGGCCAGCGAGGTCAGGTCCCACCACCGGGCCACCGCCTCGGCGGTCGGGGCGAAGCCGAGGTGGCCGCCGCGGAACAGCTCCACGTACGCCGTCAGGCGCAGCCGGTCCAGGGTGTGCCCGGTCTCCTCGTACAGGTGGGCGGGGGCGATCCACACCCCCGGCGCCACCGCGCCGAAGCCGAGCCGGGCGAGCCGCGAGCGCAGCAGGTGCCGCTTGCTCCGTTCCTGCTCCGGTACCGAGAACACCGCCAGCAGCCATTCCCCCGGCGGGTGCGCGTCACGGTCCCCGTAGATCCGCCGGTCGCCGTCGTCCAGCAGCTGCCGCGCCTCCGCCGAGAGCGCGTACCCCGCCGAGCCGTCCGCGGCGCGCGCGGGCAGCAGGAAGCCGCGCCGCTTCAGCCGGGACACCGACGAACGGACCGACGGGGCGTCCACGCCGGCCGCGCCCAGCAGGCGGACCAGCGCCGACACCGGGACCGGGCCCTCGAAGGCCCGCCCGTAGGCTCCGTAGAACGTGACGATCAGGGATCGCGGAGTGTGCTGCTCGACCACGGGTTCACTGTAGGGGGCGGCCGGGCGGTCAGCCCGGGCTCGTGGCGTCGCGCAGCCGGAACCGCTGCAGTTTTCCCGTCGCGGTCCGCGGGAGCGCGGGGAGGAAGACGAAGGAGCGCGGGCACTTGTGCGGGGCCAGTTCCGCCCGCATGAACGTGCGCAGGGCCTCCTCCGTCAGCGCCGTGCCCGCCCGCAGGACGGTGTACGCCACCACGATCTGCCCGCGTCGCTCGTCCGGGCGGCCCACCACCGCGGCCTCCACCACGTCCGGGTGGCGCATCAGGGCTTCCTCCACCTCCGGACCGGCGATGTTGTAGCCCGCCGAGACGATCATGTCGTCGGCGCGCGCCACGTAGCGGAAGTACCCCTCCGGATCGCGGACGTAGGTGTCCCCGGTCAGGTTCCAGCCGTCCCGTACGTACTCCTCCTGCCGCGGGTCCGCCAGGTAGCGGCAGCCCACCGGGCCGCGGACGGCCAGCAGCCCCGGCTCGTTGTCCGCGACCGGGCGGCCGGAGGCGTCCACCACCCGCGCCTGCCAGCCCGGCACCACGCGGCCGGTCGTCCCCGGACGGATGTCCTCGTCGGCCGCGGAAATGAAGATGTGCAGCAGCTCGGTGGCGCCGATGCCGTTGATGATCCGCAGTCCGGTGCGCTCGTACCAGGCCTGCCAGGTGGCCGCCGGGAGGTTCTCGCCCGCCGAGACGCAGCGGCGCAGCGCGGACAGGTCGTACGCGCCCACGTCGTACGGGCCCAGGGCGTCCAGCATCGCCCGGTACGCGGTGGGCGCGGTGAACAGCACCGTGACCCGGTGCGCGGCGAGGGCGGGCAGCAGCCGGCGCGGGACCGCCTGGTCGAGCAGCAGCGCGGAGGCGCCGGCGCGCAGCGGGAAGACGACCAGGCCGCCGAGGCCGAACGTGAAGCCGAGCGGCGGACTGCCCGCGAAGACGTCGTCGGGGCGGGGGCGCAGGACGTTGCGGGAGAAGGTGTCGGCGACGGAGAGCAGATCGCGGTGGAAGTGCATGCAGCCCTTGGGGCGCCCGGTGGTCCCCGAGGTGAAGGCGATCAGGGCCACGTCGTCGGCGGAGGTCTCGACGGCGCGGAAGGGCTCTTGGTGCCGGTCGGCCAGTCGCAGCAGGTCGTCCGGGGCCTCGCCGCCGTACGGGGTGATCCGCAGGCCGGGCACCTCGGCCTTGGCCAGGTCGTCCACCACGCCGACATGGCACAGCGCGTGCTGCACCCGGGCCATCGCGCAGACCGTGGCCAGCTCCTGCGCCCGCTGCTGGGCGAGGACCGTCACCGCCACCGCGCCCGCCTTCATCACCGCCAGCCAGCAGGCGGCGAGCCACGGGCCGGTGGGACCGCGCAGCAGCACCCGGTTGCCGGGGACCACGCCGAGGTCCGCCGTGAGCACGTGCGCGAGGCGGTCCACGCGCTCGCGGAGTTCTCCGTACGACCACACCTCGCCCGTGCCGCTGCGGAAGGCCGGGCGGTCGGGCCCGAACCGGGCGACGGTGGTGTCGAGCAGCTCGGCGCCGCAGTTGAGCCGGTCCGGATAGGCCAGTTCGGGGAGCTCGAACAGCAGCCGCGGCCAGGCGTGGGGCGGCGGCAGGTGGTCGCGCGCGAAGGTGTCGGCGTGGGCGGAAGGCTTGAGCTCCAAGGCGGGTTCGCCCCCTTGCAACGGCAGCGGCCCCCGGGTGGGGGACCGAAGTGGCGGAGCAGGCCGTGCACGTGCGCTACGAGCGTATCGTGATGGTGACGGCAGTCAACAGGACGCGATAGAAGCGGGGATATTCGGATGACCGGATTCGCGCTCGGGGCGGAACAAGAGGAGTGGTGCGGGCACTTGCGCGCGCTGGCGGCGGACCGGCTGCGGCCGATCGCCGACAAGGGGGAGCCGGGACGGGTCAACCGCCCGCTGCTCGCGGCACTCGGCGAGCTGGGCCTGCTGGAGCGGGTGTTCACCTCGGGGGCGCTGGAGCTGTGCCTGCTCCGCGAATCCCTCGCGTACGGGTGCACGGAGGCCGAGACGGCCCTCGCCCTCCAGGGGCTGGGGGCGCATCCGGTGCTCAGCTCGGGGACGCCGGAGCAGCGGGCGCGCTGGCTGCCGCAGGTGCGGGCCGGGAGGGCGGTGGCGGCCTTCGCGCTGAGCGAGCCGGGGGCGGGCTCGGACGCGGCGGCGCTGGCGCTGCAGGCCGTACGGGACACCGCGAGCACGGCGGACGGGCGCGGGCGCGGTGGCGCGGGCGCGGGCGGCGGCGGTGGCGCCGGCAAGGGCGGCTGGCGGCTCAGCGGCGAGAAGTGCTGGATCTCCAACGCCCCCGAGGCGGACTTCTACACGGTGTTCGCCCGGACCGGCGAGGGCCCGGCCGCCAAGGGGGTCACCGCCTTCCTGGTACCGGCCGACCGCCCCGGCCTCTCGGGCGAGCCCCTGGACATGCTCTCCCCGCATCCGATCGGCCGGCTGTCCTTCGACGGGGTCCCGGTCGGCCCGCAGGACCTGCTGGGCGAGCCCGGCCGCGGCTTCCGGGTGGCGATGGACACGCTGAACCTGTTCCGGCCGAGCGTGGGCGCCTTCGCCGTCGGCATGGCCCGGGCCGCGCTGGACGCGACCCTCGCCTACACGGCGGCACGGCCCGCGTTCGGCGGGGTACTGGGCGACCTCCAGGCGGTGGGCCACCGGGTGGCCGAGATGGCCACCCGCACCGAGGCCGCCCGGCTCCTGGTCTACGCGGCGGCGGGCGCGTACGACGCCGGCTCGCCGGACGTCCCGCGCCGGTCGGCCATGGCGAAACTGCTGGCGACGGAGACGGCCCAGTACGTGGTGGACCACGCGGTCCAGCTGCACGGCGCCGTCGCCCTCCAGCGCGGCCACCTGCTGGAGCACCTGTACCGGGAGGTCCGGGCCCCGCGCATCTACGAGGGCGCGAGCGAGGTCCAGCGCACGATCATCGCGAAGGAGCTGTACCGGTGAGTCTCGAGCGGATCAACCCGGCGGAGCTCTCGCCGCCGACGGGCTTCTCCCACGCCGTGGCCGCGAGCGGCTCCCGGCTGGTCTTCCTGGCGGGCCAGACCGCGCTCGACGCCTCGGGCAAGGTGGTCGGGGACACCCTGCCCGAGCAGTTCGAACGCGCTCTGGCCAACCTCCTGACGGCCCTCGCCGCATCCGGCGCCGCCCCGGCCGACCTGGTCCGGGTGACCGTCTACACGGTCGACGTGGATGCCTACCGCACCCATGCGTCCGAACTCGGCCGTGTCTGGCGCCGGCTGGCCGGCCGCGAGTACCCGGCGATGGCGGTCATCGGGGTCGTCCGCCTCTGGGACGAGCCCGCGCTGGTCGAACTGGACGGTATTGCCGTACTCGATACGGCCGTATCCGAGTTGCCGGATCGCTGACCAGGTGCTTTTGACAGCGAGCCAGGGAGGGGTGAGGGTGGAAATGACCTTTTTGTAAGGAATGTCTCAATCCTCGGAGGTGCATGGTCATGCGCCGTGTCATCACCGCGACGATCGTGGCAGGAGCCGCGGGCGTCGCGCTCGGCCTGATGCCTGTCGGCGGGGCTTTCGCCGCGGGTCTTCCCCAGACCCAGCAGAACAACTCGGGATGGTGCTCCGACGACTGGCGCGGCAGCAACAACTGGCGTGACTGCTGCGACTCCTCCCGCTGGCACAACTGGAACGACCGCCCCAGCTGGTGCTGGGACAACGACTCGGACAACGGCCGCCACAACAACGCCAACTGGAACGACAACTGGAACAACGGCCGCTGGAACGACAACCGCTCCAACCATGACAACCGCAACGACAACAACTGGAGCGGCGGTCACGACAATGGCTGGAGCGACAACGGCTCCGGCCGCGGCGGCGACGGCGGCGGTGGCGGCCACGACGGCGGCGGTGGCGGCCACGACGGCGGCGGCGGAGGCTACGGCGGCGGCGGCGGAGGCGACGGCGGCGGTGGCGGCGGCCACGACGGCGGCGGCGGGAACGGCGGCGGGAACGGTGGCGGCGGGGGCGGTGGAGGCGGCGGTGGCCACTAGCCACTCGGCCGCCGGCCTCCCGGCTTCACCCACCACCACCGACCACCACCACTGACCGTCCGGCTCGACCGGTCACTGACCGTCCGGTTTCACCGGCTCTCCAGGAGGGTCCCCATCCATTCCTCGATCCCCGCGACCGTGCGGGGCAGGGCGCCTGACATCAGTCGGGCGCCCTTCGCCGTGATGACCAGGTCGTCCTCGATGCGCACCCCGATGCCGCGCAGCTCCGGGGGCAGGGTCTCGTCGTCCGGCTGCAGGTACAGGCCCGGCTCGACCGTCAGGACCTGGCCCTCCTCCAGGACCCCGTCCAGGTAGGTCTCCGCGCGCGCCTTCGCGCAGTCGTGCACGTCCAGTCCCAGCATGTGACCGCTGCTGCACAGCGTGTACCGCCGGTGCAGGTCGCCCCGAGCGTCCTTCAGGACGCCCCACTCCGCCAGGCCCTCCGCGATCACCCGCATCCCGGCCCGGTGGAAGTCCCGGAAACTCGCGCCCGGGCGCAGCGCCGCCATACCTGCGTCCTGCGCCGCCAGCACCAGCTCGTACACCTGCCGCTGGACGGGGGAGAAGCGCCCCGACAGCGGGAGGGTGCGCGTGATGTCCGCCGTGTAGAGGCTGTCGGTCTCCACGCCCGCGTCCAGCAGCAGCAGTTCGTCCCGGTCGAGCCGGCCGTCGTTGCGGATCCAGTGCAGGACGCACGCGTGCGCGCCCGACGCCGCGATCGTGTCGTACCCGGTGCCGTTCCCCTCCGCCCGGGCGCGCAGGCCGAAGACCCCCTCGATCCACCGCTCGCCGCGCGGGTGCGCCAGGGCGCGCGGCAGCGCCCGTACGACGTCCTCGAAACCGGCCGCCGTGTGGTCGACGGCGAGCTGGAGCTGCCCGACCTCCCAGGCGTCCTTGACCAGGCGCAACTCGGAGAGCGCGGTGGCCAGTTCCGGGTCCACCCCGGCATTGCGGCCCGCCGGGGAGCCGAGGTCGTCCAGGTGGGCGCAGCGCAGGCCGGTCAGCCGCCGGGCCTCCGCCAGGTCGGGGCGGCGGCCGACCCAGAACTCCCCGTACCGGCGGTCCCGGTAGAACTCCTCGTTGCCGTCCGCGCGCGGGGAGCGGGGGCGCAGGTACAGCACGGCCTCGTGGCCGTGCGGGCCCGAGGGCTCCAGCACCAGGACGTGGCCCACCTGGTCCTCGCCCGTGAGCCCGGTCAGCCAGGCGTACGCGCTGTGCGGGCGGAAGCGGTGGTCGCAGTCGTTGGAGCGGACCTTGAGCTCGCCGGCCGGGATGATCAGCCGCTCGCCCGGAAAGCGCGCCGAGAGCCGGGCGCGCCGGGCCGGGGTGACCTCGTGCGCGCCGACCCGCGCGGCGTCGGGGAGGGGGGACGACGCCCAGTCGGCGGCCATGAAACGGGACAACTCCGGTGACACCGGCAGGTCGTGGCTGCCGATGTTGAGGCGGGAGGGGGTGTCGGTCATCGGGGCTCCCTCAAGAAGATGTGAACTGGTGGGCGCACAGGTCTTGTCAGTGCAATTTCACATTACTATGTTACAGCTCACACCGCGGCACGTTAATCCCCGTCAAACGCCGTGTGACGCAGGGCAGTTCAGGCATTTCGCGTATTCACGCACCACCTCGCGCACCACTTCCCCCACCTCCCCTCCCAACCAGGAGTCTTTGGTGTCTCAGCACAGAGCTGTGCGTACGTCCCTCCTCTCCGCCGCCGTCGCGGTGACGCTGCTCGCCTCCGCCGGCCAGGCCGTGTCCCAGACCGCCGAGCGGCCCGCGCTCGCCGCCCCCGCCGCCGTGCCCGGCACCTTCACCTCCGGCGCGCCCGCCCCGAACCCCTTCGACGAGGTCGACCACCTCGCCTCGCCCAAGCAGGCCGCGCCCGCCACGGCCCAGGCCCCCGGCGGGCTGGCCGCCGACGGCCGCGTCCCCGGGGCCGCCCCGGCCGCCGCCGCTCCCGCCGAGCGCACCGAGCGCGCCGAGAAGAGCCGCAAGCTCGCCGCCGCCGCCCAGACCGCGGCCACCGCGCAGAGCGTCGCCGCGGGCGTCCCCTGCACCCTCGACGGGATCACGGGCCTGAGCCCCGAGCAGTTCGCCGACTTCCTGGCCGACCCGGCCGTCACCGCCGACGGCTGTCTGCGCGGGCTGATCTGGACCTGGGACGCCCGCCTGGTGCCCGTCATGTCCGACGCACACGTCCAGGCCGTCTCCCGCCGGATATCCGGCCTGGCCGCCGCCCACGACGGCCGTGACTCCTCGCACCTGGAGGAGATGTTCACGTACCTGCACGCGGCGATGTACCACGACTTCTCGCGCTCCGAGATCGACCTCACCGACGCCGCGACCGTCGGCGCGATGAGCAAGGCCGTCACCGACTTCGGCAATGCGGCCCGCACCTTCGACGCCACCGCCTCCAACGCCCGCACCCTGCGCGAAGCCCTCTACGCGACCGGCCCCGGCATGCGCCAGAGCCAGCTCGGCCTCGTCAAGAAGGTCCTGGCCACCCTGGACGCGTCGCACACCGCGACCAACACCGACGCGGCCTGGGGCGGCGCGGCCCTCGCCGCCCTCACCGTCAACTACCTCGGCGTGTACCCGGGCAACCAGGACAGCGCCTTCCAGGCCGCGGCCAAGGCCGACTCCGCGTACCGGGCCGCCTTCAAGGCCTTCGCCGGATACACCCACCTCAAGGGCACCGCCAACGAATGGGTGGTGCGCGACGCGCTCGGCGAGTACGGCCGCTTCGGCCAGATCGAGGGCCTCCAGGACCAGATATCCGCCGACCTCGGCGGCCTCCTGGAGCCGGTCAAGACCGCCTGGGGCAACGGCAGCGAGCCCTGGGCGAAGATCGTCTCCTGGCTGAACACCTACAACGCGTGCAAGCAGTACGGGGTGTGCAAGGAGGACATCGAGAAGATGCTCTTCCCGAACACGTACACCTACGACAACGGCGCCATCAAGGTCCGCACGGCCCTCGACCGGGCCACCGTCGACCAGCTCTACTACGCGAGCAAGCAGGTCAAGACGCAGTTCCACCGGGTGCTCGGGACCGACCAGCCCCTGGCCGGCGACCCCAACACCACGCTGAACATCGTGCTGTACGCCTCCCGCGCCGACTACGTGACCTACCAGACGATGCTGTACGGCTACGGCACCGCGAACGGCGGCATGTACATCGAGAACGGCGCCACCTTCTACACCTACCAGCGGCGCGTCCCGCAGGACTCCTCCCTCACCCTCGAGGAGCTCTTCCGGCACGAGTACACGCACTACCTCAACGGCCGGTACGCCGTTCCCGGGTTCTTCGGCGAGGGCCCCTGGTACGAGGGCGACCGCACCACCGCCATGGACGAGGGCACCGCGGAGTTCTTCGACGGCGCCACCCGCGACAACGGCATCGCCGTCCGCAAGTCCCTGGTCAAGGGCGTCATCGGCGACACCGCCGGCGGCGGCCCGCGGATGTCGGTCGAGCAGCTGCTGAACGCCACGTACGAGGGCGACGGATTCCGCTTCTACAACTACGCGGGCACGTTCTTCGAGTTCCTGTGGACCGAGAAGCCCTCGCTGCTGCGCGAGATGTACACCCACCTGCGGGCCAACGACGTCGCCGGGTACGACGCGTGGCGCCACCGGATGGGCGCCGACACCTACCTCCAGCGCGACTACGACCGCTTCCTGGACGCGCAGATCGCCAAGGTCGACCAGCTCTACGTGCCGAACACGGTCTTCACGCCCAACGACCGGCTGCGGGACTCCGCGCTGGCGAACGTGAAGTCGGCCTTCGCGACGGCCACGTACAACACCCCGGACTGCGTGGAGAACGGGGACCCGGGCAAGCGCCGGTTCACCTGCACCGGCCGGATCAGCGCGAACCTGAAGAACTGGCGCAGCGACGACCAGAACTTCAAGGACATGTCGGAGACGGTGGACTACTTCATCCTCGACCGGGCGGGCGCGGCCTCGAACAACCTGGCCGACATGAACTGCTCCTTCGGCCCCGTGGAGATCTGGACCGACCACAAGGCGGGGACGTCGAGTTACAGCTGTGAGGGTCCGCTGCGCAGCTGATCCCGCGACCGTGCCGGTCCCTTCCGCAACGGGGGGAGGGACCGGCACGCGGGCCGGTCCGCGGACCGGCCGGCCGACCTAGGCACCGACTAAAGAATGTGACATATTACTGCCGTGCCCAAGAGACATCCCCTGGACGTCGTGATCATCGGCGCCGGCGTCGTCGGAGCCGCGATCGCGTACTACGCGGCCCGCTCCGGACTCTCCGTGGCCGTCGTGGACCGCGGCCCCGTCGCGGGCGGCACGACGGGTGCCGGGGAAGGCAACCTGCTCGTCTCCGACAAGGAGGCGGGCCCGGAGCTCGACCTGGCCCTGCTGTCGGCCGGCCTGTGGCGCGAACTCGCCGCGGTCCTCCCGCAGGAGGTCGAGTACGAGGCCAAGGGCGGGCTCGTCGTCGCCCCGGACGAGGCTTCGCTGGGGGCGCTGCGAGATTTCGCCGAAGGCCAGCGCGCCGCCGGGGTCGAGGCCCTCGAGGCGGGGGTGGACGACCTCCGCGAGCTGGAGCCCCATCTGGCCCCGGGGCCGGTCGGCGGGTTCCTGTACCCGCAGGACGCCCAGGTCCAGCCGGCCCAGGCGGCGGCCAGGCTGCTGGCCGCATCGGGTGCTTCGGTGCACCTGGGGCAGGAGGTGACCGGGATCCTGACGGGGCCCGGGGGTGTCCGCGGGGTCCGCACGCGGGGCGGTGAACTCCTCGCCCCGGCGGTGGTGAACGCGGCCGGGACCTGGGGCGGCCGCATCGCGGAACTGGCGGGGGTGTCCCTGCCGGTGCTTCCGCGCCGCGGGTTCGTCCTGGTGACGGAGCCGCTGCCGAGGGTGGTCCGGCACAAGGTCTACGCCGCCGACTACATCGCGGACGTCGCGAGCGGCTCGGCGGCGCTCCAGTCCTCGGCGGTGGTCGAGGGCACGCCGTCGGGCCCGGTGCTGATCGGGGCCACCCGGGAGCGGGTCGGCTTCGACCGGTCCCTGTCGGTGGAGGCCCTGCGCCGCCTGGCGGCGCAGGCTTCGGCCCTCTTCCCCGTGCTGGCGGACGCCCGGGTGCTGCGCACCTACCACGGCTTCCGACCCTACCTCCCTGACCACCTCCCGGCGATCGGCCCGGACCCCCGCCTCCCGGGCCTCCTGCACGCCTGCGGCCACGAGGGCGCGGGCATCGGCCTGGCCCCGGCCACGGGCGTCCTGATCGCCGCCGCCCTGACGGGGGCGGAACCCCCGCTCCCCCTGCACCCGTTCCGCCCGAACCGCTTCGACCGGGACCCGGCCCGATGACCGCCCGCGGTACGGGTCCTCGCTGCGCGGGGCCGAAAGGTCCGGGGCTCGGCCCGAATCCGGGCCGGTGCGGCACCGCTGCGCGGGCGGGCGCCCGCACCGCCGCGCCTCAGCCTCAGCCCCGCCGGCGTTTGAGGCGCGGGGTCCGGGGCGGAGCCCCGGGAATCGGGAAGGGGCGGGGCGGGGAGGAGGCTCCGCGCAGCGGGGCCCTGTGCCCGCCCGCCGCACACACCACGCCGAAGGAGAACCGCCGATGAGCCGGACCCCCCGCACCCTGGTCGGCGGAGGCCCCTCGGCCACCTACGTCCTGCGCTTCGACGGCCGCGAGCTCACCGCCCAGGCGGGCCAGAGCATCGCCGCCGTGCTGTGGGGCGCCGGGATCCTCGCCTGGCGGACCACCCGCGAACGCGGCGCCCCGCGCGGGGCGTTCTGTGGGATCGGCAGCTGCTACGACTGCCTCGTCACCGTCAACGGCCGCCCGAACCAGCGCGCCTGCCTCGTCCCCGCCCGCCCCGGGGACACCGTCACCACCCAGGAAGGAACCGGCCATGCCGAGCTCGGCGTCTGACCACGCGGCTCCGGGCCCCGCAGCGTCCGGCCCCGCGGGGCCGCGCCCCGCGCCCGACCTCGCCGTCGTCGGCGCGGGCCCCGCCGGGCTCGCCGCCGCGGTCACCGCCGCCGGGCTCGGGCTGCGGGTCGTCCTTCTGGACGCGGGGGAGCGGCCCGGCGGGCAGTACTACCGGCACCCCGCGCCGGGCCTCGGGGCGGACCGTCCCGAAGCCCTGCACCACGGGTGGGCCGCCTTCGCCTCCCGTGAAGCCGCCCTCCGGGCCCACGAGGAGGCCGGCCGGATCACGTACCTCCCGGCCCACCACGTCTGGACCGTCGTACCGGACGGCCCCGCCTGGACACTGCACGCCGTCGCCGGCCCCGAGGAGGCGGCCGCCACCTTGCGCGCCCGGGCCGTACTCCTCGCCACCGGGTCCTACGAGCGGCAACTGCCCTTCCCCGGCTGGACCCTGCCCGGGGTGGTCGGGGCCGGCGGGGCGCAGGCCATGCTCAAGAGCGGGCTCGTACTGCCGGGCAAGCGGGTCGTCGTCGCCGGGAGCGGCCCGCTGCTGCTGGCCGTCGCCGGGTCGCTCGCCGCCGCGGGGGCCCGGGTGCCGGCCGTCGTCGAAGCCGCCGCGTACGGCGGTTACGTCGGCCACGTCCCCGCCCTGCTGCGCAACCCCGGCAAGCTCGCCGAGGCCGCCACGTACGGCAGCGCCCTGCTCCGCCGCCACATCCGGCTGCTGACCCGGCACGCCGTGACCGCGGCCCACGGCACCGACCGCGTCGAGGCCGTCACCGTGGCCCGCCTGGACCGGGACTGGCGGCCCGTGCCCGGCACCGCCCGCCGGATCCCCTGTGACGCCCTTGCCGTCGGCCACGGGCTCGTCCCCCAGCTGGAGCTGGCGACCGGCCTCGGCTGCGCCACCCGCCGCAGCGCCGACGGCGCCGCCGCCCTGGCGCTGGACGCCGAGCAGCGGACCTCCGTACCCGGCATCTGGTCCGCCGGCGAGACCGGCGGCGTCGGCGGCGCCCAACTGGCCCTGCTCGAAGGCGAGATCGCCGCCCGTGCCGTCGCCGGACGGCCCGTCCCCGCCGCCCTGGCCGGCCGCCGGGCGCGCTTGCGCGCCTTCGCCGAGGCGATGGGCGCAGCGCACCGCCCGGGCGCCGGCTGGACCGACTGGCTCCGCGAGGACACCGACGTGTGCCGCTGCGAGGAGGTCCCGGCCGGCCGGATCCGGGAGGCGGTCGCCGACCTCGGCGCGCGGGACGCCCGTACGGTCAAGCTCCTCACCCGGGCCGGAATGGGCTGGTGCCAGGGCCGGATGTGCGGACCGGCCGTCGCCGCCCTGGCCGGGGAGGACCCCGCTCCCGACCGGCGGCCGCTGTCCTGCCCGGTCCCGCTGCGCCACCTCGCCGAACTGCCCCCGGCGGACGGCTGATCCACCGGGTCGGAGCCCTTGTGGCCACCTCACACCCACTAGTAAAATGTCACACATCACTTAGGGAGCTCTCACATGACCGACGCGCACACCCCCGCGCCCACCACCGGTGCGGACACCCGCACCCGCCCCTGGCACGGCATCATGGTCGCCACCGCGCTGCCCCTGCGCGAGGACCTGAGCGTCGACTACGACGCCTACGCCGAGCACGTCGCCTGGCTGATCGCCAACGGCTGCGACGGCGTGGTCCCCAACGGCTCGCTCGGGGAGTACCAGACCCTTGACCACGAGGAGCGGGCCCGCGTCGTCCGCACCGCAGTCGAGGCCGCCGGCGACGGCGCCCGCGTCATGCCCGGCGTCGCCGCCTACGGCAGCGCCGAGGCCCGCCGCTGGGCCGACCAGGCCGCCGAGGCCGGGGCGGGCTCCGTACTCCTGCTGCCCCCCAACGCCTTCCGCGCCGACGAGGCGACCGTACGCGCCCACTACGCCGAGGTCGCCCGCGCCGGGCTGCCCGTCGTCGCGTACAACAACCCCATCGACACCAAGGTGGACCTGACCCCCGCCCTCCTCGCCCGCCTGCACGGCGACGGCAGCATCGTGGCCGTCAAGGAGTTCAGCGGGGACGTCCGCCGCGCCTACGAGATCGCCGAACTCGCCCCCGGCCTCGACCTGCTCATCGGCGCCGACGACGTCCTCCTCGAACTCGCCCTGGCCGGCGCCGTCGGCTGGATCGCCGGCTACCCCAACGCCCTGCCGCGCTCCTGCGCCGAGCTCTACCGGGCCGCCGTCGCCGGGGACGTCGCCACCGCGCTGCCGCTGTACAAGTCGCTGCACTCCCTGCTGCGCTGGGACTCCAAGACCGAGTTCGTCCAGGCCATCAAGCTCTCCATGGACCTCGCCGGACGCCCCGGCGGCGCCACCCGCCCGCCCCGCTTCCCCCTGACGGGGGAGACCGAGGCGGCCGTCCGCGCCGCCACCGAGAAGGCCCTCGCCGAGGGCCTCAACTAGTCAGTGGGGGAACCGGAATGCGTACGCGCCACATCTACCACGCGGTGGACTCGCACACCGAGGGCATGCCGACCCGGGTGATCACCGGCGGCGTCGGGGTGATCCCCGGCGCCACCATGGCCGAGAAACGGCTCCACTTCATCGAGCACACGGACCACGTCCGGACCCTGCTCATGTACGAGCCGCGCGGCCACTCCGCGATGAGCGGCGCCATCCTCCAGCCCCCCACCCGTCCCGACGCCGACTTCGGCGTGCTCTACATCGAGGTGTCGGGCCTGCTCCCCATGTGCGGGCACGGGACCATCGGGGTCGCCACCGTCCTGGTCGAGACGGGCATGGTGGAGGTCGTCGAGCCGGTCACCACCGTCCGGCTCGACACCCCGGCCGGGCTGGTGAGCGTCGACGTCCGGGTCGAGGACGGGGCGGCCACCGCCGTCACCCTCACCAACGTCCCGTCCTTCTGCGTCGGACTCGACCTGAAGGCCGAGGTCCCCGGCCACGGCACGGTCACCTACGACCTCGCCTACGGCGGGAACTTCTACGCCTTCGTCGACCTCGACTCCCTCGGGCTCCCCTTCGACCGGGACCGCAAGGACGAGCTGCTCGCCGCCGGACTCGCCGTCATGGACGCGATCAACGCCTCCGGGGACCGGCCCGTCCACCCCGAGAACCCCTCCATCGCCGGGGTCAAGCACGTCTACCTCGCCGCCCCCGGCTCCGACGCCCGCCGCTCCCGGCACGCCATGGCCATCCACCCGGGCTGGTTCGACCGCTCGCCCTGCGGTACCGGGACCAGCGCGCGCATGGCCCAGCTGCACGCCCGCGGCCTCCTCGAGCTCGGCGCGGACTTCGTCAACGAGTCCTTCATCGGCACCGAGTTCACCGGCCGGCTGATCGGGGAGACCACGGTGGGCGGGCTCCCGGCCGTCGTCCCCACCGTCACCGGGCGGGCGTGGATCACCGGCACCGCCCAGTACTTCCTCGACCCGTCCGACCCCTTCCCCGCAGGGTTCCTGCTGTGAGCGGCGGAACCGCCACCGTCCGGACCGTGGACTACCACACGGCCGGGGAGCCCTTCCGGATCGTCGACGTCGCCGCGGCCGGCCTGCCGCCCGTGCCCGGGGACACCGTCGCCGAGCGCTGCGCCACCGCCATCGGTCCCGGGGGCTCCGGAACGGCCCCGCGCCGGAGCCCGCTGGACGACGTACGGCGGCTCCTTGTGCAGGAGCCGCGCGGACACGCCGGGATGTACGGCGGGTTCGTCGTTCCCCCGGACGACGACGGGGCCCACTTCGGCGTGCTGTTCTGGCACAAGGACGGCTACTCCACCGCCTGCGGCCACGGCACGATGGCCCTCGGCGCCTGGGCCGTGGACACCGGCCGGGTCGCCGCCCCGGACGACGGGGACGTGCAGGTGCGGATCGACGCGCCCTCGGGCCGGGTCGCCGCGACCGTGCACCGCAGCGGCGGGCGCACCACCGGGGTCACCTTCCGCAACGTCCCGGCCCGGGTCGGCGCCCGCAAGGTGCCGGTGGCGACCACCCTGGGCATGGCGGAGGTGGACCTCGCGCACGCCGGCGCCTGCTACGCGTCCGTCGCCGCCCGGGACCTCGGCCTGGAGGTCACCCGGGCCGCGCTGCCCGAACTCGTCCGCGCCGGGCAGGAGATCCGGGCCGCGCTGGCCTCCCACCCCGGGACCTGGCACCCCGGCGGACCCCTGCTCTCCGGGGTCTACGGGGTGATCCTCCACGAGGAGCTGGCCGACACGCCCTTCGGGCCGCACCAGCGCAACGTCACCGTGTTCGCCGACGGGCAGATCGACCGCTCGCCCTGCGGCTCGGGGACCTCGGCACGGCTGGCGCTGCTCGCCGAGGACGGGCGGCTCGGGGTGGGCGAGGACCTGCTCCACGAGTCGGTGGTGGGCACGGTGTTCACCGGCCGGGTGGCGGCGGGGGGCTCCCGCGACGGCCTCGTCACGGAGGTCGCCGGCACGGCGTACCGCACCGGCGAGCACACCTTCGTACGGGATCCGCAGGACGCCCTCGGCGCCGGATTCCTGCTGTGATCCCGCAGTTCGAGGCGGAGGAGACGGCGGCGCTGCTCACCCCGGCCGCGGCCGCCGACGCGCTGGCCGACGTCCTGCGGGCCGGGCTGGACCCGGAGGCCTGTCCGCAGCGCTCGGCCATCCCCGTGCCGGGAGGCGGCGAGCTGCTGCTGATGCCGGCCGCGGCGGGGGCGTACGCCGGGGTGAAGATCGCCGGGGTGGCGCCCGGCAATCCGGCGCTCGGCCTGCCCCGCATCACCGGTTCGTACCTGCTGCTGGACGGGCCGACCCTGCGTCCGCTGGCCCTGTTCGACGGCGCGGCGCTGACCGCCCTGCGCACCCCGGCGGTCTCGGCGCTCGCCCTGCGCCACCTCGCGCCGGCCGGGCGGGCCCTGCGGCTGGTGCTCTTCGGCGCCGGCCCGCAGGCGTACGGACACCTCGAAGCGGTGCGGGCCGTACGGGAGTTGGCGCAGGCCGTGATCGTGGGCCGCGATCCCGTCGCCGCGGAGAAACTGGCGGAGCGCGCCCGCGCCCTCGGCGTCCCGGCCCGTACGGGCACCCCGGCGGACGTGGTCGGCGCGGACCTGGTGCTGTGCTGCACCACGGCCCGCGAACCCCTCTTCGACGGGCGGCTGGTGGCCCCGGGCGCGACGGTCGTCGCCGTCGGCTCGCACGAGCCGGACGCCCGGGAGACCGACACCGCCCTCGTGCGGCGGGCCGCCGTGTACGTGGAGTCGCGGGCGGCGGCGCTGCGCGAGGCGGGGGACCTGCTGGTGCCGGAGGCGGAGGGGGCCATCGGCCCCGGTCATATCAGCGGCACGCTGGCCGACCTGGTGACGGGCCGGATGCCGGGGGCCGGACCGCCGAGTTGTCCACAGCTCTTCAAGAGCGTGGGCATGGCCTGGGAAGATCTCGCTGTGGCGGTGGCGATGTATCGCGCCGCGGGAGGCACCACCGCTCGGGGAATAAGCGCAACGTGACATTGTACGCTGTTCCCTCTGCACTCGGTGGTGCGAAGGGTTTCGGAGGAACAGCAATGGGTGACCTGAAGCAGCACAGTCTCATCAAGGCTCAGGAACGGCTCCGCGACCAGGTCGGCCACGCCCTTCGAGCAGCCCTGATAGCGGGTGAACTGCGCCCCGGCAGCGTTTACTCGGCGCCCGGTCTGGCCGCCGAACTCGGGGTCTCCGCAACGCCCGTCCGCGAGGCGATGCTCGACCTGGCCCGCGAGGGCCTGGTGGAGCCCGTCCGCAACAAGGGCTTCCGGATCACCGAGGTCAGCGAGCGCGACCTGGACCAGTACACCGAACTGCGCACGATGATCGAGGTTCCGACCATCGGCCGGATCACGAAGATCGCCACGGCGGAGCAGCTGGAGGCGCTGCGGCCCATCGCGGAGGAGATCGTCACCAGCGCCCGCGAGCACAACCTCATCGGCTACCTGGAGGCGGACCGCCGCTTCCACCTGTCGCTGCTCGCCCTGGCGGGCAACGACCGCCTCGTCGAGACCGTCGGCGACCTGCGCAAGCGCTCGCGGCTGTACGGGCTGACCGGCCTGGACGAGGCCGGAAAGCTGGTCTCGTCCGCCGAGGAGCACATCGAGCTGCTGGACCTGATGATCGCCGGGGACGCGGAAGCGGCGGAGGCCTGCATGGTCCGCCACCTCGGCCACGTCCGCTCCCTCTGGGCCCAGGGCCGAGACGAGCCGGTCGGCCGCACCCCGGGAGGCCTGGGCTCGGGCGTCTAGGCGTCTATCCGTCCAGGCGTCCAGGCGTCTGGACGGATCCGTGGGGCTGCGCGGGGGCGCGGGGGCACCCTCAGCCGTCGAGCCAGCGCCGGCGCCCCGGGCCGGTCGGGTGCGTGCCGGTGACGCCCGTGACCATCGAGTAGAGGCTGGTCTGCGCGGTGATGAAGAGGCGGTTGCGCTTGGCGCCGCCGAAGGCGATGTTGGCGACCGTCTCGGGGACGTTGAGCCGTCCGATCAGGGTGCCGTCGGGGTCGTAGCAGTGCACCCCGTCGTCCATCGCGGCGACCCAGAGCCGGCCGCCGTCGTCGAAGCGGAGGTTGTCGAAGCGAGCCTTCCCGGGCGCTGCTTCGGCGAAGACCTTGCCCTCGGACAGCGTGCCGTCGTCGCGTACGTCGAAGACCCGGATGAAGCCCGCCCGGGTGTCGGAGACGAACAGCTGCCGCTCGTCCAGGGAGAAGACCAGCCCGTTGGGCGCGCCGAAGCCGTCGGCGACCAACTGCACCGCGCCGGTGGCCGGATCGACGCGATAGACGTTGTTGGCCCCGATCTCGCTCTGCGCGCGGTGGCCCTCGTAGTCACTGGTGATCCCGAAGTCCGGGTCGGAGAACCAGATCGAACCGTCGGACTTCACCGCCGCGTCGTTCGGGCTGTTCAGGCGTTTGCCGTTCCAGCGGTCCGCCAACACGGTGATGGTGCCGTCGTGTTCGGTGCGCGTGACGCGGCGGTTTCCCTGCTCGCAGGTGATCAGCCGGCCCTGACGGTCGAGGGTGTTGCCGTTGGTGTGCCCGGCGGAGCGGCGGAAGACGCCGACGGCGCCCGTTTCCTCGTCCCAGCGCAGCATCCGGTCGTTGGGGATGTCGCTCCAGACCACCTGCCGCCAGGCAGGCAGGTATATCGGCCCCTCGGCCCAGCGGCAGCCCGTGTACAGGACCTCCAGTGCGTCATCACCGTTCATGCACCGCCCGGTTCGGAACCGGTCGTCGAGCATCTCGTACAGCCCGGGGCGCTGGCTGGTCATGGGGCCCTTCCCTTCCTGGCGGTCGTAGACCGAATCTCATCTGGTCTATGACGAAGATTGCGGGATGATCTATGGTCCACGCCAGCAGATTCCGAATGAAGAGGCGTGGATCACACCGGCCGCCGCCGGCCGCTCCGCCGCCGGAACCGCTCGCCGTGATCTGACGCCGGGCTCGTCCCCCCCGGGTCGTGGCCGATGCCCCCAACGGCGCCCCGATCGGCCGGATTTGGACACGGCTGGGTAACGGCGGCACCAACCTCTTGTCAGTACAATTTCACATTACTATGTTACCGGTCACATCATAGAGCGCGGCCCTTCACTGGAGTGACCCATGACCAAGCGCACCCAACTCGCCCTCGCCACCGCCCTGGTGGCCGCACTCGCACTCGGTGCCTCGGGCTGCTCCGACCCCAAGAAGGGCTCCACCGGCGCCGGCGCGAGCAACCCCGCCGCCGCCAACGACGGCAAGGTCCTCGGCGGCGCCCCCGTCAAGGGCGGGACCCTGACCGTCCTGTCCAACCAGGACTTCGCCCACCTCGACCCCGCCCGCAACTGGGTCATGCCGACGATGGACTTCGGCACCCGCCTCCTCTACCGCACGCTCGTCACCTTCAAGGCCGAGCCCGGCAAGGCCGGCAGCGAGCTCGTCCCCGACCTCGCCACCGACCTCGGCACCCCCTCCAACGGCGGCAAGACCTGGACCTTCACCCTCAAGGAGGGCGTGAAGTACGAGGACGGCTCGCCGATCAAGGCGCAGGACATCAAGTACAACGTCGAGCGCTCCTTCGCCCCTGACCTCACCGGCGGCCCCGACTACGCCGCCCAGTACCTGGCCGGCGGCGAGGGCTACAAGGGCCCGCTCCAGGGGCAGCACCTCGACTCCGTCAAGACCCCCGACGACCGCACCATCGTCTTCGAACTCAAGCGCCCCGTCGCCGAGTTCTCCGCCACCGCCACCCTCCCCACCTTCGCCCCGGTCCCGCAGTCCCAGGAGAAGGGCACCCAGTACGACGCCCGCCCGTTCTCCTCCGGCCCGTACAAGATCGAGTCGTACGACCGCGACAAGAAGCTCGTCCTCGTCCGCAACGAGCACTGGGACCCGAAGACCGACACGGTCAGAAAGGCCTACCCCGACAAGTTCGTCGTGGTCATGGGCCTCAAGGGCGGCCAGATCGACGACCGCATCATCGCCGGCGAGGGCGCCGACGCCTCCGCCGTCCAGTACGCCGACATGCGCCCCGAGAGCGCCCCGAAGGTGCTGCCGAAGCCGGACGTCAAGGCGCGCCTGCTCGCCGAGTCCCAGGGCTGTACGGAGATGCTGCAGCTGAACAACTCCCGCGCCCCCTTCAACGACCCGAAGGTCCGCGAGGCCCTCCAGTACGCCGTCGACAAGGAGGCCATCGTCACCGCGGGCGGCGGCCCGGCCCTCAACGAGGTCGCCACCGCCTACCTGCCCCCGGCGCTCTCCGGCGGCAAGCAGGCCGACACCCTGAAGATCGCGCCTGCGGGCGACCCGGCCAAGGCGAAGGAACTCCTCAAGGCCGCCGGCAAGGAGACCCTGAAGGTCTCCCTCGCCGTCTCCACCGGCGACAAGGGCAAGGCCGAGGCCATCCAGCAGGGCCTGTCCCGCGCGGGCATCGAGGTCGTCATCGACACCGTCGACCCCGGCGCGTACTACGACGTCATCGGCGACCTCTCCACCACCCCCGACATGACCCTCACCGGCTGGTGCCCCGACTACCCCTCCGGCTCCACCTGGATCCCGTTCGTCTTCGACGGACGCACCATCAAGGACAAGGGCAACCAGGGCAACTACAGCCAGTTCCGCGACGAGGCCACCATCAAGCGGATCGACGAGATCAACGCCATGGCCGACGCCAAGCAGGCCAACCAGGCCTGGATCGACCTCGACGCCGAGATCATGAAGAAGTCCCCGGCCATCCCGATCCTGCTCGAGCGCAAGCCGCTGCTCGTCGGCCCCAACATCGCGGGCGCCTACGGCCACCCCGTGTGGACCGGCACGATCGACTACGGAACGGTCGGCCTCAAGGACCCCTCGAAGAGCCAGGGCTGAGGAAGACGGAAACCCCGACACCATGACCACCACCGCACCCGGTGCCGGCGGCCAGCCGGCCCCGGCTCCGGCTCCGGGCGGGGCACCGGCCCCCGGCGCAGCCGAGGACGGTCCCGCGGCGGCAGCCACCGGCAGCAGCCCCTGGCAGCTCGCCCGGCGGGAGCTGCGCCGCCGTCCCGCCGTCCGCGTCAGCCTCTGCGTCGTCCTCCTCTTCGTCCTGATGGCCGTCACCGCCCCCTGGCTGGGCGCGCTCGGCGGCTGGTCCCCCGAGGAGTTCGACAAGTCCGCCATCGACCCCTACCTCGGCGGCCAGCCCCTCGGCTCCTTCGGCGGGATCAGCCCCGAGCACTGGCTCGGCGTCGAACCCGTCACCGGCCGCGACCTGTTCGCCCGTGTCGTCCACGGCGCCCAGGTCTCCCTCCTCATCGCCTTCGCCGCCACCGCCATCGTCGTGGTCACCGGCACCGCCGCCGGGATCGCCGCCGGCTACTTCGGCGGCCGTACCGACGCCGCCCTGTCCCGGCTGATGGACCTGACCATGTCCTTCCCGTCGCTCATCTTCATGATCGCGATGCTGTCGGTGGCCAAGGACGTCAACCGGATCGTGCTCATGACCGCCGTCATCGGCCTCTTCGGCTGGCCCGGCGTCGCCCGCGTCGTCCGCGGCCAGACCCTCTCCCTCAAACACCGCGAGTACGTCGACGCCGCCCGCGTCGGCGGCTCGAGCTCCTGGCGGATCCTGACCCGCGACATCCTCCCGGGCGTCTTGGGCCCGGTCATCGCCTACACCACCCTGCTCATCCCCGGCATGATCAGCACCGAGGCCGCGCTCAGCTACCTCGGCGTGGGCGTGCGCCCGCCCACCCCGTCCTGGGGCCAGATGATCGCCGAGTCCGTCGCCTTCTACGAGACCGACCCCATGTACTTCGTCATCCCGAGCACCTTCCTCTTCCTCGCGGTACTCGCCTTCACCCTGCTCGGCGACGCCCTGCGCGACATCCTCGACCCGAGGGGCGGCCGCACGTGATCCTCTACCTCGGACGCCGGCTGCTCGCCCTCGCGGGCGTCCTGCTCGCCATCGCCGCCGTCACCTTCCTCATCTTCTACGTCCTGCCCTCCGACCCGGCCGCGGCCGCCTGCGGCAAGACCTGCAGCGCCGAACGGCTGGCCGACGTACGGGAGTACCTGGGCCTCGACCAGCCGGTGTGGCGGCAGTTCGGCGACTTCCTCACCGGCATCTTCACCGGCCGCACCCTCGGCACCGGCCAGTACGCCGTCCAGTGCGACTTCCCGTGCCTGGGCTACTCGTACGAGAACTCCCTGCCCGTGTGGGACCTGCTGATGGACCGCCTCCCGGTCTCCGCCTCCCTCGCCGTCGGCGCCGCCGTGCTGTGGCTCGCCCTCGGCCTCGGCGCCGGGGTCACCGCGGCCCTGCGCAAGGACACCGCCACCGACAAGGCCCTGATGGTCGGCGCCGTCGCCGCCGCCTCGCTGCCGGTCTACTTCACCTCCGTCATGCTCATCTACGGGGTCATCCGCGTCGCCGGGCTGCTGCCCTACCCCACCTACCAGGCCTTCACCGACAACCCGGGCGCCTGGGCGGCCAACCTGCTGCTGCCCTGGACGGCGCTCGCCCTGCTCTACGCGGCCATGTACGCCCGCCAGAGCCGCGGCTCGATGATCGAGGCCATGGCCGAGCCGTACATCCGTACCGCCCGCGCCAAGGGCATGCCCGAGCGCACCGTCGTCGTCAAGCACGGGCTGCGCTCGGGGATGACCCCGATCCTCACGATCTTCGGCATGGACCTCGGCGGGCTGCTCGCCGGAGCCGTCATCACCGAGTCCATCTTCGGACTCCCGGGCATCGGGCGGCTGTTCTACGGGGCCCTGGTCAGCTCGGACCAGCCGGTGGTCCTCGGGGTCACGCTGCTCGCCGCCTTCTTCATCGTCGTCGCCAACCTCGTCGTCGACCTCCTGTACGCCGTCATCGACCCGAGGGTGAGGTACTGATGGCCGCCCCCCTGCTGGAAGTGCGCGATCTGCGCGTCACCTTCACCACCCCGCGCGGCCGCGTACGGGCCGTCGACGCGCTCGGCTTCACCGTGGAGGCCGGGCGGACCCTCGGCATCGTCGGTGAATCCGGGTCCGGCAAATCGGTCACCTCGCTCGCCGTCATGGGCCTGCACCGGGGCGCCGAGGTCGGCGGCTCCATCGCACTGGCCGGGCAGGAGCTCACCGGCCTGTCCGAGAAGGAGCTCTCCCGGCTGCGCGGCCGGAAGATGGCCATGATCTTCCAGGACCCGCTGTCCAGCCTGCACCCCTACTACACCGTCGGCGAGCAGATCGCCGAGCACTTCCGGGTGCACTTCAAGTCCGGCCGGGCCGCCGCGCGCCGGCGCGCCGTCGACATGCTCGGCGAGGTCGGCATCCCGGAACCGGCCCGCCGGGCGGGGGAGTACCCGCACCAGTTCTCCGGCGGCATGCGCCAGCGCGCGATGATCGCCATGGCGCTGGCCTGCGAACCCGATCTGCTGATCGCCGACGAGCCCACCACCGCCCTCGACGTGACCGTGCAGGCGCAGATCCTGGAGCTCATCGCCCGGCTCCAGCAGGAGCGCGGCCTCGGCGTCGTCATGATCACCCACGACCTGGGGGTCGTCGCCCGCGTCGCGCACGAGGTGCTGGTCATGTACGGCGGCCGGGCCGCCGAACAGGCCGGCGTCGACGAACTGTTCGCCGACCCGGCGCACCCGTACACCCGGGGCCTGCTCGACTCGCTGCCCCGGCTGGACGACGCCGACGACGAGCCCCTGCGCGCCATCCCCGGCTCGCCGCCCTCCCTGCTCGCGCCCGCCCCCGGCTGCGCGTTCGCCCCGCGCTGCCGCCTCGCCGCCGCGGGCACCCCGGAGCAGCAGCGCCGCTGCGCCACCGAGCGGCCCGAGCCACGGCCCTACGGGATCGCCGGGCGCACTGCCGCATGCCATTTCACGGGGGCCGACGCCGAGCCGGCCCCTGCGTCCACCCCGATCGCCCTGACCACCCCGACCGCCCAGACGGCCCCGACCGCCCCGGAGGCGTCCCGATGACCGTAGAGGCCCGCCCCCCGGACACCACGCCACGGACGGCCCGTGCCGGGACGGACCCGGCGCCGCCCGATCCGCTGCTGTCCGTACGCGATCTCACCATGGCCTTCCCCGGCAGACGCTCCGCGTCCGGGCGCCGGGGGGCGCCCGTGCGCGCCGTCGACGGGATCTCCTTCGATCTGGCGGCGGGCGAAACCCTCGGCCTGGTGGGCGAGTCGGGCTGCGGGAAGTCCACCACCGGCCGGATGCTGGTGCGGCTGCTGGAGCCCACCTCGGGCAGCATCGCCTTCGACGGACGGGACATCACCCGGCTTCCGCAAGGAAGACTCCGTCCGCTGCGCCGCCACCTCCAGATGGTCTTCCAGGACCCGCACTCCTCCCTCAACCCCCGCCAGACGGTGGCCCGGATCATCTCCGACCCGCTGCTCGTGCAGGGCTGGTCGGCCTCCGACGCGCGACGCCGGGCGGCCGAGCTGATGGACCTGGTCGGGCTGATCCCGGAGCACATCGACCGCTACCCGCACGAGTTCTCCGGCGGCCAGGCCCAGCGCATCGGGATCGCCCGCTCACTGGCCACCAGCCCCCGGCTGATCGTCGCCGACGAGCCCGTCTCCGCGCTCGACGTCTCCGTCCAGGCGCAGATCGTCAACCTGATGGAGCGCCTGCGCCGCGAACTCGGCCTGGCCTACGTGTTCATCGCGCACGACCTGTCCGTGGTGAAACGGGTCAGCGACCGGGTCGCCGTCATGTACCTCGGCCGGATCGTCGAGATCGGCGAGAAGCGCACCCTGTACGAGAACCCCCAGCACCCGTACACCCGGGCGCTGCTGTCCGCCGTACCGCTGCCGGACCCGGCGGCCGAGCGGCGGCGGGAGCGGATCGTGCTGCTCGGCGACCCGCCGAGCCCGGCCGCACCGCCCCCGGGCTGCACCTTCCACCCGCGCTGTCCGAAGGCGCAGGAGCTCTGCCGGACGGAGCGCCCGCTGCTCCGGATCGCCGCCTCGCGCGAGGTGGCCTGCCACTTCCCCGGTGACTGACGGGGATCCAGGGGAAGAAAGAGGAGGCCTCCGGAGCCGACACGATCGGCTCCGGGGGCCTCCCGCCGTCCGCGGTACGACCGGCCGATGACATGATCGCGGCGTGATCGGTGAGAACGGTGGACCACCCCGTCCGGCCCCCGTGCCGTACGTCCTCTTCGACGTCGACGGGACGCTGATCGACGCGGTGGCCAACCAGCGTCGCGTCTGGGAGGCGTGGGCGGCGCGCCACGGGCTCGACCCCGCCGCCGTCCACCGGGTGGCGCTGCGGACGCGTCCCCTGGAGACCTTCGCGGAGGTGGCCCCGGAGCAGGACCCGCAGGCCTGCCTGGCTGCGCTGCACGAGCTGGAGGACGAGGACGTCCGGTCCGGTGTCTACGGCGCCTTCGACGGCGCGGTGGAGCTGCTGGCCGGCCTGCCCGCGGGCCGCTGGGCACTGGTGACCTCGAACTACGAGCACCGGGTGCGCGGGCGCTTCGCCCGGACCGGCCTGCCGGTCCCGGACGTCGTCGTGGACGCCGCCTCCGTCGCCGAGGGAAAACCGTCGCCGGTGCCCTACCTGCTGGCCGCGGAGCGCCTCGGTGCAGCGCCGCAGGACTGCCTGGTCATCGAGGACGCGCCGTCCGGCGTCGAGTCGGGGCTGCGGGCCGGGATGACGGTCTGGGGTGTCAACACGCCGACCCGGGTGGACGGGGTGCACCGGCATTTCACCAGCCTGTACGAGGCGGTGCCGGCGATTCTCGCCTTCGCGCGTGGAGCGCACCGGGACGTCACCGGCTGAGCGACGTCACCGTCCGGGCGCCATTGCGCGGCGGCTGCGCCGGCACCCGCATCCGACGGTGCGCCGGCGCCGGCTCCGCCGTCTGTCAGGCCAGTTCGCGGCGGAAGAACTCCAGTTCCAGGGCCATGAGCTTCTCCTTCGTGCCGTTCGGGGTCATGTGGGTGACGCCGGGCAGGGCCAGGAGCTGGTGCGGGCGGCCTGCGTCGGTCAGGGCCTGGGAGAGGCGCAGGGTGTGCGAGGGGTGGACGTTGTCGTCGGCCAGGCCCGTGACCAGCAGCAGCGGCCGGATCAGGTTCGGGGCGTCGGGGATGAGGGAGTCCCGTTCGTAGACCTCGGGGTTCTCCTGCGGGAGGCCGAGGTAGCGCTCGGTGTACGCGGTGTCGTAGTGCCGGAAGTCGGTCGGCGCGGCCCCGGCCGCCGCCGCGTGGAAGACGTCCGGGCGGCGCAGCACCGCCATCGCGGACAGGTAGCCGCCGTACGACCAGCCGCGTACCCCGACCCGGCCCAGGTCCAGGTCCGGGTGGCGTTCGCCGAGTGCGTGCAGGGCCGCGACCTGGTCGTCCAGGGTGACCTCGGAGAACCCGCGGTACACGGCGTGGGTGAAGGCGGGGGAGACGTACGGGGTTCCGCGGTTGTCGACGGTCACCACCGCGAAGCCCCGGTCGGCCCACCACTGGCGGTGCTGCCAGCGGCGCGGCTCGGCGGACACGTCCTGGAAGCCGGGGCCGCCGTAGCTGTCCATGAGGACGGGCAGCCGCCGGCCGGGGACGTGGCCGCGGGGGAACACCACCGCGGTGGGGACGGCGTGCTCGGTGACCCGCTCCAGCAGCGGCACCACCCGGTACGGCAGTGGCGCGGAGAGGTCGGCCGGAGCGAACTCCCGCCCGTCGGCGGTGCGTACGGTCCGCCGGATCCCGTCGGCGTCGGCGGAGGTCAGCAGCAGCGTTCCGGCGGAGGCCTGGACGCTGTGCACCCCGGGTCCGTCGGCCAGCGGGGTCAGCTCCCCGGTGGCGGGGTCGAGGAGCAGGACCTGCTGCTCGGCAGGGTCGCGCTGCCCGGCCTCGATCAGGAGGCGCTCGCCGTGGACGCCGGCCACCCGGCGGACCTGGACCCCGTCCCCGGTCAGCGGTTTCCCGTCGACGGCGAGGCCGCGGGCGGCGCCGTCCGGGCTGTCGGCGGCGGTGAGCATCCGGCCGTCGGCGAGCCGGGCCGGGGTGCCGGGCAGCATCGGGTCGACCCAGTGGGGGTGGGTGGTGCGGGAGAGCTCGCGGGTACGGCCGGTGGCCGGGTCGGCGGAGAGCAGCAGGACGCAACTCTGGAGCCGGTCCTGGACGGTCAGCAGGATCTCCCGTTCCGCCGCGTCATCGGCCGGCCAGTCGGCGTCGGAGACGTACGGGTACGCCTCGGCGTCCCAGTCGAGCCGCACCCGGGCGCCGTCGAGCCCGAGCACCCACAGCTGGACGTCGGCGTTGGGCCCGCCCGCCTCGGGGTACGCGAAGTCCTCGGGCGGGAGCTCGGGGTGCGCGGGGTCGGCGAAGTGGCGCCGCTGGAGGGCGGATTCGTCGACGCGGGCGGCGAGCAGGGCCTGCCCGTCGGGGGACCACCAGTGGCCCCGGCCCCGGTCCAGCTCCTCGGCGGCGGCGAACTCCGCCACGCCCCAGCGGGCTCCGTCGGCGGGGCTGATCCGGCCGCCCGGGTGGGTGTACAGGGCGTCGTCGGTGACGTAGGCGGTGCGGGTGCCGTCGGCGTCGAGCCGCGGGTCGAGGGCGGGTCCGGCGGCCGGAACCTCCTCGACCGCGCGACTGCCCTCGTACCTGACCCGGTACAGCCGCCCGTACAGCGGGAACACCGCGCTGCGGCCGTCGCCGGAGAGCGCGTACGAGCCGATCCCGGCGGCGACCAGCCGGATCCGCTCCCGCAGCCGGCGCTCGGCGGGCGGCAGGATGCCCGGCTCGGGGGACAGCTCGCGGGGGTCGGCGAGGCGGGTCTCGGTGCCGGTGGCGGTGTCCAGGACCCAGAGGCTGTCGAAGGCGTCGGCGGGGCCGGTGGAGCGGAGGAACCAGAGCAGCCGGCCGTCGTCCCCGAAGGAGAACGCGCGCGGGGCGCCGTACGTGAAGCGGCCGGTGCTCGCGGAGAGCCTGAGGAAGTCATCCATGATCGTAGTGTGTCATGTGAAATGGCACACTGTACATGTCATGCAGCCTAGACCATTCGAGTGGTGTACCCCCGGTAGCAGGTTTAGCGTCGACAAGGTGGACCGGAACGCAACGCCGACCAGCAAGGGGACCGACGGCAAGGTCCGGGGCAGCGGCAACGGCCTGGCGCTGTTCGTCATCGCCTCGTGCCAGCTGATGGTCGTCCTCGACATCACCATCGTGAACATCGCGCTGCCGCACATCCAGACCGCCCTCGGTTTCTCCACCGAGAGCCTGTCCTGGGTCGTCAACGCCTACACCCTCACCTTCGGCGGACTGCTCCTCCTCGGCGGACGCGTCGGCGACATCCTCGGCCGCAAACGCGTGTTCATCTTCGGCATCCTGCTCTTCGGCCTGGCCTCGCTGCTCGGCGGCCTCGCCCAGAACGAGGGCCAGCTGATGGCCGCCCGGGCCCTGCAGGGCGTCGGCGGCGCCATCGCCTCGCCGACCGCCCTCGCACTGATCACCACCACGTTCCACGAAGGCCCGGCGCGCAACCGGGCGTTCGGCGTGTTCGCCGCCGTCTCGGCGGGCGGCGGCGCGATCGGACTGCTGGCCGGCGGCATCCTCGTCGAATGGCTCAACTGGCGCTGGGTGCTCTTCGTCAACGTCCCGATCGCCCTGGCCATCGCCGTGATGGCCCGACGCGTCATCCACGAGTCCGAACGCCACCCCGGACACTTCGACTTCGCCGGCGCGCTCTTGTCCACCACGGGCATGGTCGCGCTCGTCTACGGCTTCATCCGCGCCTCCCAGGAAGGCTGGACCGACCCCGTCACCCTCGGCTCCTTCGGGGCGGCCGTGGTCCTGCTCCTGCTGTTCTTCCTCAACGAGCGCCGCTCGCCGCAGCCGATCACCCCGCTGCACATGTTCGCCGACCGCAACCGGGCCGGGTCCTACGGCATCATGCTCTTCCTCGCCTGCGCGATGTTCGGCATGTTCTTCTTCCTGACCCTGTTCGTGCAGAACGTACTGGACTTCAGCCCGATCCAGGCCGGCCTCGCGTTCCTGCCGGTCAGCGTCGTCATCGCCGTCGGCGCGGGCATCACCTCGCAGCTCCTGCCCAAGATCGGGCCGAAACCCTTCATGGTGACGGGCGCCCTGTGCTCGGCGGCCGGGCTCGCCTGGCTGACGCAGACCGGCATCGACTCGACGTACCTCGGCAGCATCCTGGGCCCGATACTCGTGTTCAGCCTCGGCATGGGCATGCAGTTCGTCTCGCTGACCCTGATGGCCCTCTCCAACGTCGCCGACCGGGAGTCGGGCGCGGCGTCCGGACTGCTCAACACGACGCAGCAGGTGGGCGGATCGCTGGGCCTGTCCATCCTGGTCACGGTGTTCGGCACGGCCAGCCGCAACGAGGCCCACGACCAGGTCCCGGCCTTCCTGAGCCAGGCCGACCCCGTCCAGAAAGCCCTCTTCCTGCGGACCGGCCAGCTGCCGGACCCGTGGGGCGACCAGGTGCTCACCTCGGGCGTGAGCGCCGCGTTCATCGTCGCCGCCTGCTTTGCCCTGGTCGCGGCGCTCATCGCCCTGTTCGCCATCCAGGTCCGCCCCTCGGACCTGGAACGCCTCAAGGGCCACCACGCCCCGGCCGCCGCCTGAGACGTGCAGGCGGCGGAACCATGCCGCTCGGGCGTCTCAGCCGGCCGCGCCCCGCACCCGGCAACGGATCGGGCCGTCCGCCTGCAGGGTGATCCCGGCGCTGAGCGGCACGTCGGTGTCCACCGCCTCGAACTCGTACGCCCGCAGGATCATCGCCAGCGCGATCACCGACTCCAGCATCGAGAAGTGCTGCCCGATGCAGGCGCGCGGGCCGCCGCCGAACGGGAACCAGGCGTAGCGCGGGCGGCCGGCCTCCGCCTCCGGGGTGAAGCGGTCCGGGTCGAAGCGGTCCGGGTCCGGCCAGTACCGGGGGTGCCGGTGCGTCACCCACGGAGCCAGGATCACGTCCGAGCCCGCCGGGATGGTCCGTCCCCCGACCTCGGTGGCCGCGACCGAGCTGCGGCCGATGACCGGGGCGGCCGGGTAGAGCCGCATCGCCTCCTTGAGGACCTGCGTGAGGTACGGGAGCCGGTCCAGGTCGGCGGCCTGCGGCGTACGGTCGCCCAGTACGCGGGAGATCTCCTCCCGGGCCCGCGCCTGCTGCTCGGGGTGTCGGGCCAGCAGGTGCAGGGAGAAGGCGAGCGAGGTGGCCGTCGTCTCGTGGCCGGCGAGCAGGAAGACGAGTACCTGGTCGCGCAGCTCGGCGGCGTCGAACTCCCCGTCGTCCGTGCTCGTGGCGGCGGCCAGCAGGCTCAGCAGGTCCTCGCCCCCGGCCGCGGCCCCGCTGCGCCGCTCGGCGATGATCTTGTCGCACACCGCGTACAGCTCGTCCATCGCGGCGGCCGCCCGCTTGTTGCCCGGCGTGGGCCAGGTACGCGGGATGTTGGCCGGGGAGTAGCCGCGGCGCAGCACGTAATCCGTGATGACCGGAAAACACCGGTCGACGACGTCGACGGTGGCCTCCACGTCGGTGCCGAAGAGGATCCGGGCGACCGCGCGCAGGGCGAGCTGCATCATCTCCTCGCCGACGTCGACCACACCGCCGGGGGCCTGCCCCCAGCCCGCGACGACCGCCCGGGTCTCGGCCGCGACCGCGCCGGCGTACCCGTCCACCCGGCGCTTGGTGAACAGCGGCTGGACCAGCCGGCGCTGGCGCAGGTAGTCCTCGTCCTGGCTGGTCAGCAGGCCGTTGCCGAAGGAGTCCCGGATCTCCTGGTAGAAGGCGTTGTCCTTGCGGAAGTTGGCCGACTCCGAGGCCAGGACCTGCTGCGCGCCCTCCGCGGAGAAGACGCAGTACAGCTCGGCGCGCAGCCCCGGCGGGCCGGCGGTGATCCGCACGACGTCGCCGTGCTGCTGCTGGGCGCGCAGGTAGGTCCCGAGCGAGTCCGATTTCAGGTCGAACAGGGAGCCGAGCAGGGGGATCCCGCCGAGCGCGGGTACCTCCGTACCGGTTTCCGTCCGTGTATCCACTGCTGCCATGGCCGCCCCCTCGACACCGTACCGACGGGGCCGATTCTGCCGGGCCCGGGCCGCGGGAGCCGAGGATCGCTCCGCCATGCGGCTCAAACCCATCGTTCGGCTTGGGTTTTTTGTCACTACTTGTCGCAGGCGATGCCGCCCTTGTCCCGGTCGAGGGCCTCGCGGTAGCCGGGCTGGCCGCGCCGCATGGGCGCCGCCCCGGCGCAGCTCTTGAAGTAGACGCTGCTCCCCCCGCTGCCGCCCCCGCCACCGCTGCCGCCGCCGTCACCGCCGGTGGAGCCGCCGTCCGTCGGGGGCGAGGTCTTCGGCTTCGGCGGGGCGGGAGTCCGGCTCGCCGCCGGGGCCTTGGAGGGGGCGAGGGCGGCGCCGGCCTTGTCCGGGCACGGCCGGCCCACGCGCGGCGGCGGTCCCGGGCTCCCGGGTGCCCGCCGTGCGGGGTCCGGGGCGCCCGGACCTACCGCCGCATCAGATGTCGCGGAAGATTTCGATCTGGGCGCCCACCGAGTTGAGGCGTTCCGCCAGTTCCTCGTAGCCGCGGTTGATGACGTAGACGTTGCGCAGGACCGAGGTGCCCTCCGCCGCCATCATGGCCAGGAGGACGACCACCGCCGGGCGCAGGGCCGGCGGGCACATCATCTCCGCCGCGCGCCAGCGCGTCGGGCCCTCGACCAGGACGCGGTGGGGGTCCAGGAGTTGGAGGCGGCCGCCGAGGCGGTTCAGGTCCGTCAGGTAGATGGCCCGGTTGTCGTACACCCAGTCGTGGATCAGGGTCTGGCCCTGGGCGGCGGCCGCGATGGCCGCGAAGAACGGGACGTTGTCGATGTTCAGCCCGGGGAACGGCATCGGGTGGATCTTGTCGATCGGCGCCTCGAGCTTCGAGGGGCGGACCGTCAGGTCGACCAGGCGGGTGCGGTTGTTGTCCGCCGTGTACTCCGCCGAGCGGTCGTGGTCGAGGCCCATCTCCTCCAGCACCGCGAGCTCGATCTCCATGAACTCGATCGGGACCCGGCGGATCGTCAGCTCCGACTCCGTGACCACCGCGGCGGCGAGCAGGCTCATCGCCTCGACCGGGTCCTCGGAAGGGGAGTAGTCCACGTCCACGTCGATGTTCGGGACGCCGTGGACGGTCAGGGTCGTCGTGCCGATGCCCTCGACCTTGACGCCGAGCGCCTCCAGGAAGAAGCACAGGTCCTGGACCATGTAGTTGGAGGAGGCGTTGCGGATGACCGTGACGCCGTCGTGCCGGGCGGCGGCCAGCAGCGCGTTCTCGGTGACCGTGTCCCCGCGCTCGGTCAGGACGATCGGGCGGCCCGGGGAGACCCCCGCCTCGACCTTCGCGTGGTAGATGCCCTCGGTCGCCGTGATGTCCAGGCCGAAGCGGCGCAGGGCGATCATGTGCGGCTCGATGGTGCGGGTGCCGAGGTCGCAGCCGCCGGCGTACGGCAGGCGGAACTGGTCCATCCGGTGCAGCAGCGGGCCCAGGAACATGATGATGCTCCGGGTGCGGCGGGCCGCGTCCGCGTCCATGGCGTCCATGTCGAGGCGGACCGGCGGCACGATCTCCAGGTCCACGCCCTCGTTGATCCAACGGGTGCGGACACCGATGGAGTTCAGGACCTCGAGGAGCCGGTAGACCTCCTCGATGCGGGCGACCCGCCGCAGGACCGTACGGCCTTTGTTGAGCAGGGAGGCGCACAGCAGCGCCACGCACGCGTTCTTGCTCGTCTTGACGTCGATGGCGCCGGACAGGCGGCGGCCGCCGACGACCCGCAGATGCATCGGGCCGGCGTAGCCCAGGGAGACGATCTCGCTGTCGAGAGCTTCACCGATTCGGGCGATCATCTCAAGGCTGATGTTCTGGTTGCCGCGCTCGATGCGGTTCACGGCGCTCTGGCTGGTGCCCAGTGCGTCCGCGAGCTGACTCTGCGTCCAGCCCCGGTGCTGCCGGGCGTCACGGATGAGCTTGCCGATGCGTACGAGGTAGTCGTCTGCCATGGATGCACCGTATCTCAGATATGAGATGCCACCTGCTTCGGGTGTGGCAGACGGGTGTTACCGACCGTCAGATCGCCTGATCCCCGGTTCACGGTCGGTTCCACCCGACTCGCCATGCATCACTCCAATTGCGGACATCCAGCCTATTGGGTTGGTTAGTGGGCGCAATTGCGGTGGCGGCCCCCGTGCACCGCCGCGTACGTCGCCGGGCGCGGACCGGATACCGCCCGGGCTGCCCGGGCCGCCGCGGCCCGGCCCGCCGCCGAATCCGCGTCGTGCACCACCCGGCCGCCGACCAGGGTCATCCGTACGCCGGTCCCGCTGATGTCGGCCACCGGACAGCGGGTCACATCCCGGTCCAGCACCACCAGGTCCGCCGCCTTGCCCGGCTCCACCGTCCCCGTCAGCCCCTCCTGCCTCAGCTGCCACGCCGTCCCCGACGTGTGCATCCGCAGGACCGAGGTCCGGCCCAGCCCCTCCAACTCCCGGTGCAGCTCTCCCGTGCCGTACGCGCCCTGCCGGTCGATCGCGGTCCGCAGCTGGTTCCACACCTGGAGCGCGTCCACCGGCCAGTCCGAGCCGCCGGTCAGCCGGGCCCCGGCCCGCTCCAGGCTGCGCGCCGGGTACATCCACCGGTGGCGCTCCGGCCCGATGTACGGAAGCAGCGCCTCCATCGTCCAGGTGTCCTCGGCGGCCCACTGGAGCTGCATGCACGCCGCGACGCCCAGCTGCGCGAAGCGCCGCAGGTCCGCCGGGTCCACGATCTGCAGATGCGCCACGGCATTGCGCGCGTCCCGCTGCCCCGTCACCCGGCGGGCGTACGCGTATCCGTCCAAAGCCGTACGTACCGCCCGGTCTCCGAGTCCGTGGGCGTGCAGCTGCCAGCCGGCCTGGTTGAACGCCGCCGTCAGCCGGCCGTAGTCCGCCGCCGAGGTGTACAGCTCGCCCCGGTTGCCGGTGGGCTTCCCGTTCCCGTCGAGGTAGGGCTCCAGCAGTGCGGCCGTCTGCGCCGGGTACTCGATGACCCCGTCCAGGAACACCTTGACCATCCCGAACCGCAGGCCCCGCACCCCCTCGAACTCCTTTCGCAGCCCGCGCGCGTACGCCAGTGCGCCTGCCGGGTCCTTGGTCTGCTCCGCGTCGAGCCGGATCGCCGGCACGATCCGCTGCGGCAGCTTCCCCGCCGCCGACAGCGTCTGGTAGAGCTCCAGCTCGTGGCGCCCGACCAGGGCGTCCATCATCGTGGTGACCCCGGACGCCGCCGCCAGCTCCAGCACCTTCGCGCAGGCCGCGACCAGTTCGGCCCGCGAGGGCTCCGGGATGTGCCGCTTCACCAGGTCCTGGGCGTCGTCCTTGAGCACGCCCGTGGGCTGCCCGTCCGCGCCCTTCACGATCCGGCCGCCGACCGGGTCGGGGGTGGCCGCCGTGATCCCGGCGATCTCCAGGGCCCGCCGGTTCGCCCAGAGGTTGTGCCCGTCGCCGCCGACCAGCGCGACCGGTCTGCGGGTCGCCAGCGCGTCCAGCATCGAGTGGTGCGGCACGCTCCCGGTCGGCAGCAGCCCGACCGGGTTCCAGTCCTCCACCACCAGCCAGGCATCCGGCTCCGCGCCCGCGCCCCCGGTGTCGGCGAGGAAGCCGGCCAGCAGCTCGCGCAGCTCGGGCAGGGTGGTCTCCGCCCCCTCCAGCGAGGGCCGCAGCGAGCGGTCGCCGGCGCCCAGCGGGTGCACGTGCCCGTCGTGGATGCCGCTCATCACGGTGTTCCCGCGCGCGTCGACGACCTCGGTGTCCCGCCCGATGTGCCGGCGCACCGCCGAACCGCTCCCGGCCGCCAGGATCTTCCCGTCCCGGCCGACCGCGACGGCCTCCACCGGCGCCCCGCCGGCGGTACCGGTGAACACCCGGGCGTTGTGGATCACCAGGGCGGCCGAGCCGCGCCCGCCGGAGGAGGCGGCCGCGGCCGCGGGGCCCGCGCCCAGCAGACCGGCCGCCCCCGCCGCGCCGACGGCCCCGAGAAGGCCCCGGCGGGACAGGGGAGAAGACAAAGCAGAAGTAGAGGTCATGGCCACTCCAAACGTCGGTGTGGCCAGGACACTGTTTGATTAACCCCTTAACCAGAACCCGCCGCCACCGACGAAATCCGCACCGCCGTCCGTACGATGACCCCGTGCCCGGGCCCGGACCGACCATCGCCGACATCGCGCGCGCCGCGGAGGTCTCCACCGCGACCGTCTCGCACGCGCTGGGCGGCACCGGCCGCGTCGGCGAGTCCACCCGCCGCCGGGTCCGCGAGGTGGCGGCCGCCCTCGGCTACAGCGCCCGCCGCGGCCCCCGCACCCGTACGCTCGGCCTCGCCGTCACCACGTACGCGGGCTCGGCCTGGAACTTCGTCGAGATCGCCTACTTCTCGCGCCTGCTGACCGCCGCCACCGCGGCCGCCCACGCCCGCGGCTACGCCCTGACCGTGCTGCCCGCCGACCGGGGCGCCGAGCCGCTCTGGCACACCCTCGCCGTCGACGGGATGCTGCTGCTCGACAGCCCGGCCGGCGACCCGGTGCTCCGGGCCCTGCGCGCACGCGGCCTGCCGGTGGTCTTCGACGGCCGTCCCCCGGACCCGTGGCCCGAGGACGTGTGGGTGGACAACGACCACGAGGCCACCACCCACGAGGTCCTCGACCACCTCGCCGCCTCCGGGGCCCGGCGGATAGCGCTGCACTCCGCGTACGGCCGGGAGTACTACACCGAGGCCGTCACCTCGGCCTACACCCGCTGGTGCGCCGCGCGCGGGGCGGCCGCGCTGGTGGTCCCCTTCGACCCCGAGGACACCCGGGGGCACGCCTTCGACGCCGCCTTCGCCGCGCCCGGGCGCCTGCGCCCCGACGCCGTGTACTGCGTGTACGACCCCGGCGGCAGCCAGGTGCTGGCCGCCGCCGCCCGGCACGGGCTGCGGATACCGAACGAGCTGCGGCTCGTCTGCGCGAGCGAGGATCCCTCGTACGCGACTCGAGACCCGGCAGTGAGCACCGTGACCCTGCGGCCGGAGGTGATCGGGGAGAAAGCCGTCGCCGCGCTGGTCGCCCTGCTGGAGTCCCCGCAGGGCGCGCCGCCGGGCCGGCTGACCGTCCCGGCCGGGCTGACCGTGCGTGCGTCTTCCCGTACGCCTTCCCTGTGATCTGGCCCATGCCGTGCATGACCAGGGCGCGGCAATGCACTAGAGTTATCTCGACATCGAGATATCTGCCGAAGGCGTACCGCAGCCGCCCCTGCTGGTAAGGATTACCTAACTTAGCCTTACCTTAGCGGATTGGCCACAGGGCGTGGCGGCAGGATTGCGGTAAAACGCGCGAATTTCATGCATGAAGGAGACTGTCGTGTCGGCGAACAGCTTCGACGCCCGCAGCACGCTGCAGGTGGGCGACGAGTCGTACGAGATCTTCAAGCTGGACAAGGTCGAGGGCTCCGCCCGCCTTCCCTACAGCCTGAAGGTCCTGCTGGAGAACCTGCTTCGTACCGAGGACGGCGCGAACATCACCGCCGACCACATCCGGTCGCTCGGTAACTGGGACTCGCAGGCCCAGCCCAGCGAGGAGATCCAGTTCACGCCGGCCCGCGTGATCATGCAGGACTTCACCGGCGTCCCCTGCGTGGTGGACCTCGCCACCATGCGCGAGGCCGTGAAGGCCCTCGGCGGCGACCCGGCGAAGATCAACCCGCTCTCGCCCGCCGAGATGGTCATCGACCACTCGGTCATCGCCGACAAGTTCGGCACGAAGGACGCCTTCGCGCAGAACGTCGAGCTGGAGTACGGCCGCAACAAGGAGCGCTACCAGTTCCTGCGCTGGGGCCAGACCGCCTTCGACGACTTCAAGGTCGTCCCCCCGGGCACCGGCATCGTCCACCAGGTCAACATCGAGCACCTGGCCCGCACGGTCATGGTTCGCAACGGCCAGGCCTACCCCGACACCCTCGTCGGCACCGACTCGCACACCACCATGGTCAACGGCCTGGGCGTGCTGGGCTGGGGCGTCGGCGGCATCGAAGCCGAGGCCGCGATGCTCGGCCAGCCGGTCTCCATGCTGATCCCGCGCGTCGTGGGCTTCAAGCTGACCGGCGAGCTGCCGACCGGCACCACCGCCACCGACCTGGTGCTGACCATCACCGAGATGCTGCGCAAGCACGGTGTCGTCGGCAAGTTCGTCGAGTTCTACGGTGAGGGCGTCGCCGCCACCTCCCTCGCGAACCGCGCCACCATCGGCAACATGTCGCCGGAGTTCGGCTCCACCGCCGCGATCTTCCCGATCGACGACGAGACCCTGAAGTACCTGCGCCTGACCGGCCGCGACGCCCAGCAGGTCGCGCTCGTCGAGGCGTACGCCAAGGAGCAGGGCCTGTGGCTGGACCCGGCCGCCGAGCCGGACTTCTCCGAGAAGCTGGAGCTCGACCTCTCCACGGTCGTCCCCTCCATCGCCGGCCCGAAGCGCCCGCAGGACCGTATCGTCCTCGCCAACGCCGCCGAGCAGTTCGCGCAGGACGTGCGCAACTACGTCAGCGACGACGAGGAGGCCGGCAAGGAGTCCTTCCCGGCGTCCGACGCCCCGGCGTCCTCCAACGGTGTGCCCACCAAGCCCACCCTGGTGACCCTGGCCGACGGCACCTCCTTCGAGATCGACCACGGCGCCGTCACCGTCGCCGCGATCACCTCCTGCACCAACACCTCGAACCCCTACGTCATGGTCGCCGCGGCGCTCGTGGCCAAGAAGGCGTCCGAGAAGGGCCTGACCCGCAAGCCCTGGGTCAAGACCACCCTGGCCCCGGGTTCGAAGGTCGTCACCGACTACTTCGACAAGGCCGGCCTGACCCCGTACCTCGACAAGATGGGCTTCAACCTCGTCGGGTACGGCTGCACCACCTGCATCGGCAACTCCGGTCCGCTGGACGAGGAGATCTCGAAGGCGATCAACGAGGCCGACCTCGCCGTCACCTCGGTGCTCTCGGGCAACCGCAACTTCGAGGGCCGCATCAACCCCGACGTCAAGATGAACTACCTGGCCTCCCCGCCGCTGGTCGTCGCGTACGCCATCGCGGGCTCCATGAAGGTGGACATCACCAAGGACGCCCTGGGTACGGACCTCGACGGCAAGCCGGTCTTCCTCGCGGACATCTGGCCCTCCGAGGCCGAGGTCAACGACGTCGTGGCGAACGCCATCGGCGAGGACATGTTCGCCAAGTCCTACCAGGACGTCTTCGCGGGCGACGCCCAGTGGCAGGCGCTGTCGATCCCGACCGGCAACACGTTCGAGTGGGACCCGCAGTCGACCTACGTGCGCAAGCCCCCTTACTTCGAGGGCATGACCATGGAGACCACCCCGGTCTCCGACATCGCCGGCGCCCGCGTGCTGGCGAAGCTGGGCGACTCGGTCACCACCGACCACATCTCCCCGGCCGGTGCGATCAAGGCCGACACCCCGGCCGGCAAGTACCTCACCGAGCACGGCGTCGAGCGCCGCGACTTCAACTCGTACGGTTCCCGCCGCGGCAACCACGAGGTCATGATCCGCGGTACCTTCGCCAACATCCGCCTGCGCAACCAGATCGCGCCGGGCACCGAGGGCGGCTTCACCCGCGACTTCACGGCCGAGGGCGCGCCGGTCGCGTTCATCTACGACGCCTCGCAGAACTACCAGGCCGCCGGCATCCCGCTGGTCATCCTGGCGGGCAAGGAGTACGGCTCGGGCTCGTCCCGCGACTGGGCGGCCAAGGGCACCGCGCTGCTCGGCGTCAAGGCCGTCATCGCCGAGTCCTACGAGCGCATCCACCGCTCGAACCTGATCGGCATGGGCGTGCTGCCCCTGCAGTTCCCGGAGGGCGCCTCGGCGGCCGCGCTGGGCCTCACCGGCCAGGAGACCTTCTCCTTCACCGGTGTGGAGGAGCTGAACAACGGCACCACCCCGCGCACGGTCAAGGTCACCACCGACACCGGTGTGGAGTTCGACGCGGTCGTCCGCATCGACACCCCGGGTGAGGCGGACTACTACCGCAACGGCGGCATCATGCAGTACGTGCTCCGCAACCTCATCCGCGGCTGAGCACCTTAGCGGCACCAAAGGGCCGTATCCCCGTTAAGGGGGTACGGCCCTTCCGCTTTTTCCAGGCCCGGGCCAGGTTTCGGGGAGGTCTCAACTCGGAAAAGCTGACGGACAACCGTGTGCATGATCTTGCTCACACGAGCGGAAGTGGACTATACCTGTGCCCGTCCGGATCACCGCGTTACGAGCGGCACCGGACAGGGGGATGGCGGGGACCTGCGGTGATGTCCGTATGTGCGGTGACCGTCGCGATTTCCGGCCTCCTTCACACTTCTGACGAAGGCGAGGACATGAGCATGGGATCCACTGGTGAGGGCATCGGCCGCCGTGACCTGATCAAGCGCTCCGTGGCGCTGGGACTGATCTCGGTGCCCACGATGAGCTTCCTGTCCGCCTGCGCCTCCGGGGGTGAGGACACGTCCACGAAGGGGCCGGACAAGGGTGCGGTGACCAAGGAGAACCCCTTCGGCGTGGCCAAGGGCGGCAAGCTGGACGTCGTCGTCTTCAAGGGCGGGTTCGGCGACGACTACGCGAAGGCCTGGGAGGCCGCCTTCGACAAGAAGTGGGGCACCACCAGCTCCCACCTGGGCACCCAGGAGATCGCGGCCAAGCTCCAGGCCCGCTTCAACGGCGGCAACCCGCCGGACGTCATCGACGACTCCGGCGCCCAGCAGATCAAGGTCGACGTCCTCGCCAAGGGCGGCCAGCTCGCCGAGCTCACCCAGGTGCTCGACGCGCCCTCGCTCGACGACCCGGCCAAGAAGGTGCGGGACATGCTCCTCCCCGGCACCGTCGAACAGGGTACCCAGGGCGGCAAGTTCGTCGCCCTCTACTACGTCTACACGGTGTTCGGCCTCTGGTACTCGGGCAAGCTCTTCAAGGAGAAGGGCTGGGCCGAGCCGAAGACCTGGGACGAGTTCCTCGACATCTGCACCAAGGCCAAGGCCGCCGGCATCGGCGGACTCGCCCACCAGGGCAAGTTCCCGTACTACATCAACGTCGTCATCATGGACCTGATCGCCAAGAAGGGCGGTCTGGAGGCCATGAAGGCGATCGACAACCTGGAGCCGAACGCCTTCGAGGGCAACCCGGCCGCCCTCGCCGCCGTCGAGGCCGTCTACGAGGTCGTCGAGAAGGACCTGCTGATGGCCGGCACCAACGGCCTCACCCACACGGAGTCCCAGACCGCCTGGAACCAGTACAAGGCCGCCTTCATCCCCTCCGGCTCCTGGCTGGAGAACGAGCAGCTCAAGCAGACCCCGGAGGACTTCGACATGAAGTTCCTGCCGGTGCCGACGCTGGCCGACAGCAAGCTGCCCTTCGAGGCCATCCGGGCCGGCGCGGGCGAACCCTTCATCGTCCCGGAGAAGGCCGCCAACAAGGCCGGCGGCCTGGAGTTCCTCCGCTCGATGCTGTCCCGCGAATGGTCGACCATCTTCGCCCAGCAGGCCAACTCCCTCACGGTGGTCAAGGACGGCGTCGACCCCAACGTCAAGCTCCGCCCGGGAACCGCATCGGCGGTCACGGCCGTCAAGGCGGCCGGATCGAACACCTTCAGCTACCTGTACCCCGACTGGTACAGCGAGATGGACACCGAGATCCAGAACGCGTCCAATGAGCTGATGGCCAAGCGGATCCAGCCAAAGGAGTGGATCAAGCGGGCCCAGGCTGCGGTAGACAAGGCTGCCAAGGACCCGAACGCCAAGAACAACCACCGCAGCTGACATACGTCCAAGAGGCGGACACCATGAGCCAAGTAGCCCAGGGCAAGGGAAGGATCGGCTTCATCGCCGGCTTCCTCTTCCTGCCGCTCGCGCTGTACCTGACTTTCGTCATCTGGCCGTACATCCAGACGTTCGGCTACTCCTTCACCAACTGGTCCGGACAGTCGCCCACGTTCGACTTCGTCGGCCTGGACAACTACGCCGCGCTGATGAAGGACGAGGTCTTCCGCGGCGCCCTGTGGCACAACCTGCTGCTCCTGGTGTTCGTCCCGACCGTCACCATCCTGCTGGCCCTCTTCTTCGCCTTCATGGTGAACGTGGGAGGGCGCAGCGGGGCCGGCGGGGTGCGGGGCGTCCGCGGATCCTCCGTCTACAAGATCGTCTACTTCTTCCCGCAGGTCCTGTCGCTGGCCATCCTCGCCGTGCTCTTCGGCGCCGTGTACCGCAGCGACGAGGGCGGCCTGCTCAACGGATTCCTCACCAAGCTGGGCCTGGTCGACCCGGCCCACCCCGTCGAATGGCTCAACCAGCCGAACCTCGTCGTGTGGTGCCTGCTCCTGGTGGTGGTCTGGCACGGAGTCGGCTTCTACCTGGTCCTGTTCTCGGCCGCCATGCAGTCCGTACCCAAGGACATCTACGAGGCCGCCCTGCTGGACGGCGCCGGGCGTGCCCAGACCTTCCTCAAGGTCACGCTGCCCCTGCTCTGGGACTCCGTGCAGACCTCCGCGGTCTACCTGGGCATCGCCGCGATGGACATGTTCGTGCTGGTGTCGACCATGACTTCCGGCCAGTTCGGCGGCGGACCCGACCACCACAGCGAGGTCATGGCCACGGTGCTGATGCGCAACTTCCTGTACTTCGGCAAGAGCGGCTACGCCTGCGCCATGGGCGTGGTCATGCTCGTCCTTACCATGATCCTCTCCATCGTCACGCTGCGCGCCACCCGCCGCGAGCGCATCGAGTTCTGAGCGGGAGACTACGATGACCACAGTGATCAAGGCGCCGGGCGAAGCCTCGGCGGAGCGGTCCGGCGGGAGCGGTCGCCCCAAGGAGGGCGGGAACACCGGCTCCGACGGCATGGTGCTGAACGTCTTCTCGCACGGGTTCCTCGCCGTCTGGGCGATACTGATCGTCCTGCCCCTGATCTGGCTGGCGCTCGGCTCGTTCAAGACCGACTCCCAGATCGGCGGATCGGCCCTCAGCTGGCCCTCCAACTGGCACTTCGACGCCTTCTCCCGGGCCTGGGACAAGGGCATCGGCGACTACTTCGCCCACACGTTGATCGTGATGGTGTTCTCGGTCCCGCTGACCATGCTGCTCGGCTCGATGGCGGCGTACGTGCTGGCCCGCTACCCCTTCCCGGGGAACCGGCTCTTCTACTACTTCTTCGTCAGCGGGGCGATGTTCCCCGTCTTCCTGGCGCTCGTCCCGCTGTTCTTCATGGTCAAGCGCCTGGACATGCTCAACACGTACCAGGGTCTGATCCTGGTGTACGTGGCCTACTCGATGCCCTTCACCGTCTTCTTCATGCACTCGTTCTTCCGCACGCTGCCGACGGCCGTGCACGAGGCGGCGGTGATCGACGGGGCCTCCGACACCCGGATCTTCTTCCAGGTGATGCTGCCGATGGCCAAGCCCGGCCTGATCAGCGTCGGGATATTCAATGTCCTGGGCCAGTGGAACCAGTACATCCTGCCCTCCGTGCTGATGCAGCCGCAGACCGGATCGGACCCCGAGCGCTACATGCTCACCCAGGGCCTGATCCAGCTGCAGTACCAGATGGGGTACGAGACGGACCTGCCGGTGCTGTTCGCCGGCGTGACCATCGCGATGATCCCGATGCTGGTGGTCTACTTGTCCTTCCAGCGCCAGATCCAGGCCGGCCTGACCTCCGCCACCCTCAAGTAGCGGGGCGGCGACGGCCGGGGGCGACGCCGATCGCCCCCGGCCGTCCGCACGGCCGTCGTGCGGGGCGCCTACAGCCAGGTTCCGAACCGGCGGATGTACAGGGTCTTCAGGAGCTGCGTGAGCGTGCAGTACGCCAGCAGTACGCCGATCAGCCACGGGAAGTAGGCCGCCGGCAGGGGCACGAAGCCCAGCGATCCGGCCAGCGGCGAGAAGGGCAGGTACAGCCCGGTCAGCACCGCGAGGACGGTCATCACCATCACCGGCCAGGAGGCGCGGGACTGGATGAAGGGGATCTTCCGGGTACGGATCATGTGGACGATCAGGGTCTGCGAGAGCAGGCCCTCGATGAACCAGCCGGACTGGAACAGCGCCTGCTCCGCCTCGCTGTTCGCACCGAACACGTTCCACATGATCACGAACATCGCGATGTCGAAGATCGAGCTGATCGGGCCGATGCAGACCATGAACCGGCCGATGCCCTTGGCGTCCCAGTTGCGGGGCCTGCGCAGGTACTCCTCGTCCATCCGGTCCCAGGGCGTCGCCAGCTGCGCGATGTCGTAGACCAGGTTCTGCACGAGCAGCATGATCGCGAGCATCGGCTGGAAGGGGATGAACGCGCTCGCCACCAGGACCGAGAAGACGTTGCCGAAGTTCGACGACGCCGTCATCTTGATGTACTTGATCGTGTTGCCGAAGGTGGTCCGGCCCTGGATCACGCCCTGCTCCAGGACGGTCAGGTCCTTCTCCAGCAGGATGATGTCCGCCGACTCCTTCGCGATGTCGACCGCGGTGTCGACGGAGATGCCGACGTCGGCGTCGCGCAGCGCGGCGGCGTCGTTGATGCCGTCCCCGAGGAAGCCGACGGTGTGCCCGTCGGCCTGCAGGGCCCGTACGATCCGGGCCTTCTGGACCGGATTGACCTTGGCGAAGACCGTCGTACGGGCGGCAAGGGCGCGCAGCGCCGTGTCGTCGAGGGCGTCGATCTCGGCGCCGAGTACCACGTGCCCGACGTCGATGCCCACGTCCGCGCAGACCCGGGCGGCGACGAGGTCGTTGTCGCCGGTGACGACCTTGACCGCGATGCCCTTGTCGGCCAGGGCCTGCAGGGCCCGGGCGGCGTCGGCCTTCGGCGGGTCGAGGAAGGCGAGGAAGCCGACCAGGGTCAGCCCGTCCTCGTCCGCGACCGAGTAGGTGTCGCGCGGGGCGCTCATCGTGCGGGTGGCGACGGCGAGGACGCGCAGGCCCTGGCGGTTGTTGTCCTCGGCGATGCGGGTGACGTGCCGGCGCAGCTGATCGGTGAGCTCGACCTTCCGGCCGCGGTCCGTCATGTGGGTGCAGAGGTCCAGGACCTCCTCCACCGCACCTTTGGTGATCATGACGTGCTCGGAGCGGCCGAGATCGCCCACGATGCTGTTGCGGCCCAGCACCACGGACATCCGCCGGCGGGCGAAGTCGAAGGGGATCTCGTCGACCATCGAGAACCGTGCGTCGACGACAACCTCCTCGGCCTCGTTGACCCGGTTGATGACCGCCTGGTCCATCAGGTTCTTCAGGCCGGTCTGGAAGTGCGAGTTGAGGTAGCCGTACTCCAGGACCTCGTCGTCCTCGTTGCCGTGCACGTCCAGGTAGCGGTCCAGGACGATCCGGTCCTCGGTGAGGGTGCCGGTCTTGTCCGTGCAGAGCACGTCCATCGCGCCCAGGTTCTGGATCGCGTTGAGGCGCTTGACGACGACCTTGTGCCGGGACATGGCGACCGCGCCGCGCGCCAGGTTGGCGGAGACGACCATCGGCAGCATCTCGGGGGTCAGGCCGACCGCGACGGCGATGCCGAAGAGGAAGGCCTCGTCCCAGTCGCCCTTGGTGAGGCCGTTGACCGCGAACACGACCGGGACCATGACCAGCATGAAGCGGATCAGCAGGAAGCTGACCTTGCGCACGCCGTCGTCGAAGTTGGTCTGCGGGCGCTCGCCGACCAGCGAGCCGGCCATCGAGCCGAAGTAGGTGTCGGCGCCGGTGGCGACGACCACGCCGGTGGCGGTGCCGGAGGTGACCGAAGTCCCCATCAGGCAGAGGTTGTCGGCCTCGACCGGGTCGGTGGTCTCGAACTGGCCGAGGTCCTCGGAGCTGGGGGTCCCCCCGGCGGAGCGAGGGGGAGCGTCGGCCTTGGCCACCGGCAGGGACTCGCCGGACAGTGCGGCCTGGCCGACCATCAGGTCCTTGGAGGTGATCAGCCGCAGGTCGGCCGGGATCAGGTCACCCGCGGCCAGCTTCACCACATCGCCCGGGACCACCTGGTCCATGGGCACCTCGAGGGTGGTCGGCCCCGCGCCGCCGGCCCGGCGCTGCACCGCGCAGGTGGTGGTGACGAGCTTCTTCAGTGCGTCGGCGGCGCGGCCGGAGCGGAACTCCTGCCAGAAGCGCAGCAGTCCGCTGATCCCCACCATCACGGAGAGGATGACGACGCCGGGATCGGCCGGGTCCTGCCACCACATGACGGCGGCGAGGAAGACGAGGACGGCGATGAAGGGGTTCCGGAACGCCTTCGCCAGCTGGACCCACCAGCGCGGGGCGCGCTCGTGGGCGACGACGTTGGCGCCGTGCCGCTCCAGGCGCAGCGCCGCCTCGGCGTGCGTGAGGCCGTTGCGCGTGGCGGAGAGGTCCTGCAGGACCTGAGCGCCGGGGCGGGCGCTGAATCCGGCGAGCCGCTCGCCGGCGAGCCGGGTACGGGACTCCAGCTCGGCTGCCTTGCGCTCGCGGCGGCCCTTGCCCGGCGGTGCGAGCTTGGTCGGAGTACGGGGGGTGAGCATGGTCATGACGAATACCTCCCTCCACTGCGTCCGGGCAGCGCGAAGCCGCGCGGTCACGTGGAGTGATCATGGGTCGGCGCAGGGCGGCGCGAAGCGCCGGCGGACACGCCGATGGGCATGGATGACGCACGCCCGGCGGATGGGCCGGGGCGTGCGGAAGGAAAGGCGGGGTGGGGAAAGAAGGAATGCAGAAACGCACGAGGAAGGCGGTGGTGCACCGCAGCCGTGCGCACTCAGGAAAGGATCAGCTGATCAAGGTCAGCCGACGAGAGCGCTGCAAAGACTTCGATCGGGACTCATCCCGAACACCTCCTTGCGTCGCGCCGTCATTACAGGGCGCCCGATCCGGCCGGAAAGGCCGCAGAGGACCGGCGCCTCAGCGACCGTAGCACGATCTAGAGGGATGTCTTTCATACTTATGACTGGTAGTGGCCGATTCGTTCCGTGTCAGCCTCTTGACGTCTGGAGGGCCAAAGGCTCGACTTAAGGTTCACAAGTTGGAGAGACGCCGGGGTCTCGGAGCACCAAGCCGCGATGCCGGCTCGGGGGGCGACGGTCGGCCGTCGCTTATGGGCAGGAGTGGATGAGTCGTGCAGACTCCCGGATCGCAGTCTTCACTGCACCGCGCGAATCTCGAACGGGTCGTGCGGGCGGTGCGGCTCGCGGGTTCGCTGACCCAGGCGGAGATCGCCCGGTCCACCGGACTGTCGGCGGCCACGGTCTCCAACATCGTCCGCGAGCTCAAGGACGGTGGGACCGTCGAGGTCACGGACACCTCGGCCGGCGGCCGGCGGGCGCGCAGCGTCTCGCTCAGCGGCGACGCGGGCATCGTGATCGGCGTGGACTTCGGCCACACGCACCTGCGGGTGGCGGTCGGCAACCTCGCCCACCAGGTCCTGGCCGAGGAATCCGCCCCGCTGGACGTGGACGCTTCCTGGGCGGACGGCTTCGACCGGGCCGAAGCCCTGGTCGGAGAGCTGATCGCGGGCATCGGAGTGGGCCTGGACAAGGTCATCGGCGTGGGGCTCGGCGTCCCCGGCCCCATCGACGTGGAGTCCGGGACCCTCGGCTCCACCGCGATCCTGCCGGGCTGGGCCGGGATCAACCCGCGGCGCGAGCTCTCGCAGCGCCTCGGCGTGCCCGTGTACGTGGACAACGACGCCAACCTCGGAGCGCTCGGGGAGCTGGTGTGGGGGAGCGGCCGGGGGGTCAAGGACCTCGCGTACATCAAGGTGGCCAGCGGCGTCGGCGCCGGCCTGGTGATCAACGGGCAGATCTACCGGGGTCCCGGCGGCACCGCCGGCGAGATCGGGCACATCACCCTCGACGAGTCCGGCCCGGTTTGCCGCTGCGGCAACCGCGGCTGCCTGGAGACCTTCGCCGCGGCCCGATACGTGCTGCCGCTGCTGCAGAGCACGCACGGGCCCGAGCTCACCATGGAGCGGGTGGTCGAACTGGCCCGGGAGGGTGACCCGGGCTGCCGCCGGGTCATCGCGGACGTGGGCCGCCATGTGGGTAGTGGTGTCGCGAACCTGTGCAACGTTCTGAATCCGAGCCGCGTGGTGCTCGGGGGTTCGCTGGCGGAGGCCGGTGAACTGATCCTGGCCCCCATACGTGAGTCGGTCGGGCGGTACGCGATCCCCAGCGCGGCACGGCAACTGTCCGTGCTCACCGGGTCGTTGGGCGGCCGGGCCGAGGTGCTCGGCGCACTGGCCCTGGTACTGAGCGAGATGGGCGATTCGACCCTTCTGGCCGGTTCTCCGACCCTCAAGCTCTTGCCTTCAGTTAGATAACGGATGGCACCGTTGTCATCTCGTTAAGGATTCACTCCTTGACGGCAAACTGCGGCCGAGGTTGACTCACGTCCACCTCGGCCGCAACGCTGCGGCCTCGTCAGGGAGGTTCAAGAAATGAACACGCGTATGCGTAGAGCCGCCGTAGCCGTCGCCGCCACCGCGATGGCCGCTTCCCTCGCTGCCTGTGGCAGCGCCAAGGAGGCCGGTGAGAAGCCGAAGGAGTCCGGCTCCGCCGCCGCGGGTGGTGCGATCAAGATCGGTCTGCTCCTGCCGGAGAACCAGACCGCGCGCTACGAGAAGTTCGACAAGCCGCTCTTCGAGAAGAAGGTCGCCGAGCTCACCGGCGGCAAGGCCGAGGTGGTCTACGCCAACGCCAAGCAGGACGCGACCACGCAGAACTCGCAGGTCGACACGATGATCACCAACAAGGTGAACGTCCTGGTCATCGACGCCGTGGACTCCAAGGCCATCGCCGGCTCGGTGAAGAAGGCCAAGGAGAAGGGCATCCCGGTCGTGGCGTACGACCGCCTCGCCGAGGGCCCGATCGACGCCTACACCTCCTTCGACAACGAAGAGGTCGGCAAGGTCCAGGGCAAGGCCCTGCTCGAGGCCCTGGGCGACAAGGCCAAGGCCGGCGAGATCGTCATGATGAACGGGTCGGTCACCGACCCGAACGCCGCCCTCTTCAAGAAGGGTGCGCACTCCGTCCTCGATGGCAAGGTGACCATCGGCAAGGAGTACGACACCAAGGAGTGGAAGCCGGAGAACGCCAACACCAACATGGCGGGTGCGATCTCCGCCATCGGCAAGGACAAGATCGTCGGCGTCTACTCCGCCAACGACGGCATGGCCGGCGGCATCATCACCGCCCTCAAGGCGGCCGGCATGGACCCGCTGCCCCCGGTCACCGGCCAGGACGCGGAACTTGCCGGTGTGCAGCGCATCGTCGCGGGCGAGCAGTTCATGAGCGTTTACAAGCCGTACGCCCCCGAGGCCGAGGCCGCCGCGAAGATGGCCGTCGCGCTCGCCAAGGGCGAGAAGCTGGACGGTGTCACCACCTCCAAGGTCGACAGCCCCACCGACAAGGGCATCGCCTCGGTCCTGGTCCCCGTCGTCTCGCTGACCAAGAGCAACATCAAGGACACTGTCATCAAGGACGGTGTCTACACGGCCGACGAGATCTGCACCGACAAGTACGCGGCCGCCTGCGCCACCCTCGGCCTGAAGTAGGCCGACCGGGCCCCCACACGGGCCCCCAGTAGGCCATCCCGGCCCCGAAACGGGCCGGTCCCGGCCGCACTCAGGTCCCCCCGGGCCTGCCGAGGCCCCAGCGTCCTGCCGGCCGGAGGCCCGCCCCCGCGGCCTCCGGTCCACCAGGACCCCCGCGCCTGCCCGGCGCCCCGCCCCTCTTCCCCCGCCACCCGTGGGGCGCCGGGCAGAAACGATTCCTCATTCCACCCCGCTCCTGCACTTACTGCACGACATCCCCGCCGGTCAGGCGGCGAAGGAGATGGTTCATGTGTCCGCTGCGCCCGTGCTGGCGTTGCGAGGGGTCTCGAAGCGATTCGGTGCCGTTCAGGCGCTCACCGACGTAGAACTCGAGATCCACTCCGGCGAGGTGGTCGCCCTGGTCGGCGACAACGGCGCCGGCAAGTCCACGCTCGTCAAGACGATCGCCGGCGTCCACCCCATCGATGACGGAGTCATCGAGTGGCAAGGCAAGCCGGTCTCGATCACCAAGCCCCACGACGCCCAGAACCTGGGCATCGCGACGGTCTACCAGGACCTCGCGCTGTGCGACAACATCGACGTCGTCGGCAACCTCTTCCTGGGCCGCGAGCTCAAGCGCCGCGGAGTCCTGGACGAGGTGGAGATGGAGCGCCGCGCCCGCGAGCTCCTGACCACCCTGTCCATCCGGATCCCCAGTGTCCGCATCCCCATCGCCTCGCTCTCCGGCGGTCAGCGCCAGACCGTGGCGATCGCCCGTTCGATGCTCGGCGAGCCCCAGCTCGTCATCCTCGACGAGCCCACGGCCGCCCTCGGCGTCGAGCAGACCGCACAGGTCCTCGACCTGGTGGAGCGGCTGCGCGAGCGCGGCCACGCCGTCATCCTCATCAGCCACAACATGGCCGATGTGAAGGCCGTCGCCGACAAGGTGGCGGTCCTGCGGCTGGGCCGCAACAACGGCGTCTTCAACGTCAAGGACACGTCGCAGGAAGAGATCATCTCCGCCATCACCGGAGCCACGGACAACGCCGTGACCCGCCGTGCGGCCCGTACCGGGGAGGCCCGCAAGTGAGCACCGAACACCACACCCATGCGGAAGAGGTGGCCCAGCTCGCCAACCCCGCCGCCCCGGCGGACGCCATTCCCGCGGTGGACCCGCGCCTGCTCGTGCGCGAGCAGGGGCTGGCCGGCTACCTGAGCGAGTTCGGCCGCAAGATGAAGGCCGGCGACCTGGGCTCCCTCCCGGTCGTCATCGGTCTGATCGTCATCTGGGGCATCTTCCAGGGACTGAACGCGAATTTCCTGTCCCCGGAGAACCTCACCAACATCGCGATCACGATGGTCGCCACCGGCATGATGGCCGTCGGCATCATCTTCGTGCTGCTGCTGGGCGAGATCGACCTCTCCGTCGGCTCGGTCAGCGGTGTCTCGGGCGCGATCGTCGCGGTCCTCGCCGTCACCAACGGCGTCAACGAGTGGCTGGCGATCCTGGTCGCCATCGCCGGCGGCGCCGTGATCGGCTCGATCCACGGCTTCTTCTTCGCCAAGATCGGCGCACCGGCCTTCGCGGTCACCCTGTCGGGCCTGCTCTTCTGGTCCGGTGCGATGCTGCAGATCCTCGGCAGCAACGGCACGATCAACCTCGACTCCGACGGGGTCGTGGGCCAGCTGACCACGTACTTCTTCTCGGACGTGGCCGCGGGCTACGGCCTCGCCGCCATCGCCGTGGTCGGGTACTTCCTGGCCTCGTTCTTCGACAGCCGCCGCCGCACGGCGGCGGGTGTCCCCTCCCGCCCGATGAGCGAGATCGTGCTGCGCACGGGCCTGCTGGCGCTCTTCACCTTCGGCCCCGCCGCGGTGTTCAACCAGTACAAGGGCCTCCCGCTCGCGGTGGTGCTCTTCGTGCTGGTCCTGGTCGGCACGGACTTCCTCCTGCGCCGTACCTCGTTCGGCCGCAACATCTTCGCGCTCGGCGGCAGCGTCGAGGCCTCCCGGCGCGCGGGCATCAACGTCACGGGGATCCGCATCGCGGTCTTCGCGATCTCGGGCACCTTCGCCGCCGTCGGCGGGCTCTTCTGGGCCTCCAAGATCGCGGCGGCCAACCAGAGCGCCGGCGCCGGCGACCTGCTGATGAACGTGATCGCGGCGGCCGTGATCGGCGGCACCAGCCTCTTCGGCGGCCGGGGCCGGACCTGGAACGCCCTCCTCGGTGTCATGGTCATCACCTCGATCCAGTACGGTCTGGCTCTCGAGGGAATCGCCACGCCGATCCAGTACATGATCACCGGCGCGGTGCTGCTGGCCACCGTGGTGATCGACTCGGTCACCCGCAAGACCCAGAAGACGGCCGGACGCGCCTGACACCGCGCCCTGTGCGGTAAGACCGGTCACAGTGCCCGGTGCCACCCCGTGGTGGCACCGGGCATCCGTGCGTGCGTCCGTACGTACATCTGTGCGTACGCCTGTGTGGGTATACGCCCGAATGTGAGGTGTGACATCGGGGTCAACTGCACAGGGATGTCTACAGCCATGACAAAGCTGTGACCCGTGTGCGGCAGCCCGATGACCGCGGTCGCCGACGGAACATTAGACTCGACAGACCAGCAAGCAACTGCAAGGAGGCACGGGTGCTGCTGACCCGCATCAAGGGACCGCGCGATCTGGACCGGCTCAGCCAGGAGGAGCTCGACCAGCTCGCCGCCGAGATCAGGTCCTTCCTCGTCGACGCCGTCTCCAAGACCGGCGGGCACCTCGGCCCCAACCTCGGGGTGGTCGAACTGACGATCGCTCTGCACCGGGTCTTCGACTCGCCCAAGGACAAGGTCCTCTTCGACACCGGCCACCAGGCCTACGTCCACAAGCTGCTCACGGGCCGCCAGGACTTCGCCGGCCTGCGCACCAAGGGCGGCCTCTCCGGCTACCCCTCGCGCGCCGAGTCCGACCACGACGTGATCGAGAACTCCCACGCCTCCACCGTGCTGGGCTGGGCCGATGGCCTCGCCAAGGCCAACGAGGTGCTCGGCCGGGAGGACCACCACGTCGCCGCCGTCATCGGCGACGGCGCGCTGACCGGAGGCATGGCCTGGGAGGCGCTGAACAACATCGCCGCCGCCAAGGACCGTCCGCTGGTCATCGTCGTCAACGACAACGAGCGCTCGTACGGCCCCACCATCGGCGGCCTCGCCAACCACCTGGCGACCCTGCGCACCACGGACGGCTACGAGCGCTTCCTGGCCCGCGGCAAGGAGCTCCTGGAGCGCACCCCGGTCGTCGGGAAGCCGCTCTTCGAGACCCTGCACGGCGCCAAGAAGGGCCTCAAGGACTTCATCGCCCCGCAGGGCATGTTCGAGGACCTGGGCCTGAAGTACATCGGGCCCATCGACGGCCACGACATCGAGGCCCTGGAGTCCGCCCTGCAGCGCGCCAAGCGCTTCAGCGGCCCGGTCATCGTGCACTGCCTCACCCAGAAGGGCCGCGGCTACACCCCGGCCCTGGAGCACGAGGCGGACCGCTTCCACGCGGTCGGCGTGATCCACCCGGACACCGGCCTGCCGGTCAAGACCGCCGCGGCCAGCTGGACCTCCGTCTTCGCCGACGAGATGGTCAAGCTCGGCCACGACCGCAAGGACATCGTCGGCATCACCGCGGCCATGCTCCACCCGGTCGGCCTCAACAAGTTCGCCGAGGCCTTCCCGGACCGGATCTTCGACGTCGGCATCGCCGAGCAGCACGCCGCCACCTCGGCGGCGGGCCTCGCCACCGGCGGCGTCCACCCGGTCTTCGCGGTGTACGCGACCTTCCTCAACCGCGCCTTCGACCAGGTCCTGATGGACGTGGCCCTGCACAAGTGCGGGGTCACCTTCGTCCTGGACCGGGCCGGCGTCACCGGCGACGACGGCGCTTCCCACAACGGCATGTGGGACATGTCCATCCTCCAGGTCGTACCCGGCCTGCGGCTCGCCGCCCCGCGCGACGCCGAGCAGCTGCGCGCCCAGCTCCGCGAGGCCGTCGAGGTCAAGGACGCCCCGACGGTCGTGCGCTACTCCAAGGGCGTCGTCGGCCCGGCCGTTCCGGCCGTCGGCCGGATCGGCGGCATGGACGTCCTGCGCGCTCCGGCCCGCGAGGTCACCCGTCCGGACGTACTGCTCGTATCCGTCGGTGCACTCGCCCCGATGTGCCTGGAGATCGCCGACCTGCTCGACAAGCAGGGCATCTCCACGACCGTCGTCGACCCCCGCTGGGTCAAGCCCGTGGACGAGGCCCTGGCCCCGCTCGCGGACCGGCACCGCGTGGTCGTCACCGTCGAGGACAACGGCCGCACCGGCGGTGTGGGCTCCGCGGTCGCGCAGGCGCTGCGCGACGCGGGTGTCGACGTGCCGCTGCGCGACTTCGGCATCCCGCAGCGCTTCCTCGACCACGCCCTCCGCAAGGAGATCATGGCCGAGATCGGGCTGACCGCGCCGGACATCGCCCGCCAGGTCACCGGCCTGGTCGCCAAGCTGGACGGGCGGTTCGACAGCGAGCCGGCCGCCGCCGTGGACTAGGACGGTCCCGGCCACTAGATCGCCGCGCGGTTGCACGTCACGGGCCGGGAGATCACCCTTGAGGGGTGGGCCTCCCGGCCCGTTCGCGTGCGTCGACACCCGTTTCGGAGGTGCGTCGGTGAGTAGGGATATGAACAGCCCCTTCCGCACCAAGACGGTGGAGCAGTCCATCCGTGACACGGAGGAGCCGGAACACGCGCTCCGGAAGTCGCTCTCCGCCTGGGACCTGACGGTTTTCGGTGTGGGTGTCATCATCGGCACCGGCATCTTCGTCCTCACGGGCATTGCGGCCCGGAACAACGCCGGACCGGCCACCGCCCTCGCCTTCGTGGCGGCGGGCATCGTATGCGCCCTCGCGGCGCTCTGCTACGCCGAGTTCGCGTCCACCGTGCCGGTGGCGGGCTCCGCGTACACCTTCTCGTACGCCTCGATCGGTGAGCTGCCCGCTTGGATCATCGGCTGGGACCTGGTGCTGGAGTTCGCGCTCGGCACCGCCGTCGTGGCGGTCGGCTGGTCCGGCTACGTGCGCCACCTGATGCACACCAACCTGGGCTGGGACCTGCCCACCGCGCTGGCCGGACCGGACGCGGGAGGAACCTTCGACCTGCTGGCCTTCCTGCTGATCCTGGTGCTGACCGCGATCCTGGTCGCCGGGACGAAGCTCTCGGCGCGGATCACCGCGATCGTGGTCGCCATCAAGGTCACCGTGGTCCTGCTGGTCATCATCGCGGGCCTGTTCTTCATCAAGGCCGACAACTACTCGCCGTTCATCCCTCCGGCCCAGCCGCAGGAGGCGGGCGGCGACCTGCACGCGCCACTGGTCCAGCTGCTCTTCGGCTACGCGCCCACCAACTTCGGTGTCATGGGCATCTTCACCGCGGCCTCCCTCATCTTCTTCGCCTTCATCGGCTTCGATGTCGTGGCCACGGCCGCCGAGGAGACCAAGAACCCCCAGCGCGACATGCCGCGCGGCATCCTCGGCTCGCTGCTGGTCTGCACCGTGCTCTACGTCGCCGTGACGCTGGTGGTCACCGGCATGCAGAAGTACACGGAGATGTCACCGACCGCGCCGCTGGCCGAAGCCTTCAAGTCGGTGAACCAGCCCTTCTTCTCCGGTGCCATCAGTCTCGGGGCGGCCGTCGGTCTGATCACCGTATGCATGATCCTGCTGCTCGGCCAGACCCGCGTGTTCTTCGCGATGAGCCGTGACGGACTGCTGCCGCGCGTCTTCTCCGTCACCCACCCCAAGTACCGGACCCCTTACCGGGCGACCCTCCTGCTCGGCGGAATCATCGCCATCATTGCGGGCTTCACCAGCCTGGAGAAGCTCGCGGAACTGGTGAACATCGGCACCCTGTTCGCCTTCGTGCTCGTCGCCCTCGGCGTGATCATCCTGCGTAAGACCCGTCCCGACCTGCACCGGGCGTTCCGTACCCCGTGGGTGCCGGTGATCCCGATCCTGTCGATCGCGGCCTCGCTCTGGCTGATGCTCAACCTGCCGGCCGAGACCTGGATCCGCTTCGGCGTCTGGATGGCGATCGGCATCGTCGTCTACTTCGCCTACGGACGCTCGCACAGCCGCCTCGGCAAGGTCGGCGCCGAAGCGGAGTTCTAGGAGTTCCGGCGGAGGAAAACAGGAAGCCGGCCGTACGGGTCACCCGTACGGCCGGCTTCCGTGTGTCCGGTCCGTCAGCCCTTGGCGGGGGACTTCTTCGCCTCCGCCGGGATCTTCTGGTCGGTGCGCAGGGCCTCCCACAGCTGGCCCGCCTGCGGCTCCGCGACGACCACGCGGTTCGGGTCCACCTTGTCGTAGGCGACCGGAAGCATGATCGTCTCCATGGTGTCCGGGTCCACGCCCTTCATGCTCTGGGCGAAGTCGGCCAGGGAGGTGAGGGAGGCGAGGTCGGAGTCGGTGGTCAGCGACTTCGTGCCGGCATCGGCGAGCTTGTAGAGCCTGGCCGGGTTGCCCAGCGCGTCCTGCTTCTTGATCTCCGACAGCATCGCCATCATGAACTGCTGCTGGAGGCCTATGCGCCCGAGGTCGCTGCCGTCGCCGTAGCCGTAACGGGTACGGACGAACTTCAGCGAGTCGGTGCCGTTCAGCCGGTGCGTGCCGGCGTCGAGCTTGAGACCGCCCTTCGCCCCGCTCATCGGCTTGTCCAGGGTGACGGTGACCCCGCCGAGCGCGTCCACCAGGCCCTTGAACCCGGCGAAGTCGACCTCGACGAAGTGGTCCACGCGGACCCCGGACATCTGCTCCACGGTCTTGACCACGCAGGCCGGTCCGGCCAGCGAGTAGACCGAGTTGAACATGACCCGGTTCGCGGCCTTGACGGTCTTGCCGTCGGAGTCCTTGCATTCGGGCCGGCTGATCAGGGTGTCGCGCGGGATGCTCACCGCGGTGGCCTTGGACCGGCCCTCGGGTATGTGCACCAGCATGGCGGTGTCCGAGCGGGCGCCGCTCACATCGCCGTGGTCGAGGTCCGCGTTGGCCCCGGCGCGCGAGTCGGAGCCGAGGACGAGGACGTTCTGCGCGCCCGCGACGACCTTCTTCGGGCGGTTGTCGCCGATCGCCTGGTCCAGGTCGACGCTGTCGATGTTGCCGTTGAGATGGCTGTAGGCCCACCAGCCCGCGCCACCGGCCGCGAGGATGAGCACGGCCACCGTCAGCAGCACGATTCGCAGGACACGTCGCCTGCCGCCGCGCCGCGGCTTGCGCCGGGACGGGGGAGCGGTGGCCGAGGGCCGGTCGGTCATGGAGGCAGAGCCCTTCTATTATCGATGGGGTGCATCATAAGACACACTTTCGAGTGGCTGGTTCTTTCCGGTGAAGAGCCCTGTCGCTTGAGCAGGACATACTCGGCAGAAAGGTGGACAGTGGCGTGATCCGAGGCAAAAGCGGTAGCCGGGGCGCCACTTCCGACCGCACGGTGCAGGATGCGGCCCCGGGGGGACCAGGTCCCCGCCGGTCGCCGTCGGTGGCCGGAAACTGGCTGTTCAAGGGCGGCGACGGCCGCCTGACGGCCTACGCGTGCACCCCGCACGGCCTGCTGCGCTGGACCGAGGCCGCGGCCCCCCGCGCCGGCTGGACCGGCCCCGACGTGTTCGAGGTCCCGGGCTGGCTGGGCACCGTCTCGATGGCGCAGAGCCGCGAGGGGTACGTGCACTTCGTCGCCCTGCGGGCCGTCCAGGACGGCTCGGAGGGGCCGGAGGTCATCGTCTCCACCCAGTTCCAGCCGGGCCGCGGCATGATCGACTGGCACAGTCTCGGCACCCCCGGCCTGCGCGGCGGCCCCGCCGACGAACGGCTGGCCGGCCCGCCGCGCATCGCCGTCAACCAGCGCTCGGGCTCCACGCACGTCCTCGTCTCCCTGCGCCACGGCGGCGTCCTGCGGCGCAGCCGCAACGCCGAGGGCGCGTGGGGTGGCTGGAAGCAGGTGGCGCCGGAGCCGTACGCGGGCGACGTGGCCCCGCTCATGTCGGCGGGAGGGCCGCTCGAGATGCTCGCCCTCGGCCGGGCCGGAGCCGACCGCTGGGTGGGTGTCGGCCAGGGCCGTTTCCAGCTCGCCGACCGCATCCCCACGCCGGTCGTCCCCGGCACCCCGGTCCTGTGCGAGACGGGCCCGCGCAGGGTGACGTACTTCTGGCGCTACCCGGGCGACGGTTCGCTGGTCGCCTGGCGGGCCGGGCAGCAGGGCGCGCAGGGCGGCGGTCTGATGGCCCTCGGCGGTGCCGGCGGCACGGGCGCACCGGGCGTGGTCCGGGCCGTCATCGGCGGCTACGACTGCACGGTGCTCGCGCAGACCGGAGCCGAGGGCGACGTCGAACTCACCGCCTACGTCACCGAGAACGAGGGCTACGGCACCTGGTGGGCCTCCCTCGGCGGGCACGGCGCGCAGGCGCCCCAGGTGGCGGTCGACGCGACGGGCCGCATCGTCGTGGCCGCCTTCGACGCGGACGGCGCACTGATCTGCACCCGTCAGGACACCACCCAGCAGGGGCTGGCCTTCGGCCCCTGGGACGCCGCCTGAGGCTCACGGCCGTGCCGGGCGGGCGGGCCGCGACGAGCGGCCCGGCCGTCCCGCGGCCCGGCCGTCAGGCGTGCCGCGGCAGCGGCGTCCGCTGCGCCACCTCGATGCTGAGACCGCCGGACTCCGTGTAGTACGGGGTGGCCGCCAGCTCCAGGCCCTGCGTACCGGGCGCGGCCGCGATCCGCACCGGCACCCGGGCCGTCGTGTCGAGCTCCTCGGCGCGCCGCGGGCCGAGCCGCACCTCCTGGGTCACCCCCTCGAAGCCGACCGCGAGGTGCAGGTCCCAGGTGCCCGGCGGGAGCGGCCAGCCGCTCGAGGTCTGCGCCAGGTTGACCCGGCAGGAGAAGCGGCCCATCGCCCGGGGCCTGCCCTTGGCGTTGGTCAGCTCGTCGTCCCTGCGGGCCGTGACGGGGCAGCTCTCCACCGCACCGCTCGTCCGCTCGCGCAGCACCACCCGGGTGGCGCGGTCCTTCGTCGACAGCTGCTCGAAGAACGCGAAGCCGTCCAGCAGCAGCATCGGCCCGTCCCAGCGGGCCTTCTCCAACTGGTGGGTGACCGTCATGTCACCGGTGATGTCGAACAGCTCGTCCGGCAGGGCGACCTGCGGGTCGCGGAAGAACGGCAGCGTCGTGTACACCCGGCCGTTCTCCACCGTCTTGCGGACGGCCGGACGCTCCTTGTCCGCCTCGAAGGCGGCCATCCGCTGCGCCTCGGCGAAGCGGCCCTGCGCCAGCAGGGCGAACCGTACGGCCACCATGCGCGGCAGCAGCGCCAGCGCCCCCGCAGACGCCTGGGTGCGCAGCACCTCGGCGGCGGCCCACAGCGCCTGGTCCCGCTCGGCCGCATCGGTGGCGGACAGCAGCGCGGCCGCGGTCGCCTTGCCGAGCTCCACCTCCAGGTGGCGGGACTGGAGCTTGTCCCGGCGCGGCCCCTCCGGCAGCTGCGAGCCGATCAGCGCCAGCATCCGGGAGACCAGGGCGACCCGGTCCGGCAGCGTCACCCGCTCCGCCGGCGAGGGGCCCTTGACCACGCAGGTCGCATCGCCGACGACCGAGACGTTGTCCGCCCCGATGAAGGCGCCGGCCGTGAAGGCCTGGTCGTCGCCGATCACCATGTCGGTGGGGAAGGCCAGCCCGCGGCGCTGCAGCAGGCTGGTGCGGAACAGCTTGTCCGGCGTCAGCGACCAGTAGACGCGCGAGGCGTACACATCGGTGTAGGCCTGGTTCTTGCGGAACATCGACGTCGCGACCGCATGCCGGCCCGAGCTCTCCAGCTTGCCGAGCACGACGTCGGCCTCGTTCGCGTCGGCCGCGGCGACCATCCGCTCCAGCGCGTCCGGCGCCAGCCGGTCCGTGGCCTCCAGGAAGATGACGTACCGTCCGCGCACCTGGCTCAGCGCCCAGTTGCGGGCGGCCGCCGGACTCAGCCCGTGCGACACCTGGCCCACCCGGACGAAGGCGGGGTACTGGTGCGCCGCGCGCGCGAGTACGGACCCGCTCTCGTCGGTCGAGCCGTCGTCGACGCCGATGATCTCCAGTCGCTCCGTACCGATGGACTGCACGAAGACGGATGCCAGGCAGGCGTCGAGCGCGGCGGCCTGATTGCAGACCCGGACGGCGACCGTCACGTCCTTGACGTCGGTGGGGCCGACGACGGCGGTGTTCATGATGTCGGGATCCTCGTCAGTTCTGCGGAGCGGCGGGGCGGGGCCACGGCATCTCCCCGGTGAGTTCGGGCCATTGCCAAGGACGCGGGGCGCTGTCCGACGGATGCTGCGGGAAGGCGCCCGGGATGTGCTCCAAGGAGCCCACGAAGACGTTCACGTGCGAGGTCAGCTCGGCGCCCGCGGCCGTGCCCACCGCGTACGCGAACCGGTCGTAGCCGGTGAAACCGGGGGCGGGCGCGTACGTGACCCAGCCGTCCTGCGACAGCTGCGCCCGGCCGCCCCGCGGCTGTGTCACCGAGATGGCCGTGCTTCCCGCCGGCGCCGCCGAGAGTACGTTGACGGTGCCCGGCCGGTCCGGTTCCGTCGCGATCCGCAGGCCACGGGCCGCGGCCGGCCGCAGCGGCAGGGGCTCCGCCGAGAGCTTCCCCGTCCGTACGAGCTTGCGGCCCGAGGCGTCCGGGATGCCGACGAGGATCCGGGGCCGGATGCTGCGTGCCGTGGCCGAGTCGGCGACGCGCAGGTGCAGGACCCCCGTCGTCTGCTCCCCGGCGTCGGCGCGGGCCCGGAACCAGCGCTGGCGGGGGAAGTACTCCAGCCCCTGCACGCCGACGATCTCGCCGACGGCGGTCAGCGGTTCCTCCGCCAGGTACGCGCAGCCGCGCGAGGCGCCCTGATCGGGTGCGACGGACAGGCCGAACTGGACGGTCTCGCCCGGGGAGACACCGCGGCGCGGGTCGGCGGAGCTGTACAGGGCCGCGTACACGGCGCCCAGTGACGGGGTGTCGCCGACGGCCTGCCCGCGGCGGAGGAGGTTCACGCGCTGGACTCCTTGCGTGCCGCGGGCTCGGACACCCGGGACTTCGTACGGTGCGAGAACGTCTCCTCGTCCAGCCAGCCCATCTCCTCGTAGGAGAACCGGCGGCGGTCGAGGCCCTGGACCCACGGGGAGGGGATGACGCCCTGCTCGGCGAGGCTGCGGGCGACGAAGCGGGCGCACTCGATCGCGCCCTCCGCCCGCAGGTGCACGTTGTCCCCGTCCTGGACGTTCTCCAGCAGCGGCTCACCGGGCCGCAGATAGGTGAAGACGAGCTTGGACGGCTCCGGCCCGAGCTCCTCCCACCACTGCACGCTCTGGCCGTACAGGTCGACGACCGGAACGTGCTCGTCCTCGGCCAGCTGCCGGGCCGCGAGCGGGTAGTCGCCCAGGAAGCGGGCGACGTTGCCGTGCGTGTCCATGCGGCGCCGTTCGTACGGCAGCAGGATCACCGGGTGGGCCTGGCGTTCGCGCGCGCCGTGTACGAAGGCGGCCATGTTCTCCTGGAAGGTGGAGAACGGCTTGGTGTGCAGGCCGGGGTCGGTCTTCCAGTCGATCTGGCCGAAGCCGAACAGCAGGTAGTCGCCGGGCTCCAGGTTGTCGAGGATCCACTGGAGCCGGCCGCGCTCGCGGAAGCTCTTCGAACTCGCGCGGGCGCGGGCACAGTTGACGACCTCGACCGCATCGGTGAGGAAAAGGGGCAGTGCCTGGGCCCAGCCCACCATCGGCAGGTAGCTGTACGGCCGGGTGACCGCCTCGGAGTCGCCGGCCACGAAGATCCTCCGCGGCGGCTGCTGCTGTCCGGGTGTGTACGTCACGCCTAGACCCCCTGGTCCTCCGTGGTCTGGATCAGTACGGACGCCAGCGCCGCCTCGAAGCCGGAACGCTGAGCCGGCGTCGTGGTCGGGTCCTGCTTGCGTACGTCGATCACGTGGCCGGTCATCTCCGACAGCAGGACGTCCAGGGAGCTCAGGGCGACCGACTCGGACGTGAGCAGCGAGGCCGAGGGCTCCTGGCCGAACGCCTTGGTGCGCATCGGCGTGGCGGTGCGCTCCGGGTTCACGCAGTTGACGCGGATGCCGTCCTCGGCCCACTCGTCGGCGAGCGCCTGGGTCAGGTTGACCATGGCGGCCTTGGTCGAGGAGTACAGGCTGTACTCGGCGCGGCCGCGGGTGTAGCTGCTGGAGGTGAACAGCAGCAGCTGGCCCCGGGTCTCGCTCAGGTACTTGTACGAGGTCCGGGCGATGTTGACGGGGGCGAGGTAGTTGACCTCGAGCGCTTCGCGGATCGTGTCGTTGTCGGTCGCGTCGAGGCGGCCGACGCGCAGCACGCCCGCGGTGTTGACGACGAAGTCGATGCGGCCGGTCTCGGCGTAGGCCTTGGTCAGCGCCTCCTCGACGTGGTCGGGGTTCTCGACGTGCGTGCCGGTGGTGGAGCGGCCCAGGGCGAAGACGCGGGCGCCGAAGCCCTCCGCGATGCGGGAGATGTCGGCGCCGATGCCGTACGAGCCGCCGAAGACCACCATCGTCTTGCCGGCCAGCTGCTCGCGGTACGCGGCCTCGCCCGCCTGGGCGGGCGCGGCGTGGGAGGCGAGCTGGAACAGCTTGTCGGCGATGAAGACGTCGACGGGCTGGGTGACCTTCATGTTGTAGTCGTCGCCGGTGACCACGTGGACCGGGACGTCGGGCAGGTACTTCACGACGACGGAGCAGTCGTCGGTGGCCTGGAAGAAGGGGTCCGCGGCCGCCCGCTCGTACGCGGCGCGGATCGTGGAGAGCCGGAAGCCCTGCGGGGTCTGGCCGCGGCGCAGCCGGGACCGGTCGGGGACCTCGGTGATGAACTCGCCGTCGTCGCCGTGGGTGCGGGTCACGATGACGGTGTCGGAGGACGGGATGGCGACGTCGACGGCCTGGTAGCGCTCCAGGGACTCGACGCATTCGCGCACCACGCGCTGCGAGAGCAGCGGGCGCACCGCGTCGTGGAAGAGGAGGTTGCAGTCCTCGCCCTCGCCGAGCCCGGCGGCCGCGGCCTCGATGGCGATCCGGGTGGTCTCGCTGCGGGTCGAACCGCCCGCCAGGACCCGGGTGACCTTGCCCAGCTTGGCCCGCTCGACGATGCGGCGGGCGTCCTCCACGTACGCGGGCGTCATGAGGAGGATCACCTCGTCGACGTCCGGCGCGTTCTCGAAGATGTGGAGCGTGTGCTCCAGGATCGGCTTGCCGGCGATCTTGAGCAGCTGCTTCGGTATCTCGAGACCGATGCGCTGGCCGGTGCCCCCAGCGAGAACGACGGCGACGGTGCGGTGGGGGACGGGCCTGGAGGACAAGGCTCCTTCTTCCTGAGCTGAGGGGTGCGGCACGGCGGTCGGGCAGGGCGGTGGATGGACGGGCGGTGCGACGCGAGCACCGGGGAGGCCCGCCTACACGGGGTAGGGGGCCTGCTCCGGGTACTCGATGGGGAAGTCGCGCAGCCCCCGCCGGTAGAGGTTGTTGGCGGCCGCGTTGAAGCGGACGATCGACGGCGGGTACTCCTCGCCGAGGAGGTATTCCTTGAGCTGCTCGCGGTACGGGGCCATGAGGTCCTCGCGCGGGTTCAGCGTGGCCTCGATGGCCTCGGCGAGACCGTTGCAGTCCCCGTCCAGCAGGTACGAGGCGTACGCCGTCCGCTGCTCGTTGCGGAACTGGTCGTCCGGCAGGCCGTCGAGGTTGAAGATGGCGTACGGCTTCAGGGTCGCGACGAAGTCGGAGACGACGCTGGACATGTCGCCGATGAGCAGGTCGGACTGGTTGAAGCAGTCGTACAGCGCCGGGATCCGCTCGGTCACCACGTGGTGCGCGGCGTCGGGGAGGGCGCTCCAGTACAGGGCGCCGGCCTGGTTGCGGCTGCGCCGGATGCGCGCGGTCCGCTCCTCCTCGGTGAGGTCCGGGTGCTTGGAGCGGACGCCGCGCTCGGAGAGGTCGGCGATGCGCTGGTCGATCCGGGCCAGCTTCTTGGCGGCGGCCTTGGAGTCGGTGAGGTTGCGGCCGAAGCGCCTGGCGTTGTCCTCCTCGAGGAGGGCGATGACGCGGCGGTGCGCGGCGGCGGCCTCGGCGGAGCGCGAGCCGGTGAGCGGGTGCGGCTTGTAGATGATCCGGATGTCGCGCTCGTAGTCGAGCAGCGCCTTGATCAGCTTCTCGCCGGCCGGGATGACCGAGGTGTAGCAGGCGTCGTCGGTCCAGCCCTCCCAGGTGGGGGCGTAGATGACGGTGGGCACGGGGCCCGCGACCCGGCCGGTCCAGCGGTGCAGGGGCATCAGCTGGGGGCGGCCGACCTCGACGATCTGGTGGTGCGACACGGCGTGCTTGATGCGCTCGTAGCGGTCGCGGCCGGCCCGGCCGGCCACCCAGATCTCGTCGAAGACCTTGCTGACCCGGTTGCTGCTCGCGAGCTTGTCGCTGTCGCCGTGGCCGATGAAGACGTGCTTGACCTCGGCGCGCTGCAGCATGTGCACGTTCTTGCCCGCATTGCCGGGGTAGAGGGCGACACGGAGTTCGTTCATCTCGATGCGTGCGAGGTTGTCCGCCTTCGGAATGCAGATGACGGGAACCGAGGTGGCGTCCAGGTAGCGCAGGGTGGCCCGCTCGCGCAGCACGATGATGGGCCGCAGTTCCAGCGCCTCCAGCGACTCCAGCCACATGTTCACCTGGTACATGAAGTCTTTGGAGACGGCGGCGAACGTGAAGTAGAGCGCGACCTGCGGGCGGTATTCGGCCAGCTGGTGGTTGAGCTCGTCGATGGCCTCGTCGGTGGTGGGCAGCTTGAGCGCGTTGCGCGCGTCGGGCACCAGCACCAGCAGCGAGAAGTAGGCGAGGAAGACGGTGGTGATCATGCCGTACGTGACGAAGCGCCAGTCGTCCGTCGCGATGGTGGTGAGCGAGCCGGCCACCAGCGGGATGTCCAGGTGCAGCGTCTTGCGGACGTGCTTGTTCATCAGGAACGGGTGCGGCATGCGGCGGATGCCGAGCGCCTCCAGGTCCAGCCCGCGCGTGGTGAACGGCAGTTCGTTGCGCATCTTGCGGACGTGCTTGAGGAGTGCGCCGTACGCGAGCTGCAGGATGAACAGGAGGAGCAGGCCGATGGTCGTCATCTGTGCCACGAACGACTCGATGTCGGCGATGGCCCCGCACAGGCCCAGCAGCAGGAACTGCCGGATCAGGAAGCGCATGGTGAGGCCGAAGCGCGAGTCGCGCAGCTTCTCCAGCGTCGGCGACTCGGTGTTGTGGAGCATCAGGTCGGCGACGTAGCTGAGCGCGGCGCAGCCTGCGAACAGGGGGAGCGAGACGAAGGCGACGGCGACCAGCATTCCGACGAAGCTGAGGATGAGCCCAGCAGTGATCAGAACGCCGAACACGGCTCGCAGCCGCTTGGAGCCCATGGTGCGGTGCCTCCCCCGTGGAGGTATAAGGATCCTGTGAAGTGTCGCAGTAGTATAAGCAGCCTCATGGACGGCTCTAGAACGTCTGGTGAACCGCAGGCCAATGATTTAGGGCATCTTCACAAAGGCATGTGACATCAGTCCCTCTCGAGTCCCTCTTGCGGGTCCTCAGCTTGGCGTTTATGCAGGTGTGCTGCTTGTGATGGCTGTTGCGATGCTCGGTTTGGCTTGTTTCCCGACGGGGTGCTCGCGTGCACGCTGCTTGTTCTTCGTGCCGGTTGGTCGGCCGGGGCCTGCGGTGGTGGGTTTCGGTGCACTGGCCGGCTGAGGGGTTTTCTCGTGGATGCGGCGAAATCCTCGACGGACGCGTGCGGGTGTCAGGCGCCCTTGGCGTGCAGGCCGTTCCCAGGGTTTGCGGAGGTCTTCTGCGAGGGGCCGGGCAAGTCGGAGCTGGGCGTGTGCGGCGAGGACGAGCCAGGTCCAGCGGTCAGCGGCGGCCGGCTCGCGGAGTTTGGGAGCGGTCCACCCCAACGTCTGCTTGAGCATCCTGAAGGTGTGCTCGAGGTCGAATCTGCGCAGGAACGCCTGCCAGAGCCGGTCCACGTCCCCGGCGGTAGCGGCGGTGGACGACCACCACAACCAGATGGGCCTGGGGCTGCGGTCTCCGCGAAGGTGGTCGACCTGTAGACGGATGACGGTGCCTTCGATGACCGGCAGCTCTCCTTCGGGGTGGTCGGCCCAGGCCGAGCGTCGGACCAGCAACGGGTGCAGGCGGTCCCAGGCAGTGGCGACGGCCTTCCCGTAGTGCGTGGTGTCGGTCACCGTGGTGATGGACGGGACCGGCTGAGTGGCCGCAATCTCGAACGCGAACTCTGCCCCGCGCTTGGGCTTGCGCCCGCGCTTTCCCGCCGGCTGCGGCGGGGGCGGGAAGTACAGGACGCGGTCCGAACGCATCCGGCCCAGCAGCTCAACGGGCAGGTCCGCAAGCAAGAAGGCCAAACGGGTCACGTCATATCCGGCATCGACGACGACCAGGACGGGCGGGTCACCGATCCGCCACTGGCCCGCGACATACAGTCGCTGGAACACTTCCCTGACCTGGGATGCGGTCACGGCGATCGTGTCGTCCCACGGGCACAGCCGGACCACGTCCAGCATGGCAGTCCACGACGTCCGCCCCGGCTCCAGGGCGGCGACGAAGGAGTAGGGCCACCCGGGGATCATCTGGGCCGAGCCCCTGCCCCGGCCATACGTGTGACAGAACAGCCGGTCCGGGCTGGTATTCGCGTCCGGCCGCAGCCAGTTGCTGACATCGACAGCAAGGACCAGCCGCCCCTCTGCCGTCCGTGGAAGGGGCATTCCTGCCAGCGCCCTGCGCAGTCGGGACAAATCCAGATGCCCGCGGTTCAGCCCGCCGTACAACGCACCATGCCCACGCTGATGCTCAGGCGCCAGGGACAGCTCGACCAACGTCTTCACCGGGCCGTCCGCACACAACAGAGCGTCACTCAACTCGAACAAGGCATCGGCCCTCTGAGTCAAGCAGGCATAGAACTCCCTCCGGAAGCATGACAATTCGGCAAATGCATCCCGCGGGACCCGCTGCAGCAGACTCATCGCTACGGCCTTCGTACTGGTCAAGTGCCTCTGTGACGGAGCACAGGATCAGACGAGGGCCGCCCTTACGTCAGGCACTCAGCCGAAAACGTCAGCAAGTTCGAGGCCATGTTCGACCGCAGACGTTAAACGCCAAGCTCAGAGGGTGTAGCGATACACCGCCAGCTCGCGCCGGTCCTTCGCCTTCACGGAAAATCCGACGCACAATGCCGGCCGTCCGCCGGCCAGGCTGACCGCGATTCCCTCCGGCTCCCGGTAGGCCAGATCCGGTGCCACGGTCACCCGGTGACGCCCTTGCGCCGCACCGGTGCGGACGTCAATTGCCGAGACAAATGTATTTCCGCCGGACTTCCGCGGATTGTCCCCGTTCTGCCCGGTATACGGGTTGCCGGTCAGTACGTAGACGAAGTCCCCGTACAGCGCGCAGCCCTGGAACCACTCCTCTTCCTGGACCTGCACCCCGGCCTTGATGACCTGTGCGGGGTTGAAGCGCCCGGTCAGGAAATCCGCCATCCCGTACACCGAGAACCGGTGTACGCCCTCCTCCTCGTGGCTCACCAGGACCCGTTCGCCGGGCAGGTCGAGCGCGGGGGAGACATCGGTGGAACCGGGAACCGGATCGAAATGGCGGACGGAGTCGTCGGAACTGTCGAGGACCGAACCGTCCTTGAACGGCACCCGGACCACCGTGCGGCCGTAGCCGCTCTCGGCGTCGGCCCTGCCCTCCACCCATATGTACGTGCGCTGGCCCGTCGGCTCGACGCCGCAGGAAATTCCGTGGCCGAAGCCGCGCAGATACATGTGCCCGAGCGTTTTCCCGGAACTGCTCAGCCGGGTCAGGCACATATCGCCGGAGGTCTTGCGGCCGCCCGCGTCGACCGCGTCCTCCTCGTCGTCGAGCCGGATGCCGGCCTGGACGGTCTGCAGGGTGTAGACCTGACCGTTCGTGTGGTCGAACGCGAACGACTGAGGACCCGTCGTATTGAACAGCGGAGTCGAAGCGAGCAGCTCTGCGCCGGTCCGCATGTCGAACTCACCGGCCACCGGCCGGGAACCGTCCTGCTGGCCGGCCCCGGCGCGCAGCGCCCAGGACAGACCGCTCGTGGTGAGGCCGGCGGCCACGGCGCCGCCCGCGAACAGAAGGGTCCGGCGGCTGAAAGGTGTCTTGCCATCCGCCATGGACCGTATTCTGCCAGCCCGGACGCGCGGGTTCCGAGCCGGGCCCCGCCCCGGGTCCCGCCTCGCCCCGCCCCGCAGAACGGCGGACGCCCGCCCCCACGAGGGGGACGGGCGTCCGCGGTGCTCACGCACCGCCCGGCGTACGGGCGTACGGGCCTCAGGCCGGGACGCTCGCCAGACCCGGGGCGAGGAACTTCTTGCCGTTCACGCGCTCCGAGACACCCTCGCGGTCCAGGTACGGCGTCACGCCGCCCAGGTGGAAGGGCCAGCCGGCGCCCGTGATGAGGCAGAGGTCGATGTCCTGGGCCTCGGCCACGACACCCTCCTCCAGCATCAGGCCGATCTCCTGCGCCACCGCGTCCAGGACGCGGTCGCGGACCTGCTCCTCGGTCAGGACGACGTCGCCCTGGACCAGGAGCGCGGCGACCTCGGGGTCCAGCTCCGGCTTGCCGGAATCGTAGACGTAGAAGCCGCGCTTGCCCGCCTTGACGACGGCAGCGAGGTTCGGGGACACGGTGAAGCGCTCCGGGAAGGCGCGGTTCAGGGTCTCCGAGACGTGCAGACCGATCGCCGGGCCCACGAGCTCCAGCAGCACCAGCGGGGACATCGGCAGGCCGAGCGGCTCGATGGCCTTCTCCGCCGTGACGACCGGGGTGCCCTCGTCGATGACGTTCTGGATCTCGCCCATGAAGCGGGTCAGGATGCGGTTCACGACGAACGCCGGGGCGTCCTTGGTGAGGACCGCGGTCTTCTTCAGCTTGCGCGCGACACCGAAGGCCGTGGCCAGCGAGGCGTCGTCGGTCTGCTCACCGCGGACGATCTCCAGCAGCGGGAGGATCGCGACCGGGTTGAAGAAGTGGAAGCCGACCACGCGCTCCGGGTGCCGGAGCTTGGAGGCCATCTCCGACACCGACAGCGAGGAGGTGTTGGTGGCGAGGATCGCGTGCGCCGGGGCGACCGCCTCGACCTCCGCGAACACCTTCTGCTTGACGGACATCTCCTCGAACACGGCCTCGATGATGAAGTCCGCGTCCGCGAAGCCCTCGGCCTTGTCCAGGACACCGGTCACCAGGGCGGTCAGGCGGTTGGCCTTGTCCTGGTTGATGCGGCCCTTGCCGAGCAGCTTCTGGATCTCGGCGTGGACGTAGCCCACACCCTTGTCCACGCGCTCCTGGTCGATGTCGGTGAGGACCACCGGCACCTCCAGGCGGCGCAGGAAGAGCAGCGCCAGCTGCGAGGCCATCAGGCCCGCGCCGACGACGCCGACCTTGGTGACCGGACGGGCCAGCGACTTGTCCGGGGCGCCGGCCGGGCGCTTGGCGCGCTTCTGGACCAGGTTGAAGGCGTAGATGCCCGAGCGCAGCTCGCCGCCCATGATGAGGTCCGCGAGCGCGGTGTCCTCGGCGTCGAAGCCGGCCTGGAGGTCGCCCGACTTGGCCGCGGCGATGATGTCCAGCGCGCGGTAGGCGGCCGGAGCGGCGCCGTGCACCTTGGAGTCCGCGATGAAGCGGCCCTTGGCGACGGCCGCGTCCCAGGCCTCGCCGCGGTCGATCTCGGCGCGGACGACCTCGGTGGTGCCGTTCAGGACGTTCGCGGTCCACAGGAGCGACTGCTCCAGGAAGTCCGCGCCCTCGAACAGCGCGTCCGCGATGCCCAGGTCGAAGACCTGCTTGCCGCGCAGCTGCTTGTTCTGGTTGAGCGAGTTCTCGATGATCACCGAGACCGCGCGCTCCGCGCCGATCAGGTTCGGCAGGATGGCGCAGCCGCCCCAGCCGGGAACCAGGCCGAGGAAGACCTCGGGCAGCGAGAAGGCCGGGATGGCCTTCGAGACGGTGCGGTAGCTGCAGTGCAGACCGACCTCGACGCCGCCGCCCATCGCCGCGCCGTTGTAGTAGGCGAAGGTCGGGACCGCGAGGGCCGACAGACGCTTGAAGACGTCGTGGCCGCCCTTGCCGATGGCGAGCGCCTCGTCGTGCTTCTTCAGCAGCTCGACACCCTTGAGGTCGGCGCCGACCGCGAAGATGAACGGCTTGCCGGTGATGCCCGCGCCGACGATGGAGCCCGCGAGGGCCTCCTGCTCGACCTGGTCGATCGCCGCGTTCAGGTTGGCCAGCGACTGCGGGCCGAAGGTGGTGGGCTTCGTGTGGTCGAAGCCGTTGTCCAGCGTGATGAGCGCGAAGCGCCCGGCGCCGAACGGCAGGTCCAGGTGGCGGACGTGCGCGGACGTGACGACCTCGTCCGGGAACAGCTCGGCCGCGCCCTTCAGGAGCTCAGCGGTGGTGCTCACTTGGAGTCTCCCTCGGCGTTGAAGTTCGGGTTCTCCCAGATGACCGTGGCGCCCATGCCGAAGCCGACGCACATGGTGGTCAGGCCGTAGCGGACGTGCGGCTGCTCCTCGAACTGGCGGGCCAGCTGCGTCATCAGGCGCACGCCGGAGGAGGCCAGCGGGTGGCCGAACGCGATGGCGCCGCCGTACTGGTTCACGCGGGCGTCGTCGTCGGCGATGCCGTAGTGCTCCAGGAAGGCGAGGACCTGGACCGCGAAGGCCTCGTTGACCTCGAACAGGCCTATGTCCTCGATGGACAGGCCGGCCTGGGCGAGGGCCTTCTCGGTGGCCGGGATCGGGCCGTAGCCCATGACCTCCGGCTCGACACCCGCGAAGGAGTACGAGACGAGGCGCATCTTGACCGGGAGGTTGTTCTCGCGGGCGAAGTCCTCGGACGCGATGATCGCGGCGGTGGCACCGTCGTTGAGACCGGCGGCGTTGCCCGCGGTGACCCGGCCGTGCGTACGGAACGGGGTCTTCAGGCCGGCCAGGTTCTCCAGCGTGGTGCCCGGGCGCATCGGCTCGTCGGTGGTGACCAGGCCCCAGCCCGTCTCACCGGCCGCCTCGTTGGTGTTGCGCACCGAGATCGGGACCAGGTCCTGCTGGATCTTGCCGTCGGCGTACGCCTTGGCGGCCTTCTCCTGCGAGCGCACGGCGTACTCGTCGGCGCGGAGCTTGGTGATCGTCGGGTACCGGTCGTGCAGGTTCTCGGCGGTCATGCCCATGAACAGGGCGGACTCGTCGACCAGCTTCTCGGAGACGAAGCGCGGGTTCGGGTCGACGCCCTCGCCCATGGGGTGGCGGCCCATGTGCTCGACACCGCCGGCGAGGGCGACGTCGTACGCACCGAAGGCCACGCCGCCCGCGACGGCGGTGACGGCGGTCAGCGCGCCGGCGCACATGCGGTCGATGGAGTAGCCCGGGACGGACTGCGGGAGGCCCGCGAGGATGCCGGCGGTACGGCCCAGCGTCAGGCCCTGGTCACCGATCTGCGTGGTCGCGGCGATGGCGACCTCGTCGATCTTCGCGGGGTCCAGGTCCGGGTTGCGGCGCAGCAGCTCCCGGATCGCCTTCACGACGAGGTCGTCGGCGCGGGTCCCGTTGTAGATGCCCTTCGGGCCCGCCTTGCCGAACGGGGTGCGGACGCCGTCGACGAAGACGACGTCCCTGACGGTACGAGGCACGTTGGCTCTCCTCCAGGTGCGGGTGTGCACTGCTGCGCGGGGGCGCGGTCGGCCGGTGGCTGAGCGCCCGCTCACCCGGTCATGCTACTTGCCGGTAACCGGCGTGCACACCCCCTCCGGGAGGAGCGGCGAACGTCACACCGCCGCGGGCGTCCGCGGCGGTGTGAGCGGGGGCTCCGCCCCGGACCCCCGCGCCTCAAACGCCGGCGGGGCTGGAAGCGGCGGGGGCGGGAGCCCTGGACATCGCCCTGGCCAGGGGGCCGGAGGAGCGGATCACGTCCGCGGTGAACCGGCGGCGCCGGACGCCGAGGTGGCGCAGCGCCGGCCCGTGGTCCGCGGCGACGACCACGGCCGTCCCCGCGAGCAGGGCCTGCCAGGCCAGGGTGGCGCCCCGGCGGGCCGGCGCCGGGAGGGGGGCCAGTGCCTCGCGCAGCCGCCGGCAGTGGAAGGGGACGTGCCGCTCCTCGTCCGCGAGGATCCGCCCCGCCACCTCGGCCGCCAGCGGATCGGGGGCCCCGTCCCGCACCGCCCGGTAGTACCGCAGGGCCACGGCCTCCGCCGTCATCAGCAGCAGCAGTTCCACCCGCAGCCCCCGCAGCCTGCGCAACCGTACGAACACCGCGTCGCTCCAGTGCCCGTCCAGGGTTCCGGCCCCGCCCGCCGCCAGCAGCAGCGCCAGCATCCGCGCGTGGTTGTGCTCCTCGGCCTCGAAGAGCCGTATCGCCTGCGCGTACACCGGGTCCCCGGCCCGGTCCGCCTTGCCCATCAGGGTCAACCCGTCCCCGTCCTCACCGACCTGGAAGCGCTGCAGGCTCCGTACGAGCGCCGGATCGAGCACGGCCCCCCGGTCCCAGTCGGGATCCCCGACCGCCGCGCGGCGCTCCCGCTCGGCCTCGAAGCCGCGTACCCATGCCTCGTACCCGCCGTCGTCTTTGATCACGTTCAAAAAGCTAGCGAGGTTTGAGCGTGTTCAAAAGCAGCTCCGGGTCCCTGTTGCGGAACCGGGACAGAAAGAGCCCCCGGCCGATGGGGCCGGGGGCTCTCTCGTGCGGGGGGCGTCAGGCGGTCGCGGCCAGGGCCGTGACCAGCGCCGGTGTCACCTGTTCGATCTGCCACGGACGGGCGCCGTGGACCGCGAGGGCCTGCGCCACCGCGTCCGCCTCGAGCCGCTGCGGCGGCTCCCAGCACAGCCGGCGGACCGTGTCCGGGGTGATCAGGTTCTCCTGGGGCAGGTTCAGCCCCTCCGCGAGCGCCGAGACGGCGGTCCGCGCCGCCGCCAGCCGCGCCGCGGCCGCCGGGTCCTTGTCCACCCACGAACGCGGCGGCGGCGGACCCGCCGGGGTCGCCCCCGGCTGCGGCAGCGCGCTCTCGGGCAGGGCCTTCGCCCGGTCGACGGCGGCCATCCACTGCTCCAGCTGGCGCCGGCCCATCCGCTGTCCGTACCCGGGCAGGGCCTGCAGCGCGTGCACGTTCGCCGGCAGTGCGAGCGCGGCCTCGACGATCGCGGCGTCGCCCAGCACCTTGCCGGGCGACACGTCACGCCGCTGCGCGATCCGGTCCCGGGACTCCCACAGCTCCCGTACGACGGCCATCTGCCGGCGCCGGCGCACCTTGTGCATGCCGGACGTACGGCGCCACGGATCCTTGCGCGGCGGCGCGGGCGGGGCGGCGGCGATGGCGTCGAACTCCTGCCGGGCCCATTCCAGCTTGCCCTGCCGGTCCAGTTCCTTCTCCAGCGCGTCCCGCAGGTCCACCAGCAGCTCCACGTCGAGCGCGGCGTAGCGCAGCCACGGCTCGGGGAGCGGACGGGTGGACCAGTCGACGGCGGAGTGGCCCTTCTCCAGCGCGTAGCCGAGCACGCTCTCGACCATCGCGCCCAGTCCGACCCGCGGGAAGCCGGCGAGGCGGCCGGCCAGCTCGGTGTCGAACAGGGAGGTGGGAACCATGCCTATTTCGCGCAGGCACGGCAGGTCCTGGGTGGCGGCGTGCAGGATCCACTCGGTACCGGACAGGGCCTCGCCCAGTGCGGACAGGTCGGGGCAGCCGACCGGGTCGATCAGCGCGGATCCTGCGCCCTCGCGGCGCAGCTGCACCAGATAGGCGCGCTGGCCGTAGCGGTATCCGGAGGCGCGCTCGGCGTCGACGGCCACGGGTCCGGTGCCCGCGGCGAAGGCCGCGACCACCCGGGCGAGTGCGTCCTCGTCGGCGACCACCGGAGGGATCCCCTCACGGGGCTCGAGCAACGGAATCGGCGCCTTTTCGACGTCGTCCGGGGGGCCGCCCCCGGTGGTGGTGCGCAGGTCTGCTGCGGTCTCTTGGGCGTCGGTCACCGCTCAAGGGTATCCGCGGATGCGGCGCGCCCGTCGCCGGAACGTTCCGTCGACGGGCGCGAGGTGGAGGCACGGGCGTTTCCCCGGCTTCCCCGAGAGTTTCCCCGGGAGCCGCCGGGCGGGTGTCAGTGGATGATCCCGGTCCGCAGGGCGACGGCGACCATCCCGGCCCGGTCACCGGTGCCCAGCTTGCGGGCGATGCGGGCGAGGTGGGACTTGACGGTCAGGGCGGACAGGCCCATCGAGACGCCGATGGCCTTGTTGGACTGGCCCTCCGCGACGAGGCGCAGGACCTCGACCTCGCGGCCGGAGAGCTCGCGGTAGCCGCCCGGGTGGCTCGGGGCACCCGGGGGGCGGCGGTGCATACGGGCGGCGGCAGCGCCGATGGGGGCGGCGCCGGGCCGGGTGGGGAGCCCGATGTTGGTCCGCGTGCCGGTGACGACGTAGCCCTTCACTCCGCCCGCGAGGGCGTTGCGTACGGCGCCGATGTCGTCGGCGGCGGACAGGGCCAGGCCGTTCGGCCAGCCGGCGGCCCGGGTCTCGGAGAGCAGGGTGAGACCGGAACCGTCGGGCAGGTGTACGTCGGCCACGCAGATGTCGCGCGGGCTGCCGACGCGGGGGCGGGCCTCCGCGATGGACGACGCCTCGATCACGTCACGGACTCCGAGGGCCCACAGATGGCGGGTCACGGTGGAACGCACGCGCGGGTCGGCCACGACGACCATGGCCGTCGGCTTGTTCGGGCGGTAGGCGACCAGGCTTGCGGGCTGCTCGAGAAGAACGGACACCTAGGCCTCCTGGGGGAGTGGCGGGACGGCCGGCTCGGGGAAGGAAGCCGGTGCGAACCGTGCGGATGGTCACTGACTCCTTCGGCACGTCACCCGCCCGGCTTTAGGGAATGATCACGATTTGGTGAGTAACAATTCGGGCAATTCGGACGCACGATCGATCATCGGGTGATCAGAAGCCCGCAACGCTTGCCCGCTTCCGACACCGCGCCTCCGGCGCTCGATCGGCCGTTCTACGGGGCGCGGTGTATTCGGACGACGAGCGGACCCGGGCGGCCGCCCGGGTGCCGCCGTACGGCGCCACGGCTACGGGTGGTGCGGACCGCGGCGCTGTGGCAGGGAGACCACACCCGTCCCCGAGTCCGTCGGCCCGACCGGCGGCAGCCCCGCGATCTGGCACAGCAGCTCGCACCACGCCGACAGGTGCGCCGAGGTGTCCGGCACCCCGCCCACGCCCTCGCGCGGCGTCCACGAGGCCCTGATCTCGATCTGCGTGGCCGGCCGCCGCTCGGCGAGTCCGCCGAAGTAGTGCGAGCTCGCCATGGTCACGGTCCCGCTCGCCTCCCCGTACGCCAGGCCGCGCGCCTCCAGCGCCCCCGTCAGCCAGGACCAGCACACCTCGGGGAGGAGCGGGTCGGCGGCCATCTCGGGCTCGAGCTCGGCGCGTACGAGCGTCACCAGCCGGAAGGTCCCGTGCCAGGCCTCGTGCCCGGACGGATCGTGGAGCAGGATGAGCCGGCCGTCGGCCAGATCGTCCTCGCCGTCCACGACCGCGGCCTCCAGGGCATAGGCGTGCGGGGCCAGGCGCTGGGGCGGTCTGGTGGGGTCGATCTCGATCCCCGGACGCAGGCGCGCCTTCTTCAAACCGTCGACCGCGCGTCGGAACGGGAGCGGGACGGAGCTCTCCTTCGCGCTGTCCACACCGTCAGCGCCATCTGAAAATCGTCCCTGAGCCGCAGCCATGCGGGGAAGACTAGGCGGAACGAGCGTCCGTGCGGCGCAGGGACACCCGCGCCGGGCCGGGCACTTCTTCATACGTGCGAAGATTTGGCGCGTGAGCGCCAACGACCTTCCCCTCACGCCAGGCTCCGCCGGCGCTGGGGAGACCCCATTCCAGGGCCAGCCGAGTCAGACGTACGATTCCGCCTTCCTGAAAGCGTGCCGGCGGGAGCCGGTGCCGCACACCCCGGTGTGGTTCATGCGGCAGGCCGGGCGCTCGCTCCCCGAGTACCGCAAGGTGCGCGAGGGGACCCAGATGCTGGAGTCGTGCATGCGGCCCGACCTGGTCACGGAGATCACGCTCCAGCCGGTCCGCCGCCACAACGTGGACGCGGCGATCTTCTTCTCCGACATCGTCGTCCCGCTCAAGGCCATCGGCGTCGACCTCGACATCAAGCCGGGCGTCGGCCCGGTCGTCGCCCAGCCGATCCGCCGCCGCGAGGACCTCGCACAGCTGCGCGACCTCACCCCGGAGGACGTCTCGTACGTCACCGAGGCGATCGGCATGCTCACGGGTGAACTGGGCGCCACGCCGTTGATCGGTTTCGCGGGTGCGCCATTCACCCTCGCGAGCTACCTGGTCGAGGGCGGCCCGTCGAAGAACCACGAGCACACCAAGGCCCTGATGTACGGCGACCCGGAGCTCTGGGCCGACCTGCTGGACCGCCTCGCGGAGATCACCTCCGCCTTCCTGAAGGTCCAGATCGAGGCCGGCGCCTCCGCGGTGCAGCTCTTCGACTCCTGGGTCGGCGCGCTGGCCCCGGCGGACTACCGCCGCTCGGTGATGCCGGCGTCGGCGAAGGTCTTGCAGTCCGTCGCCTCGTACGGAGTTCCGCGCATCCACTTCGGCGTGGGCACGGGCGAGCTGCTCGGCCTGATGGGCGAGGCCGGCGCGGACGTCGTGGGCGTCGACTACCGCGTCGCGCTCGACGAGGCCGCCCGCCGCGTCGGCCCCGGCAAGGCGCTCCAGGGCAACCTGGACCCGGCGGTGCTCTTCTCCACCGAGGAGGCCGTACGGACGAAGACCGACGAGGTCCTCGCGGCGGCGGCGGGCCTGGAGGGCCACGTCTTCAACCTGGGCCACGGTGTCCTCCCGACGACCCCCCCGGACGCCCTGACCCGCCTGGTGGACTACGTCCACACCCGGACGGCCCGCTGATCCGGACCGCCTCGACAAGATCGCGAACGTCGGTACCGTGCCCTGCATGACATGGCACGGACCGACGTTTCGCATATCCGACGGAGCACACATCGCCGGGGCCTGGTGCCTCGTGTGGCGCAGGTACGACCGGGCCGACGAGCTCCACCCCGAGCACCTCTTCGTCTACGCGGACGGCCGGATCACCCTCGGCCGGTTCGAGTCGACCGACCTGGCCGGGCTGGGGAAGCTGCTGGCCTCCGGGAAGATCGCACTGGACCGGCCGGCCGCGCGCGAGCGGCCCGCCGATCCGTCGAAGTGGAAGTCCCGCAGTCCGCAGCGGCGGACCGACGAGAGCTTCCTCGCGGAGGTCGCCGGCGAGGTCGCACGGCTGGCGGGCCGGCCCACGGCCGCCGACCTCCTCCGGGAGGCCGTCCGCGGCTACCAGCGGGAGACGAGCGAGGCCAACCGGATCCTGCTCCGGGACGCCTACCTCGCCGTTCCCGCCCACCTGCGGGTCTACGTCCTGGGTGACATGGACCGCCAGGACCGGCCGCTGCGGATCCTCACCACGGACATCGGGCACGCCGTCGACGGGGACGGGCCGGTCGTCACGGAAGAGATGCACCAGGGTGCGCGTGACTACTTCGCCGAAGGGGACGCAGCCGTCGAGCGGGCCGAGGAGCGGCAGGCCGTCCGGTACGCCGACGAACCCACCGGAGTCCCGCAGCCGCCGGTCGTCCTCCACGAGGTCGTGCACCCGAACGGCCGGCCCGCCGAACTCGGCGCCTTCGTCCTGCGCAACGACTACGAGGCCCCCGTCAGGTACGGGGGCCGGACCTACCCCACCGTGCTCCACGGGTACTGGGCCCTCTCCGCGGCCGAACCCGCCGACCACGACCGGATCCGCGCCTGCGCGACGGCCCGCGAGGTGCAGGAAACGGGCGGACGCGCGGCGCGGCGTACGGACTGGCCGGCCGTGCGGCTCGCGGTCATGGCCGGGCTCCTGCGGGCCAAGTTCGACCAGCACCCCCGGCTCGCCGAGATCCTGCTCGCCACGGGGGAGGCGGGCATCCACTACACCGGCTTCTCCGAAGCCCCCTTCTGGCGCGAGGACGGCCCCCGCGGCGGCCACAACTGGACCGGCCGCCTGCTGGAGCTGATCCGGTCCGAACTGCGCGCCGCAGGCGTGGACTTCGACGACCCTCTCTAGGGCTTCAGGAGGCCGCCCGCACCGCCGAGACGGCCTTGCGGGCGGCCACCAGGACGGGGTCCCAGACCGGGGAGAAGGGCGGGGCGTAGCCCAGGTCCAGGGAGACGACCTGGTCCACCGTCATACCGGCCGTCAAGGCCACCGCCGCGATGTCCACCCGCTTCGCGGAGCCCGCGCCGCCGACGATCTGGACACCGAGCAGGCGGCCCGTGCGCCGTTCCGCCAGCATCTTGACCGTCATGTCCGCGGCCGTCGGGTAGTAGCCCGCCGTCGTCGTCGAGCTGATCGTCGCCGTGACGAACCGCAGGCCCGCGGCCAGGGCGTCCTTCTCGCGCAGCCCCGTACGGGCGATCTCCAGGTCGCAGACCTTGCTCACCGCCGTGCCCACCACCCCCGGGAAGGTGGCGTAGCCGCCGCCCACGCCCGAACCGATCACCTGGCCGTGCTTGTTGGCGTGCGTGCCCAGCGGGATGTGCCGCATCCGGCCCGCCACCAGGTCCAGGACCTCCACGCAGTCGCCGCCCGACCAGATGTTCTCGTGGCCCCGGACCCGCATCGAAAGGTCCGTCAGGATGCCGCCGGACTCGCCCAGCGGCAGCCCCGCCGCGCGGGCCAGCGCCGTACGGGGCTCCACGCCGATGCCGAGCACCACCACGTCCGCCGGGTACTCGTCCCCCGCCGCCGTGGCCACCGCGCGGACCGCGCCCTGGTCGTCCGTGAGGATCTTCGTGACCTCCGCCCCGGACACCGTGCGGATCCCCATCCGGTTCATCGCCGCGTGCACGAGAGCGCCCATGTCCGGGTCCAGGGTCGCCATCGGCTGCTGCCCGCGGTGCAGGACCGTGACCTCGTACCCCCGCGCGACCAGCGCCTCCGCCATCTCCACGCCGATGTAGCCCGCGCCGACGACGACCGCCCTGCGGCCCTGCGTACCCTCCGTCCGCTCCGGGCCCTCGAGGAGTTCCAGAGAAGCCATCAGGCGCTGGCCGTCGTCCAGGGTCTGGACGCCGTGCACCCCGTGCGCGCCGATCCCGGGCAGCCGGGGCCGGACGGGCCGGGCGCCCGTGGCCAGGACGAGCTTGTCGTAGCCCGTCCAGGCCTCGGAGCCGGACTCCAGATCGCGGGTACGGACCCGGCCCCCGGGGAGGTCGAGCTCCACCACCTCCGTGCGCATGCGCAGGTCGATGTCCCGGGCGCGGTGTTCCTCGGGCGTACGGGCGATCAGGTCGTCCCGGCCGGGGACCCGGCCGCCGATCCAGTACGGGATCCCGCACGCCGAGTACGAGGTGAAGTGCCCCCGCTCGAAGGCCGTGATCTCCAGCTCCGCCGGGCCCTTCAGCCGCCGGGCCTGTGACGCGGCGGACATCCCCGCCGCGTCACCGCCGACCACCACCAGTCGTTCCGTCGCCATCGTCCGCCCCGTCCTCCGCACCGCGTCTCGTACCGAACACGCTACGGCCGAATGCGTGTTCAGTCCGGCACGTCGGTCTTTTCCGTCGGGTCCGCGGTCCGCGCCCCCGGTACGGCAGGGACCTTCGCCGGCGGCAGGCCCGTCTTCGGCTTCGCCGGGCGCAGCCGCCGGTACGCGCGGAGGCACAGCAGCACCAGCGCGGCCGTCACCGCGAACGGCAGCACCGCGGCGACCGCCAGGGCCAGGTACCGCACGATCGTCGTGAAGACGTTCCAACCGCCGTGCAGGGCGGCCGTGAAGGAGGGCTCCTCGTCCTTCTTCTCCGCCGGCTTCGGGGCCGGCTCCGAGACCTCCACCGTGATCGTGCCCATCGAGGTCTGGTCCTTCAGCGCCGTCTGCTGCGCGAGCAGCGACTCCAGGTCCGACTGGCGCTTGCTCAGCTCGCTCTCCAGCATCACCACGTCACCGAGCGCCGTGGCCTTGTCCATCATGTCCCGCACCCGGGCCACGCTCGCCTGCTGCGACTTGACCCGGCTGTCGACGTCCGCGACCTTCTCCGTCACGTCCTGCGCCTCGACCTTGCGGCTGCGCAGCTTGCCGCTGCCCTCCATCGCGCCGAGCACCGCGTCGAAGCGGTCGCCCGGCACGCGCAGGGTCAGCGTCGAGGTCATCCGCCCGTCCTCGCCGCGTTTCGTGGACTCGTTGCCCACGTACCCGCCCGCGGCCTCCGCCGCCGTACGGGCCGCGGCCAGGGCCTTCTGCGCGTCCGCCGTCTCGAGGGCGAGCGTGGCCGTACGGATGACGTGCGGGCGTACGGCGGCCGGCTGCTGCCCGTTCTTGGCCGCATCGGAGCCCGAGGTCCCGGCGGCCGCCGGGGGAGCCGCCGCGGCCGCACCCGGCTTGCCCTGGGCCGCGCCCTCCGGGGCGCCGACCGCGGCCTTGTCGGCCGACGCCCGGCCGGCGGTGTCCTGGTCGGCGCCGCAGCCGGTGAGCGCGAGCGCTCCGGCCAGGGACAGGGCGGCCAGGGTGGCCGCGCCGCGGTGTCTCACAGCGGCGCCTTGGTTGCTGCGGATGGTGCGCATCGGTGGTACCCCCCGAGGATCGGCTGACGTCGCCGGTGTGACGTACAGGGTCCCGTCGCGGGTTTCGCTCCGGCGGTCCCGAGCCGATCCCGATGCGGTCACGGTCCGGCCTCGGTGATCGGCCCGTGAACGGTCTGAGACGATGTGTCCATGCACGAAGCGGACATGCGTACGGACGGCGCGGCAGGCGCAGCGGGCGCGGCGGCCCCGTCCCGCCACGCCGTCGTCATCGGCGGTGGCATCGCCGGCCTCGCCGCGGCCCACCGGCTGCTCGCCGACGGCGTGCGCGTCACGCTCCTCGAGGCCGGGCCGCGGCTCGGCGGCAAGCTGCTCGCGGGCGAGCTCGCCGGCGCCCCCGTCGACCTCGGCGCCGAGTCCGTGCTCGCCCGCCGCCCCGAGGCCCTGGAGCTGGCCCGGGCCGTGGGGCTCGGCGAGGCCCTCCAGCCGCCCGCCACCGCCACCGCCCACCTGTGGACCCGCGGCGCGCTGCGGCCCATGCCGCGCGGCCATGTCATGGGCGTCCCCGGCGACCTGGCACCGCTCGCCGCCTCCGGAGTGCTCTCCGCCGAGGGCCTGGCCCGGATCGAGGCCGAACGCGAGCTGCCGCCCACCGAGATCGGCGAGGACGTGGCCGTCGGCGAGTACGTCGCCGCCCGCCTCGGCCACGAGGTCGTCGACCGCCTGGTGGAGCCCCTCCTCGGCGGGGTCTACGCCGGCAACGCCTACCGCATCTCCATGCGCGCCGCCGTCCCGCAGCTCTTCGAGGCCGCCCGTACGCACGCCTCGCTGGGCGACGGCGTACGCGAACTCCAGCACCGGGCGGCCGCGCAGCAGCCCGAGCAGGCCGGGCGGCCCGTCTTCTGCGGCATCGACGGCGGCATCGGACGCCTCCCGCAGGCCGTGGCCGAGGCATGCCGGGCGGCGGGGGCCCGGATCAGCACCGGCTGCGCCGTGCGCGAGGTCCAGCGCAGCGCCGGCGGCTGGAGGGTCGTCACCGACGCGGAGGTGATCGACACCGACGCCGTGGTCCTGGCCGTCCCGGCCGGGCCCGCCGCCCGGCTGCTGGACGGGCTCGCTCCGGCCGCGGCCGCCGAGCTGCGGACCGTCGAGTACGCCTCCATGGCCCTGGTGACGATGGCCTTCCGGCGCTCCGAGCTGCCCGCCGCGATCACCGAGGGCGGCGCCAGCGGATTCCTCGTACCGCCCGTCGACGGCCGGACGATCAAGGCCTCCACCTTCTCCAGCAACAAGTGGGCCTGGGCGGGCGCCGACCCCGGGCTCTTCCTGCTGCGCACCTCGGTCGGCCGGTACGGCGACGAGGGCGACCTGGGGCGCGAGGACTCCGAGCTGGTCGACGTCTCGCTGCGCGACCTCGGCGATGCCGTGGGCCTGGCGGCCCGGCCGCTCGCCTCCACCGTCACCCGCTGGGACGGCGGCCTGCCCCAGTACCCGGTCGGCCACCTCGCCCGCGTGGCCCGGATCCGCGGCGCCGTCGCGGCCCTGCCCGGCCTCGCCGTGTGCGGCGCGCTGTACGACGGCGTGGGCATCCCGGCGTGCATCGCGAGCGCCGGCAAGGCCGCCGACGTGGTGATGGCCACGTTGGGCACCCCTGGCACCGACCACTGATCAGCACACGGGACAATGGACACATGACTGCACCAGAGAAGATTCCCAACGCGGGGAAGAAGGCGAAGGACCTCAACGAGGTCATCCGCTACACCCTGTGGTCCGTCTTCAAGCTGAAGGACGTCCTGCCCGAAGACCGCAGCGGCTACGCCGACGAGGTCCAGGAGCTGTTCGACCAGCTGGCCGCCAAGGACATCACCGTCCGCGGCACCTATGACGTCTCCGGCCTGCGCGCCGACGCGGACATCATGATCTGGTGGCACGCCGAGACCTCGGACGAGCTGCAGACCGCGTACAACCTGTTCCGCCGCACCAAGCTCGGCCGCGCGCTGGAGCCGGTGTGGTCGAACATGGCCCTGCACCGCCCGGCCGAGTTCAACAAGTCGCACATCCCGGCCTTCCTGGCCGACGAGGTCGCGCGCGACTACGTCAGCGTCTACCCGTTCGTGCGCTCGTACGACTGGTACCTGCTGCCCGACGAGGACCGCCGCCGCATGCTCGCGGACCACGGCAAGATGGCCCGCGGCTACCCCGACGTGCGCGCCAACACCGTCGCGTCCTTCTCGCTGGGCGACTACGAGTGGATGCTGGCCTTCGAGGCCGACGAGCTGTACCGCATCGTCGACCTCATGCGTCACCTGCGTGCCTCCGAGGCCCGTATGCACGTCCGTGAAGAAGTGCCCTTCTACACCGGACGCCGCAAGTCCGTCGCCGATCTGGTGGCCGGGCTCGCCTGATACCTCCCCTGGGGGGAAGGAACCGGAGTACTGCTCTCTTGACTGGGGAGCGGCCTCCGGTGGATCGGGAGGCTGGTCCGGATGACGGCCTGACCCCCGAAACGACGCAGCCGGAGATCCCGCCCGGAAGTTCAGACGACTGGCGGCAGCAGAGCCCTGGGTACCTTCCCGGGGGTTCGTGCTGCCCGGTCGTCCAGCGACACCGGTGCGGGCTCCGGATGCGGCGCACACGTGACACGCCATCCTGAGGTGTCACCCGTCAGCAAGTACCGCTCCACGTGACGGTCCACGCAGTCATTGCGTCCGCCGACCACTCCGTGGGAGCCGGCCCCCTCCTCCGTGACCAGCGCGGCTCCGCTGCCGAGCCGCCTCTGCAGCTCCAGCGCACCCGCGTACGGGGTGGCCCCGTCCCGCTCCGCCGCGACGATGAGCGTGCGGGGGACCACCGCCGGCCGCGCGCCCACGGCCACCGGCTGTTGCCGCTCGCCGACCGGCCAGTACGCGCACGGCAGGTTCAGGAAGGCGTTGGCCCAGGTCTCGAAGGGCGCCCGGCGCGCCAGTTCCGTGTTGTCGCGGTCCCAGGTCTCCCACTTCGCGGGCCAGGCGGCGTCGTTGCACATCACCGCCGTGTACACCGCCCGCGCGTTCTCGCGCGCGGCCGCCGACTCCGGGTCCGGGCGTGCCTGTTCGGCCAGCGGGCCCGGATCACCGGCCAGGAAGGCACTGAGCGCGGCCGCCCGCTCCGGCCACACGTCGTCGTAGTACGCGGCCTGCAGGAAGGCGGCCTGGAGCTCGCCGGTCCCGACCGTCTTGCCCGCCGGGGTGCGCGCCACCGCCTCCCGTACGCGCTCGTAGCTCGCCTGCACGGCCGCCGGGGTGGCGCCGAGCCGGTACGTGGCGTGGTGACGGGCCGCCCAGGCGCGGAAGTCGTACCAGCGGCGCTCGAACCCCGGTGCCTGCTCGAGGTTGTCGAGGTACCAGATGCGGCGCGGGTCGGGGTCGACCGCGGAGTCGAGGACCATCCGGCGGACCCGGCCGGGGTGGAGGGAGGCGTAGACGGCGCCCAGGTAGGTGCCGTACGAGGCGCCCATGAAGGTCAGCTTCTCCTCGCCGAGCGCGGCGCGCAGCACGTGCAGGTCGCGGACGTTGTCGAGGGTCGAGTAGTACGGCAGGGCCGCGCCGGCCCGCAGCGCGCAGCCGCGGGCGTAGGCCCGGGCGGCGGCGACGCGCTGCTGCTTGTACGCGGCCGAGGGCTCCGCCGGGACCTGGGTGGGGCCCTTCGCATGGACGGCGGGGTCCTCGCAGGACAGCGGGGCGGAGCGGCCGACGCCGCGCGGGGCATAGCCGACGAGGTCGTAGGCGGCGCCGATGCGCTCCCACTCGGGGAGGTCGCCGAGCAGCGGGAAGAACATCCCGGAGGCGCCGGGGCCGCCGGGGTTGTAGACGAGCGCCCCTTGGCGCCGGGCGCCGCCGTGGCCGGTGGCGGCGATCCGGCTGACGGTGAGGGAGATCTGCGGCCCGTCGGGCCGGGCGTAGTCGAGCGGAACCGGCAGGTCGGCGCACTCCACGGTGGAGGGCAGCTCCTCGACGGAGGCGCACGGCCGGAAGCGGAGCCCGGGGGCCCCGGGGGCGTGGGCGGCGCGGTGGGCGACGAGTTCGGCGCCGGCGTTCGCGGCGGCCGTCCTCGCGGTGGAGCCGGCGCCTGCGGCGGCTGCCCTCGCCGCGGGGCCGGTGGCGTCCGGTCGGGGGAGGGTCGCGCGGGCGGGTGGGGACGGGGTGCACAGGGAGAGGGCGAGCACCGCCGCGGCGACTCCGCAGCGGGCGAGCGGAGTCTGCATCATGGGCCGCCTTCATCTCTTCGGATGAGCTGATGAGATGCGCTGGACGGGGCCCTGTACAGGATCACCGCCGGGTGTCGGCCGCATTCCCCCCGTTGCCCGGGCCAATGCCGCCCGTAGGGCGGGGTCCGCGAGCACGCGGACCCCGCGCAGCGCCACCGCCGGTCAGGAGCTGCTGCCGCAGCTCGAACCGGACGAACTGCTGCAACTCGAACTGCTGGAACAGCTGGAGCTGCTGGAACAACTGGAGCTGCTGCTGCTCGCGCAGCTGCTGCCCGACGAGGACCCGCAGCCCGAGCCGGAGGAACAGCTCGACCCCGACCCCGAGGAGCCGCAACCGGATCCCGAGGACCCGCAGCCGGACCCGGTGGACCCGCAGCCGGACCCGGAGCCTCCCCCGCCGTCGCTGCTGCCCGCGCACCAAACGACGGGCAGGACCGCGGCGGAAGACCCGCAGGAGTCCGACGAGGACGAGGAGGAGGACGAGGAGGAGGACGAGCCGAGGCGCGCGGAGCGCGACTGCGCGGCCGCCAGCCTGGTGCTGCGCGCGGCCGGTACCAACTGCTCCCGCAGGTGCGGGTCCCGCAGGCCGCGCAGCCCGTTCAGGGCGGTCTGCACGTGCGGGGTCCGGTCGTTCAGGTACTGCGTGCGCATCTCGCGCAGCGCCGCCCGCCCCGCCGGGGTGAGCCGCTGCCCGGCCCGGGCGGCGAGGACGCAGCCCAAGACGATCCCGCCCACCAGCGCCGGGAACACCTTGAAGGCGAACGGCACGTGCGAGCCGGACTCGAGCGCCATCGCCACGAACGTGAGGGGCAGCGAAAGCACCACCCACACCGTGCACACCACCACCTGGATCACCGCCCAGCGCCGCCACTTCGCCCCCGAGCCGGGAGCGGCGAGCAGCCCGCGGGCGGCCAGCGCGTCGCCGGTCTCCTGGACGGCGGGGTCGACCATGGCGGCGTACCGCACCTGGTAGAGCCAGCCGGACGGGGCCCGGCGAAGGGCCTCGAGCACGGCCCGCTCGGCGGTGTCGTGGGCCCGCGCCCCGGGGCGTACCTGGACGATCCCGGGACCGCCGACCACCAGCCGGCCGTCCCCGAGCATCGAGACGAGCGCGCAGTCCACGACCGTGCCGGGGCCGCCGGCCATGAACGCGGCCTCGGACAGGTCGTGCAGGCGCGGGGCCGGACCGGCCGACGGCGGGCGGGAGCGCCGGAGGCCGAGGAGCAGCAGCACGGTGGAGACGACGACGGCGATCCAGATCGCGACGGCGAGTACGTTCATGCCGCACGCCCCACGAGGGTCCGGGCCCAGCGCACGATCCGGCGCGGCGGCCGCGCCCCGACCCGGTCCCGCCACCAGGAGGTGAGCCGGCGCCGGGCCGCGGGGTCGGCGGGCAGGTCCTGGATCAGCAGGTGCTCGGCGAAGTCGAGGGCGTCCCGCCGGTATCCGGCGGTCATGGGCCGGTTGCGGGCGTACACGAGGAAGGCCTCGCGGTACGGGTCCTCACCGCCCAGGATCCCGGGCAGCTCGGGTGCGAGCTTCGCGACGACCCCGGCCCGCTTGGCGGCCAGCGCCCGCGCCTGCACCCGTACGCGCTGCCGGTCGAACCCCTCCGGCACGGGCGTCCCGGCGACGAGCGCCGACAACAGCGCAGCCTGCTCCACCCCGACCCTCACCCGGGCCCGCTCCGGCCCGGCCGGCGTGCGAGGCGCGGGGTCCGGGGCGGAGCCCAGCGCGGGGGCTCCTCCCGGACGGAGTCCGGGGGAGGCGGAAGGGCGGGCGGGGGACAGCCCCGCAGGGCCCACCACCCCCCGGATCGCGGCCAGTTCCCCGGCCAGCTCCGCCTCGGCCGGAAAGTCGTCGTCCCGCTCCAGCAGCACCCCCGCCGGCTCCACCCGCTTGCGCAGCTCCGCCAGGATGTCCAGCACCACGGCCGGCACCGGATGCGCATGCGTGTCGTGCCACACCCCGCCCCGCTCCACGCCCCCGGCGACGTGCACGTACGCGAGCGCCTCCAGCGGGATCGCGTCCAGCACGGCGAACGGGTCCTCGCCCCGGTTCACCCGGTTCGTGTGCAGGTTGGCGACGTCGATCAGCAGCCGGACCCCCGTCCGCTCCACCAGCTCCGTCAGGAACTGCCCCTCCGTCAGCTCCTCCCCGGGCCACGAGATCAGCGCGGCGATGTTCTCCAGCGCCAGCGGCACCGGCAGCGCGTCCTGCGCGATCCGGACGTTCTCGCACAGCACGTCCAGTGCGTCCCGCGTCCGCTGCACGGGCAGCAGGTGCCCAGCCTCCAGCGCCGGCGAGGCCGCCCGTACGAACGCGATGTGCTCGGTGACGAGCGGCGCCCCCAGCGCCACCGCCCGCTCCCCGAGCGCGGCCAGCTTCTCCGCGTCGGGCCGCTCGGCGCCGCCGAGGCCCAGCGAGACCCCGTGCGGCACGACGCGCACGCCCCGCTCGCGCAGCCGCAGCAGGGATGCGGGCAGGTGGCCGGGGCAGATGTTCTCGGCCACCACCTCGACCCAGTCCAGGCCCGGCAGCCGTTCCACCGCGTCAGCGATCTCCGGCCGCCATCCGATGCCCACCCCCAGGTGCGCCATGGTCTTCATGTCCCCTCGCCCCCTCTCATCGGTCGTGTGCCGATGTCATGGCCCCGACGGAGTCAGGCCAACCGCGGACGGGGACGTTCAGAGCAACATTTGAGGTTCCGCGTCAGCGCGAAACTCCGCCGGCGAGCCGGGCCCGCAGGGCCGGATGGTCGGCGACCACCGTCGCCGAACCGGGTGCGATCTCCGTGAACCCGGCGTCCCGGACGACCGGGAGCCCGCTCCCGCTCAGCTCCGCCCACCGCTCGCGCGCCGCCGTCCGTACGGCCAGCCGGAAACCGGAGTCCTGCCAGGCGGTGCGCTCGGGGCCGGTCAGCTCCCACCACGCCAGCTGAGCCGCGTGCCCGGCCTGGGCCATCGCCTTGCCGGCGGACATCTCCAGGTCCGGGTTGAGCCACAGCACCGCAATCCCCGGGGCGGCCGGAGCGGCCGGCTCCGGGTCGTCGAGATCGGTCCCCGAGACCTGGAGCTTCGCGAGCTCCTTGGGCCAGCCGTCCAACGGCACCGGCGGGAAGACCCGTACCTCCGACATGTCACCGTGCACCGTGACGCCGGGCAGGGTGCCGGCCTTGCGCCACTCCGCCCCGCGCGCCCGCCGCACCACCTTCCGGATCCGCGCGTCCTGCCAGTCCCGGACCGCCTCGGCCCACTCGCCCTCGCCGTGCGCCCGCTCGTCCGTCAGCAGGACCAGCACGGCCCGGGCCGCCGTCTCCAGCGCGTCCGTCCGGGCGGGCGGTTCGGCCTTCTCGATCCGTACGACCAGCGGCAGCACGAACTGCGGTGCCTCGTCGCGGGCGACGTGCTCCTGCCGAAGCGGGCTGTCCGCCCCGACGGCAGGTACGTCTGAAGTGTGGTTCCGGTGCTGGCTGCTCATCCCGCCAAGGATGCCAGGCTCCCCCTTCAGGATGATGCCGAGGGGTGCTCGGGCGGGTGAGGATCGAGCGCATGAAGAGCGATCTTTTTGCGTCCGAGAACCTGGCCCAGCCGGCCGCTGCTCCGGGCATGACCCTGCAGAACGCCAAGTCCGTGAAGTACACCGTCAACGGTGAAATGCTGGCCCGTCAGGGCTCGATGGTCGCGTTCCGGGGGAACCTCCAGTTCGAGCGCAAGGGCCAGGGCATAGGCGGCATGCTCAAGCGCGCCGTCACCGGCGAGGGCCTCGCGCTGATGTCCGTACGCGGGCAGGGCGAGGCCTGGTTCGCGCACCGGGCCGAACAGTGCTTCATCATCGACTTCGAGCCCGGTGACTCGCTGACCATCAACGGCCGCAACGTGCTCTGCTTCGACCCCACGCTCGCGTACGAGATAAAGATGGTGAAGGGCGCCGGCATGACCGGCGGCGGCCTCTTCAACAGCCTCTTCACCGGCACCGGCAAGCTCGCCGTCGTCTGCGACGGCCACCCGATCATCATCCCGGTCACGGCGCAGAACCCGGTGTACGTGGACACCGACGCGGTCGTCGGCTGGAGCGCCCAGCTCGAGACGGGCCTGCACCGCTCCCAGTCGGTCGGCTCGATGATCCGCGGCGGCTCCGGCGAGGCCGTCCAGCTGATGCTGCGCGGCGAGGGCTTCGTCATCGTCCGCCCCAGCGAGGTGACCGAGACGGCGGCGTCCCACTGAAGCTGACCGGTGTGGGCCGCCGCTACGGGCTGCGGCGGCCCTGGGTGCTGCGCGGGGTCGCCCTGGAGCTGCCGCCCGGGGCCCTCGTCCGGATCGAAGGCCCCAACGGCGGCGGCAAGTCCACCCTGCTGCGCATCGTCGCCGGGATCGACACCCCGTCCGAGGGGCGGATCACCGGCCGGCCAAGCCGTACGGCGTACGTCCCCGAGCGTTTCCCGGCGGCGCTGCCGCTCACCGCGGCGGCCTACCTGACCCACATGGGCCGGGTGCACGGGCTGGCACGCGGCGAGGCGGCGGACCGGGCCGCCGAGTGGCTGGAGCGGTTCGGGGCGGCCGGGTACGCGCACACCCCGCTGGCCGAACTCTCCAAGGGCAGCAGCCAGAAGGTGGCCGTCGCGCAGGCTCTGCTCGCCGAGCCCGGGCTGCTCGTCCTCGACGAGGCCTGGACAGGGCTGGACGTGCCCGCCCGCGCCGAGCTGGACCGGGCCGTCGCAGAGCGGACCGCCGCCGGGGGCACGGTGGTCTTCGTCGACCACGATCCGGCGCGGCTCGCCGGATCGGCCGATGCGCACCACCGGGTCGAGGGGGCCGCGCTGGTCCCCGTACGGGAGCCTGCCGATGCGGGGCCGTACGTGCGGATCGAGGCCGCCGGGCCACCCGGCGCCGAGCCGCCCGCGGGCCTGGCCGCCGCGCCCGCGCCCGCGCCCGGCGGGGGCCTGCTGCTGACGGTGCCCGCCGCCCGTTCCGACGCCGTGCTGCGCGAACTGCTCACCGCGCCCGCGCCCTGGCACATCAGAGCCGTGGAGGAACTGCCGTGACCGGCCTGCTGCGCTACCAGTGCGCGCTGCTGCTGCGCTCCCAGCGCTGGATCGGCCCGCTGGTCGTGTACGCGGCCTTCCTGGCCGCCGGGGTCCGCCCGGGCGACCCGCTGCTGGACTCGCTGGGCTTCGCGGCCGCCGGACTGGTGCCGTTGACGGTCTGGCTGGTCCGGGTCTGCGTGACCAACGAGCCCGACGCCGCCCGCGACTGCGCGGCCGCGGCGGCCGGTCCCGTACGGGTGCACGCGGCGGCCCTGCTCGTCGCGCTGGGCGGGGCGCTGCTCGCCGGGGCCTTGGGCACGGTGGTGGTGCTGCTGATCGGCAACCCCGGACGCAAGGTGGAGCCGCAGGACGCCGCCCTGGCCGGGGCGCTGGCGGTCCTCGCGTGCGCGCTGACCGGGGCGGCCGTGGGGGCGTTGTGCAGCCGGCCGCTGCTGCGGTCGACGGGGCTCGCGGTCCTGGCGGGCGGCCTGGGCTCGCTGCTGGCGTGGGGCATCGCCGGCTCCCCGGCGCGCAGCGCGGTGACCGCGCTGGTGGAGGGTTCCCGGGTGGAGGCCGTGACGCTGCCGCTGGCGGCCTTCGCGGGATCGCTGGTGCTGGCCTGCGGGGCGGGTGCGGTGGCCTGCCTCGTCAGCGCGCGGCGGGGCTGAGTACGCTCGGGGGCATGGACGAAGTGGACGCGCCGACCGGGGCCGAGTCGTACTGCCCAGCCCCGGCGGCGCCCGTGGGGCGAGTGGCCGGGCCGCCGTACGCCGACTGCGTGGAGTGCGGCAAGCCCACCGAGTACGGGGTCGCGACCCCGGGCCGGGTGCTGTGCCCGGTGTGCGAGTGGCAGGACGCGCAGCGCACCGCCTGCTCCGGCTGAGGCCAGGCCCGGGGCGGCCTACTTGCCGATGAGCTCGGACACCTTCACGAAGCGGTAGCCGCGCTTGCGCAGCTCCGGGACGATCTTCTGGACGGCCTCCTCGGTGACGGGGGCGGCGCTGCGCGTGCAGTGCATGACCACCACCGAGCCGGGCTTCACCCCGGTGAGGACCTGCTCGGCCACCGCGTCCGGGTCCTTGGCGAAGGCGTCCCCGCTGACCACGTCCCACTGGACGGCCGTGACCTTGGCCGTGGAGATGGCGCGCAGCGCCTGGTCGTTGTAGCAGCCGCCGGGGAAGCGGAAGTACGGGACCGTGTTGACCGCGCCGGCCGTACGGAACGCGGCGAAGGCCCGGTCCACGTCGGCGCGGGCGGCGGCCGCGTCGAGCGCCGGGAGCCCGTAGCAGGGAGAGGTGAAGGCGTGGTGGCTGTACGAGTGGTTCGCGATCTCGAAGTTCGGGTCGGTGCCGATGGCCTTGGCCTGGTCCGGGTACTCCTCGGCCCAGCGGCCGGTCATGAAGATCGTCGAGGGCACCTTGAGCGTGCGCAGGGTCGAGATCAGCTGGGGGTTGTCGAAGTGCTCCCCGCCCGCGGCGCGCGGCCCCTGGTCGGAGGTCATGTCGGCGTCGAAGGTCAGCGCGACGGTCTTGTCGGTCTGCTGCTTCGCCCGCTCGAAGACCGGGGTCAGGCCGTTCGGGCCGGGCGCCAGGGTCGGGGCCTTGGCGGGCGGCGGGGCGGCGGCCGGGGAGGAGCCGGCGGCCTGCGGCGCGCCGGCCGAGGAGGCGGAGGACGGCGACGCGGAGGGCCCGGGGGTGCCCATACGGGCGGCCTGGTGGCCGGAACCGGAACCGGATGCGGAGCTGCCGCTGCCGCCTCCGCATCCGGCGAGGGCGCTGCAGAGAGCGGCACTGAGGGCGGCCGCGACCGCCACATTGCGCACAGAAAGGGTCACGGACGCAAAATATATGACCATCTGCCAAGCAGACCGCAGCGGCGCGGGCGCGGGCATACGAATCGCCCGACCGTGTGACGGGCGTCAGGTCTCCAGCAGCCGCTTGCGGCACTCCGCCACGTCGAAACCGGCCGCGGGATAGCGCGGATCCAGCTCCTCCAGATGCTCCAGCAGCAGCTTGCTGACCGCCCAGTTGCGGTACCACTTCCGGTCCGCGGGGACCACGTACCAGGGCGCGGCGTCGCTGGAGCAGCGCTCCAGGGCCAGCTCGTACGCGTGCCGGTACTCGGGCCACAGGCCGCGGTCGTCGATGTCGGCCGGGCTGAACTTCCAGTGCTTGTCGGGGTTGTCGAGCCGCCCCAGCAGCCGCTCGCGCTGCTCCTCGTGGCTGATGTGGAGGAAGACCTTCACCAGGGTGACGCCGTCGTCCGCGAGGGACTGCTCGAACCGGTTGATCTGGGCGTAGCGGCGGTTCAGCTGACTGCGCGACACCAGCTCGCGGACGCGGGCGACGAGGACGTCCTCGTAGTGCGAGCGGTCGAAGATGCCGATCTCGCCCGGCACGGGGAGGGCCTTCCTGATGCGCCAGAGGAAGGGGTGTGCGTGCTCCTCCGGCGTGGGCGCCTTGAAGGCCCTGATCCGGCAGCCGGAGGGGTTGAACAGGCCGATCACGTGCTTGACCGTGCCGCCCTTGCCGCTGGTGTCCATGCCCTGGAGGACGAGCAGGACCCGGCGGCGGTCGCCGGCGGTGCTCGCCGCGTACAGCCGTTCCTGCAGGGCGGCGAGCGGCCCGGCCAGCTGCGCGGTGGCGGCGAGGCCTGCGGCCTTGCCGGCCGGCCCGCCGGGGGTCGCGGCGGGATCGAAGGCGCCGAGGTCGATGCTCCCCCGGCTACCGCCGGGAGGTACCCCCACACCTGCCGGGGCGCGCAGCAGGGGACGCAGCGGGGCGTCCGGGGCGGGCGGCTCGGCCCGCCCGGCCCGCTTCGGGGCCTTGCCGCCCTTCTCGTCCTTGCCCTTCTTGTCCTTCTTTTCCTTCGCGTCCTTCTTCTTGGTCTTCTCGGCCACCGTCACCTACCCCGATCCGGTCGATTCCCTCCGATCCTCCACCACATCGGACGGGGTCGCGAGGGCGCGCCCGGTTCAGCGCCAGGGGCCCGTCACGGCGAAGGTGGTCCCGGGCGTGTAGGCGTTGACGTACATCGTCCGCCCGTCCGGGGAGAAGGTGACCCCGGCGAACTCCCCCCACTCCGGGGCGCCGGGCCGCCCGATGTCTTCGGCGTTGCGGGCCATCGGGTAGACCTCGCCGCCCGGGGTGACGCCGAAGACGTACTGCGCCCCGCCGCCGTCCTCGCACACCATCAGGCCGCCGTCCGGGGCCAGGCAGATGTTGTCGGGGGAGTCCCCCGGGAGCTGGATGTCGGCGGCCGGGCCGAAGAGCACGTCCAGGCGGATCGTTGAGCGTCCCGGATCGTGGAACCACACCTGGCCGTGGTGGTCGGCGGCCGCGCCCTCGAGGGTGCGGGCGTAGCTGGAGACGAAGTGGACGCCGCCGTCGCCCCAGTAGCAGCCCTCCAGCTTCTGCGCGTGGGTGATCCCGCCCGGCCCGAAGTCCTGGAACCGGATCGGGGTGCCCGCCGCCGAGGGGTCCGGTACGGGGACCCACTCGACCGGGAACTCGGCGCCGGGCTCCTGCACGACGGAGAGGTCCGGGACGCCGGGGACCCGCAGGGCGTGGAGGGTGCCGCCGGCGCGGAGGGAGCCGGGGCCGCGCAGCGGCTGCGCGGGCAGGAAGCGGTAGAAGAGCCCGAAGGGCTCGATGAAGGCGTCCTCGGTCTCGTAGACGGTCCCGCGGTACGGGTCCACGGCGACGGCCTCGTGCGCGAAGCGGCCCATCGCGGTGAGCGGGACGGCGCCGGAGCGGCGCGGGTCGGCGGGGTCGACCTCGAAGACGTAGCCGTGGTCCTCGGTGTACCCGGAGGTCCCGGCCCGGTCCTCGGTCTCCTCGCAGCTGAGCCAGGTGTTCCAGGGGGTGCGCCCGCCAGCGCAGTTGACGGCGGTGCCGGCGAGGGCGACGCGCTCGGCGGTGACGCTGCCGCTCGGGTCGAGGTCGAGGAGGGTGCAGCCGCCGAGGGCGTGGGGGTCGTACGTGAGGCCGTCGACGGCGGGGACGCGGAGGGCGGCGGTGGTGCGGTTCTCGTGGTTGCGGACGAGGCGGACGCGGCCGGAGCCCGCGTCGAAGGCGGCCATGCCGTCGCAGTTGGCCGGCACGGTGCCCTCGCCGGAGCGGAGGGGGTCGCCGGCGCGGGAGAGTACCCGGTAGCGGAACCCGGCGGGGAGGTCGAGCAGCTTGCGGGGGTCGGGGAGCAGCGGCCCGTACCCCTGCCGGGGCGGGGCGGCGTGGGAGCTCCCGGCGAAGAGGGCGCCGAGGGCTCCGGTGAAGGCGATGCCGGTACCGGTGCCGGCGGCGAGCAGGGTGCGGCGGGTGACGGACATCGGCGGCTCCCGGGGCGAGGGGGTGACGGGGCCGTGTTACCACGCGGCCCCGCGCCCCGCGACCGGACGCGCCGAGCAGCCGCCGCACTGTCGGGGGCCGGCCCCCCGCGCCTCGAACGCCGGCAGGGCTGGAAAGCCCGGCCGGCGCCTCCGCGGGGCGGAACCGTCAGATGAGCTCTGCGCTCAGGGTGATCGTCGTGCCCGTCAGGGCCTGGCTGACCGGGCAGTTCTTCTTCGCGTCCTCCGCGGCCGCGGCGAAGCCCTCCGCGTCCAGGCCCGGGACCTCGGCGCGCACCGTCAGGTGGATGCCCGTGATGCCCTCACCCGGCTGGAAGGTCACATCGGCCTTGGTCTCCACCCGGGTGGGCGGGGTGCCGGCACCGTCCAGGCCGTGCGAGAGCGCCATCGAGTAGCAGCTGGAGTGCGCGGCGGCGATCAGCTCTTCCGGGCTGGTCTTGCCGTTCGCGGCCTCGGCGCGCGACGGCCAGGAGACGTCGAACGAGCCCTGACCCGAGGAGTCGAGGGTGACGACACCGGCGCCCTTGAGCAGGTTGCCTTCCCAGTTGGTGTGCGCGGTACGCGTGGTGGCCATGGTGGATCCCTTCGGAGGAAGTGGGAACGGCCGGACCGTCGCCCATAGGGAACGGCCGGCGCCTCCAAACCTACTGGGACACCAGGGGTTTCGCGTCGCGCGCCAGTGCGGTGAGCCTCGAGATGGCCCGGAAGTACTTCTTGCGGTAGCCGCCGTTCAGCATTTCTCCACTGAAGAGCTCGTCGAAGGGGACGCCCGATGCCAGGACCGGTATTTCGCGGTCGTACAGCCGGTCCGCCAGGACCACGAGGCGCAGGGCCGTCGACTGGTCCGGGACCGGGCCGACGTCGGTCAGGCAGACCGCCGATATGCCGTCCGTGAGGGCGCCGTACCGGCTGGGGTGGACCCGGGCCAGGTGTTCGAGGAGGCCCGGGAAGTCGTCCAGGCTCGCGCCCTCGGTCGCGTACGCGGCCTTGGCGACCTGCTCGTCCGAGAACGGGGCCGGCGCCTGGGGCAGGCCGCGGTGGCGGTAGTCCTGGCCGTCGATGCGCAGCGGGCGGAACTGCGCCGAGAGCCCCTGGATCTCCCGCAGGAAGTCCGCGGCGGCGAACCGGCCCTCGCCGAGCTTGCCGGGCAGGGTGTTGGAGGTGGCGGCGAGCGCCACGCCCTGCTCGACGAGGCGGCTGAGCAGCGAGGAGACCAGGACGGTGTCGCCCGGGTCGTCCAGTTCGAACTCGTCGATGCACAGGAGGCGGTGGCCGCCCAGGGTCTGGACCGTCTGCTGGAAGCCGAGCGCGCCGACCAGGTTGGTCAGCTCCACGAAGGTGCCGAAGGCCTTCAGCGCGGGCTCGGCCGGGGTGGCGTGCCACAGGGAGGCCAGCAGGTGGGTCTTGCCGACGCCGTAGCCGCCGTCGAGGTAGACCCCGCGCGGGGCGGTCGCAGCCGGGGCCTTCTTCGCGAACCAGCGGCGCTTGCCGCCGCCGCTCGCGTGGGCTCCGCCCAGCCCGGCGGCGAAGCCGCTGAGCACGGTGACGGCCTCGGACTGGCTCGGCTGACCGGGGTCCGGGTTGTACGTGTCGAAGCGCACCGAGTCGAAGCGGGGCGGCGGCACCATCTCGGCCACCAGCCGTTCGGCGGGCACCCGCGGCTCGCGGGCGCACAGGGCCTGCGGGCCGACGTCGGCCGGGCCGGCTATCGGGGGTCGCCCGTAGGTGGATCCGGAGGTGGAGAGTGATGTTGACACAGCTCTTAACTCTACGGGGCGTGGCACACTGCACCGATGCGACGCCTGTTCCCTGTGACCGATCAGACACCAGCCCCCGCGGGCGGCGGTGACCGCGAGTGGTCGCTGGACGAGCTCGCGGATGCGTACGCGTACCCCGAGCTCGGCCCGGAGGGTCACTGGCTGCGGGCCAACATGGTCTCCACCCTGGACGGCGCGGCCCAGCACGACGGGCGCTCGCAGCCGATCTCCGGCGAGACCGACATGCGGATCTTCGGCACCCTGCGGGCGCTGGCCGATGTGGTGGTCGTCGGCGCCGAAACGGTTCGCCAGGAGGGCTACCGCCCGGCCCGGGCCCGGGAGGCCTTCGCGGCCCGGCGCGCGGCCGCGGGGCAGGGTCCCGCGGCCGCCATCGCGGTGGTCACGGCCAGTCTCGACCTGGACTTCTCGCTTCCCCTCTTCACCTCACCCCTGGTGCCCACCCTCGTGGTGACCGGGGCGAGCGCGCCCGCGGACCGGGTGGCCGCGGCCGCCGGGGCCGGGGCCGAGGTCGTGGTGGCCGGCAGCGGGGCCGGCGCGGATCCGGCCCGGGTCGTGCGGGAGCTCGCGGACCGGGGGCTGCGCCGCCAGCTCACGGAGGGCGGTCCCCGGCTGCTGGGGCAGTTCGTGGCCGCCGACGCGCTGGACGAGCTGTGCCTGACGGTCTCGCCGATGCTGGTGGCGGGCGGCGCCCAGCGCATCTCCGGAGGGCCCCCGGTCGCCGTGCCGCACCGGCTGGCGCCCGCCTCCGTACTGGAGGAGGCCGGGTTCCTCTTCACCAGCTACCGTCGGATCTGAGAAGGGGCGGAATTTCTTGTTCCGCTTAGCTTCCGGCGGGCACATACCTGGGCAACATATCCCCGCAAGGCCCCGTGTGAGAGCGGGGCAGGATGGTTTCCGCAGGGGCCGGCCGACCGGCCCTGGCCCATGAAGGAGAGGGCGTCCGTGTTCACGAGCGTATTGATGATCGAGCAGCCGCTGACCAGCGTCGACGTGGACTTCGTCACCAGCCTGCACGGGGACGACCCGGTCTCCTTCCTCGTCCTCATGCAGCCCCGGGGCGACCAGGACCGGCTGCTGCGCGCCATCGACGACGTGGCGCTCGGCGAGCTCCCCGAGGCGCTCCGCGAGGCCGACGTACCCGAGGGCCACGCCGCCCGCGGCCCGGCAGAGCAGGCCCTGGTGCACTCCCTGGAGGCCCTGCGCAAGAAGGGCGCCAAGGCCAGCGGGCAGATCATCGAGGACCACCCGCTCGACAAGCTGAAGGCCGTCGTGGAGGAGTCGAACGCCGACGAGGTGATCGTTCTGACCGCCCCGCACTTCGTCGAGGAGTTCTTCCACCGGGACTGGGCCTCCCGCGCGCGCCACAAGGTCGGGGTTCCGGTGCTCAAGCTCTTCGCCCACAACGAATAGGCTGGCGTCCGACACACGCGCCGGGACGGCCCGCACCGCCGAGACCCCCGACGTACCGACCCGCACCTTGGGGAGATCCCGTATGACGCCGCCCGGCCTGCCGAACGCCATGGAACGCCCGCACTTCATCGGCATCGGCGGCGCCGGGATGTCCGGCATCGCGAAGATCCTCGCCCAGCGCGGCGCGCAGGTCGCCGGCAGCGACGCCAAGGACTCCGAGACGGCCGGGGCGCTGCGCGCCCACGGCGCCACGGTCCACATCGGGCACGCGGCCGACCACCTCGCCGACGACGCCACCTGCGTCGTCGTCTCCAGCGCCATCCGCGCCGACAACCCGGAGCTGGCCCGCGCCGCCGAGCTCGGCATCCCCGTCGTGCACCGCTCCGACGCCCTGGCCGGCCTGATGGACGGCCTGCGGCCGATCGCGGTCGCCGGTACGCACGGCAAGACCACCACCACGTCGATGCTGGCGGTGTCCCTGTCGGCCCTGGGCCTGGACCCCTCGTACGCCATCGGCGGGGACCTGGACGCCCCCGGCTCCAACGCCCACCACGGCGGGGGCGACATCTTCGTGGCCGAGGCGGACGAGAGCGACCGCAGCTTCCACAAGTACACCCCGCAGGTCGCGATCATCCTCAATGCGGAGCTCGACCACCACGCGAACTACGCGTCGATGGACGAGATCTACGAGTCCTTCGAGACCTTCGTCGGCAAGATCGTGCCCGGCGGCACCCTGGTCGTGGCCCACGGTCAGGCGGGCGCCGCCGAGATCGCCGGCCGGGTCCGCGCCACCGAGGGCCTGAACGTCGTCACGTACGGTGAGGAGGAGGGCGCCGACGTCCGGATCACGAAGATCACCCCGCGTGGTCTGACCAGCGAGGTCACCGTGGTCATCGACGGCCGGATGCTCACCTTCACCGTCTCCGTGCCCGGCCGCCACTACGCGCACAACGCCGTCGCGGCCCTCGCCGCCGGTGTCGCCCTCGGCATCCCGGCGCACAACCTGGCCTCCGCCCTCGGCAAGTACACCGGCGTCAAGCGCCGCCTCCAGCTCAAGGGCGAGGCCGCGGGCGTGCAGGTCATCGACTCCTACGCGCACCACCCGACCGAGATGACCGCCGACCTGGAGGCCATCCGGGGCGCGGTCGGGGACTCCCGGATCCTGGTCGTCTTCCAGCCGCACCTCTTCTCCCGCACCCAGGAGCTGGGCAAGGAGATGGGCCAGGCCCTCGCGCTGGCCGACTCCGCCGTGGTCCTGGACATCTACCCGGCCCGCGAGGACCCGATCCCCGGCATCACCAGCGAGATCATCATCGCGGCGGCCCGTACCGCGGGCGCCGACGTCACCGCCGAGCACGACAAGGCGGCCGTCGCCGACGTCATCGCGGGAATGGCAAAGCCCGGTGATCTCGTTCTCACCATGGGCGCGGGAGACGTCACGGACCTGGGTCCGGCGATCCTCGCCCGCCTGACGGACTGAGAACGAGGGAGCGGGAGAGTCATGTCGTACGAGGTCGAGAAGACGGACGAGCAGTGGCAGGCGGAGCTGACGCCGTCCGAGTACCAGGTGCTGCGCCTGGCCGGCACCGAGCCGGCGTTCCGTGGTGAGTACACCGACACCAAGACGGCCGGCGTCTACTCCTGTCGCGCCTGCGGCTCCGAGCTCTTCCGCTCCACGGAGAAGTTCGAGTCGCACTGCGGCTGGCCGTCCTTCTTCGACCCGAAGGACTCCGACGCCGTCGAGCTGAAGGCGGACGTCTCGCACGGGACGGTCCGCACCGAGGTGCTCTGCGCGAAGTGCGGCTCCCACCTGGGCCACGTCTTCGAGGGCGAGGGCTACCCCACGCCCACCGACCAGCGCTACTGCATCAACTCCATCTCGCTGCGGCTGACCCCCGACGGGGGCTGAGCCACCGCGGGCAGGAACTGGTCGTAGAAGGCCGTCTTGAGGCGCAGGGCGCGCTCCTCGAGCTCCCTGAAGCAGTCCGTCGACTCCTCCTGGGCGAGGAGTTCGGTCACCCGCGTGGCCAGGCGGTCGGAGTGGGAGCCGGACAGCAGCGAGACCGTCGCCAGGGAGTGCGTCTTCGCGTCGTGGACGTGGTGCGGGTGGTAGAAACGGGAGCGGTTCCTGCCGTCGTCGGTCAGCTGGGGGGCCATCCGCTCCCACAGCTGCCCGTACTCGACGGAGACCAGCACCTCGCCCCAGAACCGCAGGATCGTCAGCAGCCGCAGGTCGGCATTGGCGTGGCCGCCCGCATCGGCGATCAGCTCCAGGGTGTCCCGGATGACCTGCTGCGTCTTCGCCGTGGGGCGCGAGGCCGCCAGGGCCGGGCGGGAAACCCCCAGCCGGCGCATGTCCTGCGTCATGTCCTCCCGGTGCGAGGGCGTGAGGCCGTGGCCGCCCGGATACTCCTCGCGCAGGATGACCCGGGCGATCCGCAGCCCCGCCTCGTCGCTCAGCAGGTCGATCGCGAGGTCGTAGGAGGGGGTGAAGGCGAGGGAGACGAAGCGTCGCTGGAGCAGGAGCGCGGCGAAGTCCTCGTCCGGGAGCCCGGCGGCGTTCGCGAGGACCGGATGCGCCTTGAACTCCTCGATCAGTGCGTCCTCGAACGCGTCCAGATCGTGCAGATCGTGCATGGCCGTACCTTTCCGTGGATCACAGGCTGATGCTTGCCACCGACGTGCGCCAGTCGAGGAGATCCACGTCCTTGCCGATGCTCCACAGCGTGCGCAGCTCCTGCTGGACCTCTTCGCCCATGACGGTGTCGCCGCCGTCGATCTCGATCTGAGTGGAATCGATGGCGAGTTGGCCGTGCAGGAACGAACTGACCAGAAAATGCTGGTCGACCTTGAACACGGCGATGGACGGCAGGGAGTTGTAGACCCGCACCTGGAGGCGCGCCCGGCTCTCGGCGGGAAGGTCCCCGTTCAGCTGGGCGAGTCCGGCGAGGCAGGACTCGACGCTCGCCTTCACGTTCACCGCGAGTGCCGGATCCCGCACCGCCCTGAGCGCCTCGTCGCGCAGCCCCGCCACCGGCGAGGAGGGGTGCAGCAGCAGGATGCGCACGCTGACCTGCTGATCGACGAGCACCTTGCGCAAGGCGGACCTGAGGTGGTGCAGGTTGGGGATCCAGGTCTGCAGGATCACCAGCTCCTCCCCTGCGCGCTCGAGGAACCCGGTGAACACGTCTTCGGGGAAGCGGCTGTGGACCCCGACCACGCCGCCGTAGTGCTGCCGCTTGAGGCGCTGGGCGATGGCGTCGATGTCCAGCTTGGAGAGGTGCGCCTCGACGTTCACGGTCAGGGCGGTGATCTGCGCGGCGACGCTGGTCTCCAGAGCGGTGAACTTCGTGCCGACGCTGGTCTCCAGGGTGGTGACCTTCTCGTTCACCTCGGGGCCCAGCGCGTCCATCTTCTGCTGGACGGTGTCGAGCTTCTTCAGTCGGTCGAGCTCGAGCAGGAGGAACACCGTCACCGTGCTCAGGATGAGCAGCGTGACCTTGGGAAGGGCGCCTCCCGGAGCCAGCGCATCGAGCCAGCCGAAGAGATCGGCCAGCAGGACCACCACGCCCGACGTGGCCATCAGCGCCAGCGCCGCCCGCTCCACCCAGTGGCGAAATTCGCCGCCCGTCCCGGCCAAGCCCATCAACCCCCGTCCAGTGTTTGCGCGTTGACCGTACACCCGCGGCAACGCGGGCAAGGGCGGCTTTCCGGCCAACGCCTCAGATGAGGCTGTGCCGGACCGCGCAGGCCACGGCGTGGGCGCGGTTGCGGGCCTGGAGGCGGGACATCAGCTCGTAGATCACGTTCTTGACCGTGTGCTCCGAGCAGGACAGGGTGCGGGCGATCACCGCGTTGCCATGGCCCTCCGCCATCAGCGTGAGCACCGCGGTCTGGCGGGCCGTGAGCCGGGGGGCGTCCGGCGGCGCCGCGCACCGGGGCCCCGGTGCGCTCGCGGTGGCCGTTCCGGCGGCGGCGGTGTCGATGGCCGTTCCGGCGGTCGTGGCCGCGCCGAGCAGGCGGACCAGGGCCGGGTACGGCATCCGGCCGTCCCCGGCCTGGCGCAGCAGGCTCAGCCGGTCCGGCGCCGCGGGGACCCGTACGGGCGCGGTCTCGCGCGTGAGTTCGGCGACGGCGCTCACAGCAGGCCCACCCGCAGGGCGTAGGCGACCGCGTGCGCGCGGTTGCGCAGCCGGAACCGCTGGGTGATGTCGTGGACGACGCTCGTCACGGTGCGCGGCGAGTAGCACAGCTGCTTGGCTATCTCGTTCGTCTCGTGGCCGTCGGCGACCAGGCGCAGCACGCTGCGCTCCCGGTCGCTCAGGCCCGCCGCCGCCCACGGGTCCGTACCCCCGTCGGACCCGCTGCCCGCCCGGCCGCCGGCGCCGGAGCGCTCCAGCAGCCGGTCCAGCAGATCCGGCGGCAGCGTGCAGTCGCCGCGGGAGGCGGCCAGTACGGCGCGCGAGAGCCGATTGACGTCCGCCTCGCGGCGGCGCAGCAGCCCGCGGGCGCCGGCCGCTATGGCGTGCAGGGCGCCGTCGGGCGCCAACTCGCCCGCCACCAGCACCACATCGGGGCGGGCCGGGGCGTCGCGGACGGTGCGCAGGACGTCGAGCTCCGGCCGGCCGACCTGGTCCACGGTCATGACCACGACCCGCGGTGCGCCGCCCGGTGCCGTCAGGCACAACTCCGGGCAGGCGAACAGGGTGCTCTTGGTTCCGGCTTCCAGCACGGGGTCGAATGCGATGACGTCGACAGGGACGGGTACTCCCACCAGGTCCTCCGATGATCATCCGCCGGCCGGGGTAGCCGGACGGGCGGAAGGGGCACTGGACACAGGCTGCGGGCCACCGGCCGGGTGGGGCATCGGGCCGCGGCCCCCACATTCGTGAACGCGCCCTTCCGCAGGCACGGATCCTGCACAGGCAGCCCTCGAGGCGGCCGGCGACCTGCCGCAACCGGGGCGCGGCCACCCCGCCCGACCGCCGCCGCACCACCCGTACGCCGGGCCCGCGGGGGCCATGGGGGCGGCTCCGCGGAATATGGGGGATCGGCCCCCATGCGCGCGGCCCCGCGCTCTGCGAGTTTTCTCCTGTGACTGACACCGCCACCACCGCCGAAGAAACCCAGGTCGGCGGCCTGGCCCCCTCCTGGTGGGCCCGGGCCCTGAACCTGCGGGAGCGGCTCGCCGCCCCGGGTACCCCGGTACCCGCACCGGCCGACGCCCCCCACGGCCGACCGGCCTCGTGGTCCCTGGGGGACACGGAGGGCTTCGCGGCCCGGCTGGCGGGCCTGGGAGCCGGCGAGGACGTGGCGTACGCCCTCGCGGCGGAGGCCCCCGGCCGGCTGGCGGCCCGTACGGCCAAGCCGCAGTGGGCCCGGTACATCGAGCAGAGGGTGGCCGAGGCCCCCGCACAGGCCGGCCGGCCGGTCTCCGCGTCGGCGGACACGGACGGCGCCGCGGTGTTCCTGCCCGCACTGCGCCCCCTGATCGCAGCCGCCTGGGCGGAGGCGGCCGCGGACATCGACCTCGCCGGGGGCGAACTCGGCGCCGTGCGGACCGCGTTCGAGGAGCGGCTCGGCGACCGGCTGATCCGGCAGTCCGCCCGCACCCTGGTCCGGGAACTCCACCGGGCCCGTACGCAGGGCCTGTTGGCCGGGGAGACCCCGCGGGAGCGGTTCGCGGCCTTCCTGGCCCGGCTCGGCACCCGTCGGGGCCTCGCCGAACTGTTCACCCACTACCCGGTGCTGGCGCGGATGCTGGGCCAGACCTGCGGCCTCGCGGCCTCGGCCACGGTGGAGCTGCTGGACCGCTTCACCGCCGACCGGGCGGCGATCGTCGAGGGGCTGCTGCACGGCCGCGACCCGGGCGCCCTCGTACGGGTCGACCTCGGCCGGGGCGACGTCCACCAGGGCAACCGGTCCGTGGCCCTGCTGGGCTTCGCCGACGGGGCGACCGTCGTCTACAAGCCCCGGCCGCTGGACCAGCACGTCCTGCTGGACCGGGCGGTGGGCTGGGCCAACGGCAAGGTGCCGGGCCTGGGGTTGCGGACCCCCCGCTCGGTGCGCGGCGACGGGTACGGCTGGCTGGAGTTCATCGAGCACGGCTGGTGCGCCTCGCCCACCGAACTGGACCGGTTCTACCGGCGCCAGGGCGCGCTGCTCGCCCTCCTCTACGCGGTCGACGGCGTGGACATGCACTACGAGAACGTCATCGCCTGCGGTGACCAGCCGGTCCTGGTGGACGCCGAGACCCTGCTCCACTCCGGTCTGCCGGCGGCCGTGACCTGCGGCTCCGACCCGGCGGCGGACGCCCTTGCCTCCTCGGTGTACCGCACCTGCCTGCTGCCGAGCCTGCTGATCGGCGAGAACGGCGCCATGGACATCTCGGCGCTGGGCGGCGGGGACGGCGGCTCGTACCCCAGCGACGGACTGCGCTGGGAGGCCGCCGGGACGGACGGGATGCGGCTGCTGCGCGGCCCGGTGGCCAGCGCGGCCGGGCAGAACCGGCCGGCGCCGCAGGGCCGGGCGGCCGGCCACGCCGACCACCGGGCGGCGCTGCTGGAGGGGTTCCGGGCCGGGTACGACGCCATCGCCGAGCACCGGGCCGAACTCCTGGGCGGCGCCGGTGACGGCGGCGCAGAGGGCGGCGAGGAGGGCGGCGCCGGTGACGGCGGTCTGCTGGCCCGCTGGGCCACCAGCCCCGGGCGCCTGATCGCCCGCTCGACCCGCCTCTACACGACCCTGCTGGACGAGTCCACGCACCCCGACGTGCTGCGCGACGCCCTGACCCGCGACGCGGTGCTCGCCGTGCTCTGGGCGGAGTCCGAGCACGACCCGGCCCGCCAGCGGCTGATCGAGGACGAGATCGCCGACCTGTGGTCCGGGGACGTACCGCTCTTCTTCCACCACCCCGCCGACACCGCACTGCGCACCTCCCGGGGCACCCGCCTCGACGGGGTGCTGCCGGCCCCGAGCCTGCGCTCCGCCCGCGACAAGATCGCGGCCATGGGGGAGGTGGACCGCCACGACCAGGAGTGGATCATCTCGGCGACGCTCGCCGTCACCGGGGCCAACCTCAGCGTCGGCGGCCCCCGTTCGACCCTCGCCGGGCCCGCCGCGCCGGCCGTCGTACCCGAGCCGTCCCGGCTGCTGGCCGCGGCCTGCGGGATCGCGGACGAGATCGCGGCCCGGGCGGTGCACGGCGGCGGGCGGGTCAACTGGCTCGGCCTGGAGCAGGTGGCCGGCGAGCACTGGGCCGTCCTGCCGATGGGCGGCGGCCTCGCCCAGGGCTACTGCGGGGTGGCGCTGTTCCTGGCCCAGCTCGGCGCCCTGACCGGAGCCGAGCGGTACACCGCGCTGGCCCGGCAGGCCGTACGGCCGCTGCCCGCGCTGCTCGCGACGCTGGCCGCGAACCCCGGGCTGGGCGCCGCGGTGGGACCCGGCGCCCTGCACGGGCTCGGCGGCATCGTCTACACCGTGGCCCGGCTGGCCCCGCTGCTCGGCGAGGGCCTGGGCGACTGCCTGCCCGACGCCCTCGCCGCCCTGGAACGCGCCGCCGAGGCCGACGCGCTGGAGGGCGCCGAGGAGGGCGCCGAAGGGCCGGCCGATCTGGCCGACGGCCTCGCCGGCGCCCTGGCCGCCGCCGTCGCCGCGCAGCGCACGTACGGGGCCGGGGCCGGAGCAGTGGCCCGGCGGCTCGCCGACCGGCTGCTGGTCCGGGCCGAGAAGCGGCTCGCCGAACAGCGCCCGGCGGACCCCGGCTTCTCCCACGGCGACGCCGGAATCGGCTGGGCCCTGCTGCGCCACGCCGCCGCCTCGCAGGAGGCGGGAGCGCCGGATGCCGCGTATGCCCGCACCGGTGCCGCGCTGCTGCGCGCGGCGCTGGACGAAGCGCTGCGCCGCCCCACGGACCTCGGCTGGCACACCGGCCTCGCGGGCACCGCGCTGGCCGCCGCCGACGTACTAGGCGCCGACCTCCCCCCGGCAGGACTCGACCGGTGTGCCGCCCTGTCGGGTGCGCCCTTCGAGTCCCCCGACCTCAGCCTGCACCACGGCGCCCTCGGCTCCCTGGAGCTGCTCGGCGTCCTCGCCGGGCAGGGCCACGAGGGGGCCCGGGCCGCACTCGGCCACCGCGCCGGGGAGGTCCTCGGGCGGCTCGAGGACCACGGCCACCGCTGCGGCACCCCCGACCACGTACCTTCGCCCGGTTTCCTCACCGGGCTCTCCGGGATCGGATACGCCCTGCTCAGGCTGGGCTTCCCGGAGGCCGTCCCGTCCGTCCTGCTGTTCGAACCCGATCGGCACCTCTGCACCGCAGCACGTCAGCACTGAGCGCCACTCCCCATCAGGCAACGAGAAAGGTACTCACCACCATGCAGAAGTCCCAGGTCAACGCCCAGTCCGTCACCGCCGCCGACGAGGCCGCCGCCGACGCCGCGGCCGAGGCGCGGATCGAGGACCCGGCCGGCGGGATCACCCTGTCGGGTCGGAACAAGGCGTGCGCCCGGGCCCGTGCTCTGGCCGGTGTGGTGCTCACCAGCGGCATCGTGATCACCCTGAGCTCGATCGACACCAGCGTCTCGGCCCCGAACGTCACCTGGTAGCCAGCCTCCCGTCACCCGGCGGTCCGTGTCCGATCTTCTCCGGATCTTTCCCGGATCTCCACGCCGCCCTTGTTCGAAACGGCCAACTTTCGTCGCACAATGAGCCGTTCACATGAACTAGATTGCGGACATGCGTTCCCGTTCGCGGTACATCGTCGGTCGTGACTCGCAACTGCGGGAGATCAAGCAGGCACTGGCCGACGCGGGCGAAGGGCGCGGCGGGGTCGTCTTCCTCGTCGGCGAGGCCGGAATCGGAAAGTCCCGGCTCGCCGCCGAAGCCGTGGGCATGGCCTTCGGCACGGGCATGCGGGCCCTGCGGGGCCGGAGCAGCACCACCGGCCCCACCGTCCCTTTCCGGCCACTCACCGAAGCGCTGATGTCGCTGTTCCGCAGCGGTCCGCTCGACGGAACCTCCCTGGACGACCTGCCGCTGGGCCCCTACCGGCCGGCGCTCGGCAGGATCATCCCGGACTGGAGCAGCGACGCCGAGAACAACAGCTCCATGGTCATCCTCGGCGAGGCCGTCCTGCGGCTGCTCATCGCCACCGGCAAGGAGCACGGCCAGCTCCTGCTCCTGGAGGACCTGCACGACGCCGACCCCGAGACGCTCGCGGTCGTCGAATACCTGGTGGACAACCTGGAGTACACGAACGTCGTGCTCCTGGCCACGATCCGTACGGAGCCCTGCGACGCGCTCGACATGGCCGACTCGGCCCGCCGGCGCGGCGTGGGGACCGTACTGGAACTCGCCCCGCTCACCCGGCCCGAGGTTCGCGCGGTCATCGCCGCCCAGCTGGACACCGAACCGGAGCTGGTGCCGCAGGAGGCCCTGGACCGGCTCTGGGACGACAGCGCCGGCAGCCCCTTCCTCGTCGAGGAGCTGCTCCAGGGCATGATCGGCAGCGGCGCCCTCGTCCGCTTCGAGGACGGCTGGCGCGTGGTCGGCGACCTGCGCAGCGACGTGTCCACCGCCCTCGCCCGCGGGATCCTGCGCCGCATCGACCGGCTCGGCCCGCAGGGGCTGACCCTGCTGTCCGCGGCCGCCGTGATCGGCCGCCGCTTCCCGCTGACCGTGCTCCAGCGGATGACCGGCATCGACGACCGCGGGCTGCTCAGCCACCTGCACGCCGGCGTCGCGGCCCAGCTCGTCGTCCCCGACGAACCCGCCCCGGACTGGTACGCGTTCCGCCACTCGCTCACCGCCGAGGCCCTGCTCACCCAGCTCACACCGGGCAACCGGGCGACGATGTCCGGCCGCGCCGCGGACGCCGTGCAGGCGCTCTACCCGGACCTCGAGGGCGACTGGTGCCCCCTCGTCGCGGAGCTGCGCTCCCAGGCGGGCGACGAGGCCGAGGCCGGCCGCCTGTTCACCGACGCCGGCCTGCGCGCCCTCGCGGCCGGCGCGATCGGCTCCGCGATCACCCTGCTCAGCCGCGCCGAACGGCTGCTCGCCGCCAGCCAGGACCCCTCCGGGCGCACCGACGCCCTGGAGGCCCTGCTCCCCGCGCTCGCCGAAGCCGGTGACTTCGCCCGGGCCTTCGGCTTCGCGGAGAACCTGCACACCCTCGGCGGCAGCGGCCTGAGCGCCTCCCGGCTCGCCGCGCTGCACACCCGGCTCGCCAAGGTGGCCCACACCGCGGGCCGCTGGGAGGACGGAAACAGACAGATATCCCAGGCCAGATCCCTCCTGGGGCCCCGGCCCGACGAACGCTGCACCGCCTCGATCGATGTGACCGCCGCCTACCTGGCACTCGACACCCCCGGCCCGGACCGCACCCAACTGGCCGAGAAACTCGCCCACTCCGCGCTCCAGGCGGCGCAGCGCCACGGTCTGGCGACCGTCGCCTGCCAGTCCCTGGAACTCCTCGCCACCCTCGCCCGCGAACGGGACTTCGACGAGGCCACCGCCCTGCTGGAATCGGCCCTGCAGACCGCCGAACAGCACCAGCTCCCGCTCCAGCGCATGTACGCGCTCACCCGGATCGGCGGGAACTACTGGCTCACCGAGGGCGCCACCGCCCCGCTGCTGGCGGCCCGCAGCGAGGCCCAGCGGCTCGGCTCGGCCACCATCGTCTACACCATCGACGGCATCATGATCCTCGACGCCGTCCTGCGGGCCGAGTTCACCGCCGCGCAGCAGTCCGCCGAAGAGTGCCTGGCCGTCGTACAGCGCCTGCGGCTGGCCCCGGCCACCCGCTACGTCCTGATGGCCCGGGCGGCGATGGCGGCCCACCGGGGCGACCGGCCCGCGATGGAGAGCGCCCTGGCCGCGTTCGCCGACTGCGACGGGGCCGGCTCCCAGGAGGAACCGCTGACCCGCGGCCTCGCCCGGTCCTTCTGCGCGCTGACGCAGGAGGACCGGCCCGGCGCCGTCCGCGAGCTGCGCGCCGTCGCCGACCTCGAGGACACCAACCCCAGTACGTACTACCTCAGCGGGCGGTACGGCATCGGCCTGCTCCTGGACGTGCTGTCGGGGGAGGCCGACCGCGCCGCGTACGAGGAGATCGCCGCCACCGCACCCGGGCGGATGCGCTGGAACCGGCAGTTCGTCCTCTTCGCCGGCGCCGTCCTGCTGGGCCGCGAACGCCGCCCCGAGGAGGCCGCGGCCGCCGCGGCCGAGGCCCTGCGCGCCGCAGCCCCGTACCCCACCGCGCTCCACCTGGGCCTGCGGCTGATCGCGGAAGCGGCGTACGAGGACGGCTGGGGCGAGCCGGTCGCCTGGCTGCGCCGCGTCGAGGAGCACTTCCACCAGGGCGGCGTGGCCGCGGTCGCGGGCGCCTGCCGCGCGGCCCTGCGCCGGATGGGCGCCCCGGTCCAGCAGCGCCGCACCGGTTCGAGCACGATCCCGGACGTCCTGCGCTCCCAGGGCGTCACCGTCCGCGAGTACGAGGTCTTCCGGCTCCTCGCGGAGCGCCTGGGCAACAAGGACATCGCCGACCGCCTCTACATCTCCCCGCGCACGGTCGAGAAGCACATCGCCGCACTCGGCACCAAGACGGGCCGCACCAACCGCGCCGCCCTCTGCGAACTCTCCGCGTCCCTCGCCTCCTCGGCGCCCTGACGCACCGGCGCCCGCCGCCGGGACGACGCGGGGGCCGGTGCCCGGTCAGCGCATCTCGCGGACCGTCCGCGAGCCGAGGATCCCGATTCCCGTCACCGCCAGGACCACTGCCGAGAGGGCGAACATCGGGGCCGTGCCCGACTGGGCCAGGGCTCCGCAGACGATCAGGGAGAGCGGGGCCACCGCGTAGCCGATGACCATGTCCACCGAGATCACCCGGCTGAGCACCGCGCCGTCGATGGTGCGCTGGATCCAGCTGAGGCCGAAGACCCCCTGGAAGCCCATCCCGAAGCCCATCGCCAGGACCGTCGCGAGCGCGCCCGCCGTACTGCCGATCAGGCCGAGCAGGCCCGTGCCGATCGCGAGCCATCCCGCGAGCGCGGCGATCAGCAGGCCGATCCGGGGGCGGCTGCTCACCGCGCCGCCGACGAGGGTGCCCAGCATCGCCCCGCCGGCCAGCGCGCCGTTCAGCAGGCCGAGGGTGGTCGAGCCGCCGTGCAGGTCGACCTTGGCCAGGGTGGCGAAGCCGACGGTGAAGGGGCCCGCCTGGCAGAAGGTCACCGCCGCGTCGACGGCCAGGATCGTACGGATCCGCGGATCGTCGAACGCGTACCGCAGCCCGGCGCGGATCCGGGCGCCCAGCGAGAGCCCGGCCGCAGGGGCCGCCGCGCCCCCGGCCGCGGCGTCCGGCGCCGGGACTTGCGCCGGGCGGGGCAGCGGCCGGATCCTCGCGACGCACAGGCCGCAGAGGGCGAAGCACACCCCGTCGACGAGGAAGGCGACCGGGGCATCGGAGAAGGCCACCACCATGCCGCCGACGGCCGGGCCGAGCACGGCCGCCACCTTGGCGGCGACCGCCAGCAGGGCATTGGCGGGGGCCAGCTGCTCCTTGTCCACCACCGACGGCAGGATCGACGCCCGGGCGGGCTGGAAGAACGCGTCGACCGCGCCGAAGGCCGCGGCGGCGCAGCACAGCATCCACACCGTCAGGGATCCGGCCAGGCCGGCCAGGCCCACGCCGGCCATCAGGCCGGCCCTGGCCCAGCTGGAGAGCGTCATCAGCGTCCGCGAGGACCACTTGTCGCTGAGGGAGCCGCCGACCAGGGTGAGCAGGGCCCGCGGGACCGCCTGGAAGGCGAGGACGTAGCCGAGGGCCAGGGTGGACTGCGTGAGGCCGAGCGTGATCCAGGAGAAGGCGATGTAGCTGAACCCGTCGCCCAGCAGGGACAGGGACTGCCCCAGCCACAACAGGCGGAACGACGGCAGCCGGGCGGGGGCGCTCAGCCGGGTCCGCACGCCCACCAGGGTGGAAGCCATGAACAAAACCCCTTCGTAGGGCTGTCGGGACGCCGCCGGCCCGCCCTCGGGCGGCAGGTGGCCGGCAGCGGCCGTGGTCAGTAGCGGCCGTGGTCAGTAGCGGACGGGCAGGGCCGTCAGCGCGCGGTTGAGGAGGGAGAGCTGCCAGGTGTGCTGCTCCCGGCCGAGCAGCTCCAGGCCCGGGTACTCGCGTACGAGTACGTCGACCACCGCGCCGGCCACCAGCCGGGCGAACGCCGCCCCGATGCAGAAGTGCGCGCCGAAGCCGAACCCGAGGTGCGAGGCGCTGCCGCGCCGGACGCTGAAGAGGTCCGGATCGGCGAAGCGCGCCGGGTCCCGGTTGGCCGCCGCCGTGACCAGGAACAGCCGGTCCTCCGCGCGGACGGATCGCCCGTCGAGGTCGAAGTCCCGGGCGGCGGTGCGGATCGACATCTTCGACGGGCCGTCGAAGCGCATGGCCTCCTCCACCGCCATCGACACCAGCTGCGGGTCCTCCCGTACGGCCGCCAGCTGCTCGGGGTGCTCCAGCAGGGCCAGTACGGCGTTGACGATCAGGTTGCTGGTGGTCTCGCCGCCAGCGAAGGCCATCTGCGTCAGCATCCCGACGAACTCCTCCTCGCTGACCGACTTCCCGATCTGGCCGCCCGCCAGCACGGCGCTGATCAGATCGTCCTTGGGGTCGGCGCGGCGCTGTTTCACCAGGTCGGCGAGGTAGTCGTCCAGGTTGACCAGGGACTGGAGCGAGGTGCGGTACTCGCGCTCCTCCTGGGCGGCGCCCAGGACCAGGTCGCCCACCCGGGCGTTCCAGTACCAGAACGACGGGCCGTGCGCCTGCGGGACGCCCAGCCAGCGGGCGAAGACCAGCGCGGGCAGCGGCCGGGCGATGTCGGCGACCAGGTCCCCGATCCGGCCGGGGACGGCGCGGCGGGCGAGCATGGCGCGGGTGGCGCGCTCGACGAAGGCCCGGTAGCGGCCGATCGAGCGGGCCGCGAACTGCTCCTGGAACACCTGGCGCAGCCGCCGGTGCTGCGGGGCGTCGTTGAACACCATCCAGCGGGACAGGATCGCGAAGGCCCGCTCGGCGTCCTCGCGGGCGCCCTCCGGCACGGCGTCCATCAGCGGGCGCACCCGCTCGGCGGAGACCGCGGGATCGCGCAGGCAGTGCATCAGCTGGGCGTGCCCGGTGACGAGCCAGGCCCGGTGCATGGCGGACCAGTACACGGGGTCGTGGTCGCGCAGGGAGTTGAGGTACCCGTACGGGTCCGCGTTGACGGCGGGGTCGAGGAGGTAGCGCTCGGTGAAGGCGGCCGGCGGGCTCGCAGGTGTCACCGGGGCCGGCGGGGCGGCCGGCGGCGCGGTCCTCCCGGTGATCGGGCACACCAGGGCGCTCGTGTCCATGGTCGCGGTCGCGGTCGCTGTCGTGTGCGTGTTCGTGGTCAGGACGGTCATCGGCGTGCCTCCGACTGGATCCGGCCGAGCACACCAGCGGTCTTGTGCATCAGCCGTTCGGACATCATGGACATGTGGTCGCCTTCGGTGACGTGGACGGTCAGCCCGCCGAGCGCGATCTCGCGCCAGCGCTCGACGTAGGTCCGGAAGTCCACGTCCAGACCGGGCATCGGTTCGCCGTCGGGCAGTTCGGCGGCCGCGCTGCCCACCAGGAGGTGGACGTGGCCGGGGTAGGGGCGCAGGGCGTAGCCGGCCAGGGCGGTGAGCAGCGAGTGCCACACCTCGATGGGGGCGTGCTCCACCAGGGACGCCTCGCCGGGGCTCATTCCGGCGCCCAGCAGCAGGGCGGTCAGCTCGGCCACGGCCGCCTCCCGCTCCGCGGACGGCGCCAGCGCGCGGACGCGGTCGCGCATCCGCAGCCCCCGCTCCATGTCCCGGCCGACCGCGGCGAGGCGCTCGCGGGCCGCCGGGTGGGGCAGGTACGGCTCGATCAGCGTGAGCGGTGCGACGGTGTGACCGGCCTCGTGCAGCTGGGTGGCCATCTCCAGGGCGATGTTGGCGCCCATGGACCAGCCGAGCAGGTCGTGCGGGCCGTGCCCCCCGTGGGCGGCCATCTCGGCGGCGTAGTTGGCCGCGATGCCGGCGATGGTGGTCGGGTCCACCCCGCCGAGCAGGCCCCGGGCCTGGAAGGCCCGGACCGGCTGCCCGGCCGGGAGGGCCCGGGCGAGCGGTACGTACCAGGCGCCGCTGCCGCCGCTGGGGTGCACGCACCACAGGGGGGCGCCGTCGCCCTCGCGCAGCCGGACCTCGGAGGTGACGGCCCGGGCCTTCGCCCCGGCCTCCGTCCCGGCCTCCGCCTCGGCCGGCCTCTCCCCGGCGGCCTGCGCCGCCGCCTCCGTGGCCCGGGCGGCGAGCCGGGCGATCGTCGGCAGTTCGAGCAGGTCCCGTACGGAGACGCTCACACCGCGGGCGGCGGCCTGCGCGGCGACCCGCACGGTGGAGAGGGAACTCCCGCCGAGGGCGAAGAAGTCGTCGTGGACACCGACCTGGGAGATGCCGAGGACCGTGCGCCACACCTCGGCGAGCACCACCTCGGCCGGCGTGCCGGGCGCGACGTAGTCGGTGGCGCTGTGCAGGCGGTCGGCCGAGGGCAGCGGCAGGGCCTTCTTGTCGATCTTCCCGCTGCTGTTGACCGGCATCGCGTCGAGGAACACGAACCGCGCGGGGACCATGTACGCGGGCACCCTGGCCCGCAGCGCCTGGCGGAAGGGCTCGACGACGGGCTCCACGCCCGCCTCCGGCACCACGTACGCCACCAGCGCCGGCTCCGGCAGGTCCCGTCGCAGCAGGACCACCGCCTGCTGCACCTCGGGCAGTTCCCGCAGCCCGTGCTCGATCTCGCCCAGCTCGATGCGGAATCCGCGCAGTTTCACCTGGCTGTCCCGGCGGCCGAGGACCTCCACGGCGCCGTCGGGCAGCTGGACGCCGATGTCTCCGGTGCGGCACAGCCGGCCGCCGGGGGCGCCGTAGGGGTCGGGGACGAACGCGGCGGCGGTCAGGTCGGGGCGGTTCACATAGCCGCGGCCGATGGCCCGCCCGCCGAGGTAGACCTCGCCCTGCACCCCGACGGGAACGGGCTGCAGGTCCTCGTCGAGTACGTAGACCTGGGTGTTGCGCATCGGCCAGCCGATCGGCGGCCGCTTGCAGTCGGGCTTGAGGAGGGTGGAGACGGACCACACGGCCGTCTCGGTGAGCCCGTAGACGTTGTAGAACCGCCGTCCGCCCGCCCATTTCTGGGCCAGTTCGGCGGGGCACGCCTCGCCGGCCACCTGGAGGATCCGCAGTGCGGGGAAGCGGTCCTCGCCGAGGGCCGCCAAGGCGCTCGGGGCCAGCATGGCGACGGTGATTCCGTAGTCGAGCAGGGTGTTCGCCAGGTCGGCGCCGGCGCGCAGGGCCTCCCGGGGCGGAGTGCACAGCTGGGCGCCGTTCGCCAGGGCCCACGTCAGGTCCATGATCGAGACGTCGAAGCTGAGGGAGGCGAACTGGAGCACCCGGTCGGCCGGGGTCACGGGGAACAGGTCGCGCTGTCCCTCCAGCATGTTGGTCAGGCTGCGGTGCTGGATGGTGACGCCCTTGGGCGTGCCCGTGGAGCCGGAGGTGTAGAGGACGTAGGCGGCGTTGTCCGCGGTGACGGCGGGCGCCGGAGCGGGGACCCCGATCGGATCCGCCCAGGTCGCCGGATCGTCCACGACCAGGGTCGGGCCGTCGAACGGCACCTTCCCGAGCAGCGAGGACTGGGTGATCAGCACCGGCATCCCGCTGTCCCGGGCGATGAACTTCAGCCGGTCGGACGGGTGCTGCGACTCCAGCGGCAGGAACGCGCCGCCCGAGCGGAGCACACCGAGCACGGCCCGGACCATCTCCGGACCCCGGTCGAGGCAGATCCCGACCGGCACCTCGGGGCCGACCCCGAGCGCGCGCAGCCGGTCCGCCAACTGCCGTACCGAGGAATCCAGTTCGCCATACGTGACCTCCTGCCCGCCCTGGCGGACGGCCACCGCGTCGGGCGTGCGCACGGCGTGCTCGGCCACGCACTCGTGGAACATCAGCGGGGTGTTGGGCAGTTCGGGCCCGCGGCCCCACTCCTCCAGCGCCCGCATCCGTGCCTCGCCGCCCAGCACCGGGGCCGTGACCGGAGCCTGCGGCCGCGCGGTCATCGCCTTCAGCACCCCGCACATCAGGTCGGCGAGCTGCTCGGCGGTGGCCGGGGCCAGGTGGTCCGGATCGACGTCGAGGGTGAAGGACTCCACGCTCGCGTTGAGCATCAGCGGGAACGCGGTACGGGCGATCTCCAGCGAGTCGTCCCAGCTGTCCCCGGAAAGCCGGTGGAAGTTGACGTAGTTGAACAGGGTGTCCGCCAGGCTCGGCTCCCCGGGCCGCAGCTGCGCGAGGCGGGCCAGCGGCACCCTGCGGTGCGGCAGCATCTCCTGCTCTGCGGCGAACGCCGCCTTCAGGTACTCCAGCCAGCTGCCGCGGGGGCGCCGGACGCCGAACGGCACGGTGTTGAGGAACAGCCCGCGCATCCGGTCGGCGCCGGGCACCTCGGGCCGGCCGTTGGTGACCAGGCCGACCGAGTGCCCCTCGGCGGAGCCGTCCCGCTCGGCGAACAGGCTCATGGTGTGGTGGAACGCCGTCAGCAGGACGGTGCGGCGGGGCACCCCGGCCAGCCGGGCCAGCCGGCCGATCGGCTCGGCGAGGGAGGCGTACGAGCGGCGCACCTCGTGGACGAACTGCCCGCCGTCGGAGGCCTCCGTACCGCGCCGGGTGAACCGGATCGGGCTCAGGTCGGCCAGCGCCGAGCGCCAGTACGCCAGGCCCTCCTCGTCGACGAGCGCGGCCCGCTCCAGCGCGACGTACTCGGCGTACGGGGGCGCCGGCGGCAGCTGCGGGGTCCGGCCCTGCGCCACGGCCTGCCGGTGCAGGTCGAGCAGGTCCGCGATCAGAGAGGTCAGGCTCCAGCCGTCGAGCACCACGTGGCAGTCGGTGAGCGTGAGGCGCAGCTCCCGGTCGGTGAGCCGGTGCAGGTGGATGCGGACCAGGGGCGGGGCGGCCAGGTCGAAGCGCCGGGCGAACTCCGCGTCGACGTACCGCCGTACGGAGGCCCACTGCTCCTCGTGCGGGAGACCGCGCAGATCGCTGTAGCCGACCGGGAGTTCGGCGGTGCGGTGCACCAGCTGGAGCGGCTCGGAGAAGGACACCAGGTCGATGGAGGACCGCAGGATGCTGTGGCCGCGGACGACCGTGTCCACCGCCGTCCGGAAGGCGGCGAGGTCGAAGCCCTCCGGCACGGTGATCTTGAGGTCGGTGACGTTGTGGTAGGCGCCGCGGCCCGGGTCGGCCAGCATCTCGTGCAGCATCCCGGCCTGGAGCATGGTCAGCGGGTACGCGTCGTCGAGCCCCTGCGGCAGCCGGGCCGCGTCGGCCGCATCCAGCTGGGAGAACGGCTCCACGGGCGCGGGGCCGGTGTCGTCGGCCGCCTCGGTCGCCAGCGCCGCGAGATCGCCCAGGGTGCGGGCCCGGAACAGGTCCGGGACGCTCAGGCCCAGCCCGGCGGAGCGGGCCTGGCCGATGACGCGAAGGGCCAGCATCGAGTCGCCGCCCAGGTCGAAGAAGTTCGCCGTACGGCTGATCCGCTCGGCGCCCAGGACGTCCGACCAGATGCGGACCAGTGCCTCCTCGGTCGCTCCGGCCGGCGGGACGTGCCCGGCGGGCGCGGCGGCCCCGTCGGCGGCCACCGCCACCAGGGCCGTGCGGTCCACCTTGCCGTTGGCGGTGATCGGCAGCTCCGGATGCCGCACGAACAGCGCGGGCACCATGTACTCGGGCAGCGTGAGGCGCAGCCGGTCGCGCAGGTCCGGCGCGTCCAGCGGCCGGCCCTCGGTCAGCACCACGTGGGCGACCAGGCGGGCGCCGCCGTGCGCATCGGGCCGGGCCACCACCGCGGCGTCCCGTACGCCGGGCAGGGCGCGCAGTGCGGTCTCGATCTCGCCGGGCTCGATGCGGAATCCGCGGATCTTCACCTGGTGGTCGGCGCGCCCGGCGTACGCCAACTGCCCGTCGGGCAGCACCCGTACGAGATCGCCGGTGCGGTACATCCGGGTCCCGGCCGGACCGAAGGGGTCGAGGGGGAAGCGCTCGGCGGACAGCTCCGGCCGGTTGCGGTAGCCGCGGGCGACGCCGCCGCCGGCCACGTACAGCTCGCCCACGGTGCCGTGCGGCACCAGCCGGCCCGCCCGGTCCAGGACGTAGCCGTGCTGGCCGGCCAGGGGGCGGCCGATCGGCGAGTACACGGGGGAGACCGTGTCCTCCTCGGTGATCAGCCGGAACGTGACGTGCACGGTGGTCTCGGTGATCCCGTACATGTTCACCAGCGCGGGCCGCCCGCCCTCGGGCCCGGCGAACCAGTCGCGGTAGTCGCGGGCGTCGAAGGCGTCACCGCCGAAGACCACGGTGCGCAGCGCGAGGGCGCCGAATTGCTCGCCCTGCTGGGCCAGATGGGCCCGCAGCCCCTTGAACGCGGCCGGGGTCTGGTTGAGCACGGTGACGCGCTCGTCGCGCAGGACGGCGTGGACGGCGGCGGGGTCGCGGACCTCGTCCTCGGTCAGCACCACCACGCGGCCGCCGGAGGCCAGCGGAGCCCACAGCTCCCAGACGGAGAAGTCGAACGCGGGGGAGTGCAGGAGCGTCCACACGTCGTCGGCGCCGAAGTCGAAGTGGCGGTCGGCGGCGCCGAGCAGCCAGGCGAGGTTGCCGTGGGTGATCTCGACGCCCTTGGGCTGCCCGGTCGAGCCGGAGGTGTAGATGACGTACGCGAGACTCTCCGCTCCGGGGAGCACGGCGGGGAGGGGGTCCCCGGAGTCGTCGGCCGGGTCGGCAGTGGGGCTCTCGAGCGGGATCACGCCCACCGGCAGCCCCTCCACCGCCGCACGTCCCACGGCATCGGCGACCACCCACTCCACCCCGGCGTCGCCGACGGTGTACTCCCGCCGGGCCCGCGGGTGGGCGGGGTCCAGCGGCAGGTACGCCGCACCCGCCCGCCATACGCCGAGCAGCGCGACGGCCAGGTCGACCGAGCGGCCCAGGCAGACGCCGACCAGGGACTCCGGGCCGATGCCCGCGGCCCGCAGCCGCCGGGCCAGGGCCATGGAAGCCGCGTCGAGTTCGGCGTACGTCAGGCTGCGGCCGCCGCCGCAGACGGCCACGGCGGTGGGGGCCAGCCGGATGTGCTCGGCCAGGCGCTCCAGCGCGAGCCGGGGTGCCGGCTCGGGTACGGCGCCCGCCAGCGGGCGGTTCGCCGGGCCGTCGGGGCCGAGCAGCGCGGCGCGCTCGTCGGCGGTGAGCAGGTCGGCCATGCCGAGCGGCACGTCCGGGGCCTCGGCGAAGGCCCGCAGCACCGCGACGGTGTGCTCGGCCAGCCGGGCCACGGACGCCGCGTCGAACAGGTCGGGGCGGTAGACGAACCGGAGCCGGATGCGGTCCGCGTCCTCGCTGACGTCCAGCGTCAGGTCGAACTTCGCGGTGGTCAGGTCGATGGGGAACGCCGTCCCCGTCGCGGCGCCGAGGGCGTACGCACCCTGCCGCGCGGCGGCGGAGTGCGAGAACAGCACCTGGAACAGCGGGTTGCGCGAGAGGTCCCGCTCGGGGCTCAGCTCGTCGACGACCCGCTCGAAGGGCAGGCTCTGGTGGGAGAGGGCGCCCAGGACGCTCTCCCGGGTACGGGCGAGGAGCTGCGCCGAGGTCGGGTCGCCCGACACATCGGTGCGGATCACCAGGGTGTTCACGAAGAACCCGACCAGCTGCTCGATCTCCGGGCGCTCCCGGTTGGCGACGACGGTGCCGATCGCGATGTCGTCCTGGCCGCTGTGGAAGGCCAGCGCCGCCTGGAACGCCGACATGAGGGTCATGTACGAGGTGGTGTCGGCCCGGCGGCCGAGCTCGGCCAGGGCGGCCGTCAGCGGCTCGGGGAGCTCCACCGCGTGCACGGCGCCGGCGGAGCTGCGCACGGCCGGCCGCGGGTGGTCGGTGGGCAGTTCGAGCGGGGTCAGGCCGGAGAGGGCCGTACGCCAGTAGTCCAGTGCGGTGCTCTCGTCGGCCTCGCGCTGCCAGTGCGCGTAGTCGGTGTACTCGACCGGTGGTGCGGCGGGGCGCGGGGGCCGGCCCTGGCTTCTGGCGCGGTAGCAGGCGCTCAGGTCGCCGGTCAGGAGGTCCAGCGACCAGCCGTCCGAGACGATGTGGTGCATGGCCAGGACGAGTACGTGGTCCTCGGCGGCGATCCGCAGCAGGGTGGCCCGGAACGGGGGCGCCGCGGCCAGGTCGAAGGGGCGCAGCGCCACCTCCCGTACGGCCCCGGCGACCGCGTCGGGGCCGGCGTCGCGCACCGCCGGGGGCAGGTCGACCACGTCCAGGCCGGGTGCCTCGGCGGCGGCGAGCACGTGCTGGGCCGGTACGCCGTCCTCGTGGGTGAACACCACGCGCAGCTGCTCGTGGCGGCTGACGAGGTCCCCGATGGCGGCGCTCAGCGCGGCCGAGTCCAGCGGGCCGGTGAACCGCCAGGCCGCGGGCATCAGGTACTCGACGCCGCCGGGGTCGAGCTGGTCGAGGAAGTACAGACGCTGCTGGGCGGCCGACAGCGGGGCCTGCGCGGGGCGCGGGTCGAGCCGGGGGATGCCGGCGGGCGCGGCGGCGGCCTTGCCGCGCAGGCGCATTTCGAGGAGCCGGCGGGCCGCGGGGGAGAGACCGCCGGGGGTGCCGGAGGGCGCGGCGGCGGAAGCGGTGGCGGAGGGTTCGACCTGTGCAGTGGTCATCGCAAGTGCCGTCCAATCAAGGCTGGGATCGAGGCGGGGATCGAGGCTCGGATCGCGGCGGCGATCAGAACTCGGAGGTCAGGGACAGGTCGATCTCGTCGTCGCTCATCGAGGAGATCTGGTCGATGAGCTGTCGTTCCACTTCCATGGCGAGCAGTTCGACCGTCGGGTGGTCGAACAGGTCGCGTACCTGGATCGGGCAGTCGAACGCGGTGCGCAGGCGGGACGCGGCCGCCACGGCGCGCAGCGAGTGGCCGCCGAGGGCGAAGAAGTCCTCCCGGATTCCGACCTCGGGCAGGCCCAGGACCTCGGCCCAGATCTGGGCCGTCACCACCTCGGTCGGGGTGCGCGGCGCGACGGACGCGGCCGGCGCGGGCAGTTCCGGGTCGGGCAGGGCGGCGGTGTCCACCTTGCCCTGCACGGTCCGGGGCAGGGCGTCGAGCAGGACGAACGCGGCGGGCACCATGTAGCCGGGCAGCAGGGTCCGGCACCAGGCGGCCAGCGCCTCGGCGTCCGGGCCGCGGCCTTGGCCGGCCGCGTAGCCGACGAGGGCGCGCTCGCCCCGGAGTTCCCTGACCAGGACCGTCGCGGCGTGCACGTCCGGGTGCTGCTCGAGGACGGCCTCGATCTCGGCGGGTTCGATCCGGAAGCCGCGGATCTTGACCTGGTCGTCGGTGCGGCCGAGGAACTCCAGCTCCCCGCAGGCCCGTCGGCGGACCAGGTCGCCGGTGCGGTAGAGCCGCCCGCCGGCGCCGCCGTACGGGTCGGGTACGAACCTCTCGGCCGTGAGGGCGGGCTGCCCGAGGTAGCCGCGGGACAGCTCCGGGCCGCCGATGAGCAGTTCGCCGGGCACCCCGACGGGGACGAGCCGGCCGAGGGCGTCCACGACGTACGCCCGGCGGGAGCCCAGCGGCCTGCCGATCGCCACCCGGCCCTCGACGGGCGCGGTGACGATGTGGGCGGTGGCGGAGATGACCGCCTCGGTCGGGCCGTACGTGTTGACGACCGGCACGTCGGGCAGGTGCGCGAACCAGCGGGCCAGCGGCGCCGAGGGCAGTGCCTCCCCGCCGGTGACCAGCAGCCGCAGGCTCTTGAGGTCCCCGGCGACCGTGTCGAGGCGGGCGACGATCTCCTCCCAGTAGGCGGGGGTGGCCTCCATGACCGTGACGCCCCGGGTGCGGACGGCCTCGGCGAGCTCCTCCACCGACCACACCTCGTCCGGGCGGACCAGCACCGAGGCGCCGGCTCCGAGGGCGGGCAGCACCTGTTCCAGGGAGGCGTCGAAGGAGAAGGAGGCGAAGGCGAGGACGCGGTCCTCGGCCGTGATGCCGAAGAGCTCGCGGGCCGCGGCGGCGTGCGCGCCCAGCGCATGGTGTTCCACGCCGACGGCCTTGGGGCGGCCGGTGGAGCCCGAGGTGAAGATGACGTAGGCGAGGTCGTCGGGAGCGGGGGTGTGGTGCGGTGCGTCCGGATCGGGCACGACGGTGTCGACGGAGACGGTCCGCGGCCCGAGCCCGGCGGCCAGTGCGTGGGTCGAGGCGTCGCTGAACACGCTGTGCACGCCCGCCTCGGCGCACATGAACCGCAGCCGCTCCTGCGGCAGCCGGGGGTCGAGCGGTACGTAGACCCCGCCCGCCCGCCAGATCGCGGCCATCGCGGCGACCGAGGCGATGCCGCGGCGCAGGCACACGCCGACCGGGGTGCCGGGTCGTACGCCGGCGGCGGCCAGGGCGCGGGCCAGCCCGCCGGTCAGGCCGTCCAACTCGCCGTAGGTCAGGCTCTCGTCCCCGCAGAGCAGGGCGACGGCGTCCGCAGCGCCCGACACGGTGAACGGCGCCGCCGGGGCGGCCGCCGTGGAGCCCGCGGCCCCGGCCAGCTCCTCGTACTCCGCGGCGGACAGCAGCTCCAGCCGCCCGACGGCCTGCTCCGGATCGGCCACCACCGACGCCAGCACCCGGCCCACGTGCCCGGCGAACCGGGTGACCGTGGCGGCGTCGAAGAGATCGCTCGCGTACTCCACGTTCAGCGCGAAGCGGTCCGGATAGAGCAGGAAGGCGGCGGTCAGGTCGAACTTGGCGGAACCCCACGGCAGGACGAAGTGCTCCACGTCGAGGCCCTCGACCCGCGGCCCGCCGGCGGCGCTCTCCTGTACGTCGAACATCACCTGGAACAAGGGGTTGCGGGACGGGTCCCGCTCCGGCCGCAGCTGCTCCACCAGCCGCTCGAACGGCACCTCCTGGTGGTCGAAGGCCCCGAGCACCGACTCCCGGACCCGGCCCAGGAACTCCGTGAACGAGGGCTCGCCGGACAGGTCCCCGCGCAGCACCACCGTGTTCACCAGCAGCCCCACCAGCCCCTCCAGCTCGACCTGGCCGCGGCCCGCGACGGGGGTGCCCACCGCCACGTCCTGCTGTCCGGACCAGCGGCCCAGCACGATCTGCAGCACGGCCAGCAGCACCGTGAACCGGGTCACCCCGTGCCGCCGGGCCAGCTCGCCGAGCGCGCTCTCCAGCTCCTTCGGCAGGTCGATCTCGACCGCGCCGCCCCGGCCCGACCAGCCCGCCGGGCGCGGCCGGTCCGTCGGCAGCTCCAGTACGGGCACGCCGGCCAGGGCCCGCTCCCAGTACGCCAGCTGCCGCTCCAGCACCTCGCCGGCCATCCGGTCGCGCTGCCAGACCGCGAAGTCCCCGTACTGGACGGGTACGGGCGGCAGTTCGGCCGGCCGCCCGGCCACCCGGGCGGCGTACGACTCCGCGAGCTCGCCGATGATCACGTCCTTGGACCAGCCGTCGGTCGCCGCGTGGTGGAAGGCGATGACGGCCACGTGGTCCTCGGGGTCCAGCTCCCACACCCCCGCCCGCAGCAGCGGCGGCCCGGCCAGGTCGAAGCGGCGGGTGGCGTAGGGGACGGCCACCTCCCGGAGCCTGGCCAGTCGTACGGCCTCGTCGTCCCCGGGCGGGGCCGACTGCCACACCAGCGGTACGCGGACCCCGTCGACCACCCGCTGCGCCGGGCGGCCGTCCACCTCGACCAGGGCGGTCCGCAGCGCCTCGTGCCGGGCCACCACCTCGTTGAGGGCGCCCTGCCAGGCGTCCCGGTCGAGCCCGCCGCGCATCCGCCAGGAGAACCAGAGCACGTACTCGTCGCCGACGTCGGACATGCGGTCCAGGAACCACATCCGCTCCTGCGCGAACGACAGCGGCAGCAGCCCCGAGCGGTCCACCGGGACGACGCTCGCGGCGCCCGCCTGCCGGGCGGCGGCCACCAGCGGGCCGAACTCGCGGATGCGGGGGTTCTCGAACAGGGTGCGCAGCTCCACCTCGCGGCCGAGCCGCTCGGCGATCCGGGACACGGCCATGGTGGCGAGGAGGGAGTGGCCGCCCAGGTCGAAGAAGCTGTCGTCGATGCCGACCCGGTCGACGCCGAGCACCTCGGCCCAGATCTCGGCGACCACCCGCTCGGTGGCGTCGCGCGGCGCGATGAACTCGGCGCCGCCCGCGGCCGCCCGGTCCCGCTCCGCCCGCTCCCCGTCCGGCCGGGCGGCGGGCAGGGCGGCCCGGTCGAGCTTGCCCGAGGCGTTCACGGGCAGCGCGTCGAGCGCGACGAAGTCCGCGGGCACGGCGTAGTGCGGCAGCCGCCCGGCGCAGAAGGACCGCAGGACGGCGGACTCGACCGGGCCACCGGGGCCGGCCACCACGTAGCCGGTCAGGCTCTTGCCGCCCTGGGCGTCCGCACCGACGGCCACCGCGGCGGCCACCACGCCGGGGCACTGCGCCAAGACCGCCTCCACCTCGCCCAGTTCGATGCGGAAGCCGCGGATCTTGACCTGGTCGTCGGTGCGTCCGAGGAACTCCAGCTCCCCGGACGGCAGTCGGCGGACCAGGTCGCCGGTGCGGTAGAGCCGGCCGCCGTCTCCGCCGTACGGATCGGGCACGAACTTCTGAGCGGTGAGAGCGGGTTGGCCGAGGTAGCCGCGGGCCAGCTCCGGGCCGCCGATCAGCAGCTCGCCGGGCTCGCCGACCGGCACGAGCTCGCCGTGCACGTCGGCCACGTACGCCCGGCGGGAGCCCAGCGGCCGCCCGATCGGCACCCGGCCGGTGTTCCCGGCCGCGCCGATCTCGTGCGCGGTGGCGGTGACGGTGGTCTCGGTCGGGCCGTACGCGTTGAGCACCCGTACCTGCGGGGCCCGCGCCAGCCAGGCCGCCAGGGCCGCGGCCGGTACGGACTCCCCGCCGAGCACCAGCAGGCGCAGCGGGGCGAGCAAGGCCGCGGTCCGGTCGGTGAGCGAGAACGCCAGCTCGGTCCAGTACGTGGGCGGCAGGTTCAGGACGGTGATCCCGTGCCGCTCGACCACCGAGGGGAGCTGCGCGGGCAGCCACTGCTCGTCCGGCCGGACCACCAGGGCGGCCCCGCAGCCGAGGGCGGTCAGCAGCTGGTCCAGCGAGGCGTCGAACGAGAAGGACGAGAAGGCGAGCACCCGGTCCCGGGCGGTGATCCCGAACTCCTCGCGGACGGCGGCCACATGGGCGGCGATCGCCCCGTGCTCGATGCCGACGGCCTTCGGGCGGCCGGTGGAGCCCGAGGTGAAGATGACGTAGGCGAGGTCCCGCGGGTCGGGGGTGTGGTGCGGGGCGGCGGCGTCGGGCCCGGCGTCCTCCACCCGGAGCACCTGCGGGCCGAGCGCGCCGGCGAGCCGCGCGGTCGCGGCATCGGCGAGCACGCAGTGCAGACCGGCCTCGGCGGCCATGAACCGCAGCCGCTCCTCGGGGAGCGCGGGATCCAGCGGTACGTAGACCCCGCCGGCCCGCCAGATCGCGGTCATCGCGGCCACGGACCGGATCCCGCGCTTCATGCACACCCCCACCGGGGTCCCCGGGCCGGCGCCCGCCGCGCGCAGGGCCGTGGCCAGGCCGCCGCCGAGCGCGTCCAGTTCGCCGTAGCGCAGGGTCTCCTCCCCGCAGACCAGGGCCACCGCATCGGGCTCGCCCGCGACGCTGAACGGCTCCGCGGCCGCCGGCGCGGTGCGCCCCGAGCCCGCCATGGCGACCAGGCGCCGGAGCTCCTTGCCGGGCAACGGCGCCAGGCGTCCGGCGAGTTCGGCCACCGGGGTCCCCGGCGAGGCCGTCACCGCACGCAGGAGTTCGACGTAGCCCTCGGTGAAGCGGACCATCGTGCTCTCGTCGAACAGGGCCGTGGAGTACTGGAGCCGGGCCGCGATGTCCCCGTTGGCGCGCAGGCTCAGGTCGAGGAACACGTCCAGCGGCGTGCCCGTCAGCGGGGTCCGTACCAGCGCCACGTCCAGCTCGTCCAGACGGGCCGCCGAGGGCACGGTGTTGAGCAGGGTGAAGGAGGCCTGCGCGAGGGGGTGGCGGGACAGGTCGCGCTCGGTGACCACCTCGCCGACCACCCGGTCGAACGGGGCCTCGGAATGCGAGAAGTCCCGCAGGGCCCCCGACCGGACCCGGCTCAGCAGGGCGGCGAAGCTCGGCTCGCCGGACAGGTCGGTGCGCAGCACGATCGTGTTCACGAACGGGCCGATCAGACCGGCCACTTCGGCGCGCCCGCGGTCGGCCAGGGTGGTGCAGACCGCGATGTCGGAGCGGCCGGAGTAGCGCCCCAGCAGGGCCTGGTACACGGCGAGCAGCAGCATGTAGCGGGTCGCGCGCTGCTCACGGGCCACCCGGTCGACCTCGGCGACCAGCCCGGCCGGCAGCTCGAAGCGGACCACGTCCCCGGAGCCCTCCCAGAACGCCGGCCGGGGCCGGTCCGCGGGCAGCGCGAGCGGGGAGACCCCGGCCAGCCGCTCGCGCCAGTACCCGAGCAGCCGCTCCATGCGCGGTCCGCCCAGCCGCTCGGCCTCGGTGCGGGCCACGTCGGTGTACTGCAGGGCGGGCGCGTCCACCGCCTCGCCCCGGTAGCCGGCGTCCAGTTCGCGCAGCAGCACGTCCCACGACCAGCCGTCCACCGCGATGTGGTGGACCACCAGCAGCAGTACGTGCTCGTCGGACCCGAGGCGGGCGAGCGTCGCCCGCAGCGGGTGCTCCTTCGCCAGGTCGAGGGGGCGCGCCAGCTCCCGGTCGAACAGCTCGGCGGTGCTGCCCGCCTCCACCCGCGCCAGCCGGGTGCGGCCCGCCGGGTCCACCACGGGTACGGGCTCCCCGTCGACGGCCGTGAACCGCGTGCGCAGCACCTCGTGCCGGTCCACGATGCCGGCCAGCGAGCGCTCCAGGGCCGGGACGTCGAGGGCGCCGCGGATGCGCAGGGCCAACGGGAGCAGGGACTCGGCGGAGCCTCCGGTGAGCTGGTCGAGGAACCACAGCCTGCGCTGCGCGAACGACACTCCGTCACCGTCACGGACGACGTCGCCGGCTTCGCTGCCGTGCCTCGCCGCTCCGCCGTGCGCTGCGACAACCTTCACTGTGGGCCTCCAAGCGGTGTTTTCCTCAACACTGCTGGCTGCGGAGATCCGTCAGTAGGGAAGAAGACGCAGCCGCGCACGCAGCCGCCGGGGGGTAAAAAGCGCAAACGGCGGCGCCGCACGGTGTCGGTCTGCCGTGCGCGCCGCCGTCGTACGCGTCGCTCCACAGGGGCGGCCGGGCCGCTGCGCTCAGCCCTCGTCCACCGCCACGAAGCGCAGCTCGGAGGTGTACGCCTCGCCCTGGTCGTCGGTCAGCCAGGCCTGTTCGGGGCTCGGCAGCATCTCGGTGAACACGGCCCGGCCCCCGGGCTCCTTGCGGGCCATCCTGCGGACCGCCTTGGCGAGGATGTTGACGTACACCGGGCTGTCGAAGTCCACGTAGAACGGGCGGGTCTCGGTCGGCAGCACCACGAACACGAACCGCGGCAGCTCGCGCCGCTCCCGCCACTGCCGGGCCCGTACGAACCGGCGCGCCTCGTCCTTCTCCTCCGCGAAGTCCATGTCCGACGGGGGCAGCCGCCAGGTCTCGCGGGCCACGACGAGGCGGTCCACCGTGACCCGGGGGGAGTGGTCGGCCGCGTCCGGCAGGATCTGGAACAGGTCCATCGCCAGGGTGGTCAGCACGTGCGAGAACACGTCCACCGCGGGGAACGCGGACCCGTCGGGCAGGACCACCGCCAGCTCGCCGTCCGCCCGTTCGGTCACCGCCACGTCGGCGCTGAGCACCGTACGGGGCCGGCCCGGATCGGCGGTGAAGTCGACGAGGGCGACGTAGTAGTCCTCGGGGCGGACCAGGGAGTGCCGGATCCGCGCCGACAGCCGCGAGCGGTGCTCCTTGGGCAGCAGCGGCATCAGCCGGGGGCCGGGATGGTCCCGGTCGGTGAGCCCGAGCAGCTCCTCGGCGTCCGGGTGCTGGTGGACGAACAGCGAGGCGCCCAACGTGTTGGCGGCGACGTGCAGTTCACCGAGGACCAGCTCGAAGTCACCCCGGGCCACGGCCTGTTCCCCGGCCGCGGCGATCATGATGTCGGGGCTGAGGTAGCGGGCGGCGGTCCAGCCGCCGCCCGGGCCGCCGAACTGCTCGGCGACGGGCCCCGCGACGGCCTCCAGCGGCAGCCTGACCCGGCGGGTGCCCGGCGGCGGCGCCAGGATCGCGTCCCAGCGCCGGCGGAACTCCTGCTGGAGCTCGGCGGATTCCGCACGGGCGGCGCCGTGCAGGATCGGCATGCAGGCGAACCAGAACGCGGCCAGGTCGACCGGCCCCTGCGCGGCCAGCCGGCGGTACACCTCCCGGGCCCGGCCCATCACCGCGTCGGCGAGCCGGGCGGTGAGCCAGCCGGCGCTGGTCAGCAGCGGGTCCAGCGGGGCGAGGGCCTCGTGCACGGTCCGCCCCAGGGTGGCGGTCGCCGCCCGCCGGCAGTCGGAGTACACCAGGGCCCGGCAGGGCGCCGTACCGGCCGCCTTCTCGCGTACGGCGGCGGTCTCGGTCAGCGCGACGAACTCGCCCTCCAGGTCCGTCAGCGCGGTGACCAGGGCCTCGGGCCCGGCCGCCTCCGCCACCCGGTCCCGGCCCCGTTCCAGGGCGTCCAGGGCGGCCAGTCCGGGTGCGCGCAGCTCCGCGTCCCCGACCCGGTCCAGCCAGGCCCGCAGGTACCGCTCGGGGCGGGCGCCGGCGGGCACCTCCAGCTTCCACACCACCCACCGGCGGGCGACCAGGTCGGCCAAGGCCGCGGACACGTCCACATCCGGCAGCGCGGCGCGGATCTCCCGGGCGGGCCGTACGCCGTCGCACAGCGCGAGCACGGCACGCGCCTCCTCGGCGAGGGCCTGGCGCGGGCGGCCCGGCACCGTCACGTCCGTCCCGGACTGGCGGACGAACGGCACGCGCCGGGGCGCCACCCACTCCCGCAGCTCCGGGCCGGTGTCGATCCGCGCGGCCAGGGCGTCGATCGCCCAGCTGGCGAAGTACACCTCCGATCCGGCGATCAAACCGGTGCCGGGGGCGCCGGCGTCGACGCGGACGCCCTGCGCGGACAGGTCCCAGCGGCCCCAGCCGACGGGGCCGAAGAACCCGATGGTGTCGTTCTTGACGCAGAACCGCTGCCAGTAGTGGGCGACCAGCTCCTCGCGCTGGCGGGGCATGCTGGTACGGCCCGCCGCGGTCGGCGTCCAGTTCAGGAAGGGCGTGATCCCGGAGCCGAGGACCGGGCGGTTCTGCCAGGCCACCGCCTCCCGGAAGGCGGGCATCCGGGCGATCTCCTGGAGCGTGTGCGCCACCTCCACCTGGGCGTCGGCGAACAGGGCGGTGAACTCCCCCCACCGCTCCCCGGCCAGGGCGGCCGGGCCCTGGCCGGGCTCGAACTTGTCGGCGGCCGCGGCCAGCCCGTCCGGGGCCAGCCGCAGCACGCCCCCGGCCGCAAAACCCGCCCCGCGCAGGGCGAATTGATCCCACAGCCGCCAGCGGCCGCCGGGCACGTAGGTATCGGTCATGGCCGGCCCCTCATGCCCGGACGAAGTCGGCGTGGACGACGTCGGCGAGGTCCGCGGGCGAGGGGTAGGCGAAGACCAGGGCCACCGGGACCTCTGCCCCGAGTGCCTCCTCGAGCCGTGCGGTGATCCGGAACGCGGTCAGCGAATCGCCGCCCCATTCGTAGAAGTCGCTCTGCTCGTCGAGGTCGGCCACTCCCATGGTCTCGCGGTAGATGGAGACGACCAGCTCGGTCAGGGCGGCGCCGGTCAGCTGCGCGGTCGGGTGCTCGGTCTCGGTCACGGTCGTGGTCATGAGATCTCCTCCAGGAGCGAACGGGTGGTGGGGGTGGTGTGAGACGTCGGGGTGGTGCGGGTGGTGCGGGCCGTGCGGGCCGCGTGCGGGGGTCGTTCGGTACGGGAAGCGGTGGGGGCCGCGGCGGCTGCCGCGGCCGCCGTCAGGGCCGCCGTGGTGTTGCCGCCGGAGACGACGGCGACGGCGCGGCCGCTCCCGCGACCCGCCCGCATCGCCCCGGCCAGCGCGACCGCGCCGGACGGCTCGGCCTCGATCCCGCGCCGCCGCAGCAGCGCGGCCGCGGCGAGGATCTCCGCGTCGGACACGGTGACCAGGTCGTCGACCCGGTCCCGGATGACCGGATACGGCACCGCCCCCGGCTGCTGGCCGCGCAGCCCGTCGGCGACGGTGTCACCGGGCGCCAGCCGTACGGGGTGCCCCGCGGCCAGGGACCGGGCGTAGCGGGGGCTGCCGGCGGGCTCGACGCCCACCACCCGCACCGGATGCCCGTACGCGGCGAGGCACACCCCCGCGAGCAGCCCGCCCCCGCCGGTCGGCACGTACACGGTCTCTGCGTCGGGCACCTCGGCGAGGATCTCCAGGCCGACCGTGCCCTGCCCGGCGACCACCAGTTCGTGGTCGGAGGAGGGCACGAGGACCGCGCCCGTCTCCTCGGCCAGCGCCCGCGCCCGGGCGTCGCGCTCGGCGACACCGCCCGGCACGCCGAGCGTCCGCCCGCCGAGCGCCCGGATCAGGGCGATCTTCGCGGGGTGCGCCCCGCCGGCCAGCACCACGGTCACCTCGGCGCCGAGCGCGGCCGCCAGGCGGGCCAGCGCGATGCCGTGATTGCCGGAGGAGCCGGTGACGATCCGCCGGGCCCCCAGCGCCAGGACCGCATTGGCGGCCCCGCGCAGCTTGAACGAGCCGCCGTACTGGAGGTGTTCGGCCTTCAGCAGCAGCCGCCGGCCCGTCCGGTGGAGGTCGGGCGCGGGCAGCCCCGGCAGCAGCGGGGTACGCCGGACGTGCCCGGCGATCCGCGCGGCCGCGGCCGCCACGTCGGCCGGGCCGAGCGGGGCGCGCACGGCGCCGGCCGGCCCGCCGGACGTGACGGGCGCGGCAGGCGCCGCAGGTGCGGTGGTCATGACCGGCCTCCCGTCTGCGAGAGGGCACGGCGGTCGGCCTTGCCGCCGCGGGTGGTGGGCAGCTCCGCCAGCCGCACGAACCGCCGCGGCATCAGGTGCGGGGGCAGGCCGACGGCCAGGTGCGCGCGCAGGGCGGCGTCGGTGGTGCCCGCCAGGTCCCCCGTGACGTGGGCGACGAGGAACACCCGCCCCTGCGCGTCGCTCTCGCTGGTGACGACCGCCCCCGTGACCCCGGCATGGGACAGCAGAGCCCCCTCCACCTCGGCCGGGTCGACGCGGTAGCCGCGGATCTTCACCTGCCGGTCACCGCGCCCCAGGTACTCCAGCCCGTCGGGACCCGTCCGGGCCAGGTCGCCGGTCCGGTACATCCGCGCCCCGGGCGGACCGAACGGGTCCGGTACGAAGCACTCGGCCGTACGGGCGGGCCGCCCGCGGTAGCCGCGGGCCACGCCCGCCCCGCCGATGTAGACCTCCCCGGTGTCCCCGTCGGCCACCGGGGACATCCCGGCGTCCAGGAGGCGTACGGCCACGCCGTCGATCGGGGTGCCGACGGTGTCGCTCAGGACGTCCGGCCGGGCCGGCACGGCGTACCGGGTCGAGGTCATCGTGCACTCGGTCGGGCCGTACTGGTTGACCAGGCTGCCCCGGACCAGCGGCCGCCCCCCGGCCGCCAGGAACGGCCGCAGCGACTCGCCGCTGGAGACCACCAGTCGGACCCCGGCGAGCAGCCGGGCCCCGTTCGGCTGCCCGGCCAGGAACGACAGGAACGACGGGGTCGTGCTCAGCAGCGCGTTCACCCCGTGCTCGCGGACCACGGCGCCGAACTCCTCGGGCCGCAGCAGCGCCGAGCGCGGCACCACCACCAGCCGCCCGCCCGCCAGCAGCGGGGCGAAGGTGTCCCGCAGGGACGCGTCGTAGCCGAGCGGGGCGAGCTGGAGGGCCACGGTGTCGGGCCCCAGCCCGTAGTCGCGGGCGATGAAGCGCAGGTACGAGTCCAGTCCGCGGTGCTCGACCAGCACGGCGCTGGGCTCCCCGGTGCTCCCGGAGGTGTGGCTGACGTACGCGAGCGAGCGCTCGCCGAGCGGCCCGCCCGGCCCCCCGTCCGCGCCGGCCGCGCTCCCGGGCCGGTCCAGCAGGACGGGCGGCCCCGGGACCGGCAGGTCGAGCCCGCCCGCCAGGGCCGAGGCGGTCACCAGCAGCTCCGCGCCGCCGCTGCGGGCCAGCGCCGCCAGCCGGGCGGGCGGCTGCTCCGGGTCCAGGCCCAGGAACGCCGCGCCGCAGCGCACCACGGCAGCCGGTGCCACCACGGCGTCCACGCCGCGTTCCACGGCCACCGCGCACACCGTCTCCGGCCGGGCGCCGCGGGCCCGCAGCACCGCCGCCAGGGCGTCGATGCGGGCGGTGAGCTCCGCGTACGTCACCTCGCCGGCGGGGGTGGTGACGGCGACCCGGTCCGGATCGAGGGCGGCGTGCGCGGCGATGTCGTCGACGAAGGTCCGCATCACGCGCTCCCGTCCGCGGGCCGCGAGAGGTCGGTGACCGTCCGGTCGACGGCCACGAAGCGCAGCTCCGAGGTGAACGTGTCGCCCTGGTCGTCGGTCAGCCAGGCCTGCTCCGGGGTGGGCAGCATCTCGCTGATCTTCAGTTTGGCCCCGGGGTCCTTGCGGGCCAGCCGGCGTGCGGCCTTCGCGAGGATGGTCAGGTACACCGGGCTGTCGAAGTCCACGTAGAACGGCCGGGGTTCGGTCGGCGAGACCACGAACACGAACCGGGGCAGGTCGTGTTCCTCGCGCCAGTGCCGGGCCCGTACGTACCGCTTCGCCTCGGACTTCTCGTCGGCGAAGGCCAGTTCGGTCGCCGGGAAGGCCCAGGTCTCGCGCGCCACCACCATCTTGTCGATGCTGATCCGCGGCGTGTGGTCGCCCTCGGGGCGCAGCGTGAACCGGTCCATGACGCGCTGCGTCAGGGTGTTCGCGTACACGTCGAGCAGGTCGAACGCGGCCCCGTCGGGCAGCACCGCCATCAGCCGGCCGTCCCGGTCCTCCACCGCGACGTCGGCGCACAGGACGGTGCGCGGGCGGTGCGGGTCGCCGGTGTCGTCGACCAGCGAGACGTAGTAGTCCTGCGGCCGGTCCAGCGAAGGCCTGCTGCGCGTCGACCACTTCAGCGGCAGCTCCTTGGGCAGCATCGGCAGCAGTCGCGGCCCGGGGAAGTCGCGGGTGGTCTCCGCGATCAGCTCGTCCCGGTCGGGGTGCTGGTGGACGAAGAGCGAGGCGCCCATCGTGTTGAGCGCGCTGTGCATCTCGCCCAGCACCATTTCGAAGTCGCCGCGGGCCACGGCGTCCGCGTTCTCCGCGAGCAGCAGCACGTCCGGGCTGAAGTAGCGGGCCAGCGACCAGCCCGCGCCGGGCTCCTCGAACTCCGCCCGCACCTGCTCGGCGATGTCCGCCGAGGACACCCTGACCCGGCGCGCTCCCTCGGGCACGGCCAGGATCCGCGCCCATTTCGCGCGCAGCTCCGCCTGGACGGCGTCGAGGTCCCGGCCCGCCTCCGGGTACGGGGAGGGCAGGCAGCCCAGCCACATCGACCCCAGGTCCACCGGGCCGGCCGCACGCAGCCGCTCGTACACCTCGCGCAGCCGCGCCCCGACCCGCTCGGCGAACCGGTTGGTCAGCCAGCGGGCCGCGGTCAGGCACTGTGCGAGGGGGGTGAGCTCGTCCAGCAGGGCGGTGCCGAGGGTCGCGGTCGCCGCGCGCCGCGCGTCCGAGTACACGAGCCCCCGGCAGGGCGCGGTCCGCGCGCCCTTGGAGCGCTGTGCGTCGGTGGCGGTCAGCGCCGCGAAGTCGGCCTCCAGGGCGCCGATCGCCGAGGTCAGCGCCTCGGCGTCGAGGCCGGCCGCCTGGACGGCGTCCCGTCCGCGCTCCAGGACGGCGAGCTTCTCCAGGGCCGGGTCTCGCAGGGCCGGATCGCCGATCCGCTCCAGGACGGTCCGCAGCTCCCGCTCCGGGTAGGTGCCCGTCGGCACGTCGAGGCGCCAGTGCACCCAGCGCTTGGCCAGCAGCCACTGCACGGTCTCGGTCGCCTCCGCCACCGGGATCCCCAGTGCCTCGGCGATCGCGGCCACGGGCCGGGTCCCGTCGCACCGGTCCAGTACGGCGCGGGCGCTCTCGCCGATGGGCTGCGGCGGCCGGCCCGGCAGATGCACGGACAGGCCCTCGGCCCGTACGAAGGACACCCGGCGCGGGGGTATCCACGCCCGCAGCGCGGGGTCCGCGTTCAGCGACTTGGCCAGGGCGTCGATGGCCCAACTGGCGAAGTAGACCCGAGAGTCGGCGAGGAACCCGCCGGCGCCGGGGTCCACCCGTACCCCGTCCGTGGCGAGATCCCAGCGCCCCCAGCCGACGGGGCCGAAGAACCCGATGGTGTCGTTCTTGACGCAGAACCGCTGCCAGTAGTGGGCGACCAGTTCCTCGCGCTGGCGGGGCATGCTGGTCCGACCCGCCGCGGTCGGCGTCCAGTTCAGGAACGGCGCGATGCCGGTGCGCAGCACGGCCGGGTTCTGCCAGGCCACGGCGGCCCGGAAGCGCGGTGAGGCCGCGATGTCCTGGAGCAGCTCGGCGGTGCGGACCGCGCCGGTGTCGAAGGCCCCGGTGAAAGCCTCCCAGTCCGGGCCGGCGAGGGTGTCGCCCGGCCCGAACTTGTCGGCGGCCAGGGCGAGTCCGGGCGGAGCCATGCGCAGGACCCCCTCGGCCGGGAAACCCGGGCCGCGGAGTGCGAAGTGCTCCCACAACCGCCACCCGCCGGTGGGCAGGTGCACGGTCTCTGGGGTGTCCGACATGGCGGAGCTCCTTCCAGCCTGATGGGGTGGCGTGGCCGGCGGCGCTGTACCTCTCGGACGCCACCCTGGCTGCCCCGAACACTGCCGCCGCGCGGGCCGGCGTCACCAGGGAAGGAGCGGCAGCACCGACCGCCGGTCCTTCTGCGCGTTTGTCCCTATGGCGGCCCGGGCCGCAGCGGCACGCTGTGAGCCATTGACGGAAAGACCGGACGAAACCGGATCACCGACCGACTGCGGAGGACCGAAGCGATGACTGACACCGACGAGAGCGGCTACCGGGTCGTGCGCAACGACGAGGAGCAGTACTCCATCTGGCGTGCGGACCGCGAGCTGCCGGCGGGCTGGCACGCCGAGGGCACGACGGGCACGCGGCAGGAATGCCTGGACCACATCGCCGCGGTGTGGACGGACATGCGCCCGCTGAGCCTGCGCCGCAGGATGGCGACGGCCTGAACGGCGGCCTGAACGGCGGCCTGAACGGCGGCTTGAACGGCGGCCCGGACGCGGGCTTGAACGGGGGTCTGGGCGGGGGTCTGAACGGGGGCCTGAAAACGCCGGTCGGCGAGGCTGAGGCGCGGGGGGACCGAGCCCCGCCGACCGGTCCCACCCCGCACACCCCGCCCCCGGGTTCCACCGGGGCACGAGCAGCGCGACGGGCGGCAAGGGGGCCGGCGCAAGCGCCGTCGGCGTCAGTCGCCGGGGACGGTCCGGCCGCCCGGGGCGAGCGTGGCGAGATAGTCGTCCAGCGTGCGGTGCGGGGTCCAGCCCTGGGCCCGGGCCCGGGTCAGGTCCAGGACCACCGGGTGGGCCAGCTGGTCCACCGCGTAGCGGCTGAGGGCCGGTTCGCCGGTGCGCGCGAGCACCTCCGCCGCGCGGGCCGCCGTACGGGCCACCCCCACCGGGAGGTGGCGGATACGGGCGGCGATGCCGTGCGCGTGCAGGACCCGGCGTACGGCGGCGTCGCGCGCGTAGGGCGCCGCGTCGGCCACGTTGTACGCGCCCGGGGCCCAGCCGTCGGCCGCCGCGAGCGCGGCATCGGCCAGGTTCTCCACCGCCGTCAGGCTGAGCGGGACGTCCGGACCCGGCAGCAGCAGGGTCCCGGCCCGGACCCGGGAGAGCAGCCGCGGCAGCAGGGTGCCGTCGCCGGGGCCGTAGACGGCCCGCGGCCGCAGCGCCACCGCCCCCGCGGCCAGTGCGAGGGCCTCGCCCGCCGCCTTGGTGCGGCCGTAGGCGTTCAACTGCCCGGCGCACGGGTGGTCCTCGCGGACCAGGCCGCGGTCGCGGCGCGGATCGTAGACGCTGGCACTGCTCACCCAGACCACGGGCCGGCCTCCGGCGGCCTGCAGCAGCCGTTCGGTGCCGGTGACGTTGACCGCGTACATCTCCGCCTCGGCGGGGGATCCGGGGGCCGGGTCGCCGACCGCGGCCGCGCAGTGCACGACGACGTCGACCCCGGCCAGGTCCGGCAGTTCGCGGGCCGCATCCCAGAACCGGTGCTCCCCGACGGGCCCGGGCCGCCGTCCCAGGCACACCACCTCGGCCCCGCGCGCCACGGTGGCCCGCGCCACGTGCCCACCGCAGAACCCGCTCCCCCCGGTCACGGCGACCCGCAGCCCCCCGACCCCCCGGCCGACGCCGGCGGAGCGGTCCGCTCCGGCGGCGGTCCGGCCGGTCCGGTCGGCGTTCATGAGGTGGCCTTCACGGTCAGCAGGCGCCAGCCCGGCAGGGCGGCCCGGCGGTCGACCCGGGCGCGGGTCACCACCGGTCGGTACGGGGCCAGGGCCGCCAGGGTGTCGGCCAGTTGGACGCGGGCCAGGCGGGCGCCGGGGCAGGCGTGCGGGCCGGCGCCGAACACCAGGTGGGCCAGGGCCGGATCGGCCGGGGCGAGGGCGTCCGGGTCGCGGCGGTGTGCCTCCGCGGCATGCCGGGCGACCAGCAGCAGCCGGTCGCCGCTGCGGACCGGGCAGCCGCCGACCGTCCCGTCGGCCGCCGCCACGCGGGGCAGCAGCGGCGAGGCCGCGGTGACCCGCAGCAGCTCGTCGGCCAGCCGGAGCCGCAGCACCGGGTCCGCGGCCTGTTCCCACAGACCGGCGTCGGCGCACCACGCCACCGCCCGCGGCAGCGCGGCCACGGTGGTGTTGACGGCGGCCACCGCCACCATCGCACCGAGCGCATCGCCCCCACCCGCCCGGCTGCCGGGCGGCGAGGCGGCGCGGCCCGGCACCTCGGCGCCGGCTGCCGTTCCGCCCTGAGGGCACCGGGCGGCAGCCCCATCGGCGCCCGGGACGCCGTGGGCCGCCGCGCCATGAGGGCAGCCGGGCACGGGCGTGGGGAGCGGCGTGGCGAGAGGGCGGCCCAGGAGGGACTGGAGCCTGCGCGCCGTGTGGGCGGCAGCCGCCTTCGCGCCCGGGCGGTGCGGGCCCGGCAGATGGGTGCGCACCGACGCGGCCGCGGCGTCGGCGGCGGCCTGTGCCACCTCCACCGGGCCGGCTTCCGCGCCCAGCAGCCGGCAGACCACCGTGCCGGCCAGCTCCCGCGCGAGCGCGACCGCGTCGACCTCGCCGCCCTGTGCGAGCGGCGCCAGCCGGCGGGCGAGCAACGGCTGCCACACCGCGCGCAGTTCCTCCACACCGGCCGCACCGAGCTCCTGCGCGAGCCCCCGCCGGTCCGCGCGGTGCCCGCTGCCCTCCTGATCGAACAGCACGCCGCCGGCGATGCCGCCCGCCGCAGGGCCGAGCTCCGCCGAGCCCGCGCGCGGGGTGTGTGCCGCGCCATCGGTGGTGCCGGCCGTCGCCCGGCCGGGCTCCGCCGACCCGGCGAGCACCGCGCGTGCCGCGTCGGCCGTCCTGCGGTCGGGCTCCGCCGGACCGGTGGGCGCCGGGCGGGCGGGCTCCGCCGACCCCGCCAGTGCCGTGCGGGCCGCGGCGCCCGTGGTGCCGGGGGCCGTGCGGTCCAGGGGGAGGCGGGTCAGGGCCTCGCGGTAGGCCGAAGCGTCGTGGACCAGCAGCGTGCCCCCGAGGCGGCGCACCGGGCGGCCGCGGGTGGCGGCGAGCAGCGCGAACAGCAGCGGGTGGCTGCGTACGTACACCCGGCGGTCGCGCCGCCGGGCGCGGGCCCGGCTCATCGGGTCCCGCTCAGCCGGGCCGCCGCGAGCGCCGCGGCCGCCGCCCTGTCGGGTTTGCGGGAGCGTCCCGCCAGCGGGACCCGCGCGAACAGCACGGCGTCGGGGCGGGCGGAGCCCATCCGCCCCAGCGGCCCCGCCAAGGCGGCGCGCAGCCCCGGCTCGGCGACCCCTGTCTGCGGCTGTACGAGGGCCACGAGCCGCTCGTCGCCCGCGGACTCGGCGCCGCGGCCCGCCGGGATGCCGACGAGTACGGCCAGCTCCACCCCGGGCACGTGCAGCGCGGGCTCGTACAGGCCCGGGTAGATGTTCTCGGCCCTGCGCAGCACCATGTCCTTGCTCCTGCCCTCGAGGACGATCCGCCCCGCTCCGTCCAGCCGCGCCCGGTCTCCCGTACGCACCCACGGCTCGGGCTCCTCGCCCAGGTAGCGGCGGCGAGCCGCGGCCCCCGCCAGCAGCAGCTGGCCGTCCTCGTCCGGCTTCGCCGTGACCCCGGGCAGCGGGGCCCCGACCAGGTCGCCGGGGCCCTCGTACGCCGCCTTCTGGCGTGCCTCGACCGCGGCGGCCGGGAACAGCTCCGTCAGCGCGTACACGCCCCACGCCTCCTCGGCGCCGGCGCCCCGCACCCGGGACAGCAGCTCGGCGCTCGCCGGCGCCGAGCCCGTCCACACCCGCCCGCGGAAGCGCGCCCCCGCGCCCAGGGCGTCCCGCAGCTGCGGCGGCGTCAGATACGTGTCCCGCGGCCGCAGCCGGCGCAGCTGCCGGGCCAGGACCGCCGGGGACCGGGCCGGGAGCGCCACCGGGGCGCCGTGCGTGAGGGAGGGCACGAGGACGAAGAAGGTGCCCCCGAGCACCGGATCGCCCGCCCGGGCCGGATCCGCGGCGCCGAACAGCGCGGAGACGGACGCCATCCCGGCGGCCAGGCTCGCCCGCGTGTGCACCACGGCCCGGGGCTGCGAGGTGGTCCCGGAGGTGAAGACGATCACCGCGTCGGCGTCGGAGTCCCCGTACGCCGGGCGGCGACCCTGCCCGGGGACCCCGGCACGCGCCGCGTCCGGGTCCAGCGCGGGCGCACAGCCGGGCAGCCGCCGCCCGACGGTGGCCACGGGGGCGCCCAGCGAGGCCAGGTCGGGCAGGGCGAGCCGGGCCCGGCGGGCCAGCGGGCGGGCCCAGCCCGCGACGGCCTGCGCGGCCGCGTCGGCGAGGACGAGCGAGGGCTCGGCCAGCGCGAGCCGGGCGCGCAGTACGTCGGGCCCCGCGCCGGGGTCGAGCACGGCCCCGCGCAGCCCGAGCCGCCACAGCGCGAGCATGACGGCCAGCGCCCGCGGCCCGGGCCGGACGGCGACCCCGACGGTGTCCCCGGCGCGCAGCCCGCGCGCGTGCAGGGCCGCGGCGAACGCGTCGGCCAGCTCGGCGAGTTCGCCGCGCGTGGCCCGGACCCGGGTGGCCCCGGTGCGGGTGGCGGTGAGCACGGCGGCCCGCTCGGGGCGGGCGCGCAGCGCGTGGTCGAGTCGGTCGAGCATCAGCGGGGGTCCGTTCCGTGGGTGCCGCTGCCCTGGTCGAGGTACCAGCGGGCCGTGCCGGCGATCCCGTACGCCTGCAGCCGGCGGGTGGAGTTCTCCACGACCATCCGCCGACAGTGCGTGATCCGGTCGGTGTGCCGGCGTACGGCGTTGAGGAAGAGCCGGTCGGTGGGCGAGGGGCGCCGCGGCATCCCGCCGACGGCGAGGTACAGCTCGGCGGTGATGGCCATGTTGTTCCCCGCGTGCATGCGGTACGGGGCCTTGAAGCCGCCCCTTCGGGCGGCGTGCTCAGGCCGCAGCCGTCCGAACAGCGCGGCCAGCCGGACCAGCCCCGCGAAACCGGCTCGGCCGATCGGCCCGTGCTCGTCGCGCCGGGCGGTGATCCGCCCGCACACCAGGCCCGGACGGGCCGTGAGCGCGGCCCGCGCCGCGCCCGTCCAGCCGGGCCTCGGCAGGCAGTCGGCGTCCGTCCGCGCGAGCAGGGTCGCGCCCCGGTCGATCGCGTACCGGAATCCGGTGTCCACGGCAGAGCCGACCCCCTTCTGCGGCTCCTCGATCACCTCCACCGCGAACGGCGCGCCCGTGGCGAACTCCCGTGCGATCGCAGCCGTGTTGTCCGTCGAGGCGTTGTCGACGACCAGCAGCGTGAAGTCACGGTCGCGCTGGGCGGCGAGCGCCCGCAGGGTGTCGCCGAGGCGGGCCTCCTCCTGGTGGGCGGGCACGACCACCCACAACCGCTCCGTCACGACTTCTCCCAGACCATCGTCATGATGCTGATCCCGCCGCCCAGCCCGACACACAACACCCGTTCCCCCGGCTCCAGTTCACCGAACACCCGGTCCAGCTGCACACCGATGCTCGCGCTCGCGACGTTCCCGAGCTCGGGCACCGTGACCACCAGCTTCCCGGCCGGCACCCCGGTCAGCTCCGCGAACCGCTCCAGGTACGGCACCGTCACCTGGTGCACCAGCACCTTGGCGAAGTCGTCCCAGTCCATCCCCGTACGGTGCAGGGTCCGGTCGATGACCGCGGTGCCCACCTTCTCGAAAACACCCCGCAGTTCGTGCCCGTCACCGCGGAAGTACGTGTACGCATCCCCGCGCGGGTGCCGCGAACCGCCGCCCGGGATGCCCCCGACCGCCCAGTGCTCGGAATGCGTCTCGGTGTCCACGTCGAGGATCCCGCCGCGCTCCACCGCCTCCACGACGACGGCGGCCCCCGCGTCGCCGAACGTGTACCCGGCGAAGCCCTCGCGCAGCTCCGCGAGCCCGGCCGGCGCGTACTGCACCGCCCGGCTCGGGGTCTCCCCGGTCACGACCAGCGCCCGCCGGGCCCGTCCGGCCAGGATCATGGCCCGGGCCAGGTCGATGCCGTTCACGAAGCTGTTGCAGGCGTTGGTGACGTCCAAGGCGTGGGCCCGGGAACCGAGTTCCGCCTGCACGATGTGCGCGGTCGCGGGCTCGACCATGTCGCGCGACGCCGAGGCGAACACCAGCAGGTCGATGTCCATCGGGGAGAGCCCGCCGGCGGCCAGCGCCCGGCGCGCGGCGCCCACGGCGAGCGTCGAGGCGTACACGCCCTCGCCCGCGACCCGGCGCGAGACGATCCCGGTGGCCTGCGTCAGCAGCCGCGGCGGCAGGACGAGGCCGCTGCGGCGGGCCACCTCCTGCTGGAGGTCCTCCGAGGAGCGGACCTCCTCGGGCAACAGGCTGCCGACGGCGGTTATCCCGGCGCGCGGCGACGGATCACACGGCTGAATGAGCATGCCCCCACGATGCGACCCCGCGAGCGGCCGGACCTGAGTACGCATGCTCAGATCCGCCCCGCGCGCCGCACACCCGGCATGAGTACGTGCCCCTCCCGGCCCGCCCCGTGTCCCCCCGGCTGATCACGGCCAACGGCGGGACAGCCAGGTCCCGTTTCCGTAGGGTGTGCCGAAGACCGAGGGGCACACGGGGGACACGGGGGAGAGGCACATGGCAGCACGCCGGTTACCGGCGCTGGCGCAGTACCGCACCGATGCGGTGACCCGCCGACTGTGCGCAGGGGCGCACCTGGACGAGGACTTCGCCCGCGACGTGGACGTGGAACTCACCGCGGACGGGCTGCGCGCCACCGGCCTCTCCCTCGGCATCGACCTGGTGGCGCTGGCCCGCCACGGGCGCGCCGCGGTCCGGCGGATCGACGTACGGGACCGGCGCCTGGCCTGGATCTGCGCCGTCGGCGTGTGGGCGGCGCTGCCGCTGCTGCTGTACGCGGTGGCCACCACCCGGTGGGTGCTCGCGTACGCGGCCGCCGCACTGGTCCTCCTCGCGTACGGGAGCGCCTGGTGGCTCGTCCACCAGGCCGAGAGCCGCTCCCGTACGGCGGCCCTCGCCGTGGAGCACGGCGCGGACCGCCCCGCGGACCTGGCCCCGGCCGTCGAACCGGAGGTCGAGCAGCGGCTGCTGGAGACCAAGCGGGCCAACGTGGTCCCGTACACGGCGGGCGCCGAGCGCACCAACCCCTTCGTCGGCAGCGGCTCCAAGCTCAAGGAGATGGTCTGGCAGCCCATCGACGTCAGCCGCCCCGCCGACGACCCGGCGGGCAACGGCGGCAAGCTGCCCATCAAACCGTTCGACGCGGTCGACCTGCACACCTACGTGGCCCGCGAGATGGAGAACATCGCCGGGCTCAAGGGCCTCCAGGTCCGCAACCGGCTCTACGTCATGGGGACCAACGTCCCGTACGTGGGGCCGGAACTGCTGCCGGACCGGCTGCGCCGGCCGCGCGCCCAGATCCCCAAACAGCTGGTCCAGGCGGGCCTGATGCAGTCGGGCGCCGGCATGCGCACCTACCTCAGCCTGGTCCGGGCCGGCGAGGGCGGCCGCGCCATCGTCTCCATGCACCTGCGGGCCCGCCTCCACCACCCCAGCCTCACCTGGGAGGTGTCGGCGTACGGCATCCCCCCGCTCCAGGCGCGCTTCGACCGGGTGAACCGGCTGCCGCTGGAAGGGCTGGAGCGCTGGTGGAGCCTGGTCTCCTTCGCCACGTCCCGGACCGGGACCGCCCTGCTCAAAGCCTCCTCGCGGCGCATGCAGCGCGCCTCCGAGCAGCGCAGGCGCGCCCGCTCCCTGGAGAAGGTGCGGCGCGAGATCGACAAACGGCACGCGCTGTACGACTACGGCGCCGTGGACAGCATCCGCGAACGCGTCGCGGACTGGAAACAGTTGGGGTTCAGCGAACGCACGGACTCCCAGGACTTCCTGCAGCGCCTCCAGCAGGGTGTGCTGATAGCGACGGAGCGGTTCCTGAAGGACCACAACATCGACACCAGCTCCTACGACCAGGCGCAACAGGTCATCAACACGCACACCTACACCTTCCAGGGCAGCGTGCAGGCGGGCGTCATCGGCGACAACGGCACGGTCAACCACCACAACGGGCCCGGTGCACAGGCCGGGCACCCCGGACAGGGTCGAGGCGCGCCCTGACCCGTCACCACCGTCGGGAGAGACAGATGGGCACCTTCAACTTCAACGAGAAAGTCACCGCCGGCATCATCGGCGACAACGGCACCATCAACATCGGGCAGCAGGACACCGCCGCCGAAACCCTGCGGCTGGCCGCCGAACTCGCGCAGTGGCTGCGCGACCAGGGCGCGGCCCAGGAGCGGATCACCGCGGCAGAGACCCTGCGCGGCGAACTCGACCGGGCCGCGCAGGAGCGGCGCGCCGCCGAGCCGGGGGTGATCCGCCGCTCGCTGGAGACCATCACCCTCGGTCTCGGCGCCGGCAGCGGCGGACTCGCCCTGGCCCAGGAGATCAGCCGCCTCCTGGGGAACTGACGCCCCGGGTCTCCTACTTCGACCGTACGACGGCCCGCGCGCCGCCGAAGTCCAGCTCGAGGCCCGAGCGCAGCGGTACCGTCTGCCCCGGGTCGATCCGCTGGGTGGAGCCGTCCGCGCGGGTGCCCGTCCACGCCGAGGCCGACCGGTTCGCAAGCCCGAACCGGCCCGGCCTCTGCGGATGTTCGGTCAGCTGCGCCACCAGCGTCCCGTCGCCGTAGTCGTGCCGGGCCGGCTCCGGGGCCAGATGGTGCGCCTGCACCCGCGAGGACCGGTGCAGCAGGATGTGGTGCTCGGTGCGCGGCGGAGGAGTGGTCAGCACCAGCCGCGGCGGCAGCACCAGCGTGCTCCCGCAGCTCCAGCAGGTGCCCGGATCGGCGGACCGCGGTTCGGTCATGTTCTGCTTCCCGCACTGCGCGCACTCCACCACCGCGTCGAGCACGGCCCGCAGGGTGTCCCGCCACTGCGACTCCCGGATCCGGGCCGTGGGAGCGTGCAGGCCCGTCGTGAAGTTCTTGGTGAACAGGTCCCGCAGGGAGTCCGGGGCCGCAGCCCAGGTGGCCAGTACCGTCGCCTGCTCGGTGGGATCGGGCGCATTGGACCGGTCCTGCGGGTCGAAGACGAACAGCGGCTGCTTCCCGTACAGCTTGCGCTCCGCCGCCTCGTCGAGGCAGTGGATCGCCAACTCGCGCCGTCCCTTGAGCGGGTGGTGGTTCATCAGCAGCATGAACAGCAGCACGGACAGTGAGTGCAGATCGCTCTGGGTGCCCGGGGAGACCTCCGGATCGCCGCGCACCAGCTCGGGCGCCATGAACTCCATCGTCCCCGAGATGCCGGTGCTGTCGCCCTCCACCACCGCGTTGTCGTTGTCACAGACCAGCACGTCGCCGGTGGCCGGGTCGAAGAAGATGTTGCCCCAGGAGATGTCCCGGTACGCGATCCCGCGCGAGTGCAGGGCCTGGTACGCCTCGACGGTGTAGAGGCAGGCCGTGAGCAGGGCCCGGGGCGTGGTGTGCAGCTGCCGCCGGAACAGCAGGGGCAGGCCCTTGAACCGGTCCGGGCGGATGTCCATCAGGTACCCGAACCCGCCGCGCCCGTCGGCCACGAAGTCCAGCGGCCACAGGAAGCGGTCGTCGTCGAAGCCGCGGCCCACCAGCTGGCGGACGATGTCCTCCTGGGCGGGGGTCGCGCAGGCCGGGTAGTACCACTTGAGCGCCTGGTACCCGGCGGGGGTCCGTACCCGGTAGACCTCGCCCTGGCCGCCGGCGCCGAGCAGGTCGAAGACCTCCACGCCCGTGCCGCTGTCGGTCGTCAGCAGGGTTCCGCTGTCGAGCATGCCGCTCATTCGTCTCTCCCGTGCGGGTCGGTCGGTGGTGCCGCGTCAGTGGTCGTCGTCGCCCCGGTGGCGCCGTGGGTCCCGGCGGCCCCGTACGCCCCGGCGGCCGCCGCCGGTGCCGGGTGCCAGGCCGCCACCAGGGTCGTGTCGTCCCCGGAGTGTTGCGAGGCCTTGGCCAGCCATTTCGGCAGGACGGCCCGGACGGTGTCCGTGCCCTCCGCCGACAGCCGGTCGTCCAGCCCGGCCATGAACTGCAGGAAGCCCCGGTCCGAGGCGAAGCTCTTGGACAGCCCGTCGGTGGAGACCGCGACCAGCCGGGGCGCCCGCGACGGGGCCGTCACCGGCGCCCAGTGCGTCCGTACGCGCAGCCACGCCGCCGGGCTGCACAGCGACTCCGTCTCGTCCCCCAGGTCCGCCTCGGCGGGCGCGAGCGGTACGGTCACCCGCCCGTCGTCGTCCACCACCGTCAGCTCGCCGTCGCCGAGCTGCCAGGCCGCGAACACCCGGGGCGTGAGCACCGCGCCGACCAGCGTGCTCCCGTACAGCAGCAGCTTGTGCTCCTCGGACAGGCCCGGCTCCTCGTGGGAGCTGGTCCGCTCCCAGTTGCCGAGGACCTTCTCCCGCCAGGCGCTGACCAGCTGGCGGGGGAAGGCGTGCTCGGCGTAGTGCATCAGCCAGGCCAGGCTCGGCGGCCGCTCCTCGCCGCGGGGCTGGGCGAGCGCCCCGAACCGCCGGGCCTCCTCCACGAAGAGGTCCACCGCGAAACGGGAGCCCAGATGGCTGCGGGCGTGCACCGCGGAGCCGTGGCCGTCGGCCACCGCCATGATCAGCGGCTCCTCGGCGGTGCCGCGGCCCGCGACCTCGCAGTAGTCCTGGTTGCGGGTCTTGTTCACGCCCTGGATGCTCTCCCGGAGCGTGGCCCAGAGCGGTGCGGGCGCCGGCAGGGGCTCCGGTCCGTGCGGCGGTACGGGCGGTGGTTCCGGTGACACGGGCCCGCTCACCACACGTCGTCATCGTCGTCGTCGAGCACCGGCGGGGCGTACGGCGGCTGCTTCGCCATCGCGTCCGCGGAGCCCGCCACCGGCTGCGAGGCCGCCTTGACCGCGGCCGTCGAGGCCCAGCGGATCGCCGCCGCCAGCTGCTTGGGACTGTTCGCGTCCAGCGGCTGGAGCTCCGGATTGCCGAGGAACTCCTGCAGCACGGTGCGGTCGGCGTCCGCGCCGATCGCGATGGCCACCCGTACGGCCTTGCGCCCCCACGGGGTCGCGTCGACCGCCCGCAGCCCCGCCTTCCAGTCGTCCGTCGGCACCCCGTCGGAGACCAGCGCGAGCACCGGCTTCAGCGCCCGCTGCGGCATCGGCGGGGTGTCCAGCTCCCGGGCCGCCAGCTGGAGGGCCTCGCCCAGATTGGTCATGCCGTCCACCTGGACGTCCTGCCAGGTGAAGTTCTCCACCGGAACCGGGTCCTGGTGGTGCCAGCGGGCCGTGGTGGAGAACGTCATCGTGCGCAGCAGCAGTTGGGCCGCCGGATTGTCCTGCGCCACCGAGCGCATCTCCGGAACGGCTTCTCTGATCGCGTAGTTGAGCTGGCCGATCTTCTCGCCCTGCATCGAGTACGAGCAGTCGAGCAGCCAGATGAAGTGGACGGGCCGGTTCGCCATCGGCCCGCCGGGGATGTCACTCACCGCTAATCTCCTTCAACTCCCGAGCCATTGCGGTACGTACCGCACGAGCGCCGCCAGCCCGGCGGACGCCGTCATCACGACCGCCACCACGAACAGGACCAGCATCAGCAGCCGCCCCCGCGCGATCTGCGGTGTCACCATGGGGTGTTGCTCCTCTTCTCGGCGATTCGACCCTAGCCTTCGGCCCGGGCCGCGTCACAGGCTTGATCGATCTGCCGCCGGCCGGCCGGTGCGGCCCCGCGGCCGGGGCAGGCGCGGCAGGCGCGGCTCCTCGGCCGCGGCCGCCGCCCCGCCGATCCGCAGCCCCGTTCGCGACAGCAGCCACAGCACCGGCTCCGCCGCCCGACGCTGCTCGGACGCCAGCGCGCCCGCCCCGGTGGCGGCATGGGCGCTGACCGCCCAGTAGCGGGCCGCCGCGAAGTCGTGGCCCAAGGCCCGGACCAGCTCGCCCAGCCCGATCTCGGCCAGCCAGGCGTCGACCGCGCCCACCGGCCGCGGCAGCGAGTCCAGCCGGTCCAGCACGTCCCGCTTGGTCACCACCGCCGCCACGCCGAGGCGCCGCCGCCGGCCGCCGAGGCCCTGGAGCTCCCCGGTGAACCCCGCGTACGTCTCCACCGGACCGAGGTCGGCGGGCCGGGCGGCCACCGCCAGCTGCCCGTCGCCCCCGCGCAGGATGCGCCGTACGGCGGGCGAGGCCAGCACGTCCGCGACCAGCAGGACCCCGTCCGCGTGCGCCAGGTACTCCTGGCGCCGGGTGGTGTCCGCATCGCGCAGCGACTCGCCCATCGGGTCGTACAGGTACAGCAGCCGCTGCCGCCGCAGCAGTCGCAGCCGGCCGCGCCCGCGCCCGACGAGCAGCATCAGCGCCCGGGGCTGCCCGCCCTGCGTCTTCAGCGCCCACCCCGTCGACTCCACCTGCCGGCCCAGCGTGTTGGCCTCGCGCCGGTCGGCGGGGGACGCGAACTCGACCGTCAGCGCCGACTCGTGCGACCAGGCCCGCAGCCCGTCGAGCAGCGCCGCCATCAGCATGGTCTTCCCCGCCGAGGTGCCCCCGATCAGCGGCAGGTGCACCACCCGCGTGGTGCCCACGGCCGGCGGCAGCCCCTGGTCGCAGTGCGGGCAGCGGGCGGTGAGCCCCCGCCTCCCGGAGAGCGCGGTGGTGGGCAGCGCCCGCCCGCAGCGGCAGACGCGCCGCAGCGCCCCGTACCGGCCGGGCCGCAGCTCGCGGTGGGCGGCGCCGCAGCCCGGGCAGATGTGCACGGCCAGCGGGAACGGCCGGTAGCAGCCGGGGTAGGGGCACTTCATGCGGATGCCGCGGGCCAGTTTCCACAGCCGCTCCGCGCTCCGCCCGGCCGCCACCCCGGTCAGCGCCACGGCCGAGACCAGCAGCAGCTGGGCGGCGAACGCCAGCGCGACGCCGAGGAGCAGGGCGCAGGACAGCAGGGCGGACAACAGCGCGGCCAGCGCCGTCGCCGGTGCGAGCAGCCGCAGCAGGAGCCGTCCGAGGGCGTTCCCGGCGCGGTCCCCGGTCGATCCGCCCCGCCCGTTCAGCAGCCGGTGGCGGACGATCTCGTCGAGCCAGTGGTGGACCAGCAGGTACCGGACGGTGTGCGCGGCCGCCCGCGCCGCGGCCCCAGCGTCGGTCCACATCTGCCGTGCCCAGTACGCGGGTTGCCCCGGCTCCGTGCCACCGTACGGGCCGACCCGCGGGTCGGGGCTCCCGGGCGTGCGCGGCCCCAGGGCGGTCCAGGCGGCCCCCAGCGCCAGCGCCAGGAACCGCCACAGCCCGTACCCGAGGCAGACGGCAGCCCCGATCGCGCCGGTGGCCACCCCGAGGATCTGCAGGACGAGCCCCGCGTTCACGGCCACCGGCCCTCCTCGGCGGATTGGCCCGGGACGATGGGCCCGCCGGAGCCGCCCCGCAGCGGCGGGCTGCCGGGCGCGGGCTTCGCGCCGCGGCGCCCGGAGCCGCCGAAGCGGTCGCGCAGCCGCCCGAAGGCGCCGGGCCGCTGCCAGCCGCGGAAGTCCTCCGCCCAGCGGCCGCCGAGCCGGGCCAGGGCCTCCTCGAGCGCCTTGAGCTCCGCGGGCGCCAGGCCCCGTACGGCCGGCCGCAGCACGCCGTCGAGCAGGTCGGTGCGGGCCTCCTGCCACACCGGGCCCGCCTGGGGCTGGGAGGACCAGGTCACGAAGCACTCCGCCGCGTACCGGGGATCGCGCCTCAGCCGGTCCGCGACCTGCGGCTCCCGGGCGGCCCGCCGGTACGCGGCCAGCAGCTCGGCGTCGTTGCTCTCGATCAGGGCCCGCAGCTCGCTGTCGGGCCGGTCCTCGGCGAGCAGCCGGTCGGCCACCGCCGCATAGGCGTGCTCCCGCGCCGTCGGCGTGGGGTCCAGCGTCCGCAGGTCCAGGGCCTGGCGGACCCAGCCCGCGCCCGTCTCCCCGGCCCGCAGGTTCCGGGCCAGCTCCAGCAGCAGCAGCGAGGACCGCAGCGGGGCGGGGAGTTCCGCGGAGAACCGCCGCAGCAGCTCCAACGCCAGCTCCTGCGCGTACCGGTCGTCGGCAGGGGCGCGGACCGCCGCCTGCGCGAGCAGCTCCCAGGTGCCGGCCTCCCGGTGGGCCCGGTCGCCCAGCGCGGACAGGGCCAGCCAGGCCTCGCCCGCTCCCGGCGGCTCGCCGCCCCACACCAGCCGCATCGCCGTGCGCAGCACCAGCGGCTCCTCCTCCAGCGAGGCGCCGGAAGCCTCCACGAGCCCGGTCAGCGCCTTCACCCGGTCCCCGCCCGCCCCGGCAGCCCCGCCCGCCCCGGCCACCGCGGGCGCCTGCGCGCACATCCGCAGATGCGGCAGCGCCTCGGCCCCGGTCAGCCGCAGCGGGGTGAGGGCGAACAGCCGGGCCCCCGCGGCCGGATCGCCCGCCGCGAGCGCGTCGAGCCGGTCGAGTACGAGGCCCCGCAGCCCGGCCTGCTCCCGCAGCTGCGCCGGCTCCGCCAGCACGGCCCGTACCGCCTCCCCGAACGCCCGCTCGGGATCGGCGATCAGGGCGCGCGCCAACTGCCGTGCCACATCGGGCAGGAGATCCGTGCTGCCCACCCCGAGCTCGCCGGCGAGCCGCAACAGGTCGACCCGCTCGTCCGGTTCGCGCTCCGGGTCGGTGAGCGCCGCCCGCAGCTCCGGCCCCAGCCCGGCCGCGAGCCGGGCCCGGGCGGCCTCGCCCAGCTCCCCGGCGGGCGGGAGGGCGCCGCCCGAGCGCACCGCCCCGGCCAGGGCCAGCTCCAGCAGCGGCTCGCTCACCGCCGGGGGTGCCCAGCCGGCCAGGGCCGTCAGCAGCCGCCCGCTCGCGGCGGCCTCCTCGGGGCCCCGGTCACCGGCCGGGCCGCCCAGAGCCCGGGCCAGCGCCTGCAGCCGTACGCCGTCCAGCGCATCCCGGTGTCCGGCGGCCCAGTCGGCGGCCGCGGCCCGGCCCGCCGAGTCCAGCCCGATGCCCGCGGCGAGCGCGAGCGCGGCCAGCGGACCCGCCTCGTACGGCCCGGACCGCTCACCGGGCAGCCGCCGGACGTCCGCGAAGAGGTCCTGCCGCTGCGCCCGCCAGATCAGCGCGGCGGTCTGCGCCCACGGGTCGGGATCCGGTGCGGGGGCCGCCGCGCGGGCGGCGTCGTACACCCGGTAGCGGTGCTCCTGCCCGGCGAGGCTCAGGCCGTCCTCCGGCACCACGCCGATGATCTGCTGCCGGGCGAGCTGCGGCCGCCGGGTGTAGGTGGTGAAGGTGAGCCACTGGCCGCGCCGGTGCGGCAGCACGCTGCAGGCGAGCAGGATCCACCAGGCCACGGCCTCGCTGTCCTGCTCCACCAGGACGAGCTGCGGGGCGGCCGGGTCCTCGACGAGCCGCCGTACGTCGGCGAAGAACCCGGCGAGCCAGCGCCCGCGCGCGCTCACGAAGGCCGCCAGCGCGCCGACGTCGAGCGGGCCCGGGGCCGGCACCGATGCCAGCGGCGGTACGGGCGCCCCGGCCGGCGGGGAATCGGCCGCCCACTGCCGGGAGCCCCAGGAGGTGATCGGCAGCGGCCAGGGTGCGGGCCGGTCCGGGTCGGCGGGCTGCGGCAGATGTACCGCGTGGGCGTGGAAGTTGCCCCAGCGGCCGCTGTAGTCGGCGCCCGTGTACACGGAGCGGGCCAGCAGCCGGCTGCCGTCGGCGAGCACGTTCAGGCTCAAGGCCTGCGGGAAGGCGCCCAGTTGGTCCGCGCTCGGGCGCGGCGGCGCCTCGCGGGGCGGCTCGTACCCGATCAGCTGCTCGGCCTCGCGCAGCAGCGAGGCGGGCACCCCGGGGCTGACGGCGGTGAACCGGAAACCCGATCCGTCGGGACCCGGCGGCGCCGAGGTGTAGTGCATCTGCGCGAGGTTCATGCCTCTCCTCCCGACGCGTGCGACCGGTGCGCCGTCGCGCCGGCGCCCGCGGCCGCCGCCGTGCTCCGGCCCGCGCCGCCGGTCCCGGTGCGCGGCAGCAGCCCGCCCAGCCCCAGCAGCCACAGCAGCGGGTCCTCCACGCGCAGCGGCTGCGGCCCCGACTTCGGGGCGTCCGCAGGGGCGTGCGCGGGCGGCGGGGAGCCGAGCGCCGAGAGCCCGAACAGCGACAGCCGGGCGAAGTCCCGGTCCAGCTGGCGGTACAGCGCCCCCGAGTCCCAGCCGTCGAGCAGCCCCCGCATCTCCTCGTGCACCGCCAGCCGGTCCTCGTCGTCCACCGCACCGCCCGCGTGCCCGGCATTGCGCCGCAGCGGGGAGTGCGGCCCCACCAGCGAGAACAGGGAGTCCGTCTTGGTCACCGCCACCGCCACGGGCGTGGTGACCCGGCCGCGCGAGGTGCCCCGCCCGTGGGCCCGCAGCTGCGCCGCGAGGTCCGCCGCGATCTGCTGCGGCGGGGTCTCCACCGTGGGCAGCGGCAGCCCCGCGTCCACCGGCAGCTGGTCCCGTACGGCCCGCATCTGCAGCGGGTCCACCAGCAGGATGATCCCGTCGGCGGCCGCCAGGTAGTGCGTGTACCGGTCCATGGCCTCGGCGCTGGCGAGGTCCTCGCCCGCCGCGTCGAAGAACACGAGCGCGGTGTGCCGGCTGCCGTCCCCGCGCAGCCGGCGGCGCAGCGGCAGGCTCAGCCGGTACAGCAGCGGGTCGTTGAAGCCGAGCGCCGCCGGTCTCGTCGCCTCCGGCAGCCGCAGCCGGTCGTACAGGTCCTCGGCCATCTCCCGGTCCCGGCGCTGGGTCTCGCCGCCCATCGCCGTGATGGAGGCGCCGTACGCCCTGCCCACCCGGTTGCGCAGCTCGTTGATCAGGACGGAGACGTACGTGCTCTTGCCCGAGGCCTTGGGGCCCAGCAGGGCGATGATCCGGGTGTCCTGGTCGGTGTAGTCGCTCGGGAAGTCGCTGTGGCAGCGCAGGCAGACCCGCACCGGGGTGGACACCCCGCAGTGCGGACAGTCCGCCCGCGCGGCGCCGCCGCTGCCGAGACGGCCGGCGAGGCCGCGCGGGGCGGTGAAGACCGGGCCGCGCATCTTCAGCGCGGGCGGCACGCTCGGCCCCATGAACTCCGCCCATATGTCATCGAGTTCCGCAGTGCACGGCTTCCCGCCGCGCACCCCGGTGGCGGACATCTGGCAGCGGAACGGCAGCCGGGCGGCGGCCGAACGGTCGAAGCAGTAGGGGCAGACGACGGAGGTCATGTCAGCGGACCACCAGGGAGGTGAGGGAGGGCTCGTCGAGCCGGACGGAGGCGGCACGGCCGCCGAGGAGGAAACCGCGCACGGCGTACGGGCCGCCGGGCGCGCGGGGGGCGATCTCGCGCTCGACGGTCCCCGAGGCCGCGAGCTCGGCGCCGGTCACCCGGCACAACTCGGCGCCGTCGACCGGCCGGTGGGGCCGGGCAGCACCGCCGCCCGCTCCGGCGACGAGGACGAAGTCGGGCAGCCCGGAGCCGGGATCCCCGCCGGGCGCGAGGAGGGTCACCCGGAGCACGGCGGGACCGCGGCGCAGCATCCGCCGGGGCCCGGGCAGGAGCCGGTACGCGATGGCCACGTCGGCCGGGAGGACGGCCTGCTCGGCGTCGCGCGGGGCGGCCGCGGTGGCGAGCGCGCTGCGCGGGGCGGCGTACGCGGTGACGCGGACGGCGCCGGGGCCGACCGGCAGCTCCAGCCCTTCGCGCAGGAACACGGCCCGTACGACGGGGTGTTCGGTGCGCTCGCCGCCGGACTCGGGGGCGACCGCGACCGTGACCCGGCCGGCGCCGTCGGGCCAGTCGAAGCTGATCCGGGCCCGCCCGGCGGCGGTCCGCCGGGCCGTGAGCCCGGTGACCGGTTCCGGGGCCTCGACCACCACGCCCGGCCCGGCCAGTGCCCGCTCGCCCAGGACGGCCACGGCGCTGACGGTGGCCAGCGTGCCGGGCGGCGGCTCGGCGATGCCGTCCGCATCCACCCAGGGCAGCGCCGCCGGCAGTGCGTCGACCGCCAGCTCGGCCCCCTCGGCGGGGACCGCGCCCGGCCACTGCACGAGCCGTACGTCGGCCCCCGCGCCCCCCGTCCACCGGAACTCCAGCCCGCCCGGGTCCCGGGCAACCGTGCCGAGGCCGGTCACCGGCTCCGGCCAGGGATGTACGGCGACGGCCGCCTCGACCCCGCCGGACAGCACCTCGCCGCCCACCCCCGCATACCGGCACCGCACCCGCACCACGTAGTCACCGGGCCCGAGCCCGTCGGCCCGCACGCCCTCCCGGCCGGACCCGCCGGCGCCCGGCCCGCTCCCGGCGCCCGCGCCGGGCCTGCCGGCCTCGGCACCGGCTTCGGCCGCGCCTGCCGCGCCCGCCGGGCCGGTCGGCGTCGGGGAACCGAGGTTCGTCGTGCGGCCGTCGGGGTCGGTCAGGGTCGCCCGTACCCCCGTCGCGCCGGGCGGGCGGAGCCAGGAGGCTTCGATGCGGGAGCGGCCGTCGGCGAGGCGGAGCTCCGCCACCTCGGGGGCCACGAGCAGCGGAGCACTGATCAGGGGGGTGCCGTCCCCGGCCGGGAGGGCCACGTACCGGACCTCGCGCCCGAGCGGGGCCCGCCGGTCCGTCAGCGGTCCCGCGCCGAGCGGCCCGGGCACCTCCGGCAGCGGTGTGGTGAGCGGCTCGCGCCGGGTCAGCCGGACCACCCGCCAGGTCCCGTCCGGGTCGGCGCCCGGCGGTCTGCGCAGGGCGACCCCGCCGGGCAGGGGCCGGGCCTCCAGCGGCCCGGGGTCCCCGTCGGCCGGGCGGTGGGTGCGGACCAGGCCCCGCACCGCGCGCGGGCAGTCCCAGGCCAGCCGGGCCGCCTGCGCGTACGCCGCGGCGGCCCGCTCCGGATCCTCGCGGTCCTCGTACTCCCGCGCCTCGTCCAGCAGCGCATCGGCGGCCCGTACCCGCCCGGCCAGCTCGGCCAGCCGCCGCGCCAGCAGCGGATCCCCGCCGCCCAGCGACGGCGGCAGTACGGCGGCGCTCCGGGCGGCGGCGCGCACCCGCCCGGCCAGCCACACGTCCTCCAGCCCCTCGGCGGCCGCCCGCTGCGCCGGATCCAGCCGGGGGCTCCGCGCGGCGGCGTGCACCAGGGCCGCCGTCTCGTCGGGGTCGACCCCGAACCCGGCGGCCGTGTCCGGCAGGTCCCCCCGGGGGTGGTCGTGGAGCAGCTGCACCAGCTGGTACAGCAGGATCCGCCGCAGCGCGGCCGGATCCCGCTCCTGGATCCCGGCCAGCCGCTCCAGCAGCGCCCCGGCCCCGGCGCCTGCCCCGGAACCCGCCACGGCAGCCTCCCGGGAGGCCCGCAGCCCCCGCAGGGCCGCGGCCCCCACATGGCGCCAGCGCCCCGGACCTTCGACGGCGAAGATCCCGTCGAGCACCCGCAGCCGCCCGCCGGCCGGAACCAGTAACTCGCCCAAGTGGCGTAAGCCCAGGGCCTGTTGCACCGCCACGAGTTCCCCGTACCGTGCCACCAGCGGAGCAGCCGGCAGGCCGGAAAGCGCACGGGACCGCCCCAGGGCATGCCCGAACTCGGTCCCCGCCATCTGCTCCGCACCCCCCGTGCAGTGTGTTTGGGAGGTCATTTCAGCAGATGCGCGGACCGTCCGGGAGGTCTTTCCGTTCTCCAGCTGTACCGCGCGGCGTCACGAACTGATCTCCGTCCGGTACCCCGGGACCGCTGTCCTTGGGTCGCCCCTCGACACCCCCCCTCACTCGCAGAGGTCGTCCCCCATGGCTGAGCTCAATCGCCGCAGGTTCCTGCAGATCGCGGGCGGAACCGCCGCAGCCGCGATGCTGAACGAGAGCATCGCGCGCGCGGCCGCCATCCCGGCACAGGGCAGCACCGGCACCATCCAGGACATCGAGCACATCGTGGTCCTCATGCAGGAGAACCGGTCCTTCGACCAGTACTTCGGCTCGATGAAGGGCGTACGGGGCTTCGGCGACCCGCGTCCGGTGCTCCAGGACAACGGGAAGTCCGTCTTCTACCAGTCCAACGGCACGAAGGACATCCTCCCCTTCAACCCGCAGGTCAACGACCTGGGCATGCAGTTCGTCGAGGGCCTGAACCACGACTGGGCCGGCGGCCACGCGGCGTACAACAACGGTAAGTACGACAAGTGGGTCCCGGCCAAGACGGCCACGACCATGTCGTACATGACGCGGAACGACATCCCGTTCCACTACGCGCTCGCCGACGCCTTCACGGTGTGCGACGCCTACCACTGCTCCTTCATCGGCGCGACCGACCCGAACCGCTACTACCTGTGGACTGGCCACACGGGCAACGACGGCACCGGCGGCGGCCCGGTCCTCGGCAACCAGGAGGCCGGCTACGGCTGGAAGACCTACCCGGAGCGCCTGGAGGCGGCCGGGGTCTCCTGGAAGATCTACCAGGACATCGGCGACGGCCTGAACGCGGCCGGCGGGTGGGGCTGGATCAGCGACGCCTTCCGCGGCAACTACGGCGACAACTCGCTGCTGTACTTCAACAACTACCGGGGCGCGCAGCCCGGCAGCCCCCTGTACGAGAAGGCCCGTACGGGCACCAACGCCAAGGCGGGCGAGGGCTACTTCGACAAGCTGCGCGCCGACGTCGTGAACGGCACGCTGCCCCAGGTCTCCTGGATCGCCGCCCCCGAGGCCTTCAGCGAGCACCCGAACTGGCCGGTCAACTTCGGTGCCTGGTACATCTCGCAGGTCCTGGACGCGCTGACCGCGAACCCGGCGGTGTGGGCGAAGACGGCGTTCTTCATCACCTACGACGAGAACGACGGCTTCTTCGACCACGTCGTCCCGCCGTACCCGCCAGCGTCCTCGGCGTGGGGCCTGTCCACGGCCGACGTCTCGAAGGACCTCTACGCCGGGGGCGGCGGCTACGCGGCCGGCCCGTACGGACTCGGCCCGCGCGTCCCGATGATCGTCGTCTCCCCGTGGAGCAAGGGCGGCTACGTCTGCTCCGAGACCTTCGACCACACCTCGGTGATCCGCTTCATGGAGAAGCGCTTCGGGGTGCAGGAGCCCAACATCTCGCCGTGGCGCCGCGCGGTCTGCGGTGACCTGACCTCGGCGTTCGACTTCTCGAGGGCGGACGCCTCGCCCGCGGCCCTGCCCTCCACGGCGGGCTACGTTCCGCCGGACCACAACGCCCACCCGTCCTACCACCCGGTCCCGCCGGCGACGGGCACCTTGCCCCGGCAGGAGGCGGGCGGCAAGCCCACGCGCGCGCTGGGCTACGCCCCGTACGTGGACGGCAAGGCCACGGTCTCCACGGGCAAGTTCACCCTGACCTTCTCCTCCGGCCCCACCCTCGGCGCCCACTTCCACAGCACCTCGGGCAACCGGACGGACGGCCCCTGGCCCTACACGGTCGAGGCGGGCAAGACCCTTGTCGACACCTGGAGCACCAGCAGCTCCACCGCGAACCAGATCAACCTGTCGGTCTGGGGCCCGAACGGGTTCCTGCGCACCTGGAAGGGCCCGGCGAAGAAGGCCGGACCGGAGGCCACGGCCCGCCACGACGCGGCCACCGGCAACCTGAAGCTGACGCTGACCAACTCCGGCTCGGCGGCGGTCAACCTCACGGTGACCAACGGCTACGGAGGCGCGACCCAGACCCTCCGCGTCGCGGCGGGCGGCACGGCCGCGTACACGGCGGACCTGAGCACCACGGGCCGCTGGTACGACGTGAAGGTCGTCTCCGACGCGGACAGCACCTTCCTCCGCCGCTTCGCGGGCCACGTCGAAACGGGCGCCCCGGGCCTCTCCGACCCGGCGATCAAGACCGTCTGACGCGGTCGTCCGGTGTGCGCAGCAGCCGCCGCTCCAGGACCGGGAGGTCGGTGGGGCGGTGGCTGCGGGCGTGCGCCAGCAAAAGGTTGCGGGCGGTGTCCGGGACCCGGCGGCGCTTGGGGTGGCGGGTGGTGAACTCCTCGCTCGCGAAGAACCGTACGGCCCCCTCCAGGCCGACGCGACCGGATTCCCGGACCGCCCAGGCGAGTTCGTCCGTGGGCTCGTCGGCGAGCAGCCGCATCGGCGCTTCGACGGCCAGGACCGAGGCGGCATCCGCCTCGTGCGGGAGCGGCGTGCCGAGCCAGCCGAAGACCACGGAGAGCGGCACCGCGGGACGGTTGTCCGGCGCGCTCCCGAGGGCCATGGCCCCGGCGTACTCGCGCAGCCCCGCGGGCGCTGCCTGCGCCCAGCCGGTGCGGTGCCTGCCCGGGATCCCGTCCGCGTCGGCGGGGTCGAGGAGGTGCGCCATCGGCTCGGAAGGGGAAACGTGCACGGTCCGTACGAGCTGTCCGCTCGCCTCGTACAGCGTCACCCGGCCCTCGTGGCCGAGGCACATGCAGGCGAAGTGATCTGCGGCCCCGGTGTCGTCGGGCCACGTCGCGAGCAGCTCCCGGACCTGTTCGGGGTCGGTGATCCCGTACTCCGCGGGGTGGTGCGGGTGTGCCTGCCCGTCGGTGCGGCTGCTGCTGACGACGGCGCGGACCGCACGGGATATCGGCTTCACGGTGTGATCGTAGGTGCGCCGGGCAGAAGGTACGGCGGCAGTTCCCACCGCCCCGCCACAGAGGGAGAACGCATGGCCATCGCCCACCGCAGGATCGGCACCGGCCCCGTCCGCGTCATCGTGCTGCACGACTGGTTCGGCACCTCCGCCAACTGGGGCTCCGTACTGGACTACTTCGACCCCGAGGCGTTCTCGTACGCCTTCCTCGACTACCGCGGCTACGGCGACCGCAGGGACGTCGCCGGCCGCCACACCGTCCCCGAGATCGCCGACGACGTGCTCGCGCTCGCCGACGAGATCGGCTGGGACACCTTCTCCCTCATGGGCCACTCCATGGGCGGCAAGGCGATGCAGCAGGTCCTGGTCCGGGCCCCCGAGCGGATCGAGAAGCTGATCGGGATCAACCCGGTCCCCGCCGGCCCCTACGAGATGGACGACGCCACCCACGCCCTCTTTTACGGCGCCGCCGACAGCGCCGAGAACCGGCGGACCATCCTCGACCTCGTCACGGGCCACCGCGCGAGCCGCCACTGGCTGGACCGGATGATCGCGCACTCCCTCGCCGTCTCCCGACCGGAGGCCTTCGCCGCGTACCTCGCGAGCTGGCAGCCGCTGGACCTGTCCGCCGCCGTGAAGGGCAGTACGGTCCCGGTGCTGGTCCTCGTCGGGGAGTACGACCTCGCCCTCACCCCGGAGGTGATGCGGGCCACCTGGCAGGTCTCGTACCCCAACTGCCGGGTCCACCCCGTCCCCGGTGCCGGTCACTACCCGCCGCACGAGACCCCGGTCGCCTTCGCCGCCGCGGTGGAGGCGTTCCTGCGGGGGTAGCGGGAGGACGCAGAAAAGCCCCTGGGGGTACGAGGAAACCTCGTACCCCCAGGGGATCAGGGTGAGTGACGGGACTTGAACCCGCGGCCACCTGGACCACAACCAGGTGCTCTACCAACTGAGCTACACCCACCACGAAGGGCGGCGGACCGCCCGTTCGATGTGCATGCACAGCATAGCTGATCAGGAGGGTGGTCCCGCCACGCGTTATCCGGCCGCGGCACGCGCGACGGCCGCCGCCGCGAGCGCCTTCACGACGGGGTGCGGGCGCTTTCCGTCCCCGGACAGCTCGGGCTGGAACAGCGTCGCCAGGAAGAAGGGATGTCCCGGCAGCTCCGCGATGCGCGCCTGCCCGTCCTCGTCGTGCCCCGACAGCCGCAGCCCGTGGGCGGTGAGCACCGGCAGGTACCGCGGCTCCGGACCGTAGCTGCAGTGGTAGCGCTCCATGGACCGCTCCGCGCCGAGCACGGACTCGGCGAGCGACCCGGGCTCGGCCCGTACGAGGCCCTCGTGGCCGACGAGCGAACAGGCGAGCGGCGCGATCAGCAGGTCCTCGGCCCCCGGGTCGTTCTCGGCGTGCGCGACGCCGGCCAGCCCGCAGACCGAGCGGGCGTACTCCAGCAGCGCGTGCTGGAAGCCGCCGCAGGTCCCGAGGAACGGGATGCCCTCCTCCCGCGCGACCCGGATCGCGGCGAGCGCCCCCGCCTCGCTGGCGTACGGGCTGCCGGGCAGCAGCCAGACCGCGTCGAACCGGGCCAGGGCCCCGGAGGCGGCCTCGGCCGCGGCGTCGCCGGTGGGGATCCAGTACGCGTCGAGGACGAGCCCGTCACGGGAGGCGAGGGCGTCGAGCAGCGCGGGGACGCGGGTGTGGGACTTCACGTGCGGGGAGCGGTCGCCGACGAGGGCGACCCGGGCGGGCCGGGTCGTCCGTGCAGTGGCCGGTGAGGTGGCCCGTGAGGTGGCCCGTGAGGTGGTCCGTGCAGTGGTCATACCGGTCATCCTGCGACCCGGCCCCGGTTCAGCGCCAACGATTGTTCCTGCATGTTCGATCAGCAGATCTGATCGCCGTTCCCGTGCTACTTCAGTGCGGCCTTGGTGGCCACGAGGATCAGGCCGAGGGCGAGGTTGACGACCCCCTCGGCGGCCAGCTGGCCGCGGGTGGCACCGGCGCGGGCGGCACCGAGGCACGCCCAGACGACCTGCTGCGCCACCGCCACGCTCATGGCCAGCCACGCCGTCCCCACGTAGTCCAGCCCGAGGAGACCGCTGACGGCCACGGCGGCCGCGGGCAGGGCGGCGGCCTCGACGATGGGCCACTCGTGCAGGGCGACGCGGCGGATCTCGTGCCGGCTCCACGGCTGCCCGACCAGCCGTTCCCCCGCCAGCTCGGCGTACACGTGGGTGGCCCAGAACACCAGACCCGTGATGAGCAGGAGGATGACGAGGTGGAGCCGCGGATGGTCCCCGACGGTACTTGCGGTGGCCACCACGGAGGTGGCGAGGAGGGAGCCGTACACGGCGCCGGCGGAGTCGGTCCGGGACGTGCCCTGTGGCCTGCTGCGGCCTGCGGACGGGCCACTGGGGATGCTCACCCCGTCCACGATACGGACGCCGCGTCCCGCCGCCGGCCGGGCGCGCCGGGCGGCGGACTTCCGGGGCGCGGCGGGCGGCGGACTTCCGGGGCGCGGCCGGGCCCCGGGCCGGTGGCACGCTGGCGCCATGGATCCGCACCTGCTCCGCACCTTCGTCACCGTCGCCCGGCTGTCCTCCTTCTCCGCCGCCGCCCGTGAGCTCGGCTACACCCAGTCCGCCGTCTCCCAGCACATCGCCGCCCTCGAGGGCGACCTGCGCGCCGAGCTCCTCACCCGGCGGCCCGTGGAGCCGACCCCGGCCGGGGTGCGGCTGCTGGAGCACGCCGGTCCGCTGCTGCTGCGGCTCGACGCGGCCCGGGCCGATGTGCTGCGGCTGGCCGCCGCGCCGCCCGGGCAGGTCACCCTCGCCGCGTCCCCGCTCTGCGTCGGACCCCGGCTGCTGGCCGCGCTGCCGGCCACCGGGGTGGCGCTGCGGGTGCTGCCGGCCGCCGAGGTGCCGGCCGCCGTCGCCACCGGCGGCTGCGACCTCGGCCTGGTCGACGGCCTCGCCGCGCCCAGCGACCCGCTGCGGCTGCCCGACGTGGCCCCGCTCACCGTGACCGGCGTCGGCGAGGAGGAGCTCGCCGTACTGCTCCCGGCCGGGCACCCGTTCGCCGGCCGGGCCGCGCTCCGGCTGGACGACCTCGCCGACGCCCGCTGGATCGACGCCCCCGGCGCGGCGCCGCTGCCCGCCGCCGTCCGGACCGCTCCGGCCCTGCGCTACGACGGCACCGACCTGCACGCCCTGTGCGCCCTCGCCGCCGCCGGGCACGGCCTGGTCCTGCTGCCGCGCCGGATGGCCGAGGCAGCCGGGGCCGGGGTCGCCGTACCGCTGTCCGACCCGCGCCTGGTGCACCGTACGGAACTCCTCGCCCCCGGCACCCCGCCCCCCGCGGCCGCCGCCCTCGCCGCCCGCCTCACCCCGTCCCGGTAACCACTCGCGCGCGGCCCGGCGCGGCGGCAGGATCGCACCATGGACCTCGAACCCGATCCGTTCACGCACGCCGACTACGCCGCCCGGATGGCCGCCGCCGCACAGAGCGCCGCCGATGCCGGGCTGGCCGGGCTGCTCATCGCCCCCGGGCCCGACCTCGCCCACCTCACCGGCTACCGGCCGATCGACACCGAGCGGCTGACCGTGCTCGTGCTCGCCGCCGGGCAGGAGCCCGTCCTCGTCGTGCCCGCCCTGGAAGCCCCCGACGCGGCCAAGGCCCCCGCGGCGCCCGCGCTGACCCTGCGCGACTGGGCCGACGGGAAGAACCCGTACGGAGTCACCGCGCCGCTCCTCGACGTGGGCGGCCGCTTCGGGGTCAGCGACAACACCTGGGCCATGCATCTGCTCGGCCTCCAGCGGGAGTTGCCGGCCACCTCGTACGCCCCCCTCACCGACGTCCTGCCGATGCTCCGCGCGGTCAAGGACCAGCGGGAGCTGGAACGGCTCGCGGCGGCCGGCGCGGCCGCGGACGCGGCGTACGCGCAGATCCTCAAGGTCCCCTTCGCAGGACGCCGGGAGACCGACATCGCCGCCGACCTGGCCGCTCTGCTGCGCGAACACGGCCACTCCCAGGTGGACTTCACGGTCGTCGGCTCCGGCCCCAACGGGGCCAACCCGCACCACGAGGCCGGCGAGCGCACCATCGGGCACGGCGACATGGTGGTCCTCGACTTCGGCGGGCTCAAGCACGGGTACGGCTCCGACATCTCCCGCACCGTGCACGTCGGCGAGCCGAGCGCCGAGGAGCAGCGCGTCCACGACATCGTCCGCCAGGCCCAGCAGACGGCCTCCGCGGCCGTCCGCCCGGGCATCGCCTGCCAGGACGTGGACCGGGCGGCCCGCGCGGTGATCACCGAGTTCGGCTACGGAGACCGGTTCATCCACCGCACGGGCCACGGCATCGGCGTGACCACCCACGAACCCCCGTACATGGTCGAGGGCGAGGAGCAGCCCCTGGTTCCCGGGATGTGCTTCTCCGTGGAGCCCGGCATCTACCTCCCCGGCCGCTTCGGGGTGCGCATCGAGGACATCGTGACGGTCACGGAGGACGGCGGCCGCAGCTTCAACAACGCCCCGCGGGAGCTGGCGGTCGTGGAGTAGGAGTCGCAGGCCGGAGCAATGCCGCAGGGAGGCGTGTTACGGCCCCAGCAGCACCGCCGACTCGCCCGGTACGTGGACGCGGCCGTCCGGGCCCGGGTGGTCGACGGGTTCCCAGGAAGCCAGGACCCGGACCCCGTTGCGGCCGAGGGCGATGGTCACCGGCTCGGGGGAGAGGTTCACGGCCGCGCGTACCTCGCCCCGCCGGAACGTCACCCAGCGGCGCTCCTCGTCGTACGCCACACGGACCGCCGCCAGGTCCGGGTCCCGCAGGTCCGGGTGGGTGCGCCGGAGGGTGACCAGGGTCCGGTACCAGGCCAGCAGCCGGTCGTGCGGGGCGCGCTCCGGCTCCGCCCAGTCCAGGCACGAGCGGTCCCGGGTGGCCGGGTCCTGCGGATCCGGGAGTTCCTCGGCCTTCCAGCCGTGCGCCGCGAACTCCCGCCGCCGGCCGGACCGTACCGCCTCGGCGAGCTCCGGGTCCGGATGGTCGGTGAAGTACTGCCACGGCGTGCCCGCGGCCCACTCCTCGCCCATGAACAGCATCGGTACGAACGGCCCGGTCAGCGCCAGCGTCGCACCGCAGGCCAGCAAGCCGGGGGAGAGCGAGCCCGCGAGCCGGTCGCCGAGGGCCCGGTTGCCGATCTGGTCGTGGGTCTGCGTGTAGCCGACGAAGCGGTGCGCGGGCGTGCGGCGCCGGTCCACCGGGCGGCCGTGGCTGCGGCCCCGGAACGAGGACCAGGTGCCGTCGTGGAAGAAGGCCCGGGTCATGGTCTTGGCCAGGGCGGCGAGCGGCGCCCCGGCGAAATCGGCGTAGTACGCCTGGGACTCACCGGTCAGCGCACAGTGCAGGGCGTGGTGGAAGTCGTCGTTCCACTGGGCGTGCAGGCCCAGGCCCCCGGCGGCGCGCGGGGCCGTGGTGCGCGGATCGCACCGGTCGGACTCCGCGATCAGGAACAGCGGGCGGCCGCTCTCGGCGGCGAGCTCGTCCACGGCCGCGGACAGCTCCTCCAGGAAGGTCAGCGCCCGGCCGTCGGCGAGCGCGTGCACGGCGTCCAGCCGGAGCCCGTCGATCCGGTAGTCCCGCAGCCAGGCCAGGGCGCTGTCCAGGAGGTAGGCGCGCACCTCGTCGGAGCCGGCCGCGTCCAGGTTGACCGCCGCGCCCCACGGGGTGTGGTGGGTGTCCGTGAAGTACGGGCCGAAGGCCGGGAGGTGGTTGCCGGAGGGGCCCAGGTGGTTGTGGACCACGTCCAGCACCACCCCGAGCCCGGCCGCGTGGGCCGCGTCCACGAACCGGGCCAGCCCGGCCGGGCCGCCGTACGGCTCGTGCACCGCCCACGGCGCGACCCCGTCGTACCCCCACCCGTGCCGGCCGGGAAACGGGCAGACCGGCATCAGCTCCACGTGCGTGACCCCGAGCGCGGTGAGGTGCCCGAGGCGGGCGGCGGCCGCGTCGAAGGTGCCCTCGGGGGTGAACGTGCCGATGTGCAGCTCGTAGAGGACCGCGTCCTGGAGCCGCGTCCCGGGCGCCGGGGCCTGCGGGGTGAGCGGCTCGAAATCCACCACCGCCGAGAGGCCGTCGGGCCCGTCCGGCAGCCGCCGCCCGCGCGGGTCGGGCCGTACGATCCCCTCCCCGGGGGCCACGCCCAGCAGGAATCCGTACCGGTCCCCGTCGGCGGCCGGCGCCTCGGCGAGCCACCAGCCGGCCCGGTCCGGATCGCGTGCCATCTCGTACGTCGCGTCGCCGACCCGCAGCGCGACCCGGTCTGTCAGCGGTGCCCACACCTCGAACTGCACGGACGGTTCCCCTCGTCTGCGGCGGTACCCGGAACGTGTGCCTGCCCCATCATCGCGGGACGGCCGCAGGAGTTCTGGACACTCCGGCCCTGACGGGCCGACAATCACCCTGTGACGTCCAGTTTCGAGTTCCCCGCCTTCCCGGTACCGCGCCTGTCCGACGCGGAGCGCGACCGGGCGCTGGAGCAGCTCCGCGAGGGTGCGGCCCTCGGGAAGCTGTCCCACGACACGTTCCTGCGCCGTATGGAACTCGCCCTGGTCGCCCGCCGCTCCGAGGACCTCGTGGTCCTCACCGCCGACCTCGAGAACCGCGGGAGCGGCGAAGGCCCCTGGACGCGTCGCGTCTTCTCCTGGGTGGGCCGCGCCTCGGCCGTGTCCGCCGGCGTCCGGCGGGCGTGGACCGCCGAGCGGCTGCCCAAACTGCTGCTGCCGCACCCGAGCGCGCGGGCCCTGCGGATCGGCCGCGACCCCGGCAACGGGCTGCGGCTCACCGACGAGACCGTGTCCCGGGTGCACGCCGAGCTCGGACTGCGCGACGGGGTGTGGGTGCTCACCGACCTCGGCTCCTCCAACGGCACCACGGTCAACGGACGCCGGGTGACCGGCTCGGTGGCGGTCCGAGCCGGGGACCAGATCGGCTTCGGCCGGATGAACTTCCGGCTGTCCTCGAGCTAGGGCCTGTCCGGGGCGTCCGGCCCGCTCGGCAGGACGCTTCCCAGGGGGGCACCGGCTCCCGGATCCTGCCGGGGCCGATGATGGGGTCCATGGAACACGGAGACCCGAAGGACTCGCAGGAACACCGGCCCGCCGTGCGCCCCGCGCGCCCCGAGGACCTGCCCCGCCTCGTCGAACTCGTCCACGAGCACGTCGCGTACGAGAAGTCCGCGCCCCGGCCCGCGGACCTGGCCGACCGGCTCGGGCCGCAACTGTTCGCCGAGGGCGCCCGCCTGTGGGTGCTGCTGGCCGAGGCGCCGGACGGCTCGGTCGCCGGATATGCCGCCTGCTCGGCCGAGTTCGCGTTCTGGGACGCCCGGCACTACCTCCACATGGACTGCCTCTACCTCGCCGAGGAGGCCCGCGGGCACGGCCTCGGCGCCGCCCTGATGGACGGCGTGGCAGGCCTCGCCCGCGAGCTCGGCCTCGACCAGGTCCAGTGGCAGACCCCGGACTGGAACGAGGGCGCGATCCGCTTCTACGACCGGCTCGGCGCCACGGGCGCGCCCAAGCGCCGGTACACGCTGCCCGTACCTGCCGTACCTGCCGTTCCCGCCGGAGCGCCCGCAGCCGCTACGCATTGACCGTCCCGGCCGCCACGAGCCGTTCGTAGGTCGCCAGGACGGTACGGGTCTGGTGCTCGACCTGGTGGGCCACCGGGACCCGGCGTGCCTGGAACCGGGCGGCGAACTCCTCGCACCAGCCGGTGACGAGCCGGTCCAGCCCGGGCGCCGCCGGGTGGCCCTGAGCCCGCAGCACCCGCAGCAGCATCGCGGCGGCGCGCAGCGACAGGCGGCGCCCGAAGGCGTCGATGCTGCCGATGGAGGCCGCCGTGGCCTCGGCGGGCGCCCCGGGGCCGGTCCACTCCACGGTGATCCGGGGGATCAGGGCGAGCGTCCAGTCGACGGCGCGCAGCAGCGCGGCCGCACCGGGGTCCGCGCCGATGCCCGCGCCGTGGCCCCCGCCGGGCTCCGGGGCACCGGGCACCCGGTCCCGTACGCGGGCCACGAGCGCGGCGTCCGCGGTGAGCCGCCCCGCCAGGAGCCGCAGGGCGCCGCGCGGGTCCGGATGCGGGGCGGGGTCGTCGACCAGGTCCGAGGCCCACATCGGGACTTCGACGATGGCGGTGGTGCCGGCGTACCGGTGGGCGTGGTACCAGGTGCTGAGCCGGGTGTCCTCCGGGTGGAACGCCCCGGCGGCGTCCGCCCCGGGCTGCGGCATCACGAAGATCCCGGGCCCGGGGGAGGGCCAGCCGGCCGCGTCCGAGGCCCCGGTCTCCACCGGGATCCGCAGCTCGGCGGCCGATTTGGCGAACGGCTCCGCGAGGCCCGGTATGTCCCGGGTGAGCTGCACCCAGGACCCGCCGAGGTCCGTGCCGTGGAGCGAGACCTGGAGGACGGGCCGCAGCTCGTCGATGAGGGCCGTCAGGGCCAGGGTCTCGGGCGGGAGCCGGTCCGGAGGCAGTAAAGACGGCGCCCACTCGGGCTGTTCCGGACCGGGCGGCCGGAAGAAGTTCCGGTGGTAGTCGAGCAGGGAGTACGGGCGGGGTGTGCGGTGCAGGGCCGCCCCGTCGGGATCGGCGCACAGCAGGAAGTGCCAGCCCCGCCCGGCGCGGATCGCCGGCTCGTGGAGGACGCGCCGGGCCAGCGCCAGCGCGGTGGCACCGCCGACGGGCTCGTTGGCGTGGGCCCCGGCGACGACGAGCACGCCCGCGCCCTGCGGGCGGCCGCTCGGCAGGGCGGAGAGCAGCCACAGGGGCCGGCCGCCCCGGGAGGTGCCGGCCCGGCGGAGCCGGGCCCGGCCGGGGTGCTCGTCCGCCAGCGCGCGGGCGGCCAGCGCGAGCTCGGACGGTGTGGGGTAACACATGTCTCGGAGGAGGGTCACGTCTGATGCAATGCCCGCCGCGCACGCCCCCTACTGCTCCGCACGCCCCACACTTCCCGGAAACCCCTGGCCAACGCCTTGCCGGGGCGGCCCTCGGCCACTGCTGGTGGAGTCCGCGGCCGGCCAGGGACGGGAAGGCCTCGCCCACCGCCTCCGACAACGTCGGACCGGCGCGGCCGAGGCCTTCGCCGGGCTACTCGTCTCCCGGCCCGCCGTCGCGCAGGAGGACGGCGACCGGGCGGGCCGAGAGCAGGTCCGCCAGCCGGACCTCGCCCTCGTACGAGGCCCCCCGGTCCAGGAGCGCCGTCCACCGCCCCGGCGGGAGGGCCAGGGCGGTGTCCCGCCAGCCGCCGGCCGCGGCCAGCCGGTACGAGAGCCGGGTGGCCGCCGCGACCAGCCCGGCCGGGCGGGCGAACGCCAGGCAGTGCTCCGCCGCCGGGCCCCGGGCGGCGAGCGGGGCGTAGCCGGTGAACAGCTCGGGCCGGTCCCGGCGCAGCCGCAGCAGGGCGGCCGTCAGCGCGAGCTTCTCCTGCGCCTGCCCCTGCGGCGCGGCCCCCGCGTCGAGCCGGGCCAGGGCCTCGCGGGGGAACCGGGCCGGGCGCCGGTTGTCGGGGTCGACCAGGGCCCGGTACTCCGTCTCGGCGCCCTGGTAGACCTCCGGGACCCCGGGCATCGCCAGGTGCAGCAGGGTCATGCCGAGCAGGTTCGCCCGGGCCGCCCCGGCCAGCTCCGCCAGTTCCGCCGGATCCGCGGGCTCCTCCGGGTCCGGGACGTATCCCGCGACCGAGGCCTCGTACGCCGGGTCCTGGTCGGTCCAGCTCGTGTGCAGGGCCGCCTCGCGGACGGCCTTGAGGAGCGCCTGTACGAGGCGCTCGGTGCGCTCGGGGACTTCCCCGAGGCCCAGCGCCGTCTGCCGGGCCACCCAGGCGAGTTGGGGATCGGGACCGGCGGGCCGGCCCATCAGCTCGGGTGCCTGGGAGAGCGCGGAGATGCGGGCCCGGACGTCCGCGCTGCGCTTGGTGTCGTGGGTGGACAGCACCGTCCCGGAGCCCGGCCAGTCCCGGTCGAGCGCGGCGCAGTACGCGTGGAACTCCGCAGGCGGGAGGGCCGGTTGCCCGGGGTCACCCCCGACCTCGGTGGCCGACAGCAGCGGGGCGTGCCGGTAGAAGGCCCGGTCCTCCAGCGACTTGGCCCGCAGGGCGGCCGAGGTCTGGGCGAAGCGCGCCGAGAAGGCGGGATCGCGCAGCACGAGGTCCCGTACGCCGGCCACCGCGCCCGGGCCGGCCGGCGCGGCGGCCTCCGCCAGGGCCTGCGGGTCGAGCTCCGGCTCGCCGGGGTACGGCCGGTAGACCGGATAGGCGATCAGCACCTCCCGTACTCCGGCCGCGAGTTCCGGACCGGCGGCCCGCTCCAGGGCTGCCAGCTCGGCGGCCAGATCGCCGGTCAGTACCTCCCGCGCACACGCCCGGGCCGTCCGTTCCCAGTCCGGCGTCCCGGTGAACTCCAGGTACCGGCGGGTCAGTTCGGGGGCGCCCGCCGGGTCGGTGAACACCCCGTCCACCCGGCGCAGTGCGTCGTACCCGGTGGTCCCGGCCACCGGCCAGCCGGGCGGCAGCCGCTCCTGCCGGGCCAGGATCTTCTCCACCACCACCCAGCAGCCCCCGCCCACCGCCGCCCGCAGCCGCCGCAGGTACCCCTCCGGGTCCGCCAGCCCGTCCACGTGGTCGATCCGCAGCCCCCCGGCCACCCCGTCCCGGACCAGCTCCAGCACCTTCGCGTGCGTCGCCGCGAACACGTCGGGGTCCTCCACCCGGACCCCGATCAGCTCCGAGATCGTGAAGAACCGCCGGTAGTTGAGGCCCGTCCGGGCCTCCCGCCACCAGGCCGGCCGGTACCACTGCGCGGCCAGCAGCTCCGGCGCGGCCAGCCCCGCCGTGCCCTCCCGCAGCGGGAACTCCAGCTCCCCGTGGCGCAGCACCCCGCCGTCCCGGTCGACCGTGAACGCGCCGGGCTCGGGCGGCCCCGGGAGCACCGGCAGCAGCATTTGGCCGCCGCCCGCCTCCCAGTCGATGTCGAACCAGCGGGCGTACGGCGACCGCGGACCCTCCCGCAGCACCTCCCACAGGGGCCGGTTCAGCCGCAGCGGGGACGGCACCGCCATGTGGTTCGGCACGATGTCCAGCACCAGGCCGAGCCCGTGCCCCCGGGCGGCCGCGGCCAGCGCCCGCAGCCCCGGCTCGCCGCCGAGCTCGGCCCGCACCGCGGAGTGGTCGGTGACGTCGTACCCGTGCGCCGAGCCCGGGACCGCCTCCAGCACCGGCGAGAGGTGCAGGTGCGACACGCCGAGCGAGGCGAGGTACGGTACGGCCGCCTCGGCCGCCGCGAAGGGGAACTCCGGTCGCAGTTGGAGGCGGTACGTCGACGACGGGACCGCAGCTGACGGGGCCGCAGGTGGAGCTGGGGTGACAGCTGCCAGAACATCAGATTCCGTTTGGCTGTGCGGATACGGCTGGCTCATGAGAACGTACGTACCCACCTTCCGGGATTCCGTGCCATGACCCAATGCATCCGGGTGACTGCACCGCGTTAGGGTCGATCAAGTGGCCGGAACCGTCAACACCTATCGAAGAGTCATCGCCCTGACCGGGCCCCTACTCCCGCTCCTCTCCTTCCTCGCGCGACTCCCCGTTGCGATGTCCCAGTTCGGGAGCGTGCTGCTGGTCGCCGAGACCAGCGGCTCCCTCGCCACCGCCGGCATCGTCGGCGGCATCCTCTCCGCCGGACAGGTGGTCTTCGGGCCCGTCCTGGGCCGGCTCGCCGACCGGTACGGGCAGCGGCCCGTGGTCCTGACCGCCGCCGCGGTCAACGCGGTCGCCACCGGCGCCCTGGTCGCCGGGGCCCTCGGGGGCCTCGCCACCGTCCCGCTCGCCGCGATCGGCGCCGTCACCGGCGCCTCCGTACCGCTGATCGGACCACTCGCCCGAACCCGTTCCGTGGCCCTCGCCCACCGGGCCGAGGCCGACGAGGGCGTGGTGGGCGCCGTCCACTCGCTCGAAGGCACCCTCGACGAGGTGTCCTTCGTCTTCGGGCCGGCCCTCGTCGGACTCGCCGCGCTCGCCCTGCACCCCGCGATCGCCCTCGGCGGGGCCGCCGCCCTCGTCGCCGTCTTCGGCACGGCCTTCGCCCTGCACCCGACCGCCGCCGTCACGGCCGGGGCAGGAGCGAAGGAGCGCAGCCGGCGGCGGGGCGTGCGCACCGGTGCGGACGCCGGCGACGCCCGCGCCGACGTCGAGCGCCGCAGCCCGCAGCCGCGCGTCGTGTACGCCGTACGGGGCTCCCTGCTGCTCCAGGGGGCCATGTTCGGCGCCTGCCAGGCCGGAATCGCCGCCCTCACCGCTCGTTTGGGCGTCCCCGGCCAGGCCGGCATCGTCTACGCCGCCATGGGCGTCGTCAGCGCCGCCGTGGGCCTCGCCCTCGGGGCGCTGCCCGCCCGGATCGGGCTGCGGCTGCGCTGGCGGGCGGCGACCGCCGCCGCGCTGGTGCTCTCCGTACCGCTGCTCTTCACCGACACCCTGTGGCCGCTGTACGCGGCCGTCACGGTGCTCGGGGCCGCCTACGCCCCCCACCTGATCACCGCGTTCGCGCTGACCGAGCGGGTCGTGGAGCCCGCCCGGCTCGCCGAGGCCACGGCCTTCGCCGCCAGCTCACTCGTCGCCGGGCAGGCCGCCGCGCTCGCCGCCTCCGGACGGCTCGCCGAGTCGTACGGGCCCGCCGGGGCCTTCGCCGTGGCGGTCGGGGCCGCCGCACTGTCCCTGATCCTCGCCCTGGTCACCCGGGTGCCGACCGCCCGGACGCACCCCGCCGCGCCGAAGGTCTTCATCCCGGCGCAGCAGACGGCCTCCCCGCACGTGACCGGGAGCCCGTCGGGCCCGCCGGGCTCCTCCTACGCCGGGCGCTGAAGCACCACCAGACACCGCCCTGTCAGCGCCACCCGGTCCCCGGCCGCATACTGCGGTCCGGTGCCGGGTGGCAGTACGTCCGGCCGCGCCGTGTCCACGACCAGCCGCCACTGCGCCCCGTGCCCGGCCGGGACGGTGAACTCCTGGGGATCGGCGCCCGCGTTGAACATCAGCAGGAACGAGTCGTCCGTGATCCGCTCCCCGCGCGAGCCCGGCTCGGAGATCGCCTCCCCGTTGAGGAACACCGTCAGCGAGCGCGCGTGCTGCGCCTGCCAGTCGCGGGCCCGCATCGGCTCCCCGTGCGGGGTGAACCAGGCGATGTCGGACAGCTCGTCGTCGGTCCCCTCCACCGGCCGCCCGTGGAAGAACCGGCGCCGCCGGAACACCGGGTGGTCGCGCCGCAGCCACACCATCCGCCGGGTGAACTCCAGCAGGGAGGGCGCCGGTTTGCCCGGCTCGGGCCAGTTGACCCACGACAGCGGGTTGTCCTGGCAGTACGCGTTGTTGTTGCCGCCCTGCGAGCGGGCGAACTCGTCGCCGTGGCTGAGCATCGGCACGCCCTGCGAGAGCATCAGGGTGGCCGTGAAGTTGCGCATCTGTCGCTCGCGCAGCTCCTGGACCTCCGGGTCCTCCGTCGGCCCCTCGACCCCGCAGTTCCAGGACCGGTTGTGGGTCTCCCCGTCCCGATTGCCCTCACGGTTCGCCTCGTTGTGCTTCTCGTCGTACGAGACGAGGTCGTTCAGGGTGAAACCGTCGTGGCAGGTGGTGAAGTTGATCGAGGCGAGCGGGCGGCGCCCGTCGTCCTGGTAGAGGTCCGAGGAGCCGGTCAGCCGCCCCGCGAACTCCGCCAGCGTCCGCGGCTGCCCGCGCCACAGGTCCCGTACGGTGTCCCGGTACTTGCCGTTCCACTCGGTCCACAGCGGCGGGAAGTTCCCCACCTGGTAGCCGCCCTCGCCCAGGTCCCAGGGCTCCGCGATCAGCTTCACCTGGCTGACCACCGGATCCTGCTGCACCAGGTCGAAGAAGGAGGACAGCCGGTCCACCTCGTGGAACTGCCGGGCGAGCGTGGCCGCGAGGTCGAAGCGGAACCCGTCCACATGCATCTCGGTGACCCAGTACCGCAGCGAGTCCATGATCAGCTGGAGCACGTGCGGGGAGCGCATGAGCAGCGAGTTCCCGGTCCCGGTCGTGTCCATGTAGTGCCGGGGATCGTCCGCGAGCCGGTAGTACGAGGCGTTGTCGAGCCCCCGGAAGGACAGCGTCGGGCCCAGGTGGTTGCCCTCGGCGGTGTGGTTGTAGACCACATCGAGGATCACCTCGATCCCGGCCTCGTGCAGGGCCCGCACCGCCGACTTGAACTCCAACACCTGCTGGCCCCGGTCACCGGAGGCGTAGCCGTTGTGCGGGGCGAAGAAGCCGATCGTGTTGTAGCCCCAGTAGTTGCTCAGCCCGTCGTCGACGAGCCGGTGGTCGTTCACGTACTGGTGCACCGGCATCAGCTCCAGCGCCGTCACCCCGAGCTTGGTGAGGTGCCCGATGACCGCCGGGTGCGCGAGGGCCCCGTAGGTACCGCGCAGCTCCTCGGGCAGATCGGGGTGACGCATGGTCAGTCCCTTGACGTGCGCCTCGTACAGCACGGTGTGGTGGTACTCGTGGCGCGGCGGGCGGTCGTTCGCCCAGTCGAAGTACGGATTGACCACGACCGAACTCATCGTGTGCGGAGCCGAGTCGAGGTCGTTGCGCGAATCCGGCCGGCCGAAGTGGTAGCCGTACACCTCCTCGCCCCAGTCGACGCTGCCCGCGACGGCCCGCGCGTACGGGTCCAGCAGCAGCTTGGCCGCGTTGCAGCGCTGCCCGCGCTCGGGCTCGTACGGGCCGTGCACCCGGAAGCCGTAGCGCTGCCCCGGCATCACCCCGGGCAGGTAGGCGTGGCGTACGAAGGCATCGGTCTCGCGCAGTTCGACGGCGGTCTCCGAGCCGTCCTCGTGGAGCAGACACAGTTCGATGCGTCGGGCGGCCTCGGAGTAGACCGCGAAATTGGTGCCGGCGCCGTCGTAGGTGGCGCCGAGCGGATACGCCTGTCCCGGCCAGACCTGCATGGATACGACTCTTCCCCTCGTTCCCCCGGCTGTCGGGCTGATGGTTCGGGCTGATCCGGCGTGGACCACGTCACTGCAGATCTTCCCCGAAAGTGGGCCCGCACGCGGGGACTTGGGATGCTCCTCCCGGGTGACCCGGAGAGCTGATATGCGGGTCAGCGGACTATGCGGGCATCGGATAATGGGTCAACGGACCACCGGTGTAAGGGCCATCGGGCTGCATCGGGCGCCGCGCTCGGAGTACCCTTCCGTGATCACTGGAGACGGGCGTCCAGACGCAGAAGGCGGTGCACGGGTGAGCTCGGGAGGTCTGGAGCTGCCCCCTGGTGACAGCGGTCACGAGGGCGGCCCGGCGGACGCCCCAGGAGGTGCACCCGGTGGTGCGCCCGGCGGGGTGTCGGGCGGCGTGTCGGGCGGCGTTCCCACGGGGGTGCCGGCCGGGGCGGTGTCGCTGGCCCCGACGGCGGCCGGGAGCGTGCGGGCCGGGGCCGAGCTGGACTGGGGCGCGGACGCGTGGAGCGAGGTCCGGACCCGGGCGCAGCGCGCCGGGCGTGCGTACATCTGGCTGAACCTGATCGAGCAGAGGCTGCGCGCCGTCGTCGGCGCGGTGCTGCGGCCGATCTACGAGCCCGTGCACGGCGGGGACGACTGGGTGGTCGCGGCCGCCGGACCTGCCGGCCAGGAGTGGGTGCAGCGGGCCGTCGCGGTCCGCGAGGTCAGCCGGCGCAAGGGCTACCTGCTGGACCCGGCCGACGACAACGTGCTGAGCTTCCTGACGCTCCCGCAGCTGCGGGAGCTCATGGTCCAGCACTGGCCGTGCTTCGAGCCGTACTTCGACGACCGGCGGGAGATCGAGCTCGCGCTCGACGAGCTGGAGGTCACCCGCAACGTGGTCTCCCGCAACCGGGCGCTGTCGCGGGCGGTGCTGGAGCAGGCGGAGCGCGCCTCGGCGCGGCTGCTGGAGGTGCTGGGCGGCGGCGCGGGCTCCCCGGGGGCGGACCGGCTGCCGATCGACGCGGTCGAGGACCTGGTGGGCGACCGGTACGCGGACGTCATCTCGGTCCACCCGGACCGGGTGCGGCTGCAGCGCCAGCTCCCGGCGGAGGACCTGTTCGGCGGGGCGCGGCGGCTCGACGCCATCGGCATAGGGCTCAACCTGCTGGTGCAGAACTTCTCGGGCCGAAGACTCGTGCGCCTCACGGAGGCCGGCTGCCGCGTCCGGCTGCTGTTCCTGAACCCGGCCAGCAGCGCCGTGAAGCGGCGGGAGCGGGAGCTCGGCCTGCGCAAGGGCGAGCTGAGCCGCTCGGTGGAGATGAACATCCTGCACGTGCGCCGGGTGCGGGCGGGGCTGCGGGATCCCTCGCGGTTCGAGATCCACGTCTTCGACGAGACGCCCCGCTTCACCGCCTACCTGGTGGAGGGGGAGTCCTCGGGCATCGCGGTGGTGCAGTCGTACCTGCGCCGGGCGCGCGGCATGGAGGCGCCGGTGCTGGTGCTTCGGGGCGGCGGCGCCCGCGGTTCCTCGCGGGACGCGGAGCACGGGCTCTTCCCGACGTACCGGGAGGAATTCGAGTCGATCTGGGAGGACTCCCGCCCGGTGTCGTGACTGTCAGTGCCCCGTGGCAGGCTGAAAGTCGTTGACCAAAGGTGTGTACGGGGTGCACGGGGAGTACGGGGGAGGGGCACGGGGTGGAGAACTGGCGCGGCATGGGGGACTGGCACGGCGGTGTGCTGATCGGATTCGACCTGGAGACGACCGGCACGGAGCCGGGGGAGTCGCGGATCGTGACGGCGGCGGTGGTCGAGGTGCGGGCGGGCGAGGTGCGCGAACGGCGCGGCTGGCTCGCGGACCCGGGGATACCGATTCCCGAGGGCGCCTCGGCGATCCACGGGATCAGCACGGAGCGCGCGGTGGCGGAGGGCCGCCCGGTGCGGGAGGTCGCGGACGAGGTCGCGCAGGCGCTGGTCGAGCACTGGCGGCGGGGCGCGGTGGTCGTCGCGTACAACGCAGCCTTCGACCTGACCCTGCTGACGGCCGAGCTGGCCCGGCACGGGCTGCCCTCGCTGGCCGACCGGCTGGGCGGGGCGCAGCAGACGGGGCCGGTGGTGGACCCGCTGACCATCGACCGGGCCGTGGACCGCTACCGGCGCGGCAAGCGGACCCTGGAGGCGGTGTGCGGGGTGTACGGGGTGACCCTGGACGCCGCGCACGACGCGGGCGCCGACGCGCTGGCCGCGGTGCAGGTGGCCCGCGCGATAGCCGCCCGCCACCCGGAGGTGGCGGCGCTCACCCCGGCCGACCTGCACACCCGCCAGGGCGGCTGGCACGAGCGCTGGGCCCGCGACTTCCAGTCGTACCTGCGCCGGCAGGGCACCCCGGACGCGGTGATCGACACGGCGTGGCCGCTGCGGAGCCTGCTGCCGGCGTCGGCCTGAGGGCTGTTTCGGCCTGAGGGCGTGCCGGCCTGAGGGCTGTGCCGGCCACGCGGTCACGCAGGCCACTCCTCGCAGTACTCGAGGTGCAGGTCGCGGTCTTGGGGATCGCAGTCCACGCTCCGGCAGAAGTGCCTGCCCCCGTGGTTGAACACCTGGCCGGGGCCCGTGCGGGCGAGGTCGGCGAACTGTACGGCGGCTTCCCGCAACGTCCGCGCGCTGCCCGTCATGAACAGCGTCTCGCTGTGGATGCCCTGGCGGAACCGGTCCCGGTTCTCCCGGTGGTGGAGGCCCGATGCGTCGGGCTCCGCATCGGGGTCGGGGGCGGGCAGGTCCACGGTGCGCGGGCGCCCGGGGCCGAGCCGGCCGCGCAGCTCCTTCCACCGGGACGGGGCGAACTGCAGGGAGTGGTGCAGCAGGACGAGGTCGAGCGGGCGCCCCGCGCCCGTGTCCGGTCCGCCCGCCGCGTTGGCCCGGATCGGCAGGTGGACCAGCGACCGGGGCGAGGCGGCCGCGAGGGCCCAGAGCCCCGCGGTGATCTGCGCGGCCTCCTGGTCGAACCAGCCGTTCAGGTACCAGGGGCCGTCGAGGAGCACCGCGCGGGCCGGGGTCCGGGCCGGGCGGATGACTTTGAACTCCGTCGCACCCAGGCGGGCGGTGTGGATCGTGGTGTGCAGTCTCATATGCGGTCCTGGATACGGCACTCCTAGAACGCGTGCCACCGCATTTCGGGGTCGCCGTCGCGCAGGGAGGCCACCCGGCGCCGGAATTCGGCCAGTGCCTTCGGGTTCGTCGGGGCGTGCTGGGCGACCCAGGCGCAGCTGGCCGTCTCGCGGGCGCCCCGCAGCACCGCGCAGCCCGCCCAGTCGCGCACGTCCCATCCGTACGCCGCCACGAAGGCCTCGTACGCCTGCGGCGGCAGCCCGTACCGGTCGCGGGAGAGGGCCATCACCACCAGGTCGTGTTCGCGCAGATCGGCCGAGACGGTCTCCAGGTCCACCAGGACCGGCCCGTCCGGGCCCACGTGGACATTGCGGGGGAGGGCGTCGCCGTGGATCGGGCCCGGCGGCAGGTGCGGGGCGAGCGCGGCGACCTCGCCGGCGTACGCATCGCGCCGGGCGCGCAGGTACGCCGCGTCGGCCGGGTCGACGGCCTCGCCCGCCAGCCGCAGCCAGCGCTCGACCCCGCCCAGCAGGTCCCGCGCGGGCAGCGCGAACGGCGCCGCCGGGAGGGCATGGATCTGTCGCAACAGCACCGCCAGGTCCTCGGGACCGGCCGGCCGGACCGCATCCGCGAGGCGGTGCCACAGGGTCACCGGGTGTCCCGCCACCAGCCGCGGCTTCGGCTCGGCGGCGCGGACCGCCGGGATCCCGGCCTCCTCGAGCCAGCCCGCCACGGCGAGCTCCCGCCCGGCCCGCTCCAGCAGCGCCGCCTCCCGGCCGACCTTCACCACCAGATCGCCGGCTGCGAAGACGGCGTTCTCGCCCAGCGCCAGCAACGCGGCCGGCCCCGTGAGCCCCGCCGCCGCCAGCACACCCCTGGCCTGCGCCTCGTCCATGACACCTCTCCGCATCCGGATCACCGCGAATCCGCCAAGTCTTGCATTCCCACGGCTTCGCCCCCCGCCCGCGCCCCAGCGGCTCCCGTTCCGGCGGCCGGATATCTCCGTTGCACGAGACGTATCGTCTCGTTAGGCTCGTTGCATGACCCCAGCCCAGCCCGCACACATCGCCATGTTCTCGATCGCCGCCCACGGGCACGTGAACCCGAGCATCGAAGTGATCCGGGAACTCGTCGCCCGCGGCCACCGCGTCAGCTACGCCATCCCCGCCTCCTTCGCCGAGAAGATCGCGGAGACCGGCGCGACACCGGTGATCTGGAACTCCACCCTCCCCACCGGCGACGAGCCCGAGGCCTGGGGCACCGAGCTCATCGACAGCATCGAGCCGTTCCTGAACGACGCCGTGCAGGCCCTGCCGCAGCTCGCGGCCGCCTTCGAGGGCGACGAGCCCGACCTGGTCATCCACGACATCACCGCCTACCCGGCGCCCGTCCTCGCCCACCGCTGGGGCGTCCCCGCCGTCTCCCTCTCCCCGAACCTGGTCGCCTGGACCGGGTACGAGGAGGAGGTCGCCGCGCCGATGACCGCCGAACTGCGCGCCTCCGAGCGCGGGCAGGCGTACTACGCCCGCTTCCGCGCCTGGCTCGACGAGAACGGCATCGACGAGGACAGCGACCGCTTCGTCGGCCGGCCGCGCCGCAGCATCGTGCTCATCCCGCGCGCCCTCCAGCCGCACGCCGACCGCGTCGACGCGTCCGTCCACACCTTCGTCGGCTCCTGCCAGGGCGACCGCAGCGCCGACCAGGGCACCTGGGAGCGCCCGGCGGCAGCGGAGGGGAAGAAGGTGCTGCTGGTCTCCCTCGGCTCGACCTTCACCAAGCAGCCCGTCTTCTACCGCGCCTGCATCGAGGCCTTCGGGGACCTGCCCGACTGGCATGTCGTCCTCCAGATCGGCAAGTTCACCGACGAGGCCGAACTCGGCGCCGTCCCCGCCAACGTCGAGGTCCACCGCTGGGTTCCCCAGCTCGACATCCTGCGCCGGGCCGACGCCTTCATCACCCACGCGGGCGCCGGCGGCAGCCAGGAAGGCCTCGCCACCGGCACCCCGATGGTCGCCGTCCCGCAGGCCGTCGACCAGTTCGCCAACGCCGACATGCTCCGGGGACTCGGCGTCGCCCGGCACGTCCCGATGGACGAGGCCGACGCCGCGACCCTGCGGGCGGCCGTCCTCGCGCTCGTCGCGGATCCCGGGGTCGCGGCCCGCGCCGAGGCCGTCCGCATGCAGATGGCCGCCGAGGGCGGTACGCGACAGGCCGCCGACCTCGTCGAGGCCGAACTGCCCGCGCTGTCGGTGCACCGTCCTATCGTTCGGTCATGACCACGAAGACCACGAAGAAGTACGCGGCCCTGCTGCGCGGAATCAACGTCGGCGGGGCCAAGAAGGTCCCGATGGCCGAGCTGCGCGAGGTCCTGGCGGGCCTCGGCCACACCGACGTGCAGACGTACCTGCAGAGCGGCAACGCCGTCTTCGCCAGCACGGAGAAGGACATGGCCGCCCTGGCCCGCGATCTGGAGCGGGCCGTCGAGGCCCACTTCGGCTTCGCGGTGCGCTGCCTGGTGGTCGACGGCGGCTACCTGCGCGCCGTCGCCGAGGCCTGCCCCTTCCCGGCCGCCGAGCTCGAGGGCAGGCAGCTGCACGCCACCTTCCTCTCCGAGCAGCCGGCCGAGGGGCGGTTCGCCTCGATCGACGGGCCCGCGTACCTCCCGGAGGAGTACCGGATCGGCGACCGGGTCGTCTACCTCTACGCCCCGAACGGGCTGGGCCGTTCCAAACTGGGCGAGGCCCTCGCCAAGCCCGCCGTGTTCAAGGGCATCGCCGCGACGACCCGCAACTGGAACACCGTCGCCAAACTCGTCGAGCTGACGGAGGACACCCCCTAGCCCCAGTCGATGTCTGCCAGGCCCTCCAGCGGAGTCCGGTCCTCCAGGGCCTCCGGGACCACCAGCGTGTCCGCCTGGAGCAGCGTGGCGGGGAACTTGAGACCGGTCCGCTTCTGGATCTCGCCCAGCTTGATCTGGAACACCCGGAACTCGTCCAGCTCCAGGATCTCCGCCAGGACCAGGTTCTGGGTCAGCAGGAACGCCTTCGCCTTGAGGGTGCCCTTCTCGGAGTACACGAGCACCTTCCAGAACTCGCGCGGAAGCTGCACGCCGCGGAAGACGCGGTCGTCGTCCTGGAACACCGGCCCGCCGAACACGCTGACCTTCAGGCCCTCGACCTCGATCTCCTCGTAGAGGGCGTTCTCCAGCTCACCCCAGATGCCGGCCTTCGCACTCTGGTTGAAGTCGTCCATCTGCGGGGTGATGTTGGTGTAGAAGAACGAGTCGGTGTTGGCGCGGTCCGCCTCGGGCATGGGCCCCCAGATCAGGTCGGCGCGGCGCGCGATGTGGCCCCGGTCGAGCCGGTTGCCCTTGTAGATCTCGTTGCCGACCTGGACGTCGGCCGGCAGCCGCGGATCCTTCTTGAACTCGATCCCGCTGCGGTCGATCTTCTTGATGGCTCCGCCGTCTATGTTCCAGGCCACCCAGAACGCGAACCGCCGCTTCCCGTGCAGCGCCAGCGAGAAGTGGGTGTACGGGATGACCTCGGTCCCGGAGAGCTGCACGGCATCCGCCTTGACGGCCGCGCCCAGCTGCGGGGTGGCTATCGGCACCGTGAGGAAGCCCGGGTCGTACCCGGTCACGGCCTCCAGCGAACCGCGGGCCGGCGGCTGGAGGGTGATCTTCAGTTCCTCGAAGACCGCGTGGGGGAAGCAGGCCAGCGCCCGGTCCTCGGGGTCCGCGTCGCTCTCCCCGCCGAAGTGCAGACCGGCCAGTACATCGGTCGGCCTGCCGGTGCGCGCCTTGAACAGCCAGGCCGAACCGGAGTCGCCGGGCAGGCTGATCTCGTCGCCGTCCGCCGGGTGGCCGGGGTCGGGGCCTATCTCGAAGCACTCGATCTCGCGCACCCCGACCGGCGCTCCGTAGTTGATGCTCACCTTGGCGAAGGGCCGCGTCACCACCCCGTGCGTGACACCGGTGGTCCGCCCGCTCTTGACGACCTTGTCGTCGATCTGCGGCTCGCCCAGCTGCGTCGGCGTGACGTCGAGATCGAGGATGGCCGTGTCGAAGTCGCGTTCCGTGATGCCGGCGACGGCGCAGTCGCCGACCTGGCCGAGGTGGGAGCGCTTGAGCGTGCCGAGCCGGTTCAGGGCGATGCGGCTGTCGTCGGCGGTCCCGGGCTGGACGACCTCGTCGCCCGGCACGCCCTTGCGGCCGTTGAGCACGTGCCAGTTGCTCAGGACACAGGTCGAGCCGTCGTTCTTGTCGAAGACGATGCAGCCGAGGGTGCCGGCGCTCACCTTGACGTTGCCGACGCTCACCCCGGGACGGACCGGGTCGACGCGCTTTTGCCGCTCGGGCGTCTGGGCCTCGGGCACCACCAGGAAATGCGGTTTGTAGCTGCGCTGCACGACATCGGTCGGCACTTCCACGCCGCCGCCTATGTCGATGACCGCCGGTATCTCGACGCTCCCCACGTCGCGTACGCCCTCCGGCCGGACCTTCTTGTCCACCGTGAACTGCAGTGCCAGTTCCTTGCTCCGCTTCCCGTTCTTCTCCTTGTAGCCGATGCCGATCGAGGACACGTTCGGGTCGCTGAGGTAGCTCGACCCGCGTGTACGGATGAATTGCTTGAGCGAGGTGATCAGCTTGTCCTGGCCGTTCGCCGAACGGGTCGTACCGGCCGAACGGGTCGAACCGGCCGAACGGGCCGAACCGGCCGAACCGGCCGCTCCGGCGGAGCCGGCGGTCGCGGGCCTGGCGGACGTGCGCTTCTTGACAGCCATCAGGGGCTCCCTTCAGGCAAGGAGTTCAGGCGAGAGAAGCCCCGCCGAGAAGAATCCGGCCCCCGAGATGGTTGAAATCGACGCAACCGCACCGGGGCTCCCCGCTCCGTGCGTGCCCTTCCAGCCTACGGCCGGGCTACTGGCCGAGCGCGTCGAGGACGGCCAGCTCCCCGGACGTCAGGTGGATGGTTGCCGCGTCAATGTTCTCGGCCAGGTGGACGGGGGATCCGGTGCCCGGCATGGGGCACAGCACCGGCGACCGGTGCAGCAGCCAGGCCAGCGCGATCTGCCCCGGGCCCGCGCGGTGCTCCGCGGCCACGGCCGTCACCGCGGCCGCGCTCTCGCGGGTCAGGACGCCACTGCCCAGGGGGTAGTACGGGAGGAAGGCGATCCCCCGCGCCTCGCACAGCGCGAGCACCTCCGCCGACGACCGGTCCAGCAGGTTGTACGGGTTCTGGACGGCGGCGACCGGGACGAGCTCCAGCGCCCGGCCCAGCTGTTCGGCGGTGACCGTGTCCAACCCGATGTGCCGGATCTTGCCCTCTTCCTGCAACCCGGCCAGCGCGCCCAGCTGTTCGGCCATCGGGACCGAGGGATCGAAGCGGTGCAGCTGGTAGAGGTCGATGCACTCCACCCGCAGCCGCCGCAGGCTCGCCTCGCACCTCTCCCGCAGCTGCTCGGGACGCCCGGCGAGATGCCACCGGTCGGGGCCGGTGCGCACCACCCCGCCCTTCGTGGCGACGACGAGCTGCTCCCCGTACGGGTGGAGGGCCTCGGCGATCAGCTCCTCGGCCAGGTCGGGGCCGTAGTTGTCGGCGGTGTCGAGGAAGGTGACACCCCGGTCGACGGCGGTGTGCAGCAGGGCCCGGGCCTCGGCGCGGCTGCCGCGCGGGCCCCAGTAGCCGGGTCCGACCAGACCGCCCGTGCCGAGGCCGAGCCGCCGTACGGGGAGATCGCCGCCGAGAAGGAACAAGTCGTCCATCATGCCCCGACGGTAACTCAGGGCTCCGGATGTGCCAGGCTCCTGGCCATGCGTTACATCATCATCGGCGCCGGTGCGATCGGCGCGACCATCGGCGGACGGCTGGCGGAAGCGGGCGCGGAGGTCGTGCTCGTCGCGCGCGGCGCGCACGCGGAGTCCCTCGCGGCGGACGGGCTGCGGCTCACGACGGCGGACGGGGCCCGGGTGCACCGGATCCCCGTGGTCTCGGGCCCGGCGGAGCTGGGTGAACTGCGGCCGGACGACGTACTGCTGCTGACCGTGAAGACCCAGGACGCGATCACCGCGCTCGATGCGTGGGGCGACGCGGAGGTGGCGGGCGGCGGCACGGCGGCGCAGCGGCTGCCGGTGCTGTGCGCGCAGAACGGGGTGGAGAGCGAGCGGCTGGCGCTGCGCCGCTTCGCGCGCGTGTACGGGGTCTGCGTATGGCTGCCCGCCACGTTCCTGGAACCGGGGGCGGTGTCCGCGCTGTGCGCGCCGCTGACGGGCATCCTGCACATCGGACTGGCCGCCGGGGGCGCGGATGCGCGGGCCCGGCGGATCGCGGCCGACCTGGAGAAGTCCGGCTTCGAGGCACCGGTCGTCGAGGACGTGATGCGGTGGAAGCACGCGAAGCTGCTGGGCAACCTGGGCAACGCGATCCAGGCGACGACCGGGCCGGAGCCCGACCCGGCGAAGGCGGCGCTGCTGCAGCGGGCGCAGCGTGAGGGCCGGGCGGCGCTCGAGGCGGCCGGGATCGCGTACGCCTCGGACGCGGAGCAGTCGGCGGCCCGTGACGGCAAGGTCGACCAGCCGGCCGGGGGGAGCATGCGGGGCGGCTCGTCCTGGCAGTCGCTGCGGCGCGGCACGGGCTCGATCGAGGCGGACTACCTGAACGGCGAGATCACCCTGCTGGGGCGCCTGCACGGGATCCCGACCCCGGTGAACGACACCCTGCGCCACGCGGCGAACATCTTCGCCCGCGAAGGCCTCCCACCGGGCGCCATGTCCATCGAGGACCTGACGGCCCTGGCCGACGAGGCGGCGACCAGGGCGTAGGCCGGGCGGCGGACGGAGTGCGTCAGAACGTGCGGTCGCTGCGCCAGGAGGACTGGCTGGACGGGTTGTTCAGGTCGACCGTGAGGCCGGAGAGCCGGCCGTCCGCGCCGCGGGTGCCGGTGTACCGGCCCCTGGGCCCGTGGTTCCACTGGACGATGAAGTAGATGTCGTTCCCGGTGACGGCGCCCTCCTGCAGGGTCCCCACGGTGCCTCCGGACGACGTGGTTCCGAAGAGGTTCCCCGCGGCGTCCTGTCGCACGTCGATCCGCACGGTGGCGTTGGTCTGGAAGATGGTCCAGACCCCACTGGCGTTGAAGAACGCCGCCGCGCGGGCCTCCCGCCCGGCGCTCGCTGCGCTCGCGGGTGCGGCGTTCGCGGGGGCGGTGAGACCCGCCCCCGCGACGGACAGGATCAGGGCGGCGGCGGACGTGGTGAGGAAGCTGCGCGTACGGCGTGACATGGACATCTGCCCTCCAGGGGCGGCCAGGACGATCGATCCCGTTGTGTGATGCACGGAACCTCGCGGCTGGACTACCCATGATCCACTGGACCGAGCCCTTGGTTCGCTCGAACGAGAATCAGGCCGCGGCGAGGAGCGGCACGCTGCGCTGCGCCGTGTCGTAGCGGCGCAGGAGCAGGCGGGCCAGTTCGGGGGCCGCGCCGAGCACGCCGGACACCAGATCCGCCCCGGCGGCTTCCGCGCCCGCCGCGATACGGTCCGGCAGGCGCCCGGGGGCGATGACGTACGGGGCCACCGCCACCCGGCGGACGCCCTCGGCGTGCAGGGCCCGTACGGCGTCCTCCGTACGGGGCAGAGCAGCGGAGGCGAACGCAGGCCGCACGGCGCACCAACCGGTGTGCCGCCACTCCCGCGCGATTTCAGCGATCACTGCGATCGCCTCCGGGTCGGAGGAACCGGCGGACGCGAGCACCACACCGGTGGTGGCGCGGTCCGCCGGGGTGAGACCCGCTTCCGCGAGGCGGCGCTCCAGGGCGCCGACCAGCAGCGGGGACGGGCCGAGGACGTCCGCGATGCGGACGGAGAGGTCCGGCAAGTGGGACGTGGCCTCGGCCAGCACCGCGGGTATGTCGGACTTCGCATGGAACGCCCGGGTCAGGAGCAGCGGGAGGGCCACGACCTCCCGTACGCCGGACCGGTACAGGGCGCAGGTCACCTGCGCCACCGTCGGGGTGTCGAAGTCCAGGAACGCCGTCTCCACCCGCAGCCCGGGCCGCAGCGCCCGCACCCGCCGGGTGAGGGCGTGCACGGTCGCCGCGTGCCGCGGGTCGCGGCTGCCGTGGGCTATGACCAGCAGGACGGGGGGCATGCCGGTCAGCCCTTCACCAGCAGGCCGCGGCTGCGCAGTACCCACCGTTCGACGGGGCTGAAGATCAGCAGGTCGATGGCGATGCCGACGACGAGGATGAGGATGATTGCGAGGAACACGCCGGGGAGGTCGATGTTGTTGCGGCCGTTTTCGAGGAGTTGGCCGAGGCCGAGGCCGAGGTCGGGGGAGCTGGCGATGATCTCGGCGGCCATGAGGGAGCGCCAGGAGAAGGCCCAGCCTTGCTTGAGGCCGGCGAGGTAGCCGGGGAGGGCGGCGGGCATGACGACGTGGCGGGCGCCCTGGAGGCCGGTGGCGCCGAGGGTGCGGCCGGCGCGCAGGTAGAGCGGGGGGATCTGGTCGATGCCGGAGACGAGGCCGTTGGCGATGGAGGGGACGGCTCCGAGGAGGATGACCGTGTACATCATGGCGTCGTTGAGGCCGAACCAGAGGACGGCCGGGGGTACCCAGGCGACGGAGGGCAGGGACTGCAGGCCTTGGAGGATGGGGCCGATCGCGGCGCGGACGAATGTGACGCGGGCGACGATCAGGCCGAGCGGGGTGCCGATGGCCAGGGCGAGCAGGAAGCCGAGCAGGCCGCGGGAGACGCTGGTCCAGATGACCTCGAGCAGGGTGCCCTTGAGCCACATCTGGGACAGGCTGTCCCAGACCGCGGACAGCGCGGGCAGCTTCGTCTCGTCGGTGACCTTCGCCGCGACGAGGATCTGCCACACCAGCAGGACCAGGCCGACGGCGATGACCGGCGGCAGGATCTTCTTGACGAGGACCTCGCGGGCGGGGGTGCGGTGGGTCTGGACCGCGTCGAGCGCGTCCAGGCCGGCTTCCAGGCCGGCCAGGTCGTCGCTCCTGGCGCCCGCCGCGGCCTTCGGGGTGGTGTCAGTGCTGGCCATGGCGGCGGATCTCCCCACGCAGGTGTTCAGTGATTTCGACGGACAGTTCCGCGACGTCCGCGTCCTCGATGCGGCGCGGCTGCGGGATGTCCACGGTCCATTCCTTGGCGATGCGGCCGGGCCGTGAGGAGAGCAGGACCACGCGCTGGGCGAGGCGGACGGCCTCGCGCACGTTGTGGGTGACGAAGAGGACGGAGACGTCGGTCTCGGCCCAGATGCGGGTGAGCTCGCCGTGCAGCACGTCGCGGGTGATGGCGTCCAGGGCCGCGAAGGGCTCGTCCATCAGCAGGAGCCGGCTGTCCTGGGCGAGGGCGCGGGCCAGGGCGACGCGCTGGCGCATGCCGCCGGACAGTTCGTGGACCCGCTTGCCGTAGGCGCCGCCGAGGCGGACCAGTTCCAGCAGCCGCTCGGCCTCGGGCTTGCGGTCGGCCTTGGCCACCCCGCGCAGGCGCAGGGCGAGTTCGATGTTCTTGCCCGCGGTGAGCCAGGGGAAGAGGGCGTGCTCCTGGAACATCAGGGCGGGCCGTCCGGCGGTCTCGATGGTGCCCGCGCTGGGCTTGTCGAGTCCGGCGACCAGGTTGAGCAGGGTGGACTTCCCGCACCCGGAGGCTCCCAGGATGGTGACGAACTCGCCGGGCGCGACATCGAGGCTGATGTCGTCCAGGACGAGCTGCGATCCGGCCGGACCGGGGAAGGACTTCGAGACGTGCTCGATCCGGGCGGCGTGCGTCTGCTCCGCTACCGTGCCCTCGGCAGCCTTGGCGAGTGTGGTGGCCATGGTCGTCACCTCCTGGGGTTCGTACGGACGGGCTTACTTGACGCCGAGACCGGCGTCGGAGACCTCGGGCTTGCCGGCGGCCTTGAGGACCTTGTTCAGGAGCGTCAGGTCGTAGACGCCGGCGAGGTCGGGCTGCTCGATGAGCTTGGCCTTGACCGCCCAGTCGGACTCGGTCTTCAGCGTGGACGCCAGCGGGTCGTCGGTGACGAGGATGCTCTTCCACGCCGGGTCGATGACCGAGGGCTCGAGCTCCTTGCCGCTGAGCGTCTTGAGCGCCGCGTTGGCGGAGGCCTTCGCCTTGTCGGGGTTGGCGTTGATCCAGTCGTTGGTCTTCACCGTGCCGCGCAGTACGGCCTCGACGACGTCCGGGTGCTCCTTGAGGAACTTCTGCGACACGATGACGTTCGTGATCACGAACTTCTTGTCGGGCCACAGGTCGGTCTCGTCGAGGAGGACGGAGCCGCCGTCGGCGACCAGCTTGGAGGCGGTCGGCTCCGGCACCCAGGCGCCGTCGATCGAACCCTGTTTGAAGGCGTCCGGGGTCACCTTGTTGTCCGTACGGACGACGGAGACGTCACCCTTGCCGGACTCCGGGTCGACCTTCCAGCCCTTCTCGCCGATCCAGTTGAGGAACGCGACGTCCTGCGTGTTCCCCTTCTGCGGGGTGGCGATCTTCTTGCCCTTGATGTCGTCCAGGGTCTTGATCTTGTCCGGGTTCACGACGAGCTTCACGCCGCCGGACGCGGAACCGGAGACGATCCGCAGGTTGGTGCTCTTGGACTTCACGTAGCCGTTGATCGACGGCGAGGGGCCGATGAAGCCGATGTCGAGAGAGCCCCCGTTGAGGGCCTCGATCTCGGACGGGCCGGCGTTGAACGTCTGCGGCTTGATCGCGGTGGAGCCGAGCTCCTTGGCGATCAGGCCTTCCTGGATGCCGACCAGCGCGGTCGCGTGCGTCAGGTTCGGGAAGTACCCGATACGGACCTCGGAGGCCGAGAGCTTCGCTCCGTCGGCGGCCGCGCCGGCCTTCTTGGCGTCCGCGCCGGCGGGCTTCTCGGCCTGGGAGCCGTATCCGCAGGAGGCGAGCGCGCCGATCAGGAGCGGCAGGGCGGCGGCGACAACGCTGCGGCGCAGGCCGGACGGGGAGAACACGGTGCGGGTGGTACCGGTGGCAGGCACGGGAGGGCTTCCTCTCGTTGCGTCATCTCATGACGCACGTCTTCGTCTGTGGAGCAAGGACAGGTAACGCAGTTCGTGGAGGGTGAGGGCGCGCATGCAGTGCGCGTACGTCATCGCGCACATCGCGCCACTCCTCCCTGTCCGCTGCCGAGGCGGCCGCTGCCTACGCGGCCGCCCTCCTTGGCGAAGGTCGAGTAGATGTCGCAGAGCATGGGTTAGAAGTCCCAGCCTTCGTCATCCGCCTGGACGGTGGTGCGGGCCTGGGAGGCGAAGGACTCGCCGGCCATGCCCGCCGCCAGGGTGGTTCCGTCGGCCGGGTCGATCAGCAGGAAGGACCCGGTACGGCGCGAGTCGGCGTACGCGTCGAGCGCGAGCGGCTCGGCGGTCCGTACGACGACGCGGCCGATGTCGTTGGCCACCAGCTGCCCGGGGTTCGGGTGCTGGGACAGGTCGTCCAGGGTCAGCCGCGAGGGGATCTCCTTGACGATCGCCTTGACCGTGCGCGTGGTGTGCTTGAGCAGCACCCGCGCGCCGACGGCCAGCGGCTGGTCCGCGACGTGGCAGACCGTGGCGACGACGTCCTGCGTGGTGGCCGGCGGGTTCGCGGACGGCGCGATCAGATCGCCGCGCGAGATGTCGATGTCGTCCGCCAGACGCACCGTCACCGACTGCGGCGCCCAGGCGATGTCCACGCTCTCGCCGAGCGCGTCGATCCCGGCGATGACCGAGGTGCGGCCCGACGGCAGGACCGTGACCGGCTCGCCGACGCGCAGCACACCGGAGGCGATCTGGCCCGCGTAGCCGCGGTAGTCGGGGTGCTCGGCGGTCTGCGGGCGGATCACGTACTGCACCGGGAAACGCGCCGGGCAGGTGGTGAGGTCGTGGCTGACCGGGACGGTCTCCAGGTGCTCCAGCACGGTCGGTCCGCCGTACCAGTCCATGTGGGCGGAGGGCTCGACCACGTTGTCCCCGGCGAGCGCCGAGATCGGGATCGCGGTGATCTCCGGGACGCCCAGGTCCGAGGCGTACGCGGTGAACTCCTCGGCGATCGAGGCGAAGACCGACTCCTCGTAGTCCACCAGGTCCATCTTGTTGACGGCCAGCACCACGTGCGGGACGCGCAGCAGGGCCGCGACGGCGGCGTGCCGGCGGGTCTGCTCGATCACGCCGTTGCGGGCGTCGACCAGGACCACGGCCAGGTCGGCGGTGGAGGCGCCGGTGACCATGTTCCGGGTGTACTGCACGTGCCCCGGGGTGTCGGCGAGGATGAACCGGCGGCGCGCGGTGGCGAAGTAGCGGTACGCGACGTCGATGGTGATGCCCTGCTCCCGCTCGGCCCGCAGGCCGTCGGTCAGCAGCGCCAGGTCGGGGGTGTCCTGGCCGCGCTGGGCGGACACGGCCTCGACGGCCTCCAGCTGGTCCGTCAGGACCGACTTGGAGTCGTGCAGCAGTCGTCCGACCAGCGTGGACTTGCCGTCGTCGACGGAGCCGGCGGTCGCGAAGCGCAGCAGCGTGGTCGCCGAAACGTCGGCGAACTGCTCGGTGGTGGAGGTCATTTCTAGAAGTACCCTTCGCGCTTGCGGTCTTCCATCGCGGCCTCGGACATCTTGTCGTCGGCGCGGGTCGCACCCCGCTCGGTCAGCCGGGAGGCGGCGATCTCGGTGATCACGGCGTCCAGCGTGGTGGCGTCGGAGTCGACGGCACCGGTGCAGGACATGTCACCGACGGTGCGGTAGCGGATGAGGCGCTTCTGCGGCGTCTCGCCCTCCTTCGGGCCGCCCCACTCGCCGGCCGTCAGCCACATGCCGTTGCGCTGGAAGACCTCGCGCTCGTGCGCGAAGTAGATCTCCGGCAGCTCGATGCCCTCGCGGGCGATGTACTGCCACACGTCCAGCTCGGTCCAGTTGGACAGCGGGAACACGCGCACGTGCTCGCCCGGGGCGTGGCGGCCGTTGTAGAGCTGCCACAGCTCGGGGCGCTGGCGGCGCGGGTCCCACTGGGAGAACTCGTCGCGCAGGGAGAAGACGCGCTCCTTGGCGCGGGCCTTCTCCTCGTCACGGCGGCCGCCGCCGAACACGGCGTCGAACTTGAGCTGCTGGATCGCCTCCGTGAGGGGGACGGTCTGCAGCGGGTTGCGGACCCCGTCGGGACGCTCGCGCAGCTTGCCGGCGTCGATGTACTCCTGGACGGAGGCCACGTGCAGGCGCAGGTTGTGCTGCGCCACGGCCCGGTCGCGGTAGTCGAGGACCTCGGGGAAGTTGTGCCCGGTGTCCACGTGCAGCAGCGTGAACGGCACCGGCGCCGGCGCGAACGCCTTCAGCGCCAGGTGCAGCATCACGATGGAGTCCTTGCCGCCGGAGAAAAGGATCACCGGCTTCTCGAACTCGCCCGCCACCTCACGGAAGATGTGCACGGCCTCCGATTCGAGGGCGTCGAGGTGCGACAGCGCGTAGGGCGCGTCCGTCCCTTCGTGGACGTGTGCGACGGTGGCGGTCATGCCAGACCCCTCTCGGTGAGCAGCGCGTGCAGGGCCGAAGCCGACTCCTGCACGGTCTGCGTGTGCGACTCGATGCGGAGGTCCGGGGACTCCGGCGCCTCGTACGGGTCGTCGACGCCGGTCAGACCGGAGATCTCGCCCGCCGCCTGCTTGGCGTACAGGCCCTTCACGTCACGCTCGGAGCAGACCTCCACCGGGGTGGCCACGTGCACTTCGAGGTAGTTCGTCGCGACCGCCGCGTGCCGCTTGCGGACGGCCTCGCGGCTGTCCGCGAACGGCGCGATCACCGGCACGAGCGCCTTCACGCCGTTGCTCGCGAGGAGTTCGGCGACGAAGCCGATCCGCTGCACGTTGGTGTGGCGGTCCTCGCGGGTGAAGCCGAGGCCGGCGGAGAGGAACTCGCGGATCTCGTCGCCGTCGAGGACCTCCACGCGGTGGCCCTCGGCGCGCAGCCGCTCGGCCAGCGCGTAGGCGATGGTGGTCTTGCCCGCGCTCGGCAGCCCGGTCAGCCACACGGTGGCGCCCTGGTCGCTCACGCTCATCGTTCTCGTCTCCGTCGGTTCTGTGAAAGTCGATGCTTCGAGGTCGGTCATCAGCCGTGCAGTCCGCACTCGGTCTTGGCCCGCCCGGCCCAGCGGCCGGCCCGTGCGTCCTCGCCCTGCGCCACGCGGCGGGTGCAGGGGGCGCAGCCGACCGAGGCGTAGCCGTCCATCAGCAGCGGGTTGGTCAGCACCCCGTGCTCCGCGACGTAGGCGTCCACGTCGTCCTGGGTCCAGCGGGCGATCGGGGAGACCTTGACCTTCTGCCGCTTCTCGTCCCAACCGACCACCGGGGTGTTCGCCCGGGTCGGGGACTCGTCGCGGCGCAGGCCCGTCGCCCAGGCCTCGTACGCGGTCAGGCCCTCTTCCAGCGGCTTGACCTTGCGCAGTGCGCAGCACAGGTCGGGGTCGCGGTCGTGCAGCTTCGGGCCGTACTGCGCGTCCTGCTCGGCCACCGTCTGCCGCGGGGTGAGGGTGATGACGTTGACGTCCATCACGGCCTCGACCGCGTCGCGGGTGCCGATGGTCTCCTCGAAGTGGTAGCCCGTGTCCAGGAAGACCACGTCCACGCCGGGGAAGGCGCGGGAGGCCAGGTGGGCGACCACCGCGTCCTCCATGGAGGAGGTCACGGCGAACTTCTTGCCGAAGGTCTCGGCCGCCCACGCGAGGATCTCCAGCGGGGAGGCGTCCTCGAGGTCGCGGCCCGCCTGCTCGGCCAGCCCCTTGAGATCGCGCGGCCCCGCCGCCTGGTCCACTGTCTGACTCGTCGTCATATCTCGTCCCCTCCAGTGGTGTTGGACTGAACACCCCGGGCCAGCAGCCCGAGGTACTTCAGCTGGAAGGCTCGGTTGCAGGCCCTGCATTCCCACGCGCCGTGACCCGTCTCGTTCGGAAACAGGTCCTCGTCGCCGCAGTACGGGCAGTAGAACGGGGCCGCGCGCTCGCTCACGAGAGGTCCTCGTCCTTCGCACGGGTCACCCAGGCGGCGAAGCGCTCGCCGTCCCCGCGCTGCTCCTGGAAGCGCGTGACGACCCGCTCGACGTAGTCGGGCAGACCGGCCGAGGTGACCTTGAGACCGCGGACCTTGCGGCCGAAGCCGGCCTCCAGGCCGAGGGCGCCGCCCAGGTGGACCTGGTAGCCCTCCACCTGGTTGCCGTCGTCGTCCAGGACCAGCTGGCCCTTGAGACCGATGTCCGCCACCTGGATACGGGCGCAGGCGTTCGGGCAGCCGTTGATGTTGATGGTGAGCGGCTCGGCGAACTCGGGCAGGCGGCGCTCCAGCTCGTCGATCAGCGAGGCGCCGCGCGCCTTCGTCTCGACGATGGCCAGCTTGCAGAACTCGATGCCGGTGCAGGCCATCGTGCCGCGGCGGAACGGGGACGGCTTGACCCGCAGGTCCAGCGCCTCCAGGGCCTCCACGACGGAGTCGACCCGGTCCGCCTCGATGTCGAGGACGATCATCTTCTGCTCGGCGGTGGTGCGCAGCCGGCCGGAGCCGTGCTGCTCGGCGACGTCCGCGATCTTGGTGAGGGTGGCGCCGTCGACGCGGCCGACGCGGGGCGCGAAGCCGACGTAGAACTTGCCGTCCTGCTGCCGGTGGACGCCGACGTGGTCGCGCCACTGGCCGCTCGGCTGCTCGGGTGCGGGGCCGTCGGTGAGCCCCCGCTTCAGGTACTCGTCCTCCAGGACCTGGCGGAACTTGGCCGGGCCCCAGTCGGCGACGAGGAACTTCAGCCGGGCGCGGGTGCGCAGGCGGCGGTAGCCGTAGTCGCGGAAGATCGAGATGACGCCCTCGTAGACGTCCGGGACCTCGTCGAGGGAGACCCAGGTGCCCAGGCGCACGCCCAGCTTGGGGTTGGTCGAGAGGCCGCCGCCGACCCAGACGTCGAAGCCGGGGCCGTGCTCGGGGTGGTTCACGCCGACGAACGCGATGTCGTTGATCTCGTGCGCCACGTCGAGCAGCGGCGAGCCGGAGACCGCGGACTTGAACTTGCGGGGCAGGTTGGAGAAGTCCGGGTTGCCCACGATGCGGCGGTAGATCTCGTCGATGGCGGGCGTGCCGTCGATGATCTCGTCCTGGGCGATGCCGGCGACGGGCGAGCCGAGGATGACGCGGGGCGTGTCACCGCAGGCCTCGGTGGTCGACAGGCCGACGGCCTCGAGGCGGCGCCAGATCTCCGGGACGTCCTCGATCCGGATCCAGTGGTACTGCACGTTCTGGCGGTCGGTGAGGTCGGCGGTGCCGCGCGCGAACTCCTGCGAGATCTCGCCGATGACGCGGAGCTGCTCGGTGGTCAGCCGGCCGCCGTCGATGCGGACGCGCAGCATGAAGTACTTGTCGTCCAGCTCCTCCGGCTCCAGGATCGCGGTCTTGCCGCCGTCGATCCCGGGCTTGCGCTGGGTGTACAGACCCCACCAGCGCATGCGGCCGCGCAGGTCGTTGGGGTCGATCGAGTCGAAGCCCGTCTTGGAGTAGATCGTCTCAATGCGTGTCCGCACGTTGAGACCGTCGTCGTCCTTCTTGAACTGCTCGTTGCCGTTGAGGGGGGTGTGGTGTCCAACGGCCCACTGACCCTCACCGCGGTGACGGCCGGTCTTTCGGCGCGCGGCGGCGGGCGTTTCGGGGGTGGCGGCCATGGCGGTACATCCTTCTTCGGCGGCGTCAATGCAAGGTAGGGGGAGCGGCGGCGAGCCCCTGTCATCGGCCCTGCCGCTGAGCAGGTGCGGCCGACAGCCGCCCAGTGCCGGGGTTTCCGGAGGTCAGGGCGGTCTTCTGCCTTCAGGGGGCATGCAGGTGCTTCGGGGGTCGACGCGTCCGCAGCGGCGGGGACGACGGCGATGTGCGGCGGTGGCTGGTTCCGTCAGCTCGCCGGACAGATGGCGCTGGACATGCGGCCGAGGTCGACGTGCCGCCGACTCACCAAGGCAATCCCAGCTCCATTCATGGCGGAAGCGTGTCATGTGCCGATTGGAGGAGTCCACTACTGTCCATTATTCGGACGTACTTGTCTCGCACTTCGAGATCGCGTGACGGGGGTCACGTCATACGGGGTGCGGAATGCGGCCGTGGCGGACCCGGACCCCGCCCACGCTACCCGCCGCCCTGCTGGCCACGGCCCTCGCTCGGGGTGGCACCGGGGGCCGACGGCCGGGGCGTCCCGGGGCGACCGGCCGGAGCGGGTTCGACGTCTCGATCGACGCGGCATCGAGTCCCTGCCGCCGGAGGCGCGGAGGCGCTCGAGAGCGTCGAGCCCCGGCATGAGGGGCCTGGAGGTGACGTCCGAGCGAGTCAGCGGCCCCGACCAGGGCCGTGACCAGGCCCCGAGGAGGCTGTGCCAGTGGCGCGACCGGGACAACCGCCGGGCGGCTCATGCGCCTCGCCTGTTCGACGGGCGTCCAGCATGCGCACGCCCCGCCCCCGCGGTCCCGCAGCCAGGCCGCGGAGCACGGGACGGGCCCTGCCCCGCGGCCTGGATGCCGTACGAGGGCTCCTACGCCCCCGGCCAGGGGCCCGGGGTGGGGGCGGACTCCTTGTCCTCCGTCTCCGTACGGAAGACCTTGAAGCCGCGGCGGAGGTAGTTGTCCATCGCCGTCGGGCCGTCCTGGCTGCAGGTGTGGAGCCACACCCGCGTCGTCGCCCCGCGCTCCGGCCAGCGCTCGGCCAGCGACCAGGCCGCCTCGACGCCCAGCGTCAGCAGGTGCCCCCCGATCCGGCGCCCCCGGAAGTCCGGGAGCAGCCCGAAGTACATGATCTCCACCACGCCGTCCTCCTGCGGGTCGAGCTCCACGTACCCGGCCGGCGTCCCGCGGTCGTACGCCACCCAGGTCTCCACGCCGGGACGGCCCAGCTGCTCCACCCACTGGGCGCGGGTCAGCGAGAGCCGGTCCGTCCAGTGGATGTCGCCGCCGACCGAGGCGTAGAGGAAGCGGCTGAACTCGGGCGAGGGGACCTCCGCCCGCCGGACCTGGATCTCAGGCCCTGGGACGGCCGCCCGGACCAGGTCCTGCGGGGAGGCCATTTCCAGGGACCAAGTGGTGAGTGTGATGGTGCTCATGCAGGTCAGGGAATCACGGCCGGCTCCGTACGGCCCAGGCGGGCCTTGATCACCGCCGGTGCCGTGGAGTGCGGCAGCAGCGCCGCCGGGTCCTGCGGCCGGATCAGCTCCACTTCCACGTCGTCCGCGAAGCGGTACGGGCGGTGGGTCAGCACCCCGCCCAGGTGCCGCCGGACCCGCGACAGCTCGGCCCGGACCGTCACGGTACGCGTCGGGTCCCCGAACAGCTCCGCCGACAGCTCCGCCGCGGACCGCCCCCGCGGGCTCTCCGCCAGCAGGAACAGCAGCTCCGCATGGCGCGGGCTCAGCTCCTGGGACCAGCTCCCGGCGGCCCCGTACACCGTCGCCGACCACGTGCGGGGCCGGCTCAGGTCCAGGACGACGCGGCTCGCCGCCATCGCCGTGCCCGGCTCCTCGGCGATGCGCAGCAGCCAGCCGCCCGGCAGCGGCTCCACCACGCAGTCCCCGAGCTGCGGCACCCACACCCGGCCCGGCCCGAACCCCTTCGGGAGCGGGATCCGGTCCGCCGGGGCCAGGCCCGTCACCGCCGCCGTCCAGCCCTGCGGGTCCACCACGACGGCCTGCCCGGGCAGCCGGGCCAGCAGCGGCGCCGCGACCGCCCGCAGCCGCTCCAGCGACTCCAGGTGCCGGATCCGCAGCTCCCGCTCCGCGAGCCGGGCCACCGAGCTCACCCACGCCAGCGTGGCCGGGTGCATGGTGGCCAGCGGCCCGCTGACGTCCACCACGCCCAGCAGCTGCCCGTCCCGCGGGTCCCGCACCGGGGCCCCCGCGCAGGTCCAGTCGTGGTGGCTGGAGACGAAGTGCTCCGCCGAGAACACCTGGACGGGCTGCCGGGCCACCAGCGCGGTGCCCACCCCGTTGGTGCCGACCACCGCCTCGCCCCAGTCGGCGCCCACCGAGAACCCCAGCCGGTCCGCGTTGCGCAGGATCGACGCGGCCCCCTCCCGCCACAGCAGCCGCCCCTCCGCGTCGGCGACGACCATGATGTGCAGCGCCGTGTCCAGCGCCGGCAGCAGCCCCTCGCGCAGCACCGGCAGGATCTCCCGCAGCGGCGAGACCTGCCGCCGCTCCTCGGTCTCGGCCGTCGACAGCATCCGCGCGCGCGCGTCCCGGTCCGGGTGCACCCCGCAGGCCAGCATCCGCCGCCAGGACTCGGCGATCTCCGGGCGGGGCTCGGCGGGCGGCCGGTCCCCGGCGAGCGCGGCCGCCCGCACCCCCTTGAGCAGACGCGCGGCCTCCCGTGCGTCCATGGCCGAGATGCGTGCCACATCGACCGTGCTGCCTGCGGTGTAGGCCACCGGAACCTCCCCGTGTGGAACAGGACGTACAAGGGAATCCGCCCGGGCGGTCCGTGCGTGCCGCTTCCCCGGGCACGCACGGCGGACGGTTCCGACTCAGAGGGTTGCAACGGTATGCAACTCTCGCCAAGTCCCGGTCACCCGACCGAAACTGTCCGGACGTCGCCTCGCGGCGTGCCAGCTCCTCCTCGGGGCTTTCGGATCAGGGGTGGTGCCGAGTCGGCGCGGCGCCACCCCTGCTCCCGGTCAACGGGTCCGGATCCCGGCTCGGACCTGTTTGGGGACAGGGCCCGGAACCTAGCCCGCGATCCGCGCCCGTTCGACCAGCGCACCCAGATTCAGGCTGTGCGGCAGCGTGCCGAAGGCCGCACCCCCGTCGCCGCCCAGGCGCGAGGCGCAGAACGCGTCCGCCACCTCCGGCGGCGCCCAGCGCACCAGCAGCGATCCCTGGAGCACCAGGGCGATGCGCTCCACCACCCGGCGCGCCCGCGCCTCGATGCCCTCCAGGTCCGCGAGCTCCGTCAGCAGCCCCTTGATGGCCGAATCCAGCCGGTGGTCGGCGCCGCGCGCCAGCCCCACCTCCTGGAGGAACGCGTTCAGCGCCTGCGGCTCCCGCTGCAGGGCCCGCAGCACGTCCAGGGCCTGTACGTTGCCCGAGCCCTCCCAGATCGAGTTCAGCGGGGACTCGCGCAGCAGCCGCGGCAGCCCGGACTCCTCGACGTAGCCGTTGCCGCCCAGGCACTCCAGTGCCTCCGCCACCATCGGCGTACAGCGCTTGGTCACCCAGTACTTCGCGGCGGGCACCGCGATGCGCAGGAAGGCCCGCTCTTGCTCCGTCCCGGCGTCGTAGGCGGCCGCGAGGCGCAGCCCGAGGATGGTGGCCGCCTCGGACTCCAGGGCGAGGTCGGCCAGCACGTTGCGCATCAGCGGCTGCTCGATGAGCCGTGCTCCGAAAGCAGAGCGGTGCTCCGTATGGTGCACGGCCTGCGTCAGCGCCTGCCGCATCTGCGCGGCCGAGCCCAGCACGCAGTCCAGCCGGGTCGCCGCGACCATCCCGATGATGGTCCGCACCCCCCGCCCCTCCTCGCCGACCCGCCGCGCCCACGTCCCGTCGAACTCCACCTCGCCCGACGCGTTCGACCGGTTGCCGAGCTTGTCCTTCAGCCGTTGGATCGCGAACACGTTGCGCGTGCCGTCCTCCAGCACCCGCGGCACCAGGAAGCAGGTCAGGCCTTCCTTCCCGGAGGGGGACGCCTGCGCCAGCACCAGGAACCCGTCCGACATCGGCGCCGAGCAGAACCACTTGTGCCCCGTCAGCAGGTACTCGCCCGCCGCGTCCAGCGGCTTCGCCGCCGTCGTGTTCGCCCGTACGTCGCTGCCGCCCTGCTTCTCCGTCATCCCCATGCCGAACAGCACCCCGCCCTTCTGCGCGGCCGGCCGCAGCCCCTCCTCGTACACGTGCGAGGTCAGCCGCGGCTCCCACTCGGCGGCCAGCTCCGGGTCCGTCCGCAGCGCCGGTACGGCCGCATGGGTCATCGAGACCGGACAGCCGTGCCCCGCCTCGGCCTGCGACCACACGAAGAACCCGGCCGCGCGGCGCAGGTGCCCGGCCGGCCGCCCCCACGCATCGGTGAGGCCGGCGCCCACCGCGTGGCCGAGCAGCCGGTGCCAGGCCGGGTGGAACTCCACCTCGTCGATCCGGTGGCCGTACCGGTCGTGCGTACGTAGTTTCGGGGGGTTCTCGTTCGCCAGCGCGCCCCACCGCTGGGCCTGCGCCGAGCCCGCGGCCCGCCCGAGTTCCGAGAGCTCCTCCCGCACTTCGCCGAGGAGTTCGGGCGCCGAGGCCGTCAGGTGCCGCTCCACGCCCTCGCGAAGGGCCCGGTCGGTGCCGTAGACGTCGTAGCCCACCAGGGGAGGGGGCTGGTTGGTGACGGTGTGGGTGGTGGCTGCCATGCGGATACCGTAAGGACGTGCAGCCAGCAAAAGAAACACCCGAGCGGGTCCCCGGGCGGCTCCATCGGGCCCGCGCCCTCTACCGCAACGTCTCCAAGCGCAAGATGGCGTGGCTGCTCCTGAAAGACACCGTCAATTCGTGCATCGAGTACCGGATCCTCGGCCTGGCGGCCGAAGCGGCGTTCTTCACGCTGCTCTCGCTGCCGCCGCTGTTCCTCGGCCTGCTCGGCCTGCTCGGGTACGTGGACGGCTGGACGGGCGGCACCTTCGTGGCCTCCATCGAGGAGAACATCCTCAACGCGGTCGGCACCGTGCTCTCCGACCGGGGCGTCAGCGACATCGCGAAACCGATGCTCGACGACGTCACCAAAGCCGGCCGCCCGGACCTGATCTCCCTCGGCTTCGCCTTCGCCCTCTGGTCGGGCTCGCGGGCCGTCAACGTCTTCATCGACACCATCACCGTGATGTACGGGCTCGACGGCCAGCGCGGCATCGTCAAGACCCGGCTGCTGGCCTTCCTGCTCTACGTGATCGCCCTGGTGATCGGCGCGATCGTGCTGCCGCTGATGGTGGCCGGGCCGGACGCCGTCGTGCGCTGGGTGCCCTGGAGCACGGAAGTGATCGCGGTGCTGTACTGGCCGACGGTCACCCTGCTGTCCATCGCCTTCCTGACCACGCTGTACCACGTGTCCGTGCCCGTGCGCTCCCCGTGGATCGAGGACGTGCCGGGCGCGCTGGTGGCGCTCGCCATGTGGGTGCTGGGCTCGTTCCTGCTGCGGATCTACCTGACCAACACCGTCGAGGGCCCGACCATCTACGGATCGCTGGCCGCGCCGGTCGCCGTCCTGCTGTGGATCGGCGTGTCGGCCTTCGCCGTCCTGGTCGGCGCGGCCGTGAACGCCGCCATCGACCGCGTCTGGCCGTCCGTGGCCACCGCCGCGGCCCGCGAGGCGAACGAGCGGGCCCGGGAGGCGGAGGCCGCGCAGCTGGTCGCGCGGGCCGCCGCCTGGCGGGCGCTGGCGGAGGGCGAGTCGGAGGACGACGACGAGGGCGACGCCGGGATGCCGTCCGAGTTCCCGGAGCGCTGGTCGAACTTCCTGCCGCCGGAGGACTACTCCTCCCGCCTGCGCAAACACTGACCACCGGACCGGCCGGGGCCTGCACGCCGGGCACGGGGCGCGGCGCCACGAGGTGCGGCCGGCCCCCTGCCTACGCCCCGGCGGGGGCTTCGGCCGGGGCGAACAGCGAGACGCCGCAGCCGTCCGGGTCGAGCACGACGGCGTAGCGCTGTCCCCAGAAGGCGTCCCAGGGCTCCAGGTGGCCCTTGTACCCGGCGTCCGTCAGCTCGGCGTACACCGCGTCCACCTCTGCGGGGGAGTCGCACAGGAACGCCAGGTCCCGCCGACTGTCCCCGGCGGGACGGGTCCAGGAGGGATCGAAGGAGCGGACGACGTCCTCCGTGTCCCAGGCGATCCGGAGCCCGCCGGGGAGGACGGCCTCCACGTGCGGCTCTTCCTCCGCCCCGGCCGGGATGTCCAGGCCCAGGCGGCGGTAGAAGGCGAGCGAGGCGGCCATGTCGGAGACGACCAGGCCGATCAGGTCGAGTCGGGGAGTCATGCGCCCAGGCTAGGGCCCGGAAAAGAATTGGCGGGCGTCTGAGCGCACTTGCTACGGTGAACGTGTTCCCGCCGATCGGCCCGGAACTGCCGGCACGTGCAAGACCCGGAGGTGAGTTCATTGAGGACTGTCGTCACGCAGGGCGCGAACCGCACCCAGAAGACCATCAATGTCACTTCCGTGGTCTCCGGCTGACCTCACACCTCTTCGCGCGCCGCTGGGCGCGCGCTGCCGGGGCCACCCTGTGAAGGGTTCCCCTTGTCTTTCTCTTCTTCTCCTTCGTTTCCGTCTTCTTCGTACGCGCACGCCCTCACCCCCCTCGGCTGGGACGAGGCGTGGGAGGCCGAGTTCGCCCCGTACATCGACCAGGGCCTGGTGCCCGGCCGCGTGGTCCGGGTGGACCGCGGCCAGTGCGACGTGATGACCGCGGACGGCATCGTCCGCGCCGACACCGCCTTCGTCACCCCGCACGACCCGCTCCGCGTCATCTGCACCGGTGACTGGGCTCTCGTCGAAGGGGCCGGCAACCCCCGGTACGTGAAGACGTACCTGCCGCGCCGGACCGCCTTCGTACGCTCCACCTCCTCGCAGCGTTCCGAGGGGCAGATCCTGGCCGCCAACGTCGACCACGCGATCATCGCGGTCTCGCTGGCCGTCGAGCTCGACCTGGGTCGTATCGAGCGCTTCCTGGCCCTCGCCTGGGAGTCCGGCGCACAGCCGCTGGTCGTCCTGACCAAGGCGGACCTCGTACCGGACCCGGTGACGCTCGCGCACCTGGTCCAGGACGTGGAGACCACGGCGCCCGGCGTCGACGTCCTCACCGTCTCCTCCCACACGGGGGAGGGTACGGACGTCCTGGCGGCCGTCGTCGCGGGCGGTACGAGCGTGCTGCTCGGCATCTCCGGCGCGGGCAAGTCCACGCTGGCGAACGCCCTGCTCGGCTCCGACGTCATGGACGTGCAGGCCACGCGCGACGTGGACGGCAAGGGCCGGCACACGACGACCACCCGCAACCTGCTGGCCCTGCCCGGCGGGGGCGTCCTCATCGACACGCCGGGACTGCGGGGCGTCGGCCTGTGGGACGCCGAGGCCGGGGTAGGCCAGGTCTTCTCCGAGATCGAGGAGTACGCGGCCGACTGCCGCTTCCACGACTGCGCGCACGAGGCCGAGCCGGGGTGCGCGGTGCTCGAGGCGGTCGAGACCGGCGCACTGCCGCAGCGGCGCCTGGAGAGCTACCGCAAGCTGCTGCGGGAGAACCAGCGGATCGTCGCCAAGACGGACGCCAGGCTCCGCTCCGAGATCCGCCGGGACTGGCGGATGAAGTCGGCGGTCGGCCGGGCCAATTACGCGGCGAAGCACAACGGCGGCTTCTGACCCGACGCAGCCCGGTGCCCGGCCCCTGCTCAGGCAGGGGTCGGGCACCGGGTCGGGCATCAGACCGGGCGTCAGACCGGGCTCGGGCCGGGCGTCAGGCGTCCAGGCCCCACGCGTGCACCCGCTCCGGGTGGATCCGGATCACCTCCGGGCTGAAGTGCGGGCCCAGCGTGTGCGGGCCGACCTCCAGCGTGGCGCGGCCGCGGACCTCGATCCCGCGGACCCGCCACGGCCGGGTGCTCACCAGATCGTCCACCACCAGCGCGAGCCGCGGGTTGCCCTGGAGGTTCCGCCACTTCTTCGTCGATCCCATCGCCAGGCCGCCGACCAGGATCGTCCCGTCCTCCTGCGGGAAGAACCCCACCGGGTTCGCCTGCGGCTGCCCGGCGGCGTCCACCGTCGCCAGCCGCCCCAGCCGCTGCGACCCGAGGTACGCCAGCTCCGCCTCGCTGAAACCCTTGAACTCCGTCATGCCCACCAGCCTCGCAGCACCGCAGTCACACCGCATCGGGCCTGCGGCCGAGCCGTATCTAGGCCCATGGCCTTAGGGCCCGTCCGGCGGATCAGGGTCGGACAGGCCCGCCGGACAGGCCCTAAGCCGTGAACACCAGCGAGGCGTTGTGCCCGCCGAAACCGAACGCGTTGGCCAGCGCGGCGGGCACCCGGCCGTGCCGCGCGGAGCCCCGGACCACGTCCAGGCCGATGCCCGGGTCGAGGGCGTCGAGGTTGCGGGTCGCCGGGATCGCCCCGTCCCGTACCGCGAGGATCGCCGCTATCGCGCCGACCGCCCCGGCGGCACCGAACAGGTGCCCCGTCATCGACTTGGTCGCCGTCACCGCCGGGTGTGCGCCCACCGCCTCGGTGACCGACCGCGCCTCCACCAAGTCCCCCGCCTGCGTGGACGTGGCATGTGCGTGGACGTGCGCGATGTCCGAGGGGGCGAGCCCGGCGGCGGCCAGCGCCAGCCGCATCGCCCGTACCTGGCCCTGCGCGTGCGCTGCCGTGATGTGGTGCGCGTCGGAGGTCACCCCGGCCCCGGCCAGCGTCGCGTGGACCCGGGCCCCGCGCGCCGCCGCGAATGCGGCCCGCTCCAGGACGACCACGCCCGCGCCCTCCCCGATGACGAACCCGTCCCGGCCGGTGTCGAACGGCCGGGAGGCGGCCGCCGGGTCGTCGTTGCGCGTGGAGTGCGCCTTGGCCTGGGCGAATCCGGCCAGCGGCAGCGGATGGATGCAGGCCTCCGTGCCGCCGGCGACCACCACGTCGGCCCGGCCGAGGCGGATCAGGTCCAGGCCCAGCGCGATCGCCTCCGCGCCCGAGGCGCAGGCGCTGACCGGGGTGTGCGCGCCGCCGCGAGCACCGAGGTCGATGCTCACCCATGCCGCCGGACCGTTCGCCATCAGCATCGGCACGGTGTGCGGCGAGACCTTCCGCACGCCCGCGGACTCCAGTACGTCGTCCTGCCCGAGCAGGGTCAGCGCCCCGCCCGTCCCGGTCCCGATGACCACGGCGAGCCGCTCCGGCTCCACCTCCGGCCGCCCGGCTCCGGCCCACGCCTCCCGCGCGGCGACCAGCGCCAGTTGCTCGCACCGGTCCATCCGCCGTGCCTGTACCCGGTCCAGTACCTCACCCGGCTCCTGCCGCAGCCGCCCCGCGATCCGTACGGGCAGCGCGGCGGCCCACTCCTCCTCGATGGGCCCGATGCCGTTCTCGCCGCGCAGCATCGCCCGCCACGTCGTCTCCACGTCCCCGCCGAGCGGGGTGGTGGCCCCGAGCCCGGTGACGGACACGCCTGCGTGGTCAGCGTTCATGACTCATCCCCTTGTGGTCTTCTCACAGTTGGTCGGACTGCTGTCCCTTCCACTGTGGCAAGCAGGGACCTGAGAAGTGGGCAAGATGATCAACGGACTCGGCGTCCGGGAATTGTCGGGTTACGCCATGGGCGGTCCGTCAGTCGACCAGGACCGCCCCGACCCACGCGCCCACCACCATCAGGCACGCGAGCAGCTCCACCAGCACGCTCGTCCCCACCGCCCGCATCACCGCCCGCACCGAGGCCCAGGCCTCGCCGTGCGTGCCCAGCCGCAGCCGCTCGCACAGGTAGATGCCCCCCACGAACCCCGCAGCCGCCCCCAGCACCGGCACCACCACGAAGCCGAGCAGCGCACCCGCGCCCGCGAACACCGCCATCCGGCGCGTGACCCCCAGCCCGCGCAGCCGTCGCGGCGGCAGCTGCCACTCGATCACCTGGACCACCAGCAGCAGCGCCGTCGTCGAGACGAGCAGGGACCACGCCGTCGCCGAGCGCTCGTGCAGCGCCCACCACAGCACGCCCGCCCACACCAGCCAGGTCCCCGGAACACCCGGGACCAGTACCCCGAGCACCCCGAGCAGCAGCACCAGCCCCACCAGGAGCAGCTGAGGCAGATCCATGCGCTCAGCCTGACCGACCAGGGGCTTTCGGGCCACCCAGCCATCGGGCCACCCAGCTATCGGGCCACCCAGCCCCGTTCGTACGCGTGCCAGCCCAACTGGAGCCGGGTCGTGACCCCGGATAGCTCCATCAGGCCCTTGACCCGCCGCTGCACCGTCCGCAGCCCGAGCTCCAGGTGCTTGGCCACGCTCGCGTCCGTCATCCCGGCCAGCAGCAGCGTCAGGATCTCCAGGTCCGTGGTGTCGGGGATGCCCTCGGACACCTCCGCCCCGTCAGCCCCCAGCCGCAGCGGCAGCGCCTCCCGCCACACCGCCTCGAACAGCCCCGTCAGGGATTCCAGCAGCCCCGACGCGTGCACCACCAGCGCCGCCGGCTCCGCCCCGGGCCCCGTCAGCGGCACGAGCGCCAGCGACCTGTCCGCGATCACCAGCCTGGTCGGGACCTGCGCCGTCACCCGGACCCCCTCGCCCCGCGCGAGCGCCGTCGACGCCTCCCGGATGCCGGTCGGCAGGGTCAGTACGTCCCGCTCGATGACCACCCGGTACTCGACGCCCCGTGCGGCGGCCTGCTCCTCCGCCTCGTTGTCCATCGCCGTCACCACCTGGGGCCGGCTGCTGACCAGAGCGCACACCTCCTCCACCGCGCCCACCTGGAGCTGGTGGAACCGGTGCGCCACCGCGCTCGCCCCCGTCACCACCTCCACCAGGTCGTGCACCGACGGTTCGGCCGCCTCCGCCCGGTACTCCTGCGCCAGCAGCGCCGCCGCCAGCTCCGCCTGCTCCAGCTCGTGCCGCTGCTGCGTCAGCAGCGCCCCCAGCGCCACCCCCGGCGGGGCCGCCACCCAGCGCCCCGGCCGGGCGGAGGACTGCGCCGCCAGCCCGTGCCGCTCCAGGTGCCGCAGCGCCCGCTCGGTCTGCGGCACCGGCAGCGCCAGCCGGTGCGCCAGGTCCGGTATCTCCGCAGCCCCCAGCGCCACCAGCGCGCGGTACGCCGACTCCTGGCCCTCGTCCAGGCCTATCGCACTCAGCAACCGGTCCACCCACCCTCTCGACGCCGTTCCTGGCGGGAAGCGGCCACGGCGCAAACCCGCCGCGGACATCATCGCCGCACCCACCGGCTCTCTGCCAAGGTGACGCCACCGCAGCACCAACATCCGCCGGTCAGACGCCACTTGTGGGCAGCTTTGCCATGCGATGCGGCAGTTGGCCGGAATTCACCTGGGGAGAGCGATGCATCCGATATCGCGCACGGCACTGGGAGCGGCCGGCGCGGCCGTCCTGGCCGTCACCGCCGTCGGCCCGTCGGCGGCGCAGCCGATCGACGGAGCGCCCGGAGGAGCCGGGAAGAGACCGATCGCGGGGAGCGAGGCGGCCGGAAAGCAGGCCACGGCCCCCGTCACCGTGACGCTGGTCACCGGCGACCGGATCCTGGTGTCCACCGACCCGGCGGGCCGGACCGCCGCCACCGCGATGCCGCGCGAGGACGGCTCGCAGCCGCTCGTGCAGACCCGCCAGAGCGGCAAGGACCTGTACGTCTATCCCGAGAGCGCGGTCAAGGCCCTCGCCGCCGGCACGGTCGACCAGGAGCTGTTCAACGTCACCGGCCTGATCCGGCAGGGCTACGACGACGCACACGCCGGGAAGCTCCCGCTCATCGCGGTCTACGACGGCTCCGTCAACCCGGCGCGCAGCGCACCGCCCACCCCGCGCGGCGCCGAACGCTCCCTCGTCCTCGGCTCCATCGGCGCCGTCGCCCTCGCCGCCGACAAGCAGCGGGCCGCCTCCTTCTGGACGGACGTCACCGACACCCGCTCCCGCGCCGCCGGCGGGCTGAAGAAGCTGTGGCTCGACGGCAAAGTCCGGGCGAACCTGGAGCGTTCCACGAAGCAGGTGAACGCGACCGCCGCCTGGGCGGCCGGGTACGACGGCAAGGGCACCAAGGTCGCCGTCCTCGACACCGGCACCGATCTGGAGCACCCCGACCTCAAGGGCCGTGTCGCGGCGTCGAAGAACTTCACCGACTCCGACACCGACGCCGACCGCCAGGGCCACGGCACCCACACCATCTCCACCGTCGGCGGCTCCGGAGCCGAGAGCGGCGGCGCCAAGAAGGGCGTCGCGCCGGGCACCGGACTGCTCAGCGGCAAGGTCCTCAACGACGCGGGCTACGGCCTCGATTCGTGGATCATCGCCGGTATGGAATGGGCCGTCGAGAGCAAGGCCGACGTGGTCTCCATGAGCCTCGGCGACCCCTCTCGGACGACCTGTGACGATCCCATGTCGGCGGCCGCCGAGCGGCTCGCGCAGAGCAGCGGCACCCTCTTCGTGATCGCCGCCGGCAACTCCGGCCCGGGCAACAACACGGTCTCCTCGCCCGGTTGCGCGCCCAGCGTGCTCACCGTCGGCGCCGTCGACCGCGACGACACCACCGCCTCCTTCTCCAGCCGCGGCCCCGCCGGACTCCAGCACACCCTCAAGCCCGAGATCGCCGCGCCGGGCGTCGGGATCTCCGCCGCGGCCATGGGCGGGCGCGGGGTGTACGCGTACCAGTCCATGTCCGGCACCTCGATGGCCACCCCGCACGTCGCGGGCGCCGCGGCCATCGTCAAGCAGCGCCACCCCGACTGGACGGCCCAGCAGGTCAAGGCCGCCCTCGTCGGCTCCGCGAACTCCGGCGTCCCCGGGGACGTACGCCAGACCGGCGGCGGCCGCCTCGACGTCAAGGCCGCCGTCGACACCACCGTGACGAGCGCCCCCGCCGTGCAGGGCGGCACGTACGACTGGCCGCAGGACCGCAGCGACCGGACGACCGTCGAGATCCCCTACACCAACGGCGCCGCCCGGCCCGTCACCCTGAACCTCGCCGTCGAGAAGGTCACCGGCAACGACGGCTCGGCCGTCCGCAGCCGGATCGCAGGCCTGGACCGGCGTACGGTGACCGTGCCGGCCGGCGCCACCGTCAAGGTGCCGCTCGCCCTCGACCCCGCGGCCCGGCTGGAGCGCTCCCAGTACGGGGACGTCACCGGCCGCGTCGTCGCCACCGCGGACGGCGTGCACGTCTCCACCCCCTTCTCGCTGTACGTGGAGCCGGAGACCGTCACCCTGCGCGTCAAGCTGATCGACCGCGCGGGCAAGCCGGCCGCCGGACCGTCCTCCCTGGACGTCATCGGCACCGACGACGCCAGGGGGGAGCGCCGTTTCAACGACGGCGCCGTGGACCAGGTCTACCGGGTGCGCCCGGGCTCGTACTTCCTCTCCAGCTTCATCGGCACCCTCGACGCCGGTGACGGAGCCACGCTGTACGACTCGCTCACCTACCTGAGCCGTCCCCAGGCGGAGGTCAAGAAGGACACCGTGATCGTGCTGGACGCCCGCAAGGCGGCCCGGCTCTCGATCGCCACCGACCGGCCGACCGAGGCCCGCAGCACCACCCTCGCCTTCTCCCGGTACTGGGACGAGTCCTGGCTGCACGCCGGCACGGCGATGGGCGGGCGGACGATCCGCGGCTACTACGCCTCGGTCGAAGGCCGGGCGCACGAGGGCGAGTTCGAGTTCGGCAGCTACTGGCGCGCGGCAGCCCCGCTGCTCTCCGAGCTGAAGGCCGCGGGCGGCCCTGCGCTGCACCCGATCACCGCCTCCACCGGCAGCGACAACCTCGACGGAACCGGCAGTGCGCCGCTCGTCGACGCGGGCTCCGGCACCCCGCAGGAGCTCGCCGCGGCCGGCGCCGGGGGCGCGATCGTGCTGGTCAAGGCCGAGGACGGCGCGCTGTACGAGGTCGCGAACAACGCGAAGGCGGCCGGGGCCAAGGCCGTCCTCGCCCACCGCGACGCCCCCGGCCGCTGGGTCGGCTTCACCGGCTACGCGGGCGGCTCCCTGCCGGCGCTGACCATCGAACAGCCGGAGGCGAAGGCGCTGCTCGCGAAGCTCGCGGCCGGCAAGGTCACGCTGAACTGGAAGGGCAGCGCGAAGAGCCCGTACGTCTACAACCTGGCCCAGATCGAGAACGGCCCGGTACAGGGCGAGCGCACCTACCGGGTGCACGACCGCGACCTCGGCTCCGCCGAGTCGACGTACCACTCGATGGGCGTCGCCGCCGACTTCGTCGATCTGACCGGCGCCTACCGGCCGCTCGGCAACGCCGTGTACTTCGGCGGGCTGGACACCGTGGCCGTCCCGGGCAAGCGCACCGAGTTCTACTCCGCCGGGGACACCGCCTGGGACCACATGGTCTCCAGCAGCTTCCCGTGGGGCGAGTTCATGACCGACCAGCAGCGCACGTACGCCAAGGGCGGCAAGCGCAGCGAGAGCTGGTACGACGGGGTCGTCGGCCCGGTCGCCGGCCGCGACCTCGCGGGCCGGCCGCAGCTCGCCGCCGAACGGCAGGGCAACCTGATCGGCTTCGCCTCCGCAATGTGGGGGGACACGGGGCACTTCGCGCAGCCGGGCTCCTTCGGGGACGTCGGCGGGCTCGTCCTCAAGCGGAACGGCGAGCAGATCGGCGACAGCGGGTACCCGTCGGGGGTCTTCGAGGTCCCGGCCGAGGAGACGACGTACGAACTGACCCAGCAGATCGAGAAGTTCGGCCAGCCGGCGCGCACCTGGCAGCGCTCGCAGGCGGTGGCGACGACATGGACCTTCGTCTCGAAGCAGGACCCGACCCGGTACTCGCAGTCCATCCCGATCCTGTTCCCGTCGATCGCGATCCCGGCGGACGGCATGAAGACGCTGCCGGCGGCGGACGGCCAGACGATCGGCCTGGGGGTCACGGGCCATGCGGGGTACGTGCCGGGGGCGCTGAAATCGGTGAAGCTGTCGTACTCGTACGACGCTGAGCACTGGACACAGGCGGCTGTCGCCGAGCGGGACGGGCGCTGGTCCGCGGTCGTGGACCACGCCGGGGCCGGGGCCGGCCGGCAGGTGACGCTGAAGGTGGAGCTCACCGACGCGAACGGCGCTGCCGTCACCCAGACGGTCGCGCGGGCGTACGACATCCGGTAGGTCGTACGAGAGATACAGAAGGGGTCCACCGGGCGGCGGCCCGGTGGGCTCCTTTTCGCGTATTCGGCGTTTTCTGCCCCTGTGGGGGGCCAAGAATGGGCCCATGAGTCAGCAGGGCGCGGACGACTGGTGGCAGAAGCTGTACGAGGACCCGGACGCGGGACCGGTCCCGGACCCGGGGGACACGCTGGAGAGCCGTTTCCACTCGGCGTCGGCAGTGACCTCCGCACCGGACCCGTCCCTACCGGCCCCACGGCCTGCGCCGCCCGGGCCGCCGGGCTCGCTGCCACCCGCGCCACCGCCGCACGCCGGGCCGCCGGGGAGCGCTGCGCAGCCGGGGCCGCCGCCGGGGGCCACGGCGCCCGGGGCGCCCCCGCATGCCGTGCTGCCGGGGCCGCGGCGGGAGGCCGCGCCGGAGCCGCCGCCACCCCGGGACCCCCGGGGACCCGGCACGACCGGATACGGCCTCGGCAGTGTGACCGTGCCGCCGGCGCTCCCGGAGGAGCCGCCCGAACTGCCGGTCCGGCGCTGGGGCGTCCCGCGTGACACCCCGCCCGAGCCCCCTTCCCCCGCCCCCGGACGGGCTTCCGGCACCTGGCCTGCACCCGAGCGAGCGCCCGAGCAGGGCGCGGGCTCCTGGCCCGTCCCCGGACCGGAGTCCGACCCCGGACCCGACGCCGGTACGGGCCCCTGGCCCGGAACCGGTGTCGGGCCACGTGCCCGGCCGGTGGCCGGGGACGGCACGGGGCACCGGCCCGAGGCCTGGGCCGACCCCGGCGCGGCCGACCCCGGCGCGGCCGACCGCGGCGCGGGCGAGTCCGGGCCGGCCGAGCCCGGTTCGGGTGAGCCCGGCCGGCGCTCCGGTCCCGGCCTGCTGCCCGGGGCTCGTTCCGGTGCCGAGCCGGGCTCCTGGTCGGGCCCGGAGGCCGGTGCGGGAACCGGCGCCGCCGCCGCGCAGCACGGGGCCGGACCTGACACCGGGCTCCGCCCGGGAACCTGGCCCGCCGCCGCGCCGTCGCCGGTCTCCGACGACGAGCCGTCGACCGGTCCCGGAGCCCGACCCCGGGCCGGTTCCCGTGCCGACGCCGACCCGCGGTCCGGTCCGCAGCCTCCGGCCGGTGCTGAACCACATCCCTGGGCAGGCCCCGGAGCCGGACCGGATTCCGCGTCGGATCCCGGTCCTGGTCCCGGAGGGCAGTCGCGGGCAGGTTCCGTGCTCGACGGCGGGCCGGGGGCCGCGGGCCCGGGTGGGGAGCGGCCCGTCGTGGGGTATTTGGGGGACCGGGCGCCCACCTACGCCCCCGAGCCCGGGGCCCTGCCCCTCGCCGATCCGGGGGTGCTCGACGCGCTTGTGCCCGACACCGTCCTCGAGGGGGCCCGGCACGGGACGTACACCCTGCGCGCCACCTCCGTGCGCGGGGACTCCGCCCGGTTCCGCGGCGAGGCCCGCCGGGACTTCCTGCTGACCGCCCGCTTCGGCACCGGCGACGACGCCCTCGTCCTCGTGGCCCTCGCCGGCGGTGACCGGGCCGCCCCCGGCGCCGCCGAGGCCGCCGTCGAGCTGTGCCGCTGGATGGCATCGGCCGTCGGCCGGAGCCGGGAGCGGCTCGCCGACGACATCCGCGCCGGCCGGCGCGACGCCCTGCGCTCGGGGCTCCAGCGCCTCACCGACCGCGGCTACGGCCGCCTGCGGGCGCACGCCGCCGAGCTGGGGCTCCCGGAGGACGCGTACACCGCGGGCCTGCGCGTGCTGCTGCTCCCCATCGACCCCGAGTGCAAGACCCGGGTCTGCTTCGGCGCGGGCGCCGGCGGCCTGTTCCGGCTCCGGGCCGGGGCATGGGAGGACCTGGAGCCGGAACCGAAGCCGGAGCCAGAGCCCGAGTCGACCGAGACCGGCGGGGACGGGTTCCGGTTCAGGGCCGCCGTGGCCCGGCCCGGCGACACCCTGCTGCTCTGCTCCGGCGGGCTCGCGGACCCCATGCGCGAGGAGGGCCTCCTCTCGGCCGAACTCGCGGCCCGCTGGGCCGACCCGGAGCCCCCCGGCCTCGCCGCCTTCCTCGCGGACACCCAGCTCCGCCTCAAGGGCTACGCCGACGACCGGACGGCCGCCGCGGTCTGGGAGGCGTAACCGCGCGGAATGTGGATGGATGGGAGGCGTACCCGGCAGGCAACGGGAAAGGGCGCGCCTCCATGGGCAAGAAGAACGTGGCCGAGCAGTTCGTCGACATCCTCGTACGCGCCGGCGTGCGCCGGATGTACGGAGTCGTCGGCGACAGCCTGAACCCCGTCGTCGACGCCATTCGGCGCACCGGCGGCATCGAGTGGATCCAGGTCCGCCACGAGGAGACGGCCGCGTTCGCCGCCGGGGCCGAGGCCCAGATCACCGGCCGGCTCGCGGCCTGCGCAGGCTCCTGCGGTCCCGGCAACCTGCACCTGATCAACGGCCTCTACGACGCCCACCGCTCGATGGCCCCGGTGCTCGCGCTCGCCTCCCACATCCCCTCCGGCGAGATCGGCCTCGGCTACTTCCAGGAGACCCACCCCGACCGGCTGTTCACCGAGTGCAGCCACTACAGCGAGCTGATCTCCAACCCACAGCAGACGCCCCGGGTGCTCCAGACCGCCATCCAGCACGCCATCGGCCGCAGCGGCGTCGGCGTGATCTCGCTGCCCGGCGACATCGCCTCCCTCCCGGCCCCGGACAAGAGCATCGAGCACGCGCTCGTGACCGCGCGGCCGACCGTACGGCCCGGCGACGGGGAGATCGAGAAGCTGGTCCGGCTGATCGACGAGGCCGAGAAGGTCACGCTGTTCTGCGGCAGCGGCGCCGCCGGGGCGCACCCCGAGGTCATGGAGTTCGCGGGCCGGGTCAAGGCGCCCGTCGGGCACGCCCTGCGCGGCAAGGAGTGGATCCAGTACGACAATCCTTAGTGGCGTACGTATCTCGGTGTCACCGTGATGTTGCAGCATGCTCGCGCGGGAGCGCCCCGCAACGCGTGGCTGCGGGGCGACGATCCACTTTCGCAACGGGCCTGGTGGGGTTTAGTCGACCGTCTGCCCGTCGTACATACCGCCCCTGCAGGTCGGGAGCACGGGCGTCGACCGATCGATCGTTCCGCCGTTGTCCGTGCACTCACCCGGGGTGACGCTGGCCGGGGTGACGCTGCCGGCGGTGGCGGTGGCGGTGGCGGCGCCAGAGAGGCCGAGTCCGGCGAAGGCCGCCGTGGCGATGACGGCGGCGAAGATTCGTCGAAGGCGCATGTGGTTCCCCTTTCACGGATTGCCTCGGTTGGGGCACTACTCAGCTTGATCTTCACCCATGTGGGTGGCGCGTTTGGTTACTCCATTCGAGTGACACCTGTCGGGAGCGGGCCACCGGCGACGCAGGGACGGATGGCCGGTGCCGCAACCCGCCGGAGAGGCCTTGCGGGCCGTGCTCGCATTCACGCGCGCAGGTATCACCAGTACGACAACCCGTACGACGTCGGAATGAGCGGGCTGCTCGGCTACGGCGCCGCCTACGAGGCCACGCACGAGTGCGACCTGCTGATCCTGCTCGGCACGGACTTCCCGTACAACGCCTTCCTGCCCGACGACGTGAAGATCGTCCAGGTGGACATCCGCCCCGAACACCTCGGCCGCCGCACACAGTTGGACCTCGCCGTCTGGGGTGACGCACGGGAGACCCTGCGCGCCCTGAACGCCCGGGTGAAGGCCAAGACGGACCGCCGGTTCCTGGACCGGATGCTGAAGAAGCACGCGGACGCCCTGGAGGGCGTGGTCAAGGCGTACACGCGCAAGGTGGAGAAGCACACCCCGATCCACCCCGAGTACGTGGCCTCGGTACTCGACGAACTCGCGGACGAAGACGCCGTGTTCACCGTCGACACGGGCATGTGCAACGTGTGGGCGGCACGCTATCTTTCCCCGAACGGCAAGCGGCGCATCATCGGCTCCTTCAGCCACGGCTCCATGGCCAATGCCCTTCCGCAGGCCATCGGCGCACAGTTCACGGACCGCGGCCGTCAAGTGGTGTCGATGTCGGGCGACGGCGGTTTCTCGATGCTGATGGGAGATTTCCTCACCCTGGTGCAGTACGACCTGCCCGTCAAAGTGGTCCTCTTCAACAACTCATCGCTCGGGATGGTCGAGTTGGAGATGCTGGTTTCCGGCCTGCCCTCGTACGGAACGACCCATCACAATCCGGATTTCGCGGCGATCGCGCGCGCGGCGGGCGCCTTCGGGGTCCGGGTGGAGAAGCCCAAGCAGCTCACCGGGGCTCTGAAGGAGGCGTTCCGGCACAAGGGGCCCGCCTTGGTGGACGTGGTGACCGATCCCAACGCCTTGTCCATTCCACCCAGGATCAGCGCCGAGATGGTGACCGGTTTTGCACTTTCGGCCAGCAAGATCGTGCTGGACGGAGGGGTGGGCCGGATGATCCAGATGGCTCGATCCAACCTGCGCAACGTGCCGCGCCCGTAAGCCCGCAGGAGTGCGGATTGCCCCGGCGGGCATGCATCCCGTAGACCAGTTCGAGATCCGTGGGACACGGGGGAGGTACATCGCCGTGCGGGTGGGGGCGAAGACCGGGAAGCAGTGGAGAAGAGGGCGGCCCGTACCGCGTGAACCGTCCGTCGAGGACGGGGGAGCGGTGGACGCGCTGAAGATCAGCCGGAGCGTACGGCGGGCGGATCTCAAGGCCGTGGGCGAGGTGCGCCGGGCGTTACGGGAGTTGATGCGCCATCGGTGCCCGGCCGACACCGCGGAGGTGGCGGAGCTGCTGATCACCGAGCTCGTCACCAATGCCCTCGTCCACACCGACCAGGGCGCGGAGGTGTCCGCGCGGATCGCCGCGGACCGGCTGAGGGTGGAGGTCAGGGACTACGCCTCGCGCCGGCCCCGGCCGTACGTACCGACCGCCGACGACGGTACGCACGGCCGGGGGCTGGTGCTGGTGCAGGCCCTCGCCGACGCCTGGGGCGTGGACGCGCCGGTGCAGGCCGGCGGCAAGGTGGTGTGGTTCGAGCTGGACGGCACGCTCGGGATGTACGACGGGGCGTAGGCGCGTACGGCGCGCCGTGCGACGGGACGCACGGCGCAGGGCCCGCCGGACCGGCGGGCCCTGCGAGGTCCCGAGCGGGGGCAGGCGTCAGCCGAACTGCTGCTCCAGGTCCTTGAGTTTGCGCTCGAGCGAGTCGAGGCGGGGGATGGTCTGGGTGTCGTCCTCGGCGGTGAGGTCCACCGTCCGGGCGCCGGTCACCTCAGCGGTCTCGGTCCGGTGCACGGCCTGCAGGGAGGGCCGGCGGCGCGGGGCGGGCAGCTGTCCCGTTTCCGCTATGGCCGGCTCCGCGCCGACCGGCGCGGAGCCCGACCCGGGGGCCAGCCCCGGCACGTCGACCTGGCGGGCGCGGGATCGCCCGAACGCCCGGTTCTGCCGGCCCAGGGCCTTGATGCGGGCCCGGTCCAGCCGGTTCTGGTCGCGCCTGCGGTGGCGGTCCTGCTCCCGCTCGCGCTTGTCCTCGCGCACCTCGTCGACGGCCTCGTCGAGGGTGCGGACCCCTTCGAGCAGCATGAGCGACCAGGCGCCGAAGGTCTCCCGGGGGGCCCGCAGCCAGCGGACCATCCGGATCTGCGGCAACGGCCGTGGAATCAGGCCCTGTTCGCGCAGCGCCGCCCGGCGGGTCTGCTTGAGGGCGCGGTCGAAGAGCACGGCCGCCGACAGCGACATTCCGGAGAAGAACTGCGGGGCCCCGTCGTGCCCGGCGCCGCGCGGAGCGTGCACCCAGTTGAACCAGGCGGCCGCGCCCGCGAACAGCCAGACCAGCATGCGGGAGCCGAGGGCCGCGTCACCGTGGCTCGCCTCGCGGACGGCGAGCACCGAGCAGAACATGGCGGCGCCGTCGAGGCCGAAGGGGACCAGGTACTCCCAGCCCCCGGAGAGGTTCAGGTTCTGCCGGCCGAAGCCGACCAGTCCGTGGAAGGAGAGCGCGGCGGCCACCGCCGCGCAGCAGAACAGCAGGACGTAGGAGGCGGTTCCGTAGACGGCTTCCTTGCGCCGCCGCCGCTCTTCGCTGCGCTCCCACGTGTCGTCTGCCGCGCCCTTGTCGCCCTCCCGCTTGCCCCGGGCCAGTACCGCAACTGCCGCAAGTACGCCCAGGATCAGCAGGCTGCCGGGCAGCAGCCAGTCCAGCGATATGTCGGTCAGTCTCATGCGGATGTCCCTTGCCTCTGCCTCGCGTGTGCGGCCTTCCGGGAGCCATGGTGACCCAGGAGATCGGCCCGCCATGAGGGTTTCGGGGCAAGTGGACGCCATCGGGGGGTGGGGCCCGCCGGATAGGGTGTTGTAGCTCGAACTGCCGCTCGTTCAGCCGGAATTGCGTTCGATTACGGTCAGCCGGACGAGTGGGTTCAGATGTCAGGCGGCAGCTGTGAGGCGGACGATGCGGTCCGCGTCGCAGGTGCGGGGGCAGGTGGTGCAGGTGTCCTCGGGCCGGATCGTGTAGAAGAGGCAGCAGCTCGCGCGGTCCCGGGTGGGCAGCCGTTCGCCGTCCGGGCCGGAGAGCATGCGGAACGCCGCGCCCGCGGTGTACGGGGCCGTCCTGCCGGGCAGCAGCGCCTCCAGCTCCGCCCTGGCCCGGCGCTCCTCGCCCACCAGCTTGCCCAGGTGCCAGACGCCCGAGACGATCTCGTCGGTCACCATGCCCCACAGGGCGCGGCGGCCGCGCCGCATGCGCGGGCCGAAGCCGTCCAGGAGGGGCTCGAGGTGCTGGGCCACCGCAGCCCGCACCTCACCGCGCAGCGCCTCCTCGCCGGGCACGACACGGGCCCCGGGGAGAGCGGCCGCCGGATCGTCCGGCAGGCACGCGAAGGAGTCGATGCGCACGCTCATGCGCCCCTGGGTCCGATGGAAGGCCACCTGCTGCGCCGACAGCCGGGGCACCCGCCGGTGGAGGAACCAGGGGGCCGTGATCAGCAGGCACGCGGGCCATGCGTACCGGTGCAGGCCGAAGGTGGCCACGACGTCGGGGCGGGCCTGGCGGCCGTAGTCCCGAAGGACCTGGGCGTCGTCCCAGGCGAGGTACCCGTCCAGCTCGGCTCCGCCCGCCGCGAGCGCATCCGCACCGACCCACCCCACACCGCGAGGGGCGGTCTCGTGTGCTGCGCGCTCGGTGACCTGCAGCCTGTCGTACACCTGCGACAGGCGTGCGTACGCGTCCGCCACCGCAGAGCCGGCCGGGGGCGGGGCGTCGACGGAGCTGTCGGGCATGGCGGAACCACCGATTCACACAGGCGCGAGAGACAAAGGTAAGCCTTACCTTAACTGATCTCGGTGGCCTGTACCAGCACTTGCCGGACCGATTCGCCTATTCTCGGAGGGCCCAGGTCGAGACCCAGAGGAGGACCGAGTGCACGAAGCGGCCCCCGTCGGGGTGACGGCGCTGATCCCGACGCAGAAGGTGCTGCGCCATTCGGTGCGCGCGCAGGTGCTGGACGCGCTGCGCGCCGCACTCGTCGACGGCGAGCTGGCGCCGGGGGAGATCTACTCCGGGCCGGCCCTGGGGGAGCGCTTCGGCGTCTCCGCGACGCCCGTGCGCGAGGCGATGCAGCAGCTGGCGCTGGAGGGGGCGGTGGAATGCCTGCCGAACCGGGGCTTCCGGGTGCTGTCGCGCACGCCGCGGGCCCTGGCGGAGCTGGCGGAGGTCCGCGCGCTGCTGGAGGTGCCGGTGATGCTGCGGCTGGCCCGTACGGTCCCGGCGGAGGCCTGGGCGGCGCTGCGGCCGGCGGCGGCCGCCACGGCCGAGGCCGCCGCGGCCGGTGACCTCCCGGGGTACGCGGACGCGGACCGGGCCTTCCACCGGGAGGTCCTCTCCCTGGGCGCGAACGACCAGCTGGTCCAGGTCGCCGAGGAACTGCACCGCCGGTCCCAGTGGCCGCTGCCCGGCGCTCCGCGGGTCCGCAGGGCGGACCTCGTCGCGGACGCGGCGGAGCACTCGGCCCTACTGGAGGCCCTGATCGCGGGCGACCTCCCGCTGATCGAACCCCTGATCCGCAACCACTTCACCGGCGCCTGACCGGCGCCCCCGCAGGGTCCGCGCCGTCAGGTCGCCGGGGCCGGCTGGAGTTGGTCCGCCAGCCAGGTGGGGATGCCGCCCAGGAGGTGGAACAGGCGGCGGGCCTCCGCGCGGAGGCGGGCGGCCTCCGGTTCCGGCTCGGCTTCGGCCAGGGCCGCCAGCGCCGGGGCCGTGCCGATCAGGAAGCCCAGCTCCTCCCGGATGCGCAAGGACTCCGCGAAGCCCTTGCGGGCCTCCGCCACCTCCCCGTCCCGCAGGGCCAGCGCCGCCAGGTGCCGCCAGGTGAACGACAGGAGGAGGGTGTCCCCGTGGGCCAGGGCCCCCGCATGGGCGCGCCGGTACGCGGGCCGGGCCGACTGGGGGGCGTCCGCCAGGTGTTCCGCGACCAGGCCGCGCCGGAAGTCCAGCAGGGGCCGCGTCCTGGACCCCGGGGACAGCAGCGCCGCCGCCCGGCCCAGCGCCGACCGGGCCTCGTCCGAGCGGTCGCGGACCCCGAGCACGGTGGCCGCGTACGCCAGCTGCCCCCGCTCGCAGGCCGCCGAGCCCCGCTCGTCGTCGTCCCGGGCCACCGCCTCCGCGACCCGCAGCGCGTCCTCCGCCTCGGCCCAGCCCTGCCCGGTGAACAGGCACCGCTCGACCAGCAGCGCGGTCCGCTGCACGGCCGCGCCGGCGTCGGGCAGGTGCGGCGTCAGCAGGGCCGCCGCGTCGGTCCAACAGCCGCGCGAGCGCAGCCGCCATATCGCCCGCTGGAGGGGGTCGTCTCCCCCGGTAGTTCCGGCACCGGACATGGCGGTATCCGCCACATTGCCCTCCCCAAAGCAACCAAGCAGCACGTCGTCGAGCCCTGGGCCGAAATTTGAGCACGGATCGACGGCTGCGGCCAAGGGGTCGGGTGAACTCTTTCACAAAGTCCGGACGCCGCGTCAGGCATTCGGCACCGCCCCTGGCCGGATCTGCTCAGCTCATCCGCAGTGCCAGGAAGAAGTCGAGCTTGTCCTCCAGCCGCGACAGGTCACGCGACGTCAACTGCTCGATTCGCCCGACCCGGTAGCGCAGGGTGTTGACGTGCAGGTGCAGCCGCGTCGCACACCGCGTCCACGAGCCGTCGCAGTCCAAGAACGCCTCCAGCGTCGGAATGAGCTCCGCGCGGTGGCGGCGGTCGTAGTCCCGCAGCGGGTCCAGCAGGCGCGCCGTGAAGGCGCGGCGCACGTCGTCCGGGACGAACGGCAGCAGCAGTACGTGCGAGGCCAGCTCGTGGTGGCCCGCCGCGCAGACCCGGCCCGGGCGCGCCGCGGCGACCCGGCGGGCGTGCCGGGCCTCCTCCAGCGCCCCGCGCAGCCCCTCCGCGGAGTGCACGGCCGCGCTCACGCCCAGGGTGATCCGGCCGTCATCGGCGAGGCCCGCCTGCAGGGGCTCCCGTACGGCGGAGAGCAGCTCGTCGGCGTGCAGGGCGCTGTCCGGGCCGCCCTTCTCCTCGCCGGGCTCGGCGGGCAGGGCGGGCAGCGGTACGAGCGCGATGGCCTCGTCACCCGCATGGGCCACCGCGATCCGGTCCGAGGGCTCGGGCCCCGAGACGGACGGGTCGATCAGGATCTCCTCCAGCAGCGACTGGGCCACCGGGCCGCCGGGGATGTCCCCGCCCTCCCAGTCGACCCGCGCCACGACGACCTGCCAGTGCGGGGCGGTGCCCAGCCCGGGCAGCAGCACCGGGGCCGCGACCCGCAGGCGGGCGGCGATCTCGGCGGGCGCGGCGCCCGTCTGGACCAGCTCCAGCACCTCCTGGGCGAGCCGGCGGCGCACCGTACGGGCCGCGTCGCGCCGCTCCCGCTCGACGGCGATCAGCTGGGTCACGCCCTGCAGCAGGTCGAGCCGCTCGGCGGGCCAGTCGCCCGCGTCCGCCTCGACGGCCAGCAGCCAGTCCGAGAGCACGCTCTCGCGCACGTCACGGGCCCCGGGACCGCCCGGGCCCCGCCCCGCTCCCCTGATCGGGAACAGGGAGTACGTAATACCCTGGATGGAGATCCGGTGCGGGCCCCTGCGCCCGGTGCGGACCGCCGCCAGGTGCTCGCCGGCCAGCTTCGCGCAGACACCTGGTGCCAGGGGTTCTCCCGCGCCGGCGATCTGCCGGCCCGTGGGGGACAGCACCCAGGCGCGCAGATCGAGGTCGGTGGTGAGCAGATCGAGCACCACGTCGGGTCCACCGCCCGCGGGGCCCGAGGTCATCAGGCGGCGGTGCCGGTCCACGACGGCCGCGAGATCGCCCGCGCGCTCCCCCGAGACCTGCCGCACCACATACTCCGTGATCGTGGCGAATGCAACGTCTTCGTTCACAGCGAACAACGGCAGCCGGTTGCGCCGACAGGCTGAAACGAGATCGTCGGGGATGTCCCCGAGCTCCGCCTCGCCGGCCGCGAGGCCCGCGACGCCCGCGCTCGCCAGGATTCGTACGAACGGCTCGGAGTCGGCTGAATTTCTTCGCCAGGCCAGGCCAGTGAGGACGAGTTCGCCCCCGGTGAGGTATCGGCTGGGATCCCTCAGGTCGGTCGTCATGACGCCGCGGACCGTCCGGTCGAGTTCGTCCTCGCCGCCCAGCAGCCGCAGCCCCAGCGCCTCGGTTTCCAGCAGTGCGCGCAGCCGCATGGTGTCGCCGCCGATCTGTCTCGAATGTTGCCGTTGGAAATCGGGCAGGTCGTTGCATCCTGCCTTTCATACGAATCTACAAGACGAGGGAGGCCGCCAGCCAACTCCTTCATGGTTTCGGTGACTGCACCCGGAGGAGCCGCGGCTTGTGTACTGGCTCCACACCGCATTAACAGCACGTGAACGACCAGTCGAGGGCCCCCCGGGCCTCCTGGCTTGAAGTGAACGACACGATGAAGAAGAAGAGAGCCGCACATGGACTTCCTTCGCCCCGCCAGCTGGGAGGAGGCGCTCGCCGCTAAGGCCGAGTACCCCACAGCTGTGCCGATTGCGGGTGGCACCGACATCATGGTCGAGATCAACTTCGACCACCGCCGTCCGGAGTACCTCCTTGACCTCAACCGCATCGGACTGCTGCGGGAGTGGGAGGTAGGCGAGGAGGTCACCAAGCTGGGCGCCTCCGTCCCGTACACCCAGATCATGGAGAACCTGCGCGGCACGCTGCCGGGTCTCGCGCTCGCCTCGCACACGGTCGCGTCCCCGCAGATCCGCAACCGCGGCGGTGTCGGCGGCAACCTCGGTTGCGCCTCGCCCGCCGGTGACTCCCACCCCGCCCTCCTCGCCGCCGGCGCCGAGGTCGAGGTCGAGTCCGTACGCGGCTCCCGCCTCATCCCGATCGACGAGTTCTACACGGGCGTCAAGCGCAACGCGCTCTCCGCCGACGAGCTCATCAAGACGGTCCACATCAAGAACGCCACGGGCCCGCAGCAGTACTCCAAGGTCGGCTCCCGCAACGCGATGGTCATCGCCGTGTGCGCCTTCGGCCTGGCGCTGCACCCCGACACCCGGACGGTCCGCACCGGCATCGGTTCGGCCGCGCCGACCCCGATCCGGGCGAAGGCCGCCGAGGAGTTCCTGAACGCCGCGCTCGAAGAGGGCGGCTTCTGGGAGTCCGGCAAGGTCATCACCCCGTCGATCGCCAAGCAGTTCGGTGAGCTCGCCACCGGCGCGGCCAACCCGATCGACGACGTCCGCGGCACGGCGAAGTACCGCCGCCACGCGGTAGGCATCATGGCTCGCCGTCAGCTCGTCTGGACGTGGGAGCAGTACCGCGGCACGAACGGCCGCTCGCTTGAAGGGGCTGCGTAACCATGCGCGTCAATTTCACTGTCAACGGCCGTCCGCAGGAAGCCGACGACGTCTGGGAGGGCGAGTCCCTCCTCTACGTCCTGCGCGAGCGCCTGGGCCTGCCGGGTTCGAAGAACGCCTGTGAGCAGGGCGAGTGCGGTTCCTGCACCGTCCGCCTCGACGGCGTGCCGGTCTGTTCCTGCCTGGTCGCGGCCGGTCAGGTCCAAGACCGCGACGTCGTGACCGTCGAGGGCCTGGCGGACTTCGCCAAGCAGCGCGAGGAGCACGGCCACGGCGGTGCCTGTGGCACCGGCGGCGGCTGCGGCGGCAACGGCGTCACCACCGACGAGGCCAAGCGCTGGGCCGCCAAGCCCGGTGACTCCCAGACCGGTGAGGGCGTCGAGCTCTCCGGCATCCAGCAGGCGTTCATCGACGCCGGCGCCGTCCAGTGCGGTTTCTGCACCCCCGGTCTGCTCGTCCAGGCGGACGCGCTCCTGGAGCAGAACTCCGACCCGTCCGACCAGGACATCCGTGAGGCCCTGTCCGGCAACCTCTGCCGCTGCACGGGTTACGAGAAGATCCTCGACGCGGTCCGCCTCGCGGCCGCCCGTCAGGGAGAGGCGGTCTGACCATGGCTCAGAACACCCGCACCGTGCCCGCCGGTACGCCGACGAACGTCACCCAGAAGCACAACAAGGGCGGCATCGGCGAATCGATTCTCCGCCCGGACGGCACCCTCAAGGTCACCGGTGAGTTCGCGTACTCCTCGGACATGTGGCACGAGGACATGCTCTGGGGCCAGACCCTGCGCAGCACCGTCGCCCACGCCGAGATCGTCTCCATCGACATCTCCGAGGCGCTCGCCATGCCCGGCGTGTACTCGGTGCTGACGTACGACGACCTGCCGGCCGAGATGAAGAACTACGGCCTCGAGATCCAGGACACCCCGGTTCTCGCCAACGGCCGGGTACGCCACCACGGTGAGCCGGTCGCCCTCGTGGCCGCCGACCACCCGGAGACCGCCCGCCGCGCGGCCGCCAAGATCAAGATCGACTACCGCGAGCTGCCGCTCGTCACCGACGAGGCGTCCGCCCTCGCCGAGGGCGCGCCGCTGATCCACGAGGGCCGCGACGACCACCACATCGGTCACGTCCCGCACCCGAACATCGTGCACCGCCAGCCGATCATCCGCGGCAACGTGGAAGAGGCCCGCAAGCGCGCCGACGTCATCGTCGAGGGCGAGTACACCTTCGGCATGCAGGACCAGGCCTTCCTCGGCCCGGAGTCCGGTCTGGCCGTGCCGTCCGAGGACGGCGGTGTCGAGCTGTACGTCGCCACCCAGTGGCTGCACTCGGACCTCCAGCAGATCGCCCCGGTCCTCGGCCTGCCGCCGGAGAAGGTCCGTATGACGCTCTCGGGCGTCGGCGGTGCCTTCGGTGGCCGCGAGGACATCTCGATGCAGATCCACGCCTGCCTCCTGGCCCTGGCCACGAACAAGCCGGTCAAGATCGTCTACAACCGGTTCGAGTCCTTCTTCGGCCACGTGCACCGTCACCCGGCGAAGCTGTACTACGAGCACGGCGCCACCAAGGACGGCAAGCTCACGCACATGAAGTGCAAGATCGTCCTGGACGGCGGCGCGTACGCGTCCGCCTCCCCGGCGGTCGTGGGCAACGCCTCCTCCCTCTCGGTCGGTCCCTACGTCCTGGAGGACGTGGACATCGAGGCGATCGCGCTCTACACGAACAACCCGCCCTGCGGCGCGATGCGCGGCTTCGGCGCCGTCCAGGCCTGCTTCGCCTACGAGGCCCAGATGGACAAGCTCGCGGCGAAGCTGGGCATGGACCCGGTCGAGTTCCGCCAGCTGAACGCCATGGAGATGGGCACGATCATGCCCACCGGCCAGGTCGTGGACGCCCCGGCGCCCGTGGCCGAGCTGCTGCGCCGGGTCAAGGCCCGCCCGCTGCCGCCGGAGCGCCAGTGGGAGACCGCCGGCGAGGGCGCGGACGTCCGCGCGCTGCCCGGTGGCCTCTCGAACACCACCCACGGTGAGGGCGTCGTCCGCGGCGTCGGCTACGCGGTCGGCATCAAGAACGTCGGCTTCTCCGAGGGCTTCGACGACTACTCCACCGCCCGCGTGCGGCTGGAGGTCATCAACGGCGAGCCCGTCGCGATGGTCCACACGGCCATGGCGGAGGTCGGCCAGGGCGGCATCACCGTCCACACGCAGATCGCCCGTACCGAGCTGGGCGTCACGCAGGTGACCATCCACCCGGCCGACACCCAGGTCGGCTCCGCCGGTTCCACGTCCGCCTCGCGGCAGACGTACATGACCGGTGGCGCGGTGAAGAACACCTGTGAGGCCGTCCGCGAGGCGCTCCTGGAGATCGGCCGCCGCAAGAACGGCTCGTACCACCCCGCGTGGGCCACCGCCGAGCTGCTGCTCGAAGGCGGCAAGGTCGTCACCGACGCCGGCGAGGTCCTCGCGGACATCGCCGACATCCTCGAGGGCGAGGCCATCGACCTCGAGCTCGAGTTCCGCCACGCGGCGACCGAGCCCTTCGACCTGGTCACCGGCCAGGGCAACGGCCACGTCCAGTACACCTTCGCCGCGCACCGCGCGGTGGTCGAGGTGGACACCGAGCTGGGCCTGGTCAAGGTCGTCGAGCTGGCGACCGCCCAGGACGTCGGCAAGGCGCTGAACATGCTCTCCGTGGTCGGCCAGATCCAGGGTGGTACCACCCAGGGCCTGGGCGTCGCGATCATGGAAGAGATCATCGTGGACCCGAAGACCGCGAAGGTGCGCAACCCCTCCTTCACGGACTACCTGATCCCGACCATCCTCGACACCCCGACCATCCCGGTCGACGTCCTGGAGCTCGCCGACCCGAAGGCGCCGTACGGCCTGCGCGGAATGGGCGAGGCCCCGACCCTCTCGTCCACCCCGGCCGTCATCGCGGCGATCCGGCAGGCGACCGGTCTGGAGATCAACAAGACGCCGATCCGTCCGGAAGCCCTCACCGGCACCCTCTAGGACGGCGTGGTCCGGGGGCCGCGAGGCCCCCGGACCCCCACAGATTTCCGGGCGGTGTGACACCGGGAACGTCACACTTCCAGCCACACCGCCCGGAGCAAGAAGTCCGGAGTACGAAAAACCGCACCGCTCGCGGTCCGTTTCACCGGCAGTACCCCCACGAAACACCCGGTGGCCCCGGCACCCCGGAGCCGCCACCCGTACCGCAGAACCCCCGCAGTACCCGCAGTAAACGCAGTGCATTTCGCGTCGCCTCGGGCCGTCACCCCGGGTCGTGCAGCCAAACGGAGTTTCCCAAATCCCGCGTCTCCAATCTTTATGCGGGTGCCCCTTTGAACCTTGGGAGTTAGGCACCATGACCCAGTCGTCTGTGGAGCCCAAGACCACCGCGGAAGAGGCCGGCGACGGCTCTCGTACCCCCGCCGGGCGTTCTTGGCTCGACCGGTACTTTCACATCACGCACAGAGGATCCAGCGTCGGCAATGAGGTTCGTGGCGGAGTCACGACCTTCATGGCCATGGCGTACATCCTCTTGCTCAACCCGCTGATCCTCTCCGGCAAGGACGTCGCCGGAGACACCATGAGCCAGAAGGCTCTCATCACCGCCACCGCGTTCGCGGCGGCCCTGACCACGCTCCTCATGGGCTTCGTCGGCAAGGTCCCGCTGGCCCTGGCCGCAGGCCTTTCCGTCTCCGGCGTGCTCTCCTCGCAGGTCGCCCCGCAGATGACCTGGCCGCAGGCCATGGGCATGTGTGTGATGTACGGCGTCGTGATCTGTCTCCTGGTCGTCACCGGCCTCCGAGAGATGATCATGAACGCGATCCCGCTCGCGCTCAAGCACGCGATCACCATGGGCATCGGCATGTTCGTCGCCCTGATCGGACTCGTGAAGGCCGGCTTCGTCGGCAAGGGCTCCGAGTTCGGTCCTCCGGTCCAGCTCGGTTCGGTCGGCGAGCTCGCCGGCTGGCCCGTCCTGATCTTCTGCGTCACCCTGCTGACCATCTTCATGCTGCAGGCCCGCAAGGTCCCCGGCGCGATCCTGATCGGCATCGTCGGCGGCACCGTGCTCGCCGCGATCCTCAACGCAGTGGCGGACATCGACGCGAAGGCCTGGCGCAACGGTCCGCCGACCCTGAACGGCTCCGCGGTCTCGATGCCCGACTTCTCGCTCTTCGGCAAGGTCGAGTTCGGCGGCTGGGGCGACGTCGGCGTCATGACGGTCGGCATGATCGTCTTCACCCTGGTCCTCGCCGGCTTCTTCGACGCGATGGCCACCATCATCGGCGTCGGCACCGAGGCCAAGCTCGCCGACGACAAGGGCCGTATGCCGGGCCTGTCCAAGGCGCTGTTCATCGACGGTGCCGGCGGCGCCATCGGCGGCTTCACCGGCGGCTCCGGCCAGACCGTGTTCGTCGAGTCCGCCACCGGCGTCGGCGAGGGCGCCCGCACGGGCCTCGCCTCCGTCGTCACGGGCCTGTTCTTCGCCGCCTGCCTCTTCTTCACCCCGATCACGCAGATCGTCCCGGGTGAGGTCGCCTCCGCCGCCTTGGTCGTCATCGGCGCGATGATGATGCAGAACGCCCGCCACGTGGACTGGGCCGACACCGCGACCGCCATCCCGGTCTTCCTGACCGTGGTGGTCATGCCCTTCACGTACTCGATCACCCCGGGTGTCGCCGCCGGTGTCATCTCCTACGTGGCCATCAAGGTCGCGCAGGGCAAGGCCCGCGAGATCGGCGCCTTCATGTGGGTCCTGACCGGCGTCTTCCTGGTCTTCTTCGCCCTCCACCCGATCGAGGCGTGGCTCGGTGTGAAGTAAGGCCGGGCCGGTGATCAAGACCTGACCCTCCCCGCATCCGATACTGGAAACCGAACCTCTCCGAGGAGGCCGCACATGCTGGACATCGCCGAAGAACTGAACCGGTGGGTCGAGCAGGGACGTGACTTTGCCGTCGCCACGGTGGTGGCGGTCGGCGGGAGCGCGCCCCGGCAGCCCGGAGCCGCGCTCGCCGTCGACGGCGAGGGCACGGCCATCGGCTCGGTTTCCGGCGGATGCGTGGAGGGCGCGGTGTACGACCTGTGCCGGCAGGCGCTGGAGGACGGCGAGACCGTCCTGGAGCGCTTCGGCTACAGCGACGACGATGCCTTCGCCGTGGGTCTGACCTGCGGCGGGATCATCGACATCCTCGTCACCCCGGTCCCCGTGGGATCCCCGGCGCGCGAGGTGTTCGCGGCCGCGCTGGCCGCGGCCGCCCGCGGCGAGGCCGCGGCGGTCGCCCGGATCGCGGAGGGGCCGGCCGAGCTCAAGGGCCGCGCCGTACTCGTCCGGGGCGACGGCGGCCACGAGGGCGGTTTCGGGGGACACCCCGAGCTGGACCGCACCATCGCCGAGGAGGCCCGCGCCATGCTGGACGCGGGCAGGACCGGCGTGCTGGAGATCGGCGCCGACGGCCGGCTCTGCGGAGAGCCGCTGAAGGTGCTCGTCGAGTCCAGCGTCCCGCCGCCGCGGATGATCGTCTTCGGCGCCATCGACTTCGCGTCCGCCCTGGTCCGGATCGGCAAGTTCCTCGGCTACCACGTGACCCTGTGTGACGCGCGCCCCGTGTTCGCGACGAAGAACCGTTTCCCCGAGGCGGACGAGATCGTCGTCGAATGGCCGCACCGCTACCTCGAGGCACAGTCCTCTGCGGGCTCGCTGGACGGCCGGACCGTCCTGTGCGTGCTCACCCACGATGCCAAGTTCGACGTCCCGCTCCTCGAACTGGCCCTCAAGCTGCCCGTCGCGTACGTCGGCGCCATGGGCTCCCGCCGTACCCACGAGGACCGCAACAAGCGGCTCCGCGAGGTCGGCGTGACCGAGCTCGAGCTCGCCCGGCTGCGCTCCCCGATCGGCCTGGACCTCGGCGCCCGCTCCCCGGAGGAGACCGCGCTGTCCATCGCCGCCGAGATCGTCGCCAACCGCCGCGGCGGCTCCGGCGCGGCCCTCACCGGAGCGCACATACCGATCCACCCGGACACCTCGAACACGGTGATCGGCAGGATCGGCTCCGTCGCTTGAAGGACGTGAAGAAACGGGCGTGAAGAAGCGGGTGTGAAAAAAGGGCGTGACCCCAGGGTTGCGCCCTTTTGTTGTTCCGCCTATTTTACCGGCCGGTAACAGCGCCCCCCTGCAACGGAGTTGAGCGGATGTCCAGGACCGCACGCACCGCCCGCACGGCCCGCACCGCCCGTACCCCCGTACGTACGCTCCTCGCCGGTTGCGCGCTGGTCGCGGCCTCGCTGGCGGGAGGCCCCGCCTCGGCTTCCGCACCGGCTGCCGCCGCCGGCCCGGGCGTCCGCGAGGTGCTGTTCGTCGGCAACAACTGGGAGGGGACCGCCGATGTGCTCGCCTCCACCGGCGACCTCGCCAAGGTCGGCCGGATCAACATGATCCCCGACAAGGAGGAGCGGCTCCGGGAGATCTACCTCAATCCGATCAAGCTGGGCTTCTTCCTCGGCATCCGCAACACCGCGGGCGAGGGCCACGACCAGTTCGTGGACGACATGTACACCACGCCGGACGGCACCGCCGTGGTCGCCTCCCGCCCCAGCTTCGCCGACGTCGTCTCGATCGACGTGCGGACGGGCCGGGTGAACTGGCGCTTCCCCGTCGCCGGCTACCGCTCCGACCACATGGCGGTCTCACCGGACGGCACCCGCGTCGCCGTCTCCGCCTCCACCGCCAACACCGTGCACGTCCTGGACATCGCCACCGGGCAGCAGCTCGGCTCCTTCCCGACCGGTGACAAACCGCACGAGAACACCTTCAGCCGTGACGGCCGCTACCTGTGGAACAGCTCCATCGGGGACGTCACCTCCGCGCTCGACGCGCCGTGGCTGGACTGGACGAAGGGCGACCGGAAGCTCACCGTCGTCGACGCGCAGACCTTCCGTACGGTCCGCGTGATCGACATGCGCCAGCGGCTGGACGCCTTCGGCCGCTCGGACCTGTCCGACGCCGTCCGCCCCATGTCGTTCAGCCCCGACGAGTCCAAGCTCTACTTCCAGGTGTCCTTCTTCAACGGGGTCGTCGAGTACGACGTGGCCGCCGACCGGATCACCCGGATCAAGGAGCTGCCCCGCAACCCCGCCACCAACGCGGACCGCACCACCTGGGTCAACGACTCCCGCCACCACGGCATGTCCATGAGCCCGGACGGGGCCAAGCTCTGCATCGCGGGCACCATGGACGACTACGCCACCGTCGTGGACCGCGCCACCCTCGCCGAGGGGCCGCTGGTCCAGGCCGACAAGCCGTACTGGGCCACCGTCGACGGGGACGGCACGGCCTGCGTGATCTCCGAGAGCGGCGCCGACCGGGTCACCGCCATCGACTTCGCCACCGGCACCAAGCGGGTCTCCGTCCCGGTCGGCGACCACCCCCAGCGCGTCCGCCTCGGCCACGTCCCGACGGGCTGGACGGGGCCGCAGGCCCGGTAGGCGTACGGCCTCAGGGTGAGCCTGCCGGGCAGACTGGGCCCGTGGATCGGCCCGGCAGGTGTGCCGTCCGCTCTGCGGGGGTGAGGTCGCGGCCGACGACGCGGCAGATCTTCCCGATGGCGGCCTCGGGCTCCATGAGGACGACGTGCCACAGCCTCGCCGTCCTGTCGGTGCTGCCGGTGGCGAGGGTCTTGCCATCGGGGCTGAATGCCGCCGAGAGGACCGAAGCGGTGTGCCAGAGAAGGGTGACTTCGGCCTTGCCGGCCACGTTCCACAGCCTGGCGGTGTAGTCGATGCTGGTGGTGGCAACCCTGCTGCCGTCAGGGCTGAACGCCACGTCGTAGACCTGGTTGGTGTGCCCGACCAGGGTGTTGCGGAGCTTGCCCGTTGCCGGATCCCACAGGCGTGCGGTGTAGTCGTGGCTGCCGGTGGCGAGGGTTTTCCCGTCGGGGCCGAACGCCACGGAACGTACGGCGCCGGTGTGCCCGACCAGGGTGTTGCGGAGCTTGCCCGTTGCCGGATCCCACAGGCGTGCGGTGTAGTCGTGGCTGCCGGTGGCGAGGGTTTTCCCGTCAGGGCTGAACGCCACCGAACGTACCCGGTCGGTGTGCCCGAGGAGTTCGGCCCGCGGCCTGCCGGTGGCGACGTCCCACAATCGCACCGTGGGGTCGGGACCTCCGGTGGCCAGGGTCTTGCCGTCGGGGCTGAACGCCACCGAGTCCACCCCGCCGATGAACCCGGTGAGTTGGGTGCGGGGCCGGCCGGTGGCCAGGTCCCACAGCCACGCGCTGCCGTCGTAGCTGCCGGTGGCGAGGGTCTTGCCGTCAGGGCTGAACGCCACCGAGGTGACCACGTCCGTGTGTCCGGTGAGTTGGGTACGGGGTCGGCCGGTGACCGCGTCCCACAGCCGCGCGGTGTGGTCGACGCCGGCCGTGGCGAGGGTCTTGCCGTCAGGACTGAACGCCACCGCGGTGACCGACTCCGTGTGTCCTGCCAGCGTCGTGACCGTCGCATCGGTGGCCACGTTCCACAGCCGTACCGTGCGGTCGGTGCCGGCGCTGGCGAGGGTTTTGCCGTCGGGGCTGAACGACACCGCATGCACCTCGTCCGTATGTCCGGCCAGACTGGCGGTGGTCGCCCCGGTGGCCACGTCCCACAGCCGTACGGCGTGGTCTTCATCAGCGGTGGCGAGGGTCTTGCTGTCAGGGCTGAACGCCACCGAGAACGCGTTCGCGTCCAGGGAGCTGCGGAGCCGGTCGCTGGCGACATCCCACAGTCTCACGGTGACGTCATTGCCCGTGGTGGCCAGGGTTTTGCCGTCCGGGCTGAACGTCACCGCCCTCACCCCGTCGGTGTGTCCGGCCAGTTTGCTGCGGGGTCCGCCGGTCGTCACGTCCCACAGTTGCACCTCGTCCTGCGAGCCCCCGGTGGCGAGGGTCTTGCCGTCCGGGCTGAACGCAACCGAATTCACCTCGCCGGCATCCAGGGTGTGGCCCCTCTTCCCGGCGACCACGTCCCACAGCCGCACGCTGCCGTCGTAACTGGCCGTCGCCAGGGTTCTGCCGTCGGGACCGAACGCCACCGAGGACACCGCGTCGGTATGGCCGCTGAGGGTGGCGTAGGGCTCCCCGGCCGCCGCGTTCCACAGCCGTACTCCGCCGTCGCGGCCGGCGCTGGCGAGGAACTTGCCGTCGGGGCTGAACGCCACGGAATACACCTGGTCCGTGTGTCCGGTCAGTCTGTTGCGGGGTCGGCCGGTCGTCACATCCCACAGCCGCACGGAGTGGTCGTCACTGCCGGTGGCGAGCGTTCTGCCGTCGGGGCTGAACGCCACCGAGGTCACCGTCTGGGTGTGGCCCGACAAGCGGCGGTTCAGCGGGAGGGCTGCGGCAGTGCGCAGGCTTTCGAGTGATTCCGCGGTCGGGCTGTGGCGATAGGCCTGGACAGCCAGCAGGGAGGCGAGTTCCGGGTTCGTCCTGATGAACGTGTGTGACTGGGCCGCCAGCTGCCGAGACAAGGCCTCTTGCCTCTCGGTGTTGGCCGCCCGCCACTGCCACAGTGCTCCGCCCGCGGCGATCAGGGCGAGGGCCAGGAAGCCTGCCAGCACCGCGATGAGGCGTCTGCTGCGCCGGATGACGGCCTGCTGGCGGTCCTGGCTCGCGGCGAGGAAGGCTGCAATGCCCCCCGGGAGACGGCGTTGCTGCGACCATTCGAGGCCTTCCGCCAGCGCCGTGCCCCCGAGGAGGTCTCCTGGGTCGGCTTTGTCGGCCCAGCGGTCGCGCTGTTCCCGGGTGTGGTCCAGCCATTCGTGGAAACGGTGGTCTTGGGCGACCCAGTCCCGCAGTTTGCCCCAGTCGCGGATGAGTGCGTCATGGATCAGCTCGGCCACCGGCTGCCCGGGAGGGGCATCGGGGTGCCGGGGGGAGCGGAGCGTCTGGGTGGTGATGATGCGATGGCGTGTGAGTGCCGCGATGACGTCGTCGACGGCCTTGTCTCCGCCGGGACCGTCGTCGGGGCTCGCCGCGAGGTCGCGCAGCTCGTCGAGCGGGATCTGGGCACGGGTGGCCGGGATGTCGTGGTTCGGGTCGGCCGGGCGCACCAGGGAGGTCAGGATCCGCTGGGCGATGGTCCGGTGACCGGCGGGCAGCCGGTTGAGGGCCGTGTCGCACCAGGTCGTCAGGCTGCCGGTGACTCCGCCGATGCGCTGGTAGGCGTCGTGGGTGAGGTATCCGTCCTGGCGTCGCTGCCACAGCTGGCTGAGGGTCAGCTCGAGCAGGGGCAGTACCGTGGCGGGCACCTGGTGGGCCACCGCTCCCTCGCGGGTCGTGGCGAGGACGTCGATGATGATCTGCTCGGCCAGCCCCGGCTGCAAGCGGAGCCCCACGTCCTGGGCGGGCAGGGTGATGATGTCGTGCAAGTCCTGCCGGCTCAGGGTGCCCGGAACGTTGAGGAGTCCGGGCGTCGCGGCTTCCAGGAGCTGGGGAGCCAAGGCGGCCAAGCGGGGGTAGAAGTCGTCGCGCATGATCAGGACGACGCTGAGCTCGCTGTACGCATGGACCTCCGCGGTGATCTGGTCCACGACGGCCAGGCCCCGCTTCTGCCGTTCACTGTCGGCCGGCTGGGTGAGGAGCTCTTCGAACTGGTCGATGACCAGCACGACACGTTGAGCCCCGGGTTCGGACGCCAGTCGGCGGGTCACGGCCGCGGCGAGTCCGGCAGTGGCGGCCCCGGGCAGCCCGGCGCGTTCGAGTTCGGCCGGCAGGTCCTGCCTGGGGCGGGCGATGACGGGCAGCCAGCGGTCGCTGCCCCGCTCGCCCGCGGCCAGCGCACGCAGGACACCGGCCTGGATCAGTGAGGATTTCCCTGAGCCGGAGGGGCCGAGCAGCAGTGTCAGCCGCTGGTGCCGGAACAGGCCGTCCAGTACCTGCCGTACCGCGTCCTTCCGGCCTTCGAACCACCGGGCGTGTTCCGCCGTGAACGGCTCCAGCCCCCGGTAGGGACACACCTCCTGCTCGGCCAGCGCCGGCCAGACCTCCCGCAGGACCTGCGTCGGCGTGGCATAGGCGATGCCCAGCCCCCTGCCGTGCTCGTCCGTGGCCGTGATCTCGGTGAGCATGCCGATGACCAGGCCGGTCTTCTCGTCGAGGACCGGCCCGCCGCTGAACCCGGTGGTCAGGTCGTTGGCGCGGGTCAACTGCAGGTGTACGCCCCTGCCCTCGACGGCCGACAGCAGATCGCCGGCCCTGCCGTAGCCCCAGTGGCCGCCCGGCGGGGCCTGGGCGGGGAACCCGTACGAGCACACGTCGTGGCCCCGGCAGCCCGCCGCCGAGCCCAGCGGCAGCGCCTCCACACCCGCCGGGGTGGTGCTCAGGCGTACGACGGCCACGTCCTCGTCCTCAGGGGCCCGCCACGGCTCGACCAGGACCTGCCCCTCGGCGCGGGGCGCACCCGCCGCGTGGGGGAAGGCCAGCCGTACGCTCTCGCCGGGTCCGCCGCCCGCGCCCTCGACGACGTGCGCACAGGTGACGACGATGTCTTCGGCGACCAGGAAGCCCGCCCCGGCCACCGCCCCGTCCGGTCCGAGGACCTGGGCCACGGCAGAGGGCAATCCTCGGGTGCGGTCGCCGTCGGGCCCGGGCTCCCCGTCGGCGCTGACCACCGCCATGGCTACTCCTGCGCGTAGGGTGCGGCTTCGCTGCCGACGGGCCTGCTTCGGGGTCTTGGCCAGCGTCAGCGACTCCGGTTCCTGCCGCATCCCGGAATGGGCCGGACGAGGGACGCGGTCTGACCGGCGGATCCGGTTTCAGGGCAGCGGGGGCGGGGGCGGGCGAGCGGACCGCCCCCGCGACCGGGCCGGGCTGGATCAGGCGGGCAGGGAGATGCGGGCCGCCGACATGCCGAAGGAGGAGCTCCAGGCTCCGGGGGTCAGCCCGGTGGGCTTCGGGTGCAGATCCTCGTCGCGGTAACGGCGCACGCTCTGGTGCCAGTTGAGGACGGCGACCATCCAGTCCTCCAGCTCCCGCACGTACGCGTCGAGCGAGGCGCGCGCCTGCCGGTCCAGGCCGTGGTCCTCGTACAGCACCGGCAGTTGGTGGTCCCGGATGTGCTCGAACTCCCGGGTGCGCTGCTCCAGCAGGTCGGCGACGATCGAGAACGCCTGCGGGTAGCCGATGTCGAAGAAGTTCTGGGTGACGAGGACATGGTTGTGGACCTCGCCCTCGACCTCGATCTCCTTCTGGTACGAGTGGAGGTCGTTGACGATGCACCCGACGTCCGCCGCCGCGCTCTCCAGCGAGCGCATCACGCCGTCCCGGTAGACCTCGGGCGGGACGCCGTCGCCCTCGTGGCCGAGTTTGGCCAGGAACATCGTCATGTACGAGCCGAACGTGAAGCGGCGCATCTCGGCGTAGTCGACCGGGTCCGGAATCCGGTTCACGACGGCATTGCCGATCTCCCAGACCCAGCTGTCCAGCATCCCGATCACGTGCCCGCGGAACTCCGCGCGCATCGCAGCGCTCATCCCGGCAACGGTGCGGGCCCACAGCTCCTTCAGGCTCCGCTCCATCGCGGTGACCGGCTCCGGGGCCTCGGCCGGGTCGACCGGGATCATGGAGATCAGCCGGTCGGTCGCCGCCCGGGCCGCGCCGGGTGACTTCGAGCCGCCGAAGACCTTGGGGTAGTAGTCGTCCGCGTACGTGCCCCAGGCCAGCCACTGCGCACTCAGGCTCAGTGCCTCGGGCGTGGCGTCGGGGTCGATGCCCGCCGAGCACAGCGCGAAGTCCATGCCGACCAGCTTGGCCTCGTCCCAGATGTCGGAGCCGGGGTCGCCGGGCTGCGGGTGCAGCAGGCCCATCTCCCGGCACCAGACGACCAGTTCCCGGCGCGCCCGGTCCAGGTGGGGGCTGAGCGTGAGCGGGAACGGCATGTGGAACTCGGGCAGCAGCGAAGGGCCCACCTTCTGGAACGGCACGTGCGTGAAGCTGCGCCGGCGCATGTCCATGGCGCGGGGGGTGAACACCGAGCGCAGGTCGAGGGCGGCGGCTCCGGGCCCGCTGGGCATGAAGGGCAGGGTGAGCGGGGCCGCCGCCCCTGCCCTGGCCTCCTCGTTCATGTAGCGGCTGGAGACCATGTGCCATTCGTGGCCGCCGGACTGCCAGTCCTGCAGGCCCTTCGCGTACGCGAGTACGGACGCCTGCTCGACGGGGCCGAGCCCGTACCGGGCGGCGAGCGCGGGGACCTCGGCGAGGGCGGTGTACTCGAACTGCTGGAGCCGCGAGGTCAGCAGGTCGTTCGACAGGTCGGCGGCCTCCTGGGTGCTGCACTTCAGGAAGGTCTCCAGGACCAGGACGGCGTTGGAGAGTTCGCCCTCCTGCTCCACCTCGCGCTGGTAGGAGAAGATGTCGTTGCGGATGTGCACCGCGTCGGAGAAGGCGTCGCGCAGCACCTCGAGCGGGCGGGCGTGCGCGACCCGCGCCGGCACCTCGGCCGACACGTACTCGATCAGCCCCGCGGACCAGGGGGCGCCGCCGACCTTGCGGCGCATCTCGATGTACTCGAGCGGGTTGGCCACCCGGCCGATGTTGATGTTGTGGAGCTCCCACATCGACTCGTTGAGGAGGTTCCTCGTCGACTCGGAGAATCGTTCCCGCCAGTCCATCGACATCGCGGGCACGGTCCGCGACCACAGGTCCTTGAGGCCCGCCTCGACCGGGTTCGAGGGCTCGGGGAACCCGTCGGCGAGGTCCATCGGCATGAAGGCGGCCAGCCCGTCGAGGTACTTCTTGGCACCCTCGCGGTCCTGGGTGCGCTTGTAGACCTCGAGGAAGTGGTCGTCGAAGAAGAACACCCACACGTACCAGTCGGTGACCAGGTCCAGCGCGTCGCCGTCGCAGTCGGGGTGGGTGTACGAGCACAGCAGCGCGTAGTCGTGCGAGTCCAGGTCCTTCTGCGTCCAGACGCCGGATCCCTCCAGCATCCCGAAGTCGCGGGCCCACCGCCGGGTGTGCGTTCTCGCGGCCTCCAGGTGCGGGTTCAGTCGCGCCGGATAGGGCACGTAGAAGTCCGGCAGGTGAAACGGCTGTGTCACGGCGGGGTGGACCTTTCCGTCCGAGGGCGCGGGGGCCCTTGGCTGCGGCCCCCCGCACGAGATCAGCAGGGCCCTACCCCGGTTGCCGCCGGGACAAGGGGGAGTTCACCGCTTCAGGTGACGCACGAGCCGTTCCGGGACGCAAGTGCCTGGCGGGAGGTAGGGGCACCCCCACCGCGAGGGCCCGCGGCCGGCCCCGCCGGGTCGAACACCGTATGACCGTGCACGGTTCGCGCTCACCCGCATGCGCAGGCGATAAGTCAAATCCGAGAGGCGTCCGGTATTCGTCTTGTCACGCGGCGTTCGAATTTATTCGAAGGTGCGGAAGAAGTCCTTCCGGGTATCGGATTCGGCCAGCGAAAAAGCGGAACCATTGACTACTTCCGTCACTTGCGTGTCTACTCGGTGAAACGGCCACGCAACACGGCAGGTGCACCTCCCGTGCATATCAACTGCCGTGACCGGTCGGACCATTGATGTGCGCAAGCACATGTGAAGGAGGGTAAGTACATGAAGAAGACGATTCTCGCCGCCCTGCGCAGCACCCCGATCTGCCGGGACCTTTCGTTCGTCAAGAAGAGCGAGCCGAGCCTGAAGCAGAGCGCCTGGTACTTCTGGTACTAAGCCGGAAATCCCAGCACCTGGCCCGTACACGGTGGAGCCGGCGTCGGCCCTTCCGGCCCCGCCGTGTACGGGCCTTCGGCATTCCCCGGAGCCCTCATATGCCAGCCACGCCCCTGACGCGTGCGCGTACGCGCCGTGCCACCGTATTCGCCCCACGACTCCAGGCACTCATCGACGACCACCTAGGAAAAGACCTCGTCCGGCTGGAGTCGGACACCATCGGAATTGCCGGAGCGGAACTCTCCGACAGGATTCTCGCCGCGCGAAAAGCCACGGAGACCGAGCGGCCGACATTCAAGCCCCTGCACGGCCGGTCCATTTCCAAGACCGAGGCCTCTTCCGTGATGCGCACCATCGGCAAGGACGTGCGCAAAGCCCTGGAGAGCCCGATACCCCACGACACGGACCTGTCGGGGCCGTGGCCCCTCACCGGCCACAACTTCCTCCGGGATCTGATCCTGCGCGACGACCCCGCGCGGCTGCGGATCCTGATGTCCCGGACGCTGGAGATCGACCCGAAGCTGACCTGGTCGACGATCGTCGCCGGAGCCGCGCTCCCGCGCCGGCCCCGGCCCGGCCCGCACCTGACCCACATCGGCAGCCTGTTCGCCGAGGCCGAGGGGTACCACGACCGCCGGTACGCCATGGGCATGTACCGGCGCGCGGCCGCTCCCGTCTGCTTCACCGTCTCCACCCTCGTCGCGAACGCCCTGTGGCTCGGCTCCCCGTTCGACGACGGCGACTCGAACCGGAACGTCCTCTACGAGGCGATGCGGCTGCTGCCGCCCTCCTGGAACCTGCTGCGCAACCGCAGCCCCGAGTACCCCGCCCTCGACTCGCGCATCGGGTCCGGCGACGACGTACTCGTGCTGCCGCTGCTCACGCACCGCGACCCCGCCCTGTGGGAGGCCCCGCAGGAGTTCCGGCCCGCCCGGTGGGACACCCTCGACCCGGACGCCACCCCCGGGTACATGCCGTTCGGCCACGCGAGCGAGCGCTGCTGGGGGCGGCACATGGTCATGCCGCTGGCGGAACTCCTGCTCGACCACATCCGCCGGACCGGACTCGTCGTCGCCCCCGGCCAGCGCACCGCCGACGTGCCGCTCGTCGGCCTCCTCGGGGTGAAGACCGTCCACGTCGGCCACAAGGACCGGGTGCACCATGCCTGACCGCAACACCCACGACCGCCAGGGCCGTGACCACCAGGGCCGTGACCGCGAGCACGCCGAGGTCCTGGCCGACGACTGGCAGGACCGCGCCCACGAGGTCTACGGGAGCCGGCGGCAGGACGGAGGCATCCGCTACCTGCGCTACCCCGGCCCCGGAGCTGTCGAGGGCTGGGTCGTCACCGGCCACGCGGAGGCGAAGGCCCTCCTGGCCGACCCGCGGCTGTCGAAGAACCAGGCCGCGCAGCGGTTCGGCCGGCACATCGGGCTCACCGAAGGGCCCGGAGCGGCGATGTTCTCGCACATGCTCAATGCCGACCCGCCCGACCACACCCGGCTGCGCAAGCTCGTCCAGAAGGCGTTCACCGCCCGCCGCACCGCGAGCCTGCGGCCCTTGGTCGAACAGCTCGTCGGCGGGCTGCTCGACGCCCTGGAGGGGAAGGCCGAGGCCGAGCTGATCTCGGAGTTCGCCCTCCCGCTGCCGGTCGCGGTCGTCTTCGAGCTGTTCGGCGCCTCCGAAGCGGACCACGAGATCCTCCGGATACGGGGCAACAGCATCGGCGGCGGCCAGGGCGACGGCGAGGTCTCCGTCTTCACGGCGGAGAACATGCTCGGCTACCTGCGCGCCCTCATCGCCCTCAAGCGCGAGACCCCGGACGACGACGGGCTGCTGTCCGCCCTGCTCACAGACGGGGACGAGGACGGCGACGCCCTCACCGAGGACGAGATCACCTCCATGTCCTTCCTCCTCTTCGTCGCCGGCCACCAGACCACGGTCAACCTCGTCGCCAACGGCATCCACGCCCTGCTCACCCACCCCGACCAGCTCGCCGCCCTGCGCGCCGACCCGGAGCTGGTGCACGGCGCGGTCGAGGAGGCCCTGCGCTACGAGTCCCCGTCCGGCCTCGCGTCGTTCCGCTACGCCACCGAGCGCATCAAGGTGGGCGCAGTGACCATCCAGAAGGGCGAGTTCGTCCAGATCTCGCTGCTCGGCGCCGACCGGGACCCGGCCGTGTTCGCCGACCCCGACCGGTTCGACATCGGCCGGGCCGACGTGGGCCGCCACCTCGCCTTCGGCCACGGCATCCACCACTGCCTCGGGGCGCCGCTCGCCCGCCTGCAGGGCGAGATCGCCCTCACCCGGATCCTCGAGCGCTTCCCCCGCCTGCGGCTGCACGAGGCGCACGAGGCGCGGTGGCAGTCCAACCCCCGCCACCGCGGGCTCCTCAGCCTGCCCGTACGGCTGAGCTGAGCTGAGCCGCCCGGGGGAGCCGGAACGCAAAGAGCCGGACCGGCCTCCCACCCGTACGCGGGTGAGGAGGCCGGTCCGGCTCCCCGTACTGCGGACTACTCCGCCTCGCCCTCCAGGTTGCCCTCCGTGTCCAGGTAGACCTGGCGGAGGGATTCGAGGATCTGGGGGTCCGGCTTTTCCCACATGCCGCGGGACTCGGCCTCCAGGAGGCGTTCCGCGATGCCGTGCAGGGCCCAGGGGTTGGCCTCCTCGAGGAAGGCGCGGTTCGTCGGGTCCAGGACGTACGTTTCCGTGAGCTTGTCGTACATCCAGTCCGCGACCACGCCCGTCGTGGCGTCGTAGCCGAAGAGGTAGTCCACGGTCGCCGCCAGCTCGAACGCGCCCTTGTAGCCGTGGCGGCGCATCGCCTCGATCCACTTGGGGTTGACCACGCGGGCGCGGAAGACGCGGGACGTCTCCTCGACCAGGGTGCGGGTCTTGACCGTCTCCGGGCGGGTGGAGTCGCCGATGTACGCCTCCGGGGCCGTGCCGCGCAGGGCGCGGACCGTGGCCACCATGCCGCCGTGGTACTGGAAGTAGTCGTCCGAGTCGGCGATGTCGTGCTCGCGGGTGTCCGTGTTCTTCGCGGCCACCGTGATCCGCTTGTACGCGGTCTCCATCTCGGCGCGGGCCGGGCGGCCCTCCAGGCCGCGGCCGTACGCGTAGCCGCCCCACACCGTGTAGACCTCCGCGAGGTCGGCGTCCGTACGCCAGTCGCGGGAGTCGATCAGCTGGAGGATGCCGGCGCCGTACGTGCCGGGGCGCGAGCCGAAGATACGGGTCGTCGCGCGCCGCTCGTCACCGTGCTCCGCCAGGTCCGCCTGGGCGTGGGCCCGGATGAAGTTCTCCGAGGCGGGCTCGTCCAGCCCCGCAGCCAGCCGTACCGCGTCGTCCAGCAGGCCGATCACGTGCGGGAACGCGTCCCGGAAGAAGCCCGAGATGCGCAGCGTGACGTCGATGCGCGGGCGGCCCAGCTCCTCGAGCGGGATCGGCTCCAGGCCGGTGACGCGGCGCGAGGCCTCGTCCCACACCGGGCGGATGCCCAGCAGGGCCAGCGCCTCGGCCACGTCGTCGCCCGAGGTGCGCATCGCGCTCGTGCCCCACAGGGACAGGCCGACCGAGGCGGGCCACTCGCCGTTGTCCGTGCGGTAGCGGGTGAGGAGGGAGTCGGCCAGGGCCTGGCCCGTCTCCCACGCGAGGCGGGACGGGACGGCCTTGGGGTCGACCGAGTAGAAGTTGCGGCCCGTCGGGAGGACGTTGACCAGGCCGCGCAGCGGGGAACCCGAGGGGCCCGCCGGGACGAAGGCGCCGTCCAGCGCGCTCACCACGTGCGCGATCTCGTCGGTCGTGCCGGCCAGCCGCGGGACCACCTCGCGGGCCGCGAAGTCCAGGACGGCCGCCACGTCCGCCGCGTAACCGGCGGCGACCGAAGCCACCGCCTCCGGGGCCCAGTTCGCGTCCTCCATCGCCTGTACCAGCGCGCGGGCCGCCGCCTCCGCCTCGTCGGCGGTCGTACGGGTGGCCGCGGACTCGTCCAGGCCGAGCGCCTCGCGCAGGCCGGGCAGGGCCGTGGTACCGCCCCAGATCTGACGGGCGCGCAGGATGGCGAGGACCAGGTTGACCCGGGCCTCGCCGGTCGGGGCGCCGCCCAGGACGTGCAGGCCGTCCCGGATCTGGGCGTCCTTGACCTCGCACAGCCAGCCGTCGACGTGCAGCAGGAAGTCGTCGAAGCCCTCGTCGTCCGGGCGCTCCTCCAGACCGAGGTCGTGGTGGAGCTTCGCGGCCTGGATCAGGGTCCAGATCTGGGCGCGGATGGCCGGCAGCTTGGCCGGGTCCATCGCCGAGATCTGGGCGTACTCGTCCAGGTGCTGCTCCAGGCGCGCGATGTCCCCGTACGACTCCGCGCGCGCCATCGGCGGCACCAGGTGGTCGACCAGGGTGGCGTGCACGCGGCGCTTGGCCTGGGTGCCCTCGCCCGGGTCGTTGACCAGGAACGGGTAGATCAGCGGCAGATCGCCGAGCGCGGCGTCGGGCGCGCAGGCCGCGGACAGGCCGGCGTTCTTGCCCGGCAGCCACTCCAGGTTGCCGTGCTTGCCCAGGTGGATCATCGCGTCGGCGCCGAAACCGCCGTCCTCCGCGCGCGCCTGGATCCAGCGGTACGCGGCCAGGTAGTGGTGCGAGGGCGGCAGGTCCGGGTCGTGGTAGATCGCGATCGGGTTCTCGCCGAAACCGCGCGGCGGCTGGATCAGGATGAGGAGGTTCCCGCGGCGCAGGGCCGCGAGCACGATGTCGCCCTCCGGGTTGGCCGAGCGGTCCACGAACATGTTGCCCGGGGCCTCGCCCCAGTGTTCGTTGACGCTGCCCTGCAGTTCGGCCGGGAGCTCGGCGAACCACCGCTTGTAGTCGGCGGCCGGGATCCGGACCGGGTTGCGGGCCAGCTGCTCCTCGGTCAGCCAGTCCTGGTCGTGGCCGCCGGCCTCGATCAGGGCGCGGATCAGCTCGTCGCCGTCGCCGGAGACCAGGCCCGGGATCTCCTCGACGGGGCCGAAGTCGTAGCCGCCCGCGATGAGCGTGCGCAGCAGCTCCACGGCGCTGGCCGGGGTGTCGAGGCCGACCGCGTTGCCGATGCGGGAGTGCTTGGTGGGGTACGCGGAGAGGACGAGCGCGATCTTCTTGTCGCGGCGCTCGATGTGGCGCAGCCGGGCGTGCCGGACGGCGATGCCGGCGACGCGGGCGGCCCGCTCGGGGTCGGCGACGTACGCGGGCAGGCCGTCCTCGTCGAGCTCCTTGAAGGAGAACGGGACGGTGATCAGGCGGCCGTCGAACTCGGGCACGGCGACCTGCGTCGCGGCGTCGAGCGGGGACAGGCCCTCGTCGTTCTCCTCCCAGGCGCTGCGCGAGCCGGTCAGGCACAGGGCCTGCAGGATCGGGACGCCGAGCGCGGCCAGCGCACCCGCGTCCCACGACTCGTCGTCGCCGCCCGCCGAGGCGGTGGCGGGCTTGGTGCCGCCGGCCGCGAGGACGGTGGTGACGACCGCGTCCGCCGACTCCAGCGCGGCGATCAGGTCCGGCTCCGGGGTGCGCAGGGAGGACACGTAGAGGGGGAGCGCCCGGGCGTCCTGGGCCTCGATCGCGTCGCACAGGGCGTGCACGAAGGCGGTGTTGCCGCTCATCTGGTGGGCGCGGTAGTACAGCACGGCGATCCGCGGACCCTCGGTGGTCCCCGGCGTGCGCTCCAGCGGGCCCCAGGTGGGCGCGGCGGCCGGCGGCTCGAAGCCGTGGCCGGTGAGCAGCACGGTGTCGGAGAGGAACCGGGCCAGCTGGTCCAGGTTGGCGGGGCCGCCGTGGGCTAGGTAGCCGTGCGCCTCGGCCGCGATGCCGATCGGGACCGTGGAGGCCTCCATCAGCTGGGCGTCCGGGGCCTGTTCGCCGGTGAGGACCACCACCGGGCGGGTCTGGGCAGGCGCCAGGAGCAGGTCGAGGCCGTCCTGCCAGGCGCGCAGGCCGCCGAGGAGGCGTACGACGACCAGGTCGACGCCGTCGAGCAGCCCGGGCAGGTCGTCGAGGGGAAGGCGGGACGGGTTCGCGAACCGGTACGGCACGGGGCCGTCCGCGGCGCGGGCGCTGAGCAGATCGGTGTCGGACGTCGACAGCAGCAGGATCATGCGGCGGCAGGCCTTCCTCGGGGTTTCCGCGCCCCGGGCAGTGAGGACAGCGGGAGTTCCTGACTCACCCGGCGGATTTGCTCTGCAGGGTTCACAGTGGCGGGACCGCGCCGGATTCGCACCGGGCTTCCTCCCGGCGGGCCATGTGGCTCCGCCGCTGGTCATCTTAGGTGGCGATCTCCCTGACCGGGAGTGGGGGTGGCCAGCGCCGGGGCGCCCGCCCGGCGGACCCGCCCCCGCCCCCCCGCCCCCGCGCGCCCCCGCGCGCCCCCGCTCCACGCAGCGCCGAGTCCGCCCGCGCACCGTTGCTGCGCGGAGGGAGCGGGTGGTGACGGCCACAGGTCGGGGCGGGGGAATCGTGGGTATGCTCGCCGCCATGCCGCCCCAGCCCCCGTCCGCCGCACCGCGGGACGAACCCGTCATACGCGACCGTGGTGACGCCTGCCCCGGTGCGCTGCGGCTGCACGCCGCGGACGACGGGTTCCTGGCCCGGGTGCGGGTGCCCGGCGGAATGCTCGACGCGGACGCGGCCGCGCTGCTGGCCGATGCCGCGGACCGGCTCGGCGACGGGCACATCGACCTCACCTCCCGCGGCAATGCGCAACTGCGCGGACTCGGGGCGGGCTGCGGCGGCGAACTGCAGTCCGTGCTCGTCCGCGCCGGCCTGCTGCCCGCGCCCACCCACGAGCGGGTCCGCAACATCGTCGCCTCGCCGCTGACCGGCCTCGACCGGAGCGGCCTGCCCGATGTGGCGCCCTGGGTCGCGGAGCTGGACCAACTGCTGTGCGCGAGCGCGCCCGCGGCCGGGCTGTCCGGCCGCTTCCTGTTCGCCCTCGACGACGGCCGCGGCGACGTCACCTCGCTCGCCGCCGATGTGAACCTGGTCGCCCGGGACGCCGACCGGGCCCTGCTGTGGACGACCGATCCGGCCGACGCCCTGCTCGTGGCCGCGGCCGACGCGCCCCGGGCCGCCCTGGTGGCCGCCGCGTACTTCCTCGACGCCGTCCGGGAAGCCGGTACCCGGGCCTGGCGGGTTGCCGAGCTGCCCGCCGAACAAGCCCTGCGCCCCGACGAGTTGGGCGTGCGGCTGGCTGCCGCCGGGATCGAGGCCTCCCCCGTACGGGAAGACGCCCGGCGCTCCCCGGCCCCCGAGCCCGGCATCGTCCAAGGCCCCGAAGACCCCGAAGACCCCGAGGGCACCGCCGCGCTCAGCGTGCTCGCACCGCTCGGCCGCCTGACCACCGCGCAGTGGCGCCTGCTGGCCGGCCTCACGGGCCGCATGCGCCTGACCCCCTGGCGCGGCGTCGTCGTCCCCGGCGTGCCCGCCCACGCCGCGGCACGAGCGCTGGCCGCCCTCGCCGGGGCCGGGCTGGTCACCGCCCCCGACGACCCCTGGCGGTCCGTCACCGCCTGTACGGGGCGCCCCGGTTGCGCCAAATCCCTCGCGGACGTACGCGCCGACGCGCGGGCCGCCGTCACCCGCGCGACCGGCCCCCTGCCCGTGCACTGGTCCGGATGCGAACGCCGGTGCGGGCACCCCCGCGGCACCGCGTGGGTGGACGTGGTCGCCACCCCCACCGGGTACGACCTCTGCGCGGACGGCCGCACCCCGCGCCGCGGCCTCCAGACCTCCGAACTTCCCGCGGCCCTCGCGGACGCACGCCGCACCACCTCCCACGACGCAGCGAAGAAATGAGCGAGTACACAGTGTTCGAGTACGAGAAGGACGGCGCGGCGATCTACCGCCAGTCCTTTGCCACGATCCGCGCCGAGGCGGACCTCTCCGGGCTGCCCGCCTCCGTCGCCCAGGTCGCGGTACGCATGATCCACGCCTGCGGAATGACCGACCTGCCCCGGGACCTCGGCTACACCGCCGACGTCGTGCTGCGCGCGCGTGCCGCCCTGACCGCCGGCGCGCCGATCCTCTGCGACGTGCAGATGGTCGCCAGCGGGGTCACCCGCAAGCGGCTGCCCGCCGACAACGAGGTGATCTGCACCCTGTCCGACCCGGCCGTGCCCGCCCTCGCCGCGAAGATGGGCACCACGCGCAGCGCCGCCGCCCTCGAAGTCTGGCGCGACCGCGGCCTGCTGGAGGGCTCCGTGATCGCCGTCGGCAACGCGCCGACCGCGCTGTTCCGGCTGCTCGAGATGATCGAGGAGGGCGCCCCGCGCCCCGCCGCCGTCATCGGCGTCCCGGTCGGCTTCATCGGCGCCGCCGAGTCCAAGGACGCGCTCGCCGCCCACGCGTCCGGCCTCGACCACCTGATCGTGCGCGGCCGGCGCGGCGGCAGCGCCATCGCGGCCGCCGCCGTCAACGCGATCGCGAGCGAGGAAGAATGAGCAGCGCAGCCGGCACCACAGCCCGCACCGGAAAGCTGTACGGCGTCGGGCTCGGCCCCGGCGACCCCTCCCTGATGACCCTCCGGGCCGTCCAGGTCATCGCCGAGGCGGATGTCGTCGCGTACCACAGCGCCCGCCACGGCCGTTCGATCGCCCGCTCGATCGCCGCCGAGCACCTGCGCGCGGACCACGTCGAGGAGCCGCTCGTCTACCCGATCACCACCGAGACCACCGACCACCCCGGCGGCTACCAGGGGGCGATGGAGGAGTTCTACGAGCAGTCCGCCGCCCGGCTGGCCGCGCACCTGGAGGCCGGCCGGACCGTCGCCGTGCTCGCCGAGGGGGACCCGCTCTTCTACGGCTCGTACATGCACATGCACAAGCGGCTCGCCGACCGGTACGAGGCCGAGGTGATCCCCGGGGTGACCTCGGTCAGCGCCGCCGCCGCCCGGCTCGGCACCCCGCTCGTGGAGGGCGAGGAGGTGCTGACGATCCTGCCCGGCACCCTGCCGGAGGAGGAGCTCACCGCCCGCCTCGCCGCCACGGACTCCGCGGTCGTGATGAAGCTCGGCCGTACCTTCCCCGCCGTGCGCCGGGCCATGGAGGGCAGCGGGCGGCTGCCGGAGGCCCGGTACGTCGAGCGCGCCACCATGGCGGGCGAGCGGACCGGCGTCCTCGCCGACACCGACCCCGACAGCGTCCCGTACTTCGCCGTTGCCGTCGTGCCCAGCCGCATCGGCAACCCGGGCAGTGTGCCGTCCGGGCCCGGCCAGGTCGCCGTCGTCGGCACCGGACCTGCCGGGCCGCTCTGGCTCACCCCCGAGACCCGGCGGGCGCTGGCCGACGCCGAGGTGCTCGTCGGGTACACCACGTACCTGGACCGCGTACCCGTCAAGCCGGGCCAGATCCGGCACGGCTCCGACAACAAGGTCGAGTCGGAGCGCGCCGAGTTCGCGCTCGACCTCGCCCGCCGCGGCAAGCGGGTCGTCGTGGTCTCCGGCGGCGACCCGGGCGTCTTCGCCATGGCCACCGCCGTCCTGGAGGTCGCGGGGCAGCCGGAGTACAAGGACGTGCCCGTACGGGTCCTGCCGGGGGTGACCGCCGCCAACGCGGCAGCCGCCGCGGCCGGGGCCCCGCTCGGCCACGACTACGCCACGATCTCCCTGTCGGACCGGCTCAAGCCGTGGGAGGTCATCGCGGAGCGGCTGCGCGCCGCTGCCGCGGCCGACCTGGTGCTCGCCCTGTACAACCCGGGCTCGCGCAGCCGGACCTGGCAGGTCGCCCAGGCCAAGGAGCTGCTGCTGGAGCTGCGTTCGCCGCAGACGCCGGTCGTGGTCGCCCGCGACGTGGGCGGCCCGGAGCAGTCGGTCCGCATCCTCGCGCTCGGTGAACTGGAGCCGTCCGAGGTGGACATGCGCACGATCCTGCTGATCGGGTCCTCGCAGACCCAGGTCACGGAGCGGCCGGACGGCTCCCGCGTGACGTGGACCCCGCGCCGCCATCCGGAGGCCTGACCGGCAGCACAGCCGGCCCGCCGCCCCGGGCGCGACGAAGCGTCCGTGGGCGGCGGGGGCTCAGGGCTCAGCACTGCCAGAGGAACGCCGCCCGGCCGCAGGGCTCGCAGGCATGCGCGTAGGCGCTGCCGGAGCCGAAGTTGGGGGCGGTGAGGGGGTCCGGGCCCTCGTCCAGTCGGGCGACGAACTCCATGGGGCGGCCGCAGCCCGTGCAGTCGGGGGTCTCGTCGTTCTGGAGCCAGTCGGCGGTGCCGCCGAGCTGACCGAGCACCTCGTTCGCAGGGCGCCCGCTCTGCTCGGACCAGGCCTTGGAGGCGAGCCGGTACTCAGGCTCGGCCACCGTGACGCGCTCGACGGTACGGACCGCCCCGAGCTGCCGAACGTCCTCGTCCTCGTCCTCGTCGTCGTCTTCGTCGTCGTCGTCCCCGGCGGTGGGGAGTGCGGGCAGCGGCAGCGGCACCAGCCCGGCGGACGGGAAGAGGTACGCCCTGTTGCCGCCGGCCGTCGCACTCCAGTCGCCGCACATGCCCGGGTCGTTCGCGCACATGAAGACGGAGAGGACCCCGCGCCCGCCGTCGAGGACGATCTGCGCGATGAACTGGAGCGGCCCGGAGCAGGCCGCACAGGTGGGCCAACGGGTGCCGGAGGGCGCCAGCGGAAGGCCGCCGATGCGGGTGACCGGGGTGTCGGGTGCGGCGGAGCCGTCGTGGACCAGCAAGGTGGTGGTGCTCATACCGACGAGAGTAAGAGACCCCTCTGACAACGGCCGGGCGGCCTAAGCCATCTCGGCCGGGGCTCCCGCGAGCCACTCCAGGGCCGCCTCCAGGCGCTCCGCCGCCGCGACGCCCTCCGGGACCGGGGGCCGGCGGACCACCAGGACCGGGATGCCGGCCTCGCGGGCCGCGACGAGCTTGGGGGCGGTCGCGGAGCCGCCGCTGTCCTTGGTCACCAGGACGTCGATCCGGTGCCGCGCCAGCAGCTCCCGTTCGTCGTCCAGGGTGAACGGGCCCCGGGCGAGCAGGACTTCGAGCCGCGGCGGCACCGGCGCGTCCGGCGGGTCGACCGAGCGCACCAGGAACCAGGTGTCGGCCAGGTGCGCGAACGTGTGCAGGCCCATCCGGCCGGTGGTCAGGAAGGCCCGGCCGCCGAGTTCCGGCAGTCGTGCGGCCGCCTCGGCGAGGGAGCCGGCGAAGCGCCAGTCGTCCCCGGGGCCGGGGGACCAGCCGGGGCGGCGCAGCGCGAGCAGCGGGACGCCCGAAAGCGCCGCGCCCGCGGCCGCGTTGAAGCTCATCCGCTCCGCGAAGGGGTGCGTGGCGTCGACCAGGTGCGTGACCCGGTGGGCGGTGATCCAGGCGGCCAGGCCGCCCGGGCCGCCGAAGCCGCCGATCCGCACCTCGCCCGGCGGCAGCACGGGCGCGGACACCCGGCCGGCGAGCGAGGTGGTCACGCGGTACGAGGGATCCCCGGCCAGCGCCTCCGCGAGGCGCCGGGCCTCCGTCGTACCGCCCAGGACCAGGACGTGGCGGGCCGGATCAGCAGACATGCCGGTCGCGCTCGGGGGAGTACAGGTGGCTGTCGCGGAACTGCTCGGCGCCGAGCGTACGGCCCACCACGATGACCGCGGTGCGGACCAGGCCCGCCTCTTTCACCTGCGCCGCGATGTCGGCCAGCGTGCCGCGCAGGATCAGCTCGTCGGGGCGGCTGGCCATCGCCACCACCGCCACCGGGCACTCGGCCCCGTAGTGCGGCAGCAGTTCGGCGACGACCCGGTCCACGTAGCGCGTGGCCAGGTGCAGGACCAGCAGCGCGCCGCTGCGGCCCAGGGTGGCCAGGTCCTCGCCGGGCGGCATCGGGGTGGCCTGCTGGGCGATCCGGGTCAGGATCACCGTCTGGCCGACGGTGGGGACCGTCAGCTCCCGCTTCAGCGCGGCCGCGGCCGCGGCGAACGCCGGGACGCCGGGCACCACCTCGTACGGGATGCCGGCCGCATCCAGCCGCCGCATCTGCTCCGCGACCGCGCTGAAGATCGACGGGTCGCCGGAGTGCAGCCGCGCCACGTCCTCGCCCGCCGCGTGGGCCCGTACGCACTCGGCGATGATCTCGTCGAGGTTCAGCTGCGAGGTGTCGATCAGACGGGCGTCCGGCGGGCACTCGGCGAGCAGTTCGCGCGGGACCAGGCTGCCCGCGTACAGGCAGACCGGGGCGGCGGCGAGCCGCCGGGCACCGCGCACCGTGATCAGGTCGGCGGCGCCGGGGCCCGCGCCGATGAAGTACACGGTCATGTCGTCTCCTGGTCCTGTGCGTTGTCTTCGTGTGCTGCCGTGGGCCGGTCGGTCCGCGGCCAGGGCTTCGTCACGGACCACTGGGTGACCGGCATCGCCTGGCGCCAGCCCGTGAAGCCGCCGACCGCCGCCGCGTGCGCGACGGCCAGTTTGACCAGGTCGCCGCCGTGGCGCCGGTAGCGCTCGGTGAGGACCGCCTCCGACTCCAGGGTCACGGTGTTGACCACCAGCCGGCCGCCCGGGGCCAGGGCCGCCCAGGCCGCGTCCAGCAGGCCCGGCGCGGTCAGCCCGCCGCCGATGAACACCGCGTCGGGGGCGGGGAGTCCGGCGAGGGCCTCGGGGGCGGCGCCGGTGACCACGCGCAGCCCCGGGACGCCGAACGCCGCCGCGTTGCGGGTGATGCGGGCCGCCCGCTCCGGGACGCGCTCCACGGCCACCGCCCGGCAGGAGGGGTGCGTCCGCATCCACTCGATGCCGATGGAGCCGGAGCCGCCGCCGATGTCCCACAGCAGCTCGCCGGGGGCCGGGGCGAGGGCGCACAGGGTCGCGGCCCGTACGTGGCGCTTGGTGAGCTGGCCGTCGTGCTCGAACGCGGCGTCGGGCAGGCCGGGGGTCGCGCCGAGCCGCGGGACCTCGCTCTCCCGGTCGCGGCGGCAGTCCACGGCCACCACGTTGAGCGGATCGCCGGGCGCGTGGTCCCAGCTCTCGGCCACCCCCTCGTACGTGTCCTCGCGCGCGGAGCCGAGCTGCTCCAGCACCCGCATCCGGCTCGGGCCGAAGCCCCGCTCTCGGAGCAGAGCGGCGATCTCGTTCGGGGTCGCCGCTCCGGCGCTGAGCACCAGCACCCGCCGCCCGTCGTACAGCGCCGCCGCGAGCCGGGCGACCGGGCGGCCGACCACCGTGACCACCTCGGTCTCCTCCACCGGCCAGCCCAGCCGGGCGCAGGCGTACGACACCGAGGAGGGGTGCGGGTGGACCCGCAGGGCCTGCGGCCCGAGCTCCTGCGCCAGGGCCCGCCCGATCCCGTAGAACATGGGGTCGCCGCTCGCCAGCACCGCGATCCGGCGGCCCGCGTGCTCGGCCATCAGCTTCGGCACGGCCGGCCGCAGCGGGCTCGGCCAGGCCACCCGCTCGCCGGCGCACTCGCCGGACGGCAGCAGGTCCAGCTGCCGCGGCCCGCCGATCAGCACCTCGGCCCCGGTCAGCGCGGACCGCGCGGCGGCGGTGAGCCCGGCCCAGCCGTCGGCGCCGAGGCCGACGACCGACACGGGCATGGAGGGCGGTGCGGAGCTCACTGCGCGGTACCTCGGGAAAGGGAAGGGAGCGGGTGGACCCGCAGCCTACTGGCCGGGTCACCGGCCCCCGGCTCCACCCCCGCGAAGGGCGAGGTCTACCCTCGGTAACCCACCGAAGCCCCGTCGCCCCACCCACCTCGCGAGGGAGACCGCATGCCTGGCTGGAACACAGAGGACATCCCCGACCAGAGCGGCCGGACCGCCGTCGTCACCGGCGCCAACAGCGGTATCGGCTACGTCGCCGCCCGGGAGCTCGCCCGGCGCGGCGCGGCGGTGGTACTGGCCTGCCGCAGCGCGGCGCGCGGCCGGGCCGCCGTGGTGCGGCTGCGCGCCGAGGTCCCGGGAGCCGAGGCGGAGTTCGCCCTGCTGGACCTGGCCGACCTGGGCTCCGTACGGGAGTTCGCGAAGGACTACGGGCAGCGCCGGCCCTCCCTCGACCTGCTGGTGAACAACGCGGGCGTGATGGCCCTGCCGTTCGGGCGCACCGCCGACGGGTTCGAGACCCAGTTCGGGGTCAACCACCTCGGCCACTTCGCCCTGACCGGACTGCTCCTGCCGCAGCTGCTGGCCGCGGAGCCCGGAGCCCGGATCGTCACCGTCTCCAGCGGGTTCCACGCGCTCGGCGACATCGACCTCGACGACCTCAACGGCGAGCGCCGCTACCGGCGCTGGATCGCGTACGGCCGCTCCAAGACCGCGGGCCTCCTCTTCACCCACGAGCTGGCCCGGCGGCTGGAAGCCGCCGGCTCCGGGATCGTCGCCGCCGCCGCGCACCCCGGCTACGCCTCGACCAACCTGCACATCGGGGCATCGCGCCAGGAGGGCCACCGGCCCATGTCCCGGCTGTTGGGGGTCGGCGCCGCCGTCCTCGCCCAGTCCGCGGCCTCCGGGGCCCTGCCCACGCTGTACGCGGCCACCGCGCCGGGGGTGCGGCCCGACGCCTTCTACGGACCGCGGCTCGGCTGGCGCGGGGCGCCCGCGCGCTCCTGGCGGGCGAAGTGGACCCTGGACGACACCTCCGGCGAACGGCTCTGGGCGGCCTCGGAGAAGCTCACCTCGGTCCCGTACCGCTTCCTCGCCCGCTGAGGTGATCCGGGCCGGGCGCCCCGCCGTGAGCCCGTCCGCCCCCGGGGTGCCTCGGGGCGCCCCGGGCGGGACCTGATCCCGGGTGCGCCCGCCACGGGAGACTCGGCGCCATGGACGACGACACGGACAACCACCCAGAAGCCCACGACCACGCAGTGGTCCTCGGCGCAGGCCTGGCGGGGCTGCTGGCGGCGCGGGCACTCGCCCAGCGGTTCGCGCGCGTGACCGTGGTGGAGCGGGACGAACTGCCCGACACCGGACCGGCCTTCCGGCCCGGTGTGCCGCAGTCCCGGCACGTGCACGTGCTGTGGTCGCGCGGCCTGGAGCTGATGGAGGAGCTGCTGCCCGGGGTCACCCGCGAGCTGCTCGCGGCAGGGGCGGCCCTGTTGGAGTCGCCGAGGGACTTCCTGTGGCTGAGCTCCGCCGACTGGTTCCACCAGGTTCCGGGGTCCCGGATCCTGGTGGGCAGCCGGGAGCTGATCGACTGGACGGTCCGCAGGGAGGTGCTGCGCGACGAGCGCATCCGGATCCGCGCCGGATCGACGGCGACCGGACTCGTCGCCGGACCGGACGGCCGCTCCGTGGCCGGCGTACTGCTGCGCGAGGGCGGCCCGCTGCCCGCCCGCTTCGTGGTCGACGCGACCGGGCGGACCTCCCGGGCCCCGGCCTGGCTCGCCGCCCTCGGCCACCCGGCCCCGGCGACCACCCGCTACGACTCCCGTCTCGGCTACTCCAGCCGCTACTACGAGGTCCCGCCGGATCCGGCCCGCCGCTGGCAGGGCATGTACGTCCAGGGCCGCCCCGACAGTCCGCGCGGGGGCGTGCTGGTGCCCCTCGACGACGGCCGCTGGCTGGCGACCCTGATCGGCAACGGCGAGCACGCCCCGCCGACCGGGGACGAGGAGTTCCTCGAGTACACCCGGAGCCTGCGCACCCCGGCCCTGTACGACGCCCTGCGCGACGCCAAACCGCTCTCCTCGCCGACGGGCTTCCGGAGCACCGCGAACGAATGGCGCCACTACGAGCGGCTCGACCGCTGGCCGGCCGGATTCGTCGTCCTCGGCGACGCCGCCTGCCGGTTCAACCCCGTGTACGGGCACGGGATGACGGTGGCCGCCCTCGCGGCGGACGCGCTGGCCGGCGCCATCCGGGGGCTGGCGCCCCGGGAGATCGCCGCGGCCGCCCGGCGGATCCAGCGGCGTACGGCCACCGCCGCCGACGTGGCCTGGCAGATCGCCACCAGCGAGGACATGCGCTACCCGGAGACCGAGGGCCCGCCGCCCGACCGGGCGACCAAGGTCCTGCAGGCCTACATGTCCCGGGTGATCGTGGGTGCCAACGCCGATCCGGAGATCTCCCGGCCCTTCTTCGGCGTGCTGTCGCTGTCGGCCTCGCCGAACACCCTGCTGAGCCCCGGCACGGTGATCCGGGTCCTGTCCAAGTGGCGCCTGCCGACGGCCCCGGAGGCCGCCGCCTACCCCCCGCACCACCCGGGCCCGCCGGACTCGGGCTCGTAGGGGTCCGCGGGCGTCCGGCCGAATCGGCAAGACGCCCCCTAGCGGGGGGCGGCCACGGCCCGTTCGTACAGGGCGCGTACCGCCTCGTCGAACCGGCTGCTGTACGAGGTCGTCTCGTCCCCGCCCCCGTCGCGGCCGCCGACCACCCCGATCAGGGTGTGGGCGTCGGTCAGCACCGGACCACCGCTCGTGCCGTCGGGTACGTCCGCGCAATCCAGCCGCAGTTGCGCGGGCCCCGCGGCGCGGGCGGTGTTGAAGCACTCCACCGGGTGCTCGGTGTCGTTCGGATAGCCCACGACCCGGGCCGGCGCCGGCAGTTCGGGCCGGAACCGGATCGTATGGGCCCCGGTGGCGTCCTCCAGGCGCTCGCCGGGACGGCCGGGCCGGCGCATCCGGAGGAACGCCACGTCGTGGTCGGGATCCTGGTCCTCGGTCCACCGGGGGTCCACGTCGATCCGGGTGGGCACCCAGATCCCGTACGGGGCCTCGCCGTCCCGGTAGCCCGGGGCGAACGCGAGGTTGGTGCGGAAGCCGAAGCTGCCGCGGTACACGCAGTGGGCGGCGGTGGCGATGAGGTCGCCGTCGGGGGAGTGGACCACGCCGGCCGAGCAGTGGTGGTCCTGGTCCCCGTCCTCGCCGGGCGAGAACAGCGCCCCGGTCGCGGGCTCGGCGGCCGCGGGCCGCGCGACCAGCGGGTCGGAGGGCTGCCAGCCGCCCGACCGCCAGTGCACGCCGGCCGGGGGGCCGCCCGTGCCCTGCGCGGTCGGGCCCGGCGGGGCGGGCGCCGGCGCCGGGGTCTCCCGTACCGGGGCCTCGGGCGCCGGGGTCTCCCGTACCGGAGCCTCCTGCTCCGGGACCTCCCCTGCCGGAACAACCTGCGCCGGAACCTCCCGCGCCAGCCCGTCCAGCACGGCCGCCGCCGCGCGGTCGGCCTGCTCCGTGTCCTGTACGTAGCTCCCCTCCGCGGGATCCCCCTCCGCGAGGTGCGCCGCGATGCCGCGCAGCTCCCACAGGAACCCGCCACCCCCGATCAGCACCGCGCAGCACATGCCGACGAGCAGGGAGACCCGTACGGCCCGCCCGTGAACCTTGGTGAACATGTGGCACTCCCGCCCGAAACCCCCGATCGGCACCCTGATCGGCCCCCTGTTCGACGGACGGCGTGACGAGGGCAGTTCCGGATCCGGAACGTGTCCGTTCTCACAGCCGGTCACCCGTCATCCGCCGTCCTTCCGGATGTCACCCAACTCGCCTACTCTCCCGGCGGGTTGAGACGTGGCGCACCGACTGGACGGACAGGAGCCGAAAGCATGGGATTGCGGAACCGGATGGCGGGCGCGGTGACGGCGGGCCTGGCGGCCCTGGCCCTCGTGCTGGGCACGGCCCCGGCGGGGGCGGCCGCGAGGGGGGCGGGAGCCGACCTCCCGTACGCGGGGTCGACCGGCGTCGGCGTGCACAACGCGTACGAGAAGGCCAAGTACCCGTACTTCGCGGACGCCCTCGACTCGGGCGCCGCAATGCTGGAACTCGACGTGTGGACCAATTTCTTCGGCAGCTCCTGGCGGGTCGCCCACGACAACCCCTTCGGCAACGACAACAACTGCGAGAACGCCACGAGCCCCGCCCAGCTGCGCACCAAGTCCCGCAACCAGAACCTCGCAGGCTGCCTCGCCGACATCCGCAGCTGGCACGACGCCCACCCCGGCCACCGCCCGGTCGTCCTCAAGCTGGAGCTCAAGGACGGCTTCGCCGCCAACCTCGGGCGCGGCCCGGCCGAGCTCGACGCGCTGCTGGCCTCGAAGCTCGGCGACGCCGTCTACCGCCCCGGCCAACTCGCTGCCGGCCACCCCGACCTGGACTCCGCCGCCCGGGCCGGCGCCTGGCCGAGCCGCTCCGCGATGGCCGGGAAGTTCCTGGTGGAGCTGATCCCCGGCACGCTGGAGGAGGGCAACGCCGGCGACACCCTGTGGACCGACCGGGAGTACGCCCAGCACCTGCGCTCCCTCGCCGCCGCGGGCCGGCTCGGCGAGGCCGCCGCCTTCCCCGCCGTGCACCGGGCCGAGGCCGGCGACCCGCGCACCCGGTACGCGGACGCGACGCTCCGCCCGTGGTTCGTGGTCTTCGACGGGGACGCGAGCGCGTACGCGGGCGGCTCCATCGACACCGCCTGGTACGACCGCAACCACTACCTGCTGATCGCCACCGACGCCCAGGGCGTGGCGCCCGCCATCGACGGGGTGCACCCCACCGAGGCCCAGGCCCGGGACCGGGTCGGCCTGATGGCCGCGCACCACGCGTCCATCGCCTCGGCGGACTGGTACCCGCTGCCGTCGGTGCTGGCGATGGTGGTCCCGCGCGGCTAGTACCCTTATTGCGAACTATTCGCAATAAGGGTCGGGTGCAGGTGTGATGGCGGGTTCTCCGGTGGTGCTCGGCATCGAGTCCTCCTGCGACGAGACGGGCGCGGGCATCGTGCAGGGCGGCCGGCTCCTCGCGCACGTCGTCGCGTCGAGCATGGACGAGCACGCCCGCTTCGGCGGGGTCGTCCCCGAGATCGCGGCCCGCGCCCACCTGCACGCCTTCAACCCGGTGGTCCGCCAGGCCCTCGACCGGGCCGGGCTGCGCGCGGACCAGCTCGACGCGGTGGCCGTCACCACCGGCCCCGGCCTCTCCGGCGCGCTCCAGGTCGGACTGGCCGGGGCCAAGACCCTGGCGTACGCGCTGGGCGTACCGCTGTACGGGGTGCACCACCTGGCCGGGCACGTCGCCGCCGACACCCTGGAGCACGGGCCGCTGCCCGAGCCCTGCGTGGTGCTGGTCGTCTCCGGCGGGCACACCTCGCTGCTGCTCGTACGGGACCTCGTACGGGAGCCGATCCTGCACCTCGGGGACACCCTGGACGACGCGGCCGGGGAATGCTTCGACAAGGTGGCCCGGGTGTTCGGCCTGCCGTACCCGGGCGGGCCGGCCATCGACCGGGCGGCGCGGGGCGGGAACCCGAAGGCGGTGACGTTCCCCCGCCCGCTGACCGGCGGGCCGCGCGGGGAGGACCCGTACGCGTACTCCTTCTCCTTCTCCGGGCTGAAGACGGCCGCCGCCCGCTGGGCCGAGGGCCACCGGCAGCGCGGGGAGCAGCCGCCGGTCGCCGACGGCGCGGCCTCGCTGCAGGAGGCGGTGGCCGACGTGCTGACCCGCAAGGCGGTCGCGGCCTGCAGGGCGTACGACGTGCGGACGCTGGTGGTGGTCGGCGGAGTGGCGGCCAACTCGCGGGTCCGGGCGCTGGCGGAACGGCGCTGCGCCTCGGCGGGCATCGAACTGCGGGTGCCGCCGATGACGTTGTGCACGGACAACGGGGCGATGATCGCGGCGATCGGCGACCTGCTGGTCCGCGCGGGCGCGGAGCCGGCGCCGTACGACCTCACGATCGACCCGTCGGCTCCGCTGGAGTACGCGGCACTCCACCCGGCGGGCTGACGGTCAGCCGAGCAGGCGGGGCCGGTCGAAGACCGAGTCGTCGATGACGGCGTCCATCCGCGGCAGGGGATCGACCTCGTCACCGGCCGCGCCGGAACGCAGGCGGATCCGTGCCGTTGCCGTTGCGGGGGTGGTGTCGTTGGGCAGCGGGGTGATCCGGCGGCGCGGGGTCTCCCGACGGCATGGCGGACTCGCGGAGGAGTGTACGGACGATATGGGCAGGACTGCCGACGATGTGAAGACGGTGCACCTCACCGCCGAGGTGTACGGGTACCTGGTGGCGCAGGCCGAGCCCCCGAGCCCGGTCCAGGAGCGGCTCATCGCGCGCACGCGCGAGCTCGGCCGCGCTGCGCAGATGCAGGTCCCGCACGAGCAGGGCGTCTTCCTCACCTTGCTGGGAAGGATCGTCGGGGCGCGCCGGATCGTGGAGGTCGGCACCTTCACCGGCTACTCCACGCTGGCCCTGGCCGAGGGCCTGGCGGCCGGCGGACGGGTCCTGACCTGCGACGTCTCCGAGGAGTGGACATCGATCGCCCGGGAGGCCTGGAAGGCGGCCGGAGTGGACGAGCGGATCGACCTCGAGATCGCCCCGGCCCTGGAGACGCTCCGCGCACTCCCGCAGGACCCGGTGATCGACCTGGCCTTCCTCGACGCCGACAAGTCCGGCTACCGCGCCTACTGGGACGAGCTCGTGCCGCGCCTGCGCCCCGGCGGGCTGATCCTCGCCGACAACGTCCTGTACGGGGGAGGGGCGGTGCACGCGGACGCGCAGGGGAACGCCCTGGCCATCCGGGAGTTCAACGCGCACGTGCGCGCCGACGAGCGGGTCGAGTCGGTGATGCTCCCGATCGCGGACGGCCTCACGCTCGCGCGCAAGCGCTGAGGGCCGAGGGGGTCCTCGGGGCTCCCGGGGCTCCCGGGGCTCCCGGGGCTCCTGGGGCATCCTGGGGTGACAACCGCACCCCGAGGAGCCACAGTTGACCGACCTGTCCATCGACCCGCCCGCGGACACGCACCGCCGCCACATCGCGTTCGAGCGTCTGCACAACTTCCGTGACCTGGGCGGCTACCGCTCCGCCGACGGCCGTACGGTCGCCTGGGGCACGCTCTACCGGTCCGACTCCCTCGGCAAGCTGGCGGGCGCCGACTGGGAGCGCTTCCTCGGGCTGGGCATACGGACCGTCATCGACCTGCGCTACCCCTGGGAGATCGAGGCCAAGGGCCGGATCCCGGAGGCCGGGCGGTTCACGTACGCCAACCTGAGCATCGAGCACCGCCCGTACGACCAGGCCGCGATCGACCCCGACGTCGACCCCTGGCGCTACCTTGCCGACCGGTTCGCCGAGGTGACCGAGGACGGCGCCCGGGAGATCCGCGGGGCCATCGAGCTCATCACCGCCGACCCCGGCCCGACGGTCTTCCACTGCACCTCCGGAAAGGACCGGACCGGCCTGATCGCCGCATTCGTCCTGATCCTCCTCGAGGTGTCCGAGGAGGAGATCCTGGCCGATTTCGCGCTCACCGAGCTGGCCACCGCCCGCCTCACGGTCGACTGGCACGCGGCCAACCCGGGCCGCACCATGCGCTGGCCCGCGTACGGCCGCGCCCCGGCGACGATCCTCTCGCTCGTCCTCGCCGACCTGACCACGCGCTATGGCTCGGCCGGCCGGCTATCTCGCCACGCGCGTCGGGATCACGCCCGCGACGACGGCCCGGCTGCGCGAGCGCCTGCTGCGCTGATCATGGCCGGAACCTGACACCGGAGTGGCATCGGCCAACTGGGCGTACGGGGTTGTCAGTTGAGGCGGACATCTCAACAATGCGCATGACAACCGGAGGATCTTCGGTTGCTTCGTTCTTCGCGCATCGTGCTTCGTCATCAGAGGGGAACCCCCACATGAACAAGCCTCTCGCCGGCGCCCTGCTCTCGCTGCTCCTGATAGGAGCGGCGGCAGCTCCGGCCGTCGCCTCCGAACCCCAGGACAAGGCCGCGGCGGCCGTCACCGTGAACTACGCGGGGACGGTCGCGCTCAGCAACTGCTCCGGCTCCGTCGTCCGCGCCCCCGGCTCCCTGCCGACCGACCCTGCGCTCGTCCTCTCCAACGGACACTGCATCGAGTCCGGCTTCCCGGGGCCGGGCGAGGTCGTCAAGGACCAGCCGTCCAGCCGCTCGTTCTCACTGCTCAATGCGTCGGGCTCGCGCGTGGCGACGCTGCGGGCCAGCAAGATCGCGTACGCGACGATGACCGACACCGACATCTCGGTCTACCAGCTCACCAAGACGTATGCGCAGATCCAGAGCCAGTACGGCATCGGCGCGCTCACCCTGAACGACGCCCGCCCGGTGCAGGGCACGGCGATCAAGGTCGTGTCCGGGTACTGGAAGCGGATCTACAGCTGCAACGTGGACGGGTTCGCGTACCGCCTCAAGGAGGGCGAGTGGACCTGGAAGGACTCCGTCCGCTACACCTCGTCCTGCAACACCATCGGCGGCACCTCGGGCTCCCCGGTGATCGACACGACGACGGGCAAGGTCGTCGCGGTCAACAACACGGGCAATGAGGACGGGCAGCGCTGTACGGAGAACAACCCGTGCGAGGTGGACGAGAACGGCAACGTCACCGTCCGCCAGGGCATCAACTACGCCCAGGAGACGTACCTCATCGTCCCCTGCATCGGCGCGGGCAACAAGATCGACCTGAACCGGGCGGGCTGCACCCTGCCGAAGCCGTAACGCGGTCGGCCGCCCGCTCCGCGGGGCGGGCGGCCACTCGCCCCACCGCGGTCGACGGCGGGTCGATCGCCGCGGTCAACGCCGGCATGTGCCAGCGTTGACCCGATGCAATCCGCCCACGGTGTCCTCACGCCCTTCCTGCAGAGCGACATCCAGTTCCTGGACAAGGCGCTCCGCACCATCGCGGTCTACGCGCTGATCCTCGTGCTGCTCCGGATCGTCGGCAAGCGCCAGCTGGCGCAGCTCAGCACCTTCGACCTGGTCGTCATGCTGCTGCTGGCCAACGTCGTGCAGAACGCCGTGATCGGCCCGGACGACTCGGTCATCGGAGCGGCCTTCGGGGCCGCCGTACTGCTCGCGGTGAACACCGTGGTGGTCCGGGCGGCGGCCCGCTACGAATGGCTGGGCCGCCTGCTGGAGGGTTCCCCCACCACCCTGGCCCGCGACGGCCACTGGCTCACCCCGGTGATCCGCCACAACGGCCTGCGCCGCGCCGACCTCGACGCGGCGGTCCGCCACCAGGGCGGCGACGACGTCACGGAGACCACGGAGGTCACCCTCGAACCGGGCGGCGCGCTGGTGGTCCAGCTGGCGGAACCGGAACAGTCGGCGGACAAGGCGGACATTGCCGCCCTGAGGGCCGACATCGCCGCGCTGCAACGCAAACTGGACGCCCTCGCGTCGGGTGCATCCTGACGCTATGTGGCCGGAAGGCCTCGCTCATTTCTTCTAACTTGCGGGTTCGGCACCCCAGTTGAGGCGCCATCCACTACCGTCTCCTGCGCAACCACCTCCGACGGGTGGTCGCTCCACATCATCGGGAGTCCATCCGCCCTCGCACGCCGCAGTAGGCGACGCGCCTGGCCGGCTCTGGTGACGGTCTGTGGAGGCGGCGCTTGCGTCGTCATGAAGTTGAGTCCCGCGCTCCTTCAACGCACCGACGACGCACCCGTCCTCCACCGTGCCCCGCATACGAGCGCGGGCATCGTGCTGGGACGGGTGTCGACCCTGAGGAGGTTGCCACCCGTGGCTGCCCGTAAGAGCACCTTCCAGTTCCTGAACCCCGCCCATAGGAACCTGATCTCCGACGCTGTCCCCCTCGACGGCGTCTTCCCCTTGCTGCCGCCGGTCTTCGAGCCCCTGCGCGGCGAGCCCGCCCTCTCCGACGGGGAGGCGCCCACCGAGCTCGGCAAGGCCGTCATGGAGTGGTACGGCAAGGCCAACGAATGTCCGCCCGAGGAGACGCCGGCCGAGTTGGTCCGGGCCATCGAAGCGGTGTCGGCCGGCGGCCGGGAGAACGTGGAAGCCGTCCGCCGGGCGACGTGGCGGCGCAACCACGCGGGGCGGTTGTCGGTGGCGCAACTCGTGGTCTGCGTCCCCATGGTGCGCCCGGCCACCGTCCAGCCGCGTATGGCAGCCACCGCTCAGCGGATCATGCGAGGTCACGGGCAGTCGCTGATCCACGAGGTCGGATCCGGCCTGCGTATCGAGGCCCGCTCCGCCGAGCACCTGATCAACATCAGCAAGGCGCAGCAGAAGGTCCGCGACCCGGCCGCGTACGTGGGTGAGGCCGAGAAGGAGTTCGCCGACTCGCTCGCCCTGGAAGGGATCCGCGAGGAGATCCGCGGGTTCGTGTACGACATCTACGTGTCGGACGACGAGCGTGGGTACCTCGTCGAGACGGACGACGGCTGGACGCGCGTCAACGTCGCCCAGTCGTTCATGGCGCAGCTGATGGGCACGCATGTGGACCTGTCCACGATGCACTGGGAGTACCCGGCCGGCTCCCTGACCGTCCGCGCGCACACCCCGGACAGCATCGAGGCGGCCCATCGGGCACTGCGCTTCGAGGAGGCCTCCTTCGCCGTCTGGCCGACGGGCCGGACCAAGTCCGCGGTGAAGGCCTGGCTCGACGGCGCCACGCCCGAGGCGGAGGCCACGCTGCGCATGATGACGGCCCGGATGGACATCGGCATCGCCGTCCGTCCGTACCGCAGGAACAGCGATCACGACGTGATCTACGCCGACATGGCCCGCTTCCACGTCAAGGGGCAGAACCCGACCCTTTGGGGGAAGGCGGACGACGAGGCCTTCAAGGCCCGCACGGTCGTCAACGACCTCGTCCATGACCGATTCCTGACCAAGGAGCAGCGCGACGTCTTCTTCGGCGACACGGAGGTGCCGTGGGAGGACGATCCGACGCGCACCCCCTATCGCAACCGCATCGTGGCAACCACGCACGTCATGGTCGCGACCGTGGTCGACGATCCGGTGGTAGACCTCCGGTACCGCTTGGTGCGCGACACGCTCAAACGGCTGCGCGTGCCCAACTCGCCCCTCCAGGCCGCAACCACCACCGCTTCCCTCGCCGGTCTGGTCGCAGGCTTGGACGGGGACGGCGAAATGGGCCAGTTCACCGCCGTGATCGCCCGCTCCTTCCGCAAGCCGGAACTGCGCGACATCGCCCAGCACGTCGGCAATTGGACCGAGTTGATCGACCGGGACGTCGAAGAGATCGTTGAAGGCGCCCGTAGGGAGCTGGCGGCAGCCGTACATCCTCAGCGGGCAGACCTCGGCCGCCACCAGCGGGCCCTGGCCGTCCTCGCTCTCGTCGCGCACGCAGCCAACCCTGCCCTGCGCGACTACCAACGGCAGGACGGTGGCACACGCTTCGACGGCGCCCCGCGCCTGGTCCGGCACCCGTCTTCGATGACCCTGACCGGCCGTGGTGGCCGTGGCGGGGTGATGAAGGTCGAAGCGGACGTCGTGGTCATGAACGCGGCCCGCTCACCCGAGGGCATCGACCAGCTCGAGGCGATCGTCCGCGCGGCCATCGTCGAGGAACCCGTGGTCCCGGTCGACCCGGCGACCGGCGAAGACCTGCTGGAGGAGTGGCTGAGGCGGGCTTGGGCCAAGGCCCCCGGCATCGACGGCAGGCCCGGCACGGGCACGGACGGCCTCGCGGGATCCCAGGTGCCCGCCCGCGACTTCCGGGCCGACGGCAGCGACCACCGGGACGGGCAGGGTCTCCGCACCGCCGTCGCCGTCCCGTTGTGGCCGGACAGCCCAGGAGAGGAAGACGAGCGGTCCGATGCCGATCCGCTGTCCGATCCCGGCACCTGGGGGAAGGAGATCAACGCCCTGGCCGACGGCATCGACGGATTGGCCGACCGGGCGAGAGTGCTCGCCGAGACCCGGGTGGCACCTGTCCGGGCCGGTGTCGACGAGAAGGACTACGATCCTGACGGCCTGCCCTTCATGATCGACGAGCAAGGTATCGATCCCGACGTGGAAAACGGTACCGACAAGTCCCTCGAGACCTTGCGCGGCTTCCTCCGCCAGGGCGTGATGGCCTACCTCAAGCAGCAGGCCCGCCGATGACCACGACGGAGGCGGAGGCCGAAGCAGCGGCCGCGGCCGGGGACGGGCGCGTCGTCGGCACGGTGGGGGTGGACGAGGCCGGCCGGCCCGTGGTTCGGCGGCCCGAGCGCGTGACCGACCGCTGGTGGCAGGACGTGGCCGCCCTCCTCGGCCCGACCGTGCACGGCACGCCCGCCACTGCCGTGACCGCCGCCTCGGTCGTCGTCCGCCGCGACCGGGCCCGGGCCCTGCCCCGGCTGCTCGCCCGCCATCCCGCGGCGGCAGCCCGCTGGACCTGGACCCCGGCCGCCGAACGGCTGCGCGCCGGCGGAGCCGCCGCCGCGGACGGACTGGCCGCGCTGCTCGCCGCCGACGCGGCCGAACAGTCCGCGTGGCCGGCCGACATCGACCTCCCGGCCCTGGGCTTCGTACGGACGCTGCCCCCCTTCCAGCGCACGGCCGCGGCCCGCCTGCTCCGTGCCGGCGGCGGCGCGAACTTCTCCGTGCCGGGATCCGGGAAGACCACCGTGGCGTACGCCGTGTTCAGCGCGCTGCGGGCCCGGGGGGCCGCGCACGCCCTGCTCGTCGTCGCACCGCCCTCCGCGTTCGAGGCATGGGTGGAGGAGGCCCGCGCCTGTTTCGCACCGGACCGGGCGCCCACCGTCGCCGTACGGCCCCGGGTCATGGCGCGCACCGACACGGTCGTCGTCCTCAACTACGAGCGCCTCGGCGACCCGGCGGTGCGCGCCGCGCTCGCCGGCTGGTCCCGCGGGCGCAAGGTCCTCACCGTGTTCGACGAGGCCCACCGCGCCAAGGCCGGCGCCGCCTCCCGGCGCGGCGCGGACGCGGCGGAACTCGCGCGCCGCGCCGACGCCGTGATGGTCCTGACCGGTACCCCGATGCCCAACCGGCCCCGCGACCTGGAGGCCGTGTTCGACCTGGTGTGGCCGGGGCAGGGCCACCGGCTCGTCCACGGCGACCTCGCCCACCTCCGGGACCGGGCCTACGTACGGGCCACCAAGGACGACCTCGAACTCCCGCCCCTGCACCTGCGGGTGGAACGCATCGCCCTCGATACCTCCCACCGCGCCCTGTACGACGCCATGACCAGCCGCGTACGGCAGTGGGCGCAGGACGCCATCGGGGCCGCCGCGGCCGAGGGATCCGCCTCGGGTGCGGTGGCGGCCCAGGCGGGGCGCGCCCTGCTGCACCTGATCGCGGCCGCGGCCAATCCGGCCGCGGTCTTCGCCCCGGGGCAGCCGTGGTCGCTGCCGCTGGACGGGCCCGGCCACGCGGACCTGGCCTCGCTGGTGGCCGAACCGACCCGGCACATCCGCCCGGCCAAGGTGGTCCGCGCCGCTCAACTCGTGGCGGAGCACCGCGCCCAGGGCCGCAAGACCGTCGTCTGGTCGGGCTTCCTCGGCAACATCGAGGCGCTGGTCACGGCGTTGGCCCGACACCGTCCGGCCGTCGTCACGGGCGCCACCCCGCTCGACGACCGCAAGGCCGAGCTCGACCGCTTCCGTCACGACGACGACTGCTGGGCCCTGGTCGCCACCCCGCAGACGCTGGGCGAGGGGGTCTCGCTGCACCTGGCGGCCGGCGACCAGGTGCACCTCGACCGCGGGTACGCCGCCGGCACCTGGCTGCAGGCCCTCGACCGCACGCACCGCCTCGGCCTGCCCCCCGACGCCCGCCCCAGCTGCACGGTGCTGCTGGCCGCCGAGACGGTCGACGAGCGGGTCAACCAGGTCCTCAACCACAAGGTCGCCGCCCTGGCGGCCGCCCTCCGCGACCCCGCGCTCCGCCCGGTGGCGGACCCCTCCCTCACCGACGGCGACACGGACGCCCTGCTGGGCGACACCGACGCCCTCCGCGAACTGCTCCGCCCCTGGTGACGGAGCCGGTCGCGCGCTTCCGGAAGATGACGTACAGATCCACGGCCTCTTTATAATTCGCCATGTACCTGACAGCAGTGGCACTGCACCACTCCGACGGACGGCACCACACCTCGAAGGGGGCGATCAGCGCATGACCGAGCCTGAGAGCGCGGGACACGACTACGACGTCGTCATCAGCGGAGCCGGCCTCGCCGGCAGCGCCGCGGCGATCCTGCTGGCGCGACGCGGTGTCCGCGTCGCCTTGCTGGAACGCCGCTCGGACCCCGAGGCGTACAAGGTGCTGTGCACGCACTCCCTCACGGCCAACGCCTACCCGGTGCTGGACGAACTCGGCCTCGTCCCCGCTCTGGAGAAGGCGGGAGCCGTCCGCAACGAGGCCCGCTGGTACACCCGTTGGGGATGGATCGAGCCGAAGGCCGCACCGGCGGGCCCCGAGCTGCCGTACGGGTACAACGTTCGGCGCAGCACCCTCGACCCGTTGATCAGGTCCCGTGCGGCCCAAACCCCTGGCGTCGACCTGCTCCCCGGCCACCATGTGACCGGGCTGGTCCGGGAAGCCGGGCGAACGGTGGGGGTGCGCGCGTCGACCCCGGAGGGCGAGCGTGAGATCCGGGCCCGCCTGGTGGTCGGCGCCGATGGCAAGGACTCGGCCGTGGCGAAGTTCGCCGCGGTGCCTGCCCGGAGTTACGAGAACGCGCGGTTCGGCTACCTCGCGCACTTCCGCAACCTTCCGCTGCACGGCGGGATCGGCCAGACCTGGTTCCTCGAGCCCGACATGGCGTACGCGTTTCCGAACGACGGCGGGGTCACGGTCCTCGCGGTGCTGCCGGACAAGAAGCGGTTGCCGGCCTTCCGGGAAGACCTGGAGGGCAGCTTCCTGGAGTTCGTCCGCGCCCTGCCCGAGGCGCCGCCCATCGACTCCGCCGAGCGCATCACGAAGATCATCGGTACGGTCAACTACCCGCTCCACAGCCGCAAGCCGACCGCTCCGGGCCTCGCGCTCATCGGCGACGCCGCCCTGACGAGCGATCCCCTGTGGGGGGTGGGTTGCGGGTGGGCCCTGCAGTCCGCGCAATGGCTGACGCAGGCGGTCGCCCCGGCCGCATCCGGTCGGGGCGACCTCGACAGGTCACTCGCCCTCTACGCACGCACACACGGGCGCCGACTGAAGGGCCACCAGTCCCTGGCCGTCGACTATGCCAAGGCCCGTCCGTTCAATCCCATCGAGCGGCTGGTGTTCTCGGCGGCGGCGCGCGATGAGTCGATGGCGCGGCACATGTACCTGTTCGCATCCCGCCTGATCGGTCCGCTGCGCTTCCTGAACCCCCTGGCAGTGGCCAAGGCTTCGGCCGTCAACATCAAGCACCGCCGCGCGGCCGCGTCGGGGGAGGCGAAGCCGGAGCATCCACGGGGTGCGCGACGCACCGGGTGAATCCCGCTGGTGGGGCGGGGAACGTCCCCGTTAGCATCCGACGATGATCACATCGGCGGACAAGTCCTTCCACGATGCGGTGCGCCGAGCCGATGCCGGCTGGCTGGCCGGCCGTCTTGACGCGCAGCTCTGCCCGCCGGCCGTCTTCGGCATCCTCATCCGGCACGACGATCCCCGCCTGCGGTACCTGGGGTTGGTCCTTCTGGCCGAGCGCGTCACGTCGGGCCGGACGGGCGACGGGCTCGAGACGGCCGAGCTCGCGGGGCTGCTGCCGGCAGTGGTGGAGGGACCGCCGGAGGCGGCGCTCGTCCTGGCGCGGCTCTACGAGCGACTGGGGCCGTATCGCCAGGGGCTCCGCCGGCCGTCATGGCGTACGGCCGAGCTGCCGGCGCGGGTGCAGATCGCCTGGCTGCGCGCCGAGCTTCTGAACGAACCGACGGTGCTCCGGAAGGAGCCTCGGGGCGAACTGCTGTACCAGGCCGTGCGGGAACTGACCGTCACCTGCGCACACCGGCCCGGGCAACTCGTGAACGAGCTGGTGGACAGCGCCGATCCGGTGTTGCAGGCCGCGGCGCTGCGGTTGGCCCGACAGGGGCTGCACGCCGGTCTGCTGGCTCCCGCACGGGTGCGCGAGTACGCGATCAGCCTGCTCGGTGTCGACAGCGCAGCCGTCGTCGCCGCCGTACTGGCCGAACTCGCCGAGCCGTGGGCGGCGTTGGATCCCCTGGCGCCGGGACGCCTGTCTCCCTTTCTCGCTGCCCACTCGGTGATCGCACGGCCCGAGGTGGCCGATGCCGCAATCGTGGCTGCCGCCCATCACGGGCACCTCGGTCTGCTCCGGCAGGTCGTCGACGATCCGGATCTGCCGCCGGACCTTCGTCGGCGCGGGATGGAACTGCTCGGTGACCTGGCGGACCGCGGTGACATCGGCGCATTGACGGCCATCGCCGCACGGGATCCTTTGCTGTTCGGCGGGCCGGCGGTGGCATGCCTGCGCGGGCTCCACCGGCGCGGGCACTTCCCGGACGGCGCCCACGTCCCCTCCATCATCGGCCTGGCGCTGGCCGATCACTCGATCCCGCCCCACGACGTCGCCACGATCCTGTTCACCAGCCGACACGTGATGCTCCGCGTACTGCTTGATGCGGACGCCGACGATCCGAGCTGGCCGCGGCGGCTCGCGCTGCTGGTCGCCCTGGCCGGACAGGGAGCGGGGGAGCTGCCGATCGGGGACGCGGTCACACGGGTTCTTCCCTCGGCTCCCGTGCCAGGTCCGTTCCTCGACGCGATCCGTGCCCTGCGCCATGCGGATGCCGAAGACGCCGTGATCGCTCTCCTGCCGTCCGCTCCCGCAGCGGCCCTGGAGGCTCTGGAGGCCATCGGCGGGCACCGGACCACGACCGCGTTGGGGGAAGGGCTCGGTCTCGCCACGGCGGAGAGCGTGGGTGTGGGCGTGATCGCGCCGCATCTCCGCGCGGTGCGCAGCCGCGCCCTCGAGGTGCTGTGGCATCTGACCCACGATCCGGCACAGCGACGCGCCGTCCTCGTCCGTCTCGATCCCGCCGATCTGCCGACTCGCATCGCGGCGGATCTCGGTGGCCCGGACGAGCAGGAACTGGCCCTCCTGAGCTCCCACCTGGACCCGGACGAGCCGGTGGCGGCACTGTGCAGACTGGCTGCACACGGCGGCGCCGGCACGCTGCCGGTCATCGCGGACCTGCTCCTGCGCATCGTGGCCGACCTGGCGGCGTCGGGGGAACCGGGCGCAGCCGCCCCGCGACTCGAAGACGGCCGGCCGGCCGGGGAGCCCGTGGTACCCCAGGAGATCCTGGATGCCCTGGACGGCCTGGGCCGTCGTCTTCACGCGCGGGGACGGATCAGGCCGTCCTGCCTGCTCGACGCGGCGACCGCACGAGAGGCCGGACACGCGCTCGTCGCGACCATGGGCCTGGATCTGCTGGACCGGCCCGGACTGTCGAGCGGCGAACAGGCGGTCCTGCTCGAACTCCTGCTCCGAGCCCCCTACGCGCGGACCTGTACGCGGACGTACCGCCTGCTGCGGCACCGCGACCGGCACGTGCGCAAGCACGTGATCGCGTTGCTCGCCCGCGACGCCACCGGGGACGATGCGCAGGCGTTGTCGGCGACCTTGATCACGCTGACCACCGCCCAGGACATCCAGACCGTCCGGCAGGCGCTGCTCGCACTCGGCCACGCACGGGCCCGCTGGGCCTCCACCGCGATCGCCGCATGTCTCGACCATCCGAACATGAACATCAAGAAGACCGCCGCCGAGGTCCTCGTCCGCGCGGGCACGCCCATGGCGGTACCGGCACTGCTCTTCTGGCTCGGGCGACACGACAATCCGGGCCTGCGCGGCTCGCTCGTCGCGGCGCTGCGCGCCATCCTCGGCGACGCGTACGCGGCGACCGTCCTCGCCGCCGCCGAACACGGCGAGGACGGCCGCGCCCGCGAACTGCTGCTGGCGGGCCTCGATCGGGCACTGCCCGCGCGCTCGGTCCTCGCACTGGACGACCAGGCATCGCGGGTCGTACCGACCCTGCTCGCCCTGGTGGCGGCCCGCCGGGTCGGCCTCGCTTGCGGGACGATCGAGGAGCTGTCCACGGCCATGGCCGAGCACGGGATCGCCGCGCCCGCGACGCCGGGGCCGGCGGCGGACATCGGAGCGGACCCGGACGTCAGGTCGCTGACGGCGGACGGCTGGAATCCGTCGGTGGCGCTCCGCGTGGCCGAAAGGCATGAGCACACGCGCCCCGCCCGGCTGGGGGCGCTGCGGCCCATGCTGCCGGACTGGCTCTGCCTGGCCGGCTCCGAACCCGCCGTCCGAGGTCGCGTACTGCGTTTCGTCCTCCGGCTCTGCCCCGCACCGTGGACGACCGGGGAACTGGCAGCCTTCGCCCGGTTCACCGGGGTCCTGCTCGACGGGCTCGACGGGCTCGACGAGGCTTCGGCCGCAGACCGGCACGATCTCATCGCGGTACTCGAAGCGGTCGCCCCGACGCTGCCGGCGGCTCTGAAGCAGGATGTCGCCGACGCGGTACGCGGGCTGCGCCCTGCATCCGGGGGCCGGTCCGTACTGGGGCTGCTCCGCGCCCTCGATGCGGTGCTGGTGCGGGCCGACCTCGAGCAGGCTCTTGCTTCGGCCCGGCTGGACGCCGACCCCTGTCAGGCCGAGACCGCCGTGCTGCGGGACGCGTTCGGCGCCCCGCAATCCCCTGCAGCCACCTCGCCGGCCAAGGCCAAGGCCAAGGCCAAGGCCAAGGATGAGGCGTGGCGAGCCGCGCTGGAGGCGGCAGTGCGCACACCGAGCGCCCTGGAGGAATTCCGCCGACCCTGCCGGCCGCACGACGATATCCCGGGCTCCCGGGACCGCCTGACCGCGCTGATGGATGTCTACGCCTCCGCCGGCCCCGCGATCCGCCCCGTCCTCGTCGACTGGATGACGGACGTCCAGCCGCTCGACGCACCACCCTGGACCCTCACCGAGACCACGTACGCGACGGCGCCGCGACCGCGGACGGTCCACGCCGACGACCTCGACCAGCCCCGGTCGACCGCACTGCGGGAGCGCCTGCTGGCCATGCTGCAGGCATCCGCTCCGGAGCGCCGGCACACTGCGGCCCTGGCGCTCTTGGAGTGGCCCGAGCCCGAGGCCAGGCTTCCCGTGCTCCGGGCGTTTCTGCGCGGCCGCATCGACGTACCCGTCGGTGCCGACCTGGCCCACCCGCTGAACGCCGTCGGCGAGACGGAACTCCGAGCGCATGACGTCCTGCACGACAGGGTCGCCCTCGCGGCGAGCCGGCTCGACCCGTGGGACCTGGAACCGCTGGTCCCGCTCCTGCTGGACTGGTGGGAGCACGATCCGCCGTCCGGCAGCTCCGCAGCCGCGCGGGCGCTGCTCCGGTTTCCCGCCGACGCGCTGGCGGAGCGCCTCGCCGGCCGGCTCGACGCCGGCGCCTGGGGGTTCCTCGACCTGCTCCGGGGGCGTCGCCTGCTGCGCACGCCTGCGCTGACGCAGACCTGTCGGCGGCTGCGTGCCGAAGGACGCGACGACCTCGCGGACGGGCTGCTCCTCGTCGAGGGCCCGCTGCGCCGCCCGGACTCCGCGGAGCAGGACGCCGCCGCCCTCGCAGCGCTCCGCGACCGCACCCCGCCCACCCCGCCGGGCGCCTCACCAGCCCAGTCCCGCCAGGAGCTGCTGAACCTGGCCCGCACCGGCGACCCGGTACTCATCCACCAGGCCCTCAGACAACTCACCGAACGGCACATCGGCCCGGCCGCGGACCAGGACTCCGGCCTGCGCGAGCTGATCGGCGAGCTGCTGAACCATCCCAGGCCCAAGGTCCGCCTGCACGCCCACCGCACCTCACGGGCCCTGCTGGACCGTCAGACCTACCTGCACCACACCTCGCTCTTGCTGTCCGACCCCCAGCCGGACCTGGTGCGCACGGCGATCCGAACCCTCTGCCACGCCGCCTGGACCCCCGCGGCCCCCGAGGTGACCGCACTGCTGGAGCACCCCCACCCCACCGTCCGCAGAGCCGCGACCGAGGGCCTCATCGCCCTGGGCAGGCCCGCCATCCCCGCCCTCAAGCACGCCGCCACCCACACCCGCCCCGACAAACGCCCCCTCTACGCGGAGGTCCTCGACCGGATCACGGCCGTCGAAGCCGAGTAGGGCGCGGCGGGGGCATGCGGTCAGCCGCGCTGCCCACGCGCGCCCGGCACCCCCAGTGCGGTCTGGAACTGTTCGAGCGCCTCGCCGATGAGGCCCGCCGCCAGATAGGCGAACCCCAGCCGCGAGCGAATGTCCACCTCCAGCCAGTCGTACGCGGGTTCGGTGAGCGGGGACAGCAACTGATGCTGGATCAGGGCCTGGTGATGGAAGGCCATGGCCGCGGCCGGGTCGCCCTCGCCCAGTTCTGCCGTGCCCAGCAGGGTCAGGCCGCGCGCGCAGAGGAAGACGTCCCCGGCCTCCTCGACCAGGTGGACCGCCTGGCGCAGCAGGCCCTTGGCCTCGGCGTAGCGGCCGAGGCGGAGGTGGATGTCGGCGGAGAAACTCAGGACCCTGCCGAGCATGCGCGGTCTGCGGCTCCGGTCGGCGTGGGTGCGGGCCTCGGCGAAGCTGGCCAGCGCCTCCTCGTTCCGTCCCTCCAACTGGTGGGCGAGGCCCTGGATGACGAATCCGATCGAGGCGATCCAGTCGTTGTGCGGCGCCCGCGACGCGGCCAGTCCCTCGGTGACACTGGCGATCGCCCGGTCGCCCTCGCCCACACTCACCTCGACGGACGCCAGCCCGATGAGGGCCCGGGTCTCTTCGGCCGGGTCGAGGTCGCGCCGGCTGAGGTGGAGCGCCTCGGTGAACAAGGTCCGCGACTGCCTGTACCGGCGTTGCCACACGCCCGTGTAGGCATGGCAGTTCCGCAGGGCGAGGGCCATCCTCGGGTCGGTGGCCCCGTCCACGTGCGCGAGTGCGATCTCGAGAGCGGTCTGGGACTCGTGGTAGCGGCCCTGCCGCGTGAAGTAGTCCACCAGCGCCTCGGCGATCCAGCACGCGAGGTCGACCTCGCCGAGGGCCACCGCGTGTCCGACGACGTCGACGAGCTCTCCGCCGGCCGCGTCCAGCCAGCTCTCCGCGTCCTTCCAGTGTGCGAACGGAGCTCCGGAGGGCTGGGGGCCGGTCGGGAAACCGGTGGCGAGGCCCCAGTCACTGGCGATCCGGGCGGCGTCCAGGTAGAGGCGCAGTGCGGCCGTACGTGCGCCGGCGGCCTCGTCGGGCAGGGCTTCCGCGAGGCGCCGCGCGTGCACGCGCACCAGATCGTGCAAGCGGTAGCGGCCCGGACGCGGCTGTTGCAGAAGGTTCGCGTCGACCAGGCTCTCGAGGATCCGCTCGGTGTCGTGGAGCGGCCGGCCGAGCATGGCCGCCGGTGCCAGCACGTCGAACTCGACCGTCGCTGCCTGGCCCAGGGCGCGGAATCCGAGCTGCTGGTCGGGTGCGAGCTGGTCGTACGACAGCCGGAAGGCCGCCTCGACGCTGCGGTCCCCGATGCTCAGTTCGCCGAGCCGGCGTTCGTCGCCCGCCATGCGGCCCACCAGGTACTCCACCGTCCAGGTGCGGCGGTTCTGCAGCCGCGACCCGGCGATGCGCAGCGCCAGCGGCAGCCCGTCGCACAGTCCGACCAGCTGACGCGTAGCCTCCGGCTCGCGGCTCGCGCGCTCCTCTCCGATCAGGTGCGTGAGCAGCTGCACCGCACCCCCGCCCCTCAGCGGCTCCAGCGTGACCCGCCCATCGGCGTCCAGTTCGGGCAGCCGTCGGCGGCCGGCCACCAGCACCCGGCTGCCCGCTCCTGCGGGCAGCAGCGGTCGCACCTGGTCCGCGTCCAGGACGTCGTCCAGCACGAGGAGCAGCCGTAGCGGGCTGGTCGCCGCGCGCCAGGCGGCTGTGAGTTCCTCGAGGTCGCTCGGCAACTCGCCCTTGGCCGCGCCCAGGGAGCGCAGCAGGCGCTGCAGTGCCTGCTCGGGGGTCTGGCGCCGCTGCGTGCTGTGCGCGCGCAGGTCCACGAACAGGCTGCCGTCCGGGTAACGGTCGCTGAGCTCACGGGCCGCGCGTACGACGAGCGCGGTCTTGCCGACACCGGCCGTACCGTCCACCGTCAGGATCGACACGGATCCGGGCGCGTAGGCCCCGGTCAGCTGGGCGAGCTCGGCCTCCCGGCCGACGAGGCGGCCGGCGTCGCCCGGCAGTTCATTGACGGTGCGGCGGGTCCAGGGCCGGGCGGGCTGTGCGGCGGAGCGGGTGGCGGCGGGACCGAGCAGGTGTGCGTCGTCGCGGCGCAGCACCGCTTCGTGCAGCCGGTGGAGTTCTTCCCCCGGATCGACGCCGAGCTCGTCACGCAGCCGTACGCGCATGTCCTGATAGGCGTTCAGGGCCTCCGCCTGGCGTTCACAGCCGTACAGGGCCCGCATCCGCAGCGCCAGCAGCGACTCGTCGTACCGGTCGGACGGGGACAGGACCGTGAGGTCGTCCAGGGCGTCGCCGAACCGGCCGAGCAGGACCAGGCACTCGAGCCGGTCCATCCGCTCGCTCCACGTCGTCACGGGCGCCGCGCATCGCCTCCAAGTGTTCCTCGACCACACCAAGTTGCTCATCGGAGATACGGGTGGCGGCCAGCGCGGTCGCGACCGGTTCCAGGAGGCCATCGACGCACTGCTCGGCACGGTGCCCGAGTACGTACCTGAGGGCCTTTTCCCCTCTCACAGCCGCATCTGAGATGGGTGTGGTTCGGATTGAGGGACCTGGTGACCAGGCGTTTCGCTTTACGGTAGTCCGGTACGGCGAAAATGCCCGACCAGAACACCAACATGCCTAACGCTCGGCGCACAGTGGCTGTACGGGGACACGCGCCGGAAGGCTCGCCCGCTCGTCATCGGTGAACTGCCGGTAGCCGATGATCTTGCACAGGTCGCGCTGCCACATCTGAGGGTCGAGCCGGAGGACGCCGCCTGCTCCGGACGGGTCAGCGTAGATCACCGTGCTGCCGTCCTTCGAGATGTCCATGAACGAGTACGAGCGGTTCGAAGTGCTGCCGGGCGGTTCGCCGAATTCGAAGGAGTCCTGCGGGGCACGCTCCCCAACGCGGTAGATCCGTACGGCGTTGTTGGCGGCGATCAGGAAGCGGCCGTCCCGGTCGATGAACTGCGTGACGGTCGGTGTGACCAGGTCCTCGGCGGTGCTGCGCAGCGGGCCGAGTTCCCTACGGAGCGGGTCACGCCGCCACAGCTCGACGATCGATCCGCGGCGCATCAACCCGAAGTAGCGACCGCTGCGGTCGAACTGCACGGCCAGGACGTCTTCGGTGGTCCTCACAGTCTCGTTGACAGCACCTGTGGTGATGTCAACGATGCGGACATCAGGATCACCCCAGGTGACCACGTCCACCTTGTTCGGGGCCGGATAGGGGCCTATCGAGATGCGTGGCCGGCCCTCGGGGGCATCTTTGGGCTGCAGGACCTTCGCGTCGAAGTGCGCGAGCTCCTGACCGGTGCGCGGATCCCACTGCTGCACCACGGTCCCTGACACCGTGAGCACGTTCCCGCCGCCGTCGAAGTAGTACTGGAAATCCCACTTCCCGGCGTCCCCCGTCGGTGCGGCAGGCCCCAGGATCGACGGCGTGACCGCGGCAGATCGACGTGGAGCCGGGCAGAGGCCATCGGCTCCTGGTCCTGTGGTGTGCCAAGGGCTGCGGACACCACGTGTGCACACGTCAGAGCCAGCTCCGGAGAGACCAGGAATCCCAGGCCCACCGCTTCTCCACGCATATCGCGGATCCGCAGCACTGCCGCATTCAGAGCCTTCGGCCCGATACCCTCCGCCGCCTGCGGCCCTAACGGGGTCACTGCGCCTGCTCCGCGCGGGCGCCGATCTGGTCGGACGGGGGACGGTGCCAGGTGAGCGAGATCTTGAAGTTGGCCTGGGCCGCCGTACTGGAGATGATCACATCAGCCTCAGCGGACAACGACAGCCCGAACTCGAGGTTGAGCTCGTCAGGTCCATGGACCATGCCACGGAAGCCATCCACGAAACTCTGCGCGACCGGCCGGATTCCGTTCACCATCTCCCCCAGCGACCGTGAGGCGCGTGCCATCACCTGCCCCGGCCGTGCCACCCTGACCAGGCCGTCCTCGCCGATCGGCGCGATCTCGACCCTCACCACGTCCTGTGGCCCGCCCGCCGCACCGATGGGCAACTCCACCTGATACGCCATGTCTCCCCCTCAGGAATCCCTGGCCCCTCCACCGGTGGTTCCCGCGCCACGGCTCCTTCCGAATCCGCTCGACGCGAACCAACCAGCCACCAGATGGGGCGAACGTACAACACCACGGTCGGTGACGAGTGCAGAACAGAGAAGGGTGTTGTGGTTCGGATTGAGGGACCTGGTGACCAGGCGTTTCGCTTTGCGTTGGTCCGCTAAGTCCTTGTGTGGTAGAGGGGTTGGGCCCGGCGCGTCGGCGCGTCGGTGCGCTCGCCGAGGGTTGGCCGATCGCCACTGGCGTGATCACGGTCCCTCAAACCGAACCACACCCATCTGAGATCCCGTACTGACGACAGTCGCCTGCATCCGGCAATGTTCTAGTCCTGCCGTCACCTCTGCCTGGTCCGGGCCGTCCTCGGTCGCCAGTAGTTCCCCGGCCGTAACCATGGCGACCCAGAACTCGGGAGGTGAGCCCCGCCCGTTCCGGAACCGCGTTTTCGCGAAGAACAGGAAGATCTTTGTGAGTTCCCCGCTACGGAACCACGCGAGAAGGCCGCCGGGGAAGCCCCCGCGGGCGCCGGCCGCGGTCCCCAACAGGTCGCGGATCCGTTCACCGTGAGCGTCCAGCACCCGGTCCACGACGAACACATGCCCAAAGGCTGGAACCGAGGCGACGAGGTCCTCCTCACCCACCACGAACTCCTTGAAGAGGGGCCGAACCTCGCGGATTCGGGCTTCGGCATTCGTCAGGGGCACTCCGAGGGCCAGACACACAGCCAACGCGGAGGCGCCCCAGTCGCCGGTGCGCGCGGCCAGTTCGGCGAAGACCTCCTCCTCGTCCCGTCCGGTGGCCGGCATTTCGCGGGCCTCCAGGACCAGCTCGTCCTCGCCCTCCCCATGCCTCATGACCAGAGGCTAGAGCGATGCTCGAATGCGGCAGGGCGGCGTGGGGGACTTGAGTGAACGTCCGCGATTCCCCTGGAGTGGGGACCGTGCCGAAGCGGCGAGTTCGGTGGTGATCACTCGCGTCCGATCGAGGATTTGTCCAGTGAACCCGGCCGGTCGTGCAGGTGACGGCGCTGGGTTCAGTGGCAGAGCTCCATGATGGTGTCGTCGAAGTCGGGGAACTCCTGGGCCGCCAGCTCGATCACGGCTGCCGCCGACCGGCGCTGGTGCGGTGCGAATCCTTCAGCGATGGCTGCCAACTCCGGATTGGGGCGCGCCTTCCAGTCGGGCTCGTACGAGGTTGCGGCTTCCCAGGGGCCGAAGCCGTCGGCCAGTAGCCATAGGAAGTCGCCCAGGTCGCGTGCTACGACACCGGTCTCGCCCTCGGAGCCGAGGAAGACGACGGGCTGCTCGGCCGACGGCCGGCCGGGGCGGATGAGCCAGAACGCTGCGTACCCGCCCGTGCCGTCCTGCCCGAACACGCGGAAGTCGCCGCCGTCCAGTTCGCTGTTCCCGGTCCACGCCTGGAACCAGTCGGTGGTCTCGGCAGCGGACAGGAAGGCCGGGAAGGGCTCGAAGTCGACCCCGTTCTTCCCGTCGGCGTAGTCGAATCGAACGGCCATCGCGGTGGCGAGCGCGGCGGGGAACTGTCGGTCATCGGTGGGCGTCACGGGGGCAGGCTAGCCAGGGGGTCGGGCATCGACGCCCTACGGGCAAGGTTGTTGGACGACTGCCGGTTTGCAGTCGTCGGGGGAGACAGGACAGACCTGGTCGAAGAGCTAATTTGATCAACGATGCTGATGTGCGGCCTATAGCCAGTCGCGCTTCTTGAAGATGACGTACAGGCTGACACAGACCACTGCCATCAGCACCTGGCGGGCCGCTCGGTGCGCCGTACGGCCCCCACTTGGCGCGTGGCCAGGAGCCTGCTCCGGAGCGGCTCGAAGAGGCACGCGAGCTGATCGAGAAGGAGGGCCCGCAGGTCGTCGAGCGCTACTTCCCGTAGCGCTCCCCCTCACCTTGCCGACAGCCCCAGCCCTGGGTCGGCCCCCGGGCCGGGGCCGGGACGCGTCAGCGGAGGTGCCAGAGCGCATACCCCGCGACCACCATCACCAGTCCGGCGCCCATCATGGCCGCCCCAGGACCCGGTGGTACCAGGGCTGCGCCCACATCGAACCGGCCGGCTGCGCCAGTTGCGTCCCTACCGGCTGCTGGCGCTGCCGAATGCCCTCGGCCCGCCGCACCGCGATGCCCCGCACATTGAACGCCCAGCTCGCACCACACCCGACGCCGGCCAGCCCGGCCAGAAAGAAGACTCCGATGGCGACGGGCGACGGCCCCTGCGTCCCGGCGCAAGACTGCTCATCACGCGGCACCCCATACGGCTTCAAGGTCCTGGCAGTGAACAGTGATCGACGCATCGGTCAGCACAATTTCGTGGCTACAACCATCATGCCGCGGAAGGATCTCGTCGAGGAGCACCGTATCGGCCTGCATCCAGTCGATCGACTGGTCGTAGTCGATCGAGAAGTGCGAGACCCCGGAGTACCGAATCCGAAGACCGGATTCATGCTTCCACTGGTTGGCGGAAAATTCCAGGGTCAAGACCCCACGCTTGTCCGTCGGCACGAAGATTCCTGCCAGTTCGAGGTCTTTTACAGATCGGGCACTGCGCATGCTGTAGTGCTCGGCATCGGAGGCAAAAGCCCAGGCTCCGGCTGGCAACGCGTCCCGCATCTGCGGAAGTTCGACGAGATAGGCACTCGGGTCCAGGTTGAACCCGTGCATCTCTGAATCCCAGTCCGCCTTCACATATTTCATTTACAGCCTTCCGAGGCAAGGCGGGGTCGCTGCCATTTATCTCCGGTGACGTCTTCGGTCCCCTTCGGGCCAATCCGCCTATGCCGCCGCATGGTGTCGATGGCTTTCCCCTTCAGCGCATTTTCGACACTTGGCGGAACTTCAACATCTGCACCTTTTGTCCGGTGTTTGTTGAACCAGCCGTCGCTGCCAAAGATACCCACTTCGCGGCCAGATTTGTCGTAGACGTGGATCTCAAAGTCTCTTCCCTTCATCCCTTCCTGCCAGGTGTCCAATCGCCCTCGATACCCCTGCCCAAGGTCAAGTGGATCCTTCGGGCCCCGTGCCGCAAGCCCCAGCGAGTCGGTCCAGCCCAACGCGTTCACAACATAAGCGTGGTGGTTGGGTGCCGGTTCCAGGCCCAGCGGGTCCGGGCTGATGTACCTGGCGGTTTCGGGGTCGTAGTAGCGGAAGTAGTTGTAGTTAAAGCCGGTTTCAGGGTCCGCGTATTGGCCGGGGAAGCGGAGTGGGCAGTCTACGGATGTGGTGTCCGTCGGGGCGGGGAAGTGCCTGCCCCACAGCGTGGTGCGGCGCTGCCAGGTCAGTTCACCGTCAGGGGTGACCAGCTCGGTCGGCGTGCCGACCGCGTCCGTGATGACGGCGTGGAAGCGGGTGGCGTAGTCCGCCGAGGTGTCCTGGGCCAGTTGGGCCAGCAGCGATGCGCCTTGTTCCCGGACCAGCGGTCTGTGGTCGCTCTGGGTGAGGGGGCGGTGGGTGCCTGGGGCGTAGTCCCAGGTGGTGACCTGGCCGTCGGACGTGTTCTGTTCGGCCAGGCGGGTGTCGTCCCAGGTGAATTCCGTGCGGTCGGCGGTCGAGCCGTCTTCTGACAAGCGGTGCTTGGATATTCGGCGGCCCAGTGGGTCGTACGTGTACTGCCAGTGTTCGCCGGCAGGTGTCACGGCCTCCGTCAGGCGGTCTTCCGCGTTCCACGCGTACGTCCAGGTGTGCTGCTGCCCGTTGAGGAGCTTGCGGGTCTTGCGGATCAGGCGGCCCTGGGTGTCGTGCTCGTACGAGGTGCGGTCGGCGCTGCGGATGAGGGTGCCGTTGAATGCGCGGTCGCCAGAGGCTTCGTGCGCGGGGGCCGTGGCGTGGGTGAGGTTGCCTGCCGCGTCGTAGGCGTACGCCTCGGTCCAGCCGTGGGCCCGGACCCCGGCGACCCGGCCCAGTCGGTCGAGGTCGAACCGACGGGTGCCCGAGGTCAGTTCGCGGATCTCGGTCAGGTAGCCGTCCTCGCGGTAGGCGTACGTGCGGTGCTGGAGGAGACGGTCGGCCTCGTTCACCCGGCCCGAACCCGAAAGTGTTTGCTCGGTGAGGCGGTGGGCGGTGTCCCAGGACTGGGTGAGCGTGACTCCGTCGCCGAGGCGGCGCTCGGTCTCACGGCCCGCGGCGTCGTACGCGAAGGTCAGGGAACCAGCCTCGGTACTGATCGCCGCGGGGCGGCCTGCCGGGTCGTAGGTCCACTGCGAGTTCAGCTCGGACGGGGTGGTGCGCCGGACGAGACGTCCGAGCACGTCGTACACGTAGGTGATGGTCCGGCCGTTGACGGTTTCCGTGAGCGTACGGCCGAGGGCGTCCCGCTCGATGGCGACCGCCGCATCCGAGTTGGCCGTGTGGATCAGATGGCCCGATGTGCTGTAGGCGTACGTGGTGACGGCGCCCGCGTCGGTGCGCTGCTCGACGACGCGGCCCAGCGCGTCCCGGGTGAAGCTCAGCTTTTCGCCCGCGCCGTTCGTGCGGGATGTCAGAGCGCCCGACGCGTCGTGCGTGTACGTCAGCGTCCGGCCGTTGAAGTCGGTCTCCGTGATCAGTCGGCCCGCATCGTCGTACGCGTACGTCCAGGTCAGCCCCTGCGGGTTGGTGACTCCGGTCAGCCGGAGCTCGGTGTCGTACGCGAAGGCGTATGCCGTTCCGTCCGGGTCTGTGCGGGTGGCGGGTACGTCGAAGTGCGTGGCGGTGTGGCGGGTGACGTTGCCAGCGGGGTCGGTGTGGGTGAGCGGGTTGCCCTCGCCGTCCCAGGTCCAGGACTCCCGGCTGCCATCGGCATGCTCGCGCCACGTCGGCTTGCCTTCGGTCGACCAGCCCATGCGGGTGGTCCCGCCCAGTGGGTCGACCACTTGGACGACACGGCCGAAGGAGTCGCGGCGCGCCACCGTGGTGTGTCCGAGTTCATCGGTGACCGCGACGGGCAGCCCGGCCGCGTCCGGTGTGACCCTGCGGGTATGGCCCAGGGCGTCGGTGACAGTGACCAGATGGCCCGACTCATCGTAGGCACAGTGTGTTTCGGCGCCGAGCGGGTCGGTTGTGGTGACCAGGTTGCCGAGCTCGTCGTAGGTGTGGTGCCAGGTCGCACCACCGGGTTCGACGACCTCGACCGGCCGGCCGAGCGCGTTGTACGTGGCCCGGGCGACGGTCTGGTCCGGCAGGGTGACTGCGGTGAGGTTGTCGGCTTCGTCATAGGTGTAGCGCGTCGTACGGCCCTGCGGGTCGGTGACCGAGACGGGTTTGTCGCCCCGCTGTGTCCACTGCGTGCGGGTGGTGTGGCCGAGCGGATCGGTCTCCTCGACGACCATGCCCGCGGAGTTGTACCGGTGGGTGGAGCGGCGGCCGAGGGAGTCGGTGTAGGTGGTGGTGTGCGCCGTGTCGTCGTAGGCGAGGGTGCCGGAGAGGAAGCCGTCGCTGCCCTCGGTGCGCTCGACTCGGCCGCGGGTGTCGTAGAAGTACGCGAACGAAGTGCCGTTGCGGTCGGTCCAGGAGGTGACCCGTCTCTCGGCGTCGTACGTGAAACGCAGTGGTTCGTCGCTGGAGTTGATGACCTCGGTGAGGTTGCCCGCCCCGTCGTAGCCGTACCGCATCACAACCGTACCGGCGTCCTCGCCCGGTGACGGCTCGTACCGCGACGGGGCCTGGTCCAACAGGCGCAGGGCGGTGATGCGCGGCCCCTGGGTGTCGACGGCGATGTAGTAGCCGCCGGAGTGGCGGAGCGCGGTGGGGATGCCGTCGGGCGTGCGCTCGATGTCGATGCGAGCGCCGTTGCGGTCGTGCCAGCTGTCCAGGGGGAGGTGGAAGACACCAAAGCTGTCGGAAGGGAGGGGGGTACTGAAGGTGCGGACGACTCCGGAGTCCGGGTCGGTGATGGTCATGACGCCGTCGGGCTTGCCGTCCCATTTCAGCGGCCAGCGGGCGCCCTTGACGGGCAGGGCTGGCTCGCCGGGCTGAGGAACGGGGTAGACCAGGCGCATGCCGTCCGAGGCGGCGAACACCACCCCTTCCCCGTCGATCTGAAGGCACTCGTCCAGGGTGGAGACCCAGGTGGGGCCGAAGCACACCCCACCGCGGTACGAGGACAGGTGGGTGCGCTCGAAGACCAGGGGGAGGTCGGCGGGGAGCGTGAGGTCGGTCTGCGTCATCAGCATGGCGCCGGTCGCCACGTCGATCGGCTCTCCGACGCACGGAGTGCTCTTGCACTGCCGGGCCGCAGGACCGAGTTCGACCAGGTCGGGGCGGAGCGTCGGCGGCCGCAGCATCAGAGGCACCTCGGTCTTGGTGAACAGGCTCCCCTCGATGCCGGCCTTCGTGACACCACCGGCGGCGCCGAACGCCCCGCCGTAGATCATGCCGTCCTTTGCCGCGGCATTGATCTCGTCGAGGCTGAATCCCTTCTGCATGCCGGTGGCGATCTTCAGGGGCTGGGCGACCGCGAGGTCGATGGTCACCGACTCCATGCTTCCGAAGGCCGCCGCGACCAGCGTGCCGGCGGCGATTTCGGCGACGGTGGTGGTGACGGCGACGCCCATGGTGGCGCCGAATTCGATGAGGGCCTCGGTGGCCAGGGCGGCAGCACCCGCGGCAGCACCCGCGGTCACGAAGGCCAGCGCGATGCCACCCACGATGATCGCGGCATCGATGCCGATCTGCGTCCAGAGTTTGTTGATGGCGTCGTCGACGGCCTTGGCGAACTTGTCCAGTGCCTCGGCCATCTGGCGGGCCGCCTCGGCGAGGTCGCTGAGCCAGCCCGCGTCGTTGCCCTTGGCGTACCTCCCCCAGAAGGTCCCGAACGCCTCTATCGCCTCACCCGTGTTGTTGGTGATCAGGGAAGAGGCCGCGTTGTTGACGGGCGTACGTACATCGTCGACGGCGTCGGCGAAGGTCCGCCAGGCATCGGCGGCGTGCCGCAGGGTGCCGGAATTGGCATCCGGCCACCACAGGCCCAGCTTGAGCAGGAGGTCCTTGGCCTCGTCCTCAATGCTCACTTGTCGCCCCTGTCGTGGCCTTCGCCGTCCTTCGACAGCACTTTCGTGAACATCCCGGCGATCAGCTCGTCGTTGTCGACGTGCCCGTCCGCCATGTCGGTCATCGCCTCGTGAATGCTGACCAGACCGAGGACGAGGGTGCCGGCCGCCTTCTCGATGGCCTTCTGCTGGGGGCTGTAGGCGTCGCCGAATGCCTTGCCCTGCTCGTCATCTCCCCACGGCTTACCGAGCCCGTCGAGGGCGGTGACGAGCGTCGTGAGCGCTTTGCTCAAGTTCTGGCCCTGCGTGTGGAAGACCGGCGCCGTCAACTTGATATCGGCCGTACTGATGTCCAGAACCTTGCCGCTGTCGTTGCCGTCACCCACGCGTGATGCCTGCCCTGATACCGACCGCGAATCGCAACCCTAGCTTGACACTGTCGAGGATCTTGCAGTGGTCGACGTCAGTCGCTGGCGGTGCGTCAGGACTTTGGCCGCTGGATTTCGTGCTGGTCCAGGAAGTTCCGGAATGCGGTTGGTGGCCGTGGCGGGGATGCTTTCGCCGGTCGGCGGGAGGCCGCTGAGTCTCCCGATGTTCACGGCAATGGCCGTGAGGACGTGCTGCAGGTGGGCCTTCGGCTGTCTCCGGCAGCGGCGTATGCCGTGCCCAATGGGCGAACTCGTTGACGGTGTCCTTCACTCGGAGCGGACCGCGTAGCGGGCCCGCCAGTTGGGCGTCTGCTGCTCGGCGCGGACTCGGATCTGTAGGTCTCGGAGTTCGCGCGGGCGAAGCCGACGTTCCGGATGCTTGGTGCACCGGGTGCGGACCGGGCGGGGCCGGCGCTGCCCTTGGTGAACCGTGCCGTGATCAGCGGCGCCGCGGTGGGCGAGGAGGTCGGGTAGGGGCCGTGCGATCCCTCGCTGACCTGGCGCTGGGGGCAGGTCAGCTGGCAGCAGTCGAAGTCGATGTGGAAGTCGTCCCGGCTGAAGCCCTCGTTCTGGCGGTGCTGACGGATGGGGTTGCCCGGCAGCTGGCCGCGACGCCTCAGCCGGGAATGGATGCCGGGCAGAGCCCGGGCGTCGTACGTGGTGGCCGGGGTCGTGGCCACATCCGTGATCGCGCACGTGTCATCGGGGGTGCAGGCCAGGTTCCGCTGTGCACCGCCATAGCCAGCCACTACGCCCGCCGGGCTGAGCGCGTGGAGTTCACCGGCTTGGTCCCATGGCAGTCCCCAAGGGCTGGCGCCTGCTCCGGAAACTCCGCTGCAGCACCAACTGGATCACCGACATCGTCAGGGCCGTCATCGTTCTTCATCACGCATCAGCGTGAGGATGGAAAGGCTCACTGTCTGTGATGCGCCGCAGGGTCGGCGGGCTCTGTAAGGGGCGCTGAACAGGAAGCCCGGCGGGCTCGTTGCGGCGGGCGCAAGGCGCTGACTCCCATTCGGTTCTCCCCGGATTCTCCCCAGAGCTTGCCGACGCCCAAAAATGGCTGGTCACGGGCTTGTCGGGGACAAGGTGAGGAGATCACCCGCATCTATTCTCCCCAGGGACTCCCCAGGGCTGCTTCTGAGTCGATCTGTGAGTGATGCGAGAGCAAAGTGCGAAGGAGAGCTGAGCGGGATGTGAGGAGTCTAGAGCCAGTCTCGCCGCTTGAAAATCACGTACAAACTCACGCAAACCACGCCCATGAGGCAGATCGCAAGGGGGTATCCGAAGCTCCAACCCAACTCCGGCATGTACTCGAAGTTCATGCCGTAGATGGTTCCCACCAGCGTGGGTGCAAAGAGGATGGCGGCCCAGGAAGAGATCTTCTTGAAGATGTCGTCCTCAACGCGTTGACCTGCGCAGATCGCTGTGTGAGGCGTGCTGACCTGCGGCGTTGCATGTTTCCGACGCTTTCATGGTGAGGCCGAATTGTGCGGTCGATTCTCCCCAGCCGCTCCCCAGCGCTGCTTCATTCTCCCCAGATTCTCCCCAGCCGCAGCGGGTTCTCGACGGTGCTTCCGCTGGTGAGACGGCCCTCCTGGGGCTTGCTGAGCCGCTTCGCACAGTCGAGGCGGCGGCGTGTGGGCCGAGGAGGCGATTCACGGGCTGTCGTACGTGTCACCTCTCGGCCTCCTGCCAGACGGAGGTGAGCGCCGTGACGGGGTCGCTGTCGGCCGGTCCTGCCGGCCACCAGTCGCCGTCGTCACCCTGGAGGTAGGGGTACCAGCGGGCGTCAGGGCCCAGGCGCAGCTGGATGCCGTGGTCGGTGAGAGTGAGGCGGTTGCGCCAGGCCCTGAGGGCGGCCGGGGCGGTGGTCATTTCGGTGAGGGCCCCGGTCAGGGCGCTGCGGGCGGCTGTCATCGCCGTCGGGTCGGGGGTGTAGGGCTGTTCGGCGACGGTGATGCCGGTTGGGCCGCCATACCGCCAGGCGCGGGTGAGGCGGGCGAACGCGGTCGGTCTGGCACCGGTGTTCTGGATGAGGTGGTGGAACCACTCGGGTCCGCAGTTGCTCGCGGCGATCCGTGCCGCGTCCTCGCGCTGGGTCAGGTGCAGGCTGGTGGTGTCGCCCGTGAGCAGCCGGGCAGCGCGTGCGGCGGTGTCCGTCATGAGGCGTTCGAGGTCCGTGGTGGACAGACCGGTGCCGGGTGGCGGGGCGGCGGGCAGTGTGGCGGTGTGGGGGGCCGGTTCGGGGAGATCTGGAAGGGGTGGAGTGTGTTCGGCCAGGGCGGCCCAGGCCGCGTAGGCGCCGACGGCCGGGAGGCCGGCCGGCGCCGGTGGGGTGGAGGTCGCTTGGGCGGCCGTACGGCGGGCGCGCAGCTGGGCGAGGACCTCCTCCCGTCCGCGGCCGCGCAGGGCGAACACCACGAAGGGGTCGGCGTCGATGGTGGAGGCGGTGGCGTAGCAGAGTGCGGCGGCGTGTTTGCAGGGGTAGCCCCAGTCGGGGCAGGAGCATTCGGGGTCGAGTTCGGTGGGCTGCGGGAGCAGGGGGACACCGGCGTGGCGGGCGTCGTCGACGAGTTCGGCGGGCATCTCGCCGTCGAGGAGTGCGGCGAGATGCCCGGCCCGGGCTGCGATGGTGTCGAGGAGGGTGTCCCACTGGGCGTCGGTGAGGACGGGCAGGTGGACGGTGGAGCGGTAGGGGCGGGGCCTGCTGCCCTGGACGGCGGCTTTGACCTGGCCGGGGGCGATGGTGGTCGGGCCCACCATGCCCTGGCGGGCGTAGGTGCGTCCGCGGGACAGGCGCCCCGAGTCCATGGTGGAGTCCTCCAGGGCCGTCACCCATGCCTGGCCCCACCAGGTCTCGGCGAAGGCACGCCTGCCGCGGGCGGGCGTGCGGCGCGGGCCGGGGATCGAAGGGCTCATTCCTGCCCCCCCAGGGCGACGAGTTCGGCGAGATCGGCGTCGGACAGTTCGGTCAGAGCGGCCTCACCGGAGCCGACCACGGCGTCGGCGAGCGCGCGCTTGGATTCGAGAAGCTTCGACACCTTGTCCTCCACGGTCCCCTCCGCGAGGAGTTTGTGGACCTGTACGGGCTTGTCCTGGCCGATGCGGTAGGCGCGGTCGGTGGCCTGGTCCTCGACCGCCGGGTTCCACCAGCGGTCGTAGTGCACGACATGGGTGGCACGGGTGAGGTTCAGGCCGGTGCCCGCGGCCTTCAGGGAGAGCAGGAATACCGGCACCTCGCCGCGCTGGAAGCGGTCCACCATCTCCTCGCGCGCGTTGACGGGGGTGCCGCCGTGCAGGAGGAGGCTGGGGACGCCTCGTTCCGCGAGGTGCTTCTCCAGCAGGTTCGCCATCTGCCTGTACTGGGTGAAGACCAACACCGACTCGCGTTCGGCGGTGATGGTATCGACCAGTTCGTCGAGCAACGCCAGTTTGCCGGAGCGGCCGTGCAGCGGTGTGGACTGGCGCAGGTACTGCGCGGGGTGGTTGCAGATCTGCTTCAGCGCGGTGAGGAGCTTCAGGATCAGGCCGCGGCGGGCGATGCCCTCGGCTTCGGCGATCTTCGCCATGGTTTCGCGGACCACAGCCTCGTACAGGCTTGCCTGTTCGGCCGTCAGCGGCACGACGCGGTCGGTCTCGGTCTTGGCGGGCAGTTCGGGCGCGATGCCCGGGTCGGACTTCCTGCGGCGAAGCAGGAAGGGCCGCACGAGACGAGACAAACGCTCAGCGGCCCGCGGGTCCTCGCCCGACTCGATCGCGCGGGCGTGGCGGTCGCGGAACACGGCGAGTGGTCCGAGGAGTCCGGGGGTGGTCCAGTCGAGGAGCGCCCACAGTTCGGAGAGGTTGTTCTCCACGGGGGTGCCGGTGAGGGCGACGCGGGCGCGGGTGGGCACGGCGCGCAGCTCGCGGGCGGTGACGGCGTACGGGTTCTTGACGTGCTGGGCCTCGTCCGCGGCGATCAGCGACCAGGCGTTCTCGGCGAGGGTCTCCCGGTCGCGGCGCAGGACTCCGTAGGTGACCAGGACGATCTCGTCGTCGGCGAGGTCCTTCAGGTGGCGGTCGCCGCCGTGGTAGCGGCGCACGGGGGTGGAAGGCGCGAACCTGGCTGCCTCGCGCTGCCAGTTGCCGAGCAGCGAGGCGGGGCAGACGACGAGTGTGGGGCCCGCGGTGGCGGGGTCGGTCTGGCGGTGCAGGTGCAGAGCGAGCAGGGTGATGGTCTTGCCCAGGCCCATGTCGTCGGCGAGACAGCCGCCGAGACCGAGCTCGCACATCTCGGCCAGCCAGGCGAGGCCCCGTTTCTGGTAGTCGCGCAGCGTGGCATTCAGTGCGGTGGGCTGCGGGGCGGGGGTGCGGGATTCGGGGTCGCGGATACGGGCGACGAGGTCGCCGAGCGCACCGACCGCCGTGCAGCGAAAGGTCTCCCCGTCCCGCTCCGCTTCGCCGGTCAGCGCAGCGCCCAGCGCCTCCATGGGAGTGAGCGGTTCCATCCGGCGGCGCTTGGCGCGGGCCACCAGCTTCGGGTCGGCGACCACCCACTGGTCGCGCAGCCGGACGAGGGGGCGGCGCGTCTCCGCGAGGGCGTCCATCTCGGCCTCGGTGAGCGGGTCTCCGCCGAGCGAGAGCTGCCAGCGGAAGTCGAGCAGGGTGCCGGCGTCGAGCATGCCGCCCGCGCTGGAGCCGGGCGCGGTGCGTTGCCCGATCTCCGCGGTCGCGGTGAATGCCTTGACGAGCTCGCGCGGCCAGTGCACGTCGACACCGGCGGCGCGCAGGGTGTCGGTGGCGTCGCCCAGCAGGTCGAAGGCTTCGTCGTCGGTCAGCCGCAGCCGGTCCGGAGCAGCGTCCTTCAGCAGCCGGTCGAGCGGTGGCCAGACGCGGGCGCCGCGGCGCAGTGCGAGCAGCGTCTCGGTTTCGGCGCGCGGGCCGAGCAGGCGCTCGGTCTCGGCCGGCTCGCTCCACAGCTGTGCGGCCTCCACGACGAGCGCCGGATCCGCAGCGGTGTGCAGCTGGAGGACGGCCCGGAAGTGCCGGCGGCGTCCCTCGGGTACGTCGACCCGCAGCGAGACTCGGACGTCGGCGGTGAACGCGGCAGCGGTCTCCTCGGCCCACTCGTGCAGGGTGGGCACGGCACGCGTCTCGCGCCAGGCGTACGGCAGGGCTCCCATGGCGAGCGGAACGGCGGGGGTGCGGACCAGGGCGTCGGCGACCGCGTCGCAGAACCGGCGCACCAGCGCGGCCGGTTCGGCGATCCGCAGCGGGGCAGGACCTGGCTCCGGCAGGCAGTGGCCGTGGGGCGGGAAGGCGGCGGCGAGGGCGTCCAGCGTCCGACGCTGGGCCGCGTTGAGGGGGCCCGCCTGCCAGGTGTCGTAGCCGTCGGGGGTGAGGGCCGGGTGAAGACGGCCGTCGGCGAGCAGCCGGAGCGCGAATCGGGCGGCGGTCTGCCAGGCGGCGGCGGACGGGTGCGGTGGCTGTGCCCCAGACAGCGCGGCGACAGCGAGGGCGACGGGCAGCGCGTAACCCTCCGCCTTGCGCCGTCTGACCGAGCGGCCGTGCGGCAGGACGAGCTCCGCCGCCTCGGTCTCGATGCCCGCGGGTGCCGTGCCCTTGGCGGCGGCTGCCCCGGCGGGCTGCCAGAGCAGCAACCGGCCGAGGCGGGACGGCTCGCCGGGCAGGAAGACCGCCGCCCAGCCGTCGTCGAGCAGGCTCCGGGCCCAGGCAGCCGACTCCGGTGTGGCCAATGGCGGCAGGCTGCTCGTGCCTGTGCCCTGCTCCCGTACGAGGACTCGTGCCACTCGCTTTTCGCCTCACCATCGTCCAGGCGGTCTTCACCGCGTCTTCGTCCACCAGCAGGGTCCGACCCCGCCGTCACCGGCGGGAGTGGGCCTTGTTCGCCGCGGTACGCATGCGCTTGGCCAGCCGCTTGTCGACGCCGCGCAAGCCCTCGCCCAGTTCGGCGAGCACCTGGGCGGTGGCTGGGTGCTCCACTCGCCACAGCTCGTCCACCCGCTGTTCGAGCGGCTCCGGCGCCGTGTTCCAGTTCTCCAGGAAGCCCCGGGTCAGCTCCTGCCTCTCCTGAGCACCGGCGAGGATCGACAGTCCGTCGATGAGCAGCCACAGTTCCGACTGCTCCGCCCGCGCCGGGTCCACGTCTGCTTCTGCCCCGAGGCGTGCGCCCAGGGTCGCGGTGGCCACCTGGTGGCACCCCTCGGCGTCGGAGTCCGCTGCCTTGCGCAGCACGCGCAGCGCCCGCGGGTCGTCGAGGCCGGCCAGCACCAGTTGGGCCACGGCGCGCTTCGCCGCTGCCTCGCAGCCGTCTCCCACGCATGCGTCGAGCAGCCCTACCGCGGCATCCGTCGCCGAACGGTGTGCCAGCCACCCTTCGACCTCCCGGCGCATCTCCTCGGGGGAGTAGCCCAGGAGCCCCTGGAGCAGAGCGTCGGCGTCCGCTTCGGCGTACTCACCGAGCAGCGGCGCGGGCACACCGCACTCCATCAGGTACGCGCGGAGCCCGTAGCGGCCGAGTGGGGTGAGCCGCATGCGGTGCCCGCGCTGGTCGTCCCACGACCGGTCCGACGCCGCCGTCGAGGTTCCCGAACCGCCGCCCAGCTCCTGTCCGACCAGGGCGTTCTGGAGTGTGCGCAGATTCTCCTCGGCCGAATCGACGCCGTCACCGGGCTCGTACTCCACCGCGCCCAGCAGGGCGAGCCCTTCGCCGAGTCCCTGGAAGGACGCCGCGAACAGCGCCTGGAAGAGATCGAACTCCGGCCCGTTCTCGCCCACCTCGCGGGCCTTCGCACGCAGGCCGTCGACATCCACCCAGGCGTCGTCCGGGGCGTCGTACAGCAGGCCGACCAGTCCGTCGGCGATCTCGGCCGTCAGCTCGCCCAGCTCACCGTGCCACCCGTCCAGCACCCCCGTCTCACCGATCTCCTCCAGCAGATCGCCCATCGTGGCGGCCCAGAACTCCAGGAGGCCCTCACCGGTGAAGTCGGTTGCCGCGCCACCCCACGCGCGGCCCCCGCTGACCGTGATCAACCCGCCGTCCACGGCGAGCCACCACGGATCATCGAGAACGGCCACGTCCTTGGCGCTGCGCAGCGACTTCAACGCACGAGCCCGCCCGACGGCATCGGCATACGGCGAGTCGTCGCCGGCCGGCTTCCACAGCTGGAGCTCCTCGACGGCCGCACGGGCGAGCGCGGGCCGAAGCACCCGGCCGGCGGTGACCTGCCGTCCCTCGCGGCACCAGGCGGCGAGCCGCAGCGCAGCGTCGAAGAGCGGAACACCCCGCACGGCAGCGAAAAGGTCCTCCCGCGGAGCCAGAGTCACCGGGCGCAGCACAGGCACATCCTCAGCCGGTCCGTCGACTCCGGCATCGACCGGACCGCCCACCCCGCACTGCCCGCAGGTACACAACGCCACGTCCTCGGCGGTCAGCCGACGGACACCGCCGCGCCCGACCCCATCACCGGTCGGCGGCTTCGCTTTGCCGGACACCGTGTCCGGCGTCAGCCGGGCCAGCCGCGCGGTGATCCCGTCCCGGTCGAAGGCCGCCGGATCGTATCCGGCCGCCCGCAGCTCGGCGACAAGCTCACCGTGCGGGCCATCCCCGGCCCCGCCCGGGGTGTCGAGGAACTCCAGCACCTCGGCCAGCCCCCACACGCCGCCGATGTCCTCGGCCGGTACGTCGGCGCGACGCCCGCCGACGCAGCGCACCGCCCGCTCCGCGCCGACCGGGCGCGGCAGTGTCTTCTCCAGCGTGATCCCGTGCTCCCAGTCGTCGCCGAAGTCGTAGACGTAGCGCAGCCGTGCCTTCTCCTCGGCCAGCACGTCGCCGAGCGCGGTGGCATCCTCGTCGCCGACCTGGTGGCCGAAGCCGAGATCGATGCCGGTGAGTCGGGCCGCCTCGCCGTACCCCCGGCCGAACTCGTCGGTGAAGAGATGCAGATGGCCACCCTGCCATCCGAAGGCGACCTGGATGGCGTCGTGCAGCGTCCCGAGCGAAGCATCGGACGGCAGCACGAGGCGCCGCCACAGGGGCGGTCTTGTGCCGTGCAGCACGATCTTCAGCTGGAGATCGGACGGGGCCGTCTTCCCGTCTCGCCGCATCTGCTGCTCCTACCGCACCGGTGCCACTCGAACGGCCCCATCATGGCGTTGCCGGTGTGCCGAGCTCAAACCCGGTTGCGGCGGCCACCGTCCTTCTGGGAACACACGGTCCCGACGCCGCCCGATGCGGACATCCTCTGCCCTCGCGACCTTTCGCAGGGCGGCACAGGCGCTCGGGAGCGCATGGCCCTACCGGCCACGGCTGTCGCAGCCCTCGACATGTGCGGACGCGGCGCGATGCCGGGTTTCGTAGCCCGTCCGGTGTCTGAAGTTCTTGGGGCCGGTCGGTCTTGTCGGCAGGCAGATGCGGTCTCGTCCGGATTCGATCAGTCGATGTCCGGATCACCGGACTCTTCGAGGAGTCGGGCCGCGAGGTCATCGGCCCACTCCACGGCCCAGGTACGAAGAGCGGCGATGGTGGTCTCATCCAGGCCGTAGGCCCCGAAGGCTTCGTCGTCAGTCCACTCGGCGCCCGTGAGGTTCGCCTGCAAGTCCTCGCGCTCGAAGCGGCCACGGGCGTGGCGGCGGCCGAACTCCTCGAGTTCAGAGTTCGTCCAGCGGCGGGAGGCAGCGAACACGTCGATCAGGTCGCGGGGCGCTCCGCGGTCGGCGAGGGCGCGAACCTTGGTCCCGATCACGTCCTCCTCCGCGAGGACGGGCCCGTACGGGCTCTGGGAGACGGGCCGCCAGAAGATTTCCTTCAGGATGTCGACTTCACAGTCCTGCCCGGTGACCGGGTCGGTCACGGTGAAGCGAGCGGACAGCGGGGCAGTTTCCAGCGCCTGCACTTTCCAGCCCCGGGCCTCGAGGCCGCGACAGACTGCGGCCGCGATGTCGGCCATGGGCGCCGGGTTCTCGGTGGCGACATCGAGGTCCTGGCTGGGACGGTTCACGAGGCGGTGCGCCCTCACGGCATACCCGCCGGTGAGGACCAAGGGATACGGCGAGCCGAGGGCGATCACATCCGCCAGGAGCCGCGTGTGCAGCTCCGGCATGTCCGTCACGCGGCTGCCCGGGTGCGGGAGGCGAGCTGGGGAAAGGCGTCCTCCCACACGGTGCGCACGGTGCGACCGACGAGCGTGCGCAGCACGGGCCACAGCTGGAGGAGTAGATCCTGATTGAGGTAGAGGGGCAGGTCGTCGTGCAGGCCCTCGTGCAGGACGGTGCGGTACAGGCCCACGCGCTGGCGAGGTTTGCCCAGGTCGTACGAGGTCATCCCGGACCAGGCCAGGTGCAGCGGCAGCTCTACGACACCGTGCGCCGGCCCGTGCAGCTCGTCCAGCGATTCCGGCAGACGGCGCCGGAACTTCTCCTGGTACAACGCGAGGTCCTCGGCTTCCGCGCCGGAGAGCTCCCTCGGCGCGGGTGCAGGATGCTGTGGGCTGGAGGACATGCCTCCATTATGGCGGCCGCAGAAGCGATGCGGGCCGTGATGCGCCGGCCTGCGCCCAAGGTGAGCCAGGTGTGGCTCCGTGCCGATGTCACTTTCTGTGATCAGTTGCGCGTGCAGCAAGGGCGCCGCGAGATGTTGAGCACGAAGAGGCGAAGCCGCGGATACAGGCCGTGGATCGCCAGTCGATTCTCCCCAACGCCTACAGGAGGGTAAAAGTCCTGGTCAGGGCCTTGCTGGAGGCAGGTAGACGAGATCACCCGCATCACTTCTCCCCAGGCACTCCCCAGCGCCCCGTATGGCTCTCCGATCGAGAGGAGCAAGAGCAATCCATGCAAGCTGCTTGAGCAGAGTCGGCCGACTCTAGAGCCAGTCCCGGCGCTTGAAAATTGCGTACAAACTGACGCAAACCACACCCATCAAGCCGACCGCGAAGGGGTATCCGAGACTCCAACTCAACTCAGGCATCTGCTCGAAGTTCATGCCGTAAATGGTTCCCACGAGTGTGGGCGCAAACAGAATGGCCGCCCAGGCGGAGATCTTCTTGATCTCCTCGTTTTGTTCGAAGCCGGCTTCGGCCAGGGCGCGCATTTCGGCGTTCTGTTGTTGGGAGACCAGGGTGGCGTTGACCGTCAGGATTTCCGTCAGGGCCTGGCGGAAGCCGTCCACGCGTTCGCTGGTGTGGGTGACGTGGTCGGCCACGTCGCGGAGGTAGCGCTGGAGTTCCTCGTCCGTGCCGTACTTCGCGAAGCCGGCCATCAGGGCGTGGAGCATGCCGACCAGGGGGCGGGTGGCGCGCTGGAACTCGACCATTTCGCGGGAGAGTTCGTAGATGCGGCGGGAGACCTCCGGGTCGCCGCGGAAGACCTCCGTCTCGATCTCGTCCATGTCGTTCTGGACGCCCGCGACGACGGGCGCGTAGCCGTCGACCACCGCGTCGAGGATCGCGTACAGGGCGGCCTCGGGGCCGAGGGAGAGGAGCTCCGGGGTCTCCTCCATGCGGCGGCGGACCGCGGAGAGGTCCGGGGCGGCGCCGTGGCGGACCGTGATCAGGAAGTCCGGGCCGACGAAGATGTGAAGCTCGCCGAACTCGACCTCCTCCGGGGCGTCGAGGTAGCGCGCCGCGCGCAGGACGACGAAGAGGGTGTCGCCGTAGCGCTCCAGCTTGGGGCGCTGGTGGGCCTCGAGGGCGTCCTCGACGGCGAGCTCGTGGAGGTTGAACTCGGCGGCCAGGGAGTGGAGCTCGGGCTCGGTGGGGCGGTGCAGGCCGATCCAGGCCATGCCGTCGGGCTCGTCGCGCAGCCGCCGGAACGTCTCCGCCAGGGTCGCGGGAGAGGCGATGCGCCGGCCGTCGCGGTAGACGGCGGAGTCGATCACGCTGCGGTGGTTCGGGGGAGGGGCCGGCGCCGGAGCGGGCTTCGGGCCGGCTGGCGGGGAAGCGGGTGGCGAAGCGGGCGGGGGCGCGGGGCGGCGCCATCCCTGGCGCTTGCCGGACGGCGAGGGGCGGTGGTCTGGGCGCTCCGACATCGCAGGTCAGCTCCCGGTTTTGGGCGTTTGTGTCGGCTGTGTGGATTGAGGGGGCTGGGGTGTGGGGGTGGCCCCGTTGAGGACAGTATCTGTCCGCAACGGGGAGTAGCTTGCTGTTCATGGCCTCCCGGACTGCGCATCCCGTACTCGACACCCGTTCACTGAACCGTGCCACGCTCGCCCGCCAGCTGCTCCTGAGCCGCGCCGCACTGTCCGCGCAGGACGCCGTGGCGCACCTGCTCGGACTCCAGGCGCAGAACGTGAAACCGCCCTACTTCCAGCTGCACGCACGGCTCGCCGGATTCCGGCCCGCCGAACTCGCAGAGCTGATGGAGTCGCGGCAGGTGGTCCGGATGGTCACCATGCGGTCCACCATCCACACCCACACCGCGCACGACGCACTGACCTTGCGGCCGCTGGTCCAGGGTGCCCGGGACCGGGAGGTCAACTACTTCCGCAAGGGCCTCGTCGGAGTGGATCTGGAGCGGCTCGGCGAGCTCGCGCGGGCGTTCGTCGAGGCCGAGCCCCGCACGATGGGCGAGATCCGGGAGGAGCTGCTCACGCAGTGGCCCGACGCCGATCCGCAGTCCCTGTCCATCGCCGCGCGGTGCCGGCTCCCGCTCGTCCAGGTGACGCCCCGCGGGGTGTGGGGACGCAGCGGGCAGGTACGGCTCACCACCGTCGAGCAGTGGCTCGACACGCCCGCCGCGCCTTCCGCGCCTTCCGCGCCCGCCCCGCAGACCGTGGACGACGTCGTACTGCGCTACCTCGGCGCCTTCGGACCCGCCTCCGTCAAGGACATGCAGGTCTGGGCCGGGCTGACCCGGCTGCGGGAGGCCTTCGAGCGGCTGCGCCCTCAGCTGGCCGTCTTCCGCGACGAGAACGGCGTCGAGCTGTTCGACCTGCCCGACGCGCCCCGGCCCGACGCCGCCACCCCGGCCCCGCCCCGCTTCCTCCCGGAGTTCGACAACCTGCTGCTCTCCCACGCCGACCGCACCCGCGTGGTCGCCCCCGAGGCCAAGGGGCGCACCTGGGTGGGCAACCAGTCCTACCGCACCCTTCTCGTGGACGGTTTCGTCGGCGGGCTGTGGCGGCTGGAGGCGGGGACGCTGACCGTCGAGCTCCTCGGGAAGGTGTCGAAGACGGACAAGGAAGAGATCGTTGCCGAGGGGGAGCGGCTGATCGCCGACATGGCGGACGAGGACGGCCGCGGTTTCGTGCGCTTCGGGTCAATCAGCGGCTGACGCCGCTCTGGTGGGGATTACGGCCGGCACGGCACGATGCCTCCCATGACGCACAACATCCCCGAGAACGCCGAGAACGCCGAGACCGGCTTCACCAACAGCGGCGCCACCGCCGAGTTCCTGGCCGCACGCGACTTCCTGCTCGAACGCCGCGGGGACTACGAAGCCGCCCGCACCGGATTCACGTGGCCGCGGCCCGAGCGCTTCAACTGGGCCCTGGACTGGTTCGACCACATCGCCACCGGCAACGGCGCCGACGCCCTGCGCATCGTCGAGGAGGACGGCACCAGCCGGTCCGTCTCCTTCGGGGAGCTGTCCGTACGGTCGGCCTCCGCCGCCAACTGGCTGCGCGACCAGGGCGTCGCGGCCGGCGACCGGGTCCTGGTCATGCTCGGCAACCAGCGCGAGCTGTGGGAGGTCATGCTCGGCGCGATGAAGCTGCGCGCCGTCGTCATCCCCGCCACCCCCCTCCTCGGCGCGGCGGACCTGCGCGACCGCATCGAGCGCGGCCACGTCCGGCACGTCGTCGTGCGCGCCGAGGACACCGGCAAGTTCGACGAGGTCCCCGGCACCTACACCCGGATCGCCGCCGGAGCGGACGTACCCACCGGATGGCGCCGGCTCGAGGACATGTACGCGGCCGACCCCCACTTCAGCCCGGACGGCGAGACGCTCTCCACCGACCCGCTGATGCTCTACTTCACCTCCGGGACCACCGCCCGCCCCAAGCTCGTCGAGCACACGCACGCCTCGTACCCCATCGGGCACCTCTCCACCATGTACTGGCTCGGGCTGCGCCCGGGCGACGTGCACCTCAACATCGCCTCGCCCGGCTGGGCCAAGCACGCCTGGTCCAACCTCTTCGCCCCGTGGAACGCCGGCGCCACCGTCTTCGTGCACAACTACACCCGCTTCGACGCCGAGCGGCTGATGGACGAAATGGACCGGCACGGCGTGACCACCTTCTGCGCCCCGCCCACCGTGTGGCGGATGCTGATCCAGTCCGACCTCACCAAACTCCGCACCCCTCCGCGCGAGGCCGTCGCCGCGGGCGAGCCGCTCAACCCCGAGGTCATCGAGAAGGTCCGCGAGGCCTGGGGCGTCACCATCCGCGACGGCTTCGGCCAGACCGAGACCACCCTCCAGGTCGGCAACTTCCCCGGCGTCCCGGTCAAGCCCGGGTCGATGGGGCGTCCCGCGCCCGGGTACGAGATCGTGCTCCTCGACCCCGTCACCGGCAAGGAGTCCCCCGACGAGGGCGAACTCTGCGTCGACCTGCGCCGCCGGCCCGCCGGGGTGATGACCGGCTACCGGGACGATCCGGAGCGCACCGCCGAGGCCATGGCGGACGGGCTCTACCGCACCGGCGACATCGCCTCGCGCGACGAAGCCGGGTACCTCACCTACGTCGGGCGCTCGGACGACGTCTTCAAGGCCTCCGACTACAAGATCAGCCCGTTCGAGCTCGAGAGCGCCCTGCTGGAGCACGAGGCCGTCGCCGAGGCCGCCGTGGTCCCGGCCCCCGACCCGCTGCGCCTCGCCGTGCCGAAGGCGTACATCGCGCTCGCCGCCGGCTGGGAGCCCGGGCCGGAGACCGCGCGGGCCCTGTTCGCGCACTCCCGCGCGGTGCTGTCCCCGTACAAGCGGATCCGCCGCATCGAGTTCGCGGAGCTGCCGAAGACCGTGTCCGGCAAGATCCGCCGGGTGGAGCTGCGGGAGCTGACCGCGGCCGGCTCAGGGGCCGAGTACGACGAGTCCGAGCTCGGCTGAGTCGGGTCCGGGTACGGCTGGGGGCGGGCCGCCGTACGGCCGGCCCGCCCCGCCGTACGGTCGGTCAGGCGGGCAGCTGCGCCTCGATCGCGGCGATGACCTCGGGGGACTCGGGCTCGGTGCGCGGACGGAAGCGCGCCACGACCTCACCGGCCGGGGAGATCAGGAACTTCTCGAAGTTCCACTGGATGTCGCCCGCCTCGCCGTCGGCGTCCGGGGTCTTCACCAGCTCCTGGTACAGCGGGTGCCGGTTCTCGCCGTTGACCTCGGTCTTCTCCAGCATCGGGAAGGTCACGCCGAAACCGGCCGCGCAGAAGGTCGCGATGTCCTCGGCGTTGCCGGGCTCCTGCTCGCCGAACTGGTTGCAGGGCACGCCGACGACGGTGAAGCCCTTCTCCTCGTACGTGAACTGCAGCCGGGCCAGTCCCGAGTACTGCGGGGTGAGACCGCACTGCGAAGCGGTGTTCACCAGCAGGATCGCCTTGCCCTTGTGGGCCGCCAGGCTGGTGGGCTCGTCGGACAGGGTGGTCAGCGGGATGTCGTACAGGCTCATCGGGCTCTCCTCGGCAGGGAAAGGGCGGGCGCGCAGGCAGGCACCCGCGTAGGCAGGCACCCGCGCAGGCAAGCGGGCACGCAAGCAAGCAACCAACGGATACGGATATGTGTTCCGAGCCTACGTCCTGCCCCGCGGCCTGATCGACCGGCCGGCCCTGACCGACCAGACACCCCCTACGACCCCGCGCCCACCAGCTGGTCCGCCGGGTCGTTGACCGGCTGCGGCATGCCCGTGAGGTCCATGACGAACAGCGGTATCCCGAGGTCGTCCGCGCGGGAGCGGGCGTCCTGCGTATACCCGGCGAGCGCGAAGTAGACGCTGGTCGCGGAGGCCGTCAGTCCGTTCAGCCAGACGCATTCCACGGCCCGCAGCCCGGCCGGCGCGGTGGTCGGGTCCACCTGCGCCACGAGCCCGGGGGCCCGCAGGTCCACGGCCGCCGAGGGGATGGGCCGCCCGTCGGGCTGGCGGACGTCCTGGAAGCCGAGCCACCGCAGGTACAGCGCGGCCGTGGCCACCGCGTCCCGGGCGGTACGGATGGTCACCGGGCGGAACGCCGGCCGCGGCACCGGCGCCGCCGCAGGCTGCCCGGGGGCCGGTCCGGACGCGCCGGACGTCTCGGACGCGCCCTCCGCGCCGACCGGGCCGGCTGACCCGGTGGCACCGGCCGAACCGTCCCGGCCCGGCGCGCCCGGCCGCCCCGGATCCGCCGCCCGGCCCTGCCCGCGTACGCCGGGCCGCGGCAGCAGCCCGTCCCGTACGCCGGGCCCCGAGCCGGGCCCCGCCCCCGTCACCGTCTCCACCGGGTGCACCGGAATCCGCACCACCGTCCCGCACGACGCGCATCCCAGCTCGGGGTGCGGCCACTCGCTCACCCGCCCGCACGCCGTGCACCGCACCGCCACCCAGGCATCCGACCAGGTGCGGTGCGTCAGCGGCACGGGCGGCGCCGCGAGGTCCAGGGGCGGGGTGACCGGGCTTCCGCAGGCGCACGGGAAGACCGGAGCGGCGTAGCCGTTCTCGCGCAGGCATGCCGGGCAGCGCACCGGTACCGCTTCCGCCATGAGTGCAGGGCCCCCTCCGTCGCTGTGCGTAGCTCCATGCTCCACCACCTGCCACCGGCGGGCGGGCTTGCCCTCGATTTTCCCCTCATATTCGGCCGGGTCCCGGTGGTTCGTACAACTCGCTTGCGCGAGACGCGGCATTTGGTGTGTTCCGGGGTGCTGAAGCTCCTTGACGTGCGGGGACTGGCCGCTTAGCTTGTTCCGTATAGCAGAACAAAACTTCCGGATTGTGGAAACGCCCCGGGAAGCAGTCTGACCGCCAGACCCGCAGGAGAACTCGATGCCTCGTATGACAGCCGCCGCCGCTGCAGTGGAGATCCTCAAGCGCGAGGGCGTTTCGCAAGCGTTCGGCGTGCCCGGCGCTGCGATCAACCCGTTCTACCGCGAGCTCAAGAACGTCGGTGGCATCAACCACACCCTCGCCCGCCACGTCGAGGGCGCCTCGCACATGGCCGAGGGCTACACCCGCACCAACCCGGGCAACATCGGTGTCTGCATCGGTACGTCCGGCCCCGCCGGCACCGACATGATCACCGGCCTGTACTCGGCCATCGCGGACTCCATCCCGATCCTGTGCATCACCGGTCAGGCTCCGGTCGCGAAGCTCCACAAGGAGGACTTCCAGGCCGTCGACATCGCCTCGATCGCGAAGCCGGTCACCAAGAAGGCCACCACGGTCCTGGAGGCCGCGCAGGTCCCCGGCGTGTTCCAGGAGGCCTTCTACCTGATGCGCTCCGGCCGTCCGGGCCCGGTCCTGATCGACCTCCCGATCGACGTCCAGCTGACCGAGATCGAGTTCGACCCCGACCTGTACGAGCCGCTGGCCGTCCACAAGCCGGCCGCCACGCGGAAGCAGGCCGAGAAGGCCATCCAGTTCCTGCTGGAGTCCGAGCGTCCGCTGATCGTCGCCGGCGGCGGCATCATCAACGCCGACGCCTCCGACCTGCTGGTCGAGTTCGCCGAGCTGACCGGTGTCCCGGTCATCTCCACCCTCATGGGCTGGGGCGTCATCCCCGACGACCACGAGCTCGCCGCCGGCATGGTCGGCGTCCAGACCTCGCACCGCTACGGCAACGCGACGTTCCTCGAGTCGGACTTCGTCCTCGGCATCGGCAACCGCTGGGCCAACCGTCACACCGGTTACAACCTGGACGCGTACCTCGGCGACCGCAAGTTCGTCCACGTCGACATCGAGCCCACCCAGATCGGCAAGATCTTCGCCCCGGACCTCGGCATCGCCTCCGACGCCAAGGCCGCGCTGGAGATCTTCATCGAGGTCGCCAAGGAGCTCAAGGCCGAGGGCAAGCTGCCCGACTTCAGCGCGTGGGTCGCCTCCCACCTGGAGCGCAAGGCCACGCTGCAGCGCCGTACGCACTTCGACAACATCCCCATGAAGCCGCAGCGCGTCTACGAGGAGATGAACAAGGCCTTCGGCCCGGAGACGCGCTACGTCACCACCATCGGCCTCTCCCAGATCGCCGGCGCGCAGATGCTGCACGTCTTCAAGCCGCGCCACTGGATCAACTGCGGCCAGGCCGGCCCGCTCGGCTGGACCATCCCGGCCGCGCTGGGTGTCGCCACCGCCGACCCGCAGACCCCCGTCGTCGCCCTCTCCGGCGACTACGACTTCCAGTTCATGCTGGAGGAGCTGGCGGTCGGTGCGCAGCACAAGATCCCGTACGTCCACGTCCTGGTGAACAACGCCTACCTCGGCCTGATCCGTCAGGCACAGGGCGGCCTCGGCATCAACTTCGAGGTCAACCTGGAGTTCGAGAACATCAATGCCCCCGAGCTGGGTGTCTACGGCGTCGACCACGTCAAGGTCGTCGAGGGTCTCGGCTGCAAGGCGATCCGTGTCACCGACCCGAACGAGCTGGGCGCCGCCTTCGAGGAGGCCAAGAAGCTCGCCGCCGAGTTCAGCGTCCCGGTGGTCGTCGAGGCCATCCTGGAGCGCGTCACCAACATCTCGATGAGCAAGACGGTCGACATGAGCGACGTCACCGAGTTCGAGGAGCTCGCGACCGAGCCGGGCCACGCCCCGACCGCGATCCGCCCGCTGGCGGTCTGACGACCGAGGCGGCAGCAGTACCGGCTTTACGTACGGCCCCCGTCCCTCCGCATGGAGGGGCGGGGGCCGTACTGCGTGCGCTACGCCGGGGCCAGGCCGCCGATCAGCACCTCGATGCCGAGGGCGAGCCGGGCGGCGGCCGGACCCGCCGCCAACTCGGCGGCGCTCGCGGCGAGATGCGGGTGCCGGCCCGGATCCAGCCGGGCGAGCCGGTCCTCGATGGAGACCTGGGCGTGGCGGGCCTCCAGGGCGCCTTGCAGGGCGTCCGGGCCGTCGCCGGCCGGCGGGTGCGCGACGGAGACCTCGTACGTGACCGCCCCGATGTGCAGGGCGATCAGATCGCAGCCCCAGGCGGCGCGTTGGCGGTCGACCCCGCCGGCCAGCAGGAGGCCGAGGATCCGGTCGAAGAGGTCGAGCCAGGCGGGGGAGGCCGGGATGGAGCCGAGCGAGACCCGGCCGATGCCGGGGTGGGTGTTGAGGGCGTGGACCACATCGGTGATCAGCCCGGCCAGCCGGGCGCGCCAGTCCCCGGGCGGGGCGGCGGGCAGCTCGGGCAGCGGCACCGTCGCGATCACCGCATCGAGCATCAGGCGCAGCAGCTCGTCGCGTTGGGCGACGTAGACGTAGAGCGACGCGGGCCCGGTGTCCAGCTCGGCGGCCACCTTCCGCATGGTCACCGCGTCCAGGCCCTCGCGGCGCAGCACCCGCAGGCCGGCATCGATCACGGCCCGCTCGCTGAGCGGGGGCTTGGCGGGGCGGGAGCGGGTGCTCTTGCGGCGGGCCGGTGAATCCATGGCGTCAGACTAGCACTTGACAGCGAACGGTGTTCGTGGCGAACGTTGTTCGTGACGAACACCGTTCGTCATGCGTTGTGGGTCGTCCGTCGTTCCCGTCCGTTTCCCTGGGGGAGTACCGCCATGTCACACACCTGTCCGCCGTATCCACAGCGTTGGGCGGTCCTGGCCGTCGTCCTGCTCGCCGAGGTCATGGACCTCCTCGACGCCACGATCACCGGGGTCGCCGCCCCCGCCATCGCCGCCGACCTCGGCGGGGGTCGGGAGACCGCCCAGTGGCTCGGCGCCGCTTACACCCTGCCCTTCGCCGTCCTGCTGATCACCGCCGGGCGGCTGGGCGACCGGTACGGGCGGCGCCCGCTCTTCCTCATCGGCGCCGCCGGGTTCACCCTGGCCTCCGTGCTCTGCGCACTGGCGCCGGGGCCGGGTGCGCTGATCGCGGCCAGGGCGCTGCAGGGCGCATGCGGCGCGCTGCTGCTGCCGCAGGGCTTCGGCATCGTCAAGGAGACCTTCCCGGAGCCGGAACTGGGCAAGGCCTTCGGCCTGTTCGGCCCGGTCATGGGCCTGTGTGCGGTCGGCGGCCCGGTGGTGGGCGGCCTCCTGGCGGGCACGGACCTGTTCGGCGCCGGCTGGCGGATGGTGTTCCTGGTCAACCTGCCGCTGGGCCTCGCGGCGCTGGCCGGCGCGCTCCGGTGGATCCCGCGCGGCGCGTCCGACGCCGGCCTGCGGCTCGACGTACCGAGCATGCTGCTGGCCGGGGCGGCTTCCGGGGCGCTCGTGTATCCCCTGGTCGAGGGCCGGGAACTGGGCTGGCCGGTCTGGGGGTTCGCCCTCCTCGCAGCAGGACCGCTCGGTTTCGTGCTCTTCGCGCGCCTGCAGCACCGACGGCCCTCGCCGCTCATGACGCCGAGCCTGCTGGCCAACCGGGGCTACACCAGCGGCGTTCTGGTCGCCGTCGCGTTCTTCGCCTCGTTCACCGGCTTGATGATGGTGCTGTCCCTCTTCCTCCAGGGCCCGCTCGGCCTCTCACCGCAGGGCGCGGGGTACGCGATCGCCCCCATGGCCCTCGGCATGGCCGTCTCCGCCGGCCCGGCGGGTGGGCTCGCCCGGCGGCACGGCCGGGTGGTGATCCAGTGCGGAATAGTCCTGACCGCGCTGGGGCTGGGGCTGCTCGCCGCCTCGGCCGCCGGCGCCACGGACGGCTGGCGGCTGGTCCCGGGCACCCTCACGACCGGGCTCGGCATGGGGCTGGTGATCCCACCGCTGTTCGACGTGATCCTGGCGGGCGTCCGCGAACCGGAGGTGGGCTCCGCGTCCGGCGTACTGAACGCGGTGCAGCAACTGGCCAACGCGGTCGGCGTGGCTCTGCTGGTCACGGTCTGGACGGCCTTCACGGACCACGGCCGCACGCCGTCGGCAGCCCTGTCCGCGACCGCCCTGGTGACGGTGGTCCTCCTGGCGGCCGCCCTGGCCCTCTCGATCCGCCTCCCCCGCCCCTGACCCAGCGCCCGTCGGCATACTGCTCCCATGGACAGATCAATGGCCTCGTGGCGCAACACGACGCACGACTGGGCAGGTTCCGTGGACGCCGACCACCTTGCCCACATCCGTGAGAACCAGGCCGAATTCGCTCCTGGCGGCCTTCCCCACCTGCTCCTCGAGGTCGTCGCCTACGCGGCCGACGAGGCGGAGTGCGTGGGCGGGGGGCGTTGCACGATCACGCTGCACGCCGACGGCTCGGTGTCCGTGGCCGACGAGGGCCGGGGCACCGACACCCGCCTCGACGACCACGGCCGGCCGGTGAAGAAGCCGATCATGGCGACGAAGGACCTCCGGTTCTTCGATCACCCCGACGCGCAGATCCTGCCCGACGGCCATCCGCGGCGCGGCATGTCCGTCGTCGCGGCGCTCAGCGAGTGGCTCGTCCACACCAACCGCCGGGCGGGCGGAGCCTGGTTCCAGCGCTACGAACACGGCGTTCCCGCGACCGACCTGACACCGGTCGCCGGCGACGGCACGACCGGTACGACCGGTACGACCGTCCACTTCAGCCCCGCCGAGTCCCTGCGCGCAGCGACCGGACCGACGTCGGACGAACTGGCCGCGCTCACCACGCCGTGGCCGCACCTGTCCATCGACGTCATCGACCGCCGCGCATGACAAAGCGCCGAGTCACGGGACCGTCCGTGACTCGGCGCTTTGGGTGTGACCGCCCGACGGTGCGAGGCTGGCGCGACAGGACATTCGCACCGCCGGGCGGAGTAGGAGTGGCCTCGGGCAGAGCCCGACGGCCGGAGGCCGGCGCAGCCGGCCCGATGCCCGCGGAGCGGTGCGAGGACGGCGTCCGGAAGAGGACGTTCGCACCGCCGGGCGGAGTCGTTGGGGAGGTTGTCCTCATATACAGGGGACTCTGTGCGTGGCCCCTGTATATGAGGAGTGGCTGGGACCGCGACGGGCGGTGACGAGAGCTTCGGCTTCGTCTCCCTCAGGTCAAGAGACGGGCCTCGGCCCCCATTACCACCGCACTGGCTCACACGCCCGTCGCGGTCCTCGTCCGGCCCTTACCGCGTACCACCCCTCATCCGGGTCCGCGGTTCGGGCTCGGCACCCGGGACCTGACCTCCCGCCAGGTCCCCGGTGCAGCTATGGGCTCAGGCGTCGCGCAGGGCGCGGACGGCCTCCTCGACGCGCTTGCCGTAGTCGGCGTCCGCGGCGTGGAAGTGAGCCAGGTTCTTCTCGATGACGTCCTCGAGGGTGACCTGAGACAGGCCGCCGGCGATGTTCGCCACCAGACGCTGCTTCTCGGCCTCCGACATCAGGCGGTAGAGCTCACCGGCCTGGAAGAAGTCGTCGTCCTTGGTGTGGGCCGGGGCCTCGTGGGTGCCCGTGTAGCCGGAGACGGCCTTCGGGGCGCCGAGCGCGAGACCGGTCTCGGCAGGGCCCTGGTACGAGTTGGGCTCGTAGTTCTTGTCGTGGCGCGAGCCGTTGCGCAGCGCCATGACACCGTCGCGGCCGTAGTTCTCGGCCTGCGTCGCCTTCGGGGCGTTGACCGGCAGCAGGGTGTGGTTCACACCGAGGCGGTAGCGCTGGGCGTCGGCGTACGCGAAGAGACGGCCCTGGAGCATCTTGTCCGGCGAGGCGGTGATGCCCGGGACGAAGTTGTTCGGGGAGAAGGCGGACTGCTCGACCTCGGCGAAGACGTTGTCCGGGTTGCGGTCGAGGACCAGACGGCCCACGCGCTGCAGCGGGTAGTCGCTGTGCGGCCACACCTTGGTGAGGTCGAACGGGTTGAAGCGGTACTCCGCGGCCTCGGCGGCCGGCATGATCTGGACGTACAGGGTCCAGCTCGGGTTCACACCGCGCTCGATCGCCTGGAGCAGGTCGGTCTGGTGCGAGTTCGCGTCCTTGCCGACGAGCTCGGCGGCCTGCTCGCCCGACAGGCAGCGGATGCCCTGGTTCGTCTTGAAGTGGTACTTGACGAAGAAGGCCTCGCCCTGCTCGTTCGTCCACTGGTATGTGTGGGAGCCGTAGCCGTTCATGTGACGGTACGACGCGGGGATGCCGCGGTCACCCATCAGCCAGGTTATCTGGTGCGTCGCCTCGGGGGCGTGCGCCCAGAAGTCCCAGACGTTGTCCGGCTCCTGCTTGCCCGTGAAGGGGTCGCGCTTCTGGGAGTGGATGAAGTCGGGGAACTTGATCGGGTCCTTGATGAAGAACACCGGGGTGTTGTTGCCGACGAGGTCGTAGTTGCCCTCTTCGGTGTAGAACTTCAGCGCGAAGCCGCGCGGGTCGCGGACCGCGTCCGCGCCACCCAGCGAGTCGGCCACGGTGGAGAACCGCAGGAAGGTCTCGGTCTTCTTGCCGACCGTGTTCAGGAACGCGGCGCTCGTGTACGCGGTGACGTCGTCGGTCACCTCGAAGTGGCCGTACGCGGCCGAGCCGCGGGCGTGCACCACGCGCTCCGGGATGCGCTCCCGGTTGAAGCGGGCAAGCTTCTCGAGCAGCTGCTGGTCCTGGATCAGCAGCGGGCCACCGACGCCGGCGGTGGCGGAGTTCTGGTTGTCGGCGACCGGGGCGCCGGACTCGGTCGTCAGCGTGCGCTTCGACATGGTGACCTTCCGTACGGGAAACCTGCTGACGGAAAGCGTCTTCCGTCATGCGGAACAGCCTAATTTCAGGCTGAACGCAACGTCAACAGTTTGTTGAACAAAGATGGAGAGAGGTGATCCGGACGGTGCCGGCGCTTGGGCGCGACAGGACAGGTGTCAGCACCGGCACCATCCGGAAACTCAGGCCCCCGAAGGGGGGGAGGAGCGGCGGCCCGCAGAGCGGGCCGCGGGCTCAGATCTGGGCGCCGGAGAGGCGCTCGACCGCGCGCAGCAGAGCCGAGTGGTCCAGGCCGCCGTCACCCTGGGCGCGCAGCGAGGCGACCAGCTGGGCGACGACCGCGCCGACCGGGAGGGCCGCACCGACGTTGCGGGCGGCGTCGGTGACGATGCCCATGTCCTTGTGGTGCAGGTCGATCCGGAAACCGGGCTTGAAGTCGCGGTTCAGGAAGTTGTCCTTCTTGCGGGTCAGGACCGTGGAGCCGGCCAGACCGCCGTTGAGGACGTCCAGGGCGGCCTGGAGGTTCACGCCCGACTTCTCGAGGAAGACGACGGCCTCGGCGCACGCCTGGATGTTCACCGCGACGATGAGCTGGTTGGCGGCCTTCACCGTCTGGCCGGAGCCGTGCGGACCGCACAGGACGATGACCTTGCCGAGCGTCTCGAGGATCGGCAGCGCCGCGTCGAAGTCGGCCTGCTCGCCGCCCACCATGATCGACAGGACGGCCTCGATGGCGCCGGCCTCGCCGCCGGACACCGGGGCGTCGATGACGCGGATGCCCTTCGCAGCAGCGTTCTTCGCGAGGTCGACCGAGGTCTGCGGGGTGATCGACGACATGTCGATGATCAGCGCGCCGGACTTCGCGTTCTCGAGGATGCCGTTCTCGCCGTAGGAGATGGCCTCGACCTGCGGGGAGGCGGGCACCATCGTGATGATGACGTCGGCGTCCTTGACGGCCTCGGCGATCGAGCCGGCGGCGGCGCCGCCGGCGGCGGCCAGGCGGTCCAGCTTGTCCTGCTCCAGCGTGAAGCCGGTGACCGAGTAGCCGGCCTTCAGGAGGTTCTCGGCCATGGGGGAGCCCATGATTCCGAGGCCGATCCAGGCAATCTTGGGGAGGTTGCTCATGATGAGGGTCCTTCTCTTAATGCTTTGTACGAAAAGTGCGTGACGTGCCTGGCTGATCGCCTGGACTTGGTCCGCCTACTGGGCGGCGCGGGCCTCGGCCGGCAGCCACGCGAAGGAGGCGGCGGCGTCGGCGGCCTTGTACTCCAGGCCTACGTAGCCCTGGTATCCGGCCTTCCTCAGCTGGTCGAGCAGCTCCTCGAGGGGCAGCTCGCCGGTGCCGGGGGCACCGCGTCCCGGCTTGTCCGCGATCTGGACGTGCCCGGTCTTGGCGGCGTACTTTTCGATGACCTCGGAGAGGTCCTCATCGTTCATCGCCAGGTGGTACAGGTCGAGCAGGAACTTGGCGTTCCCGAGGCCGGTGGCCTCGTTCACCTTGTCCACTACCTCGATGCCGGCCGGGGCGCTCACCAGCGGGTAGAGCGGCGACTCGGGCTTGTTGAGGGTCTCGATCAGAAGGATCGCGCCGACGCGGTCCGCGGCCTGAGCCGCCACGACCAGGTTCTTCAGGGCGAGCTCGTCCTGGACGGACGGGTCCACCCCTTCGACGCGGTTGCCGTAGAGGGCGTTCAGCGCCTTGCAGCCGACCGAGGCGGCGAAGTCCGCGGCCACGTTGATGTTGGCATTGAAGCGGTCCGACTCCTCACCGGGTACCGAGACCGCACCGCGGTCCGGGCCCGGCAGCTGGCCGGCGTAGAAGTTGAGGCCCACCAGCTGGGTGCCGGCGTCCTCAAGAGCCTTCTTGAGGGCGTCGAGCTCCGCCTGAGCGGGGGTGGGGGTCTCGATCCAGGGCCACCACAGCTCGACCGCCGTGAAGCCCGCCGCGGCGGCAGCCGCGGGACGCTCCAGAAGCGGGAGTTCCGTGAAGAGGATCGAAAGGTTCACATCGAAGCGCTGGTCCGTGTATCCCATGAGGGGTGTGCGCTCCTTCCGTATTGCGGAAGTTAGTTTCTGCTTGATGGAAGACTGCACGGGCTTCGGCGTGGATGTCAAGCCCGGACTGCCGAAAAATCGTGACCGGGAGGTAGCTTGACCGCGTGCGATTGAGAGTGGAGTTCACGACCGAGCCCTTCGATCTCGAAGAGGCCCCTGCCCATGCCGTGGCCGCTCGCGAGGTCATCCAGAAGGCCCAGCTGGACGCGGTGGATGTCGGCCCGTTCGGCAACACCGCCGAGGGTGACGCCGACGAGGTGCTGACCGCTGTGGCCGCGCTGCTGCGCGACGCGCTGGAGTCCGGGGCCACGCGCGTCTCGCTCCAGGTCAACGTGATCGGGGAGGACACCCCATGACCGAGCCCCGCGACCACCCGTTCGTCACCGCGGTCAAGCCGCTGGTCGACGCGATGGGCGGCGAGCTGATGGATCCGGCCCTGGCGCAGCCCGACGACGTGGTCCTGTCGTGGGAGGGCCAGGACCTGCTGGCCGTGCGCCTGCCTCAGCTGTCCGACTCGCTGGACCACATCCTGGCGGCGCTGGAGCGCCGGCACGGCGTACCGTTGTCACAGCTCGACCGGAAGTCCAAGCAGGACGTCGTCCGGATACTGGAGGCGCGCGGCGCCTTCTCCGTCCGGCACGGCGTGGAGACGGTCGCGGGCGCGCTGGGCGTAAGCCGCTTCACGGTCTACAACTATCTGAACAGGGAAAACCCCAACAAGAACAGCAAGGCGTGAAGCCTGCTTGACCCGCTGTGACGAGCCGCCGCCCAATTCATCCGGGCGGCGGCTTTTGTGTACGGGAAGTTTCAACAAAGTGTTGACGCCGTGTTGTCGAGGGCGTTAGCTATGCGCAGCCCGTCAAAGCAACAACAGGCCACGGAGGCCTACCGTGACTTCGAGTCCGACCCCGGGTCTCACCCGGTTCAACGCCTTGGACGACAGCGCGGCCACGGCCGAGCTGCACGAGGTGTGCGCCAGTTCGGCATGGGGGAGCAAGCTGCTCGCCCAGCGCCCCTTCGCCACCGCCGACTCCCTGTTCTCCGCGAACGAGGCCGCCATGGCCGAGCTCACCGCCGAGGACCTGGCCGAAGCGATGGCAGGCCACGCGCCGATCGGCCGTCCGAAGCCGGGAGACCCGACCTCCGCCCGCGAGCAGCGCGGCATGGCCGGCGCCTCGGAGGAGCTCAAGAACGAGCTCCTCGAACTGAACCTGGCGTACCAGGAGAAGTTCGGCCACGTCTTCCTCATCTGCGCCACCGGTGCGACCGGTGAGTTCATGCGCGACGCGGTCAAGGTCCGGATCGACAACTCGCCGGAGCAGGAGCGGGAGACCGCCCGCGGCGAGCTCGTGAAGATCAACCGGATCCGTCTGACCCGCCTCGTAGAAGAAGGAGCGTGAGCATGAGCACCGAGACCACCGCGTCGGTGTCCACGCACATCCTGGACACCAGCATCGGTCGCCCCGCCGAGGGCGTCGCCATCTCCCTGTCGGCCCGTACGGGTCTCGACGGCGAGTGGGCGGCCCTGGGCGGCTCCGCCACCGATGCGGACGGGCGCTGCAAGGACCTGCCGGCGCTGCCGGAGGGCACCACCCACGTACGTCTCGACTTCGAGACCGAGACGTACTTCTTTAAGAAGCAAGCCGAGGCGCAGCAGGACGCCCCCCGCGTAAGGGACAGCGGTGCGTTCTTCCCCGAGGTCACCATCACCTTTGCGGTGAACCCGGGCGAGCACTACCACGTACCGCTGCTGCTCAACCCGTTCGGCTACTCCGTTTACCGAGGGAGCTAGCATGGCCACGATTCTGGGCCAGAACCAGTACGGCAAGGCAGAGAACCGCGTCGTCAAGATCACGCGGGACGGCGACACCCACCACATCAAGGACCTGAACGTCTCGGTCGCCCTCTCCGGCGACATGGACGACGTCCACTACTCCGGCTCGAACGCCAACGTCCTTCCGACGGACACCACCAAGAACACGGTGTACGCGTTCGCCAAGGAGTACGGCATCGAGTCCGCCGAGCAGTTCGGCATCCACCTGGCGCGCTGGTTCGTGGGCAGCCAGGAGCCGATCCAGAAGGCCCGCATCCGGATCGAGGAGTACTCCTGGTCGCGGATCGCCACCTCGGACGCGAACTCCAAGTTCATCGGCTCGGACGAGGTCAACCACTCGTTCGTCCGTAACGGCGGCGAGACGCGCGTCACCCAGATCACGTACGACGGCAAGAACTGGGAGGTCATCTCCGGCCTCAAGGACCTCGTCGTCATGAACTCCACGAACTCCGAGTTCTGGGGCTACGTGAAGGACAAGTACACGACCCTGAAGGAAGCATACGACCGCATCCTGGCCACCCAGGTGTCGGCCCGTTGGCGCTTCAGCTGGTCGGACGACGACCAGCGGATGCCGAACTGGGAGAAGTCCTACGCCGAGACCCGGAAGCACATGCTCCAGGCCTTCGCGGAGACCTACTCCCTGTCGCTGCAGCAGACCCTGTACCAGATGGGTTCGCGCATCATCAATCACCGTTCGGAGATCGACGAGGTCCGCTTCTCGCTCCCGAACAAGCACCACTTCCTCGTCGACCTGGAGCCGTTCGGCCTCAAGAACGACAACGAGGTCTACTTCGCCGCGGACCGCCCGTACGGTCTGATCGAGGCGACGGTCCTCCGCGACGGCGTCGACGCCCGCATCCCCGTGGACATGACCAACCTCTGACACGGCATGCGCGTCCCGGGGCTCCGCAGTGGCCCCGGGACCGCGCGACACGCTTCAACTTCCTGAATCGGCACCCGGACGCACCCCGTGGGACGGCAGTACTGTCAGCTGTCGAGGTCCCCGGCTCCGGCACTCAAATCCCCTGGGTCCTGCCGTGCCCCCACCGCCACTGAAAGCACGAGGAAGTCCCATGGCAGCATCGGCAGCGCATGACGGCGCCGTAGAGCGCATCGTCATCGAGAACTGTGCGATTGCGACCGTCGACGCGAACGACACCGAGTACGCCTCGGGCCACGTGGTCGTCGCCGGCAACAAGATCGAGTCGATCGGTGCGGGCAAAGCCCCCGAGAACCTCGACAATGTGGTCCGCCGCATCGACGGCACGGGTCACCTCGTCACCCCGGGTCTGGTCAACACCCACCACCACTTCTACCAGTGGATCACCCGTGGTCTGGCCACCGACCACAACCTCTTCAACTGGCTCGTCGCGCTGTACCCGACGTGGGCGCGCATCGACGAGCAGATGGCCTACACGGCCGCCCAGGGCTCCCTGGCGATGATGGCCAAGGGCGGCGTCACCACCGCCATGGACCACCACTACGTCTACCCCAAGGGCTCCGGCGACCTCTCCGGCGCGATCATCCGCGCCGCGTCCGAGATGGGCGTCCGCTTCACCCTCGCCCGCGGCTCCATGGACCGCAGCAAGAAGGACGGCGGCCTGCCCCCGGACCACGCCGTCGAGACCCTCGAGGGTGCGCTCGCCGACACCGAGGCGACGGTCAAGAAGCACCACGACTACTCCTTCGACGCGATGACCCAGGTCGCCGTCGCCCCCTGCTCCCCGTTCTCGGTCTCCACCGAGCTGCTGAAGCAGGGCGCCGAGCTGGCCCGCCGCCTCGGTGTGCGCATGCACACGCACGGCAGCGAGACCGTCGAGGAAGAGCAGTTCTGCAAGGAACTGTTCGGCATGGGCCCGACCGACTACTTCGAGTCGACCGGCTGGCTCGGCGAGGACGTGTGGATGGCGCACAGCGTCCACATGAACGACTCCGACATCGCCGCGTTCGCCCGCACCAAGACCGGCGTCGCGCACTGCCCGTCCTCCAACGCCCGTCTGGCCGCCGGCATCGCCCGCGTCCCCGACATGCTCGCCGCCGGCGTCCCGGTCGGCCTCGGCGTGGACGGCACCGCCTCGAACGAGTCCGGTGAGCTGCACACCGAGCTGCGCAACGCGCTGCTGATCAACCGGCTGAACCCGGTCCACCGCGAGGCCGCCCTCAACGCGCGCCAGGCCCTGCGCCTCGGTACGTACGGCGGCGCGCAGGTCCTCGGCCGCGCCGACAACATCGGCTCGCTCGAGGTCGGCAAGTGCGCCGACCTGGTGATGTGGAACCTCAGCACCCTGGCCCACTCCTCGATCGCCGACCCGGTCACCGCGCTCGTCTTCGGTGCGGCCGCCCCGGTGACCCTCTCGCTGGTCAACGGCAAGCAGATCGTCGAGAACAACCGTCTTCTCTTCGCCGACGAGGACGCCATCGCGGTGTCCACCCGGGAAGAGGCCCAGCGCCTCGCGCGGATCTCCGCGCAGGGCTGATCCCACGGAGTCCGGCCGGGGGGGACGGCCCCCGGCCGGCGGTCGCGGACCCGAGCGGGGTCCGCGGCAGCCGTTCCCGGGAAGCGCCCGAGGAAATCCGAGGGTGCTCCCGGGGCGGTGACTCGTGCCACTGCTCTTTTCGCCTTCTGCGCGAACGACTCGGGCGAATCGTTTCCGCATGCCGCGGACCACGGCGACCACGGCACCCCCACAACTGCATACAAGGCTCGACTCGCACCGCTTTCGCACCACCTCCAAGACACCACGTCCCTGCCGGCGTGTTCAACCGAACGGAGGAAGCCGTGGCCCAGGCGCCCAGGCTTCGCAAAGATGCAGTCGCAATACCGCAGGAGAAGCACCCGGTCGACGAGACCCTGCCTCCGCTGAAAATGTTCACGAGCGGACTCCAGCACGTGGCCGCCATGTACGCGGGTGTCGTCGCCCCGCCCATGATCGTCGGCCCTGCCGTCGGACTCTCCGCCACCGAGACCGCGTTCCTGATGGGCGCCTCGCTCTTCACCGCCGGCCTCGCCACCCTCCTCCAGACCCTCGGCTTCTGGAAGATCGGCGCCAAACTCCCCTTCGTCAACGGCGTCTCGTTCGCCGGTGTGACCCCGATGATCGCCATCGGCAAGGGTGAGGGCGCGGACGCCATCCCCGTCATCTTCGGCGCGATCATCGTCGCCGGGCTGGTCGGCTTCCTCGCCGCCCCCTACTTCGGCAAGCTCGTCCGCTTCTTCCCGCCCGTGGTCACCGGTACGGTCATCACCCTGATCGGCGTTTCCCTGCTGCCGGTGGCCTTCAACTGGTCCCAGGGCGGCAACCGCACCGCCACCGACTACGGCTCGATGAAGAACATCGGCATGGCCGCCGTCACCCTCGTGACCGTCCTGCTGATGCGCAAGTTCCTGCGCGGTTTCCTCCAGCAGATCTCGATCCTGCTCGGCCTGGTCGCGGGTACGCTGATCGCCCTCCCGCTCGGCATGACCAGCTTCGACGCCGTCAAGAACGCCTCCCTCGTGGGCTTCCCGACCCCGTTCCACTTCGGCGCCCCGCAGTTCCAGGTCGCCGCCATCGTCTCCATGTGCATCGTCATGCTGGTCTGCATGACCGAGTCCACCGCCGACATCCTGGCCCTCGGCAAGATCGTCGGCCGCCCGGCGGACGCGAAGACCATCGAGGGCGGGCTGCGCGCCGACACCCTCGGCAGCGCGCTCAGCCCGCTGTTCAACGGCTTCATGTGCAGCGCCTTCGCGCAGAACATCGGGCTCGTGGCGATGACCAAGGTGCGCAGCCGGTTCGTCGTCGCCGCGGGCGGCGGCATCCTGATCCTGCTCGGCCTGTGCCCGATCGCCGCCTCCGTCATCGGCGTGGTCCCGCTGCCGGTCCTCGGCGGCGCCGGCATCGTCCTGTTCGGCTCGGTCGCGGCCAGCGGGATCCAGACCCTGGCGGGCGCGGCCATGGAGAAGGGCGAGAACGCCCTGATCGTCGCCGCCTCGGTGGGCATCGGCCTGATCCCGATCGCGGCGCCGGACTTCTACCACGCGTTCCCGAAGGACCTGCTGGTCGTCCTGGACTCGGGCATCAGCACCGGCTGCGTGGTGGCCATCGCGCTCAACCTGGCCTTCAACCACCTCGGCGCCCAGCGGGCCGCGGCGGCCGTCCCGGAACCGGTTCCGGTGCACTGACCCTTACGGGGTCCGACCTGCTACGGCGGTGCGTACGCCACCCACTGCGGGTGTGGCGTACGCACCGCCGTCTTTCCGCACCGGCCCGGGCGGCGGAGTCAGCCGGCGGTGCCGGGGCCGCCCGGGGGCGTCCAGAGCATCAGGTTGCTCATCAGCTCGGCCTGCTCGATCGCGTCGTCGAGCGCGTGGTGGGTGTGCCGGCGGCGGGAGAGCAGCTGCTTGGGCATCCGTCCCTTGACGGCGGCGCGCAGCGGGACCCGCGCCTTCGCCGCGTACAGGGTCTTCATGTCGAGGCAGCCGGAGTGCCCGAAGGGGCTGTCGCCGCCGAACCGCATCAAGTACCAGTACAGGAAGGTCCAGTCGAAGGAGGCCGGGTAGCCGCACATCACGGGCTGGGCCCCGACCGAGACTTCCCGCACCCAGGCGCAGAACTCGGCCATGGCCGCCGCGGGTTCGGCGCCCTCCCGGACCAGCCGGTCCCGGTCGAGGCCGCTGACGGCGAGCGCCTCGGGGACGTACGCGTCGCTGATCGGCCGGAGTTCGCGGTAGAAGGTGTGCTGCTCGGGGTCGGCGGCCGTATACGAAGCGCCGTCCTGCCGCCCCGCGACGGCGGCCCCGAAGCTGATCATCGAGTGCGGGCCGGGGATCGGGCCGTCGGCCTCGATGTCGACGGAGATGTAGAGACTGGGACGTGCGGTACGGGCCGGCATGAACGGGATCATGCCGGCCCGCGCCGCTCCGATCATCCGGTTTCCCGGCGCCGCCCCCGAGCGGACAACCCCGAGCGGACACCCCCTACGGGGTCCGGGGGGAGGAGATGCGGTCCACCACCCGTACGACCATGCGGCGGCTCGCGAGGCGTCCGCTGAAGGCCATGACCCGGTTCATGCCTCCGGAGATCACGCTCGGCGGCGGGTTCTTCCGGTCCAGCGCCTTCAGTGCGGTGCGCACGACGACCTCGGAGGTCTGCATCCGGGTGCCGCCGGCGGCGTCCTCGCTGCCGACCACGTCGAAGAACTCCGTCTTCGTCGCGCCGGGCGACAGCGCCATGACGCGCAGCCCGGTTCCGTGCGACTCCTGCCACAGGGCCTCGGTGAAACTCAGTACGAAGGCCTTGCCGGCGCCGTAGACGGCCATGTTCGGGACGGGCTGGTAGCCGGCCATGCTGGCGACGTTGAGCAGGACCCCCTCGCCGCGGCTGCGCAGCCGGCCGATGAAGGCGCGGCTGATGTCGACGACGGCCATCACGTCGAGGCCCACTTCCTGGCGGAGCCGCTGCGCGTCCTCCTCGTGGAAGCGGCCGTAGGTGCCGAAGCCGGCGTTGTTGATGACGCTGGAGACCGTGATCCCGCGCCGGTCCACCTCGGCGGCCAGCAGCTCACCGGAGCCGTCGACGGACAGGTCCATGGCGATCGGCTCCACCGCGACGCCGTGCGCCGCGGACAGCTGCCCGGCGAGCTCCTTCAGGCGGTCCTCGCGGCGCGCGACGAGCACGAGGTCGGATCCTCGTGCGGCGAGCTGGCGCGCGAACTCGGCGCCCAGGCCCGAGCTGGCGCCGGTGATCAGGGTGGTCCGGCCTCGGTAGTCGACCGCGTTCACAGTGGCTCCTGCCCATGGGGTGACATCGTCGGCATCACTGTATGCCCGCTTGGCAGTGACTGCCAAGCGGGCAGTAGGGGCCAAACGGGCGGCCCGCCTATATGCTGACCGGATGGGGACCATCGCAACGCAGCCGAGCCTGTGGGACCGCTCCCGGCAGGCCGTGGTGGCGAGCATCTTCGACACGGCCATGCGGCTCTTCGCCGAGCAGGGTTACGAGGCCACGACGATCGCGCAGATCGCCAAGGAAGCGGGCATCTCCCAGCGGTCGCTGTTTCGGTACTTCGGTACCAAGGAGGACATCGTCTGCGGCGAGCAGGAAGAGCTCGGCGAGCTGCTGCGCGCGACGGTGGAGGCCCAGCCCGCCACCGCCACTCCGTGGGAGGCCCTGCGCGCCGGTTTCGAAGTGCTCATGGACGCGCACGGCGACCCCGGGCAGCTGCTGGAGATCACGGCGCTGATCTTCGACACCCCCTCGCTGCGCGCCCGTTACACGCAGAAGCGGCTGCGCTGGCAGGAACTGGTCCTGCCCGCCGTCACGGCCCGCATGGCGGCCGGGGAGGGGCTGATCCCCGGGGTCCGCGCCGCGGCGGTCGTCGCGACCGTCTTCGCCTGCGTGGACGCCGCCACCGAAGCCTGGGTCCGCAGCGGCGGCAGCGCCGACCTGGCGGCCCTCTACGACGAGGCGCTGGCCGCCGTACGGGGCTGATCGCACGGCAAAGGGCGCCCGCGGAGGTCTCCCCGGGCGCCCTCGATCCGTCAGTGACGACACGCCCTAGGGGGCGGGCGTCAGGAACATCCCCGTCTGGTCCGCTCCGGCGGTGTTCTTGCAGCTGGAGGCGGAGTTCGCGGGCTGGGCGACGGCCAGGGCCAGGCAGCGGCCGACGGCGAGCTGGCCGAAGTAGTTCGGGTGCATGGACTCCTGGACCGGCCCCTGCGTCTCGCTGCTGTCGATCCAGCGCGCCCACTCGCTCGTCTTCGCCGACGCGGGCGCCGAGGTGCTCACCTGCTTGCTGGCCTTCGCGCACACCTCACGGCCCTGCAGCATGTCCCGCAGGTCCAGGAACTGCACGCCCTTGGCGGCGGCAACCCCCTTGAGGCGGCCCGCGATCTGCGGTACGAGCGAGTCGCGCGCCCAGTCGGAGTCCCGGTTCCAGAAGGGGCAGCCGCCCGTGTTGAGGCGGCTCCAGTCGCTCTGCGTGTACCGGTTCTCGGCGCCGCGCGGGATCGGCGACGGGTAGGACTGCAGCACGATCCGGTACGAGGAGTCGCCGTACCCGGCGGCTCGCATCACGGCACGGATCTCGTCCACGGACTTGCCGACGTTCGCCATGGCGCCGTCGATCTTCTCGTCGACCCCGGACTGCTGGTCGTCGTAGCAGTACGAGTTCCAGAGGACGAAGTCGAGGGCGCAGTCCTTGATGATGTCGGCGAAGCCGAGGTCGTTGCCGCCGATGGACAGCGCGATGACCTTGACGTTGTTGGCGGCGGCCACGGCGGCCAGCTGATCGGCCTGCGGGGCCTCGCCCTTGAACGGCACGCCGCCGTTGGAGGCGCGGAAGACGTTCTCGGAGATCGCCCCGGAGCAGGCCAGGTTCACGGCCACGTCGGCGATCGCCCCGGCGCTCTTGACCTCGGCGGTGTCGGAGCGGTCGCACCCGCCGGCGGTGGCGCCGTACACCTTGGCGGGGTCGTAGGTGCTCCCGGAGACCCAGGCACGGTCGGTCCCGGTGCGGTTCCCGCTGTTGGTCAGGCTGTTGCCCTTCCAGCGGCCGGCCTCGCCGGAGATGTAGCTGTCGCCCATGGACACCACGGCGGTGGGCCCGGTCCCGGGACTGGCCACGGAGGTCCCGGCGGAGCCGGCGACCAGAGCACTGACGGCGAGCGGCAGAACCATCCCGGCCCCGGCGAGTCGTCGCACTCGACTGCGGGTCGGGTCCTTGCTGGCGGTGCGGAATCCGATCACGGCGGAACTCCTGCGGTCGGCCATGGCGAAGCCGAAGAGAACTCCGGTGCATGGCTGGGGAAGTGGGGGTACCGCCGGCCGGTGGCATCGGAAAGGTGACACGGCGCGCGTTGTTACCGCTAGGTACAGGAAAGTTACGATGGAGTAACAACCGATCGATCGGTCGGCCTGCCAACCCGCCCCGCCCTTGGCCGGATCGCGCCGTTCCCCCGCCGGCCGTTCGCGCTCACCCTGTGAACAGAAGCGCAACCAAGGCGGTCAACGGGGGAGCCAGCATGGTCGAGCCGCTCTACCTCTGGTCTTGGCCAGTGCTCTGCCCTTCGGGGCGGGGGTCAAGGCCATCCTCGGCCCGGAGGCGCGGAGCGCCGGAGTGCTCTGCGCCTGCGGGGTGACGGTCAGACGGGACGCTGCTGGTTTTCGATGTGCTGCTTGACGACGGTCAGGGGTGCCCCACCGCGCGATCCGGCGAAGTAGGAGTCGGACCAGAAGTGTCCGCCCCACAGGTACCGGCGGACGTGGCCGTCGTACTCCTGGCGCAGCCTGCGGGAGCTGACGCCCTTGAGGGACCACCGGGCGGACAAGTGCGCCCTGCGCGCCCTGGAGTTGCTCGGCCCGCTCACCCGGTGGCGTTCGATCGTGCTGCTGGCCGGTTCCTTTCCGCCCACCGCGCCCGAGCCGGCGGGTTGGGGGCCGATCGAGGCACACCGGCACGACTGGGACGTCTGGCACATGGCCCGCCACGCCCGGCCGGAGCTCCCCGTCGACGTCACCTACGGGGACTACGGCGCCCACCACGCCTTTGCGGCCGACGGCGGCGCGGGCGGCGGCCCGCCCTGGGGCGTCCTGCGCTACACCACGGACCGTACGTTCCTCCTGGCCAAGGCGCCCACGATCGGGGAGGGGCACGCCGAAGAGGTACGGGAGATCGCCCGCCGGATGGTTGCTGAGCCCGACTTCCGCGGAGCCGGGTTCAGCGAGGGCGACCGCTGGCTGCACGCGTGCGCCACGGGTACCGGGACCCCCGGCGTCGGCAACGCCGAGTGGTGGATCCGGGCGGGCCACAGCCAGCACCTGGTCTACGCGGCATGGCGATTGAGTGCGTGAAGCGTGAAACGGGCTCCGCCCCCGGGCCTGGGGGCGCGGGGGCGGAGGTGGGGTCGCCTGCTGTGCGATTCGGTCGACGCCGAGGGGTCAGCCGACGAGCTGGTCGTACGCGGGGAGGGTGAGGAAGTCCGCGTAGTCCGCGTCCAGGGAGACCTGGAGGAGGAGGTCGTGGGCCTGCTGCCACTTTCCGGCCGCGAACGCCTCCTCGCCGATCTCGGCGCGGATCGCGGCCAGTTCCTCGGCGGCGATCGTGCGGGCGAGGTCGGCGGTGGCCGTCACGGGTTCGCCGGCGTGCTCGAAGACGACACCGGCGTTGATCCACTGCCAGATCTGCGAGCGCGAGATCTCGGCGGTGGCCGCGTCCTCCATCAGGCCGAAGATGCCGACGGCGCCCAGGCCGCGCAGCCAGGCCTCGATGTAGCGGATGCCGACCTGGACGGCGTTGCGCAGGCCGTCGTACGTGGGCTTCGCGTCCAGGGAGTCGATCGCGATGAGCTCGCCGGGGGCGACGGAAACGTCCTCGCGCAGGCGGTCCTTCTGGTTCGGCTTCTCGCCGAGGACCGCGTCGAAGGAGGCCATCGCGATCGGGACCAGGTCGGGGTGGGCGACCCACGAGCCGTCGAAGCCGTCGCCCGCCTCGCGGTCCTTGTCGGCCTTGACCTTCTCGAACGCGACCTTGTTGACCTCGGCGTCCTTGCGGGACGGGATGAAGGCCGCCATGCCGCCGATGGCGTGGGCGCCGCGCTTGTGGCAGGTCTTGACCAGCAGCTCGGTGTACGCCCGCATGAACGGGGCCGTCATCGTCACCGCGTTGCGGTCCGGCAGGACGAACTTCTCGCCGCCGTCGCGGAAGTTCTTCACGATGGAGAACAGGTAGTCCCAGCGGCCCGCGTTCAGGCCCGCCGCGTGGTCGCGCAGCTCGTAGAGGATCTCCTCCATCTCGTACGCGGCCGTGATGGTCTCGATCAGGACCGTCGCGCGGACCGTGCCCTGCGGGATGCCGACGTAGTCCTGCGAGAAGACGAAGATCTCGTTCCAGAGGCGCGCCTCCAGGTGCGACTCCGTCTTCGGCAGGTAGAAGTACGGGCCCTTGCCGAGCGAGATGAGGCGCTTGGCGTTGTGGAAGAAGTAGAGGCCGAAGTCGACCAGGGCGCCGGGGACCGGACGGCCGTCGACCTGGAGGTGGCGCTCCGCCAGGTGCCAGCCGCGCGGGCGCATCACGACGGTAGCCAGCTGCTCGGCGGGCTTGAGGGCGTACGACTTGCCCGTGCGCGGGTCCGTGAAGTCGATGCGGCGCTCGTAGGCGTCGATGAGGTTGAGCTGGCCGAGGACGACGTTCTCCCAGGTGGGGGCGGAGGCGTCCTCGAAGTCGGCGAGCCAGACCTTGGCGCCCGAGTTCAGGGCGTTGATGGTCATCTTGCGGTCGGTCGGACCGGTGATCTCCACACGGCGATCGTTCAGCGCGGCCGGGGCCGGCGCGACCTTCCAGTCGCCCTCGCGGACCTGTGCGGTGTCCGGGAGGAAGTCGAGGTGGGAGGTGCGGGCGATTTCGGCGCGGCGCTCGGCGCGGCGGGCGAGGAGCTCGTCGCGGCGGGGCGTGAACCGCCGGTGGAGCTCGGCCACGAACGCGAGGGCCGCCTCGGTCAGGACTTCGTCCTGCCGGGGCAGGGGCTCGGCGTCGACGATGGCCAGCGATGACGGCGCTGGTGCGGACATATCTGTCACTCCTTCAGCGGCGGTGCCTGGCGGCCGCGGGGAATGCTCGCGCAGACGGCACGCAGTGCCGTCGGGTGTGGAGAGTTCCGAAATACGGTCGCGGGCGCCGTCTGGGGGTTCAGGGCGCTTCTGACCAGTGGATAGTAATTTCCTTATGGTGGAAGTTCAATGGTTTGTTGATGTCGAGATTCTCCGAGTCGACAGACTCCGGCGCCCGGTGGCCCTCAGTGCCACCTTCGTCACTGCCTGCTCAACTGCCGCTCGACCTCCGCTCAAGCCAGTCGTGCCAGGTCGGGCGGGGTGTCGATGTCGAAGGCCTCGGCAATGTCCCCGCACTCCACCAGCGTGAGCTCGTTCGCGTGTTCTGTCAGATGAACCCGCGCACCCTTGTCCCCCGTCGCCGTCGCCGCGATGTCCGCCCAGCGGTCCGCGCCGAACAGCACCGGATGGCCGCGCTCCCCGCCGTAGGCCGCCGCGACCAGGCTCGCGGGGGAGCGGTAGGCCTCCCGGACCCGCGCCACGGCCGCGGGACCGATGCCCGGCTGGTCCACCAGCGAGACGAGAGCCGCCGAGGCGCCCGCCCCGGCGAGCGAGGCGAGGCCGACCCGCAGGGAGGAGCCCATCCCCTCCGCCCAGTCGGGGTTGTCCACGACCACGCAGCCGGTCAGGTCCGCCCGCTCGCGGACCTCGGCCGCGGAGGCGCCGAGCACCACGTGCAGCGGACCGCAGCCCGCCTCGCGCAGCACCCGTACCGCGTTCTCGACGAGCGGGCGGCCGCGGTACGCGAGCAGGGCCTTGGGGCGCCCGCCCAGGCGGCGGCCGCCGCCGGCCGCGAGCAGCAGGCCCGCGATCACGGGGCCAGGGGGCTGGGGGGTCGGGGTCGATTCTGCGATGGCTGGCATGTCAGCGATTCTCGCCCCTGCGGATCGGTGCGTGGCCGCCGCGTCAGGAGGCGTCGTACGGCGGCCAGGGCGGGCCCGAGGCGCAGCGGCTCGGAGATCCGGTTCTCGACGGCAGCCGCCAGGGCGCGTTCATGGCGGTCGGTCAGCGGGGTCGACATGGCGGTCTCCTTGCCAATCAGGGGCCAATACCGCGAGTCTGGACCCTGGATTGGCCTGGCCGGCAGAGCCAATCAGGGGAGGTTGGCATGGCAAACGGGCGAGTCGTCCAGACGGCGGACAGAACCATCGGCAGCCGCCAGCTCGCGGCCCTGCTGCCCTCCGAAGTGCTGGCCCGCCCCGGCTACCGGTCCCTCGCCGACGCCGTGCGGACCCTGATCCTGGACGGCCGGATCGCCCTGCACGTACGGCTGCCCGCCGAGCGCGAGCTCGCCGAGGCGCTCGGCGCCAGCCGCGCCACCGTCACCGGGGCCTACGACCTGCTGCGCGAGAGCGGCTACGTCCGCAGCCGGCGCGGATCCGGTACCTGGACCGAACTCCCCGAGGGCCACGGGCCGGTCGGCGCGCACCTGCTGGTCGGCTCCGGCGGCTACATCGCCGACGGCGATCCCGGGATCGACCTGGCCATCGCCGCCCTGGGCGCCCCGGAGGACGCCCTCACCGAGGCCCTCGCCTGGGCCGCGCCCCGGCTGCCGGGCCTCGCCCGGAGCCCCGGCTACAACCCCTTCGGGCTGCCCGACCTGCGCAGTGCCGTCGCCGAGCGGTTCACCCGGCGGGGGTTGGCGACCCGCCCCGAGCAGATCCTGGTCACGGCCGGTGCGCAGCAGGCGTTCTCGCTGGTCGTGAGCCTGCTGTGCCGGCCCGGGGACCGGGTGGTGACCGAGAGCCCCACGTACGCGAACGCCCTCGACGCCCTGCGGCACGCCCGGCTGCGCACCGGCTCGATCGCCGTCTCCGACGCGGGCTGGGACATGGAGATCGCCGAGTCCACGCTGCGGCAGACCGTGCCGAGGCTGGCGTACGCGATCCCGGACTTCCACAACCCGACGGGCCTGCTCATGCCGCAGGAGCAGCGGCTGCGGCTGCTGTCGGCGACACGGCGGACCGGGACCTGGCTGGTGGTCGACGAGACCATCGCCGACATCGCCCTGGACGTGCCGCCGCCGGCGCCGCTGGCCTCGCTGGCGCCCCGGGGCGGGGCGGACCACGTGGTGACGATCGGCTCGCTCAGCAAGACGCACTGGGGCGGGTTGCGGGTGGGGTGGGTACGGGCCACCGCGAAGATGATCACGGAGCTGACGGCGGTGAAGGTGGCCGCGGACATGACGGGGTCGGTGCTGGACCAGCTGGTGGCGCTGCCGCTGCTGGAGGGGCTGGAGCGGACCCTGCCGGCGCGGCTCGCGCAGTTGCGGGGGCAGCGGGGGGCGCTGGTGCGTGCGCTCGAGCGGCACACTCCGGAGTGGTCGTGGCAGGTCCCGCCCGGGGGGCTGTCGCTGTGGGTGGACCTGGGGGAGCCGGTGAGCTCGGCGCTGGCGGAGCGGGCGGGCGCCTGCGGCGTGCACATCGGGCGGGGGGCGCGGTTCGGGGTGGATCCCGGGACGTTCGAGCATCGGCTGCGGATTCCGTACACGCTGTCTGCGGACCGGCTGGACGAGGCCGTACGGCGCCTGGCGGCGGCCTTCCACGACGGGGTGCCGCTGCCTCCGGCGGTGGAGCGGCCGCACTGGGTGGCGTAGACGTGCGGGCCGGCCCGGGAGGACCGGACGGGCAACCGTCACCCTCCCGGCCGCGACGGCAGTACCCGGCGACCGGCTGTGCCGCTTGCGGAAGTAGGCGTTCGCGGCCGGGCGGAACATCAGGGCCACCGCGGTGAGGACGGCGGCCACGTGGACGGCCCGGCTGGCGCCGAAGAGCCAGTCGAGGGCGTCGGCCCGGCCGAGCGCCGCCGATACCGACCCGCCGGCGAGGAGGTGGCCGAGGGGCTGGACGACCATGGACGCCGTGCCGAGGACGCCGAGGCCGAGCGCGAGGGTCGTCCGGGCCCAGCCGGCTCCGGCGCGCATGCGCCGGGCGATCAGCACGGCGGCGGTGAAGACGGTCAGGCGTACGGCCAGGCCGATGGCGATCCCTGCGGCGGACCCCGTGCCGTCGGCGGTCATCCGGCCGACGGCGAGGACGGTTTCGAAGGCACCGGCGGCGACGGCGGTCAGCCAGAGGGCGTAGGCGTTGCGGACGGTCTCCGGCGGGGTGACCGTGGCGGGGGCGGTGGCGGCGGCGGACATCGGGGCTCGCTCTCGGGTCGGGGCTCGGTAACCCGAATGCTTCCGGCCGGGCGTGCCCCGCACCCGCCGGGCCGCCGGTGGACACGTGCGGGGGATCGCCCCACCCCGGAACGGGTCTACGCGGTGCGGATCAGGCGGCGGGTGGTGGCCGCGGCCACCGCCGACGTGCGGGAGTCGACGCCGAGCTTCGCGTAGATGTGGACCAGGTGGGATTTGACCGTGGCCTGGCTCAGGAAGAGCTTCTTCGAGATCTGCTGGTTCGACAGGCCGTCCGCGACCAGCTGGAGCACCTCCAGCTCCCGCTTCGTCAGTGCCTCCGCGGGGGTGCGCATCCGGTCCATCAGGCGCAGCGCCACCGCCGGGGCCAGCGCCGACTGGCCCGCCGCCGCGGTGCGGACCGCCGCCGCCAGCTCCTCCGGCGGGGCGTCCTTCAGCAGGTAGCCGGACGCGCCCGCCTCCACCGCTGCCAGGATGTCCGCGTCCGTGTCGTACGTGGTCAGGACCAGGACCCGGGGGGCTCCGGGCCGGGCGGTGATCGCCGCCGTCGCCGCAGAGCCGTGCATGCCCGTACCGAACTGGAGGTCCATCAGGACCACGTCCACCGGCTCCGAGGCGGCCAGTTCCACGGCCCGCTCGGCGGTGGCGGCCTCGGCGACCACCGCGAAGTCCGGCTCGGTGTCCAGCACCGCACGCAGCCCGGCCCGGACCACCGGGTGGTCGTCGGCCAGCAGCAGGCGGATCGTCATCAGGATGCCTCCAGGGGCAGCGGCAGGGTGACGGCCACGGCGGTGCCCTGGCCGGGGGAGGACTCGACCGTGAACAGGCCGCCGAGGGTCTCGGCCCGCGAGCGCATGGCGGGGAGGCCGAACCCGCCGTCGCCGGAGGGGGCCGAGGACGGTTCAAAGCCGGTCCCGTCGTCCACGATGTCCAGCGTCACGGAGGCGTCCATGAAGGTCAGCGTGATCTCGGCGCGGTCCGCGCGGGCGTGCCGGACGACGTTGGCCAGCGCCGACTGGGCGATGCGGAGCAGGGCGACCTCGTACGGGGTGGGCAGGACCCGGGGCGCACCGCTCAGGCAGAACCGGACGCGCGGCCCGGGAGCTGCCGTGCACAGCCGCTCCAGCGCGGCGGCGAGGGAGCCGTGTTCCAGGTCGGGAGGGGTCAGCGCCCGTACGAAACGACGCGCCTCGGCGAGGTTCTCCTGGGCCGCCTCCCGGGCCCGGCCGATGTGCTCCAGGGCCGGAGCGTCCTGCGGAAGCGACCGCTCCGCGGCGCGGAGCAGGAGCTGGATCGAGGACAGGCCCTGCGCCAGGGTGTCGTGGATCTCCCGGGCCAGGCGTTCGCGCTCCGCCAGGATCCCCGCGTTTCGCTCGGCCGCGGCCAGCTCGGCGCGGGTGGCGATGAGCTCCTCGATGAGCTCGCGGCGGCGTTCGCTCTCGCGGTACAGCGCCTGGTAGCCCAGTACGGTCGCCACCGCCACGGCCCCGCCGAGCAGCGGTCCGAGGAAGGCCCCGGGCGACGCCGCGCCGCTCTGCGCGTGCGCCAGGAAGCCGCCGATCGCCGCGCACGCGGTCACCGCGACGGCCGCGAGGCCCCAGCGCAGCCGCAGCAGGTGCAGCTCCAGGAAGTACAGCGGGAAGGCGATCCACAGCCCGTCGGGGGAGAACACCAGCAGCCCCGCCCAGGCCGCGCCCAGCCCGGCCAGCCACACCGCCCCGGCGCGCGGCGAGCGGTGCACCACGGGAGCCAGTACGCCGGCCGCGTACACGGCGGCGAGCACCGCGCAGGCGGCGACCACCCAGCCGGCGCGCGGCGCGGAGGCGGTGACGGCCCGCCCGGCGGCCAGCGCGAGCAGCCCGAACAGCAGCGCGTGCAGGCACAGGCGCAGCACGCGCGTGACGGGGGTGAGGGGACGTGGAGCGGGGGATTGTGCAGTAGCAGCCATGGCCTGAACAGCCTAAGCGCGGCCGTGCGCCCCCCGGTCAATCGAAAGTTTGATGTCCGGATGCGTCCTTCGATACCAGGATCACTACCGTGGCGCGATGCCCTGGGCCCGCGCCGAAGACCAGGGTGGGGACCATGTTCGTCGCATGGAGAGATCTACGGTTCGCCAAGGGCCGCTTCGCCCTCATGGGCTCGGTCGTACTGCTGATCACGCTGCTGGTCGGCCTGCTGTCCGGGCTCACCGCCGGCCTGGCCCGGGAGAACATCTCGGCCGTCACCGGCCTGCCCGCCACCCACCTCGCCTTCGCCGCGCCGGCGGGGGACCAGAAGGTGTCCTTCACCAACTCCCAGGTGCCCGAGAAGGCCTGGCAGGCCTGGCGGACACAGCCCGGTGTGAAGTCGGTGCAGCCGCTCGGCATCCGCACCACCAACGCGTCGGCGGGTGAGCGCACCGCGGCCGTCTCCGTGTTCGGCGTCGACCCGGCCGGCCCCCTCCCGCCCCGCGGCAGCGGCCTCGCCCAGGGGCAGGTGGTCCTCACGGAGAAGGCCGCGAAGGAACTCGGCGGCCTCGCCGCCGGCGGCAAGCTGAAGATCGGCCCGCTCGAGCTGACCGTGGCCGCCGTCTCCGGCACCGCCGCGTACAGCCACACCCCCGTCGTCTGGATGGACCTGGGCGACTGGCAGCGCATCGGCAACCCCGGCACCTCCCTCGACACCCTCGCCACCGTGATCGCGCTCGACACCGCCGGATCCGCCGACCTCGCCGCAGGCGACGAGGCCGCCGCCACCAAGATTCAGACCGTCGACGAGGCCCTCGGCGCCATAGGGTCCTACCAGGCCGAGAACGGCTCGCTCCAGCTGATGCGCGGCTTCCTCTTCGCCATCTCCGCCCTGGTCATAGGGGCCTTCTTCACCGTCTGGACGATCCAGCGCAGCGGTGACATCGCCGTGCTGAAGGCGCTGGGCGCCTCCACCCCGTACCTGCTGAAGGACGCGCTCGGCCAGGCCGTCGTCATGCTCGCGATCGGCACCGGGCTCGGTACGGCGCTGGCCGCCGGGTTCGGCGCGCTGATCAGCGGCGGCAACGTGCCCTTCGTCCTCGACACCGCGACCGTGCTGGTGCCCGCCGCGATCATGATCGCGCTCGGCGCACTGGGCGCGGCCCTGTCCATCCGGCGGATCACCGCCGTAGACCCCCTGACCGCCCTCGGGAGCGCCCGGTGACCCTGCTCGTGCACGACGTCACGCTCACCTACCCGGACGGCGAGAGCCGGCTCACCGCCCTCGACCGGGTCCGCCTGGAGGTGCCCCCGGGCACCCTGACCGCGGTGATAGGACCCTCCGGCTCCGGCAAGTCCAGCCTGCTGGCCGTCGCCGCCACCCTGGTCACCCCGGACTCCGGGCAGGTGGTGGTGGCCGGCCAGGACACCGCGTGGCTGAGCCCGGCCGAGAAGTCGGCCCTGCGCCGCGAGAAGATCGGCATCGTCTTCCAGCAGCCGAACCTGCTGGCCTCGCTCACCGCCGCCGAGCAGCTCCAGGTGATGGCGCACCTCTCGGGCCGCCCGTCGCGGGCGCTGCGCCGCCGGGCGCTGGAACTGCTGGACGCGGTGGGCCTGGCCGACAAGGCCGACAAGCGCCCCCACCAGCTCTCCGGCGGCCAGCGCCAGCGCATCAACATCGCCCGCGCCCTGATGAACGAGCCGGCCGTGCTCCTGGTCGACGAGCCGACGAGCGCCCTGGACCACGAGCGCGGGGCGGCCGTCCTCGACCTGCTGGTCACCCTGACCCGCGAGCGCTCCACCGCGACCGTGCTGGTCACCCACGACCACGCCCACCTGGAGCGCATGGACCGGACGGCCACGATGACGGACGGCCGCCTGACGCAGGCGGCATCGGAGCCGGAGACCGTCCCGGCCGCGTGAGCGCCCGTGCCGCATGAGCGCCCGTACGCACGAGAAGGCCCCGCCCCCTCGCACCGCAGGGGGCGGGGCCTTCGCGTACGTACGGGGCCAGGGCCCGGGCCGGAAGCTACGCGGGGTTCTGGCTCTGCAGGGCCACGGACAGGTCGGCCGCGATGTTCTGCAGGATCGGCACGAAGGACTCGGCCACGGCCTCGGTCACGCGCCCGGCCGGACCCGAGATGGAGATCGCGGCGGCGGTCGGCGAGTTGGGCACCGACACGGCGAGGCAGCGGACTCCTATCTCCTGCTCGTTGTCGTCGACCGCGTAGCCCACCTTGCGGACCTGCTCCAGCGCCTCCAGGAAGCCCTCGGGCGTGGTGATGGTCTTCTCGGTCGCGGCGGGCATCCCGGTGCGCGCCAGCAGGGCCCGTACCTCGTCCGCGGGGGTGTACGCGAGCAGCGCCTTGCCCACACCGGTGGAGTGCGGCAGCACGCGGCGGCCGACCTCGGTGAACATGCGCATGGAGTGCTTGGACGGCACCTGGGCGACGTAGACGATCTCGTCCCCGTCGAGCAGGGCCATGTTCGCCGTCTCGCCGGTCTCCTCGACCAGACGGGCGAGGTACGGCCGGGCCCAGGTCCCCAGCAGCCGCGACGCGGACTCGCCGAGGCGGATCAGCCGGGGGCCGAGGGAGTACCGTCGATTGGGCTGCTGCCGGACGTAGCCGCATGCCACGAGGGTGCGCATGAGGCGGTGGATGGTGGGCAGCGGCAGACCGCTGGCGGTGGAGAGCTCGCTCAGGCCGACCTCACCCCCGGCATCGGCCATGCGTTCGAGCAGATCGAAGGCGCGCTCAAGGGACTGAACGCCACCGCTGGCGGCGGTGGGCTTGGCGGAAGCGTCGGTGGTGCTGGCGCTGGACGTCGGCACGGCGCGGTCCTTTCGGTGCTGGCAGGCAAGGAATCAGCCTACCGGTCGGTCGGCGTCGGCCCTAGAGCCGGGTCGAAGCCGTCCCCGCCGGTCAGAGGGGGTTTGTCCGGGTGGCGGACGTCCTCGGGAAGTTACCCGCCCGCCCCCCGGTGGTGATAGCTACATTCTGGATAGTGAAATCTTAATTCCATCCTGTGGAAACATCCAATTGCGACTCCAGTGTGTCAGTGCTCTGTCCGGGGGCTCTTGACTGGCTCCGGATCGGCGACGAGACTCCGTCAACAGAACGTTGAATTTCGCTCTGTGGAAGTAGATGGGGAGGTTCCGGCGTGTCCGACGACGTGGAACTGGTACTGCGCTCGACTCGCGTCATCACCCCCGGGGGGACGCGCGCCGCTTCGGTAGCCGTCGCCGCCGGGAAGATCGTCGCCGTACTGCCGCACGACGCCGAGGTGCCGGCGGGCGCCCGGCTCGAGGACTTCGGCGACGACGTCCTGCTCCCCGGCCTGGTCGACACGCACGTGCACGTGAACGACCCGGGCCGCACCGAGTGGGAGGGCTTCTGGACGGCCACCCGCGCCGCCGCGGCCGGAGGCGTCACCACGATCCTCGACATGCCGCTCAACTCCCTGCCGCCGACCACCACGGTCGACCACCTCCGCGTCAAGCAGGAGGTCGCCCGCGCCAAGGCGCACGTGGACGTCGGCTTCTGGGGCGGCGCCCTGCCGGACAACGTCAAGGACTTGGCGCCGCTGCACGACGCCGGCGTCTACGGCTTCAAGTGCTTCCTGTCGCCCTCCGGTGTCGACGAGTTCCCCGAGCTCGACCAGGAGCAGCTGGCCACCTCCCTCGCCGAGATCACCGGCTTCGGCGGGCTGATGATCGTGCACGCCGAGGACCCGCACCACCTGGACTCCGCTCCGGTCGTGCCCGGCCCCAAGTACGCCGACTTCCTCGCGTCCCGCCCGCGCGACGCCGAGAACACCGCGATCGGGAACCTGATCGCCCAGGCGAAGCGGCTGAACGCGCGGGTCCACGTCCTGCACCTGTCCTCCTCCGACGCGCTGCCGCTGATCGCCGCCGCCAAGGCGGAGGGCGTCAAGATCACCGTCGAGTCGTGTCCGCACTACCTCACCCTCACGGCCGAGGAAGTACCCGACGGCGCCAGCGAGTTCAAGTGCTGCCCGCCCATCCGCGAGGCCGCCAACCAGGACCTCCTGTGGGACGCGCTCGCCGACGGCACCATCGACTGCATCGTCTCCGACCACTCGCCCTCCACGGCGGACCTGAAGACGGACGACTTCGCCACCGCGTGGGGCGGCATCTCCTCCCTTCAGCTCGGCCTGCCGGCGATCTGGACCGAGGCCCGGCGCCGCGGACGCACCCTCGAGGACGTCGTGCGCTGGATGTCCGCCGCCCCGGCCGCCCTCGCGGGCCTCGCCGGCAAGGGCGCGATCGAGGCCGGCCGCGACGCCGACTTCGCCGTCCTGGCCCCCGAAGAGACCTTCACCGTGGATCCCGCGGAACTGCACCACCGCAACCGGGTCACGGCGTATGCGGGCAAGACCCTGCACGGCGTCGTGAAGTCCACCTGGCTGCGCGGTACGCAGATCGCCGACCACGGCACCCCGACCGAGCCCACGGGCCGACTTCTCGAAAGGCAGAACTGACCAGTGGCGATTGAATCCTTCACCGGTAACGCGAACCCGTACGGAGGCGGCGACCCGTACGCCGACTACCGCACCGCGGACTTCCCGTTCACCCAGCACGCGAACCTCGCCGCGCGTCAGCTCGGCGCGGGTGTCCTCGCCGCCAACGACGAGTTCTTCGCCCAGCGCGAGAACCTGCTCGTCGAGGAGGCCGCGCACTTCGACCCCGAGCACTTCGGCCACAAGGGCAAGGTCATGGACGGCTGGGAGACCCGCCGCCGCCGCGGCGTCTCGGCCGAACAGCCCTGGCCGACCGCCGAGGACCACGACTGGGCGCTGATCCGCCTCGGCGCCCCCGGCGTCATCCGCGGCATCGTCGTCGACACCGCCCACTTCCGCGGCAACATGCCGCAGGCCGTCTCGGTGGAGGGCACCTCCGTCGTGGGCTCCCCGACCGCGCAGGAGCTCCTCTCCGACGACGTGAAGTGGACGACCCTGGTACCGCGCACGCCCGTCGGCGGCCACGCCGCCAACGGCTTCGAGGTCGACGTCGAGCAGCGCTTCACGCACCTGCGCCTGAACCAGCACCCGGACGGCGGCATCGCCCGCCTGCGCGTCTACGGCGAGGTCCGCCCCGACCCGAAGTGGCTCGCCGCGCTCGGCACGTTCGACGTCGTGGCCCTGGAGAACGGCGGCTCCGTCCAGGACGCCTCCAACCGCTTCTACTCCCCGCCGACCAACACCATCAACCCGGGCCGCTCCCGCAAGATGGACGACGGCTGGGAGACCGCCCGCCGCCGCGACAACGGCAACGACTGGATCCGCTACCAGCTGGTGGCCGACTCCGAGATCCGCGCCGTCGAGATCGACACCGCCTACCTCAAGGGCAACTCGGCCGGCTGGGCCTCGCTGTCCGTCAAGTCCGGCGAGGAGGGCGAGTGGACGGAGTTCCTGCCGCGCACCCGCCTGCAGCCCGACACCAACCACCGGTTCGTACTGGACGCCCCGGCGGTCGGCACGCACGTCCGGATCGACATCTTCCCGGACGGCGGCTTCTCCCGCCTGCGCCTGTACGGCTCACTGACGGAGGCCGGCGCGGCCGCGCTGACCGCCCGCCACCAGGAGCTGGGCGGCTGATCCCGCCCCGGTGACTGCCCCGGGGGCCGACACCCCCGGGGCCCGCACGGCCCGTCGGGGCGCACCGCAGCAGCGGTGCGCCCCGTCGGCGTATCGCCGTACGCGCTACGCCGCGTGGCCGCCGTCCACCGCGAACTCGGCGCCCGTCACATAGGCGGCGTCCGGACCCACGAGGAAGGACACCAGGGCCGCCACCTCCTGCGTGGTGCCGAAACGGCCGAGGGCCGTCAGCGCGCTCTGCGCGGCGGCGTGCGGGCCGTCCGCCGGGTTCATGTCGGTGTCGACCGGGCCCGGGTTCACGAGGTTCGCGGTGATGCCGCGCCCGCCGAGCTCCCGCGCCAGCGCCTTGTTCAGGCCGATCAGCGCGGCCTTGCTCATCGCGTACAGGGTGCCGCCCGGGCCGGGGACCCGCGCGGCCATGCAGCTGCCGATGGTGACGATGCGGCCGCCGGAGCCCATCCGTGCGGCCGCGGCCCGGGTGGTCAGGAACACGCCGCGCACGTTGACCGCCAGTACCCGGTCCACCTCGGCCAGGGTCAGGGCGTCCAGCGGCCCGAGCACGCCGACGCCCGCGTTGTTGACCAGGGCGTCGATCCGCCCCAGGCCCCGTACGGTCTCCTCCACCGCGGCGACCGCCTGCGCCGGGTCGCCCACGTCGGCCCGGAGCGCCAGGGCGCGCCGGCCGAGTGCCTCGATCCTGCCCACGACCTCGGCCGCGGCCTCCGCGCCGCTGACGTAGGTCAGCGCGACGTCGATGCCGTCCTGCGCCAGCCGCAGGGCGGTGGCCGCCCCGATGCCGCGGCTGCCGCCGGTCACCAGTGCCACCACCGCGTCGTTGGTGCTCATGGTCCTGCTCCCTGCTCTCGCCCGATAAGTAGTTGCGGGTTCAATGAAATAGGAGGAGGGAGGCGGGCGCTGGCGGGAATCGGACCTCGCGCTCGCGCGCGCCGCGCCGATGAGTTCCTGGGCGGCCGGGAGTCTGAACCCGTGCAGGGGAAACCCGTGCAGGAGACACCGGACGCAAGGAGTGCAGAGCCATGGGCAAGCTGACCCTCACCACCTTCGTGAGCCTCGACGGAGTGATGCAGGCCCCCGGCGGGCCGGAGGAGGACCCCACCGGCGGGTTCGAGTACGGCGGCTGGCTGACGCCGTTCTACGACGAGGGCGTGGGCGCGTTCACCACCGAGCTGTTCGACCGGGCCGCGGCCTTCCTGCTCGGGCGCCGGACGTACGAGATCTTCGCCGACTACTGGCCGAAGAGGACCGACCCCACCGACCCGATCGCGAGCCGGCTGAACGGCCTGCCGAAGTACGTGGCCTCGACCACCCTCAAGGAACCGGCCTGGGCGGGGACCACCGTCATCGACGGCGAGCAGCTCCAGAGCGAGATCATGCGGATCAAGGACGGGCTGGAGGGGCACCGGGAGCTCCAGGTGCACGGCAGTGGGCAGCTGGCCCAGTGGCTGCTGGCGCGGGACCTCGTGGACGAGCTGAACCTGGAGGTCTATCCCGTCTCCCTGGGCGCCGGACGGCGGCTGTTCCCGACGGGCGGGCTGCCCACGGCCTATGAGCTGGCCGCCTCGCGCACGACGCCGAACGGCGCCGCCATCCTCACGTACCGCCCGACGGGCCGGGCCACCTTCGGCACCTTCGGCTGACCCCCGTCGACGTCGCGCCGCCAGGGGCCCGGCGGGCGGGCCCCGGGCGGTCCCGGGCGGCCCCCGGGCGGGCTCTGGGCGGGCCCGGGTGAAACCGCTCGACCGCCATGATCGGCTCCGGTACGGTGAGCCGCGCCCGAGGGAGCCGCCGGAGTCTCCACCCGCTTCACGCCGATGGAGAGTCCCTGGTGAGCTCGTCCGCCCTCCTTGCACGCACTGCCGCCCCCCGCCGGGCCTGGCTCGCCGATCTGCCCGTCCTGGCCGTCGCCGTCGTCTGGGGCGCCAGCTATCTCGCCGCCAAGGGCATCACCACGGGCCACACCGTGATCGCCGTCCTCGTCCTGCGCTTCGCGCTCGTGCTGCCCGTGCTCGCCGTCGCCGGGTGGCAGCGGCTGCGGGCGCTCACCGCCGCGCAGGTGCGCGGCGCGGGCGTGCTGGGGCTCGTACTCGGCGGGATCTTCCTGCTGGAGACCTACGGGGTCGTGCACACCTCCGCCACCAACGCCGGGCTGATCATCAGCCTGACCATGATCTTCACCCCGCTCGCCGAGGCCGCCGTACGGCGCACGGCCCCGCCGGGCGCCTTCCTCGCGGGAGCCGCGGCCTCCGTCGCCGGCGTCGTCCTGCTCACCCAGGGCGCCGGGTTCACCGTCCCCGGCGCCGGCGACCTGCTCATCCTCGGCGCGGCGCTCGCCCGGACCCTGCACGTCCTGCTGATGGCGCGGATCAAGGCCGTCCAGGACGCCGACTCGTTGTCGCTGACCACCGTTCAGCTCGGCGGCTCCCTCCTCCTGTTCGGCGTACTCGCCGTACCGGCCGCCGTGTCCGGCACCGGCGACAGCCCCTGGGCGGTCGCCGCGGGCTTCGGGGCGGCCGAGTGGGCGGGGCTCGCGTTCCTCTCCTTCTTCTGCACCCTCTTCGCCTTCTTCGTGCAGATGTGGGCCGTACGCCGCTCCTCGCCCTCCCGGGTCAGCCTGCTGCTCGGCACCGAACCCCTGTGGGCGGCCGCGGCCGGCATCGCCATCGGCGGCGAACACCTCGGCCCGGCCGGCCTCGTGGGCGCCGCCCTCGTCCTCGGCGGCACCGCCTGGGGCCGCCGCGCCGTGGCCGGATGACCTCGGACGCCGTCCGCTCGGGCGCGTGACCGGAAATCGATGGTCCCAGCACCGAGCGGTCACATTAATGTGACCGCATGCCACAACCGGACATCAGCGTGAACGACGCAGACTTCCACGCAGACCCCTACTCCTTCTACGCCCGGCTGCGCGCGGCGGGACCCGTGCACCAAGTCGAGGTCACGGCCGCCGAGTACGCGCCGACCTTCCTGGTCGTCGGCTACGAGGAGGCCCGCCACGCCCTCAACCACCCGGGTCTGTCGAAGAACTGGATCAGCAGCGCAGTCCTGCCGGGCGTCGCGACCACCCCCGCCAACAGCAACATGCTGGAGGCCGACCCGCCGCACCACACCCGGCTGCGCCGCCTGGTCGCCCGCGAGTTCACCGCCCGCCGGGTGCAGGCGATGCGCCCCCGCGTCCAGCAGATCACCGACGATCTGCTCGACGCGATGGCCGATCGCCCGCAGCGCACCGCCGACCTGATCAAGGCCCTGGCCTTCCCGCTGCCCATGACCGTCATCGGCGAACTCCTCGGCGTCCCCGACCTGGACCGCGAGCGCTTCAGCTACTGGTCCAAGGAGGTCCTCGCGCCCACCTCCGTCACCCCGAGCACCAACGCGCACCAGAAGCTCGGCGACTACCTCGCGGAGCTCGTCGAGGCCAAGTCCAAGGACCCCGGCGAGGACTTGCTCAGCGCCCTCATCCGGACCCGCGACGAGGACGGCGACGCACTGTCGCCCGACGAACTCATCGGCATGGCCTTCCTGCTGCTGATCGCCGGCCACGAGACCACCGTCAACCTCATCTCCAACGGCACGCGCGCCCTGCTGGCCCACCCGGACCAGCTGGCCGCCCTGCGCGCCGACTACGACGGCCTGCTCGACGGCGCGATCGAGGAGATGCTCCGCTACGACGGCCCGGTGCAGAACACCACCTACCGCTACGCCCGCGAGGACATGGAGATAGGCGGCACCGCCGTCCCGGCCGGAGCCACCGTCCTCGTCTCGCTGGCCGGCGCGGACCGCGACCCCGTGCGGTACGAGGCCCCCGACGCGTTCGACGTCCGGCGCGCCCCGCAGGGCCACCTCGCCTTCGGGCACGGACTGCACTTCTGCATCGGCGCCCCGCTGGCCCGGATGGAGGGCCGCATCGCGATCCGCGGGCTGCTGGAGCGCTTCCCGGATCTCGCCGAAGACCCGGCCGGGGAGGCGCCGACGTACATCGGGGGCAGCCTGATCCGGGGCGTGACCAAGCTGCCGGTGCGCTGGTAGCCGCCGCCCGTGGCCGATCCCGTACCGCACCCGCCCCGGGGGCCCCTACAGGTCCGGGAGCTCCGCCATCCGGACCGGGCGCCGCTCCCGGCGCGACAGCTCGCAGGCCTCCGCGATCCGCAGCGCGGCCAGCGCCTCCCGGCCGTCGCACGGGTTGGGGCCGTCACCGCGCACCAGCCGGACGAAGGCCGCCAGCTCCGCCTCGTACGCGGGGGCGAACCGCTCCAGGAACCCCGTCCACGGTTTGCTCGCCGGGGGCGGGCCCTGCGGTTCGGTCGAGGCGATCGGCGTACGGTCGTCCAGCCCGGAGGAGACCTGGTCGAGCTCTCCGGCCAGCTCCATCCGCACGTCGTACCCGGCGCCGTTGCACCGGGTGCCCGTACAGGTGGCCAGCGTCCCGTCGTCCAGGGTGAGCAGGGCGACGCCGGTGTCCACGTCGCCGACCTCCCGGAACATCGCCGGACCCGCGTCGGAGCCGGTCGCGTAGACCTCCGTCACCTCGTGCCCGGTCACCCAGCGGACCATGTCGAAGTCGTGCACCATGCAGTCCCGGTACAGGCCTCCGGACGTCGCCAGGTACGCGGCGGGCGGCGGCGCCGGATCGGCGGTCATCGTCCGTACGGTGTGCAGCCGGCCCAGGGCTCCGGAGCGCACCAGCTCGCGCGCGGTGCGGCAGCCCGCGTCGAAGCGGCGCATGAAGCCCAGCTGGAGCACCCCGTCGGCGGCGGTCACCTCGCGCAGTACGGCGAGCGTCCGGGCGAGGTCGGTGGCCAGGGGCTTCTCGCAGAACACCGGGAGTCCGCCGCGGATCGCCCGCAGGACCAGCTCCGCGTGCCCGTCGGTGGCGCAGGCGACGACCACGGCGTCCACACCCCACTTGAAGACCTGCTCCACGGAGGGTGCGGCGGTCGCTCCCAGCCGGTCGGCGAGGCGCGCCGCTCGCGCGGGATCGGCGTCGGCGAGCAGCAGCGAGCCGGCGTCCCGGTGGCGGGCCAGTGCCGCCGCATGGAAGGAGCCGATCCGGCCCGTTCCGATCACCCCGATGCGCATGCACTCAAAGTGAACCCGTCAGGGGTGGCTGTCAATCTGCCCGGAGAGGTCTTCGATGGCACAGTTGGCCCAGATGGCCTCGAAGGCCCCGATGAACGCACATGGTCCACTGTGGCGGATACTGAGCGGCTGGGACCGGAATGACCGCTTTGACATCAGCAGCATGCAGGACGAGGGAAGGGCACGCAGACGTGGCTAGGGTTCGGACAGGGGTACGGGTCGTGGGCGCCGTGCTCGCGACGGTACTGGGAGCCTCCCTCGTGGGCTGCAGCAGTACGGGCGGCAAGCGTGCCGAGGACCGCGCGAAGGCCGCCCAGGCGGGCCGGCCCGCCGTGTCCACCCCGCGCTGGACCTTCGCGATGGTCACGCACGCGGGCGACGGCGACACCTTCTGGGACATCGTCCAGAAGGGCGCCAAGGAGGCCGCGGCGAAGGACAACATCAACTTCGTCTACGCCCACGACGACCAGGCACAGCAGCAGGCCCAGTTCGTGCAGAACGCCATCGACCAGAAGGTCGACGGGATCGTGGTCAGCCTGGCCAAGCCCGAGGCGCTCAAGGACGTCATCGGCAAGGCGGTCAAGGCCGGCATCCCGGTGATCACGGTCAACTCCGGATCCGCGCAGTCCGCCGCGTACGGCGCCCTCACCCACATCGGCCAGGACGAGGAGGTCGCCGGCGAGGCCGTCGGCACCGAGCTGACCAAGCGCGGCAAGAAGAAGGCCGTCTGCGTCCTGCACGAGCAGGGCAACGTCGGCCACGAGCAGCGCTGCGCCGGGGCGAAGAAGACCTTCGGCGGGGAGATGGAGAACCTGTACGTCGAGGGCACCAACATGCCCTCCGTGCAGGCGGCCGTCCAGGCGAAGCTCCAGGCCGACCCGTCCGTCGACGCGATCGTCACTCTCGGCGCCCCCTTCGCACCGACCGCGATCAAGGCGAAGGACGCGGCGGGCAGCAAGGCCGAGGTCGACACCTTCGACCTCAACGCGTCCGTCGCCCGCGACCTGAAGTCCGGCGCCCTCGGCTTCGCCGTCGACCAGCAGCCCTACCTCCAGGGCTACGAGGCCATCGACCTGCTCTGGCTGTACCGCTACAACGCGAACGTGCTCGGCGGCGGCCGCCCCGTACTCACCGGACCGCAGATCGTGACGGCCGACGAGGCCGGCAAGCTGGAGGAGTACATCAAGCGGGGCAGCCGATGAGCACGGCAACGGCCGCCGACGAGCGGCTCGCCCCCACCTCCCTGGTCCGCAAGCTGCTCGGCCGCCCCGAGCTGGGCGCGGTCGTCGGCGCGGCCGCCGTGTTCGTCTTCTTCTCCTTCGCCGCGCCCAGCTTCCTGCAGGCCTCCAGCCTGAGCACGATCCTGTACTCGGCCTCCACCATCGGGATCATGGCCTGCCCGGTGGCCCTGCTGATGATCGGCGGCGAGTTCGACCTCTCCGCCGGCGTCATGGTCACCACCTCGGCGCTGGTCAGCTCGATGTTCAGCTACCAGATGACCGCCAACGTGTGGGTCGGCGTCGGCGTGTCCCTGCTGGTCACCCTGGCCATCGGCTTCTTCAACGGGTTCATGCTGACCCGCACCAAACTGCCGAGCTTCATCATCACGCTCGGCACCTTCCTGATGCTGACGGGTCTGAACCTCGGCTTCACGAAGCTGATCAGCGGCTCCGTCTCGACCAAGACCATCGCCGACATGGAGGGCTTCTCCTCCGCCCGCGCGCTCTTCGCCTCGCAGTGGAACATCGGCTCGGTCACCCTCAAGGTGACCATCCTGTGGTGGTTCGCCCTGGTCGCCGTCGCGACCTGGATCCTGCTCCGCACCCGCGCCGGCAACTGGATCTTCGCCGTGGGCGGCGGGGCGGACGCGGCCCGCGCGACCGGCGTACCGGTCGTCAAGACCCGTATCGGCCTCTACATGGGCGTCGCCCTGTGCGCCTGGATCTCCGGGCAGCACCTCCTCTTCTCGTTCGACGTGGTCCAGTCGGGCGAGGGCGTGGGCAACGAGTTCCTCTACATCATCGCGGCCGTCATCGGCGGCTGCCTGATGACCGGCGGCTACGGCTCCGCCATCGGCTCGGCGGTCGGCGCCTTCATCTTCGGCATGACCAGCAACGGCATCGTCTACGCCCAGTGGAACCCGGACTGGTTCAAGTTCTTCCTCGGCGCGATGCTCCTGCTGGCCACGCTGCTCAACGCATGGGTCCGCAAGCGGGCGGGGGCGAAGTGATGACCGAGACCGTGTCCCGGGCCGCGAACGGGAAGACTCCCGCGTCGGCGCTCGTGAAGATGACCGACGTCAGCAAGTACTACGGCAACATCCGGGCGCTCCAGGGAGTCTCCCTGGAGGTCCACGCCGGCGAGATCACCTGTGTCCTCGGCGACAACGGCGCCGGCAAGTCCACCCTCATCAAGATCATCGCAGGGCTGCACCGGCACGACGCCGGCAGCTTCGAGATCGAGGGCGAGGAGACGGCGCTCGCCAACCCCCGCGCCGCCCTCGACCACGGCATCGCCACCGTCTACCAGGACCTGGCCGTCGTCCCGCTCATGCCCGTCTGGCGGAACTTCTTCCTCGGCTCCGAGCCCACCAAGGGCCGCGGCCCCTTCCGCCGCCTCGACGTGGAGTTCATGCGCGAGACCACCCGCGCCGAGCTGCTGCGCATGGGCATCGACCTGCGCGACGTCGACCAGCCGATCGGCACCCTGTCCGGCGGTGAGCGGCAGTGCGTGGCCATCGCCCGCGCTGTCCACTTCGGCGCGAAGGTCCTCGTCCTCGACGAGCCCACCGCCGCCCTCGGCGTGAAGCAGTCCGGCGTGGTCCTCAAGTACGTCGCCGCTGCCCGTGACGCGGGTCTCGGCGTGGTCCTCATCACCCACAACCCGCACCACGCCTACCTGGTCGGCGACCGGTTCGTGCTGCTCAAGCGGGGCACGATGGCCGGCAGTCACACCCGCGACTCCATCACCCTGGACGAGCTCACCCGGCAGATGGCGGGCGGCTCCGAGCTCGACGAGCTGAGCCACGAACTGGAGCGGGTGGCAGAATCAGGACCGGACCACCCGTCCGGAGCAGCCGATCCGGCGTCCGGAACCACCGCACCCTGAGGGACGACACGACTCGATGAGCACGTACCGGGACTTCACGCTCACCCACCGGGGGTCCGCGCGAGGCACCGTCCTGCGGACCATCGGGACCCGTGAGCGCCGGTCGCACCTGACCGCCCCGCGCGTCCCGACCGTCGGCATCGACATCGGCGGCACCAAGGTGATGGCCGGCGTCGTCGACGCCGACGGGATCATCCTGGAGAAGATCCGCACCGAGACCCCCGACAAGTCCAAGAGCCCCAAGGTCGTCGAGGACACCATCGTCGAGCTGGTGCTCGACCTGTCCGACCGGCACGACGTCCACGCCGTGGGCATCGGCGCGGCCGGGTGGGTCGACGCCGACCGCTCCCGCGTGCTGTTCGCACCCCACCTGGCCTGGCGCGACGAGCCGCTGCGCGACGCGCTGCAGTCCCGGCTCGTCGTCCCGGTCATGGTGGACAACGATGCCAACACCGCCGCCTGGGCCGAGTGGCGCTTCGGCGCCGGGCGCGGCGAGGACCACCTCGTCATGATCACCCTCGGCACCGGCATCGGCGGCGCGATCCTCGAGGGCGGCCAGGTCAAGCGCGGCCGCTTCGGGGTCGCCGGCGAGTTCGGCCACATGCAGGTGGTCCCCGGCGGCCACCGCTGCCCGTGCGGCAACCGCGGCTGCTGGGAGCAGTACAGCTCCGGCAACGCCCTGGTCCGCGAGGCCCGCGAGCTGGCCGCCGCCGACTCCCCGGTCGCGCACGACATCATCGCCAGGGTCGGCGGCAACGTCTCGGAGATCACCGGGCCGCTCATCACCGAGCTGGCCCGCGAGGGCGACGCCATGTGCGTCGAGCTGCTCGAGGACATCGGCCAGTGGCTCGGCGTCGGCATCGCCAACCTCGCCGCCGCCCTCGACCCCTCCTGCTTCGTCATCGGCGGCGGCGTCAGCGCCGCCGACGACCTGCTGATCGGCCCCGCCCGGGACGCCTTCCGGCGTCACCTCACCGGCCGCGGCTACCGGCCCGAGGCCCGGATCGCCAAGGCCCAGCTCGGCCCCGAGGCCGGCATGGTCGGCGCCGCCGACCTGGCCCGGCTCGTCGCCCGCCGCTTCCGCCGCGCCACGCGCCGGCGCGTCGAGCGGTACGAGCGCTACGCGCAGTGGGGCCTGATCGACTCCCCGGCCACCGCGGAGCGCAAGGCCGCGGACACCAGGGCCGCGGAGGCCAAGGCCGCGGACCCCACGACCGCAGACCCCACGACCGCGGACCTCACGGACGGGGACACGCAGTGACACCGCCCACCCTGCCCCGCCAGGCGCCCGCCCCCGACGAGGGCGGCCCACCGCTCCCGGCGGAGGACCGCAAGCACGTCGTCCGGCGCCGCTGGATCACGGCGATCATCATCCTGCTGCTGGTCGGCGTGCCCGCGGGCTACCTCGCCGTGTCCGCCCAGCAGAGCCGCGAGAGCGGCCGCGACAAGGCCGCCAAGGTCGGCGCGATCAAGGTGCGCCCCGGCTGGCCGTCCAAGGTGCAGCGCAGCATCTACGAGGTGCCGATCCCGCCGAAGGCCTGGCGGGTCGGGTTCCTCGAGACCAACAACTGGCGCACCAGCCGGCTGTACGTGCAGTTCGCGGTCACCCCCGCCGACCTGGACTCCTTCCTCGCCGAGGTCGGCACCAGCCGCGCCGAGCTGACCCGCGAGGTCTCCATCGGGGCGCACGACGCCGCGATCGCGGGCTGGAGCTGGGGCCCGCAGAACTCCTGGTACGGCACCACCATCGAGCAGCCGAACCCGCGCCCGACCCGGGACGTCACGGTCGACCTCACGGACCCCGAGAAGCCCCGGGTCTACGTGGTGTCCACGGCGACCCCGTAGCGGCCGGCCCGGCAGGAGCTTGCGGGCACCCCCTAGCCTGGGATCATGAAGCTCACCAAGCGGCTGCACTCCTGTGTCCAACTGGAGAAGGACGGGCGTGTGCTCGTCATCGACCCGGGCGCCTTCAGCGAGCCCGACGCGGGGCTGGGGGCGGAGGCCCTGCTCGTCACGCACGAGCACCCCGACCACTTCGACGAGGGCCGGCTGCGGGCCGCCCTCGACGCGAACCCGGCCGCCGCGCTGTGGACGCTGCGCAGCGTCGCGGAGCGGCTGGCCCCGGTCTATCCGGGCCGGGTGCACACCGTCGGCCACGGGGACGCCTTCAGCGCCGCCGGGTTCGAGGTCCAGGTGCACGGCGAGCTGCACGCCGTGGTCCACCCGGACATCCCGCGGGTCACCAATGTCGGCTACCTGGTGGAGGGTTCGCTGTTCCACCCCGGTGACGCGCTGACCGTGCCCGAGGTGCCCGTGGACACCCTGATGCTGCCGGTGCACGCGCCCTGGAACAAGGTCGCCGAGGTGATCGACTACCTGCGCGAGGTCAAGCCGCGCCGGGCCATCGACATCCACGACGCCTACCTCTCGGACATCGCCCGGCCGATCTACGACCACGCCCTGGCCGCCCTCGGCGGCACCCACCACGGGCGGCTCGCCGCCGGGGACGCCGCGGAACTGTGACTGTCGGAGCCGGGCGGTAGGTTGGACGGCATGCGTATCGCCACGTTCAACGTCAACTCGATCACCGCCCGGCTGCCGCGCCTGCTGGCCTGGCTGGAGAGCTCCGGCACGGATGTCGTGTGCATCCAGGAGACCAAGTGCTCCGCGGAGCAGTTCCCGCACGAGCAGCTGCGCGAGCTGGGCTACGAGGCGGCCGTCAACGCCACCGGCCGGTGGAACGGGGTGGCCCTGATCTCCAAGGTCGGCCTGGAGGACGTGGTCACGGGCCTGCCCGGCGGCCCCGACTACGAGGGCGTCCAGGAGCCCCGGGCGATCTCCGCCACCTGCGGCGGGGTGCGCCTGTGGTCGGTGTACGTGCCGAACGGCCGCGAGGTCGAGCACGACCACTACGGCTACAAGCTGGACTGGTTCCGCGCGCTGACCACCGCCGTCGCCGAAGACGCGGCCGGCCCGCGCCCGTTCGCCGTGCTCGGCGACTACAACGTGGCCCCCACCGACGACGACGTGTACGACCCGGCGGTCTTCGCGGGCCTGACCCACGTGACCCCCGCCGAGCGCGCCGCCCTGGAGGCACTGCGCGGCGCGGGGCTCTCCGACGTGCTGCCGCGCCCGCTCAAGTACGACCGTCCGTACACGTACTGGGACTACCGCCAGCTCGCCTTCCCCAAGAACCGGGGCATGCGCATCGACCTGGTCTACGGGAACGAGCCCTTCACCAAGGCCGTCACCGACGCCTTCGTCGACCGCGAGGAGCGCAAGGGCAAGGGCGCGTCGGACCACGCCCCGGTGGTCGTGGACCTGGCGCTCGACGCGTAGCCGCGGCGGCGCGGACGGATCCCGCGCGCCCTGTGGCCAGCGCGGGATCCTGGTGCCAGGCTGGTCCGTATGAACATCCCCTTCCTGGACAACTGGCTGAACCGGCACGAAACGGAACGGGGTGCGGGACTCGCCGCCACCCTCGCGGACGACCCCGAGGGCATCAACGAGTTGTTCTCGGAATGCGAGATGCTGCGCGTCCACGCGCGGGCGGCCGGGCTGGAACTCGACGAGAGCCCGGCCTCGTTGGAGGCGCTCGACCAGCTGATGCCCCGCTGGCGCCGGGACCCGGTGGTCGTGCCCTGGCTCGGCAACGACGCGGGCCTCTACCTCGGGACCGTGATCATCCGGACCAAGCTGGGCTCCGCCTGGCAGGTGTGGCCCAACGGCCAGCCGGTGATCCGCCTGGCCTCGGGCCGCGAGCTGAACGTGGTGGAGTGGGGGGTGTCCTGGGCGATGACCGGATCCCCCGAGCTCTCCCAGGCCTACGCGGAAGCCTCCGAGGGCTGAGCCCTTCCGCGGGAGCGGCCGGGCTGTTTCATCACCGCGTGGGCTTTATGCCGTCTTTAGGCGTGTCGAGGCGAAGTGCTCTTCCGCGGCTGGATAGTTTGCGCTGACCTCGAGATTCCGACAGGTGGGCAGGGCAGCGCATGGCCGTCGATCCGTTGATCGAGCTGCGGGACGTCAACAAGCACTACGGGGCATTGCACGTCCTCCAGGACATCAACCTCACCGTCGGCCGCGGGGAGGTGGTGGTGATCATCGGCCCGTCCGGTTCCGGGAAGTCGACCCTGTGCCGGACCATCAACCGCCTGGAGACCATCGAGTCGGGCACGATCAGGCTCGAGGGCAAGCCGCTGCCCGACGAGGGCAAGGAGCTGGCCGCGCTCCGCGCCGACGTCGGGATGGTCTTCCAGTCCTTCAACCTCTTCGCGCACAAGACCGTCCTCGCCAACGTCTCGCTCGCGCAGATCAAGGTCAGGAAGCGCAAGAGGGACGAGGCCGACAAGCGCTCCCGGGAGCTGCTCGCCCGCGTCGGCCTCGCCGACCAGGCGCCCAAGTACCCCGCCCAGCTCTCCGGCGGCCAGCAGCAACGCGTCGCCATCGCCCGCGCCCTGGCCATGAACCCCAAGGCGCTGCTCTTCGACGAGCCCACCTCCGCCCTCGACCCGGAGATGATCAACGAGGTGCTGGAGGTCATGCGGCAGCTCGCTGCCGACGGCATGACCATGGTCGTGGTCACCCACGAGATGGGCTTCGCGCGCTCCGCCGCCAACCGCGTCGTGTTCATGGCCGACGGCAGGATCGTCGAGGACCGGACCCCGGAGGCCTTCTTCACCGCCCCGGAGAGCGAACGGGCCAAGGACTTCCTTTCCAAGATCCTCAAGCACTGAGGGGCGGCCCGATGAAGCGAACCCGCGGCGCGCGGCCGCGCGCCCGCCTGCGCCTCCTCCTTGCCGCCGCCCTGCTCGCGGCCCTCGCCGGCTGCGGCAAGGAGGGCAGCCCGCCGGTCAAGGGCCCGCAGCCCGAGGACTTGCCGGTGTACAAGGTCGCGACTGACTTCCGGCTGCCGCAGTCCCCCACCTGGGAGAAGGCCAGGAAGCGCGGCCACCTGGTGGTCGGCGCCAAGGAGGACCAGCCGTACATGGGGGAGAAGGACCCGGCGAGCGGGCGCTACTCCGGCTTCGACATCGAGATCGCCAAGATGATGTCGGCCTCGCTCGGCTTCGACCCCAAGACGATCGAGTTCAAGACGATCGCCTCCGCCAACCGCGAGACGGCCCTCCAGAACGGCCAGATCGACTACTACGTCGGCACCTACACGATCAACGACAACCGCAAGAAGCAGGTCGGCTTCGCCGGCCCCTACTTCCTGGCCGGCCAGTCCCTCCTCGTCCGCAAGAACGAGAAGGACATCAAGGGCCCCGAGGACCTCGCCGGCAAGAAGGTCTGCTCCGCCGCCGGCTCCACCCCGTACCAGCGGCTCCAGAAGGAGTATCCGCAGGCGGTCCTGGTCGCCTACGACACCTACTCGGTCTGCGTGGACAACCTGCTGACCTACCAGGTCGACGCCGTCTCCACCGACGACTCGATCCTCCTCGGCTACGCGGCCAAGGTCCCCGAGGAGCTCAAGGTGGTCGGCGCGCCGTTCTCCGAGGAGCCCTACGGCATCGGCGTCCCGCGCAACGACAACGCCCTGCGCTTCGCCCTCGACGACGCCCTGGAGGAACACGAGAAGAACGGCGACTGGAAGAAGGCGTACGAGGCCACGCTCGGCCTCTCGGGCATGCCCGCCCCGAAGCCGCCCGCCATCGACCGCTACCCGGCGAGCTGAGGGAGAGCCCACCACCATGGACGTACTCACGCAGAACTTCGCGCTCTACGGGAAGGGTTTCCTCGGGACGGTGCAGCTCACGGTCTACGCCTCGCTCCTCGCCCTGGTCCTCGGTTTCGTGATGGCCTCCTTCCGCGTCGCGCCCGTCGGCTCCTTCCGGGTCTTCGGCACGGTCTGGGTCACCGTGCTGCGCAACACCCCGCTCACCCTGCTCTTCTTCGCGGTGCTGCTGGGCCTGCCGCGCTTCGGGGTGGTCCTGCCCTTCCAGGTGTTCGCGGTGCTGTCGCTGGGCTGCTACACCTCCGCCTTCATCTGCGAGGTGCTGCGCTCGGGCATCAACACCGTGCCCAGGGGCCAGGGCGAGGCCGCCCGCAGCCTCGGCATGACCTTCACGCAGACCCTGGGCGGGGTGGTCCTGCCGCAGGCCTTCCGCAGCGTCATCCCGCCCATCGGCTCCACGCTGATCGCACTCGCCAAGAACTCCGCGATCGCCGGCTCCTTCAGCGTCACCGAGCTGCTGGGCACGTACAAGCCCCTCAACGAGCTGGGCTACAGCATCGTCTGGACCTTCGTCTGGATCGCCGTCGGCTACCTGATCATCACCTTGTCCATCAGCGCGCTCTTCAACGTGCTGGAGAAGCGCTGGGGGATCACCCGATGACCGCGCACGCGCTCCAAGGGGACCTGGAGTCCACCGCCCTCTACGACGTGCCCGGCCCGCAGGCCCGGCGCCGGCACTTCCTCTACGGGATCGTCTCGACGGTGGTGATCCTCGGCCTGCTCGCCTGGATCCTCTACCTCCTCTTCGACACCGACCAGTTCACCGCCGCGAAGTGGAGCCCCTTCACGTACAAGGGCATCCAGGAACTGCTGCTCAGGGGGCTGCGGAACACCCTCAAGGCCTTCCTCTACGCCTCGGTGTTCTCGCTCCTCCTCGGCGCGGTGCTCGCGAGCGGGCGGCTCTCCGTGCACCGGCCGGTGCGCTGGGCGGCCACGGTGTGCGTGGAGTTCTTCCGGGCCATGCCGGTGCTGGTCATGATCTTCTTCATCTTCGTCGCCCTGAAGGTCCAGCCGCTGCCCGCGCTGGTGGCGGGGCTGACCCTGTACAACGGCTCGGTCCTCGCCGAGGTCTTCCGTACGGGCATCAACTCGGTCGACAAGGGCCAGCGCGAGGCGGCGTACGCGCTGGGCATGCGCAAGACCCAGGTCATGACGTACGTGCTCGGCCCGCAGGCGGTACGGGCGATGCTGCCCACGATCATCAGCCAGCTGGTGGTGGCCCTGAAGGACACCTCGCTCGGGTATCTGATCACGTACGAGGAGTTCCTGCACGCGGGCAAGCTGATCGCCTCGAACCTCGACTACGACCTGCCGTTCATCCCGGTCGTGATGATCATCTCCCCGATCTACATCGGGATGTGCATGCTGCTCTCCTGGTTCGCCGGCTGGGTGGCGCGGTTCGAGCGGCGCAGCCTGAAGACCGAGGCGGTCGACGTCGCCCCGGCCGAACCCGGAACGGTGCTGCCGGGCGGTTCACGGTAGCTCCGAAGAGCCGCCCCGTCCGGCAGCAGCCGCAGATCACTGCTCGCGCAGAGGTACCGAGACGTACGAGGGATCGGTGCGCGGCGAGGAGAAGGTCAGCTGTGCGCCGGTGGGGTTGTGCTCGATGTAAAGGGGGTCGACGGTGTCGATGACGAGGGCGAGCCGGTGGCCCTCGGGCACGTCGTAGGCGGTGGAGAACAGCTCCAGGTCCACGCCGAAGGCCTGCCCCCGGGGCTTGCCGTGGAAGGTGTACGGGGCGTTGCTGACGAGCTTGCCGATGCCGAGCGGGCCGACGTCGTAGAGGTACGCGACGAAGGTGCCGTCCGAGGCGGTGGGGGTGACGGTGGTGTGGAGCCTGACCGTGCCGCGGATGCGGCGGTCCGCGTCGTAACGCGGCGACTGCCAGACGGCGGCGAAGGCGCGGGGCAGGAGCGGGATGGAGGCGATCGGCGGCGCCTTGGCGAACTGGTCCAGGATGCCGGAGAGGAAGATGACGCCGCCGTCGGCGCCCGAGTCGATGTTGGCGAAGAGGTGCTCACTGTCGGAGAGCGGGAGCTTCTCGGCGCCGCCGGAGCCGACCGACTTCCAGTCGGCATAGCCTTCGTAGCCCTCGTTGCTGCGCGACTTGATCTGCACCGGGGCCTCGGCGTCGACGCCGTTGCGCTCGCCCTTGAGGTAACGGTCGAACCAGCGGTGGGCGTTGGTCCAGGTGTCGTTGGGCAGGCCGAGCAGGCCGGTGCCCTCGGCGGTGGCGTGGTCGCCGGGCCGGAACTCCAGGCGCTTGGGGCCCGTCAGCTTCTCGTAGAAGGCGGCGTACTGGTTGGGCGGGAAGATCGTGTCGCCCCAGGCGTTGCCCAGCATGATCGCGGCGCCGTTGGCGTTGATCCGGTCGATCTGCTCCACGGCCGAGCGCTTCTTGCCCCACTCGATCATCTGCGCCTCCCGGTCCAGCCGGGAGCCGAGGAAGTCGCCGAGGATCTGCTCCAGTTCGGGGCCGGGGCGGCCGGTGAGGTAGCCCGCGCCGCCGAGCATCGCGGCGGCCTGGAGGTGCTGCGTGCGGCCCGAGTAGATCGACTCGATGAGGTCGGCCCAGCCGCTGAGCGCGACCACGGCCTTGATCCGGGGGTCGTGGGCGCAGGCCAGCAGGCTGATGCCCGCGCCGTACGAGACCCCGCCCAGGCCGATGCGGGCGGCGTCGGCGGGGGTGTTGGCCAACGCCCAGTCGATGACGGCGGAGACGTCGGCGGTGTCGGGCGGGCCGGCCACCTCGATCTCGCCGCCGGAGAGCCAGAAGCCGCGGGAGGTGTAACTGACCACGACGTAGCCGTCGTCGGCGAGTTTTTTGGCCTGTGCGATGTATTCGATCTGCGGCATGCCCCAGCTGGTGGGGAGCACGATCAGCGGGTATTTCCGGCCGGGCTGGGCGCCCGCCGGGGTGAAGACGTTGCCCTTGAGGGTGATCCCGCCGGAGCCGGGGATGTCGTGGAAACGCAGCTCCGCCGAGGCGTCGGCCGTCGTTGCGGCAGCGGCGGCGGGCGCCGCCTGGGCCTGGTGGGGGGCCAGGCCCAGGGCGGTCGCCGCCAGTACGGCCACCACGGCAGCCGCGGTGCCTGTGGTGCGGACGGTGGGGGCCATCAATCGCTCCTCGCGTGCGCCGGTGTCAAAGTGACCCGACGGTAACGGGAGGGGCTTACCGGAAGTAACCTGTCGGTAAGTTACGCGCTGGTAACGATTGGGCGCGTGTCAAGTGCGGGGATCAGCCGTTCTGGGGAGTGCCGCCCGCGCCGCCGGCCAGGGCGCTCTTGGCCTTCCACTCGTCCCAGGACAGGTTCCACTCGCCGTAGCCGTTGCCGATGTCGGCCTTGCCCTTGGAGCCGTCGCCGGTGACCTCGACCAGGTCGCCCACCTGGGCTTCGCCGAACAGCGCCTTCGCGTCGGAGTCGCTCATGCCGACGCAGCCGGAACTGGTGTTGGCCCGGCCGAAGTTGCCGGTGTTCCACGGTGCGGCGTGGATGTACATGCCCGACCAGGTCAGCCGCATCGAGTAGTCGACCATCTTGTCGTAGGAGTCGCCCAGACCCACCGTCTGGGAGTCCATCCGGATGGTGCCCTCCTTGGACATCAGCACCATCTTCCCGGACCAGGAGGCCTTCTGGCCGCCGGGCGTGCCCGCCGAGACCGGGATGGTCTTCACCGCCTGGCCGTCCTCGGTCACCGTCATCTTGTGGGTGTCCAGGTTCACCTGGAGCCGGCGGTCCTTGCCGATCTTGAACTCGGTGTTGTAGTCCTTGACGAACATCCCGCCGCCCTGGCCCGAGTCCACCCCGTTGAGGTTCATCTCGACCTTGACGTCGGTGCCGGACTTCCAGTACTCCTTCGGCCGCCAGTCCACCCGGTCGTTGCCGGTGTAGTCCTTGAACCAGCCCCAGGAGCCCTCGGTGTTGTTCGAGGTGGTGACCTTCAGGTGCTTCTCGACGTCGGCCTTGTTCTTCACCGGGTTGTCGAACGCGATCGAGATCGGCTGGGCGATGCCCACCACCGGATTGGCCTTGCCCGGGTTGATCGTGACCTTGTTCACCTTGTCCGCGGCGACCGTCTTGAACTGGGCGCTCGCGCTCTGGCTGTCGGTGTTCTGCGCCTCGACCTTGTAGTCCGTGCCCGGCGAGGCGTTGCGCTCGGACGTCCAGGACTTGCCGTCGTCGGCTATCTTCCCGGGCAGTTCACCGCCCTTGCCGTCGGACACCTTCACCAGGGACAGCTTCCCCTCGGCGAGGGTCACCTTCACCGGCTCGCCGGGCTTGGCCTGATCGCCCGTGAGGTTCACGGACATCGCCATGTCCGGCTTCTTCTTCATCTCCGCCGCGCCGGACCCGCTCCCGCCCGAGCCGCCGCTGCAGGCGGTCAGCGCGGCGGCCATGAGTGCGGTCCCGGCCAGCATGGCGTGGCGGCTGCGTGCGGTACGGCGTGTGCGGCTCAACGGAAACCCCTCCAAGTAATGATCGTCCGCAAAAGGAGATGCGAACGGCACGACTGTAGGTTGCGCATTCCGCCGAAAAAATCCGACTTCCGGTTGTGACGTGGACCGCAGCGAAACGGTCATCGTCCGGTCACAATCGCCGCGCACTTCGGTCATGGACGCCTGTGAAAGTCCTGTGCATCCCGCATCCGCATCCCGGGTTCCCGGACGTACAGGAAGGCCGATCCGTCGTGTGCGCACTGCTCGTGACCCCCGCCCAGCGACACCAGTCCCCGGACCAGGAGCTGAGTGTGCGTCCGCTGTCCGTTCCGGAATACCAGGCCTTCCTTTCCAAGAAGCGGAACGCGAGCTTTCTCCAGTACCCGTCCTGGGGCGAGGTCAAGGACCTTTGGCGCTCGGAAAGGGTCGGATGGCACTACCCCGACGGGGAAATAGCCGGTGCCGGACTGGTCCTGTACCGCCAATTCCCCGGCACCCGCAAATACTTCGCCTACCTCCCCGAGGGGCCCGTCGCCGACTGGTCAGACCCGAACATCGACCGGTGGCTTGACCCCTTCAAGCGCCATCTGCGCGCCGCCGGCGCCTTCGCCGTCCGGATCGGGCCCACGCCCGCCTACCGCCGCTGGGACGCCGCCGCCGTCAAGTCCGGTACCGGACCCGGCCGGCAGATCTCCGACGTGCTCGCCACCGAGGTCGACCCGGTCGGCGCCGCACTCGCCGACCGGCTGCGCACCCGCGGCTGGAAGCGCTGCGGCGGCGAGGACGACGGCGACGCCCAGCCGCGCCACGTCTTCCGCGTACCCATCGCCGGCCGCTCCCTCGACGAGCTGTGGTCCGGCCTCAACCAGGAGTGGCGGCGCAACGTGCGCAAGGCCGAGAAGTGCGGCGTGGAGACGATCCTCGGCACCGCCGCCGACCTGCCCGAGTTCTACCGGCTGCTGCGCATCACCGAGGAGCGCGACGGCTTCCGCCTCGGCCGTTCGCTCGCCTACTACCAGCAGCAGTACGAGGTCCTCAACGCCGAGGCGCCCGGCCGGATGCGCTTGTACCTGGGCATCCACCAGGGCGAGATCCTCGCCGCGCACACCATGATCGTGGCCGGGAAGCGGGTCTGGTACCAGACCGGCGCCTCCGCCGACCACCGCCGCGAGGTCCGCCCCAGCAACGCCCTGCAGTGGCGCATGATGCGGGACGCACACACCCTCGGAGCGGACGAATACGACATGCGCGGGGTACCCTCCACCCTTGACCCCGACGAACGTTCTTTCGGGCTGCTGCGCTGGAAGCTCGGCACCGGCGGGCAGGTCGTCGAAACGCTCGGCGAGTGGGAGACCCCGATGGACGGATACGCCAACACGGCGCTCCACAAGGCGTTCCAGGCCTACCTGGCCCGCCGGTGACGGCCACCGACACCAGACCGGCGTCCGGTCCGTCCGCCGAAGGCACCGCGGAGCCGGCACCGGGGAAGTCCTCGGTGCTGCGCAGCGGCGCGCTCATGGCGGCCGGCTCGATCGTCTCCCGCGCCACCGGCTTCGTCCGCTCCGCGGTCGTCGTCGCCGCGCTCGGCACCGGACTCCTCGGTGACGGCTACGCCGTCTCCAACACCGTCCCGAACATCCTGTACATGCTGCTCATCGGCGGCGCGCTCAACGCCGTCTTCGTGCCCGAGCTGGTCCGGGCCGCCAAGGAGCACCAGGACGGCGGGGCCGCCTACACCGACCGGCTGCTGACCGCCTGCACCACCGCCCTGGTCGTACTCACCGCCGCCGCGGTCGTCGCGGCGCCGCTCATCGTCTCGGCGTACACCGACTACACCGGGAGCCAGGCGAGCACCACCGTGGCGCTGGCCCGGTACTGCCTCCCGCAGATCCTCTTCTACGGGCTGTTCACCCTGCTCGGCCAGGTGCTGAACGCGCGCGGCCGGTTCGGCGCGATGATGTGGACCCCCGTCCTCAACAACATCGTGATCATCGGCGTCTTCGGGCTGTTCCTCTACGTCTCCCACGATGCGGCGGACGGCCTGACGGCCGGCGAGACCCGCCTCCTCGGCCTCGGCACCACCGCCGGCATCGTCCTGCAGGCCCTCGCCCTGGTCCCCTCGCTGCGCGCCGCCCGCTTCCGCTGGCGCCCCCGCTTCGACTGGCGCGGCAGCGGCCTCGCCCGGCCGCTGCGCAACGCGGGCTGGCTGGTCATGCTCGTCCTCACCAACCAGATCGGCTACTGGGTGGTGACCCGGCTCTCCACCGCCACCGGGCAGCGCGCCGTGGAGGCCGGCCTCGCGGGCGGCGCCGGCTACACCGCCTACAGCAACGCCTACCAGCTGTGGATCGTCCCCCAGGGCATCATCACCGTCTCCCTGGTCACCGCCCTGATGCCGCGGATGAGCGGCGCCGCTTCCGACGGCGACCTCGCCGCGGTCCGCCGGGACATCTCGTACGCGCTGCGCTCCAGCGCCGCCCTCGTCGTCCCCGCCACCTTCGTGTTCCTCGCCCTCGCCCCCTGGGTCATGGGCGCCGTCTTCGGGTACGGGCGCACCACCGCCGCCGACACCGAGGCCATGGCGGGCATGCTGATGGCCTTCGCACCCGGCCTGATCGCCTTCTCCGGCCAGTACGTCCTCTCGCGCGGGTTCTACGCCCTTTCCGACACCCGGACCCCGTTCTTCCTGAACCTGGTCATCGCCGCCCTGAACGCCGGGCTGTCGCTCGCCGCGTACCTCCTGCTGCCGCCGCGCTGGGCCGTCACCGGTATGGCCGGCGCCTACTCCGTCGCGCTGTTCGCCGGCATGGCCGTCACCGCGTACACCCTCGCCCGGCGCCTCGGCCCGCGCACGGGTAGCCGTACCGAGCGACGCACCACCGCGGTCCGCACCCACCTGCGGCTGCTCGTCGCCGGTCTGCCCGCCGCCGCCGCCGGATACGCGGCCGCCCGCGCGTCCGAGCGGTTCGGCGACTTCGCCGCCGTCGGCGCGGGAACCGCGGCCGTCGGGCTCGTCGTCGTCCTGCTCGCCAGGCCGCTGCGCCTCACGGAAATCACCGACCTGCTGGACTCCCTGCGGCGGAAAATCGGCCGTTAGCAGGAGAGCAAGCCCCCACTCACCTTGGACAATGACCGGATGCCACGCGTACTGCTGATCGAGGACGACCCTTCCATCAGGGAAGGGGTGGGCCTCGGCCTGCGCCGCCGCGGCCACGAGGTGAGCGCCGCCGAGACCGGCGAGGCGGGCCTCGCGCTGATGGGGAGCTTCCTCCCGGAGCTGGTGCTGCTCGACCTCATGCTGCCCGGGATGAACGGCGTGCAGGTCTGCCGCCGCATCCGCGAGACCAGCCAGCTCCCGATCATCATGCTGACCGCCCGCGGCGACGACTTCGACATAGTCGTCGGCCTCGAGGCCGGCGCCGACGACTACATCGTCAAACCCGCCCGCACCGAGGTCATCGAGGCCCGCATCAAGGCCGTGCTGCGCCGGCTCGGCGCCCCTTCGGGCAGCCGTCCCGAGGTCGAGTTCCACGGCGAGCTCGCCATCGACCGCGCCGGGCTGACCGTGGCCAAGAACGGCGAGCGCCTCCCCCTCGCCCCCAGCGAGATCAAACTCCTGCTGCACCTGTCCGCCTCGCCCGAGCAGGTCTTCTCCCGCCAGCAGCTCCTCGAGTACGTGTGGGACCACAGCTACCACGCCGACGCCCGGCTCGTGGACGCCTGCGTACGCCGCCTGCGCACCAAGGTCGAGGACTCCGACGGCAGCCCCCGCTACATCCAGACCGTGCGCGGCTTCGGCTACCGGTTCGGCCCGCTGTGAGGCGCATCGCCCCCCTCGGGCTGCGCACCCGGCTGATCGCGGCCTTCCTGCTGGTCGCCGCGATCAGCGCGGTCACCACGGCCGCGCTGACCTACCAGCAGGCCCGCACCGCGATCCTCAAACAGAGCCAGGACACCGCGGTCATCACCCTGCGCGACCTGGTGGGCGGCCAGCCCCTCGACCTGCCGCTGGACCAGGCGCAGCTCCAGCGGATCGTCAACGAGCTGGCCAAGAGGGGCAAGCCGAACCCGTGGAACATCTTCGCCGAGTACGGCACCCTGCGGGCCTCCAGCACCACCGCGCCCACCTCCACCGTGGTGACCGAGCAGCTCCGCCGCCAGGTGACGGCCCATCCGCACGGCGCCTTCCAGCGGGTGACCGACGCCTCCGGCACCCCGTACCTCACCGTCGGCATGCCGGCCGTCTTCGTCCACAACGAGACCCGGGAACCCACCGGCCTGGTGATCTTCGCGACGATGCGCCTGACCACCGAGGGCAAGACGGTCGAGGCCATGGTCGAAGCCGCCAAGCGCGGCGCCGTGCCCGGCCTGGCCATCGCCGTCGTCCCCGCCCTGCTCGCCGCGCGCAGCGTACTGCGCCCCGTGAGGGACATGCGCCGCGCCGCCCAGCACCTCGGCCGCGGCCGCCTCGACACCCGCATCGAGGTCCGCGGCGCCGACGAGCTCGCCGGACTCGCCCGCACCTTCAACGAGACCGCCCGCGCCCTCGAACAGTCCGTGAGCGAACTGCGGGACGCCGAGATCCGGGCCCGCCGCTTCGCCTCCGACGTCTCCCACGAGCTGCGCACCCCGCTGTCGGGGATGCTCGCCGTCACCGAGCTCCTGGACGAGGACGCCGAGCGCCTCGATCCCGACACGGCCGCCGCCGTGCGGCTGGTCAGCGCCGAGACCGGCAAGCTCGCCGTCCTCGTCGAGGACCTCATGGAGATCTCCCGCTTCGACGCCCGCGCGGCCGAGCTCAACCTCGACGACGTGGACATCGCCGAGGCCGTGCAGAAGACCATCGAGCTGCGCCGCTGGGACGACGAGCGGGTGGTCACCGACCTGCCGCGCCAGGTCCGCGCCCGGCTCGACCCGCGCCGCTTCGACGTGGTCCTCGCCAACCTCGTCGGCAACGCGCTCAGACACGGCGGCGCCCCCGTCCGCGTCACCGTGCGCACCGAACCACGGCTCGGCGGCCACCGGATGCTGATCGAAGTCGCCGACAGCGGGCCCGGTATCGCCCCCGAGGTGCTGCCGCACATCTTCGACCGCTTCTTCAAGGCCGACGCCGCCCGTACCCGCTCCGCGGGCAGCGGCCTCGGCCTCGCCATCACGCTGGAGAACGTCCGGCTGCACGGCGGTACCCTGCGCGCCGCGAACGGGCCCGCCGGGGGAGCGGTGTTCACCGTCGACATGCCTCTGGAGGCCGACGCATGACCCGGGTACGGACGGCCGCGGCCGCCGGCGCCGCCCTGCTGCTGGGCGGACTGCCGCTCACCGGATGCGGGATCAAGCCGACGGGGGTCATCGAGAGCGGAGACGCCGCGAAGGTGGTCTTTCCCGACGCCCACACCAAGGGGACGGTGTACTTCGTGAGGTCCGACGGGCGGCTCGCCCCCGTACCCGAGAGGGAACAGCCGGCGGAGTCGCCGGTGTCCGTCCTCATGCGGCTGCTCATCGGGCCCCTCGACAGGGAGAAGGCCGCGGGCCTGGAGACCCGGGTGCCCGCCCCGGCCGACAGGAAGCCCCCCTTCGGCCTGTCGGCGAGCGTGTCCGGGGAGACCCTGGAGGTCCGGCTGCCGTTCGCGGTCGCCGGCCTGTCCGAGACGGCCCGCCGTCAACTCGTGTGCACGGCAGCCTCCGTCAACCCGCGGTACGCGGTGGTCCTGCGCGGACCGGACACCTCGCTCGGCCCCGCCGGCTGCGACCTCGGCAGCTGATCGTCCCCTTGCGGCGGGACGGGTCCCCCCGCCACCGTGGCCCCATGGACCCCGCCGCGTACGTGCCCGACGTCTTCGACCCCCGGATCTACGGCACCGGGATCCCGTACGAGAGCTACCGGCTGCTGCGCGAGCGGCACCCGGTCGCCTGGCAGCCGGAGCCGCAGATCCAGGGCTGGCCCGCCGGCCCCGGCTTCTGGGCCGTCACCCGGCACGCCGACGTGGTCCGGGTACTGCGCGACCACGCCACGTACTCCTCCTGGATCGGCGCGACACAGATCCGCGATCCCGACCCGGCCGACCTGCCGTTCCTGCGGCGCACCATGCTCAACCAGGACCCCCGCCGCAGCGCGGGCGACCACGGGCGGCTGCGCCGGCTGGTCTCCCGCGCCTTCACCCCCGCCCGCGTCGACGCCTTCGCCGGCCGGGTCCGCGAACGGGCCCGCACCCTGCTCGCCACCGCCCGCGCGAAGGCCGAGGGCGGCGCCGCCGACCTGGTCCGTACGGTCACCGACGAGTACGCGCTGCTCAACCTGACCGACCTGCTGGGCGTCCCGGCCGCCGACCGGGGCCTGCTGCTGGAATGGACCGTACGGATCATCGGCTACCAGGATCCCGAGGACGCGCCCGCGCCCCTGATCGGGCCCGACGGAAAGCCCCTCAACCCGCGCTCCCCGGCGCTGCTCGGCGAGATGTTCTCGTACGCCCGGGAACTGGCCGCCCACAAGCGCGCGCACCCCGGCGACGACGTCATGACCGCGCTCGCCGAGGCCGGACTGGATCCGGCCGAACTGGAGATGTTCTTCTTCCTGCTCACCGTCGCGGGCAATGACACCGTGCGCAGCGCCGCCCCCGGCGGACTGCTGGCCCTGGCCCGCGACCCGGGCGCGTACCGGCTGCTCGCCGAGGGCCGGACCCCGATGCACACCGCGGTGGAGGAACTGCTGCGCGTCCACCCGCCGGTGCTCAGCTTCCGGCGCACGGCCGCTGCCGACACCGAACTGGGCGGGCAGCCGATCCGCGCCGGGGACAAGGTCGTGGTCTTCCACGCCTCCGCCAACCACGACGAGCGCGTCTTCACCGACCCCGGGCGCCTCGACCTCGGCCGGACGCCCAACGCGCACGTCTCCTTCGGGGACGGCCCGCACGTCTGCCTCGGCGCGCACTTCGCCCGGCTCCAGCTGCGCGTGCTCTACGAGGAGTGGCGCGCGGCCATGCCGGCCCCGGAACTCGCGGGCCCGCCGCGCCGGCTGGTGTCGAACTTCATCAACGGGATCACGCGGCTGCCGCTGCGGGTGTCCGGGCCGGCCGGGTGACGTCGGCCAGCAGCTCGACCACGTCGGGACCGTACGCATCGGAGTTGTGGACCTTCAGCACCACGCAGAAGGAGTCCCCGCGGTAGCGGCGCGCCAAGTCCTTGTGGTGGCGCGCCAGGTAGCGGGCACCCGCCTGGTTGCTGATCGCGGTCTGCCCGGAGACCAGGAACACCGGCCGGCTTCCCGGCCCGGTCGTCAGCCGGGCCAGCAGCACGTGGTCGATCTGACCCTTCTCCCAGCGGTACGTCTCCTCGCCGACGCGGATCGCCCCGCGGTCCGGACCCGGCTCGGTGGACAGGTCGACCCGGACGCCCGGCAGCATGGAGGCCAGGTGCGCCGCCGTCCGGGCATTGGACACCGGCCCGCCCACGCAGAACTCGGCGCGCTCGCCGAAGCCTTGGCGGACGGAGTCGTGGGAGACGATCTGGAGATTGGCCCCGCAGTCCTTGATCAGGGCGGATATCTCCAGCAGCGCGAAGGCGTCGTTGCGGTGCACCGACCCCTCGGTGCCGCCCATCTGCCGGTTGACCACGAACAGGCAGTCGGAACCCGTGGGCAGGCCGAAGAAGGCCTGCTTGCGGCGCAGCGTACGGCGCCACAGATAGGTCCGGGTGAACCAGCCGAAGCCGCCGCTGATGGCGGTGGCCACCACCCCGAGCACGATGTTGCGCACGTCTTCGTTCATGGGCCGGATGCTAGCCCGCACGGAGTCTTCCTGACGCGGGGGGTGCGGTGAAGTTAAAGTGCCGAGTTCAGGCCTGTCCGGTGGGGTCCGACAGGCCGTCGACTGGAGGTTCGGATGCGTCGTTCCGCCACACGTCAGTTAGCGCTCGTCGCCCTCGCCGGAGCGCTGGTGTCCACCGGCGCGGCGGCCCCGCCGTCCGAGGCGGTGGCGTCCGCGGGCGGCACTCCCGCCAAGGTCCCGGTCGCCGCCGGCTACGGCGGGGCCGTCGCCAGTGTCGACGCCGACGCCTCCGCCGCCGGCATCGCGGTCCTGCGCTCCGGCGGCAACGCCGTGGACGCCGCCGTCGCGACCGCGGCCGCGCTCGGGGTGACCGAGCCGTACTCGGCCGGCATCGGCGGAGGCGGATACTTCGTCTACTACGACGCCAAGTCCCGCCGGGTGCAGACCATCGACGGCCGCGAGACCGCGCCCGCCACGGCCACCGCCGGCCTCTTCCAGGAGAACGGCGTCCCCATCCCGTTCGAGCAGGGCCAGACCAGCGGCCGCTCCGTCGGCGTCCCCGGCACCCCGGCCACCTGGAAGAGCGCGCTCGACGCCTGGGGCACCCGGCCGCTCGGCCCACTCCTGAAGCCCGCCGAGAAGCTGGCGCGCGACGGGTTCACCGTCGACCCGACCTTCCGGGCCCAGACGGAGCTCAACCAGGACCGGTTCAAGGACTTCCCCGACACCAGGAAGCTCTTCCTGCCGGGCGGCGCCCTGCCGGTGGTCGGCTCCACCTTCAAGAACCCCGACCTGGCGGCCACGTACGCGGAACTGGCCCGCAAGGGCACGGGCGCGCTGTACCGGGGACCGATCGCCGAGGACATCGTCCGGGCGGTACGCAAGCCCCCCGTGGACCCGGCCGCCACCCGGATCGTCCGCTCGGGCGATCTGACCATTGGCGACCTGCGCGCGTACGAGACGAAGCGGCAGGCCCCGACGCAGGTGAGCTACCGGGGCCTCGACGTGTACAGCATCGCGCCCTCGTCCTCGGGCGGCACCACCGTCGGCGAGGCGCTCAACATCCTCGAGCGCACCGACCTCTCGAAGCTGTCCGAGACCCAGTACCTGCACCGGTTCATCGAGGCCTCGCGGATCTCGTTCGCCGACCGCGGCCGCTGGGTCGGCGACCCGGCCGCCGAGAACGTGCCGACGCGGGAGCTGCTCTCGCAGCGGTTCGCCGACTCGCGCGGCTGCCTGATCGCCCCGGACCGGACGCTGACCAGCCCGCTGGCCCCCGGCGACCCGCGTCACCCGGTGGCCTGCGGCGGCTCCGGCCAGGCCGCCCCGACCACGTACGAAGGGGAGAACACCACGCACCTGACGGTCGCCGACCGCTGGGGCAACGTCGTCTCGTACACGCTGACGATCGAGTCCACCGGCGGCAGCGCGATCACCGTCCCGGGCCGCGGGTTCCTGCTGAACAATGAGCTGACCGACTTCTCGTTCGCCCCGGCGGCCCCCGGGGTCCCGGACCCGAACCTGCCCGGCCCCGGCAAGCGGCCGCGCTCGTCCATGTCCCCGACCATCGTGCTGGAGCACGGGCGTCCGGTGCTCGCGGTGGGTTCCCCGGGCGGGGCCACCATCATCACCACCGTCCTGCAGACCCTGATCGGCCACCTGGACCGGGGGCTGCCGCTGGTCGACGCCATCGCGGCGCCGCGCGCCAGCCAGCGCAACCAGACCACCACCGAGCTGGAGCCGGGCCTGTGGAACAGCCCGCTGCGCGCCGAACTGGAGGCGCTGGGCCAGAGGTTCCGGCAGAACCCGGAGATCGGCGCGGCGACCGGGGTCCAGCGGCTCCCGGACGGGCGCTGGCTGGCCGCGGCCGAGACGAGCCGGCGGGGCGGGGGCTCGGCGATGGTGGTCCACCCGCACGGCAAGCCGTAGGACTCAGAGGGCGGTGAGGATCCTCGGGCCGTCGGCGGTGATCGCGACCGTGTGCTCCGCATGCGCGGCGCGGCTGCCGTCGACGGTCCGCAGCGTCCAGCCGTCGCCGTCGCACCGGTAGTCGTCCGTACCGCCGGCGACCAGCATCGGCTCGATCGCGAGGACCATGCCGGGGCGCAGCTTCATGCCGCGCCCCGGCCGGCCCTCGTTGGGCACGCCCGGGTCCTCGTGCATGCTGCGGCCGATGCCGTGGCCGCCGAACCCGTCCGGGACGCCGTAGCCGGCGGAGCGGCAGACCGAGCCGATGGCGTACGCGATGTCCCCGATCCGGTTGCCGGGCAGCGCGGCGGCGATGCCGGCCGCGAGGGCCGCCTCGGCGGTCTCGATCAGCCGCAGGTCGGCCGGGCGCGGCCGGCCGACGGTGAAGCTGACCGCCGCGTCCCCGACCCAGCCCCCGAGCTTCGCCCCGCAGTCGATGCTGACGAGGTCTCCGTCGCGCAGCCGGTAGCCGTCGGGGATGCCGTGCACGATCGCGTCGTTGACCGAGGTGCAGATCACGCCGGGGAACGGCACCGGCGCGAACTCCGGCCGGTAGCCGAGGAACGGCGAGCTCGCGCCCGCCCCGGCCAGCACCTCGCGGGCCACCCGGTCCAGGTCCAGCAGGGACACCCCGACCCGGGCGGCCTCCCGTACGGCGGCCAGGGCCCGGGCGACGACCCGGCCCGGGGCGCGCATTGCATCGATCGACTCTTCCGTCTTCAGTTCCACCATGCCAATAACTATACCGGTATATCTATCCCGGTATAACTTTCACGGGATAGTTATTGGGGGAGCGGGTAGGATGCGGGCATGGTCCGCACCCCTCTCACCCCCGAAGAGCGCGAGCGCGGCGAGCGCCTGGGCGCACTGCTGCGCGAGGCCCGCGGCGGCCGCAGCATGGTCGAGGTCGCGGCGAGCGCCGGGCTGTCCGCCGAGACGCTCCGCAAGATCGAGACCGGCCGCGCGCCGACCCCGGCGTTCTTCACCGTGGCCGCCGTGGCCGAGGTGCTCGGACTGTCCCTGGACGAGGTGCTGCGGCGCTGCGCGTACGTGCCCGCCTGACCTTTCGGGCGGGCCCGGCGGGCCGAACGGCCCAATCGGTGGTGGGAGCGGCCGGGCGCGGGGCAAGCGTGAAGGCGTGTCAGCCTCGAACGCTTCCAAACGACTCGTTTTCGGACTCCTGGGCGCCCTCCTGGCGGCGGGGCTGCTGCTTGCCGTCTGCGCGGCGCCGGGGGGCCGGGCAGACGCCAGGCACCAGGCACCGGAGTGACGCCCCCTATGCTCCGCGGATGACTCTCGATGAGCTGGACCAGGGCAAATACGTCAGCCTCACCACGTTCCGCAAGGACGGCACGCCCGTCGCCACCCCCGTGTGGGCGGTGGCGGACGGCGGTGAGCTGTACGTCTGGACGCGCAGCGATTCCTGGAAGGTGAAGCGGATCCGCAACAACGGGCGGGTCACGGTCAGCGCCTGCGATGTGCGGGGGCGCGTCGCGGAAGGGGCGCCCGTGCTGGAGGGCGAGGCGCGGCTGCTGGACGAGGCCGGGCTGAAGCGGGTGCGCAGGCTGATGCTGCGCAAGTACACCTGGCAGTTCTGGGCGCTCGACGTGCCGGCGGCGGTGGTCCGGCTCGGGAAGCGTCCGCACACCGCGATCGCCGTCAAGCTTTGAGACTCCCGTAGCCCGCCCGTAACACCGGTGGGATCCAATGCGGGCATGGAGACCGCGACTTCGCTGGTGATCGGTCAACTCTCGGGCTACTTGCGCGGGTTGACGCAGAGACTCGATCCGGGGGCAGGTTGGTACGGGGAGTTCCTGCGCCGGGATCCGGAGGGTCTGCGGGCCTGCCTGGACGGGGCCGCGATGCCGCCGTGGGACGTGCTGGAGTCGCTGCTCGGCGACCTCGCGGGGGCCAGGGGCGCCGAGTCCGCGCAGCGGGAGATGCAGTACGCGGCCCGGCTGCGGGCCGTGGCCGTCGCGGTGTGGGACCGGCTGCCGGGTGGTGCGGAGGAGCTGCGGACCCTGCTCGCGGCGGCCGCCGACCAGCGGGCCGTCTCGGAGGCGGCGACGCGCACCCTGACGGCCCGCCTCGCCGCGACGACGGACCGCACCGAAGCGGAGGCGCTGGCCGGGGAGCTCGCCTGGATCCGCGACGACGCGGCCAGGGCCGCCGCCCGCCAGCAGGACCTGGCCTCCCGCCTGACGGCCTTGTCGGCGCCCGCCCCGGAGCGGGCCCCGGCCTGGCCGCCCGCCGACCCGCTGCCCGCCGCTGCTTGGCGTGGCGACCCGCCGGCCGACGGGGCCCGTGCCCCGTACCAGGACCCGCACGGACCGGACCTGGGCGGCCGGGGCGGTGGCTCCTGGTCCGCCGAGGGCGAGGCCGAAGCCGCGGGTGCCGCGCAGGCGCCCGGGGCGTGGGCCGGGGTGGGCGACGGGGGGCCGTTGCCCGGGGTGCCGCGGCAGCGGGAGGCGGGGGAGGACCGGGCGGAGCCGCCCGTCGGACGGGCCGAGGGGCGGTGGCTGCGCGGGGCACGGCGGGCCGGCGGGGCCCGCTACGCAGGCGCCGCGGCCCCCGAGGCCTCCGCCCCCTTCACCCCGCCGCCCGGGCTCCCGGACGCGGCGGCCGCTCCGCCCCGCGGCGCCCGCTTCGGCCGCCCCGACCCCGAGCCCGCCGCTCCCCTCGGGACGATCGGCCGGGCTCGTTTCGCGCCGGCGAGGCCGGAGGTGCAGTACGCCGACGGGCCCCGTCCGGCCTCGCCCGAGGCGCAGGCGCAGGCCACCGCCTGGGACCACGTCGCCCCGCCGGAGGCGGAGGTGCACGCCGCCGCCGGGGTCGGGTTAGCGGCGGCGGAGCCGGCCCGGCGCTCCGGCGGCGCAGTTGCCGGGGTGGTCGGGCAGCTGGTGGCTTTGCGGGCCCAGGGGCGCAGCGGGGAGGCGCACGTGGTGCTCTGCGAGGCCGCCGCCGGGCCCGCCGAGCGGTTGCCCGCATGGGCCGCCGAGCTGGCGCGCGCCGGGCTCGGTGCGGACTGGGCCACGCTGCTGTGGGAGGCGGCCTCGCTCCCGCCCGAGCGGCTCGCCGCGGCCGCCGCCGCGCTCGGCGAGGCCGGCCGGCACGCCGACTGCGAGGCCCTGCTGCGCCAGGGCGCGGCCCGCCCCGCCGCCGAGATCGCCGACGCCGCCCTGGCCCTGGCCGCCGCCGGCCGGACCCACGAGGCCGACTCCCTGCTCGGTGCCTTCGTCAAGGTCCGCACCGCGGAGGAGGCGGTCCGGCTCGCGCGCCGCGATCCGCAGTGGTTCACCCCCCGGCTGCTCCGGGCCGCCGAGGCCCTGTCCGGCACGCATCACCGTGACCTCGTACACGCCTTGCGGGTTGCGAAACCGCCCGTCCATTGAGCGGATCAGACCGCTCTTTGTCATAACTTGATCGACTCACCCAACCGCGCACGGCGGTCTTGCCCCACGGTGTGACGAGGCCTACGTTCTACTCCCTACGCATGTCGTCTACGTGCGTAGAACTCGGCGTTCCCGTCGCGAGGAGCAGCTCATGGCCCAAGTCGTCCGCGCCGCACTCGTCCAGGCCACCTGGACCGGAGACACCGAGTCGATGATCGCCAAGCACGAGGAGCACGCCCGCCGGGCCGCCTCCCAGGGCGCGCAGATCATCGGCTTCCAGGAGGTGTTCAACGCCCCGTACTTCTGCCAGGTCCAGGAACCCGAGCACTACCGCTGGGCCGAAGCCGTCCCCGACGGCCCCACCGTCCAGCGCATGCAGGCGCTCGCCCGCGAGACCGGCATGGTCATCGTCGTACCGGTCTTCGAGCTCGAGTCCGAGGGCTTCTACTACAACACCGCCGCCGTCATCGATGCCGACGGCAGCTACCTCGGCAAGTACCGCAAACACCACATCCCCCAGGTCAAGGGCTTCTGGGAGAAGTACTACTTCCGCCCGGGCAACCTCGGCTGGCCCGTCTTCGACACCGCCGTCGGCCGCGTCGGCGTCTACATCTGCTACGACCGCCATTTCCCCGAGGGCTGGCGCGCCCTCGGCCTGGCCGGCGCCCAGCTCGTCTTCAACCCGTCCGCCACCTCCCGCAGCCTGTCCTCCTACCTGTGGCAGCTGGAGCAGCCCGCCGCGGCCGTCGCCAACGAGTACTTCATCGCCGCGATCAACCGCGTCGGCCAGGAGGAGTACGGCGACAACGACTTCTACGGCACCAGCTACTTCGTCGACCCCCGTGGCCAGTTCGTCGGGGAGGTCGCCAGCGGCAAGGACGAGGAACTCCTCGTCAGGGACCTCGACTTCGACCTGATCAAGGAGGTCCGCGACCAGTGGGCCTTCTACCGCGACCGCCGCCCCGACGCCTACGGAGGGCTCGTACAGCCGTGACCGACCCGATCCCCCTGCACAGCCGCCACCAGGCCGTCCTGCCCGACTGGCTCGCGCTCTACTACCGCCGCCCCATCGAGCTCACGCACGGCGAGGGCCGCCACGTCTGGGACGCCGACGGCAACCGCTACCTCGACTTCTTCGGCGGCATCCTCACCACCATGACCGCCCACGCCCTGCCCGAGGTCACCAAGGCCGTCTCCGAACAGGCCGGCCGGCTCATCCACTCCTCCACCCTGTACCTCAACCGCCCGATGGTCGAGCTGGCCGAGCGGATCGCCGCCCTGTCCGGCATCCCCGAGGCGCGGGTCTTCTTCACCACCTCCGGCACCGAGGCCAACGACACCGCCCTGCTGCTGGCGACGGCGTACCGCCGTTCCAACCAGATCCTGGCGATGCGCAACAGCTACCACGGCCGGTCCTTCTCCACCGTCGGCATCACCGGCAACCGCGGCTGGTCCCCGACCAGCCTCTCGCCGCTGCAGACGTACTACGTCCACGGCGCCGTGCGCTCCCGCGGACCCTTCGCGCACCTGAACGACGCCGAGTTCACCGCCGCCGCCGTCGCCGACCTCGAGGACGTGCTCGGCCAGGCCCGCGGGGGCGTTGCCGCCCTCATCGCGGAACCCGTCCAGGGCGTCGGCGGGTTCACCGCCCCGCCCGACGGGCTGTACGGGGCCTTCCGCCGGGTCCTCGACCGGCACGGCATCCTTTGGATCAGCGACGAGGTGCAGACCGGCTGGGGCCGTACGGGAGAGCACTTCTGGGGCTGGCAGGCCCACGCCCAGAACGGGCCGCCGGACATCCTCACCTTCGCCAAGGGCATCGGCAACGGCATGTCCATCGGCGGGGTCGTGGCCCGCGCCGAGGTGATGAACTGCATCGACACCAACTCCATCTCCACCTTCGGCGGCTCCCCGGTCACCATGGCGGCCGGCGTCGCCAACCTCGCGTACCTGCTGGAGCACGACCTCCAGGGCAACGCCCGCCGCGTCGGCGGCCTGCTCCTGGAGCGGCTGCGCGCCATCGCCGCCACCGTGCCCGCCGTACGGGAGGTCCGCGGCCGGGGCCTGATGGCCGGGCTGGAGCTGACGAAACCCGGTACCGACGAGGCCGATCCGGACGCGGCCGCGGCCGTCCTGGAGGCCGCCCGCGAAGGCGGTCTGCTGATCGGCAAGGGCGGCGGGCACGACACCAGCGTGCTGCGCATCGCGCCGCCGCTGTCCCTCACCGTCGCCGAGGCGGAAGAGGGCGCCGACATCCTCGAACGGGCCCTGAGCAGCATCGTGTAACCGGAGGCGCCGCACATGTCCATCCGCACCCTCATCCGCGGCGGCCTCGTCATCACGGCCGCCGACGAGCTCCATGCCGACGTCCTGGTCGAGGACGGCCGCGTCGCCGCCCTCGCCGCCCACGGCTCGGCGGCCGCCGAGGCCTGGACCGCCGACCGTACGATCGACGCGAGCGGGAAGTACGTCATCCCCGGCGGGGTCGACGCCCACACCCACATGGAGCTGCCCTTCGGCGGGACCGCCGCCTCGGACACCTTCGAGACCGGCACCCGGGCCGCCGCCTGGGGCGGCACCACCACCATCGTCGACTTCGCCGTGCAGAGCATGGGCCAGGCGCTGCGCCAGGGGCTCGACACCTGGTACGACAAGGCCGACGGCAAGTGCTCCATCGACTACGGCTTCCACATGATCCTCTCGGACGTCAACGAGGGGACCCTGAAGGAGATGGACCACCTGGTCGGGGAGGGGGTCACCTCCTTCAAGCTGTTCATGGCCTACCCCGGCGTCTTCTACAGCGACGACGGGCAGATCCTGCGCGCCATGCAGCGGGCCTCCGGCAACGGCGGGCTGATCATGATGCACGCCGAGAACGGCATCGCGATCGACGTCCTCGTCGAACAGGCCCTGGCCCGGGGCGAGACCGACCCCCGCCACCACGGGGAGGTCCGCAAGGTCGTCCTCGAAGCCGAGGCCACCCACCGGGCGATCCAGCTCGCGCGCGTCGCCGGCTCCCCGCTGTACGTGGTCCACGTCTCGGCGGACGAGGCGGTGGCCGAGCTCGCCGCCGCCCGCGACAAGGGCCTGCCGGTGTTCGGGGAGACCTGCCCGCAGTACCTGTTCCTGTCCACCGACAACCTTGCGGAGCCCGACTTCCAGGGCGCCAAGTACGTCTGCTCCACCCCGCTGCGGCCGAAGGAGCACCAGGCGGCGCTGTGGCGGGGCCTGCGGACCAACGACCTCCAGGTGGTCTCCACCGACCACTGCCCCTTCTGCTTCCGCGGCCAGAAGGAGCTCGGCCGCGGCGACTTCTCGAAGATCCCGAACGGGCTGCCGGGCGTGGAGAACCGGATGGACCTCCTCCACCAGGCCGTCCTGGACGGGCACATCAGCCGCCGCCGCTGGATCGAGATCGCCTGCGCGAGCCCGGCCCGGATGTTCGGCCTCTATCCGCAGAAGGGCACCATCGCGCCCGGCTCCGACGCCGACATCGTCCTCTACGATCCGCACGCCGAGCAGGTCATCTCCGCCGAGACGCACCACATGAACGTGGACTACTCGGCGTACGAGGGCAAGCGGATCACCGGACGCGTCGACAGCGTGCTCTCGCGCGGCGAACTCGTCATCGACCGGCGCGAATACACCGGCCGGGCCGGCCACGGGGTGTTCGTCCCCCGCTCCACCTGCCAGTACCTCTAAGGAACCGTGATGGACTTCGGCCTCGTCCTCCAGACCGACCCGCCCGCCTCGCAGGTCGTCAGCCTCATGAAGCGCGCCGAACGCAACGGCTTCCGCTACGGCTGGACCTTCGACTCCGCCGTGCTGTGGCAGGAGCCGTTCGTCATCTACAGCCAGATCCTCGCGAACACGCAGAAGCTGCACATCGGACCGATGGTCACCAACCCCGGCACCCGCACCTGGGAGGTCACCGCCTCCACCTTCGCCACCCTCAACGACATGTACGGCAACCGCACGGTGTGCGGGATCGGCCGCGGCGACTCCGCGATGCGGGTCGCCGGACGCAAACCGAACACCCTGGCCCGGCTCGGCGAGGCCATCGACGTCATCCGGGACCTCGCCGAGGGCCGGGAGGCCGACGTCGACGGCAACGCGCTGCGGCTCCCGTGGGTCCGGGACGGGAAGCTCCCCGTCTGGATGGCCGCGTACGGGCCCAAGGCGCTGGCCCTGGCCGGCGAGAAGGCCGACGGGTTCATCCTCCAACTCGCCGATCCCTACCTCACCGAGTGGATGATCGGCTCGGTCCGGGAGGCCGCCGAACGGGCCGGCCGCGACCCGGGCGCGGTCACGATCTGCGTGGCGGCGCCGGCGTACGTGGGCGAGGACCTGGCCCACGCCCGCGACCAGTGCCGCTGGTTCGGCGGGATGGTCGGCAACCACGTCGCCGACCTCGTCGGCCGCTACGGCGAGCACTCCGGCATGGTGCCGGACGCCCTCACCGAGTACATCAAGGCCCGCCAGGGCTACGACTACAGCCACCACGGCCGCGCCGGGAACCCGTCCGCCGACTTCGTGCCGGACGAGATCGTGGACCGCTTCTGCCTGCTCGGCCCGCCCGAGGCCCACATCGAGAAGCTGCGGACCCTGCGCGACCTGGGCGTCGACCAGTTCGCCCTGTACGACATGCACGACGCGAAGGAGGACACCATCGACGCGTACGGCCGGCACGTCATCCCGGCGCTCAACGGCTGACGACTCGGCCCGCGCCCCCGGGAGTTGCCCCGGACGCCCCCTGCACCGCCTGTGCCCCAGGTGACGGTGCAGGGGGCGCCGCCGTCGTGTGTGAGCCGCACAACAAATGCTTTGTGCGCGACAGCACCTGGATGTTTGATCACCAGGACGAGTGATCCGGCCCCGGGTGATCCCCGGGACGCTTCCGGGAGGAAACTTGAGTACAGCCACCGAACCCCGTCATCACACGGGCATAGGTACGGACGCCATCCGTTACGTTCACACACTCGGCCCGCACGGGACGAACCTCGAAGCCGCCGCCCATGAATGGCTGCGCCGCCGGGGCGTCGCGGGGGAGGTCGAACTCCACGCGTCACTCGAGGAAGCCCTCGAAGCGGTGCCCGACGACGGGGAGCACGCGCTCGCGGCCTGCGCCGTCTATCCGGCGTTACACACCCTGACCTTCGGGAACCTGCACCGGCTGCACATGGTCGACAGCTTCATCATGCCGACGCACAACATGGTCCTGGCCAGCATGGGAGCGCAAGCCCCGCTGACCGTCTCCACGCACCCCGCCCCGGTGGGACTGGTCCCGCAGCAGGCCGAGCCCCGGCTGGTGCTCAGCAATTCCCAGGCCGCCATCGACTGCGCCGCCGGCCTGAGCGAGGGGTGCATCACCACGATCGTCGCCGCCGAGCGGCACGGGATGCGCGTCCTCAAGGACTTCGGCCCGGTGCCCATGGTCTTCACCATCCACCAGGTGCTCGCAGCGGCCGGCCGGCCGGACACCGCGGGAGCGGTGCTGTGACGACCAGTGCCCCGGCCAGTGCCCCGATCAGTGCCGCCTCGCGCGCCGAGGCGAAGGACCTCACCGGATCCCTCATCCCCAAGGTCAACCGGTTCCGCCTGCGCCAGGCCGACGACGGTACGGTGACGGCCCCTCGGGCAGCCGACCGCGAACTGCTCGCCGAGATCCGCGACGAGGCCACCGCCTGGTACGGCCGCAACGGACGAGACCGCCAGGCCGACGCCCTCGCGGCGGACGTGGACGGCTGGATCGCCGCCGGCCTCGACACGGCGCCCGACTTCGCCCGCTCCCGGGACGCCCTCGAGCCGCCCGCGGACGGTGAGCACGTGTTCTTCCTGGCTCCCGCGCAGACCACCAACAGCGTGCCGCCCGTGGGCAAGCGCCTCGACTGCTTCTTCGCGCTGCGCAAGGAACCCGACGCGCTGCCGCGGCTGGCCACGTCCTTCCCGCATCCCAAGAACAACTGCCAGTCCCTGGTGCTCATCGCGGGCAGCCACGGCTTCGCCCACGGCAACTGCATCGTGTTCTTCCCCGAGAACGTGGCCGCGCCCGACAAGGTCGAAGACCAGCCGTATGCGATGTTCTTCTACAACAAGATGCGGAAGATCCACGAGACCTACGCCCTGCCGGGAGCCGAGGCGGTCCTCACCGCCGAGTCCGTGCCGCGGGCCTCGTCCGGCCTGGCCCCGGACGTCTGCTTCGAGGCCCGTGCGATCTGGGGATACCTGCACGACTCCCTGCACTACCAGGGCCGCTGGCCGTTCGACCAGCACATCACTCTGAAGATGAACTGGTTCGTCGGGCTCCTGGAAGAGACCAAGGTCGACGCCAAGACCGTCCTCGCCTGCGCGGACGGCGGGGTCCCCTTCGCGCGGGAACAGATCGCCATGATCCTGCTGGAGCGCGTCTTCCGGTACCCGCAGGCCGACGACGCGACGCGCAACTTCGATTCGGGCACCGGCGTCTTCCTCTACTCCTGGCTGCGCGCCCACGACGCGCTGACCGGGTCGCCCGAGGCCGGCGGCCTGCTCCACCTGGACTGGGACAAGACCCTCCACGCCCTGCGGGAGTACGTCGCCACCGTCGAGCGGCTCGAGGACCGCGTACGCACCGACGACGAGTACCGGGCCGCGGCCAAGGAACTCGTCCGCGCGTACCTGCCCGCGGGTGAGACGAAGCAGCGGTTCCGCTTCACCGAGGACCAGAGCGTCCTGCTGCGGGCCAAGCGGACGCTCGCCGGGCTGCCTGCGCTGCGGTTCGCGGACGCGGAGTGGTGAGTCTGCGCCATGAGCGGTGAGCGTCGTGGGAGGGGCAGCCTCGGCACCCCGGCCCTGTCCTGCCTGATGGTGCTGCTGCTGGCGACGGGATGGGTGCTCTCCGGCAAGCTGGTCAGCGACACCCCGCCGCTCGCGGTGGCGGCCGGCCGCACCGCGGCGAGCTTCGCCGTCATCAGCGCGATCTCCGCGCTGCGGCCCCGGACGTGGACGGCGATCCGGGTCACCGGAGGCCGCCGCGGGGCCGTCGTGCTGCTCGCGTTCCTGGGCTTCTTCGCCTACTACACGGGCACCCTGCTGGGCATCGACCGGATCGGTGCCTCCCGGGTGGGCCTCGTCGTCTCCCTCCTCCCCTGCATCACGTTCGTGATCGGCATCGTCGCCTTCCGGGAACAGGCGGGCACCCGCCGGGTCCTGGGAACCCTGCTCGCCGTCGCGGCGGCCCTCGGCTACGCGCTGGAAGACGGCCCGGCGCGCGCCGACGCCGGAACCGGAGTACTCGTCACCGGGGTCCTCTTCGCCCTCGCGGGCACGTTCGCGTACGCCCTGTACGGCTACGTCTACCGCAAGCACATGTCCGACGTCCCGCCGCTCGCCGCCCTTCCGGCGGTCACCGGCGCGGGCACGGTCATGCTCGGGCTGGCCGCGGCCGTGTGCGCGCCGCTCGGCGACATCAGCGCCGCGCAGTGGGCCGCAGTCGCCGTGCTCGGCGCGGTCCTGACGGCGCCCGTCTTCGTCATCTCCCATGAACTGATCCTGCGCAAGGGCCCCCTGTTCACCTCCTCCGTCGCACTGGTGGTGCCGTTCCTGGTGCGCCTGGGGGAGTGGGCATGGGGTGAGGCGGACGCTCCCGGGCCCGCCTCGCTCCTCTTCCTCGCACTCTGCTCGGCGGGCGTGTGGATGACCGTCGCCCCGGTCCGCACGCCGGCCACGGAGGAAGACCAGGCCCCGAGCCCGACCCAGACCGAAAGAAGCACACCGTGACAGAGCCACACCCCCCGCGCCCCACCGTCGTCCTGGTCTACCAGCGCATGTCGCTGCCCTGGATCTTCGAGGGCGCGCAACGGGCCGGCATCGACATCGTCCTGGTCCCGCGCCCCGACGAGTCCGTGTCCCCGGACCGTCTGCCGCCCGCCGTGGTGGAGCTGCTCCCCCTGGACGTGGAGGGGGATCCGGCCAAGGCCCTGAGCGTCCTGAGGCAACGTCACGAGAGCGCCCCGTTCGACGGCATCACGACGCTCTACGACCCCGCGGTGCCCTTCGTCGCCGACGTGGCCGAGGCCCTCGGCCTTCCGGGGCTGGGCCGCGAGAGCGCCCGGGCCGTACAGGACAAGCGGATCATGCGTCGCCGACTGGCCGAAGCGGGCCTGAACGTACCCGGCTTCGTCGCCGTGGACGATCCGGGCGCGTGGACCGACGCCACCGGCCTCACCTTCCCGGTGGTGGTCAAACCGGCCAACGGCTTCTCCAGCCTCGGCGTGACCAAGGCCGACGGCCCGCAGCAGCTCGCCGCCGTGGTCGAGGAGGTCTGGCAGGTCTGCCGGAACCATCTGAACCACGTCGCGGGTCTCGTCGTCGAGGAGTACCTCGACGGCCCGGAATTCGCCGTGGAGTCCCTCGCCCACCGCGGCGAGGTCCAGGTGCTGTCCATCGGCTACAAGGGCGAGCCGGCCGGCCCGCACTTCGAAGAGGGCGTCTACCGGGCCCCGGCCGCGCTCCCGCCCCACGTCCAGGAGGCCGTGGTCCGCGAGGTCGTCGCCGCCCACGCCGCCCTCGGGGTGAGCGACGGCCCGACCCACACCGAACTGCGGCTGCGCGGCGGCGAGCGCCCCTACCTGCTGGAACTCGGCGCCCGCATCGGCGGCTCCGGCGTTTCCCACTACATCGCCGCACACGTCACCGGAGCCGATCTGGCCGCGGACGCCCTGCGCGTGGCAGCCGGGCTCCGCCCCGCCGCCCTGCCCGGCCCGCCGGCGCAGCCGGCCCGAGCGATCGGTGCGGCCGCCAACTACATCGTGCCGTGCGGCGGCTCCGGACGGATCACCGCCATCCACGGGCTGGACGAACTGGCCGCGGACCCCCGGGTGGACCACGTCGTCCAGATGCTGCATCCGGGTGACGTCGTACGGCCCTACCCCGAGTTCACCGGCTATCCGGCGTTCGTCCTGTCCCACCACCCTTCCACCGAGGACGCCGAGGCGTTCCACGGCACCATCGAGCAGATCGTCCGCATCGCGTACACACCGGCGGAGGGCGCGCGGTGAGCACTCCGCCTCTCGACGACCGCGACGGGCACATCTGGCTGGACGGCCGGTTCGTCCCCTGGCGGGACGCCCGCCTGCACGTGCTCACCCATGGCCTCCACTACGGCGGCGGGGTCTTCGAAGGAGAACGCGTCTACGACGGTCACGTCTTCAAGCTGACCGAGCACTCGCAGCGGCTGCACGACTCGGCGCGCGAACTGGGCTTCGACATCCCGTTCTCCGTCGCCGAGCTGGACGGGGCGACCCTCGAACTCGTCGCCCGGCAGGGCATCGGCGACGGCTACGTCCGGCCGGTGGCATGGCGGGGCAGCGAGCAGATCAGCGTGGCCGGTGCGGGAACCTCCGTCCATGTCGCGATCGCCGCCTGGGAATGGCCGCACGTCTTCTCGGCCGACGCCAAGAACAGCGGCATCCGGCTGGGGACCTCGCGCTGGCGGCGCCCGGCGCCGGACACCGCGCCCGTCCGGGCCAAAGCGGCTTCCTTGTACAACATCTGCACCCTGGCGCGGGACGCCGCCGACGCCGACGGCTTCGACGACGCGCTGCTCCTGGACTACCGCGGCCTCGTCGCGGAGGCCACGGGGGCCAACATCTTCCTCGTGACGGGGGAAGAGCTGCACACCCCGACCGCAGACTGCTTCCTCGCGGGCATCACCCGGGCGACCGTGCTGGATCTGGCGCGGGAGCTGGGAATCCGCGTCGTCGAACGTGATGTCCGCCCCGAGGAGCTCGGCGGGTTCGACGAGTGCTTCCTCACGGGCACCGCCTACGAGGTGCAGCCCGTCCGGTCGATCGACGCGCACGAGTACAGGGTGGGCAGGACGACGACCGCCTTGCAGGAGGCGTACACCGAGCTCGTTCGTGCGACGAACCGGACGGCCGCTCTCCGCTGAGTGGTGATCGGCCGGGGCGCGGCGCGCGCCGCGCCCCGGCCCGTCACGACCGCCTTCGTACGGTGCGTCGTCGACGCGAGCGGCGCGCCACACCGCGGCACGCGCACCGGCATGGGCCACACTCGAGGGCGCACGGCCCGCCGGCCGAGGAGACGGGACGGTCGCAAAGAGACCACCGAATAGATCACGGCCCGTTGGGGGATGACTACAGCCACCACGCCCGCGGGGCGCGGTGCGACGTGAGGGAGGCCGCCATCGAAGCCTACGGGCAGCAGACGATCCCGGCGCTCAGAACCTGACCCAGATCCCCACCCGACCTGAAGGGGCGTGCGCACATGCCGGACCACACGATCGGCGCCACCGCGGACCGCGTCGAGCTCGCTCCCGGCGAGGTCCCCTCCGACGGCCGTTTCGCCAACCCCGACCTGCTGCCCGTACCCGTCGAGGCCAGGCGCTGGACCACGTACAACTTCACGGCCCTGTGGGTCGGCATGGCGCACAACATCCCCTCCTGGCTGCTCGCCTCCGGGCTGGTGGCCCTGGGGATGGACTGGAAGCAGGCCGTCTTCACCATCGCGCTGGCCAACCTCATCGTGCTGGTGCCGATGCTGCTCACCGGGCATGCCGGTCCCAAGTACGGGATCCCGTTCCCGGTGCTGGCCCGGGCCTCGTTCGGGGTGCGCGGAGCCAATCTGGCCGCGCTGATCCGGGCGGCCGTGGCCTGCGCGTGGTTCGGGATCCAGACCTGGATCGGCGGGTCCGGGATCTTCGTCCTGCTCGGCGAGATCTTCGGGGGCTGGGAGGACGCGGGGCAGATCGCCGGGCAGCCCTGGCCGCTGTGGCTGTGCTTCCTCCTGTTCTGGGTCCTCGAACTCGCCATCATCTACCGGGGGATGGAGGCCCTGCGGCGCTTCGAGAACTGGGCCGCGCCCTTCGTCATCGTCGGCGCGTTCGCGCTGCTGGTGTGGATCGGGGTGAAGGCGGGCGGCTTCGGCGTGCTGCTCGACCAGCCGTCCAAGCTCGGCTGGGGCGAGGAGTTCTGGCCGGTCTTCTTCCCCTCGCTGATGGGGATGATCGCCTTCTGGTCCACGCTCTCGCTCAACATCCCGGACTTCACCCGCTTCGGCGCCGGCCAGCGCTCCCAGATCCTCGGACAGACGCTGGGGCTGCCGACGACGATGACCCTCTTCGCGCTGCTGTCGGTGTTCGTCACCTCCGGCTCGGAGGCGGTGTACGGCGCCCCGATCTGGGACCCGGTGCAGCTGGTCGCCAAGGCCGACAGCGTCTTCGGGCTGCTCTACGGCCTGGTCACGGTGCTCGTGGCGACGATCTCGGTGAACATCGCGGCGAACGTCGTCTCCCCGGCGTACGACCTGGCCAACCTGGCCCCCCGCCTGATCAACTTCCGCAGGGGTGCGCTGATCACGGGCGTGGTCGGCGTACTGATCATGCCGTGGAAGCTGACCTCCACCCCCGAGCTGTACATCTTCACCTGGCTCGGCCTGGTGGGCGGCCTGCTCGGCACGGTCGCCGGCATCCTTATCGCGGACTACTGGCTCGTGCGGCGCACCCGGCTCTCGCTGCCCGACCTGTACCGGGAGGGCGGGCCGTACTGGTACACGGGCGGCTGGAACTTCCGGGCGCTGGCGGCGTTCCTGGTCGGCGGGGTGCTGGCCATCGGCGGTTCGCACTCGGCCCCCGGCCAGGGCCCCTTCCCCGAGGAAGGCCTGATCCCCTTCCTGAAGCCCCTGGCGAACTACGGCTGGGCGGTGGGCGTGGCCTCGTCCTTCCTCCTGTACGCAGCGCTCATGACCCGGGAACACCCCGACCGCTGACCTGCGGACCCTGCGCTTCCACCGCCTCGGCGAAGCGTGAGTCCAGCACGATCTCCTGCCACGTGCAGCAGTCGGCGGCCTCGACGGCGACCTCCGCACCGCACCCGGCACACGCGAGGTTCGGTCCGTCGATGCCCATGGGCCCGCAACAGCCGATCCGGCGCGCCGCGATCGGCTCGACCCCGCGGATGTCACCGGGGCTCAGCACCACGGCCCTTGCCGGGCCGGGCCGGCCGCCGGCCCGGCGCAAGCCCTTCGGCGGCGGTCCCCAGGAGAACCGGGACGGCTCCGGGTCGTGGGCGTACGTCCCGGGCGCCATCCGCGGCGGACACGGATCCACGGGCGCCTCGTACGGGGCCCACGTCCCGCTCTCCGGCGGGATCGGCACCTCCCGCACGGCGGTGGTCAGCTCGGTCTTGCAGTGCACGCAGCGAAATATGGTCACCGCCCCATCGTCCGCCACGGGCCCGGCCGCCTGCGCAGCCTTTGCCGGCGGCGCCCGGAGTCCACCTGGAGTCCAACCGGCGGACGCCGATTGTCGGTGGGGTTTGTCAGCCGGGCGTGGTGTGATGGGGGCATGATCGAAGAGTTCCTGGCCCAGAACCTGTCCGCGGTGGAAGAAGCGGTCCGCAAGGCGGCGGCGATCGAGATCATGCCGAGATTCCGGCAGCTCGCCGAGCACGAGGTGGACCAGAAGAGCGGCCCGCACGACCTGGTGACCGTCGCCGACCGCAAGGCCGAGGAGCACCTCACGGCCTCGCTGACGCACCTGCTGCCCGGCTCCGCCGTGGTCGGCGAGGAGGCCGTGCACGCCGACCCGACCGTGTACGGGGCGCTGCGCGCCGATGCGCCGGTCTGGATCGTCGACCCCGTCGACGGCACCCGGCAGTTCGTCGCCGGCGACCCGGCCTTCTGCACCCTGGTGGCCCTGGCCCACCGCGGGGAGATCCTCGCCTCCTGGACCTTCGCCCCGGCGCTGGACGAGCTGGCGACCGCCGTGCGCGGGCAGGGCGCGTACGTCAACGGCGAGCGGATCCACAGCGGTTCGCCGGAGCCGGGCGCTGCGCTGCGCGTCGCCATCGCCCACCCGCTCTACACCTCCGACGAGGACAAGGCGACCCTGGCCCGCCTCGACGTGCCCGGGGTCGCGGCCCGGCCCTGCGGCTCCGCCGGCCTGGAGTACCTGAAGGTGGCCCGCGGCGAGATGGACGGCCTCGCCTTCACCTGGCCCTCGGCGTGGGACCACGCCGCCGGTCTGCTGCTGGTCGCCGAGGCGGGCGGCGCGCAGAGCACCGTCGCCGGAGTCCCCTTCCGGGTGGACCGGGACAACGAGCTGCCGTTCGCCGTGGGGCGCGACGAGGCCACGGCCGTACGGATCCGCGACCTGCTCCGCGGCGCGTAGGACGGTCCGACCGGACCGGAGCCGGGGCCCTTGTGGACGGGCCGAATATCCTGGGAGCACAGCCGCCGCCGGACGAAGGAGTCTCAAGGTGCCGTCGATTCTCGATGCGGTCGTGGTGGGGGCGGGGCCCAACGGGCTGACGGCCGCCGTCGAGCTGGCCCGGCGCGGCTTCTCGGTGGCCGTGTTCGAGGCCGCTGAGACGGTCGGCGGTGGGGCCCGCACCGAGGAGCTCACCCTCCCGGGCTTCCGGCACGACCCCTGCTCGGCCGTACACCCGCTCGGCATCGGCTCGCCGGTGTTCGCCACCATGCCGCTGAAGCGGTACGGGCTGGAGTGGCTGCACGCCCCGCTGCCCATGGCGCACCCCTTCGACGACGGCACGGCGGCGGTGCTCTCCCGCTCCGTCTCCGAGACCGCCGCCTCCCTCGGGCCGCGCGACGCGGGCACGTACCGGCGGCTGGTGCAGCCGTTCCTCGGCAAGTGGGACACCCTCGCCCGGGACTTCATGTCCCTGCCGTCGACCGCCCTGCCCCGGGACCCCGTCACCCTGGCCCGCTTCGGGCTCGCCGGGCTGCCGCCCTCCACCTGGCTGCTGAACCGCTTCCAGGACGAGCGGGCGCGGGCGCTGTTCGCCGGGCTCGTCGCGCACGTCATCGCCCCGCTGGGCGGCATCGCCACGAGCGCCGTCGGCCTGGTCTTCGCCCTGGCCGCGCACGCGGGCGGCTGGCCGATGCCGCGCGGCGGCTCGCAGTCGATCTCGGACGCCCTCGCCGGCTACCTGCGCGACCTCGGCGGCGCGGTCCACACCGGCTTCGAGGTCAAGCGCCTCGACGACCTGCCGCCGGCCAGGGCGTACATCTTCGACACCTCGCCGACCGCGCTGGCCCGGATCGCCCGGCTGGGGCGCGTGTACGACGGCTACAAGTACGGCGCCGGCGTGTTCAAGATCGACTACGCCCTGTCCGGCCCCGTGCCCTGGACGGCCGAGGCGCCGCGCCGGGCCGGCACCGTCCAGATCGGCCCGCGCGCCCGCGACATCGACGCCGCCCTCCAGCTGGCCACCGGCGGGCGCGCTCCCCGCAACCCCTTCCTGATCACCGCCCAGCCCAGCCTGGTGGACCCCGGCCGGGCGCCCGAGGGCCAGCACGTGTTCTGGGCGTACGGGCACGTCCCCGCGGGCTGGGGCGGCAACCTCACCGACGCCGTCGAGCGCCAGATCGAGCGCTTCGCCCCCGGCTTCCGCGACCTGGTGCTGGCCCGCGCCACCGCCGGCCCGCCGGAGCTGGCCGCCCGCAACCCCAACTACGTCGGCGGCGACATCGCCTGCGGCGCCGCCTCCGGGATCCAGCTGCTGCTGCGGCCCAAGCTGTCCCTGTTCCCGTACACGACGGCCCACCCGGCCGTGTTCCTCTGCTCCTCGGCCACCCCGCCCGGCCCCGGCGTGCACGGCATGTCCGGGCACAACGCGGCCAAGGCGGTCTGGCGCCACCTGAGAAAGGCCTCCTGATGGTGCGCATCACCCTCGTCCAGGGAGACATCACCGCCGAGCACGCGGACGCGATCGTCAACGCGGCGAACTCCTCGCTGCTCGGCGGCGGGGGAGTGGACGGGGCCATCCACCGGCGCGGCGGCCCCGAGATCCTGGACGCCTGCCGGGCGCTGCGCGCCTCCCAGTACGGCAAGGGCCTCGCGACGGGCCGGGCCGTGGCCACGACGGCGGGCCGGCTCCCGGCCGACTGGGTGATCCACACGGTGGGCCCGGTCTGGTCCCGGGACGAGGACCGCTCGGAGCTGCTGGCCTCCTGCTACCGCGAGTCCCTGCGGGTCGCGGCCGAGCTGGGCGCCCGTACGGTCGCCTTCCCGGCCATCTCCACCGGCATCTTCGGCTGGCCGATGGACGACGGCGCCCGGATCGCACTGGAAACGGCCCGCGAGGCCGCGGCCCCGCCCGTGGAGGAGGTCCGCTTCGTCCTCTTCGACTCGTCCGCCTACGACGCGTTCGCCCGCCGGCTTCCCTGAGCGTCCACGGCTGCGGCGCACGGCGAACGGCCGGCCTCCCGGGCGCACCCCAGGTGCTCGAGCATGCACGCAGCGTCGATATCATCGCGGGGCTCCATACCCCGAACCGTGTCGGTGTCGCGGACACCGCAAGACCTCCAGAGGTTTCATGTACGACAGGCCTGTCCTCGCCGAGGACCGTGTCCCGGCGCCCGCCCAGGCTCCAGAGGCAGCCCCCGACTCCACCCGGCGCCGCCGGACGGTGTGGCCGAGGGGCGGCGGGGCCGGGCAGGCCGCCGGTGAGGCGAAGTCCGCGCGGGCGCCGCGAATAGCCGTGCTGGACGGCCTGCGGCTGCTGGCGGCGCTGTCGGTGGTCCTGTTCCACTACCTGGCCGGCACCGGGACGATCCCCTGGCAGCGGACGTCGGTCGAACTGTTCCCCACGCTGCACCGGGTCGCCGGGTTCGGCTGGCTGGGCGTGGTCTTCTTCTTCATGATCAGCGGGTTCGTCATCTGCATGTCCGCCTGGGGCAAGTCGCTCCAGCAGTTCTGGCAGGGCCGGATCCTGCGGCTGTTCCCGCTCTACTGGGCGGCGGTCGTGCTGGCCTCGGCGGCCGCGCGCCTGGGCCCGCACACCCCGGGAGAGCAGAGGGTGACCCTCGGGCGGATGCTCACCAACCTGACGATGCTGCAGGAACCCCTCGGTGTGAACGGCATCGACAACGTCTACTGGACGCTCTGGGTCGAGCTGCGTTTCTACCTGATCTTCTCGCTGGTCGTCCTGCTGGGCACCAGCCACCGCCGGGTCGCGAACTTCTGCTGGCTCTGGGCGCTGGGCTCGGTCCTGGCGCCGGCGTCGGGCATCAAGTTGCTGGACCAGCTCCTGGTGCCCGCGTGGGCGTCCTTCTTCATCGCCGGGATGGCCTTCTACCTGATCCGCCGGGCGGGCCGGATCGAGGGGGAGACCCTGGGCATCCTGGCGCTGTCCTGGCTGCTGATGCAGCACTGGCTCCCGGCGATCATGGAGGGCGAGGGACACGGCATCAACTGGAAGGTCTGCCTCGCCGCGATCACCGTGATGTACGTGGTGATGGGCCTGATCGCCCTCGGCAAGCTCGACCGCATCCAGTGGCGCTGGCTGCCGGTCGCGGGCGCGATCTCCTACCCGCTCTACCTCGTGCACCAGTCGCTGGGCGTGCGGGTGATCTGGCGGTGGAATGAGCAGTGGGGCGCCTGGCCGACCCTGCTCGGAGTGGTCGCGGGCGCGGTGCTGATCGCCTGGCTGCTGTACCGCCTGGTCGAACGGCCCCTCGTCCCGCTGCTGCGCCGCCTGATCGCTCCGGCACCCCGGTAATCCCCGTCGGACCGCGGGGCTTGCGGCGGAAGCGGGCGGGGGTGTCGGTGGAGGTCGCTAGGCTTCTGGGATGAGCCTTGTCGACGCGCCCACCGAGACCCCCGATGCCCTGCAGGTGCTGCACCGCGTCTTCGGATACGACTCCTTCCGCGGCGAGCAGCAGCAGATCATCGAGCACGTGGCCGGCGGCGGCGACGCGCTGGTGCTGATGCCGACCGGCGGCGGCAAATCGCTCTGCTATCAGATCCCGGCGCTGGTCAGAGACGGTACGGGCGTGGTGATCTCGCCGCTGATCGCGCTCATGCAGGACCAGGTGGACGCCCTGACCGCCCTCGGGGTGCGGGCCGGGTTCCTCAACTCGACCCAGGACCCGTACGAGCGCCAGGCCGTCGAGCAGGCCTTCCTCGCCGGCGAGCTGGACCTGCTGTACCTGGCCCCCGAGCGGCTGCGCACCGAGGGCACGCAGCGGCTGCTCGACCGGGGCACGGTTTCGCTGTTCGCGATCGACGAGGCGCACTGCGTCGCCCAGTGGGGCCACGACTTCCGGCCCGACTACCTCGCGCTGTCCATGCTGCACGAGCGCTGGCCGAAGGTGCCGCGGATCGCGCTGACCGCGACGGCGACCGAGGCCACGCACGCCGAGATCGCGGCCCGCCTGGGCCTGGCCGAGGGGGACGCCCGGCACTTCGTCGCCAGCTTCGACCGGCCGAACATCCAGTACCGGATCGCCCCCAAGAACAACCCGACGCGGCAGCTGCTGGAGCTGATCCGCACCGAGCACGAAGGCGACGCCGGGGTCGTCTACTGCCTGTCGCGGGCCTCCGTGGAGAAGACGGCCGCGTTCCTGGTGGAGAACGGCATCGACGCGGTCGCGTACCACGCGGGCATGGACTCCCGGACGCGCGCGGCGAACCAGGCGCGCTTCCTGCGGGAGGACGGGGTCGTGGTCGTGGCCACGATCGCGTTCGGCATGGGCATCGACAAGCCGGACGTGCGCTTCGTGGCGCACCTGGACCTACCCAAGTCGGTCGAGGGCTACTACCAGGAGACCGGCCGCGCCGGCCGCGACGGCGAGCCGGCCACGGCCTGGCTCGCGTACGGCCTCCAGGACGTGGTGCAGCAGCGCAAGATGATCGAGGGCTCCGAGGGCGACGAGACGCACCGCCGCTCCCTGGCCGCGCACCTCGACGCGATGCTCGCGCTGTGCGAGACGGTCGAGTGCCGCCGCGTGCGGCTGCTGGCGTACTTCGGGCAGGCGGCCGCCGGGCCGTGCGGCAACTGCGACACGTGCCTGACACCGGCCGAGTCCTGGGACGGCACGGTCGCGGCGCAGAAGCTGCTGTCCACGGTGTGGCGGCTGGCCAAGGAACGCCGGCAGAAGTTCGGCGCCGGCCAGATCATCGACATCCTCCAGGGCAAGAAGACGGCCAAGGTCATCCAGTTCGACCACGACGGCCTGTCGGTCTTCGGGGTCGGGGCGGACCTGAGCACCGCGGAATGGCGCGGGGTCGTACGCCAGCTGCTGGCCTCGGGGCTGCTGGCGGTCGAGGGCGACTACGGGACGCTGGTGCTGACCGACGCCAGCGGCGAGGTGCTGGGCGGCCGCCGCAGCGTTGCGATGCGCAAGGAGGCCGCGCCGGCCCCGGCGGCCCGCAAGTCCCCGGGTTCGGGATCCGGCTCCGGGAAGGCCGGGAAGGTCCCGGTCGACCTGCCGGCGGCGGCCGTGCCGGTCTTCGAGGCCCTGCGCGCCTGGCGGGCCGCGACCGCGAAGGAGCAGGGCGTTCCGGCGTACGTGGTCTTCCACGACGCGACGCTGCGGGAGATCGCGACCCGGCTGCCCGCCACGATCGAGGAGCTGGGCACGATCAGCGGCGTCGGCGAGGCGAAGCGCGCCAAGTACGCCGAGGGGATCCTCGAGACCCTGGCCGAGACCGGCGGCGCTCCCGAGCCCGCGTCCGCGCCCTCCGAGGCGGCACCGCCGGAGCCCGCGGCCCCGCATGCCGACGAGGAACCGCCCTTCGACTTCGACGAGACGGACCCGCCCTGGGACGACTGGCAGTAGCCCGGGGGAGGGCCCGAGGACTACGCCGCGTCGGCGGCGCGGTCCTCGTCCGGGTCCTCCTACTCGGCCTCGTCGGGGTGCGCGGCGCACGGGGGGCACAGGCGCGCGTACTCCGCCATCACCTCCTCGACCGTCTCCTTCTGCTTGCGCTCGCACGCCTTCTTGCGCGATTCCTCCTTGCAGACGAGCTCGGCGCGGGCGCCCTCCAGTACGGCGATCGCCTGCCAGCCCTTGAGCACGCACAGCAGCGCCTTGCACAGGCAGTCGACGAACTCGGAGACCGTCTCGAAGCCCCGCCAGGCCTCCGTGATGCGGCGCAGCAGCACCAGCAGGCGTGCGTAGAGGCGTACGACGTCCTTGCCCAGGACCGCGTCGCAGACGTCCGCGAGCAGCTGGGCCGCCTCCGTCTTGATCTTCGCGGCGCGTTCGGGCAGCGCCGTCAGCTCCCCGTCCAGGTCGGTGAAGCAGGCCGCGGCCTTCACGGTGTCCGCCGTGTACCGGGCGATGCGCGCCGAGAGCGTGGCGACCGTGTCGTCCCTGCCGACCGTGTCGTCGAACTCGCACCCGCAGTCGTCCACACAGCAGCCCCAACCGCCCCGGCACCTGCGGATCTCGTCGAAGACCTTGTCGACGGCCTGCTGCAGGCAGTGGCGCTGCTCGTGCGTGACCCGGCAGCGGATCTGCTCGCGGACCTTGCCGAGCGTCGCCGCCGCCTCGTCCAGATCGGTCTTCGCGGCCAGCCGGGCCTTCGTGTACTGGGTCCGGGCGCTGTTGAACTTCTCCTGGAACTCCCGCAGCTGGGGCAGGTGTTCCTGGGTGACCTCGGCCCGGCGCTGGATGCCCGCGGCGACGCAGGCGAGTTCGTCGATCGCGCCGGGATCGCAGCCGCCGCCGGTGCTGGTGCCGGCCGGGTGGTGGTGCGGGGTGCTGCTCATGGTGGGCTCTCCTGGGTGAGGGGGCAGGCGCTCCCCGAGTGTGGGCCGGGCGGTGTCACCGGCTCGTCGCCCGGCCATCGCCGCCTCCGGCCCGCGCAACGCCCCCGTGACGGGAGGGGCCGCAGCATCGGCCCATGGCTGGATACCGGGCACTCGCCGCCGTGGGGCGCAGCGTCGTCGCGCTGCTCAACCGGCGCTTCGCCGAGGAGATCCCTGCGGGGCGCCGCCCGGAGGCCGTCCTCGCCGGGCCCGTCGACTTCGACAAGGTGGACACCCCGGGCTCCGTGATCCGCAACCCGGCGGTGTCCGTCTACTGCTACCGGCTGAGCATCGACCGCGAGACCCGGCCCGCGCTGGCGGCGATGGCGGCCCAGGACGGGCTGCCCCGGCTGCCGCTGCGGATGCACCTGATGATCGCCGCCTGGGACCAGTTCGTGGAGGCGGAGCTCGAATGGCTGGGGCTGGTCGCCCGCGTCCTGGAGAGCGAGGGCCTGCTCACCGGGCCCCTGCTGCACCCGAGCGGGGACTGGCTCGCCGGGGACTCGGTGCAGATCGTCCCCGACGAGCTGGCGATGGACTCGATGAGCGAGGCCTTCCAGGCGATGACCACCGACTACCGGCTCTGCCTGCCGTACGTGGCCCGGGTCATCCGGATCGACGGTCAGGCCGGGCCCGCCGCGGGCGAGGTCACCGTGGTCACCGCAAGCTCGTCGGCGGGGCCGCTCCGATGACGCCGGGCGGGCCGACGACGCCCGGCGGGCCGGCCGGGCGGATCACCGTCGAGGCAGGCCGGGTCGACGTACTGCACCGGCTCGCGCTGGCCGTCCGGCCGCTCGACGCCAGGAGCCGCGCCGCCGCCGGGCCGGGGCTGCGCGTGGGGTACGAGGACCACCCCGCCCCCGGGCGCCGACAGCGCGGGGGAGACCTCGTCCGCCCGCTCGAAGGGCACGGCGCCACCGGATTCGTACTGCGCCACGCCACCGCGGGCCGCCTCCCCGCCGCCGTCACCGTACGCGTCGACGACCCCGCGCGCCGCTGGATCCCGCGCCGTTTCTCCGTACCGCTGTGGACCCGCGCGGAACTCTCCGGCTCCGACGAACAACCGCCCACCGCACCCCATGTCCGCGCCGACGCCCGGCTGTTGATCCCCTGGCTGCTGCCCGGCCCCGGTCACCCCGTACCGCAGGGCACGACCGGCCTCCGGTTCCGCGTCACGCGCCCGGACGCCGCCTCCACCCCCGTGCGCTGGCCGCGGGTGGACGCCTTCGGGCCCGGCGGCGTCCCGCTCGGCTGGGCCCACGGCGACGAGCACGGCCAGGTGCTGCTGCTGATCGACGGGGTCGGCGTGCTCCCGTACCCGGCGCCCTCCAAGTTCCCCGTCGCGCTGCGCACGCACGCCCCCGACCCGCCGGCCGACCCGCAAGGGGACACGGCGGCCGATCCGCTGGCCGGCCTCGTCGCCGAGCCGGTCGTCCGCAGCGCCAACCCGCCCCGGCCGCAGGACCTCGACAACGAGGTACTGCGCGGTACCTCCCGCCCCGCCGGGTACCGCACCGCCGCCGCCGACGCCGTCCGCACCCTCACCGTCGGCCGGGTGGTACGCGCCGCCGACCTGCCGCACAGCCCCGCCTGACCTGTGACCGAGGAGACCCGTACATGCCCGAGTACCTGACCCCCGGCGTCCACGTCGAGGAGACCAGCTTCCGCTCACGGTCCATCGAGGGTGTGCCGACCAGCACGTTCGCCATGGCGGGGCGCACCGCGTACGGACCCGTGCCCTACATCCTGCCGGGCGGTCCCACCGTGCTGCCGGGACCTGCACTGGTCACCAGCTTCACCGAGTACGAACGGGCCTTCGGCGGACTGAAGATCGGCGAGGAAGACTGCCAACTCGCCCTCGCGGCACGTGCCTTCTTCGCCAACGGCGGGCGCCGGCTCTATGTGTCCCGGGTCTTCCCGTTCGTCCGCACGAGTGCCGCCGAGGACGCGCCGCCCGCCGTCGACGCCAACTTCGCCTCCCTGGCAGTCCCCGCGCAGGGCACCCCGCTGCTGTACTGGCGGGCCCGCTGGCCGGGCTCGGCGGGCGCCAGGATCTCCGTCGCGGTGTCGTTCCGGCGCGGCAAGAACATCCTCGTCGCCGGCGGCGACGGAGCGCCCCGGCTCACCGGGGTGCAGCAGGGCGCCGCCGTGGAGGTCGTCCAGCTGAGCGGCGGGGCGGTGCCGTCCCTCTCCGACGACACTCCGCCGGTGCCCGACAAGGTCAGGACCGTCATCCGGCGCGCCGACGGAGTCCTCGGATATCTGAAGGGCCAGGGCGAGTTCGACCCCGTCGCGGCCGGAACCGCCGCCTTCCACCTGACGCTCGCCGTCACCGTGCGCCTGGACGACCGCGTCGACGTCTACAACGAGCTCGAGCTCGACGACCGGCACCCGCGCTCGGTGGGCCGCGTACTCCAGGCCGCCGACCCGGCCGACGAGTTCTCCCTCGTCTGGCTGGACACCGTGAAGCCCGCGGCCGGAGCGCCCCCGGCGACTCCCGGCGCCCGCCTCGACGCGCTCCTCTCCCTCCGGCAGCCCGGCGGCCACCTGGTCCACGGCGGCGACGGGCTCGAGCTGTCGGCGCAGGACCTGGGCGGCAAGGAGGCCAACCCCGACAGCCTCACCGACCCCGCGCGCGGGCTCGGCGCGCTCGCCGAGATCGACGACATCGCCATCGTCGCCCTCCCCGACACCGTCACCCTGGACCCCGGCGCCCAGAAGACCGCGGTGGACCTCCTCATCGGACACTGCGAGCGGCTGCGCTACCGGATGGCGATCGTCGACCCGCCCCGCGACAGCTCGATCTCCGAAGTGCGCCGGTTCCGCGCCCAGTTCGACACCAAGTACGCCGCCCTCTACTACCCGTGGGTCCGGATCACCGACCCGGGCCGCCGCCCCGACCCGGGCGCACCGCCGCCGGTCCTGGAGGTGCCGCCCTCCGGGTACGTCGCCGGCATCTACGCCCGCAGCGACGTCGAGCGCGGTGTGCACAAGGCCCCGGCCAACGAAGTCCTCCTCGGCATCAACGACTTCACCGCGAACGTGACCTACGACCGGCAGGCCGTCCTCAACCCGGAGGGCATCAACGCCCTGCGCTTCTTCGAGGGCCGGGCCCGGCGGGTGTGGGGCGCCCGGACGATGAGCTCGGACCCGGAGTGGAAGTACGTGAACGTGCGCAGGCTCTTCATCTACCTGGAGCACTCCATCGAGAAGTCCACCCAGTGGGCGGTGTTCGAGCCGAACAACGAGCGGCTGTGGGCCTCCGTCCGGCAGACCGTCGAGGACTTCCTGATCTCCGTCTGGCGGACCGGCGCCCTGCTCGGCACCAGGCCCGAGGAGGCCTTCTTCGTCCGCTGCGACCGCACCACCATGACCCAGAACGACCTCGACAACGGGCGGCTGATCTGCCTGATCGGCGTGGCACCCACCTACCCCGCCGAGTTCGTCGTGTTCCGCATCGGACAGTTCACGGCCGACGCGCAGCGCAGCTGACCCCGGCACCGACACCGACGGGCCCAGGAGAGCGGGAGACACCCCATGGCCACGCGCAACAACCCCTACGGAGCCTTCAACTTCCTCGTCAAGCTCGGTGACACCGGAGGCGAGGACCAGATCGCCGGCGGCTTCTCCGACTTCAGCGGAGCCGGCAACGAGGTGAAGTTCTCCGAGTACCGCAACGGCAACGACCCCGAGAACCACGTGCGCAAGATCGCCAACACCAATACGACGAACGACGTCACCCTCAAACGCGGAATCATCGGCGACCTGCGCCTCTTCAACTGGATCAAGGCCACCCGCGAGGGCGCGTACGACGCCCGCACCGTCACCGTCACCCTGCACGACGAGGGACGCCAACCGGTCTGCGCCTGGGTGCTGCGCGCCGCCCAGCCCAAGAAGTGGGTCGGCCCCACCCTCACGGGCAAGGGCGGCGGAGAGGTCGCGATGGAGGAGCTCCACCTCGTCGCCGAGCGCATCGACTTCCAGTCCCTTTGAAACCTCCCCGCCCTGAAAGGCGGGGATTCCTAGCTCACTTTGCCTGACCCCTAGCAGGGGGCGGGTCTTACAAGATCAGCACTAGCCGGGTTGAGACCAGCCCGGACAAGCATCACGCGGGCGGAGTTCTTGTCCCTGGGAGACGAGACTCCGCATGCGGTGCACGTGTACGTCCTTTCGGAAAGGGGAAGTGCGTGCTTGGTTCTCGCGCCGCACGGTGCGCAGTCCATGGTGGTGTGCGCGGGGTGCACGAGGTGCAGGTTCCGGCCGTGCTTGCGGGCCTGCTCGATCAGGGCCGACTTCGTGGCACTGATCGCGGCGTCGGCCGCCTTGCGGGCCATGGTGGACTTCGCGAGGAAGCGCGGCCGGAAGTCTTCCACGGCGAGGTGGTCGAAGTCTCGGACGATCGTCTTGGCCCACTTTCGGCCGCTGTCCTGCCGCTGACGGGCGATCTTCTTCGACACCTTCGCCGCAGCCTTCCGGGCCTTGCGGTAGCCGACGGTGTCGGGCCGGTTCTTGGGCGTCGCGCGGCGGGCCATCATCCGCTGGTAGCGGGCGAGCCTGGCGGTGGCGGTCCTGCCGTGCTCGGCGTGCGGGAGGTCGTGGGCGTCGGAGGTGGTGGTAGCGGTCTCCTTCACGCCCCAGTCCACACCGACCACCGCTCCGGTCACCGGCAGCGGCTGCGCCTCGGCCGTCACGACGAACGACGCGTACCAGTGCCCGAGGCTGTCTCGGTACACACGCACGCTGGTTGGGGCGGATGGCAGGTCACGCGACCATACGACCGTCAGCACGGTCCCGCCCGCCAGGTGCAGACGACCGTGCTTGATCGAGAACCCGCGCCGCGTGTAGTTCAGCGACGGCGAGGCCTCCCGCTTCCGCTTGATCCGGGGCATCCCGGCCCGCTGCCGCATCGGCAGCCTCGCCTTGATGTCTTTCATCGCCTTGGCACGGGACTTCGCGAAGTCCCGGATGGTCTGCTGCTGTGGTACCGAAGCACCCTCACGCAGCCAGGCCATCGACCGGCGCGCCTCGGTCAGCATCTTGTCGAGCTGCGCCGGACCGCACGTGATCTTCTGTTCGGCGTCCTTGTTGACGGCGTGGACCTTGCGGGACATCGCCACGCACTCGTTCCACACCCACCGGCACCGCGCCCAATCGGCATCAAGCCGGGTCAGCGCGGTCGACGAGACGCGCAGCCGGTACGTGTACCGGGCGCGCCCGGTCACGTCATCGGCCAGCGGTGTCGTGGCCATGATCGCAACCTAACAGCCCCCACTGACAACGGAAGAGAGTGCAGGTCAGGGCAGACATGCAGAGAACTCCGCCGCTTCGTGGCTCCGCGCCAAGGACCCATTCCTCCCCGGCTTGAAGGCCGGGACGTCCTGGGAGAAATCAGGTGAGCCCCGCCGGATTCGCCGGACTGCGCCTGGGGGCGCCCGGGGTGTACCGCGATGCGCGTCGGCCGCCGCCCTCCTTCCGGCCGGTGCGCCTGGACATCGCCGGGTTCGTCGGCGTGGCACCCCGCGGGCCCGTCGACGAGCCGGTCGCCGTCGACCGCTGGACCGACTACCAGCGGCACTTCGGCGGCTTCGAGGGGCCCGGGCTGCTGCCGTACGCGGTACGGGCCTTCTTCGACCAGGGCGGTGTACGGGCCCACGTCCTGCGGGTGGCGCCGCTGCCGCGGGCCCCGCACCCCGCGGCCGAGGAAGCCTGCGCCCTGCACCGGATCACGCTGGCCCGCGCGGACGCCCCCGGCGCCGAACCCGGCAGCGGGGCGCCCTGCGCGATCGGGCTGCGCGCCCGGAACGAGGGGAGCTGGGGCGGGCGGCTCACGGTGCGCTGGGAGTTCACCGGCGCCGGGCAGTTCGAGGCCGCCGTGACCGGCCGGGACCTGGCCCTGCCCGAGGGGCGCACCCCGCCGGTCGGCTCCGTGCTGCGCGTACGGGGCGCCGGGCTGCCGGCCGCCGGGACGTTCTTCCGCATCCTCGAACTGGCCGAGCGCCAGGACGCGTCCGGGCAGCGCAGCCGGGTCGCGGTCCTGGACCGGCCGCCCGGCGGCGGAATCGGCCCCGGCCGCGGCGCCCGGCCGCTGACCGTCGAGGCCGAGGTCGTCACCGCCACCGTCACCGTGGCCGACGGCGACCTCGCGTACCCCCGCCAGGAGCGGTTCGCGGAGCTCGGGATGGGCCCCGCGCACCCCCGGTACGCCGCCGCCGTACTGGCCGCCGAATCCGTGCTGGTGGCCCCCGACGGGCCGTGGCCCGCGGCGCTGCTCCCGCCGGACGCCTTCCTCGGCTCCGCCCTCTCCCGGCCCGTCCGCCCGGGAGCCGACCGCTACGAGGGCATCGGCGCCGACGGCTTCCACGGGCCGGTCCCGGTCGAACTGCTGCCCGTCGGCGGCGCCGAGAGCGTCGAGGACCCCGGGTCGTTCGAGGCCGTCGGCATGGACCGGATGGCACTCGTCCCCGAGGTCGGGCTGCTCTGCGTACCCGATCTGCTCTGGCAGTACGGCGAGGCCCTCCCCACCACCGAGACCCCGGCGCGGGAGGTCGGGGCCCGCTTCGCGCCCTGCCCGCCGGCGCCCGCCCCCATGACCCTGCACCCGGCGCGCCCGCGCGGCCTGCTCCTGGACAGCGCCGCCCAGCTGCCCGAGATCCTGCGGCGCCAGCAGCGGCTCGTCGCCCTGGCGGAGCGCCAACGGCGGTTCGTCGCCCTCCTCGACGTGCCGCCGGGGCTCCCCCTGCGCGCCGTCGCCCGCTGGCGAGCCGCCTTCGACAGCACGTACGCCGCCGCGTACCACCCCTGGCTCGGCGTCGTCGCGCCCGACGACCCGGACCGCCTGGCCGTGCAGGTCCCGCCCTCCGGGTTCGCCGCCGGGATCATCGCCGAGCGCGAGCGGAGCCTCGGACTGCCCTGGGGCCCGGCCAACGCCCTGGCCGCCGGCGCCGTGACCGCGGTCCAGCGGCTCGGCGACGCCGACTGCGACGAGCTGCACCTGCTCGGCATCGACGTGTTCCGCGCCGAACGCGACGGCTACCGGCTCGCCTCGGCCCGCACCCTCTCCCGGGACCCCGACTACGTACAGCTCGGCGTGCGCCGGCTGATGACCATGCTGCGGCTCGTCCTGGACCGCCAAGCGCAGGGACTGGCCTTCGAACCCCACACCCCGCAGCTGCGCGAGGAACTGCGCGGAGCCGTCGTCCCGCTGCTGCGCGGGCTGTACCGGAGCGGCGCGTTCGCGGGCGACAGCGAGGACGAGGCCTTCTTCGTACGCTGCGACGAGGGCCTCAACCCCGGCTGGTCGCAAGGGCTCGGACGGCTGGTCGCCGAGATCGGCGTGGCCCCCGCGCGCCCCCTGGAATACCTCGTCCTGCGGATCGCGCAGGACGCCGACGGCGCCGTGGCGGTGACATGAGGTGAGCGTGCCCGAGCTCGTGCAGACCTTCAGATTCCGGGTGCGGCTCACGCGCAGCGCCACGCCCGGCCGGACCGCCGCGCCCCCGCCCCCCATCCCGCGGCCGCCGTCCGAGGCCGGCGCGCCCGGTTCCGCGGCGGTCGGCCCCGGCGTGGCGGACCGGGCCCCCGAACGGCTCGGCGACGGCGGGTTCCAGGAATGCGCCGGGCTGGCCCTGGAGGCCGACGTCCGCGAGTACCTGCAGGGGGGTGCGAACGACGAAGTGGTGCGCCGGGTGGGGCGGGTCAGGCTCCAGCCGCTCGTCCTCAAACGGGGCATGCTCGTGGCCTCCGACGGGGGGAGCGCCGACACGAGCCTGTGGGACTGGCTGCACGGCATGGTCGCAGGCGGCGCCCCGGTCCCCCGGTACGACGGCGACGTGGAGGTGCTCGACCCCGCGGGCCGACGGGTGGTCGCGCACTGGACGTTCGTCCGGGGACTGCCGCTGAAGATCACCGGACCGACGCTCAACGCCCGTACGGGGGAGATCGCCGTGGAGGAACTGCACATCGCCCACGAGGGCCTGCGCCTGGAGCGGACCCCGTGACGGCCCTGGTCCACGCCACCCTGCAGCAGCTCACGGTGACCGCCCAGCCGGGGAAGGACCAGCCGCCGCTGGTCAAGGAGGCCGAGGGCAGCCGGCCCCTCGCCGTGCAGTTCAACCCGGCCACCCTGCGGATCAGCCGCAACAACAACGTCGACCGGGGCGGGGCGACCACACGGAACCAGAAGGTCCAGCATCCCGCCCAGGAGGGCTCGACCCTCACCTTCGACCTCGAATTCGACACCGCAGAACAGCGCGGCGGCGGTCAGTACGTCGACGTACGCCGCTGGACCGCCCTGGTACGGCAGTTCGTCGAACCCCCGGCGAAGCCCTCCGACCCGCCGCCCGCCGTCCGCTTCGTCTGGGGCACGCTCCGCTACAACGGCATCGTCACGCAGGTCAACGAGGAGCTCGACCACTTCGCGCCCGACGGGACCCCGCTGCGGGCCAAGGTCGGGGTGACCATCGTCGAGCAGAACTTCGCGTACCAGGCGCACGCCGAAGGCCCCGCCACCCGCGACGCCCGGAGCGCCACCGAGGCCGGCGACCAGCGGACCGGAGCCGCGCCCGGTACGTCCGGCACGAACCGGCCCCGGCAGGTCGTCCAGGCCCAGGACGGGGAGTCCGCCCAGCAGCTGCTGTCCCGCCTCGGGCTCGACCCGGCGGCCTGGCGCGGCGCGATGAGCGGGCTCGACAGCCCGCTGACGCTGGCCGCGGGGGCCGCCGTCCAGCTGGGCGCGGAGGTCTCGGCGGGGTTCGCGGCCGCGGCCGGGATCAGCCTCTCGGCGGGCTTCGCCGGGGACGCCGCGCCGACCTCGGTCGGGGGCCTGGCCGCCGCGCTCGGCACCGGCGGCGGGCCCGGGGCGGATCCGGCGCTCGCCGGCTTCGTCCTCAGCGCCGGGGGCGGGATCGCCGCATCGGCGGACATCGTGGCGGGCGCCGCAGTGGACTCCGCCACCGTGCGGGCCCGGCAGAGCTTCGAGCTGCCGGCCGCGGCGACCGGGGGTACGGGCCCGGCCGGGCCGCCCGTACGGGAGCCGGCGCGGCCCGCAGGACCGGCCGGATCCGCGCCGCCGCCGGCGCTCGACCGCCGCTCCCTCGGCTACGGCCGCGGCATACCGCTGCGGGCCCGCGCCGATCCCGCGACCCTCGCCGAGGTCCGGGCCGGCGGCGCCCGCAGCCTCGCCGACCGGGCCCGGCGCGAGGAGATCCCGCCGCCCGACCCCGCAGCCGCCCCGTGGGAGCGGCTGCCGCCCGCCGCGCCCGGCCGGGCCGCCGCCGACTGCGAGCAACGCGGCCGTGACGCGGGCCCGACCACCCTGAGGTGGACACCGCGAGGAGGCCCGCCATGAGCGTGTACATCGGAGAGCTGCACACCGACGTCGTGCCCGCGGGCGGCGCCGCCCCGCCGGCCGCCGCTGCGGACCGGGCGGGCGGGAAGTGGGCGGCCGCCGAGCACCACCGCGAGGCCTGCGAACGGGCCGCCTGGCTCGCCGCCCGCGTCGCGGCGGAGGGCTTCGATGACTGAGCCGGCGATCGCGGTCGTCTCGCCGGTCTTCGAGGTGGCCGGCGCCCTGGTCAGGGACCTCGCGCGGGACTGCGTACGCCTGGAGGTCGCCGAAGGCGTCGAGGGACTGCGCACCCTGCGCGGGCACTTCCTCGCCGTCGGCGCCGGGGCCAAGGGCCCCCAGGACCGGCTGCGGCACCTCGACGGGTCCACGGTCGGCCTCGGCAGCGCCCTCAAGGTCGCCCTCGGCCCGCCCTCCCGCCAGCGGTACGTGTTCGAAGGCGTCGTCTCCGGCCTGGAACTCGTCCTCGGCGACGGCGAACCGCCGCTCGTCCTCGTCCACGCCGAGGACGCGCTGATGCGGCTGCGGATGACCCGCCGCATGCGCACGTACCACGACACCACCGACGCCGGAGTCGCCGAGGAAGTGGCGCGCGAGCACGGCCTCGCCGCCGACGCGGACGTCCCCGGGCCCCGCTACGACGTCGTCCAGCAGCTCAACCAGAGCGATCTGGCCTTCCTGCGCGAGCGGGCCCGGCTCGTCCAGGCCGAACTGTGGGCCACCGGCCGCACCCTGCACTTCCGCCCCCGCGGCAGCCGCGGCACGACCCCGCAGACCCTCGTCTACGGCGGCGAGCTCATGTCGGTCAGGCTCTGCGCCGACCTCGCACACCAGCGCAGCGAGGTCGCCGTCACCGGATACGACGCCGACCGGCGGGAGGTCGTCGACGAACGGGCCGGCCCCGAGGTCGTCGAGGCGGAGACGGCCGGCGGCCGCACCGGGGCCAGGGTCCTGGCCCGGGCCCTGGGCCCCGGCACCAGCCTGCGCGTCCGGGAGGCCGCCCTGACCGCCGAGGAGGCCGGGACCTGGGCGCGCGCCGAAATGCTGCGCCGCGGCCGCCGGTTCGTGACCGTCGCCGGCACCACCAACGGCAGCCCCGATCTCGTGGTCGGCGGCAGGCTCACCCTGCGCTCGGTCGGCGCGCCGTTCGAGGGCGAGGGGTACCACGTCACCCGGATCCGGCACACCTTCGACGCGGACCACGGCTTCCGCACCCGCTTCGACGCCGAACGCTCCAGCCTGAACGAGGTGGTGTGATGTCCCTGCCCGCTCCTGCGGACGGCTCCGCTCCCGGATACTTCGGCGTCTACCCGGCGTTCGTCACCGACATCGTGGACGAGAAACGGCTCGGCCGGGTGGAGGTGCGCTTCCCCTGGCTCGGCAGGGACGGGGACCGCGACGTACGCGCCTGGGCCACGCTCTGCTCCCCGTACGCCGACGACGAGCAGGGCCTGCTGGTGCTGCCCGAGGTGGGCAGCCAGGTCGTCGTCGCCTTCGAGGCGGGCAACCCGCGCCGCCCGTACGTCCTCGGCGCGGCCTGGAACGGCCGTACCGCCCTGCCGCACGAGCCGGAGGACGCCAACAACCTGCGCACGCTGCGGTCGAGGGCCGACAGCCGGCTGGAGTTCGACGACACCCGGGGCGCGGCCAAGGTGCGGATCACCATGGCGTCCGGCCACGAGGTGACCCTCGACGACGCCACCCAGCAGGTGACGATCCGGCACAGCGGCGGATGCGTGGTGCGGCTGACGCCGACCGCCGTGGAGGTCCAGGCGAACGTGTCCGTCGACGTCAAGGCGCCGATGGTGGCCGTGAACTCCCCGCTGTCCACCTTCAGCGGCCTGGTGAAATGCGGGACGCTGGTCACCGAGCAAGTGGTGATCTCCCCGGCCTACACCCCCGGCGCCGGGAACATCTGGTGACCGCCGCCACGGAGCACGCCGGGCACGGCTTCAAGGTCCTCGCCCCCTGGTACGCCTGCGAGCGCGGGCACTTCGACCGCTTCGCCCCCTCGGCGCACGCCCCGGCGCTCCAGAAGTACGCCTCCGCCGAGTTCGTCCGGGCCCTCGTGGCCGATCCGCGCGACTCGCTGCAGTTCGACCCCGACGAGGACGTCTGGTCGTACCCGGTACCCGTCGACCTCGCCGAGCGCGGCCCGGGCCGGGCCCGGTTCGCCACCCACCGGCTGGTCCGCACCCGGCTGCGCAAGCTCTACCAGCCCAGCCACGAGCGGTTCTACGCGGTCGTCGTCGAGCTCTTCTGCGACCGGCCCGGACTGCCGCGCCCGCAGTCGGCGGAAGGCCTCGAGGTGGGCTTCGTGATGCGCCGGCGCCGCGTGGAGACGGACGCGCCGCCGAAGGTGCTGCGCACGCTCTCCCGCAGGCTGACGGCGGAACTGCTCGCGGCCGGTGGGCGACCGGGGCCGGACACGGGCCCGTACCAGTCGGAGGCCCGGGACGTGCTGTGGGCCGATCTCGCCGACCGCACGGCCTTCGAGGACGCCCACCGCGAACTCCTCGACCAGGTCGACCTGAAGAAGGAGACCCAGGCGTGGATGGCCGGGGCCGCGGGCGGCCAGTGGCGCAGGCTCGGCGAGCCCCCTGCGGCCGGCCGCCCCGAGGACCGGGAGCAGGAGCTGCCGATGTGGCGGCTGCCCGCCCGCTCGGGTGACTGTGCGCACGGAACGCCCCCGCCGGAGCGCTCGCTGTGGTTCGGGGTGGTGCCGACCGCCTCCGCCGACCACGACGACCGGGGCGCCCCCAAGCTCGACGACCGCTCCGTCTACGAACTGCGCTGCTTCGTACGGCGCGCCCCGCGGCCGGGGCACGAGCACTGCCCGCCGCAGATCTCCTGGAGCAAGCCCACGGAACCCTTCCGGCTCGCCTCGTTCTTCGACCCGGAGGGCACCAAGAACCGGAAGATCTCCATCACCATGCCCGACTTCCGGGCGGTGGCCGCCCGGGCCGCCGCGCCGCCCGGCCCCGGCGGGGTCGCGATCACCAGCCCGCCGGGCTCGCAGATGTCCTTCGACCCGGGCGGCGGTACGCCCAGCGGTGGCTCGGTGGGCGGCACCGCCTCGCGGACCTGCACCTTCGCCCTCGAGATCTTCATGATCGTGGCGTTCTTCGTGTTCAGCCTGTTCCTGCCGATCGTGGTCTTCCTCTTCCAGCTGTGGTGGCTGCTCGCCCTGCGCTTCTGCCTGCCGCCCTCGCTGGAGGCGGCCGCCGCGCTGAAGGCCTTCTTCGACGGCACCAGGACCCTGGCCGACATGGGACGGGCGGAGACGGACGCCTTCGACGAACTCCTCGGCGCCAAGGGCGCGGGCGCCCGCCTCAGGGACGCGAGCGATGCCTTCGCCCAGGACGACCTCGACGACCTGGTGGACCTGGTCACTCCGCCCGCCACCGCCCCGGTGCCGGCGGCGCCCGTGCCGTTGCCGCCGGTGAACGACCCGCTGTGCGAGGGGGGATGAGATGGCCGCTCCGGCCCCCGCGGCCCGGGAACCGGTCCGCACCCCCGTCCCGGCTGCCCCCGCACCCGCCGCGGCCCGCACGGCACCCGCGCCCGCCGCCCCCGGAAGGCTTGCGGCGGAGCTGTCCCTGGTGCTCCCGGGGCCCGCCGCGTCGCCGGTTGCGGACCAGGCTGACGCGAGGGCGGCCGCGAGCGGCCCGCCGCCGCGCGGGCCGGCCATGAACCGGGCCGTTGCGGGCCGGAGGGCCGGGCCCCCGGAGACCGGAGACCGCAACGCCGCGCCCCACGAGGCCGGCTCCCGCGAGGCGGGGGGCCGTCGGGCCGGGGAGCGGGCCGTGGAGCCCGGAGCCGGGGACCCACAGGCCGCAGGCCGCGAAGCCGGGGCCCGGGAGGCCGGAGACGTTGAGGATTTGGCCCCGGAGACCGGAGACCGGAAGGCCGCGGCCCACGACGCCCCAGGTCACGAGGGCTCGGCCCGGAAGACCGGAGACAGGAAGACCGGCGCCCGGGAAGCCGGAGACCGCGGGACCGCGGCGCACGAGACCGGGGACCGGGAGGCGGGGGGCCGTCGGGGCGGGGAGCGGGCCGCGGGGAGCGGAGCCGGGCTCGACGACGGAGACCTGATCACCACGGAACTGGCCGAACACGAGCGCTGGGCGGCCTCGTTCGGAGAATTCGGAACCGCCGGCACCGACCAGCGGGTGAGGTTCCTGCTCGACATGGCGGGCCAGGGTGTCGCCGAGGGTGCGGCCGGCGGCGTCGCGACGGCCTTCGCGATGAGCGCCGTCAGCGTGGCCATCGGGCAGCTCGCCGCCCGGCGGCTCGCCACGCTCGCGGTGTCCCGGGGGGCACTGGCGGCCCCCGTCCCGGGCCTGGGCCCGGCCATCGGCGGTGTGATGGCGTTCGCAGGACTCGTCGCCCGCGACTGGGGTGCGACCCGGCAGACCTTCGGCCGGATCGGCACCGGGACCGGCTACGAGCGGCTCGCCAACGACCTCGAAGGCCTGGCCGAGGTGCTCGACGTCGCGACGGCGCTGATGGATGTCCTGGCCGGTGTCTTCGGGGGCATCGCGGTCGCCATGTGGGTGGGGGCGGTGCTGTCCGGCGGCACCCTCGCCCCGCTGGCCCTGACGCTGTCGGGCATTGCGACGGCCGTGGGAATCGCCACGACCGCGGTGGGCCTGATCACGACCGTGGTCATCCGGCCGGTGGTCACGGCGCTGCGGGCCCTGCACGCCTTCGACTCCCAGGGCGACCCGGCCCAGGTCGAGCAACAGGGCGGGCAACTGTCCTCGGCCGCGGGCCAGATCAGTGGTGCGGTGGCCGGAGCGCTGGCCGCGAAGGCCGGCTCCCGGGCCGGCACGGCGGGCGGCAACCGCATCGACCGGGGCATCACGCGTCTCCAGGAACGTGCCGCACACGGCAGCCCGCCCATGTCCGTCACCTCGTCCGGGGGCCCGCGCCTGCACGTCGAGATGCCGCAGGCCCCGGCCCCGGCCCCGGCCCCGGCCCCGGCCCCGGCCCCGGCCCCGGACCGCGCTGCGCCCCGCGCCCCCACGGACACCGCACCCCACCCCGCCCCGGCTGCCCTCCCTGCCGCGTCCGGGCCCTCCCCCGTGCACGATCCCACCGATTTCGGCGACCTTGCCCCCTTGGTCCGCAACTTGAACGAGGACCCCGTCGTCCGGGCGCGACTGAGCGACGAGCGGCCCGGTCTGCCCCGGCGCACCACCCCTTGGGGTTCCGGCGAGCCCCGGGAGTACGCCAACAAGCAGGCCGCCGACCACCGCGAGGCCACCGGGATGACCGGCGACACCGTCCAGGCCGGGCACACCGCGGCCGCGCGCCACGCGGCCGAGTCGGGGATCCATGAGGCGGACTGGGACACGCAGCCGATGCAGGAGCTGCACAGCCGACGTGACCCGGACCTCATCGTGACCGTCACGCACGAGGATGGCAGGACGAGCACCAACACCCGCCACCGCGCGCAGGAACGGCTGATCGACGCCGCCGTCGAACAGGCCCGGGTGGGTTCCCAGGACGGCAGCCTCACGCCCCGCGGCCAGCTCGACGCGGCCGCCCAGGTGGCGTGGCAGTCCGAGAACGTGCCCCTCGCCCAGCCCGAGATCGACCGCCTGCGCGCCGGCGGCCGGGCAGCGCCGGACCGGGGAGCTCCGGTCGACCCCGACACCGGCCGCGTCGTCCCCGTGGAGGGTCCGTCGCCCGCCGCCCCCGGCGGGACCCCGCACGGCCCGTCGGCGCCCGCCTCCCCGTACCCGGACCACACCCCGACCCTCCAGCCCACATGGGACCGCGCCGAGGCGATGGCGCAGTACCAAGCACAGGTACGGGCCGACCCGGGCCGCGAGTCGGGGGTGTGGCGTGACTCCGTCGGGCGCTACCACGTCGTGCAGGGCGGGCCCGGCAGTGTCCGTCTGCCCAGCGGGGCGTTTGGGCCGCTGGAGATCATCTACCACAGCCACCCCACCACGGCCGATCCCGTGATGCGGAGGCTGAACAGCCAGCCCTCGCAGGCGGGCGGGGACTTCAGCGTGCTGCAGTTCCAGCACGGGCAGGGCACGCCGGGTCGTCGGCAGAGCTCGGAGCTGCACTTCCCGGTGTACGACACGGACGGCAACCACAGCGGCTACGGCCTCACGCGGTTCGCGTACGACCCCACGCACCCGCTGCCGCTGAACGTACACACCAAGACGCCGGACGCAGGCTCCTCCGTGTTGCGCTACCGGGACTTCGCCGACTTCCGGCAGCGCGCCGGGGTCGGGGCCGGCGGGACGACGCCGGCGCAGCGATCGGCCGCGTTCGCCCGGGCCCAGGAGCGGCTGCGCGCCGACCGGGCGGATGCCCGCGTCGCCGTCGATGCGGCCACGGGCAAACTGCTGCCCGAGCCCGTAGCGCTCGGCGTACGCGAGGGCCGCGAGCTGGGACGGCAGCGGGGCGAGGCCGACCGGGGGCGCGAGCCGTCGCGGCTCGGACCGGAGTACACCGCCCGGGTTGCGGGGCTGCGGCCCGGCGAGTCGGTGGACATCCCGGTCAACCCGGCCTATCCGGCGCCACCTGGCACCCCGGCCGAACTGGCGGTGCTGCGTGAGCGGATCGCCGTGGCGCGGCAGGCTCAGGCCGATCTCGCACGCACCGAGGGGCGGATGGCCGGACAGGCGGCGATCCAGCACGGGCAGGACACGCAGCTCGGCCGGGCGGGCGAGGTGTCGCAGCAGCTGGTCGCGGGCGGTCAGGCGCAGTCGGCCGCCACGGAGCGCACCGGGGCCGCGAACAAGGAGCAGCAGTCCACGGCGGGCCGGGCCCTCGGCAGTCTGGCCCGGCCCGTCCAGGGGGCCGGAGCGGTCGCCACGCTCGTGGGCAGCCTGCGGGCGTTCCAGGGGCTGGCGCACCTGTTCGGCTACCTCCCCGGCGGTGTCGGCGCCGACGCCCGGGGCGCGAGTGCCGACTCGGCCCGGCTCATCGCCGCCCTGGGCCGGGTCACCGAGACGCACGCCGCACAGGACTGGATGGAGGACCGCCGCGCGGGCATGCAGGCGAACGAGGCGCGCATCGAGGGTGTCGGGCAGCGCAACCGGCAGACGACGGAGGAACTCGACCAGGGCCGTAGGCAGGTGGACGAGCTGCGTGCGCGTCATCAGGAGCGGCTCGGCGAGACCGAGGCGACCGGGAACCAGGCGCGGCAGGAACGGCGGGCCGCCGCCGGTGACCAGGAGCGGACACAGGGCGTCCACGACGAACTGCTCGCCCGGATGCGGGCCTGGGCCGGCGAACACCGGGCCGCCCGGGAGCGGGCCGTCACGAAGGCCCGATCCCGGCTGGAGGCCCAGGGATACACAGCGAAGGAGAGCCGATGACGACGATGCCCGGAGCCCCCGGAGCCCCCGGAGCCCCCGGAGCCCCCGGAGCCCCCGGAGCCCCCGGAGCCCCCGGAGCCCCCGGAGTGCCACGGACCGCCGCGGCCCGCGACGAGGTCGCGCGACGGCGCGGCGGCGACCCGGCCGAACTCGCCGACGCCCTCGAACGTCTGGCCACGGCCGCCCTGGAGGACGGTGACCTCGGGACGGCGGCATCCGCGCTGGAGGAGGCCGCCGGACTGTGGGGCCGGGCTGCGGAGCCCGGGCGCGAGGGGTCCTGCCTGCTGCTGGCCGCGACCGCACAGCGCTTGCGCGGGGACCTCGGAGCCGCCCGGCACGATCTGGAGCGGGCGGCCGCCGCGGAACCGCCGGACGCCGTCCGCCGGGCGCTGCGGGCCGAAGAGGCCGAGCAACTGCTGGCGGGGGGCGACGCGGAGGCCGCGTACGAGGGCTTCGCCGCGGTGCTCGGCGCCCTGGACGCCGCGCAGGACCCGCTGGTCCGGGCACGGATCCTGCAGCGCCGGGCCGCTGCCGGCGCCGCCGCGCAGCGCTGGCACGACGCGGCCGGTGACCTGATGGACGCCGAGGAGCTGTTCGCCGCGCACGGCGCGCCCGACGAGGCGGAGGCGGCCGCGCTGGGCGCAGCCCTGGCCGTCGCCCACGTCGATCCGCAGACCGCGCAAGACGTGTGGGCCGCCGTCACGGGCACGGAGCCGCGTGACGGGGCGGCGGCGGTGCAACGCGGTATCACCGGAGGCCGGATCGCGCTGCTCGCCGGTGACCCGGCCCTCGCGCTGCGACGGTTCGACCAGGCCCGCCAAGGCGCTCTGGACGTACCCGACCCGATCGCCTACCTGGCCGCCGTCTCCGAGGCCGTACGTGCCGCCGAGGCGCTGGGCGACGACGTGAGCGCGTACGCCCGGCTCGCGACCGCATGGGGGACCGTCGGTGACCTCCTCGGGGCGGAAGCGGGCCGTCAGCTGGTGCGGCCGATGCTGGAAGCGTTCCGCGAACGTCTCGGCGCCGGGCGCTTCACCACCGCGCGGACGGTGTACGAGGCAGGCTCCGAACGCCGGCGCCGGTAGCAGCGGCCGACAGTACGAGCCGGTGGGAGAAGCCGCGACGCCGCGGTGACGCCCGCCGGGGAGGATCGGACCCATGAGCGTGAGCACAGGCACGAGCCGGGCCACGGGCCCGGCGGGGGCGACGCCCGGCGAGGCCCGGCTCGGGACCGGGGTGCGGTTCCCGTTCCGGCCCGGAAACGGAAACGGAGGCGGAGGCGGGCTCGGGTGGGTCGCGGGGGCCGCCGCGGTCCGGCAGTCCGTCGAGACGATCCTCGACACCGAGCCCGGGGAGCGCATCATGCGCCCCACCTTCGGCTGTGGACTGCGCCGCCACCTCATGGCCCCCAACACCCCCGCCACCCGCACCGCGATCGCCGCCGAGATCGCCGAGGCGCTCACCGCCTGGGAGCCCCGGATCCGGGTCACCGAGGTCGCCGTGACCCCGGGGGAGGAGCCGACCCTGGTGTGGATCGACATCGCCTACGTCCACCTGCTCGACCTGCGCCCTGCCAACCTCGTCTACCCCTTCTACCTGCGGTAGAGGCCGGGTGACGACGGTATGCCGCTGATCGGCCCCATCCTCGACGACCGCACCTTCGAACAGCTCCGGGACGAGCTGGTCAAGCGGATCCCGGTCTACGCGCCCGAGTGGACCGACCACAACGCGTGCGACCCCGGCATCGCCCTGCTCGAACTCTTCGCGCACCTCGGCGAGTCACTGCTCTTCCGCTTCAACCAGATCCCCGACGCCACGAAGGTCGCCTTCCTGCGCCTCCTCGGCGTCCGCCCGCGTCCCGCGCTCACCGCCCGCACCCTCCTCGTCCTGGAGACCGAACGCCCCGAGGGCGTGCAGGTGCTGCGCGGAGCCGAGGCCCGGGCCGGCGCGGTCGCCTTCGAGACCGACAACGAGGTCGTCGCCTGGCCCCTGGAGACCCTGGCCGTCGGCAAGACGCCCGCCCCCGAGGCCCCCGGCTCCGCCGAGAGCCGGCGCCGGCAGAACGCGGTCGAGGCCCTGCCCAAGGAGGAGCGGGGGCGGGTGGCCTGCGGGGCCCCCGTCTCCTTCTACGTCACCACCGCCGTCCCCGCCGACCCGCTGGACCCCGACCGGCCGCCCCTCGACGTCGCCGCCACCCTCGACCGGTCCCTGTGGATCGCCCTGCTCGCCAAGAACACCACCGACCCCCGCCTGCTCGCCGGCCGGACCCTCTTCCTCGGCGTCGTCCCCGACGAGCAACTCCCGCGCCCCTACGACCTGCGCGCCCGCGACACCCACGACCCCACCCGGCTGCGGGCGGGCGACCTCGTGAGCGCCCCGCCCGGCTTCCTCTGGGAACTGTGGAACGGCCCCGGAGCCCCCACCGCCTTCACCCCCCTCGCCGTGCTCGGCGACACCAGCCGCGGGCTCACCACCACCGGTGTGGTCTCCGTCGCGCTGCCCGCCGCCTTCCCCACCCACCCCAGGGGCCGCACCGGCAGCGGCGGCCTGCACAGCCCGCCGCCGCTCGACGACGACAAGACCGCCGCCCGGGTCCTGGGCTGGCTGCGCGTACGCCGCCCCGCCGACGAGAACGACGCCATCCACCGCATCCGCTGGGTCGGCGCCAACGCCGTCGGCGCCGTCCAGGCCCGCACCGCCGCACCCGAACTCCTCGGCACCGGCACCGCCGACGCCGACCAGGTCCTGCGCCTCACCCAGCGCCCCGTCCTCGCGGGCAGCGTCCGGCTGGAGGTCGAGGAGGCCGACGGCTGGCGGCCCTGGACCGAGGTCGAGGACTTCGCCGCAAGCGGCCCCTTCGACCGGCACTACACCCTCGACGCCGAGGCCGGACTCGTCCGCTTCGGCGCCCGCTGCCGACTGCCCCAGATCGGCGAGCGCATCCGCGTCCTCGCCTACCGGTACGGCGGAGGCTCCGCAGGAAACGTCCCGGCAGGCGCGGTCGGCGCACTCACCGCAGTCTCCGGCGTCAAGGTCACCAACCCGCTCCCGGCGTACGGCGGCGCCGACGCCGCCTCCCTCGCCGACGCCCTCGACGCCCTGCCCGCCGAGGTGCACCGCCGCGACCGGGCCGTCACCCCCGACGACTTCCGCTCCCTCGCCCTCGAAGTCCCCGGCGTACGGCGCGCCGAGACCCTGCCCCTGCTGCACCCCGACACGCCCACCCAGCCCGCCGCCGGCGTCGTCAGCGTGCTCGTCTTCCCCACCGAGGACCTGCGCGACCCCGGCGCCCCGCTGCCCGACCTCGCCCTGCTGCGCCAGGTGGCCGCGTACCTCGCCCCCCGGCGCCTGGTCACCACCGAGCTGTACGTCATCCCGCCCACCTACGTGGACCTCGCCGTGTCCGTCGGCATCCGGACCCGGGACGGCTACCAGCCCGACGCGGTGCGCCGCTGGGTCGAGCTGATCCTGCGCCAGTACCTCGCCCCGCTGCCGCCGTACGGGCCCGAAGGCGCGGGCTGGCCGCTGGGCCGCGCCGTGCGGCGGGCCGAACTCGAGGCCGTCGCCGTCCAGGTGGAGGGCCTGGAGTACCTCGAGGACGAACTGCTGCTGGCTCGCCGCGCCGGTACGGGATGGACCCCGCTGCCGCTCGTCCCGCTGAACCCGTGGGAGGTGCCGCGCCTCGCCGAGATCACCGTCGTCACCGGCAGCCCGCTGCCCGTCGGCGCCGGCTACGGCTCCCCGCCACCGCCCCCCGGCGACCCCGTCGTCGTACCGCTGCCCCCGGAGGTGTGCTGATGTACGGCGACCGCGCGATCGGCGTCCTGGCCGACCCGGACCAGTGGCTGCGGTGCCGCCACGAGTCCACCGCCCTCCTCGACGAAGGCGGGGTCTGTCTCGCCTGGGAACCCGAGCCGGAGGCCGCGCCGGACCCGGGTACGGCCGTGCACGGACCCGCCGGGCTCGCCTTCGACCGCTGGGGCCGCGCCTACCGCTCGTACCCGCGCGCCGGACGCGTCGAGGTCATCCCGCCCGGTGGCGGCGGCGACGGCCCGCCCCACCAGCGGCCGGGCACCCTGTGCGTCCCGCGCGGCCTCGCCGTGGACGCCGCCCAGCGGCTGTTCATCGCCGAGTCCGGCGCCGGCGCCGTCCACGTCGTCGACCTGTGGGGCGAGCGGCTGCTGCGCCGGGTCCCCGTCCGCAGCGCCGACCGTCCGCACCGCCGGCCCCTCGACGTCACCGCCCACTGCCGGGCGGTGGCCGTCCTCGTCACCCGGCCCGCCGGGATCGTGCTGCTCCAGGGCCGCCGCGGCCCGCTGCGCGGACCCGTACTGCGCCGCCCGCCCGGCAGCGACGGCCTGCGCCCCACCCGGATCGCCGACCACGCCGGACACCTCCACGTGCTGTGGACCGGGGCGGCAGGCGGGCACGCCGTCGTCGCCCGCGCCGACGGCACCCGGCCGCTCGTCGTGGACGACGCCACCGATCTCGATCTGACCGCCGACGGGGCACTGGTCGTGGCCCGGGCCCCCGGGCAGCCGTTCCGGCGGTTCCGTACCGCCGGCGATGCCTGGGCCGAGACCGAACCCCTGCGCGCCCCCGGCTACGACGGCGGCGGCATGACCGTCGAACCCGACGGCCGCGTCGCGTTCACCACCGCCGACGGCCTCGCCCGTACCGCCGGGCCCGCCGCCCGGTACACGCCCGCCGGGAGCGTCATCGGCTACCGCCTCGACGCCGGCGAGTACCGCACCCGTTGGGGCCGGCTGTTCCTCGACGCGTGCATCCCGCCCGGCACCGAGGTCCGCGTCAGCTTTCTGACCACCGACGAGGACACCGTCCCCGACCCGCTGCCCTGGTCGCCGCCCGTGCGCGGACCGCGCTCCGCGCGCCATGCCGACCGCACCCCGCCGCTGCCCTCCCGCGCCCTCTACACCGAGCGGCTGCCGCCCTCCGGGCCCCTGTTCCGGCGCCCGACCGGCCGCGAACTGCCCTGGGCGCAGATCGACCCCGACGACGGGTTCGAGACGTACGAGGCCCCCGTGCAGGCCCCGCCCGGCCGCTACCTGTGGATCGTGCTCAGGCTCGCCGGCACCCTGCGCCTGAGCCCCCGCATCCGGGGCCTGCGCGTGGAGCGGCCAGGACACCGGCTGCCCGCGGCGCTCCCCGGGGCCTGGAGCCGGGACGAGGCCGACGCCGCGTTCCTGCAGCGCTTCCTTGCCCCCGCCGAAGGCCTGCTGCACGAACTGGACTCCCGCGCCGCCCTGCGCACCCTGCTGCTCGACCCCCGGGCCACCCCGCAGGAGGCCCTCGGCTGGCTGGCCGGGCTGCTCGGCCTGGCCCTGGACCGGCGCTGGCCGCCGGCCGCCCGGCGCGAGCTGATCGCCCAGGCGTACGACCTGTTCCGCATCCGCGGCACCGTGGCCTGCCTCGAACGCATCCTGCGGCTCTACCTCCCGCTGCCCATCAGCGTGGTGGAGCACTGGCGGCTGCGCGGACTCGGCGGAGCCGTGCTCGGCGCCGGACCCGGCGGGGCCCCCGCACCGGCCGTGGGCGGCGCGGCAGGCACCTCCGGGGCGCTGGGCCGGTTCACCGTCGGCGGCGTCCGGCCCGGAGAGGACGGCTACACCGCCACCGCACACCGGTTCAGCGTGCTCATCCCCGCCGATCCGAGCGCCGTGCAACTCGACGTGGTCCGCACCATCGTGGAGGCCCACAAACCGGCCCACACCCTCGTGGACATCTGCCCGCTCGGCGCGGGCATGCGGATCGGCCGCGCCCTGCACCTCGGGCTCACCTCCGTCGTCGGCCCCGGAGCGGCCTGGGGGCCCGCGGTCGTGGGCCGGGTCCGGGTCGGCGAGGACGGCATCGTGGGCGTGCCCGCCGCCGGCTCCCGCGTCGGCGAGAGCACCATCGCCGGGGCGGTGCGCGTCGGATGAGCGGCCCCACCGTGGTCATCGACCGGCTGTCGGCGACCTTGCGCCACGACCCCGCCGAGGCGCCTCCCGCCGCGGACCGGCTGCGCGGACCGCTGCGGCACGCGGTCGGCGGCGCCCTGGAATCGGCCCTGCGCGGACTGGTCCTGCCGCCCGGGCACTGGTGCCTGGCCCGGCTCGACCTCACCCTGGACCTCGACCTGGCCCGCCCCGATCCGGCGCTCGCCCGCGACTGGTCCCAGGCGGTCGCCGCCGCGATCGAACGGACCGTACAGGAGGGCCGCGCCGCCGCACCGGGCGCTCTCGTGCACTACCGGCACGACGTGGAACTGCTCGCCGACGCGGTCGCCGGCCTCGCCGCCGGGCGCCGCGAACGGCTGTGGGCCTGGCGGCAGACCGGCATCCTCCGCCCCGGCGACCCCGCCCCGGACGCGGCGCCCGGCCCGGCGCTGCTCGCCGCCCTGGAACGCCACCCGCAGTACGCCGCGGCCGCCGTGCTCCGCGCCGCCGAGGACTGCGGGCTCGCCGCACTCGACCGGGCCTGGGGGCGCGCCGGCTGGCAGCGCCTGGCCGCCCTCGTGGCGCCCGAGGAGCCCGGCATGGGGGCGCCCGACCCCGGTACCCGGGCGCTCGCCCGTACCCTGCTCGCCGGATCGCGGCTGGCCGGGCTGGTCCGGGCGTCCCGGCTGCGCCCCGCCGAACCGACGCCGGACGCCTGGGCCCTGCTGGTCCTGGCGGAAACCGACCCGGCCGCGCTGGAGCGGCCCGCCGCCCGGGCCGGCCTGCGCGCACTCCTGGCAGAGGGCCTGCGAACCCTGGCCGGCGGGCCCACGCGTCCGGCGCCCGAACCGGACCCACGGATCGGGGAGTTGCCCGACGGAGGGTGCGCCGGGTGTGCCGGATGCGGTGGGTGCACCGCGGACGGCGGACGCTGCGCGGGTGCCGGGTGCGCCGCGCACGCCGGGTGTGACCGAGACGCCGGACGTGGCACGTGTGCCGGGGGCGCAGGATGCGCCGGGGACGGCGGGCCGGCATCGGGCGCCGATGGCGCCGGAGCCCCGCCCGGCCGGGACGCGCCGCCGCAGGGGCCTCCCTCCGCCGACCCGCCCCGCGCCGGTGCGGACGGTTCAGGACCGGCCCCGGGCGGCCTCGCGGCGGGCGACTCCGCCGCACGGGCCCCCGTACGGCCGGAGCCCGGTCCCCATCCGCCGGGCGGCGCGGCCACGGGCTGGGCCGGGCTGCTGTTCCTGCTCGCCACGGCGGCCGAAGCCGGGCTCCCGGACCGCGTCCTCGCCGAACCCGCCCTGGCTGCCCGGCCGTTGCCCTGGGTGCTGCACACTGCTGCCCGCGCCCTGTGCGGCCTCGAGCCCGAGGACCCGGCCGCCCTCGCCCTCGCCGGGCTCGGCCCCGACCGGGCCGCCGGGCTCCTGCGCGCCGCCCCGGCGACCCCGTCCGAGCAGGCCGCCGTGAGCGCGCTCGCCGCCGACTGGGCGCGGGCCACCGCCGCCCGCCTCGGCGACGAGCGGTACGCGGACGACCCGTTCGGCGCCGTCGCCGCCGTCGCCCGCCGCCCCGGCCGGATCACCGCGGAGACCGGCTGGATCGAGGTGCACCTCGCCGCCGCCGACACCGACCTCGCGGTCCGTCGCGCCGGACTGGACCTCGACCCGGGCTGGGTGGGCTGGCTCGGCGCGGTCGTGAGGTACCGCTATGTCTGAGCGCATCAGCCGCGACCTCTCCCGCCGGGCCGCCGCCGTCGCCGTACGGGTGGCCGAGCTGCTCGAGACCCTGTGCAGCGAGGAGGCGGGCGGCGGATCCGCCGCGTTCCTGCGCGACTGGGCCGCGAGCGCCGCGCCCCGCGCCGCAGCCGCCCCCGGCATACTGCCCCCGGCCCTCACCCCGCTCGACCGGCTCGTGCACCGGTTCGGGCTCGGCTCCCTGGAGACCGAGCTCGTCCTGTTCGCCGGACTCCCCGAGGAACACGAGGGCCTGGCCCGGACGTTTCGCACCATGAACCCCGGCGGCGCCCCGCACCCCAGCGTGGGCCTCGCGGGCCTGCTGATCGACTGCGCGGCCCGTACCGGAGCCGAAAGCGGCGTACAAGGGCACGCGCCGGACCGGGTCGCCCTGCGCCGGCTGCTCCACGAAGGCCCGGCGGTACGGGCGGGCGTGCTCGCCCTCACCGGCGACGGCCCCTTCCACGAACGCTCCCTGACCCTCGCCGACGGGCTGTGGGAGGCCCTCCACGGCTACCCCGCCTGGCCCGCCGCCCTGGAGGAGGCCGACCCCGGCCCGCCGGTCGCCGGACTCGACGGCTGGCTCGAACTCCCCGAAACCGTCCGGGCCGTCGCCGCCCTGCGCTCCCGCGAGCCCCGCATCCTGCTCGTCGGCGCCCGGGACGAGACCGTCGCCCTCAGCCGCTGCGCCGCCCTCGCCCGCGCCGCCGGACTCGGCCTGCTCGCCGCCCGGACCCGCCCCGAAGACCCCGGCGCCATGGGGCTGCTGGGCCTGCACGCCGCCGTACGGGACGCCGTGCCGCTGCTCGTGGTGCCGGCCCCGGCGGGCGGGGCCGGCCCGGTCACCCCTGCCGTTGGCCGGATCCCCGGCCCGCTGCTCGTCTGTGCGGCGCCGGGCACCGTACGCCCCGGGCCGCAGCGGCCCGTACTCACCGTGCCGGTCGGGCCGATCGGCACCGCGGACCGGCGCACCGCCTGGCGGGCGGCGCTGCCCGAAGCACCGGAGCACGCCCCGGAACTGGCGGCGCGCCACCCGCTCGACCCGGCGCTCACCGCCCAGGTCGCCCTCGACGTGCACAGCCGCGCAGGGCTGGACCCCGACGCGGAGGAGGACGGGGGCAGCCCGGACGTCTCCGGCGCCATCCGGGCCCGCGCCGGGGCGCTGCTGCCCTCGGGCGTCGAGCTGGTCAGCCCGGACGCCCGCTGGCCGCGGCTCGTCCTCGGCGGGGAGGCGGACGGCCAGCTGCGCGACGCGGTGGCGCGGCTGCGCCACCAGGCGCTGGTGCTGGACGACTGGCGGCTGCGGGAGGCCGCCCGGGCCGCCCGCGGCGTACGGCTGCTGCTCACCGGGCCGCCCGGGACCGGGAAGTCGCTGGCCGCCGAGGTGCTGGCGACCGAGGCGGGCCGGGACCTGCTGGTGGTCGACGGCTCCGAGCTGGTCTCGAAGTACATCGGCGAGACCGAGAAGAACCTCGCCGCCTGCTTCGAAGTGGCCGAGCGCACGCAGGCGGTGTTCCTCCTCGACGAGGCCGACGCCCTGTTCGCCACCCGTACGGAGGTCTCCGAGGCCAACGACCGGTTCGCGAACATGGAGACGGCCTACCTGCTCCAGCGGCTCGACCGGTTCGACGGGCTGGCCGTGCTGACGACCAACCTGCGGCAGAACATCGACGCCGCGTTCATCCGCCGGATGGACTTCGTCGTGGAGTTCCCGCTCCCCGACGAGGCGGGCCGCAGCCGCCTGTGGGAGCTGCACCTGCCCCGCGCCCTGCTGCACGCCGACGTGGACCTGGCGGGGCTCGCGCAGTACTACCCGGTGCCCGGCGGCTGGATCCGCAACGCCGCGATCGGCGCGGCCTTCCGGGCGGCGGACGACGGGGGAGCGGTCCGCCAGGGCCACCTGGTCGACGCGATGCGGCGCGAGTACGGGAAGGCGGGCCGCCCCTTCCCGGGGGAACCGGCCACCCCGGGCGGCGCCGCCGCGGACCGGCGGGCCGCGCTGGCCCTCGATCCGGCCCTCGACCCGGCCCTCGGCCCCGCGTCCGACTCGGCCGTCGGCTCCCCGCCCCCCTCCGCCCACGTGCTGAACGACAGACGTACCCAGAAGGAGAGCTCATGACGGCGCTCGGCTCCGGCAGCACCCCGTGCGGCTGCGGCGGCGGGTCCGCCCCGGACCTGCCCACCGATCCCGCGCACGGAGGCGGGCCGTGCGGTCCCGGCCCCTGCGGCGGGGACGAGCTGCCCGTCAACCCGTTCCTCGCGCTGCGCGTGGCCTTCGGGATGCTGCTCGGCGAGGACGACTTCCGCGTCCTGATGGGCAATCCGCGCGGCAAGCTGATGCTGCACAACGCCTGGCTGCACGGCCCGGGCGTCGTCCGGGGGCTCGGGGTCGCCCGCGACGGCGACGAGCTCAGGGTGCTCCCCGGGCTGGCCGTCGACGGGCTCGGCCGCGAGCTCACCCTCGAAGCGGCCTGGTGCGTGTCCCTGACCGCATGGGCGCGGGAGTGGATCGACGCGCACCCGCCGCAGGACGGGCGGCCCGGCCCGGCGCCCGCAGCCGGGGACCCCGAGCCCGGGCCTCCCCGGCGGCGCACCGTCGAGGCCTGGATCCTCGCGGAGTTCGCGTCCTGCCCCGACCGGCCGGTGCCCGCCCTGGCCGACCCGTGCGACGTCACGCGCCGGCACGACGACTTCTCCCGGATCGTGGAGAGCGCGCGGATCACCCTCCGCTCCACCGCCCCCGAGCCCTGGCGCCCCTACCCCCGCGTACGGGTCCTCCTCGGCCTCGACGAGGCCGCCCCGGGGGACCCCGCCGGCCAGGAGGCGCTGCGGGAGGCCGCCGAGGTGGCCCGGGTTCCGGCGCACCTGCGGGCGCCGGCCCTGCTCGCCGCGTTCCGCCGGCTGGCCGCCGCGGACGCCACCGCACTGGCGCCGGAGAGCGAGGAGGGCGACATGTGCCCGCCGTGGGCTCCGGTGACGGAGGACCACGCCCCCGTCGTCCTCGCCCGCCTCACCGTCGAACTCACCGAGTACGACGGGTGCGTACGCATCGAGGAGGTGCGCGCCGACCCGTCCGTGCGCACCGCGGTCCTGCCCACCACCACCGTCCAGGAGCTGGTGTGCGGCCTGGCGCCCGGGATCATCGGCGCCGCCGCCGAGGCGGACGCCGGCGGCCCGCGCCTGATCCGCGGGTCCCTCGACTGGAGCCGCGAGCACACCGTGCTGAGCTTCGAGGTCACCGCCCCGCTCGCGCCGGGCTCCGCCGAACCGGAGGGCATCGAGATCACCTCGCTCTCCGACGCCGGCCGGGGATGGGCGACCGACGAGGTCGCCGGGATCCGGGTGTCGGCCGACGGCCGCCGGGTCAAGGTGGACCTCGACCAGCGGCCCGCGTACGAGACGGTCCGCATCCGCGTCCGCGGCACCGGGCCCAAGCCGCTGTACGGCGAGCACCCGCGCGCGCCCTTCGCGGGCCTGGAAGGCGGCCCGCCGGGCACCGCCGACGAGGGGAACGACGCCGTCGTCACCGTCCATCTGCCGCGCCAGGCGGCCCCCGGGAGGACCGAGGAATGACGATCAGCGAAGGCACCGCCGCGCCGGCCTCGCCCGCCGACCCGCCGACAGGGCCGCCCGCCACCCCGTCCGCGACCGCCGACGGCGGGATCGACCGGCTCAACCCCTTCGACGGGCTGTTCCTGCGCGCCGAACACCTGAGCCGCATCCAGGACTACGCCCGCGAACTCGCCCTGGCCGTCGGCGCGGCCGCCGGCCCCGGCGTGGTCGAGGGGTACGAGGTCAGCGTGCAGGACGGCACCCTCCGCGTCGGCGGCGGCCTCGCCGTCTCCCCGGAGGGGCGTCCGCTGCGCTCGGACCGCCTCGTCACGCTCCCGCTCACCGGCCTGAAACCGGGACTCGACGGGTTCTGGTGGGTCGAAGTGGCGCCCGACTCCCGGCCCTACGGCGACGCCCCGGTGCAGGGCAGCTACTGCGACGACCCGTGCGCGGGTACGGGCACCACCCGGCGCCCGTACGTCTCGGAAGGCGTCCGGATCCGGCTGACGGAGGGCACCGAGCGGGGCCTGGACAACCAACTGCCCGCCTCCCGCCGCAACTTCCTCGCCTCGCGGATCTTCGCAGCCGAGCGTACGCAGCACTCTCCGTGGCCGTACGGGACCGGCAGCGCGCACCTGCCGCCCTCCTGGACCCCGCCGTCCGCGAGCCCCGGACTGCCCGGGACCGTCCGGCTCGCGGTGCTCCTGCGCGACCCCGGGAGGCCCGACGGGTGGGAGGTCGACATCTGGGCCGCCCGCCGCGACCGGGCCGCGGCCCCGCCGTACCGGTACTGGCAGTCACGGCTCGGCATGCGGCCCTGGGACGCGTACACGGCCCAGATCCTCCAGTTCCAGGACCAGTTGGCGCGGGCACTGGGGGCCGCGCAGGCACCCGCGGCGGATCTGGGGCCGCTGCTGGAGCAGTTGGCCCTCATCGGGGAGCAGCAGTTCCTCAAGAGCCACACCAAGGACCAGCTCGGCCAGGAGGTCGCACGGCTCATCACCGGAATCGGCGAGGGCGCCCTGATCGGGCCGGCGGCCGCCGGCGCCGGCCCGTACACCCTGGAGCAGCTGGGCATCGCGGAGCTGCCGCCCGCCGGGTACCTGCCGTTCACGCCCGAGGCGGAGCAGCGCGCCGCCCTCGGCGGGATCCGGGCGCTCCTGGGGCAGCAGCTGGACCTGAGGTACTGCTCGTGCGCGCTGGCCGATGTCGCCAGGGCCGTGGAGGAGGCGCAGCACCGCGACCGCATCCGGCTGGCCGAGCCCGTCGGCGTCGACATCCTGCTGCCTGTCGACGACCGGGAGACGCCGGTCGGCAACTGGGTCGCGTTCGTCAGGAGGGAGCAGCGGCACTGCTACGACCCCGGAGACGGTGAAAAAATAGCACTCGGTGACTGATCGGTGACGGTGCGCGCATAGCATATGTGGTCGGACTTCTATGCAGGAGGACCGCCTATGAACCAGCAGTTCCTCGAGTCACCGGTCCGTGTTCCCGGGCAGGGGGAGGCGCCGGCCCTCCACCTCCTCGGCGGCCCGCGCGTCGTCCATCAGGGGAGATGGCTGGACGTTCCGGAAGGGGGCAAGCGCCTGCTCGCGTTCGTCGCGCTCAACGGCGGCCGGGTCGAGCGCCGGCATGCAGCGGGCACGCTGTGGCCCTCCGGCGACGACCTGAGGGCTGCCGGGAACCTGCGGTCCGCGCTGTGGCGGCTCAAGGCCGCCGGCATCGACCTGCTCGACTCCGACAAGTGCTCGCTCGCCGTGCGCGAGCACACGGTGGTCGACCTGTACGTCCTGTACGGCTGGGCCGGGCGGCTCATCGGCGGCACCGCCACCAGCCAGGACCTCTCGGTGCTGAAATGGCGTACCGACGCGCTCGATCTGCTGCCCGGCTGGTACGACGACTGGGTGCTGCTGGAACGCGAACGCGTCCGCCAGCGGCTGCTGCACGCGCTGGAGGCGCTGAGCCGCGAGCTGGCCCGCGTCGGCCGGCACGCCGAGGCGGTGGAGTCCGCGCTGGTCGCGGTGAGCGCAGAACCGCTGCGCGAAAGCGCCCAGCGGGCCCTGATCGAGGCCCACTTGGCGGAGGGCAACCTGATCGAGGCGATGCGCACCTACGACACCTACCGCGACCTCGTGAAACGCGAACTCGGAGTGGAACCGGGCTGTGAACTCTCCGGACTGATACGCAACTTCTGCTGCTCCGCCACCCGCACCCGCGAGGTGGTGGCCGCCCGGGTGCGGCACGCCTGAGACAGGGCCAAGCTGGAGGCATGAGCGACGACCGGCCGGGCCGGCGCAGTACGGAACTGCGGCTGGCCCTCGCGATGCGCGGCGGGGTCAGTCTCGCCGTCTGGATGGGCGGGGCCTGTTGCGAGACGGCGGCGCTGCGGGCGGCGGCCGGGCAGCAGCCGGCCCCGGAATCGGGCGTCTACGCAGGCCTTCTGGACACGTGCGGATACGAGGACGTCGACATCGACGTCCTCGTCGGAACCAGCGCCGGGGGGATCAACGGCGTCCTGCTGGCCTGCCACCTCGTGTACGGGATGCCCTTCGGCCGGGGCGTGCGGGACCTGTGGCTGAGCCTGGGCGACCTCGAAGGGCTGCTGCGCCGCTCCACCCCCTTCCACGTGCCGTCCTCGCTGATGCGCGGCGACGAGGTCTTCTACAAGGAGCTGCGCGGTGCACTGGGCCGCCTCGTCGACGAGGCCCCGCCGGACCGGCGGCCGCCCGCCTCGCTGCGGCTGATCCTGACGGCCACCCGGCTGCGGCCCCGCCGGGACCTGGTCCGGCCCACCCTCGGACGGCCGCTTCCGGTCGGGCGCTCCCAGGCCTACTTCCGCTTCCGGCACCGCGCCGCCCTGACGGACTTCCCCGACGACGTCACGGGCGCGGCCCGGGAGACGGCGCTGGACCGGCTCGCGTACGCGGCGCGGACCTCCTCCTCGTTTCCGGGAGCCTTCGAACCGGGCCGGGTGTACGTCGGCAACGGCGCGCAGCCCGTCGAGGACCCGCCCCGGGTGGACATGCGCGGCGTCAGCAGCGAGAGCGGCCACCCCGACGAGGACCTGAACGGCTGCGCCGAACTCATGGACGGCGGGCTGCTGGACAACATCCCCGTCGCCTGGGCCGTACGGGCCGTCGCCGGGTCCCCGGTGGCCCGCAGGGCCGACCGCCGGCTGCTGTTCCTCCAGCCGGTGCCCCCGTTCCCGCCGCCTCCCGAGCCGGGCGGCAGCCGGCGCGTCACCCGGCTGGTGCGGATGGCCGCGAAGTCCCTGGCCGTGAAGACCGGCGCGGAGTCCCTGCGCGACGACGCCCTCGAGCTGCGCGCCGCCGAGGCCGCGGCCGAGCAGCAGCGGGCCGTCCTCGGGGTGCTGCCGCCGACCCTCACCGAGCTGTACGACGCGGCGATGGCCCGGCTGGGCCCGTACGCCCGCGCGGCCGGCCGGGCGGAGGCGCAGCGGCTGATCCGGCTGCTGGCGGACCCGGCGGAGGTGACCGGCCCGGACGCGCTGCCGCTGCCCGCGGGCCCGGGGCCGCTCGAGGCGCTGGACGAGAGCGCCGCGGAAGGCTCGGCGGTCCTCTTCGCCCGGCTGCGCCGGGCGGCGGACGGCCTGGCGGTGGCGCCCGGCACCCTGCCCGGCCCCGGGTACTCGCCGCTGGCCCTCGCACGTACCGTACGGCTGCTCATGGACTGGCTGGTGGCGTACGAGTCCGGTGCCGGGCCGGTGGAGGCGGAGCTGGTGGAGGCGTACCGGACCCGGCTGTTCGCGTGCCGCTCCGCCGTCGCCACCCTGAACGCCGCCCGGGACCGGCTGCTGCTCGGCCGCTACCGGGCCGCCCTGTCCCTCGGCCTGATGCCCACCGATGCCGCCGCCCCGTACGGCGAGGCGACCTGCCTGCTGGGCGCCCTCATGCCGCCCGTGCCCCCGCCCGAGGCCTCGCCCGCGCACTGGGAGACCTGGGCGGCGAACCTCGCGACGGCGGTCGGCGCCGCCACCTTGCCCGAGGTCCCCGCGACCGGCCGGGCAGCCGTCCCGGAGGGCTTCGGCCACCTGTGGGAGCGGCTGGCGGACCTGGGCCAGGAGATCGGCCTGGACCTGAGCCCCGACGTCGGCGGCTACGAGGCCCTCCACGCCGCCGCCCTCGGCACCGGCCCGCCGATGACCGAGGCGCTGGCGTACGCCGAGGTGCTGCTCGGCCCGCTGCGTCCCGACCCGCTGGCCGAGGCCACCGACATCGACTTCCACACCGTTTCGGCGGCCGACACCAGTTGGGCCACGCGCACGGTGCTGCCCCAGGTGGCCCCGGATTCGCCGGAGGACATGGTCAGGGCCAAGCTCAGCGGCAACCAGCTGAACAACTTCGCCGCGTTCCTCAGCGCCCGCTGGCGGATGAGCGACTGGACCTGGGGCCGCCTCGACGGGGCCGCCGCCCTCGTGTCGGTCGTCGCCACCGACGAGCGCCTGCACGACGCGTTCGGGGACCCCGAGGACCTCACGGCGCTCGGCGAGGAGATCGCCGGGGAGCTGGCACTCGGCCCGCCGTTCACGGAGCTCTGGGCGCAGGACGTCACCACCCGGCCGGACGTGGCCCCCTGGGACCGCGTACGGGACGTGCTCACCGCGGTCCGCCAGCACGAGATCCTCCAGGAGGAGCTGCCGCTCCTCGCCGAGCTGCACCGCAAGGGCTTCCGGGGCGGCAACCGGCCCCCGGACTCCCCGCCGAACGCGCAGAACCCGCCGAACGCCCTGAACGCGCCGAACCCACCGGGCCTGCCCACACGGGCCGCGTTCGACGCGGCCCTGGAGTCCTTCCGCGAGATCGGCGCCGAGGAGGCCGGCCGGCTGCTCCGGGCGCGGGATCCGCGCCGGGCGGCCCTGCGCACCGGGCTCCTCGCCTGGCCTGCGCTCCAGCCCACGGGCCGAGCCGGGGCCCGCCTGGTGCAGGGCCTCCTCGGCGTGCTGAAGCCGCTGGTCTGCCTCCCGGTGCTGGCCGGGGCGGTGGCGCCCGTAGCGGCCCTGTGCGCGGCCGTGCTGATGTGGACGGGCATCGCCTTCTCCACCGGCGACTGGTCCTCGCTCCCCGGCCACGTCCCGGTCTGCCTGTACGCCATGGTCGCCCTCGCGGCGCTCGTCCGACAGCGGATCCGGCCCGCCCGGCTGCGCGTCCCCGCCCTCCTGATCGCGGTGGCCAGCCCGCCCGTCGCCCTGTGGCAGCTGCGCGGCCTGCACCCCCCGGAGGTCGGCGACGGCGCCCGCACGCTGATCGTCGGGGTCGCGTTCGCCCTCGCCGCCGCGGCCGTGCTGTACGTCGGTACGGACCGGTGGGCGCTGCTGCCGGGGGCCGCCGCCGTCGCGGGAGTGATCGCCGGCCTCGTCCAGTTCGGCCGCCCCGGGCTCGGCGGCTGGTGGGCCGCCCTCATGCTCTACGCCGTCCTGTTCTGGGTCACCTTCGTCCTTCCCTGGCTGTACCCGAGGCCGCGCCCGCCCGTATCCGGGCCCGTCGGCCACACCGGCCGACGCAGCGCCCCGCGCCGATCGCTCGGATAGGGTGAATCGGTAGGAATCAGACCCCCCGGGGTGAGGTCGGTGCGGTGGACACATACCAGTCGACGAGCGAGGTCCCGGATCAGCCGGTCGCGGCTGTCGGGTACGCCGGTGTGCTCCGCGAGCTGCTGCCGATCGCCCTCTGGCGGGAGGACGCCGACGGACTCATCGTCGAATGGTCGCTCGCCGCCCAGGACCTGCTCGGCCACCGCCCCGAGGACATCCTCGGCCGCCCCGGCACGTCCGTACTCGTCCCCGAGACCAACCAAGAGCTCGCCGACGACCTGACCCGGCGCGTCCAGGCGGGTGAGACGGTGGTCGGCACCCTCCCCGTACGCCACCGCGACGGGCACCGCGTCACCATGGAGATGTGGATCGTCCCCGCCATCGACCCGCAGGGCCGTACGGGGGCCATGCTGATCGCCGTGGAGACCACCGAGGTCCTGCGCATGCGGGACTCGCTCGCCGCCCTCCAGAGCCTCTTCACCCAGTCGCCCATCGGCCTCGCCACCCTCGGCCCCGACCTGCGCTTCCTGCGGGTCAACGACGCACTGGCCCGGATGAACGGCGTCTCGGCCGCCGACCACCTCGGCAAACGGCTCACCGAGGTCGTGCCCGGCGTCAACGCCGTCGCGCTCGAGGCGACGATGCAGCAGGTCATGGACCGGGGCACCGCCGTCGTCGACGTCCGCCGCACCGGCCGCACCCCGGCCGATCCCGAGCACGACCACACCTGGTCCTGCTCGTACGCCCCGCTGCTCGACGGCTCCGGCCGCCCGCTCGGCGTGATCGCCTCCCTCATCGACATCACCGAGAGCCAGCAGGCCCAGGTCGAGGCCGAGCGGGCCCGCCGCCGCTTCGCCGTCCTTGCCGAGGCCGGCACCCGCATCGGCACCACCCTCGACCTGGACCAGACCGCCCGGGAGATCGTGCAGGTCCTCGTACCCCAGCTGGCCGACTCGGCCGACGTACAGCTGCTGGAGGCCGTCCTCGCGCCCGACGACGCCGCGGCCACCCACCAGGGCATGCTGCGCCGCATCGCGGTCGAGTTCCCCGACCCGGACGCCCCCACCGCCCGGCTGGCACCCGGCCAGACCTTCCAGATCCCGGCCGAGTCGGTCTACGAGCAGGTCATCGCCGAGGGGCGGCCCATGAACCTGTACGTGTCCGACGTGCACGCGCTGGTCCCCGACCCGCGCGCCACGGAACTGCGCGACTACCTCGCCACCCTCGGCTCCGCCCGGCTGATCCCGCTCGTCGCCCGCGGCACCGTGCTCGGCGCGGTCACCGTGACACGGCTGCGCGGCCGCGAGCCCTTCGACGAGCAGGACTGCGTGCTCCTCGACGAGGTGGTCGCCCGCGCGGCGCTCAACATCGACAACGCCCGGATGTACACCAACCAGCGCCGGGCCGCCCTGACGCTCCAGCGCAGCCTCAGCAACAGCGCCCTGCCCGAGGTCACCGGCCTGGAACTGACCGGCCGCTACCTGCCCGCCAGCGACCACGACGTCGGCGGCGACTGGTACGACGTCATCCAGCTGCCCGGCGGCCGCACCGGCCTGGTCATCGGGGACGTCATGGGCCACGGCATCCACGCCGCCGCCGTCATGGGGCAGCTGCGCACGGCCGTACGCACCCTCGCCCGCCACGACGTCTCCCCGACCCGGCTGCTGCGCTCGCTCGACGAGGCCGTCGCCGACCTGGGCGAGGACGAGATGGCGACCTGCGTCTACGCCGTCCACGACCCGGCCACGGGCGGCTGCACCATCGCCCGCGCCGGCCACCCGCCGCCCGCCGTGGCCACGGCGGGCGGGGAGGTCACCTTCCTCGACGGCCCGCCCGGCACCCCGCTGGGCACGGGCGGGCAGGAATTCCGCACCGAAGAGGTCGCCCTGCCGCCCGGAAGCCTGCTCGTCCTCTACACCGACGGCCTCATCGAGGCCCGCGACCGGGACCTCGACCAGGGCATGGCCCAGCTGGGGTGGGCGCTGCGCGACGCCGGGCAGCCGCTGGACCGGCTGTGCGACGAGATCCTGGCGCGTCTGCTGCCGGGGGCCCCGCAGGACGACGTGGCGGTCCTGCTCGCCCGTACGGCGGCCTCCCGGCCCCGCTGAGCGGCCGGTGGCCGCGGGCGCCTGGCGCCGCCTGGCGCCGGCGCCCAGGGCCGTCACCAGGCCAGGTCCTCCAGCGACTCCAGGTCCATCACCGGCAACGCGGGCTCCGGATCGCCGGTCAGCGGCAGCTCGGCCCAGATGACCTTGCCGCGCTCGGTGTACCGGGTACCCCATCGCTCGGCGTACTGCGCGACCAGGAACAGGCCGCGGCCGCCCTCGTCGGTGGTGGCCGCGTACCGCAGGTGCGGCGAGGTGCTGCTGCCGTCGGAGACCTCGCAGATGAGGTTGCGGTCGCGCAGCAGCCGCACCCGGATGGGCGCGGTCCCGTACCGGATGGCGTTGGTGATGAGCTCGCTGAGGATCAGCTCGGCCGTGAACGCGATGCCCCCCAGCCCCCAGGCGGCGAGCTGCGCCGAGCCCGCGTTGCGCACCCGGGAGACCGCGGCCGGGTCGGCGGGCACCTCCCACTCCGCGATCCGGCCCGCCTCCAGCCGCCGGGTGTCGGCGATCAGCAGGGCGATGTCGTCGCTCGGGGACGGGAACAGCAGCGCGGCCAGCACGTCCGCACAGGCCTGTTCGGGGCTGCGGCCGGGCTGGGAGAGCGTCTCGGCCAGCAGGTCGAGGCCGGCGTCGAAATCCCGGTCGCGGTCCTCCAGCAGGCCGTCCGTGAACAGCACGAGCCGGCTCGACTCCGGCAGCAGCAGCTCGGTGGCCTCGAAGGGCATGCCGCCCACGCCGAGCGGCAGCCCGGCGGGCAGCTCCGGGAACTCCACGCCGCCGTCCGGCCGGACCAGGGCCGGTCCGGGGTGCCCGGCACTCGCCATCGTGCAGACCCCGGAGACCGGGTCGTAGACCGCGTACAGGCAGGTGGCGCCCGTGACGCCGGCCGGCTCGCCCGCCCCGTCGGCGGCGTCCCCGGCGGCCGCGGACTCGTTCTGGTCGATGCGGTGGATCAGCTCGTCCAGGTGCCCCAGCAGCTCGTCCGGCGGCATGTCCAGGGTGGAGAAGTTGTGCACGGCGGTCCGCAGCCGGCCCATCGTGGCCGCCGCGTGCACCCCGTGCCCGACGACGTCGCCGACGATCAGCGCCACGCGGGCGCCGGCGAGCGGGATCACGTCGAACCAGTCCCCGCCCACCCCCGCCTTCGCGGGCAGGTACCGGAAGGCCACTTCCACGGCGCTCTGGTCCGGCAGCACCCGGGGCAGCAGGCTCCGCTGGAGGGCCACGGCCGTCGCGTGCTCCCGGGTGAAGCGGCGGGCGTTGTCGATGGAGACGGCCGCCCGCGCCCCCAGTTCCTCCGCGAACGACAGGTCCTCCTCGTCGAAGGCCTCCGGGGTGTCGGCGGCCCGCCAGAAGTTGGCCATGCCGAGGACCACGCCGCGGGCCTGCAGCGGCACCGAGATCAGCGAGTGCAGCCCGTACCCCAGCGCCTGGCGGGTGCCCGCCTCGTCCTGCGCCCGCCAGCCCATCGCCGCGTTCAGATCGGACGCCAGCACCGCGTGCCCGGCGTCCAGGGCCGCCGCCATCGGAGCGGTGGGCACCTCGAAGCGGATGATGTCGCCGACCGGCTGCAGCGGCTGGTCGGTGCGCACCCCGCTCATCGCCGCCCTGCGCATCTCGGAGTACACGCCGGTGGCCGGCGAGGGCTCCTCGCCCTTCAGCACCGGCTCCAGCAGCTCCACCGTGACGAAGTCGGCGAACCGGGGCACCGCCACCTCCGACAGCTCCTCGGCGGTCCGCACCACGTCCAGCGTGGTCCCGATCCGCACCCCCGCGTCGTACAGCAGCTGGAGCCGCTCCCGGGCCACCTCGGCGCGGCCCGAGAGCGCGGCGAGCTCGGTGGTGTCGCGCAGGGTCATGACGCTGCCGGACGGGTGCCCTCCGTACGGCTTGGTCGGGCGGACGTTGACGGCGAGGAGCCGGTCGCCCGCCAGGTGCACCTCGTCCGTCGCGACCCGCCCGGACACCAGCAGCGAGGTGGTGCGCGGGTCGAGGCCCAGCTCGCCCACATGGCGCTGCTCGGCGTCGGGCGGCAGGTTCAGCAGCCGCCGGGCCTCGTCGTTGGCGAGCAGCAGCCGCTGGTCGGCGCCGATGATCAGGACGCCCTCGCGGACCGCGTGCAGGACCGCCTCGTGGTGCTCGTTGATCCGGGCCATCTCGGCCTCGCCCAGGCCTCGGGTCTGGCGCCGCAATCGGCGGCTGACCAGGGCGGCGCCGCCCGTGCCGAGCAGCAGCGCGCCCGCCGTGGCGCCGAGCAGCAGCGGCAGCTGGCCCTCGACCACGTCGGAGACCTTGGCGACCTCGATGCCGGTGCCGACCAGGCCGACGACCGTCCCGCTCGCGTCCCGTACGGGGACCACGGCGCGGACCGCATCGCTGGGCGAACCCTTGAACACCTCGGTGAAGGACTGCCCGCCGACGGCCCGCGAGAGGTCGCCGGTGGCCCGTTTGCCGATCAGGTCCGGCCGGGAGTCGGTGTAGCGCAGCCCGTCGGGCGCCATCACGGCGATGAAATCGACGCCCGAGCCCCGCCGGGCGGCCTCGGCCAGGGGCTGCAGCGCACGCGTCGGGTTGGGCGCCACGAGGGCCTCGGGGAGGCCGGGGGCGTGCGCGAAGGCCTCCGCGGCCGCGAGGGAGCGGTGGCGCGCATCGCGCTCGGTGTCGTACCGCTCCTGGAACACGAGGGCCAGCGAGGCGGCCGCGATCAGCAGCACCACGATGAACGCCTGGAGCGCGAAGACCTGACCGGCGACACTGCGGGCACCCAGGGAGAGGCGCGGCGGCAGGCCGGGGTCCCGCCCGATCGGCTGCCGGGGCGGGGATCCCCTGGGTCGACCCAAACGTCCGGTCATGAGCCATTTCTAACACTGTCACCGGGATTTGGGCGGGGCTGCTGGTGTGGCGATCGCCGCACTGCGGTACGCACGGGGGCTGAGGCCCATGGACGAGGTGAAGTGCTGGCGGAACGTGACCTCGCTGGCGAAGCCCGCGCGCCGGGCCACTTCCGGAACCGGATGGTCCGTGCGCTCCAGGAGCTTGCGGGCCTCGTCCAGGCGGTGGCCGAGGATCCAGCGGTGCGGGGTGGTCCCGGTGGCGGCGAGGAAATGGCGGGCGAAGGAGCGCGGGGACATCCCCGCCCAGCGGGCCAGCGTGGCCACGGACAGCGGCTCGTGCAGATGGCGCAGGGCCCGCTCCCGTACGGCCGCCAGGGCCTCGGCGGTCCGGTCCGCCGCCGGGGTGGGCCGGTCCAGGTACTGGGCGTGGCCGCCGGTGCGGAACGGGCCCGTCACCATGGACCGCGCGATGGCGGCGGCGGCCTCCGCGCCGTGGGCCTCCCGTACGAGGTGCAGACAGAGGTCGATCCCGGAGGCCACCCCCGCGGAGGTCCACAGCCCGCCGTCCTCCACGTACAGCGGGGCGTCCTCGACCAGCACGGACGGGTGGCGCGCGGCGAGCTGCGGCGCCAGCGACCAGTGGGTCACGGCCCGGCGGCCCGCCAGCAGGCCCGCCTCCGCGAGGATGAACGCTCCCGCGCACAGTGCGGCGATCGGCACGCCCCGGGCGTGCGCGTCCCGCAGGGCGGCGAGGACCGGCCCGGGCGTCGGGGCGGCGGGTTCGGCCAGCGCCGGCACGACGACGAGATCGGCCTCGGCGAGCCAGTCGAGCGGCCCGTCGGGGGCCAGGGTCAGCCCGCCGGGCAGTGCGATCGGCCCGGTGTCCACGGCGCACCGGCGCAGCTCGAAGCGCGGGACGCCCAGGTGGCTGCGGTCGGGTCCCCAGACCTCGGTGATGACGGCGAGGTCGAAGCTGCGGATCCCGGGCTGGACGACGACGGCGACACGATGCATGCTGCCATTCTGGCAGGATCCCATCGGTTCGGGTCCCGGTTGCCGCTGTCGGCGCGCCGGTCCGGCGGAAGATCATGAAGCCATGACGAAGAACGAGATCGCACTCGCCCCGAACGCCGCCCTGCTGGTCATCGACGTACAGCAGGGCTTCGACGACGCCTCCTACTGGGGCCCCCGCAACAACCCGGCCGCCGAGGCCAACATCGCCGCCCTGATGGACGCCTGGCAGGAGTCCGGCCGCCCCGTGGTGCTCGTCCGCCACGCCTCGCGGACCGCCGGCTCGGTCCTGGCCGAAGGCCACCCCGGCCACGCCTTCAAGGACTTCGTGGCCGACCGGGCGGGGCAGGAGTCCCTGCTGGTCACCAAGACCGTGAACTCCTCCTTCTACGGCACCCCCGACCTGGCCGCATGGCTCACCGCCCAGGGCATCGGCCAGCTCGTGGTCTCGGGGATCCAGACGAACATGTGCGTCGAGACCACCGCGCGGATGGCCGGGAACCTGGGCTACGACGTGCTCGTCCCGCTCGACGCCACGCACACCTTCGACCTCGAGGGCCCGGACGGGCTCCGGCTGACGGCCGACGAGCTGGCGACCGCCACCGCCGTCAACCTCCAGGGCGGCGGCTTCGCCCGCGTCGTCACCACGGCTCAGCTGCTGGGCTCGTAGTCCCGCAGCCGGATCGGTTCCGTGCGGGCGTGCTCCGGGGCGCCGGCGGCGAGCATGTCCAGCACCTCCTGGGTCGGGGCGGGCAGGAAGAACCGCTCCGCGCCCTCCCGGCCCAGTGCCTGGTGTTCGGCGACGTACGGGCGCATCCGGTCCTCGTACGCGGCGAAGGCCGCCCGGTGGTCGCCGCCGGCCTCGGCCAGCTCGCCCGCCAGGACGTACGCGCCGATCAGCGCCTGCGAGGTGCCGCGGCCCGAGGTCGGCCCGGCGCAGGCGCCCGCATCGCCGAGCAGCACGACCCGGCCGGCGGCCCACGTCTCCATCTCCACCTGGGCGTTGGCGTCGAAGAAGAACTCCGCCGCCGCGTCCATCTCCGCCAGCAGCCGCGGCACCTCCCAGCCCTCGCCCGCGAACCGCTCGGCCACGATCCGCTTCTGCTGCGCCCGGTCGCGGCGGTCGTAGTCCAGCCCTTCGGGCGCGGCGAAGTGGAAGGCCGCCCGGGCCTCGGTGTCGGCGCGGGCCGAGAAGACGTTGGCGGTCTTGCCCGGAGCGGCGTACAGCTGCCCGGTGCTCCGCAGTCCGAGGTAGTTGTCGAGGTTGAAGATCGCCGTGTAGATGCCGAGGTGGCGGACGAACCGCTCCTCGGGGCCGAAGGCCAGCGCGCGGGTGGTGGAGTGCAGCCCGTCGGCGCCGACGACCAGGTCGAAGCGGCGCGGCGCGCCGTGCTCGAAGGTGACGGACACGCCGTCGGCGTCCTGTTCCAGCGTCGCGATCGAGTCGCCGAAGACGTACTCGACGTCGGCGCGGGTGGCTTCGTGGAGGAGCCGGGTCAGGTCGCCCTTGAGGACCTCCAGGTCGCCGGCGAAGACCGCGGCCGGGAGGGTGGCGTACTGCCTGCCGTCGGCGTCCATCATCGCGGCGTCGCCCATCCCGGTGTCGAGCGCCCGGATCTCGTCGAGCAGGCCCATCCGGTCGAGTACGTCGAGGGCCTCGCCGCGGAAGTCGACGGCGTAGCCGCCGTCGCGGAGCTGCGGGGCGCGCTCGACGACGGTGGGGGCGAATCCGTGCCGGTGCAGCCAGTAGGCGAGGGCGGGGCCGGCGACGCTGGCGCCGGAGATCAGGACGGTCTTCGTGGGGGTCATGCGGGGTTCCCTTCTTGGTTCCGAGGCGTACAACGTACAGACGCAAAACCCCAGTGATAAGGCCTTTGTCGAGCAAAGCAGCCTAGTGCACTGGAGGCCATGGTGTACTAGTGCACCAGGCAGGGTCGGGGTCGGGAGGCAGGGAATGACACCACAGGCGCCGTACGCGCGGATCGCGGCCGAGCTGCGGCGGCGGATCGAGGCGGGGGAGCTGCGGCCGGGGGACCGGGTGCCGTCGACGCGGGCGATCACCCAGCGCTGGGGGGTGGCGATGGCCACGGCGAGCAAGGTGCTGGCGCTGCTCGCGCAGGAGGGCCTGGTACGGGCCGTGCCCGGGGTGGGCACGGTGGTCGCGGCCGAGCCGCCGGGCCCGGCGGCGGGCCGGGACGACCCGGGCGCGGCCCGGACCCGGATCGTGCGCACGGCGATGGAGATCGCGGACGCGGAGGGCCTGGCGGCGCTGACCATGCGCAGGCTCGGGGCGGAGCTCGGCGTCTCGGCCATGTCCCTGTACCGGCACGTACGGAACCGGGAGCAGCTGGTGGCGCTGATGGCCGACGCCGCCTTCGGGGAGGCCTCGCTGCCGGAGCGGCCCCCGACGGGCTGGCGGGCCCGGCTCGAGCTGTCGGCGGCCGCGCAGTGGCGGCTCTACGGGGCCCACCCCTGGCTGGCCGCGGCCATGAACCTGAACCGCCCGCTGCTGATCCCGAACGGGGTCCGGCACATCGAATGGGCCCTGGCCGCGCTGGAGGGCCTGGGCCTGGACGCGGATGCGCGGATGCACGCCGCGGTGTCCCTGTTCGGCTACGTCCGGGGCCAGGCGGTGGACCTGGAATCCGAATCGGCGGCGACCGCCTCGAGCGGGGTGACCGGCGACCAGTGGATGCAGGCCCAGGAGACCCGGCTGGCAGCCCTCCTCCAGGACGGCACCTTCCCGGCCTTCGCGGCAACCCGCACCTCCGCCGACCTCTCCCCGGAATCCCTCTTCGCGTTCGGCCTGACCACACTCCTGAACGGCCTGTCGGCCGAAATCGGCAGCGGCACGGCGCCCGCGCCCCGGCACCGGCGCCGGCCGTAAACGCCGAGGCCCGGCACCCCCGCTCGGGGGCACCGGGCCTCGTACGGCCGACCGGAGGTCAGAGCACGTCGGCGGCAATACGGGCCGCAACCCGCTCCAGCAGGGGACCGGCGTTCGGGATCGACTTGGCCGGGTCGGGCTCCAGGTCCGTCAGCGGGTACGCCTTGCGGATGCCGGCCGCCTCCAGGGCCTCCTGGCCCAGCAGCAGACGGCCGCAGACCGCCACGACCGGCTTGCCCGCCGCCCGCGCCGCCGCCGCGACACCGGCCGGGGCCTTGCCGTGCAGGGTCTGCTCGTCCAGCGAGCCCTCACCGGTGATCACCAGCGTCGCCCGCTCGAGCGCCGGAGCGAACCCCAGCACCTCCAGCATCAGCTCGATGCCGGGCCGGAACGACGCGCCGAGCAGCAGTGCTCCGTACCCGATGCCGCCCGCGCCACCCGCACCCGGGGCGGCGGCGAGCCGGCCGGCCTTCTCGCCGATCGACTTCTCCAGCACCACCGCGAAGTGCGCCAGCGCCGCGTCCAGCGTCGCCACGTCCTGGGGCGACGCCCCCTTCTGCGGGCCGTAGACCGCGGGCGCGCCCTTCGGGCCCGTCAGCGGGTTGTCCACGTCGCTCGCCAGGACGAGGTCGACCTCCGCGAAGCGCGGGTCGATCCCGGACAGGTCGGCGGACGCCAGCTCCGCGAGCGCGCCGCCGCCCGGACCGACCGGTTCACCGTTCGCGTCCAGGAACACCGCACCCAGCGCGGCCAGCATCCCCGCACCGCCGTCGGTGGTGGCGCTGCCGCCCACACCGAACACGATCGAGCGCGCCCCCGCGTCCAGCGCGGCCTTCAGCAGCTCGCCCGAGCCGTACGTGGTCGCCGTCAGCGGGGCGAACACACCCGCCGGCAGCAGCTGGAGCCCGGAGGCCTCCGCCATCTCGACCACGGCGGTGCCGTCGCGCAGCGCGAAAGCGGCCGTGACCTGCTCGCCGAGCGGTCCGGTGACCCGTACCTCCCGGCGTTCGAACCCTGCCGCCACGGCGGCCGCGACCGTGCCGTCGCCGCCGTCCGCGACGGGGAGGGTCTCGATCTCCACGCCCGGTACGGCCTTGCGGAGGCCCGCCGTCACCCGCTCCGCGACCTGAACGGCCGTGAGCGAGCCCTTGAATTTGTCCGCGGCGATGAGCACGCGCGCGGTCTCAGTTACTGCTCCGTCCGTCACCTTGCTAATCCCTTGCTATCGAACAGTGCAGTCGCGCCCCCATGAGCCTATCCGGAGGATCCTCCTATGCCCATGGGTGGCCTGGCTCACACCCGGCGCGCCATGCCCCTAAATACGGATATACGCCTGCATAGTGTGGCCGCATGAGCGCGGAATCGCTGGAAGACGCACCTCCGGAGGGTTCGGACCCCGAACCGGACCGCGCCGTCGTCGCCATCGGGGTGATCGCCGTGCTGGCCGTCGTCGCCTGGGCGGCGCTGGGCAAGGACTCCTTCGACACCGCGTCGAGCACCGCGCTGGCCTGGGTGCTGGCCAATTTCGCCTGGCTGTTCGTGATCGCCGCCGACGTCTTCCTCGTCATGTGCGTCGTCCTCGCGATCAGCCGGTTCGGCCGGATCCGGCTCGGCGCCGACGACTCCGAACCCGAGTTCACGAACCTCGCGTGGATCGCGATGATGTTCAGCGCCGGCATGGGCATCGGCCTGATGTTCTACGGGGTGGGCGAGCCGCTCACCCACTACCTGCACCCACCGCCCGCCTCCGGGGCGGCCCCCGGCACCGGGGCCGCCGCCCAGGCGGCCCTCGACTACTCCTTCTTCCACTGGACCCTGACCCCCTGGGCCATCTACGGCATCGCCGGCCTCGCCCTCGCCTACGCCACGTTCCGCAAGCGCCGCGGCAACCGCCTCAGTGCCGCCTTCGTCCCGCTGATGGGGGAGGAGCGCGCCAGCGGGCGGCCCGGCAAGGCCATCGATCTGCTCGCCGTGTTCGCGACCGTCTTCGGCACGGCGACCAGCCTCGGCCTCGGGGCGCTCCAGGTCGCCGAAGGGCTCCACATCACGGCCGGCATCGAGGACTCCACCTCCGTCGAGCTGATCATCATCGCCTCGCTCTCCGGGGCCTTCGTGCTCTCCGCCTTCTCCGGCCTGCACAAGGGCGTGAAATGGCTGAGCACGATCAACATCGTGCTCGCGGCCGCCCTGATGACCTTCGCCTTCCTCCTCGGCCCGACCGTCTACATCCTCGACGTGATCCCCGCCAGCATCGGCAGCTACCTGCACGAACTGCTGCCCATGGCCACCCGTACCGGCGCCTTCACCGACAGCACCTGGCTGGGCGCGTGGACGATCTTCTACTGGGCGTGGTGGCTGTCCTGGGCGCCGTTCGTCGGCACCTTCATCGCCCGCATCTCGCACGGCCGCACCATCCGCGAGTTCCTGATCGGCGTCCTGCTCGTCCCCAGCGGCGCCACCGTCGTCTGGTTCTGCGTGATGGGCGGCACCGCGATCCGCCTCGACTCCACCGGCGCCGCCGACCTCGCGGCCAAGGTCAAGGACGGGGCGGAGGCCTCGCTGTTCGCCATGCTGGACGCGCTCCCGCTGGGCACGCTCACCTCGTACGTGGCCATGGCCCTGGTCATGACCTACTTCGTCACCAGCGCCGACTCGGCCTCCCTGGTGATGGGCTCGCTCACCAGCCGCGGCTCGCTGAACCCGCCGACCTGGCTCGTCGTCACCTGGGGCGTGCTGATGGCGGCGGTGGCGGCCGTGCTCCTGGTCGCGGGCGGCCTCAAATCCCTGCAGACCGCCACCATCCTGGTCGCGCTGCCCTTCGCGATCGTCATGCTGCTGCTCTGCTGGGCCCTGGTGAAGGAGCTCCGCGAGGACCCCGGCGCGGGGCCCGCCCGCCACCACGCCCTGCACGGGATGCGGGACGCGGTCACGGCCATGGTCGGCGACGCCCTGAACGACCAGGGCCGGTCCCGCCACCCCCGCCTGCGCCGCGTCGCCGAATCGCCCCGTCGCGACCGCGACGACCCGCCCGCCCCGAAGACCCCGGAGGCGTGATCCCGCCCGGTGGGGCCGCTGGGTAGGGTGGCGGCGTGACCACCACGGATGACTACGCCACGTACATCGCGAGCCTGCCCCGGGTGCTGGCCGGCGCCGCCGCCCTCTACCGCGACGCCGAGGGCCGGGTGCTGCTCGTCGAGCCCAACTACCGCGAGGGCTGGGCCCTTCCGGGCGGCACCATCGAGTCGGACCAGGGCGAGTCCCCGCGCACGGCCGCCCGCCGCGAGAGTGCCGAGGAGATCGGCCTCGACCTGCCGCTCGGCCGGCTGCTCGCCGTCGACTGGACGCTCGGCGAGGGCCGCCCGCCGTTGGTCGCGTACCTCTACGACGGCGGCGTGCTCGAGGAGGCGCAGCTCGCCTCGATCAAGCTCCAGGAGGAGGAACTGCTCTCCTGGCGGCTGGTCGAGCCCGCCGAACTCACCACCTACCTCCCCGGATCGCTCGGCCGGCGCACCCGAGAGGCCTACCGGGTCCTCGAGTCCGGCGAGGGCGCCGCGGAGCTGGAGAACGGCACGCGCCCGGTCTCCTCGTGACACCGGGCTTACTTCGAGCAGGACAGAATCATCTGATGATCACGATGTACGCCTGGCCCAGCACCGCCGACGGGCCCGACGCCCTGCCCATGGTCCACTTCACCACCGAAGAACAGGCGGGCGGCGAGGTCACCGCCGAGGGGACACCGGTGTGGCTGTTCGACACCGCGATACGCGAGGGCGGCTGGGCCCAGTTCACCGATTTCGAGGGCTGGTCCGTCCCCGCCGCAGGCTGGCAGGCGTTCTACCGCCGCGAGGACGACCTCCTCGCCGTGACCGGCCCCGGCGCCTGCGAGGGCTGGTACCAGGGCAACCTCGGCGCCGACGCCGACTGGGTGGCGGCGGCCACCGCCCAGCAGAGCGTGGTCCTGCTCGCCGCCCCCGTCCAGCACCCCTCGCTCTTCGGCTACGCGGTCGAGGCGGGCGCCGCGTTCGCCCTGCTGGTGCCGTTGCTCGTCGTGTAGGGCACGGACCGGATCACCGCCCGCTGGTAGTACACCTGCCGGGCCCGCCGGGTCCGCGACAGCAGCCCGGACCGGTGCAGGATCCCCAGGTGGTACGAGACGGTGGCCGGGCTCAGATACAGCCGTCCGGCCAGCTCCGCGGTGGTGCGCGGGTCGGCCAGCTCCGCGAGCACCCGGCCGCGCGTCTCGCCGATCAGCTCACCGAGCCCGGCCCGGCCCGCCTCCTCGGCGGGCGGCAGCGGGTAGACCACCGTCAGCGGCTGCTTGTCGGGCGCCCCGTCGGTGTCGAGGCAGTACATGGCGGTCCGGCTGAATGCGGACGGGGTCAGGATCGCGAAGTCGGCAGCCGCCCGGCCCGAGAGTTCGGCGTGGTCGGGCGACCGGCAACCGCGCCCCAGATCGATGTCCACCCCGCCGTCCCGCCATCCCAGGCTCGGCGCGAGCAGATCGGCCATCGCCGCGAAGCCGGAGCGGGCCGCGGAGTCCGCCCGGCGTCCGATGTCCGACTCCATACGGTCCCGGAGCTCCGGCCACAGCGGCCGCAGCGTACCCTGCCACAGCCGCTCCAGCTGCCCGGCCACGGTGGCGGCCAGCGCCTGTTCGCCGCGGTCGAGCGCGTTCAGGACGAGGGCGGACCGTTCGCGGCGGCCACAGCCGGACAGGGCGGCGCACTCGGTGAAGGCCCGCATCTCGTAGGCCACCCGCCCGGGCGCGGTGCACGTGATCCGGTGCAGCTCGCCGTCGAGGTCGCAGGCGAAGTCCAGTGGCCGCGGGCTGAGGAAGTCGGGCGTGTACCCCCCTCGGTTGCCGAGCAGTAACCGGGCCACCAGCCCCAGCCCCTGCGATCTGACCGCGTCGGCCACCGAGCGGCGCAGCTCCCGGCCGAGCTGTTCGGGGCGGTGGCCGAGCAGGAACAGCAACTGGCCGAGCGAATGGACCGGTGAGACGGCGAACCGCGTCCGTGCGACCGCGTCCGCCCCGAGATCGACCCTGATCATGCATCCCCCAACGCACGCGCCATGGTGATCGAATTCGAAGCTGATCGAATCACTGGGTCGTCGTTCGCTTGTGCGTTTTGCTGTTTCCAGACCGGATGCAGGGAAGGTCCGGACCGGCCCTTTTCACGTGCCCCATGCCAGAAGGAGAACGACATGCCCGTGCGACGCTCCGCCTCCCGCGCCCGCCGCGCCCTCACCACCGCCGCGGTCCTCACCGGCGCCGTGCTGGCCGCAGGCGCGACCACCACCTCGGCCTACGCCGCCGAGGGCCAGTGGACGATCGGCAGCGGCTCCTGCGTGGCGATCGAGAAGATCGAGCTCCACTGGACCAGCACCGGCTACCACGACTTCATGGCCAACGATCCGATCCAGAACTCGGCGAGCGACCCGTACCAGTGCCGCTTCACGCTCTACGACAACGGCAACCTCCTCTGGAGCTCGTCCCCGCTCCCCGGCACCGGCAACCAGTCCTCGTGGTACTACGACGGCCCCGGCCACAGCATGCAGGCCTGCGTCGACCGCTACTACAACGGCACCCGCCTCACCCACAACTGCGGCCCGCTCAACTGAGCCGCAGGGCGTGGTGCGGCGCGGCCCGGAAGGCACGCACCGCACCACGCCCGCCGGGTGCGCGCCCGGTCTACAGCCGGTCGCCTGCCTCGAAGGACAGCAGCCGCACCTTGCGCTCGACGCCGCCGCCGTAGCCGGTCATGCTGCCCGAGGCGCCGATCACCCGGTGGCACGGCACGATGATGCCGACCGGGTTCTTCCCGTTGGCCAGGCCCACCGCGCGCGAGGCGTTCGGCTTGCCGAGCTTGGCCGCGAGCTCCCCGTACGACCAGGTCTCGCCGTACGGGATCCGTACGAGCTGGTCCCACACGCTGCGCTGGAACGCGGTGCCCTCCAGCCGGACGGGCACGTCGAACTCCGTGAGCTCCCCGGCGAAGTACGCGGCCAGCTGCCGCACGACCTCGGGGAACGGCTCCTCGGTCGCGGCGACCCGCTCCCCGAAGGACTCCTCGGCGGGCCGGTGCCGCTGCCCGGTCATGTACAGACCGCTGAGGACGCCGTCCGTGGCGACCAGGGTGAGCGGCCCGTACGGGCTCTCGACGACGGCGTGCTGCTTGGTGTGCTGCGTGGTGCTCATGACGGAAGGCACTCCTCAGACGGGCAGGTGGTTGATGGGGTGGGCATCGGTGGCCCACAGGTACTGCACGGCGTACGCGCGCCAGGGCCGCCAGCCGGCCGCCCGGGCGGTGAGCGCCGCGGGCGTCGACGGCAGCCCGAGCTCCTTCGCGGCCCGCCGGACCCCGAGGTCGGACGGCAGGAAGGCGTCCGGATCGCCCAGCGCCCGCATCGCGATCACCTCGGTGGTCCACGGGCCGAAGCCGGGCAGCGCGTTCAGCTGCGCGCGGGCCGCCTCCCAGTCGCTGTCGATGCCGAGCGGGAGGGAACCGTCGGCCAGCGCGCCGACGAGGGTGGTCAGGGTGGCGCGCCGGCTGGCCGGCAGGGCCAGGGACTCCGGGTCCAGGGCGGCCAGCGCCTGGGGCGAGGGGAACAGGTGGGTCAGCCCGCCCTCGGGATCGGGGTCGGCCACCGGTTCCCCGTACGAGGTGACCAGCCGGGCGGCGTGCGTACGGGCCGCCGCCGTGGACACCTGCTGACCGAGCACCGCCCGTACGGCGAACTCCGCCGCATCGACCGTACGGGGCACCCGGCGCCCCGGGGCCTTGTCGACGAGCGGGGCCAGCAGCGGGTCGGAGCGCAGCTGCTCGTCGACGGCCTCGGGATCGGCGTCGAGATCGAGCATCCAGCGGCAGCGGCTGATGGCGATCGTGAGGTCGCGCAGGTCGGTGAGGGCCAGCTGGCAGCCGATGTGGTCGGGCTGCGGGGTGAGCGCGACGACTCCGGTGCCGTACGGGAGCCGCAGCGTCCGGCGGTAGGCGCCGGCCCGCCACTCCTCGACGCCGGGGACGGCCGTCGCGGCCAGGTGGCCGAAGAGGTTGTCGGGGTTGAGCGGAGCCCGGAACGGCAGGCGCAGGCTGATGGTGCCGGGCACCCTCGGCACGTGCCGGCTCGACTTCTCGGCCCGCAGGCGCAGCTCGCCGGGGGCGAGGGCGAAGACCTCGCGGACGGTCTCGTTGAAGGTCCGGATGGAGGAGAACCCGGCGGCGAAGGCGACGTCGCCCATGGGCAGCTCGGAGGTCTCGATGAGCAGCCGGGCGGTCTGGGCGCGCTGCGCCCGGGCGAGGGCGAGGGGCCCGGCGCCGAGCTCGGCGTTCAGCTGCCGCTCCACCTGGCGGGTGGAGTACCCCAGCCGCGCCGCCAGCCCCGGTACGCCCTCGCGGTCCACGACGCCGTCCTGGATGAGCCGCATGGCCCGGGCGACGGCGTCGGCGCGGGCGTTCCACTCGGGGGAGCCGGGGGAGGTGTCGGGCCGGCACCGCTTGCAGGCCCGGAACCCGGCCTGCTGGCAGGCGGCGGCGCTGGGCAGGAAGGTCATGTTCTCGACCTTGGGCGGCACCGCGGGGCAGCTGGGACGGCAGTAGATCCCGGTGGTCCGCACGGCGGTGAAGAACCACCCGTCGAAGCGGGCGTCCTTCGACTGCACGGCCCTCACACAGCGCTCGGTGTCGGTGTACATGGCTCCAGCATCCCGGGCCGGCCCTCGCTGGGCTGGCGATTTTCCGACATCAAGCGTAGCCGCCGGGGGCATGCGAAAGCCCCCGGCGCCTGAGGGCGGCCGGGGGCCTCGTACGAACTGCAGTGACCCGTGTTACGGGAGCTGCGACGCCGCTCGCGCCTCGCGGCGGTTGTGGCGGAAGGTGTTCGCGCGACGGGTCGTCGCGAACAGCGGGATGGTCGCCGCCATGGCGATCTGCAGCGCGCAGCCCGCCTGGAGCAGCATCTGACCGCCCGGGGCGTCGAACGCCCAGGCCGCCAGCAGGCCCATGGCCCCGATGATCCAGCTCAGCATCGCCACCGCGAGGACACCGCGCGGCTTCGGGTACTCGACGCGGCTCACCATCAGCCACGCCACCCCGATGATCGCCAGCAGCGTCGGGACGAACGGCAGCTCGAGCAGCACGATCGAGACGACCGTCAGCGCGCCGAAGGGGCTCGGCATGCCCTGGAACATGCCGTCCTTCATCGTCACGCAGCTGAATCTCGCGAGTCTGAGCACCACGGCCAGCAGCACCACGATCGCGGCCAGCGCGGACATCTTCTGCACCGCGTCGTCGGCGACCATGCCGTACACCAGCACGAAGTACGCGGGAGCCAGGCCGAAGCTGATCAGGTCGGACAGGTTGTCCAGCTCGGCGCCCATCGGCGAGCTGCGCAGCTTGCGGGCCACGATGCCGTCGAAGAGGTCGAAGACCGCGGCGAGCAGCATCAGTATCACTGCCGTCGCGGCGCTGTTGCGGGCCATGCCGGACTCGCCGCTGCCGGTGAGGTGCGGGATGAGGATCCCGGTGGTGGTGAAGTACACCGCCATGAATCCGCACGTCGCGTTGCCGAGGGTGAGGGTGTCCGCTATCGACAGCCGCAGCGAGAGCGGCATGTCGTCCTCGGCGGACTCCGCCTCCGCGGCCTCGGGCACCCACCCACTCGACGGTGTGGTGGGAGTCTCAGGGTCAGTCACGGTCAATTCGGGTCACCCCCGCGGTGGTGGCCTGACCGACCTCGACCGCGACCTCGACACCCTCGGGGAGGTAGATGTCGACGCGGGAGCCGAAGCGGATCAGACCGATGCGTTCGCCCTGCTCCACCTTGGTACCGGCCGGCAGGTACGGGACGATGCGGCGTGCGACGGCGCCGGCGATCTGCACCATCTCGATGTCGCCGAGTTCGGTGTCGAAGTGCCAGACAACGCGCTCGTTGTTCTCGCTCTCCTTGTTGAACGCCGGGACGAACCCGCCGGGGATGTGCTCCACGGACGTCACCGTGCCCGCGAGGGGCGCGCGGTTGACGTGGACATTCAGCGGGCTCATGAAGATCGCGACCCGGGTCCGCCCGTCCTTCCACGGCATGATGCTCTGCACCACACCGTCGGCGGGCGAGATGACCCGGCCCTGCGTGATCTCACGCTCGGGGTCGCGGAAGAACCACAGCATGCCCGCCGCGAGAGCGGTGGTGGGCACGGCCACTGCCGCCCAGCGCCCGGACTTGCGGGCCCGGGTGAGGCTGAGCGCAGCGGTGGCGACGGTCGGCAGAAGCCACGGCGATGCTCCGCGTGCGAGACGTCCACCGAGGATGCCGACGCGAGGTGCAGAGGTTTGGCTGTGGGGCATGGATGACCTTCGTAGCGGGTGATTGCCGCGCCGCAAACAGGGGGACGGGACGGCGGCTTTACTGGAATGCTATCGGTTGCACGCAACAACTGGGCAAGCCAGAAGCCGAGTCGATGGCCGCGAGCCAGTGACTGCCAGTGATTCTTTTGCGACGGACCCATGGAGGATCCGCCGCAAAAGGGACTTTCAGCCCTGGAGTCGGTACTCCTCGAGAAGGCGCCGACCGATGATCATTTTCTGGATTTCGGCCGTCCCTTCACCGATCAGCAGCATCGGTGCCTCGCGGTAGAGGCGCTCGATCTCGTACTCCTTCGAGAATCCGTAGCCGCCATGGATACGGAAGGCGTCCTCCACCACCTCCTTGCAGTATTCGGAGGCGAGGTACTTCGCCATCCCTGCTTCGAGGTCGTTTCGTTCCCCGGAGTCCTTTTTGCGTGCTGCATTCACCATCATCGCATGGGCGGCCTCGACCTTGGTAGCCATCTCGGCCAGCTTGAACTGGATGGCCTGGTGCTCGGCGATCGCCTTGCCGAAAGTGTGACGTTGCTGGGCATACGAGACACCCAGCTCGAATGCACGCTGAGCGACACCGCAGCCACGGGCCGCCACGTTGACGCGGCCGACCTCGACCCCGTCCATCATTTGGTAAAACCCTCGGCCCGTCTGGCCTCCGAGGACCCGATTGGCCGGAATGCGCAGTCCGTCCATGATGAGCTCGGTCGTGTCGACGCCCTTGTAGCCCATCTTGTCGATCTTGCCCGGGATGGTCAGGCCCGGACGGACCTCACCGAAGCCCGGCTCCTTCTCGACGAGGAAGGTCGTCATCGACTTGTGCGGGGCCGTGCCCTCGGGGTGGCCTTCGTCACTTCGCACGAGGACCGCCACCAGCGTGGAGCTGCCGCCGTTCGTCAGCCACATCTTCTGGCCGTTCAGGACGTACTCGTCGCCGTCCTTGACCGCCTTGGACGTGATGGCCGACACGTCGGAGCCCAGCCCCGGCTCGGACATCGAGAACGCGCCGCGCACCTCTCCCAGCGCCATGCGGGGCAGGAAGTGGTCCTTCTGCTCCTGCGTGCCGTGCTGCTTGAGCATGTACGCCACGATGAAGTGGGTGTTGATGATGCCCGAGACGGACATCCAGCCCCGCGCTATCTCCTCCACGCACAGGGCGTAGGTGAGCAGCGACTCACCCAGGCCGCCGTACTCCTCGGGGATCATCAGTCCGAAGAGGCCGAGCTCCTTGAGGCCGTCGACGATCTGCTGCGGGTACTCGTCACGGTGTTCGAGCTCGGTCGCGACCGGGATGATCTCCTTGTCGACGAACTCCCGGACGGTCTTGAGGATCTCCCGCTGGACGTCGGTGAGCCCGGCGGTCTGGGCGAGTCGGGCCATGGCTACTTCCCCTGTTCCTTCAGCGTGGGGCGGCCGGGCTGCTCGCCGCCGCGCTCCTTGATGTACGTCTCGGTCGGGACCATCACCTTGCGCCGGAAGACGCAGACGAGGGTGCCGTCCTGCTTGTAGCCCTTGGTCTCCACGTAGACGATGCCGCGGTCGTTCTTCGACTTCGACGGGGTCTTGTCGAGGACCGTGGTCTCGCCGTAGACGGTGTCGCCGTGGAAGGTCGGCGCCACGTGCCGCAGGGACTCGATCTCCAGGTTGGCGATGGCCTTCCCGGAGACGTCCGGCACGGACATGCCCAGCAGCAGCGAGTAGATGTAGTTGCCCACGACCACGTTCTTGCCGAAGTCGGTCGTGTTCTCCGCGTAATTGCTGTCCATGTGGAGCGGGTGGTGGTTCATGGTCAGCAGGCAGAAGAGGTGGTCGTCGTACTCGGTGACCGTCTTTCCGGGCCAGTGCTTGTAGACCGCCCCGACCTCGAACTCTTCGTAAGTGCGTCCGAACTGCATCGGGATCAGGCCTCCGGGATCTCGAACTTGGTGGTGCGCTGCATCCCGGCCGCGCGGCCCTTGCCCGCGATGACCAGGGCCATCTTGCGGCTGGCCTCGTCGATCATCTCGTCGCCGAGCATGGCCGAGCCCTTCTTGCCGCCGGCCTCGGACGTGCACCAGTCGTACGCGTCGAGGATCAGCTCGGAGTGGTCGTAGTCCTCCTGGGAGGGGGAGAAGACCTCGTTCGCCGCGTCGACCTGGCCCGGGTGCAGCACCCACTTGCCGTCGAAGCCCAGCGCCGCCGCCCGGCCCGCCACCTCGCGGTACGCGTCCACGTCGCGGATCTGGAGGAAGGGGCCGTCGATCGCCTGGAGGTTGTGCATGCGGGCCGCCATCAGGATCCGCATCAGGATGTAGTGGTACGCGTCCGCCGGGTAGCCGGGCGGCTGCATGCCCACGACCAGCGACTTCATGTTGATCGAGGCCATGAAGTCGGCCGGGCCGAAGATGATGGTCTCCAGCCGCGGCGAGGCGGCCGCGATCTCGTCGACGTTGACCAGGCCCTTGGCGTTCTCGATCTGCGCCTCGATGCCGATCTTGCCGACCTCGAAGCCCATCGTCTTCTCGATCTGGGTCAGCAGCAGGTCCAGCGCCACGACCTGCTGGGCGTCCTGGACCTTCGGCAGCATGATGCAGTCGAGGTTCTGGCCCGCGCCCTCCACGACCGTGATGACGTCGCGGTACGTCCAGTGCGTGGTCCAGTCGTTGACGCGCACGACCCGGGTCTTGCCGGTCCAGTCGCCGTTGTTCAGCGCGTCCACGATCGTGTGGCGGGCGCCTTCCTTGGCGAGCGGGGCGCAGGCGTCCTCGAGGTCGAGGAAGACCTGGTCGGCCGGCAGGCCCTGGGCCTTCTCCAGGAACCGCGGGTTCGAGCCCGGAACCGCGAGGCAGGAGCGGCGCGGCCGCAGCCGGTTCACGGGAGACGTGGGCGTGGTCATGCGGGGACCTCCAGAGGGTCGAGCTTGTTCGCTTTCCGGATCTCGTCGACGATACGGCCGATGATCTCCGTGATACCGAAGTCCTTGGGTGTGAAGACGGCGGCGACTCCGGCCGCCTTGAGGGCGATGGCATCGGCGTTCGGAATGATGCCGCCGAGCACGACGGGGATGTCACCCGCCCCCGCCGTACGGAGGCGTTCCAGCACGTCCGGCACGAGCGCGCTGTGCGAACCGGACAGGATGGACAGTCCCACGCAGTGCACGTCCTCGGCCAGCGCCGCCGAGGAGATCTCCTCGGGCGTCAGCCGGATGCCCTGGTAGACCACCTCGAAACCGGCGTCGCGGGCCCGTACGGCGATCTGCTCGGCGCCGTTGGAGTGACCGTCCAGGCCGGGCTTGCCGACCAGCAGGCGCAGCCGGCCGGAGCCCAGGTCATCGGCGGTACGCGCGACCTTCTCGCGGACGAGTGCCATCGGCGTGCCCGCTTCGGCGGTGACGGCCACCGGGGCCGAGGAGACCCCGGTCGGGGCGCGGAACTCGCCGAACACCTCGCGCAGGGCGTTCGCCCACTCGCCGGTGGTGACACCGGCCCGGGCGCACTCGAGGGTGGCCTCCATCAGGTTCTCGGTCCCGGCCGCGGCCTGCTTGAGCCGGTCCAGGGCCTGCATCACCGTCGGGAAGACGAACGGGTCGCCGCCCCCCTGCCGCTCCGAGGACTCCTGACGCTCGGCGCGCCAGCGGCCGATCCGCTCCACGGTCAGCGCCTCGACGGCCGGGTCGACCGTCATGATGGCGCCGTCCAGGTCGGCGGTGAGCGGATTCTCCTCGGTCTGCTCGAAGCAGTTGACGCCGACGATCTTGTCCTCGCCTGCCTCGATCCGGGCCCGCCGCTCGGCGTGCGAGGAGACGAGCTCGCCCTTCAGGTACCCGGACTCGACGGCGGCCATCGCGCCGCCCATCTCCTGGATCCGGTCGATCTCGGCCAGGCAGTCGGCGACCAGGGAGTCGACTTTGGCCTCGATGACGTGGGATCCGGCGAAGATGTCCTCGTACTCCAGCAGGTCGCTCTCGTGCGCCAGGACCTGCTGGATGCGCAGCGACCACTGCTGGTCCCAGGGCCGGGGCAGGCCCAGCGCCTCGTTCCAGGCGGGCAGCTGCACGGCGCGGGCGCGGGCGTCCTTGGAGAGGGTGACCGCGAGCATCTCCAGCACGATGCGCTGGACGTTGTTCTCCGGCTGGGCCTCGGTCAGGCCCAGGGAGTTGACCTGGACGCCGTAGCGGAAGCGACGCTGCTTCTCGTTCTCGATGCCGTAGCGCTCGCGGGTGACCTTGTCCCAGATGCGGCCGAAGGCGCGCATCTTGCACATCTCCTCGATGAAGCGGACGCCCGCGTTCACGAAGAACGAGATACGGGCGACCACTTCGCCGAAACGATCCTCCGGGACCTGGCCCGAGTCGCGCACCGAGTCCAGCACGGCGATCGCGGTCGACATCGCGTACGAGATCTCCTGGACCGGGGTGGCCCCGGCCTCCTGGAGGTGGTACGAGCAGATGTTGATCGGGTTCCACTTCGGGATGTGGTTGACCGTGTACGCGATCATGTCCGTCGTCAGGCGGAGCGAGGGCCCGGGCGGGAAGACGTGCGTCCCGCGCGAGAGGTACTCCTTGACGATGTCGTTCTGGGTGGTGCCCTGGAGCAGGGCGATGTCCGCGCCCTGCTCCTCGGCGGCCACCTGGTAGAGCGCCAGCAGCCACATGGCGGTGGCGTTGATCGTCATCGAGGTGTTCATCTGCTCCAGGGGGATGTCCTGGAACAGCCGCCGCATGTCGCCCAGATGGGAGACCGGGACCCCGACCCGGCCCACCTCGCCGCGGGCGAGGATGTGGTCGGGGTCGTAGCCGGTCTGCGTCGGAAGGTCGAACGCGACCGACAGGCCGGTCTGGCCCTTGGCGAGGTTGCGGCGGTACAGCTCGTTGGACGCCTCGGCCGTGGAGTGGCCGGCGTACGTCCGCATGAGCCACGGACGGTCTTTCTGGCGCTCTGTCATCTCAGGCTGTCCCTTTGGCCCTTGAACGGTCTCAGATGTTCCGGAAACGGTTGATCGCCTCGAGGTGCGTCGCGCGCATCTCGTGGTCGCGGACACCGAGGCCCTCCTCGGGGGCGAGGGCGAGCACGCCGACCTTGCCCTGGTGGAGGTTGCGGTGGACGTCGTACGCGGCCTGGCCCGTCTCCTCGAGGGAGTAGACCTTGGACAGCGTGGGGTGGATCTTGCCCTTGGCCACCAGGCGGTTGGCCTCCCAGGCCTCGCGGTAGTTGGCGAAGTGCGAGCCGACGATCCGCTTGAGCGACATCCACAGGTAGCGGTTGTCGTACTCGTGGTTGTAGCCCGAGGTCGAGGCGCAGGTGACGATGGTGCCGCCCTTGCGGGTGACGTACACGGAGGCGCCGAAGGTCTCGCGGCCCGGGTGCTCGAAGACGATGTCCACGTCCTCGCCGCCGGTCAGCTCGCGGATGCGCTTGCCGAAGCGCTTCCACTCCTTGGGGTCCTGGGTGTGCTCGTCCTTCCAGAACTTGTAGCCCTCGGCGCTGCGGTCGATGATCGCGGTCGCGCCCATCGCGCGGCAGATGTCCGCCTTCTGCGCGCTGGAGACGACGCAGATCGGGTTGGCGCCGCCGGCCAGTGCGAACTGGGTGGCGTACGAGCCGAGTCCGCCGCTGGCGCCCCAGATCAGGACGTTGTCGCCCTGCTTCATGCCGGCGCCGTTGCGCGAGACCAGCTGGCGGTAGGCGGTGGAGTTGACCAGGCCGGGGGAGGCGGCCTCCTCCCAGCTCAGGTGGTCGGGCTTGGGCATCAGCTGGTTGGACTTGACGAGTGCGATCTCGGCGAGACCGCCGAAGTTCGTCTCGAAGCCCCAGATGCGCTGCTCGGGGTCGAGCATCGTGTCGTTGTGGCCGTCCGAGGACTCCAGCTCGACCGAGAGGCAGTGCGCGACGACCTCGTCGCCGGGCTTCCAGGCGTTGACGCCAGGGCCGGTGCGCAGCACGACGCCCGCGAGGTCCGAACCGATGACGTGGTACGGGAGGTCGTGGCGCTTGGTGAGCTCCGACAGGCGCCCGTAGCGCTCCAGGAAGCTGAAGGTGGACACGGGCTCGAAGATCGAGGTCCACACGGAGTTGTAGTTGACCGACGAGGCCATGACGGCCACCAGGGCCTCGCCCGGGCCGAGCTCCGGCACGGGCACCTGGTCGAGGTGCAGGGACTTGCGCGGGTCCTTCTCGCGGGTGGTGAGCCCTGCGAACATCTCCGCCTCGTCCTTGTGCACGGTGATCGCGCGGTACGAGTCGGGGAGCGGCAGGGCCGCGAAGTCGGCGGCCGTAGCGGCCTGCGACTGGATCGCGTCCAGGATGTCCTTCACGGTGTTGCCTCCGGCGAAGCGCTGATGAGGGTGCGCTGAGGGGTACGCGGGTGCGTGGTACGGGTGTGGTGTGGTGTTGCGGTGCTGCGGGATGCCGTCGGTCCGGCGGAGCTGTGGTGCTGGCGACGCCCGTGGTGAGGCGTGCGGTGCCTGGTGACGCAGGCATCCGGGGCGCGGTTCGTGCCGAGTGGGCGTGGACCGCGGGGACATCCGGACGAGATTCAACGTATGGCACCCCGTGTCACTCAGCAAGGCACCGCGTGCCAAAACTTTCTCTCATTTGCCTATTGACCTGCGCAGATGAGCGATGATCGATCAGAGTTACCCGTGAGTAGGGGCAAGTCGGACAAACAAAAGCGGCCGCCCCCGGAACGGGGGCGGCCACTGTGATGTGTGTGACTCGACGGGTGTGACTACTGGTTGTTCCTCAGTGCTTCCTCGATGGTCCGCATGACCTCGTCGAGCGGGGCGTCCGTACGGGCCACCGCCACCAGCACCTCGCCCTGCGTCCTGACCTCCGCCGACGCGGCCGGGGCCGGCGCCGTGCTCAGGGTCCGGCCCGCGCCGATCCCCGTACCGAAGGTCTTCCGCACGATCGAGAAGGCGTGGTCCAGCTGCGCCTCCACGTCCCCCTGGCCACCCGCCCGCAGCCAGCGCCGCAGCACGTGGTTGTGGGCCGTGACGACCGCCGAGGCGGCCACCTCGGCCAGCAGCGGGTCGTCGTTGCCGTCGTGGTGGTCGGTCTCGTCGAAGTGGGCCAGCAGGTAGCGGGTGAACAGCCGCTCGTACCGGGCCACCGAGGCGATCTCCCGCTCCCGCAGCGCCGGCACCTCGCGGGTCAGCCGGTAGCGCTCCACCGACACCGCCGGCGAGGCGGCGTACATCTTCATGACTTCCTTGATCCCGCGGCACACCGTGTCGAGCGGGTGCTCGTGCGCCGGGGCCACGTCCAGCACCGCTTCGGCCCTGGTCAGGGTGTCGTCGTGGTCCGGGAAGATCGCCTCTTCCTTGGACCGGAAGTGCCGGAAGAAGGTCCGGCGCGCCACCCCCGCGGTCGCGGCGATCTCGTCGACCGTCGTCGCCTCGTACCCCTTGGTCGCGAACAGCTCCATCGCGGCGGCGGCGAGCTCACGGCGCATCTTGAGCCGCTGTGCGGCCGCCTTGGTGCCGGCCGTGCTCTCCGGGCTGTCGGAGGCCGTGGCGGCGCGGGGCGAGGTCTTGGCGGGCTGGGACATGGATCGAAAGTACTTCATTTGCGCAGGGGAGCGCGCCTGAGGGGGGTGGGACAGGGGTGGATGCGGGGGAGAGCCCGCACTGGGCTCGGAAGGTATGGCCTGCCGTGAGGGTCCGGCAGACCCGAGCAGCCCTCCCCACGCATCCGGCTCTTGGGGCACCTGGCCAGGGCGCTGCTTACCGGCGGGCGTACTCACGAAATCCGCGGCCGGTCTTCCGGCCCAGGCAGCCCGCCGCCACCAGGTGCTCCAGCAGCGGGGACGGGGCCAGTCCCGGGTCGCGGAACTCCTTGTGGAGGACCTTCTCGATCGCCAGCGAGACGTCCAGGCCGACGACGTCGAGGAGCTCGAACGGGCCCATCGGGTAGCCGCCGCCCAGCTTCATCGCGGCGTCGATGTCGTCGAGGCTGGCGTAGTGCTGCTCGACCATCTTGACGGCGTTGTTCAAGTACGGGAACAGCAGCGCGTTCACGATGAAGCCGGCCCGGTCCCCGCAGTCCACCGGGTGCTTGCGCACCTTCGTGCAGATCTCGCGGACCGTGGCGTGCACGTCGTCGGAGGTCAGGACGGTCCGGACCACCTCGACCAGCTTCATCGCCGGCGCCGGGTTGAAGAAGTGCATGCCGATCACGTCCTGCGGACGCGAGGTCACGCGGGCGACCGCGATCACCGGCAGCGAGGAGGTGGTGGTGGCCAGCACCGCGCCCGGCTTGCAGACCTTGTCGAGGGCCGCGAACAGTTCCTGCTTGACCGCCAGGTCCTCCGCGACGGCCTCCACGGCCAGGTCCACGTCAGCGAACGCGTCCAGCGAGCCGGCCGGGGTGATCAGGGCCAGCGTCTGCGCGGCGCCCTCCTCGGTCAGCCGGCCCTTGGACACCGCACGGCCCAAGGACTTGCCGATCGCGGCCTTCGCGGCGTCCGCCTTCTCCTGGCTGCGGGCGGCGAGCACCACCGCGAAGCCGGCCTGCGCGAAGACCTGCGCGATACCGCTCGCCATGGTGCCGGAGCCGGCCACGCCGACCGAGCTGACCGGACGGCCCTCGCCGAGCCGGGCCCCGTCCAGCGGGGTCTGCGCGTCGCGGACGATCGCGGAGCTGCCCGGCTCCTCGTAGGTGTAGAAGCCGCGACCGGACTTCTGCCCGGTCAGGCCGGCCTCGGCGAGGTGGCCCAGGATCGGGGCCGGGGCGTGCAGCCGGTCGCCGGAGGAGGAGTACATGGCCTCCAGGACGGTCCGGGCGGTGTCCACGCCGATCAGGTCGAGCAGCGCGAGCGGGCCCATGGGCAGGCCGCAGCCGAGCCGCATCGCCGCGTCGATGTCCTCGCGGGAGGCGTACTTCGACTCGTACATCGCGGCGGCCTGGTTGAGGTAGCCGAAGAGCAGGCCGTCGGCGACGAAGCCGGGGCGGTCGCCCACCGAGACGGGCTCCTTGCCGAGCTCGCGGGCCAGCGCGGTGACCGCCTCGACGGCCGGCGGGGCGGTGAGGACGCTGGAGACGACCTCGACCAGCTTCATCGCCGGGGCCGGGTTGAAGAAGTGCAGGCCGAGGACGCGCTCGGGACGCTGCGACTCGGCGGCGAGACGGGTCACCGACAGGGCGTTGGTGCCGGTCGCCAGGATCGTGTCGGGCCGGACGATCGCGTCGAGCTCGCGGAAGAGGCGCTGCTTGAGCTCGTAGTTCTCCGGGACGACCTCGATGACGAGATCGGCGTCGGCCGCGGCGGTCAGCTCGGTGAAGGTGCGGAAGCGGGCCAGCACGCCCTCCCGCTCCTGCTCGGTGAGGCGCTCGCGGGTCACCGAACGGGCCGTGGCGGCCGCGAGGGAGGCGGTGGCCCGGCGGGTGGCGGTGTCGCTGACGTCGATGCCGATGACCTCGCGGCCGGCCCGGGCGAGGACCTCGGCGATGCCGGTGCCCATCGTGCCGAGGCCGACGACGGCGATGGTCTGGAGGGTGGACTGACTGGACGTGGACGGAAGGTCCATCGCGGGACTCCAGTGGATGAGGGTGACGACTGAGGGCGGCGCGCGGCGCACGACGCGCGGCAGGGATCCCGGCCCCGAGGAAAGGGCGGGGCGGAGAGAGCGGCGGACCCTGTCCCGGGGCCACGCCGTACACGAGAAGCACTCGAGGCAGCCGAGGTACGTGGTGTGCCCGGGATGCCTGAGGTCCTGAGGTACCGAACATGAGGTACCGAACCGACTGGTACGGGGTGGCTGCGTCACCAGGCCGGCCTCGTACGTTGAAGGGAGCGTAACCCGCCGGTAACTGGCGCGCCAGAGCGCGGAGATGTGACCTGTACCGCCCAAATGTACCGATCATCGATCATCGATCACCCATCTGCGGAAACCCGCCGCGGCGGCGCCCTCACCCCCTAGGGTGGCCGGGTGAACGACGTGCTGGAGCGCCTGCGAACGGAATCCGGGCAGTCCCCTCCGTACGAGGAACTGGTCGCGGCGGACCCCGACGCGCTGGCGGCCTCCCTGACCTCCGCCGGGCTGCCCCTGTGGGCCCGCGAGCTGGCCGCCTACCGCCTCGGCCTGGCCCGGGACCGGCGGGCGTTCGAGCCGCTGGTCCTGCTGCTCAACCACCGGGACCCGCCGCGCTGCGCGGCCGCCGCCGAGGCGCTCGCCGTGCTGGGGGACCCGCGTACCGCCCGCGCCGCGGCCGCCCTCGCCACCAACACCCTGCGCACGGCCTACGCCCTCCAGCCCGTACGGCTGCTCACGGCCCTGCGCGCCCCCGAGTCGGCGCCGGTCCTGACGGCCACCCTGGCCCGCCTGCTGTCCCCGCACGACCCGTACTGGCGGGTGGCCCTGGCCTGCGTCGAGGGACTCGGCGCCCTTGCCGACCCCCGGTCCCGCGAGGTGCTGACCCGGGCCCAGTCCCATCCGCGCCTCGCGGTGGCGGCGACGGCCGCGCTGCGCGCGCTCGGCTGACATGATCGCTTGCATGAGCGAACGCGACGACAGCCACATCACCCGCCTGCCCGCGCCGGAGGGCGTCCACCCCGGTACGGGCTACAGCCATGTCGCATGGGGTACCGGGCGGTTCATCGCCGTCTCGGGCCAGTGCGCCTTCGACGAGCACGGCGAGGTGGTCGGCGAGGGCGACGCCTCCGCGCAGGCCCGCCAGGTGTTCGAGAACCTGCGGCGCTGCCTGGCAGCGGCCGGGGCGACGTTCGACGACGTCGTGAAGCTGACCTACTTCGTCACGGACGTCGCCCACCTCCCGGCGGTACGGGAGGCACGCGACGCCGTCATCCCCGGCGACCGGCAGCCGGCCTCCTCGGCCGTCCAGGTCGTGGCCCTCTTCCGGCCCGAACTCCTGCTGGAGGTGGAGGCCTTCGCGGTGCTGCCGATGCCTGCGGGCCGGTAGGCCGGGTCAGCGGGACGCCGAGTGCGGTCCGCCCTGCGCGGGGACGGAGGCGGGCCCGCGGTCCGGACCGTCCGGCTGCCGGGGCACCAGGATCACAGCGGGCCCGGACGCAGCCGTGGCCGGCGCGGCCGGCGTGGACGGCCGGCGGCGCTCCGCCGCCCGCTGGACCCGCCGGCCGAGACGCTGCGCCGGCAGCTCCACCAGCCGGTACATCACATGGCTCGCGGCCAGCAGCACGGCGAGGAAGATCCCCGTCCAGGCGAACTTCCCCAGCGTCGACGAGGGCATCGGCGGAACCCCGAGCAGCGGCCCGAGGGTCCGCAGCAGCGGGAAGTGCAGCAGGTACAGCGAGAAGCTGATCGCGCCGAGCCAGGTCAGCACCTTCGGGAAGCGCCGGTTGCGCAGGAGGAAACCGAGGCCGAACAGCACCCAGGCCGCCAGGTACGAGAACGAGAAGGCCTTCCAGCCCGAGGTCCACGTGTGCACCTGGACCCCGTTCCGGTTGTACAGCCACCCGACGAGCACGCCCGCGGCGACCACGAACCCGCAAGCGAGCAGGGCCGGGGCCCGGCGGAGCCGGCCGTGCTGCACCCGGTGGACCGCGGTGCCGGCGAACATCGTCGCGGGGATCAGCAAGGTCTCGAACGACACCGCCCGGCTGTTCAGCGTGAGCAGCACCAGGCCGAGCCCGCCGAGCAGCAGGGCGCCCGCCCCGGTCAGCTTCCGGTTGCCGCTGAGCACACCCCACAAGCCCAGGAGGAAGACCGGGGTGACGATCATCAGGAGCAGCCGGACCGAGCCGAGCTCCCTCAGCAGCAGCTGCGGGGCCAGGGTCGTGCCGATCGCCAGCGCGGCGCCGGCGAAGGCCACCGCGATCACGCCGCTGTGCCGGTGCAGGCCACGGGTGAACAGGGCGGTGACCAAGAAGTAGAAGACCATCTCGTAGCAGAGGGTCCAGGTGACGTTCATGCCGTTGCGGACGCCGAGCAGGTCCTGGAGCATCAGGCCGTTCGCGACCAGTGAGGCGGGGTTGTCACCGGTGCGCAGCAGCGAGGTCGAGCCGTCCCCGGCCGGCAGCATCACGATCGAGGCGGCCAGCGCGACGATCAGCGCCGGGTAGATCCGGAAGATCCGGCCGATCCAGAAGGCCCGGACATCGCCCCGGCGCTCCAGCGAGGCCGGGATGATGTAGCCGCTGACGATGAAGAAGAGCATGACCCCGAACACGCCGAGGTCGAAGTTCTGCCGGATCACCCCGCCGAACGGCAGCATCCGCAGCACGTTGAAGTGGTGCAGGGCCACGACCAGGGCGGCGAAGCCGCGCAGCGCGTCGAGCCAGCCGAGCCGCGCACCGGTGGCGGCCGCGGCCCCGGCGTTCTTCCGCAGGGCGGGTGGGGGTATGTGCTGCTTCACCGCAGGGACCCTAGCTCATCCCCGGCCGGCCCGCCCCCGTTCACCGCAGCGTCGGGGACGGGCCGGGCGGAGCCGGTACGAGTGGCGCAGATCCGGGATGAACCGGGGCGAACCGCCCGTCCCGTGAACTGGCGGGCCGGCGCCTGGCCGCGGAGCCCCTGGCCGCGGATCCCCTAGCCGCGGAAGCCCAGCAGGCCGTGCAGCGCCGTGCCGCCCGCCGACGGGGGCACCGCGCGGGTGGCCGCGGTCGGCTTCGGGGCCGCCGGGGCGGGGCAGGTGGCGTCCGAGGCCCCGCCCGTGCGCAGGTACGCCGCCACCTTCTCGTCCAGGCACTTGTTGCCGCTGAGCGCGACCCCGTGGTTGCCGCCGCCCTCCTCGACCACCAGCGCCGAGCCCTTCAGCTTCCCCTTCATGCTCAGCGCCCCCTCGAACGGGGTCGCCGCATCGTCCGTCGCCTGGAGGAGCAGGGCCGGCGGAAGGTCGGCGTTGGTCACGTCCGGCGCCGCCAGCGGTTCCGTCTGCCAGAACGCGCACGGGGCGTTGTACCAGGCGTTGTTCCAGGTCATGAACGGCGCCTTCGCGTGCGTGCGCCACATGTCCGTGCGCCACTGGTTCCAGTCCCTCGGCCAGGCCGAGTCGCGGCACTGCACCGCCGTGTACACGCTGTAGCTGTTGCCCGCGGACGGCTCCACCGCCCCGAACCGCTGGTACGCCGCCACCAGCGGCTTCGGGTCCCCGGCCACCGCGTACGCCGAGAACGCCTCGGCGAGGACCGGCCAGTAGCCGTTGTAGTAGCTGCCCGGCATGTAGGTGTCCTCCAGCTCCGAGGGCCCCACCTTGCCGCCCGCCGGTGTCGAACGCAGCGCGTCCCGCATCGCGTACCAGCGCTCCTCGACGCCCGTCGGGTCGGTGCCGAGCTTGTACTTCTCGTCGTACTGGGCCACCCAGGCCAGGAAGGCCTTGTGGCGGGCGTCGAAGGCCTGGTCCTGCGCGAGGTTGTCCTCGTACCAGACCCCGCCCGGGTCCACCACGGAGTCCAGGACGAGGCGGTGCACCCGGTCCGGGTGGAGTTTGGCGTACACCGCGCCCAGGTAGGTCCCGTACGAGTAGCCGAAGTAGCTGACCTTCGCCGCGCCGAGGGCGGTGCGCAGCACCTCGATGTCGCGGGCGGCCGAGACGGTGCCGATGTAGGGGAGCACGTCCGCGTGCTTGGCCTGGCAGGACTCGGCGAAGGACTTCACCCGCTCCAGGTTGGCCTGCTCGGTCTGCAGGTCGCGCGGGACGGAGTCCGGGCGTACGGGGTTGAAGTGGCCGGGCCCGCAGTCGAGGGTGGGCTCGCTCTTGCCGACGCCCCGCGGGTCGAAGCCGATCACGTCGTACTGGGCGGCGACGTCCTTGGGGAGCGCGGAGGCGATGAACCCGGCCAGCGCCCGGCCGCTGCCGCCGGGGCCGCCGGGGTTGACCAGCAGCGGACCCTGGGAGGTGCGGGCGGTGTGCGGGACCCGGGTCAGCGCCAGGGAGATCTGGCGGCCCGCGGGCCGGTCGTGGTCCAGCGGGACCTTGAGGGAGGCGCACTGCAGTGTCGGGTAGCGCTCGGTCGCACAGCCGGTCCAGCGCAGCGGGGCGGCGGCGGCGCGGGCCGGCGCCGCCGCCGTCGGCGTGGCGCCGGCCGGGCTCGTGACGACGGCGGCCACGGTCGCGGTGGCGATCGAGAGCAGGACGGCGGCGCGCTTCGTGAAGGGGCCGCGCTTCTTCGCGGGGTGCAGCATGGGGCCTCCCAGCCGAGGGTTCTGGGCGGAATCGTCCCGGAAACCGTGCCTGGAAGACGGGATTGGGCTGCTGATTGGCCCGATGTGATGAGCTTTCAGCGGCCGTACGAGGTCACAGGAGGCCGAGCTGGGTGGGGCCGGCGGGCACGGGCTCGGCCGGGCGTTCGGGGGCGGCGAGACCGCGGGCCGCGGCCTGCCGGGAGGGGCCGATGCCGAATTCGGCCGCGAGCTCGTGGACTTGCCGGGTGATCTGCCGCCGGTACCAGGTGGGCGCGTACGAGCCGCCGGCGTACATCCGTTCGTATCGTTCGATCGGGTGGGGGTGGTGGGCCTGCAGCCACGCCGTGAACCACTCGCGGGCGCCCGGCCGCAGATGGAGTACCAGGGGTGTCACAGAGGTCGCCCCGGCGTCGGCGAGGGCCCGCACCCTGGCCCGCAGCTGCTCGGGGCAGTCCCCGAGGAAGGGGACCACCGGGGCCATCAGCACCCCGCCCATGGCGATGTGCGCGCCGGCCCACCGGCTCGAGGCGAGTTCGCGGCGCAGCAGCTCGGGGCCGACAGTGCGGACGACCCTCCTGCCCTCCATGTCCCTGGTGAAGAGAGGACGGGTGGGGCTGGGTGGTGGGGCGCGAGGGTTCGAAACGGGATTCCTCGGCCTGTGGCGGGCCTGTGCGGGTTGCATGACCTCTCCCTGGATCATTGGATCGCTCAAATGGGGCGGGTGGTCATGCGTTTGTCATAGGACAAACCGAGCGTTAGGTATCGGCCATCGATCAGAACTGAGGCGATGGATGACTGAGGGGCCGGACTGGGCTGCCTTATGCCAACTAATCACCTTAAAAGCGGGTGATGGGGAAGTGTAGAAATGTCCGGACGATGGCGTACGGATCGGTCAGGGAAGTTTTGAGTCAACAGGTTAATTTCCCTTTACAGGCAGGTGTGGACCTACGGAGAATCTCTCCCGTTCCCAACAGGGGGAATCAGGGAGGGGATTTCGTGAAGATCGCCGGTAGGTCCGTTCTTTTCTCCATCGCGGGCGCAACCATTGCGGCTCTGGGCTTCGCGGCGCCGGCCACCGCGGACGCGCCTTCAACCGCCAGTGCCTCCGGAGCAACTGTCACCGTCCACCATCGCGGGGACGGCACCCAGCCGCCCGCAGAGCTGGGCAACCCCTCTGAATGGGGTGTGGTGACGTTCAAGTTAGACGCTTCGGCGAACTCTGTTCGCCCGTCGGAAGCGTGCGTCAGCCCGTCCAGTGGCGGCAACTGGTGTTACGGCTGGTACACGACACAAATCGGCACCGGGGAACTCAGGAAGTACTGCTACTCGAATTACTATCAGTTGGACAAGGGGCACACGTCCACTGTGAAGATGGCGGGTGGTACGAACCGTGCTTGGGCCGCAGCCCGCGACGTCTCTCAGGCGCACATCACTGCGGGTTTCGCCTACACCTGCTCTACCTACTACAGCGTCGACTAGGTTCTGATACGCGCACCACGCGATAACTCCTCGTAGGGTGCGGTAGGTTGGGCGCCGCTCGGGGGCTGTTCGGTTGCCCGCGCAGCCTTCGGAGCGGCGCCACCCCCACTCGGACTCACTCGCTGAACGGGGAAGTGAAATCATACGCTTTACACGTGCTCGCGTCGTGCCGGTCGCCGTGTGTCTCGGGGCGGGTTTGCTTCTTGGTCTGGCGGGCCCGATTTCCGGGAAATTCGATAATCCCGTTTTTGTCGCCGCGGGTATTGTTTTCTCCAGTGGCTGGCCGTGGGCCTGTTATGCATTCCTGGTGGGATATTTCCGCCGATCGAGAATCGAATCCGTGTTGCTGGCGTCTTTGGGGTTGGCCATCGGCGTGGTCACGTACTATCTTTTTAAAGATATGAACCCCACCATTCTGCCTGGAATGAAGCCTGTTACCCCCATTTCGGGCGAAATGGAGATGGGTGCCCCCGGTCACGCCTCCAGCGAGGGGCAAATTCTCGTATGGGGAATAGCGGCTTTTGTGTTTGGTGCGCCTTTGGGGCTCGTGGGGAACGTGGCGCGAATCCCCGGAATTGGTGGCCTCCTGTTCCGCCTGCTTGTTCCGCTGATCGCCTTCTTCGAGGCCACTCAGCGATTGAGTACAGAGGCGGACTCGCAGGGACCGTATTTCGCCGTAACCTGGAACGTCATTCGCGTCGCAGCGTGCGTCGCCGCCCTGGCTCTCCTGGGACACACGGTGTGGAGCTGGCGCGTTCGGCGCAGCCGAGCCGACGGGCGAACGGACGCTGCCGAGCCTTCACGGCGTCTCTGACCCCTCGTACCTTCCACTCTCCACCTTGATCCAGCGACTCGTACCAGCGTGGCCAGCGGCACTGGCGCGGGTGAGTGGCAGCGGTAGTAGGCGAGTTCTCCGGTGGTGCGGTTGCGGCGGATCAGCAGCTGGCGGCTGCCTGTGGCGGGGTGGGGCAGGTCGATGGCGGCCCAGTCGCAGAAGCGGTGCCCCTTGGCCCCCGCTCCTGCGGACAGCTTCTGCCATGCTCGCTTGGGCAGCTTCTTGACCAGGGTGTCCGCGCGGAACTTCCCGGCTCTGGTGGTGACTTCATGGGAGCAGGCCACGGCCGGCACGTAGCCGGTGCCGCGCTCCTCCAGCGCGGCACGCCGTGTCGGGTTGCCGCCGTAGACCTCGTCCCCCGCGACCCACGACGCGTGGTGGCCGGCGTCAAGGAATCGGGTGATCATGCGGGTGGTCAGCTCCGGTTTGGTCGCGAACCCGGCTTCCTCGCCCAGTCCGGCGCCCCAGCAGCGTCGGCGTCCCACTCGGCACGGCCGGCAAGTGCTGCATGCCGTCCGGGGTGATCTCTCCGGCCCACTCGGCGATCACAATCCATCGCCGGGGCTCGGCCGCCACTCCGCTTCGAGGATGCTGAACATCTCGGAGTCCCGCCAGCCGTCCCGGATCAACGCAGTGTGCCGATGTCGCCCCTCGTACGTCATGCCGAGCTTGCCCAGCAACCGAGACGACGCGAGATTGCGGGGGTCACAGGTCGCGTAGATCCGGTGGAGTCCCCATTCCCCGAACCCGCACGACAGAAGCTCTTGTCCGATCGCCGTGCCCACGCCACGCCCCCAGGCCCTCGGGTGCACGATGTAGGCGATTTCGCCCTGACGATGGCGACGGCTACGAATGTGCAGCTCACCCATGCCGACGAGTTCGTTCTCGAAGCGAGCGATGTAGACGAATCTCTGCTGATGGGCGTGCGACCAGGCTTCGACGGCGGTTTGCGCGAACGCGCGCGTCTGGTCCTCGGTGTTCGGCCCCCAAGACTGGTAGCGACAAGCCTCCTCAAGGCCGGCCCAGGAGTGCACTGCTTGCCAGTCGTCGAGCACGAGCTTGCGCAAAGTCACCACGGATCGGCTCACAAGCGGATCTTGCCAGATCTCGTACGGGCGCGATCCCGGACTTCACCAGCCCGCCACCGCCGTCAGACCGAGCCCCACGGATCGGCGTCACCTTGCGTAAAGTCACGATCTACGGCCGGAGTGCCAAGCGGAGACAACGAAGCAGTACACGCAGGCGTGGCTGCACCCGCGGTACGGGTTGACCGTCCACTCGAACGGCATCCGCAAGGCTCCGGGCACCCGGTTGAGGACCGAGCGGGCGCGTCCGGCTTCTTGGGGAGGGACGGACGGCGTGCCGTGCAATTCCGTCCGGCAGGCCCGAGGCTCCTGCTGGACGGAATCGTTGTCACAGAGGTGTGGAAAAGCTCAGGGCTACGCCCACTTCTTGTCGACCTTGATGGTGCCGTCCGCTCGCTTCACGGCCTTCCAGCCGTCGACGTGCTCGCCCTTGTCGGGGCGGTTCTTGTTGCTGTGCGGGGTGGCGTCGAAGTCGTCGTTGAAAGTGACCTCGGCGCCGACCGGCTCATTCTTCAGCAGTTTCTCCGCAACCTGCTTCGCTTCGTAAGAGTTCATGTGGATTTCCCTTCCGTTCGCCGTTCGCCGTTCGGCAACGGGTGCCGGCTACTGGTTCGCGAGCCTGAATTGCAGCTCTTGGATTTCCGGAAACAGTTCCTTGTTCATGCGGTTGAGCGCTTGCAGGACGAGTGAATTTCGCTGCAGGCTCCGCACCTGGTCGGCGCGTGTGTCCGGGGGGTTCGGCTTGCTGCGCCCGAACAGCCCCTTGGGCTCCGGAGTGGGCGGAAGGAGCCTGGCGGCAGCCGAGGCGATGCTGTTCTCGTCATCGTGATCGCCGCGCTCGACGGCGGCGACGAAGGTTTTGAGCTTCTCGACTTCGGCAAATAGCTCGGCGAGCCTTGCCCGTATTTCGTCTGGACTCATGAGTCATCTTCTTCTGCTGGGCAATCTGCTGGCAGGAAGGTGTCCGGCGGGATCATACGGTTGGCCGATCATCGGCTGTTCGGTGCGAAGTTACCTGATGCCGGAGCGTGCCGCCCAGGTGCGGTCACGTGGATACGAACTCTTTACCCGGTGAAGATTTTTCGAACGCAATGCCTTTTATGGATCTCCTGTTCGCTCTCGCTGAGCGGGGTGTGCGACACCTGGATATCCGGAGCAGAGCGTTTCCAGCGACCCCCTAGGTCAGTGGGCGCATGCGGAAGTTGTACGACGGGGGGAGCGGGCGGTCCGTCACGCGGGCCCAGACCTCCGAGAGGATCTCGTCGCCCTCGCGGAGGTCGGGCAGTTCGAAGCCCTCCTCGAACACCCGGCGGGCCGCGCCCACATGGCCCTCCGCCGCCAGCAGTCGCGCGGCCAGCAGACGGAACCGGCCCTCCTCGCGGAGCGCCGGCCGCAGCCGGTCCCACACCGCCCGCGCCGCCGGCAGACGACCGGCTGCCAGCAGAGCCGTCATCGCCTCCCGCCCCAGCGCGGACTCGGCGGCCGTCCACGGCTCGCCGCCCCGGCTCTCCTCGGTCAGGTCCTCGAAGGCCTCCGCGAACCGCTGCGCGGCCCGCGCCGGGTCGCCGGCCATCGCGTCCGCCACCGCCAGGCAGCGCAGCAGCGGCCACCGCGAGGGCGCCAGCGCCAGGCCGCGCTCCCAGCTGCGCACCGCCTGCGCCACATCGCCCGCATGCCACTGGGCCACGCCCAGGTGGTATTCGGTCAGCGGATCCGCCGGGGCGGTCTCCAGCATGTCCCGCCAGTGCGGGGCCACCAGGCTGGGCCCCGGCGGCGTCACCCGCCGCGGGGCGGGGAAGACCCCGGTGCGCCACAGCTCCAGCCAGGGCGCCTGCGCCTCGCCGAGCCCGGATTCCGGGAAGGGGGTGCCGGGCAGTTTGTGCCCGCCGCACAGCACCTCCAGCGCACCCCACCCCGAGCCCGCCGCCAGCCGCTCCCCGGGCTCCGTGTCGGCGGACCCGCGCCACGCCTCGTACGCCTCCTCGACCCGCTCCCGGGGCAGGGCCGCCGCCAGGGCCGTCTCCGTGGCGGACCGGGCCGCCGCCCAGTCGGGGCCGTGCACCGATGCCGGGTCCGCGGCGAGGGGCCCGTACGCCTCCAGCCAGCTGAACTCCGCCCCGGCCTCGAGCCGTACGTGCTCCAGCTGGGTCCGCGCGAGGCCGGCCTGGATCTCGGCGTAGCCGCCGGTGCCGGGCTCGGTCAGCCACTCCTGCCAGCGCCGGCCGCCCTCCCCCGCGCCCCAGACGAACAGCTTGCGTCCGCGCAGCCGGGCCGTGGACGTCTGGACGAGCCCGCACCCCTCCGCGTCCAGCGAGGCGATCCAGGGCCGGGCCCCGGCCGGGACCTCGTAGAAGAAGTCGGCCGGGTACGTGCTGCGCAGCGGGTACGTGCGGTCCTCGCCCTCCCACTGCGGTACGGGGATCCGCCGCAGGGCCCGCTCGTACCCGAAGTGCCAGGCCTCGTCGGCGGGGGCGAGCACCCGTGTGCCGGGGGCCTCCGGGACGGCGATGTTGGACCACCAGTAGACGGGGGCGGAGCGCTCGTGCGGGTTGCGGACGCGGACCGCGACGTACAGGAACTCCGAGTCCTCCGGCAGCCACAGGTCCACCTGGAAGGGCAGGTCGCGCAGCCGCTCCCACTCCCACAGCCGGACCATCACGCCCCCGTCGGGCGCCGGTACGAGCGCGGCGTGCAGCGGGGCGCAGGAGAGGGTGGTGTGGCCGGTGGCGCCGACGTTCCACTCGATGCCGCCGGAGAACCAGGCGCCGTTGAGGGCGAAGTTGGCGGGCTGGAACACCGGGTTGCGGTACAGCAGTTCACGGCCGGTGGGCACGTGCACGAGGGAGTGGACCCGGCCGCCGAGCCCGGGCAGCACGGTGACCCGCAGGTGCGCGTTCTCGATGACGACGGCCTCGAACTCGCGGTCCTGCCTGCGCCGTTGGTACCCGTCCAGCAGGCGTACGGGCAGCAGCGAGCGCAGTGGCTCGTACCCGATCTGCCGGGCCATGTCGCGCGGCAGCCCCTCGCGCGAACGCTCGTCCAGTGCGTGCGCGTCGGCGGGTGCGCGCAGGACGGGCAGCGGGTTCTCGGGCCCCAAGGGGGCTGCGGGCAGGGTCAGTACGGCGCGGCGGACGGTGGTGGCCATGCAGGAAATGGAACACGCCACGGCGGCTGGTGCACAGGGGTTCCGCGGATCACCACCGGTCAGGATTACGCAAAGCCCTGGCCGGAGCGCTACCCGAACGACCCGAACGACCCGAACCACCCCGACTACGTGAACGCCCCCGCGACCAGATCGGCGAGCAGCTGCCCGGCCCGCAGCTCCGGGTCCAGGTCCGGGTCGTAGATCGTGACGTTGAGCCCGACGCACCGCGGGGAGCCCACCAACACGGCGAGCAGCTCGGACAGTTCGCCGGGGAGCAGTCCGCCCGGGTCGGGGCTGTCGACGGCGGGCATCACGACCGGGTCCAGCACATCGGCGTCCAGGTGGACCCAGAACCCGTCGGTGTCCGGCCGGTGCAGTCCGTCCAGCGCGGCGCGCGCCACCGGGGCGGCGCCGCGTGCGCGGATGTCCCCGACCGTGGCCGCGGAGATCCCCGCCGCGCGCAGCTCCGGCAGGTCCTGGTCGCCGTCGCGCAGCCCGAAGAGCCGTACGTCCTCGTCCCGGAGGTAGGGCCCGAGCCCCTCCAGGTCGGCGAGGTCGGCCTGGCCGCGGCCGGTGGCGAGGGCGAGCTCCTCCCCGGCGGCGGCCCCGACGGGCCCGTTGACGGCCTCGTTCCCGGGGTGGCGGAAGTCGGCGGAGCCGTCGATCGCGGCCAGCCCGTACCGTCCGAGGCGGCGCATGGCGAGGGAGGCGCCGAGCTGGATCGAACAGTCCCCGCCGAGGACGACGGGGAACTCCCCGGCCCCCAGGTGCGTCCCGATGCGGTCGGCGAGGGCGAGCGTGTACGCGGCGAGGGGGCCGGCGTGGAACACCCCGTCGCCCTCCTGCCAGCTGCCGCGGTCGTAGCGCGGCGGCACCACGACCCCGCCCTCGCGGGCGCCGAGCCGGCTCAGCAGGCCCTGGTCGCGCAGGGCTCCCGCCAGTTTGTACACACCGGGGACGGTGCCGGGCGCGGCCGGGCGCAGACCCAGGTTGGACGGGGCGTCGAGGAGCACCAGGCTTCGCATGCCTTCATCCTGCGCGCTCGGCGCCCGCGGGACCACACATCTCGGCGGTGATCGCCCAGCGCTCGTGATCGCGCCAGGCCCCCTCGACGAAGAGGAAGTCCGGCGAGAACCCCTCCAGCCGGAACCCGGCCCCGCGCACCAGCGCGAGGGAGGCGGCGTTGCCCGGCTGGATGTTGGCCTCCAGCCGGTGCAGTCCCGGGCCGCCCTCGTCCTGGGGGGTGAAGGCGTACGCCACCACCAGCCCCAGCGCCTCCCGGAACAGCCCGCGCCCGGCGGCGTGCGCGAAGGCGCCGTACCCGAGCGCCCCGCAGTCGAAGGCGCCGCGGACGATGTTGTTGACGTTGACGAACCCGGCGATGGCCCCGGTCTCGCGCTCGCAGACCAGGAACCCCGCGCGGCTCCCGCCCTCGATCAGGCGCGTCGCGTACGGCTCGTACTCCTCGATCGTCGCGGGCGGGGACAGCCACGGGCGGTGGAGGTCCCGGCTCTCGTGCACGCGTGCGGTGAACTCGGGGCCGTCGGCGAGCCGGAAGGGCCGCAGGCCGACGTGCTGCCCCTCGCGGAGGTACGTGGAATATGACATCCGCCCAGGCTATGAGGTGTGGCAGGATCCCCGACGTGATCATCGACCCGGACACCGAAGAACTGCTGCACGCGGCGGTACACAACAACGCCGAGTGGTGCGCGGCGGTCAGCGGCGCCGGCTCGTTCGCGCCCGACGTGTGGACCAGTGCGCGCCGCACCCCGCCGTACTACCCGGACGGCGTGACCCTGACCCGGGAGGCCTCGCCGGACGCGCTGCTGGCCGGGATGGACACGGGCTCCCCCGGCTGCTCGGTCAAGGACAGCTTCGCCGTGCTCGACCTGGCCCCGGCGGGCTTCGAGGCCCTCTTCGCGGCGCAGTGGATCCACCGCCCGGCGCAGGCCCCGGCTCCGTCCGCACCCGCCCTGACCTGGTCCCGTGTCACCGACCCCGGCGGGCTGGCCGCCTGGGAGGCGGCCTGGGACGGCGGGGAGAGCACCGGCCTGTTCCACCCGGGCCTGCTCACCGAGGAGATCGCCTTCTTCGCCGGCCGGTCCGCCGACGGCCGCATCGTCGCCGGGGCCGCGGCCAACCGCACGGGCCGGGTCGTGGGCCTCTCCAACGTGTTCACCGCGGACGACGCCCCGGCCGACGAGGCCTGGACGGGCGCCCTCACCGCGGTCGCGGACCTCTGGCCCGGCCTTCCGGTCGTCGGCTACGAGGCCGGGGACGACCTCGACACCGCCGTCCGCCACGGCTTCGCCCCGCTCGGCCCGCTCCGCATCTGGCTGCACACCGCCTAGACGGGCCCCGCCCGGACCGGCCGCGGCGTCAGCGCCAGTTTCGGGACGTCGGTTCGGTCGATGGCGAACACCTGGGTGTACAGGGAGAGTTCGGCCTCCAGCGCGCGGATCATGGTGTCCGCCCGCCGGAAGCCGTGGCCCTCGCCTTCGAAGGCGACGTACGCGTGCGGGACCGGCCGGTCGCGGAGGGCGGCCAGGAAGCGCTCCGCCTGCGCCGGCGGGCAGACCGGGTCGTCCAGGCCCTGGAGCAGGACGAAGGGTGCGGTGATCCGGCCGGCGCGGGCCACCGGTGAGCGCTCGCGGCAGCGTACGGCCAGGGTCTGCGGGGGTCCGGCCAGGCCGTCGATGTACCGGGACTCCAGGTCGTGGGTCTCCTCGGCGAAGCCCAGCAGGTCCAGCACGGGGTAGATGAGCGTCCCGCAGGCGTACAGGTCGGTGGCGGCCAGCGAGGCCGCGGCCGTCCAGCCGCCCGCGCTGGCGCCCCGGATGGCGAGCCGGTCCGGGTCCGCGGTGCCCTCGGCGGCCAGGGCCCGGGCCACCGCCGCGCAGTCCTCCACGTCGACGACGCCCCACTGCTCGCGCAGCCGCTCCCGGTAGGCGCGCCCGTAGCCGCTGGAGCCGCCGTAGTTCACCTCGGCCACGCCGATGCCGCGCGAGGTGAAGTAGGCGATGTGCAGGTCGAGTACGGGCGGCACATGGTCGGTGGGGCCGCCGTGCGCCCACACCACGTACGGGGGCAGTTCGTCCGCGGGGGCCCGGCGCGCGGGGTGGTGCGGCGGGTAGACGTGGGCGTGGATCTCCCGGCCGCCCGGGCCGAGGAAGGTCCGGCTCTGCGGTTCCGGGTAGTACGAGGGGTCCACCGGGTCCACCCCGGCCGCGCCGACCACCCGGGCGTGCCCGTCCCCGGTGTCGAGCTCCACCACCTCGTAGGCGCTGCGCGGGCTGGCGGCGACCCCGTAGACGCGGCTCCCGTGCGCGGTGAGCGTCGGCTGCCAGGCCGTCCACGGCCCGGCGGCGTCCACCAGGTCGCCGCTCTCCGGGTCGAGGATGCCGAGCACCGAGGAGCCCTGGCCGTGCAGGACGGCGAGGAGCCCGCCGGGAAGCGGGGCCAGCCAGCTCAGCCCGGGCTTCCACAGGGGGCCGCCGAACTCCTCCTCGCGCGGGCACAGGTTGACGGCCTCGCCGGTCGCCGCATCCACCCGGTACGGGTTCCACCAGCCGCTGCGGTCGCTGACGGCGAGGAGGTCCCCGCCGGGGGTCCACTCCACCTGGGCCACGGACTCCTCGGGACCGCCGAGTACGGTACGGGCCCCGGTCAGCGTCCCGTCGGCGGTGACGTCGGCGAGGCGCACCTCGGTGCCGTCCCACGGCATCCGGGGGTGGTCCCACACCAGCCAGGCCGCGCGCAGCCCGTCGGGGGACAGCCGGGGCCCGGTAGTGAACCGGTGCCGGTCGTCGGTCAGTTCGCGCACGAGGGACCGGTCCTCGGCGGCCGAGCCGTCCAGCGGTACGGCGGCCAGCACCCGGCGTACGTCGGTCGGCGCCGGGCCGGTGAACTCCTCGAGCACGCACCAGACTTCGCCGCCCCGCGGCACGGGGTCGGCCCAGCGCAGCCCGCCGCCGACCGCGGAGACGGGGGTGAGGGGCCGCGGGGCGCAGCCGCCGGGCGCGTCGGGCTCGTACGCGTACATCCGCTGGTCGGCGAAGTGGACGAACACCACCAGGGGCCCGCCCGCGGGCCGTTCGGCGCCCGCCCAGGGCCGGCCGCCGTACTCGGTGACGCGGCTGCGGACGTTCCACGGGGCGGGCAGCACCGAGGCCTCGGGGCCGCCGTCGGCGGGCCGGCGCACCAGGGTGCGGCGGCCGCCCTCGGCCGGCCGGGGCTCGGTCCACCACACCTCGGGGCCGACGGTTCCGAGGTACTCGGGCCGCCCGTCGACCGAGGCGGCGACCGCCGCGTCGATGGGCGAGGGCCAGCTGCCGTAGGGCCCGGTCGCCGCCGCCATCACCGGCTCCCCCTCACAGGGTCCGCAGGGCGTGGTCGAGGACGCGCACGCCGAAGTGCAGGGCGTCGACGGGGACCCGCTCGTCCACGCCGTGGAAGAGGGACCAGTAGTCGAAGCCGGGCGGCAGTTTCAGCGGGGAGAAGCCGTATCCGGTGATCCCGAGCCGGGAGAACTGCTTGGCGTCGGTGCCGCCCGCCATGCAGAACGGCACCACGTGGCCGTCGGGGTCGAAGCGTTCCACGGACTCGCGCAGGATCGCGAAGGTCCGTCCGTCCACGGGGGCTTCGAGGGCCACCTCGCGGTGGTGGAACTCCCAGGTGACGTCGGGGCCGGTGAGTTCGTCGAGGGTGGCGATGAACTCGGCCTCGCTGCCGGGCAGCATCCGGCCGTCCACGTGGGCGGTGGCCGTACCCGGAACGACGTTGAGCTTGTAACCGGCGCTGAGCATGGTCGGGTTGGCGCTGTTGCGTACGGTCGCCTCGACGAGGAGGCCGGCCGGGCCGAGCTTGCCGAGGACGGCGTCGAGGTCGAAATCGCGGGCGCGGGGGTCGACCGACAGGCCCTGGAGGGCGACGAGTTCGGTGATGCAGGCGGCGACGGTGCCGGTGAGCCGGGCGGGCCAGCGGTACTCGCCGATCCGGGCCACGGCGGCGGCGAGCCGGCTGACGGCATTGGCCCGGTTGGGTTTCGAGCCGTGGCCGGTCGTGCCGTGGGCGGTCAACTTCAGCCAGGCGGTGCCGCGTTCGCCGGCCGCGATCGGGTAGAGGGCCTGGCCGGGGCCGTTGTGCACGGTGAAGGCGCCGGATTCGCCCAGGCCCTCCGTGCAGCCCTCGAAGAGGTGCGGGTGCTGGTCGGCGAGGAATCCCGAACCGTCGACCGCGCTGTCCTCCTCGTCCGCGGTGTAGGCGATCACGATGTCGCGGCGCGGCTTGGTGCCGGCCCGTGCCCAGGCCCGTACGACGGCCAGCACCATCGCGTCCATGTTCTTCATGTCGACGGCGCCGCGGCCCCAGACCACCCCGTCGCGGATCTCGCCGGAGAAGGGGTCCACGCTCCAGTCGGCGGCCTCGGCGGGGACCACGTCGAGGTGGCCGTGGACGAGGAGGGCCTGCGCACCGGGGTCGGTGCCCTCGATCCGGGCCACCACGTTGGTGCGGCCGGGCGTGCGTTCCAGCAGGACCGGCTCGAGGCCGGCCGCGGCGAGCCGCTCGGCGACGTACTCGGCGGCGGGGCGCTCGCGGCAGTCGCCGCCGCCCCGGTTCGTGGTGTCGATGCGGATCAGGCCGGAGGTGAACTCGACGGCCTCGTCGAGCGCGACCTGGTCGACCGGGCACTCCCGGTCCGCCGGGGATTCCTGAGTGACTGCGGGCATGTCAGCCATACTGCTCCTCCACGGCTGCCGAGACGACCGTCGTGACCGCCTTGAAGGTCCGGATCCCCTCGTACATCGTCTCGCTGGTGTACGCGACCCTGCGTTCCCCGGAACGTTCGACGCCCGGGACGACGGTGGCGGCCATCGCCAGGTGCTCGGCGTCGAACTCCAGCTCCACGCCGTACGGCCCGCCGCGCGCGGGTTCCCGGCGTACGGCGAGGGCCGCGGCCTCTTTGGCCGCGGCCCGGATGTCGGCGGCGGTACGGGCGGGGGTGCGGCAGACGGCGGCGTAGCGGGAGACGTGGTCCTTGACGGCGACCTTCACCGCGTCGGGGGCGTAGCCGTCGGCGTCGACGCAGGTCAGGTCGTCGCCGGTGACGAGGACGACCGGCACTCCGTACTCGGCGACGACGTGCGCGTTGAGCAGTCCCTCGCTCGCGCGGGTCCCGTTCAGCCAGACCCCGGTGATGGAGTTGGCGAGGTAGGTGTGGGCGAGGACGCCCGGTGTTCCGGCGCCGGTGTGGTAGCCGATGAACGCGATGCCGTCGACGTCGCCGTGCTGGACCCCCTCGACCATGGTGAGGGACTTGTGGCGGCCGGTGAGCAGCTCGGCCCGCTCGTCGAGCTGTTCGAGCAGCAGGTTCCGCATGCTCCAGTGGGCCTCGTTGATGAGGACCTGTTCGGCGCCGCCGTCGAGGAAGCCGAGTACGGCCGCGTTCACGTCGGAGGTGAACAGGTGGCGGCAGCGCTCCCACTCGGGCGTCCCGGGCAGGACGTCGGCGGGCCAGGTGACGCCCGTGGCGCCTTCCATGTCGGCGGAGACGAGGATCTTCATCGGGCCCTCCGGGCGGTCGGCTGCCACGGCGCGGCCGACACGGACGGAGCCGTCCACGCAGGCTTCCACCCTAGTCGCCCGGGCCCGCTCCGGCCGGGGGCCACGCCCGTGCGTCCGCCTGGGGGTCCGCCCGCGGCGTCGCCGGGAGGTCACGCCCGGGCCGGGGACCCACCTCCGCCGGGAAATCCACCCGATCCGGTGAGCCGCCCGGCACCGCCGCCGGGCAACGGCCTTGCTCAGCCCTCGACTTCGGCGGCCAGGTTGGCCAGCAGGGTGTCGTAGATCCGGCCGAGGCCCTTGGGGGCGAAGGTGCGCTCGAAGAAGCCGCCGATGCCGCCGGCGCCGTTCCAGACGGTGGTGACCACGGCCTTGGACCTGCCCTCGCCGGCCGGGGTGACGACCCAGGTGGTGACCATGGTGGAGTTGCGGTCCTTCTCCACGATCTGGCCGTCGGTGGGCTCGGTGACCTCGAGCAGGCAGTCGCGTACGCGCTTGCTGGTGGCCTGGAGCTTCCAGTGGACGAGGGTGCCCTCGCCGTCGCCGCCCTCGCGCACCTCGTACTCGCTGAAGTGCTCGGGCAGCATCTTCGCCCGGGTCCCGGTGTAGTCCGCCAGCGCGTCGAACACGGTCTCCGCGTCAGCCGCGATGATCCGCTCCGTGGTGGCTTCGACCTGCGCCATAGCTGTTCCTCCAGCAGTTGTCTTCGCTCGTCGCGGCAAGCCAACCACCTCCGGGGCACGGGCCCAAATCCGGGTCGGAGGTGACAGCGGGGACGGATGGGGAAACGTGTTCCCGGCGGAACGCCGCCGTTTCCGGTGGCGGACGGTCAGGGCCGGGCCAGGATCTCGCCGTTCAGGACCGAGAACCAGGCGTCCGGGGCTGTGCCCCAGCGGTGCCAGGCCCCGGCGACGGCGGACAGTTCGGCCGCGGTCGCGTGGCCGCCGCCCGTCGCGAGGGACGCGTACGCCGAGGCCGTCGTACGGTCCGCCCACAGGGAGGACCACCACGCGGTCTCCTCGGGAGTGGCGTAGCACCAGGCGGTCGCCGAGCAGGACACCTCCGTGAAGCCCGCCGCCTTCGCCCAGGACAGCAGGCGGCGCCCGGCGTCCGGTTCGCCGCCGTTCGCGCGGGCCACCCGGCGGTACAGGCCCTGCCAGTCGTCCAGGCCCGGCTCCGCCGGGTACCAGGTCATCGCCGCGTAGTCCGCGTCCCGGGCGGCCACGATCCCGCCCGGCCGGCACACCCGCCGCATCTCGCGCAGCGCCTGCACCGGGTCGCCGACGTGCTGCAGCACCTGGTGGGCGTGGACCACGTCGAAGGAGTCGTCCGGGAAGTCCAGCGCGTGGACGTCCGCCGTGGCGAAGGCGACCGCCCCGGCCAGGCCGCGCTCCTCCACGTACTGCGCGGCCTGCTCGAGGACGTCCTGCGCCGCGTCGACCGCCGTGACCCGCCCGCCCGGCGCGACCAGTTCCGCCAGGTCCGCCGTGATCGTGCCCGGGCCGCAGCCCACGTCCAGGACCGACATCCCCGGCCGCAGCTCGCCGATCAGGTACGCCGCCGAGTTCGCGGCGGTGCGCCAGCGGTGCGAGCGCAGAACGGATTCGTGGTGTCCGTGCGTGTAGACAGCCGTTTCCTTGGCACTCATGACCCGACTCCTCCTCGTCGTTGAAGCGTTGTGATCACCGTAGGGCATGGGTTCGAGATATGAGATACGTGTTTTGACATATGGACAGCATCCTTGTGCTGCAAGGTAATCGGACAGGTCGGTGGCAGGTCAAAGCAGGTGCGAGGACAGTGGGCTCCAGGGGTGGAACCCGCTGGCACAGGACGGTGGAAGCCATGCCGGACACACTGCTCGAACAGCACGCCGAGGCCCTGCGGCTCTTCGGTCAGCGGGTGCGCGCCGTCGCGGACGGCCAATGGGACGCCCCGACCCCCTGCACGCAATGGACCGTGCGCGACCTGGTCAACCACGTCACCGGCGAGCAGCTCTGGATCCCGCCGATGGTCACCGACGGGCGCACGGTCGAGGAGATCGGCGACGCGTTCTCCGGCGACGTGCTCGGCGAGGACCCGGCCGGGGCCTGGGACCGCGCGGCGGCCGCCGCGCACGCCGCGTTCACCGCGGCCGGGGCGATGGACCGTACGGTCAGGCTCTCGTACGGGCCCGCGCTGGGCCGGGCGTACTGCGCGGAGCTGACCGCCGACTGCGTCGTGCACACCTGGGACCTCTCCCGGGGCATCGGCGCCGACGACCGGCTCCCGGACGGCCTGGTCGAGTTCGCCCTCAAGGAGGTCATGCCGTACGCCGACGGGCTCGCGGCCAGCGGCTTGTTCGCCGCGCCGCTGGACATACCGGCGGGCGCGAACGCCCAGACCCGGCTGCTGGCCCTGGCGGGCCGACGGGGCTGAGTCCGCGAGCCCGGGGCCCCGGACCCCGGGAGGGCGACAACAGGCGTACCCACGCAAATAACCGTATAAAGGGCATGGTCAAGGGCGTGGTCAAGGGCATGGCCGGTCGGCGGCACGCACGGGGTCGGCGGCCCCGTCGGGACGGGGAAGGCAGGGCGGCGAGGTGTCGGGGATGCAGCGCACGGCGGAGGGCCGAGGTCCGGTCCGGTACGGGCCGCCCGCGCCCCAGCCCGGCCTGCCCGTGCTGCCCGAGCTCACCGCCGTGATCGCCGCCGCCGCCGAACGGTCCGCCCCCGAACCCCCGGGCGGCGGAGAGCCCGTACGCGAGGCCGCGTGCCGGCACTGGGGACGGCGCGGGCTCCCCACCGAGCCGGAGAACGTGGCCGCCGGGCCCGGAGCGCCCGGTCTGCTGCTGGCGCTGCTCGGCGCGTACGGGGGCGATGTCATGCTGCCCCGGCCCTGTCCCGCCTGGTGGACGCCGCAGGTCCGGCTGCTGGGACGGCGGGCCTACCACGTGCCGACCCCGGCCGAGTGCGGCGGCATCCCGGACCCGTACGCCCTGCTGGAGACCGTACGGCGGGTGCGCGCCGAGGGCGGCGACCCGCGCGTACTGCTGCTGTCCGTGGCCGACGACCCGACGGCGACCGTGCCCCCGCCCGAAATGCTGCGCGAGGCCTGCGAGGCCGCCGGGGACGCCGGGCTGTTCGTCGTCAGCGACGAGAGCTGGCGCGACACCGTCCACCGGCCCCACGACACCCTCGTCCTGAGCCCGGCCGAGATGCTGCCCGACTCGGCCGCCGTACTCCTCGACCTGTCCGGTGCACTGCTGCCCGCCGGGTGGCCCGCCGCCGTGGTCCGCTTCCCCGGCACCCCGCGCGGCGCCTGGCTGCGGGCCCGCACCCTCGACATGCTCACCGCGACCGGCGCCCTGGTCGCGGGCCCGGTCGCCGGGGCCGCCGCGCACGCGCTCGACGAACCCGACGCCGTCGCCGGCCGGGCCCATGCCGCGGCCGCGCTGCACGGGGTGGTCGCCGCCGCGGCCCACCGGGAGCTGCTGGCCGTCGGCGCCCTCGCCAGGCCGCCGCAGGCCGGGCGGCACCTGTACGCGGACCTGAGCCCGCTGCGCGCCGGGCTGGCGCGGCAGGGGGTCCGCGACGCCATGGAACTGGAGGACTACCTGGGCGGCCGGCTCGGCGCACCCACCCCCGGCGGGCAGCGCTTCGCGGATGACCTGGGTGCGCTGCGGGTCCGCCTGTCGACCGGTCCGCTGCTCGGCGCCACCCCGGAGGAGCGGCTCTCCGCGCTCACCGCGCACGACCCGCTCGCGCTCCCGCACGTACGCCGCTCCCTGGACCTCCTCGGATCGGTCCTGGCCGGGCTGACCTCCTGACCTCCTGACCTCTTGACCGACTTTCGCCGACCGACGCGACGAGCCCGCTGTGCGGTGAACGGAGAGCTCTTGATGAGGCACGAGACGGACACCCCCGCAGCCGGCGCCGGGACGCTCTGCGCCACCTGGGCTGGACATGCCAGTTGGGTGCTGCGGGTCGGCGGGCTGACCGTACTGACCGACCCCGTCTGGTCCCGGCGCATCCTCGGCACACCGGCGCGGATGACCCCGGTCGGGGTCCGCTGGGAGGAGCTGCCGCCGGTGGACGCGGTGGTGATCAGCCACAACCACTACGACCACCTCGACGCCCCCACCCTCAAGCGGCTGCCCCGGCACACCGCGCTCTTCGTCCCGGCCGGCCTGGCCCGCCGGTGCCGGCGGCGCGGTTTCACCCGGGTCACCGAGCTCGACTGGTGGGAGTGCGCGGAACTGGGCGGCGTACGTTTCGGCTTCGTCCCGGCCCACCACTGATCGAAGCGGTCGCTGCTCGACACCTGCCGGACGCTGTGGGGTGGTTGGGTGCTGACCGACACGCGGGCCGGAAACGCCGGGGGCGGCGAAGCGGACGCCCGCGGCTGGGGGCGGGTAGGGGCGCAACCGTAGGGGCGGGGCAGCGGGAAGGTCGGCGGGGCCGAGAAGGTGTCGGCCTGGCTGAGGGGGCTTCGCCGGGGCCGAAGCCGTGCCGGCGGGCTGGGGGTGATGGGGCCGCACTGTGCGGGCGGGGTAGGGGGACGCCCGCGGGGCTGAATCGGGCGGCGCCGGAGCCGTGCCGGCGGGCCGGAAACGCCGGTGGCGGCGAAGCGGACGCCCGCGGATGGGGGCGTTCGGGCCGCAGCCGTAGGGGCGGCGCCCGAGCCGTGTCGGCGGGGCCGAGAAGTGTCGGCTTGGCTGGGGGCCCCGGGGGTCAGAGGTTGCGTGAGTGGCGCCAGAGGGTGGGGGCTGCGCTGATCAGGAGGGTGAGGGCCACCGCCAGGGCCACGCCCTTCCAGGGCTCCGAGAACAGGGAGCCGCCCAGGATGCCGATCAGGCAGTACGTCGCCGCCCAGGCCAGGCAGGCCGGGGCGTCGCCGCGGGCGAACCGGCGCAGCGGGAGGCGGGCCAGCAGGCAGGCCAGCATCACCGGGATGCGGCCCGCCGGCACCAGCCGGGAGACCACCAGGACCAGGACCCCGTGTTCGTCCAGCTTGCGCTGCGCCTGCGCGAGCCGTTCGGGCGTCGCCCGCCCGCGCAGTGCCTCCAGCCGGCGCGAGCCGTTGCGGGACGCCACCCCGCGCTGCCCCAGCCAGTACAGCGCCACGTCCCCGACGAACGCGGCGACCGCCCCCACCGCGAACACCAGCAACAGCCCGAAAGGCAGCGTCTGGTGATGGAACGCCACCACCGCCGCGGTGCTCACCAGCGCCCCCGTCGGGATCACCGGCACCAGCGCCCCCAGTGCCACCAGCAGGAACAGCGCCGGGTAGCCCACCGCCTGCTGGGTCGTCTCCGGCGGCGCCTGGCCGACGCCCGCCCCCGCCCCCACTCCCGCCGCCGCTGCCGCCAGCTCGCGCCACGTCACGGCAGCCGCACCCGCTCGCCGTGGTCGGGCACCCGTACCGTCACCTTCGGCGCCAGCTGCCGGGCCCGCCGTGCGAACTCCTCGCCCGGCGCGTGGAATTCGTGCGGCCGCACCGCGTCCAGCCCGATCGGCCAGTACGTCCCGTAGTGCACCGGCACCGCCGCCGCCGGCGCCAGCGCGGCCAGCGCCTGCGCCGCCCGGCCCGCGTCCAGGTGCCCCGGCCCCAGGTACGGGCCCCAGCCACCGACCGGCAGCAGCGCCACGTCCACCGGTCCGACCTCCTCGGCCATCGCGTCGAACAGCCCGGTGTCCCCGGCGAAGTACGTCCGCGCCGCGCCCTGGACCACGTACCCGAGCGCCGGCGCGAGATGCGGACCGAACGGCAGCCGCCGCCCGTCGTGCCGCGCACTGACCGCCCGTACCCTCACCCCGGCCCGTACGCCGACCTCGTCGCCCGGAGCCATCTCCGTGACCGCCAGCCCCCGCACCCCCGCGACCCGCGCCAGCCCCGGCACGGCCCGGCGCGCCCCGCGCGGCACCAGCAGCCGGGTCCCGGGCGCCAGCCGGGCCAGCGACGGCAGGTGCAGATGGTCGGCATGCAGATGCGACACCAGCACCGCGTCCGCCTCGGCCGCCTCGGGCGGGGGCAGCGCCCCGCGCCGCCGCCGCAGATGCGCGAGCCGCCGCGCGAACAGCGGATCCGTCAGCAGGCGCACCCCGGAGTCCTCGACCGTGCACGTGGCATGCCCCCACCAGGTGATCTCCACCGACACCCGGCCTCCCCGTTAGCCCTCGTCTCCCCGGACCTCTCGAGCCTAGGGGGTGTCTTGCCGATCAGGCCGGGTTCGCGGCGTCCGGCACGCACGCTCGCCGCGTTCTCGTCACTCGCCGACATCCCCCGGCTACCGCTGGGAGGTGCCCCCACCGTGTCGCCTCACTCCTCGGCCTTGCGATCGCACGCACCGGACGCCGCTCCCTGATCCGGCCCGATCGACAAGACACCCCCTGGATCCTGCCCCGCCGCCGGGCCCGGAACCGAAGGCCGCGACCCCCTCCTACCGGGCGGCGGATCGGAGTAGGGTCGGGCGGCATGGATGAGCTGCGCGTGGCCGCGATCGCCAGCCTGGCCCCGCTCGAGGATCTGGACACCGACCCCTTCGTCGTCGACACCCGGAGCCAGCACGCCATGTGCGCCCGCTGGGCCGCCGGCCAGGGCTACGTCGTGACGAGGGAGCTGCTCTTCTACGGGCTGCGCGCCGACCACTGCGGGCTCTGGTGCGACGTCGACGCCGGGCAGGTCGACCTGTTCGTCGCCCCCAACCACCGGGTGCTGGCCCGTGCGCTGCGCTCCGTCGAGGAGTTCACCGCCGCGTGCGAGCGGCGCGGCGTACGGCTGGAGACCGCCGGGCTCGCCGAGCCGCAGTACACCTCCGCCATGAAGGCCGAGGTGCACCGCCGGCTGTCCATGCCGACCGCCGGCTACGACGGCACGTAGCAGCCGCATTCCCGCCCCGCGCCGCGCCCTCCGCACGTCCGTGCGCCCACCCCCGTCACCCGGCCTCCGCCGCCGCCCTGTGCGACGCTGGAGGGTGCGGCACGGCCGCGCGCGGGGCGCGGGTCCGGGGGAGACACGAGGCGGTACGGCGTGTGGCGAGGACGGTGGCGGACCACGGGCAGCGCCCTGGCACGGGTGACCATCGTCTGGGCGGTGTCCACCCTCACGATGCTCGCGCTGGCCGGCATCCTCCCCGACTTCCGGCTGCAGTCCGGCGACGGCGACAGCATCACCGAGATCGGGCTGACCGCGGCCTGGGGCGCCGGGGCCTTCGGCCTGCTGAGCGCGCTGGTGTGGCCGGTGCTGGTCCGGGCACTGCTGCTGGTGCCCGCTCTGGTGCTCGGCCTGCTCGTCTTCTTCCTCAACGGCTCGCTGCTGCTGCTCGCCCTCAGCCTGATCCCGTCCGGCCGCGGCGAAGTGGCCCCGGAGACCGCCGTGGTGGTGGCCGCGGTGATGTCCGCCGTCGCCTCGGCGACCTCCACCGCGCTCGCCGTACGCGACGACGAGGCGTACCGGCGCAGGCTCTACCGGCTCGCCGACCGCCGCCGCCGGCGGATGCGGCACAAGGGCGCGCCCGGCGGCGGGGAGACCGCCCCCGGACTGGTCTTCCTGCAGCTCGACGGGGTCGGGTACGAGACCCTGCGGCGCGCCGCCGGCAGCGCCCTGATGCCCACGGTGGCCGGCTGGCTGGACGGCAGCCACCGCATCACGTCCTGGCGCACCGACTGGTCCAGCCAGACCGGCGCCAGCCAGCTCGGCATCCTGCACGGCTCCAACTTCGACGTGCCCGCCTTCCGGTGGTACGAGAAGGACACCGGCGAGGTGGTGGTCTGCAACCGGCCCACCAGCGCCGCCGAACTCCAGCGCCGGGCCATCACCCGCACCGGCGACGGCGGGCTGCTGACCCTCGACGGGGCGAGCCGGGGCAACCTGTTCAGCGGCGGCGCCGACCAGTTGGCCCTCGTCCTGTCGGTCTCGGCGCGGCGGGGCCGGGCGAACCGTTCCCGCGCGGGCTACTTCGCGTACTTCTCCGACCCGGCCCATGCCGTCCGCACCGCGCTCTCCTTCGTCGCCGAGGTCGCCCGGGAGCTCGGCCAGTCGCTGCGGGCCCGGCTGCGGGGGGAGCGGCCGCGGGTGGCCCGGGGCGGGCTGTACCCGCTGATCCGGGCCTTCGCGACGGTGGTCGAACGGGACGTCGTGGTGGCGGCGGTGATCGGCGACATGCTCGCGGGGCGTGCCGCGATCTACGCGGACCTGGTCGCCTACGACGAGGTCGCGCACCATTCGGGGCCGCACGGCCGGGACACCGACCAGGTGCTGGCCCGGCTCGACCGGAGCCTCGCGCTGATCGCCCGGGTCGCCGAGCACGCACCGCGGGAGTACCGGATCGTGCTGCTGTCGGACCACGGCCAGAGCCCGGGGGAGACCTTCCTGGGCCGGTACGGGCTGACGCTGAAGGACCTGGTCCGCGCGGGCTGCGGGCTGCCGGTCTCCCGCCGGGCCGGGCGCACCCGCAGCGGAGCCGAGGCCCGCGCGGCGGTGCTCGCGGCCCTGCACCGGCCGGTGGAGGAGGGCGCCGAGGCCCACCCCGAACGGGGCCCGGACCCGGTGGTTCTGGCCTCGGGCAACCTCGGGCTGATCTCCTTCCCGGACGTACCGGGCCGGGCCTCGCGGGAGCGGATCGAACGGGCGCACCCCGCCCTGCTGGCGACCCTGGTCAACCACCCGGGCATCGGGTTCCTGCTGGTGGACGGGCAGGTACTGGGCCCGGGCGGGGCGGTGGCCCGCCTCGACGAGCCCGGTGCGGCGCAGGAGCTGCTGGCCCGGTTCGGACCGGGGGCGGCGCAGGCGGTCCGCCGGACCGACGCCTTCCCGCACGTGGCCGACGTCATGGTGAACTCGGCGTACGACCCGCGGACCGGGTCGGTGCACGCCTTCGAGGAGCAGATCGGCTCGCACGGCGGCCTGGGCGGGGAACAGGGGCACCCGTTCCTGATGTGGCCGACGGAACTGTCGGAGCCGGAGCCGGACCTGGTGGGCGCGGAGGCCGTCCACGAGGTACTGCGGAGCTGGCTGCGGGAGGCGGACGGGCCCCAGGTGCCGGTGGCTGCGCCGGTGGGCGGGGCGGCGGCGGACCCCGCGGGCCGGTCCGCGGATCGGGCCGAGGGGCATCCCGACAGGCATCCCGACAAGCACCCCGTGGGGCAGCCCGCGGCGAGGCCCGCCGCAGGGCAGCCGGTGGAGGAACCCCCGCCCGGGGGCGGAAATAGCGGAAGCCTTCCTTCCGCAGGGGTGCCCGCGCGGGACGAAATACGCTGATTTTGTGGCGCCTTCGCGGTGGTCAACCATGTGTTGACCCTGACCAGCATGTGAGACACCCAGAGGCGCACCACCGATGACCAGCACCGCAACCCTGCCCGCCGAGGCCGCAGTACCCCCCGAGCAGGGTCGCGACCCCCACGCGCGCCGCTTCGGCCTCCCGATCGCGACCTGCCTGGTCATGGGCAACATCATCGGCGGCGGGATCTTCCTGCTGCCCGCCTCCGTGGCGCCCTTCGGCACGATCAGCCTGGTCGCCTTCGGCGTGCTCACCGCCGGTGCGATCGCCCTCGCCCTCGTCTTCGGCCGGCTCTCGCAGCGGCTCCCGCAGACCGGCGGCCCGTACGTCTACGCCCGCGCCGCGTTCGGCGACTTCGCCGGCTTCCTCGCGGCCTGGAGCTACTGGATCACCGCCTGGGTCTCGAACGCGGCCCTCGCCGTGGCGGCCGTCGGCTACCTCACCGTGCTCTTCCCGGCCGTCGGGGAGCACAAGGCGGCGATGTGCCTGGCCGCCCTCGCCGTGCAGTGGCTCCCGGCGCTCGCCAACCTGGCCGGCACCCGCTACGTCGGCGCGGTCCAACTGGTCGCCACCGTACTGAAGTTCGCCCCGCTGCTGCTGGTCGCGGTGGGCGGTCTGTTCTTCTTCGACCCGGTGAACCTCGGCCCCTTCCAGGCCACCGGCCAGAGCCCCGTCGGCGCGGTCTCCGCCGCCGCGGCGATCCTGCTCTTCAGCTACCTCGGCGTCGAGTCGGCCGCCGTCAGCGCGGGCGAGGTCCGCGACCCCGCCCGCAACGTCGGCCGGGCCACGATCCTGGGCACCGCCGGTGCGGCCGTCGTCTACCTGCTGGGCACCGTCTCCGTCTTCGGCCTGGTCCCCCACGAGAAGCTGGTCTCCTCCGAGGCCCCCTTCACCGACGCCGTCAATGGAATGTTCGGGGGCACCTGGGGCGGCACCCTCGTCGCCTGCGCGGCCGTGATCTCGATGCTCGGCGCCCTCAACGGCTGGACCCTGCTCAGCGCGCAGACCCCGTACGCCGCCGCCCGCGACGGGCTCTTCCCGAAGGTCTTCGAGACGAAGAAGCGGGGCGTCCCGGTGGCCGGCGTACTCGTCACCGTCGTCCTCGCCTCCGGCCTGACCGTCTACAACTACACGGCCGGCTCGGACGGGGTCTTCGAGATCCTCGTCCTGGTCACCACCTTCACCGCGACCGTCCCGTACCTGCTCTCCACCGCCGCGCAGATCTACTTCCTGCTCTCCGGGCAGTCCGGGCGCGTCCACCGCGGCCGCCTGGTCCGCGACGGGATCCTCGCGGGTCTGGCCTTCGGCTTCTCGATGTGGCTGGTCGCCGGCTCCGGCTACGCGGCCGTCTACCAGGGCGTCCTGTTCCTCTTCGCGGGCGTCCTCGTCTACGCCGCGATGTCCGCGCGAAAGCACCGGGCCGGGCACCGGGCCACCGCCTGACCTGCGCGGTAGTTTGGAATGAGAGGAAAAGGGAGGACAAGCAGGGGGCAGTAAGGGGTCGCCATGTCCGCGATCAGAGAAAGCATCGACATCTCCCGCAGTCCCGAAGACGTCTTCGACTACGTGACGGACCCCACGCACCTGCCCGAATGGCAGGACAGCGCCGTCTCCGCCCGCCTGCTCGACGGCGCACCCCTCCACATCGGTTCGAAGGTCGCCGTCACCCGGCGCATGGGCAAGCGGCAGTTCCCGATGACCATGGAGGTCACGGAGCTCGACAAGCCGCGCAGCTGGCACATCCAAGGGGTCGACGGACCCATCCGCGGCGATGTGCGCGGGACCATCGAACCCCTCGACGGCGGGAAGCGCTCGCGCGTGACCCTCGACCTCGAATTCGAGGGCCACGGCATCGGCAGGGTCATCGCCCCGCTCGTGGTCAAGCCGTACGCCCGCAAGGCGATGCCGCGCAACGAGGAGAAGCTGAAGCACCTGCTGGAGCACTGAAACACCCGGCCACCGCCCCGCGGAGGAAAACCGGATGCTCCGGGGTACGCGGTGCGCCCACACTGGGCGCGCCACGTACCCCACACCCGTACCTGCACAACGTGGCCGCCTACTACGTGGTCAACGGCTGGCTCGTGCGGGGGTCCCCCCATGCCCGAAGGGCTATGGGGGCGGGCGTCGGCGAGATGCCCGAGGGGCTGCTGTACGACCCGGAGCTGAAGGACCTCTCCGTCGAGGAGGTCTACGACCGCATCGCCACCGACGTGCGCCGACTGCGCCGGCTGTCGACCCTGCGCGGCAAGGGCCTCGGGGACGTCCTGGGCGAGGCGCTGCCCCATGCGGGCAGCCTCCCGTACACCGATCTGGACGATTTCTACCGGCGCGGCCTCGTCCAGGGCTTCGACCTGCACACCTACGGGGAGCGCGGACGGCTGCCCGCCGGGCTGGTCCAGGAGATCCGGGCGCTGGCCCACCCGCCCGTGCCCTGGGACGCGCAGCTCGCCCGCTGGTTCGACGAGTACGTCCCCAGGCCCGAGCCGGTACGGTCCTACGCGCGCCCGGCACGCCGCCAGGCCTCCACCGGCGGACATCCCCCGGGCGGGCCGGTACTTCCCGCCCGAGGAGATCGCCCGCTGCACCTTCGGCGTGGTCCTCGACACCTCGGGGTCGATGCCCGCCGCCCTGCTCGGCAAGGCGCTCGGCGCGATCGCCTCGTACGCGGAAGCCCGCGACGTACCGGCGGCACGCGTCGTGTTCTGTGACGCGGCGCCGTACGACGCGGGCTATCTGCCCCCGACCGAGATCGCGGGCCGGGTGAAGGTGCGCGGGCGGGGCGGGACCGTGCTCCAGCCCGGCATCGACCTGCTCCAGCGTGCGGAGGACTTCCCTCCGCAGGCGCCGGTGCTGGTGATCACGGACGGGTGGTGCGACACCCTGCGGATCCGGCGCGAGCACGCCTATCTGGTTCCGCAGGGTGCCACCCTGCCGTTCACGCCCCGCGGGCCGGTCTTCCGACTGACCTGAGGGGCGCGGGCCGGCTCAGTCCAGGTAGTCGCGCAGGACCTGCGAACGCGACGGGTGGCGCAGCTTCGACATGGTCTTGGACTCGATCTGGCGGATGCGCTCACGGGTGACCCCGTACACGCGGCCGATCTCGTCCAGGGTCTTCGGCTGGCCGTCGTTGAGGCCGTAACGCATGGAGACGACGCCCGCCTCACGCTCGGAGAGCGTGCCCAGGATCGACTGCAGCTGCTCCTGGAGGAAGGTGAAGCTCACCGCGTCGGCCGGGACGACCGCCTCGGAGTCCTCGATCAGGTCGCCGAACTCGCTGTCGCCCTCCTCACCCAGGGGGGTGTGCAGGGAGATCGGCTCGCGGCCGTACTTCTGGACCTCGATGACCTTCTCGGGGGTCATGTCGAGCTCCTTGCCCAGCTCCTCCGGAGTGGGCTCCCGGCCGAGGTCCTGGAGCATCTGGCGCTGGACGCGCGCCAGCTTGTTGATGATCTCGACCATGTGGACGGGGATGCGGATGGTGCGCGACTGGTCGGCCATGGCACGCGTGATCGCCTGCCGGATCCACCAGGTCGCGTACGTGGAGAACTTGAAGCCCTTGGTGTAGTCGAACTTCTCCACGGCGCGGATCAGGCCGACGTTGCCCTCCTGGATCAGGTCCAGGAAGAGCATGCCGCGGCCGGTGTAGCGCTTGGCCAGCGAGACCACGAGGCGGAGGTTGGCCTCCAGCAGGTGGTTCTTGGCGCGGCGGCCGTCCTCGACCAGGATCTCCAGCTCGCGCTTGAAGGCGGGCTTGTGGTCCTCCTCCTCTTCGAGCTTGTACTCGGAGAAGAGGCCCGCCTCGATGCGCTTGGCGAGCTCGACCTCCTGCTCGGCGTTGAGGAGCGGCACCTTGCCGATGAGCTTGAGGTAGTCCTTGACGGGGTCGGCGGTGGCGCCGGCCACCATGACCGTCTGCGCCGGGGCGTCGTCCTCGTCGTCGTCGGACAGGACGAAGCCCTGGGTCCCGCCGGCCTTGGGGGCCTCCTCCTCGGTGTCGTCGGCGAGGTCCTCGGCGGCCCAGTCCTCACCCTCGGCGGCCGGGGTCTCGCCCTCGTCGGCATCCTTGGCGCCGGTCTTCTTGGCCGCGGCGGTCTTCTTCACCGCGGTCTTCTTCGCGGCGGTCTTCTTGACCGTCCGCTTCTTCGGCTCGGCGGCGGCGTCGGCCGTCACCTCGTCCTCGGTGGCCGCGGACGGCGAAGCGGATATCGCCGCCGCGGTGGCGGTGGCCGGGCTGGTGGCCGAGGCCTTGCGCGCACCGATGGGGCGCGGCGCGGCGGCCGCCTTCTTGGTCACGGTGCGGGCAGGCGCGGCGGCAGCCTTGCGGGGCTTCTTCGCGGCGGCCTTCGTGGCGGGGGCGGCACTGACGTGCAGCGCGACACCCTCCTCGTCCAGGACCTGGTTCAGGCTGCGCAGGACCCGCTTCCACTGGTCCACCGGGATGCGGCCGGCCTCGAAGGCCTGGCGCACGTCGTCACCGTTGATGTGACCCTGCTCGCGGCCGCGCTCTACGAGCGTGACGAGGGCCTCCGATTCGGCGATCTCCGGAGGGAACGTACGGGACGGGCTGAGCGACACAAGGAGCCTCTCGTTGCGAACAGATAAGGAGTGGGCGGGACATCATCGCGCGGACTCGGGAAACAGACCCGAGGGGGGTCTGTATTCCGGGGCCGCGCGAGGACGCCTGTCGGTTCATCGCATGCCCGAGTCGATTCGTTACGCGCTGAATTGAGTGACCTGCGCCACGCTGTGGGCGCGCAACCGATCGGCCGTGGATCCGTCCGCGCCTCCGCCGCCTTTCCCGTCAGCCCGTTTTGCGGGCTTCGATAAGGAAACGGGCGGTATGCGCCACGAACGGACCGTCGTGTTCGATCTGTTCGTGGAGCTCGCGCAGCCGGTCCCGGTACTGCCCGACCGTGAAGCCGGGCACCATCCAGATCACCTTCCGGAGAAAGTAGATCACGGCTCCGATGTCGTGGAACTCCGTGCGCAGTCTTTCGGAGCGCAGATCGACGACCTCGAGACCGGCCTTGCCGGCGTCGGAGACCGCATCGTCCGGGTGCCGCCCGCGCCGGACCTCCTCCGGCTGGGGCCCGAGGAAGTACTCGACGAGCTCGAAGACGCTCGCCGGCCCGACCTGCTGCGAGAGGTACGTTCCGCCCGGACGCAGGACCCGGGAGATCTCCTCCCACCAGATGGTCACCGGGTGACGGCTGGTGACCAGCTCGAAGGCCTCGTCGCCGAACGGCAGCGGCGGCTCGTCGGCGTCCGCGACCACCACCGCGCCGAGCGGGTGCAGCAGCCGGGTCGCCTTGTCGATGTTCGGCGGCCAGGACTCGGTGGCCACCATCAGCGGGGGCAGGGTCCCCGCCCCGGCGAGCACCTCCCCGCCGCCGGTCTGGATGTCCAGGGCCGACCGGACCCGGGCGAGGCGCTCGCTCATGAGCCCCTGGTAGCCCCACGAGGGGCGCTGCTCCGTGGCCCGGCCGTCGAGCCAAGAGAAGTCCCAGCCGTCGACGGAGACGGACTCGGCTTCGGCGACGAGGTGATCGAAAGTACGCGTCATGTCTTGATCGTCCCAGGTGGGGCGCCGGTGATCCACCGGTTTGACCGGATCTCATCCTTGCCGGGCCGCCGCGGGATCCGGCCGGGCCGGCGAGGTCCATTAGAGTGGAGCCGGGCCGTGACTGGCGTTCGGGTGGATCACCACCGGGGAGCGGCCCGGCGTACGTCCCACGTACGTCGACTGCCGCGCGCCTGGGCGAACCGCGAACCGCGATCCGCAGCGACGCTCAGGAGACCCCGTGACGACTGCCCAGACTGCCACCACCTCTGCTCAGCTGATGGACGGCACGGCCCTCGCCCGCCGCATCTCGGAGCAGACCGCCGCCTACGCGGCGAAGATCACCGAGCGCACCGGTACCGCTCCCTGCCTCGCGACCGTGCTGGTCGGCGAGGACCCGGCGTCCGTCACGTACGTACGGATGAAGCAGAACCGTTGCGCCAAGGCCGGGATCACCTCCCGCCACGTGGAGCTGCCGGCCGAGACCACCACCGAGGAGCTCGTCGCCGCCCTCACGGCTCTCTCCGAGGACCCGGAGATCAGCGGCATCCTGCTGCAGCACCCGGTCCCGCACCACATCGACGAGCGCGCCGCCTTCGAGGCCATCGCCCCCGGCAAGGACGTCGACGGGGTCACCATGCACTCCTTCGCCGCCATGGGCTTCGGGCTGCCGGGCTTCGTCTCCTGCACCCCCGGCGGGATCATGCGGCTCCTCGCCGAGTACGACGTGGACCTGACCGGCAAGCACGCCGTCGTCGTCGGCCGCAGCGCGATCCTGGGCAAGCCGGCCGGCATGCTCCTGCTGGAGCAGAACGCCACCGTCACCTACTGCCACTCCCGCACCGTGGACCTGCCCTCGATCGTGCGCCAGGCCGACGTGCTGGTCGCCGCCGTCGGCAAGGCCGAGTTCATCCGCGGCGAGGACATCAAGCCGGGCGCCGTGGTCCTGGACGCCGGCTACAACGAGGGCAACGTCGGCGACGTCCACTTCGAGTCGGCCGCCGCCCGTGCCTCGCTGATCACCCCGGTCCCCGGCGGCGTCGGCCCGATGACCATCGCCGTCCTGCTGGAGCAGACCGTCCAGGCGGCCGCCGCCCAGGCGGGGCTCGCGCTCGCGGAGCTCTGACCCGCCCCGCACCCGCGCACGGTGAACGCCCCGGGCCCTTCGGCCCGGGGCGTTCCACATCCCCGGGTGTCCGGTTCCTTACGCCCGCCGGCGCCGGTGGGACCGGTGCGCAGCCGCCAGGCCGGGCCCGGCGGCGGGCGCGCCGACGGGTCCGGGCCCCGACGTCCCGCGGCAGCGACCAGGTCGTCGCGGCGGTGCGGTCGCGGCCTCCCCCCGGCCTCCTCCCCAAGCGCCTCAAGGGACCCACAGGTGCGCAGCACCGGCCGAGGGGCCGGCGAACCGGTTGACGCAGCAGCCTGACGCAGGCTCGGGAGGGAGCGGTATGTTTTGCGCCGGGGCGCGGGATGACACGTGCAACACGTTTCCTGGGGGAACTGCTGATGGACCTGTTCACGCCACTGGAGTTGCCCAACGGGACGGCCCTGCCGAACCGCTTGGCGAAGGCGGCCATGGAGGAGAGCCTCGCCGGGTCGGGCCAGCTGCCGGACGGGCGCATCGAACGGCTCTACCGCCGCTGGGCCCAGGGCGGCGCCGGGCTGCTGATCACCGGGAACGTCATGGTCGACCGCCGGGCGCTGACCGCGCCGGGGACGATCGTCCTCGACGCCCGCTCCCCGCTCGACCCCTTCCGCCGCTGGGCCGAAGCCGCGTCCTGCGGCGGCGGCCGGGTCTGGATGCAGATCAACCACCCCGGCCGGCAGGTCGGCTCGGAGATGCCCGGCACGGCCTGGGCGCCCTCCGACATAGGGGTGAGCCTCGGCAGGCACACCAAGCGCTTCGCCCGCCCCACCGCGATGACCGAGGCCGACATCGAGGCCACCGTCGCCCGGTTCGCGGTCACGGCCCGGCGGGCCGAGGAGGCCGGCTTCGACGGGGTGCAGATCCACGCCGCCCACGGCTACCTCCTCAGCCAGTTCCTCTCCCCGCTCGTCAACCGGCGCACCGACCGCTGGGGCGGCAGCCTGGAGAACCGGGTCCGGCTGCTCACCGAGGTCGTCGGCGCCGTCCGCGCGCAGGTGGACCCCGGCTTCGCGATCGGGGTCAAGCTCAACACCGCCGACTTCCAGCGCGGCGGCTTCGACACCGAGGAGGCGGCGCAGGTCCTCGCGGTCCTCGGCGGCCTCGGCGTCGACCTCGTCGAACTGTCCGGGGGCAGCGTCGAGAGCCCCGCGACCCTGGGCCGCACCGCCGATCTGCGGACCCTCGAACGCGAGGCGTACTTCCTCTCCTTCGCCGAGCAGTTCCTGGGCTCGGCCACGATGCCGCTGATGCTGACCGGCGGGATAGGCCGCCGGGAGACGGCGCAGAAGGTCCTGGAGCGCGGTGTGTCCGTCGTGGGGCTCGCCTCGGCCCTGGCCTTCCGCCCCGACCTGCCGGCCCGCTGGCGCGCCGGGGAGGACGTACGGGTCACGGTGGAGCGGCTGCACTGGAAGGACCGGGACCTGGCCGGTGCGGGGCTGCTGGCCTTCGTACGCTTCCAGATGCACCGGCTGGCCCGCGGCCTGGAACCGCGCCCGGAGGCCTCCCCGCGCGCGACGTTCGCCCTCGACCAGCTCCAGCACTGGCGCAGGGTGCGGGCGTACGGAGCCTGGCTCGCCCGCAACCCCGAGCCCGAGGACGCCCTCGCCGGCTGACGCCGGCCCCCGCACGGGGGCCGCCCCCGCGCGGGCCGCTCACAGGGGCGCCGGGTCCCGCCGTACGGCCGCCACGATGGGGGAGGCGCGGAACTCCCGGGCCAGTGCCGCGAGCGGCCGGGAGTCCAGCCGGTACGGCTCGGGCAGCCCCTGATCGGCCTCGGCGGGGTGCTCCCCGGAGCCGTCCGCGTCCGCCGGGTCGAGAGCCCCGGCGGCTTCCGCGGCTTCGGCGGCCTCCCTGCGCCGGCAGGCCGCGGCGAGCATGGCCGCGTCGGCCACGACCGAGGCCTGCGACTCGCACATGCCCTGCCCGAGCGCCGCCTCGTACGCGGCGCCCCGTACGGCCGGGTCGAACCAGCGGGCCAGCGCCAGGATCCCGTCGTCGATCACCGATTCGCGGTGGATCAGCCGGATCCCGATCGGCGACCACCAGGTCAGCGGCACGGTCGTCACGCTCGACGCGGCGAACCCGCGCAGCGCCTTCCACAGCGGGTGCAGCCGCCGGTACCGGCTGAAGTCCCGCCAGGCCGCCGAGCCGCCGACCAGCGGCACGATGAACCCCGACCCCACCATCAGGGCCGCCGCGGAGGCGAACGGCGGGGCCACGTACGTCGACAGGCCGTCCCAGTCGCGGCCCGCCCAGCGGGCGCCCACCGCCGCCCACTTCGTGACGAGGTAGCCCAGGTCCAGCACCCCGCCGAGCACGATCAGGGCCAGCCCGGTGCGCAGCGGACGCAGCGAGGGGCGCACGCGCAGCAGCCACTTCCAGCACAGCACGGTGAGCGTCGAACTGCCCACGGTGTGCGCGAGCAGGTAGCAGACGATCATCTCGCGCAGCCAGGGCGTGTTCGCGTAGTACGTGTCCAGGTCGCGCAGCCGCTCCACCGGCGCGTCGCCGATCGCGAAGAGGACGATGATGAGCAGCGTGACGACACCGAACGCGGCCACCGTCAGCCGGGTCGCCCGCCGGACGACGGCGGGCGGGCCGCCGCCCCACTGCAGGACCAGCACGATGCACGACCCCGAGAACGCGGTCAGCACGCTGTACACCAGCGGGGCCGAGAAGTTGACGACGCCGGTGAGCCGGTTGACCGCGGAGATCGTCGGCGGCGCCGCCAGGAACATGACCATGCAGCCGACGACGAGCAGGGTGCACACGGCCCGCATGAGCGGCTGGTCCCAGCCCCGGCGCAGGGTGGGCGCCTTGATCAGCAGCGCCAGGATCATCACCGACCCCGGTACGTACAGGATGAGACCGTCGGTCATCGCGCCTGGCCGACGGGGCCGACCGGGCCGACCGGGCCGACCGGGCCCACGGGATCGACCGGGGCCGCCGGGTCGACCGGTCCGGACCCCTGGTCGAGCCCCGCGACGGCCCGCTCGGCCGCGGTCAGCGGCGGCGCCTTCAGCGCGCCCCGGTCCGAGGCGCGCAGCACGTGCCAGACCACCGAGGGGCGCAGCCAGTACGTGGGCGAGCTGCTCATGGTGATGACCTGGAGGAACGCGGCGGTCAGCGCCTCCCGCGTGGTGGCCCCGGTCATCAGCCGGCTGACGTACGCGTTGAGCAGCCCGGCGCCGGCCCGCGGCTTCATGCCGGTGGCCCCGGGATACAGGATGTCCTGCGAGGTGGCGAGCTCCCAGGCGGTGGCCACCTGCGGGACGAGCGCGCGCTGCGCCTCACGGCCGAAGCCGGGATGGGCGAGGCCCTTGGCGCGCAGCAGGGCGCGTACGGCCAGCAGGCCCTGGGCGGCGACCGTCATGCCCTGCCCGTACAGCGGGTTGAAGGTGGCGACGGAATCGCCGACGGCGAAGAAGCCGTCGGGCAGGTCCGCCTTCTCGAAGTAGACCCTGCGGTTGGCGGTGCCCTGGGTGACGGCGACGTCCGTGAGGGGCTTCCTGCCCTCGAGGAGCTCGCCGACGACGGGATCGCGGATGCCCTTGGCGAACGGTATGAACTGCTCGGGGTCACCGGTGGGCTGGCCGCCTCGGGTGCCGGACAGGGTGGCCTGCCACCGGCCGTTCTCGATGGGCACGATCGTCGCCGTCTGCCCGGGTATGCGAACCCGTGGATCGGACTGCACGTTGACGATCGGGAAACCCATCTCGTGCGCTCCCGCCGGGGCTTCGAAGATCCGGGTCGCGTACACCAGGCCGGAGTCGACCTGGGCCTGTCTGATGCCGCCGACCCCGAGTTCGTGCAGCCAGGCCCGGGCCCGGGAACCGCGCCCGCTCGCGTCCACCACGAGGTCGGCGGCCAGCAGCCGGCCCGCCTCGCCGGGGGTGTCGACGCGGACGCCGGCGACCCGCGCCGCCGTACCCTCCAGGGCCTGTACGCGGCTCTGCTGGAGCGTGGTGACGCCGCGCAGGCCGGTCACCCGGGCGCGGACCACCGAGTCGAGGAGGTCGCGGCTGCACGAGATGTTGAACTGCTTCTCCCCGCAGCGCGGGATCCAGCCCTGGGCGGTCTTGGTGACCAGGTCGGTGGGCAGGCTGCGGCGGATCGCGCCCGCCGCCGTCCAGTCGTCGGTGATGCCCGGGAGTATCTTCTCGATGGCCCGGGCCCCGCCCGACCACATGACGTGGACGTGCCGGGCCTGCGGGAGTCCGCGCCGCGGCGCCGGGCTGTCGGGCAGCGTGTCGGCGTCGATGATCGTGACCGTCGCGTGCTCGGCGAGCACGGCCGCGGCGAGCAGGCCGGCCATGCTGCCGCCGATGACGACGGCGTGGCGGGGCGGGGAAGACTGGGTCATCGAGGTGCTCTCTGTCCAGGGCCGTGCGAGGGCAGCGGCACGTGAGGTGCGTCGGCGGGGAAGGCGGTGGTCACCGGGGCGTCATCGGTACGCCGCGGGGACGTGCACTCAACGGCCCCAGCCGAGCGAGGTCTTGATGCGCTCGATCGCCTCGGGGAACCGTTCCTCGCGGGGGCCCGGCAGGTACGCCTTCAGGACCTGGCCGAGGTACAGCCCGAAGGTCTCGGCCCGGATCTCCGCCGGATCCTCCCGGTCCGCGCGGGCGGCCGCCTGCCGGACCACGCTGCCCAGTCCGGCCTCCGAGTGCAGCAGCTCGGCGAGATCGCCCCGGTGCCCGGTGAGCCGGGCCGCCACGGCCATGCCCGGGCCGTGGCTGTCACAGGTGCCTTCCTCCAAGTGCCATAACTCGTGGCAGGCGATGACGAGCTGGTGCTCGGGCCGGGTGCGTTCCTCGATGACGAGCAGGTCGCGCTCTTCCATCTCCAGCCACAGCCCGCTGGCGGTGTCGGGCGGGAATCCGGCGAACCGGAACTCCACCGGCCGGCCGCCGCGCCGGCGGCCGTACGCGGCGCACAGACACCCGATGATCTCGGCGGCATCGGCCGGCTGCGTCAGGCGCGCGTCCGCCAGCAGATCTCCGCCGAGTTTCCGCATGGTCCGTGTGGTCCTCATGGCGCTCCCCCCTCGGCAGCCTTACGGTCGTCGGGCACCGTCGCGTGGAGCGGGCGTTCGCGCTCCGCGCCCGGGCGACCCAGCCGGCCCTCGCGGGCCAGCAGGTCGTCGAGGTGGTCGGCCAGCGACTTCCAGCCCGCCGGAGAGAGCCGCCCGGCCCGCGTGACGATGCTCCGTACATCGTGCGCCCGCAGCACGGCGAGCATCGGGCTTTCGGCGTTCCGTCCGGCGGTTTCCAGCTCGTGCTCGATCCCGGAGAGGGCGGTGGCGAGCGCCTCGGTGTCGTCGGCCAGCAGGAAGCCGCCGTCGACCCCGTAGAAGCGCTGGATCCCGGCGGCCGCCGCGAGGTTGGGCAGGCCTTCACCGCGCGCGAGACGGGTCAGCGACTGCCCCGAAGCGTCGAAGGAGTGGGCGATGGCCGCGAGGGAGTGGGCCTGGCCGTCCGCGCGCAGTCTGGTGCGGCGCAGGTGCTCGAACCGCTGGTGCACCTGCTCCTTCAGCGGGAGCCGGGGCGGTAAGCCGTCGAGGGTGAGCCGGATGTCGTGCGGGGGCATGCCCGTCAGGTACGAGAGGTGCTCGAGATCGTCCGCGGCGCCGGCGCCGGCGCCGGTATGGGCGAGGGCGTGTTCCACCGCGCACTGGCTGTCGGCGAGGAGGAAGCCGGAGTAGACCCCGAAGAACCGCTGCACGCCCGCCGCGTGGCCCAGCCGCGGCATCCCGGTGCCCGCGTTGAGGGGGCCGAGGGAGGCGCCGGGCGCCTGGAAGTCCTCCGCGATGGCGGCGAGGGACCACTCCCGGCCGTGTTTGTCGCGGCGGGTGGCCCGCAGCCGCAGGAAGCGCCGGTGGACCCGCCGGCACAGCGGCACTTCGGGCACGGTCCCGGCAACGACCCCGGGGACGAGCGCGGGTTCGACCCCGCAGAGACGGCCCAGCCGCTCCGGGGACAGCACCTCGGCCGGATCCCGGCCGCCCCGCTCCGCCAACGCCGCGACGCGGGCCCAGGCCGAGGCCAGGTCGGGTCGGGCGGCGGCTGACACCGTGATGTTCTCCGTATGCCGAGAGGACGTTCGAGAGCTTCAGCTCCGTGCAGCGTAGCCCGCAGCCCCCCGGCGAAACAGAAGATCCCCCACCTTTCTTGCGATGTGACTCAAAGAAGGTTGGCACGCCCGCCGCCGCCCCCGGCATGACCTCGGGGGTAATCGACCCCGGTGCGGGTCGCGGGGGACAGTGGAGCCATCGGGTTCCGAGTCCGCGCACTCGGCCTCGGGACCCGTCCCCACCAGCACATTCGAGCGCGCGACCGGTCGGCCGCGCGACCACCCGACCCCCTCGACGGAGGCTGATCCGCCATGTCCGCGACCCTGCTCGGCAGCATCGTCCGCACCACCGTCCCGCAGGGCGCGCTGCGCCGCCTCCTCGCCCTCGACTGCGTGGTCACCACCGGGAACGGCCTCGCGTACGCCGCCTTCTCCGCCCCGCTGGGGCGGCTGCTCGGCGTCGGGCAGGCCGCCCTGCTCGAACTCGGCCTGTTCCTCGTCCTCTACGGGGCCTGCGTCGGCGGGCTCGCCGCCCGCCGCCGCCCGCCGGTCCTGCCGGTCAGGTGGGTCATCGGGTCCAACTGGGCCTGGACGGGCCTCAGTCTGGTCTCGCTCTTGCTCTGGGACGCCCCCACCGCCGTCGGCCTGGTGTGGATCCCGGCGCAGGCCCTCGTCGTCGCCGCGCTCGCCCTCCTCCAGGCCCCTGCGCTGCGCGCTGCCTCAAGGCCCCAGTGAGCGCAGGTACTTCGCCGTCGCCGCGTCGGCCGGCAGGAGTGTCTCGATGGCCAGCTCGGCGACGGTCACGTCCATCGGCGTGTTGAACGTCGCGATCGAGGACACGAAGGAGAGCAGGTGCCCGTCGTACTCGATCACCAGCGGCAGTGCGATCTGCGGCACGGCCTCCTCGGGTGCGGCGTCCTGCGGCCGGTCGGCGACCGGATAGGCGGACACCTCCTCGTACAGCGCGTTCAGCGGCGCGGAGCGGGCCAGTGCGATCTGCCGCTCCATCTGGGCCAGCAGATGCCCGCGCCACTCCGCGAAATTGCGGATCCTCGGGGCCAGGCCCTCCGGGTGCAGGGTGATCCGCATGGTGTTCAGCGGCGGGACGAGCAGGTGCTCCGGCAGGCCGTCGAGCAGCATCGCGATGCCGCGGTTGGCGGCGACGACCTGGTACGTGGCGTCCACGACCAGCGCCGGATACGGCTCGTAGCCGGTCAGCAGCCGCTCCAGCCCCTCGCGCAGCGCCTCCATCGAGGGGTCGTCCAGCGGGGTCTGCGCATAGCGCGGGGCGTAACCGGCAGCGAGGAGCAGGGCGTTGCGCTCGCGCACCGGGACGTCGAGGCGGTCCGCGAGCCGCAGGAGCATCCCCTCGCTCGGCCGGGACCGGCCGGTCTCGATGAAGCTGATGTGGCGGGACGAGGAGTCGGCGCGGCCCGCCAGCTCCAGCTGGCTGATGCCGCGCCGCTCCCGCCAGGTACGCAGCAGGGCTCCGACGGGCGGGGGGAGGTCATGCCCACGACGGTAGCCCAGAGGGGGTCAGCCCAGGTCGAAGACGTTGCGCAGGCCGAGCCGGTGGCGCCACAGGTCGTGCCGCTTGAAGGACTCCACCTCCGGAGCCCGGTACATCGGCAGGACCGCACACCGCTCCGCCTTCGAACCGTCCCGCTCCAGCAGGGCGTTGACGGCGGCGCGGGCCGAGGCATTGGCGCCCTCCATCGTCGCCAGGTCGATGTCGACGGCCACGTAGTCCCCGCTGAGGAAGAAGTTGGGGACCCGGGTGTCCGCGCTCGGCCGGTTGTGGAAGGTGCCGGTGGGGTGGATCAGCAGCTGGTCCTGGTTGGTCGGATGCGGGGTGCCGAGCCCGTCCACCCCCGGGTCCAGGAACCAGGAGTGCAGGGTGCGGTCCGTAAGCAGCGTCTTCCCGGTGTCGTTGAGGGAGGCCTTCAGCTGCGCCCACACCTCGCGGGCGACCTCCTCGCGGGTGCACTGCTTGGCGGTCTTCCCGTACAGGATCCCCGGCTTGTCCCAGTCCGAGATGTCCACCGACAGGCAGTCCACCGCCACCCCGTCCCCGTAGTCGGCCGGGAAGTCGCGGGCCGGCCAGTGCTCGGCCTGTTGAATCGCCGTCAACGACCAGGGCGAGTCGATGCAGTTGAGGTGCCCGTGGACGAGGGGTGCGCGCTCGGTGAGGTAGAACTGGATGCCGGTCATCCAGTCGGTCTCCAGCCGGTCGCAGCGGCCCAGCATCGGATCCGCGGCCCGCAGCCCCGCGCTCCACGTGCGCCGGGCGTGCTCGACCGGCAGCGCGCTGACGTAGTGGTCGGCGGTGACGGTCTGCCGGGTCCCCGCCGGGTCCAGGACCGCGACCCCGCTCACCCGGCCGTTCCCGTACTGCACCTCCTGCACCGTCCAGCCGATCCTGAACTCCACGCCGAGGGCTCGCAGATGGGCCTCCCACGGGTCGATCCACGCCTCGTTGGTCGGCAGGTTGAGGATCCGGTCCGGCGGCCCGTCCGCGCCGCGCCCCAGCGCGTTGAAGACGAAGGCCTCGCCCAGGGCGCCGACGGTACGGGTGGAGGCTTCCTCGGCCTTGGTCGCGACGATGTTGCGGGTGATGCCCACGGCGAGGATGCGCTGGTACTCGTTCGACATCCGGGCGGCCCGCACGAACTCCCACCAGGGGGTGTGCTCCCAGACCTCGGTGCGGCGCTCGTCGCAGCTGGTCAGGAAGACCAGCACGCGGTCGACGAAGTACGCGGTCTCGTGCGGGGGCAGTCGGACCAGCGACTGCAGGATGCCGGTCAGGGCGCGGCGGATCTCTTCGGGCGTCAGCTCGGCGGGGGAGTGGTCGGGCCAGGGGATGGGCGCGCGCAGGTCCTCCCGGCCGCCGGCCCGGGCGAACATCATCTCGGGCGGGGCGACGAGGTTGTCCCACACGCCGTGGGCGTTGCCGGGGAAGGGGATGCGCCGCATGGTGTCGGGCAGGTTGTGGTAGATGCCCGGGATGAAGCGGAAGCCGTGCTCGGCGGGCAGCGGCCGGCGCCCGCCGCGGGCGCTGTCGGGGACGTCCATGCTGCGGGCCTTGCCGCCGAGCGCGCGGCGCTCGTACACGGTGACGGCGTAGCCGCGCTCGGCGAGTTCGTGGGCCGCGGTGAGCCCGGCGACCCCGCCGCCGAGGACGGCGACGCGACGGCCGGTGGGTTCGGGCGCCGGAGACTGGGCCTGGGCCGGGGACTGGACCTGGGCCGGGGACTGGACCTGGGCCTCGGCGGGGGCGGCCAGGGCCCCGGAGGCCCCCAGCGCCCCGGCGGTGGCCGCCGCCCCCGCGCCCGCGATGAACGTGCGCCTCGAACTGCCCGTGCGCGTCATGAGGAAGCCCCTTCGGAGTCGCCGGCAGCATGTGCATTACCGGCGGTAACAGTCACGTCCGGCGCAGGAGCATAGGGGCGACACCGTGGACCCGGAAGGCGCGGAAGCACCCGCACGCACTATGGCGCGAAACCTTCCCTCCGGCGTGCGCTGTGGGAACCTTGACCCCACGTCAGAAGTCGGGCCCGAACGGTGAAGGAGCATGCCGATGGCGGACGAGCCGCTTTCGCAGAAGGAGATCGAGGACCGGTTGCGGGAACTCCCCGGCTGGGCCTTCGAGGACGACCGGATCATCCGCACCTACCGGCTGGGCACCCACTTCGCGGCGAGCGCCCTCGTCGCCCACATCGCCTCGGTCCAAGAGGAGTTGAACCACCACTCCGACCTGACCCTCGGCTACAACACGGTCCGGGTGTCCGTGAACACGCACAGCGCGGGCGACTGCGTCACCGGCGCCGACTTCGCGCTCGCCGAGCGCCTCGAGGCCCTCGCCCCCGCCCACGGCGCGAGCTGATGCCGATAGCGAAGCCGCTGCTCGACTACGACACCGAAGCCGGGGCCTACGACGCCACCCGCGGCGGCGTCCCGCGCGCCGAGGCCGCCGCCGCGGCGGTCCTCGGCCTGCTCCCGGCCGGCGCGGCCACCCTCCTCGACCTCGGCTGCGGCACCGGCATCGTCACCGCCCGGCTGTCCCGGCCCGGGTTGCGGGTCCTGGGCGCCGACGCCTCGTACGGGATGGCCGCGATGGCGGCGGGCCGCGGGGTCCCGGTGGTGCTCGCCTCCGGGGCACGGCTGCCGGTGCCCTCCGGGTCGCTGGACGCCGTGAGCGCGGTGTGGCTGCTGCACCTGCTGCGGGAGCCGGGCGCGGCGCCGGCCGTGGTCGCCGAGGCGGGGCGGGTGCTGCGGCCCGGCGGGGTGTTCGTCACCACCGTGGACAAGGACGCCGCACACGACGTCGGCAGCGACATCGACGAACTCCTCGCGCCACACCTGACCCCCACCCCGGCGGATTCCGCCGAGGCCGTGACGGCGTACGCGGCCGGCGCGGGCCTGCGGCCGCACGGCGAGGCCCGGTTCACGGGCCACGGCCAGGGCCGCACCCCGCGCGGGGCCGCCGCCGCACTGCTGGCCGGGCAGTACGCCTCCCGCGTCAGCCCCCGCGGGACCACCCCGCGCGAGCTCGCGGACCGGCTGGAACTCCTGCCCGGACAGGACACCCCGCGCGCGGAGCCGACGTACCGGCTGCGGAGCTTCGTACGGAGCTGACGGGCACGGGCCGCCCCGGGGGGACCGGCGAGGTTACCCGCCGGTCCCCGCGGGCGACCGGCGGGTACGCAACTAGCCTGGTGAAGGGGCGACCCTCGAGGCGGTGCACCATGTCCGACGACGCCACGTACTGGAGTTCGGCCAGCTGGCAGGTCACGGAAGGCAAGGCCGACGAGTTCATCGCGCGCTGGACGGACTTCCTGAACTGGACGAACGAGACCACGGACGGCGTCCTTTCCGGCCGGCTGGTGCGGGACGCGGGGGACCCCCACCACTTCCTCTCCTTCGGGTCCTGGCGCGATGCCGACGCCGTCGACGCCTGGCGGGCCGATCCGCAGTTCGCGGTGCACTTCGGCGCCTGCCGCGCCGTGTGCGAAGACGTCCGCGCGGCGAGCTACGAGGTGGTCGTCTCCGGCTGACCCCGGCCCGCACCGGGCAGGACCGGCTCCAGGCGCCACCACTGCGACGGCGCATCGGTGTCCTCGGACTGGCGGGCCCGGCCCTCCTCGTCCCCCTCCAGCGGCAGCCCGCTGATGCAGGCGATCAGGGACACCACACCGGGATCGTCGAGGTGCTCCTCGACGATCCACTCCTGCGCGCCGAACGCGTTCGGCCGCCACACCTGGACCCGGGTGCCGCTCTCCGTCGACGCGTTCGCGACATCGAGCCGCTTGTCGTTGTGCACGCTGACGACGTGGACGATCCCGCCGCCGCTGTGCACCGGCGAGATCCGCCACTGCCGGGCGGCCGGGGGCCCTGCCGGATCCTCGGGCCCCACCCGCACCCGCGTGCCGCCCTCCAGCTGGAGCAGCAGCCCACTGGCCGCGTTGCGCACCAGGTACACCCCGTCGGGGACGCTCACACCGCACCCCTCAGTAGTCGAAGACGGCCGGGTCCGGCCCGATCCGCCGGGCCGCGGGACCCGTACCCAGCGCGTCCAGCGCGGCGAGGTCGGCGGCGTCCAGCTCGAAGCCGAAGAGGTCCAGGTTCTCCCGGATCCGCTCCGGGGTCACGGACTTCGGGATCACGATGTTCCCGAGCTGCAGGTGCCAGCGCAGCACCACCTGGGCGGCCGAGCGCCCGTGCCTGGCGGCGACCTCGGCGACGGCCGGGAGCGTCAGCAGCTCCTTGCCCTGGCCGAGCGGGGACCAGGCCTCGGTCGCGACGCCGAGCCGGCGGTGCAGGGCGCGCAGGTCGGCCTGCGGGAACAGCGGGTGCAGCTCGATCTGGTTGACGGCCGGGACCAGGGAGCTCTCGGCGCCGAGCCGCTCCAGGTCCGCCGGGCGGAAGTTCGACACGCCGACGGCGCGGGCGCGCCCGCTCGCCGCGATCTCCTCGAAGGCCTTCCAGATGGCGACGAAGCCTTCGCGCATCGGGCGCGGCCAGTGGATCAGGTACAGGTCGATGTGGTCGAGGCCCAGCTTGGCCAGGGAGTCGTCGAACGCGCGCAGCACCGCGTCCCGGTCCCACGTCCGTGACGGCCCGTTCCACAGCTTGGTGGTGACGAACAGCTCCTCGCGCGGCACCCCGGCACCGGCCAGTCCCCGGCCGGTGCCCTGCTCGTTGCCGTAGACGGCCGCCGTGTCGATGCTGCGGTAGCCCGCCTGCAGCGCCGCCCCCACCACCCGCTCGGCCTCGGCGTCCGGGACCTGCCAGACGCCGAAGCCGAGCTGGGGCATGAGCGTGCCGTTGTTGAGCTTGATGCTGGGGACCTGGTTCACGTCTGGCTGTTCCCTCGGATCGTCGATCGGTACGGGGGGCGACAACCGGCCACCCATCCAACGTATTCCCGCCAGGAACCGGAGGGACCGGACACACCGTCAGGACGTACCCAGATAGGCCTCCCGGACGAGCGGATCGCCGCGGATCTCGGCGGGGGCGCCCTCGGCGAGGACCGTGCCGAGGTCCAGGACGACCACCCGGGTGCACAGGTCCGTCACGAAGGCCACGTCGTGCTCCACCAGCAGCACCGCACAGCCCTCCTCCTCGGCCAGTCGCCGCACGACCGCCGCGAGCTGCTCGCGCTCGGGCGCCGACAGCCCGGACGCGGGCTCGTCCAGCAGCAGCACCCGCGGCGGATCGGCCACCGCGCGGGCCAGCTCGACCATCCGGGCCTGACCGACCGGCAGCCCGCCCGCGTACGCCGCCCCCAGCGCGCCGATCCCGCAGGAGGCGAGCACCCGCTCGCCCTGCTCCCGCCGCTCCCGCTCCCGGCGGCGCCGGGCCGGGGAGCCGAGGAGGTCGGCGGCGATCCCGCCCCCGCCCCCGCGCCACTCCTGCGCGACCAGTACGTTGTCGGCCACGCTGAGCTGCCCGAACAGCTGCTGCCGCTGAAAGGTCCGGCGCATCCCGTGCCGGGCCCGCCAGACCGGGGAGCGCCGGGTGATGTCCGCCCCGTCGAGCAGCATCCGTCCCCGGTCGGGCCGCCGGATCCCGGACAGTACGTCGAACAGCGTGGTCTTCCCGGCCCCGTTCGGCCCGATCAGCCCGCACACCTCGCCGGCGCGGACCCCGAGGTCCACCCCGGTGAGCGCCTTCACCCCGCCGAACCGGACGCTGATCCCGGCGCCCTCGAGCACGTAGGGCATCGTCATCGCACCATCCCCAGATAGGCCGCGGTGAGCCGGTCGGCCTCCACCTCGGCGCGCGGACCGCACCAGGAGACCCGGCCCCGGGAGAGGTACGCGACGGTGTCGGCGACACCGAGGATCCCGGCGGCCTTCTCCTCGACCAGCAGCAGCGCGGTGCCGGCGTCCCGCAACTCGGCGAGCAGCGCGTACACCTCCTCCACGACGCGGGGAGCGAGCCCCAGCGAGGGCTCGTCGGCGATCAGCACCTCCGGCGGGCGCTGCAGCAGCGGAGCGAGGGCCAGCATCTGCTGCTCCCCGCCGGACAGCGCCCCGGCGGGGACCCCCCGCCGCTCCCCGAGCCGGGGGAACCGGTCGTAGACGGCGGTCCGCGCGTCCGCCTCGCGCAGGTACAGGGCGAGGTTCTCCTCGATGGTCAGCGCCGGGAAGATGCCCCGCCCTTCGGGGGCGAGCAGCACCCCGCTCCGGGCACGCCGTACGGCCCGCTCGCGGGTCACGTCCCGCCCGTGTACGCGGACACTCCCGCCCACGGCATCGACCAGCCCGGCGGCGACCCGGCAGGCGGTGCTCTTCCCGGCCCCGTTCGGCCCGAGCACGGCGAGGATCTCCCCCTTCCGGACGGCGAGATCGACCCCGTGCAGCACGAGACCGCCGTCGTAGCCGGCGGTGACACCGCGCAGCTCCAGGGCCGGCCCTGCGGGGTCGTGCCCTGCGGGGCTTTCCCCCACCCCGCCCTTTCGCCGTTTCCCTGGCTCGGCCCGTACCCGCGCCTCAAACGCCGGCGAGGCTGAATCAGCCTGCCCGGCGTGAGCCCCGGCCGTGGCGCCCGTCCCGGCTCCGGCCGCCCGCCGGGCCCGCCGCACCGGGATCGCGGCGCAGTACCCGTCCGGATCGTTGGCCAGGGCCAACCCCGCCAGCCCGAACAGGATCACCGGCAGGTGGGCGGACTCCGTCAGGTAGTCGGACAGCAGCCGCGGGGCCACGGCGAAGACCACCCCCGCCACCACCGCGTACTGCGGCCGCCGGACCCCCGCGGCCACCACCACCGCCAGCCACACCAGCCCCGTCATCGCCGTGAAGTCCGTCGCCGTGATCCGGGTGTTGTACGACGCCACCAGCACGCCCCCGAACCCGGCCAGCCCCGCCGACAGCGTGAACAGCAGCAGCTTCGTGCGCAGTACGGACACCCCCGAGGCCATCGCCGCCGCCGGCGCCGACCGTACGGCCAGCATCGCCCGCCCCGACGGCGAGTTCCGCAGCGCGCTCAGCCCCGCCGCGCACACCGCGACGACCACCACCAGCGCCACCCCCAGCGCCCGGTCGTCCCCCAGGTCCACCGGCCCGAACACGGGCCGCGGCACCGACCACCCCGAGTCCCCGTTGCGCAGCCACCGCAGCTGGAACAGCACCTGGTCCGCGAGGAACGCCAGCGCCAGCGTCGCCAGCGCCAGCGTCCGTCCGCCCAGTCGCAGCGCCGGCAGCGCGACCAGCGCCCCGAGCACAGCCGCCACGCACGTCCCCACCGCCAGCGCCGCCACGAACGGCCAGCCCCGGCTCATCAGCAGCCCCGCCACCAGCGCGGCCCCCGTCACGAACGTGCCCTGGGCCAGCGACACCATCGCCCCGAGCCCGGTCACCACGGTGAAGGACATGAACACCAGCCCGAGGGCCAGCCCCTGCGCGAGCAGCCCGCTCCAGAACGGCGTGGTCACGGTGTAGAAGGCCACGCACAGCGCCCCGGCGAGCGCCGCCCACATCCCCCACCGCCGCCCCCACGAGGCCCCCGCCAGATGGTCCACGGGCGCCGCGTCCACCGCCGCGGTTCCCGCCGTCCGGGCCCGCCGGGTCAGTACGAGCAGCCCGCCGAACAGGATCAGGAACGGCACCGCCGTCCGGAACCCGGTGATCCCCTCGGCGAACGACGCGTACCCGGCCACCAGGTTCTGCAGCACCCCCAGCCCCAGCCCGCCCGCGAACGCGAGCGGTACGGAAGCGAACCGGCCGAGCACCGCCGCCGTCGCCGAAACGAACAGGAACAGGGTGAAGTCGTGCGCCGACAGCCCCAGCAGCGGCGTCGCCAGCACCCCCGCCAGACCTGCCAGCGCGGACGCGATCATCCAGGCCACCGACGACAGCCGGTCGGCGCTGATCCCGCGCAGCTCGGTCAGGGAGCGGTTGTCGACGGCCGCCCGCAGCTGCAGCCCCAGCCGCGTATGCCGCAGCAGCACCCACAGGGCCACCGCCACGACCGCGGTCACCACCCAGGTGATCAGCTGGTCGGAGTCGATGCCGACGCCCTCCGTGAGCTGCCAGGACCTCGCCGGGCTCGGCCCCACCCCCGGCAGCCCGAACTGGTTCTCCGCGGGTTTCACGGGCGCACCCGCATCCCCCAGCAGCTCGACGGCCCACAGCCCGGCCGCGGGCAGCGCCACCAGCAGCCCGATCGTGGCCACGATCTGCGCGGTCTCGCCGACCCGCGCCAGCCGCCGGAACATCAGCCGGTCCAGCCCCCACCCGAGCCCGGGGGCCAGTACGCACACCACCAGCAGGGCGGCCCAGACGGCCGGCCACCCCAGCCCGGAGTGCACCTCGTAGAAGGTCAGCGCGCACAGGTAGGCGGTGGCCCCGTGCGCGAAGTTGAACAGCCCGGACGCCGAGTACGACAGCACCAGCCCGGTGGCGAGCAGTGCGTACAGGGCGCCGGAGACCAGACCGCTCAGGACGAAGACGAGCAGATCTCCCATGGGACCGCGCCTACTTGAAGGGGATCGGCGGGTGGCATTTGAACGGTACGGAGACCTCGTACGCCCCGTTCTTCAGCTGGACCAGTGCACCGCAGCCGAAGCTGTCCTTCTGCCCCTTGGGCTCGGCCCGGTCGCCGACGAGGGTGCCGGTGTCGGAGAAGCTCTGGGCGGCGTTCTGGAAGTGCGCGACGGTGAGGTCCTTGCCCGCCTTCTGCGCGATGGACACGAACAGGTCCGCCGACATGTACCCGGTCAACATGTGCATGCTCAGGGGCACTTCCTGGCCACCGGAGGCGGCCTTGACGTCCGCCTTGAACCGGGCCATGGCCGGGCTGGTCGACTCGAAGGGCTCGAACTGGAGCAGGACGTGCACCCCGTCGAGGGCCTGCTTCGTGGCGTCCTTGGCGAGCAGGCCGGGGTCGTAGTCGGTCGGGTCGGAGAGCAGCCCCTTGTACCCGCTGCGCTTGAGCGCCGTGAACAGGCCGATGTTGTTCGGGGTCTGCATGACCGAGACGACGGCGTCGGGCGCCTTGCCGTCGTTGCTCTCCAGGAGCTCCTTCACGTACGCCGACCAGTCGCTCGGCACCGCCGTCGCGGGGACGGAGGCCTTGGCGTAGGCGACGTCGAACCCGGCGCTCGCGAAGCCCTGCTGGAAGGTGCGGATGCCGAACTTTCCGGCGTCGCTGTCGTTGGCGATGACCGCGACCGACTTGCCCTTGGCCCCGCCGAGGATCTGGGCGATGCCCTCGGGCCAGGTCTGGTTCAGGGTGCCGCCGGGGGAGGGGACCAGGCAGCCGTTGAACCCGTAGAGGTACTTGGGCCCGCAGAAGGCGGGCAGGGTGCCCCAGCCGAAGGTGGGGACCTTCTCCTGCTCCAGGAAGTCGGCACCGGAGAAGGTGACCGAGCTCATCGGGGAGATCGCGAAGACCTTGTCCTGCTGGACGAGCTTGCGGGCGGCGGCCATGTTCTTGGCGGGGTCCTGGCCGTCGTCCTCCGCGCCCAGGTACTCGATCGTGCGCCCGTTGATCCCGCCCTCGGCATTGGCCCTCATGTACCGCGCCTTGGCCCCGAGGTCGGTGTCCTTCTTGCTGTAGCCGCTGGCGCTGGTCATGGAGACGATGCCGCCGACCTTGATCGACCGGTCGGTCACCCCGCGGAAGTTGGCGGCGGAGCCGGCCTCGGACTTGCCGGGGGAGCTGCTGTCGGAGGCGGAGTTGCAGGCGGAGACGAGCGCGAGCGCCGCCGCCGCGGCGGCCAGGGTGCGGATCGGTCGCAACATGTGTGGGATCCCCTCCGGTCGGAATCCCCGCATTCTGTGGGCGACCTGACGGATCGTCAATATCGCTGACGAAGGAGAAGTGACGCATCGTCAGTTGAGTTCTGCGGGGCCGTCAGGGCTGGTAGAGGGCCGCCACCTCCGTCGCGTACGCCTTCTCGATCGCCCGCCGCTTCAGCTTCAACGAGGGCGTCAGCAGACCCTGCTCCTCCGTGAACTGCTCCGCCAGCACCCGGAAGGTGCGGATCGCCTCGGCCTGCGAGACCAGCGTGTTCGCGGCCACCACCGCCCGCCGGACCTCCGCCGTCAGATCCGGGTCGTGGACCAGCTGCGAGGCGGGCATCTGCGGGCGCCCGCGCATCGACAGCCAGTGCGCTATCCCCTCCATGTCCAGCGTGAGCAGCGCGGCCACGTACGGCCGGTCGTTGCCCACCAGCACGCACTGCGCGACCAGCGGATGGGAACGCACCCGCTCCTCGAGGGCGGTCGGCGAGACGCTCTTGCCGTTGGAGGTCACCAGGATCTCCTTCTTGCGCCCGGTGATGGTGAGGTACCCGTCCTCGTCCAGCCGGCCCAGATCGCCCGTCGCCAGCCAGCCGCCGCGCAGCACCTCCTCCGTGGCGCGGGGGTCGTTGAGGTACCCGCTGAAGATGTGGCCGCCGTGCAGCCAGACCTCCCCGTCGTCGGCGATGTGCACCGTACTGCCCGGGATCGGCCGGCCCACCGTGCCGTACTTCGTCGCGCCCGGCGGATTCGCGGTGGCCGCCGCGCAGGACTCGGTCAGACCGTAGCCCTCGAACACCGTGATCCCGGCCCCGTCGAAGAACAGCCCGAGGCGGCGCGACATCGCCGACCCGCCCGACATCGCGTGCCGCACCCGGCCGCCCATCGCCTCGCGGACCTTCCCGTACACCAGCTTCTCGAAGAGCTGGTGCTCCATGCGCAGCGTGGCCGAGGGGCCAGGCCCGATGCCGAACGCCTTCTGCTCGCGCGCCTCCGCGTACCGTACGGCCGCCTCGACCGCCCGGTCGAAGGGGCCCGTACGCCCCTCCGCCTCCGCCTTGCGGCGGGCCGCCGCGAAGACCTTCTCGAAGACGTACGGGACGCCCAGCACGAACGTCGGCCGGAACGCGGCGAGGTCCGGCAGCAATTCGGCGGCCGCCAGCACCGGCTGGTGCCCGAGCTTCACCCGCGCCCGGACGGCCGCCACCTCCACCATCCGCCCGAAGACGTGGGCGAGCGGCAGGAACAGCAGCGTGGAGGGCTGCTCCCCGGGCCCGGCCTGGAAGACCGACTCCCAGCGGGCCACCATCGTGTCGGCCTCGTACATGAAATTGCCGTGGGTGAGCACGCAGCCCTTGGGGCGCCCGGTGGTCCCCGAGGTGTAGATCACGGTGGCGACGGCGTCGGGCGTGACCGCGGCGCGGTGCCGGTGCACCAGGTCGTCGGCGACCCCGCGGCCGTCCGCGACGAGCGCCTCGACGGCCCCGGTGTCGAGCTGCCACAGCCGCCGCAGGTGCGGGAGCCGCTCGATGACGGACCCGACGGTCATGGCCTGGTCCTCGTCCTCGACGACGCAGGCGGTGCAGTCGGAGTCCTGCAGGATCCAGTGCACCTGCTCGACGGACGAGGTCGGGTAGACGGGGACGGGCTGGGCGCCGATCGCCCACAGGGCGAAGTCGAACAGGGTCCACTCGTACCGGGTCCGGGACATGACGGCGACCCGCTCCCCGAACCGGACCCCCTGGGCCAGCAGCCCCTTCGCCAGCGCGAGCACCTCGGTGGCGAGCTCCCCGGACGTCACGTCCCGCCAGATCCCGTCGGTCTTGCGCCCGAGCACCACCCGGCCGGGATCCTCCTGGGCATGCCGGAACACGACGTCGGCGAGCCCGCCGACGGGCGCTGCCAAAACGACTGGTGGGACGGTGATCTCGCGCATGCCCCGCTCCTCTCCGCGCAGCGCGGCGACGCTACCCCACGGCTCCCCGCGGTTGATCACCGTGCGAAGACCTCCACAAGACCTCCCCAGGGAGCCGGGGAAGGGCCGTCCGGGGAGACACTCCCCGCGGCGGCGGCCCGGAAACGCCGGGCGCCCCGCCGATCGTGCGCCGGACGGGAGGAGCCGGGGCGCGGGCTCAGCCGTTCGCGGCGGCCGACCCGCCCGGAACGAAGGAGTCCAGCGCCGCGTCGAAGTGGCTCCGCGCCTCCGCGAGCCGGCCGACGGGCGCGGACACCCACACGTCGTACATGCGCCCGTTCTCGTCCCAGCAGACGTCGAAGGTGTGCCGGGCGCCTTCGGCGGCGGTGAAGCCGTTCCAGGTGAACTCCCAGAGGGCGGCGGGCAGTCCGTTGTGCGTGGTCGGGACGACCGTGCCGTCGCGGTAGCCGGGGTTGGTGGCCGGGCCGCTGGCGTGCGAGAGCCGCATGACGGCGACCGGCCCGTCGGACACCGCCGGCTTCACCTTGATGCCGATCCGCAGGGCCCCGTCCGGCGACATGTAGAACACCCGCTCGTCGTCGGTGGAGCGCTGGAAGCCGTCGGGTACGGCGAGGCCGAAGCCCGCCGGGTCGGACACGGACCGGTACCCGGCGGGCGCGGGCTTGGCGGGCCCGGGCACCGACGGGGGCGCGGTACGGGCGGGGGCCGGCGCCGGAGAGAGGGTCTGTGCGGGCTTGGCGTCGGCGGAGGCCCGGCTCCATCCGGAGGCGGTGGCGGTGGGCGCCGTCTCCCGTGCGCCGTCCGCCTGCCGGTCGCCGAGCTGTGAGGTGACGGCCACGGCGCCGGCGACCGCGACGGCGAACAGGGCGGCGATCAGCCCCGCCCGCAGAGCGGGCCGGGCCCGCCGGGCCGGGGCGGACGGCTGTGGGACGTGCTCGGTCGGCGAGTAGCCGACCGCGGCGCCCGCCCCGGATACGGTCCCGGCCGGAGGCGCGGTCACCGGACTCGGCGGCGGTACCCGGTCGGCGACGACGGGGACCTTGCCGGTGCTCACATAGGCCGACAGCAGCCGCTCGGCCTCCGCCGCCCCCATCCGCCGCTCCGGGAGGCGCTCCAGCAGTCCGCGGATGACCGGAACCAGCGGCCCCGCCTGCGCCGGCGGCCGGATCTCGTCGTACACGACGGCATGCAGGACCCCGCCGAGCGAATCGCGGTGGAAGGGCGACTCGCCGGTCAGCGCCGCACACAGCAGGACGCCGAGCGACCACAGGTCGGATTCGGGTCCCGCGACGGCTCCCTGCATGCGCTCGGGCGAGGTGTACTCGGGCGAGCCGACGAATGCGCCGGTCTCGCTGATGGTGGTGGACCCGGCGAGCCGCGCGATGCCGAAGTCGGTGAGCACCACCCGCCCCGTCCCGGCCTCCATGAGGACGTTGGCCGGCTTGACGTCCCGGTGGAGCACCCCGCGCGCGTGCGCCGCGGTCAGGGCGCCGAGCAGGGCCAGCCCGGTCCGCGCGGTCTCGGCGGGGGTGAGCGGCCCCTCGGTGCCGAGCCGGTCGGCCAGCGAGCCGCCCTCGACGAGTTCCATGACGATGTGGGGGCGCCCGTCGTGCTCCACGACGTCGTGCACGACGACGACGTGCGCATGCCTGACCTGGGCGACGGTCCGAGCCTCCCGCAGGGCGGCCCTGGCGTCCGCACCCCCGTCGACATGGAGCTCCTTGACGGCGACGGGCCGCCCGAGGAGCTCGTCGGAGGCCCGCCAGACGGTCCCCATGCCGCCTCTGCCCAACCGCTTCTCCAGGCGGTAGCGCCCGGCGATCACGATGCTGCTGTCCGGCCCGTCGTGCGACACGTTGCTTCCCCTCCGACCCCGTGGCGCCCCATGATGCCGCACAACCGGATCCGCCCCCGCCGCCCGAGCCGGACAACGCGAGGCCACCGCACCCCCAACGCAAAAAACCCCACCGAAGTGGGGTTTTTGTTTTGTGTCCGAGGGGGGACTTGAACCCCCACGCCCGATAAAGGGCACTAGCACCTCAAGCTAGCGCGTCTGCCATTCCGCCACCCGGACCAGGTGGTCGGCCCCGGTTTCCCGCGGCGACAAGGACAACAATAGCAAAGGATCGGGGCGGTTCCGACCAGGTATTCGGGCCCGGGCCGCTCGCTGACCTGCAGGCATGTCCCCGAGGGGGCGGCGAGACTCCGCGTCTCGCGGGTCAGCGGGCCGCCGCGGCGGGCTCGGCCCTCAGCCAGTCGTCGTTGTGCTGCCACGCGTAGAGGGTGGTGCCGTCCATGTAGGCGTAGTACAGGCCGCAGCGCGCGGTGGCCCTGCCCCGGGCGTCCTTGGGGAACCAGTCCTGCGCGAGCGGGACCTCCTGCGCCTGCGGCCGCGGCTCCGTCGTGCATGCGGTCGGGAGCCGGTCGTCCGGCAGGGTCGCCCTCAGCAGGCGGTCGCCGCCCGTCGTCTTCATCGCGTACTGCACCGACGTCGCGTCGTCCGCCAGCCAGCGCGGGACCGAGGCCCGTGCCGTCTTCGCCTCGGAGCCCGTCGCGTACGTGTCCGCCTCCTGGTGGCGGTTGCCGTACCAGTCGGCCGCGGCCGGGAGCGCGACCACGGTCGCGAGCCCCACGGCCGAGACGACGGCGGCGGTGGTCAGGATGACGGACCTGCGGATCATGGGGCTTTCGCTTCCCTCGGCGGCTGGCTTGCGGCGTTCCTCATCCTCCGCCCGCGCCCGGGGGCGGCGCGTCCTTCCACCGGGCGGGATCCGCATACATCTCAGGTCGTACGGGCCCGAAGCGCATCCGGATGCCGATACGCGCTGGACACCACGGGCGCCGAGGCGGTCGGATGAGCGCCGCACGTCTGCATCCGGGGGGACACACACATGGAAACACCGCACCGCGTCAGCACGTTGGAGCTCTTCTTCGACCTCGTCTTCGTCTTCACCATCACCCAGCTGACGGTGCTGCTCGCGGACGACATCAGCTTCCGGGCCGCGGGCCAGGTGCTGGTCATCTTCACCGTGCTGTTCTGGATGTACGGCGGCTACGCGCACCTGACCAACCAGGTGCCGCCCGACCGGACCGTGCGCAGGGTGCTGCTGATCCTGGCCATGGGGGCGTTCCTGGTGTGCGCGCTGGCGGTGCCGACCGCCTTCGGGGCCGGCGGGGTCGCCTTCGGCCTGGGGTACGTGTTCGTCGTCCTCGTGCACAGCGCCCTGTACACGCAGGCCCACGGCTTCGGAGTGCTCTGGTTCGCACTGCCCAACTTGCTGTGCGCGCTGTCGGTGCTGGCCGCCGGGTTCTTCGACGGGCCGCCCGCCTGGGGCCTGTGGATGCTGGCCCTGTTGATCCAGTTCGTCGTGCCGCAGCTGGTGCAGAGGGTGGCGGCGAGCGGGGCGCGGCCCGCCGAGGCCGAGGCCGCGTCCGCGGTGACGACGGTCAGCGACCAGCTCGGCGGCATGAGCGCGGAGCACCTCGTGGAGCGGCACGGACTGCTGCTGATCATCGTCTTCGGCGAGTCCGTGATCGCGATCGGCATCGGGACCGGCTCGCTGCCCCTGTCCGTGGGGATCGCCGCGGGTGCCTTCCTCGCGCTCGCCATCGCGTCGGCGCTGTGGTGGATGTACTTCGTCCGTGACGAGGGCCGGGCCGAGGAGGTCTTCGCCGAGACGGCCCCGGAGAAGCGTTTCAAGCTGGCGATGCTCGCGTACTACTACGCCTTCCTGCCCATGCTGCTCGGGATCGCCGCCTTCGCGGCGGGCGTCAAGAAGACCATCGGGCACCTGGGCGAGCACCTGCACACCGGCCCGGCGCTCGTCCTCGCCGGCGGGGTCGCCGTCTACCTGGCAGGCGACCTGGCCTTCCGGGCCGTGCTCGGGATCGGCCCGGCCCGCTTCCGGGCGGCGGGGATGCTGCTCGTCCTGGCCACCGTCCCGCTGGCCGGCGCCACCGCCGGGCTCTGGCAGCTGCTCGCGCTGGTCCTCGTCCTGCTGGCCGTGCTGGGAGCCGAGGCCCGCTGGGCCCCGGCCGCCGTGACCCCCGCTACGGGCAGCGGATGACCTGGCCCGCGTACGAGAGGTTGCCGCCGAAGCCGAAGAGGAGGACCGGGGCGCCGGTGGGGATCTCACCGCGCTGGACCAGCTTCGAGAGCGCCATCGGGATGCTGGCGGCCGAGGTGTTGCCGGAGTCCACGACATCGCGGGCGACGACCGCGTTGACGGCGCCGATCTTCGCGGCGAGCGGCTCGATGATCCGCAGGTTCGCCTGGTGCAGCACGACGGCGGCCAGCTCCTCGGGAGCGACCCCGGCCTTCTCGCACACCTTGCGGGCCAGCGGCGGGAGCTGGCTGGTGGTCCAGCGGTAGACGGACTGGCCCTCCTGGGCGAAGACCGGCGGCGAGCCCTCGATCCGGACCGCGTGGCCCATCTCCGGGACCGAGCCCCACAGGACCGGTCCGATGCCGGGCTCCTCGCAGGCCTCGACCACGGCCGCGCCCGCACCGTCGCCGGTCAGCACACAGGTGGTGCGGTCGCTCCAGTCGGTGATCTCGGTCATCTTGTCGGCGCCGATGACCAGCGCGCGGGTGGCCGAGCCGGCCCGGATCGCGTGGTCGGCGGTGGCCAGGGCGTGCGTGAAGCCCGAACAGACCACGTTGAGGTCCATGACGGCCGGGCTGCCGCCCATGCCCAGCTTGGCGGCGACGCGGGCGGCCATGTTGGGCGAACGGTCGATCGCGGTGGAGGTGGCCACCAGGACGAGGTCGATGTCGTCCGGGGACAGACCGGCACCGGCGAGGGCCTTGCCCGCGGCCTGGTAGGCCAGCTCGTCCACCGGTTCGTCGGGGCCCGCCATGTGCCGGGTCTTGATGCCGACCCGGGAGCGGATCCACTCGTCGTTGGTGTCGACCATCGCCGCGAGGTCCTCGTTGGTGATCACTTTCGCGGGCTGGTAGTGCCCTAGCGCCACCACGCGTGAACCGATCATGGGCGGGGTATCCCCTCGTACGGAAGTCAGGATCACCCAGCTTGACCTGCTACTGGTGGGTACAGGTGCACGTGACCCAACAGGATTACCTGCCCTTAATTTGGAGATTCCGGAGGATCTTCCTGCCGGGAGCGCCGTGGAACGGCGATCCGGGAGAATGGGCTCGTCAGCTGCACGACGAGGTGCGCGACGAGGACAGAACGGGCGGGCTGATCACCATGGGACGGGTCACCGAGCGCCGTCGTGTCGTGCGGGTGCGGAACGGGGTGGCCGGGGTGCGCCCGGACACGCTGGTCGCCGAGGAGCCGCTGGAGATACGGCTGAGCGGCAAACCGCTCGCCATCACGATGCGCACGCCCGGCGACGATTTCGCGCTGGCGGTGGGCTTCCTGGTGAGCGAGGGCGTGCTCGGCTCCGCGTCGGACGTACGGGCCGTGACCTACTGCGAGGGGGCGACGGAGGACGGCTCGAACACCTACAACATCGTGAACGTGCAGCTCGCGCCCGGGGTGCCGCTGCCGGACATCACCCTCGAACGGAACGTCTACACCACGTCCTCCTGCGGCCTGTGCGGAAAGGCCAGCCTCGACGCGGTCCGCACGGCGACCCGTTTCCCGCTCCAGCGGAGCGCGGCCGAGGACACCGTACGGATTCCCGCGGAGCTCCTCGGCGAGCTGCCGGACCGGCTGCGTGCGGCACAGAAGGTCTTCGACCGCACCGGCGGCCTGCACGCGGCCGGGCTGTTCTCCCCGCAGGGCGAGCTGCTGGACCTGCGGGAGGACGTCGGCCGGCACAACGCCGTGGACAAGATCGTCGGCCGGGCCTTCCGGGCCGGCCTGCTCCCGCTGGCGGGCGCGGTGCTGCTGGTGTCCGGCCGGGCCTCGTTCGAGCTCGCACAGAAGGCGGTGATGGCGGGCATCCCGATCCTGGCCGCCGTCTCTGCGCCGTCCTCGCTGGCCGTGGACCTGGCGCTGGACTCGGGCCTGACCCTGGTCGGCTTCCTGCGCGGACAGAACATGAACATCTACGCGGGCGAGGAACGGATCATCCTGTAGCGGTTCCCCGGGCGCGACCCGCGGTCCGGCCCTGCGGTCCTGGGTCCTGCGCGGCCCTGCGGTCAGCGGCCCCGGCGGGTGCGGCGCTTCGCTTCCGGCCTGGGCTCGGGCTCGGGCGGGTCGATGCGGTGGAGGTCGAGCGTCGCCGGGACGGGGGTGACGCCCGGGCCGCCGGATTGCGCCCACGCGATGACCTCGTCGGTCGCGGTGTCGTCCAGGGCCCAGCCGAACCAGGTCGCGCGGGCGCCCCTGCGGCGGGCCTCGGTGGTGGGCTGGACCACGATGACATTGGCCTGCGCGCACGGCCCGAGGCAGTCGCTCGTACGGACGGCCAGCCGGCCCCCCGACGCGGCGGCGGCCTCACGCAGCCGGGCCAGCTGGCCGGCGTGGTCGGAGCCGGGGTTCTTGCGGGGGTCCCCGCAGCAGCAGCCGCGGCAGACCACGAGGGTGCAGGGGCGTTCGGCGTGGGCGGCGAGCGGGCGAATCCAGGTCACCGCCGCACGTTACCGGGCCTGCCGTGCGGGGTGTTGGGCTCCGGAGGAGACCTCCACCACATGTCCGGCGGGCAGTTCGCCGTCGGCTGCAGACCCGGCGTCCCGGGCCCGTCGGCGCGCCAGTACCGCACACACCATCAGCTGCATCTGGTGGAACAGCATCAGCGGCAGCACCGCGAGGCTCGCCTGGGCCCCGAACAGCACGCTGGCCATGGGCAGTCCGGCCGCGAGGCTCTTCTTCGACCCGGCGAACTGGATGGCGATCCGGTCCGCCCGGCCGAACCCGAGCCGCTTCGCCCCGTACCAGCTGACCAGCAGCATGACGGCGAGCAGTACGGCCTCCACCGCCAGCAGGACGGCCAGACGCGGGACGCTGACCTGGTGCCAGATCCCGGCGGCCATGCCCGCGCTGAACGCGGCGTAGACGACGAGCAGGATCGAGCCGCGGTCGACGTATCCGAGGACCCTCTTCCGCCGGACCAGGAAACCGCCGACCCAGGGCCGCAGTACCTGCCCCAGCAGGAACGGCAGCAGGAGCTGGAGGACGATCTTGACGAGGGAGTCGAGGGAGAACCCGCCCGCGCTGTTGCCGAGCAGGCCGGCGGCGAGGAGCGGGGTGAGGAAGATGCCGGCGAGGCTGGAGAACGAGCCCGCGCAGATCGCCGCGGGGACGTTGCCGCGGGCGATCGAGGTGAAGGCGATCGAGGACTGGATGGTCGAGGGGACCAGGCACAGGAAGAGCAGTCCGCTGTGGAGCGGGGGCGTGAGCAGGGTGGGGACCAGCCCGCGGGCGGCCAGGCCGAGCAGCGGGAAGAGGACGAAGGTACAGGCCAGCACGGTCAGGTGGAGCCGCCAGTGGCGCAGGCCGTCGAGGGCCTCGCGGGTGGACAGCCGGGCGCCGTAGAGGAAGAAGAGCAGGGCCACGGCCCCGGTGGCGGCGCCCTCGGCGAGGGTGCCGGCCGGCCCGCGGGCGGGCAGCAGCGCGGCGAGGCCGACGGTGCCGAGGAGGGCCAGGACGTACGGGTCCAGGGGCAGCCGGGAAGGTATCTGCGGGCGGCGCATGTACGGGGCTCTCTTGCTGTCGTGGTGGTGGCGGGGCGGGGGCGGGGCGGGCCCCGGGTGCCTCCTCATCGTGGCGCTCGGGCCGGTGATCGGGAAACCTGCATACTGCACTTACTGTCATTGCGGTTCGTGATGGCCGTGGGGGAGCATGGGAGCCATGCCCGCCATGTACGACCCCGTCCAGTTGCGCACCTTCCTCACGGTCGCCCAGACGCTCAGCTTCACCCAGGCCGCCGGCCGGCTCGGCGTCCGGCAGTCCACGGTCAGCCAGCACGTACGGCGGCTCGAGGAGGCGACGGGGCGGCAGCTCTTCCTCCGGGACACGCACAGCGTGGAGCTGACGGAGGACGGCGAGGCGCTGCTGGGCTTCGCCCGGACGATCCTGGAGGCGCACGAGCGCGCGGCGGCCTACTTCACGGGGACGCGGCTGCGGGGGCGGCTGCGGTTCGGGGCGTCGGAGGACTTCGTGCTGACCCGGCTCCCGGAGATCCTCGAGGGCTTCCGCCACGAGCATCCCGAGGTGGACCTCGAGCTGTCCGTCGAGCTGTCCGGGACCCTGCACGAACGGCTGGACGCGGGGCGGCTCGACCTCGTCCTGGCGAAGCGGCGCGGCCCGGGGGACGAGCGGGGCCGGCTGGTGTGGCGGGACCGGATGGTGTGGATCGGCGCGGAGGGGCTGCGGGTGGACCCGGACCGGCCCGTGCCGCTGATCGTCTTCCCGCCGCCGGGGATCACCCGGGCCCGGGCGCTGGAGGTGCTCGAGCGGGACGGGCGGGCGTGGCGGATCGCGTGCACGAGCGGCAGCCTGAGCGGGCTGGTCGCGGCCGCGCGGGCAGGCCTGGGCGTGATGGCGCACACGCGGGGGCTGATCCCGCCGGGGCTGGTCAGGGTGCCGGGGCTGCCGGAGCTGGGCCCGGTGGAGTTCGCGCTGCTGCGGGGCGGGCGGAGCTCGCCGGCCGCGGAGGCACTCGCGGCCGCGATCCTCTCCGGCGCGGACCGCCTCACCCGCCCCGCCTGACCCCCGCGGGGCGGGTGAGGGCGGGTCAGGTGCCCAGGATCAGGAGGCCCTCGGACGGGGGGAGGCTGCCTGGGGTGAGGGGGGCGAAGGTGAGGGGGGCGAAGGTGAGCGGGAGGGCCAGGCGGGGCGGGCCGGATTCCGGGAGGGGGTCGAAGAAGTACGCAGCCTCCGCCGCGGTGTCACTGACCAGGTGGGGACCGGCCGGGGACGGCGTGGCCCGGGTCAGCGGGGTGCGGAAGAGGCTGCGCAGGTGGCGCAGGATCTCCGGAGTGACGTACGACGGACGGGGGAGGGGAGCGGTCGTCGGGGCCTCCCCGGCGTCCGGGGCCTGTGCGGCAGCCGGGGCGGCCGGCGCGTCCGGGGGGATCGCACCCGACAGGAGCAGTGCCAGGAGCACCGGGACGGCCTTGCGGCGCAGGGCCTCCGTGGCCTCGGGCAGCCGGTGGGCACGGTTCGCGGGCAGCGACAGCGCGAGGCTTCCGGCGGCGTCGCCGGTCGCGATCGGGACCGCCGAGCACACCACACCCGGGGAGTACTCGCGCAGGTCGAAGACCGGGGCGCCCGGGGCCAACGCGTCGAGGGCGCTGAACAGCACCCGGCTGTCGGTGATCGTCTGCGGGGTGAACCGGGCCGGCCGGTACCGGGCGACATGGTCGAGGCGGCGGTCGTGGTCGAGCTGGGTCAGCAGGCACTTGCCGACGGCGCTGGCGTGCGCCGCGGCCTTGAAGTCCACCCACTCCTGCACCGGCGGCGCCCCCGGCCCGTCGGCCATCTGCGTGATCCTGACCTCCCCCTCGGCATACCGGCTCAGGTACACCGCGGCGCCCGCACTGTCCCGGGCCAGGGCCAGGGTGCGCTGGAGCTGGCCCGCCAGCCCGCTGCCGCCGGGGGCGCCGAGCCGGTCGAGGGCGGGCCCGCGCGCGTACACGCCCGCGCCCGGCCGGTACGCGTACTCCTCCTCGCACAGCATCGCCAGCAGCGGCCACAGCTCCGCCTCCGCCAGACCGGCCTCCCGCCCCAGCTGGCCGGCCCGTACCCCCAGCGGATGCTTCTCGAGGACCCGTACGACGGCCAGCGCGCGCCGCGCGTGGGCCAGGGCCTCGCTCGTCCCGGCCCGGACGCGGCCGTCGCGCGCCGCCGACGCCAGCGCGGGATGCCGCAGCGGCCCCGCGCCCAGCCGGGTCCCCTCCGGGGACTGCGCCACCACCGGGGGCGCCGGCCGGAACGCGTCCAGCGCCGAGGGCAGTCCCGGCCTCGGCAGCGGCACCGGGCCCAGATCGGGATCGTCGCGCTGGTCGACGTAGCGCAGGACCGTCGCCTGCGCGCACAGCCGCACCTCGCGCAGGTCCCGCCGGCCGCTCGGCCGGAAGCCGCGCCGGCCCAGCTCGCGCGCCCAGATCCGGGCGTCGTGGTGCTCCCCGCGCCGGGAGTGGTCGAGGAAGAGGCAGTACGCGGCCGGCGCGGTCCGCGCGCGCCCGGAACCGGCGGCGAACTGCCACCAGAAGCGGGCCCCTTCGCGCAGCCCGGCCAGGTGCAGCAGGCAGCCGAAGACGACCGCCCCCGCCAGATCCGTGTGCCCGCTGTCGACGAAGGCGGTCAGCTGCGCCTCGGCCTTCGGGGTGCACACGGAGGCCAGGCAGACGGCCTTCAGGTCGCGCCGCGCCTGTTCGGAGTCGAGCGGGCAGTCCCGCGCCGGGTCGCTCCACCCGTACGCCCGGCGCCGGGAGGGCGCCGCGGCGGCCTGCCCCCGGGCGGCGCGCAGCAGCCGCGCCTCGGCCGCGCCCAGGTCGTAGTGCGGGTACCGGTCGCGGACGCCGGCCCGGGTCAGGAACTCGGCCAGGGAGCGGCGGGTGGCGTCGCCGCCGCGCTCCTCCTTGCCCTCGCGCCGCCTCATGATTCGGCGGAGGTGTCGAGCATGCGGGCGAGCCGCCGGTGGGCCTGGCCGAGCTGCGAGCGGACGGTGGCCTCGTCGACGCCCATCACGGAGGCGGCCTCGCCGGGGGTGCACTGGAGCCCGTAGCGCAGCAGCACGGCGTCGCGCTGGCGCTCGGCGAGCCGGGACACGGCGGAGTAGAAGCGGATGGTGTCGGTCAGCACCTCGTACTGGTCGGCGTGGGCCTCCTTGAGGGCGGCCTCGAAGGCGCTGATGTCCATCGGTTCGGGCCAGGTGCTGCGCCGCTGCTGCCGGTCGACCAGCCGTTGCTTGAGGATGGTCCAGGCGTACGCGTCGAGCCGGTCCATGTGGAGCATGCGTAACCACTCGTTCATGATCGAGTCGAAGGTGGCGTCCACCGCGTCCTCGGCAGCCGTGTCGGAGCCCAGCTGCAGGTACGCGAAACGCATGTACGAGGGCCTCCGGTTGGCGTGGAAGGCCCAGTACGACAGGCGTGCCGGCGGGTCCCACTGACTCATGGGCGTCGGCCGCCGCCGTCGGCTGGGCAGTCCCACGGCCCCACCGGACTCCTCTGGTCCGCCATCGCTCACCGTTCCACCTCACCTCGTCCCCTGTGCGCGGACAGCCTGGCAGTGCGGGCGCACCCGGGGGGCGCAGAAGAGAGACGTCGAGAGATTACGTTCGGTGATGATCGGCGAGTGACCGACTTCGACCGCGCGCGGGCCCAGTCCGCGCGTACGCATATGCCGGTGCCAAGCCGACCCGCCATGCACCGGCGTACGCCGTGTGACCAGCCAGGACGATCGCCGCGGCGGGCCCGCCCGGCCGCACCCCGGACACCGGTCCGCGGTGATCCGGACCGGCTGTAGCATGGGCGCACTGCGAGGGCCGTGACGGAGAGGTCACTTCCCTCGCTTTTGCGTTACGTCCACCCCGAAAAATGCGGCACGTGGCCTTTCGGCGGTTCGATACGATGAACCGCATCACAATCCGTCACGGCACGTTGTCACCGCATAGATGAAATGGAGCATCCGAGGATGGCTCGACACCTGATCACCAGCGCGCTTCCCTACATCAACGGGATCAAGCACCTGGGCAACATGGTCGGGTCGATGCTTCCGGCGGATGTGTACTCCCGGTACCTCCGCCAGCGCGGCCATGACGTCCTGTACATCTGCGCCACCGACGAGCACGGCACCCCCGCCGAGCTCGCCGCCAAGGAGGCCGGCGTCTCGGTCGCCGAATTCTGTGCGCAGGCGCACGACGCCCAGAAGGCGGTCTACGACGGCTTCGAGCTGTCCTTCGACTACTTCGGCCGCAGCTCCTCGCAGCAGAACGCCGAGATCACCCAGCACTTCGCCCGCCGGCTGCAGGAGAACGGCTTCATCGAGGAGCGCGCGATCCGGCAGGTCTACTCGCCGGTCGACGGCCGCTTCCTGCCGGACCGCTACGTCGAGGGCACCTGCCCGCACTGCGGCTACGACAAGGCCCGCGGCGACCAGTGCGAGAACTGCACCCGCGTCCTGGACCCCACGGACCTGATCGAGCCCCGCTCGGCCATCTCCGGCTCCACCGAGCTCGAGGTCCGCGAGACCAAGCACCTCTTCCTCCTCCAGTCCAAGCTCCAGCACGAGGTCGAGGCCTGGGTCGCGGAGCACGAGGAGGAGTGGCCGCAGCTGGCGTCCTCCATCGCCCGCAAGTGGCTGACCGAGGGCCTGCACGACCGCGCGATCACCCGCGACCTCGACTGGGGCGTCCCGGTCCCGGCCGACACGTGGCCCGAACTGGCCGCCGACGGCAAGGTCTTCTACGTCTGGTTCGACGCCCCGATCGAGTACATCGCCTCCACCAAGGAGTGGGCGGACGCCGACCCGGCCACCCGCGACTACAAGTCCTGGTGGTACGAGGCCGAGGACGTGCGCTACACGCAGTTCATGGCCAAGGACAACGTCCCGTTCCACACGGTGATGTTCCCCGCCACCGAGATCGGCACCCGCGAGCCCTGGAAGAAGGTCGACTACGTCAAGGCCTTCAACTGGCTGACGTACTACGGCGGCAAGTTCTCCACCTCGCAGAAGCGCGGCGTCTTCACCGACCAGGCGCTGGAGACCCTCCCGGCCGACTTCTGGCGCTACTTCCTCATCGCCAACGCGCCCGAGTCCGACGACTCGTCCTTCACGTGGGAGCACTTCGCGGCCACGGTCAACAAGGACCTCGGAGGCACCCTCGGCAACTTCGTCAACCGCGTGCTGACCTTCTCCCGCAAGAAGTTCGGCGACGAGGTCCCGGCCGGCAGCCCGGCCGGCGAGGTCGAGGCCAAGCTGGGCGAGCAGATCGCCGAGCTGCTGGCCGAGTACGAGGGCCACATGGAGTCCCTCCAGTACCGCAAGGCCGCGGCCGCGCTGCGCGCGCTGTGGTCCGCCGGCAACGCGTACCTCGACGAGAAGGCCCCCTGGCAGGAGGTCAAGACCGACCTGGACGGCGCGGCCCTCACGCTGCGCACCGCGATGAACCTGATCCACCTCTACTCGGTGGTCTCGGAGCCGTTCATCCCCGCCTCGGCGCGCGTCATGCGCTCCGCTTTCGCGCTCGCCGACGACACGGCGACGTGGATCACCCCGGAGCAGGCCAGGTCGCTGGACGCGGTTGCGGCGGGCACGCCGTTCACCGTGCCGCCGGTGCTCTTCGCGCGGATCACCGAGGAGGACCTCGAGTCCTACCGCGAGCGCTTCGGCGGCACCGAGGCCGGCTGACCTCCTCCGTCCGAGCCGAGGGGCGCGACCTTCCGGGGTCGCGCCCCTTCGCCGTACCCCCTGCCCGCCGGGGGACGCCGGGTGCAGTGGCGGAATAGGCCGGGCAGGTTAATGGTCTTTATGAGAGCACGAGCCGCAAAAAGGACAACCTGGTGCTCTACGGAGGTCATCATGGATGTGCTGGTGCTCATCGGCCGTCTGCTGTTCATCGGCCTCTTCGCCGCTTCCGGGGTGAACCACCTGACCCAGACCAAGGCGATGGCCGGATACGCGGCATCCCGCGGACTGCCCCTCGCCGTCCCCGCCACCGTCGCCAGCGGGCTGGTCATGCTCGTCGGCGCCGTGAGCGTGGGCGTCGGCCTGTGGGCCGACATCGGGGCGCTGCTGCTGGCCGCGTTCTCCTTCTCCGTCGCCGTCCTGATGCACGGCTTCTGGGCCGAGAAGGACCCGCAGGCCAAGATGATGGAGCAGTCCCAGTTCTTCAAGGACGTGTCGCTCGGCGGCGCGGCCCTGGTCCTGTTCGCGTTCTTCGCCTACGCCGGCCACGACCTCGGGCTCATGGTCACCGGCCCCGCGTTCTCTCTTGGCTAGGGCCGCCGCCCGCCCTGCTGCCGCCGATGGCTTGAAGTAGCCCCTCCGTCGGGGATCTTGACGCGTCTGCAGCGTATCGAAGCGCTCCCGTGATCGTTTCTTCAGCCGAAACCCTCACAACCGTCCCCCCGCTACCGCCGGGGGCGGCCGGCGGAACGGGAGGACGCGCGGTGACCGCTTGGCAGTACTTCGCCGGAGCAGGCCTGGTGGCGGCGCTCTGCCCGCTGCAGGGCCATGTGGCGGTCGCGGACGACGGCCCGGGGCCCTTCCCCGGCCACGGCCACGGGGCCCGGCTCGACGTGTGCGTGCCGACCGGGCAGCCGCGGCCGCCCGCCGTCACGCCCCCCGCCGCCACACCCCCTGCGGTCCGGCCTCCGGTACGGGCCGTGCTGCCCGGCGCCGAGCGGCCGACCGTGCACCACCCGGGGCGGCGCCCCGCGCCGGCCGTCGCCGCCCCCGCACCGCCGGAGCCGCCCCGGCCTACGGCGAAGGCAAGGGCCGCGGAGCCGGAGCCCGCGCCGCCCGCGCCGGGTCCCGAGGAGGTGGCGGAGCCGGCGCCGGCCGAAGCACCGGCCCCGCCCCGGCCCGCAGCCGTGGCCGCGCCCGTGCGCGCCTTCCACGTGCGTCCGCACCACTCGATCGCCCTGGAGCGGCGCGGCCCGGGCGGTATGTCCACCGTGATGCTCATGGTCGTCGTCACCACCCCGGCCGTGCTCGCCGCCGCCGCGCTGCGGCCGCGTTCCAAGAGCCGCGGCTGACGCGGCCGCCCCGCACCCACCCACCGATCCACCAACGGGAGAACCCTCGTGTCCGAATGGCTGGTCCTGGCCGTCGCCATGGCGCTCGTCTGCGCCCTCGTCCTCGCCTGTACCGCGCTCCGGCACCGCCGGGTCGCGGAGGACGAGGACACCAGCGAAACCCCCGACGTCATCGAGTACATGACGATGATGGTGGGCGTGGTCTACGCGATCGTGCTCGGCCTGGCCATCGCCGGCGTCTGGGAGGCGCGTGGCGCCGCCGAGGACAGCGTGCGCCGCGAGGCCCAGTCGCTGTACGAGGTCACCCAGCGCGCCGACGTCTACCCGACCCCCGTCCGCGACCGGATCCGCGGCGAGGTCGACGCGTACGTCTCCCACACCGTCGCCGTGGACTGGCCGCTGCTGACCTCGGGCCAGGGCGCCTCGCCCCAGGGCGCCGAGCTGCTCGGCAAGCTGCGCAGCGACGTCACCCACCAGAGCCCGGCGAGCGAGCTGCAGGCGCAGGCCTACCAGCCGCTGCTGGACCACATCGCGGCCGCCGACGACGCCCGGCACTCGCGCGTGCAGGCCGACGAGTCGACCCTGCCGGGCGTGGTGTGGTTCGGGCTGCTGGTCGGCGGGCTGGTCACGGTGGGGCTGATCTTCACCCTGCAGATCCGCCGGTCCGGGCGGGAGCTGCTGCTGGCGGGTCTGTTCAGCGCGCTGATCGTGTTCCTGCTGTTCATGGTGTGGAGCTTCGACGCACCCTACGGCCGGGACGGAATCGATTCCGCGGGTCCGTTCCAGGACCTGTTCCCGAAGGTGGCGCTGGCCGCGGCCGCCGAACGCTGATCCCCTGCGGCCGCGGGAGCGGTACCGGCGGGCCGGCTCAGGCCGGTCCGCTCCCCGTCAGCGCGACCTGCCGGCGTACGGCCGCCACCACCGGCGAATGCCGCAGCGCGTGGGAGATCCGTACGAGGTCGCGCGCGCTGCCCAAGGTGTCGAGGACGCTCTCCTCGCTGGCCCCGATGACCGCACCCTCCGGGTCCGCCGAGCGGGCCCGGACGGCGGCCGCGACCATCGCCGCGTCGGCGACCGCGCGCGCCGTCTCCTCCTCCGCCCCGCCCGCGAGGGCCCGCGTGTACGCCTCCTCGCGGCGGCCCAGGTCGAAGTACGGGCCGAGGTGCAGGAATCCGTCGTGGATGTCCGACTCGCGCTGGATCACCCGCAGTTCGGCCGGGGCCCACCAGGACATCTGCACGCAGGGCGTGCCGCTGGGGGCGCCGATCTGCACCTCGTTCCACAGCGCGCCGAGCCGCCGGTACGTCGTCCAGGTCTGCCAGCTGTCGGACAGCCGCTGGCACAGCAGGGGCAGTACGAAGCCGATCGCGCTGATCAGGGCGCCGATGGAGGCGAGCGGCGGGGCGATGAAGGTGCTCAGGCCGTCGAGGTCGTGGCCGGCCCAGCGGGCGACGACCGCGGAGATCTTGGTGGCGTCGTAGCTGAGGTTGAAGATGTAGCCCGAGACGATGATCATCAGGCCGATCCGCAGCCAGCCGTGCACCTGGAGGGACCAGCGCCAGCACATGGCCACCATCACGACGGCCGCCACCAGGTGCGCCGTCAGGTAGAGGGCGATCATCTGCTGGATGTACGGGGTGTTGGCGTAGTAGGTGTCGAAGTCGCGCAGCCGCTCGACCGGGGTCTCGCCGAGCAGGAAGAGCACGACCAGCACCACGACGACCGCGGCGTATCCGAGGATCCAGCGGCGCGAGATGCGCCGGGTCGCTTCGGGAGGGCCGCCGCGCCAGTTCACGATCAGTACCAGGCAGGCGGCACTGAACAGGGTGATCAGGCAGTAAACGAGCGGTGCGGAGAAGTTGGTGACACCGGTCCAGCGGTTGACCGCCTCGATGGTGGGCGGAGCGGCGAAGGTGAACACCGATCCGGCCAGGATCAGCAGGGCGCAGACCGACCGCAGGAGCGGGTCGCGCCAGTTGTTCCGTAGTGCCGGCAGCTTGAAGGCGAGTGAGACCGCCAGGGCGGCTGCCGGTATGTAGTAGTCCTGGCCGTTCAACGGTCGTTCCTGTGCCCCCGGTATCCGAGCGAGGCCTCGATGCGGCCCGCCAACTGGTCACGCTGTGCGGGCGCCCGGTGGCTCGCGGAACCGGCGAGCCAGGTCCGGCAGCGGCTGCCCAGCAGTAAACCGAACGTCTCCGCCTCGGTCTCCTCCGAGACGTCGGCGCGCGTGCGCGCGGCGACGCGCCGGACGGTCTCGCCGAGATCGGCCTCGTCGGTCAGCAGCCGGGCGGCGACGGCGGCTCCGTCGACGTGGTGGCTGCAGTGGCCGGCCTTCATGTGCCACAGCTCGTGGCCCAGGATGACCAGCTGGTGGTCCGGCGCGGTGCGTTCCTCGATGACCACCAGATCGCGGTCCGCCATGTCGAGCCACAGGCCGCTGGCCGTCCCCGGCGGGAACGAGGCCATCCGGAAGTCCACCCGGCGGCCGCGGTGCTTGCTCATGCCCTCGCAGAGGGCGGCGTAGAGGTCCACGGGCTCCACGGGCGCCGTCAGCCGGAGCCCGGCCACCAGTTCGCTGCACAACCGGCGCTGCTCTCTGCCTATGCTCACCGTTCTCCCCGTCGGCGCGGATCCGGATCAGGACTCAAGGATCAGACCCAGACTCTCGACTGGGTCATCATTCATTCGGTTTGACGCTTTCGAGGAGCATGTCCAGCCATTCGGTCACCTTGTCCCGGTGCTTGTCGCTGGGCAGTTGGGCGGCGCGCCAGGCGATGCCCCGCACACCGTGGTTCTGCAGGAGTCTTGCCAGCGGATCGCCGGTCGAAGCCGCCGGGGCGGGTACGGTTTCGCGCGTGCGGCCCGCGAAGTCCTGGAGCAGCTGCTGCTCGGTCCGCTGGAGCGCGTCGGTGAGGGCTTCCGCGTCGTGCGCGGTGAGGAACCCGGCGTGGACGCCGAAGAAGCGCTGGATCGCGTCGCAGTGCTCCATGGTGGGCCGGCGGTCGCCGTTGATCAGGGCGCCGGCCTGCTGCCGCGACATGCCGGCGCCGTCCGCGATCTCCTGCTGGGTGTAGCGGCGCCCGTTCGGCTTCAGCCGGGTGCGCCGGAGCAGGTCGAGACGCTGGAGGAAGCGCGTCTGCAGGCAGGGCTCGACGGCGGGCCGGCCGTCCAGCAGGGACCTGACCACGTCGGCGGGGACGCCGGAGGCCTCCGAGAGGCGGCGCAGGTCGAAGACCTTGTTCAGGTCGCGGCCCATCTTGCCCGCGAGTTCGGCGACGCGCGTGACGGTGGCTGCCAGGGGCGCGTTGGCCACCGCGACGGGAGCCGGGAAGCCGTCTGTCACCAGTGGTTCTCCTAGATCGCGGCGGGTCGGTACGGGCACATGGTCGGCTTTTGGAATCTAGCCGAGGACCCGCCGCAGGGCCAGAACTTGCCACAGCTGTGGCGGGAATGAGCTGTCAAGAGGCTGGAATTGCCACGATAGTTGACACTCGAATGAAGTCGGTAGCAGGATCGCCACAGGCAATTGAAGATCCAGACCGTGAAGAGGGGGAGCTCTCGGTGCCACATCTCGCAGCGGTGGGCCCGTCCGATGGCCTCGCCCGAGCCGGTGAGGAGCGCCTGGCGGGCGAGGAGTCCGTACGCGGCGCAGTGCGGTCGGAGCGACGCAAGGAGATTTTGCGCCAGCGGCGCGAGGAGCTCGGCCTGAGCCAGGAGGACCTCGCCGCCCGGCTCCGCATCAGCGTCCGCGCCTATGGAAACTGGGAGCGCGGCCTGGTCAAGGAATGGACGGACCGCAAACTGCTCGCCCTGGCCGAGGCCTTGGAGATGAGCGAGCGGCAGTGCTTCTGGCTCTTCCGCGTCATGGTCGACCGCGACCCGCCGCCGACCTGGCGGGCGGCCGAGGAGAGCCGGCTGCCCCAGGACCCGGCCCAGCGCGACTACTTGTGCGACTACGCGGCCCTCATGGAGGCCGTGCCCTACCCGAGCTTCCTGGTGGACCACCGCTGGGACGTGGCGCTCACCAACTCGGCGTTCGACAAGCTCTTCCAGTCGGTGCGCCCCCATCCGACCGCCCTGCCGGACGACAACTTCCTGCGCTTCGTGCTGTTCCACCCGGACGCCGCGGCCGTGCTGGAGGACCACGAACCGGCCTGGTGCGTCCCGCTGCTGGCCCAGTTCGCGAACGCGCTCGCCGCCGCCCCGGAGGACGAGGGCCTGAACAGCATCCGCCAGGAGGTGGCCCGCGACCCCTTCATGGAAGCGGCCTACCGTTACGGGGTGCCGCACTGGCTGAGCACCCACGGGGCCGACGCCGCCGAGCGCGACGGGGCCGTGCGGACCGTCCGCCACTGGGACCCGCGCTGGGGGCACGTACGCTGCCGGCTGGTGGCCGAATCCAGCCGGATGCTCGACGGGATGGGCCTCACCCGGATCACCATGATCCTGTCGGCACCGCAGGGTGCGGCGACGGGTCCGGTCCCGGGAACCGCCGCCCCGCTCCACCACGGACCCCGGCTGCGCGCCGTCCCGTCGCTGGAGGACTGAGCCGGCCGAGCCCCCCGCCGCACCGCCCGGCAGGGGACACTGGAGCCCTCCAACATGTGTCGATCACGTGTCGCGGAGCGGATGCCACGGATCGTGGCACCGATCGTGGCACGGGCGAAGGGCGGTAGGGCGTGCGGCTGACCATCCTCGGCGGGGGCGGATTCCGGGTACCGCTGGTCTACGGTGCACTGCTCGGCGACCATGCCGAGGGCCGGGTCTCCCAGGTGACCCTGTACGACGAGGATCCCGCCCGGCTCGGCGCCATGGCCCGGGTGCTCGCCGACCAGGCGGCCGCCTCCAAAGCGCCCGACGCCCCGGCCGTCACCGCCACCGGGGACCTCGACGAGGCCCTGCGCGGGGCCGACTTCGTCTTCTCCGCCATCCGCGTCGGCGGCCTCGAGGGGCGCGCCGCGGACGAGCGGGTCGCCCTGGCCGAGGGCGTACTGGGCCAGGAGACGGTCGGCGCGGGCGGGATCGCGTACGGCCTGCGGACGGTACCGGTCGCCCGGGAGATCGCCCGCAGGATCGCCCGCAGCGCCCCCGATGCCTGGGTCATCAACTTCACCAACCCGGCCGGGCTGGTCACCGAGGCCATGGCCGAGGAGCTCGGCGACCGGGTGATCGGGATCTGCGACTCCCCGGTGGGGCTCGGCCGGCGCGTCGCCCGGCTGCTCGGCGCCCGCCCGGACGAGGCCTGGATCGACTACGTCGGCCTCAACCACCTGGGCTGGCTGCGCGGGCTGCGCATCGGCGGCCGTGACGAACTGCCCCGGCTGCTGGCCGACACCGAGGCGCTGGAGTCCTTCGAGGAGGGCCGGCTGTTCGGGGCCGAGTGGCTGCGCTCGCTCGGCGCGATCCCGAACGAGTACCTGCACTACTACTACTTCAACCGTGACACCGTACGGGCGTACACGGAGGCCGAGCAGACCCGCGGCGCGTTCCTGCTCGACCAGCAGCGCGGGTTCTACGCCGACGCGGGCCGGGCAGACCGGCCGGCCGGGGCGGCACTGGCCGCCTGGGACCGGACCAGGGCCGAGCGGGAGGCCACGTACATGGCCGAGAACCGCCGGGCGGCGGGCACGGGCGAGCGCGACGAGAGCGATCTGGAGTCCGGCGGGTACGAGAAGGTCGCGCTCGCGCTGATGCGGGCCATCGCCCGGGACGAGCGGGCCACGCTGATCCTCAACGTCCGCAACCGCTCGACCCTGTCCGTGCTCGACGCGCAGGCGGTCATCGAGGTGCCCTGCCTGGTCGACGCGAACGGCGCCCACCCGGTGGCCGTGGACCCGCTGCCGCTGCACGCGGTGGGCCTGGTGACCTCCGTCAAGGCGGTCGAGCGGGAGGTCCTCGCGGCCGCCGCGAGCCGCTCCCGGGCCGCCGCCGTCAAGGCCTTCGCGCTGCACCCGCTGGTGGACTCGGTCGCAGTGGCCCGGCGGCTCCTGGACGGCTACGCGGCCACGCACCCGGGACTGGCCTACCTGCGCTGATCCCGCGCCCGGGAGCCCGGCGGGGTCCCTCGTACGGTCCAGTGCGCATGCGGCGGGGTGGGGGCGCTGTGAGAGTGCGAGATGTGACCACTGCCCCCGCCGAAGCCTCCGCCGCAGCCGCGGCGCCTCCCGAGCTCGACCGGCGGCAGCGCAATGTCGTCTTCGGCACGATCATGCTGGGCGTGCTGCTCGCGGCCCTCGACCAGACGATCGTCGGCACCGCCCTGCCCACGATCGTGGCGGATCTCGGCGGCGGGGACCACATGTCGTGGGTGGTGACCTCCTACCTGCTCGCGGAGACCGTCGCGACGGTGCTGGTGGGCAAGTTCGGCGACCTCTTCGGCCGGAAACTGATCTTCCAGATCTCGGCGATCGTCTTCATCACCGGTTCGTTCCTGTGCGGCCTGGCGAGCAACATGTCCCTGCTCATCCTGTGGCGGGGCGTCCAGGGCGTCGGCGCCGGCGGCCTGATGGTCACCTCCATGGCCCTGATCGCCGACGTGGTCCCCTTGCGCGAACGCGGCAAGTACCAGGGCGCGATCGGCGCGGTCTTCGGGGTCGCGACCGTCATCGGGCCCCTGCTCGGCGGCCTGTTCACCGACCACCTGACCTGGCGCTGGGCGTTCTACGTCAACGTCCCGATCGCGATCCTGGTGGTGATCGCGGCGGCCCGGACGATCCCCTCGGTCCGGGCCGCCGGGGGGACCCGCATCGACTACCTGGGCATCGCCCTGGTCGCGGTGGGCTCCAGCGCGCTGATCCTGGCCACCAGCTGGGGCGGGAACGAGTACGCCTGGGGCTCCGCGACGATCATCGGGCTCTTCGTGCTCGGCGTGCTGGCCCTGGCCCTGTTCTGCCTGGTCGAGACGCGGGCGGCGGAACCGATGCTGCCGATGCGGCTGTTCCGCAACCCGGTCTTCACGGTCTGCTCGGTGCTCAGCTTCGTGGTCGGCTTCGCGATGCTCGGCGCGATGACGTTCCTGCCGACGTACCTGCAGTTCGTGGACGGGGATTCGGCCACGGTCTCGGGCGTACGGACCCTGCCGCTGGTGATCGGCCTGCTGATCGCGTCGGTCTTCAGCGGGAACGTCACCAGCAAGACCGGGCGGTACCGGATCTTCCCCATCGTGGGCTGCCTCGTGATGGGGATCGGGCTGTACCTGCTGTCCCGGATGGGCCCGGGGACCAGCGCCTGGCTGGAATCGCTGTACATGTTCGTGCTCGGTGCCGGGATCGGCCTGTGCATGCAGGTCCTCACGATCGCGGTGCAGAACACCGTGGACTACGCCGACCTCGGCACCGCCACGTCAGGTGTCACGTTCTTCCGTACGCTCGGCAGCTCGTTCGGCACGGCCGTCTTCGGCACGATCTACGCCAACACCCTGGGCCCGGCGCTGGAGGAGGCGGTCGCCGAGGCCGCCCGGGCCACCGGGGGCGATCCGGCCCAGCTGGCCGAGGCGGCCCAGAGCCCCAAGGGCGTCCACGGGCTCGACCCGGCGGCGGCCGAGCCGATCGTCGAGGCGTACGCGCAGACGCTGCACACGGTGTTCCTGTGGACCGTTCCGGTGGCCGGGATCGGCTTCGTCGTCGCGCTCTTCCTCAAACAGGTCCGGCTGCGCGACACCGCCCGCGCGGCCTCGACGGACATGGGCGACGGCTTCGCCTCACCGGCCACGGCCTCCGGCAACTCGGCCAAACTGCTGGAGCTGGCGGTCGGCACGCTCGTGCGGAACATGGGGCCGGAGACGGCGCGGGCGATCGTGAACGCCTCGGACACCCGGCTGGACATGGCGGGCGCCTGGACGGTGATGCAGGTGGAGCTCATGACCCGCACCGTCGGCCATGCCAGCCTCGGGCTCGTCGCCTCGCGCCGTTCCGTGCCCCCGGAAGTCCTGCTGCCCGTCTTCGACCGGATGATCGAGGAGGGGTACCTGACCCGCGAGGGCACCTTCTTCACGCTCACGCCGGCGGGGGAGCGGGAGGCGGCGACCATCTCGAAGGCGTGGGGCGACTGGCTCGGCGACCAGCTGGAGAAGGACCGCGGACGCCCGCGGAGCGAGGAACTCCGGGCGGCGGCCGACGCGATCGCGAAGCGGCTGCTGGCGGAGGACCTGCGCGAGGGCCACTTCGCGCAGAGGGCCCCGGCGGGTGTGTGATCCGCCGTCCCGGGCCGACAGCCGGGTGAACGCCCCGGTCAGAGCCCGGTGCGGCCGCTCGTGATGCGGTTCCACAGGGAACGGGTCGCGCCGAAACCGCTCTCGTGCACCCAGACGTGAGTGCAGGAAGGGCACTGCAGGTGCAGCAGGCTGCCGGTGTTGGACAGCAGGTAGCGCCAGTGGTCGGAGCACGTGCGCTGCTGCTCGCACGGGTCGCACCCGCGGCTGTCGTTGCAGCTCGGACAGCTGACCCACGCGCGGCGCCCGAGGTCCGCCTGCGGGTCAAGCGGCAGCATGGCCGCCCCCGCGCGAGGGCAGCACGCCGGCCGCGACCAGGTCGTCGTACACGCGCTGCTGCTCCTCGTCGAGGCCGGAGTACAGCAGGTCGTACGCCGCCTCCTCGCCGCGCAGTACCTCGATCGGGTCCCAGTCGGAGCCGAGGGCTTCCATGACCTGGGCCCGGCGGAGCACCTCCTGCGCGGTGAGGTCGACGGTGAAGTCGACCAGCGCCGGGGTACCCGGGCCGGTGGGGGGTGTGGGGTGGTGTGGGGCCATACGTCTGAACTTAGGTATGCCTTCTTTCCCGTGGCAAGAGGGGGTGGGAGATGTCACAGCAGGCCGGCGGCCCTCTGCGGGCGGGTCTGCGCCCTCGGGCCGTACGCCGCAGGGCCGTACGCCGCAGGGCCGTACGCCGCAGGGCCCTACGCCGTGGGGTCCTGCTCCGTCGGGTCCTGCTCCGTCGGGTAGTCGTACGACGGGACGGGCGGCAGGGTCGGCCCGAGCTCGGGGCGCCACGCGCGCAGGACCGCCGTCGAGGGGGCGTACAGGGCGTCCGGGATCCCGTCCGGGGCGAACCACTGCCAGCGCAGGATCTTGTGCGGCTCCGTGACCCGGGGGGTGCCCTCGGCGCGGGTGGTGACGGCCCCCGCGGTCAGACGGGTCACCCCGGCCTTCGGGGAGAGCTGGACGGTCAGGATCCGGACGTCCTCGGGAGCCACCCGCAGATCCGTCTCCTCGGCCAGTTCCCGGGCGGCGGCCTGCTCGAAGCTCTCCCCGGGGTCGACCTTCCCGCCGGGCAGCTCCCAGCGGCCGTCGTGCGCCTGCCCGAGGAGCACCCGGCCCTCGGCGTCGGCCACGACCAGCCCGACGCCGACGACGGCGTTGGGCTGCGGGACGGCCCGCGCGGGGCGTTCGGGCCGGTCGTTCGGCGTCGTCATCACTCTGCTCCGCTTTCCTGCTTCGGTGGGGTGGTGGGTCTGGCGCGTACGTGGATCCGCTCGCCCTGCGGTCCGAAGAGGCTCAGGAACTCGGCGGGCTGCGGACCCGCGTTGAAGAACGCGTGCGGGGTGCGGGTGTCGAACTCGGCGGCCTCCCCGGCGCCGAGCACGAGGTCGTGCTCGCCGAGCAGCAGCCGGACCTGCCCCGAGAGCACGTACAGCCACTCGTAGCCCTCGTGGACCTGCAGCTCCGGGTCGAGCGGCGGCCGGTCCAGGGGCGGCAGGATCTGCTTGAACGCGTGCACCCCGCCGAAATTCCGGCTGAGCGGCACGTACGTGCAGCCGTGCCGGACGAAGGGGCGCGGGCGGATCCGCGGATCGCCCGTCTCCGGCGCGCCGACCAGCTCGTCCAGCGCCACGCGGTGCGCCTTGGCCAGCGGAAGCAACAGCTCCAGAGTCGGCCGGCGCTGCCCGGACTCCAGCCGGGAGAGGGTGGAGAGCGAGATTCCGGTGGCCTCGGCGAGCTGGGCGAGGGTGCTCCCGCGCTGCAGGCGCAGGGCGCGCAGCCGTGGCCCGACGGCGGTCAGCACGTCCGCGAGTTCCTCGTCGTCCTGCTGCCGCCGGTCGTCCCGCTGCCGGTCCGGCTGCTCCTCGTTGGCCATGGCTCCATTTGCCGGTTCGGCAAGAGCATTTGTCAAGCGGGCGCCTGCGGCCGCACCCTCGCCGGTATGGACAACGCAACGGACGGCATCGGCATCGGCATCGACATCGGCATCGGCAGGGACCTGGCACCGAGCGGCTTCGACGTGGTGGTCGTGGGCGGCGGGACCGCCGGACTCGCCGGGGCGCTGACCCTGGCCCGGGCCCGCCGCTCGGTACTCGTGCTCGACTCCGGCAGCCCCCGCAACGCCCCCGCCGCCCACCTGCACGGATACCTGGGCCGGGACGGGGCGAGCCCGGCGGAGCTGCTGGCCGTGGGGCGGGCGGAGGTCGCCGGGTACGGCGGCGGGATCCGGTCCGGGGCGGCCGGCACCGCAATCGCGGCCGACCGGCTGCCCGCGGGCGGCTTCCTGGTCCGGTGCGCCGACGGGTCGGCGGTCCGGGCCGGCCGGCTGCTGATCGCCACCGGCCTGGTGGACGAGCTGCCGGAGATCGCGGGGCTCCGGGAGCGCTGGGGGCGGGACGTGCTGCACTGCCCGTACTGCCACGGCTGGGAGGTCCGGGACGAGCCGATCGCGGTGCTGGCCACCGGTCCGGTCGCCGTGCACCAGGCGCAGATGTGGCGGAACTGGAGCGACCGGGTCACCTTGCTGTCCCACACCTGGCCGCTCACCGGCGAGGACCGGGAGCTGCTGGCCGCCCTCGGTATCGCGGTGGCGGAGGGCGAGGTGACCGGCCTCGACATCGCCGACGGCCGGCTGGCCGGGGTGGCCCTGGCCGGCGGAGGGGCCGTGGCGTGCACGGCCCTCGTGGTGGGGCCGCGGTTCACCGCCCGCGCCGGGGTGGCGGCGAGTCTGGGACTGCCCGTCGCCACCGTGGAGCGGGCCGGGGTGGCGATCGGCACCTGCCTGGAAGCGGATCCGGCGACCGGGGCCACCGCGCTGCGGGGCGTCTGGGCCGCCGGGAACGTGGCCGGCCCGATGGACCAGCTGGCCGGGGCGGCCGCGGCCGGGGTGCGTGCGGCCGTGGCGATCAACACCGACCTGATCGAGGAGGAGACCCGTCGGGCCCTCGAGGCCCACCGCGCGGGCCGGAGCGCGGGCGAGGCATAGCGCATCGGACAGGTGTGCGGGTTTCGGTCAGGGCCCGCCCGTGCAAGCTCTGAGCGGTCTGATCTTCGTACCGTTTCATCGGCTCAGAGGCTCGGGGGGCACGCAATGGCACATGTGCTGGTCATCGGCGGAGGTGTCGGAGGGCTGGCGACCGCGTTGCTCGCGGCGCGGCACGGACACACCGCCGAACTGTTCGAACGGGACACGCGCGCCCCCGGCGCCGCACTCGAGCGGGACTTCTTCGGCTGGCACCGGCCCGGAGTCCCGCAGGCCACCCAGCCGCACGCCCTGCTCGGCGCGGCCCGCACCGTGCTGCGGGAGGAACTGCCCGACGTCCACGCGGAGATGCTGCGGCTCGGCGCCCGCGAACGGCACGAGCTGGACTGGTTCGAGGTACGCCCGCCGGCGCGGCCCGGCGACGAGGACCTCGTGATGCTGCAGGCCCGGCGCATCGTCCTGGAGAGCGCGCTCGCCACGGCCCTGCGCGCCGAACCGGGGGCCGTCATGCACCACGGGGAGCCCGTGACCGGACTGACCACCACGACCGGGCCCGGGGCCTGCGGGGTGCGCGTGACGGGCGTGACCACGCAGGACGGTGCGTACGCGGCGGACCTCGTCGTGGACGCGGGCGGGCGGCGCGGCGGGGTCGAGCGGCTGCTGGCCGCGGCGGGCTGCCGCCCGGCGGTCGTGGAACGCCACCGTACGGGGCTGGCGTACTTCTGCCGCTGGTACCGGCTGCCCGAGGGGCTCGAGGAAGGGCCGCGCCGGCCCTGGGCGGTGACCGGCGGCACCTTCGCCGGGTGCGCGGTGTTCCCGGCCGACAACCGGGTGTTCGCCGTGACGCTGTTCGTCCACACCCGGGACACCACCCGCTCGGCGCTGCGCGACCCCGCCGTCTTCGAGGCCGCCGCCCGGGCCTTCCCGCCCGGTGCGGCCTGGCTGGACCTGGGCGCCGAACCGCTGTCCGGCGTGTTGGCCACGGCGAGCCTGGACAACCGGTGGAGCGCGCTCGTCGACGAGCAGGGGCCGGTGGCGACCGGACTCGTGCCGGTCGGGGACGCGATCACGCACACCAACCCGACGCTCGGGCAGGGCACCTCGCTCGCGCTGTGGGCCGCCCGCAGGGTGGCCCGTACGGCGCACCGGGACCCGGGATCGGCGTCGTTCGCCGCCGAGTACCACGCGTGGGCCGTGCGCACCCTGAAGCCGTGGTTCGACTTCCAGGTGGTGGCCGACGCGGCCATCGGCGAGCGGTTCGCGACCCGGGCCGGGCGGTCGGGGACGGCCCGTGAGGTGGCCGCGCTGTTCGAGTGCGCCCTGGAGGACCCCGAGGTGATGCGGGCCCGGGCGCGGGTCCGGCACCTGGCCGAGCCGCCGGAGCGGGCGTACGCGGACCCGGAGGTCCGGGCCCGGGTGGCGCGCTGGCTGGCCGACCGGCCGGACTACGCACCGCACCTGGTGGGCCCGGACCGGGAGGAGTGGGCGAAGCTCACGGCGGGCTCCTGACGGCGGGCTCCCGACGGCGGGGTGCCTCCGGCGCCCGGCCGGGGGAGGCCGCCTACGCGTCGGCGGTCGGGCCGAGGACCTCGGCGAGGTCGTAGCCGACGACCTCCTCGAGCTGGGCGTACGTACAGCTCTCCGGTGCCCGGTCGGGCCGCCAGCGGCGGAACTGGGCGGTGTGCCGGAAGCGGTCGCCCTCCATGTGGTCGTACGCCACCGCGTACCGGCCCCCTTCCAACGGCTCTCGACAGGCGAGGGCCGGGGCATGGAGGGAAGATCCGCACATGGACCAGGTACGTCTACTGGGGGCGCTGCGCGAGTCGAAGGGTCGGGACTGGTCCGACTCCTTCGACGGCCAGGAGAAGGACGTCGAGGGCGTAGCCGCGAGGCATCGCGGGGTCCTGGTGGAGATCGCCCGTGACCGGGACGTATCCGGCCGGGAAGTCCACCTCTTCAAGCGCCCCGCTCTCGGGCCCTGGCTAAAGAAGCCGGACCTGTACGACGGCATCGCCGTCCAGAAGATCGACCGACTCACCCGCCGCCCCGTAGACATCTACCTGTTCTTCGAGTGGTGCAAGGAGAACGGCAAGTTCCTCGTCTCGGCTGACGGAGTGGACACCCGAACCAGGGCGGGTAAGGCTCATGCCGAGCTGCTCGCCATGGTCGGTGGGTGGGAGTGGGAAGCGATCCAGCCGCGAAACCGGGACTCTCGGGCGCGCGCTCGGGAGGCTGGCCGCTGGCACGGCGGAACGGTTCCGTACGGCTACCGAATCACGGGCGGCAAGGGCAACTGGCGGCTCGTACCAGACACGGTGCCGCTCTTCTCGACCGTTGCCGACCGTAGGACTTGGTCCCCCGTAGATGTCCTTCATTGGATGATCGAGACGTTCCTCTTCGGAGAGGACGGGACCGGCGGTTGGTCGTACCTGCGGATCGCCGCATGGCTAGACCTCCATGTGCCCACGTCTACAGGTAGGGGGCAGTGGAATCACCGCACGGTGAAGAACATGCTCCGTTCGGGCGCGAACCTCCTTGGCGAAGACAGCCACGGCAACAGTCGGGCTAAGCCGCTCATCACGATGGGCCTCTTTCAGCAGGTGCAGCGCGAGATGGACGCGCGGGCGCGAACCATTAAGCCGCCACGAGCTAACGCTAACCTGCACCAGACCCGTTGTGATCGGACAGCGCTGCTTCCTCAACATGCTGACTGATCAGGGCTGTTGTCATACTCCGTGCGGGCGTAGTAGCTTGTAAACGCTCTTGTGATACCGCTCGAACCATGTGCTAGTCGGCGTCTCGCCGTGTCGGCATGCAAGAGGGTTGATCAAGATCGCGTAGCAACAAGCCTAGAAGCAAGACTTCATCCGGAGTGCACTTCCACTGCCTCCGGATAGCCGTGGTGGTGAGACACCACATCAGCCCGCACCATTTACATCTGAGACATTCAAGGTCATCACGACCTCAACGAACACCACTCGCCGACCTGGCGGGGGGCGCAGCTGGCGGGCGGCTGTGTTTTCTGACAGACACTTCCGTCTGTCTTCGTTGAGGTTTCCGTGCCCTGGCACGCCCTCTCGAAGGCGACGGCCTTACCGTCCTGGAGGGGCGATGTGGGCCGTTATGCAGGAACTCGCCATTACTGGGCCGAACGTGATGCTTGCGTTCTTCGCCCTCTTGGTTTTCATGTTCCTGGCTGCGCTAGTGATCGCGCTGCGTAACGCGGAACCTGGCCATCGACCGGAGATCATCCGAGCGTTGGCTGAGCTCATGGCGTTCTGGAAGCGACGATGACGGCTTCCCTGTAGTGAGGCGACCTCCCCGTAACGTTACGGGGAGGCTCTACTTCGAGTTGGCCTCTCCCCACTCGATCGGAGGAGGGACTGCCTGAGCCGTTCCGGAACGAGCCCTAACTCAGTGGGCAGAGCAACCCTGGTTCGGCGCGGTTCGGGGAGCAGGTCACCACGGCTACGGAATGGAACACGGTGCCGCTGAGGTAGTGGCCGAGGGATACGTCGCCACCCCACGTCAGCCGCTCCACAGCGGCTCCCACCAGGACCACGAGGCGGGTCACGTCGCGCTCTGCCTCGGCAGCGCATCTTGGTGCGAACTCTGCGAGTTGGAGGCTTAGCCATTCGCCGGCCTCCTTCGGCTCCTCCCACGTCCCTCGGATCGTCGAGGGCGGCTTCATCAGCCAGTGCGCCGTCTGGATCGGCGGCATGCCACTCACGGGGAACTCGGCAACGGCCTGCCGGTACCGGTCGATGACCTCTTGCGGACTGCCAACGGTCGGAGGCCCACCCGGAGGGCGGCGGACGCCTTCCTTGTCGAAGTCCTGCTTCTCTCCGAGCCATGCGTAGCCGTGGTGGTGCACCGGTGCTCCAAGCTCTGGGCGTTGCCCGTCGTGCGTTCCGAGAGATGGCGACGGCCCCACCCGTCGGCGAAGAGGGCAGGGCCGTCAGTTCAGGTGGTGCCGTGGATCAGCGCCGTCCGACAGGCGGCGCGACTAGGCGGAGAGATCGAACCGCGCGGGGTCGATGCCCGCCGCGTCCAGTTCCGCCGTGGTGAAGCGCAGCGGCTCCGCGTCCGGCCGCTTGCTGTCACCCATGGCCCACGCGTCCGGGCCGATCTTGGCGAGCGTCACGCACGCCTCGCCGTCCGGGTGAGTGTTGCCACCGCACGCCTTCGAGAACGCGGCCGTGTCGATGTTGAGCGCGTACAGGTCGGTCATCGTTGCCCTTCCTGATCTGCTGACGGCCCCGTAAGGCCGTCTCCCGCCCCTAGTGAGCGGAAGTCTTCGTAAGCCTCAGGGCCTCGGCTATCTGCTCCACCACGTCGGCCGGGAGCATCCCCAGGTGGACGTACGGCAGGCCGTTGAACGTCACCGTGGGGCGCATTCCGGTCCACATGTCCTCAGGGATGCCGAGAGCCCCGAGGGCCGCGCGGAGGGATTCGAGTGCGTCAGTGGCCCGTGCGTGGCCGTCCCGCCATACCTGCATCTCCATCAGGCGGCCACGGTCTGCGTCGTCGGGCACTCGTTGTGCCGGTAGACGACGGCGGGCGCACCCGACGTGCGGTCAACGGCTCCCCGGCGGACAGGGTCGAGCGGCTTGACCGTACGGGAGCAGGCCGAGCACTTGTGGCCGGGCGCGTAGGTCAGGTACTCCCACTCGTCCCGGTCAAGCGTCGGGGCCTCTGCCTTTTTCGCCCTTGCCATGTCGTACCCCTCGCGGTCGCCTTCGCTGCGTTGGCAGCAATAGTGACCAGGGGAGATTGGCGTTCCTAGCCTGTTTCCTGTTCCGTCAAGAATCCGTCTCGGAGGCTCTCGACGAGGCTCCGCATTCCGTCGCCCGACAGGGCCGAGTTCTCGAATCCTTCGAACTTGCGGACGTACATTTCAACGTCCCGAGGGTCGGTTACGACTATCTCGGCATGCACGGTTTCGACGGTCACCATCCGGTCGTCGCGGATGACGAAGGCGTGGTTCGCGATGTCGGTCTGTGGGGCGGAAAGCGGTACGACGCTGATGTCTACGTGAGCCAAGCGGGACACGGAGACGATCCGGTCGAGCTGTGCGGCCATCATCTGCGGCGAGACGATCCGCCACCGAAGCACGGGTTCGGTGATGACGAAGCGGAGCTTCTTCGTGCTGTCGAAGAGGACGGCTTGCCGCTCAAGCCTTCCGCTGATGGTGCGGGTGAGGGCGTCTCCGCTCAGGTTGTGGCGCTGAAGGATGGCCCGGATGTACTCGGGTGTCTGGAGCAGTCCGGGGACCAGGGCGGGCTGGAAGAGCCTGAGCGTGGCCATTTGGGCTTCTAGGGCCTTCGCGGCCTGCTGGCCCTTGTGAATGCCGGCTCGCTTGAGGAGGCGCCACGCGGTGGCCTCCGTGGTGGCTGCGCGGGCGGCTTCCGTGTATTCAGCCTTGATGGCGTCCGAGACACCTATGGCGGTGAGGATGCGTTCCACGTCCGTGGCGCTCGGGAGGAGGTTCGCGTTCTCGATCTTGGACAGCTTGGACGGGGACATGAGGGCGCTACGGGCGACCGCTTTGGCTTCCTTCCCGGATGCCTCTCGCAGTGCCCGCAGCGCGGCCCCAAGCTGTGCTTTGTTCACTGGCCGTACTTGGCCCACCAGTCGATGAACGGCTCCGCGTGGGCGAGAGCCAGTTCCCTGTAGCCGACGAACCGGTCAGCTTCGGTCGCGGGGAGCACCTGCGCTCCCTGGTAGGCGCCGTGGTCGTCGTAGCCCATGACGGCCGTGTCCGTGGAGTCGAAGAGCCAGAAGTCCGGGACGCCTTCGAGCGGGTTGGGAGCGTCCGTCACGTCGAGGATGAAGAACTCTTCCCCGCCGGTCATGTTCGTCCGGTAGCCCCATCCCAGCTCGAAGCGGAGGTACTCCGTGAGGGGTCGCTTGAGGACGTGCACGCGGTACACGCGCTTGCCCTCGTGGGCCAGGCCGCGCAGCTCCGCGACCCATCCGGCGTTATAGCCCTCGGGCTGCGGCTGACCGGCCTGAAAGGCCCGGTAGGCGTCCACGTTCCCCGAGCCGCTGTAGTCGTCCAGGGTCTCCAGGCGGAACGCCTCGTGCCGGAACCGCTCGAAGAGTTCGGCGAGGGTGCTAGATGAGGCCATCGGCGATGGCCTTCTTGATCAGCTCGACAGGGATCTCGACGAGGGTTTCGTGAGCGGGAATCTTGAGGCCGTGGTCAGTCGGCGTTTCCCCCTGGACGAGGAACGTGCCCCTGTCGGTCGCGTAGATCGTCGGGCAGTCCTTGAGGTCACAGGTGCTGATCAGCTTGGTCACCTTCATGGCTTCCGGTTCCCCTCTCCCGTGCGGCGGAGTGCCGCGTTCGATGCTCCCGAGCCAGTGACCCCAGGGTCAAGCGATCACGGTTGAGAGAACGGGAAACCGGCCGTGTCTACGTGCCCTTGATGCCCAACACCTCGTCCAGGTCGTAGCCCACCACTTCCTCGAGTTGGTCGTAGGTGCAGCTCTCCGGGGTCCGGTCGGGGCGCCATCGGCGCCACCGGGCCGTGTGCCGGAACCTTCCTCCTTCGCCACCGTCTACGCTGTTGGTAAGGGTGTCGTACGCCACCTCGCAGACGCGCTCGGGGCTCAGCGGCACCCAGGAGAGATCCTTCTTGCCGGTCCAGCGGCTCTGCGCGCCGGGCAGCCGGGCGCTCTCGTGGGCGGACTCCTCGGCCCAGGCGGCCCACGGATGGCCGGTGGTGTCGGCCATCCGCAGCGGTGCGAGCTCGTCCACCAGCTCGGCGCGGCGCTTCATGGGGAAGGCGGCGCAGACCCCCACGTGCTGGAGGGCGCCGTGGGCGTCGTACAGGCCCAGGAGCAGCGATCCGACGATCGGACCGCTCTTGTGGAAACGGAATCCTGCGATGACGGCGTCGGCCGTACGCTCGTGCTTGATCTTGAACATGAGACGGGCATCGGGCCGGTAGGGCAGATCGAGCGGTTTGGCGACCACCCCGTCGAGCCCGGCGCCCTCGAACCGCTCGAACCACTCCTGCGCGAGCGCGGGGTCGGTGGTCGCGGGCGCGAGATGAACGGGGGGCCGAGCGGTGGACAGGGCGTCGGTGAGGGCGGTGCGGCGGTCGGCGAGCGGGGTCTCGAGGAGCGCCTCGTCGCCGAGCGCGAGCAGATCGAAGGCGACGAAGCTGGCGGGGGTCTTCTGCGCCAGCATGTCGACGCGGGACTGCGCGGGATGGATCCGCTCGGTCAGCCGGTCGAAGTCGAGCCGCCCGCCGTGAACGATGACGATCTCGCCGTCCACCACGCAGCGGGGCGGCAGGTTGTCCTTCAGCGCGGTCACCAGCTCGGGAAAGTACCGGGTCAGGGTCTTGCCGGTGCGGCTGCCGATCTCCACCTCGTCGCCGTCGCGGTGCACGATGGCCCGGAAGCCGTCCCACTTCGCCTCGTACTGCATGCCCGGCGGGATCTTGGCCACCGACTTGGCGAGCATCGGCTTCACGGGCGGCATCACGGGCAGATCCATGCCTAGATTCTGCGGCGGTACACCCCGATCCGCCCGGTATGCACACCTGGCCGGGTCCGCCTACCGTGGCGCACATGGGTGCATCCGGTAATGCGATCGAGCTGGACGCGGGCGGGCGGACGGTGCGGCTGTCCAGCCCGGACAAGGTGTACTTCCCCGAGCGGGGCCTGACGAAGCTGGACGTGGCGCAGTACTACCTGGCCGTGGGCGACGGGATCACCCGCGCCCTGCGCAACCGGCCCACCACCCTGGAGCGCTACCCCGAAGGCGTGGAGGGCGAGTCCTTCTTCCAGAAGCGCGCCCCGAAGAACCTGCCCGACTGGATCCCGACCGCCCACATCGAATTCCCCTCCGGGCGGACGGCCGACGAGATCTGCCCGACCGAGCCCGCCGCCGTGCTGTGGGCCGCCAACCTGGGCTGCCTGACCTTCCACCCCTGGCCGGTGCGCCGCGAGGACACCGACCGGCCCGACGAGCTGCGCATCGACCTGGACCCGCAGCCGGGCACCGACTACCACCACGCGGTGATCTGCGCCCACGAGCTGCGCGACGTACTGGAGGACCTGGGCCTGCGCGGCTGGCCGAAGACCTCGGGCGGGCGCGGTCTGCACGTCTTCGTCCCGATCGAGCCCCGCTGGACCTTCACCGAGGTCCGGCGCTGCGCGATCGCGATCGGCCGCGAGCTGGAACAGCGCATGCCCGGGAAGGTGACCACGGCGTGGTGGAAGGAGGAGCGCGGCGAGCGGATCTTCGTCGACTACAACCAGACCGCCCGCGACCGCACCATCGCCTCCGCCTACTCCGTGCGCCCGCGCCCGCACGCCCCGGTCTCGGCCCCGCTGCGCTGGGACGAGATCGACTCCGCCGAGCCCCGCGACTTCGACATCACCACCATGCCCGCGCGCTACGCCGAACTCGGCGACCTGCACGCGGACATGGACGACCACGCCTTCACCCTGGACGCGGCCCTCGAACTGGCCGACCGCCACGAACACGACCACGGCCTGGGTGACATGCCGTACCCGCCGGACTACCCGAAGATGCCGGGCGAACCGAAGCGCGTCCAGCCGAGCCGCGCGAAGCACGAAGACGCGAAGCACAAGGACGCGAAGCACGAGGACTGAGCGCGCTGTCAGTGGCGGGTGCCATGCTCGTAGGGAGGACGGAAGGAGTACGGGTCATGCTCACGACGGACTACAAAGACGGCTCCCCGAACTGGGTCGACCTCGGCACGCCCAACCTCGACGGCGCCGCCGGGTTCTACACCGGACTGTTCGGCTGGGACTTCCGGCCGGGCGGCGAGGAAGCCGGCGGATACGCGATGTTCCACCTCGGCGGAAAGACGGTGGCGGGCGGCATGGCCGTCGCGCCCGAGGAGGTCCGCTCGGCCTGGACGCTGTACTTCCAGAGCTCCGACGCGGAGGCCACTGCGGCCGCTGTGGTCAAGGCGGGCGGTACGGTCGCGGTCGAACCCAGGGACGTCATGGGCCTCGGCCGGATGGCGATCTTCGCCGACCCGGCGGGGGTCACGTTCTCGATCTGGCAGCCGGGCAGGATCGCCGGCCTGGGCGCGGTGACCGACGTCGGCACCCTGTGCTGGACCGAGCTCTACACGGGGGACGTGCAGGCGGCCGCGGCCTTCTACGGCGCGGTCTTCGGCTGGGAGATCAGCGAGATGCCCTTCGAAGGCGGCTCGTACACCGTGGTCAAGGCGGCGGGCACGCCCGACGAGGCGGCCTTCGGCGGCCTGGTCCCGATCGGCTCGGACCCGGTGGAGGATGCCGAACGCCCCTACTGGACCCCGTACTTCGAGGTCGCGGACTGCGATGTGACGGCGGCCGAGGCCGAGGAGTCGGGCGGCAAGGTCCGGCTGTCGCCGGTGTTCATGGAGGGCGTCGGCCGCTTCGCGAAGCTGGCGGACCCGTACGGTGCGCGGTTCGCGGTCATAGCCAGCGCTCCCGCGGCGGGAGCCTGAGGCGCCGCTGCGGTCGGGGAGCGGGCCGGTGTTGATCAGGCGTTGATCGGACGTCCATCGACGGCGGTGAGTATCTCCGGCATGTCGATGAACACCGCTACCGCCACCACTGCCACCACCGCGCCCGCCTGGTACGACCTCGCCCTCTGCGCCCAGACGGGCCCGGGCTTCTTCTTCCCGGAGCCCGGCTCGTCCCTGCGGGACGCGAAGCGGCTGTGCGGGGCGTGTGAGGGCCGCGTGGCATGCCTGGAGTACGCCCTGGCCAACGACGAGCGCTTCGGCGTCTGGGGCGGCCTCTCGGAGTCGGAGCGCCTCGCCCTGCGCACGCGAAGCTGAGCGGGCCCGAAGGCTGCGCAAGCCCGAAAGCTGAGCGGGTCCGAAGGCTGCGCGGGCTTGACGGCTGCGCAACGCGAAACCCTGGCAGAGTACGGCTCTGCCAGGGTTTCGGTGACCGGTCCGAGCGGTCCGGTCAGGCCTTGCGGGCCGCGATACGGGCCGCGCGGGCGGCCAGGCGCTCGTCGAACTTGCGGGCCTCGGAATCCAGGCCGTTCATGAAGAGCCCCAGCTCCTCCTGGGCCTGCTGGCCCTCGGGGCCGAGACCGTCGATCTCCATGATCTTCAGGAAGCGGATCACGGGGCTCAGCACGTCGTCGTGGTGGATCCGCAGGTTGTAGACCTCGCCGATCGCCATCTGGGCGGCCATGCGCTCGAAGCCGGGCATGCCGTGTCCGGGCATCCGGAAGTTGACCACGACGTCCCGCACGGCCTGCATCGTCAGGTCTGGGGCGAGCTCGAAGGCGGCGCCCAGCAGATTCCGGTAGAAGATCATGTGCAGGTTCTCGTCCTGCGCGATGCGGGCCAGCATCCGGTCGCAGACCGGGTCACCGGACTGGTGGCCGGTGTTCCGGTGCGAGATGCGGGTCGCGAGTTCCTGGAAGGCCACGTACGCCACCGAGTGCAGCATCGAGTGGCGGTTGTCGGACTCGAAGCCCTCCGACATGTGCTGCATGCGGAACGCTTCCAGCTTGTCCGGGTCCACGGCGCGCGAGGCCAGCAGGTAGTCGCGCATCACGATGCCGTGGCGGCCCTCCTCGGCCGTCCAGCGGTGCACCCAGGTGCCCCAGGCGCCGTTGCGCCCGAAGAGCGTGGCGATCTCGTGGTGGTAGCTGGGGAGGTTGTCCTCGGTCAGCAGGTTCACGACCAGCGCGATCTTGCCGATGTCGGTGACCTTGGACTGCTCCGGGTCCCAGGCCTCGCCGTCCTCGAAGAAGCCCGGGAAGTTCCGGCCGTCGCTCCACGGGACGTACTCGTGGGGCATCCAGTCCTTGGTGACCTTCAGATGGCGGTTGAGTTCCTTCTCGACCACCTCTTCCAGCGCGTACAGCAGCTTGGCGTCGGTCCACGCCTCCGAGCTGCCGAGGTGGGGAGAGGTGATCGTCACGGGTGCTCCTGGGGACAAAGCGAATTACCTACGGTTCCGTAGCCTACGAACCCGTAGGTTAAGCGGAGCGTGAGGAGCCGCCAAGCCCCAGGCGTTCATATGCCCGGTTACATCCGGTTATCTATGCAGTTTGTGGGCGTGCCGGAAGGGCGCCAAGGAGCGAAAGTCACGCCGTCAGGGGAGCGAAAGTCACGCCGTCAGGTGGTCCCCGACGCCTTCCTTGACGCCGGGGACCGGGACGGCGGGGGCCGGCGGCGCGCCCGTCACTCGTCCCAGAGCGCCTCCCGCACCTCCTCGGCCGTGGTCGCCCGCATCTCGCCGTCGCCGTCGAGCAGCAGCCACCGCGTGATCCCGATCGACTCCAGGAACGGCACGTCGTGGCTCGCCACGAGCAGTGCGCCCTCGTACGACTCCAGCGCGCCCGTCAGCTGCCGCACGCTCGCCAGGTCCAGGTTGTTCGTCGGTTCGTCCAGCATCAGCAGCTGCGGAGCCGGCTCCGCCAGCAGCAGCGCCGCCAGCGCAGCCCGGAACCGCTCGCCGCCCGACAGGGTGCCCGCCGGCCGGTCCGCCCGGGCGCCCCGGATCAGGAAGTGCGCGAGCCGGGCCCGGATCACGTTGTTCGAGGCCTGCGGGGCGAACCGCGCCACGTTCTCGACCACCGAACGGCTGTCGTCGAGCACGTCCAGCCGCTGCGGCAGGAACCGCGTCGGCACATGGGTCACCGCCTCCCCGGACGCCGGCGGGAGCAGCCCCGTGATCGTGCGCAGCAGGGTCGTCTTGCCCGAACCGTTGCGGCCCACGAGCGCGATCCGCTCCGGACCGCGCAGCTCCCATTCGCCCGCAGCCCTGGCCCCGTGCACCAGGTGCACATTGCTCAGGGTGAGGACCCGGCGCCCCGGCGGGACCTGCGTGGCGGGCAGCTCGATCCGGATCTCGTCGTCGTCCCGGACCGCCTCCACCGCCTGGTCCAGCCGCTCCTTCGCCTGCGCCAGCTTCTCGGTGTGCATGATGCGGTGCTTGCCGGCCGACTCCTGGGCCGCGCGCTTGCGGGCGCCCATGACGATCTTCGGCTCGCGTTTCGTGTCGTTCATCTTCTGGCCGTACCGCTTGCGCCGCGCCAACTTGCCGTGCGCGTCCGACAGTTCCCGCTTCTGCCGCTGTACGTCGGCTTCCGCGACCCGGACCATCCGCTCGGCCGCGTCCTGTTCGGTGGCGAGCTGCTCCTCGTACGCGCTGAAGTTCCCTCCGTACCAGCGGACTTCGCCGTCGTGCAGGTCGGCGATCTGGTCGACCCGCTCCAGTAGCTCCCTGTCGTGGCTGACCAGGAGCATCACCCCGGACCAGGACTCGACCGCCGCGTACAGGCGGCGCCGGGCCCGCAGGTCGAGGTTGTTCGTCGGCTCGTCCAGCAGCAGGACGTCGGGGCGGGCGATCAGCAGGGCCGCGAGGCGCAGCAACACGCATTCGCCGCCGGAGAGTTCGCCGACCGTGCGGTCCAGGCCGATCCGGGCGAGTCCGAGCTGGTCGAGGGCGGCCAGGGCCCGCTCCTCGACGTCCCAGTCGTCGCCGACTGCGGCGAAGTTCGCCTCGGTGGCCTCGCCCGCCTCGATGGCGTGCAGGGCGGCGCGCGCGGCGCGGATGCCGAGCGCCTCGTCGACGCGCAGGGCGGTGTCGAGGGTGACGCTCTGCGGCAGGTATCCGACGGTGCCGGCCACGGACAACTGGCCGTCGGACGGCGTCAGTTCACCTGCGAAGAGTTTCAGCAGGGTGGACTTTCCACAGCCGTTGAGCCCGATCAGGCCGGTGCGGCCGGGGCCGACGGCCAGGTGGAAGTCCTCGAAGACGGGAGTGCCGTCGGGCCAGTCGAAGGACAGGGCGGAGCAGGTGATGAAAGCAGGGGCATGGCTCATGGAGGCCTCCAGGTTGCGTGAGTGGTGCGTGCAACGCGGGGAGACAGCCGACGGTGGATACAGCCACGGTCATGGCGTCACGGTCACGGCCGGGGGCGCGTGCTGACGAGGGTGGCGTGTTCGGTCGGTGTCTCGAACCTCAGACGAACAATGTCCTGCTCCGTTTCGACGGCGGTGGGGCGCCTACGAAACTACGGGCGGCCGGGGCCGCCCGCAAACGAATAACAAGGGCGGGCCGGGCGGTTCGGCGTCAGTGGGGATCGCGCATCAGCTCGGCCAGGCTGTGGTCCATGTCGAGGTACAGGTGCTCCAGACCCGGCGGGACGACCGTCGCGGCCCGTTCCAGGAACCGGTGCAGTTCGGCCGTCAGCATCAGCACGATCGCCACGCCCTCGGGCGCGTGGAACTCGATCGTGGTCCGGTCGATGTCGTACGGCCGCACCCGCACGTCGCCGCACCCCGTCGGGCGGTCCAGCCCCGATTCGAGGAGCTCGCGCGCGAAGGTCCACGAAACCTCGACGCCCTCGAGGGTGGCGGGGGCGGGGAAGGCCATGCGCACGGCGAACGGATCCGCACGGTCGTAGCAGAGCGTGACGGGTACGGTCTCGACCTTCGGCGCGGTGGCGACCAGACGGGCCTGCACGGCCTGCTCGATAACAGTGATCAAGACTCGCTCCCTTGCGGCGGATCTGCTGCCGGGCGTGGGTGGAACCCGGCAAACGGATAGACGCCGGAATCGGCAAATCCGTGCACGCGAACTGACGTGAGCTGTGTCACCGATTGGCTGGAACGCGTCCGTTTGATCGCACAGAGTAACGGTGCGAGTGGGTGTGAGGGGGTGCGCGCGAAGGGGTCTCAGTCGCTGCCGCACGCTCCGGAGTGGTCGCAGAACGGCTGGTTACCGCTCACTCCACAGGCGCAAAGCATCGCCCTGGTCTCCCTGCGGACGGTCCCGTCGGGGGTCGTCACCCGCAGATCCCCGCGCATCACGAGCTGGCCGGCGGGCGACCGTACGACCGTGGTCGGCCGGTCCGGCTCCTCGGCCGGCCCGTCGTCCGCGAGCCGGTACTGCAGCGCGCCCGAGGGGCAGCGGCGGATCACCTCGGCCACCCGCTCCGGCTCGGCCCCGTCGGGCTGCACCCACGGACGCTTTCCCGAGTCGAACACCTCGGGCAGTCCGCCCACGCACTCGGCGGCGTGCAGACACCGGCCGGTGTCGTACGTGACGGTGATGCGCTTGCCGTCATAGGCCTTGGGTTCCTTGGAGGGCATGGCCTCAGCCTAGGAACGCGGCGGCCCGGACGCACCCTGGACGCCGGATCCGGGGTGCATTAGCTTCCGGCGCCATGAGACTTCTGGGAGTTGGCATGTGCGCGGCGGCCCTGGCGGCGGGGCTGTTGGCCGCCCCCGCGTACGCGGAGGACGTTCACGACGTGAAGGGAAGCGACGTGAAGGGGAGCGACGCGCAGGGGTTACGGGGCGTGGGCTGGGCGCTGAAGGAGACCGGCAAGGACTCCCGATTCCGCGGGCTGGCCGCCGTCAGCCGCTCCACGGCCTGGGTGGCCGGCTCCAAGGGCACGGTGCTGCGCACCGTGGACGGCGGCCGCAGCTGGCGCGACGTCTCACCGCCGGGCGCGGTCGCGGAAGGCCTGGAGCTGCGCGACATCGAGGCCTTCGACGCACGGCGCGCGGTGGCCCTGTCCATCGGGGAGGGGGAGGCGTCACGGGTGCTGCGCACCGAGGACGGCGGCGCCACCTGGACCGAGACCTTCCGCAACCCCGACCCGCGCGCCTTCTACGACTGCCTCACCTTCTTCGACTCCCGGCACGGGCTGGCCGTGAGCGACCCGGTCGACGGCAGGTTCCGGATCCTGTCGACGGACGACGGCGGCCGGAACTGGTCGGTGCTGCCGAGTACGGGCATGCCGGACGCCCTGCCGGGCGAGGCGGGCTTCGCGGCCAGTGGCCAGTGCCTGGTGAGCGCCGGGTCCCGCGACGTCTGGCTGGCCACGGGCGGCGGCGCCGCCGCCCGGATCCTGCACTCGGCGGACCGCGGCCGCACCTGGCGGATCGCCGAATCGGGCATCCCGGCGGGCGACCCGGCCAAGGGGGTCTTCGCCCTGGCCTTCCGCGACCGTACGAGGGGCCTCGCAGTCGGCGGCGACTACCGCACCGGCGAGGCCTCCCCGCAGGCCGCGGCCGCATCGGCGGACGCGGGCCGCACCTGGAGCCCGGCCCAGACCCCGCCGCCCGCGTACCGCTCGGGCGCGGCCTGGCTCCCGCACCTGCGCGACGCGGCCCTGGCGGTGGGCCCGACGGGCACGGACGTCACGACGGACGGCGGCAGGAGCTGGCGGCCGCTGACACCGGGCTCGTTCGACACCGGCTCGTTCGACACGGTCGACTGCGCCGGTGACGGGGGCTGCTGGGCGGCGGGGGAGAAGGGGAGGGTGGGGAGGCTGGAACCGCAAGAGGGGGCGTGACGCTTGGTCAGGAGTGGGGGGCGTCCTGTGGGGTGTGCTGGCGGATGTCCTGTGGGATGTCCCGTGCGGTGTCGCGGGGAGTGGTGAACAGGTCCATTCCCGGGTAGCGGCCGGTGACGAAGCCCGCCGCCTTGTACACGGGCTCGCCGTCGGAGCTGGCGTGCAGCTGGATGTAGTGGATCCCGTTGCCGTTCAGCCAGGCGGTGAGCCCGTCGACGATCCGCCGGCCGTGGCCCCGTCCACGGGCTCCTTCGTCGGTGACGATCCCGTCGAGGTAGCCGCGCCGCCCGTCGGTCCACCGGGGACTGGGCAGGTGGTACGTGATCCAGGCCATGCCGGTGGCCAGCAGGGGCTCGCCGGGTGCTCCGCCGACGACCAGGCAGTGCACGTCGGGGCGTTCGCCGATCCGCTCGAGGAACCACCCGCGGGCGACGTCCCGCCAGGCGGCATCGAGAGGCCCGGGGTCAACCCCGAGGGCGGCAAGGGCCACGGCCCGAAGCCGAACCAGCTCGGGTATGTCGTCGGGGGCGGCGGGCCGGGGTGAGTGGTGCATGGGGGCTCCTGGGGATGTCGGGATCTGTCGACTCGGGGTCGGGAGTGGGTACGGGGGCTTCCCGTCAGTCCACTGTCCTTCCGGTGCGGTCCGGGCCGTCAAGGGCGCTCCTTCGTCGCGTCGCTTCGCGATGGCCTTCGGCCACCCTTGACTGCCCGGCCCACCCCGGAAAGACAACAGACTGTCGGGAAGCCCCCGGAGGATGGCCGGGGGGTTCATGTTCCGATACGGGCCCATCAGAGATGCCGCTCAGGGGCCCCTGTCCATCCGCAGTCCGCTCACCAGGACCACCGAGCCGGGCCAGTGATCGGCCCGCGGGGAGGCAGCGACTCCCTCAACGGCCCATAGGAAGCCCCTTCCGGGTCCGGGCAGGGTCAACCTGCACCAGACAGCGGCGAGATGACCATGCCGGTAGGGGTGAGCCCGCAGGCGCACCAGATCGCTACGCGCTCCTCATCTCTCAGCGTCCGACGGAGTTCCGGGGGTCGGCGAGGGCATGGTTCGGTCTGCGCCGAACGGGTCGACGATGTGGTCGGGCGACGTTGCGGCCTGGGCATTTCGGACGACCGTCATAGGGTGGCCGTCGTTCACAGGGGACGGAAGAACGGACGTTCATGGCGTACGAACTACGGGACCGCGCGATCTTTCGTGCCACCTCGACTCCTGACACCACCGCCACCCATGACGTCGGACTGCTCGTGCTTCGGCTCGTCGTAGGCCTCACCATGGCCGGCCACGGCACACAGAAGCTCTTCGGCTGGTTCAAGGGCCCGGGCCTCATCGCGACCGGCAAGGGCTTCTCGATGAGTGGCTATCCCGCCGGGGATGCCATGGCCGTGATCGCCGGACTCTCCGAGACCCTGGGCGGCCTCGGTCTCGCGCTCGGCCTGCTCACTCCGCTCGCCGGTGCGGCACTGACCGGTACGTTCATCAACATCCTTGCCATTCGGGGCTTGAGCACCTTCTTCGCTCCCAAGGGTGTGGAACTCGAGTCGGTGCTCTCCGCCGGGGTCGTCGCCCTCACCCTCACCGGGCCGGGCCGCTTCTCCGTCGACCACTTCCTGCCCGTCCTACGTGAGTCGCGGCCCCGGTACTCCGTCCTCGGACTGCTCCTGGGAGCCGTGGTGGGCTTCGTCGTCCTCCTCATCCGCGACTGACCCCCCTTCAACCGCCGCCCCCCTGCGATGCCGGAATTCTGAACCTCGCACTCCCACAAGCCCCCATCCACCTGCCCAGCTCGTCTGCGCCGTCCGTGGGCGGCATATGAGCGGCCCCAGACGGCCGTCGGACGCTGAGAGATGAGAAACGTGTAGCGATCTGACGCGTCCGCGGGCCCACTGCTACCGAGATGGGCATCTGGTCGCTGTTTGGTGCGGGTTGACCCTGCCCGGGTCCGGAAAGGCTTCCTATGGGCCCTTGGGGGAGGCATGGCTGTCCCCGCATGCCCATCGCCGTCCCGGCTCGGTGGTCCTGGCGGGCGGACTCCGGGTGGACGGGGGCCCCTGCTCGGCATCTGTGATCTGGGTAGGTCTGAATCCGAACCCCCCGGCCATCCTTCGGGGGCTTCCCGGCAGTCTGTTGTCTTTCCGGGGCGGGTCGGTCGGTCAAGGGTGGCCGAAGGCCATCGCGAAGCGACGCGACGACGAAGGAGGAGCGCCCTTGACGGGCCGGCACGACACGGAAGGACAGTGGACTGCCGGGAAGCCCCCGTACCCACACCGACGCCGAGCACCCGCCCCCGCCCCCGACATCCCGACCGACCTCTCCGACCCGAGCACCCCGCCCCCGACATCCCGGCCGGCGCCCTCCCGACCCCGAGCACCCCGCGCCCCTACCCCGCCAAGTTCTCCCGCACCGCCGCCAGATCCCCCGACGTCTTCGTCGCGATGAACTCCGTGATGCGGTAGTCGCAGACGCCGGCCAGGGTGAAGGGGTCCTCCGCCGCGATGCGTTCGGCTTCCGCGCGGGAGATCCCGGCCGCCAGGATGATGCCGCCCTCGCGCGGGACCTTGCGGCCCGAGGCGAGGAAGACGCCCGATGCGTAGTAGCCGTCCAGCCAGGCGATGTGCGCGTCCATCTCCTCTTCGACGGCTTCGACGGGCGCGGTGTAGGTGAGCTCCATGACGAACATGATCGCCAGGCTACTCTCGCACCATCATGACGAGCGCAAAGACCCCCGCCGACGAGGCCGAGGCCCGGGCGATACAAGACGAACTCCGCCATCACGTCGTGCTCGACGAGACCGGCCCGCTGCCCGGGCGCGGGCTCGTCGCGGGCGTGGACGTCGCCTACGACGACGAGCGCGACCTGGTCGCCGCCGCGGCCGTCGTCCTCGACGCCGCCACCCTCGCGGTCGTCGAGGAGGCGACCGCGGTCGGGCACGTCAGCTTCCCGTACGTGCCCGGGCTCCTCGCCTTCCGGGAGCTGCCCACCGTGCTGGCCGCGCTGGACGCCCTCACCGCCGCCCCCGACCTCGTCGTCTGCGACGGCTACGGGCTCGCCCACCCCCGCGGCTTCGGCCTCGCCTGCCACCTCGGGGTGGTCACGGGGCTGGCGAGCATGGGCGTCGCGAAGAACCCGTTCACGTTCACCTACGAGGAGCCCGGCGCCCTGCGCGGCGACGCCGCGCCGCTGCTCGCGGCCGACGGCGCCGTCGTCGGGCGGGCGCTGCGTACGCAGGACCGCATCAAGCCGGTGTACGTCTCCGTCGGCCACCGGGTCTCGCTCGACAACGCCTGCGCCCACGCCCTCGCGCTGAGTCCCCGCTTCCGGATCCCGGAGACCACCCGGCACGCCGACTCGCTGTGCCGGCGGGCCCTGCGCGAAGCCTCCTGACCGCCGCCCGCTACCGCTGCGCCGCCACCCGGAAGCGGATGCCGGCCTTCTGGAGCCGGTCCAGCAGGGCGTCGCCCATCGCCACCGCCGTGGTGAGCTGGCCGGCCCGCTCCGGCAGGGCGTCGTACGCGAGGCACAGTGCCGACTCCGCCAGCATCTTGGCGGTCTCGCCGTAGCCCGGGTCGCCGCCCGAGACCTCGGTGAACACGCGGCGGCCACCGCCCTCGCCCACGAAGCGGACCGTGAACCAGCTGCGCGCCCGGCGCTCCGCGTCCGGGCCGCGGCCCGGCTCCCAGCGGCTCATCAGCCACCGCCGCGCCGCCGGGAGCTGCGCCAGGGCCGCCGTCGCGCCGACCGCCGCCGTCCCGCCCACGGCGATCGGAAGGTGCTTCACCGAGGCGTACTGCCGGTAGCGGAAGTCCGGACCGTACCGCTCCAGCGCGGCCGCCGAGCGGGTCACGATCCGGGGGTCCAGGGTCGGCAGCGGCAGCGCCCACGCCCCGGTCTCCCGGCTGAACCGCGGCGCGCCCAGGGGTCCCCGTACGCGCCGTTTCAGCAGCCGGGGCTCGTGCAGCCGGCGCTCGTGCGCCGCGGCCAGGGTCTGCGGCCCGCGGCCCATGACGGTGAGGACGGAGGCCAGGGTCCCGCCGGAGAAGACCGCGTTGGACCGCATGAACCCGTCCACCCGCAGCGGCACACCCTGCGGCAGCTGTCCCACCGTGAAGTACGCGCCGAGGTCCGCCGGGATCGAGTCGAAGCCGCAGGCGTGCACCAGCCGCGCGCCGGTCTCCCGGGCCCGGGCGTCGTGTTCGACGTAGGTCCGGTCCACGAACTCCGGCTCGCCGGTGAGGTCCACGTAGTCCGTGCCCGCCGCGGCGCAGGCGGCGACCAGCTCCGCCCCGTACAGGACGTACGGTCCGACGGTCGTGGCCAGGACCCGCGTGGAGGCGGCCAGTTCCCGTACGGCCTGTGCGTCGCCGGCGTCCGCGCGCAGCAGCGGCAGCGACGCGCACCCGGGGTCGAGCGCGGTCAGCCGCTCGCGCAGCCGCTCCAGTTTGCCGAGGTCGCGGCCCGCGAGGGCCCACCGGCAGTCGGCGGGGGCGTGCGCGGCGAGGTACTCGGCGGTCAGGGCCCCGACGAACCCGGTCGCGCCGAAGAGCACCACGTCATAGGCCCGGTCGCGAGGGCGCTCACGCCCCGCGGCCTCGTCGGTCTGCCGAACCTCTTCGTTCATCACGGCTCCTGCTCCTCCCCGCTCCCCGCTCCTGTCGGTGGCTGAGGCTAGCGCGCGGCGACGGTACGAAGAACAGCGCCCCGGGGGCGGCCTGGACGGCCGTTCCCGGGGCGCTGTATCCGGCGCGATGCGCAGCGGGTCAGTTGTCCTGGTACATGCCGAAGACGTCGACGATGAGGTCGATGTTGCCGTCGCTCTGGTTCCAGAAGTCGATGACGCCGGTGCCGCCGGTGCTCGCCTGGACCAGGTTCGGGACGGTCTTGCCGGTCGTCCAGTTCAGGGTCGAGGAGCCGGGCGGGGTCGGCTGGCTCGCCGCGTTGTTGTCGTACTCGTCGAGCGTGTTCGGGTCCGGGGCGACCGCGAGGAAGCCGCTGTCCCCGGTGTTGGTCACCGTGGTGTTCAGCACGAAGCCCGTGATGCCGGAACCGGGCTCGGACATCGCCGTGTAGATGTAGTCGCGGCCGGCCAGCGGGCCGTGGACCGGGTCCTTGGGGTCGCGGGTGTCGAGCATGCGCTCCGGCGCGAACGGCAGGTACGAGCCCTTGCTCTGCGGGCTGTAGTAGCCGACGACGTCGACGATGACGTCGGCCGGGTTCCAGCCGCCGTTGCGGACGCTGATCTTCCCGTCGGGGCCGACCGGGACGATCACCGAGTTGGCGATGGTCTGGCCCGTGGTGAAGTTCACGTTGGAGGCGGTCGGGGCCTGCTGGCCGCTCGGGTAGACGGTCAGGTGGCCGTCGCTCTTCGGGTTGGTGACCGTCACGTTGAGCGCCACGGCGGTGACCCCGGTGGCCGGGACCTTGCCGAGGCCGGTGATCTGGGTGCTGAAGGAGCCGTATCCGGCGACCTGGCCCTTGGCGGTGCCCGTGCCGCTGCGGGTGTCGACGAAGCGCTGCGGGGCCAGCGGGGTGTAGCCGCTGGAGGAGGTCTGGGTGAAGTACCCGGTGACGTCGGCGATGAGGTCGACCGACTCCCAGCCGCCGTTGTACAGGTTGACGTAGCCGTTCTCGCCGACCGGCACGATGACCAGGTTCGGGACGGTCTGGCCGGGTACGAAGTTGACGTTCGACGTGGTCGGCTTGTCGTCGCCGTCGGCGTAGGCGGTGACGTGGCCGCCGCTGGTGGTGTCGGTGACGGTGACGTTGAGGACGACCGCGGTCACGCCGGCGGGGATGCCGCCGTTCCCGCCGATCTTCAGGTGCGCGGAGCTGTACGGGGCGACCTTGGTCTGCGGGGCGCCGGTGCCGTTGCGGGTGTCCAGCAGGCGGGTCGGGCCGTACGGGGTGTAGTCCGAGCCCCCGGTCGTGACGGCCACCTCGTTGGTGACCACGGTGTTCGCGGCCTTGTCCGTCACGGTGACCTTGACGGTGTAGGTACCGAGCTCCGCGTAGGTGTGCTCCGACTCCACGACCTGCGTGCCCGTGGCCGAGGCGGCGGTGACGGCGCCGTCGCCCCAGGCGACGCTGACGTCGAGCGGGGTGGCCGCGCTGGTGATGGAGCTCGCCAGCGTGATCGCGTGCGCCGTGATGGGGGTGGCCTCCAGGCCGACGGCGAGAGTCGGGTTGGCGTCGGCGGTCTCCGCCATGGGTGCGGCCGTCATGGGCGCGGCTGCCGTCCCGCTCTTGGCGGCCGGCGCGGACTGCGCGGTCCGCCGGGTCGACCGGTCGGCGGGGCTGGTGAACGTGGTGCCGTTCTTCAGCCCGGCCTGGGTGAGGTCGGGCTGGCTGACGCCGTGGGCATCGCCGGAGGCCTGGTCGGCCGCGTGCGCCATGCCCGGTATGAGGGAAATGCCGGCTGCGAAGACGGCGGCAGAAGCTGCGAGTCGGCGATAGGACACCGAGCCCCCTATGGTTCCGTGAGCCCTTGGCCAGGGCTGAAAGTCCGCTCAGATTACATAGTCACTGAGCTTCCGCTTATAGGCCCCCGCCTTAAGCCCGCACATCTGCCGCCGGCGGGCCGGCGGCGGCCTGGAGCCGCCACCGACCCGCCGTGACCAGCGCTTTCGCTGCTGCGTATCAGTTGTCCGTGTAGACACCGAAAAGGTCGACGACGAGGTCGATGTCGCCATCGCTCTGATTCCAGTAATCGATGACGCCGGTGGAGCCGGTGCTCGTCTGGACCAGGTTCGGGACCGTGTCGCCGTAGGTCCAGTTCAGGGTGGAGGAGGTCGGGGTGGCCGGCCAGGTGTTCGTGTGGTTCTCGTAGTCCTCCTTCGTGTTCGGGTCCGGGGCGACCGAGAGGAAGCCGGTGTCGCGGGTGTTGGTCACCGTGGTGTTCAGGACGAACCCCTTGGTGTGCGGGTACCCCGAGGCGAGGGGCATGTGGACGTAGCCGCGGCCGCCCAGCGGGCCGTACACCCACTCGCGCGTGTCGAGCAGCCGGAACGGCTGGACCGGCAGGTACGCGTTCGCGCTGTACGGGCTGTAGTAGCCGACGACGTCGACGATGACGTCGGCCGGGTCCCAGCCGCCGTTGCGGACGCTGATCTTCCCGTCGGGGCCGACCGGGACGATCACCGAGTTGGCGACGGTCTGGCCCGTGGTGAAGTTCACGTTGGAGGCGGTCGGGGCCTGCTGCCCGCTCGGGTGGACGGTCAGGTGGCCGCTGCCCTTGGGGTTGGTGACCGTCACGTTGAGCGCCACGGCGGTGGCCCCGGCCGAGACGCCGTTGACGCCGTTGATCCCGGTGCTGAAGGTCCCCTGGCCGGGGACCTGGCCCTTGGCGGTGCCGAGGCCGGAGCGGGTGTCCACGAAGCGGACCGGCGACATCGGGGTGTAGCCGCTGGACGCGGTGTGCGTGAAGTACCCGGCGACGTCCGCGACCAGGTCGACCGACTCCCAGCCGCCGTTGTACAGGTTGACGTAGCCGTTCTCGCCGACCGGCACGATGACCAGGTTCGGGACGGTCTGGCCCGTGGCGAAGTTGACGTTCGACGTCTTCGGCTTCTCGCCGCCGTCGGCGAAGGCCGTGACGTGGCCCCCGCTCGTGGTGTTGGTGGCGGTGACGTTGAGGACCACCGCGGTCACGCCGGCCGGGATGCCGCCGTTCCCGCCGATCTTCAGGTGCGCGGAGGAGTACGCGGCCACCTTGCCCGCAGGTGCGCCCGTCCCGTTGCGGGTGTCCAGCAGGCGGGTCGGGCCGTACGGGGTGTAGTTCGACCCCTCCGTGGTGACGACGATGTCGTTGGAGACCACGGCCTGGGTGGCCTGGTCGGTGACGCTCACCTTGACCGTGTACGTGCCGAGCTGGTCGTAGGTGTGCGACTCGGTGACGGTCTGGGTCCCGGCGGCGTAGTCGTTCGTCGTCTTGTTGTCGCCCCAGTCGACGTGGACCGAGAGCGTCGTGGGCGCGCTCGTGATGTCGGCCTTCAGCTCCAGGCCGCGCCCCGTGGTGGTCGTCGCGTGCAGCCCGACCGCGAGGGCGGGGTTGGCGTCGGCCGCCTGCGGAGCGGCCGCGGCCTTGTTCCCGCCGGCCGCCGGGGCCTGCCGGGCCGACCGGTCGGCCGGGCTGTCGAACGTGGTGAACTTCGGAGCGGCTGCCTTGCCCATGTCCGGCGCGGCGACCCCGTGGGCCTTGCCGGCGGCCGGGCCGGCCGCGTGGGCCATGACCGGTACGAGAGAGATGCCGGCCGCGAGAACGGCCGCGGATGCTGCGATTCGGCGATAAGACACCGATTCCCCCCAGATGTCGGTGAGTCCTTGATCAGGACTGAAAGCCCGCTCAGAGTACAGAGACCCGAAGCCTTTGCCATGCGAGTTTTCGCAGGTGGGAAGGGGTGCGACCGGAGGATTGGGGTCCGGTTTTCCGGCCGGTGCCGGGGGCCGGCGCTAGCGTGAGGACCGACTGCGAGTGCGAGCAGGTGTGACCTGTGCTGAGTGGAGGCGTCCATGAAGGCTGCGGTGCGCAAGTGGGAGGCGGTGCGGGAGTTCGCCCGCGGGCTGCCGGAGGCCGTGGAGGAGTTTCCATGGGGCCCGGAGGACGGCGTCGTGAAGGTCAACAAGAAGATCTTCGTCTTCCTGGGCAACGCCGACGGCCCGCAGCCGCCCGGGCTCTCCGTGAAGCTCAAGGACGAGGCGCTGCACGGCCATGCCATGACCGCGCCCGGGGCGGAGCCGACCGGGTACGGGCTGGGGAAGGCCGGCTGGGTCTTCCTGCCGCTGGGGGAGAAGGGGGCGCCGTCCCTCGAGGTGCTGTGCGAATGGGTGGAGGAGAGCTACCGGACGGTCGCCCTCAAGCGGCACCTGAAGGCGCTCGACGCGCGAAACGAGTCAACCGGCTAAGCGCTTGCTCTTGTGCTGAGTGGAACGCGTTCCTAGCATCACTGGTGTTACATCAGTTGTGTCACACAGTGGCGGCAGTGGCGGCAGTGGCGCCAGGGATGCTGGGGGCTCGATGGCAGTGACAGGGAACGTGCCCGGCAACGGCCCGCTCGCGGGCGTGCGCGTCGTCGAACTGGCGGGCATCGGCCCGGGCCCGTTCGCCGCGATGCTCCTCGCCGATCTCGGTGCCGACGTCGTACGGGTGGACCGCCCCGGCGGCGGCGGGCTCGCGGTCGATCCCGCGTACGACGTCACCAACCGCGGCAAGCGGTCCGTCCTGGTCGACCTGAAGTCCGCCGAGGGCCCCGCCCGCGTGCTGGACCTGGTCGAGCGGGCCGACGTGCTCATCGAGGGCTTCCGCCCCGGGGTCGCCGAGCGGCTCGGCGTCGGCCCCGCCGACTGCCACGCCCGCAATCCGGGGCTCGTCTACGGCCGGATGACCGGCTGGGGCCAGGACGGCCCGCTCGCGCACACCGCCGGGCACGACATCGCGTACATCGCCGTCACAGGCGCCCTCGGCATGATCGGGAACCCGGGCGAGCCCCCGGCCGTCCCCGCCAACCTCGTCGGGGACTACGCGGGCGGCTCGCTCTACCTGGTCATCGGCGTCCTCGCGGCCCTGCAGCACGCCCGCACCCCGGGCGGCGCCGGCCAGGTCGTGGACGCGGCCATCGTCGACGGCACGGCCCACCTCACCGCCATGATCCACGGGATGATGGCGGCCGGCGGCTGGCAGGACCGGCGCGGGGCCAACCTCCTCGACGGCGGCTGCCCCTTCTACGGCACGTACGAGACCTCCGACGGCGGGTACATGGCGGTCGGCGCGCTGGAACAGCAGTTCTACGACACCTTCGTGGCGCTGCTCGGCATCGAGGACGGGGCCCCGGCCCGCAAGGACACGGCCCGCTGGGGCGAGCTCCGCGAGACCGTCGCCGCCCGCTTCAAGTCCCGTACGCGGGAGGAGTGGACGGCCGTCTTCGAGGGCTCCGACGCCTGCGTCGCACCCGTACTGTCCCTGCGCGAGGCGCCGCTCCACCCGCACCTGGCCGCCCGCGGGACCTTCACCGACTTCGGCGGGATCACCCAGCCCGCCCCCGCGCCCCGGTTCTCGGCCACACCGGTCGCGGTGGCCTCGGGCCCGGCGCAGCCGGGGGCCGACACCGAATCCGTGGCCCGCGACTGGGACGTGCCGGGCCTGACCGCGAAGGGCGAGGGCGCCTGATGGAACTCTCCATGATGCTCGACTACTCCGGGGACCCGCGCCGGGCCGCCGACGAGGCGACCGCGCTGGAGGCGGCCGGACTCGACGCCGTGTGGGTCGCCGAGGCCTGGGGCTTCGACTCCCCGACGATCATGGGCTATCTGGCGGCCCGTACCGAGCGGATGAAGATCGGCTCGGCCATCCTCAACGTCTACTCCCGCACCCCCGCCCTCGTCGCCCAGACGGCGGCCGGGCTCGACGCCATGTCGGGCGGCCGGGCGCTGCTGGGCCTCGGCGCCTCCGGCCCGCAGGTCGTCGAGGGCTGGCACGGGAAGCCGTACGACAAGCCGCTCGGCCGGACCCGCGAGACGGTCGAGCTGTGCCGCCGGATCTGGCGCCGCGAGACGATCGACCACCACGGCATCACCGACATGCCGCTGCCGCCCGAGAAGGGCGGCCGGCACGGCAAGCCGCTGAAGATCCTCACCCGGCCGGTCCGCGACGCGATCCCCGTGTACATCGCCTCGCTCGGTCCCGCGAACGTGCGGATGACCGCCGAGATCGCCGACGGCTGGCTGCCCACCCTGTTCATCCCGGAGAAGGCCCACGCGGTGTGGGGGAGCGCCCTCGCCGAAGGCGCGGCCCTGCGCGCCCCGGAGCTCGGACCCCTGCAGACCGTGGCGGGCGGGCTGCTCGCGATCGGCGAGGACGCAGCAGCCGTACGGGACCTGGCGCGCCCGCAGATCGCGCTGTACGTCGGCGGGATGGGTGCGGTCGGCAAGAACTTCTACAACGACCTCGCCGTCGCCTACGGCTATGAGGAGGAGGCCCGCAAGATCCAGGAGCTCTACCTCTCCGGCCGCAAGCGCGATGCGGCGGCCGCGGTCCCGGACGAGTTCTGCGAGCTCATGACGTTGTGCGGGCCGCAGAGTTACGTACGCGAGCGGGTCGAGGCCTTCCGGGAGGCGGGCGTCACCATGCTCAACGTCACCCCCGTCGGTGCCGAGCCGGCCCGGCTGATCGAAACCGTCAAGAGCTGGCTCTAGGAGGCCCCGATGCAACGCCGCATCTTCGACGCCGAACACGAGGCGTTCCGCGAAACGGTCCGCACCTTCCTCACCAAGGAGGTGCTGCCGCACTACGAGCAGTGGGAGAAGGACGGGATCGTCAGCCGTGAGGCCTGGCGGGCCGCCGGCCGGCAGGGCCTGCTGGGCCTGGCCGTCCCGGAGGAGTACGGGGGCGGCGGGAACACCGACTTCCGCTACGCCGCCGTGATCGCCGAGGAGTTCACCCGGGCCGGGGCGGCCGGGCTCGCGATCGGCCTGCACAACGACATCATCGGCCCGTACCTGACCTCGCTCGCCACCGAGGAGCAGAAGCGGCGCTGGCTGCCCGGCTTCTGCTCGGGCGAGACGATCACGGCGATCGCGATGACCGAGCCGGGTGCGGGCTCCGACCTCCAGGGGATCCGGACCAGCGCGGAGGACCGGGGCGACCACTGGGTGCTCAACGGTTCCAAGACCTTCATCTCCAACGGCATCCTGGCCGACCTGGTGGTCGTGGTCGCCAAGACCACCCCGGAGGGCGGCGCGCACGGCCTGTCGCTGCTGGTGGTCGAGCGCGGCACGGAGGGCTTCGAGCGCGGCCGCAACCTCGACAAGATCGGCCAGAAGGCGCAGGACACCGCCGAGCTGTTCTTCCACGACGTACGCGTCCCCAAGGAGAACCTGCTCGGCGAGCTGAACGGCGCCTTCGTCCACCTGATGACCAACCTCGCGCAGGAGCGGATGGGCATCGCGATGGCCGGCATCGCCGCCGCCGAGCACCTGCTGGAGATCACCACCCGGTACGTGAAGGAGCGCGAGGCCTTCGGGCGGCCGCTCTCCAAGCTCCAGCACATCCGCTTCGAGATAGCGGAGATGGCCACCGAGTGCGCGGTCACCCGCACCTTCCTGGACCGCTGCATCGTCGACCACTCCAACGGCGAGCTGGACCACGTCCACGCCTCGATGGCCAAGTGGTGGGCGACCGAGCTCCAGAAGCGGGTCGCCGACCGCTGCCTGCAACTGCACGGCGGGTACGGCTACATGAGCGAATACCCGGTCGCACGGGCCTTCATCGACGGCCGCATCCAGACCATCTACGGGGGCACGACCGAGATCATGAAAGAGATCATCGGCCGCTCCCTCCTCGGCTAACGCACGGACCCCTCCCCGAAAGGCTTGACCAGTGAGCACCGAAGCTTACGTATACGACGCGATCCGCACCCCGCGCGGCCGCGGCAAGGCCAACGGCGCCCTGCACGGCACCAAGCCGATCGACCTGGTCGTCGGCCTCATCCACGCCCTGCGCGAGCGCAACCCCGGCCTGGACCCGGCCACCATCGACGACATCGTCCTCGGCGTCGTCGGCCCGGTCGGCGACCAGGGCTCCGACATCGCCCGGATCGCGGCCATCGCCGCGGGGCTGCCGGACACGGTGGCCGGCGTACAGGAGAACCGCTTCTGCGCCTCCGGCCTCGAGGCCGTGAACATGGCCGCCGCCAAGGTCCGCTCCGGCTGGGAGGACCTCGTCCTCGCCGGCGGTGTGGAGTCCATGTCCCGCGTGCCGATGGCCTCCGACGGCGGCGCCTGGTTCAACGACCCGATGACCAACTGGGACACCGGCTTCGTCCCGCAGGGCATCGGCGCCGACCTCATCGCCACCATCGAGGGCTTCTCCCGGCGCGACGTGGACGAGTACGCCGCCCTCTCCCAGGAGCGCGCGGCCACCGCCATCAAGGACGGCCGCTTCGCCAAGTCCGTCGTCCCGGTCACCGACCGCAACGGCCTGGTCGTCCTGGACCAGGAGGAGTTCGTCCGCCCGGGCACCACGGCCGACACGCTCGCGAAGCTGAAGCCGTCCTTCGCGGACATCGGCGACCTCGGCGGGTTCGACGCCGTCGCGCTGCAGAAGTACCACTGGATCGAGAAGATCGACCACGTCCACCACGCCGGCAACTCCTCCGGCATCGTCGACGGCGCCTCGCTCGTCGCGATCGGCACCCGCGAGGCGGGCGAGCGTAACGGCCTGGCGCCGCGCGCCCGGATCGTCTCGGCCGCCGTCTCCGGCTCCGAGCCCACCATCATGCTCACCGGCCCCGCCCCGGCCACCCGCAAGGCCCTCGCCAAGGCCGGCCTGACCATCGACGACATCGACCTGATCGAGATGAACGAGGCCTTCGCCGGCGTCGTGCTCCGTTTCGTCAAGGACATGGGCGTCTCCCTCGACAAGGTCAACGTCAACGGCGGCGCCATCGCGCTCGGCCACCCGCTCGGCGCCACCGGCGCGATGCTGCTGGGCACCGTCATCGACGAACTGGAACGCCAGGACAAGCGCTACGGGCTCGTCACCCTCTGCGTCGGCGGCGGCATGGGCGTCGCCACCATCGTCGAACGCCTCTGAACCGCGTCCTGTATCCCCCAGACCTCCTCTCTGACACGGAAGTAGCGAACATGAGCGAGTCCACCACGATCCGCTGGGAACAGGACGAGACCGGCGTCGTCACCCTCGTCCTCGACGACCCCGACCAGTCCGCCAACACGATGAACCAGGCCTTCAAGGACTCCATCGCGGCGATCGCCGACCGCGCCGAGGCCGAGAAGGACTCCATCCGCGGCATCATCTACACCTCCGCCAAGAAGACCTTCTTCGCGGGCGGCGACCTCAAGGACATGATCGGGCTGCGCCCCGAGCACGCGCAGCTCGCCTTCGACACCGGCACCGCGATCAAGCGCTCCCTGCGCCGCATCGAGACCCTCGGCAAGCCCGTTGTGGCCGCCATCAACGGCGCGGCCCTCGGCGGCGGTTACGAGATCTGCCTGGCCTCGCACCACCGCGTCGCCCTCGACGCCCCCGGCTCCAAGATCGGCCTGCCCGAGGTCACCCTCGGCCTGCTGCCGGCCGGCGGCGGTGTCACCCGTACGGTGCGCCTGATGGGCATCGCCGACGCGCTGCTCAAGGTCCTGCTCCAGGGCACCCAGTACAACCCGCAGCGCGCCCTCGACAACGGCCTCGTCCACGAACTGGCCGCCACCCCCGAGGAGATGCTGGCCAAGGCCCGCGCCTTCATCGACGCCAACCCGGAGTCGAAGCAGCCCTGGGACGTACCCGGCTACCGGATCCCGGGCGGCACGCCGTCGAACCCGAAGTTCGCCGCCAACCTCCCGGCCTTCCCGGCCAACCTGAAGAAGCAGCTGAACGGCGCCCCGTACCCGGCCCCGCGCAACATCCTGGCCTGCGCCGTCGAGGGCGCCCAGGTGGACTTCGAGACCGCGCTGACCATCGAGGCCCGCTACTTCACCGAGCTGGTCACCGGACAGACCGCCAAGAACATGATCCAGGCGTTCTTCTTCGACCTCCAGGCCGTCAACGCCGGCCGCAGCCGCCCGCAGGGCATCGCGCCCCGCAAGGTCACCAAGGTCGCCGTCCTCGGCGCGGGCATGATGGGCGCGGGCATCGCGTACTCCTGCGCCCGCGCGGGCATCGAGGTGGTGCTGAAGGACGTCACCCCCGAGGCCGCCGCGAAGGGCAAGGCGTACTCCGAGAAGCTGCTCGACAAGGCCGTCTCCCGCGGCCGCAGCACCGAGGCCCAGCGCGCCGAACTCCTCGCCCGGATCACCCCGACCGCCGAGGCAGCCGACCTGGCCGGCTGCGACGCCATCATCGAGGCCGTCTTCGAGGACACCTCCCTCAAGCACAAGGTGTTCCAGGAGATCCAGGACGTCATCGCCCCCGACGCGCTGCTCTGCTCCAACACCTCCACGCTGCCCATCACGGGCCTCGCGGAAGGGGTTTCGCGCCCCGTCGACTTCATCGGACTGCACTTCTTCTCGCCCGTCGACAAGATGCCGCTGGTGGAGATCATCAAGGGCGAGCGCACCGGCGACGAGGCCATCGCCCGCGCCTTCGACCTCGTACGGCAGATCAACAAGACCCCGATCGTGGTCAACGACTCGCGCGGCTTCTTCACCTCGCGCGTCATCGGCCAGTTCATCAACGAGGGCGTCGCGATGGTCGGCGAGGGCGTCGAGCCCGCCTCCATCGAGCAGGCCGCGGCCCAGGCCGGCTACCCGGCCAAGGTGCTCTCCCTGATGGACGAGCTCACCCTCACCCTCCCGCGCAAGATCCGCAACGAGAGCCGCAAGGCCTTCGAGGCCGAGGGCCGCACCTGGACCGCGCACCCCGCGGACACGGTCATCGACCGGATGGTCGACGAGTTCGGCCGCCCCGGCCGCAGCGGCGGGGCCGGCTTCTACGCGTACGACGAGAGCGGCAAGCGCGCCGGCATCTGGCCGGGCCTGCGCGAGCACTTCGCCAAGCCGGACGCGGACATCCCGTTCATCGACATGAAGGAGCGGATGCTCTTCTCCGAGGCCCTGGACACCGTCCGCTGCCTCGACGAGGGCGTGCTCACCTCGATCGCCGACGCCAACATCGGCTCCATCATGGGCATCGGCTTCCCGGCCTGGACCGGCGGCGTGATCCAGTACATCAACGGCTACGAGGGCGGCCTGCCGGGCTTCGTCGCCCGCTCCCGCGAGCTGGCCGCCCAGTACGGCGAGCGCTTCACCCCGCCGGCCTCGCTCGTCGCGAAGGCCGAGCGCGGCGAGACGTACGCCGACTGAGCTCGGCGCCCCGGGCCCGCCCGCGAGCGGGCCCGGGGCGTGCGCTCCGGCTGCCGTCAGGCGGCGGGCGGGGTCCAGTCGGCGGGCAGGCCGGACTGGCGCAGGACAGCGGCCAGGCTGTAGTGGTCCCGGTCGGAGACGATCCGGCAGTGGTTCCCGCCGAGGTCGAGCAGGGTGGTCATCGGCACGGCGAAGGGCTGGGGCGCGCCCTTGAGATGGCCGGAGTAGACGGCCCGGACGGTGATGCGGTCGCCGTCGCGGTGGGCGGCGCGGACGGTGACGCGGACGTTGTCGATGAGGCTGTCGGCGCGGGCCTTCCACCCCGAGATCTCCGTCCGGCCACGGAAGGTGATGGCCACGGCTTCATCGGTGTACGTGCCGTCGGCGGTGAACAGGGCGCCGAGCGCCTGGGGTTCGGTGCCGTTCCAGGCACGGGCCCAGGCGCCGACGATCCCCGGCGCGCGCCGGTCGGTGTCCTGCGCGGCGTGGGCGGTGGGGGCGGTGGCGCAGAGGGCTGCGGCGGCGGTCAGCACCGTCATGGCACGGAGCGCGCGGGACGTCGTGGTGGTACGTGCAACATTCATGGCACGCAGACTCGCGCCGGGCGGTGTCCACTTTCCAGGCCCTGCAGGGTCGGTGACCGTCCAACACTGCCCGCTCGTGTCCACCGCACCGAGGTGCCGATCAGTCGGTCCTCCCCGCCTCCGGTTCCGAGACGAACGCCGCCCGCAGTTCTTCCTTCAGCGACCGCTGGAACGCCGTCACCAGCGCCTGGACCACCATCGGCTGCATGTGCGCCGACAGTGCCTTCATGGACTCCACTCGCTCCGGATCGCTCTCGCCCTGCGTGAACGGGCCCCACACCTCGTCCCGGAACAGCGCCGTCAGCTGGTGCGCCGCCGTCCGCGCGTGCTCGAGCAGCACCTTGCGCGCCACCAGGATCGTCTCGTACGCGATCGGCACGTCGAGCAGCGCGACCCCCAGCCGCAGCAGCCCCACGTCCACCCGGAAGCCTTCCGGGGCCGGTGCCAGCACGTTCATCGCCGTCAGCCGCCGGATGTCCGTGTCCGTCAGGGTGCGCCCGGCCCGCTTCTCCAGCTCCTCCCGCGAGGACTCCAGCGCCGAGTCCGGGGCCCAGGTGGCCACCAGCGCCCGGTGGATCGCCAGGTCGTGCGGGCTCAGGTCGTCCGGCAGCGCGTCCAGGTACCGCTCGATGGCCGACAGGGTCATGCCCTGGTGCTGCAACTCCTCGATCAGGGCCAGCCGCGAGAGGTGCTCCGGGCCGTAGTGGCCCACCCGACGGGGGCCGATCACGGGAGGGGGCAAAAGCCCGCGCGTGCTGTAGAACCGTACGGTGCGGACGGTCACACCCGCCCGGGCGGCCAGCTCGTCCACGGTGAGCGTGGGTTCGGGTGCCCGGGTGGTCATGGTCGCCGCCTCGCTCTCTGTTCCGCGCGTACCCGTTCGTAAGTACAGCTTCAACAGTATTGCTGTCGCACCAACGATGTGAAACGGCCAGGAGCTGCCCATGACCACGAAACTGCGACTGCCCGGACGACCCGAAGAGCTCACCCTCCCCGCACTGCTGGCGCGCAACGCCGCGGAGTACGGGGATCTCCCCGCCCTCTCGTGGCGCGAGGGCGACGGCTGGACGACCCTCAGCTGGACCGAGGTCCGCCGCAAGGTCGCCGTCCTCGCCTCCGGATACGCCGCCCTCGGCATCGAACGCGGCGAACACGTCCTGATCATGATGGGCAACCGCCCCGAGCACTGGCTCAGCGATCTCGCCCTCGTCCACCTCGGCGCCGTCCCCGTCACCGTGTACGGGACCTCCGCGCCCGAGCAGATCGCCCACATCGCCCGCCACAGCCGGGCCCGGGTCGCCCTCCTCGAGGGCGCCCGCGAGCTGGCCCGGTGGGAACCGCTGCTCGCCGACGCGCAGGTGCCCCTGGAGCGGCTGGTCGTGGCCGAGGCCGCCGATGCGGGTGCGCACCGCACGTACGGCTCCCTGCACGCGAGCGGCGCCCGCACGCACCGCCCCGACGCCTTCGAGAAGGCCTGGCAGGAGTCCCGCCCCGAGGACCCGCTGACCGTCGTCTACACCTCCGGCACCACCGGCGACCCCAAGGGCGTCCGGCTGACCCACCGCAACATCATGCTCCAGTCCGTCCGCCTCGACCGGCGCGTGGACCTGCCCGAGCACGCCGAGCACATCTGCTACCTGCCGTTCGCGCACATCGCCGAGCGGATCCTGGGCATATACCTGCCGCTGCTGCGGGCCGCCCACGTCCGGCTCGTCGCCGACCCCGCCGCCGTGGGGAGTGCCGTCCGCGAGCTGCACCCGGTGCAGTTCTTCGGCGTGCCCCGGGTGTGGGAGAAGCTCGCCGCGTCCGTACGGGCGGTGCTCGCGCAGCTTCCGGCCGCGCAGCGGGAGGCCATCGAGGCCGCGAACGACCTCGCCCGCGCCCGGGCCGGCCACCGGGAGCGCGGCGAGCAGATCCCGGCCGCGCTCGAAGCCTCGTACGCCCGCGCCAAGGAGCAGGTGCTGGACCCGCTGCTGGGCCTGGCCGGGCTGGACCGGCTCCGGTGGACGGCCAGCGCCACCGCGCCGATGCCGATCGACGTCGTGCGGTTCTGGGCGGGCTGGGGCATCACCATCATGGACGCCTGGGGGCTCACCGAGACCTCGGGCGTGTGCACGGTCAACAGCCCGGACGGCTTCCGGCTGGGCTCGGTGGGGCAGGCGATCGAGGGGCTGGAGCTGCGGCTCGCCGAGGACGGGGAGATCCTCACGCGCGGCGGGACCGTCTTCGGCGGCTACCTGCGGCCCGACGGGTCGGTGGAGAGCGCGCACGACACCGAGGGCTGGTTCGCGACCGGGGACATCGGCCGCCTCGACGAGGACGGGTTCCTCTGGCTGACCGACCGCAAGAAGGAACTCATCATCACCTCGAACGGCAAGAACGTCTCTCCGGCGCTGGTGGAGAACACCGTCAAGGAGCATCCGCTGATCGGCCAGGCCCTGGTGCACGGTGACGGCCGCTCCTACCTCGTCGCCCTGCTGGTGCTGGACGGGGAGCTGGCCCCGGCGTGGGCGGCGGCGCGCGGCATCGAGGCCGGCTCGCTCGCCGGGCTCGCGGCGCACCCGGCCGTCCGGGAGGAGGTCGCCCGCGCGGTCGAGGCGGCCAACGCCCGGCTCAACCGGACCGAGCAGATCAAGCGGTACCGGCTGCTGACGGAGGAGTGGGGCCCGGAGACCGGGGAGCTCACCCCGTCGCTGAAGCTGCGTCGCCGGGTGGTCCGGGAGAAGTACGGAGCCCTGATCGACGGTCTGTACGAGGAGCCGCACGAGGGCCCGCACGAGGCAGCGCCCGGGGCCGTGTAGCCCGGACGGCCCTGTCCGGTGGGCGCAGCGCCGCCCACCGGACGAGGGCGGGAGGATCCCGGAGCCCCGCTTCAGCCCCGAGGAGATCCAGGCCCTCGCGCAGCTCAACCGGTTCGAGCCGAAGGACCGGTTCGGCTGAGCTGCGTGCAGGGGCGGTCCCGCGGGGGCCCGTCGCGCGGAGGCACCCGCGGGAGCGTGGGCTAGCGGCCGATCAGCGGGTAGTGGTCGGAGAGGTTGGTGTACGTGTACGAGGTGCCCCAGCTGGAGACCGTCCAGGGCGCCGACTGCTCCTTGACCACGTTGTTCTCCCAGCCCGCCGGGCGGGCGTTGCCCTTGCGGTAGAGGACGTAGTCCAGGTCCTCGCGCGGGTCGGTCGGGTAGCGGTAGTTCGCTATGGAGTTCAGCGCGGTGTCGAAGGAGTACGGGTGACCCGTGCGCGTGTCGGAGTTCGCCAGGTCGGCATCGGCGAGCATCGACGCGAGCTCGGGGGTGCGGGAGTCGACGTTCATGTCGCCGGCGACGATGACCTGCTCGTCCGCCGGGATGTTCTTGCCGTCCAGGAACGCGTCCATCGCCTTGAACTGGCGGGCGCGCATCTGCGCGGCCTCACCCGCGCCGCAGCCCGGGTCGGTGGACTGGGCGTGGGTGCCGACCACGTGCACCTTGGTGCCGCCCACGTTCAGCACCACGTAGGCGAAGCCCTTGTTGGACCACCAGTCGGCGCCGCAGGCGTCCTTGTAGACGACCTGCTCCTTGCGGATGATCGGCCACTTGCTCAGGATCGTGACGCCGCCGTCCTCCGGGGTGGTGGAGGAGTACGCGCCGCCCGTGGCGTCCCAGCCGCTCTTGCTCCGGCCGACGACCGGGGTCTGGTACGGGTACTGCGCCGAGGCATTGGACTTCAGGGCGTCCGAGGCGCCGTTGTCGAAGGCCTCCTGGAGCACGACCACGTCGTGGCCCTGGAAGAAGGAGGCCTTGGGGATCTCCGAAGCGCGGTGGTCCTGGCCCCAGTTGGGGTAGAGGTTCTTGCTCATCAGGAACGTGTTGTACGTCAGGACGCTGAGCCGCGGGGCCGCGGCGCTCTCCGCGGCCGAGGCGGCCGGCGCGCTGGTGGCGGCCAGCGCACCGACGGCGATCACCGCAACGGCCGTGGCGGCGGCACGACCCGGGCGGGGCTTGGTGGGCAGCATGAGGTCTCCATCATTCCTGCAGGGGGGAGATCGACTCCGTCATCCAAGCAGCCGCGGTTACCTCTGGGTAACACCCGTGACAAGACTTTCTGTCCGGGAGCGGACGTCTCGCACTCGCATACTGGAACCATGAGCGAAACAGGGCTTCCCGCACCCGGACCGACGGCCGCGCGCCGCACCGATCCCGAGCCGCCGGCCCCCGGCGGGGTGCTCTGGACCATCTCCGGCGACATCCGGGCCCTGCTGATGCTCCCCGCCGCGTTCACCATGCAGGTCGCCCACCCCGCGATCGGGGCCGGAGTCGACGAGCACTCGGTCTTCCGCACCGACCCCTGGGGGCGCGGCGAGCGCTCGCTGCGCTCCGTCCAGCTGTGGGTGTACGGCGGGGAGGAGGCCGCCGAGGAGGGCCGCCGGGTGCGCCGCCTGCACAAGGAGATCCAGGGCATCGACACCCGGGGCCGGCGCTACCACTCCCTCGACCCCGCCTGCTACTCCTGGGTGCACGCCACCGGCTTCCCGATCTACCTGTACGCCGGGCGCTACCTGCTGCGCCGCTTCACCCCCGCCCAGGAGCGGCAGTTGTACCGGGAGTGGCTCCAGGTGGGCCGGATCCTCGGCGTTCGCGACCGGGACATGCCGCAGAGCATCGAGGAGTACTGGGTCTACTACCGCCGGATGCTGTCCGAGGAGATCGAGCCCACGAAGGTCGCCCGCGAGCTGGTCGCCACGGACGTGCCGCTGCCCCGGCCCGAGGGCGGCTCGCTGCCGGTGCGGCTGCTGCTGCGGCTCACCTGGCCGGTGCTCCGGAAGGCGTTCTTGCACTTCCGGGCCTTCGTCACCGTCGGGTACATGCCGCCCGACGCGCGCGCCGCCATCGGGCTGGAGTGGAGCCCGGCCCAGGAGCGCCGGCTGCGGCGGTTCAGCACGGGCGTACGGCTCCTCGTACCGCTGCTGCCGGAACGGCTGCGGTACCTGCCGATCGCGCGGGCGGCGCGGGAGCGGTGGCGCGCCGCCGCCCCCTGAGGGGCGCCGGCGCGCGGGTCCGCGGACGACCGCGGATCAGTGCTCGTGGATCGTGTTCGTCTCGGCGATCTTCTTCCAGGACTTCGGCTCCACGGGCTTGGCGGCGGGTGCCTTGAGCGACCGGGCGCTCGGCGAGGCGGCACCCGAGGCCGTGGCGCCCGGGGCCGTGGCGGCCGGCGGAGCGAACGCCGGCTTGCCCGGGGTGTACAGCCAGGTCTCGAACAGCTGCGCCAGCGGCTTGTTCGACACCTTCTCCGCGTACCGGACGAAGTCCCCGACCTTGGCGTTGCCGTAGGCGCGCTCGGTCGGCCAGCCCTTGAGGATCTGGAAGAACTTCTCGTCGCCGATCTCGTTGCGCAGCGCCTGCAGGGCGATCGCGCCGCGGTCGTACACGGCCCCGTGGAACTGGTTGTCCGGGCCCGGATCGCCCGGCTTGACCTGCCAGAACGGGTCGTCCGCCGCGCGCAGCTGATACGCCCAGTCGGCGAGCTCCTGCGCGGTGCCCTCGCCCTCCTTCTCCGACCACAGCCACTGGCTGTAGCGGGCGAAGCCCTCGTTGATCCAGATGTCCTTCCAGCCGTCGACGGAGACGCTGTCGCCGTACCACTGGTGGGCCAGCTCGTGCACGACCACCGAGACGTTGGCGCCGTTCGCGAACTGCTTCGGGCTGTAGAACGGCCGGGTCTGCGTCTCCAGCGCGAAGCTGGAGGGCACGTTCGGCACGTAGCCGCCCAGGGCGTTGAAGGGGTACGGCCCGAAGACCCCCTCCAGCCATTCGGCGACCTCGCCGGTCCGCTCCACGCTCGCGCGCGCCGCGCCCGCGTTGTCGCCGAGGTCCTTGCTGTACGCGTTGAGGATGGGCAGGCCGCTCGCCGTCTTGTCGGTGGTGACGTCGAACTTGCCGATGGCGAGCGTGGCGAGGTACGTGGCCTGCGGCTTGTTCGAGCGCCAGTTGTACCGGGTCCAGCCGAGCCGGGAACTCTGCGACTGGAGCACGCCGTTGCTGATGGCCTGCGTACCGTCGGGGACGTTGACCGAGATGTCGAAGGTGGCCTTGTCGAGCGGGTGGTCGTTGCTCGGGAACCACCAGACGGCCGAGTCGGGCTCCTGCGCCGCGATACCGCCGTCCGGGGTGCGCTGCCAGGCCGACCATCCGTCGATCTTGAACTCCGAGGGCTTTCCCGCGTACTTGACGACGACGCTCGCCGGCTTGTCCTTCTGCAGCGGCTGGGCGGGGGTCACCTCCAGCTCGTGGTCCCCGGACGTGGCGAACTTCGCCTTGGCGCCGTTGACCCGGATCTCACTGACCTTCAGGCCGAAGTCCAGGTTGAAGCGGGAGAGGTCCTGCTTGGCGGTGGCCAGGAGGGTGGCGGTGCCCTCCAGCAGGTCCGTCTTCGGCTGGTACTGCAGGCGCAGGTCGTAGTGGGACACGTCGTATCCGCTGTTGCCGCTGGCCGGGTAGTAGGGATCACCGATACCCGGGGCCCCTTGGACCGAACTCGCCGCCGACGCCGGGATCACCAGCAGGAGGGAAGCGGCGAGCACGCTCGGGGCGATGACTTTGCGGTGCACGAAGGGCTCCAATGGGTTGGGAGTCGGTTCCGATCAAGGCCTTGTCGTTCGACCGTATTCACGCCTGACCCCCCACGTCATGTCCATGGCCCCTGCTGTCACACGATCGCCATTCGGCCGTCACGGGCCGGCGGCCGCACCGGGCCCGGGCTGCGGCGCAGTCGGGCGCTCACCGTCCCCGAAGAGCCCGGTCCGGGTGCGGGTACCGCCGGCTCCCGGTGCGGCGAAGTGCCGAAGAAAGGCCAGAAAGTGAGTGCGGCCGTCTGGTATGTCCACGCCTCCCCGTTGGCATATCGGCTCGATCTCGCGCACGGCAACTGCGCCCCGGACTACCCGACATACTGAGCGGTCGGTAACCTGAGCGGTATGACGATTCCTGAGCGCGCCGCCCGCAACTGTTGGCATGCAGCGATCAACCCGCTGCACGCGACCATCTACTTCTCGCCCGACCTGGGCAAGGAGTTCGCCGCCCTCGGCGTCACCGAGCGGCCCGCCGTGAACCTCGCCTCGCGATCCGCCGCCATGGGCGCCGTCGGAGCCGGGACGGTCACCGCCACCTTCTACAACTACCGCCACGACTTCGTCGCCCGGCACCTGCCCGCCGTCTGGGACGTGATCACCCCCGGGCAGGCCCTCGACGCCCGCCTGCGCGCCGCCGACAGCACCCTGCGCCGGCTGCTCGGCAACGAGACCGTCGAGTCCCCCGAGCTCGCCGAGGCCGCAGACCTCGCCCTGCGCGCCACCGAGGGCTGCAGCCGGCACGCCCGGACCCTGTACGCCGCCCACGCCGACCTCCCCGTACCCGAGGAGCCGCACCTGCGCCTGTGGCACGCCACCACCCTGCTGCGCGAACACCGCGGCGACGGCCACCTCGCCGCCCTGCTCCTCGCCGGGCTGGACCCGCTGGAGGCCCTGGTCAGCCACACCGCCACCGGCCGCGGCATGACCCCGAAGTGGATCAAGGCCATCCGCGGCTGGGAGCAGTCCGACCTCGACGCCGCCGGCGACCGGCTGCGCGAGCGCGGGATCCTCGACGCAGACGGCGAGCTCACCGAGGAGGGCAAGGCCGTACGCGAGCGCCTCGAGACGGACACCGACCGCCTCGACGCGGCCCCGTACGAGCACCTCGGCGCGGACGGCCTGGCCCGGCTCGCCGAACTCGGCGGCGGATTCGTCATGAAGGCCCTCGCGGCCGGCGCCTTCCCCGGCGACGCCTTCGGCAAGGCCTGAGGAAGCGGGGCGCGGCCCCGGGCGCGGGGCTCCCGGACCCCGTCACCGCCACCTGCCACAATTGGCAGCCTTCCAGTGCAAACGAAGGCAGGCGGGACCCGATCGTGACGATGTCCATCGAAGGCAGGATCGCCGAGGAGCTCGGCGTACGGGAGCGGCAGGTCAAGGCCGCCGTCGAGCTGCTCGACGGCGGCTCCACCGTGCCGTTCATCGCGCGCTACCGCAAGGAAGCGACCGAGATGCTCGACGACGCCCAGCTGCGCACCCTCGAGGAGCGGCTGCGGTATCTGCGCGAGCTCGAAGACCGCCGTGCGGCGATCCTGGACTCCGTACGGGAGCAGGGCAAGCTCGACGCCGAGCTGGAGGCCCGGATCAACGCGGCCGACACCAAGGCCCGGCTCGAGGACATCTACCTCCCGTTCAAGCCCAAGCGGCGCACCAAGGCGCAGATCGCCCGCGAGGCCGGCCTGGAGCCGCTCGCCGAGGGCCTGCTGACCGACCCGTCGGTGGATCCGGCCGCCGCCGCGGCCGCGTTCGTGGACGCCGACAAGGGCGTCGCGGACCCGGCCGCAGCCCTGGACGGCGCCCGCGCCATCCTCACCGAGCGCTTCGCCGAGGACGCCGACCTGATCGGCGAGCTGCGCGAGCGCATGTGGGGCCGCGGCCGGCTCGCCGCGAAGGTCCGCGAGGGCAAGGAGGAGGCGGGCGCCAAGTTCGCCGACTACTTCGAGTTCGCCGAGCCCTTCACCGCGCTGCCCTCGCACCGCGTCCTCGCCATGCTGCGCGGCGAGAAGGAGGACGTCCTCGACCTCACGCTGGAGCCGGAGGCGCCGAGCGAGACGCCCGGCCCGTCCACGTACGAGGGCATGGTCGCGCGCCGCTTCGGCGTCAACGACCGCGGCCGGCCCGGCGACAAGTGGCTGGCCGACACCGTCCGCTGGGCCTGGCGTACGAAGATCCAGGTGCACCTCGGCATCGACCTGCGGATGCGGCTGCGCGCCGCCGCCGAGGACGAGGCCGTCCGGGTCTTCGCCGCCAACCTGCGCGACCTGCTGCTCGCGGCCCCCGCCGGCACCCGGGCCACGCTCGGCCTGGACCCCGGTTTCCGCACCGGCGTGAAGGTCGCCGTCGTGGACGCCACCGGCAAGGTCGTGGCCACGGACGTGATCTACCCGCACGTCCCCGCCAACAAGTGGGACGAGTCCCTCGCCAAGCTGGCGCGGCTCGCGAAGGAGCACGCTGTCGAGCTGATCGCCATCGGCAACGGCACCGCCTCGCGCGAGACCGACAAGCTCGCCGGGGACCTGATCACCCGCCACCCCGAGCTGAAGCTCACCAAGGTGATGGTGTCCGAGGCGGGCGCCTCCGTGTACTCGGCGTCCGCCTTCGCCTCGCAGGAACTCCCGGACATGGACGTGTCGCTGCGCGGCGCGGTCTCCATCGCCCGCCGCCTCCAGGACCCGCTCGCCGAGCTCGTCAAGATCGACCCCAAGTCGATCGGCGTCGGCCAGTACCAGCACGACCTCGCCGAGGTGAAGCTCTCGCGCTCGCTCGACACGGTGGTCGAGGACTGTGTGAACGGCGTCGGCGTGGACGTCAACACCGCCTCCGCGCCCCTGCTCTCGCGGGTGTCCGGCATCAGCGGCGGACTCGCCGAGAACATCGTGGCCCACCGCGACGCCAACGGCCCCTTCCGCAGCCGCAAGGCGCTCAAGGACGTGGCCCGGCTCGGCCCGAAGGCGTACGAGCAGTGCGCGGGCTTCCTGCGGATCCGCGGCGGGGACGACCCGCTGGACTTCTCCAGCGTGCACCCCGAGTCGTACCCGCTGGTCCGGGGCATGGCCAAGACGGCCGGCAGCGAGGTGGCGGCCCTGATCGGCAACACCGGCGTACTGCGCTCGCTGCGGCCGGAGCAGTTCGTCACCGAGGCCTTCGGCCTGCCGACCGTGACGGACATCCTGCGCGAGCTGGAGAAGCCGGGCCGCGACCCGCGGCCCGCCTTCAAGACGGCCACCTTCAAGGAGGGCGTCGAGAAGATCGGCGACCTGGCGCCCGGGATGATCCTGGAGGGCGTGGTCACCAATGTGGCCGCGTTCGGCGCGTTCATCGACATCGGCGTCCACCAGGACGGGCTGGCCCACGTCTCGGCGCTGTCGAAGAACTTCGTCAAGGACCCGCGGGACGTGGTCAAGCCGGGTGACATCGTCCGCGTGAAGGTCATGGACGTGGACATCCCGCGCAAGCGGATCTCGCTGACCCTGCGGCTGGAGGACGAGGCCGACCGCTCGGCGGACGCCCCGCGGCAGCGCGAGGACCGCCAGGACCGGCGCGGCGGCGGCCGTCCCCCGCAGCAGCGCGGCGGCAGCCAGGGCGGAAGCCAGGGCGGCGCAGGTCAGCGCCAGGGTGGCCAGCGCCAGGGCAGCGGCCAGGGCAGCGGTCAGGGTGGCCAGCGCCAGGGCGGCCAGGGAGGCCAGCGCCAGGGCGGCAGCGGCTCCCCGGCCCCGGCCAACAGTGCGATGGCGGACGCCCTCCGCCGCGCCGGCCTCACCGGCGCCCCCGAGGACCGCCGCAAGCGCTGACCTCGCGCAGCCCGTGGCTCCTGCGGCGGTCGGCCGCAGGGGCCACGGGGGCCGACTTCCTGCAGATCGTCAACTCCGAGCCGCCGCACGGGAAATATGGGATTCTGCGATCCCAGACCTTCCGCGAGCGGGGAGTGGCACGGACGGATGAAGCAATGGCTGGCCGAACGGGGCGTCCACTATCTGTTCCTGCTCTTCTCCGCCGTCCTCGGTGTGGCTGTCGCCGTCGTCTCCGTGTGGGCGGACGGTGCCCAAGGGGCCGACAAGCGGCAGTGGGCCCTCATAGCCGGCGTCTCCGCCTTCGGCGTCGTCCTGATCACCCACTTCGAGAAGCGCCTGGTGGAGAAGGGCAAGAAGCGGGCCGAGGATCGAGCCATCCGGGCGGAGGCGGGGATGGCACAGCTGTACACGACGACGCTGCGCCCCCTGAGCGACAAGATCAAGGCCATGGCGGAGTTCTACGCGGACGCAGCCCCGCTCCCGTCCTCGCTGCCCGCGCAGACGGTCGCCGACCTGGACGACAGGCGCAAGGACATCCTCGATCAGGTCCTGGCCGGAGCGGTCGACCTCACGGCTCCTCCGCTGGGGCCGAGCTACCTCCCCCGCGCGCGGTGCAGTTTCTACCTGTACGACGCCGCCACGGGCGGTTTCACGCTGGAGGCCACGTTTCCCGGGTACCGGCCGCCCAGGGCCGTCATCGACCCGGTCGGCGCGGCGCACATGAAGAACGAGATCCTGGGCGGCGGCGGCAAGACCTTCAGGATCGACGGCGAGCAGGTCACGCGGTCCTATCTCATCCCCGAAGGCACGGGATACGAAGCGGTCATCGCCGTCCCGGTCATCCACGGAACCCAAGAGATAGGCGTACTCTCGGTCGACGCACCCCGCTTCGCGGACTTCATCGATCCGCACGTGACGCTCATGGAATCGCTCGCCCGCATCCTCGCCGCCTCCTACGCACTGAAGTAACGGAGGCTTCCGATGGTTTCGCAGGATCCGGGCGAATCCCGCCGAGCGCCGACGTCGGCATCCGCGTGGTCCGACGAACATCCCATGCCCCCGCACCTGGAGGGCGTCGGTCCCGAGAACTGGCATCGGCTGCTGGAACACGAGCGCGTCCGCTTGGCCGCCCTCGACGCGGCACGCCTCCAGGTGGAGGCCGAACTGGACCGTCCGCGCGAGCGGAGCCTGTCGAACCTCGGCGTCACCGCCGTCGCGTCGGTCGTGTTCGGCGTCATTGCCGTCGCCCTGTTCGCCACGGGCTTCGGGCAGTGGAGCATCCTGCCGCTGGCCCTGCTGGTGCCGGCGTTCCTGCTGGCCCTGCGCTACGCCCTGCTGGTGCTCCGCGCAGGCACGCAGGAGCGGCCTTAGCGGCGCAGGAGCGCCGAGGGTCTGATTGTGGCCAGTGGCGGGCCGTGGGCCGGGTTCCGGGGTGGCCGAATAGGCACCCCACCTGGGCAGCTGCCTTGCGAACTCCCGTACAAGATCTGTAGGCATGGTGGAACGCCCGTTCGCCGGCTGGTGAACGGGCTTCCGTTTCTCCCCTCAGGACCCCACTCCCCGAGGCCGCCTTGAAGGCACAGGACGCCATGCCCACGCCCACGCACGCCTACCGACGCTGCCCGCGAAAGGGTCCGAAGAGGGATCACATGCCCCACTCGCAACCCAGCCTCCGTAAACGGTGCGAGAAGATTCTCGGCCATCTGGATCTGACGCATCCCTTCTCCCTCGAAGGGCTGTGCAACCGGATCGCCGAGCAGCGCGGGCGCCCCATCCGGCTGCACCCGCTCCCCAAGGAGGCGGCGGAATCCGGGGTCTGCGGGCTGTGGGTGGGCACCGCCACCGTCGACTACGTCTTCTACGAGGCCCAGACCACCGCGCTCCACCGCGAGCACATCGTGCTCCACGAGCTCGGGCACATCCTGTTCGGCCACCACTCCCTGGAAGCGGAGGACACCGACGGGCAGGCTCCGGTCGTCCTCGGCCGCACCAACTACACCACCAGCCAGGAGCGGGAGGCCGAGATGCTCGCCAGCATGATCCGCATCCGTACGACGGGCCCCTGCCCGCAGTCCGCCGCCGCACCCCGCGGCACCCTCGCCTGGCTGGAATCCGCCATGGGTTACGGGCGGGGGGGCCATGGGCGCCGCTGAGCTCACCGCCTTCGGCGACTGGCTCGCCGTACCCAGCGTGGTCTGCCTCTGGATCGCGGTCCTGCTGCGCGCCCCGGCCGCCCTGCGCTCCCCGCAGCAGCGCGGCCTGTGGCTCGCCGTCGCCACCGCCGCCGCGGCGATGACCCTGAACCTCCCGGACGTCGTCACGTACGCGATGCGCGACCCGGACTACGCGCACACCGTCGGGCTCGTCCGCAACCTCATCGGCGTGCTCTCCGCGGGCACCGTGCTCTACTTCGTGGCCGCCGCCACCCGCGGCCGGGTCCTCCAACTCGCCGCCTGGACGGGCACGGTGGCCTGGCTGACCACCCTCGTGGTGCTGGACACCGCCGCTCCCGCGCACGGCACGCACACCATCCCGCCGCAGGGCGATCCGGTGCCCTCCCTCGCGTACTGGCTGTTCCTGATCTCCGCGCACCTCCTCGCCAACATCACCTGCGTCTCGCTCTGCTGGCGCTACAGCCGCCGCAGCGAGAGCAGGGGCCTCGTCGCCGGGCTGCGGCTCTTCGGCCTCGGCACCGCGCTCGCCGGCCTGTTCTGGTTCGTGTACCTCCTCAAGGCCCTGTTCGCCAGCACCTGGGCGATGCCCGCCCTGCCGCTGATGATGAACCTGCACGGGCTGCTGCGCGCCGCCGCGATCCTCGTGCCGACCCTGTTCGTCCTGCGCCGCACGAGCGCCGACATCGCCACCGCCTGGCGGCTGTGGCCGCTGTGGCACGACCTCGTCCAGGCCGTCCCGCACGTCGCCCTCACCAAGCCCCGGGCCGGCCGGGTCGTGGAGCTGCTGTGGCCGCCGGTCCCGCGCAACCTGCTGGTGTACCGCAAGGTGATCGAGACCCGCGACGCGATCCTGATCCTCGGCGAGTACGTCGCCCCGGGCGTCCCGGAGCTCGCCCGCAGCCATGTCACCGGGCACGGGATCCCCGAGCAGCGGCGCACCGCGGCCGCGCTGGCCTGCGTACTGAAGGAGGCACGGCAGGCGAAGCTCGCCGGACGGCCCGGACAGCCGGGGGAGGACGCGGACTGGGAGCTGCCGGCCGCGATGCAGACCTCCGCCGAGGGCGGGGACCTGGACGACGAGGCCCGGTTCCTGGTCGACGTGGCACAGGCCTACGGCTCGCCGGCGACCACGGACTTCACCCCGGAGAGCCCGAACGCCGGCTAGGACCCGGGGACTTGAGGGCCTCAGGACCTGAGGACCCGAACCCCGGACGACCGTAGGAAGTGACGTTCTCTTGACCACCGTTCTGATCACCGGGGCCAGTGCCGGACTCGGCGCCGCCTTCGCCCGCGGCTTCGCGGCCAAGGGCTGCGCCCTCGTCCTGGTCGCCCGCGACAAGGACCGCCTCGAAGCCGTGGCCCGGGAGCTCGGCCGGGAGTTCGGCACGGCGAGCGAGGTGCTGCCCGCCGATCTGCTGGACGACGCGGACTGCACGGCCGTCGCCGAGCGGCTCGCCGACCGGTTGCGGCCCGTGGACATCCTGGTCAACAACGCGGGCTTCGGGCTCCCCGCGCCGTTCCCGTACAGCCCGGTCGAGGACGAGGAGCGGATGCTCGACCTGCTGGTGAAGGTCCCGCTGCGGCTCACCCACGCCCTGCTGCCGCGGCTGCGCGAGCGCCGCCGGGGCGCGGTGGTGAACGTGTCCTCGGTGGCCGGACTGCTGCCGACCGGGACGTACGGGGCCGCCAAGGCCTGGGTCACCGCGTTCAGCGAGTCCCTGCGGGTGGACATGGCGCCGTACGGGGTACGGGTGCTCGCGGTGGTCCCGGGGTTCACCCGCACCGAGTTCCAGGCGCGGGCCGGGATGGACGTCAGCGCCCTGCGCGAGGCGGTGTGGCTGGAGCCCGAGGCCGTGGTGGCCAAGGCCCTGCGGGACCTGGCCCTGCGCCGGCCGGTGAGCATCACCGGCCGCCGCTACCAGGCGTACGCGCTCGCCGCCCGGCACCTGCCGCGCGCGCTCGTGGCGGAAAGGCTGCCCCGCAAGCGCCGCGCGCCGCAGCAGTAGCCGCCCGGACCGCGGACGCCCTAGAGCTCGGTGACCTTGCCGTCCGCGACCTCCAGGCGGCGGGTCACGTGCACCGCGTCCAGCATCCGGCGGTCGTGGGTGACCAGCAGCAGGGTGCCCTCGTACGCGTCCAGGGCCGCCTCCAGCTGTTCGATCGCCGGGAGGTCCAGGTGGTTGGTGGGCTCGTCCAGCACGAGCAGGTTCACCCCGCGGCCCTGGAGCAGCGCCAGGGCCGCCCGGGTGCGCTCGCCGGGGGAGAGCGTGGCCGCCGGGCGCAGGACGTGCGCCGCCTTCAGGCCGAACTTGGCCAGCAGGGTCCGCACTTCGGCCGGCTCGGTGTCCGGGACCGCCGCGCAGAAGGCCTCCAGCAGCGGTTCGTCCCCGAGGAAGAGCCCGCGCGCCTGGTCCACCTCGCCGACCAGCACGCCCGAACCGAGCGTGGCCGCACCGGAGTCGGGCACCAGCCGGCCGAGGAGCACGGCGAGCAGCGTGGACTTGCCCGCGCCGTTGGCGCCGGTGATCGCGACCCGGTCCGCCCAGTCGATCTGCAGGCTGGCCGGGCCGAAGGCGAAGTCCCCGCGCCGCACGGCGGCCTCGTTCAGGGTGGCGACGACCGAGCCGGAGCGCGGCGCCGCCGCGATCTCCATGCGCAGCTCCCACTCCTTGCGGGGCTCGTCGATGACGTCGAGCCGCTCGATGGCGCGCTGCGTCTGGCGGGCCTTGGCGGCCTGCTTCTCGCTGGACTCGCCCCGCAGGTTCTTGCCGATCTTGTCGTTGTCGCTCGCCTTGCGGCGGGCGTTGCGCACGCCCTTGTCCATCCAGTTGCGCTGCATCTGGGCGCGGCCCTCCAGGGCCGCCTTCTTGCCCGCGTACTCGTCGAACTCCTCGCGGGCGTGCGTACGGGCCCGCTCGCGCTCCTCCAGGTAGGCGTCGTAGCCGCCGCCGTAGAGGTTGATCTGCTGCTGCGCCAGGTCGAGTTCGAGGACCTTGGTGACGGTCCGGGTCAGGAACTCGCGGTCGTGGCTGATCACGACGGTGCCCGCGCGCAGGCCCTTCACGAACCGCTCCAGGCGCTCCAGACCCTCCAGGTCCAGGTCGTTGGTCGGCTCGTCGAGCAGGAAGGCGTCGTAGCGGGAGAGCAGCAGCGAGGCGAGGCCCGCGCGGGCCGCCTGGCCACCGGACAGCGCGGTCATCGGCAGGTCCAGGCTCACGGCCAGCCCGAGCTCGTCGGCGACCTCCTGGGCCCGCTCGTCGAGGTCGGCGCCGCCGAGGTTCAGCCACTGGTCCAGGGTCGTCGCGTACGCGTCGTCGGCGCCCGGGGTCCCGTCGACCAGGCCTTGGGTCGCCGCGTCCAGCGCCGCCTGGGCGCCGGCGACGCCCGTACGCCGGGCCAGGAAGTCCCGTACCGACTCCTCGGGGCGCCGCTCCGGCTCCTGGGGCAGATGGCCGACGGCAGCGGTGGGCGGGGAGAGCCGCAGCTCACCGGTCTCGGGCGTGTCCAGGCCGGCGAGCAGGCGCAGCAGGGTGGACTTCCCGGCGCCGTTGACGCCGACGAGGCCGATGACGTCGCCGGGGGCGACGACGAGGTCGAGATCGGCGAAGAGCGTGCGCTCACCGTGCGCGGCGGTGAGGTTCTTGGCGACGAGGGTTGCAGTCATGGTCCGACGATCCTATCCGGGCTCCTCCGCGCCGCCGGACCGTGGCCGTAAAGGTGGGATGGGCGTCATTGCGGTCATCGCCAGGGCGTCACACCATGGGGTCATGTCGTTGCGAAACGTGCTCGTCGTCCTCTATGACGGCGTGCAGAGCCTGGACGTGACCGGGCCCGTGGAGGTGTTCGCCGCGGTCGCCCGCTTCCCGGGGCGGGCGGGGGACCGGTACGCGATCCGTACGGTCTCCCCGGGCGGGGCGCCCGTACGGACGAGCAGCGGGCTCACGCTGGTGCCGGACGGGGACCTGGAGGGCGCGCGGCCGGGACCGGGGACCACCGTGCTGGTGCCGGGGGGCCGGTACCGGGGGGACTTCGAGCCGCGGCTCACCGCATGGCTGCGCGCGCACGGGGAAGGCGCGGAGCGGCTGGTCTCGGTGTGCACGGGCGGGCTGCTGCTGGCCGAGGCCGGGCTGCTGGACGGGCTGCGGGCCACGACGCACTGGTCCGTGTGCGAGCGGATGGCCCGGGACTACCCGGAGGTCACGGTCGAACCGGACCCGATCTACGTACGGGACGGCCGGGTGGCCACCTCGGCCGGGGTCACGGCGGGGATCGACCTCGCGCTGGCGCTGGTGGAGGAGGACCACGGCCGGGAGATCGCGCTGGACATCGCGCGGCACCTGGTGGTGTTCCTGCGCAGGCCCGGGAACCAGGCGCAGTTCAGTGCGCAGCTGGCGGCGCAGACCGCGCAGCGGGATCCGTTGCGGGAGGTGCAGCAGTGGATCACGGAGCATCCGGGGGCGGACCTGAGCGTGGAGTCCCTGGCGGCGCGGGCCAGGCTGTCGCCGCGGCACTTCGCGCGCGCCTTCCAGGCGGAGACGGGGGTCACGCCCGGCCGCTACGTGGAGCGGGTCCGCGTGGAGCACGCGCGGCGCCTCCTGGAGGACACCGGGGACGGGGTCGCCCAGATCTCCCGCGCCTGCGGCTACGGCACCCCGGAAGCCCTGCGCCGCGCCTTCGTGAAGACCCTGGGCCAGCCCCCGGCCGAATACCGCCGCCGCTTCGGTCCCGAGCGCACGTGACCGACCCGCTCCCGCGCCCCGCACGCCGGCGGGGCCGGATGCGGCGGCGCCGTCTGTCCGCAATCGCCACTCAGGAGGAAACATGCAGATCGCAGTACTGCTCTACGACCGGTTCACCGCGCTCGACGCCATCGGGCCCTTCGACACCCTCGGGCGGCTTCCCGACGCCGAGGTCGTGTTCGTCTCGGAGCGGCCGGGGCCGGTGCGGACCGACAACGGGGCGCTCGCGCTCGTCGCCGACAAGGGGCTCGACGAGGTGACCCGGCCCGACATCGTCATCGTGCCCGGCGGGCCCCACCCCGAGCTGGAGATGGAGAACCCGGCCGTCGTCGACTGGCTGCGCGCCGTCGACGCCACCACCACCTGGACCACCTCCGTCTGCACCGGCTCGCTCCTCCTGGCCGCAGCCGGGCTGCTCAAGGGGCGGCGGGCCGCAGGCCACTGGCTCTACCTCGACCGGCTGCCCGCCTTCGGCGCCGAGCCCACCGGCGAGCGCGTCGTGTACGACGGGAAGTACGTCACCGCCGCCGGGGTGTCCTCCGGCATCGACATGGGCCTCGGCCTCCTCGGCCGCATCGCCGGGGACGAGTACGCCCAGACCGTCCAGCTCATGACCGAGTACGACCCCCAGCCGCCCTACGATGCCGGCTCGCCGGACAAGGCCCCGGCCGAGATCGTGGCGCGGCTGCGCGCGGTCAACCCGCTCGGCCCCCGGTAGTCCAGCCGAAGGACGGGGTACGGCGTTCCAGGAACGCGGCGACGCCCTCCGCGGTGTCGCCGCTTCCGGCCGCCTGCTCCGCCCAGTAACCGTCCCGGTCCGTCCGCCCGTCCGCGAACTCCTTGGCCGCGGCCTGCGTCAGCTGCGAGCGGGTGGTCAGGATGCGGGCGAAGTCCGCCACCCGCTTGTCCAGTTGCCCGGCCGGCAGCAGCTCGTTCAGGAAGCCCGCGCGCAGCGCGTGCTCCGCGTCGATCAACTCCGCGGAGAACAGCAGGTACTTGGCCACCGCAGGGCCGACCAGCGCGGCCAGCCGGCGGGTCGAGGACGCGGCGTAGACGATGCCCAGCCTCGCCGGGGTCACCCCGAACGACGCCCCCTCCTGCGCGAAGCGCAGGTCGCAGGCCGCAGCCAGCTGGCTGCCGCCGCCCACGCAGAATCCGCGGATCGCCGCGAGCGTCGGCTTCGGGAAGGCGGCCAGGGCCTCCTCCGCCGCCACGGCCAGCGCCTGCGGTTCCGCGTCCCCGGCCAGTGAGGAGATGTCGGCCCCCGCGCAGAAGGTCGCTCCGGCCCCGGTCAGGACGAGCACCCGTACGGCCGGGTCGGCCGCGAGCCCGTCCAGCAGTTCCGGCAGGGCCCGCCACATCGCCGCGGTCATGGCATTGCGCTTGGCGGGATGCGAGATGACGACCGTGGCGACCCCGTCGGAGACCGTGTGCAAGAGCGCTGCGTCCATGTGCCGGATGCTATCCCGGTCGGCCGAACCTATGATCAAGAGGAGTCCGTCCGGGGGGTGCTGAAAGGTGGCACGACCATGGGCGCAGACCGTTCCGCGGCCGGGACCGGGGCCGGCGGCGAGGTCACGGACAAGAAGCACCTCAAGCGGAGTTTCGGGCTGCTGGCCGTGCTCGGGCTGGTCCTGGTGGTCGCCGGACTGGTGGGTCTGCTCTACGCCGCCTTCGCCACCCTGACCACGATGTTCCTCTTCGGCTGGCTGCTGTTGGCCGGCGGCCTGGTGGGCCTGGTCCAGGCGTTCCAGTCCCGCAAGAGCAACCACTTCTGGCTCGCCGTCGTCGTCGCCGCGATCAACATCGCCGCAGGTTTCGTGATCCTGCGCCGGCCCGAGGCGAGCGCCGAGGCGCTGACCATGTTCGCCGCGCTGTTCTTCCTCATCGGCGGGCTGTTCCGGCTGGTCGGGGGCCTGGTGGTGCGCGGGTCGCACCTGTGGCTGAACCTGGTCCAGGGAGCCTTCGGCATCCTGCTGGGCTTCCTGATCCTCTCCAACTGGCCGGGCAACAGTCTCTACGTGATCGGAACCTTCTTCTCCCTCGCCCTCTTGTTCGACGGGCTGAGCCTGCTGGTGCTGGGCATGAGCGCCCGGCGCATTCTGGGCTTGGTCAGGGAAGACGAGGTCCCGGCCGCCACGGGCGGGGCGGGTGTCGCGGCCGAGAAGGGTCCCGCAGAAGATCAGGAACAGTCGCACAACTGACGCTGTCATACGCCAACGGTCAGAAAGCGTCCGATTGACGCTGACTTCTGGTCAGGGGTCCGGTCCGGACCAGCCCGTTCCCCACTCTGGACGCGTGGAGACGATCGAGCGTGAAGACGGGGGCCGGAAGATGGATGTCAGCGGGAGCGTCCCGCCAGCCAAGGAGGGTGAGCCGGAGGCGCCGGCCGACCCCCTCGCGTACGAAGGCGTGTGGCGGTTCACCGTGCCCGCTGTAGAAGAATCCGTTCCGCAGGCCCGCCGCGCCGTTCGCGACCTGCTCGGCCGTCAGGGCGTACCGGCCCACCGGGACCTGGTGTACTCCCTGCTGCTGATCGTCTCCGAACTGGTGACGAACTCGGTGCGGCACGCGGCCCTGCTCTCGCCGCAGGTCGCGGTCGAAGTCGCCATCGGCCGGGAGTGGGTACGGGTGGCCGTCGAGGACAACCACCCGTACCGTCCCAAGGCGCTGGAGGCGGACTTCGGCCAGACCGGCGGCCGGGGCCTGCTCCTGGTGCGCGAGATCACGCTCGAGTCCGGCGGGGTCTGCGACGTCGAGCACACCTCGACGGGCGGCAAGGTCATCTGGGCGGCCCTGCCGCTCACCGCACCCGCGCTCTGAGACGGAGTACGGGCTACCAGCCCGCGGCATCACCGGTCAGTTCCCGGATCGCGGGCCGGGCAGCATCCAGCACGGTCATGAACCAGGCGGAGAACGGCGCCTCGGCGTGCCGCTTGGCCAGCTCCTCGGCGGTGACGAACGCGGTGTCGCCGACCTCCTCCGGATCCGGCCGCAGCTGCGCCTGCGCCAGTCCCACGAACAGGTGGTTGTACTCCTGCTCCACCAGACCCGACGCGGGGTCCGGGTGGTTGTAGCGGACGGTCCCCGCCTCCGCGAGCAGCGAGGGCGACAGGCCCAGCTCCTCGTAGGTCCGCCGGGCCGCCGCCGCGAACGGAGACTCCCCGGGGTAGGGGTGGCCACAGCAGGTGTTCGACCAGACGCCGGGGGAGTGGTACTTCCCGAGGGCCCGCTGCTGGAGCAGCAGGCGGCCCTGCTCGTCGAAGAGGAACACGGAGAAGGCCCGGTGCAGCAGACCGGGCGCCTGATGGGCGGAGAGCTTCTCCGCCGTGCCGATGGTGTTGCCGGACTCATCGACCAGTTCGAGCATGATCGTTTCCTGAGTGCCGGTGCCGGGGGACGCGGTGTTCGCGGCGGTGGCTGGTGTGGTCGGCATACCCATCCTTCGCTTCGGACTTCGGCCCTCAGTCTGCCGTACAAAAGAGGCTTGTCCCCACTTCGGTGATCCACGCATGTCCGCCCCCGCCGCGTGGTAAGCGGCGGGGGGGCGGACCATGCGAGCGGTCAGATCCCGAAGGGCGCCGGGTACGCGATGGTGCCCTGCGGCACGGGCACGGAGGCGTCCAGCACCAGCGCCATCATCGCCTCGTCGGGAACCTCGATCGGCGCCCGGATCCCGAACCGCGAAGCCGGCACGAAGCCGAAGCGCGGGTAGTACGCCGGGTGCCCGAGGACCAGGACCAGCGCCTCCCCCTGCTCCCCGGCCGCCGCGAGCAGTGCCCGTACGACCGAGCTGCCGGCGCCCGAGCGCTGGTGCGCGGGATGGGCCGCGACCGGAGCGAGGGCGAGGGCCGGGACCCCGTCGACCGCGCAGCGGGTCAGCAGGGCGTGCGCCGCCACCAACCCGTCCGGGCCCTCGGCCACGAACGACAGCCCCGGCAGCCAGGAGGCGTCCGCGCGCAGCGCGTCCACGAGGTCCGCCTCCAGCGGGGTCTCGAACGCCGCCAGGTTGACGTCCCGCACGGCGGCCGCGTCGGCCGGGGTCTCGGGCCGGGTGCGCCAGGCGCTGCGGGTGTGGTCGGTGTTGTTCTTGTCACCAGTGATGTCGGTCAACGTGACCCCTTGGGGAACAGGGGGCTCCGGCCGACGCGGCGGATCGGTGTGATCAGGCCTGGCCGGACGCCCGGAAGGAAGAGGGGATGAACCGGAGTTCGCCGCGCTCGGCAGCGATCACTGCGACGGTCATCGACCCACCTCCTCCCGCTCGGCTGTTGCGAGGGTCCGACAAGACGTTTGACCTTAACATCCAGGCGGTTTGTGGTATTCGGACGCGATCGTCAATGATGATCGCGCCAGGGCCCGAGGCCCCGGGATATTCGGCTTATCGGGGAGTAAACGGGTGGTGAACCCCGGCTTCCCTTCATCCGATAGCCTCTGCCGACGTGCCGCCGCCCCCACCAGGCGGCCGTCCAGTGTTCGCTGCAAGGAGTGAGTTCGTCTGTCGACCGTCATCCTCACCGGCCTGCCGGTCCCCGGATCACCGCTCACCGACGAGCTGCGCTCCCTCGGCTTCGACGTCCGCCCGGCCGCCGGGCCTGAAGACACCGCCGCGGTGCTGGCCGGCGTACCCGCCGACCAGCGGGTCGCCGTCGTCGACAGCGCCTTCGTCGGGCACGTCCACGCACTGCGGCTCGCGCTGACCGATCCGCGCTTCGACGCCTGCGCCGTGACCGGCGCCCTCGCCGTACTGCCGGGCGCCCGCGCGGCCCTGGACCAGGCCGCGGCCCTCCCGGCGCAGGGGGACGGCCCGTACGCGGACCGGCTCGCCGCCGCCGTCGAGGCCGCCGGGGCCACCGTCCAGCGCCCCGAGCTCGGCACCCTGGTCGCCGCCGTCCCCGCCACCGGCGCGGAGCGCGCGACGGCGGAGGCCGCGGTCGCCGCCGTCGACGACGAGGCCGTACGCCTGCGCACCGCCGTGAAGTCCCGCGACGGGTTCTTCACCACCTTCTTCATCAGCCCGTACTCGCGCTACATCGCCCGCTGGTGCGCCCGCCGCGGCCTGACCCCGAACCAGGTCACCACCGCCTCCCTGATCACCGCGCTGATCGCGGCCGGCTGCGCCGCCACCGGCGAGCGCTGGGGCTACGTCGCCGCCGGCGTGCTCCTCCTCGTCTCCTTCGTCCTGGACTGCACGGACGGGCAGCTCGCCCGCTACTCGCTCCAGTACTCGACGATGGGCGCCTGGCTCGACGCCACCTTCGACCGCGCGAAGGAGTACTCCTTCTACGCGGGCCTCGCGCTCGGCGCGGCCAGGAACGGCGACGACGTGTGGGCCCTCGCACTCGGCGCGATGATCCTCATGACCTGCCGCCACGTCGTGGACTTCTCCTTCAACGAGGCCAACCACGACGCCACGGCCAATACGAGCCCCACCGCGGCCCTGTCCGACAAGCTCGACAGCGTCGGCTGGACGGTCTGGGTCCGGCGGATGATCATCCTGCCGATCGGCGAGCGCTGGGCCATGATCGCGGTGCTCACCGCGGTCACCAGCCCCCGGATCGTGTTCTACGCCCTGCTCATCGGCTGTGCCTTCGGCGCGCTCTACACCACAGCAGGCCGGGTGCTGCGCTCGCTGACGCGCAAGGCCAAGCGAACGGACCGGGCCGCCCAGGCGCTGGCCGACCTCGCCGACTCCGGCCCGGTCGCCGAGCTCGCGGGCCGGGTCGTGGGCCGGATGGCCCCCGGGGCCGGCATCGCCGCCGCCGTGATCGGCTCGGTGGCCCTGCTGTGGACGGCCTGGGCGTACGGGTTCGGTGCCCGCCAGGTGATCATCGCCGCCGTGTTCTACGCCGTACTGGCCGGAGCGGCCGTCGCCCGCCCCCTCAAGGGCGCCCTCGACTGGCTCGTCCCGCCCGTCTTCCGGGCCGCCGAATACACGACCGTGCTGGTCCTCGCTGTCAAGGCGGACGTCCCCGGGGCCCTTCCCGCGGCATTCGGACTGGTCGCGGCGGTCGCCTACCATCACTACGACACGGTCTACCGCATCCGCGGTGGCTCGGGCGCGCCCCCGCGGTGGCTGGTGTGGACGATCGGCGGTCACGACGGCCGGGTGCTGCTGACCGTGGTCCTGGCCTCCGTCCTGGCGACGCGCGCCACGGACTTCCCCGTCGCGCTCACGGCCCTGGCCGTGTTCGTGGCACTCGTGGTGCTCGTGGAGAGCATCCGCTTCTGGGTCTCCTCCGGGGCACCCGCCGTACATGACGAAGGAGAACCAGCATGATCGGCCTTGTACTCGCTGCCGGTGCCGGACGCCGCCTGCGTCCCTACACCGACACCCTGCCCAAGGCCCTCGTGCCCGTCGGCCCCGAAGGCGACGAGGAAAGCCTGACCGTGCTGGACCTCACCCTCGGCAACTTCGCCGAGGTGGGCCTCACCGAGGTCGCGATCGTCGTCGGCTACCGCAAGGAAGCCGTCTACGCGCGCCGGGAGGCCCTGGAGGCCAAGTACGGCGTCAAGATCACGCTGATCGACAACGACAAGGCCGAGGAGTGGAACAACGCCTACTCCCTGTGGTGCGCCCGTGACGTCCTGAAGCAGGGTGTGATCCTCGCCAACGGCGACACCGTCCACCCGGTCTCCGTCGAGCGGACCCTGCTCGGTGCCCGCGGCAACGGCCAGAAGATCATCCTCGCCCTGGACACGGTCAAGAGCCTGGCCGACGAGGAGATGAAGGTCGTCGTCGACGGCGCCAAGGGCGCCCGCAAGATCACCAAGCTCATGGAGCCGTCCGACGCCACCGGCGAGTACATCGGCGTCACGCTCATCGAGCCGGAGGCCGCCGAGGCCCTCGCCGAGGCGCTGAAGACCACCTTCGAGCGCGACCCCGACCTGTACTACGAGGACGGCTACCAGCAGCTCGTCAACGACGGCTTCGTCATCGACGTGGCCCCCATCGGCGACGTCAAGTGGGTCGAGATCGACAACCACGACGACCTCGCCAAGGGCCGGACGATCGCATGCCAGTACTGACGAGGCTCATCCCCTCCCCGGTCGTCGTCGACATCAGCCGCGGCGCCATGGACGACCTGGCCGGCCTCCTGGCCGACCAGCGGATCTCGGCGTCCGGCAAGCTGGCGATCGCGATCAGCGGCGGCTCCGGCCAGCTGCTGCGCGCCAAGCTGGAGCCCGTGCTGCCGCACGCCGACTGGTACCCGGTCGTCGACGGCACGATCGACTCCGCTGTGAAGCTGGCCGACGACATAAAGGGTCGCCGCTACGACGCCGTCGTCGGCCTGGGCGGCGGCAAGATCATCGACGTGGCGAAGTACGCCGCGGCGCGGGTCGGGCTGCCCATGGTGGCCGTCGCCACCAACCTGGCGCACGACGGCATCTGCTCGCCCGTGGCCACGCTGGACAACGACAACGGCCGCGGCTCCTACGGCGTGCCCACGCCGATCGCGATGGTCATCGACCTCGACGTGATCCGCGACGCCCCGGTGCGGTTCGTCCGCTCCGGCATCGGCGACGCGCTCTCGAACATCTCGGCCATCGCCGACTGGGAGCTCTCGCACCAGATCACCGGGGAGCCCGTGGACGGCCTGGCCGCCGCCATGGCCCGTACGGCCGGCGAGGCCGTCCTGCGCCACCCCGGCGGCTGCGGCGACGACACGTTCCTCACCGTGCTCGCCGAATCCCTGGTGCTCACCGGCATCGCCATGTCGATCAGCGGGGACACCCGGCCGGCGTCCGGCGCCTGCCACGAGATCAGCCACGCCTTCGACCTGCTCTACCCCGGGCGCTCCGCGCTCCACGGCGAGCAGGTCGGCCTCGGCGCCGCCTTCGCGATGTTCCTGCGCGGCGCCGAGGAGCAGTCCGGGCTGTTCGTCGAGTCGCTGCGCGGCCACGGACTGCCCGTGCTGCCCGCCGAGATCGGCTTCAGCGTGGACGAGTTCGTCGCGGCCGTCGAGTACGCCCCCCAGACCCGTCCGGGACGCTTCACGATCCTGGAGCACCTCAATCTGTCCGCAGCCGAGATCAGGGACGCTTACGCCGACTATGCCAAGACCATCCGTAGCTGAACTCCGGCCCGTCGTTCACCCGCCGGGCGTCAAGGACCGGCGCAGTGGCGAGCACTGGGGCGGTCGCCTGTACATGCGCGAGATCTCCCTGCGCATCACCCGCGTCCTGGTGAACACCAAGGTCACGCCCAACCAGCTGACCTACGTGATGACCCTCGCCGGTGTCCTGGCCGCCCCGGCCCTGCTGATCCCGGGCATCTGGGGCGCCGTCCTCGGCGTGGTGATGGTCCAGCTGTACCTGCTGCTCGACTGCGTCGACGGCGAGGTCGCCCGCTGGAAGAAGCAGTTCTCGCTCTCCGGCGTGTACCTGGACCGGGTCGGCGCCTACCTGTGTGACGCGGCGGTCCTCGTCGGCTTCGGCCTGCGCGCGTCCGACCTGTGGGGCACCGGCCGGATCGACTGGTTGTGGGCCTTCCTGGGCACCCTCGCGGCCCTCGGCGCCATCCTGATCAAGGCCGAGACCGACCTGGTCGGCGTCGCCCGGCACCAGACCGGCAAGGAGCCCGTCGCCGAGGCCGCCGCCGAGCCGCGCTCCTCCGGCATGGCGCTCGCCCGCCGGGCCGCGTCCGCGCTGAAGTTCCACCGGCTCGTCCTCGGCATCGAGGCCTCGCTGCTCATCCTGCTGCTGGCCGTCCTGGACCAGATGCGGGGCGACCTGTACTTCTCCCGCCTCGGCGTCGCCGTACTGGCCGGCATCGCCATGCTCCAGACCGTGCTGCACCTGGTGTCGATCCTGGCCTCGAGCAGGCTCAAGTGACGACGGCGATGCGGCTGGGCGCCGTGATCATCACCATGGGCAACCGGCCCGACGAGCTGAAGGCGCTCCTCGACTCGGTGGCCCGCCAGGACGGCGACCCGATCGAGGTCGTCGTCGTGGGCCAGGGCGTCCGGGTCACCGGGCTGGCGGATCTGCCGCCGGGCGTGCGCACTGTGGACCTGCCCGAGAACCTGGGCATCCCCGGCGGCCGCAACGTCGGCATCGAGGCCTTCGGCCCCGGCGGCCGCGAGGTCGACGCCCTGCTCTTCCTCGACGACGACGGGCTGCTGGAGCGCACCGACACCGCCGAGCTGTGCCGGCAGGCCTTCGCCGAGGACCCGAAGCTCGGGATCGTCAGCTTCCGGATCGCGGATCCGGAGTCCGGCGAGACCCAGCGCCGGCACGTGCCCCGGCTGCGCGCCGCGGACCCGATGCGCTCCTCCCGCGTGACCACCTTCCTGGGTGGCGCCAACGCCGTCCGTACGGAGGTGTTCGAGCAGGTCGGAGCGCTGCCGGGCGAGTTCTTCTACGCGCACGAGGAGACCGATCTGGCCTGGCGGGCACTCGACGCAGGGTGGTTGATCGACTACCGGGCGGACATGGTGCTCCTGCATCCGAAAACCGCCCCCTCCCGGCACGCGGTCTACCACCGTATGGTTGCCCGTAACCGGGTGTGGCTCGCCCGCCGCAACCTGCCTGCCCCGCTGGTCCCGGTCTACCTGGGCGTCTGGCTCCTGCTGACGCTCGTGCGCAGACCGTCGGCGCCGGCGCTCAAGGCCTGGTTCGGTGGGTTCAAGGAGGGATGGACCACTCCCTGCGGTCCCCGGCGCCCGATGAAGTGGCGCACGGTCTGGCGGCTGACCCGGCTGGGCCGACCGCCTGTCATCTGAAACGCCCGCGTCTGAGAACATGACGCGATCCCGGAACATGCATGATCACGGGCCGAGCGCCCCCAGGCCCGATGCCACCTTCTGCCGCATCTTGAAGACGGAAAGTTTCAACTTGTGAGTGACACAACCCAGGATGGCGCCCTCGCCACGAGCAAGCCGCCGTCCCAAGACGCCGGGCTGACCCCCGCGGAGCTCGCCAGGAAGTACGGCCTGTCCGTCAGCGGTGCCCGGCCGACCCTGGTCGAGTACGTGCGGCAGCTCTGGGACCGGCGCCACTTCATCATGGCGTTCTCCCGGGCCAAGCTGATGGCCCAGTACAGCGAGGCGAGGCTCGGCCAGATCTGGCAGGTGGCGACCCCGCTGCTCAACGCGCTGGTGTACTACCTGATCTTCGGCCTGATCATGAACGCGGGCAGGGGCATGGAGAAGGGGGTCTACATCCCCTTCCTGGTGACGGGCATCTTCGTCTTCACTTTCACCCAGAGCTCGCTGATGGCGGGAGTCCGGGCCATCCCCGGCAACCTCGGCCTGGTCCGCGCCCTGCACTTCCCGCGCGCCTCCCTGCCGATCTCCTTCTCGATGCAGCAGCTCCAGCAGCTGCTGTACTCGATGATCGTCGTGGTGATCGTCACGGTCGGCTTCGGCAACTACCCGAGGCTGTCGTGGCTGCTGGTCGTCCCGACCCTGGCGCTCCAGTTCGTCTTCAACACCGGCCTCGCGCTGGTCTTCGGTCGGATGGGTTCCAAGACCCCCGACCTCGCGCAGCTGATGCCGTTCATCACGCGTACGTGGATGTACGCCTCGGGCGTCATGTTCTCGATCAGCGGTGCGCTCGAGGACCGGCACGTGCCCGCGTGGGTCACGGACGTGCTCCAGTGGAACCCGGCAGCGATCTACATGGACCTGGTCCGGTTCGCGCTGATCGACGACTACGGCCGGGAGAACCTCCCGCCGCACGTCTGGGCCTTCGCCGTCGGCTGGGCCGTCGTGATCGGCCTCGGCGGTTTCGTGTACTTCTGGAAGGCTGAGGAGCGTTACGGCCGTGGCTGAGATCAACCGGGGCGACGTCCCCACCGTCATCGCCGACGACGTGCACATCGTCTACCGCGTCAACACCGGCAGCGCCGGCAAGGGCAGCGCCACCGCGGCGCTGAGCAAGATAATGCGCCGGGGCAAGGGCGATGCGCCGGGCGTCCGCCGGGTCCACGCCGTACGCGGCGTGTCCTTCACGGCGTACCGCGGTGAGGCCATCGGCGTCATCGGCTCCAACGGCTCCGGCAAGTCGACCCTGCTGCGCGCCATCGCCGGCCTGCTGCCCTGCGAGTCCGGCAAGGTCTACACCGACGGCCAGCCCTCGCTGCTGGGTGTCAACGCCGCACTGATGAACGACCTCACCGGTGAGCGCAACGTGGTCCTCGGCGGTCTCGCGATGGGAATGAGCCGGGAGCAGATCCGGGAGCGTTACGACGACATCGTCGACTTCTCGGGCATCAACGACAAGGGTGATTTCATCTCCCTTCCGATGCGCACGTACTCCTCCGGTATGGCCGCGCGCCTGCGCTTTTCCATTGCGGCGGCGAAGGACCACGACGTTCTGATGATCGACGAGGCTCTGGCGACCGGTGACCGCAAGTTCCAGGTGCGTTCCGAGGAGCGCATCCGCGAACTCCGCAAGCATGCCGGAACCGTTTTCCTGGTGAGCCACAACAACAAGTCCATCCGCGACACCTGCAGCCGCGTGCTGTGGCTGGAGAAGGGCGAACTGCTGATGGACGGGCCCACCGAGGAAGTCGTCTCGGCCTACGAGAAGGCGACCAGCGCCTGACGCGGCCCGCGCCGGCCCCCGTCGCCTCGAGCGGCGGGGGCTTCGGCATGCCCGGGACGCCCGGCGCCGACATTCGGTAGCGGAGTGAATACCCGAGAGGCTGCCGCGACGTTGTACAGCGTAAGCTGGAGCAGGCCTCAATCGCGGTCAGAGGGGACGATTCCCCGCAGGTGAACAGCCTGGGGTACCCCGGGGAAAGTCCGGCGGCGTGTCCGAAATAGGATGTATTGGGTCGGCAGTGTAGAACGGGAGATGTGACGGCAATGGCTACGGGAATTCTCCGGCCCCCAGGCATTACGGCCGTCCCCCGCGCGGGCGGCGGGCGGTGACCCCCGGGCACGGTATCCGGCCACGGCGGGACGCGGCCCCCACAGCCCCCGACGCCCACGCGCGCGCCACCCTCGGCAAGGCGCGGACGGAGAACTTCCCCGTCGCCCCGTCCTTCCTCCCGCGCGCCTGGCGCGACGGCCTGATGGCGGTGTACGGGTACGCCCGCCTGGTCGACGACATCGGCGACGGCGACCTCGCCCCCGGCGGCCACGACGCCGTACTCCTCGGCCTCGACCCCGCCGCGGCGGACGACCGGCTCGCGATGCTCGACGCCTTCGAGGCGGACCTGCGTCGTGTCTTCCGGCGTACCGGCGGCTCCGACGGCCCGCCGCGCCACCCCCTGCTGCAGGCCCTGCAGCCCGTGGTCCGCGCCCACGGCCTCACCCCCGAGCCCTTCCTCGGGCTCATCGAGGCCAACCGCCAGGACCAGCACGTCACGCGCTACGAGACGTACGGCGACCTGCTCGCGTACTGCGAGCTCTCCGCGAACCCGGTCGGCCGCCTCGTGCTGTCCCTCACCGGCACCAGCACCCCCGAGCGGATCCGCCGCTCCGACGCCGTCTGCACCGCCCTGCAGATCGTCGAACACGTACAGGACGTCGCGGAGGACCTCGGCCGGGGCCGCATCTACCTCCCGGCCGAGGACATGCGCCGCTTCCGCGTGGCCGAGGCCGACCTCAAGGCCCACAGTGCGGGAGCGTCCGTACGGTCCCTGGTCGCGTTCGAAGCCGAACGCGCCCGCGATCTCCTGAATGAAGGCACCCCGCTCGTGGGTAGCGTGCACGGCAGGCTCCGGCTGTTGCTCGCGGGCTTCGTGGGAGGAGGGCGCGCCGCCCTGCGAGCCGTCACCGCCGCCGGCTTCGACGTGCTCCCCGGCCCGCCCAAGCCCACCAGGAGCGGCCTGCTCCGCGAGGTGGCCACCGTCCTGCGCACAGCGCCGAGAAAGGGGTGAGCCCGACCGTGGAGGGTTCCGCACACACGTCCGCACCGTCCGCTCCGGTCCTGGCGGCCTACAGCTACTGCGAGGCCGTCACAGGTTCGCAGGCGCGCAACTTCGCGTACGGCATCCGGCTGCTGCCCTCCGACAAGCGGCAGGCGATGTCCGCGCTGTACGCGTTCTCCCGGCGCGTCGACGACATCGGCGACGGCACGCTGGCCCCCGAGGCGAAGCTCGCCCGGCTCGAGGAGACCCGCGCCGTCCTCGGCCGGATCCGGGCCGAGGAGATCGACGAGGACGACACCGACCCGGTCGCCGTCGCCCTCGCCCACGCGGCCCGCCGCTTCCCGATCCCGCTCGGCGGCCTCGACGAGCTCATCGACGGCGTCCTGATGGACGTCCGCGGCGAGACCTACGAGACCTGGGACGACCTCAAGGTCTACTGCCGCTGCGTGGCCGGAGCCATCGGGCGGCTCTCCCTCGGCGTGTTCGGCACGGTGAACACCGCAGGCCTCGGCGCAGCCGACGCGGCGCGCGCCGACGAGTACGCCGACACCCTCGGCCTCGCCCTCCAACTCACCAACATCCTGCGCGACGTCCGCGAGGACGCCGGCAACGGGCGCACCTACCTGCCCGCCGAGGACCTCGCCAAGTTCGGCTGCTCGGACGGGTTCGGGAGCGACCGGATGCCCGCAGGGGCCGACTTCGCCGGCCTCGTCCACCACGAAGTCCGGCGCGCCCGCGCCCTGTTCGTCGAGGGCTACCGGCTGCTGCCCATGCTCGACCGGCGCAGCGGCGCCTGCGTCGCCGCCATGGCCGGCATCTACCGGCGCCTCCTCGACCGGATCGAGCGGGAGCCCGAAGCGGTGCTCCGCGGCCGTGTCTCGCTGCCCACGCACGAGAAGGCGTACGTCGCCGTCCGCGGCCTGTCCGGCCTCGACGCACGGACCATCTCGCGCCAGAGCACGCGGAGGCGCACGTGACCCGGACCACCCGCCAGGCGCCCCGGCCGGGCGCCGACGCAACCCCCGTGCGCGCGGCCGCGTCCCTCCAGGCGGGCGCTGCAGGCCACGGCACCGGGGAGGGCTCATGAGCGGCAGCGACAACCGCGCCGTCGTCATCGGCGCAGGCCTCGCCGGAGTGACGGCCGCCCTCGAACTCGCCGACGCGGGAGTGCAGGTCACCCTGCTCGAAGGCCGTCCGCGGCTGGGCGGGCTGGCCTTCTCCTTCAAGCGCGGCGAGCTCACCGTCGACAACGGCCAGCACGTCTACCTGCGCTGCTGCACCGCCTACCGGTGGTTCCTCGACCGCATCGACGGCGCCGCCCTCGCACCGCTGCAGGACCGGCTCGACGTACCCGTACTCGACGTCGCCCACCCCGGCGGACCGCGCCTGGGCAGGCTGCGCCGCACCGCCCTGCCCGTACCCCTGCACCTGGCGAGCTCCCTGGCCCGCTACCCTCACCTCTCGCTCGCCGAGCGCGTCAGCGTCGGCCGCGCCGCCCTCGCGCTGCGCCGGCTCGACCCCGCCGACCCGGCGCTGGACGGCCTGGACTTCGCGACCTGGCTCGGGCGCTACGGCCAGAGCCCGCGCACCATCGAGGCCCTGTGGGACCTCGTCGGCATCGCCACGCTCAACGCCACCGCCGACCAGTGCTCGCTGGGCCTGGCCGCCATGGTCTTCAAAACCGGCCTGCTCTCCGAGAACGGCGCCGCCGACATCGGCTGGGCCTCGGTCCCGCTCGGCGACCTGCACGACACCCTCGCCCGCAAGCAGCTCGACGCCGCCGGCGTACGCACCGAACTGCGCACCCGCGTCACCTCCATCTCCCGTACGCAGGACGGGAACTGGCGCGTCGACACCGAGGGCGAGTCCCTCGACGCGGGCACCGTCGTCCTCGCCGTCCCACAGCGCGAGGCCCACGGACTGCTGCCGCCCGGCGCGCTCGCCGACCCGGACAAGCTCCTCGACATCGGCACCGCGCCCATCCTCAACGTCCACGTGGTCTACGACCGCAAGGTGCTCAAGCAGCCCTTCTTCGCCGCGCTCGGCTCCCCGGTCCAGTGGGTCTTCGACCGCACCGACGCCTCAGGGCTGCCCGACGGCGGCCAGTACCTGGCGCTGTCCCAGTCGGCCGCCCAGGACGACATCGACGAGCCCGTCTCGGAACTGCGCACGAAGTACCTGCCCGAGCTGGAACGGCTGCTGCCGGCCGCGCGGGGCGCCAAGGTACGGGACTTCTTCGTCACCCGGGAGCGGACGGCCACGTTCGCCCCCACCCCCGGCGTCGGCCGGCTGCGCCCCGGGGCGCGGACCGACACGCCGGGCCTCTACCTCGCCGGTGCGTGGACCGCCACCGGTTGGCCCGCGACCATGGAGGGCGCTGTCCGCAGCGGACTGAGCGCGGCGCACGCCGCACTCGCCGCACTCGGCCGCCACCGGGAGCACCCCCTGCAGGAGGCGGCATGACGACCACCAGCACGACCGCAGCAGCACGTACAGGACACAGAGGAGAGCCAGTGAACCCGGGGAACCCGGCTGTCGAGAACACGGATGCCGGCAACGGCGCAGCCGGAGGGGGCGTCGAGAAGGCGGACACGCTCGCCCTCCTGGAGCGCGGCCGCGCGCTGTCGACCCCCGTGCTCCGCGCCGCGGTCGACCGGCTCGCGGCGCCCATGGACACCGTCGCCGCGTACCACTTCGGCTGGATCGACGCCCAGGGCAACGCGGCGGACGGCGACGGCGGCAAGGCCGTCCGCCCCGCCCTCGCGCTGCTCTCCGCCGAGGCTGCGGGAGCCGCGGCCGAGGTCGGCATCCCCGGCGCGGTCGCCGTCGAGCTCGTCCACAACTTCTCGCTGCTGCACGACGACCTGATGGACGGCGACGAGCAGCGCCGCCACCGCGACACGGTGTGGAAGGTGCACGGCCCGGCGCTCGCGATCCTGGTCGGCGACGCGCTCTTCGCCCTCGCCAACGAGGTCCTGCTGGAACTCGGCACCGTCGAGGCCGGCCGCGCCGCCCGCCGGCTGACCACCGCCAGCCGCAAGCTCATCGACGGCCAGGCCCAGGACATCTCCTACGAGCACCGCGAGCGCGTCAGCGTCGAGGAGTGCCTGGAGATGGAGGGCAACAAGACCGGCGCCCTGCTCGCCTGCGCGGTCTCCATCGGCGCCGTCCTCGGCGGCGCGGACGACCGTACGGCCGACAAGCTGGAGGAGTACGGCTACCACCTCGGCCTCGCCTTCCAGGCCGTCGACGACCTCCTCGGCATCTGGGGCGACCCCGAGGCCACCGGCAAGCAGACCTGGAGCGACCTGCGCCAGCGCAAGAAGTCCCTGCCGGTCGTCGCCGCCCTCGCGGCGGGCGGACCCGCCTGCGAGGAGCTCGCGCAGCTGCTCGCCGCCGACGCCAAGAGCAACGACTTCGAGAACTTCTCCGAGGAGGAGTTCGCTGCCCGCGCCGCGCTCATCGAGGCCGCGGGCGGGCGCGAGTGGACTGCCGAGGAGGCGCGCCGCCAGCACGCGATCGCCATCCGCGCGCTGGACGACGTGGACATGCCGCAGCAGGTGCGCGAACAGCTCGTCGCCCTCGCCGACTTCGTCGTCGTGCGCAAGAGGTGATCGCCACCCGAGCAGGGATATGACGCGCGAGTCGCCGGCCGGCGCCACCTGACAGGAGCACCCGGCCGACGGCATACCCCAGCACAGCAGAGGACCACTGCCACGTAAGGGGAAGCCATGACAGCGACGACCGACGGTGCCGGTACCCCCGGCGCCGACCCGGACTTCACCATGCCGGACACGGTGCAGGGTGCGCACGAGGCCGCCGCGCGGGCCACCCGGCACCTGCTGGCGCGCCAGGACGCGGCCGGGTGGTGGAAGGGCGATCTGGAGACCAACGTCACCATGGACGCCGAGGACCTGCTGCTGCGGCAGTTCCTCGGGATCCGGGACGAGGCCACCACGCAGGCCGCCGCCCTCTTCATCCGGGGCGAGCAGCACGAGGACGGCACCTGGGCCACCTTCCACGGCGGACCGCCCGAACTCTCCGCCACCATCGAGGCGTACGTCGCCCTGCGGCTCGCCGGCGACGCCCCCGACGCCCCGCACATGGCCCGCGCCTCGGTCTGGGTCCGGGCCCACGGCGGGATCGCCGCCGCCCGCGTCTTCACCCGGATCTGGCTGGCCCTGTTCGGCTGGTGGAGCTGGGACCACCTGCCCGAACTCCCGCCCGAGCTGGTCTTCCTGCCGCCGTGGGTGCCGCTGAACATCTACGACTTCGGCTGCTGGGCCCGCCAGACCATCGTGCCGCTGACCGTGGTCTCCGCCCATCGCCCCGTGCGCCCGGCCCCGTTCGCCCTCGACGAGCTGCACACCGACGCGCGGCGCCCGTACGCCGCCAAGCGCCCGGCCCCGCTGGCCAGTTGGGAGGGCGCCTTCCAGCGGATGGACAAGGCCCTGCACCTCTACCGCCGGTTCGCCCCGCGCCGGCTGCGCAAGGCCGCGATGGACACCGCCGCCCGCTGGATCATCGAGCGCCAGGAGAACGACGGCTGCTGGGGCGGGATCCAGCCACCCGCCGTGTACTCCGTCATCGCCCTGCACCTGCTCGGGTACGACCTCGCCCACCCGGTGATGCGGGCCGGGCTGGAGTCCCTCGACCGGTTCGCGGTGTGGCGCGAGGACGGTCCCACCGGGCCCGACGGCCGGGGAGGTGCCCCCACCCGGATGATCGAGGCCTGCCAGTCCCCGGTCTGGGACACCTGCCTCGCCGCCATCGCCCTGGCCGACGCGGGCCTGCCTGCCGACCACCCGGCCCTGGTGAAGGCCGCCGACTGGATGCTCGGCGAGGAGATCGTCCGCACCGGCGACTGGGCGGTCCGCAGGCCCGGACTCGCCCCCGGCGGCTGGGCGTTCGAGTTCCACAACGACACCTACCCCGACATCGACGACACCGCCGAGGTGGTCCTCGCCCTGCGCCGGATCCGGCACCCGGAGCCGGCCAGGGTCGAAGCCGCCATCGCCCGAGGGGTCTCCTGGAACCTCGGCATGCAGTCCCGGAACGGGGCCTGGGGCGCCTTCGACGCCGACAACACCAGCCCCTTCCCGAACCGGCTGCCGTTCTGCGACTTCGGCGAGGTCATCGACCCGCCGTCGGCCGACGTCACCGCCCACGTGGTGGAGATGCTCGCTGTCGAGGGCAAGGCCGCCGACCCGCGCACCCGGCGCGGCATCACCTGGCTGCTCGCCGAACAGGAGCCCACCGGGGCCTGGTTCGGCCGCTGGGGCACCAACTACGTGTACGGGACGGGGTCGGTGGTTCCGGCCCTGACGGCCGCGGGCTTCGCCCCGGCGCATCCTGCGATCCGGCGGGCCGTGCGCTGGCTGGAATCCGTACAGAACGAGGACGGCGGATGGGGCGAGGACCAGCGCTCGTACAAGGACCCGCAGTGGGCCGGGAAGGGCGCCTCGACCGCCTCGCAGACCGCCTGGGCGCTCATGGCGCTGCTGTCGGCGGGGGAGCGGGACGGCAAGGCCGTCGAACGGGGCATCGGGTACCTGGTGGAGACCCAGCGGGGGGACGGCTCCTGGGACGAGCCGTACTTCACCGGCACCGGCTTCCCCTGGGACTTCTCCATCAACTACCACCTGTACCGGCAGGTGTTCCCGCTCACCGCGCTCGGCCGCTACCTGTACGGGGAACCCTTCGCGCCGGGGGAGGCGTGATGGCGGCCGCCCGGGCCGGCGGGCCCGCGCCGCCGCCCGCCGGGTCGCCCCCCGCCCCGCTGCTGGTCGCCTGCGCCCTGCGCATCGAGCAGGCGGCCCTGCGCAGCGGCGGCGGCCGCGGCGCCGCCCGCCCCGAACCGGGCTACGCCGTGCTGCGTACGGGCATGGGCCCGCGCGCCGCCGAGCGGGCCGTCGGCCGGGCGCTCGCCGAGCCGGGGCTGCACCGGGCCCCCGTCCTCGCCACCGGGTTCTGCGCCGGACTGGTCCCCGGCATGAGCCCCGGCGACCTCGTCGTCGCCGAGGAGACCCGGGACCCGCGGGGCGCCGTCACGTGCGACGGCACCACCCTGCTCGCCGAGGCACTGGCCCGGGCCGCTCCCGGCCGGACCGTGCACACCGGCGCACTGACCGGATCCGACCACGTCGTCCGCGGCCAGGAGCGCGCCCAGCTGCGCGCCACCGGCGCGATCGCGGTCGACATGGAGTCCGCGGCCACCCTGTGGACGGCCACCCGGGCCGCCGCAGATGGCTGGAACCGTCCGGTTGCGGCCGTCCGGGTGATCGTGGACGCTCCGGAGCATGAGCTCGTCCGTATCGGCACGTTCCGCGGTGGAATATCGGCCTTCCGCGTACTGCGTGCCGTACTGCCCGCGTTTCATGACTGGCACCGTTCTTTGCTGCTCCCCAGGAGGTGAGCCAGATGGCCATGCCACTGCGACAGACCATCAGGGTCGGGACGTATCTTCTCGAACAGAAGCTCCGCAAGCGTGAGAAGTTCCCGCTGATCGTCGAGCTGGAGCCGCTCTACGCCTGCAATCTGGCCTGCGAGGGGTGCGGGAAGATCCAGCACCCGGCGGGCGTGCTCAAGCAGCGCATGCCGGTCGCCCAGGCGGTCGGCGCCGTCCTGGAGTCGGGCGCGCCCATGGTGTCCATCGCGGGCGGCGAGCCCCTGATGCACCCGCAGATCGACGAGATCGTGCGGCAGTTGGTGGCCAAGCGGAAGTACGTGTTCCTCTGCACCAACGCGATGCTGCTGCGCAAGAAGATCGAGAAGTTCACCCCGTCCCCGTACTTCGCCTTCGCCGTGCACATCGACGGGCTGCGCGAACGGCACGACGAGTCGGTCGCCAAGGAAGGCGTCTTCGACGAGGCGGTCGCCGCCATCAAGGAGGCGAAGCGGCGCGGGTTCCGGGTCACCACCAACTCCACCTTCTTCAACACCGACACCCCCCAGACGATCATCGAGGTGCTCAACTACCTCAATGACGACCTCAAGGTCGACGAAATGATGATCTCGCCCGCCTACGCCTACGAAAAGGCCCCTGACCAGGAGCACTTCCTGGGCGTCGAACAGACCAGGGAACTCTTCAAGAAGGCCTTCGCGGGCGGAAACCGGGCGCGCTGGCGGCTCAACCACTCCCCGCTCTTCCTCGACTTCCTTGAAGGCAAGGCGGATTTCCCCTGCACCGCCTGGGCCATTCCCAATTACTCCCTCTTCGGCTGGCAGCGCCCCTGCTATCTGATGAGCGACGGCTACGTGCCGACGTACCGGGAGCTGATCGAGGAGACCGACTGGAGCAAGTACGGCCGCGGAAAGGACCCGCGCTGCGCGAATTGCATGGCGCACTGCGGCTACGAGCCCACCGCCGTCCTCGCCACCATGGGCTCCCTCAAGGAGTCCCTGCGCGCGGCCCGGGAGACGGTCTCGGGGAACCGGGAGAAGCCGTGACCGGCTTCGACCTCCGCGCCCTGCTCGACGAGCGGGGCGGGGAACGGTACGAGCTGCACACCAGGCACCTCAACCACCAGCTGCCCCGGATGCTGCACACGATCGGCTTCGACAAGGTCTACGTACGGGCCGAAGGCGCGCACTTCTGGGACGCCGACGGCAACGACTACCTGGACATGCTGGGCGGCTTCGGCGTGATGGGCCTGGGCCGCCACCACCCGGTGGTCCGCCGGGCCCTGCACGACGTCCTGGACGCACAGCTCGCCGACCTGACCCGGTTCGACTGCCAGCCGCTGCCCGGGCTGCTGGCGGAGAAACTGCTCTCGTACAGCCCGCACCTGGACCGGGTCTTCTTCGGCAACAGCGGCACCGAGGCCGTGGAGACCGCCCTGAAGTTCGCCCGGTACGCCACCGGGCGAACGAGGGTCCTCTACTGCGACCACGCCTTCCACGGGCTGACCACGGGCGCGCTCTCGGTCAACGGGGAGGGCGGGTTCCGGGACGGCTTCGCGCCGCTGCTGCCCGATACGAAGATCGCCCTCGGGGACCTGGCCGCCCTGGAGCGGGAGCTGAAGCGGGGCGACGTCGCCGCCTTCGTCGTCGAACCGGTCCAGGGCAAGGGCGTGCTCGCGGCCCCGCCCGGGTTCCTGCTCGCGGCGCAGGAGCTGCTGCACCGGCACAAGGCGCTGCTGATCGCGGACGAGGTGCAGACGGGCCTCGGCCGGACCGGTGATTTCTACGCGTACCAGCACGAGCCGGGCGTGGAGCCGGACCTGGTGTGCGTGGCCAAGGCGCTGTCGGGCGGCTATGTGCCGGTCGGCGCGACCCTGGGCAAGGACTGGATCTTCAAAAAGGTCTATTCGTCCATGGACCGGGTGCTGGTGCACTCCGCCAGCTTCGGATCCAACGCGCAGGCGATGGCGGCCGGGCTGGCGGTGCTCTCCGTCATGGAGGACGAGTCGGTGGTCGCGAACGCCCGCGCGATGGGCGACCTGCTGCGCGGGCGGCTCGCGGCGCTCGTGGACGAGTACGAGCTGCTCCACGAGGTACGGGGGCGCGGCCTGATGATCGGCATCGAGTTCGGGCGGCCGTCCTCGCTCGGGCTGCGCAGCCGGTGGACCATGCTCCAGGCGGCCCGCAAGGGGCTCTTCGCCCAGATGGTCGTGGTGCCGCTGCTGCAGAAGCACCGGATCCTGGCGCAGGTCTCCGGCGACCATCTGGAGGTCATCAAGCTCATCCCGCCGCTGATCGTGGACGAGCGGGACGTCGACCGGTTCGTCGGCGCCTTCCGCGCGGTCATGGACGAGGCACACGGCGGGGGCGCTCTGATGTGGGACTTCGGCAGGACGCTGGTGAAGCAGGCCGTCGCCGGCGGCTGACGGCCTGCTCTCTTCGATCGTCTCCCGGCGGCGGCGGCGGCGTCGTCGGCCGGGCTGTCGCTCGGGTTATCGCTCGAGCAGCTGATCCCGCAGCCGGTCGAGGGTCTCGGGCGTGAGTCCGAGGCCCTCGGCGAGGTACCGGTCCACCCCGCCCCAGTGCTCGTCGATGGTGTCGAAGGCCGCCCTCAGGTACTCGGCGCGGGCGTCGAAGAGCGGGGCGAGCAGCTCCATCACCTCGGGGGAGCGGGCCTCGGGCGCGTCGCTGCCGCGGCGCACGCGGTAGCGACGGTGCGGGGCGTTGGACTCCAGGTAGTCCGCCACGATCGCGCCGCGCTCGACGCCCAGCGCGAGCAGGGTGACGGCGATCGACAGGCCGGCCCGGTCCTTGCCGGCCGCGCAGTGCATGAGCGCCGGCACGCTGTCCTCGGCGAGGGCGTGGACGACCCGGCTGTGCTCGGCGGTGCGGTTCTCGATCATCGCGCGGTACGAGTTGGTCATCCGGGCGGCGGCCTTTCCGTCGCCGAGGAGTCCACGGAGCTGTTCGACGCCGCCGTCGCGGACCATCTTCCAGAATTCTTTGCCGGCGGCCGGATCCGACAGCGGGATGTTGACGTTCCGTACGCCGGGGAGCTCGATGTCGGGCCCCTCCAGAGCGTGGTCGGCGTGGTTGCGGAAGTCGAAGACGGTGTGCAGGCCGAGCGATGTGAGGAATTCTGCATCGGTTTCGGTGGCATGTGCCAGATGTCCGCTACGGAATAGTTTTCCTGGCTTGACCCTCCGTCCGTCGGCGGTCGGCAGGCCGCCCACATCACGGAAGTTGCGCACTCCGGCCAGCTCCGGCTCCGGCAGGGGCTCCGTCCGCGGGGGCTGGGGTATCTGCTGGGTCACGGGAACTCCTCGGCGTCGTCGTGGGATGTCCGAATTGCGCTGGTTGGGACCAACTTGCCATCACTGGAGGCGAGATCGGGCGCAGCCCCGTGAGCCAGATCATACGGTGACCGTGAGTGCCTGATCGTCGAAGCCGAAAGGCCCGGCCGGGGCGGTTGTTGGCGGCGGGGAATGGACGGAGGGTGACCGGAATTCCGTCGAAATCCGCGGCCTGTGAATCCGTCAGGAAATTCGTGGCTTGTTCCGTGCGGCGGAACTCGATTACCTTCGCGATCGATCCGGATGGACCGCCGAATCCTGCCGCCGTCCGGGAACCGCACCCGACTATTCACGCGCGCGGCAGGAGCGGGGGAACCAGGTAAGCCGCTGTGCCCGATCTTTGTATCGGTGCAGCTCGGGGTGAAGCCGTACATGTTCCGTTCATGTGCGGCCGGACATCTCCAGTCCGAACCCGACAGCTCACCTCGCAGGCGACGGAGAGGAATTCGCCATGCCTGCAAAGGGTAAGCACCGCCGTCCCAAGTCCCGTTCCATGGCGCGCGGCTTCGCCGTCGCAGGCACCGGTGGTGCGGCCCTCGCGCTGCCGCTGCTGGGTGCCGCCGGCGCCCACGCGGCCGGCGCCCCGGCCGCCGCCCCCGCCGCGGCTCCCGTGCAGGCCCTGCAGGTTCCGGTGGCGCTGCAGGCCGCGCCCGCCGCTGCCGCGCAGGCCGCGCCGGCCGTCTACACGGTCGTGCCGGGCGACTACCTCTCCAAGATCGCCCAGGACCGCCACCTCTCGGGCGGCTGGCAGCAGCTGTACGCCGACAACCGCGAGGCAGTCGGCACCAACCCGTCGCTGATCCACCCCGGGCTGAAGCTGACCCTCGGTGCGCCGGGCGAGGCGGCGCCGGCCGCGCAGTCCGCTCCGGCCCCGGCGAAGAAGTCCTCGGCCTCGGCCTCGGCCTCCTCCTCCGACGACAAGGGGTCCGCGGACGCCGCGCCGGCCCCCGCCGCCCCCGCGGCCGCGGCCGCCGCCGCGCCCGCCAAGAAGAGCACCGCCGCCAAGTCCGCCGCCGGTACGGTCAGCGCCGCCGGCTTCGTCGCCCCCGTCGGCGGCGGGATCTCCACCCAGTACAAGACCCCCGGCGCCATGTGGTCCAGCGGCTACCACACCGGTGTCGACTTCATCGCGAGCTCCGGCACCACCGTCCGGGCCGTGGGCGCGGGCACCGTGGTCTCCGCCGGCTGGGCGGGCGCGTACGGCAACGAGGTCGTCATCCGGCACGCGGACGGCAAGTACTCCCAGTACGGCCACCTGTCCCAGCTCTCCGTCTCCGCCGGCCAGAGCGTCACCGGCGGCCAGACCATCGGCCTCTCCGGCTCCACCGGCAACTCGACCGGCCCGCACCTGCACTTCGAGATCCGCACCGGGCCGTCCTACGGCTCGGACATCGACCCGCTGGCCTACCTCCGCTCCAAGGGCGTGAGCATCTGACGGCTCCCGCCGTCGGAGCGAGGCAACCGGACACGTGAGGCCGGGACCCGAGGGGGGTCCCGGCCTCACGCCCTGTTATTCCGGACTGACCAGGTGGTATAGATCACGGCCCGTCAACCCCTTCCTACGATGGCGTAGGTCACGCACCGGGGTGAAAGATGTGTTCTCGTGGCAGCGACGAAGACGACACTCAAAACCATCGGCTCGTACGCGGCGATCGGGGACAGCTTCACCGAGGGTGTGGGGGACCCGGGGCCCGGGGAGACCTTTCTCGGCTGGGCGGACCGGCTGGCCGTACTCCTGGCCGATCAGCGCGACGAACACGAATTCCGGTACGCGAACCTGGCCGTGCGGGGGCGCCTCCTCGACCAGATCGTGGCCGAACAGGTCCCCCGGGCCAAGGAGCTCGCACCCGACCTGGTGAGCTTCTGCGCCGGCGGCAACGACATCATCCGGCCCGGCAGTGACCCGGACGACGTGGCGGAGCGGTTCGAGGCGGCCGTCGCCGACCTCACCGGAGCCGTCGGCCACGTCATGATCACCACCGGATTCGACACCCGGGGCGTGCCGGTCCTCAAGCACCTCCGGGGCAAGGTGGCCACGTACAGCGCCCATGTGCGCGCCATCGCCGACCGCTACGACTGCCCGGTGCTCGACCTCTGGTCGCTGAAGTCCGTACAGGATCGGCGTGCTTGGGACGACGACCGGCTGCACCTCTCGCCCGAGGGACACACCCGGGTCGCGCTGCGCGCCGCCCAGGTGCTCGGGTTCGAGGTGCCGGCCGACCCCGACCAGCCGTGGCCGCCGCAACAGCCGCGCGGCTCGGTGGACGTGACCCGGGACAACATCCAGTGGGCGCGGGAGTACCTGGTGCCGTGGATCGGGCGGCGGCTGCGCGGGGAGTCCTCCGGGGACCACGTGGAGGCGAAGCGTCCGGACCTGCTGCCGCTGTAGCCCGGCGCGGCAGCCGCGGGGTGGCCGAGCAGGGGACCGGGACGGGGGCAGGAGGATGGGGACGCGCGGCGGAATCCTTCGGGGCCGGTGCGCGTTGGCATGGTGATAGACCGGAAACCAGTACGGCCCCTCACGCCCATCCGTCCCACCCTCCCAGGAGGCGCTTTGACCGGCTCCCGTCCCCTGCGTCCACGGCTGCGCGCCCTGCGGCCCGAAGCCTTCGGCGCGGATCCGTCCGGCGCACGCCTGGAGCGGATCCACCGCTCGCCGAACTTCGCCGACGGCGTCTTCCAGAACCCGGTCGGGGCCCAGACCAGGCCTTCCGGCTCCATGATGGAGTTCGCCAAGATCTACTTCCACAAGGAGCAGCGGCTCCGGCGGAACCCCGGAGCTCCCATCCCGGTCTACCCGACGACCCTCGCCGAGCTGGCGAAGCCGCCGGTCAGCGGGCTGCGCCTGACCTGGATGGGGCACTCGGGCGTACTCGCGGAGATCGACGGGCGGCGGGTGCTGTTCGACCCGGTGTGGGGTGAGCGGTGTTCCCCCTTCCCGTTCGCCGGGCCCAAGCGGCTGCACCCCGTACCCGTACCGCTGGCCTCGCTGGGTCCGGTCGACGTCGTGGTGATCTCGCACGACCACTACGACCACCTCGACCTGCCGACCATCAAGGAGCTGGCCGGTACGGACACGGTCTTCGCCGTCCCGCTCGGCGTCGGCGCCCACCTGGAGCGCTGGGGGGTGTCTGCGGACCGGCTGCGCGAGCTCGACTGGAACGAGGGCACCAAGATCGCGGGCCTCTCGCTGACGGCCACTCCCGCCCGGCACTTCTGCGGGCGCGGCCTGCGCAACCAGCAGAACACCCTGTGGGCCTCCTGGGTCGTCGCGGGCGACGAGCACCGGATCTTCCACAGCGGCGACACCGGCTACTTCCCCGGGTTCGGGGAGATCGGCGCCGAGCACGGCCCCTTCGACGCCACGATGATCCAGATCGGGGCCTACTCGGAGTACTGGCCGGACATCCACATGACCCCCGAGGAGGGCATGCGCGCCCACCTCGACCTCCAGGGCGGGATCCCGCACGGCACGATGCTGCCGATCCACTGGGGCACCTTCAACCTGGCCCCGCACCCGTGGGACGAGCCCGGTGAGGGCACCGTGACCGCGGCCGGGGCCACCGGGGCGGCGATCGCGCTGCCGATCCCGGGCCAGCCGTTCGAGCCGGGCGACGCGGACGCCCCGAGCGAGCCGTGGTGGCGCCCGTTCGTGGCGTCGGCCCCGGTGCCCGCCACGCCGACCCGCCCGGTCGCGACCGCGCAGCCGCCGGCCGTGGCGCACGAGGAACCGGAGGCCGTCGGCTCCTAGGGGGTGTCTCGTCGATCGGGCCGGAGCAGCCGCCCGTTCGGGGGTCGTGCGTCGCGTACGGCGGCGGCGGACGTGCGCCCCCGGCGGATTCGGGCTGTCGTACGAGCGCTCCGCCAGGAGCGGGAAGCAGCCAGGTCAAGTTCCCCAACTGGCTGTCAGGGGCGGGATCGTGCGGTCTAGCGTGGGTATCCGGTGATCAACACCGGGCCCCGGAACCCCTGGAAGCCCGGGCCCCACGTAGAGGACGCCGATGTCCGGACTCCGCGCCGCCCGCCACGCCCCGTCGAGACACGCCGTCACCGGTCCCGGGCGGCAGATACTCCCCCAGTTGGTCCGCGCCGCCCTGCTGCCGACGCTCGCCGCGGCGCTCAGCGGAGCCGCCGCGGTCATCTTCACGCTGCAGCTCGGCGGGGGCGCGGGGGAGCGGGACGCCCGGCTGTGGCCGGTCCTGGCCGGCTGCGCCCTGCTCGTCGTCGGCGCGCTGGCCGCCGCCCTGCTCGGGGCCCAGCGCTCCGCCAAGGCCGTCCGGGACCGCTGCGAGGCCCTGCGCCGCTCCAGCGTGCGCGGCCGCCAAGAGCTGCGGACCGCCGCCGAGCGGTTGGAACGGGGCGAGCCGCCGGCCCGCCCGGTCCGCGGCGGCCCCACGGGACCGCCGGCCGGCAGCGACCCGGCGCGGGTGGACGAGTTCTGGCTGCTCTCCCAGGAGCTGCGCGGCGCCCGCGAACAGGCGCACACCACCCTCGTACGGCTGGCCGGCCCGGCCGCGCCGTCCGACAGTGACCGCAAGGTCGAGGTCTTCGTCAACCTCGCGCGCCGGCTTCAGTCCCTCGTGCACCGGGAGATCTCGCTGCTCGACGAGCTCGAGGACACCGTCGAGGACCCCGACCTCCTCAGGGAGCTCTTCCACGTAGACCACCTCGCCACCCGGATCCGCCGCCACGCCGAGAACCTGGCCGTGCTCGGCGGCGCCGCCTCCCGGCGCCAGTGGACCCGGCCCGTCGACCTGAGCGAGGTGCTGCGCTCCTCCGTCGCGGAGGTCGAGCAGTACACGCGGGTCAAGGTGGTGCCCCCGGAGGGCGGCACCGTACGCGGCCACGCCGTCGCCGACGTGGTGCACCTGCTGGCCGAACTCGTCGAGAACGCCACCGTGTTCTCCGCCCCCGACACCGACGTGGTGGTGCGCGCCGCACGGGTGACCTCGGGCATCGCCGTCGAGGTGGAGGACCGCGGGCTGGGCATGCCGGCCGCGGAGCAGCGCCGGATGAACGCGCTGCTCGTCGACCCCGACCAGATCAGCGTCCGGCAGCTGCTGGCGGACGGGCGGATCGGCCTGTTCGTGGTCTCGGCGCTGGCCCGCCGGCACGGGATCGCCGTCGAGCTCAAGTCCAACATCTACGGCGGCGTGCTCGCCGTGCTCGTGCTGCCGCAGGAACTGCTGGGGGCGGAGGCGCCCAGCGCCGCCGACGCGCTCGGGGGCTCCCGGGCCACCTCGTGGGGGACCGGGGAGGGGGGCGCCATGCCCCCGCTGGAGCCCGTACGGGTGGCCGTGCCGCGGCCGATGCCGGAGCGACAGGTGCGGCCGGAGCCGGAGCGGCAGCCGCGACATGAGTCGGTCCCGCGACAGGCGCCGCAGCCGCAGCCCCGGCGGGAGCCCGAGCCGGCTGCCGCGCGGCCGCCGCAGGCCGCACCGACGTGGGCGGCTCCGCCCGCGCCGGGCCCGGACACGCGTGTGCGGCCCGGGGCGGTGCGGCAGGAGACGGAGCGCCGGGAGCCGGGGCAGACACCGGCGGTCGAGACGACCCTCGACCTGGGCCTGGACCTGGGTCCGGACGTGACGCAGGACCTGGCCGCAGGTGTGGGCACGGCCGTGGGGACATCCGCAAGGACGGTGTCCGTACCGGCTGCCCGGACGGACCCGGACCGGCCGCTCCTGCCCCGCCGCCGGGCCCAGCACCACCTCGCCCCGCAACTGCGCGACGCCCCCGCCCCGCGGCGGGCCGACGCGCCCGAACGGCCCGTGCACGACCCGGGCCTGATGGCCGCCTTCCAACGGGGCTTCGGCCTCGCCCAGTCGGAGGACCAGCCATGACCCCGACCTCTCACCTCAGCAAGGAGCGCACCACCATGGGCGGCGAAGCGGCGACGAAGACCGGTCGGCTCTCCGATCTCGACTGGCTGCTCAGCGGCCTGGTCCAGCGGGTCCCGTACACGCGCAGCGCGGTACTCCTCACCGCGGACGGACTCCTCACGTGCGTGCACGGCCTCGACAACGACAGCGCCGACCACCTGGCGGCACTGGCGTCCGGGCTGTACTCGCTCGGGCGGAGCGCCGGATCCCGGTTCGGGGACGGCGCGGAGGTCCGGCAGGTCGTGGTCGAGCTCGACACCACGCTCGTGTTCGTGTCCGCCGCCGGGGCGGGCACCTGCCTGGCGGTCCTGGCCGACCGGGAGGCCGACGCCGGCGTGCTCGGCTACGAGATGGCGATGCTGGTCAAGAGCGTCCGACCGTACCTGGCGGCCCCGCCGCGGCGGCCCGCGGGCGATCCGGCGTGATGCGTGCCGACCGCGCCGCATGCGAAGCGGGGGTCCCGCGCGACACGCCCTGGCTCGACGGCTCGGCGGGCCGGGTGATGCGTCCGTACACGGCCAGTGGCGGGCGCACCCGGTCCGCGGTCGCACTCGACCTGCTGTCCCTGGTGACCGCGACGGGGGTGCGCCCGCGCGGCCCCCTCGGCACGGAGCACACCCTGGCGCTGCGCCTGTGCGCGGGCTCCGCGGCCGTCACCGTCGCCGAGGTGGCCGGACAGCTGCGGCTGCCGGCGGTGGTGGTGAAGGTGCTGCTGTCCGACCTGATGGAATACGGGGCCGTCACGGCGCAGGCGCCGCGGTTCCCGGGCGGCGGGTACCTCGCCGCCGACGACCAGAACCTGCTCCGGGCGGTGCTCGATGGCCTACGCCGACGACTGTGACGCCCGCCCCGCCGCCGTCCTGCCCGCGACGCTGAAGATCCTGGTCGCGGGCGGGTTCGGGGCGGGCAAGACGACCTTCGTGGGCGCGGTGAGCGAGATCGAGCCGCTGTGCACGGAGGAGCTGCTCAGCGGGCTGAGCGAGGGCCCCGATCCGCTCGAAGGGGTCGAGGCGAAGACGTCGACGACCGTCGCGCTCGACTTCGGCCGGCTCACCCTGGACGAGCGGCACGTCCTGTACCTCTTCGGCACGCCGGGGCAGCAGCGCTTCTGGTTCCTGTGGGAGGAGCTGTGCGCGGGCGCGCTCGGCGCGGTGGTGCTCGCGGACACCCGCCGGCTCGACGACTGCTTCCCGGCCGTGGACTTCTTCGAGCGGCGCGGCATCGGCTTCATCGTCGCCGTCAACGAGTTCGACGAGGGCCACCGCTACACCGCCGGCGAGGTCCGCGAGGCGGTGGGGCTCGGGCCCGAAGTGCCGGTCGTACGGTGCGACGCGCGGCTGACGAGCTCCGGGACGGGGGCGCTGGCCGCGCTGGTCCACCACCTGCTCTTCACGGCGGCGACGGAGAGGTCGGCGAGGCCGCCGATTTCGGCGGACTGGGCGGACTAGACGGACTCAATGAATGCAGTGAACGCACCGACTTCAGCGACTTCAGCGAAGTCTTGGGATGGGGGGAACCCGCGATGACGTACTACGAGTCGACCGGACACCTGCTGCTCACGCCGGTGGACCGGGAGGCGCCCGCACGCACCGTCCGGCTGCGCGAACTGGGCCTGGGGGAACGGGCGGACACGGAACTCGACGCCTTCGCCCGGCAGATCGCCGACGTACTGCAGGCCCCGTACGCGGGGGTCAACTTCATCGGCGAGGAACGGCAGTTCTTCGCCGGGCTGCACCACGCTCCGGACGCCCCCGCGAGCGGCTACCCGGCGCGGGTGCTGCCCCGGGACCACGGGTACTGCCCGCACGTGGTGGTGCGGCGCCGGGCGCTGGCGCTGGAGGACGTACGGGACTTCGCGCGCTTCGCCGGCAACGCGGTGGTGGACGAGAGCGGGGTCCGCTCGTACCTGGGGGCGCCGCTGACCGACCGGCAGGGGATCGTCCTGGGCACCGTGTGCGGGGTGGACCTGGAGCCGCGCAGATGGGGGACGGCGGGTCTGACGACCGTCAAATCCCTGGCCGCGGAGCTGCTGGAGATCATCCACGCACGCGAGGACGGCCTGCGGGCGGGCTGAGGGCGTCCGCAGGGACCGCTGCCCGGGGGCGGCTGTCAGTGCCGGGCGCTACGGTCGACGACATCAGCCCGAAGCCCGACCGCTGGCCGGAGAGGAGTCGCGCGATGGCCGTGACCGCCGAGGACGTCCGTACGACCGCGCTGTCGCTCCCCGACAGCAGCGAGAAGCTCGCCTGGGGCATGCCCACGTTCCGGGTGGGCGGGAAGATATTCGCCGCCCTCGGCGAGGACGACGCCTCGATCGGGGTGAAGTGCCCGAAGGAGGACCGCGCGGAGCTGATCGCCGCCGAGCCGGAGAAGTTCTTCGTCCGGGCAGGCCACGACGACAACTACGCCTGGCTCCGCGTCCGCCTGGCGGCGCTGGAGGGCGCCGCCGAGCTGCGCGCGATCCTGGTCGACTCCTGGTTCCAGGCGGCCCCCAAACGCCTGGCCGCTGCCCATCCGGAACTGGCGGGGAACTGAGGGGCGACCGGCGGGGGCCTCACCGCAGGAAGGCGCTGATCCGCTCGCGGAGGGAGTGCGGGTCCAGGCCGTGCGCGGCGGTGTGCTCCTCGATCGTGCCGTAGCGCCGGAGCTCGGCGCGCCCGACGCCGAGGCCGAGGACCCGGTGCGGGACCTCCGAGAGGGCCTGGGCCGCGGCCGCGGTGGAGGTGCCGGCCAGGTACGGCTCGACGAGGACCACGTCGGTCGTGGCGCGGCCGACGGCCTCGCGCAGAGCCGCGTCGTCGAAGGGCCGCACGGTGGTGGCGTACAGCACGGTCACGTCCAGGCCCGCCGTCGCGGCGAGGACGTTGTCCAGCAGCGGGCCGACCGCGACGACGACACCGGCTTCGGCGCTGCCCTCCCGTACGGTCCGCAAGCGCAGGCCGCCCACCGGGCGCGCGGCGGCGTTCGACTGCTGGGAGAGCCGGACGTACACCTTGTCGTCCCCGGCGGCGTACGCGTGGCGCAGCAGCGCCTCGGCCTCGTCCGGGTGCCCCGGCACGTGGACGGTCCAGCCGTCGAGGGTGTCCATCAGGGCCACGTCACCCGGCGCCATGTGCGTGAACCCGCCGGCCGGCCAGTCGTAGCTGGCGCTCGCGCTGACCAGCACCCCGCCGGTGCCCTGGTGCCCGAAGTCCAGCTTGACCTGCTCGAACGGCCGCTCCACCAGGAAGCTGGCGAAGGTGTGCATGATCGGCCGCAGCCCGGTGAGGGCCAGCCCGCCGCCGACTCCGACGAGCAGCTGCTCCCTGATCCCGACGTTGATCACCCGGTTCGGGTGGCGCTGCCGGTCGGGCCGGAACCCGTCCATGGTGATCTCGGCGAGCACGAGCGCAAGCCGAGGATCCTCGTCGAGCGCGCGCGATGTGACGGAGACGAACCGCTCCCGCATGGTGTCCATGTTTCCCCCTGCCCTACTGCTTCTTCTCGACACGGGCGATGACGGCGTGCGGCCGGCCCGGATGCGGTGTGGTGAAGGCGGCGTGCAGCGCCGCGTGGTCCCGGCCGTCGACGGTCACGGCCGACCAGCCGGCCGCCTCGAAGCGGGAGGCGATCCCGCCGTGCCAGCCGTGGGTCGCGGAGTCGTTGTCGATCACCACCGTGTGCAGCTGCTCCAGCCCGGCCGCCCCGGCGTACGCGAGGGCCTCGTGGTTGCTGCCCTCGTCGAGCTCGGCGTCCCCGATCAGCACCCACACCGCCGACTCGTCCAGCCCCTGCGCCTGCAGCCCGAGCGCACTGCCGACGGCGAGCGGCAGCCCGTGTCCGAGCGAGCCGCTGCCGATCTCCACTCCGGGGATCAGGGTGCGGTCCGGGTGGTGGCCGAGGGGGGACTCGTACGAGCCGAAGCCGCTCAGCCAGTCCACCGGGAAGAACCCCTTGGCGGCGAGCACGGCGTAGTACGCCATCGGCCCGTGCCCCTTGGAGAGCAGGAACCGGTCCCGCCCGGGCTCCTCGGCGCTCGCCGGCCCGACGCGCAGCACCCGGTCGTAGAGCACCCAGAGCACGTCAAGGGTGGAGGTGGCGGCGGGCCCGTGCTTCTCGGCCCCGGTCATGAGCGCCATGAGCCGGCTCAGATCCTCGTAGCGGAACCCCGTGTCCGCGCTTGCCTGTGTCATGCACCGATCGTGCAACCTCAAGTCCACTTGAGGTCAAGCGCCTCCTCGGCGTGACCCGGCCCCGGGAAAGCCGCGCGCGACCACCCCGCGAAGTGCGGTATTGTTCTCCTGCGCGTTCAACCAGGGGAAACCCCAGGTCAGCGGGCATCGGGACGTGGCGCAGCTTGGTAGCGCACTTGACTGGGGGTCAAGGGGTCGCAGGTTCAAATCCTGTCGTCCCGACCAGCGTTTACGCAGGTCGTAGGCCGTTCTCTCATCCATGAGGGGGCGGCCTTTTCCGTGCCCGGAATGCTGGTGGTCGCATTGTGGTCGCACGCCCGCTTCGGGGTTGGTTGGCGGTGGGGTGGAAGTCGGTCGGGCGGGGGAGCGGAGCCGGTTGAGGGCTTCGCGGAGGTGCTGGAGGTGGTCGCGTGGTGGTCGCAGCCGTTCCAGCCAGGCCCGTCGGTCGTTTCGTTTCTGGGCCCGGGTGAGGGTGTGGTCGATGGTGTCGACGGCTTCGCGGGCGGCCTGTTGGGTGAGGTGGCTGTAGATGTTCGCGGTGGTCGAGAGGGTGGAGTGCCGCAGCGTCTTGGAGACCATCGTGAGGGGGACGCCGGCGGTGATGGTGATGGTGGCGGCGAGGTGTCGCAGGTCGTGAACGGTCACCCGCGGTACACCGGCCTCTTTGGAGAGTTGCCGGAGCCGGTCGAGGACGGTGTGGGGTCGCAGGGGTCGGCCGTCGGGTCTGCAGAAGACGAGTCCGGTGAATGGATCGCTGGGGTCGCTGTGTCGGCGGGCCCTTGACCGGGCCCGGTGCTCGAGTGCGGTGGCGACGCGGGGTGAGACGGCGACCCAGTTCCGACTGGTACGGGTCTTGGGCGTGGTGATGACGAGGTGGTTGTTGTCGATCGCGGAGAGCGTGCACCGTACATAGAGGACGCGCTCGGGCAGGTGGACGTCGTCCCAGTGCAGACCGAGGGCCTCTCCTTTGCGCAGGCCGGTGCCGATGAGGAACTCGAACAGGTCGGCCATGTCCGGGTCTGCCTGATGGCAGTGCTGGAGGAAGCGGACGGCCTCGTCCGTGGTCCAGATCCGCCGCTCGGGCGACGGTGGCCGGTGCAGTGCCGGGGGACTGGCAGGGTTGTGGGCGAGGCGATGGTGGCGGACTGCGTCGCCGAGCGCCCTGGAGAGGGTGGCAAGGCGCCGGTAGAGGGTGGTCTTGCCGCGGCCTGCGGCGAGCTCGCTGGTGACGAACGCGGCGATGTGCCGGTGCCCGAGCTCGTCCAGTTTCATAGTCCCGAAGGCCGGGACGAGGTTGCGGACGTAGTCCCGGTAACGCGCCATGCAGGAGTAACGACCCTGTTCCGGCGCAGCAGCCAGGCACTCTCGGGCAAGCTGGCCGGACTCACCGGTGTCGTGGTGCTGGCCGTCGCCGCCTGGACCATGCTCTCCGCGCTGCAGGCAGGCGGCCGGGTCTCCTTCGACTCACCCTCACCGGGCCGGCAGACCTCGGTGAGCGGCCCGTTCATCGTCGAAGGCGGCGACGGCAGCGGTTCCGGGGGTGGCGGTGACTCGCAGAAGCCGCCCGAGACCCCCGTACGTACGGACGCATCCGGGCGACAGATCATCACGCTGACCGTGACGGACTTCTACACCCCACCCAGTTCACCGCGAAGGCCGGCGTGCCCACCACGCTCGTGCTGCACGGCAAGGACTCGGGCGGCTGCGCCAGGGCGTTCACCATCCCCGAACTCGGGGTGCAGGAGATCGTCAAACGCGACGGTGACACCGACGTCGACCTGGGCACCCGCAAGCCGGGAACCCTCCGTTTCACATGCGCCATGGGCATGCAGACCGGCGCCATCGAGTTCAAGAAGGACTTGTAATGAAGCTCTTCAGCCGAAAGAACAAGACTGAAGCCGACGGCGGCTTCCAGGTCGAGCTCCTCATCGAAGGCATGCACTGCACCAGCTGCGGCCTCCTCATCGACGACGAGCTGGAAGACCTCCCCGGCGTCCGCTCGGCCACCACGGACACCCGCTCCGGGCGCAGCATCGTCCGTCTGGAGGAGGGCGCACACGTCGACAGCGCGACTCTCGTCGCCGCGGTGGACGGGGCGGGCGACTGCAAGGCCCGGCTCGCCGTGTAGGCCGCAGCCGCTGCGACAAGGCCCCGCACCCGGATCAGTCCTGGGGTGCGGGGCCCCCACCCGGAGGCGGGCACTTCCGGTCAGGCCTTCGGCTTGGCGTCGATCTCGGCGATCAGGCCCTCGATGAGGCCCTTGATCTCGTCGCGGATGGGGCGGACGGCCTCGACGCCCTGGCCGGCCGGGTCCTCGAGCTGCCAGTCGAGGTAGGTCTTGCCGGGGAAGTACGGGCAGGCGTCGCCGCAGCCCATCGTGATGATGTAGTCCGATGCCTGGGCGGCCTCGGGGGTGAGGACCTTCGGCTTCTGGTCGGAGATGTCGATGCCCAGCTCCGCCATGGCGGCCACGGCGGAGGGGTTGATCCGGTCTCCAGGGACGGAGCCGGCGGAGCGGACCTCGACGCGGTCCCCGGCGAGGTGCCGCAGGAACCCGGCCGCCATCTGGGAGCGGCCCGCGTTGTGGATGCAGACGAACAGGACAGAGGCGCTGGGAGCGGAGGACATCTGTTCTTCCTTGGAGTAGGCGACTGCGATCGTGATCACGATGTCGGCGGCGCCTGGGCGACCTGTTCGGTCAGCGGCATGGGGCAGGCGTCGGCAATAAGGTCAGCTCGGACTGGTGTCATCCTCGGCTGATGTGACAGTATCAGCCCATGATGACGTCAGTCGACACTGATCTGATCCGGGTTCTGGCCGACCCGCTCAGGCTCCAGATCGTGACCCTGCTCGCGCGCGAGACGCTGTGCACCACCCACCTTGTGGAAGAGACGGGTGCCAAGCAGACGAACCTCTCCAACCACCTGAAGGTGCTGCGCGAGGCCGGGGTCGTGGATACGGAGCCATGCGGGAGGTACATCTACTACCGGCTGCGCCCGGAAGTCATCGAAGCCCTCGCCGGTCAGTTCGCCGACCTCGCCACGACCGCGCGTGCCACCGCCGAAGCGAACCTCAAGCGGTCCTGCCCATAGCCCGCTCTGCCTCACCTGCCCGAGGAGAACCCGTCTTGACCGCCACCGAGCCCGTCGCCGCCCCCGCAGCGGAGAGCGACATAGCCGCCGACGAGCCCCAGCCCGCACCCGGCGCGACCCCGCCCCGCACTCCGCTGATCGCCCGCGCCGCCGCCGAGCTGGTGGGCTCTGCCGCGCTGGTCGCGATCGTCGTCGGCTCCGGCATCCAGGCCACGAAGCTCACGCAGGACGTGGCTCTCCAGCTGCTGGCCAACTCCACGGCCACGGTCTTCGGCCTCGGCGTCCTGATCGCCCTGCTCGGGCCGGTCTCCGGCGCACACTTCAACCCGGCCGTCACGCTGGCCGAGTGGTGGACCGCCCGCCGCGGTGGCGCCGGAGTCACCGCCCGCGAGCTGGCCGTGTACGTGCCTTCGCAGATCGTCGGTGCGATCGCGGGCGCGATCCTGGCGGACGCGATGTTCGGCGAGCCGCTGGTCAAGTGGTCCACGCACGACCGCTCCGCCGGAAACCTCCTTCTCGGTGAGCTCGTTGCGACCGCCGGCCTGATCCTGCTGATCTTCGGCCTGGCCCGCACCGACCGGCTCCGCTTCGCGCCCGTCGCGGTCGCCTCGTACATCGGTGCCGCGTACTGGTTCACCTCCTCCACCTCCTTCGCCAACCCGGCGGTGACCATCGGCCGCGCCTTTACCGACACGTTCGCGGGCATCGCCCCCGGCTCGGTCCCGGCGTTCGTCGGCATGCAGCTGGTCGGCGCGGTGGTGGGCCTGGCTCTGGTGGCGGTCATCTTCATGCGCGGCAAGAACGACACGGAGCAGCCCGCGGCATGACGGAGCGCACGGCCGTGGTGGTGATCGGCGGCGGCCAAGCAGGGCTTGCCGCCGGCTACCACCTGCGCCGCCTGGGCGTCGAGCACGTCATCCTCGACGCCCAGGCCGCACCCGGCGGGGCATGGCAGCACACCTGGGACTCCCTCCATCTGTTCTCTCCGGCGCAGTACTCCTCGCTGCCCGGGCGGCTGATGCCCGCCCAGCCCGGCCAGACGTACCCGGACGCGCAGCATGTCGTGGAGTACCTCGCCGACTACGAGAAGCGGTACGAGCTGCCGGTCCAGCGCGGCGTATGGGTCGACGCTGTCCACCGCGAAGGCGCTCGTCTGCGGGTGGAGAGCGACTCGGGCGACTGGCGGGCCCGCGCGGTCGTCACCGCGACCGGCACCTGGACCCGCCCGTTCATCCCCGCTGTCCCCGGTCGGCGGGAGTTCTCCGGCCGCCAGGTCCACACGGTGCAGTACAAGAGCCCGGCCGAGTTTGCTGGCCAGAGGGTGATCGTGGTCGGCGGCGGCAACTCCGGTGCCCAGATCGCCGCCGACCTCGCCTCTGTGGCCGACCTGACCTGGGTCACCCTGCGTCCGCCCCGCTATCTGGCCGACGACATCGACGGCCGGGCCCTCTTCGACGCCGCAACCGCTCGCCGTCGTGCTCTGGACGTAGGACTCACCGACACCGGTGGCGTGGCCTCCCTCGGCGACATCGTCGCCGTGCCGCCCGTACGCGCCGCCCGCGACGCCGGACTCCTTCATGCGAAGCCGATGTTCACCCGGCTCACCACCATCGGAGCCGAGTGGGCCGACGGCGCCGTCGCTGAAGCGGACGCGGTCATCTGGTGCACCGGCTTCCGCCCCGCCCTCGCCCACTTCGCCTCACTGCGCCTGCGCGGCACTCGGGGCCACATCGCGACCGTCGGCACCCGGGCCGTCGACGAACCCCGCCTGCACCTGCTCGGCTACGGCGACTGGACCGGCCCCGCCTCCGCCACCCTCATCGGCGTCGGCCGCACTGCCCGCGACGCAGCCCGGGACATCTCGGAGATTCTGCAAGCCTGACCCTCAGACGGAGTTTCGGCAGCACCAGGCCTGCTGGGCAGAGGCGAGGGGCCGGGTCGAATCCGGTGCTCGGAGGTCCTGACAAGTCCTGGGCCCGTATCCGGTGGCTTTCCCTGAAGGTCGGGCCGGGCCGTAGCAGGCGGGCCCGTGACCAGCAAAGATGCCCATCATGCGCACTGACCAGAACCTCAGCCCCCTCCGCGCGACGCCCACGGCACCGGTGGTGTTCGGTGCGGGAGCGGCCATCGGCGTGCTGGGCGGAATGATCGGGCTGGGCGGCGCGGAGTTCCGCCTGCCGCTCCTGATCAGCCTCTTCGGATTCGCCGCGCTCTCGGCCGTCATCCTGAACAAGGCGATGAGCCTGGTCGTGGTCCTGGTCGCACTGCCTGCCCGTCTGGCGGCGGTCCCGGCCGCCGAGGTGGCCGCACGCTGGCCCGTCGCGGTCAACCTGCTGGCCGGAAGCCTGCTGGGTGCCTGGGCCGGAGCATCCTGGGCAGTGCGGATGCGTTCCTCGACCCTCTACAAGGTGCTGGCTGTTCTGATGGTGCTCATGGCGGTCGCCCTGGTGATCACGCACACCACCGCCCTGAGCACGCTCGACCTGCCGCTGTGGGCGCAGGTGCCTGCCGGTGTCGTCGCCGGGTTCGGCATCGGTGTCGTCGCGGCGATCATGGGCGTGGCCGGCGGCGAGCTGCTGATCCCGACGATCGTGCTGCTGTTCGGGGAGGACATCAAGACCGCCGGCAGCCTCTCCCTGCTGGTGTCCCTGCCCACGATGCTGGTGGCGTTCGCCCGCTACAGCCGCGACGGCAGCTTCGACGTCCTGGGCGCGAACCGCCGCTTCACCATCGTCATGGCCGCAGGCTCGATCACCGGCGCGGTCCTGGGCGGGCTGCTGCTGGGCGTGTTCCCGGACGTGGTCCTCATCCCCGCGCTGGCCGTGATCCTGCTCATCTCCGCAGTCAAGCTCGCCCGTCACAACTGACTCGGCCGAGCCGTCGCGTCGGGGTGCCTCCCGTTCTCAGGTTCTGGCTCAACTTCTGTGGTGACGGCTCGACGCTCGGTACTTCGAGACGCTGAACGACGAGAACCAGCTGGTCAGTGCGCTGGCCCGACTCAGCGCAGGGCGCAGGTCCACAGAAGTTGAGCCAGAACCCGAGTTTCGACAGCACCTGGGCCTGCTGGGGCTGTCTCGTAGCACGGCCTTGGGGACCAGCGGGGCAGCGGATGGCGCTAAGCCGACCTCCGCAGGTGGCAGCGCGCGCTGGTCAGCCGAATCGGCGAGTCCCACGATTGAGTGGTGGGCCGCCAGTTGCGGGGCGATGGCCCACCTGACTCCATAGCATCCTCGGACATGACGATGAACAATCCTCCGCACCGAGTACGCAAGCTCTTGGCCGCGGCAGTTGCGCTGACGGTCGGGGGCGTGGTGGCGCCCGTGACACTGGCCTCTCCGGCAAACGCCGCAAACACCTGCGTGAGTGGCGTCACGTTCAAGACAGCAGGAGCTGCGTCCTGTGAGCTGCCGAACGGCGCACTCACGGTCACCGTTACCCTCATCGGCGCTGGCGGCGGCGGTGGTGGTGGCAGCGTCGGCTCGACGGATGGCAGCGGGGGCGGTGGTGGCGGTGGCGGCGGGCGCATGGAGTGCCACTACTTCGTCAAGCACGGCGACGATGTGCGCATCACCGTGGGCCGTGGCGGGGTAGGGGGCGGCGGCGGTGTCAGCTCCGCCGTAGGCGGCTCGGATGACGGCCGCAAGGGCGGCGGTGGCGGCGCCACCTCCGTGTCCCTCGGCGGCCGTACCGACACCATGCCCGGTGGCATCGGCGGTGGCGGCGCCATCTACGGCACCCTCAGCGGCCGACCCGGCACTGGCGGCCAAAGCCCCGGCGAAGGCCCCTGCGGATACAAGCCAGGCGGCACGGGCGGCAACGGCACCAGAGGCCGGGGCAGCGCTGGCGGCAGCGGCGGCGCTGGCGGCAGCGCCGCCGGCCCGGTTCCCGCCTCCTGCGGCGCGGTCGGCCTTGCTGGCTCCGGTGGCAGCGCTAGCGGCAACGGCAATCCCGGTTACGACGGGCGGGGCGGGCAGGGTGGGTGCGTCATCATCCGCTTCCACTAGCGGCAGCCGTACACATCACTGCTGACCCCACTCAGCGCCTACAGCCAGCTGACCGTTACCCGCTACCGGTCGCGGTAACGGTCAGCTGGCGGTGAGTCGGATCCTGGCAGTCACAGCGGTCGGCACTGAAACTACCGTTACCGCCAACCACTGCCCGTTGGTCCCCAACGCCGTAGCAGTGGACCTTGCAGAGGTCAGATCCACCTTGCGTTTGATCTTGCGTGGGCGGGAAAGATCCCCTCATGACCGATCCTGTGAACGACGGCGTGGCGACGCCGACAACCGTTTCGATCTCGGTGAAGGGCCTCTCGGACGCCGGTCTGGAACCGCAGCTGCGGTCCTGGATCAGCTCCGGACCCAACGAGCCCGTGACCGCCGAACAGATCACCCGGGCCATCGGGGAGGACCGGCTCGCCCAGGCCGCCGAATCCCTCGGCCGCGAGCCCGGCGACCTCGCCGCAAGTCTCGCCGCAGATCTCCCCGGCCTCATCGACACCGCCTCCCCCAACGGCCACGTCGAATTGGCCCGCGCCCAGGACGAAACCGTCGCCATCCAAGCCCGAACGGCAGGCAGCATCCACGCCTACATCGAAGGAGGACCCGCCTCTCTCTACAACGGGTCCGACGCCATCGCACTGACCACCAAGTCCAATGGCGTGACGCTGACCGCAATCCCTCAAGAGGTCTTGGACGACGCGACCTCCACTCCCGGAACCCAAGCCGACATGACGATCACCGCCGCACGCCCGCTCGACACCCAGAACGGGCTCTACACGGCCGACATGACCGTGATCTTCGACGCTGTGCCTCGCTCCCAGTAAGCCCAAGACCGAAAACCAGCGCCCTCGCAGCCACGGCGTTGGCACCGTGTGTGACGCAGTGCCGACGCCGTGGGGTGTGCAGGGTTGGTCTGAACAACCCTGCCGTCGGGTGCAGCGCAGACGGCACCAAGAGTTTCCAGGGCGGCCTGGCCGCCCGGTCCCGCGCCACCAAGACGCCGAAGCCCGGCGGGGCGGGGTCCAACCGACGCGTACCCTCCACCCGGCCGGCGGGAGGGCCCGCGAGGTGCCTCCCGTTTTCGGGTTCTGGCACAACTTCTGTGAAGTCGTGGGCTGTCCCGGCCATCCCCACCAGACCTCGAACTGGCTGGCGATTGACATCCCGCATCTGGCAGGGTCGGTCACATGGACTGCATCTTCTGCGGGCTCATTCGTGAAGGCACCGCGAGCTGGGTGGCTCGTGGCCCGATGGCCTGTGCCTTCGTTCCACTGAACCCGCTGGCGCCGGGTCACACTCTGGTGGTTCCAACGCTCCATTACGCGGATGTCTTTGAGACTCCGCCCGACGTCCTCGCAGTGGTGACGGCACTGGTCCAGCGCGTGGCCGAGGCCGCGCGGACAGCCTTGAACGCCTCAGGCGTGAACATCCTCAGCGCCAGCGGCCCGGGATCGGAGCAGTCAGTGCCCCATCTGCACTTCCACGTCGTCCCGAGGTGGGTGGACGATGGAATCTCGACCTGGCCGGCCGGACGCTCCGTACATCACGTCACTGGCGATCCGGTGGCGCGGCTTGCCGACGCTCTTGCTTCGGGCCGGCACCACACAAGTTGAGCCAGAGCCCGTTCTCATGAACATCGACTCCGACCCGATCTTGGCGTCTCCCCAAGCCCTGAACAATCGACGCCGAAACACCTCGTGAACAACGCCAGCCCGTCGGCAGGTGGTGCGCGTGCGGGGAAACGGTCATCATCGCGACGTCGGGCACCGTGCCGTGGGCCGATCGGGAGCTGGCAGACGATGGCGAACACGACTCCGATGGACCGGCAGGCCGTGTACGAGGATTACGAACGAGCCCGCCGCACCTTCCACCAACTGCTGGACTCTGCCTCCGAGGCGGACCTTGCCCGGCCGACCCTTGGTACCAAGTGGACCAATGGGGAGCTGCTGTGGCACATGCTCTTCGGCTACATGGTCGTCCGGGCTCTGCTGGTCCTGGTCCGTGTCTTCGGGCGGCTTCCCCAGGGGGCCAGCAGGGCGTTCGCCCGACTTCTGAACGGGGGAACCGTGCCGTTCGACTGGGTCAACTACGCGGGTCCACGTGGCGCCGTGAAGGTCTACGGGCCGCGCCGGATGGGGGCCGCCTTCGACCGCGTCCTCGACTCCCTCCAACGCCGGCTGGCCGCCGAGTCCGACGCCGACCTGGCCTGCGGTATGCACTACCCCGTCCGGTGGGACCCCTTCTTCAAGGACTTCATGACGCTCGCGGACATCTACCGATACCCGACGCAGCACTTCGACTTCCACCACCGCCAGCTCACCCTGAACAGCGGCGACGGGCTGCGACGGGAGGACTGAGGTCAGCTGATCCGCGGGCTGCGGCGCTCCAGCAGGACCACGTCGCGCCACGCGCCGTGGTGGCGGCCGATGCGCTCGCGGGTGCCGATGACCCGGAAGCCGGCCCGCTGGTGGAGGGCGAGGCTGGCGCGGTTCTCGGGAAAGATGCCGGACTGGATCGTCCAGATCCCCGCGGCCTCCGTCGAGCCGATGAGGGCCGTCAACAGGGCGGAGGCGACACCCTGGCCACGGGCGGCAGGGTGGACGTAGACGGAGTGTTCGACCACGCCCGCGTACGCGCACCGGTCCGATACCCTGCTCGCCGCGACCCAGCCCAGGACCTTGCCGTCGTCGCCGACGGCGGCGAAGCGGTGCTCCGGCAGCCTGCCCGCCTCGAACGCCTCCCAGGTGGGGGCGGTGGTCTCGAAGGTGGCGTTGCCCTCGTCGATCCCCGCCTGGTAGATCGCCAGGACCTCGTCCGCGTGCGCTTCGGCCAGCGGCGCGATGGTGATGCTCATGCGGAGGCCGCGCGGGTCAGGAGCTGGCCCATGGCGGCGAGCACCGCGGGCTCGACCCGGTAGTACACCCAGGTGCCGCGCCGTTCGGAGGACAGCAGCCCGGCCTCGCGCAGCTTCTTCAGGTGATGGGAGACCGTCGGCTGGGAGACACCCACGTCGGAGATGTCGCACACGCATGCCTCGCCGCCCTCGTGTGAGGCGACCAGCGAGAACAGCCTCAGGCGGACCGGGTCGCCCAGGGCCTTGAACATGACGGCGGTCCGCTCGGCCTCCTCGGCCGTCAGCGGGCGCTCAGACAGGGGCGGGCAGCACGCCGCCACGGCCTCCGGCTCCAGCAGCGGCAACACCTTCGTAGTCATGCCCCCATCATCCGAGAAATTTCGACACATGTCTATGTTGACGAACGTCGATCCAGGGTCCACTCTGGAGGCGTCAGGACATCGACAGACGTCGAATCAACTGGGGAGCCCGCCGTGAACGCATCCACCGAAGCCCTGCCCGTCGTCGTGATCGGCGCCGGCCCGATCGGACTCGCCGCGGCTGCCCGGCTCATCGAGCGGGACATCGAGCCCCTGGTCCTGGAGGCCGGACCGGTCGCCGCGTCCGCGGTGCGCGACTGGTCGCACGTACGCCTGTTCTCCACCTGGTCCGAGGTCGTCGACCCCGAGGCGGAGAAGCTCCTCGCCCCCACCGGCTGGGTGAAGCCGGACGGTGCCACGTACCCGTCCGGTGGCGACTGGGCCGAGCTCTACCTCCAGCCCCTGGCCGACGTCCTCGGTGACCGTGTCCGCTACAACGCGACGGTCACCGGTGTCTCGCGCACCGGCCGGGACCGCATCGTCGACGCCGACCGTGAGACCCAGCCCTTCGTCGTGCACCTCAGCAGCCCCGAGGGCCGCGAGGAGAGGATCTTCGCCCGTGCCGTCATCGATGCCTCCGGAACCTGGTCCACCCCCAGCCCGGCCGGCGGCAGCGGCCTGCACGCACTCGGCGAGAAGAGCGCGGCCGACCACATCACGTACCGCGTCCCCGACCTCAAGGACCCCGCCGTCCGCACCCGCTACGCCGGCAAGCGCACTGCCGTCATCGGCTCGGGCGCCTCCGCCTTCACCGCTCTGGCCTACCTCGCCGATCTCGCCAAGGCGGAGGGCGGCACCGGGACGCACGCGACCTGGATCCTCCGTCGCGGGATCAGCGGCTCCACCTTCGGCGGCGGTACTGCCGACCAGCTGCCCGCCCGTGGCGCCCTCGGCCTCGCGGCCAAGGCCGCGGTAGACGGCGGCTATGCCGACGCGGTCACCGGATTCCGCACCGACGCCATCGAGAAGACCGGGGACGGCCGCCTGGTCCTCGTCGGTGAGGATGGCCGCCGACTGGACCCGGTCGACGAGGTCATCGTCCTGACCGGCTTCCGCCCCGACCTCACCTTCCTGGACGAGCTGCGCCTCGGCCTGGACGAGCGCCTCCAGGCCCCGGTCGAGCTCTCCCCGCTGATCGACCCCAACCAGCACTCCTGCGGCACCGTCTACCCCCACGGAGCCACCGAGCTCTCCCACCCGGAGAAGGACGTCTACCTCGCCGGCATGAAGTCCTACGGCCGCGCGCCGACCTTCCTCGCCATGACCGGCTACGAGCAGGTCCGCTCCATCGCCGCCGCCCTCGCCGGCGACCGCGAAGCCGCCGAGCGCGTCGAACTCACCCTCCCGGAGACCGGCGTGTGCGGCGGCGCGGGTCTCTTCGACCAGCCCGAGGCCGCCGAAGAGACCGGCGGCGGCTGCTGCGCCGCCCCGGCCACCCTCAGCATCGGAGCCCCCGCCTCCTCCGGCGGCTGCTGACCACCGTGCCCAACACCCAGGCCAGCGTGGCCGCGACCGGAACGGGGGTCCGGTCGCGGCCGCGCGCCGCCCTGCCCGCCCTGTGCGCCACCCAGATCACCAGCTGGGGCATCGTCTACTACGCCTTCCCCGTACTCCTCCCGCGCCTCACGGCCGACACCGGCTGGTCCGCCAACGCGACCACCGGCGCATTCTCCCTGGCCCTGCTCGTCTCCGCTCTGGTCGGAATCCCTGTCGGCCGGATACTCGACCGCCGAGGTCCCCGAGCGGTGATGACCGCCGGATCCGGCATCGGAGTCCTCGCCGTCCTGACCATCGCCGCCGCTCCCAATTTGCCCGCCTTCTTTCTCGGCTGGACCCTGGCCGGAATCGCCATGGCGGCCACCTTCTACCCGCCCGCCTTCGCCGCCGTCACCCGCTGGTGGGGACCGGACCGGGTCCGGGCGCTGACCATCATCACCCTGGCCGGCGGCCTGGCCTCCACCGTCTTCGCACCGCTCACCGCCGCCCTCGCGGACCACCTCAGCTGGCGGCAGACGTATGCCGTCCTCGCCCTCATCCTGGCCGCGATCACCATCCCGGCCCACGCCCTGGCCCTACGAGCCCCCTGGCCCCCGGCGCCTGCGGCCCCGCCCACCACCGACCGCACCCCGGTAGCCAAGACTCGCCCCTTCGTAGTCCTGGCGGCGGCCTTCACCCTCTCCAGCTTCGCCATGTACGCCGTCGTCATCGGGCTGATCCCGCTCCTCACCGAACGCGGTGTCGACGCCACAACAGCCGCCTGGGCTCTGGGACTCGGCGGCGCGGGCCAGACCCTCGGTCGCACCCTCTACGCGAGCCTGGCCGGCCGTACCTCGGTCACCGGCCGCACGGTCGCCCTCATCGCCCTCGGCGGCGCGACCACGGCAGCGCTCGCCCTCATCCCAGGTCCGCTGCCCCTGCTGGTTGTCCTCGCAGTCTTGGCAGGAGTCGTCCGCGGCAACCTCACCCTCCTGCAGGCCACCGCCGTCACCGACCGGTGGGGCACCACCCACTACGGCCACCTCTCCGGACTCCTCGGCGCCCCGGCTCGCATCGCCGCCGCCCTCGCCCCCTGGGCTGGCGCCGCCCTGGCCGGCCCTCTCGGCGGCTACCCCCAGCTCTTCGGGATGCTCGCGGTGCTCTCCGGTGTGGCCGCGTGCCTCGCGGTGCGGGGACGGAGTGACGCGACATCAGCTCCGTAAGTCAAGAGGGCATGGCGGGCCCGAGGGTCATGTGGTGCCCCTTGGGGACCAGTTGGGGACCAGTGCCCACGTCGATGGGCGCACAGCATGTACGGGTGTGCACGCTGTGCGCCATGAGGTTGTGCTGTATGTCAGGATTTTTTCTCCGACCCATCGATCTGGGGGTCAAGGGGTCGCAGGTTCAAATCCTGTCGTCCCGACTGTGCTTTACGCACGTCGGAGGCCGTTCTCTCATCCGTGAGAGGACGGCCTTTCGTGCGTTGGGGGGTGTGGCGGTCGCAGCCATGCCGGCCGGCGTGGGCGGACAGCGGTCTGTTCCGCCGTGCTGAAGGTGCAGTCAATGGTGTCGACGGCTTCGCAGGCGGCATGTTGGGTGAGGTGGCTGTAGATGGTGCGGTCGAGTACCACGTGTGGTCCGAGCGGGCGGCCGTCGGGTCGGCAGAAAACGAGCCCGGAGAACGGGTAGCGCGGGTGCTGAGCCAGGCCGCGATCGGCGTCGGGTCACCACTGGCTGATGAGGGGCGTGTCCGGCTACCACGAGGACATCGCCCGGATCTGCGCGGCGGCGGCGAACATCACCACCGTCGCCGAGGCGGCGCCCCTGCTCGCCCGCCTTGACGAGTCGGCGACGAGCCTGGGCACCGTCACCGAGGTCGTCGCCGGATTGGAGATCGGCGACGCCACGGTCCGTACGGGCATCCTGGAGCGGATCGCCGAGGTGCTCGGCGGCGCCAACCGGGCCCGCGCCACCCTCGACGCGCGCCGCCGCGAACTCCTCGTCCATGAGGGGCAGGCGGAGTTCGCCGCCGAGTCCGCCCTCCTGAGCCAGGCCGTCACCGGAGCGCTCACGGCGGCCGACACCCCGCAGGCGTGCGACGACCAGCTCGCCCGCCTGCTGCTGAGGCTGGAGAACCTGGAGAGCCGGTTCGCGGACTCCGACACCTTTCTCACCGAACTGGCCGACCGGCGCGCCGAGGTCTGCGAGGCGTTCTCCTCCCGCAAGCAGACCCTTCAGGACGACCGGGCCCGCCGGGCCGAGCGCCTCGCCGACTCGGCCATGCGGGTCCTGGGAGACGTCACCCGCCGCGCGGCCGGCCTCCCGGACGCCGACGCGGTCAGCACCTTCTTCGCCTCCGACCCGATGGTCGCCAAGGTCCGCCGCACCGCCGACGAGCTGCGGGAGCTGGGGGAGGGGACCCGGGCCGAGGAGCTCGACGGCCGGGTCAAGGCCGCTCGGCAGGAGGCCGCCCGCGCCTTGCGCGACCGCGCCGAGCCGTACGCGGTCGGCGGCCGGACCGTACGCCGACCGGCCCCGAGCGGGCCACCTGGACCCGCCGTGCGGCCTCGCTCGCCCGCGTCCGGACGGCCTTCGGCCCGACACCGGCGATCGCCGCGTTCCAGGAGGAGCTGGCCGAGGCCATGGGCGCCGGCCCGCAGTGTGTCGAGTACCTCTTCGAGGAGCTGGCCGGCGGACCCGAGGGGTTCGTCACCCGTGCCGCCACCCGGACCCTGCTCGACAAGTTCCGTCGGTCCGTGGGCACCTCGGCCTACGACGAAGGCCTCGCTGCCCTGCCTGTACTTGCGGACCGGCGTCAGCTCGTGGAGGCCTGGCTCACCGCGTACGCCGCCACGACCGGCGAGCCGCTCGGCCCCGGTGACCTCGCGGAAGCCATGGCTGTCGAACTCTGCCCGGACCTTCTCCGGTACGAGTCGGACGTCGAGCCGACCGGTACCGCCGAAGGACTGCTCGGTCGGCACCCCCGCATCACCGACCGGAACCTGATCATCCGCATCGATGAACTCCTCGCCCGCACCGCCGATTTCGCGGCCTGCGAGGTCCCCGGCTTCCGCGCCTACCAGCGCGCCCGCACTGCCCTCGTCGCGGCCGAGCGGGCCCGGCTTCGGCTGGACGAGTACCGTCCCAAGGTCATGTCCACCTTCGTCCGAGGACGCCTCCTCGACGAGGTCCGCCTCCCGCTCATCGGCGACAACCTGGCCAAGCAGATCGGCACCACCGGTGAGACCAAGCGGACGGACAGCAACGGCCTGCTGCTGCTCGTCTCCCCGCCCGGCTACGGCAAGACGACCTTGATGGAGTACGTGGCCGACCGGCTCGGCCTGGTCCTGGTCAAGGTCAACGGCCCGGCCCTCGGTCGCGCGGTCACCTCCCTCGACCCGGCCGGGGCGCCCAACGCAGCCGCCCGCCAAGAGGTCGAGAAGATCAACTTCGCGCTGGAGGCGGGCAGCAACACCCTCCTCTACCTCGATGACATCCGGCACACCTCGCCGGAGCTCCTCCAGAAGTTCATCCCCCTCTGCGACTCCACCCGCCGGATGGAGGGCGTGTGGAACGGCGAGGCCCGCACCTATGACCTGCGCGGCAAGCGCTTCGCCGTCTGCACGGCGGGCAACCCGTACACCGAGTCCGGGGAGCGCTTCCGGATTCCCGACATGCTGGCCAACCGGGCCGACGTGTGGAACCTCGGCGACGTCCTGACCGGCAAGGAAGGCGCCTTCGCCGCCAGCTTCGCGGAGAACGCCCTCACGTCGAACCCGGTCCTGGCCCCGCTCGCCGGCCGCGACCGCGCCGACCTGGATCTCCTGCTGCGGCTGGCCGACGGTGACCCCACCGCGCACGCCGACCGGCTGGCCCATCCGTACGCCCCAGCCGAACGAGACCGGATCCTCGCCGTCCTGCGCCACCTGCTGACCGCTCGCACCACGGTCCTTGCGGTCAACGCCGCATACATCGCCTCGGCTGCCCAGAGCGACACCACCCGTACCGAGCCGCCGTTCCGGCTCCAGGGCTCGTACCGCAGCATGAACAAGATCGCCGCCCGCATCGACCCGGTCATGAACGACTCCGAACTCGCCTCCCTCCTCGACGACCACTACACCGCCGAGGCGCAGATCCTCACCTCCGGAGCCGAGGCCAATCTGCTCAAGCTCGCCGAACTCCGGGGCACACTCACCCCGCCCCAGGCCGCCCGCTGGGCCGCGATCAAGGCCTCCTACGTCCGCGCCGAGGCCTTGGGAGGCCCGGAGTCGGACCCCTTTACCCGCGCGGTGGCGGCCCTCGGCCTCCTGGCCGACCGCGTCGCCTCGGTCGAATCGGCCATCACCCGCGCGAACGCCTCCCGCCAGGCCTTCGTCAACCCCGCCGCCCGACACGCCGCCCGCCCGGACGAGCCGTCGCGCAGGTCGTGAAGCTGCGTGCTCGGTGCGACTCAGTGCGACTCAGGCGTGCCGCTCCATGAGGGCCTTGAGGCGTGCCAGGTCCTTGTGCTGGGCGCGGCGCATCGCGGCCGCCATCACCGGTGCGCCGAGCGTGGCGAAGCCGCTGGGTTCACCCCGGTTGCGCAGGGTCATGCGGGTATGGGCGCCGCTTTCCCCGTGAGGCTCCCATGTGTACGTGGTCTCCATGGGGAAGGGGCCTTCGCTGGTGCGCATGACCAGTCGGCGGCCGGGCTCGTACGCGGTGATCTCGTAGGTGTAGGCCAGGCGCCGGCCGAGGAAGCGGGCGACGAACGCGATGCGCGAGCCGAGCGCGGCGGGTGGCGGGGTCTGCCACTCGACCGAAGAGATGTTCTCGTACCACTCCGGCGCGTGGGAGGGGTCGGCCACGTAAGCGGCGACCCGCTCGCACGGAACGGCGATCACGGTCTCGGTCAGCACGTCGACTTTCATCGGGATCCTCAGACGGTGAAGAATGGGTTGGACTTGCCCGTCTCGGCGTAGCCCTTGAGGCGGGTCGTCAGGATGCCCCAGGTCTCGCTGATCATCGGGATCTCGGCCCCGCCGCTCGGGAAGCCGGAGTGGGACCTTTTCCTTCGAGCCCGGCGGCTCGTACCGCACCCGCGTCACGGGCGAGAACGTCGCCTCCGGCCGCTTCGACCCGCCCAAGCGGCTCGTCTTCACCTGGGGCTGGGAGCGCGGCCCCATGCCCGTCCCGCCCGGCTCCAGCACCGTGGAGATCACCCTGGAGCCCGTCCCCGACGGCACGCTGCTGCGCCTCGTCCACAGTGGACTGCCGTCCCCCGAGGCCTGTGCCGCGCACGCCGAGGGCTGGCAGCACTACGTCGGCCGGCTGGCGGTACGGGCGGAAGGCGGCGACCCCGGCCAGGACGTGTGGATGCAGCAGCCCGCGAAGTGAGGGCCGTCCGTCCGTCCTCTGGGGAACCCGTACCCGGCCGGGGAGCCCGCCAGGGTGACCGGTCCGAGGTCGAAGGATGTGGGCCGACCTCCGTCCGTCGCCGGAGACGGTGGAGATGCGTAGGCTTGAGGTGAGGGCCCGCCGGTGCCAGAGGGCGCTCTCCGCCGGAGCAGTGGCGTGTGGTCGCAACGGTGGTCCGAGCCCGTGGAGGACCGGTGCCGACACGCTCGCGGTCGGCGCGGGCGAGCCCGGTCGGGCACGCGGAGCCTTCGGAGGAGGCGGTCGTCATGACGACCGCGGTCAGTCGCGCCGATGTCGAAGCGGACATCAAGGAAACCCTGGGCCTGGTGCCGCACTTCTTCCAGAGCATCCCCACCGAGCTGCTCGGCCCGGAGTGGGAGATCTTCAAGCGGATCGAACTCGGCGAGACGCTGATCCCGAACAAGTACAAGGAGCTGATCGGCGTCGGGCTGCACGCCGAGACCAAGTGCCGGTACTGCAGCCTGTTCCACGCCGAGGCCGCCAAGCTCTTCGGTGCCACGGACGAGGAGATCCAGGAGGCCGTGCACTACGCGAAGGCGAGTCTGGGCTGGAGTGCCTACATCAACGGCATGCAGGAGGACTACGACCAGTTCGCCTCCGAGCTCGGACAGGTCGTCGAGTACGTACGGTCCAAGGGCTGACCGAATGTTGTTGGAGAGACTGCGCCCGGCGGTACTCCGAGGCACGTTCCACGTGTACGAACTGTCCGCACTGGTCACGGCTGCCCGCTACGTCGTGGAGTCCGCTCCGGCCGACGTACCGGCCGAGTCACTGGACCACCTCCGCCAGTTGCTCGACGATTACGACCGGCAGGTGCAAGACCTGCCGGCCGCGGAGCCGACGGAAGGCAGCCCCGCGGCACCGTGAACGGCAGACACGAACGCCTGGCTGAGCGCCCGGACCGGGGCCGGGAACTCAGCAGCACAGGACGGGTGCGCGCCGGACGGCGTTGTTGCCGAATCCGCCACGGTTCCACGGATGCTCGAGGGCTGGATGCGGCCCGAGGCATCCGAGGCGCGGACCGTCCGGGTGTGCCTGCCCGGGGTGGCCGTCCACTGCGTGTGCCAGGCCCCCGCAGTGCGCCCAAGCCATCATCGGCTCCTTCTTCGGCACGCCGACTTTCCCGAGCACTGCCTGCCTCAAGGACCTCAAGCCCCCGAGGTTCGAGATCGCCCCTTGACCCGTGGCTTCTGGAATCCAGGAAAGAAGGTGATCGCCGTGCATCGGACGGCCTCGCTGTGCACCGCCGGGGGCGCCGTGGTCGCGGTCGTACTGGCCGGTGTCGCAAGCCCGCAGGCTCTGACGACCGGGCGCGCCATCACCGCGAAGACGGTCTTCGACATGGCGTCCAACTCCAAGCAATTCACCGCGGACGCCGTCCTTTTGCTGGCCGGACGGCACCAGCTCGCGCTGAAGGACCCCCTGTCCGACTTCCTCGACAACCCGCCCGCCTGGACGCGGGACGTCACGCTCGGCGACCTGATGCGTCACACCAGCGGCATTGCCGATTACCAGGATCTGCTGGAGGCCAAGGGCATCGAGCTGACGGATCCGGCCGGCCAGAAGGAAGCGATCGCAGCCATCCTCGCCTCACGGCCGGAAGATCCGCCAGGTAAGCGTTTCTCCTACTCCAACTCCAACTACGTCCTCCTGGCCCATGTCGTCGAGAGGGTCACCGGCAAGCCGTTCCCGACCTTCCTCCAACAGGAATTCTTCACCCCGCTGCACCTGCGCATGACGCTGTCCCCGGCGGTGGACGTTCCCGGAAAGGCGAAGTCGTACGACGCGAAGGACGGCTCCTTCACTCCCGATTCCTCCCCCTGGAAGCAGTACGGAGACGGGTCCGTCCAAGCCACTCCCGGGGAATTCGTCCGCTGGGCCGACAACTACCGCACCGGTCGCATCGGTGGCACGGAACTGCTCACCGGAGTCACGGAGGGAGCCGTGAGCGTGGGTGACGTCCTGCGCCCGCGCGGCATCGAACAAGGGCGGTACGGGGCCGGAATCCTCCTTCTGCCCGACAAGAGCCTGGTGCATCGCGGCGACTGGGAGGGATTCCACAGCACCTTCAAGGTCAGCCCGGACCGCAACACGGCCGTGACCGTCGTGTGCAACGTGGATTCACCCGACAATTTCCGTGCGGCCGATCAACTGCTGGACATCTGGGCCACCGCCCCGCCCGGTGCGACGTCAACGCGCCGACACAACCGGTCCACCGCGCCGCTCTCGCCGAACCTGGCCCGCACCGCGAACGCCGAGCCGCTGGCCTCGGCGATCAGCGCCACTGTTTCCGCGGCGGCCGCTTGGTCGCCGCCGTAGTGGACCGCGACGGTGTTCGAGATCAGCGTGTGACGGCCGACCTGAACACCCTTTTGAGCGCACTGTTCGTGGAGACCGACGACGAGACAGGAGGAAGGCGAGGGCCGGGCCGCCCCGCCGCTGCTCTGCGACTCGGATCCACTTGTCTAGCGGGTGGCCCCCGGATCACCGGAAAGGTCGATGGTGAACGCCACCCGGGCGAGTCCGGGGCCGTCGTAGTCCGCCTTCACGCCCGAGGCCGTGAAGCCGAGCCGGGTGTGAAATGCCTGTGACGCCGTGTTCTCCGGGCTGGTGATGCAGTTCACGTAACGGCGCCCATGCGACCGGGCGAGCTCGAAGAAGGCCCGGTAGACGGCGCGCCCGACACCCTGCCCGTGCAGCGCCGGGTCGACGCCGACGAAGTGCACATAGGCGGATTCGGGTTCTGTCTGCGAGAGGAAACCGACCAGGAAGGCGGCAATCTCGCCACCGTCGTGTTCGACCAGAAAGCTGGTGGTGGTGAAGTGCTGGAAGTACAGCCGGGGCAGCAGCAGCGCACGTTCCGTCGACCCCGCCTCTCCCTTGAGGCCGCCCCACCACGCGTCCAGTACGGCGAGCACACGGAGATGGTCGCCGTCGGCGAGGTGCCGGGCCATCAGGCCGGAGGGGAGATCATCGATCATCCGCGCAGTCTGCCATCCTGCGTGAGGCGCATCGGCGGTCGCCTGCCGCCACGGCGCCCGGGCGGGCCGGGCCTGTTGTTGCACGGGGAAAACCCGGTGTCGTGATCGTCGGCGGCGGATAGGGTCTGGCCGTCGGTGGCGATCACGGGGACGGGCGGGGCGGACATGGAGCGGGCGAAGGCGTCGGCGGAGCCGGCGGCGCTCACGGGGGAGCGTGTGCGGCTCGAGCCGCTGGAGCTCCGGCATCACGACGGGCTGTGCGAGGCGGTTCGCGACGGCAGCCTGTGGAATCTCGCGGTGACGCTCGTCCCGCACCCGGATGATGTCCGCGGCTTCATCGAAGACGCGACGGCGGCCCGCGCCGAGGGCACGCAGCTCCCGTACGCGACGGTGGACGCGGCCACCGGGCGGGTCATCGGCTCGACGCGGCTGATGATGATCAACACCGCGCAGCGTCGGCTGGAGATCGGCTGGACCTTCCTCGCGGAGTCCTGGCAGCGAACCGGCATGAACACCGAGGCGAAGCTGCTGATGCTGAAGCATGCCTTCGAGGTGATGGGGATGAACCGGGTCGAGCTGCTCACGGACGTACGGAACACGAAGTCGCGGTCGGCGATATCCGGGCTGGGCGCGACGCACGAGGGTGTCCTGCGGCACCACATGGTCATGCGGGACGGCTGGATACGCGACACGGCGGTGTACAGCATCACCCGGCCGGAATGGCCGCAGGCGAAGCAAGCGCTGGAGGTCCGAGTGTCGGGCCGCCCCGCGGCCCGCAGCCACGAAACCGAAGCGGCCGGCAGCTAGACGGCCTGGGCCGCTGTCGAGCGGCTTACGGGGTGCACGTGCCGGGGTTCCATTCGGCTGGTGCGGTCGAGCGCCACGAGGCCGGCGCACCCGCCGGAAGACTCCGCCCCAGCACGGCGGACGGATGGAATCCGCGCAGGCCGTTCTCCCCTTCGGGGGAGGACGGCCTCTCCGTTTTTTCGGCGGGTGGGTTCAGGCGCGGATCTCGAAGCCTTCCAGGGCCTCGGGCTGTTCCTCCTGGAGCTGGACGCGGGTCACGTCGGCGCCGTTCGGGCCTCGGTGGGCCCAGTCGACCATGCGGGCGACGGCGGCCGCGGGTCCTTCGAACACCGCCTCGACGGTCCCGTCCGGGAGGTTGCGCACCCAGCCGGCCACGCCGCGATCGACGGCGGTGCGGCGGCAGGTGTCGCGGAAGAAGACGCCCTGCACCACGCCGTGGACGATCACTCGGCTGCGCACTCGTTCCATGGGGCCGACCATAGCCGGGAGGGCGCCGATCGGCACGGATCGTGGTCGGCCCGTCACGGAATGCCGCTCCCGGAAATCTTCACGCGGTGAAAGTGGAGGGGGTACCTCCCGTTACATCTCTCCCTCGAGCTGTGGTGGCGGCCTGCGTCCGCGGCGAGGGTTTGGGTGGGTTTGCGGTGTGGGGGTGGTGGGGTGTTTTGTTTTGTTACTCGATCTTGTGGAGAACCCGTGGCGATCCGTCGAATCAATCGGAAAGCCCGCCGGGGGAACGGTCACCTGGCGCGAGAGGGAGCGTCAACACGGTTGGCCGGGCGACCCGTTCGCGTGCTTACATCTGCCCACCGAAGTGATGTTCGGAAGTGGTCGGACCGCCTTGTTGCAGACCGCCCACGCCATTTGAGAAACATTCAGACAACTGAAGGGTGCGCACATCATGCGTAACGACATCGAGACCCGTGAGATCGCCGACGACGAACTGGACGCGGTTTCCGGCGGTGTCAGCATTTCCGGTGGCCTCCTCGGCGCCGTCACCGGCGACGTCTTCCACGTCGTGAACACCGTGACCTCGCTGGACACGGTCCACGGTGCGCTGGCCCTGCCCGGCCAGGTCGAGGGCATCGTCGGCGTCCGCGCCGGTGTCGCCGGCCTCTGAGCCGAGCCGGCCGGCAGCGCGCGTGAACCCCGGGACGTCTTCGTTCCGGGGTTCACGGGTGCCCGTTTCAAGAATGCAGAATGCAGGCGAAGGATAGTTCGTGCAGTTCCGTCAAAAGGCGCTCTCCAAGCTGCAATCGCCGGAAGAGCTCGATCTGCCCGTACGTTTCGCACGCCCGCAGGGCCGACTCGTTCTCGCCGTCACCGTCGTCGTCATGGCTGCCGCGGCTTTCTGGGCATTCACCGGATCCGTCTCCTCCAAGCTGAGCGCACCCGGCATCCTCACGCATGCCGAGGGCAGTTATCTGCTGCAGAGCCCCTTCGCCGGACAGGTCACCGCCGTGCTTGCCGAAGAGGGCCAACTGCTGTCCCCCGGCGCGCCGCTGCTCCAGCTCGCCACGGACCAGGGTGAGCGGACCGTACGCGTGGTGGCCGGAGGGCGGGTGACGACCCTGGTCGCCAAGACGGGCTCCGTCGTCACGACGGGCGCGGACGTGGCGACCGTGGAACGCGTGAAGAACACGGACGACCCGCTGGTGGCCGTGCTCTACGTGTCCGGCGGCAGCGGCGCGGAGATCCGCGTGGGCGCCCCGGTCGACCTGACCGTCCAGTCCGCCCCCCAGCAGCAGTTCGGCGTGCTGCGCGGGCGCGTCAAGGAAGTCGGCCGCGCGCCCCAGACGCAGGCGCAGCTCAGCGGCTTCCTCGGCGACTCCCGCCTCGCCGCCCAGTTCGCCCGCCAGGGCGACCCCGTCGCCGTGCTCGTGCAGCTCGAACGCTCCTCCGCGACCACCTCCGGCTACCGGTGGTCCTCCGCGGGCGGGCCCCCGTACCCCGTCGACTCCACGACACCGGTCACCGGAGCCGTCCACCTCGCCGCACAGCGCCCCGTCGATTGGCTGCTCCCGTGACCGTGCCGCAGCACACCTCCCCGAACCGGCCCCGCTCCCGGCCCCCGGCCGCCCGGGTCGCGCCCGGCGGGCGCCGGCGCCGCCGTCCGGCCGTCCCCAAGGGCCGCACGCCCCGTACCGTACGCACGCCCACCGTGCTGCAGATGGAGGCGGTGGAGTGCGGCGCCGCCGCGCTGGCCATGGTGCTCGGCCACTTCGGCCGCTTCGTGCCCCTGGAGGAGCTGCGCATCGCCTGCGGGGTGTCCCGGGACGGCTCCCGCGCCGGCAACCTCCTCAAGGCCGCCCGCGGTTACGGGCTCACGGCCAAGGGCATGCAGATGGACCTGGCCGCGCTCGCCGGGGTGAACCCGCCGGCCATCCTCTTCTGGGAGTTCAACCACTACGTCGTCTACGAGGGCATGGGCCGCCGCCTCGGCCGCCGGGGCGTGTACATCAACGACCCCGGCAAGGGGCGCCGGTTCGTCCCCATGGAGGAGTTCGACACCGGCTTCACCGGCATCGCGCTCGTCTTCGAGCCCGGCCCGGGCTTCCGCCGCACCGGCCGCAAGCAGGGCGTCATGAGCGCGCTGCCGGCCCGTCTGCGCGGCACGTCGGGCACCATGCTCGCCGCCGTGGTCTCCAGCCTCCTGCTGGTGGCCGTCGGTGCGACGGTGCCCGCGCTGAGCCGTACGTACATCGACATGTTCCTCATCGGCGAGCAGACGTCCCTGCTGGGCGTGCTCTTCGCCTCGATGGCGGCGGCCCTGGTGCTCACCGCCGTACTCACCTCCCTGCAGCAGGCCAACCTGCTGCGCGGCCGCATCATCTCCTCGACGCTCGGCAGCGCCCGTTTCCTGCGGCACCTGCTCCGGCTCCCGGTCGCCTTCTTCACCCAGCGCAACCCGGCCGACCTGGTCCAGCGCCTCCAGTCCAACGACGCGGTCGCCGAGACCCTCGCCCGGGACCTGGCCGCCGCGGGCGTCGACGCCGTGGTGGTCGTGCTCTACGCGGTGCTGCTGTGGACGTACGACCCGCAGCTCACCGCCGTCGGAGTGCTCATCGCGCTGCTCAACATCGCCGCCGTGCGGATCGTGATGCGGGTACGGGCCACCGGCACCCAGAAGCTGCGCGCCGAGAGCGCCCGGCTCACCAACACCTCGTACAGCGGCCTCCAGCTCATCGAGACGATGAAGGCGACCGGCGGGGAGAACGGTTTCTTCCGCCGCTGGGCCGGCCAGCACGCCGTCACCCTCGACGTGCAGCAGCGGCTCGGCGTCCCCAGCGCCTGGCTGGCCGTCGTCGCGCCGACGCTGGCCGCGCTCAACAGCGCGCTGATCTTGATGATCGGCGGCCTGCGGGCGGTGGAGGGGCACCTCTCGGTCGGCCTGCTCGTCGCCTTCCAGGCCCTGGTGACCAGCTTCACCGCGCCGATCACCCGCCTGGGCGGAGTGGCCGGCCGGATCCAGGACTTCGCCGCCGACGTCGCCCGCCTGAAGGACGTCGAGAACTTCCCCGTCGACCCGCTCTACCTGCGGCACGCGCGGGGTGAGGCCGCCGCCGGTACCCGCCGGCTCAAGGGGCACGTGGAGCTGGACGGCATCACCTTCGGCTACAGCCCGCTGGACGCGCCTTTGCTGAAGGACGTCTCGCTCGCGGTCGGCCCCGGGCAGCAGGTCGCGCTCGTCGGCGGCTCCGGCAGCGGCAAATCCACCGTCTCCCGGCTGATTTCCGGCCTCTACACCCCCTGGGCCGGCGCCATCCGCATCGACGGGATGCGGCTGGAGGACATCCCGCGCGGCGCGCTGGCCGCCTCCGTCTCCTTCGTGGACCAGGACGTCTTCCTCTTCGAGGGCACCGTCCGCGACAACGTCGCGCTGTGGGACCCCTCCATCCCGGACGAGGCCGTCATCGCAGCCCTCCAGGACGCCGCCGTGTACGACGTGGTCGGGCGCCGCGCCGGCGGCATCCACAGCCGCGTCGAGCAGGACGGCCGCAACTTCTCCGGCGGCCAGCGCCAGCGCCTGGAGATCGCCCGCGCCCTGGTGCGCCGTCCCAGCGTCATGATCCTGGACGAGGTGACCAGCGCCCTGGACGCGGCGACCGAGCAGATCGTCATCGACAACCTGCGGCGCCGAGGCTGCGCCTGCGTGGTGATCGCCCACCGGCTGAGCACCGTGCGCGACAGCGACGAGATCGTCGTGCTCGACCGGGGCACGGTCGTGGAACGCGGACGGCACGAGCATCTGATCGCCGCGCAGGGCGCGTACGCCCGACTGGTGAAGGAGCACTGACGTGACATCCCCCCACCAGACCCACGAGACCTACCAGACCCACCAGACCCACATGGCTTACACGCCCGATCAGGCCCACCAGACTTACGAGCCCCACCAGGCCCACATCGCGCCCGATCCGGTCGTGGCGGCCCTCGGCGCCCTCGGCACGCCGGTCGACTGCACGGGCCTGCGCAGCCTGTCGCTGGAAGGTCCGCTCGTCCTGTGGCTCGTCGTGCAGGGCGAGCTGGACCTGTTCGCCGTCGATGCCGCCCAGGCGGGCCACTGGCACTTCCTGGGCCGGCTCGAGTCGGGCACGCTGCTCCTGGGCCCGGCCGAGGGCCCCGCCCACACGCTGACCGGGCGCCCGCTGCAGGGCTGCGTACTGCGCCGCATCGAGCTGCGCGAGCTGTACCGTCCCGAGCACGGAGCCCAGGGGGTCCCCGCGGACGGAGCCTGGGGATGGCACGCCGATCCCTGGCAGAACGGGTTCGCCGACGCGGCGCCCAGCCCCCTCGAGGACGCCTTCGCCCGCGGCATCGGCCGTGGTCTGCGCGTGCTGTACCAGGCGCCGCTGGAAGGCCGTGCCACCGCCGGGACCGGCGGGGCCGACGAGGACATCCTGTGGATGCAGATCCCGCCGGGCAGCGTGCAGTACGGCGCCGTGTACGAGACCCACCACGCCGCGGTCGGGATGTCCGCACCCGCCGGCACGCTCCTCGTGGACGGGGCCGTGTGGCAGGGCATGGTGGACCAGCAGTACCGGCTGCTGGACGCCCTGGACCGCTGGATCGAGCAGGACGAGCGCGCCCACGAGGACCGCACGGCCGCCGGCATCGAGGCCGGCGAGGCCGCCCGCACCCAGGCGGACCGCACCCTGCTCGCCTCCATCGGCCGCTCCCGCAGGGGCTCGCGCCGCGACGCGGGCCACGACGCGACGTTCGCCGTGTGCCGCCTGGCCGCGGCGGAAGCCGGCATCGCCCTGACCGAGCCCACGGGCGGCGGCGCCGCGGCCTCCGAGCGGACGGACCCCGTCGAACGCATCGCGCTCGCCTCGCGGATCCGCACCCGCGCCGTCCAGCTCGGCGGACGCTGGTGGCGGGAGAACAGCGGACCCCTGGTCGGCCGGCGCGCGGACGACGGGACCCCCGTCGCGCTGCTGTGGCGGCGCGGCCGGTACGAGGCCGTCGACCCCGCCGCCGGCACGCGCGAACGCCTAGGCCAGGACGGCGCGGACGCCTTCGAGCCGCACGCCGTCATGTTCTACCGCCCGCTGCCCGACCAGAAGCCCGGCCTGCTGCACCTGCTGCGCTTCAGCGTGCGCGGCAGCGGCGCGGACCTGCGCAGCCTCGTCGTGGGCGGGCTGGGCGCCGTCGGCCTCGGCGCGGTCGTCCCCGTGGCCACCGGCCGGGTGCTCGGCGCGTACGTCCCGCACGCCGAGGAGAGCCTCATCGTGCAGACCGCTCTGGCGCTCATCGCGACCGGCGTGGTCTCGGCCGCCTTCATGCTGCTGCAGAACATCTCCCTCCTGCGCATGGAGGGCCGCATCGAGGCCACCTTGCAGCCGGCCGTGTGGGACCGGCTGCTCCGGCTGCCGGTGACGTTCTTCGCCGGCCGCTCCACCGGGGAACTGGCCGGCGCGGCCATGGGCATCAGCTCCATCCGCACCGTGCTGTCCGGCATCGTCTCGGTGTCGCTGCAGGCGGGCACCGTCGGCACGATCAACCTCGTGCTGCTGCTCGTCTACAGCGTGCCGCTGGCGCTGGCCGCGGTCGCCATGCTGCTCGCCATCGCCGTCGTCTTCCTGGGCCTGGGGCTGTGGCAGCTCCGCTACCAGCGCCGGCTGATCACGATCGGCAACAAGCTCGGCAACCAGGCGTTCCAGACCCTGCGGGGGCTGCCCAAGCTGCGCGTGGCCGCGGCCGAGAGCTTCGCGTACGCCGCGTGGGCGCGGGAGTTCGCCCGTACCCGCGAGCTCCAGCAGCGCATCGGCCGGATCAAGAACGTCGTCACGGTGCTCAACGCGGTCTATCTGCCGCTGTGCACGCTCGTGATGTTCATGCTGCTGGCCGGCCCGGCCCGGGGCAGCATGTCCGCCGGCGAGTTCCTCACGTTCAGCACCGCCGTGACGATGATGCTGTCCTCGGCCACCCAGCTGACCGGCGCCCTCCTCTCGGCCGCCGCCGTGCAGCCGATGTTCGAGCAGGTCAAGCCGCTCCTCGAGGCGACCCCCGAGGTACGGGGCTCCAGTATCCGGCCGGGCGAGCTCAGCGGCGCCGTCGAGGTGAAGAACCTCTCCTACCGGTACGCCGACGACGGCCCGCTCGTCCTGGACGACGTGTCCTTCCAGGTGCGGCCCGGCGAGTTCGTCGCGGTCGTCGGGGCCAGCGGCTGCGGCAAGTCGACCCTGCTGCGCCTGCTCATCGGTTTCGACCGGCCCGGCTCCGGCAGCGTGCTGTACGACGGCCAGGACCTGGCCGCACTCGACCAGGCGGCCGTACGCCGCCAGTGCGGTGTCGTCCTGCAGAACGCGCAGCCGTTCTCCGGCTCGATCCTCGACTGCATCCGCGGCTCCGGCGCGTACTCCCTCGAGGAGGCCGCGGAGGCCGCCGCCCTGGCGGGCCTCGCCGAGGACATCAAGGCCATGCCCATGGGCATGCACACCGTGCTGGCCGACGGCGGCGGCACCGTCTCGGGCGGCCAGCGCCAGCGGCTGATGATCGCCCAGGCGCTCATCGGCAAACCGCGCATCCTCTTCCTGGACGAGGCCACCAGCGCGCTGGACAACGAGGCCCAGCGCGTGGTCATCGAGTCCACCCGCGCCCTGCGCGCCACCCGCATCGTGATCGCCCACCGGCTGTCCACCGTCATGGACGCCGATCGGGTCATCGTGATGTCGGACGGTCGGGTCGCCCAGCAGGGGCCGCCCGCCGAACTGCTCGCCGATACGGCGGGCCTGTTCCACGAGCTGGTCCGCCGACAGGTCGGATGAGCGGCAAGACACCCCGTACCGCCCGAAGGGACATCCTCCGCAAGGGCGGCGGCGGCCGTCAGCCCCGAGCCGGAGCCTGAGCCGCAGTCGGTGCCGGCTTCGGGGACCGCGCGGCGACCCGGCCGCCGGCCGCCGGGGAGCCTTCCTCCCCGGGCAGGGCGAACACGCGCAGGAAGATCTGCGAGAGCGGGCCGATGGCCAGCGCGTACGCCACGGTGCCGACGCCGGCCGTGCCGCCCAGCAGGACCCCGGCCGCGAGGACCGTGAGCTCGATCCCGGTCCGCACCAGCCGCAGCGACCGCCCGGTCCGCCGGTGCAGTCCGGTCATGAGGCCGTCGCGGGGCCCGGGCCCGAAGCGGGCGGCGATGTAGAGGCCGGTCGCGACACCGTTGAGGACGATGCCGGCCGACAGCACGGCGGCCTGCGCGAGCGTGCCGTGCACGTCCGGCATCACCGCGAGCGTGGCGTCCATGGACAGGCCGACGGCGAACACGTTGGAGACGGTGCCCAGCCCCGGCCGCTGCCGCAGGGGCACCCACAGCAGCAGGACCAGTGCCCCGACGGCCACGGAGACCGTGCCGATGCTCCACCCGGTGAGCTCGGCGAGCCCCTGGTGGAAGACGTCCCACGGGTCCAGCCCCAGACCCGCGCGGATGAGGAACGCCGAGCTCGCGCCGTACAGGGCGAGCCCGACGTAGAGCTGCAGGAGTCGACGCGTGAGACGCCGCGCGGGGCGGGCGGGGGCGAGGGGCACCGGTGGAGCCTTTCAGGGAGCCAAAGACCGACAGGCCTCACGATGTGGCATCCCCCGGACGGCCGGACAGGGCCAATCCAACCTAAGTGGCCTTACTTCGGTGGCCTCGGTCCCGATGGTGCGCCGACCGGTCCCTCTCGTGACAACAGGCACATTTTTGCCCCGGTTAGTCCGAATTGGTGAATGCTGGTTCCCGGTCCACACCGACGTACCAGCGCCACCGGCACCGGGAGAGACAAGAGACATGCGACGCGTACACCGCCTCACGATCAACCGGCGGACAGCCCTTCCCCTCGTGGGTGGGGCCGCCGTCCTCGGCTTCGGCAGCCTCTACCTCACCGGTCTGGCCGTGGCGGGCGATGCCATCGTCGACGGCACCCACGTGCGCGGAGTCGACATCGGCGGCATGAGCCCTGCGGAGGCCAAGGCGGCCCTCGACCGCACGCTCGGGGCGGCCGCGGCCACCCCGATGGAGCTGCGGATCGGCGACCGCACCGAGCAGGCCGCCCCCGCCGCCTTCGGGCTGTCCCTGGACACCGCCGCCACCGTCGACCGCGCCGCGCAGGCGGGAGCGGACCCCGTGACCGTGATCGGGCGGCTGCTCACCCCCGCCGAGGACCGCGAGGTCGAGCCCGTGATCCGTACGGACGGTCCGACGAGCACGGCCGAGGTCGACCGGATCGCCGCCGTCGGACGAGAGGCCCGCGACGGCGACGTCACCTTCGAGGGCGGCACCGCCAAGGCGACCGCCCCCGTCACCGGAATCGCCGTGCGCGCCGACGAGGCGGCCGACACCGTCCGCGCCGCCTACCTGCACCCACAGGGCGGTCCGGTCACGCTCCCGGTGGACCAGAAGCCGCCCGCCGTGGGTCAGCAGGAGACCGCGCGGGCCCTGAAGGAGTTCGCCGAGCCCGCGATGTCCGGCCCGATCACGCTCACCGTGGCCGGAAAGCCCGTGACCCTCACCCCCGCCGTGCTCGGCCGGCACCTGGCGGTCGAGCCCGATGCCCAGGGCCGGCTGGTTCCGAAGCTCGACTCCAAGGGGCTGCTGGCCGACCCCGCGGTCGCCCGGCAGGTGGCCGCGGCCACCAGCCCCTCCCGCGGGGCCACCTTCCGCGTCGACTCCGCCGGCCGGGCGGTCGTCGCCCAGGACGGGCGCTCCGGGATCCAGGTCACCGAGAAGGCCTTCGCCGACGCCGTCGTCCCGCTGCTGACGCGCTCGGGGGCCGCCCGCAGCGGCGAGGTCGCCGTGAAGACGGTCCACCCGCGCCTGACCGCCGAGAGCGCACAGCGCCTCGGCATCAAGGAGAAGGTGTCCTCCTTCACCGTCAAGTTCCCGGCCGCGCCGTACCGCACCACCAACATCGGCCGGGCCGTGGAGCGGATCAACGGCTCCGTCGTGCTGCCGGGCGAGACGTGGAGCTTCAACAAGACGGTCGGCGAGCGGACCAAGGAGAACGGCTTCGTCGACGGCATCATGATCAACGACGGCCAGTTCGTGAAGTCCCCCGGCGGCGGTGTCTCGGCGGTCGCGACGACCATGTACAACGCCATGTTCTTCGCGGGCGTCAAGCCCGTGGAGCACGGGGCCCACTCCTTCTACATCGAGCGGTACCCCGCGGGCCGCGAGGCCACCGTCGCCTGGGGCACCCTCGACCTGCGCTGGAAGAACGACTCGGGCCACGCCATCTACGTCCGGGCGGAGTCCACCGACACCTCGGTGACCATCAGCCTGCTCGGCACGAAGAAGTACGACGAGATACGCGCGACCGAGGGCCCGCGGACGAACACCACCCCGCCGGCCAAGCGCACGGGCTCCGGTCCGACCTGTGAGGTCCAGACCCCGCTGGAAGGCTTCGACGTCTCCGTCGACCGGGTCTTCGTCCAGGGCGGGCAGGAGGTCAAGCGGGAGACCTACCGCACGCACTACACCCCGCGCGACGAGGTCACCTGCGATCCGCAGAGCCCGGCGAGCCCGGCCGCCCCGTCGCCCTCGGCCGGTTCGGCGACCGCGACCGGCCCGGCGCCTGCGGCCGGCTCCGCGACCCCGGCCCCGGCCGCGCCCAAGCCGGGCCGCGCCTGACGGACTGCCGCCGACGGGGCCCGGCCGGGCCCCGCCGGCACTGACGGGCCCCGCTAGACGAAGGGGGAGCCCGGGCGGGCGCGCCACGAGTGCGCGGGATGGTGCACCACCGACGCCAGATTGCGGTCCCAGTGGGCACGCCGGTGGCGGGTGGAATGCGGCGCACGGGGCACGGGGGCCGTCCGTGCCAGGATGACCAGGGCGGCCGTGAGGGCCGCCAGTTCTATGTGGTCAGGGCTGCCCCGGACCACCCTTATCCGGTGCCGGCGTATCACCAGGACACCGGCAGGGTCTTGGGCCCGCGGATCAGCGCCCCGGCCTGCCACTCGATCTGCTCGCGCGGCACGGCCAGGGCCAGGCGCGGGTAGCGGTCGAGCAGCGTGGTGACGATGATCTCGGACTCCATCCGGGCCAGCATCGAGCCGACGCAGTGGTGGGGACCGTTCCCGAAGGCCATGTGGGCGATGGGCCCGCGGTCGAAGTCCAGCGTGTCGGGGTTCGGGAAGACCTCCGGGTCGCGGTTGGCCGCCAGGTACGAGGAGTACACCGTCTCGCCGGCCTTGACCGTGACGCCGGCGATGTCCACGTCCCGCGTGGCGATCCGCGGCAGGCCCACCCCGCTGCGGTGCGGGATGAAGCGCAGCAGCTCGTCGACGGCCTGGGGGATCAGCTCCGGATCCCTGCGCAGCCGTTCGAGGTGCTCCGGATGGGTGAGGAGTGCGAAGATCATGTTCGCGCTGTTGTTGCGCACCGCGTGCGCACCGCTCACCAGGATCGCGGTGGCGATGGAGACGGCCTCAGGATCGGTGATCTCGCCGGCGTCGGCGGCCGCGGCGAGCACCCCGGCCAGGTCGTCGCTCTGCTTCTCCCGCCGCATGGCGAGCAGGGCGACGACGCACTCGCGCACCGTCTTCAGCGCGTCGGTGCTCTTGTCGGGAGCCGGACCGGGCGTCATGATCACGTTCGCCCAGGAGGTCATGTTCCGGCGCATGTCCTGCGGCATCCCCAGCAGGTCGGCGACCGCCGCGAGCGGGAACGGGCCGTGCAGGTGCTCGACCAGGTCCGCCGGCGAACCGTGCCGCTCCATGCCGTCCAGCAGGCTGTCGGCGGTCTTCTGCACGGTCGGCCGCAGCTTCTGCATGCTCTTGCCGGTGAAGGCCCGTGCGACCACGCGGCGCATGTCGTTGAGGCGCGGCGGGTCGGCGTAGTTCATGGACGCCTGCTGCGAGGCGATGGCGTGCGGGGAGGAGGCGGTGATCGTACGGCCGACCAGTTCCTGCCTGCTGAAGCGCGGGTCGGTGGTGGCCGCCTTCACGTCGGCGTAGCGGGACATCAGCCAGGCGCTGCCCTGGCCGTACGGCAGCCGGATCCGGGCGGCCCGTTTGTCCCGCAGGCGGTCGTGCAGGAACGGGTCGAAGTCGAGCGCCTCGAAGTCGTCCAGGTTCCAGCAGTGCACCGGTTCGCCCGAGGCCGGGTCCGTCTCCGGATCGAGGGCCGTGTGCGGGTCTGACGTCATGGTTCATCTCCCTGCGTGGATGTCACCCCCCAAGGCGCGATTCCGCGGGAAATCGGCACCGCCATCCCTTCCCTCTCGTCACACGCTCCGCTGCCTCCTCGGCGCAGCGTCACCGGATTGGCTCATGTCCTCCAACGCCGTAGTCCCGCGCGCGCATCGGCCAAAGGTCCGTGAGGCTGTGTCAGACACGAAAGGAGAGCCACCCATGGCGACTCTGTGCAGGCCAACGGTGTGCGTGCCCGAGCACGTGATCACGATGGAGCAGACCCTGGATCTGTGCCGTTCGGTGCACGCGGACCATCCGCAGCTCGACCTGGCGCTGCGTCTGATCCGCAACACCGGCGTCGCGAAGCGGCACATCGTGCGCCCCATCGAGGAGACCCTCAAGCACCCCGGTTTCGAATCGCGCAACGCGGTGTACGAGGTCGAGGCCAAGCAGCGGGTCCCGGCGGTGGTGCGGCAGGCGCTGGAGGACGCGCAGCTGCGTGCGAAGGACATCGACATGATCATCTACGTGTCGTGCACGGGCTTCATGATGCCCTCGCTGACCGCCTGGATGATCAACGCGATGGGCTTCAGGACGGACACCAAACAGCTCCCCATCGCCCAGCTGGGCTGCGCGGCGGGCGGGGCGGCGGTCAACCGGGCCCACGACTTCTGCACCGCCTACCCCGAGGCGAACGCGCTGATCGTGTCCTGCGAGTTCTGCTCGCTCTGCTACCAGCCCAGTGACCTGGAGGTCGGCAACCTGCTCTCGAACGGCCTGTTCGGCGACGGCGTCGGCGCCGCAGTCGTCCGCGGCAAGGGCGGCACCGGCATGGAACTGCACCGCAACAGCTCGTACATCATCCCCCAGACAGAGGACTGGATCATGTACGACGTCAAGTCCACCGGGTTCCACTTCAAGCTCGACCGGCGGGTGCCCGGGACCATGGAACCGCTCGCCCCGTCCCTCAAGGAGCTCGCCAAAGCCCATGGGTGGGACGCTGCCGCACTGGATTTCTACATCATCCACGCCGGTGGGCCCCGCATCCTGGATGACCTGAGCAAGTACCTCGGTGTGGCACCCGAGGCATTCCGCTTCAGTCGGGCCACACTGACCGAGTACGGCAACATCGCCAGCGCCGTCGTCCTGGACGCACTGCGCCGACTCTTCGACGAGAACGGCACCGCTGACGCCGCGCGGGGCCTGCTGGCCGGTTTCGGCCCGGGCATCACCGCAGAGATCTCACTGGGCAGCTGGACCTCGGACCGAGGGACCGGGTGAGGGAGGAATCCGAAGAATGCTGAAGGACGGCCCCGCAACCGCAAGGCCACCCATCACGCACTGGCCCACCCCGGCCCTGGACGGGGTCGACTTCGACCCCGTCCTCGCCGAACTGATGCAGGCGGGTCCGATCACCCGGATCCGCCTGCCGAACGGAAGCGGGTGGGCCTGGCTCGTCTGCCGGTTCGACGACGTGCGCATGGTGGCCAACGATCCCCGGTTCAGCCGAAAGCTGGTCGCGGAACACGACGTCACCCGGCTGGCCCCCCACTTCATCCCCGCGCCGGGCGCGGTCGGGTTCGAGGACCCGCCCGACCACACCCGGCTGCGGCGCACCGTCGCCGCGGCCTTCACCACCAGCGGGGTGGAGTCCCTGCGCAGCCGGGCCAGGGACATGCTCGACACCCTCGTCGACGGGATCCTGCGCGACGGCCCGCCCGTGGACCTGACCGAGCGCCTGCTCGCGCCCTTCCCGCTCGCCGTCGTGTGCGAGCTGATGGGCGTCCCGGAGAGCGACCGGCCCCTGGTCCACGAATGGACCAGCCTGATCCTCTCCTCGGCCCAGGGCGCCGAACGCAGCGAGCAGGCGAAGAACGACATGTGCGCCTACCTGGGCGGGCGCATGCGCAACGGGGAAGTGGCCGGCGGTGACAGCGTCATCGGGCTCCTCGTCAAGGCCGTCGAGGCCGGCGAGGTCACCGCCGAGGAGGCCACCGGACTCGCCCTGCTCATCCAGATCGGGGGCGAGGCCGTCACCAACAACGTGGGCAACATGGTCTACATCCTGCTCACGCGGCCGGACCTGATGGAGCGGATGAGGAGCGATCCCGCGCTGCGCCCCTCGGCCATCAACGAGCTGCTGCGCTACATCCCGCACCGCAACGCCGTCGGCCTCTCCCGGATCGCCCTCGAGGACGTCACCGTGGCCGGCCAGCTCATCCGGGCGGGCGAAGCGATCTACGTCTCCTACCTCGCGGCCAACCGCGACCCGGACGTCTTCCCCGACCCCGACGAGCTGCAGCTGGACCGCAGCCCCAACCCGCACGTCTCCTTCGGGTACGGACCCCACTTCTGTCCCGGGAACATGCTGGCCCGCCTCGAGTCCGAACTCCTCGTGGACGCGCTGCTCGACCGCTTCGCGGACCTGCGCTTCAGCGTCCCTGCGAGCGAACTGGGCTGGCGGCCCGGCGCCCTCATCCGCGGGCCCGAAGGTCTGCCCGTGACCTGGTCATGACCGCGCACATCGCCCGCGACGGGCTGCTCGTCCCACCGGGTCACGGCCGCACGCTGCACACCGACGCCCAGCAGGTCACGTTCAAGGTCACCGGGGAGCACTCCTCGGTGGCCTCGAGCTTCGAGGTCGTCGTACCGCCCGGTTTCGACGTCGGGGCACACCTGCACACCCGGAGCGAAGAGCTGTTCTACGTCCTGGAGGGTGAACTCGACGTCATGGCCTTCGAGCCGCGCGTGCGTTCCGGGGACGACTGGAGACACTGGGAAGCGCTCGACGGACGTCAGGTCGTCCGTGCCACGCCCGGAACCGTCATCGTGGTTCCGCCCGGTTGTCCGCACGCCTTCGCGAACCCCACCGGCGAACCGGCCCGGATGTTCTTCCAGGCCTCACCGCCGCCCGATCACGAGCGGTACTTCGAGGAGCTCCTCGAGCTGCTCGACACGAGCGCCACCCCGGATCCCGCAGCGATCCGCGACCTGCGGATTCGCTACGACATCGAACAGCTCACACCGCTGCGCCACGAGCTGTCCTGACGACCGACACCGCACCACATCCCCACCCACCCCCATGCTCGGGAGAAAAATCGATGTTGCGTACTCGCCGCACCCTGCGTGCCGCCTCGTACACCCTGGCCGGCACGGTCGCTGTGGCCGCCTCGTTCGCCGCGGGACCTGCACGGGCCGCCGAACCCCTGCCGTCCCACTGGTGCTACGTCAACGGTGTCGAGGCCCCGCCCGGACAGGAGGTGCGCGGCACGTCGGCCGACGACACGATCCTGTGCGAGAACGACGTCGAGAACGCGATCATCTACGGCGGTGGCGGCAACGACAACATCCGCGTCAAGGGCATGCTCATCGACGCCCAGGTGCTCGGCGGCGAGGGCGACGACACGCTCCAGGTCAACAACCTCTCCCCGCGCAACGGCAACTCGTCGGTGCGCGGCGGCGCCGGCAACGACACCATCATCACCGCCCTCGTCGTGGGCACCGCGGACCACGGAGCCAGCGTCTACGGCGACCACGGCGACGACAAGATCACCACGGGCAGCGTGATGGGCCAGCCCGGCGAGTACGAGCGCGGCGGCGGCCAGGTCTTCGGCAACGACGGCAGCGACCTGATCCGCACGGGCAACGTCGACCTCGGCGGCCGGGTCCTCGGCGGCAGCCAGAACGACGTCATCGAGCCCAAGTCGGTCGGCGCCGAGTCCGCTGGCATCGTCCAGGGCGGTCCCGGCGACGACACGGTCCGCGGCCTGAACGACACCGTCCTGACCATCGGACCGGGCTACGGCCAGGTCGACGGCGGGATCGGGACCAACTCCTGCCGGGTGAAGCACTTCTCGACCGGCGACCGGGTCCGCAGCTCGCTGGCGAACTGCCCGTCCACCGAGGCGGCTCCGTCGACCCCGACCGCGCCGGTCTCCCCGGTCTCTCCCGCCGCCCCGGCGTCCCCCGCCAAGCCGGCCTCGCCCGCGGCTCCGATGGCCCCCGCCAAGCCGGCCTCCCCGGCGGCTCCGATGACCCCCGCCAAGCCCGCCTCCCCGATGGCCCCCGGCGCCCACTCACCGCGCTGACGGGCGGCGGCCTCCGGGCGCGCCGTGCGCGCGCTCCACGGACAGGCCGCCGGGAAGCAGGAGCAGGGTCAGCACCGCGCCGACGGCGAAGATCGCCGCCGATGCCGTGAAGACCGTGTGGTAACTCTCCAGGGCAGCCCGCGCCATCAGCTCCGGCGTGGGCTGCCGGCCCGCCAGGGAGCGGGCGACGGCTCCGGCGGCAAGGGTGCTCATGAGCGCCGTGCCGACGGAGCCGCCCGTCTGCCGCATGGCATTGACCGTCGCGGAGCCGACGCCGGCGTCCCGCGGGTCGATGCCCGCCGTGCCGAGGTTCATCGCGGCGGCCGTGATCAGGCCCATGCCCAGCCCCGTGGCCACCTGGCCCGGCAGGACGTCCGCGACGTACGAGCCGGTCGCCGTCAGGGTCGCCAGCCAGGCCATGCCGCACGCCGACAGCAGCATCCCGGTGACGATGCGCGGGCGCCCGCCGATCCTGCCGAGCAGCCCCATGTTGCTGCCGATCGCACCGATCATGGTGCAGCCGGACATCGGCATGAAGGCCAGGCCGGTCCTGGCCGGGCTGTAGCCGCGGGTGTGCTGCAGGTAGTACGTCAGGAACAGGAACACGCCGAACATGCCGACCCCGGTGATGAACACGGACGTGAGCGCCGTACCCCGGACCCGGTCGAGCACGATCCGCAGCGGCAGCAGCGGGTGCGGACTCCGCCCCTGCCACCAGACGAACGCGGTGAGCAGGACGGCGGCGGTGGCCAGGAAGCCCAGGGTGTGCACGGACTGCCAGCTGTGCGAGCCGGCCTTGGCCAGGCCGTAGACCAGGCAGAACAGCCCGGACGAGGCGAGCAGCGTGCCCGGCAGGTCCAGCCGGGGAGGGGTGGTCGGCGCCGGGCGCTTGAGCAGCAGCACACCGCCGACGACGGCGACGGCGGCGAAGAGCAGGTTCACGTACATGGTCGAGCGCCAGCTCAGGTGCTCGGTGAGGAACCCGCCCAGCAGCAGCCCCACGGCGCCCCCGGACGCGGCCAGCGATCCGAACACGCCGAAGGCCTTGCCGCGTTCGGCGGGGGCGGAGAACGTCGTGGTGAGCAGCGAGAGCGCGGCAGGAGCCAGCAGCGCCGCGAACACGCCTTGCAGGGAGCGGGCCGTGACGAGGATCCCGAAGGTGGCGGCGGCCCCGCCGACCGCGGAGGCCGCGGCGAAGCCGATCTGCCCGATGAGGAAGGCCCGCCGCCGCCCGAACTTGTCGGCCAGCCGCCCGCCGAGCAGCAGCAGACTGCCGAAGGTGATCGCGTACGAGGTCACCACCCACTGCCGCTGGTCGTCGGAGAACCCGAGGTCGGCCTGGGCGGAAGGCAGGGCGATGTTCACGATGGTGGCGTCGAGGACCACCATGAGCTGGGCGAGGCCGATGACGGCAAGGATCCACCACCGGCGCGGATCGGGCTGCGCGGCGGTGGTGGGGACGGCTGGAGTGGTACTGGTTCCGGGGCGGGTCGGCTCTGCGGACATGGTGGTACTCCATGGGTTCCGCTCGTTCTCGCTGGCGAGAATGCGTGCGCGTGTGCGTGTGCGTGTGCGTGGACTGTCTGGTTCGACGATGCGTGAGCCGGCCCCCTCGCCCGCGCGCCACGCCACGATGCCGTCCGGATGGACCAGTGGCGCGTTCGTTTCTGCTACCCCTTCCCCTTGTCCGCCTTTCCTCCGGCGTCCTCCTTCCTCTTGCGGGGGGCGCCGGCCGGGCGTCCGGCGTGGAGTTCCAGTGGGCCCGTGCCCTCGGTGCGGGCGCGCAGGCAGGCCTCGATCTGGCGACGCAGGGACGGTTTGACCAGGGGGCGCAGCTCCGCGGCCGGCACCGCCCGCCAGCGGAGCAGTTCGAACGGGGCGAGCCGGATCCGGGCCAGCGCGGCGCCGTCCAGGACCCCGCCGTCGTAGAGGAAGCGGATGCGGGCCGGATAGCCGTGCTTGTGGGCCCAGTTCACGCCGAGCAGCCGGCCCGGTTCGAGGTCGAGGCCGAGCTCCTCGTGCACCTCCCGCCGGGCGGCGGCCCGCGGGGTCTCGCCCAGGTCGCTGTCGATGCCGCCGCCCGGCAGGTTCCACCGGCCCGGCCTGCCGTACGAGGGCTCCACCAGCAGGATCCCGCCGGCGGAGTCGGTGAACAGCACGCTCGCCGCCGTGAGGGCCTTGGGGCGGGAGGCCCGGTGGCTCGCGGCGTCGAAGGACCCGGCGTGCTCGAGGGCCGTACGCCGCGCCGGGTCCAGCCCGGCCGGGGAGCCGGGCTGGGCCACGCCGTCGACGAGGTGCGCGAGGGAGCCGGAGTACAGGGCGTCCAGGCCGGCGCGCAGCCGGGGCGCGATCCGGGCGGGCAGCGCCGCGTACGCCTCGTGCGGCGGGAGCCAGCGGGCCGCTGTGACCTCGCCGTCCGCGAAGGAGATCGCGGCAGCCTGCTCCGGCGAGAGCGGCCCCACGAGGTGGACGTGGGCGATGAGGGAGCGGCCGAGCGCGCCGGGCCGCCGGGAGTCCACGGCGAGCAGCCGGCCGACCGGCACGGCGAGGTCCAGCTCCTCCTTCAGCTCGCGGGCCAGCCCTTCCTCCGGGGTCTCGGTGTCCTCGACCGTGCCGCCCGGCAGCTCCAGGTCCGCCTTGTACGAGGGCGTCAGGACGAGCACCCGCCCGTCGGTGTCCAGCACGATGCCGGTGGCGGCGACGAGGGGGGAGGGCCGGGCGGCGTAGTACGCGCGCACCGCGTCGGGGGAGGGGTGGTCGGTCGGCCGGTCGGCCGGGCGGTCGGGCACTGCGGGCTCCTGTGGTCGTGCGGCGGTACGGGGCGGATCCACGGGGCGGATCCGTACCCCGCGCGGGCCGCCGCGCTCCGCGCTCCACGGTCCGCGGTCAGGCCCGGGCCAGGAGCATCCCGCCCATCGTGACCATGGTCGCCGCGACGAGCCCGTCCAGCACCCGCCAGGCCGAGGGGCGCGCCAGCAGTCCGCTCAGCAGCCGGGCGCCGTAGCCGAGCGTGCCGAACCAGATCAGGCTGGCCAGCCCCGCCCCGATGCCGAAGGCCCAGCGCAGGTCGCCGCGGTCGGCGGCGAGGGAGCCGAGCAGCAGGACGGTGTCCAGGTAGACGTGCGGGTTGAGCCAGGTCATGGCCAGGCAGGTCAGCACGGCGCGGCGGCGGGACCCGGCGGTGGCCCCCGCGGTGTCCAGGGCGGCGCCCGGGGTGGGCCGCAGCACCCGGCGGGCGGCGAGGAATCCGTAGGCGATCAGGAAGGCGCCGCCGGCGATGGCGACGGCGGTCAGGGCGGCCGGCCAGGCGGTGACGAAGGCGCCGACCCCGGCGACGCCGAGGGCGATGAGGACCGCGTCGGAGACCGCGCAGATCGCGACCACGGCGAGGACGGCCTGCCGACGGGCCCCCTGCCGCAGGACGAAGGCGTTCTGTGCGCCGATGGCGACGATGAGGGAGAGTCCGGTGCCGAAGCCGGCGAGTGCCGCCGCGATGATGCCGTGTGTCATGTCTTCGACCGTAGGCAGCCGCGTGGTTTCAGTACAGCTAAAGATTTTTACGTACCCTTAGCGCTCGTGATGGACGAACTTCCCCTGGACCAGGTACGGACCCTGCTCGCCGTGGTCGACGAGGGCACCTTCGACGCGGCGGCCGCGGCCCTGCACGTGACCCCGTCCGCCGTCAGCCAGCGGGTCAAGGCGCTGGAGCAGCGCACCGGGCGGGTGCTGCTGATGCGGACGAAGCCGGTCCGGGCGACCGAGTCCGGGCAGGTGGTGGTCCGGTTCGCCCGGCAGCTGGCCCGCCTGGAGCGGGACGCGCGCGCCGAGCTCGGGATGGCGCAGGAGTCGGGCGGCCCGGTGCGGCTGCCGATCGCGGTCAACGCGGACTCCCTCGCCACCTGGTTCCTGCCGGCGCTCACGCAGGTGCCGCAGGATCCGCCGGTCTTCTTCGAACTGCACCGGGAGGACGAGTCGCACACGACGGCGCTGCTGCGGGAGGGCCAGGTGATGGCGGCGGTCACCTCCTCGCCGGACCCGGTCGCGGGGTGCACCGTACGCAGGCTCGGGCTGGCACGGTACCTGCCGGTGGCGAGCCCCGGATTCGTGGCGCGGTACCTGGCCGGGGCGCTCGAGGACGGCCTGCGGGAGGCCCCGGTGATCGTGTTCGACCGGCGCGACGTGCTCCAGGACGTGTTCGTACGGTCGCTGACCGGCGATCAGGACGCCGGGGCGGGGCCGCTGCGCCACCACGTGCCGACCTCGGAGGGGTTCTGCGACGCGGTGGCGGCCGGGCTGGGCTGGGGACTGGTGCCCGAGCCGCAGGCGGAGCCCCTGGTGCGCGCGGGCGGGCTGGTGCTGCTGGTGCCGGGGCGGCCGCTGGACGTGCCGCTGTACTGGCAGCAGTGGAAGCTCGACTCCCCGGCGCTGTCGAGGGTGGCGGAGGTGATCGCGGCCGCGGCGGCCGAGGCACTGCGCCAGGCCGGGTCCCGGCCCGCTTAGGGGGTGTCCGGCGGATCGAGGTCGGGCGGCCCTCTAAGCTGCGGTCATGGAGTCCTACACGATCGGCCAGGCTGCGCGGCTGCTCGGCGTGAGCGTCGACACGGCCCGGCGCTGGGCGGATGCCGAGCGGTTCCCCACCCGCCGGGAGGGCACGCGGCGGATGGTGGACGGGCCGGACCTGGCCGCGTTCTGCGTGGAGGCCGCCCAGGAGGGCGGCGACGCCGAGGACGCCCCGTACACCTCGGCGCGCAACGCCTTCCCGGGCATCGTCACCGCCGTCAAGCTCGGTACCGTCGACGCCCAGGTCGAGATCCAGGCCGGTCCCCACCGCATCGTGTCGCTGCTGACGCGCGAGGCGGTGGAGGAGCTCGGCCTCGAGGTGGGCGCACGGGCCGTGGCCCGCGTGAAGTCGACGAGCGTGTTCATCGACCGGGTCTGACCGAGCGGCCCCGGCGGACCACGCCGGGCGTCAACGACCGCGGCGTCCCGCAGCGGTGAGGCGGCCCGCTGCCTCGCGGGCGGCGTCGACCGCCCCGGCCCGCGCGGCCTCGCGGTCACCGTCGGTGCGGGTGTAGGCAACGGCGACGACCATGTTGCTGCGCCGGAACGTGACTTGTGCGGTGATCCGCCCGCCGGACTGCTGCGCCTGGTAGCGGACGAAGGCCTCCTCGCCCACTCCGGGCACGTCCGCCACCGTGTCCTTCTCCCAGCCCGGCAGGTCGCCGCGCTGCTTGCGGAGGTCCTTGCCGGCCAGCTCCTCCGTGAGGCGGGAGGCCAGCAGATGGACACCGGCCCGGTTCGGGCCCTCTTCGCGCGGGGCGGACCAGCTGCAGGAGGCCGCGTCGGCGCGCCCGCCGTACGAGGTGGGTACCAGCCGGTGCACGGTCTCCGGCGTCAACAGTTCGCAGAACGGCGGATCGGCCGTGAACTCGCCCGGGTGCGCACGTTCCCACGACTTCCACGCGGCGAGCCCGGCGAAGGGTATGAGGAGCAGGGCGAAAGCACAGATCGCGATGATCACTGCAAGCGGCACCCGGGGGCGCGGCGCCGGCGAGGCGGGGGGTGTGGTCACCGCGGCAGCATAGGGGGCGCGCCCCGGTCCTGCGGTGTCCCGGCGTAGGGCCGATCGGCGACGGTGGCAGACTGGCCGCTGAACCGCCGAAGGGAAGTACCTCGTTGTCCATGTTCAGCAACTTGCGCCGGGCCGTGCGTCGCGGCTACCGGCGGGCCGTCGATCTGAGTCACCCGGCCCGCTCCCCACTCGGCAGCGCGGTGGTCAACTGCGTGGTCTACGTGGACGGTGCCCGGCAGGACGGCTGCGCCGAGGTCGAGGAGGCGCTGCGGCGGGTCCGCAAGGCGGGCGACGGGTTCGTCTGGATCGGCCTGCACGAACCGGCGAAGGAGGAGCTCGCCGGGCTCGCCGAGCTGTTCGGCCTGCACCCGCTCGCCGTCGAGGACGCCGTGAACGCGCACCAGCGCCCCAAGGTGGAGCGGTACGACGACATACTGTTCTCCGTCTTCAAGACCGTGCGCTACGTGGAGCACGAGGAGCTCACCGCGACGAGCGAGGTCGTGGAGACCGGCGAGCTGATGGCGTTCACCGGCGATGACTTCGTCATCACCATCCGGCACGGCGGCCACGGCACGCTCGGCCCCGTCCGCGAGAGCCTGGAGGCGGCGCCGGAGCAACTGGCCAAGGGGCCGGCGTCGGTTCTGCACGCGATCGCCGACCACGTCGTCGACGACTACGTGGCCGTCACGGACGCGGTGCAGAACGACATCGACGCCGTCGAGACCGCCGTCTTCAGCGAGTACGGCGGCCGCGGCGACGCCGGCCGCATCTACCAGCTCAAGCGCGAACTGCTGGAGCTGCGCCGGGCGGTGGCCCCGCTGAGCCGGCCGCTCCAGCACCTGGCCACGCAGCCGATACCGGTCATCCCGGCGGAGGTCCGTGCGTACTTCCGCGACGTCGCCGACCACCTGACCCGGGCCACCGACCAGATCGGCGCGTACGACGGCCTGCTCGACTCCATCCTGCAGGCGCACCTCGCGCAGGTGACCGTCGCGCAGAACGAGGACATGCGCAAGATCACGGCGTGGGCGGCCATCGTCGCCGTGCCGACCATGGTCTGCGGGGTCTACGGAATGAACTTCGACAACATGCCCGAGCTGCACTGGACGTACGGCTACCCGATCGTGGTCGGCGTCATGGCCCTCGCCTGCTTCGCCATCCACCGGGGCTTCCGCCGCAACGGCTGGCTCTGAGCCGCGGATTGACCCGCAGCCCCACCGGCCCACGGCGTGCATGGGTATTGAGCTGTCCCGAGCTCTGGTAGTAAAGTTTCCTAACGAAGTCGGGTAAGCCTCAACTCCCCCATGGAGGTCTTGTGTTCACCCCCCACCGCAAGAGAATGGCCATCGGCGCCCTGCTCGGCAGCGCCCTGCTCGCCGTGCCGGTGACCGCCCACGCCACCGCGGCACCCACCCCCGCTTCCGCCCCTGCGTCCGCCGCCGTGTCGGCCGCGGCCGTCGGACTCGACGATCCGGCGAAGAAGGACATCGCCATGCAGATCGTCTCCAGCGCGGAGAACTCCTCGCTGGACTGGAAGGCGCAGTACAAGTACATAGAGGACATAGACGACGGCCGCGGCTACACGGCCGGCATCATCGGCTTCTGCTCCGGCACCGGCGACATGCTCGACCTCATCGAGTACTACACCGACGTCAAGCCGGGCAACGTGCTCGCCAAGTACCTCCCGGCCCTCCGTCAGGTCGACGGCACCGACTCGCACAAGGGCCTCGACCCGAACTTCACCAAGGACTGGGCGAAGGCGGCCCAGGACGGCGAGTTCAAGAAGGCCCAGGACCACGAGCGCGACCGGGTCTACTTCAACCCCGCCGTCAAGCAGGGCAAGTCCGACGGGGTCGGCGCGCTCGGCCAGTTCATGTACTACGACGCCATCGTCATGCACGGCGACGGCAGCGACTCCACGAGCTTCCGCAACATCCGCAAGCGGGCGCTGTCCAAGGCCAAGCCCCCGGCCCAGGGCGGCAACGAGACGACCTGGCTGAACGCCTTCCTCGACGCCCGCGTCTGGGCGATGAAGCAGGAGGAGGCGCACAGCGACACCAGTCGTGTCGACACCGCGCAGCGGGTCTTCCTCAAGAAGGGGAACCTGAACCTCAACACCCCGCTCGACTGGAAGGTCTACGGGGACTCGTTCCACATCGGCTGAACCGGCCGACCAGTCCACGGCGTCCCGTGCCCGGCCCCCTGCCCGGCGCGGGACGTTGGTGCGTGCGGCGGCGGGTTCAGGTCGCAGAGCCGTAACGATGTGGTGGCGGAGGGGCCTGCTCCGGGAGTTGCGGCGGCTCGGGCGTGCCGGCGTCGAGTGCCTCGGGAGGCTCTCCAACCTCACAAATCGGGCTCCGTCACCCCTGTTTCGTCACCCCGGGTGACCTGACACCACCGGGGGGTCCCAAGTGGCGCCCGGTACCGATGTTTTTGGTCGATGAACCGAAGGAAAGCGGCACTTCTGGCGGCATGGGAACTGGCTTGACCGCCACATAAGCGGGGCATAAGTTCTGCCTCGGCTTGCTCCAGCAGGACGGGCCGACGAACCGTCCTCTGGGGGGACCCATGCACTACTACACCGACGTTCTGAAGAAGTACACCGTCTTCTCCGGCCGCGCCCGCCGGCAGGAGTACTGGATGTTCACCCTCTTCAACCTGATCGCCCTGATCATCGTTGCCGTCCTCGACAACGCGATCGGCACCTACCCGCTCCTCTACGCGATCTACGCGCTGGCCGTCTTCCTCCCGGGCCTGGCCGTCGGCGTCCGCCGCCTGCACGACACCGGCAAGTCCGGCTGGTGGCTGCTCATCGCGCTCGTCCCGCTGATCGGCGGCATCTGGCTCCTCGTCCTCATGGCGACCGAGGGCCAGCCGCAGCCGAACGAGTACGGCCAGAACCCGAAGGCCGTCCAGGCCTGACCAGGCCCGCAAGCCTGAACGCCTGAGTTCGCCCGAGCGCCGCCCCCGGCTGGAAACAGCCGGGGGCGGCGTTTCGCCGTTCCAGGGGGTCGCACGGGGCCGGGAGTGACGCGCGTCTCTCCGGGACTCGGGCAGGGGGCTGTCCGGACCGGCCCGATCACGAGATATCTTGATGTCGAGCAATGTTGCAGACGAGAGACGCAGACTGTGGAGCGGAGCATCCGGTGACTGACTCGACCATCATCTACACGCACACTGACGAGGCCCCGGCCCTCGCGACGTATTCCTTCCTGCCTGTGATCCAGGCCTACGCGTCGACGGCCGGTGTGAATGTCGAGACCCGTGACATCTCCCTGGCCGGTCGCATCATCGCCAGCTTCCCCGAGCACCTCGAGGAGGGCCAGCGGATCGCCGATGCCCTCGCCGAGCTCGGCGAGCTGGCGAAGACGCCGGAAGCGAACATCATCAAGCTGCCCAACGTCTCGGCTTCGATCCCGCAGCTGAAGGCCGCGGTCGCCGAGCTCCAGGGCCAGGGCTACGCGCTCCCGGACTACCCGGACGACCCGAAGACCGACGAGGAGCGGGAGATCCGCGCCCGCTACGACAAGATCAAGGGCAGCGCCGTCAACCCGGTCCTGCGTGAGGGCAACTCCGACCGCCGCGCCCCCGCCTCGGTCAAGAACTACGCCAAGGCCCACCCGCACCGCATGGGCGCCTGGACCTCCGAGTCGAAGACGAACGTCGCCACCATGGGGGCCGACGACTTCCGCTCCACCGAGAAGTCCGCCGTGATCGCCGAGGCCGGCACGCTCCGCATCGAGCACGTCGCCGCCGACGGCGCCACCACCGTCCTGCGCGCGTCCGTACCGGTCCTGGCCGGCGAGGTCGTGGACGCGTCCGTCCTGCACGTCGACGCGCTGCGCACCTTCCTGGACGCGCAGATCGCCCGCGCCAAGGCCGAGGACGTCCTGTTCTCCGTGCACCTCAAGGCCACGATGATGAAGGTCTCCGACCCGATCGTCTTCGGCCACGTGGTCCGCGCCTTCTTCCCGAAGACCTTCGCGAAGTACGGCGAGGTTCTGGTCGCCGCCGGCCTGTCCCCGAACGACGGCCTCGGCACCATCCTGAACGGCCTCGACGGAGTCCCGCACATCGGCGCCGAGATCAAGGCCTCCTTCGAGGCCGAGATCGCCGAGGGCCCTGCCCTCGCGATGGTCGACTCGGACAAGGGCATCACCAACCTGCACGTCCCGTCCGACGTCATCGTCGACGCCTCCATGCCGGCCATGATCCGCACCTCCGGCCACATGTGGGGCCCGGACGGCAACGAGGCCGACACCCTGGCCGTCCTGCCGGACAGCAGCTACGCCGGTGTCTACCAGGTCGTCATCGACGACTGCCGCGCGCACGGCGCCTTCGACCCGTCCACCATGGGCTCGGTGCCGAACGTCGGCCTCATGGCCCAGAAGGCCGAGGAGTACGGCAGCCACGACAAGACCTTCGAGATCGCCGCCGCGGGCACCGTCCGCCTCGTCGACGCCGCGGGCAACACGGTCCTGGAGCAGGAGGTCGCCGCCGGCGACATCTTCCGCGCCTGCCAGACCAAGGACGCGCCGATCCAGGACTGGGTCAAGCTCGCCGTCACCCGCGCCCGCGCCACCGGCGTCCCGGCCGTCTTCTGGCTCGACGAGGGCCGCGCGCACGACGCGCAGCTGATCGCCAAGGTCAAGACGTACCTCGCCGAGCACGACACCGACGGTCTCACCATCGAGATCCTCTCCCCGGTCGAGGCCACCGCGTACTCCCTGGAGCGCATCCGCCGCGGCGAGGACACCATCTCGGTGACCGGCAACGTGCTGCGCGACTACCTGACCGACCTCTTCCCGATCCTGGAGCTGGGCACCAGCGCCAAGATGCTGTCGGTCGTCCCGCTGATGAACGGCGGCGGCCTCTTCGAGACGGGCGCCGGCGGCTCCGCCCCGAAGCACGTCCAGCAGCTGGTCAAGGAGAACTACCTGCGCTGGGACTCCCTCGGTGAGTTCCTCGCGCTGGCCGTCTCCTTCGAGCACCTCGCGACCACCACCGGCAACGCCCGCGCCCAGGTGCTGGCCGACACCCTGGACCGCGCGACCGGCACCTTCCTCAACGAGGACAAGTCGCCGAGCCGCAAGCTGGGCGGCATCGACAACCGCGGCAGCCACTTCTACCTCGCCCTGTACTGGGCGCAGGAGCTGGCCAAGCAGACCGACGACGCCGCGCTGGCCACCGCGTTCGAGGCGCTCGCCAAGACGCTGGGCGAGCAGGAGGAGACCATCGTCGGCGAGCTCATCGCCGTCCAGGGCTCCCCGGCCGACATCGGCGGGTACTACCAGCCCGACGCCGCGAAGGCCTCGGCGGTCATGCGGCCGTCCGCCACCTTCAACCAGGCGATCGCGACCCTCGCGTAACGTCCGGACATGGTGTGAAGGGTTCCGCCCCGGTCGGCAGTCGCCGACCGGGGCGGACCCGTCTGCGGACCCGTCTGCGGACCCGTCTGCGGACCCGTACGCGGGCACCGTGCGACGGAAACCCGGTTGCAGGGCGGTCCCGCCGACGGCTAGGAAGTCCCCGTGATACAGGGAACCCTGGCCGGGCTGCGCGCCCGCCACGCCGATGACGTAGCCGTGCTCCACGCCGAGCTGTACGAGGACGTCGCGACGCGGTCGCGCGCCGGATCCGGGCCGTGGCGCCCGATCACCGCCGGCTCCGGGCACTCCCCGTTCGAGCCCGCCGCCCCGTCCGACGACGTGGCGGTCTTCTCGGTGGTCGACGCCGCCTCCGGATCGCTCGCGGGCGATGCCGTGCTGTGGGGCATCGACGCCCACAACCGCAGCGCCCACCTCGGGATCTCACTGCTGCCCGCCTGCCGGGGCCGCGGCTTCGGTGCGGAGGTCGTGCAGTTGCTGTGCCGCTACGGGTTCACCGTGCGCGGGCTGAACCGGCTCCAGGTGGACACCCTCGCCGACAACGCCGCCATGATCAGCGCCGCGACGCGCGCGGGCTTCACCCCGGAGGGCACCCTGCGGCGCTCCGCGTGGGTGTCGGGGACCTTCGTGGACGAGGTGGTCCTGGGGCTGTTGGCGGAGGAGTGGAAGCAGGTGGCCTGAGGAGGTGTCCGGCGGGCCACTGGTGGCCCCTGCGGCGGGTGCGTTAGCGTGCCGCCGGGGGTCTGGGGGGAGTGCGGGTGGCGCGTCGCAACAACACGTCCTGCGCGGGCATCGGCTGCGCGGGCTATCTGCTGCTCAACGTGGTGGGGCTCGTCGGCACCCTGCTCGCGTTCCCCGTGCTGATGCCCGACCTGATGGCCCAGCAGACTCCGCCGCTGAAGGTGGAGGGCGCCGGCCAGTGGGCCGTCGTGTACGGCATCCCGGTCGCCGTGGCGTGCGTGCTCGTCGCCGTCGCGGGCCGCGGCGGGCGCGTCGTCTGGTGGATGTTCCTCGTCCGGGTGGCCGTCATGCTCGCCGCCGTCGCCGCCGCGGTGACCTACGCCGAGGGGCGGGTCGCCGGGCAGCCCTGGAACGTCCGGATGGGCATCGAGGCCGGCGCCGCCGGGTTCGCGGCCCTCGTCGTCCACCTGGGCGTGCGCCGGTGGGACAGGTCGGCCGGGGCGCGGCCCCGGCCGGGCGAGGTCTGGCTGGCCATGGTGCCGCTGCGCGAGGACCCGAAACGGCAGCTGCGGCACTACTGCGTGGTCCTGGCGACCGGGCCGGACGGCGCCCGGGTCGCTCAGATCACCAGCAAGGACAAGGACGGCCGGCGCGACCACGTCCGGATCCCGAACCACGGCTGGGACGAGGTCTCGGGGCGCTCCCACTGGGTGGAGATCGGCCGCGAGCCGCGTGTGGTGCCCCACCGCAAGTTCCTCAAGTCCCGCCCCCAGGGCCCGTGCCCGGATGCCGTCTGGTCCCAGCTGCTGGACCGGCTGCCCGCGGGCGCCGCGGCCGTGCCGGCGCCGCGTTCCCCCGTCCCCCGGCTGCTGAAGCGGATCCTGCGCCGGCGCCACGGCTGACCGGACTGACGCCGGGGCGGGTGCCGGCCCGGCTCCCGGCTGCCGGCTCCCGGTCAGAGGCGGTGCACGCGTTCCCCCTCGAAGGCCAGCGGCGCCGGGCCCGCGGCCAGGATGCGCAGCCCCGGGGCCGCGGTGAGCAGGTTCCGCAGCCAGGCCAGCGTCTGCGGCGCGAGCCGGTCGGTGCCGTCCAGGACGAGGAGCATGTCCCGCTCCGCGAGCCACGAGAAGGCGTTCGCCGTCCCGCAGGGCAGGAAGGGCATGCCCGGTACGCATCCCAGCGCGGCCGTCAGCTCGCGCAGGCCGAACGGGCGGTCCACCACGACCACGGCGACGCCGTCGCAGAAGTTGGACGAGAGCCGCTCGGCGATCTCCCGCACCAGCAGGCTCCGGGGCTCCCGGAACCGCCCGGTGACGGTCAGGACCCGTCCCCGGCGGACGGCGGTCAGCAGCCTGGACAGCTCGTCGGACGTCGCCGGCAGTGTGCCGGCACTGCCTGAATCCCTCATCGGCACGATGCCCCCCATTGCATGCGTGTCCATGCGCGACCAAGGGTTCTTTCGGGCCGCGTAGCGATGATTATGCGCCAGTTCTGCCGGAAGGCCAGGGGAATGTCGCATTCCGGAGAAAGGCCCGGGCCGCCCCGGGCCGCCCGCCGATCATGGCACTTGTACAGCCGACATGCTTTTGTCCATTCAGCCAGGTGGGGCACCGTGACGCGCGCACGCGACCGTCCTGTGGTCGGATGCCCTCACGCCCACCCGGCCCGGTGCGGTGCCCGGGGCAGCGCCCCGGCGCCCGCCGCCGCCACCGCTTCGGTCCGCCGCGCACGGTGCCGTTCCAGGTCCTCCTCCCGGTAGCGCCGGGTCTGCGCGTGCCAGGTGGCGATCGCGGCCATCCACTGCTTGAGCTCGTCCGCATACCGGTCCAGTGCCGTGCGCGCCGCCGCGTCCAGCCCGAAGTCCCGGTACATGGCGGGGAACTCGTGCTCCAGCACGTGCTCGAACTGCTTCATCCGCGAGGTCATCAGATCGTTCACGATCCCGAGCGCCGTCGGGTAGTCGCAGCCGAAGAAAGTCTCCGTGACGACCAGGACGTTGAGCAGCTCGCCCTCGTACTCCACCTCCTTCTGGTACGAGTACACGTCGTTCATCATCCCCGAGTAGTCGAAGGCGGCCGCCTCCAGCGACTGCATCGCCGCGCTCTCGTACACGGCCTGCGGTACGACGTCCATGTGGGCCATCCGGGCCAGCGAGGCCGTCATGGGAGAGCCGAACGTCACCCGGCGCATCTCCAGGTAGTCCACCGGGTCCGGCACCCGGTGGGCCGCCTGGTTCTCCACCTCCCACAGCCAGCCGTCGAGCACGGCGTCCATCGCCGCCCGGAACATGCGCCGACCGGCCGGTGCCATCGGCGTGATCGTGGGCAGCCAGACGTCGGCGAGCGCCCGTTCCACCGCGTTCACCGGGGGAGGGGCGGGCGCCTCGGGCTCCAGCGGCATGAGCGCGCGCAGCCGGGCGTCCTGGGCCCGGGCCCCGGCCAGGTCGCGGGTGGCGCCGAATCGGAGCGGGTAGAGGTCGTCCGCGTACGTGCCCCAGCTCAGCCAGGCCGCGCTGACGTCGAGGTCCGCGGCCGAGGAATTCGGGTCGATGCCCGCCGAGCACAGCGCGAAGTCGTAGTCGACGGCCTTCTCCTCCCACCACAGGCCCTCGTCGAACATCCCCATCGCACGGTTCCACTCCACCAGCCGCCCGCGGGCACCCTCCAGATGCGGGTTGAGCCGAGTCGGGTACGGCAGGTAGAAGTCCGGGATCACGGACGGGCCCACCCGGTGGGGGGCGCGGGTGTGCCGCCGCAGGCGGTCCGCGCCGCCGGTGATGCCCAGCAGCGCCTTGAAGCCCGAGGTGGCGCTGCCCAGCCCGGAGGGTCCTCCGGGCAGGCCGGCCCGCCGGTTCATGTAGCGGCTGGAGCGCAGATGCCACTCGTGGCCGCCGGACTGCCAGTCCTGGAGCCCGCGGGCGTACGTGAGCACCGCCGTGACCTGCTCCGGGGTCAGGCCGGCCCGTGCGGACATCGCAGGCAGCTCGGCGAAGAAGGTGTGCTCGAACTGCTGGAGCCGCGAGGTCAGCAGCCGGTTCAGCTGATCGGCCGCCTCCTGGGTGGTGCACCCGAAGAACGTCTCCAGCACCAGCACCCCGTTGCTGAGTTCGCCCTCCTGGCCGACCTCCCTCTCGTACGAGAACAGGTCGTTGCGCAAGTGCACCGAGTCCGCGAAGCAGTCGCGCAGCACGCGCAGCGGCCGCTCGGCGGAGACGGTGGCGGGCACCTCGGCGCCCACGGCGTGCTCGACGAGCCCCGCCGACCAGGGCGCGCCGCCGACCTTGCGGCGCTGTTCCACGTACTCGAGCGGATTGGCGACCCGGCCGATGCTGATGTTGTCGAGCTCCCACAGGGACTCCACCAGGAGATTGCGGGTGCTGAGCGAGAAGCGGGCGATCCAGTCCGGCGAATGCCCGGGGACGGTCCGGGCCCACAGGTCGGCGAGCCCCGCCTCGACCGGGTTGCCGGGCTCCGGGGGCTGTACGGCCGCGTCGTGTGCGGGCGCGGCCTCGGGCATGAACAGGGCCAGCCGTTCCAGCGCCGTGCGCCCGCCCGCCCGGTCGCCGCGCCGCTTGAAGACCTCCAGGAACCAGTCGTCGAAGAAGAACACCCACACGTACCAGTCGGTGACCAGCGAAAGCATCGGAGCATCGCACTCGGGGTGGGTGTAGGCGCACAGCAGCGCGTAGTCGTGCGCCTCCAGGTCGGCCTGCTCCCATACGCCGGAGCCCTCCAGCATGCCCATGCCGCGGGCCCAGTCGAGGGCGTGCGCGCGGGCGCGGGCCAGGTGCGGATTGAGGCGGGCGGGGTGCGGGACGTAGAACTCGGGCAGTTCGAAGGGCTGCGCGCTCCCTGTGCTGCTCATGCGGCGGCCGCCCTCAGTCGTCGAAGCGCGAGATCTCTACGTTCTCCAGCACCCCGACGGCGTCGGGCACCAGGATGGCCGCCGAGTAGTAGGCGGTGACCAGGTAGGAGACGATCGCCTGCTCGTTGATGCTCATGAACCGGACGGACAGGCCCGGCTGGTACTCGTCGGGCAGGCCCGGCTGGTGCAGCCCGATGACCCCCTCGTTGTCCTCGCCGGTGCGCATGACCAGGATCGAACTGGTCCGCTCCTTCGTGACCGGGATCTTGTTGCAGGGCAGCAGCGGCACCCCGCGCCAGGAGGGCATCGAATGCCCCTGGAACTCGACGGAAGCCGGGTACAGCCCGCGCCTGCTGCACTCGCGGCCGAACGCGGCGATCGTGCGCGGGTGCGCGAGGAAGTACTGGGAGCCGCGCCGCCGGCTGAGCAGTTCGTCCATGTCGTCCGGGGTGGGCGGGCCGGTGCGGGCGTAGATCCGCTGTTCGTATGCGGCGTTGTGCAGCAGCCCGAACTCCGGGTGGTTGACCAGCTCGCTCTCCTGGCGCTCCTTGAGGGCCTCGATCGTCAGCCGCAGCTGCTGCTCCGACTGGTTCATCGGCTGGTTGTAGAGGTCGGCGACGCGGGTGTGGACCCGCAGCACGGTCTGGGCGACGCTCAGTTCGTACTCGCGGGGGCTCAGGTCGTAGTCGACGTACGTGCCGGGCAGCATGGCCTCGCCGGTGTGGCCGGCCGACAGGTCCACGGCCTCGCTGCCCTTGCGGCCCACGCGCTCCGCCTCCAGGTAGGCCTCGGCGTGCCGGCGCAGGGCGGGGGAGCGGTTCAGCGCCTCGTCCCAGTTGCCCCGGTTGTACGTCATGGTCACCACGTCGGTCTGGGCCCGGGCGGTGAACTCCCAGCGGGCGTCCGGCAGCGGGTGGTGGCCGAAGTGGTCGCCGTCGCTGAGGACGCCGAGGCTCGCCTCGTCCCCGTACGCGCCGGCGCCGAGCCGCTCGATGCGGCCGTGGGCGATGAGGTAGATCTTGTCGACGGGTTCGCCGCTGCGGACGATCACGTCGCCCTTGCGGAACTCCTCCTTGACGAACCGGTCCGCGATCGACTTGACGACCGCGTCGTCGGGGAAGTGCCGGAGCATGCCGAGCTCGCGCAGCATGGGCGGGATGACCCGGAGTTCGGACCCGGTCTTGACGAAGCTGATGCGCCCGTCGCCGAGGGTGTAGCTGACCGTGCGGTTGACCCGGTAGGTGCCGCCGCTGGTCTGGACCCACGGGAGGATCTTCAGCAGCCAGCGGGAGCTGATGCCCTGCATCTGCGGGGCGGACTTGGTCGTGGTGGCCAGGTTCCGGGCCGCATCGGTGCTGAGGCTCTGGCGGGCGCCCCGGGTCGGGTGTGCGGCGGCGCTCTCTTCGGTCGTCGGGTCGACAGACATGACGGAACGTCCTCTCGGTCGGTCTTCCTTGGTCGGCCGGTCTTCCGGGCTCCGGATGCGGCGTCGGTGACCGTCCTGCGCCGCGGCCCGGGTGCGGGTCGCGCACGTCGCGTGCGTCGCGTACGGGGGCGATCGGAAGGAGCGATCCCGCTTGTGCGTGATCCGCTGTGCTCCCGCACGCCACGCACACCCGGTGTGACCGGGTGCCACCGTGTGCACACGTCTTAGTTAGAGGCAGGGCGGCCCCACCCGGTACACGGGTCCCTGTCCCACCCTGTTGAATCTCCGACCGTGTTGAAGCGCTGGACACACGTACGAGTTGGGCGGTTCTGGATGGCGAAGCGTGACCCCAACGGACGACTGCGCACCCTCCTCATCGAAGCCCGCTGGAGCGGGCAGGACTTCGCACGGGCCGTCAACGGCATCGCAGCCGAGGCCGGCCTCACCCTCAGCTACGACCGGACGTCCGTCTCCCACTGGCTCGCGGGCACCAGGCCGCCCGCCCACGTCGTCGACCTCGCCGCCGAGGCGCTGAGCCGGCGCACCGGCCGCCGGATCGCCGCCGCCGACACCGGGCTCGCCCGGCCCGCCGGGGCGAGGGCGCGCGACCGCCCCGGCGGCGGGGCACACGACGCGGACGTCCTCGCCGCAGCCGCCCTGGCCGGGGCGCAACTGCCCGACTGCGGGCCGGACTTCGGGGTGGGTGCGCTGGGCGAGATCCCGGTCTACTCCTCCGCGTGGCGGCCCCCGGAGGAGCAGCAGCCGGACCAACCGGGGCAGGCCGGCCCGCGGGCCGGGGTACGGATCGGGCAGGACCACGTACGGGCCGCCGAGGCGGTGCTCCCGGTCTTCCGCAACGCCGACATGATGTTCGGCAGCGGGCTCGCCCGGCCCGCCCTGACCGCGTACCTCGCCACCACCGTCGCCCCGTGGCTGCGCGCCGACGCGCCGCCCTCCGTACGCCACCGGCTGCTCGGCGCCACGTCCCGACTGGCCTACACCGCAGGCTTCCTGTGCTTCGACAGCAACCAGCACGGAGTGGCCCAGGCCTACTACCGGGCGGCGCTGCGGCTGGGCCGGGAGGCCGGAGATCCGCAGTGCCACGCGCCCGTGCTGCGGGCGATGAGCGTGCAGGCCCACCACCTCGGCCACCGCACGCAGGCGCTGGAGCTCGCGGAGGCGGCCGCGCGGGAGGCGGGGCGGCTGCCCACGCTCCAGGCGGCGTTCGTCACCGGGCAGCTGGCCGTGGCGGAGGCCGCCTGTGGGGACCGGCGGGCAGCGGTCTCCCATCTGGCGGGCGCGCAGCGGCTGCTGGACCGCTCGGCGGGGCAGAGCGCGCCGATCGGCGACTACCACCAGGCTGCGCTGTGCCACCAGCAGGCGGAGGCGCTGGCCGCGCTGGGCGACGGCCGGGGTGCCATCGCCGCGCTCGGGGCCTCGCTGCGCCACCGGCCGGCGGCGGAGCGGCGGGCGCGGGCGGTCACGGCGGCCCGGCTCGCCGAACTCCACCTGGGCCAGGGGCATCTGGAGCGGGCCTGCGCCGCCTGGCACGAGGTGCTGGACGTCGTACCGCAGCTGGAGTCGGCCCGGGTGACGGACGCGCTGCGCCGGATGCGGGGGCGGCTGCGGGCGGTCCGCGCGAGCGGGGTCGTACGGCCGCTGCTGGAGCGGGTGGCGGCCGGGACGTAGGGGGTGTGTTGTCGTACATCCGTTCAGAGCTTCAACTGCGCGGGATTTTCAACAGGGCCGGTGCAGGGGCGGCTACCCGTGCGCCGGGACCGCATCGCACTGTCATGCCATGCAGAAGCATCCGCCCGCTGCCGACCCCGCCCCTCCCGTTCCGGCCCGCGCCGCGCTGCTGGCCCGGCTCCGCGGGGGTCCCGGCGGACCGGGCACCAGCACCCTGCGCATCCGTCCCGCCCTCCCGCCCCCGCTCCCGGCCCCGGCCGCCGTCCCCGCGCCGGCCCCTGCGGCCGTACCGGCCCCCGCGGCGCCCGGGCGGTCCCGGGGGAACCCCGCCGTCCCCGAGCTGTACTGCCCGCCCCCGCAGCGCGACGATCCGGCCCTCGCGGAGGCGGTGGAGGACCGGCTCGTCGCCTGGGCCGAGGAGACCGGGATCTACGCCGGCCGGCTGGACGAGGTACGGGCGCTCTCGCTCGGCCGGTACACCATGCTCACCTACGCCCACGTCGAGGACCCGGACCGGCTGCTCGCCCCCGCCAAGTGCACCCTCGCCCAGTGGGCCACCGACGACTACTACTGCGACGACGAGAGCGCCGGCGCCGTCCCGCTGCAGATCGCCACGCACCTGTCCCAGGCCCTGGCCGCCATCGACCCGGCCCATCTGCCCGCCCGCTACGCGCCCCTGCTGGAGCAGGCCATGCGTGCCGACCCGGTCCTCGTCGCGCTGCGCTCCGGCACCGAGCACCTGTCCCGGTACGCCACCCGCTCCCAGCTCACCCGCTACCGGCACGAGATGGCCGCGCTCTTCTGCGGCTACACCGCCGAGGCCGGCTGGCGGGTCTCCGGTCGCACCCCGCCCGTCTGGGAGTTCCTCGCCGTCCGCCAGGACAACAGCTTCCTCCCCGCCATGGTGATGCTCGATCCGGCGGGCGGCTACGAGCTCCCGGTCGAGGCGTACGCCGACCCGCGCGTGCGGGGCGCCGTCCTCAAGGCCGCCTCCGCCAGCGTCATCGTCAACGACCTCTACTCCATGCACCGCGAGGACGAGAGCGCAGCCGTCAACTACAACCTGCCCGCGCTGATCGAGGCCGAGGAGGGCTGCTCGCGGGCCGAGGCGGTGCGCCGCTCCGCCGAGCTCCACGACGAGCTCGTGCACGCCTTCGAGGAGGAGTCGGCGCTGCTCGCCGCGGCCGGGTTCCCGCCGCTGATCCGCTTCCTGGCCGACGTATGGGCCTGGCTCGGCGGAAATCTGGAATGGCACCGCACCACCGCCCGCTACCACCCCGCGGGCCGGGCCCCGGCCCGGGACGGCAGCCCGGAGCACGGCTCGACGCAAGGCCCGGAGCAAGGCCCGGAGCACGGCCCGACGCACGGAGGGACCCCGGCATGACCACCCCCGAAGCCCCCACCCCCGAGGCCGAAGAGGCGGCCCGGCAGGCCGCCCTCAGCACCGCGGCCGCCCGCAACCTCGCGACCACCACCAAGTCCGTCCCCCAGATGCAGGGCATCAGCTCCCGCTGGCTGCTGCGCGTACTGCCCTGGGTGAACGTCGGCGCGGGCACCTACCGCGTCAACCGGCGCCTGAGCCACGCCGTGGGCCGCGGCCGGGTCTCCTTCGTGCAGACCGGCGCCGACGACGTGCGGATCCTCGCCCCCACCCTGGGCGAACTCCCCACCCTCAAGGGCTTCCAGGACCAGGAGGTCCTCGAGGACCTCGCCGTGCGCTTCGTCAAACGGGACCTGCGCGCCGGCGACACCCTGGTCGAGGAAGGGGCCCCCGTCGAGGAGGTCTTCGTCATCGCCCACGGCCGCCTCGAGAAGCGCGCCCGGGGCAAGTACGGCGCGCCGGACGTCCTCGGCGTCGTCGCCGACGGCGACCAGCTGGGCGACGACGCCCTCGGCCGGCCCGAACCGCGCTGGGACTACTCCGTGCGGGCCGCCACCGCCGCCGCCGTGATGGTGCTGCGCTGGCGCGCCTTCCAGGAGGTCCTGGAGCGCTCCGCCGCCCTGCGCGCCCACCTCGGACAGTACGTGGAGAACGGCCGCCGCCCGGTCAACCGGCGCGGCGAGGCCGACATCGAGCTCGCCTCCGGCCACGCGGGCGAGACCCTGCTGCCCGGCACCTTCGTCGACTACGACCTCAGCCCGCGCGAGTACGAACTCTCCCTCGCCCAGACCGTCCTGCAGATCCACACCCGCGTCGCCGACCTCTACAACGAGCCGATGGACCAGTTCGAGCAGCAACTGCGCCTGACCGTCGAGGCGTTGCGCGAGCGCCAGGAGTGGGAGCTCGTCAACAACCGGGAGTTCGGGCTGCTGCACAACGCCGTGTACGAGCAGCGCATCAACACCTGGTCCGGGCCGCCCACCCCCGACGACCTCGACGAGCTGGTCACCATGCGCCGCGGCACCAAGGTGCTGCTGGCCCACCCCAAGGCCATCGCCGCCTTCTTCCGCGAGTGCAACAAGCGCGGGCTCGTCCCCGAAAACGCCGAGGTACAGGGCAAGTCGGTACCCGCCTGGCGCGGGATCCCGCTGCTGCCCTGCGGCAAGATCCCGATCGTCGGCGGTCACACCAGCTCGATCCTCGCGCTGCGGACCGGCGAGGAGCACGAGGGCGTCATCGGCCTGCGCCCGACCGCGATCCCCGAGGAGTACGAACCCGGCCTGAACGTCCGCTACATGGGCATCGACCAGCGCTCGATCATGTCCTACCTGGTCAGCGCCTACTACTCGACGGCCGTTCTCGTCCCCGACGCCCTCGGGGTCCTGGAGAACGTGAACGTCGCGGCCGCCCGCTCCTGACCTCCGCCCGGCCCGGCGCCGGTTGGTGCGCGCCCCTGCGAACGGTTGTCCGGAAGCCGCCGATCGGCTCTACTGCTGTGCACGTCCCGCATCCGGGACACAGCGCAGGGGAGGGCATCCACGATGAGTTCGCACCGCCGCCGCCGGAGGTTCCGGGGCCGGCCGCTGCTGACCCTGCCGGCCGCCGCCCTCCTCCTCGTCGGCGTCTGCGCCGCCGCCGGCATCGCCTGGGACCCGTTCGCGCGGGCCTCCGGCCAGGAGGGGGCCTCCGCCGCCGCAATCGGCACGCCCTGGTCCGCAGGCCCCGAAACGAGCTCCGGGGGCCCCGCCCCGAGCCCCACCGCTCCGGCCTCGCCCGCCCCCGGCGGGAGCCCGGGCGGAGAGGGCCCGGGCAGCGCCGCCGGTGCGGGGGACGCCGGCGGCCAACGGCCTGCCGGAGCCCTGCCCTTCGACCTGCCCGGGCCGGCCGCCCTGCGCAGCGGCGGCGCGGGCAGGAAGCTGGTCTTCGCGCACTACTTCACCCCGTACCCGCTCTCGCTGGACAACGCGAGCGCCGACGCCGACTACTACACCCGCAACTACCTGAACCCGGGCGGGGAGAACGGCAAGCACGAGCGGTACGGCGGCCTGCTGCGCGACCGGCCGCTGCCCGTCCGGCCCAAGGAGGGCAACTGGGAACGCGCCAACCTCGAACAGGAGGTGCGCACCGCCCGCGCCGCCGGCCTCGACGGGTTCACGCTCGACATGCTCTCCCTGTCCGGGCCGAACCGGGACCGCGCCCACCTCCTGATGGAGGCCGCCCATGCGGTCGACCCCGCGTTCAAGATCATGCTGATGCCGGACATGACCTCGCTGAACACCGACGACCCCGGCGTGCTCGCCGACGCCGTCGCCGCCCTCGGCAAGGCCCCCGCCGCGCACCGCCTCGGCGACGGCCGGCTCGTCGTCTCCCCCTTCAAGGCGGAGGCGAAGGACGTCGCCTGGTGGACGCAGTTCCTCGACCTCCTGGGGACCCGGCACGGCATCCGCACCGCCTTCGTCCCGACGTTCCTCGACTTCGACGCCAACAGCGCGCGGTTCGCGCCGATCAGCCACGGCTTCTCCGAGTGGGGCAGCCGCAGCTACGTCGGCCAGGAGAGCGCCACCCGCGACGTGCAGCGGGCCCACGGCATGGGCAAGATCTGGATGCAGCCCGTGTCGGTCCAGGACGCCCGCCCCAACCAGGGCATCTACGACGAGGCCGGCAACACCGCCACCCTGCGCTCCACCTGGACGCACGCCATCGACGACGGCGCCGACTGGGTGCAGCTCACCACCTGGAACGACTACTCGGAGGGCAGCCAGTTCGCGCCCTCCCTGCACAACGGGTACGCGTACCTGGACCTTTCCTCGTACTACCTGACCAAGTTCAAGACGGGCAGCTGGCCGAAGATCGTCCGCGACACCCTGTACGTCTCGGCCCGCACCCAGTTCGCCGCGGCCGACCCCACCGGCGCCCAGTCGCTCGTGATGTCCCTGCGCAAGGGCAGCGCGGCGCCGCGCGACTCGGTGGAGGTGCTCAGCTTCCTGACGGCCCCGGCGACCGTCCGTACGGCGGTGGGCACGGCCCAGGACGAGTACGAGGCCCCGGCGGGCATCCACTGCGCACTGCTGCCGCTGCGCCCGGGCACCAGCTCGGCGGTGGTGGTCCGCGACGGCAAGCCCGGCACGGAGGTGAAACTGCCCTACGCGGCGGACCGCACGGTCCAGGTCCAGGACCTGCAGTATTACGCCGTCACCAGCGGGCGCGACTAGAACGGGGCGGGTACCGGCCACCTCGGCCGCATTGGCCCTTCCGGGCCGTCCGGCGCGGCCCGCATCATCCGGGCAACCGCACACCACCCCTCGGAGGACCCGTGACCGACCCGACCGCCCCCGCCGCTCCGTTGCGTCCTGCCGCCCCCGCCGTGTTCCCCGCGGGACCCGGGCTGTTCCGGCTGGATCCGGAGGTCGCCCACCTCAACCACGGGTCCTTCGGCGCCGTACCGCTCCCCGTGCAGGAGGCCCAGGCCGCGCTCCGGGCGGAGCTGCACGCCGATCCGGACGCCTTCTTCATCGGCGCCGCGGACCGGATCGCCGGGGCCCGCGCCCGTGTCGCACGGCACTTCGGCGCCGACCCCGACGGCATGGCCTTCATCGCCAACGCCACCGAGGGCGCCAACCTCGCCCTCGACGCCGTCCCGTTCGCCGACGGTGACGAGATCCTGGTCACCGACCACGGCTACGGCACGGTCGTCGCGGCCGCCGCCCGCCGCGCGCGGGTCAACACCGTCGCGCTGGACCCGTACTTGCCCGACGAGGAAGCCGTACGCGAGACCGTGCTGGCCGGGCTGACGCCCCGTACCAAGGTGGCGCTGCTCGACCACATCAGCTCGCCCACCGCCCGGCTCATCGCCTCGCCCCGGCTGCTCGCCGACCTGGCCGCCCGCGGGGTCACCACCATCGTCGACGGGGCGCACGTCCCCGGCATGGTCGCGGACCCGCTCGCCGGGGGCGCCGACTTCTGGTTCGGCAACCTGCACAAATGGGGGTACGCCCCCTCCGGCAGCGCCGTCCTCGCCGTCGCCCCCGCACACCGCGGCCGGGTCCGGGCGCTGGTGCCCTCCTGGGAGGACGCGGACGGGTTCCCCCGCTCCGTCGAGAACCGCGCCACCGCCGACTACACCGGATGGCTCGCCGCCCCCGAGGGCCTGGACCTCCTCGACCGGCTCGACGCCGCGAAGGTACGGGCCCACAACAGCGCCCTCGCCGCCCACGGCGCGGCCCTGCTCGGCGAGATCCCCGGGCTCACCCCGCTCCCGTACACCGAGGGCCTCGCGATGCGCTCCCTGCGGCTGCCGCCCGGCACCGCCGAGACCCCGGAGGCCGCCCGCGCCCTGCGCGAGCGGATCGCGGCGGAGCAGGGCATCCGGGTGCTGGTCTGGCCCTGGCCGGGCGGCGGCGGCATCCGCGTCTGCGGGCAGGTCTACAACCGGCCCGAGGAGTACGAGCGCCTCGCCGCCGTACTCCCCGGCTACGTGGGATGACGGGGCTCAGCCGCGCCGGAGCAGGTACGTGTCCATGATCCAGCCCTTGCGGGCGCGGGCCTCGGTCCGGAGCTCCTCGATCCGGCCGGCGACCTCCGCCAGCTTCCCCGAGACCAGGATCTCGTCCGGGGTGCCGACGTAGGCGCCCCAGTAGATGAAGAGGTCCTGGTCGAGGTGGGCGGTGAAGGCGTGCCGCGCGTCCAGCATCACCACCACGTCGTCCACGTCCTGCGGCCAGCCCTCGGCGAGGCGCCGCCCGGTGGTGATCTGGACGGGCCGGCCGACCCGGTTCAGGTTGGTCCGGTGCCGGGCCAGCAGCGAGGAGATGCTGCTGATGCCGGGCACCACCTCGTGCTCGAACGCCACCCGCCCCCGCTCCAGCACCTCGTCCAGGATGGCGAGCGTGGAGTCGTACAGCGAGGGGTCGCCCCAGACCAGGAACGCCCCGGTCTCGCCGTCCGCCAGGTCCTCGGCGATGAACCGCTCGAAGATCTCGGCCCGCGCACTGCGCCAGCCGTCCACCGTCGGCGCGTACCGGTCCGGGGTCCGGTCCCGGTCCGGGTCGCGGCCCTCCACGAGCCGGTGGCCGGGGCGGGCGTGCTCGTCGAGCATCGCGCGCCGCAGCCCGGTCAGATCCGCCTTCTCCTCGCCCTTCTCCAGGATGAGGAATGCGTCCGCCGCGCCGATCGCCCTGACCGCCTGGAGGGTCAGGTGGTCCGGGTCGCCCGCGCCTATGCCGATCACTGAGAACTTCTTCACGCCGCTATTCTGCCCGTCATGCGTGCCGCCCTGTTCGTCACCTGCGTCAACGACGCGCTGTACCCCCGGACCGGCATCGCCGTCGTACGCCTGCTGGAGCGGCTCGGCGTCGACGTGGACTTCCCGGCGGCCCAGAGCTGCTGCGGCCAGCCGCAGTACAACACCGGCTACCGGCGCGAGAGCGAACCGCTGCTGCGGCGCACCGCCGAGGCCTTCGCGGGGTACCCGTACGTGGTCACCCCGTCGGGTTCCTGCGCCGCGATGGTCCGCGCCCACTACCCGCGCATCGCCCGCCTGGCGGAGCAGGAGGGGCGGGGCTCCGGGCTGGCGGCGCTGACCGGGGACCTCGTACCGCGCGTCCACGAGCTGACCGAGTTCCTGGTGGACGTACTCGGGGTGACCGATGTGGGCGCGTACTTCCCGCACACCGTCACCTATCACCCCTCTTGTCACGGCTTGCGGGGGCTCGGGCTGGGGGACCGGCCGCGGCGGCTGCTCGCCGCCGTCAAGGGCCTGGACCTGGTCGAGCTGCCCGGCGCCGAGGAGTGCTGCGGCTTCGGCGGCACCTTCGCCGTCAAGAACCCGGACGTGTCCGCGGCGATGGGCACCGACAAGATCGACAGTGCGGTGGGGACGGGCGCGGACGTCCTGTGCGGGGCCGACAACTCCTGCCTGGCCCACCTCGGCGGGATCCTGCGCCGCAGGGGAGAGGCGATGCGGGCCCTGCACCTCGCCGAGATCCTGGCCTCGACGGAGGAGGAACCGCTGCGATGAAGGGGGCGTTCGGATGACGGGCACGTTCATGGGCATGCCGGCGTTCCCGGAGGCGGCGCGCGAGGCCGTCGGGGACGGGGCGCTGCGCGCCAACCTCCGCCGCGCCACCCACACCATCCGCGACAAACGGGCCCGGGCCGTCGCCGAGCTGGCCGACTGGGACCGGCTGCGCGCGGCGGGCAAGGCCGTCAAGGACCACACGCTGCGCCACCTGGACCGCTACCTGCTCCGGCTGGAGGAGTCCGTGACGGCAGCGGGCGGCACCGTCCACTGGGCGGCCGACGCCGACGAGGCCAACCGGATCGTGACCGGGCTGGTGCTGGCCACGGGCCACCGGGAGGTGGTCAAGGTCAAGTCCATGGCCACCCAGGAGATCGGCCTCAACGAGGCCCTCGAGGCCGCCGGGATCGCCGCGTACGAGACGGACCTGGCCGAGCTCATCGTCCAGCTCGGCCACGACCGCCCCTCGCACATCCTGGTCCCGGCCATCCACCGCAACCGGGCCGAGATCCGGGACATCTTCGAGGCGGAGATGGGGAGTTGGGGCCTCCCGGCGCCGGACGGGCTCGGCGACGACCCGCGCGAGCTCGCCGAGGCGGCGCGCCTGCACCTGCGCGAGAAGTTCCTGCGCGCGAAGGTCGGGGTCTGCGGCGCCAACTTCATGGTCGCCGAGACGGGCACGATGGTCGTCTTCGAATCCGAGGGCAACGGCCGCATGTGCCTGACCCTGCCCGAGACCCTGATCTCGGTGGTGGGCATCGAGAAGGTCGTGCCGACCTTCCGGGACCTGGAGATCTTCCTCCAGACGCTGCCGCGCTCGTCCACGGCCGAGCGGATGAACCCGTACACGACGATGTGGACCGGGCTGGGCCCTTCGAGGGGGGCTGACGGCGACGGACCCTCCGCCTTCCACCTCGTCCTCCTCGACAACGGCCGCACCGACACCCTCGCCGACGCGGTGGGCCGCCAGGCCCTGCGCTGCATCCGCTGCTCCGCCTGCCTGAACGTCTGCCCGGTGTACGAGCGCGCCGGCGGCCACGCCTACGGCTCGGTCTACCCCGGCCCGATCGGCGCCATCCTCAGCCCCCAACTGCGGGGTACGGGCAGTGAGATCGACGCCTCGCTGCCCTACGCATCCACCCTGTGCGGGGCCTGCTACGAGGTCTGCCCGGTCGCGATCGACATCCCCGAGGTCCTCGTCCACCTGCGCGAACGGGTGGCCCAGGGCGGCCCGGTGACCCGCGAGGGCATCCGCGTCCGGATCCGCCCCGCGCACGGCCACACCGCCGAGCGGGCCGCGATGCGGGCCGCCCGGCTGCTCCTGGACCACCCGGGCGCGCTGCGCGCGGGGGAACGCCTCCTGGCCAGGGCCCGCAGACTGCGGCCCCGCCGCCTGCCGGGCCCCGGCCGGGCATGGACGGATACCCGGGACCTCCCGGAGCCCCCGCCGCAGCCGTTTCGCGACTGGTGGGCCCGCGAGCGGGGAGGCCGGGCATGAGCAGCAGGGACCGCATCCTGGGCCGGATCCGCCGGGCGGTGGCGGACGGCGCACCCGACCCCGCCATCCCGCGGGACTACCTCCCGGTCCACGGCACCCGCACCCCGGCCGAGACGGCGGACCTCCTCGCCGCCCACCTGTCCGAGTACCGCGCCAAGGTGCACCGCACGGACGAGGACGGGCTCGCGCCGCTCCTGATGCGCCTGCTGGCCGAGCGGGGCGCGCGGACGGTGCTCGTCCCGCCCGGCCTGCCCCCGAACTGGCTCGCGGGGGCCGACGCCACCCGCGTCCACGACCGCGCCGCCTCCACCCTGTACGAACTGGACGCGGTGGACAGCGTGGTGACCGGCTGCGCCCTCGCGATCGCCGAGACCGGCACGATCGTCCTCGACGGCGGCCCCGGGCAGGGCCGGCGCCGCATCACCCTGATCCCGGACCACCACATCTGCGTGGTCCGGGTTCCGGACCAGGTGGTGGACTCGGTCCCGCAGGCGCTGCCCCTGCTGGACCCGACGCGGCCGCTGACCTGGATCTCCGGCCCCTCCGCCACCAGCGACATCGAGCTCGACCGGGTGGAGGGCGTGCACGGCCCGCGCACCCTGGAGGTGGTCCTGCTGACCGGACCAGCAGAATGAGTGCCATGCCCGCATACATCGCGCTCACCGCCCTCGTCGTCCGCGACTACGACGAGGCCATCGACTTCTACACCCGCGCCCTCGGCTTCACCCTCGTCGAGGACACCGCACGCCCCGACGGCTCCCGCTGGGTCGTGGTCCGCCCCGACGGCGCCACCGAGGCGGCTCTGCTGCTGGCCCGCGCCAAGGACGAGGCCCAGCGCTCCCGGGTCGGGGACCAGACGGGCGGCCGGGTCGGCTTCTTCCTGTACACCGACGACTTCGCCCGGGACCACACCCGGATGACCGCGGAGGGCGTCCGCTTCCTGGAGGAGCCGCGCCACGAGGCGTACGGCTCGGTGGCCGTCTTCGAAGACCTCTACGGCAACCGCTGGGACCTCCTCGAGCCCGCGTAGCCCACTGCCGCGACCACCCGCATCGGCCGCCTCCGGGGCCTGGGCCGACGGTCGGCCGCCGCCCCCCGGCCCCCGGTCGGAGCCCTGGCGCGCGCCCGCTGCCCCGGTCGGCCGCATCGGCCGGCACCGGCCCGCCCGAGGTCAGGCGGGGTTCGGCTGATTTGGCCGGGAGGCGAGGCGCGGAGCCTCGGCCGCCGCGTCGACCACCGCCCCGGCCTCCACCCGCCCGGCCAACCCCCGGGCCCAGCGGACCAGCCCCGGCACATCGATCCCGTAGGGCTCCCGAGCCCCGGCGCTTCCGCCCGCCCCGTCCCCCGCCCCGTCCCCCGCCCCGTCCCCCGCGTCGGGCCCGGCCAGGGCGGTGGCCCCGCGGCGCAACAGGCGGGCGCCGCCGACGGCGTTCCCGCGGGCGGCGTGCGTGAGGCCGACCGCCAGCTGCGCGAGAGCCCGCCACAGCGCGGCCTCGGCCGGCGGGCCGGACTTCCAGGCGTCCTCGAACACCTCGTGCGCGTGGAACGGCATCCCCGCGTCCAGCAGCCGCTGCGCCTCGGCCAGTGTCTCGGCGGGCGTCCGCACGACCCCCTCGGGCTGCCGCTCCACCCCCGGCTCCCCGTAGGGCAGCGGTCGCCCCAGCCCGTCCCGGGGCCGCGCGCTCCGCGCCCGCCCCTCACCGTCCCGATCCCGTCCGTTCACGCGGCCATCCTCCCTCCCGCCGGAAACCCGTGCATGCGCACCCCTCTACGTGGGGTAATGTTCTGCATGTGCCGCAGGGACGGGGGAAACCCCAGATCAACAGCACAACGGGACGTGGCGCAGCTTGGTAGCGCACTTGACTGGGGGTCAAGGGGTCGCAGGTTCAAATCCTGTCGTCCCGACATAAAGTCGGATATGAGAACTTCTCACGATGGCCCGCACTTGGCCCTGCCAAGTGCGGGCCATCGTGTTGTGCGTGGCCTGATGCGACCGGTCCGGCCCGTTGTGCGCCGGGTAGTCGCCCGAACTCCCGCGGGGCGTGAAGCCGGTGCCGCCGCTACGTCGGCAGGGGGTCGGCGAGGTAGCGCTGGATGGTGGGGGCCAGGAGGTCGGTGACGGTATCGGCGGGGAGGGCGGCGATGTCGCCGACCTGCCAGATGTACCGGTTCATGGCCAGGCCGACCATCTGGGTGGCGATCAGGCTGGCCCGCAGGGTGCGTTCGGCGTCGGGCAGGCTGTGGGAGACGACGGCCAGGACGAGTTCGGAGAACAACTGCCGCAGGCGCTGCATGGCGGCGGGTTCCTGGGCGGCGGTGAGGATGACGGACCGCAGGATCTCGGCGGAGACCGGGTCTTCCCACAGGCGCAGATTGGCCTGCACGAACGCGCGCCCCCGCAGCGGCAGCGGTTGTTCGGCAGCGGCGGTCACGGCCGCGCCGAACGCCTCGGGCGGCTGCATGACCGCTTCCAGCAGCGTGGTCTTGGTGCGGAAGTAGTAGGTCACCAGACCGGGGTCCACGTCGGCCTCCTGGGCGACCGACCGGAGTGAGGTCGCGGCGTAGCCGCGGGTGGCGAAGGCTCTGCGGGCGGCGGCGACGATCCTGTCCGCCTGCTCTCCGCGTTCTCCCTTGGGGCCTCGCCCTGCCATGACCGATCACCTTCCGCAACGGGTCGGGACGCCTTGCCGTCCGCCGTAGTTTCAGCATACGTTGAAATTAGTTTCAGCGCGTGAGGAAATTGGGAGGCTGGCCATGCGTACGATCAAGGATGAGTGGATCACGGTGTCCGACGGTGTCCGCATCTGCGCCGATGTGTACCTGCCCGACGGGGACGGCCCGTTCCCGGCGCTGTACGCGGTGGCGCCGTACCAGAAGGACCTGCTCCACCTGCCGGCCGTGCCGATGTTCCGGTTCATCGAGACCGGCCCGATGGACTACTGGACCGGCCACGGCTACGCGGTCGTGATCGGCGACCAGCGCGGCACCGGGAGGTCCGAGGGGGAGTTCGAGCTGTTCGGGCCCGCCGAGCAGCGCGACTTCCACGACACCATCGAATGGATCGCCTCCCGGTCCTGGTCGACCGGGAAGATCTCGATGATCGGCGAGAGCGCGTACAGCCTGAACCAGTGGCTGGCCGCGGCGCAGCGCCCGCCGCACCTCACCTGTGCGCTGATCTACAACGGGTTCACGAACCTCTATCAGGACGCGGTCTACCACGGCGGGATCTACTCCATGGGGTTCCTCAACTCCTGGTCGACCGACCTGGTCCGCGCCGGCGCCGCGATCGGTGGTGGCGTCCCGCCCCGGCCCGGCGGCGTCACCGCCGACATCATCGGCATGACCCTCGACCGGCCCGTCGCCGACGACTGGTGGGAGCAGCGGGCGGTGAAGGTGGAGGACATCGACGTCCCGGTGCTCAACATCGCCTGGTGGTACAGCGTCGGCCTGCACCTGCGCGGTCAGCTCGACGGCCACGAGAGGCTCACGCGCTCCGACAAGCGCCTGCTCGTGCTCGCCGGCACCGACAGCCAAGAGCGCTACCACCGGACCGAGTTCCTCGACGCGTACGTCCGCCCCTGGTACGACCACTGGCTCAAGGGCGTCGACAACGGTGTCATGGACCAGCCGCCGGTCCGTATCCAGGTCGCCAACTCCGGGCGCGGGCCGCGGGAGGAAAGCGAATGGCCGCCCCGGCGGGCCGTGCCGACCAAATTCTACCTGCACCCCGAACCCGCACGCGCCGTCCGGTCACTGAACGACGGCAGCCTCACCACCACCCCGCCCACCCACCCGCCCACCCATCCGGCCGGGCAGCCGACCGCGTACGACTACCCCCACCCCGAGTGGACGGTGGGCACCACCGTCGTCGCCGACGGCATCCCGCAGCCCACCCGCGGCATCCTCACCTTCACCACCCCGCCCCTGGAACAGGACACCGAGGTCACCGGGAAGATCACCCTCGTGCTGTACGCGGAATCCGACCGGACCGACACCGACTTCCACGTCAAAATCTCCGAGCAGAAGGCCGTTCCGAGGCTCAAGGCGACCCTGATGCGCAAGGTCGCCAAGAATGTGCCGCCGCCCTCCGCGATGGTCACCCGCGGCTGGTTGAAGGCCTCCCACCGCACCCGTCCGCCCCAGCCGATCGAGCCGGGCGCCGTCGTCCGCTACGAGATCGAGGTCTGGCCGACCTCCTACCTGTTCCCCAAGGGCAGCCGCATCCGCCTGGAGATCGCCAACGGCGACTCCGCGGTCGCCGACGGCCTGTTCCACCACTACTACGGCCACCAGGTGGGCCGTGACGCCGTCCACCACGACGCCGACCACGCCTCGTACCTCGTCCTGCCCGTCATCAGCTGACCACAGCTCCCACCCGAGGAACCGCCATGACCAATCTCGCCACCCTGCTGACGGCCTCCGCATCGGCCCACGGGGACCGGATCGCAGTACGCCACGAGACCACCGCGCTGACCTACGCCCGACTGGACGACCTGAGCGCGCGGACCGCCGCGCTGCTGCAGACCCGCGGCGTCCGCCCGGGCGACCGGGTGGCCGTCATCATGCCCAACGTGCCGCACTTCCCCGTCGCCTACTACGGCATCCTCCGCGCGGGCGCCGTGGTCGTGCCGCTGAACCCGCTGCTCAAGGCCCGCGAGATCGCCTTCGCCCTGCGCGACTGCGGCGCCCGGACGGTGCTGACCTCGCCGATGTCGGCGGCCGAGGCCGCCGAGGCGGCCGCCGACACCGAAGCCGACTGCCTGGTCGTCGAGCCGGCCGGCTTCGACGCGCTGCTGGACGCCGCCGTACCGCTGCCCGGCGTCGCCGAGGCGAAGGACAGCGACCTCGCGGTGATCCTCTACACCTCAGGCACCACCGGCACGCCGAAGGGCGCCGAACTGACGCACCGCAACCTCCTCGGCAACGCCGCCACCGCCGTGCAGACGCTGTTCCATATTCGCCCCGACGACGTGCTCTTCGGCGGACTGCCGCTGTTCCATGCCTTCGGCCAGACCTGCGCCCTCAACACGGCCGTGGCCGCGGGGGCCACGCTGACCCTCCTCACCCGCTTCGATCCGGCGGCGGCGCTGGAGACCATCCGCAGGGACGCCGTCACCGTTCTGCTCGGCGTCCCGACGATGTACGCGGCGCTCCTGCACGCCGAGCTTCCCGAGGGCTTCGACGCCCCCCGCCTGCGCCTGGCCGTCGCCGGCGGCGCGTCGCTACCGGTCGAGGTGCTGCACGGCTTCGAGAGCCGCTTCGGCGTCGACGTGCTGGAGGGCTACGGCCTGTCCGAGACGTCTCCGGTGGCCACCTTCAACCCGCCGGACCGCCCGCGCAAGCCCGGTTCGATCGGCCTGCCCGTCCGCGGCGTCGAGCTGCGGCTGGTCAGGGAGGACGGGACGACGGCCGGGCCCGGCGAGGTCGCCGAGATCGCGATCCGCGGCGAGAACGTGATGGCCGGTTACCACAACAGGCCGAGTGCCACCGCGGAGGCGATCCGCGACGGCTGGTTCCACACCGGCGACCTCGCCCGGGTCGACGAGGACGGCTACCACTTCATCGTCGACCGGAAGAAGGACCTGATCATCCGCGGAGGCTACAACGTGTACCCGCGCGAGGTCGAGGAGGTCCTGTACGCGCACCCGGCGGTCGCCGAAGCCGCCGTCGTCGGCGTGCCGGACGCGGTGCTGGGGGAGGAGGTCGCCGCAGTGGTGGTCCTCAGGCCCGGGGCGCACACCACCGCCGAGGAGATCCGCGACCACGTGAAGGCGGAGGTGGCCGCCTACAAGTACCCGCGGGTCGTCAGGCTCGCCGATGCGCTCCCCAAGGGGCCGACCGGCAAGATCCTCAAGCGGGAGATCGCCGTCCCCCCGGACACCCCCTAGCCGCATGGCGAGGGGGCGATGAGCGACTCGGCCGCCAGTGGCGGGATTCGGCCGATCCTTGGGTGGCGGGTCGGGGGCCTCGGGCGGGGGGTGATCGGGGCGGGCGCGTGCGCGGACCGGGATGCCGCGGGCTGCTCGAGGCATGTCGCCTGAGCGACGGGGCTGCAGGTTTCGGCCAGATCGCGGAGCGTCAACCCGCTTGCTGCGTCCGGATCATGACCTGCTGTCAAGGGCCGTGCATATAGACGCTAAGATTCCGGGCCGTTGTCATATGATCATTCACTTTCGATCGTTTGAGGGTTCTGATGGTTCGCGTGGGATCGTCGCCCGGAAGTCCAGGGCCCACCTCACCCGTCGCATGGGCGCTGCCCGCCCTGCTGACCGCCGCCGCTGCGGCGATCGCCGTGGCGCAGGTGTCCGCACCTGCCCGCACCCCCGTCGCCTGGATCGGCGCCGTGGCCTTCGTGGCCGTGGCCCTCTCCTGCGGTGAGGCCGCCCGGCGCGGCAAAGCGGTGGCCGCGCTGCGGCTGACGGTCGCCGCGCACGAGGCTGCCCTGCACCGGCAGCAGGCCGAGACCGTACGGCTGGCGCAGGAGCTGCTGCCCGACGTCGTGGAGCGGCTGCGCAAGGGGGAGTTCCCCGAGGAGGTGCTCGCCTCCCTGGAGGAGCCCGAGACCCATGGGCCCGGCCTGACACCGGAGTTCAGGGCGGCGCACCAGGCCGTGCTGCGCTCGGTGCTCGACGCCGTCGTCGCCGAGGAGGACCTGCGCGACTCCGCGCAGCGCGCCTTCGTCAACATCGCCCGCCGCGTCCAGGCCATCGTGCACCAACAGGCCCAGGAACTGCGGGAGATGGAGGACCGCCACGGCCGCAGCCCGGACGTGTTCGGCGACCTGCTGCGGCTCGACCACGGCACGGCCCTCATCGGCCGTCTCGCCGACTCCATCGCCGTGCTCGGCGGGGCGCGGCCCGGCCGCCAGTGGAGCAAGGCCGTCCCGCTGTACAGCGTGCTGCGCGGTGCCATGTCGCGGATCATCGACTACCAGCGCGTCGAGCTCCACTCGGTCTCGCAGGTCGCCGTCATCGGACCGGCCGTCGAACCGCTCATCCACGCGCTCGCCGAGCTGCTGGACAACGCCACCCGCTACTCGCCGCCGCAGACCAAGGTCCATCTGACCGCCGTGGACGTGAACTCGGGCATCGCCGTCGAGATCGAGGACGGCGGCGTGAGCATGAGCGAGGAGGCCCGCAAGCGGGCCGAGCGCATGCTCCGCCAGGCGCAGCAGGGCATCGACCTCACCGACCTCGGGGAGACCCCGCGCCTGGGTCTCGCGGTGGTCGGCCGGCTGTCGCAGGCGTACGACTTCCAGGTCTCGCTGCGCTCGTCGGCGTACGGCGGCGTACGGGCCGTTCTGGTCATCCCGCAGCAGCTGATCACCACCGCGTCCGCCGCGACCGGCGTCGCCCACGGCATCGGCACCGCCTCGGGCCCCCGCGCCGCCCTCCCGCCGGCCGGCGCGGCGACGACCGGGGCCGCCACCGCAGGGGCCGGAGTCCCGGCCGCCCGCCCGGAGCCGCCCGCCCGCCCGGTCACCGGCCCCCGGATGCCCGCAGCCGCCGACGAGGTACCCGCCGTGACCGAGCGGACCCCGAACGGCCTGCCGCAGCGCCGCCGCAAGACCCGCGCCGTGGCGCCGGAGCCGATCGCCACCGGCGACCGGATCACGGCGGCGGCCGAGGCGGCCGCGGAGCGCGCCGGATACGGGTACGGAGCCGTGCCCGAGCCCGCGCCCGATCCCCAGCCCGAGGTACAGCCCGGGATGTGGCTGGCAGCCTTCCAGGGCGGCCTGTCCGGGGAGAGCCAGAGCGCCGCGAGTCAGAGCGCCGTGAGCCGGAGCGGCGCAGCAAGCCAGAACACAGACGCCTCGCCGGCCTCGGCGAGCAAGGGGGAACAGCCATGAGCCAGCAGCAGACCAATATGGACTGGATGCTCAAGGACCTGGCCGAGAGCGTTCCGCAGACCCGCCACGTCGTCGTCCTCTCCGCCGACGGCCTGCGCATGGCGCAGTACGGGGCGGAGACCGACACCGCGGACCGGCTCGCCGCCGCCTGCGCCGGACTGCAGAGCCTCGCCGGCGCCGTCGCCTCCGAACTCCCGGGCAGCAGCGGGCGGATGCGGCTCGTCGTCATCGAGATGGACGGCGGCTTCTTCTACCTGATGGCGGCCGGGGCCGGCGCCTTCCTCGCCGTACTGGCCGACGAAGGCGTCGACGCCGGCCTGATGGGCCAGCGCATGCGCGACCTCGTCGCCCGGATCGGAGAACACCTGAGCAGCCCGCCGCGCCGCGACGGGCAGCCGGCGTGAGCAACCCCGGCGGCGACTGGGAGGACGGCACTCCCGAGCGGCTCTACGTGATCACCGGCGGCCGCAGTGGCGGGTTAGTCCCCGCCCAGGTCGACCTCGTCACGCTGATCATCGCCAAGTCGGGGCCCAGGCCCGGGATGCAGCCGGAGCACGCGGCGATCATGCGGCTGTGCCAGTCGCCGCTCTCGGTGGCCGAGATCTCCGCGTATCTCGGCCTGCCGGTGAGCGTGGTCACCGTACTCCTCGGTGACCTGCTCGACGCCGGACACGTGCTCTCCCGCCCACCCGTCGCCCCCGCCAAACTCCCGGACCTGGCACTGATTGAGGCAGTCATCGATGGACTTCGAAAGCTCTGACCGGGCCACCGCGCCCCGGCGCGAGGACGCGCTGCCGGCCACGGCCGCAGCCGCAGTCAAGGTGGTGATCGTGGGCGGCTTCGGGGTCGGCAAGACGACCCTCGTCGGCTCGGTCAGCGAGATCCGGCCGCTCACCACCGAGGAGACGATGACCCAGGCCGGGGTCGGCGTCGACGACACGGCGGGGGTGGAACGCAAGACCTCCACCACCGTGGCGATGGACTTCGGCCGCATCAGCATCAACGAGGAGCTGGTGCTGTACCTCTTCGGCACGCCCGGCCAGGAGCGCTTCTGGTTCCTGTGGCGCGGCCTGTTCGAGGGCGCGCTCGGCGCGGTGGTCCTGGTCGACACCCGCAGGCTGGAGGTCAGCTTCGACGTGCTCGGCCGGCTGGAGGAGCGCGGTGTGCCGTTCGTGGTCGCCGTCAACTCCTTCCCCGACGCGCCCGAGCACCCTCTGGAGGACCTGCGCGCCGCGCTCGACCTGCCCCCGTCCGTACCGCTGGTCTTCTGTGACGCCCGGCGGCGCGACTCCAGCCGCGACGTCCTGATGACGCTGATGCGCTACCTGCACTCCCTCGCCGCGACCCCGGAGGCACTGTGAGCACCATCCCCACCCCCCAGCCGGGTCCGGCCGCCCCGCCGCCCGGCTGCCCGGCCCACCGGCTCTACGGCCCCGAGGCCGAGGCCGACCCCATGGGCCTGTACGAGAAGCTGCGCGCCGAGCACGGCGCGGTGGCTCCCGTCCTCGTCCAGGGTGACCTCCCGGCCTGGCTGGTGCTCGGCCACCGCGAGAACCTGGACGTGGCGCGCACCCCGTCCCGGTTCGCCCGGGACCCGCGCCACTGGCGGGACCAGCAGGAGGGAAACGTTCCCGCCGACCACCCCCTGACGCCGATGACCGCGTGGCAGCCTGCGTGCCACCTGGTCGAAGGCGTCGAGCACGAGCGGCTGCGCGGGGCGATCACCGAGTCGCTGGAGCGTTTCGACCGGCGCGGCATCCGGCGGTACGTCAAGCGCTTCGCCGACCTGCTGATCGACGCCTTCGCCCAGTCCGGAAAGGCAGACCTGGTCGAGGACTTCGCCGAGCCGCTGCCGATGCTGGTGATGACCCAGCTCGTCGGGGCGCCGGAGTCCTACGGACCCCGTCTCGTCGAGGCCGCCCGCGACATGATCCAGGGCACCGAGACGGCCGTCGCCAGCTTCGAGTTCGTCTCGGTCACCCTGCGCGAGCTCGTGGAACGCAAACGGGAGCTGCCCGGCAGGGACTTCACCACCTGGCTGGTGGAGCACCCCACGGGACTCAGCGACGACGAGGCCGTGGAGCACCTGCGGCTGGTGTTGATCGCGGCCTTCGAGACGACCGCCAACCTGATCGCGAACACCCTGCGCATGGTGCTCACCGACCGGCGCTTCCGCGCGAACCTGTCCGGCGGCCACATGACGCTCCCGGACGCGCTGGAGCAGGTCCTGTGGGACGAGCCCCCGTTCATGACCATGCTCGGGCGCTGGGCCACCGGCGACACGGAGCTGGCCGGAACGCCGATCAAGGCCGGGGACATGCTGCTGCTGGGGCTGGGGGCGGGCAACGTCGACCCCGAGATCCGGCCCGATCTGACGGAGCCCGTCCACGGAAACCGCTCCCACCTGGCCTTCAGCAGCGGCCCGCACGAGTGCCCCGGACAGGACATCGGCCGGGCCATCGCGGACACCGGCATCGACACCCTGCTGACCCGGCTGCCCGACCTGGAGCTGGCCGTTCCCGAGGACGAGCTCCAGTGGACGTCCTCGCTGCTCTCCCGTCACCTGGTGGCGCTCCCCGTACGGTTCACCCCGCGCGGCAGCACCGTCACCGGCTCCACGCCGGTACCCGCTGCGGGCCGGCCGGCCGCCGAGGCGCCCTGGACGACGCCGGCGGCCCCGCCGGCCGCCCCCGTTGCGGGGGAGCGGCGGGCGGGCCGGGGCTCCTGGTGGGCGCGCCTGCGCGGCCGCGGCTGACCTCAGCGTGACGAGTCGTCGAGCTGCTGCCACCACCAGGCGAGAGCCGGGACCGGCAGCGGCTCGACGCTCGGGTCGCTGGGCGTGCCGGTCCAGGTGATGCCGTACGAAGCCCCCTCGACGGGCAGCGCGTTGCGGTTGCGCGGACTGGCGTAGCGCGGCGCACGGTCGTGGTACTCGGTGTCCCCCGCGATCCAGTGCTCCAGCGCGACGAGGTACCGCCCGAGCTGCACGTCGGCGCCCTGCGCCAGCTGCTCGCGCAGCCGGACGAACAGCGTCACCGACCGGTCCCGCAGCGCGTACGCGGCGGGCAGCGCCTCGGCGGGCGTACAGCCGTCCTCCAGGGCAAGCACGTTGAGCAGGTTCTGCTCCAGCGGCTCGTGGTGGTCGTCCTTGTTGTACGAGAACAGGTCGTTGTCGCACGCGACGATGAACCCGGCGGCCTCGGTCAGGGCCTGGACGGGCGCCGAATACAGGACCTCGGCCGGTACTTCGATCCCGCTCGCCGCTTCGCACCAGGTCAGCAGGAACCGGGTCCCGCCGATCCAGCTCCGCGTCGCCGCGAAGTCGTTCAGGCTCGGCATGGTGCCCCGCTCGGCGTGGGCGGCCTGCGAGGCGGCACCGAGCACCCATTCCTGTATGCCCTCGGTGAAGCGGCGCAGCTGGAAGGGGGTGAGCATCACCCGGGTGCGGGCCGCCAGGTCCTCCAGTGCGGCGGTGTGCGGCCCCGGTGGCAGCAGGCCGGAGCCGGGCGATTCGAGCGCGCGGATGACGCGGGCACCCTGGTCGACGACGGATGCCGTGCGCCCCGCGCCGGTGCCGGAGTCCTGCCAGTCGTCGGCGGCGAAGGCCCAGTAACACCACTGGGCGAAGAGCAGCATCTGCTCCACGTCACCGTAGGGGACGATCCGGCTGACGAGGTCGGCGCTGCGCGAGGCCAGTCCCCAGGCGCGCTCGGTGGCGTCGGGGTACAGGCCGAAGGCATCGATCCAGGCGATGGAGCGCTCTTCGAGCTCGGCCGCCTTGGGGTGGATCAGGCCCCTCTCGAACGGCCAGTAGAACGGCGGCAGTTGCCAGCCGATCCGGGAGGGGCGGGCGTTGTCGCCGTACGCGGGTGCCATAGGTCAGCTGCCCCCGCCGAGACGGAACAGCAGCAGCCGGGTCTCCAGCGCGTGGTCGCGCCAGATGCGGAACAGCTTGCCGTGCGTGATGGCGGACTCGCGGAGCCGCTCGGGCGACCAGTGGGACGGGGCGCCGGGGCCCTCCACGCGGTCCAGCTCGGCGGTGTTCCAGGCCATGGACTGCACCCAGAACTCGGCGACGCGGTCGGTGACGTCCTCGTCCTGCTCCAGTTCAAAACCGGCCGCCTCGGCGGCGGCGAGGTACTCGGTGAGGGTGCCGAGGCGCGTCTTGTAGTAGCCGTCGATGAACTCGGTCCACTCGGGCCGGCAGATGAAGTGCTCCTGGATCCCGAACCAGCCGCCGGGTTTCAGGGATTCGGCCACGACCTGGAAGAGTCGCTCGCGGTCCATGTAGCCCGAGCTCTCGTTGGCGTACGCGGCGTCGTATTTCCGGTCGGCGGTGAAGGCGTGCACGTCGGCCAGGAGGGGGGTGACGCGGTCGCCGACGCCGGCCTGGCGGGCAAAGTCCTCGATCACGGGTATGTGATCGGCCGCGACGGTGAGCCCGGTGACCGTCGCTCCGTGCTCCTGGGCCCAGTAGAGCGACCCGCCGCCGACCCCGCAGCCGATGTCGAGGACGCTGCCGGGGGGATTGGAGTACGCCCCCCAACTGCGGGCCGCGTGCTCGACGATGGCCTCCTGGGACTCCACGACGCGGCGCTTGAGCACGCGTTGGGCGACCGTGGTGTTCGGTGTGGCACCCGGGACGAAGAGGCCCATGTGGAAGTGGACCCGGGGTCCCGGGCCGTACTTGTGGAGGATCTCCACGGTCTTGCGGCTGTAATAGAGCGGCACTTGGCTCTCATCGAAGTCCTGGCCACCAGCGGGGGTCTGGATGACAAGGTTGCTGTCCATCGGTTCTCCGGTCCTGCGGTCGCGTGGGGGTGTCAATCGGCCGCCCCACTCTGCCCATAAGTGATCGATAAAAGTCCTCGTTCACTTGGGTGATGAGCATAACCACAGCTGAAACGGCATCAATTCAGGCCATTTGATGTCACGTCAGATGAAGCCATTCGCGAATGGCCGGATATCGTCAGGCGTCGAGTGCGGAGATGATCTCGGCGGTCGTGCTGACCTTGCCGATGCGCGGGAAGATCCTGCCGAACGAATGGGCGTGGGACGCGGGGTCCGTGTCGGCGGTGGCGTCCTCGGCGAAGACCAGGCAATAGCTGTGCTCCCAGGCCGTGCGCGCGGTCGACTCGACGCCGACGCTGGTCGAGATGCCGGCCAGGACGATCCGGTGGATGCCGCGGCGGCGCAGCTGGAGGTCGAGCTCGGTCCCGGTGAAGGCGCCCCAGTGGCGCTTGGTCACGACGACGTCGCCGAGGGCGGCGAGCTCGGCCGGGATCTCCGAGAACGCGGCGGGCGGCGCGGCGGCCGGGCCCGGGCGGTCCACGTCGGTGGTCGGCAGGTCTCCACCGTCGGGCGACCAGGCGACCCTGACCAGTACCACCGGCAGCTTGTGGGCGCGGAACGCCTCGGCGAGGGCGACGCCGTTCGCGAGGATCTCGGCGGCGGGCCTGGTGGCGGGCAGCCCCAGGATGCCCTGCTGGAGGTCGATGAGGACCAGGGCGGTGCCGCCGTCGAGGGTCAGGCGGGTGCGGTCGGCTGCGGCGTTCATCGGGTCTCCTTCGGTGGATCCGGGTGTCACGGGTCCCGCCCATGAAACCCGGGTCGCGCCTGGTCGGCCTCCTGGTCCGTGCCGACCGGCGTGGCGGCCGCAGGGTGACCCCCGCTCCTAGAATGGGAACGTGAGTACGAACATAGGGGAGTCCCGGCCCGACCTGACCCCGGCGCTGACCGGGGCGGAGCTGACGCGCTGGTACTGGACGCTGGCCGAACTGTCCGTGCTCGCACGGGAGATGGGCCTGTCCGCCGGGGGCGGCAAGGTGGCGCTGACGGCCCGGCTGGCCGCCGCACTCGACGGACTCCGGCCACCGGAGCCGGTCCGGGCCCCGCACCGCGCAGAACGGCAGCTCACGGCCCCCGTCGACGGCGGCACCGTGATCCCGCAGGGCCAGCGGTGCAGCCAGGTGCTCCGGGAGTACTTCGTCCGGGAGATCGGGCCCGGATTCCACTTCGACGCCTACATGCGGGACTACGTCGCCCAGCACGCCGGACACACCCTCGCCGAGGCCGTCGCCCACTGGCACGGCACCCGCGCCCGGGCTGCCGAACCCCAGGAGGTCGCCGCCCAGTTCGAGTTCAACCGGTTCCTGCGCGACTGGCACGCCCGCCACCCGGAGGGCGCCCGGCAGCAGGCCCTGGCCGCCTGGCAGGCCCACCGAGCCCTCCCGAAGGACTGACCCCGGCCACCCGCCGCTCAGGGGCCCGGTGCGGGCTCCGGGGTGGCGGGCTCCGGCAGCCGCCGGGCCAGGGCCCAGGCCAGCAGGGGGAGAACGGCCAGGGGGAGCAGGGCCGTCCGCACGGAGGTGGCGTCCGCGACGGCGCCGATGAAGGGGCTCGCCACACCGCCCACGCTGACCGTCAGGCCGAGGGTGACCCCGCTCGCCGTGCCCATCCGGGCCGGAAGGTAGTCCTGGCCCAGCGTGACCTGGAGCGAGAACGGCACGTACAGAGCGGCGGCCGCCAGCGCTGCGCAGACGTACACCAGGGGCAGCGGAAGGAAGAGCACGCCCGCGATGGCCGGGGCGGCCGCCGCGTACGCCCGGTGGACGGTGGTGACCCGGCCCCATCGGGAGGCCAGCCGGCCGCCGAGCAGGGTGCCGGCCGCGCTGCCCGCGAACAGCGCGAACAGGGCCACCGCCCCGGCGGTTTCAGCGCCGCCGCGCTCCCGCACGTACAGGGCGATGAACGTGCTCAGCCCGATGAACGCGACGGACCGGACCACCACCACGAGGGAGAGCCGCAGGAACGCCCGGCGGTCCTCCGGTCCGGCTGCCGCGTCCGCGTCTGCCGCCGGCTGCACTGCCGCCGGTCCGGCCGTCCGGTCCGGCGCCCGCCGGGGGAGGTTCAGCACGACGCCGAGCGCCGCGGGCAGGGCCAGCAGCCCCCAGCCCGCCGGCCCGGGCACCGACAGGGCCCCGACGACGAGCAGCGGCGCGCACGCGAAGCCGATGTTGCCGCCGAGCGCGAACCAGCTCATCGCCGTGTGCCCGGGGCCGCCGGCGCTCGTGCGGACCAGCCGGGCGGCCGCCGGGTGGTAGGCGGCGACACCCAGCCCGGACAGGGCGACGGCGGCGACGGTGGCCGGATAGCCGGCGTCCGCGCCGACCAGGGCGATGCCCAGGCCGGCGGCGGCCGTGCCCAGCGGGATCAGCCACGGCATCGGCCGGCGGTCGGTCAGCGCCCCGAACAGCGGCTGGACCACGGAGGACAGCAGCGAGGCCGCCAGCACGATGCCCGACGCGGCGGCGTAGCCGTACGCGCGCTCGGAGACCAGGAAGGGGACCAGAGCGGCGACGGCGCCCTGGTAGACGTCCACGCAGGAATGGCCGGCCGCCCGGGCCGCCATGCGCCGGCGCCGTGCGGACGGAGCTGCGTCCGGTTCGGTGAGCTGCTCTGCAGCGGTCTTCGATGGGATCACCGGTCGAGGATCGCCCCTGTCTCAGGCGGCCCGCTTCCGATAAATTGCCGGGTGATGCAGAAAATCCGCCACACGCCCCGGGCCGCGACGAGCATCCGCGAGCTCGACACCAACGTCGGGATCGACCCGCACCGGCACGACGACCACCAGATCGCCTACGCCGGTTCCGGGGTGCTGTCCATCACCACCGACGCCGGCACATGGGTGGCGCCCACCACCCGGGCGCTGTGGATCCCGGCCGGGACGGTGCACGAGCACCGCGCGTACGGGCGTACCGACCTGCACTCCGTCGGCCTGCCGACGCACCTCAACCCGCTGTCCCTCGACACCCCCGCCGTGATCGCCGTCGGGCCGCTGCTGCGGGAGCTGATCCTGGCCTACACGCGGGCCCCCGAGGACGACAGCCCCGAGCGGCGCCGGATGCTCGGGGTACTGCTCGACCAGCTGCGGGCCTCCCCGCTGCAGCCGCTGCACCTGCCCGCGCCCGCCGACCCCCGGCTGGCGGCGGTGTGCGCCCTGCTGCACGCCGATCCGGCGGATTCCCGCGGGCTGGCCGCGCTGAGCGCGGCCGCCGGCGCAGGGGCGAGCGAGCGGACGCTGAGCCGCCTCTTCCGCTCCGAACTCGGCATGACCTTTCCGCAGTGGCGCACCCAGCTGCGGCTGCACCAGGCGCTGCGGCTGCTGGCCGTCGGCACCCCAGTCACCGCCGTCGCGCACCGCTGCGGCTGGTCCTCCGCGAGCGCTTTCATCGACGTCTTCCGCCGCGCCTTCGGCCACACCCCCGGGACCCATCCCGGCCGGCTGCCGTAAGCCGCGCACCCTCTACGGTCGTCCGTACCGCAGCTGGACCACGCCGTTGCCGAACGTGCGGGTGCCTTCGAGGTGCAGCGGTCCGGGGCCGGCGAACGGCGGGAACAGCGGTGTGCCGCGGCCGATGCGCACCGGGTGCACGCAGATCCGGTACGCGTCCACCAGGTCGTGGCGCAGGAACGTGGCGGCGAGGTCGGCCCCGCCCACGACCAGGTCGCCGCCCGGGGCCTCCTTGAGCGCGGCGACCTCCGCCGGTACGACGTCCCGCACGAGCGTGGAGTTCCAGCCGAGGTCGTCCTGGCGCAGCGTGCGCGAGTACACGTACTTCGGCATGTCCCGCCAGATGCCCGCGAACTCGGCCTCCTCCGCGGAGGCGGACGGATCGGCATCGGCGGTCGGCCAGTACGCCGTCATCAGCTCGTGCGTGACCCGGCCGGTGAGGAAGCCGCCCAGCGGGCGGATCTCGTCGTTCATGAACCGGTGCAGTTCGTGGTCGACCATGTGCCAGGAGATGTCCCGGTCCGGCCCCTCCATGAAGCCGTCCAGGGACATTCCCATCATCAGAATGATCTTTCGCATGCCGGACGACGCTACATACTGGCCGGTGTGAAGACCGAAGACGGCGCAGACGACACGGCCCTGTTCACCAGGGAGGGCCACACCGGGGTGATCACCCTCAACCGCCCCAGGGCGCTCAACGCCCTCACCCACCCCATGGCGCTACGGATCACCGAGGCGCTGGACGCCTGGGAGCAGGACCCCGCCGTCGCCCAGGTCCTCCTCCGCGGCGCCGGCGAGCGCGGGCTGTGCGCCGGCGGGGACATCCGGGCCATCCACGACGACGCGAAGGCCGGCGGGGACGCCTCCGAGGGCTTCTGGCGCGACGAGTACCGGCTGAACGCGCGGATCGCCCGCTACCCGAAGCCCTACGTGGCCCTCATGGACGGCATCGTGATGGGCGGCGGAGTCGGCCTCTCCGCCCACGGAGGCGTGCGCGTCGTCACCGAACGCTCCCGCATCGCCATGCCCGAGACCGGCATCGGCTTCGTCCCCGACGTGGGCGGTACACACCTCCTCGCCGCCGCCCCGGGGGAGCTCGGCACCCACCTGGCGCTGACCGGTGCCGCCGTGGGCGCGGCCGACGCGCTGCTGTGCGGACTCGCCGACCACTTCGTACCCGCCGCCCGGCTGCCGGAGCTGACCGCCGCGCTCGCCGGCGCACCGGCCGAGGAAGTGCTGCCGCGCCACACCGAACGGCCCGCGCCGGGCGAACTGGCCGAGCAGCGCGCCTGGATCGACCGCTGCTACGCCGCGGACACCGTCGAGGAGATCGTGGAGCGGCTGCTGGCCGAGGGCGATCCGGCTGCCAAGGAGACCGCCGAGACGATCCTGGCCAAGTCCCCGACCTCGCTCAAGGTCACCCTGGCCGCCCTCCGCCGGGCCCGCGGACTCGGCTCCCTGGAGCGGGTGCTGGAGCAGGAGTTCCGCGTCTCCTGCCACGCCCTGCGCGCGCCCGACCTGGTGGAGGGCATCCGGGCCCAGGTCGTCGACAAGGACCGCAGCCCCCGCTGGTCCCCGCCCGCGCTCGCCGATGTCTCGGGCGCGGACGTGGAGCGGTTCTTCGCCCCGCTCGGAGAGGCCCGCGAACTCCGGCTGCCCTGAAGGCCGCCAAAGTTGCCCCGGCCGGTCGTGCGGTCAGCGGTAGCCGGTCACATCGGCCGGGCGGCCCGGGTCCTGGACCTCGACCATGTACCGCCACGCGTCCGGCCGGCTGCCGTCGAGATCCGTGAACCCGTAGACCCGGGCCAGCTGCCCGCTGGAGAGCGACTGCCCGTTCCAGCGCGACACCTCCGGGTCCGCGGCGAGCGCCGCGACCGCCCGCCCGACGTACGACGGCGTCTCGGAGATGGCGAAATGCGGGACCTTCTCCAGCGCGTCCCGCCAATTCGCCTCGGTCACCCCGAAGTTGTCCAGCATCATCTCCGAGCGCAGCCAGCCCGGCGTCAGCGCCACCGCCGTCGCCCCGCGCGTCCCCAGCTCGTGCCCGAGCGCGAACGCCATCCGCAGGACCGCCGACTTGGCGAGGTCGTAGAAGAACGAGACACGGTAGTTGGTCGCGTTGTACTCGGCCGTGCCGTCCGTCATCTCCACCACCAGCCCGCCCGGCGCGCGCAGCAGCAGCGGCAGCGCGAAATGGCTGGTGACGGCATGGGTGTCCACGGCGAGCCGCAGCATCCGCAGCCCGTTGTCCAGATCGTGCTCCCACACCGTGCTGTCCCACTCGAAGAGCCGCTCGCCGCCCCAGACGTCGTTCACCAGCACGTCGAGGCGCCCCTGCTCGGCGTCGATCCGCCCGACCAGCGCCTGCACCTGTGCCGGCACCAGGTGGTCCGCGACCACGGCGACGCCCTGCCCGCCCGCCGCCGTGACCAGCTCCGCCGTCTCCTCGATGGTCTCCGGCCGGTCGTACTCCGACCGGCTGCCGCGCGTACTGCGGCCCGTCACGTACACCGTCGCGCCCTGCGCGCCCAGCTGGACCGCGATGCCCCGGCCCGCGCCCCGCGTGGCCCCGGCCACCAGGGCGACCTTGCCTTCGAGGGTCCGCCGTGCTTCCGCCATGGCCCGACCCTACGCGGCGAGGGCCGGCCGGGCACGCAAGCGCGGACGCGCGCCGCTGGCCGGATCGGCGGTCTTTCAGGCACCTCGTTCGGCGGGATACGACTGACCCGCCGGACCCCGTCCCGGACAAGGGAGACGCCCGACCGATGACCACAGCAGACATGACCAGCTTCGACGACGTCTACGTGCTCCCGGACCCCCGCGGGTACTTCACCGGCCTCGGGCCGTACGGGTATCAGACACCCGCCCACGCCCAGCCCGTGTTCCGCGCCCTGGCCGGCGAACTGGAGGCCGGGCGGGGGACGATGCTCGACCTGTGCTGCTCGTACGGGATCAACGCCGCGCTCGTGAACCACGACGTCACCCTGGACGAGCTGTACGCGCACTACACCTCGCCCGAGGCGGCCGGGCTGACCACCGCCGAACTGATCCGCCGCGACCGCGAGTTCTACGCCGCCCGGCGCCGCCCCGAGGCCGTACGGGCCATCGGCGTCGACGTCTCGCGCCCCGCCGTGGACTACGCGGTGGCCGCCGGACTGCTCGACGAGGGCTACTGCGTGAACCTGGAGACCGCCGAGCCGGGGGAGCAGCTGCGGCGCTCCGCAGCCGGCGTCGGTCTGATCACCATCACCGGTGGCACCAGCTTCCTCACCGAGCGCACCTTCGCCCGGCTGCTCACCGCCGTCGGCCGGCCGGTGCCGGTGGCCGCCTTCGTCCTGCGCACCCACGACTACCGGCCGATCGCCCGCTGCCTGGAGTCCTACGGGCTCACCGTGGAGCGCGCCGAGGGCACGAACCCCCAGCGGCGCTTCACGGATCACGGCGAGCAGCAGCGCGCGGTCGTCGCCGTCACCGCGCTGGGCGAGGACCCGGCCGGGAAGGAGTCGGCGGGCTGCTTCCACACCCGCCTGCACCTGGCCCGGCCGGTGTCCGCGCCGGTCAGAACCAGGTGAGGGTCAGCGCGAACGAGGTGCTCGCGCTCGCCCCGGCCGAGTCGGTGGCGGTGGCCGTCACCTGCACGGTGCCGCTCGCCCACGGCTTGCCGCTGATACGGCCGGTGCCCGCGTCGATGGTCAGGCCGAACGGCAGACCGGTGGCGGAGTACCGGATCGGCGGCCTGCCGCCGGCCGCGGTGAGCCGCACGGTGCAGGACTGGTTGAACTTGCAGCTCTGCGGGCCGGGGTCGGCGAGCTGCAGAGCACCGGCGGTCGCCGTGGGCGTCGGGGTCGGCGTGGGCGTAGGGGTCGGTGTGGGGGTCGGAGTGGGCGTGGGGCCGGTGGAGCCGCCGAACACCTCGCCGATCGGCTGCACGTTCGCCGCGTTCCCGGCGTGCGTCGCCGTGCCGAACAGGTCCTCGAAGGTGCGCAGCAGATGGTGGTGGCTGTAGGCGGTGGCGTACGTGCCGCTCTTGACGTTCGCCCCGGAGAACACGGTCGCGATCTGGTTGGAGCCGAGGTAGTTGTCCTCGTCCCACGTCAGCACCAGCAGGCTGTTGTTGGCCTTCGCCCACTGGGCATAGGCGTCGATGTTGTTCTTCGTCCAGGTGTCTCCCGTGGCGACCGAGCAGGAGTGCATGTCGTTGCACTGGTTCGGGACGACGAACGACAGGTTCGCCAGCGCCGAGAAGTTGTTCTGCGGGAACTGCGCCCAGGTCTTCCCGGTGTCGAGCGGCACGTTCTTGAACGCGAACCACGGGTTGTGCTTCTGCGCGTACTGGCCGTTCGTGCAGGCCGTGGACCCCTCGGCCGGCAGGTCCTCGTTGTACGTCGCGAACGTCTTCCCGGCCGCGATCAGCTCCTGGCCGAGGTTCGCGGCGGTCATCGACTGCGGGGTGTAGCAGCCGTCCCCGGTGATGCCCTGGGTGGCGCCGGAGAACAGGTTGAAGTAGTTCGGCTGGCTGGGGTGGGTCAGCGCCTTCATGCCGGTCAGGCTCGCGCCGCCGTTCGCCAGCTGGTTGATGTACGGGGCGTTCGCGCTGCCGATGATCTCGCCGTACTGCTTGTTCTCGTAGACGACGACCACCACGTGGTCGTACGTCGGCAGCCCCGCGGCGGCGGCCGCCGTCCGGGTCTCCTGAGCACTGCCGTCCGCCGCCTGCGAGTTGGCCACGGTGAAGGCGCCCAGCAGGCCGAGCGCGCCGGCTGCGGCCACGAGCGCGGACCTACGGGTCCGTCGTCTCGCGACGGCCTTGGGTGAGGGCATGAGCGGTTCCTCCTCGAGATCGGTGGTTCATTCCTCCCGCCGGGCCGCACCGGCCACGGCGATGTTCAGGAAGCGGGGTACCGGCCGCCCCCGGCCGCGGAAGTCCTCCGCGACCGCGGCCCGCACCGCCGCCAGCCGCTCTTCGGGCAGCAGCACCAGGACGCTCCGCCCCGGCCGCGCCCCGGGCGGCCCCGGCGGCCAGGCGCTCAGCGCCCCCGCCCGGCTCGCGCACGCCACCGCCCGCGCGAGCGCCGCCCGCAGGTCCGGGTGGTGCGGATCCGTGCGTACGGCCAGCAGTACCAGCCGCGCCCCCGAAGCCGCCGGGTCGAAGGCGACGTACCGGTGCGGCCGCGCCGGATCCCGGTCCGCCCGCAGGGCCTCGCCCGGCCGGGCGAAGAGCACCGCCCGGCGCAGCGCCCGGTCACCGTCCGGCAGCGCCCCGGCCAGCAGCCGGGCCAGCTCGGCACGGTCCGGGTCCGTGCCCGGCGGCGTGTGGGCGTCGGCCACCGCGAGCGCCACCGCGCAGTCGGCCGGCTCCGCGGTGGCCAGCCCGGCGGCGGCCGTGAGCGAGCCCTGCACGTGCAGATCGCTCCCGCCGCGGCCGTACCCGGCGCGGGCCAGGGCCCGCAGAACCGTGTACGGCCGGGCCGCCCAGGCGGGCATCGCGGGCGCCGGCCCGGACAGCACCAGCGGAACGTCGCAGCCGTCGGCGGGGTGCCCCAGGGAGCTGAGCCGCACCAGGCCGTCGCCGCGCGGCGCCGCGGCGGCCGCCACCGGCCAGCCGGCCGCCGCCACCAGCCCCGGCGATCGCAGGTGGAAGGCGTACGGGGCGCTCCAGACGGCCGCCGGGGGCCGGCCGTGAGCGGCCTCCAGTGCATAGGCGACGAGCCGGAACAGCGGGTCGGCGGTGGCCCGCCGGGCGATGTCCTGCCCGGCGGGGGCGCCCGGCCCGCCGGCGCGGGCGGCAGCCGCGGTCACGCTCCCTCCTTGCGGGCCAGCATCCGGTAGGCGTTCCCGCCGTCCGTGCGCCGGGCCGCGGCCGTGCGCACCGCGTCGAGCACCGCCGCGCCGGCGAGGCACGGCAGCGCCGCCACCCGTACGGCCCCGGCCAGGACCCGACTGCGCGGCGTGGCCGGGGGACCCCACGGGCGGTCCGGATCCGGGGCCAGCCGCGTCGCGGTCAGCGCCACCGCGCCGAAGAAGTCGTTGCCCTGGTGGGCCGCGCCGTGCTCCTCGGCCAGGACGCTGAACCCCCGATCGGCCAACGCCTCCCGCAGGTTCGCGGCCGGGATCAGGTGCTGGTGCTGCGGCTGGAACCAGGGCAGCCAGGCCGGTCCCAGCAGCCGGGCCATCCGCGACTCCGGATCGGGGAGTTCGATGGCCAGGTGCCCGCCGGGGGCCAGCACCTCGGCCGCCGTGTCCAGTTCGGCGAGCGGGTCCCGGGTGTGCTCCAGGTAGTGGTACATGCTGACCACCTCGTACCGGCCGGCCAGCTTCGCCGCGAACTCCGGGAACTGGCCCTGGAATCCGGTGGCCACCCACCCGCGCCGCTCGGCCTCGAGCACCCCCTCGCCCATGTCCAGCCCGTCGAAGCGGGTACCGGGCCAGACGGCCCGCGCGGCATTGCAGAAGTGGCCGTGCCCGGTGCCGACGTCCAGCCAGGAAGCCGGAGCCCCGTACGGGCGGAGCATCTGCGCCCGCGCCCGGTACGACGCGCCGAGCCGGCCGAAGACCGTCCCGGCGCCCTCCCCGCCGCGGCCGTCGTAGAAATCGCGGTAGTAGAACTCCAGCCCCTCCAGCGTCAGCCGGGGGTTCTGGAAGACGTGCCCGCAGTCCCCGCACTGCTCCAGGGTGAACCGGCCGGGCTTGCCCTGGAGCAGATCGGGTACCCGGACCCGGACGGTGAGCCGCCGCGACCCGCACCATGGGCAGTCCGGGCGGCGCGGCTCGAAGAACCGGTCGGTTCCGCCGGCCAGTTCGGCCCGGTACGAGGCCGCCCGCGCGGTGTCCGCCGCGCCGCGGGCCGTACGGGCGGCCGCAGCGGCCGTACGCAGGCCGGCGCCGAGGGAGCGCACCGGCCGCAGGGCGGTCGCGGCGGCCAGGTCGGCGGGGTGCAGCGGGCCGCCGCGCCCGCCGAGGGCGAGGTACGGCTGGAGCCAGTACAGCCCGGCCGCCGCCGCGCCCCACCGGCCCTGGCGCAGTACCGCACCCGCCAGCACCGCCAGCCCGGCGAGCTGTGCGGCGGCCAGCCCACCCGGCGGCAGACCCTGGGCCTGCAACGCGGCGACCCGGCCCGGCCCGGTGGTGCCGGGGCCGCAGCGCCCGGGCCGCCCGGAGCTCAGCGCCGGGGCGACGGCCAGACCGGTGGCGTCGGCCGCGAACTCCTTCAAGCGGCGGACGAGCGCCAGGAGTTCGGCCGGGTCGCGCCGGGGCGTGTCGGGATCCACCCCGGCCCGCGCGAGCACCTCCTCGGCCACGAGCACGGCATACCCGGCCCCGCGCCCCTCGCCGAGCCGGTCCTGCCGGTAGCCGGCCGGGTCGACCAGGCGGAGCAGCCCCAGAGCACGCTCGGCGGCGAGGTCGGCCGGGATCAGGTCCAGCACCCGCAGGCCCTCCCGGTCGGCGTACGCACAGGCGGTCAGGAACGTCGCCGCGTCGGGTTCCACGCCCTGCGCGGTCAGCAGCCGCCACCCGGCGGCGCGCGGCAGACCGGCCGATGCGGCCGGGGCGATCGGGGGCGCGGGCAGCACGGGCAGGGCCCGCAGCCGCCGCCGGGCGCGTACGGTGCCCGCACCGAGCGCGGCCAGCAGCACGGCAGAGGTCCACGGCACCTCGCGGAGGGCGAGCCGCGCCGTCGGCATCGGGGCTGTCAGGGGTGTCAGGGGTGTCACAGGAGTTTCTCCAACCGGTCGGCCGCGGCGCAGGCTCCGCCCGCCGCGGCGAAGGAGGCCTGGATCCGCCGGGCGGCCCGGCGGGGGCCGGGATCGTCCAGCACGGCCGTGAGCGCGTCCCTCAGTTCCTCGGCCCGGGTCCTGCCGAACCGGACCCGGACCCCGGCCCCCGCCCCGACGACCTGCCGGGCCACGATCGGCTGGTCGTCCCGGATCGGCGCGACCACCAGCGGCAGCCCGTACGCCAGTGCCTCGCAGACGGTGTTGTGGCCGCCGTGGCAGACCACCGCGTCCAAATGGGGCAGCAGTTCCAGCTGCGGCACCCGCTCCAGCAGCAGCACGTTCTCGGGCACCGCCCCGATCAGGGCCGCGGGGGCCACGAGCACCAGCTGCACCTCCTCGGCCAGCTGCTCGGCGGCGCCCAGCACCGCCCCGTAGAACCGGCCGCCGGCCTCCTGGTTGAGGGTGCCCAGCGACACGAGGACCCGGCGCCGCTCCGGGTCGAGCCGCTGCCAGGGGAAACCGGGCGGGTGGGGTCGGGCCCCGAAGGCAGGGCCGACGAAGGCGTGGTGCGGCGGGAAGTCATCCACCGCGCCGATGAGTTCGGGGGTCGAGAAGACCAGGACGAGGCGTTCGGAGAACCGAGGGTCCCAGCCCGTCCCGTCCGCCCCCTTCGCTCCCGCCGCCCCGTCCGCCGCGTACGCGGCGAGGAACCCGGAGATCTGCCCGTCGACCCACTCCCCGACCTTCGGGAAGTCCGCGAACGGCCGGGTCAGCTCGGCGGACGTGCTCGCGGAGGTGGCCCAGGGAATCCCGAGCCGGCGCGCGACCACCGGCCCGGCGAGGGCCTGTTGATCGGCGACCATCAGGTCCGGTGCGAAGCCGCGGACCGCATCCGTCACCCCCGGCACCATCGCCCGGGCCAGCGGCACCAGCGCCTCCTCCCACAGGAAGCGCAGCGCCCCCACCCCGCGCAGATCGCGCCAGCGGTCGTGCAGCGCCGCGTAACCGCCGCCCGCCTCCTCGCCGGCCGGCAGGATCCGGGCGTGCGCGGGCAGCAGCCGGGCCAGCGCGCCGGCCGGCCCGGTCCAGGCGACCTGGTGTCCCCGGGCGGCGAGTTCGGCCCCGAGGGCCACGGTCGGATTGACGTGCCCGGCCAGCGGCGGCACCGTGAAGAGGACCCTCATGGCACCAGCGCTCCCGCCCGCGCGGCCGTCACCACGGCCGTCGCCTCGAGATGGGCCAGCACGGCCTTCCGCAGGGAGCCGCTGCTCTCCTTCAGTACGTCGTGCCCGAGGCCCGGCAGGATCCGCAGCGTGGTGCCCGCCTGCGTTGCGTGCCGGGCCAGTTCCCGTGCCCCTGCGACGAGTTCGGAGTGCTCCCCGCACACGATCAGGAGCGGGGAGCGCAGCCGGGCGTAGTCGGCGGGCGTGAAGGTGCGACTGGCCGCGATGTCGTCGATCAGGCTGGTCCGGTTGAGGAGCTCGTCGGCGATCGCCGTCAGATGGGCGGCCTTGCGCAGCCGGAGGCCGAGCAGCTCGGCGGGGACCGGACTGTCCTCCAGGCTCAGGGCGGCTGCGGACAGCGTGTCCACCATGTTCTCCACCCAGGCCCCGCTGAGCGGGGGTTCGAGCAGGGTCAGCCCGGCGACCAGGTCCGGCCGGGCGAGCGCGGCGTGCAGGGCGAGGGTGCCGCCGTGGCTGTTGCCGACCAGGTGCACCCGGCGGTGCCCGAGTCCCAGGGCACCGAGCAGCGCGAGGAGGTCCCGTACGGCGGTGCGGCTGTCGTAGCCGGTGGCGGGGCGTTCGGTGCGGCCGTGGCCGCGCAGATCGTAGAGGACCGCCTCGTGGCCGGCGAGCGCCGTGGGCAGGGCGAGGGGGCAGTAGAAGGAGGAGAGGTTGTCGACGACCAGTCCGTGCAGGAACACGACGACCGGCCGATCGGTGCGGTCGGTCCCGTCGGTCCCGTCGGTCCCGTCGAGCAGGTTTCGGCGGTCGGGGACGGCGGCCGGGAGCCGCTGGACGTGGAAGCGGAGCGAGTTCGCCCGGACGAAGGCCATGGCGGGCTCAGCCGGCCGAGGCGGTCGGCGTGGCCGCCGCCCGGGCGAGGGAGGCGTGGGTGACCCGGCCGATGTGCGTGACCAGTTCACCGACGGACATCGCGAGGATGGCGTCCATGTCCTTCTCGGCGAGGAAGCCCATGAGGTCCACCTCGGCGCCGTAGCGATGGTGGAGCAGCTCGGCGAGGGCGACGAACTCGATGCTCTCCAGGGCGAGATCCTCGTTGAACCTGGTCTTCATCGTGACCTCCTCCGCGAGCAGGAACTCGTCGCCGACGATCTCCACGAGCATGCCGGTGATCTCGGCGAGGATGTCAGTGGCCATGGCTGGTCTCCGTGAGGGTGAAGGGGACGGGGGCGCGGTCGGGCGCCGCGGGGTGGGCGGTCCAGGCGACGACGTGGCCGTCGGGCAGGAGGGACGTACGGAGGGTGTACGGGTGCCCGTCGGGGGAGAGCACCCGCAGCCCGCCGGAGCCGGGGTCGTACACCGCCCGCCAGGCGCGCGGGCGGCCGCCGAGGCCGGTGCCCGCCGCCTTGGCCGCGGCCTCCTTGGCGCACCACAGAGCGGTGAGCGCGCCCGGCAGGCCGGTGCCCTCGCGGGCGGACAGGGTCTCGGCCAGGGAGAGTTCGTCCGGGGTGAGTGCGATGCGGACCAGCGCGTCGGGGTCGGCCGTGACCGGCTCGACGTCGATCCCGACCGCCAGGGACCGGTGCGCGACGGCGACGGCGATCCGGTCCTTGTGGGCGAGGGAGAGCCGGAAGCCGGAGGCGAGTGCCCCCTCGGGCACGGGCCGCCCGTGGGGATCGTTCCCGACGGGGACCTCCGCCGGGAACACCGGCCCCGCACCGCCGTCCCACAGCAGCTGCCGCAGCGCGTCCTTGGCCGCGATCCGGCCCAGCAGCCACGGCGCCCTGGCGCGGGGAGGCAGTTGCCCGTACGCCGCCCGCTCGGCGGCGCCGAGGTAGCGGCGCATGACCAGTTCCTGCGACGCGGGGTCGGTCCACCGGCGCCGGGCCAGGCACCAGCCGGCGGGCTGCGGTTCGCCGATGCCGCACACCTCGGGGGTGAACTTCATCGGCCAGACCCGCTCGTCGGCGCCGAAGCGGCGGTACGTCCAGCCCTCGACCCGGGCCCACACCTCGCCGGTGGTGCGGCTGAGCTCGAGGTCGCCGCGCACGGTGACGTCGCGCACCTCGCGGATACGGGCGGTGGCGTCGACCTGCTCGCCGGCGGCGGGCGGTGGCCCGAAGAACCGGATGCGGTCGACGGCGGCCGGGAACACCAGCCTGTCGACGGGCAGTTCGAGCTGCATCCAGTGCCCGAACAGCTGCCCGGCGGCGTCCAGCAGTGCCCCCGGGTCGGGCAGCGCCCGCAGGACTCCGCGGATCCCGTCGGCGCCGACGGTCCGGACCTCGTGGACGCCGGCGAAGCGGGGGCCGTGGAACATCCACCGGTCCCGGTACAGGGCCTCGGCGCTGACGGGGGCGGGGCGCGGATCCCGCAGCGGGGTGGCGTCGGGCGGGGGCGGCTGCCCGTGGCCCGGGCCGAGCAGGACGACGACGGAGGCGTACGGGCCGAGTCCGATCCGGATCCGCCCGGGCCCGTCGCTGCGGGCGCTGACCTCGACGTCGACGGCGGGCGCGGCGGGGAGCCACCGCAGGGCGCGTACGTCGTCGTAGCCGATGAGGGCGGCGCCGGGCGGGGCGTGCCGGCGGGCCGCGTCGGCGGCCAACTCCAGCATGGTCGTCATGGGCACGACGGGGAACCGGTCGGAGTCCTCGGGCCAGCCGTCGGGCTGCAGGTACACGCAGTGGTCGCGTACGTAGGGCATGGCATCGAGGGACACCCGGAGCCGGGACGTGCCCGTGGCCCCCCGCGCGCCCGCGCCGGGCTCCCCGCGCGGGGTGGGGGGCTCCGGCGAGGGACCGGCGGCGGCGCGGAGGCCCGGCGGCGGACCGGCAGCTGCGGTGCCGGCCGCCCCGCGGACGGTCGACCAGGCCTCGGTGACGGCCTGCGCGGCCGCGCGGGTGTCGGCGAGGACGGTGTCCAGCGCGGACAACAGCCCCGGCCGACCGCCTTCCTCCGGCCGGGGAGCCAGACCGCCCAGCGCGGCGCGTGCCGTCTCGCCGAGCCGGACCAACGGCGAGCCGAGGTCCAGCGCGACGGCCCGGTTCGGGGCGGCCTGGCCCGCGGCGGTCTGGTCCGGGAGGGCCTGGTCCGGGGCGGGCGGCGTGGCGGGAGCGGGGTGCGGCGACAGGCGGGCCCAGTTCGGGGCGTGGCCCTCGGTCCAGAGCGCGGCGCAGGTGCGGCGCAGGGCCGGCAGGCCCGCGAGCCGGGGGGAGGACGTGGCCACCGAGAGGTGGGGGCGGTCCCGGAGGGTGTCCTCGACGAAGCCGGGCAGGCTGCCCGGGCCCAGCGCGACGAAACTCCGCACGCCCGCGTCCTCGTACAGCCGCAGCGTCAGCTCCCTGAAGCGGACCGGCTCCAGAAGGTGCCGCACCACCAGCTCCCGGACGGCATCCGCGTCGGCGGGGAACGGGGCGAGCGTCGTCGCCGACCACACCGCCACCGCCCCCTCCCGCACCGGCAGCCGGTCGAACGCGGAGCGGACCTGCCCGAGGTACGGCTCCCACATCGGCGTGTGGAAGCCCGAACGGAACGGCAGTTCCTGCCCGAGCACCCCCTCCGAGCGCAGCCGCTCCAGGACCCGGCCCACCCCGGCGGGGTCCCCGCAGACCACCGACTGGTGCGGGCAGTTGTCATGGCTGACCACCACCCCCGCCACGCCGTGCAACGCAGCCTCCGCCCGCGCCGCCCCGCACCCGAGCGCCGCGTAGACGAGATCGGGGACCTTCAGCGAATCCGGCCGCAGCGAATCGAGGAAGGAGTCCGCCGCGTCCTGCGGATACATGCCGGCAGCCACCATCGCCGCCCACTCGCCCAGGCTGTGACCCGCCAACACATCGGCCCCGATGCCCAGTTCCGCCAAGACACAGGCGAAGAACCGTCCCGCGGCGATCGCGTCGAGGGCCCGTTCCATCAGCTCCCCGCCGCGGCTCAGCCGTGGTGCGGGGAGGCCGAGCCGGACCGCGACGTCGTCCACCACCGGCGCGAACTCCGGTTCCAGGCCCGGGAACAGGAAGGCCACCCGGCCGCCCAGCGGCTCCGGGGTGAACCAGACGTCCCCGCGGCCCCGCCAGGCCCGGCCGCGCGCCACGGCCTTCGCGGCCAGCGCGAGCCGCTGCGGGGTCGGCCCGACCACCGCCAGCCGGCACGGCCCGTCGCCCGCGGGCCCGGGACCGGCGCCCGGTCCGGCGGTCCGTGCGGCGAGCAGTTCCGCCAGCTCCGCCGGGCCGTCCGCCGCGAGCAGGAGCACCTCGTCCCGCCCGCCCGGGCCGGCCACCGGTGCGGCCGCGGCCCCCAGCGGCAGGAAGCGGCGTACCGCAGGCGCCGGGCGGCCGGCTCCCGGGGCCTCCTCCAGCACCACGTGGGCGTTGATCCCGCCGAAGCCGAAGGCGTTGACGCCCGCCCGGCGCGGCTGCGGCCCGCGCTCCCACGGCTCCGCCTGCGTGATCGGCCGCATCCGGGTCCGGGCCAGGTCCGGGTGCGGATCCGTCAGGTGCAGGGTCGGCGGCAGCGTCCCCCCGTACACCGCGAGGGCCGCCTTGATGAGCCCGGCCATGCCGGAGGCCTGCATCGTGTGCCCGAGCATCGACTTCACCGAGCCGAAGCCGATGCCGCCCGGCTCGGCGGCCTCCGGTGGGCCGAACACCTGCGCCAGGGTGTCCAGTTCGGCGGCGTCGCCGACCGGGGTCCCCGTACCGTGCGCCTCCAGCAGGCCCAGCGCGCCGGGCGCCCGCGGGTCCAGGCCGGCCTCCCGCCAGGCCCGCTCCAGGGCCCGTACCTGGCCGGCGACCAGCGGGCTCATCAGGCTCGCGGCCCGGCCGTCCCCTGCCACGCCCGTACCGCGGATCACCGCGTAGATCCGGTCGCCGTCCCGTTCCGCGTCCGCCAGCCGCTTCAGCAGCACCACCCCGGTCCCCTCGGAGAGCAGCGTCCCGTCGGCCAGCCGGTCGAACGGCCGGATCCGCTCGCTCGGGCTGAGCGCCCGCAGCTGGGTGAACACGCTCCACAGCGTGGCGATGTGGCAGTGGTGCACGGCCCCCGCGACCACTGCGTCGCAGCGCCCGCCGGCCAGCAGCCCCACCGCCTGGTCCACCGCCAGCAGCGAGGAGGCGCAGGCCGCGTCCAGGGTGTAGGCGGGGCCGCTGAAGTCCAGCCGGTTCGCCGTCCGGGCGGCGGTGAAGCTCGGCACCAGCCCGATCGAGGCGTCGGGCCGCTCCGGACCCAGCGCGTCCTGGAAGGCGGCGCGCACCGCGGAGATCCGCCGCTCGCCCAGCTCGGGAGCCAGCTCGCGCAGGGTCTGCGCCAACTGGTGGGCCGTACGCACCCGTTGGTCCAGCCGGGCCGTGGCCACGCCCATGAACCCGCCGCGCCCCAGCACCACCCCGATCCGCGAGCGGTCGGCGGGCAGCCGGTTCTCGCCGCCCGCATCCGCGATCGCCTCGGCCGTCGCGTGCAGGGCCAGCAGCTGGTCCGGCTCGGCCCCCTCCACCGCGGCCGGCATGATCCCGAACCGGGTCGGGTCGAAGACGGCCGGACCGTCGATGAAACCGCCCCGCCGGCAGTAGAACCGGTCGCCGGCCGCGGGACCGGTCGCGCTGCCCGGGTCGTAGTACACCTCCGGATCCCAGCGCCCGGGCGGTACCTCGCCGATGGCATCGGTACCGGCCAGCAGGTTGCGGCGGTACGCGGCCAGGTCCGGTGCCCCGGGGAACACCGCGCCCATCCCGACGATCGCCGCGTCGGTCGGCCGCGGGCCCCGCCCCGCCCCGTGCCCGCGCTCACTCATCGCCCTCGCCCTCCCCGGCCGTCAGGACCACCTGTACGTCGGTCCCGTACGCGAGCTCGGCGAGGAACGCGGCGGTGGCGGCCTCGGCGGAGAGCAGCGGGACCCCGCGCCGGGCGTACGCGCGCTCCAGCTCCGGCGTGACCATCCCGCCCGCCTCCGCGGCCCAGGGGCCCCAGTCGACGGACAGCACCCGGCCCGGGAGGAACGCCGACCAGGCGTGCGCGAGGGCATCGAGCGCGTCGTTGGCGGCGGCGTAGTCCGTCTGGCCGCGGTTGCCGTACACCCCGGAGACACTGCCGAACAGGGCCAGGAACCGTGGCGCGGGCCCCGACCCGTGCTCGGCGGCCGCGGCCGCGAGGTTGCGGGCGCCGGTCACCTTCGTGGTGAACACCTCGGCGAAGGCGTCCGGTTGCTTGTCCCGCAGCAGCCCGTCGCGCAGCACCCCGGCGCCGTGCACGATGCCGTCGAGCCGGCCGTGCCGCTCCCGTACGTCGTCCACGACGGCCCGTACGGCCTGCTCGTCGGTGACGTCGGCGCGGTGGTAGCGGACGGAGGCCGCCACCGCGCCGATCGCGGACAGGGTGGCCCGTACCTCGCGCTCGGCGAGGATCCGCGAGGCCGCGGCCTCGATCTCGGCGGGCTTGCGCAGGCCGTCGGCGATGAGGGCGGCGCGCAGTGCGACGCGGTCGGTGGCCCGGGCGAAGCGGTCCGCCTCGGCGGCGGGCCGCGGTGTACGTCCGACCAGCTCGACGTGGCATCCGGTGGCGCGGGCCAGCGCGAGGGCGGTCCGGGCGGTGATCCCGCGGGCCCCGCCGGTCAGCAGGACCACGCAACGGGCGTCGAGCGGCGGGGCCCCGCCCCCGCCGGCGGCAGCGGGCAGGGGAGCGGGCACCGGGCGGCGGGCGATCCGGACCCCCTCGGCGGTGTACCCCACGGAAGAGCCCTCGCCGTGGACGTCGCCCAGTTCGGCGAGGAGCTGCGCCGCGACCCGCTCGGGGTCCTCCTTGGCGCTGACCTCCACGGCGCGGACCAGGCTGCCCGGGAACTCGAGGGCCGCGCTGCGGGCGAAGCCGTGCAGACCCGCGCCGGGGGCTCCGCCGGGTGTGGTGGCGAGCAGGAGCCGGCGGACCCCGCCGGTGAGTGCGCGCTGCAGTGCGGGGAACGCGCCGGGCAGCGCCGGCTCGGCGCCGGCCCGCAGCCCGGACAGGTCGACGATCCCGTCGAGCCCGGCAGCGCCCCCGGCGTCCGCCTCGGTGAGGACCCGCACCTCGGCGCCGTGCTCCCGCAACGCCGTGCCGAGCGCGGCCGACACCCCCTGCCCGTCGTCGACCACCCCGACCCGCAGCCTCCGCAGCCGTTCCGGCTCCACGGCCACGGCCGGCACGGGCACGTCCTCCACCCGCAACCGGCGCACCGCTCGCCCGGTGCCCGCGGACCCCACGGGCTCGGCTGAGCCGGCCCCGGGCCCGTGGGCCGCCGCCCCGGCGGGCCCGGCAGCGCCGGAGCGGGCGCCGCTTGTGGATCCGGCCGGTTCGGATGCCCTCGGCGAGTGCCCGCCACCGTTCGTGCCGGCCCGGTCGGCTACACCGCCCGTGAGGCCGCGGGCCGCGGATGCCGCGGACTCGCGTGCGCCTGCCGGGAGGCCACGGGCAGGGGGCCCTGGCGGCTCGGCTGCGCCCGCCGCGAGGCCGTCGCTCCAGCGGGCTGCGGCAGGCCGTGCGGCCGGCGCCGGCGACGTACCGGCGGCCGGGGCCCTCGTGTGGGACGTGACCCAGCCGACGATGCCGCTCAGGGTCTTGAGACGGGAGAGTTCCTCGACGGCGGACTCGGCTGAGCCGTCGGGGTCCTGCGGGAGCCCGATCCGGTCGGCCAGCGCGCCGATGATCTCGACGCGCTTGATGGAGTCGATGGACAGGTCGGCCTCCAGGTCCAACTCGGGGCCGAGCATGTCGCGCGGGTATCCGGTGCGGGTGTGCACGATGTCCAGGACCACGTCCATCACCTCCTCGGCGGAGCTGGGCCCGCCGCCCCGCCCGCCCGCGCCGGCCCGGTCGCCGGTCGCCGGTACCGGCGCTGCGCCCGCGTCGGCCCGGAGCCCCGGGCGCGTCCGGCCGGCCCACACCGTGCCGGGCGCGGGCGGCGCGTCCGCCGGCGCCCAGCCCTCGGCCGGCTCCGCGAAGCCGTTCGTGCCGGCCCGGCCGGGCATCGCAGCGGGCCAGTCGCTCCCGGAGGGCACGGCCCCGCCCGGAGCCGCGGCCGATCCGGCGCCCAGGAAGCCCAGCAGGACGTCCCGTTGGGCCTCGACCAGCTCCCGGGAGCCGCGCAGGTACGCGAGGACCGCCTCCTCGCGGCGGTCCGCCGGCGCCGGTGCCGACGGCGCCGCCGCCGGGGCCACCCGCCGGGCCGGCTGCAGGCCACCCGCCACGGGGGCGCCGTCCGCGGTGCGGACCAGGTGGCCGTCGACCAGCCAGCCCGGCCGCCGCGGGGCGCGCTCCGGCAGCCGGGTGCCACGGCCGCGGTACAGGGCCTCGGGGGCCACCGGCACGCCCGCCGCAGCCAGCTCCGCCAATGCGGTGACCAGCCGGAACAGGCCGTGCTCGCCCGGCACGTCCAGCGGCACCACCGTATGCGGCCGCTCGCGCAGGATCCGGCCCAGCAGGCCGGAGAGGACCCGCCCGGGCCCCGCTTCCACGAACGTCCGGACACCGGACGCGTACATGGCCTCCACCTGCTCCACGAACCGGACCGGCTCCGCGACCTGGCGCGCGGCAAGGCTTCGTACGGCCTCGGCGCCGGCCGGGTACGGCCCTGCCGTGGTGTTCGACCAGACCGGAACGGCGGCGTCGGCAACCGCCGTCCCGGCCAGCTCCTCGGCCAGCGCGGCGGCCGCCCCCGCGACCACCGGGCTGTGGAACGCGCACGCCACCTCGAGCGGCTCCGCCGAGAGCCCCGCCGCGCGCAGTGCCGCCACCGCCTCGGCCACGGAGTCCGCCGGGCCCGAAATCGCGCACTGCCGCGGCGCGTTGTGGTTCGCGACCACGCACCCGGACCGCTCCGCGATCTCCCGCACCTCCTGCGGCGCGGCCGTCACCGCCGCCATGGATCCCGGATCCGCCCCTGCGGCCGCGAGGATCGCCTCGGCCCGGCGCGCGCTCAGCCGCAGCAGGCTCTCCGTGTCGTACACGCCGGCCGCCCACAGCGCGGTGAGCTCCCCGTACGAGTGCCCGGCCACGCAGTCCGGCCGTACGCCGAGCTCCCCGAGCAGCAGATGCGCCGCCGCCCCGGCCAGCCCGAGGGCCGGCTGGGCGATCCGGGTGTCGGTGACGGCCGCCCGCTGCGCCGCCCGGTCCGCGGCGCTGAAGGCGCCCGGCGGGAACACCGCCGAGACCACGGCCCGCGGGGCCGTTTCCAGCAGCCCCCGCAGCGCCGGGAACGCGATGAACAACTCGCCGAGCATTCCGGGCCGTTGACTGCCCTGCCCGGGGAACAGGAACGCCACCTTGCGCGGATCGGCCGCATCCTCCCGTACGTGGACCCCCTCGCCGGCGGTGAACCCCCGGGCCCGCTCCAGCCGGGCCGCGAGCTCGTCCAGGTCCCCGGCCACGACCGCCACCCGCACCGGCCCCGAGCCCTGCCCCTCGGCGGCGGCCTCCGCGGCGAGATCCCGCAGGGCCCACGGCCGCCCGGCCGCCTCGTTCTCCACCAGCCGGGCCGCGAGCCGGGCCATCGCCCGCCCCGCCGCCCGCCGGTCCTCACCGCGGAAGCAGAACAGCTCGGCAGGCCATTCCTCCAGCCCGTGCGGGGCCTCCTCGGCGCCCCCGTAACCGGCCAGCACCGCGTGGTAGTTGGTGCCGCCGAAGCCGAAGGCACTGACCCCGGCGATCCGCCGCTCGGCGGGGACCGCCCACGGCCGGGCCTCGGTGGGGAAGGCGAAGGGGCTGGTCTCCGCCTGCCAGGCCGGGTTCGGCGTCTCGATGTGCAGGGTCGGCGGCCGGACACCCGTGTGGACCGCCCGGGCGGCCTTGATCAGCCCGGCCAGCCCGGCCGCGCACTTGGTGTGCCCGAGCTGCGATTTCACCGAGCCCAGCGCGCAGGATCCGGGCGCCGCCCCGGCTGCGGCGAACAACTCGGTCAGCACGCCCAGTTCGGTGCTGTCCCCGACCACCGTGCCGGTGCCGTGGGCCTCGATCAGCCCCACCTCGCCGGGGGTGATGCCCGCCCGCGCGTAGGCCCGCTCCAGGGCCCGGCGCTGTCCCTCCGGCCGGGGCGCGGTCAGGCCCAGGGACCGCCCGTCGCTGGCCGCCCCGACCGCCTTGACCACGGCGTAGACCCGGTCGCCGTCCCGCTCCGCGTCCGCGAGCCGCTTGAGGACCAGGGCGCCCACGCCCTCGCCGAGCGCGATCCCGTCGGCCGCCGCGTCGAAGGGCCGGCAGCGCCCGCTCGGGGACAGTGCCCGCACCGAGGAGAACATCAGGTAGTCGTTGATCCCGTTGTGCACGTCCGCGCCGCCGCACAGCACCATGTCGCTGTCCCCGTCGCGCAGTTGTCGGCAGGCCAGGTCCAGCGCGGCCAGCGAGGAGGCGCAGGCGGCGTCGACGGTGCAGTTGGCGCCGCCGAGATCGAGCCGGTTGGCGACCCGGCCCGCGATCACATTGGCGAGGATGCCGGGGAAGGAGTCCTCGGTGAGCCGGGGCAGCTGCTCGTCCAGCCCGGGCGGGAGCTCGCCCAGGTAGGCGGGGTGCAGCGCGCGCAGCCCGTACGCCCCGGCCAGCTCGGTACCGGCCTCGGCGCCGAAGACCACCGAGGTCCGCGAGCGGTCGAACTCCCGGTCCCGGCCGTACCCCGCGTCCCCGAGGGCCCGCGCCGAGATCTCCAGGGCCAGCAGCTGGACCGGCTCGACGGCGGCGAGGGAGGCCGGCGGGATGCCGTGCGCGAGGGCGTCGAACGGCACCGGGTCGAGGAAGCCGCCCCAGCGCGAGGGGGTGCGCTCGCCGGCCCGCGCCGGGTCGGCGTCGTAGTACAGCGCCGGGTCCCAGCGCTCGGGCGGCACCTCGGTCACCGCGTCCGTCCCGGCCAGGATCCGGGCCCAGTAGGCGGCGAGATCGGGCGCGCCCGGGTAGGCGCAGGCCATGCCGACGATGGCGACGTCCAGCGGGTCGGCCACGGGCTCCCCGGAGGCCGGCCCGTCCTGCCCGGCGGCCGCCAGCTCGGCGGCGCGCTGCTCCAGCAGCCCGGTCGCCCCCTCGGTGACCTGGGCGTGCAGGGCGGCGACCGTGGTGGTCCCGGTACGGAGGGTCGCGGCCTGGCCGAGCATGAACAGCCCTTCCGCATACTGCCGTTGCTCGCCCACCCGCTCCAGCGGCGCCGGCGCCGCCGCACCCCGCCGCAGCCCCTTGCTCGCGATCCGCAGCCGCCCCAGGTTCAGCCGCTCCAGCTCCTCCCACACGGCGCGCGCCTCGCTCCCGCCCGCCACGAGCCGCTGCCGGGTCGCCTCGAAGGCCTCGGCGTACGGAGTGGCCGCGCAGCGCGTGGCGTGCCCGGGGGCCGTGTGCAGCAGGACCGTCTCCGTGCACTCGACCGCCGCCCGCTGGAAGCCGGGCAGTACCGCGCCCGCGGCCACCGCCTCCTGCGTGAACAGGTACGCGGTCCCCATCAGCACCCCGATCCGCGCGCCCCGCTCGGCCAGTGGCGCGGCGGCCGCCACCGCCATCGCGGCGGAGCGCGCGTCGTGGATGCCGCCCGCGAACAGCACGTCCAGGGCGGCCGGTTCGGGGCATCCCAGGAGCAGCTCGATCTGCTCCTCCCACAGCGCGAACGAGGTGCGCGGCCCGACGTGGCCGCCGCATTCCAGCCCCTCGAACACGAACCGCCGTGCTCCTTCGGCGAGATACCGCTCCAGCAGCCCCGGCGAGGGCACGTGCAGATGCGTCGCGGTCCCGGCCGCCTCCAGCGGGGCCGCCTGGGCCGGGGTGCCGCCGGCGATGATCGCGTGCGGCGGCCGGATCTCGGCCACGGCCGCCAGCTGCTCCCGGCGCAGCTCGGGCGGGGCGAAGCCGAGAAGTCCCACGCCCCAGGGGCGGTCCCCGAGCCGCTCGGCCGTCTCGGCGAGCAGTTTGCGTACGTCCGCGCCGTCCATCACCGCGAGCGCCAGGTACGGGATCCCGCCCTCGGCGGCCACCGCCTCGGCGAAGGCGGCCTGGTCGCTGACGCGGGTCATCGGCCCCTGGGCGACGGGGAGCGGCCGCAGCAGCGGCCGGGTGCGCACCGCGGCCCCCAGGTGCCCGGTGACGGCCGCCCGTACGGCCTGGAGCACCCCGCCCGTCGTCCGGTACCGGGCGGCCAGCCGGGCCGCCGAGGCGCCGTCCTGCCCGACCGGCAGCAGCTGGGTCCGCAGGTCCCGGGCCCCGAGCAGCGCGGCGGCCGGGCCCTCGGGCGGGGTCAGGTCGGGGCGCGCGTACACCCGGTGCCCGTCGTGCAGCCGGGTCTCGGAGCCGTCCATCGCCCGGAGCGCGGCGGCCACTTCGGCGGGCAGCGCGGCCTCACCCTCCGCGGTCAGGGCCAGTTGTACGTCGACCAGCACGCCGGCGGCTCCGCCCGCGACGGCGGCGGCGGCCGTGTGCGGCCCGATCCCGCCCCGGGCGAGGACGGGCACGCCGAGTCCGGGCCCGGCCAGTAGCTGCTGGAGCAGCACGAAGGTGGTGGCCCCGCCCACCCGGCCGCCGGCCTCGTGCCCCTTGGCGACGAGTGCCACCGCTCCGGCGGCCACGGCGATCAGGGCCTCCGCCCGGTCGGTGACCTCGGCCCAGGCGCGCCGCCGCCCGCCCTCGGCCCAGGCGGCCATCTGCTCCGGGGTGTGCTCCGCGGGGTCGGCGACGAGCACCGTGTCCACCTCGGGCGGCAGGTCCTCGGGCCCGAGCGGGCATCCGGCGGGCACCCGCACCCCGTAGCGGCGCCGGCCGCCGAGCCGGCGGGCGAGCTCCGCGAAGCCGCGGCGGGCGGCCGCGGGATCCCGGCCGAGGTCGAGCAGCCCGAGGGCCCCGGCCCGTTCGGCGGCGATCACGATCCGCGGGTGCGGTTCCTCGAACGGGCTGACCGCGACGACCAGGTCACGGGTGGCGGCGGATCGCGGGGGCTGGGGGGTCACGAGCGCTCCTCTGGTCGGTGCTGTGTGACATGTCGCGGTGCGTGTCAGCGCACTCCGGCGCGCACGGGGGCGCACGGAGGCCGGACGGGGCCGGACGCGGCTGTACGGGGCAGTGCGGGGGGTGCAGGGAGTGCGGGGCGCGTGCGCTGGTCGTGCCGTGGGGGGCGTGCGCGGGCGTGGTCTCCCGCCGGGTGGCGGTGCTCGGGCCGCCCGGGCGACCCGAGCACCTGCACGGGCGGGTTTGAACAGTGGTCAACTTCCCTGATGCCGCGATGCATCGTGCGGTGGCCGCCCTGCACTGTCAACGGTCATGCGGAGTACGTCGTTTCGCCCCTTCGGCGCCGACGGCCGCCCCGGAGCGCGCCCCGGCCGGTCCCGTTGCGGCCCCACCGGGGCCGGTGGCCTGCGCCGATCCCGCCCGGGCGGGGCCGGCCCCGGCGTCCCGGTGGCCGTACCGCACCGGGCGGGGCTCATGCCGCACCGGCATACCTTGTCGCCCACCGGGCATGAACTCGGCTCCGGGGGTGGGTATTTGTTCACCCCTGCGGCCCTTACGGGTGCGGCACGGCGAGGTTACCGTCCGGTCATGACCCCCACCCTCGCGCAGCTTCGCTATCTGGTGGCCGTCGCGGACTGCCGTTCCATCACCGGCGCTGCCGCCTCGGTCTTCGTCGCCCAGTCCGCCCTGTCGCGGGCCATCCAGGCCATGGAACGCGACCTCGGAGTCGACCTCCTCGCCCGCCGGGGCCGGGGCGTGGACCTCACGCCGGAGGGGTCCCGGGCGGTCCGGCTCGCCCGTACCGTCCTGGACGCGGTGGAGGCGATCGACGACATCGGGACCGCGCACGGCAGCGGGGTCCGGGTCGCCTTGACCCTCGTCACCACCCCGACCCTGGCCCTGGACCTGGCCGCGGACCTGGTGCCGGCCTTCACCGAACGGCACACCGGAGTGGACGTCCGGCTCCAGCAGCACGACAGCCGGGAGGCCCTCGTGCAGGAACTCGCCGCAGGGAGCGCCGAGTTGGCCCTCGTGGACCTGCCGGTGGACAAGGAGCTGTCCACGCACCACATCCAGGAGCGCGAGGTGGTGCTGATCTCCCCGATCGGCTGCAGACTTCCCGACCCGATGCCCTTCAGGCTGCTCGACGGCCTTCCGATGGTGCTGCCGACCCCGGGCGCAGGCAGGCGCACCGAGTTGGAAGCCATGTTCAGCTGCCTCGGAGTACGCCCCGTGCCCACCCTCGAGGCCGACGAACGGCTCGCCTGGGTGACGGGCGTGACGGACGGCCGCGGCTCCGTCGTCTGGTACCGGGACGTGGCCGTGCGCGCCTTCGGCGACCGCGCGGAGATCCGCTCCTTCTCCCCGCCCCTGCTGCGCCCGGTGGGGATCGCACACGCCCGGCGGCCGCTGAGCCGCGCGGCCCGGGCGTTCATCGCGCACGCCCGGCACAACGCACCGGTACGGGAGCCGGCGCGCTGACCGAAAACCGCCGGCAGGTGCCGGCAGCCATGCCCGCACGGCATTGACCCATGTTCAAAGAGGTGACCGTCGGCCCTTCCGGCAGTGCCTGACGTGCCATCACATTGTGTGCATGTCCCGACTCCTCACGCCCCCACGGGCCGCCGCCCTTGCAACCGCTGCCCTCGCCACGCTCCTCCCGGCGGCCGTTTGGATGGCCAGTGCCACCGCCGCCCCGGCCGGCCTGCCCGCCTCCGCGCCCGCTCCCGCCGCGGCCCCGGCCCCGGCTCCGGCTCCGGCTCCGGAGAAGAAGTGCACGCTCCCCGGCGGCCTGGCCGAGCTCAGCGGACTCGCCATGAGCCGCAAGCACCCCGGCGTCTTCTACGCCGTCAACGACAGCGGCAACACCAACCAGGTCTTCGCCGTCGACTGCACCACGGCGACCGGCCGGCTCCGGGCCACGTACACCGTCTCCGGCGTCGGCAACACCGACTGGGAGGGGCTGGCCCTCGGCAAGGACGCGGCCGGCCTTCCGACGATCCTGGTCGGCGACATCGGCGACAACTTCAGCGGGCGCGCCGAGATCACCGTGCACGCCTTCGCCGAGCCCGAGCAGCTCGCCGATGCCACCGTCACGCCGGTGACGTACCGCTTCGCCTACGCGGACGGCAGGCACGACGCCGAGTCCCTGCTCGCCGACCCCGTCACAGGTCAGCTCTACGTCGCGAGCAAACTCATCGGCGCGGCCGGTCGGTTGTACAAGGCCCCGCTGCCCCCGCTGACCGGTCAGGTCAACACCCTCACCGCGGTCCGCCCGGGTCCGGTCTTCGCCACCGACGGCGCGTTCTCGCCGTCCGGCGCCTCGTACACCCTGCGCAGCGGCGGTCCGCTCGGCGCCAACACCGCCACCGTGTACGACACCGCGGGCACCAAGCTCGCGGACGTCGCCCTGCCCGCCCAGTCCCAGGGCGAGACCGTCACGTACGCGGACTGCACCAGCCTGCTCGTCGGATCGGAGAACGACACCCAGATCTGGCGGGTCCCGCTGCCGCCGGAGGCCACCCCGGGCTGCGGCACCACGCCGACGCCCACCCCCACGCCGACGCCCACCCCCACACCCGGCCCGGGCGATCTGAAGGTCGCCGACCCCGGCCCGCAGGCCTGCACGTTCAACCAGCCCTGCACCATCCGGCTCACCGCCACCGGCGGAAAGCCGCCCGTCCGCTTCGCCGCCGGCGGACTGCCGTTCGGCCTGGCCCTCGACACCGCCTCCGGCCGTATCACCGGCAAGCCCTGGGGCAGCGGTACCGCACGGGTCACGGTGACCGCCACCGACTCCACCGGAGCCACCGCGAGCACCGCCTTCCCCCTCACCCTCACCTGGTTCTGACCCCGGACCGGGCGGACTTGTACAACCCGGCCTTCAGGCCGCACTGTTGGCCGAGTTTCGTCCATACGGTCAGGAGAGCCCGCTTGTCACCCGACAACGCACCCGCGCCCGCGTACGTCATCGACCCCGCCGGCGGATGCCCGCACGCCCTCAATGCCCGGCTGCGCGCCCGGGGCCCCGTGGCGGACGTCGTCCTGCCCGGCGGGGTGCCCGGGGCGGTCGTCCTCGGACACGAAGCGCTGAAGGAGTTCCTCGCCCACCCCGACGCGGCCAAGGACGCCCGGCACTTCCCGTCCCTGCACGACGGCACCATCCCGCCGAACTGGCCTCTGCGGGCGTTCGCCAACGCCCAGGGCATGCACACCTCCGACGGAGCCGACCACCGCCGGCTGCGCTCCCTCGTCGGGAACGCCTTCACCGCCCGCCAGGTGGAGCGGCTGCGGCCGCGGATCGAGGAGCTGACCGCCGGGCTCCTCGACGACCTCGGCCGGGCCGCGGCCGAGGCCCCCGACGGTGTCGCGGACCTGCGCACCCACTTCGCCCTGCCCCTGCCGATGAGCGTCATCTGCGAGCTGCTCGGCGTGGACCCCGAGCACCGGGGCCGGCTGCACCACCTGTCCCACACGGTGATCATCGCCACCGACACCACCCCCGCCGAGGCGATGGCCGCCGTACGGGAGCTCGTCGAGCTGATGGGCACGATAGCCGCCGCCCGCCGCGAGAAGCCGGGCGACGACCTGACCAGCGCGCTGATCGCCGCCCGTGAGGGCGACGGCGACCGGCTCAGCGAGGCCGAACTCATCGGCACCATGCGCCTGATGCTCGTCGCCGGCCACGAGACCACCCTCAACCTCATCAGCAACGCCGTCCGCGCCCTGTGCACCCACCGCGACCAGCTCGCACTGGTCCAGGAGTCCAAGGCCACCTGGTCCGACGTGGTCGACGAGACCCTGCGCTGGGACGGACCGGTCAGCTGGTTCCCGTTCCGGTACCCCACCCGCGACCTGACCGTCGACGGGACCGTGATCCCGAAGGGCACCCCGGTCCTCGCCGGCTACACCGCGGCCGGCCGCGACGAGGCCTTCCACGGCCCGGACGCCGACCGCTTCGACATCACCCGCCCCACCGCCGCCCGCAACCTCTCCTTCGGGCACGGCGCGCACTACTGCGTCGGCGCCCCGCTGGCCCGACTCGAGGCGGTCATCGCCCTGGAGCAGCTCTTCACCCGCTTCCCGGACCTCGACCTCGCCGTCCCCGAGCCCGAACTCCCGCACCAGCACAGCTTCATCGGCAACAGCGTCGAGTCCCTGCCGGTCCGCCTGGCCGGGCGGTAGCTACCGCGCGTCTCCGGGCGGCGCGAGCTCCGTGCTCAGCCAGCCCAGCGCCTCCGGGTACATCCCGGTCCAGGTCTGGAAGTTGTGGCCGCCGGCCGGGCGGACGAGGGTCCTCACGCGGACCCCGCTGCCCGCCGCGGCCCGGCTGAAGGCCTCCAGCTGCTGCGGCGGGCTGTCCTTGTCCTGCGCCGAGGTGGCCAGGAACAGCCCGATGTCGGCCCGTTTGGCCTGCCGGACCAGCCACAGGGGGCTGTTGCGCTCGCGCAGGGCCGGGTCGGCCAGCACCTCCGGGTCCCCGGCCAGCGGGTCGGGGTCAAGGGCCGCGCCCGCCCGGAACACCTTCGGGTACTGCAGCGGCAGCTTGGCCGCGCAGAACGCCCCGGTCGACACGCCCAGCACCCCCCAGCCGCTGGGCTCGCGCAGGGTACGGAAGTTCTTCGCGACCAGGTCCGGCACGTCCTCCGCGAGCCAGCCGGCCACCTTCCGCGTCGGCGTGTTGCTGCAGTCCGTGTTCACCCCGCCCGGGTAGATCTCCGGGATCACCAGGATGAACGGGTGCGCCGCGCCCAGCCGGACCAGCTGCTCCAGCGCGCCGGGCATGTTGCCCAGGTCGATCCAGGTCCGGGGCGAGCCCGGATACCCGTGCAGCAGCATCAGCACCGGGAACCGTCTCTTCTCCGCGCCCGGGGCCCGGTACTCGGGCGGAGTCCACACGATCACCTGCCCGGCGAGCTTCGAATGAGAGCCGCGGAAATAGGCGGTCTGCGTACCGTCGCCGCCCTGCGTGAACTTGGCCCGGCCCAGCGGCGGCCCCGTCATCGCCGAGGAGTTCTGCACGTTCTCCGTGCCCAGCAGGTCGTTCCAGGAGGAGTAGAGCCCGTAGCTGCCGTTGATCCAGGTCGCGATCACCGCGATGGACGTCAGCTGGCACAGCCCGATCATCAGCACCCGCACGGGCCACCGCACCCACCCGGGTCCGGGGATCCGGTTCCACAGCAGCAGGGCGGCGAGCATGGCGAGCGCGGTGACGGCGATCAGTGTGACGAGGAACGACGTACTGGTCAGCTCCACGAGGGCCGGCTCCCGAAATGTCCTGATCTCTGTCGCCAGTGTACGGCGCTCCGCGCCAGGAGGGGTCGGGACGCACCGTGTTGAGCGGCGCGAGCGGCCGTTGGAACGATCTGCCGTGACCGCCGCTCGACGGCCAGGTCGACGGGTTCCGCGTCGTGCATGGTCGGCATCCCGCAGACATCCCCGTAGTCCTCCCGCCTTCCTGAGACCCTGCCGGAGGGCCTCCAGGGATCGGATTCATGGCCCGGTGGACAATCCCCAGCCGTCGATCGATCATGGATAGTGGACGGCCACAGAGGCGCACTATCGCGTACGCGGGGCTGAAATGTCGACGATCCTGATTCAGGTCGGAGATCACCAGGCAGAGGGATTCCCTGAGGATCTCTGCATTGACGACGGTACGGATCCCCGGTGGTTCGAGCACCCTCGCGCCCGTGTCTTGATCCCGGACCGCAAGCTCGCTGGCTGCCCGAGTCTGAACGATCGCAGTGTTCCCACGCGAACCTTGATGTCGACCGGGCAGGAACTGTACGACGCGTTGCTGTCGGGTGCTCCGGGCGAGGTCTGGCAGACCGCGGCGGTCAACGCTGATCTCCGAGTGGTGCTGGACATCCAGCCTGGAGCCCTCCGGTTGCTGCCCTGGGAGCTGCTCTGCACCCCTGCACCCCAGCAGCGGTGGCTCTTCGAGGACGAAGGTCGCCCGTTCGTGCGAGCCCATATCCCTTACGGCAAGACGGCGGAGCCCTTGACCGAGCCAGTTCGTCTCCTCGTCGTAGTGGGCGATCCCCAGGACGGTGACCTGAAGGTGGACAGCGAGCTGGACGCCATCTACGCCGCTCTGAGCGAAGTGCCCTGCTGCTGGCAGACCCGTGTCCTCTGGGCGCCCGGCAAGGACGAGACCCGAGAAGAATTCACCGATTTCGCGCCGCACATCCTTCACTTCATCGGGCACGGCAAGCAGGATGCGTTGGAGGGGCCTTCTCTGGAGGTCATGACGAAGGGCGACCCTTGGTCACTCACTGCCGGGTATGTCGGCGGAGCACTCGCGCCGCCGCTCCGGCTGGCTGTGCTGAACGCCTGCCGGACCGCGGGGGAAGATGCCAGAGGGCTGGTCTGGGCTGTCAGCGACGGCTTTTTCCAGGCGGGGACGCTGGCGGTCATTGCCATGCAGGGCGATATTGCGTCGACGCCGGCAGTGCGCTTCAGCGAACAGTTGTACAGGTGCCTGGCCGCAGGGAAGGCGCTCGACGAATCCACGGCCAGCGCCAGAAATGCTCTCCACTATGCAAGCGGCACCCTTCCCCGAGACTGGGCGCTCCCGGTGCTGACGGTTCAGGCCGACCCCCGGGTGATCCTCAAGTGGCCCGAACCAATTGATCACGCCAAGGTGGCGAGACAGCGCGGAGCTGCGTTCAACGGTCCGCGCTGGCTGGTCGGAAGAGCGAGAGATCAGCACCGGGTATCGCGACGTATGGCCGCCGCGCCGTCGTCGCACGAGGCTGACCTTGTGATCGTCACAGGGGAGAGCAAGGCCGGAAAGTCTGAATTGATTCGCTCGTGCATCCTGACCAGCGCCTGGCGGGGTGTTCCGGTCGTCTATGTAAATCTGGCGAACGAGGGAGTTATCGATCTCCCTACCATGCTAGAGCGGGTCGCGCGTTCGGCGGCCGATTGGCTTGAGCCTGAGTCCGATGCGGCGATCCGTGATTTTATCGATTTGCTGACCATCCATCGAAATGAACTCGACCGGCTGCGGGCCGGAATGCCTGCACCTCTTGCGGGATTGGCGCATGCACCCCCTCCTCTCCCGAGCCATCCGAATCAGCCGGAGGACAATGAGAGGCGACTGATCTTGGAATTTGGACAATTCATCCGCAATCTGGCAAATTCCAAACCCCTGCTGCTGGTTCTGGATCACTTCCTGCAGGCTCAGCGGTACGGCCGCGTGATGGAGCGCATTCTCGGACCCGCCGGGGAGGGGAAGTTCCACCCGGTCCGCATGGTGGCAGTTGACGGCGAGCTCCCGCCCGACTTCAGAATGGAGTCGGCGAAGTGGATTATGGGAGTCGAGCTGTTCGACCGGAAGGATGCGACGCTACTCGTCCGTGAATACTGTGCCCGCAAGCGTGAATGGTATCGGGATCTACTTCCCTCCGATCGGGCTTGGGAGACTTTTACCGAGACGATGAGGGCAGGGGCTCTCGACTGTCAGGCAGGCAGCGGATCGTTCAGTCCTGAAGAGTTCAAGGCTTGGGAAACGGCGGCACAACGACGTGCGCAGGGCGGCGCCCCATGAAGGCATTGGATGAAATCTCACAGAGTCTTGCGGCAGGCGAGAACATCGCCGATGTGGCGCTTTCCCTGCTCTCTGAGCCCCTCCGGAGGTCTCTGGTCCACTGCGCCCTGGTGAACTCCTTCGACGGCGCCCTGTACACGGCTGCCCTGCAGGGCACGGGTGGACCGCCACTGGCCGAGCTGGTGCGGCTGCCGTGTGTCGATGCCCAGCCCGGGAGCACAGACAGCTACCAGGTGACGTCTGACATACGGGAAGCAGCCTGGCGAACCTGGTGGCGCGAGCATGGAAAAGAGCCTGACTCCCTCCCGGTACCCGAAGAGCTGCGGAACGCCGAGCAGCGTATTGCCGAGTATTTCGGACAGGCAGGGCAAAAGATCGAGGCATTGCGCGCACTGGCCGTTGCCGACCCCGACTTGGCGGCCGAGCGCCTTGAAGGGTGGTACCGGGAACAGGACGAGAACTTCGACTTCCCCGGCTGCCAGAATCTGCTGGACGCGCTGAGCGAGCCCAGTCGCGTGCAGATCAGCAGCCCACACTTGGCGCGGGTGCGCAGCGACTTGGACCGCTACCTACGGTCGCGGATGCTCTGGTACGACGCTCTGCTGCGGTCAGGCACCTATCTGTCCCGGCCGACGCTGGAGAAGCAACTCGAGCAACTGTTGAGGGGAGGTCCTACTCGTGCGCTGCGGCTGCACGCGGTCGGCGGACTCGGCAAGTCGTTGATGCTCAGCTGGTTTATCGCCCGCCGCTGTGTGGCCGCACCGGACCGGGTTCCGTGCGCCCTGGTGGACCTCGATGCCGTCGACGCGGTGAACATCGCCCGCTACCCCTGGCTACTCACGCTGGAACTCGCGCGGCAGCTCAACGAACAGATGGCGGGCGCCCCCTTCCAGGAACTGCTGCGCAAGTACAAGGCGTACGGATCAGCCCTGTTGCGGGGGGTGGCAACGGGATATCCGTCGGCAGCGGCTGTGCTCGACACGCCTGCGGTCGAGGTCGCTGCTGACGACATCCGTGAGCGATTCCTCAATGCGCTGAGCAACGATGAGTCCACGACACCGCTGCTCATTGTGCTGGACGCCTTCGAGGTCGCGGTGCTCAGGCCGATGGGCGGGGCCGGGGAGCTGATCGAAGTTCTCGCCGACATCCATGATGCCGCGCACCGGGTGCGGTTGGTGGTCTCAGGGCGGCTCACCGGTGCCGAGGCCGAGCTGAGGCAGTTGGACGAACGCCTGCCCGCAAAGGTGATGGGTGAGCTCGAAGTCCCGAAGTTCACACCGGAGGAGTCCCGGAGCTACCTGATCGACCGGCGGGGCATCAGGCGTTCTCCGGAGCTGTTGGAGGCCATCGTTCGTGCGGCGGACGGGAATCCCTGGCAGCTCGCCCTCCGTGCTGATGTCGCCGACTATTCGCCGGACATGTCAGCGGAGAGCGTGGAAGGACTCGACCCGCGACTCGCCTGGTGCATCGACCGCGTCATCGGCCGGATCGACGACGACGGACTGCAGTGGCTGGTCCGGTACGGCGCATTGGCAAGACGGCTGAGCCGGGACTTCGCCGAGCAGGTCGTGCTCCCCAGGATGGTCTCGGCGATGAGGGGTTCGAGTGACGACCAACCCGAGGACCATCGCCGCCCGCCCGGCGCCACACCCGTGTTCCGCACGGGAGTCCAGCCTCCGCAAGGGCCCGAGGAGTTCGCGCGCCTATGGGACAACCTGAAGCGGTACTCGGCGGAGGTGTCGTCCTGGGTGAGTGCCGCTCCGACGGACCCGGACACCCTGGTCTTCCACCCGTCCGTTCGGGAGCCGCTGCGGCACCTGCTTTCCAGGCAGCCTGTCTACCAAATGCTCCATGAGGACGCCGCACGCTACTATGAGCGGCTCGGCGACCTGCATCCGCAGACATGGGCCGCCTGGACCAGAGCAGCCCTATACCACCGGTTCCAGGCTTGCGGGCATCGCGCGGCCCCCGCCTGGAGGAGCGCTGTCGAGCGGGCCAAGGCGGCCGGCGGACTCCAGGACGTCGCCGAGATCGCTGGTGAGATCCTCGGACCGGACTATCTCGACGAGGAGGACGAGCCAAGAAAGGTTGCCGGGGGAATTCCCGTGCTCGACCCGCAGCTCCACGCAGAGGCACAAGTGGAGCTGGCCTTGGCGCTTGTCCGCAGAGCGCGGTGTGAGGGACCTTCGGGAGGGCATCAGCTCTGGAGCGAGGCTGAACGCAGGCTGGGCAACGTCGAGGCGATCCTGCTTCAGGACGATGTCCGTCTACCGCGTGTCCGGTGGGATGCCGCGCGTGCTGCTCTGCTGCTCTTCCGCGGCCGCCCGGGTAAGGCCGAAGCACTGCTCAGACCCACAGCGTCAGCCGTCGAGGTTTCCCTCGACCACTGTTTCGCGCTGGAAGTGTATGCGGACGCGCTTCGGGCGCTCGGTCACTCGGACAAGGCCGGCAGCGTGCTGAGGGAGGCATGGGCCATTGCCGGAACGATGGGAGAGCAGTCCAGCACGGGGCATTTCGCCCTTCTTCTGGCCCATGACAGCACGAACCGCGTGCGGTACGACGAAGCCCTGCGATGGGTGAGGGCGGTGCCGCGCGACGACACCGGAGGCACGAAGCATCCGGGAATGCGTCTCACCGAGGCGGAACTCGCACTGAACCTTGGACTGCCGGCGACGGCCGCATCGCTGGCGGACGTACCGTCCGACGACCCCAGGGCACGGCTGCTGGCCGTGGGCGTCAAGGCCCTGCTCATCCTCGGGCGGCCACGGACGGCCCGCGCCCGCTGCGAGATGGCACTCAGCGCCCCCGCAGGTCTGCTGCCGGAGCGGGAAGCGGCGGTGTTTGCACTGCGCGGTGAAGCCAACGCCGCACTCATGCAGGTGGAGCGAGCCACGCGGGACCTGCTGACGGCCCGTGAGTACTTCGCGCGCATGCAAGACCACGAACGCGCGGCAGAGTGCACGCTGAAGGCGGCCCTGCTCCAGCTCCATGTGGTGGGAAACCTTTGGGAGGCGGAGCAGTACGTGGACGAGGCGATGCGCCTCACCTTCGAAGACGACGGGGAGATCGGGGCGGCGTGCCAGCTGCTGCAGTCGGAGCTCATGATGAGGCACGGAGACCCGGAAGGCGCCGCGCGGCTCTGCGCAGCCACACTGAAGCGGCTGGAGCGGTCCGATGCCGCCCCACAGCGGATTGCCGAGGCGGCCGCACAGGGTCTGTCTGTGACGGGCGGCAGGCACGAGCAGTTCGGGGACGTTCTGCTCGCGGTGCTGCGCCGTGTCACTCCGGCCAACGCCCGGCTGGCCATGCTGGCCATGCTGGAACCGCTGGAGAGGTGCCCGGGAGCGCTGTCAGTCGGGCAGGATCTGCTGTCGCTTGTCCTGCCCGACGGCGTCGCACCGGGAGCGGAGAACCCCGCCGATGCTGCCTGGCTGGAGTTCCGTGGCGCCGAGGTGTTGCGGCTGGCCGGCCGGTTCGAAGAGGCGCGCCACCACGCCACGAGGGCGGCGCGGGTCTTGGCCGAGGAGGACAGCTTCGCATGGTGGCGGCTGGCCGGTCTCACGGAGCGGACCGGGCCCGTCGGGCGTGAGGAGCTGCAGCCGCCCGAACTCGTGGGTTATGACGAGTATCCGATGCTGCGTGCAGCCCACCTTGTGAGAGTCGCAGGGCGATGGGCGGGCTCCGAACTGGTGAACCACACCATCGAGAGACTCCGGCGCGCCGATTCCCTGTTGGCGCAGGAGACCCCGAACCAATGGCAAGCCATGGCCCACGAGACGTTGTCATGGTTGCTGGAGAGGACTACGGGTTCATCGGAAGCAATTCACCACGACCGCACCGCTCGTGCAGTTTCGGCGGAACTTGGCGTCGATCGCGGGCTGCTCGCAGTTCGAACGCCTGTCAAGAACACCGTCAACCTGGAACTCGCGCCGGACGGGGCACTGCTCGTTCGGGACGGCACGCTCACGCTGGACCGGATGGAGCCGACGGCACATCTCGCCTGGGCTCTGCGCGAGGAGGGCCACAGGACCATGCTCGGGCGCCTGGTCGATACCCTTCTCGAGGGTGCTCCCCTCATGCCCGGCACGGCGACGATGGAGCCACTGCTGCGGAGGGGTCTAGATCGGCCGCTGGATATCTGCCTGACGGTCGGTCAGCCGCATCTGGCCCAGGTGCCGTGGGAGACGGCGGCGACCACAAGAGGCATGCTGGCCGCAGACGAGCGGATCCGCTTCCTCTGCCGGATGCCCTGTACACGCCGTGCCGAAAAGACCCGCATCGGCGTGCTCCAGTCGATCCTGCGGCGGCTCGAAGCTATTCCCGGCGCCGTGGACGGCCTGACGAGATCGCAGACCCGGCAGGCCGTTTCGGAGGTCATGCGTGCGTTCGGCCCCGAGGGGGCCCCGGAGGCCGACTCGCCCAGCTGGGAGAGCCTCCGCGAAGCGCTCGTGCGGACATCGGAGAGTCCGCGTGTGCTGATCCTGCGTCGCGGCAGCGCGGCGCAGCTGGCATCGCAGCGCGGCCACTTCGTGGGGGGTTCCGACCTCGTGGTCGCGTATGGAAGCGCCGGCTGGGCCGTGGACGTCGCAGACGACCCGAATGGCGAAACCCTCGACAGGCTTGCGGCGCAGCCGACCCCAACGGTGGACGTCATCCACGTCAGTACCACGCTCGACGTCGCCGGCAGTGTCCCGTACCTCGACTTCGGTTCCTCCACGTACGGTGACGACTTCATCCCGGTGACCGAGGCCTCGGAGTCGATAGCCGTCACGGACCTGGACCGATTCGTGGCGCGGGTGTCCGCCGGCCGTGCCGCTCCCCTGGTGATCCTCGATGTCGCGAGCCCCGGCGGCTCCGGCGAACTGGTACGCCAGTTGCTGCTCCGCAACGACTTCGCTTTCCAGCTGGCCGGCTTGGGCAGTGCAGTGGTGGTGCTGGCCACGGGTCTCACCCCTCCCGACGACTCCCGTCAGATCGACGAGATCGTCCATGGCCTGAGGAACGGCTCGACGCCTGCGGACATCGCCCGTCGTCTGCAACGGCTGGCCGCGAGTGAAGACTGGCTGCGGGCGCTGCCCTATGCGGGGACGGCTCTGATGAGTTCGCTCGCGCCGCACCAGATGCTGCCAGTCGGCGTCTGATGCGTCAGTCTTCCGGCAGCCACCGGGCGAGTTGCCTGCGCACCTGGGCCTTCCGGAAGAAGTGGGTGTGTGCCACTGCGCTCGTCGAGGGGATCACCAGCGGGTCGGTCACGACGTAGGAACCCGCGCGATGCACCCCCTCGGTCGGCACGACCAGGTCGTTCTTGGTGCCGAACAGGCTGTCGACCAATACGTTGAGCGCCCGGATCGCCACGCCTGCCTCCTCGGCCGGCTTGAAATCGGACGTCATCGCGTGGACCCTTCCGCCCTTCGGAACCGCAGCCGAGTTCAGTTCCTTCAGCGTCGGGGAAGCTGGATCCATCGCGGCCACACCGCCGAGTCCGTGGAGCACACCGGTGGCGCAGTGTTTGACGACTTCCAGGATCACTTCGAGCGAGCTGCTCACCACTTCGTCGGGGAAAAGTGAGAGCAGGTTAGTGCAGACGTCGAGCAGATCGCCGAGTCGTTTCCGGTCGGCAAGCACGGTACCTGAGTTGGGGGTTGCGACGTGGATGAGAGTGCGGATAGCGGGAACGGGCGGGCCTCCGTCCCGGGCGAAGGTGGGCTGACCCAGTTGACGAGCCACGAGCCCGCCTCGTGAGTGGGTGACGAGGTCGAGTGTGAGCGTCCGGTCGGCGGGGAGCTGCGACAGAAGCCACCGGACGTTGTCGGCCGGATCCACGTGCACGGTTGGGTGGTCGAAAACCAGGACGCGGTCCTGGTAGCGCCGATGAAGCTCGCCCAGGAGGTCCAGGTCCTCGCCGATGCCGTGAAATCCCGTGTGGCATCGGCTGAAGATGCCGTGGACGAACAGCAGGAAGGGCCGGTCGGCCAATTCGGCCAGCCGGCCAGCTGTCACCGGTTCACCAGCTGTCGGGTCGAGGAAATTGCCTGGGCTCGTCAGCCGCAGTCCATAGGGGCGGTGTTGATTCTCCCAACGGCCCATCGCGAACTCGGCCACCCGGCCGGCCGCCCTCTCGATTGGGAAGCGGAGCAGATGGATGACTTTGCGGACGCCGAATCCGGTCCACCCCCGGTTCTGCTCGATCGTCGTCCCGACGTCGAACTCCGCAACGCTGATCCTGAACGTCTGTACCGCGTCGGCCCTGTCCGTGCCCTGCCCCTGTGCCGCGGTCTCGGAGACCACCCAGCGCACCAGTCCGGTTGCGTCGGTCTCCAGCACGACCTGCCCCTCGTCCTCCCCGGGCGCGGGCACCTCAACTTCGAGGTACGGGGGGTTCGCATCGCCCCGTTGCTGTCCGTCCGGGCGGGCAGCAACGGACAGATCAGTGAGGGTGAGGGTCAGGATCGGGCGCATCCCGGCCTCCTGGGCGAGCGTCCCGAGCAGTTGTGCGGCCTCGGTGGGGACGTTGTCAGCGGCCAGCTGTTCCGGCAGCGCGACGGGTGCTGCCTCCCGTACGGTTCCGGCCGTTTCGTACCACCGCCGCACCGATGCGATGTGTCCGCTCACGTTCGAGGACTGAAGAACGACGCCGTAGTCGAGTTCGATTCGCTCGTCTCTTTCGATGTCAGGCATCGTCAGCTCCTTGTGGTTCCCAATCGATGGTCAGCCGTGGATGGCCGAAGAACAGGTAGGCGAGGGGAGTGGAGGCTGCCGCCCCGGATGCGTCCCGGGTCCCGGCTCGCTGTTGCCTCACGTACTCGGCGGGTGCTGTGCCGTCCATCAACACGGCCTGGTAGAACCCTTCGGCGAACGTCCGGGCGACGCCGTCGTCGACGTTCCACAGCGGCGCGATGGCCGCCCCGACGCCGATGTGGAGGAACGATGCCACCATGCCCGCGTATGAGCCGAGCATCCGCTGACCCTGTGCGAGCTGGCATGCGTTGAGGAAGACGAGATCGACCTGATCCAATTTCTTTTCGGACCGGAGACCACGCACGGAGAGAGGGCTGAGGAACGTGCCATCAGTCATCTTGATTCCGTCTTGCGTGCCGCCGACATCGAATTTTCCGTGTACGGAAAAGTGCAGGATGTCCGGGCTCGGGGATTGTCTGAGGCGATTCAGGACGGGTTCGGTCAGCGCCTCCACCGGCTCCGCCTTGTAGTGAGCACAGAGTTGTGAGGCCTCGGCTTCCGCTTCGACAAGCCTGTTCGTCGCGTATTCACCGCTCACCACGGCCATCCCCCGCGCCCGCATCCGGGCCGGCGGCGCTGCCGTGCGGTGCCGATCGCGGTACGTCCAGCGGCCGACGACCGCCTGTGCGCCGAGGTGTTTGGGAATCGTGCTGTCCCATGGGCGCGGCACCAGGGCGAGCTCCCAGGGCACGTACGGATCCCAGGTGGCGAGCAGCACGGTCGGCGGCCTCGACAGGTCCGCCACCGTGTAGAGGGCTTCCCACACTTCCTCCGGCACCGCCTCGCTCACGATGTCGCCGATGCCGTTCAGGAAGAGGGTGAGGTCAACGGCGGTGCTGTGGTCCTGTACGCCACGCATCATCACGCGAGCCCAGTCGCCCTCGCCCTCGAGTGGCCTGCGCGGAATGATGACAGGAGGAACTACCGAGCGGTGCGGGGAGCGGTAGAACCACGACACCTCTTGGCACAGCGCGTCGTTGCCCGGTGCGATGACGATCTCCAAGTCGGGCTGTGTTTCAGGGTCGTTGGGCAGCACCCAGGTGGTGCCGGCGGCAGTCGGCGAGTCCGGTTCGGCAGCTGCCCGCTGACTGCCCTCGCCGACCAGAACCGTCCGATACGCCACCCCGATCATGCTCTCGTCGACGGAGAACACGGCGGTGACGACCCGGTCCGGAGCGAGGTCCGGATGGTCCTCTGCCCTCAGCCGTACCAACTGGTAGGGAAACGGATCGTCGGGGCTCACCTCCATGGGGAGATTGAGCGAGGATCCCCCCAGCACGGTGAAGCCGGGGGCGATGAGCTGAACGCTCAAGTGGTACTTTCCGCTCGGGACGATGAACGGGGTCGGCTGGATCACTTTGGGCGAGGGCTCCGGGGCCAGCCCGACAAGCAAGTGCAGGACCTCGTTCGGAGCGACTCGCTCGGGCGCGTCCAATCGCGCGTAAGCCCGGCGGCTGTCGGGCGTGGCAGATGCGCCTTCGCCGTCGCCCATCTCCTGTCGCTTCCCGCGCTTCGGCCGCCGGGGCGACACCGTCAGATCCGCGAGGTCGACGAGGCCGGCTCGTTCGTCAGGGCGGGAGGAGGGCGACGGCCAGTCAGCCGGAGGCCTGCTGATATGGGGTGCCGCATTCACCAGTCGCCGTAGGGTGTCGAGCCGCTTGCTCGCGTCATCGGTGTCGAGCTGCCGGTAGACGACCGCAAGCACAGCGGCGGGCTGGACCAGGGTCATCAGGGCGCCGAGCCAAGCCGCCCGCGTTTCACGGACAGGCCCTTTGAGCACGGGAAGCTTTGCTGCTGCGGTCCCGGGCAGCGCCTGGACGACCATCTTCAGTCGATCGGTGGCCGACTCCAGTGTCCGGTCGTCGGCGTCCACGGTCCGAGCAAGGGTGGCCACCAGCGACGAGAGGAGATCCCGGGCTCCCGCCTCGGAGAGGGTGCCGAGGCCCGAGAGGTCCGCCGGGAAGCCCTCGCCGTCCATGAGGCCGTTCGCCACCGCCATCGGCAGGATCCGCGCGTCGGCGAGGGCGCGCTCCGCGGCATCCCGGCGTGCTGAGCAGTCCTCCTGGACCCATCGGTCCAACAGGGCCTGGACCTCTGGAAGGTTTCCGGCCGCCTTGATCAAGGAGTCGGGCGGCCCGCCCTCCGCACGGCCATGTTTGAGGACCAGCTCCGCTACGTGCTTGGCTGCGGTTTCATCCAAGGGGAGCAGAGCAGACGCGGCGAGCGCCGCGGTTCGCAGTCGATCATCCTCATCCTGCCTGGCGATTTCCAGAAGGGGCATGACATCGCTGGTGTCGACGAGGCGGTCCGACCCACCCGACATAGGAAAGCCTCCGGTCTACCCGCCAAGGCCGCTTTGGATACTTAGAGTAACATGAAATAGCGTAGAGTGATAATTGTCGGGGGGTGGTGCCTGTCAGGGGGTGGTTCTGTTGCGGGACCGGACACGCACCGACACCGAGTGCCACCCGGTCGCCCCGTCGGGGACGGTCCCGGTGCGCACGCCCGTCTGGACGGCGCCCGTGCCGTCCGTGGCGCGGACCTCCAGGGTGTGCCGCCCGGGGGCCGCCTCCCACTCCCACACCCACTGCCGCCAGGTGTCGTTGCCGTCCGCGGCCCCCAGCCGGGCCTCGTGCCACGGGCCCGCGTCTACCCGTACCTCGACCCGGGAAATCCCGCGGTGCTGCGCCCACGCCACCCCGGCCACCGCCACCCGGCCCTCCTCCGGTTCGGCGGACGGGCGCGGGGTGTCGATCCGGGACTGCGTCTTGACCGGGGCCTGCTGAGCCCAGGACCGGCGCACCCAGTACGCGTCGTACGCCGCGAACGTCGTCAGCTGCAGCTCGCGCAGCCACTTGCACGCCGAGACGTACCCGTACAGGCCCGGTACGACCATCCGTACGGGGAACCCGTGCGCGAAGGGCAGCGGCTCGCCGTTCATCCCGACGGCCAGCAGCGCGTCCCGGCCGTCCATGACCGTCTCGACGGGCGAGCCGATCGTCATCCCGTCCACCGACCGCGCCACCAGCTGGTCCGCCGGACCTCCCTGCGAGGGCGGCCGGACCCCCGCCTCGCGCAGCAGGTCGGCCAGGCGCACGCCGAGCCAGCGGGCATTGCCCGCGTACGGGCCCCCGACCTCGTTCGACACGCAGCAGAGGGTGATGTCGTGCTCGACGAGCGGGCGGGCCAGCAGATCGCGCAGCCCGAATTCGAGCGGGTGGGAGACGCCGTCCCCGTGGATGCGCAGCCGCCAGGTGTCCGCGTCCACCCGGGGGACGACCAGTGCGGTGTCCACCCGGTAGAAGTCCCGGTTGGGCGTGATGAACCGGGAGATGCCGGGTACCCGCAGGTCCGCGCCGGGCGGGACGGGCGGCGCGGGCACGGCCGGCTCCGGCAGGACCAGATCCGCCCGGGAGGCCGTGGCCCCCGCCGAGCCGTACGCGCCGAGCCGGCGCCCCGCGTACCCGATCCCGGCCGAGGCCGCGAGGGTCGCGGCGACCAGTCGGCCGAAGCCGCGCCGGTCCATCGACCAGGCCCCGCCCGGCGGCGCGCCCACCGGGCGGGGCCCGGTCAGCGCGCGGACCAGCAGGTACAGCACCCCGGCAGCGGCCAGCCCGCCCACCAGCGACGGCAGCGCATCGCGCCAGGTCGCCTCCGGCCGGCTGAGCGCGGCCAGCGCCCCGACCAGCCCGAAGCCGCCGGCGAGCGCGATCCCGGCGGGCAGGTGCCGTACGGCGAGCACCCCGGCCAGGGCGGCGACCGCACCCAGCACGACGGTGATCCCGAGGGCCAGCAGCAGTTTGTCGGCGGTGCCGAACTCCCGGATCGCCCATTCCTTGACGCCGACCGGCGTACGGTCGACGACGGCGCCGCCGACCGCGGTGATCGGGGAGGACTCCGGCCGGACGGCCGCCGAAGCCAGCTCCGCCAGCGCCAGTCCCGCGCAGGCGGCGACCAGCCCGCAGACGGCGCCGCCCAGGATGCGGCGCCGTCGCCCCTGGTCTGCCTTCACACGGGTCATGCAGTCACCGTCCGCCGCGAAGCCGGGTGCCGGTACGGGAGGGGACCCGCCCGCCGGTTCCAGTGTCACTCCGACCCCGGCGGGCCTGCGCCCGGCCCCGCCCGTTCGGCCCCGTTCGGGTCAGTGCTCAGTGCTCAGGGCTCAGTGCACCGGCGCCGGCGGCACCCAGCGGCCGGTGCGCGGCGCCTTCACCCCGTACTCCGCCTTCAGCTCCGCCGGGATGGCGTGGTGCATGACCCGGCCCCGGGTCAGCGCGGACAGCTCGAAGCCGGCGAGCAGCGAGCCCGCCTTGTCGAGCGCCCACTCCGCGAGGGGGCTGCTGTCCTCGAGGGTCTCCAGCAACCCCAGGAACACGGGGACGGCCTTGGCCGCCGAGTCCCACGGGCTGCGCGGGATCTCCAGCCAGTCGCCGATGGTGTCGCCGACCAGGTAGCGGACGGTGGCCGGGACCACGGGGTCGAAGAGCGTGCCGGGGACCACGTCCTCGTACAGCCGCAGCAGCTGTGCGTTGAGGCCGACGCCCTCCGGGGAGGGGCCGAGATGGCGCAGCAGGTAGAGGTCGCAGTACGCGCGGGCCTCGGTGAGGTTTTCGGGTACGGCCGACATGTCGCAGCCCAGCAGGGCGGCCACGACCCGCCAGGCGTAGTAGTACGCCTCCGCGCCCTCCTCGCTCATGTGGATGCCGAGCCGGTGCATGGCGTCGAGCACCAGCAGCGAGAAGAAGGTCTGCCCGGCGATCATGTCCTCCTGGCAGATGGGCAGGCCGTCCCGCTCGACGTCCCAGTGGCCGCCGTGGCGCAGGTGGTGGCGTACCGCCGCGTGCAGCAGCCGGACCTTCTGCGCGGCCGGGATGAACTTGCTGCCCTCGGCGAAGGAGTCGGTCCGCATGAGGTACGTGACGAACTGGCCGGTGTTGGCCATCCGCCGGGAGGGGTACGCGAGCGAGTGCGTCGAGGAGAGCAGCCGGGCCATCCGGGGGACGGCGTAGCTGACGGGCATCGCGGCGAAGGACAGGCCGGTGTTGATGTGGGCGGCGTTGTCCATGAAGAACAGCCGGGCCTGTTCCATGACGTCCCAGTCGACCCAGGCCGGGGGCACGGCGGTGGCCTCGAAATAGGCGCGCGCGGAGGCCGGGAGACGCTCGGGGAGCGGGTCCCCGGCGGTGGTGAAGAACCGCATGAGCGTGTTGAAGTCGCCCACCTCGCCCCGGTGGAACAGCGCGGCGACGGTCTCGTCGGCGAGCGGATCACCCTGGGCGGACAGGGCGTCGAGGGCGGCGTCGTCGTAACGGGGGCGTGGCGAGGCGGTGTTGGCGGTGGTCACTTCACTGGTCCTTCTCGTCTGTTCGGGTGCGCGAGGGGGCGCGAGAGGGCCCGCGGGTACGGCGGGTACGCGGCACGCGGGTATGCGAGTGGGGGCGGGGGTGCGGGTACGGGATCCGGCGGCCGGAGCGGGCCGGGAGGCCGGCGGCCGTGGGCCGGGCGCCGCCCGCGGCTACAGCGAGCGCTCGGCCGCGGTTCCGGCGAGCTCGCACAGCGCGGACCGCGCCTCCGCGGGCATCGGTACGGCGTCCAGCGCGGCGGCGGCCCGGGCGATGCGCTCCCGGATCATGTCCTCGACCTGCTGCCGGGCCCCGCAGCGCTCCATCAACTCGCGTACGGCCGCGGCCTCTTCGCCGCCGAGGTCGGGCCGGCCGACCAGCTTGGCGAGCAGCCGCCGGTCGTCGGCGCCGGCCGCCGCAACGGTCAGGGCGAGCAGCGCGGTCGGTTTGCCGTCCCGCAGGTCGTCCACGTTCGATTTCCCGGTCCTGGCCGGGTCACCGAAGGTGCCCAGCAGGTCGTCGCGCAGCTGGAAGGCCTCGCCGAGCGGGAGCCCGTACGCGGAGAAGGCGTCCAGCAGGGCGCGGGAGCCCCCGCCGAGGGTGGCGCCCAGGTGCAGCGGCCGCTCGACGGTGTACTTGGCCGTCTTGAAGCGGGCCACCTCCAACGACTCCGCGACCTGCGGCTCCCGGGCCGGCTGGGCCCGGGTGCGCAGCACCTCCAGGAACTCGCCCGCCATCGTCTCGCGCAGCAGGGTGGCCCAGAGGGGGACGGTCCGGGCCAGGTAGGCGCCGGGCAGTCCGCAGGAGCTGAAGACGTGTCCGGCGTACCCCATCAGAAGGTCGCCGAGGATCATCGCGAGGGCGGTGGAGCGCTGCCCGGCGGCGGCGAAGGCGGCGTGCGCGGTGAGCCGGCCGTGCCGCATCCGGCTGTCGTCGATGATGTCGTCGTGGGTGCAGGCGGCGGCGTGGACGAGCTCCATCGCGGCCGCGGCCCGGATCACGCCCTCGCAGTCGGGCTGCCCCGCCGCCCGCCAGCCCCAGTACAGGTACGCGGCCCGGATCCGCTTCCCGCTCGCCAGCGAGCGGCGCAACTGCTCGGACAGCGGGAAGAGTTCGACGTGCAGCCCGAGCAGTGCCTGCTCCTCCTCGTCGGCCAGCCGGACCAGCACCTCGTCGATGCGCTCCTTGAAGCCGGTGTGGTCATGCACGGGGGTGGCCCTCGCCGGCGACCCGCTCGGCGGCCCGCCGGGCCATGGTCTCCAGGTGGTTCTCCGCTCCCGCGCCCGACCTGCGGGTGGCCAGCTCGCCGCGCTTGCGCAGTTCCACGACCCCGTCCGTGAGCAGGTCCCGCAGGTCGGGGCGGCGCAGTACGTCCTGGGCCCGGTCGGCGGACTGCCGTAACTGGTCGAGGGCCAGATCGGCGACCCCGGCGGCGAGGAGCGTCAGCAGCTCCAGGGTCACGGCGGGCTTGCGGTCGTCGGTGGGCTCGTGGTCCCCGGCGGGCGGGGCATCGTCCTGCGCGGCGCCCTCAGGCCCGGGCCGTGCGGGATGCCCGGGCTGCCCGGGCCGTTCGTGTCCGGTCTGGGACATGCGCGGTGCACTCCTGCTGGCGTCAGGCCGTCGCGGCGTCGGAAGGGGCGGCCGCCGGATGCTCCGACGGCCGCCCCTGATCGTTCCGGACAGTCAACCGAGTGCCGTGCCGCGCGTCGAACCGCAGGAGGGTTTCTCCCTCGCACGAGCACCGGGATTCCCACGGGCGGGTGATGATCAGCGCATGATCCGACCGCCGCCGCGCCGGGTGGTGTAGAAGGTCAGCGGACGGCCCCCTCCCAGGACTTCAGCGCCGCGGCGACGGCCGTGGCCAGGCCGTGCGGATCCCCGCTCGGGCCGTTCGCCCCGCTCGGGTGCCGGGTGGTGCGCCGGGCCCAGTCTTCCTCGTACGCGTGCCAGTCGATCTCCCGGGGCGCCGCCCGCCGGACCAGCGACTCCTCGAGCGTCTCGAAGTAGGCCGCCCAGCGGGGCGCGTACAACTCCCCGATCAGCCCGCTCCATTCGCGGTTCGCGTAGTCGTGCAGGAAGCCGCCCTCGCTGGTGCTGCGCCGGCCCCACACGCTCAGGATCGAGCGGGCGTCGTACTCGTAGCGGTCCTGCTCGGCTTCGTCGGCGCCCCAGGAGCGGGCCGCGGAGAGCCAGTTGCCGAGGAGGAAGTTCGGGTCGGAGCCGGTGACTTTATCCAACTTCCGCTCCCCGTCCGCCCATTGGCCGGTCAGCTCGCGGAACCGGGTCAGGTCCCTGGCCTCGTAGGCCGCCTTGATCTTCGGCAGCAGCACCCGCGAGTGGTTGGCGAGGGCCTGCCGGGCGGTGTCCACCAGGTCGAAGCGGTAGGCACTGGAGCCGCGGAGCTTCGGATCCACCTTGAGCAGGTGGTCCAGGGCCCGGCGGACGGAATCGGCCGGGTAGCGCATCGACTTGGGGCTCCAGTACGCCGCCCCCGCCGCGGTCAGGCCGGGCCGGGCGGTGAACAGGCTGTCCTGGGACTCCGACCACAGGCCCGAGGAGGTGCTGTACGGGCCGGTGCGCAGCTCCTCCCAGGCGGCCGCGGCCTCCTTGTCGGGCCGTCCGTACCGGCGGCCCGCGAAATCGGCGAACCACTTGCGCTGGTCGATCGTCCCGGGCTCCCAGGCGAGATCGGTGAACAGGTCGAACGCGGCCGGGTTGGTGCCGGTGGCCTCCGGCAGGTAGGCGATGCCCTTCAGCGCGCTGCCGGCCTTGGCCCGCCAGGGGCCGAACCGCTCGATCCACACGGAGGTGTTGGCGCCGATCGTGGTGTGCCCGCCGAAGTTGTGGATCGTGCCCATCGCGTACGGGGCCCCGCCCCAGCGCGCCTCGCGGTCCAGGCGGTTGTAGCGGTCGGACAGCCCGTCGAGGATCAGCAGCTTCGAGGTGTCCAACCCGGCGAGCAGCTCCGCCTTCGGGCTGTCCTGCCAGCCCAGCACCGCCCACATAGCGCCCGGATGCGCGGCGTGCAGCGCCGACTGGACGGCGCCGGCGGCCGCTTTCACGTCGACGCCGCCCGCTTTCCCGCCCTCGTGCAGCGGGCTCATCCGGTACATCGTGCTGTCCCCGAACACGGCGCGCTGCTCCGCGTAGTACGCGGCGGCCAGCTTCCCGAACACCGGCGAGGACGGCTCCAGCCAGTCGGGCCGGTCGAAGCCCGCCCAGTCGCCCTGCGCCACCGTCGTCCCGCCCGGGTTGCGGGCGGCGAACCCCGGCGGCACCGTGCCGAAGTAGCCGGGCAGCACCGGGGTCATGCCGAGCCCGCGCAGCTGCTCGGCGATCCGCCCGCCGAGCTCGGCGCGCTCCTGCATCAGCCGCTCGGAGACCGGGCCGCCGAAGCCGCTCAGGTTCTGCAGCAGCCACCAGCTCTGGTGGCCGGGGCCGGGGATCCACTCGCGCAGCTCGGCGGCGGAGTAGCCGAAGCCCTGGAGCGCCCGGTAGTAGGGGTACTCGGCGCCGGCCTGTACGAACACCTCGTTGATGCCATGCAGGGCGAGCAGGTCGATCTGCCGCTGGTGCTGCTCGAAGGTGCGGTACGGGCCCGAGTAGCCGTCGTCGGTGTCGTTGAGAGCGTAACGGTGCGGGACGAGCGCGCTGCGGGTGACCGGCGCGGGCACGGCGGGCAGCCGCGCGGGCAGCATGCCGATGCTGTCGCCGGGCCAGCCGATGTCGGCCCCGGCGACGTGCTGGAGGTACCAGCCGACGCCGGTGAGCAGGGTGGCCCCGGTGGACCCGCGCACGGTGATCGCGCCTGCCGAGCCGGACACGGTGAACCGGTCGGCGCCGGCGGCCGGATCGGGTACGAGGGTGAACTGGGCTGCGTGGCGCGGCAGCAGCCGCTCCAGCGCCGCCCGCGCGGGCCCGGCGTCGAAGGCCCGGGACTCCGGCGCGCCGGGGGAGCCTTGGTGTGCCGCTGCCCCGCGCGCATGGTTCGGTGCGGGGGCCGACGCGCCGGCCGGGCCGGCCGGGCCGGCCAGTGCGGGGGAGCCGGCGCCGAGCAGGGCCGCCAGGGTGGCGAGGGCGACCCGGTGGCGCAGCTGTGCGCGCCGCCGGCGCCGGGGCGGGGAGTTCGTCATCCGATGAGTCACCGTTCCGTGGTCTGGTCCGGGTCTGATCCGGGCCCCGTCCCGTGCCGGGCCCGCGGGTCCGGTCCGGTCTGGTCGTGCGGCGTGCTGCGTCATGGGCCGGTGGCCCGCTGCGAGAGCGGGGCCGCCGTCGGGCTGCCGTCCGGGTCGGCTCCCGACGGCGGCCCGGCGGGTCGTCAGACCGGCAGGGACCAGGCCTGGTCGACCCGGTGCTCGCCGCACTCGGCCAGCCGCAGCCGCTCGGCCGGGGCGTCCGGGGTGGCGGCCGCGGCGGGGGCCGTCAGGCACAGCCCGCTCAGGTCCTCGACGAGGGCTCCGTCCCGGCGGTGCGTCCAGTGCCGGCCCGGCTCCCCGGGCGCGCAGGCGGCCAGTTCCACGAGGCCTTCCTCGCTCGCCGACAGGCATTTGCCGGTCAGGCGTACGCTCGCGTCGGATCCGAGGACCCAGCGCTGGTCCGCGGCCGCGGTGCACGGCGAAAGGACCACCGCGCCCACCCCGGTGGTGTTGACCCCGTCCGCGCACTGGGCGCCGTTCCCGGTGATCTGCCCGGTAGGCCGGGCCTCGGCGCACCCCTCGTGCGGGGTGAGCCGGAAGACCGCCGTGTCGTGCGCGGCCAGCTTCCCGGTCAGGGAGGTCGAGACCTCGGTGCTCTTGCCGCTCCACAGGTCCTTGGCGTCGACCGTGCAGGAGTACAGCCCGATGTCGGAGAGCGGTACGGAGATGTCCCGGGTGCTGCCGGACCGGTTGAGCACGGCGACGGCGCGGTCGCCGTTGGCCAGCGGCCGGGCCAGCACCTCGAAGGTGGCGTTGGCGGAGAGCACCGCGCCCTGGCGGCCCATCGGGTCCTGGTCCAGCGCGATCAGGTCGGTGTTGCCCAGGGCGGCCAGCCCGGCCGGGGTGAGCTTCGAGACGTCGGAGGACAGGATGAACGGGGCCGCCATCATCGCCCACAGGCCCACCTGGCTGCGGCTCTCGGCCTCGGTGAGCCCGGGGGCGCCCGCGATGAGGAAATCGGGGTCGTTCCAGTTGCCGGGGCCCGCGTACCGGCCGAGCCAGCGGTTGTAGCCGTAGTTGCCCAGCACCGAGCTCCACCGGGAGGTTGCCGGGGCGGTCGCGTTGTAGACCTTGATGTCCTTGCCCTCGCGCCACAGCTGGCCGGTCTCGCCGACCCAGCCGAGGACCTTGTGCCAGTCGGAGCCGCCCCACTCGCCCTGCTGGAAGTAGGCGGGGGCGGAGGCCGAGAGGACCATGGCGCGGCCGCTCGCGCGCAGGCCTTCGGAGACGGCGTTGTACGCGTCGCGGTACGCCTGCTCCTTCGTCTTCCCGGGCGGCACCCACAGGTTGCAGCCGTCCATCTTGACGTAGTCGACCTTCCACGACGCGAACTGCCGGGCGTCCTGGGCGTAGTGGTCCGGGCCGCCGCCGTCGGGGGAGCCGCTGCCGGGGTGGCGCTCGCAGGTGAGGGAGCCCGCGTCCTCGTAGATGCCGAACTTCAGGCCCTTGTCGTGCAGGTACTCGCCGAGCCAGGCCATGCCGTGCGGGAACTTCTGCGTGTCGACGACCAGGCTGCCGTCCGCGTCCCGGCTCTTGGTCATCCAGCAGTCGTCGACGGTCACCGTGTCGTAGCCCTTGGCGGCGAGGCCCCTGGACACCAGTGCGTCGGCGTTCGCGACCACCTTGGCCTCGTCGATGTCGCACATGTAGTGCGCCCAGTTGTTCCAGCCCATGGGCGGGGTGAGCGCGAGCGGGCTGTCCGAGGTCGCGTAGGGCTCGGCCGCCGCGGGGGCGGGGGCGAGGCAGAGGGCGAGCAGGGCGGCCGCGGTCAGGCAGGGGAGCGACGCACGCAGGCGAGGCGGCACGGAGACTCCTTGAGGTGGGGCTGCAGTGCGCTCAGTGCAGCGGTGCGACTACCCGCTGTCAACATAAGTCGATGGTTATGTCTCAATGACCAGCAATATGGCCGTAGTCGACGTCACACGATCGGGGAGGGATGGTGGCGATACGTCGTATGTTCCATTGTCTGATACGGTGTATCTCATGCCGAGGAGATCAGCCGCCCTGGACCGCGCGACGCCCGATGCGATCGCTGCCGCCGCCCTGCGCCTCCTCGACGAGGAGGGGCCGAACGCGCTGAGCTTCCGCGCTCTGGCCGACCGGCTCGAGGTCTCCCACGCCACCGTCCAGCGCCGCTGCACCGACCTCGCCGGACTGCTCGACCTGTGCACCGAGCACCTCGCCGGGCAACTGCCCGAGATCCCGGCCGGGACCGGCTGGGCCGAGGCCACCGAGCTGCGGTTCACCGCCCTCTACCGGCTGCTCACCGCCCACCCCGGGCTGCTGGTGCTCCGCGGGGGCCGCCCCTGGCTCGGCCGCCGGCTGCTGGCCCGGCTGGTCGAGCCCGCGCTCGCCGACAGCGTGGCCGCCGGGATGACCGCCGCCGAGGCGATGACCGCCTACCGCCGCATGTACCTGCTCACCCTCGGCAGCGCCGCCTTCGTGGACCACCGGGATCCGGCCGGAGCCACCGCCGCCTCGCGGGCGGCCCTCGCCGCGCTGGATCCGGAGCGGTTCCCCGTGCTCTCGGGCGGGCTGGCCGACGTACTGCCGGCCCTGACCGACCACGAGGTGTACTACGGCGCACTGCGCCAGCTGATCGAGGCCAACCGGCCTGCCGCCGCCTGAAGCCCGAAGCCCGAAGCGCGAAGCGCGAAGCCCGAAGGGACCCCGTGATGGACGTCATGGAACAGCAGCTCGACTACGCCGCCGTACGCGCCGCCGCCGACCGGACGGCCGGCTCGGTCCGCCCGGTCGCGGTGGTGCCGGCCGCCGAGGGCCTCTGGTACGCGCTGGAGTACCTCCAGCACACCGGGTCCTTCAAGGCCCGCGGCGCCCGCAACTTCCTGGCCGCGCACCGCGAGGCGGGCACCCTCCCGGACGCGGGCGTCACCATCGCCTCCGGCGGCAACGCGGGCCTCGCCTGCGCCTGGGCGGCCCGCGCGCAGTCCGTCCCCGCCACGGTCTTCCTGCCCGCCAACGCGCCCCGCGTGAAGGTGGAGCGGCTGCGCGGCTACGGCGCCGACGTACGGCTCGTCGGCGACCGGTACGCCGAAGCGCTGGCCGCGTGCGAGGAGTTCGCGGCGGCCAGCGGCGCCCTGAGCAGCCACGCGTACGACCACCCGCTCATCGCGGCGGGCGCGGGCACCCTGCTGGACGAGATCCGGGCCGCGCTGCCCGGTCTGGACACCGTGGTCGTCGCGGTCGGCGGCGGCGGACTGTTCGCCGGTGTCGCCGCCGCGGCGCGCGAGCACGGCGTACGGGTCGTCGCGGCCGAGCCGGAGAACTGCCGGGCCCTGAACGCGGCCTTGGAGGCGGGCTGGCTCGTCGACGTGGCCGTGGACTCGGTCGCGGCCGACTCGCTGGGCGCCACCCGCGTCTCGGCTGCTGCGCTGGCCGCCGCTCAGGAGGAGAACGTACGGTCCGTCCTGGTCCCGGACGCGGCGATCACCGCAGCCCGGCGCGCACTGTGGGAGGAGCACCGGATCGTGGTGGAGGCGGGCGCGGCCACGGCCCTGGCGGCCGTCCGGACTTCGCCCGAGCCGCTGGGCGAGCGGGTGGCCGTCGTCCTGTGCGGCGCGAACACCGACCCCGCGGACCTGACACCCCCCGGAAACTGACGGTCGCGGAGGCGCCGGGCGTCAGCGAGCCCCCGCCAACCTGAAGGCGCCGGGTCGAAACATGCTCGACGGGATCACCCGTGCGGGGGATCATGCGGGGGTGTCCCCGATCGAAGCAGCAGCCGATGACCTGCAGGATCTCGCCGTTCTCTGGAGTATCGGCGAGGCCCGCGCGCACGATGTCGTTGAGGCCGCCTGCGCAGCACTCGTTGCCGGACTCGACAGCCCGGCACTCCGCATTCTGGCCGGATACACACGCGCCGAGGCGGATTACGACGTGCCGCACCTGCTTCCCGTCGTACTCGCCGAGCTGGACCTCGTGTTCTACCCGCGCGACAGCGAGGCCGGGCAGGAAGCTGCCGTGCGCGCGCTCGCCCACCAGCTGCTGGCGGGCAAGCTGACACCGCGAGACCTTGCCTTGCGAATCCACCAGCGGTTCGGTCATCAACTGCCACTGGCGGAGCGCCTTGCCGAGCTTGATGACGAGTACGACATCGTCAAGTACGGGGACAGGGCGTTCGCCCAGCTCGATGCCGAGGTCACGGCCGAAGCCCGGCTTCTGGCGCACGGCCGGCCCGAATACAAACGACTTTCGTAGGTTGGTGGAGGCTCAGTCTTCGTCCGCGCCCTCGCGTACGACGACCACGGTGCTCGCCGCGTACTGCACCACCTGCTGGCTCACCGAGCCGAGCAGGGCCCCCTTGAAACCGCCGTAGCCCCGGGTGCCGACCACCGTCAGGTCCGCCTCCTTGGAGGCGTCCACCAGCACCTGGGCCGGCGAACCCTGTTCGACCCGGCGGAAGAGGGGAACGCCGGGCGAGGTGCCGACGGCCGAGGCCACGGTGTCCGCGAGCTTCTGGCGGGCCGTCTCCTCGGCGCCGACCGGATCGCCCGGCGCGCCCGCGCCCGCATCCGCGCCCGTGCCCGGGCCCAGGGCGAACGGATTGGTGTTCCACTCCCAGCTCATGACGGCGTGCACCCGCCCGCCGATGGCCTTGGCCTGGGCAACGGCCCAGCGCAGGGCCTCCTTGGAGTGGTTCGAACCGTCCACGCCGACGACGATCAGAGGCTCGATGGTCTCGCTCACGATGGGTTCCTCTCGTTTCGTCCGTATCGTCCTCTCCTCTTGTATACACGGATGAGGGGGTCCGACCTCGAACGACGATCGTTGCGGGCACCGAAGACTTTGGAGGACGGCGCACGGTCCCCGTGGCCCCCGAAGATCTGGGTGACAGCGAGGACCGGCAAGGTACGGAGGAACGGACGTGGCACAGCGCAAGGGCTGTCTGATCGGCTGCGGAGTGGTGCTGGTGCTCGGCATCGCGGCCGTTGCGGCAGTGGTCTTCGGGGTGGGGAAGGTCGTCGATGCCGCCGGGAAGACCCTGCTCGAACCGGACGGCAGGGCCGCTAGGTAAACCGCATTAGTGCGTCGCTTCTCGAACCAGCCTTAAAGAGTCAACATCTGACGTCAGAACAGGTTGTTATGGAATCGATATCACCTCGGACCGGTTAAGAACTAAAGCGCATTAGTGCAGGTCGCTGCGGTGTTGACTCCGCGACTTTCCTCTGCCTGTCGGCCTGGTGTCGCAATGTGGGACCTACGGGTACCCGCCCATCGGGACATTGGCCGCATTGACGCGATCGAGATGTGGGGTCAGCGTGGGCTGCGCGCTCCGGCAGTGAGGCCGGAACTCCCCTGAAGGTGGCGACGATGACCCGTTCGAACGCGACCCGTACAGCCATCGCCACGCTCGTGGCCGGCACGCTCCTCTCGGTCTGCGCCTGCGGAGTGAGCGGGGGCGCCGCAGAGGTGCCGGAGGCGAAGAAGAGCGGCAAGGTGGCCGGCGAGATCACCTTCCGCACCCTCCAGCTCAAGCCCAAGTTCACGGCGTACGTCCAAGGCGTCATCGACGCCTTCGAGAAGAAGTACCCCGAGGCCAAGGTCAGATGGGAGGACGTGCCCGGCGACGGCTACAACGAGAAGCTCGTCGCCGACGCCCAGGCCGGAGCCCTCCCCGACGTGGTCAACCTGTCCACCGACTCCTTCCAGCTCCTCGGCGACCGCGGCCTGCTCGCCGACGTCGCGGGGCTCGACCCCGAGGTCGCCAAGGAGTACGTCCCCGGGTCCTGGGAGCAGTTCAAGCTCCCGGGGAAGGGCGACGGCGTGTACGCGTATCCCTGGTACGTGACCCCGGAGATCCTCACGTACAACAAGGAGCTCTTCGAGAAGTCCGGCCTGGACCCCGCACAACCGCCGACCAGCGTCGAGCAGTTCTTCGACTACGCAGACAAGATCGCCGCGGCGTCGGGCGGCCGGTACTCCGCCTTCATGGCCGACCCCAAGGGCCGGCTGCCCGGGGACTGGCAGAAGATGGGCGTGCCGATCCTGAACGAGCAGCAGGACCGGTTCGTCTTCGACACCCCCAAGGCCGTCGAGTGGGTCGAACGGATGAAGGACCTGTACGCCAAGGGCGCCATGCCCAAGGAGTCCCTCCTCAAGTCCGACGACATCAACCAGCTCTACGGCGGCGGCAAGCTCGTCTTCGGACCCGGCTCCCCGGGCTTCGTCAAGGACATCAAGCAGAACGCCCCGCAGATCTACGCCGGCACGCAGGTCGCGGGGGCCGTCACCGGCAAGCTCGGCCACATCGGCATCTACGCCCAGTCGCTCGGCATCAAGAAGGACACCAAACACCTCGACGCGGCGAGCGAGTTCGCCAAGTGGGTCACCAACGGCCCCAACCAGGTGGAGTTCTCCAAGAACGCGACCATCTACCCGTCCAACGCCCGGGGCCTGGCCGATCCGCGCTTCGCGGACCGGGGCGACGGCAGGGACGCCGAGACGGTCGCCCGCGCGATCGGCGCCGAGCAGCTGAAGAGTGCCGCACTCGACGCCAACACCCCCGTCCAGTGGACGAACCAGGTCGGCGACGCGGTCGTCCGCGAGATGCAGAAGGCGATCCAGGGCGAGCAGGACCCGAAGACGGCCGTGCGCAAGGCCCAGGAGGAGGCGAACCAGCTGCTCGCCAAGTCGGCGCAGAAATGACGCCCGCCGCCGGACGGCGCCGCAAGGCCCTCGCGGCCATGGAGGTCGAGACCGGGCTGGTCCACCGCAGGTGGTGGACCCCCTACCTCTTCCTCGCCCCCGGCCTGCTGATGGTGGCGCTGTTCAGCCTCTGGCCGTTCGTCAACACCGTCATCCTCTCCTTCACCGACGCCCAGATCCTGCGCGGCGGCACGTTCGTCGGCTTCGACAACTACACCCGCGCCTTCGCCGACCCCGACTTCTGGACCGCCACCGGCAACAGCGTCCTGTACCTCGTGGTCGTCGTACCGTGCCTGGTCCTCCTCCCGCTGGCCTTGGCCGTGCTCGTCCAGGCGGAGATACCCGGCATCGGGTTCTTCCGCTCCGCCTTCTACACCCCGGTGATCGCCTCGGCCGTGGTCGTCGGCCTGATCTGGCAGTGGGTGCTGCGCAGCGACGGGCTCGTCAACACCGTGTTCCGGAAGCTGAGCCTCGTCTCGGAACCGATCCCGTTCCTGACGGACAGCACCATGCTGCTCGTCTCCGCGATGATCGTGACCGTGTGGAAGGGCCTCGGCTACTACATGGTGTTCTACCTCGCCGCCCTCGGGAACGTGCCGGCCTCGCTGTACGAGGCGGCGGCCCTCGACGGGGCCGGCCCGGTGCGCCGCTTCTTCAGCATCACCGTCCCCCAGGTGAAGCCGATGATGCTGCTGGTCGGCACGCTCTCCGCCATCTCCGCGCTGCGCGTCTTCACCGAGATCTACATCCTCGGCGGCGAGAGCGGCGGCCCCGGCGGCGGCGCCCGCACGCTGCCCTTCCTCATCCGGCAGGTCGGCCTCGGCTTCTCCGGCGAGACCGGCTACGCCTCCGCCCTCTCGATCCTGCTGTTCCTGCTGACCCTGGTCTTCAGCCTGCTGGGCCGCCGCCTGTCGAAGGGGGACGAGAGTTGACCACCGCGCCCCGCGGGCGACTCGGGCTCGCCGTCCGGTACACCACGCTGGTCGTGATGCTCGTCGTGATGCTCGGCCCGATCGTCTGGCAGTTCCTGACCTCGATCCGCGGCCGTACCGAGAACGTGTACGACGGTGTGCTTCCCTCGCAGCCCACCCTCGACAACTACGTCCTCGTCGCCGACTCGTTCCCGCTGCTCCAGTACGTCGGCAACACCCTGGTGGTGGCCGTCCTCGCGATCACCTCGAACATGCTGTTCGCCGCGATGGGCGGGTACGCCCTGTCCCGGGCCGGGTGGAAGGGCCGCAAGAGCGTCTTCACGGTGCTCGTGGCCACCCTCATGTTCCCCTTCGAGTCCGTGATGATCTCGATGTTCCTGACCGTCCGCGAGATGGGCCTGGTCGACACCCTCGTCGGCGTGTGGCTCCCCGGCGCGGTCTCCGTCCTCAACATCATGATCATGCGCTCGGCGTTCCTCGCCGTGCCCAAGGAGGTGGAGGAGTCCGCGGTCCTGGACGGCGCCGACGAGTGGAACCGGTTCACCCGGCTCTTCCTCCCCGCCGCCAAGGGGGCCCTGGCCGTCGTCTGCATCACCAGTTTCATGGGCGCCTGGGACGACTTCCTCTGGCCCCTGCTGGTCCTCACCAACAGCGACCACTACACGCTCCAGCTCGGCCTGAAGACCCTGGCCGGCGCCAGCACCACCAACGACCAGCGGATCATCGCCGCCGGCGCGATGGCGGCGCTCCTCCCGATGATGCTGCTCTTCTTCGCCCTCCAGCGTTTCTTCTTCAAGGGAGTGGGCGAGGGAGCCGTCAAGACCTGAGTCCCGCCGCCACACGACCTGCCGTCATACGAACCCTCCCTCCCTTGGAGCAGCCGTCATGCACGACGACCGCAGCATCACCGAACACCGCCTGCGCCGGGTCCTCAAGGAGCGCATCAAGCCCGCCGTCCACTCGCGGCCGGTCCCGCTGGAGATCGGGCGCTGGGAGGCCCCGGGCGAACCCGTGCCGGTCGCCGAGGGTCTGGCGGCCCCGTACGGGCCCTGCGCGATCGGCGAGACGTGGGGCCCGGCCTGGGGCACCACCTGGTTCAAGGTCACCGGCACCGTCCCGGCCGACTGGGCGGGCCGTACGGTCGAGGCCGTCCTCGACCTCGGCTTCGACCGGATGATGCCCGGCTTCCAGTGCGAGGGACTCGTCCACCGGGCCGACGGAAGCGAGGTCAAGGCCCTCAACCCGTACAACGACTGGGTGCGCGTCACCGACTCGGCGGCCGGCGGCGAGCAGGTCGAGTGGTACGTCGAGGCGGCCTCCAACCCGGTCCTGGTCGACCACTGCGTGACGTACGAGGGCGACCGGCAGACCAGCGGCAACCAGACCCTGTACCGGCTCGCCCGGATGGACCTCGCCGTCTTCGAGACCGAGGTCTGGGAACTCGTCCAGGACCTGGAGGTCCTCCACGACCTCATGCTGCAGCTCGGCGAGGCCGACGCCCGCCGGTACGAGATCCTGCGCGCCCTCGACGCCGCCCTCGACGCGGTGGACCCGGGCGACGTCCCCGGGACGGCGGCCGCCGCCCGCGCGCGGCTCGCCGGGGTGCTCGCCGCTCCCGCCAACGCCTCCGCGCACCGGATCAGCGCGGTCGGCCACGCCCACATCGACTCCGCCTGGCTGTGGCCGCTGCGCGAGACGGTCCGCAAGGTCTCCCGGACCGCGTCCAACATGGTCAACCTGATGGACGCGCACCCCGAGTTCGTCTTCGCCATGTCGCAGGCGCAGCAGCTCGACTGGATCAAGACCCACCGGCCCGAGCTCTTCGAGCGGATCAAGAAGAAGATCGCGGACGGGCAGTTCGTACCCGTCGGCGGCATGTGGGTGGAGTCCGACACCAACATGGTCGGCGGCGAGGCCATGGCCCGCCAGTTCCTGTACGGGAAGAAGTTCTTCCTGGACGAGTTCGGCATCGAGACCCGCAACGTCTGGCTGCCCGACTCCTTCGGGTACACCGCCGCGATGCCGCAGATCGTCAAGCTCTCCGGTTCGAAGTGGTTCCTGACGCAGAAGATCTCCTGGTCGCAGGTGAACAAGTTCCCGCACCACACCTTCTGGTGGGAGGGCATCGACGGCACCCGCGTCTTCACCCACTTCCCGCCCGTCGACACCTACAACAGCGACCTCGGCGGCGCCCAGCTCGCCCACGCGGCCCGCAACTACCAGGAAAAGGGCTGGGGTTCACGCTCTCTGGCCCCCTTCGGCTGGGGCGACGGCGGCGGCGGCCCCACCCGCGAACACCTGGCCCGGGCCCGGCGGCAGCGGGACCTCGAAGGGTCCCCGCGCGTGGAGGTCGAGCGGCCCGACGCCTTCTTCGAGAAGGCGCACGCCGAGTACGCGGACGCGCCCGTCTGGGCCGGCGAGCTGTACCTGGAGCTGCACCGCGGCACCTACACCTCGCAGGCCAAGACCAAGCAGGGCAACCGGCACAGCGAATCGCTGCTGCGCGAGGCCGAGTTGTGGGCGGCGAGCGCCGCGGTCCGGGTGCCGGGGTACGGGTACCCGTACGAGGACCTGGAGCGGATCTGGAAGACCGTGCTGCTGCACCAGTTCCACGACATCCTGCCCGGATCGTCCATCGCCTGGGTGCACCGGGAGGCGCGCGCGACGTACGCGGCCGCACGCGAGGAGCTGCGCGGGATCACCCTGGCGGCGCAGCTGGCCCTGGCGGGGAAGGGCACGGCGGAGCTCGTCTTCAACTGCGCGCCGCACGCCCGGCGCGGTGTCCCGGCGGGCGGCGCGGGCCTGCCGCAGGGGGCGGCGCAGCCCGTCACCGTCGAGGAGCGGCACGGCGGGGGGCACGTCCTCGCCAACGGGCGGCTGCTGGTGGAGATCGACGGCCGCGGGCTGATCGTGTCGGCGTACGACCTGGAGGCGCGCCGGGAGGCGCTGGCCCCGGGGCGGGCCGGGAACCTGCTCCAGATCCACCCCGACTTCCCGAACATGTGGGACGCGTGGGACATCGACGCGTTCTACCGCAACAGCGTGACCGACCTGGTCGAGCTGGACGCGCTGGAGGTGGCCGAGGCCGGCCCGGACGCGGTGACCGTCCGCGTCGCCCGCTCCTTCGGCCGCTCGACGGCGGTCCAGTCGATCACCCTGCGGGCCGGGGCCAAGACGGTGGACCTGGTCACGGAGGTGGAGTGGCACGAGACGGAGAAGTTCCTGAAGGCCGCCTTCCCGCTCGACGTGAAGGCCGAACGGTCCGCCTCGGAGACCCAGTTCGGGCACGTGTACCGGGCGACCCACACCAACACCTCGTGGGAGGCCGCCAAGTTCGAGATCTGCGCGCACCGGTGGATCCACGTGGAGGAGCCGGGATGGGGGACGGCGATCCTCAACGACTCCACGTACGGCCACGACGTGACCCGCGACGTGCGGCCGGACGGGGGCCAGACCACCACGGTCCGACTCTCCCTCCTGCGGGCCCCGCGCTACCCCGACCCGGAGACCGACCAGGGCTCCCACACCCTGCGGGTCTCCCTCGCACCGGGCGCGGGGATCGGGGACGCGGTGCGCGAGGGCCACGCGCTGAACCTCCCGGAGCGGGTGGTCCACGGGGCGGCCCCGGTGGCCCCGCTGCTGGCCGTGGACAACGACGCGGTGGTGGTCGAGGCGGTCAAACTGGCCGAGGACCGCAGCGGCGACGTGATCGTCCGCCTCTACGAATCCCGCGGAGGCCGCGCGACGGCGTCCCTGAAGGCGGATTTCCGGATCGCGGAGGCGTTCGAAACCGACCTCCTGGAACGGCCGCTGCCGGGTCCGGCAGTCGCTGCTCCCGCGGCGGACGGCGCGGTCGCGCTCACCCTGCGCCCCTTCCAGATCGTCACGGTCCGCCTCCACCGCGCCTGACCGGCCGGGGCGGGGGAACCCGCCCTACACGGGCCCGGGTTCCGCGGCCGCGTCCTTTGCGAGGAAGTCCGTCACCGTCCGCGTGAACTCCTCGGGCGCCGCCGCGTGGATCAGGTGCCCGTACGGGAGGGTGATCAGGCGGGCGTCGGGGATGCGGGCGGTGATCTCGTCGAAGGAGGCGGCCGCGAGGTGGCTCGTGGGGCCGCCGTGGACGACGAGGGTGGGGGCGGTGATCCGCTCCAGGGCGGTCAGCCACGCGGGATCGGGCCGGTCGAGCTCCGGCCTGACGGCGAGCACCATCGCCCAGTCGAAGTCCAGCTCCCCCTCGGGCCGCACGGGGGCGGCGGACGCGCGGGGGAGCGGCGCGGGGGCGTCCTCCAGGACGAGCCGGCCGATCCGGTGCGGCTGCTCCGCCGCGACCAGGTACGCGACCACGCCGCCCAGCGAATGCCCGACCAGGTCGATCCGGTCCAGCCCCAGGGCGTCGAGGAAGCCCAGGACGTCGTCCCGCATCAGCTCCACCGAGTACCGTGCCGGCCGCCCGCTCAGGCCGTGCCCGCGCAGGTCGAGGGCGTACACGCGCCGGTCCCGCGCGAGTGCGTCCCGTACGAGGGCCCAGTCCTCGGCGCGCTCGCCCAGCGCGTGCAGCAGCACCACCGGCGGGTCGTCGCCCCCGGCGCCCGCCGCCTGGTACGCCAGCCGGATCCCGTTCACGGTCAAGGTGAGGTGTTCTGCCACCCGGGCGAGCGTACGTGGCGGCGCACGGGACGGCATGGACGGGGCTGTGCCGGTGACGCAGGGTCCTGGCTGCCCGCCCGCGTCGGCGGCCAGTGCGTCGAGGCAGTTCCGCTCCGCCGCGCCCGTTTCCGCGGCCCCGGTCACCGCCTGGTCCGTCGCCTTCGGCGTGGCGATGCTCGCCTCGCTGGTCTCCAGCCGGATGGGCGCCGCCGCCGATACGCAGGCCGGGCTGCGCGAGGCCACGCCGGTCGCCATGGCCTGCGACCTGCTCTTCGTCGTGGCGGCCGGCTTCGCCGTCGTCCTCGTACGGAAGGTCTCGGCCCTGCAGGCGCAGGCGTGAACTCCGCCACTTGGTTATGCACCTAGTTGCACAATCGGTCCTCCTCGCCTAGAACAGGTTCATCACCCCCGCGCGAGGAGGCGCCCCTCATGAGTTCCCAGAGCCGGTACCCGCACCTGCTGAGCCCCCTGGACCTCGGCTTCACCACCCTGCCGAACCGCGTGATCATGGGCTCCATGCACACCGGCCTCGAGGAGCACGCGGGCGGCTTCGAGCGCCTCGCCGCCTTCTACGCCGAGCGCGCCCGCGGCGGCGCCGGCCTGATCGTCACCGGCGGCATCGCCCCGAACGACGCCGGCCGCCCCTTCGAGGGGGGATCGCGCCTCACCACCGAGGAGGAGGCCGCCGAGCACCGGGTGATCACCGAGGCCGTGCACGCCGAGGGCGGGAAGATCGCCATGCAGATCCTCCACTTCGGCCGCTACGCCTACCACAAGGACCTGGTCGCCCCCAGCGCCCTCCAGGCCCCCATCAGCCCCTTCGTCCCGAACGAGCTCAGCGACATCGAGGTCGAGCGCACCGTCGAGGACTTCGTCCGCGCCGCCCGCCTCGCGAAGCTCGCCGGCTACGACGGCGTCGAGATCATGGGCTCCGAGGGCTACCTGATCAACGAGTTCATCGCCGCCGCCACCAACAAGCGCACCGACCGCTGGGGCGGCGCGTACGAGAACCGCGTGCGCTTCCCGCTGGAGATCGTCCGGCGCACCCGCGCGGCCGTCGGCGAGGACTTCATCCTCATCTACCGGCTCTCCATGCTGGACCTGATTCCCGGCGGCTCCACCCTCGACGAGGTCGTCCGCCTCGCCAAGGAGATCGAGGCGGCCGGCGCCACCATCATCAACACCGGCATCGGCTGGCACGAGGCCCGCATCCCCACCATCGCCACCTCCGTCCCCCGCGGCGCCTACACCTGGGTCACGAAGCGGCTGATGGGCGCGGTCTCCGTGCCGCTCGTCACCAGCAACCGCATCAACACCCCGGAGATCGCCGAGGAGCTGCTCGCCGACGGCCGCGCCGACCTGGTCTCGCTGGCCCGCCCCTTCCTCGCCGACGCCGACTTCGTCGCCAAGGCCGCCGCCGGCCGCTCCGAGACGATCAACACCTGCATCGGCTGCAACCAGGCCTGCCTCGACCACACCTTCAGCGGCAAGATCACCAGCTGCCTGGTCAACCCGCGCGCCTGCCACGAGACCGAACTCGTGCTGTCGCCCACGCAGCTGAAGAAGCGCGTCGCCGTCGTCGGCGCCGGTCCGGCCGGTCTCGCCTGCGCCGTCTCCGCCGCCGAACGCGGCCACGCCGTCACCCTCTTCGAGGCCTCCGGCCACATCGGCGGACAGCTCGACATCGCCCGCCGCATCCCGGGCAAGGAGGAGTTCGAGGAGACCATCCGCTACTTCGGCACCCAGCTCGCCGCCCGCGCCGTCGACGTCCGGCTGAACACCCGCGCCGACGTCGAGACCCTCCAGGGCTACGACGAGGTCGTCGTCGCCACCGGCGTCACCCCCCGCACCCCCGACATCGAGGGCGTCGACCACGCCAACGTCGTCACCTACCTCGACGTACTGCGCGACGGCGCCCCCGTCGGCGAGCGCGTCGCCGTCGTCGGCGCCGGCGGCATCGGCTTCGACGTCGCCGAGTTCCTCACCGACAGCGGCGAGGGCGCCTCCCAGGACCCCGAGACGTACTTCCGCCACTGGGGCGTCGACACCGCGTACACCGGCCCCGGCGGTCTCACCGCCCCCGAGCGGCCCGCGCCCCCGCGCCAGGTCCACCTCCTCCAGCGCAAGACCACCAAGGTCGGCGCCGGCCTCGGCACCACCACCGGCTGGATCCACCGCGCGGAGCTCAAGCACCGCGGGGTCGTCTCGGTCGCGGGTGCCACGTACGACCGGATCGACGACGAGGGCCTGCACATCACCGTCGGCGGCGAGCAGCGGCTCGTCCCCGCCGACACCGTGGTGCTCTGCACCGGCCAGGAACCGCGCCGCGACCTGTACGAGGCGCTGCTCGCGGCCGGCGGCCGGCCGCACCTGATCGGCGGCGCCGACGTGGCCGCCGAGCTGGACGCCAAGCGGGCGATCCGCCAGGGCACGGAACTGGCGGCGACGCTCTGAGCCCCTCGCTCTGATGCCGGCCCGCCGGGTCGGCCGGAGCGCGTACTGCCCTGACGGATCAATGCTGTTGTGCGGCCCGGACCGGGCCGCCACAATCTCCGGGTGACCCTGACACCCGCAGACGCAGACAAGATCCTCGCCGACAACTTCGCCCCCTGGGTGCTCGCCCTCGGGCTCAGCGTCCAGGAGGCGGACGAGCGGCACGCCGTACTGCGGCTGCCCTGGTCCGAGGCGCTGGCCCGGGACGGCGGGGGCCTGTCCGGGCAGGCCCTGATGGCCGCCGCCGACACCGCCACCGTCATCGCGATCTCCGCCGCGCGCGGGGCGTACGGGCCGATGACCACCGTCCAGCAGTCGACCAGCTTCCAGCGGCCGGTGCTCGGTACGGACGTGCTGATCGAGGTGCGGGTGACCAAGCTCGGCAAGCGGATGGCGTTCGCCGACATCACCATGACCCCCGAAGGGGCGCCGGAACCGGCCGCCACGGCGTCGACCGTCTACGCCCTGCTGGGCTAGTACCGGTGTCGGACCAGCACCCCCCGCTCTGGCGGAACCGGGACTTCAACGTCTTCTGGCTCGGTCAGGCGCTGTCCGTCCTCGGCGGATCGATCTCGCTGCTCGCGCTGCCCCTGCTGGTCCTCGACGCCACCGGGGACGTCGTCCAGATGGGCCTGATCACGGTCGTGACGGGGGTCACCGGCATTGCGACCGGGATGTTCGCCGGACACGTGGTGGACCGGACGGACCGGCGCCGCCTGATGATCACCTGCGATCTCGTCCGGGCGCTGCTGCTGGGCGCGGTGCCGCTCATCTGGCTGGCCGGACCGCGGATCTGGGTGCTGTACGTAGTGACGGCGCTGGTCACCGCCCTGAAGACGCTGTTCGACGTGGCGTACGTGACGGCGGTGCCAAACCTGGTGCGCGGCGAGGACCTGACCGCCGCCAACGGGCGGCTGATGGGAACCTTCGCCGTCGGGACCCTGTGCGGGCCGGCCGCCGCGGGGCTCATCGCCGGCGGGGTGGGCGCGGACTGGGCCCTGGGGGTGGACGGCGCGACCTTCCTGGTCTCGGCCGTGAGCCTGCGGTGGGTGGCCTTCGGGCGGGACGGAGCCGAGGAGTCGCGCGGCTCGAAGCCGCGTGCCGCCGAGTCCGGGAAGCTGCGGGAGATGTTCGTGGTGGGCTTCCGCTTCCTGTGGGCCCACCCGGTGCTGCGCCCGCTGACCGTGCTGCTCACGCTGCTGACCTTCGTCACCATGGGCGCCACCGACCTGCTGGTCTACCGGATCCAGGAGGAGCTCGGTCGCAGTGAGACCACCGTCGGCTTCGTCATCGCCGTGAGCGGGCTGGGCGTCGTCGGCGCGGCCTTCGCCGCCGGGCCGCTGCGCCGGACCTTCGGGTTCGGGGCCTGCTGGCTGGGCTCGGTCGCCATGATCGGCGTGGCGGTGGCGGGGACCGGCGTCAGCCGCAGCCTGCCGGTGATCGCCGTACTGGCCGCCGTGTTCATGTTCGGGATGACCCTCGGCGGGGTCTGCTCCATGACCCTGCGCCAGGAGGTGACCCCGGACCCGCTGCTCGGCCGCGTCACCTCCGCCTTCTGGACCGTGCACAACGCCTCGGGCCCGGTGGGCGCGGCCGCCCTCACGGTGCTGGCCGCCCGGCACGGGGTCCCGGCGGTCAGCGTGGCCGCCGGGGTCTTCTGCCTGCTGATCCTGGGCGCGGGGCTGCTGACCCCGCTGCGCGGCAGCCGGATCGCGGGTGCCCCGGGCGGGGACGCGGTCGCCGGATCCGCGGCCCGGCCGCCGGTCGGCGGCCCGCGGCGGCAGCGGCGGCCGTGACGCCGGTGAGCTGATCCGCCCCGTCCCACAGCCGGGCGGCGGCCGCGCGGCGCCGGGACCGCGCGGCGCGCGCACAGGGTGCGCGTCTGCGATCGTGGATCGCGGGGAAGCGTACGGAGGAGCAGTGATGTCCGGACAGTTCGAGGCGACCGTCGAGATCGACCGGCCCGTCGGGGAGGTGTTCGCGTACCTGGCCGACGGCCGCAACGACCCGAAGTTCAGCCCGCGGGTCCAGGAGATCACCCGTACTCCGGACGGCCCGACCGGCGTGGGCACGGTCTTCCGCAGCACGGTGAAGGACGCCGGGATGAAGACCGGCCGTGAATTCCGCATCACCGGCTTCGAGCCGCAGCGCTCCGTCCGCTGGACGGAGCAGAGCAAGAACCTGGTCACGGCGCAGGGCGGATACGACTTCGAAGCCCTGCCCGGCGACCGCACCCGGGTCCGCATCTTCAACACCCTCGAAGGGCACGGATTCGGGAAACTGCTGGTGGGCCTCGCGCTGAGCGCGGCACGCAAGGACGCCCCCGACTTCGGCCGCCGGATCAAGGCCGCCGTGGAGGCGTCCTGAGCGGCGGCCGGAGCCTTGGGGTCAGAACCTCCGGCCGGTGAGGACCGGGAAGCGCTGCGGCGACTGCGGGGCGATCTCCGAGCGGCGCTCCTGCGAGCCCGGCGTCGTCCGGCACGTCACGTCCTGGTCGGGCAGCTTGCCCGTCGCCAGGTAGGAGTTGACGGTGGCGTTGGCGCAGGAGTTCGGGTCGGCGAGGTACACGCCGTGGCCCTCACCGCCCAGCGCGAGCACCATCCGCGAACCCTTGAGCGCCTTGTGCAGGCCCTGGCCGCTGACCAGCGGGGTCTGGGAGTCCCACTCGTTCTGCACGGTCAGCACGTCGGTCTTCGTCTTCATCGGCGTCGCGGGCTCGATCGGCCGCCGCCAGTCGGAGCAGGGCTTGATGTTGGAGGCGAAGTCCCCGTACAGCGGGTACTTGGCCTTGTCCTTGGCGGCCTCCCGCGCGTACTGCTCCGGGTAGCGGGGCCACTCCGTGTCCCCGCACACCACGGCCAGGAACACGGCCGTGCCGTTGTCCGACGCCGGCTCGGCGCCGGGCTTCAGCAGCTGCAGCTGGGGCGCGGTCAACCGGACCGGCTTTCCGTCGGCCGCGTCCTTGAGCGCCTTGACGAGGGGCGCCGCCTGCGAGGGGTAGAAGAACACGCTCCGCGCGGTACGGATGTCGTCGCCCGTGAGCTTGACGCCGTCGAACTCGATCGGCTGCTTGTCCGCCCGGGCCACCAGGTCCCAGAACGTCTTGGAGACCGCGTCCGGGGTGTCGCCGAGCTGGTATTCGGCCGCCCGCTCGGCCGTCCACTGCGTCCACCGCGCGAACGCCGGCTCCGCCTCGGTCGCCCACACCTGGATCATGCCGCGCCAGATGCGCTGCGGGTCCACGCCGCTGTCGAGCACGAAGCGGTCGCTGCGGTTCGGGAACATCTGCGTGTACACCGCGCCCAGGTACGTGCCGTACGAGTACCCGACGTACGAGATCTTCTTCTCGCCCAGCGCGGCGCGGATCGCGTCCATGTCGCGCGCCGTGTTGCGGGTGGTGATGAACGGCAGCACCGGGCCCGCCTTCTCGCGGCACTTCTCGGCGACCGTACGCGCCCAGGTCACGTCCGCCTGATACGTCTCCGCCTTGTACGGCCGGTCGATGTTCTGCTCGGCGTCGGTCAGCCCGCAGGTGATCGGGCTGGAGGCGCCGACGCCGCGCGGGTCGAAGCCGATCAGGTCGTACTGGTCGCGTACGTCCTTGGGCATCAGCTCGTTCATCATCAGCGGCAGATCGAGTCCTGAACCGCCCGGCCCGCCCGGGTTGAGCAGCATGGCCCCGTGCCGCGCGGCCGGGTTCTCGCTCTTCATCCGCGATATCGCGAGGTCGATCGTGGCGCCCCGGGGGCGCCGGTAGTCGAGCGGGACCTTGATGGTCGCGCACTCGTACGCGGCCGGCTGGTCGGTGCTGCAGCGCTGCCACGCGGGCTTCTGCGGGGTGTACTCCGCGGCCGTGGCGGCGGCGGCCCCGGTCGCGGAGAGCAGGGGGATCGTGGTCGCGATCAGACCGGCGGCGGCGAGCATCGGTGCGAGGCGTTTCATGTTCACGAAGAGCCGTTTCCTTCCGTGAATTCGATGGCCTCATCACCTTGTTGCACAGGGGCTCCGGGCGAATCATCCCGAAGGGTCGGTCCGTATGCTCCTCACGAACGAGCTCAAATCCGGACAACTGGCCGACACGCGGAAGGAGTTGACGCCGGGCCCCGGGCGGGGAGGGGCTCTGCGGTCAGGAGGAGCGGCCGGTGACGCGCTCGATGGCGACCATCGCCGCGTCGTCGCCCAGGCTGCCGCCCGGGGAGTGGGCCAGCAGGTCCGCGCACAGGTGGCCCAGCAGGGCGTCCGGGCCGTCGCCCGGCCAGTCGGCGGCGCGCTCCGGCAGGGGGTAGAACTCGCCGGCGGCGTCGCGGGCCTCGATGACGCCGTCCGTGTACAGGAGGATGACGTCGCCCGGCTCGAAGGGGAAGGACTGCGGGGCGAAGCCGGTGTCCACGTACTGCGTCAGGCCCAGCGGCGGCGCCGGGTGGTCCACCTCGAGGGGGACGACCCGGCCGCCGCGCAGCAGCAGCGGCGGCGGGTGCCCGCAGCTGATGAGCCGTACGGTCATCTCCTGGTCGGGGATGTCCATTACCGCCGCCGTGGTGAACGCCTCGCCGGGGTCGTCGGCCGTTTCGCCCGTGCCCTCCGGGTCCGCGGCCACGGCGGCCTCGAGGTGGGCGACCAGCGTGGGCAGGTCCGCCACCTGGTGGGCGGCGGCCCGGAACGCGCCGAGCACGAGCGCGGCGTCCCCGACCGCCTCCAGGCCCTTGCCGCGGACGTCGCCGATGATCAGCCGGGTGCCGTGCGGGGTGCGGGTGGCGGCGTACAGGTCCCCGCCGATCTGGGCCTCGGCCTCCGCGGCCAGGTAGACGGAGGCCAGCCGCAGCGGGCCCATCCGGCCGCGGAGCGGCCGCAGGACCACCTCCTGAGCGGCCTCGGCGACCGAGCGCAGCTGGATCAGCTGTTTCTCGTGGACCTCGCGCAGATGTGCGAAAAGCGTCACGGAGATCGAGATCAGGACCAGGGCAATGATCTGGAAGGTGTGGTTCAGATCGGTGACGGTGGTCCGCGTCAACGCCACCGTCACCTGGGCCAGCACGGCGACCGCGCCGACGAACCCCGTCATCCGCGGCCCGGCGAAGGAGGCGGTGAGGGCCGGGGCCGCGACCAGGAAGGGACCCAGGTGGACATCCGGCGGCGCGAGGACGTCGACCACCGTGACGACCGCGATCAGCGCGAAGGGAACCGCCAGCAGGGGCAGGCGCGGTTCGCCGACGTGGCGAAGGCTCGGATGCGGCGGCCGGTGGTCCATGACTCCTGGATACACCGCGCCCGATCTTCCCGCGCACCGGCCGGATCGCGAGGGGCGCGCGCTCCGTCCCCGCACCCCTGGACGTCCGCCGCGCGGCGCCGCTCCGTCGTACGGCCCCATAGGGGTGCGGCTGCGCTGCCGGTACGGGGGAGTGGAGAGAGGATGGGAGACGACCCGGACGCGGATCCGGGCGTGGAGAGCGAACGGGCCGATGCACCGCCCCTGCGGCAGCGGACGGGAAGGAGCGGCCGGTATGAGTACGGCGGACGCCTTTCCGGCCGACGCGGAACCGGCGCGCGCCGGCCCCGCCACCGGGCCGGGCCTGCTCGACGTGCTCGGGGTCGCGGCGGTGGTCCTCGACGCGGAGGGCCGGATCGCGCTCTGGAGCCCGCAGGCCGAGGAGCTGTTCGGCTACACCGCCGAGGACGCGCTCGGCCGGTTCGCGGCGCAGCTCCTCGTCGACGACGAACACCTGGGGATGGTCCTCGCCCTCTTCGAGAAGGTGATGGCCGGCGGAGAGCCCTGGGCCGGGGCGTTTCCCGTGGTGCACAAGGACGGCAGCAGCCGGCTGGCGGAGTTCCGCAACATGCGGCTCGAGGACGGCCAGGGCCGGCTCTACGCCCTCGGCATCGCCTCCGACCAGGCGACCCTGCGGCGCCTGGAGCGCGACCTGGCCCTGTCGATGCGGCTGGTCGCCCAGTCCCCGATCGGCCTCGCCGTCCTGGACTCGGAGCTCCGGTACGTCCTGGTCAATCCGGCCCTGGAGGGCATCAACGGCCTGCCCGCCGACCAGCACATCGGCCGCCACGTCCACGAGGTCCTGCCCCGTTTGGACGCCGCGTCCATCGAGGCGGCGATGCGGACGGTCCTGACCACCGGCCGGCCCCAGCTGAACCGCTTCACCATCGGCCGTACGCCCGCGGACCCCGACCAGGACCACGCCTGGTCGCTCTCCCTCTACCGGCTCGACGACCCGGCCGGGCGGCCGATCGGGGTCGCCGCGTCCGTCGTCGACGTCACCGAGCAGCACAAGACCTCGATGGCCGTCGCGCAGGCCCGCCAGCGGCTCGCCCTGATCGCCGACGCCTCCGTACGCATCGGCACCACCCTCGACCTCTGGGTCACGGCGCGCGAGCTCGGCGACATCGCCGTACCGCACCTGGCCGACCTGGCCACGGTCGACGTCCTCGACGCCGTGCTGACGGGCGACCGCCCGCCCGGGGCCCCGACGGACGAGACCGTGCAGTTCCGCGCCCTCGCCGTCAAGGCCGCGCGCCCCACCCCCGCCACCCGCGCGGCCGACCCGGTCGGCTCGATCGCCCGCTACGACGCCACCCGGGTGGTCACCCGGTGCGTGCAGTCCGCCCGCCCCGTGCTCTTGGCGGAGCTCACGGAGGCCGACCTCGCCGGCGTCGCCCGCGACGCCGAGGCCGCCGCCCTGCTGGCCGAGGCCGGGCTCCACTCGTACCTCGCGGTACCGCTGATCGCCCGCGGCGAGGTCATCGGCGCCCTTGGCCTCCAACGCACCGACAACCCGCTGCCGTTCGACCACGACGACGTCCTGCTCGCCGGCGAGCTGGCGGCCCGCGCAGCCGTCTGCATCGACAACGCCCGCTGGTACCAGAAGCAGCGCCGCACCGCCCTCACCCTCCAGCGCCATCTGCTGCCGCACCTCCCCACCCCCACCCCGGGCCTGGAGATCGCCTACCGCTACCAGCCCGCCGGGGCCGCCGGGGAAGTCGGCGGCGACTGGTTCGACGTCATCCCGCTGCCCGACGACAAGACGGCCCTCGTGGTCGGGGACGTCATGGGGAGCGGCATCAACGCCGCCGCCACCATGGGCCAACTGCGCACCGCCGCCCGCACGCTGGCCGAGCTCGACCTCGACCCGGCCACCGTCCTGGCCCGGCTCGACCACACCACCACCGGGCTCGGGCACACCATGGCCACCTGCGTGATCGTCGTCTACGACCCGCACCGCAACCGGTGCCGCATCGCGACCGCCGGCCACCTGCCGCCCGTACGGACGAGCCCCGGGCGCCCGCCCGAGCTCCTCGACCTGCCGACCGGAACGCCCCTGGGCGTCGGCGGCGTACCCTTCGAGGCCATCGCCCTCGACCTGGGCGTCGGAGACGAGCTCGTCCTGTACACCGACGGGCTCGTCGAGACCCGCGATCAGGACATCGACACCCGCCTGCAGGTGCTCACCGGACTGCTCGGCGGCCCGGTCCGTCCCCTCGAGGAGACCTGCGACCTGCTGCTGGGCGAACTGCGCCAGCCGGACGACCGCGACGACGTGGCCCTGCTCATCGCCCGGACCCGCCCGCTGTCCGAGGCGCCGGGGCAGTAGCCCGCGCACGGTACCAGCCTTTCGAGACGTTGCCCGGATGTTTGTCCATTCGTGATGGTCCTTCCAAACAGGCACCACATCTGGCACTAGCGTCCCGTGGCACCCGGGGAGCGCGATCGCCACGGCACGGACAACTGCCGGAGCCCGAGCGGCCGCAGCCCCTCCCGGTCCACGCAGCAAGGAGGCACAGTGCTGTCTTTCCGTCGGTCGGCCGTCGGCAGCATGTCGGTAGCTTCGAGACACGTGATGGCAACGGGCGTCGTGATCGGCGCCCTCGCCTTCACCCTGATCGCGTTGCTGATCCCCGTGCAGAAGTTCGGCGGGAGGAACGCCGCGGCCGCCACGGCCCCGGCGGCCGAGGACGACGGCGGCGGCATCCAGACCACGGCCTTCGGGCCGCTCACCCCCCAGGACCGGGACTTCGTCCGCAAGGTGCGGCTCGCCGGCCTGTGGGAGCTGCCCGCAGGCCGGCAGGCCATGCAACGCAGCACACGGCCCGCGATACGCACCGCCGGGGAGCACCTCGTCGAAGGCCACACCGAACTGGACCGCAGGGTCATGGAGGTGAGCCAGGCCCTCGGCATGGAGATCCCCAACCAGCCCAGCGCACAGCAGCAGGGCTGGCTCGACCAAATGGACCGGGCCCAAGGACCCCAGTACGAGCAGTTGTTCGTCCAGTTGCTGCGCAGGGCGCACGGCAAGGTGTTCGCCCTCGTGGCCCAAATCCGGGCGCAGACCCGCAACTCCATGGTCCGGGCCCTGGCCACGGACGCCAACAACACCGTCCTGGACCACATCACGGTCCTCGAGGCCAGTGGGCTGGTCGACTTCGACGGCCTCGCGGACACCCCGCCGGGCACCCCGCCGGGCACCCCCTCCGCACCTGCCCCCGCCTCCTCCCCCTATTCCCGACCGACGAAGTGAAGTGATCGCATGAGTCAAAAGGGCCACAAACGCCGTCTGCGGCCGAAGCACAAGATCCTCGCCGCGATGTCCGCCCTGGTCCTGGGCGGCGGCGGGGTCGTGCTCGTCTCCCAGGGCGCCTTCGCGGGACAGGACTCCCGTAACGCGCCCGTGACCGCCACCATCGACTGCCCGGACGTGGGCGACAAGCTCGACAACGTCCCCGAGCAGGCCCGGAACGAGGTGGACGCGAACCTCGCGCAGCTCGACACCCAGGTCGCCGACGCCTACAAGCAGCTCTCCTCCGGCCGGGCCAAGGACAAGGCCCTGCTCGGCGGGTTGAAGCAGCAGCGCGACCAGACCATCACCAAGCTGTCCGACACCCTCGGGAAGGCGGGCCAGAAGCCCGCCGGGCTGGACGCGCTCAGCGGGTGCGTGATGAAGGAGGCGGCGGCCGCCGACCCGGCGGACGAGCCGCCCGCCGACAACGGCGCCCAGGGCGCCGCCGACCAGGGCGCCGCGAAGCAGGGCGCACCCCAGCAGCAGCAGCAACAGCAGCAGCAACAGCAGCAGCAGCAGCAGCAACAGCAGGCCAAGGGCGGACCCGCCCGCAGCGACTTCGTCGCCATCGGCAACGTGAAGCCCAACGTGCGCAAGCCCGCGGCCCGCGGGGGCGCCTCCACCGGATCCTTCGCCGTGCAGTGCGGGCGCAACGAGAACGGCCACTTCAACCCGGACAACGTCATCGTCGCGCCCGGTGTCAGCAACGGCGCCCACCACATGCACGACTACGTGGGCAACAAGACCACCGACGCCTTCTCCACCAACAACAGCCTCGCCCAGTCCGGCACCACCTGCACCAACGGCGACCAGTCGGCGTACTACTGGCCGGTGCTGCGCCTGCGCGACGGCAAGGCCGAGAAGGACGCCAAGGCCCCCGGCGGCGGCCAGGACGCGAACGTCGGCACGATCCTGAAGCCGAAGCAGGTGACCATCGACTTCAAGGGCAGCCCCGTCAGCAAGGTCACGGCGATGCCCCGCTTCATGCGGATCATCACCGGCGACGCCAAGGCCCTCACCAACGGCAATGCCAACGCGAACGCGTCGTGGAGCTGCACCGGCTTCGAGAACCGCCAGCTGAAGGACAAGTACCCGGTGTGCCCCAAGGGCAGTGACGTCGTCCGGACGTTCAACTTCCAGAGCTGCTGGGACGGCAAGAACATCGACAGCGCCAACCACCGTACCCATGTGGCCTTCGCCGACGCCAACGGCAACTGCAAGAAGGGATTCAAGGCCATCCCGCAGCTGGTGCAGCGGATCGTCTACAGCGTTCCGCCCGGCTCCCGGTTCGCCGTGGACAGCTTCCCCGAGCAGCTGCACAAGCCGGTGACCGACCACGGAGACTTCATCAACGTCATGTCGAACGGCCTGATGGCCGGTGCAGTGCGCTGCATCAACGACGGGCGCGCCTGCCGCTGAGACCCTCGGGGCGACGCTCCCCCTCCCACCTCCCCAGCGTCGCCCCGAGAGCGGTGCCGGACCGAAGCCGACTTCGGGCCGGCACCGCGTTCGCGCTTGTGCCACTGCCCGAAGGGGCCTGCGGGCCCTGAGACCCACACGAGGAGTGCCATGTCCGGCTCTCGTCACACCACGCCCGGACCGGGGCGCAAACCCGGGCCCGAGCCAGAGCCCTCCGACCAGGACCTCATACAGCAGCTCAGAGCGGCGTACGCGGCCGGCGACGGGGATCCGGCCGTCTGCGAGCTCCTGTACCGGCGGCACAGTGCCGCCGCTTTTGCATGTGCGCGGCGCTGCTGCCGCGCTCCGCAGGACGCCGAGGACCTCGTCTCGGAGGCGTTCATCCGCACCCTGCAGGCCGTCCGCTCCGGCGCCGGGCCCCGGGACCACTGGCGCCCGTACCTCCTGTCGGTCGTCCGCCACACGGCCATCGAGTGGCGCGACGGCGCCGGCCGGACCCTCCTGACCCCCGACGTCGAGGCGTGGTGCAGCCCAGGCCCCGACGGGGACGACCCGCAGCGCCGGCTCCTGGACAGCGAGGACCGCAGGCTCGTCGCCCGCTCCTTCCAGGCCCTGCCCGAGCGCTGGAAGGCCGTCCTCTGGCACACCCTCGTCGAGGACGACTGCCCGCACCACGTCCCCCTGCTGCTCGGCATCACCCCCAGCGCCGTGACCTCGCTGGCCTTCCGGGCCCGTGAAGGACTGCGCGAGGCGTACCTGCGCGCCCACCTGGACACGGCCGCCGACGAGCGGTGCCGCCACTACGGCAGCGTGCTCGGGGCGGTGATCCGGCGCCGCGGAACTCCGCGCGGCCGTGGCCTCGTCCGTCATCTGGCGGCCTGCCGGTCCTGTTCCCGTGCGTACGCCGAACTGCTCGACCTCAATGCCGCGCTGCGGGCCGGGGCGTCGGGGGTGCTCGTCGGCCTGTGACACGCGGCGGCCCCGGCCCCGCTCCGCCTGGGCGGGGAGGGGACCGGGGCCGAATCCTTGGGTGCGGGGGTTCCGGGGGTTCCGGGAGTACGGGGGTTTCGGGGGTTGAGGGAGTGCGGGGGTTGAGGGGGTTTGAGGGAGTGCGGGGGTTGAGGGGGTTTGAGGGTTCGGTGGTTCGGGGGTTCGGGAGGTCGGGGTTACAGGCCGTTGACGCGGGCCATGCGGCCCACGCCCAGCGGCCGGAAGTCCGTCGTGGCGACCCGTACCTTGCGGCTCACCCGGGAGTTCTGGCGCCGTACCTGGGCCATCAGGCGCCGGCTGCGCAGGGCCATCTCGAGCTCGAAGCGCGTACGCGGGTCCCGAAGGCCGGGGCCGAAGAGCTTCTCGAGCTGCCGCATGCGGTAGCGCACGGTCTGGGGGTGCACGCTCAGCGCCTTCGCGGCCTCGGGGGCGCCTCCGCCCTCCAGCCAGGCCAGCAGGGTCACTTCGAGCCGTTCGCTCTGGCGCGGGGTCAGGTTGGCCAGCGGCCGCAGCCAGCGTGCGGCCAGTGCGTGCGCCAGGGGCTCGTCCTGGAGCAGCAGGAGGGTCGAGAGGTGGTCGTCGACGAAGAGGGCCCGCGCCTCCAGGCCGGCACGGTTCGGGGTCAGGGACAGCAGCCGCAGGGCCCACCGCAGGGAGGAGGCGGTGTCCCGGGGTGCGACGGGGTGGCCCACGGCCGCGAACCGGCCGCGGAGCAGGGCCTCCAGGGAGGCGCGGGTCTCCGGGTCCGGACTCGGGACCAGCAGGCACGGCTGGCCGCCGACCATGCCGGCGAGTCCGTCGTCCAGGACGGCCGCGAGCTGCTGGGTCTCGCCCGGTGTGGCCAGGGCGATGGCGCGTATCTCGGCCGGCAGGGGCCAGTCGGCCGCGGCGGCCAGTTCGGAGAGGGCGATTTCAGCCATGGGCATGTCACTCGTAAGAGCGGAGAACAGCTCACGCCGAGCACGTTCGGAGGGGGTTCCGAGCCCTTCGCGAGGGACGACTTTCAGGGGGGCCAACTGCCTTCGGCGGCCGGGGTCCGGGAGCCGGGGCGGGCCGCGGTACTCCTCTTCTTCTGCCACCTCCTCGTCTTCGTCGGGGTGGTCGCGCTCGGCCGCGTAGTCGTGGTCGTCCTCGTCCTCTTCCCGGAGCGGGCCGGAGTCGGAGTCGAGATCGGGGTCCGGATCGGAGTCCAGGTCGCAGTCAGGACCCGGGGCCGGATGCGGGTCCGCCGGCCGAGCCTGTTTCTGCGGCGCGGGCTCGCGGTACCCGAGGGCGGTGAGCAGGGCCACCTCGAGCCGCTGTCTGACCACCTCCTCGTCGAGGTCGTCGACCAGGGCGGAGAACCCGGGGAGCTCCTCCCTCAGCTCCTCCACCATCCCTGCGCTCAGCGCGGGGAGTTCCCTTCGCAGAACCCGGGTCCATTCGCCTCGGGGACGGGCCCAGATGCGGTTCAGAAGTTCGCACATTGTTACCTCGTTCATGCCGGGGTACGGCCTGCCCCATGGGAGGGGGACAAGCCTGCCGAGGTCGCCTCCCTCCCCCCTCTGCGCCAGTGCGGACGGGGGAGTTGAGCACCTCGTACACCCTCCAGGAGAGTGCCATCCACTTGCAGTCCCGCGGCTTTGCTTTCATTTTGCCGTCGGGGAGGTGTGGTGGCGGACAAGGCGTCACTCAGGTTGCCACCGCACCGTTGGAAGGGAATCTTCCGCGGACGTCTGGTGTGACGATGCCACGCGCGCAAGAACTTGTCACGATTAGATAAATACTGTGGAGGCGTTGCGAAGGTCCACGATGCTTCTGCACTCCGGCCCCCGCTCCCGGTCGGTGAGACCTCATCTCCCGCCCGCCGCGGAGCAGTTCCGTCGACTACCCCGGGCGCCGAGTGCGCGGTGGAGTGCCTCGGGCCTGGGCGTATGGGAGAACTACATGCCCCTGTCCCCAGCCCGTACGCCCCGCTCACACCGGGCCCGCAGCACCAGACGCCATGCCGGCGTGGCCGCTGCCGCGGCCGCCGGCCGGCGCGCCGTCCGGCGGCCGCCCCTGCTGTCCCCCACCGGAGGCGTGCGCCCTGCCACGCTCGTGATCGCCGCCCTCGCGGGCCTGCTCGCCCTGGCCGTGGCGGCCCGGGCGGGCGTCACCCTGACCAACCTCTGGGACTTCCTCGACTTCGGCGCGGGCGTCCTCTCGCTCGTCTCGCTCACCTCCGCCGTCCTGTGGGGGCTCGCGGCGACCGACCGTACGGTGCTCACCTCCGGGCACCGGCTCGTCGCCCAGGGGGCCCACCGCGGCCTCGCCGTCGCGGGGCTGGGCTTCCTCCTCCTGCACATATGGGTCAAGGTCGCCGAGGCGCAGACGGGAGTCGCCTCCGCCTTCGTGCCGTTCGCGGACCGGGACCGGCCGATCCTCATCGGCCTCGGCACCTTGGCCGGATACATCTTCGTCTCCACGGCGGTCTCCGGCGCGGTCCGCAGCGCCTTCGCCACCAAGGGCCGCTCCGTGTGGTGGCGGGCCCTGCACGTGGGCGCGTACCCGGCCTGGGGCGCGTCCCTGGTGCACGGGCTGAAGTCCGGCCGCGCCGCCAGCGGCTGGGTGACCGTGTCGTACGCCCTCTGCCTGATCGGCGTCGCCGGCGTGCTCGCCATCCGGCTCCGGGCGAGGCTGCGCGCGGCGCCGCCGCGCCCGGCCGCCGCACCGGCGTCCGCTCCCCAGGCGGCGCCGCCCCGGCCCCGGACGGCGCCGCAGCGGTTCGTCCGGCAGCCCGCGGAATGGGCCGCCGAACGGCTGACGGCGCGGCTGGCCCGGCAGTCGGGACGGCGGGCCGTCGGGCAACAGCCGCAACCGGTCCGTGCCCCGGCGGGCCTCGGCCCCGTGCCCTCGCCCAGGCAGGCCCTGGAGCCCACGACCGAGATCCTCCCGCCGTACGGCTCGGCGCCCTACGGCGCGGCGTACGGCGCCGAGGCGTACGACACGGTGTTCATCCCCAGCGGTATCGGGGCCGGGCCGGCCACGGACCGGTTCGGTGAGCCCCTCGACGGGATGCGGGGCCGGCAGTGACCTCGATCGTCGACCCCGCCCTCGGGTGCGTCGGCCAGCCCAGGCTGCTGGCAGGACTCGACGTGCTGCCGCGGCTCGATCGCGCCAACCACCTGCTGGTGCACGGCCCGCTGCCGCAGTACAACTCGGACGATCTCGTGGAGCTCGCCGAGGGCATAGACCTGAAGGGCCGCGGGGGAGCGGGCTTCCCGTTCGCCCGCAAGCTCAAAGCCGTCATCCGCTCCGCCCGGACCAAGGAGGGGCGGACCGCCGTCGTCGTGAACGGCACCGAGGGCGAGCCGAGCTGCCTCAAGGACGCCGCCATGCTGCTGCACTCCCCGCACCTCGTGCTCGACGGCGCGCTGTTGGCGGCCGACGCGATCGGCGCCGAGGAGGTGGCCATCGGAGTGACCAGGGACGACGTGGAGCAGTCACTGCGGGCCGCCGTCGCCGAGCGCGGCGTGGCCGGCAGCCGCCTCCGCGTCGGCAGGCTCCCCGAGCGCTTCGTCAGCGGAGAGGGGACCTCCCTCGTGAACGGCCTCAACGGGGGGGCCGCCGTTCCGAACGGGCAGAAGGTCCGGACCAGCGAGCGGGGCCTGAGCGGCCTGCCGACCCTGCTCTCCAACACCGAGACGTACGCCCAGCTCGCCGTCGCGGCCCGGCTCGGGGTGCCGGGATTCCGCTCGGTCGGCCTGCAGACCGAGCCGGGTACCGTCATGCTGACGATCAGCGGTTCGACGGTCGTCGAGGCGCCGCTCGGGACGTCCCTCGCGTACGTCCTGGAGCTGTGCGGCTCGTCCCCAGGCCAGGGCGTCCTGGTCGGCGGGTACCACGGCAAATGGCTGACGGCGGCGGCGGCGCGGACGGCACTGCTCTCCCGGGAGTCCCTGTCCTCGTACAAGGCCACGCTGGGGGCGGGCGCGGTCCTGCCGCTGCCCGAGGACACCTGCCCGGCCGGCGAAGTGGCCCGCGTGATGCGCTGGATGGCGGACGAGACCGCCGGCCAGTGCGGCCCGTGCGTCAGAGGACTGCCCTCGCTCGCCGACGCCGTGGACGCCCTGGTGGCCGGGGGAGGCCGGCCCGCCCTGGAGGCCGTCGAAGCGCGGATGCGGGGGGTGCTGCGCCGCGGTGCGTGCAGCCATCCCGACGGCACCTCGGCCTTCATGGCCTCCGCGCTAGCCGTCTTCCCCGACGAGATGCGCGACCACGCCCTCGGCAGCGGCTGCGGGCGCCGTGTCCTCGGGGCGCTGCCCCTGCCCCAGGACGAGAACCCCGAACGGCTCGTCGTGGACTGGACGCTGTGCAAGGGCCACGGGCTCTGCGTGGACGTGCTGCCCGACGTGGTGCGCCTCGACGCGGACGGCTACCCGGCCGAGGCCGTCATGTCGGTCCCCGGAAGGCTGCGGCCGAAGGCCCTCCGGGCGGTGCGGCGCTGCCCTGCGCTCGCGCTGCGCATTCAGGAATGAGCCGGCGGTAAACGGCTGCCGACGGGGGGAGTTCAAGCGTTAGCGTCATCTGACAAATTCCCGTTCATTCGAATTCGGTGCCCTTCTCAGGCCTTATGAATAAGGCAGTAGACGAACCCCCCGGGTTCAACCCGAAGGAGTGATCGTGAACAAGATGCGTCGTATGACAACTGCCGGATCGGTGGCTGCGGTTCTGTTGCTGGCGGCCACGGGATGCGGCAGCAGCGAAAATGGCGCGCGCAACTCGAACTCCGTACAGCCGGCCGGGGCCGGCAAACCCCTCGGAGGCGCATACGACACGGGCTACGGGGCCGGCGGCTACGGGTCGGGTGCCACGGTCGCCGGCTCCGGGTCGGGCTCGGACGTCGGCTCCGGTTCCGGCAAGGCCGAGCCGGCGGGGCAGCTGTCCGTACGCGACATCGAGAGCGTGGGCAGCGTGGTCACCGACAGCGCCGGAATGGCCCTCTACCGCTTCGACAAGGACACGCCCCAGCCTCCCAAGTCCAACTGCGAGGGGGACTGCGCCACCACGTGGCCCGCCGTCCCGGCCGACGACGCGTCGGCCGCCGCGGGCATAGACACCGCCCTCCTCGGCTCCGTCGCCCGGGCCGACGGCAGCAAGCAGCTCACCCTCGCCGGCTGGCCCGTGTACCGCTACGCGAAGGACACCAAGGCGGGCGAGGCGAAGGGCGAAGGCGTCGGCGGCACCTGGCACGCACTGGCACCGGACGGCAAGAAGGCGATCGACAAGAAACAGAAGGCGGACGGCGGCGGCGGAATGGGAGGGATGGACATGAAGGCGGGCATGGAACTCTCCGTGGCCGACAATGAAAAACTCGGCAAGATCCTGGTGGACGGGAAGTGGCGCACGCTCTACCGATTTGACAAGGACAGTGCGTGGCCCATGAAGTTCGGCTGCCTCGGTGCCTGCCTGGACACCTGGAAGCCCGCCCCGGCCGTGGACAAGACGAAGGCCGAGGGAATCGCCGGAAAGCTGGTCGGATCGGTCAAGCGGCCCGACGGCAGCGAGCAGTTGACGATCGACTGCTGGCCGGTCTACACGTTTACCGGCGACACCGAGCCCGGCCAGACGAACGGACACAACAAGATGGGGCTCTGGTTCGCGGTCACCCCCGAGGGCAAGAAGGTCCCCCCGACCTCATAGCACGCCCGAGCCCTGCGCAGCCGTGACCCGAGCCGCAGGCCCCGATCCCGCCCCGACCCCTGTGAGGCAGCCAGCCATGCCCCGTTCACCCCGTATCGCCGCCGCGCTGCTCGCGACGCTGCTGTGCGGCGGCTGCGCCGCCCGGGTGGCCGCCGGTCCGCAGGATCCCGCCGCGAGCCCGTCCGCCCCGGCCTCGTCCGCCCGCCCCGCCCCGCTCCAGGAGATCGCCGCCGCCCTCGGCTGCACGCCCGAGATCACGGTCGACGCGGAGGAACTCCGGGAGGGGGCGTGCGGGGCGGGGCAGGAGGGCTTCAGGATGGCCACGTTCACCACCGAGCAGGGCCGGCAGTCCTGGCTGACGGAGGCGCAGATGTACGGCGGCACCTACCTCGTCGGGCCCACCTGGGTCGTCACGGCGGCATCCGCCGAGGCCCTGGCCCCGGCCCACACCCGCCTCGGCGGAACCATCGAGACCGCTCCCGGCCACGGTTCCGCCGCGCACGACGCCGGCTCCGGCGCCTCCCCCGATGCCCCCCACGACGCCTCCCACGGCTCCTCCCACGCTGGCGGGCACGACTCCCCGACTCCCGCCGCCTCCTGAGGGAGCGTCCGGCCCGGCCCGCAGTCAATTGCGGTGCCGGGCCGCTGCCGTTTCACTACACTCGCTCTCGTGCCGCCACGGGATGTGGTGTGCACGCCGTCGAACGAGTCGAGCGACTCGTGTGATCCGAGTGAGGGGAGCCAGGCCATGTGTCACCGCATCGCCGTCTTCGTTCCCCGGTCGCGGTACGACGTGATCCTGGTGTCTTCGGCTTCCCGGTGACGGCTGCGCGGCCGCCATCGGACGTCCGCGACGAAGATCCGACCCTCTTCCTTCAGGCAGGCGAGCCGACCTCGCGTACCCGGGTGTTCCCGGGCCGCGCTCGAGCCCTGTAGCGCCCGCCTGCCCTGAGCCCGGTCCCCTCTCGTCCGCACATCGCGCTGCCCTCTTCACGACCCACCAGAAGGACCCCGGGCCCATGCGCACCGACCTGAACACCTCGACCACCGTCCGCAATCTCGGCATCCTCGCCCACGTCGACGCCGGGAAGACCACCGTCACCGAGCGGATCCTCTACGCCACCGGGGCCACCCACAAGCGCGGCGAGGTCCACAAGGGCACGACCGTCACCGACTACGACCCTCAGGAGCGAGACCGTGGCATCACCATCTTCGCCGCCGCCGTCAGCTGTACGTGGGACGACCACCGCATCAACCTGATCGACACACCCGGACACGTCGACTTCTCCGACGAAGTGGAGCGCTCGCTGCGCGTACTCGACGGCGCGGTCGCGGTGTTCGACGCCGTCGCGGGCGTCGAACCGCAGAGCGAGTCGGTATGGCGACAGGCCGACCGCCACGGCGTGCCGCGCATCGTGTTCGTCAACAAGATGGACCGCGTCGGCGCCGATCTCGACCAGGCGGTCACGTCCGTACAGGAGCGGCTCCGCGTCGTTCCGCTGGTCGTCCAGCTGCCCATCGGGCAGGAGGACGGTTTCACCGGGACGGTGGACCTCGTCCGCATGCGGGCGCTGGTCTGGGGCGCGGGACCCGACTCGTTCGCGACGGGTGCCGTACCCGATGCCCTGTACGACGAGGCACGCCGCCGCCGGCGGCTGCTGGAGGAGCGGGTGGCGGAACTCCACCCTGCCGCCCTGGAGGAGTACTGCGCCACGTCGGCGCTCTCCACCGCCACGCTGACCGCCGCGCTGCGCGACCTGACGCGCAGCGGTGAAGGCGTCGTCGTGCTGTGCGGCTCGGCGTACCGCAACCGCGGGATCGAGCCGCTGCTCGACGCCGTCGTGTCCTACCTCCCCTCGCCGGCGGACATGCCGCCGGTACGGGGGACCCGTGGCACGGCGGCGGAGGAACGGGCCGCCGATCCGTCGGCGCCGTTCGCCGCGCTGGCCTTCAAGGTGAGCGCGACGGCGACCGGCCGGCTGACCTGCCTGCGGGTCTATTCGGGAACGATGAGGAAGGGGGACACGGTGCTGGACGCGGGCACCGGCCGGACCGAGCGGATCGGACGGATCCTGCACGTGCAGGCCGACCGGCACGCCGAGGCGGAGCAGGCCGTGGCCGGGGACATCGTCGCCGTGGTCGGCCTCAAGGGCACCCGCGCCGGGTCCACGCTGTGCGCACCGCACGCTCCGCTCGTCCTCGAACCGGCGAAGGCCGCCGCACCCGTGGTGTCCGTGGCGGTCGAGGCGGGCAACAGCACCGAGACGGCACGCCTGTCGTCGGCGCTGGCCGCACTGGTCGAGGAGGACCCGTCGCTCGTGGTCCGGACGGATCCCGAGACGGGCCAGACGGTCCTGTCCGGGATGGGCGAGCTGCACCTGGAGGTGGCGGTGGAGAAGATCCGCCGCAGCCACGGGCTGCACATCGCCGTGGGCCGCCCGCGGGTGGCGTACCGGGAGACGGTGGCGCGCGGTGTGACGGGGCTGGTGTACCGGCACGTCAAGCAGGACGGCGGCGCGGGTCAGTTCGCCCATGTGGTCGTCGACGTCGAGCCCCTGGACGGGGACGCCGGCGGGGGCGGGGCCGGGGCCGGCGACGGCGTGTTCGAGTTCCGGTCGACCGTCGTCGGCGGGCGGGTGCCGCAGGAGTACGTCCGCGCGGTGGAGGCGGGCTGCCGGGACGCGCTCGCCGAGGGACCCCTCGGCGGCCATCCGGTGACCGGGCTGCGGGTCACCCTGACCGACGGGGCCACGCATTCCAAGGACTCCTCGGAGATGGCGTTCCGGGCGGCGGGCAGGTTCGCGCTGCGCGAGGCCCTGCGCGCCGCCGAGATGGAGCTGCTGGAGCCGGTGGTCGAGGTCGTGGTGACCGTGCCCGACGACGCCGTCGGCGGGGTGCTGGGCGATCTGGCCGCGCGGCGCGGACGGGTATCGGGCTCGGCTGCGAGGACGGGGACCACGGCGGTCACCGCCATTGTGCCGCTGGCCGAACTGTTCGGCTACGCGTCCCGGCTGCGCAGCCGTAGCCAGGGCCGGGGCACGTTCACCACCCGCCCCACGGGCTACGCCCCCGTCCCGGTGGCGGCGTACCAGCAGGCCCTGGCCGGCTAGGCCGTCTCTTCCGCACACGCGGCACGGCGCTCAGCCCCTCCTGGGGGAGGCTTCGGCCTCCTCCAGGAACCCCTCGGGGAAGGGCTGTTCGGCCCAGATCGTCTTGCCGCGGGCGTGGTAGCGGGTGCCCCAGAGCTGGGCGAGCTGCGCCACCATGAACAGCCCGCGCCCTCCCTCGTCGGTCTCCTCCGCGCGCCGGACGTGCGGGGAGGTGCTGCTGCCGTCCGAGACCTCGCAGATCAGCTCGCGGTCGCGGATCATGCGCAGCTGGATCGGCGGACTCCCATAGCGGATCGCGTTGGTGACCAGCTCGCTGACCACCAGCTCGGTGGGGAACTCCAGCTCCTCCAGGCCCCATACGGTCAGCTGGCGCGTCGCGAGCGTACGGGCGCGGCCGACGACCTCGGGCTCGGCGGGCAGGTCCCATGTGACGTGGTGTCCCGCGTCCAGCGCGTGGAGACGCACCATCAGCACCGCCACGTCGTCCTGCGGGAGCACCGGGAGCAGCCGGCCGATCACCGCGTCGCAGGCCTCGTCCAGCCCGTTCCCACGGCGCCCGGGTCCGGACGGCGCGGCGAGCGGGATGCCCGCCAGCGCCTCCGGGATCCGTTCGAGGCCGAGGTCCACGCTCCGGTCGGGCGCCGCGACCAGGCCGTGCGTGTACAGCACCAGTACGTCCCCGTCGTCCAGCGTCAGCTCGGCGCTCTCGAACGGAGATCCGCCGAAGCCCAGGGGAGGCCCGGCGGGCAGCGCGACGATGGCGGGCTCGCCGCCCACCCGGGCGAGCACCGGCGGCGGATGGCCCGCGCAGGCCACGGCGCACTGCTGCGAGATCGGATCGAAGACGGCGTACACGCAGGTCGTCCCGGCCGCCCCGCCGGGGCGCGGGCTGCTGAACTCGTCCTGGTCGTGCTCGTCCACGAACCGGTGGATCTGGTCGTCCATGTACGAGAGCAGCTCGTCGGGGGAGAGGTCGAGGTCCGCGAGGGTCCGTACGGCGGTGCGCAACCGGCCCATGGTCACCGCGGCGTTCAGGCCGTGTCCCTGCGCGTCGCCCACCACCAGCGCCACCCGGGCTCCCGACAGCGGGATCACGTCGTACCAGGCCCCGCCCAGCTCCGCGTGGCCGTGCGCGGGCAGGTAGCGCGTCACCGCCTCCAAGGCTCCGAGGACGGGCAGCCGCTGGGGCAGCAGGCTGCGCCGCAGGGCCACGGCCGCCGTCCGCTCCCGCGTGTAGCGGCTCGCATTGTCGATGCACACCGCCGCACGCGCCGTGATCTCCTCGGCCAGGAGCACGTCGTCCGGCTCGAACCCGGGGGCGCGCGCGTGGCGTACGAAGACCGCCGCGCCCAGCACCGCCCCGCGGGCGGCCATCGGTACGAGCAGCCAGGAGTGGACTCCGTACGAACGGACCCGCTCGGCCTGCCGGGGGTCGACGGGGGCGAGCTCCGCGATCAGCTCCTCGCCCGTCAGCAGCAGCGGTTCGCCACTGGCCATGGCCCGGGTGAACAGGGAGCCCGGCCCGGTGGTGAAAGGGTCGGGATCGCCCGTCGCGACGACCGCCTTCACCGGGATTCCGGGTGCGGAGGAAGTCGCCGCGCGCAGCAGGGTCACGGCCTCGCCCACCGGGCCGACGAGCGGCTCCCCGCCGCCGAGGGCCGGGGCGGGCAGGTCGACGTAGGCGTGGTCGGCGAACTCCGGGACGGCCACGTCGACGAGCTCCTGCGCCGTGTGCAGGACGTCCAGCGTGGTGCCGATGCGCGTGCTCGCATCGTTGACCAGTGCCAACCGCTCGCGGGCCCGGGCCCGTTCGGTCACGTCGGCCACGGTGTGCGCGAGCGCGATCAGCTCGCCGGAGCTGCTGCGCAGCGGCAGGATCGTCTCGGACCAGACGTGCTCCCGGTCTGGATCACCCCGCAACAGGCCCCGCACCTCGGTCTGGACCAGCGCCTCGCCGGTCTCCAGGACGTGGCGCTGCCGCGCCTCGAGGGCCGCCATGTCCAGCAGATCGGGCGGTGCCACCTCGGACATCGTGCGCCCGACGAACTCCTCGTTGGCGAATCCCGCGCCGCGCCGCAGGGCGTCGTTCTGCGCGATGAAGCGCAGCTGCGTGTCGAAGACGTCGATGAGGAAAGGGGACTCGGTGAACAGCCCCCTGATCAGGGCCTCGCTGAGCTCGTGCCGGCGCGTGGCGTCGGTGTCGGTCGCCTGGATCAGCCACTGCCGGTCACCGGCCGTGGACACCATGGGACGCGCGTACAGCGCCACCTCGACCCCGCGCCCGCTCCGGTGCCGCAGGACCGCGTGCCCGAGCTCCGTACGCCCGGCCAGCAGCTCCGACCCGCGCCACCCGTGCACCTCGCGGGCCGTGTAGCCGAGCAGCCGCTGCGCCCCCGGGCCCCAGCCGATGACCACGCCGCGCGCGTCGAGGAGCGCGTACGTGTCGTCGTCCGCATCCGAAAGCACGCCGGAGGCATCGTGGAACACCGGGTCGTGCATCGCTGCGCCCCACTTCCGGATCTGCGGAACGACTCCTGCCCTACCCGTGCAATTATCGCTCTGCGTCACCGCTTGTGCAGCATGGGTCGGGACCGCCCGCGGCAGTCAGCCCGAGACGGCCTTGGCCCAGTTGCGGTCGACGGTCCGTCTCGCCTTCTCCGTCTGCGCCTTCGTCGGGAACGTCGGCGTGCCCTCGACCGTCGGCAGTTTCGCCGCGGCGGCCTTGTCGAGGGTGCCGTCCTGCGCCATGGCGTCCATGAGGACGGGGCGTGCGTAGGCGCCGAGCCGGATGTTCTGGCCTTCCGGGCTGAAGAGGTACTCCTGCCACAGACGTGCCGCCGCGGGGTGCGGGGCGTCCTTGTTCACCCCGTTCGCGTAGTACTCGGCGAAACTGCCGTCGAAGGGGATGGCGGTCCGCCAGTCGACGTCCACGCCCTTCTCGCGGAATTGGTCGGCGTATCCGAGGTTGAGGAAGTCCCAGTCGATGCTGATCGGGGTCTGGCCCTTCGCGATCGTGTCCGGTGAGGACTGGACCGGGGTGAAGTTGCCGTTCTTGCTGAGCTCGGCGAAGAAGTCGATTCCGGGCTGGACGTCGTCGAAGGACCCCCCGTTCGCCAGGGCCGCCGCGTACACGCCGGCGAAGGCGGACTCGGACTCGGTGGGGTCGCCGTTGAGCGAGACCTGGCCCTTGTACTCGGGCTTGCGCAGATCGGCGAAGGTCGAGGGGCAGGTCTTCACCCGCTTGGCGTCACAGCCGATCGAGACGTAGCCGCCGTAGTTGTTGTACCAGCGGGCGTGCTTGTCCTTCTGTGCCTCGGGGATCCGGTCGAACGCGGCGACCTCGTACGGGGCGAGCAGGCCTTCCCGGGCCGCTGTCTGCGCGAACGAGCCCCCCACGTCGATCACGTCGGGGGCGCGGCCGTCGCCCCTGTGCTCCTTCAGGGCGTTGATCTCGTCCTGGCTGGCACCGTCCGGGTTCTCCACCGAGACCTTGATCCCGTACTTCTTTTCGAAGCCGTCGATCAGTACGCCGTAATTGGCCCAGTCGCGCGGGAGCGCGATCGTGTTGAGCGAGCCCTCCTTCTTCGCCGCCGCGGTCAGTGCCGCCATGCCGCCGGCGTCCGCCGCGGAGGTGGCGACCGCGGGTGCCCTGGGCGCGGCGACGTGCTTGTCTCCGCAGGCGCCGAGGGGCGCCGCCGAGAGGGCCAGGAAGGCGGCGACGAAGGCTGTCCGGAGACGGGGTGTGGGCACAAAGGCTCCAAAACGGGCGGTCGCGTACCGATCGAGGCCAGCGTACGTTCGGCAGCCTCGGCGGCGCAGTCCCGGACGGTGGTGTCCGCCGTCTTCCCTGCGGCTGCCGTAGCGGCGCCCTCTGGGAACCCCTCAGCACCGCCCTCTCAGAACCCCTCGTCGTCCCACGCGGCCAGGAGCGCCTCGCCGAGATCCATCGCGGCCGGTACGGCCCCCTCGTGGAGCGCCTGCTCGCTCCAGATGATCTTGCCGCGGGCGGTGTAGCGGGTGCCCCAGCGCTCGGCGAACTGCGCGACGAGGAACAGGCCGCGGCCGCCCTCGTCGGTGTCCGCGGCCCGGCGCAGGTGCGGGGAGGTGCTGGACCCGTCGGAGACCTCGCAGACCAGGCAGCGGTCGTACAGCAGCCTCACCCGGATGGGCTCGGTGCCGTAGCGGACGGCGTTGGTCATCAGCTCGCTGAGGATGAGTTCCGTGGTGAACGCAATGTCCTCCAGGCCCCACTCCGCCAGTCGGCGGGCGCAGGCGTTGCGCACCGGGGACACCGCCGCGGGGTCGGGGGCCACGTCCCATTCGGCGACGCGCGCGGGGTCCAGTCGGCGGGTGCGGGCCACCAGCAGCGCGACGTCGTCGCTGGGCCTGGCGGGCAGCATCGCGTCGATCACCGCGGTGCAGGTCTCCTCCGGGGTGCGGGCGGGCCCGGCCAGGGCGGCCCGCAGCGCCGCCAGGCCCGCGTCGGGATCACGGTCGCGGCTCTCGATCAGCCCGTCGGTGAAGAGGGCCAGCCGGGAGCCCTCGGGCAGGGTGAGCGTCGTGGTCTCCACGGGCATGCCCGCACCCAGGCCCAGCGGCGGGGAGACCGGCACCTCGGGGAAGGACACGGCCCCGTCGGGGCGGACCAGAGCGGGTCCCGGATGCCCGGCGCTGGCGGCGGTCACCTGCCCCGAGACGGGATCGTAGATGGCGCACAGGCAGGTGGCTCCCGTGATCCCCTGCCACTCCTGCCCGTCGGTGTCGATGTGGGCGACCAGCTCGTCCAGGTGGCTCAGGAGTTCGTCCGGGGGCAGGTCGAGAGTGGAGAAGTTGTACACGGCGGTGCGCAGGCGGCCCATGGTGGCGGCGGCGTGGAGACCGTGGCCGACGACGTCGCCGACCACCAGGGCCACTCGGGTGCCGGGCAGCGGGATGACATCGAACCAGTCACCGCCGACTCCGGCCTGGGCGGGCAGATAGTGGTGCGCGACTTCGACGGCGGACTGCTCCGGTACGCCCCGCGGCAGCAGGCTGCGCTGCAGGGTCACGGCCATGTTGTGCTCGCGGGTGTAGCGGCGGGCATTGTCGACGGACAGCGCCGCCCGGGCGGTCAGCTCCTCGGCGAAGGACACGTCCTCCTCGTCGAACGGCGGGGAGTCCTGCCCGCGCCAGTAGCCGGCCATCCCCAGCACCACGCCCCGGGCCCGCAGGGGCACGACGATCAGGGAGTGGATGCCGCGGTCCAGGATCTGCAGGGCGTTGGCCTGGTGCTGGGCCCGCCAGCGGTGGGTGGCGCGCAGGTCCGCCTCCAGGACCGCATGCCCGCCGGCCAGCCCGGCTGCCATGGGACCGGTGGGAGCGAACCTGATCAGCTCGCCGACGGGTGAGAGCGGGTGGTCGCCCTGAAGGCCGACGACGGCGGTGCGGCGCATCTCGGTGTTCGCCTCGGGCGGCTCCTCGCCGCGCAGTACCGGGTCCAGCAGGTCCACCGTGGCCACGTCGGCGAACCGCGGGACCACCACCTCCGCCAGTTCCTCCGCGGTGCGCTCCACGTTCAGTGTCGTTCCGACCTGCACCCCCGCGTCGTACAGCAGCTTCAGCCGCTCGCGGGCCACCTCGGCCCTGCCCGACAGCGCCCGCAGCTCGGTGGTGTCCCGCAGCGTGACGACGGTCCCGGCCTTCCCGTAAGGGGCGGTGGGCCGGATGTTCACCGCCAGCAGCCGATCGGCCGCCATGTGCAGCTCGTCGGTCGCGGAACGGCCCGATGCGATCGGACCGGCGATCCCCTCCTCCAGACCCAGCTCCGTGACCGGGAGCCCCTCCGCGTCCGCCGGCAGATCCAGCAGCCGCCGCGCCTCGTCATTGGCCAGCAGCAGCCGTCCGCCGCCGCCGACGATCAGTACGCCCTCTCGCACCGCGTGCAGCACCGCATCGTGGTGCTCGTACATGCTCGTCATCTCGGCCGGTCCCAGGCCGTGGGTGCGGCGCAGCAGCCGACGGCTCACCAGGGCCGTCCCGCCCGCCGACAGGGCGAGCACCGCGGCTGCGCTGCCGAGGACGACCGGCAGCTGCCCGTTCACCATGCTCTGGACGTTCTGGACCGTGACCGGGGAGGAGACGACGGCGATGACCCTGCCGTCGGCGTCCTTGACGGGGACCACCGAGACCACGGACTGCCCCAGGGACCCGGCGAACGTCTCGGTGAAGGACTTGCCGGCCGCCGCCTTGGCGAAGGGGCCGACGACGCGCTTGCCGATCTGCCGCGGGTCGCTGTGGGCGAGGGTGACCCCGTCGAGCGTGTACACGTTGATGCCGTCGACCTCGGAGATTTTCCGGGCTGCCTGGGCGCTCGGCTGGAGCACCGCGCTGGGGTGGGGGCTGCGCAGGGCGGCGACGATCCCCGGAGACTCCGCGAACGTTCCGGCGGCGGCGAGGGTACGGTGCCGGGCGTCCAGCATGGCGGAGCTGCGGGCCTGCACCACGAGCGCCACGACCGCGGCGGCGACGAGAAGCACCACGACGGCCAGCTGGAGGAGGAACACCTCGCCGGCCACGCTGCGCACGCTCAGCAGGGAGGACATCCGCTGCGGCCGCCGCGCCTTCCCTTTGGGGGGCCGGGCGTGCTCCTGATGCCCCTGGGGGTGCCCTGAGCTGGGACTCCGCGGGGGAGCGGAGGGGCTCGTGGCCGAGCCGAGCAGCCAGCGCCGGACCGCTCCCCGATAGTTGCTCATAATCCATCTTCCAACCTCCGCGGGCTGTCGGCAGCGGGCGGCGACGGTCCGCAGCCGCAGCGCTGGAGATCGCCCGCCGAAGCCCGCCACCGGGCGGATGCTCCGGCCCGGTGGATCACTTCGGTTGTTGCCGAAACGGCAACAGACTTCGCGCCCTCACCGGATGCTCGACGTCACGCTGCTCGGCGACGCCGCGCACCTGATGTCACCGTTCGCCGGTGAGGGCGCCAACCTCGCCCTGTACGACGGCGCCGAGCTCGGCAACGCCATCGCCGCGCACCCGGACGACATCGAGGCGGCGCTCACCGCGTACGAGGAAGCCCTGTTCCCGCGGAGCGCTGCCGCTGCCGCCGAGGCCGCCCGAAACCATGAGCTGTGCTTCGACGACAAGGCTCCGCACAGCTTCGTCGACCTCATGGCGGGCTACCAGCAGGCCGGGTGAGCAGGTCAACTCGGTCAGCGTGCGTCCTGAAAGACTCGGGGAAAGCTGACCGAACATGCGAATGCTTGTAATCTGCGGAGACCGCACTTGACCTGCAATGAGCAGGCAGGGAGCAGACATATCGGGAGTATTAGCATGCTTCGCACCATGTTTAAGTCCTACATCTGACATCTGGACGTTTTCGCAGGTCAGCGGCATGGCGACGGGGCTCAGGTCAGCAGACACTCAGCGGGAGACCGGCTTGCCGTTCCGCCAATGCCGACCTTCGGTCCTCTGCGCACCCCCCTCTGCATGTCCCCCCGGCCTCCGCTCGGCAGCTTCGATACGTGGGCCGAGGGCTCGCCCGCGGCATGGGTCCTGCTGCAAGGGCTGCTACTGCACCAGGCTCACCCGTTGCCCGCACCCGTACACGATCCGGTTCGGGGACGCGCCGGCAAAGCAGCGCGAGGAGTCCGATGACGACACGCGGGACGACGCGATCGAGCGCCTTACGCAGATCGGCACTACTTCGCCTCGAACCTGCTCGGTAAAGGAATACCCATTACCGATGTACCGGATGGATGGGGCGCAAGTCCATCGAGGAGATACACCGAACCCATCGGCACCGTGGCAGAGCTGCCAAGGCTGCTCGAATTGTCGATGCTGGCCTCTGGGAGGTGGCTTGTTTCGTCCCAGGCGGGCAGCGGGTTGTGGCTCTGGCCGGGCGGCTGACGAAGGCATCTTCCGCGTGCGAGATATGGGTTGTGCGTGATCGCGGGGTTCCGGGTGCCACTGGTCTGGTCCCAATGCCTGTCCAGCTGCGAAGCGATGAGGTCTGCGAGAGGTTGGTGAGCCTGTTGAGGGGCTGCGAATCTTCTCCCTACAGCCTGCGGCTATGATGAACACAGGTTTACCTGCTGATGCATGAGCCCCCCTCTGCGAGGGCCGCAACTACTGCGGGTCCTGCAACTTCTGGGACGGTCTCGGGCGGCACACCGGTAACTTCCTTGGTGTCTGCCGCGTTGGGGATCCGTGATCACGGGCCAGGCAGAGACGAGCGAAGCGTACGACGTAGCCCACCCGTCCGAAGGGGGCCTTGACATTCCCCGGGCGCCCGGACACTGGGGGCCGCTGGGCCATCTCCCCCTGCTACGCCACGGGTTGCTGTCGACGCTCGCGGAGCTGGGCGCCGGCGCCCCGGTGGTGAAACTCCAGGTCGGCGCGGTGACCAAGTATGTGGTCAGTGACGGGGATCTGGCGCAGGAAATCCTGGGCGACAAGAGGCAGGCCTTCGGCCGCAAGCGGGTGATCCGGGGCTTCCGGCCGGTAACAGGCGATGGGCTGCTCAGCTTGGAAAGCCGGGAGCACCGCGAGCACCGCCGGATTCTGGCTCCCGCCTTCGGCCGTCTGCCACTCGCCCGCATCACTCCGCTGATCTGTGAAGTCGCCTCCGAGTATGCTGGACGCATGTTCTCTGGCCCGAGCTCGGGCCCGGGTCTGGACTTGGACTTGGACTTGGACTTGGAGATGTTGCGGCTCAGCGCCGACATCACCGTCCGCTGCCTCTTTCGGTCCCACACGGACCAGGAGACGGTCTCCTGGCTGGCCACCAAGGCGGCCCCGCTCTCCAAGGGCGTCCTGCTGCGCATGCTGGCACCCGCATGGAGCCCGGCGCTGCCCACCCCGGAATTCGTTGCCCGCCGGCGGGCGACCCACCGTTTGCGGCAGGTGGTGGCGGACCTGCCGGCCCGCCACATGCCCGCCGAGGGCGGGGACGACGTGTTGAGCCTGCTGGAGGGGGCCGCGTGCCCGGCCCGGGGCCCGGCCCGCATCTCGCGTGCAGCTGTGGTTGATGAGCTGGTCACCTTGCTGGTCGCCGCCAGTGAGGCCACCGCCGTGACGCTGGCCTGGGCCTGGCACGAGCTGGCCCGCCACCCGCGCGCCGAACAGGCTGTGCAGGCCGAAGCAGATGCCGTGTTCAACAGCGGACGCTCGCTGCCGGAGAAGCTCTTGGAGCACCTGCCCCTCACCACCAAGGCCGTCATGGAGGTCCTGCGCCTGTACCCCGTACCCGTGTTGCCCCGTAACGCACTGCGCGAGGTGAGCGTCGGTGGGTTCCGGTTCCCCCGTGGCGCCGAGGTCCTGATCAACGTGTACGGGATCCACCGCGACCCGGGCCACTACCCCCAGCCGCACACCTTCGACCCGGACCGTTGGCCGTCAGACGCCACGCCGCTGGCCCTGAGCAGCGCCTACCTGCCCTTCAGTACTGGGGCGCACCGCTGCATCGGCGCCCCCTTCGCCGCCCTCATCGCCCCGATCGCCCTGGCAGCGCTGGCCGCACGATTCCAGCTGCGACCAGCGGAGGCCGGCCGCCGGGTACGTGCTGTGCCGGGAGTGGTCACCCGGCCGAACCGCCTGATCATGACGGCCTCACCGCGCGTGGGCGCCGGTATCGGCGCGCAGAGGGTCTCCGAGCAGCCACCCGCGACCTGAGTACGGCAACTCCAGCAGTCGCCCAGCCCCAGGGCGGCCGCCTACGCCCGGCCGCCCCCAGGGCCGGCGCCCGGGCACGGCTGCTCGAAGGCGAGGGCGGCTATGCCTGAAGGTGGAGTGGCTGGGGGCGGCGCCGCATCACGATCCGGTAGACGGTGAGGTCTCCGCGGTGGGCGAGGACTTCGCAGGCTTTGAGGTAGACGCGGTAGCGCTGGTAGGTGGCCGCGCCGACGATGGCCTGGGCTTGGTCACGGTTGCGGAGCAGGCGCGCGGACCAGGCGCGGAAGGTGCGGATGTAGGCGGGGGTGTCACTGTGGGCGGCGGTCAGCGAGAAATACGGGTCGCAGGCCGCTGCGACTTCGGACAGGCGCGGCAGGATCGTCGCGGGGAAGACGTCGCGGGTGAAGAACGCGCCGACGGGGCCCGATCCGTCGACTCCGCTGTCGAAGGCGATGACCTGCAGGGACAACGTGCCCGAGGGGATCAGCCAGCTGTGGCAGCGGGCGAAGAACTCCGTGTACGCCGCGATGCGCTGGGCGGTGGTGAGGTCAGGGCCGGCGAAAGCCTCGAAGGCTTCGAGGGAGACGATCGCATCGTAGGGACGCTCGGGAGCGTGGTCGCGCCAGTCCTCGAGCCGCACCTCGACCCGGGGAAGACCGAGGGAGTTGACGTGGGCGAGTTGTGCTGGGCTGAGGGTGAGCCCGGTCGCCTCGCCGACGTGGGCGTCATGTGCGGCGAGGGAGAGCATGCCGCCCCATCCGCAGCCCACGTCCAGGAGTCGGCCGCCCGGAGCAACCGGCGCCCGGTCCAGGTGGAGGCGCTGGTTGGCCCGCTGCGCGGCCGTCAGGACAGCGGTGTCGGTCTCGTCCGCGTCGGGGTTCTCCCACAGCGCTGCGGAGTAGGCCATGGTGTCGTCGAGCCACAGGGCGTAGAAGTCGTTGCCGACGTCGTAGTGGAAGCGGATGTCCTGAGCTGTCGCGCCCGTTGTAGTGGTCACGCTCTACCTGCCTTCGGTGGGGCTGCTGACGTGGTCGTCTGCGGAGATCCGCTTTGCGGGTTCCCAGACTGGCTGGACGCCCTGACCGGCACCACGCCTCCGCTGGACAGCCCCGCCCTCCTGCGTGCTTGCGCTCGCCGCAACTTCCGGGGCGGCCGCGGCACGCCCGCAACCGTGGCATCCGTGCTTCGGCACGATCAAGCTGCCGTCACCTGAAAGGTGGACGCTCGGGCACAGGTTCGGATCGCGGCTTCCCTTCGGGAAGCGTCGGTGGTGAACGGCCGCCGAGCACGCCGGCACGGGTACGCCCTGTCGGCTCCTGACGTCGTTCGTGCGTGACTTTCCCGGTCGCGCGGGGTTGGTGAGGCGAGAGTGACGTCGAAGATCAGGGGCAAGGCGATGGCGGAGACAGCGGTCAAGGACATGGATGAGGCGGCGCTCGCCGACTTGGTGCACGATTTCTTCGGGGTGCCGCGCGACCTGCTGCATCCGACGGCCACCTTCGACGATCTCGGCCTGGACTCCCTGGCCCTGATGGAACTCATGGTGGTCCTCGAGGAGCGCAGCGGCGGCGAGCTCCTGGACCGGCTGATGGACCTCTCCCCGGCGAGCACTCTGCGCACGGCGGCCCAGGTCGTCAAGGACGCCGCGGCCGCCGGCGGCACCGCAACGGCCACGCCGGTCCCCACCTCATGACAGGGCGCCAACAGGACGCCCGGCTTGGCCGCCGCGTCGGCATGCCCGCGCCGTTGCAGGCGGAAGGTGCAACATTCCGGCGATGAGTGACCACCGTATTCCCGCGCCGTCCTCGCACGGGCACTTCGACCTGCTCCGCGAACTGGAGCCCGCGGTCGCCCGCCACCTGGACCGGCACTTGGAGGCGGCCACCGAGTGGTTCCCCCACCAGTACGTTCCCTGGAGCCTGGCGCGGGACTTCGACGGCCCCCTGGACGGTGAGCCATGGCAGCCCGGCCAGTCGCCACTGCCACCCGCCGTACGGGACGCTCTGGTCGTCAATCTCCTCACCGAGGACAACCTCCCCAGCTACCACCACGAGATCGGCTCGTGCTTCGGCCGGGACTCCGCCTGGGGAACCTGGGTCCACCGCTGGACCGCCGAGGAAGGCCGGCATGCCGAGGCGCTGCGAGGCTACCTCCACGCGGTACGCGGCGTGGACCCCATCCAGCTCGAGCGCTCCCGCATGGCGCACGTCGCCACCGGCTACCGCGGCACCCAGCCCAGCCTCGCGCACGGCCTTGCCTACGTCGCGGTCCAGGAGCTGGCCACCCGCGAGGCGCACCGTAACGCCGGCCACGCCTGCGGGGAGCCGCACGGCATGCGCTTGATGAGCCGGATCGCGGCGGACGAGAACCTCCACATGGTCTTCTACCGGGGGTTGTGCGCCGAGCTTGCCGAGCTGGCCCCCGACACCTTCCTCGCGGCTCTGGCCGATGTCATCTGCGACTTCCAGATGCCCGGCCACACCATTCCCGGCTTCAAGGCCAGGGCCGCGCGGATCGCCGCCGCCGGCATCTACGACCTGGGCATCCACCACGACCACGTCCTGCTCCCTCTGCTGCGCACCCTGCGCGTCATGGAGCGAGCAGACCTGGGCCCCCGAGGCGAGCACGCCCGCGAGCGCATCGGCCGCCACCTGGAAATCCTCCGGGACAAGGCGAGGCGCCTTGCCGAGCTGCGGACCCGCATCGGACAGCGGGAGCACCTCTCCACCCCACCGGCACCGCCCGTACGACTCCCCGCGCAGAGCGGCGGCAAGGAGGGAAGCCGGTGACCCCGCGCGCTCGCGTCGCCGTCACGGGCCTGGGCCTGGTCACACCAGCCGGTCACGACGCCGACAACATCTGGCAGACGATGACCGCAGGCCGGTCGCTGGCCCGCAAGGACTCCGATCTCGCAGATCTGCCGGTCGACATCTCCTGCAGCGTCACCGGCTTCGATCCGATGGCCGAGTTCGGGCTGCGGCTGGCCAGCCGACTGGACCGCTTCGCGCATCTGGGCCTGGTCGCGGCCCGCCGCGCCGTGGCCGACGCACACCTGGAGATCGCCGCTCGCCCTGAACGGGTGGCCGTTGTCCTCGGGGTGGGGGCGAACAGCCTGCAGACCTATGTCACGGAGTTCACCCGTCTCGGCGAGGGCCGCCCCACGGCAGTGTCCCCGCTGGGGCTGCCCCGCAGCGTGCCGAGCATGGTGGCCGGCGAGGTAGCCATCGACACCGGTGCCCGCGGCCCGAACTTCACCGTTTCCAGCGCCTGCGCGTCCGGCACCACCGCCATCGGTGTGGCCCGCGACCTCCTGGTGAGCGGCGCCTGCGACGTCGTTTTGACAGGCGGCAGCGAAACCGCGCGCTCCCGCATGTCCGCCGCCTGCTTCGCACAGATGCGGGCCCTGTCCACCCGGACCGAACTCCCCGAACAGGCCTGCCGTCCCTTCGACACCGGCCGCGCCGGATTCGTCCTCGGCGAGGGCGCGGCCGTCCTCGTCCTCGAAACCGCCGACCACGCCCGCCGACGCGGCGCTAACATCCGCGCCTGGCTGCGCGGCTACGGCGCCTCCGCCGACGCCCACCACCCCACCTCGCCCCACCCCCAAGGCCACGGTGCCGAACAGGCCATCCGCCACGCCTTGGACGACGCCGGCTGCACCCCGGGCGACGTCGGCCACATCAACGCCCACGGGACCGCCACCCGCCTCGGTGACACCGCCGAAGCCCTCGCCCTGCTGCGCGTCTTCACCGACGCACCGCCCCCGGTCACCGCGACCAAGAGCATCATCGGACACGCGCTGGGGGCCGCCGGGGCAATCGAGGCGGCCCTGACCGTCCTGGCCCTGGAGCGGCAGGAAATCCCGCCCACAGCCAACCTCGTCCAACAGGACACCGGGCGCGAGATGGACATCGTCACCAGCCGACCCCGCCCGGTGGCCTTCGACGTTGCCCTCTCCACGTCCTGCGGCTTCGGAGGCCAGAACGCGGCTCTGCTACTCGCCGCGCCCTGACAACAACCCAGCCCAGGCCCAGACCAGCCCGCTCCTGCCGGGCCGGGACCGGCAGTGATCCACGGCGTGGCAGGAACCCAGCGCCTACCCCGCTACCGGATCGCCGCGGTGCCAGGGACCGCCCGGGTCGTCGTAGGCGGCGAGGTAGTCACCCGACGCGATCGGCATCCCCTCGAAGTACGCCTCCGGCACCGCGAACGCGTCCACCAATACCTCGGCGTGCCCGGCAAGGCAAGCCACCAGCCGCTCCATCACCAAGGGCAGCGCATCCACATGCTCCGCGTTCAGGAACCCGTGCCGCAGCAAGTCACCACTGTGGGCGGCCACACCCCGCAGCGCGAACAGCAGGTGAACGTCACCCAGGAGCTCCCTGGCCGTACAGGCCGGCATCCCCGTCAGGGCACCGGCCAGCACCCGTGCCGCCTGACGGTGCCCGTGCACGTCAACGGCACGCAGGGCAGGGCCCATGGCATGGTTGCGCCGGGCCAGGGCCTCGGCGGGAGCAGCGCGCCGGGCGAGCCGGGCCCGCTCCAGCCAGATGCCCTCCGCCGCTGCCAGGAGCTCGTCCACGAACCCCGGATCATTCAGGGCGCGCCCTTGCCCGCTGCCGGCGGGAGCGGGCAAGGTCCGGTGGAGCAGGAGGAGCTCGGTGGCGGCCTGGACCATGATGGCCTGGTTGTCGCCTTCCGCGGTGATCGCGCCCTCCACCGCCATGAGCTGCTCGACGATGCCGTTGTTCACCAGCAGCCCCTGCGCCCCGCAGCGCTCCCTGACCTGCGCGCCGACGGAGCGGCCCTGCCAGGTGATCCACGCCTTGGCGACCGACACGAACCGCGCCGCCTGCCCCAGCGCCGCCTGGTCGGTGCGGTCGCGTTCGCTCCAGCGCCGGGTGGCTTCGCGGTAGAGCATGTTCATTGCGTACACCGTGGCGATCGCCTCGACCAGCGGGCCGTGATGGCTACGCAGGGCGAACACCGCCAGCCTGCTCGACTCGGTGACACCGGTGATCTGCCGGTTACGGCCGTAGCGGACAGCCGCTGTGAGCCCGGCCCGGCTCGCGCCGACGGTGCCGGCGCTGAGGCAGATGCGGCCGGTCATGATGCGGTCGATGGACGTCATGAACCGGTGGTGCCGCTCGGGTACGTCGCTCGTGAAGGCCCCGCCGTCGGTGATCCGGCCGTGCACACCGCCCAGCATCGCCGCCCGGGGGAGCCGCACCCGGTCGAAGGAGGTCAGGCAATGATCATGTGGGCTGCCCAGCCGGGCAGGCAGGCGCCGCACCCGGATGCCGGGCAGCACACCTCGTCCGTCGGTGAGAGGCACGAGAAACAGGAAGACCCCCTCGTCACGTCCCTCCACCAAGAGCCGGGCCCCCACCAAGCCCGTCTTCGGGCCCCCGATGGGACTGGTGTTGGGCAGAAACTTCTGCGCCCCCGCGTTCGGGGTCCGCAGGGTGAAGGTGTCCGTGGCCCGGTCATAGACGGCGGTCGTCTCCAGCGCCCCGGCGTCATTGCCGTGCCCGACCTCCGTCAGCAGGAAGGTGCCCAGCTGCCGCATGCTGATGAACGGGTCCAGATCCAGAGGCCGCTGGGAGCTGTGCGCCTGCAAGCTGCCCAGGAAGAGGTTGTAGTGGATCGTGGTCACAGCGGCCAGTGTGGGATCGACGAAGGTCAGCCACTCATGCAAGCCGGCCAGCCGGGCCGGCTCCCTCACCAGAGCCAGCGGATCCTCGATCGCAGCGTTGAGCAGCCGCACCCGCTCGTACACCCACCGCAGATGCTCCTGCGCGGACATCCCAACACGGCGGCGGAAGGGCGCAGTGGAGAGCAGCTTCCGCCACGGCTCGTGCAGGTCTCTCTCGTCCGGGCCGAACAGCACTGACCGCAGACTCTCCGAGGTGCTCACGGTCGGCGCCACATCTGTCATCGCACTCATGCCCGCTCAACGAAACGGCCACATGAGCGGACACGCGCCCGCGCTGCCCACACTGGCTCAGCCGAGAACCGCGATGGACCGCCTTCAGCCAGTATCCGTTGCAGTGGCGCCCCGCCCGCGCCGCGAATGAGCGGGCCGTAGACGCCACCACTTGGACCACAGCTGCTGTGGGGCGCGCTACGGCTTGGGGAGAGCACCGAACGGGTTGGTGAGCTCCCCCTTCCCCTCGAACATGAACAGCGGGGCGTCGCCCGAGGTGGGGCTGCCCCCGAAGGCGCGGGTGAAGGCCGCCACTCCCGCGGCGGTGAGCGTCACCGGATTGTCTTTCATGCTCGCCGTGGTCGGGGTCAGGGAGACCCTGCTCAGTGAAATGGGCCAGTGCAGGAAGTCGATGTTCTTCGCCGCGCCGCTGTCCTGGGCGACATCCGCACTCGTAGAGCCCTGCCCGATCCGGACGTGACCGCGCAGGTTGGTGACGTCCAGGCGGTGTTCGGCGCTCTCGAACCTGATACCGCCGGCCAGCGGGATATCGGCGCTGGTGACGTCGGGAGACATCGTTCCGTCTCCCGGCTGCGTGACGCAGTTGCCGGAAGTAGTTGCCGGTGCGATGGGCAGGAGCTTGATGTCCTTCGCCGCCAGAGCCTGTGCGGCCTCGGGCGTCAGACAGAAGATGCTCTTACCGCGGACGTGGAGGTCGGTGCCGATGGCGCCGGCCTGGACGGCGGCGACGGCGATGGTCACCGTCGCCGCGAGGGACAGCAGGACAACGCGCTTCTTGGAGCTGAAAATCCTCATGCCCCCTGTAACGATCCACTGTTCGATACGCACCGCGCGACCCACAATGATCACTCTTATGTGCCTGCCCGCAGGGTGAAAGGCGCGCTCCCGCTCGGCGGCTCCCCGTACGACCGGCATTGCGATCCGCTGCACAAGCCCGAGGGGAAATCGCTCAGTCGTTCATTCCACCTCGTCCGAGTTAAGGCGTGATGACCGGGAGCAGTGGCGTGGCTACGGTGGCGCGATGACCTGCTCAACCCGAGCCCGCCTGATGGCGACGGCAGTTCACCTGCCCTCCCAATACCGCAGCATGGAACAGACCAGAGCCCAGATCGCCGCCGCGCAAAGCCCCGTAGTCCCCCCACGCGGCCTGCTTGAGCGATTCACCGGCGTACGAGGCGTGTACGTCAGAGAGCAGGACCAGCAGGCGTCCGACCTTGCGGTCGAGGCCGCGGCCAAAGCACTCGCCACGGCCGGAATGGAGCTCAAGGACGTAGACCTGCTGCTGTTCGCCTCCTCCTGCCAGGACCTCCTCGAGCCCGCCACCGCGCACATCGTCGCCGCCAAACTCGGCGCCAGCTGCCCCGTCTTCGACGTGAAGAACGCCTGTAACAGCGTCCTCAACGCCCTCCAGGTCGCACGCGCCCTCATCGAAACGGGCCAGCACCGCACGATCCTCATCACCTGCGGCGAGACCCCCACCCTGGGGACCCGCTGGCACCTGCCCGACGTCCGGACACTGCAGAGGGCCGCCGTCGGTTACACCGTCAGCGACGCCGGCGCCGCGATGCTCCTGACGGCGGGACCGGCAGGCGAGCGAGACCCGGGCATCCTCACCGCGCGCTTCAGCGCCGAATCCACCGGCTGGGAAGTCTGCACCGTTCGGGCCGGCGGATCGATGAACTGGCGGCCCGGCGACGACGAGCCCACGTACGTACAGATGCATGGCGACATGGCAGCGGCGGGCCGGCAGCACGCCACAACGGCGCTGGCCGCCTACGAGGGCGAATTCGAGCTGGTCAGGTCCAGCGCGTTCATCGCCATCCACCAGATTTCCGTGGCCCAGTTCCACGAGACCGTCCACGCCCTCGACCTGCCGGCGGAGCGGTGCATGCTCACGGTCGCCGACCACGGCAACACCGCCTCGGCGTCCCTTCCCCTGCAACTCGCACGGGCGCAGGACATCGGCCGCGTCGGGCCGGGGGACCTGGTCTCCCTGATCGGCTTCGCCAGCGGCTTCAGCGCCGGCATCACGATCATCCGCCTCTGAACCAGGGTGCGGGGCAAGTCAGGGCAGTAACGTCCGACCACGATGGGAATGAGGAGGCGCCGATGACCACCAGTGTGCTCGTGACCGGTGCCGGAAACGGCATCGGCCAAGCCGCTGCCCTCAGGCTGGCCCAGGCCGGCTACGACGTGTTCGCCACCGCCCGCACGCCGGACGAAGCACACACGCTGTCGACGCGAGTCCGGGCGGAAGGTCTCGAAATGCGCGCGACAGCGTTGGACGTATCCGACCCCGCCGCCTGTGAGGCGGCATTCCAGGACATCGCCGACCGCACAAACGGCGGCCCCGACGCCGTGGTCAACGCCGACGCATTCGCAGTGGCACGAGCCGTGGAGGATGTCACCGAGGAAACAGCGCGCTACCTCATGGAGATCAACACCTTCGCCCCGATGCGCATCGCACGGTTGGCGCTGCCCGCGATGCGCCGCCGCGGTCGGGGACGGATCGTCAACCTTTCCTCGGCGGCTGGGCACTCAGTACTGCCGCTGGGCGGATGGTACGGCGCCAGCAGGGCCGCGTCCGCCGCCCTGACCCACGCACTGCGCATGGAACTGGCCGGCTCCGGGGTACAAGTCGTGCTGATCGAGCACGGCTTCCATGCGACGGGCCTGCTGGAGGACGCGGTCCGTTCACTCACACCGCCAAGCGGCGTCTCAACGCGCTTCACCGACTGCTACCGAAACACCGCAGCAGCGCTGAGCGATCCGACACGATTGTCCAGCCCCGAACGGTCCGCCGCCATCGTGCACCAAGCCCTGACCGCCCGTCGGCCCAGAGCCCGATACACCGTGGGGACGGATGCCCGCCTGGCCGCGCCCTTGACCGCCTCCCTCCCGTTCGCGATCAGTGACCCGCTCAAGCGCCTCGTGCTGGGCCTCTCGGGGCCGCAGGCCGCTTCACGGCTACTGAGCACCCTGTGCGGGCTGCCCCAACGGGCAAAGGGGAAGTCCTTCCCATGACCTCGGCTCATCCGCCCAGCCCGGTCACAGACCAGCCCGGGAGGAAGGCGCGGGCGTCAGCGGTCGCCCCTCGCATGGGCCCGGCCCTGATGGCCCGGCCAGAGGGAAAAGCGAGCGTCAGTGCGCTGCACGTACCGCGCATCACGGCCTCGACCTGCGCGGAGAGCTTCGGAGCACCGAAGCCCGAATGCCTACCACCGCCGGCTCGGTCGTCCTGCGCACCCCCATGAGCCTGATGCATTGTCAGGTAAGTCAGCATCTGATCAGCATCAGTCCCTGAGCATTCCGAGGGGCTGTCCGATGTGACGCCTGGTGGGCGGTGCAACAACAGCCTGGTTGGCGCAGAAGCGCAGGCTGCGAGCCTTCTCGGCAGAGGGCGTCGATGTTCCTTTTCATCTTCGTCTCGACGAGCGCCCGTGTAGAGCGCATAGCGCCCTTGACCTGCAGAAAGCGAGTAATTGTCAAGAGTTGTGGATGGGGCCGTTGATGTCTATCGAGGCTGTTCCCACTCGGTCCGGGTGAGTTCGTACTCGACTTCACCGTGCTCGGAGCCCTCGATCGCCTCCGGCCAGTCCCCGGTGAAGTTCCGGACGAAGGACAGGCCCGACTTCTCCATGACGCGACGTGAACGGCTGTTGACGGCCATCGTGTTCGCCGTGACCCGCTCGACCCCCAGTTCCGCGAACCCCTTGTGGACCAGGGCCCGGGACCCCTCGGTGGCATAGCCACGCCCCCATGCCACCTGGTTCAACCGGTAACCGAGTTCGACCACGGCGGGGCTGTGCTCCTCCAACGGCCGGAACTCGAACCAGCCCAGGAAGGAGCCGGTGGGCTTCTCCTGCGCGGCCCAGTAGCCGCGGGTCTTCCAGCATGGGCAGTCGTGCAGGAGCCGGGGGAGGGTCCTTGTCTCGATCGACTCCCGACTTGTGGGGCGGCCACCGTTGATGAAGCGCATGACCTCGGGGTCGTTGTCCAGGGCGAGCAGGTGGTCGATGTCGGCCGCCGTGAACGCGCGCAGGACGAGCCGGTCGGTCTCCAGGAAGTTGGCCATGCCGCGATCTTCACCACGGGTGGGCCGGGCCTGCCACCGATTTTCCGACCTGTGGCAGGCGGTGGTGTTCATGCCGCGCGGGCCTCGGATCGCTCGACCAGGACGCCCCGCTCGAAGCGGGCGCCGGCCCGGACCAGTGCGACGAGATGGGGTGCATTCACGGCCCGCCAGCGTTCCTGGGCTGACTCGATGAGCTTGAAGACCATGGCCAGGGCGGCGGCCCGGCTGCCGGCACCCTTGGTGACCTTGGTCCGCAGGCGCACAGTGGCGAAGGTCGACTCGATCGGGTTCGTGGTCCGCAGGTGGATCCAGTGCTCGGCGGGGAAGTCGAAGAACGCCAGCAGTTCCTCCTCGTCGTCGGTGATCCGCTTGACGACCTTGGGGTACTTTGCCGCGTACTGCTTGGCGAACGCGGCGACGGCCTTGGCCGCACGCTCCTTGTCCTCGGCGTTGTAGATCTCCTGGATCGCGCGCTTGGCCGCGGGCTGGGCCGACTTCGGCAACGCATCGAGGACGTTCGCGGTCTTGTGCACCCAACACCGCTGACGGCGGGTCTGGGGGAACACCTCGTTCAACGCGTTCCAGAAGCCGAGCGCCCCGTCGCCGACGGCCAGGACAGGGCCCCGCATGCCCCTGCGGGCACAGTCCCGCAGTAGTCCCGCCCATGCCTCGGAAGATTCGCGGTAGCCGTCGGTCATCGCGATCAGTTCCTTGGTGCCGTCGGCCCGCACGCCGACCATGACCAGGACGGCGGCCTTCGCCTCTTCCAGGCGTATGCGCAGGTGAACACCGTCGGCCCAGACGTAGACGTAGTCCGTGGCGGACAGATCGCGGTCCATGAACGCCTTGTGGTCGGCCTGCCACTGCGCGGTCAGCCGCGTGATGGTCGCGGGTGAGAGGCCGGCGGAAGAGCCGAGGAACTGCTCCAGCGCGGGCACGAAGTCACCGGACGACAGACCGTGCAAGTAGAGCAGCGGCAGCACCTCGCTGATCTTCGGGGATTTACGCGCCCAGGGCGGCAGGATCGCCGAGGGGAACCGCCTGCGCTCGCCCGTCGTCTCGTCGACGCGCTTGTCGTTGACCCGCGGGGCCTTCACTTTGATCGCCCCGGCCGCGGTCGTCACCCTCCGCGGCTGGTGGAAGCCGTTGCGCACGACCAGACGGCGGCCGGAATCGTCCCGCTGATCGGCCAACTCGGATATATAGGCGTTGACTTCCGCTTCCAGGGCGGCCGCCAGCATCCGCCTCGCGCCCTCGCGGACGATCTCGTCAATCAGGGAGCCATGTGGCGTCGTTCCGTCTTCGTTGACTACCGTGAGCACGGGCGTGCCTTCCCGACCGACGCAGCGAACGTCGGCCTACTCGATGACCATCACAGGATCATTCGGGAAGGTACGCCCTTCGCGTGCCAACCCGAGGCCGATCCACAGGCCTTGAGCATTGCTCGCAGAAAGCTGGCAGGGAGCCGTCTTTTAGGAGTTGTAAATGCTGCGCACCATGATCAAGTCCAACACCTGACATCTGGGCGTTTCCGCAGGTCGAACGGCTGCTGTGGGTGCCCGGGTCAGCAAAAACTCAGCATCGGACCGGACTGTGTCCCGCCGATGCTGACCTACGGGCCTGACGGCGGGGGCTGGTCCGATGGCCTCCCGGCCCGTATCGGAAGGCTCATGTACGCGCGGTTCGTGGCCTTGCGGATCCGGCCCGCCGGCGAGTCCGTCAAGCCGCTGACGGCCCGGAGTTGCCCGACTGCTGGCTCCCGGCCGAGTAGCCCGCCGACCAGGGCGAACCTGTCCAGTTCTGGCTCTGCGACCTGCCCGCCAACACCCCGCTGACCACCCTGGTCCGCCTGGCGAAACTTCGCTGGCGCATCGAGCACGACTCCGCGAGATGAAACAGGCCCTGGGACTGGCCCACTTCGAGGGCCGCACCTGGGGCGGCTGGCACCACCACGGCACCCGCGTGTCCGTCGCACACGCCTTCTGCACCCTCCAGTGGCTGGCAGCCCCCAAAGAAACGGCGTCGGCCTGAGCCTCTACCGGATCGTCCGCGAACTGCGGAGTCTGGACGTCGGATTCGTACGGTCCGGGATTGCGCGGTCGAAGGTTGCCGCTACCACCGAGACTGGAGCATCCCGGCCCGGCACGGCGGTTCGAGACCTTGAGGTCAGGAACGATCACATCTCCGGTGGGGTATGCGAAGCGAAACGTTGCCCCGCTTGTGATCACATCTCCGCGTACCCGAGAGCGACGTAGGATGCGCCTCCCCCTGCGCCGCGGCACTCGCTCCGCCCCGCACCACCAGAGACACGGCGCCACCGCTTACGCGGCGCACGATCTCCTCGGCGGAACAGGCCCTCGGCAGCGCGCCGCGCCCCCGGAAGTTGCACCGGCGCCGGCCCACGTATCCCTGTGGACCGACGCCGGGTGGATCCGTGCGGTTAGCGCACGGCGGCGGCCGGCCGTCGGCGGCGCGCGTACACCACCGCACCGGCGATTGCCGCCAGGGCTGCGGCCCCGGTGGCGGAGATCGGCTGCCAGGACGCCTCCGTCGCCGGTTTCCCGGATGCGGCGGCGACCTGCTCCGGCTGGTCCTCCACGAGGCCGCCGTACCCGCCGGCCAGGCCCTTGCGGTCGTACTCCGAGCCGGGCATCTTGTCGCCGTAGCGGGCGGTGACCAGCTTCTGGTAGGCGGCGAGGGTGATGCCGCGCTTTCCGCCGAGGCCGCTGTTCGCCTCCTCGTTGAGCGGCTCGACCATGCCTTCGGCGGTGAGCCGGTACCAGGCGTGGATCTGTGGCTCCGTGAAGGTACGGGCCTGTGGAGTGCCGCGCTCGGCGAAGCCGACCTCGGCGTCCCCGTCCCGGATGCCGGCCAGCTGCCAGCCCTCGGCGCCGACGTTCTGCGGGCTGCTTCCGGTGTTAGGGGTGTTCCCCTTGGGTGCGAGCAGTACGGCGGCGTTCTTGCCGTCGGAGGCGGTCACCCGGGAGGCCAGGTAGGAGAGCCGGATCGCGGTCTGCGGGGTCGCCTGGGTCTTGCCGGTCACGAACTCGGGGCTGATCTCGAACATCGGCACCGGGTCCTTGAGATCGAACCCGGGCGGCGCGGCGACCGCGGCGGGTGCGTTGCCGGGGGTGCCGACGGTGCCGCCGTCCGCGCCGGGGCCCGTGCCGTGCTGCCGGGCCGAAACCAGGAAGCGGGAGACCGTGTCGCGGAGTTGGTCGCTCCGGACGGCCTGCTGGGCGGACGGGTAGCCCGCGATGCCGTCGCCCTCCGCGGCCTGTGCGGGAACGATTCCGCTCAGGGCGGCGGCGAGCGCGGCCGTGGCGAGGACGGCGGCCCGGACTGCCGTGTGCTTGGTGTGTCGCGTGGTCTGCATGGTCGGTCTTCTCCTCAGCCCTGGATCCCGATGCGGGAGTGGGTCCACTGGAACGAGTTGTTGTTCACGTAAGTGGCGTGGTTCCACCAGGTGTAGGTCTGGGTGGTCTGCCACGGGTCCCCGACCGCGACCATGTTGGTGGCGCTGTCGTAGCCGTAGATGACGTTCATGTGACCACCGCCGGTGCGCCAGCCGATCCGGACGGCGAACGGCCGGCCTGCGGCTATCTCGGCGGCCGACTCGCTGAACGAGGCGTTGCGATACAGGCTGCGGCCGCTGTTGCTCAGACCCAGCCTGGCCAGGCCGTTGGCCATGTCTTCCAGCGTCGCGGGCTGGTTGTTGCAGTCCACCCAGGAGCCCTGGGCGGCGAGTTGGCAGAACTGCTCCTGGCTGACGGAGCGGCCCCAGTGTTTGGCGATGGTGACGCCGGAGGCGTCCCAGCACCACTGGGTCCTGACCTGCTTCTGCATGTCGATCTTGAGCGTCTTCGCCGTCGTGGGGGTGGGCGGTTTCGGGTTCGGGTTCGGATTGGACCCGCAGACCGGCAGGGCGGTGGTGTTCTCGTTGATGAAGGTGTCGGCGATGTAGTACGAGCCGGTGAAGATCCACCGCGGGTTGTTCTCCACGGTGTCGCCGGTGGTCCGGCAGGACATCTGGATCTTGTCGCCTACCTTCGAGGAGCCGTTCACCTGGGCCGAGAGGGACGGCTTGGCCCGGTGGTTGACGGTCTTGTAGTTGCCCTGCCCGCCGATGACCGTGCCGCTGACCACATCGGCCTGGGCGAGGGCGTTGAAACCGAACAGCAGACCGCCGGCGAGTGAGGCGGTGCTCGCGGCAATCAGAGCTTTCTTGCGGCGGGACGCGCGACGTTTGTGCATCATGCTCCTTGGTCTGAGAAATGCGGGAACTTGCTTGACCGGCAACCTGGTCGTCCGGTGTGCGGGACACATACCGGGGGGGGCGCGGCTGCGGCCCCCTGGCTCGGCGGCCCCGCACTCCGTCGAGTGGCTGCTTCGGGCCGAAGGTGAGGAGTAGCTGCGGCGTGGCGTCCGTAGCCGTTGATTCCTTGGACCAGATCCACAGCGGGTCGGTGCCCGTGCTGGTCAGGGCCATGCTGTAGCTGGTGCCCAGCGACGCGGAGAGTGTGGCGGTGGCCAGCTGGGCGCTGTGGACGGCTGAGCCGTCGGGGATGGTTGCGAACGTGCCGAGCGGTGTGGTGCCTAGGGTGGGCTTGGTGGTGAATGTCGTGCCCGCGCTGCTCCAGGTGCCGGTGACCGGGACCGGGGACGGTGTCGGCCGTGCCGACGCCCGTCTGGGTCGAGGTCTTGACCTGGAGTGCGGCGGCCTTCAGGGCCTGGCCGGCCGGGGCGGCCGGCAGGTTGAAGCGCAGGTAGGTCTCGTACGCCGGGTTGCCGCGCACGGCAAGCGAGGTGGACGTGCCGTTAGTGGCGCTCGGGGCGCCCTGGTCGGTATGGGTGTCCTCCGCCACGGTGACCTTGGTGAGCGTGGCCGAGGGGCCCTTGACCACGTTGTAGTGGTTCTGGGATCTGGGCCTGGGTCAGCGCCGACGGGTAGACGGCTGTCTCGTCGATCTGGCCGGCGAAGAAGTTGCTCGTCGGACGGTCCGGCCACCAGTAGAGCTCGTCGCCCCCGATGTGCCAGCAGCCCGCGTACGGCTGGATGCCGCTGGTGTTGCCGCTGACGGAGGAGTCGGCCACGTACGGGCTGGTGGAACGCAGGCCTGGGCCACACGACGGCCTGGTTACCGACCGCTTCACCCGTCGCCCCGCGCCTGCCTGCGGGCTCGGGCCCGGCGGACCAGCAGCATCCCGCCAGCGGCCCCCGCGAGGGCGGCCACGGCCACGCCCGCCGTGGTCCACGAGAAGGTGCTGCCGCCGCCGGCCAGGGCGGGCGATGCGGATGCGGCGGCCGAGGGCACGGCCGTGCCCGAGGGGCTCGCAGGAGCGGGAGCGGTGGGTGCGGCGGAAGTGCTGGGTGGCGCCGGGTCGACGACCGGTACGGAGACCTCGCGTTCGGCGTGTCCCAGTGAGGGGAACCCGACGTGGACGTGCACCTTCCAGGTACCGGCCGGCAGGACCTCGGCCGTGCTCCAGCCGGTGCGCGTGCCCGCGTCCCGGACCAGCTTCCAGGGGCCCATCGCGCGGCTGCCGTCCGCGCTGGTCGCGTTCACCGTGGCGGCGACCGCCTCCTCGATGGCGTCCCCGTCGTTCTCCCAGGTGATGTCGGTGGTGAGGTGACCCTCCCGCTGCCCGTTGATCACGACCTTGACGGTGTCGCCGTGGGCCTGGGCCGGGGTCGCCAGGGCCACGGCCTGGGCGAGGAGGAGGAACAGGACCCCGAATCCGGTACGGCCGGGGAGGCTGTGGCGTGTACGCATCGGTTGTGGTGCTCCCTGGTGCGGTGGGATGCGAGTGGCCGCCACCGCTGCGGTGCGGTGCGGTGGAGGTGCGGTGCCGTGAGGGAGCCGGCGGACGGCCGCATGGGGAATACAGCCGTCCGCCGACGGTTGATCAGACGGTCGAAGGTCACCCGACCTTCTGGACCGTCCAGACCTGGGACGCGCGCCCGTCGGCACGCTGGAGGTCGAGCAGCCAGTCCCCGTAGTACGGCCGGTTGCTCACGGTGAGGGCGTAGCCGCCGCTCGCGTCGGTAATGGGGGTGGTGCCGGAGCGTGAGTTCAGCTTCCACTGCTGGGTGGGGGCGTTGCCGCACGCCTGCTGGGCGATCCACATGCCGGCGGCGGGGGCGCCGCCCGCCTGCAGGCACTTGCCCGAGACCGCGGACTTGATACGGACCAGGCCGCCGCCCGCGTCCTCGAACAGCCACTGCTGCTGCGCGTAGCCGTTGGCCCGCGCGCCCACGAGGAGGGTGCCGTCGGCGGCGCGGCCGCCCCACAGCTCGGCGGCCATGCCGGTACTGCCGTTGCCGAAGGTGTAGCGGGTGCCGGGGGTCGTGGTGCCGCCGCCGGCGCTGGTGGTGCGGAAGGTGGTGACGCTGCCGGGGCCGCTGTCACGGCCGGCTGCGTCGCGCACCGAGACAGCGACTTTGTACTCCGTGCCGGACTGGAGGTTGTAGATGTTCAGCGTCTGGGACTGGACCCAGGTGAGGTGCTTGCCGTTGAGGAGCACCTGGTACCAGGCGGCGCCGTCGACCTTGGGCCAGCTTGCCACCGCGGAGTTGGACCGGACCTGGCCGACGGTCACGGCCGGCCCGCCACCGGGCTTCTTGGTCGGGGTGGGGGTGGGCTTCGTGGTGGGCTGCGGGTTGGGGTCGGGGTTCGGGTTGCCGCCGTTGGCCTTCATCAGGAACTGGTTGTTCGCGATGTTCCAGTGCGTGGCGAGGTAGCTGCCCGCCTTGGGATTGGTGTGGAAGTAGTCGTCGTGGTTGCAGTCCAGGATGTTCTCGGCGGCCTGGTTGGAGCACATGATGCGCATCTGCGGGTAGTACGGGGTGTCCGAGTAGCACATGACGTCGTACTCGTCCGTGCAGTGGGCGCCGCGGCTGGTGTTGGGGGCGCTGTTGTTGACCGCGCCGAGGTTGTGGCCGAGTTCGTGCGCCGCGGTGTGGCCGCCCCAGCAGCCGGAGTCCGTACGGCCGTACGAGGGGCCGAAGTTGCTCTGGTTGTCCTGGCCGGGCCGCTCGTCGCCCGCGAAGGTGCCGATGCCGCAGTAGACCTGGGTGTCCGAGAAGATCATGTACTTGCGGTCGCGGCGGTTGAGGCCCTTGTCGGCGAGCGCGTTGTTGGTCGCGCTGAACTCGGAGAGCGCAGAGGCCGGAAGCTCGATGTTGAGCACCGTCGGCGTGCAGTCCGCGGCCGTGACGAAGCGGATGTGGCGGATGCCGCCGGTCTCCTGGGCGCTCGTGGAGTAGATGAGGTCGGCGTCGGCCGCCCACTTGCGGAACGAGCCGAGGTACTCGGAGTAGCGGTCGCGGTCGGAGCCGTGGACGTACACGACCTGGACGCGGTTGCCGGTGCTGCCGTCACCGTCGCACTGGACGGTCTGGCCGGCGGGACCGGCGGCCACGGTCTGGCCGCTGCCGCCAGCGGGTGCCGGGGCCTTCGACGCCGGGGCCTTGGCGGTGGCCGCGTCGGCGGCGGGCGCGTCCTGAGGACGCCCGCCGCCTCCGGCGGCAGCTGCTTCGCCGGACTCCGGGCGGGTCGGATCGGCCGCCACGGCCTTCGTCTTGACCGCAGGGGCGACGTCGGCCTTGATGTCGACGTCCTTCGGCGGGGCGTCGGGGCCGTGGCTGCAGAGCCCGGCTTCCGTGCGGTAGACGCCGACGCACTTGTCGCCCTTCGGCGCGGCCTTGAGGCCGTCGAAGACCATGCCGCGCGCGGTGTCGTTGGCGGGCGCGTCCGCGATGGCCGCGGGCTCCGCATCGCGGACTGGTGCGGCGGCCGGTACGAGGGTGTCCGCGGCTGCGTCGGCCTGAGTGGTGGTCCCCGCCTGGGCGTTGTCGCCCAGTCCGGAGTAGGCGATGCCCCCCGCTATCACCGCCGCCGATGCCATGGCGGCGGTGAGGAGTATCAACCGGCGCGGTTTGCGCCGGTGTTCACGTCTCTTTCGACGGCTACCCGTCATGCGCACCTCAAATCCTTGGTCGGAGGAGTGGGTGCACGAAACCCTGCCAGACGGGCGAGGTGGAGAATTCGGACAAACAGGAATGGGCTTTGAGGTATCTGACCGTTACCTTGGCGGTCAAATTTGATGATCCGTCAACTCTATTTAAAAGTAAGCTAGTTATGCGTGTAGACCAGGAAAGGTCCAGGCTTTTTCGATGGCGTCGTTATGGAATCGAGATAATTGATGAGGCTTGTTGACGGTAATTCAGTCGGTGATTCACCTATTTACTACCGGCCGAATTCCTCCTGTTACGAGCAGTGAGGAATCCCTCCGCTCCGCCTGAGGATGACGACTCGGCGATGCGGAGGCCTTGATGCGTGACGGGGCCGGTTGCCGACGGGTTGTGCAGCCTGGGCCCGAACTGACCTTCTGTGCCCGAACCTTCGTCTCGTATCCCGTCGCACTCACGCCCCCTGCAGGAGTGATCGGCACACACCGGGCACATGCAGGCGGCAGACCTCAACGAAAGCGGCCGCGCTGTACTGGGCGCCCCTGTCGGTATGGAAGACGGCGCCGTGGACCCGGCCGCCACGGGCGGCGACTGCCATCTCGATCGCGTCGGTGACCAGCGAGGTGCGCATGTGGTCCGCGACGGACCAGCCCACGACCTTCCTCGAGCAGATGTCGATCACCGTGGCGAGGCAGAGCCAGGTCGGGCCGACGGCTATGTAGGTGATGTCGCCGCACCACCTGGTGTTCAGGGCGTCCGCAGTGAAGTCGCGCATCACCAGGTCCGGCACGGGCGGCGCGGTCCTGTCCGCGATCGTCGTCCGTTTCTTCTTCCGCAGGTGGCGGCCGGCGATGTGGTTGATCCGCATCAGCCGGGTCACGCGCTTGTGGTTGATCCTGCGTCCTCTCGCACGCAGCTCGGCATGGACGCGCGGGGCGCCGCAGGCGCCATGGTGCTCGGTGTGGACGGCGCGGATCTCGCTCACGGTCCGCTTCTCCTCGGCCTGGCGCCCGGCGCGGGCCTGCCCGGTGGCCAGATGCCGGCAGTAGCCGGCGCGGGACGCTCCGAGCACCCGGCAGATCCGCTTGACGCCGAAGACGGCGCGGTGGTCGGAGATGAAGGCCCAGCGGCATGGGCTCACTTCATCTCCCGGGCGAAATAGGCGGCTGCCCGGCGCAGGATCTCGCGTTCCAGCCGCCACTCCTGCTCGGCTTTGAGCGGCCTGGCGTTCTCAGCCCGCAGCCGGGCAAGCTCCTGCGCCGCACTCACGCTGCCGTCGCGGCCCGTAGGCACGGCCTGGGCCTCGTCCTTGCGGACCCACGTCCGGAGCGACTCCGCGGTGATGCCGAGATCCGCGGCCACCGCCGCGTACGTCCGCTTCCCGGCCGCGGCGCGGTAGAGCGCGACAGCGTCGTTCCTGAACTCCCGCGGCGGCCTGGACGGCGCCGTATTCCACTCCGTCCACGGGGCGCAATACGTTCCCGGGCCTTCGCCGGCCTCTGCGACCAACTCTGGGTCACACGGTCGATGGGCGCGGTCGACACCAGCGCCGACAATGCCGCCTGCGAAAGCTTCCACGCATCCCTGAAACGCGAGACTCTCCAGGGCGCCCACGACGGGCTGTGGCAGGTCAGCCGCTTGAGGGCTGTACGCCTTCCCCGAACTTCGGCACGTCGGCACGCCCCGGTCACGTCCAGACGCAACCGTACGAAGTGGAGCGGGCGCCGCCATGCCCCGCGGTCGATGCCGGTGTCAGCGCTGACTTCCGCGACCTGCTCGGGGCCGGGCCGCCCGCAGCGACACGTGGGAAGGACGAGAGGCGGCGTGAACGAGCAGTCCCGGTGCCTCGTTCGTCTGACCGGTCTATAGGTTCGCCGGTATGCCGGGAGGTGCCTCTGTGGGAGGGCCTTCTGCGAGGGTGTGGTCCGCCGTGGGAGGGCGTCGATGGGTGCTATGGACCGTGTTCATGAGGTGGCGCAGGCGGAGGCCGTCTGGGGCGACGGCGGTGACGAGTGCGGCAGGCCCTGCCAGTGGGGTGAGGATGGCTTGGCCGTCTTCCGGCGCGTCCCTGAGCACCTGGATCTTGGGTGGCTTGTTCTCGAAGGCGGGATCGACGCTGAGGATTTGTCCGGTCGCTCGGTGGTGGCCCAGGACGGCAGGCCCGTTCCAGCCTGGTGCGCCTGGGCCGTATTCGGCTTCCTGGTCAAGGAGTACGTGTTCTCCGTGTCGGACGGTGAGCCGGGTAACCACGTGGCCCGGAAGTTCACCGGTGCGTCCGAGTACCTGCTCTTCGCGCAGGAGGAGCCGTGCGGTGGGAGCGAGATCGATGGTCCACGTCTGGCGAAGGTTGCTGCCGGCCGCGCAGATCAGCGGCTTGGGCAGCCAGTGGAGCTCCGCGTGCTCTTCCACGGTCAGGTGCACGTCGTAGGTGGCGTGTGCCGTGGTGGGCCCTTTGAGGGCGAGGGTTGCGGCGGTCGAGGTGATGTGGAGCTGCGAGTGCTGCTGGGCGATGGCTTCGATGCGGAGCCGGTCGCCGCCGAGGGGGGCGCTCATCGCGCCGACGATGCATACGCGGGCCTCGGTGCCGCGGGAACGAAGGCGCCGGAGTTCGAAGGGGCCATCGCCGTCGAGGACGGGCAGGGTGGTGGTGCCGCCCCTGGCTGCTGCCGTGATGCGGGCCGTGGCCCGTACGCCTGTGACAGGTGTGTGGCGGTCGGGCGGCTGGGCGTGCTCGGTGGTGAGGGTCATGCGGGGCCCGCGGTCCAGTCGGTGAGGCGTTCGCGGATCCAGTCGGCGACCGGTTTGACGCCGCCTTCCTCCTTGAGGCAGGTGAAGGCGACGGGGAGGTCACCGCGCTGGGCCTTCGCGTCGTGGGCCATGGCACCAAGGTCGGAGCCGACGTAGGGGGCGAGGTCGGTCTTGTTGATGACGAGGAGGTCTGCGGTGGTGACGCCGGGTCCCCCCTTGCGGGGGATGTCGTCGCCGCCGGCCACGTCGATGACGAAGATCTGGCTGTCCACCAGTCCTTTGGAGAAGGTGGCGGTGAGGTTGTCGCCACCGGATTCCACCAGGACCAGGTCGAGGGAGCCGACCTCCTCTTCCAGGTCCTCGACTGCTTCGAGGTTTGCGGAGATGTCGTCGCGGATGGCGGTGTGCGGGCAGGCACCGGTTTCGACGGCCTTGATCCGCTCGGGTGGCAGGACCGCCTCCCGGAGCAGGAAATCGGCGTCCTCGCGGGTATAGATGTCGTTGGTGACGACGGCGATGGACACTTCGGTGCGCAGTGCCCGGCACAGGGCGGCGACGGTGGCGGTCTTGCCCGAGCCGACCGGTCCGCCCAGGCCGATGCGCAGGGCGCGTCGGCTTCCGTCGGGGCGCGCAGGGTCGGCGGCGCGGTAGGTGTGCCGGCGGGGGAACTCTTCGTCGAGTTCGTGGCCGAGGTGCATACAGGCTCCTTGCGTCGTGTCTCGTGGCGGGTGGTCAGGAGGCGAAGAGGCGTACCGGCCAGGCGGCGTGCTGCTGTGCGGTGATGTCGAGCAGCGGCGCGGAGGCAGCGGGCAGTGCGTCGATGCCCTCTTCGGGGATGCGCTGGGCCGCCGTTGCGGCGGCGGCCGCGACACGGTCGATGTCCGGGACCAGGCGGGCCAGCACCGCGGTGGCATCGAACGGATCCAAGCTCAGCAGCCGGACTGTCGCCGTGGCCGGCCCGCTGACGGTTTCGTATGCGGCTGCATACGCGGCGTCCAGGGGGGTGAGGCCGGCCGACCGGGCGGCCAGGCCCAGCACCACTGGCTGGTGGGCGCCCCGGGGCCGGGCTGCGGCCAGGGCGTCGAGTTCGGGCGACGGCCAGGTGGCGCGGGCCGCCCGCATCATCTGCCGGCCCAGCTTGCGGGCTGTGGTCCGCAGCGCTGCCACCGGGGTGCGGGCGTCGGCGGCCCCGTCCAGGGCCAGTGGATCATGCCCTGCGGCGGTCGCGGCGGCCAGCGCCGCCGCGACCAGGCCCGCAGTGTGCAACCGGCCCCGGCAGAAATTCTCCAGCGAGCCGGCATCCTTGATCCGGCCCGCCGCCACGGCCGCTTCGGCGCCGCCGGAGTGTGCGTGGCCTCCGGCGGGGAAGCGGCCGTCGGCCAGAATGAGCAGCGCGGCACGGTTCATTGTTCGTTCCTCTTCACAGCTCAGGTCCTGCGGGGGCCGGGGTCTTCCGTCAGAAGAGGAAGTAGCGCTGTGCCATGGGAAGCTCGGAGACGTAGGCGCGGTCGACGATCTGGCCGTCGACGAAGGTCGTCACGTCCGTCACCTTCGCTCCGCCGACGATGACCTCGTAGGTGTCGGGGTCGATCCGGACGTGGGGGGTGGCACTGTTCTCCTTCATGTCGGCCTTCTTGACGGGACGTGTGTCCGTGATGGCCTTGAACTGTTTGGTCAGCTTGCGGCCCTTGGCCACACCGTTCTTGATGGCCCGATCGGTGACGAAGTTGTAGGAGAGAGAGCCGGGGGCCAGACCGGTAGCACCCCACATCGGGCGAGGCAGCACCGGCTGGGGGGTGGGGATGGACGCGTTGGCGTCGCCCACCTGCGCGTAGGCGATCTGCCCGCCCTTGATGACCACGTGCGGCTTCACCCCGAAGAACTTCGGCTCCCACAGCACCAAGTCGGCCAGCTTGCCGGTCTCCACCGATCCGACGACAGCGTCGATGCCCTGCGCGAGGGCCGGGTTGATGGTGTACTTCGCGACGTACCGGCGGGCGCGCCGATTGTCAGCCACCGGCGGTTCGGCCGGCGGAGTCGTAACCGCCGGCGTCTTGTCCTTGGCCTTCTTGGGCTTCGGCTCGGCCTCCGGCTTGTCCAGAGGCTGGTCTTCTTCCAGGAAGCCGCGGCGGACCTTCATGACGTGGGCGGTCTGCCAGGTACGCATGATCATCTCGCCGATGCGGCCCATGGCCTGGGCGTCCGAGGACATGATCGAGATGGCTCCGAGATCATGGAGGATGTCCTCGGCGGCCATCGTGGAGGGCCTGATCCGGGAGTCCGCGAAGGCCAGATCCTCCTCGACCTTCGGGTTGAGGTGATGGCAGACCATCACCATGTCGAAGTGCTCCTTGACCGTGTTGACGGTCAGTGGCCGGGTGGGGTTGGTGGAGGCGGGCAGCACGTTCGGCTCGCTCACCATCTTGATCATGTCCGGGGCGTGGCCACCGCCGGCACCTTCGACATGGAAGATGTGGATGGAGCGGCCGTCGATGGCGTCGATGGTGTCCTGGACGAAGCCGGCCTCGTTCAACGAGTCGGCGTGGAGCGCGAGCTGAACCCCGGTCTCCTTGCAGACCTCCAGGCACTTCTTGATGACGGCCGGGGTCGCGCCCCAGTCCTCATGGATCTTGAGTCCGATGACGCCGGCGTCCACCTGGTCGAGCATGGACTCCTTCGACATGGTGGCGCCCTTGCCGAGGAGTCCGATGTTCACCGGGAAGCCGTCCAGCGCCTCAAACATCCGGTCGATGTGCCACGAGCCCGGTGTGACGGTGGTGGCCGTGCTGCCCTCCGCCGGCCCCGTACCGCCGCCGATGAGCGTGGTGACCCCCGCGGCCAGCGCCTCATGTACCTGGTCGGGGCAGACGAAGTGGACGTGTGTGTCAATGCCGCCGGCGGTGAGGATCCTCCCCTTGCCCGCGATGACTTCGGTGTCCGGACCGATGACGAAGTCGGTGGGCCTCGGGCCGATACCGTTGTGACTGGCCCCCTCCTCGTGCAGAGGGTCCATCGTCTCGGGGTTGTACGCCTTGCCCAGCGCGACGATGTTCCCGCCCCGGATGGCGACGTCCGCTTTTACGACGCCCCAGTGGTCCAGGACGACCGCGCCGGTGATGACCGTGTCCGGAGGTACCGCGACGGTATCGCCGGCAGGCTTGCCGGGCCTGGCCTTGCCCGGATCACGCGGCACGATGGACTGGCCCATCGACTCACGGATCACCTTGCCGCCGCCGAAGACCATCTCGTTGCCGCTGCGCCCGGGTCCTCCGGACCAGTCGTCCTCGATCTTGATTCGCAATGCGGTGTCGGCGAGGCGAATACAGTCGCGGGTCGTCGGGCCGTACCGGTCCGCGTAGGCGGCGCGGGTCAACGGGTCGGACGGCTTGGGTTCGTCGTGGCAGCAGGAACAGTCGGGGCACTGAGCCATGGAATTCACACCTGCTCCCTGTCGAACGATCCCTTGACGTTGTCGAGCGAGCCCTTGACCTTCTGGGGCAGGCCCTTGACCTTGTCGCGCAGACCGTGAACGACGCGGGCGCCCTCGATGGGCACGAGCTCGACCTCTTCGGTGATGCCGGGTTCGAAACGTACGGAGCTGCCGGCGGGCACGTTCAGACGCAGGCCCCACGCTTGTTTACGGGGGAACCTGAGGCCGTCGTTGGCTTCGGCGAAGTGGTAGTGGGAGCCGACCTGGATGGGGCGGTCGGTCGGGTTCATGACGGTCATCTTCGTTACGTGGTTCAGCTGCCGATGGCGTTCGTTGAAGATCACCACCTCGTCACCCTTCCGCGGGGAGAAGTCCACCTTCCCTGGAGAGACGGACGGTTCTTCGTCCCCGGCTGCATCGGGGAAGGGGCCGTGAATCGTGACCAGCTTCGTGCCGTCGGGGAACGTCGCCTCCACCTGGACGTTCTCGATCATCTCCGGGACGCCCTCCATGACCTCCTCCCGGGACAGCACCTTCCGTCCGGAGGACATCAGCTCGGCGACGGTCCTACCGTCTCTGGCCCCCTCAAGGACATGCACGATCAACAGCGCCATTGTCTCGGGATAATTCAGCCGCACGCCGCGTGCCCGCCGCTTCTCCGCGACATCGGCCGCCACGTGCATCATCAGACGTTCTTGTTCGTGGGGGGTCAGGTGCACAGTCACTTCCCTGCAGTCGCTCCCGCCCAGGGCTCCTGCTCTGGGCCATGAGCCGAGGACGCGGCCACGCGCACCCACAGTCCGGACCTGCCCTCTACGGCATTGTTTCCGGCGCTGTTGGCACAGCTCCGTGGCCATCCAGCCCCAACTCAACGTGAAACCATCGTGATCACGCCGATGGGACCAAAGCGACGTACTGGCTGCACGGTACTCAAATGAGTGGTCGCCGGAACAGAGCGCCCAAAAAACCGTGCCGGGAATGATAGGAACCCCTCCCCGCGGCAACCGGGCCGACCAGCTCCGCCCCCGGATGCAGAAATCGGGATCCGGCGCCCGGCGGATCGGACCACGGGGCTCAACAGGCATTCCGTGCGCCCGGCCCGCGCGGTGAGCTCGACCGGCACGGGCGTGCGAATCGTTCCTGCGGTGATGCCCTTACGCCATGCGGGTGAGCACAGTCCGCTGGGGGCTTCCGGTGGCCGGGAGAGGCACCGTAAACGCGAGGGCCGTGTTGTCGTGCCGAAGGATGTATGTGATGAGCCGAGGCCTGATCGTGGTGGATGTGCAGAAGGACTCCTGTGAAGGGGGGGCAGTGTGCCCGTCGCGGGCGGCGCGCGGATCGCGACGGCGGTCGTGGCCGACTTTTTCCCACTGGTCGAGCATGGGCTGCCACCATTCGTCAGCCGCAACCATCCACCGTGCCAGGCGCTGCCCTTCGGCAACCTGCTCATTGCCCGGCCAATCGCCATGCCGCTCGATCCGGTCGAGCACGAAGAGGTCGGGCTGCTCGTACAGGTTCGTGCGAAGGAACCGCAGCCGCCGTACCCGTGCCTCGTCTGCCTGCTGCTGAGCAAGGTCCTCCCGTGCGCTCTCCGAGAGCGCCAGTTCTACACGGGCAGCTAGACACCGGAACCCGGATGCGCGGGTGTGTTCCGGGGCGCCGAGCTCGGCGTTGATGGTGTCCTGCGCGGTGCGCACCTCGACGGCTGTGAAGAGCTGCGCGATCTCGCCGGCCCGCGCGAGGGTCCGGCTGAGTACAAGGTCTTCGAGATTGGGTCGGGCCCGTAGCGGGGGACGCCACTTGATCGTGAACGTGGCCTCAAAATGGATACCGGGGGTTGCGCAACGGAGCATCCGTGGCTGGGTGCAGTGGATCGTGCGGGCCCGGCGTAGCCAGAACCACCTCATGCCGGATCCCTGTTGAGCTGGATCACCGTGCGGACACGCGGGTCTACGAGACGGTCCCAGAAGTCGTTGGCCGCGTTCGTCTCTCCGTCGACCGAAACGTGCTCCAGTGCCTGCATCAGGCTCACGGAGGCCTTGAAGATCTTCTGGCCGCGCAGGACGGGGAGCAACCCGTCGCGAACGCGGGTGTAGGTGTCGGGGTCGGTTGCCGACTGCCTGATCCATGTGGTGAGGCGGTTGATGGCGTCCGGCGCCGTGACGACGTCTCCCAACAGGTCCTGCAGTGCCCGTTTCACGTCCACCTCGGACGGGACTTCATCGGACAGCAGCCACGGGGTGGTAGTGCCCGGTACGGACATCAGGGCCAGGAAGGCCGCGGTGCCGGCCCCGCGGGACCGACCTGACTGCTGCCATGCGCGTACCTCGGTGATGAGCCGGGCCACCCCGGCGGGGTGCTGCGCCTGCTCTACGAAGGCTTTGAGGGCCTCGGACCAGGTTGATTCGTGCCCGCTGTCAGCGATCGGTCAGCATGAGTCCTGGAAGACCTGGGGAAGCTGACCGAACTTGCGAATCGTTGTACGCTGCCGGGACCGCCCTTGACCTGCTGAAGCAGGCAGGGAGCAGACATATCGGGAGTATTCGCATGCTTCGTACCATGTTCAAGTCCAAGATCCACCGGGCCACGGTCACCCAGGCCGACCTGCACTACGTCGGGTCCGTGACCGTCGACGCCGATCTGCTCGATGCGGCGGATCTGCTGCCCGGGGAGCTCGTCCACATCGTGGACATCACCAACGGGGCGCGGCTGGAGACGTACGTCATCGAGGGCGAGCGCGGTTCCGGGGTCATCGGGATCAACGGCGCCGCCGCGCACCTCGTACACCCCGGGGACCTCGTCATCCTGATCAGCTACGCACAGGTCGAGGACGCCGAGGCGCGGGTGTTGAAGCCCCGCGTCGTGCACGTGGACGCGGACAACCGCATCATCGAACTGGGCGCGGATCCGTCCGCCCCGGTACCGGGAACGGACCAGGAGCGCAGCCCCCACGCGGTGGCTGTCTGAGGGGAGTCGGGGACCATGTCGCAGACCGGGGCCGTCGAGTTCAAGGACGATCGCAAGGCCGGACGGCTGCTCGCCGTCGAGGACGGTGAGGTGGTCGGCCTCATCGCGTACTTCGTGCTCGACGCGGCGCCGCACGCCCTCGTGGCGGTGCACACCATCGTCGAGCCCGGGCACGAGGGGCGGGGGATCGCCGGGGACCTGGTGAAGGGCTTCTACGGGATCGCCGCGGCCGAGGGGGTGCCGGTGGTTCCGCTGTGCCCGTACGCGGCGAGCTGGGCCGCCCGCCACCCCGACCAGGCGCCCGAGGCGCCGGCCGAGGTCGTCGCGGCGGCGAAGGCGCAGCTCGACGAGAGCCCCGACCTGTGGTGACCGACCCGAAGAACCCGACGGGCCTGACCCTGCTGCACACCTCGCCGGTCCACGTGCCGGTCTTCGAGGCCCTGCGGGACCGGGACCACCCCGGCGCCGTGCTGCGCCACCTCGTGGTGCCGGAGCTGCTGGACCGGGCCCGTGCGCAGGGCCCGGACTCGGTGGCTGCGGACCTGCGGGACCTGCTGGCCGGCTCCGGCGGCCCGGTCCTCGTCACCTGCTCGAGCATCGGCGGCGTCGCGGAGTCCCTGGCCCCCGAGCTGGGCGTCCCCGTCCTGCGCGTCGACCGCCCGATGGCGGCCGAGGCCGTCCGTACGGGCCCGCGCATCGTGGTCCTGGCCACGGTGGAGTCGACACTGGCCCCGACGGTCGCCCTCGTGGCCGAGGAGGCGGAGCGGGCCGGCCGCCCGGTGTCGGTCCGTACGCACCTGGTCGCCGGGGCCTGGGACCGCTTCGCGGCCGGGGGCACCGCCGGCTCCCTCGGCCTCGTGGCCGAGGCGGCCGACGCCGTCACCGGCGCGGACGTCATCGTCCTGGCCCAGGCCTCGATGGCCGACGCCGCGGCCCTGACCACGACGCCCACCCCGACGCTCTCGAGCCCGTCCCCGGGCCTGGCGGCGGCGCTCCTCGCGCAGCCCGTGTGACCTGACGGCCGGGATCGCCCGGTGGCCTCGTACTCCGGGCGAACGAGGTCGCCGGGCGAATGAGGTCGCCGGGTGAACGAGGTCGCCGGGCGTACGGGGCCGGATCCGGGGAAGGTGGGGCATATGGTGCGAAACGAAGACCAGACGCAGCCGCCCGGCCCCGGGCCGGATCCTGTGCCGCCCACGCCCGGGCCGCATCCCTTCCCGGACCCCGAGCCCATTCCGCGGCCGGTGCCGCCCGTACCCGCGCCGGTGCCCGAGCCCGATCCGGTACCGCCGCCGCCCGGGCCCGCGCCGCTCCCGCAGCCCGGCCCCCTGAGCAGGAGCCGGGCCGCCCGGAGCTAGGCCGTACGGATCTCGGAGCGGTCGCCGCTCCAGAGGGTGTGGAACGAGCCCTCGCGGTCGGTGCGCCGGTAGGTGTGCGCCCCGAAGAAGTCCCGCTGCCCCTGCGTGAGGGCCGCCGGGAGCCGCTCCGCGCGCAGCGCGTCGTAGTACGCCAGTGAGGCCGCGAAGGCCGGGGCCGGGATGCCGTGGCGCACCGCCGCCACCAGGACCTCCCGCCAGTCGTCCTGCGCCGCGCCGATCTCCTGGGCGAAGCCCGCGTCCGCCAGCAGGCTCGGCAGGTCCGGCTGCGCGTCGTACGCCGTGCGGATCCGGTCCAGGAACGCCGCCCGGATGATGCAGCCGCCCCGCCACAGCGAGGCCACCGCGCCCGGGTCCACGCCCCAGCCGTACTCCTCGCTGCCCGCCAGGATCTGGTGGAAGCCCTGGGTGTACGAGACGATCTTCGAGGCGTACAGCGCCTGCTCCACCTGGGCCGCGAACGCGTCCGCCGCCTGCGTCGACAGCGGCTCGGCCGCCGGGCCCGCGAGCCCCCGGGATGCCGTACGCAGCTCCCCGTGGCCCGAAACCGAACGGGCGAAGACGGCCTCCGCGATCCCCGACACCGGCACGCCCAGGTCCAGCGCGATCTGCACGGTCCAGCGGCCGGTGCCCTTCTGCTCGGCCGCGTCGGCCACGACGTCGACGAACGGGCGCCCGGTCGCTGCGTCGGTGTGGGCGAGCACCTCCGCCGTGATCTCGATCAGGTACGAGTCCAGCCGGCCCCGGTTCCACGCCCGGAAGGTCTCCGCGATCTTCGCGGGGGAGTAGCCGGCGACCTCGCGCAGCAGGTGGTAGGCCTCGGCGATGAGCTGCATGTCGGCGTACTCGATGCCGTTGTGCACCATCTTGACGAAGTGTCCGGCGCCGTCGGGGCCGACGTGCGAGACGCACGGCGTACCGTCGGAGGCCTTCGCCGCGATCTTCTCGAGCATCGGACCGAGGGAGGCGTACGACTCGGCGGAACCGCCCGGCATGATGCTCGGGCCGAGCAGCGCACCCTCCTCGCCGCCCGAGATGCCGGCGCCCACGAAGTGGATGCCCTGCTCGCGCAGCTCCTTCTCGCGCCGCCGGGTGTCCTCGAAGTGCGCGTTGCCGCCGTCGATGATGACGTCGCCCGGCTCCAGCAGCGGGGCGAACTCGCGGATCACGGCATCGGTCGGCTCCCCGGCCTTCACCATGACGATCAGGCGGCGCGGCCGCTCCAGCGCGTCCACGAACTCCTTCGCGGACTCGGCGGCGACGAAGGTCCCCTCGTGCCCGAACTCCTCCACCAGCGCGGTGGTCTTCGCGGCCGTCCGGTTGTGGACGGCGACGGAGAAGCCGTTGCGGGCGAAGTTCCGGGCGAGGTTGCTCCCCATCACCGCGAGCCCGGTGACACCGATCTGGGCCGTGCTGCTCATGCATGCGCTCCTGAGTGCTTCGATGTGCGGGTCAAAGCGACGCTACACGGGCAGATATACCTGCAGATCCCACGCCATGCGAAAGCTTGTCAACTTCCGCGAAGGTGCGCCCTGTTGCGCCCCTTGTCATGCTCTGATCGCGCCGTTAGGTTGTGCGGTTCCTGATGTCTTCAATGGGGGCTCCCATGGGTGTACGGGGTCGGCACCGCCGGTACCAGCCGAGCAGCATCAACCGCGCCTCGCTCGCCGTCACCGCCGGTGGCGCCGGGCTCGCACTCCCTCTGATCGGTGCCGGAACCGCCCACGCCGCCTCGGTGGACACCTGGAACAAGGTCGCCGACTGCGAGTCCACCAACAACTGGCACATCAACACCGGCAACGGCTACTACGGCGGGCTCCAGTTCAGCCAGAGCACGTGGCGCGCCTTCGGCGGCACCGCGTACGCCGCCCGCGCCGACCAGGCCACCAAGGACCAGCAGATCGCGGTCGCCGAGAAGGTCCTCGAGGGACAGGGCCCGCAGGCCTGGCCGGTCTGCGGGAAGCAGTCCGGGCTCTCGCGCAGCGGCCCGGCGCCCGCCGTCTCCCCACAAGGTCAGGGCCAGGGCGTGAAGGTCCAGGTCCAGGTCCAGGAGGCGGAGCCCGCCGCCCCGCAGACCACCACGCCCCGCCCGACCGGGACTTCGGTCCTGCCGAACCCGTACGTCGTCGCGCCGGGCGACTCCCTCTCGGCGATCGCCACGAGCCAGCACGTAGAGGGCGGCTGGCAGGCGCTGTACGAGACCAACCGGGCCACGGTGGGCGGCAACCCGAACCTGATCTTCCCCGGTCAGCGGCTCACCCTGCGCATCACCGCGGCGCCGGCCCCGCCGACCGCCCCGCCCGCGCAGAACCCCGAGAAGCCGCCGCGTACGGCCGAGCCGGTCAAGCCCGTGGAGCCGAACGCGCAGAAGCCGGCCGGGAAACCGGCGGAGAAGCCGGCCGCACAGCCCGCCGAGAAGCCCGCCCCCGCAGCCGCCTCAGTGCAGCAGAAGCCCGCCTCGGGCGGCTTCGTCGCCCCCGTGGACGCCGCCGCCATCGGCACCTCGTACCACGTCGCGGGTTCCTCCTGGTCCAGCGGCTACCACACGGGCGTCGACTTCCCGGTGGCCACCGGGACCTCCGTCAAAGCCGTCGGCCCCGGCGAGGTGGTCTCCGCCGGCTGGGCCGGTGCGTACGGATACCAGGTCGTCATCCGGCACGCCGACGGCCGGTACTCCCAGTACGCGCACCTGTCGGCGCTCGGGGTCAAGGCCGGGCAGCAGGTCTCGGGCGGCCAGCGGATCGGCCGCTCCGGCTCCACCGGCAACACCACCGGACCGCACCTCCACTTCGAGATGCGCACGTCCCCCGGCTACGGCTCCGACATCGACCCGCTGAAGTACCTCCGCGGCCGCGGCGTCAGCATCTGACCCCCGCACCTGCGGCGGTACGACCGTGAGCAGTATCAGGCCGGCCGCCGCCACCACGCCGCTCGCCAGTGCCGCCGCCGTACCCGCGGCCCCGTACCGGAAGCCCTCGTCGAACACGGAGATGCCGACCGCCGCCGCGACCACCGGGTTCACCACGGTCACCGTGGCCAGCGGCGCGGTCAGCCCCGCGCCCCGGTAGGCCGCCTGGGAGAGCAGCAGTCCGCCGGCCGCCAGGACGGCGATCACCGTCAGGTCGGGCCACAAGGAGCCGAGCGCGCCCGGGGTGAGCCTCTCGGCGTTCTCGGCCACCGACTTGGTGAACACGGAGGCCATGCCGAAGGCCACCCCCGCCGCGGCCGCCAGCAGCACGCTGCGCAGTACCGGCCGGTGCATCCGCTGCGCCGCCGCGAAGAGCCCGGCCACCCCGGCCCCCGTGACGATCAGCAGCAGGCTCCGTTCCCCGCCCGCCAGCGGCTGGTCCGTGTCCCCGTCCCCGCCCGTCAGCGCCAGCAGCCCGGCCAGCCCCACCGTGGCCAGCACCGCGCCGCGCCAGGCCGCCGCACCCGCCCGGCGGTGTACGAGGACCGCCGCCATCGGCAGCGCGAAGACGATGGTCAGCGCACCGAGCGGCTGCACCAGGCTCAGCGGCCCGTACGCGAGGGCCACCACGTGCAGCAGGGCGCCCAGGCCGTTCAGCCCGACCGCGAACCACCAGCCGGCCCGGTGCAGCAGCGCGTACGGGCGGTCCGGGGTGCTCGCCGCGACCTGTTCCTGGACGATCGCGCCGCACGCGTACGCGACGGCGGACACCAGGCAGAGCAGGACCGACAGCGCAAGGGCACTCATGAATTCCACAATGCCCCACCTGAGCTGCCTATTCCTCCCCCTACAGGTGGTCACCGGTCATACCTCGGGCATACACCGAAAGGAGTACAGGCCCCCCGGCCCCTGCCCAAGGTGACGGCCCCGTCGCGGTGCGTGAGACCCGGGAGAACGGGTTTGGTTCCGGGCGCGTCGGATCCGTACAGTGGCGGTTTTGAGGACTTCCGCAGCAGGCGGTTGCGGACGAGTGATCAAGGAACGGCAGCGGCCATGACGGTGACCGAAGACAACCACGTGACCGGGGACGACCACGGCTACGGGCCGGGCATCGACCCCGACCGGCTGGCCCTCTGCCTCAGCGTGCTCGACGAGCTGGACGAGCTCGACGTCGACCACCCCGACGCCATCACCGTACGCCGCGCCACCGCGGGCCTCTACCGCACGGTCAAGCAGCGCCGCCGCCAGGAGCGCCGCGCCGCCAAGACCGCCAACGACAAGGCCGTCACCGAGGCCACCGCGACGGGCTCCGCCGAGCGCATCGACGACGAGACCGAGGGCATCCTGCCTTCCTCGGTCACCGAGGCCGGCCGGATCGCCGGGATACTCCAGCGCCCGCGCTCCTGCTACATCTGCAAGACGCGGTACGTCGAGGTCGACTACTTCTACCACCAGCTCTGCCAGCCGTGCGCCGGCCACAACCGCGCCAAGCGCGAGGCCCGCGCCGACCTCGCCGGCAAGCGCGCGCTGCTCACCGGCGGCCGGGCCAAGATCGGCATGTACATCGCGCTGCGGCTGCTGCGCGACGGCGCCCACACGACGATCACCACCCGCTTCCCGAAGGACGCCATCCGCCGCTTCAAGGCGATGGACGACTCGGCGGACTGGATGCACCGCCTGGAGGTCGTCGGACTCGACCTGCGCGACCCGGGCCAGGCCGTGGCGCTCGCCGACCAGATGGCCGAGGCCGGTCCGCTCGACATCCTGATCAACAACGCGACGCAGACCGTGCGCCGCCTGCCCAGCGCGTACGCAGCGCTGGTCGAGGGGGAGAGCGCCCCGCTGCCGGCCGGCGAGCTCCCCGCCCACCACGTCATCGGCGCGTTCAACTCCGGTGCGGTCGACGGCCTGGCGGCGCTGCCCGTCGGCGTGAGCGGGCTCGACGCGCAGAAGGTCGCCGACCTCGCCCTGGTCGCGGGCAACGCCAGCATCGAACGGCACCTCGACGGCACCGCCATCGACGCGGGCGGCCTGCTGCCCGACGTCGTCGAGACCAACACCTGGGTGCAGACCATCGACCAGATCTCCCCGGTGGAGCTGCTCGAGACCCAGCTGTGCAACTACACGTCGCCGTTCATCCTGATCAGCGCGCTCCGCCCGGCGATGGCCGAGGCCGCCCGCAGGGCGTCCAGCGGACGTGCGTACGTGGTCAACGTCTCGGCGATGGAGGGCGTGTTCAGCCGCGGCTACAAGGGCGCGGGGCACCCGAACACCAATGCCGCCAAGGCCGCGATGAACATGGTGACGCGAACCAGCGGCCACGAGATGTTCGAGGCCGACCGGATCCTCATGACCTCGGTCGACACCGGCTGGATCACCGACGAGCGCCCGCACTTCGACAAGCTGCGCCTGGCCGAAGAGGGCTTCCACGCCCCCCTCGACCTGGTCGACGGTGCGGCCCGGGTCTACGACCCCGTCGTCCGCGGCGAGGCCGGCGAGGACCTGTACGGCGTCTTCCTCAAGGACTACGCGCCGGCCAACTGGTAGCCGGCCCGGGCGGCCCCGCGCCGCCCCCGCGGCCCGCCGCCGCCCCGCGCCACCGCCTGCCGTACGACCGTGCCCCGGCCCCCTCCCGAGGGGGCCGGGGCACGGTCGTTTCACGGCGTGCGCTCGTACGCCCCCGCCGCCACCAGCTCCAGGACCGGACGCCAGTCCTCCATCACGCCCGCGTCGAGCCCGACGACCTTGCCCGCGTCATCCGCTTGGCGCAACGTCACGGCCGCCTCTGCATCGGGGTCGGCCGCGAAGGCGCGGACCTCCGCCCCGTCCATCAGCCCGCCCTGCGCGCGCAGGGTCAGCGCGCTCTGCGGGGACAGCGCCCGATCGGGCTCCACGGCCGCCAGATAGCGCTTGGCCGGCACGTGCAGCCGTACCAGCCGTGCCACCCGTTCCCCGAGCAGCGGACGGATCGCCTCCGCCGCATGGTCGGCGTGGCCCGCGTCGTCCCCGGGGAAGAGCAGATGGCCCAGGTCGTGGACGAGTCCGGCGACCTGGAGCTCCTTGTCGAACGGATGCGAGCGGCGCAGCAGTGCAGCAGTCTGTAGCCCATGATCGTGCAGATCGACCGGGTCTCCGCTGCGGTCGGGCGTGTCCCACGCCCCGCGGCACGCGAGCAGCAGCTCCATCAGCTCCTCGACGCTGTCGACCCTCGGTACCACCGGCACTCCGGACCTCGCCACCGCCGCTCCTTCCGCCGCCCGCACTCCAGTCGTGCTGCTCCGGTCGAGCAGACCACCCGTCACGGGCACATCGGCGTACGACTTCCTGAACGCGCGGAGAAATCAAGCCGTCGAGTGGATTTTGCCAGTCTATTGAGCAGGGACGCGCTCATATGTGTAATCTGAGTGGCACAAGACGGCCGCATCCAGGTCACGCTCCACCAAGGCGCCACCGCGTCCGGAAACCCTTTATCCCTTGTGCCCGGCGCGCGGCTCGCCCTCCGGGTTACGCGACACAAAGGAGTGCGCGGTGACAGACACGACGACGAAGTCCGACGAGACGCTGGGAGAGCGCCCGGCAGGGCGGGTCCGCCCCCATTCGGACGAGCTCGGCAGCCTCGAAGTCTGGGCCCGGTCCGCCCCCATCCGGCTCGCGGGCTACGAGGACGACCTGGCGGAGTCCCACATCCTGCCCGGCATCGACTGACCCCGACGACGTCACGCAGCGCCCCCGAGCCGACCGGCGACGGGGGCGCGGTGCTGAGCCCACCGCCCACCGCCCCGACCGTGCGGGACGCGTGAGAGGTTCCCGATACCCGTACGCCGTGAGCGTCATCGCTGTGGGCGATCAAGACTTCCGGCCGCCCTCCGTTCCCGGCACGCTGGCCAGCATGAAGCTACTGATGCTGGGCGGTACCGAATTCGTCGGACGCGCGATCACCGAAGACGCCCTGGCCCGGGGCTGGGAGGTCACCGTCTTCCACCGCGGGCACCACGCGCCCCCGCCGGGCACCTCCGCCCTGCACGGCGACCGCACCGCGCCCGGGGGCCTGGACGCCCTCGCCGCGGGGGAGTGGGACCTCGTCGTCGACACCTGGAGCGGCGCCCCGACCGCCGTCCGCGACAGCGCCCGGCTGCTGGCCGGCCGCGCCGGGCGGTACGTGTACATCTCCAGCCGCTCGGTGTACGCGTACCCCGCCCCCGCCGGCCTGACCGAAGACGGCCCGGTGGTCGACGGCTCGGCCGACGCCGAGTCCACGGCCTACGCCGCGGACAAGCGGGGCGGTGAGCTCGCCGCCGTCGACGCCTTCGGGGACCGGGCCCTGCTGGTACGCGCCGGGCTGATCATCGGGCCGTACGAGAACGTCGGCCGACTGCCCTGGTGGCTGGAGCGGACCGCCCGCGGCGGCCCCACGCCGGCTCCCGGCCGGCCCGGTCTCCCGATCCAGTACATCGACGTACGCGACCTCGCGCACTGGACGCTCGACGCGGCCGAGGCCGGGCACGGCGGCGCGTACGACGCGGTCTCCCCGGCCGGGCACGCCACGATGGGCGCACTCCTCGAGGCCTGCGCGGCCGTGACCGGCGGCGCCGCCGAGCTCCGCTGGATCGACCAGGACCGGATCGCGGAGGCCGGCGTGGAGCCCTGGACCGAACTGCCGATCTGGCTCCCCGAGGGCGAACTGCACGACTACATGTTCGGCGGCGACGTCTCCAAGGCGCTGGCGGCGGGCCTGAGGTGCCGCCCTATCGAGGAGACCGTGGCCGACACCTGGACCTGGCTCCGGTCCCTGGACGGCCCCGTCCCCCTGCGCCCCGACCGCTCGGCCAAGGGCGTGTCGGCGGAGCGCGAGGCGCTGCTACTCGGGCTCTGACCAGGACGCTTCGGCGAGGCGGGTCGGCGGGAGGTACTCGCGCAGCAGTCTGCGGTGCCACCAGGCGCCCGTCTCGCGCAGCTCCCGCCAGGTGGTGAACCGGTAGCGGTACAGCCTGGCCCGCACGTACACCGGCGGGGCGTCCGGGAAGGGGTTGTGGCGGATCAGCCGCAGCGTGTCCCGGTCGCCCGCCAGCAGCCGCTCCACGAACGGCCCGAACCAGTCCCGCGCGTAGCCGGGGGAGAGCGCCGCGAACCACATCAGCCAGTCCAGCCGCAGGTGGTACGGGGCGAACTGGCGCGGCATCCGCCGCAGATCACCCGGTTTGCCCTTGAACCCGTACTCCCGCCACGCGCCGTCCTCCCGCGGCACCGGGTCCGCGGTGCCCTCGACCACCACCTCGTCCCGGATCCGGCCCACCGTGCCGAAGGCCCCGTACGTGTTGACCAGGTGCAGGGGGTCGAAGGAGCGGTTCATCACCTGGCGCCGCGAGACCATGTTCAGCACCGGATGCCGGCTCAGCACCAGCACCAGCACCGTCACCGCGCACACCAGGACCGCGAACCATACGGGCGCCGGGCTCGACGCGGCGGCCGGCGGCGGCCCTGCGAGCCCCGTGAAGTCGACCGCCGGCAGGGCCGCCGTGATGGTGATCCAGTTCAGCCAGGCGAAGTTGCCCGACAGCACCAGCCACAGCTGCGTCGCCACGATGATCCCGGCCGCGTACGAGGCCACCGGCTGCGGAGTGAACAGCAACACCGGGACGACCAGTTGGGTCACGTGGTTGGCCGCGCACTCCACCCGGTGCAGCGGCTTCGGCAGATGGTGGAAGAACCAGCTCAGCGGCCCTGGCATCGGCTGCGTCTCGTGGTGGTGGTAGAGGCAGGTCAGCTTGCGCCAGCACGAGTCCCCGCGCATCTTGATCAGCCCCGCGCCGAACTCCACCCGGAACACCACCCAGCGCAGCAGCCACAGGACCAGCACCGGCGGCCCCACCCGCGCGTTGCCGAGGAAGACCGCGAGGAAGCCCACCTCCAGCAGCAGCGACTCCCAGCCGAAGGCGTACCAGGTCTGCCCCACGTTCACGATCGACAGGTACAGCAGCCACAGCAGCGCCCACATCCCCATGGCCGCGCCCAGCGGAACGAGGTCCCCCGCCCCCGCGGCCAGGGCCGCGGCCATCGCGGCCCCCGCCCAGGCGCAGCAGGCGAAGAGCCGGTCCGAGTAGCGCAGTTGGAACAGGCTCGGGGCGTGTTTGAACGGCACGTACCGCACATAGTGCGGCACGGGCAGCATGCCGCGCGCCCCGATCAGTGCCCGGAACTGCAGGGCGGCCGCGACGAAGGCGAAGAGGTAGACGCCGGCGAGGGCCCGCTGGAAGACCAGCCGGCCCAGCCAGTAACCGGGCGCCGTGAACCAGTCCATCCCCTCCAGTATCGGGCGGATCAGGCCGCGGCGGCCAGCCTGCGCACGGTACGGCCCAGCCATCGGGCGTAACGCAGCTGCAGGAAGGGGATCACCGGGCCCGCGAGCCGGGTGTACCAGGTGCCCGGGCGGCTGAAGGCGGTCACCTCGAACCACACCGTGCCGTCCGGGTCCCGGAGCACCATGAAGGACTCCTCCCCGCACTCCGGGTGGCCGGCGAGCGTGCCGTACGCGAACCCGACCCGGTGGGGTTCGTAGGCGGTCCAGATCACCTCGCACGGGGCGTCGATCCGCAGCGGCCCGAAGCCGATCCCGACCACCACCCGGCTCCCCGGGCGGACGGCGCCGTGGCCGGCCCGGACCAGCATGCCCGAGGCCCGGTGGGCGCCGAAGGTGGTGACGGCGGTCCCGGCGGTCTCGAAGGCGGCCTGCCCGTGGCCGACCCGGGTGCGGTGGTGCAGGTGGTGGTATCCGGCGGGCAGCGGCCGCCGCCCCGTCGCACCCCGGTCGGGGTAGTTGACGGTGTCACGGCCGGCGCTGATGAGGCGGGTCATGGCGTGATCTCCATTCGGTCGACGGTCAGCCGGCGCCAGGCCAGCACCGAGCACAGGGCGAATCCGAGTGCGTTGCCGAGGCCGTGGGTGGCGGCCATCCAGGTCAGGGTGGGGTGCGTGATCCCGGTCGCCTCGCCGGCCGCCCACCACAGGGCGAGCAGCATCGTGGCCACCAGGACCGCGGCCGAGGTCGCGAGCAGCGCCCCGGTGGTGGGGTCCCCGGCGGCGGGCCGGATCTCCCGCCAGGTCAGCAGTGCCACCGCCCACATCCCGGCGGTCAGCACCACCGCGCCCGCCAGCTCCGCCCAGTCGTCCACGAAGTACCCGAGGAGGACCAGCAGGGTCCCGGCGGGGACGCTGTAAGCCGCCCATCGGGACAGCGCCGTGCCGTGCGCGGGGGTGGCGGCCCGGCACACCAGCCCGGCGACCAGGGCGGCCGTGAACCCGGCGAAGTGGAAGTGCGGCACGGTCAGCGCCAGGATGTCCAGGTCGAAGCCGAACAGCCGGTACCCGGCGCGCTCGGCGACGAGGGCGGTCCCGGCGACCGAGGGCGAGACCAGCGCGGTGAACACGGCGATCTCGGCCGGCACGAGGGTGCGGGTTTTGGCGGCCGGCATCCGCAGGGCCCGCAGCAGCCGGGCCGGGGCACGGGCGGCGAGGGCCAGGGTGGCCGCCGCATACAGAACGGCCAGCACGGTCGCGGCGCTGCCGCGCGGCAGCCAGAGGCACAGGGCCCCGGGGGCGGCGAGCAGGGGCCAGATCCGGGCGATCCCGCGCAGCCCGGCCGGGTCGATCAGGCGGAGGCCGGCGGGGACGACGTAGAGCATGCCCAGGGTGACGATCAGATGCACCAGTACCGTCACTGCGGACTCCCCTCCGGATGCGGCCGAACACTTTGAACGCGTTCAACTCACGGTCGTGACCTTACGAGGTTCCTTGAACATGTTCAAGACGCGGCCCGGGATTCGTCCCGGCGCTCCGGTTGCGGCCCTCCCGCGGATACGGCAGACAAGAGGGAGCAACCGGGGCGAAAAGGGAGAATCAACGTGTACGTACGGACACCCCGTCAGGCGCCGCGTCGTCATACACCGGCCCGCGCAGCCCTCTTCACGCTCCTCGGTCTGCTCGCCGCGGCCTGCGGCAGCTCCGAGGAGCCCCAGAGCGCGCCCGGACCCGAGAGCCACGAGGTCCTGCTCCAGCCCGTGGCCACGGCCGGGCCCGACCCCTTCACCACCTCCTCCGCCACCCGTGAGTCCGCTCCCGCGCAGCCCCCGCTGCCCAACCCGACCGGCCAGGGGATCCGGACCGTCAATGCGGCCACCCCCGGCCTGTACGGCGGCACCCAGCGGCTGGGCAGCTGCGACGTGGAACAGCAGCTGCGCAGCCTCACCGAGGCCGACGCCAAGGCCAAGGCCTTCGCCCAGGGCGCCTCCATCGAGACCGCGAAGATCCCCGAGTTCCTGCGCGGTCTCACCCCGGTCGTCCTGCGCGCCGACACCCGGGTCACGAACCACGCCTTCCGCGACGGCCGCGCGGTCGGCTTCCAGTCCGTCCTGCAGGCCGGCACCGCCGTCCTCGTCGACGACCACGGCATGCCGCGCGTCCGCTGCGGCGGCGGAAATCCGCTGCTCGCGCCGCGCGCCGCCAAGGGCTCCCCGGCGCTCAAGGGGGACCGGTGGAGCGGCTACCAGCCGCAGCAGGTGATCGTCATCGAACCGACCCCGAACGCGATCAAGAGCCTGGTCATCGTCAACATCGCCGACAACACCTGGCTCGAGCGCAAGACCGGCGACGACGGCGCCCAGGACCGCACCCCGCAGGTGGTCCCCGCGTTCGACCCGGCGGACGGCATCCCCGTAGGCCCTGTGACCGCGCCCGGGGTCGCCTCGCCGGAGCCGTGCGCCCCGCCCGAGACCGATGCGAACGCGGGTGCGAACGGCCTGGCCCGGACCGCGCCGCCCGCCCCGCCGAAGCCGCCGGGCGGTGCCGCCGGGCTCCCCGCCCCCCAGGCCACGGACTGCGTGCCGCAGGGCGAGCAGGCCCGGCCGGACGGTCCGCAGGCGGGCACGCAACCGGCCCCGCAGCGGCAGCAGCCTGCGCAGCCGCCCGCGCGGCCGCGCTCCGATGCGCCCGGGAACCCGCCGGGCGACGTCCCCCCGGACGCCCTCTCGGACGTCCCCTCCGACCTGCCCCCGCAGGTCCCGGCCGACCCGGGGATCCCGCCGGGGTCCGACGGCCCGGTGCAGCCGCCGAACGCCCCGTACGACGCCGATGACCCGTTCGCCCCGCACGACCCCTTCGGAGCCCCGGGCCTGCAGCAGTCGCGCTCGGATGCCGCCCGCTCGCGGGGGAGCGCCTGACCGGCCCGTGTGTCATGGTGGATCGGTGCCGACCACCGTATCGCTGCCGGACGACTGGCCCGCACACCCGGACCGGTCGCTCTCGCTGAACCGCATGGGCAGTTTCGACTGGGACCTGGACACCGGTCTCCTGCACCTGGACGCAGCGGCCCTCGACGTCTACGACATGACGCCCGAGGAGTACGACGGACGGCCCGAATCCCTCTCCTCGCGCGTCCCGCCCACCGAGGCGGTCCGGCTCGACGCCCTCGTCTCCAGCGCCCTCAAGAGCGCCGAGGACAACTACGGCGCCTACTTCCGGATCCGCTGCCAGGACGGCCGGCTGCGCTGGACGCACACCCAGGGCCGCGTCATGCGCGGCCCCGACGGCCGCCCGTTCCGGATCATCGGCATCGTCCGCGACGCCACCGACGAACTCAGCCACTCGGCGGAACGCCTCGGCCTCGACGAGGCGCGGCGCCGTCAGACCTCCGTCGTCGAGAGCACCACCGCCGCGCTCGCCCACGCCCGGACCGTGCGGGACGTCATCGACGTCATCGGCGACGCCCACGGTCTGGAGCGGCTCGGCTCCATGGGCATGGTGATGGGCCTGGTCGAGGCCGGGCGGATCCACCTCGTGGCCGAGGGGCCCGCCGACAGTTTCGTACCCGGCACCCGGTACACCCGGATCGACGAGCAGTACCCGATGAGCGAGGTCGTCCGCTCGCTGCAACCGCGCTTCCTCGACTCCGCCGAGGAGTTCGCCGAGGGATATCCCGATCTCTGGTCCAAGATCTCGTCCATGGAGATCTCGGCGGCCGCCTACCTGCCGCTGATCGCCCAGGCCCGCCCGATCGGCGCGATCGGACTGCTCTACCAGGACAAGGACGGCTTCACCCAGGACGAGCGGAACCTGCTGGTCGCACTGGGCAGCAGCATCGCGCAGAGCCTCCAGCGGGCGATGCTGCTGGAGCAGGAGCACGACCTGGCGGAAGGCCTCCAGCAGGCGATGCTCCCGCGCCGGATCCCCTCGGTGCCGGGTGCGGAGATCGCCGTACGGTACCGCTCCGCCCGGATGGGCCAGGACATCGGCGGCGACTGGTACGACGTCATCCCACTGCCGGGAGGCCGGGTCGGGGCGGTCATCGGCGACGTCCAGGGGCACGACACGCACGCCGCTGCGGTCATGGGCCAACTGCGGATCGTGCTGCGCGCGTACGCCGCCGAAGGCCACTCGCCGGGCACCGTCGTGGCCCGGGCCTCGGTCTTCCTGCACGAACTCGACACCGACCGCTTCGCGACCTGCACGTACGTGGAGGCCGACCTCACCACGGGCGTGCTGCAGCTGGTCCGGGCCGGGCACATCGACCCGCTGCTGCGCACCCGGGACGGCGACTGCCGGCGGCTGCCCGTGGAGGGCGGGATGCCGCTGGGCCTGTCGGCGGAGTTCGGCCGCCTGGAGTACCCGGTGACCACCGTGGAACTGGACCCGGGAGAAACCATCCTGCTCTGCACGGACGGCCTTGTGGAGCATCCCGGCGCGGACCTGGACGACGGGATCCAACTGCTCACCGCGCTGATCCGGAGCGGACCGGCGGACCTGCCACGGCTGGCGGACCGGCTGTGCGGGGTGATCGACGAGCGGGGCGGCGACGACGACATGGCGCTGCTCCTGCTGCGCCGCCAGGCGGAGGAGGCCCCGCAGGGCGGCGGCCGCCTCCAGCAGCACGTGGCCCCGGGAGACCCGGAAGCCCTGGTCGCGGCCCGCCACATGATCGGCGCGGCGGTCCGGTCGTGGGGCGCGCGGGAACGGTCCGACGAGATCGAACTCGTCGCGGACGAGCTCATCGTGAACGCCCTGATGCACACGGACGGCCCGGCGATCGTGACCCTGCGGGTCCTGCCGGGTGCGCAGCGCAGACTCCGCGTCGAGGTCGAGGACCGCTCCAGCGCGCTCCCGCGCCGCCGCGAGGCGGGCGAATCGGGCGTCTCGGGCCGCGGGCTGATGCTGGTGGACCGCCTGGCGGACGTCTGGGGCGTGGAGTCCCGGGGCAGCGGCAAATGCGTCTGGTGCGAGTTCGCGATGTCCTGACCTCCACCTCCACCGCCGCCCCGGCCCGAGCGGTGCGGGCCCGGCGTGCAGCTCCCGGTTCGGGTCGCCGGTACGGGGCTCGCGCGGCAGGCTGGGTGCATGCCCGAGCTGCCCGAGGTCGAGGCCCTGAGGGAGTTCCTCGACGAGCACCTCGCCGGGCGGGTGGTGGAGCGCGTCCTCCCGCTCGCCGTCAGCGTGCTCAAGACGTACGACCCGCCGCTCACCGCCCTGGGCGGGCAGCCGGCCGGGTCCACCACCCGGCACGGCAAGTTCCTCGCGATCCGGATCGGCGAACTCCACCTCGTCACCCACCTGGCCCGGGCCGGCTGGCTCCGCTGGCAGGACACCCTGCCCGACAAACCGCCCCGCCCCGGCAAGGGGCCGCTCGCGCTCCGCGTCGTCCTCGAGGGCGGCGGCGGCTTCGACCTCACCGAAGCCGGCACCCAGAAGCGCCTCGCGGTGTACGTCGTCCGCGACCCCCAGGAGGTGCCCGGCATCGCCCGCCTCGGCCCCGACCCGCTCTCCGAGGGCTTCGACCGGGACGCGTTCGCCTCGCTCCTCGCCGGGGAGCGACGGCAGATCAAGGGCGTGCTGCGCGATCAGGGCGTCATCGCGGGGATCGGGAACGCCTACAGCGACGAGATCCTGCACGCCGCGAAGGTCTCGCCCTTCAAACTGGCCGCCTCCTTCGACGAGGAGCAGATCACCCACCTGTACGAGGCCGTCCGGCGGACCCTGCGGGAGGCCGTCGAGCGCGCGCACGGCGTGGCCGCCGGGAACCTCAAGGCCGAGAAGAAGAGCGGGCTGCAGGTGCACGGCCGGGACGGGGAGCCGTGCCCGGTGTGCGGGGACACCGTCCGCTCGGTGTCGTTCGCCGACTCCTCGCTCCAGTACTGCCCCACCTGCCAGACCGGCGGCAAGCCGCTCGCCGACCGCAGGCTCTCCCGTCTCCTCAAATGACGTCCCCCTGCGTAGACTCCGGCCCCATGGCCGAGCAGCAGCCGCAGCACCAGCCGCCGCCGCCCCGGCGGGAGATCGTCACGGGTGTGCCCCGCGGCGCCCGCCGCCGCCCGCCCGCGCACACCCCGGCCCGTTCGGAGATCTCCGAGCAGACCACCCTGGGCGCCACCTACGTACGGGCCCTGATGCGCAGCCAGCTCCGGGCCGGGCTCGGCGTGCTGGGCGCCCTCGCGCTGGTCGTCGGGACGCTGCCGGTGCTGTTCGCGCTGCCGCGCTCCTCCTCGGGGCCGCTGGTCTGGGTGGCGCTCGGCCTGGTGGTGTACCCGGTGATGTGGCTGATCGCCCGGTGGTACGTCACCCGGGCCGAGCGCAACGAGGCCGATTTCACCGGCCTGGTGATGGATCCGGCCGAGGCGCCGGGCCCGCACCGGCCCGCCTGACCCGCGGGGCTTCCGCGTCCGGCACGTGCCCCGCGCCGGTGCCCCGCCTCGGAGCTCCCCGCGTCAGAACAGGTGCATCGCCAAGTGCCCCAGCGGCAGCCCGAGCTGCCAGGCCGGGGTCCACACCCGCGCGTTCTCGTCCAGGCCCAGCGGGGCGTCGGCGTGGCCGTGCCGGCCCGGGTCGAGGTTGGTGGCGAACAGTTCGGTGCGGTCCAGCCAGCGCCAGGCCGCCCGGGCCAGTTCGAGGTCCGGGTCCTCACCGCGGCCGTGCTCCCTCGCCTCCTCGCCCAGCGCGAGGAACCGGGTGTGCACCCAGTCCCGCCAGGGGTGCCCGTACGCCGTCAGCGACAGCCATTCGTCGAGCTGCGAGACCACCCGGATCCCGGAGAGCTCGCCGGCCGCGTCGGAGAGGTAGATCGTCAGCGCGAGCGTGTCCCGCCCGGCGCGGAACTCCAGGGTACTGACCGGGATCAGCCGGCCCGTGCGCAGCAGTTCGTCGGCGATGTACTCCGCATAGAGCCATGCCATGGGCACCGCGAGCCCGCCGTCACTGGTGCCGTTCGTACCCTCGGGCTGCACCGTTCCACCTTCTCCCGCGCGTCGAGCTTCCCGTCGTCAGCCATGAGCCTTCACCGAGCGGCGCGCGGAACGGGGGATGTTTACCCAACTTGAACGCTCTGAGGCCGATTTCGGTGCGCTTTGTGTCCGATCCGCGTGCATTCGGTTCGTTCGCTGCGTGGTTCCCCCGGGTGCTCAGGCGCCGAGGTCGTACCCGTACCCCTGGAGGCCCTTCTTCAGGGCGCGCAGTGCGTAGTACGTACGGGATTTGACCGTTCCTGCCGGAATCCCGAGTTCTGCAGCCGCCTCGGCCACCGAGCGGTCCTGGAAGTAGACCTGCATCAGCACCTCGCGGTGCTCCGGCCCGAGCGAGCCCACGGCCCGCCGGACATCGATCGCCGTGACCGAGCCGGCCACCGCGTCCTCGGGCGCGGGCGCCTGCTCCAGTCCCTCCGGGTCCACCTCCTGCGGCCGTGACAGCCGCGCCCGCCGGGCGTCGATCGCCAGGCGCCGCGCCACGGTGAACAGCCAGGGCCGCATGGACTCGTGGTCGCTCTCCAGCACCTCCGGGTGCTGCCAGGCCCGGACCAGGGTCTCCTGCACGAGGTCCTCGGCGCGCTGGGAGTCCCCGGCCGTGAGGCCGACCAGAAAACCGAACAGGGCCCGCCCGTGGTCGCGCTGGAGTTCGGCCAGCGCCTCGGGATCCGTGCGCAGGAGGGTGGGGGAGAGGGGCACGAGTGGCTCCTTCCTGGGTCCGTTCGGGTCCGACGGACTCACCCTCACCTGCACGGAGCGCCCCGGGAACCGTCCGGTCCCGGCGGTGCGCCCAAGCACCCCGGTCATCCGGTGGGCGGCCGCGCCCGGCGGTGAACGGTCGAACGGCGCGGCGAACGGCCGCCGGGGTGAGGCCGGGCGGTCCCGGAGCCGTTCCCCGACTGGTGACGTCCACCTCCATGGATTACAGATGGTCAGATAGTCCTACTAATGAGAGCTGGCCCCATGACCAAGCACACCCGGCAGGCCCTCGCGCTCCTGTCGGCTGTCCTCCTGGCGGCGGCCGCCGCAGGCTGTTCCGCCGGGAAGGAGCGCGCGCCGGCCCGCCTCGGCAACTCCCGCGCCCCGGCGCCGTCCAGCGGCTCCGGGTCCCACGCGGCCCCGGACGGCGCCGCGAAGGGCTTCACCCTGGTCGCGACCGGCGACGTGCTGCCGCACGACTCCGTCATCAAGCGGGCGGCGGCCGACGCGGACGGCGACGGCCACGACTTCAGGCCGATGTTCTCCCTGGTCAAGCCGGTGGTCTCGGCCGCGGACCTGGCCATCTGCCATATGGAGACCGTGTACGGGGAGGACGGCGGGCCGTTCACCGGCTACCCGGCCTTCCAGTCCCCGCCCGAGGTGGCCGACGGGCTCAAGGACGCCGGGTACGACGGCTGTTCCACCGCCTCGAACCACACCCTGGACGCCGGGGCCGAAGGTCTGAAGCGCACCCTCGACAAGTTCGACAAGGCCGGTCTGAAGCACGCCGGTTCGGCCCGTACGGCGGCCGAGGCGGCTACGCCGACCCTGTACACGGCGGGCTCCGCGAAGGTCGCGCACCTGGCGTACACGTACGACACGAACGGCTACCCGCTGCCGGAAGGCCAGCCGTGGGCCGTCAACCTGATGGAGAAGGACAAGATCATCGCGGATGCGCGGGCCGCCCGGAAGGCGGGCGCGGACGTGGTCCTGGTCAGCGTGCACTGGGGCACGGAGTGGCAGACCGAGCCGGACGAGAAGCAGCTCGCGCTCGGCAAGGCGCTGACGGCCGCGCAGACCGGCGGGCGCCCCGACATCGACATGATCCTGGGCACGCACGCACACATCCCGCAGCCCTACGAGAAGGTCAACGGGACGTGGATCATCTACGGCATGGGCGACCAGGTCGCCGGCGAGATGTTCAACTACTCGGGCGCGCGGGACATGCGCGGCAACTACGGCTCGATCGGCCGCTTCACCTTCGCCCCGCCGGCAGCCGCGGGCCGGCGCTGGCAGGTCACCAAGGCCGAGTTCGTCCCGCAGATGATGGACCTGTCCGCCGGCAAGGTCGTCAACCTGCCCGCCGCCCTCGCGCGGTCCTCGGACGGGGAGTACGAGGAGGCGCAGGAAGCCATCAGCGAGGCCGTCCTCAGCCGCGGCGCGGCCAAGGACGGCCTGACGATGGCCAAGTAACCGCAGCCCCCGGCCGCCCCCGTCACCGCCGGCCCGTCACGGAACCACCGTGACGGGCCAGCGGCCCGCCTTGACCAGGCGGATCGCCACCGAGCCGACGATGCGGTGCCCGGCCTGCTCGGAAGCACCGACCACCACCGCGTCCGCCGTCAGCTCCTGCGCCGCGCTCACCAGGCCTGCGTACGGATCGCCGCGGAAGGTGTGGAACTGCCAGCGCACCTCGTAGATGCCCTTGAGCCGCTCCGCCGCGTCCCGGATCTCGGCCACCAGCCCCTCCGCGATCTCCCCGGTGGTGTCGGCCACCGGCGCGCCCAGCGAGGCCCCGGCCGGCATCACCGGCTGGACGTACACCAGCGCCAGCAGGGCGTTCTGCCGCCGGGCCAGCCCCGCCGCGTACGCCGCCGCCCGCAGGGAGGACTCCGACCCGTCCACCCCGGCGAGGATCACCTTGGGGCCGTCCGTACCGCGTTCGAATCCCGTGTTCACATGCTCGGTCACCCTCCCGAGGCTATTACCTTCGCCGCGCGCAGCGGCGTCGGCCTCCCTACAGTGCGAACCATGAGTGCCACCGTGGAGGAGACCCGGGGCACCCGGAACCGCTTCCTGAACCGGGTGCCCGACGCATTCGCCGCGTTCTTCGGAGCGCTCGGACTGCTGTGCGCCCTACTGGCGCTCTCCCCGACGCTGCGGCACCTCCTGCGGCACATCGTGCGGTTCCTCGACGAGATCGTCGTGCCCGTCAGCGCCAACCTGGCCTACGCCGTCTTCCTCTTCCTGCTCGCCGCCGCCCTCGGCACCCGCAAGAAGGTCGCCTGGTGGATCGTCGTCACCTATCTGGCCCTGCTCGTCCTGGTCGACCTGCTGATCATCGCCGACGACTACTACTGGATCGGCGGCCCCTCGATGGCCATCGCCGTCGCCGCCCTCGGGATCCTGGTCGCCGCCCGCAAGGAGTTCTACGCCGCCTCCCGGCCCGGTGCCTTCTGGCGGGCCCTGCTCGTCCTGGGCCTCGGCCTGCTCGTCGCCGTGCTCCTCGGCTGGGGCCTGGTCGCCCTGTTCCCCGGCACCCTGCCGAAGGGGCAGTGGCTGGACTGGGCCGCCCGGCAGGTCTTCGGCGGCCTCGTCTCTCCCCGCCAGTTCGACGGCCACCCGCCCCGCCCGCTGTACTTCTTCCTCGGCCTGTTCGGCGCCCTCGCCCTGCTGAACGCCGCCTCGACCCTCTTCCGCTCCCAGCGGCTGACCGCCGCCCTGCACGGGGACGAGGAGCCCCGGATCCGCGCGCTGCTCGCCGCCTACGGCCGCGGCGACTCCCTCGGCTACTTCGCCACCCGCCGCGACAAGGCCGTCGTCTTCGCCCCCAACGGCAGGGCCGGCGTCACCTACCGCGTCGAGGCCGGCGTCTGCCTCGCCAGCGGAGACCCGGTCGGCGACCCCGCCGCCTGGACCCCCGCCGTGGACGCCTGGCTCACCGTCGCCCGCCGCCACGGCTGGCAGCCCGCCGTCATGGGCGCCTCCGAGGAAGGCGCGACCGGGTACGCCCGCTCCGGGCTCAGCGCCCTCCAGCTCGGCGACGAGGCGATCCTGCACGTCGCCCACTTCGACCTCGACGGCCGCGACATGCGCGTCACCCGCCAGGCCGTCAACCGCGTCAAGCGCACCGGAGCCTCCACCGTCATCCGGCGCCACTCCGCCCTCAGCGACGACGAGATGCAGCGGATCATCGAACGCGCCGACACCTGGCGCGACACCGAGACCGAGCGCGGGTTCTCCATGGCCCTGGACCGGCTCGGCGACCCCGCCGACGGGGACTGCCTGCTCGTCGAGGCCTTCGACGCCCGGGGCGAGCTGATCGCCCTGCTGTCCTTCGTCCCCTGGGGCAAGGACGGCATCTCCCTCGACCTGATGCGCCGCGACCGCAGCGCCCCCAACGGCGTCATGGAGTTCATGGTCGCCGAGCTGTGCGCCGCGGCGCCCGGCCTGGGCGTACGCCGTATCTCCCTGAACTTCGCGGTCTTCCGCTCGGCCTTCGAGGAGGGCGGCCGGATCGGCGCCGGGCCGGTGCTCAAGCTGTGGCGCAAGCTGCTGCTGTTCTTCTCCCGCTGGTGGCAGCTGGAGGCCCTGTACCGCTCGAACGTCAAGTACGGGCCCGAGTGGTACCCGCGGTTCCTCTGCTACCAGGACGCCGGCTCGCTCGCCCGGGTCAGCCTCGCCTCCGGCATCGCCGAGGGCTTCGTCTCCGTACCCAGCCTGCGCAAACTGTGGGGCAACGCGCACGCCAGGGGGCTCACCGCGCCCGCCTCCACCGAGGGGCTGCCCTCGCTCGACTCCCTCGCCCTCGACCTCGTGGGCGTGGAGGCCGAATCGGCCGCGCGCGCCGAGCGGCTGCCCGAACAGGTCCGGGTCCGCCACGACAAGATGGAGCGGATCCGGGCGGCCGGCACCGACCCGTACCCCGTCGGCATCCGGCAGCGCACCCACACCGTGGCCGAGCTGCGGGCCGCCCTCCCCGGCCACCCGCCGGGCACCCTCCCCGGCCACCCGCCCGGCGCCCGCTCCGGGGAGCAGGCCACGCTCGCCGGCCGCGTGATGCTCGTACGCGACCTCGGCGGCGTGGTCTTCGCCGTCCTGCGCGACTGGTCCGGGGACATGCAGCTGATGTTCACCCGCGACGAGAGCGGCGCCGCCGTACTGGACTCCTTCACCTCCCAGGTCGACTTCGGCGACCACGTGGTGGCGAGCGGCGAGATCGGCGCCAGCCGCAGCGGCGAGCCGTCCCTCCTGGTCTCCTCCTGGCAGCTCACCGGGAAGTGCCTGCGCCCCCTGCCGGACAAGCGCAAGGGTCTCGCCGACCCCGAGGCCCGCGTCCGGCGCCGCTACCTCGACCTGGTCGCGAGCCCCGAGGCGCGGGACGTCGTACGGGCCCGCTCCTCGGCCGTCCAGGCACTGCGCCAGGGGCTGCTGGACCGCGGCTACCTCGAGGTCGAGACCCCGATGCTCCAGCAGATCCACGGCGGGGCCAACGCCCGGCCCTTCCGGACCCACATCAACGCCTACGACCTCGACCTGTACCTGCGCATCGCACCCGAGCTGTACCTGAAGCGGCTGTGCGTCGGCGGCCTGGAGAAGGTCTTCGAGATGGGCCGCACCTTCCGCAACGAGGGCGTCTCCTACAAGCACAACCCCGAGTTCACGATGCTGGAGGCCTACCAGGCCTTCGCCGACTACGACGTGATGCTCGACCTCACGCGCGAGCTGATCCAGGGCGCCGCGACGGCCGCCTTCGGCTCGCCGATCGCCCACAAGGCCGGCCCGGACGGACAGCTCGTCGTCCACGACATCTCCGGGACCTGGCCGGTCAAGACGATGTACGGAGCCATCAGCGAGGCGCTCGGCGAGGAGGTCGACGCCGACACCGCGGAACCCGTGCTGCGCCGGCTGTGCGAGCGGGCAGGAGTACCGCACGCGCCCGAGGACACCCGCGGCGACGTGGTGCTGGAGATGTACGAGCGGCTGGTCGAGGAGAAGACGAAGCTGCCGACCTTCTACAAGGACTTCCCCACCGACGTCTCCCCGCTGACCCGGCAGCACCGGAGGGACCCGCGCCTCGCCGAGCGCTGGGACCTCGTGGCGTTCGGGACGGAACTGGGCACCGCGTACTCGGAGCTGACCGACCCGGTGGAACAGCGGCGCCGGCTCACCGCCCAGTCGCTGCTCGCGGCGGGCGGCGACCCCGAGGCGATGGAACTCGACAACGACTTCCTGGACGCCCTGGAGTACGCCATGCCGCCGACCGGCGGTCTGGGCATCGGGGTCGACCGGCTGGTCATGTTCCTCACGGGCCTGACGATCCGCGAGACGCTGCCGTTCCCGCTGGTGCGGCGCGGCTGATCGGGTGAGGGGAAGCCTGCGCGTTCGCGCCTCTCGACATCAGCGGGGATGTCGTTGATACGTAGTAATAATGAAAAATGACGAGCCGACAGTAGGGCGACGCATGCTCCTGCGTACCGCCGTCTTCCTCGGAGTGGCCGCCGCCTCCGGACTCCTCACCGGCGGCGAGACCGGAGCCCCCGGACAGAACACGGCGGGCGGCGCACCCGGCGCGGGCCTCGGCGCCGGACCCGGCGGCGGCCCGGCGGTCGGACAGCCGGGACCCGGCGGAGCCGCCGGACCGGGCGGAGTCCGCGCCCTGCGGCCGCAGGCGCCCGGGCAGGCCGCGTACCGGCTGAGCCCCATGACCTCCGAGACCCCGCTGCGCCCGCCCGCCGCGAAGCCCGCCGTACGGACCCGGCCCATCCTGGAACTGCCCGCCGACGCGAGCACGGCGAGCGCCATGGTGCTCACCTTCGACGACGGGCCCGACCCCCGCTACACGCCCGACATCCTGGACACCCTCGCCCGGTACGGCGTCCGCGCCATGTTCTTCGTCTGCGGGGAGATGGCCACCGACAACCGGGACCTGCTGCGCCGGATGGCCGCCGAGGGCCACCTCATCGGCAACCACACCTGGACCCATCCGCTGATCCCCACGCTCAGCCGGCCCGCCCTCGCCTCCGAGATCGCCCGCACGAGCGAGGTCGTACAGCAGGCGGTGGGGGAGGCCCCGCAGTGGTTCCGGGCGCCGTACGGGGCGTGGAACCGGGCCGCGTTCGAGATCGGGGCCGAGCTGGGCATGGAACCGCTCGCCTGGACCGTGGACACCCTGGACTGGAAGGAGCCGGGCACCGCCACGATCGTCTCGAACGTCCTCAAGGGCGCGGCGCCCGGAGTGATCGTGCTCAACCACGACGCGGGCGGCGACCGCTCGCAGAGCGTCCAGGCGGTGAGCACCTACCTGCCCCAACTCCTGGCCCGGGGCTACCGGATGACGCTTCCCGCGCTGCCGCCCCGCTGAGGGGTCCTCTCCCCCGGCGGGGCGGTGCGCCGTCGTTCAGCGCGTCTCCACCATCCGGGCGAAGACGACCACGTTGCCGTCGTAGCCCCGGGCCTTGGAGTAGCCGCCGCCGCAGGTGATCACCCGGAGCTCCGCGTGCCCGGTGTCCCCGTACACCCGGGCTCCGGGGAAGGTCTCCTTCGAGAAGACCTCCACCCCGTACACCTCGAACACCGCCGTGCGCCCGTCGTACCGCTCCACCTCGATGTGGTTGCCCTTGCGCAGCGAACCCAGGCCGTAGAAGACCGCCGGGCCCTGTGCGTTGTCGACGTGGCCCACGATCACCGCCGAGCCGCGCTGCCCCGGCGAGATGCCGTTGAGGTACCACCCGGCCAGATTCGGGTCCTGCGGCGGCGGGGCTTCGATCCAGCCCTGCCGGTCGAGCCCCACCGTCATCACCGGCGCGTCCACCCTGATGTTGGGGATCCGGACGCGCTGGACCGACGAGTGCTCCAGCGGCTCCACCTCCACCGGTGGCGCGGGCTGGTGCTGCATGGGCTGCTCGCCCTGCACCGGCGGATTCGCCGGCAGCTGCTCGGCAGGCACCCCGACCGCCGCGGCGGCGGTCGGCTGCGGCGGGCCGTCGGCGACCTCCGCCCCGTTGCGCATCATGGCGAGGCCGCTGAGCATGACCAGTGCGAGCACGCCCCACGGGGATCGTCTTCTCGGTGGCTGCTCGCTCTCGTCCTCGGTCATGGCTCTCCCTTCCCGACGCGGGGGTCCCGACCCGCGTTCTTGTCCCACCCCTGTACGCCCTTCTCCACGCACGCTAAGGCTGCGTGCGCAAGACGGCGATCGGTGAAGGGCGAACGGGTGGCCGGGCCGGAAGGGGTGCGCCCATCCAGGTATTCGTCACATAAATGCCTGACGGGTCGTGACCTGCGGATCCGTCAGCCAGGCCGCGCGAGCCTCGGCGTGTCGCTCAACCTTGCGGCCCAAAGCCGGAAATGCGCTGGTTGCGAGCCGCCCGGAGGGTTCGTCGTGGGAGGCGTTCTCGTCGATCTTCCCGGGCGACCGCTCCGGGGCGCTTCCCGCTGGAGGTTCCACCATGCGTGTTCTCCGCGCCCTCACCGTGGCCGCGGCGGCCTTCGTCGCCGTCGGGCTCAGTACCCCGTTCGCCGCCGCGAACCCGTCGGACCCGCTGGGCGGATCTCCGTCGGGTCTGGGAGGCAACGGGGGCAACACCGGCAACGGGCCAAGCAATGTCACCGTCAACCCGTACTCCGTGCACCAGGGCTCGACGATGCAGGTCAGTGCGGCCGGCTGCCGCCACGGCGGCACTGTCTGGTCGGCCGGCAACTTTCCCCAGACGAACCTCTCGGCCGGGTCCATCGGGTTCGCCACCGTCCGGATCTTCAACCACGCCTCGCCCGGCAACCACACGCTGTCGGTCAAGTGCCACGACAACAGCCTGGTCGCCACGCACCGGTTCACGATCCTCAACGGCAACGGCGCACAGGGCGGTCTCGGCGGCTCGTTCGGCCCGTCCACCGCCGAGACCGCCATCGGGGCGGGCCTCGTCGGCGCGTCGGCGCTCGGCGCGGGCGTCCACGTGATGCGCCGGCGCCGTCCCGTCCGCGGGCGGGCCTGACGGCGCCGCCTCCCCGGTCGCAGCCCGGGAACCGCCGGTCGCCCCGAATCCTCGGCCAGGACTCGGGGCGACCGGCGGTCGGTGCTCTTGTGTGTGGTGTGGCTGTGGTGCGGTCTGCCGTTCGTCGCCCGTTGCGTGTTCGTCGAGCGTCGGTCGCGCGTCCGCGGAGGGCGCTCAGTGGCCGCGTGCGCAGCGGCGGCGGCGGAGGAGGGCGTACGCCGTACCGCCGGCGGCCGCGAGGAAGAGCCCGGCGCCCGCGCAGAGCTCCCGGGGATCCATCCCGGCGACACTGCCGCCCAGGCCGCCGCGGACACCGAGGGAGGCGCCGCCGGTGGCGGTGGAGGTGACGGCCGTATTGGCCCTCGCGGTGGCCGTCGACGTGGAACTGGTGGTGGGACGGGTGGTGCCGCCGGTGATGGTGAGGTCGGCCGAACCGGTCTCCCCGTTGCAGGTGAAGGAGACGGAATACACGGCTCCGCGACGGGCGTCGCGGTCGACGGTCACCCGAGCGGTCTGGCCGCGCGCGATGCTCACGGTGTCGAAGACCCCGGAGGAGGCGGTGGCGTAGGCGGCGTTGCAGCCGGTGACGGAGAGCACCGTCTTGCCGCCGGGGGCGACCGTCGACGGGGTGATGGCGAAGCCGAACGAGGTGATGGGCTGGGCCTCGGCCGCGGTCGCGGAGGGCGCGCCGAGGACGCCGAGCGCGAGTACGGCGCCCGTGGCGCCGACGCTCAGCAGGGCTGTGGCGTTGGTACGTATCGCACCCATGGTTGTTCTCCGGATCCCCGAGGAGCAGCCGCGGAACGGTTTCCGCACGTGGGGGGTCGTGCGCCTCGATGCCCGCCACGCTAGGCGCGGCCGCGGTGACCCGCGATCAGGAACGGGCGAATGGGGCACGGCCATGGGCCGAACCGGGGACGGGAGGCCCGTCCCCGGTTTGCCGGGCGGCTGCGGGGGCACGCGGGGGCCCCGGAATCCAGGCACCCCGGCATCCCCGCAGGCCGGGTACCGTCGGCAACCCGGCGCCTCAGTCGCCGAGCCCCAGATGCGGGAACTGTGCGAGGAAGGGCTCGGCGGTCGCCGCGATGCCCCGCCCGAACGGTGCGTCGAAGTCCCAGATCAGGAACAGCAGGAAGGCGATCAGCGCGCTGAACAGGCCCGCCAGCAGCAGCTCCCGGAACGAGCGGCGGATCTGCAGGGTGAAGACGAGGCCCACCGTCACCAGCGCGCCGGCGATCAGCCCGAACCACACCACCCCGGGCATCGTCGCCCCCGCGCTCTGGCCGCGGGCGCTGCGCGCGTCGTCCACCAGCGCGACCTGGTCCACCAGCGGCTGGTACGCCTGCCCCTCGTGGTCGGTCTGCGGCGCGTAGTCCGTGACGTCCCGGCGGATGCGGTCCAGCAGCTCCCCGCTGCGGTCGGTGAGATTGCCGCTGTCGGCCATCTCCTTCCACTCCGTGTCCACCACGTACGTCACGTACGCGTCGACGTCGGACCTGATCTTCCCCCGCACCTCGGCCGGATAGACCTCGGAGCGGACGCTGATCTCGTGCAGGGCCTGGGCCTCCTGGCGCACGTACTCCTGGGCGGCGCCGCGGCCCTCCCAGACACCGGCGATCGCCAGGCCCAGCACGATCGCGTAGATCACCCCGATCATCATCGTCATGTACTCGATGACGTCCGGGGTTTCGTTGGGATCGTCGTCGTCGCCGATCCGCCGGTGGTTGAAGAAGGCGATGGACAGCACCACGGCGCAGGCCGCGGCCATCGCGAGGGACAGGACGAGCCATTCCGACAAGATGACTCCCAAATCGGTCACGAGGGGGTGTGCGGGGCGGGTCTAGCGCGGGCGCAGTGCGACGATCGCGAGCACTGCGGGAGCCGCGGTCATCAAGGTGAAGGTCACCGGTGAGATGTGGTGCTCGGGCCGCTTGGCGACCGTCGTGCGGTAGGCCGGCCTGGCCACGGGCTTCTTCGGGGGCGGGGCCGGGGGCGTCATCGCGGGGGCCGGCGCCTTCACCTCGAGCGGCGGGGGCGGTACCGGCCTGGGCGGGGCGGGCGCGGGAGGCTTCGGCTTCGCCCGCGGAGCGGGCGGGGGAGTGGGCGGGGGAGTGGGCTTCGGAGCCGGCGGAGGCGGAGGCGGCACGGGCGGCGGAGTCGGCTTCGGGGGCGGCTTCGGCGCCGGGGGAGGCGGTGGGGTCGGGGTCGGGGTGGGGGTCGGCTCCGGCGGGCACGGCGGGGGAGGCGGTGGCGGGCAGTGGTGTGCCCCGTGTCCTGCGTGGCCGCCGCCTCCGGGGTGGCCCCCGTGTCCGTTGTCGTGTCCGTTTCCGTGGCCGCCGCCCTGCCCGCCGGGAGGCCCGTCGCCGTGATGTCCGCCACCCCGGCCGCCTGCGGTCGCACCGCTTCCGGCGGCCGCGACCAGCCGGACGGCGGCCGCGCCGTCCCCGGCGTCGATCGTTGCGTAGGCGCAGCTATCAGCCACGGCCGGCGTGGCGGACAACGCCGCCCACAGCAGGACCGGGACCACCAGCAGGCGTCTGGTACAGGCTCTGTTCACCCGGGGAGCATGGGCTCACGTGCGCCCGCGCACGCGGGGCTCGGCCGTGGTTCGCCTGAACGGGTGGAGCGAAGACCGTAGAGGTTTGAGCCACGGAACGAAGTATTCCGGTCATGTGTCCGCGTATTCCCATAAGCGATTTATCGGTTTCGGTCATTCGCTGCGGGAGGGGCCGCGGAGGTCTTTGGTGTGTGATGAAGAACGGATCACCAATTTCCGCTTTTACTCGCTCCGTTGGGCAATGATCAGTACATTCGGCTCGGACAGGCGTCCGATCCCGGACGATCGCGCAGGACTACGGCTTGGAGACCCCGATGGAGCGCCCCGCCTGGGCCCCGCCAGGTATCGACATATCGGTGCCGAGCGTGTCCCGCATCTACGACTACTACCTGGGCGGCTCCCACAACTTCGAGGTCGACCGCCAGGCCGCCCGCCGCGCCATGGAGTTCCTGCCGGGCCTGCCCAAGATCATGCAGGCCAACCGCGCCTTCATGCGCCGCGCCGTCCGCTACGCCGTGGCCCAGGGCGTCACCCAGTTCCTCGACATCGGCTCCGGCATCCCGACCTTCGGCAACGTCCACGAGATCGCCCAGGCCGCCAGCCCCGAGGCCCGCGTGGTCTACGTGGACCACGACCCGGTGGCCGTCGCACACAGCCGCGCCGTCCTGGCCGGCGACGACCGCACCGGCATCGTCGCCGCCGACCTGCGCAAGCCGCGGGACATCCTCGCCGCCCCCGAGGTCTCGCAGCTGCTGGACCTCGAACGCCCGGTCGCCCTGCTGCTCGTCGCCGTCCTGCACTTCCTGGAGGACGCGGACGACCCGTACGCCGCCGTCGCCGAACTGCGCGAGGCCCTGGCCCCCGGCAGTCTCCTGGTGCTCACGCACGCCTCCTACGAGGGCATCCCGCTCTCCCAGGAGGTCGCGGGCGGGATGGTCGGCGTCTACCGGGACATCCGCAACCCGCTCGTGATGCGCAGCGGTGAGCAGATCACCCGCTTCTTCGACGGGTTCGAGGTGGTCGATCCCGGTGTCGTGTCGATGCCGCTGTGGCAGCCCGAGGGCACCGAGGACCCGGAGGACAGCGAGGCGCCCGAGGACCCGTACGCGTTCTCGGGCTTCGGCGGAGTGGGACGCAAGGCGTGAGATCCACGGCCGCGGTGCCTTCCGGCACACCGACCCCGAAGAACGCAGAACCCGCGCAGGCAGCGGAGCCCGCGCAGGGAGCGGAGCCTCCGTCCGCGCTCACAGGCCCGTCGGCTCCGGCGGGCCTGGCGGCGGGTCCCGCCGCGCTGCGGAGCGGGCTGGAGGACCGGATCGGGCGCTTCGCGACCATCTGGGGACGGGCGATCTTCCCCGTCACCGCGACCTCGCTGACCCGAGTCGAGTTCGAACAGCACCTCATCCCGCTCGCCCGCACCCTCGCCGAGGCCCTGCACGCCCGGCCCTTCGACGCGGGCGTCGCCCAGCGGGTCGGGGCCGAGCTCGTCGCCGTGCACTGCACCGACCCGGAGGCGCTGGCCGGCACGCTCGGCGTGGTCGAGTCGTACCTCGTGCTCTACTGCGGACCCGACGGCGTCGGCGTGGAGGGCACCGAGGAGTACCGGTCGCGCTGCGCCCGTCTCCAGCACGGGATCGCGGCCGGGTTCGCCCGCGCCCTGCGCGAGCGGACCCTCAAGGAGCAGGAGGCCATCGCCCGCTCCGCGCTGACGGCCCGCATCGACGCCCAGCAGGCCCTGCACGCGAGCGAGGAACGCTTCAAGGCGGTCTTCGAGGGCGCGGCCATCGGCATCGGCATCGCCGACCTCCAGGGCAACGTCCTCGAGGTCAACGACGCGCTGCTGCAGATGTTCGGCGGGATGGGCGGGCACGTCCGGGGCCGCAACGTCAGCGAGTGGGGCCACCCCGACGACGCCCCGCACGTCTGGCGGATGTACGGGGAACTCGTGCGCGGCGAGCGCGAGAGCTACCGCGTCGAGAAGCCGTACTACCGCCACGACGGGACCGTGCTGTGGACCAACCTGACGGTGTCGCTGCTGCGCGACGCCGAGGGCGTGCCGCAGTACCAGCTGGCGCTGATGGAGGACACCACCGAGCGCCGGCTGCTGAACCTGCGGCTCCGCTACGAGGCCACGCATGACGCCCTGACCGGGCTGCCGAACCGGACGCTGTTCTTCGAACGCCTGGAGAAGGCCCTGAGCGGGGCCGGCGGCAGCCGCTTCGGGCTGTGCTACCTGGACCTCGACGGGTTCAAGGCGGTCAACGACAGCCTCGGCCACTCGGCGGGCGACCGGCTCCTGGTGGAGGTCGCCGACCGGCTGTCGAGCTGCGCGACGGGCCCCGGCGAGGTCGTCGCACGACTCGGCGGCGACGAGTTCGTGGCGCTGACCACCGGTTCGGACACCGAGGAGAAGGTGACCGAACTCGCCGTCCGGATCCTGTCCGCCCTGTCCGTGCCCATCCGGATCGAGGGCCGCGAGCTGTCGGTCCGCGGCAGCATCGGCATCGTGGAGGGCCCCGCCCGGGAGCGCACCGCGGCGGAGGTGCTGCGCAGCGCCGACATCACCATGTACCGGGCCAAGGCGGCCGGCGGCAACCGCTTCGAGTTCGCCGACGCCGAGGCCGATGCCCGCGCGATCACCCGGCACGGCCTGACCAACGCCCTCCCGGCGGCGCTGGAACGCGGCGAGTTCTTCATCGAGTACCAGCCGCTGGTCCACATGCACGACGGCAGCGTCCACGGCGCCGAGGCGCTGGTTCGCTGGTCGCACCCGCAGTACGGGGTGCTCGGGCCGGACCGCTTCATCCCGCTCGCCGAACGGACCGGGCTGATCGTGCCGCTCGGCCGCTGGGTCCTGGAGGAGGCCGTCCGCCAGGCCCGCAACTGGCAGCGCCAGCACGGCGGCTCCGCCCTGCGGATCAACGTCAACCTCTCGCCGACCCAGCTGCACCACCCCGGCCTGGTCGCCGACACCGTCGCGGTGCTGGAGAACTCGGGCCTCGCCCCGGGCGCCCTGTGCCTGGAGGTCACCGAATCGGCCCTGATCGGCGCCGACGACGAACTCCTGGAACCGCTGCGCCGGCTCGCCGCCCTCGGCGTGGACATCGCGCTCGACGACTTCGGCACCGGCTACTCGAACCTGGCGAACCTGCGCCGCCTTCCGGTCAGCGTCCTGAAGCTGGACCGCTCCTTCACCAAGGGGATGCAGCAGCAGCCCGCCAACCCGGTCGACGTCAAGATCGTGGAAGGCATCGTCGCGCTGGCCCACAGCCTCGAACTCGCCGTCACGGTCGAGGGCGTCGAGACCGGCGCCCAGGCCGCCCAGCTGCGCGACCTCGGCTGCGACACCGCCCAGGGCTGGTACTACGCCCGCCCCGGCGCCCCCGACCGCATCCACACCCTCTCCCTGTCGGACGCCGTGCCCACGCCTTCCTGACGCCGGCTGCGGACTCGGACCCCCGACCCCGAGCGGCCGGTCGGCCCGACCTGCCGCGTCTGCCCGGACCCGGCCGGGCTGACCGGCTCCCCGGCGGGCGCCGGTCACTCCAGGCCGGCCTCTATGCCCCGGCCGGGCGTCCGGACAGCTTCCACGACGCGCTCGTACCGCCGTGAGGTGTCGGCCACCACCTCGGTGACCACCGGCAGCCGCTCGGCCTCGTAAGCGTCGAGCACCTCTTCCCCGGCTTCCCCGCCGAGAGCGGCCCCGAGGGTCCGCGCCAGGGCGGCCGCATCCGAGATGCCGGTGTTCATCCCGAGCCCGCCGGCTATGGGGTGGACGTGTGCGGCGTCCCCGGCGAGGAAGACCCGCCCCTCGCGCATCCGGCCGGCCACCCGGGCGTTGACCCGCCAGGTGGAGAGCCAGGTGGCGTCAGTGAGCCGGATCTCGGGCATCCGGGCGTGCCGGTCGAAGAGCCGCTGGAAGCTCTCCAGCGAGGGCGGCAGCTGCTCGCCGTGCTCGTCCGTCTCGGGTGTGGCCTGCAGCTGGAAGGTGTCCGTCCCCGGCATGGGGCAGAGCATGGTCCCGCCGCCCTCCGAGGTGAACCACTGGTGCCAGTGGTCCCGGCTGAGCCCGGGGGCCCGGACGTCCCCGACGACCATCGCGGTTTCCTCCTCCGTGCTCCCCTCGAAGGGGATTCCGAGGAGCTTGCGGGTGGTGCTGCGCCCGCCGTCGCACCCGGCGAGGTAGCGGGCCTCGATCACGCTGCCGTTCGCGAGCTCCGCCCGGACCCCGGTGGCGTCCTGGGTGATGCCGGCGAGCCGGGCGCCGTACTCGATCGTCACGCCCAGCCCGGCGAGCCGCTCGCGCAGCGCCCCCTCGATCTGCCACTGCCCGATCAGGATCCCGGTGCCGGCCACGGGGGTGTCGTTGATGTGCTCCCCGTCGAAGTACTTGCGCAGGACCACCTCCTCGTAGCCGATGGCGGTCAGGGACTCGGCCACGCCGAGCCCCTCGAAGATGTCGAGGCTGCTCTGCTGGAGTCCCTTGCCGCGGGACTCGTGGTGCGGCTCGGTGCGCTGGTCGATGAGGCGGACGGAGGCCCCGCGCAGGGCCAGGTCGCAGGCCAGGGTCAGCCCCGTGGGCCCGGAGCCGACGATCAGCACGTCGGTCGGCGCGTCGGTCACCGAGTCGGTCATCGAGTTGGTCAGTACGTCGGTCATCGGAGTTCCTCTCCTCGTCGTTGCCTCAAGGAAAGCGGCTCCCGACAGAAAATGCAACCCGGTTAAGAAAATTACCGAGTCACGCATTTCGTGGTACGCTCGCGTCATGGAGAACACGAAGGGTCTGCGCGAGAACAAGAAGCTCCGTACGCGGGGCCGACTGGCTGCCACGGCGCTGGAGCTCTTCCTGGAGCGGGGCTTCGATGCGGTGTCGGTGGCCGATGTCGCCGCCGCGGCCGAGGTGTCCAAGCCCACCCTGTTCCGGTACTTCCCGAGCAAGGAGGACCTGGTCCTCGACCGGTTCGCCGACCATCAGGACGAGGCGGCGCGCATCGTGCGCGACCGGCCCGCAGGGCAGACGCCGGTGGGAGCGGTCCATGCGCACTTCCTGGGCGCCCTCGCAGAACGGGATCCGATCACCGGCCTGTGCGACCACCCCGGGGTGCTCGCGTACCAGCGGCTGCTCTACACCACGGCCAGCCTGGAGACCCGGCTCGGCCACTACACCGACCGCGAGGTGGAACTGCTGGCCGCCGTGCTCGAAGCGGAGTCCGTCCCGCCGCTCGCCGCCCGGCTCGCGGCGACGCACGTGGTGGCGGTCCGGCACGAGCTGGGCCGCGAGAACTGGCGGCGTCTGGACTCCGGCCAGAGCGCCGACGACGCCCACCCGGCGGCCGTGGCCGACGCGGAGCTGGCCTTCACGATGCTGGCCGGCGGGCTCGACAAGGCTCTCCCCATAGCCGGTTAGCCGGGTGGCCGGAGCCCGACGCCCTCCCGCGGGAAGGTGCGGGCGGCGGCGGATTCAGCCGAGCAGGATGCGCTTCAGCTCGCGGGCCGCGCGTGGCGGAGCGACGTCCGTGCGGTGGGCCAGGGCGATCGTGCGGCGCAGGGGGGAACCCGCCAGAGGCGTGGCGCGCAGCCCCGGGCCGGCGTGGTCGACGACCATCGCCGGGACGACCGCGACGCCGAGCCCCGCGCGGACGAAGCCCAGGATCGCGTCCATCTCCCCGCCCTCCACCGTGAACACCGGCTCGAAGCCCTCCGCCCGGCAGGCGGCCACCGTCAGGTCGCGCAGGTCGTAGCCGTGGCGGAACATCACCATCGGCTCGTCGCGCAGCGCGGACACCGTGAGCGGACCGCCGCCCGCCGGAGGCGGCAGCTCCGCCGAGGAGACCACCACCAGGTCCTCCGTCAGCAGCTCCACCGTGCTCAGTGCCGGAGCCGAGGGCGGCAGCGGCAGTGCGATCAGCGCCAAGTCCAAGGCACCGCGCGCGAGTTCCCGTACGAGGTCCAGCGAACCGCTCTCCTCGATCAGCAGCTCGATCCCCGGATGCGCGGTGTGGAAGGACCGCAGCACATGCGGCAGCAGGCCCGTACACACGCTCGGCGTGGCCCCCAGCCGGACCCGCCCGCGCCGCAGCTGCGCCAGTTCCTGCACCTCGAGCCGCGCGGTGTCCGCATCCGCCAGGATCCGCCGGGCCAGCGGCAGCAGCGCCTCGCCGGCGTCGGTGAGCGCGATGTTCCCACGCGCCCGGCTGAACAGCTCCGCCCCCAGCTCCCGTTCGAGCGCCTTGATCTGCTGCGAGAGCGAGGGCTGGGCGACATGCACCCGTTCCGCAGCGCGGGTGAAGTGCCGGGTCTCGGCGACGGCCACGAAGTACAGGAGCTGCTGGAACTGCATCGCCCCAGGATACGCCGTACATAGGGAGCACCTATCGAGATGAGCGTCATCATGTCTTGGACCTCTTGGGACTTTGGTCCCTACCGTCTGTGGCATGGCTCTGGCAACGCGGACGGGCCGACGACCGTCCACCACGCGAACGCTCTGGGACTCCACCGTCGGCAAGAAGTCCGTGATGGCGGTGTCCGGGCTGATCATGCTCGGATACCTGGTCGTCCACATGATCGGCAACCTCAAGATCTTCTTCGGTCCGGGGGACTTCAACGGGTACGCCCACTGGCTCCGCCACATGGGCGAGCCCTTCCTGCACAGCCACTGGGGCCTGTGGGCGGCCCGCGTCGTCCTGCTCGCAGCCGTCGTCGCGCACGCCGTGTCCGCGTACCAGCTCAGCCGCCGCGACATCAAGGCCCGCCCGGTCAAGTACGCCCACAAGCGCCGCCGCGCGAGCTACGCCACCCGCACCATGCGCTGGGGCGGCGTCATCCTCGCCCTGTTCATCGTCTGGCACCTGCTCGACCTCACCACGCTCACCGTCAACGAGCGCGCATGGGCCGGCCACCCCTACGAGAACGTCCTCGCCACGTTCTCCACCTGGTACGGGAACACGATCTACATCGTGGCGATGGCCGCCCTCGCGGCGCACGTCCGGCACGGCTTCTGGAGCGCCGCCCAGACCCTCGGCGCGGGCAACGCCCGGCGCGACCGCGCCCTCAAGGTCCTCGCCAACGCCCTGGCCCTCGTCCTCTTCGCGGGCTTCGTCTCCGTCCCCGTAGCCGTCATGACCGGAGTGGTGAGCTGACATGAGCAACGACTACGCCCACACCGACTACGTCCACAGCGACTACACCCGCTACGGCACCGGCGAGCCGATCGCCGACACCAAGGCCCCCGACGGCCCCATCGCCGAACGCTGGGACCGCCGCCGTTTCGAGGCCAAGCTCGTCAACCCGGCCAACCGCCGCAAGCACACCGTGATCGTCGTCGGAACCGGCCTGGCCGGCGGGGCGGCCGGCGCCACCCTCGCCGAACAGGGCTACCACGTCGTCCAGTTCTGCTTCTCCGACTCCCCGCGCCGGGCCCACTCCATCGCCGCGCAGGGCGGCATCAACGCCGCCAAGAACTACCGCAACGACGGCGACTCGGTGCACCGCCTCTTCTACGACACCGTCAAGGGCGGCGACTTCCGCGCCCGCGAGTCGAACGTCCACCGCCTCGCCCAGATCTCCGTCGAGATCATCGACCAGTGCGTGGCCCAGGGCGTCCCCTTCGCCCGCGAGTACGGCGGCCTCCTCGACACGCGCTCCTTCGGCGGCGTCCAGGTCTCCCGCACCTTCTACGCCCGCGGCCAGACGGGCCAGCAGCTCCTCCTCGGCGCCTACCAGGCACTGTCCCGGCAGATCGCCGCAGGCAACGTGGAGATGCACGCCCGCACCGAGATGCTCGACCTGATCACCGTCGACGGAGTGGCCCGCGGCATCGTCGCCCGCGACCTGGTCACCGGCAGCATCGACACGTACTACGCGGACGCGGTCGTCCTGGCCAGCGGCGGCTACGGAAACGTCTTCTACCTCTCCACCAACGCCATGAACTCCAACGCGACCGCCGTCTGGCGGGCGCACCGGCGCGGCGCCTACTTCGCCAACCCCTGCTTCACCCAGATCCACCCCACCTGCATCCCGCGCACCGGCGACCACCAGTCCAAGCTCACCCTGATGAGCGAGTCCCTGCGCAACGACGGCCGCATCTGGGTCCCCAAGGCCCAGGGCGACACCCGCCCCGCCGCCGAGATCCCCGAGGCCGAGCGCGACTACTACCTGGAGCGGATCTACCCCTCCTTCGGCAACCTCGTGCCCCGCGACATCGCCTCCCGCGCCGCCAAGAACGTCTGCGACGAGGGCCGCGGGGTCGGCCCCGGCGGGCAGGGCGTGTACCTCGACTTCGCCGACGCCATCCGCCGCATGGGCCGGGACGAGGTCGCCGAGAAGTACGGCAACCTCTTCGAGATGTACGAGCGGATCACCGCGGAGGACCCGTACGAGGTCCCCATGCGGATCTATCCCGCCGTGCACTACACGATGGGCGGCCTGTGGGTCGACTACGACCTCCAGACCACCGTCCCCGGCCTCTTCGCGATCGGCGAGGCCAACTTCTCCGACCACGGGGCCAACCGCCTCGGCGCCTCCGCCCTGATGCAGGGCCTCGGCGACGGCTACTTCGTGCTCCCCTCCACCATCAACGACTACCTGGCCCGCCACCCGCACCAGGAAGCCGTCGACGACAGCCACCCCGAGGCCGCGGCCGCGATCCGCGAGACCCGCGACTGCCTCGCCAAGCTGATCGCCGTCGACGGCGACCGCACCCCCGACTCCTTCCACCGCGAGATCGGCGAGCTCATGTGGGAGTACTGCGGCATGTCCCGCACCGAGGAGGGCCTGCGCAAGGCGCTGGACCGGATCCCGCACATCCGCGAGGAGTTCTGGAAGCGGATCAAGGTCCCGGGCAGCGGCGAAGAGTTCAACCAGTCCCTCGAGAAGGCCAACCGCATCGTCGACTACCTGGAGCTCGCCGAGCTGATGTGCCTCGACGCCCTCCACCGCGCCGAGTCCTGCGGCGGACACTTCCGCGAGGAGTCCCAGACCCCGGACGGCGAGGCCGCCCGCCGAGACGAGGAGTTCGGCTACGCCGCCGCCTGGCAGTACCAGGGCACCGGCGCGGCCCCCGTCCTGCACAAGGAAGACCTCGTCTTCGAGTACGTCCACCCCACCCAGCGGAGCTACGCATGAGGCTCAACCTGCGCGTCTGGCGCCAGCAGAACCCCGACACCCCCGGCGCCATGGTCACGTACGAGGTCGACGGCATATCCCGCGACATGTCGTTCCTGGAGATGCTCGACACCCTCAACGAGGACCTCATCCTGCGCGGCGAGGACCCGGTCGCCTTCGACCACGACTGCCGCGAAGGCATCTGCGGCGCGTGCAGCCTCGTGATCAACGGCGACGCCCACGGCCCCGAGCGCACCACCACCTGCCAGCTCCACATGCGCTCCTTCGCCGACGGCGACACCATCGACGTCGAGCCCTGGCGGGCCTCCGCCTTCCCGGTGGTCAAGGACCTCGTCGTGGACCGCAGCGCCTTCGACCGGATCATCCAGGCCGGCGGCTACGTCACCGCCCCGACCGGATCGGCCCCCGAGGCACACGCCACCGCCGTGCCCAAGGCCGACGCCGACTTCGCCTTCGAGCACGCCGAGTGCATCGGCTGCGGTGCCTGCGTGGCGGCCTGCCCCAACGGCTCCGCGATGCTCTTCACCTCCGCCAAGGTCAACCACCTGAGCGTGCTGCCGCAGGGCTCGCCCGAGCGGGAGACCCGCGTACTCGACATGGTGGCCCAGATGGACGGCGAGGGCTTCGGCGGCTGCACCCTCACCGGGGAGTGCGCCACGGCCTGCCCCAAGGGCATCCCGCTGCCGTCCATCGCCGCCATGAACCGCGAGTGGCTGAGGGCGGTCCGCAAACACGGAGCGTGAGGCCGCAGGACCGGAGCCTGAGAAGTGCCTGTGAGATGCGGACAAAGGGACTCCAGACACTTGCGTGAAAAATGAACGACGGGAAAGGTGGAGGTGAACGAGGCATCCGCCCCTGCCTGCCGGACGGCACCGCACCCCCTCACGCCGGGTGCCGCCCGCATCCTCGGGTGCCGCACACCGGCGCCGTCCCGCGAGGTCGTATATGCAGGGCCTTTCCCGTCTTCCCCTCCCCGTCGGCCTGCGCCGGATCGTACGGACGCTGCGCCGGCCCGGCGGCGTACCGAAACAGCCGGACGCCTCCCAGCGGGAGCGCACGGGGAGCGGGAGCCAGGCGCTGCCCCCGCGCGGCCGCACCCGTGAGGACGAGCTGCTGGAGAAGCTGCCGGGCCTGGTCCGGCACCGCGGCCGGCTCGCCCGGGTCCGCGACGACCTGCTGCCGGCCGGCGCCCGGGACGCCAGCCTGAACGCGGTCGCCGAGGCACTCGAAGCGGCCGCCGTCCCGTACGGACTGGTCCCCGACGGCGGGCTCCGGCACCGGGTGGCCATCGCCCCGGACGACCGCGCCGCCGCCCTGAAGGCATGCGCCGGAGCCTTCGCAGGGCTCCCCGTGTACGCCCGGCTCCTCGGGGACGGCGGGGAAGCGGGGGAGATCCTCGCCGAGGCACTCCCCGAAGCGGTCGCGGCCCGAGAGTCCGGGCCCGCCGACCCACCGCACCCGAAGATCAAGGGCGTCCGCCTCTTCCAGCCGGTCGTCACCTCCGGCCGGACCCTGGCCTACGGCCCCGACACGGGCTGCGACCTGGAGTTCTGGGAAGCCGCCGATTCCGGCGTCGGCGCGATCGCCGGCCTGCGCGAGACCCCGTACGGCTGGTGGGTGCCCACCCTCGAAGCGACCTCCAGCACCCGCATCGGCGAACGCGACCACCCCGTCGTCGACGCCTTCGCGGGCCGCTTCCCCGACGACATCGACTTCCCCGTCGACGCCGTGATCACCTGGGTCGACGCCGCCGACCCCGCCTGGCGCCGACGCCGGGACCACGCCGCCGCGGCCGAGGCCGGCACCGGCCGCCACGCCCTCGTCGACCACGCCGAGAACCGCTACCGCGACCGCGGGGAACTCCGCTACTGCCTGCGCTCCATCGCCGCCCACGCGCCCTGGATCCGCCGCGTCTTCGTCGTCACCGACGACCAGACCCCGCCCTGGCTCGCCACCGGCCACCCCCGGCTGACCGTCGTCGACCACCGCGAGCTGTTCGCGGACCCCGCCGGCCTCCCGGTGTTCAACTCCCACGCCATCGAGAGCCAGCTCCACCGCATCCCCGGCCTCGCCGAGCACTTCCTCTACTTCAACGACGACATCTTCCTCGGCCGCCCGCAGCGCCCGCAGAACTACTTCCTCTCCTCCGGACTGCCCAAGGTCTTCCACGACCGGCGGGCCGTGGCCCCCGACGCCCCGAGCGATGACGACGACGTCTTCACCGCCTCCCAGAAGGCCACCCGGCACGCGGTGGAACAGGCCGTCGGCCGCACCTACCCGCACATCCTGGCCCACACCCCCTACCCGCTCAGCCGCTCCCTCTTCGCCCACGTCGAGGAACGGCTGCCCGGCCGGCTCACCACCACCAGCCGCTCGGTCTTCCGCAGCGCCGACGACCTCGCACCCGTCACCCTCGCCTCCCACCTCGCCCTCGCCGACGCCCGCGCCGTCGAGGGCGAACTGCACCACGCGTACGTCAGCACCGGCCGGGCCGACGAGATCGACCGGCTGCCGGGCCTCGCCGCCGACCGCTCGGCCGACGCGTTCTGCCTCGCCGACGACGACGCCGGACCCGGCCTGTCGCCCCTGGAGCAGCAGCGAGCGGTCACCGCGTTCCTCGAGGCGTACTTCCCGGTGCCCTCCCCGTACGAGAAGTCCCGGCCGACGGGCTGACCGGCTGACCGGGTCGGCTCACCGGGTCGGCTGACCGGGTCGGCTCACCGGGTCGGCTCGCCGACCGGCTGACCCCGACCGGCTGACCCCGACCGGCTGACCCCGACCGGCGGACCCCGATCGGCGGATCCGATCGGCCGACCGGGCGCTCGTGGCGGCCGTACGACGCGCCGCGCCCCGCCGGCGTCCGGCACGTGGGGGACAGTGGGCCCCATGCCACAAGCCCCCGCCGGGTCCGGACCGCGCCGCCGCACCCTCCTGGCGGCCGCCGCCCTCGCCCCGCTCGCGATGGCCGGCTGCTCCGGGGAGGACCTGTCCGGCACCTCGGGCCACGGCCCGAAACCCGCGCCGAAGGACGCCCTGGTCATGCTGATCCGGCATGCGGAGAAGCCGTACGCCGGGGACCTGGGCGAGGACGAGGACGGCAACGAGAACCCCGGATCCCTCGCCGGGCGCGGCCGGCGCCGCGCTGAGGAACTGCACCGCCTCTTCCCGCCCGCCGGCGGTTCCGATCTGCCCCGCCCCACGGTCGTCTTCGCGGCCGGCGGCCCGGCAGGAGCCCCCGCCCGCTGCCGCCAGACGGTCGAGCCGCTGACCGCGGCCCTGCGTACCCCGCTGCGTGGGGAGTTCGCCGTCGGCGCCGAACCGGCCCTGGCCCGCGCCGCACTGGCCGCGCGCATGCCCGTACTCGTCTGCTGGGAGCACACCGGCATCCCGCGCCTGATCCACGCCCTCGGCGCCCACCAGGTCCTCGGTATCCCCGCCGTCTGGCCCGACCGCTACGACCTGGTGTGGGTGCTCACCCGCCGGCAGGGCCGGTGGAGCTTCCGCGAACTCCCGCAGCACCTGCTGCCGGGGGATGCCTAGGGGGTGTCCGCAAGTCGTCGTCCGACCGGCAGAAGGGTGCAGGGACATGCACGGTGACGAGTCGGCAGGGCCGGCCGGCCGGCGGGACGTGCGCGGCATGCTGATGTGGTGGGGGCCGCGGGCGCTGTTCGTGGTGGGCGCCGTGGTGCTCGTCGTGGAGTCCAGCCGCGGGGTGCCGCTGCCGGAGCTGTACGGGGCCCTGGGCTTCTTCGGCGTCTGCAGTGCCGTCTTCGTCGGACGACAGCTGGGGGTCGGGCACGAGCGGGACCCCGGCGGGCGCATCCCGCGGTGGCTGCTGCGGGCGGCCGGCCTGCTGAGCACCGCCGGAGTGGTGGTGCTCGTCCTCCATCTGGTGGGAGTGGAGGGGGACGCCCTGCCGCTCGTCGGGTCGGTGCTCCTGCTGCTCGGTCTGGGCTGGTTCGTCGAGGCGTGGCGGGGAATCGATCCGGGCCGGCCGAGGAGGCCCCTGGTGCTGTGGGGCGTGGCCCTGATGGCCCTGACCGCGCTGGTGGCGGTCATCGCAGCCCTCGTGTTGCCCAGGGCCAAGGGCGGTCTCTACACCGGCCTGCTCATCACCCTCGGCGCGGCCCTCTTCGTGCTCCTCCCGCTCGGCCTCAACCTCCTGTCCGAATGGGGTGTACGCCTCTTGCGGACCCGGCGCTCCGCCGCGGGACCGGGGGCCGGTGTGGGAGTCGTCGGGATCCTGGGCCTCGTCGTCACCGCCGGAGTCGTCCTGTCCTGCCTGTGGCTCGTACAGCAGGACCGGGTGCCGGCCGCGGTGCTCGTCGCGGCGGCGCTGCTCCTGCTGGCGGCGATCGTCTCCAACACGCATGCCGACGTCGCCCTGGTCCTCGCGGGGCTCTGCCTCCTCGCGGCGGCGCCCCCGGAGCACCGCCTCCCCCAGGCGCTCGACCCTGCGGGAGGGCAGCGCGTCCTGGTGGCCCTGGGCGACTCCTACATGTCGGGCGAGGGCGCGAGCAGCTACTACGAGGGAACCGACGACGGCGGCGGCAACGAGTGCCGGCGCTCGCCCTCCGCCTATGCGGTCGGACTCGCCGCCGCCGGCCCGCGGTTCGACCGCATGCTGTTCCTCGCCTGTTCCGGCGCGCGGACCTACAACGTCAACCCCCGCTCCGGAGCCGGCCACTCTCGCGTGCAGCCGGGCGAACCGGCCACCCAGCTCGACCAGCTGAACAGCCTGGCGTCCACGTTCCACCCGGCCCTCGTCATCGTTGCGCTGGGCGGCAACGACGCCGGATTCGCCATCCTCGGAGAGGCGTGCCTCGCCCCCGGCGACTGCGAGACCCGCAGGCCCCTGTTCGTGAACAACCTGCCGAAGGTCCGCCAGGACCTCATCGCGACCTACCGCTCCCTGCGGCAGGCGGTGCCCGCCGACGTGCCCATCGTGGCCGTGCCCTACCCGCAGCCGATCGCCGCGGCCGGCAGCTGCTCCGGAGTGGCCCTCACGAAGGCCGAGCGCGATTTCATCCGCACGTTCGTGGAACAGATCGACACCACGGTGCGCCAGGCGGCCGACACGGCGGGCATCACGTACATGGCCGACATGAAGGACAGCTTCGCCACGCACCGGCTCCAGCTGTGCGAGCGCAGAAAAGGCGCGGCCGGAGTCAATTTCGTGGGCATCGAGACGGTCAACGGGCTCGCCTCGCAGCGCTTCAGCCCCGCCAAGTGGCTCCACAACAGCCTGCACCCGAACGAACGCGGCCACGCAGCCATGCGCGACACCTTCACCACCTGGCTCGACGCCCACCCCGAACTCGTGGCGCCCCGCACGCCCACGGGCCAGGAACAGGCGACGGTCGCGTCCGCGGCCGAACCCGAGCCGCTGTGCGGCATGACCGACGACGCGGTGACCGCGCACTGCAAGGTGCAGCTCCGGGCCTGGGAGCTGGAACAGGTCCGCGGTGGCTGGCCGTGGCTGCTGCTCGTGCTGTTCGGACTGGGCTTGGTGTGGGCCGCGAGCGTCGCCGTCTTCAGCCTGCTCCCCGGAGGCGGGCGGTCCTACCGGGATCCCGGATCCAGCGCACGGGCGAGGTAGGGGGCGGTGCGGCTCGCCGCCTCCCGGGCCACCCGCGCGGGCGGACCCGCCGCGACGATCCGGCCGCCGTCGGCGCCGCCGCCCGGGCCCAGGTCGATCACCCAGTCCGCGCCCGCCACCACCTCCATGTCGTGCTCGACGACCACCACCGAGTGCCCGGCGTCCACCAGCCCGTGCAACTGCCGCAGCAGCACCCGCACATCGGCCGGATGCAGCCCCGTCGTCGGCTCGTCCAGTACGTACAGGGTGTGGTCGCGGCGCCGGCGCTGGAGCTCCGTGGCCAGCTTGATCCGCTGTGCCTCGCCGCCCGACAGCTCCGTGGCCGGCTGCCCCAGCCGCAGATAGCCCAGCCCGATGTCCTCCAGCGCCCGCAGGCTGCGCGCCGCCGCCGGGACCTGCGCGAAGAACGCGGCCGCGGACTCCACCGTCAGCCCCAGCACCTCCGCGATGTTCAGCCCCTCGTACCGCACCTCCAGGGTCTCGGTGTTGTACCGGGCCCCGGCACACTCCGGGCACGGCGCGTACGTACTCGGCAGGAACAGCAGCTCCACCGAGACGAAGCCCTCGCCCTGGCAGGTCTCGCACCGGCCGCCCGGCACGTTGAAGGAGAACCGGCCCGCCTTCCAGCCGCGCGCCCGCGCCTGCGGGGCCGCCGTGAACAGCTTGCGCACCACGTCGAACAGCCCCGTGTACGTGGCCAGGTTGGACCGCGGCGTGCGGCCGATCGGCTTCTGGTCCACCTCCACCAGCCGCCGCACCGGATACCCCGGATCCGCCAGCCGCTCGCCGACCTCCCGGGCGAGCACCTGACCCACCAGCGTGGACTTGCCCGAGCCCGACACCCCGGTCACGGCAGTGAACACCCCGAGCGGGAACTCCGCGTCCACGCCCCGCAGGTTGTGCCGCTCGACACCGGTGAGCCGGACCGCACCGCTCGCCTCCCGCACCTCCCGCCCCGGCCCCGGCTCCGGCTCGCGCGCCGCGAACAGGTGGCGCGCGGTCGCCGATCCGGCCACACCGGCCAGCTCCTGCGGCGGCCCGCTGTACAGCACCCGCCCGCCGTGCTCCCCGGCCAGCGGGCCCACGTCCACCAGCCAGTCCGCATGCCGCACCACGTCCAGGTGGTGCTCCACGACGAACACCGTGTTCCCCGCCGCCTTGAGCCGGTCCAGTACGCCGAGCAGTGCCTCCGTGTCGGCCGGGTGCAGCCCCGCCGACGGCTCGTCCAGTACGTACACGACCCCGAACAGCCCGGACCGCAGCTGCGTGGCCAGCCTGAGCCGCTGCAGCTCGCCCGCCGACAGGGTCGGCGCGGTGCGGTCCAGGCTCAGGTAGCCGAGCCCGAGCTCCACGACGGGCCCGATGCGGGACCGCAGGTCCTCGGCGAGCACCCGGGCCGCCTCCCCGTCCGGGGCCGCGGAGGCCAGTACGCCGTCCAGGGCGGTCAGCGGCAGCGCCGCCAGCTCGGCGATCGTACGGCCCGCGAACGTCACGGCCAGCGCCGCAGGTCCCAGCCGCCGCCCCGCGCACACCGGGCACGGGGAATCGGCGAGGAACCGCTCGGCGCGGGCGCGCAGCGTGGCGCTCTTGCTGTCCGAGAAGGTCCGCATCACATAGCGGTGGGCGCTCATGTAGGTGCCCTGGTACGGCCGTTGGATCCGGTCCGCGTCCCGTACCGGGTGCACCGTGACCACCGGCTGCTCCTCGGTGAACAGGATCCACTCGCGGTCCTTCGCAGCCAACTCCCGCCAGGGCGCGTCCACGTCGTACCCGAGCACCTCCAGGACGTCCCGGAGGTTCTTGCCCTGCCAGGCGCCTGGCCAGGCGGCGATCGCCCCCTGGCGGATCGACAGCTCGGGGTCCGGTACGAGGAGTTCCTCGCTGGTGCGGTGGATGCTGCCGAGGCCGTGGCAGGCCGGGCAGGCCCCGGCCGCGGTGTTGGGGGAGAAGGCGTCGGAGTCGAGCCGTTCGGCGCCCGGCGGATAGGTTCCGGCGCGGGAGTACAGCATCCGCAGGGAGTTGGACAGCAGGGTCACCGTCCCGACCGAGGACCGTGAGCCGGGGGAGGAGCGCCGCTGCTCCAGCGAGACGGCGGGCGGCAGCCCGGTGACGGAGTCCACCTTCGGGGCGCCGATCTGGTGGATCAGGCGGCGGGCGTACGGGGCCACCGACTCGAAGTACCGGCGCTGGGCCTCGGCGTAGAGCGTGCCGAAGGCCAGCGAACTCTTCCCGGAGCCGGAGACCCCGGTGAACACGGTCAGGGCGTCGCGCGGGATGTCCACGTCGACGTCGCGCAGGTTGTGCTCCCGGGCACCCCGCACCCGTACGAAGGAATCGGGGCGGGCCTGGGGTGCGGAGGCGGTGGAGTGGTGCATTCGCCCCAGTTTACGGGCCACGCGTACGGGCGGCGCGTACGGGCCGTGCGTACGGGCCGTGCGTACGGGCGGCGTCTGCGGACCGCCCCCGATCAGAGCCCGGCCACCCGGGCCAGCCGCTCGAAGGAATCCAGCAGCGCTGCGCGGTCGTACGTGGACGTGGTGACCAGCAGCTCGTCCGCACCCGTCAGCTCGGCCACCTCGGCGAGCTCCGCCGCGACCTGCTCTTCGGTGCCGTGGATGTGCCCGGCGAGCCCTCCCTCGTACAGCTCCCGCTCCTTCGGGGTCATGGCCAGGGCTTCCACCTCCTGCGCCGGGCGCAGCGGCGGAAAGCTGCCCCGGGTGCGGGAGTACGCGAGGGACCAGGCCTCCGGGATGAGGATGCGCCGGGCCTCCTGCGCAGTCGGCGCCACCGCCACCGTCCCGGAGACCACCACGTACGGCTGCGAGCCGCCGGCCGAGGGGCGGAACTCCTCGCGGTAGCGCCCGATGATCTCCGCGGCCCGCCCCCGGGCCCGCAGGTCGCCCACCACCACCGGCAGCCCGGCCCGGGCCGCGATCCCGGCGCCCTCGCCGGTGGCCAGCACGTACGCCGGAATCCGCAGCCCCTGCGCCGGGTGGGCGTGCACCTCGGGATGCGCCCGCTGGCTGCCGTCGAGCCAGCCCAGCAGCTCCGCCAGCTGCTCCTCGAACCGGTCGGCGTCCCCGGTGTCGCGGCCCAGCGCCCGGCGGATCCCGCCGGTGAAGCCGACGGAGCGGCCGAGCCCCATGTCGATCCGGCCCGGGAACAGTGACTCCAGGACCCCGAACTGCTCGGCGACCACGAGCGGCTGGTGGTTGGGCAGCATCACCCCGCCGGTGCCGACCCGGATCCGCTGCGTGGCCCCGGCGACGGCGGCGGCCAGTACGGTCGGCGCGGAGCCTGCGACCCCGGGGACGCTGTGGTGCTCGGACACCCAGAAGCGGTGGTAGCCGAGCCGCTCCGCCGCGCGGGCGAGCTCCACGGTGTCGCGCAGGGCCTGCGGGGGCGGGTGCCCCTCACGGGTGCGGGACCGGTCGAGGATGGAGAGTTTCCGGATCACACAGGGCTGTAACGCATGCGCGCCGAAAGGATTCCCTGCCTACTCTGACCCGCATGAGCGACAGCAACCACCGTCGGCCGCTGGCCGTCTTCGACATCGACAACACCCTGGCCGACACCGACCACCGCCAGCACTTCCTGGAGCGCCGCCCCCGGGACTGGGACGGCTTCTTCGGCGCGGCCCCGGCCGACCCGCCGCTCGCGCGCGGGGTGGCGCTGGCGGTGGAACAGGCGGCCGACTGCGAGGTCGTGTACCTGACCGGGCGCCCGGAGCGGTGCCGCGCGGACACGGAGGAGTGGCTGACCCGGCACGGGCTGCCGCAGGGGAGGGTGTGGATGCGCGGGAACCAGGACCGCAGGCCGGCCCGGACCACCAAGCTGGAGGTGCTGCGGCGGATCGCCCGGGGCCGGGAGCTGCGGATGCTCGTGGACGACGACGAGCTCGTCTGCCAGGCCGCCCGCGCCGAAGGCTTCAAGGTGGTCCTGGCGGACTGGGCGGCGGACGCGCCGGAGCTCAAGACCGCCCAGGAGGGCGAGGGCCGCACCTGAGGCCGGGTCGGCCGGGCCGCGGGCGAACGCGCCGCGCCGGCCCGGGTCGCCTATCGGACCAGCGCGAAGGTGCCGGCCGCGACGGCCCCGCCCACGCCGGCGCCCACCAGAACCTGGGCAACGGTGTGGTCCTTGAGCTCGACCCGGGACCAGCCGACGACGGCGACCAGGGGGTAGGCGAGGAGCGCCCAGGGCCCGTACGTCATGGCGAGCATGGCGACGCTTCCGCAGGAGACGGCTGCATGCACGCTGATCTTCCACGCAGGGGTCACGGCGAGGAGGGCCGCGAGCGTGACCAGCATGGCCGAGATCAGCGCGATCATGGCCCGGGGGGCGCCGAAGGCCCACAGCAGCGCGATACCGGTGGCGACCGAGCCGGTGACGAAGGTCATCACGATGATGCGCTGACGCCGCTGGCCGACGTGCCGGTCGGCCCAGCGGCCGCGGCGGATGCCGAACTTGATGAAGGCCAGCGGAATGGCCGCGGCGAACAGGCAGCCGAGGAGGCCCCATCCGATCCCGGCGAGCCGGCCGGTGTGCCAGCCGATGAGGACGGTGTCGGCGATGATCCAGGTCTTGGGGTCGAGCCCGTCGGTGATCAGGCGGGCGGCCCGGGACTCGCCGGTCCGGGTGGTCGGCGTCATCGCGGTCGTCACGCCGTTGCCTCCGCGCTGGTCGCGGTGAGGAAGTCGTCGGCCACGGGGGAGTGGTAGACCCGGGCGAGCTGGACGAGCCTCGACACCTCGGTGGCGAAGTCGAGGTCGTCGATTCCGACGGTGCCCGGCTCCTGGGTGCTTGCGGCGGGCAGGGCGCCGCGGGCCTTGCCTTCGCGTGCGGCCCGCATCCAGAGGGCTTCGGCCGCCGGGCTCGTCGCCGGGTCGAACCCTGCCTGCCGCGCGGCGCTGTGCGCACGCTCGCGTACGCCGTCGTCGGCGTACGCGTCGAGGGCCAGGGCGGCGTCACGTATCTCGATCACCCGCCGGTACAGCCGCAGGCGCGGGCTGCGCAGGAGTCCGGTCTTGAGGACGATGTCGGGAGTGACGGCGGTCAGGTCCTGCCAGAGCGGCCGGAGCCGGCGGTGGTGGCGGCCGTCCTGGACGGTGCGCCAGGCCACGCCGAACGCGGGGATGCTGCTTCCGACGAGGATGAAGCCGATCGCGACGTACTTCAGGGCGTCGGTGGCGTTGTCGACCGCGATGTCGCCGGTGCTGTCGGTGAGGCCGACGAGGCGGCTCGTCATGTACCCGGACCGCACCAGGGTGTAGAGGACGCCGACGGCGGTCCCGATGCCCATGAGGCGTACGCCGGTCCGGAGCCATCGGGCGCTGGCGTGCCGCGCGCTGCCCCAGAAGAGCCAGGTGGCGGTGGCCATCGCGATGCCGAGGTAGGTGACGAAGACGAGGTAGTAGACCGTGGCCCAGCCGTTGCCCGCGCTCTCCTCGAAGAACTCGGTCATCTCGTGGTGCCGCGGGACGAAGAAGGCGAAGAGCACCGCCATGGCCGCCATCGCGGTCAACGCGACGTAGTGGCGGGCGCGCAGCCGGCCGCCGGCGCCGGTTTCCGGCCGGGCGATGGCGACGACGAAGTCGACGACCGCGCCGGCCGCGATCACACCCAGCCAGTGCTTGACGAGGGTGGACAGGTTGTTGACCCCTGCCCGGTCGTCCAAGGCGTGCATCAGCCCGGGGAGGCGGAGCGTCATGGAGAGGGTCAGGGCGGCGAACGCCCTCCACAGAGCTCGTTGCTTGACGGTTCGAACGGCCGAGGGGACCCGCCAGATCGTCACCGCCCAGAGCATGATCAAGACGGCGATTTCGAGGTGTTTCACTTCACGACCACGTGTTTCGAACGGGGTGCCCGAGGGCGTCATGGAGGCGTACGAGACGGTCCTCGGCCTCGCCGGAAGTCGACTGCGCCGTATAGCGGCCGGCCCGCTCGTGGATGAGCGTGGCCAGGGTCTCCGCCTGTCGCTCCTGCGGGCTCGCGAACTTGCTGCGCCCCATGAGGTGCGCCAGGCGGCCGATGTCGAGGCCGAGTTCCTCGTCGATGGATTCGGTCATGCGGGCCACGGTCCTGATCCGGGCCGCCTCGGTGCGGATGATCGAGGCCACGGGAAGGTCGGGGCGGTCGAGACCGGAGACGGTCGTCTGCGTACGTGTCAGCAGGCGGTGGAAGTGCTCGGAGGCGCGGGCGATCTCGCCCTGCGACGGCTGTTGCGGCAGCTCGAGCTCGGGGGCGACATGCCCGAGCAGCATGTGGGAGATCTCGTGGAGGACGATCTGCACCTTGAGGATCTCGGCCGCGACGGCATCGTAGAAGACGAGGTCGGCGACCTCCAGGCCGAGCCAGATCCCGCACGGCAGGGCCGGGTCGGGAGGCCCGTCGAGGGGCAGCAGGATCAGTGGCCGGCCACGCTGCTCGGCTATGCCTGCGCAGAACACCCCGAGGTCGAACGGCTGGGGGATGACGAGTCGGTCCGCAACGGTGGTGCACTCCGCATCGGCGCGCTTCCACCAGCGCATAGTTGCTCTCCCCGCACGTCAGCTGTCCCCGGCGCGGAGCTCAACTGCTCCGTGCCGCTCGCCTGCTTCGCACTCCTGATCGGCTCGAGGGTAGCCGGAAGCGTGCAGTGGCGGAAAAAGGGTGTCTCGACAGACTGAAACTCGCTTGTTCATGCGGGTCGCGTGGCTGAATCTCGCCTCACGATTCCTTGGGGCGGCGACGGCGGGGCTTCACGTCCGGAAGCCCTTCGGCTTTCCGGAGCTGCTTGATCAGACCGGTGACGGACCTCATGGACCCGGCGGACAGTCCGCTGAGGCGGAAGGCCGCAGCCTTGACCTGCTCGTCCTCCAGGACCTGGGCGAACTCGTCGGCCGCGGCGGCCTTGTCCATCTCCTCGCGCAGCCGCGAGATCCTCTCCTCGATGCGCTGCTCGATCGCGTCGGCGTTCTCGCCGTCGGCGAGGTATCCGACGGTGACGCCGAAGAAGTTGGCGATCGCGCGGATCGAGTCGATACCGGGGTTCGGATTGTTGTTCAAGCGGATGGTCTGGACCGTGCCGTGCGAGACGGAGGGGCCGGGCAGCTGCCTCGTGCCGTCGGCGATCTCTTGGTACGTGTACGGACCGCGGCCCGCCGGGTGGATCGTCTCGATCAGGAAACCGAGGCGGTCGCCCATGGTGTCCCGCCGGCCGGTGGGGGTCTCCTCGCCCATCACCGTCACTGCTCCCGTCTCCTGCTGGACTTCGTGGTCCACTGCTGAACCACATCCTCATTATCTACCGGCCTAGATGGATCTCGCCACACAGTGCAACGAAGTCCGTCTACCCGGCTGGCGCACTCCCGTGAAAGTGACCCGCGGCACGTTGCCGCATGTGCATCGTGCCGGTCGCTTGACAGGGCGCATGTGAGACGACGTATGTTCATCCAGCCATCTAGTCCGCTAGATGCATCGGTGCTCAAGTGCTCGACGTTTCACGTCTAGCTCGCTGAGCACGGGAGGTGCGCCCCCTTGCCGGGGGCGCGATGCGCCGGGAGCCGGTCTGCCTCGGCCGTGGGCTGGGGGACGGGGGTCCGCAGCCCACGGGGGCGGTCGGCTCGCCGGTGTGACCCTGCCCGGTCGGCGTAAGAACCCTTACGCCGACCGCGGCTGCTCGGCCACCGCAGTTCAGGCGTTCACCGCAGAGTGAGCGCGGTCTCGGATTCGACGCGGGACAGCTTCTCGGGGTTGCGGACGTAGTAGAGGCCGGTGATACGGCCGTCCTCGACACGGATCGCCAGGACGCCGTCGATCTCCCCGTCCAGCCGCAGGACGAGCGCCGGGTTGCCGTTGACCACGGTGGGGTCGCTGGTGAGCGCGGCTCCTTTCTTGCCGGCGCCGCCGATGATGAAGCGGGCCACCTTGTCCGCGCTGACGATCGGCCGCGGCGCGGCCTGCTTGATGCCGCCGCCGTCGCTCACCAGGACGGCCCCAGGGGCCAGTACGGCAAGGAGGCCCTGCACGTCCCCTGTGGAGAGCGCCCGCCGGAACGACTCCAGGACCGCCCGGGTCTGGCTCGGGGAGACCACCTCGCGAGGACGGCGGGCATCGACGTGCCGGCGCGCGCGGTGCGCGATCTGGCGGACGGCCGCGGGGCTCTTGTCGACGGCCGCCGCGATCTCCTCGTAGCTGACGTCGAAAGCCTCGCGCAGCACGAAGACGGCGCGCTCCGTCGGCGAAAGCGTCTCGAGGACGAGCATCATCGCCATCGACACGCTCTCGGCGAGCTCGGCGTCCTCGGCCACGTCCGGCGCGGTGAGCAGCGGCTCGGGCAGCCACGGGCCGACGTACGCCTCCTTGCGGCGGCTCATCGTGCGCAGCCGGTTGAGCGCCTGCCGGGTCGTGATCCGGACCAGGTAGGCGCGCTGGTCACGTACCTGCTCCACGTCGACCTCGACCCAGCGCAGCCAGGTCTCCTGGAGGACGTCCTCCGCGTCGGCCGCCGATCCGAGCATCTCGTACGCGACGGTGAAGAGCAGGTTGCGGTGGGCGACGAACGCCTCGGTCGCCAGGTCGGTGGCGCGGTCGCTCATGTCCCGCCCTCTCGTTCGCTGATGGGTGTCAGATCTGATCATCCGTTCGATGCGGTGTTCAGCGGGTGGCCGGCGCCTCGACGCGCCTGGCCTCCAGCAGGGGCCGGCGCTTGGTGTCCTTGGCCCAGGACCACGTGAACGAACCGGGCTTGCGGGCCTCGTTGGCCAGCTGCTTGACGGTGCCCCGGCATATCAACTCCTTGAGCTTCCCGGCAGGGCGGCCGTCGAGGTGGAGCCACATCGCGTTGTCGTCCCTGCGGGCGACCTGGAAGATGCCGGTCCGGCGCCCCAGACTGATGCACTGGCCGACGAACCCCAGGGCGATCGCCGCAGGTTGCTCACCCGCGATCCGGTTGAGCACCGTATCGGCGGCGTGCCCGCCCAGCGGCCCGGCGGCCTGGCAGCTCATGCGCAGCGGCAGGTCCGACGGCGCCGCCGAATCCCCGGCCGCGACGATGCGTACGTCGTCCACGCTCGTCAGGGTCTCGTCCGTGCGCAGGCGGCCCAGGGCGTCGGTGCTCAGCCCGCTGCGCGCGGCCAGGTCCGGGACGCCGAATCCGGCGGTCCAGATGGTCACCGGGCTCGGGAGCTGTCGGCCATCGGCGAGCTCCACGGCGTCGCGCGTCACCGCCGTCACCTTCGCGCCGGGGCCCTCGAGCACGGTCACACCGAGTTCGGCCAGCCGCTCGGCGACCGAGCGCCGACCCCGCGGGTGCAGGTACGGGCCGAGCACGTCGCCGCAGACCAGGGTCACGGTCCGGCCCGCCTCCGCCAGCTCGGCGGCGGTCTCGATGCCGGTCGGACCGGCGCCGACCACGGTCACCGCAGCCGTGGCGGGAGCGGCGTCGACGATCTGCCGCAGCCGCTGCGCCTCCTCGAGGTCGGCCATGGGGTGGGCGAACTCGGCCGCTCCGGGCACGCGCGGGTCGGCGCTGCCGCTGCCCACCGCGTAGATCAGGTAGTCGTAGCCGACCGCGCCGCCGCTCGCGAGCGTGAGGCTGCGCCCGGCCGCGTCGATCCGTGCCACGGTGTCGACCACGAGACCGATGCCCCCGGCCAGCACGTCTCGGTAGTCGACGACCGCGTCGTGGGACCCGCCCACCACCTGGTGCAGGCGGATCCGCTCGACGAAGGTCGGGCGCGGGTTGATCAGAGTGACGGTCACGTCGTTGCGCTGCGTCAGTCGATTGGCCGCCATGACCCCGGCGTATCCGCCGCCGATCACGACCACCTCGGTGTTCCCAGTCCCGGTCACGGTGTCTCCTTCGTATTTTGGCTACGGCCTCAAGACACCGCGCGGTCGGCCGTTGTGACACCGTGTGAGGCGGATCACTCCACGGGGCGGTCTCGGCCGAGACACGGCCCCGGACTTCGACGACCGATGAGTTTCTGCGTGATCCGCAGTCGTACGGCATGGTGGGTGCACTGCAGCCGCCGCGCCTGCGGCCGCAGCGTGCACCGACGCGATCCGCTGAGCACCAGACACGAGACACCGAGGAACTTCAGATGCGCACCCTGATCAGCACCGCCTTCATCTCGCTCGACGGCGTCGTGGAGGCCCCGGGCGGCGAGCCCGGATACCGGAACTCCGGATGGACCTTCAAGCACGTCGAGTTCCTCCCCGAGGCGTTCGAGATCAAGGGCCGTGAGCAGAAGGAAGCCGCCGCGATGCTGCTCGGCCGGACCAGCTACGAGGCCTTCAGCCCGGTGTGGCCCGACATGGCGGACTTCGCCGACTACAAGGTGATGCCGAAGTACGTCGTCTCCACCACGCTCACCGAGGACGACCTGGTGACGAACTGGGGCGAGACCACGATCCTGCGCTCGCTCGACGAGGTCGCCGCGCTGAAGGAGACCGAGGGCGGCCCGATCATCGTCCACGGCAGCGCCGCCCTGAACCAGAGCCTTTCGGACGCCGGCCTGATCGACCGCTACCACCTGCTCGTCTTCCCGCTGCTGCTCGGCGCGGGCAAGCGCCTGTTCAGCGCCACGGACAAGGACGCCCAGAAGCTGAAGCTGGTCGAGCACGAGGCCTACGCCAACGGCCTGCAGAAGAACGTGTTCGACGTCGTCCGCTGACGGGGCGCCCGAGGGTGGTGCCGGTCGAGGACCCCGGACGCCGTCACTGGCCCACCCTTCCGTCGATGCACTCGCGCAACAGATCGGCGTGCCCGCAGTGGCGGGCGTACTCGTCGATCCGGTGCACCATCAGCTCCCGAACGGCGATCCCGTCCTTGCCCACGCGCTCGCTCAGGTCCGGGTGCTCGGCCAGCGCAGCGTCGGTCGCGGCCTGCTCACGCTCCAGATCGGCGTACGCGGCGTCCACGGCGGCCTGCTCGGCGACCGCTCCCTGGAAGTCCGCGTCCCTCGCGCCGTACAGCTTCGACAGCGGCTCGCCGTCGCTGATCCAGTTGCGCCAGTCCCGTTCCACCTCGGCGAGGTGCCGGATCAGCCCGAGCAGCGACATCGTCGACGGCGGAACCGACCGGCGGGCCAGCTGCTCCGCATCCAGACCCTCGCACTTCATCCGCAGGGTGATGCGGTAGTTCGTCAGGAAGTCCAGCAGTGTCGCCGGCTCGCCCTCCGGACTGTCCTCGTTGTTGCGGAGGTCGTCGTCCGGGTCGGCCCACATGTCGGGGTAGACGGTGGCCTGGGTCCATCGTGCGGGTCGGTCGCTCATGCGTTGCATGATCGTCCGTGACGGCCCGAGTCCGCTACCGACTTCCTGCTCCGGCTTCCGGTTCTGCGCTTGCCGTCAGTGGTTTCGGGACATGTGGGCGAGGGTCTGGGCGGCGCTGTCGGGCGCGAAGGCGCTGTCGATCCCCTCGGCGGCGCCTTCGGCCGCCTCCCTGGAGCGGGGAAGCAGCAGGTTCTCGTAGGCGCGGACGGCGTCGTCGACGGAGGTGTGGTCGATGAGGGCGCGGGCGAGATCGGCGCCGTCGAGCATGGCGAGGTTCGCGCCCATCCCGGAGAACGGCGACATGAGATGGGCGGCGTCGCCGAGGAGGGTGAGGCCGGGGGTGCGCTGCCAGGCGTGCGGGACGGGCAGGGCGTACAGGGGCCGGTTGACGTACCCGGTGTCGGTGTCGGCGATGAAGTCGAGCAGGCCGCGACCCCAGCCGGTGAACTCCTCGAGCAGCGCTTCGCGGACGGCGCCTTCGTCGGCCAGGTCGACGCCGGCCTTCTGGTGCCAGTTCTCGTCGGTGCGCATGCCGATGTAGACGCGGATGTGCTGGTGGCTGTTGCGCTGGGCGACGAAGCCCCGGTTGTCGTCGAGGGCCATCATGGTGCCGTCGCCGGTGAGGGACGCGAGCGCGGGATGGCGGGTGTCGGCGTCGTCCAGACCGGTTTCGACGAAGGTGACGCCGGTGTAGACCGGCGTTGCGCCGGAAAGCAGGCGGCGGACTTGCGACCAGGCTCCGTCGGCTCCGACGACGAGGTCGGCCCCGGTGGTGGTGCCGTCGGCGAAGTGCAGGCGGTGGGTGCCTCCGGTGAGGGGTTCGACGTGCGCGAGCTTGTGGTTCCAGTGCACGGTGTCGGGTTCGAGGGAGTCCAGCAGGAGGTCGCGCAGCCGGCCGCGGTCGATTTCCGGGTTGCCGTCTTCGGTGTCGGCCCCGGGCGGTACGGCGTCGAACAGGACGCTTCCGTCGCGCCCGACCAGGCGCATCTGCTGGCCTTCGGGGCGGGCCAGCGCCAGGAAGTCTTGCAGCAGCCCGGCTTGGCGCAGGGCGTCCTGGCCTGAGTGGGGGTGCATGTCGAGGGTGCCGCCCTGGTCGCGGGCGGAGCGGGAGGCGTCCCGTTCGTGGACGGTGGCGGCGATGCCGTGCTGCTGGAGGATCCGGGCGCAGGTCAGGCCGCCGGGTCCGGCGCCGATGATCGCGATGCGGGGCGCGCTGGAGCTGGTCATGGTGGTGCTCCGTTTCTAGGAGGCTCGTCAGGCAGGAGAGGGGAACGCTGCGGCCGGGCAGTGCCACGCGGCCGAGCCGTTCCAGAAGAGCACGCTCGATCCAAAAGTGCAACAACGCAACTTTTGAAGCTGCTCAACCGGAGATGTAGGGTTGGGGCATGAGCGAGAAGACCACGAACCCCGTGCCGCCGGGACGCCGCGAGCGCAAGAAGGCCGCCACCCGGCAGTCCCTGGCCGATGCCGCTCTGCGCCTGTTCCTCGAACGCGGCTACGACCAGGTCGGTATCCGCGACATCGCCGACGCGGCAGACGTGTCCACCACCACCCTCTTCAAGCACTTCCCCGTGAAAGAGGCACTCGTCTTCGACGAGGACGCCGACCAGGAAGCCCGGCTGCTGGCCGCCGTACGCGACAGGCCCCGGGGCCAGTCCGTGCCCGCGGCCCTGCGCGAGCACGCCCTGCGCCACCGGGTCGGCGCCCGGGACGGCGACGCGGACTTCGCCGCGTTCGTCGAACTCGTGGAGAGCACCCCGGCCCTGCGCGACTACGCCCAGAGCATGTGGCTGCGCCACGAAACCGCGCTCGCACACGCCATCGCCGAGGCGACCGGAGCTCCCGCCGACGATCCGCACTGCGCGGCGCTCGCCCACTTCGCACTGGAAGCACCCCGCACCGCGCGCGGACGCGCCGACGACCGCGAAAGGGTGGTCCGCGCCTTCGACCTCCTCGAACGAGGGTGGAACGGCGTCGGTCCGGGAGCCTGAGGCACGGCAACCGGATAGGGGGTGGTCTCAGCCGTTGTAGGCAGCGATGCGTACGCGGTCGATGTCCTCGGCCAGGAAAGTGGTCAGCGCCCGGGCTTCGGCGTGGACGGCCTCTCGCTCCGGGGCGGAGAGGGGGCGCAGTGGGGCGACGGTGAGCCGGTCATCGTGCACGGTCCAAGTGGCGGCGACACGTCCGTCGACGAGGACGGCGCGCCGGCCGGCGACGGACAGGCCGAGGTGGGCGTCGTCGATGATCCGGCTGCGGTCCTGGTAGCCGAGGATCGCGTTGTCGAATGCCGGCAGGAACCGTACGGGCGCGGGGGTGTCCCGGTGTGGGCGCGGGGCGTCCGGCAGGTCGAGGAGCTCGCGGCCGCGTTCGTCGCGGAAGGTGACGAGCTCCTCGCGGACGGCCTTGACGGCGGCGGGCAGACCGGCGAGGCCGCACCAGGAGCGGATGTCGGCCACCACAGTCCGATGAAGGGCTCCTGGGGTTGCTGCGCCTGCATTCCGCACAGGTGCGCCACGGCGTCGCGGACGGGTGTGTCCGCACGCTCGAGCAGGTACTGACGGGCGAGGGTGGCACGGTTCAGGGCGCGTGTGTCGAGGACGGTCATGGTGTGCTCAGGCGGCTGCGTGTCCGCCGGCCGGAGGCCGAAGGCGGGTGGGGGCCGTGACGGACATGGCTGCTCCTTGCTGTCGGTTCCTCGCATGTGAGCCGCCGCGGCGAGAGCCGGGCCCGGCGCGGCCGCCGTGGCCGGGGGCGTTGCTCCCCCGGCGGCTCTGATCCCACCCTTGCAGGGGTAGCGGACAGGATCTGTCCTGTACTGCGGGCAGGATGACGGACATGCACAAGACGTCCTCGCGCCTGCTCGCGCTGCTCTCACTGCTCCAGACGCGTCCTTCTGCTGCCTGGTCGGGCGAGGACCTCGCCGGGCGGCTCGGCATCACCCCGCGCACGGTTCGCCGCGACATGGACCGCCTACGGGAACTCGGCTACCCGATCACGGCCGTCAAAGGACCCTCCGGCGGATACCGCCTGGATGCGGGTGCGCATCTGCCCCCACTGCTGTTCGACGACGACCAGGCCGTGGCCCTGACCATCGCACTGCAAACGGCCGCAGCCGGCACCACGCTCGCCGAGGACGCTGCCCGCGCCCTCGCCACGATCCGCCAGGTCATGCCGCCCCGGCTGCGCCACCGCATGGACACGCTGCGCATCACAGCCGTCCGCCCGCCGGCGAGCGGGGACGCACCTCCGGCCGACGCCCACGTCCTGAGGGACCTGAGCACCGCCGTCCACACCCATGCGGAACTCCGCTTCGACTACGCCACGGACGGCACGGCGGCTGCCGGGCAGCGCCGCCGGGTACAGCCCCACCACCTGGTCACCCGGCGCGGCCGCTGGTACCTCCTGGCCTGGGACCTCGACCGTGCGAACTGGCGGACCTTCCGCGTCGACCGAGTACAGCCGCGCACCCCCACCGGCCCCCGCTTCACCCCGCGCGAACTCCCCGCAGGCGACGTGGCGGCGTTCGTCACGAGCCGGTTCCGCGGCTCCGACGGCACCACCACCGACTGGCCCTGCCGAGGCGAAGTCGTCCTCGGCCTCCCCGCCACCGCAGTCGCCCCCTTCGCCCGAGACGGAATCGTCGAAGAACTCGGCCCCGACCGCTGCCGGCTCACCCTCGGTTCCTGGTCGTGGACCGCCCTGGCCGCCACCATCGGCAGCTTCGACACCGACATCGAGGTCATCGGCCCACCCGGACTCAACGACGCATTCGCCCGCCTCGCCGCCCGCTGCGCCCACGCCGCCCGCAAGCCCATCCCGTCCTGACCTCACGACCTTCCTCGGCCGCGCGTTTCCGGGCGGTCGGCCGGTCGTTATGGGGGGAGGAAGGAGGTCCGACATGCCGGCACAAGGACCTGCGCAGCAACCCACGACCGAGCTCGACGCGCGCTACAGCTCCGCGCTCAATCCCCGCCCGGGTGCCGCGGACGTCACCGCGACCGAATGGGACGCGGCCCAGCGCCAGTTGGAGGCCGCCGAGATCTTCTGGGTCTCCACGGTGCGACCCGACGGCCGATTGCACGTCACCCCCGTGATCGCGACCTGGCACGGCGGGATGCTGTACTTCTCGACCGGCGCGGGCGAGCAGAAGGCGAAGAACCTCGCTCATGACGGGCACTGTGCGCTGACCACCGGAGGGAACTCGCTCACCGCAGGGCTCGACCTCGTGGTCGAGGGCACGGCTGAGCTGGTCGCCGATCCTGCGGTGCTGGAGGAGGTGATCGCGGCGTACGAGGCGAAGTACGGGGCGCACATCACCTCGGCCGAGGGCACCTTCCACGGGATCGGGGACGCGTTCCGGAAGGGGGACGCGGTGGTGTTCGCGGTGACCCCGACCACGGCGTACGGCTTCGGCCGGGACAACGGGGTGTACAGCCATACGCGCTGGGCGTTCTGAGCGACAGGGCCATCAGGGCACCAGCAGCGGGTCCCGCCCCGTCGCGGGGGCGAGGTCGTGGCGGATGTACCACTCCGTGCCCATGACGCGACGCTGGACCTCGGGTGCGAGGGCGGCGATGCGGCCCGGGGCGGCGCCCCGCTCCACCTCGCTGCGGTGGGCCGCGATGGCGGCCAGCTTCTGCTCGACCCAGGGCCGGACGTCGACGGCCGTGACCATCTCGTCCGGCACGGAGTACGCGCTGTCCACCGCTGTGCCGGGCCGGAGGAGGTATCCGCCGAGGGCCCGGGCGGCTGAGTGGGGGTGGGCGGCGAGGTGGAGGGCCGTCGGCTGCCAGGGATCTCCGGCAGCCGGGTACAACCGGCCGAGACCGGCCGCGTGGACGGCGAGGACCGCGAGCCTGTGGGCGTGAACGTGGTCCGGATGCCCGGTCAGGCCCCCGCAGGCGTCGTTGGCGATGACGACCTGCGGCCGGAACTCCCTGATCCGGGCGACCACGGCGCCCACCGCCTCGTCCAGTGGGGCGTCGCAGAACCGTGGCCGGCCCGGGGCCGAGGAGGGGACGCGGGCGTCGGCGTAGCCGAGCAGTCGGGGCGCACCGGCACCGAGGATCTCGAGGGCATCGGCGAGCTCGGCGGCCCGCCCGGTCCCGGCCGCCCAGGTCGCGGTCACGACCGCGGTCCGGGCGCCCGCAGCGGCGTGCCGGGCGAGGACGCCGCCTGCGAACAGGGCCTCGTCGTCGGGATGCGCGAAGAACGCCAGAACGCTCGGCGCCGGCATGGGGCACCACCTTTCAGTCAGCCCACGGGGGGCAGGAGTGGTGGACGTGGTGCGCGGACGGGTTCCTGCGTCGTGCGGGTGAAGGCGCGGCGGTAGGCGCGGGGCGGGACTCCGCGGCGGCGTACGAACTGTTCGCGCAGCACCGCGGCGCTCCCGTATCCGACCCGGCGGGCGATCTCCTCGACCGGGAGGTCGGTGGTTTCGAGGAGTTCCTCGGCCTTGCTCAGGCGCAGGCTGCGCAGCCAGGCGTGCGGGGTCGTGCCGGTCGCGGCGGTGAAGCGGCGGGCGAAGGAGCGTCTGCTCATCATCGCGCGGCGGGCCAGTTCCGTGACGGGCAGCGGCTCGTGGAGGTGCTCGCGGGCCCAGCCGAGGACCTCGGCGAGCCGCTCGTCCCGGCCGTTCTCGGGGACCGGCGCGGCCAGGTACTGGGCCTGCCCGCCGTCGCGGTGGGAGGGCAGCACCATGTCCCGGGAGACCCCGTTGGCCAGCGCGGCACCGTGCTCCCGCCGCAGCAGGTGGAGGCACAGGTCGAAGCCCGCCGCGGCCCCCGCGCCCGTGACGACGCTCCCTTCGTCGATGTAGAGCGCGTCGGGTTCCACGGTGACGTCCGGGTGGCGGCCGGCGAGCAGTTCGGCGAACCTCCAGTGGGTGGTCGCCCGCCGGCCGTCGAGCAGGCCGGCGGCGGCGAGCGCGAACGTCCCGACGCAGTGGGCCGCGACCACGGCGCCGCGCTCGTGCGCGGCCCTCAGCGCGTCGAGTACGGCGGGGGCGGGTGGCGTACGGAATCCGGCCCCGGGCAGGGCGATCAGCAGATCGGCGCCCGCGAGCCGGTCCAGTCCGTGCGCGATGGAGAGCGCTACGCCGCAGTCCGTGGGCACAGGGCCGGGCCGGTCGCCGCACAGGGCGAAGTCGAAACCGGGCAGCGCCGCTCCGTGGGGACCGAACACCTCGGTGACGATGCCGACGGCGAGCATGCCGACGCCGGGAGGGGCGTACGCGGCAACGGTCTTGAAGGGCGGCACGGTCGCAGTGTGGCACACGGTTGGCACGAATCCTGCGATCAGGGGCAGCAGTGCCACTCGTGAACTCCCGCCGGGCCCGGAAGGATTGAGGCCATGACAGACGCACCGCTCGGCCGCAGCGCCGCATACAAGGTCCTGACCACCGGCTACGTGGGCTCCACCGGCCCCGGAGTCGCCGCGACCGTCTCCTACGTACACGACGCGGGACGGCACGTGATCTTCGACCCGGGCATGGTGGCGAGCCACGACGACATCCTTGCCCCGCTCGCGGAACTGGGCCTCGGCCCCGAGGACATCACCGACGTGGTGCTCAGCCACCACCACCCCGACAACACCATGAACGTGGGCCTCTTCGGCCGCGCCCGGGTGCACGACCACAAGGTGGAGTACCTGGGTGACCAGTGGACGAACCGCGACGCGGAGGGCTACGAACTCACCCCGTCGCTCCGGCTGATCCGCACCCCGGGCCACAGCCACGAGGACATCACGCTGCTGGCCGGCACGGACTCGGGCGTGGTGGCCTTCGCCGGCGACCTGTGGTGGCACGCGAACGGCCCGGCGGACGACCCGGTGGCCCCGGACCGCGAGGTACTGCGCGCCTCCCGCCTGCGGGTGCTGGCCGCGGCGGATCTGATCGTGCCCGGCCACGGAGGCCCCTTCAAGGGCGATGACACCACCCCTCGTTAAGGGTGGGGCGGGCTGCGCCTCGGCGGGCGCTCCGGGGCGGGCAGGTCAGGGGCAGCTGATGCGGATGTCGCCCGGGTCGGTGGTGCAGGTGTCGGTGCCGGTTCCGCCGTTGGCGGTGTCGTTGCCCGAGACGGAGTCGGTGGTGGTGAGGCGGTCGTTGCCGTAGTAGCCGGTCAGGGTGTCGTTGCCCGGGCCGCCGTTCAGGGTGTCGTCGCCGAAGCCGCCGTCGATGTTGTCGTTGCCGTAGCCGCCGTGGACGGTGTCGTTGCCGTAGCTCGCGCGGACGGTGTCGTTGCCGCCGAGGGCGCAGATCACGTCGTTGCCGTAGCCGCCGGTCAGCGTGTCCGCACCGCTGGTGCCGATGATCGTGCAGCCGCGCGCGTTGTTCACCGAAGTGGTCGCGGTGGCCCTGTTGTCGGTGGTCACCGGGTCCTGCTGGGTGGCGCTGACGTTCGCCGTGTTCGTGACCGTGCCGGTGGCCCGGGGCTCGGCCGTCACCGTGACCGTCGCGCTCGCGCCCGGGGCCAGCGAGCCGAGGGCGCAGTTGGCGCCGGCCGCAGTGGTCGTACACGTCCCTTGCGAGGGAGCGGCCGAGGTGAGGCCCGCACCGGCGCCGGAGAGCGTGTCCGTCAGCGTGACGCCGGTCGCGGTGGCGGTGGATGCCGCGGAGTTGGAGACCGTCACCGTGTACGAGGCACGGTCGCCGATGCTCACGGTGGCCGTACCGGTCTGCGTCACCGACAGGTCCGCACTCGGCGGCGGGGGCGGCGCCGTGCCGTCGCCGCCCTGGTAGCGGGCGACGGCGAAGGCGTAGCCTGCCCCGTAGCCCGCCGCGACGATCTTGCCGTCCGGCTGTACGAGCACCCCGCGGGCGTCGTCCCAGTCCAGGAAGCCCGTGACGACGAAGCCGTCGCCGTCGAAGCCGGTGTCCACCGTGCCGTTGGTGTTGAAGCGGGCCAGGCCGAAGTCGTTGCCCTCCTGGCTGTTCGGGTCGTCGGCCTGCCCCGCGATGACGATCTTGCCGTTCGGCTGGAGCGCCATGGCGTTCGCGCCGCCGCCGTCGCCGGGGAAGCGGACCGAGGTGCGACCACCCGTACCGAAGCCGCCGTCGGGACTGCCGTCGGCGTTGTAGCGCAGCAGGGCGACGCCGACACCGCCGGATCCCGCGGCGACGACCTTGCCGTCCGGCTGCACCGCCACGGCGTTGCCGAACTCGGTGCCGCCGAAGTCCGCGGTCACCATGCCGTCACCGCTGAAGGCGGGGTCGAGGCTGCCGTTGGGCAGGTAGCGGGCCACGCCGATGTCGAAGGCGGTGTTGCCCACGTACCCGACCGAGACGATCTTGCCGTCCGGCTGGAGGGCCATGCCGCGGGCGGTGCCGCCGGCGTCCTGGGGCGAGGCGGGCGTGAACCCCGCGACCACCGCGCCGTCGCCGCCGAGGCTCGGGTCCAGGTTTCCGCCGGCGTCGAGCCGGACCAGCGCGAAGCCTCCGCCGCCGCCCTTGCCCGCGGCGATGATCTTGCCGTCGGGCTGCACCGCCACGTCCGCGCCGTCCGCGGACCCGCCGAACTCGTCGACCCGTACCAGGCCGCCGTTGCCGAAGCCCGAGTCCAGGGTGCCGTCGGTGTTGTAGCGGGCCACGGAGAAGAAGCAGCAGCCGCCGCCTTCCTCCGCGAGCACCTCGGTGGTGCCCGCCACGACGATCTTCCCGTCCGAGGGCTGGATCGCCACCGCGTTGGCCGAGTGGTTGCCGCCGCCGAAGTCGCTGGTCACCGTACCGTCTCCGGCGAAGGCGGAGTCGAGGCTGCCGTCGGTGTCGTACCGGGCGAGCGCGAAGCCCGCCTCGCTCAGGCCCACCACGACCAGCTTGCCGTCGGCCTGCCGCGCGATGTCGTGGCCCTCCGCGGACCCGGGGAAGGAAGTGACCACCCGGCCGTCGGGTCCGAACGTCGGATCCAGGTCGCCGGGTGCGGCCACCGCGGCGCCGGGCAGCGCGAGTACGAGCGCCAGGCCGAGCGCGGCGGCCAGCACCCCGGTCGTCCGGCCCGGCCTGCGGCGCCGCCGCCCCGCCGGTCTCAGGTGTGCGTGGGTCATGGGCGTACGAACCTCCGGCCTCGCGGGGTGCAGGGAGCAGCGCACAGCTTCGTGCCGCTGCCCGCCCGCGCCCCTGCGGGCCGTGCCGTACTGCGCCCACTCGGCCCCGGGAACCACCCCCGCGGGGGAGCGCACGGGGGTGATGGGGATCCCGTGCCGACCCGGGCCGGGGGTTGTGCGGTCCCGCCGGGCTCAGTCCTCGCCGTCCAGGCGGAAGCCGACCTTCAGGCCCACCTGGTAGTGCGCGATCGCGCCGTTCTCGATGTGGCCGCGTACCTGTGTGACCTCGAACCAGTCCAGGTTGCGCAGCGTCTGGCCCGCCCGGGTGATCCCGTTGTGGATGGCCTGATCGATGCCCTCGGGGGAGGTGCCGACGATTTCGGTCACCCGGTAGGTGTGGTTGGACATGGGTTCTCCCGACGGTGGGTGCTTGTGCCTCGTTCCACGGTGCCCCAGTAAGTCCGTCTCCGCGAACTTTGTGTGAACAGTCCCGAGCGAAAGGCCCTTGACCCGCCCATTGGTCTATGCCAATTTCGAGCCATCTGAGATCCGTCTGAGATCGATCCCCAGAAGGTGACCCCTCGTGAAGATGCGCCTCCTCGCCGTGTGCACCGCCCTCGCCGCCGCGACCGCCCTCACCGGCTGCAGCCGGCTGGCAGGATCGGCCGAAGGGACGCAGAAGGTGACGCTCTGGCTGATGAAGGGCAGCGCGTCGGAGGACTTCATCGCGAAGTTCACCGCCTCCTTCGAAAGGGAGCACGCCGGCGTCGACCTCGACGTCAAGATCCAGGAGTGGACGGGCATCGGCGAGAAGGTCAATGCCGTGCTCGCCGGCAAGAGCAGCGAGAGCGCCGACGTCATCGAGGTCGGCAACACACAGGTCGCCCAGTACATCGAGGCGGGCGGCCTGTCCGAACTCACCCTCGAGGGCCTGCGCGAGTGGGGCAACAAGGACTGGCTCAAGGGTCTCTCCGACCCCGGAAGCATCAACGGGGCCCAGTACGGAATCCCCTGGTACGCCGCCAACCGGGTGGTGATCTACAACAAGGACCTCTTCGCGAGCGCCGGGATCAAGACCCCGCCCAAGAACCGGCAGGACTGGATCCAGGCCACCCAGAAGCTCGACAAGGGCGACCAGCAGGGCATCTACCTGGCCGGGCAGAACTGGTACGTCCTCTCCGGGTTCATCTGGGACGAGGGCGGCGACCTCGCCGTCGAGACGAGCGGACAGTGGACCGGCACCCTCGACGACGAGAAGGCCCTGGCCGGCATGGAGTTCTACAAGCAGCTGCAGGCCCTCGGCGACGGCCCCGAGGACGCCGACGAGGAGACGCCCCCGCAGTCCGAGGTCTTCGCCCGCGGCCACGTCGCCCAGATCATCGCCCCGCCCGGCCAGGCCGCCGCGATCGAGGCCGCCAACCCCGCGCTCAAGGGCAGGCTCGGCTTCTTCCCGATCCCCGGCAAGACCTCCGACAAGCCCGGCGCCGTCTTCACCGGCGGCTCCGACCTGATCATCCCCGAACGGACGAAGCAGCGGGCCCGAGCCGTCGACGTGATCACCGCCCTGGTCAGCGAAACCTGGCAGACCGAGCTCGCCCGCACGATGAGCTACGTACCGAACAAGACCACCCTCGCGCACGTGGTCGACGGCAACGAGGGCGCCGCGAGCATGGCGCCCGGAGCCGCCCAGGGCCGGGCCACCCCGAAGTCCGCCCGCTGGGCCCAGGTCGAGGCCGAGAACCCGATCAAGCCCTACATGACGGCCGTACTCACCGGCCAGGACCCCCGGCAGGCCGCCAAGGCGGCCTCGGACGCGATCACCAAGGTCCTCAACGCCGACCGCTGAGTCCGCCGAGTTCAGCGTTCGCACATCCAAGTGCCGCTGAGCGGTCATGTCGAATCCAGCCGGTCACGGAAGAAGTAAAGGAGCCAGGCCACCACACCTGCCGGCCTGGCTTCCGTGCCCGGATCAGGAGCCGCCATGACCATCGCCCCCCTGTCCCCGTCCACCCTTCCCCCCACCGTGAGCCCCATCGTCACCGCCGCGGCCGTCCCCGCTGCCGTCACCCCCGCCGCCGTCCCCGCGGCCGCACCCCTCGCGGCACCCGCCGCCCTCCCCGCCACCCCCCACTACGCCGTCCGCCTCGCCCGCAACGAGGACGAGGTACGCGCCGCCCAGCGGCTGCGCCACCAGGTCTTCGCCGGCGAGCTCGGCGCCCGCCTCGACGGACCCGAGCCCGGCCTGGACTCCGACGCCTTCGACGCGTACTGCGACCACCTCCTCGTCGTCGAGGAGGAGACCGAGCAGGTCGTCGGCACCTACCGGCTGCTGCCCCCCGAGCGCGCCGCCGTCGCCGGCCGGCTCTACTCCGAGAGCGAGTTCGACCTCTCCGCCCTCGCCCCGGTCCGCCCCGACCTCGTCGAGGTCGGCCGCTCCTGCGTCCACCCCGACCACCGCAACGGCGCCGTCATCGCCCTGATCTGGGCCGGCCTCGCCCGCTACATGGACAGCTCCGGCCACAACTGGCTCGCCGGCTGCTGCTCGATACCGCTCGCCGACGGCGGGGTCCTGGCCGCCGCCACCCGCGAGAGCGTCCTCACCCGCAACCTCGCCCCCGAGGAGTACCGGGTCACCCCCCACCTCCCCTGGAACCCCGAGGGAATCACCTTCCCGGCGCGCATGGAACTGCCCCCGCTGCTCCGCGGCTACCTGCGCCTGGGCGCCTGGGTCTGCGGCGAGCCCGCCCTCGACGCCGAGTTCGGCTGCGCCGACCTCTACGTCCTGCTTTCCCTGCGGCGCACCAACCCGCGCTACCTCAAGCACTTCCTCTCGCTCGCCCCGGCCGCATGAGCGTCTGGCTGCCCACCTCGCCCTGTACCCCCGAGGCCTGCGCCGGCCACGAGGGGGACAGAGCGGGCGCTGCCCGCGCGGTGCTCCGGCTCACCGCCGCCGTCGCCCTGATCCTGCTCGGGATCCTGGGCGCCCCGCCGGTCCGGCTGCTCCCCGCCCGTCCCCGCCACATGATGGTGCGGGCCTGGGCGACCGCCCTGCTCCGGGCCTTCGGCATACGGGTCACCGTGCACGGAAGTCCCGGCCCGGACGGCGGCCGCCTGATCGTCGCCAACCACATCTCCTGGCTGGACATACCGCTCGTCGCCACCGCCCTGCCCTGCCGGATGCTGGCCAAGAGCGACATCCGCGACTGGCCGGTGCTCGGCCCGCTCTCCCGGCAGAGCGGAACCCTGTTCATCGAGCGGGACCGGATCCGGGCCCTCCCCGACACCATCGAGACCATCACCCGCGCGCTGCTGGCCGGCGACCGCGTCACCGTCTTCCCGGAGGGCAGCACCTGGTGCGGACGCGCCCAGGGCCCCTTCCGGCGGGCCGCCTTCCAGTCCGCCCTGGACGCCCGGGTGCCCGTACAGCCCGTCCAGCTCGCGTACCGGCTGCCGGACGGGAGCCTCGCCGCGGCGCCCGCCTTCGTCGGGGACGATCCGCTGACCGCCTCCCTGTGGCGGATCGCCCGGGCCCGCGGGGTGCAAGCCGAGGTCCGGCTGCTGCCGCGGATCCCGCCGGGCCGCTACGCGGACCGGCGGGACCTCGCGGCCGCGGCTCAGGCCGCGCTCGCCTGCGACCCGGTCCCCGCCTCCTCACTGCTCGCAGGAGTGCCGGCCCAGCCGTCCTCCCCGTCGGCCACCGCCAGGGACAGCGCGAAGCGGCCCTCGGTGTCCGTCCACCACTGCGTCAACTCCAGCCCCGCCTCGGCGAGTTCCTTGCGTACGCCCTCCTGACGGAACTTCGCGGAGACCTCCGTCAGGATCTCCTCACCCGCCGCGAACGGCACCACCAGATCCAGCGCCCGGACCTTCACCACCAGCTCCGACCGGGCCCGCAGCCGCATCTCGATCCACTCGTGCTCCCGATTCCACACCGCGACGTGCGCGAAGTCGTCGGTGTGGAAATCCGCGCCCAACTCCCGGTTGACGACGGCCAGGACGTTCTTGTTGAACTCGGCCGTCACCCCCTGCGCGTCGTCGTACGCGGCCACCAGGACGGCCTCGTCCTTCACCAGGTCCGTCCCCATCAGCAGGGCGTCCCCGGGCGACAGCATCGCCCGTACGGAGGCCAGGAACGCGGCGCGCTCCGGCGGCAGCAGATTGCCGATCGTGCCGCCGAGGAACACCACCAGCCGCGGGCCGGGAGCCGGCGGCAGTTGCAGCGGCTTCGTGAAGTCGGCCACCAGCGCGTGCACGTGCAGCCCCGGGTGCTCGGCCAGCAGCGTCTGCGCCGCCCCCTCCAGGGCGCTCCCGCTCACGTCCACCGGGATGTACGTGTCCAGCGCGGGCATCGCCTCGATCAGGTGCCGCGTCTTCTCCGAGGAGCCGGAGCCCAGCTCCACCAGCGTGCGCGCCCCGCTCGCCGCGGCGATCTCCCCGGCCCGTGCCAGCAGGATCTCCCGCTCGGCGCGCGTCGGATAGTACTCCGGCAGCCGCGTTATCTCCTCGAAGAGTTCACTGCCCCGGGCGTCGTAGAACCACTTGGGCGGCAGCACCTTCGGGGACACCGTCAGCCCGTGCAGGACGTCCGCGCGCAGAGCGGTCTCGGCGGAGTGCTCGTCGAGGGTGCGGGTCAACTGGAAATCGCTCACTGGGAGATCTCCTTCAGCGGGGTCAGGACGACCCGTGTGCCATGGGTGGTCAGCAGGGTCCGGTCGGGCACTTCGCACCAGCGGGGGTCGTCGTCGTACGGCTCGGACGCCACCACGATGCGCTGCGCCGCCGTGTCGGCGGGACGGGCCGTGTCGGCCGGATGCCCCGTCTCGGCCGGATGCACCGTGTCGGCCAGGTACCAGAGCGAATCGCCCCAGGCCGTCGCGGCGATGCCGGTGCCGTCGGTCATCAGCAGGTTCAGCCGGGAGTCGGGCGAGGCCGCCGCCACCTCCCGCACCGGCTCGGCGAGCGCCGTGCCGAGGTCGTCCCCCCGGTGCAGCCGGTGCAGCACCAGCGCCCAGATCAGCGCCGAGTCCGTGCCCGCCGCCAGGGACAGCAGCTCCTCGGGCGGCAGGGCGGCCGCGAGCGGCGTCGCCGCCTCCGGCCAGCCGCGCACCGCGCCGTTGTGGCTGAACAGCCACGGCCCGGACGCGAACGGCGCCGCCGCGGCCTCCCCGTCCGCCCCGAACACGGTGGCGTCCCGTACGGCGGCCAGCGCGGCCCGCGTCCGAACCACCCGGGCCAGATCGGCGAAGTTCAGGTCGCCCCAGATCGGCCCGGCCCGCCGGTAGCGGGCGGGGACCGGGTCGCCCTCCGCGTACCAGCCGACGCCGAAGCCATCGGCGTTGACCGTGCCGTGGCGCTGGCGCCGCGGCTCCCAGGACTGCCGTACGAGGGAGTGCTCCGGCTCGCTCAGCAGCCGGGCCAAGGGCGCCTCCGGCCCCAGGAACGCGATATGACGGCACATCAGACGTCCCTCGCGGTCCGGAAGCCGGAGAAGATCTGCCGGCGCACCGGCAGGTCCCAGTTGCGGAAGGTGCCCCGGCAGGCCACCGGATCCACGGCGAACGAGCCGCCGCGCAGCACCTTGTGCTCCGTGCCGAAGAACACCTCCGAGTACTCGCGGTACGGGAAGGCCCGGAAACCCGGGTACGGCAGGAAGTCGGAGGAGGTCCACTCCCACACGTCGCCGATCAGCTGGCGCACCCCGAGCGGGGACGCCCCGGCCGGGTAGCTGCCCGCCGGGGCCGGACGCAGGTGGCGCTGGCCCAGGTTGGCGTGCGCGGGGGTCGGGTCCTCGTCGCCCCAGGGGTAGCGGGTGGAGCGGCCCGTGGCCGGGTCGTGCCGGGCGGCCTTCTCCCACTCCGCCTCCGTGGGCAGCCGCCGACCCGCCCAGCGGGCGTACGCGTCCGCCTCGTACCAGCTGACGTGCAGCACGGGCTCGTCGGCGGGCACCGGCTCGGTCACGCCGAAGCGGCGGCGCAGCCACTGCCCGGCCTCCCGGTGCCAGAACAGCGGCGCCTCGATCCCGTGCCGGCGTATCTGCTCCCAGCCTTCGGCCGCCCACCAGCGGTCGTCCCGGTAGCCGCCGTCGGCGATGAACGCCTGGTACGCGGCGTTGGTCACCGGCACCGTGTCGATCCAGAACGGCCCGGTGTCGCGGGTGTGCGCGGGCCGCTCGTTGTCCAGCGACCACGGCTCGGCCGAGGTGCCCATCGTGAACGGGCCGCCCGGCACCAGGACTTCGGGCGCCGGCGGGGCCGCGCCCTGCGGCGGATCCGGATCCGGGGCGGTGAGCACCGGCCCGCCCCGGCGCAGCTGATGGGTGATCAGCATGGTCTCGTCGTGCTGCTGTTCGTGCTGGGCGATCATCCCGAAGGCGAAACCGTCGTCCAGCAGCGCGGAGCCCTCCAGCGCAGTGCGCTCCAGCAGGTCGAAGACCCGGCCGCGCACCTCGGCCGCGTAGCGCCGGGCCTCCGCCGGCCCCAGCAGGGGCAGCTTCGGCCGCTCGGAGCGCGGATGCCGGAAGGCGTCGTAGAGCGGGTCGATCTCGGGGCGCAGGGATTCGTGCCCGGCCACGTTGCGCAGCAGCCAGAGCTCCTCCTGGTTCCCGATGTGCGCCAGGTCCCACACCAGCGGGGACATCAGCGGGGAGTGCTGTTCGGTGAGGTCCCGGTCGCTCACCGCGTCGGTGAGCAGCGCCGTACGGGCGCGGGCGGCGGTGAGGGCCGCGAAGGCGCGCTCGCGCAGGGCCGCGGGTGAACGGTCCGTGGGCGAACGGTCCGTGGGCCTCGGGTCCGTGTGCGTGCGGCCCATGTGCGTCCGGTCCGCGGAATCGGCGGTAGGTGATGCGGTCATGAGCGGGCCCCCGTCCCGGTGAGCTGCAGGAATCCGTCGTCGGCCGGACAGCGGCCGCGGAGTACGAAGCGTTCCGTGAACGCGCCGACCACGTCCTGGACGTGCCGGCTCGCGCCGAGCCGCGGCAGCGCCTCGGCGGCGGCCAGGAAACAGGCGGCCGCGGCCGTGCGCAGCTCCGGATCGGCCAGGCCGTGCCGGGCGGCGGACTGCCACAGCGGGTTGCGCGGCGCGGGCCGCGACCCGTGCGTGTCGGCCAGCGCCTTCGCCACCCGGTACGCGCTCTCGGCGGCCTCCGGGTCGTCGAACAGCGCGTGCACCACCGCCACCGGGACCAGCCAGCCGTCGTCGCCGGGCTGGGCGTCGATCATCCGGAACTCCAGGTGGCCGCGCGGGCGCACCGGCGGGAACAGCGTGGTCAGGTGGTATTCCAGGTCCTCGGCGGTGGGCGCCCGTAGGCCGTCCGGACCCCGGGTGCCGGCGCCGCTGTCTGCGGCCCGGAGCCAGTCGCGGAACGTGAGCCCGCGGGGGGCCGCCCAGGGCCCGCCGTCGGGCGACCGTACGCACATCACCTCGGTGTCCAGCGCGTGCCGGGTCCACCCGGCACGCGGTTCGGCGTCCGGCGGCGGGGCCAGCGCCCGCCTTGCGTCGATGTCGCTCCAGATCCCCTGGCGGGCGCACCGCCAGCCGGCGTACGGACCCTCGTGCGCGGGGGAGTTGGCGAAGGCCGCCACGAACACGGCGCCCAGCAGATGGGCCAGCCGCCAGCGACGGCCGTACCCGAGGGGGCCCGGTTCCTCGTACCCCGCGTCCACGCAGACCTGCACGGAGGCGGAGGCGCACATCATGGCGCGGCCGGCCGGGCCGGTGCGGTCGAAGTGGATCTCCATCGCGTCGTAGCGCGGGCTGGACAGCAGCCGGCGAAGGGGCAGACGCGGATCGCGGCCGGTCCCGTGCAGGACCAGGCCCCGGGACCTCAGGGCGGACCGTACGGCGGTGAGATCGGCCTGCAGGCCGTCCAGGCAGCCGGAGAGGGAGCGGGCGGGGGCCGAGCTGAGCTCGAGCTGGCCGCCGGGCTCGATGCTGAGCCGGGAATTCAGGGGCAGGGCGCGGGCCGCGTCGTGCGCGGCGGTCAACCGGTCGGGCGGCAGTATCCGACCGGGCCGCTCCGCGTCCAGTACGAGCCATTCGAGCTCGGCACCGAGGGTGCGGGGCGGGCCGGTCTTGAAACAGATGCCGTGGATCAGGTCCTCGGCGGCGGTCTCGCTCAGCGCAGCTGAGGCACCCGGTGTCTGGGGGGTGGGTGGTGCAGGTGAGTCCTGAGGCATGGACGGGTCTCCTGTCCAGTGTTGTGACTTGACCATGCCTACCCGTCCTTGTCGGCCTGAAAGGTGGGAACGGGCCACCGCGCGGAAAAATCTCTGGCCGCGGGTGCACCGCGCTGCCGATGATGGCTACGTGAGCAGCAGATTGCGCGAGATCGCGCGGGAGAACGCGACCATAGTGGCGGCCGGTGGATACCGGACGCGATCGGGGCGGCAGGTCTCCCTCGCCACCGCCCTGGCGGAAGCCAGGGCCGGAACCAGGATATATGGGCCAAACCAGGTCATTCCAGACGAGAACCTTCCCGCCGGGCGCCGTGAAACGGCCGTCGAGGTCACGGGAGAGAGCAGCACGGTCGCAGCCCGTAGGCTCGCCGCCGACGGTCCGGCGCCGGTCCACGGGGCTGCGGTTGCCGTCCTGAACTTCGCCTCGGCCCGCAATCCCGGGGGCGGCTACGTCCGCGGGGCCAAGGCCCAGGAGGAGGCGCTGTGCCGCGCCTCGGCCCTGTACGAGACCCTGCTGGAGGCCCCGGAGTACTACGAGATCCACCGCGCGGGCCGCAGCACCTTCTACACCGACCGGGTGATTCACTCGCCCGGGGTGCCCGTCTTCCGCGACGACCGGGGCGAACTGCTGGACACCCCCTTCCGGGCGGGCTTCCTCACCTCCCCGGCGCCGAACGCGGGCACCATCCGCCGCCAGGAACCGGAGCGCGCCGCCGAGATCCCGGCAGCACTGGCCCGGCGCGCGGAGCGCGTCCTGGAGACGGCGGCGCTGCACGGCTACCCGCGGCTGGTGCTGGGGGCGTGGGGGTGCGGGGTGTTCCAGAACGACCCCGCGCAGGTCGCGGAGGCCTTCCGGGCACTGCTGGCGGGACGCTTCGCGGGGGTCTTCGAACGGGTGGTGTTCGGGGTACTGGACCGCAATCCGGGGCCCCGGGAGGCGTTCGAGCGGGCTTTCGCCGGGTTCGGGAGGTAGGGGGCCGCCATACTCGTCCTGTGACGGACCTCGATGCGCTGTTCGACCACATCGCCGCCGACCTCGCGCCGCGCGGCGTCACCGCGGGCGCCATGTTCGGCGCCCGCGCCCTCAAGGCCCACGGGAAGGTCTTCGCCTGCCTCAACGGCGATGCCCTCGCCGTGAAACTCGGGGTGGGCACCCCGGCGCACACCGAAGCCCTGTCCCTGCCCGGCGCCGAACTCTTCGACCCCTCCGGGGCAGGGCGCCCCTTCAAGGACTGGGTCGCCCTGCCCGCTGCGCAGGCCGGCACCTGGCCGCACTACGCCGAGACCGGACTGGTCGGCCTCGGCGGCTGACCTGCGGCCGCGGCTGACCCGCGGCCGGCGCCGGCTACCGCCAGCCGTAGCGCTCGCGGAGCCGGTTCACGACCAGCTGGAACCGGCCCCGGTCCAGGGCGCACGCCTCGCGCCGCATGCCCGCCTCGTGCACGCGCAGCACCCGGTCCACATCGACCCAGGACTCCCGCCCGGCGCCGTCCCACGGCCCGGTCCCGATCGGCACCCACTCCCGGTCGTTGTCGTGCCGCTTGCTGGACAGCTGTACGGCCAGCAGCGTCCGCCCGCCCGCCTCCCGGGCGACGACCAGCACCGGGCGGTCCTTGCCGCGGCCGTCGTTCTCCTCGTAGGGGACCCAGGTCCAGACGATCTCGCCGGGGTCCGGATCACCGTCCTTGTCGGGCGCGTACTCGGTGCGCACCGGCCCGATGGCGTGCGGATCGGCCTCGGTGGTGGCGGTGGCCCCGCCGCGCCCGGGCTGTTCGATGGGGTCGGAGCTGTGGTGGGAAAGTGCCGTCATTCGGGTGAGGTTACTGGTTCGGGCCTGCTCTGCGCGGCAGCGCCGGTCAGTCGGCCTGCGGCCAGTCCCAGCCCAGCTGGAGGAAGATGCCGAGGCGGTCGCTGACCGCCCGGATCTGTGCGATCTTCCCCTCGGCGAGGGTGAAGATCCAGATGGCCTCCACCTCGAAGTCACGCCCGGTCGGCTGCGGCATCCGCGGGTGGGTGCCGTTGTGCGTGCCACGCTGGGTGACGCGGGCGACGACGCGGTCGCCCTCGCCGACGAGTTCGTCCACCCGGACGAGGAGCGGGTCGAAGGCGGCGAGCTGGCTGCGGATGCCGTCGAACGCGGCGCCGGGCTCGTCGGCCTCGCCGTGGATGATCTTGTTGTGGTCGATGACGTCCGCAGCCATGAACTTCACCAGATCATCCGGACGGCGCTCGCTGACGGCCGCGAAGAAGCCGAGGACGGTCTGTTTGTTGTCATCCACGATCGTGCTCATGCGGTTCCCCTGTGAGTCGTTGGTCGACGCGAGCATACGAGGGGGTGCAGGTCAGGCGGTGACCAGGGCCAGGACGAGACCGTCGTAGCCCTTGCTGCCGACCGTCTGGAGGGCGGTGGCGGTCAACCTCGGGTGCTCGGCGATGAGTTCGGTGAACCGGCGGACGCCCTGGACGCGCGGGTCGGCGCTGTCCGGATCGACGACGGCGCCGTCGCGGACGACGTTGTCGCCGATGATGACACTGCCGGGGCGGGTGAGCTCGAGCGCCCACTTCAGGTACTCCGGGTTGGACGGCTTGTCGGCGTCGATGAAGACGAGGTCGAACGGGGCCTGGTCCTTGAGCTCGGGCAGCAGGTCGACGGCCCGGCCGCGCCGGATGTCGACGACCTCGTCCAGACCGGCCCGGGCGATGTTCGCGGCGGCGACGTCGGCGCAGTGCTCGTCGACCTCGAGCGTGACGAGCCGCCCGCCGGCGGGCAGGGCGCGGGCCAGCCAGATGGTGCTGTAGCCGCCGAGGGTGCCGATCTCGAGGATGGTGCGGGCACCGTGGATACGGGCGAGGAGATGGAGTAGCTTGCCCTGATTCGGAGCCACTTGGTGCGCGGGCAGCCCCGCGGCGTCGGAGTCGACGTTGGCCGCGGCCAATGCCTCGTCCTCTTCGACGAGCAGCCCGCCGAAGTAGTCGTCGACGGCGGTCCATAGCTGCTGGTGCTGATGCTGACCCATGAGTGCTCCCGATCTCCTTCGGTTTCGCTTTCGCGGGTGATTAGTTCCCAAAGGGAACTTACATGAGATCGGGGATCTTTCAACGGGTTGTTGAGGGGTGGGGGTGGGGGTGGGGCGGGGCGGGGTCGGGAGAGCTGGTCGGGATGCCGGGGGTGGGGTCCGAGCTGACCGGCGTCGGTGTGGGTACGGGGGCTTCCCGGCAGTCCACTGTCCTTCCGTGTCGTGCCGGCCCGTCAAGGGCGCTCTCTTCGTTCGCGTCGCTTCGCGATGGCCTTCGGCCACCCTTGACCGACCGACCCGCCCCGGAAAGACAACAGACTGCCGGGAAGCCCCCGAAGGATGGCCGGGGGGTTCGTGTTCCGATAAGGGCCCATCAGAGATCCTGACGGCCGCCCCATCCATCCGCGCCCGGCCAACCAGGACCACCGAGCCGGGCCGGTGATCGGGCCGCGGGGAGGGGCGCGGTCCCTGAAGGGCCCAGATGAAGCCCTTTCCGGACCCGGGTAGGGTCAACCTGCACCAGACAGCGACCAGATGCCCATCTCGGTAGCGGTGGGCCCGCAGGCGCCCGAGATCGCTACGTGCTTCTCTCTGCGTGGCGTCCTCGCCCCGCCTTGGGCTGGTCATAGGCCGCCCACGACCGTCGGAGAGGCGGCCGGGCGTGCGACAGCGGGTCGTTTGTCCCCTTTTGGCGCCCACTTGGGAGCCAAGAGACGTCCTGCCGGGGTGAGGGGTTGAGGAATCCGGCATCAGGCTCCTTCTCGCCCTCTTTTCGCCCCAGATAGCGTGCAGACGCTCGAAAACCGCCCCCTGGGAGGCGTCTGGGCGGCCTATGCCCAGCCCCAGACGGCCCCAGGACGCAAGAGATGAGGAGCGCGTAGCGATCTGACGCGTCCACGGGCCCAGGTGGACTGCCATGGGTATCTGGTCGCTGTCTGGTGCAGGTTGACCCTGCCCGGGTCCGGAAAGGGCTTCCCATGGGCCGTTGAGGGAGTCGCGGCCTCCCTGCGGGCCGATCACTGGTCCGGCTCGGTGGTCCTGGTGAGCGGACTCCGGATGGACAGGGGCCCCTGCTCGGCATCTGTGATCTGGGCAGGTCGGAATCCGAACCCCCGGCCATCCTTCGGGGGCTTCCCGGCAGTCTGTTGTCTTTCCGGGGCGGGCCGGTCGGTCAAGGGTGGCCGAAGGCCATCGCGAAGCGACGCGACGAAGGAGCGCCCTTGACGGGCCGGCACGACACGGAAGGACAGTGGACTGACGGGACGCCCCCGTACCCACACCGACGCCGGTCAGCTCGGACCCCGGCCCCGGCATCCCGACCAGCTCTCCCGACCCAGACCCCCCTCACCCCCCGCCCGGCCACCTCTGCGTCCAGGCTCCCGCCGCCTCCGCCTGGGCAGCCAGTGCGAGCAGTAGCGGTTCCGCTCCCTCCGGGCCCAGGAGTTGGGCTCCCATCGGGAGGCCCTCGGCCGTGAGGCCCGCCGGGATGTTGACCCCCGGCCAGCCCAGGACGTTCCACGTCCAGGCGTACGGGCAGGCCGCGATCATCGCCCGGTCCGTGGCCATCGCCCCGAGTCCGGACAGGGCCCCGATCCGGAGCGGTGGAGTGGCCGTCGTCGGGGTCAGGACCACGTCGAACCGGCCGAAGATCTCCCCGATCCGCCGCCGCAGCAGCGCTTCCGCCCGGCGGGACACCCGGAGCGGCAGCCCGCCCAGGATGCGGCCCGTGCGCATCGCCTCGTGCGTGCGCGGGTCCAGCAGGGCGGGATCCGGCACCCGCGACGCCCAGTCCCGTACGCCCCGGGTCGCCCGGGGGACGAAGGTCAGGCCGATCTGCCCGTAGCGCGGGTCCTCCGGGACCACCTCGTGGCCCAGCGCCTCGAGCTGCCCGGCCAGTCGCTCCACGGCCGAACGCACCTCCGGGTCAAGGGACTTCGGAGTCGCCGTGAAGGCCATCCCGAACGACAGGGCGATGCGCAGCCGGCGCGGCGTGCGGCGGATCGCCTCGACCGCGGAGACGGGTGCCGGGTGGTGCCGGTCCCCGGGGTGCTGGCCGCTCGCGGCGTCCAGCAGGAGCGCCGCGTCGGCGACGGTGCGGGCCAGCACGCCGTTCACCGTCAGCCCGTGGAACGACTCCGGCTCCGGCCAGGTCGAGATGCGTCCCCGCTGCGGCTTGACCCCCACCAGATGGGTCCAGGCCGCGGGGATCCGTACCGAACCCGCCCCGTCGGACCCGAGCGCCGCCGGGACCAGTCCCGCGGCCACGGCGGCCGCCGAGCCGCCGGAGGAGCCGCCGGGCGTGTGGGCGGGGTTCCACGGATTGCGGGTCTCGCCGAACGCCGGGCCCTCGGTGAAGGGCCACTGCCCCAGCTCCGGAGTCTGGGTCTTGCCGACGATGATCGCGCCGGCGGCGCGCAGCCTCCGTACGGCCTCGCTGTCGGCGGTCTTCGGCGGGAATTCCCCGGGGCAGCCGAACGCCGTCGGCTCCCCGGCCATGTCCATGTCGTCCTTGACGGCGAGCGGTACGCCGAGCAGCGGGAGCCGCTCACCGGCAGCCAGCCGCCGGTCGGCTGCGTCCGCCTCGGCGAGTGCGGCCTCGGTCCGTACGATCCGGAAGGCGTTGAGCTCGGGCTGCGCGGCCGCGATCCGCTCGAGGGCCTCCTCGGTCAACCGGCGTGCGCAGACGTCTCCTTCGGCGAGTGCCTTCGCCGTGTCCACCAAACCGGAACAGACGGAAGAGACAGCAGAAGGGACAGAAGAAGAGACAGCAGAAGAGACAGTTGAAGCCTTCGTACCTGACGTCACCGACATCGGACCTCCCCGTTACCGCTCGGTAGGACCGACGGTAACGGGGAGGGGCCGAGGGTGGCTAGAGCGGGTGGACCCAGCCTTCCAGCGAGGCCATGAAGCCGTCGAAGTCGTCCCGGTGGATGGTGTGTCCGGCGCCGGCGACCGACCGCACCTCGAAACCGCGCCCCTCGAGGAGCGCGGCGCGCTCCGGGGAGATGAGGAAGCTCGGGTCGGCGAGCTGTACGAGCGAGGGAACCACCGGCGCCGCCGGCATCAGGTCCGTACCGAACAGCGGGGCCAGGCTCAGCGCCGTCGACTCGTCCCACAGGGCCAGGGTCTCCAGCTCGACGTCGACGTCGGCCTCCTCCCAGCGCGGGTTCATCGCCTGGATCTGCTCCCGGGGCGCGGACTTGAACTGCGCGAACACCTGCGGACCCAGGCCCTCGGACGGGCTGGCCAGATGCCAGGCCGGGTCGGAGAACACCGCCCGCGCCGGCTTCAGCCGGTCCGCGGCCAGGGAGAGGGTCAGCCCGCCCAGCGAGTGGCCTATGGCGAGGTCGGCGCCGGTCGGCAGGGTCTCGGCCACGTCGTCCGCGAAGAGCTCCGGGCTGTACTCGCCGCGCCCGCTGGCGCCGTGGCTCCGCAGGTCCACGGCGATGACACGGTAGCCGCGCTCGGCGAGTGCGGGACCGACCCGGCGCCAGGTCCGGTGGTCGGCCATCATGCCGTGGATCAGGAGCGCGACGCGGTCGCCCTCGCCCCAGGTGTGGGTGTGCAGTTGCACGGTGATGCCTTTCTCGGGAAACGGGGTGCACGGCAAAAGCGTGGGAGGGAAGAGCCGGAGGGGGGAGTGGGGGAGTGGGGGAACGTAGGAGTAGGGGGTAGGGGAGATCCCCGGAATCGAGGCGGCGGTCGTCCCCGCCCCTCACCGCACGCTGCGGATCGGCTTCACCGCCAGGGCGCCCGCCCCCGACAGGACCGCTGCGACGACGAACAGCGCGGTGTAGCCGCCGCTCAGCGAGACGATCACCGAGGCGATGAACGGCGCGATGATCTGAGGTCCCGCGTTGGCGATGTTGAGCACGCCCATGTCGCGGGCCGCATCCTGCGCCTTCGGGAGCACCATCGTCACCAGCGCCGTGTCCACGGCCATGTAGCAGCCGAACGCGAGCCCGTTGACGGCCGCGAAGGCCAGCATCGCCGTCCAGCTCGTCGACACGGCCGGGATCACGAGCGCGACGGCCGACAGCAGCGCGGAGGCGCCCACGAAGAGCTTGCGGCGGTCGAACCGGTCGGAGAGGTAGCCGCCGAGGACCGTGGAGACGACCATCGCCACGCTCGTCAGCGGCATCAGTACCGCCACCGCGGCCTCCGGCTCCATGCCGTGGGGCAGCACCGTGTGGTCCTGGAGGATGTACAGCTGGTAGCCGCTGACCGCGAAGTACCCGAGGACCAGCAGCGCCCGCCCGATGAAAGCCCACCGGAAGTCGTGGTCCCGCAGGGCGCCGGCGAAGGCGGCGAGCTGCGCCCTGACGGGCATCGGGGCGCGCGTCGGGAGCCGCTCCTCGCGGGTGCAGGCGGTGAACAGGACCGCGGCGCCCGCCACGATCGCGCCGAACACGAGGTACCCGGTGCGGTAGTCCTCCGAGAACGCCGCGCCGATCAGCGCGCCCAGGGTGGAGCCGAAGGGCAGGCCGAGCCCGACAGCCGCGGAGGCCCTGCCGCGGGCGGACTGCGGGACCCGGTCGGGGACCACGGAGGTGAGGGCGGCCTGGTAGACGTTCATGACGGCCTGGCCGAGGCACCAGGCGATCGTGATCAGCAGGATCGTGTCGGCGAAGCCGAGCAGGAACATCGCCGGTACGGCGGCGAGTCCGCCGCCGAGGATCCAGGGGTTGCGCCGTCCGCTGCGGTCGGACAGCGCGCCGGCGACCGGGTTGAAGACCGTGGCGAAGATCGCCGAGACCCCCGCGATCAGGCCGAAGTCGGAGACCTTGTTCGCCGGGTCGATGTCTTCGACCTGCAGGGCGAGCAGGACACCGGCGACGCCGATGTAGAGGGCGTACATCGCGCCGTTGCCGACGAGCAGCAACGGGAACAGGCCGCGTCCGGGACCGTGCGGGGCGGTGGCGGCGGGTGCGGCGGACGCGTCGTCGGGGGTGGCTCCGGCGGTACCGGCGCCGGGGGAGGAAAGGGCCACGGTGCCCTCCTGGGCGGGTTCTTCGGACGGATGAGGGTGGGTGAGGGTGGGGCGGGAGTGGGGTGAGAGGTACGGGGGAGGGGTGCAGGGAGGTGCTGGGAGGGGGCGTGGAAGGGGACTCGGAGGGAGTGCGGGGAGGGTGCGCGCCGCTCTGTCGTGGCGGCGGGGGTGCGACGGAACACGACAGGGCGACGGCACGGCGGGACATGGTCGGACACGTGCTGCGCGGCCCCGGGGAAGGGGATGTGAGCCGGGGTTACACGTGTCAATGAATCGTGTAACCACTGTGTAGCATTCGTTTCCGGCCATCCGCTAGCCCCCGGGCGCAATCGGTCTGGAAAGATGCCACGGCAATGTCACAGTCATCGAAATCGCCGAAGCCGACCCCCGTGCCGACCAGCGCCGACGTGGCCCGGCTCGCCGGTGTGTCGCGCGCGACGGTCTCGTACGTCCTGAACAACGCGGAAGCCGTACGCATCAGCGAACCGACCCGTCGCAAGGTCCGCCAGGCCGCCGAGGAACTCGGGTACGTGCCGCACGCCGCCGCACGCAGCCTGCGCGCCGGGCACACCCGGATCGTGCTGCTGCCCACCTCGCACGTGCCGATCGGACCGCTCTACAGCGCCTTCCTCAATGAGCTCCAGTGGTCGCTGCGCCGCCTCGACTACACCGTGGTCCAGTACGGCAGCCTCGGCCTCAGCGGCGACGAGGCCGCCCGTGCCTGGGCCGAGCTGCGCCCGGTCGCGGTGATCTCCCTCGGCGAGATCGCCCTGTCCGCGCACAACGTGGCCACGCTCAAGCGGGCCGGCGCCCGCGCGGTGATAACGATGGGCCCGGTCGGCGTCCCCGGGGCCCACGCCCTCGTCATGGACCAGAGCGAGGTCGGCGCCCGGGCCGCCGCCCATCTCGTCGAGCGGGGTCACCGGCGGATCGGCGTGGTCGTCCCCGAGGAGGAGGGGCTTGAGCTCTTCTCCACGCCCCGGCTGGCGGGCGCCCGCTCGATCGGGGCCGCCGCGATCGAGCCGCTCCCGATGGCCTACTCGGAGGAGTCGGCCGCCGCCCTGGCCGCCCGCTGGCGCTCCCTCGGCCTGGCCGCGGTGTTCGCGTACAACGACGAGTACGCGATGCTGCTGATGCGCGCCCTGCTCGACGAGGGCCTGCGGGTCCCCGAGGACGTCGCGGTCATGGGCGCGGACGACCTGCTCATCGGCCGGCTGCTGCGGCCCCGGCTGAGCACGGTGCAGATCGAGCTGCCCACCGGGGACCATCTGGCCGCGCTGGTGGACCAGGCGGTGCGCGAGCCGTCCGAGATCACGCAGCGGCACGACCTGATCGCCGCCGTGGCCGTCCACCGGGAGTCGACCTGACGGCGGGCCCCTGACCGCGGGCCCCTGACGGCGGGCCCGCGACAGCAGCCCGTGACCGTCCGCCCCCGCCGGCCGAGGCCGTCCGCGCATGGCCGACGGAGGGCCGTTGACAGGCGGTGACCTGCGGACGGAGACTGCGGGCGCGCCCCACCGGGCGCGCCCGGCGCCGCACCGGGTGCCGAACCCGGCACCACTCCGGCGCCGCCCGTACGGATCCGCCCAGGAGAGCCCCGATGAGCATCCGCACCGCCCGCGACGGACGCAGCGTCCGCGACGTCTACGTCGTCGACGCCGTCCGCACCCCGATCGGCAAGTTCGGCGGCGCCTACGCCGGGGTCCGCCCGGACGACCTCGCCGCGCACGTCGTGCGGGCGCTGGTGGACCGTACGCCCGACCTCGACCCCGCCCGCATCGACGACGTGGTCTTCGGCGATGCCAACGGCGCGGGCGAGGACAACCGGGACGTGGCCCGGATGGCCGTCCTGCTCGCCGGGCTCCCGGTGTCCGTCCCCGGGGTCACGGTCAACAGGCTCTGCGGTTCGGGCCTCGAAGCGGTCATCCAGGCCGCCCGGGCCATCGCGCTGGGCGATGCCTCCGTCGCCATCGCGGGCGGAGTGGAGTCGATGAGCCGCGCCCCCTGGGTGGTGCAGAAGCCCGAGCGCCCCTTCCCGGCCGGCCACCAGCAGATGTGGTCCACCACCCTCGGCTGGCGGATGACCAACCCGCGCATGCCCGCGGAGTGGTCGGGCTCGCTCGGCGAGGGCGCCGAACTCATCGCGGAGAAGCACGGCATCACCCGCGAGGCCCAGGACCTCTTCGCCCTGGAGAGCCACCGCAAGGCCGCGGCCGCCTGGGCCGCCGGGCAGTACGGGGACGAGGTCGTCGCGTACCCCGGTGTGGACCTCGTACGCGACGAGTGCATCCGGGAGGGCTCCACGCCCGAGTCGCTGGCCCGCCTGAAGCCCGCCTTCCGGACGGACGGCACGGGTACGGTCACGGCCGCCAACGCCTCCCCGCTCAACGACGGCGCCGCGGCGCTGCTGCTGACCGACGAGGAGGGGCTGGCGGCCACCGGCCGGGAGCCGCTGGCCCGGATCAGTGCCTCCGCGGTCACCGGCATCGAGCCGCAGCTCTTCGGCCTGGGCCCGGTCGACGCCGTGCGGAACGCGCTCGCCAAGGCGGGCCGGAGCCTGGCCGATCTGACCACGCTCGAGCTCAACGAGGCTTTCGCTGCGCAGGCGTTGGGCTGCCTCGCGGCCTGGCCGGAGCTGGACCCGGCCGTGCTCAACCCGCGCGGTGGTGCCATCGCGATCGGTCACCCGCTCGGCGCCTCCGGGGCCCGGCTGGCCGGCTCGGTGGCCCACCAGCTGGCCGCGGCCGGCTCGGGCACCGGCATGGCGACGCTGTGCATCGGGGTCGGGCAGGGCATCGCGCTCGTCCTGGAGCGCTGAACGCCCGCCCCGAACTCGCGTACGCGGCCCGGCCGTCGATCGTTTCCGGTCACGGCGGCCCGTCAACTGCCCAATAACTGAACTGATGTGGTGCCTCCGGTCTGGCACGATGGCGCGTGCTGCCGCCCCCCGCCCCGCCCATCCCCACCGGAGGCCCCGCGCCATGCCGCTCCTCGAACCGACGCTCTGGCAGGACGGAACGACCCTGACCGGCGGCTCCGCCCCGGTCGTCGAACCCGCCACCGGCCTTGCCCTCGCCGCCGTCGAGCTGGCCGCCCCCGCCGATGTCCCGGAGGCCGCCGTACGGGCCCGGGCCGCCCAGGAGGACTGGGCGCGGGCCGGCCACATGGAGCGGGCCGCCGTCCTGCGCCGGGCCGGCGACCTGTTCGCCGCCCATGCCGAGGAGCTGCGGGAGTGGCTGGTGCGGGAGTCCGGTTCCATACCGGGCAAGGCCGACTTCGAGCTGCACGTCGCCGCCCAGGAGTGCTACGAGGCCGCCGCGCTGGCCTCCCGTCCGGCCGGTCAGGTGCTGCCGAGCGAGGCGCCGCGGCTCTCGTTCACCCGCCGGGTCCCGGCCGGGGTGGTGGGTGTGGTGGCCCCGTTCAACGCTCCGCTGATCCTGGCGATCCGCTCGGTCGCCCCTGCCCTCGCCCTCGGCAACGCGGTGCTGCTCAAGCCGGACCGGCGCACCGCCGTGTGCGGCGGCCTCGCGCTCGCCGCCGTCCTCGCCGCGGCCGGGCTGCCGGGCGGGCTGCTGCACGTGCTGCCCGGGGGCGCCGAGACCGGGGCCGCGGTGGTCGCCGACCCGCTGGTACGGGTGGTGTCGTTCACCGGGTCCACGGCCGCCGGGCGGCTCGTCGGGGAGCTGGCCGGCCGTCATCTCAAGCGGGTACACCTGGAGTTGGGCGGGAACTCGGCCCTCGTCGTACTCAAGGACGCCGATGTCGAGGCCGCCGTCGCACAGGCCTCGTGGGGCTCGTTCTTCCACCAGGGCCAGATCTGCATGACGGCCGGCCGACATCTCGTCCACGCCTCGCTGTACGACGAGTACGTCGAGCGGCTCGCCGCGCGGGCCGAGGAGCTGGCGGTGGGGGACCCGTACCGCGACCGGGTGCACCTGGGCCCGCTGATCGACCGCGGCCAGCTGGAGCGGGTCCACGGCCTGGTCGAGGCCAGTACGGAGCAGGGCGCGAAGCTCGTCGCCGGGGGCACCCACGAGGGGCTGTTCTACCGGCCGACCGTGCTGGCGGGCGTCGCGGACGACACCCCCGCCTACGCGGAGGAGGTCTTCGGCCCGGTGGCGCCCGTACGGTCCTTCGCGACGGAGGAGGAGGCGGTGGCCCTGGCCTCGGCCGGCCCGTACGGCCTCGCTCTCGGGATCGTGACCCGGGACGCGGCGCGCGGGCTGGAGCTGGCGGGGCGGATCCCGACCGGGATCGCGCACGTCAACGACCAGACGGTGAACGACGAGGCGGTGGCCCCCTTCGGCGGGGTCGGCGCCTCCGGCACCGGAGCCCGGTTCGGCGGCGAGGCGAACCTCGACGCGTTCACGGAGCTGCGCTGGACCACGGTCCGCTCGGCCCCGGCGGGGCACCCCTTCTGAGGGCCGCGGGCCCGGGACCCGCCGCCCGCGGGGCCCGGGCCCGCGGGCGGAATGCACGGGGCCGGCCGATCGTTCAAGGGGCATACGAACCACTCAGGAGGTCTGGAAGCCGTGGCTACTGTCGAGCTCACCAAGGACAACTTCGACCAGACGGTCAGCGAGAACCCGTTCGTGCTGATCGACTTCTGGGCGGGCTGGTGCCGGCCGTGCCTGCAGTTCGCCCCGGTCTACGAGAAGGCCTCCGAGGCCAACCCCGACCTGGTCTTCGCCAAGGTGGACACGGAGGCGCAGCAGGAGCTGGCCGCCGCCTTCCAGATCAGCTCGATCCCGACGCTGATGATCGTCCGGGACCAGGTGGCCATCTTCGCGCAGCCCGGCGCACTGCCCGAGAACGCGCTGACGGACCTCATCGGGCAGGCGCGGGAGCTGGACATGGACGAGGTGCGCGCGAAGATCGCCGCGTCACAGCAGGACGGCCAGGGCGGCAACGGCGGCACGGCGCAGGCCTGAGCTCCGGCGCACCGAACGGCGCACCGACGGGGGCACTGAACGGCCCACCGACCGGCCGACGCGTCCCCGCCGACCGATCGCGGGGACGCGTCGCCGCGCGTCTGCCGCGTCTCCCACGGTCCCCACGTAAGGTGACAGGGACATGAGCCCCTGGAGCCCCGGAAGGTGACTGTGTCGGAAGCGGTGGAGTACGACGTCGTGGTGCTCGGCGGGGGACCGGCCGGCGAGAACATCGTGGACCGGACCCGAGCCGCCGGGCTGACCACGGCCCTCGTCGAGGCCGAACTCGTCGGCGGGGAGTGCTCGTACTGGGCCTGCGTCCCGAGCAAGGCGCTGCTGCGCCCGGCGCTGGCCAGGGCCGACGCCCGGCGGGTGCCCGGCCTCGCGGGCTCCGTCGGCGGGCCGCTCGATGCGGCGGCCGTACTCGCGCACCGCGACTACTGGACCGGCAGCTGGAAGGACGACGGCCAGGTCGACTGGATCGACTCGATCGGCGTCCACCTCTACCGGGGCCACGGCCGCCTGTACGGCGTCCGCAAGGTGGCCGTCACCAGCCCGGAGGGGGAGCACCACGTACTCGCCGCCCGGCACGCGGTGGTCGTCGCCACCGGCACCCGCGCCATGGTCCCGGACGTGCCCGGGCTCGCCGGGGCGCGGCCGTGGACCAGCCGCGAGGCCACCTCCGCCCAGCAGGCGCCGGGCCGGCTGCTGATCGTGGGCGGCTCCGTGGTGGCCGCCGAGATGGCCACGGCCTGGCAGGCCCTCGGCTCGCAGGTCACGGTCCTCGTACGCGGCTCCGGGCTGCTGCCGCGGATGGAGCCCTTCGCCGGAGAGCTGGTCGCCGAGGCGCTGCGCGAGGCCGGCGCGGTGGTCCGTACGGACGTCTCCGTCGAGGCGGTCGTACGCAGCGGCTCGACCGGGCCCGTCCAGGTCGTCCTGGAGGGCGGGGAGATCCTGGAGGGCGACGAGCTGCTGATGGCGACCGGCCGCTCGCCGCGCACCGGGGACATCGGGCTCGAGACCGTCGGGCTGACGCCCGGCGACTGGATTCCGGTCGACGACAGCTGCCGCGTCCAGGGCCACGACTGGCTGTACGCCGTCGGCGATGTGAACCACCGCGCGCTGCTGACCCACCAGGGCAAGTACCAGGCCCGGATCGCGGGCGCCGCGATCGCGGCCCGCGCGGCGGGCGGCGGCGAGCTCGACACCGGCCGCTGGGGCGCGCACGCGGCGACCGCCGATACGCAGGCCCTGCCGCAGGCGGTGTTCACCGACCCGGAGGCGGCGGCGGTGGGCCTCACCCTCGCCGAGGCCGAGCGGGCCGGCCACCGGGTGCGTGCCGTCGACTACGACCTGGGCAAGGTCTCGGGCGCGGGCCTGTACGCCGACGGGTACCGCGGGCGGGCCCGGATGGTCGTCGACCTGGACCGGGAGGTGCTCCTCGGGGTCACCTTCGTCGGCCCGGGCGCGGCCGAGCTCGTGCACGCGGCCACCATCGCGGTCGCGGGGGAGGTCCCGATCGACCGGCTGTGGCACGCGGTCCCGGCGTTCCCGACGATCAGCGAGATCTGGCTCAGGCTGCTGGAGACGTACCGGGGATAGCGGACGTACCGGCGAGGGCCGAGTCCACGACGCAGGCCCGGCGGTAGCTGCTGCCGTCCCGGGTGCGCGTCAGCAGGCCCGAGGTGATCAGGTAGCGGCGCAGCGCCGAGCAGTCCTCGTGCACCGTGCGCAGCGCGTCGTTCACCTCGGGCTCCGTGTACGTCCGGCCCTCCTCGAAGAGGGTCTCGGTGAGGTGGGCGAGCAGCTGCTCGCGGCGGGCGGCCTTGCGCGGGATGGCGGTGAGCCGGCCGCCTGAGAAGAGGTCGGCGACGTGGCGCTCTTTCTGTGACATGAAAGCGAGCCTCTCCGACGTCCCGCATGTCCGGCAACGGATTTATGCCACCGGCCGGGGCCCGGCGCCAACTCCCGCAAAAAGTGACGGTCGTTCATCTTACTGAGTGGTAGACCCGCCAGTACCCTCCCCCGTGACCGCTTCCTGCCCCACGGAGGAGCACGTATGCGACGTCCCACCGCTCGCCTGAGAACTGCCGTCGCCGCCGGGGTGATCGCCCTCGGCGCGGCCCTGCTCTCCCCGCTCGCGTCCGCGGCCGCCGCGCCGTCCGCCGACCCCGTCCCGCTGCCCGTCGCCGACTACTGCGGCGGCCGGTGCGCGGACATCCTGCCGCCCGGCCAGAACGGCAACGCGACCCTCGCCCAGATCCTCCTGCACAAGGCGTTCGGCGCGATGCCCGCCCACGCCTCCGACCAACTGGCCCGCTACGACTCGCTGGCCGCCGGCTACCCCGGGCTCACCGACGCCAAGGTCAACGACTTCTTCAACGACGCCTCCTTCGGCGTCCCCGCCGACCAGGTCGAGTCGACCTCCAGCCCGCGTTCCGACGTCACCATCACCCGCGACAAGAAGACCGGCGTCCCCCACGTCAAGGGCACCACCCGCTACGGCACTTCCTTCGGCGCGGGCTTCGCCGCCGCACAGGACCGGCTCTGGCAGATGGACCTCTTCCGCCACGTCGGCCGCGGCGACCTGACCCCGTTCGCCGGCGGCGCCCTCGCCAACCAGGGCCTGGAGCAGCAGTTCTGGCCGCAGGCCCCGTACACCGAGGCCGACCTCCAGGCCCAGGTGGACCGGATCCGCACCACCGAGGGTGATCGCGGCCGCCTGGCGATGGAGGACGCGCAGGCGTACGTCGACGGGATCAACACCTACCGCGTCCAGTCCAAGAACGGCCGCTACTTCCCCGGAGAGTACGTGCTCACCGGCCACATCGACTCGATCACCAACGCCGGTGAGATACAGCCCTTCAAGATCACCGACCTGATCGCCCTCGCCTCCGTGGTCGGCGGCCTGTTCGGCGGCGGAGGCGGCGGCGAGGTGCAGGCCGCGCTCTCCCTGCTCTCCGCGCAGCAGACGTACGGCCTCGAGGAGGGCACCCGGGTCTGGGAGTCCTTCCGCGAACGCAACGACCCCGAGGCCGTGCTCACCGTCCACGACGGCACGAGCTTCCCGTACGCGCAGAAACCCGCGAACCCGCAGGGCACCGCGCTGCCGGACCCCGGATCGGTCACCGCCGAGCAGCTCGTCTTCGACCGTACGGGCGCCGCGGCCACGGCGGCCGCCGCCAACCCGCCGAAGCCGGTCAAGCAGAGCATGTCCAACGCCCTGCTCGTCTCCGGGGCGAAGACCGCGAGCGGCCATCCCGTCGCCGTCTTCGGCCCGCAGACCGGCTACCTCGCGCCCCAACTCCTCATGCTCCAGGAGATCCAGGGCCCCGGCATCAGCGCCCGCGGCGCCTCCTTCGCCGGTGTGAGCATGTACGTCCAGCTCGGCCGCGGCCAGGACTACGCCTGGAGCGCCACCTCCGCCGGCCAGGACATCACCGACACCTTCGCCGTCGAGCTGTGCGAGCCCGGCGGCGGCGCCCCGACCACGGCCAGCGCCTCGTACCTCTACCGCGGCACCTGCACCCCCATGGACAAGCTGGAGCACACCAACGCCTGGAAGTCCTCGGTGGCCGACCCGACGCCGAACGGCTCGTACCGGATGCAGGTCTGGCGGACGAACTACGGCATCGTGACCCATCGCGCCACCGTCGCGGGCAAGCCCGTGGCCTACACCGCGCTGCGCTCCACGTACCGCCACGAGGCCGACTCGATCATCGGCTTCCAGATGATGAACGACCCGTCGTACGTGAAGGACGCCCGGACGTTCCAGGAGGCCGCCCAGCACATCGGCTACGCCTTCAACTGGTTCTACGCCGACTCGCGCGAAGCGGCGTACTACAACAGCGGGTTGAACCCGGTCCGGCCGGCAGGAGTCGACGCGGCGCTCCCCGTGCACGCCCGGCAGCAGTACGAGTGGCAGGGCTTCGACCCGGCGGCCAACACCGCGGCCTACACACCGCCCGCCGAGCATCCGCAGTCCATCGGGCAGGACTACTACATCAGTTGGAACAACAAGCAGGCCGAGGACTACAGTGCGGCCGGTTTCGGGATGGGCTCCGTGCACCGCGGCGACCTCCTCGACCAGCGGGTCAAACCGCTCGTCGCCGCGGGCGGGGTCACCCGTGCCAAGCTCACCCAGGCCATGGCGGACGCGGCCGTCACGGACCTGCGCGCCGAGAACCTGCTGCCCGAACTGCTCGCCGTGCTGCGCAGTGCACCGGTCACCGATCCGGCCGTCGGCGCCGCCGTCGACAAGCTGGCCGCGTGGCAGGCGGCGGGGACCGAGCGCAAGGAGACCGCGCAGGGCTCGAAGGCGTACGCGCACGCCGATGCCGTCCGGATCATGGACGCCTGGTGGCCGCTGCTGATCGAGGCGGAGTTCAAACCGGGGCTCGGGGCGCCGCTGTACGACGCCCTGCGCGCCTCCCTGAGCGTCGACGAGGCGCCCAACGCGGGCCACGGGCCGACCGGTTCGCATGCCGGGTCGGCGTTCCAGTACGGCTGGTGGAGCTACGCGGACAAGGACCTGCGGACGGTGCTCGGGCGCCCGGTCGCCGGTCCGCTGGCCAAGGCGTACTGCGGCGGCGGCTCGCTGTCCGCCTGCCGTGACGTCATGGCGGCCACCCTCAAGCAGGCGGCTGCCGCCACCCCGGCGGCCGTGTACCCGGCCGACGGGACCTGCGCGGCCGGCAACCAGTGGTGCGCGGACTCGATCGTGCAGCGTCCGGTGGGCGGGCTGAGCCATCCGCAGATCAACTGGCAGAACCGGCCCACGTACCAGCAGGTGGTGGAGTTCCCGGCCCACCGCTGAGGCCCCGTGGGCCCGTTGCGTACGAAAGGCCCGCCGGCCCCGGATCGCTCCGGGGCCGGCGGGCCTCCCCGCACACGGGCTGCCGCCGCCCGTCAGGGGCCGACGGTGATCTGCTGCGCCGGGTCGGTCGTGTCGGTGACCTTGTACACGGCGTTGAAGACGGACGAGGTCGCGCTGGTCGGGCAGCCGAACCCGCCGGTGACCGTGACCGGCACGGAGGCGTTGGCGAAGGTCAGGCTCGGCGGTGCGCCGTTCGCCCAGGTCCCGGCGACGTTCGCCGGGGCGGAGGGGGCCGCGGTGACCGTACAGGTGGCCAGGCCGGACGTCTGCACGACGAGCCCGCCCACCGGGACGGTCATGGTGGCGGTGATCGGGGAGCCGTCCTGCATCGAGACCGACCAGGAGCCGCTGGTGGTGACCGTCGGGGTCACACCCCAGACGCTGGACGTGCACGAGCTGTACGTCGGCGGCGAGATCGGCGACGAGACCGGCCCGGCGGCGTTCTGGTTCCCGGGGGCGGCCGGGACCGTGCCGGTGGAGACGGAGACCGTACAAGTCACCGTGACCGAACCGGCCTTGAGGGTGGCCTTCCCGCTGAGGGTGGCCTTGAAGGAGTGTCCGGCCGGGGTGACGGTGGTCGATCCGGCCAGGGGTGAGGGCGCGGCTGTGGCGGTGACCGAGGCCACCGACAGCGCTCCGGCGGCGGCCAACCCGAGGGCGAGCGCGGTACGCGTGCGGCTCATGGCTGTGCTCCTTGGGGATCGGGGTGCGCGGTGGTGCCGGCTGGGGTGGGGGACTGCGGGACGGGGGACTGCGGGGTGGGGGACTGCGGGGCGGCGGCGTGCGGCTGCCAGGCGAACATCAGCCCGCCGCCGAGGATCCCGAGCAGGGTGCCGATCAGGAACCCGCCGAGGTTCGACAGGACGAGCGCGGCGGTCGCGATGAGTGTGGTGAGGACACCGGCGAGGCTCCGCTGTGCGGGCGAGAACCAGGCGGTGAGACCGAGCACGATCATGACGATGCCCATCAGGACTGACGGGATGCCCGCGACGCCCTGCTGGAGCATCACCTTCAGCGGTGCCAGCGGCAGGGCGCAGATCTCGGCCCCGGCGAGGACGGCGAAGAGCCCTCCCCAGAACGGCCTGCCCCGCCGCCACCGCCGCCAGCGGCTCAGAAGCATTCCTTCTTGCCCTTGCTGATGTTCATGCTGAGCCCGGAGAGCTTGAAGGTGCCCGCGTTCGTGGCCCAGGCCGTCTGCTGCAGATCGCTGATGGTGACGGTGTCCGCCTGCTGGGCGAACAGGTCCTGCATGCCCACGGCTTCCGTCGGTCCCTTGTCGAGGGTCGAGGCGTCGCGGCCGATCTCGATGTTGGTGAAGACGGCGTTGCCGGAGAGCTGGGTGGCGTCGACGAACAGGTTGCTGGCCTCGACGGGGGTCTTCTTGCCCGCGGTGAGGTTCAGCGAGATGTCGCCGACGACCGGGAGCGTGGTCACCACCGATTGGCAGAGGCTGTGGAGCTTGGCCTCCTTGATGGCGGTCACCGCCACCGGGATGAGCTCCTCGCGGGCGTTGACGTCGATGCTGCCGTACTGGGCGAAGCCCTCGCCCTCCAGGCTCGTCGCCGACACCTTGAACTGCTGGCCCGACACGGCGAAGGAGGCGGCGAGCGCGCCCTGCGCGAGGGCGATGCCGAGGCCCGCGGTCACGGCGATGGCGGGGACGGTCAGAACGGCGAAACGGCGCCAGCGGACGCGGCCGCCTCCCTCGTCGTTTCTGCCGGGCGGGGCGGAGGAATCCGATAAGTTGGGGGAATCTGCCATGAGATCGTCCCTTATTTCGGCTGTGCACCGTTGTTACCGACGAGTTGAATGTAAGAGTGCCAATGGGGGTTGGCAAGGTTGTTCGACCGTGCCTTTTCGGCCGACTCCTACTGATCGGTTACTGCTTCTTCCGCATCCTTGCGCAGCAGTTCGGCGACCTCCGCCGCCACCCGCCGGGCCATCGCCCGGGCGAACTCCGCGGCCACGACCTCGCCCGCCACCGGACGCAGCGCCGCCGCCGCGTCCGAGATGTGATCCAGTTGACTGGCCGAAAGCTGCTCCAGCCCGTCCGGGCCGATCACATGCCGCCGGAACAGTCCGACGAACCGGTCGGCGAGCGCGGCCGCCTGTGTCTGTACGAAGTCCCCCGCATCGAGGATCTCCGCCAGCGGCACGCCCTGCCGCACGAGCGTGAGCGTCGCCTCCAGCAGCCGCCGGCTCCGGTGCGTGACCCGGTCGCCCTCGATCCGTACGTGACCCAGCTCGACGGCCCGCCGGGTGTCCTCGGCCGTCGCGGACGGGCCGAACAGCTCGCGCAGTTCGGCCAGGGTCATGGTGACCGGGTCCTCCTGGACCCAGTCCCGGGTCATCGCCCGCTCCAGGCCCAGGAGTTGGGACAGGCCGCCGCCCGCCTCCCAGGCGTGCAGCAGCTCGGCGATCCCGTTGACGGTGTACCCGCGCCCCAGCAGATTGCTGATCAGCCGCAGCCGGGTCAGGTGCTCCGCGGAGTACCACGCGATGCGGCCCTCGCGGCGCGGCGCCGGGAGCAGCCCGCGCTCCTGGTAGTAGCGCAGGTTGCGCACCTTGACGCCGGCCGCGCGGGCCAGGTCCTCCCGGCGGTAGCGCTCGCCGCTGGGACCGCCGGCCGCACGGTCGTGCGTACCGTCGTGCGTGCCGTCGTCCGTGCCGTCTTGTCGCACCAGGCTGCTCACGCGGCCGAGTGTAGGACGTACCGCGCGCTGTACCGACGGGTATACCGGCAGGTCACATGGGGCGCGGTCGCATCTCCTGCTTGACCGCCCGCAGTACGACGAACTTCGGCTCGCTCGCGACGACTTCACTGTTGCCGAAGAGGCGGCGCAGATGCGTGTGGTAGCCCATGTGGCGGTTGGCGATCACCCACAGCTCACCGCCCGTACGCAGCACCTTGCGCGACTGCGCGAACATGCGCAGCGCCGTCGCGTCCGTCGTCGCCTGGTGGGAGTGGAACGGCGGGTTGCACAGCACCAGGTCGACCGAAGCCGGGTCCAGCATGGACACGCCGTCGCCGACGAGGAAGTCGGCCCGCTCGCGCTCGTGCTGGACGTTGGCGCGGAACGTGGCCTTCGCCGAGGCGACCGCCTGGTACGACTCGTCGGTGAACACGATCTCCGCGGCGGGGTCCGCGATCGCGATCGCCGTGCCGACGATGCCGTTGCCGCAGCCGAGGTCAACGACCCGGGCGCCGTTCGTGTTGTTCGGGATGCTCTGGAGGAAGAAGCGCGTGCCGACGTCGAGCCGGTCCGCGCAGAAGATCCCGGCGTGGTTGACGGCGGTCAGGCCGGAGCCCGATCCTGCTTCCGCGTCCAGCGTGTACGTCACCGGCCACGGGTCGACGGCGCGCGGCGACGTGGCGCTGGGCGTGCAGAAGATCAGGCGGGCCTTCTTGTCGGCGAGCGAGGTCTTCGTCGGGCCGAGGATCTTTTCGAAGAGTTTCAGCGTGGAGGTGTGGATCTCCTTGACCATGCCCGTGCCCACGACGACGGTGCCCGCGTGCACGTGCGGGGCCAGCCGGTACAGCTGGTCCTCGAGCAGCGCCAGGCTCTTCGGCACCCGGACGAGGAGTACGTCGATCCGCTCGGGCGGCGCGTCCTGCGTGGTCAGCAGCCGCACCGTGGTCTTGGCGGTGCCGATCCCGGCCCGGTCCAGGTTGGCCGCGGTGCCGGCCCGGGCGAGGTAGGAGTCGGTGATCTGCGTCGGGTGGTACGCGGCCAGCGCGGTCGTCAGCGCCCCCCAGCGGTCCCCGAGGATGGTGATCTGCCCGGCGCCGGCCAGGTCGACCGGGCCGTGTTCCCCGGTACCGGACTCGAGGTGGCGCAGCAGGTACTCGTCGGCTGCGTCCCAGGCGCGGAGCTGGTCGCGCGGGTCTTCGGGGAAGCGGGTGAGCTCGTAGGAGCCGAAAGGCGTGGTCAGACGGTTCATCGTGCCCCCAGGCTAACCGAGGAGGCCGCCCGGCCCGGCACGCACGGGGCCGGTGGGTGCGCTACTCGGGGAATTCGCCGGCCATGGCGGCGGCCAACCGCAGGTAGGGGCGGGCTTCGGCGGCCCGGCCCCGACGCTCCAGTGTCCGGCCGAGCATCAGCTGCGCGTAGTCCTCCACGGGCCAGCGCTCCAGGATGGCGCGGAGCTCGTGCTCGGCGCGCGAGAGCTGGGCGGAGTGGTAGTAGGCGCGGGCCAGCAGCAGCCGGGGCGCCAGCTGCTCGGGGGCCTCGCCGGCCAGTGCGACCAGGATGTTTGCGGCCGTCGCGTACTCCTTGGCGTCGAAGAAGAGCCGGGCCCGGTCCCAGCGCTCGGCTGCCGTCCCGTGCTCGAAATACTCCGTCGGCGCGTTCATCGCGTCCCTTCCGCCGTTCAGGTGGTGCGTCCGTCCCTCCAACACGTGACAGCAGCCGGACATTCCACCGAACGCGGCGCTGGTGGCGGTACTAAGTTGTGAGGCATGAGCAATCTCGATCGCCAGCCCGCTCTCTCCGCCTGCGGCGGCCGCGGCTTCGTCGTGGCCGAACCCGTGCGCGAGCTCCTCAGCCCGCGCACGGTCAAGCTCGGGGAATCCACCGAGGTCCGCCGACTCCTGCCCAACCTGGGACGCCGCATGGTGGGCGCCTGGTGCTTCGTCGACCACTACGGCCCGGACGACATCGCCGGCGAGCCCGGCATGCAGGTCGCCCCGCACCCGCACTCCGGACTCCAGACCGTGAGCTGGCTGCACGACGGCGAGGTGCTGCACCGGGACAGCGTGGGCAGCCTCGAGACGATCCGCCCGCGAGAGCTCGGCCTGATGACCTCGGGCCGCGGCATCAGCCACTCCGAGGAGAGCCCCCGCTCGCACGGCCGCCTCCTGCACGGGGCGCAGCTGTGGGTGGCGCTCCCCGAGGCCCACCGCCATGTGGAACCCCATTTCCAGCACCACGCGGAGCTCCCGCACGTGACCGCCCCGGGTCTGACGGCCACGGTCATCCTGGGCACCCTGGACACGGCGACCTCGCCGGGCACGGCGTACAGCCCGATCGTCGGCGCGGACCTCGCCCTCGCGTCGGGCACGGAGACCCGGCTCCCGCTGAACCCGGACTTCGAGTACGCGGTCCTGTCGATGTCGGGCGAGGCCCACGTGGACGGCGTCCCGGTCCTCCCGGGCTCGATGCTCTACCTCGGCTGCGGCCGCACGGAACTCCCCCTGCGGGCCACGTCGGACACGAGCCTGATGCTCCTGGGCGGCGAGCCGTTCGAGGAGGAGATCGTGATGTTCTGGAACTGGATCGGGCGCTCCAACGAGGAGATCGTACAGGCGCGCAAGGACTGGATGGAGGGCACCCGGTACGGCGAGGTGAAGGGCTACGACGGCCCTCCGATCCCTGCCCCTCCGCTCCCGCCGGGGCCCCTGAAAGCACGCGGAAGGGTGCGCTGACCTGCGATTTTCTTCCGTAGGCCGACCAGCCGACACCAGCCGAGGAGAGGCCGCATCCCGGACTGAGACCGTCAACAAGCAAGGAGACAGACCGACATGATCGAACGAGTCCGCGCCGTCCTCGTCACCGCTGACGACACGATGCTGGTCATCCGCCGAACCAAGCCCGACATCCCCGTGTACTGGGTACTGCCCGGCGGCGGCGTCGAGCCCAGCGACGAGTCACGGGAGGCCGCTCTCCACCGGGAGATCCACGAGGAGATCGCGGGGAAGGCCGACATCGTCCGGCTCCTCCACACGATGGAGTCCGACGACGAACGTCAGCTCTTCTACCTCGCCCGCATCGCCACCTGGTCCTTCGAGGACCGCACCGGGCCCGAGTTCAGCGCCGAGGGCCGCGGCGAATACGCACTGGAGGAGATCCCGCTGACCGTGGCGGGGCTCGACGGCATCGACCTCAAGCCCGAGGAGATCGCCCAGGTCCTCCGGGGCGCCATCGGCGCCGGCACCCTTCGGGCCGAGGCTGCGAAGTAGCTGTCCGTCTTTGTGGACTTGCCGTCGGGACCGACGCCGAGGTGCGTCGGCCCCGACGGCGCCTTCGGTGTGCTGCGGCTGCTGGTTGCTGTGAGCTGCTCGGGTTGGGACAGGTGCAGCTCGCGCTGCACCCTGGTGCCGGAACACCTGCCGTGGTCGGCCTTCGTGCCTCTCCGCGGTGAGCTTGGCCTTGGGGGCTGCACACCTTCCCCATGATCTGCCCTGGCATCATCACACCCACAGAAGGCGGAGGGGTGTTATGGGATTTGGCCTGTATCTTGCGGTACCGATCGGTGTGGTGGCGCTGTTGCTCGCCGTGTCCGGTGTTGCGACACTCAGCCGTGGCTGGCTGCTCCCCTGGCAGCGTCGGCACATCGTCCGCCCGCGCTTGTTCGGTTGGGCCCAGCTGCTCATCGCCGCCGCGCTCGGCGTCGAGCTGGTCGGCCTCCTGGTGGTCGACTCCGGCTACCGGTCCGTCGTCACCATGCCGGGCGTCGTGGGTCTCCTCTTCGCCTTGGTTCTGAGCACACGAGCCCAGCGTCCGCCGCGTACCCGGTGAGATGGGATCAGTGGAAAGAGCACGCCGGACGGTGCTACATCGGAAGTCCTTCATAGCCCTGTCGCTGATGTTCACCGTGTTGCCCGGAGGGTTCGTCCTCGGCGCCCGGGCGAGTATGGCCTGCAGGGTGCCGGACTCGGACACGCTCACAGTCATGGCCGTATGCCTGGGCGGGATCGCGTTCATCCGGCGGATCACAGGGTCGCGTGTTGTGCTCGGCCAGAAGGTGCTGTCCGTGGTGAATCCGGTGTTCACCCATGACGTCCCCTATCGGTACGTGGCCAGGGTCGAGGCTGATAGCGGGGGGAACCTGGTCATCACGACGACGCAGGCCGTCGAGATCGCGGCTTTCGGGTTCGCCGGGTCGATCATCGACCATTTCGTCGGTTCCACCGACAGGGCCGTCGCTCAGATCAAGGCCGGGCTTGCGGAACGGCGGGACCTGAGGGGGAATTCCCGTACGGTCCGGCGCTTCACCCGGGCGTGGATGGCCGACGGCTGCACCGTGGGGATGCTCGCGTGCATTGCCCTCGCCGTGGCCATCGGCGGCTGACCTGGAGGCCTGAGAGCGCGGCCGAGGCGAGCGCGGAGCACCATGGAGGTGGGCGAGCGGTGTGACGGCCGGGCAGGAGCCCTCCCATGGCGCGTGGGCGGTTGCGGATCTACCTCGGGGCGGCCCCGGGGGTGGGGAAGACGTACGCCATGCTGGAGGAGGGGCAGCGCCTTGCCGCGGCCGGTGCCGAGGTCGTCGTCGGGTTCGTCGAACCGCACGGGCGACGGCCCACCGCAGCCCTCACCGAGGGTCTGGAGATCATTCCCCGGCGAACCATGGAGTACCGCGGGGCGACGTTCACCGAGATGGACCTGGACGCGGTGCTCGCCCGCCGCCCACAGGTCGCCCTGGTCGACGAACTGGCCCACACCAATGTGCCCGGCTCACGCCATACCAAGCGATGGCAGGACGTCGAGGAACTCCTGGACGCGGGGATCGACGTCGTCACCACGCTCAACGTCCAGCACCTGGAATCCCTGGGCGACGTGGTCCGGCAGATCACCGGCGTCCCGCAGCGGGAGGCCCTGCCCGACGAGGTGGCACGCCGCGCGGACCAGATCGAACTGGTCGACCTGCCGCCCGAGCTGCTGCGCAGGCGCATGCTGCACGGCGAGATCTATCCCTCGGAGCGCATCGAGGCCGCCCTCACCCACTACTTCCGTGTCGGCAACCTCACCGCGCTACGGGAGCTCGCCCTGCTGTGGCTCGCCGACCGCGTCGAGGAAGGGCTTCAGCGCTACCGCGCCGAGCAGGGCATCACCACCCCCTGGGAGACCCGCGAGCGCATCATGGTCGCCCTCACCGGCGGCCCCGAGGGCGACACCCTGATCCGCCGCGCGGCCCGGATCACGGCCCGCGTCCCCGGCAGCGAGCTGCTGGCGCTGCATGTGGTCCCGAGCGACGGCCTCACCCATGGGGGTCAGGCCACCCTCGCAACCCAGCGCGAGCTGGTGGAATCGCTGGGCGGGAGCTATCACCAGACCACAGGCGACGACATCCCCGAGGCGCTGCTGCAGTTCGCGGAGGCCGAGAACGTCACCCAGATCGTGCTGGGCGCGAGCCGCCGCGGCAGGCTCTCCACGTTCCTCCGCGGCGGCGTCGGGCACCGGACGATCCAGCGGTCCGGCCCCATCGACGTGCTCGTGGTGACCCACGAACACGCTGCGGAGTCGTCTCCCGCCCTGCGGCTGCCGCACCCGAGCCGCGCCACCGGCCCGCGGCGCTTCTGGGCGGCGATCGTACTCGCGGCGATCATGCTTCCCGCCCTGACCCTCCTGCTGGTTCTCCTGGGCGAACACGTGGACCTCTCCCTCGCCCTGGTGCTCTACCTGCTGGCCGTCGTCGTGATCGCCCTGGTCGGAGGCCTCGTCCCCGCACTGCTGGCTGCGCTCGCCGCGGGACTGCTCGCCAACTATTACTTCACCAGGCCCTTGAACTCGCTGCGCGTCGAGCGGCTCGACGACGTCCTCGCACTGGTGGTCTATGTCGTCACGGCCGTCGTCGTCGGCATGGCCGCGGGCACGGCTGCCCAACGTACGTACCAGGCCGTCCGCGCGAGCTCCGAGGCCCGGGCGCTGAGCCGGCTTGCCACCGCCATGATGCGCGGCCAGGACCTCCCGACCCTGCTCGAGCAGGTACGGGAGGACTTCGGCCTGGACGCGGTCAGCCTGCTGGAGAGGGATACCGGGCATGCCGCCGAGCCCCGCTGGTACGTCGTCGCCAGCACCGGCGAGGATCCACCCGAGCGGCCCTATGACGCCGACGTGGAGAGTCCCGTTGGCGACAACGTCACGCTGGCCGCCCGCGGGCGGCCGCTGAGCAGCGACGACCAGCGCGTACTGGCAGCGTGCGCGGCCCAGTTGGGAATGGCGTACTCCCACGGTCGCCTTGCCGCCCACGACGCCGAAACGGGCGTACGAGCCGAGGCCGAGCACACCAGGGCCTCGCTGCTCCTCATCGCGAGTCGAGACCTGCGGGGTCCGCTCCGCACGGCTGACGACGCGCTGAGCAGCCTGGGTACCCCCGCGGACCTCGGGGACGGCCGCCTCCTCGACACGGCCCGATCGGCCTTGCGTCGAGCGGGCCGGCTCGTCTCGGATCTCGACGACCTGAGCCGACTGCACGCCGGCGCACTCGACCTCTACCTGCGCCCGGTCGACCTGGACGAGCTACTGACCGCAGTGATGGACGCCCTCGGTCCCGGCCATACGCTTCGCTGCATGCTCCCGGAGCAGCTGCCCGACGTGATCGCCGACGCGGCCGTCCTCACCCGCGTCCTTACCACTCTGGCGGCCGAGGCCCAGCGGCACAGCCCGCCGGACCGGCGCGCGCGGCTGACGGCCGAGACCCGGCCCGGCCTCGTGGAGATCCACATCACTGACGGAACCCGCGAGGGGGCGGAGGAGACAGCGTCAGGGACGCGCCCGGTCCACACTGCCGACAGCCTGGCGCTGAGGATGTCCCGCGACCTCACGGAGACCATGGGCGGCACCCTCGAACCCACCACCACCGGGCCCGGGTTCGCGTTGAAGCTCACGCTTCCCGCAGCAGCCCGCAGGCGGGATCAGTGACCGGCACGAGGGCGTGAGTGGTCACTGCAAGCCGGAGGTTTTGAAGACCGTGTGGGCCGTCTCGCGGTCGATGCGCTGCGCCAGTTGTCGCAGAGCGGTCGCGCCGTGCAGCAGAGTGCCGCGCCGGATCGATGCGCGGGTGTCGGTGTCGAGGCGGTGCCACATCGCCGGATTGCGGATCATGACGGTCGGGTCGATCTCGACCTGACTTCCCTCCGTGTCTCGGAGGACCATCCGCTGGGCCACCCCGTCGGACCACCGAACCGAGACGAGGGAGTCGGTTCGGACGGTGTCCGTCACCAGCAGTCCACGGGTGATCAGCAGACCGGGGCGCACGGAGACCCGAGGCGGGTGCAAGATCACGAAGAGAAGGCCGGCCAGACCCGTCCAGAGGGCGCCGCGGGAAACATTGAGCTCTCCGAAGCCCGCGTCCATGGCGAACAGGGCCGTGAGCAGGAGGAACGCGACACCGATCGCCGAGCGCCTCTCACCGGCCCAGTGGATGTCCTGTGCGAAGGGTCCAGGAGGCGCCGCTTCGGTGCCCTGTGCACCGGTCGCGGCCTGAGTGAAACGTCTTCCCATGAGAGCGACGTTAGGGCTGGTGGAGGCCTTGGAGGCCGACCCTGACGCATCGCTGATGTGATGGCTACGCCATCTTGATGGGGTTCCCGCCGGGCGGGAACCCCATCGGCGTCATTGGCCCGGTGGGCTGAGCGAAGGGGACGGCCGGGAGTAGTCGTACGGCGGCGGGCTCCACGGTGCGGGGGCGGGCGCGGGCTTGAACGGTCCGGCCCGGTTGGCCATGAGGATCATCATCGTTCCGACGAAGAGCAGCGTGATGATGATGAGGGCGAGCCCGACGGGGTTACCAGGGTTGTAGGAGTAGCGGTTCGTTCCCCACTTGCTCCGTTTGAAGACCGGTTCGTCGTCGTACCGCACAGGCTGCGTCCTAGGTCGAAGGTCTCGGGGACCCGCTGTGCCCCAGCGGGTGGCCCTTCCGGTCAAGAGGTACAGCCTGCCGCCTTCTGGGCCGCCGGCAGGTACGCCGCGATAAAGCGGGTGAGGTCCTTGCGGCGCTCGTCGACGTCGGTCGGCGGATTCTGCATCCATAGCTCCACCACGTATCGGTGCTGTTCACCTTTGTAAGTGCACGCGCTGTATGCCATGGCCGCGTTGTCCGCGATGCGTGCGTCGCTGCCGATATCGGCCTTCTGTGGATTCCCGGCGCGCAGGAGGTTGGTGCTCTTGACCTGGAGCGGGTCCAGATCGGCAGCCACCAGGCTTGCCTGGAAGGTCAGTTCGCGTCGATTGTCGACGTCCATCGCGCAGCCGGTGATGTCTTCACCCCCCTCCTGGGTCTTCCTCTGTTTGAACGAATCACCGGGCGGCAGCAGCGGTTTCAGGAGAGCCGACTGAACCTCGACGCCGCAGACGTCGCCGGGTACGGCGTACTCCTGGCCCTGTGCGCACCCGGCCGTACCGGCGAGCAAGAGCACGACCAAGGCGATGGCGCAGCGGCGGCTCACTGGGCGCCCGCCAGACCCTGGGCCTTCTGGTTTCCGTCGAAGGCAGCCCCGTTGATCTCGGAGGTGAGCACGTAGCGGTTGTTGCCGCCGCTGGGATTGACCTGTGCCCATTCGTCGGCGAGGGCCTGGAGCTGCCGCTCACGGGCGGTGAACGTCTCACCGTTCTGGCGCGTGGTTTCGGCGTTGATCCGTGCCTGTTCGTCGAGCTGCCACTGGTAGGCGAGGGCGTCGACGCCCCGCTGTGCGGCGTCTCCGACGACGGGGATGAAGTTCGCGGCACCGCCGAAGCCGTGGTAGAGCCACTTGGCGTCCCAGGAGGGGTCGTCCTTGTCGGTCTTCAGGGCCTGGTAGCGGGCCTCTTCCAGGAAGCCCACGGTGGCACCGGCCCGGAGCAGGTTCTCCTTGGGGTCGCTGGGGTGGTCCGCGTGGATGTCCTTGATCATTTCGCGGTTCATGGCCTCGTTGAGCATGCCGTAGGAGTCCTGGTCGCGGGATACCTGCTTGCTGACCTCCAAGAGCTGGTGGCGGTCCAGCAGACGGGGGTCGTTGCTGTCGTCGGCGAGTGAGCTGGCTGAGTGGTGGACGACGTCGCTGTGGGTGGAGAGGATCTTGGCCATGTCGTCGCGCATCTCGGAGGGGAAGTCGTCGCCGCGCTCGGAAAGGTACTTCAGGGAGCGGTCGAGGACTTGACGGTGTTCCGGGGTGAGGTCCGCGGGGCGTGCGGTGGGGTCGTTCGGGTTGACTCCTGTTGCGGCGGAGACCAGGGCGGCGCCGGTGGCCTCGCGTGCGGAGTTGCCGTCCTTGCTGTTGAGCGGGGTGTCGTCGAAGGTCTGACGGTCACCGAGGACGTACTGGGCATTGTCGGTGGGCTGGGTGGTGTTGAAGAACTCGGTCGCGGTGTGCGGGCTGGCCGCCAGGCCGGTCATGAAGCCCGTCATGGGGTCGCGGCCGAAGTCCTCGCCGATGAAGTTCATCTTCGGCACCGGCGGGACGCCGCCGTTCCAGTAATTGCCGGGGAGCTTCATCTTCTTCTCGGTGGCGACCAGCGCGTTGCCGTAGTCGTTCAGGAACCGGTTGTCCCAGTCCCCGCTGCGCATGAGGTTGCTCATCACCTGGTAGCCGTAGACCTGGCTGCCGCGGGTCTGGATCCGCTCCTCGCCCAGCTTGACCATGTCGTTCTCCCAGGTGCGCATCGCCGGGCTGTCTGACTGGGTGGCGCCGGCCAGGGTGAGGGAGAGGTTGCGCTGGAAGTCGCCGAACTGGTCGTGACGGGAGCGCTGGAGAGTGCCGCCGTCGGAGGGGTCGGCCAGGTCCGCCCAGAAATCGAGCAGGCCGCGCGGGCCGATGGTGGTGGCGAGCGTCTCCTGGAAGAGGCGGTCGTCCTTGTACTTCGCCAGGTCGGCGCCCAGCTTGTCGAACTCCTCCGGGGACATGTCGTCCCCCTTGGTCTTGAGGAGCTTCGCGATCCGGTCGGCGTCCTTCATCGCATCCGCCGCCCGGTCGCGGTCGCAGTAGGCGGCGTCGGAGAAGCCGTACGGGGTCTGGCTGACCAGCATGGTCAGGGCCTGGGCGGCCGTTGAGTCGCTTTCGGTGGCCCCCTGCAGGATCCGCTGCACCTCGTCGCGGAACGCGGTCGCGTCGGCTTCGGTGTGCTCGGGGACCGTGTGACCCTTGGCCGCGCGGTCGGGGTGGATGTTCATCGTGACGGTGAAACCGCCGTCACCGGTCCCGACTACGGTGAGGTTCTTCTCCAGGGCCCGGGAGATCGCCTCGTTCAGCCGGGTCTTGTAGTCGACGAGTTCACCGCGGGTGTCACGCAGGATGTTCCCGATGCTGGTGGCCTCGGTGGCCGCGTCGGCGAACTCCTTGGCGGTCTTGCCGATGAACTCCCTTGTCACGGTCGCGTTCACCCCCGCCCAGTCGGCCTTCGCCGCTTTCCCGCCGAGATCGCCGCGGGCGTCCGACTCGAGCTCCCACAGCTTGGTCGCCATGGCCGTCCAGTCGGCCACGGCCGTGGACAGCTTCGAGAAGTCCGCGAAGCGCAGTGCGTCCAGATCCATCAGTGCTGCGCCCTTTCCTCGAAGCCCTTGTCCAATTGCGCGAACTTGAACTGGGTCGCGATCCAGTACTCGTCCTCGGCGTGTGCGTTCTGCGTGTAGTCCAGGTGGTTGGAGATGTGAGCGCAGGCATCCAGCAGGGTGCCGACCTGGTCGTGCCATTTGTCCGCGAGCGTCGACAGGGCCCCGCCGAGGGCGAAGTCCTTCTTCAAGGAGCCTGCCGCCTCGTACGTACTGGCCTTGGCGTGGTCCCCGTCGGTGCCGAGTCTCTGGCGGAGCTTGAATGCCGCGTCGCCGACGGCCGCAAGATCCTTCTGCGTGACCACCAGATCCCCCTGCGGCCCCGGCCCACCGCCCCCTCCGGGGTCGAGATGATTGAGCCGCATGGCGGTCTGCCTCTCGACAGCGGCTGACCTGAGCTCCGCCCATTCCTCATCGAACGACATAAGACCCCCATGGTGAAAATGACTTCCCCTGCGTGATCCAGGGTTTGAGCCGGCCGGTGCGGCGATTGCGCGCCATACGAGATCAATGGGCCGGATGCTGTCTGCGGCCTACCGGGATGGGTTGGACTCCCGTCATCAGGAAGTCGAGACCCCGGCGTGTGGTCACCAGCACGACTCGGTCGTCGTGTCGCAGGATCCGTCCGTGTGGTGGGCGCCAGTCGAATGCGGGCCGGTCCGTGCGGAATCCGCCGAGCGTGTCCGTGGACGAGGCAGAATGCCGGCTGGTCGAAGGGCCGACGGCGAGCACGCGCCACTCGTGCTCCTTGAAGGCCTCGTGTATCGAGTGCCCTTCCAGCTCCGGGTGGCCGGCGACGTCCACGACGGTGAAGAGCAGGGATCCGCGCTCCACCCGGCATCACCCCCAGCACGTGGCGGCCCATCATCGCGGCGGCGAAGGACGGTGCCGCCAATGCCGAGACACTGCGGCTGCGGGTGAGAGCGTCCGGGTAGCCGGCGCGCATGGTGCGCGAGACGGTGGCGGCGAAGTCGTCGCCGTACAGGCGCATCACCGCCCGCACCCGGGGATTGCTCTCGCGGGCTGCCATCACGATGTCGAGGTTCTCGCCGTCGTCGTGGGTGAGGACGAGCAGCGACTTGCTGGTGGTGATGCGGGCGAGGTCCAGCACTCCGGGGGCGGCGGCGTCCTCGAGGAGCAGGTGCACACCGAGCTCGCGCGCCAGGGCGACCCCCCGGGCCTGCGGATCACGCTCGATGACCACGACCTTGTGGTCGGTGGTGCACAGCTGCGCCAGGACGCGCGTGCCGATCTTGCCGAGGCCGACCAGGACGATGTGGTCGTGCAGGCTCGTATCCGGTACGTGGTTGGCCGATGCCGTACGGAAGGCCAGGGTGGCGTTCATGGCGGCGGCCACGACGAGCGGTAGTACGGCCAGGCCCACGAAACCCGCGATCAGCTGAAGCACCTGGCGGGCCGTGGACTCCTCGGTGGCCGGGTCGCCCATGGTGAAGATGTCCAGTAGCGGCAGGTACACCGACTTCCACAGCGGTCCGTCCTCCACGACGGCCGTTGCCGTGGCCAGGAGCACCACGGCCGCGCCGAGGACTCCGAAGACGGCCGTCACCTCGCGGGAGACGAAGATCTTCCAGGGCAGGTGCCCGATCCGGTCGCGCAGCCAGCCACCGTAGGCCCGCCGCCGCCGCCGCCGTCGTCGGGAGGGGGACGCCGGCGCATGGTGCTGGGTCACCTCTTCGAGCATGAGGCGGCCGTGCGTGAACTGCCGGTGGTACGCGGTCGCGGTGTCGGGGAGCAGCTGGGTGCCGCTCGCGCCGGGGGTTTCCGCACTGTCCTCGCCCAGCGGATCGTCCATGTGGGTTCCGGAGAGGACGGCGAGGGTGGCGAGGTCCGTCGCGTGGGGTGGCGTTCCGGCCGGGCGTACGACACCGCGGAACACTTTGCCCTCGACCTGGAGCGTGTGGCCGCGTCCGACCGCGGCGGCGGCGACCAGCTCGGGTACGGCGGTGTCGGCGTCGGAGAGGATCGTCGTGGACGCGTCGATGGATGTGTCGTCGTCTCGCGTGTATGCGGCGGCGGCGCGGTCGAGGAGGCGTTCCAGGTGGCGGCCGCGGTCCCGGTTGAACATGCGGATGACCAGGCGCACGGACGGATTGATGCTGCGGGCCAGCAGGGCAGCGGTCATGTTCATCTGGTCGTCGCCGTACGTGAGCGCGAGCGCGGCGGCACGTTCGACGCCGGCCGCCCGCAGGGCCTGCTCGTCCGGCCTGGCGGAGATGAGCAGTTCGACGGGGGAGTGGGGGTCGCGGTGCAGGGCGACGACATCGGCGCCGTGCCCGTCGCGCCGCGACGGCAGCACGACCGTGACGGCCTCACCGCAGACGGCGTCGAGCTCCTGTGCCAGGCGGTGCACGAGTCCGTCGTCCCCGCAGATGATCATGTGCTGGGATCGCTGTCCGAGGCCCGTTCGGAGGTGGAGGGTGGAGGAGGACATACGGGTCAGAGCCGCCCTGCGGCCGCGTCGGCGGCAACGGGCAGGGACAGGACCATGGTCAGACCACCGCCAGGGGTGTCCTCGGGTGTGAGGGTGCCGTTCATCGCCTCCGTGAGCCCCCGGGCCAGGGCGAGGCCGAGGCCGAGCCCGACGGTGTTGTCGCGGTCGCCGAGGCGCTGGAACGGCTCGAAGGCGCGCTCGCGGTCGTCGGCGGCGATCCCGGGCCCCCGGTCGGCGATCCTGACCTCGACCCGGCCGGCCAGGGCGCTCGCCGTCACCAGCACCGGACGGTCTCCGGGGGCGTGGCGGACCGCGTTGCCGACCAGGTTCGCCAGCACCCGTTCGAGCAGAGGTGGGTCGGCCTGCAGCGCCGGTACGGTCTCCAGGTTCTGCACGTCGATGCCGGGCGCTTCCGCCGACGGCAGGTCCAGTGACTCCAGAGCTGCGGGCAGGACCTCCTCGAGGGTGGTGGCCCGCAGTTCGAGGGTGAGGGCGCCGGCTTGCAGACGGCTGAGATCGAGCAGGTTCTCCACCAGGCGGTTCAGCCGGTTCAGCGACATTTCGGCGGATCCGAGCAGCTCCGCCCGGTCCTCCTGGGAGAAGTCCACGTCCGGGGTGCGCAGCGAGGTGATCGCGGCCAGTGCCCCGGCCAGCGGGGTCCGCAGGTCGTGGCTGACGGCCCGGAGCAGGGCGGTGCGCAGGCGGTCGGCAGCCTTGATGGGTTCGACCTCGGCGGCGGCCTCGGCCAGGCGGGCCCGCTCGACTGCGGCGCCGACGTGCGCGGCGAAGGCGGCCAGGACGCGGCGCTCGGAGGACGGCAGCGTACGGCCGCGCAGGACGAGGAAGCCCCCGGGTCCGGCCGCGACCACCAGGGCGGGGGCCGGACCGCCACGTGTGCGGTGTCCGCTCTCGGTACCGGAACCGGCGTCAGGGGCTTCCGGAGACAGCTCGACGGTGTCCATGCCGAAGGTCTCCCGGGTGCGTTCCAGCAGCGCCGGGATCGTCTGGTCGCCGCGGACGATGCTGCCCGCGAGGGAGGACATCGTCTCGGCCTCGGCCGTGGCCCGGGCAGCGCGGCGGGAGAGCCGCAGGGATCTGTCCGCGGCGGCGGCCACGGTGGCGGCGACGACGGCGAAGACCACCAGGGCCAGCACGCTGTCCGGGTCGCTCATGGTGAACTCGCCTATGGGCGGCATGAACCAGTAGTTGAGGAGCAGCGCGGCGGTCAGTGCCGCGATCACCGCGGAGGCGACCCCGCCGATGCATGCCACGCCGACGACGGCCACCAGGAACAGCAGTGCCTCGCTGGTGAGGTTCAGGGTGCCGCGCATCTGGTCGAGGGCGAGGGTGAGCAGTACCGGGAGGACCACACCGACCACGGGTCCGGCGATGAGCCGGGAGGTGGGGAGCGTGCGGCGGCGGGACGGCAGCAGCCGTCCGTGGCCGGCCCGCTCGTGCGTGACCATGTGGACGTCGATGTCCTCGGAGAGCCCGACGACGGTCTCGCCGATTCCCCTGCCGGTGAGGAAACGTTCCAGTCTGCGGCGGCGGCTCGTACCGAGGACGAGCTGCGTGGCGTTCTCCGCCATGGCGAAGTCCACCAGTGCGGTGGGTACTTCGTCGCCGACGACGGAGTGGTAGCTACCGCCCAGGTCCTCGACGAGCGCCCGTTGCGCGGCGAGCGCCGCGTGCGAGACCCCGGCGGCGAGTGCGTCGCTGCGTGCGATGTGCACGGCGAGCAGTTCGCCGCCGGCGGACCGACCGGCGATGCGGGCGGCGCGACGGATCAGGGTCTCGCCCTCGGGGCCGCCCGTGAGTGCCACCACCACCCGTTCCCGGGTCTCCCAGACGTCCCCGATGCCGTGCTCGATGCGGTACTTGTGGAGGGCCTCGTCCACCCGCCCGGCCAGCCACAGGAGGGCCAGCTCTCGCAGCGCGATGAGGTTGCCGGGGCGGAAGTAGTTGGCGAGGGAGGCGTCGATCCGTTCCGGGGGATAGATGTTGCCGTGAGCCATCCGGCGTCGAAGTCCCTCGGGGGGTATGTCGACCAGCTCGATCTCGTCGGCGCGGCGTACGAACTCATCGGGGACCGTCTCGCGCTGCGGTACTCCGGTTATCTTCTCGACGACGTCGCTCAGCGACTCCAGGTGCTGGATGTTGAGCGTGGTGACGACGTCGATCCCGGCGGCGAGTATGTCCTCGACGTCCTGCCAGCGCTTCGGGTGCCGGTCGCCTCCCGGGACGTTGGTGTGGGCGAGCTCGTCGATCAGCACGACCTTCGGACGCCTGGACAGCAGTGCTTCCCGGTCCAGCTCCGCGTACCGGCTGCCATGGTAGTCGTGGCCGGCCAAGGGGAGTATCTCCAGGCCGTCGAGCTTCGCCTCGGTGTGCCGGCGCCGGTGGCACTCCACGAAGCCGACCACCACATCGGCGCCACGGGCCGCCCGGCGGTGTGCCTCGTCGAGCATCCGGTACGTCTTGCCGACGCCGGGGGCCGCGCCCAGAAAGACCTTGAGCCTTCCGAGCCGGACGACCGGCTGTGCCGCCCCTGCTGCCAGGCCGGCCTCGTCCCTGGTCGTCATGCTCAGAACTTCTCGGGAAAGAAGAACGCCAGGATCAGATACCCGACCAGGCAGACCGCAACGATGATGCCGACGACATTCTCCGTACTCACCCGTACCCGACTCCTCCGGACGCCCTCAACCGCACCAGCGAACACCAGCGAAGTCGCGAACGAAACGTCCCTGATGCACTCCTAACGGCACTGGGGTGGGACTTTGACGGTGTATTGACGGCCGTTACATCGATAGGGTGAAGGCGGTGTGCCGGGAAGCCTGGTCGGCGTCGCGTGACCGCATGGTCCGCGTCGACTCGGGTGGGGGCGGAATGCGCAGCGTCGGTACGGTCTTGTTCCTCGTGGTGCTGGCCACGGTCGTGGCCACGGGTGCCCGCCGCTGGCGAATCCCCGCGCCCTCACTGCTCGTTGTCGCAGGCCTCGTCGTCGCGCTGATACCGGGCACCCCCGAGATCAGGGTCAGTCCCGAAGTCATCGGGCTCGTCGTGCTGCCGCCCCTGCTCTACGCCAGCGCGGAGGAACTGTCCTGGCGCGAGCTGCGCCTGGTGTGGAAGCCGGTCAGTGTGCTCGCCGTCGGCCTGGTGCTGGCCTCGGCGGCCACGGTCGGGGTGATCGCGTCGCTGATCACTCCTCTGACGTGGCAGATGGCGCTGGTGCTCGGGGCCATCCTCGCGAGTACGGACCCGGTGGCGGTCACCGCACTCGGCCGGCGCCTCGCCCTGCCGCCCCGCGTCCAGGTCCTCGTACAGGCCGAGAGCCTCTTCAACGACGCCACCTCGCTCGTGCTCTTCCGAGTCGCCGTCGTCGTCGCGGCGGCCTCCGCCGGAGTGTCCTGGCAGGCGGCGGGCACCGAGTTCGCACTGCTCGCCGGAGGTGGCACCCTCATCGGGGGAGCCGTCGCCGGGGTGGTGGCGCTGATCCGCCGCAGGACCGAGGACCCGCTACTGGAAACAGTCATCGCCCTGGTGACCCCGTACGCCGCCTACGTGCTGGCGGAGGCGGTGCACGCGTCGGGTGTGACCGCCGTCGTCGTGGCGGGCGTTGTGCTCGGAGGTCGGGCCGAACGGTTGACCAACGCCCGCATCCGGATCCAGTTGCACGCCGTCAACGGCACCGTGGTCTTCCTGCTGGAGAGCGTCGTCTTCAGCCTGATCGGGCTCACCCTGCCGGGACAGGTCGCCGCGCTGACCGCTGCCGACGGACTCTGGCCGCTGTACGCCCTGGCGGTTGCCGCGACCCTGGTCACCGTGCGTCTGCTGTGGGTTCTGCCGCTCTCGGCCGTCGTCCAGCGGAACGCCGGCGTACGCCCGTCTTGGCGCGTCCCGGCCGTGCTGACCTGGGCGGGAACGCGTGGCGTCGTCCCGCTGGCCGCGGCGCTGTCCATCCCGGTCGCCGCAGACGACGGAAGTCTGCTGGGCCAGCGGCCACTTGTACTCGTACTGACGACGTCAGTGGTGGTGGTCACCCTTGTCGCTCAGGGCTTCACGTTGGCCGACGTGGTACGCCGCTCCGGAATCGCCCTCGAACCGGACCACACCGAACGCGAGGAAGCCTCCGCCCGGTGCGCCCTCGCGGCCGCCGGGATCCGGCGACTGGACGAGATGTCCGACCTCGAAGCGGTGCCGGACGTCGTGGCGGACCGGCTTCGGCGCAGTCTGCAGGCCCGTCTCGAACATGCCCGCGACCGTCTGGAGGAAGCCGACCTGGCCGAGTCCGCGGACTACGTGTACCGGCTGCTTCGTCGCGACCTCATCCGGGTCGAGACGGCCGAACTCCAGCGGCTTTACGACGAACACCGCATCAGCGACACCACCCGCCGGAACCTCCAGCGCTCCCTGGACCTGGAGGAGGCACGGCTGGACCTGGCGAGATGATGATCAGCTGGCTCCGCCTACTCCCCAGGCTTCAGGACCTCGTTGCGGATGCCCTGTCGACGGCCGATCTGTACCCCGGTCCAGCCGGCGAGTCGCGCCGTCAGCAGCGCGCGTTGGCATGGGGCCGGGGTCTGCCGGGGGTAGCAGCCGTTTCACACGAATCACGACGGCGTGGAGTTACGGTCTGCTCGGCGCAGCTCTCCGGCTGCCAGGACGACACATGCAGCACCGACGAAGAGCAAGGCAGGGGTGGCGAACATGCTGCGCTGATCGCTCTCCAGGACAGCCTGGTACTGACTCTGGGAGACCTCGACCGTGCCGCGCGCGTGCGGCGTGGTGTCGAAGGCGAAGTACTGACCGTCCTTCACTTCGGCAGCCTGCAAGTTCCCCTCCGTGGCCGCGCTGATGACCGTGATCCCAACACCCGAAATCGCCAATGCCGCAAGGCCCATCTGGGCCTTGCGAGGAAGGCACCTGAACGCCAGCCATACCGAGTGCCGGTCCGCGCGCGTCAGGAGCATACGCACCAGGGCGGATATGAAGATCGGGAAGAGCAGCACGGCAATCACCGCCATCGGCCACCCCGACACGGTCAGCGACAAGGTCCCGGGCAGCCAGGTGAGCGCGGCCAGCACCAACAGCGCGGCGCCCAGCGCGGCCGCGACACCACCATGAGCTTTGAATGTCCAATCCACGCCCCGCAGCCTGACACAGGTGCCCCTCCAAGTCGTTGCCATATCCCGGCGACGACCAATGGGCCTTTCTCAACTTGAAGATGATGGTGCTAGTGTCATTAGCACCATGCTGTTGAGGCTGAACATCGCAGACAACCGCCCCCTGCACGAGCAGGTGGCGGGCGCCATCAGGCGTGCCATCGCTGAGGGCGAGTGTGGTCCGGGTGACCGACTGCCCTCCGCACGCGACCTCTCCCTGGCGCTGGGGGTGAACGTCAACACGGTCCTCCGTGGCCTTCGCGGGCTGCGTGACGAGGGACTGCTGGAGTTCCGGCGCGGTCGCGGTGTGACCGTGACCGAGGGGGCGGACCAGCGGTCGGTGCTGCTCGACCGCGTGCGCGAACTGGTCGGTGATGCGGCGCATCTGGGCTACAGCAAGGCCGATCTCATAGAAATGATCAGGGGGCTGGAATGAACGAGGTGACGGAGCGAAAGCGCGGAGCATGGTGGGGTGTTGCGGGCTGGGTCGTGGCGATCCTGGCCGCGCTCGTCGCACTTCCCTGGGCCGCGAGCGGCCGGCTGCCGGAGCGGCTGGCGACCCACTGGGGCACAGGTTCCGGCGGACCGGACGGCTCGATGCCCCTGTGGGCAGCCGCGCTCTTCCCGGCCTTGATCTGGGTGGTCCTCGTGCTGCTGATCGTCGCGCTCGGGCGGTGGCGTGGGGGAGCGACCTCCGGGCCGACGGTGCGCGGCCGGCCCGTAATGGGGCTGTTGTCCGGCGGTTTCCTCCTCGTCGGCGCGCAGGCATCCATTGTCAGGGCGAACCTGGATCACACGGACTGGCGGCAGGCCGATTCCGTGAGCCTGTGGACTGTGGCGACGCTCGGGGTGGCGGCCATGGCGGGGCTGGCCGAGTGGGCGGTGGCCCGCCGGGATTGGGCTGCGGCGTCACACGCGGTCGCGAGTGGTACGAGCATGGAGATTCCGGCCGGTGAGAGGTTCGTGTGGCTCTCCCGTACGACGAATCCGTGGCTCCACTGGATCGGGGCCCTGGCCGGGCTGGTCGCGCTGGCCGCTGTGCTGCTCGCGGTGAGCGGACTGGTGGATTTGCCGTGGGCGGTCGTCGCACCGTTCGCCACGGTCTCTGTGGCGGTTCTCTCTTGCGCCTCCGTGCAGGCGCGTGTCACCGAGAAGGGTCTGAGCGTGGCCTTCGGCCCGATCGGCTGGCCGGTGCGGCGCTGGCCCGCTCAGGACATCGAATCGGCGCGTGCCGAAAACCGAACCCCCGCTCAGGTGGGGGGCTGGGGGTACCGGCTGAGTGGGTTGGGCACGACGGTGATGCTCCGCAGCGGCGAGTGCCTGGTGATCCATCCCCGGCGGGGGCGCGAGTTCGCGGTGAGCGTGGACGATGCCGAGCGCGGCGCAGCGCTGCTGAACGCCCTGAGTGCGCAGCGCCCCCACTGAGCTGTCAGCGACGCTTGGCTCACGCGGGGACCGGGGTCGCCCGCACCTCGCGTGCCAGGGCCCGGCCGGTGGCGTGGTGGAGGTATTCGCGGGTCAGCCGGAAGCCGGCCGTCCAGGCCAGCAGTCGGCTGGGTCGGTTGTCGCGCGAGCAGCACCAGCTCGCGGTGCGTCCACGTGCCTGGACATCGGCTGCCAAGCTGGCGACGCAGGCCAGTGCGAGACGTTCGCGGCGGCGATCGGGCACGGTGACGACCGCGATGTCCTGGTATGCGGTGCCGAGAAAGTAGGTGCAGGCGACGGAGAGGATCCGGCCCTTGGCGAAAGCGGCCCAGGCGTGGCCTGAGGCAGCCAGCCCGGAGGGTCCGCCCCAACTGGCGTGGATCCAGGCGTTCTCGGAGTGCAGCTCGGCCAGTGCCGGAACGTCCTCGGGTGTCAGCCGCCGCACCGTCACGCCGCGCGGCGTACGGGGGAGGGATACCGATGCCTGAGCCTGGTGGACGTACAGCATCCGTTCCCAGGGGATGACGCGCTCGAACGCGGAGCCGAGGGCGGGCCAGAAGCGTGAGGGCGTCTCGACGTACTGGTCCGCGAACCGAGCCAGGGCGTCCGGGGTGAGCGCGCTGGGGTCGCCGCGCAGCAGCACGTGGTCCGCGCAGGTGACGGCGAGGACGCGGGGCCGGTCAGGACGATCGGCCCACCAGTAGCCTGCGCCCGTGGTCAGTACGTGCTCGGAGAGTGCCCCGAGACCGGGGGAGCCGGTGGGAAACCAACGGCTCAGGGCAGGCAGTTGCTGCGGTGCGATTTCGATCATCAACGCTCCTCGGTGGCGCAGGCGGCCGGGGCAACGCGCTCGTCAAGGTCGTAGTACGCACCGTTGACGATCTCACTCGCGCCCGTGCGGTGCAGCTAGGACCTCGTTGCCGTCGACCGTGACGTTGTGATGAGGCCCGGTGCCGGCTAGGGGCGGGCAGGCACCGGGTGGAAGCGGCCGCCCGCTGTACGGGTGGGGGCGGGCGGCCGCGGATCGGGAACGGTGCGTCAGCGCACCGGCAGGTGAGCAGCGCGCGAGGCCTGGCGCACCGTATGCGGTGGCCGGTCGTCGTGGCGCAGACCGCTGTTCACATCACTCATCCAACTGCCTTGCGAGGCAGGGCTCAAGACAGTCGACCAGTCCTTGACACAGCTCTGATGCCGGCATGACCCGGACGGGTGATGCCGGCATCAGAGCAGAGCGTGTTCACGCCGTAATGCCGTGTACGGGATCAGTCAGGGCAGCGTGACCTTCTCCTGGCCGCAGCCGATACGGATGGACTCCGCCTCGACGTAGGCGGGCAGTAGGTCATGAACGAACGTGAAGTCGTGCTCCCCGAACCGGTCCTTCTGCTCCAGCATGAAGATCACGTCCCCTGTCTGGCACTGCGCCCGGTACACGGCCCGGCTCACATTGAACGATCCGAAGCCGCTGGTGCCCTTGAAAGAAGTGCCGCCCTTGAGCAGATCCTGGGAGAAGGGAGCAGTTAGTGCCGGGTCCACGACGGTCGTCATCCGAACTGCGGCCCTGGGATAGCTGCCGGCCGCCTCGCAGACCCGGGCAGCGCCGCCGGCGCCGCTGACCCGGTCACGTGACAGGCTCTCGCGGTAGGCAGCCGGGAGGGTAAGACCCTTGATGCCGCAGAAGGAGTCCGGCTGGGTGTCCCGCCACGCGACTACGTCCTTCGGTAGATCCGGTGATCGGTAGACCCCGGAGCAGCCCAGCTTGCGTATGACGCCGTTGGTCGTATCCACCACGGCGTGCGCCAGGGCGGCGCGGTCCTCCCGCTCGTACTCCGACGAGATGTCCAGGCCTGCCGGCCCCATGCCGACGTCGACCACGACCGGGCCCTCGAACTGGTCCGGTTTGCCGGTACAGGACTGGGGGAGCGCCATCCAGGCGCGGGAGGAGGAGGCCATGCCGGGGAGGCCTTCTCCGAGCGCCACCATGCCTGCCGCGAGGAACTCCTCGGGCCACTGCCGCCCGTCGCTTCCGTAGAGACCGTCCAGCTTGTGCACCCGTACAGTCAGCTGCCTTCGGGCCCTGTCGTCCTTGTAGCTGGTGATGCGGCACTGGCCGTAGGACAGTCCTTGGCCGTGGGGGTCGGTCTGCAGTATCTGCTCCTCGACCTCGGTCCTGCGGTCGCCGAAGAGGGAGGACACGGTCGAGTCGCCGAGGGAGTCCCAGCAGGGGGCGGGGCCGAGCAGCGGCAGGGTGTCCGTACGCCAGGCGACGGAGCCGGCCCCGAGGAGGCCGCCGACCAGGACGCCTGCGGTGGTGGCCCGGACGGTGCGGTTCCGCAGGAGCCGCCGCAACAGCGGGGGCCGCGCGGGGGAGGGCTCCTGGTGCTTGTCCTGCTGGTCGGTCGGCGTCGCTTCGCTGTCCACTGCAGGTGACACGTTCTCCCCGTCGTCCGCCACGGTGTCCTTTTCCGTTCCGGCGCCGCTGCTGTCCGCGGTCACCTGTTCTCACCGGCCTGGCACCCGATGCGCTTGCTCACCGACGAGGTGAAGTTCGCGAACACCTGCTGTCCGTCCGGGCGGCTCAGGCCCTTGAGGCCGGGCTCGATGTTCCCGTAGAACACGGTCCGCCGACCGTCACAGGTGGCTCGCACGAGGCCCTGGCCGATGCCTTCGGGAAGCCCGTCGAACAGTGCGGCCATGCGAGGCTCGGAGGCCATCAGGAACTGCGCCGCCGGCTCATCGGGTACCCCTCGGGAGCGCCACACCACCGAACAAGTCTGGAGCCGCTCGCCGACCACGCCCACCTGCTGCTGGTAGGCGGAGTCCTTTCCGAACTCGAAGGTCACCCCGGGAATTCGGCACAGAGTACTGGTGGCCCTTTCGTCCTTCTCGGCGGTGACCACCATCGGCGAGGACAGGCGCAGTGGCTTTCCGTGCTTGCAGCCTGCCTTCGCCGCCGCCGTGTCGGCCGCGTCCAGCAGCATCCGCGCGACGTCCATCCGGTTTCCGATGGTGAAGGGCATGGCCTTCTTCCCCAGGTGGCCGTTGCCCCAGCTCTCGCTGCGGATCGTGACCGTGGACGGTCTGCCGTCCACATCACAGGCCTCGGGCAGCACTAGCATGGCCCGGTCGCCGCCGACCAACCCGTTCAGGCCGTCGGGCAGCGGCGAGGCCGAACCGTCGAAGAAGTGGGCTATCCACTCACGGCGCTCCCCGGCTGAGACCGGTACGGGGCCGTACTGGAGGGTGACGCGCTCATCGAAGGTGAGCGGGTCGGTGGAGTCGTCGTCGGCGACCGACGACGAGACGGCGACCGTGCACGTGGCGTTCGGTCTGGCGGGTGAGGGCGGCGCAGATGCGTTGGCCTTGCGGGCGGATCCGGACTTGGTGAGAGCCTTCTCACCGAGGAAGGACGGACCACTGTCCTCCTGCCAGGCCCCCCAGCAGTAGCTCGCCCGGAACGGCCAACTTCCGGTCGCACTCAATCCGTACAACCCGGCACCCGAAACCAGGACCACCCCACCCGCGACAAGGGCGAGGAACCTCCCTCGTCGCCTGCCACCGACGCCCATGACATTCCCCCTCGTGAACCACGTAGATCAGAGCAAACGCACCGATGGTACGTCCCGTGTTCCGTTCCCTGACGGCATCCACATGCCCGACATCAGCGGCGCGTCAAGAAGTGCAGGCTTGCCGTGAGAGGGGCGTCAACGTGGTGCATCGGCTCCCGGCGGTGATCGCAGACTGAGCGGCAAGGGGGGAATCGGACGGCCGTCCGTGATGCGAGGTTGGAGGGCGCGAGTGATCTCCGCCGAGACCATGCCCGGTCCGTACCGCGGCGGGCCGGACCCGAGCCGGGACGCATCACGGTCCGGCCGTCGCCTCCGGGGGAAAGCCAACGGTCCGGTCCGGATCTCCAACTGCGACAGCAAGGCGGCGCCCCGATGACCCGGGTGCTGGTGGTGGATGACGAACCGCAGCTTGCACGGTTGCGGGTCATCAATCTGAAGGCGCGGAAGTACGACGTGGACTGCGCGCAGGACGGGGGCACGGCCCTGGAGGCCGTGGCGGCCTGCCGCCCGGACGTGGTCCTGCTCGACCTCGGGCTGCCCGACATGGACGGGATCGATGTGATCAAGCGGCTGCGCGTGTGGTCGCAGGTGCTCGTCCTGGTGGTCTCCGCCCGCCACGGCTGCGGGAGAAGATCCAAGCCCTGGACGCGGGTGCCGACGACTACATCACCAAGCCTTTCAGCATGGACGAACTGCTCGCCAGGCTGAAAGCCGTGGCTCGCCGCACCCTGACACAAGGCTCGGCCGCCGCGGACGAAGCGGTCGTCGAGACCGAGGAGTTCACGGTCGACCTGCTCGCCAAGAAGGCCAGGCGCAGGGAGAAGAGCATCAGGCTCACGCCGACGGAATGGCATCTGCTGGAGGTCCTGATCCGCAACCGGGGCCGGCTCGTCAGCCAGCGGCATCTGCTCCAGGAGGTGTGGGGTTCCTCGTACGGAACGCAGACCAACTACCTGCGGGTGTACATGGCTCACCTGCGGCGGAAGCCGGAAGCGGACCCGTCGCACCCGCGCCATCTGATCACCGATCCCGGCATGGGCTACCGCTTCGAGGCGTGAGTGAGGCCAGGCTGACGGGGCGCCGTCAAGGTCCCGTCAATTCCGTGCCTACCGCGTATGGATCGCGCCAACGTAACTGGTGAGTCGCACTGTTGAGCCAGATGCTGGCGTGCACGCGGGGCCGTACGAACGGCCCGGGTGGGGGCTGGAGCGCGAGTGACGATCACCGCCGGTACGGAACAGACTCAGGGCGCGGGCGCGCCGGAGGCCGTCGCCGAAACCCCGATACCTGACGTACCGCGCTGGCTGCTCCCCGGGTCGTCGAGCCATGGGGAGGAACCGCCAGGACGGCAGCCTTGGCGTTCTCACCAGGCCGTCGCCCGGGTTGCCCGCTTGCTCGTCAGCCGCTTCTGGGACACCTTGCCCGGCCGGCTGCGCCTCGTACGTGCGGCGTGTGTGCTGCTCGCAGCCGGGCTGCTGATCCTGCTCGCGGTCGCGGCGACGGGTATGACCACCGCGTGGGATGAGACAGTGCAGCGCGACGCGCCCCGCACGATCTCGGCGACACAGCTCAGCCTCGCCCTCAACGACATGGACGCGCAGACCGCCAACATTCTTCTCTCCAGCGGAGATTCAGGTACCGGCAAGGGCCGTTTGGAAGAGTCGTACGCCAAGGCGAACGGCTTCTACCGGGAGGCACAGGAGACCATCAGCCGCTCGCTGCGCACGCTCGCCGCCGCCTCTGAGGGAGATCCCGCCACCGAGGCGACCGTCGTGACGCTCACCGACGACTTCGCGCACTACCAGGAACTGATCGGGCGGGCACTGGAGAACGACAATCGCCCCGGCGGGAAGGACGCCGCCCGGGAGGACTACCGGACCGCGACAGACCTCCTCGCCGGCCGTCTGCTCCCGGAGGCCCGCAAGCTCGTCGACGCCAACAACGCCGTGTACGAGCGCCAGTACGCCGCGGCGCGAGGCGACCTCGAAGTGCAGCGAACCGCGGAAGCCGTGCTCGGCGTGTTGCTGATCGCGGCGCTCGTAGTCCTCCAGATCCACCTCGCCCGCCGCTTTCACCGAGTCTTCAACCCGGGACTGATCGCCGCCACCCTCTGCGCCGCGGTCGCGGTCGTTTCCGCCGCCCAGCTGCTCACGATCACCCACGACCGGATGAAGGTCGCCCGCCGGGACTCCTTCGACTCCGTCATCGCGCTGTCGCGGTCCAAAGCGATCGGCTACGACGCCAACGCCGACGAGAGCCGCTACCTCCTGGACCCGGTCCGCCGAGCCGCGTACGAGCTCTCATTCCTCAACAAGTCTCATCAGCTGTACGGGATTCAGAGCGCCGGGCTCGACACGTATGACAGGAAGCTCGCCGACACGTGGGCCGCCTACCGGAGCAACCACGAGGACAAGACCTTCACCGGAGAGTACCGGCGCGAACTGGACAACATCACCTTCGCGGGGGAGCGGGAAGCCGCCGAGAAGACGGTCGAGGCGTACGCCGTCTACCAGCGCGACGACCGGACCTTCCGGCGACTTGTGGCCAAGGGGAAGCAGCAGGAGGCGACGGTCTTCTGCATCGGCTGGGCGTCGGACACCTCCAACGCCCACTTCGGGGAGTGGATGAAGGCCCTGGACCAGGTCACGGCCATCAACCAGCGACACTTCGACCTCGCCGTCCGAGAGGGCCGCGGGGCACTGACCACCCAGGCTCCGATGGCCGGCACGGCGCTGCTGCTCACGGCAGGTTTGACTGTGCTGGGGCTGCGGCGACGGCTGGCCGAGTTCCGGTGAGAGGGACCCGTCAACGTGTGCCCTGTAGCTCGTCGCGCGCTGGCTGACTGTGGCGCGCGGCCGGAACCGGGCCGCCCCGCACGTCGCGTCATACGCCCAGTTGTGTGCGAATGAGCGTGTCGAGCCGCTGCCATGCCGGGGACGAGGCGTTGACCGTGCCCTGGATGAGGGAGGGGATCTCGGAGGCGGTATCCAGCCCGGGTAGAGCGTCGGATCCGTAGCGTTCCCGGGTCGCCCCGGCGATCCGGTGGGCGAGGTCGTCGATGCGTGGGTCGTCGGCGTCGAGGTCGTACGCGTGGTCGTAGTCGAGGTAAAGCTGTCGTAGCGCTGGGTCGGCCGTGGTCTCGGCCTGGTCGTGGAACAGGGTGAACGCGCGGTCCGGGTGGGTGGCGAACACGAGGATCCACAGATCGCGTTGCAGGTCCACCCAGCGAGGCGTGAATCCCCAGCGAGCCAGGCGCTCGAGATGGGCCCCGACCTCGGCGGGCAGCGGCGCCAGCTGCCCGGCGGCCAGCTGGCGCAGGCGCCCTTGCGTTGCCCGCAGACCACGGATACGGGCCGTGAGCTCGTCGTCGTTCTCGCGCAACGCCTGCTGGAACTCCTCGTCGGTCGCCGATCTCAGGTCCCGGATACGGGCCAGCGGGATGCCGGCTTCGGCGAGCGTCCTGATCTTGATCAGGTCGACGGCGTCGTTCGCGCCGTACCGGCGGTAGCCGGAAGCATCGCGGTCGGGTTCGGGGAGCAGGCCCTTGTCGTGATAGACGCGGATCGTCTTGGTCGACACTCCGACATACCTGGAGGAAGTAGGTGCAGGTCACGGCCACGATGCGGTCGCCTTGGAATGTGGCCCATGCGTAGCCGGAGCGGGCGAGGGCCTCGGGGCCGCCCCAGGTGCGGTGGATCCAGCTCATCGAGGGCGGAAGCGTGGTGAGCGCCCGGACATCCCGCGCGGTCAGCCTGCGCACGGTGGCACCCCTCGGCGGTCGGGCGGCCGGTACGGGGGATCGCTTGACGTACACCACGCGCTGGAAGCGGCCCGGAGCCTCGACGTAGTGGTCCGCGAATACCGCGAGATCCCTCGGTGTGAGGGCCTGCGGGTCTCCGCGCAGGAGTAGGTGGTCCCCGCACTCGGCAGCGATCACGCGCGGCTGGATGACGCGGTCCACCCACCAGCGGCCGGCCTCGGTGGTCAGCACGTGCTCGGTCAGGGCGGCCGAGCACGGGGCACCTATCGGGAACCAGCGGACGAGGGCCGGGAGTCGGTGGGGCGGCAGGTTGATCACGAGACTTCCTTGCTGGGACATGGAAGTGGGGCGGACCTGTCGCAGGGCCGCCCCACGGGGTGGGCTGATGACTAGCAGTTGGGCTTGCTGCCGTGGTTGGAGCCTTTCTTGCGGCGGGCCCTCTTCTTGCGTGCGCGCTTGGACATGTCCGTGGATCCCTTCAGGCGGTGTGGCCGACGAGCAGGTCGGCGAGCTTGTTGAGGCGCTTGACCGTGCGGTCCTCCGTGGCGGCCGGGGCCGGGGCGACCCGCTCGGAGCGGTCGTAGTACGCGCCGTTGACGATCTCGGTCGCCGGGTCGCAGAGGCGTACGACGTGCTGGGCGCCCTCGGCGGCCGGCGCGCCCTCGTGGCCGTACAGCGGGAGAAGACCGGTCTCGCAGACGCCGGGGTTGACGGAGACGGCGGTGACGCGCGGGTCGGCGGCGAAGACGGTCAGCGCCAGCTGCGACTGCGCGTACGCGGCGAGGCGGGAGTAGCGGCGCACGCGCTGCGGGTCGTTCCACTGGATGGCGCCCGAGCGGTGGAGGGCGGAGGAGACGTTGACGACGCGCCCGCCGGGGTCGCTGGTGAGGGCGGGCTCCAGGAGGTTGGTGAGGAGGTAGTGGGCCAGGAAGTTGACCTGGAAGGAGATCTCGTTGCCGTCGGCGGTGAGCGTGTGGCGCTCGGGTGCGGCGATGGCCGCGTTGTTGACGAGTACGTCCAGGCGCGGGTGCTCCCGTACGACGGCGTGGGCGAGGTTCTCGACCTCCTCCAGCCGTACGAAGTCGGCGGCGAGCGGCCGGAGACGGGCGCCGTCCACACCGGCGGTGGCAACGAGCCGGTCGGCGGCGGCCTGGGCCTCCTCGGGCGTGCGGCCGTGGAGGAGGACGGTGGCACCGCGCTGGGCGAGCTGACGGGCGGTCTCGTAGCCGATGCCGGAGGTGGCGCCGGTGACGAGGACGGTACGTCCGGACAGGGATGAAGACATGTGGGATTCCTGGAAGCAGGCATGGCCGAAGTGCCCGGCGCCCCAGCGAGAGGCTGGTGCGTGGGCTTGGACCATGCGGTGAAGGTGAGGATGCGTACGAGGCCTCGGTCAGCGCCCTTCAGGGGGCTGACGGCAGGTACGCCGAGGACGGCGCGGCCGAAGTCAGAAGGCCGGGCGGACAGCGGGCGCCGTCGGCTGCACCGGATTCGGTGGCCGATCGTCATAGCGCGGACCGCTGTTCATGGCGCAATCCCAGCGCATCGGGGACCCGGAGGCAAGCGCTCGAAGGCTTCTTGACGACCTTCTGATGACCTTTCGTCAGAGCCGCATCAAAGATCGACTTCCGCGCGGAAGGAACCCGTCAAGGAGTACTGCCGGAGCTGTCTGCCTGGCGCAGACTGGTTGGAGCGACGGAGCCGGACGACGGACCGGCGGCACGCGGCTGGTGGGCGGTGACCTGAACACTGCCCGAGAGACGCATGGTCCCACCGTGGGGGTACGGACCGATGCGACCGCGTGTCGGTCACCCGTCGCACAACACATGAGCCGTCCGGCTCTCCGGTGTGGGGATACCGGGGCCGGACGGCTCGCGTGTTTCGGTCGGCAGCCCGTATTCGGGGAGTCGCCCTGCCGGTCGCCTCGTTGTCAGGTGACCGCAGACGTCGGGAGCTCCGGTGACACCTGGGGGACGTCCCCTGCTATGGGGAGGGTGATGACCATGGTGAGGCCGCCGCCGGGGGTGTCCTCGGCGGTGAGGGTGCCTCCGATGGCCTCGGTGAAGCCGCGGGCGACCGCGAGGCCCAGGCCCACGCCCGCGCCGCGCGGGGCGTCGCCGTGGCGCTGGAACGGCTCGAAGATGCGGTCTTTGGCTTCGTCCGGGACGCCGGGCCCGCGGTCTACGACGCGCAGCTCGACGCGGCTGGCGAGGGCGCTGGCGGAGACGTGCACGGGTTGGCCGTCGGGGCTGTACTTGACGGCGTTCTCGACTATGTTGGCGACGGCCCGCTCCAGGAGGCCGCGGTCGACGGCGACCATCGGCAGGGTCTCGGGGATGTCGAGCGCGACGCTGTCCTCGGGTACGCCGCCCAGGGCCATGGGGACGACCTCGTCGAGGTCGGTCTCTCGGATCAGCGGGACGACGGTGCCGGTGTTGAGGCGGGACATGTCCAGGAGGTTCCCGATCAGGGCCGCGAGACGGTCGGCTCCGTCCTCGATGCCTTCGAGGAGTTCGGCCTTGTCGTCCTCGGACCATTCGACGTCGTCGGAGCGCAGGGAGCTGACGGATGCCTTGATGCCGGCGAGCGGGGTGCGCAGGTCGTGGCTGACGGCGGCGAGGAGCGCGGTACGGATGCGGTTGGCCTCGGCGAGTTCGCGGGACTTCTCGGCCTCGTCGACGAGACGCTGGCGGTCGAGTACGACTGCGGCCTGGGCGGCGAAGGCGCCGAGGACGCGGCGGTCCTCGGCGGGCAGGACCCGGCCCGTGAGGGCGAGGGCCATGTTGTCGCCTATGGGGAGGTCGACATCCGCGTCCTCGGGGCGGCTGACGGGACCGGTGCCGACGGACGCCGCCGTCGTCCAGGGGTCCACCTCGCTGCTGCGTTCCAGCAGGACGACCGACTGCATGGCGAAGGTCTCGCGGAGCCGCTCGAGGAGCGCGTCGAGGGAGTTCTCGCCGCGCAGGACGCTGCCGGCGAGGAAGGAGAGAATCTCGGATTCGGCGCGCAGGCGGGCCGCTTGGTGGGTGCGCCGGGCGGCCAGGTCGACCACGGAGGCCACCGACACCGCCACGCCGACGAAGATCACGATGGCGACGATGTTCAAGGGGTCGGAGATCGTGAACTCGTGCAGCGGCGGCGTGAAGTAGTAGTTCAGCAGCAGGGACCCGAACGCCGCCGAGGCGAGCGCGGGGAGCAGCCCGCCGAGCAGGGCCGCCGCCACCGTGAACGTGAGGAAGAGCAGCATGTCGTTCGCGAGCCCGAGCTCGGGGACGAGCTGGCTCAACAGCACGGTGAGCAGGGCGGGGCCGGCGATGCCGGTGAGCCAGCCCCAGATGATGCGCGAGCGGCCGAGCCGCGCGCCGCGGGCGACGGGCAGTCCGCGGCCCTTGGCGGCCTCGTCGTGGGTGACGATGTGCACGTCGAGGTCGGGCCCGGATTCGCGGGCGACTGTGGCGCTGACGCCCTGGCTGAACGCGTACTGCCAGGACCGGCGGCGGCTGACGCCGAGCACGATCTGGGTGGCGTTGACGCCTCGGGCGAACTCCAGCAGGGCGTCGGAGACGTTGTCGCCTATGACGTGGTGGAACGTGCCGCCCAGGTCCTCGACCAGGGTCCGCTGGACGGCCAGCTCCTTGGGGGAGGCGGAGGTGAGTCCGTCGCTCGCGGCGATGTAGACGGCGAGGACCTCGCCGCCCGCGCCCTTCTCGGCGAGGCGGGCGGCGCGCCGGATGAGCGTACGGCCCTCCGGGCCGCCGGTGAGGCCGACGACGATGCGTTCGCGGGCCTGCCAGGTGGAGCGGATGTTGTGCTCGCCGCGGTATTCCTGGAGATACTCGTCCACCCGGTCGGCGACCCACAGCAGCGCCAGCTCGCGCAGCGCGGTCAGATTGCCGGGGCGGAAGTAGTTCGAGAGGGCCGCGTCGACCTTGTCGGGCTTGTAGACGTTGCCGTGTGCCATGCGTCGGCGCAGCGCCTGCGGCGACATGTCGACGAGCTCGATCTGGTCGGCGCGGCGCGCGACCTCGTCCGGAACGGTTTCCCGCTGGCGGACGCCTGTGATCGTCTCGACCACATCACCCAGCGATTCGAGATGCTGGATGTTGACGGTCGAGACGACGTCGATGCCGGCCTGGAGCAGCTCCTCCACGTCCTGCCAGCGCTTGGCGTTCCGCGAGCCCGGCACGTTCGTGTGCGCGAGTTCGTCCACGAGCGCCACCGCGGGGCGACGCGCCAGGATCGCGTCGACGTCCATCTCGGTGAAGGTGCTGCCCCTGTACTCGATCTCGCGCCGCTCGATGAGCTCAAGGCCGTGCAGCATCACCTCAGTCCGCGGCCTGCTGTGGTGCTCGACGAAGCCCACGACGCAGTCGGTGCCCCGCTCGACCCGGCGGTGCGCCTCGGACAGCATCGCGTACGTCTTGCCGACGCCGGGTGCCGAACCGAGGTAGATGCGGAGCTTGCCGCGTCCCATGTTCAGACTCTTCTTCTCTGTTGACGATCGGGCAGGTGGTCAGGGTTCGAAGCGGTAGCCCATGCCCGGTTCGGTGATCAGGTACCGGGGGTGCGAGGGGTCCGCTTCCAGCTTGCGCCGTAGCTGAGCCATGTATACGCGCAGGTAGTTGGTGTTCTCCCCATAGCTCGGGCCCCAGACTTCCAGCAGGAGCCGTCCCTGTGTGATCAGCCGGCCCGGGTGGGTGATGAGGATTTCCAGCAGGTGCCACTCGGTCGGGGTCAGCCGTACAGTGCGGTCGCCCCGGTGTACCTTCTTCGCGACCAGGTCGACGGTGAACTCGTCGGTCGTGATGACGGCGACCTTGTCGGCCTGGGAGGCAGCAGTCGGCTCCTGCCTACGGGCTGCCGCCCGCAGCCGGGCCAGGAGCTCGTCCATGCTGAACGGTTTCGTCACGTAGTCGTCCGCGCCGGCATCCAGCGCTCGGATCTTGTCCTCCGAGGTGTGACGCGCGGAGAGGACCAGGATGGGGACCCGGCTCCAGCCGCGGACGCTCTTGATGACTTCGATGCCGTCCATGTCCGGGAGGCCGAGGTCCAGCACTATGACGTCCGGCTTGCGGGCGGCCGCGAGCCGCAGGGCCGAGCCCCCGTCGGAGGCCTCGTCGACGTCGAACTTGCGCGCCTGGAGATTGATCTTCAGTGCGCGGACGAGCTGAGGGTCGTCCTCCACCACCAGCACCCGGGTCATCGGTGTGCAGCCTTTCCTTCGTTGCGGGCACGGTAAGGGGCCGGCGGGACGCGAACGTTCCGCGTCCCGCCGGCCCCCGGTTCGTGCGATGTGGAACATCAGCTCTTGGTCAGTGCCTTGAGTGCGGTGTTGAGTTCGAGGACGTTGACGCGGGGTTCGCCCATGAAGCCGAGGGTGCGGCCGGTGGTGTGGTCGGCGACGAGCTTCTCGACCTGCTTGACGTCGAGCTTGTTCTGCTCGGCGACCCGGTGGATCTGCAGCTTGGCGTAGGTGGGGGAGATGTTCGGGTCGAGGCCGGAGCCGGAGGAGGTGACGGCGTCGGCCGGGACGTCCTGCGGCTTCACCGTGTACGAGGCCGTCGTGTTGTCCGCGATGACCGCGGCCTTGGCGTCCTCGACCAGCTTGACCAGGTCCGGGTTGTCGCCGGCCTTGTTGGTGGCGCCGGAGAGGATCAGCGAGTACTGGGTGTTGACGCTGTTGGAGCCGAGGCCGTTGGAGGGGCGCGGCTGGAACCACTTGAGGTCCGGCTTGGCGGTCTCTTCGGGGTCGTCGGGGTTCTGCTTGGGGAGGTTGTAGGTCTGGCCGATGAGGGAGGAGCCGACGACCTGGCCGCTCTTGTCCTTGATCTCGGAACCGTTGGCCTGGTCGCCGAAGGCGACCTGAGCGATGCCGGTGACGGCCAGCGGGTACAGGACGCCGCAGACGATCGTCAGAACCAGCAGCGCGCGCAGACCGGCCCACAGCAGACGAGCGGTGTTTCCTACGGAGTTGTTCATGGCTCAGCCGATTCCGGGGATGAGGGAGATGAGCATGTCGATGATCTTGATTCCGATGAACGGGGCGATCAGACCGCCCACGCCGTACAGCCCCAGATTGCGGCGGAGCATCTTGTCGGCGCTGGTCGGCTTGTACTGCACGCCCTTGAGGGCGAGCGGGACCAGGGCGATGATGATCAGCGCGTTGAAGATGACGGCGGAGAGGATCGCCGACTCGGGCGAGGAGAGGCCCATGATGTTGAGCTTGTCCAGGCCGGGGTAGACCACGGCGAACATCGCGGGGATGATCGCGAAGTACTTGGCGACGTCGTTGGCGATGGAGAACGTGGTCAGGGCACCACGCGTGATCAGCAGCTGCTTGCCGATCTCAACGATTTCGATGAGCTTGGTGGGGTTGGAGTCCAGGTCCACCATGTTCCCGGCCTCCTTGGCGGCCGAGGTACCGGTGTTCATCGCCACGCCCACGTCCGCCTGCGCGAGCGCGGGGGCATCGTTGGTGCCGTCGCCGGTCATCGCGACGAGCTTGCCGCCGGCCTGCTCCCGCTTGATGAGGGCCATCTTGTCCTCGGGAGTGGCCTCCGCGAGGAAGTCGTCGACACCCGCCTCCTCCGCGATCGCCTTGGCCGTCAGCGGGTTGTCACCCGTGATCATCACGGTCTTGATGCCCATGCGGCGCAGCTCGTCGAACCGCTCCCGCATGCCCTCCTTGACGACGTCCTTGAGGTGGATGACGCCCAGGATCCGGGCGCCCTTCTCGTCCTCGACGGCGACGAGCAGCGGGGTACCGCCGGCTTCCGAGATCTTGTTTGCGAGGAGGTCGGCGTCGTCGGAGACCTCGCCGCCCTGCTCCTTGACCCAGGTGATGACCGAGCCGGCCGCGCCCTTGCGGGTCTGCTTGCCGTCCACGTCCACACCCGACATACGGGTCTGGGCCGTGAAGGCGATCCAGTCGGCGTGCGCCAGCTCGCCCTGGTGACGCTCGCGCAGCCCGTACTTCTCCTTCGCCAGGACGACGATGGAACGGCCCTCGGGCGTCTCGTCCGCGAGGGACGACAGCTGGGCGGCGTCCGCCAGCTCGGCCTCGGTCGTGCCCTTGACGGGTACGAACTCCGACGCCTGGCGGTTGCCGAGGGTGATCGTGCCCGTCTTGTCGAGCAGCAGGGTCGAGACGTCACCCGCGGCCTCGACGGCTCGGCCGGACATGGCGAGGACGTTGCGCTGGACCAGGCGGTCCATGCCCGCGATGCCGATCGCGGAGAGCAGGGCGCCGATGGTGGTCGGGATCAGGCAGACCAGCAGTGCCGTGAGCACGATCATCGACTGCTTGGCCCCCGCATAGATCGCGAAGGGCTGCAGGGTGACGACCGCGAGCAGGAAGACGATCGTCAGCGAGGCGAGCAGGATGTTCAGCGCGATCTCGTTCGGCGTCTTCTGCCGCGCAGCGCCCTCGACCAGGGCGATCATGCGGTCGATGAAGGTCTCGCCGGGCTTCGTCATGATCTTGACGACGATCCGGTCGGAGAGGACCTTGGTGCCGCCGGTGACCGCCGAGCGGTCGCCGCCCGACTCCCGGATCACCGGGGCGGACTCGCCCGTGATGGCGGACTCGTCGACCGACGCGACGCCCTCGACCACGTCACCGTCGCCGGGGATGACGTCCCCGGCCTCGCAGACCACCAGGTCGCCGATCTTCAGCTCGGTGCCCGGGACCTGCTCCTCGCCCTTGCCGTCCTTGGTCAGGCGGCGGGCGACGGAGTCGGTCTTGGCCTTGCGCAGGGTGTCGGCCTGGGCCTTGCCGCGGCCCTCGGCGACGGCTTCGGCGAGGTTGGCGAAGATCGTGGTGAGCCACAGCCAGGCGGTGATGGCCCAGCCGAACCAGTCCGTCGGGTCCTTCAGCGCGAGGACGGTGGTGACCACCGAGCCGATCAGGACCACGAACATGACCGGAGACTTGATCATGATCCGGGGGTCGAGCTTGCGCACCGCGTCAGGGAAGGACTTCAGCAGCTGCTTCGGGTCGAACAGGCCGCCGCCCACGCGTCCGGCGCCCGGCTTGTGGCCGGTGGGCACGTCCTGGTGCGGAGCCCTGGTGGGTGTGGCGGTGCTCATGATGCGAGCCCTTCGGCGAGCGGACCCAGCGCCAGGGCCGGGAAGTAGGTGAGTCCGGTGATGATGAGGATCGTGCCGACGAGCAGGCCGGTGTAGAGCGGCTTGTCGGTGCGCAGGGTGCCGGCGGTCTCGGGGACGGGCTTCTGCTCGGCGAGCGAGCCGGCCAGCGCGAGGACGAACACCATGGGCAGGAAACGGCCCAGCAGCATGGCGATGCCGATGGTGCTGTTGAACCACTGGGTGTCGGCGTTCAGGCCCGCGAACGCGGAGCCGTTGTTGTTGGCGCCCGAGGTGTAGGCGTAGAGAACCTCGGAGAACCCGTGTGCGCCGGAGTTCAGCATCGAGTGGGGCGGGGTGGGCAGGGCCATGGCCGCGGCGGTGAAGCAGAGCACCAGGGCGGGGGTGATGAGGATGTAGCAGGCGGCGAGTTTGATCTCGCGGGTGCTGATCTTCTTGCCCAGGTACTCGGGGGTGCGGCCGACCATCAGGCCGGCGATGAACACGGCGATGATCGCCATGATCAGCATGCCGTAGAGGCCGGAGCCGACGCCGCCGGGCGCGATCTCGCCGAGCTGCATGCCCAGCAGCTGGATGCCGCCGCCGAGACCGGTGAAGGAGGAGTGGAAGGAGTTGACCGCACCGGTCGAGGTGAGCGTGGTGGCGACCGAGAAGATCGCGGAGGCGCCGATGCCGAAGCGGGTCTCCTTGCCCTCCATCGCCCCGCCGGCGACCTCGAAGGCCGGGCCGTGGTGGGCGAACTCGGTCCACATCATCAGCGCGGTGAAGCCGAGCCAGATCGTGGCCATCGTCGCGAGGATCGCGTAGCCCTGGCGCAGGTTGCCGACCATGCGGCCGAAGGTCCGGGTCAGGGCGAAGGGGATGACGAGGATCAAGAAGATCTCGAAGAGGTTCGAGAACGGGGTGGGATTCTCGAAGGGGTGGGCGGAGTTGGCGTTGAAGTAGCCGCCGCCGTTGGTGCCCAGCTCCTTGATGGCCTCCTGCGAGGCGACCGCGCCGCCGTTCCACTGCTGGGTGCCGCCCAGGAACTGGCCGACCTCGTGGATGCCGGCGAAGTTCTGGATCGCGCCGCAGGCGACCAGGACGATCGCGCCGATCACGGCGATCGGCAGGAGGATGCGGAGGGTGCCGCGGACCAGGTCGGACCAGAAGTTGCCGAGTTCGCCGGTGCGGGAGCGGGCGAAGCCCCGTACGAGGGCCACGGCGACGGCCATGCCGACCGCGGCCGAGACGAAGTTCTGCACCGCGAGGCCGCCGGTCTGTACGACGTGGCCCATGGCCTGCTCGCCGTAGTACGACTGCCAGTTGGTGTTCGACACGAAGGAGGCGGCGGTGTTGAAGGCCTGGTCCGGGTCGATCGCGGAGAAGCCGAGCGAGCCGGGCAGGATCCCCTGGGCCCGCTGCAGGGCGTAGAGGAAGAGGACGCTCACGGCGGAGAAGGCGAGGACGCCGCGCAGGTACGCGGGCCAGCGCATCTCGGCCGAGGGGTTGGCGCCGATGGCCTTGTAGATCCACTTCTCCGGGCGGTAGTGCTTCTCGGAGGAGTAGACGCGGGCCATGTAGTCGCCCAGGGGGCGGTAGGCCAGCGCGAGCGCGGCCATCAGTGCGAGGAGCTGGAGCACACCAGCGAGAACGGGACTCATCGGTGGCTAGAACCTCTCCGGGTACACAAGGGCGAGGACGAGGTATCCGAGCAGGGAGACGGCCACGACGAGGCCGACGATGTTTTCGGCGTTCACAGCTTGGTCACCCCCCGGGCGATGAGAGCCACCAGCGCGAACACCGCGACCGTGGTGACGACGAAGGCCAGATCGGCCACCGTGAGCTCCTGGATGATGTGGAAGAAATGAAATCGGCCAGATGGCCGATGACGAGATAACCGTGTCTTCAGCCCGGCGTTAAGACACCTTGACGGGGTCCATACGGGCGCACGGGAACTCTTAACGCCACCCTTACGGGAAGCGCCGGAGAAGGCCTGGTCAGCCCTGGTGGGACAGGCCGGCCGTGTCCAGGGCGGCGCCTGCCTGTGCGGCCAGCGCGACGGCCACCAGGCGGTCCTGTTCCGGGGGCAGCGGGCCGGGGAGGGGATCCAGCAGGAAGCGGCCGTAGTAGTGCCCGCCGCCGACGACTCGCAGTTCGGTCTCGCCGTCCGGCCAGTCGGCGTACTCCGTCACCCGGCCCGGGCGGTGCAGCCACAGGCCGCCCTCGTGCCCAAGGCGCGGCAGGTTTCCCATCAGGGTTCCGTATTCGAAGCGGCAGCCGCGCAGCCCCAGCAGGCCGACGAGTTCCCGGCGTACGTACTCGACCACCGCCTCCGGCGAGCGGCCGTCCTCGGTCAGCCGGGCGGTTCCCTGGAGGCTCGACAGATGGGCGGCGTCGGTGATCACGGTCGTCTGGAGCCGGCGTGCGCGTACCGCCAGCTGCGAGACGATCAGGCCGACAACAAGCAGCAGGACCGCCGTCTCGATGTCGTCGCGGTCAGCGATCACGAACCGCTGATAGGGCTCGGTCAGGAAGAAGTCGAACCAGACGGCCGCCGACAGCGCGGCCGCCGCTCCGGCGACACGTGTACCGACGGCGGCAACCGCTACCACCGCGACGGCAAGGATCAGAGCCGCGTTCGGCGCCGAAAGATCCGTGCGGAAGGGCACGAGTACGAACGCCACGAGGAACGGGACCACGAGGGCCGCGAGCAAGGCGGCCGTGTCGTGAAATCGATACCCGGACATGTGATGCCTCCTGTCCGGACACGAGGGGTTCGAAATCAGAACTTCTCGGGCCTGATCAGTGCGACCACGAGATAGCCGAGCAGAGCAAGGGCGATGACCAGCCCGACCACGTTCTCCGCTTCCATCTGGACCTTCTCCCTCTTCCGGGGGCGGGGCGGGGTACCACCCTCATCAAACCCTGCCCCCTGTCGGAGGGACAGCCACACACCCCGGCCAGGTTTTGACGCACCTCATACGGCTGTCCCGCCTCGGCATCAAAGGCGCGTGAAGACTCGAGTGGCGACCGTATGGATAACGCCAAGAACACTGGCAATCCGGCCACGGCGTTCCGACGCTGTCCTCACTTTGTCCAACGGAGGAACAGCGAAAGATGTCCATAGACATGGGAGAGCCGAGCACGGCAGGACAGGCCCCCGGCACGGAGGAACCTCCTGATACCGGCGTACGGACACCGGCGGCTGGGGACCGGCACCGGCTGACCGCCCTCCAGGGACTGGCCGCGCTGTCGCTGGACGCCATGGCATCCGTGGCGTACGGGCCGGAGTCGATCGTGCTCGTCCTGGCCGCGGCCGGTGCCTATGGGATGGGTTTCACCCTCCCCGTCACCCTGGCGATCGCCGCCCTGCTGGCGGTGCTGGTGGCCTCGTACCGGCAGGTCATCGCCGCGTTCCCGGACGGCGGCGGCTCGTACGCCGTGGCCAAGAAGCACCTCGGCCGACGTACGAGTCTGGTCGCCGCGGCCTCGCTGATCCTGGACTACGTCCTGAACGTGGCCGTGTCCGTCACGGCCGGTGTGGCCGCCCTGACCTCGGCGTTCCCGGAGCTGTCCGGGGAGCGGGTGTGGATCTGCCTGGGCATCCTGGTTCTGGTCACCGCGGTGAACCTGCGCGGGGTCGTGGAATCCGCCAAGGCGTTCCTCGTACCCACCGCCGTGTTCGTCGGGTCGATCCTCGCGATGGTCGTCGTGGGACTCTTCCGCGACGGTCCCGTCAGCACCGTCTCCGCTGCCGGGCACGCCTCCGCCCTCGGCGAGGGCGCGACCACCGTCGGCGCGCTCCTGCTGCTGAAGGCCTTCGCCGCCGGCTGTTCGGCCCTGACCGGCGTCGAGGCCGTCGCCAACGCAGTGCCCTCGTTCCGGGCCCCGGCCGCCCGCCGCGCCCAGCGCACCGAGGTCGCCCTCGGCGCGCTCCTGGGCGTGATGCTGATCGGCCTGTCGATCCTCATCGGCCGCTTCCACCTCCAGCCCGTCGAGGGTGTCACCGTCCTCGCCCAGCTCGCGGACGCCTCCTTCGGCCACAACCTCGCCTTCTACGTGGTCCAGTTCGCCACCATGGTGCTGCTCGCGCTGGCCGCGAACACCTCCTTCGGCGGGCTGCCCGTCCTGATGAGCCTCCTGGCCCGCGACAACCACCTGCCGCACGTCTTCGCCCTCAAGGCCGACCGCCAGGTCCACCGCCACGGCGTGGTCTGGCTGGCGCTTGTCTCGGCCCTCCTGCTCGTCTTCTCCGGCGGCGACACCAACACCCTCGTCCCGCTCTTCGCCATCGGCGTCTTCATCGGCTTCACCATCTGCCAGGTCGGCATGGTCCGGCACTGGTACGGGGAGCGGCCGCGGGGCTGGCAGGCGAAGGCGGCGCTCAACGGCTTGGGCGCCCTGCTGACCGGGGTCTCGGCCGTCGTCGTCACCGCCACCAAGTTCACCGAGGGCGCCTGGATCATCGTCCTCGCCCTGCCGCTGCTCGTTCTCGGCTTCGAGAAGATCCACCGCGCGTACACCGAGATCGGCGAACGCCTGGAGCTCGGCCGGATTCCGCAGGCCCCGCGGCGCTCCGGCTCCGTGGTCGTGGTCCCCGTCTCCGGTCTGTCCCGCCTGACCAGCCAGGCCCTCACCGCCGCCCGCTCACTCGGCGATGACGTCCTCGCCGTCACCGTCACCCACCCGACCCCCGAGGACCGCCAGACCGCTGAAGCCCTCAGGCGTGACTGGGAGTTGTGGAAGCCCGGCGTCGAACTGATCGAGCTTTCCTCGGAAACACGCTCCCTCGGCCGCCCCCTGGCGGCGTACGTGCGGAAGCTGTCCCAGTCCCACCCGGACGCCCAGGTGACCGTCCTGATCCCGGAGACCGAACCGGCCCACCTGTGGCAGCGGCTGCTCCAGAACCAGCGCGGCTCCGTCGTGGCCCACGCGGTCCGCCGCGACACCGACGCGGTGATCTGCCGGCTGCGCTTCCGTATCACGGCCGACGCACGCTGACGTGCGTTGACGTCCCTCTGACGGCGGCTTGACGCGTCTTGTGCGCCGCCATCAAGAAGGTGCCAATTCCCGCGCCCACATGGGAATTTCCCATGGAACGGGCAGTAGTTTCCTGCCTGTTGCGCCGCCGGGGACCTCGAATACTCACATGACGGCCGAGGGGGTCCATGGAGACAGTCCCCGGCGGCGACACCCTCTCCCGCACCCTGGCCACGACTGCCGGGGCTGCCACGCGTCGAACCCATTCAGAAGGTCGCTTCATGCCTCCCGCCGCCGCGCAGCACGTTCCTCCGGGTCTCGGGACACCTCCGCGGACTCCGACCAACCGACCCTCCCGGAAACGCTCCGGCCAGGTGAACGTGGTGGACCCCGAGCTCCTCGCCGCCTCTGCACGGGAGGCCGTCGGCAAGCTCCACCCGCGCGAACTGGTCAAGAAACCGGTGCTGTTCGTCGTCGCCGTAGGATCCGTGCTGACCACGCTCTCGGCGCTCATCCACCCGTCCGTCTTCACCTGGGTGATCAGCGTCTGGCTCTGGCTGACGGTCCTGTTCGCCAACCTCGCCGAGGCCGTTGCCGAGGGCCGGGGCCGCGCCCAGGCCGAATCGCTGCGCAAGGCGCGTACGGACACGGTCGCGGTGCGGCTGAACCACTGGACGTACGGGGCGAACCTGAACCGGGCCGAGACCGAGGTGGTCACGCCGGCCGAGCTCCAGCCCTTCGACTTCGTCCTCGTCGAGGCCGGCGAGCTGATCCCGGCCGACGGCGACGTGGTCGACGGGGCCGCGATGGTGGACGAGTCGGCCGTCACCGGCGAATCGGCCCCCGTGTTGCGGGAATCGGGCGGCGACCGGTCCGGTGTCACCGGCGGTACGACCGTGTTGTCCGACTCGATCGTCGTACGGGTCACCTCGCGCCCGGGGAACAGCTTCATCGACCGCATGATCGCCCTGGTCGAGGGCGCCACCCGGCAGAAGACCCCGAACGAGATCGCGCTGAACATCCTGTTGGCCGCCCTGACCGTCATCTTCATCCTGGTGGTCGTCGCCATTCAGCCGATGGCCGCTTATGCGCACGCTGCACAGTCCACGACCGTCCTGGTCGCCCTCCTCGTCACCCTCATCCCCACCACGATCGGCGCGCTCCTGTCGGCGATCGGCATCGCCGGCATGGACCGGCTGGTCCAGCGGAATGTCATCGCGATGAGCGGACGAGCCGTCGAGGCGGCCGGCGACGTCAACACCCTGCTGCTCGACAAGACCGGAACCATCACTCTCGGCAACCGCGAGGCCGCGGCGTTCATCCCGCTGCCCGGCGTGGACCACATCAAGCTTGCGGACGCCGCCCAGCTGTCCTCGCTCGCCGACGAAACGCCCGAGGGTCGGTCCGTCGTCGCTCTAGCCCAGCAGTACGGGCTTCAGCCGGCCGCCGCGGAGGACCTCAGCAATCCGCGGTTCACCGAGTTCAGCGCCCGGACCCGGATGAGCGGCGTCAACCTGAGCTGGGACAACGGCGCCGGCTGCGCCATCCGCAAAGGGGCGACGGCTCAGGTCTGCGACTGGGTGACGATGCGCGGGGGGACCGTACCGCCGGAAGCAGCGGCGTGGTCGGCCACCGTGTCGGAGTCCGGGGGCACGCCTCTGCTGGTGGCGGTCCACGACTGGGACGGCCCGAGGGTGCTCGGGATCATTCACCTCAAGGACGTGGTCAAGGAGGGGATCCGGGAGCGCTTCGAGGAGCTGCGCCAGATGGGGATCCGTACGGTCATGGTGACGGGCGACAACGAGCTGACGGCCCGCGCCATCGCCGCCGAGGCCGGTGTCGACGAGTACCTGGCGGAAGCCACCCCCGAGGACAAGCTGGCTCTCATCAGGCGGGAGCAGGCGGGCGGCAAGCTCGTCGCGATGACGGGCGACGGCACCAATGACGCCCCGGCCCTCGCGCAGGCGGACGTCGGCGTGGCCATGAACACCGGTACCTCGGCCGCCAAGGAGGCAGGGAACATGGTGGACCTGGACTCCAACCCCACCAAGCTCATCGACATCGTCGAGATCGGCAAGCAGCTCCTCATCACCCGAGGCGCGCTCACCACGTTCTCCATCACGAACGACGTCGCGAAGTACTTCGCGATCATCCCCGCCATGTTCACCGCGGCCTACCCGGGACTCGAATCCCTCAACATCATGGGCCTGAGCAGCCCGACCTCCGCCATCACCTCGGCGATCATCTTCAACGCCCTGATCATCGTCGCCCTCATCCCGCTGGCCCTGCGCGGCGTCCGCTACCGCCCCGCCTCCGCACACGACCTGCTGCGCCGTAACCTCGGCGTCTACGGCCTCGGCGGCCTGATCCTGCCGTTCGTCGGCATCAAGCTCATCGACCTGCTGGTGTCCACCATCCCCGGCCTCGGCTGAACCTCCTCTCCTCTTGCCCGGCTGCATCCAGCGGTCGCCGAGTGGCCCGCAGCCGTTCCGAAGCCTCTTTTCTCACCACAGACCACGGCCGTACGAGGCCGGCCAGCGTTGATCCACATTCCGCCGGTTCCCCTGCGGGGGCGGCCCCCGTCCGGGCCCGCCCCCGCTCCTTCGTCCGGCGCCCTCCCAGCCCAGCTCCCGTGACGACCGCAGTGGTTGCCCGCTTGTCCGGGAATCAGCCTCCCCCCTGAGCGTGAGTGCCTTCACTACGCCACAGGTGGCACTGTTCGCGTTAAGGACGCGTCAGGGTTTGCTCGCTCGCGTGCATGAGTGATCAGCCTGCGTACGCTTGCTCAGCCGTCGATGTCGATGGCTGATTCTTTGCGTACGACAGGAGCACCCCACGATGGCCACCCCTGCCCGCTCCTCGCGCCTGCGCGCGTGGATGCTGGAAGGCTTGACCGCCCAGACGAGTTCGCCCGCCGCCAAGGAGGCGGCGGCCCAGCCCCACGGCCGGCCGTGGTGGCGCGTCATGTGCCTGACCGGTCTCGACTACTTCTCCACCCTCGGCTACCAGCCTGGCATCGCGTTCCTGGCGGCCGGTCTGCTGTCGCCGCTGGCGACCATCGTGCTCGTGTTGTTGACCCTGTTCGGCGCGCTGCCCGTCTACCGGCGGGTGGCCGAGGAGAGCCCGCACGGCGAGGGTTCCATCGCCATGCTGGAGCGGCTGCTCACCTTCTGGAAGGGGAAGCTGTTCGTCCTGACCCTGCTCGGATTCGCGGCGACCGACTTCCTGATCACCATCACCCTCTCGGCTGCGGACGCGACCGCGCACCTGGTGGAGAACCCGCACCTGACCTCCACCCTGCACGGCCACGAGGTGCTGATCACCCTGATCATGATCGCGCTCCTGGGTGCGGTGTTCCTCAAGGGGTTCAGCGAGGCCATCGGCGTCGCGGTGGTCCTGGTGGCCACCTATCTCAGCCTGAACGTCGTCGTGGTGGCGGTGGGGTTGTGGAACGTGTTCGCCGAACCGCAGGTCATCACCGACTGGACGACCGCGCTGACCGCCGAGCACGGCAACGTTTTCATGATGATCGCCATCGCTCTCGTCGTGTTCCCGAAGCTCGCGCTCGGCCTCTCCGGGTTCGAGACCGGCGTGGCGGTCATGCCGCACGTCCACGGCGACGCGGACGACACCGAGGAGAAGCCCGCTGGCCGGATCCGTGGTGCGAAGAAGCTGCTGACCACGGCCGCCGTGATCATGAGCGTCTTCCTGATCTGCTCCAGCCTGATCACCACCCTGCTGATCCCGGCCGCCCAGTTCCAGCCGGGCGGCGAGGCCAACGGCCGCGCCCTCGCCTATCTGGCGCACGAGTACCTGGGTTCTGCCTTCGGCACGGTCTACGACATCTCGACGATCCTGATCCTGTGGTTCGCCGGCGCCTCCGCGATGGCGGGCCTGCTGAACCTCATGCCGCGCTACCTGCCCCGCTACGGCATGGCCCCGCACTGGGCCCGCGCCCTGCGCCCGATGGTCATCGTGTTCACCCTGATCGCCTTCCTGGTGACGTGGATCTTCGACGCCGACGTCGACGCCCAGGGCGGCGCGTACGCCACCGGTGTCCTCGTCCTGATCACCTCGGCGGCCGTCGCCGTGACCATCGCCGCCCGCCGGGCCGGCGAGCGCGGCTGGACGATCGGCTTCGGCATCATCTCGGCCGTCTTCATCTACACCACCGCCGTCAACGTCGTGGAGCGCCCCGACGGCGTGAAGATCGGCGCCTGCTTCATCGGCGGCATCATGGCGCTGTCCCTCCTGTCCCGGCTCGCCCGGGTCTTCGAGCTGCGCGTCACGCACGTGGAGTTCGACGACATGGCGCAGCGGTTCATCCGTGACACGGCCAACCGCACGATCCGTTTCATCGCCAACGAGCCCGACAACCGGGACCTCGACGAGTACCGGCTGAAGAAGGCGCAGATCCGCGCGGACAACGACATCCCGGCCGAGGACGACGTCATGTTCGTCGAGGTCACCGTCCTGGACGCGTCGGAGTTCGAATCCGGCATGCGGGTGCGCGGTGAAGTCCTGCACGGCCGCTACCGCGTCCTGACCCTGGAGAGCTCCAGCATCCCCAACGCGCTGGCCGCCCTGCTCCTGCACGTACGGGACGAGACCGGGCAGCGGCCGCACATCTACTTCGAGTGGACCGAGGGCAACCCGATGGCCAACTTCTTCCGTTTCTTCCTCTTCGGGCAGGGCGAGGTCGCCCCCGTCACCCGCGAGGTCATCCGCGAGGCCGAACCCGACCGCGCCCGCCGCCCCCACGTCCACGCCGGCTGACACGGCGTAAGGACACCAACAGGAATCCCGCTGGACCCTCGCCATGGCGAAGGTCCAGCGGGATCCTCACTACTGTGACCGCTCGCTCGCGCCCAGACCGCGAAATCCGCCGGACCGTACTCGCGCTCGGGGCGGCCGGACTGACCGTCATCGCCACCGGCGCCGTCCTCGACGCCCTGTGGCTGCTCGGGATCGGGGTCTGGGGCGTCATTGCCGCGATGGTGATCGAGCTCGTCTACCGGCCGTAGACGAGCACTTCACAGCCTGCTCCGCCGGATCGACGAGGTCGGCCCTAGCCGCCGATGTTCCGGCTGCGGACGTCCTTGAGCGTCTCGCGCCGGACAAGCATCCGGGCCGCGCCCTCGTGGACCGCGATGACCGCGGGGCGGCCCACGAGGTTGTAGCCGGAAGCCATGGACAGCTGGTACGCACCCGCCACCGGTACGGCGAGCAGGTCGCCGGGGTGGATGTCGCGGGGCAGTTCCACGTCGGCCGCGAGGATGTCGCCGGCCTGGCAGTGCCGGCCGACGACCGTGGCCGTACGGGGTCCGGCCGTCGAGGCGCGGCCGATCAGACGGGGCGCGTAGCGCACCCCGTACAGGGCGGGCCGCGGGTTGTCGCTCATGCCTCCGTCGACGGCGACGAACACCTTCTCGCCGGTGTGCTTGACGGCGAGCACCCGGTACAGGGCCACTCCGGCCGGTCCCACGATGGCCCGCCCGGGCTCGACGACGAGCCGGGGTACGGTCAGCCCGGCGGCCGCGCAGCCTTCGATGAGCTCGGCGCGCATCCTGAGTGCCACCGTCGTGAGGTCGAGGGCGGGTTCGCCGGGCCGGTACGCGATGCCGTGGCCACCGCCCATGTCCAGCTCGGCCAGGACGACCCCGTGAGCGTCACGGACACGGGCCATCAGCCCGACCATGCGGCGCAGCGCCACCAGATAGGGCTTCACGTCGGAGATCTGGGAGCCGATGTGGCAGTGCAGCCCGGTGAGTTCGAGCCGCGACTGACCGAGTACCCGGGTGATTGCGTGCTGTGCGCCCCCGTCGGTGAGGGAGAGACCGAACTTCTGGTCGCCGGTACCGGTACGGATCTTGTCGTGTCCGCCGGCCGCGACGCCCGGCACCACCCGCACCATGACCTTCTGGCGCGTGCCGGGGCCGACGGCGGCCGCGATCCTCGCGATCTCGGATGGGCTGTCGATGACGATCCGCCCCACGCCGAGGCGCAGCGCCGCCTCCAGGTCGCGGGGTGACTTGGCATTGCCGTGCAGCACGATGCGGTCGGGCGGGAAACCGGCGGTGACGGCGAGCTCCAACTCACCCGCCGAGCACACGTCGAGCCCCAGGCCCTCCTCATCGACCCAGCGCACCATGGCACGGGAGAGGAACGCCTTGGCGGCGTACAGGACGTCGGCTTCGGGGAACGCATCGCGATAGGTTCGACAGCGCTCGCGGACCTCGCCCTCGTCCAGGACATAGGCCGGAGTGTCGAACCGCTCGGCGATCTCTGCCAGCGATACTCCGCCGACGGCCAGCCCACCATGCGATACCTGAGTCGTGGATGCAGGCCAGATCGACAGATCATCCGCTCTGGCCTTGCCCTCGGACAGAACGGCTGTGGCCACCATGTGATCCCCCATCAGGCGACCCGGGCTGCGATCGGGGAGGCCTGGGGCAGTGGAGCCGCGACCGGAGGTCCCGCGGCGACCGCCGGAGCGGTGAATGTCGGGTCGACGGTCAGAAGGGATACACCGAGCGGCTCGGCCATCGCGCGGAGCGAGGACTCGGAGAGCCGGATCCACGGCTGCTCGACGCCGAGTGCAGCGACCAGACGGTCCGGGCTGGTGTAGCCGACGGCGGTGCGAGCTCCCAGCGGGGTGCGGAACAGGCGCACCACCACCTCTGCTCCTCCCGGCCGGACAGGCACGTACAGAGGTCCGGCCGGGTCCTGTTCTTCAGGCTCGGGATCGTCGTCGTACTGGAACAAACACATGGGGCCCTCCCTGAGGAACCACGAGCAGCAGGTGACGCCCCGGGTGCGGGGAGGCAGTCCGGGGCGCGGGTTCGAAGCTATCCCCGCGCCCACGCACCTATGGCCACCCCGTAACGAGACCCATACGGGGGCGGGCCAAGTCCTGACGGATCACTGACGCCGGAGCGTTGTGGCATCAGAAACCCGTCATGGTCGCGGATCTCCGCGCTAGAGGCCCATCAGCAATCGCACCTCATCTTCCGATGAGGCCCTTTCATGGGGACCGTCGGACGAGATGAGAGGGAAGAGGCCATGCGGAGAGTCGTGGTCGGTGTGACCGGAACGGCGGGCAATCTGACCGCGCTGCACCGGGCCGCCGCGGAAGCGCGCGTGCGCGGTGCAGACCTGTGGGCCGTCCTGGCCTGGCAGTCACCGGGCGGCGAATTCGGAAGCCGCAACGGCCTCGGGCCCAATGCCCTGGCCCAATGCCGTGCCGCGGCCGTCGAAAGACTCCGCGAGGTCCTCGATACGGCCTTCGGTGTAGTGAAGCCCGGTGTCACCCTCGAGGGCTGCACGGTACGGGGAACCCCGGGCGCGGCCCTCGTGGACACCGCACGCGATCCGGAAGATCTCCTCGTGGTCGGCACGGGATCCCGCGCCGCGCTGCGCCGCCTCGTCCGCCCCTCGGTGGCCCGCTACTGCCTCGCGCACGCCGCCTGCCCCGTGTTGGTGGTTCCCCCGTCCCCGCTCCAGGCCGAACTCGCCGCGGCGCACCGCCGCAACTTCTGGAGAATGCCGTTGGACCCGCGGGAGCGGAGCTTGCGCAGTGATTCGCAGTCCACTGCCTCTTCGCATCATCAGGGGCAGCGCAGCGCGCATGCCCAAGAAGACGCCGGTCTGGTTGACCGCCACCACTCGGTTGTAGTCCTCCAGCGACGTGCTGTGGAGCGGGCTGGGGCGCACGGTGCCGGCATTGTTCACCAGGACGTCCAGGCGTCCGAAACGCTCTTCGACCTCCCCGATCACACGGCTCCAGGCGGTCTCGTCGGCAACGTCGAGCTCACGCAGTAGGCACCGATTGCCGGAGTCGGGGGCGATGTGCCTGTCTTCGCGCGGTGACAGGTCGGTGGCGACGACGGTGGCGCCGCCGTCCAGCAACGCCCGGGTGACAGCGGAGCCGATCCCGCCGCACGCACCGGTGACCAGGGCGATCCGTGGAGCGATGTCGTTCATGACTGGTCTCCCGCGGGAGGGCAGATCTGCTGCATGAAGTCTGCGACGTTCCAGTAGACCTCTTCACGGTCGAAGAGCCCGTCGTCCGTGAGATTCAGAATGCTCACGCCGTCGATGCTGAAGCGCGCACCGTTGACGGCTGACGAGGGCCCGGCGGGCGGACCGAACGCAGGGCGGCCCGTACCCGCAGCTGGATCCCGCTGCGGGTACGGCGACGTCCAGGAGCCGGTACGCCTCCGCGCGGCTGATGCCGAACTCCGCGTCAGTACGCCTCCCACGAGCCGTAGCCGAGCGAGAGCCACACCCGGGCGGGGCGCGTGTCACGGACCCAGGTAGTGAGCACCGCCACGGAGCGCCGGACGTCGTCCGCCTCATAGACCTCTCGGTTCGGGCTGACGTGACATCAGGTGCGCGTGTCCTCTGACACCGAACCCGGATCGTTTGCCAGCGATGTTGGACAACCACCGGGCACTACGGCTTGCTGTGAGACTGGTGGGCTCGCAGCGCGGGCCTAGCGGAATTCGACGTCGGAGACGCTGACGAAGAACTCGCCCTTGAAATCGTGTCCGGCGTCGCCGCCGCCCCAGATGTTGACGATGGCGTGCCGTCCCTGCCGGGATGCCAGTGCCTCGGTCGTGTAGTGCAGCTGCTGGTCGGCGTGGGTGCCGCCGCCGTGGTACTCGACCATGAAGGGCGTCGGCTCCAGCACGTCCCAGGAGATTCCTTGGGCCGGGTCCCAGTCCTCTGTGGTGATGAACCACTGGTGAGTCCACTTCGGGCCCATGTGGTTCTGCCTGTAGTTGTAGGTGAAGGTGTGTCGGCCGTCGACGGCCTCTAGCGTGCTGGTCGGCCAGTCACCCAGGCCGTCCCCGCCGGGCAGGTCCAGGCCCTGGAAGGCGGGATTCGCTGCCGATGCCACGTCGGCGCCCTGGAAGAACTTGCGGTACTCCAGGTACCCGCGGGCCTCGTTCCACGGCGGGTTGCCGGCCGTGCCGGGAGGCACCACTTCCTGCCAGGTGGTCGAGGTGTTCAACTCGCGCGCCTTCTGGCAGATCGGCGCATCGTCCTCGTCACGGATCGCCCGGATCGCCCGGCTGACCGGGAACTCCAGACTCCCGTGCCGCTCCCGGCCGTCATCCCCACGCTCCTCGGCGCGCTGGGGGATGTGCACGTTGTAGGGCGTGGACGTGGACGTGTCGACGGTGACCTCATCCGTGAACGGCCCCCAGGCGCCGTCGGCGTGCCGGGCCCGGACCTTCACCCGGTACTCGCGAGCAGGGGCCTCTCCGAGGCACACCCAGTGCCGGTTGGCCGACTGCCAGTGCGGATACCAGGCCGCCCAGTACAGGTCCACCGTCTGCGCGGGACGCCCGTCCAGCCACACCTCGTAGTGGTGCGGGTAGTCCGGGCGCCCGTTGTTCCAGTCGGACGGCTCCGTGGTGCCCTGGTCGGGGGCGTTCGCGCCGATCTGCCAGGTGAGTGAGATGCCTTCAAGCTTGACGTCACCGTCATCGCGGTAGGTCGCCACCGCGCGCAGGTCCGCCGGGTGAGACTGCTGCATCTTGGGAACTCCTCCAGTCGCACGGAACGGGTGGTCCAGCGCGAAACCACGCACCGAACCACCCTTATTGCCACTAATCAGACTATTGACGGCAGCATATGCCGCAAGCGCGGTGAGCCACAGGTGGCATGCAGGGGCTCTCTGAAGCGTCAGGCCGGGGTTCCGGACTGCTCCTGGCCGTGCCCGGCACCGCAGTCACCTCCCTGCGGCCGCACACGGCTTCTTGCAGGTTGTCCGCCGCGGGCCGGCAGGCGCGGGCGCACACCGGCGTGCGCCCGCTTCCGCTCCGTGCGCTCACTCGGACGGTCGGCGTCCGCTCTCGACAGACCGGGAAGGACCCCCTTGCACAGGCCGAACTCGCACTTCGCGCGGCACTTCATGGCCAGGTCTCGTCACCTTCGGGGCCATCCCGCGGCCGGTCCCACGGGCTTCTTCACCGCACAAGCCACAGGAGCCAGACGAACCGGGAGCGGCACCGTCCCGCCCGACCCAAGAGGTGAGCCATGAGTACACGCACGTCCGCCGCCCCCTCCGAGTCCGCACAGTCGCTCTACCACGCCATGTCCGGCCTCGCCGGCCCGCTGAGCTCCGGCGAAGGCACCGCGCCGGACTTCGCCGCCGCACCACGCCCGGCGGCCGGCGAGGAGCCGTCGGTACTCATCCTCGGCGCAGGCGTCGGCGGACTCACCACTGCCTACGAACTAGGCAGGCTCGGCTACCGGTGCACGGTCCTGGAGCCCCAGACCCGCACCGGCGGCCGCAACCGCACCGCCCGCAAGGGCGACAAGCTGTACGAACTCGACGGCGAGGGCAACAGCCCGGTGCTGACCCACACCTGCGCGTTCGACAAGGGCTTGTACCTCAACCTCGGCCCCGGCCGCATCCCGTACCACCACCGCCGAGTCCTCAAATACTGCACCGACCTCGGGGTGCCTCTGGAGCCGTACATCATGGAGACGACGGCGAACCTCCTGCACAGCGCGGGACACACCCCGCCCGGCCAGCCCTGGCGCAACCGGCGGATCGCCAACGACACCCGCGGCCACCTCGCCGCGCTCCTGTCCGCCACCCTGACCGAGAGCGACGAGTTCACCGGACTGCTGCGGGACCTGCTGCGCAAGTTCGGCGACCTGGACGAGGAAGGCGAGTACCACGGCTCCACCCGCTCGGGCTACGACGAGCCCCTCGACGTCCACGAATTCCCCCGGCCCGCGCCCCCGCTGCCCCTCGCCGAACTGATCCAGTCGGAGTTCTGGAAGCACAGGTTCTACCAGCCGGTGGACTACCTGTGGCAGGCCACGATGTTCCAGCCGGTCGGCGGCATGGACAAGATCGTCCACGCCCTCACCGAGCGGATCACCTCCGAGTACGACGTGACCGTCGAACTCGATGCCGAGGTCACCTCGATCGACCTGACGGGCGACGGGGTCAGCGTCACCTACCGCACGGGCGGACAGGAACTGACGACGACGGCCGACTACTGCGTGAGCAACATCCCGCTGCCGGTCCTGAAGCAGCTCACGCTGACCGGCTTCTCCACGGGGTTCCGGAACGCCGTGGAGGCGGTGGGCTTCGCGCCGACGTGCAAGGTCGGCTGGCAGGCCAACCGGCGGTTCTGGGAGGACGACCACAACCAGATCTACGGAGGCATCAGCTGGACCGACCACCCCATCACCCAGTTCTGGTACCCGTCCAACGACTACTTCTCCAAGACGGGCACCCTCACCGGGGCGTACAACTTCGGCGACCACGCCGAGCACATGGGCAAACTCGCGCCGGCTGACCGGCTGCGCCTGGCCCGGGACGGCGCCGCACAGATGCACAGCGAGTTCCGGGAGAAGACCACCGTGCCCCAGGACCTGGGGGTGACCATCGCCTGGCACAAGGTGCCCCACCAGCTCGGCGGCTGGGCCGACTGGGACCCGGCCGACCCCGACCACCAGGTCGCCTACAAGCAGCTCCTGCAGCCCGAGGGCGACGGCTGCTTCTACGTCGTCGGCGACCAGGCATCACCGCTGCCCGGCTGGCAGGAGGGAGCCATGATGTCGGCACAGTACGTCGTCGCTCAGATCCTCGGCCTCCTCCCCCGCACCGCCCCCGAGACCGTCCAGGTCCCGGACGCCGTCTTCCTGACGCAAGGTCTCTGAACACACGCTCGGGGCCCGGTCCACAGCAGCCGGGCCCTGACCGACCCGCTGACAGCCAGGTCATTCCCGCTGGTTCAAGGCCCTGGTCACTGGAGACCGACCCGAGGTCTCGTACATAGCCGAGCACCTCGGCGCCGCCTCCATCCCCACATCCAGCAACGACGTCCACCGGTACCTGGCGTCCGTCCGCCACGAACTCGCACCCGGCAAAGCGGCCCTGGACACCGTCGAGTTCCTGCGCGGCCTGGGCGCGGACGGGGCCGGCGGCTACCGTCTTCAGCGCTCCTCTTTTTTGGAAGGTGCCCATGCCGTGGGGCAGAGACTTCGTTGCCATGCGGTGCGGGACTCCTCGGGCGCCAATGCTGACCTTTTGCTGGCGCCGGAGGGTCCAATACGTTCCTGACCTGCACGAAGACGGATATCTCGTGTTACGTTCTGGAACTGGATCGGGCGCAGCCAGGCGGACATCGAGGAGTTCCGGGAGGACTGGATGACGGGCACCCGCTACGGCGAGGTAAAGGGCTACGACGGCCCCCCGATTCCTGCCCCGGAGCTCCCTGCAACTCGCCTGAAAGCACGCGGAAGAGTCCGCTGATCAGGGATCTTGTGTGGTGAGTGTCCATCCGGCGTGCGGAGGCCGTGCCCTCCGCTTCGGATGGGCCAGCTGGTGTTGACTCGACCCCCTGTCTGAGCCGAACGTTCACAGCGCCGGGGATCACAGCCCCGGCGTCCAGGGCGCCGGCGATCGGCCGCGGGTGCTGCGGCAACTGCTCACTCGAGCACATGGCCCGACGGTATCCATTCCGCGAGTAGACCCGCAGCACCCCACCGCCCGCCGGGACGTCCGGTAGCAGGCGGCAATGGCCAATCGCGTCGAGGGCCCCGTGGTGGGATGCGCGCCGCTGGTCTGCGCGAGGGCCCGTCATCGTGATTCCTGCCAACTGGCCTCGCAGAGATGTGACTTCAGCCTGCCGGGCGTGTTGGTGCAGTCGATGTCCGTCCGTAACAGAACGAAGACGTAGTGGGGAAGCTTCTGTAACTCGGTGCGGGATACAAAGAGTGCTGACCGTTTGTATCGCGCTACCTGCTGGGGATCATCATGAAGCTGTCCCGTACCGCCGGGCTCGCCGTTTTCGGCCTCGCCGCGGCTCTGTCGCTTACCGCCTGCAACAACGGTGAGGATTCCGCGCAGGCCCCGGCAGCCAAGAATCCCTCGTCCTCGTCTTCGCCGTCTTCGTCGTCGGGCGGTGGGTCGTCCCCGGACAGCGGGTCGGGCTCCGGTGGTGCGAAGACGGGCAGCCCGAAGCCTGGCTCAGGGACGAGTTCCTCGTCGTCTTCCGGTGTCGCGAACGGCCGGGCGGAGAGCGGTGGCCAGACTACGTTCTGCAAGACGGAGGACCTGGCCTTAGACGCCACGAACGCCGCGCCTGACCAGAGCTCCGGCAGGATCAACATAACGATGGTCAACAAGGGTTCGGCGACCTGCTCGGCGACAGGCTTCGCGGGCGTCGACATCAAGGACGCCGACCACACCTCGAACCCCGTCGAGCGCGGGCAGGCCCAGCCGCGCGTCACCACTCTGAAGCCCGGCGACGCCGCTGTCTTCGATCTCGCCTACACCATCGACGGCAGCGGCAAGAGCCTCGCACACCCGACCGACATCCTGGTGACGCCGCCGAACGAGACCCACACGGTGAGCCTGAAGTGGCCCGCGGGCGCGGGCGGGATCAAGGGCGCCTACACTGACGTCCAGGTCTACCCCACACACACGACCAACTAGGCACGAATGCCGCTCTGGCATCGCCGGGAGCCTGGCCTTCTCCTCGTATCGCATGTGCTCATCGTGCTGATCTTCGTTGTCGCTTGTCAGCCTGTTCGTCGGGGTCTCGCGTCGACCTTGTGGTGTGCGGGGCGGGTGTAGGACTCGCCGGTGGCGAGGACTCGGCCCACGTCGTGACGGGTGGCGGGGCGGTGGGCACGAGTGGAGGCACCAGCCGAATGCTGATGAGCGCTGCAAGTCGTGGAATCGACGCTGACCATGCTCCAGTCGATCCGGCCTTCAGCGTCAGCATCAGCGTCAGCGTCGGCCTGGACAGCCCGCGGGATTCGCTCCCACGTTCCGTTCGCCGAACATTTTCGATGACGGTCGTGAACCGTCTTCCACCTGCCCGGATGGGGCGGCCGAAGGCCGAGTTGACGCTGTCGGATCGTTCTGGCGTGTGCTGACGGTGTCTCGAACAAGGACGTGGCTGCTCAACTCGGTTCCACACCACAGGCAGTGGGGCGCTGGCCGGCCCGGTTTGTGCGGTACCGGATTGCCGGCCCGGGTGACATGCCGCGTCCGGGTGGCCCCAGGACAGTGACGGACGAGCAGGTCGACACGGTGGTCACCAGGACGCTGGAAGCCACGCCGAAGAACGCGACGTACAGGTCGACCCGTTCGATGGCGAAGGAAAGGGGCTTGTCGCAGTCGTCGGTGTCGCGGATCTGGCGGGCGTTCGGCTCACCTGCAAAGGGCCAGACGGCGAAGCCGCCGCCCGGGGCATCGGCGTCGCTGCCCTCTGCACAGCCGCCCCGTCCTTGCCCGGGTTCGCCCTCCACGCACAACTGCTGTGCCGACACCGCACCATGGCGTATATCGCCATTGCCCGCGGATCGGCGGCTGCGGCGTTGGTCGCCCTTGCGGTGGGCCGGAGGGTCACCCGGCGGTGCGGGGCCCGCTGATGGCACGGCGCGGCCGCAATCGTGATCCTGGCCGGCGCTGTGTGGGCGGCGCGCGGCGCGGCGGGGTTTGCCTTCCCCGACCAGTCGTGGTTGCTCCCTTACCTGGGCCGGCGGCTGCGGCTGCGCTTCGGCGGAGCGGCGTAGAGGTCTTCCTCGACGTCGGATTCCGCGTAGCTGGTGGGGACGACGGTGGGGCGGCCGCTGTCCGTGAAGAAGGCCATCTGGCTGGACGAGGGGCGGCGGCTGCGGTTGCGCTCCCGCTGCGGTGCGGGTTCGGAGGGGCCGCCGGAGAAGGCGTCCCTCGTGTCGACGGCGCGGCTGCTCGACCTGAGGCTGTCCGGTGCCCGGCTCGACGTCCGGTGGCGCCCGCGCTCCCGCTCCCGCTCCCGTTCCCGTTCGGGCGCCGGTGTGGGTTCGGAGGGGCCGCCTCCGTACGAGTAGGCGCCTTCGATGCTGACCGAGCCGCGGCGACTCCTCCTGCCGGAGCGCGCCCCCTCGTCCCCGGAGTCGTAGGCGAAGTGGTGGCCGCCGCCGCGGTGGCGGGACTGGCTGCGGCTGGGGATCTGACTGCCGACGGGGTAGTCGTCCTCGTACTCCGGCGCCGCGTAGTTGACGGGGGCGGCGGCGGGGGCGGGAGGACGGCCCGACCTGCTCAGGGGCGGGCGGCTCGACCTGCGCCGACGGGCGGGGGCAGGGGCGGGAGTCTCGCTGACGCGGCTCCTGCTCTTGCTCCTGCTGCGGTACGAGGAGGGGCCGGCCTCCTCCTCGGGGCTGTTGCTGCGCGAGGCCGCCTCGAACCGGTAGGTTTTCCGGCGGGCGGCCACGTCGGCCCCCTTGTCCTTCGTGGTCTGCCGGTGACCGTAGCCGTACTCCTCCAGGTCCGCGTCCTCGTCGGAGACGCCGCCCGCGTATCTCATGCCCTCCGGCACGGCCTTTCGGTTCAACACCCCGTAGAAGCTGTTGTGCGTCGACTCCCTCTCGTACATGGACGGATGGGGAAGGGTCTGGCTCACCGTCACATCGGGCCGAGCGGCGTTCTTGGGGAGCTTGTTGGTGTCTCTCACGAGCTTTTGGGTGGAGTAGCCCGCCTCTCGTCCCGTGCGCGGCATCTGGACGTGCACGTTGGCGTTGGGGGCGAGCTTGCGGACGAGACCGGCGGCCTTGCGCTCTCGCATGTCGACACCGTTGATGACGGGGACGTTCAGGCGCCGCAGGTCCTCGCGGTTGGTCTCGTACTGCTGGTAGTCGGGCTGCTCCTCGAACGTGGTGACGGCGGTCCTGCCCGCTTCGCGCGGGTTCTTGCGCAGCCGCGCCCGCACCCCTGACAGGTCGGCCTCGGACATGAGGAGCTGGCTGCGGTCGTGCAGGTTCTCCTCGGGCGGGCGGACCTGGCCCGGCGGGTGCAGGTTGCCCACCGTGGGCCTGACGCCGATGATCTGGTCGGGGTACACCGATATGCGCCCCTGCTCGGAGGTGTCGAAGATGTGCATCACGCCGTCCGACGAGGCCCTGACGTACCGGCCCATGACCGAACCGCGTGCGGTCGCGATCTCGAACATCTGGCCCCGGTCGCTCGGATACATCCTCCGGCCGTCGGTGGACCGCGCGCGGGCCACAGAGATCCTGTCACCGGTGTGCACGGGCGCGGGGGCCGGCGCGGAGGCACCGGATCCGGGGCCCGACAGGTCGGGCATGGCGCCCTGGGCCATGCGTCTGCCGTTCGCCGTGGCGTGGCGCTCGAACGGGTCGTCCTGATGGGAGAGCTTCACTCCCGCCCCGTTGTCGGTCCCTGAGACGGAGCCCAGGGACTGCTGTCGGACGTGGTCGAGTTCGTGGAACATCGTCTCGTCGTCCGTGCCCTGCGGGCCGACGACGATGTCACTGCCGGTGGTGTAGGCGCGGGCGCCGAGTGCCATCGCCGACCGCTGTGCGACCGGGTCGCTGTGGACGCGCACGTGGCGGAAGGACATGCCGTAGCCCTGCTCCGCCCTCGCCAGGAGACGCGGGTCCAGCGGACGCCCCGGGGAGCGAACGGCGTCGAGCACGGACGACTGGTCGGCGGAGGCCTGATGGACGGGCGTCTGGTCGGCGATCGGCTGCTCGGCGGCGGGCCGGTCGTGACCGCAGCCGGCGGCGTGCTCGTGTTGCTCTTCCTCGATGGCGCGGCTCACGCTCGCGTTTCCAACCGAACGCTGGAGCGTCAGTACGCGCTGCGCGAGCGTACGCGGTCTCTCCGTGCGTCCGCCGCTCTTGCGGCCACCGGACTGCTCGGCCTGTGCCTTGTATGCGCGCACGGTGCTCCTCGCCACTCGACGCCCGATCAGGAATGGTCACCCGCACCGCGGCGGGAACGAAAGGTCCGCGAGGGCAGAGTCTCGGCGGGCCCGGATGGACGGGAGGGCCGTAAGGGCAACGTTCGCGGTCGAGGCGACCCCCGGACCGGCCGGGTCCGGGGACTCCGCCGGATGGGTCGGTTCAGGCGGGCTCTTGCGCATCGCTGTTCAGCACGGCGCGCAGGTCCACCCGCCGCCGTATGCCGAGCTTGCGGTACGTGCTGGTCAGGTGGGTTTCCACGGTACGCAGCGCCAGGTGCAGAAGCTCGGAGATCTCGGCGTTCGTGCGGCCGTCGGCGGCCAGTGCGGCGATCCGGCGTTCACCGGCGGTCAGTGAACCCGGGCCGGTGAGGGAGGTGTTCCAGCGGCGGGAGCCGCTGGCGCGCAAGGCCCGTTCCGCGCTGCCCGACAGCCGGATCGACCCGAGCCGCTCGGCCGCCGTCGCGGCCTCCCTGAGCAGCGGGCGGGCCCGGCGGGGCTGCCCGGCGGCCGTGAGCTGGAGGCCGTGGGTGACGAGCGCGGGGATCAGCTCGACGTCGAGCGAGGTGCCGCGCAGGATGCCGACGGCCTCGGCGGTGAGTTCGAGGCCGCGTCGGCCGCCGGTGGCCGCGCCCAGGACGCGCAGCGCGCGGCCCCGGACCCGGGGCGTGCCCCAAGCGGCGGCGTACCGGCTGTCCTCCTCGGCGAGCGCGAGCGCCTGCGGCGTTTCCCCCAGAAGGAGGAGGCATTCGGCGGCAGCCGAGCGCCACGGTGTGATGACGAGGCTCTCCACGTCGCGGCCGAGTTGGCGCCTGCCGCACTCCCGGAAGTCGGCGAGGGCGCCCGCCGGATCGCCGACGGACGCACGCAGAACGCCGCGCGCGTAGAGGAACCGGTTCAGCTCCCCACTGTCCTTCGCTTCCTCGACATCGATGTCGGCGATGAGCCGCTCGGCCTCGGCGGCGCGGCCGCACTCGGCGAGTGCGATGACGCGATGGGCCAGGAAGTTGCCCACACCGGTACGAGCCGCGTCGGCCGGTGTCCGCAGCTTGTCGGCGGTCTCCTCCAGCAGCCACTGGTACTGGCCGCGTGCGGCGGCGGTGTCCGCCCGCGAGTCGAGCAGGGAGCGGTGGACGGGGTGCAGCGGCGTCAGCAAGTGCTCGGTCAGCCCGGCCCTGACGAGCCGTTCGGCGTCGTCCGGCGCGTCGGCCCACTGGGCCACGGCGGCGGCCGTTGCCAGTAGGTACGGCACCAGCAGGGGATCCTCCGGGGCGGCCATCAGTTGCCGGATCTGTTCCACGGCCGACTCCGCGGACAGCGCTCCGGCCGCCGCCCTGTGGCGGATCAGCAGGGCGCGCAGGGCCGGGCTGATCCAGTCGGGGGATCGCTCGGCGCGCTCGCGGAGCCGGGTGTGGACGGCCCTGCGGATTTCCGGATCGTGGTCGGAGAAGAACGCCGATGCCGTCTGGACGGTACGGGCGAGGACGGGTTCCGCGTCCAGCGGACCCAGATCGCGCAGGACGTCGAGCGCGGCGTGCGGCCTGCCCTGGTTGGCCAGGGCGTTGCCCAGGTTGACGGCGGCCAGCACCCGCCCCCTGGGCTGCTCCTGCAGTCGCAGCGCTTCGGCGAGCCGGGGTATCCCGCCCGTCCGCTGGGTGGTGAACTCCAGTTCGCCGAGTTCGGTGAGGACCGCGGACCGTCGCTCTCGCGGCAGCGGTTCGTCCAGCGCGCGGCGCAGATAGAGCGCGGCGGCGTCGGTCCTGCCGGCCCTGGACGCTTCGGCCGCCGCGTCCAGGAGGGCTCTGTCGACGGGCGCCCCGCCTCCGGCCGCACCGGGCGGCGCTGTCCTTCCGGCCGCGCCGGCGGGGGAGGTGCGCAGCAGATGCCCGGCCACTGCTTCGGCCCCGTCGCCCCGGCGTCGGCGCAGTTCGGCCGCACGGTGGTGCAGGGACTGCCGGTGCGAGCGGGGCCAGCCGTCGAGGACCGCTCCGCGCAGCAGCGGATGCGCGAAGCGCGGGACGCCGGTGCCGGGGGAGCGGCGCAGCAGCCCGAGCCGGATCATCGCGGCGACCCAGCCCGCGACGCGGTCGGGATCGGCCCCGGTGAGCTCGGCGAGGAAGTCGACGAAGTCGTGGCCCGGGTCGGGCTCGCCGTGGCCGGCGGCCCCCGGGCGGAGGTCGGACGTTCCGGCCCCGTCGGGGAACCCGCTTTCCCCGACTCCCTGTTCGCCGTCCTCCTGCCTTCCCTCGTCGTACTGCTGCGGAGCCGAGCCCTCCAGTTCTGCCAGCGCGCGGGCCACCAGGGTGTTTTCGTGACCCGCGCTCTTCAGCCACCACGAGACAGCCGCGACGAACGCCCCCGGGTACAGCTCGGCGCACCTTTCGGGAAGCCGCGGCTCCGGGCCGCCGCTGTCCGACGCGCCGTACGGGAAGACCGCCCGCAGGTCGTCGAGCAGCGAGTGCAGCAGCAGCGGATTGCCGGCGCCGGCCCGTACGCAGCCGTCAAGCCAGGCGTCGCCGGTGTCCGGGCCCAGGGCTGCGCGGACCAGTTCCTCGGCGGCGGAGCGGCTCAGCGGCGCGAGCGCGTGCATCCGCACCGTGTCGGGGGGCAAGGAGTACGCGAGGCCCGCTCGGGGCGGGGTGATGTCGTACTGCCCTCGTTCGGTGACCACCATGAGGACCGGCATTCCGGTCAGCCGCCGGGCGGCCTCGGTCAGCCAGTTCCGGGAGGCCTGGTCGGCGAGGTGCACGTCCTCCACGGTGATCAGCAGGGGGGACGCGGCCGCGTGCTCGCACAGTAATCGCCACAGGCGGGACGAGTGGCTCGAGAGCTGCAGAGTCTGCGGGGCGCTGTGGAGGTCGCCGGGATCGGACTCCGCGTCGAGAAGCCGCTGCACGAGGGCGAGGGGGGCGCCGGGGCAGTCGGCCGAGGCGTGGGCCCGCAGGACCTGCATGCCGAGCTTCGCGCCCTGTTCGGCGGCGACCTCCAGCAGTGCGCTGCGGCCCGTTCCGGTGGGCGCGCGGAACAGGACCAGCCGACCCGATCCGTTCAGGGCTCGATCGGTCTCCGCCGCCAGCAGCTCCAGCGCGCCGTCGCGTTCCAGGAGCCCGGCGGAGCCGGGACCCGGGATCGACGGTGTGGCCGGAACAAGTGGGTGACGCCGTGGCCGGATCGATCCCGCTGTCACGCCGATCTCGTGGTCGGTCTCGTGGTAAGCCACGGTGGTGGTCGTCCCCTCGGCGAAGGAAGGATGTAGCAGGCACGTTTTGTTCTGTTGAGTTAGACGCGAGGACGTATGGCATGGTTCTTCGAAGCCCGAACAGAATCCCGGTGGAGGTCCACGCGTCGGACCCGCTGTCCCTGGACGGAGCGGTCAGCCAACTGCGCCGCCACTCCGAGGTGGAGCTCGTCGAGGAGGGCGCGAGCCGGCCGGGCACGGTCGCGGTCCTGCTCGCGGAGGTGCTGGACGAACCCACGCTGTCGCGGCTGAGGCGGCTGACGCGCGCGGACGGCATCAGGGCGGTCCTCGTCACGAGCCTCATCCGCGAGGCGGAGCTGCTCCAGGTGATCGAGTACGGGGTCGGCGCGATCGTCTGGCGGCGCGAGGCCACCGGACACCGCCTTCTCCAAGCGGTCCTCGCGGCCTCCCGGGGCGATGGGGACCTGCCATCGGACCTGCTGGGACGGCTGATGGCCCAGGTCGGCACGCTGCAGCGCGGCACGACCAGCGTGTCGGGAGCCACGGTGTCCGGCCTGGCGCCGCGTGAGATCGATGTGCTCCGACTGGTGGCCGAGGGGCTGGATACCGCGGAGATCGCCGGCAAGCTCTCGTACTCCGAACGCACGGTCAAGAACGTCATGCACGGCCTGACGACCCGCCTGCAGCTCCGCAACCGGGCCCATGCCGTGGCCTACGCCTTGCGCGAGGGCTACATCTGACGTCTCGCGCCGGTACCGCGCCGGTACAAGGTCCCCGAGGACAGGAGCAGGGCGACGCGGGGGCAGCGGAGTTGCCCCCGGATCGTCCCCCGGGTGCCTCGCGGGCCGGCGCCCCGGCGGCCACGATGGACCGGGCTCCTCCATGCCCGGGCGTCGACGACGAAGGGCAGCGCGACCGTGATTCACGAGGTGGACGACATCCTGAGAGGGCTGCTCATCCGCGGCTCCTTCGCGGGGTCCGATGTCGAAGTCACCTTCGACGCCCCGACGCGAGACTGGGCGGCCCGGCGCAACGCGCCGACCATCGACGCGTACCTCTACGACATCCGCGAGGACACCAAGCGGCGCCAGCGCGGCAGGATCGGGCTCCGCGACGAGCAGGGGATCATCGTCAAGGAGCACCAGCCGCCGCGCTGGTTCCGGCTCTCGTACCTCGTCACGGCCTGGACCAAGCGTCCGCAGGACGAGCACCGGATGCTCTCCGCGGTACTGCACACGCTGCTGCCCAAGGAGATCCTGCCGCCGGAGGACCTGACGGGCACCCTCGCCGGACTCGGCCTGTCCGTCCAGTTGACCGTCGCGGGGCTGCACACCGAGGCGCGCTCGCTCGCGGACATCTGGTCCGCGCTGGGCGGTGAACTCAAGCCCTCGCTCGACGTGGTGATCACCGCACCCTTCCTGGCGTCCCCCGACTACCGCGTCGGTCCGCCGGTCACGGAGGGGCTCGGCGTCCGGGTCCGGGGCACGGACGGCGGGTCCGACGACGGTCCCACGCGCCACCACAGCGCGAAGAGCGTGGCCGCCGCCAAGGAGGACTTCGTGCGGAGGAACGGCAGGACGGGAACGGTTCAGGAGCAGCGGAAGTGAACGACTCCTCCCCCCTGCTCGAACGGCTCGCGGAACTGCGCGCGCGGGTGGCGCTCCTCGTCGATCGCCGCAGCGCCAAGGACCCGACGGCCACCGACCCGATGCGCGGGATGTATCTGACGGAGGAGGCGGTACAGCACCTGCTGTTCGGGCGGACGGAAACGAAAGGCCTGATGCCGTCCGGCCCGGACGAGCGGCAGGGGTCCGGCGAACCAGGCGCGGCAGAAGAGCCGGAAACCGAGGACGCGGCGGAGCCGGACGAGACCTGGCCGTCCGAGGACGACCGCCTCCACTGGCTCGCCCACTGGCTGCGCCTGAGCCCCCTCGACACCCAGATCCTGCTGATCGCGCTGGCGCCCGACCTGGACCGCTCCTTCGAGGCGCTGTACGGCTACCTCAACGACGACGTGACCCGTCGCCGGGCGACCGTGGCGCTCGCGCTCGACCTGTGCGGGGTGCCCACGCACTCCGCCGCCGGACGCTCCCGGTTCCATCCGGCCGCACGGCTGCTCGCGCGCGGGCTGATCGAGGTGGACGACCCCGAACGCCCCTTCCTCAGCCGCTCCTTGCGCGTCCCCGACCGGGTCGTGGCGCATCTGCTCGGTGACGACACCCCGGACCCGGCGCTGCAGGGCACCGTACGTCCGCTTCCGTACCGGCCCGGCGCGGCGGACGAGGAGAACGCGGTGGCCACCGTCACGCCGGACGGCGGCGACCCGCTGACCCGGAGACTGGCCGGGCACCTCGCGGCGCGCCCGCTCACCGCCTACCTGCGCGAGCACCGCGACGGCGACGGCCTCGCCTGCGCCACCGTCGCCCTGGGCGCGGCCGGCATCCCGGCCCTGCACTTCGCGCCGGCAGGACGCCCCGAGGAGCACCGCCCCGAGGAGCACGCTCCGGAGCACCGTCCGGCGGGGGAGCGCCTCCCGTACCGGGAACTGCTGCGCGAGGCACGGCTGACGGGACGCGCGATCGTGGTGACCTCGCTGCCCGAGAAGCCCGGGGAACTGATCCGGGCGCTCACCGTGAAGGACGTCCCGGTCCTGTTCGCGGATCCGCGCCCGTACGACCCGAAGTGGTGCGACAGCGGACGCGACCCGATCGTGCTGGACGCGCCCCGGCAGCGGGCCGGCGATCTCGACGCCTGGCGGGCGGCGCTCGGCCCCCAGGAGCCGGCGTTCGACCTGGCGCCGGTCGTCGCCGCGTACCGGCTCGGGCCCGCCGGGATCGACCGTGCGTCCCGCGCGGCGCGCGACCTCGCCGCGTTCGACGGTACGGAACTGTCCGCCGCGCACCTGCGGTTCGCGGCCCGGCAGCAGTCCGCGTCGGGCCTCGAGCGGCACGCCCGCCGCATCCGGCCCGACGTCGGCTGGAACGATCTGGTCCTGCCCGCAGGCCCGCTGGCGCAGCTGCGGGAACTGGTCCTTCGCGCCCGACACCGCGACCGGGTGCTCGGCGACTGGCGGCTGAGCACGGGCGGCGGGCGCGGGCGGGGCGTGGTGGGGCTGTTCGCGGGCGACTCCGGGACCGGGAAGACGCTCTCCGCCGAAGTGGTCGCGGGGGAACTGGGCCTGGACCTCTACGTCGTACAGCTACCGTCCATCGTGGACAAGTACGTCGGCGAGACGGAGAAGAACCTGGAGCGGATCTTCACCGAGGCCGACCGTACGGACACGGTGCTGCTCTTCGACGAGGCGGACGCGGTCTTCGGCAAGCGCTCCGAGGTCAGCAGCTCCAACGACCGCCACGCGAACATGGAGAGCGCCTACCTCCTGCAGCGTCTGGAGTCGTTCGACGGAATCGCCCTGCTGACCACCAACCTGCGCTCCAACATCGACGACGCCTTCACCCGCCGGCTGGACCTGGTGGTCGACTTCCCCTTCCCGGATGAGAAGCAGCGCCTGGCGCTGTGGCGGCACAGCCTCGCCCACGTCCCCTGCGCCGAGGACATCGATCCGGCCTTCTGCGCACGGGACTTCGAGCTGGCGGGCGGCTCGATCCGCAGCGCGGTCGTCACGGCCGCGTACGCGGCGGCGGGTCGGGGCGACGGTGTATCGACGGCGGATCTCCTGGCCGGCGCCCAGCGCGAGTACCGCAAGGCGGGCCGCCTCGTCCTGGACGACGCGTCCTGGTAGACCGTCTTCGGACGGCGTGTCCCGGCCAGGCCGCGTCCCGGCCGAACGGTTACGTGCCGCGGGCCCGCTGCGGCCGGACCGCGAGGGTCCGGCCGCAGCGGGCGACGACCCGGGCCGCGGCTACTTCATCGGTGCCGGGAGCCAGTCCTTGGCTGTCACCGTGCCCGGCGTGCCCTGCTCGTGGACCCAGCCCAGTTTCGTCTTCGTGAGAGTCGGCTCGTCGAGGACCCCGGTCTGCTCGGCCCCGAACTGGGCCTGGTACTCCTTGATCCGGTCCGTGTCGGCCTGAGTCGGCTTCTCCTGGAGCTGTACGTGCTTGCGCAGGTAGTCGATGTTGGCCTTCGTGTACGTGACCGTCGTGGCCAGGTCGCCGTCGTCGAACTCGCCCTGCGTGCCCCAGAGCAGGATGTTCCGTACCCAGGGCACCTCCGGGCTGGCCTGGTTCTGGTTCAGCGACAGGTTCTTGCTGGCGACGAAGTGCGCTGCCAGGAGCGCGGTCATCGTGGTGCGGCCCAGGTTCCCGGGCCCGTCGGTCTTCGCCATCTGGCTGAACTGGCCGTACTTTGAGTCGTTGGACTGCTGGAAGCACGTCAGCGCCTGCTGGGTCGCCGCGTCCAGCTTGCCCACGGTGTAAGGGGCGGTCAGCTTGCAGTCGGCCGCCCCCTCGGCCAGCCGTACCTGTGCGAACTGCACGAAGAGGTTCGGCTTGTCCTGCGACGTGATGGGCAGCGGACCCCGCGCGGGCTTGGCCCCCTCCGGGGGCTTCTTCTCACCCCCTCCACCGCCGGCGTCCGGTCCCTCGGGCTGCGCCGTGGGCGAGACCGCCGGCGTCGGCTTGCCGGTCGGCTGCTCCGGCAGCGCGGTGGCCGCCGCCTGCTGCAGCTTCTCCTGCGCGAGAGTGCGGACCGGCGCCTTGTAGGTGAGCCAGAGTATGACTCCGGTGACGGTGAGGGCGAGCAGCAGGCTCAGCGCGGTCATCATCCAGACCGGCAGCAGCGTGCGCTGCACGTATGTGCCGTTCACCACCAGGGGGTCGAAGCCCGAGCGCCGCACCGACAGCTCGTACGGCCGCTGCTGCTTCTGCCCCACCCAGGTGATCTGCCGGGGCTTGAGCGTCGCGTCGACGAAGGCGGCACGACCGGGTTCGATCTGGACGTTGGACGGGACGATCTCGTACGAGAGGTCGTCGCTGGTCTTGTCGCCGCCACCGATCGACGCCGTGAGCACGGTGTTGCCGAGGTTGTCGACGGCCAGCTTGGGCCGGCCCCTGAAGCGACCCTTGACGGTCTGCGGGACCAGCTCGGCCCGCACCTCCATGAACGTGGTGAAGGTGACGTTCCCCTCGGCGACCGTGGCCGACCCGGGGTGTTCGGTGGGCAGGATGCGCACACCGTACGGGTGCGGGCCCGCGGTCGCGTCCGGGGTACGGGGTGGGGCGACCGTCAGCTCCACGATGCCGGTGGTGCCCGGAAAGAGCCTGATGGTCGGCGGTTCCACCGAGACGTACGGGGCGATGTCGCCGACCGCCTCGAAGCGGTACTCGTCGACGACGTCGCCGGTGTTGCGCAGACGCAGTCGTACGGTGGTGCTGCTGCCCGGGTCGACCGTGGTCGAGGCGGGCTCCAGGGATGTCCAGGTCGTCACCCGATGGACGCTACTGCCCACGGGAGGGCCGGCATCAGGGGCCGCCGGGTAGCGCCGCTGCCCGAAAGGTAACGCCCGCTGCCCTCGAACACTCCTGCGTGCGCCTGCCGTCGAGGGACGCGGGACCGAGCCCGCGGCCGCGTTCCACGGCGCTCCGCCCGGCGCCGCCCCGGTACGTCCGCGCCGCGGGCACCACGCGGCGGCCCGGCCTCGCGGTCATCCTCCCGTTGCCCCTGGGGACATGGCCACTGCCCCCGACAAGGCACCGGAGGACGTATCCCCGGTCGTGTGCGGGGCGCGAGGGTGAGTCTGGTCTTGTCTTGGTACCCCGAGGAGAGCAGAGCATGCCGTCTTACCTGTCGCCGGGCGTATACGTGGAAGAGGTGGCCAGCGGCTCTCGTCCGATCGAGGGGGTCGGCACCTCGGTGGCCGCATTCGTCGGGCTGGCGCCGGACGGTCCGCTGAACGAGCCGACGCTGGTCACCAACTGGACGCAGTACGTCGCCTCCTTCGGCGAGTTCACCGACGGATACTTCCTGGCGCACGCGGTGTACGGCTTCTTCAACAACGGTGGCTCCGCGGCCTACGTGGTACGGGTGGGCGGGGCACGCGACGGAGTGGCGGGCGCACCCGGCGAAGGCACCGAATCGATCGGCGGCCGGCGCGGCCGCGCGGTCGCCGCAGGCGGTGCGTCGGCGCCCGCCGCGCTCACGCCCGGGCCGGCGCAGGTACTGGGGACGTTCAAGGTGTCGGCCGTCGCGCCCGGCGAGAACGGCACGCTCAGCGTCGAGGTCGCGGACGCGGAGGGCGAGGGCCCCGCCGAGCGGTTCCGGCTGGTCGTCAAGGACGGCTCGAAGCCCGTCGAGACCTTCGACGTCTCGGCGAAGAAGGGTGCCCGCAACTACGTGGTCACCCAGGTCAAGGAACACTCCAAGCTGATCTCCGTACAGGAGGGGGCCGCGGCCGCGCAGCTCGCCCGCCCCGACAACCAGACGGTCGCGCTCGAAGCGCCCGTCGCCGCCGCGCAGGCCCCCGCGGTCCCGGACGCGGCGCAGGGCGAGCCGGTCGGCATCGCCGAGTACCTGGGCGACTCCGCGGACCGCACCGGCTTCGGCGGCCTCGAAGCCGTGGACGAGATCTCCATGGTCGCCGTCCCCGACCTGATGGCCGCCTACCAGCGCGGCGCGATCGACCTGGAGGCCGTGAAGGCCGTCCAGCTCGGTCTGATCGCCCACTGCGAACTGATGGGTGACCGGCTCGCGATCATCGACCCGCCGCCCGGCCTCAACGCCCGGCAGATCCGGGTGTGGCGCCAGGAGACGTCCAACTACGACTCCAAGTACGCCGCGCTCTACTACCCGTGGATCAAGGTCTTCGACCCGGCCGGCGGTCAGACCCGGTTGATCCCGCCGAGCGGCCACGTCGCCGGCATCTGGGCCCGCAACGACTTCGAGCGCGGCGTGCACAAGGCCCCCGCCAACGAGGTCGTGCGCGGCGCCGTCGACCTGGAGCTGCAGATCACCCGGGGCGAGCAGGACCTGCTCAACCCGGTCGGCATCAACTGCATCCGCACCTTCCCCGGCCGCGGCATCCGCGTCTGGGGCGCGCGCACCCTCTCCTCCGACCCGGCCTGGCGCTACCTCAACGTCCGCAGGTACTTCAACTACCTGGAGGAGTCGATCCTCAACGGCACCCAGTGGGTGGTGTTCGAGCCCAACGACCAGGCGCTGTGGGCCCGGATCAGGCGGAACATCTCCGCGTTCCTGGTCACGGAGTGGCGCAGCGGCGCGCTGTTCGGCGCCACGCCGGAGGACGCCTACTACGTGAAGTGCGACGCCGAGACCAACCCGACGGAGTCGGTGGACCTCGGGCGGGTCATCTGCCAGATCGGTGTCTCGCCGGTCAAGCCTGCCGAGTTCGTGATCTTCCGGCTGGCGCAGTTCTCCGGCGGCAGCGGGGAGTTGGAGGAGTAGCGGTCCGGCCGCCTCCGACCCTCGCTCGACAGCGCGTAACAGCCACAGGTCCCCGCATCAGCAGATGGAAAGGCTTCTTTCATGGCCGCTCAGGGTGATTCCCTCACCACCAACAACTTCGGCCTCCAGATCGACGGCGTCATGGTCGAGTACCTGCACGGCGTGGGCGAGATCGGGATGGAACAGGACGTCATCGAGTACCAGCAGGTCTCGGCGAACGGACAGCCCATCACCAAGAAGATGCCCGGCGTGAAGAAGGCCGGTGAGACCACCGTCACGCGCGGTATGGAGCAGTCCACCGCCTTCACCGAGTGGATCAACGCCTCGCTGCGCGGCGACATGGGGTCGGCGCGCAAGAACGCGAGCATCATCTACATGGACTCCCAGTACAACCCGGTCAGGCGTCAGCATCTGCGCAACGCCTGGTGCAGCAAGGTGATGGGCGCGGCGGCGACGGCGGGCGAGGCCTCCGTGATGACCGAGACCGTGACGATCGTCTACGAAGAGCTGGTCACCGAGTAATGCGCCGCGGACCGGTCAGGCCCGCCACCGACGCCGCTGCCGCCACCTCCGCATTCGCGGACGTGGCGGTCCCGGCCGTCGGGCCGGCGGAAGCACCGCCCGCACGACAGCAGTTGCGGACCGAGTTCGCGTTCGAGCTGCCACGCGGGTACGTGGACGACATGGGCACCGTGCATCGCGAGGGCGTGATGCGACTGGCGACCGCCCGGGACGAGCTGATCCCGCTGCAGGACATGCGGGTGCAGCAGAACCCCGCGTATCTCTCCGTGGTGCTGCTCGGCCGGGTCATCACCCAGTTGGGCACCGTGGCACACATGCACGACGGTGTGGTGGAGAACATGTTCGCCTCCGACCTCGCCTTTCTGCAGGACTTCTACCGGCAGGTCAACGCCGAGGGCCACACCAGGGCCGGCGTCTCCTGCCCGCACTGCGAGCAGCCGTTCGAGGTCGAGCTCGGCGGGAGCCGCCTGGGGGAATCGTGACGTACGCGACCGACCGGATCCATGACGAGATCGCGTACATCGCCTACCACTTCCACTGGAATCGGGACGACATCCTGGACCTCGAACACCGTGAGCGGCGGCGATATGCCGAGCAGATCGCCACGTTGGTGACGCGCGCTGCAACGGAGCGGTGATGGGTATCTTCGACCGGCTCAAGGGCCGGGGCCGGGAGCGCGGCGCGGGCGGGAACGGCACGGCGGCGGGCCCCGCCCCCGAGGCGGCCGCAGGGAGCGGGGCCATTGCCGGTAACGGTGCTGCTGCGGGCACCGGTGCTGCCGCGGGTGCCGGCGGCGATGCTTCCGGAGGGGGACGTGGCTGGGCTGCTCTGCCACCGATCCAGCGCGCCATGCTGGCTCCGGCGCGGCAGACGGTCGCGTCCGCGGATTTCGGCGGCTCCCTGACCACCTGGCAGAACCACTCCTTCTCCGGGACGCTCTCGCACGCCGTGCTGGACGGCGCCCCGACCGGTCTCATCAAGGACACGCTGTCGTTCGCCCGAGGATCCGGGCCGGGCGGCCCCGCCAAGGAAACGCTCTTCCCGGCGCCTGCTGTCGTCGACGGCGGTGACGGAGTGAAAAGTGACCGAGGGGGAAGTGACGGAGGCGGCGGTGACGCGCGCCGGCCGGTGCCTTTCGTGCAGCGCGCCCAGGGTCCGCGGATCGCTCCCGTACGGCCCCGGCCGCCGCGACCCGCGCCCTCGGCGCTGACGCGGGCCTCCGCCCCGCGCACGGGACACCGCAGGGTGCTTCCCGCAGTGGCACCGGGCAGCGTGACGGCCGCCCCGGCAGGCGCTGGGGGAGCGGCGCGGACGGCTGCGCCCGCGCCCCTTCCGGCGCCGGCGTCCTCGTCCTCGCCTTCCGGTGCCGACTCGCCGAGGCCCGCTCCCAGATCTCCCCTCCGTCCCCTCCCTCCTTCCTCCGTAACCGCGGCTGCCCCGGTGAGCGTCCAGCGCTCCGGGGGAAGCCAGGACGGCCCCCGGCGGTCGGGTCCGGCGGCCCCGCCCGCGGCAGCGCCCCCGGCCGACCGGACCCCGCCGGCTCGCACCTCCTCGCTCCCCGTACAGCGAAGTACGGCGAGCGTTCCCGGGCCGGCGACCGGGCGGGCCGCCGTCACGCCACCTCGGCGCCCGCTGCTCGGGCCCCCGCTGTCAGGACCTGTGGTTCCGCCGGCCGCTCCGCCGACGCCCGCTCCGCAGACGCCCGCCGCTCCGCCGACGCCCGCTCCGCAGACGCCGGCCGCTCCGCCGACGCCCGCTCCGCAGACGCCCGCCGCACCGGTGCAACGGCGTCGTGGCATCGCCGGCCCCGTCGTGGCACCGTCCCCGCCAGGACCGGCCTCGCCCGTGGCTCCGGCGGACCGGGTGCCTGCGTCCGGCAGCGTCGCGAACAGCGGAACGCGGCCCGTACAGAGGACACCGGCGGCCGGGCCGGAAGCTGCGGTGCGTTCGGCGGCAGGAACGTCCGGGTCAGGCGTGTCGTCCGGAACCGGTACACCCGCAATGCCTGCGCCCGTCTCCCGCCCGGCCGCACGGCCGAGGCTGGGCGCTCCGTCGAGTGGACCTGTCGGCGGTCAGACGGCGATCCCGCCGTCGGCTGCCCCGGCGGCGCGTCGGCAGACGGGCGCCCCGGCTCCCGGCCGCGCCCCTCTCGTGCAACGTTCCCCGGCGCCGCCGACCACCCGTCCGGTGGCGGGCCCCGTGACGCCCGCCACCGCACCGGCGTCGCCCGTGCAGCGGCGCGATTCCGCCGGGCACGACGGTTCCTCCGAGTCGACCACCTTCCCCAAGTCCTCCGGACCCTCCAGTCCTTCCGGCTCCGGTGCGGGTGCGGGTGCGAGCGCCGGGGGACCGGGATCCGGCACGGTCGCCGGACTACCCGTCGCTCCGACGCGTGCGCCTGCGGAGCGGACCGGCGGGCCGGCGCCGGTGCAGCGGCTCGCTGCCCCGGGGACATCCGGCCGTGGTGGTACGCCGACGCCGAGCCGTCCCAGTGGTGGGTCCGGTCCTGCGGGCACAGCGCCCACCGGCTCCCGTGCGAACGACCCTGCCGTACCTACGCGTCCGCCCGTGGTGCGTACTTCCGGTCCGCCGGCTTCCGGTCCGGCGTCCAGCGGTCCGGTGGTCGGTAGTGGCGCGCCGGTGCCCGGCGCTCCCCTTCGGCCGTCCGGCGTCTCCGGCGGGAACCCTGCCGATGAGGCAACCCCGTCGACGCGCCCATCGCCGCCCATGGCGGGCGGATCCGGAGTCGCCCGGTCCGCCGCTGTGCTTCCGGTGCAGCGGGCAACGGCGGCGCCCTCCGTACCGGCGCGACGGCCGGCCTCGACCGTACCGCCGGCGGGCGGCCCACGGCCGGTGCCCGCACCCGTAGCCGTGTCCGCGCCCGGCGTCCGTCCCGCTCCCGCTTCGCCATCCGGTTCCGCGGCGGGAGCGCCGGTGCGCCCCGCGGTGAACAACGCGTCCGGATCGGTTCGTTCGGGTGGCGCGCCGCCCGTGCAGCGGTCGTCCCTCGCCCCGGCGTCGGTCCAGCACCCGGCGTCGGTCCAGCACCCGGCGTCGGTCCAGCGCCCGGCCTCGGCCCGGACCCCTTCCCGTGCCCGGACCGCTGCCTCCGCTGCGGCCCCCCGCACCTTCGCGGCCCCGGCGGCGAGTGCCGGGCCATCCGTGACGCGGTCGTCCGCCGTGTCCGTTGCGTCTGCCACACCCCTGGCGTCGGCCGCGGGGCGGGGGCTGCCGCCCGTCGCTCCGCTGCTGGGTTCCTCACGGCCGGTCACGGCCGCCGGGTTCACGCCGCCGCCGGTGGGGCGGCGCTCCGCGACTCCTGCTCCGGCAGCCGTCGCGCCGCGACGTGTTGATCCCCCCGTGGTCGGTGCCCCTCCGGTCGTCGCGCGGCGGCCCGTCGCTCCCGGGGCGGCCGCGCTCCCGGGCGTCCGCAGTGCCGTACCACCGTCCTCGCCGTCGCCGGCTCCCGCACCCATCGCGAAGGGCACTGCGGCCGCCGTGCGTCTGCACCGCGTTCGGACCGCACCTGCCGCTGCTGCCGGCGCTCCTCGTCGGCCTGCCGTACAGCGTGCCGTGCCGCGTGCCGTGGCGCAGCCGTCCGCCGCCCGGCCTGCCGCCGCCCGTCCGCTGCCGCGGACAGCCGCTCGTTCCCCGGCCGCTCCCGCCACGGCGCCCGCGCCCGTGCGACCCGGCGGCTACGAGGGATCCCGTCCCTACGGCGCACCCGCAGGTTTCCCGGTCGTTCAGCGCGCCGCGGCCGCGGCCGCGTCCGTATCGGCATCGGCGGCGCCCGTCCCTGGCGGGATCGCCCGCATGCCGGTGCGGGACGCTCCCGCTGTCCCGACCGCCTCCGTGGCCCGGCCGGTCCGGAGCCCCGTCGTGTCCCTCGCGCCGGTCCGGTCCGCTCCGGCCGCCGCGCTCCCGGTGCAGCGGGCCGCGCCCGCCACCCCGGCCGCGCTGCCCGCCCTTCCCCCGGTCGCGATACCGGCGTCGGTCCGTACACCGGCGTCCGCCCCCGCGCGGGTGTCCGCCCCGCACCGCGCCCCGTCCGTCGAGGTGCGGCGCAGTAGCGACGGCGGGGGCTCCTCGGGCCGGCCCGCGCCCTCCGCGACGAGCCAGTTCACACCGCGTGATCTGAAGGAGGACCAGGTGGCCGAGCTGGCCCACCGGCTGATCGGGCCGATGACACGGCTGCTGCGTACCGAGCTACGGCTCGACCGCGAGCGGATCGGCAAGCTGCGCGATCCACGCCACTGACCCCCGCGCGCGAGCCCGAGCCGTGCGAGCTGCCATGTGAGCGCGTCAGCGCGTGAGCCCCGAAGGCCGTGAGCCCGAAGGCCGTGAGTCCCGACACCCATGCCCCATGCCCCATCGCCCCAGCCCCACGTGGAACCGCAGGAAGGCCCCACCCGATGCCCCAGGAACTCGACGCAGGCTCCACCATCTTCTTCAACCTCACCATCGACGGTGAGAGCCTGGGCTACTTCAACGGTTGCGAAGGGCTCGCCTCCCAGGTCGAGATCGAGCAGCGGCAGGAGGGCGGCAACAACGGATTCGTCTGGCAGCTGCCTTCCCGCGTCACCTTCTCCAACATCACGCTGACCCGGCCCCTCACCGAGGAGACCGCGAAGGTGGCGGAGTGGATCTCCTCGGTGACCACGGGGGTGACCCGTCCCACCGGACAGATCGCCGCGCTGCGCGCCGACGGCTCGACGGTCGCGCAGTGGGGGTTGATCGACGTACTCCCGGTGAGCTGGCGCGGTCCTTCCTTCGACCCGGCGAACCCCGCCGTGGCCACCGAGATCCTGGAGATCGCCCACCACGGATTCACGGACGCGGGGGAGGCGTAGCCGATGGACCTCTCCAGCTTCGGCATAGGCGACAGCCTGGTGCGGGCGACGCTCGCCATCCATCAGCCGCCGATCGGCAGCAGCACCAGCCCCGGCGCGCTCATGAAGACGTTCCACTTCGACTTCAACCCGTCCCAGCTGTCACTCACCCGCAGGGCCCAGTGGAAGACCACACCCACCGCCGCCGTGCGGGACGGTGCGGTCCCTGAGTTCATGGGGCCCGAGCCCCGGGAGATGGCGGTGGAGATCTTCCTCGACCGCTCGGACGACCCGGACAGCAACGACGTGCGCAAGAAGGTCGAAGCCCTGTTCTCCTGCTGCGAGACGACCACCGCCAGCATCGCGGCGAACCAGCCGTCGACCCCGTGGGTGGTCTTCGAGTGGGGTGCCTTCTCCACCGCCCGCTTCAACGCGTACGTCAGTTCCGTGGAGGCCCAGTACACCCTCTTCAACACCAACGGGATGCCGATCCGGGCCGTCTGCCAGGTGAGCCTGCACGAGATCCCGAGCAGCACGCTCGGCCAGAACCCCACCTCCGGCGCGCTCACCACCCGCCGCGTGCACCGGGTCGTGGCCGGCGACTCGCTGCCGCTCCTCGCGTGGCGCGAGTACGGGGACGCCACCGTGTGGCGCACGATCGCCGAGGCCAACGACATCGACGACCCGAAGACGCTGACGCCCGGCGTCGAACTGATGCTGCCCGCCGCGGAAGAGGTCGGCGCCTGATGTCCGACATCGGCTTCTCCAACATCCTCACGGTGCAGATCGCCGGAACCAAGCTCAAGTCCCCGGAGAACAAGGACCTGGTGGCCGGCCGGGTCGATTTCGGCGCGGGCGTTCCCGGCGCCTTCCAGCTCACCTTCCGTGACGACGCGAAGGACATCCTCGCCAAGCTGAACGTCGAGATCGGTGTTCCCGTGGTCATCGCGCCCTTCTCCGACGGCAAGGGCACACCGCTGATCACGGGAGAGGTCACCGCGCTGGAGACCGACTATGACCGCCTCGGCACCTTCACCGTCATCCGGGGCTACGACAAGGGTCACCGCATGCTGCGGCAGCGCAGGGTGGCGGCGTACAAGAACAAGACCGCCACCGAGATCGCCGTCGAACTGGCGCGGGAGAGCGGCATTCCGCTGGGAAGGACCCAACGGACCAAGGGCCAGTACGCGTTCATCAGCCAGGCCAATGTCAGCGACTGGGACTTCGTCCAACGACTGGCGGACGAGAACGAGATGGTGATGTCCATCAACTCGAAGGGGAGGTTCCAGTTCGTCAAGCGGCAGAGGGCGATGACGGCTCCACCGGAGAGCATGCCGAGCTCGCGGAGCCCGCTCCTCCTGAAGGGCGGCGAGGAGATCCTGCGCTGCCGCGCGGCGGTCACCTCCGCCGACCAGGTGACCGCTGTAGAGGCGCGTGGCTGGAACGTCACCACCAAGCAGTCCCTCGTCTACAAGGCGCCCGCCCTGGACAACCCGGGCTTCGTCATCGGTACGAAGCCGTCCGAGGCGTCCAGGAGGTTCGGTAAGGCCGAACTCGTCGACACAGCAACGCCCTACGACAAGCTGGACGAGGTCAAGCACGCCGCCGACGCCCTGGCGGAGGACGTGACCTCGTCCTTCGCCGAAGTGGAGGTCACGGCGCGCGGCAACACGGAACTGCGGCCGGGCGTCGCCGTCACCCTCAAGGGCGTCGGCAAGCCGTTCCAGGGCAAGTACACGATCACGGCCGCCCGTCACACCTTCGGTGACCAGGAGCACTACCAGACGTTCCTGAACGTCAGCGGCCGCCAGTGGCGTTCGCTCTACGGGCTCACCTCCGGAGGCGGAGGGGCGGGCCCGGCCAGGCTGCCCAGCGTTGCCAATGCCCTGGTCACCGATATCAAGGACCCGCTGCGGCAGGGCAGGGTCAAGCTGACGTTCCCCTGGCTGGACGACATGTACGTCAGCGACTGGACCCGGACCGTGCAGCTCGGCGGGGCCAAGGGCGGCAGCATGATCTCCCCGGACGTCGACGACGAGGTGCTGGTGGCCTTCGACCGCGGCGCTCTGGACCACCCGTACGTCATCGGCGGCCTCTACAACGGCGTCGACAAGCCGGACCCCGTCGATGTGCCGGTCTACGACCCGACGCGCGGCAAGGTCACCCGGCGCACCCTGTCCGACCGCAGCAACAACCGCATCGACCTGCTCGACCAGAGCGTCGGTCTCAAGCGCGGGGTGCGGCTGTCCACCGGAGACGACCGGCTCACCATCAACCTGGACCGCACGAAGACCGAGATCGTCGTGGACAGCAAGGGCGCCGTCTCCATCAGGGGATCCGCCGGGGTGGCCGTCAACGCGGGAGGCAACCTCTCGCTGAACGCGGTGGGCTCCCTGACGATCCGCAGCGGCGGGCCGATGAACATCAACGCGGCGTCCGTCCTGTCCGTACAGGCGGGCGGCGTCGCGTCCGTGACCGCCGGCGGGGCGCTCACCATGACGAGCACGGCGGCCATGACCTTGACCGCCGGGGTCTCCCTGCAGATGACCGCCGCCATCAACATCGGCCTGCAAGCCATCACGATCAAGTCCAGCGGCCTCCTCACCTCCAACAACAACAAGGTGCTGACCATGGGGGCGGGCTGATGGCAGAGCAGTTCGTCGGCTCCGGATGGGCGTTCCCGCTGCGCATCGGCCCCACCGGCGGTATCGCCCTGGTCAGCGGGGAACGCGAGGTCGAGGAGGCCATCAGGCTGGTCCTGTCCACCGCGCCCGGAGAACGGCCGATGCGCCCCGAGTTCGGCTGCGCCATCCACGACATGGTTTTCGCCCCGGTCAACGAGGCCACCGCGGGCCGCATCCAGCACGAGGTGCACAGCTGCCTGGACCGCTGGGAACCGCGCATCGAGGTGGACGAGGTCGCGGTGACGGCCGGCGCGGACGAAGGCGTGCTCTTCATCGACGTCCGCTACTCGATCACCGGCACCAACAACCCGCGCAGCCTGGTCTTCCCGTTCTACGTGATCCCCTCCCACGACGGACCCGATGGGTCCGCCGCGCCCGACGAGCACCTTGGAAGCGACCGCTGATGGCCCTGCCCTCCCCGAACCTCGACGACCGGCGCTTCCAGCAGTTCGTCGACGACGCCAAGCGCTACATCCAGCAGCGCGCTCCCGAGTGGACCGACCACAACGTCTCCGACCCGGGCGTGACCCTCGTCGAGACGGTCGCCCACATGGCGGACCAGATCGTGTACCGGCTCAACCGGGTGCCGGAGAAGAACCACCTCGCGTTCCTGGACCTCATCGGGATCACGCTCTTCCCCCCGTCCGCCGCGCGCGCCGGCGTCACGTTCTGGCTGTCGGCGCCGCAGAAGCAGCCCGTCGTGCTGGCGACGGGTACCGAGGTCGCCACGGTCCGCACCCAGACCGAGGACGCGGTGGTGTTCGCCACCGAGCGCGAACTCACCGTGGTGCCCTGCGAGCTGTCGTACCTCGTGGTCCAGCGAGCCGATCAGGAGGCGGCCGACCGCACCTCGGACCTCGCGGGGGCGAAGGACGTGCACTGCTTCTCGGAGGCTCCGCGCCCCGGTGACCGCATGCTGTTCGGGCTCAGCTCCGCCGTTCCCCAGTGCGTGGTCGTCCTGGAACTCGACAGCCAGGTCGACGGTGTCGGTGTCGACCCCAGGCAGCCGCCGCTGGTCTGGGAGGCGTGGACCCCCGACGGCTGGGCCGGCTGCGACGTCGACCGGGACACCACCGGCGGGCTCAACCGCCCCGGCGAGGTGGTGCTGCACGTCCCCGGCGGCCACGCGCTCTCCCGCACCGGGCGGCGCGAGGCGGGCTGGTTGCGCTGCCGGGTCACCGATCCGGAGCAGGGCCAGCCGTTCTACACCACCTCGCCCACCATCCGCTCCGCCGAGGCGTTCACCATCGGCGGCAGCACCGGCGTCGTGCACGCCGAGACGGTCCGCGACGAGGCGCTGGGGGAGGCCACCGGCCTGCCGGGCCAGCGGCTGCGGCTGGCCAACAGCCCCGTCGTCGGCGACGCGCAGCCGCTGCTCCTCGAGGTCGCCGAGCGCGACGGCTGGGTCGGGTGGGAAACCGTCGGCCATTTCGCCGCCTCGGGGGCCGACGACCGGCACGTCACCCTGGACGCGGCCACCGGTGAGATCGCCTTCGGCCCGTCCGTACGCGAACCGGACGGCACCCTGCGCCAGTACGGGGCCGTACCGCCCAAGGGTGCGCCTGTCCGGGCCCGCCGCTACCGCACGGGCGGCGGAAGGGTGGGCAATGTCGCCAGGGGCGCGATCCAGGTGCTGCGCGACTCCATCCCGTACGTCTCCGACGTCGTCAACCGGGAGGCCGCGCGGGGCGGGGTCGACGGTGAGACCGTCGAGGAGGCGAAGGTCAGGGCGCCCATCGCGCTCAGGGCGCAGGACCGCGCCGTGACCCTGCGGGACTACGAGGAACTCGCGCGCCGCGCGGCACCCGAGACCGCACGCATCACCTGTCTCGCGGCCGAGCCGGACGAGCACGGCGCACACGCCGTACGGGTACTGGTCGTCCCGCAGGCCGTGTCCGACCCGGGCGGCCGGCTGCGCTTCGAACAACTCGTCCCCGGAGACGCCCTGTTGGGGCGCATCACCCGTTACCTGGACGAGCGGCGACTGATCGGCACCCGGCTGGCGGTCGGTCCGCCGTTCTACCAGGGGGTGACGGTCGTCGCGACGGTGCACGCCTTCCGCGGCACCGACACCGACCGGGTCAGGCGACAGGCGCACGACGCCCTGTACCGCCATCTCGACCCGCTGACCGGGGGAGCGCACGGCACGGGCTGGCCCTTCGGCCGCCCGGTGCAGGCGGGCGAGGTGTTCGCGGTGCTGCAGCGGGTGCCCGGCGTCGAGCTGGTGGACGAGGTGCTGCTGCACCCCGCCGACCCGCTCAGCGGCCGGCGCGGCGACCCCACGGAGCGGATCGACCTCGAACCCTCCGCGCTCGCCTTCTCGTTCGACCACCGCGTCCGGGTGATAGGAGACGCGTCGTGAGCGCCGGCGGGAGCATGCGCGGCTCCGTCGACGGACTCGGCTCCTCCGCGCCGCTGGGCGTGATGCTGCCGGCGGTGTTCGCCGACGACGATCTCGCGCAGCGCTTCGTCGCGGGTATCGACGAGGCCCTCGCACCGCTGCACAACGTGCTCGACTGCCTGGACGCCTATTTCACGCCGTCGCTCGCGCCAGCGGACTTCACCCGCTGGCTCGGCAGCTGGGTGGGTGCGGAAAGCGACGGGCCGGACGCTGCCGGGGGCGCCGACGGCCCCGCAGACGCCGAACCGGCGAAAGCCGCGTCGGCCCCACCGGCCGCCGGCCGTCCGCAGGACACGGAAGCGACGGTCGCGCTGCGCGCCGCGGTGACCGCCGCGGTACGGCTGCACCGCATCCGCGGCACCCGGCGCGGACTGTCCGAGACGATACGGCTCGCCTTCGGCGTGGAGCCGGAGATCATCGAGAGCGGCGCGGCCGCCTGGGACGCCCGGCCCCTGGGCCCGGTCCCCGGCGAGCGGCGCCCGCATCTGCACGTCACCGTACGGCTGCCGGAGCCCGACCCGGCCGCCGAACACCGGCTGGAGCGCCTCGTCGCGGCAGCTCGCCCCGCCCACATGCCTTACACGGTCCAGGTGACCGCCCCCGAAAGGACTCCCGACAGGTGACCGATCAGCAGGGTTCCCCGTCCACCCCGTCGTCCGCAGCTGTCGGCGCCGACGCGGGGAACGCGGGGAACACGTCACATCATTGTGCTGAATGCGGCACGCGCTCGACTCCGGGGCAGTCGTTCTGCGACGGCTGCGGCGCGGTACTGAGCTGGACCCCGGGTCAGGAGGAACGGGGTACGGGTACGGGTACGGGTACGGGTACGGCAGGCCGGCAAGGCGGCGCGGGTGCGTGGGGTTCGTCGGGCTCGGGCGGGGGTACGTCGGCCGACGGCGATACCGAGGCCGATCCTGAGGGCAGTCCGGGTCCCGACCCCGGCCTCGGTCCTGATGCCGGTGATCCCGCCCCCCGGGCCGGGAGCGCGGGCCCGGTGCGGGAAGCCGTCCACGGACCCGTGAGCGCCGCATCGCCGACGACGGCGCGCCCGGAGGAGGAGACCCCGCCCACGGTCCCGGTGGATCCCGTCGCACCGGCCGCCTCCCCGGCGGCCGCGACCCCGGACGCGAGCGCGCGCGCCAGGGCGCTGCTCGTTCCGGTCGCCGACCAGCGCGCCGCCGCACCGGCACCGGATGTCGCGCCGGTCCTCCCCGGCGTGCCCGCCGCGGCCCGCCCCCGCGTCCAGGCTCCCAGCGCGGAACCGGCCGACGAGACCGGTCCGCCGTGCCCCTGGTGCGAGGTCGGCAACCGCCCGGACCGGCACTTCTGCCGGCGCTGCGGCATGTCACTGGCGGAGCGTCCCGGTGCCCCGGAGGCTCGGCACCCCTGGTGGCGCCGGATCTGGAACGTCGGCGACCGCCCGGTCCCGTGGGCGGGCGAGCGCCCGCGGCTGCGCCGAGGCATCGGCCGCGCCTTCACCTGGATCGCGTACGGCCTCGTGCTCGCGCTGGTGATCTACGGGGCGTTCACCGTGGATACGGCGTGGAGCGCGGCGCGCGACCACTTCGCGAAGCGGGCCCAGGTCACCCCGGATTCCGCCGCGGCGTCCCGTTCCTTCGACGGTCACCCGCCGAAGGTGCTCTTCGACAAGATCAACAACAGCTGGTGGGGCCCCGGCGTCTCGCAGTCCGCCGACGGGGAGTGGATAGAGGCGCGCTTCAACGAACCCACCCGCCTGCTGGACATCCTGATCACGTCCGGCATCTCCACCAAGGCTTCGGACCTCTCCGAGGCCGCGCTGCCGCACCGCATGGACGCGATCATCACCACGGCCGACGGGAAGCAGACCACGCGCCAGATCACACTCGACCAGGTGAGCGGGCCGCAGCAGCAGAAGTTCCGGGCGCAGAACGTCGTCAGCGTCAGGTTCGTCATCCGCTCGGCGTTCAACGTGGGCGCCGACAAGCAGGTTTCGATAGCCGAGATCGAGTTCTTCACCCGCGCCGCGACCAGCGGCTCCTAGTGTTCTGAGTCGGAAATTCTGTACAGATGTGTGCCGGATCGTTCTGGCGTGTGCTGACGGTGTCTCGAACAAGGACGTGGCTGCTCAACTCGGTTCCACACCGCAGGCGGTGGGGCGCTGGCGGGCCCGGTTTGTGCGGTACCGGATTGCCGGCTGACAAGGGTTCGGCAGCATCCGTGACGTTGCCGGACCCTTCCGCGCCCCGTACGTCCCCACCCGGTCAGCCGTTCGTTCAGGGCCGGTTGGGTCCTCGATACGGCAGCGTCTGGCTGTAGACGACGCTGGTGGTCGTACTGCCGAATCCTGCCAGCTCGTCCATGAGTGTCTCCAGGTGTTCCATGGAGGTTGCGGCCACCTTCAGGGTGTAACAGTCGTCGCCGGTGGTGCGCAGACACTCCAGGATCTCGCGCCGATCGGCGAGTAGCCGGCGCAACGGTTGGTGGCGGTTGCCCGGGTACTTCAACCGGACGACGGCCAGCACGGGGTAGCCGACCTTGGCCAGGTCGACCACGGCGCGGTAGCCGGCGATGACGCCCGTCGCCTCCAGCTGTCGCACCCGTTCCGTGGTGGCTGACGAGCCGAGACTCACGCGCCGCCCCAACTCGCTCATGGAGATGCGCGCGTCCCGTTGCAGCTCGTCAATGATCGCCCAGTCGATGTCGTCAAGATTCCCGGTCATTTCGCGACCCTACCGGGAAATTGATGGAAGAGTAGCAAGCCTGCCGGGAGAAGCGTCTTTCAAATTTCTTGATCACCGAGATAGCCTCCGATCATGCAACTTGGCGTGAACGTACCGAACTTCGGGCCTGGAACCGCTCCGGGCGTGCTGAGCGAGTGGGCGCGGATCGTGGAGGGGCTCGGCTTCGACCTCCTCATGGTGTCGGATCACGTGGTGAACACTCCGGACGTGGCCGGGCGCTATCCGGCACCGTTCTACGAGCCGTTCACCACGCTGTCCTGGCTTGCCGGCATCACCACCAGAGTGCGGCTGGGCACGACCGTGCTCGTGCTGCCCTACCGGCATCCGCTGCTGGTGGCGCGCATGGCCACCAACCTCAACCAGCTCAGTGGCGGCAGACTCGTGCTCGGGGTGGGAGTCGGCTGGGCACGTCAGGAATTCGACGCGCTCGGCGTGCCGTTCACCGCACGTGGCAGGCTGACCGACGAGTACCTCGTCGCTCTGCGGAAGGCCTGGCTCGATGAGGCCGACGGGCACACCGCCCCGGTTCCCGTCTGGGTCGGCGGCAACAGCGAGGCGGGAATCCGGCGCGCCATCAGGTTCGGCGACGCCTGGCATCCGCTGCGGGGCACCCTTCCCTGGATGCGTTCGGTCGTCAGGAACCACTCTCTGCCGGCGTTCGCGCCCCGCATCGCCCTGCGGCTGACCACCGCACCCATCAGCGACCCCGAGCGGCTCGCGGGCACCGGCACCCTCGATCAGATCCTCGACGATCTCGACGAGCTTCACCGCCTCGGGGCCCACACCGTCGTGCTCGACCCGTACCACGGAGACCCGGAGGAAACCCGCCGGCCCCATGAGGCGTGGCAGGCGCTCACCGCCATTGCCGCACGCTGGAGGACATCCTCGTGATCACCACTGCCGACGCCGCACTGCTGCGGCGGGCCATCGCCGTCGCAGCCCATGCCGCCACCCACGGCGACGCACCGTACGGTTCCCTGCTGGTTGGCTCGGACGGCACGATTCTCGCCGAAGCCCACAACACGGTACGACGCGACAACGACATCACCGCCCACCCGGAACTGAAGCTCTCCCGCTGGGCGGCTCGCGAACTCGACCGTGACGCGGCCGCACTCACCACTCTGTACACAAGCTGCCAGCCGTGCGGCATGTGCGCCGGCGCCATCGTTCGCTCCGGACTCGGCCGTGTCGTCTACGCGCTCTCCACGGCGCAACTCGTGGAACTCAACCCGGATTCGGGCGCATGGCCGACGGTGGCACAGGACGGCCCGGCCCTGTTCGACGAGGCACGCGCTCCCATCGACGACTACTACCGGCCAACACGATGAAGGCCGGCCAGCGGCCGTCTCGGCGGCCGTCGGTGCGTCAGGCGGGGAGGTGCGGATTGAGGCCATCCAGCAGGACGGTGAGGTAGGCGTGGACGAGGCCGGGCGAGGACGGCTCGGCGCGGGCTACGGCCAGGGCGGTGGCGCTGATGAGGGCGGTGGTGACGGCGGGGTCGAGGTCGGCGCGGACCCGCCCATCGCGGCGTGAGCCCTCGATCATTTCCTCGACAGCGCCGACCAGGCCGGCCCGCAGTGCGGTGGTGGCGGGCAGGTCGAGGCCGGTGAGCTGGTCGTTGATGGCGTGATGTGCAGTTTGGAAGGCGATCAGCTCACGCAGGAACGTGCGCAGGGCCTCGTAGGGGGTCGTCGCGGCGAGCAGATCGCGGGCGCGCTGGACGAGGGGTTCGAGCAGCCGGGAGACAGCGGCGTCCAGCAGCGCGTCCTTGCCGCCGAAGGCGCGCACGACGGTGGCGGCGCCCAATCCGGCGCGCTTGGCGATGGCCTCGACGGTGAGGGACGCACCCGGTTTCGCCAGTAGCGCCATGGCGGCGCCCACGGCCAGGTCTCGGTTACGCACGGCATCGGCGCGGCGCTTCGGCGCGGGCCCCGGCTGCTCCGAAAGCGTTGACAACTGAAATGCTCCTTCCACATAGCTATCTGGAATGCATGTTTCACTTGAGTCTAGCGGGAGGAGCCACCATGAACGAGCGGATCCTGATCTCCGGAGCCGGCATCGCCGGACTCACCCTGGCCTATTGGCTGGCCCGGCACGGCTTGCGGCCCACCATCGTTGAACGCGCCCCCGAGCTGCGCACCGGAGGCAACGGGGTGGACGTGCGCGACGACGCGGTCACCGTGGCCGAGCGAATGGGCCTCATGAACCGCATCCGCGAACTGGCCACCGACGTGAACGGCATGAAGTTCGTCGACGCCGCCGACCGCGCCGTCGCTCGGATCAGCATCCGCGAGACTGCCTCGGTCGAGATCATGCGGGGCGACCTGGTCGCATTGCTGCGCGAAGCGGCCGATGACGTGGAGATCCGATTCGGTGACTCGATCCGGGCCCTGAAGCAGGACGCCCACGGTGTGACGGTCGCCTTCGAGCGCGCTCCCGTCCGCCGCTTCGACCTGGTGATCGGCGCCGATGGAATGCACTCCAACCTGCGGCGGCTCGCCTTCGGCCCCGAGGAGCGGTTCGTCCGGCACAAGGACCACTACTTCGCCTTCGCCAACGCCGACGGCAGGCTGGGCGAGGACCGCTGGGTGACGATGTTCAACACGCCAGGCAAGATGACGGGGATCTACCGGTCGGGCACCCACACCCAGGCCAAGGCCTACTTCATCTTCCGTTCCGAGCGGCTGAACTGCGACCACCGCGACATCGCCGAGCACAAGAGGCTGGTCGCCGAGGCATTCGCCGACCAGCCGTGGCAGCCCACCCGGGGCTTGCTGGAAGCGGCCCTGGCCGACCCCGACTTCTACTTCGACGCCCTTGGCCAGGTACGGATGGACTCCTGGTCCAACGGCCGCACAGCGCTGATCGGTGACGCCGCCTGGTGCGCTTCCCCGGCCTCGGGCGCCGGCGCCGAACTGGCCCTGGTCGGGGCGTACCGGCTGGCGGGGGAGCTGGCCGCGGCAGGCGGCGACCACCGGGTCGCCTTCGCCCGCTACGACGCCGTCCATCGGCCTCTGGTCGACCGCAAGCAGCAGATCGGCCCGAACCTGCGCCTCATGGTGCCCAGGACCGAGGGCGGCCGGCGCGTGCGCGACGCTCTGGTCCGGCTGCCACTCATGAAGGCTGTCGGAGGGATCGAACGCCGCCTGCAGTCCCGCGCCGCCGAAACCCTGCCTGTCTACCGCCGTGCCGCGTGAAACGACGAGCCCGGCGTCGGCAGGCCCGTCGCTGTCGGGCGGCTCCCGCCGGTGCCCCTGAAGGCGCGCGGCCGAGTGCGCTGACCTGACGGGTCACCTGGATGTCGCACGGGTTCGCCTGGACGGCGCACATCCTGTCGGCGTGCTGTTGCGTGGTGCACGGGACGCGTTGAGGCTCGACGCATGGCCTGGATCGCGTGTGTCGAGGCGGCCCGGCGTTCTCAGAGCGACGGGGGAGAGCCGTGACGGCTCCGGATGCGTCGGACGACGGTACTGGATCGCCGCCTGAGGGTCTCGGAGACCGAGGGCCGGCAGCGCACCCTCGCCGAAGTCGGGAGCGAGGCGCGAACTCCCCCGGACGCGAGGCAGGAACTCGCGGTCGACACGCTGGTGGCGGACGTGTCGGACCGGAATCGGATCACCGTCCGCACCCTGCCCTCGCTGCGCCGAGTGGCCGAGTTCACCACCGCGGAACCACCCACCGTCCTGGAGGGAAAGCCGCAACCACTGCAACTCGGCTTCCTCGACGACGATCAACTCTTCACGGTCTCCGGCACGCTCGTCGAGTACTGGGACGCCCGCGACGGCCGCGCCCTGTCGCAGCCGATCGATCTCAAGAGCCTGCGGCTCACCACGAAGGACCGACCGACCTACTTCCTGAGGAGCGACCCCAGGCCGGGGTATGTGGCGGTCACGGTGGATGGCGAATCCGAGATGCACACTATCGATCTGCGCACGGGCAAGGAGAACGAGGCCCTCGGCGTACGTCTCGGCGACGGCCTCATCGCGGCCTTTCCCCTGCAAGACCCGCGCTACGTGGCCGCGTTGACCACAGGCGGCATGGTGGAGCTGTGGTCGTTACAGCCGGGGAAGCCGGCGAAGAGGGTGGTGGGCCCGCTCGGGCCGATGAACGCGGATCGGTATGTGGTGGGAATCATCGGAGACTCCGGGTTCTTCCTGGCCAATGGCAGTTCCGTGCATTTCTTGAAGGCGGACGATCCCGGGTACCGACAGACGTACCAATTTGCGCAGGACCGAGGCTTCCTGGCTGCTACCAGGGACGACGAAGGTCACCCTCGCCGTGCACGAGATGAAGCGGCTCGGCCGCGGCGCCATCGAACTCCTCAAGGTCGCCGAGGAACTGCGCGACGCCGAGATTGATCTTGACTTCCTCACCGGCCCGCTCCAGGGCAAGCGCGACCCGGCTGGACACGACGCCGCCCTGTTCGCTTCCTTCGCCGCCGGACCTGCTTTCGCCGGGTCCGCCCGGGGCGGGCCTGGCGCATGTTGTGACGTCGACGTTCCTCGGCCCCCGCACCGGGTGTGACCGGGAGCAGGGGCCGGGAGACGGCGGGGTGCGTTACGAGGGCTTGCCGTGGTTCTCGATCAGTGCGGTGTATTCACCGGAGTTGTCGCCGTACATTCCGGCGCGGTCGTTGTATGCGACGGTGATTTCGCCGTCCTCTTGGGCGCAGAAGGTCTGGCAGCAGCCGGCTGCGAACCACGGGCCCGTACCGACGCGGGCGATCAGTGTCCCCACCGGCACTCCGGGAAGGACGGTGGCCGCCACGTGCGCTCCGGCGAACTTGTCGTTGATGTATCGGGTCCCGTCGGGGTACGTCACGCGCGGGGTCTGGTCGTACTCTGCCCGCCCGCTTCCCGAGATGGTGAAGACGTCGTCGCGCCGTACCATCACGCCGGACTTCACCCCGCCCTCAACCTTCGCGGGCACGGCGACGATATTGAAATCACCCATGGTGACACCTCCTGGTTGGTTACTTTCGGTAGTCATTGTGTCACCTTGAGTGACGACGATGTCAAGCGCATCGCCGGACCACCGGCAGAAGACGACGAGCGCGCCGTCGCCGATCGGGTTGCGCGCCCCGGCACTCCGGCCCCGCAGCGTTGCGCGATCACCGGCACTCTCGCCCGCCACGATGATGCGAGCCGGTTGCGCACGGTCGGCCTCACTGTGGTGCTGCGGCCGGGTCGGTCGGCGACCATCCTCCATGCCTACGAGGTATGTGTGCAGGCCGCCCGTCGGGTCGTGGTGGCCGGGATTCTCGTACGCGGGAGGATGGGAGGGCGTCGAGTTATGCACCGATTCGGCGGGCGCCGATGTCCCTGTCCGTGCCCTGCTGCTCGCGGGCGGAAACAGCCGGTCACGGCGACCAGGACCACGCACTGCGCCGCATGCAGCGCGGCGTCACCGTCCCCGCGGCGTTCACACTGCCCGCCGCGCCCGACGGAGCACCGGTCGAGCCGGCTTGACCTGGGGGGCACCGTTGTCGACGCCGTACACGTGGACCCGGCCAGCCATCATTGTCCGTCTCAGTCCCTGTACGTACCGCAACTGCAGCTTGTGTGACCGCCCCTACGACCATGTCCCGGCCGTGGTCTTCAGCGAGGCGGCGCGCAGTGCGCCCTGCTGCTCGGTCGAGCGGACGGAGGTCGTCGGCCGGGCGTGGTTCGCGCAGCACCTGCGGCGGAGGCCGGCCTGACCGCACGCCCCTCCCGTAGCGGGCCGGCACCTGGGCCTGCCGGGTATGAGTGGTGACGTTCGGTGAGGTTCGGGCGTCCTGGGGGTGAGCCGTCCCATAGGGCGCACGTCACACACGAACCGGGGTAGTAGGTCTTGTAGGGGTTGATTCCGGTCCCTTGTGCGCCGGTCCGGGGGTGGGGGCGGTGGGCTGCGAGGGTGGCTAGGTGGGGTCGTTGTCAGGGGGTGGGGGTGTGGGTAGAACTGGATGTGTCGCCGGGCGGCCCGGGTGGTTCACCCGCCGCTGTCGATCCCCTCTCCTGTGTGTGAGTGGCTCTCGCATGTCTTCGGCATGTGGCGATCGTCCTTGTTCCCGTCGGAAGGTTCGTCCGTGTCCCACGCTGTCATCCGCCGCATCGCCGCTTCGAAGAAGACCCTCGCGGGTGCCGTCGTCGCCCTCGGTGTCGCCGGTTCCATGCTTGCCACGGTTCCCGCCCAGGCGGCCCCGACGAGCGCGAAGGCGATCGCCCAGCAGATGATCAAGGACCCGGCGCAGTTCGCGGCGTTCAACAACATCGTTTCGCGTGAGAGCGGCTGGAACCACACGGCCACGAACGCCTCCTCGGGTGCCTATGGCCTGGTCCAGGCGCTGCCGGCCTCGAAGATGGCTTCGGCGGGTGCGGACTGGAAGACCAACCCGGCCACCCAGATCAAGTGGGGCCTGGACTACATGAACTCCCGCTACGGCAGCCCCGTCGGCGCCTGGGACTTCTGGCAGACCCACCACTGGTACTAAGCCGCCAGCAGGTAGAGCAGACGCACGCAAACGCCCGGCCGGGACCTCCCGGCCGGGCGTCCTTGCGTATCCGGGTGGGGGCGGCTCGTCCGTGCGCTGCTCTCGTTCATGCCCCATGGCCGGCCCTCACCACAAGGCAGCCGCGTACGCGGCGGTGCCCAGCAGCAGGCAGCACACCGCCGCGCGCATCCACCGGTACTTGACCGCCAGGATCGCCCAGGATGGCGACGTACCGGCATGCTGTATGTAGCCGTTTACACACCCGGCCGCGATGCGGGCGGGCCGCCGTCGGCGAGCAGCCGCAGCGGTTCGAGGTCGGTGACGACCAGCCGGCGGGAGCCGGTGCGGACGATGCCCCGCTCGCGCAGCAGGCGCAGGGCCTTGGCCACCGCCTCGCGGGTCGAGCCCACGGACGCGGCCAGGTCGTGCTTGGCGCTGCGTGGCCGCAGGTCCATGGCGGCCAGCTCGCCCACCAACTCCCCTGCGCCGCGCAGGGCGAGGAGCAGGCGGTTGCCGCGCTCGGTGGTCACGGACACCACCGCCCAGCCGCCGGTGATCGCCACGACGTGGGAGGTGGTGGCGCGTTCCGACAGGATGACCGCACCGGGCTCGTAGCGGCGCGGTACGCCGAGGGCCAGCAGCGCTGCCCGGTCCTGCGGGCGTAACCCGTGGAGCAGGGGCTGCTCCTGTTCGATGAGACTCACGTCGACCGCTCCCCGTCCCGCACCGGCCCGCCGCTCTCGTGGCGGGCCCAGGGAATGACACATACACGTCAATGGCGCCGGCCGTACGGCAGTTTCCGGAATCCGCCGGGATGTTCCCGGTGATCCGCCGCGCTCGCTCGACGGCGCCGAGCACCCATGGAGGGCGCCCTGATGAGGGTGTCGCGCGGCATGAGTTCCGGTTGCAGGCGCGGCCGAAGGGGTCATGCTGAGGAGGGGGAGCGCACCACGATCGGTGTCCTGCCCCGGCACGCGTGGTTCACGGCCCGCCTGACGCACCACGGACAGGAGGCCGCCATGAGCACCCTCGATCCCCACCGCCGGTACTCGGTCCTTGCGGGCCTGTCCGGGCGCTGTGCGGTCCGGTTCACGCTGGCGGTCCTGCTCGCGCTGGCCGGCGTGCTGATGCCGCCGTGGGCAGTCGCCCCGAGTGCGGTGGCCGCCGGCCCCGTCTTCATCAGCGTCGGCGTCAGGCCGCTGGGCGTCGCCGTCACGCCGGACGGCCGCCACGTCTACGTCACGGACTCAGCGCTGTCCAGGGTGTTCGTGGTCGACACGGCGACCGGCAAGGCGGTCGGCCGCGTGCACGTCGGCAGCTCTCCCTCCGGCGTGGCGGTCACGCCCGACGGCCGTCGTGTCTACGTCACCAATGCCGGATCGGACGAGGTGTCCGTGATCGACACCGCGACCGACGAGGTCGTCGCCAGCGTGCATGTCGGCGACTTCCCCTTCGGGGTGGCGGTCACGCCCGACGGCCGTCGTGTCTACGTCACCAATGCCGGATCGGACGATGTGTCCGTGATCGACACGACGCGCAACGAGGTCGTCGGCAGCCCGCTGCGCGTCGGCAGCACCCCGGTCGACGTGGCGGTCGCGCCCGACGGCCACCATGCCTACGTCACCAACGCCGGCTTCGGTTCTCCCACTCCCGTTTCGGTGATCGACACCAGCACCGGCGTCGTCGTCGGCCTGCCCGTCTCCGTCGGCAACTTCCCGTTCGCGGTGGCGGTGACGCCCGACGGGCACCACGCCTACGTCAGCGACCGGACAGGTACCGTCTCCGTGATCGACACGGGGACCGGCAAGGTCACCGGCGCGCCCATCCCCGTCGGCCTCGAACCGGCCGATGTCGCCGTTTCCCCCGACGGCCGCCGCGCCTACGTCACCAGCGTGCAACCGGGGAAGGTGTCCGTGATCGACACGAGCACGGGAAAGGTGACCGGCACCGCCCTCTCCCTCGACATGGGCGTCTCCGTGGACCGCGTCGCGGTGAGCCCCGACGGCCACCACGCCTACGTCACCGTCTCCTCCGGCGGCGTGCTGGCGGTGCTCGACCTCTGAGTCCCCCCGCTACGGCGAGGTCAAGGGCCACGACGACCCCGACCTGCGGTCACGGCGTGACGCGCAGCGTCGTGCTCACGGTGACCTGGTCGATGTCGGTGGTGCGAATCGTGACGTCCAGGTTCCACGTGCCGGCCATCGGCAGCCTCAGGTCGTACGTGGCCCAATAGCCCTTCCGGTTCTCGAGCTTGGCGTCGAGCGGGCCGATTTCCCGGTCGCGCTGGGTGAGGGCGAGCCGTAGCTCGGGGACGCTGGAGATGCCGCCGTCCGGCGTGAACACCACCGCTTCCACCGTGTTCTCGCCGACGTGGCCCGGCGCCAGAGTGATCTGCACCGTGCCGCGATGTTTCGCCGTCCCCATGTCGAACGGGAGCGTGACCACTTTCACCGCCGGTTCCTGCCCGGGTGCCGTGGTGGCGGCGGCGCGGCTCGGCTGGCTGCCCGTGAGCAGGGTGGAGAGCACCAGGACGACGGCGCCGACGGCGGCCTCGGCACCCACGGTGCGGCGCAACCGGCGCCGGTACCTTTCGGCGTCGAAGACCGGCTGCTCGACGTCGTCGCCCGGCCCGCTTCGACCGGACGCGACCTCCTTGCCGCCCGGCCCGGTTCCCTCCGGCGCACTCGGCGCGCCGACGGTCTGCGGGACACGCACCTGCTCGAGTTCGACGGCAGCCGGCTCCGTCGCGCTCGGCGCCGCCCCGCCCACCAGGCGGCCGGTCCACCGTCGGGAGAGAGCCGCCACGCACAGCATCAGAACCACCGCGGCGACTTTGAGGCCCAGGGTCCTCCCGTACGAGGTGGTGGTGAGGGCCGTCCAGGAGCCCACCTGCCGCCATGACTGGTAGACCCCGGTGCCGACCAGAACGACCACGGCGCCGAAGGCCAGCGCAGAGAAGCGCGAGATCGCGGAAGCCGGGACCTCAGGGCCGTCGGGCCCGCGGTGGCGCAGGGCGCTCAACAGGGTGATCAGCCCGCCCAGCCACACGGCCATCGCCACCAGGTGCAGCACGGCGACGGGGATGGCGAGCGGCACCTGGATGCCGGCGGACGCGTGCTCGGCGCCGGCCCAGGTGAGCGCCAGGCCCAGGGCGAGGGCCGGCCCGGCGACGAGCCGGAGACGGACACCGAGTCGTACGCGCGTCTGCCGCCAGAACAGGGCGGCGAGCACGAGCAGTACGAGCCGAGCGGTCAGGGCGATCCCCGGTCGCCCCGCGAGCGTCCGGCCCAGCAGGGACGGGTCGAACGCCGACGACAGGGGGCCGCCCGCCTCGTACGGGCTGCGCAGCAGCAACAGGGCCACCGTCGACGCCAGCAGCGTCGCCCAGCCGACGACCAGCAGTCGGCGCAGCGGACGGATCCCGCTCGCGCCCGGCCAGCAGACGAGGACGAACGCCGCGGCTCCGACGAGCAGCGCCAGGCCGCTGTAGGCGACGTAGCGGAAGAACCCGTACAGGCGGCTGGCCGCCGTGTCGTCCGGGGAGGTCTTCGCCGGCACCGCGGTGGTCCCGGACGGCTTCCCGACGGAGAAGACGAGCGCGCCGGAGATCGGGTGACCGTCGGCGGAGACCACCCGCCAGGCCACCGTGTACGTGCCCTGGGCCAAGTTCTCCTCCAGCGGCACCTGGGCCGTGTTCGCCCGGCCGTCCGCATGGTGTGCCGGGCGCGGGCTCACGCGGTCATCGGCGGGCGACAGCACGCGCAGGGACCCGTCGAGGAAGCTCACCGATTCGGTGAACGTGAGGGTGACCTGCTTCGGCGCTGCGTCGAGGACGGCGCCGTCCGCAGGGTCGGAGCCGCTGAGCCCGGCATGCGCGAGGGCGGGGCCGGCCCCGCCGAGGACCAGGGCGCACAGGGCGGCGACGAGCGACAGGACCGCCGCGAACTTCCTTGCGAGGCTTGATCCGCTGGGCATGGACGGCGGCCTCCGGGGTGGTCGTCATCGACGGCGTCGCCGTCCGTGCGGCCGCTCGGGGCCGCCGTCGGACGGTATGGCTCGCCTGAGGGTGCAGGGAACTACGGCAGGTAGGGGCCTCTGCCGCAGTGGTGGACGATAGCCCCGCCGACCACGGGACAGGACGGGTTGCGCAACTTCCGCCAAAGGCCACCGCCTTGTTCGCGGCCGACGCCTCCCTCCTGCTATGGGTCCGGCCGTCGTGCGGACTCCTCGGGCGTCCATGCCGACCCGCTGCCGACGGCCGGGGGTGCAAGAAGATGCCGACCTGCACGGAGACGGAAATAATGTGGAGCGTCCTGGAACTGGATCAGCCGCAGCCAGGCGGACATCGAGGAGTTCCACGCCGAATGGATGACCGGCACCCGCTACGGCGAGGTCAAGGGCCATGACGGTCGACGCCACCGGGCCGCGGCGGCGCCGACGGCGGATCGGTACCTGGCCTGCCGTGGGAGTCACGGTGGTCGTCCTCGTCGCCGCCAACCTGGCCGTGCACCGCTGGCCGGGCCTGTGGGGCCTGGTGACGGCCGTCGTGGTCAGCGGCGTGCTCCTCGGTGTGCTCCGCTGGGCCGGCGGTACCCTCGCGGACGCGGGTCTGGCGCCGGGCACGCTGGCCCGCGGTGCCCGCTGGGCGCTGGCCCTGATCGGCCTGGTCGCCGTCGTCTACCTGGCCGGGGCCCTGCTGCCGGCGACCCGGACGCTGTTCGAGGACCGGCGGTACAGCGCGATGGACGGGGGCGAGGTGATGCTCCGCGCCTTCGTGCTGGTCCCCGTCGGCACGGTCCTCGTGGAGGAGATCGCCTTCCGCGGCGTGCTCTACGGTCTGGTGCGCCGCGCCCGCGGGACGGTGTGGGCCACCGCCGTGTCGAGCCTGCTGTTCGGCCTGTGGCACGTGCTGCCGTCGCTGCACCTGGCGACCGCGAAACCGGCCGTGACCTCGGTCGTCGGCCAGTCCGAGCTCGGGGCCGTTCTGGCGGTCCTGGGGGCCGTGCTGTTCACGGCGGCAGCGGGCGTCCTGTTCTGCGAACTGCGGCGCCGCAGCGACAGTCTGCTGGCTCCCATGGGCCTGCACTGGGCGGTCAACGCGCTCGGCTACCTCGTCGGGTTCCTGCTGCGCTGACCGCACGGCGGTGCGCTCACTTCGGCGGCGAGACGATGTCCCTCAACCGGTCCAGGTCCTGCGCGGTGAACCCCTCGGGCCGCATGGTGGCGTTCCAGGCGTCGACGTACGAGGCCTTGTACGTGTGGCCGTGGCCGTCCGGTACACCCGTGGCGAACGGCAGGTCGGCGGTGACCTGCCAGAAGGTCACGAACGGGATCCAGAACATCGAGCCGAGCACGTCCGAGCCGGGATGCTCGCCGATCCAGTCGGGCTCGGAGAGGGCCAGCTTGGGGCTCCACCAGACGATCGGATCGGACGGGTGCATCAGGTACAGCACCCGCGTGCCGTCCCACGGCCGGTCCGTGGGAGAGATCCCGGCGGTCGGGTCGTCGGTGAACCGGACGGTCCGGCCCTCCCGGTAGACGGGCTCGATCTCGGGGCTTCCCGCGTCGCGGTGGTCGCTGAACTTGCGGAAGAGGGTGTTGAAGTTGGGCGGGCCGGCGAACAGGGTGCCGGCGGTGCGGTTGCGCAGGTCGGCCTCCCCGCTGAAGGCCGTCTCACCGCCGAACGAGCCCAGGCTCTCGCCCGCCACGAACAGGCGCGGACGCCGGTCCTGGGGCAGCTTGGACCATTTGTCGTAGACCGCGTCGAAGAGGTCGCGGCCCGCCTCGCGCGCCTTGGACTGGTCGACCAGGTACGACATCCACGACGGCAGGTACGAGTACTGGATCGCCACGCTGGCCGCGTCGCCGTTCGCGAGGTACTCGTACGAGTCCACGGCGGCGGGATCGACCCACCCGCTGCCCGTGGTGGTCATCACGAGCAGGTTCTTGCGGGCGAAGCCGCCCGCCCGTTCGAGGTCCGCGACGGCCCGGGCCGCCCGCGTCTCCGTGTCGTCGGAGGTTTGCAGCCCGGCGTAGGCCCGGATGGGCTCCTGCGCCGTACGGTGGGTGAACGCTCCGATGCTCTGGGCCGACGGTCCGCTGCCGGTGAACGCCCGGCCCTGATAGCCCAGCGAGTCCCACGGCACCAGCGAGTCGGGCCCGCCGGAGCGCAGCATCGACGTGGGCTGGTGCACGCCTTCCGGGGTCTCGTTGTCCCGCAGCGAGAACGCCTCGTTGGCCGCGTTCACGATGCCGCTCAGCAGCAGCCCGGAGAACGCGGCCCACGCCAGAGCCGCCACCAGGATCCAGCCGACCACCCGCGCCGCCCGCATGCCGATCCAGCGCCCGAGCAGACCGGAGGCCCGGCGGTACAGGGCCCGGAGCCCCCGCCCGGCCAGGAGCAGCAGCAGGAAGACGAGGGCGGCGACGAAGGGGCAGGCGACGGTGGCGAGGGCGCTGTAGTCGGTGACGTCCATGAGCCGGCGGATCTGGTGCTGCCAGTACTGGCCGAGCCCGAACGAGACACCGAAGAGCACGATCGCGCTGACGAGCAGGACGAGCCATGACCTGCGCGAGGGGCTGCGCGCCTCCCGGTCGGCGAAAGCGCGCCACACGTAGGCGGCGACCACGCCCAGCCCGTACCCGATGGCCGCGCTGATGCCGCAGATCAGCCCCTGCAGTACGCCTCCGCGGGGAAGCAGCGACGGGGTGAAGGACAGGCACGCCAGGAGGAGGGCGCCCCAGCAGCCGGGCAGCGTGAAGCGGAGCCGTCGGCGGTGCTTGCGCGGTGCCGGCTCCTGCGACGGAGGGACGGTCGGGGGGACCGGCGGGGGGTCAGGGGTCATGGTGTCCTCCGCGGTCATCGTCCCAAGGCCGGGTCGGTCGTGCCATCCGACGCGGGCGGCCGCTGCCGACGGGCCGCGCGGGGTCGGCGCTCGTAGCCTGAGGTGGATGTCCGACTTCTGTCCGGCAGCCGGTGAAGCGGCGGGAGGTGGTCCCATGAGCAGGCGTTGGACCGCACGTCTGGCCCTGGCGACGGGCCTGGCGGCGCTCGCGGTACTGGTGGTGTTCGGCGGCCTCGCGAGCCTCCTGCTGATGGCGGTCGGGTGGGCAGGACTGGTCCTCACCGCGGCAGGTGTGTGGTGGATGCTCACCCACACGGGCTGGATCAGGGTGCTCGCCGGGCTGCTGGTGGTCATCGCACCGCTCGCCGTCCTGCTCCTCTACTCGGCGGCCGGGCTGCTGTGGGTCGTGCTGGTCTCGCTCGCCCTGTGGGCGCTGGCCGTTGCCGCGGGCAGCGCCGCCCTCGCCGAGGACGCCTCGAGCATGCCGGAGCGCGCCGTCGTCCGGGCCGAGCGGCCCTTCCTGATCATGAATCCCCGCTCGGGTGGCGGCAAGGTCGAGAAGTTCCGCCTGGCGGAGCGGGCCAGGGCCCTGGGCGCCGAGGTCGTCGTACTGGATCCGGCCCGGCACCAGGACGTGGCCGAGCTGGCGCGGCAGGCCGTCGAGGACGGGGCCGATCTGCTGGGCGTCGCAGGCGGCGACGGGACGCAGGCCCTGGTCGCCGCCGTGGCCGTGGAGCACGACATTCCGTTCATGGTGATCAGCGCCGGCACGCGCAACCACTTCGCCATGGATCTGGGTCTGGACCGGCAGGATCCCTCCCGGTGTCTGGAGGCCCTGACCGACGGAGTCGAACTGCGCGTCGACCTCGGCTACATCCATGAGGGGGAACCGGCGGACGGGAACACGGGGCGGGTCTTCGTCAACAGCGCCTCGTTCGGCGTGTACGCGGAAGTCGTGCAGAGTCCGGCCTACCGCGACGACAAGGCCCGCACCATTCTGGAGATGCTGCCGGCCCTGCTGACCCGGGACAGCGGCTCGCGGCTGAGCGTCCGTGCGGATGCGCTGGTCCTGGACGGTCCGCAGGCCGTGTTGGTGAGCAACAACCCTTATCAGAAGGGCGATTCGGCGGGGCTCGGGCGCCGGGAGCGCCTGGACTCCGGTGAGCTGGGGGTGCTCGGCGTCGAGGTCTCGAGCGCCGCCGAAGCGGCGGGGCTGCTGCTGCACGGCAGGCAGGGCCGCGGGCTGACCGCCGTCACCGCCCGCGAGGTCGTCGTCGACACGGACGCTCCCGCCATCCCGGTCGGTGTCGACGGCGAGGCGCTGGTGCTGTCCACTCCCGTGCACTGCCGTATCGCGGCCGGCGCCCTGCGCGTGCGCGTGCCCCGGAACCGTCCCGGGGTGCCGCGGACCGCGCCGCCGATGGACTGGCGCCGGGTGCGGCGGCTGGCGCTGACCATGGGACGGACCGCGGCAGGACACGGCGCCGCCTGACAGGCGGCCGTCGGGGCCTTCGGGGTCCTTCCACCGGCGGGCGGTCACTTCCCGCCGGTGGGCGCGGGACCGATGGACCCGGGTTCGGGCCCGGCGGGCGGTCCGGCGGTGTCGGGAGAGGTCCACTGCGCTCCGGTGCGCAGGCGGAAGGCGGCGACGGCGGCCTCCACCGTGGGGAAGAAGTGACGGGGGTCGATGGTCCGGGTGAGTTCGTACCGCTCGATCTTTCGCCGCACCGGGTCCTTGATCTCGGCGAACACGAGGTGGACGTCTTCCGCGTTGAGCGCCTCGTCGAGCTCTTCCAGGACGTCGGCGGCAGTCGTGTCCACGTCCGTCATGGGTTCGGCCGCCACCACGATCCAGCTCGGCCGCGGATCCGCGCCGGCCAGCCGCCTGATCTCGTCCCGGAAGGCCCTGGCGTTGGCGAAGAAGAGCGGGGCGTCGAAGCGGTAGATCACCAGGCCCGGCAGCTGTTCGGCCTGCGGGTAGGAGCGGAGGTCGTGGTAGCCCTCCAGGCCCTGCACCCGCCCCAGGACGGTGTCGTACGGCCACCAGGCGCGCCGGAAGACGTTGAGGACGGACAGGCCCACGGCGATGGCGATCCCGGGCAGCACGCCGAGCAGGGCCACGCCGGCGAAGGCCGCGAAGCACAGCAGGAACTCCGTCCGGCCCTGCCGCCACAGCCGTACGGCTCCCGGTACGTCGGCCAGGGACAGCGACGCGGTGATGACCACGGCGGCCAGGGCCGGCTGGGGGAGGTTGCGGAACAGCCCCGGAGCCAGCACGAGCATGAGGACGATGAGCGCGGCTCCGACGACCCCGGTGAGCTGGCTCCTGGCCCCCGCGCGCTCCGCGACCGCCGTCCGGGACCCGCTCGTGCTGACGGGGAACCCCTGGAACAGGGCGGCCGCCAGGTTGGCCGCACCGACGCCCGCCATCTCCTGGTTGCCGCGGACCTCCTGCCCCGTACGGGCCGCGAAGGCGGACGCGTTGGAGATCGTGTCGGCCAGGGACACCAGGGCGATGCCCAGCGCACCGCCGAGCAGCGGCGCGAGGTCGGCGAGGCGCACGTCGGGGATCGTGAACGGCGGGAAGCCCTCGGGCAGTACCCCGACCAGGCCGACGCCGTGCTCGTCCAGGTCGAAGGCGGCGGCCGCGGCGATCGCCAGGACCACCATCACGAGCACCGCGGGGACCTTCGGCAGGAAGCGCTGCAGGACGAGGATCAGGGCGATCCCGCCGAGGCCCACGGCGGCGGCGGCCGGCACCGTCGCCCCGTCGGCGATCTTCTGCACGAGGCCGGCGCACTCGCCGATCAGGCTGTCCGCCTCGACCTTGAAGCCGAGCAGCTTGGGCAGCTGACCGATCAGAATCGTCAGGGCCAGGCCGTTCATGTAGCCGATCATCGTCGGTTTGGAGATCAGGTCGGCGATGAAGCCGAGCTTGGCCACCGAGGCCAGGATCATGATGGCCGCCACCATGACGGCGAGCATCGACGCCAGTGCGACGGCCCGGTCGGGATCCCCGCCGGCGGCCACCAGGGGCAGCACGGTGGCGGCGATCATCGGCCCCAGCGAGGAGTCCGGGCCCAGCACCAGGATCCGGGACGGGCCGAACACCGCGTATCCGAGCATGCAGAGGATCGTCGTGTACAGGCCGGTGATGGCCGGCAGGCCCGCCAACTCCGCGTACGCCATGCCCTGCGGCACGAGCAGCGTTGTCAGGACGACTCCCGCGACCAGGTCCTTGACCAGCCACGCGCGCCGGTAGGACGAGGCGGCGCGGATCCCGGGAACCGCGCGGAAGAGGGAGAGCACCCCGTGGCCCTCGCGCCGGGTGGTCACGGACAGGCCTTCCTCAGGCGGCCTTCGAGTGGCGGGCCACGAGCTTGCCCAGTTCCCATACGAGCAGGAGCGCGACGGCGGCCAGCAGCGCCCAGCCGAACTGCCGCGCGTCGATCTCGGTCGTCCCGAGGATGTGCTGGAAGCCGTCCAGCTGGGTCACCAGCACCGAGAGCACGAACTGGGCCAGGGCGACCCAGTTCATCTGCTTGCTGTCGAAGGTGGAGGTCGTCAGCACGGATTCCGTCTCGCTGCGGCATTCGAAGGCGGCCACGATCAGACAGAGCGAGAAGGCCGTGAACGCGATCGACTGGCCCGTCGCGACGCTGTCGTAGTGGGTCTGGCCGAGCCGGATCAGGCCGAGCAGGAGGATGGTGATCGCCAGCCCGCCCAGTCCGACCGTGATGAGCACGGGCCGTGTGAGCACCGATTCCCCGCGCGGGCGCGGCCTGCGCCGCATGAGTCCGGCGCTCTCGCGGTCGAAGCCGAGCGCGAAGCCGAAGGAGGCGTTGACGACGAAGTGGATCCACAGCACCTGCGGCGGAGTGAAGGGCTCACCGGCGGCGATGTTGAAGACGGTGGCCCCGAGGAAGGTCAGTACGAACGTGACCAGCAGGAGCAGCACGAACCGGATGTACTTGGTGAGGTTGTCGTAGATCGTCCGGCCCTGCTCCACGGCGTAGACGATGGTGGCGAAGTTGTCGTCGGAGAGGATCATGCGTCCGGCGTTCTTCGCCACGTCCGTGCCGCTGCCCATGGCGATGCCGATGTCGGCGGCCTTGATGGCGGGCGCGTCGTTGACGCCGTCCCCGGTCATCGCGACGACCTCGCCCTTCTTCTTGAGCGTGTTCGCGAGCAGCACCTTGTGCTCCGGCGCGACCCGCCCCACCACGCCGATCCCCTCGATGCGGGAGAGCTGCTCGTCCTCGCTCATGGCGGCGAAGTCGGAGCCGAGGACGGCCTCGCCGGGGATGCCGATCTGCCGGGCGATCGCCGCCCCGGTGGTGACGTCGTCCCCGGTCACCAGGCGGACCCGGATGTGCGCCGCCTGGGCGTCGGCCACCGCGGCCTTGGCCTCCTCGCGGGGCGGATCGACCATGCCGACGAGGCTGGTCATCCGCAGCTCGGTGACGTACGCGAGCAGGTCGCCGTCCGGGTCGAAGCCGGCCGGGTCCAGGTCACGGGTGGCCGCGGCCATCACGCGGCGGCCCTCGCCGCCCATCCGCTCGCTCGCCGCCTCGGCCCGGCCGAGCAGTTCGGCGTCCCACGGCACCGTTTCGCCCGCCGCGAGCGCGGTGGCGGCCCGCGCCATCACCGCCGGGGCCGCCCCTTTGACGAAGCAGCGCACGACCTGCCGCCCGGAGGCGTCGGCCGCCGCGTGGAAGGTGGCCATCAGCTTGTACTCGGGGTCGAACGGGAGGGTGGCGAGCCGGGGCAGGGCGTCCCGGGTGGCGTCGGTGTCCAGGCCGGCCTTGTGCGCGAGCACCAGCAGCGCGCCCTCGGTGGGATCGCCCACCACCGCGCCGCCCACCAGCTTGGCGTCGCTGGCCACCACGTACGGGAGGATCGCGTCCTCGATCCCCGCGGCGGATCCGGCGGCATGGTGGATCTTCCCTTCGAGCCCGTAGCCCGTGCCCGACACGGTGTACCGGTCGGTGGGACTGAGCACTTCGACGGCGGTCATCTGGTTCATCGTCAGGGTGCCGGTCTTGTCCGAGTTGATGGCCGACGTGAACGCCAGCGTCTCGACCGACGGCAGTTCCTTCACGATGGCGTGCCGCTTCGCCAGGTTCAGGCTCCCGACGGAGAGGATCGCCTGGGTCACCGTCGGCAGGGCCTCGGGGATGGCGGCGATGGCCAGCGAGACCGCGCTGACGAACAGGACGTCCCAGGCCTGGTCCCGCTGGCGTCCCAGGGCGAACATCACGATCATGGTGAGGCCCGCCGCCGACGTGATCCACAGGGTCAGCCGGTCGAGCTCCTTGGTGAGCGGCGGCACCTCCTTCTCGGTGGCCGACAGCATCCCGGAGATCTTGCCGAGCTCGGTGTCCGCACCCGTCGCGGTGACGACCATGACGCCGCTGCCGTGGGTGACCGGCGTGTTCATGAACGCCGTATTGGTCTGGTCGCCGGGCGACAGCCGGCTGCCCGCCAGCGGGCCGGTGTCCTTCGCGGCGGGAACGCTCTCACCGGTGAGCGCCGACTCGTCGATCTGCAGGGCGCTGGCCTCGATGAGCCGTCCGTCGGCCGGCACCTGGTCACCGGCGGAGATGAGCACGACATCGCCGTCGACGAGCTGTTCGGCGGGGATCTCGGCCTCCGTACCGTCCCTGCGCACCCGCGCCGTCGCCTTCATCATCGACTTCAACGCGTTCATGGCGCTCTCGGCCTTGCCCTCCTGGCGCAGGCCCACGACCGCGTTCAGCAGCGTCAACACGATCAGCAGGATCGCGGTGGTCCACTCCTGGATGAGCAGCGAGACGATCGCCGCGGCCACGAGGACGATCTGCATGTAACTGCGGTACTGCGCGAGGAACCGGCGCCAGGCCGGGGTCCGCTCCTCCTCGGGCAGCGCGTTCGGGCCGTGCGCGGCCAGGAGTTCCGCGGCCCGCGCCGCGGACAGGCCGACCGCAGGATCGACACCGAACGCCGCCACGACCTGCTCGGGAGAGCGCGTGTACCAGCCGTCCCCGCCAGCCCGGGGCGCTTCCGCCACGGAATCCGACCGCACCGTCATGGTTGTGCCTCCGATCCGGGGCCGCGGACGCATCCGGGCCGGTCGCGCGCCGTACGAGGGTCGCTAGCCGCGCGTCTTTCCCCGCTTCTTCCCGTGCCCATGGCCCCGGGCCGCCGACGGGTGTTCGGCGGCGTACGGATCGGCCGGGGCCCCGGCCGGGGCCTCCCGCTCCAGGCTCCGCTTCGTGACGAGGAGGTCCTTGCGGGCCTCCTGCGCCATCTCGGGGTACTGCGGATCGATCTCCATCAGGGTGTGCGCGAGGACCGCCGCCGCGCAGATCCGCGCGAACCACTTCCGGTCCGCCGGTACGACGTACCACGGCGCCCACCGCGTACTCGTGGCGGACAGCATCTCGGAGAACGCGTGCTGGTAGTCGTCCCACCGGCGCCGTTCGCGGACGTCGGCGGCGGAGAACTTCCAGTTCTTCTCCGGCAGGTCGATCCGCTTCAGGAAGCGGGTGCGCTGCTCCTCCTTGGACAGGTTCAGGAAGATCTTCACCACCTTGAACCCGTTGTCCGTGAGATAGCGCTCCCAGCGGTTGATCTCCCGGTAGCGCTGCTCCCAGATGCCTTCGCCGAGCCCGTGCTCGGGGAGCTTCTGCCGCAGGAGGATCTCGGGGTGGACCCGTACGACGAGGACCTCCTCGTAGTGCGAGCGGTTGAAGATGGCGATCTCGCCGCGCGAGGGCAGCCGCTGGGCGTAACGCCACAGGTAGTCGTGGTCGAGTTCCTCGGAGGAGGGCACCTTGAAGCTGCTGACCCGTACGCCCTGGGGGTTGACGCCGCTCATCACATGGCGGATCGTCCCGTCCTTGCCCCCGGCGTCCAGCGCCTGGAGACAGAGCACTACGCCGTACGTGTCCTGGGCGGCCAGCCGCTCCTGGTACTCGGCGAGCAACGACACCCCGGACTGCAGCAGCTCGGCCCCGTCCCGCTTCTTCATGCCGCCCTTGTAGCGGGGATCGAAGTCCCGGGCCAGGTGCACCTTCGACCCCGGGCGCACCCGTAGCGGCCCGATGAACTCCGCGATGCGTTCGGCTCTCTCGTCAGACATCAGCCGTCACCTCACCTGAGGATGTCCGTCCTGGTCATTCTCTGCTCGGCCGGACATGATCGCTCTCCAGGCGCGGTTTCCTCGGAAGGAGCAGCGCGGCGGTGAGTCCGGCGAGTCCGATCACCGCCAGCGCGATCATTGCGGCGGCGTAGGCACCGCTGGTCAGGCCGGCGACGAGGATCGTGCCGGCGACTGCCGTACCGAGGGAGGAACCGAGGTTCGACACGCTGCGGGAGAGGCCGGATATCTCGCCCTGCTGCTCTTCGGGGAAGCTCGACTGGACGACGTTGACCGAGGGGGTCAGCATCACGCCGAGGCCCAGGCCGATCAGCAGGAGTCCGGGGGCGAGGGCCCAGGGGTTCGGGGAGCTGCCGGCCAGCGCGATCAGGACGACGATGCCGGCGACGGTGACGAGGAAACCGGTCACGATGAGGGTCCGCTGGGGCCGCCGCTCGGCGAGCCGTTCGGCGGCGAGCGAGGACGCGAGCAGGCCGACCGTGGCGGCCGTGAAGATGACGCCGGTCTGGATGGCGTCGTAGCCGCGCACGACCTGGAGGTACGTCGCGACGGTGAACGAGGAACCCATCAGCAACAGCCACTGGACGTTCTGCGTGACGAGGCCCAGGTTGGAGGTGCGGTCGCGGAACAGACTGGTGGACAGCAGAGGTTCCTTGCCGGCCCGTTCCTTGGCCCGTACGGACCGGAAGAACCACAGGAGTACGAGGGCGCCCGCGGCGAGCAGGCCGATCATGAGCCAGACGTTGTTGTCGGCCGCGAGGATGCCCATGACGACGAGGATGAGGCCGGCGGCCGACAGGACCGCTCCGGTGGTGTCGAAGGGACGCGTCGGATCGGCCGGCAGCGGGTCCTCGAGGTTCCGGCTCAGCACGATGATCACGAGGATGACCAGGGCCTGGAACACGAAGGCCGCGCGCCAGCTCAGCCACGAGGTGATGAGCCCGCCGATCAGCGGCCCGGCGGCGGCGCCGATGCCGCCCAGCGCCATGATGACGCCGAAGGCGCGGGCCCGTGAGGTCAGGTCCGTGAAGATGAGCGTGGTGAGGATGTAGACGGGCGGGATGAGCAGCGCCGTTCCGATGCCTTCCAGGATCGAGTTCCCGAGGATCAGCACGCCCAGACCCGGGGCGGCGGCGCTCAGCAGGGCGCCGATGCCGTAGACGACGAGGCCGACCAGGAGACAGCGCTTGCGGCCGTAGAGGTCGGTCAGCTTGCCGCCGGGGATCATCAGCGCGGCCATGACCAGCAGGAAGATCGTGATGGCGATCTGCACGCCCTGGACGGTGGTGTCCAGGTCCTCGCTGATGTCGTTGATCATCACGTTCATGTTGGACCCGGCGAAGCTGCAGATGAACTGCGCGAGCGCCAGCGGGGCGAGGACGCGTCGCTGTGCGCTGGACGGTCGCTGCGGGGTTCGTGTCTCGGCCACCGGTATCACCTCCGGACGTCGGTCCGCCGGCCACCGGTCGGCCGTGCCTCCGGAAGACACCCACGCTCCAGCGTGCGCCGCATCAGCACCCGGCGCATGCCGGAACAGGAAGGGGGTGCCGGGGTCCCGGTGGCCGGTCCTACCGTCCGCGCGGGCGGGTCGGGCGGCGGCGGGAGATGCGGGGCCTGCGGGCGGACGGGGCCGGTGGGGCCAGGGCGAACGTCACGGTGATGTGCGCGCCCCCCAGCGGGCCGCGGCCGATGTGCATGGAGCCGCCCGTGACGCTCGCGGCCCGTTGCGCGATGTCGAGGCCCAGCCCCGTGGAGCCGGTGCTGCTCCCGCGGGAGAGGGCCCGGTCCGGATCGGGGATGCCCGGTCCGCCGTCCTCCACCACCAGCTCCACGGCCTGTGCCGTGCGTACGACGCGGACGGCGAACGGGGTCCCGGGCGCGGTGTGCCGGAAGATGTTGCCGATCAGCGCGTCCACCACCGCGGCGATGTCGTCGTCGGAGAGGGCGATGGCCGTGGGTTCCTGGGTGAGGTCGAGGGAGCAGGACCGGTTCTGCTGCTCGGCCAGGACCGTCCAGAAAGCCGTGCGGCGCCGGACGACGTCGGCGGTCTCGCAGCGGGGGCCGGACGCCCCCGCGCCGACGGAGTGACGGTCTGCGGGCGGTTCCGTGCCGAGCAGGCCCTGAGCCATGGGGCCCACGGCGAGCGGGGTGCGCGCCGCCGCGATGATGGCCCGGAGTTCGGCCTCCAGTTCGCCGACCGCCGCCTCCACCCTGGCCGACTCCGGTGTGCCGGCCATGCGCTCGGACGCCAGGTGCAGGGCGGTCAGCGGGGTGCGCAGCCGGTGGGACAGGTCGGCGACGAGTTCGCGTTCGACGGCGAGCAGCTCCGTCATCCTGTGGGCCATCGCGTTGAAGGCGACGCCCGCGTCGCGCAGTTCCCTGGGCCCCATGGGGTCCACCCGGGTGTCCAGGTCGCCCTGGCCGAGGGCGCGCGATGCCCGCGCGAGCCTCTTCGAGGACCTGACGACCTTCGCGCCGAGGCGGTCGGCGACGAGTACGGAACCGCCGACCAGCCCCACGGCAAGAAAGGCCATGACCGCCCACGACTCCTTGACGCCGCGGGTCAGTTCCGCCTCGGGTACGAAGTTCTCGATGACGGCGACCCGGTCGCCGGGGAGCACCACCGGCTGCAGGCATATCCAGCCGCCCGGGATCGCCTGGGAGATGGACTCGCGTGCCTGCTGGGCCCGTTCGAGCAGGTTCGCGGGGGCCTTCGAGCTGCCGAGGGCCCCCGAGTCCGGCAGATGCACGACCAGGTGCTCGGACGCGTCCAGGCTCGCAGCGGACTCCTGCAGGGCGGCGGGATCCGTCGTCAGGGTGAGGACGGGGGCCAGGGCGGCGGCACGCTGCTGGGCCGCGGTGACGCCCTGCTCCTTGACGAGCGACATCACCAGCGCGGCCAGCGGTATGAGGAAGGAGAGGGCGACCATGGAGGTCACGGCGAGCGCCACTCCGGCCAGTGAGCGTCTCAACGCGGTGCCACCAGCTTGATGCCGACGCCCCGGACGGTCAGCAGGTAGCGCGGGGCCGCTGCGCGTTCCCCGAGCTTGCGGCGCAGGGACGACAGGTGCACGTCGACGGTCTGGTCGTCCACGTACGGCTCGCGCCAGACCTCGGTCAGCAGACGGCGTTTGGAGACGACCTGGCCGCAGTGGTGGGCGAGGAACGCCAGGAGGTCGAACTCCCGGCGGGTGAGACGGAGCTCCTGGCCGGCCAGGTACGCCGTGCGCGCGCCCGGGTCCACCGCCAGCTCGCCCACGGTGGTGGGCCGCAACGGCTCGCTCGTCGCCGCCACCGGTGCACCCGCCGGGGCACCGGCAGGGGGGACGTGGCTGGTGCGCCGCAGCACGGCGGTGAGGCGCGCGATGAGCTGCCCGCCGGAGAAGGGCTTGACCAGGTAGTCGTCGGCGCCCGCGTTCAGGAGCTTGATGATCTCCCTCTCGTCGTCGCGGGCGGTGGCCACCAGCACGGGTACGGAGGAAATGCCCCGGATCATGCGCAGGGCGTCGCCTCCGTCCAGATCGGGCAGTCCCAGGTCGAGGACCACGGCGTCGACGGGGGCCTGGGTGACCTCCCGCAGCGCGCCGAACCCGTCGGCAGCGCTGCGTACGGCATACCCGTGCTCCGTCAGGACCTCGATCAGCGACTGGCGGATGCTGGGGTCGTCTTCCACGATCAGGACGCTCGGCATGGGGACACCTTAGGGTGCGTCGAACGCCGGGCCGTCGTCGGTGACGTGCAGGTGCACGGGGTGGTCGGACACCGGGATGGTGCAGCCGTCCTGTGTGCTGCAGCTCGCGTAGCCGAGGAGCACCGTCGCGTCGCCGTCGGTATCGGCGCGGACGGGCAGGGTGGTGGTGACCGGGCCGTCCGGGTAGACGGGGACCGGGGCGTCGACACCGGGCACGCTGATCGACCGTACGTCCGCGCCGGCCGTCAGCCTGCCCCGGGCCTTCAGGGCCCCGTTGACGGCCATCGCGGTCGGTCTGCCCACGCCCTCGATGCCGGTGGGCGGCAGATCGGTGCTGTAGAGGTGGAACCCCTTGGCCTCGGGCGTGAACACCGCGGTGAGGGTGCCTTGCGAGGCCTGCCAGTCGGACACCGAGAGCGTGACGGTGACGCCGTTCTCCGTGAAGCGCGCCGTGCGCGTCGCGGGTGCGGAGCCGCCGGCGTCCTTGGCGGGCTGCCCGCCGCAGGCCGCGAGCGCGGCGAGGGAGACGAAGGTGAGCAGGGCGGCCGCGACGGGGGCCTTCCGGGAAGGTCTCGTATGCGTGGAAACGTTCATATGTGCCTCTGTGTCATGTGTCGGGGAGGGAAAAGGGTTTTCGACCCGGGAGGGGCGGGCGGCGGCCCTAGAAGGCGGTGGTGAAGTTCGCGCTCCACAACTGCATGCGGTACACCAGGTCGTTCCACACACCGCAGACCAGCAGCACGCCGACGAGTACGAGCAGCCCTCCGCCGAGCCGCAGGACCGCCGGGTAGTGGCGTTTGACCAGGCCGAAGGCGCCCAGGGCCCGCCGGAAGGCCAGCGCGGCCAGGATGAACGGCAGGCCCAGCCCCAGGCAGTAGGCGGCCATCAGCAGGGCTCCGCGGGCCGCGCTCGCCTCGGTCCAGGCGAGCGCCTGGACGGCGGCCAGCGTCGGGCCGATGCACGGGGTCCAGCCGACCGCGAACACCGCGCCGAGCAGAGGTGCCCCGGCGAGCCCGAGCGCGGGGCGCCGGTGGCTGCGGAACTCCCGCTGTGCGAAGCCCGGCAGGAACCCCATGAAGGACAGCCCCATGAGCACGGTGAAGACCCCGAGCACCTGGGTGACCGCCTCCTGGTGGGCCATGAAGAGACGCCCGGCATGGCCGAACAGCGCGCCTCCGGAGACGAGGACCGCCGTGAAGCCCAGGACGAACAGCAGCGCGCCCGCCGCCATCCGGCTGCGGCGCCCGCCCTGCGCGTCCGCCAGATCGGCGACCGACAGGCTGGTCACGTAGCTGAGGTAGCCCGGTACGAGCGGCAGCACGCAGGGCGAGAGGAAGGAGACGAGCCCCGCGGCGAACGCCACGGGAGCCGCGATCGTCAGGGTTCCGTTCACGAGGGAAGGGGCGTCCGCGGCGGCGAGCGCCCAGTCCGTGGCCGTCGTCACGAGTCCTCCTCCACCACGCGCGTGAGCAGGGGCCGCAGCTGCTCCTCCGTGACGGCGCCCCCGATGCCGACGGCGATGCGTCCGCGGCGGTCGATCACGAGGGTCGAGGGAATCGACTGCGGATTGAGCAGCGCGGGAGGGAAGCGGAGCAGGAGTTCGCCGGTGGGGTCGTGGAGGCTGGGAAAGCTCAGCCCGTGCGCCCGGACGAACGACCGGGCCGCAGTCCGGTCCCGGTCCCGCGTGTTGATCCCGAGGAACCGGACCCCCTCGTCCCGGGTCTGCCGGCTGAGCCGCTCCAGGCCGTCGGCCTCCGCCCGGCAGGGGCCGCACCAGGAACCCCAGACGTTGAGGACGACGACCTGGCCCCGGAAATCGGTGAGACCGACGGGCTGCCCGTCCAGGTCGGCACCGGCCAGTGCGGGCGCCTCCTGCCGGGCACCGGGATCCACGACCGCCGCCCCGGCGGCGGCCCGGACGGCGCTCCCCCGTCCGTCCGGCGCCCCGGCGCCCGTACCGCCGGAGGCGAGGACAGCGCCGACCGCGACCGCGAGGCCGCCCCCGGCGAGGAGGGCGGCGCAGAGCCGGCCACGCCCCGGGAGCTGCGGGGCGGGTCGTCTCACGGCGCCCACTTGCGCAGGAAGGAGTTGATGCCCTCCGAGGTCAGCGACGGATTGCCCGTGACGTGGGTGTCGGTGCGCACCGAGCCGGAGGGCGAGACCACGACCAGTACGGGCATCGTGTAGGTCCCGCCCGAAGGGCTGTACTTGCGCAGCAGCGCGGAATTGGCGGAGCTGTTGCCGCCGATGTCCACCTTGACCAGGTGGTACGAGGCCCCCAGGATCGCGGCGGTCTGCGACTGGCCGAACACCTTGTCGGCGGCCTTGCAGTTGCCGCACCAGTTCGCGCCGAAGTCGAGCAGCACCGTCCGCCCGTCCGACTTGGCCGCGCGCAGCGCCGCGTCGATCTGCTTCTGCGCGTCGGCGGCACTGTCGTAGCCGGGGCCGGGTATCCGGGCCGGCTCGGGCGGGGCGGACGTACGCGGCGCCTTGGCGGGCGTTCCGGCGGGGGCGGCGGAACCGCTCCGGGCGCTCGAGGGGCTCGGCGAGGAGCCGGGCAGTGCGGTGGCGGACGCGGACGGCGAGGCCGAAGCGGTCGGCGACGCCTCGGGGGACCCGGTCGCGGACTCCGCTCCGGCAGCGAGGGCCTGCGAGGACTGTCCGGGCGCGGTCGGCGCCGCGGATCCGGCGGGCTGGGACGACGGGCCGCAGGCGGCGGTCAGGCCCGCCGCGACCACGGCCGCGGCAACCAGCGGCAGCCGCGTCCCCAGGGGCGCGGGGGAGCGGCGCGGGGTCGTACCGCGGTCGGCAGGGACGGGTCGGAGCATGTGAGGACGCATGGCGAGGACACCCCAAGGCACGGTTCGGACTGCGGGAGGGCAGAGCGCCCCCTCGGCTCGGTGAAACCGGCGGCCCGACGGTCCGCCGGGGTGTCACGCCCCGGCGCCGAGGGCCGCTCGGCTGACGCGAGCATAGGACCGCTGCGGGTGGCCGGAAACGTATCGGCGTGATCTTGAGGTTGCCCTAAGGTGCCCTAAGGAACAGCTCACCTTCCGCTGGGCCGGAACCCGGTTCATCAGCCCATATGGCGGGGTGAATTGGGTGAAAGGGACCGAAGCGGCCTCGTGCTGCGGATCGGTCGGGACGGCTGGGGGGACCGGGCCTCAGAACGACGACTCGCGGACGCTGGCCTTCGCCCCCGGGTCGACCGTCGCCGTGATGACCGACCGGTGGTCGGCGCTGGTGAACGTGACGGTGAGGGTGTCGTCCGCGGTCTGCGAGGTGGTGGCCTTGAAGCCGAGGGCGGGGATCGCCGAGATGAGGCACACGCCCCGGCTCCCGTACCGCACGGTGGCCTTGCCGCCCTGCGAGGGGACGGTGTACAGGCCCGCTCCGCCGTCCTCGCAGTCGACGGCGGGTTTCGGCGCGGCGGGCCGGGGGGTCTTCGACGAGGCCTTGGCGGGGGTGGGGGCCGCGGCCGAAGGGGAGGGCTTCTGCGACACCGTGGGCGAGGGGCTCGCGGACGCGGTCGGGGGCGGCGGGCTCTGGCCCGCCTGCCAGGCCGGCGGCGTTTCGATGACCGTCGGGGCGGACCGCGCGACCGGGGGCGTGTGCCTGGTCGTGCCGACCACGAACTGGACCGTGACGAGTACGGCAGTCACGCTCGTGGCCGTGCACGACAGCCATATGAACAGGTAGCGCGGAATTCGAGGCACGGCCCCATAGTGGCCGACGCGCCGGCCGGCCCGTCACCCGTCCCCCCTCGGAGGGGCGGCCGGGATCCCTCGCGCGGCAACGCCGACGTCCTCCGCACCCGCGTACGGGGTCGGAGGACGTGGACGCCGCTCGGGCGCCGGTGGGGGGTTCGGTCGGCGGCCGGTGGAGGTCTGTTCGAAAAGCGGGGTCGGCTACCTCGGGGTCCCGAAGTCCTGCGTCCACCACGGGCCGCCGTCACCCTTGTGGACGCCGATGCCGATCTCCTTGAACGAGCAGTTGAGGATGTTCGCCCTGTGGCCGGAGCTGTTCATCCACGCGTTCATGACCGCGTCGGCGTCGGACTGGCCGCGGGCTATGTTCTCGCCCAGGCCGGACCACCCGTATCCGGCGGCCTCCACCCGGCTCGTCATGGTGGACCCGTCGGGTCCGGTGTGGGACATGACGCCGCTGCGGGCCATCGTGTCGCTGTACGTCCGCGCGGCGGCGCTCAGCTTGGCGTTCGTGGCCAGCGGGCCGCATCCGGCAGCGGCCCGCTCCTTGTTGACCAGGGCAAGGACCGCGGACTCGGAGTTGGCGTCGACGGTGCCGGAACCACCGGAACCGCCGGAGCTGCCGGAGCCACCGGATCCGCCGCCCGTCGTGGTGGCGGGCTTGCGCGGGGCCTTGCCGGCCTCGCCCGACGCCGACTTGGCCGCAATGCTGCTCTCCGATGCCGCGGGCTTCGTCGGAGCTGCGGAGGCCGAGGCACTCGCGTCGGGCGTCCCGGACGGACTCGGGCTCGCCGTGGCCGAGGCGTCGCCGGCCGGTGTGGGGGCGGCGGGGGTGGAGGTTCCCGTCCCGGCACCGTTGCCCGCCGTCGGGGACGCCGTACCGGCCGCACCTTCGGTCCGCCGGTCCGCGCGGGCATCGCCGCCGGAGTCGGCCACCGCGACGCCGACCGCCACCGCCGCGGCGGCCGCGGTGACGGACAGCACGATGCGCGTACGCACCGTCTTCCTCCGCCGAGCCTCGACGCGGGACGGCGTTTCGGGACCGGTAGTTCGGCTGCGGCTCATGCCGGTAACACCTCACAGGAGAGGGGGAAGAGGGGAGTCCGTTCGAGCCTAGGCCGGTGATCAGCGAAAAGGGCCGCCTGGAGGGGTTCTTCAAGTTCCCTTAAGGAAGCCCGCAGGGTCAACACAGGGACGATCCCGACATTGCCCCCAACACGACCGGCCCGGTCCGGCGGGGGAGCCGCCGGACCGGGCCGGGGGAGTGCGGATATCAGGCCACGAGGTGTTGGTGCGAGGGCCTCTCCGAAGACGTTGCGTCCTGCCGGGTCGGCTCCTCGCCTTCGACGTCGATGTTCGGTACAGGGATGGGACCGGGGTGATCGCGATGTGGCGCCGTACGGTCAGCCGTGCAGCCGTCTCGTCCAGTCCTGCGGGACCCGGCCGGCCGGGCCCGGGGTCGGCTGGTCCGCCGGGTGGGCCGCCGGTGGCTTCAGCTCGGGCCCGGACTCGTACAGCTCGTCGGTGGCGTAGTCCCAGAACCACTCCTCACCCGGCTCGAAGCTCTGCACCAGGGGATGCCCGGCCGACTTCCAGTGGGCGGTGGCGTGCTGGGCCGGCGAGGAGTCGCAGCAGCCGATGTGGCCGCACTGGGCGCAGCGCCGCAGATGGAACCACCAGCCGCCCACCGCGTCGCAGTCGGCGCAGCCGGTTCCGGAGGGCGGGACGCTCGGGTCGATTCCGTTGATGTCGTCGGTCATGCCGGCTCCTCGGCGGTCTCGGATACGGGGGAGGGCTCGGGTTCGGGGTCGGGGGCGGTCAGCGGCAGCAGCACCTGGAACCGGGTGTCACCCGGAGCGGACTCGACCTGGAGGCTGCCGTGGTGCTTGTTGACCACGATCCGCCAGGAGATGTCGAGCCCGAGCCCGGTGCCCTCGCCGACCGGCTTGGTGGTGAAGAAGGGATCGAAGATGCGGCTGCGGATGTCCGCGGGGATGCCGGGCCCGGTGTCGCGGAACTCCACCAGCAGCCGGTCGCCCTCCCGCGCCGTGCGGACCGTCAGCGTGCCCTCGCCGCCGGTGCTCCCGATGGCGAAGACGGCGTTGTCGATGAGGTTCGTCCAGACCTGGTTGAGCTCGGCCGGGTAGGCGGGCACGTCCGGCACGGAGCGGTCGTAGTCCTTGACCACCCGCACCCGGGAGCCGATCTTGCCGGACAGCATCAGCAGGGTGCTGTCCAGGAGTTCGTGGACGTCGACGACTCGGTACGGGGCGCGGTCGAGCTGCGAATACTGCTTCGCCGCGTCCACGAGGTGGGAGATGCGGGTGGTGGAGTCGTCGATCTCGTCCATCAGCAGCTCTGTCTCGACCGTGTAGTTGAGCCAGCCGATGGCCCCCGGCAGGATGTCCTCGGCCACGGTCGCCGCGACCTGCTCCAGCCAGTCCGTGTCCAGCCCGGCCTGGACGAAGGTCGGCGCGATCCGCCAGCCCTCCGCGATGCCGTGGTCGTCGAGCCAGTCGGCCAGCTCGTCCTCCCGGTCGGAGGCCTCCAGCGGGCTGAGCGCCGTGGCCTTCGCGACGCGTTCGGCGGTGCGCTCCTGGATCTCGATGAGCTCGGCGAGCGCCTCGCGGGAGTAGGGGCCCTGGGCGATGACGGCCAGCTTGTGCCGCATCTTGCCGACCCGTTCCCGCAGCGTCGCGGTGGCCCGGACGGCCGCCGCGGCCGGGTTGTTGAGCTCGTGGGTGAGACCGGCGGACAACGAGCCCAGGGCCAGCAGCCGTTCGCGCTGCCCGATGGCCCGCTGGGTGTTCCTCGAACCGAAGAACAGCCCCTCCAGCAGGTGCGCCGCCATCGGGAACCAGTCCCGCATGACGTCCGCGAAGGACTGCGCGGGCAGCACGAAGAACCGGGTCGGCTCCGTCACCCGCATCGAGTTGTTGTACGTCTGCGGCACCTGGTCGCCCAGGTACGCCTGCATCGCTCCCGCGTACACGCCGCGCTGCGAGGTGCGGCTCACCTCCACGTCGTCGCCGCCGACCCGGCGCGACAGTACGACGGTGCCCTCGATCATCACGTAGAAGCAGGTGGCCGGGTCGCCCTCGGTGTACACCGGGCCGGCCTCGAACCGCTCCACCCGCCCCTCGCCGCACAGCCGCCCGAGCTGCTCCGGGGAGAGCTTCTCGAACAGGAACAGCGAGGCGATCTCCTGCGGACTGCACGGCATGGCCCGTCCGCTCATGACTGCTCCAGGTACCGGTGGACGAGCATGACGGCCATGGCTCCCTCTCCGACGGCGGACGCGACGCGCTTCGCGGACCGGGCGCGCGCGTCGCCCGCCACGAACACGCCCGGAACGTTGGTCTCCAAGTGGTAGGGCGGCCGGTCCAGTTCCCACTCGCCCGGCGGCCGCCCGTCGGGCGTGAGGTCCGGCCCGGCCAGGATGAATCCGTGCTCGTCGCGCAGCACCGTCCCGTCCAGCCAGTCCGTCAGCGGGGCCGCGCCGATGAAGACGAACATCCACTGGGCGTCGACGAGCTCGGTCGCACCGCTGTCCACGTCCCGCAGGGTCAGCTGCTCGAGGTGCCCCTCGCCGTGCGCCGCCTCGACCTCGGTCCGGGTCCGCACCGTGATGTTCGGCGCCTCCTCGATCTGCTGGATCAGGTAGTACGACATCGAAGCCCGCAGGGACTCCCCGCGTACCAGCAGCGTCACCGACTTCGCGCCGCGCGCCAGGTACATGGCCGCCTGTCCCGCGGAGTTGGCGCCGCCCACGATGTACACGTCCTCCCCCTGGCAGGAGGAGGCCTCGGTGAGCGAGGAGCCGTAGTACACGCCGCGGCCCGTCAGGTCGTCGCAGCCCGGCGCCCGCAGCTGCCGGTACGACACGCCCGTCGCCAGGATGACGCTCTGCGCGGCGACCGCCGAGCCGTCCGAGAAGCGGACGACACGTGCCGCCCCGTTGACCTCGAGGCCCGTGACCTCGCGCGCCGTGAGGATCTCGGCGCCGAACCGGCCGGCCTGGCGGCGGGCGCGTTCCGTGAGCTGCGCACCCGACACGCCGTCCGGGAAGCCGAGGTAGTTCTCGATGCGGGAGCTCTGGCCGGCCTGCCCGCCGGTCGCCGACCGCTCGACCAGTACGGTCCGCAGCCCCTCGGAGGCCCCGTACACCGCCGCGCCGAGCCCGGCCGGGCCGCCGCCGATCACGACGAGGTCGTAGAAATCGGCCGTCGGCGTCGTCGCGAGCCCCACGTGGGCCGCCAGCTCGGGCGCCTCCGGCTCGATCAGCACGGTGCCGCCCGGTGTGACCACCAGGGGCAGCCGCTGTCCGTCGGCGCCGGCTGCCGCCAGCAGGCGCCGTCCCTCGGGCTCGTCGGAGGAGTACCAGCGGTACGGCACCTGGTTGCGGGCCAGGAACTCCCGCACGCTCGAGGAACGCGCCGACCAGCGGTGCCCGACCACCTTGGTGGCGGGTACCGGCCGGTAGTCGCTGGAGCGCCAGGCCGTGAGCAGATCGTCCAGGACCGGGTAGAGCTTCTCCTCCGGCGGGTCCCAGGGCTTGAGCAGGTAGTGGTCGAGGTCGACGACGTTGATCGCGTCGATCGCCGCGCTGGTGTCGGCGTACGCGGTCAGCAACACGCGCCGCGCGCCCGGGTACACGCCGAGGGCCTGCTCGAGGAACTCGATGCCGTTCATCTGCGGCATGCGGTAGTCGGCGAGGATCACCGCCACCAGGTCGCCCCGCAGCTTCAGCTCGCGCAGCGCCTCCAGTGCGGACTCGCCGGACTCGGCGCGCACGATCCGGTACCCGGCGCCGTAGTGGCGCCGCAGGTCACGGGCGATGGCCCGGGAGACCCCCGGGTCGTCGTCCACGGTCAGGATGACGGTCCGCGCTGTGTCGGCGGGCTGTGCCATACGTCTCCACCCCGAGTGCTCTGGGCGGGCAGCCCGGCGAGGCGCCCGCGCCGGTTCCCGCCCATCGTATGTTCGATCGTCCGGGACCGCCCCGGGACGCCGCGGGATCCCCGGGAACCCCCTGGGCGTCGGGGCCGTGCGCTCCGGGTACCCGCCCGGTCGCTCCTGGTCAGCGGGAAGTCGTCCCCGCCTTGACCCATCCGTCGCCGCCGAGGGGGAACTCGTGGCCAGGCCGCCCCTTGCGGCCGCTGGTGCGGAAGGGCTTGCCGTTGTGGTCGATTTCGAGGGTGCCGTGGCGGGAGCCGCTGGACCAGGAAAGCTCCAGGTACCAGCTCACGTCGTACGCGGAGGCGCCGGCCCTGATGTGGAACACCTCCGGTTCGGACTCGCTCACCTTGAACGGGAAGTCCGGCTGCCCCGCCTCGGGCACGACGGCCGGGCGCGCGGCGTCCAGGGCCACGGTGAAGGAGCGGGTCGGGACGCCGGAGCCGCAGCCGACCCCCGGGTAGCCCATGGCGTAGTCGTTCCAGGCCAGGGGCGTGCGCTTGCCGGCCGTACGGACGGTCAGGCTGTCCAGGACCACCGTGTCCTTGCCGGAGCCCTGAAGGGTGAGCGTGACGTACTGCTCGCCCGCGGACACGGCTCCGGACGCCGCAACCCATGCGGGCGCGTCCCGTTCCACGGGCGGCGGGCCCACCTGGGCCGGAGGCTTGTCGATCAGGTAGTGCTGGCCGCAGGGCGCCTCCCAGGTGTAGGGCTGGGTGGTCACCTTCACCGGCGTACCGGGCGCGGGGTCGTCGCCGCGGCCGGCAGGTGACGGGGTCGCGTCGGCGCCGGTACCGGCAGTCCCGGGACCGGCGCCGGCTCCGTCGGCGGCGGGTGCGGAGTCCGAGGGCGAAGCTGCTGACGGATCTGCGGACGCTGCGGAGGCCGTACTGCCCTGCGTACGTGCCCCCTCGCCCTGTGCGGCGGATGCGGCGCCGACGGGGCTGTCCCGAGCGTCGGCGTGCTGTCCCGCCAGGCTCGCGGTGAGCGCGACCGCCCCGGTGACGGCGGCCACGGCGATCCCGGCGAGAACGGCCCGGCGCAGACGACGCCGTTCCTTCGGCGAGGGGCGGTCCGAGGGGACCGTCGGGTCGGCCGGAGGCATCCCGGTACCCGTCGGCGTCTGCGCGGTCGGCTCGGGTTCCACCTCCGCCGCACGGGGCTCGGCGGCCACCGGGGCGGCTCCGGCCTGCGCCTTGGCTCCGCTACCACCGCCCTTGTGACTGCGGTCGGTGTCCGCCAGCACCCAACTCCGGTGCAGTGCGACGAGTTCCTCGGGCGATGCCTTGCAGAGGCGGGCGAGCCGTTCGACCGGCGCGTAATCCGTCGGGACGACATCGCCGTTGCAGTACCGGTGCAGCGTCGACGTACTCATGTGGAGCCGTTTGGCGAGCGTCCCGTAGCTGTGACCGGACCGGTCCTTCAACTCGCGCAGCAGCCGGGCGAACCCGGCCGCGGCAGTGTCTTCCGACACCGTTCCTCCCACCCCGTGTCCCGTCCCGCGTCCCAGGAACAGGTTGTTTCAGCAGCTCAGCGCCTGTTTCGGCGTTCCAGCGTCCCTGACCGCCCGTCGTGTGTGGCGGCTGGGACGGATCACCGCACAGCCTTGGGCCATCCAAGCACACCGCTCCGGGAGACCGGCCTCGACCGGCCCCCGGAGCCACGCCACATGAGAGGCCGTCAGCCATGACCGCATTCCGCAGCACCCCCGCCACGAACAGCGCCCGCCCGTCCCGGGCCCGCGCCTCCCGCCGGCTCGTGGGCGCAGCCGTTGCCGCCCTCGCCGCACTCGCCCTCACGGCGTGCCAGAACGGCACGGGCATCAAGGACGGGGGAGCCGTTGCCGCATCGGAGTTCGCCACGGCCACTCCGTCGGCGACGGGCGGTACGGGCAATGGCCAGGGCACCCCGGCCCCGGGCCCCGCGGCGCCGACCGGCGGGGCCAAGACGACCGGCGGCGCGAAGACCGGCAGCGGCCAGGGGGACGCGAAGGGTTCGGCGGACCCGTCCGCCGCGGGGAACCGCGTCCTGTGCAACGGCTCCAACACCGACGTCACCGTCCAGACGGTCCCCCGTCCGCTCAACCACATGCTGATCACGGTGAAGAACACCGGCTCGAAGATGTGCGACCTGCCGTACCACCCGGAGCTCCGCTTCGACGAGATGCAGTGGGCGCCGACCGCGCAGGAGGGGACTCGGCCCCAGGCGGTGGTGTCCCTCGCGCCCGGCGAGTCGGGCTACGCGGCGGCCGTGCTGTCGGCGGCCGACGGCAGCGGAGAGGGCGGTACGACCGCACACCGGCTCACGATCGCCTTCCAGGGCCGGACGCCGCACAGCAGCGGCGGCGCTTCCGCCACCCCGTCCCTCCCGGCGGCGGGTGTCCACTACGACAGCTCGCTGACGGTCACGTACTGGCAGCAGGACATCGAGGACGCACTCGGCTCGTGATCAGAGGTTCTGTCCTCCGCAGACCTCGGTGTTCCGGGCGGTGATCCAGCGGCTTCCTCGGAGACCAGGGTGGCGATCACCATCCCGATGTGATCCGGCTCACCGACCCGGCCGAGCGTGAATGACCCCATAGGTAATAAATCGGGCAAGTGGTGCATTGTTCCCATTCAACTAGGTTTCCGTCATATGCCCCTTGAGGGTGTGTCAGGTGCAAACGTGCGAGGCATAATCGGCCCCGGTCGTCTCCGGAAGCAGTGGAGCCATCGGGACATCGACCGACCTCCCAGGCGGAACACCGCACCGGACCGACCCTCAAGGCGCCGTACATGTCCCTGGCCAGCCGCACCCGCATCGCGGCCCTGCTCGCGGCGGTCTCCGTCGGCGTCGCCGGCGTGACGACCTGGGCCTACGGATACGGGACCGACCAGCAGTCGGCGGCCGCCGAGGCGGTCGTCAGTCCGAGCGTGACCGAGGGCTCGGCCCTCCAGGTCGTCGCGCACCCCGACGACGACCTCTTCTTCATGAACCCCGACCTGAGCCGCTCCATATCGACGGGCATCAAGGTCACCACCGTCTACCTGACCTCCGGCGAGTCCGACGGCAGGAACGAGGCCCACAGCCCGCACCTCGACGACGCGGCCGGGCCCGCCGACCGCGCCGCCTATGCGGAGGCCCGGCAGAACGGCATCCGGGGTGCCTATGCCCAGATGGCCACCGGCGACCGCACCAGCGCCTGGCAGCGGAAGTCCGTGCCCACCGCCGGCGGGGGCAGCGCCGAGGTGGACGTCCTCGTCGCCAGGCCCGAGGTCAACCTCGTGTGGATGCAGCTCCGCGAGGCCCGCAGCATCTCCGGCGACAATCCGGACAGCCTGCGCGGCCTGTGGGACGGCCGGATACCCGCCCTGGGAGCCCAGCTGACCTCCGGGACGCCGGTCAAGGACGCGTTCTCGTACACCAAGGACCAGGCGACAGCCTCCATCGCGGGCGTGTTCGCGCTCTACAAGCCGACGACGATACGGACGCAGGACCCGACCCCCGGCAGGTCGGGAGGCGGCGCCTTCCTCGACCACCAGGACCACATGTACGGCGCCCGCTTCGTCCAGGCCGCCGCCGAACGCTACGCGCAGTCCACGGACCGGCCGCACTTCTCGGTCCAGAACTACATGAGCTACCCGAACAGCTCGCTGCCGCCGACGCTCGACCCGCAGACGGCCGAGGAGAAGCTCGGCTACCTCAAGACCTACGCCTGGACGGACCACGAGGACTGGTGCGGCAGCCCTGCGGGCTGCGGTGACCGCAAGACCGCGACGAGGCCCACCGGCGCCGGCTGGAACCAGACCATCCGCTACAGCCGGGGTGACAGCACCTCCTGGATGGCCGAGGGCGTCTCCGGACGGCTCTGGGCCTTCGCCGTGCTCGACAACCGGATGGCGTACTGGTCGCGCAGCGGCCCGCAGGCCCCCTGGCAGGGCCCCCGGTTCCTGTCCGACGCCGGCCCCGGCACCGGAATCGACGCCGGCGCGACGGCCGTCCGGCTCCCCGACGGCAGGATCGCGGTGTTCGCCACCCGCACCACCCTGGGCACGACGCCCCAGGGCTACGGCCGGGACATCGTGTACGCCGTCCAGGCCAGGGCCGACGGCGCATTCGGCCCGTGGCAGTCGCTGGGCACCCCGGACACCACCGACAGGTCCGTCACCTCGGCGATCAGCGGACCGGCCGTCTCCGTGGACCCGGCCGGCCGGATGACGGTGTACGTACGCGACTCCGGGCGCACGCTGCGCGCCCGGGCCCAGACGACCCCGGGCGGCATGTTCGGCGCATGGCAGGCCCTGGGCGGCGCCGGCCTCCTGGGCGATCCGGTCACCGCGACCGACGGCTCGGGGCGGCGGCACGTGTACGCCGCGACGGCCGGCTCCGTACTGGCCTGGGTCCAGCCGACGCCGGGCGCCCCGTTCGGCGGCCCCTTCCCGACCGGGCTGCCGCAGACCACGGGCGTGCTCTCGGTGCGCCCGGAGGGCGACGGGGTCCGGCTGTTCTTCCGCCGGCCCGGCACGGGCTCCGTCGGTACGAGCCTGGCCACCGCGGGCGGGCCCGCACCGCAGTTCTCCCGGGTCGCCGCGGCCGGCGGTCTCGGCGGGTACGGCGCGGTGGGCGTCGCGGGCCACCTGCTCGCGGGCCGCGCGGGCGCGGGCACGGTCAGCGTTGCCGGCACGGGCGGTCCCGAAGCCTGGCAGGAGTCCCAGATGCTGTACACGGGGGCCCCGGCAGGCGTGGCCGACCCGGGGGCCGGAACGGCCGTCGCGGCGGCCCTCGGCCTGGACGCCGATCTGCACGTCGTGACGACGGTCCCTGCGGCCCGATCCGAGCAGATCGACAGCCGGCCCCCCACCCCCTGGCACCGGGCGGTCCAGCCCCGGACGCTCGCGCAGGCCGGCGGCCGGTAGCGGTGGTGACCTGCGCCGCAGTGCGCGCCCGCGGCCCCTGGGCCGCCGGGTGGCAGTGCGGATCGGGGCGGGCGAGGATGGCGGCCAAGGCCACCTTGCCGGTCAGTGGCGGGGATGCCGCCCCGGCGGCGGCCGGACTCTGACCCTCTGACCCTCGGGCGATCGGGGCTCACATGACCCCTCTCTTCCTCTCGTGCCGACGCGTCCGCATACGCCTGCCCCGAGGAGCGGGAACGGTCCGCGCCGTGGCCGCCTGCGCGGCCCTCACAGCCCTCACGGCCCTCGCGACCGGATGCAGGAACGACACCGCGCCCCCCTGGGAGTACCCGGAGCTCGGCGCGACCCTGAGATCGCTTTCCCATGATCTGGACGAGGGCTGCGCCGAGACGGCCCCCGCGCGCTGCGTGGACGAACTCGACCGGCTCGGCGTGCTCGCGGAGCGGGCCTTCGCCGAGGTCCTCGACCACAAACTGCTCGCCGGCGGATATGTGGCAGCGATGGACGACCTGGCCGGAGCGAGGGAGCTCCGCCTCGCCGCCGCCCAGGAGGCCCTGGCACGCCGTGATCCGCACTACCTCCCGTTCCGGCAGGCGGTGCGGGCGGAGCGGCTCGCGTACGGGCGCCTTCTCGCCGAGCTGGAGAGCCTCCGTACCGCTCCGCCCCCGGCTGACGGGACCGAGCCGGTCTGAGGCGGCGCCCGGAGCCCGGGACGCCAGGACCTACCGGGACCGCAAGGGCGGGGTGGGGAGGGGCCTGCCGTCGAGTGCCACGAGGGACAGGAGGGTGATCGAGCCCGTCCAGGCCAGCGGTGCGACCGACGAGGGCCTGCCCGCTCGGTTCACCTTCTCGGGCAGCTCCCCGAGCGAGTTCCGCCGGGAGAGGACCCAGTCCAGGACCTGCCTCGCCTTCGCCGTCTTCCCCGTCCCGGCCCATGCGAGGGCGAAGAACGAGGTACTGGGCGTCCAGGCGTTCCCGCCCCAGGGCGCCGTCGGATCGTTTCCGGGCGTGAGGCCCCCGTTGGGCAGGAGCAGCGCCTTGTACGTGGTGTCGAGTGCCCGGGGCAGATCGGCCGGCGCCGCGTTGAAGGGCGGCGCCATGAACGCCACCGCGCTGTCGTGTCCGTGCTGCCCGTCGACGGTGCGCTGGTAGCCGAGGGGAGCGAACCTCTTCGATATCCCGGCCGAGAGCCGCCCGGCGGCAGCGCTCCAGCGTGCCGCATCGTCCGGACGGTTCATCTCCCGGGCGAGGTCCGCGGAGGCGTTGAGCCCGGCGAGCAAGGGGGCGGCCGTACCGATGTTCGCCGTGGTCGTCATCAGCTCCCAGTAGTCCGGGGAGGCCGGGGGCAGCCCGTCCGCAGCCAGGGAGGCCGCCGTGCGGTCGGCCGCCTTGCGGACCATCGGGTAGAGGGCGGCCAGCCGGGCGTGCCGGGTGGTGGGGGGCGCCGTCTGGTACCACTGCCAAGTGGCCCAGGGGACCCAGCCGTTGGCGTCGAGCTGCCACCGCCTGCCGTCCGGCGGTCCGGAGCCGTCGAGCTTCGTCCGCGCGTCCCAGGTGCCGTCCTTCCGCTGGGTCGCGGCGCTGTAGCGGAGGATCCGGTAGGCCTCGGGGTCATGGCCGGTGTGCGCGAAGGCGGCCGAGGCGAAGCTGGAGTCGCGCGGCCAGGAGTACATCCAGCCCGGCGTCCACGCCGCCGCCATGGCACCGTTCGGCCGGAGCAGCGCACGCATGGTCAGCAGGGCCCGCTCGGCCGCCGCGCGCTGCGCGGGCGAGCTGCCCGGGACCCGGCCGGCCGCCAGCCAGGCGCGGCTCTGCGCGATCTGCTGCCGGGCCGTCGGATCGTCGGGGGCCACCACGGCCGACGCCGTCCTGCCGACGGGGAGGTACTTCCACCGGCCGGAAGGAAGCCGCAGTACGTTGCTCCGCTCGACGTACCGCGCGTCCTGCGCGACGGCCCGGGTGATGCCCTCGGTGGCGGTCGTGTTGGAGAGGAGGCCGACCGTGGGCGCGGCGAGCACCGACAGGGGCGCGTAGCTGCCCTCGGCATCGCCACGGCTGTGGTGTCCCGGCGGCCTGACCAGGAACACCGGCCGTTCCTCGCCGGTGTGCCGGCCGGCCGGGGCTCCTGCGACGCACACGGGAAGGGCGACGCTCGCGAGGGACGCGGTGACGACCGCCCAGCGAAAGAGCCGGACAGCAGGCATCGCCACTCCCTCCGTCGGGCTTCCGCGAGTCTCCGTGCGTCTGCGTGCGTCTGCGTGCTTCCGTGCATTTCCGTGCTTCCGTGCATTTCCGTGTGCCCGGCACTCCGGAATTCCCATCGTGGCCGACCGCTCCGGAGCCCGCCACGACATGCCCGCCGCTCGGGTGACCGACGGGCCACGACCCACCTCGTGTCATCGCATGGCGTAGCAGCCCTGGCAGGGACGCAGGCCCGCGCAAAGGATGGGTGAATGAGCACTGCTCCGTTGCTGTCCGAGGGCGAGGGCCGTCGAACGCATTCCCCCGGAGCGGACGGGCGGGGAAGCCGCCGTCGCCCGTCCGTCCGCAGGCTCTTGCTGGGCGCGGGCGGCACCCTCGTGGCGGCGGCCGGTGCCCTGGTGGCCGTCGGGTGCTTCCTCGGGCTCTACGTACGGCCCACGTCGGACGACTGGTGCGCCGCGTGGAAATCCCGTGATCTGGGAGTCCTCGGCATCACGTCCGACTTCTACACGACCCAGAACGGGCGGATCGCCAATGCCTTCCTGAGCGGCGTCATCTACGGCGGCGGACTCGGCGGAGTGAAGATCCTTCCGACCGTCATGGCCGTCACGTTCACGCTCGGTCTGGTTCTGCTCGGGTGCCGGTTCGTCCGGCTCCTCGGTGGAAAACCCCAGGTGTTGACCCTGTTCGCCTGCTCCTTGGCCATCCAGGCGCTGATCTACTACGCCGGAACGCGCAGTTATCAGGTATTGCTGTGGGCTCCTGCGACCATTTCCCACACCATTCCCAGCGTCATCGGGGTGTGGGCGCTCCTGCTCGGCATCTGGACCGTGCGCCAACCCCGTGCCGCCCTGCGTGCGGGCGGCTTCGCCGCTGCATTCCTCATCGCGTTCGGGCTCGGCACCCTGAGCGAGCCGTTCGCACTCGTCAGCGGTCTGCTCGCGGCCGGAGTCGGCCTGCTGGCCCTGCCCCGCCTCAAACTGGCGCAGACCTGGCGTCCGTTCACCTGGTGCGCGCTCTGGTGCTCCGGGCTCGCCTGCGGTCTGATCGTGCTCTACACCTCCCCCGGCGCCCGGTGGCGCCGTGCCCAACAGCCGGACCGGGAGTCCGTGCTCTCCGCGGGCGAACTCAGGGGCACCTTCGAGGACTGGCTGCACATGTGGGACGCCGTCACGGGCCAGTGGGCGTACCTCGGAGCCGCCGCCGTCGGTGTCCTCCTCGGCTGGGGAGCAGGTCTGCGGGCGCGTGCACCCGGGTCGCGGGGGTGGAAAGGGCGCCGGTCCGCCCCGCGGAACATGCTGATCGCCGTGTTGCTGCTCCCCGTGCCGGTGGTGGTGCTGGGGTCGTTCGCCGTGGTGCTGGGCCTGCGCAGCGGCTACGGTCCGAGCGGGTGGACGTACGCCCGGACCTGGACGAACTACCTCGTGCCGATGGAACTGGCGCTGTGCGCCTACGGCGCTCTGCTGGGGGAGTGGGCCGGCCGGTTCCTGGCCCGCCGAGGCGCCTCCGCCCTGGTCGTGTCGGCCGGCATCGTGGCCGCGGGCGGCCTGGCGCTGGCCGCGCTGGCCGTACTGGTCCCGAGCGTCCAGCAGCTCACCACGGCCACGGTCACCCGCGCCGCGGCCTGGGACGCGCAGAACTCCCGCATCCGGAGCCAGGCCGCGCAGGGCGCCGCCGATGTCGGATACCGGCCCTTGTATGTCGGGAGCCTGGCCGAGCCCTTCTACACCTCCGACTACACGCGGGACTGGGTCGCCGCCTGTGTCTCGAAGTGGTACGGCATCGACCGGATCCACCGCCTCTGAGCCCGTGTTCCGCGGAGGCCGGACGGGCGGTGCTCCGTTGCGGACCGGTCGGCGAGCGACCCCCGGGGTACCCGTTGGAGTGATCATCGGGGTGTCCGCGTGTCAGGGCACGGCAGGGTCGCCAGGATGCGGGCATGCCTCCTTCCCCCTCCTTCTCCCGCCGCGCCCTCCTGCCGTTCGTGGCTGCCGTCGCGCTGCTGGCCAGCGCCTCCTCGTCGGTGGCCGGCGCGGCCGAAGCATGCGGTTCGATCATCACCGCGCCGCTCGCCCGCCCCGTCCCCGCCGACGATCCGTGCCCCAGCACCGACCCCGTCGTGTGCCGCATCCGCGTCCTGCCGATGGACGAGAAGGTCGAGGCCCAGCGGACCCGGATGAGCTACCACGGGCTCCTCGAGGACATGCACCGTACGGAGGCCGACATGCGCGCGGCCGGGGCCACCGACGAGGAGATCGCCCGGGAGCTGGTCGACATGCGCAACCAGGCCAAGGCGATCACCCGGGCCGGCATGACCCCGGAGGAGGTCCGCATCCTGGAGGAGCGGAACACCGCCAAGTACGGCAACCCCCTCGGCCCCACCGCGGACCAGCTCTACGCCAAGTACGGCTCCTGGCAGCAGGTCATCGACGCCTCGATGCGCACCAGTTACGCCGTCGACCGCGAACTCGGCCTCGAGTACCGCCCCTGCCCGGTCTAGGCCGTCAGGCCGAGCAGGCCGGCCGCATTGGTGTCGAGGATCATCGCGGCCTCCTCCCGGGTGAGCCCGGCGTCGCGGACATAGTCCACGGCCCGCAGGAAGACCTCCCCGTCCAGGATCCGCATCCCCGGATGGCGTGCGGGGATGCCCGCGAGGATCAGGTGCATGAGGGCCACCGTGTCCTCGACCGGTGCTCCCACCATCCAGGTCATGCCGTGCTCGGTGATCAGCGGGCTGCCGGCCCCCTCGCCGGCCGGGTGGATGCTCAGGACGGCGCCGCGCCGGTCGAGCTCCTCGTAGACGGGGCGGAAGAGCGGATCGTCGAGGGTGCGGCCGAGCACGGTCGTGGTCACGCCGGCCCCGACCGCGCCGAGGTCGTCGAAGGCGTGGGCGATCTCGCGCAGCGCCGCGTCGACGTGGGGGAGGGGCAGCGCGGCGAAGGCCCGGAAGCGTCCGGGGTGGCGGGCCACCAGCTCCGCGTACGCCTCGTTCGCCGTACGGGCGACCGCCACGGCGTCGGACTCCCTCGCCAGGTGCGGGGACTGCGGTGCCACGGAGAGCACCTGGAGGTCGATGCCCGCCCGGTCCATCAGAGCGAACCGGCGCTCCAGATCGGCCTCGGTGGCGTCGGCGCCGATCCCGCGCTGGGTACCCGTATCGGCCTTCCCAAGCCGCTCGAGGCGGTCGAGGTACTGCGCGGTCCACAGGTGGGCGTGCACGTCGATGCGCAGAGGGCTCACCCCTCGATGGAACGCCTCCCGCACGGCAAGGGCCAGTCGGGCACCGCGGTGTGGGTGCTGGGCTCGCTCGTGGTCGAACCCACCGGCCTGGACGACCTGACCGCCACCGACGGTGCCGGCGGAGCCGCCCGCCAACTCGCCGTGTCGGGAGGGGTCCTGATCGTGGTCCTGGCCGGCTGGCTGGCCGTGGGGGTGAAGATGCGGGCGGGCCGCCGCTGGGCCCGTACGGTCCTCGGCATCGCCGGCGTCGCATCCCTGGTCTTCGCGGCCACCGACCTCGGCACGGACGGGCTGTGGCCCGACGCCTGGTCGGTCCTGGCCACCCTCCCCGACCTGCTCACGGCAGCCGTCGCGGTCCCGCTGTACCTTCCCGCGGCCCGCGCCCACTTCCCGGGCCCTGCACGCCGAGCCTGATCCGGCCGCGGCACCTGCCCCGCTCGACGCGTTGATGGCCGCGGCGGCCCGTCAGTGCCGGCGTGCGGGGCCGGGTACTGACGGGCGCCGGGGTTGGTCAGCTCGGTTGCGGGGCCTGCGTGGTCTGGGCCTGGGGCGGCCGGGCCGGCTGGCCGGGGCCGCCCTGGGGGGCGACGAAGTCCTTGCTGCGGATGAGGGCGAACGCCAGGACGCCGCCCACCAGCGCCACGATGCCGCTGACGACCAGCAGGTCGTTCATCGACGTCGCGAAGCCGGCCTGGACCGCCTGCTCCACCTGTCCCCGCAACTCCGCCGGGGCCGAGGCGATCGCCTGCCCGGGGGAGCCCATGCGGATGGAGTCCGCGATCTGGTCGCTCTGCCCCTGCAGCGCGGGGACACTCGAGAGCCGCTCCCGCAGGGCGTCGTGCAGCGAGGCGGTGAAGAGCGAGCCGTACACGGCGATGCCGACGGCGATGCCCACCTGCCGGAAGGTCTGGTTCACACCGGAGGCCATTCCGGCGCGCCACACCGGGACGACACCGATCGCGGTCGAGGCCAGCGGCGGGTTGACCATGCCGGCCCCGATGCCCGTGACGATGAACCCCGGGATGAGGTGGGTCCAGTCGGAGTCGGCGGAGACGCCCGTCATGAGCAGGAGGCCGATCCCTACGATGACCAGGCCGGGGCCGATCAGCCACCGGGTCGGGACCTTGCTCATGAGGCGGCCCGCCGCCATGGCGGCGACGAGCGTGCAGCCGGAGCTGACCAGGAGGCGGACGCCGGTGCCCATCGCGCTGTAGCCGAGGTCGTTCTGCAGGTACAGCACGAGGTAGATGAACATCGCGAACAGCGAGGCGTTCATCGCGAAGGCGGCGATCGAGCCGCCGAGGAAGGTCGGGGTGCGCAGCAGCTTCAGGTCGAACATCGGCTCGGACACGCGCGATTCGATCACCGCGAACGCCACGAGGAACACCGCGGCCAGGCCGAAGCAGATCAGCACGCCCTGCTCGCCCCATGCCGTGTCGCTCGCCCTGATCAGGGCGTACACCAGGCTGAACAGGCCCGCGGTGAGCGGCACGATGCCCAGCCAGTCGATCTTGGAGGCGCGCGGCGGACGGGACTCGTCCACCAGCCGGAGGGTGATGAAGATCGCGGCGATGCCGATCGGCAGGTTCACGAGGAAGATGCCGCGCCAGCTGATCCCGCTGGTGATCACACCGCCGAGCACCGGGCCGAGCGCGGTGGCGACACCCGCGACGGCACCCCAGATGCCGAAGGCCGAACCCCGCTCCCTGCCCTGGAACGTGCCGGCGAGCAGCGCCAGGGAGGTGGCGAACAGGATCGCGCCGCCGATTCCCTGCACCGCGCGGGACAGGATCAGCATCAGCTGGTCCTGCGCGACGCCGCACAGCAGCGATCCCGCGGTGAAGACCGCCAGCCCGATGACGAACAGGCGCCGCCTGCCGTACAGGTCGGCCAGGGAGCCCGAGGTGAGCAGGAGCGCCGCCAGGCTTAACGCATAGGCATCCGTTGTCCATTGCAGGCCGCTGAAGCTCGCGTCCAGCGAGTGCTGGATGTCGGGGAGCGCGACCGCCACGATCGTGACGTCCAGCAGCAGCATGAACGTGGCGGCGCACACCACCAGCAGCGTCCACCATTGGCGTTTCATTGTTGAGAGCCCTCCTCGGTTCGTAACTCTTGTTCGATCAGCCCTAGTTGAACGAGCGGACGGATGCTAGCATCCTAGTATGCGTGCAGAAGTAAAGCAGTTCAACGTCTACTTGCCGGTGGAACTCATCCGGCAGATCAAGCACCATGCAATCGAGAACGAGTCGTCGCTCTCGGCCCTGGTTGCCGAGGCGTTGCGCACGTATCTCGCCGTCCACGAGCAGGAACCGCGGAAAGGAAAGCAGGCATGAGCACCGAAGGTGTCGAAGGCGTGTACCTCGAGACCCATAACTGGGGCAAGGCGGCCAAGTTCTTCCAGTCGCTGGGCTACAACGTCGAGTTCGCGACCGAGGAAGGCTCGGGGATGCTCCGCAACGGGGACGGCCCCTACCTGCTGCTCGCCGAGATCCCCGAGGACCAGAAGCCCGACTTCCAGGTCGTGCTGCGGGTCGGGGACGCCGGCGAGTTCGCGGTCGACCCGTCCGTCGAGGTGGTCGCGCCGTTCGAGGAGACCCACTACGGAACGCAGGAAATGAAGGTGCGCGACCCCGACGGGCGCGTCTGGAGCCTCCAGGCGCCGCTCAAGAAGTAGGTGCGGGGCAGCTGTCCTCATGTGCCACATGGTCCGCCTCTTCGGCGCAGCAGCCGACGAAGAGGCGGACTTTTCGTCAACTCGGGGGCGGGCCGCCCCGTTGACCTGACAGACCCGCGCCATTTTTCCCCGTACGGCTGCGTACCGGCTTCCATGCTGCACTCCGTCGGCCACACCACCACTCGGCATACCCGGCTGTTCGAATTCCGGGCCGACGCGGGCAGGCCACGTTACGGAGATTGCGGATGTCTGAGCAGAAGAACACGGCGGAATTGCTGGTCATCGGTACCGGGGTGATCGCGATGTCCGTCGCCCACCACTGCGCGGAAGCGGGCGTTGACGTCGTCGTGCTGGGACGGGATCAGCCCGGCGCCACCGCGACACAGACCGCCGGCGCATTTCGCACCTATTTTCCCGGGCGCGTGTACGACTCCGAACTGGTGGCGCGCAGCCTGGCCGATTTCCGTTCGTTCGGCGCCACCACGGGCGCCGATCTCGAGGTGACGGAGACCGGGATGCTCGTGGTGGCGGCCACCGCGGACGAGGCGGACGAGCTGCTGGCGGAGGTGCCCGACCAGCGCGAGGCCGGGGTGCAACTGGAGCTGCTGACCGCGGCGCAGGCCGTCGAGCGCAATCCCTGGCTGGATCCGGCCGGCGTCGAAGCGGCGGTCTGGTGCCCGCAGATGATCCGCCTCAGGGCGGACGAGGTGCTCCGGGGCTACACCGAGGGCGCACAGAAGCACGGCGCGCGCCTGGTCAGCGGCGCCACCGTGACCGGGCTGGACGCGTCCACCGGCCACGTCGCCACCACGGCGGGCGATTTCACCGCGGAGGCGATCGTCCTCGCGGACGAGCACGGCAGCGGTGACATCGCCGCGCTGGCCGGCTTCGAGCTCCCGGTGTGGGGCCAGTTCGCCGAGCTGTTCCACACCGACCCGGTGGGCGACGGCGACGTCGCATCGCCGTTCACCTTCCACCCCGCTGCCGGACTGAAGACGATGGGGATGGGGCCGTCCTTCCTGGTGGGCCTCGAGCGTTTCTCCCGGCAGCCGGGCATGCGGGACATCTGGCACGAGGCGGCCATGGACGAGGTGGCGCAGCGGTACCCGCGACTGCGGGACGTCACGCTGCACAGCGCCTGGACCGGAACCCTCGACATCACGCCCTCCAGGAGCGCCCTCATCGGCCGGGCGGGCGGCCGCCACGAACGGATCCTCTTCGCCACCGGCTTCACCGGCCACGAACTCGGCCAGGCCCCCGCCACCGGCAAGATCATTCGGGACCTCCACCTCGGCCGCCACCCCGGCGTCGACATCACGCCGTTCTCGCTCGCCCGCAACGGGGCGTAACCCGCCCGGACTTCACCCCCGCGCCGTTGCCGGCCCGGGCTCTCCCCCATGGCCGCCGCACTGTCCACAGTGCGGCGGCCATGTGTTTTTCACGCGAATCCATGAATTCCGCATTTCTGGAATCGGAATTCCGAATTCCCGAGAATCGGCCGGGACGTGCGAAGTGACAGGGAATCGGCAATGTGACAGAAAAGCGCCCCCTGTCGGCCGATCGAATGTCGCCATTCGTATATTCGATTTGCGACGGCAGCGTGGCCGTCGCTCGTATTCCAACCCCGATTTGAGGTAGGAGCACAATGCGGCAAATCGAGATCTCCTGGGAGCCGATCGGCGCCAAGGTTCGCGTCACCCTCCTCGAGGGGCGCAATGCAGAACTGGTGGAGCCGTTGTGGGCGGCATTGCCGTACACGACCCTTCAGGGGCATGCGCTTGTGGCCGGCGACTGCATGTACCACGTACCGCCGGCGCACGACTTGCTGCACGCGGTTCCGGATTGCAAGGTGAATCGCAAGATCCAGCCCAATGGCACGGTGTTCCTTTCCCCCGTGCAGCACCTGACCATCAAGTACGGCGAGCTCACCGAGCCGATGCCGACCTCGCCGATCGGGCACGTCGTGCCCGAGGACGTCGACCTGCTGCCGAAGATCGGTCAGCTGGTCTGGGAATCCGTCCACGGCAACGGTGTGCCCGTGATCGCCCACGTACGGCGGGTGGACGGGCCGGCCGGCCAGGGCGTGCAGCGGCTCGCCGCCGAGTCCGAGCTGGTCCGCGAGCTGATCGAGAAGATCGCCGCGGAGACCGAGCGGGTGCTGGTCGACCCGACGGACGAACTGCTGGACATCCACGAGGGCAAGTCCCGGGGCACCTCCGGAGCCGGGACGAAGAACTCGGTCCTGACCACCCTCGTCGCCGTGAACGGCGAGACGCGGCCGCTCGGCTACGTGAACTACAGCACCCTGGTGCGGGCCGGCCGGAAGATCGACATGCCGTTCCCGTCGCTGGTCGAGCTGGCCAAGATCCTGCTGGTGAAGCCCACCGAGTTCCTGGGCTACTGCGGAATGAACACCCTCTGGGACATCACCAAGGAGGTGGTCGCCGCACTCGACGTCATCACCACCCGGGAAGAATTCGTCGCTCTGATGGCGCAGATGGCCACGTACGTCAACGCCCTCGGTGCATGGAATCTGCAGCTGTTCCCGTGGGATCTCACGGGAGACGACTGGACCTACCGTCCGAACGTTGCGAGGAGCACGAATGTCTGAGCAGAAGAACACGGCGGAAATGCTGGTCATCGGCGGAGGGGTGATCGGCACTTCCATCGCCTACCACGCGGCCAAGGCGGGCATCGACGTCGTCCTCGTGGAAAAGAACCAGTTCGGTGCCGCGACCACGTCCCAGACCGCGCGCGCATTCCGTACCTATTTCCCCCGCAAGCCGCACGACTCCGAGATGGCGACGCGCAGCCTCGCCGAGTACAAGCAGTTCTCCGCGGCCATGGGCGTCGACGTCGGGCTGCAGAACCTCGGGCTGCTGACGGTGCTGACCAGCCCGCAGCAGGCGGCCGAGCTCGAGGCGGACCTCGCGGACCACCGCGAGGCCGGAGCGACGGTGGAAATGCTCACCGCCGCCCAGGCGGTCGAGCTCAACCCCTGGCTGGACCCCGACACCATCGAGGCCGCGGTCTGGAACCCGGACACCTACCGCATCAAGCCCGAGCTGATCGTCCAGGGGTACGCCGAGGGCGCCAGGCAGCACGGCGCCCGGCTGTTCTCCAACGTCGCCGTGACCGGCCTGGACGGCGAGAGCGGCGTGGTCAACACGACGGCGGGTGACTTCACCGCGGACGCGATCGTCATCGCGGCCGGACCGTGGAGCGGCGACGTCGCCAAGCTGACCGGCCTGGACCTGCCGGTGTGGGGGCAGTTCGCCGAACTGCTGCACACCGACGCGATCCGCACCGACCGCGACGTGCACAACTCCCCGTTCACCTTCCACCCCGTGTCCGGGCTGAAGACGATGGGCATGGGCAAGGCCTTCCTCGTCGGCCTGGAGCGCATCTCCAAGCAGGACGGGCTGCGGGACATCTGGTACCAGGCGGCCGTCGACGAGCTGCCGAAGTGGTACCCGCAGCTGGAGGGCGTCAAGCTCTACAGCGCGTGGACCGGAAGCCTGGACGTCACGCCTACGAAGTCGGCCATCATCGGCAAGGGCACTGGTCAGCATGAGCGGATCCTCTACGCCGCCGGCTTCACCGGTCACGGACTGGCGCAGGCGCCCCTCGCCGGCCAGATCATCCGCGACCTCTACCAGGGCCGGCCGCCGGGCGTCGACCTCACCCCGTACTCGCTGGGCGTCAACCTGGCCCGGCTCGAGGCCTTCTGACCAGGTCAGTCTCGCGGCGGGCGGCGCTCCCACGGCCCGCCCGCCGCATTCCCGAGAGGTGTAGACGATGCCGCCGGTAGACACATCGACCGCACAATGGCTAGGCGAGGCGCCGACGCCACTGAACCCCGACACCGCCTTCAACGGCTTCATCTGCGCGCACGTGCTGCACGCGCTGGAGCGCCTTGGGCTGCTGCGCACACTGCAGGACGACGGCTCCGCCGACGTGGCCCCGTTCTGCCGGGAGAACGGCCTGGACGAGGCCGTCTTCCGCTCCCTGATCCGCGCCGCGGAGTCCTTCGGATACCTGGAGGTGCACGGCGACCGCGTCCGGGCGACCCGGACCGGTGAGGAGGCCCGCCAGAAGCTGGGCTTCTTCACCTGGGGCGTCGGCGGTTACCACGACGTCTTCGCGAACGCCGCCGCCGTCGCCCGCGGGGACCGCCGCTTCGGCGTCGACCTCCACCGCGACGAGGGGATGGTGGCCCTCGGCTCGGCGCAGGCGGACACCGCCCTCATGCGGCACATCCTGGACGAGGAGATCTCCAGGCTCGACTTCACGACGCTCGTCGACCTCGGCGCCGGCGTCAGCGAGCGGGTCTCCCGGCTGGTCCAGGCCCGCCCCGGAAGCCGCGGACTCGGTATCGACATCAGCAAGTCCGCCACCGAGCTCGGGGCCGACACCGTCGACCGGTACGGCCTCAAGGGCACCGTCGAGCCCGTGTGCGCGGACGTACTCGACATCCTGTTCAACGGGCAGCGGATCGACGGCGCCGACGAAGCCGACGTCGTGATGAGCTTCATGTTCCTGCACGACCTGCTGGTCGACCCGACCCGCCGCGACGAGGTGATTCCCCGGCTGCGTGCGTCCTTCCCCAAGGCCAACACGTTCCTGCTCGGCGACACCACGGTGCGCCCGCGGGGCGGGGAGAGCACCCTGCCTGTGTTCTCCAGCGGCTTCGAACTGGCCCACGCACTGATGGGCGTCCCCATCTACACGCTCGAGCAGTACCAGGAACTCTTCGACAAGGGAGGCATGCATCTCCGACGCGCGGTGCCCTTCGGTGCGCCGCACACCTATCTCTTCGTGCTGGAGGCAGCGTGAGCCGCACGGCCACCCCCGAAATCGTCTCCGCCCTTCCCATTCCGCTCGCGGTGGCGGGGCACCACCAGCCCGCGCCCTTCTACCTCACGGCGGACATGTTCGGCGGCATGCCGGTGCAGATCGCGGGCGGTGAGCTCAGCACGCTCGTGGACAAGCCGGTGGCCGCACCGCACACCCACGAGGTCGACGAGATCTACTTCCTCGTCTCGCCGCTCCCCGGCCAGGCGCGCATCGAGGTCCATCTCGACGGGGTCCTTCACGAACTGACCTCGCCGGCAGTGATGCGCATCCCGGCGGGCAGCGAGCACTGCTTCGTCACCAAGGAGGCGGCGGTGGGGAGTTACTGCTTCGGGATCCTGTTGGGATCCCAGCTGTGAGTGCGCCCGCGCGGCCGGAGCCGAAGGTCTACAACACCAGCGTGCCGGATGCGGACACGATGGTGCGGCTGCACCTGAGCGAGAGCCCCTACGGGGCGAGCCCGGCGGCCGTCACCGCGGCGGCCGGAGCACTGGAACGGGTCAACCGCTATCCCGCACCGCAGCGGGAGGCCCTTGTCAAGGCCCTCGCCGTGCACTGGGGCGTGTCGGAGGACCAGATCGCCGTGGCCAACGGCAGCGACGAGCTGGTGCTGGCGACCGCGTTGACGCTCGGTGACCTCTCGCGGCCCGGTCTGGTCGCGGCCGGCACGTTCCCCGGCTACCCGGAATCCCTGGAACGCACCGGCCGGGGGTCCGTGGCCCTCCCCTTGCGGGACGGCGCCCTCGACGTCAAGGAGTTCGCGAACGCCCTGCCGGAGCACGGCATCGGATACGTGTGCAATCCACACAACCCGTCCGGAACCGCACTTCCGGAGGAGGCGTACGCCACTCTGATCGACGCGGCGCAGGCCGGCGGGGTACCTCTGGTCTTCGACGAGGCGTACCAGGAGTTCAGCGATCAGGGCCTGCCCCAGACGAGGGACTTCCTCGACCGGGACGCCCCGGTGGTGGCGCTGCGCACCTTCTCCAAGGCGTACGGGCTGGCGGCCCTGCGGATCGGCTATGCCGTCGGCCGGGCCGATCTCATCGCCGAAATCCGCCGGACCCTGAACGTCCTTCCGTTCAGCGTCAACCGGGTCGCACAGGCCGGAGCACTGGCCGCGCTCGCCGACCAGCAGTTCCTCGGCGAGGTCCGCGAGGGCACCGCGCAGCGGCGGGCGTGGTTCACCGCGGAGCTGGAGCGGCGCGGGTACCGGTACCTCCCGTCGGTGACGAACTTCGTCGCCGTCCGGGTCGACGCCTCTCGGGAGGCCCAGGACGCCCTCGCCAAGGAGTTCGGGATTCTCGTACGGGACACCGGCCTGTTCGGATTTCCCGGCCACCTGCGCGTATCGCTCGGCACCGAGGAGGAGTTGCGCAGCTTCCTCGACGCACTCGACCAGCTCAACGCCCGCAAGTAATCGAAGATCACGGAGGTCCAGAATGGTCAAAGCAATCCCGGACGGGTACGCGGAGCTGACGGCGTACCTGTCCGTCGACGGGGCGAGCGAGGCGATCGCCTTCTACACCGAAGCCTTCGGTGCGAAGGAGCTGGCCCGTTCCACCGCTCCCAACGGCAAGATCATGCACGCCCAGATCCAGATCGGCGGCACGATCGTGATGCTGTCCGACGAGCTGCGGGAAGCCGGCCTGCTCGGCCCCCACTCCGTCGGCGGTACCCCGGTCACGCTGTACCTGTTCGTCGAGGACGTCGACGCCACCTTCGCCCGCGCCCTGCGGGCCGGGGCGAAGCAGCAGCGAGAGGTCCAGGACCACTTCTTCGGCGACCGGGCGGGGCAGGTACTCGACCCGTTCGGCCACCGGTGGACGATAGCCACCCACATCGAGGACGTGTCCCCGGACGAGTTCGAGCAGCGCGCCGCGGCGCACATGCGCAAGGCAGCCGGCTGACCGGCAGCTACGGGGCGAACCGGCCCTGCGCCGCAACCGCGGTGCAGGGCCAAACCCGTGTCAGGCGGAGGTCCGTCCGCGGCGCGCGGGCTCGCCGTTCGTGGGCGGGTACGCGGGCTTCGCCGGTGTCGTCAGCCGCGCGGGCGGCGAGGGCAGCGGCGGGAGGGCCGGCTCGTACAGCCAGGCCGAGAACAGGTCGTCCAGCGACTCGCCCGTATAGCGGGCCACGTGCTGGGTGAAGCCCGCGGTGGTCACCACACCGTGGCGGTGCACGGTGGGCCAGTCGCGCAGCATGCGGAAGAACGCGGCGTCGCCCAGGGCGCAGCGGATCGCGTGCACGACCAGACCGCCGCGCTGGTACAGACGGTCGTCGAACATCAGCTTGCGGCCGGGGTCGACCAGCCGCAGGTCCTGCGGCTGCGAGGCCAGCAGCCGGTGCGCGGCGGCCGCCAGCGCATGCGCGGTGCGGCCGCCGGAGCGCTCCGACCAGAGCCACTCGGCGTACTTCGCGAAGCCCTCGTTCAGCCAGATGTGCCGCCAGTCGGCGATGCTCACGCTGTTGCCGAACCACTGGTGCGCGAGCTCGTGGGCGACGAGGCGCTCCGAACCGCGGCCGCCGTCCACGTGGTTGGCGCCGAACAGGGACAGTCCCTGGGCTTCCACCGGCACGTCGAGTTCCTCGTCGGCGATGACCACCGCGTACTCGCCGAAGGGGTAGGGCCCGAACAGTTCCTCGAACAGCTGCATCATGGCGGGCTGCCGGGCGAAGTCGCGGGAGAACTGCGGCAGCAGGTGCGCCGGCACGTGGGCGCTCTGCGGAACACCGCCGAGCCCGGGGTCGCCGAGCAGCACCGTCTGGTACACGCCGATGGACAGCCCGACCAGGTAGCTGGAGGTCGGCGCGGACTGCTCGTACACCCACGTGGTCGTGCTGGCCCGGGTGGTCCGGGTGAGCAGCCGCCCGCCGGCCACCACCGTGTAGGCGGACGGGGTGTTGATCGAGATCTGGTACGAGGCCTTGTCCGCGGGCCGGTCGTTGCACGGGTACCAGGAGGGCGCGCCGACCGGCTGGCTGGCGACCAGCGCGCCGTCGCTCAGCTCCTCCCAGCCGAGCCCGCCCCAGGGGCTGCGGACCGGCTTCGGATTGCCCGCCCAGTGCACCTCCACCGTGAAGGCGGCGCCGGCGGGCAGCGGCTTGGCCGGCCGGATGCGCAGCTTCCCGCCCCGGTGGGTGTAGTGCGGCGCCCGGCCGTTCACCAGCATCCGGCCTATCTTGAACTCGGCCAGGTTCAGTTGGAACTCGGTGAGCGGCGCCCGTCCGGCGATCGCACTGAGCCGGGCCGTCCCGGCCAGCCGGTTGGGGCCGGGACGGTACTCCAGAGCGAGTTCGTACCGGTGCACGCGGTAACGGGAGTCTCCGTTGTCCGGGAAATACGGGTCCGATGCCGCTGTTCTCTGGCCGCTCATTGCCGCTTCCGCTCCCTGCGCTGTGCCCGGGCCCTTGTCAGGTCCGCCATGCCTCGATCGGGTTGCCCAGCCAACGCGTGTCGGCGGGGACGGATTCCCCGGCCATCACGAGAGAGGCCGGACCCAGTGTGCTGTGAGCCCCGACCGTGCTTCCGGGCAGGACGATTCCGCCCGGGCCCAGGGTGGCACCCTCACGGAGGACCACAGTATCCGTCCTCAAGATCCGGTCGTGGAAGAGGTGCGTCTGCAACACGCAGCCGCGGTTCACGCTGACCGCATCGCCCAGCACCACCAGGTCCGTCTCGGGCAGCCAGTAGCTCTCGCACCACACGCCCCGGCCGATCCGCGCCCCGAGCCCGCGCAGCCACAGGTTCAGCAGCGGCGTACCGGGAACCGCTCCGGCCAGCCACGGCACGGCCAGCACCTCGACGAAGGTGTCGGCCAGCTCGTTGCGCCACACGAAGCTGCTCCACAGCGGGTGCTCGCCCGCCCGGTGCCGGCCCACCAGCAGCCACTTCGCGGCCACGGACACTGCGCCCGCGGCCAGACCGGCGGTCAGCAGGACCGCTCCGGACAGCAGCGCGGCCTCCCCGGTGCCGAGCCCGCTCGCCGTGCTGAGCGCGCAGAGCGCCGCCACGGTCAGGACGGCCAGCGCGGCCGAGCAGAACACCGGGACGAGTCGGCACAGCTCCACCAGTCCGCGCGCCCACAGCAGCCGCGCGGGCGGGTCGTACGTCCGGCTCTGGTCGGCGTCGGCGGCGGACCGCGGCAGCCGCACGGGCGGCAGGCCCAGGTACGAACTGCCCTTCTTGGCCTTCTTCGGGGTCGCCGACAGCACGCCGACCAGCCCGTCGTCCGGCACGCTGCGGCCCGGCGCGGTCATGCCGGAGTTGCCGAGGAACGCCCGGCGGCCGATCTCGGAGTGGCCGATCCGCATCCAGCCGCCGCCCAGCTCGTAGGGCGCGGTCAGGGTGTCGTCGGCGAGGAACGCGCCTTCGCCGACCGTGGTGAGGCTCGGCAGCGCGAGCACGGTGGACACCTCCGCGCCCCGGCCGATCTTCATGCCGAGCAGCCGCAGCCACACCGGGGTGATCAGCCCGGCGTACAGCGGGAAGAGCGTCTCCCGGGACAGGTCCATGAGCTGCGTGACGGTCCAGGCCTGCCAGCCGACCCGGCTGTGCGTCGGATGGGTCCCGGTGCGCAGCCCGAGGCTGAGCAGGCGTACGGAGACCAGCAGGAGCAGCGCGTACGTGAACCCGTACGCGAGCGCCCCGGGCACCACGGCGAGCAGGGCTCCGCGCAGTGCCTCCACCAGCCCGGCGTCGGCGGGCACGAACCGGCTCACCACGAGCAGCGCGGGCAGGGTGGAGAGCACGGGAAGGGCCGTGAGGCCGAAGCCCGCCGCCCCGTAGGCGGCCCGCCAGGGGAGCCCGCGCGGCGGGCGCTCCTTGGGCCAGTTCCGCTTGGCCCTGCCGAGCTTCACGGCGGGCGCGCCGGCCCAGCGCTGCCCGGTCGGAATCTGCCCGACCACGGCGGAGCCGGGGGCCACCTCGGCCCGCTTGCCGACCCGCGCACCGGGGAACAGCAAGCTGCGGGTGCCGACCACCGCACCCGCGCCGACCTTGACCGGGCCGATCTCCAGCCGGTCGCCGTCCAGCCAGTGCCCGCACAGGTCCACCTCGGACTCCACGGCGCAGCCGCGGCCGAGCTTGAGCATGCCCGTCACGGGCGGCAGCGAGTGCAGGTCCACCTCGGGGCCGACCTTGGCGCCGAGCGCCCGCGCGTACCGCTCCAGCCAGGAGCCGGTGAGCGAGGTCGCGCCGACGTACTCGGCCAGCCGCTCGGCCGTCCACAGCCTCAGGTGCACGCTTCCACCGCGCGGGTGGCGCCCCGCCTTCACCCCGCGCAGCAGCAGCCGCGCGCCGCCGGCCGCGATCGCGAGCCGGCCTGGCGGGCTGAAGAGCAGCGCCGCACCGGGGACGACGAACCACCACGAGGCGGTCGGCGCCCACGGATACGCCCCGAACCAGTGCAGTGCGTTGCCCAGCGCCAGCAGCGCCACGCTCCAGCGCAGACCGACCAGGGTGAACAGCGGCAGCAGCAGGAGCGACTGCACCACCTTGGACCGCAGCGGAACGGGCGCGACGGTCCGGGCCGCGTCGTCGTCCCGTACGGACTTCTCCAGCCGCCGGGCCAGCTTGCGCAGGACGGGCTGCTGGTAGATGTCGAGGACGGCCGCCCGCGGGTAGCGGGTGCGCAGCCGGGTGGTGAGCTGCGCGGCGGCGAGGCTGCTGCCGCCGATCGCGAAGAAGTCGTCGGCGGCGCTCGTGACGGCCACGCCGAGGGTCTCGCTCCACTGCTCGGCGAGCCAGGCCTCGGTGCCGTACAGGTGCTCCGCCGGGCCCGTGGTCTCCAGCTCGGGCAGCGGCCAGGGCAGCGCGTCGCGGTCCACCTTGCCGGAGGTGCGGGTGGGCAGCTCGTCGACCGGTGCGAGCAGGGGTACGAGGGCTGCGGGCAGCTCGGCGCGCAGGCGCTCGACGGCCGCCGCGTGGTCCCAGCCCTCCTGGGCGACCAGGTAGCCGACGAGCAGCTGGTTGCCGCTGCGCGCCGTACGGACGGCCGCGGCCGCTCCGGCGACGCCCGGCAGGGCCTGGAGCGCGGCGTCCACCTCGCCCAGCTCGATCCGGCGGCCGCCGAGCTTGATCTGCTCGTCGCCGCGGCCGAGGAAGACCAGGCCCTCGGGTTCCGCGCGCACCAGGTCGCCGCTGCGGTAGGCGCGCTCCCAGCCGAGGGATTGCAGCGGGGCGTACTTCTCCGCGTCCTTCTCGGGGTCGAGGTAGCGGGCCAGGCCGACGCCGCCGATCACGAGCTGGCCGCTGCCGCCCATCGGCACCGGCTCGCCGGACTCGTCGACCACGGCCAGTTCCCAGCCGTTCAGCGGGAGGCCGATCCGGATCGGCTCCTCCCCGGTCAGGAGCGAGGCGCAGGCGACGACGGTGGCCTCGGTGGGGCCGTACGTGTTCCAGACCTCGCGGCCCTCGGTGACCAGGCGCTGGGTCAGCTCGGGCGGGCAGGCCTCGCCGCCGAAGATCAGCAGCCGGACCTCGTTGAGGGTCTCCGGCTCCCACAGCGCGGCCAGGGTCGGCACGGTGGAGACCACGGTGATCTCCTGCTCCACCAGCCAGGGGCCGAGGTCGGCGCCGCTGCGCACCTGGGAGCGCGGGACGGGTACGAGGCAGGCGCCGTAGCGCCAGGCCAGCCACATCTCCTCGCAGGAGGCGTCGAAGGCGACGGACAGGCCGGCCATGACCCGGTCGCCGGGGCCGATCGGCTCGTCGGTGAGGAACAGCGCGGCCTCGGCGTCCACGAACGCGGCGGCGCTGCGGTGGCTGACGGCGACGCCCTTGGGCTTGCCGGTGGAGCCGGAGGTGAAGATGATCCACGCATCGTGCTCGGGGCCGGGCCGCGCGGCGGACACGGCGGCGTCCGCGAGGCCGGTGGCGTCGATGCGCCCTCCGGCGCCGAGCACCGCCCGCACCCCGGCCTCGCCGAAGACCAGCTCGGCCCGCTCGTCCGGGTCCTCGGCATCGACCGGCACGTAGGCCGCGCCGGCGGCGAGCACGGCGAGGATGGCCGAGTACAGCTCGTTGGTCCCGGAGGGCACGCGTACGCCCACCCGGTCGCCGAGGCCCACGCCGGCGGCCTCGAGGGCGCGCCTGCGGCGTTCGACCTCGACGGCCAGCGCCCGGTAGGTCAGCCGGGTGGTGCCGTCGTCCAGGGCGAGCTCGTCGGGGCAGGCTCGTACGGAGGCCTCGAAGATGTCCACGAGGGTGCGCGTCGGGGCGGCGGGTCCGGCGCAGAACCGGGCGGATTTGCCGGACTCGTCGTGCAGGTCCCCGTCGTCGAGCAGGGTCATCTCACCGCGCTCAGGTGTGGCTGCCATCGGCCCTCGCGTCTCGGTCCCGGAAGAAGGTCCGGGTCGCCGGCGGAGCCCAGGTTTGCCCGGGTTGTTCCGGTCCAGCGCCAAACAACCGGCCAGTCTAGTGCGTCATCAAGGATTTTCCCGCTGAAGCCTTGCGGGTGGCGGAGAAGGGACGGTATGGCGGTGGCGCCCGTGACGGATGCGCCGAGTGACTGGCCGACTCCGGTGCGGGGTACACACGCGGGGTACGCGGTCGAACGAATCGAGCGGGTCGACGTCGGGGGGGCGCTGATGGGCCGGGCACTGCGGGTGGGGATACCCGTCCTTCTTCTGGGACTGTTCTTCTGGTGGGCTTCGTACGCCACCACGATCATGGTGTGGGAACTCCGGAAGATCCTTTCGTGGCTGGCTGCGCCGCTGCTGGCCGCCGCCCTCGTCACCCTGCTGTGGCTGGTGGTGAAGGTGCTCCGCGGAAAGCGGGACGGGCCGGGCGGTGCGGGCCGGGGGAGCGGGGGCGCGACGCTGACCCTCGGATGGCTGGCCGGCATCCTGGGGCTGGGCATCGCGATCTGGTGGCTGGTGTACGGCTCCTACCTCCAGGATCGCGCGTACATGCAGAACGTGCAGATCGTGGCCGAGCCGGTGCCGGAGCTGGCGGCCCGGGCACCGTACGTGGTCGGAAAGGCGCAGGCCGCGCCGCACCTCGGCGATGTCACCGGCGAGATCTCCGACATCACGTACCTGCCCGACTCGAACCGGTTCGCGACCCTGGTCGAACGGCGGGGCTGGCTGTCCGGCTACGAGGTCGGCCTGGTGCAGGACATTGCGCTCGGCGGCAGCAGCCGCAGCCGGCAGCGCTGTTCGTTCGACGTGGAGAGGGCGGACGCGCGGATCGGCGGCTGGTTCACCCACAACCTCGGCCGGAAGATATCGGCGCAGAAGCGCTGGCTGCGCTTCGAGGCCGACGACGCCTACGTGACCTGCTCGGGCGACACCCCGATCGTGGTCGTCCCCCTCAAGCGCCAGACCGGGATCCTGGTGGTGACCGAACGGCCCGCCGGGGTCGCGCTCTACAACGGGCGGACCGGGAAGCTCACCCTCACCGACGACACGGCCGCGGTACCCGGCCCGTCCTATCCGCTGAGCCTCGCGGCCCGGCAGCGCGAGGGAACGGCCGCGGTCGGCAGCTTCAGCGACTGGTGGTTCGAACGCAGTGGCTGGGACGCGTCCGAGGACGGCGCCAACGAGGGCAACGAGTCGGAGTTCACCCTCCAGTACCGCGACGCGACCGGGAACAGCGCGTACGTCACCCCCCTCACCCCGCAGGGGGAGGCCAGCTCGGTGGTGGCCGTGTCCACCGTGCCGACCCGCCATCAGGGCGCCGGGCTCGCCCCGATGACCGTCCACCGGCTCAGTCCGACCTGGTCCTCCCCGAAAGCGCTCGTCGCGCTCATCAAGGCCGAGTACCGGGACGTCTGCTGCTACAACGACGACAGGGTCTTCGAGGTCGTCCCCACCGGCGGCAGCACCTGGACGGCCACGGTCGGCAGCGAGCAGGACATCCGCTACCGGGTGGAGGGCAGGGGCCAGGTGGGCGGGCGCGAGGCGACCTGCCTGAAGGCCGCCGACGGAGCGCTCATCCGGTGCGCGTACGCGGCCCCCGGCTCGCCGGAGGAACAGGAACTCCAGCGCAGGGAGCAGGAGAAACAGAAACAGAAGGAGCAGGGCGCGGGCGGCCCCGGGGCCCCGGGCGACCTGACCGCGTACACCCCCGAGCAACTCGCCGACCTGCAGCGGCGCGTGTCCGACGAGGTCGTCCGCCGGCTGAAGGGCGGATAGGGGCGGGCGGTCGGGCCGGGGCAGGGTCCCTGCCCCGGCCGGTGGCGGTCAGGCGGCCGTGGCCGCCAGGGCCGGTGTTTCGGCGTCCGCGAGGAGCTCCATGAGCGACGTACGGGCGCGGGCCACCCGGGAGCGGATCGTGCCGATCGGGCAGCCGAGGGCGGTCGCCGCCTCGGCGTAGGGGAGCCCCAGGATCTGCGTGAGGACGAAGACGTCACGGCGTTCGGCGGGGATCGTGCCCAGCAGATCGGCGAGGGCGATCCCGTCCTCGAACCCGGGCAGGCCGCGGGGCTGCGTCCGTTCGGCGGCGGTCTGCCAGTCGTCCCGGTCCGAGATCCTGGGACGGGCCGCCTTGTGGCGGAGGCTGTCGATGACGGTGCGCCGGGCGATGGACAACAGCCAGGTGCGGGCGGAGGAGCGGCCCTCGAAGCGGTGCAGGCTGCCGAGGGCGCGCAGGAACGTCTCCTGCGTCAGGTCGTCCGCCGCCTGCGGGTCGGCGCTGAGGTACGCCACGTAGCGCCGGACGTCGCGCTGCAGGGCGCGCACGAAGCGGTCCACCGCGTCGGGGTCGCCGTCGCGCGCGGCGAGCGCCAGCAGGGTGGTCGGCTCGTCCGCACCGCCCGTGCGGCGGGCGGGCGCCGTCGCCGTCTCGGCGGCGGTCGGACGGGGATGCAGGGCAGGGGTCATCGCCTGATGTCCTTCTGGGAATCCGGGATCCGGAGCCGGCACCGCGCACGCGCTGCGGGGCGAGGCGGGCCGGTGAGCGGTACGGCCTGCCGGACGGCGAGGCCGATGACCGAGGCGGGCGGTGCAGCTGCGTCGCGCGCGTCGGTGAGCCGGCTGTCAGCTGACAGCGGTCCCGGGGGGCGGACCCCGTGAGGTGAGGGCGTGGACGAGCAGGAGCCCGCGCAGACGGCGCGGTCCGAGGCCCCGGCGGGCGCGCAGGCGCGGCCGGTGCGGGGGCGCGGGGAGGCGGAGGGCCGGCCGCAGCGGTACGAGGAGCAGACCGGCCACGGCGCGCAGGACCCGGAACGCGCCCCGCTCCCCGTACGCGAGCCAGAGCCCGCAGAGCAGGGCGGCGAGCAGGTGCGCGGCCGGCATGCCGGTCGGTGACATGGAGCCCATGTCGTGTCCGGCGGGCACGGCCATCCGCACCGGCATCCGCACGGGCATCGGCACCTGCATCGGCATCTGCAGGGCGGTGCCGCCGTCCGTCATCGCCTGCGCGGCGTGATGCGCGTGGCCGGCGCCGCCCGGCGCGGACGGCCGGGCGGCCGCCTGGGCCAGGGAGAACCCGGTGTGCAGGGCGGCCTGGACGGCGACCGTCGCCGAGAGGACGGCCAGGAGGCCGCGTTCGGACGCGGCGAGGAACCACGCGAGCGCGCCGGTGGTGCCCGAAGCCGTCGCCACGGCCCACCAGGGGACTCCCGTCCCCGTCATGAGGACGTGGGCGAGGGAGGCGAGCAGCACGCAGGTGGCCGCGAACATCGCAGCCCGTACCGCGCGACAACAGCGTCCCTGGGTCATGGCGGGCTCATCGTCGCATCCCTCTCAAGGCGGCTACAGAGGGGCGAAGGGAATTGGCATCACCGGACAAAACCATATGTGTCGCACGCCACAACAGGGCCTGGGAACCCGGCCGTTTCCCCTTCCGACTCCTGCCGTGGACCGAAATGACAGGTGGGGGAACGGAGTCTGCAGTGGCAGAACGGACGACCTCGGCGAAGGTGGCCGGGGCAGGGGCGGAGGGCCGCCTGACGGCGCTGCTGACCGGCGCCATGGCCTTCTCGATGCTGCAGCTGTTCCTGCTCGGGGCGCTCGGCCCGCGGCTGGTGGGCGAGCTGGGTGTGTCGCCGACCGCCCTCGGCCTGACGACGGCGATCGGCTTCGCAACGGCGGCCGTGCTCTCACCGGTCGGTGGGCGCATGGTGGACCGGACGGGTCCGCGCCGCTCCCTCGTCGTCCTGCTGCTGGTTTCCGCGGCGGCGCTCGCGCTGATCGGCGCCGCTCCGGGGCCGAGGTTCCTCCTCGCCGCCGTCGCGCTGGGCGGACTGCCGCAGGCGCTCGCCAACCCCGCGACCAACAAGGCGATCCTGGCCGCCGTTCCGCCCGCCCGGCGGGGGTCAGTGACCGGGATGAAGCAGTCCGGAGTGCAACTGGGCGCGTTTGCCGCCGGGTTGCCCCTGGCGGCGCTGGCCGGCGGGGTCGGCTGGCGCGGGGCGGTGTGGACGGCGTCCGCCGCGGCCGCGCTGGCCGCGCTGTGGGCGCATCGCGCCCTGCCCGCCGATCCGCCGGCGAAGGCGGCGGCGCCGCGCTCGTCGCTGATGCCGCGGGGCGCCATCGCCTGGCTGGCGGTCTTCTCCCTCTTCCTGGGCTGCGGAATCGCCTCGGTCAACACGTACGTGGCACTGTTCGGAGCCCAGCGGCTCGGCATGGGGCCGACGGCGGCCGCGGCCCTGGTCGCGGTGCTCGGCATCGCGGGCATCGCCGGCCGGGTGGGCTGGTCGAAGGCGGCCCGGCCGGGGCGCGCCGAGTGGCTGCCCGGCCTGCTGGCGGCCGGGGCGGTCCCGGCGGCGGGCCTGCTGGCCGCCGCGCTGTACGTACGGCCGCTGGTCTGGATCGCGGCCGTCGCGGTCGGGGTGTTCGCCGTCTCCGGCAACGCCGTCTCGATGGTGCTGGTGATGCAGCGGGCCGCTCCGGGCCGGGCCGGCCAGGACTCCGCCCTCGTGGCGGCGGGGTTCTTCGCCGGCTTCGCGGTCGGGCCGCCGCTCTTCGGCGTGTTGGCGGAAGCGGGCCGGTACGGGCCGGGCTGGCTGCTGGTCGCCGCCGAGTTCGCCGGGGCCGGCGCCGTCGCGACGACCTGGGCCGTACGCGAACGGCGCCGCCCGCGTACGGAGGCCGCAGCGTGACCCGGACACCCCCGGAATGGGCCGGGCGGGCGCTGGGCGACGTACTGGACCGCGCGGCCGCCACCTGCACCGAGACCGGCGACCGGTTCCCGCTGTACGCAGACCCGGACACCGGCCGCTGGACGACCACCGGCCGCGGCGCGTGGACCGGCGGCTTCTGGGCGGGGCTGCTGTGGCTGCGGGCCCGGCACACCGGCAACGCGCAGGACCGGGCGGCCGCGGCCGCGTGCACCGCACGGCTGGCCGACTGGGTGGAGGCCGACACCGCCACGCGCGGGCTGATCCTCTGGTACGGGACGGCGCTCGCCGACGCGGACACCGGGGTCCGGGAGCTGCGGACCCGGGCGGCCAAGGCCGCTCTCGCCGCGCTGGACCCCGAACTCGGCCTGGTGCCCTGGGGGTCGGCCTTCGGCGGCCCCCGGCTGCTGGCCCGCGTGGACGGCGTACCGGGCATGGTGGCGCTGCTCGCCGCCGGGGGCCCGGAGGGCGAACGGGCCGCCGCGTCCCACCTGCACCGGCACCTCGACCTGTGCCTCGGCGGGGGCGGTCGCGTCGTACCGGCCCGGGAGTTCGACGCCGCGTCGGGCTGGCAGACGTACGGGGAACCGCCGGCCGGCTGGAGCCGGGGCAGCGCATGGCTGCTGCTGGCCGTGGCCGACGCCCTGCACCGCCCCGAGGTCTCCCGCAGCGCCCCGGACCGGCTGGAGGCCGTCGCGGAGCGGCTCGCCGACACGTGGACGCGGCCCTGCACCCCGCTCGTCCCCCTGGCCGACGAGGCGCGGCCCGCCGGCCCGCTGGACACCTCCGCCGCCGCCATCGCGGCGGTGGCGCTGCTGAAACTCGCCCGCCTGCCGGGCTGCCGGGCCGCGCAGTACGCGTACCGGGCAGTGGCGATCCTGGAGCGCCTGGTGGGCGAACACCTGACCCGCGGCATGCTGCTGGACGGCTGCTACGACGCCGGGAAGGGCGTCGCGGTGCGGCACGAGCTGGTCTGGGGCGACTTCTTCCTGGCGCTCGGACTGGCCGCGCTGACCGGGCTGGTCGAGATCCGGGACGTCTGACCGGCCCCGTAGGGCTATGTCGCGTACGTACGGAGCACCCGGCGGGCCACCGAGGTGATGTGGAGCTCGTCCGGGCCGTCGAGGATGCGGGCCGCCCGTCCGGTGCGCAGCAGCGCGGGCAGCGGGGTGTCGGGGCCGAGTCCGGCCGCGCCGTGGACCTGGACGGCCGCGTCCGCGACCTGCTGGAGCATGCGGGCCGCGGCGACCTTGGCCAGCCCCACCTCCACGTGTGCGTCCTCGCCCGCGCCGATCCTCGCCGCTGCCTCGTGGACCAGCGGGCGGGTGGTCCGCAGGGCGAGCAGCGCCTCGAAGACGTGCTGCTGCACGAGCTGGTGGCCGGCGAGCGGACCGCGGGATCCCGTACGGGAGTTGGCGCGCTCGCACATGAGGTCGAAGGCGCGCTGGGCCTGGCCGAGCCAGCGCAGACAGCGCAGGGTGCGGCCCAGCCGGAGGCGTTCCGCGGCGATCGCCAGGGCCTGCCCGCGCCTGCCGAGGAGGTGGTCGGCGGGTACGGCGACCCGGTCGAACTCGATCTCCCACTGCCCGGTGGCCCCGAACACCGGCAGCTCGCGTACGACGCGGAAGCCGGGGGAGCCGGTGGGAACCACCAGGAGGGAGAGGCCCTCGCGGTCGCCGGGCTCCCCGTCGGTCCGTGCGAGGACGGTGACCAGATCGGCCCCGGCCGCCCCCGAGATGAACCACTTGCGGCCGCTGACGCGCCAGCTGCCGTCCGGCTGTTCCTCGGCGCGGGTCGCCGTGCACAGCGGTTCGGTGCCCGGGGCGTCCGGTTCCGTCATGGCGTAGCAGGCGCGCAGCTCCCCGGCGGCCAGCCGCCCCGGGTACAGGCCGCGGACCCGGTCGCCGCCGTGCCTCCGGATCATGGTCGCGTCGAGCAGGGAGGCGGAGCCGAGGGCCGCCGGTCCGTGCTCGCTGGCCCCCTCGGCCTCGGCGATGCCGACGTACTGCGCCAGGGGGAGTCCCTGGCCGCCCAGTTCGGCGCCGAGCGGCAGCGCCCACAGGCCCTCCTCCCTGGCCTGCGCCTGCAACTCCCGCAGGACCGCGGCAGCCCGTGGGCCACCCGCGTCGAGTACCGGCTCGCAGGGCATGACCCGGCTCCGGACGAACTCCGCCACCCGGTCACGCAACTCGGCTTCCCCCGCAGGCGGTTCGGGACAGGCGTGATCCGTATCTCCAAAGCTGTGCACCACTTTCCTCCAGCTTGCCGGGAACCCGTGGGAACGACAGTCCGACTGCCTCCCCGAGGAACTGGTCGGGTGCGCACCCTCCCCGGTTCCCGTGTTGCGCACATCCGGGGCGCCGGCCACCGCCGCGCGCCACGAGAAAAGGAGAGGCATGGCGTCACCAGCCGTCACTCGGACCGTCCGGCCGCTCGAAGGACTGCACCTCGCCGCCTCGGGTCCACCCGGGCTGACCGGCCTGGTCGTGGAGCACCTCACGCTCCTCGGCGCGAGCACGGGAGCCCGCAGCGGAGCCCGCGCCGGAGCCCGTACGGGAGCCGGCTGGGGAGCCGGTACGAGAGCGGGGCAACACGAGCGGGGCGACGGCGCCGCGACGCGCCTCACCCTGTCCGGCAGGGGGTTCGACCGGCAGGACGCGTCCATGAGCTGGGCGGCGCATCCCGCGAGCGGCGTGACGGACGAGGCCACCGTTCAGGCGGCCACCGGCATCATGGCCGTGCACGGGCGCCGCGACGGCGCGCCGCGCGGCCTCGCCGTCGACTACGCCGCCACCGCCACGGGCGTACTCGCCGTGCAGGGGGTGCTCGCCGGGCTGCTGGCCCAGGCCCGGGGCGGCGGGGCGGGCCGGGTGGACACGAGCGCCGACCGGGCCGGGCTGCTGACGGTCTCCCAGTACCTCGCCGCCGCCGGGGCCGACGAGGGCGAGGCAGCCGAACTCGCCCCCGGCGGACCGCCGTTCACCTCCGCCGACGGTGTCCTCTTCGAGCTGGAGACGCTGGACCCGGGTGCCTGGGCCGCGTTCTGGCGGGCCCTGGAGGCACCCTTCGACGCCCTCCGGGCCGGCTGGCGGCCGTTCCAGTTCCGGTACGCCACGGCCTGCGCCCCCTTCCCGCCGGTCCTGCACACCACGGCGCGCTCGCACACCTGGCAGCGCATCGAGGCGGCCGCCGCGACGGCGGGCGCCGAAGTCTGCCGGCTGCGGACCCTCGCCGAGCGCGCCGCCGAACACGACGGCGCCGCGCCCTGGTCCCTGGCCCCGTACGGATCCGGCCACCGCCCGCTGGCCGCACCCCCCTCCGCCGCACGGCCGCTGGCCGGGCTGACCGTGCTCGAGGCGGGCCGCCGGATCCAGGCGCCCCTCGCCGCCCACCTGCTGCGCCTGCTCGGCGCCGATGTCGTACGGATCGAGCCGCCGGGCGGCGACCCGCTGCGCGCAATGCCGCCCGCCTGCTCGGGGATCTCCGCCCGCTGGCTCGCCCTGAACCGGGGCAAGCAGGCGGTGGAGGTGGACATCAAGTCCGCCGCCGACCGCCGCCGGCTGCGCGAGATGGCCGCCGAGGCCGATGTCTTCCTGCACAACTGGGCCCCCGGCAAGGCGGCCGCACTGGGACTCGACTCGGCCGATCTGGCCGCCGTGAACCCGGCTCTCGTCTACGCGTACACGGGCGGCTGGGCGGGCCGGATCCCCGGCGCCCCGATGGGTACGGACTTCATGGTCCAGGCCCGCACCGGCGTCGGCGAAGCCGCGCGTCCGCAGGACGAGCCCCCGGCTCCGTCCCTCATGACCCTCCTCGACGTCCTGGGCGGGCTCATGGGAACCGAGGCCGTACTGGCCGGACTGCTCCTGCGCGAGCGCACCGGAGCGGGCGTCCGCGTCGACTCCTCGCTGCTCGGGGCCGCCGACGCACTCACCGTCCCCGCCCTGCGCCGGGCGCGCCGTGGTGCGGACCCGCGCCGCCCCGCCGGATTCCGCCGCCCGCTGCGCACCGCGGACGGCTGGATCGCCCCCACCGACACCTGTGCGCCGGCGGCCGCCGCGTACGACCTGCGCGAACTGCCGACCGGCGAGGCCCTGGCGCAGCTGCGCAACCACGGCCTGTCCGCGACCGCGGTCACCACCGATCCGGCCGACCTGCACCACGACCCGCGCTTCACCGGCTCGATCAGCCGCGACGCGCACGGTGCCCCTGCCGTTCCCGACCCCTGGAGCTTCGTATGACCGTCGCCCTGCACGACCTGCTGCCCGCCGGCCTCCGTCGTACCTGGGCGGTCGACGGGACCTGCCCCGACCTCGACCTCTACAGCCTGTTCCGGGCCCGGCAGATCGCCGACCTGCACGCCACGGCCGTCATCGACGCCAAGGGCAAGCTCTGCTACACCGCGCTGGACCGCAAGGTGCGCGCGCTCGCCACGGGGCTCCGGGATGTCGGCGTACGGCCCGGCGACGTGGTCGGCGTCCAGCTCCCGAACGGCCGGGGCGCGGTCATCGCCGAACTGGCCCTCGCCGCCGTCGGCGCGGTGGCCCTCCCCTTCCCCGTCGGCCGGGGCATCCGGGAGGCCGCGTCCCTGCTGCGCAAGGCGGAGGCCGTCGCGGTCATCGCCGCCGTCGAGCACCGCGGCGACCACCACGCCGCCGGCCTGCGGGCCCTGCTCCCCGCCCTGCCGGCGCTGCGCCATGTCATCGCCGCCGGGCGGGTCGGCACCGCACCTGAAGGAACGATTCCGCTGTCCGCGCTGCTGCGCTCCGACCCGGCCGCCTTCGTGCCCGCACGGCCCGATCCCGACAGCGCCGCCCGCATCCTGGTGTCCTCCGGCTCCGAGGCGGAGCCCAAGATGGTGGCGTACTCCCACAACGCGCTCGCCGGCGGCCGCGGCAACTTCCTCGCCTCGCTCATGCCCGACGGAACCCCGCCCCGCTGCCTGTTCCTCGTACCGCTGGGGTCCGCGTTCGGGTCCCACGGCACGGCCGTCACGCTCGCCAGGCACGGCGGAACACTGATCCTGCTCGACCAATTCACCCCCGAGGCCGCCCTCGCCGCCGTGCGCGAGCACCGGCCCACGCACGTCCTGGGCGTCCCCACGATGGTCCGCATGATGCTGGACCGGCTGGAACACCGCGGGTCCGACAGGGGCGAACTGCCCCCGCCCACCGCCCTGGTCCTCGGCGGCTCGGCCCTGGACGAGACCACGGCCGAGGACGCCGGCCGTGCCTTCGGCTGCCCGGTCGTCAACCTGTACGGCTCGGCCGACGGAGTCAACTGCCACACCGGACTCGGCGCCGAGGCCCTGGAGGCCGACGGCCCGGGCATCGTCGCCGGGCGGCCCGACCCCCGCGTCTGCGACATCCACATCACCGACCCGGACACGCACGAGCAGCTCCCGGACGGCGAGATCGGCGAGATCCTCGCCCGCGGCCCGATGACCCCCATGTGCTACGTCGCCGCCCCGGACCTGGACGCCCGCTACCGCACCCCCGAGGGCTGGGTCCGTACCGGAGACCTCGGCCTGATCGACGGGGACGGCGTCCTGCACCTCGTCGGCCGCCTCAAGGACATCGTCATCCGCGGCGGGGCCAACATCAGCCCCGCGGAGGTCGAGCGGGAGCTCGCCTCCCATCCCCTGGTGCGGGACGTGGTGTGCGTCGGCGTCCCGGACGAGCTGATGGGCGAACGCCTCGCGGCCTGCGTCGTACCGCGCGGCCCCGAGGCTCCCACCCTCGGCTCGCTGGGCGCACACCTCACCCGCCGGGGGCTCGAACTGCGCAAGCACCCCGAGCGGCTGCTGGTACTGGCAGAACTTCCGCTCACCCCGGCCGGCAAGCCCGACCGGACGGCCCTGCGCGAGCGGCTGGCGCAGCAGACGCCCGTCGCACCTCCGCTCGCCCACGCGGGCTGAGTACGCGGCCCGCGGCACGGTGTGGACACCGCCCGCGGCCGGGCGCCCGTAAACGCAGGAAGGGCGGGGAGCACGCTCAGCGCTCCCCGCCCTCCGGGTGTGCCCCGGGTCAGGAACCCCCCATGGCCTTCTTCAGCTCGGCCGCCGCGTTGCGGTAGACCGGCAGCAGATCGAGGTCCGCGCCCGGGTAGTTGACGATCTCGACCTGCCGGGCACCCGAGTCGGGCAGGACGGTCCCGGTCGACATGTGGGCGTTGTCCAGGACCAGGGCCGGCTTCTTCCCCGAGAGCTCGGCGAGCTGCGCCGGGGTGACGGCCTCCGGACCGTACGTGCCGACCGCCGTGGCCCCGGCCAGCTTCGCGGACCAGGTGGTGAACACCTGGCTGACGACGGCCGGGCTCTTCCCGCCCGGCCAGGAACCCTCGACGTCCTTCGACAGCTTCGCGTACTCGGTGTCGAACGAGGCCGACCACTTCGTGGCGGCTTCCTCGGTCCCGAACAGCTTGCCCAGGCGCGCCACTTCGGCCCTGACCTTGTCGGCGTCGTTGTCGAGGTTCACCTCGACCAGCTCGGCCTTCGAGCCGGCGGCCTCCTTGATCTTCGCCGCGTAGGGCTCGAAGGGCGCGTAGAGGACGAAGTCGGCCTTGCCGACGGCGGCGAGGTCGGAGGGCTTGGGGTCGTAATCCGGCGCGTGGTGCACCGACTGGGGCACGATCACCTTGACGTCCTCGGCTCCGGCGGCCTTGGCGAAGGCCCCCTCCCAGGTGGTGGTGACGACAACGACCGGCTTCCCGCCGTGGTGGCCGGGCGGGCCGTCCTTCGAGGCGGTGTCGCCGTTGCCGTTGCCGTTGCCGTTGCCGCAGCCGGTGACGAGGGCCAGTGCCGCGCTCAGTGCGAGGAGGGAAGAGAATCGGACGCGGGTGCGCGCCATGAGCTGATGCTCCGTTCGGGGACGAGATGGACCGCGAGGACGAGCGTCCCCGCGGTGAGGACGAGGACCGGCCCCGGCGGCCAGTCGAGCCGCAGGGCGAGGAGGAAGCCGGTCAGGTTCACGGCGACCCCGATGCCGACCGCCCACAGCGTGATGGACCGCAGCGAGGTGCCCAGGCGGCGGGCGGCGAGCGCCGGGAGCAGCGTCAGGGCGTCGACCAGCAGCGCGCCGGTGAGCTTGATCGCCCCGGCGACGGCCACCGCGACGAGGACCAGCAGCACCGCGGTCAGCGCCCCGACCGGGACGCCGGAACACTGGGCGAGCTCACGGTCGTACAGCAGCAGCGCCACATCGCGCCGCCGCCACCAGAACAGGCCCGGGACGAGGACCGCCAGCGCGCCGAGCACCACGAGATCGGCGGTGCCCACGGACAGGATCGAGCCCCACAGCAGCGCGAACGCACCGGAGGCGTTGACCCCCGACACGGCCAGGACGAGCAGGGCTGCGGCGATGGCCAGGCTCATCAGCAGGCCCATCGCACCGGACAGCCCGTCCGGGGTACGGGCCAGCGGGGCCACCCCCGCACCGGCCAGGGCGCAGGCCACCAGCGCGCACAGCATCGGGTCGAGCCCGGTCAGCAGCCCCACCGCGATCCCCAGCAGGGCGACGTGCATCATCGCGAAGCGCACCGGCATGATGTCGAGGCCGACGATGACCACCCCGATCACCGGCAGGCCGACCGCCGCCAGCAGCAGGGCGAACCCCGCCCGCTGTACGGGGACCAGCTGCAGCAGCTCGCCGAGACCGGCGGTCGCGAGGATCACCCGACCTCCCGCAGCCGGCCCGCAGCCATCTCCAGTACGCGGTCACAGCGCTCCGCGAGCGCCCGGTCGTGCGTCACGACGACGAGGGTGACCGGCAGGGCGGCCAGTACGTCGGCCGCCTCCTCCTGGCCGCCGAAATCCAGCGCGGCGGTCGGCTCGTCGGCCAGGAGCACCTCGGCCCCCGCGGCCACCGAGCCGATCGCCCGGGCCAGGTACATGCGTTGCAGCTGGCCGCCGGACAGGGTGTGCAGCGGCCGTCCGAGCAGCGCCCCGACCCCCAGCTTGCGTGCCGCTTCGGCGGCTTCGGCCGGTGCGCCGCCGCTGGCCAGCAGTTCGTCGCCGAGGAGCGGGAAGCGGCCGGCCGCCGGCTTCTGCGGGATCCAGGCGCAGGAGCGCCGCCGCCAGGCCCATTCGGCGGCCGATCCGGTGCCGCGGCCGCCGACCAGGATGCTCCCGGACACCTGGCGGTGCAGCCCGAGGACCGCACGCAGCAGCGTGGTCTTGCCCGAGCCGTTGGTCCCGGTCAGCGCGACGCGCTCGCCCGCCGCGATCTCCAGGTCCACGTCGGCGACCGCCTCGACCCGGCCGTGGCGGCAGGCGACCCCCCGCATGCGTACGTCCAGCCCGCCCATCCGTCGCCCTCCCGTCGTCCGGTGCCGGGTGGTTCCCCGCACACGGAGTTGGTCGGACGCGGGCGCGTCCCGGTTCCGTCGGCGACGGAACGGGTTCAGGTCATTGGCGATGAGGCAGGGGCCTCGGCCGGGGCGGGTGCCGGGTCGTCGCCGCCCTGGTCGAGCCGGAACGGCGGGTACTCGTCCGTCATGAGCGCGGCGTACGCGGCGACGCGCAGCACCCACCGGTGCAGCCCCACGATCAGGTCGAACACGTCACGCGGGTACTTGGCGGTGAAGGCGAGCACCACGGCCGCGATGATCGCCAGCAGCATGATCAGACCGCCCCCGCCGCACCAGCCGTGGCGCATGCCGCCGGTGAAGAAGGCGATGACCAGGTAGTGGGGGATCGCGAAGAGCCACCACTTCACCAGGACCAGCGGCCGGGACAGGCGCTCCGGGTAGGCGATCTCGAGGCGCGCCGGATAGCCGGGCTCGGGGCCCAGGCTGAAGGGCGGGTACCGGTCGGTGGCCAGGGCTCCGTACGCGTAGTACGAGACCCGCCACGACCAGCGGAGCACGCCGACGTTGAAGTCGAACAGGCCGCGTGGGTAGCGCTCGGTGAACAGGATCGCGAAGAAGGCGATCACGCTGACCACGATGAAGCCGATCCACAGGAACAGCAGCACGATGTAGTGCGGGATCGCGAGGAGCCACTTGAACAGCCACAGCCAGCGCGACAGCGGGCTGTCCAGATCGGCGTTCACCCTGACCGAGCGATACGAGGAAACGTTCGCGGACATGATTGCGTCACCGTCCCGTGTCCGGCGTCCTGAGCCCCCCCGACCTTGTGCCCCTCCATCATCCGCGCCGCACGGGGCATGCTCCAGTCGGCACCTGCGGAGTCCGGATGTGACAGACAACCGTCATTGCGGACACCTGCCCGTCCGGCCAGGATGGACGCATGTCCACGCCCCACCGCGTCGTGATCGCGGTCTTCCCCGATGTCGACCTGCTCGACGTCACCGGCCCCGCCGAGGTCTTCGCCCTCGCGAGCCGGGAGGCGGGGCGCCGGCTGTACGACGTACGCCTGGCGGGCCCGGAAGGCGGCCAGGTCACCACCTCGGCCGGCGTCCGGCTGGTCACCGACCTCTCCTTCGGCGAGGTCGGCGGCGCCGTGGACACCCTGGTGGTGCCCGGCGCCGTCGAGCAGACGCAGGACGGCCCGGTCGCTCACGTGGACGACGCGGTGGTCCGGTGGATCGCGGCCACCGCCCCGCACGCCGGGCGCGTGGCCTCGGTGTGCGTCGGCGCCCACCTGCTGGCGGCGGCCGGCCTGCTGGACGGGCGCCGGGCCACCACCCACTGGTCCACGGCCGGCCAGCTGGCGGCCGAGCACCCGCGGGTGGAGGTCGACCCGGATCCGATCTTCGTCCGGTCGGGCCGGGTGTGGACCGGGGCCGGGATCAGCGCCTGCATGGACCTGACGCTGGCCCTGGTGGCCGAGGACCACGGCGAGGAACTGGCCCTCGCGGTCGCCCGGCAGCTGGTCATGTACCTCAAGAGGCAGGGCGGACAGAGCCAGTTCAGCGTGCCGCTCAGCCGCCCGGCGGCCTCCCGCCGGGACATCGACGCCCTGCGGGTCTACATCACCGAGCACCTCGGCGCGGACCTGTCGGCGGCCGCGCTCGCGGCGCGGATGAGCCTGAGCGAGCGCCATTTCGCCCGTACGTTCCGCAAGGAGCTGGGCACCAGCCCCGCCGCCTACGTGGAGGCCGTACGGGTGGAAGCCGCCCGCCGGCTGCTGGAGACCACCGACCAGCCGCTGGAGCAGGTCGCCGCGGCGGCCGGTCTGGGCTCGGTGGAGACCCTGCACCGGGCGTTCCGCAAGCAGATCGCCACGACCCCGGCCGCGTACCGCCGCCGCTTCCGCACCGCCCACTGACCGTCCCGACCCACTGACTGCCCGGCGCGACTCCGCGCCGGCGCGGCTTCGCCGTGCCCATTTCCCAAGAGAAGGACGCTTCAACATGTCTGCATCCACTGCATCCACTGCATCCACTGCATCCACTGCATCCGCGCCCTCGACCACCCTGCGCGAGGTGATCGGCCTGCCCGGCACGCTGCCCCGCCTGGCCGAGGCCGCCCTGATCATGGTCGACTTCCAGAACACCTACCGCTCCGGCGTGATGGCCCTGGAGGGCGCCGAGGAGGCCCTGGCGGCGGGCGCCCGGCTGCTGGCCGCGGCCCGCGCCGCCGGAGCGCCCGTCATCCACATCGTCAACGACGGCGGCGAGGGGACCCCGTACGACATCCGGGCCGAGATCGGTGCCATCAGCGCCGAGGTCGCGCCGCGCGAGGGGGAGGCGGTCGTGGTCAAGCAGTTCCCGAACGCCTTCCACGCCACCGGGCTCGAGAAGACCCTCCAGCAGCTGGGCGCCGGCCCGGACCTGGTGATCGCCGGGTACATGACGCACCTGTGCGTCACGTTCACCGCCCAGGGCGCCTTCAACCTGGGCTACCGCCCGACGGTCGTCGCGGAGGCCACCGCGACGCGCACGCTCACGGCGCCCGACGGCACCCTGATCCCCGCCGCCACCCTCCAGGCGGCGAGCCTCACGACGATCGCCGACCTCTTCGCCCCGGTGGCCCCCACGGTCGACTCCCTCCCGGCCTGACGCCCCGGCACACGGAAGGGCCCCGGACCGAACGGTCCGGGGCCGCCCCTGGACCGGGGTCAGTGGATGACGCTGAAACTGCGCCAGGGGAGGCTGACCGGGGCCGTCACGTTCGAGAGCGTGGTGCCCACGTAGATGCCGTCCGCCCCGTCGGCCTTCTTGCAGTCCAACGTCCGGTACAGGACGACGTCGACGAGGGTGTTGTTCTCGACGTGGGTGGCGCCCGCCGGGAGGGCGATCTTGTGGCATCCCGTCACCAGGGTGTTGGAGTAGCTCAGCTCGACCGGCGAGTCGTGGCCGCGGAAGGTGAGCACGCCGACGGTGCTCCGGCCCAGGCCCGAGCAGGCGGTGGCGGTCAGCAGCAGTGCTGCGGCCGCAGTGATGACGCCGGTACGCCGGCTGTGGGACATGGCGCGGTCCTCGTCTGTGCGGTGGTGACTGGCCTTGCCCACAGCCTGCCCCGGCGGCGTGCGGGCGGCATCCGGTGCTCGGCCGGGCGGATGAACGCGGCCGGGACGGGAAGGGAGTCGGCCATGACTGACCTTCGCATCGGCGTCCTCGGATTCGGGCTGCGCGGCAGCATCGCGCGCACGGCACACCGCCCCGGCCGCGGGTCGGCCGTCACCGCGGTCGCGGACCCCGATCCGCGGGCCCGGGCGGATGCCGCCGCGGCCTTCCCGGGCGCGCACGTCACCGCCGGCCACCGGGCGGTGATCGAGGACCCCGAGGTCGACGCCGTCCTCGTGCTGACCCCCGACCACACCCACGCCGACCTGGCCTGCCGGGCACTCGTCGCCCGCAAGCCCGTCTTCGTCGAGAAGCCGCTCGACATCTGCGTCGACCGCTGCGACGAGCTCCTGCGCACCGCCCGTGAGAAGGGCACCCGCCTGTACGTCGGGCACAACATGCGGCACATGCCCGTGGTGCGGACGATGCGCGCGTTGATCGCGGCCGGCGAGATCGGCCGGGTCAGGACGGTCTGGGTCCGGCACTTCGTGGGGTACGGCGGTGACTGGTACTTCAAGGACTGGCACGCCGAGCGCCGGTACACCACGGGCCTGCTGCTCCAGAAGGCCGCGCACGACATCGACGTCCTGCACTGGCTGGCCGGCGCCTACACGGACGACGTCCAGGCGATGGGCGACCTGATGGTCTACGGGGACAACCCGCACCGCCGCGTGCCCGGCGAACCCAAGGGCGAGGACTGGTACACGGAGGAGGGCCACTGGCCCCCGCACACCCAGCGCGGCCTCAACCCGGTCATCGACGTCGAGGACGTCTCGCTGCTCAACCTCCGGCTCGCCAACGGCGTGCTCGCCGCCTATCAGCAGTGCCATTTCAGCCCCGACTACTGGCGCAACTACACGGTCATCGGGGATGCCGGACGCCTGGAGAACTTCGGCGACGGCCCGGGCGCCCAGGTCCGGGTCTGGAACACCCGGCGCTCCGGATACCGGGCCGAGCCGGACGCGTCCCACACCGTCCCGGACGCGGCGGCCGCGGGCGGGCACGGCGGCGCCGACCCGCTCCTGATCGACGAGTTCCTGCGCTTCGTACGCCACGGGGGAGCCACGGACACCTCGCCGGTCGCCGCCCGCATGGCGGTCGCGGTGGGCTGCCTGGCGACCGAGTCCCTGCGGGCCGGAGGCACGCCCCGGCGGGTGCCGCCGCTCGACCCGGAGCTGGCGGCGTACTTCGACCGCGGCCAGCGGCCCGCCGAGCACCGGTGAACGGCCCGGCGACGCCCGCCGGCCCGCGCGGTGTCAGGCGGCATTTGTCCAAGAGTTCCCCAAGGGCGGGCCTGCCTCCGGCCCCCGCGCCCGCAGGGCCCTAGCTTGGGCCCGTATGAGCGTCGTTGCTGAGCGATACCGCGCCGACGGGACTGCCGGGCGGCGCGGACTCGTGCGGGGCGCCCTGACCGGCGCCGTGGCCCTGTGTGCCGGCCTGGCGTCCGGGGCCGGCTCCACGGCGGGCGGTGCGCGTACCGGTCTGCACGGCCCGCGGCCCGACACGCCCGAGTCGGCGCTGCGCGCGCTGTCGGCCGGCAACATCCGCTGGCGGACGTTCCACGAGCGGCATCCCGACGCCACCCGGACCGTACGGCAGGCGCTGGTCGGGAGCCAGCACCCGTTCGCCGTCATCTTGGGCTGCGTCGACTCCCGCGTCCCGCCGGAGCTGGTCTTCGACCAGGGGCTCGGCGATCTGATGACCGTACGGTCGGCCGGTGAGGTCCTGGACGACGCGGTGCTCGGAAGCATCGCGTTCGGGGTCGTGGAGCTGGCGATCCCGCTGGTCGTGGTGCTCGGGCACCAGTCCTGCGGGGCCGTGACCGCCGCGGTCCGCGCCGTCGAGGGACTGGAGCAGCTGCCCGGACACCTGCGCTACCTGGCGCAGCAGATCCGTCCGGCCGTCGACCGCAGCCTGCGCCGGGAGGCCCGCGTCGATGCGGCGGTCACCGAGAACGTACGGCTCGTACGCTCCCGGCTGGCGGCCGAGCCCGATCTGGCCGCCCGGGTCACGGCCGGGAGGCTGGCCGTGGTCGGCGCCCGGTACGAACTCACCACCCAGAGGGTGCGCCGGATCCGCTGAGGCCCGCACCTCGCGGACCTCGTGGACCTCGCGGACCTCACCCGAGGCCTGCCGGGGGGTTCAGGTCTCCTCGGGTTCCGGCAGGGGCTGCTCGCACCAGATGACCTTGCCCTCCGGGGTGTACCGGGCCCCCCAGCGGCGGCTGATCTGGGCCACCAGGAAGAGGCCGCGGCCCCCCTCGTCCGTGGTCGTCGCGTAGTGCAGCCGCGGCGAGCTGCTGCTGCCGTCGAAGACCTCGCAGGTCAGCACCCGGTCGTGCAGGAGCCGTACGCGGACCGGCTCGGCGCCGTGCCGGATCGCGTTGGTGATGAGCTCGCTGAGCACCAGCTCCGTGCCGAAGGCCAGCTCCGACAGGCCCCATTCCTCCAGCTTCTCCACGGCGAGGGCCCGCATGGTTCCGACCGCGCTCGGCTCGAACGGCACCTCCCATTCGGCGATGCGGTCCGCCGACAGCGCCGACGTCCGCGCGACCAGCAGCGCCACGTCGTCGCGCGGGCGCACCGGCAGCAGCTCCGCGAGGACCGCCCGGCAGGTCTCCTCCGGGCTGCGGTCCGCGTGGGCCAGGGCCGAGCGGAGCAGTGCGAGCCCCTCGTCGATGTCGCGGGCGCGGTCCTCGATCAGCCCGTCGGTGTACAGCACCAGCTGGGTGCCCTCGCTCAGGTCCAGCTCCGCCGACTCGAAGGGGAACCCGCCGAGCCCCAGCGGCGCCCCAGCGGGCAGCTCCGGGATCTCCACCGTGCCGTCGGGGCGCACCACCGCCGGCGGCATGTGGCCCGCCCGTGCCACCGTGCAGCGCTGCGTCACCGCGTCGTACACGGCGTACAGGCAGGTGGCTCCGATCAGGCCGCCTTCGCCGCCGCCGCCCTCCACGCTCTGGTCGATGTACTGGACGAGGTCGTCGAGGCGGGCGAGGAGCTCGTCGGGCGGCAGGTCCAGGGACGAGAAGTTCAGTACGGCCGTACGCAGCCGGCCCATGGCCGCGGCGGCGTGCAGACCGTGCCCGACGACGTCGCCGACGACGAGGGCGACGCGGCTGCCCGGGAGCGGGATCACGTCGAACCAGTCGCCACCCACCCCGGACTGCGCGGGCAGGTAGTAGTGCGCGACCTCCACGGCGCTCTGCTCCGGCAGGTCGCGCGGGAGGAGGCTGCGCTGGAGCGTCTCGGCCAGGGCGTGCTCCCGGGTGTAGCGGCGCGCGTTGTCGATGCTGACCCCGGCCCGGGCGACGAGCTCCTCCGCCAGCGACACGTCCTCCTCGTCGAACGGCTCCCTCTCCGCGCGCCAGAAATTGACCACGCCGAGGGCGACCCCGCGGGCCTTGAGCGGAGCGGTGATCAGGGAGTGGACGCCGTAGTCGATGATGGCCTGCGCCCGGGGCGGGTCCTGGGCGTGCCAGCCCGGTGCGTCGGTCAGGTCGGTCACCACCTCGGCCCGGCCGCTGTTGAGCCCGCGCGCCTGCGGGGTGGAGGGCAGGAAGTCGATCAGCCTGCCCTTCGGGTAGAGCGGGACGTCGTCCCGGATGCCGCTGACCCCGGTGCGGCGCAGGTCGGCCGCGACGGCGGTGGGCTCGTCGCCCAGGAGTACGGGCTCCGCCAGGTCGACGGTCACGAAGTCCGCGAACCGGGGTACGGCGACGTCCGCGAGCTCCTGGGCCGTCTTCTTCACGTCCAGGGTGGTGCCGACGCCGACGCCCGCGTCGTAGAGCAGCCTGAGCCGTTTGCGGGCCGCCTCGGCGCGGGTGCTGAGCACCTGCATCTCGGTGGAGTCCCGGATGGTGACCGCCGTGCCCTCGGGCCTGCCGCGGGGCCGGGTCGGGCGCTGGTTGACGACCAGCAGCCGGTCGCCGGCCTCGTGCACCTCGTCGGTGGCCACCCGGCCGGACAGCAGGAGGTCGGCCATCTGCCGGTCGAGCTCCGACAGCTCCCGGATGTGCTGCCCCTCGGCGTCGGGCGGCAGCCGCAGCAGCCGTTTCGCCTCGTCGTTGGCGAGGAGGAGCCGGCCGCCGCCGTCGGTGATCAGCACCCCTTCGCGTACGGAGTGCAGCACCGCGTCGTGGTGCTCGTACATCCGGGTCATCTCGAGGGGGCCGAGCCCGCGGGTCTGGCGGCGCAGGCGCCGGCTGATCAGTGCGGCGCCGGCGGTGGCCAGGGCGAGGGCCGCCGCGCTGGTGCCGAGGATGACGGGCAGCTGCCGCTGGAACACACCGGTGACGTTCTTCACCGTGAGGCCGGCCGACACGAGGGCCACGACCGGGCCGCCGTCCTTGTAGGGGTCGGCGAACACGGGGACCACGGCCTGGATCTCCTGGCCCAGGGGTCCCTTCACGCTCTCGGTGTACACCTGGCCGGCCAGTGAGGGCGCGATGGTGCCCACGAACTGTTTGCCGATGCGGTCGGGGAGCGGATGGGTGTAGCGGATCCCCTGGTCGTTCATCACGACGATGAAGTCCACTCCGGCGTCCTTGCGCGTCACCTCGGTGAGCGGCTGGAGGATCTTCGAGGGATCGGGGGTGAGGAGCGCCTGGCGCAGTCCGAGCGAATGGGCGAAGGTCTGCGCGACCGCCACCGAGCGCGTCCGGGCCTCCCGGTCCACGTCGTGCCGGGACTGGAGTACGAGGGCCAGTACCGCCCCGGCGGCGAGCAGCACCACGATCGCCACCTGAAGGACGAATACCTGTCGGGCGACGCTGCGCGGGCGCTTTCTGCTCAGTGACCGCACCGACGTCCCCGGCACGGGTTGCAAGGATGGGCCACGAACCATTTGTAGCACTGTCGGTGCTCCGCAGCCGGGAGAGCCGCGACCGCCGCCCGGGCGCGCCGTCACTCGGTCCGGCTCTCCCGCCAGGTCCTGAGCACTTCGTCGACGTCGAATTCGGTGAGCCGCAGGGGCGGCCCCGGCGGCGGCATGCGCAGGGCCGCGCGGATCTTCTCGTTGATCTCGGCGAGGACCGCCCGCGCCTGGCGCTCCGAAGGGGCCGCCCGGACCGCCTCCAGGGCGTCCTCGGCCTCCTTGCGCAGGGCGAGCGCCGGGGGCAGGGCCGCGAACCCCTCGCGGTGCATCTTGTCCCGGATCCACCACAGCTCGTCGTACGGGGCGTCGATCGAGGCCAGCGGCTTGCCGTAGCCCGGCAGCTTCTCGAACTCGCCGCGCTCGGCGGCCTCCCTGATCTGCCGGTCCACCCAGGACTCGAAACTGACGCCCGGCGGCTTGCGCTCGGTCACGGTTCCCTCCTCGGCACGCTCTGCGGATCAGCGTATCGCCGGGTCGGCTGTAGGCGGCAGGTCGCCGACCGATCACCGCAAGAATTATCTTGACGTCAAGATTAATCTCGGGCAGGCTACCGCGAGGTATCTCGACATCGAGATACTTTCGCGGGGGATGCGGAGGCGCGGGGATGATCCGGCGGCGCGGTGCGGGGAACCGGAAGGACCGGCGGGACGGGGGACTGCTGGCGCAATTGCGCCGGCCGCCCGGCGGCCGGGACGCGCGCATCATGCTGTTCGCCCAGCTGCTGGACCGCACCGGGACCGGGGTCTGGGCCGCCTCCTGCGTCCTCTTCTTCACCTTCGTGGTCGGCCTGGACGCCCGGCAGCTGGGCCTGCTGCTCGGCGCGGCCGGCGTGGCGGGCATCGCGGGCTCCCCGCTGGCCGGCCACTTGGCCACCCGCTTCCCCGTACGCACGCTGCTGATCGGCAGTCACCTGCTGCGCCTCGGGACGGTCTGCGTGATGCTCGTGATCACCCGCTTCGACGTGCTGCTGCTCGTGGTCGCCGTCACCTCCCTCGGCGAGCGGGCGGCCAAGATGCTGGAGATGCTCTTCGCCACGCGGGCGGCGGGCGAGCAGCGCGCCACGTACCAGGCGCTGTCCCGCAGCGCGGCGAACGCCGGCTTCGCGCTCGGCGCGGGCATCGCCGCCATCGGTCTCGCCGTGGGCACCCGCGAGGCGTACCACGTCCTGATCCTGGGCAACGCACTGTCGTTCCTCGCGGCCGCGGCGCTGGTGTGGCGCACCCGCGAGCAGGACGGGCACGGGCCCGGCCACGGGAGTGCCCAGGTGGCCCCAGGGGCCGGGGAAGCGGCCGCGGAGGGCCCGACGGCCGCCGCGAACCCGTGGCGGGACCGCGGCTACCTCCGCTTCGTCCTGCTGGACATCCCGATGTGCCTGGACGACTCGATCCTCGGGGTCGGGCTGCCGCTGTGGCTGGTCGACCACACCCAAGCGCCGCACGCCGTGGTTCCGGCCTTCCTCTTCCTCAACACCGTGCTCGTCGTGGTCCTGCAGCTGACCGTGTCGGCGAGGGTCCGGCGGCCGCGCCAGGCCGCCGGAGCGGTCGGGCTGTACGGGCTGGCGACGCTCGCATGCTGCACGCTCCTGGCCCTCACCCCCGAACACGGGGCCTGGGCCGCCTCGATCACCCTGCTGGCCGCCGCCGTGCTGGTCACCGCGGCGGAGCTGATCCGCTCCGTGACCTCCTGGGAGCTGGCCGTCTCCCTCGCGCCGCAGGAGGCGAGGGCCTCGTACCTGGGGGTGGCGGGCATGTCCCAGTCCATCCAGAAGTCCGCCGGGCCGCTGCTGCTGACGGGCGCGGTGATGGCCGCCGGGCCGGCGGGCTGGCTCGCGCTCGGGGCGGCGGTGGCGGGGCTGTCCGTCGTCCAACGGCGGGCGAGCCTGCGGCGGCTGGACGCCCTGCAGACCCCCGCGGCCCCGGCCGGCTCCCGCACCGCGGCAGGGAAAGGCTCCGCAGCGGTGTCCTGACCCCCAGGGGGAACTTGTCCCGTCGCAGATTCCCCAGTCGACGGGACAAGTTCCCCTATCTCTCGGGAACGGCAGAAATCTAGCCTCGCTACTGCCTGACCGGGACTGGGATCACTGTGAGCGAGGGGGAAGTGTGACTGTTCGGGAGGTCGGTGTTCTGGCGATCGGCGCGGGTCCGGCGAATCTGGCGCTGGCGGTGGCCATCGAGGAGTCGGGTTCGGCCGAATTGGCGGACGGCACGCTGCTGTTGGAGCAGAGTCCGGACGTCACGTGGCAGCGTGATCTGCTGATGCCGTGGGCGCGGAGTCAGGTGTCCTTCCTGAAGGACCTGGTGACGTTGCGGAACCCGTCGAGCAGGTTCACGTTCCTCAATTTCCTGCACGAGCAGGGGCGGTTGGACGAGTTCGTGAACCTGGGGACGTTCCATCCGTTCCGGTGGGAGTTCTCGGACTATCTGCGGTGGGTCGCGAAGTCGCTGGAGCGGGTGGAGATCCGTTACGGGGCGCGGGCGGCGCAGGTCGATCCGGTGTGCGGGCCGGACGGGGCCGTCTCCGGGTGGAGCGTGCTGCTGACGGACGGGGACGAGATCCGCTGCCGGGACCTCGTCGTCGGCGGCGGCCGCGACCCGCGCGTACCGGAAGTGTTTTCCGGCCTTCCGCGCGACCGGCTGATTCACAGTGGGCAGTACCGGACGCGGATCGCGAAGATTCCACGGGACGAGCCGGTCCGGGCCGTGGTCATCGGCGGAGCGCAGAGTGCGGCGGAGATGTTCTACGCGCTGCACGAAAATCTGCCGCAGAGTCACGTGACGATGCTGGTGCGGTCGATCGGCCTGCAGACCTACCAGACGAGCAAATTCGTGAACGAGTTGTTCTTCCCCTCCTTCGTGGACGAGTTCTACGAAAGTCCGGCGGAAGTCAGGGCGCAGCTGCTCGACGAAATGCGCTTCACGAATTACGCCGGTCTGGCACCGCCGTTCCTCGACGAGCTGTACACGATGCTCTACCGGCAGAAGACGCTCGGCCCGCAGCGCTCCGAGGTCCGCGCGATGACCGAGGTCGTCGGGGCCCGGCTCGAGGACGGGGAAGTGGTCCTGGACCTGCGGGACCGGATGAGCGGGAAGACCGAGCCCCTGCGTTGCGACCTCGTCCTTCTCGGCACCGGCTACGACCCCCGCAAGCCCGCCCTCGTACGGGAGCTGGCGGCCCGCGTCGGCATCGACGAGGTCGCGGTGAGCCGCGCTCACCGGGTGGAACTCGGGGAGTCCGCCTGGGGCGCCGTCTACCTCCAGGGCGTCAACGAGGAGACCCACGGCATCGCCGACTCCCTCATCAGCGTCCTCGCCCACCGCTCCCAGGACATCCTCACCGACCTGCTGTCCCGCCGTGCCGGCGCCGAATCCAGGAGCGCCTGATGCAGCAGCGGACACTGGTGATCGCCCCCGGCCCGACCGCGAACGGCGATCTGCACCTGGGCCACCTGGCCGGCCCCTTCCTCGCCGCCGACGTCTGCGCGAGGTACGCCCGCGCAGCGGGCCACGACGTGCTGTTCGGCACGGGCGTGCACTTCACGCAGAACTACATCGTGACCACCGCCCGCCGACTGGGTGTTACGCCCGAAGAGCTGCGCGTCCGCTCGGCCGGGCAGGTGGAGCAGACCCTCGCGGCCATGGGCATCCGGCCGGACGGGTTCGTCCGGTTCGGCGACCGGTACGTCAAAACCGTCCGGACCTTCTTCGAGCGCCTGCACAGCAGCGGCAAACTACGGCTGCAGGGCGTCATGTTCCCGTACGCGCCGCGCACCGGCGAGTTCCTCACCGACGCGTACGTCCGCGGCGGCTGCCCGGTGTGCCTCGCCGAGGGGTGCGCCGGACTCTGCGAGAACTGCGGGCACTGGATCGCATCCGGCGACCTGATCGGGCCGCGCTCCACCCTGCACCCCGAGGACCCGGTCGAAATGCGCGAGCAGCAGGTCCTGGTGCTGCCGCTCGAAGACCACCGCGAGGCGCTCGTCGCCTACTTCGCCCGGCAGAGCGCGACGATGCGCCCGCGCCTGGCGCAGATGATCGAGGAGATCCTCGCCCGGCCGCTCCCGGACTACCCCGTGACCCTCCCCATCGCGTGGGGCATCCCCGCTCCCTTCCCGGAGGTCGCGGGCCAGGTGATCTACGCGGATGCCGAGACCATCGCGTGGAGCATGCACTGCACCGCGCTCGCCGCCGAGGAACGCGGCGAAGTGCTCGCGGCCGACGATGAGTTGTGGTTCTCCGAGACCGGCAACAAGGTCGTGTACTTCTTCGGGTCGGACGCCGGCTTCGCCTTCGCGGTCGTCGGGGCGGCCATGCTGGAGGCGCTGGGCGGCTACACCCTGCCCGAGCACTTCGTCACCAACGAGTTCTACGAGCTGGACCACGACAAGTTCTCCACCAGCCGCGGCCACGTCGTATCGGGCCGGGAGCTGGCCGCCGAGGTGCCCCGGGACGTCATCCGCTTCTACCTCGCCGCGACCAGCCCGGACTTCCAGCGCACCAACTTCACGCGCGAGGCGCTGGACCGGGTGACCGGCGAACGCCTCGTGAGGCCGTGGAACCGGGTCGCGGACCAGGCCGGCAGCTGGGCCGGCCGGGGTCCGTTACCGGTGTCCGGGCGGTCCCGGGAGGCGGCCGCGCGCCTCCTGGAGCGCTTCGCCGCCGCCTACGACGTCCGCCGCTTCAACCTGACCGCAGCCGCGTTCACCCTGTCCGAGCAGCTGGCACGGCTGGACCGGTGGGAGGTGGGACCGGCCGACGCGGGCGACTTCTGCCACGAGGTCGACGTGTTCCTGCGCTGCGCGGCGCCGCTGCTGATCGACCTGGCCGAGGCGGGCCTGCCCGACGGCGCGATCCCCGCCGAGCCGCACGCCACGGAGTTCACCCCCGTACGGCTGCCGCGCCTGGCGGAGCCGGGACGGTGAAGGCGGCGCCTTCCGCCCGGCAGACCGGGGACCGGGCCGCGGTCGTGGTGGTCGGAGCCGGCGTCACCGGGCTGCTGACCGCCGTGGAGTGCGCGCTCGCCGGCCACCGCGTGACCGTGCTGGACAGGGGCCCGATCCCCAACCCGCACGCCAGCTCCTTCGACCAGCACCGGGTCATCCGCACCTTCAGCCCGGACGACCCGGACGCCACCCGGCGGATGACCGCCGCCCACCGCCGCTGGCAGGACCTGGAGACGCTGCTCGGCGCCCGCTTCCGCCGCCGGGTCGGAGTGGTCACCGCCCGGCCCCGGGAACGCCTCGCCGCGCTGGCCGCCTCGGCCGCCGAGGCGGGGGTCCGCGTACGGACGGTGGAACCGGAGACGCTGCCGCACCTGGCGTTCCCGCCGGACTCGGCGGGCCTCCTGGAGGTGGACGGCGGGGTGCTGCTCGCGCAGCGGGCCCTGCACGCCGCCGCCCGCCGGCTCGACGGGCATCCGGCGGTGACCCTGCGCCCGTACACCGCGGTGACCGGGATCGACACGGACTCCGGGAAGGTCCGGCTCGCCGACGGCGAGCGGCTGGGCGCCGACCTGGTCCTCATCGCGGCCGGCCCGTGGACACGCGACCTGGTCGGGCCGCCGGTCGTACTGCACCGCCAGACCATGGTCTACCTGCATCCGCCGGCCGACGCGGCGCGGTGGTGGGCACACGCACCCGCGGCCGGCGGGCTCGGCGCGGACGGCCGGGCCTGGGCGGTGCCGCCCGGGGACGGCACGCTCCTGAAGATCAGCTCCGACGCGGTCTGCCGCACGGTGGACACCACCGCGGACTGCGCCGCCGAGGACCAGGAGCCCTGGGCCGAGCGGCTCGCCGCTGCGCCGCCGCTGACCGGCCTGCACCGCTACACCGTGGCCGCCGTGAAGCCCTGCCACTACGCGGCCGACGCGGACACCGGCGGCGCGCTGCTGGCCCGGGTGGGTCCCGCCGTCTGGTCGCGGGCGGCGTGCGGCGGATCCGGATTCAGTGCGGCCCCGCTCGTCGCGGACCGCATCGTCGATGTCTTGAGGGAAGGGGCGGCATGACGGAGGATGCTCCGGTCCGGGTGTTCGATGCGCTGAAGGCGACCCCGACACCGGTCCGATATCTCCTCGGCGGCGTACTGGTCAACCAACTCGGTGCGTTCGTCCAGACGTTCCTCGTGCTGTACCTGACCTTCCGCGGCGCGTCGGTCAGCGCGGCGGGGCTCTCGCTCGTCGCGTACAGCATCGGTTCGATCTTCGGCACGATGCTGGGCGCCGAGATCACCCAACGGTTCGGCCCGCGCGCCACCATCATGGCGGCCATGGGGGCCTCGGCCCCGCTGGTGGCGTCGATCTCCTGGCTGAGCGGGCCGGGGACGCTGGGGGCGCTGCTCGTCGTGGTGGGGCTCGCGGGCCTGTTCACCCAGGCGTACCGGCCGGCGGCCGCCGTGATGCTCAGCGACCTGATGCCGGAGCGGTACCAGGTCATGGCGTTCTCGATGATGCGGATCGCACTGAACATCGGCGCCGCCCTGGCCCCGCTGATCGCCGCGGTGGTCATCCTGGTCGACTGGGACCTGCTGTTCTGGATCGACGGCGGGACCGCGCTGGTCTACGCCCTGCTGGCGTTCGCCCTGCTCCCGAAGAAGGCCGTGGAGGCGGAGGGGGAGGCGGAGCCGGAAGCCGAGGCCGCGGGCGCGGCCGAAACCGGAGCCGCAGCGTCCGGAGCGGCCGCCGACGGCCGTTCGGCGTACGCCACGATGGTCCGCGACCGGAAGTACCTGCTCTACCTGGGCGCCATCCTGCTCGGCTCGCTCACCTACGCGCAGGGCCACATCGCCCTGCCGCTGGAGCTCGCCGCGGACCACTACCCGACCAGCTTCTACAGCACCGTGCTCACGGTGTCCTCCGTCGTACTGATCACCTGCGAGCTCAAGATCACGGCCTACCTCAGCAGGCTGCCGAAGCACGTACGGGTGATCACCGGCCACCTGGTGGAGGCCGTCGGCCTCGCCGTCTACGGGCTGACCTCCCGGTCCGGTGCGTTCACCATCGCCGGTGCGGTGCTGGTCGTCTTCGGGATCATGATCGCCGCGCCGAGCATGTTCGCCCATCCGGCGACGTTCCCCGCGGCGGTCAAGGCCCGCTACATCGGCACCATGCAGGCCGTGGGCGGAGCGGCCTCGGCACTCGCGCCGCTGTTCGGCGTCTTCCTCTGGACCCGGCTCGGCGGCGGGTTCTGGCTGCTGTGCGGCGTCGTGACCGCCGCCGCCGGACTGCTCGCCCTGGCCGGTGTGAAACAGCCGCCCGAGCCGTCCCCGGCGAAGGACGCGGGCGCCGGCACCGAAGGACAGCCCGAAGTCGTCGGAGGCACGTCATGAACGAGCAGCAGCCCGGCCCGGCCGCCGGGCCGGTCCTGATCGTCGGGTTCGTCGGCGTCACGCTCGCCGCCATCGGGGAGTTCCAGCCCGACGACTCGGTGATCTACATCGAGGAGCCCGACGTCGTCCGCAAGCGGCACGTGCACGAGCAGCTCGACGGGGTGGCGTTCGTCCGCGGCCTGATCGAGTGGGAGTACCACCTCGCGGGCAAGGCCGACGAGTTCCACAACGCCCACCCCGACCTCGCTCCCGCCGCGGTCGTCCCGGCGATCGAGTACGCGACCCCGTTCGCCGCGCGCCTCGCGGAGCGCTACGGCCTGCCCGGAGCCGGCCTCGGCGCCGCCCAGATCCTCCGCGACAAGGCCCTGCTCCGGCAGGTCAGCGCCGGAGCCGGGATCGCGAACCCGACCAGCGTCCGGGTGAGCGGACCGGCCGACGTACGGGACTTCCTGCGCGGCCAGGCCGGCCCGGTCGTGCTCAAGCCCGCCAACCGGCAGGCCGCCGTGGGCACCCGGGTGATCCGCGACCCGGCCGAGGTCGAGCAGGCCTGGGCCGACTGCCTGGTCCAGGACGAGGGCGTCTTCGTGCCCGACCGGCCCATGGAACGGTCCATGCTCGCCGAGCAGTACGTCGACGGACCGGAGTTCAGCGTCGAGATGCTCGTGCGCGACGGGCAAGCGCTGTTCGTCAACGTCACCGGCAAACAGCTCTTCCCCGGGCCCCACCCGGTGGAGATGGCGCACACCGTCCCGGCGGACATCCCCGAGGACCTCGCGCAGGTGCTCGGTGCCCAGACGGCGCGCGTCGTCGGGGCCGTCGGCTTCCGCGACGGGATCGTGCACTGCGAATGGATCGTCGCCGACGGTGTCCCGTACCTCGTGGAATGCGCGGGCCGGCTCGCCGGCGGCGGGATCGTCGACACCATCCAACTCGCCTACCCCGTACAGCTCATGCGCAGCTACTACGCGGTGCTGAAGGGCGAGGAGCCGCCGGCCGAACTGCCCCGGCGGGCCAAGGGCGGAGCTGCCGTACGGTTCCTGGCCGCCGGGCCGGGCCGGGTCACGGCCGTGCACGGCGTCGAGGACGCCCGGCAGGTCGACGGCGTGTTCCTGGTCGCGGTCACCGCCGGGCCGGGGGACCGGTTCACCGGGCTGCGCCACTCCTGGGACCGCGCGGGGATCGTCATGGCCACCGCGGACAGCTCCGCCGAGGCACTGCTGCGGGCCGAGGCCGCCGCGGCCGCAGTCCGGATCGACATCGAGGGGGAAGCATGACGGTACGGGAGGTCGGTGTCCTGGCGATCGGCGCCGGTCCGGCGAATCTGGCGCTCGCGGTGGCCATCGAAGAATCGGGCTCGGCCGAACTGGCGGAGGGAACGCTGCTGTTGGAGCAGAGTCCGGACGTCAAATGGCAGCGGGACCTGCTCATGCCGTGGGCGCGCAGCCAGGTGTCCTTCCTCAAGGACCTGGTGACGCTGCGCAACCCGTCCAGCAGGTTCACGTTCCTCAACTTCCTGCACGAGCAGGGGCGGTTGGACGAGTTCATCAACCTGGGAACCTTCCACCCGTTCCGGTGGGAGTTCTCCGACTACCTCCAATGGGTCGCCACCTCGCTGCGGCGGGTCCGGATCCGGTACGGCGCCCGCGCTGCGCAGGTCGACCCGGTCGTGGAAGCGGACGGCTCGGTCTCCGGGTGGAGCGTGCTGCTGACCGACGGGGACGTGATCCGCTGCCGGGACCTCGTCGTCGGCGGAGGCCGCGACCCGCGGGTGCCGGACGTCTTCGCCGGCCTGCCGGCCGACCGGCTGATCCACAGCGCCCAGTACCGGACCCGGATCGGGCTGCTCCCGAAGGACGAACCGCTCCGCGCCGTGGTGGTCGGCGGGGCCCAGAGCGCCGCGGAGATGTTCTACGCGCTGCACGAGAACCTGCCGCAGAGCCGCGTGACCATGGTCGTACGCTCGGTCGGGCTGCAGAACTACCAGACGAGCAAGTTCGTGAACGAGCGGTTCTTCCCCTCGTTCGTGGACGAGTTCTACGACAGCCCCGCGGAGGTCCGGGCACAGGTCCTGGACGAGATGCGGCTGACGAACTACGCCGGTCTGGCACCGCCGTTCCTCGACGAGCTGTACACGATGCTCTACCGGCAGAAGGCCCTCGGCCCGCAGCGCTCCGAGGTCCGCGCGATGACCGAGGTCGTGGGCGCCCGGCTCGAGGACGGGGACGTCGTACTCGACCTGCGGGACCGGATGAGCGGCAAGACCGAGCCCCTGCGTTGCGACCTCGTCCTCCTCGGCACCGGCTACGACCCCCGCAAGCCCGCCCTCGTACGGGAGCTGGCGGCCCGCGTCGGCATCGACGAGGTCGCGGTCACCCGGGCCCACCGGGTCGAGCTCGGCGAGTCGGCCCGGGGCGCCGTCTACCTCCAGGGCGTCAACGAGGAGACCCACGGCATCGCCGACTCCCTCATCAGCGTCCTCGCCCACCGCTCGCACGACATCCTCACCGACCTGCTCGCCCGCCGCGCCGCCGCCGGCGGAGCCGGGAGCGCCCGATGACCGCCGACAAGGGCGCCCTGCTGGTCATCGGCAGCGGGCTGAAGGTGTACCGCGAGTACCTCGTCGCGCCGATCCGGCGCCGCGCCCGCGCGGCCGGCCTGGACATGGTGCTGCTGAACAACCTCAACCCCACTTGGCAGCACGAGTACTTCGACGAGATCATCGTCGCCAACGTCTTCGACTCCGAGGCGATGGGCGCGGCGGCACGCGAGGTCGCCGCGCGCCGCCGCATCGTCGGCCTGATGTGCTGGGACGAGCCGCTGGTCCTGGACGCCGGGCTCCTCGCCGCCGAGTTCGGGGTGCCGGGGCTGTCCGTGCCCGGCGTACGCGGCTGCCGGGACAAGCAGCTCACCCGGGCCGAGCTCACCGCGGCGGGCCTGCACCAGCCGGGGTTCGAGCTGACCACCACCGTGGAGCAGGCCAGGGCGGCCGCCGGGCGGATCGGCTATCCCGTCGTGATCAAGCCGCGCGCGATGGGCGCCAGCATCGGCGTGGTGTTCGCGGCCGACGAGGCCGAGCTGGACGCCGCGTTCCGGATCGCCCTGGCCGCGAGCCGGGTCGACCCGGGCCCCTACCGGGCGAGCGCCATCGTCGAGGGGTACGCGCCCGGGCCGGAGATCAGCATCGACGGCGCCGTGCACAAGGGCGAGTACCTGCCGCTGTTCGTGGCCCGCAAACACAGCAGCGACCAGCCGTACTTCGAGGAGGTCGGACACCTCGTCGACGCGGCCGACCCGCTGATGGCGGACGCCGAGCTGATGCGCACCCTGGCCCGGGCCCACCAGGTGCTCGGCATCGAGGACGGCATCACCCACAGCGAGGTCCGGCTGACCGGCCGCGGCCCGCTGATCATCGAGATCAACGGCCGGCTCGGCGGGGACCTGATCCCGTTCCTCGGCCGGACCGCCACCGGCATCGAGCCCGGCGAGGTGCTGTTCGACGTGGCCACCGGGCAGCGGCCGGACACCCGCCCCAGCCGGCGGGCCGTCGCCGGCATCCGGTTCGGCTACCCGGAACGGGACTGCCTGCTGCGCTCGGTCACCGTTCCGGCCGAGGGGCCCGGCCTGGTCGCCGCCGCGCCGATGGCCGAGCCCGGCACCACGCTCCGGCTGCCCCCGGGCGGCTACCTGGCACGCCACTCCTTCGTGGTGTGCGAGGCCGACGACACGCAGACCTGCCTGGAGCGGCTGGACGCCGCGGCCGCGCGCGTCGCACTGGACGCCGAACCGATCGGACCGCCGGATCCGGACGCGCCGTTCGAGATGCCGGCCGGTCTGCTCGACGTGGACGAATGACCGGCACACACCACCACTTGAGGGGGAACGCATGAGCACGACCCGGAACCCGGGCACCGAAGCACCCACGACCGCGGCAGAGATCCTGCAGCGGGCCAAGGCACTGGCTCCGCGGCTGCGGGAGCGGTCGGCGGAGATCGAGCAGGCCCGGCAACTCCCGGCGGACGTCGTGGACATGCTGCGCGAAACCGGAGTGTTCCGGATGTGCTTCGGGCCCGAGTGGGGTGGACCCGAGCTGACGTCGATGCAGCAGGCCGAGGTCGTGGAGACGCTGGCCTACGCAGACGCCTCGGCCGGCTGGTGCGCGGCGATCGGCGCGATGACCGGGGCGATCAGCAACTTCCTGGACCCCGCCGTGGTCAAGGAGGTGTTCCCGAGCCTGGACATGATCACCGCCGGGCTGATCGCGCCGGCCGGGCACGCCGAGCGGGTTCCCGGCGGCTTCCGGCTGACCGGCCGGTGGTCGTTCGGCAGCGGGATCACCCATGCGGACTGGGTGACCTCCGGGGCGTTCATCTACCAGGACGGCAAGCCGTGGGCGAGTCCGGACGGCAGCAACGCGCACGCGTCGCGCCAGTTCCTGGTGCCGGCCCACGAGGTCGGGGTCGTCGGGAACTGGGACACCACCGGCCTGTGCGGCAGCGGGAGCAGCGACTACACGATCACCGACGTGTTCGTGCCCGAGGAGCACACCTACACCTTCTACAAGGTGCGGGGCCGCACGGACACCCCGATCGCCCAGCCCGACTCCTTCATGCGCAGCCTGTGCGCGGTGCCGCTCGGGGTGGCCAGGGCCGCCCTGGACCACGCCCGGGAGACCGCGCTGACCCGGGTGGACAAGATGACCGGCACGGTGTGGGCGGACACGTTCCGCGTGCAGGTCACCCTCGCCGAGTGCGAGGCGGAGTTCAACGCCGCCCGCAGCGGCGTCTACAGCAGCTCGCAGCGGCACTGGGACGTACTGGCCGGCGGCGGAACCCTGGACGATCTCACCGCCACCGAGCGGGCCGCCTCATCGCTCGCCTGGGTCCACGCCTTCCGCACCTCGCGGGCGATCGTGAACCGGCTCTACGACCTGCTCCAGGCCTGGTCGATCAACAGGTCCTCGCCGATGGACCGCTGGATGCGCGACACCGCGACCATGTGCCAGCACGTCGCCGCCTCGGACCTGATCCTCGAATCCGGCGGCGCCTACCTGCTGGGCCGGCCGCCCAAGTTCCGGATGAGCCTCGGCATCGTCAAGTAGGGCCAAGTGAAAGGCGATCACATGACCATGACCCGGACCCCGGGGGCCGAGGTGCCCGCCACGGCGGCGGAGCTCCTCGCCCGCACGAAGGAGCTGGCGCCGCTGCTGCGGGAGCGGTCGGCGGAGATCGAGGAGGCGCGGCGGCTGCCCGCGGACGTGGTGGACATGCTGCGCGACGCCGGGGTGTTCCGGATGGCCTTCGGCCGTGAGCTGGGCGGCCTGGCGCTCACCACGATGGAGCAGACGCAGGTCGTCGAGACGCTCGCGCACGGGGACGCCTCCGCTGCCTGGTGCGCGGTGATGGGCGCGAGCGGCGGCATCTTCAGCGCCTTCCTCGACGAGACGGTGGCCAAGGAGATCTTCCCGACCCCGGACACGATCATGGCCGGGCTGCTGCAGCCGACGGGTCGCGCCGAGCGGGTTCCCGGCGGTTTCCGGCTCTCCGGCCGCTGGTCGTTCGGCAGCGGCATCACCCACTGCGACTGGGTGACCTCGGGCGCGTTCGTCTACCAGGACGGGAAGCCGTACGCGAGCGCGGACGGCAGCAATCCGCACGAGTCGAAGCAGTTCCTGGTGCCCCGGGCCCAGGTGGAGGTCATCGACAACTGGCACACCATGGGGATGCGCGGCACCGGCAGTTGCGACTACACGATGGCCGATGTCTTCGTCCCCGAGGAGCACACGTACAGCTTCGGCAAGGTACGCGGCCGGCCCGGCCCGCTCGCCCAGCCGGACGCGTTCACGCGCAGCATGTGCGGGGTGGCGCTCGGGGTGGCCCGGGCCGCCCTGGACCACGCCCGGGAGATCGCCCGGACCCGGGTCGACCGGATGACCGGGGTGGCGTGGAAGGACCACTTCCGGGCCCAGGTCACGCTCGCCGAGTGCGAGGCGGACTTCCTCGCCACCCGGTGCGGGGTGTACGGGAGCCAGCGGCGCCAGTGGGAGGTGCTGGCCGCCGGGGGCACCCTGGACGACCTCACTCCCGAGGAGCGCGCCGCGTCGCCGCTCGCCTGGGTGCACGCCTTCCGCACCTCGCGGTCGATCGTCAGCCGGCTCTTCGACCTGCTCCAGACCTGGTCGATCCACCAGTCGTCCCCGATGGACCGCTGGATGCGCGACACCACCACCATGTGCCAGCACGCCACCGCCCAGGACCGCATTCTCCAGTCGGCCGGCGCCCATCTGCTGGGCGGGAAACCCGAGTTCGGGATCAGCCTCGGCATCGTCAGATAACGCAATTCGCCTGCGTGAGCGTGCAGGCCAGGGGGGAGAAATTCCGATGGGCCGAGGCCTGGTGCTTTTGGTCAATCCCAACAAGGTGCACCCACCGATCGCGCCCTATGCGCTCGATGTGCTCACGACCTCGTTGGAGGCCGCCGACTTCGAGGTCGAGGTGGTCGACCTCACGTTCCACCGGGAGGACTGGAAGTCCTGCCTCTCCGAATACTTCGGAGCGCGCAGTCCGGTCCTCGTCGGTGTCACGATCCGCAACACCGACACCGTCTACGCCTTCGAGCAGCGCCCCTTCATCGGGGAGCACAAGGAGATCATCACCGAGATCAAGCGCCTGACGGACGCGCCGATCGTCGGCGGCGGCATCGGCTTCTCGTCCATGCCCTTCGCGCTCGTCGACTACTTCGGCATCGACTTCGGCGTCAAGGGCCCCGGCGAGCAGATCATCTGCGATCTCGCCGACGCGCTGGTCACCGGGCGCGACACGGGCACGGTGTCCGGTCTGCTGTGCAACACGGGGGAGGGGGTCGTGCGGGTACCGCCGCCGGCGCTCTCCCCGGCGCCCCGTCACGCCTTGGCACCGCGGCCCGCCGGGCAGTTCGAGGACCGGGTGTGGCAGGTGGACCAGGCCGGTACGTATCTGCGCCGCTCCGGCTCGCCGCACAAGGTGGACAACCTGCTCTACTACCAGCGCGGCGGGCTGGCCGGCATCCTCACCAAGAACGGCTGTACCTACCGCTGCTCGCACTGCGTCGAACCGGACGCGAAGGGCATCCGGTTCGGCCGGCGCGACGTCGCCGCCGTGGTCGACGAGATGCAGTCCCTCGCCGCGCAGGGAATCCTCGACCAGCACACCACCGACAGCGAGTTCAACCTGTCGATATCCCACGCGAAGCAGCTGCTGCGCGAGATCGTCCGCCGCAGACACGCCGACTCCGGCAATCCGCTGAACGAGCTGCGGCTGTGGGTCTACTGCCAGCCTTCGCCGTTCGACGAGGAGTTCGCCGAGCTGCTCGCGGCCGCGGGCTGCCGAGGGGTGAACGTCGGCTCCGACCACGTACGGGCGGACATGCTGCGCGGCTGGAAGGTCACCGGGAAGGGCACCACGTACTACTCCTTCGCCGACACCGAGAAACTGGTCCGGCTCTGCCACGCCAACGGCATGATGACCATGGTCGAGGCGCTGTTCGGAATGCCGGGCGAGACGCCGCAGACCATGCGCGAATGCGTCGAGGCGTTCATGGCACTGGACGCCACCGTGACCGGGTTCTCGCTCGGGCTGCGGCTCTTCCCCCACACACCGCTCGGCATCGCGATGGCAGAACAGTGCGACGGGGTGCGGACGGTGCCCGGACTGCAGTCGAACACGGCCACCGGGCCGATCGTGCTGAAGCCGCTGTCCCGGTGCTCGGGCCCGGTCGAGTACGAGCGGCAGTTCATGTTCGACGAGTCGGGCAACTTCCGGCTCGTCTGCTACTTCTCGCCGGATCTTCTCGAGGACGCCGAAACGGTCAAGGACCCCTCCGGGCGGTGGAGCCGGTCCGTGGAACTGCTCTGGGAGCTGGTCGACCCCTCCGACCACCACCGGGTCATGCTGCCGACGCTGGCAGGATCGAGCGAGCACGACAACAACTACGCGGACAATCCGTTCCTGACGAGTCTCAGTGGACTCGGATACACCGGAGCATTCTGGGCGCATTGGCGAGACCGGGAGGCAATTCTCCGTCAAGCGCAAGAGGTAGGAATGGCAGAGTCCGCAGAAAACTGACATGGCCGGATGTGAATGTCGCTGCCGACATGGCGACCGCACCGCGCGGATATCCCCCTGACCGTTGCGGTAAGACTGACCCGTGCACCATTCTGGTGACGGCCGGTCGGCCTGGGCCACCGTAAAAGATCGATTCGGGGGGAAGGTAGAAATGCATCAGACGACAAACATCAAGGGGCTGCTCTGGCCGCTCTCGTCACAGGGTGAGGCGCAAAGGGAGTTCACGGGCCGACGACCCGACGGTGATCTCGCGGTCGTCGCCAGACCCATCGCCACCGTCACCGTCGTGCTCGCCGACGCGCAGCCCGCGATTCGCCACGGAGTCCGTTCCGTCCTGGAACGGTCCGGGGGGATATCCGTCGTCGGCGAGGCCGCCACGGCGGACGAGGTGATCGCGGAGATCTGCCGCTGCCGGCCCCACGTCCTCGTGGTCGACCCGCTCATGGATGAACGCGCCGGTATGCGGGTGATATCCGAAGTGCTCAGATTATGGCCCGAAACGGGCATCCTCGTCTTCAGCTCGGTCGACGACGACCGCGTCATCACCGCCGCCCTCCAGGCCGGTGCGCGCGGCTATCTGTTCAAACGGGCCGACGCGGACCGGATCCTGCGCGGCATTCAGGCCGTCGCGGCCGGTGAGGGAATCGTCGACAAGTCTATCGCCAACAGGCTCGGAGCCCTGATGTGCCCGGAGTCGACCGGGCGGTATTACTACCCCTTCCCGCAGCTGACCGACCGGGAGCGGGACGTTCTGGAACGCATCGCCGCGGGCAAGTCGAATGCCGCCATCGCCCGTGAGCTCGTGCTCGCATCGAAGACCATCAGCAACCGCGTCTCCACGATATTCGGAAAACTCGGCGTGGCCGATCGGTCCCAAGCCATCGTGCTGGCCCGCGACGCGGGTCTGGGGCACGGCTGATCGGCCGATATCACCACATGCGACAGCGTGCGGCAGATTCCCTTTCGATGAGGGAACAATTCCCCTGTCGAAAGGGAGCCGCCTTCTCCTAGCCTGATCGGCGTCGCCCGCCGCCGGAATGCCGCAGTGCCGGAAATACCGCAACGCCGCAACGCCCCAACGCCCCAACGCCGCAACGCCGCAATGCCGCAATGCCGCAATGCAAAGACGTCGAACGGAGCGGAACGTTGACCGACCAGGAACACCCCGACGTGGAGATCCGCACGGCGGAGCCGGACCACCTGCTCCGGGAACACGGCCTGGACCTCAAGCTGCTGTACCCCTGGCCGGGGCTGGAAGCGCCGTTCCGCGGGGCATGGTGCGTCCTGCGCCCCGGCGACGTGTCGCAGGCGCACGCCCACCGCGAACGCGAGATGTTCATCGCCATGGCCGGCCGCGCCGAGGTGGTCTGCAACGGCCGCCGGTGGAAGATCGCGGCGGGGGACATCGCGTTGATGAAGGGCGGAGCCGAGCACCACATCGTCAACGAGCACGACACGGACTTCTCCTACTACGCGATCTGGTGGGGCCGGAGCATGTCGGCCGAGTTCCTCGCCGGGCAGCCCGCGCAGGACACCGAAGCGGACACGGCCCCGTGATCGACTACGACGGCCGCAGGTTCCGCAAACCGCAGGGCGACATCCGCACCGTCGCCGTCTACCACCAGCAGGGCGACCTGGTCTGGGGCGAGGTCGTCGGCGGCGAGGTGCGGCGCGGGTGGACCGTCGGCACCTGCACGCCGGACGGCACCCTGTCCATGGGCTACACCCTCGTGTTCGCGACCGGCGAGGTGGTCTGCGGGCGCACGGTCAACACACCCGAGGTGGCCGAGGACGGCCGCCTGCGGCTGCGCGAGGTCTGGGAACGCTACGGCCCGCACGCCGCGACGGGGATCTCCTACATCGAAGAGGTGCAGTGAACGGCGCATCCGAGGCGGACTGGCAGCGTCTGGAAAAGACGGTGGCGGGCCGCGTACTGCGGCCCGGCGATGCCGGTTTCCGCGAGTCCAGCACCCCGTTCAACACCCGCTACGCCTCGACCACGCCGAACGGCGTCGTGTCCGCGGCGAACCACGGCGACGTACGGCGCGCCCTCGCATGGGCCCGCGACACGGGCGTCGGCCTCGTCGCCCGCAGCGGCGGCCACAGCTACGCGGGCCACTCGGTCAACACCGGCCTCGTCCTCGACCTCAGCGCGCTGAACACCGTCGTCGCCGACGGCTCCACCGGGCTCGTCACGGCCGCCGGAGGGGCCCGCATGGCCGACGTCCACGCGGCGGTCCAACCCCATGAGATGGCGTTCGCGCTGGGCAACGGAGCCTCCGTCGGCATCGCCGGCCTCACGCTCGGCGGCGGCTCCTCCGCCACCTCGCGCAAGCTCGGACTCACCGCGGACGCCCTCGTCCGGACCACCCTCATGACCGCCGAGGGCGAGGTGCTGACCTGCGACGCCCAGGAGAACCCGGACCTGTACTGGGCCTGCCGCGGCGGCGGAGGCGGGAACTTCGGCATCAACCTGTCCTTCACCTTCCAGGCCACCGCGGTGCCCGACGTCTCCACCTGCCTGCTCCTCTGGGACGGGGCCGACGCCCCCGCTGCCTTCGCGGCGGTGCAGGAGGCCGCCCGCCACGCACCGGACGAGTTCTCGCTCCGGCTCGGCGTCGCGGCCGCCGACGGCGACCCCGTGGTGTCGGCCGTCGGACTGCACCTGGGACCCGCGAGCGAACTGCGGGAGCTGCTCGCCCCGGTCCTCGCGGCGACCCGGCCCGTACGCGAGGACATCGCCGACCGCACGTTCTGGGAAGCCAAGGACTACCTGCTGCACGAGACCTCCGCCGGGGCGTTCGCCGTACGGACGAACTTCGCCGCCGAGCCGCTGCCCCCCGAGGCCATGGCCGCCGTCATGGCTCGGCTCGCCGGCCGGCCGGGCAGCGGCAACCCGGACGGCTGCGGCCTGGCCCTGTACACCTGGGGCGGCGCGATCAACCGGGTGGCCCCGGCCGACACCGCGTTCGTCCACCGCGACGCACAGTTCCTGGTCACCATGGACACGTCCTGGACCGGGCAGGACGGTCCGGACACCGTGGAGGCGAACCTTCGCTGGCTCGCCGGTCTGCAGGAAGAGGTCGCGCCGTACGCAGGCGAGGGCGCGTACCAGAACTTCATCGACCCGGACCTGCCGGACTGGCGCACCGCGTACTACGGCGCCAACTATCCGCGGCTCGTGGAGATCAAGAAGCGCGTGGACCCGGACGGCTTCTTCACCTTCGGGCAGGGCATCGGATCGTGACGGGACCGTGTCGGTCCCGCCGGTAGCCGTGCGCATCCTGCGCATCTTCTGTACCGGCCTGGGTAGGCGGCTTCCATGAGCGAGGAGACCCGCACGCTGCTTCTCGGCGGCGGGACGCACGGAGTCGTCACCCGCTGCCGGGACTTCACGCGCCAGGCGCTCACCGAGTGGCGCTGGATCACTGACGAGCCCGCCGGCGGGCCCGGCGCGCAGCACCCGTACGGCGCGGACCGGCAGGAGGCCGCCGAGGACGTCCTGCTGCTGGTCTCCGAGATGGTGAGCAACGCCTGCATCCACGCCGGCGGCCCCCGCGCGCTGGTGCTGCGCCGCAGCGCCGGCCGGCTCCGGATCGAGGTCGGCGACGGGAGCCCCGAGCACCCCCGTCGCCTGCGGACGACCGGTTCCGCCCTGCCGGGCGGGCACGGCCTGCTGGTCCTGGAGCGACTCGCCCGCAGCTGGGGCTGTGAGCCCTACGCCGACGGGCAGGTCGGCAAGACGGTGTGGGCGGAAGTCCCGGCGCCGCTCACGGCTCCGGTGGCCCGTCCTCGAGGAGGCCCGACCGCAGAGCGGTCAGCGTCCGGTTGAGCAGCCGCGAGACGTGCATCTGCGACAGCCCCAACCGTTCGCCGATCTCGGACTGCGTCAGCCCGTGGCCGAAGCGCAGCGACAGCAGGGTGCGCTCCCGCGCGGGCAGTTCGGCCAGCATCGGCTTGAGCGACTCCAGACACTCGATCGTGTCGTACGCCGGCTCCTCCTCGCCGAGCGAGGGCCGGTCTGCGTACGCGTTCCGGTCGCCGTCCTCCTGCACCGGCGCGTCCAGCGAGCGCGCGGAGTACGCGTGCGCCGCCTTCTGCCCTTCCACGAGCTCCTCGGGCGAGACGCGCAGCCGGCCGGCCAGCTCGGCGTCCGTGGGCTCGCGGCCGAGGTCCTGCTCCAGCGCGTCGTGTGCCTTGGCCGCGTCGATCCGCAGTTCCTGGAGCCTCCGGGGCACCTTGACGGCCCAGCTCGTGTCGCGGAAGAACCGTTTGATCTCGCCGACGATGGTCGGCATCGCAAAGGTGGTGAACTCCACGCCGCGCTCCGGGTCGTACCGGTTGATGGCCTTGATCAGGCCGATCGTGCCGACCTGGACGATGTCCTCCATCGGCTCGCTCCGGCCGCGGAACCGGCGGGCGGCGAATTTCACCAGGCTCAGGTTGAGCTCGACGAGGGTGTTGCGCACGTACGAATACTCGGCGCTGCCCTCGTCGAGGGCCCGCAGCCGGTGGAACAGCGCCCCCGACAGCGTCCGGGCCTCACCGGTGCTCACACTCAGCGTGTCCTGCGGAATGCTTTCGGTGATGTCTGCGTACGGCATCTCTGCTCCTCCGACGGATGGTCGCGTCGCAGAGGGCTGCGGCACGGCCGTCTCGTGAGCTGTCCTTCGGGGTATACCCCCGTCCGGGTGATATGAAGCGGCGCATTCCGGAAGCCGCAGCTCAGAGCCCTGCCTCCGGGGAGCGCAGGGCCTGGCGCACCGACCAGACGACCGAGACCAGCGGTACCGCGACCACCGCGCCCAGCACGCCCGCGGCGATGGCCCCCGCGACCACCGACAGGGCCACGACCACCGGATGCAGCTGCACCGCCCAGCTCATCAGCATCGGGTGCAGCACATGCCCCTCGATCTGCCCGATGATCACGATCAGACAGACCACCAGCGCCGCGACCAGTGGCCCCTTGGCGGCCAGTGCGACCACGACGGCCACCGCGAGGGCCACCGGCGAGCCGATCAGCGGGACGAACGCGGCGAAGAACTCCAGCAGCGCGAGCGGCACCGCCAGCGGCACGCCCAAGGCGTAGAGCGCGATCCCCACCAGGATCGCGTTGGTCGCGGCGACGAGCACGATGCCGTGGGTGTACCCGGTGAACGTGCGCCACGCGGCCCGCCCGGCGACCGAGATCCGCTGCTGCGCGCCCTGCGGGAACTGGGAGCACAGCCAGCGCCACTGCCTGTCACCCGAGTAGATGAAGAAGACCGAGCAGAACAGTGACAGGGCCACCACGGTCAGGGCCGCCACCAGCCGCCCGGCGCCGGTCACGGCCGTGCTGAGCAGGGTCGCGCGATGGCTGGAGAGGTACACGCCGATCTTGTCCCGCAGATCGCCCAGCGCATGGGGGCTCAGCCGCAGGGGCGGCCGCTCCAGCAGGGGCTCGAGCCGGTCCAGCCCCGCCCGGAACTCCGCCACCAGCGAGTTCCACTCCGCCGCCACCGTCTCGCCGACGAACGCGAGCGCGCCCAGCCCGAGCACGATGCTGCCGACGAGTGCGCAGGCCACGGCGAGGGAGCGGGGAATCCACCGGGCCAGCAGATCGGCCACCGGGCGCAGCAGCGCGGTGGCGACCAGGCCGAGGAAGACGGCCACGCCGACCTCGTGGAACCGCCCCAGCACGATGAACACCGTGTACACGACCGCGCCCACCACCAGCAGCCGCCAGGAGTAGGCCGCGGCCGTCCGCAGCGGGGGCGACACAACCGAGGGCACGTACGGCCTGACGGCGGGCCTCCCGCCCGGGCGGCGGCCGCGGGCACGGGCGCGGCGCGCCGCCACCCGGCCGCGCGGGCCCTGCGTACGCGGCCTCTCCGTACGCGCCCCGGCCGGGCGGGACTCCGGCCGCCCTGCGGATCGCCTGGTCATGTACCGCCTCTGCCGGTGGCCCGATGGGTGCATTTCCCTGTGAACTGCCACGCTGGATCCGGTACCCCACGCACGAGGGGCCAGATTCGCCCGAAGGAACCGCCGAATGCCCGGGCCCGAGGCCGGGTCCGCCTCTCCGGCTTGAGGCGCTCCCCGCGGGGCAGGAGCAGGGCCCGCGGGACCGCGGACGGACGGGCGCCGACCGCGCCGGGGCCTTCCGGACCACAGGAGGTGAAGCTGGTGCGCATCGCTCTTCCGACGGCGTCCACAGGCGCCGAGGAGCCCGAAGAGAGCAGGAGTCCGGCGCGACATGATCACGATCGGGGTTGAGGAAGAGTACGTCCTGCTGGATCCCGTCACCCATCTGCCCGTGGCCCGGGCGGAGGAGGTGCGGGCAGCGGCGGGTCTCGTGTCATGGGTGGGCGAGGGCGAGGTGCAGAACGAGCTGCTCCAGGCCCAGGTCGAGGTCGCCACACCCATCTGCACGGACCTGGACGAGGTCGCGGGCCACCTGCTGCGGCTGCGACACGCGGTCGGCTCCGCCGCCGAGGAGTACGGCTGCCGCCTCGCCAGCTCCGCCGCGGCGCCCCTGCGCGACACGGTGCCGGTCCCGGTCACCCAGACCGCGCGGTACCTCAAGATGCGGGACGAGGCCTGCCGGCTGGTCGACGAGCAGCTGATCAACGGCATGCACGTGCACGTGGCGGTGCCCGACCGGGAGATGGGCGTGGCGGCCCTGAACCGGCTGCGCGTCTGGCTTCCGACGCTGCTGGCCATGTCGTCGAACTCGCCGTTGTGGGACGGGTGCGACACCGGATTCGCGAGCTGGCGCACGATCGTCTTCGGCCGCTGGCCGGTCAGCGGCCCGACACCCTTCTTCCGTACGCTCGCCGACTACGAGGAGCGCATCGAGGCGCTGCTGGACGCGGGCCTGATCGCCGACCGGGGCCAGCTCTACTGGCAGGCCAGGCTGTCCGAGCGCTACCCCACGCTGGAGGTGCGGTGCCTGGACGTGCAGCTGGACGCCAGCGACGCGGTGCTGCTCACCGGGATCGTGCGTGCGCTGGTCAGCACCGCGATCGCCGAGGAGAAGGCCGGAATGGCGCCCCCCGAGTGCTCGCACGAGCTGCTCCAGGCGGCCATGTGGCACGCGGCCCGGCACGGCTTGGACGGCACCCTCATGGACCCGCAGGGCCACCGGCGCAGCGCCGGCGACGTGCTGTGGCTGCTGATGCGGTACATCACGCCCGCCCTGGAGGAGGCCGGGGACCAGCGCGAGGTGGGCTCCCTGCTGCACCGGCTCCTGCAGCAGGGCACGCCCGCGGACCGGCAGCGCCGGGCCCTCGCGGACGGGGGCATGGCGGCCCTCGCCGACCTGATCACCGGGCAGGGCGCCGTGACCGGGGGCTGAGACCTGCCCGGGCCGCCCCGCGCCGACGTGCGGGGCCGCCGCCCGGACGCGACGATGAGCGGGACGAAGGACGGAGCGTGCATGGTGGAGATTTCTACGAGGGAGGTCTTCGGCGCCCCCTGCTGGGTCAGCCTGATGGCCCGAGATCTCCAGGGAACCCAGCAGTTCTACGGTGCGGTCCTCGGCTGGAAATTCCGGCCCGCGCGGCTCGGCGAGGGGTGGACGGTCGCCGAGCTGGACGGGCTGCCGGTCGCCGGGATCGGGACGCTGACCGCGGACCTGGCGGTCGCCGTGGCGTGGACCCCGTACTTCGCGGTCGACGACGCCGATGTGGTCGCGGACCGCGTCCGCGAGCGCAGCGGCACCGTCGCCGTCGGTCCGGTCTCCTTCCCCTCCGGCGGCCGCGGCGCGCTCGTCGCCGACCGGGACGGCGCGGTCTTCGGCATCTGGGCCGGCGGGGTGTCGGCCGACTGGCGCGTGGGCCACGGCCCGGCGCCCGCCTGGCTGGAGCTGCGGACGAGGGACGCCTTCGAGGCGGCGATCTTCTACGGCGAGGTACTGGAATGGGCCACCGGCCGTCCCGGCTGCTGCGAGGTCTCGTACGAGAACGACCAGGTCGTCCTGCGGCAGGCGGGCGAGCCCGTCGCCCGCCTCGACGGCGGGATCACCGAGGCCGCTGCGCACGCACCGGAGACCAGGCCCCGCTGGCACGTCTACTTCCGCGTCCCGGACCTCGACGAGGCCATCGAGGCGGCCACCGCCGCCGGCGGGACCACCCTGTCGACCGTCGTCTCGAGCGCCACCGACCGCTGGGTCACCCTGCGCGACCCCGAGGGGGCGATGTTCACCGTCACGGCCGCCCGCGAGGAGCCCGGGACGGGCTGAGCACGGGCGGCGAGGTGCACCGGGCGGCGGGTCAGACCTGGGCGGCTCCGCCGTCCACGAACAGTTCGATGCCGGTGATGTAGCTGCTCTCCTCCGAGGCGAGGAACAGCGCCGCCGCGGCCACTTCCTCCGGACGGCCGGTCCGCCCCATCGGCACCCCGGACGTCACCTCCTCCAGGATGGCGGCGGGAGCCCGGGACAGCGCGGGAGTGTCGATCGGACCGGGGCTGAGCGCGTTCACCCGGATCCCGCGCCCCGCGAGCTCCAGCGCCAGGCTGCGCGCCATCGAACGGACGGCCGCCTTCGTGGCTCCGTAGATGCCGAACCGGGTGGACCCCGCCGAGCCTGCCGTCGAGCCGAGCAGGATGACCGAACCGCGCTCCCCGAACAGCGGCAGCGCCCGCTGCACCGTGAAGAAGGTCCCGCGGAAGTTCAGGTCCGAGACGGTGTCGAACTGCTCCTCCGTGAACTCGGCGACGCCGCCCGCCTTCCCGCCGCCCGCGTTGGCCACCAGGACGTCGATCGCCCGGCCTTCGGCCGCGACCGCCGCGAACAGCCGGTCGAGGTCAGCCGCCTTGGTGACGTCACCCGGCACCCCGACGGCTCCGCTCCCCAACTCCTCCACCGCCGAGGTGAGTTCGGCCTCACGGCGCCCCGAGACGAACACCCGGGCACCCTCCCGTACGAACCGGTGCGCCGTCGCCAGTCCGATGCCGGCCGACCCGCCCGTGATCACCGCGACCTTGCCGTCGAGCTGTCCCATGAGCGCAGAGAGTCCGGCAGCCGCCCGCGGAAGTCAAGGGCCGCGCGCTGCCCACGCGGGCCGGAGCCCGCCCGCCCGCGCGGCCCTGTGGGCCCAATGGCCCACCGCGCTCGCGGGCCGCGGGCGGGCGGTGTCCGCTGGCAGGGTGAACCAGGTGTTCCCCCTGCCCGGCCGCCGATGGTGGACGGGGCTGCCCCCGGCCGCGGGCGCCCCCGTCATGGCCGCCGGCATCCTCTCCGTCGGGCTGCACCTGATCGGGTCCGACGTGCTGTCCCTGGCGGCGCTGGTCGTCGCCGCCGCGCTGTGGCTCGTACTCGCCGCCGATTTCACCGCCCGGCTCGTGGGCGACCGGGGCCGCTTCCGGGCCGAGGCGGACACCCCGGCAGCCCTGACGGCCGTGGCCGCCACGACCGTGCTCGGCTGCCGGTTCTCCCTGCTGGGGTGGCAGGGCCTCGCCGCCGCCCTGCTGGTGCTGGCGACTGCGCTGTGGCCCTGGCTGCTGCTCGCCGTCCTCCTGCACTGGAAGCGGCGGATGCCGGGGGCCGCGTTCCTCGTCTGCGTGGCCACCCAGGGGCTCGCCGTCCTGGCGGCGATCCTGGCCGCCGCCGTCCACCGCGACTGGCTCGCCCGGGCCGCGCTGGGGGCCTTCTGCCTCGGCCTGCTGCTGTACGCGGTGGCCCTCGTCCACTTCGACTTCCGCGAGGTGGTGCGGGGCGCGGGCGACCACTGGGTGGCCGGCGGCGCACTGGCCATCTCGGCGCTGGCGGGATCGAAGCTCACGGCCTCACCCGTATGGACCGGTTCGGTGCACACGGCGCTGCGTACGGTCACGCTGGTGACACTCGCCCTGTCCCTCGGCTGGTACGTGCTCCTCCTCGCCGCCGAGCTGCACCAGTGGCGGCCGCGCTACGACATCCGGCGCTGGGCGACCGTCTTCCCGCTCGGAATGACGGCCACCGCCTGCCTCTCCGCGGCCGACCCCACCGGGGTGGGATGGCTGAGCCCGCTGGGCGAGGTCCTGCTCTGGATCGCCGTGGGCGCATGGCTGCTGACCTTCGCCGCCCTCGTCGCCGACCGCTCCGGCGCGCGGCAAGGCTAAGGGGCCTCGGGGCCGGCCCGCTCGGCGGCTGTCACGGCGCCCGCCGCCGCGATCCACAGGAGCAGGGCCACCGCCAGCGCCAGCGCCCAGTGGGATCCGTGGTGGAGCGTCAGCAGCCCGCCCGCCAGGGCCCCGCAGAACAGCACCGCCACCGACACGAGCCGGCGTACGGCGGTGCGGTCCCACGGCTCGGCGGCCAGGCCCGTCAGCGTCCGGGTGACGACGGTGGTCGTCAGGTCGGGCACGCCCAGCCGGAGCACGACGGCGTTCTGCAGGCCCATGCCGAGCGCGAGCAGCCCCACGACCGGCAGCGGCCCGCCCCCGCCCGCCGTCAGCGCGAGCGCCCCGGCCACCAGTACGGCCTGCACCGCCACCAGCGGCGCGAACATCCGCACCGGCTCCCGGCCGCGGCGCAGCCGCCCGGCGGCCGTCGCACCGGCCAGGAAGGCGGCGAGCGCCAGCAGGGAGGCCGTGGCCGACAGTTCGCGGTCCCCGGCGAGCGCGAAGCCGAGGAAGACCACGTTGCCGGTCATGTTGGCGACGAAGACGTGGTCGAGCCCGAGGAAGCTCACCGCGTCGACCACCCCGCTCACGAAGGTCAGCGCGACCAACAGCGTCGGCAGCACCCCGTGCGGCCCGCTCCCGCCCTGCGGCCCCGGCGGGAACAGCAGCGCGGCCAGCGGCCGCAGGAACCCGCGCCGGGCGGCGGCCCTCACCGCGGCGGACCTTCCCCCTCCGGGCCGGCGGTATGGGCCAGGAGGGCGAGCTGAAGCCGGTTCGCGGCGTCCAGCTCGGCCAGCATCCGGCCGACCAGGTCCTTCACCGCGTCCCGCGTCAACTGCAGCCGCTCGCCGATCGCCCGGTTCGCCAGCCCCTCGGCGACCAGGCCCAGTACCTCGGCCTCCCGCGCCGAAAGGACCTCCAGCCGCTCCCGCGCCTCCCGGCGCTGCGCCGCGGCCGGGGTGCGCAGGCCGTCCAGGACGCTTCGCAGCACCGGCGGGGACAGCGCGGCATCGCCCTCCTGCACCGCGCGCAGGGCGGCGAGCAGTTCCTCGCGCGGGGCGTCCTTGGGGAGGAAGGCGTCCGCGCCGAGGGCCAGGGCCCGCTCCACGTCCGCGTCGAGCCCGAGGCCGGTCGTGACGACGATGTGCGCGGCGGCACCGGAATCCGGTGCGCGCAGCGCCGCCGTCGCCTCCAGCCCGTCCATCCGCGGCATGTGGATGTCCAGCAGCAGGATGTCCGGCAGGTGCGCCCGTACGGCCTCGACGGCCTCGTGCCCGTCGGCGGCCTCGGCGACCACGTGGAACGCGCCGGTCGACTCGACGGACGTCCGCAGCCCCCTGCGGACCACGGGCTCGTCGTCGGCGACGACCACCCGCCCCACGCGGCCGAATTCCATGCGCGAACCCCGTTCGGAAAGGGACGTCCGGCAGAAACCGTACCCGCCGCAGGAGCGGCATCGACCGAACGACCCGAGTCGAGGAGGCTCGCCGCGTGGCGACTGCCAGTGGCCGTCAGTAGGGTCCCCTCATGGCATACACGTTCCAGGTGACCATCGATTCCGCCGACCCGCACCCCCTCGCCGACTGGTGGGCCGACGCCCTCGGCTGGGAAGTGGAGCAGACCGACGCAGAGTTCATCCGCAAGATGGTCGCCGAAGGCCACGCCACCGAGGACGACACCGCCACCCACCGGGGAGCCCTCGTCTGGAAGGTCGGCGCCGCCATCCGCCACCCCGAGGGGATCGAGCGCGCGCCCCGCGTCCTCTTCCAGCTCGTCCCCGAGCCGAAGACGGCCAAGAACCGGGTCCACCTGGACGTCCGCACCGGCTCCGACAACCCGCAGGAGGTCGTCGGGCGACTGCTCGCCAAGGGCGCCCGGCACCTGCACGAGGGCCGCCAGGGCCCCTACACGTGGACCACACTCGCCGATCCGGAAGGCAACGAGCTCTGCGTCTCGCACTGAGAGATCTAGGCTGTACCCGTGAACGTCATCCTCTTCGGCGGAACCGGAATGCTCGGCCGGGGTGTTCTGCGTGAGTGCCTGCGCGACGACACCGTCACGGCCGTCCTGTCCGTCGGCCGCACCCCGCTCGGCGTCTCCCACCCCAAGCTGCGCGAGCGCATCCAGGACGACCCGTCAGACCTCAGCGCACCGGACCTGGACCTGGCCTCGTACGACGCCTGCTTCTTCTGCCTCGGCGTCTCCGCCGTCGGCATGAAGGAGCAGGACTACCGCCGCATCACCCACGGCCTCACCCTCGCCGCGGCCCGTACGCTCGCCGCCGCCAACCCCCGGCTGACCTTCGCCTACGTCTCCGGGGAGGGCACGGACAGCACCGAGCAGAGCCGCACCATGTGGGCCCGCGTCAAGGGGGAGACGGAGAACGACCTGCTCCAGCTGCCGTTCCAGGCCTACATGTTCCGCCCCGGCCTCGTGCAGCCCGTACGCGGCATGCCCTCCAAGACCCTCCTCTACCGGGCCGCCTACCTGGTCACCGCGCCGCTCTTCCCGCTGCTCCGCCGCTTCGCGCCGAACCTCGTCACCACCACCGAGGCGCTGGGCCGCGCGATGATCAACGTCGCGAGGCCCGGAGCCGACGTCCGCACCCGCATCCTGCGGCCCCAGGACATCAACCGCCTCGCCCAGAGCCCTCCGGACCAGCGATAATTCAGTACCGGGCAGCTCCTCCCGCACGTGAGAATGAACCATCTCGAACCGGGAGGAACCCATGGGCCACAACCAGGCCTACCCGACGCTGCACGACCTGCTGCCGCAGCAGGAGCTGGCGGCAGCCATCGACGCCGGGCACGTCACCCGCAAGCCGCACCCCGAACTGCCGCTGTCCATCTACACGTACACGCGGACGGCACAGTACGAGCGCGTGTGGAACCGGGTCACCATGTGCTGCCGCGGACTCGTCGCCGACGATGCCACCGGCGCGATCGTCGCCCTTCCGCTGCCGAAGTTCTTCAACGTCGGCGAGCACGAGGAGGGCCGGCCGTACGCACCGGCCCTGCCTGACGAGCCGTTCGAGGTGTACGACAAGGTCGACGGCAGCCTCGCGGTGGTCTTCCACTACGCCGGCAGCTGGCGCGTCGCGTCCAAGGGATCCTTCATCAGCACCCAGGCCACCTGGGGCCAGCGCTACCTCGACGGCCGCGACACCTCGGCCCTCGACCCCCGCGTGACCTACCTCGCGGAGATCCTGTACCCGCAGAACCGTATCGTCGTCGACTACGGGGACCGCCGGGACCTGGTGCTCCTCGCCGCGTACGGCCTGGACGGCACCGAGGTCCGGCTCGCCGAGGCCGCGGTCGACTGGCAGGGGATCGGATCCGTCGTCACGGTCTGGCCCGCCATGCCGCTCGCCGAACTGCTGGCGCTGGCCGCGTCGAACACCCTGCCCGGCGGCGAGGACGCGGCCGGCACCGACGCCGAGGGCTTCGTGCTGCGGTTCGCCTCCGGCGTGCGCGCGAAGGCGAAGCTGTCCGAGTACGTACGCCTGCACAAGCTGGTCACCGGAGTCACCGAGCGGGACATCTGGCGCACCCACGGCATCGAGCGCTTCGCCGGCCTTCCCGCCAAGGAGCTGGCGCAGGGCCTGAACTGCACCGCCGCCGACATCGAGGCCTCGGGCGGCAAGCCGCTCGAAGCGCTGCTGCAGCAGGTGCCCGACGAGTTCGACGCCTGGGTGCGCGAGGTGGTCGGCCGCCTCGAGGACGCGGCGGCCGCGCGCGAGCGCGCCATCGACGAGGCGTACGCGGCGCTCGCCCACCTGGCGGGCGACCGGGGCGCGTTCGCGCGCGCCGCCAAGGCCCTGCCCGACCGCTGGATCCGCGCCGCGATGTTCCTGCGGCTGGACGGCCGGTCCACCGAGCTCGTCGTATGGCGGCACGTGCGGCCGGAGGCGTCCGACCCTTTCACGACCGATGAGGAGAACTGAACCAGTGTCCGAAGACCCCGCCCGCCCCGTCGTCCACGTCATGACGGGGCTGCCGGCCTCGGGGAAGACGACGGCCGCGCGCGCCCTGCAGGCCGAGGCCGCGGGCCGGATGCGCCGCGTCAACCTGGACGACCTGCGGGCCATGCTCGACCTGCCCGACCCGGAGCGCGGCCGCTCGTACCGGCACGAGCAGACCGTCCTCGCGGTCCAGGACGCGGCGGTGCGCGCGGCCGTCGACGGCGGCTTCGACGTGGTCGTCGACAACACGCACCTGACCTCGCACATCCCCAAGCGGCTCAAGGCGGCGGTCGCCGGACGGGCCACCTTCGTCGTGCACGACTTCACCGACGTGCCGGTGGAGGAGTGCCTGCGCCGGGACGCCGCCCGGGAACGGCCGGTCGGCGAGGAGATCATCCGGATACTCGACGACAAGCGCAGGAACGCCAAGAAGGGCGGCTGGCGGCTCACCGCGGAGTGGCTGAACGACCAGCCCACGGTCGAACCGTACGTGGCCGACCCGGCGCTGCCCTCGGCGGTGATGTGCGACATCGACGGGACGCTCGCGCTGACCGGCGACCGCAGCCCGTACGACTTCTCGCGCTGCGGGATCGACGTGCTCAACGAGCCGGTGCGGTACGCGCTGGACGCCTTCCGGCGCGCCGACGGCGACACCATCGTGCTGCTGTCCGGGCGCGGCGAGGAGCACCGGCCGCAGACGGAGGAATGGCTGCAGCGGCACGAGGTGCCGTACGACGAGCTGTGGATGCGCCCGCTCGGCGACACGCGCCGCGACGACGTGGTGAAGGCGGAGCTGTTCGACGCGCACGTGCGCCACCGGTACGCGGTACGGGTGTCGCTGGACGACCGGGACCGGGTGGTCGCGGTCTGGCGGCGGATGGGCTTGCCCACCTGGCAGGTCAACTACGGCGATTTCTAGGCGCCGGCAGCCGCGGGCCCATACTGGGGCCATGACCGTGTTGATCGTGGACGCCGCGAACGTCGTCGGTTCCGTACCGGACGGCTGGTGGCGGGACCGGCGGGGCGCGGCCGAGCGGCTGCGCGACCGCCTCGCGGAGCGGGACCCGGCGGGGGGCGGGGAGATCGAGGGGATCGGCGCGATCGAGGAGATCGTCCTCGTCGTCGAGGGCGCCGCCCGGGGCGTCGAGTCCGTGCCCGGAGTACGGGTGGACTCGGCGCCGGGGAGCGGTGACGACCGGATCGTGGAGCTGGCCGCCTCCTTCGCGGAGCGCGGGTGTGTCGTGGTCACGGCGGACCGGGAACTGCGCGAGCGGGTCCGGGCGTACGGGGCGGAGTGCGTGGGGCCGCGTACCGTACGCCCGGCGGCCTGACCGGAGGGGTCAGTCGCACCACTTCACGTGGTCCAGGTTCTTCACGTAACGGGCGGTGATCCACGCCTTCTTGTGCTCCTTGCGGTCCTTCCGGTCCTTGTCGTCCTTCCGGTCCTTGCGGTCCTTGCGGTCCTTTTCGTCCTTGCGGTCCTTCCGGTCCTTCCGGTCCTTGCGGTCCTTGTCGTCCTTGCCGCCCTGTCCGTTGCGCAGGCCGTCCTCGTCCTCGTCCTCGTCCCGCGCGTCCTGCCGTCCGTCGTGCTCACCGCGCCCGCTGTGCTCATCGCGCCCGCTGTCTTCATCGCGGCCGCCGTGCTCACCGCGCCCGCTGTCTTCATCGCGTCCGCTGTCCTCGTCGCGCCCGCCGTCCTCACCCCGTCCGTCCTGCGACTTGTGGTCCTCCTTGACGTGAAGGCGGTACCAGATGTTGTTGCCGTCGATCGACTCGCCGTACGCCTTGCACACGATGGCGACCTTGTGGTCCGGCTTCACGTGGCCCACCACGTCGGCGCGGGTGTTCGGCTTGCTGCGGACTTTCAGCGGGCCCCGCGAGATGATCTTGCCGACGGTGTACTTCTTGTCGTCGTAGGTGCCGGACTGGTCGTTCTCCGGCTCAAGAAGGACGGCCTCGTCCGACGGCGTGTGGGCCTTCGGGCCGTCGTCCGCGGCGGCGGCGCCCGCGCTGACCAAGCCGAGCACCAGGCTTCCGGCGGCGAGAGCGAGGACGGTCCTGGTGGGCTTCTGCATGTGCAGGCTCCTCTGCGAAGACATCCGCCCGGCCGCGGTGTGCCGCGGGCCGGGGCGGCGACCAGTCGGTCGCCACGGTCGACTATGGCGAGGGCGGGTCGTACCGGCCCGGTGGCGCACCGCCGTTTAGCCCGAAATGCCCAATGAGTTCCCCTCGGGGCGGGGGTCGGGCCGTCGGGACGCCGCTCAGCCGAGGCACCCGTTCGAGGGACTCCGGTGTCCCCTACATCTGGCTAGCATTTCTGTCAGCGCTCGCCGTGCGGTCCCACACGGGTTCGCACGGGCGTGCGCGTCCGACGAGGAGGGGTCCGATCATGCAGATGAACAACGGCGTGGTGGCGAGCGAGATTCCCGGCGCGGTGTGGGTCAAGAGCAGGGCCAGTGTGGGCAACGGCAACTGCGTGGAGGTCGCCGCCCTGGCGGGTGGCGCCGTGGCGCTGCGGAACTCGCGCTTCCCCGACGGTCCGGCCCTGGTGTTCACGACCGCCGAGATCGAGGCGTTCATCGACGGCGTCAAACATGCGGAATTCGACCACCTGACCGGATGACACCCCAAGCCGGGGCCATGGCTTGAGGGGCAGGGGGAGGCGGCCCATGCTGTGACGGACCATTGCCCCAGTCATAGGGAGTTCTGATGCCCGCCCTCCCTGAGCCGCTGCCCGAGCCCGTCGCTCCCGTCCTGCCGATGGGAAACGATCCGGCCCGGGCGGCGGCCGACCGCCTGCTGGGGCGGGAACTGCGCAGGTGCCGCGAGGCCCGCGGCCTGACCCTGCGCCAGGTCGCACCGGTCATCCGCGGATCGGTGTCGAAGATCAGCCGGCTGGAGCGCGGCGAGAGCCCGCCGAAGCCGCGCGACGTACGCGATCTCGCCCGGCACTACGGCGTCGACGCCGAAGAGATGTGGGCGATCGAACGGCTCCTGGAGCACGCGCAGGACTCCGAGTGGTACGAGCAGTTCAGCGACGTCACCCCCGACTTCCTCAGACGCCTCATCCAGCTGGAGGGCGACGCCGAGGAGATCTGCGTCTACGAGAACCTCGTCGTCCCCGGCATCCTCCAGACCCGCGACTACGCCCGGTACATGGTCCGGGCCGTCATGCCCAGCGCCGAGCCGCAGGAGGTCGAACGGGTCGTCGAGCTGCGCACCGAACGGCAGCTGCGGCTGATGGACAGCCCGCTGCCCCGGGTGACCGCCCTGCTCGAGGAAGGCGTACTGCACCGCCGCTGCGGGAACGCGGCCGTGATGCACGAGCAGCTGAACCACCTGCTGCGCGCCGGCGACACCGACAAGGTCAGCATCCGCATCCTCAGGATGACCCGTGAGTACGGGGCCACACCGCCCTACCCGATCACGCACCTGAAGTTCCGCGACGGGGAGCACGCCGAGCTGGCGTACGTGGAGCACATCAACGGCGCGAACTACGTGACCCGGCCGCGGGCCCTCGACGACTACCGCCACGCCCTGAGCAACCTGCGGAACGTGGCGTCCTCCAAGGACGAGAGCGTCGGCCTGATCCTCGAGGCGAAGCGCCAGTTCCGCGACAGCGGTGACGACTAGGACGCGGCCGGCACCGGCAGGGGGGTCGGCCGCCTCTCAGAGGCGGCCGACCCCGCCCCACTCCACCCAGTCCCGCGGCCGGCTCCCTGCGGGCGGCGGCGCGGTGTCGGGCCGCCAGTCGACCACGTCGACGAGCCCGGGCCCGAGGATCTCCAGCCCGTCGAAGTACCGGCGCACCTCGTGGGTCTCCCGCACCCGGCCCCAGGTGCCGTGCGTGGTCACGTCCATGAGCCGCGTCACGTCGCGGCGTACGACCGGATCGTCGCTGACGAGCTGGCAGATCACCATGAAACTGCCCGGCGGCAGCTGCGCGGCGGTGGTCCGTACGACCGCGGCGGGATCGTTCTCGTCGTCCGTGTCCCGCAGGCAGTGCAGCACGGACACGAACAGGGCCGCGATGGGCCGGTCCCAGTCCAGGAAGCGGTCGGTGTCCTGCCGGATCTGCCGGGTCAGCCGCAGGTCCTTGGACAGCACGAGCGTGCGGCCGTCCTCGTGCAGTGTGGTCTGGGCGTGCGCCAGGACCATGGGGTCGTTGTCGATGTACGCGACCTTGCAGCCGGGATCGGCCCGCTGCGCCACCTCGTGCACGTTGTCCTGGGTGGGCAGACCGGAGCCGTGGTCGAGGAACTGCCGGATCCCGTACTCCTCGACCAGGATGCGCACGACGCGCCGCAGGAACGCCCGGTTGTTGCGGGCCAGGAGCTGGGTGCTGGGGGCGATCTCCAGCAGCCGGGCACAGGCCTCGCGGTCGCTCGCGTAGTTCTCCACCCCGCCCAGCAGCCAGTCGTACATCCGGGCGACGCTCGGGGTGTGCATGTCGACGAGGGGGGTCTGCGGGCGTGCGGGCGGGTGTCCCGACGGATTCTGCGGCGACTCCATGGGCGCTGTCCTCCACCTGAGGGGACCGCCCATGGTAGGCAGTCGGCCGCGGGCCGGCCACCACCCGTACGGACGTACGCACGGCCGTGCCCGCCCCCGTGGGGCACGGCCGCGCGGCGGGGCCCCCGGGGGAGCAGGGCCGGTGCCGGTCGGTCCGGCTCGGGGAAATCTACGCGCGGGGGTCCGCCGCTCTCGCCCCTCCACAGGGTGAAATCCGCCTACCCCGTGGGGAGGTCACCCTGTACAACCAGGGGGTGTACTCAGGGGGGTTGACGTGCAGTCGTCCGCGCATCCGGCGGTGGTCCGGCTCCGCGCCGTGCTGCCGGCCGTCGCCGTGTGCGGCCTCGCGCTCGCGCTGTACACCGTCGCCTCGCTCCGCGAGCGGCGAATTTCGGCCAGATGTGCGGTCGGCGCACTGCTCGTCCTGCTCTGGGGGAGCCGGCTCGCCGAACATGGCATCGGCCCGCTCAGCGTCGGCTTCGTGACCGTCACTACCATCGTCTGCTGGGTGACCGGCGACGGCGCCCGGCGGCTGCGCGAGCTCACCCGGCAACTGCGCCGGGAACAGGAGGAGAAGGCCCGGCGGGCCGTCATGGAGGAGCGCATCCAGATCGCCCGCGAGCTGCACGACGTCATCGCCCACCACGTCTCGGTGATCTCCGTCCAGACCGGCCTCGCTGGCCTGTCCAAGTCCGACATCGCCGAGCGGCTCGTCCCCAGCGCCGCCACCGTCAAGACGCACGTGCACCGCTGCATGAGCAAGCTCGGGGTGTCCGGCCGCGCCCAGGCCGTGGTCCTGGCCCACGAGTCCGGCCTCGTCGCCCGCCTGCCCTGACCCCGGTTCCGGACGGCCGGAACGGCCCTCTCCGGATGCGCGGGCCCGGGCCCGCCGCCACAGTGGGTGCCATGGGTATCGATGACTACAGCGGCGGCCCGGGGGCCCAGCAGACCGGCGTCCTGGTCGTGACGACGAACGACGTCCCCGGCTACCGGGTCGAGCAGGTCATCGGTGAGGTCTTCGGCCTCACCGTCCGCTCCCGCCACCTCGGCAGCCAGATCGGCGCAGGCCTGAAGTCGATGATCGGCGGCGAACTCAAGGGCCTGACCAAGACCCTGGTGGAGACCCGCAACCAGGCCATGGAGCGGCTCATCGAGGCAGCGAAGGCCCGCGGCGCGAACGCGGTCCTGATGATGCGGTTCGATGTGACCGACGCCTCCGACGTCGGGACCGAGGTGTGTGCGTACGGGACGGCCGTCGTGATCACCCCCGCCTCCACCTGATCCCTCATCCGCCACGTAAGTCCAGGACCGGGCTCTGCTTTGTCCATGGGCCTGCGGCGGTGCGGTCCGCAAGCTGACAGGTCAGTGAGCGGACCGCTGGCCTCCGGGCCGTGCGGTCTTCCGCCAAGGAAGCGCCGACTCCCGGAGGCCCGATGCGTACACCCTTCCGGCCCACCGCAGCAGCCGCGGTCGCCGGTCTCCTCGCCACCCTGGTCGTCTCCGGGCCCGCGCCGGCCGCGGCGGCGGCCGCCGCACCCGTGACGATCAGCTCGGCCGAGCTGTCCGTCGCCGTGGACAGCGGTTTCCCCCGGGTCGTCGGCTACACCCGGCGGGCCACCGGCGACGTGCTGAACGGCAACGAGGACGCCCTCTCCGCGATCGTCGTGAACGGGACCGCGTACACCCCCGCCGTGACCTCCACCCCGTCCGCGTCCGCGGTGGACTACGCGCTGTCCTTCTCCGGGGTGACCATCAGATCCCGGCTCTCGGTGACCGGTTCGGTCGTCGAGTTCAAGGTCACCGCGATCGAGGACACCCCCGCCCTGCGCGTCCGCAGCCTTGCCATCCCCGACCACAGCCTCGTCAGCGTCCGCAGCGACCAGCCCGGCGCCGCGCTGGCCACCGCGACCATGCACACCGCCACCACCGGCACCGGGGACACCTTCACCCCCGTCACCTCGAGTACCCCCGTGGACCCCGCCGCGACGACGGTCATGTACGGGCTCGCCAACACCGCCAAGCTGGCCGCGGCCATCGACTCCAACTCCCTCTACGACACCCCCTCCGGCGGCACCGCCCGCGAGAACGGCCGGATCAGCAAGCGGGTCACCGACAAGGGGGCCTACCGCCGCGCCGGCCTGTGGAGCGGAGCCTGGCTCTACCGGGCCGCGGGCGCCGCCGACACCGACACCGAGCCGCTCCCGTACGCGCGGATCGCGATCACCGGCGACCGCAACGGCGACGGAGCCGTCGACTGGCAGGACGCCGCCGTCGCCTACCGCGACATCTGGACCCCGCCCACCGGATGGCAGCAGACCGCCGACCGGGTCGTGCAGCGCATCCCCTTCAACTTCGCCTCCCAGGCCACCCACCCGTTCACCGAGACCCTCGACGAGACCAAGCGCGTCAGCCTCGCCACAGACGGCCTCGGCCAGTTCGTCCTCCTCAAGGGGTACGCCTCCGAGGGCCACGACTCCGCACACATGGACTACAAGAACATCGGCTCCAAGCCGGGCGGCGCCGCCGACCTGAACACCCTCACCACCGCCGGACACGCCTACAACGCCGACTTCGGCGTCCACATCAACGCCACCGAGGAGTACCCGGTCTCCGCGACCTTCGACCCGGCCCACCAGAGCGGCGGACTCGGCTGGGACTGGCTCGACCAGTCGTACTCCGTGGACACGCGGAAGGACGGCCAGTCCGGCGAGCGGCTGAAGCGGCTCCAGGACCTGAAGGCGGCCGTGCCCGGGCTCGACTTCCTGTACGTGGACGTCTGGTACGGGGACGGGTACGTATCGCGCAAGCTCCAGCGCGAGATCGGCGGACTCGGCTTCCAGCTCGCCACCGAGTTCCCCAACACGTTGACCGAGCAGTCCCTCTGGCACCACTGGGCGGCCGACGTCAACTACGGCGGCAGCGACCTCAAGGGCATCAACTCCACCATCGCCCGCTTCATCGCCAATCACACGAAGGACGACTGGATCGCCGCGAACCCGCTGCTCGGCGGCGCCGAACTCACCGCGTACGAGGGCTGGCAGGGCAAGAAGGACTACACCGCGTTCCTGAACACCACCTTCGCCGTCAACCTGCCGACCAAGTACCTCCAGGAATCCCCGATCGTGAAGTGGACCGCCGACTCGGTCACCCTCGCCAACGGCGCCACCGCCACCACCACCGGCAACACCCGGAAGATCACCACCGGCGGACGCACCGTGCTCAGCGGCGGGAGTTACTTGCTCCCGCGCGACGGCAAGCTGTACCACTGGAACGACAAGGGCGGCTCCACGACCTGGACCCTGCCCGCAGGCTGGTCCGCGCCCAGGCTGTACCAACTGACCGACACCGGGCGACAGTTGGTCGGCGACCTGCCCGTCACCGGCGGCCAGGTCACGATCAACGCCACCGCGAAGACCGCCTACGTCGTCACCGACGGCGGCGCGCCCGCCCAGGCCGACCCGAAATGGGGCGAGGGCACCCCGGTCAAGGACCCCTCCTTCTACGCGGGCAACCTCGACGCCTGGACCGTCACCGGGACCGGGGCCGCCGTCGCCCGCAACGCCCAGGGCCAGAACGAGCTCACGTTCGCCGCCGCGACCGCCCCCGCCGTCTCCCAGCAGCTCGCGGGCCTGACGCCCGGCACCTACGCCGCCTCCGTCTGGGTCTCCACCCCGACCGGCCGGGCCGCCACCCTCGGCGTCACCCCCGCAGGGGGCAGCGCGGCCTCCGTGTACGCCGACTCCTCGCCCCTGACGAACGACCTGGGCGGGAGCGAGAAGAACGGCACCAGGATGCAGCGCATGAAGGTGTTCTTCGACGTCCCGGCAGGCCGGTCCACCGCCACTCTGAAACTCTCCGCCGCGGCCGGGTCCGGCACCGTCCACCTGGACGACGTACGCGTGGTCCGCTCCGCCCGCACCCCGCTCGGCGGCCACACCTTCGCCGAGGACTTCGAGAACGTCGACGCCGGCTGGGGCCCCTTCGCCTTCGGCGGCGCAGGCGGCTCCGCCACCGACCCGCGCACCCACCTGGCCCAGCGCAACGCCCCGTACACGCAGGCCGGCTGGGGCGGGAAGCTCGTCGACGACGTGATCGGCGGGCAGAACTCCCTCAAGTCGCACGAGGAGCGCACCGGACTCGTCTACCGCACCCTGCCCCAGACGCTGCGGCTGACCCCGGGGCACGCGTACAGGGTCGCCTTCCGCTACGAGAGCGGCTTCGGCGGGGACTACCGGTTCATCACCGGCTCCGGCAGCACCGAGACCGCCACCGCGCTGGACCAGGCCCGTACGCCCACCGCCCTCGGTACCACCTTCACCGCCGGGGCCGACGCCTGGATCGGCGTACGGAAGGTGACCCCGGAGGACTCGCACGACGAGGCCGACCTGGTCCTCGACGACCTGACGGTGGACGACCTCGGGCCGGCGGGCGGCGGTGAACTCCTCGTGCCGCAAGGGCAGATGAGCGTACAGGCCGTCGACAGCCAGGAGACCGCCGGCGAGAACGGCGCCGCCGCCAACGTCCTGGACGGCGACGCCTCCACCCTCTGGCACACGCAGTGGTACGCGGCCACCGCGCCGATGCCGCACGAGATCACCCTGGACCTCGGCGCCTCGTACGACGTCTCGGCCCTCCACTGCCTGCCCCGGCAGACCCAGAGCAACGGCCGCATCGCCGACTACCAGGTGTTCACCTCCGCGGACGGGGTCACCTGGGGCACGGCGGCCGCCGCCGGGACCTTCCCGAACACGACGGCCCGGCAGGACGTCACCTTCACGCCCCGCACCGCGCGCTACGTGAGGCTCAAGGCCACGAGCGAGGTGTCCGGCAACCCGTGGACCTCGGTCGCAGAACTCAACGTCGGCTACCGGCCTCCGTCCGCTACCGCTTCCAGAGGGTCACTTCGGTGAGGTACGTCGGGACCTTGTACCGCGTGTCGGTCGAGTCCTCGACCGTGACGGCCGTCCGGCCGAGGGCTGGCTCGGGAGACGCGTAGTGCGCCGTGCAGCCGATCAGCTGGAAGACCGCGGGCAGCGGTGGCGCACGGTCGGACTGCGTCAGCTGGCCGGGCTTCGTGCGGACTGCTGGGCGCGGAAGCGGACCGGAGCCATGCCCACCCGGCGGCTGAACAGCCTGCTGAAATACGCCGGATCCTCGTAACCGACCCGCCGGGCGACCCCGGCGACCGGCAGGTCGGTCCGGGCCAGGAGCTCCTTCGCCCGGCTCAGCCTGATCCCGAGGAGGTACTCCTTGACCCCCTCCCCGGTGCTGCGCCGTACGGCCCCGCGCAGTTCGGGCAGCGGTATCCCGAGCCGGGCCGCGTGCTCGGCGACCGAGATGGGCAGCAGCGCGTCCCGGGCCAGGGCGTCCATGACCGCGTCCCCGTGCCGGGACACCTCGGCGCGGGCGTAGCGCAGCGCCACGAGCAGTCCGTGCACGGCAGCTGCGGCCTCCACCTCCAGCAGCGGCCCGCCGCGCCGGGCCGCCCGGACGATCCCGTCGACCACGTGCCGCACCCCCTCCGTGCCGCTCAGCGGCACCAGCGGGCGATCGGGGGTGACGTAGCCGAGGTCGGTGTAGGCCTCCACACTGCGGCCCGCGAAGTCCACGAAGCACTCGTCCCAGCCGGTCTGCGGATCGGGCCCGTAGTGGTGCTCCACCCCCGGCACCAGCCAGAGCAGCGCGGGTGCGGTGACGGGTTGCGGCGGGCGCCCGGCGTGGCTGAACCAGCCCCGCCCGCGGGTGACGACGACGGCGACGTGGTGGTCCAGGGCCCGCGGCCCGACCACCGGCAGCAGGCCCTGCTGGATCCCGACGCCGAGGCAGACCAGCCCGAGCCGCCGGTGGTTGGCGGTGGGGGAGAAGTACCGCATCCAACTGCTGTACGGGGGGCTGCTGGAGGGGACACTGGGGTGCGCGGGCGTCGGCATCTGCGGATTGTGATCCACCGGGCCCGGGCTCTCAAGGGGAGGCGGCCGCCCTCAAGGGGACGCAGGCGCCCGGTCCTTCGGCTGCCGCGGCTCGTTCCGCCGCCGCGGCTCCTTCCGTACGCTCGGCCCCTGCTGCGGGCTCCGGAGCCCGCCCGCCAGTCCGGCGACCACCACGACCAGGCCGATCCACACCGGCAGGCCCGGCATCCCGCCGCCCGAGAGCGCGCCGATGGCGGCTGCGGCGAGGGGCGCGACCCCGGTCAGCAGCCCGGCCCGGCCGGCGCCGACGGCGGCCACCGTGCGGTACCAGAGGAGGAACGCCACCGCGGTCACCATGACGGCGAGGTACCCGGCGGCGGCCCACTGGGCCGGACCGACGGCCGGCAGATCGGCCGGGCGCTCGGTGAGCAGCGTCAGCACCCCCAGCATCACGGCCCCCAGCCATACCGCGTGCACCGACACCCCCCACGGCCCGTGCCGCCGCAGCACCGGTACGGCGAGCAGCGTGAAAGCCGCCTCGCATGCGAGTGCGAGCGCAGCCCAGGCCACCCCGGCGGCGTCCGTCCGGCCCGTGCCCTCCACCAGGACGGCTCCGGCCACGACCACCGCGGCGGCGAGCAGGATCCTGGGGCGGGGACCGCGGCCCTCCAGCAGCGGGCCGAGCACCCCGAGGACGACCGGTACGGAGGCCACCGCGACGGCGATCACGGCCGGTTCGGCGTGTGCGACGCCGCGTACGACGGCCACGTTGAACAGCACGAGTCCGGTGGCCGCGATCCCGGCCAGCCACAGCCACTCCCGGCCGCGAGGCCGCAGGATCGGCACCCGGGCGGCCCGGGCGAACGCGAGCAGGAGCAGGGTGGCGGCCGCGTAGCGGACGGCCTGCGTGGCGAACAGCGGGGCGTGGACCAGGGAGCGCGAGACGGTGACGCTGCTGCCGACCAGCACCATGCCGATGGTGCCGGGGGCGAGGTCGCGCAGGGCGCCGGGGGAGGTGTTCATATGGCCCAGGCTCTGTCAGCATTGGACCCATGGACAGTGCCGAAGAGCATCGATCCAAGGGGTCCAAAAGAGCGGAGGCCGTCAGCGGCTCGGACTTCCTGCAGCTCGACGTCGGCCAGGCGCCGCCGGGCGGCCGTACCGAGTGGCTGACGGACCGCATCCGAGCCGCCATCGCCGACGGGACGCTCCCGGTGGGCAGCAGGCTCCCGGCGGGCCGGGTGCTCGCGGCGGAGCTCGGCGTCTCCCGCGGGCTGGTCACCGAGGCCTACCAGCGACTGGCCGACGCCGGCCAGGTGCTGGGCCGCGGCCGCGCGGGCACGACCGTGGTGGCCGGGCCCATGCCCGCGTCCGTGCCCGCGCCGGTGCCCTCGCCGATGCCCGCGCCCGTGCCGCGCGCACCCCTGTCGGCCGCCCCGACCGGACCGGCCGCCCCGACCGGGCAGCTCGGAGCGATCCCTTCCGGCGGATCGCACGGTCCGGCCGGGCCATTCGCCCCGGCCGTACCGAGCGCGCCGGTCGTCGATGCCCTGCGGGGCGTGCCCTGCCGCATCGACCTCTCGCCGGGGGTACCCGACCTCACCGCCTTCCCGCGTACGGCCTGGCTCCAGGCCGAGCGCCGCGTGCTGGCCGGGCTCACCGCCGCCGACTTCGGCTACGGCAACCCGCAGGGCACGCCCGCCCTCCGGGCGGCGGTCACCGGCTGGCTGGCCCGCAACCGCGGGATCCGCGCCGACCCCGACGAGGTCGTCGTCGTCGCGGGCGTCGCCCAGGCACTGGGCCTGCTGGCGCACGTGCTGCGCGAGAACGGCGTACGGCGGGTCGCGGTGGAGGACCCCGGCTCGCTCGGAGCACGGCAGCAGCTGGAGTACGGGCGGCTGGAGACGGTGCCCGTACCGGTGGACGGGAGCGGGATCGACACCGCCGCGCTCCGGGCGGGCGGAGCCGGGGCGGTGCTGCTGACCCCGGCGCACCAGTTCCCGACCGGGGTCGTCCTCGACGGCGAGCGCCGCCGGGAGCTGCTCGGCTGGGCGGCGGCCGGGGGACTGGTCATCGAGGACGACTACGACGCCGAGCACCGCTACGACCGGGCACCGGTCCCCGCCCTGCGCGCCCTGTTCCCCGAGGGCGTCTGCTACGCCGGGAGCGTGTCCAAACTGCTCGCCCCCGCGCTGCGCCTGGGCTGGCTGCTGGTCCCGCCGCGCCTGCGCGACGCGGTGGTCGCCGCGAAACGCTACGCCGACCTCGGCAATCCGATTCTCGCCCAGCTGGTGCTGGCCCGGCTGATGGACTCGGGCGAGCTGGAGCGCCACCTGCGCTTCGTCCGGCGCCGCCACCGCCGCCGGCGCGACGCCATGCTCCGGGCCATCGCCGCGCACCTGCCCGGCGCCCGGATCCACGGAGCGGCGGCGGGCCTGCACCTGATGGTCACCTTCGACGGTGCGGACTTCGAGGACACCGCCCTCGCGGCGGCGGCCCTGGCCCTCGGGGTCAAGGCCCACCCGCTGTCCTGGCACCGCATCCGGCCGGGCTCCCCGGGGCTGGTCCTCGGCTATGCGGCAGGGCCGCCGGGCGAGCTGGAGGAGGGGATCGCCCTCCTCGGCCGCGCCCTCGGCCGGCTCCGCTGAACACCGCGCGCTTCCGGCCACGGCATACCCCCTCGGGAGCCGAAGAAGCGGAACTTTATGCTCGGGTGCATGCACCACGCGTCCGCCCCCGACATATCCGTGATCATCGCCGTCTACAACGCGATGCCTTACCTGAACGAGTGCCTCGACTCGGTGCTCGGACAGACCCTGGGGGCCGACCGCCTGGAGGTCATCGCGGTCGACGACGGTTCCACCGACGGCAGCGGCGCCGAACTGGACCGCTACGCCGCCCGGTATCCGCAGCTGCGCGTCCTGCACCAGCCCAACTCCGGCGGCCCCGGCGGGCCCCGCAACCGGGCCCTGGACCTGGCCCGCGGCCGGTACGTCTTCGTCCTCGACGCCGACGACCACCTGGGCCCCGAGGCGCTCGAGCGGCTGCTGGACATGGCCGAGTCCCAGGGCAGCGACGTCGTGCTCGCCAAGCAGGTCGGACTCGGCCGGACGGTGTCGGACAAGGCCCACCGGCACGCGGAGGAGGCCGACCTCTACACCTCGGAGGTCTACCGCTCGCTCCACTCGGCCAAGCTGGTACGCCGCCAGGTCATCGAGGACGCGCACCTGCGCTACCCGGACGACCTCTGGTACGGCGAGGACCAGGTCTTCGTGACGGAGGTGTTCCTGGCCGCCGGGAAGATCTCGGTCGTCGGCGACTACGACTGCTACTTCCTGCGCCTGCGCGACGACGGGCAGAACATCACCTCCCGCGCCCGCACCGCGGGCGAGACGGTGGTGCACATCGAGCGCGTCATGGCCCTGGTGGCCGAGCGGGTGCAGGACCCGGTGGGACGGCGCCGCATGCTCGGCCGGCACTTCCGCAGCCTGCTGCGCACGGCGCTGCGGCCGGCCGTCGAGGCCCGCCACGGGAACCCCGGCTTCACGGCCGAGGTGTACGAGCGGTCCCGGGCGCTGGTGCAGACGTACTGGCGGCCGGACATGGGCGGCGAACTGCCGCGGATCGACTGGATCCGGCTCTACGCGTTCGCCTGCGGCCCGCTGTCCGCCTTCGAGCAGCTGATGGAGTACGACCCGGCGAAGGAGCCGGCGCCGCAGGAGATCGTCGACAACGGCCGCGTCTACCGCTGCTACCCGCTGTTCCGCGATCCGGCGGCGGGCCTGCCGGACGTGCTCTTCGACGTGACCGAGAAGCTCAAGACGCTCCACCGGCTGGCCTCGCTGACCTGGCAGGGCGGCCGCGTACGGCTGACCGGCCACGCGTACATCCAGACGCTCGGGACCGGCCGCATGGAGAGCGAGCTCGTCCTGCGGGCGCGGGAGACGGGCAGCGAGCACCTCGTACCGGTCCGGGCCCGCCCCGCGCCGGAGCTCACGGAGCTGGACCCGGAGCTGGCGATGGCCGGCTTCCTGGCCGAGCTCGACCTGACCACGGTGGCCGGGGGCGGGCCGATCCCGCCGGGCACCTGGGACTGCTTCCTGAACGTCCGGGCCGACGGGGTCACGCGCACCGTCCGGCTGGGCCGTCGGCACGCGCCGGAGCTGGACAGGACGGCCCGTCGGGCCAAGGTCGTCGCCCGTGACCCGGGCGGCGCCACCGAACTCGCGGCCGCCGCCTTCTTCACCGCGTACGGGAACCTGAGCTTCGAGGTGGTCCGCAGGATCCCGCTGCCCACGGCCTGACAGAAATTCTTCGCCGGAAAGTTTTTCGCAATCGGCGGCAACCTCGCGGGGGGTCGCGCGTCGTGCGGGGGTGAAGGGCGGCATTCCGCGTCCTCGCACCGACCGTGACCCGACCGTGGAGAACCACTGTGATGAACCTGAAGCGCGTCCCCCTGACCGTCCGCCGGGCGGCCGTCACCGCTGCCGCCGCCGGGGCGGTCCTCGCGCTCGCCGGGCCCGCCTGCGCCGCACAGGGGGCCTCGGCCACCCCGTCGCCCGCCCCGAGCGCGCCGTCGAGCGCGATGCCGAGCGTCTCGCCCACCCCCTCGCGCAGCGTCCCGCCGACGGCGGCGCCGAGCGCCCACCCGACGCCGTCGCGCAGCGTTCCGCCGACGTCCGCGCCGAGCGTGCAGCCCACGGGCCAGCCCAGCGCGGCGCCCTCGGCGGCCCCTTCGCCGGCCGGGGACGAGCTCGCGCACACCGGCTCCTCCGCCACCACCGCCGCCATCGGAGCCGGGGCCGCCACGCTCATCGCCGCCGGGGCCGGCACCCTCTACGCCGTCCGCCGCCGCGCCAACGGCTGAGAACCCGGGAACACCGTGCTCCACCTCGCTCCACCCGCACCCTCCGCACGCCCCTTCACGCTCGGCCTCGGCCGGGCGTGGCGGGGCTTGTGGTCGTCGGTGCTGCGCCGCGAGCGCGCCACCCCGCCGACGCCGGTGCAGCCGTACGGTTCCGGGTACCAAGGGACCGTGCCCGGGCCCGGGTCGGCGTACGACGCCGTCCTGCGCGGGGATGCGCCGCAGCCCACCGTCACCGAGCTCTACCACGCACACCGCCTGCGCATGGTCCGGCTGGCAGTGCTGCTCGTCGATGACCTGGCCACCGCCGAGGACGTGGTCCAGGACGCCTTCACGGCCCTGTACCGGCGCCACGGGGAGCAGATCAGCGAGGTCGACAACGCGCTGGGCTATCTGCGCACCGCCGTCGTCAACACCTCCCGGTCCGTGCTGCGCCGCAGACGCACGGCCCGGGCCTGGACCCCGCCCGCGGCGGCCGACATCCCGTCCGCGGAGGACCACGTCGTCCTCGATGAGGCACACCGCGAGGTCCTCGCCGCACTCGGCCGGCTGACCCCGCGCCGCCGGCAGGTCCTCGTCCTGCGCTACTGGGCCGACCTCAGCGAGGCGGAGATAGCGGCCACCCTCGGGATCAGCCGGGGCGCGGTGAAGTCGAACGCGAGCCGCGCCCTGGACGCGCTGGAACGCATTTTGGAGGGACGGATATGACGCACGGCGAACGCCCCGTCGAACGCAGGCTGCGCCAGGCCCTCGACACCCGCGCGGCCGGGATCACCGTGCGCGAGCTGCGCCCCGCGGATCCGCCGGGCCCCCCTCTGCGGCGGCTGCCGGCCGTGCGGCTGCGGCTGAACCTGCGCCGGTTCGCGCTGCCGCTGGCGGGGCTGGCCGCGGCTGCCGCCGCCGTGGCCGGGTACCTCGTACTGGCCCCGGACTCCGCCCCGCCCCGCCCGGTGCCGCCGGCCTCGCCGCCCGAGCTCACCGGACCGGGGCCGACACCGGATTCCCCTACGGGCACCGGTGCTCCGCATCCCTCGGTGGCGCCGTCCCCGCTGCCCTCCAGGGCCCCCGGGAGCCGCTCGGCGCAGCCGCCCGGGACGACGCCGACCCCGTCGGGTGCGCGTCCGGCCCAGCCGTCGAGGTCCGCACCCCCGTCCGCCGTACCGTCGTACTCGCCCGTGCCGTCGTCACCGCCCCCGAGCCCGGGACCGTCCAGGAGCTAACTCCGGGTGTTCTCCACCGCCGCGACCAGCGGGGCGAGTTCGGGGTTGTGCGCGGCCGCGTCCAGCGCCTCGCGCAGCGCCGTGTCGTTGGTCGGCCGGGCGGCGGCCAGCAGGGCCAGGCCGGCCTCGCTCACGTCGGTGTAGATGCCCCGCCGGTCCGTGTCGCAGATGTAGCGGTTCAGCAGCCCGCGGTCCTCGAGCCGGCTGACCAGCCGGGTCGTCGCGCTCTGGCTGAGCACCACCGAGTCGGCCACCTGGTGCATCCGCAGGTGGCCGCCCGGGCCGCTGTGCTGGCGGCTCAGGACGTCCAGCAGTGAGTACTCGCGCACGCTCAGGCCGTGTCCGGCCTGCAGGGCCCGCTCGATGTGCGCCTCGATCCGCCCGTGCAGGAGCGAGAGGGCGCACCAGCCCTGGGCGAGGCCGGTCAGTGCGCTGTCGGTGGCCGTCATGGGCTGCTCCTTCGAACCGTGTCCCCGTTGCCCGGTTTCCCTGTGTTCCCACAGGTGCCCTTCCAGAATAGGCCACTGCCGCAATAGCCCGCGTTTGCAAATATCCCGCGTCTGCAATTAATGTGGACGCACGTAAACGGCGATGGCAAGTGCCGCGACAGCGCCACCGCACCACCACCTCCCCCCTTGAAGGGCACCCCCTCATGCCTCTCGCACTCCTCGCCCTGGCCATCGGGGCCTTCGGGATCGGCACCACCGAATTCGTGATCATGGGCCTGCTCCCCGAGGTCGCCGCCGGCTACGGCGTCTCGATCCCCACCGCCGGCTTCCTGGTCACCGGATACGCCCTCGGCGTCGTCCTCGGCGCCCCGCTCATGACCGTCCTCGGCACCCGCGTCCCCCGCAAGCGCATGCTGATGCTGCTCATGGGCCTGTTCATCGCGGGCAACGTGCTCTCCGCACTCGCCCCCGCCTTCGGCGTCATGCTCGCCGGGCGCGTCCTCGCCTCCCTCGCCCACGGCGCCTTCTTCGGCATCGGCTCGGTGGTCGCGGCCGGGCTGGTCGCCCCCGAGAAGAAGGCCGGCGCGATCGCCATTATGTTCACCGGCCTGACCGTGGCCAACGTCGTCGGCGTCCCGCTCGGCACCCTCGTCGGCCAGAACCTCGGCTGGCGCGTCACCTTCCTGATCGTCGCCGCCCTCGGCGTCCTCGGCCTGCTCGGCATCGCCAAGCTGGTCCCCGAACTGCCCCGGCCCGAAGGCGTCCGGATCCGCCACGAGCTGGCCGCCTTCCGCAACGTCCAGGTGCTCCTCGCCATGGCGATGACCGTCCTCGGCTTCGGCGGCGTCTTCGCCGCGATCACCTACATCACGCCGATGATGACCAACGTCGCCGGCTTCGCCGACACCTCCGTGACCTGGCTCCTCGTCCTCTTCGGCCTCGGCATGGTCGCCGGTAACCTCATCGGCGGCCGGTTCGCCGACCGCGCCCTGATGCCGATGCTCTACGTCTCCCTGGGCGGCCTGGCGGTCGTCCTGGCCGTCTTCACCCTCACCGCCCACACCAAGACCGGCGCCGCCGCCACCATCGTGCTGATCGGGGCGCTGGGCTTCGCGACCGTGCCGCCGCTGCAGAAGCGGGTCCTCGACCAGGCCGCCAGCGCCCCCACCCTCGCCTCCGCCGTCAACATCGGCGCCTTCAACCTCGGCAACGCGCTCGCCGCCTGGCTCGGCGGGCTCGTCATCGCCGCCGGGCTCGGCTGGACCGCCCCGAACTGGGTCGGCGCCGCCCTGGCCGCCTCCGCCCTGGTCCTCGCCCTAGTCTCCGGCGCGCTGGAACGGCGTACGGCCTCCCGCACGGGCACCGACGGCCGGGCCGTCACGGCCGCAGCCCGGGCCTCTGCCCCCGTGCCCGCCCACCGCTGATCCACGACCCCTCGTACGGCAGCCCCCGTACGACACATCCCGCCCCACGATCCAGGAGAACCCCGCATGTCCGGCGCCACCACCACCCCCGCCCGCACCGCCGTCGCCCCGCTGACCACCGAAGACGCCGAACTCCTCCTCTCCGCCGCCCGCGCCGCCGCTGAGCGGGCCGGGGCCACGGTCAGCGTCACCGTCCTCGACGCCGGGGGCCACCTGCTCGCGTTCCGCCGCGACGACCGCGCCGTACTGATCTCCGGCGAGACCAGCACCCGCAAGGCCTTCACCGCCCTCCAGCTCGACGCCCCGACCGCCGACCTCGTCGACGCCGTCCGGCCCGGCGGGCTCTTCCACACCCTGCCCACCGCCCTCGACCGGCCGCTGCTGTTCATCGCGGGCGGGCTGCCGGTCCACCGCGACGGCCGCCTCATCGGCGCCATCGGCGTGGGCGGCGGCGCCCCCGACCAGGACCACGGCTTCGCCGCGGCCGCCCTCGACGCGCTGGTCTGAAGCTCCCGACCCGGCCTCCGGGTCGCGCCCCCCTGTCCCCCGTGCCACTTTGGTACGGGGGACAGGGGTGCATGATGCGAGAGTCCAGTCAGGTCCGGTCCAGGCAGGTCAGGCGGAGCCACGCCATCGCCACGGCGGTCGCGGCCGCGCTGGTCTCCCTCGCCGTGCCGGGATGTACGGCCGCCTCCGACGAGGCCCGCAGCCCCGGGGACGCCATCACCACCGGCCCCGCCGCCCCCGCCACCACGGCCTCCGCGCGCAGCGCCCCGGCCCCCTCGCCGACCCCGTCGTACGCGCTGTCCACCGCCCCGCGCACCATCCCGGCCGTACGGGAGCACACCCCGGCCCGCGGCCCCGGCTGGAAGCCGGCCGCCGCCGCGCGGGTCGTCGTACCGCCGGCGAACGCCGCGGCCCTCGCCGACGAGGGCAGGCTGCTCGCCGGCGAACTGCGCATGGGCTTCGCCGAGACCGCGGATGCGCGTCCCGGCGACGTGGAGCTCGCCCTCGGCGCCAAGAACTCCGGGCCGCCCGAGTCGTACACGATGACCGTCCAGGACGGCCGGGTCCGGGTCACCGGCCCGGACGAGGCCGGGGTCTTCTACGGCACGCGCACCCTCAAGCAGGCGGTGAAGTCCGCCGGTTCGGCCCCCGAGGGCACCGTGCGCGACGGCCCGGCCAAGCCCCAGCGCGGCCTGAACCTCGACATAGCCCGCAAGAACTTCACCGTGGGCTGGATCGAGAACCAACTGCGCCGGATGGCCGACCTCAAGCTCAACCAGCTCGGCCTGCACTTCTCCGACGACCAGGCCTTCCGGATCCAGTCCGACACCCACCCCGAGATCGTCTCCACGCCCCACCTCAGCAAGGCCGACGTCCGGCAGATCACCGCGCTCGCCGCCCGCCTGCACATCACGGTCGTCCCCGAGCTCGACTCGCCGGGCCACCTCGGCGCCGTGCTGCGCGCCCACCCCGCCCTCCAGCTGCGCGACGTACAGGGCAGGGCCGTCAAGGGCGCCGTGGACATATCGAAGCCGGCCTCGGCCAAGCTCATCGACGAACTGCTCCGCGAGTACCTGCCGTTGTTCCCCGGCGCGTTCTGGCACCTGGGCGCCGACGAGTACCAGGCGCTGGTCTACCGCGACCCGCAGGCCTCCTTCCCGCAGCTCGCCCAGGCGGCCCGGCAGAAGTACGGGCCTTCGGCGCGCATCCAGGACCTGGCCGAGGGCTGGCTGAACGACCGTGCGGACGTGGTGCGTCCGGCGGGCAAGGTGCCCAAGGCGTGGAATGACGGCTTCTTCACCGGAGGCGTGGTCCAGGCGGCCAAGGACATCCAGGTCGAGTACTGGACGGGCAAGGAGCTCGGGGCCCGGCCGCCGCTGGAGTACCTGCGCGAGGGCCGCAAGCTGGTCAACCTGAACGACGAGTACCTCTACTACGTGCTCGGCCAGCCGAACCAGTTCACCTACCCCACCGGCCGGCGGATCTACGAGCAGTGGACCCCGCTCGTACTGCGCGGCACGACCCCGGTGCCGGCCCGGTACGCGGCGCAGATACTCGGCGGACGGCTCGCCGTGTGGTGCGACCTGGCCGGTGCCCAGACCCAGGCCCAGGTCGCCGAGGGGATCCGGCTGCCCCTGGCGGCGCTGTCCCAGAAGGTCTGGGACGCCCGCCCGCCGCAGCCCGCCTGGGCCGACTTCAAGGCACTCGCCGACCGGCTCCAGCCTCCGGGCTGACCCCTCCGGACGCCGCGTAAATTCGCTGGCCGGAGCCCTGCCCGCGTTGCTTGGATGCCGGGATGAACACGGAACTGCCGGACGGCTGCGAGTTGTCCACCGACCCCGCCCGACTCGACGCCGAGCTGATCCACCGCTGGCTGTCGGAGGACTCGTACTGGGCCCTCGGCCGGAGCAGGGAGAAGCAGGACGAGGCCATCGCGCACTCCCTGAACTTCGGCGTCTACGACACGGCCTCGGGCACCCAGCTCGGCTACGCCCGCGTCGTGACCGACCGGACCACCTTCGCCTGGCTGTGCGACGTCTACGTCGACCGCGCCGCACGCGGCAGGAACCTGGGAACGAGCCTCGTCGCCGCGATCCGCGACCACCTGGCCCCGTACGGGCTGCGCCGGGTGATGCTCGCGACGGCCGACGCGCACGGCGTCTACGCCAAGGCGGGCTTCGAGCCCCTGGCGGACACGGAGAAGTGGATGCTGCTCGGCGAGCAGTAGCGCAGCGGTCGCGCTACGAGCGCTCGGCGGGCTCCCGGCGCTGCCAGCTGCGGCGGATCCACCGGCCGACCAGCGGCAGGGCCAGGACCACGGTCAGGGTCCAGGCCGCGGCGAACCCCCAGATCAGCGGGAGGGACACGGTGACCGCGGCGGCCACCAGCAGGGCCAGGGTCAGCGCGGCGAGGAGGCAGGCGGCCACGGCGCGGTACCGCGGGCGGGTATGTGCGGCGCGCAGGATCCGCTGCAGGGAGCGGTCCGCTTCGAGGTCGGCCTCGATCGCCGACAGGGCGCGCCGCTCGTGGTCGGACAGTCCCGCTCCGTCCATGACGACCTCCATCGGCCGGCGTCGCCGGGCGGCGCGCACCACAGCCTCTGGCCTGCGAATACCCGACCAGGGGGCGGCCCAACCCTCGCGGGCCGTCCCCTGGCTGCCGGGAGAGGGTCACCAGATGGAGTTGACCCACTCCGGGTGGTCGATGAACGGGTTCCGGTTGTGCTGGAAGGTGTCGAATATGACCTGGTTGCGGCGCTGCTCGAAGGCGTCCGGCGGGTCCTGCTGGTTCCACTGCTTCAGCAGGCTGATACGGCCGAAGAGCGGGGCGGTGCCGTTGTTGACCTTGTCGTTCATCTCGAGGTCGGCGAAGCCGTCGCCGCCGTCGTAGCGGACGGCCATGTAGAGCAGCATGCGTGCGACGTCGCCCTTGACCGCGTCGCGCGGCTCGAAGGAGTCGGAGTCGGTGAAGCTGCCGGGGGCCTCGGCGACCGGGCTGCCGCCCATGTCGAAGTCCTTGTTGCCGCGGGTGCTGTTGACCGTGACGTCCTCGGGGCGCAGGTGGTGCAGGTCGGTGCCCGGGCCGGTCGCGGTGCCGAAGTCGCCGTGGCTCTTGGCCCAGACGTGCTCGCGGTTCCAGTCGTTGGCCCCGCCGCCGTTGGTGGACTTGGACTGGGAGCGGCCCGAGTAGACGAGGATGACGTTGTTCGGGTTCGCCGGGTCCTGGTCGGTGACCTTCAGGGCGTTCCACACGCCGTCGTAGGTCACCTTGGACTGGTTCTTGATGATGTCGTGGAGCGCGGTCTTCAGCGCGGCTCCGGTCTTGCCCTCGGCGGCCGCGTAGTACGCGTCGACCGAGGTCGCGGTGGTCGTGGCGGCCGCGTCGGCGTGGGGAGCAGCCGTCCGCTGCGAGCCGGCCGACGCAGTGGCCGGAATGAGGACCAGGGCCGCTACGGCGAGCCCGGCGACCCAGGGGGTACGTGGGGAGATTCTCATGGTGTGGGGGATACCTCTTCGCAGGCACCGCCCCCGCCATGGCAGTTGGCGGGGCATCAGGTGGCAGAGCAGAGGCTCACATTGTCATGTGCCTTACAGGTAAAATCCATGTGTCGGAAGGCTGGATTCTGCTCCTGGTGGCCGCTGGGCCGAACGGGTGAGGACCTCTTGGCAGAACGCGCCGCTGCGGGCACGGTGGCGGGGGCCCCGGCCGGGGCCGCGCGGACCGTGCACCGTGAACACCCCTACCGGGAGCAGCCCATGGCAGCGAAGATCCTCATCGTGACCGGCGACGCGGCGGAGTCGCTGGAGGTCCTCTACCCGTACCAGCGCCTGCGCGAGGAGGGGTACGAGGTGCACATCGCGGCGCCGGCGGTGAAGAAACTGCGGTTCGTGGTGCACGACTTCGAGGAGGGCTTCGACACGTACACCGAGAAGCCCGGCTACACCTGGCCCGCCGACGTGGCGTTCGCCGACGTGGTTCCCGAGCAGTACGCGGCCGTGGTCGTCCCGGGCGGCCGGGCGCCGGAGTACCTGCGCAACGATCCCGAGGTACGGCGGATCCTGGCCGCCTTCACAAGCTCCGACAAGCCGATCGCCCAGATCTGCCACGGCCCGCTGATCACGGCCGCGAGCGGCGGGCTGGACGGCCGCCGGGTGACCGCGTACCCGGCGCTGGAACTCGACATGAAGGCCGCGGGGGCGGCGTACGAGGACTCCGAGGCCGTGGTCGACGGCACCCTGGTCTCGGCGCGCGCCTGGCCCGACCACTCCGCCTGGATGCGGGAGTTCCTGAAGGTGCTTCGCGCCAAGGCGCCGCTGGCCTGACGTACGCAGAGGGGCGGTGAAGGGGAGGCTCCCCATTCCCTTGTGAAGGGTCCGGGCCCGGGACTGACGGGGCGGCTGCGGTGTGCTGAGGTGGCAGGGTCAACCGATGTGGTTCAACTCCCGCTGTTCGCACGGCAGTTGGTGCGGCCGTTGAAAGGACACCACCGTGACTGGACCCTTGGGCCGGCGCAGCTTCCTCGGCGCGGCCGCAGCCCTCGGCGGCGCCGCGCTCGTGGGGCCGCTCGCACCGCTCGCCCAGGCCCGGCCCGCTGCGTCCCGGCCGGACACCCTTCCCACCCCGCCCGGATTCCAGCCCGAGGGCATCGCCGTCTCGCCGGGCGGGCTCGCGTACACGGGGTCGCTGATCGACGGTGCGGTCTACCGCGTGGACCTCGCCACCGGGGCCGGGCGGATCCTGACCGAGGGGCAGGGTCCGGGCGCGATGTCCGTCGGGCTCAAGCTCGACGGGAACGGCCGGCTGCTCGTCGCGGGCGGTGCGGACGGCCGGATCCGCGTCGTGGACGGCGGGGACGGCCGGGTGCTCGCCACTCACCAGGCGGCCACCGGGACGGCCTTCGTCAACGACGTCGTCGTCGGCTGCGGCGGAGCCTGGTTCACCGACTCCTTCAACGACGTGCTGTACTTCCTGCCCGCCGGGTCGGGCGCGGGCTCCGGCCGGGCCCCGCGCGCCGTGGCGCTCACCGGTGACTGGGTCCCGACCCCGCCCGGCGGCCAGGTGTGGGGCTCCAACGGCATCGAGCGCACCCCGGACGGCCGGGCGCTGCTGGTGGTCAACGACAACGTGCGGGCGCTGTTCCGCGTCGACCCGCGCACCGGCGCCGCCGCCGAGGTCCCGCTCGACGGGGGATCGGTGGCCAACGGCGACGGGCTCGTGGTGCACGGCCGCACGCTGTACGTCGTCCGCAACCGGGACTACGCCGTCGAGGTGTTCACGCTCAGCGCGGACGGCCGCCGGGGCCGGTTCGTCAAGCGGATCACCGATCCGCGCTTCGACGAGCCGACGACCGCGGCGGTCCACGGCGGACGCCTCTACGTGGTGAACGCCGCCTTCGACTCGGACTGGTCGAATCCGGCCACCGCGTCGACGATCGTCAGCTGCCCGTCGTGATCACGGGAGCGGGCTCGTTCCGGTAGTTGGCCGGGCCGAAGTTCTTCTTCACGGCCGCGTCCCAGGACCCGTCCTGGACCATCTTCTTCAGGGCGGCGTTGATCTTGCCCTGCAGCTCCTTGTCGCCCTTCTTGACGCCGATGCCGTAGTTCTCGTTGCTCAGGCTCAGCCCGACCAGCTTGAACTTGCCCGTGTTGCCCTTCTGCGCGGCGTACCCGGCCAGGATGGAGTTGTCCGTGGTCATGGCGTCGACCAGGCCGTCCTGGAGCGCGATGACGCACTCCGAGTAGCCGTCGAGCTCCAGGACGCTCGCCTTGGGGGCCAGCTTCTCCTTGACGTTCTGTGCCGAGGTGGAGCCGGTGACCGAGCAGAGCTTCTTGTTGTTGAGGTCCTCGGCCTTGGTGATCGTGGCGTCGTCGGCGCGGACCAGCAGGTCCTGGTGCGCGAGGAAGTAGGGGCCGGCGAAGTCGACCTTCTCCTTGCGCTTGTCGTTGATCGAGTAGCTGGCCGCGACGAACTTGACCTCGTTGTACTGGAGCAGCAGCTCGCGGTCGGAGCTGTCGACCTTCTTGAACTCGATCTGCTCGGGCTTGTAGCCCAGCTGCTTGGCGATGTACGTCGAGACGTCCACGTCGAAGCCGGAGAAGGTCCCGCCCGGCTCGCGCAGCCCGACACCCGGCTGGTCGAACTTGATGCCGATGGAGAGGTTCCCCTCGGGGCCGCCGTCACCGCCGCACGCCGTGGCGGTCAGGGCGAGGCCGATCACTGCGGCCAAAGCACCGGCCTGGGGAACCTTCATGCTGCACTCTTTCCTCGGGAACGCGGGACGCGCTGCGGGATCGCCGGCAGCGTGTGGAACCGCGGGTTCGTAAAAAGCGTCAAGACGCGTGTACGAGGAAGCTAGGAAGCCGGTGGGCGCGGTGTCACTGGAATTGAGCAAAGCTTGAGGTAACGATCCGGCGTGACCGGCGTTTCTATGGTGCATTGCGCTCCGAACGGGATAAAAGGGGCCGCGCGGGGTGTGGCGATCGGAGCCGGCCGGTGACGGAGAGTGGCGGGTCGCCAGGGGGTTTTGTCGAACAAATGGTCGATTCCGGCTCGCGGATGCGTGTGCTCTCCCGCAGCAGACCGGGACCTGCGCGGACGGCCCCGCCGAGCATGCCGGGCGAACCGGCCCAACTGGCCGGGAACGTACGCTCGTCCGGACCGGCAGGGCCGCGGCGTGACAGCATGGCCGGGGGCAACGCCCGTCAAGCGGAGGGGGAGTTCGGTGAGTACGTCGACGGCGAGCGGAGTACGCAAGAGCCTGGCCAAGGTGGAGATCGCCCTGCGGTGGGATCCGAGCCCGTCGGGTGCACCCGCCCACGACCTGGACATCATCGCGGCGGTGTACGGCGCCGCGGACCCCTACGGGGAGCCGGTCCACCTCGTGCACTTCGGCAGTCGTTCCCCCGACGGCACCATCACGCTGAACCGCGACAGCCACACCGGTCAGGGCTTCGGGTTCGACGAGGTCATGACCCTCGAGCTGAACCGGATGTCCTCCGCGTTGGGGCGCGTGGTGGTGGGCGTGGTGATCCAGGAGACCGGCCCGCGCGGTGCCCGTACGAAGACCTTCGCGGCCATAGGCGGTACGGGGGTCCGGATCCGGGAGGGCTACACCGACCTCGCGGTGTCCGATTTCGCAGGGGTCCCGGCCGCCACCGCGGCCACGGTCGCGGAGTTCACCCGCGACGCCTCGGGGGTCTGGTCGCTGGACGCCGCCGTACGGGGCTTCGACGCCGATCCGGAGGAGTTCGCCCGGGTCATGGGCGCCCTGCGGTCCTGACGCAACGCGCGCCGTGGGGCCGCACAGACCGGGCGGTGGCCACTCCCTCGAGTGAGTGACCACCGCCCCGTCCGGGTGGCGCGCTGCCGCCGTCCCCACGAGGCAGCGCGGGCGGGTCGCCGTCAGGTCATCAGGGCGGCGGCCCACCGGTTCAGGGGGCCGGAGCCCGGTTCCGGTCCGGGACGGGGATCGGGGCCAGGCCCAGGGCGGGCAACAGGGCCCCGTCGACGAACCGGACCAGGTAGTCGGCGTCGGCGTAGCGCCCCTCCAGTACCGGCCGGATCCGCAGCACGCCCATCAGCTGGGCCGGCAGGAACTCCAGGGCCGGGTGGTCCGCCGCGATCTCGCCGCGCGCCACGGCCCGCGCCACCATCGCGTCGAACGCGGCCAGCTCCGGCTCGACCAGCGCCTCGCGCAGGGCCGCCTGCAGCTGCTCGTCGCTGAGCACGGCATGCCCGAGGGCCTGGGTGAGGCGGGTGTCGCGGCCCGAGTTGCCGGCTGCGATCCGGGCCGCCTCGCGCAGGTCGCCGGCGAGCGTGCCGGTGTCCACCGCGACCAGAGTGCCCTGCCGGTTCGCCCGCAGGGCGGCCGCGACCAGCTGGGGCTTGGTCTTCCACTGCCGGTAGAGCGTCGACTTCCCGCAGCAGGCCCGGGCGGCGACGCCCTCCATGGTCAGTGCCTCGTACCCGTGCTCGCGCAGCTGCTCCAGGACGGCGTCGTAGAACTCCTGCACCCGCTCCGGGGTGATCTTGGAGCGGCGCGCGGTGGGCGGCGTCGACGTCATGGTGAGCGGCTCTCCTCGGGGGCTCCGCGGCGGTTGGTTCCGTAGGGAAAGTGTACGGGAACGCGAGCGTATCGGTACACCAGCGTATCGATACGCGAATGTATCGATACACTGGCGTGTCGATGTGCACGCGGCCGGCTCCGGACGCCGTACACCGGCGCATCAGCGCGCGACCATCCGCACCATCCGCGTTCGAGCGGCGCGCGAGTACAGGAAGAGAGAGTTGGGGGAATGAGCTCCCACACGACACCTGGCGGGCCGGCCGACGGCCCGGGAACCGGGCAGCGGCGACGCCTCATACGTGAGCTGTTGCTCGTCGCGGGTCTGTTCGCCGTCTACAAGGCGGGCCGGATGCTCTCCACGGACCGCACCGACGAGGCCTTCCGCAACGCCGGCCGGATCTGGGACATCGAGCGCACCCTGCACCTGCCCGGCGAGGGCGTGATCCAGCGGCTGCTCCTCCACGGGGACGCCCTCGTGCACACCGCGAACACGTACTACGCGGCCGTGCACTTCCCGGCGACCGCCGTCTTCCTGATCTGGCTGTACCTGCGCAGACCGGGCCACTACCTGTGGGCCCGGCGCGTACTCGCCGTCCTGACCGGCGCAGCCCTCGCGCTGCACCTCGCCTTCCCGCTCGCACCGCCGCGGATGCTCGGGGCCGCGCACCTGGTGGACACCGGGCTGGTCTACGGGCCCTCCGTCTACCGGGCCGCGCCCGCCGCCGACACCATGGCCAACCAGTTCGCCGCGATGCCCTCACTGCACTTCGGGTGGGCGCTGATGCTGGCGCTCGGCATGATCGCCGCCACCCGGTCCCGCTGGCGCGTGCTGTGGCTGCTGCACCCGCTGCTGACCCTGCTCGTGGTCGTCGGCACCGCCAACCACTACTGGCTCGACGCGATCGTCGCCACGGTGCTGCTCGGCGGGGCGCTGCTGCTCGTCCCGCGCCCGCAGGCGCGCACCGGCTCGCTGCCCGTCGTACGGCACCTGCCGCGCCCGCGCAACGCCGTGGGCGCCGGATCCGACGTCGTGGGGGTCGGCCGATGAACGCCACCGTCCTCGCCGTCGCGCTCTGCCTCGCCTCGGCCGTGGCCTACGCCTCCGCCGCCGTGGCCCAGGAGCGGCTCGCCCGGGCCGCGGTCGCCCGCAGCGCCGGTGCCCTGTTCGGGAACGGAGCCTGGTGGTGGTCGGCCGGGCTGAACGCCGGCGCCGCGCTGCTGCACGCGGCCGCCCTGCGCTACGGCCCGCTCACCCTGGTCCAGCCGCTCGGCGCGCTCACCCTCGTCGCCGCCGTCCCGCTCGGGGCCCGCGGAGCCGGCCGCCGGGTCGCGGCCACCGAATGGCGGGGCACCCTGGCCACCGTCGTCGGGCTCGGCCTGCTGCTGCTCCCGGCCTCCGGACCGGCCCCCGACGACACCCTCACCCTGGCCGAGGCACTCGCCGTGTCCGGGGCGACCGCCTTCGCGATCGTGGCGCTGACCGCGCGCCGGGACGTGAGCTCGGGGCTGCGGCACGCGACGGCGTCCGGGCTGGCCTCCGCCGTGGCCTCCGCCCTGACCCAGACGGTGGCCGTCGCGGGCGGCCGCGGCGGGGCCCTGCTCAGCGTGCGGGTCGTCTCCGTGGCCCTGCTCGTCGTGGTGTTCGCGGTCGGCGGGATGCTGCTGTCGCAGCGGGCCTACCGGGGCGGACTCGGGGCGCCGCTCGCCGTCGTGAACCTGGCCAACCCGCTGGCCGCGGCCGCCATCGGCACGGTCCTGCTCGGCGAACGCCTCCAGGGCGGCGCGATGGGGATCCTGCTCGCGGCGGCCGGCGCGCTCGCGGCGGCGCGCGGGGTACTGCTGCTGACGCGGACGGCCCCGAGCGCGGCGCCCGCCCCCGCACCCGCCCCCGCACCCGCCCCCGCACCGGCGCCCGTACCGGCATCGGCCGGCGCCGTGTCGATCACGCGTGTACCGGTATGACGGCTGTGGCCGGGGTCGTGCGCGTACGGACCCGCCGCAGCTGAGAACCGTTTAGCCGGTGTTCGCGTCCTCCCCGGTGAACGCGAACATCACGCACGGAACGCGCACGCACGACGAAGCGGAGTGAACACACATGGGGATCGTCAGCTGGATCGTCCTGGGACTGCTGGCCGGCTTGATAGCCAAGGTCCTGCTGCCCGGCCGCGACCCCGGCGGCCTGATCGGGACCACCCTCATCGGCGTCGCCGGAGCCTTCGTCGGCGGCTGGCTGTCCGCGAAGTTCCTGGACAAGCCGATCGCCAACGAGTTCTACGACCCCGCCACCTGGGGCTCCGCGATCGCGGGCTCGCTGGTCCTGCTCATCGGCTACCGGATCCTGTTCGGCAACTCCCGCGACTGAGCGGCGCCGGGAGCACTGCTTAGGCTGGGGCCGCACGGCGCGACGTACGAGCTGCGAGGAGCCCCGAGTCACATGAGCGTCACTCCCGACACCCCCATCAAGCCCGTTCCCACGAGCGACCTGTACGACGAGCACGGCGAGGGCCTGGCCATCTGCACCACGCCGTTCCGCCAGTTCGGCGGACGCCGGCTCTTCGCGGGCCCGGTACGGACCGTCACCTGCCACGAGGACAACGCGCTGCTGCGCGAGCTGGTCAACACCCCGGGGGAGGGAGCGGTCCTCGTCGTGGACGGCGGCGGATCCCTGCGCACGGCCCTCACCGGCGACCTCATCGCCGGGGCCGCACGGCGCAACGGCTGGGCGGGCCTGATCATCAACGGCGCGGTCCGCGACAGCGTGGCCCTGGGCGGACTCGACCTCGGCATCAAGGCACTGGGCACGGTCCCCCGCAAGAGCGGCAAGACGGGCGCGGGCACGGTGGACGAGCCGGTCACGATCGGCGAAGTCACCTTCCGCCCCGGGGACACGGTCCACGCGGACGACGACGGCACGGTCGTCCTGCGCACCTCGTAACCCCGCGCGGAGCCGTACGCGGGGTCCCGGGGGGCGAGATTCGGCCAGGGGCGGGGCAGGAGCCCTGGTGCCCACCCGGTCGGGCGGGATTCACTGCGGGGCCATGAGACGACACAGGATCATGGGCCTGCTCGGCGCGCTCGCGCTCGCCGCAGGCACCCTGGCCGGCACCGCGGGACCCGCGGCCGCGGCCGACACCACCGCGCACGCGGGCGGGGCCCGCCACGCCACCGAAGCGGTCCCGGGTGACCCGGCGGTCCCGGCGGCCGGACCGGCCGCGCCCCGGCCCGGCGCCGGCGCCGAGCCGCCCCCCGAGTTCGGCACCGACTGGCACGACCCCCTCACCGCCGCCCCGCCCGTCGCCCGCCCCGCGACCCGGTCCTGCGAGGTGACCGTCGCCGAGGCACAGTTCCGCGACTACACGCCCTACCTGGGGAACTACACGCCCCCGACCGCATGCGGCAGCGGGTCCTGGGCCAAAGTCGTCCTGCGCCTCGACGGCAAGGTCAAGGGCCGGCAGTACGACCGCCTCGGCCACCTCTCCCTCGGCGGCGTGGAAATCCTGCGCACCTCCACCCCCGAGCCCTCGCCCGACGGCATCACCTGGTCCGTCGAGAAGGACGTGACCCGCTACCGCGACACCCTCAGCCGGCCGCAGCCCGTCGAGATGCTGATCGGCAACGTCGTCAACGACACCTACACCGGCGTCATCGACGTCAAGGTCACCCTCACCTTCTACGCCGCCGACCGGGACCGGCACACCCCCGCCCCCGACACCCCCGACCGCGTCCTCCCGCTCACCACCCCCTCCGTCACCACCCCGCGCAACACCGAGCGGCTCCTCGCCGAGGTGTACGCCACCGGCTCCGGCGGCGGCTGCGAGGAGTACTGGTACATGACCGCCCCCGATGCCGCGCCGTACTCCTGCAAGGCCGCCGACGGCCCGTACCGCGAGGTCCGGATCTCCGTCGACGGGCAGCTCGCCGGCATCGCGGCCCCCTTCCCGACCGTGTGGACCGGCGGCTGGTCGAACCCCTTCCTCTGGTACGTCACCCCCGCGCCCCGCGCCTTCGACGTCCAGCCGGTCGTCTACGACCTCACCCCGTACGCCGCCCTCCTCAACGACGGCCGCCCGCACCGGATCGAGGTGTCCGTCGCCGGGGTCCCGGCCGGACAGAGCGGCTGGAGCACCCCGACGAACCTCCTCCTGTGGCAGGACGAGGGCCGTACCGTCGTCACCGGCTCCCTCACCCGGCACGAGGAGGGCGACACGGCCAACTCCACCCGCTGGACGCCCGCCACACCCGGTGCGCCCGGTGCGCAGCACCGCCTCGACACCGAGGGCGGCCACCGCCTGACCGTCGCAGGCCGCCTCGACACCTCCCACGGCCGGGTCACCACCACCGTCACCCGCGCCGTCCACAACACCTCGGTGCACCGCTGGACGGAGGGCGAGAACCAGGACGCCCTGACCGCCGCCTGGACCGACGAGGAGAGCGTCACCCGCGGGCCCACCACCGTCCGCACCGCGCGCACGTACACGATGGACGGCGAGACCACCCTCGGAGCCGGGGACCGGCTGCGCACGGTCATCGCACTCGGCGACCGGGCCGAGACGAGCACCCTGCGCGGCGGCCGGACCGTGGACCGGACCCTGCTCGACGACCGGTACACGGGCGACGCCGCCTACACGGCGAACGTCCCGCGCGAGCAGCGGCACGCGGTCGGCACCAGCTCCGAGCACTACCAGTTGTACGGGTCGGACACCGGGCGCGGCTGCTACGACCGCACCCTGTCCACCGCCCAGGGCACCGTGACGGTGGACCGCCGACGCTGCTGACACCGGCTGCGCCTACGATGACCGGCCATGGACATGAGTGAGGCCGGCAGACAGCTGGTCGACGGCCGCTTCGAACTGATCGCGCCGCTGGGCGCCGGCGGTATGGGCACGGTGTGGCGCGCCCGCGACATCGCACTGCACCGCGACGTCGCCCTGAAAGAGGTGCGCCCGCCGGACCCGGCGACCGCCGCCGCCCAGCCCGGGCTCACCGTCCAGCTGCGCGAACGCGCCATCCGCGAGGCCCGGGCGCTCGCCCGGCTGGCGCACCCGCACGTGGTGACGATCCACCACATCGTCGAGCCCGCCGCCGGCACGGACGGACATCCGTGGATCGTGATGGAGCTGGTCAAGGGCGGCTCCCTGTACGACCGGCTGGAGTCGGGGCCGATGCCCGTCGCCGACGTGCTGCGGCTCGGCCTCGACGTGCTGTCCGCGCTGCGGGCCGCCCACGCCGAAGGAGTGCTGCACCGCGATGTGAAGCCGGCCAACGTGCTGCTGCGCCCCGACGGCTCGGCCGTGCTGACCGACTTCGGCATCGCGGCCCTGCACGGCTCGACCGCCCTCACCTCCACCGGCGTGCTCATCGGCTCGCCGGAGTACATCGCCCCGGAGCGAGCGCGCGGTGAGGAGGGCCTGGCGGCCTCGGACCTCTGGTCGCTCGGCATGCTGCTCTACGTGGCCTCGGAGGGGGCCCATCCGCTGCGCCGGGCCACCACCCTGGCCACCGTCGTCGCCGTGCTCGACGAGCCGATCCCGGCTCCGGTGCGCTCCGGTCCGCTGGGGCCCGTACTGGAACGGCTGCTCGTACGGGACCTGTCCGTACGGCCCGACGCGGCGCAGCTGGAACAGCTGCTCCGGGACGCGAGCGCTGCTCTCGGCGGTGCCACACCGGTCGTGCCTCCGGTGGTCCTGGGCCAGTACGGGCCGCCGAACCCGCAGCCGGGGATCGGCGTCGGTCAGACCGGCCCCGCGCAGCCGCAGATCCCGCAGCCCTACGCGCCGGCGGCGCCGTTCACCCCCGGGGGCGGGTCCCCCTACTCGGTCACCGCGCCCGTCCCGGCGGCACACGCGCCGCGCCGCCGTCCGGTGCTGCTCGGCGCCCTCCTCGCCCTGGTCCTGGCGGGCGGCGTGATCGGGCTCGTCAAGTGGATCCCCGACGGCGAAGGCGGCAGCGGCGCCGCGAAGGGCGGTGACACCGTCGCCAGTACGGGCCCCTCCACCGCCTCCAGCTCCAAGCCGAGCCTCCCCAAGTCGATCGGCAGCCCGGTCGCCGCCCCCAAGGGCAGCCTGCTCACCCCGGCCAACGTGCGCACCGCGCTCGAAGCCCTCAAGCAGAAGTCCGGCACGACCGAGTTCGTGGAGATGACGGTCTACGAGGAGTACGTGCTCGCCTCCATCCCCACCGGCCCCGGAGCCAAGACCTACGACCGCTACCAGTACCGCGACGGCGAGGCGAAGCGCACCGGACCCGGCGGCACCGTCGAGGCGGACGAGCCGCTGATCGACATGGCGGCCGTCAACTGGGACGCCCTGCCCGGCCTCCTCGACAAGGCCAAGCAGGAGCTCGGCGTGGCCAACCCGACCTCCCGCTACGTCATCGTCGAGCCGTGGATCCTCGATCCGACCTCCCTGTCCATGCGGCCCTACCTCAGCGACGAGTACGGGCAGGGCGGCTACGTCTACGCCGACACCCAGGGCAACGTGAAGAAGGTCTACCGCTCCTGACATCGTGTACCCGCACGCATGCCGCACCTGCGTACGGCCCTTCACGGTTCGAGGAGTACCACCACCATGCCCAGCTGGCGCACCACCCTGACGGCGGCCGGTATCGCGGACCCCCGGCTGCGCGACGACTACACGAGCGTCGCCCGCCGGGTCCTGCGCCGAGAGCCGGCCCCGTACCTGACGCTGCGCCTGCTCGCAGCGCCGCCGCTGGTGCCCTGGCTGACGGCCGGGGTGGGCTTCATGAACCTGGTCGACGACGTGGCCGAGACCGGCACCCCGCAGGAACGATCCGCCGGTCTGGCCGCGCTCGCCGGGCAGGTGGAGGCGGCCCTGAAGACCGGCGACAGCCCCGACCCGCTGCTGCGGGCGTACGCCCACGCCGTCGCGTCCCGCGGCCTGCCCGAGCACTGGGTCTCCCGGTTCCTGGCGGGCGCCGCCACCGCCGAGGCCTGCTTCGACGGCTTCGAGACCGACGAGGACTTCCAGGCCTACCTCGACGCCTACGCCTGGCCCGGGGTGCTCGTGTTCACCGGACTCCAGTACCAGGGCGGCCCCGACGAGGAACAAGCTGCCGGATGGCGGCGGTTCGTCGACGCCGCCCAGCGGGTCGACTTCCTCGCCGACCTCGCCGGAGACCTCGCGGAGGGCCGGCTCTGCCTCCCGCGGGCCCGCCTCGCCGAGCACTCCGTCACCCGGGCCGACCTCGAACAGGCCCGCGACACCCCGGCCGTACGCGCGCTCCTCGCCGCCGAAACCCGGCTCGCCCGGACCGCCCTGGACGCCACCGACGGCATCCTCGACCTGGTCGAGCCTGGCCTGCGCCCGGTGATCGCCACCATGTCGGAGCTGATGGGCCACCAGCTGACCGCCGTGGAACGGGCCGGCGTCCGGGCCCTGCGCAAGGACGTCGGCTACGGCCTGGCGGCCCCCGTCCGCACCCTGATCCGCGCCCGCGCCCGCGCCCGGCGGGCCCGCAGCCTGGGCTAGCGTGATCGGCATGTCTTCGCCGTCCGTCCCCGCTGAGGTCCTCCGTTCGGCCCGCGCCTACAGGGAGTTGACCGACCGGGCCGCACCCGGCCTCGTCGAGGGGCTGTACCTGGTCGGTTCACCCATCTACGGGGACTACCGTCCGGGACGCAGCGACATCGACTTCGTCGCGGTGCTGAGTGAGCGGCCCGCCGATCACCTCGTACGGCGTCTGGGCGACGCCCTCGCCGAACTCGGCCGCCGCCACCCGCGACCGTACTTCGACGGACTCCATGTCACCCGCGCCGATCTGGCCGGCCCGCCGGACGACTGTCCGGACGTGCCGTGCATCGGGGAATGGGAGTTCCGGCCCGCCGGCCGCCTTGCCGTCGATCCCGTGACCTGGCACGAACTGGCTCGTGGTGCGATCACCGTGAGCGGTCCTCGACCGGGGCCGGGCGACGTGTGGACCGACGAGACGGCGCTGCGCGCCTACTCCCACGCCAACCTCGCCGACTACTGGAGGCCGGCGGTCGAAAAACTGCGCGCCGGTCAGGGGACCGTCGCGACCGGGCCGACGGAGCGGGCGGAGCTGATGACCGAGTGGTTCGTGCTCGGTGTCGCCCGGCTGCACCATCTGCTGGCCACGGGCCGCCTCACGTCCAAGGGCGGCGCCGGCCGGTACGCCCTGGGTGCCTTCGACAGGGCTTGGCATCCGATCGTGACCGAGGCCCTCCGCATCCGGAACGGAGCCGGTACCCGCTCGCCCGGTTACGACGCCGACCCGGCCGCGCGGGTGCGGGACACCATCGCGTTCGCCGAGACGGCTCTCGAGGCAGGTCTCCGGCTGGGCGCCTAGCGGTCGGGACATTTGTACTGGTGGGGTCCGTACATGCGGATCTGCCGGGGGACCCCGCCCGGTCCATAGCGTGGTGGGCATGACGAAGACGACGCCCACCACGCAGACGACGCGGCCGACGCGGACCGCGAAGCCGCCGAACGACGAGCCCGCCATCCGGTTCCGGCACGCCGCCAAGTCCTTCGGCCCCGTCCACGCCGTCTCGGGCATCGACCTCGACGTCCGGCGCGGCGAGACGGTCGCCCTGCTCGGCCGCAACGGCGCCGGCAAGTCCACCGCCATCAGCCTGCTGCTCGGCCTGAACGAGCCCGACGCGGGCAGCGTACGGCTCTTCGGGCAGACCCCCGCGCAGGCGGTCCAGAGCGGCCGGGTGGGCGCGATGCTCCAGGAGGGGCGCGCCGTACCGCGGATCACGGTGCGCGAGCTCATCGGCTTCGTGGCCCGGACCTACCCGGCCCCCCTGCCCGTCGCCGAGGCGCTGGAGCTCGCCGGGCTCACCGACCTCGCCGGCCGGCGCATCGACCGGCTCTCCGGCGGCCAGGCCCAGCGCGTCCGGTTCGCCGTCGCCCTCGCCGGCAACCCGGAGCTCATCGTGCTCGACGAGCCGACCGCCGCCCTCGACGTGGAGGCCCGCCGCGCCTTCTGGGAGTCCATGCGCGGCTACGCCCGGCGCGGCAACACCGTCCTGTTCTCCACGCACTACCTGGAGGAGGCCGACGCCCACGCCGACCGGATCGTGGTCGTGGACGCCGGCCGGATCGTCGCCGACGGCACGGGGGAGCAGCTGCGCCGCGCCGCCGGCGGGTCGCTGGTCTCCGTCGACCTCGCCGGGCGCCCGACCGAGGGCCTCGGCGAACTGCCCGGGGTGGTCTCCCTGGAGGTACGGGGAGACCGCGCGCGGCTGCGTACGGAGGACCCGGACGCGACGGTCGTCGCCCTGGCCGGCCTCGGCGCCGTCCGCGGGATCGAGGTCACCGCGCCCTCGCTCGACGACGCCTTCCTCGCGCTCACCGCGACCCACACCCGCACCCACACTCACGCCCACACGCCCACCGCTGCCGCCGGGAGCGCCCGATGATCACCGCCTACGTCCGCCTGGAAGTCCGCCGGACCCTGCGCGACACCTCCTACGTCGTCTTCGGCATCGGCATGCCGGTGCTGATGTACCTGCTCTTCACCAACCTCGGCACCGACGCCGACACCGGCGACTGGCAGACGGCCTCCATGGTGGCCATGGCCGCCTACGGGGCCCTGGGCGCAGCCCTGTCGACCGGGAACGGCGTCGCCGAGGACAAGGGCATCGGCTGGCTGCGCCAGCTGCGGGTCACCCCGATGACCCCGCGCCAGGTGGTCGTCGGCCGGGCCCTGACCGGCTCGGTGATCGTGCTGCCGGCCGTCGCCGCGGTGCTCGCGGCCGGCGCGTTCGTCAACGGGGTCCGGCTGGAGGCCTGGGAGTGGGCGGCCGTCGCCCTCGTCCTGTGGCTCGGCGCGCTCCCCTTCACCCTGCTCGGCATCGGCAACGGCTACCGGCTCACCGGCCAGAGCACGGGCGTGGTCAACGTCGGGTGCAGCCTCGCGCTCTCCATCGCCGGCGGACTCTGGTTCCCGGTCGAGCTGTTCCCGGACTGGCTGCGCTCCGTCTCCGGTTTCACCCCCACGCGCCGCTTCGCCGAGATCGGCCAGTCCCTCGCCGCCGGCGCCGCCCCCGGCCTGAGCGCGGTCGCCGTACTGGCGGTATGGGCCCTGCTGTTCGGTTCGTACGCGGTGCTCTCGTACCGTCACTCCGCGAGGACGGTGTAACGCATGAAGCAGGGAACGGGAATGAAGACGAACTGCAGGCGAGCGGCCAAGGAGGGCCGGAAGGCCGACTGGGCGGTCCGCAAGGCCGAATGGCGGGCGCAGGAGAAGCTGCGCAAGGCGCGCGGCGAGGCCCCCGACTACGGCCGCGGCCCGATGGGCCCGCCCCATGCCTTCGCGCTGCTGCCGTGGCTGCTGATGGGCATGGGCGCCATTTCCAACGTCATCAAGGGCGAGACCCCCAACCCCTGGATCGGCGCCCTCGGCCTGCTGGTCTTCAACTCCCTCTACATCACCCTGGTGTTCCGCGCCTTCGACCGGCGGGCCCGGGAGGCGGCCAGTACCCGCTGGTGCCTGGCCGCCCTCGGCGCGGTCACCTGCGCCCTCGCGCTCGCCTACGGGGGCAACTGGCTGCTGTTCTTCCCGCTGTGGGGCTTGGCCACCGGCGCGGTGGTGAGGGGCCGCAAGCTCGGCTTGGTGATGTTGGCCGGCACCGCCCTGGCCGGGGCGATCTCGGCAGGGGAGGAGGGCTGGGTCACCCTCGGCATCGTCTACGGGACCCTGCTGTCCGGCATGGTCACCGCGTCCATCCTCGCCCTGTCCGAGACGGTGAAGGAACTGCGGGACACACGGCAGGAGTTGGCCCGGGCCGCCGTGGACCAGGAGCGGCTGCGCTTCTCCCGCGATCTGCACGACCTGCTCGGCCACACCCTCTCGGTGATCGTCGTGAAGTCGGAGGCAGCCCGCCGGATCGCCCCCCGCGACATGGACGCGGCCCTCGCCCAGGTCGCGGACATCGAGTCCGTCGGGCGCCAGGCGCTCACCGAGATCCGCGAGGCCGTCACCGGCTACCGCGAGGCCAGCCTCGCGGCCGAACTCGACCGGGCCCGCGGCGCGCTGACCGCCGCCGGGATCGAGCCCGTCGTACGGCAGTCCGGGCCCCCGCTGCCCCCGCAGGCGGCGGCCCTGCTCGGCTGGGTGGTCCGCGAGGCCGCCACCAACGCGATCCGGCACAGCGGCGCGACCAGCTGCGAGATCGAGGTACGGAGCTTCGCGGAACGGGTCAGCCTGGTGATCACCGACGACGGGAACGGCGTAGGCTCGACCCCGCCGGGCAGCGGCCTGACCGGCCTGACCGAACGGCTCGCCGCAGCGGGCGGCACCCTCGTCGGCGGCCCGGTCGCGGGACCGGGCCGTGGCTTCCGGGTCACCGCCGAACTCCCGGTGGAGCCGGCCGGACCGGAGGGCGAGGGGAGCGCAGAGCACCCGGAGACCCGGGAGAACGAGGAGATCCGATGATCAAGGTCCTGCTCGCGGAGGACCAGGGCATGATGCGCGGTGCGCTGGCCCTGCTGCTCGGCCTGGAGGAGGACATCGAGGTCGTGGCGCAGGTCGGAGCCGGGGACGAGATCGTGCCCGCAGTGATCGCGACGCGGCCGGACGTGGCCCTGCTCGACATCGAACTCCCGGGGCTCAGCGGGCTCGACGCCGCCGCCGAGCTGCGCACGCGCTGCCCCGACTGCAGGGTGCTGATCCTGACCACCTTCGGGCGCCCCGGCTATCTGCGCCGGGCGATGGAGGCGGGGGCCACCGGGTTCCTGGTCAAGGACGGGCCGGTGGAGGAACTGGCCGCCGCGGTACGCCGGGTGCTCGCCGGGGAGACCGTGATCGACCCCTCGCTCGCGGCCGCCGCGCTCAGCGCCGGCCCGAATCCGCTGACCGCGCGCGAGGCCGACGTACTGAACGCCGCGGTCGACGGGGCCACCGTGGCCGACATCGCGGCCCGGGTCCACCTGTCCGAGTCGACGGTACGGAACTACCTGTCCTCGGCCATCGGCAAGACCGGCACCCGCAACCGCATGGAGGCCGTCCGGGCGGCCCGCCGCCAGGGCTGGCTCTGACGGCGCGGACGGGGTGCGGGAACGACGCGGACGTACGGGGCAGACGCGGAGGATGCGGGGCCGCGGGGTTCTCGAGCGGGGCGGCCCCTGCCTGCTGCCGGGTCAGTACGGGCCGTTGACGTTGTCGATCGAGCCGTAGCGGGCGGCCGCGTAGTTGCAGGCGGCCGTGATGTTGGCGACCGGGTCGTACGAGTCCGTGGACGTGCCGGGCACGTGGTAGGCCCGGAACGTCGGGTCGATGACCTGGAGCAGGCCCTTGGAGGGGATGCCGGCCGCGGCGTTGGAGTCCCAGTTGTTGATGGCCAGCGGGTTGCCGGAGGACTCGCGGATCACGTTGCGGTGAATTCCGTTGTAGCTGCCGGGGATTCCGTGCTGGGCCATGATGTCCAGCGACTGCCGGATCCAACCGTCGAGGTTGTTCGCGTACGTGGTGGCGGTCTTGGCCGCAGCCGTCGTCGCGGTCGCCTTGGCCACGGCCGCCTTCGCCGCCGCGCCGAGGCTCAGCTTGAGCCCGGGGCGAATGATCGAGGGGTTGCCGCCGATGGCGTTGCGGTTGCTCTCGTAGAGGGCCTGCCAGCCGCCGCTCACCGAATGCTCGACGGCGATCTTCGAAAGGGTGTCGCCGACGGTCACCGAATAGGTCAGGGGAGCGGCCGCCTTTTCCACCGCCGGCTTGACGGCGGGCAGCGTGACGGTCGCCGCGGCGGGCGCCGAAGCCGGCTGCGTCACGGCCGCCCCGGCGGTGGTCGCGCTGATCAGCGGCAGGGCGAGGGCGGCTCCGCCGGTGCCGGCGAAGGCCAGCTTGCGGGCGATCGGGCGCTGCTTCGGCCGACGGTGCTTTCCGAGTCCGGGCATGGCGGAATTCCTCACGTGCGGAGTGCGGGGGATCCCTGGCGGCGACCGGTTTAGGAAGCTGCCCGCTGGGAACGACGTGACCGTAAGCGAGCCCGCCGGGCCGGAACAAGGCTTGAATTCCACCGGGTGATCGACTTCCCCGTACCGGGGTCGGAAATGACCTTGGGGGCACCTTCCGGGAATGACGAAATTCCTTTCCGGGAAAAGGGAATAGTCAGCTCCGCATAAATGATGTTGTCCCTATTCGAGTGACCCACATCACCAGCCCTCGAAGCCCCCCGGGGGAACGGACAAGTCGCCCACACTCATGCCTGATTCGGGCATCTCGCCCGTTGTTTGTGAATCGCCCACAGTGCACCCTTCCCGGCATGCCCGGCATGATCCACAAGGTGCGGACACCTCCCAGGGGGTGTCTTGCCGATCGGGCCGGGCTCGCCCGATCGACAAGACGCCCCCTAGAGCTCCGCCAGTCGCGCCAGCGCCACCGAAACCGCCTCCTCGCCCGCCGGCAGCAGCGGGAGCCGCACGTCGGGTGTGGGGATCCGGCCCCGGGCGTGGAGCACCGCCTTGACCACCGCGGGATTGGGCTCGGCGAAGAGCGCCGCCGACAGCCGGGCCAGGCCGTGGCCCAGGGCGCGCGCCCGCGGCACGTCACCGGCCTGCCAGGCCGCCGTCAGCTCCGCGTACCGGGCCGTCGCCAGGTGGGCCGAGGCCAGGATCCCGCCCGACGCGCCCAGCGCCAGCAGTGGCGACAGGTACACGTCGTCGCCCGCCAGCACCGCGAACCCGTCCGGCGGCGCGCCGAGCAGCGCCACCGCGTCCTCGCCGATGCCGCCGCCCGCGTACTTCATCCCGGCCACCCCGGGCAGCTCCCCGAGCGCCCGCAGCGCGGCCGCGTCCAGCGGCTGCCCGGTCCGGTACGGGATGTGGTAGACGACCAGCGGTACGGGGCTCACCTCGGCCAGCCGCGCGAAATGCGCCAGCACCCCCGCCGCCGCCGGCCGCACGAACGACGGCACCGTCACCAGCGCCGCCCGCACCTCGGGCCACCTCGCCAGCCGGCCGAGCGCCGCCTCGGCGGCCCGGGTGCCGTTCGCCCCGGCGCCCACGGTCAGCATCGCGCCCCGCTCCCGGCAGACCCGGGCGCAGACGTCGGTGACGAGGTCGCGCTCCGCCTCGTCGAGGGCGGCGGGCTCGCCGGTGGTGCCGAGGGCGACGATCCCGGTGGCGCCCTCGTCGAGCACCGTGTGGGCGAGTGCCTCGAGTGCGTCGGCGGCGACGTCCCCGCTGCGCGTGAAGGGGGTGACGAGCGGTACGTGAATCCCGTGGAGGGAGAGGTTCTGTGCCATGCCCACGAGCTTCATCTGCCCGGAGCATCAAATCCAGTTCGCGTTTCTTACCGGAAGCGTAAGCTGAGCCGATGCTCGACGTACGACGCCTGCGCCTGCTGCGCGAACTCGCCCGCCGCGGGACCATCGCCGCCGTGGCCGAGGCGCTCGCCTTCAGCCCTTCGGCGGTGTCCCAGCAACTCGGCGTCCTCGAACGGGAGGCGGGCCTGCCGCTGCTCGAGCGCACCGGCCGCCGGGTCCGGCTCACGCCCGCCGGGCAGAACCTGGTCCGGCACGCCGAGGCCGTGCTGGAGCGGCTCGAACAAGCCGCCGCCGAACTCGCCGAGGCGCGCAGCGGCCCGGCCGGCGCCCTGCGCATCGGGGCCTTCCCCACGGCCATCCGGGCCATCGTCCCGGCCGCCCTGGTCGCACTGGCCCGGCGCCATCCCGGGCTGGAGCCGATGGTGTCGGAGACCGACCCGGCGGCGGTCGCGCACGCGCTGCGCGCCGGGGACCTGGACGTGGCCCTGATCCACGAGTACGACTTCGTCCCCGCGCAGAAGGAGCCGGGGCTCGCCACGGAACCGCTGTACCGGGAGGCGATGTACCTGGCCGCCCCGACCGGCACGGCGGCGGACACCGCGACCGCCGAGCGGGACCTCGGCGAGGATGTCGGCGAGGGCGCCGACCGGAGCCGCGACCGGATCCCCCGTCAGGGTTCCGGCCAGGGCTTCGACCAGGGTTCCGTGCTGCGGGCCCACGCCGACGCCCCCTGGATCACCGCCACCCCCGGCACCCTCTGCCACACCATGGCCCTGCGCGCCTGCCAGGCCGCCGGTTTCACGCCGCGGATCCGCCACCAGGTCGACGAGTTCCCCACCGTGCTCGCCCTGGTCGCGGCCGGCCAGGGCGTCGCGGTGGTCCCGCAGCTCGGCATCATGGGGTCCGCCGGCCCGGCCGTCTCCCTCACGCGTCTCCTGATGGAGCGGCGTACCAAGGTCGCCTTCCGCAGCGGCGCCGCCGCCCACCCGGCCGTGGCCGCCTTCGGTGCGGCACTTCGCGCCGCCGTGCCACCGGAACTCGCCACTCCGGCTTCCGCGGCTTGACGCAACTCCCCTCCGCCGCCGCGTCCGTGTACGTTCGTTGATCCAGACAGATCCGAACAGAGCGGGGTACGACGTGACGCATCGCGTACGAGGGGTCATCGCCCGGAGCAAGGGCGCACCGGTGGAGACGACGACGATCCTCGTGCCCGACCCCGGGCCCGGCGAGGCCCTGGTCAAGGTGCAGGCCTGCGGGGTCTGCCACACCGACCTCCACTACCGCGAGGGCGGCATCAACGACGAGTTCCCCTTCCTGCTCGGCCACGAGGCCGCCGGGATCGTCGAATCCGTCGGCCCGGACGTCACCTCGGTCGCGCCCGGCGACTTCGTGGTCCTCAACTGGCGTGCGGTCTGCGGCACCTGCCGTGCCTGCAAGCGCGGCCGCCCCTGGTACTGCTTCAACACGCACAACGCCACGCAGCCCATGACCCTCGAGGACGGCACCCCGCTCTCCCCGGCGCTCGGCATCGGTGCGTTCGCCGAGAAGACCCTGGTCGCGGCAGGTCAGTGCACCAAGGTCGACCCGGCCGCCGCGCCGGCCGCCGCCGGACTCCTCGGCTGCGGGGTGATGGCCGGCCTCGGAGCCGCCCTGAACACCGGCAACGTCGGACGGGGCGACTCCGTCGCCGTCATCGGCTGCGGGGGGGTCGGCAACGCGGCCGTCGCCGGCGCCCGCCTCGCCGGCGCGGGCCGGATCATCGCCGTCGACCTCGACGACCGGAAGCTGGAGTGGGCGCGGGGCCTCGGCGCCACCCACACCGTCAACGGCCGCACGGAGGACGTGGTCAAGGCCATCCAGGGGCTCACCGGCGGAAACGGTGCGGACGTGGTCATCGACGCCGTGGGCCGCCCCGAGACCTACCGGCAGGCCTTCTACGCCCGCGACCTGGCCGGCACCGTGGTCCTGGTCGGCGTGCCGACGCCGGAGATGAAGCTCGAACTGCCGCTCCTCGACGTCTTCGGCCGCGGCGGCGCCCTCAAGTCCTCCTGGTACGGGGACTGCCTGCCCGAGCGCGACTTCCCCCTCCTCATCGACCTCTACCTCCAGGGCCGCCTGGACCTCGACGCCTTCGTGTCCGAGACCATCCCGCTCGACGGGGTCGAAGCCGCCTTCGCGCGGATGGAGCGGGGCGAGGTCCTCCGCTCGGTGGTGGAGTTCCAGGCGGACACCCACTAGACCCGACCCGACCCACCTGACCCACCCGACCGGCCCCGGCGCTCACGCGTCGGGGCCGGTGCCGTTCCCCCGTTCCCCCGCGTCCGCCGGCCGTCGTCCGATCCGGTACGGCCGGGCACTCGGCGTCAAAGGATCGTGCGCGCAGCGCCAAGGCCCCGGGGCCGGGGCGTGTCCATACTCGTGACCAGGAGCCACCGACCGCCGACGGCCGCACGCCGAGGCGGAGCACGACACCCGTGCAAGCACCGGCGTTCCCCGGCTCACCCTCATGTTCGCGCTTCCTCGGGCATCGCATGCCCGAAAACAGGAAGGAACGGCTGAATGTTCAAGAAAGCGGCACTCATGGGAGCAGCCCTCGGGCTGGTCCTCGCGTCGATGGCGGGCACCGCCTCGGCCGAACCCGTCCGATCCGACCCCCTCTCGGCCGTCGCGCCCCGCCCGGACGGCGCACTGGACCCGTCCGGGGCCGCCGGTCTGTCCTGCGGATGGGGCTACCAGTGCGACGACAAGGATCCCGCCACCTACTCCTGGGACGCCAAGGACACCGACGACCGGGCGAGCGACCCCGGCTGCGCCACGGTGGAACTGCGCTCCGCGAAGAAGGACGGCGCCTGGTACGCCTGGGCCCGGCTCACGGTCGCCAGCGGCTGCGGCTACTACGAGGGCTGGATAGACCGCTCGTACGACGGCGGCAAAACCTGGTCCCCCTGCGCCTGCGGCTTCTTCGAGACCCAGGACTCCAACTACGGCAACATGTTCTACTGGCCGGACAACGCCCTGATCAGGGCCGGGTTCAAGCGCCGTGGCGAGCCGTGGAGCAAGTCCGGGCTGACCAAGTGGCACGGTTGAGGCGGGCCATGCGGAAGATGCGCAGCACCGCGCCCGCCCTCGCCGCGGTGGCCCCCACCCTGACCACGGTGGCCCTCGCCGTGCCGGCCCTGGCCGGCCCGTCCGCGCTGGAAGGCCCCAGGAGGCTCGTCGACGCGGCGACCGGCCGGTTGCTGCCGTGAGGGACCCGTGATCCCTGCCGCTGGGTCAGGTTCAGGTCGGTGCGGTTCCTTCCCCGCGGTGAACTCGGAGCACACGGACCGGCGAGCGCGGCCGGGCCCGGCAGGGCAGGCCCTCGGCCGTCGCCGGTAAGGTGCGGGGCAGCCGGTGGGTCCGTACTACACTCGGCCGGGCCGCCAGACCCGTGACCCGGTCGCGATCCGCCCGGGACAGCCGCACACCCAGGGGCCGTTCGTGACCATCGACCGCAGCTACCGCCAGCCCGGTGTCGTCCTCACCGACCACCGCTTCACCGTCCCGCTCGACCACACCCGCCCGGACGGCGAGCACATCGAGCTGTACGCCCGCGAGGCCGTCGCCACCGGCAAGGACCCCGCGACCCTGCCCTGGCTGCTCTACCTGGAGGGCGGCCCCGGCTTGGGCGTCCGCCGCTTCGTCGGCCGGCAGGCCTGGCTGGAGCGGGCCCTCACCGAGTACCGCGTCCTCCTGCTCGACCAGCGCGGCACCGGCCGCTCCACCCCCGCCAACCGGCAGACCCTGCCCCTGCGCGGCACGCCCGCGCAGCAGGCGCAGTACCTCGCCCACTTCCGCGCCGACTCCATCGTGCGCGACGCCGAGGCCATCCGCCCCGGCCTGACCGGCGGCGCCCCCTGGACCGTGCTGGGGCAGAGCTTCGGCGGCTTCTGCACCACCCACTACCTCTCCACCGCGCCCGAGGGCCTGACCGCCGCCCTGATCACCGGCGGCCTCCCGTCCCTGAGCGCCACCGCCGACGAGGTGTACGAGGCCGCGTACCCCCGCATCGAGCGGAAGAACCTGGCCCACTACGCCCGCTACCCGATGGACGTCGAGCGCGCCCGCCGCATCGCCGCCCACCTCGTGGAGCGCCCGGCCGAACTCCCCGGCGGCCACCGCCTCACCGCCGAGGCCTTCCAGTCCCTCGGCATCCTGCTCGGCACCGGTGACGGCAGCCACCAGCTGCACTACCTCCTCGAGGACGCCTTCGTCCCGACCCCGGCGGGCCCGGCCCTCGCCGACGCCTTCCTGGAACACGTGCAGGGCCTGCTCTCCTTCGCCGCGCACCCCCTGTACGCCTTGCTCCACGAGCCCATCTACGCCCAGGACCCGGCCGCGCCCACCGCCTGGGCCGCCGAACGGGTCCGCGCGGGCCACCCCGCCTTCGACGCCGACAAGACCCTCGCGGGCGACGGGCCCCTGCTCTTCACCGGCGAGACCATCCACCCCTGGCACTTCACGGCCGATCCCGCGCTGGCCCCGCTGCGCGAGACCGCCGAGCTGCTGGCCGCCCGTACCGGCTGGCAGCCCTTGTACGACCCGGCCCGACTCGCCGCCAACGAGGTGCCGGTGGCCGCGGCGGTCTACCACGACGACATGTACGTGGACACCGCGCACTCCCTGCAGACCGCCCGGGCGATCCGGGGCCTGCGCACCTGGGTGACGGACGAGTTCGAGCACGACGGCGTACGCGCCGGCGGCCCCCGCGTCCTGGACCACCTGCTGGCCCTCGTGCGCGACGAGGTCTAGAACACCGCTTCCGGTGCGCGGGGTACGTCTATTGTGCGACGCATGACCGAACAACTGGATCAGCCCGCGCCCCTGGAGCCCATGCCCACCGACTGGCAGCGCGCCCTCGCGGTGGTCGCCCACCCCGACGATCTGGAGTACGGCGGCGCCGCGGCGATCGCCGACTGGACGGACGGCGGCCGCGAGGTCGTCTACCTCCTGGCCACGCGGGGCGAGGCCGGCATCGACACGATCCCGCCCGAGGAGTGCGCCCCGCTGCGCGAGGCCGAGCAGCGCGCGAGCGCCGCCGTCGTCGGGGTCTCCACGGTGGAGTTCCTCGACTACCGCGACGGCATCGTCGAGTACGGCCTCGACCTGCGCCGGGACATCGCTGCCGCCATCCGCCGGCACCGCCCCGAACTGCTGATCACCCTCAACCACCGCGACACCTGGGGCGGCCAGGGCGGCGGGGGCTTTTGGAACACCCCCGACCACAAGGCCGTCGGCCGGGCCACCCTGGACGCCGCCGCCGACGCGGGAAACCGGTGGATCTTCCCGGAACTCCAGTCCGAGCAGGGCCTGGAACCCTGGAACGGGGTGCGCTGGGTCGCGGTCGCCGGGTCCTCGACGCCGACTCACGCGGCGGACGCCGGCCCCGGCCTGGAACGCTCGATCAAGTCGCTGATGGAGCACAAGGCGTACATCGAGGTGCTCACCGACCAGGACCCGGAGGAGTACTGCCGGAACTTCCTCACCGGCTTCGCCCAGCAGGCGTCGGCGCGCTTCGGCGGCCGCCCGGCGGTGACGTTCGAGGTCTTCTCGCGCTGAGCTGCGCCCCTCTAAACTGACGGCTCATCAGTTCTCGTCAGGGGGGCGGGTCGTTCGGTGATCGACACCATCGGCAACGACATCGCGGAGGGTGAGGAGCGCATCCGTCTGGAGGTCGCGGACGGGATCGCGGTCCTCACCCTCTGCCGCCCCGACCGGCTCAACGGCTGGAGCTGGGAGTCCACCCGCCAGCTGGGCCTGCTCGCCGACCGGATCCGCTTCGATCCGGCCGTACGGGTGGTCCTGCTGCGGGCCGAGGGCCGGGCCTTCTGCGCGGGCATCGACGTGACCGCCCCCGGCGGTGACATCACGGGGGCGACGGCCGCCGAGCGGACCCGCAACTACTACGAGGGCATCCGCTGGGTCCACGAGCGCTTCGCCGTGCTCTCCCGGCTCCCGCAGCCGGTGGTGGCCGCCGTACAGGGCTACTGCCTCGGCTTCGGCTTCGAGCTGGCCCTGATGGCCGACCTCCGCGTCGCCGCCGAGGACGCCGTCTTCGCCCTGCCGGAGGCGCAGCTCGGCGTGGCGGTGGACGCGGGCGGAGATCTGCGGATCGCCCGCGAGGCGGGCGCGGGCTGGGCCAAGTTCCTGGCGCTGACCGGCCGCCGCATCGACGCCGCGACGGCGTACCGCCTGAACCTGGTCCAACTGCTCGTCCCCCCGGCCGAGCTGGACACCACGGCCCGCGCGTTGGCCGCCGAGATCGCGGCCAACGCCCCCCTCGCCGTCCAGGGCATCAAGCGTGCGATCGACGCCTATGCCGACGCCGCCCTCGCCCCGGCCCTCGACCGCGTCGCGATGACGGCGGCCCTCACCCTCACCTCCGAGGACTGCCGCGAGGGCTACACCGCGAAGGCGGCCCGCCGCCCGCCCCACTTCAGCGGAGGCTGAACACGGGCCGGGTCGAGAACTCCTCGTACATCCCCTCGCCGTCCGGTCCGTACACGAACTCGGCCATGGACGGGTTGCGGTTGGCGGTGGCCAGCGGCAGCCACGCGAGCAGGTCGCCGTATCCGCCGCACACGGCCTCGCCGCCGTCACCGCCGTGCACCGCGGTCCGGTCGCTGCTCAGCTCCGTTCCGTAGCTGTCGTACGCGATGTGCAGCCCGAAGGCGTTCGGTCCGTGCCGCAGGGCGCTGTCGCCCCCGTACGGGGGCTCGTCCAAGGGGCACTCGTTCCCCCACCGGAACAGGGTGCCCGCACCGGCCCCGCAGGCGTGCTCCCACTCGTCGGCGCTCGGCATCCGCAGCCCGCGCGCCGCGAGAGCCTGCGCCATCGCGTCCGGGCGCGCGGTCAGCGTCTCGTCCTCCACGGCCATGAGCACGGTGGCCGGTGTCGCGGTACGGACCGGGCTGAGCACCTCGGCGAGATAGGACTTCAGGTCGAGCTCGTACCCGTACCCCTCGTCCGCGCTCTGCGCGTAGTCGGCGCTCTGCGCGGGCGTCGGCACCCAGGCGTCCGGATCGAACCCCAGCCGCACCGGCCCGCCGGGTATGAGGGCGAACTCCTGCCCCCGGCGCTCGATGCGTACGCGGTGCAGCGGCCCGCCCAGGTGCTCGACGGTGTCGAGCAGCACCACCCGGCCGCCCGCCTGTGCGGCGGCCTCGTGGGCGATGCGCCCGGCGGCGGCCGGGTCGAGCGAACGCCAGTGGTCAAGGGTCAGATCGGCGAGAGACATGACCGGATCCTCGCACCGGCCACCGACAACCGGCGCTCAGGGGGTGAACGGGCCGCGGCCCAGCTGGGTACGGATCGGGATCACCTCGGGGTTGACCAGGGCGCGGCGCTGCCAGTTCGCGCCGTCGACCACCAGCGTGTGGCCGGTGATGAACCGGGCGAAGGGGGAGGCCAGGAAGGTGGCGGCCCAGCCGAGTTCGCGCGGGGCGCCGACCCGCAGGGCGGGTTGGCGGGAGTCCTTCGCGTCGGGTGCGGCCCGCTCCAGCCCGCCGCGGATGTCCTCGGTCATGTCGGCGTGCGGGAACAGGCCGGGGACGAGGCCGTTGACCTGGATGCCGTACGGGCCCCACTCGACGGCGAGCGTCTCCACCAGGTTCTTCACCCCCGCCTTGGCGGCCGCGCTGTGGGCGAAGCCCGGTCCGCCCGTCCAGGCGTACGAGGCGCCGATGTTGACGAGGGAGCCGGGTGTCGCGGCGGCCAGGTGGCGGCGGCCGAACTCACGGGTCGTGAACCAGGTGCCGGTCAGGGTGGTGTCGACCACCGCCCGCCAGGCGCCCGGCGTCAGGTCCTCCGCCGGGCAGGGGAAGTTGGCGGCCGCGTTGTTGATGAGGACGTCCGGCAGGCCGAGCGCCGCCTGCGCCGCGTCGAAGACCTCCGCGATCCGCTCCGGATCCCGGATGTCGCAGACGGCGGACGTCACCCGGCCCGCGCCGGGGACGGCCGCCAGCTCCTCCTGCGCCGCCTCCAGCTGCTCGGCGCGCCGGCCCGCGATCACCAGGTCCGCGCCGAGCCGCGCGAACTCGGCGGCGATGGCCTTGCCCAGCCCGGTCCCGCCGCCCGTTACGAGGACCACCTGCCCGCCGTACGTACCGGGGGGCAGCGCGGCCGTGCCGAGCGGCGGGGGCGCGGGCAGCCCGCGCGGGATCTCGTCCGTCATGGGGCATCGATAGCGCGCGGGCGCCGAGATCACCATGCCCGGGACGGGGTCAACTCTGCGGTACGTAGGCCTGCTTGCTCGCGCAGGTCCAGACGACGGCGCTGCCCGTGCCGGATTCCCGGTCGCTGAGGCTGCCGCCGACCCGGTCGTCGTCGGTGGCGGCGAAGGCGCGGCTGAGCGGCTTGGCGCCCGGGGCGCCCGCCGGGAAGGGGAGTGCCTTCGGGGTCCCCTGGCCGGGCCAGTAGACGGCCTGGAAGCTGCTGGGCCAGCTCTCCTCGAAGGTGGTGGCGGTGCCGACGGCCGCGTTCGTGGTCGGGCTGCTGCCGTTGAACTCCAGGTGGCCGAAGCCGGCCAGCCGCCCCGGGTCGGTGGGCAGCGCGTCGTACGGCTTCTTCCAGACGGCCGGGGTCAGCCGCGGGTCGTTGCGGTAGTAGTAGTCCTCCAGGCCGACCACGCGCCCGCGGTCGTCGATGTCCCGGCCGATCGTGGAGAACGAGGAGTGGTAGCCGTTCCACACCTGGAGGCTGTACGGCGGGTAGCCGCCCCCGGCGGGCCACACGACGGGGAAGGTCTTGGTGACCTCGATGTCGTTCTCGGCGTCGAAGTAGGAGCCGCTGGCGGTGCCGACGATGTCACCGCGCTTGTTGATGCCGCTCAGCGAGACGACCTTGGTGCCGGGGATCGCGTCGGCGGGAACCGGCAGTTCGCGCACGGCCGTGCCGTTCACCCACTCCTTGGCGACGCCGTTGTCCACGGCGACGACCCGGCCCGACTCGTTGACGTCGATGTCCACGGCGCGGCCCTCGGCGACGGGCGTGGTGAGCGCCTCGGAGGTCGCGGCGCCCTTCTGGTGGGTGAAGGTGACCCGGGCGCGGTCCGCGTCGCGCGTGGCCGTGCCCACCATCAGGCCCTTGGCGCTGACGGCCTTGATGCTGCCCCGGTCGAAGCCGGCGGGCAGCGGAACGGCGTGGACCGTGTGCTCGGCGCCCGTCCAGTAGGCGGGCCGGTCGCCGCTGTCGCCGACCACGAGCCCGCCGGCGCCGAACCCCGCCACGGCGCCCCCGCCGGCCCCCGGCAGGGCGGGCAGCAGCTCGATGGCCGGGCTGCACGCCGTCGTACCGGCCGCGGCCGCGGCGGCCGGTCCGGCGGCGGTGACCAGCCCCGCGAGCACGGCGGCGGCCCCTGCCGCGGCCGTCACGCTTCTCATCCCGATTCCGCTCACTGGTGAAGTCCCCCTGATGATGCGTGTCATATGCCGTACGGCATCTGCATGTTGATCTACGACGGCCATGATGCCCGACCGGTGGATCACCCGCACCAGGGTTCACAGGATGGCAAGCGACCGCTTAGTATGCCCGCGGAGCGTGGTTCCTCGACGGCGGCTGGAGGCCCCGGATGCAGGCTTGGCGAGTACATACCCCCGGCGAACCCCGAGAGGCCCTGCGCCTCGAGGAGATTCCCGAACCGGTCCCCGGCGAGGGCGAGGTGCGGCTGCAGGTGCTCGCGGCGAACCTCAACTTCCCCGACGCGCTGCTCGTGCGCGGCCAGTACCAGATCCGCCCGCCGCTGCCCTTCACCCCCGGCGTCGAGATCTGCGGCCTCACCGACGACGGCCGCCGCGTCATCGCCACCCCGAGCCTGCCCCACGGCGGCTTCGCCGAGTACGTGATCGCGTCCGAGCGGGCCCTGCTCCCGGCCCCCGAAAGCCTGAGCGACGCCGAGGCCGCGGCCCTGCACATCGGCTACCAGACCGGCTGGTTCGGCCTGCACCGCCGGGCGCGCCTCCAGCCGGGCGAGACCCTGCTCGTGCACGCCGCCGCCGGCGGGGTCGGCAGCGCCGCCGTCCAGCTCGGCAAGGCCGCCGGGGCCACCGTCATCGGGGTCGTCGGGGGCAAGGCCAAGGCGCGCACCGCCGAGGAACTCGGCTGCGACCTGGTGATCGACCGTACGACCGAGGACGTCGTCTCCCGGGTCAAGGAGTTCACCGGCGGGCGCGGGGCCGACGTGGTCTACGACCCCGTCGGCGGCGACTCGTACACCGCCTCCGCCAAGTGCGTGGCCTTCGAGGGCCGGATCGTCGTCGTCGGCTTCGCGAGCGGCAGCATCCCCGCCCCCGCCCTGAACCACGCCCTCGTCAAGAACTACTCGATCCTCGGCCTCCACTGGGGCCTCTACGCGGCCAAGGACCCGGCCGCGATCCCGGCCTGCCACGCCGAACTCACCCGGCTCGCCGCCGAAGGCGCCATCAAGCCCCTGGTCAGCGAACTCATCGCACTCCCCGCCGTCGCCGACGCCGTGCAGCGCCTCGCCGACGGCGCCACCACCGGCCGGGTCGTCCTGGCCATGCCCCGGCAGCCGGGTGTGTCCCGATGACCGCGATCACCGCCGACCAGCTGCTCACCCGCGTCCGGGACCTGCTCGCCGCGCACCCGCCCGCCGACACCGGCCGCGCCGACTTCCTGCGGGCCCGCTTCGACGCCGGCCTCGCCTGGGTGCACTACCCGCAGGGCCTCGGCGGACTCGGCGCACCCCGCTCCCTCCAGGCCGTCGTCGACGCCGAACTGGAAGCCGCCGGCGCCCCCGACAACGAGCCGCGCCGGATCGGCATCGGCCTCGGCATGGCCGCGCCCACGATCCTCGCGTACGGCACCGAGGAGCAGAAGCAGCGCTTCCTGCGCCCCCTGTGGGTCGGGGAGGAGGTCTGGTGCCAGCTCTTCAGCGAGCCCGGCGCCGGCTCCGACCTCGCCGCGCTCGGCACCCGCGCGGTCCGCGAGAGCGGCACCGGCGACTGGATCGTCGACGGGCAGAAGGTGTGGACCTCCAGTGCCCACACCGCCCGCTGGGCCATCCTGATCGCCCGCACCGACCCGGCGCTGCCCAAGCACCAGGGCATCACGTACTTCCTCTGCGACATGCACGCCCCGGGCGTCGAGGTCCGGCCGCTGCGCCAGATCACCGGCGAGGCCGAGTTCAACGAGGTCTTCCTGACCGGCGTCCGCATCCCCGACAGCCACCGGCTCGGCGCCGTCGGCCAGGGCTGGGCGGTCGCCCGCACCACCCTGATGAACGAGCGCGTCTCCATCGGCGGCATGCGGCTCCCCCGCGAGGGCGGCATGATCGCGCCCGTCGCCGCGGCCTGGCGCGAGCGGCCCGCGCTGCGGACCCACGCACTGCACCAGCGGCTGCTGCAGCTGTGGGTCCAGGCCGAGGTGGCCCGCCTCACCGCCGAGCGGCTGCGCCAGCAGCTCGCCGCGGGGCAGCCCGGCCCCGAAGGGTCCGGCATGAAGCTCACCTTCGCCCGCCTCAACCAGGAGATCAGCGGCCTCGAGGTGGAACTCCTCGGCGAGGACGGCCTGCTGTACGAGGACTGGACGATGCGCAGGCCCGAGCTCGTCGACTTCACCGGCCGCGACGCCGGCTACCGCTACCTGCGCGCCAAGGGCAACAGCATCGAGGGCGGCACCAGCGAAATCCTCCTCAACATCGTCGCCGAACGCGTCCTCGGCCTGCCCGCCGAGCCGCGCGACGACAAGGACCTCGCCTGGAAGGACCTGGCCCGATGAGCGACGCCTTCGACCTGCTGTACTCCGAGACGGAGGAAGAGCTCCGGTCCGCCGTACGGGCACTGCTCGCCGACCGGTGCACACCGGCGGACGTGCTCGCCCGGGCGGAGACCGGCCGCCCGCACGACCCCGAGCTGTGGCACACGCTCGCCGCCGAGATCGGCACCGCCGGGCTGCTCGTACCGGAGAAGCTCGGCGGCCAGGGCGCGGGCCACCGGGAGGCGGCCGTGGTCCTGGAGGAGCTGGGGCGGGCCGTGGCGCCGGTGCCGTACCTGACGAGCGCGGTGCTCGCCACGGAGATCCTCCTCGGGCTCGGCTGCGAGGTGCCGGAAGCGGCGGGCCTGCTCGGGGAGTTGGCCGCGGGCCGGCAGGTGTGCGCACCGGCGCTGCCGCTGACGCAGGCCCCGGGCGCGCCACTGCCGGGCGCCGTACGGGACACCGGGGGCGGGGTCTTGACGGGCACCGTCACCTCGGTGGCGGACGCGGTGGCCGCCGATGTGCTGCTGGTCCTCGCGGACACGGGGCTGTACGCGGTCCCGGCCGCGGAGGTCGCGCTGACCCCGCTGGTCCCGCTGGACCTGACCCGCCCGCTCGCCACCGTGACGCTGGAGGGGGCCGCGGGGACCCGCCTCGCGGACCCGGCCACAGCCCGCGCGGCGGTCGCCGGAGCACTGCTCTCGGGGGCCGGACTGCTGGCCTCCGAGCAGGTCGGGCTCGCGGAGTGGTGCCTGACGGAGACGGTGCGGCACGTGCGCGGCCGCCACCAGTTCAACCGGCCGGTCGGCTCGTTCCAGGCGCTGAAGCACCGCCTGGCGCAGCTCTGGCTGGACGTGGCCTCGGCCCGGGCGGCGGCCCGCGCCGCGGCGGACGCACTGGCCACCGGGGCCCCCGACGCCCCGCTCACGGTGGCCGTCGCCCAGGCGTACTGCTCCGGGGTCGCGGTCCGCGCGGCCGAGGAGTGCGTACAGCTGCACGGCGGCATCGGCATGACGTGGGAGCACCCGGCGCACCTGTACCTGAAGCGCGCCAAGGCCGATTCGCTGGCCCTGGGCACCCCCGGCCACCACCACGCCCTCGTGGCGGACTTCGCCGAACTCCCGTCTCCTTAGGTCGTGTCCTTCTCGCCGCGCGATCGGGTTCGTACCGCGGCCGGGTGGGGGAGGGATGCGTGCGGTGACAGCGCCTCGCGGCGCGTCGCCGTCGCTGCCGTCCCCGCCGCCGCGGGTGCGGTATACGTCCTGTGGGGCTTGCCCGATGCCGGCGAAGGGAGTGGTTGCCGTGGAACATACGGCCTGCTGTGTGGTGGGAGGCGGGCCCGCCGGGATGGTGCTGGCCCTGCTGCTGGCCCGGGCCGGGGTGGAGGTCACCGTCCTGGAGAAGCACGGCGACTTCCTGCGCGACTTCCGCGGCGACACCGTGCACCCGTCCACCCTGTCGCTGCTGGACGACATCGGCCTCGCCGACCGGTTCGCCCGGCTCCCGCAGCGGCGGGTGACCTCGGTGCAGCTGCCCATCGGGCCGGACCGGTCCCTCGTCACGGTCGGGAACATCGGGGCGCTGCACGGGAAGTACAACTACATCGCGATGGTTCCGCAGTGGGACCTGCTCGACCTGCTCGCCGACGAAGCGGGCAAGGAGCCCTCCTTCCGGCTCCGCATGGAGACCGAGGCGACGTCCTTCCTGATGGAGCGCGGCAGGGTCGCGGGCGTGCGGTACCGCACCGCGGACGGCGCCACCGGCGAGCTCAGGGCCACGCTGACCGTGGCCTGCGACGGCCGCGGATCCTTCGCCAGGGTCCTGCCCGAGCTCGGCCTGGAGGGCTTCCCGTGCCCGATGGACGCCTGGTGGTTCCGGCTGCCGCGCCACGAGGACGACCCCAGCGGCCTCGTGGGAGGCCTGGGCGAGCGGTTCTTCAGCGCGCTCATCGACCGCGGGGACTACTGGCAGTGCGCGGGGCTGATCCCCAAGGGAACCGATGCCGAACGCCGCGCCGAGGGCCTGGACCGTTTCATGTCCCAGTTCACGGAAGCCGTCCCGTGGCTGGCCGACCGGGCGCACTCCGTCACCTCCTGGGACGAGGTCAAGCTGCTCGATGTACGGCTGGACAGGCTGCGCCGCTGGCACCGGCCGGGGCTGCTGTGCATCGGCGACGCCGCCCACGCCATGTCGCCGGTCTTCGGCATCGGCATCAACCTCGCCGTGCAGGACGCGGTGGCCGCGGCCCGCCATCTGGTGGGCCCGTTGCGCGAGGGCGCCGTGGGGCTGCACGACGTACGCCGCGTACAGCGCCGCCGCATGCCCACGACCGTGGCGACCCAGCGCCTCCAGCGCCTGGCGCACACCCAGGTCATCGAGCCGCTGCTGGCCGGCCGCACCGCTTTCGGCCACCCCCAGCGGGCCGAACGGCTGACCGAGCTCGTCACCGACTCGCGGTGGCTGAACCGGGTGCCCGCCTACTTCATCGGGTACGGGGCGCTGCGCGAACGGCCCCCGAAGGAATCGCTCCGCTGAAACGGCATCCCGGATACCGGTGCATATACCCTCATTCTTCGTAGAGAGGAAGATCCGCTTCGGGAGGCGACATGAGCGAGCAGCCGGTCCTTCTGCCCTATGGCGACCCGGCCTTCGTAGCGGACCCGTTCCCGCTGTACCGGCAACTGCGCGAGGACGGCCCGGTGCGCCGCACCGTCATCGCGGGCGGCCTGGAGGCCTGGCTCGTCACCCGCTACGAAGACGGACTCGCGGCCCTGTCCGACTCCCGCCTCAGCAGCGACGTGCGCGACGCCTCGGACACCCGCATCCTGCGCCAGCTGCCCGCAACGGAGCGCGAGTCGATGCTGAGCAACATGCTCCGCAGCGACCCGCCCGACCACACCCGCCTGCGCCGCCTGGTCTCCAAGGCGTTCACCGCCCACCGCGTGGCCGGGATGCGGCCGCGGATCCAGGCGATCACCGACCGGCTGCTGGACGCGGTCGTCCCGGCCGGCCGGGCCGAGCTCGTCGCGGACTTCGCACTGCCGCTCCCGGTCGCGGTGATCAGCGAACTGCTCGGGGTGCCGGTGGACGAGCGGCACGACTTCCAGCACTGGACCGACCGCATGATCAGGCGGGGCCCGGAGCTGCCGGATCCCGCCGTGGTGGACGAGGCGTGGCAGCACATGCGCGGCTACGTCACCGAGCTCATCCGGGACAAGCGGGCACACCCCGGCGACGACCTGCTCAGCGCCCTCGTCACCGCCCGCGACGAGGAACAGCAGCTGACCGAGGACGAGCTCGTCGCCATGGTGTTCCTGCTGCTGGCCGCCGGATATATCACCACGGTCAACCTGATCGGCGGCGGCATCGCCATGCTGCTCGCCCACCCGGGCCAGCTCGATCTGCTGCGCTCCGACCCGGAACTGCTGCCGGGCGCGATCGAGGAGTTCCTGCGCTACGACGGCCCGGTCAGCCCCGGCATCGCCCGGTTCGCGCGCGAGGACGTCGAGATCGCGGGCGTGACCATCCCGCGCGGCGCGACCGTGCTGATCGGCTCGGCCGTCGCCGACCGCGATCCGGCGCGGTTCCCCGACCCCGACCGGCTGGACATCACCCGGCAGGACAACGCCCACCTCGCGTTCGGGCACGGCATCCACTACTGCCTGGGTGCCCCGCTGGCCCGGCTGGAGGGGCAGATCGCCATCGGCACCGCCCTGCGCCGGCTCCCCGGGCTCGCTCTCGCCGTACCGCCGGACGAGATCAGCTGGCGCCCGGGCGGACTGCGCGGCCCCCAGAGCCTGCCGGTGACCTTCACCCCCGGCGGCCAGGACCCGTCCCGGGGAACGTAGCCCCGCGATCCTCTTCTGCAAGCACCCTGAGCAGCCGAGGTGACCTCGCCCGCCGCGCCGCGTTAGACCCGTAGCGCGGACCACCGAGCGAGGGAGACCACATGTACGCCACACCCGCCTCCGCAGTACCGTCCCGCCGCACGTTCCTTCGTACGGCCTTCACCGCGGCGGTGCTCGCCGGCGCAGCCGCGGCCCTGGCACCCGTACTGCGTGCCCGCCGCCCCCGGCAGACCCTCACCCCGGCGCCCCTCACCGAGGAGACGTACCGCGGCCGGCACATCGCCGTCGACCTCGCCGGGGTCCGCATCGACGGCCGCCCCCTGCACGTCATGCGCCGTGCCGACGGCAGCTACCTCAGCGGGATCAACCACTTCCAGTCGTTCGAGAGCCCGCTGGAACTCGCCCGCGCCGCCGTCGACGAACTCGGCACCAACCAGCTGGCGCTCGCAGCCCCCCACCACGGCTGACGGACGGACGGACGGGACGGCGCAGGACGGAACGGGAGGAGCCCCGCATGTACACCCGGCAGAATCAGAAGGACCTGACCAGCGCTCAGAAGAAGCGGTTCACGGCGGCCGTGCTGGAGCTCAAGCGCAACGGCACGTACGACCAACTCGTGCGCACCCACGGCAAGTACTTCGTGCCCGACAAGGACAGCAAGCTCCGCGTCGGGCACATGTCCCCGTCCTTCTTCCCCTGGCACCGGCGCTACCTGCTCGAGTTCGAGCGGCTGCTCCAGGACGTCGACCCGGGCGTCTCGGTCCCGTACTGGGACTGGACCACGGACAGCAGCCCGGTCTCCTCCCTCTGGGCCGATGACTTCCTCGGCGGCACCGGCCGGGAGAGCGACCGCCGGGTGCTGACCGGTCCGTTCGCCCACGAGAAGGGCAACTGGGAGATCACCGTGGGCATCACGGAGGCCCGCTTCCTAACCCGCAACCTCGGCCGGCCGCAGAACCCGATCGCCCTGCCCACCGCGGCCGAGCTCCAGTGGGCGCTCGACGACCCGACGTACGACACCTCGCCCTGGGACTCCACGGCGCAGGGCGGCGGCTTCCGCAACAAGCTGGAGGGCTGGGCCGCGCCGAAGAGCGAGCGCTGGCGCAACCACAACAAGGTGCACCAGTGGATCGGCGGCCACATGACGGGCGGTACGGCCCCCAACGACCCGGCGTTCTGGCTGCACCACGCCTTCGTGGACCTGCTCTGGGACCGCTGGCAGCTGAAGCACCCGGTCTCCGGCTACCTGCCCGCGGCCCCGCTCGAACTGGGCGACCTCCAGCGCGGCCGGGTCATCTCGCTCGACGAGCCGATGCCGCCGTGGAACATCACGCCGCGCGACATGCTCAGCCACCAGGGCATCTACCGCTACGAATGAAAGGCCGGCCGTTCAGCCGGACGGCGGAACGAAAGACGCTTCAGCCGTACGGCGGAACGGAAGAAGGGCCCCCGCCGTACGGCGGGGGCCCTCAGTCCTCAGTCCTCGGTCCAACCGGTCAAGCCGGCCGACAGGCGCAGACGATCAGTTGCCGTAGCCCTCGGTGTGGTGCTTGTCGCCGCCCGACGCGTTGACGCAGGTGTTTCCGAACGCCGGGTTCAGCAGGGCGATCACGTTCACGGTGTTGCCGCAGACGTTGACCGGGACGTGGACCGGAACCTGGACCAGGTTGCCCGACAGGACACCGGGGGAGCCGACCGCCGCACCGTGCGCTCCGGCATCGGCGACGGCCAGACCGGCACCGGCGGCCAGGGCGCTACCGGCAACAGCGGTGACGGCGATTGCCTTCGCGATACGCGACATCAAGATCTCCTCGTGAGATTGGGGTGCCACAACGGAGCTGCGGCATTTGACATGGCATACAACGCAGCGGGAGCCCAGCGGTCACGGCCGCTGGGCCTTACTGATGAAGGAAAAGCGCACGGAGGCGAAGAACGGCTCGATCTGGCCCCCGGCACCCGGCTGCAGGACCGCCACGACGTCACCCGTACAGCCCGCGCCGCGGTAGAGGGTCGCGGTGCTGCGGGTGGCGTTGGTGACGGCCTTCTGACCGCCGCCCTTCGCCGCGACGCAGCCCCGCGGGTCGGTCAGCCCGTGGACCTTGTCGTCCTGGCCGACGTACTGGAAGTCGGGCCCTGCGGCCTGCGCCGCGCCCGCGGCCGCGAGCAGGAGCAGGGGGACCGCGCCGGCCCGGGCGAAGCCGCGGACGCCGGGGTGGATACGCATCGATCGCATGGCCGGTCCAACCCGGCCCGCACCCGACCGGGTCACGCCTTGTCACCCGTCGCAGGCCTGTGCGACCGTGCCCGGGAAGAGGAACAGCGGATTCACCGGATTCACCGGATTCACCGGAGTCGGCGGAGGAGCGGAAACGATGAGCGCAGCGGGCGGCAGCGGCCGGCCCCGGGTCAGGACCGGGTACGGCACGGTCGAGGGCCGGACCGGGCCGGACGGCATCGCCGCCTTCCGGGGCATCCCGTACGCCGCCCCGCCCGTCGGCGCCCTCCGCTTCGCCGCGCCCGAGCCCCCGGCCGCCTGGGACGGCGTACGCGACGCCGGCGCCTTCGGTCCCACCGCGCCCAAGGTGCCCTACCCGCCGAAGTTCGCCGCGCTGCTGCCCGACCCGGAGGTCCCCGGGGACGACTGCCTGAACCTCAACGTGTGGACCCCGGCCCCGGCCCCCGGAGCCCGGCTGCCGGTCATGGTGTGGCTGCACGGCGGGGCGCTCACCCGCGGCTCCTCGGCCGTCCCCGTCTACGACGGCTCCGCCTTCGCCCGCGACGGGGTCGTGCTCGTCTCGGTCAACTACCGCCTCGGCGTCCTCGGCTACGGCCTGTTCCCCGACGCCCCCGCCAACCGCGGCCTGCTCGACCAGATCGCCGCCCTGACCTGGGTCCGGGAGAACATCGAGGCCTTCGGCGGGGACCCCGCCCGCGTCACCGTCTTCGGCGAGTCCGCCGGGGCCATCAGCGTCGGCGCCCTGCTCGGCGCCCCGCGTGCCGCCGGGCTCTTCGCGCAGGCCGCGCTGCAGAGCGGCGCCCCCGAGGTGCTGCCGCGTGAGAAGGTGCGCGCCATGGTCCGGCGGATGGCCTCCCTCCTGAAGGTGCCCGCGACCGCGGAGGCCTTCGCCGCCACCGCCCTGCCCGACCTGCTCGCCGCCCAGGGCGCCGTGCTGCGCCGCTCCAGCCCGCTGGTCGCAGGCCCCGCGTTCGGCCTGGTCGCCGACCAGGCCACGCTCCCCGGCGACCCGCTCGAGGCCGCGGCGGCGACGGAGGTCCCGCTGCTGCTGGGCTGGACCACCGAGGAGTACCGGCTCTGGCTCGCCCCCACCGGCGCGCTCCGGCTGATGGACCGGTTCGGTCCGCTCACCGTGGCCCTGGCCCGCGCCCGCAGCGGCAAGGACCGGGCCGCCGTACGGGCGCTGCGCGCCGCACGGCCCGGGGCGGGCCCGGCCGAGCTCGCGGGGCAGCTGCTGACCGACCGGCTGCTGCGCGACCCGCTGCGCCGGCTCGCCGGGGCGCGGCGGACCGCCTCGAGCTTCCTGTACGAGTTCGGCTGGCCGTCCGGCGTTCCGGGGCTCGGCGCCTGTCACGCCCTGGAGCTGGGCTTCGTCTTCGACACGCTCGACGTGCCGGAGGCCTCCTGGCTGGCCGGGCCGGACGCCCCGCAGGAGCTGGCCGACCGGATGCACGCGGCCTGGGTGCGCTTCGCCGCGACCGGGAACCCGGGCTGGGCGGCCTGGGACGGCAACGGCCCGCCGATGGTGTTCGGCGGGCCGCAGCGCGTGGAGTCGGTCGAACCGGCGGTTACTCCACCGGTCCTTCCATGACCTTGCTGATGAACTCGATCGGGCCCTCACCCATGTTCGGGACGTAGGTCTTGGCGTTGTGCTGGCCGCCGGGGATGACCCTCAGGCTGGTGTGGATCGGCCCCTTGCCGTACGTCGCGACGAACTTCTGCACATCGGGCAACGTCTTCTTGTTGCTCTCGTTGTCGCCGACCTGGAAGGCGAGGTAGACGTCCGGAGAGCCCTTCTTCTCGAGCATGGCCTTCGCCAGCAACTCCGGGTTGTTCTCGGCCTTCTCCTTCTCGTGGCCCTTCCAGAGCGAGGAGTCGGGCACGATGTCCGGGCCGGAGCAGATCGCGGCCTTGAACTTGTCCGGGTACTTGAGCACGGCCTTCAGGCTCGCGAAGCCGCCGGTGGAGGAGCCCATGTAGGCCCAGCCGTCACGGGACTTGATGGTGCGGAAGTTCGCCTTCATCAGGTCCGGGACGTCCTCGGTCAGCCAGGTGCCCATCTTCGGCTGGTCGGGGATGTCGGAGCCGTCCCAGTAGATGCCCTTGTCGTCCGGGCCCGGGTTCAGCACGGGCATGGCGAGGATGAACGGCTTGCTCTTGCCCTCGGCGTACCACTTGCTGATGCTCGTCTGGAGCCCCAGGTCGGTGCCCATCCAGTAGTTGTTCGGGTAGCCGGCGCCGCCCGGCAGGGCGATCATGACCGGGAAGCCGCTCTTGGCGAACTTCGGGTCGTTGTACTCCTTCGGAGCCCAGACCCACACCTTGCCCTTGAAGCCGGACTTCTTGCCGTCCAGCGTGGTGACGGCCACGTGCGTGCCGTCGGCCAGGGTCATCGAGTTCTTGAACTCGGACTTCGGGCCGGTGGGCATCAGGGCCTTGGAGTTGGCCGCCTGCTTCGCAGTGCCGTCGGCGCCGCCCGCCTGGCCGCCGCCCGCGGCCGGCTGGCCGAAGGAGATGTCCTTGCCCTTGTCGGTGAAGGGGGGTATCTCGAAGTGGTACATCACCCCGGCGGCTATGCCGGCGAGCGCGAGGACGGAGACACCCGCGATCAGCCAGCGCCTGCCCCGGCGCGGACGGCGGCGGTCGTCCTCGGGCTCCTCATACCCGCCGTACGGCGGCTGCGGTGGCCCGTACGGGGGCTCGTGGTGCTGTTGGGGTTCGTACGGCTGCGCGTACGAAGTGCCGTAGGGCTGCTGCTGGTACTGCCCTTCCGACCGGTACGGCTGGTGCTGTCCGTCGGGTGAGTACGACATGTGCGGTTGCTCTCCGGCTGGTGCTGCCCCGTCGGGGGGTGGTCTCTTCTTGTTCGAAGGATGAGCCTACGTGCTCAGTGGTTCCCCATTTTCCCTGCTCTTGGGTTGACCGAGGGCCGGACGTTGCCTAACACCGGGATGGCCACCGGAGTTCCCGGTCTGTTCGCCGCACGTCCCTGGCCCATGCACATGCCCCTGGGTATGGTGCGTCCGCGCCGCCCCCAGACCCCCCTGCCCGGAGGTATCTTCCGTGTTTGGCATGCCCTCTTCACGGTCCCGCCGCAAGACCGCCCTCGCCGCCGCCTTCGGCCTCACCGCCGCAGGTACGGCCCTGTGGGCCGGCATCGGCTCCGCCCAGCCCGCGCACGCGGCCGGCCTGCCGGCCCCCGACCACGTCGTCGTCGTGGTCTTCGAGAACCACGCCTACAACCAGGTCATCGGCAGCTCCAGCGCCCCGTACATCAACTCCCTCAAGAGCGGGGGCGCCAACCTCACGCAGTCGTTCGGCATCACGCACCCCAGCCAGCCCAACTACCTCCAGCTGTTCTCCGGCTCGAACCAGGGCGTCACCGACGACAGCTGCTACACGCCGGGCTTCAGCTCCGCGCCCAACCTGGCCTCCGAGCTCATCGCCGCGGGCAAGAGCTGGGGCAGCTACAACGAGACCCTCCCCAGCCAGGGCTCCACCACGTGCAGCAGCGGCAAGTACGCCCGCAAGCACAACCCGTGGTTCGCCTTCTCCAACGTGCCCACCAGCACGGCCAAGACCATGACCCAGTTCCCGACGGACTACACCACCCTGCCCAAGGTGTCCTTCGTCGTCCCGAACCTGTGCAGCGACATGCACGACTGCTCCGTCGGCACCGGCGACACCTGGCTCAAGAACAACCTCAAGGCCTACGCCGACTGGGCCAAGACCCACAACAGCCTGCTCGTCGTCACCTTCGACGAGGACAACCGGCTCTCCGGCAACAAGATCCCGACCGTGCTCTACGGCCAGCCCGTCACCCCGGGCAGCACCTCGGGCACCACGTACAACCACTACGACATGCTGCGCACCCTGGAGGGCCTGGCCGGCCTGACCACCCACGCCGGGAACGCGGCCACCGCCAAGGACATCACGGGTATCTGGACCTCCTGACCATGTACGTTGCGGACAGTCGCGGTACTCCCGCGCCCGCCGTGACCCCCGAGCCGCAGGCCGTCGCCCCGGGCACCAGCCCGGGGCGGCGCGCCGCGCTCGCCCCCACGGTGCTCGCCCTCGGCACGGTCAGCCTGATCACCGACGTCTCCTCCGAGATGGTCACGGCCGTGCTCCCCCTCTACCTCGTCGCCGGCCTCGGCCTGTCCCCGCTCGGCTTCGGGCTGCTCGACGGGCTCTACAACGGCATCAGCGCGCTGGTCCGGCTCACCGGAGGCCACCTCGGTGACCGCTTCGGCCGCCACAAGGCCCTCGCCGGCCTCGGCTACGGCCTCTCGGCCCTGTGCAAACCGCTGCTCCTGCTCGCCCACACCCTGCCCGCCATCGGCGCGGTGCTCGCCCTCGACCGCACCGGCAAGGGCCTGCGCACCGCCCCCCGCGACGCGCTGATCTCCCTGGCCGCCGCTCCCGAGGACCGCGGCCGGGCCTTCGGGGTCCACCGGGCCATGGACACCGCCGGCGCCCTGATCGGGCCGATCCTCGCCTTCCTGATCCTGCGCGGCGCCGCCGACGGCTACGACGCCGTCTTCACGGTCAGCGGCTGCGTCGCCGCCCTCGGCGTGCTCGTCCTCGTCCTCTTCGTCCCCGGCCGCCGCACCGCACCCGCGCCCGGTGCGGAGCCCGTCTCGCTGCGCGCCGCCCTCGGGCTGCTCGGCCGCCGGGACCTGCGCCGGATCGGCCTGTGCGCGCTGCTGCTCGGGCTGTGCACCGTCAGCGACGCCTTCGTCTTCCTGCTGCTCCAGCGCGCCACCGGGATCGCCGACCGCTGGTTCGCGCTGCTGCCACTGGGCACCGCCGCCGCGTTCTTCCTGCTCGCGCTGCCGCTCGGCCGGCTCGCCGACCGGATCGGCCGCTGGCGCGTCTTCCTCGGCGGCCACCTCGCGCTGCTCCTCGCGTACGGGCTCCTGCTGGTCGGCGGCGCGGGCCACGCCCACGTCACGGCGTTGCCGTACGCCGTGCTCCTGCTGCACGGCGGCTTCTACGCGGCCACGGACGGCGTCCTGATGGCCGCGGCCGCCGGAGCCGTGCCCGAGGAGCACCGCGGCGGCGGCCTCGCCCTCGTCCAGACCGGCCAGGCCCTCGCCCGGTTCGCCGCCTCGCTGGGCTTCGGCGCAGCCTGGACCGTCTGGGGCGCCCGCCCCGCCCTCGCGGTCGCCGCCGTGCTGCTGGCCGCCGCGGCCGGCGTGTGCGCCCTGCTGCGCCCCGCGGACGCGATGGCCGGCGAGTCCGCCGCCGAGGCGCGGGCCGGCTGAGGGCTCAGCCGCCTCCGAAGTTCCCCCACATCCCCGAAAGGCCCCCCATGACCCTCCAACGCCGGATCCTGATCCTCGTCTCCGCCGTCGTACTGCTCGCCGCGGTGGGGGTGCTCGCCGTCGTACGGGCCTCCTCGCGGGCCGAGGAGAAGAACCAGACCCGGGCCGGCGGGCCGCAGATCACCCGGGGCGAGGTGACCCTGGCCCCGGGCGGGGCCGAGCGGCGGATCGTGTTCCGGAACATGGCGTGGGGCCCGCACCGCGACGAGCTCGCCACCGTCCCCGCCGATGCCCCCCAGGGCCCCCGTACCGCCTCCGGCGTGAGCTGCCTGCGCTTCTACGCGGCCGCCGGGACCGGGATCTGCCTCCAGGCCGACAAGGGAGGGGTGCAGGAGAGCTACCGGGCCGTCGTCCTCGACGCGCACCTCAAGGAGGTCTCCGCGCACCCGCTGGCCGGCATCCCCACCCGCGCCCGGGTCTCGCCCGGCGGACACCTCGTCGCCTGGACGGTCTTCGTCGGCGGGGACTCGTACGCCGGGACGAACTTCTCCACCCGCACCTCGCTGCTCGACCTGCGCACCGGCAAGCTCGACGCCTCGCTGGAGGACTTCGCGATCCGCAAGGACGGCAAGGCGTACCGCAACACCGACGTCAACTTCTGGGGCGTGACCTTCGCCGCCGACGAGCGGACCTTCTACGCGACGCTCGCGACCGGCGGCCAGACCTACCTGGTCCGCGGCGACCTCGCCGAACGCACCGTGACCACGCTCCGCGAGAACCTGGAATGCCCGTCGCTGTCGCCCGACGGGACCCGGCTGGTGTTCAAGAAGCGGGTGCCCGGCCTGTCGGCCGACGCCCCGTGGCGGCTGTACGTCCTGGACCTGGCCTCGATGCAGGAGACCCCGCTCGCGGAGGAGCGCAGCGTGGACGACCAGGTGGTGTGGACGGACGACAGGACGGTCGTCTACTCCCTGCCCGGAGACTTCGGCGCCGACCTGTACGCCGTACCGGCCGACGGCAGCGGGACTCCCGCCCCTCTGATGACCTCGGCCCTCGCCCCGGCCTTCCTCGGCTGACGCCGTGGGGAAGGGCCGGGGCGGGGGCCGCTGCCGGGACCGATGCGCCGCCGCGCCGGACCGTTACGCCGAATGCAGGACCGTTACGCCGGGATCAGCGTCTTGCGTCGCCGCTTGCGCTGGGCCCCCGCGGACAGCCTCAGCTCGATGATCGACCGCACGGCCGGCCACTCCTCGTCGAGGATCGAGTAGAAGGCGGTACTGCGCACGGCACCGTCGAGCCCCCGCGAATGGGCCCGGCGGACCCCCTCGCAGGTGAACCCGAGCCGCTCCATCGCGGCGCGCGAGCGCCCGTTGCGGGCGTCGGCGCGCAGCGAGATGCGGCGCACGCCCCAGGTCTCGAAGGCGTGGCGGAGCATGAGCAGCTTCGCCTCGGTGTTGATGCCCGTCCCCTGGGCGCCCGGGGACAGCCAGGTATTGCCGATCTCGGCGGCATCGGGGATCGCCGTCGCCGGATCGCCGAACGGGACGCCCGGCACCGCGGGCCACACCAGCGGTCCCTGCCAGTAGTCGAGTTCCAGGAACCGGGTCGAACCGACGACCCGGCCGTCGGTGGCTCTCACCACCGCGAAGGGGAGTGATCGACCCGCCGCCTGATCTGCGAGGGCGCGGTCGATGTACTCGTGGGACGCCTGCACCCCATGGGGTACGGGGGTGAAGGCGTAAGTCGTACGATCCTCGGCCCCGGCCAGGGCCAAGGCCTCGGTGTGGTGGGGGGCGAGGGGCTCGAGCCGCACGCTGCGGCCGGCGAGGAGTACGGGTACGGGCACGGAGCCTTCGGTCCTTCTGGGCGGTGGGGTGGTTGCACAGTGTGCGCTCCTGACGTCGCCCCCCGTGCAAAACACGAGTGAAAGGCAACGGGCTGTCAGGTGAACGCGAGTGGCTCAATGTAGCCCCTAAATCTCCTCTCATGAACCCCCAAATTGGCAACGTCGCGGCCATCTTTTTCGATCACTTTGGTCCCCGGCCCGGAGTGCCCGTAATCCTGGTCCGCGGACGTCCGTTCCACCACACGGCAAGGGCCCCCCGGACGGCGGTCCCGACGGCTTCCAGCTGCCGTACAAACAACCTCTGACCTGTGAGGATGTGAGAAAGCCCGGACGTGCCCGCGGAAGGCCCCGGCCGTCGGCCGGGCGGATGATCCCGGTCCCCTCCCCGACCGCCCGGAGATCGAACGGACGGCCGTCGGTGACGTGTCCGCGGGCAGGTGCCGGGGCCGTGCCCGGCAGCGCTTGGCGCCCTGCACCAAGTGGCCCGGCAGGACGGGGTCGAATTGGACCGATCCGTTGGGCCATCCGGCTGGTCCAATGGGCAGGTGACGATACGGATCCTGCCCCCGCCCGGGGCCCCGCGCCGACTGGCCGCCGCCCAGCTGAGCAATTCCGTCGGAGACGGCGCCTACTACGTGTGTTCGGCCCTCTATTTCACCCGGGTGGTCGGTCTCTCGCCCACCCAGATCGGCCTCGGGCTGACGCTCGCGTGGGCGGTCGGCTCGGTCGCGGGCGTTCCGCTGGGGGCGCTCGCCGACCGGCGCGGCCCGCGCGGCACCTCGGTGCTGCTGGCGCTGGCCACCGCCGCCTCCGTGTCCTCGTTCCTGTTCATCCGCTCGTTCTGGGCCTTCCTGCTCGCCGTCGTCGTCTACGCCACCGCCCAGTGCGGGCTGGCGGCCGCCCGGCAGGCGCTGCTCGCGGGGCTCGTGGCCCCGCAGGAGCGGACGGGGGTGCTGGCCCACCTCCAGTCCGTGCTGAACGCCGGGCTGGCGCTGGGCGCCGCGCTCGGCGGGCTCGCCCTGAGCGCCGACACCGAGCGGGCCTACCTCGCGGTGTTCGTGCTCGACGCGGTGAGCTTCCTGGTCTGCGCCGCCGTACTGCTGCGGCTGCCCGCGGTGGCCCCGGTACCGCAGCGGGCGGCGGGGGAGCCGCGGCTGGCGGTGCTCCGCGACCGGCCGTACGCGCTGGTCACGCTGCTGAACGCGATCCTGCTGCTGAGGATGCCGCTGCTGAGCCTCGCGATCCCGCTGTGGATCGTCGAGCGCACCAGCGCCCCCGGCTGGCTGGTGTCGGCCCTGTTCGTGCTCAACACCGTCGCCGTGATGCTGTTCCAGGTGCGGACGGCGCGGCCCGTGACCGACCTGGACCGTGCCCGCCGGGCGGTCCGGACGTCCGGGCTGGTCATGGCCGCCTCGTGCGCCGTGTTCGCCCTCTCGGCGCTGCCCGGGGCGGGCTGGGCGGCCGCGGCGCTGCTCGTCGCGGGGGCGGTGCTCCAGGTGGACGCCGAGATGCGGCAGTCCGCCGGGTCCTGGCAGATCGGCTTCTCGCTGGCCCCGGCCGATCGGATCGGCCAGTACCAGGGCTTCTTCGGGACCGGGGTACCGATCGCGCGGACCCTGGGACCGCTGGTGCTGACCTCGCTGCTCCTGCTCTGGGGGATCCCCGGCTGGCTGCTGCTCGGCGCGGTCCTGCTGGCCGCCTCGTACGCGATGGGCCCGGCGGTCCGCCGGGCCGGGGCGGTGCACCGGGGGACCGAGCCCGCGGGGGCCGTCGTAGGGGCGCCGTAGCCGCAGGCGGCGGCGGTCCGGCCGGGGACGGTCGTCAACTTCGCGGGCACCGGTCATCCTTGGCTCCACCGTGGCGGGCCGCGCCTTCGCCGCGGTCGCCCGCGCGCTCTTCCGCTGGGCGTTCGCGACGTCCGGCCCGGCGACCGCGGGCCGGGAGCGCGCGCAGGACGCGGCGGCCGGCGCCCGGTCCCGCCGCCTGCCCCTTACCGTCCCCAACACACCGTTCCCGCACAGCGCTTCACGGAAAGACGAGACACCCCCCACCATGTCCGGATCCCGCATCACCTTCCTCGAGGGCCAGGCCGGCCAGGGCGCCGCCCTCGCCCGGATCGCCGACCGCGTCCGCAGCCAGCTGGCCGCCCCGGAGCGCGCCGCGCTGCGCGCCGCCCGTCGCCCCCTGTTCACCGGCATCGGCGCCTCGTACGCCGCCCTCGCCGTCCCCGTACAGCAGTTGCGGAAGGCCGGGGTCGTCACCCAGCGCGTCCTGTCCAGCGAGATCGAGACCGGCACCGCCGGCTTCGACACCGACTGCCTGATCGCGGTCTCCCAGGGCGGCCGCAGCCGCGAGACCGTCGCCGCCTGCCGGTCCGCCGCCCCCGGCATCACGCGGACCGCGCTGCTCAACGTCTTACCGTCGCGGCTCGGCGAGCTCGCCGACCTCACTGTCGGCCTCGGCAACGAGCCCGACTCGTACGCCTCGACCATCGGCTACACCGGCACGGTCGTCGCCCTCGACCTGATCGCCGGGGCCGTCGCGGGCCGCGCGCAGGACCCGTGGGGCGACATCGCCGAGCAGACCGCGGCAGTCCACGGGCAGGCTGCCGAGGTGGTCGCGGGCCTGCGCGAGCGCGGCGCCCGCTGCATCGCCTCCGACACGGTGGCGGCCGGGGCCTCGTGCGCCTCGGCCGAGGAGGGGGCGCTGCTGCTGCGCGAGGTGGTCCGGATGACCGCGGCCGCCTCGGCGACCCGCAACTACCTGCACGGGGAGATGGAGTCGGCGGGCAACACCCTCCACCTCGTCTTCGGTGACGGCCGCGAGATCGAGCTGGCCCGCTCGCTGGCCGGCGCCGGGCACCTCACGCTGCTGCTGACGACGGCCCGGGTCGAGCCGGCGGACAGCCTGTCGGTGATCCGCCTGCCCGAGGTGCCGGACGCCGTGCGCGTGGTGCTGGAGACGGTGGTCCTGCAGGAGCTGGTGGCCCGGCTCAGCGCCGAACGGGGCGTACCGATCGAGTCGTTCGTCTTCGCCCACGACGACACGAAGTGGCCCGACCCCAGGGCTGCCGCGAGGAACGCCCGGCCTCCGGCGCCGGTCGCCCCGTGCAGGCCGTGAGCCGCCGGACCGTGGCCACCTGAGATCATCCGTGCATGGACTTCGTGACGGAACTGGCCCGCTTCGCGGCCACGGGGAGGCTCGGTGCCTTCCACGTCGGCGCGCACCTGCACGACCTGGTGGCCGTGCACGGCGAGCCGGACTGCTCGTGGCCGGTGCACAAGGGGCGGCGGTGGCCGCACTGGTTCCATCACGGGAGCCTGGAGAACGTGTACTGCCGGTGCCGACTGCTGCACTCGATGAGCGTGGACACCTGGCGGGACGCGCTGGAGATCCCGGGCCCTGGCGCGGGGGAGTCGTACCGCGGACCGGTGTCCGTCACCGAGTCGCGGCTCACCGCGGCGCTCGCCGACGCCGGGGTCGCGTGGCGTACCGAGTGGTCCGAGCGGCTGCCCGAGCAGCGGACCCTCTACGCGGAGCCCGTGCCGCAGACCATGGTGAGCTTCGTCTTCGTGGCCCGCTGCTGTGACACGGAGCCGATCGCGGAGGACTGGCTGCTGCACACGGTCTCCTCGTACGCCCTGGACCACCGGGAGTGCCCGGCGGCCGACCCTGCTCTGCCCGACGACGGATACGGAGCCTGAGGTGGAGGACGTACTGCGCCGGCTGGCCGCCGTCGGGCCCTTCTTCGCCGTGCCGTACGGGAAGGAGCCGCCCGGGGACGGTTTCCGGCCGCTCGGCGAGCTCTACGGGGCGCAACTCGAGCCGTACGTCGCCGAGGTGGGGCGGCGGATCCGGAGCGGTTCCGGCCGGGTCGCGGCGTCGACCGCGCAGTTCGGGATCGCCTCGCGGCTGTGGTCGCTGGGCCTGGGCTGCGCCGCGCTGGGCGGGCGGATCCCGGACCTGGGGGCCGAGCGGGTGTGGTGGCGGCTGCCCGCGGCGGGGTCGCTGGAGCTGTGGCTGCCCGAGCCCGCTGCGGGAGCGCTGCCGGCCGCGGCGCTCGGGGAGAGCGTGCTCGGCAACCTCGGTGTCCTGGACGCGCGCCTGCGGGAGCGGTACGGGGTGTCGCCCAAGGTGCTGCGCGGGAACGCCGCGTCGGGGCTGGTCGGGGCGCTGCGGGTGCTGATCGACCGGGTCCCGGGCGGCCCGGCGGTGTCCATGGCCGCCGAGCTGCTGGCCGAGGGCGGGGCGCTCGGCGGGACCGGCACCTTCATCCACGAAGAGGGGCTCGGGGTGGCCTTCGTACGGCGCAGCTGCTGCCTCTACTACCAGGTGCCCGGCGGCGGACTCTGCGGCGACTGCGTGCTGCGGACCAGGTAGCCGGACAGGGCCGTTCGGAGCAGCCGAGGGTGTGGCGGGCACCGATCCGCCGGGGCCGCCTCCTACGGTCCCTGCCATGACGCACGCTCGCCCACCGCAGCCGCAGCCCCGCCCGGAGACCTCCTGGGTGCTGTCCCGGCGCGCCGCCCTGACCGGCCTCGCCGCAGGCGCCGGAACCCTCGCCGTCGGCGCCGCCGCCGGCTGTGCGGCCGCCACGCCCCGGGCGGCTGCGGCGGCCCCCGACCCCTCGCCGGGAGCCATGAAGCTGTTCGACGACCCCGGGTACAACTTCGCCGGGCTCCTCGCGCTCGGCGCGGCCGGCATGCGCGCCTCCGAGGTGGGCGAGGTGCTCACCGCCGTCAACGCCATCAATACCGCCGGGCTGTCCGCGCAGACCTTCACCGACACCTTCCGCGCCTGGGGCGACCGGCTCGCCGCGCCCCCGGCCGCAGGCCGGCACGGTGGCGAAACCCCCTCGCAGACCCGCCGTTCCGCTCGCTGCGGGCCGCGCAGTACTACGCCCAGGCCCTGTTCTACGTCCTCGGCACCCGCAGCCCCGGCGACGAGGAGGCGGTCTACCTGGCCGGCCGCAAGGCCTGGGACGCCTTCGCCCGGCTCTGCTCCCCGGCCGCCGTCCGCGCGCAGGTCCCGTACGCGAAGACCCGCCTGCCGGTCTGGTTCTTCCGGCCCGACGACCGGGACGAGCCCCGCCCGACGGTGATCCTCACCAACGGCAGCGACGGGCAGAACCTGGACATGTGGACCTACGGCGTCGCGGCCGCCCTCGGGCGGGGCTGGAACGCGGTCGTCTACGACGGCCCGGGCCAGGGACAGCTGCTGTTCGTCGAGGAGATCCCCTTCACCACCCGGTGGGAGCAGGTGGTGGCCCCGCTCGTCGACTGGCTCGATGCCCGGGGGGACGTCGACAGCAGCCGGATCGCGATCACCGGCCTCAGCATGGGCGGGAACCTGGTCGCCCGGGCCGCCGCCTTCGAGCCCCGGCTCGCGGCCGTGGTGTGCATGCCCGGAGCGCCGAACCCCTGGCTCGGCTTCGACAAGGAGATCCGCGACATCGTCACCGCCGACAAGGCGGAGACCAACCGCGTCTGGAACGAGGACGTCGTCCCCGAACTCACCCCGGAACTCGCCACCACGGTCAAGAAGCGCTTCGAGATCTTCTCGCGGGAGGCCCTGCGCGAGGCGCGCGCCGGCCGGGTGTTCAAGGACCTCTGGACTCCCGCGCAGGTCGCGATCGGGCTCGACATCACCAAGGTCGTGCCGCGGATCAAGGCGCCGACGCTGGTCCTCGACTACGACTTCGAGCAGTTCTACCCCGGCCAGCCCCGGCAGATGTACGAGCTGCTGCGCTCCAAGCGCGAGTACGTGAAACTGACGGCGGCCACCGGGGCGCAGTTGCACTGCTCCCCGATGGCCCCGCAGCAGCACTGCGACGTCGTCTTCGACTGGCTCGCCGACGTCCTGCAGCGTTAGTGCTTCAGCTCGACGGACCTCAGAACGTGAGGTTCCAGGCGTCGATCTTGCCGGTGTCCGCGTTGGCGTTGTCGTTCACACGGAGCTTCCAGAGGCCGCCTGCGACCTCGGAGGAGGCGTTGACGGTGAAGCTCTGGACGATGTTGTCGGTGCCGCCGCCGGCCCGGTTGCTCAGGGTGTAGACGGTGCCGTCCGGTGCCACCAGGTCGACCTTGAGGTCACCGATGTAGGTGTGCTTGATGTCCACGCCCACCTTGAGGGTGGCCGGCGCGTTGCCGGTCACCCCGCTGACGGTGATGGGGCTCTCCACGGTGGCGTTGTCGTTGATCGCGAAGTCGCCGAGGTTCTCGAAGTACTTCCCGGGCGGCGGGGTGGAGCCGACCGCCTTCAGCGCGTCGACCTGGCCCTCGCCGAAGAACGAGTTGTTGGCCGCGGTGCCGGTGCAGCGGTTGTCCGAGGGGCAGGCGATGTCGTTGGCCTGGGTGGCCAGCTTGTCGCGCAGCTGCGCCGGGGTGATGCCGGGGTTGGTGCTGGCGAGCAGCGCCGCGACGCCCACGACGTGCGGGGTGGCCATTGACGTGCCGCTCTTGGTGCCGTACTTGCCGCCCGGCAGGGTGGAGTAGACGTCGCTGCCCGGGGCCGCGACGTCGATGACGCCCGAGCCGAAGTTCGAGAACGAGGCCTTGGTGGTACCGGTGCCGTTCGCCGCGACCGTGACGACGCCCGGGAGCTCGGTCGGGATGTCGAGGCAGGCGTTGGTGATGGTGCGGGTGACCGGCGTCGAGTCGTTCGGGCTCGCGGAGTCGGTCGTCTTGTGGGCGAGGTCGTAGTCCTCGTTGCCCGCCGCGGCGACCTGGAGGGAGCCCTTGCCCTCCGCGTACTCCTGGGCGCGCTTGACGCCTTCGATGATGGCGGCCTGGTCGATGTTGTCCGGGCAGTTGAACTGCCACGGGTCCGTGTAGTAGCTGTTGTTGGTGACCTTGAAGCCGTGGTCACCGGCCCACACGAAGCCGCAGATGGTGTTCTCGGCGAAGAAGAACGAGTTGCCCGGCTCGGCGACGCGGACCGCGGAGATCTTCACGCCGGGGGCCACGCCGACGACGCCCTTGCCGTTCTTGGCGGCCGCGATGGTGCCCGCGACGTGGGTGCCGTGGGTGTCCACGTCCCGCCAGGCGCCCGTACGGGTGTCCGGCTTGCCGTACGCGCAGGAGACGGAGTCGGCCGCGTTGAAGTTCGGCGCCAGGTCCTGGTGCTGGTCGTCCACACCGGTGTCCAGGATGCCGACCTTGACGGAGGCGGAGCCGGTGGTGACGGCCCAGGCCTGGTCCGCCTTGATCTGGCTCATGTCGGCGCGGACGGGCTCGCCGGCCGGGGTCGCCGACTGCGCCGGGTTGGCGGGCAGCGCCGGGTTGTAGGCATCGGCCGGAACGTCCGAGGTGCGGGTGGCCCCGACCTGCTGGACCCCGCCGACCCCGCGCATCGCCGTGGCGAAGCCGGCGGAGGAGGAGTGGGCGACGATCACGCCGATGGCGTCGAAGTTCGAGAAGACGGTGCCGCCGTTGGCAGCGACGGCGGAACGGACCGCAGAGCTGTCACCGGGGGCGGTGATCACCAGGTAGGCGCGGGTGCCGGCAACCCAGGTCGCACTCTGGGAGGTCGGCGCCGCGGCCGCAGCCTTGGCGGGGGCGGACGGGACGGACTGGCCGGACGGGGAGACCGGGGCGGTGCCGGCGAGCGCGGCGGGTGCCCCGAAGGCGAGGGCTGCGCCGAGCGTGGCGGCGAGCACGAGAGTGCGTCGAGGTCGGCTGGATATGTGGGGTATCAATGCGTCCTCCGAAGACGGCCCGGTGGTGCTCATGGCACCTACCGGGCCGTACGAAACGAGTGGTGGACGCAAGATGTCAGACGCGTGCCCCGGTATGGAAGTACCTTTTACCGCACGACACTTCACAGCCCCATGGCCGAAAATCGACCATGGGGCTGCGTGAGGGCCGACCGGGCTGGGCACCATGGGGGCGAGCCCTGCCCGGCCGGCCCCTGGCGGGGCGTGCCGCTTACACCGGCACACCCTCCTTGGCGTCGGCCGGCGACTGGCCGGGCACGGTGGGGAGCTCCGTGCCGTGGCCGTCGTCGACCAGCGTGGTCTCGTCGAACTCCAGGCGTCCTGCGAGGACTTCGGTGGCCCGCTCGCGGTCGAACTCCTTGGTCCACGTACCGATGAGCACCGTCGCCACCGCGTTGCCCGCGAAGTTCGTCAGCGCCCGGGCCTCGCTCATGAAGCGGTCGATGCCCACGATCAGCCCGACGCCGTCGACGAGTTCCGGCCGGTGCGACTGGAGCCCGCCCGCCAGCGTCGCGAGCCCCGCACCGGTCACGCCGGCCGCGCCCTTCGAGGCCACGATCATGAACAGCAGCAGCGAGATCTGCTCGCCGATGGCCAGCGGCTTGCCCGTCGCCTCCGCGATGAACAGCGAGGACATCGTCAGGTAGATCGCGGTCCCGTCCAGGTTGAAGGAGTAGCCCGTCGGCACCGTGATGCCGACGACCGGCTTGGAGACGCCCAGGTGCTCCATCTTCGCGATCAGCCGGGGCAGCGCCGATTCCGAGGACGAGGTGGAGAGGATCAGCAGGAACTCGCGGCCCAGGTAGCGCAGCAGCGAGAAGACGTTGATCCCGGTGCACACCCGCAGCAGGGTCCCGAGGACCACGAACACGAACAGCAGACAGGTCGTGTAGAAGCCGATCATGATGACGGCGAGCGACTTCAGCGCGTCGATGCCGGTTGCGCCGACCACCGCCGCGATGGCGCCGAACGCGCCCACCGGCGCCGCCCACATGATCATCGCCAGCACCCGGAAGACCAGCTTCTGCACGTGCCCGATCCCGCGCAGCACCGGCTCGCCCGCCGTGCCCATGGCCTGGAGCGCGAACCCGCACAGCAGCGCCACGAGCAGCGTCTGGAGCACCTGGCCCCCGGTGAACGCGGAGACCAGGGTGGTCGGGATGATCCCCAGCAGGAACTCGGGCGTCGTCTGCGCCGCGCCCGCCTTGGCCTGCGCCTCTCCCGCGTGCTTGACGGCCTCCGTCAGGTGCAGTCCGCTGCCCGGCTCGAGCAGGTTCCCGACGACGAGCCCGATGGCCAGCGCCACCGTGGACATGATCATGAAGTAGCCGAGGGCGAGGCCGCCCACGGCGCCGACCTTCGCGGCCTTGCGCACCGACCCGATGCCCAGCACGATCGTGCAGAAGATCACGGGCGAGATCATCATCTTGATGAGGTTCACGAAGCCGGTGCCCAGCGGCTTGAGCTCCACGGCCGTGTCCGGCGCGGCGAAGCCGACGGCGATGCCGAGGAGCACCGCGGCGATCACCGCGATGTAGAGATAATGGGTCTTGTCGCGTCTGCCGGCCACGGCTCGCCTCCTGGTGGTGAATACGTCCCGGGAGGACCATCGCCCGAGGCTGTGACCCCGGTCACCCTTGCGTTCATTGAGTTCACGGCCGGGTGCACACTGAACGCCATGTTCCGGTTCCCTCGCCCCCCGCGAAGTCTCGCCGGCCAGCTCTTCGCCATGCAGGTGCTGCTGGTCGCCGTGGTCGTCGCCGGCTGCGCGGTCTTCGCGTACGCCACCGCCCGCGGGCAGGCCGAGGAGTCCGCCCGGCGCCAGGCGGGGGCCGTGGCCCGCGCGGTCGCCGACTCCCCGTCCGTCCGCGAGGCCGTACGCGGCGCAGCCCGGGGCGCCGACCCCTCGGCGGCGCTCCAGCCCTACGCCGAGCGGGTCCGGGTGGATTCCGGGGTGGACTTTGTGACGATCATGGCCCCGGACGGGCGGCGCTGGACCCACCCCGACCCCCGCCGCATCGGTGAGCCCTTCATGGGGAACACCGCCCGCGCCCTGCGCGGCGAGACCTTCAGCGAGACCTACACCGGCACCCTCGGGCCCTCCATCCGCGTGGTCACCCCGCTGATGGACGACGGCAAGGTCATCGGCATGGTCAGCTCCGGCATCACCGTCCGCGCGATCAGCGCCCGGCTCGCGCAGCAGCTCTCCGTCCTCGCCTGGGTCGCGGCCGGTGCGCTCGCCCTCGGCGGAGTCGGCACGTACATCGTCAACGCCCGGCTGCGCCGGCACACGCACGGGATGAACGCGGCCGAGCTCAGCCGGATGTACGACTACCACCAGGCGGCCCTGCACGGGGTCCGCGAGGGCCTGCTGATGCTCGACGGTCAGCGCCGGATCACCCTGATCAACGACGCCGGGCGCGAACTGCTCGGCCTGCCGGGGGACATCAGGGGCACCGGCGCCGCCGACCTCGGCCTGCCCGCACCGCTCACCGGCGCCCTGCTCGCCGACCGGCCCCGGGTGGACGAGGTGCACCTGACCGCGGACAGGGTGCTGGTCCTCAACAGCTCGCCCGTCGCGGGCGGCGGCCGCCGCGGCACCGTGGTCACCCTGCGCGACCACACCGAACTCCAGTCGCTCACCGGCGAGTTGGATCAGGAGCGGGGATTCACCGAAGCGCTGCGGTCCCAGGCCCACGAGGCGGCCAACCGGCTGCACACCGTGGTCTCCCTCATCGAACTCGGCCGCGCGGACGAAGCGGTGGAATTCGCCACCGCCGAACTGGAGCTGGCCCAGGCCCTCACCGACGAAGTGGTCACCGGCGTCGGAGAACCCGTCCTGGTGGCGCTGCTGCTGGGCAAGGCCGCCCAGGCGCACGAGCGGGGCGTCGAGCTGGTCCTCACCCCCGACAGCCGCGCCGTCGACGGCCGGACCGGAACCGTCCCCGCCCGGGACCTCGTCACCGTGCTCGGCAACCTCCTCGACAACGCCGTCGACGCCCTCACCGGCGTCCCCGCCGCCAGGATCGCGGTCACCGTCCGGCCCGAGGGGGACGCGCTGCTGCTCCGCGTCACCGACAACGGGCCCGGCCTGCCCACGGGCGCCGCGGCCGATGTGTTCCTGCGCGGCTGGTCGGGCAAGGGAGAGGGGCGCGGCCTCGGCCTCGCCCTGGTCCGCCAGGTGGCCCACCGGCACGGAGGCAGCGCGGTCGCCTCCGAAGGGCCGGGCGGGGGAGCGGAGTTCACCGTACGACTGCCCGTGCGAAGGGAGCCCACGCCATGAGCGACGCACGCGAGGTGCGCGAGGCACGCGAGGCGCCCGCGGTATCCGGGGTGCGGGTGCTGGTGGTCGAGGACGATCCCGTCGCCGCCGACGCGCACGCCCTGTACGTCGGGCGGGTGCCCGGCTTCACCGCCGTCGGCGCCGTCCACTCGCTCGCCGAGGCCACCCGGGCCCTGGAGCGGACCCGGGTGGACCTGCTGCTGCTCGACCTCACCCTGCCCGACGGGCACGGGCTGCGCTTCGCCCGCCGGCTGCGGGCGTCCGGGCATCCCGTGGACGTGATCGTGGTGACCTCGGCGCGGGACCTGGCCGTGGTGCGCGAGAGCGTCTCGCTCGGCGTGGTCCAGTACGTACTGAAGCCGTTCGCCTTCCCGACGCTGCGCGAACGGCTGCTGCGCTACGCCGAGTTCCGCGCGACGGCGGGGGAGGCGGCCGGCCAGGACGATGTGGACCGGGCACTCGCCGCCCTGCGCGCCCCGGGCCCCGCCGAGCTCCCGAAAGGGCTCAGCGCGCCGACCCTGGACCGGGTCGGCGCGCTGCTGCGGGCGGCGCCCGAGGGGCTGACCGCCGCGGGGGCGGCCGAGGCGGCCGGGATCTCCCGGATCACCGCCCGCCGCTACCTGGAGCACCTGGTGGACACCGGGCGGGCGGACCGCACCCCCCGGTACGGCCAGGTCGGCCGCCCCGAGCTGCACTACCGCTGGCTGGCGGCGGCCGGGACCGGCTCGGTGTCGAACGTGTAGAACTTCCGGTGGTCCAGCATGTCCGCCGGGGTCACGTCGTTCCACGGCCGCATGGTGTCGTGCAGGTCGACGACGTTCGTGGTGCCCGCGGCCGGCAGGTACGCGGACTTCGGGTTGCGGGCCTGCCACTCGGCCCACAGCTTGTCGACGAAGGCGTGGTGCATCCAGAACACCGGGTCGTTGGGGGAGACGCCGGTGCCCATCTGGCCGCCGACCCACACGTGGACCCGGTTGTGGAGGTTGGCGCCGCGCCAGCCCTCCAGGTGGTTGCGGAAGCCGTTCGAGGAGCTGTTCCAGGGGGCCATGTCGTACACCGGCATGTTGAGCACGGCGTCCACCTCGGCCTTCGTCGGCAGCTCGGACACTCCCGCGCCGAGCGCCCGGCGCAGGTACGCGCGTCCGTCCACCCGTACGTTTATCGGCCACTTGCCGTTGGCGGACGCGAACGGCCCGTCGAGGACCTGTCCGTCGCGGGCCCGGCCGGTGCCGCCCAGGAAATCGGCGGCCCAGAGGGAGGAGCGGGTGGTGCGGTCCGCGCTCCAGTCCCAGTACGGGAGCGAAACCTTCGGGTCCACTTTCTGCAGCTCGGCCTCGAACTCCAGCAGGAAGCGGCGGTGCCAGGGCAGGAACGAGGGCGAGCGGTGGCCGACCCGGTCGCCCGAGTCCGTGTCGGCCATGATGAACCCGTTGTGGGTGGTGACGAACCGGTCGTAGGTACCGGTGCGCTTGAGCTCGAGCAAGGCGCTGGTGAAGGCGCGCTTCTCCTCGGCGCTGAGGGCGGCCTGGTTCTTGCGGACGGTCATGCCGTGCCTCCCATGGGCGCGAACGGGGCGAGGACGGCGCCCTGCAGCTCGCGCACGGCGGCGCGGGCGAGCGAGGTCGGATCGGCGAAGGTCTCGTAGTGGTTGACCACGCTGATCCAGGTGTCGTCGGCGTTGCGCATGACGTGCAGTTCGCTGCCGTCTATCCGGACGGTCGGCAGTCCGTCGTGGCCGCCCCCGTGGTGGCCGCCGTGGTGGCCGCCCCCGCCCGGGGTGATCTGTATGCGGCGGCCCTGGTACACCTCGTCGACCGTGCCGGTGGGTAGGGAGGCGCGGGAGTCGGTGGCGGCTGCGTGCGCGGTGGCGCCGGCGATGCCGAGGACGGTGAGAGCGCCGGCGGTGGTGCCCAAGGCCTGCCGGCGGGTGATCTTGTTCATGGGTCGAAGAAGTATCAGGACGGCAAAGGCCGTTGACCGGTATCCGGACATCCATGGATAAGTTGCCCGTAGAACCAGTTGGCTGATCTTCCCGTCCGCACCGGTTTCAGCGGCCCGGACGGAAAGATCTTCGAACAGAAGGCTACTCGACAGTAAGTTATCCCGTCGCGTGTGGCTCCTATGGAGAGGGTCACACCGCGGAGTCGGCCGGAAGCTCTCGGTGTCGGCGCCCGAATCCTCCGCGGAGGGGGTTGAAGCGGTCCTTGTGATGATCAGTCACCTATAGTCCGGATATGGCTCTTCATGAGACGAAAGACGTACCCGCCGGTGACACCGACACGGACGTGTTCACGTCCGCGCTGAGCGGCCAGATCCTCCCCAAGTACCGGATGCCCGACGATCACTCGCCCACCGAGGTGGTCTACGAGCTGCTCAGCAACGAGCTCCTCCTCGACGGCAACGCGGCCCAGAACCTGGCCACCTTCTGCACCACCTGGTCCGACGACGGCGTACACCGGCTGATGAACCAGTGCCTCGACAAGAACATGATCGACAAGGACGAGTACCCGCAGACCGCCGAGATCGAGGCCCGCTGCGTCAACATCCTGGCCGACCTGTGGAACGCGCCGGTCGGCGGCGCGGCCACCGGCTGCTCCACCACCGGGTCCAGCGAGGCCGCCATGCTCGGCGGCCTCGCCCTCAAATTCCGCTGGCGCACCCGCCGCCAGGCCCAGGGCCTCCCCGTCGACCGGCCCAACCTGGTGTGCGGGCCCGTCCAGATCTGCTGGGAGAAGTTCGCCCGCTACTTCGACGTCGAACTGCGCCCGGTCCCTCTCGAGCCCGACGCCACCGGCCTGCGCCCCCATCAGCTCGCCGAGTACGTCGACGAGAACACCATCGGCGTCGTCGCCATCGTCGGCGTCACCTACACCTGCGACTACGAGCCCGTCGCCGAGATCGCAGCGGAACTCGACCGGATCCAGGCCGAGCACGGCTGGGACATCCCGGTCCACGTGGACGGGGCCAGCGGCGGCTTCGTCGCCCCCTTCCTCCACCCCGACGTGGTGTGGGACTTCCGGCTGCCGCGCGTCGCCTCCATCAACACCTCCGGGCACAAGTACGGGCTCGCGCCCCTCGGCGTCGGCTGGATCGTGTGGCGCACCGCCGACCTGCTGCCCAAGGAGCTCGTCTTCGACGTGGACTACCTCGGCGGCGACATGCCGACCTTCGCCCTCAACTTCTCCCGCCCCGGCGGCGAGGTCATCGCCCAGTACTACCTGTTCCTCAGGCTCGGCCGCGCCGGCTACCGGCGCGTCCACGAGGCCTGCGTCGCCACCGCCCAGTACCTGGCCGGGGAGATCGCCGCCATGGGCCCGTTCACCCTGCTCTACGACGGCCTCGGCGGCCTCCCCGCCGTCTCCTACCGGCTCACCGACCCGGCCGCGGCCGGGTTCACCCTCTACGACCTCTCCGACCGGCTGCGGATGCGCGGCTGGCAGGTGCCCTCGTACCCGCTGCCGGCCGCCCGCGACGACACCGTCATCCAGCGCGTGCTCATCCGGCACGGCGTGACCCGCGACCAGATCGCCCTGCTCGTCCAGGACCTGCGCCAGGCGGTGGACCACCTCACCGCCACACCCCCGCCGGTCCCGGCGACCGAGCCCCGCTCGGGGTTCCATCACTAGGGTGCGGTCGGGCTCGCCGCCGGGCGGTTGCGGCTGCCGCCGCGGGTCCACATCGCGCGCGCGGGGATCACGTACCGCCGTGCCATGCGGAACGCGGGGAGCGGGCTGCTGCTGACGGACTCCTTGTACGCCACGGCGGCCCGCCCCGTGAGGTACCAGCGGCGCGGGGTGTCGTCGCCGCGGGCGAACTGGATGACCGCGTCGCGGCGGCCGAGGCTGACCGGCTGGTGGACGTACCCGAACCGCAACGGCCGGGGCTCGCGGCCGGCCAGCCGCAGGGCGATGGCGTCGGCGGCGTACACGGCCGTGGGGATGCCGCTCTGGCACGTGCCGTGCACGACCCCGTACGCCTGGCGGACGGCGGCCGCGTCGCCCACCGCGTAGACCGACGGGTGGGAGACCGAGCGCAGGGTGGGGTCGGTGACGATCCGGCCCCGCCCGTCGGTGGTCAGGCCCGCTTCGGCGGCCAGTGCGGGCACCCGTACGCCGGTGGTCCACACGACCGCGTCGGCGGCCACGTGCGCACCGCCGGCCAGCGCCACACCGTCCGGCAGGACCTCGATGACCTCCGCGCCGGTGCGCACCCGTACGCCGAGCCGCGGCGCCCGGGACGGCGCCGGTGTCGCCGATCTCCGCGTAGGCGTACCCGAACGCCTCGCGCAGGACGAACACGGCCCGCTCCAGCGGCGACAGCGACTCCAGGATCAGCAGCATCGCGGTGGAAACGGTGTCCGCCAGGGCCACGTCGTCCGCGACGTCCGGGCCGGTCAGGAGCGGCTCGGGCAGCCAAGGCCCCACGTACGACTCCCGGCGGGCCTGGGCACTGCGCAGCCGGTCGATCGCCAGCCGGGTGGACGCGGACCAGATACGCCTCGGGGTCGGCCACCTGCTCCGCGTCCACCCGGCTCCAGCGCAGCCAGGCCTCCTGGACGACGTCCTCGGCGTCGGCGGCCCGGCCCAGGACGCGGTACGCGACCGCATGGAGCAGACCCCGGTGCTCGTGGAAGGCGCGATGCGCCTCGCTCTCCGCCGTTACAGCCGAAGCCCCTCCGTGTCCCTGTCCCTGTCCGTGCCCGTGTCGGTCCCGCGCACCCGGTGCATCGTAGTCAGCACGTCCCCGGCCGGACGGCGCCGCTCAGGCGGACGCCGGCCAGCGCATGCCGAGCGCGTCGAGGGCCGCGACCCGGTCCGGGGCGAGGGCCGATGCGCGCGAGCGCTGGTTGGCGATCCACGCGCCCAGCTGCAACTCCCGGCCGCCGACGCGTTCCACGTGCTTGCGGGGGACCCGGAGGTGCTGTTCGCGCAGGTGGAACTGGCGGGCCGCGGACAGGTGTTCCGCCCATTTCTCGGCCTGCGTGCGCCGCGGCTGCGGACGCTCGGCCGCGCTCGCCTCGGTCACGCCCAGCGTGTGCTCCAGCAGCCAGCGCTGCGCCCAGGTCAGTTGCTCCCAGGCCAGCCGCTGGGTGCGCACCCAGCGGCCCAGGTCCTCGCCCTGTACGACCACCTCGCCCGGGGTGAGCGGCAGCCGGCCGCCCGCGTCCAGGTGGACGCGGGTCAGGTGGAAGGCGCGCTGCCAGGAGATCTCCCAGGCCGGGCACCAGGACGCGTCGACGGCGTCCAGGGCCTCCCGGCGCTCCTCGGACAGGGCGCCGGGGCCCTCGCGACGGGCGGCGGCCCGCTGGTTCTTGACCCACACCCCGACCGGCGCGCCGCGCCAGGTGGCCTCCACGGGCGGCAGCAGGTGGCCGTGTTCCGCCGCCCAGCCGCGGGCCGCCGCGAGGCCCTCGTCGAAGGCCACGTCGAAGTGGCTCCACACCATGCCGAGTTCGTCGAGCTGCGCGATCCGCTCCCGGCCGAGGGCGCCCCGGCGGTGGGTGCGCCGCACGTCCGCGATCCACTGGCCGAGCGGGAACCGGGCCAGCCCGGGAGGCCAGGCCTCGGCGGCCGGCTGCGTGCCCGGCAGGGCCTCCGCAGCGGGCGGGGTCCGGGGCGTCTTCGGCTCCTTCGGGACCTTGAAGGCGAACGGCACGCGCAGATCCCCGGCCCCGGCCGCGTAGATCCGGGCGGCCTCCACCCCGCGCCGCCAGTGCTCGCGCTCCGGGTGCAGCACGCGCAGCCGGATGAACGCCGCCAGCAGCGCCGGATCCCGGGGTGTCGAGAAGCTCAGCAGGGCCTGCGCCCCGGTCCGCATGCCGGCGCCCGTCACGGCCTCGGTCGCGGATTGCGCCCGCGGCCGGCTCGGCGCCTGCGGCTGCGCCAGCGATTCGACGAGCCGGGTGTCGTGCGCCCGCAGTGCCTCCAGCAGCCGCGCGAGGTCCCCGTACGCGCGCGAGGTCAGCATCGACTCGGGCGTCTCGCCCGGCCCCAGCAGCACCGGGACCACCAGCGAGGCGACCTTGCCCTCGCCGGGTTGGATGCGCAGCGCCCGCCCGACGGCCTGGACCAGGTCCGGCATGGCACCCCGTACGTCGGCCCAGTAGACGGAGTCGCACTCCTTCGTGTCCACGCCCTCGCCCAGCACCCGGACACTGCCGAGGAAGGCCTTGTCGGCGGCCCCGTCCGCCGCGAACGCGTCCAGCACGCGCCGCCGCTGCGCCGCCGTGTGCTGCCCGCACAGCCAGTCCGCCCAGACGGTACGGGGATACGCCGGCTCCGGCGCGTCACGTGCGGCCCGCAGCCGCTGCGCCACCGCCGGCAGCCCGGCCGCGAAGGCCTCGGCCTCCCTGGTCAGGTGGTGGAAGACGAGGGTCCGCCGGAACCCCTGGTCGGCGGCGGCCTTGATCAGCGCCGCCTGCAGGGCCGCCAGCCGCGCCCCGCGCACGGCGTCCGAGCGCCCGTCGGCGCCCAGCAGCACCGCCGCCTGGAACCCCGGATCGCTGACGTCCACGCACACCACCCGGTAGGGGGCGCAGATGCCGCGGTCGATGGCCTCCGCGAGGGACAGGGTGTGGCAGCGCGCGCCGAAGGGGCCGTCCGGGTCGTCCTCCATGGACGCGACGAGATCGCCCCGCCCGCGGCCGCCCTCCTCGGGCTCCGCGCCCTCCTCCGCCTCCGCGCCGTCCTGCCAGACCCGCGGCGTGGCCGTCATGTACAACCGCCGGACGGAGGGGATCCGGGTGTTGTCGTGCACCACGGCCCAGGGTTTGCCGATCCGCCCGGACGTACGGTGCGCCTCGTCGACCACGACCAGGTCCCAGCCCGGCAGGCCCGCGAGGTGGGCGCGCTCGATCGTGCCGAGGCCCAGCGAGGCGTACGTGGCGAATACCGTCAGCCGCTCCGCCGACCGGCCGGCCCAGCGGGCCAGTTCGGCCGGATCGGTGGTGGCGGGCACGCCCGCGTCCTCGGCGCGCAGCGAGCACACGGCGAGGGCGCGCCCGGTCCGGCCGCCCTCCTGCCAGGCCGTCACCGTCTGCACGAGCAGGTCCAGCGAGGGCACGAGGACCAGCACCCGCCCGGCCCGCAGCTCCTCGGCGGAGCGCACGGCGACCAGGGACTTCCCGGATCCGGTGGCCATGATCACCTGGGTCCGCAGCCCGGTCCCGGGCACCCGGCCGCCGGCCGGCAGCTCGAGGGCCCGGAGTACGGCGTCGACGGCCTCGCGCTGGTGCGGCCGGAGCTCCTTCTTAGCCATGTGCCGTACTCCGTCCGCTCTGATCAGCCTCTTCGGCTCCAGTCTCCATCCTGCACGAAGTTTGAAGCATTCGGGGCCTGCTCGGGCGGAGCGTTCGGGTCACATCTTGGCGCCGAAGTTCTGCGTCCACCAAGGGCCGCCCGGGCCCGTGTGGATGCCCACGCCGATGTCCTTGAAGGAGCAGTTGAGGATGTTGGCGCGGTGGCCCGGGCTCTTCATCCACGAGTCCATGACCGAGGCCGCGGTCTGCTGGCCCTTCGCGATGTTCTCCCCGTACGTCGACCAGCGGTACCCGGCGGCGGTCGTGCGCTTCCCCGGGTCGGCGCCGTCGGGGTTGGTGTGCGAGAAGAAGTCCCGGGCCGCCATGTCGTCGGAGTGCCCCTGGGCGGCCGTCCGCAGCTGCGGGTCCTCCTTCAGGGGGCCGCAGCCGGCCGCCGCGCGCTCGGAGTTGACCAGCGCGATGACCTGGCCCGCGACCCCGGCCGGGGCGGGCGCCGGAGCCGGCGCGGGCGGACGCGGCGCCGGCGCCTTGGACTTGGTCGGCGACGGGCTCGGACTCGGGCTCTCGGTCGACGGGCTCGGGGAGGCGGAGGCCGACGGCGAGGGGGAGGCGGACGCGGAGGGCGAGGCGGAGTCCGAGGGGGACGCCGAGCCGTCGGGCGCCGACAGTGCCGAGAGGGGGGCGGCGGGCGCGGCGCCGGTTTCCTTGTCGTCCGAGCCGGGGAAGCCGCCGAGGTAGGCGAGCCCGCCGCCCGCGACGCACGCGGCGAGCACGGCGCCGCCGACCGCGCGGCGGCGGCTCTGCCGGCGCTTGCGCAGGACGCTGCGGCCACCGCCGGGGGCGGCGTCCGGTATGCCGCCCTGACCGGAGACGGTGGGGGTGAGCTGGGTCGCGGCGTCGGAGAAGTCCGTGCCGCCGAAGCCCGTGCCGTCGAAGCCCGTGCCGTCGAAGCCCGCGCCGCTGAAGTCCGTTCCGTCGAATCCCGGGCCGGTGCCGGTGCCGGTGCCCGTCCCCGGACCGCCGGGGCCGCCCGCCTGGGCGCCCGCGCCGCCGTCGTAGGCGTACGCCGCCCCCGCCGGGACGATGCCGCCCGCCGTGGCCGCCCGTACGCCGGCCAGCAGGGCCACCGAGACCGGGACCAGGGCCAGACCCGCCAGCAGCCCCTCCGCCGGGAGCAGCCCGCTCCACAGTCCTGCGCACCGTACGCACTCGCGCGCGTGCCGGGCTATTCGCTTGCGCCACAGCGTCGACGGCGCCCCGTCCCAGGTGCCCGTCACCCCGCGCAGACCCTCGCACGGCGGCTGCGCGTCCAGCGCCCGCTCGACCACCCGGGCCGATTCCAGCTGCGCCTTCATCCGCTGCACCCGTACCGCCGTGTGCTGCGGGGACAGTTCGAGCGCCGCGGCCACCTCGGCTCGGGTCAGCTCACCGGCGCATTCCAGCCACCACAGCGACAGCAGCGCCCGGTCGTCGGTCTCCAGCCAGCGGGTGGCGCGGGCCGTCTCCCGCTGCTGGCCTTCGAGCTGGAGCCGCAGGACGGTCAGATCCACGAAGTCGGCGCCGGGGTCGGCCAGTTCCCAGGCGGCCTCGAGTCCGCTCTCGCCGGGGGCGCTGTGCCGGGCCTGCCAGTGCGCCCGCACCCGGTTCATGGCGATGGCGACCAGCCAGGACCGGAAACTCTCGTCCGACCGCAGGGTGCCCAGCCCGTCGAGCGCCCGCAGCATCGTGTCCTGCACCACGTCGTCCACGTCGACGGAGCCGTTCAAGGCGCGCCCGACGACGTTGTAGACGAGCGGCAGGTAGGTGCCGACCAGCTCGTCCTGCGCGCGGGGATCGCCCGCGCGGGCGGCTGCCACCAGCGCTGCCGTGTGCTGTGTAGTCATGTGAGGTTCCCTGTCCGTACCGGCGGTCGATGATGCCCGATACCTGGGAGACCGTCGAGCACGGCCCGGATAACGGTTATCCGGAAGAAGAACCCGAAGAATTTTCCGGAGCCTGCGGAGGATAGCGCCGCGCCGAGGCATCCACCTGGGCGATCCGACGCAGTGCCGCGAGCATCGCATCCCCCAGTACGGTGCCCACCACCACGCGTTCGACCAGGTCCTCCGGCTGCTGCCGGCGGGCCACGAAGGCGAGGTCGGCGGCGGCGATCAGCTCCCCGGCGGCCGCGAACTCGTCCAGGTGGTCGAGGTAGTCCCCGTGTCCGACCGACAGGACGGAGGCCATCGCGGTGGTGAGGGCCTCCACCGCCGGGTGCTCCGGCCCGATCTGCCAGCCGCGCCGTGCGATCAGCTCGTCGGCCATGGCCCGGGCCCGGGTCCGTACGGCGCTGTCGGAGTCGACCGGGTCGGGGACGGCGACGTCCACCGCCCGCGCGGCCGCACCCAGGAGCTTGTGCACCGGGCGCTCGTGGTCCTCCACCGCTTCGACCACCTTGCCGACGGAGGCGAGCGGTAGCCCGCCGACGTCGGTGAGGGCCCGGATCAAGTGCAGTCGGCGCAGGTGGGCCTCGCCGTAGCGGGCCTGGTTGGGGCTGGTCAACTCCCCGGCGGGGAGCAGTCCTTCGCGCAGATAGAACTTGATGGTGGGCACGGGGACACCGCTCGCACGGCTCAACTCTCCTATGCGCACAGTGAATTCTCTCCTTCGGGCGGGCCGGGGCCTTGCGGCGGCCGACCTCGGTATGGATAGTGTAGCTATCGGAAAGTGGACAGTGTGACTATCCATTACGGGGGGATCGTAGGATGCGGATCCACATAGCAGGATGGCATCGGCCACTGCTGGTCTTCGCGGCGGCCATGGGGGTGATGACCCTGGTCTCGGGAGTCGGGCTGCTCGTGGACGACCGGATGCTCGCCGGGTCGCCGATCTGGCACAAACCCCTCAAGTTCTCCGTCTCGTTCGTGCTGTACGGGCTGACCCTGGCCTGGATGCACTCGCTGCTCACCCGCCGGCAACGGACCGGCTGGTGGGCCGGGATCGTCGTCGTGGCGGCGAGTGTGTTGGAGATGGCGATCATCGTGGGGCAGGTGGTGCGCGGCAAGCGCAGCCACTTCAACACCGAGACCTCGACGGATGCCGCCCTCTACAGCCTGATGGGCACGACGGTGGTGGTGCTCTGGCTGGCCACCCTGCTGATGGCGGTCGTGCTGTGGCGCCAGCCGCTCGCCGACCGGGCCACCCAGTGGGCGATCCGGCTCGGCACGGTCATCGGGCTGGCGGGGCTCTCCGTCGGGTTCATGATGACCCAGCCCACCGCCGACCAGTCGGCGGGACGGATCACCGGCGCGGCCGGCGCGCACAGCGTCGGGACCGCGGACGGTGGACCGCACCTGCCGGTCACCGGCTGGGAGTCCACCGGGGGCGACCTGCGGATCGCCCACTTCGTCGGCATGCACGCGCTCCAGGTGCTGCCGCTGCTGGCGCTGGCGCTCGCCCACGCGGCCCGGCGGTACGGATGGGCGGCCGACGCGGGGGTGCGGCCGCGCCTGGTACTGGTGGCGGGGCTCGGGTATGCCGGGGCGGTCGGGCTGGCGACCTGGCAGGCCCTGCGCGGGCAGGCGCTGACCTCGCCCGACGCGCTGACGCTGGGCGCCGCCGGGGCGCTGGCCGCGGCGGTGGCCGTGGCGGCGGCGTTGGTCCTGCTGGCCGGGGCCGCGCGGCGCCGGGGCGGTCCGGGCGCGGCCGGCGGCCCGGGTGATCGGCCCGAGGCCCTGGCCGGTTCCGGGCTGCGCGGCTGAGCGCACACCGGGCCGACCGGTGAGGGGTCCCGCGTCCGGGTCCGGGCGGGGGACCCCTTCCGTGTCCGGGCCCCGTTCTACAGCAGCGGAGCCAGCGCTTCGGTGGCCGCGCGCAGGGCGGGTGCGTACGCCTCGATCTCCTCGCGGGAGACGAGGAAGGTGACGGTGGTGACGCTGACCCCGCCGACCGGCCGGCCGGCCGGGCCCGGGATCGCGGCGCCGATGCACCGGATCGTCGGCTCGTTCTCCTCGTCGTCCACGGCGAAGCCCCGGGCCCGGACCGCCGCCAGCTCCGCCAGCAGCGCCGCCGGGCCGGTCAGGGTCCGCGGCGTGCGGCGCGGCAGCCCCGCGTCCGCGATCAGCGCCCGCACCTCCTCCTCGGGCAGGCCCGCCAGGATGGCCTTGCCGATGGCGGTGCTGTGCAGCGGCATCCGCATCCCGACCCGGGAAGCCGTCCGGAAGGGCTGGCCGCTCTCCAGTTTCCGGATGTAGGTGAGCGTCTCCCCGCTGTGCAGGGCGAGGTGGACCGTCTGGCCGGTGGCCTCGCGCAGCTCGCCGAGGATCCGCCCGATGCTCGGTGGCTCGCCGCCGCTGACCAGGGCGGACAGTCCGCGCAGCCGAGGGCCCACCCCGTACCGCGCTTCGCTTTCCGGGCGTACGAAACCCTGCTCGATCAGCGAGGAGAGGATCCGGAAGGTGCTCGACTTGGGCACGGCCGTGGCCGCCACCACGTCGGTGAGCCGGTGCGGACCGCCGGGCGCGGCCACGGCCTCCAGGATCCGCATCGACTTCTCCAGCGCCGTGCCGGCCGCCGAGGTCCGGCCGCCGCGCGCGGGGCCTGCGGCCTCGTCCGTCGTGACCCCGTCGTCGGGCATGCGCTCTCCAAAGGCAGGGCGGGTGGGGGTAGGGTCTGCGGGAAGCGTTCCGGTACACGGTACAGCGTTCCGCTACGTGGAACAACTGCCCTGCGCGGGACCGCTGTCCTGCGTGGAACGACTGGCCAGCGCGGAACGACTGGCCAGCGCGGAACGACTGGCCTGCGTGGACGGCACCTGCCGCCGGGAACAGATGGAGGGGTCCTCTTGTCCTGCCACCCGTACGACGCCCTGGCCGCCCAGTGCCTGCTGCCGGTGCTGCGCAACGCCGACGCGGACGAAGCCGTCCGCCGGACCACCGCCCTGCTGGCCGCCGGCTGCCGCACGGTCGAGCTGACCACCTCCACCCCCGGCTGGGCCGAGGCCGTCGCCCGGACCGCCCCGCTCGCCGACGCGTACGACCGGCCCGCCCTGGTCGGCGTCGGCACCGTCACCACCGCGACCGCGGCCGAGACCGCCCTCGACGCGGGCGCGGCCTTCCTGATCTCCCCCTACCCGGCCCCCGAGGTCCGCGCCGTCGCCGCCCGCCGCGGGGCGGTCTTCATCGAGGGCGGTTTCACCCCAGGCGAGATCGCCTCGGCCGTCCGGTCCGCGGGCGCCGCCAAGGTGTTCCCGGCGCACGTCGGCGGCCCCCGGTTCATCCGCTCCCTCAAGGCGGTCCTGCCCGAGGCACTGTTCATCCCGACCGGTGGCATCCGGCCCGGCGAGATCCCGCAATGGCTCGCCGCCGGGGCGGCCGCCGTGGGCATCGGCAGCGGCCTGCCCGACGATCCGGGTGAACTGGCCGCCGTCTTCGCCGGACTGGCCCGGCCGTGCTGCTCCGGCTGCGCCGCGGCCGCGGGGAGCTGAGCATGGCGCCCGCGCCCCGTACCGGCTACGACGTACTCGTCCTCGGCGAGGTCCTCGTCGAGATCCACGCCGACACCGCCCTGAGCGAAGCCGCCGACGGCACCGGGGCCCGGATCTCCTACTCCGGCGACGCCCTCAACGCAGCGGCCGCCGCCGCGGCCGCCGGGGCCCGGACCGCCCTGCTCGCCGTCGTCGGCGACGACGAGCTCAGCGTTCCGCTGCTGCACCGCGCCGCCGAGCTCGGCGTGGACGTCTCCCACGTACGCCGCGCCCCGCGCCCCAACGGCGCCTACCTGCTCGGCTCCGACACCGAGGGCGACCGGGCCTTCGTCTACTGGCGCACCCACAGCGCCGGTTCGACCCTCTCCACCCGGCACATCGAGTCCTGGCGGGACCTGCTGACCGGCGCGAAGGCCCTCGTCACCAGCGGGATCACCGGCGCGCTGTCCCCGAGCAGCCGGGACGCGGTGGTGGCCGCCGCCGAAGCCGTGCACGACGCCGGCGGGCACGTCTCGTACGACCCCAACTTCCGCTCCCGCCTGACCGGTCGGGCCGAGGCCCGCGAACTGCTGGCCCGTATCGCCCCGCTGACCGGGCTGCTCAAGACCTCCTGCCCGGCCGACGCGCAGGCCCTGGTCGGCACCGGCGATCCGCGCACCGCCGCCGCCCGCTACCGGGCCCTGGGCGCCCGTACGGTCGTCGTCACCGCGGGCGCCGGGCGGCTCCTGCTCGACGACGGCACGCGGGCGGAACACCACCCCGTACCCGTCAACCCGGCCCCGGTCGACGCGACCGGGGCCGGGGACTGCTTCACCGGCACCGCCACGGCCCGGCTCGCCCTGGGCGACCGCCTTGCCGACGCCGTCGCGTACGGCATGGCGGCCGCCTCCCTCTCGGTGTCCGGCCGCGGCGGCACCGGGCGCGTCCCCACGTTCCCCGAAACGGCAGCCCTGGCCGCCGAAACGGCAGACCTGCCGCCGCCCGCCTGCTAGGCAGTTTCGAGTAGCGCCATCTCCTCCGGGGACAGCCGCAGCGCCCCGGTGGCGATGTTCTCGACCAGGTGGTCGGGGTTCCCGGTGCCCGGGATGGCCAGGACGTGCGGACCGCGGTTCAGGGTCCAGGCGAGCCGCAGCTGCGCGGTCGACACGCCGTGGGCCTTGGCTGCGGTCCGTACCTGCTCGGCCTCCTCCGCGACCACCCCGGCCTCCTTGCCCGCGCCGGCGATGGCGAAGAACGGCACGAAGGCGATGCCCTGCTGCCCGCACGCGTCGAGGAAGGCGTGGTCCTCGGCCGGGGAGCCGATCCCGTACGGGTTCTGCACGCACACGACCGGCGCGATGGCCTGCGCCTCGGCGAGGTGTTCGGGCTGCACGTTGGACAGGCCGAGGTGGCGGACGAGCCCGGCCGTACGCAGCTCGGCGAGGGCGCCGAAGTGCTCGGCGATCGAACCGGTCGTCTCGCGCCGCGGTACACGCAGGTTGACCACGTCGAGGTGGTCCCGGCCCAGCTGGCGCAGGTTCTCCTCGACCTGCCCGCGCAGCTGCTCGGGGGTGGACCACCACCACTCCCCGGCGAAGTCCCGGCCCGGCCCCACCTTGGTGGTGATGACGAGGTCGTCGGCGTACGGGGCCAGGGCCCGGTTGATCAGCTCGTTGGCGGAGCGCAGCGCAGAGAAGTAGAAGGCAGCGGTGTCGATGTGGTTCACGCCGAGCTCGACGGCCCGGCGCAGTACGGAAGTCACCCGCTCACGGTCGCTGGGGGAGCCGTCGGCGAGATGGGTCAGGCGCATGGCGCCGAAGCCGATGCGGCGGACGGAGAGGTCGCCGAGCCGCCAGGTGCCGGAAGCTGCCGCGGTGATCGTTTCGGAGGTCATGGCGTGAGGGTAACCGGCTCGGCGACCCACCCCGCGGCGAGCACCAGGCGGGAGGTGCGGTGGACGGCGAGGAAGCCGAAGGGCCGGTGGAAGGTGACCTCGGCCTGGCGGACCCGGTACCGGTAGCGGGGGAGGGCGCAGCCCGCGGCCAGAGCGACGGCGGTCACGGCGGTGGCTTCGAAGCCTTCGGCGTGGAAGCGGGCCATCGCCGACTGCCGGGCCGATCCGATGGCCAGGGGTTCGGGGCCGATCCCGGGGAAATGCCCGGACCGCGTGTCCGTGGCTGTGTGCAGGCCGAACAGCCGGGCGTGGGCGAGGAGATCGTGGTCCGCGCCGACATCGAAGGCCACCGTCTTGACGTGCAGGCGGGGTTCACGATCCGTCGACCGGACCGTCCCGATGCGCAGCCCCGGCCCCGGGTTTCCCTCGGGCAGCAGGCTCGCGCCCGTCGACGGCACGGCCCGGGTGACGGCGGCGGCGCCGGCGGCGAGGACCTCCCCCGGGTCGGTGTCGGGCTCGCCCAGCACCAGGTGGACGTCCACCCCGCCGTCGCCGACCACTTCGAGCAGCGTCACCGGGCCGGTCGGTGTGTGCGCCACGCGGACGCGGTCCAGGAGGGAGGTGCTGCGGTACAGCGCGAGCGCCGACCGCCCGGCCCACGGGCCCTCGGACAGATCGGCGCATCCGGTTCGGAAGGGCTGGATCCACTTCAGCCGCAGCGCGAGCGCCGAGGCGAGGACCAGCCGGGTGTCCTCGTTCAGCGGGGCGGGCATCTGCTCGATCAGCCCGCCGGTCCGGTCCGCCGCCCATCCGTCGAGGGCCTTGCGGTCGGTGTCCTCGTCGCCGGTCAGGGCGGAGCGGGCGCCGTCCGGGAGTCCCGTCAGCCAGGATTCGTACAGGGGGAGATCCGCCCTGGTCCAGAGCCCGGTGGCCGCCTGGAGGCCCCGTACGCCGGCCAGGCCGGTCAGCAGCTCCCGGGCGGCCGCGGTCGCGGACCCGGCCGGTATGCCCAGGGCTTCGGCGAGTTCGGCGCGGGCCGGGCCGCCCGCGCCGTCGGCGAGGAAGGCCAGCAGGGGCCATACCCCGGCCGCGGTGAGGACGGTGCCCTTCTCGCCCGTCACCGCCTGCCGCGCCCAGCGCGTGGTGAGTCGGTTGACCGCCCGTACCGTCGTGTTCCTCATGGCGGGGAGCGTACGTGGTGGGGCGCCGCCGGGCCGGGTCGTTTTCCGCGGCCCGGCGGCGCCGGTCTCGTGGCCGATCGGCCGGTCTGCCGGTCTGCCGGTCAGCCGGTTAGGGGGTCAGCCGGTCAGCGGCCGTGCAGGCCCCGGTCGACGGCCGTCATCAGCTCGCCGTCGGCGGTGTCCGCGTCCAGCGACCAGAACATCGCGCCGCCCAGGCCGTTCTCGCGGACGTACTCCGCCTTGGTCCGCAGCACCTGCGGGTCGTCGTACGTCCACAGCGTGCTGCCGTCGAACAGCCAGGCGTGGCCGCCGCGCCGGTCGCGGTACACCTTGTACGCGCCCGAACCGGCGAGCTTCTCCAGCGCCTTGTAGTCCTCGTACCCGGCCGCCCAGGTCGCCGGCGCCGGGCCCGTCGCCGGCTGCCCCATGCCGTCCCCGCCGCCGCTGACACCGGTCCAGCCCTGCCCGTAGAACGGCATGCCCATCACCAGCTTGTGCGCCGGCGCCCCGCGGTGGCGCCAGGCCTCCACCGTGCCGTCCACGCTGAAGTCGCCGCGGGCGCGGAGCGCGGACTGCTGGGCGGTGGTTCCCTCGCCGGATACGTGGAAGTCGTAGCCCTGGAGGGTCACGAAGTCGAGGTCGCGCATGATGCGGCGGACGTCGAAGCCCGCGTCGATCTTGGCGGGGGCGGTCGGGACGAACGCCGTCAGCTCGTACGTCTCCTTCCGCTTCTGGCTGCGTGCGTACGCGTCGAGCTGCGTACGGAACTCCTTCACCAGGGCCGTGAAGTTCTGCTTGTCCTCCGGCCGGAACTTCGTGTCCGTGTCACCGGCCGAGCCGGGCCACTCCCAGTCGAGGTCGATCCCGTCGAAGACGCCGGCCGCCGCCCCCGCGCCGCCGCGGGCGCCGTCCTGCGGCAGATTGCCCTTGATGTAGAGGTCGATGCAGGACTGTACGAGGGCCTTGCGGGAAGCGGGAGTGAGCGCGGCGTCCGAGAAGTGCGTGGACCAGCTCCAACCGCCCAGCGAGAGCAGGACCTTGAGGCCCGGGTGCTTGGCCTTGAGCTCGCGCAGCTGGTTGAAGTTCCCGGCCAGCGGCTGCTCGGCGCTGTCGGCGACCCCGTCGACGGAGTTCGCGGCGTCGAGCGGGCGCACGTAGTCGGCCCAGGCGTCGGCCTCGCCCGGCACGTTGCCGGTGAAGCACTTGCCCTCCGCGCTGATGTTGCCGAAGGCGTAGTTGATGTGGGTGAGCTTGCCGGCGGTGCCGCTCGTCTCGAGGTCCTGGACCTGGAAGTCCCGTCCGTAGACGCCCCATTGGGTGAAGTACCCGACCCGCTTGTACGAGCGGTCGTGACCGCCGTCGCCCTGCGCGGCAGCGGACGGCGCGAGGGCGGTGAGCAGGGAGAGGGAACAGGCGGCGACGGCCAGTCTGCCGAGCATGCTGCGGCGCATGGGCTTCCTTTGCGGATGCGGGAGCGGTGCGGGGACGCGTGCGCGGTGCATGCCGGAAACTATTGGTCTGGACCAGAGCGGTCAAGGGGGCGTCCGCAACTCGGGCCGACAGGCCTCAGGGGAGGCTTCAGTGGCCGACGTCGTCGGCGAGGCCGGAATTCAGCGCGAACTGGACGGCGGCGAGGGCGGCGTCGTTCGGCAGCCGGAAGGTGACGAAGCCGAGCGCCGAGCCGCCGGGAGCCAGGGTGACGGTGTCCGGGAACGCGGGACCGGCGGTGGTCGTGGTGTTGGAACCGGTGAACCGCCGGCCGTCGGAGTCCACAAGGTGCGAGGACTTGGCGGGGGAGTCCTCGTACGCGTCGGTCCCGGTGTTCTCCAGCCGGAACCGTACGGCGACCAGCCGATCGGGGTCGGGGTCGGCGGACCCCGTCAGGGTCCCCGCTGCACTGGTCCGCCGGCAGCGACGACGCGGAGGCGGCCGACGCCCTCGTCACGGCCGGCGCCTTCCGGTCCGCCTGCCACGGGGGTCAACTCCCCACCGCCCAGTACCCCCTGTCTCACGGGGTGGACGTGGACCGGCTCGGGCGCGGCCGCCCTACCCCGCTGAACATCGCTCTGACCAGCGGAAACGAGTCCCTGATCGACTGGCTTCGCACTGCCGGCGCCGACATGCGGGCCGAACTTCCACCCGCATCACCCATGAATTCATTTGGATCTCCGCTGCGCTCCGTGTCAGAGTTGGCCTCACCGAAGGGGTGTAGCTCAGCTGGTCAGAGCGCTGGTCTCCAAAACCAGATGTCGCAGGTTCGAATCCTGCCGCCCCTGCAAGCAGTACGCGCCGTCGGGCCCGTCCCCTCCACAGGGGCCGGGCCCGACGGCGTTCTCATCGCAAGTGGCTAGGCCTTGGGCTCCACGTAGCCGTAGGGGCGGGTGATGATCTCCATGCCGTGGCCCGACGGGTCGAGGAAGTAGACGCCGCGGCCGCCGTCGTTGTGGTTGATCTCGCCGGGCTGCTTCATGTACGGGTCGGCGAAGTACGGGACCCCGCCTGCGCGGATCTTCCCGAACGACGCGTCGAATTCCTCCTCGGAGACGAGGAACGCGTAGTGCTGGATGGTGATGGACTCGGCCGGGGCGGTCGCGAAGTCGAGGGTGACGCCGTTCGCGGTCTCGACGGGGATGAACGGGCCCCACTCGGTGCCGACCTCGAGGCCGAGGATGTCCGCCAGGAACTCGGCGGCCTCCCGGTGGTTCCGGGAGTGGACGATCGTGTGGTTGAGCTGTACTGACATGAGTGAATGCCTCCGCAAGGCACATCACGGGCGCCTCCATGCCTCACCCGGTCGGTGACCGACACGCGATGCCGTGATCACGATCCTAAACGCCGCTTCCGGGTCGAGTCCACCGCAATCCGGTCATGGCGAACCCCCGTACACCTCCTTGACGTTGTCCTGAGCGGGATGCGTCCGCCCCGCCGGGCCCGCCGCGAAGATCCGCAGCAGGTTCTCCGTCACACGGGTGGTCAGCGCGCCCGCCTTCGCGTCGAGGCCGTGGTTGGCCCCGCTGCGGCCGTCGCCCGTGGCGTCCAGGGCCTCCACCCAGCGCATGGTCCCGGTCGCGAAGACGCCCGCGCCGCTCGCCGCCGTGTAGTACGCCGTGTCCTGGTGGCTGGGCCGGCCCTCGCACACCACGGGGGAGTGGGCCAGGATCTCGATCGGCCGGGGCGTCGGAAAACCGGTGTTGACCTTGTCGTACTCCACCCCCACCAGGTGCGGGAAGTGGTCGTCCGCCTTGACTCCGGTGCCCTCGAACAGCCAGTGGCCGGGGTGGGTCACCACGTAGGGGGCGTCCACCGGGTAACCGTCGTAGATCACGCCGAGCAGCGAGCTCTCCGGGTCGGCGCCGGGCGCCGAGCGGAAGTCGACCGTAGCCGGGTGGCCCCGCTTGAATCCGGGGTCCTGGTCGTAGGAGGACTTGTAGCAGACGACCGTGCGGTCCGGTCCGAGATCGGAGGGCTCCAGCCGGATCCGGCGGAAGCAGCAGTTCGCCCCCAGGATCGCGATGTTGGTCCCGGCGTCCCGGGCGGCGGTGAAGTGGGCCCGCTGCTCGGGCGACCAGTACTCGTCGTGGCCGAGCGAGAGGACCGCCGCGGCCCCTTCCAGCAGCCGCTTCTCCCGCGCCACGTCGGTGGTCGTCGTGTAGGCCAGCGGTATGCCGAGCCGCTCGGCGAGGGCGAGCAGCGGGGCCTCGTACACCAGGAACAGGCCGGCGCCGTCGTCGTACTCGTACGGCCGGTCGAACGTGACGGCGAGGGAGCGCGAGGCGTAGGCGCCGTTGGGCCCGTCGTAGCTGCCGTATCCGCCCCACCGGTTGTACGCCTGCCAGGTCGCCACCGAGTTCACCACCACCGTACGGCCGGCCGTCGCCGCCGAGCGCACCGTCACCGGGACGAAGCGCTGGCCCTCGCCGCCCTGTGCGTCGAGCCGCAGCAGGTAGCAGCCTTCCGGCCACTCCTTGGTGTCGACGGTGGTGGTACGGGGCCAGCGGGTGCGGACCATCCGCGTCGCGGAATCCACCGTGTGTTCGGGCTGCCGTACGCCGGGCAGGGCCTCGGAGCGCCACACCAGCCGGGCCCGGGCGCCGCCGTACCAGCCCATGCGGTAGGCGGAGACGGTGAACCGGGGCGCCGTGGTGGACACGTGCAGGCCGAAGGACTCGCCGGGCAGGACGCTCACCTTGTCGGCGAAGCCCTCGATCGCCTTGGCCGGGCCGGCCTTGGCCACGTGCCAGTCGGCATGCCCGGGCTTGGCGTTCTCGGCCTTGACGTCGAATCCGGCCGGTCCGCCGGGCGTGGGGCCCTTGCTCTTGCCCGTTGCCGCCCCGCCCGTCCCGCCGTCCGCTCCGTCGGCGGCACCGTGGGCGCAGCCGGCCGTGGCCCCGAGCCCGGCGGCGGTTGCCGCACCTGTCGCGATCGCGAGGAACCGCCGCCGTCCTGCGCCGTCGCCGTCCCCGGTCCCGGCTGTGTGCTCCTGATCCATGGAGGGCACGTTATGTCACGCTTGGCTCCCCTCTGATACCGGCCCGGCCCTGCGCCACCGCTGTCGACGAAGTGGCCGATCCCAGCCGCACCACCACCTCCTGGCCGGCACCCGCCGCCGTGGTGAGGTCGCCGAAGCCGAGCCGCAATTGCGCACCGGTGGCCTGCGACACCAGACTCGACGGCCGGGTCAGCACCGCCGCGACGGGCCGGTTCCACACCACGGTCAGCGAGGTCAGCACCCGGGCCGGGTCCGAGACGCAGACGGCGGCCGTTCCGTCCGGTCTCTCCCGCACCGTGACCGAACAGGGTGCTCCCGCCTCCAGCGGACCGGCCGACCCGGCCTGCCAGAAGTTGACCCCGGTGAAGCCCAGCGACGGCACCGAGACGCCCTGGGCCGTCTCCGAGTTGGCGAGCACGGAGAGCCACCCCGGAGCAGCCGCCCGGGCGGCGGTCCGGGCGGCCGTCGCCCCCGGCATCACCTGGTGGACGAACCCGGCGCCGGCCGGGGCCGTGCCGTGGTCGTACCAGAGGGTGAGGTAGCGCCGGGTCAGGGCCGTGGCGGACCCGCCCCGGTTGACGTCGCTCCACCGGCCGGTGCGTGCCTCCCGCAGGGCCTTGAACGACCCCGAGCCCGACATCACGTATCCGCCGAAGCCCGCCAGGTGCGCCCAGCCGGGGGAGGGGAAGGCCGCCGACCAGCCGAGGGCGCCCGGCTGGACCGCACCGCCCACGGTCAGCGCATGTGTGCCGGAGGCGCCGAGATTGCGGTTGTCGATCACCGTTTCGACCGCGGCCCCGTCCGTGCAGCGGATGCCGGCGCCCAGGCAGACGATCGTGTCGTCGAGGAAGAACCAGGACTTGTGGGCGGTGAGCGTGCTGCCCAGGCCCCGCAGGTGCTGGCCCACCGAGGCGAACTCCCCGTCGGTCGTCCCGCCCACCCAGGCCGCATCGGGCCGGGACGCCCCCCAGTCGCCGCCCGCCCCGTCGGCGAGCACCTTCCGCGACACGGTGGTCCCCGGCAGCCGGTACGGGTCCACCGTGGGCCAGAAGGCGTCCGAGTACTGGCCGTTGCCGTACGTGGCCCCCCACCAGGAGAGCATCCCGCTCCCGGTGTGCCAGCCGCGCAGGTTCTCCCCGTTGCCCGTCTCGTAGTGGGCGATCCGCTTCGAGGCCATGGACAGCGACGCCGCCCAGCCGGGCCGCCGGTGCGTGGCCCGGTCCATGGACGCGAACAGCCTGTGCCCTACCGGCTCGGGCAGCGCCGTGACCGACGCGTCGGACTCGACCTCCGCCAGCCGGGCGAGGGAGGACAGCGCGAGCGTTGTGTCCGCGAGGGGGCGGCTGTAGTGGTCCCGGGCCGTCCAGCCCTTCACCAGCCCCCGCCAGCGCGCCCGTTCGGCGGCGCTCGCACCTTCCGCGAGGAGGAGGATCGCCGCGAGCACCGCATGCCCCCGGGCATGGTCGTCCTGCTGGACCTGCCGCGGATCGGCGACCATCAGACCCCGGCTCACCGCCCGCCCCGACACGGCGTCCATCACGAGCCCGTTGAACAGGAACGGCGCCCAGGCCCGCTCCACCGCGTCGAAGGCGATCTGCGCCCCGGGATCCGTGACCTGCCACGCAGTGCCCTTCAGCAGAGCGAACAGCATCCCCAGCCCGCCGAGCAGCACCGCCCCGTACGTCCCCGTGTAGGGCACCCACGTGTGCTGGACGAACGACCCGTCCCGGTAGAGCCCGTCGCCCGCGGTGACGTACGGGAACACCGGCCCGAGCGCGTCCCGGGCCAGGGCGATCTTCGCCGGGTCCCCGCCGACCACGCCGCGCAGCGCCAGCACCCGGCACAGGTCCACCCGGTTCGCACCCGTACTGGTCCCGGTGTACGAGCCGACGGCAGAGTCGGGGACGAAGTGGTCGACGGCCGCACACGATTCGGCGAGCCGGGCGGCCGGCAGCTCCTCGTACAGCAGCACGCACAGGTCGAGCAGGGCCTGCGGGGCGCCGATCTGCCAGCAGTACCAGTTGCCGTACCGCACCTGGCCGGCGTGGTAGACGTCCGCGTGCAGATGGTCCAGCCCGGCCAGCAGTGCCGCGCGCAGAGAGCCGTCCCCGGTGAGCCCGGTCCCGGGCCGGACGTAGGCCTCCGCCATCGTCCGCAGCCGGTAGTGACTCTGCATCATCATCTCGGGGTCGGTGCCGTACCCCAGGTCGGGCCAGAGCGAGCCGGCCGCCGGCGCCATGGCGGAGCGCCATCCGCCGGCCAGGGCGCCGAGATCGGCGAGTCTCGAGCGGAACGGCTCGGCCGCGGCCGGGATGTCACCGCCCAGGAAGAGACCGCGCCACACCGCCCTCATCGCGTCGTGGACCCCGTCCGCCGGCGCGGCGCTCGCCCGTGCGGCGGGCGCTCCCACCAGGAGCGCACCCCCGCCCGCGGCGGAGAGGAAGGCACGCCGACTCCACACGTCTGTCATCGCTTGCTCCTTGTCCGATCCCGTACCGATTCCCGTGCCGATTCCCGTACCGGCCCCGGCCGGCCCGTCCATTGCCCTCGGCCTGCTTCACGCCACGTGCTCGCGGTAGCGGTCGATCACCTCCCTCAGCACCTCGGCGCCGTCCCGTTTCCACAGACCCGTATGGAAGATCTCCACCTCCACCGGGCCCCGGTAGCCGGCCTCGTCCGCCAGCTCCCGGAACGCCCGCAGGTCGATGCAGCCGTCGCCCAGCTGCCCCCGGCCCAGCAGCACCCCCTCGGGGAGCGGGGTCACCCAGTCGGCGACCTGGACCGACACGATGCGCCCACCCGCACCCGCCCGGCGCAGAGCGGCCGGCAGCCGCTCGTCCCACCACAGGTGGTACGCATCGGCGACCACCCCCACCTGCCGCGCCGGGAACTGCTCGGCGATGTCCAGCGCCTGGCCGAGGGTGGAGACCACACAGCGGTCCGAGGCGAACATCGGATGCAGGGGCTCGATCCCGAGCCGTATTCCGTGCGCGGCGGCCCACGGGGCCAGTTCGCCCAGGACGTCGGCGATCCGCCGCCGCGCCCCCACCAGGTCCCGGTCGCCCTCCGGCAGGCCCCCCGAGACCAGGACCAGCACGTCGGCCCCCAGCTCGGCCGCCTCCTCCACGGCCCGCCGGTTGTCCTCGAGGGCCGCCGCCCGCCCCGCCGGATCGGCGGCGGTGAAGAACCCGCCGCGGCACAGCGAGCTGACCCGCAGCCCGGCCCCGGCGACCAGCTTGGCCGTCTCGCGCAGCCCGAACTCCCGGACCGGATCCCGCCACAGCCCGACGGCGCCCACCCCGGCCTCCGCGCACCCGGCGACCAGCTCGGGCATCGACCACTGCCGGACCGTCTCCTGGTTGAGGCTGAACCGGGCCGGGGCCGGCCTCCGGCTCACGACGCCGCCCCGTACACCGCGAGGAGCCGGCGCATCCGCGCCTCGGCGAGCTCCGGATCGGGGAACAGACCCAGCAGATCGGCCTGTTCGTACGCGGTGGCCAGATGGGGGAGCGGCCGGGCCGACTGCAGCCCGCCCACCATCGTGAAGTGCTCCTGGTACCCCGCGAGCCAGGCCACCAGCACCACCCCCGTCTTGTAGAAGCGGGTCGGCGGGGCGAACAGGTGCCGCGACAGCGCCACCGTCGGATCCAGCAGCTCCCGGAACCCTGCGGGATCGTCCCGGTCCAGGGCGAGCGCAGCACGGGCGGCCAGCGGGGCGATCGGGTCGAAGATGCCCAGCAGGGCATCGCTCGCCAGATCTCCGGCCCCCTCCCCGGCGATCAGTTCCGGATAGTGGTAGTCGTCGCCCGTGTAGCAACGGACGCCCGCCGGGAGTCTGCGCCGGATGTCCCGCTCCCGCTCCGCGTCCAGCAGCGAGACCTTGACCCCGTCCACCTTCTCCGGGCAGTCAGCGATGATCTTCAGGAGCACCTCGGTGGCCGCGTCGAGGTCGGCGTGCCCCCAGTACCCGGCCAGTTCCGGGTCGAACATCGGGCCGAGCCAGTGCAGTACGACCGGCCGGGCGCTCTGCCGCAGCAGTCTGCCGTACACCTCCAGGTAGTCCTCCGGGCCGCGCGCCGCGGCCGCCAGGGCCCGGGAGGCCATCAGTACGGCACCTGCCCCGCACGCCTCGATGTGCGCGAGCTGTTCCTCGTACGCGGCGGTGATCGCGGCCGGCGAGTGCCCGCCGCCCGAGGCGAGCTGGTCGGTGCCCGCGCCGCAGACGATCCGGCCGCCCACCGCCCGGGCCTCGGCGGCCGACCGGCGGATCAGCTCCGCCGCGGTCGGCCAGTCCAGGCCCATCCCGCGCTGCGCCGTGTCCATGGCCTCGGCGACCCCGAGGCCCTGCGCCCACAGCCGGTGCCGGAACGCCAGCGTCGCCTCCCAGTCCACCACCGGACCGGCCTGCGCCGAGGCGGTGAGGGGATCCGCGACCACATGCGCGGCCGCATAGAACCTGCGGCTGCGCGCCGGACCGCAGACCAGCGGCGCGAGCGGATCGGTACAAGGCCGGTGCAGGCGGTACCCGCCGTCCGCCGAGGGGAGCCGGATGCTCACAGGACCACCTCCGGCACCGGCAGCCGCCGGCCCTCCGCCGAGGACCGCAGCCCCAGCTCGGCGAGCTGCACCCCGCGCGCACCGGCCAGCAGGTCCCACGGCCAGGGCTCGTCGAGCACGACATGGCGCAGGAACAGCTCCCACTGCGCCTTGAAGCCGTTGTCGAAGGGCGAGTTGTCCGGGACCTCCTGCCACTGGGTGCGGAAGGACTCCGTCTGCGGCAGATCGGGATTCCACACCGGCTTGGGCGTCGCCCCGCGGTGCTGGATGCGGCAGCCGCGCAGCCCGGCGACCGCCGACCCGTGCGTCCCGTCCACCTGGAACTCCACCAGTTCGTCCCGGTGGACCCGCACCGCCCAGGAGGAGTTGATCTGCGCGACGGCGCCGCCCTCCAGCTCGAAGACTCCGTACGCGGCGTCGTCCGCCGTCGCCTCGTACGGTTTGCCCTCCTCGTCCCAGCGGCGGCCGATGTGCGTACGGGCCAGGGCCTGCACCGTCCGGACCCGGCCGAACAGCTCGTGCAGCAGGTACTCCCAGTGCGGGAACATGTCGGCGACGATGCCCCCGCCGTCCTGCGCCCGGTAGTTCCAGGACGGCCGCTGGGCGGGCTGCCAGTCCCCCTCGAAGACCCAGTACCCGAACTCCCCGCGCACGGAAAGGATCTCCCCGAAGAAGCCGCCCTCGATCAGCCGCTTCAGTTTCAGCAGACCCGGCAGGAAAAGCTTGTCCTGGACCACGCCGTGCTTGACCCCGGCCGCCGAGGCCAGGCGGGCCAGCTCCAGTGAGGACGCGAAGGTCAGGGCGGTCGGCTTCTCGCAGTACACGTGCTTGCCCGCCGCCACGGCCTGCCGGACCGCGGCCGCGCGGGCTCCGGTGACCTGCGCGTCGAAGTAGATCTCGACCTCGGGGTCGGCCAGCACGGCAGCCAGGTCCGTGCTGACGTGCTCCAGTCCGTGCTCCTCGGCGATGGCCCGCAGCGCCGGCTCCCGGCGCCCGACCAGCACCGGCTCGGGCCACAGCACCCTGCCGTCGCCCAGATCCAGCCCGCCCTGCTCGCGCAGGGCGAGCAGCGAGCGGACCAGATGCTGGCGGTACCCCATCCGCCCGGTCACGCCGTTCATGGCGATCTTGATCTTCCTGCGCTCCACGGTGTCCCCTCCTTCAAGCTCGTCGTCCGATAGAAAGCGCTTTCACTCACATCAGGCTAGGGTCGGAATCAGTGGCGGCGCAACAATCGTTCGAGTGATGGAAAGCGCTTTCTGAATCGTGGAGTATGGAGATCCGCACCCGGATGAGACGATGACCGGGGACGAGCAGGAGGGGGTGCAGGATGGCGGTGACTCTCGCCGAGGTGGCGGCGCACGCGGGCGTATCGCCCGCGACGGTCTCGCGGGTGCTCAACGGCGGATACCCGGTGGCCGGGGGCACCCGGACCCGCGTGGAACAAGCCGTCGAAGAGCTCGGATACGTGGCCAACGGCCCCGCCCGCGCCCTCGCGGCCGCCACCTCCGACCTGGTCGGCGTCCTCGTCCACGACGTCGCGGACAGCTTCTTCGGCATCCTCGCCGGATCCCTGCAGAGCGCCCTCGCCCCGGCCGGCCGATCGGACGCCCGCCGGCTCGCCGTCGTCTGCAACACCGAGGGCGACCCCGCGGCCGAACTCGCCTACCTCACCCTGCTGGAGGGCCAGCGGGCGGGCGGGGTCGTCCTGACGGGCGGCGCCGTGGAGGAGCCCGGGCACACCGCCGCGCTCACCGCCCGCATCACCCGGATGGCGGGCACCGGCGCTCCCGTCGTCCTGTGCGGCCGGCCCCCGCTGCCCGTACCCGCCGCCCTGCCCGTCGTCACCGTCATGTTCGACGACCGCGGCGGCGCCTTCCGCCTCGCCGAGCACCTGCTGACACTCGGCCACCGGCGCATCGCGTACGTCGCGGGCCCGCCGGGCCTGAGCACCACGCGGGAGCGGCTCGGCGGACACCGCGAGGCGCTGCGGCGCCACGATCCCGGACTGCCCGCAGCCTGCGACCCGCTCACCGTGCACGCCGGCTTCGAGCGCTCCGCCGGCTATGACGCCACCCGCGAACTGCTGCGCCGCGCAGAACCCTTCACCGCCGTCGCCGCGGCCAACGACACCGTCGCCACCGGCGTGGCCGCGGCCCTGCGCGAGGCCGGACTGCGCATCCCCGAGGACGTCTCCGTCGCCGGCTTCGACGACCTCCCCTTCTGCGTGGACACCGCCCCCGCGCTCACCACCGTCCGGGTGCCGCTGCGCGAGGCGGGCATACTCGCAGCCCAGCTGGTCACCGGCCGCAGACCGCTGCCCCCGGGCGGCATCACCACCCTGCCCACCGAGCTCATGGTGCGCGGCTCCACCGCGCCGCCCCCGGCCGACGGGGGCCGACCGTGAGGTACGCCTTCTCGACGCTCGGCCTGCCCGGCACGCGGCTCGACCGGAGCGCCGCCCTCGCCGCCGCCCACGGCTACGACGGCCTCGAACTGCGCGCCCACCCCGAGGAGCCCCTGCACCCCGACAGCCCGCCGGCCGACCGCGCGGCGGGTCTGCGCACCCTCACCGCCGCCGGGGTCGGCGTCCTCGGGCTCGCGGGCTACACCCGGGTGGCCGCCCCCGGCGCGGACGAGCCGGTCCTCGCCGAACTGCACGGCCTGGTCCGGCTCGCCGCGGACCTCGAAGCCCCCTACGTCCGCGTGTTCCCCGGCGGAGCCGAGCAGTCCGCGGCCGTCGCCGATGCACATGCGGTACGCCGTCTGGCCGCCGCCGCGCCGTTCGCCGAGCGGCTCGGGGTGCGGATCCTGCTCGAGACGCACGACTCGCACCGGACCGGAGCGGCCGCCGGGCGGGTCCTGGACCGGGTCGCGCATTCCGGCGCGGGCGCGCTGTGGGACGTACTGCACACCTGGCTCGGCGGCGAGTCCCCGGCCGAGACGCGGCGGGCCCTGGCCCGGCACCTGGGCTACGTACAGGTGAAGGACGTGGCGTCGGCGCAGGAGCTCACGCCCCTCGGGCTCGGCGCCGGAGTGCTGCCGCTCGCCGAGGCGGTGGCCGCCGTACCGCAGGACGGCTGGCTCTGCTGGGAGTACGAGAAGCGCTGGTATCCCGGCGCCGCCGAGCTGCCGGGGCAGCTCGCGCGGGGCCGGGAGCACCTGGAGAGCCTGGTGGCGGCGACGACGGCGACGGCGACGGCGGCGGCGCCTCACGCCGAGTAGGCGAGCCGCCCGCGGTCGACGGCGTAGCGGAAGCCCAGGCCCATGGCGTACCGCTCCAGCTCCTCGACCGCCGTCGCCGCCAGCCGGTCCAGCTCCCCGCCCAGTGAACCCGCCACGTGCGGGGTGAGCAGCACGTTCGGGAGGTTGTACAGCGGGGAGCCGGTGGGCAGCACCTCGGGCTCGGTGTGGTCGAGCACGGCGTGCAGCCGTCCCGCGACCAGCTCCTCGGTCAGCGCCACGGTGTCGACGAGCGAGCCCCGCGCGGTGTTGACGAGGGTCGCGCCGTCGGGCATCAGCGCCAGCCGGGCGGCGTCCAGCAGGTGGCGGGTCTGGGGGAGCGCCGGGGCGTGCAGGCTCACCACGTCGCTGCGGCGCAGCAGTTCGTCGAGCGCGCAGGACTCCCCGCCCAGCGCGGCCAGCTCGCCGGGGTCGGCGTACGGATCGTGGACGAGCACCCGCAGGTCGAACGGGCGCAGCAGCTCCATCACGCGGCGGCCGATGAGCGAGGCGCCGACGATGCCGACGGTGCGGTGGTAGTTGCCGACGGCCGGGTAGCGGCGCAGCAGGTCGATCGGGCCGCGCGCCGCCCGGTAGGCGTGGGCGGATTCCAGGACCCGCTTGTTGGCGAACAGGATCGCGGCGAGCGTGTACTCGGCGACCGGAACGGCGTTGGCCGCGGCCGCGCTGGAGACCAGCAGCCCGCGCTCCCAGCAGGCCTCCGTGACATGGTGTTTGACGCTGCCGGCGGCATGCACCACGGCGCGCAGCCGCGGCATCCGCTCCAGCGCCCCGGCATCGAGCGGCGGGCAGCCCCAGCCGGTGAACAGCACCTCGGCCTCTGCGAGGCGTCGGTGGAGCTCGGGCTCGTCGTGGTCGAAGCCGGTCAGCAGCAGATCGGCGTCCACATCGGCGACCCGGACGAGCTCGGGCAGCATCCGGCCGCTGAGGACGGCGGCCCGAGTGCCGGGGCTCATGGCGAGCACGGTGGCGGGGCGCCGCCGGGGGAGGAGGCGGTGGGTCACTTGACGGCTCCTGCGGTGAGACCCGAGCGCCAGAACCGCTGCAGGCCGAGGAAGGCCAGCAGGAGCGGGACGACGGCGACGAGTGAACCGGTGATCACCAGGGGATAGAGCTCGGGCTGCTGGTAGACGCTGCGGTTCCACATGAACAGGCCCAGACTGACGGGGTAGAGCCGCTCGTCGTTCAGCATGGTCAGCGCGCCGTAGAAGTTGTTCCAGATGGCCGTGAAGGTGAACAGGAAGATGGTCACAAACCCCGGCCACAGCATCGGGAACGACACGTGCGCGAACAGCCGCAGTTCACCCGCCCCGTCGACGCGGGCGGCGGCCAGCACCTCGTCGGGGACGTAGCCCTCGGCGAACACCCGGGCCAGGTACACCCCGAAGGGGTTGACCAGGGCGGGCACCAGGTAGGCCCAGTACGTGTTCACGGCGCCGGCGGCCGAGGCCATCAGGTACAGCGGCAGCTGGAGCACGGTGGCGGGGACCAGGATCCCGGCGAGGACGACGGCGAAGAGCTTCTCCTTGTGCCGGAACTCGTAGGCGTGGAAGGCATAGCCGCAGGCCACGCTGACGAGGGCCGAGAGAGTGGAGCCGACGACGGTGTAGAGCAGGCTGTTGGCGAGCCAGCGGCCGAAGATGCCGTCGTCGTACGTGAAGACCTCGCCGAGGTTGGCGAGGAGGCTGAAGTCCCCCGGGGCGTAGGGATCGGTGGCGAAGAGGTCGCGGCGGTTCTTGGTGGCGGCCAGAACCAGCCAGGCGAGGGGCATGAGGGTGTAGGCCGCGACGAGCAGGAGCGCCGCGTTGACGGCGGTACGGGAGAGCAGGGCGCTCCTCGGTGCGAGGCGGGTCGGGGCCGTGCCGGAGTCCGTGCCGGAGGCCGTGCCGGAGGCAGGGCCGCGGGTCGGGGGCGCGGCCTCGGCCGGGGCGAGCGAGGCGGTCATGCGGACCTCCAGCGGTTGCCGAGCTTCGTGACGAGGTAGGAGGCGGCGCCGGCGACCAGGGCGAGGAGCAGCGCGCTCGCGGCCGCCAGCCCGTAGTCGTGGCCCTTGAACGCGGCGCTGAAGATGTACATGGTCGGGGACCAGGACTCGCCCATCTCGGTGGCCCGGAGCTGGAGCAACTGCGGGGCGTCGAAGAGCTGGACGGCGCCGACGCAGGTGAACAGGACGGTCAGCACGAGGGTGGGCCGGATGCTCGGCACCTTGACCTGGAAGGCGGTGCGGATGGCTCCGGCACCGTCCATCCTGGCGGCCTCGAGGGTCTCGCGGGGGACGGCCTGGAGCCCGGCGTAGAAGATGATCATGTTGTAGCCCGTCCACTGCCAGGCCGAGATGTTGACCACGGACAGCAGGGCCTCGTCGCGGCCGAAGAAGTTCCAGGAGATCCCGGCCGAGTCGAGGACGTCGAGGACGGGGCTGAGGCCGGGCGTGTAGAGGTAGAGCCAGATCACCGCGGCGATCAGACCGGGGACGGCGTGCGGCAGGTAGAAGGCGATCTGGAAGAACCGCCGGGCACGGGCGAGGGCGGAGTCCAGCAGCAGGGCGAGGAGCAGGGCGCCGCCGACCATGACGGGGATGTAGAGCAGGCAGTAGACGGCGACGTGGCGGAACGAGGCCAGGAACAGGGGATCGGACAGGGCCTCGGTGTAGTTCCCGATTCCGCTGAAGACCTGCCGGGCTCCGCCGAATCCGAGGCCGGACTGCTCCTCGCGGAACAGGATGAGCCAGGCGGCGTACCCGACGGGGGCGAGGGTCACGAGCGCGAAGAGGAGGAAGAAGGGCGCCATGAACCCGGCGGCCGCCCCAGCGCCGGTGCCTCCGGCGGTTCGACCGGGGCCGGGTGACTGCGCCGGGCGGGATGCGCCTGCCGGTCGGGGCGCCCGTGCGGGCAGGCCGACGCCGGTGCCTCCGGCGGTTCGGCCGAGGTGGGACGGCTGGGCGGTGCGGTGTCCGGCTGCCGAACCGGTGGGCCCGTGGGTCGAATCCGCCGCCGGGGCCCCCGCCGGTTCGACGCGCGAGATACGCGCTCCCGCGCCTGTGCCACCCGCCGGGCCGTCGGCGCCCGCGGTCGGGCTGGTGCCCGCGCCTGAGGTGGACCCTGCGCCCAGGGTGGAGCCCGCGCCTGAGGTGGAGCCTGTGCCCGGGGCGGTCGGTTCCGGGGGCTCGGGCCGGGGCTCGGGGGTGGGCATCAGCCCGCCAGGCCCAGGCCGCGGTCCTTGATGGCCTTCTCGGCGGCCGACTGGCCCTCGCCCAGGGCCTTGACCAGGTCCGGGCCGGCCGCGTTCTGCGCCGAGTTGACCTGGAGGTGGACCGGGCCCCAGGTCCAGCCCGGCACGATGGTGTCCGCGGCGGCGCCGGCCAGGCCGTACGGGTCCTGTCCCTCGAAGTACGTCGTGTCGAACAGCTTCGCGGCCTCGGCCCGCATCTCGGCATTGGCCGGCAGGGCGCTGCTCGGTGACTTCAGCGAGCTGAGCCGGGCCTTGATCGCCTCCGGGTCGGTGGTGACCCACGTGATGAACTCTGCCGCGGCCTTGGTCTGCTTGCTGCCCTTCGGCACGATGTACGAGGTGCCGCCGTACATGCCGGTCGCGGGCCTGCCGTCCCAGGTCGGCAGCGGCGCGATGCCCCATTTCCCCTTGAGGTCGGGGTAGTTCGCGAGGAACGTGCCCGCCGTCCAGGCGGCGCCGATGACGGTCGCGATCTGCCCGGAGGAACGTTCCTTCACCTCACCCTCGCCCCATAGCGGGGTCTTCGACGCGACCCCCGAGGCCATCAGGCCGTTCCAGTACTCCGCCACCCTCTTCGAGGCGGGGTCGTTGATCGCGACCTTCCACTTCTCGCCCTCGGTGCCGTACCACCGGGCGCCCGCCTGCCAGGAGAGGCCCGCCAGCACCGCCGGGTCGCCGCCGCCGAAGTTGGTGATCCGCACCGACGGGTCGGCCTGGTGGATCTTCTCCGCGGCCGCCTTGTACTCGTCCCACGTCTTCGGCACGGCCACCCCGTGCTTGTCGAAGATGTCCTTCCGGTAGAAGAGTTCGAGCGGGGTGACGTCGAAGGGCACGGCCCACGTCTTGCCGCCCAGCTTCACCAGGGACTGGACCGCCTCCGGGAACTTGTCCGAGACGAGCTTCCCGTAAGTCCCGCTCAGGTCCTCCAGATTCCCGCCGCTCGCGAACTCCGGGAGCGCCGAGTAGTCCATCGTCGCGATGTCCGGCGCGTTGCCGCCCTTGACCGCATTGGCCAGCTTGGCCGCCCCGTCGGGCCCGCCCGGCACCGCCGAGAACCGCACCCGGATGTTCGGGTGCGTCCGGTTGAAGGCGTCCGCCGTCTGCTGCGCACCCGCGGACGAGGACCAGTACGTGACGGTGACCGGCTGCTCCGGCGAGCCGCCGGCCGCCCCGGCCGCGCCCGGTGCCGCTTCCCCGCCGCACGCGGTGGCGAGCAGGGCGAGCGAGGCGGCCGAGGCGGTCAGGGCGCATCGGGGCATGCGGAAGGAACGGAAGGTGCGCGACATGGAGTGACTCCTACGGACGACCGCAGACGGCGGCGGATGGGAGAACGCGGCCCATCTTTTGTGCGGACGAGCACACCGTCAAGAGCGAATGCGCAACTCGATCGAAATGATCAGTCCGAGAGTCCTTTCCTGTTCCTTATGAGCGGATCGTCAGTCGGGGCAGCAGCTCCAGATGCTGCCGCGACCCCGTCTGCCGTCCCGCGTCCCGTCCTTCGCCCGCCGCCGTCAGCCGGTCCAGCAGCAGCCCCGCCGCCCGCGCCCCCACCTCGTGCTTGGCCGGCGCCACCGCAGAGAGCGGTACGTCGGCCAGCCCCGCCACCTCGTCGTCGTACGTGATCACGGCCAGGTCCTCCGGCACTCGGACCCCGCGCGCCTGGAGCCTCGGGATCAGCATGATCGCGTCGGTGTCGCTGTGGATCAGGGCCGCGGTCACCCCGCCCGCCGTCACCGCCCCGCACAGGTAGTCCAGCGTCCGCGCGAACAGGTCCGCGTCCGAGAGCGGACCGGGCCCGGCCGTCGGCCACGGCGGCGCCGGCTCCAGTCCGAGCGCGGCCACCGCGGCCTCGTACCCGGCCCGCAGCCGCGGCGTCGTCGGCGTCGCACGGCTGGCCAGCGCGATCCGCCGGTGGCCCCGTTCCACCAGGTGCTGTACCGCCGTCGCAGCCCCGTACGCATGGTCGGAGGCCACCCGGTCCAGGGCCGCGGCCGGATGCCCGGGCGGGGCCCACCGCTCCACCAGCACCGTCGGAACCGGCAGCTCCGCCGTCCAGGCCCCCTCCCCGGGGCCGGGCGAACCGGCGTCCCAGTTCGGGGTGAGCAGCAGCCCGTCCGCCCCGGTGGACAGCAGCCGGTCGGCCTGCGTCCGGTCCTCGCCGGGCAGGTACCGGGTCAGGCCCACGGTCAGCCGCGCTCCCCGCGCCTCGACCACCTCGCGGGCTCCGCGCACCACTTCCGCGTAGTAGTACTCCGTGGTCGGCACCACCATCCCGATCACCAGCCCCGCGGCCCCCGCCGGGGCCGGCGACCGGCTCCCGCCGGGCCCGGGGGCCGGCGCCGAGGCCGCCGCAGCGCCGGGCCGCCCGGCCTCCACCCGGCTGATCACCCCGTGCATCCGGTGGATCTCTCCCCGGGCCGCCATCGCCTCGATGTCGCGCCGCAGGGTGACCGGCGAGACGCCCAGCTCCTGTGCCAGATCCGCCACGCGCACGCTGCCCCGTGCCCGGACGAGCGCGAGCACCTGCGCCTGGCGCTGGTCCACATGTGGTCTCAAGGTTTCCCTACCCCCTGCGGTCTTCCGACGGCGTCCGTCTGGGCATCCGTGTCTGCACCGCCATCATAGAGAACCGAACCGATCGTTTCGATCGTTTCTGTTCAACCGGTCATTGACGGCGTGGACGGTGCGTTCATATATTCGGCGGCGTCCGGCACCTCACGGCATCACGACCTCTCTCGGGAGTCAGCGCATGCTCACGTACGACCAGGACGGATTCCGGCGCGCAGGCCGCCCCCACCGCATCGTCTCGGGCGCCCTGCACTACTTCCGGGTCCATCCCGGCCTGTGGGAGGACCGGCTGCGGCGGCTGCGCGCCCTGGGTGTCAACACCGTGGACACGTACGTCCCCTGGAACTTCCACGAGACCGCCCCCGGCAAGGCCGACTTCACCGGACCGCGCGACCTCGGCCGCTTCCTGCGCACCGCCCGGGACCTCGGTCTCGACGCCGTCGTCCGCCCCGGCCCGTACATCTGCGCCGAATGGGACTTCGGCGGCCTGCCCGCCCGGCTCCTCGCCGTCGACGGCCTCCACCTGCGCTGCTCCGACCCCCGCTTCGAGGCCGAGGTCGACGGCTGGTTCGACCTCGTCGCCCCCGAGCTGCTGCCGCTGCTCGCGAGCCGCGGCGGTCCGGTCGTCGCCGTACAGATCGAGAACGAGTACGGCTCGTACGGCAACGACACCCGCTACCGCGCCCATGTGGAACAGGCCCTGGTCGAACGCGGCGTGGACTGCCTCCTGTTCACCGCCGACGGGCCCGAGGACGCCATGCTCCAGGGCGGCATGCTCCCGGGCCGTCTCGCCACCGCCACCTTCGGCGCCCGGCCCGCCGAACGCCTCGCGCACCTGCGCCGCTACCAGCGGACCGGCCCGCTCGCCGCCATGGAGTTCTGGATCGGCTGGTTCGACCACTGGGGCGAGGACCACCACGTCCGCGCCGTCGAGGACGCGGCGCAGTCCCTCGACGAACTCCTCGCCACCGGCGCCTCCGTCAACCTCTACATGGCCCACGGCGGCACCAACTTCGGCTTCTGGGCGGGCGCCAACCACACCGGGTCCCGGCCCGGCGACCCCGGCTACCAGCCCACCGTCACCAGCTACGACTACGACGCTCCCATCGGCGAGGCCGGCGAACTCACCCCCAAGTTCCACGCGCTGCGCGAGGTCATCGGCAAGTACGTGCCGCTGCCCGACGGGCCGCTGCCGCAGCCGCCGCCCCGTATCACCCCCGCCCTTGCGGTCCCCGCCGGCGCCGCCCCGCTGCTGGACCACCTCGACCTGCTCGGCGGGGAGCCCGTGCTGCGCCCCGCGCCCGAGTCGATGGAGAAGCTCGGCCAGGCCCACGGCATGATCCACTACCGCACCACCGTCACCGGCCCGCGCCCCGCCATGCCCGTCCGGATCGACGGCCTCGGCGACCGCGCCTACGTGTTCGCCGACGGGGAGCCCCTCGGCATCCTCGACCGCAACCGGCCCGACGAGGGCCTCGACCTGCCCGTCGGCGAGGCGGGGGTCGTCCTCGACGTCCTCGTCCGCGCCCAGGGCCGGGTCAACTACGGCCCGCTCCTCGACGACCGCAAGGGCATGTGGCGCGGTGTCCGCCACGGCCACCAGCAGCTGTTCGAGTGGGAGATCCGGCCGCTCCCGCTCACCGACCCGACCGGCCTGGACTGGTCGCCCGACACCCCCGACGCGGGCCGCCCGGCCTTCCACCGCTTCACCCACGCCCTCCCGGGCGCCCCCGCCGACGGATTCGTCGACGTGTCCGGCTGGGGCGCCGGCCTCGTCTGGCTGAACGGTTTCCTCCTCGGCCACTACGACACCCCGCGCGGACCGCAGCGCACCCTGTACGCCCCCGCGCCCCTGTGGCGGAGCGGCCGGAACGAGATCGTCCTCCTCGAGCTGGAGCGCCCCGGCGCCGACCTGCCGCTGCGCGACCGCCCCGACCTCGGCCGCCCCACCGTCGTCACCCTCGAGTGAACCCCGGCGAGCCGCGCGAAGGCCGCGAGCCGGGCGAGGCCCGCGAACCGCGAGGACCCTGCGAACCGCGAGGACCCCGGTGAACTCCAGTGACCATCCCCCGAGAGAAGCTCTTCCTGTGAAGCGAACGAGCACCCGCCTGGCCGACGGCCGCGAGATCCTGTACTACGACGCCGACGACGGCGCGGCCCGCGCCGTCCCCGACACCCGCCCCCTCGACGCGTCCGCCACCTCCTCCGAGGTGCGCCGCGACCCGCTGCTCGGCGACGCCGTCGTCATCGCCTCCCATCGCCAGGGGCGCACCTACCTCCCGCCCGCCGACGCCTGCCCGCTGTGTCCCTCCACCGAGGGGCACGCGAGCGAGATCCCGGCCCCCGACTACGACGTGGTCGTCTTCGAGAACCGCTTCCCCTCCCTCGCCGGCGACACCGGCCGCTGCGAGGTCATCTGCTTCACCCCCGACCACCTGACCTCCTTCGCCGAGCTCGACGAGGAGCGCGCCGCGCTGGTCCTGGCCGCCTGGACCGACCGCACCGCCGAGCTCTCCGCCCACCACCGGGTCCGTCAGGTCTACTGCTTCGAGAACCGGGGCACCGAGATCGGCGTGACCCTCGCGCACCCGCACGGCCAGATCTACGCCTTCCCCTTCCTCACCCCGCGCACCACCCGCATGCTCGCCACCGTCGCCGCCCACCGTGCCCGCACCGGCGGCAACCTCTTCGAGGAGGTGCTCGCCGCCGAACGCGCCGAGGGCACCCGGGTCGTCCTCGAAGGGGAGCACTGGACCGTCTTCGTGCCCTACGCCGCGCGCTGGCCGTACGAGGTCCACCTCTATCCGCACCGCCGCACCGCCGACCTGACCACGCTGGACGACGCGGCCCGCGCCGAGTTCCCCTGCCTCTACCTGGAGCTGCTGCGCCGCTTCGACCGGCTGTTCGGGAGGCCCGGGCCCACCCCGTACATCTCCGCCTGGCACCAGGCGCCGACCTCAGGCGAGGGCCGGGACGACTTCGCGCTCCACCTCGAGCTCTTCACGGTCCGCCGCACCGCTGACAAGCTCAAGTACCTGGCGGGAACCGAATCCGGGATGGAGGCCTACATGAACGACGTCCGGCCCGAGGACGCGGCCGCGCGGCTGCGGGAGGTGGCGAGCCGATGAAGGACCGCGAACCGATGAAGCACGGCGAGCCGATGAAGCACGGCGAGCCGATGAAGCACGGCGAACCGATGAAGGACGGCAAGCCGGTGAAGGACGGCAAGCCGGCGAAAGGCGGCGAGCCGGCGAACCAGGCCGCCGCAGACGGGTTCCGCCGGCTGTACGGGTCCCCGCCCGAGGGGGTCTGGGCGGCTCCGGGCCGGGTCAACCTCATCGGCGAACACACCGACTACAACGACGGCTTCGCCCTGCCCTTCGCGCTCCCGCAGCGCACGGAGGTCGCCGCCGCCCGGCGCTCCGACGGGATCCTGCGGCTCCACTCCGCCGACGTCGCCTCCGGCGTGGTCACCGTCCGCCCCGCCGACCTCGACCCGGCCCGCCCGCCCACCGGCGCCGCAGGCTGGGCCGCGTACCCGGCCGGGGTGCTGTGGGCCCTGCTGGACGCCGGCCTTCCGGTCGGCGGCGCCGATCTGCACGTACGGTCCGACGTGCCGGCCGGGGCCGGGCTGTCCTCCTCAGCCGCCCTGGAGGTGGCCACCGCCCTGGCGCTCACCGACCTGTACGGGATCCCGCTCACCGGGACCGGACTGGCCGCGCTCGCCCGGCGTGCCGAGAACGCCTACGTCGGCGTGCCCTGCGGGGTGATGGACCAGACGGCCTCGGCCTGCGCCACCGAGGGCCACGCCCTCCACCTGGACACCCGCACCCTCGAACAGCGGCACATCCCCTTCGACTGCGCGGCGGCGGGCCTGCGCCTCCTGGTCATCGACACCCGGGTCAAGCACGACCTGGCCGACGGGGCCTACGCCGAGCGCCTCGCCTCCTGCCACGGGGCCGCCGCCGAGCTCGGGCTGCCCGCCCTGCGCGACCTCCCGTACGAGGCGCTGGACCAGGCCCTGGCCCGCCTCGACGACCCGGTCCGGCGCGCACGGGTCCGGCACGTCGTCACCGAGAACGAACGGGTCGTACGGGTGGAGGAGCTGCTGCGCGCCGGTCGGCTGCGGGAAGCGGGCCCGCTGCTGACCGAGGGCCACGCCTCGCTGCGGGACGACTACGAGGTGTCCTGCGCGGAGCTCGACCTGGCAGTCGCCACCGCCAACGCGGCGGGCGCGTACGGGGCCCGGATGACCGGGGGCGGGTTCGGCGGCTCGGCCCTGGCCCTGATCGACGCCGACGCCGAGCCGGCCGTGACCCGGGCGGTCACGGAGGCCTTCGTCGCGGCGGGGTTCAAGCCGCCGCGCATCACGGCGGCGGAGCCGTCGGCCGGGGCGGAGCGCATCCGCTGACGGGGCGGGACGCGCGCCCGCTGCGCTGCACGTCGTCGCACGCGTCGTCCACCGGCACGTGCCCGGCCGAACCCGGTCCTCCTAGACTGATCACTTGGTCGATCATGTGCCGGACGAGTGCGGAGGAACGAAACGCATGCGCTACATCCCGCTGGGCAGTTCAGGTCTTCAGGTCTCCGCCGTGGGGCTCGGCTGCAACAACTTCGGCGGCCGCCTCGATGCCCGGGCGACCCGCGCCGTCGTCGACGCCGCGCTCGACGCGGGGATCACCCTCCTCGACACCGCCGACATCTACGGCGGCCGCGGCGGCTCCGAGCGCCACCTCGGACAGGCCGTCAAGGGCCGCCGCGACCAGATCGTCCTCGCCACCAAGTTCGGCTACGCGGGCATGGACATGGAGTACGGGCCCGCCGCCGGATCCCGCGGCGGCCGCGCGTACATCCGACGGGCCGTCGAGGAGTCCCTGCGCCGCCTGGACACCGACCACATCGACCTCTACCAGCTGCACAGCCCCGACCCGGCCACCCCCGTCGCCGAAACCCTGGCCGCGCTCACCGAGCTGGTCACCGAGGGCAAGATCCGCTACATCGGCCACTCCAACTTCAGCGGCTGGCAGCTCGCCGAAGCCGCCCACGTCGCCCGCGAAACGGGCGCGGCCCCCTTCGTGTCGGCGCAGAACGAATGGTCGCTGCTCCAGCGGAACGCGGAGGCCGAGCTGGTCCCGGCCGCCGTGCACTACGGCCTCGGCGTGCTCCCGTACTTCCCGCTCGCCAACGGACTGCTGACCGGCAAGATCCGCCGGGGTTCCCCGGTGCCGGCCGGCTCCCGCCTGGAGGGGCGCGACGCGTACCTCACCGAGGAGCGGCTCGACACGGTCGAGGCACTGGCCGCCGTCGCCGACAAGCACGGCCGCAGCGTCCTCGAGCTCGCCATCGGCTGGCTCCGCGCCCAGCCGGGCTGCGCCTCCGTCATCGCGGGCGCCACCAGCCCCGAGCAGGTACGGGCCAACGCGGCCGTCGCCGACCGCCCGCTGGAGCCCGAACTGCTGGCGGACATCGACGCGATCGCGGGGGCGTGAGCCGCGGCGCAGTGCACTGCTCCGGCGGGGCGGCTCAGACCGGCGCACCCGTCAGGACCTCGACCTTGCCGGTGTCCAGCGAGTAGTAGGCACCGACGACGGCCAGGGCGCCCTTCTTCACGAGGGGCCCCAGGTCGGCGTTGGCCCGCAGATCGTCCGCCGTCACCTTGATCTGGTGGTGGGTCATGGTGTCGACGGGGTCGGCGCCGGGGTTCTTGGCCGTCAGCTCGTACGCCGGCACCATGGCCTTGGCGATGGCCTGCAGATTTCCGGGCAGCGGCGTGCCGCCCTTCAGCGACTTGTACGCGGCCTCGATCGCGCCGCAGCGCTGGTGCCCGAGCACGACGACCAGCGGAGTGCCGCCCGTCATGGGCCCGTACTCGACGGAACCGGTCACGACCGGGCCGACCGCCTGCCCGCCCGTGCGCAGGACGTACAGGTCGCCGAGCCCGGTGTCGAAGATCAGCTCGGGCGCCACCCGCGAGTCGATGCACGAGAGGACCACCCCGAAGGGGTCCTGTGCCTCGGCGACGAGCTCGCGCCGCTCGGGGTCGCGGTCGGGGTGTTCGAGGTTTCCGCTCACCCAGCGCTTGTTGCCTTCCATCAGGCGCGCGAACGCGGCCTCGGGTGTGGCCGGCCGCGGCGGTGGGGCTGCGGTCGTCAGCCGCGGCGCCCTCGGGGACGAGCATCCCGAGAGCGCGACGACGGCGGCCACCAGGCCACCGGTCAGCACGGCCCTGCGAGCCGGAAGTCCTGATGTGTGCATCGGTGGTACCCCTCGGTGCCGCGCAGACGCATCCGTACGTCGCGACGACCGCGATTGTTCAGCGCGCCGGGGGCGCCCCGACGGCAGGCGCACGCGGGCGCGCACCCCATTGCCACGGACGGCCCACACACCGGGCGACGGCTCAGGACACGATGTCCTTGCGGGCGAACCCGCGGAACGCGAGCGCGAACAGCACCAGCGCGTACGCCACCGACACCGCCGTCCCCTTGACCATCCCGCCCCACTCCAGCTGCGGCTGCAGCGCGTCCGCCCACGCGAACTGCCAGTGCGCGGGCAGGAACTCCCGCCACGATCCGAGCGCCGTCACCGCGTCCAGCACGTTGCCGACGATCGTCAGGCCGACCGCCCCGCCCACCGCGCCCAGCGGCGCGTCCGTCCGCGTCGACAGCCAGAACGCCAGCCCGGCCGTGACCAGCTGCGACACGAAGACGAACGCCACCACCAGGGCGAGGCGCGGCACGGTGTCCGCGGCCGCCAACGAGCCGCCCGTGGGCAGCTTCAGCGGTCCCCACCCGTACGCGGCCGTGCCTGCCGCCAGCGCCACCACCGGCAGCAGCACCATCGCCGCCAGGCTGAAGCCCAGCGCCACCACCAGCTTGCTCCACAGCAGCCGGGCCCTGGGTACCGGCGAGGCCAGCAGGTAGCGCAGCGAGGACCAGCTGGCCTCCGAAGCCACGGTGTCCCCGCAGAACAGCGCCACCGGTACCACCAGCAGGAAGCCGGCGGACACGAACAGACAGGTGGCCGCGAAGTTCGCCCCCGAGGCCGTCGCCGTGTCGATGAGCGTGATCCGGCCGTCCCCGCCGCCCCGGCCGCCGTCCTGTCCGCCGCCCACCGCGAACGCGATGATCATGACGAACGGGAGGGCGGCCAGTACCCCGGCCATCACCAGCGTCCGCCGCCGGCGCCACTGCCGCAGCGCCTCCACGCGCAGCGGCAGCGTACGGCTCGCCCGGTAGCCGGGGGCCACCTCGGTCACGGTCTCCGTCACGGCGCTCACGCCGCACCTCCGATCAGGGTGAGGAACGCGTCCTCGAGCCGGCGGTGCGGCCCCACTGCGGACACCGGCACCTCCAGCCGTACCAGCTCGGCGATCAGCCCGGCGGCCGTCGCTCCCTCCAGCCGTACCAGCAGTCCGTCGTCGGCCGTCGCCACGGAACCCACTCCCTCCAGCGCGGCCACCTTCCCCACGACCACTTCGTCCACCGGTTCGGCCAGCGTCACGAGCAGCACGTCCCCGCCGCCTGTGATCTCCGCGACCTCGCCCGCCTGTACGAGCCGTCCGCGGTCCATGACCACCAGGTGGGTGCACGACTGCTCGACCTCCGACAGCAGATGGCTGGAGACGATGACCGTCCGCCCGCCCGCCGCGTACCGGATCATCACGTCCCGCATCTCCCGGATCTGCGGCGGGTCCAGACCGTTCGTCGGCTCGTCGAGGATCAGCAGGTCCGGCATCCCGAGCATGGCCTGCGCGATGGCCAGCCGCTGCCGCATGCCCTGCGAGTACGTGCGCACCGCGCGCTCCAGCGCATCGCCCAGTCCGGCGATCTCGAGGGCATCCGCCATGTGCGCGTCCCCGGCCGGCCGGCCGGTGGCCTGCCAGTACAGCTCCAGGTTGGCCCGCCCCGACAGGTGCGGCAGGAAACCGGCCCCCTCGACGAAGGCGCCGACCCGCGACAGCACCGGAGCCCCGGCCCGTACCGCGTGCCCGAACACCCGGATCTCCCCGGCGTCCGGCGAGATCAGCCCCATCAGCATCCGCAGCGTGGTGGTCTTGCCGGCGCCGTTGGGCCCGAGCAGGCCCAGGACCTGCCCCTTCTCCACCCGGAACGACAGGTCCCGCACCGCGTACCGGTCCTGTGCCTTTGCGTACCGCTTCGTCAGACCGGTGATTTCAAGCGGTACGTCGGCCAGCGCGGGGTCGGGCTGCGGTCCCCCGGCCCGCGCCCCCGCACCCTCCCGGCCGGTCCTCCGGATCCCCAGCAGCGCCGCGGCCAGCAGCGCTGCACCCAGCGGCAGCCCCCAGGTCCACGCGGGCAGCCCCGCCGAGGCCGTCCGCACCCCGTCGGCCACCGGAACGGCCAGGGCGCCCTGCGCCGTGACCGTATAGGTGGCCGGCGCGGCTGGGGACGCGTAGCCGAGGTCGGTGGCGGCGACGACCAGCCGCAGCCGGTGCCCTGCCTCCACGGCGTGGTCGACGGCGGGGAGCCGCAGCTCCACGTTCGCCCCCTGCTGCGCGTTCTCCACGCGTACCGGCGCGACCAGCTGACTCGGCAGCACCGCCTGGCGCCCGTCGGGCCCGACGTCGTACAGCTTGCCGAACAGGACGGCCGAACCGTCCGCAGCCGTCGACCTCACGTTCAGGGTGACGGTCGGCGTCCCGGTGATCCGGACCTCCTCGGCCAGCGGCTCCGACTCGAACCGGGCGTTCTGCCCGGGGAAGTCCAGCGAGAGCCCGGCCCCGAACGCGGCGAGCTGCCCGCCTATCCCCGGCAGGGAGGACAGTGCGGGCGGAGCGCCGCCCGCCGGATTGGCGAAGCCCTGCTCCCGGCCGCTCAGTGCGAACTCCCGGGGACCGGACGTCAGCCCCGGGTAGCGCTCGCCGCTCGCGCCGCGCAGCCGGACGGCCCCGTCGGTGGAGTCGATGCCGCCGGAACGCGAGACGCGGAAGGCCGGGCCGGTGTCAGCGCCGTGGTCCTCCTTCAGGTAGCGGTCGAACCAGGCGGCCACCCGGGCCTCGACCCGGCCGGATTCGCGCAGGCCGCCGTCGTGCCCGCCGGCCGCCCAGTCCACGGAGACGGGCGCACCGTTCGCCGTGATCGCCTTCGCCATGGCGTCGGCCTGGTCCAGCGGGAAGAGGGAGTCCTCCTGGCCCTGCACGATCAGGGTCGGCACCTTGATCCGGTCCCCGACCGCCGACGGGCTGCGCCGCTCCAGCAGCGCGCGGGCTTCGGCGTCGGGCTTCCCGGCCACCGCTACCCGCTCGTACATGGCGCACAGCTCGGGCTGGAACCGCCCGCAGGCGGTGGCGGCCTCCGGGGAGCCGGCGGCGGCTGCCGCCCCGGCGCCGCCCGTCGGCAGCGCCCCGGGCTGCATCCCGCCGGCCGAGCCGGTGGTGAAGAACAGCCCCGCCCACAGCTTCTTGAACACGCCCTGCGGGAACAGGGAGTCCGCGAGGTTCCAGTACGTGATCTGCGGGGCGATCGCGTCGATCCGCCGGTCGTATCCGGCGGCGAGCAGCGAGATCGCCCCGCCGTACGAGGCCCCGGCGACGCCGACGCGCGGATCGCCGTCCCCGTCGAGCCGCACCTCGGGCTGCTGCGCGAGCCAGTCGACGAGCCGCGACACGTCCTTGACCTCGTGCTCGGGGTCGTTCAGCCCGATCTGCCCGCCGGAGCGGCCGAAGCCGCGGGCCGACCAGGTCAGGACGGCGTACCCGTCCCGGGCCAGCTGCTCGGCCTGCGCGCGGACATCGTCCTTGCTGCCGCCGAAGCCGTGCCCGAGGAGCACGGCGGGCCGCTTGCCCCCGCCGCCGGCCGTGAAGTACGAGGTGTCGATCCCGGCGCCGGGCATCTCCACCGTCCGGTCCTGGCGGTGTACGGGGGGCGCCCCGCCGGACGCGGCGGCGGTCCACGTACCGGCCCCCGCGACGACGGCGAGCGCGGCGGCGCCCGCGAGCAGGCGGCTTCGGCGGCGCCGTGGCAGCCGGAGCTTCGGCGATCGGAGCTTCATACGGGAACCCTAGACGCCGGGCCGTCGAGTCCTGAGCGCCCCCAGGCGGAACCGCCCACCTCCTCGAGGAGTACACGGGCAGCCCGGCATACCGCACCTGCGGTACCCGGACCCGACCTGCGCCGTGCGCCGAGCGGCGGGAGGATGACGGCATGCTGCTCGCCGAGGTCGCGCGCGTGTCCCGGGAGGTCGCCGAGACCTCCGCCCGGTCCCGGAAGACCGCGCTGCTCGCGGAGCTCTTCGCCGCGGCGCCCCCCGAGGAGGCCGGCCTGGTCATCTCGTACCTCGCCGGGCGGCTCCCGCAGGGCCGGCCCGGGATCGGCTGGCGCGCGCTCGGCCGGGAGGTCGAACCCGCCGCCGAGCCCACCCTGACCGTCACCGCCGTCGACACGGCGGTGACGGAACTCGCCGGCGTGGCGGGCGCGGGCTCGCAGGCCGAGCGGCGCCGGATCCTCGACGCCCTGCTCGGCGCGGCCACCGGGCCCGAGCAGCGGTTCCTGCGCAGCCTGCTCTCCGGCGAGGTCCGCCAGGGCGCCCTCGACGCGGTCGCGCTGGAAGGGGTCGCCGCGGCCGCCGGGGTGCCGGCCGCCGAGCTGCGCCGGGCCGTGATGCTCGACGGCTCGCTGCCCCGGGTCGCCGCGGCGGCACTGGCCGACGGCGCGGCGGCCCTGCGCGAGGTCACCCTGCGCGTCGGGCAGCCCGTACAGCCGATGCTGGCGAACACCGCCAAGTCGGTGGCCGAGGCCCTGGCCGCGCTCGGCCCCTGCGCGGTGGAGGAGAAGCTCGACGGGATCCGCGTGCAGGTGCACCGGGACGGGGACGACGTCCGGGTGTACACGCGGTCCCTGGACGAGATCACCGACCGGCTGCCGGAGGTGGCGCAGCGGGCGCGGGCGCTGCCGGGGGAGCGGTTCATCCTCGACGGCGAGGTGATCGGGCAGACGCCGGACGGCCGGCCGGTGCCCTTCCAGGAGGTCGCGAGCCGGGTCGGATCGCGGGTGGACGTCGAGACCGCCCGGCGGACGCTGCCGGTCGTCCCCTACTTCTTCGACGTGCTGGCGGCGGGGGACGAGGTGCTCCTCGACCTCCCGGTGCGCGAGCGGTACGCGGCGCTCGCCGCGCTCGTGCCGGAGGACTGTCGGGTCCGCCGGCTCGTCGTCGAGGACCCGCAGGAGCAGGGGGCCGCCGCCGAGGAGTTCTGGGCCGAGACCCTGCGCCGCGGCCACGAGGGGGTCATGGTCAAGGCCCTCGACTCCGCCTACGCGGCCGGGCGGCGCGGCAAACACTGGCTCAAGGTGAAACCGGTGCACACCCTCGACCTCGTGGTGCTCGCCGTCGAATGGGGGCACGGCCGGCGCACCGGACTGCTGTCGAACCTGCACCTCGGGGCCCGGGCCGCCGACGGCACGTACGCCATGCTCGGCAAGACCTTCAAGGGGCTCACCGACGAGATGCTGCGCTGGCAGACGGGCCGGCTGCGGGAGCTGGCGGTGGAGGACGACGGCTTCACCGTGCGGGTGCGGCCCGAACTGGTCGTGGAGATCGCGTACGACGGCCTCCAGCGCTCCCCGCGCTACCCGGCCGGGGTCGCCCTGCGCTTCGCGCGGGTCCTGCGGCACCGCCCGGACAAGAGCGCGGAGCAGGCGGACACGGTGGAGACGGTGCTCGGCGAGGGCCGGCACGGCGACTGAACGCTTTTTGCCTCAGAGGCAACGGAAATTGCCAGGCAGGCAGGATTCTGGCTCAATCGGGGTATGACATCCGGTCCTGCCCCCGGCCCCGAAGGTCTTGAGCGTCCCGACGAACCCGTCGGCCCCGACCCCGGCGCCGCAGACGAGCTGCCCTCCGTGGCTCCGCAGCTGCGTGAGCTGCGGCGCCGCGCCGGGCTCACCCTGGAGGCCGCCGCCGCGCGGGCCCGGCTCTCGCCCGCGCACCTGTCCCGGCTGGAGACCGGGCGGCGCCAGCCCTCGCTGCCGCTGCTGCTCGGACTCGCCCGCACCTACGGTACGACGGTCTCGGAGCTGCTCGGCGAGACCCCCGCCGTCGCCGATCCCATCGTACGGGCGGGCGGTCCGGGCGCCCGCGAGGCCGACGGGTGGACGTACTGGCAGGCCGGCGGCTCCGGCCGCGGGATGCAGGCGCTGCGCGTGCACGTCCCCCACGGCCGGAGTCAGGGCGAGCTGGTCCGCGTCCACCCCGGCGAGGAATGGCTGTACGTCCTCAAGGGGCGGCTGCGGCTGCACCTGGCCGAGGCCGAGTACCTGCTGGAGCCGGGGGACAGCGCGCACTTCGACTCGCTGACCCCGCACCGGATCGGCGCGGCCACCGCGGGCGGAGCCGACCTGCTGTTCGTCCACACCCTGCTGCAGAGCAGCCTCGCCGGGCTGTGCCTCGGCGGCGGCGCCTCCGGCGCACTCCACCACACCTAGCCCAGGAGCCCCACCATGAACATCCAGTCCAAGTTCCCGCGCGGTCTGGTGATTCGGTTGATCGCCTACCTGTTCGTCGGCCACCTCTTCGCGTTCTTCGTCTACCTCCTCTTCGTCCTGGGCGGCCAGAACCAGTAGCCTGCGCCCCGCCCCCACCGGCCAAGATCAATCGCAGTCGGCTCGTTAGGGTCGGAGGCATGACGACACCCCTTGCCGGCAGTGCCTTCGACTCGCTCCGCCTCGATGCCGTGCCCGACCAGGAGGCGTTGCGCCGGGCGTACGAACTCCCCGGCGACGCGGCCGTACGCAAGCAGATGACCGAACTCACCGAGCACACCCGGCGGTTGATCGGCTGCTCCTCGCTGGTCCTGATCGCCAGCACGGACGCCGAGGGCAACTGCGACGTCTCGCCGCGAGGCGGCCCCGCCGGGTTCGTCGCCGTCCTGGACGCACGGACGGTGGCGATACCGGACGCGACCGGCAACAAGCGGCTGGACACCCTGCAGAACGTCATCGCCACCGGACGGGCCGGGCTGCTGTTCGTCATCCCCGGGCGGACCACCACCCTGCGGGTGAACGGCCGGGCCGTCGTCTCCACCCGCCCGGAGCTGCTGTCGCAGCTGACCGCCGTGGGAAAGCCGCCGGCCAGTGCGCTGGTGCTGGGGATCGAGGAGGTCTACCCGCACTGTCCCAAGTCGCTGCTGCGCAGCGGGGCCTGGAAGCCGGAGCAGTGGCTGCCGGCGGACGCCCAGCCGACCTCGGCCGAGGTGACGCTGGCCCAACTGCGGATGCCGGAGCTGACGATCGCCGACATCGAGCAGGCGGAGGCGGACTCGCTGAAGTACCGGTACGAGTAACGGGCCGATCTCCGAGCGAACACCAGCCGGCCGAACCCCCAGGCCGGCACGCCCCGGGAAGGCCGGGGCCCGCGGCTCTGGAAACGTGCAGGTCCTGTCGCTACCCTCCGCGCATGATTTCCACGGTTGTCTGGGGTACCGGCAACGTCGGCCGTTTGGCCATCCGTGCCGTAGAGGCCCATCCGGCGCTGAAACTGGCCGCCGTCATCGTCCACCATCCCGACAAGATCGGCCGCGACGCGGGCCGGCTCGGCGAACTCGACCACGACACCGGGGTCCTGGCCACCGACGACATCGAGGCGGTCCTCGCCGCCGGGCCGCAAGCCGTCGTCTACGCGGCCTCCGGCGACACCCGCCCCGACGACGCCCTCGCCGACATCACCCGGGCGATCCGGTCCGGCGCGGTCGTCGTCAGCCCCGCCCTGTACCCGCTCTACGACCACCGGAGCGCCCCGCCCGAGTTCCGCGATCCGGTGGCCGCCGCCGTCGCGGAGGGCGGCGGCTCGCTGTTCGCCTCCGGCGTCGACCCCGGCTGGGGCAACGACGTACTCCCGCTCCTGCTCAGCGGACTCGGCAGCACCATCGACGCCATCCGCTGCCAGGAGATATTCGACTACTCCACCTACGACCAGCCCGACTCCGTCCGCTACCTCGTCGGCATGGGACAGCCCATGGACTTCGAGCCGATGATGCTCATGCCGTCCGTCCCGACCATGGTGTGGGGCGGGCAGATCCGCATGATGGCCCGGGCGCTCGGCGTCGAACTCGACGAGATCCGCGAGACCGTGGACCGCCGGGCCCTCGACACCACCGTGACCACCCGCACCATGGGCGAGTTCACCGCCGGCACCCAGGGCGCCATCCGCTTCGAGGTGCAGGGCATCATCGAGGGCGAGCCCCGCATCGTCATCGAGCACGTCACCCGCATCCACGCCTCCTGCGCCCCCGACTGGCCGACGCCCCCCGGCGGCGGCGACGGCGCCCACCGGGTGATCATCGAGGGCCGCCCGCACATCGAGGTCACCATCGAGGCCACCGACGAGGGCGAGAACCGCTCGGCAGGCGGCAACGCCACCGCCGTCGGCCGTCTGGTCGGCGCCATCGACTGGCTGGTGGAGGCCGAACCGGGCCTCTACGACGCCCTCGACGTCCCCCTGCGCCCCGCCATCGGCAAGCTCGGAAGGAAGAAGCCATGAGGATCGACATACCCGAGGGCCAGCACCCGATCGAGTACGTGTGGGGCGACATGGTCCCCGGGATCGGGATGGCCGCCGCGAACTTCTCCCTGTCCGTGTACGCCCACACCACCATGGGGCTGCGCGAGTTCGAGGCGGCACGGCTGCGCGTCGCGCAGATCAACGGGTGCGTGTTCTGCCTCGATTGGCGGACCGAGCGGGACGGGGAGAAGGTCGAGGAGGAGTTCTCCGACGCCGTCACCGAGTGGCGCACCACGGACCGGTTCGACGAACGGACCCGGCTGGCCGCGGAGTACGCGGAGCGCTACACGCTCGACCACCACCACCTCGACGAGGAGTTCTGGGAGCGGATGACCGCGCACTACAGCCAGCTCGAGATCGTGGAGCTGACGATGAGCATCGGGTCCTGGCTGGCCTTCGGCCGGCTCAACCACGTGCTCGGCCTCGACAGCGTCTGCGTGCTGCCGGGGCACTGAGGTTGGTTGCGGCAACGGGTCCGGGGCCGGTCGGTACCTCCGACGGCCCCGGGTCTGCGGACGGACCACCTACAGGTCGGTGGCGATGATCTTCTCGATGTTGCGCTCGGCGAGCGCCGTGATGGTGACGAACGGGTTCACGCTGGTGTTGCCGGGGATCAGCGCGCCGTCGATCACGTACAGGCCGGTGTAGCCGTGCAGGCGGCCGTAGTTGTCGGTGGCCTTGTCCAGGACCGCGCCGCCGAGCGGGTGGTAGGTGAGGTGGTCGCCCCAGATCTTGTTGGTGCCGAACAGGTCCGTCCGGTAGATCGTCCCCTCCTTGGAGTTGATCTTGTCGAAGATGCTCTTGGCCATGTCGATGGACGGCTGCTTCCATGCCGTCTGCCAGTTCAGCTCGACGTTGCCCGAGGCCGCGTTGTACGTGAACTCGGCGCGGTTCGGGTTCTTGGTGATCGACAGGTAGAAGGAGGCGTACGTCTCGATCCCGGTCGGCAGCGGCGCCACCTCGGCGAACGCCCCGCCCGCGTCCCAGTTGTCGATGCCGCCGCAGGGGATGGAGGCCTGGACCTTGCCGGTCGGGTCCCACAGGTGGTTGGCCCGCCCGCACATCACGTTGCCGTTGTCGCCCCAGCCCTTGCCGATCTCGCCGTTCAGCGCGGGCAGCGCTCCGGTGGCCTTGAGCCTGACGAGCAGCTTGCTGGTGCCGACGCTGCCGGCCGCGAAGAACACCTTGTCGGCGATCACGGTCTTGGTGGCGGTGGTGGCGCCGGTGGTGTCGATCTGGTCGATGGCGACCGTGTAGCCGCCGCCGGCCGCGGGGGAGACGGAGGTGACCTTGTGCAGCGGGGAGATGGTGACCTTGCCGGTGGCCCTGGCCTGGGCGAGATAGGTCTTCTGCAGCGATTTCTTGCCGTAGTTGTTGCCGTAGAGGATCTCCCCGGCGACCGCGGACTTGGGGGCGGTCCCGGCGGCCTCCTGCTTCATGTAGTCCCAGTCGTACACGTCCGGGACGAAGACGAACGGGAAGCCGGAGCGCTGGGCGTGCATGCGGCCGACGCGGGCGAACTGGTAGCAGTCGACGGTGTCGAACCAGGCCGGGTCGACCAGGCCGACCCCGAGCCCGGCGTTGGCCCGGGGATAGTAGGTGGTGTACATCTCGTCGGCGTTCACCGACGGGAGGATGGCGGCGAAGTTGGCCCGCCTCGGCGTGACCGCCATACCGCCGTTGACCAGGGAACCGCCGCCTACGCCGCGGCCCTGGTAGACGATGATGCCGCCCATCTCCTCGGCGTCCAGGATCCCGGTGTAGCGGGGGATGTCCCTGTCGATCGGGAAGCCGAGGAAGTTGCTCAGGGGCTGTTTGGTCTTGGTCCGCAGCCAATAGGAGCGCTGGTCCGGACTGGTCGTGTTGCAGAAGATCTTGCCGTCCGGACCCGGGGTGTCCCAGGCCATGCCCATCTCGATCATGTGGACGTCGACGCCGGCCTGGGCGAGCCGCAGGGCGGCGACGGAGCCCCCGTAGCCGGTGCCGATCACCAGGGCCGGGACGTGCGCCCCGTTGTCGATGGGGCCGACGGCCGCTGCCGCCGCGGCGGCGGTCTGCGCGTGGGCCGGGGTGATCTGACCGGCGAGGGCCGCGGCCCCGAGAATGGAACTTGTTCCAGCTATGAATCCACGGCGTGAGATTCCATTGGAGCCGGATTTGTGCAGGCCTTTGTCACTCATGTGACGTTCCTCACTCTTGGCGGAATGGGAACGAGTTCTACTGCCGGGTGCATGGGAAGTCACTACATACGTCTAGGTAACTTTCGGCCTGTCATGTCACAGGGGCGCCGGGCCGGGGGCGTCGTACCCACCCCAGGACGAGCAGGGACGCGACCGCCGCGAAGGCGCACCAGGTGGAGGCGAATTCCAGCCGCCACAGCGCTGAGCAGGCGAATGCCCCGGCGCCGAGCACCGCACCGAGGAGCCGCAGCCGCCGGTCGCCCGACAGCAGCAGGGCGCCCAGCGTCGCGAACAGGTAGCCCGCGAGGACGAGCGGCATCCACGGAACCTTCACGCCGTAGCCGAGGGTGTGCCCCCGGATCTCGGCGGTCGCCGGCCGGGTCGCGAGGCAGTATGCGAGCACCGCGGTCGTGGCGAGACCGGCGGCGAGCGGCCCCCACAGGCGGCGGCGGTCCGCCGGAGCGGCCGCGAGCAGCACCCCGAGCGGCACCCACACCGGCAGCACCGGGAGGGCGATCACCACCCAGGCCGTGGTGGCCGGGCCGCAGCCGCCGCCCGCGTGCCACACCGCGGCCTCCACCAGCTGGTGGACGCCCAGCAGCAACGGCAGCGCGGCGACGGGCAGATCGCGGGCCCGCCGTACGCGCGCCACGCACACGATCCCGACGGCGGTGATCACCGCGCCCGCCGTCAGATCGGCCGTGGCGTTCCAGCACATGGCGGGCCGGTCACGGCTCGGCCGTCCTCGGGGGTTCGAGCGGCGGAGAGGTCGTCGCGCAGTACGTGTGGCACTGCGGGTGGCACGCCGCCCCCGGGGCGGGTGTGCGTACGGTCGCCCAGGCCACGGCGGCGCCGAGCAGCAGCACCCCCGCGCACCACAGCATGGCCCGCCCGAAGGCGGCGTCGAACTCCGCCGGCTCCCGGTACGCGTCCGGGCCCATCCCGGCCAGCAGCGGCAGCGCCGCCACCGCCAGCAGCCCGGCCGCCCGCGCGGCCGCGTTGTTGATGCCGCTGGCCAGGCCCGCCCGGCCGGGGTCCACCGAGGACAGCACGGTCGCCGTCAGCGGCGCCACCAGGGTCACCATCCCCATGCCCATCACGAGCAGCGCCGGCAGCACGTCCTGTACGTACGAGGCGGCCGGCCCCACCCGCAGCATCAGCAGCATTCCCGCCGCGCACAGCAGCGGCCCCACCGTGAGCGGGATCCGCGGCCCGATCCGCTCCCCGAGCGCTCCCGACCGGGCCGACAGCAGCAGCATCAGCGCGGTCGTCGGGAGCAGCGCGGCGCCGGCGGCCAGCGCCGAGTATCCGGAGACGACCTGGAGCTGGAGCACGACGAGGAAGAAGAACCCGCCGAAGGCCGCGTACACGCACAGCGTGACCAGGTTGACGGCGGTGAACAGCCGGGACGCGAAGATGTCGAACGGCACCATCGGATCGGCCCGGTGCCGCTCCACGTACACGAACGCGGCGGACAGCAGCACGCCCCCGACCGCCGAGGCGATCACCAGCGGGGACCCGGACCGGGCCTCGATCAGCGCGTACGTCAGCAGGGCCAGGGCCGCGGCGCCCAGGAAGGCGCCGAGCACGTCGAACCGCCCGTGCGCCTGCGGGTCCCGGGATTCCGGTACGTGCCGCAGGGCGACGGGCACGCACAGTGCGGCCACCGGCACGTTCAGCAGGAACACCCAGCGCCAGCCGGGCCCGTCCACCAGCCAGCCGCCGAGGAACGGCCCCACGGCCGCGCCCACCCCGCCGAACCCCGACCACAGCCCGACGGCCCGCGCCCGGTCCCCGGGGGCGATCGAGCCCTGGATCAGCGCGAGTGAACCGGGGGTCAGCAGTGCGCCGCCGATGCCCTGGAGGGCCCGCGCGGCGATCAGGATCCCGGCGTTCGGCGCGATTCCGCACAGCAGGGAGCCGGCCGCGAACCACACCACGCCGAGGACGAAGATCCGGCGCCGCCCGTACCGGTCGCCGAGCGCCCCGCCGACCAGGATCAGCCCCGCCAGGGTGACCAGGTACGCGTTGGCGGTCCACTGGAGCACGGCCAGATCGGCGTCGAGATCCTCCCCGATCCGGGGGAGGGCGACGTTGACGACGGTCGAGTCGAGCAGGGCCATGGTCGATCCCAGCACCGTGGCCAGCACGATCCACCGGCCCCGGGCGGACGCGAGTGCGACACCGGGTCCGGCCGGAACGTTCTCTGCCGCTCCCGGCGCTGGATCGCTCATGCCTTCAGGCTGGCCCGCCCGGCCCGGAAGGGCCAGCCAGGCGCGTGGCCGGAAGGGCGGTCCGGGCGCGCAGCATACGGCTCATTAGGCCCCCTTGTAATGAGCATGACCCATCCTTCACCATGACCGCGCACGTCACGCACGCCCTGCCCGCACAACCTGCACACGGCGTCCGAGGAGGACCACACGTGGCCCAACGCAACAGACGACGATCCTTACGCGCGGCGCTCGCCGCTCTCACCGCAGTCCTGCTGTTACCCGTCGGGGCGGGCGTGGCAGCGGCCGCGCCGGAGCCCGGGCCCACCCCGAAAGCCGCCGAGCGCAAGATCGAGCCGAAGCTCCGCGCCCAGCTCGACGACTCCGCCAAGGCCGCCTTCTGGGTCTACCTGGACAGCGCGGCCGACCTCACGGCGGCGGGCACGCAGAAGACCCGGGCCGCCAAAGCGGAAACGGTTCTGCACGCCAAACAGCAGCACGCCGCGCGCAGCCAGGCCGAGGTGATCAAGGCCCTCGACGGAGCCAAGGCCGAGTACACCTCGTACTGGATCGTGAACGCCGTCCGCGTCGTCGGCAGCCAGAAACTCGCCGGGACCCTCGCGCAGCGCCCCGAGGTCTCCCGGATCGACGCCGACGACAAGGTCACCCTCCCCAAGCCCGCCGAAGGCACGCGGGAGAAGGCCGCCGCCGACGCCGTCGAGTGGAACATCGACCGCATCAAGGCCCCGCAGGTCTGGGACCAGCTCGGTGTGCGCGGCGAGGGCATCGTCGTCGCCAACATCGACAGCGGCGTCGACTACACGCACCCGGCCGTGAACGGCCAGTACCGCGGCAAGAACGCCGACGGTTCGTACGACCACAACTACAACTGGTTCGATCCGGCCGGTGTCTGCCCCACCGCGGCCCCCTGCGACAACAACGACCACGGCACCCACACCATGGGCACGATGGTCGGCGACGACGGCGGCGCCAACAAGATCGGGGTGGCCCCCGGCGCCAAGTGGATCGCCGCGAAGGGCTGCGAGACCAACTCCTGCTCCGAGGCCTCCCTCCTCGCCGCCGGCCAGTGGATCGTCGCCCCGACCGACCTGAACGGCCAGAACCCCCGCCCCGACCTGGCCCCGCACGTCGTCAACAACTCCTGGGGCAGCGCGACGCACGACGAGTGGTACCAGCAGATCGTCGACACCTGGCGCGCCGCAGGCATCTTCCCCGCCTTCTCCAACGGGAACTCCGGCCCCGGCTGCGCCACCAGCGGATCGCCCGGCGACTACGCGAGCTCCTACAGCTCCGGCGCCTTCGACATCAACGGTGCGATCGCACCGTTCTCCTCGCGCGGCGCGGGCCCCGGCGGCATCATCAAGCCGAACATCGCGGCCCCCGGCGTGAACGTCCGCTCCTCCGTCCCGGGCGGCGGGTACGAGTCCTTCTCCGGCACCTCCATGGCCTCACCGCACACCGCGGCCACCGTGGCCCTGCTCTGGTCCGCCGCACCCGCCCTCGAAGGCGACGTCGCGCAGACCGAGCAGCTGCTGAACGGCACCGCCCAGGACACCGACAACGGCCAGTGCGGTGGCAACGCCGCCGACAACAACGTCTTCGGCGAGGGCAAGCTCGACGCGCTCGCCGCCGTCTCGGGCGCCCCGCGCGGCGCCATCGGCGCCGTCTCCGGCACCGTCCGCTCCGGCGGCGAGCCGGTCGCGGGCGTGAAGGTCACCGCCACCGGACCGATCGGCCGTACGACGACCAGCGCAGCAGACGGCACCTACGCCTTCCGCTCCCTGTCGGTCGGCGCCTACACGCTGACGGCCGCCAAGTTCGGCTACGGCCAGGAGACCGCCACGGCGACGGTGACCGAGAACGCCACCGCCACCGGCGACTTCACCCTCACCCAGGCCCCCTCCGGCAAGCTCACCGGCACCGTCACCTCGGCCGCCGGACCCGCCGCGGGCGCCACCGTCACCGTCACGGACACCCCGGTGACCGCGACCGCCGATGCGCAGGGCCGCTTCGAGGTCACCCTGCCGCACGGCACGTACGAGGTACGGGCCGCGCACTCCTCCCGCTGTGTCACCGGCGGCAGCGCCCAGGCCACCGTCGCAGGCGACACCACGGTGGCGGTCACCCTGCCCGAGCGCACGGACGGCTACGGCTACGGCTGCTCCACCGCCGGGGGCCGCCCGTACGCGACGGGGGACCGGCAGCTCGCGCTGACCGGAGACAACACCACCGAGCGCGTCGACCTCCCCTTCCCCGTCCCGCTGTACGGCAAGACGTACGGCCAGGCCTGGATCGGGACGAACGGCACCGTCAGCTTCGGCGGCAACAACACCGGTGACATCAACGGGGACATCCCGAGCACGGCCACGCCCAACGCGGCGCTGTACCCGTTCTGGGACGACCTCGTCGTCGGCGCGGCCGGCAGCGGATCGGGCGTCTTCACCGGCGTCACCGGCACCGCCCCGCACCGGACGTACGTGATCGAGTGGCGCGAGGTGTCCCACTGGTCGGCGCAGACCGACAAGTTCTCGTTCTCGGCGGCGATCGGCGAGGACGGCACCGTCGCGTACACGTACAAGGGGACCGGCGGCACCGGCATCAAGGGCGGCTCCACTGCCACCGTCGGCGTGGAGAACGCGGCGGGCACGGACGCCTTCAAGTACTCCTTCAACCAGGCGGTCATCACCGACGGCCTCGCCATCGCCTTCAAGACCACCAAGAGCGGCGTGGTCGCGGGCCGGGTGCTCGACGCGAACGACGGCAACGGCGTCGCGGGAGCCACGGTGACCGTCGGCACCGGTGACACGGCGGTGTCGGCGACCACGGCGGCGGACGGCGGATACGTCGTCCAGAGCCCGTCCGGCGGGCGGGCGGTGTCCCTCACCGCTCCCTCGTACGAATCCGCGGCGGCGACCGTGGACGTCAAGGCGGCCGACGTCACGACGGTCACGCAGTCGCTGCGCACGGGCCGGGTCACCGCCGCCAAACCGGCGGTGGAGGTCGTCCTCCCCGCGGACCAGCAGCGGACCCGCACCCTCGACCTCACCAACCCGGGCCTCGGCACGGACTTCACGGTGACCGAGGACGCGGCCTGGCTGACGGCCACCCCGGGAACGGGGAACCTGCCGACGGGAGGCAAGGCCGCGGTCACCCTGGCCGTGGACACCAAGGGCCTGGCGGCCGGGACCGTCCTGACGGCCGACCTGAAGATCACCTCGGCCAGCGGGCGGGCGCCGGTACTCACGGTGCCGGTCAAGGTCGTGGTCCCGCGCTACCAGGTCGCCCTGGACGCGGGTTCCGACTACACGGCCACGGACACCCTGGGGGACAGCTGGTCCCCGGACCGCAAGTACACGGCCGGCTCGTACGGCTACCAGGGCAACTCCTCGGTGCACGCCACCGGCCGGACGATCGCCGGCACGGCCGAGCAGAAGCTGTTCCGCAACGCCCGTGAGGGCATGTACGAATACCGCTTCGACAACGTCCCGAACGGCACGTACACCGTGGAGCTCGGCTTCGCGGAGCTGTCCTCGACGAAGCCGAACAAGCGCGTCTTCGACGTCCTGGCCGAGGGCACGCAGGTCCTGCCCTCGCTGGACATCTCGCTGGAGGCGGGCACGTACACCGCCCTGACCCGGACGTACACGGTCACGGTCACGGACGGGGTGCTCAACGTCCGCTTCGTCGCGCACGGGGGCTACGGCAAGCCGTTGCTGAACTCCCTGCGGGTGACGGACCGCCCCGACAAGAGCTGACGCGGTCGGGCGGGACTTCCGGGGGCGGGGCGCCGTGGGCGCCCCGCCCCTTCCGGCCCGTCAGCGAAGGAACGCCCGGTCGCGGTCGGCGAGGGAGTGCACCGGGGCGGCGGCGCGCAGGACGACGTCGAGGGCGCGTTGCGGATCGCAGGCGTACGTACCGCTCGCCCAGGCGGCGTTGGCCTCGATCACCGACCAGCGGCCGTCCGCGACACCGACGTCGACGACGATCGCGGACGGGAGGGTGGCGAACGGGAGCCGTTCTGCGAAGGCCACCGCCTCGTCGGCGGCCGGGCCGAGGCTCAGACGGCCGCCCTCGGCGTACCGGCTCGCGGTGTGCACGGCGCCGTCGAGGAGGTACATCCGGTACTCGGCGGTGAAGCGTGCGACATCGCTGACCAGCACCTCCGTCTCGGGATCCACGGCGTCCGGGCCGGGGAGGCGGGAGCCGTCTGCGTAGACCAGGGCCGGGATGGACTTGTCGTTGGGCGACTTCACGAAGACGGGCCGGCGCAGTGCGTAGGCCTCCCGGATCGGGACCAGGCGGACCTCCCGGCCGGTGAACTCCCGCGGCAGCCGCGCCAGCCAGTCCGCCGGGGCCTCCAGCAGCCCGATCCCGAGCCGGGGCGCCACGGCGTCGGCGAATCCCGGCCCGGCATGCAGATGCCGGGCCCGCAGCCCTTCGGGCACGGCGAAGGTGTCCAGCCGTACGGTGCCCAGCCCACGCAGGTGGGCGGCGTCCCGGAGCCGGGCGGCGGAGTCGGTGATGCGGGGCGGCAGGATCAAGGTCACGGACAGACCCTGCCAGCCGCCCTGCCGGCCGGCACATGGTTTTCCGGCCTGCAGGGCCGCCTGGTCCGGCAGGTCGCCTGGGGCGCAGGACGGCACGTGGCACGCGGCTGGCATTCGGGTGGCCCCGGGGCGAATCCGGGCCGACTTGTTGGCGACGCGCCCGCGAGGGCGGTCGGCGGGTGGCTAGCGTGGGGAACCATGACGCTCCAGAGCGACCATCCCGATGCGGCCGACGCGACCGAGGCGGGCGACCGGGCCCGTGCGGCCCGTGCAGCCGACCGCGCGGGCGCGCCCGATGCCGTCGACCAGACCGGGGTGGTCGAGCCGGCCGGGGTGGTCGAGCCGGCCGGTGTGGCCGGCGTGGCCGCCACCGACCGGACCGAGCGGACCGGCCTGGGCCGTGCGGCCGACGTGGCCGAGCGGGTTCGGGCCGTACTGCAAGCCGCGGACCCCGATGCGGTGTGGGCGGTCGGAGGGCCGGACGGGCTGCACACCGGATCGGCGGCCGACGGTGACGGTTCGCCCCTCGACGTCGGCGGACTGGTGCCCGTGCTCGCCCTGTGGCCCGTGATCGGGAGCCTCGTCGCCGAAGAGGCCCTGCGGCTGCACACCCCCTTCACGGCGTACGGGACCGAGGCCCCCGCCGGGACCACCGCACACCACCTGCTCAGCCACTCCACCGGCCCCGCGGCCCAGGCCGCCCTCACCCGTCTCGCCGAGCACCTCACCGGCAGCCCCCTCGCCGAGCTCGCCGCCACCCGCATCTGGCACCCCCTCGGGATGACCGGCACCCGCTTCGCCGACGGCACCCTGCGCGCCCCCCTGGCCGACCTCGTCCGCTTCCTGAGCCACCTCCTCTCCCCGGCGGACCACCCCGTCTCCCGCGCCTGGATCACCGAGTCCCTCCGCATCCGGACGGGCGAGCTGACCCCCGCCCGGGGTCTCCTCTGGCACCCGGCCCCGCACGGCACCTGGGCGTACGGCGAAACCCCGACGGCCTGGGTCTCCCCCCGCCACCACCGCTGGGCGCTCCTCCTCCCCACCCACCCCCCGGGCCCCCTCCGCCAGACCTTCCGCGACGCAGCCCTCGACCCAACTCCCTCTCCTTGAGCCCGCGTTGACGTGACAGGGGGAGTGGGCCGGAAGGGGCTCTCTCGTTCGGGGGTGGCGGCGCTCGACCGGGGGTGGCCGGTCGACGAGGCCGTGGCGCTCGTGCGGCGCCGGCGGTCGCCCTGGGAGCCGGGCAACGACGCCTTCACCTCCTACCTCTCCGCCGGGCTCGATGTGGCCGCGCTGCTCGTGGGGCCGGATCCGCTCGGGTAGTGCTCGGGGCGCGGTCGCCGCGCGGCCGACGTACGGTGAGCTCGATGTCACCGACCGTTGGTTTCCGGCTGCGCGCGGAGGTACACGGATGCGCACGCTTCACGAGGCCGCCCTCGACGCGCTGCGCGTGCGGCGTCGGCGCCCGCCGGAGGACCCCGCCGCCCGGACCGGCCGCCGCGCGCGGCCTGCGGCGGCCCGATCCCAGGGAGGCGGTGCAGCCATGACCGGTCCCGGTACGACCCAGTCGGCCGTCTCACGCGGACAGCAGGCGCGGGCCGGGCGCGCCGGATCCGGCCGGTTCGTCGCCGGCCGCGCCCTCCCGCTGTTCGTCCGCGGCTCCGGCGGCGTCCGCCCGGTCTTCTCCGCCGATACGCTGCGCGCCCTGCGGGTCCGCCACGGCGGGGCGCCCGTCCTCGTCCGCGGGCTGTCCGGGGCCGTACTCGTCCTCCTGGACCGGCAGGAACTGCGGCAGTTCTACGCGGCCGAAGCCGAAGCCGAAGCCGAAGCCGAAGCCGAGGCCGAGGCTGCGGCCGAAGCCGCCGTGCTGTCGCCCGGCGCCGGCGAAATCCGCCCGTGCGCAGCGGTCCGCAGGATCATCGCCGAGGAGGCCCGGCACCTGACCGCCGCCGCCACCCTCGACCTGGCCCGCGCCCGGCACACCGTGGGCCGCGCCGCCCGGCGTATCGTGCTCGGCGACGCCGCGGCCGCGGGGGACGACCAACTCACCGGCCTGCTCGGCCGGCTGCGCCGCCGCGGCCGGGAACGCGCCGGCGCGGCCGAAGGGCACACCCGGCTCGGCGGGGCCGGCGCGTACGCCGACCGGGAGGAGCGGGCCCTGCGGGCCATGGACTGCATCCCCGCGACCCTGCTGCGCACCCTGCTCCTGCTCGCGGCCCATCCCGCCGAGCAGGACGCGGCGGCCGCCGAAGCCGCCGGATCGGCGGCCGCGGGGGAACTGCCCCGGCTGCGCGCCTGCGTAAGGGAGTGCCTGCGCCTGTACCCGGCGGTGCCCGACCTGCTCCGGGTCACCCGCACCGAGACCGAATGGCGGGGCGTGCGCCACCCGGCCGGCACCTCCGTCCTGCTGCCCGCCCACTTCCACCAGCGCGACCCGGAACACGTGCCCGCCGCGCACGTCTTCGTACCGGGCCGCTGGAAGACCCCCGGCGCGGACGAGGACATCCGGATGGCCCCGTTCGGGCACGGCCCGGGCCGCTGCCCGGGCGACCGGATGGGACTGCTGATCACCACCGCACTGTGCGCCGAGGTCCTGCGCCGGCGCCGCATCACCGGCACCCGGCCGGTGCTCGACCCGCCCGGACCGCTGCCCGTGGGGCTGGACCCGCGCGGCATCCGGCTCACCCTCACCCGCCGTTGACGCCACCCTCCCCACCGACATCCCGAGAGGATTCCATGTCCGACGCCGCGACCTCCGCGCCCACCGACCCGGACGTCGAACTGCTCGACGCCCTGTGCCGCGAGCTCGCCGAGGCCGCCGACGCCGTCGGCGAAGCCGCCCGGCACGCCTCCGAACTGGCCCTCGGCCCCCGTCTCCCGGCCGCCGCCCTGAGCCGCCGCCGGGCCCGTGCCCGCGCCCGTTCGCGGCTCGGCTGGCGCACCCTGCTGCGCACCCTCACCGATCCGGCGGGCCTGGGCTGGGCCCCGCGCGGCCGGGGCGTCGCGCGGGCCGGCTGGTTCGCCGGGATCCTCACCGGCCGCGAGAGCCTCGCCGTCAGCCTCGCCGTCTGCGGTCTCAAGGCCCGGATCCGGGTGGCGAGTGCGGGCCGCCCCGATCTGCTGGACGACCCCGACTGCGCGGCGATCCTGCGCGCCGTGGACGAGGACCGGCAGGCGGCGGCCGTCCGCGTGTTCCGCCGGCTCGTGCGGGACCGGGGGGCGGAGCGGGCGTTCGCGCTGCTGTCCCCGTCCTTCGCCGACCTGTTCGCCTGGAACGCCCTGACCGACGTGAACCCCTTCAACGACCACGCCGGCTGGCAGGTCGCCACCGGCCGGGCCGTGCCCGCCGAACCACTGCTCGGACTCGGCGCCGCCGTACGGGCGTTCTTCGACCGGGACCGGGAGTCGCGCCACCGGCCCACCACGACCGCCCCGGCCGCCCCGCACAAAGGCTGCGTCCACACCATCGGCCTCATCGGCACCGGCGGGATCCTCCTGGTCCAGCCCTGGCGCAGCCGGTGAGCCCCGCCACCCGGCTGCGGTCCGGTCCGCCGGACCCGGCCGACGGCCTGCGCAGCCACTCCGCCGTCCTGCGCGGCCACGCGCTCCGGCTGCGCGCCGCCGCCGAAGCGCTGGACTGGCAGGGCCCGCAGGCCGATGCGTTCCGCGCCGAGGTCGCCGCCCTGGCCGACCGCTGCGCCACCGCCGCGAACGGGCTCGCCGTGGCCGCCGCGCAGTTGGAGGACGGCGGCCACTGAGGCCGGGGTTCACCCAAGGGCCTGGTGACCGTCCGTCACCGTCGCGCGCCGGCCGCCGTCGACGGTGAGGTCACCGGTTCCCGTAGTCCTCCACCAGCTCGGCGATCAGCGAGTGCAGGGCGCCAACGCGGTGCCGGTCGTCGTTCTGGCTGCGCAGGGCTTCGTCCAAGGCCCGGAGCCGCTCCAGGGCGGCCGGGACCCGGTCCCGCACCTGGTCCAGCAGCTGCGTGGTGACCAGGTCCATGCATGCGGTGAACAGGTGCCGGGTGGCCCGGGTCGGAGGAGCCGGGTCGGGGTCGGTGAAGGCAACGGTCAGGTACCGCACGGGGTCGGTCAGGCTCCAGCCGACGACGGCGCCGTGCTGGACCAGGAGCGCCACGTCGGGGGCGATGCCGACGCGGGCCTCCAGCGGCTCGTCGAGGACGTCGAGGTCGCGCAGGCAGGTCAGCACGGAGTCCCCGGGACCGCGGCACAGGTCCGAGGTCACCTCCAGGCGGAAGTCCCGGTGCTCGTCGGCCCGGAGACCACCTGGGCGGACGGGGGGTGCGGCGGGAACGCGGGCCGAGTCCTCGGCGGCGGCAAGCCAGGCGGGCACCCGGAACTCGGCGCCGACCAGCTGCAGGCCGGCAGGATCGAAGCGGAGTTCGTCGGGGGTGTCCCACACATGGTCCTGGCTGCCGAAGGTGTCCAGCTGGAACCGCTCGCGCTCCTGCACGTCCGTGTAAGGCGCGATGGACACGATGAAGTCCCGGAAGACGAAGCGCGGCGCGATGCTCAGGGGTTCGCCCGTCACTGTCGCGGTCCAGTCGTCGTCGAGGATGAGTCTCATGGGGAATGCCGCCTCATCGGATCTGTACGGCCGGAGCCATGTAGCCTTGCTTGGCCGGAATTCTGCCCTCCACAACGTCTTCGTGGGTAATCGGATTGCCGCGGTCGGTGGGCAAGCCACCCGTGGCCTTCGCCCCGGACTCGCCGAGGACGCCTGACGGACCGTACGCCGTGATGGCGTTGCCCGCTCCCGGAGGACCACCCGTCGTCACCACGACGTCCTCGCCCTGCCTGAAGATCAGGTTTCCGCTGTTCGCCGTCGAGTGGTACACCGCGTCGGGGTTCTTGAGGATCTCGAGGACCCGTTCGTCGGTGAAGCCGTGCCGGGTGTCCCCGTGGTAGTTGCCGGCCTTCTTGATCTTCCCCTCCTGCGCCTGTCCTGCGCGCCCTTCTCGAACGACTCGGCGCTGTAGTCCGGCTTGTAGACGTCCGCGCTGAAGATGTCGCCCCAGGACTTCTGCTCGATCTCGTCCTCACTGGCGTGCGGATTGCCGTACGAGGCGTTCGCGGCCACCTTGAACGCGCCCTGGACGTACTGGTCCTCCTCCCACATCGTCCCCGCGGCGATGCCGAGGTTCGCCGCCAGGGTGGAGGCGTCCTGGATCAGGGCGCGTACCCCCCATTCCCAGCGCTCGCAGAAGTCCTCGAAGTCCGTGGCCAGCCCCGCGTGCCCGGTTTCCATCCCCGTCATCGACAGGTTCTCGAACCCCGAGCCCTGCGAGGCCCCGGCCGCATCGCCGGACTCCCGCAACTCCGCTATCGCCGCCCGCAGACCGACTTGGATGGACGCGACCGCCGCCGGCGAGACCTCAAGGTCACCATCGCCCGCCATCAGGCCACCGCCCCGTCGGGCGCGACGTCGACGGCGCAGGCGTCGGGAACGATGCCGGCCACCGGCGGGAACAGCATCGACCCGTCCTGGTCGGCCACGTTCACCGCCACTCCCGGCCGTCCTCCCCGCGGGCCCTGGCGAACCGGAACAACGACTCCTCGTCAGTGAACCCGTAGAACCAGCGGATCCCGCCCGACAGAGCCGACATCAGACCGCCGGCGGCGTCACCGGCACCCGCTCCCGCTCGGGTGGCGCCGGTGACCGGAACGAGCAGGGCCGTGCGGTGGAACTCGCCGACCAGCCGCCCTGGATCCCCCCGGCCTTCCCGGTAGTCGGATATCTCCTCGCTCAGTCCCGTGGTGGTGCGCCCCCTCCGCGTGGTCCATGTACGAGGAGCGAAATAGTATCTTGATCGCCAAATGGCCTAAAGCAGCGGTGGCCCAAGGCGGCGAGGTGTCGCAAACACCCGCGGCCCGCGGCCACGGGCGGCCGGTCCTCTCCTCACAGGACCAGTGACAGCAGCAGGACGAAGCCCAGGCCGACCACCGAGATGATGGTCTCCATCACCGACCAGGTCTTGACCGTCTGTCCGACCGTCATGCCGAAGTACTCCTTGACCAGCCAGAACCCGGCGTCGTTGACGTGGCTGAAGAACAGCGAGCCCGATCCGATCGCCAGCACCAGCAGCGCCGTCTCCGTGCTCGACATGCCCGCCGCGAGGGGGGCGACCAGGCCGGCCGCCGAGATCGTGGCGACCGTCGCCGAGCCCGTGGCCAGGCGGATGGCCACCGCGATCAACCAGGCCAGCAGCAGGGCGGGGATGGACCAGCTCTGCGACAGCTCCAGGATCATCCGGCCGACACCCGCGTCGATCAGGGTCTGCTTGAAGCCTCCGCCCGCGCCCACGATCAGCAGGATGCCCGCGATCGGGGCCAGCGACTTCTCCACGGTCGTGGAGATCCGCGCCTTGGTGAACCCGGCCGCCCGGCCGAGGGTGAACATGCCCACCAGCACTGCCGTGAGCAGGGCGATCAGCGGGGATCCCGCGGCGTCCGTGACCCGCTGCAGGCCGTTCTCGGGGTCGTCGACAACGATGTCGACCAGTGCCTTGATCAGCATCAGCGCCACGGGCAGCAGCACGGTGAACACCGTCGCCCCGAACCGGGGGCGGTGCTCGAGCTCCGCCGACGGCCGCTGCGGGATCATGTGCTCGGGCGCCGGGATGTCCACCCAGCGGGCCGCGTACTTCGAGAACAGCGGCCCGGCGATGATCACGGTCGGGATCGCCACCACCACGCCGAGGGCGAGGGTGACGCCGAGGTTCGCGTGGAGCGCGTCGATGGCGACGAGCGGGCCGGGGTGCGGCGGGATCAGCCCGTGCATCACGGAGAGCCCGGCCAGCGCCGGGATGCCGATCCGCATCAGCGAGTAGTTGCCGCGCTTGGCCACGAGCAGCACCACCGGGATCAGCAGCACGATGCCGACCTCGAAGAAGAGCGGCAGCCCGATCACCGAGGCGATCAGCACCATGGCCCAGGGCATCGCCCGGCCCTTGGCCTTGGCGAGGATGGTGTCGACGATCTCGTCGGCGCCGCCCGAGTCCGCGAGCAGCCTGCCGAGGATCGCGCCGAGCGCGATCAGTACGCCGACCCCCGCGACCGTGGCGCCGAGCCCGGCCGTGAAACTCGCGATGGTCTTGTCCAGCGGGGCGCCCGCGAACACCCCGAGGGCGAGCGAACCGACCGTCAGCGCCAGGAAGGCGTGCAGCTTGAGGCGGGTGATGAGCAGGACGATGACGGCGATGCCCGCGAGGACGGCCACGCCCAGCCGGGCGTCCCCGGCCGAGGTGATCGGGGCGGGCGCGGCCGCGGCCAGTATCTCGACGCTGAGACCTGTCACGGTGGGTTCCTTAGCTTTCTCGGGAGGGAGCGGCGGGCGGGCACATGCCGGGCAGCGCGGACAGCGCGGCCAGGGCCCGTTCGGTGATCTCCTCGGGTGATCCGGACACGTCGACGACGACGCCGAGTTCGTCCTGCTGGAGCGGCTCCAGCGTGGCGAACTGCGAATCCAGCAGGGCGGCCGGCATGAAATGGCCCGTGCGGGCCGCCATCCGCCGCTCGATCAGCGGGCGTTCTCCGGTGAGGTGCACGAACACCGCGTCGGGCGCGGCGCTGCGCAGCCGGTCGCGGTAGGCGCGCTTGAGCGCCGACGAGGCCAGCACCGCGCCCCGGCCCGCGGGCCGGGCGCGGATCCACTCCCCGATGGCGTCCAGCCAGGGCCACCGGTCGGCGTCGTCCAGCGGAATCCCGACGGACATCTTGGCGACGTTGGCCGCCGGGTGGAACGCGTCGCCCTCCACGTACGGAAGGCCGAGCGCGTCCGCGAGCAGCCTGCCCACGGTCGTCTTGCCCGTGCCGGCCACGCCCATCACCACCAGCACGCGCTGGGTGCCGCTCACGTCGTACCTCGCTGTCTTCGTCGACATCGGTTCGTGCGCCCTCACTGAAACCTATTAAGTAGTACTTATTCAAGAGTCCGGCGGCAAACATCACATCTTTGGTTCGCCGAGACGTCACCGTACGCTTGCGCCATGACCACTGAAGGCCAGGGACTCCACTCCCACGTGCTGGACACCCTCGGCCTGGCGATCACCGCGGGGGAGCACCCGCCGGGCAGCGTCCTGCGCACCGACGAGATCGCCGAGCGCTTCGACGCCTCGCGCACCGTGGTCCGCGAGGTCGTCCGCGTGCTGGAGTCCATGCAGTTGGTCGAGTCCCGCCGCCGGGTCGGCGTCACCGTGCGCCCGACCGAGGAGTGGAACGTCTACGACCCGCGCGTCATCCGCTGGCGCCTCGCCGGCACCGACCGCCCCCGCCAGCTGCGCTCCCTGACCGTGCTGCGCTCCGCGATCGAGCCGGTCGCGGCCGGCCTCGCCGCCGCCCGGGCCACCCCCGACCAGTGCGCCGCGCTCACGGAGGCCGCCCTCGGCATGGTCCGCACCTCGCGCGGCCACCAGCTCGACGGCTACCTGCACCACGACGTCGCATTCCACCGGATCGTGCTGAACGCCTCCGGCAACGAGATGTTCGCCCGGCTCGGCGATGTCGTCGCCGAGGTCCTGACCGGCCGTACGCAGCACGCGGTGATGTTCCACGACCCCGATCCGGCCGCCGTCACCCTGCACGTCCAGGTCGCCGAGGCCGTACGCGAGGGCGACGCGGCCCGCGCCGAGGCGCTGACCCGGCAGATCGCGGTGGGCGCCCTGGAAGAACTCGACGTCCTCGCGCCGGCGCCGACCACCCCGTGACGGGCCTCCCGGCCGACAGAACGGAATAAGTCATTCAATAGAGTCGGGCCATGAAGTTCTTCCGGTCCAAGTCCGCCACCTCGTACGATCCCCACCTGCCCGCCCTGACGACCCACCAGGCCGAGCACCTCCGGGAACTGGTGCACCGTCACCATGCCGCCCAGGGCGTACAGGTCACCGTCGCCGGTGACTCCGTCCACGCACCCCAGGGCACCCGGGCCCTGCACAACCTCGCCGAGTTCGTCCGCCGCGCCGACCCGCGGGACTGGCCCCGCATCGTGGAGCAGCACTTCACCGCCCTCGACAACGCCTCCCGGTCGACGGCGGACGCCCCCGACCGGACGCTGCGCAGCGCATACCTGCGGCTCGTGCCCGAGGACTCCATCCCGCCGCAGGCCGCCCCCTCCTTCGGCTACACCCGGCGCATCGCGCCCGGACTGCTGGAGGTGCTCGCACTCGACCTCCCCGACGCCGTGCGGATCCTCGACGACCAGGACGTCGCCGGCATCGGCCTCGAAGCGCTGCGCACCGCCGGCCGTGCCAACCTGGTCGCCGAGCCCGTCGAGTACGAGACGACGCGCACGCAGAGCGGCGGGCTGCTGCACATCGTCTCGGGCGAGTCCATGTTCGTCGCGAGCAAGGCGCTGGTCCTCGACGAGCTCGTCCATTGCGTGACGGGAAGTCGTCTCCCTGCCGACGGCGCCCTGTTCACCGTGCCGAGCCGGCACCACCTGGTCTTCCACCCGCTGGCGGACCACCACGTGGTCGACGCCGTCAACGACCTGGCCGCCTTCGGGCTCGGTGCCTACCAGGACAGCAATCCGGGCCCGCTTTCACCGCGGCTGTACTGGTGGCACCAGGGCGCCGTGACGAGCCTGACGCAGATCGACGACGCGACCCGGTCCTTCTCCGTGGTCCCGCCCGACGAACTGATGGCGGTCATGCGCCGCCTGGCCGCGAACGCCTAAGGCTTGTCGGCGAAGCCGGCGAAGTAGGCGGCGGCCATGTCCTGTTCGGCGTGGCCGCCGGCCGCCGCGCGGTGGAGGCGGGCGGCGGTGGCCCGGGCCAGGTCGACGGCCACGCCCGCCCGGTCCGCCGCCTCCGCGATCAGACCGGTGTCCTTCTCGGCACCGTGCACCGTGAAGCTCGGGGCGAAGTCCCGTTCCAGGACCGCCTTCATCTTCGCCTGGAGGTACGGGTTGTCCATCGGGCCACCGGTCACCGCCTGCGCGAACAGGCCCGGGTCCACCCCCAGGCCCTCCGCCAGCGCGATGGCCTCGCCGACCGCAGCCGTCAAGGTGATCGCGTACCCGACCGTCGTCAGCTTCAGCCGCGTCGCCGCCCCCGCCTCCTCCCCGGCCCGGAGCGTCTTGGCGCCCACCGCGGCGAACACCGGCTCCAGCCGCGGATCCGCCGGCCCGGAGGCCAGTACCACCAGCGTCCCGGCCTCGGCGGGCTGCCGGGTCCCCTGCACCGGGGCGTCCACGAACACCAGGCCGTGCTCCCGGGCGAAGGCGGCCAGTTCCTCGAGCGCGGGCACGCCGACCGTGCTCATCTGCGCCCACACCTGCCCGGCACGCAGCCCCGGCGCGGCCGCGGCCATCGCCTGAGCCACCGCCGGGCCGTCCGTCAGCATGGTCAACACCACATCGGCCCCGGCGACCGCCTCGGCCGGGCTGTCCGCGACGACCGCGCCCTCCGCGGCCAGCGGCTCGGCCTTCTCCCGGGTCCGGTTCCACACCCGCAGCCCGAGCCCGGCCCGCAGCAGGTTCCGGGCCATCCCCGAGCCCATGATCCCGGTGCCCAGCAGTGCGACAGTCTCCATGGCGCCACTTCCCTTCCGGATGCGTCCAGTTGCCCGCCCAGTCTGGACGCCGCGCGCCACCGGTGTGTCACCCCGCGCCCGTCGGGCGCGGGGTCGTCTGCTGCACCGCCCAGCCGTTGCCGTCGGGGTCGGAGAAGTAGACGAACGAGCCCCACGGCATGTCCTGGATCTCCGTCACCTCGACGCCCCGGCCGCGCAGGTCCTCGTACGCCTCCTCGATGTCGGTGACGACGACCTGCAGGTTGTCCAGCGAGCCGGGGACCATCCGGGTGAGGCCCTTGCCCAGGGCGATCGAGCAGGCCGACCCCGGCGGGGTCAGCTGCACGAAGCGGATGTCCTCGCTCACGGTGACGTCGTGATCGGCGTGGAAGCCGACCCGCTCGTAGAAGGCCTTGGCCCGGTCGACGTCGGTGACGGGGACGGCGACCAGCTCCAGCTTGATGTCCATCGGTGCTCCACGTGCTCCACGGTCGGTGGTCGGCGGCGGCCCGCCGCTCGCGGGCCTCCCGGCATCATGCTCCCGCAGCCGGTACGGCGCCGCCCGGAGCGGTGGCGTCCGCCGCCGCGAACTGGGTCCGGTACAGCTCCTCGTACCGCCCGCCCGCGGCCAGCAGCTCCGTGTGCGTCCCACGCTCCACGATCCGGCCCTCCTCGACGACCAGGATCAGGTCGGCCGCCTGCACGGTCGACAGCCGGTGCGCGATGACGACCGCGGTCCGGCCCGCCAGGGCCTCGCCCAGGGCCTCCTGCACCGCCGCCTCCGAGGTGGAGTCCAGATGCGCCGTGGCCTCGTCCAGGATCACCACCCGCTGCCGGGCCAGCAGCAGCCGCGCGATGGTCAGCCGCTGCCGCTCACCGCCCGAGAGGCGGTAGCCGCGCTCGCCGACCACCGTGTCCAGCCCGTCCGGCAGCGAGGCGACCAGCCCGTCCAGCCGCGAGCGGCGCAGGGCCTCCCAGATCTCCTCCTCGCCCGCATCGGGCCGGGCCAGCAGGTTGGACCGCACCGTCTCGTGGAACAGGTGCCCGTCCTGGGTGACCATGCCCAGCGTCTCCCGGATGGAGTCGGCCGTGAGGTCCCGTACGTCGACCCCGCCCAGGCGGACGGCGCCCGCATCGGCGTCGTACAGCCGCGGCAGCAGCTGCGCGATGGTCGACTTGCCCGCGCCGGACGAGCCGACCAGGGCGATCATCTGCCCGGGCTCGGCGCGGAACGACACCTCGTGCAGGACCTGCGTACCGCCGCGCGCGTCGAGGACCGCGACCTCCTCCAGCGAGGCGAGCGAGACCTTGTCGGGGGAGGGGTAGCCGAAGGAGACCCGGTCGAACTCCACGGCCACCGGCCCGTCCGGCACCCGGCGGGCGTCCGGCTTCTGGGCGATCAGCGGCTTCAGGTCGAGGATCTCGAAGACCCGCTCGAAGCTCACCAGGGCGCTCATCACCTCGACGCGGGCCCCGGCGAGCGAGGTCAGCGGGGCGTACAGCCTGGTCAGGAGCAGGGCGAGGGCGACGACGCTCCCGGCGTCCAGGGTCCCGCGCAGGGCGTAGTACCCGCCGAGCCCGTAGACGAGCGCGAGCGCGAGGGCCGAGACCAGGGTGAGCGCGGTGATGAACGCCGACTGGGCCATCGCCGCACGGATCCCGATGTCCCGTACGCGCGCCGCCCGCGCCGCGAATTCCGCGGACTCGTCCGCGGGCCGCCCGAACAGCTTGACGAGGGTGGCGCCCGGAGCGGAGAAACGCTCCGTCATCTGCGTTCCCATCGCCGCGTTCAGCGTCGACGCCTCCCGCTGCATGGCGGCCATCCGCGTCCCCATCCGGCGCGCCGGCAGCACGAACACGGGCAGCAGGACGAGGGCCAGCAGGGTGATCTGCCAGGAGATGCTCAGCATCACGGCCAGCGTCAGCAGCAGGGTCACCGTGTTGGCGACCACGCCGGACAGGGTGTTGCTGAACGCCCGCTGGGCGCCGATCACATCGTTGTTGAGCCGGCTGACCAGCGCGCCGGTGCGGGTCCGGGTGAAGAAGGCGACCGGCATGCGCTGCACGTGGTCGAAGACGGCCGTGCGCAGATCCAGGATCAGCCCCTCCCCGAGCGTGGCCGACAGCTTGCGGGTGAGCAGCCCGAGCCCCGCCTCCGCAACCGCGATCACCGCGATGAGCACGGCGAGCCGGGTGACCGCACCGCTGTCCCGGCCGTCCACGATGGCGGTGACCACCCGGCTCGCGAGGACCGGGGTGGCCACCGCGAGCAGTGCGGTCACCACGCTGAGCAGCAGGAACAGGGTGAGCCCGCGGCGGTGCGGGCGGGCGAATGCGGCGACCCGGCGCAGGCTCGCCCGGGAGAGCGGGCGCCGGTCCTGCTGGGCGTTCATCGCGCTGTGCAGCGATGTCCAGGCGGTAACTTCCATGTCCATGGTGGGAACGCTAGGACCTCAACCAAACTTGAGGTCAACCTTTTGGCCGGATCGGTACCGAACTCCAGCTCGTACGGGGGATGTTCGGACCTCCTGCCCACTGTCGGCAGGGGGTGCCATCATCGGGGGATGACCCAGGCATCGACGCAGGGATCGCCGCAGGAACCCGGGTCCGACCGCTCCGGTCGGACGGCCGCCGACACCGTCCTGCACCTGTTCGAGGAGCAGGCGCGGGACACCCCGCAGGCATACGCCGTCATCGCCGACGCGGACAGCCTCACCTACGGGCAACTGGACGTCCGCGCCAACCAGTTGGCGCACCACCTCATAGCCGACGGACTGCCGGCCGGCGCCGTCGTGGCCATCGGGACCCCCCGCCGGACCGAGATCGTCGTCGCCCTCCTGGCCGCCCTCAAGGCCGGCGGTGCCTACGCCGTCATCGACGTCGAGGTGCCGTTCACCGGGCAGCGGCAGCTCGCCGCTCTCACGCCGTACGTCCTGCTCACCGACGCCGCGCACCACGCCCGGCTGGACGACGGCAGCGGGCTGCGGGTGATCCGCCTCGGCGCGGAGGCGGCCGAGATATCCGGCCGGCCCACCGAAGCACCGCAGCGGCCCGAGCCCGGGGTGACCGCCGCCGTCCTGTTCACCGGAGCGGCGCTTCCGCGCGCCGTCCCCGTCGGGCACGCCCGGCTGCTCGCCGCCCACGAGGGCTGGGCCGAGGTCGTCCGGCCGGTCCCCGCGGACCGCCACCTGATCACGCAAGGCCCGGCCCTGACCGCCTTCTCCGCCGGCTGGACCCGGGCCCTGTGCTCGGGCGGCGCCCTCGTCGTGTCCGCGCGCGCGCCCTGGAGGCCCGAGGGGATCCGGCGGGCGGTCCAGACCGAGCAGGTCAGCGTGGTGCACACCGACCCGGTGGGTGCCACCCGGCTGCTCATACGGGACGCCAGGGCCGCCGGACCCGGCGAGCGATCCGCGGCAGGCGGCGCGCGCGGCCGCCGCGACTCCGACCCGGCCCTGCGGTCGCTGCGCCTGGTCACGGTCACCGGCGACCGGCTCTTCCTCGACGAGCAGGACGCCCTGCAGTCCGGGCTCCGGGCCGGCGCCCGGCTGCTCAACGTGTACGGGCTCACCGAGGCGGCGGGCACCGGAACCTGGTTCGAACTGACCCAGCTGCCCCGCCCGTTGGACGACACCGAGCAGCTCTCCCTGCTCGGCTCCCCCTTCCCCGGCTGCCGCGCGGACGCCCGCGACGGGCAGCTCGGCCTCACCCCGCCCGACGGCGGCGACGCGATCCCCACCGGCGACCTCGCCGAGCTCCGCCCGGACGGGCTGCTGGAGTTCCACGGCCGGATGCGTGACCGGATCACCACGGCCGAAGGCGCGTTCGACCCGCACGCCGTCGAAGCCGTCATCCGCAGCCACCCCGACATCGGCGCCGCACTGGTCACCGAGGTCCCGGAGGGCAGGACCGGTCAGCCCCGGCTGGTAGCCCACCTGGCACCTCCCGCCGACGCGCAGTCCTGGCCCCCGGCCGTCGACCTGCCGGACGGTGGGAAGCTCCGCGAACACCTTCTGGGGAAGGTGCCCCGGGAGCAGATACCGCAGGCCGTGATCCGGCTGCGCGCCCTCCCCCGCAACCGCGCGGGCCAGGAGAACCGCAAGGCCCTGCCCCAGCCCGTGCTCACCGGAAAGCCGGGCCAGGGCGGCGCGGGGGTTTCCGGAAAGTACACGGCCGTCGGCAGCGGCAGCCTCACGGCGTTCGAGGCCGCCTGCTTCGCCCTTCTGTTCCTGGTCGGCACCGGCATGGTCTTCTTCGTCCTCTCGAAGATCTTCTGGCCGGGCGCGACCGACCTGAGCGGTGTGCCCTACCCGTGGGCGTTCCTCTTCTTCGTGCTCTACCTGTTCGAGGGTGCCGCGTTCGCCGCCGGGCTGATCTTCCTCTTCGCAGGCCGCGCGGTGATGCTGCGCCACGACCCGGGAGTGCGCCCCGGCCAGAGCCCCGGCTTCACCACGGCCGCGCACCTGGCGGTGGTCTACCTGCTCATGGCCTGGTGGCCGCAGGACAATTTCTACCGGCTCGCGGCCAAGCGCGACTGGCCGGTCCAGGCCGCCCTCGTCTACGTCTTCAACATCCCGCTGATGATCGCGGCCGTCGTCCTCGCCTTCTACGTCACCCGCAAACCGCCTTCGCCCTTCGACTTCGAGGAGGCCGACGCCCCCGAAGGCTCCTCCGGCCGCTGATCGTCGGCGAACGCCGCCCCCACGGCGAGCGCCTCCGCCCTCACCAGTGCCTCGGCCGCGTCCAGCACCTCCCCGCTGTACGCGGCCACCAGCACGCCCAGCCAGGGCGCCGGGTCGAAGGCGCCCGTCGGGATCGCGGGCAGGAACACCGCCCCGAGCTCCGCGCAGCCCCGCTCCAGCGTCTCGCACAGCTCGTCGAGCGCGGCCCCGGGCAGCCTGGCCCCCAGCTCCACCCGGTCCGCGATCCGTACGAAATGCCCCGCGCCCCGCAACGCGTCGAGCCGGGCCGCCACCATGAAGGCGATCGACGGCCCGGTGAGCCGCAGGTTCGCCTCGGTCGGCGCCAGCCGGCCCGCCCCGTCGGCGACGAAGTCCACGTCGAACCAGCCCCGGTAGCCGGCGGCCGACAGCTCGCGGCCCACCGCCTCCCCGAACGCGAGCAGCGGTTTCTCCGCCCACGCGGGCACCACGCCCGGCCCCACCGTCGCCCCGCGGTACCCGGAGCCCGCGACGTCCATCACCGCGCCGCCCACCTCGTGCACCCGGCCCGCCTCGTCGACGAACCCGTCGTACGTCAGGTCCCGCGGCTCGTGCGGCTCGGCCGGGCCGGACACGTACTCCTCCACCAGCAGGGGCCCGCGCGGGAGCGTGCGCAGCACCGCGCGGGCGCTGCCCGCGGCCCGGATCCGGTCGGGCGTCACCACGGCGGTGCCCGAACCTCCGACACCGTGCTCCGATTTCAGAACACTGCTCTCGCCCGCCATGGCCCGGGCGGCCAGGAGCCTGGCCGCCGCCCGCCGGGTGGGGGCCGGCCACTGCTCGGGGAGCAGGATCCGGGGGTGCCCGCCGCCCGCCAGGATCCGCCCGAACAGGCCGTGCGACGCCGACTTGGACTCGTAACGCAGCTCGCGGGGCCGCCACGGCCGCCCGGCCAGCCGCGCGAAGCCGGCCGTCCGCCCCCACGGTACGAGGGGCAGCCCGGCCGAGGCCAACCGCCCGGCCAGCGCCGGCCGGGCCCGTACGGCGTCCGACAGTCCACCACCGGCCGGCAGCCCGGGACCCCCGTCCGCCAGGCCGTCGTACACCTCCACCCCCTCCCATTCCAGGAGGCGTCCGACCCGCTCGATCCACCCCAGTGGCACCACCGCGGGCAGCACCAGCGCCCCCGGACACGGGCTGTAGAAGGCGGCCAGGCAGGCGTAGTGACGGGCGGCCCGCTGCTCGCGGTCCAGGGAGGCGTCGGCGAACTGGGCGTTGTATTCGGCGACATTGCCCACGTGCACGGCCGGTCCGCCGCCGGTCCAGGCCTGCGCCCAGCCGGCGAGCGGCGCGGGCGCCGCCTCGAACCGCACGAGCCCGGCGGGCGGTTCACCGCCGCCGGCCGCGCGGGACTCCGGCGAACTCAGCGCGCCCATCGCCCGGTAGAACCCCGCCGCGTACGGATCGGCTTCGATGAGCAGTCGGCGGAACCCGAGTCCGGCGGCCCGGCGGAGCGCGTCCCGGTACAGCCGCCGCCCCACGCCCCGGCCGATGGCCTCCGGCTCCACGAACAGCAGTCCCAGCCGGGCCACCGGCGCCGTGCCCTCCAGAGAAGCGAGCCCCAGCACCCGCCCGCCGGAGGCGTCTTCGGCCACCACGATCCGGCGGGCCGCCACCTCCCCGGCCCGGATCCGCAGTTCCGGCGCGCACGAGGCCAGGAACGCGGCGTCGTATCCCCAGTACGCCTTGGAGCGGAGCACGAGTCCGGTCAGCTCCTCCGCCTCACCGGGCCGCGCCGCTCTGAGCTTTACCATTCCCTGACCTCCCCATGGCCTGTCGCGGGACCGTGCGATAGATTCGGCCACCCTGAGCCCCCCTGACGGGAGGTGTCCCGTCACGTACGGCAGGTCCTTCCTACCCTCCGCGGAGAACGGCTTCTCAATGAGCGACATCATCAACGGACTTGGCCGTACCAGCGCCTTCGGTGCCCTCGGCCTGGTGCTGCTGATCCTCGGCATCGTCCTGGTGGACGTGCTGACGCCCGGGAAGCTCCCGAAGCAGATCTGGGAGGAGCGCAACCGGAACGCGGCCGTCATGCTGAGCTCCGCGCTCATAGGCGTCGGCGGGATCGTCTTCACCTCGATCTGGACGACGTACGACGACTTCGGCAAGGGCCTGCTGTCCACCGCCGCCTTCGGCCTGCTCGGCCTGGTCCTGATGGGTGTGGCCTTCCTGGTGCTGGACTGGGTGACCCCCGGCAAGCTCGGTGCCATCGTCGTCGACCCGGAACCGCACCCGGCGGTCTGGGTCACGGCCTGCTGCAACCTGGCGGTGGCCGCCATCGTCGCGGCCTCGATCGCCTGACCTGCTCGCCGACCACGCCGAGAGCGCCGCTCCCCTCAGGGAGCGGCGCTCTCGGCGCGGGCCACCGGGTTGCCTACGTGGCCACGGTCGGGGCCAGCGACGGGGGACCACACGGAGCGGCGACGCAGATCCATACGGGTTCCCTGTACGGGTTCGTCACTCCGGTGTTCTCATGGCGGTCGGTCTTGCCGGGGCGGAGCTTGCCCAGGTCCGGCTTCACCGCATCACCCTTGCCCTGTCCGTCCTGGGCGTCGGGCTTGACGACGATCCTGCCGTCGTCACTGTCCTCGGGAACGATCAGGAGCAGGGTGGAGTTGCTGTCGCTGTGCGCGGGATTGGGGCCGGGTTCGCCCTGCGCTACGACGGTGTGCGGCGTCGCCGCAGTGGCGGCGAAGGCCCCGGTGGGCAGCAGTACGGCGCCTGCAGCCGCGGCGGTCGAGGCGGCGAAGACGAACATGCGTCGCATCCGAAAGGGGTGCGTCATGGGGATTCTCCTAGAGTGAGTAGGCCGGTCCGGGTGGGCCACTTCGCTGCGTGAGCCCATGTCCAGTAAGGCCCGGCCCTCGCGTCGCGTCATGCCCCTGCATCCCGTGGCTTGACGGACGGCAACGGTCCTGTTGGATCCCCGTACTCACGCAGCCCCGCGCCGGAGCGTCAGGCCAGACCCAGCGCGAACACCGCGAACCCGGCCGCCAGCAGCCCCGCGAGCGTCCGCCGCACCGCCGTGGCCCGCTTCCACGGCTCCTCGAACCGGCGCGCGTACCGGGCGATGCCCACCAGCAGCGCCGCGAACACCGGCATCCACGCCAGGCGCGCCGCGATCCACCCCAGGCTGTCCGGCGCGGTCGTCAGACCCGCCAGCTCTCCCGCGAAGGAACCGGGCACGGCCGCCGCCAGCATGGCCGTCTGGTGCCAGCACAGGATCGTCATCGCGCACAGGTTGATCACGACCACCGGCGCCCACAGCGCCGGCCGGGCGAGCAGCCCCGCCAGCCGGTCCCGCAGCAGCATCGCCGCCCCCGACTGCGCCGCGGCCAGGGCCAGCACCAGCAGCGACGGCGGGTGCGAGTTGGTCCGCGCCTCGCCCGGCACCCCGACCATCGACGCCGGGTAGTGGAAGACCATCAGCAGGGCCGCGAACAGCACGGTCCCGCCCGCCAGCAACAGCCAGGCCCCGCGCCGCCCGATCCGCCGCTCGCCCCACGACACGCCCAGCTGGTACGCGAACAGCCAGCCCGGCAGGATGTTCACCACCGCCAGCCACGAGGGCACGGAGTCCGCGAGCGGCCCGTAGCGCAGGAAGTCCACCACCGCGACCGAGGCGAGCAGCGGGGCCGCCGCCCAGCCGCCGAGCCGGCGGGCCGCCCGTACGCAGTACGGGGTCAGCGCGGTGACCACCACGTACACCCCGACGAACCACAGCGGCTGGATCACCAGCGTGGCCCCCGTCCGCAGCGTGGCCTCCGGCACCCCCGCCGCGTACAGCACCGGCGCGGCCAGCGCCCACACCGCCGTGACCCCGAGCACCGGCCGCCCCAGCCGGGCGATCCGGCCCTTCAGCCAGGCCCCGGCGGATCCCGTGCGGCGGTGGTACGAGAGCACCGAGGCATAGCCGCCGACCAGGAAGAAGATGCCCAGCATCTGGAGCACCCAGCTGGCCGGCGCGAGCCCGCCGAACGCGGACAGCGGGCTGGCGTTGTGCAGGCCGCCCTCGGCGTCGAGGGTGAATCCGCCGAGCAGCCAGTGCCCGGCCGGCACGGCCAGCAGGGCGAGGGCGCGCAGCCCGTCGACGGCCCGGTCGCGGTGGGCGGGGGTCTGCCGCTCGATCCGGTCGGCCGTCCCCTTGAGCAGGGTCAGGGTGCTCATCGGACCTCTCCCCTCGCGATCGCGGCGAAGGCCGCCAGGGACTGGCTGCCGGGTGCGAGGTAGCCGGTGTGGCCCCGTACGTCGGCTGCGGGCACCTTGCGGGCGCCGAAGGCGGCGGAGGCCGGATCGGCTCCGTGGCCGATCCCGGCGAGCTGCACGTTCGGCACGTCGGCGATCCAGTCGGAGGGCCCCCGGGCCGCCCAGACGCGGGCCCCGGTGTGCAGGCCGGCCGCGTTGTCGGCGCGCATGCCGGGGGAGCCGAACACGACGATGTCCGTGGCGTCCGTGTGCCGGGCGGCAAGGCCCCCCACGACCGAGCCGTAGCTGTGGCAGAACAGCACAGGGTCGGGCGCACCGACCGCGTCGAGCCCGGCCGTGAACCGGGCCAGCCGGTCCGCGCCCGCCTTCGCGAGCCGCCCCGAGGCCGCGTCCAGCCCGACCCCGACGGGGGTGGTGTAGCCGGTCCAGGCCACCACCGCGGTGTTCTCGCCGGCCGCGGCGTGCAGCGACCGGGCCATCCCGGCCGGACCGGTGTTCGGCGCGCGCTTCGCGTCGTACGTGGTGGCGTCGCTGTCGGAACCCGGCACGATCACCGACACGTGCGCGGCCCGCTCCAGATCCCCGAAGACCTCGACGACCTGCCCGCGCCCGCGCGGGTCGAACGCGAGGATCTGCCGCCCCGGCGAGGCGAGCGAGGCGTAGCGGGCCTCGCCGGTCGCGAGGACGGCCAGCCGGTTGGCCTCGTACCTGAGGGTGACCGGAGCTCCGTCGAGGTTGCCGACCACCAGCGGGTGGCGCCTTGCGAGCTCCCGGCGCTCGGCGTCGTCCAGTCCGGCGAAGAACCGGGCCGCGTCGTGCGGCGAGGCGCTCGCGGGATCGGGGAGCGGGCGGCCGGACGCGGTGTCGGCCCGCCAGGCGGCGGTGCCGGGCGGCGGTCCGGTGACCGCGTGCTGGCTGTCGCCGGAGGCCCATCCCGCGGTCCCCCCGACCACGGCCACGGCCAGTGAGACCGTGACCAGGGTCCTTCCGAAGCGGCGCATGCCCCTTCTCCTCTCCTCGTGACGAGGGAGAAGGTAGGAAGGAGGTGTCGGGCCGGACGTCGGACCGTGGAGCCAAGTCGGATGTCATACCCCGGTAGGGGGTGGAGGAGATGTTCAGTCCGAGTCGCCGGGGCGCACCAGCCCCGCCTCGTACGCGAAGATCACGGCCTGCGCCCGGTCCCGCAGGTCCAGCTTGGCCAGCACCCGCCCGATGTGCGTCTTCACCGTCTGCTCCGCCAGCACCAGGTGCCCGGCGATCTCCTGGTTCGACAGCCCGCGCGCGATGAGCTCCAGTACCTCGGTCTCCCGCGGGGTCAGCCCGTTCAGCCGCAGCGCCGGGTCCTTGCGCGGGGCCGGCCGCTGCTGGACGAAGTCCGCGATCAGCCGCCGCGTCACCGAGGGCGCCAGCAGCGCCTCGCCCGACGCGACCACCCGGACCGCCGCGATCAGATCGGCCGGCGGCGCGTCCTTCAGCAGGAACCCGGAGGCGCCCGCGCGCAGCGCCTCGTACACGTAGTCGTCGATGTCGAACGTGGTCAGCATCAGCACCTTCGGCCGGTGGATCACCCCCGGCGGCGGGCTGAGCAGTTCCCGGGCGGCCGTGAGCCCGTCCATCTCCGGCATGCGCACGTCCATCAGCACCACGTCGGGATGCACGGTGCGCGAGACCTGCACTCCCTGCCGCCCGTCGGGGGCTTCGCCTACCACGTCGATGTCGGCCTGCGCCGACAGCAGGGCGGCGAACCCCGCCCGCACCATGGCCTGGTCGTCGACGATGATCACACGGATGGTCAACTGGAGTCCTCGGTCAGGTCGTTCGGCGCATCGTCGGTCGGGTCGTCCGTCGGGTCGTGCAGGGGCAGGCGGGCCGCGACCCGGAAGCCGCCGTCGGGCAGCGGACCGGTGTCCAGCGTCCCGCGCGTCAACCGTACGCGTTCCTGCATGCCGACCAGCCCGTGCCCGGTGCCCGAACTCTCCAGTGCCACCACGGCATCCCGGGCCGCCGGCCCGTTCACCACGAGCACCAGGACCTCTTCGGCGTCATGCGTCACCGACACCCGGGTCTCGGCCCCCGGCGCGTGCCGCACCACGTTCGCCAGGGCCTCCTGCACGATCCGGTACGCCGACAGGTCCACGGCCGGCGGCGCCGCCTGCGCCGCCCCGGCGGCGAGCGACAACTCCACCGGCTGCCCGGCCCGTACGGTCGCCTCCACCAGCTGCTGGATCCTGCCGATCCCCGGCTGCGGGGCCGGCGCGCCCCCGCTCTCGGCCGTCCCGTTCCGGCCGTTCGCCTGGTCGCTGCGCAGCACCGTCAGCAGCCGCCGCATCTCGCCCAGCGACTCGCGCGCGCTGGCCGCGATCGCCGCGAACTCCTCCTGCACCGGCTCCGGCATGCCGGGCAGCCTGTACGGCGCGGAATCCGCCTGCACGGTGATCACCGACATGTGGTGGGCCACCACGTCGTGCAGCTCCCGGGCGATCCGGGCCCGCTCCTCGAGCAGGGTCCGCCGGGCCCGTTCGGCCTCGCTGATGCTCTCCTGCTCGGCGATCCGCTGCTGGGCGTCGCCGATCCCGCGCAACGCCCCGGTCACCGCGAGGAAGCTTCCGCTCAGCACGAAGAGCAGCGCGACCGTGGTGGTGACCCCGTCGGGCTCGAAGAAGCCGAGCACCACCCCGACGGCGCCCGTCACCAGCCACACCCCGATCAGCGTCCGGATGGACTCGCGCAGTCCCAGGCAGATCATGAGCAGCAGGTAGCCGACGATGGCCATCGGGGTCCACGGCCAGGCGTGCCCGGCCATCTTGTCGGCGTGGGTCAGCACCACCGCCCCGACCGTGTCCGCGAACAGGATCAGGGCCCACGCGAGCAGCGGCCGCGTCACCGCCAGCAGCAGCGGGAGCGTCTGGGCCACGCCCAGCGCCCCCGCCCAGCCGCCGCCCACCTTGTAGTCGTTGGTCAGAACGGAGATGGTCGTCGGCAACAGCGACACCACGAAGATGCCGGCGACGATGTACGGCAGCATCCGCTGCCAGGCCTTCGGCGCCTGCGCGAACAGGGGCTCCGCCGCCCGGGCGGGCGTGCGCAGCACCACCGTGAACCGCACCGGCGCCCGGGCCGCCTTCGCGGGGGCCGGCGTACGGGGGCGGGCTTCGTCGCGATCGCTCATGATCGGTCCAGCCTATGCTCCGGAGGTCCTCCAGGAAGGCAGGAGTACGCTGCTCGCGGTCGATCACAGGGGGAGCCGGTACACATGGGCACGGCAGCCGCACTCGAGAAGCTCGTGCCGGTACTGCTGGCCTTCGGAGGCGGCGTACTCCTCGCCCGCCGCAAGATCGTCCCGGCCGAGGCCTCCAAGGCCTTCGCCGACTACGCCTTCCTCTTCGCCGTCCCCTGCTACCTGTTCGGCAACATCTACGCCAGCGACCTCGGCGCCCTCTTCAACTGGCGGGCCATCGGCGCCTACGCCGCGGCAGCCGCCCTCGCGGTGCTCGCCATTGCCTTCGTCTCGGGTGCCCACGGCGTACGGGAGCCCCGCGACGTGGCGCTGCGCGTGATGGCCGGAGTCCAGGTGAACACGGCCTATTTCGCCGTCCCGGTGTTCATCACCCTCTTCGGGACCGCCGCGCCGATCTTCCCCGTCCTGCTGTTCCAGGTCTGCGTGCTGTCCCTCGTCGTCATCTCCATCATGGAGCTGGGCCGCGCCGGCCCGGCCTCGGGCGGTCCCGGACGGCGGCTCCTGCGGGCCGTCGGCGCCTCGCTCTCGACCCCGCTGGTGCTGGCCTGCAATGCCGGGATCCTGCTCAACCTGCTCTCGGTGCACGTCCCGAAGGTGGTCCTGGACGGGGCCGCCTTCGTCGGCGACAGCGCCTCGCCGATCGCCCTGTTCGCCCTCGGGCTCCACCTCGGCGGCCTGGGGCTGGACATCCGGGGCACCGGCCGCGAGGAGCTGGCCCTCATCGCCTTCAAGTGCCTCGGCTTCCCGCTGCTGGCCTGGGCGGTGTGCGGACTGCTGTTCGGCGTACGGGGGGAGTGGCTGACGTACCTCGTCCTGATCGCCGCGATGCCGACCCCGCAGAACCTGTTCGTCTTCGCCCAGCGCTACGACGTCGGCGTGGACCTCTCCGCCTCGCTGGTGATCAAGAGTTCGGTGGTCTCCCTGCTGCTCCTCCCCGTCTGGCTGCAGACCGTGGCCTCATGAGTGCACCGACGCGAACCGCCGCTGCCGCTGCCGCCGCCGCCGCCGTCACGGGCTTGGGGCTCCTGGCCGCCTGGGCCGTGCACGACCTGGAGGAGGTGGCGACGATGGGGCGTTGGTCCCGTACCCGGGTCCCCGTACTGCGTGAGCGCCATCCCCGGGTCCCCGACCGGATCTGGGACCGGCTGGGCAGCACGGACGGCCGGGAGTTCGCGCGCGCCGTCGGGGTCATGGGCCTCGTGGTGGCCGCGGCGGCCGCGGACGGGTACCGCACCGGTGGCCGGTCGGCCTTCTACCAGACGAGCCTGAACGCCTTCGGCCTGCACGGCCTCGTCCACCTCGCGCAGGCGGCCGCCACCCGCGGCTACACACCGGGCGCGGCCACCTCGCCGCTGGTGGTGGTCCCCTTCACCCTCTGGGCGCGGGGCCGGCTGCGGCGCGCCGGGGTGCTGCGGCCCGCGCGGGCGCGCGACGCGGTTCAGGGACTGGCGCTGGCCACGGCGGCCGCCGCGGGGGCGCAGGCCGTGGCCCGGCGGCTCGGGTGAGCCGCGAGCTGCGAACCGGCGGCCGACCGGTCGTTCCCCGCGGGGGCTTCGGTCGTTGACCCGGCATGGATCTGCTGCCGACCATCGCGGCGCCGGGCGTCGGTGAACGGGCCGATGCCGCGGCCGATGCCGCCTGCCACCTCTACGACGCCGTCGCCCCCTGGAGCTCCGCCGAGCCCGGCGGGTGGAGCCGTACGGCGGCGGAGGACGCCGCCGAGGCCATCGAGACCACCGCGCACGCACTCGCGTACGCCGACCCGCGCGCCGAGGTCATCCTGGCGCCGGTGCACGCCGCCCTCGCCGACCTGCGGCGCGGGCTCGGACTCCCGCCCGCCGACCCGCTGACCGCCGACGGGCTCCCGGCCGCCCCGCGCACGGTGGGGAACCCGCGGCGCACCCGCTGGGTGCGGGTGCTCACGCCGCCTTTGCCCCGGCAACCGCCTGCTCGTACAAATTCTTGATCTCCGGGCCGAAGTAGGAGCTGTACGAGGTGTCGGCGGTGTCCCCGCCCGTCTTCCAGCCGCCGATGACCCCGACCACGTCCCCGGTCTCGGTCACCTTGTCGTAGTTCTTCAGGAACGGGCCACCGCTGGTCCCGCCCGGGTATCCGGTGCAGTCGATGCGCAGGAACGATCCGGGGATGCCCGCATCCTTGCTGGTGAACTTGGTCGTACTGTTCACGCACAGCCGCGGGCGCGCGGCCGATGCCGGATATCCGATCAACGAGACCTTCGCGTGCTCGTAACCGGCCCCCGTGACCAGGCGGTTCCCGCCGACCACGTCCTCGACGGGGAACCCGTCGGCGTCCGGCCCGACCTGCGCGAAGGCCACGTCGAGCGTGGCCCCCTTGTCGGCGCCCAGGCTCTTGTAGCGCGGGTCGATCCACACCTTGGACTTTCCGTCCGCGGCCCGCAGCACCGGGAACATCCCGTACGGCTGCGGGTTGTCGGCCGTGTACAGCGGTACGAAGGCCACCTGGCGGGCGTCGGTGCCGAGCAGGCAGTGGGCCGCGCTCAGCACCAGGTTGCGGCCGGGGGAGGCGACCACGCTCGCGGTGCAGAAGTACGCGCCGCCGTCCTTCATCACGAACATCCGGCCGACGACCGGGATCCCGTCGAAGTCCTGCCCGGTGCCGGGGTCCGTGGCCGGAGCCGCCGACGCGGGGGTCATGGGGGCCGCAGCCGCCATCCGGTCGGCCGTCCAGAAGTTCTCCGCCTCGCGGGCGGACCACTTTCCGGGCGGCAGGGCGCTCCCGGCCTCGGCCACCGGCAGCGGCCCGGCGGGCAGCAGCAGGGCAGCCGTCGCCGCCGCCACGGTCAACGTACGTCGCATGTCGAGCTCCTCTAGAGGGCCTGTGGGAAGCGGAACAGCCGGTCCGGGTCGTAGGTGCGCCGGACCTCTTCGAGGCGGGCGAGGTTCGGCCCGTAGTAGGCCTCGCGCCAGGCGGGCAGTTTTGGATCGATGTAGTTCTGGTACGCGCGGCCGCTCGCCCAGGGGCGCAGGTCCTGCCACAGCCGGTCGAGCCAGCCCTGGTGCCCGGCCACCTGCGCGGGCGTCGCGGACGCGGGCCAGTAGGCGAGGTACTGGGTGAGGAAGGTGCTGTCGCGGTGCACGAACGCGGTGTCGGTGGCCGCCGGCCGGTTCACCGCCCCGCCGCATTCGCCGCTGAACTGCACGACCCCGAGCCCGCCGGCCGGCACGGTCTGCCCGTACCGCCGCACGGCGGCCAGCACCGCCGAGACCCCCGCGTCCGGCAGCCCGGCACCGCCCCAGAAGTCGGAGCGCCCGCCGTACGAGTCCCGGCCGATCCGCCCCTCGGGGGTCCGGCCGGGCAGGGTGCCGGGCAGATGGCACTGGGCGGAGCTCCGGTCCTCGCAGCCCGACATGGCCCGCAGCGTCTCCTCGTAGGTCCGTACGACGATCCAGCTGTCCCGCAGCGGCCTGCCGACCAGGTCGGAGAGCCGGGTCAGCTCCCGGTCGAGCTCGGCGCGCCCGTCGAAGCACAGGATGCGTACGGCCGGGGCCGGGGCCGCAGTCCCTTCGACGAGGAACTCGACCTGGCTCCAGAAGGGGTCGGGCAGGGCGGCCAGCCAGCGCTGCCAGGCGCGCAGGACGGCGGCGGAATCGGCTTCGGTCCAGTGGAGTTCGGCGTAGGCGCAGTCGGTGGCCGGGTGGGTGCGGAAGCGGAACTCGGTGACCACGCCGAAGTTGCCGCCCCCGCCGCCCCGCAGGGCCCAGAACAGCCCCGGGTCCCGGGTGGCGTCGACCTCGCGCACGACCCCGTCGGGGGTGACCACGGTGGCGCCGGTGAGGGCGTCGGAGGTGGTCCCGTACGCCCGGGAGGCCAGACCCAGCCCGCCGCCCAGGGTGAGTCCCGCGATGCCGACGGTGGGGCACAGCCCGGTCGGGATGCCGAGGCGCTGCGCGGCGAGGGTCCGGTTGACGTCGCCGAGCCGGGCTCCGGCGCCGATCCGCACGCCTTCCGCTCCGTCGGCGACGAGCCCGGCCATGGCGCCGACGTCGACGACGAGCCCGCCGGCGCAGGTGGACCAGCCGGCGTAGCTGTGGCCGCCGCCGCGCGGCACCACGGGGACGGCGGAGCGCCGGGCGAAGTCCAGACAGACGGCCACGTCGGCGGCGTGCGCGGGATAGGCCACCGCGCCCGGCGCGACGGTGTCGTACCGGGGCTGGAACAGCTGCCGGGCCTCGGGGTAGTCGCGGTCGCCCGGCAGCACCACCCGCCCGTCGATCCCGCGGGCGAGCGCCGCCCAGTCGGGTGCGCGGGCCGGCGCCGCCGTGACGGCGAAGGCGGCCAGCAGGGCTGCGGGTGCGCTGCCCAGCAACCGGCGGCGAGGGAGGCTCATCCCTCCTTCCTGCCATCGCCCGGCCCGATCGCAGCGAAGGCGGGCCCACGGGAACACCGCTGCCCCCCGAACGGCCCACGGCATCGGGCATCGAAGGAGGCGGAGCCGGTGGCGGTGCCGGTGTGCGAGTGGATGCGGGTCCGGACGGAGCGGGGCGAAATCACCCCGCGCCCGGGGGCGTTGACCGAGACGCCTTGGTCAGCGGCTTGGTGGGCGACCGACGCGTCGCCGCCGACGTTGCGCTACGCGTCCCGGTCGGCTTCCTTCGCCGCGCGTTCCAGCCGGGCCCTGTGGTTCTGCCAGTAGGCAGCGTCGCCGGGGGCCACGCTGCCGGATCCGATGCGGAGCCCGACGGTTCCGTCGACGAGTTCCCGGACGATGTCCGCGTGGCCGGCGTGCCGGTCGGTCTCGGCGATCAGGTGGACGAGCGTCCGGTGGAGCGTCACTTCGCTGCGCGCCCCCCAGGGCACCCGGCCGACCGCGTCGAGGGCCAGCGAATCGATGGTCCGGTCCGAGTGGTCCCATACCCGGCGGTACAGCCCGACGATCTGCTCCCGCGTCTCGTCGGGCCTGGCCCACAGGTCGGAGTTCGGCTCGGCGTTGCCCGTGATCCAGAGCCCCGGGGCCTCGAACGCCCGCCCGAAGGCCTCGCCGAAGTACACGGCCTCGGCGCTGGTCACGTGCTTGACCAGCCCCAGCAGATTGGTGCCGGTCGGGGTCATGGGGCGCCGGACGTCGTATTCCGACAGCCCTTCGAGCTTCCACAGCATGGCGTCGCGGGCGTCCTGCAGGTATACGCGGAGGTCGTCCTTGGGATCGGTTCCAGTCATACCGGCAGTCTGCGGCTGCGGTGACCTCCGCTCACGGCAATAGTCCACGGCTCGAGACGACTTGGCCCGGCCAGCCCGGCACCGTGGTCGAGGGGCTGCCCCGGGAATTTCGTCGCCGACAGCGGGGCGGCCGTGGGCGCTGTTCGGTGTCCGCGACACCGCGCCCTTCCTGCCCCTTGCCGCCGACCGCGGGCTGCCGCGGGACGTGTCGGACGAGGCCCGGGCCGGCTTCGACGGCTGGGGGCGCGATGCGCACGGCGCGACCTGGATCACCTGGGCCGAGCTGACGGCGGTCGACTGGGACGAGGGCGCTGCCGAGGTCGACGAGTGCGTCCACGAGTACCGCCGCGGCCCCGACGGCTCTTGGGAGCTGTACGGCCGAAACAGCAGCCTCACCCGCTTCGCCGAGGTGTCCGGCCTGAGCGGTCCGCGCGATCTGTACCGTGCGGGGCGCACGCAGCCGGAGGGGAGTGAATGGTACGACGGCGACCGGCTCTTCCGGGTCGGCAGGCTTACGCGGAAGCAGGCCGTACCGGACTCCGACTGGGGAGCGGTCTGGGCCGTCATGCGCACTCTTGCGGGCCTCCACGGTGACGAGGGCGTCCGTCTCGTCGTCTGGTTCGACTGCTGACCCCCTCATCGGGTTGGGGGAATGCGATCACCCGGGGCTGCGACCGGGGCGGGAGGTGAGTACGGTCTGCCCATGCAGATCGACGGAGCCGGCAGGCAGCAGCGGGGGCATGTTCTTCTCATAGCGGGCGACGCCGCCGTACGGCGGCGGGCCGTTCAAGTCGCGCCCAGTGCGAATCTGGCCGCGCTCGGAGTGCTGCCCGCAGCGGCGCTGCTGAACAGCCAGGTCCCGGCCGACACCACGTACCTCGACGGGGCCCGGGATCCGAACACCGTGCTGATGCGGCTGCGCACCGCCGCCGCCACGCCGGGGCCGCTGCTCGTCTACCTGTCGGGGCGGCTCACGCTCGACCGCCGCGGGCACCGTCTCCACCTCGCGCTGGCGGGGACCACGGCCTCCACCGTCCGCTACACGGCCCTGCCTTGGGACTGGCTGGGTACCGAGCTCGGGGCCCGCCCCACCGGCCCGACCGCGGTGGTGCTCGACCTCGTCGCCGACAAGTCCGCCTGGCCGGTGCTCCAGGAGTACGGGAGCCTGCCCGCGCCGCCCTCCGCCGAGGTGTACGGGGTCGTCGTCCCGCCCGCCTTCGCCGGCGGGCCACAGCAGGTGAGCGCGTACACCCGGCAATGGATCGACCAGTTGCGCCGCAGCCCCACCCGCCCCGCCAACCTCCAGCTGCACGCCTTCGCCGTCGGAGCCGCCGCCCTGCCGCCCGGCACCCTCGTCCTGCCCGCCACGCGCGAACTCAGCGCCACCGCCGCCCAGCAGGTGCCGCAGGAGCAGGTTCCCGACCCGCGGCCGCACATCCACGCCCTCGCCTCCGGCGGCCGGCACCAGGAGGCCGCCACCCTCGCCCAGGCCTGGGAGCAGCACGTCCTGCAGACCCACGGGTACACCTCACCCGAGGCCACCCACTGGGCCGAGATCCGGGCCGACCTCGCCCGGATGGCCGGGAACTACCGCTCGGCGACCCAGCTGTGGATCAACGCCGGGCACACCCGCCTGGAGCACCAGCCGCCGGACGCCCCCGAGGTCCTCGCGGCCGCGGCGGGCGCCCTGTACTGCTGGACCCAGCTCAAGGACCAGGCGGAGGCCCGCGACGCCGGCCCCGAACTCGTCCGCCTCCTGCGCGCCCTGCCGAGCCTCGAACCGCGGCTCCTGCGGCTGACCCAGCAGCGGCTGGACGTGCTGGAGGGCAGCAGGTCCTAGGTGTGTTGTTCGGGCAGGTTGGCATGCTTGCGGGCCAGGAGGAAGCCCTGGGGGGATTTCTCGTCGTCCGCGGGCTGCCGGACCAGGCGGGCCACTTCCTCCAGGCCGGCCCCGGCGAGCAGGCCGGCGATCAGCTCCGGCGGGGTCCGGTACACGTCCAGGTCGACGGGGTGCCCGTACGCGTGCTCCAGCCGGATCCGCTCGTCGCCCGCCTTGAACGCGATCAGCAGATGGCCGCCCGGCGCGAGCACCCGGGCGAACTCCGCGAACAGCGAGAGAAGTTCCCCCGGCGGGGTGTGCACCGTCGAGTACCAGGCCAGGACCCCGCCGAGCACCCCGTCCGCGACGTCCAGCGCCGCCATCGAGCCCACCTCGAAGCGCAGGCCCGGATACGTCCGCCGGGCCACCGCCACCATCGCCGGGGACAGGTCGACGCCGAACGTCCGTACACCGAGCCCGTCCAGATGGGCCGTCACACGTCCCGGGCCGCAGCCCAGGTCCGCGACCGCCCGGGCCGCGCCGCCCTCGTCGCCGCGCACGCACTCGGCGAAGGCGGCCAGCATGGCCCGGTCCAGCGGCTTGTTCGCCAGCTCCGCGCCGAGGAGCCGGGCATAGTCGACGGCGACGGCGTCGTAGGACGCTCGTACGGAGTTCAGGTCCGAGGTCTCCTTCATGCCCTCGGACACTATCCCGCCCGCCCCCGTCCGTCGGCCCCGGCCAGCGGATTGTCCAGCTCCGCCCACTGGTCGCCCGGGATTCCGGGGCTCAGCCGCATCAGTGTCAGGGCCTTGGTCGGCAGCGGCGCGGTCAGCAGGGCCTCGGTGTCGGCGGTGGCCGGGAGGCCCGCGGCCTGGGCCAGCGCCTCGCCGAAGGCCGCCGCGGAGCCCGTCGTGGCCCCCAGCGTCCCGGTCAGCAGGGAACCGAACAGTTTGCGCCGCAGCAGGGCCACGTCGTCGGTGATCAGCCGGCCCGACAGCGGCGGCACCGGCAGGCCGTGCCGGACGAGCCGCTCCGGGCTGATCCGGATGTCGGCCAGATCGCGGTAGACCAGCCGCAGCGGGTCCCCGGCCGGGGACAGGACCACGAGGAGGTTCTGGCCGTGTGCCTCCAGCGCCACCCCGAGGTCCAGCACCCGCAGGCACACCGAGAGCGCGAGCCGGGCGAACTCGGCCCGCCAGGCCGCCGAGCGCGCGAACGGCGACAGGGCCAGGGCCGCCACCGGGGCGACCCACTCGCCCGCCGCAGCGTCCGCGTACACCTCGGGCGGCTCGCGGAGCACCGCGGCCAGGTCCGGGCTGTGCGCGGTCGCGGCGCCGAGGGTCCGGGTGATGTGCAGCCGCCCGTCGAGCCGTTCGGACAGCGCCTGCGCGAACGCGGACACCGCGGCCGCCGTCTCGATGGAGTACTCCGAGATGTCCCGTACGGAGGAGGTCAGCCGGGTGCTCAGCGCCGTCTTGACGTGGGCCCCGCCCGCCACCGGGGCGAGGGTGCGCAGGGCCATCAGCGGATGTGCCGCGAAGCCGGGGCGCACCGCCCCCGGCCCCCGGCCCGTCTGTTTCAGGACGTGTTCCGCCTGCCACGGGTGCACCGGCAGCAGGAGCCGGCCGCCTGCCCGCAGCTCGGCCGGCCAGGCGCCCGTGACCAGGCATTCCTCGGCCCGTACGGCCACCAGCCCGAGCTCGACCACCGGCCGGTGCTCCGGCGCGTACGCCAGCTGCTCGGCCACCGAGAATCCGGGCCGGGAGCGGCAGTTGGGGTGGTACGGATGGCCGTCGACCACCCGCTGCTCCCACTCCCAGCAGGCCTGCGGGGCCTCGTCCTGAGCCGTCGGCCGTCCGGCCCGGGACAGCGCGAGCGAGGCCGTGCTGTCGTCCAGCTCGGCGGCGAAGGCGTCCCCGTGCGGCACCCGCAGCGCCGCCACCAACCGCCCGGCCTGCCGGTACGGGGTGCCGTCGAGCAGCACCTCGGCAACGTACGGGTCGGTCGCGTACGGGTCCGGCAGCGGGCCCTCCAGCCGTCTGCCCCCGGACAGCAGGAGCGCCAGCCCGCCGGGCCCGCGCTCCCGGCGCTCCACCCACGGCAGCGGTTCGAAGGCCAGCGCCCGCCACAGCCGGGTCAGTACGGCGGCCCGGGCGCCGCCGAGCGCGGCGCCGTAGGCGGCACCGAGCGCGGGGCGCACCTCGGCCAGCTCGGCGGAGACGGCCTCTTCGGCCGGGGAGGCGGGAAGGTTCATGCTGGGGTCCAGGGCCCTGTTCCTCTCACGGGTGACGTGGTGATCACTTCATCATCGCGGATACTGAAGATCACGGCCGGTGGTACGCCCCGCGAACTCCCGGCGCATTGGATGGACCGAATGGAATCCGTGGACCTCAACGCCGCCGCCGACGCGTACGCCGGCACCCCTCTGCTGAACTGCCTGCTGCGGGAAGCGGCCGATCCCGCCGAGGAACTCGCAGCCACGACGGAACACGCCGACGCAGGGCGCGTCCACCGGCTGCGCGGCAGCGGGCGGCTGCTGCGGGTGCGGGGCGGGCGCCGGCCGGTGCGCCCCGAGCTGCGCACGGCGGAGGGCTGGCATCCGCTCAGCCACACCGAGCTGGTCAAACTGACCGCCGACGAGCTGTACCGGTACACGGGCGCGGCGAACGACGAGCTCCCGGTCGAGATCGCCGACAGCCGCGAGGCCGTCGCCGCGCTGCTGGCTGCCCGCGCCGCGACCGCGCCCCCGCAGGACCCGTACGTGCTCTCCGAGCAGTCGCTGGTCATGGGACACCCGTACCACCCCGCCCCCAAGGCCCGGGGCGGCGCGCCCGCCGCGAGCTGGCTGCCGTACGCGCCGGAGGCGTACGCCCGGTTTCCGCTGGTCTTCCTGGGGCTGCGCGAGGACCAGGTGGCCGAGGAGGGCGGGCCGGCCGCAGCCGGTGCGATCGACTCGCTGGCCGGGCTGCTCGACGGACCGCGACCGCCCGCCGGGTACCGGCTGCTGCCCGCGCATCCGTGGCAGCTCGACCTGCTGGGCTGCTCGGCGGCCGTACGCGAGGCCTTCGCCGACGGGCGGCTGCTGCGGCTCGGCCCGGGGCGGCTCCCGGCCTGGCCGACCGCCTCGATCCGGACCCTGTACGTACCCGGCGGGAGCGGCCGGGAGCGGGACCTCTTCGTGAAGTTCAGCCTCGACGTCCGGATCACCAACGACGTGCGCCGGCTGTGGCGGCACGACCTGCTGAAGCTGCGCCGTACGGACGCCGCGGTCGAGGCCGGGTTCGCCGATCTGCGCAGCTCCGGGTCCAACGCGGTCTGGCTCGCCGACCGCGGCTACCGGACGGCGGCCTTCGCCTTCGAGGAACTCGCCGTCCTGGTCCGCGACGGCCTGCACGCACAAGTGGAGCCCGGGGCCGCGCCGTTGGCGTCCGCCGCGCTCGCCGAGGGCTTCGCGGGCAGCCCGCTGGCCGCGACGAGCGATCCGGGCGGCTGGTGGCGGGCGTATCTGCGCCATGTCGTCCCGCCCGTGCTCGAGTTGTTCGCCCGGCACGGAGTCGTCCTGGAGGCGCACCTGCAGAACACCCTGGTCGCGGTCGACGCCCGGGGCCTGCCGGTACAGGCCCTGTTCCGGGACGCGGAGGGGGTCAAGCTCCTGCCGGACGTGGAGCGCGAAGCCGCCTGGCAGCGGCTGGTGTACTGCCTGGTGGTCAACCACCTGACCGAGGTGGCGGGGGCGCTCGCCGAGGCGCACCCGGACGCGGCCGCCGCGGTGTGGCCGGCGGTGCGCGAGGAGTTCCTGCGCTACGACGCCGAACGCGGCCTTCCCGAGATCGCGGAGCTGCTCGCGGCCCCCGCCCTCCCGGCCAAGACGAACCTGCTGCTGCGCTGGACCCGCGCCGACGGCGCGGACGCACGCTACATCCCGCTCCCGAACCCGCTGCGCGGCTAAGGCGTTTCCTTCGGATCGTCTTGTTGACCGGATGAAGATGGCGGCGAGGTGGAGCCCGGCAAGGTAGACGGTGGCAGGCTTGTCATCCCGAGTGGCCAAGCCTCGCCACTGCTTGAGCTTGTTGATGCGCCGCTCGACGGTGTTCCGCTGCTTGTAGGCCTCGCGGCCGAAGGCTGGCGGGCGGCCACCGTGGCGGCCGAGTCGTTTGCGGTTGGCGGCCTGGTCGGCGGGCTGTGGGATCACCGTGCGGATGCCGCGTCGTCGCAGGTGGCGGCGGATGGCCCGGGATGAGTACGCCTGGTCCGCCACGACTGCGGCCGGTGTCGACCGTGGTCGGCCGACCGGCCGGGGCACCGGATCCGGGCCATGACCCGCTCGAACGCGGGCGCATCACCGGCCTGGCGCGGCGTGAGGACAAATGCCGGCGGCCGGCCGCAGCCCCTTTTGACGGGCTCCGACGGCGTGTTGGTGAGCGCGGACGGTCGTGGAGTCCACCGCGACGGCCCAGTCGAGATCACCCTCGGCATCCGCCTGGGCAAGCAGGGCGCTGAAGGCCCTCTCCCAGGCCCCGTCGATCGCCCACATCCGCAGCCGGTTGTGGGCACCCTTCGACGACCCGAACTGCTCGGGCAGGTCCATCCACGGAGTCCCGGTGCGGTACTTGAACGCGATCGCGCCGATCACCTGACGGTGATCCCGCCACCGGCCACCCCGCCGAGGCGTCCGGTCCGGCAGCAACGGCTCGATCCGCGCCCACTGCGCGTCAGCCAACGACACACACCAACCAACGCTCAGATGATCGGAAGGGAACGCCTTAGGTCTGCGGTGCCAGGGTGCGCACGACGTCGAACTCGTTGCCTTCGGGATCGGCCATGACCACCCAGCTGCGGTCCGGGCCCTGGCCCACGTCCACCTTGGTGGCGCCGAGGCCGAGCAATCGGGTCACCTCGTCCTGCGTGCTGACGTCGATCGGGCTGACGTCGAGGTGAAGCCGGTGCTTCACGGTCTTGCCCTCGGGCACGCGGATGAACACCAGGGTGGGCGGCATCTGACGAGCCCGGACATCGTCGACGGTCGGCACCCAGGAGCCGATCTCGACCTCGGCCTCGCTCCGGTCGATCACCTTGAAGTCCAGGACCTCGCACCAAAAGGCCGCGAGCCTCTCCGGATCGTGACAGTCAACGGTCAACTCGGTGAACCTACTTGTCATGCTTCTCCCAGATAGTGCGGACGGGCTCAGAGTAGGCCGCACGTCCCACAGATCCGAGATCGGTGGCGTCGGGGCCTCGGGGCGTCGGGATCCGGCCAAGGTGGGTGGGGATCCCGGAGCCCTCCCACCGAGAGGTATAGACCAATGCTAGGTTGGTCGGGCAGAGCGAGCAGTCCTTGACCACCCGTCAGAGGAGAAGCCATGCCCTCCCCTTCGCGGGACGGCGGCCCGGCCGCCGTGCCCAAGTACCAGCGGATCGCCGCAGCACTGCGGCGCGAGCTCGAGAGCGCCGCGGCCCCCGGCGGCAGACTGCCCTCCGAACGCACCCTGGCCGCCCGCTACCAGGTCAACCGGCAGACCGTCCGGGCCGCGCTCCAGCACCTGCGCGAGGACGGCCTCGTCGTCACCGAACGCCGCGGCACCCGGTCGGCCGTCGAGGCCCCGGCAGCGCCGCGGCGCAGAGCAGCCGCACAGGCGGCCGGACCGGTCGCCGTACCCGGCGCCGCGCCGGTCGCCGCAACCGCCGCCGTGCCCGCCGCCGAGACCGCCCAGAGCCGGCTCACCCTGGTCACCGTGCCGCCCTCGCTCGCCGCGCTGCTCGGCATGCAGGGCGGGGACCGTACCCTGGTCCACCACCGCCGAGAGCGCGGCCCGTCGGGGGAGACGCTCCGGCACGCCGTCACGTACCTGTGCCCGCGCGTGATCGCCGAGAGCCCCGAACTCGCCCGCTACCGCTACCGCTACCGCTACCGCGACCGCTCGGCCGTCCGTGACGAGGACCTCGGGCCGCTGCACCGGTGGCTCGAGCGGGCCGCCGAGCAGGGCCGGGTCGCCGAGACCCTCACCATGACCCGCAGCAGCCACCCGCAGGCCGCCGCCGCGGTCTGCGGGCTGACCGTGCGCCGCACCCTGCACGACGGCACCGGCCGGCTGCTCGCCGTCACCGACCTCGCCTTCCCCACCTGGGACCGGCTGACCTTTCACCGGGACCGTGAGGCGGCCGGGTTCCGCGTCACGTGAACCGGACCCTTCGGAAGCGCAGATCCACCAGGGGGCCGTGGTCGGAGTGCGAGGCGCGCGCGTCGCCGTCGTCGGTCGCCCCGACCGTGAGCGCCGCGGGCACCCCGCGGGGAAGTGGGTGGAGGCGTCCGCGCTCCGGTTGCCCGCGGCCACCGCGTACGTGATGCCGGAGGCGATGAGTTCCGTACGGCGGCGTCCGGCACGTCGTCGGGGTCGCCGCCCAGGCTCATGTTCGCGACGGCGGGCTTCCCGGCGTTGCGGGTGACCCGGTCGATTCCGGCGACCACCTGCTCCGTGGTGCCCTGGCCCGACCAGTCGAGCACCCGTACGGACACGAGCTTCGCCTCCTTCGCGTGTCGAGGACGTACGCGGTCACGCCCTGCCCCGCCGCACGAGGTAGCTGCCGGCAACGGTTCCGCTCCGTCGCCATCCGAACCGCCGGTCGCGCGCGCGGATGCGCCTCGCGTGCGCGCGCGGGTAAACGGACGGCCGCATTTCCGGCAATTCTTGACGTATAAGATGAAAGAGACCACCATCTACGGCAGTCAAGGTCCCGCGCCGCAAGCCGACAAGCCCAAGGAGCGAACCCCCATGCCCGCCTTTGCCCCGTCCTCCACTTCCGAAACCGTCTCAGTCGTCCCGCGTCCGCGCCGCGGCATCCAGGCCGCCCGGATCGCGGACCTGCCGCGGATCGAGGAGCCTAGGGAGGTGGCTCCCGCCGATGCGAGGGAGCTCTCACGGGTGTTCTTCCGGCGGCTGCACGAACTGCCCGAGGGCACCCCGGAACACCAGTACGTCCGCAACGCGCTCATAGAGATGAACGCCTCACTCGTCCAGTACGCCGTGCGCCGCTTCCGCGGCCGGGGTGACGGAGGCGACATCGAGGACATCGTCCAGGTCGGCACCATCGGCCTGATCAAGGCGATCGACCGGTTCGACCCGGCCCGCGAGAACGAGTTCGCGACCCTCGCCATGCCGTACATCACAGGTGAGATCAAGCGGCACTTCCGCGACACGTCCTGGGCCGTCCGCGTCCCGCGCCGGCTCCAGGAGCTGCGCATCGACATCGCCAAGGCGAAGGAGCAGCTGACCACCACGCTCGACCGCTCGCCCACCGTCGCCGACCTCGCCGACCACCTCGGCCTCTCGGAGGAGGAGGTCATAGAGGGTCTCGTCGCCGCCAACGGCCACACCAGCGGCTCGCTGGACGCCCCGCACACCGCGCACGCGGAGCGCGGCGAAGGCTCGGCCGACGGCCACACCCTCGCCGACGTCATGGGCGAGGAGGAGCCGGCCCTGGAGCGCGTCGAGGACATCCAGACCCTCGCGCCGCTGCTCGAGCAGCTCACCGACCGCGAGCGCCGCATGCTGCAGATGCGCTTCGGCGAGGAGCTGACCCAGGCGCAGATCGGCGCCGCGCTCGGCATCTCGCAGATGCAGGTCTCGCGCCTGCTGACCCGCCTCCTGGCGCACCTGCGCGCCTCCATGCTGGAGGACCCCGACCCGGCGTGAGGTGGATCACCTCGGCGTTTACCCCGGAACACCCTGGGCACCCGCGGATCCGGAGCGGACCCGTCCGCCGGCCGTGACACGGCCGGCGCGGGGACGGGCGGATCCCGTACCGCTCCACGGCTGCGCCCGGCCCCACCGGCCGGGCGCGCGCCGTTCCCGGTACGACCCGCGAGGTGTATGTGTCCACGCTCCAGGCCGAGCACGTCTACAAGGTGTTCGGAAGGCGACCCGGCGACGCCGCGGCCGCGGTCCGCGCGCTCCGATCCGGAGCCGGCCGCGACGAGCTGCGCGCCGACGGTACGACGGCCGCTGTGATCGACGCCACTTTCCGCGTCGAGCCCGGCGAGATCTTCGTCGTCATGGGTCTGTCGGGATCCGGCAAGTCCACGCTGCTGCGCATGCTGAACGGACTGCTCGAACCCACCGAGGGGCGCATCCTCTTCGACGGCCAGGACCTCACCTCGCTCTCCCGGCGTGAGCTGCGCCACGTCCGCTCCACCAAGATCAGCATGGTCTTCCAGCACTTCGCGCTCTTCCCGCACCGCAGCGTGCTCGAGAACGCCGCCTACGGGCTGGAGGTGCAGGGCGTCCCCCGCGCCGACCGCGAGCGCCGCGCCGCCGAGGCACTGGAGCTGTGCGGGCTCGCCGGCTGGGAGGCCTCCTGGCCCGACGAGCTGTCCGGCGGCATGCAGCAGCGCGTCGGCCTCGCCCGCGCCCTGGCCACCGACGCCGACCTGCTCCTGATGGACGAGTCCTTCAGCGCGCTGGACCCGCTGATCCGCCGCGACATGCAGGACCAGCTGCTGGAGCTCCAGCAGCGGCTCAAGAAGACCATCGTGTTCATCACGCACGACCTCAACGAGGCCATGCGCCTCGGCGACGGCATCGCCGTCATGCGCGACGGCCGCATCGTCCAGCAGGGCACCGCCGAGGACATCCTCACCCGCCCCGCCGACGACTACGTCGCCTCCTTCATCCAGGACGTCGACCGCTCCCGGGTGCTCACCGCCGACGCCGTGATGACCGACCCCGACACCGGCAGCCGCGCCTGCGACTGCCCCAGCGTCACCGCGGACACCCCGCTCGCCGACCTGTGTGCCGTCAGCGCCGTCGTCCCGCACCCCGTCGCCGTCACCGACGACGCCGGGACCGTCGTGGGCTCCGTACCGCAGGACCGCCTCATCGCCTTCATCGGCGACGAACAGCGCCCCCCGATGGCCTGCGTGGAGGTGGCCGCCTGATGCCCCGCCTGCACCTCGGCGCCTGGGTCGACAGCGGAGTCGACTTCCTCCAGCGCCACCTCTCCTGGCTGTTCGACGCCGTCAGCGCGCTCGTCACCGGCCTGTACGACGGCATCCACGCCGTGCTCGACGCACCCGCCCCGCTGCTGTTCGCGGGCATCCTCGCCGTCGCCGCCTGGTGGCTGCGCGGCCTGCTCGCCGCGCTCCTCGCCTTCGCCGGCTTCGCACTCGTCGACTCCGTCGGCCTGTGGGCCGACGCGATGTCCACGCTCTCCCTGGTCCTGGTAGCGACCCTCGTCACCCTCGTGTTCGCGGTCCCCCTCGGCATCTGGGCCTCCCGGTCCGACCGGGTCAGCGCCGTCCTGCGGCCCGTCCTGGACTTCATGCAGACCATGCCGGCCATGGTCTACCTGATCCCCGGCATCATCTTCTTCGGGGTCGGCGTCGTGCCCGGCATCATCGCGACGATCATCTTCTCGCTGCCGCCCGGCGTCCGGATGACCGAGCTCGGCATCCGCCAGGTCGACACGGAACTCGTCGAGGCCGCCGACGCCTTCGGGACCACCCCGCGCGACACCCTCGTACGCGTCCAGCTGCCGCTGGCCCTGCCCACCATCATGGCGGGCATCAACCAGGTCATCATGCTCGGCCTGTCCATGGTCGTCATCGCCGGTATGGTCGGCGGCGGCGGGCTCGGCGGCGCCGTCTACCGGGCCATCGGCAACGTCGACATCGGCCTCGGCTTCGAGGCGGGCATCTCCATCGTCATCCTCGCCATGTACCTGGACCGGATGACCGGCGCCCTCGGCCGCCAGGTCTCCCCGCTCGGCCGGCGCGCGCTCGCCAAGGCGCGGGCCGCCACGAGCGGCGCCGCCAGGCTGTGGAACCACCGCCCCCAGCCCGCCTACGCCGTCACCGGCGCCGTGGTCCTCGCCCTCGTCGCGGGCGGCCTGAACACCTTCGGCGGCTCCGGTCAGCCGGCTGCGGCCGGGGCCGGCGCCGTCGGCAAGGGCCGCAAGATCAGCATCGGCTACATCCCCTGGGACGAGGGCATCGCCTCGACCTACCTGTGGAAGGAGCTCCTGGAGCGCCGCGGCTTCCGGGTGGAGGCGAAGCAGCTCGAGCTCGGAGCCCTGTTCACCGGGATGGCGGGCGGCCAGGTCGACTTCCAGACCGACGCCTGGCTGCCGGTCACGCAGGCCCAGTACTGGGAGAAGTACGGGAACAAGCTGGACGACCTCGGCTCCTGGTACGGACCGACCTCCATCGAACTGTCCGTCCCCTCTTACATGAAGGACGTCACCTCCCTCGCCGACCTCAAGGGCAAGGGCGGCGAGTTCAAGGGCCGGATCATCGGCATCGAGCCCAGCGCGGGCGCGATGGGGATCCTGAAGGGCAAACTGCTCAAGGAGTACGGCCTCGACGGCGAGTACCAGGTCGTCGACGGATCGACCCCCGGCATGCTCGCCGAACTGAAGCGGGCCTACGAGAAGCAGGAGCCGGTGGCGGTCGTGCTCTGGTCGCCGCACTGGGCGTACGCCTCGTACGACCTGAAGAAGCTCGAGGACCCCAAGGGGGCCTGGGGCAAGGGCGACGGCATCCACACCCTGGCCCGCAAGGGCTTCGCGGCCGACGAGCCGGAAGTGGCCTCCTGGCTGCGCTCGTTCAAGCTGACCGAAGCCCAGCTGACCGGACTGGAGGCGAAGATCCAGGAGGCCGGCAAGGGCAAGGAGCAGCAGGCCGTCCGCGCCTGGCTGACGGAGCACCCGGAGATCGCGAAGGCCGCGTGACCGCCGCGAGGCCGTGAGGACGCCGGCGGTCGGTGGGGAGTGCGCGCCACCGACCGTCGGGCTCCGGATCTCCGCGGCGGGGGCCGAGCCGGTTCGGCGGGTCTGCACGGGGAACGCACCCCTGACCAGCCGAGATCCTGGAGGATCGGCCCGTGCCCCGGAGGGGCGGTCCATGGCACAGTGCCAGGAGCACAACCGCCGGACCAGGGAGCCCCCATGCGCGAACCGCCCCCCGTGCCCCGGCTCGCGTCCGCCCCCGCAGCCCCGGCGGAGCCGAGCCCGCTGCCGCGCTGCCCCGAGTGCGCGAGCGCACCGGAGCGCATCTCCTGGCGCCAGCGCCCGGGCTGGCCGGTGGTGCTGGTCTTCGACCCCTGCGGTCACCGGTACACCTCGCCGGCCCCGCCGGTCCTGGCCGTCACCCCGCCGCCGCCCGAAGCGTACGAAGGGCCCGCACCGCTCAGCTGGTGAGGAACGCGCCGATCCGCTCGGCGAACGCCTCCTCGCCGACGATCTCGATGCCCGCCTCCTGCGCCTTGGCCACCTTGCTGTCGGCCTTGGCGCCCGCCACGAGCAGCGTCGTGCGCCCCGCTATGCCGCTCGCGGCCCCTCGGCGACGAGGAGCTGTGCCCGGGCTGCCGCCAGGAGCGTCCGGAGGTGCCGCCCCGCCGACCGCCGACCGCCGACCGCCGACCGCCGCACGGGGCGCGTCAGCCGCGAGGACGGCGATGCCCTTGGGCGGGCACCTCACGCCCCCCCTTGGCAGACGACTGATGATCGCTCCAGGATGGTGTGCGACGAACTCGAACAGGTCGTCCGCCCAGGCAGTCCCCTTGGCCTTGACCCTGTCCACGAAGTCGTCCCAGGCGTTCGCAGCCCTGGGGGTGCGCTGTGCGGGCGGTGGATCGAATGCCTCGTGGATCGGCTTGCATGCCTCCACGGTCTCCGAGGCGGTGGCGAGGTGGCCAATGACGTCTTGCATGGGCGCCGGCCGATCGGTGGTGCTGAGATGCTCCCAGAGTGCGGTCGCGGCGGAAGCGCACTCTTCGACGTTGCGCCGAAGGTTGATGCGTGCGTCGAGCCAGGTCGCATACGGGATTCTCTTGAACGTGAACTCGCTGACCTGGACAGCGAACTCGGCTCTCCACTGGGTCTGGCGATCCGCCATCCAGAAGGTGAAGCGAGTGGGCAGCTCGTTGTACTTGATCACCGCATAGCCACCGCTGAGGATGGGCACTTGGGTGTCACTCATCCCCCCGATGGCCTGAGCACCGGCGTCCTGTGACGAGCTCTTGTGGACTCGGCCGACGATGCTTCCGCATACCCCGGCCACCGGGGCACACCGGACCGGCGAGGACGTCGTCGCGGACATGCGGAGGCACCGCAGCCGGAGGAGGATGGAACCTGGCCTGACCCCCGGTGCCGCTGTGGGCAGGGGCGACTGTGACGGACCGCGCTGCTTCCGGAGCCGAGGCCGACAGCGGCTTCTCCTTCGAACCCTCCCGGTTCGAGCTCTCCCGGCACTGGCCGTCGGCGGCCGTGGTCCTCGACGCGAAGTACGCGGCCCTGGCCCTGCTGCCTGCCGCCATCGTCTGGCGCTCTCCATCGGGAGGCTCGACGTCGTGGCCGCCTTGATGGACGTCAACGAGAGGATCGCCGGCGTCGATGTCGGGTGGTCCCCCCCGGGCTCGGGCTCGGGCTCGGACTCCTGTTCTCCGCAGGGACGGTGGCCTTCCTGCCTGGTGGCCGTGCGGCTCGACCGGAGACGGCGGGCCGGCGAGGGCGGGACGCGCCAGGTGCCTCCGTGCCCCTCGTACCCGCGGGAGGTCCCGGCCGAGGGCCGAGGCCGAACCGGCCGACCCGATTCCACCGGGTGAGGTGACTCGGCGAGGGGATGGTGCAGATGAGCACGACCGGACAGAAGGGCAGGATGCTTCGCCGGGCGGCGGTTGCCGCGTGCGCGGTGCTCGCCGCAACGTTCACCGGGACCACCACGGGTGTCGGCACCGCGGCCGAGCCGAGGCCCGACGTGGTCTACCTGATCGCCGCCGCCCCGCTGGACGGGGCCGTCGTGCGGGGCGGGGCCGAGGTCAACGGACGGGTCTACCCCCGCAGCATCGTTCAGCGCGTCGGCCCCGCCGACCCGGTGAACCAGGTCGAATACCATCTCGGCCGACACTGGAAGAGCTTCCTCGCGACCGTGGGGCTGCGCGACGACTCCCCGACCGGAGGCACGGTGTCCTTCGAGGTGTCACTCGACGGAACGCCCGTCCACCGCACCGAGCTCACCGTCGGCCAGTCCCGCGACATCGTCGTCGACACCGGCGGCGCCTTCCGGATGAAGCTGACGGTCACCGGACCCGGCCGGCAGGGAGGGATCAACTACGGTGCCTGGGGCGATGCCCGGCTGACGACCTCGTGAACGCCCCCGGCGGCCCCTCGTCCGGGAGGTCCCGGCTGCGTCCGGCGTCTGTGCGAGGCCATGTACGCGCTGTTCCGGTACCGCACGCACTTCCAGGACTGGACCGCCGCCTACGGGCTGGGCATTGAGGCCGCGGACGGATGAAACGCCGAGAGAAAACGACCTAGAACCGTCAGCTTGTGCGCGGTCGCCCCGTGCGGGTGGCGCGAGCCGGTCCCGGCAGCTGCCTGCTCGGCCAGGGAGTCCAGCTTGACGACGACCCCGTCGATGCCGAAGGGCAGCCGGGCGCGCAGGGCCGCGATCCGGTCGACGTGCTCCTGCACTTCGGCGACCGTGGCCACCACCGTCAGCCCGGCGGGGGTGGCCGCGGCCGTCTGGACGCCTGCGGCGGCGACGAAGGCCATCACCTCCGCATGCGTGCTCCCGGGCAGCACCGCGGGGCCATCGGTGCGTTCGGGGCCGTCGAGTTCGACCGCCCCGAACGCCCAGAACGTCATCTCCACCGTGTACGGACGGCCCTTGGCCCGGAGCGTGCCGGCCGCGCCGTTGCGCGCGTTGGAGAACGCCCCGGCGCCGTGCGCGGCGCGTATCTCATTGGCCCGTGCGAACTGGACCGTGGTCAGCAGGGCTTCGCCGCGCACCTCGAAGGAGACGTCCGAGGCCAGCCGCTCCGGCAGCCCGACGATGGTCCCGATCGCATGGGACACGTCCGCGCCGCTCGTCCCGTTGTCCCGGGTGACGAGCTGCACCAGCCGGCCGTTCCGGTACCGGGCCGCCAGCGAGGCCCCGTCGAGCTTCGGCTCGACGACGAAACCGCCCCTGACCGGTGCGCCCAGCCGGCGAACCACCGAGGCCTCCCAGTCGAGCAGGTCCTGCGAGCCGAACGCGTTCGCCGGCGAGAGCATCGCCGCCGTGTGCGCCACCTCCCCGGTCGGCGTGGCCGGGTCGATCTGCTGCGGGTACCGGTCCTCGTACGCCTGAATCAGCGAGACGAGGAGGTCGAACGAGGCGTCGTCGAGCGGCGAATCGCCGGACCCGTAGTACGCGGCGGCGGCCCTGATGGCCGTACCGATCGCGTCGGCGTGATCGTCCCGGGTACCGAGGGCGGAACCGGCAGGAGCGCCGGTGGTGATCGTCATGCCCCGATCCTCGCGCAGGGGTCTGACAAGGCCCGCCGAGTGCCGGGAGACGTGCCAAGGTGGCGGTGAAGAACCGCCGCTGCCGGCTGTTGTCGTCCTGGTTGCGGCAGCTCCAGTGTCCGAAGTGTTCCAGTGTCTTCACCATCTCGGATGAGTACGAGGCCGCCAACCGGCCGGTCCTGCGGTAAGGCCGGGTTTCGCCAATCGCGCACGCGCAGTTCACCCGGCTGCGCCGCGACCAGAGCCCCGAGTCCCTGCGCCTGATGCGCCGTCCTCGGGCGTCCTGACACATGCTCAAAGATGCTTGATTGGAGACTACTTCGAGCAGCATCCTTCAAGTGATCTCCGTGGGCCGCTATCTTGCCAGGCGCATGCCAAAGCGGTGTGTCCGCAATCCGGACCGCACGAGGAGCTGCCCCATGAGACTCATCCGCATCCCCAGGCGCACGCACAGCCGTATCCCCACCCGCATACGCAAGAAGGCCAAGCGGCAGCGCGCGTCCCTCGCCGCGCTGCTCGCCGGGGCCCTCGCCGTGGCGGGGCTGGCCGCCGCCGGGCCGATGACCTCGCCGGCCGCCGCGGCTCCCGCGCCCGCCACGGCGGGCAATGCCACCGGGCTCACCCAGTCCGGGAACACCTTCACCGTCAGTACGGCCAGCGGAGCGAAGGCCCGCGTGGTCGTCGCCCGCGCCGACATCTTCCGGCTCTGGCTGTCACCCGACGGCGCGTTCACCAACGACCCGGCCGGCTCCGACCTCGCCCCGACCACCGACTTCGGCTCCGTCGACACCGCCTTCACCGACGCGGGCGCGTACTACCGGATCAGCACCGGAGCCCTGAACATCCGCGTCAACAAGACACCCCTGCAGTTCTCCGTCTACCGCGCCGACAACTCCACCCTGATCTGGCAGGAGACCCGGCCCACCTCCTGGACGGCCGCCCAGACCACCCAGTACCTGGCCCGCGGCGCCGACGAGCAGTTCTACGGGACCGGCCTGCGCCTCGGCGAATGGGCGCTGCGCGACAAGACCGTCCCCGTCGCCGTCGACAACAAATGGCGCGAGAACAACAACGCCAGCCCCGCCCCCTTCTACATGTCCACCAACGGCTACGGCGTCATGCGCAACACCTGGGCCCCGGGTTCGTACGGTTTCAACGCCCCCACCACCCTCACCCACGACGAGAAGCGCTTCGACGCCTGGTACTTCACCGGCGATTCGCTCAAGTCCGTACTCGACGCGTACACCGACGTCAGCGGAAAGCCCTTCATGGCGCCGATGTGGGGCTTCGAGCTCGGCAATGCCGACTGTTTCAACGCCTCCAACCCCGACTACCAGGGCGACCACAACCGCCTGCGCCACCAGACCACCCCCGACGTGGTCGGCTACGCCACCGACGCCCGCGCAGCCGACATGCCCTCGGGCTGGTTCCTGCCCAACGACGGCTACGGCTGCGGCTACACCGCCCCGCTCAAATCCACCGTCGACGCCCTGAAGGCCAAGGGCTTCCAGACCGGACTGTGGACCTCCACCGGCCTCGGCTCCATCGCCGACGAGGTCGGCGTCGCCGGCACCCGCGGCGTGAAGACGGACGTCGCCTGGATCGGCGGCGGCTACAAGAGCGCCTTCACCGGCGTCCAGCAGGCCGTCGACGGCATCGAGAAGAACTCCGACGCCCGCCGCTACGTCTGGACCGTCGACGGCTGGGCCGGCACCCAGCGCAACGCCGTCGTCTGGACCGGCGACACCAACGGCACCTGGGACGACATGCGCTGGCACGTCCCCGCCATCGCCGGCGCCGGCCTGTCCGGCCTCAACTACGCCTCCGGCGACGTCGACGGCATCTTCGGCGGCAGCCCCAAGACGTACACCCGCGACCTCCAGTGGAAGGCCTTCACCCCCGCCTTCATGACCATGTCGGGCTGGGGCGCGACCAACCCGTCCGCCGGCTATCAGGACAAGCAGCCCTGGCGCTTCGCCGAGCCGTACCTCTCCATCAACCGCAAGTACCTCCAGCTCAAGATGCGGCTGATGCCGTACCTCTACACCATGAGCCGCACCGCCCACGAGAGCGGCGTGCCGAGCACCCGCGCCCTGGTCCTGGAGTACCCGGACGACCCGGTGGCCCGCGGCAACCTCACCAGCGGCCAGTTCATGGCCGGCGACTCCTTCCTCGTCGCGCCCGTCGTCTCCGACACCTCCGTCCGCGACGGCATCTACCTCCCCGCCGGGACCTGGACGGACTACTGGACCGGGAAGACGTACGCCGGCCCGGGCTGGCTGAACAACTACCAGGCGCCTCTCGACACCCTGCCGCTCTTCGTCAAGGGCGGGGCGATCGTGCCGATGTGGCCGCAGATGAACCACTCGGGCGAGAAGCCCGTCTCCACCCTCACCTACGACATCCACCCGCGCGGCAACTCCTCCTTCAGCCTCTACGAGGACGACGGGCTCACCCGCGCCCACCAGTCCGGCGCGTACGCCCGCCAGCAGGTGGACGTCACCGCCCCGGCCGCCGGCTCCGGCACGGTCAGCGTCTCCGTCGGCGCCCCCACCGGCAGCTACACCGGCAAGCCGGCCTCGCGCGGCTACGAGTTCACCCTCCACGTGGCCTCCGCCCCGGGCACGGTGACGGCGGACGGCAGCGCCCTGGCCCGCCAGAGCTCCAAGGCCGGCTACGACGCGGCCGCGTCCGGCTGGTACTTCGACCCGGCCGACCGCGGCGGCATCCTGTGGGTCAAGACCGGTACAAAGTCGGGCGCGTTCGCCGTCACGGCCACCGGCACCTCCGTCCCGGCCGCCGACCCGATCCCGGCGACCTCCGCCCCGATCCCGCAGTCGGCCTGGACCCTGGTCTCCGCCGACAGCCAGGAGACCGCCGCCGAGAACGGCGCGGCTGCGAACGCCTTCGACGGCAACCCGGCCACGCTCTGGCACACCGCCTGGTCCTCGGGCACACCGGCCGCGCTCCCGCACGAGATCCGCATCGACCTCGGCGCCCGCTACGCGGTCGACGGCCTCGGCTACCTGCCCCGCCAGGACGGCGGAGTCAACGGCCGGATCGGCGGCTACGAGGTGTACGTCTCCGACACCGCCACCGACTGGGGCTCCCCGGTCGCGACCGGAACCTTCGCCGACACCGCCGCCGCCAAGTCCGTGTCCCTGCCCGCGAAGACGGGCCGCTACCTCCGCCTCAGGGCCCTGACCGAAGCCGGCGGCCGCGGCCCCTGGACCAGCGCCGCCGAGATCAGCCTCACCGGGCGCGCCGCCCCGCTCCCGGCCGACGCCACCCTCGTGAACGCGGCCTCCGCCCGCTGCGCGGACCTGCCGCACAGCGCCACCGCGCCTGGTACCGAACCCACCCTGTACACCTGCCACGGCGGCCCCAACCAGCGCTGGAGCCTGAAGGCCGACGGCCACGTCACCGGCCTGGGCGGGGTCTGCCTCGACGGTACGAGCGCCTCCCGGATCACCGTCCAGACGTGCAGCGGGGCCGCCGGCCAGACCTGGCAGCCCGGGCCGGACGGCAGCCTCCGTACGCTCGGCCAGTGCCTGGCACCCGTCGGCGCCGCCGCGAACGGCACCGCACTCACCCGCACCGCCTGCGACAACGGCCCGGCCCAGCGCTGGACCTTCACACCCTGACACCGGTCACGGCTCAGGGCGCCGCGCCGCCGAGCACGGCCTGGCAGTCCCGCCAGGCCGGCTCGGTCAGCAGCCCCCGCAGCCGGGTGAACAGGGAGAGGAGCCCCGGCCCGTGGGCCGCTCGGAACGCCGGGTCGATCCGGGCGAGATCCAGCTCGTTCGCCGCGGACAGCTCGGCGAAATCCCGCCGGGACTGCCGGTCGGGGGAGTGGACGTGGCCGGTGAACCGGTCGCGGAACGCCGGCGCCACCGACGACACCGCCTCGTTGTCGGCGGCGCCGGCCCCGGCGGCGTCGGCGCCCGCCGGGTCATCGGCGGCGAGCGTCGGATAGGAGGCCGCGCGGTCACAACTGGCGTAGAAGTAGACGATCTCCTCGGCCCCGGCCCCGATCACCGCGGCCAGTTCGGCCCGCCGGCCGACCGGCAGCAGGGCGGTGGCGAAGCCGTCCGTCCCGTAGAACGCGTGGCACAGGCCCGCGAGCCGGAGATCCGGCCGGGCTCCCCACACCCCGAGCCGCGCGTGGACGCGTTCCAGATGCGCGAGCAGGGTGCCACCGGGGTGGTCCAGCTGCCCGGCGCCGAGTTCGCGCAGCAGCGCGAGGGCGCGCGCCTCCCGGTGCTCGGCCTGAGTCGGTGCCGGCATGGGCGTGGTCCTTTCCCGCGCGCGTGAGTGAGGTGGGCGGGTGGGTCGACACCCGTCCGCGCCCGCGCCGGGTCCGGACCGTGGCGCGGGCGCGGACGGGTTGCCGCCCTGGGCCCTGAATTGATCGTTGTCCACCCGCAGACCCAAGTCAATCCTCTGATTCCCTATCAAGACCCAAGCTGGAGCTTGGAGTAGCCTGGAATCCATGACTCTCGACGATCTCCGCGTCTTCGTGGCCGTCTGCCGGGCCGGCAGCCTCAGCGCCGTCGCCCGCGACCTCGGCTGCACCCAGTCGGCCGTCAGCCAGCACGTCCGCCGGCTCGAGAAGCAGACCGGCACCGATCTGCTGGAGCGGCACGCCCGCGGCGTCGTCCCCACCGAGGCCGGGCGCATCCTCCAGGCGGCCGCCGCCGACGGCATCGCCGGGCTCGACGGCGCCCTGCGCCGCCTCGACGACCTCGTCCGCGGGGACACCGGGTCGGTGCGCATCACCACGGGCGCGACGACCGTACGGCACTTCATGTCCGAGGCCGTCGTTGACTTCCGGCGCCGCCACCCCCAGGTCAGCCTGGAGTTCCAGACCGAGAACTCCAGCCGCAGCTGCTTCGACGCGCTCGCCGCCGACGACCTGGACCTCGCCTGGATCACCATCGGCAGGCCCGTGCGCGGCATCGAACAGCGCCCGGTGATGGAGCTGCCCTGGGTGCTCGCGGTCTGTGCCGACGATCCCCTCGCCGACCGGCCCCGGATCGAGCCGGCCGACCTGGCCGGCATCCGCCACATCAGGCTCCCGGAGAACTCCGCGTCCCGCGCCCACCTCGACGCCGCCTTCGCGGAATCGGGCATCCGGATACGGTCCGACACCAGCGTGGCCGACTGGGACACCGCCCTGCTGCTGGCCGAACTCGGCCTCGGCCACGCCGTCGTGCCCGCCCTGCCCGGCTGGCGGGTCCCCGGATCAGACGGCCCGCTGCGCCTCGTCCCGGTCCCGGCCCTGCCGCCGCTCGCGGTCGGCTGGGCCGTCCGCCGCTGGTCGGCCCTCTCCCCGCTGGCCCGCGTCTTCGCCGACGACGTGGCCCGCAGCTGTACGGCGCGCGCCGCGCGGCAGCAGTGAGGCCGGCAGCAGTCCCACGGCGGCCAGCGCCGCCAGTACGAACAGGGCGGTCGGCGAGGCTCCGGCGCCCGCGGCGACGGCGATGCCCAGGGTCGGCCCCACGTTCATCGCCGTCTGCTTGAGCCCGCCCACCACCCCCGCGTACCCGGCCGGGGCGTCCCCGACCACCGTGCCGGTGGCGGTCACCATGACCGCGGCGAACCCGGCGCCGAGCACCGCGAAGGCCGCCATGACCGCCGGGCCGGACCACACCCCCAGCCCGCCGACCCCGAGGACGACCAGGCCCGTACCGGTGAGCGCCGTCCGGCGCGGCCCGTACCGGCGCAGCGCCGTCGCGGCCAGCGGCGCGCCCGCGACCATGCTGCCGGTCAGCGGGAGCACCAGCAGGCCGGTGGCGAGCGGGTCGAGACCCCGTACGTCCTGGAGCAGGAAGGTCGCCGTGAACAGCGCCCCGAACATGCCGCCGGAGACGGCCAGCAGCAGCGCCATCGAGGCCGCGACCGGCCGCGACCGCGCCACGGCGGCCGGTACGAGGGGCTGCGCGGCCCGCCGTTCGTACCGTACGAGCATGACCGCGAGGGCGGCGGCCCCGCCGAGCCCGAGCAGCGTCGGCGGCCCGGTCCAGCCGTGGGCGGGTACGCCGGCCAGCGCATGGACGAGTACGGCGAGGGCCGCGGCCAGCAGCGCCGCACCGGTCAGCGCGGGCCGACCGGATCCGGGACCGTCCGATCCGGTCCGGGGCGGCGGGGGCACCCGTACGGCGAGGGTGAGCGCGGCGAGCGCGAGGGCGATCGGCACGTTCAGCACGAACACGGAACGCCAACCCGACTGCGCGACCAGTACGCCCCCGAGCAGCGGACCGGCCGCGGCGGCCACGCCGATGGCACTGGTCCGGACGGCCACCGGGGTGGCGAGCCGGTCCGGCGGGTAGGCGAGGCGCAGCAGCGCCAGGGTCGCCGGTTGCAGCAGGGCCCCGAACACCCCCTGGGCGGCGCGCAGGGCGATGACCCAGCCGATCCCGGGCGCGAGAGCGATCCCGGCGGAGGTCGCGGCGAAGCCGAGCACGCCGATGAGCAGCAGCCGCCGATGCCCGTACCGGTCGCCGAGGCGGCCGGCGATGACGAGGAACGCGGCCACGGCGAGGAGATAGGCGGTGCTGGTCCACTGGACCTGGGCCACGCTCGCTCCGAGATCGTGGCGCAGGCTGGGCTGCGCCACGCTGAGGACGGTGCCGTCGAGGGCGACGAGCATCGCGCCGCCGACGCTGACGAGCAGCGCGATCCGTTGTCCGGGTCCGGTCATGGGGTGACCGCCCCGAGGTGGGCGTCGAGGGCGGCGTCCACCAGCCGTTCGACGCCGGCCCGGTGGCCGGCCGCGTCGCCGAGGACCAGGGGCAGGCTGCCCCAGGCCCACAGCTGGGCCACGCCGTGCAGGTTGGCCCACAGGGCGGCGGCGGTGACCTCGGGGTCCCCGCCGGCCCGGCAGCGGGAGACGAGACCGACGAGCAGGCGGAACAGGGGGAGGGTGGACTCGCGCAGCTTCGGCTGTTGCCCGGATTCCCCCTGCCCGGCGCCCTCCTGTCCCTCGCTGTCGAGCAGGTCGTGGCGGAACATCAGCTCGAACATCCCGCGGTGCTCCAGCGCGTAGCCGACGTACGCGCACCCGAGCGCCCGCACCTGCCCGCGCGGCGAGGACGCGCCGGCGGTCGCGGCCACGAACCGGCCGCCGAGGTCGGCGAATCCGCGCCGGGCGATCGCCGAGAGCAGGGAGTGGTGGGTGGGGAAGTAGCGCCGGGGTGCGCCGTGCGACACCCCGGCCCGGCGGGCGATCTCGCGCAGGCCGAGGGCGGCGGTGCCCTCGGTCAGCACGAGGTCGACACCGACGTCGATCAGTCGTTCCCGGAGCGGGCTGTGCTGTTCCATGGACAGTGTCTACCAGGCGGTGTAGACACTGTCTACTCCCTGCCGTTCAGCCGATGGAGTGATGGTGCGCAGTTCGTCCTCGGTCAGCGGCTGCGGGCTGGGCCGGCGGATCCGGTACGCACGCACGCTGAGCATGACCATCGCCCGCAACTCCGGGGCGATGAGCACCGGTTGGTCCAGCCAGGCTGCCATGCGCCGCCGGATCGCCGAGGGTGTCGACCGCGAACACCGGCCGCTCGGCGCTGAGGGCGGCGAGATTCGGGTACCACATCGAGGAGTCGGAGCCGGCGCCGTGGAGCACCACCGGGGTCCGGGAGGCGGCCTGCGGATCGGCGGGGCCGAAGCGGCAGACGTGCGTGCTCCCGAAGCTCGTTTCGACGTCCGTCTCGGCGTCCGAGGCCGGCGCGAGGGCGTAGACGGCCCCGCAGGCGGCGAAGTGCCGCTCGCGCAGCTCCTCGTTCACGTAGCGGCCGACGTCGGCCGGGCCGCGGTTGCGGTCGCGCGTCGTGGTCTCGGGCGCGGTGGGCACCTCCGGCGGCGCAGCCAGATCGCGGAGGCGCTGGGCCTCGGCGCCAGCATCCTGGTGGGCCGGCGCACCCACGAGTCGGCCGCATCGGTGCTCCGTCACCACCTGGACCGCCTCGTCCCGCTCCCGCCTTCGGCGGTCAACTGAGGGGCAGGCGCTACGCGTTCCCGCTCCCGCCCGCCTGCGCGTTCTGGATCGCGTGCACCAGCCCGGCGACGAGGTTCGCCCGTTCCGCCATGGCTTCGATCACCACGTACTCGTGGTCGGCGTGGGCGCCGCCTCCGACGGCTCCCAGGCCGTCGAGGGTCGGCACCCCCAGCGCGGCCGTGAAGTTGCCGTCGCTTCCGCCGCCGACCGACCTGCCTTCGAGGCCGGGAAGCAGCTGCCGGGCCACGGCGAAGAGACCGGCCGCCGCCGACTCCGGCATCGGGGGACGGCCGATGGATCCGTGCACGGTGATCCGGGCGTCTTCGAGATGCGGAGCGAGCGCTGCGAACGCGGATTCGATGCGTTCCTTCTCGTCGGCCGACTCGACCCGGACGTCGACGATGACCGTCGCCTCGGCCGGGACGACGTTGTCCAGGGTTCCCGCGGACGCGACGGTCGGGGTGACGGTCGTGCCGATCCCGGGCCGGCCCAGCGCCGCGATGTCCAGTACCTGGTGCGCTGCCTCGATCAGGGCGTTGACCCCGGCTTCGGGCTCGAGGCCCGCGTGCGAGGCCCGGCCGGCGACGGATACGCGGAAGGTGCCGCAGCCCTTGCGGCCGGTCTTCAGGGCCCCGCCGTCGGCGGCGCCTTCGAAGACGAGGACGGCGCCGCAGGCGAGGGCCCGCTCCTCGATGAGGGAGCGGGAGGAGTGGGAGCCGACCTCCTCGTCGGCGGTCACCAGGATCTCGACGCCCGACCGGTCCTCGAGCGCCGCCAGACCGTGGATCGCCTGCACCAGACCGCCGAGCATGTCGAAGACCCCGGGGCCGGTCGCGTGCCCGTCTTCGACCGCGAACGGGCGGCGTGCGAGGGTGCCGAGCGGGAACACGGTGTCGTGGTGACCGAGGATCAGCACCTTGGGATCGCCGCCGGCCGACCAGTGGACGTGCGGTCCGGCTTCGCTGTCGATGAGGACGGCGTGTCCGCCGAGGCGGCTCTCGATGACGCCGGCGACGGTTTTGGCCGATGCGGCCAGGGCCTCGAGATCGCGCGACGGAGACTCGGTTTCGACGAGTGTCCGGAGGTCCTCGATCATCGCGTCAACACTCACGTTGACGGTCGTGCGCAGCGTCATGCGGCAAGGGTAGCCGGGACGCCGCGGCGGAAGGCCGCGGCCGGGACGAACGCGGCGGTGGAGGGGATGATGGAGTGGAGGAGGTGCAAGGCCATGGCGGAGCATGACGGCGGTCCGTCGGCTGGGAAGCTGGAGGAAGGCAGGCTGCTCAAGGAGCTGGAGGCCATCCACCGGACCCGCCACGAGACCCTGCTGTACGGGTCGGACGAGGCGCTGGTCACCCATACGCAGCGGATGAACGAGCTGGAGCACGAGTACGTGCGCCGGCACCCGCAGCGCGCCCAGACGCCGGGGCGGACCCGGTCGGGCGCCCGCGCCCGGACCGGCGAGCCCTGAGGGCCTGCGGACCCGAGGGCTTGAGGGCCTGCGGACCCGAGGGTCTGAGGGCCTGCGGACCCGAGGGACTGAGGGCCTGAGGGTCCGAGAGGCCTGAGGAGCCTGGGGCCTTACTTCTTGGCGTGCTCGCCCAGGTAGAACAGCAGCCAGACGAACCCGGCGAACACGTGCGTCCCGAAGATGTAGAAGAACGCGCGCAGTGCGACGCCCTTCTCCTTCCACTTCTCGTGCTCCGCCACCGCGGAGGCGTGATCCTCGGTCTTGTCGTCCGGCACAGCGGATCTCCGTTCGGGGGCGGGGCGGGGTCAGAGGCAGGGGCAGGGGCAGGGCGGGGCGGGGCGGGTCGGAGAAACAGCGTACGTGGATCCCCGATATGAGCCTCCTTTGCATCGAATGAGACAAATTTGTATCATTTGAGGCGAGGGGGGCTCACTGTGATGCGATGCGACCGCCTCCTCGCCGCGCAACCCCGAACGGAACCCCATGCACGCCCGCCGCACCGCCGCTCCACTCGACCCGCGTCGGTGGATCGTCCTCGCCATCCTGTCCGGCAGCCTTCTGCTGATCTCGATGGACACCACGATCCTGAACGTGGCCTTCCCCTCCCTCGTCGGCGACCTCCGGCCCGGCGCCGTGCAGCAGCTGTGGATCATCGACGTCTACGCGCTCGCCCTCTCCGGCCTGCTGGTCACGGCCGGCGCCCTCGGCGACCGCTGGGGCCGCAAGCGGCTGCTGATGGCGGGCTTCGGGATCTTCTCCGCCGCCTCCCTCATCGCCGTCTTCTCCACCGAGGCCTGGCACGTGATCGCGGCCCGCGCCCTCCTCGGCATCGGCGGCGCGGCGATCATGCCGTCGACCCTGTCGATCCTGCGCAGCGTGTTCACCGACGCCAAGGAGCGGGCCTTCGCGCTCGCCGTCTGGGCGGCCGTCTTCGGCGGCGGCATGGCCTTCGGTCCGGTCGTCGGCGGGCTCCTCGTCCAGGACTACGGCTGGCACTCCGCGTTCCTCCTGAACCTCCCCGTCGTCGCCGTCATCGTCGCGGCCGGCCTGCGCTACCTCCCCGAATCCCGCTCCGCGCGCAGCGCCGGCCGCTGGGACCGGTGGGGCGTCGGCCAGTCGATCGTCGGCATGCTCGCCCTCGCGGGCGGCATCAAGCAGCTCGGCAAGAGCGGGGTCGCCGATCCCCTCCCGTGGGCCCTGCTCGCCCTGGCCGCCGCCGCGCTGACCGTCTTCGTACGCCGCCAGCTGCGCGTGGAGAACCCGCTGCTGCAGGTACGGCTGTTCGCCAAGCCCGCCTTCAGCGTCGCCGCCACCGCGATCTTCCTGCCCATGGTGGGCATGGGCGCGATCCTCTTCCTCGTCACCCAGTGGTTCCAGTACGGCCAGGGCTACACCCCGCTCGAGGCCGGGCTGCGCCTGCTGCCCGCCCCGCTCGCCCTGATCTGCGCCTCGATGGTCGCCCCGACGCTGATGCAGCGCTTCGCGATCCGGCACGTGCTGGGCGCCGGACTGGTGGTGCTGGCCGCCGGCATGGCCCTGCCCTGGACCTTCCAGCAGTTCGCCGACCTCGGCTACCCGGCGTTCGCCGTCGCCCTGACGGTCATGGGCCTGGGCGCGGGCATCGCCACCACCGTCGCCTCGGTCACGCTGATCTCGGCCGCGCCCGCGGACGAGGTCTCCAGCGCGGCCGCCATCGAGGAGACCTGCTACGAACTGGGCTCGGCCATGGGCGTCGCCGTCCTCGGCAGCACCGCGGCTGCCCTGTACCGCGGCAACCTGCCGGCCCTCGACCTGGACGGCTCCACCGTCGCGGCGGTCCGCGAGTCCGTCGGCGAAGCCGCCCACATCGCCGAACAGCTCGGCGGCACGGTCGGCAAGGGCCTGATCGAGGCGGCCTCCCAGGCCTACACCCTCGCCATCACGCCGGCGTTCCTCATCGCGGGGCTCCTCGCGGTCGCCGCGGCGGCCACCACCTGGACGGTGATCCCGCGCGACCTCCGGCCCACCGAGAACCACTGACGAGGCCGGCCCCGCATTCGGCGGCCCGCATCACCGCATCGCCGCATCACCGCCGCAGCGGTGAGGCGGGCGCCGGGCCCAGCGTGGTGGTCCCCGGCGCCGCGCGGTGGCCCAGCCCCGTGCGGTAGGCGTCGAGCGCGGCCTCGGTCCGACCCGTACGCCGCAGCAGGTCGCCCAGCAGCCGGCACAGGTCCGCGAGATCGCCGCTGGCCCCGCTGCGCTCCAGCAGGGTCAGCGCCTGGACGTAGTGCTCCTCGGCGGCCTCGGTCTCCCCGCGCTCCTCGGCCATCAGGCCGAGCAGCCGGTGCGCGCCGCCCGCATGCACGGCGCCGTGGCTGTCGCCCAGCTCCAGCAGTGCGGAGAGCAGCCCGGCGGCCTCCTCGCAGCGGCCGAGCCGGCGCAGTACGTCGGCGAGCTCCACCTCGACCTGCGCCGTGAACAGGGCGGCCCGCCGGGCGGAGAGCATGTCCCGGGCCGTGCGCAACTCCGCCTCCGCCGCCACGAGATCACCGTTCTGCGCCTGTACGTAGCCGCGCATCCAGTGGCAGTGCGCCAGATCGGTCCGCAGCCGCAGCTGCCGGTAGATCGCCTGCGCCTTGGCGAGGGAGTCATCGGCGTCGGCCGGCCGCCCCGCGGTGAGGAAGGTGCGCGCGACCTGCCGGTGCATCCCGGCCACCAGCGCCGGATCGGCCACCTCCGGAGCCAGCGCCAGGGCCAGTTCGGCGGCGTGCGCGGCCCGGGCGTGGGCGCCCATGTCGATGTACGGGCCGATCACGGCCGCGTACAGCAGCACCAGCGCCTCCGGATCGGCCAGCCCGCTCGCGTTCAGCTCGTCGATGGCGGATTCGAGCAGGTAGCAGGCGTAGCGGAGCTCCCCGGCGAGCAGATGCGCGACGGCCCGGCCGCGGATCGGGCGGGCCCGGCGGGGCAGCGGCTCGTCGGCCAGCAGCCGCTCCGCCGCCTCGAAGTGGCCGATGGCGTCCGGTAGTTCCCCCGACTCGATGGCGCAGTCGCCGAGGCCCAGCAGCGCCTCCGCCCGCTCGGCGTCGAGGCCGAGCCGTTCCGCGTCCGCGAGGAGCTGCCGGTAGCGGACGGCGGCCTCGGCGGCGTCGCCGGTGGCCAGCGTCTGCTGGGCGTCGGTGAGGGCGAGGCGCACCTCGGTGGCCAGGTGGGCGGGCCGCCCGGTGGCCAGTTCCTCGTACGAGGTGCCGAGCCGCCCGGCGAGGAAGCGCAGCGCCGTCTCGGAGGGCCGGACCTTGCCCGACTCCAGCGTCGAGATGTAGGCGGAGGTGTACGAGGGCTCCGCCAACGCCCGTTGTGTCAGGCCGAGTTCCGCGCGCATGCGCTGAACCCTGCGGCCGATCTCGGCCGGTTCGTCCATGAAGACCCCCTGGTTGCTCCAACTCCCCATGGTGCAGGGGCGGCAGGCCATTGCGCACGTCCCGTGCGCCCCTTAGTTTAAGCAACTGCTTCAGCCCACTTATCAAGCCGCTTAACTTGCGGCAATTTCCGGCTCCCCGGGGGAGAACTCCATGGACGCGTCCCTTCGCCTGACGCTGCGCGCCGCCCTCGCCGCGGTCTGTACGACGGCCCTGCTGCTGGCCGCAGGCCCCCTCGGCACGGCGGCCGCGGCCCCGCCGCCGATACCCTCGCCGACACCGGCGAAGAGCGGGACCGAGGTGGAGATACCGGGGCCGGAGGACGGCACGGCCGCCGGATCCGGCCACACCCGCGTCCCCGTCGCCGGGCAGGCGAAGAAGGCCCCGCAGCTGTCCGAGGCCGAGCGGGCGGCCGACGGCGACGTCGCCAAGATGGTCGACAACGGCCCGACCGCCGACCGCCTGGACATCGTCGTCATCGGCGACGGCTACACCGCCGCCGAGCAGGACCGGTTCCACGCCGACGCCCGGGCCAAATGGGCCGAGATCGCCGCCGTCGAGCCGTACTCCACGTACCGCAACCTCTTCAACGTCTGGACGGTCGACGCCGTCTCCCACGACTCCGGCGTATCCGGCGACCCCACGCCGGCCACCGTCCGTGACACCGCCCTCGGCTCGTACTTCTGGTGCGAGGACATCGAACGGCTGCTCTGCATCGACCAGCCGAAGGTGGACGCGTACGTGGCGAAGGCGCCCGAGGCCGACCTGGTCCTCGTCCTCGCCAACAGCGCCAAGTACGGCGGGGCCGGCTACAACGAGCCCAGCCCCACCCTCGGCTACGCGGGGATATCGACGGCGTCGGCGGGCAACGCGAAGTCGGGCCAGGTCGCCATCCACGAGACCGGCCACTCCCTGGGCAAGCTCGCCGACGAGTACTTCTACCCCGGCACCCCGGGCTACGAGAAGTACGAGGGCCCCGAGCCCGCCGACTCCAACACCTCCACCCTGCCCGCCGACCGGATGGCCGCCGAGCAGGCCAAGTGGTACCGCTGGCTCGGCGCCCCGTCGCCCGACGGCGGCACGGTCGGCGCGTACGAGGGCGGCGGCTACTACGTCACCGGCCTGTACCGGCCCACCGACAACTCGATCATGCGCGTGCTCGGCAAGCCGTTCAACCTGCCCGGCACCGAGGCGATGATCGCCGGCTTCTACCAGCACGCGAAGCCCGCCGCCGCGCTCACCCCGACCGGCCGCACCCTGCGGCTGCGAGGCACGGCCAAGGTCTCCGTACCCCGGCTGGCCGGAGCGGACGGCCGGCAGCTCGACGTCCGCTGGTACCTGGACGGGCGGGAGCTGAAGCGGTTCGCGGGCCGGACCGAGGTCGCGGTGTCCGAGCTGTGGCTCTTCGACCTGCGCACGCACAAGCTGTCGGTCACGGCCGAGGACCGCACGCCCTCGGTCCGCGACCCGAAGATCGCCCGCAGCCTCAAGTCCACGGTCGTCTGGAGCGTCCGCCTGTAGGGGCGGCCGGGAGTTTCAGGCGCCGGACGCGTACGTCCAGAAGTCGCGCATCACGGCGGGCGGGGTCGGGCCGGTCATCTCCCGCTGGGTGAGCAGGACGGAGACGGCGCCGGTGGCCGGGGTGATGTGGGCCGCGGTCCCGGTGCCGCCGACCCAGCCGTACCGGCCCGGCACGTTCCACGGGTCGCGGGCCGTGACGTCCACCGAGCCGCCGAACCCCCAGCCCTGGCCCTCCAGGAACAGTTCGCCGCCGGACCGCTGGGCCGCGGTCAGCCAGTCGGTGGTCATCTGCCGCACCGACTGGGCCGACAGGAGCCGGCCCCGGTCCCCGTCCAGCGCGCCCTGCGCGAGCATCATCCGGCCGAACGCGTACCAGTCGTCGGCGGTCCCGACCAGGCCGCCGGTGCCGGAGGGGAAGGCCGGGACGCTGCTCCACTGCCCGTGGGGGGCGTCGGCCAGTTCGAGGCCGCCGTCGCCCCCGCGGTAGAAGCTCGTGAACCGGCCCAGGTCTGCCGGCAGGACGGCGAACCCGGTGTCCGCCATGCCCAGCGGCTCGAAGATCCGCTCGGCCAGGAACTCGGGCAGCGACTGCCCCGACACCCGGGCGATCAGCACGCCCAGGATGTCCGAGCAGGTGTTGTACAGCCAGGCCTCGCCCGGCTGGTACAGCAGCGGAATGCCCGACAGCGCCTTCATCCACGCGTCCGGCCCGGCGATGTGCTGCGGCTGCGGCGGCCCCTGCTTCAGCTCGCTGACCAGCAGACCGACCGCGGGCAGCGAGAAGTCGGACGGGAACCCGTACCCGGCGCGGAACGTGAGCAGGTCGAACACGGTGATCGGGCGGGCCGCGGGCACCACGTCGTCGACCGGGCTCGCGGGCGTACGGACGGCGACGCGCGACGCCAGTTCCGGCAGCCACGGCTCGACCGGGTCCTCCAGCGCGAACCGGCCCTCCTCGACCAGCATCATGACCGCCGCGGCCGTCACCGGTTTGGTGAGCGAGGCGATGCGGAAGATCGAATCCCGGACCATCGGAGCCGTGCCCTCGACGTCGGCCGAGCCGACGGCCTCGACCTCCACCCGGTCGCCCCGGGCCACCAGGCCCACCGCCCCGGGCAGCGATCCGCTGCTCACGTGCCGTTCCAGGATGTCGCGCAGGCCGGTCATCACTCCACCTCTCCCGATGCCTCTCCCGAGGCGGGGGCCGGCCGAGCGGGCCGGCCCTCGCAGACAAAGACTCCCGCAGCGGCGTGGATTCATCGGCCGGACGCGCGGCGCACGACCGGACGGGTCACCACCAGTAGGCGGGATACCGCGGTGCCTTGCGCCGGATGCGCGAAGCGGCGTAGCCGGTCAGGACGAGCAGCACCGTCGAGCCGAACAGCAGGGGCACGAACCGGGCCGGGGCCGGGGTCTGCAGCACGATCACGACGGAGGTGGCACAGGCGGGCGAGTGCGGGGTGCGGGCGACCAGCAGCAGCGCGAGCGTGACGCCGACCGCGACGGCCGCGGCCCAGGCGCTGCTGCCGGCGGCGGCGAGGACGCCGTATCCGACGGCCATGCCCAGCAGGTGGCCGACGACCACACCGCGCGGCTGGGCCAGGGGCAGGGTGGGAGCGCTGTGCACGAGGGCGACGCTCGCGGCCAGCGGCGGTATCAGCACCGGCTCGTGGAGCATCGCGCCGATCCCGACGAGCCCCAGCAGGACCGCCGTGACGGCGCTGATGCTGTGGAACGCGGCTGCGGGGGTGGGACGCGCGGGAGCCCGGCCGGCGGCGGTCCGGGACGGGGCCGGCTCGGCGGCGGATTCGGGGGCGGACGGGGAGGGCAGGACGGTGGTCATGTGCGGTTTCCGGGGCAGGACGACAGGGCGAATGCGGTCGAGGCGGCACTGAGGCAGGGTGATCAACCGCCGCCTCGGCCTCGCGCCTGTCCCTGGTACGGCCGACGCAGACCGGGTACGACCTTATCCGCCAGGTGTGCGAGGGCCGCCTCGGGGGAGGAACAGGGGTACGGGAAGGACGGAACATGACGACGCACGCCCACGGCGCAGAGGTGCACGGCCCCGAGGGCCCGAGGGACTGCGACCAAATGACCGCGCCCCCACCCGCGCCCGCCCCCGCCCCCGCCTCGGGCGGTGAGCCGGCCTGCCTGCTCCACCTGGTCTGCCCCGACTGCGGACGGCTCGCCACCGGACGAGGCGCCCCGGCCTGCTCCCACTGCGGCAGCCCGCTCCCGGACCCCGGCCCCTGACGGCTCCGCGGCCGTCCCGGATATCCGCTGGCTCGGGCGGCGGGCGCCGACCTAGGGTTCCGCCCATGACGATCATGGGCTCCGACGCCGTAGACCGATCCGTTTCCCTCACCGCACAGGCGCTCCGACGGGTGGCGCAGCTCGACTGGTCCGCCCCGGCGGCCGACCTCGAGTGGAGCTGTTACGACACAGCCGTCCACGTGGCGAGCGATTTCACCGGGTACGCCACCCAGCTGACCGGGCGCTCGACCAGCGGCTACGCCCCCTTCGACATCAGCGCGGACCCCGGCACCACCCCCACCGGCCTGATCCAGGTCATCGAGGCCACCGGAGGCCTGCTGTCCGCCGCCGTGGCCGTGACCGGCCCCGAGGTCCGGGCCTGGCACCCTTACGGCATGGCGGGCCCGGACGGCTTCGCCGCGATGGGCGTCGTCGAGACGCTGCTGCACACCCACGACATCCTGGTCGGCCTCGGCGTCCGCGACTGGGAGCCCGACGCGGACCTGTGCGAACAGGTCCTCGTCCGGCTCTTCCCGCAGGCTCCGCGCGACCTCGCCGCTCCCTGGCCGACCCTCCTGTGGGTGACCGGCCGGGCCGGACTCCCGGGCCTGCCCCGCCACCGGGCCTGGCGCTGGTACGCCGAACCCATCGCCACGGAACGCGTCGTGCTCTGCGAGATCTCCCCGCTCGTCGCGGGCGACCTCCGCGACGGCGGCACCGGCGGTTTCGCCTGGGCCGAGGACGGCCCCGGCGAGGGCACCCGGGTCGCCTCCGGGATGGTGGCCAAGGCGCGGGAGGAGGGCACGTTCCGCCCGGGGTGGGGCGCGTACGCCATCGTCCGTACGCAGGACCGGCGCGCCATCGGCGGGATCGGCTTCCACGGCGCGCCCGACGCCGAGGGGAACGCGGAGATCGGCTACGACCTCGTACCGGCCGCCCGCGGCAACGGGTACGCCACCGAGGCGCTGAAGGGGCTGATCGGCTGGGCACTCGGGCAGCCCGGTGTGACCGCGCTGCACGCCCGCGTCGACGCGGACAACGCGCCCTCCCACGGGGTGGTCGTCCGGGCGGGGTTCGAGCGGACGGGCTCCACCGGGGAGGGCGAAGCCCGCTACACCCTGCGGGCCGCAGCTCGGTAGCCGCAGCCGGAGACCCGCGTGCGGCAGGAGACGCGGTCGTTCCACTCGGGCCCGGCGGGTGTCCGGGGCGATAGCCTCGCAAGCGGACGCCCGACACCGGCTCGGAAGGCAGGTCCCGATGGCGAGTTCTCCGATTTCCTCCGCCTCCGCTCGTTCCCAGGTGCCCGTGATCGACCTCGGACCGTGGCGGTCCGGGGAGCCTGGGGCGCGGGAGCGGATCGCCGCCCGCGTCGACGAGGCCCTCCGGGCCGCCGGGTTCCTGCTGATCACCGGGCACGGTGTGGACCCGGAGCTGCCCGCACGGATCCGGGCGGCCGCCAAGGAGTTCTTCCGGCTGCCGGCGGAGGCGAAGGAGCCGTACGCGGTCGCGGTCGGCGGCCGCGGCTGGCTCGGCCCGGGCGCCGAGGCCAACAGCTATGCGGAGGGGGCCGCCTCGCCGCCCGACCTCAAGGAGTCCTGGTCGTGCGCGGCGGACGAGCCGACCGGGGACCCGTCCGTGGACGCGGAGTGGTTCCGGCCGAACGCCTGGCCGGCCGAGGTGCCCGCGCTGCAGTCGCCGGCCGTCGAGTACATCGCGCAGATGCGGGCCCTGTCCGACGAGCTGCTGGAGCTCCTCGCCACCGCGCTGGGCCTCGCCGAGGACCATTTCACCCGCCACACCGGGCACCCCACCTGGGGGTTCAACCTCAACTGGTACCCGGGCACCGAGGTGCTCGGCGAGCCGCTGCCCGGCCAGTTCCGCATCGGGGCGCACACGGACTTCGGGACGGTCACGGTCCTCGACCGCGAGCCGGGCGCGGGCGGGCTCCAGATCCACACCGACGCCGACGGCTGGCAGGACGCCCCGTACGACCCGGCCGCGCTCACCGTGAACATCGGCGACCTGATGGCCCGCTGGACCGGGGACCGCTGGCGCGCGGGCCGCCACCGGGTGCTGCCGCCGCCCGCCGACGCACCGGCCGAGGAGCTCATCTCGCTGGTCTACTTCTACGAATGCGACCCGCACACCCGGGTGGAGTCCCTCCCGGCGCCGGTCGGCCGGGTGGCGCACGACCCCGTGGACTCCCACACGTACCTGCGGGGCAAGCTGGACGCGATCACCGTCTCCTGACGCCTCCCACCCTCGCCGGGTGCGTGCCGTTCGCCCGGGAGGGGCCGATTACCGCTGGTCGGCGGTGTTCGGCAGGATGGGGGCATGACCGAGATCCGTACCCCCCGACTCCTCCTCCGCCGCTGGACCGACGACGACCTCGTCCCCCTGTCGGAGATCAATGCCGACCCGGACGTGATGCGCTGGATCGGCGACGGCTCCACCCTCGACCTCGAGCAGACCGCCGAGGAGATCGAGCGCTGGGAGGACGAGTGGGACGAGGAGGGCTTCGGCCTCTTCGCCGTCGAACTGCTGGCTTCGGGGGAGCTGATCGGGGCCGTCGGCCTGTCCGTGGCGCAGTCCCCGGCGCAGGCGCGGGACTTCGTGGCGGTCAGCTGGCGGCTCGGCCGGCAGTACTGGGGCCAGGGCTACGCCTCCGAGGCCGCGCAGGCCACCTTGGAGTTCGCCCTCCAGGACCGCGGCCTCGACCGGGTGATCGCGGTGAACAGGTCGGGCCACGAGGAATCCGAGAACGTGATCCGCAAGCTCGGCATGGTGATGGACCTCGACACGACGGACCCGGAGCACGGCCACCTGATCCAGATCCACAGCATCGACCTGTCGGAGTACGAGGGCTGACCACCGGCTCCGCACGGGGACCGGGACCGGGCCGGTCAGGCGGGGGCCGCGCCCGGGGCCTCGGCCGCACGCCCCGCGCGGACCGCGGCGAGCGCGGCGGCGTGGACGGCGGCCGGGTCGCCGTGGTGGGGGACCGGGCTGCCGGTCAGGGTGTACCACTCCTCCGCGTCCGTGTACTGGATCTCGATCCGGACCCGGCCGCCCGCCACCGCCGTCGTCCGCACGGTCAGCGGGCCCGTGATGACACCGACCTCGTCGGTCATCGCCCCGCCGGGCCCGGCCGGGACCTCGTCGCACCACTGCTGCCGTCCGGTCATGTGCTGTCGTCCGGTCATGCCGCGCAGCTGTCCAGCATCGTCCCGAGCATCTTCTTCTCCGGTTCCGTCACGGTCAGGCCGTACGTCGATTTCACGGTGGTCCAGGCCCGCCCGTACTGGCACCAGCTCGACTTGTCCGGCGGCTGCCACAGGTCCGGGCTCTGGTCGCCCTTCGACCGGTTCGTGGCCGCGGTCACCGACAGCAGCTGGGGGTGGGTCAGGTCGTTCGCGAAGGCCTTGCGCTGCGCGGCGTCCCAGCCGGCCGCACCCGAGCGCCAGCCCTCGGCGAGCGGCACGATGTGGTCGATGTCCATCTTGGACGCCTCGGTGACCACCGCCCCGTCGTACAGGCTCTTCCAGGTGCCGGAGACCGCCTTGCACTCGGAGTCCTGCTTGACGTCCGTGCCGTCCCGCTTGAGGACGACCTCGCGGGTGTCGCACTTGTTGCCCTGCTCGGCCCAGTGCGTGAACTTGGCCCGGCTGTAGCCGGCCATGGTGCCGGGCGCCGCGACCTTCAGCGCGGCCAGTCGGGTCCGGGCCACCTGGACGGTGACCATGCCGGGCAGTACGTCCCCGGCGGCCGGTTTGGCATCGCCCGCCCCCGGAGCGGAGGGCGACGTGCCGGCCGGGGCCGGCGGCGCCGAGGCCTTCCCGTCCTTGTCCGTCGTGCCGGTTCCCGAGCACCCGGCCACGGCCAGCAGCACCGATGCCGCCAGGACCGCACCGCGTACACGTATCTGACGTCCCATGAACCCCACCCCGAGCCGGCTCCACACCCTGTCCGGGAAAGACTACCCAGAACCGGACATTCAACCGGACACCCAACCGGCCGCGCCCACGCCGACGTCGAGCAGGGCCCCCTCGTGAGGCGTTGTCAGTGGCCCTCGCTAGTCTCCCCGCATACCGCAGCTCAGGGGGTCCTTTCCCCCTGGTCGACGCTGCGCGCATCCGGATCGGGCAGGCGGAGGGGCACGTACTGATGGCATGGCTGGCGGCGGGCGAGGGGTACGAGATCGCTCTGGTGGAAGGGAAGGTGGCGGCGAGGTCCGCCACGGGCCGCACGGCGGGACGGCAGTTGAAGACGCTGCCCAAGGCGCTGCGCGACCACCCCGAGGTGGACCGGCTGCGCCGGCTCGCCGAATGGCTGGATCGACACGAGGCCGCCTGCATCGCCCAGGTGGACACCTGGATGGTGTCCTCGCTGCCCGTGCCGACGGCGCTCCTCGCGCAGGTCTGGCCGGACGAGGCCTGGCAGAACGCGCTGCGCGACATGGCCGTCGTCGGCGAGGACCCGGACGAGGTGGGCTTCCTGCGCGACGCCACCGCCTCCGGCGAGCTGAGGGTGGTCAACCTCGACGGCGAGACCGTACGGCTCTCCCCGCGCACGGTGACGCTGCCGCACCCGGTGCTGCTGCCCGACCTGGACGACGTACGGGACTTCGCGGCCGAACTCGGCATCGTGCAGCGCGTCGAGCAGATCCACCGGCCGACCTGGCAGAAGCCGCAAGGCCTGGCGGCCACCGCCACCGAGGTACGGGACTACGCGGGCGGGGTCTTCGCGAGCAGGTTCGGCCTGGCCGCCCGGGCGACGGGCCTCGGCTACCGGGTCTCCGGCGGCTACGCGACCTGCAAGGTCCGCGACACGGGCGGGGGCACGGAAGCGGCGGTCTGGATCGGCGAGCCGTACTACGAGGACGAGACGAGCACCGGCGCCCTGAGCTGGCACGACGAGAACGGCCGGGCGGTGCGCCTGACGGAGGTCGGACCGGTCGCCTGGTCCGAGGGCATGCGGATGGCCGCGGCGCTGTACGCCGGGCGCAAGATCGAAGAGGGCGGGGACGCACGATGAGCACCACCACCACCGGCACCACAGGGGCGACCGACACCGCGGCCGACGCCGAACTGCTGCTCAAGGCGGGCGCCGTGCTGCCCCGCGGCACCGACGACGCAGGCCCGTCGGCCGTCGACCTGACCGCGCGCATCTACCGCCACCCGGCCCTCGACGACGAGCGCGTCGTCGTCCGGCTGGCCGCCGCCGAACTGGGTCCGGCCGAGGACCTGGCCGCCGGGTTCCTGGGACTCGTACGCGACGAGGGCGAGCCGCCCGTGGTCGGCCTCGGCCAGCGCCAGGCCCTCGGCTTCCCCGAATGGGTCCTCGTGCACCACCCGGAGGACGGACACCACGCCCTCGCCGTGGTTCCCGAACTCGACCGGCTCGCCCGCCAGGCCAAGACCAAGCCCAAGGCCGCCCTCGACGCCTGCCACGAACTGGCCGGCCGGCTCGCCGCCGCCGTCCCGCACTTCCTGCCCGTCTTCTACGAGCAGGCCGCCCGCGTCTTCCTCGCCGTCGAGAACACCACGTACGCCGCGCAGCTGTTCGGCCGCGCCCGGACCAGCGAGGCCCAGCACGGTCTCGCCGTCGACGAGGACCGCCTCGACGGCGTGTTCCTCGAATTCGCCCTGGTCGGCGCCCTCCCGGTGAAGGTGCTCACCGGCTACGCCAAGGAGCTGTCCGGCCGCGTCAGCCCCGCCGAGGCCCATGAGCGCTTCCGCCGGCTGTGCGTGCGCCGCACCGCGGGCGGACTGCCGCCCTCTGCGCAGGCCGCGACCGAGCTGCGCCGCCTCGCCCGGGCCGCCGGCCTGACCGGCACCGAGGCCGAGCAGGACTACCTCGCCGAGCTGCTGCCGCTGCCCGCCACCCTGCGCGCCGCGTTCGGCTGGTGGAAGGCGCACCGCACGGCCCTGGTCGCGCTGGCCCGCCGGGTGCCGGCCGTACGGGGCACCCTGCTCGGTCTGATGCCGCCCGGCGGCGGCGACGGCGAACTCTCCGCCCTCTGGCTGGGCGTGCTCGAGGAATCCGGCGCCACCGCCGGTCTGATCGCGGCCGAACCGCCCGCCGAGCAGCGCTGCTCCGACGGCGCCGCCGGCTGGCTCGAACGCTTCCACGCCGCCCGTCACACCGGCTGGGGCTCGCGCCCCACGCTGCCGGCCCTGCTCGACCTCGTCACCCGGGCGGCCGACCGGCTGCGCGCCGAACTCGCCGAGCCCGGCCGCGAAGCAGGCCTGAAGGTGGGCGTCGAGGACGCCGACCTGCTGGACCTGCTGCTCTCCCTGGACATCCCGGTCACCGACCCCGAGACCGAGTCCCGGTCCCACCGGCGCCACGTCCAGCTGAACCTGACCGACTGGGCCGGCTCCGACCAGCGCCGGGACCTCCTCGCCATCGCCGCCGACCCGCGCTTTTGGCCCGCCTTCCGGCGCGCCGCGTACAGCCTCGGCGGTGACGCCGAAGCGGTGAACGTCATGCGGCTGCTCGCCGCCTCGCCCGGCGGCCGCCCCCTGCTCACCGAGTGGATGCACAAGGTGGCCGGAGCCTCCACCGCCGCCGGTCTGCCCGGCCTGCCCGAGGCCATCCGCCGGCTGACCTGGCTGCCCGCCGAGGCCCTCGAACTCGCCCGCGAGGAGGTGGCCGCCGCGGCCGCCGCCGACCTCGGCGAGACCCTCGCCCGCACCCTGCGCGCCGGCCTCTTCGAGGAGCTCTCCTGGCCCGCCTGGGAGTCCGCGATCGCCGAGCTGAAGCCCGCCCAGGGCGGGCACGGGCTGACGGTCGTCGAGGCCTGGCCGTACCTGATCGTCGCCAACTCCACCCAGGTCCGCGTCATCGACGCCGACTCCACCGTGCTCACCCACGACCTGCGGGTTCCGGTCGACAACGCGCGCCGGTGCGGGTTCCACTACGTCGACGGCGAACTGCTCGTCTTCTGGGCCCACTACGGCTCCGGGGGCGCCGAGGGCTACTGGCACACCGCCCCCGGCGACGTCTTCACCCTGGACTTCGAGGGCAGCTACTGGAACCTGCGCTCCGAGGACATCAGCCTGCCGCTGCCCGGCGGCGGCCGCACCACCGGCGGCGGCGTCCTGCACGCGGGAGACACCAGGCTGCCGAGCGGGCGGGCCCTGCTGTCGGACGGGACCTCGTACTGGGTGTGGCAGCGCCGCGACCAGGAGAACGACGGCGGCTGGCGCGAGTACGACCCCGTCAGCGGAGCACTCGGCCGGCTTTCGCTGCCCGGCTTCCTCGCCGACGCACTGCGCGCGCACCCCGCAGACGGCACCGGGAACGACGCCACCGTGCCCGCCCAGTCCTGCTGGCTGCGGCCCGCGCCCACCGTCGAGGGCTCCGTCCTCGGCGCGCCCGTGGACGGCCTGCTCGGCTGGCGTGCCGTACGCGTGGCCGGCCGGGGCTGGCAGGCCTCCGACACCGGCGGCCGCAGCGTCGGCGCCCCCGAGGGCGCCGAAATGCCCGTCGCGGCGCTCCTCTTCCCCGGCGACGAGCGGCCGCGCGCGCTGACGCACCGCTGGCGCGAGCTGAGCATCAGCGACCCGGACGGCGTGGTCACCGCCCAGTCGCGCAGCGACTACCGCAACGCCGCCTTCTCCACCGGCAGCGTGGACCTGCCGCCGCTGCCCTTCTGGTACGCGCTGCGCCCGCGCGACCCCGAGGGATCGGCCGCCCTGCGCGCCGCCGAAGGCGCCCCGGTCGGCGCTCTGCTCAAGGCGGCCGGCGCCGCCGAGACGGCCACCGGCCTGCCCGACCTGGTCCGTGCGGCGCTGCCGCAGGTCACCGCCCCGGAGCTGATCGGGGGCATCGTCGAGGTGCTGCGCTTCGCCCTCACCCAGCAGCTGGCGCTGGACGAGGTCGCCGCCAGGCTGGACCCCGACACGTGCGCGGCCGCCGACCGCGAGCCCGAAGGCCCCACCGACGAACTGATCGCCGACGCACTGCGCGGGCTCGCCGGCACCGGCTACTACCGCCACGGCGCCCAGACCGACGCCGCCTACCGCTACCTGGGCGGGCTGGCCCGGGCGGCCGCCGACACCGACGCCGAGGCCGTCCCCGGCCGCCTCCACTTCGACCTGCCCGAACTTCCCTACTCCGCCTTCCCGTTCACGCAGCTGCTGGACCAGCCCGCGGCGATCGCGTACCGGGCCGTCGCCGTCGGCACCACCGACGAGCAGCGGACCGCCCTGTGCACCCTGCTCGGCCGGGTGGACGCCCTCGGGCTCGCCTCGGCCGAGGGCTCCGCCGACCGCTGGCGCCGGGTCCTGGTCCACCTCGACCAGCGCCATCTGCGCACCCCCGACGGCATCGAACGCAACACCTCGCACCGCAGCGTGCTCCCGCTCGGCGGCGGAGCCGTCCTCGGCCTCACCGAGCACTGCACGTCCGTATCCGACGGCCACGAGTTCGGGGCGCTGTTGTACGACCCCGCCGGCCGTTTCGCCGTGCCCGGCCCGTACACCCTGCGCGGTGACGCCCCGCTCGGCGACCGGGAACGCGGCCCCGGCTGGCTGACGGCCTTCCTGGCGGAGGCCGCAGACCGCGGCTCCGCGCCGTTCTTGCCCGAAGCCGCCGAGGAGTTCGCCCGCCTCACCGGCATGTCCGGCACCGTCGCACGGCTGCTGCTGGCCAGCCTGCCGAACATCGAAAGCTGGCAGCACGATTTCCTGCCGACCGCACTGCGCACCGCCGTGGGCGTCAAGGTGGCCGACGCGAAGCGCGCCCGGGCCGAGCTCCAGGGTCTCGACGCCGAGGTGCGGCGTGCCGTCGTCGCCGCGCTGCTGCCCGCCGACCCGGCGCGGCTGTGGACCGAAGGACCGGACGTGGCCGCCGCCGCGCAGGAGTGGAACCGCCGCGTGGGCCGCCGTACGCCCGTGCCGGAGTGGCTGCTCGCCGAGGCCGCGCGCGCCAAGGCCACGCACGCGAGCACCGGCTGGTCCACCCACCGGGCCCTCTCCGCGATCCTCGAGCCGGCGACCTCCCCGCCGCTGAGCGTGGATGTCGCCTGGGAGGTGAAGGGGGACCACGTCGAGCCCTGCGAACCGGCCACCGAACCCTTCACCTCGGCCATCCTGACCGGTGCGCTGACCTTGACGGCCTGGATGGCCCACCGGCTGCCCGCCGGCGACCCCCTGCGGACGGCCCTGCCCCCCACCCTGACCGCCGTACGGCAGCGGCTGGCCGCGCCCGGACTGATGCTCACCATCGGGCACTTCACCAGCCTCCCCGACTTCCGGAAGGCCGCGGGCACGCCGACCGAGACGGGCGAGGGCTACGAGCGGTACGGCGCGGTGGTCATGGCCACCCACGACGACCGGCCCAAGCCCGCACTGCGGACGGCCCTGCTCGACTCCACCGGCTCCGACCCGTACCTGCCGGCGCTGCGCGGCGACGACCAGCTGCAGTCCCCGGTGGAGACGGCGCTGCGGGCCGTCCACGACCCGCGCTTCGCCGCGCTGCTCGCGGATCCGGGCGCCCCGGCGGCGGGGGCCGCGGTCGACAAGGACGGCACGTGGTGGCCGCAGGACCCGAGCCGCTCGGTGCCCGAGCTGGTCGCGGAGGTCTCCGGGGCCCACGGCCTGGGCGCCGACGCGGCCGCCCTGTACCTGGCACTGCTCGCCATGCCCGACCCCACCGACCGCAACGTGGCGCGCTGGACGGGCTGGAAGCCGGTCCGGCTGAAGGCCGCCCGCGCCGAACTGGCCGCCACCGAGCTGGTGGTGACGGCCTCGCGGACCCGGGCGGGACGCTCGCTGTTCCTGCCCGGCGGCTGGGCGGAGATGTCCTCGCCGGTGCTGCCGGTGGAGCAGTGGAAGCTCCCGATGTACGGGCTGGCCCCGGGCGGTCGGCCGGTGCTGGGCGTGCTGGTCCCGGACGAGCCGGCCGCGGAGCTCTACCGGCGGGCCTGGCAGCGGGTCCGCGAGGGCGACGTACCGCGCTTCGAGGCCCTGAAGGTCAAGCGCACCCGCACGCGCCGCCGCTGACGGTCGACCGCCGGACCGGCCGGGCGGCGCAGTGCGCCGCCCGGCCCGTCCGCACCCGTCCCACTGACTTCGCACCTACTCCGAAGGACACGACACACCTCATGACCGCGACCGAAACGGCCGCCCCGGCCGCCACCCGGCAGGCCCTGCCCGCCGAAGAGCGCCACGCCGCCGAACTCGCCTTCCTCGTCGCCCAGGACACCGGCCCCCGCCCGCCCGGCTGGGCGCTCACCCCGCGCGCGGTCGTCACCTTCGTGTGCGGCAGCGAGGGCGTGGAACTGGCCCTGCCGGGGCGCCGCCGCGCCGGGCTCCCCGCCAAACTGGCCATCGCCCCGAAGTTCGTCGGCGAACGGGCCCTGGTGGAGCGCTGCGTCGTCACCCTCGCCGGCGAACGCGGCCTGCTGCTCACCGGCGAGCCCGGTACCGCGAAGTCGATGCTGTCCGAACTGCTGGCCGCCGCCGTCTGCGGTACCAGTGCGCTGACCGTGCAGGGCACCGCGGGCACCACGGAGGACGCCTTCCGCTACGGCTGGAACTACGCCCTGCTGCTCGCCCAGGGCCCCACCTCCCAGGCGCTCGTCGACTCCCCGGTGCTCTCCGCGATGCGGACCGGGCGCGTGGTGCGCGTCGAGGAGATCACCCGCTGCCTGCCCGAGGTGCAGGACGCGCTGGTGTCGATCCTGTCCGACCGGCGGGTGAGCGTGCCCGAACTGACCGCCACCGAGGACGCGGTGGTCTCGGCGGCCTCCGGGTTCACGGTCATCGCCACGGCCAACCTGCGGGACCGCGGGGTCTCCGAGATGTCCGCCGCGCTCAAGCGGCGCTTCAACTTCGAGACGGTCGCGCCGATCGCGGACGCGGACGCCGAGGCCACGCTGATCCGCCGCCAGGCGGTGGCCGCGGTGCAGCGGGCGGGCGCGGCGTTCGCAGTGGACGACGCGGTCCTGGACGCGCTGGTCACGGTTTTCCGGGACCTGCGCTCCGGGCGCTCGGCGGAGGGCTGGGACGTGGAACGCCCCGGTACGGTCATGTCCACCGCCGAGGCGGTCCAGGTGGCGGCCTCGCTGGGCGTCGCCGCGGCGTACCTGCCGGGCGGCGACGTGCTGGACCTGCTGCCGGGCCACCTGCTCGGCGTGGTCCGCAAGGACGACCCGGCCGACCACGGCCGCCTGCTGGGCTACTGGGACGGCCCGGTCCGCCGCCGCGCGGAAGACGGCTCGGCGATGTGGCGCCGCCTCTGGGACCTCCGCGGAAACCTCCGATGACCGAGCCGATGCCGGGCGCTCGGCCCGGGGAGCCCGCCGTCCCCGCCGTCCCCGCCGCCTCGGGCGCGGGGGCTGCCCCGGATGCCGATCCGCGGGACGCCGTGGACGCGCTCGCCGCGTCCCGTGCGCCGTACCTGCTGGGTGTGCGCCACCACAGCCCCGCGCTGGCGGCGGTGGTTCCGGCGCTGCTGGACGCCTCGGAGGCGGAGGTCGTGTGCGTCGAGCTGCCGACCGACTTCCAGCCGTGGCTGGAGCACTTGGCGGATCCGCAGACCGTGGCCCCCGTCGCCCTCGCCGGCACGGTCCGGGAGGGCGGGCCGGCGTTCTACCCGTTCGCGGACTTCTCCCCGGAGCTGGCCGCGATCCGCTGGGCGCGTGCGCGCGGTGTGGAGGTCCGCTGCTGCGACCTCCCCCTGGCCGACCCCGGCTGGACCCTGCGCTCCCCGGACCAGGACACCTCCGAGGGCTCGGCCCCCGGCCGCCGGCTGTTCGCGCAGGCGCTGACCGCGTCCGGGACCGGCCGCGACGGCGATGACCTGTGGGACCGGGCCGTGGAGGTGCTGGCCCCCGGCTGCACCCCGGAAGCCGTCCGGCGGGCCGCCCTCGGCGTCGGCTGGGCGCTGCGCCAGGACGGCCCCGTCCCCGCGACCGACCTGGCCCGCGAGGCCCACATGCGCAGCGTCGTCAACGCCGCCGCCGTGGGGGGCCGGAAGGTCGCCGCCCTGATCGGCGCTTTCCACGCCCCGGCCCTTCTCGTCGCCGACCCGGCACCGGCGGGTGTCGCCCCCGCCCCGACGGATGCTGCCGTACGGGCCGTCCAGGGCGCTCCGTCGACCCCGTCCCGGACCGCCGATGCGGACCGCGCGCCGGGCATGGAGCCCGCGGCCGTCGTGGTGGCGCAACCCTCTCCCGGTACGGGGAACAGCGCCCCGGCAGCGGACGAGGTGCCGGTGCCCCGTTCCGGGGCGGACGCTTCCGCCTCGCACACGCCGGCGCCCGGTGGTGGGCGCGGGGCGGGCTCCGTCACCCGCAGTGGCCCGGGCACGGCCGTCCGCGCAGTGGCCGCGGGGCCGGCTCCCGTGCCCGAGGCGGACGCCGGCGAGGGGGCCGTCACCTCGTTCGTGCCGTACTCCTTCGACCTGCTCGACTCCCGCTCCGGGTACCCCGCCGGGATCCGGGATCCGCTCTGGCAGCAGGCCGTGCTCGAGGCCGGTGGGGATCCGGTGCGGGTGCGGGATGCCGCCTCCGTAGCCGTCACCGGCATCTGCCGGGAGCTGCGCCGCGCCGGGCACACCGCCGGGACCGGCGAGGCCGCCGAGACGCTGCGGCTCGCCTGCGACCTGGCCGTCCTGCGCGGGCTCCCCGCCCCCGGCCGGGGCGAACTCCTCGAGGCCGTCACCACCGTGCTCGGCCAGGGCGAACCCCTGGGCCGGGGCCGGGCGTTGGCCCGCGCGCTGGAAGCCGTGCTCGTCGGCACCGGCCGCGGCCGGACCACCCCGCACGCCCCGCGCTCCGGACTCGGCCCCTCCGTCGAGGCCGAGCTGGCGGAGCTGCGGCTGCCGGGCCCCGAGGAGCCCGCCTCCCGCGAGGTCCGCCTCGACCCGCTCCGCTCCCCGCTGGACCGGCGGCGCGAGGTCCTGCTCCAGCGGCTGGCCGTCTGCGGGGCCTCGTACGGGGAGCCCCTCGACGTGGCCGCGACCGGCGACGGCACCGCCCTCGGCACCAAGTGGCGGCTGACCTGGACGCCTTCCGTCCCGGCCCGCCTCGACCTGGCCGGCGTCCGCGGCGTCACCGCCGCCCAGGCCGCGGCCGGGACCCTGCGCGAAACCGCCCGCCGGGCCGCCGCCGACGGCGGTCCGACCCCGGAACGGATCCTCACCGGCCTGGCCGCCGCCGCGCGGTGCGATCTGCCCGAGCTGGTCGACGTACGGCTGGACGAGGCCGCCGAGATCCTTCCGCAGACCGCGACCCTGCCCGAACTCCTCGCGTCGCTGGATCTCCTGGAGGGGCTCGCCCGCGGGCACTTCCCCGGTACCTCCGACGGCTCCCGCACCGCCGCGGCCGCGCTCACCGGCCGGCTGCTCGAAGCCGCGGTACGGTCCCTGCCCGGTCTCGCCGGCAGCGAGGACCACGCCGACGCGCGCGCCCTCGTGGCCCTCGCCGACCGGGCCGCCACCCTGCACCTGGGCCTGCGGATGGACACCGCCCTGGCGGAACTGACCGCCACCGCGTCCCCGTTGATGCAGGGCGCGGCACTGGCCGTGCGGGTCCTCCTCGATCTCGACCCGGCCGCCGCTCTCGGCGAGCGCGCCGCCGGATGGATCGACGGCTCCGCCGCCCCCGACGGCCGGCGCTCCCTGGCCCGCCGCCTCGGCGGAGTCCTGGCCGCCGCCGGACCGCTGCTCGACTCCTCCGCGGCCGCCCTCACCCCGGTCCTCGACCGGATCGACGGCCTCGACGACCAGGAGTTCCTCGACCGGCTCCCGGCCCTGCGCGGCGGTTTCGACGTACTCGCCCCGGCCGCCCGCGACCGGCTGCTGGACACCGTCACCGAGCGCCTCGGCGACCGCATCGACCTGTCCCTCGACGCGCCGCCCGCCCTGCTCGCCCTCTGGGCCGCCGCCGACGCCGCCGGCGCCGCGGCCCTCAAATCCCTTCCGCTGCCGGTCGCGGACACCCCGGCTCCCGCACCCGGCGCCGATCCGGAGGTACCCGTACCGCCCGTACCCGCGCCCCTGCGCGCAGAGCACCGGCTGGCCCCCGCCGACCGCTGGCGACTGCTGCTCGGCCGCCAGCGCGACCGGCTTCCCGCCGGCGCCCGCCGCTACGCCCACGCCCTCGACGAGCTGTACGGCAACGGCCGCGGCGAAGGCGCCACCGACCTCGAAGGCGGCCGGGGCAACGGCGGCAACGGCGGCGGCCAGGAGCCCTCGTTCCCGACGGCCCGCGAATGGTCGCAGGAGCTCGAATCGCTCTTCGGCGCCGACGTACGCGAGGAGGTGCTCGCCGACGCGGCCGACGCGGGCCGCTCCGACGTGCTGAGCCAGCTCGACCCGGCGGCCGTCCGCCCCTCCGTGGAACTGCTCAGCTCGGTCCTGTCGCTGGCCGGCGGCATGCCGGAGGCCCAACTCGCCCGGCTGCGGCCCCTGGTCAGACGGCTGGTCGACGAACTCGCCAAGGAGCTCGCCACCCGGATGCGCCCGGCGCTCTCCGGGCTCGCCACCCCGCGCCCCACCCGCCGCCCCGGCGGCAGGCTCGACCTGGCCCGGACCCTGCGGGCCAACCTCGCGCACACCCGCCGCCAGGGCGACGGCCGGGTGGTCGTCGTCCCGGAACGGCCCGTGTTCAGCACCCGGGCCGGCCGTGAGGCGGACTGGCGGCTGATCCTCGTCGTCGACGTCTCCGGCTCCATGGAGGCCTCGGTCATCTGGTCGGCCCTCACCGCCGCCGTCCTCGGCGGTGTACCCACCCTGTCCACCCACTTCCTGGCCTTCTCCACGCAGGTCGTGGACCTCACCGACCGGGTCGAGGACCCGCTCTCGCTGCTCCTGGAGGTCCGCGTCGGGGGCGGTACGCACATCGCGGCGGGTCTCGCTCACGCGCGCTCGCTGATCACCGTGCCGAGCCGCACCCTCGTCGTCGTGGTCAGCGACTTCGAGGAGGGCGCGCCGATCGGCGGACTCCTCGGGGAGGTCCGCGCGCTGGCCGCGTCCGGAGCTCATCTGCTGGGCTGCGCCGCGCTCGACGACGCCGGAGCCCCCCGGTACTCGGTCCCCGTCGCCCGGCAGCTCGTCGCGGCCGGCATGCCGGTGGCCGCCCTCAGCCCGCTCGCCCTCGCCCGCTGGGTCGGCGACCGCCTCCGTGGAGAACCCCGTTGAGTACCGAGACGAACGCCGATACCGAGCTGAGCGCCGATGTGAACACCGTGCTCCTTCCGCCCGTCGCCCCCGAGGTCCTCGCCGAGGCCGTCGAGAACCTCACCGCCCGGCTGCGCAAGAAGCTCGACGCCGCCATCGAGGGCTGCGCCGCGGGCGCCGCCCGGGCGGACGACGGGAGCGTCGCCGTCCGCTTCGGCGAGGACGCGCTGGTCACCCTGCGGCCGGGCCCCGCCGGTACGGTCACCGCGGCCGAACAGGCCCTCTGCACCTGCCTGCTGGCGCCGCGCTGCCTGCACCGGGCCGCGGTGCTCGGCGCGGCGCCGCTCGCGGACGCGGAGCAGCTGCCGCCGGAGCCCGATCCGGAGCCTGTTCCCGCGCCTGATCCCGCGTCCGGCTCGGTGCCGGGGGCTGCGCCCGCCGCCGGTCCCGGAGCGGCCGAAGCCGCCTCGGGGCCTGCGGCCGCCGCTCCGCCGAGCACGCCCGAACCGGTCCCGGATGCCCTCACCGCCGCCCAGCTCGGCGCTGCCGCCGCGCTCTGGCAGGCCGCCGCCGAGGCTCTCGCGGCCGGCGTCACGGCCGGCGGCGCCGTGGTCCAGGCCGAGCTGCTGCGGGCCGCCCACACCGCGCGCCTCGCCGGGCTGCCCCGGGCCGAGGCCGCCACCCTGCGTGTCGTACGGGGCCTGCGCGCCGCCCGGGAGCGCAGCGGCGCCCACCGGCTCGGCGACCTCACCGGAGCCTTCCGCGAACTCCTGCACACCGCCGGACTGCTGGCCTCCGGCACGGCCGGCCCGGCGCTCACCGCCGCCGTACGCCGCGCCTACCAGCCGGGCGGCAGCCTGCGGGTGTACGGCCTGTGCCGGGAGCCGGTCCTGTCGGCCACCGGCTACGGGGGAGTGGTCACCCATCTGCTCGCCCCCGACGGCGCCCGCTACTCGGTCTCCGACGTCCGCCCCGGCGGCCTGGCCCGCGCCCGAGGCGCCGGCTCCGCCTCCGTGGCTCTCGGCGGAGCCGCCCTCGACCACGCGGGCCTCGCGCGCGGGGGACTGCGTATCGCCGGGGCCACGGTCTCGGCCGACGGCCGCCTCGGCGCCGGACGCGGGGTCCAGGCGACCCCGCTGCGCGGAGTCCCGTGGACCGAGGAGCCGGCCGCCGCGCTCTTCGCCCGCCCGGCGGCCGAGGTCGTGGCGGCCCGGCTCGCCGACCGGGACACCGACCCGGACGGGGCCGCGCCCGCCCTCCTCGGCTGCGAGGTCACCGTCGTCGGGGCGGCCGGCGAGGACCTGCTGGTCCGCGAGGCACGGGCGGACGCGCCCCTGCTGCGGCTGCGCGCCGCGCACCCCCACCCGGAACTGCCGCACACGGCCAACCTGCGCCGTATCGCCGCCCATCCGGGGTTGGCGCTCCGCGTCCTGGGCCGGCCCGACCTGGACCGCGCCGCCACCCTGCGCCCGCTCGCCGTCGGGCCGGTGCCCGGCGCGGAGTACACCCTGCGCCTGCCCGAGGAGTGGCTGGGCCGCGCCGACCTCGGCTACGACCTGCTCCAGGGCAGCCACTTCCCGCCGGGGACGGCCGCGGCCCCCGCTCCCGCCGGTGCTGCGGAAGGCCCGGACCTGCTGGCCGACTCACCGCTGTGGCGGGTACGCCGGCTGCTGGAAACCGGGGTCGCGGGCGGCCGGCGCGCCGTCGCCGAGGCGGCACGCACCGCCGAGCCGCTCACCTCGTACGGGCCGCTGCGCCGGGCCGGCTTCACCGCGGCGGCGGAGCTCGCCACGGCCCTCGCCGCGGAGGCGGACCGCCGCCCCCGCGACTCCTTCGGCCGCCTGACGGACCCCTCACCCGACGCCTACGCCTGGGCCTGGCTCGCCGCCTCCACCCACCTGGCCGCGGCGGAACGCTCCTTGGTGGCGGCGTCCTGGTCCTAGGGGGTGTCGTCAAAGTCCCTCCCCCAGCTACCGCTGGGAGGTGCCCCCAGGCCGGCGGGGTCTGGCACGCGCGCTCGCCGCGTTGTCGTCGGTCGCCGACGCGAGCGTCGCCTCCCTCCTCCGCCTTGCGATCACACGCACCAGACCCCGCCGGCCCCGCCCTCACGGGCGGCCGACGCTACTTTGACGACACCCCCTAGCGCCATTCCCTCGAGGTTCGCGGAGGGTCGTTGAGCCGGGCGGCGTAGGCGTCGGTGAGGATGCCGCAGGTGCACCAGTCGCCTGCGCACGGGGTGCCGGCCTCGGTTCCGTAGGGACCGAGGCCGGTCATGAGGGCGAGTACCTCGACACGTTCCGACGCGGTCAGGGCGGGAAGCGCGGAGCCGGGCCACAACTGCCAGGTGTCCGGCACGTCATCCACGTCACCGATGACCTGTCCGTCGATGAACAAGGTGCAGAGGGGGTGCTCGGGGAAGTCGTTGAGCCGCAGGACCCACCAGCGCCCTTCGGTCCGGGCCGCCCAGCGGAAGACGCGTGTGTCCGTGTCGTGCCAGGTGACCTGGGCGGGCAGGGCGGGGACAGGCTTCATGCCCGGACCTCCTGGGGCCGATGTGTGCCGCCGTCGAGGCACAGCGCCCCATCCTGCAGCCTTTCGCCCGCCCCGGGCCAGGCTCACGGTCCGGCGTGGGCGGGTCCGCGCAGCCATGCGGTGAGTGTGGCGAAGTCCGCGGGTGTGAGGCCGAAGCGGGGATCCACGCGGTGGAGCAGGGACCGGCCCGGGTGGTGTGCGGCCACCCAGGTCCGGTCGGCGCCGGTGATCTCGTCGTCGACCCAGGCGAACGGGCGGCCCGCGGCGCAGTCCACGAGGGCGCGGGTCTTCCAGTGGATCCGCTCCCGATGGCCCTCCTCCTCGTACGGGTCCGGCCACGCCACCACCGGCAGATCCGGCAGTCCGATGCGCGGCGCGATCCACTCGTTCGCGTCGTCCATCCAGGTCGTGGCCCACACCAGTTCGCACGGCAGCGCCAGCAGACGGGGTCCGAGCGCGGGATCGATCCTGGCGAGGAGGGGGTTTGCGTCGGGCCGCGTCCCGTACGTCGGATAGCCGTCCGGCAGTTCGTCAGGCGTGGCCCCGAACGGGATGAGCGGTCCGTCGACGTCGAGGAAGAGGAGAGGGTGCTGCCCGGGGCCGGTCATGGCGGCACGATAGCCGCCCCCCGGACGGGGAACCGCGGGTGGCGCGATCCCCTCTCCCTGGGCAAAGGGGGAGGACCATGACGAGGACAGCTGTGTCCATGGCCGGGAGGGCGGCAGTGGCGGGGCTGCTGTGCGCCGCGCTCGCGGCCTGTGGCACGAGGCACGCCGGGGAGGCCGCCGCGCCGCCCGCGCCGGCGAAGGAGACCTGCGGCCTCGACCGGACGACGGGCGGCGGCACGGGTCTGCCGGATCCGCCGACGGAGGAGCAAGGCGGCGGGTACGCCGGTCCGCCGACGGATCAGGAGACGGGTGGTTACGCCGGTCCCCCGACCGACCAGGAGACGGGCGGCTACGCCGGTCCGCCCACGGATCAGGAGACGGGCAGCTACGCGGGGCCGCCCACCGATCAGGACACCGGGGCGCCGAATCCGCCCACCGACGGGGACATCACCAACGGCGCCGGACCCTGCGGCGGTGCGGGGTGGTTCGACATGACCCGGGACTTCAACGCCTACTACGCCGAGCGGCGCACCCGAGCGGACCTCTTCCTGCCCGAGCAGGCCGTCAGGGAGGCCCGGGTCCGCAAGGGGCGGGACGCCGGCGAGGCGCTCGTGACCTTCACCACCGGATCCGTCGGCAAGGGCCTCGCGGAGGACGGCCGCCGGGTGGCGCAGATGTTCGTGTCGTGGCGGCAGCAGGTGTACGGGGACCACGGCACGGTGTCCGTCCGGACGCCCGACGGGGAAGTCGTCACCACCGCGCCCTGGTGAGTGGAGCTCAGGGCCACTGCGCGTCCCAGAACGCGCAGTGGTGCTCCGCAGGCCCGTCCACCACGTGGATCCCGCCCGATCCCGGGGCGAGCGACCGTACGGATCCGTTGGAATCGAACCGCGGCCATGCGGCGGGCGGCCTGCCGGTGCGGGCGAACGCCGTCCAGTCGCCGGTCATCCGCTTCGACAGCTCGCGCTGCGGTGCGGTCAGGGCGGCATCCATCGTGAACAGGTAGGGCAGTTCGAAGCCGTGCGAGGCGCCGTACGGGAACCCCGCCACCTCCGGCAGGCCGGTGAAGTTCGGCGCGTCCCGGTCGCTGAACCGGTACACGTACGTCGGCACGTGCCGGGCCAGCGCCCTGCTGTCCCGCAGCGCCGGGCAGGTGAACGAGGCGTCGGACAGTACGGCGGCCCAGGCCAGCGCCGGTGTCGGGTAGGCCGCCACCGGGTACTGCGCCTCGACGGCCGGGACGGCAGCCGCGCCGAACGACTGCTCCACCCGGGCCCGGTAGGCACCCGCGTCGGGGAGGGGGAACGCCGCCAGGCTCTGCGCCAGGAAGATCCGCATCTCGTCCCGGGTACTGCCCTCGATCACCGGCACCCGGTGGAAGCGGCCGGCCTCCAGGGCCCGCCGGGGCTCCTCGGGCAGCAGGCGGTTGCCGTAGGAGACGAGGGAGAACTGCTGCATCAGCTCCGGGGTCGCGAGCTTCGCCGCGTCCCTGCCGCGCAGGCAGTCCAGTACGGCGCCGGGCTCCGGCCGGTCGTCGCAGCCGAGCGCAGCCGCTGCCGCGACCCCGGCCGCGACGGTGCGCCGCTCGGGCACGAAGGGCTCGTACCGGCCCTGGGTGGGCAGCAGCGAGCGGGGCGGCATGGTGGTGGAGCACGAGCCGCTCTGCAGGATCGCCCGCTGGAACAGGCCGCCCGAGGCCGGTGAGGTGAGGTGGGCGCAGATGCTCAGGCCGCCCGCGGACTCCCCGAACAGCGTCACGTCGGACGGGTCGCCGCCGAAGCGCGCGGCGTTGGCCCGTACCCAGCGCAGCGCCGCCTGCTGGTCGGCGATGGCGAAGTCGGGGGCCCCGCCGAGCGCCGGATGCCCGAAGAAGCCGAAGATTCCGAGCCGGTGGTTGACGGTGACGACCACCGCATCGCCCTGTACGGCCAGCCGCTCGGGCTGGTACAGGTCCCCGGCCCCGTTGACGAAGCCGCCGCCGTGGAACCAGACCATGACCGGCCGCCGCTGCCCGCCGGAGGCCGACGAGGCCGACGTGTTCGGCGAGGTGACATTGAGGTACAGGCAGTCCTCGGAGCCGCTCGGCCCGCCCGGTCCCACCGGCGGCAGTTGTACGCAGCGCGCCCCCGGGACCCCGGCGTCGCGTACGCCGGTCCAGCGCGCCGCGGGCTGCGGGAGCCGCCAGCGCAGCGGCCCCGTCGGAGGAGCCGCGAACGGGATCCCCTCGAAGGTGCGGTACGCGCCGTGCGCGGTGCCGCGTACCGGCCCCCGGTCGGTGTCCACGACGGGCCGGTCCGTGGCGGATGCGCCCGCCACGGCGGACGCCGGTCCGGCGCCGGCGGCGAGCAGGAGGAAGGCACACCACACGGCGCACCACCGGGCGCTCCGGCGTCGTGGGCAACGGGCACGGGACACGGGCCACCGCCTTTCGTCTCTGCCATGCCTTCCCCGAAGTCGGCCGGAGATCCGGCCAACGCCCGGGCTGTGCACGGGCTTTCGGCGCCGGCGGCTACCGCCGCTGCAGCGCGCCCCGTACGAAGGCCGCCTGGCCGGCGTGCTGCAGGTCGTCTGCGATGACGCTGACCAGCCGCACCCCCAGGGTGACCGGCGGGTCCCAGCGCTCGTCGACCACCCGTTCCAGGTCGGCGGCGGCGAGTCCGCGGATGAACGCGGTGCTCTGCTCATGGACGGCGTCGTAGTACCCCAGCAGCAGTTCGCCCGACTCGACCACGACCTTTCCGACCTGCGTCGCGGTGTGCCCGAAGCCGGTGGCCTCGGCGGGCACCGGCAGGGCGAAGCGGGCGAACCAGTCCTGTGCCGTCCAGACCTGTTCCTGGCCGGACGCGTCCGCCACGTGGTCGTCCTGTACCCGGGCCAGATGCCACACCAGCCAGGTGATCGAGTTCGCCTTCGGGTCGATGCGCGCGTTCAACTCCTCGGTCGAGAGCCCCTCGACCACGTCGTGCACCACCTCCCGGACGCGCCCGTAGGCATCGGCCAGTACCTCCGTAGCCTTCATGCACCGTCCCCAGACGTGTCCGCGAAACCACCGATATGACGTGAAGTGACGTGACGTGACGTACGGCATCGGCCGGTGCCCGTGGCCACCGGCCGATGTGTGGGGCGACCGGGGCTACATGGGATCCATGCCCCGATCGTCGATCTTGCCTTCCTTCTCGCTCTGCTCCTGGAGTCGGCGGGCCTTCTCCTGGAGCCTTCGGCGCTCTTCCGGATCGGTGGAGCGTTCCGCCGCCTTGCTCAGCTCCTGTGCCTTCTCGCGCAGTTGCCGGACCCGGCCTTGGGTTTCGCCAGCGCTCATGATCACTCCTCGGGTGTGGGGGGTAAGGAGGCCGGATTCAGCGAACCAGCAGCGCCGCGCGGGCGCATCTCGAACCGTCTGCTCCGGTGACCGCCGGGAGGCCGGCTCCCCCGTTTGCCCGCCCCGAATGGCGCAGCGGAGCGGGGTGCCGATGAATGTGACTGAGCATGCACTTCCGATGACGCACGTTGACCGGCGCGCGATGTGCAGACCCGCGCGGCGGCGAACGGAGCTTTCCATGAATGACCCCGTCGCGCTCGCGGCGACACAGGGCGACAGCCCCCGCGCGTTCCCCGCCACCACCGGCGCAGCGACAGCGACAGCGACGAGTGCCGAGCCGATACGCACCCTGCTCGAGACGGCCGGCACTGCCGGCCGCTCGAGGAGGTGGCCGAGCCGTACGAGTCCGTCGAGCAGTACCGGCGGCGGCCGTACGGGCGCATCGCGAACGGCACCCCGGCCGCCCCCGCCCGCGCCGGGGCGCTGCGCCACGTCCTGCGCCGGCCCGTGGCCGCCGCCCTGCTGGTCTGTGTCGTCCTGCACCTGCCGGGCGACCTGACGGCGCTGTGGTCCCAGACCCCGACCGCCCTCCTTCCGCTCCTCGCCACCGTGCTGTGCCTGGGACTCGGCGCCCTGCCGGCGGTGCGCGACACCGCCGCCGCATGGCGGGCGGGTGCGGCGAGCGCCTCCCCGGCCTGGGCGGGCGTCACGGCGGTGCTCTGCGCCGCGGCCGCCGCCGTCCTGGCCGGCCTGGCGCTCCTGAACCGGTCGCCGCAGGCCCGGGCGGGCGCCGACGGCTGACCGCGCGACGGGGGCGGGACCGGCGGTACGTGCCGATCCCGCCCCCGTGGCATGCGTACGCACGGCCGGTCCCGCCGTCCTACGCGAGCAGGTTGACCCCGTGCGTGAAGACCCTCGGCAGCCGGGCCGCCAACGGGACGATCCGCCCCGCGAGCCGGGGCTGTTGGCGTGCCCAGAGCAAGGACGCGGTGAGCGTGCGGTAGCTGCGCGACAGCTCCCGCCAGGCCCGCTCGTACGCCTGCGGCCGCCCCTCCCGTACGCAGCGGACGAGAGCGCCCGCGGCGGTCACGGCCAGGGTGAGCCCCTCGCCGGTCAGCGCGTCCACGTACCCGGCGGCGTCCCCGACGAACAGCACCCGCCCCGCGACCCGTACCCGGGCCTGCTGGCGCAGCGGCCCGGCGCCGCGCACCGCCGAACCGGAACACCCGGCCAGCCGCTCGCACAGCAGCGGGAACCGGGCCAGTTGTACGTCGAAGGGGGCGCGTTCGGTGGTGAGGACCGCCACGCCGACCCGGCCGGGCCCCAGAGGGGTCACGTACGCCTCGCAGTGCGCCGACCAGTGGACCTCGACCAGGTCGCTCCAGGGCTCCACGGCGTAGTGGCGGCGCAGCCCGTAGCGGGGCGGCCGGCCGGGGGCGGGCGGCGCCGCGAGGCCCAGACCGCGCCGGACGGGGGAGTGCAGGCCGTCCGCCGCCACGAGGTGCCGGGCCGTCAGGCCGGCCGCACCGACCCGGTCCTCGTCCTGGCGGACCTCGCCGACGCGCCGCGCGAGCACCCGTACGCCCAGCCGGTCGGCGCGTTCGGCCAGCGCCGCCTGGAGGACGGTACGGCGGGTGCCGAGACCCGGCCCGGTGCGGAACAGCCCCTCGGCGTGCAGGCCGCTCACCCCGTCCAGGTAGCGGATGCCGCGGAACGGGCTGCCCGGAACACGGACGCCGAGCTCCTGGAGCCGGCGGACGGCCCCCGGCATCAGGCCCTCGCCGCAGGCCTTGTCGATCGGGGTGGGGCGCGGCTCCAGGACCACGACCTCCATCCCGGCCAGCGCCCCGTGGATGGCCGTGGCCAGCCCGGCCGGGCCGCCGCCGGCGACGAGCAGGTCGATCACCGGGCCCTGCCCTCCGCCGGTACGGCACTGCGGTAGACCGGCGCGGCATGGGCCAGTGCGTCCTCCTCGCAGCGGATGCGTACGCCGAGCAGCAGGAGGTTCAGTACGGTGAAGCCGGCCGCCGTCATCCAGGCGGTGTGCACCAGCGGCAGCGCCGCACCCTCCACGACGACCGCGATGTAGTTCGGGTGGCGCAGCAGCCGGTACGGCCCCGCCGCCACCAGCGGCAGCCCCGGGACCACCAGCACCCGGGTGTTCCACCGCGGGCCGAGGGTGCTGATGCACCACCAGCGCAGGCCCTGGGCCGCCAGTACGAGGGCGAGTGCGGGCCAGCCCAGCGCGGGCAGGAACGGGCGGTCGGCGACGAGCGGCTCCACCACACAGCCGGCGAGCAGCGCGGTGTGCAGGGCGACCATGGCGGGGTAGTGGCCGCGGCCGTACTCGATGGCGCCGCGGGACAGGCTCCAGCGCGTGCCCCGGCGGGCGACGGCGAGTTCGGCGAGCCGCTCGGCCACGACGAGGGCCATGAGCAGCAGGTACAGGTCCATCGGGTTGATCGGGTTCATCGGCATGAGGTCACCAGCGCAGGAGGACGAGTTCGGAGGCGAAGCCCGGTCCGAAGGCGATCATCAGCCCGACCGAGCCCGGTGCGGGCGGCCCGGCGGCCTGGACCGCGTTCAGGACGTGCAGGACGGAGGCGGAGGAGAGGTTGCCCACCTCCGCCAGCGAGCGCCGGCTCGCCGCGAAGGCGGAATCCGGCAGCGCCAGCGCGTCCGCCAGCACGTCGAGGACCTTCGGCCCGCCGGGGTGGACGATCCACGCGTCGACGTCCGGCGGCTTGAGGTCGTGCCCGGCGAGGAACGTCTCGATCTCCTCGGCCACGTGCAGCCTGACCAGGGCGGGCAGTTCACGGCCGAGCACCATCCGGAAACCCCAGTGGCCGATGTCCCAGCCGAGGAGCCCCTCGGTGCCGGGGTACAGGCGGCTGCGGGCGGCCACCACCGAAGGCCCCGGCCTGGTGCCGTGCAGCGGATGGCCGCGGCCCACGGCGAGCAGCGCCCCGGCCCCGTCGCCGAAGAGGGCGCCGGCCACCAGGTTCGCCACCGAGGCGTCCGAGGGCTGCAGGGTGAGGGAGCAGAGCTCGGTGGACAGCAGCAGGGCCGCGTGGTCCGGGCGGCCCGCCAGGTAGTCGTGGAGGTGGCCGAGTCCGGCGGCGCCGGCCGCGCAGCCGAGGCCGAAGAGCGGCAGCCGTTTCACGTCGGGGCGCAGACCGGTGCGGGCCGCGAGGCGGGCCTCCAGCGAGGGCGTCGCGAGCCCGGTCACCGTGGTCGACATGACCAGGTCGATCTCGCGCGCCGTCAGATGGCCCGCGGCCAGGACGGTTTCGATGGCGCGGGCTCCGAGCTCCTCGGCCGTCTCCACGAAGAGGGCGTTCGTCCCGCCGAAGTCGTTCGACGGACCGTAGCGCTCCAGCGGGAGCGCGAGGTGGCGGGAGCCGACGCCCACCGAGGCGTGCAGCCGGTGGAGCAGGGCGGTGTCGGCCCCCGGAGGCAGGAAACGGGCGAGCGCCGCCGCGATCTCGGACTGGCGATAGCGGTGGGGCGGGAAAACACTGCTCACTGCCAGGACACGCGTCATTGATTCAACATAGGGAACAACTGACACTTCGTGATGAATCCCGCATACCGGGCGCGGCGCGGCATAGCGTGATCGCGTGCCCCCAGCCCGAGCCGCAGACGGAACTCCGCCGACTCCCGCCGCGACCCCGCAGACCGGCCGGCCCGCGCCTGCCGGCGGCCCGTCGTCGGCCGCCGCGTCCGGTCGGTCCGGCCCGTTCGGGCTGCTGGGGGCCTGCCATCCGCTGCCCGCGGCCGCCGTGACGCTCTTCGCCGCCGCCCTCGCCGCGGCCGTGGGGCGCAGCCTCCCGGGGGCGGCGCTCACCGTGGCCGCGGTGGCTGTGGGCCAGCTGTCGGTGGGCTGGTGCAACGACCGGGTGGACCTCGGCCGGGACCTGGCGACGGGCCGCCGCGACAAACCCCTGGTCCGCGGGGCGGTACGGCCCGCCGCGGTGACGGCCGCGGCGCTCACGGCCCTGCTGCTCTGCGTCCCGCTGTCGCTGGCCTGCGGATGGCTCGCCGGCTGTGCGCACCTGTGCGGGGTGGCCGCCGCCTGGGCGTACAACCTGCGGCTGAAGGGCACCGCCGTCTCCTGGCTCCCGTACGCCCTCGCGTTCGGGCTGCTCCCCGCGTTCGTCACCCTCGGCCTGCCCGGTGCGCCCTGGCCGCCGTGGTGGCTGACGGCCGCGGCGGCCCTGCTGGGTGCGGGCGCGCACTTCGCCAACGCGCTGCCCGACATCGACGACGACCTGGCCACGGGCGTGGTGGGCCTGCCGCACCGGCTCGGCGCCCGGCGCTCGGCGGCCGTCGGGGGGCTCCTGGTCCTCGGCTCGGCCGTGGCCCTGGTCGCCGGACCGCCGGGCCGGGTGCCGCCGTACGGCTGGGTGCTGCTCGCGGCGACCGCTGCGGCGGTACTCCTCGGGGCCGTCCTGCCGACCGGCCGGAGCCGGATCCCCTTCCTGGTCACGATGGCGGTCGCGGGGGCCGATGTCGTGCTGCTGCTGGTGCGCGGGGCGGACCTGGCCGGGCTCCGCTGAGGCGGTCTGCGAACGCCGGGGGGCGCCCGCGGCGCCGCGCCGCCCTCGGCTCAGGCCGCGGCCGCCGAGGTGGGCGGGCGGCGGGTCCGGGTCCACTCCAGCAGCTGCTCCCGCGGCCAGGTGTTCACGACGCGCTCGGCCGGCACCCCGCACTCCACGGCCCGTTCGCAGCCGAGCAGCTGCCAGTCCAGCTGGCCCGGGGCGTGCGCGTCCGTGTCGATCGCGAACAGGGTGCCGGCCTCCACGGCCGACCTCAGCAGCCGGCGCGGCGGGTCCAGCCGCTCGGGCCGGCTGTTGATCTCCACGGCGGTCCCGGACTCCGCGCAGGCGGCGAAGACCGCCTCGGCGTCGAACCGGGACTCGGGGCGGGTCCGGCCCGTCACCAGCCGTCCCGTGCAGTGGCCCAGGACGTCCATCAGCGGGTTGCGTACGGCCGCCAGCAGCCGCCGCGTCATCGCGGGCGACTCCATCCGCAGCTTGGAGTGCACGGACCCGACGACCACGTCCAGCTGATCCAGCAGCTCCGGCTCCTGGTCCAGCGAGCCGTCGAGCAGGATGTCGCATTCGATACCGGTGAGCAGCCGGAACGGCGCCCACATCTCGTTCAGCTCCGCCACCGCCTCCAGCTGCTCGCGCAGCCGCTCCGGTGAGAGACCCCGGGCGACGGTCAGGCTCGGCGAGTGATCGGTGAGTACGGCCCACTCGTGGCCCAGCTCTGCCGCCGTCCGCCCCATGGCCTCGATCGGGCTGCCGCCGTCGGACCACTCGGAGTGCACATGGCAGTCCCCGCGCAGGGCCGCGCGCAGCGCGAGGGCGGCCGGGCTCGCCGGGGGGCCTTCGGGGTGCGCCGCGACCTCGTCCTCGAGGTTCTGCAGGTACGCGGGGATCGACCCGCCGAGCGCCTCCCGCACCGCCTGGGCGGTTTTCGGCCCGATGCCCTTGACCGCTTCGAGGGTTCCGGCCCCGACCCGCTCCCGCACCTCGCGTTCGCCCATTCGGGTGAGGGCTGCGGCCGCCGTCCGGAAGGCCTGTACCCGGTAGGTCGGTGCCTGCCCGCGCTCCAGCAGGAAGGCGATCCGCTCCAAAGCCGCGACCGGATCCATCGGCGTACCTCCTGGTTCCAGTGTGACGGGCCGGTTCCAGTGTGACGGGCAACCCCAAGGATGTCTTGGGAAGGTCATAAGTTTTGTTTATAGGGTCATAACCAGGGGGCGGGTGCCGGGTTAGGGTCGCCTTAGTTTAGGGTTCTCTTGATCCAGTCTTTTGTCGGTCGAAGGGAACCTGTCATGCCTCGCCCCCTGCGGGTAGCAATCGTCGGTGCCGGCCCCGCCGGAATCTACGCCGCCGATGCGCTGCTGAAGTCCGAGGCGGCCGCCGAGCCGGGTGTCTCCATCGACCTGTTCGAGCGGATGCCCGCCCCCTTCGGCCTGATCCGGTACGGCGTCGCCCCCGACCACCCGCGGATCAAGGGCATCATCACCGCCCTCCACCAGGTGCTCGACAAGCCGCAGGTCCGCCTGTTCGGCAACGTGGACTACCCGAACGACATCAGCCTCGACGAACTCCACTCGTTCTACGACGCCGTGATCTTCTCCACCGGCGCGACCGCCGACCGCGCGCTCGCCATACCCGGCGTCGAGCTCGAGGGCTCCTACGGCGCCGCGGACTTCGTCTCCTGGTACGACGGCCACCCCGACGTTCCGCGCACCTGGCCGCTGGAGGCCGAGAAGGTCGCCGTGCTCGGCGTCGGCAACGTCGCCCTCGACGTCGCGCGCATCCTGGCGAAGACCGCGGACGAGCTGCTGCCCACCGAGATCCCGGCGAACGTCTACGACGGCCTCAAGGCCAACAAGGCGCTCGAGGTGCACGTCTTCGGCCGCCGCGGCCCGGCGCAGGCCAAGTTCAGCCCCATGGAGCTGCGCGAGCTCGACCACTCGCCCAACATCGAGGTCATCGTCAACCCCGAGGACATCGACTACGACGAGGGCTCGATCGCCACCCGCCGCTCCAACAAGCAGGCGGACATGGTCGCGAAGACGCTGGAGAACTGGGCGATCCGCGACATCGGCGAGCGCCCGCACAAGCTCTTCCTGCACTTCTTCGAGTCGCCCGCCGAGATCCTCGGCGAGGACGGCAAGGTCGTCGGCCTGCGCACCGAGCGCACCGAGCTCGACGGCACGGGCAACGTCAAGGGCACCGGCCAGTTCACCGACTGGGACGTCCGGTCCGTCTACCGCGCCGTGGGCTACCTCTCCGACGAACTGCCCAAGCTGCCGTGGGACGTCGACAGCGGCACGGTCCCGGACGAGGGCGGCCGCGTGATCGAGGCGGGCGGGCACCTGCAGTCGACGTACGTCACCGGCTGGATCCGGCGCGGACCGATCGGCCTCATCGGCCACACCAAGGGCGACGCGAACGAGACGGTCGCGAACCTCCTCGAGGACCACGCGGGCGGCCGCCTGCAGACGCCCGCCGCGCCTGCGCCGGAGGCCGTCGAGGCCTTCCTGGCCGAGCGGAACGTCCGCTTCACGACGTGGGAGGGCTGGCACAAGCTCGACGCGGCCGAGAAGGCGCTGGGCGAGCCGCAGGGCCGCGAGCGCGTGAAGCTCGTCGAGCGCGAGGACATGCTCAAGGCGAGCGGCGCGTAGTCGCAGCGCTTGGTCACAGCGCGTTCTTGATCGGGTGGGGGCCGCCGGCGGTGGCCCCCACCCGCATGTCCGGAGCGTCGTCAGTCCGTGATGGAGAGGATCTTCCGGGTCTTCAGGTCGGCCTGGACGTGGAGCCGGGTGGTGTCGGTGCCGCTCCAGGTCAGGGTGACGGTGGCATTGGTCTTGCCCATGCCGCTGTCGACGTAGGTGACCTTCCACTCCAGCGGCACGTTCTGGGCGCGCAGGACGCCGTCCGCGTGGTTGGTCTCCTCCCACTTCGCCAGCTCGCGCTGGAGCGGCGCGGAGAGGTAGGCGGCCCGCAGCTGCTTGGCGCGCGTGCCGTCGTTGTCGTAGACCGCGTCGATGTACGCACCGTAGAAGGTGGCGATCCGGGAGAACGCGCCCTCCGGGCTGCCGGACACGGACGGGGCCGCGGCGGCGGTCGCGGAGGCGCTGGTGACGAAGGCGAGGGTGAGTGCGGCCGTCGCGGCGGTGGCCGCGAGGGCGAGGGAAGCGGTGCGCTTGGCCTTGGCCGGAGACTTGAACATCGTCGGGACCTTTCGCCGTGCTCGGTTGCCGAGTAGCTGAACCCACCGACGCCGCCACCCCGGCGGACGGTTCTCGGAACGTGCGAAATGGCCTGAATGCGACGCAGATGGCGTACAGCCGCCTATCGGGGCGAACCCAGGCAGGCCGGCGCCGCCGCCCGCAGGGCCCGTACGCCCGCCGGGAGCGCCGTGCGCACGTCCGGCGCGAAATCCGGGGCATGGTCGGCCGGCAGGACCTGTCCGGCGCCGGCCGCGTCGTCGAGGACGAGGAGCCGGCGTCCGCCGTCGCCGGGGCCGGGCAGGAGTTCCTGTGCTTCGTCCGGGCTCAAGGGGCTGCCGTCGGGCCGGGTCAGTGCGAAGGTGAAGACCCCGCCGGGGAACTCGTCCCGGACCTCGTAGGCGCACTGGTGGGTCGGCGCGGACTTCCCGCTGCCGGGCGCTCCGGAGACCACGACGCGCTGCGGCCCTTCGGCCGAGGTCAGACGTGCGGCGATGGCCGCGCGGTCGGCCTGCCGTTCGGCGAACCTGGGCGCGGGCGACAAGCCCGGGCGTCCGGGGCGGGTTCTGGGCACCCCGCGCCAGCCGCTGTCCGACGCGGGTTCGGCCGGCGGGGCCGGCACCCCGGGGGCGGCGGCCCGCGTCAGGGCGGGCCGTGCGCCTGCCGGTTCGGGCCGTCCGAGCTCCTCGGAGCGCAGGATCGCCAGCCCCGGGCGGCGCAGCCCGGCGCCCGGGTCGACGCCGAGCTCGTCGCGCAGCCGGTCCCGTACGGTGTGGTATTCGGCGAGGGCCTGCGCCTGGCGCCCCGTGCGGTAGAGGGCCTCGATGAGCTGCTCGGTGCACCGCTCGCGCACCGGATGCCGGCGGCCGCTCTCGTACAGGTCGACCAATACCTGATGGCAGTTCCCGGCGGCGAGTTCGAGGTCGCAGACCCGCTCCGGCACGCGCAGCCGCTCCTGTTCGAGCGTCGGCGCCGCGTCGAGCCGGAGCATGCCCGAAGCCACGTTGGCCGGCGGTGGCCCGTGCCACGGGGACAGCGCCTCGCGCAGGCGGTACAGCTCCTCGCCCGGGCCGAGCCCGCGCGCCGCGTCCCGGGTCGCGATCCCGAGGGAGAGGCCGTACGGGCCGGCCGAGGCCAGGGCCACGGCCTCCTCAGGTCGGCATGGTCGAAATACATGGCTGAATCCGTGTGGCGTGGATCCGGCCACTCGAACGGGGGATCCGCAGACGGGAGGGCCGTACCCGGAATGCGCGGCGGCTGCCGGTGGTTCGGACTCCACGCGGAACCCGACCACCCTGCACGCACTGGAGAGCTCATGAAGATCGGCATCATCGGCGCAGGCAACATCGGCGGCAACCTGACGCGCCGCCTGACCGCGCTCGGACACGACGTGTCCGTGGCGAACTCCCGTGGCCCCGAGACCCTGTCCGACCTCGCGAAGGAGACCGGAGCCACGGCGGTCACGGTGGCGGAGGCGGCCCGCGGGGCCGAGCTCGTCGTGGTCACCATCCCCCTGAAGAACGTGCCCGAGCTGCCCGCCGGGCTCTTCGACCGGGCGGCCGAGGACTTCGTCGTCATCGAGACCGGGAACTACTACCCGAAGCAGCGCGACGGCCGCATCGCCGAGATCGAGGACGAGGGACTGACCGAGAGCCGCTGGAGCGAGCGCCACATCGGGCACCCGGTGGTCAAGGCCTTCAACGGGACGTACGCCGAGGACATCTTGGACCGGCACCGGCCGGCCGGGGACCCGGACCGCATGGCCCTCCCGGTCGCCGGCGACGACGGGGCGGCGAAGCAGACCGTCCGGGTGCTCATCGACGCACTCGGCTTCGACTCCGTCGACGCGGGCGGCCTCGACGACTCCTGGCGCCAGCAGCCGGGCACCCCCGTGTACGGTCTGCGGGCGGGGACCGACGCCGTGGTCAAGGCCCTCGCCGAGGCCTCCCCGGTCCGGACGGCGGACTTCAAGGGCTGACGGCCCACGGCCGGGCGCGGGAGCGCGGGGGCTCCGGTGCCCGGCCAGGGCGTCGGCGCGGGATCCGGGCGCCGGCTCCGGGCGGCCCCGGGCCCGGTCGACAACCGTGACCGAAGTGTCATGCGCCGCGCCGCTGTACGGGCGCGCCGCCCTTGCTACCGTCCTGCCGTCACAGGAGTCGTAGGAGGGCACATTGCACGTCAGACCCCGTCTGCTGATCGCCTCGGCCGTACTGGCGGCGCTGTCGGCCGTCCTGACGGCCTGCTCCGGTCACCCGGACGCCCCGGCCGCTCCCGCCCGGTCGTCCGGCGCCTCGCCCTCGGGCCCGGCGTCGCCGGCGGCGACCGGGTCGGGGACCCCGGCCGTGTCCTCACCGGCGCCCACGCCCACCTCGACCACCGCACCCACGTCCTCGGCGACGCCCGCGATGACGCCGACCGCATCGGCGGCCCCCGCCCCTGCGACCCGGCTGTCCCTGACCGCGGCGGCCGCGGGCGGCGGGCTGAACCTGGTCCGCGGCGGCCCCGCCCAGGAGTTCACGGTCACCGTCCGCAACGGCAACTCCCGGGCCTACGGGCACCTGCTGATCGCCTTCCAGATGGAGCCCCTGACCGGCGAGCCCGGCGACCTGCCCGGACCCGCGTCACCGTACGTACTGGAACGGCGCGACCCGGCCACCGGCACCTGGCGCGCCGTGGACCTGCGCATGGCCACCGACGCCAAGCCGGCCCACTTCTACGAGGGCGGCGCCCCCCTCGCCCGCGACGCCGTCCGCACCGAGCGCTACCGGCTGCGCGCCACCGCCACGGGCCCCAGCGGCAGCAGCCCGCTCATGGTGTACGCATTCGACACGGACGCCGCCGAGGGCGCCCCGCTCGATGCGGGTCGCCCGGGGTACTTCTCGCTGCCGCACACCACCCGGCGCATCCTGTAACTCCCGTTCCCACCCCCGTACGCACCGCGGCCGGACCGAAGCGGTCCGGCCCCCTCAGGCGTGCGGTGGCGCGGCCCGCAGACCCCCGAGCAGGGTGGCCAGATAGCGGCGGGCTGTGTCGATGCGGTCATCGGCGGCGCTGCCGTGGACCTGCACCGCGTAGGCGATGCCGCACATGAGCGGGACGAGGTCCGCCGGGGCCAGGTCGGGACGTACCGCCCCGGCCCGGCGGGCCCGGTCGAGGAGTGTGGTGCCCGCCGACCGCAGCGACTGCTTGAGTTCCGTGGTGCGCGGCAGGGTGTCTTCGGAGGCGGCGGTGACCGGGGCCAGGGAGGCGTCGGTGACCTGCGCCTCGACCGTGCGGGTCAGGAAGCCCTCCAGCGCGCGCCAGGGGTCGGTGTCGGCCAGCGCCTGCTCGCCGTGGGCGGCCAGGGCTTCCAGGCAGGGGGTGGCGACGGTCTCCAGCAGCGCCTCGGGCGTGGCGAAGTGCCGGTAGACGGTGCCGACACCGAGGCCGGCGCGGCGGGCGACGTCGTTGAGCTGCAACGGCGTGCCCTGGTCGACCAGGGCACGGGCGACGTCGACGATCCGGTCCCAGTTGCGGGCCGCGTCCTTGCGCAGTGGCGTCGTCGTCATGGGGTCATGCTAAGGGGATGGCCCATCCGGATGCTCCCGCCGCCCGTGCCGCCGCCGGCCGGCAGATCGGCCGGCAGATCAGACGGCAGCCAGGGGCGCGTGCCGTTCGCTGAGGCGGCGTACGGCTTCGGCGACGCGGGGGTCCGTCGCGGCGCGGAACGGCGCCACCGGGCTCGCCTGGGCGCCGATCACGACGCCGGTCCGGCCCGTCAGGGCGGCGTCGGTGGCGGCGACGATCGAGGGCCTGGCCGCCACGGACGCCGGACCGGACGTCGACCGTGCGAACGTGCGGCGCACCAGCGGCCACATCAGCCGCAGCGCGGGCGAGACGATCTTGGAGTCGGTCATGGTGCCGTCGGTCATGTCGGTCGCGGCGCCTCCGGGGTCCGCGGCGAAGACCGACACGCCCGTGTCGTCCAGCCGCTTCGCCAGGTCGAGCGTGTAAGCGAGGTTGGCGAGCTTTGCGCGGCCGTACCAGTGGAAGCCGTAGTAGCCGCCGGGCGGCTCGACGGCGTCGAACACCCGCTTCGCGACCCCGACCGCGCCCGAGGTCACGTTCACGATCCTGCTCGGCGCACCGGCCGTCAGTGTGGGCAGCAGCAGCTCGGTCAGCAGGTACGGCGAGAGGTGGTTGACGACGAACGATGCCTCGAGCCCGCCCCGGTCCCGGCGGTCCGCGAACATCGCCCCGACGTTGTTGACCAGTACGGTCAGCGGTTCGCCCGAGGCGGCATGTTCCGAGGCGATCCGGCCGGCGAGTCCGCGCACCTCCTCGAGCGAGGCGAGGTCGACGGACAGGAAACGGCCCGGGTGTGCCGGGTCCGTCGCGTCGATCCGGTCGACCGCCCGGGCGCCCCGCTCGGCGTTGCGTCCGATCACGGTGACCGCGTACCCGGCAGCGGCCAGCCCCAGCGCCGTCTCCAGGCCGATCCCGCCGGTTCCGGCCGTGACCACAGCAGTCCTCTTCATGGCTTCCATCCCCACTCGCTATCCGGATAGATCATCCGCTTGATGCGACCGTAACACATATGCGGATGACCTATCCGGTTATCTGGTCGGCCGCCGCGCTGGTCTCCGGGACGGTCGCGGTCTGCCCGCGGGACGCCCTCCCGTCCGGGGTGGATAGGCTCGGCCGGGCCGCAGGAGCGGCGCGTACCCGACGCGAGGAGCAGTGCCATGACCGGCGGCGACGAGGTCCGGATCCTGCGCGCGGGCGACCGCGCAGCCGTCGCGTGGAAGAACGGCGGCGGCGTGACCCGGGAGATCGCGGCCTGGCCCGAGGACGCCGGCATGGCCGATTTCGGGTGGCGGGTCAGCCTCGCCGAGGTGGCCGCGGACGGGCCCTTCTCGGCCTTCCCCGGCGTCGACCGCACCCTGACCCTGGCCGAGGGGGCGGGCATGGACCTCGCGGTGGCCGGCGCCCGCCGCCTCGTCGACGAGCGCTACGCGCCGCAGGACTTCCCCGGCGACGCCCCCACCGCGTGCCGGCTCCTCGACGGGCCCGTCGTGAACTTCAACGTGATGTACCGCCGCGACCGCGTGCACGCGCAGACCGCCGTCGTACGGGGCGCCCTCGCGCTCACCGCCGCGCCGGGGGAGACCCTGCTGGTGGTCGCGCTCCAGGGCCCGGCGGAACTCGAACGCGAAGGCGCAGCCGGCCCCGCAGTCGCTGCCGGCCCCGTCGCCCTCGGCCCTTACGACGCGGTCCGGATCACCGGCGCCGGCACCTGGCGCCTGCGTACCCCGGGGCGCGCGGCGGTGGTCAGCCTGGCAGGGCGCCCCGGGCGATGACGTCGGCGTACCAGCGGGCACTGTCCTTCAGCGTGCGCCGCTGGGTCGCGAAGTCGACGTGGACGAGGCCGAACCGCTGGCTGTACCCGTACGCCCACTCGAAGTTGTCCAGCAGCGACCACACGAAGTACCCGCGCACATCGGCCCCGTCCGCGATCGCCCGGTGCACCGCGGCCAGATGGCCGTGCAGGTACTCGATCCGCTCCGGGTCGTGCACATCGCCCTCGGGGTCGGCGTAGTCCACGTACGCCGCACCGTTCTCCGTGATCAGCAGCGGTACGCCGGGCAGTTCGTCGCGCAGCCGGACCAGCAGCTCGTGCAGGCCGTCCGCATCCACCGGCCAGTCCATGGCCGTCCGCGGCCCCGGCGCGGGCAGGAAGCGCACGTGTCGTTCGGCACCCGCCCAGGGCGAGGGCCCGGCGGAGGGCTCCGGGTCCCCCGGCTCGGCGGCCGCGACCACCGTCGGGGCGTAGTAGTTGAGGCCCAGCCAGTCGATCGTCGCCGCGGCGGCGGCCAGATCGCCGTCCCGGACGAAGGACCAGTCCGTCACCCCGGCGGTGTCGCGGACCAGGTCCTGCGGGAGGCGCCCGTGGAAGACCGGGTCGAGGAAGATCCTGTTGCCCACCGCGTCGATCCGGCGCACCGCGTCCAGATCGGCGGCGGAGCGCGTCCGCGGCCGCAGCGCGTGCAGGTTCAGCGTCAGCGAGACCTCGGCCGACCGGGGGAGGACCGCGCGCAGCGCCGCCACCCCCATGCCGTGGGCCAGGTTGAAGTGGTGCGCGGCCCGCAGCGCGGACGCCGGCTCGGTGCGGCCCGGGGCGTGCACCCCGGACGCGTAGCCGAGGAAGGCGGCGCACCAGGGCTCGTTGAACGTGGTCCAGTCGGCCACCCGGTCGCCGAGCGCCCCGGCCACGAGCCCCGCGTACTCGGCGAACCGTTCGGCGGTCTCCCGCCGCGGCCAGCCCCCCAGGTCCTCGAGCTCCTGCGGCAGGTCCCAGTGGTAGAGGGTGGCGACGGGCCGGATCCCGGCCGCCAGCAGCTCGTCGACGAGCCGCCGGTAGAAGTCCAGGCCCTGCTGGACGGCGGGCCCGCGGCCGGTGGGCTGGACCCGCGGCCAGGCCACCGAGAAGCGGTAGTCGCTCACGCCGAGCCTGCGGAGCAGGGCCACGTCCTCGCTCATGCGGTGGTAGTGGTCGGCGGCCGTGTCCCCGGTGTCGCCGTTGTGGACCTTGCCGGGGGTGCGGCTGAAGGTGTCCCAGATGGAGGGCGTCCGGCCGTACAGGGCGGCCGCGCCCTCGATCTGGTACGCGGCGGTGGCCGTGCCCCAGCGAAAGCCGGCCGGGAAGGAGAGGCCCGTCTTCGTGACGGGAGACGTGTCGAGCGTGGTCATGGGAGGACTCCAGGAAGGTGAGGGGAAGGCCGGGGCGGCCGCGTCAGCCCTTGACCGCGCCCTGCATGATGCCGCCGACGATCTGCCGGCCGAGCAGTCCGAAGACCAGCAGCACGGGCAGCGTGCCGAGCAGGGTGCCCGCCATGATCACGGACTGGTCGTGGACGTATCCGCCGCCCAGCTGGCGCAGCGCGACCTGGACGGTCGGCTCTTGCGAGGACAGCGCGACGATCGGCCAGAAGAAGTCGTTCCAGGCCGTCATGAAGGTGAGCAGGCCCAGGACCGCCATCGCCGGACGGGCGATCGGCACGACGATCGACCAGAAGATCCGGGCGTGCGAGGCCCCGTCCACCCGGGCCGCCTCGATCAGCTCGTCCGGCAGCGACTGCACCAGGAACTGCCGCATGAAGAACACGCCGAACGCAGAGACCAGTCCGGGCAGTACGACGGCCTGCAGCTCGTTCACCCAGTGCAGTTTGACGATCAGCATGAACAGCGGGATCACCCCGAGCTGCGGCGGGATCATCATCGAGGCGACGACGGTGCCGAGCAGCGCCCCGCGGCCCCGGAAGCGGAGTTTGGCGAAGGCGAACCCGGCCAGCGTGGAGCACAGCACCGTGCCGAGGGTGATCGCCCCCGAGACGATGAGCGAGTTGAGCAGCGCCGTGCCGATCGCCGCCTCGTCCAGGACGGCCTGCAGATTGTCCAGGAGTCGCGGACCCGGCAGCAACGCCGGCACGGGACGCGCCAGTTCGGCATTGGAGCGGCTCGCGGCGACGAGGATCCAGTACAGCGGGAAGGCCGAGACCAGCACCGCGCAGATCAAGACCGCGTACGTCAGCCTTCCGCCGCGCCGCGCGGAGACGTGCGCGCTCATCGGCCGGCCTCCTTACGGGTACGGCGGCGCACACTGCGCCGATGAGAGAAGGAGGCGTTGGCCCCGACCAGCACCACGATCAGCAGGAACATCACCCAGGCGATGGCCGCCGCCCGGCCCAGGTGGAAGAAGCCCCAGCCCTGCTCGTACATGTACAGGCCGAGGGTCTGGTACTGGTGCGAGATGCCGCCGGACATCGACCCCTCGAACAGCAGCGGCTCGCCGAACAACTGGGTGGCGCCGATCGTCGAGACGATCGAGGTGAAGACGATCGTCGGGCGCAGCCCCGGCAGCGTCACGTGCAGGAACTGCCGCAGGCGGGAGGCCCCGTCGACCTCGGCCGACTCGTACAGCTCGGCCGGGATCGTCTGCATGCCCGCCAGGTAGATCAGCGTGTTGTACCCGGTCCAGCGCCAGACCACGATGGACGAGACGGCGATCTGGGAGGCCGCCGTACCGTTCTGCCAGTCAACCGGATGGATGCCCACCAGGTCCAACAGGCGGTTCACGAGCCCGAAATCGTGCCCGAAGAGCTGCGCGAAGATCAGCGACGCAGCGGCGACCGAGGTCGCGTACGGCAGCAGCAGGGCGGTACGGAAGAACGTGCGGGCGCGCAGCCGGTAGTTGAGCAGGTGGGCCAGGCCCAGCGCCATCAGCAGCTGGGGCACCGTGGACAGGACGCCGATGGTGAACGTATTGCGCAGCGCCGTCCAGAAGAACGGGTCGGTGAACAGCGCCGTGTAGTTCCCGAGGCCGCGCCACTCCAGCTCGCCGGGGGTCTGGAGTTCGGCGCGGTAGAGGGAGACGTACGCCGTGTAGAGCAGCGGGAAGATCCCGAACGCGGCGAACAGGGTGAAGAAGGGGGCGAGGAAGGCGTACGGGGACAACGCGGCCGGCCGCCCGCGCCGCCGGGCCGGCGGCCGCGGCGGCCTACGGGCGGTCAGGGGCGCCGGCGGTGCCGGCGGCTCAGCCGAGGGCATTCTTGACGGCCTTCTTCGCGTTGGACCAGGCCGTCTCGGGAGCCGTGCCCTTGCGTTCCACCTCGCTGAGCGCGTTGTTGATCTGGTCGGCGATGTCCTTGTCGTGCAGGCCGAGCACCTGGACGGGGGCCTGTTCGGCGGCGTCCCCGAAGATCCGGCCGATCGGCGCGTCGGAGAAGTACGGGTCCTTGGCGTCGGCTATCTGGCTGATGGACCCGGTGGCGGAGGGGAAGTTGCCCTGCTTGCGGAAGACCTTGGTCTGCTGCTCGGGCGCGGTGAGCCATTTGATCAGCTCGTACGCCTCCTTCTTGTGCTTGGCGGCGCTCGGGACCGCCAGGTAGGAGCCGCCCCAGTTGCCCGCGCCGCCGGGCAGCTTCGCGACGTCCCACTTGCCCTGGCCCGCGTCTGCGGCCTGGCCCTTGATGTAGCCGAGCATCCAGGCGGGGCAGGGCAGGGTGGCGAAGGAGCCGGACGCGAACGCCTGGTTCCACGGCGGCGACCACTGGTCCAGTTTGGCGCTGAGCCCGTCGCCGGCGGCCTTGACCGAGGCGTCCCAGGCGGCCTTCACGGCGGGGCTGTTCTCGTAGACCAGAGCGCCCGAGGCGTCGTAGTAGCGCTCCTTCTGTTGCCCGACCATGACCGCGTTCAGGCTGCCCACGCTGTCGAGCCAGGCGCTGCCGGCCGGCGCCTTCTCCTTGTACTGGCGGCCGAGTTCGAGGTATCCGTCCCAGGTGGCCCACCGCGCCGCCAGTTCGGTGCGGTCGGTGGGCAGCCCGGCGGCCTGGAACAGGTCGCGGCGATAACACATCGCCTCGGGGCCGACATCGGTGCCCAGGCCCAGCACCTTGCCGTCCTTGGTGGCCGCGGCGGACCACTTGGCGGGGGCGAACTCCCCCTTGAGCGCCCCGGCCCCGTACTGGTTCAGGTCCACGAACTTGCCGGCCTGCTGCTGGGCGACCGAGGCGATGCGGCCGACCTCCACGGCCTGGACGTCGGCCAGGCCGCCGCCGCCCGCGAGGCGGGTCTGGAGCGACTTCCAGTAGTCCTGCTCGTCCTCGGTGTCGGTCTGCTTGATCTTGACGCCGGGGTGGAGCTGCTCGTACTCGGCGTAGAGCCCGGACTCCTGGTAGCCGAACGCACCGAACAGGTCGACGGTGAGCGTGACGTCGCCGCCTGCGGCGTCGCCGGAGGACGCACCGCCCGACCCGGACCCGGATCCGCAGGCGGCCAGGAGCACTCCGGTGAGCGCGACGGCGCCGAGTCGGACCATGGCTCTGGGGGTGGTTCGGGGGATGGACATGGGGCGGCCTCCTTGGCCTGGACGGGCAGGGTGCGGGGGTGGGAGTGCGCCAGCGTTGAGAGCGCTCTCAGAGCGCGACTGGAGCGTGCACCCGCAGCCCGGGCCCCGTCAAGAGTTGTACGCACAACAGCACGCCTTCGTCCACAATCTTCCCTGCGGCACGACGAGTTCACGCCGCGCCGGCCCGACGGACCGGGCGGACGGGAGGGATCGGGCGGATCACGCGGAGGCGCGCCGCACCAGCGCCGTCGGAGTGACCACCGAGGCGGGTACCCCGCGCTCGCCCTGGACCTTGTTCAGGGTGCGCAGCAGCAAGCGGGCCATCAGATGCCCCATGCCCTCGATGTCCTGGCGCACGGTCGTCAGCGGCGGATCGGCGCTCTCCGCGACCGGTTCGGCATCGTCGAAGCCGACCAGCGCCACGTCCCCGGGCACCGCGAGGCCGCGCTCCCGCAGCACCCGCAGGGCCCCCGTCGCCATCAGGTCGTTCGCCGCGAACACCGCGTCGAGGTCCGGGCAGCGCTCCAGCAGCCCTGCCATCGCGCGGGCCCCGCCCTCCGCGGTGAAGTCCCCCTCCGCGATCAGCGCCGGATCGGCGTCGAGCAGGACGTCCCGGTAGCCGTCGAGCCGGTCCACCGCCGAGGTCTGGTCCAGCGGGCCGGCGATGTGCGCGATCCGCTGCCGACCCTGCTCCAGCAGGTACCGTACGGCCTCGCGGGCGCCCCCGCGGTTGTCCGCGTCGACGTACGCGACACCGCCGTGCTCCCCGGATCCGGCGGTCCAGCCCGGTCGGCCGCCGTAGACCGTGGGCATCCCGATGCGGCGGGTGATCGCGGGCAGCGGGTCGTCGGTGTGCAGCGAGAAGGCGAGCGCCCCGTCGACGTGGCCGCCGGCCAGATAGCGCTCGATGCGGTCGTAGTCCCCCCGGTCCTCCACGAGCAGCAGGACCAACTGCGTGTCATGTGCGGTCAGTTCCTTGCTGATGCCCCGGATCTGGCGGGAGAAGAAGGGGTCGGAGAAGATCCGGATCTCCGGCTCGGCGATGATCACCGCGACGGCCCCGGTGCGCCGCGTGACGAGGGTGCGGGCCGCGGGATTCGGCACGTACCCGAGCTCCCGTACGGCCTCGCGGACCTTCTCCACCAGATGGGCGCGCACACCCTCGCCGCCGTTGACGACGCGGGACGCGGTGGCCCGGGACACCCCGGCGCGCTCCGCCACGGCCTCCAGGGTGGGCCGGCGGCCGGGAAGCTGTTCGGGCACGGGCGCTCCTCCTGCATGTCCGGGGGCTGTTGGCTGCCGAACAGCAGGGTAACCCGTGCCGCCGGGAGCCTGAGAGCGCTCCCGGTGGCACGGGCAGGACATGCCCCGAGTCACCAGCCGATGCCGAGGGTCAGACCGGTCGGCGGCTCGGCGTTGCCGAGGATCTGGACGGAGGACTGGTCGTTGACGTCGTCGTAGGGGAACCCGTAGGCCCGCTTGTCCAGGCCGACGGTGTGGAAGAAGCCGGCGTAGTCGTTCTTCGCGGTCCCGGCGTAGTACGCGGCCGGGGCGTACCAGGCGGTGGTGTCGAGGGCGACACCCCGGTTGAACGCGGCACAGAACTCCGCGCCGAGCTGTTTCTCGGTGTCGTTGCCCGAGGCGAGCGCCCCCGCGCAGGCCATGACGTCCGGCGAGGTGGGCTTGCGGAGGGTGAAGGGGCCGGTGCCGTTCTTGCTGAAGGTGAGCGTGGAGCCGGAGACCCGCCCGGAGAAGGTCTCGCCGAGCCGGGTCAGGGCGAACGGGTGGGCGGTGTAGTAGGACCAGGCCCGGTCGATGGCGGTGGTGAGGTGGTTCTGCTGCGCGCCGCCCGCGAGGAACAGGTTCGAGGAGCGCGGCGCCACGATGCGGTAGCCGTTCTGCAGCGGCTTGAAGGCGGCCCCGACGGAGGCCGCGTACTGCTGCATGACCTCGGCGCGGGTCCGGGTGATGCCGCGGGTGGTGTCGTAGCCGCTGGAGGTCTGGCGCAGCCGCGAGGTCATCGGGAAGCCGAACTGGTCGACCTGGGTGGTGTTCCCGCCGAAGGCGACCTGGCCCTGCACGTAGGTGTACTCGTACCAGTCGTAGTACACGTCGCTGTTCGGGGCATCGGGGTTGCGCAGGTCGGGGCCGCCCCAGCCCTGGTCGTCGGGGGAGACCGGGAGGTAGAGGGGCGAGCCGAGGGAGATGTAGATCCGGCCCCCGCGGATCGATGCCGGGGAGGGCACCGTCCCGCCCACCTGGGCCAGGGTGAAGGACATGTCGGGGTAGCTGACGCCCTTCTTGACCAGGTGGCCGGGCGCGGTGGCGTCGAGGTGGTCGATGTGGGCCATGGAGCCGTCGGGCTTCATGTACGACCACTGGCCCGGGACCACCTGGCCGAGCACGGTGACGAAGATCTGTGAATCGGCGTACGTGCCACGGGTGTTGTTCTGGAAGGTGATCGGGAAGCTCCCGGGCCCGCCCTGAGCGGAGTTCGCGGCGGCGCCGGTCGGGGCCGGCGGGACGAGCCCCAGCAGGGCGATCAGCACGGCCGGCACGGTCAGCGCGAGCCGTTGTCGGATGTTCACGGGTGTCTCCTCGGTCCGCTCGGTGCGGTCAGTGGCCGAAGCCGAACCAGTTGACGTTCACGTAGTCGGCGCCCTGGCCGCTGGTGAAGGTCAGGTAGACGTCGTGCGTGCCGGTGACGGCGCTGATGTTGGCCGGGACGGTCCGCCAGCTCTGCCAGCCGCCGGTGTTCGCGACCGAGAAGCTGCCGATCGGCGGGCCGGTCCGGCTGTCCAGCCGGACCTCGACGAGCCCGCTGACCCCGCCGGCCGCACCGCCCGCGACCCGTCCGTAGAACTGCTTCGCCGGGCCGGAACCGAAGTCGACGCCCCGGTAGAGGGCCCAGTCGCCGTTGGCGATCGTGCTCAGGTTCTGGCCGCCGCCCGTGTCGGTCGTGGTCTCCTTGGCCAGCCCGGCCTGCTCGTCGTACGACTCGGCCTCGATGGTGCCGTAGGCGTCGCGGTGACCGGACGGAGGTGTGGTGGGCGGCGTCGTCGGGGGCGTGGTGGGGGGTGTCGTCGGCGGGGTCGTGCCGCCCGTCGACTGCAGTACGGACACGTAGTCGACGGCCATCGCGTAGCCGGGCTGCGTGCCGGCGTCGGGTCCGCCGCCGAAGGCGTCCGGGAAGCCGCCGCCCATGGCGAGGTTCAGGATGATGAAGTAGCCGTGGTTCGTGGCGTTGGCCCAGGTGGCGGCGTCGACCTGGTTCGCCCGTACGGTGTGGAAGGTGTTCCCGTCGACGGAGAAACGTATCTCCTCGACGGCGGTGGACCGGTCCCACTCCGCGGCGTACGTGTGGAAGCCGCCCTGGCAGCTGGTGCCCGGGCAGACGCGCTGGCCGCCGATGCCGGAGGTCTCGTTGCACGGGCCGCCGGGGCTGGTGCCGCAGTGCAGGGTGGCCCAGACGTTGTTGATGCCCTGGACGTTCTCCATGATGTCGATCTCGCCGATGCCGGGCCAGTTCCACCAGTTGCCGCGGTAGGGCGCTCCCAGCATCCAGAACGCCGGCCAGTAGCCCTTCGCCGCCGCTCCCGTGACGTTCGGCATCTGTATCCGGGCCTCGGTGCGCAGCTTCCCGCCCGCCGGGGGCTGGAAATCGGTGCGCCGGGTCTCGATGCGGCCGGAGGTCCAGTTGCCGGCGGCGTCCCGGCGCGGGGTGATCCGCAGGTTCCCGGCGCCGTCGAGGGAGACGTTCGCGGTGCTCGAGGTCATCGTCTCGACCTCGCCCGTACCGAAGTTGGCGGGCCCGCCGGGGTAGCTGGTCCCGGTGGTGTACTGCCAGTCGGCGGTGTTCACGCCGGAGCCCGCGGCCCCGTTGAAATCGTCCAGGAACACCTGGGACCAGCCCGCCGGCGGCGGGGGAGCGGCGGCGTTGGCGGGCAGGGTGACCACGGCCGCGGCCGCCGCGGCCACGCCCATCGCACTGAGCGCGGCGACGACGGCCCGGCGGACGGTCGACCGTTTTCTACCGGATGTGGGACGCATGGGTGTGCCCTCTCTCGGGGGGAGCGGTCCGCAGTATGAGAGCGCTCTCAAGCGGAGCCGCTGGCCACTGTGCTCCCGGCGTCCACGGGCGTCAAGACTTCGAACCGTCAACGGCCATATGGACGGACGGAGTTCAACGCTTGAAGGGCGGTTGGGGGGCGGGCCGCGTGCGTGCGGCGCCGCCCTTCGTGCGGGCCCCCGTCAGGTGGGCAGCCCCACTGCCCGCTCCCCGGCACGCCGCTTCTGGATCACGACGGCCACCACGAGCAGGGCGCCCTGCGCGACGTTCTGCCAGAACGGGTTGACGCCCTGCACGGTCAGGCCGTTGTCCAGCGCCCCGAGCAGGGTGATGGCGAGCAGGGTCCCGCCGACCCCGCCCTTGCCGCCCGCCAGGAGGCAGCCGCCGAGGGCGGCGGCCGTGATCGCCTTCAGTTCGAGGCCCTCGCTGCCGGAGACGGGGTGGCCGAATCCGGTGCGCGCCGTCAGCAGGACGCCGGCGACCGCGGCGACCACCCCCGCCAGGCCGTAGACGGCGATCAGGTACTTGTTGATGTCGATCCCGGCCAGCCGGGCGGCGGTGTCGTTGCCGCCGATGGCGTAGATGTTGCGGCCGATGTCGGTCGACTTGAGCAGCAGGTGGATGGCGAGGGTGACCACGGCAAGCACCCACAGCAGCACCGGGATTCCGGCGATCGAACCGTTCGCGAGGAAGACGAAGACGTCGTCGTTGCTGACGTAACCCTGCGCCGCGCCCTTGGACAGCAGCTGCGCGACCCCCTTGTACGCGGCGAGGGTGGCCAGGGTCGCGATGACCGGGTTGACCCGGCCGAAGACGATGACCGCGCCGTTGAGGAGCCCGGCCAGCAGGCCCGCGCCGAGCGCGGCGGCGATGCCGAGCAGGGCGCTCCCGCCGGTGGAGGTGAAGACCATGGCGCAGACCACGGAGGCAACGCCGACCTGCGAGCCGACGGAGATGTCCAGCGCGCCGCAGATGATCACCACGGTCTGGACGAGGGCGAGCAGCCCGGAGATGGTCACCGCGTCGCCGATGACCTTGATGTTGGCCCAGGTGAGATAGGCGGGGTTGAGCCAGCCGAACAGGGCCAGCACCAGCACCAGGGCGCCGATGAGACTGAGGTTCTGGCCGCCGACGGAGCCGAGGAGCGAGCCGATCCGCTGCCCGCGGCCCGCCGCCGGCCCGCCCTGGTCGGTGGCGGCCGGAGTGCCGCCCGTAGCGGCCGTCGTGTCGGCCGTCCCGTCGGACATGCCGCCTCCTGCGGTAGCCGTGTTCGCCGTGTCCGCTGTGTCCGCTGTGTCCGCGTTCACTTCGCCCCTCCGTTGCCCGTCGCCGTCGTGGTCAGGTCGTCGGCCATCGCCAGGGCGAGGACGGCCTCCTCGGTGGCCTCGGCCCGGTCGAGCGCGCCGGTGATCCGGCCGCCCTGCATCACCAGCACCCGGTCGGCCAGCCCCAATACCTCCGGCAACTCCGAGGAGATGACCAGGAGCGCCACCCCGGCCTCCGCGAGGTCCGCGATGATCCGGTAGATCTCGGCCTTCGCGCCGACGTCGATGCCGCGGGTGGGCTCGTCGAGGATGAGCACGGCCGGCCGGCGGGCCAGCCAGCGGGCGAGCACCACCTTCTGCTGGTTGCCGCCCGAGAGGGTGCGTACCTCCCGTTCCACGGACGGGGTCCGCACCCGCAGCAGGCCGGTGTACTCGCGGGCGAGCTCCTGCTCCGCCGCCCGGCGTACGAAGCGCAGGCGGCGCAGCCGGTCCAGCACGACCAGCGCGATGTTGTCGCGGACCGACCGGTCGAGGAACAGCGCCTGCTCCTTGCGCTCCTCGGGGGCGAGGCCGATGCCCGCGCGGATCGCGTCGGACGGCCGGCGCAGCCGCAGTACCGCCCCCTGCACCGAGACCGTTCCGGCGCGCAGCGGGAGGTCGCCGATCAGGGCGCGGGCCAGCTCGGAGCGCCCGGCGCCGACCAGCCCGGCCAGGGCCACCACCTCACCCGCCCGGACCTGGAAGGTGATCCCGCGCACGGCGTCGGTGGTCACCCCGCTCACGTCCAGGACGACCCGGTCGGTGGCCACGTGCGGGCGGGCGAACACGGCGGAGAGGTCCCGGCCCACCATCATCCGTACGAGGTCGCCCTCGTCCGTGGCGTCGGCGGCCTTGACGCCGACCAGCGCCCCGTCGCGCAGGACGGCCACCCGGTCGGCCAGCCGGAAGATCTCCTGCATGCGGTGGGACACGTAGACGACGGCGAGGCCCTGCGCGCGCAGTCTGCGGATCAGCGCGAACAGGGCCTCCACCTCGTGTTCGGAGAGGGAGGACGTGGGTTCGTCGAAGGCCACCACCTTCGCCTCGCCGGTCAACGCCCGCAAGATCTCCACCAGTTGGCGCTGGGCCGGAGTGAGGCGGATGCCGGGCGTGTCCGCGTCGAGGACGTGTCCGAAGCCGATCCGGACCAGGTCCTCCCGGAGCCGGCGACGCAGCGCCGCCCGGTCGAAGCGGCGGCCGCCGCGGGTGGGCAGGGCGCCGAGGTAGACGTTCTCGGCGACCGTGAGGTGCGGGACGATCTCCGGCTCCTGGGGGATGAGCCGGATGCCGGCGGCGCGCGCGTCGGCCGGGGAGCGCAGCCGCACCTCGGCGCCGTCGACGTGGACCGTGCCGGAGTCGGCCGGGTGGTCACCGCAGACGATCTTCAGCAGGGTGGACTTGCCCGCGCCGTTCTCGCCCATCAGCGCGGTGACCGAGCCGGCCGGGAAGTCCAGGCTGATGTCGCGCAGGGCCGGGACGCCGGCGAAGCTCTTGGCCAGCCCGGCCACGCGCAGTCCGGCGGCCATCACGGGGGCGGGGGCGGGGGCCATCACTTGCAGCCGAATCCGGCGTCCCGCCAGGTGCCCGCGTCGACCATCCTGGTCGGGGCGAAGGCCTCGGGGGCGAACTCCGTACCGTTCTTGAGCCGGTCGTACATGGCCTGGACGGCCAGCTTGCCGACCTCGTCGCCGGGGATGTAGAGCGCGGCCTTCATCCCGTTGTCGGCGCCCGCCTGCCAGTCCTTGCAGGCCAGATAGGCGCCGAGGCCGACACCGACGATGTCCGCGCCCTTGACGCCCGCGTTGTTCAGGCCCTTGACCCCGCCGGAGACGTTCTCGTCGTTGCAGCCCATGACCACCCAGTGCCTGACCCCCTGGTTGGCCGTCACCGTCGCCTCGACCTTGGCCTGCGCGCCCGCAGGGGTGTTGTCCGTACCGAGCTCGATCGCCTGGACCTCGGGGCCGCCGGCCTCCTTCCACGCGGCCTTGGCGCCGTTGATCCGGTCGGTGCAGACGGTGGTGTCCTGCTTCCAGGCGTAGACGATCCGGGTGTCCGCGGGGTTCCAGCCCGTCTTGGCGAACTCGGCCGCGGCGCGTTTGCCGACCTCGCCGCCCATCTGGACCCCCGAGAAGCCCACGCGCGCGACGAGATCGGCCTTGCCGCACGCCGCGGGCTTGGGCCCGCTGACGCACACCTGGTCGTCGGAGGTGAGCAGCGGGATGCCCGCCTTCTTGGCCTCGGCGGCGACCTGCGGGCCGACCGCCGACTCCGGTACGACGATGATGATCCCCGAGTTCTTCTGCGCGATCGCCGACTTGACCTCGGTGATGGTCTTCGAGGCGTCGTTGCCGAGGTTGACCACGGTGAGCTTGATGCCCAGTTCGTCGGCCTTCTTCTTGGCGCCCGCGGCCTCGGAGACGAAGTACTCCTGGTCGCCCTGCTTCTGGAGGTAGGCGATGGATATCGGGCCGTCCGTCTTCTTGCCAGTTCCCGTTCCCGCTCCCTGGGCGGGAGCGGGCTTGCCGGAGGAGCAGGCCCCCAGGGTGAGCGCCAGCGCGAGGGCGCCGGTCAGGGCGGCGCCGCGGCGATACCGGATCATGGACATGTACGAGTGCTCCCTCATCGGGCCGGGTCGGTGGATCGGCGGATCGGCGGATCAGCAGGTCGGCGGATCGGCCAGTCGCCAGGCTGACAAGTCGCCAAGTCGCCAGGTCGGTGGGTCAGTTGCAGGTGAGCCGGGGCGCCGCCCAGTCCGCGTGGTCGTAGTCGATGCCGTTGCCGCCGTCGGTGACGACGAGCCTCAGCGTCTGGCCGCCGGTCAGATCGGCGGTGAGCTTCCTGGCCGCGTCCGCCGTGGTGACGACCCCGCTGTCGGCGACCTTGGTGGCGTCCCGGTAGATCTGGAAGGCGACCGCGCCGGTGCGGGAACTCTCGTCGTCGACGCCGACGTCCACCGTCAGGCCGGTGCACCTGCCGCCGAGGTGGTAGGTCACGGTGCTGGCCGCGTGGACGCCCAGGCCCTTGGCGTACATGGCGCCGCCCACGGTCAGGGTCCTGCCGTCGCCGGCGGCCTGCTCGCCGTTGCTCCGGTCCTTCTCCACCGGGCCCCAGCCGCTGCTCACCCCCGTCCAGGCCAGGTCGGACAGGTGGGAGGTGCCGGCCGGCGGGAGCGGCGCCGGCCCCGGGGTGATCCGGTAGACGACGGTGGCGTGCGGGGCGACCGACGCGCTGATGGTGCCGCTGGTGTTGGTCGAGGAGGCCTTGGTCCACAGCTCCTTGAGGGCGTACGGGGCGCGGTTGCCGATGCCGAGGGCGTCCGTCCTGGCGGAGATCGTGGCGGTGGAAGCGGTCTCGTTGGTCAGGGAGAGCGCCCGGTCGCCGTTCGCCAGCTCCTTGGCCATCACCACCAGGCCGCCCGAGCCGGAGACCACCGTGCCCTGCTTGCCGAGGCTGTCCTGGTCCAGGGCGATGACATCGGGGTTGGACAGGATGTCGAAGGTCTCGGCCGTCGCTTTGCGCAGGTCGCTACCGATCAGCAGCGGCGCCGACATCATCGACCAGAGGGTGAAGTGCGTGCGGTACTCGGCGGCGGTCATCCCGCCGTTGCCGACCTCCAGCATGTCCGGGTCGTTCCACCGGCCGGGGCCCGCGTACGGCGCGAGCGGCTGGTTCTTGTGCGCGATCCCGATCATCGAGGACCAGCTGTCGCCGATGTCCCCGGTGGTCCGCCACAGATGGCCGAGATCCGACGCCCAGGTCCACGGCTGGTTCTCGCCCCACTCGCACAGCGAGAAGACGATGGGACGGCCCGTCCTCTTCAGGGCGTCGGCCATGTCCGTGTACCGCTTCTTCGCGTCCACGCCCTGGTTGTTGCAGTTGTCGTACTTGAGGTAGTCGACGCCGAACGAGGCGAACAGATCGGCGTCCTGCTGCTCGTGACCGAGGCCGCCGGGGAAGCCCGCGGTGTCGCAGGTCTTGGTCCCGGCGCTGGTGTAGATGCCGAACTTCAGGCCTTTGGAGTGCACGTAGTCCGCGAGGGCCTTGATCCCGCCGGGGAAACGGACCGGGTCGGCGACGAGGTTGCCCGAGGCGTCGCGGTTCGGCAGGGCCCAGCAGTCGTCGAGATTGACGTACCGGTAGCCGGCGGCCTTGAGGCCCTTGGCGACGAAGAGGTCGGCGATCCCCTTGACCATCGCCTCGTTGAACTCGGCCCTGCAGTGGGTGGAGTTCCAGTTGTTGAAGCCCATGGGCGGGGTCAGCGCCTGCCCGTCGGGGACGGCGGCGGCGGGGGAGGCGGCCGCGACCACGGCGGTACCGGCCAGCGCGGCGGCCCCCGCCGCCGGGACCAATAAGGGCAGGGCCGCGAGCGCCGCGGTCAGGCGACGGGCGACGGCGCTTCGTAACGTGTGCACAGACGGCTCCTGGGGGGAGTGGGGCCCGGGGAATCCGGGAGAGCGTGTGCGGAAATGCGCCCTGACGGTGCGTAGGTCCCGCAGAAGTCCTCAGGAACGAACGGACTCCAACGGGAAGGCCCACATCACACTGCCGCCGCAGGGACATGTCAAGACGGCGGACGATGCCGGTCCGCCGCCGTATCAGCGGCCGGCGGGCCTCAACTGCGTGTTTGTCGAGGTCTGTTGACTTCTGTTGGATCCGTCAGGATGCTTCTGTCGACCGGGGACACGGGTACCCCAGTGCCCCAGTGCCCCAGGAGAGGAACCGCCGCATGGCCGATCCCGGCAGTCTGCTGGCCCATCAGCGCCGCGCCCTCATCCTCGACGAGGTCCGCCGGCGCGGCGGGGTGCGCGTGAACGAGCTGACCCGCTCCCTGAACGTCTCCGACATGACCATCCGCCGCGACCTGGACGTCCTCGACCGCGAGGGCCTGCTGCGCAAGGTGCACGGCGGCGCGGTGCTCGGCGACGAAGCCAGCAGCCACGAGCCCGGGTTCGAGGCCAAGTCGGAATGGGAGACGGCGGCGAAGCACGCCATCGCCAAGGCGGCGGCCGCCCTCGTGGCACCGGGTTCGGCCATCGCCCTGTCCGCCGGGACCACGACCCATGCGCTGGCCCGGGAGCTCACCGAGGTCACCGACCTGACGGTGGTCACCAACTCGGTCCGCACGGCCGAGGTCTTCGAGGCCGCCCGCCGGGCCGGCAGCGCGGGGAGCGCCACCACCGTGATCCTCACCGGCGGCATCCGCACCCCGTCGGACGCCCTCGTCGGGCCCATCGCCGACCAGGCCATCCGCTCCCTGCACGTCGACCTTCTCTTCCTCGGCTGCCACGGCCTGGGCACCGACACCGGGCTGACCACGCCCAACCTCGCCGAGGCGGAGACCAACCGGGCCTTCCTGCGCTCCGCGCGGCGCACCGCGCTCCTCGCCGACCACACCAAGTGGTCGACCGTCGGGCTCACCACCTTCGCGGCCCTGGAGGAGGTCGACGTCCTGGTCACCGACTCCCTTCCGCAGGAAGAGGCCGCCCCGGTCACCGAGCGGGTCGGCGAAGTGCTGCTGGCCGCAGGTCCCGCGCAGGAGCACCCGTGGTGAGGAAGACCCGTACGACCCTGTCCGACGGGCGCGAGCTGATCTACTACGACGCCGAGGCCGCCGCCGAGACTGCTGCCGGGGGATCCGTACGCGACCACGCAGACGCCCGCGGCCTGCCGCCCACCGCGACGCTCTCCGAGCGGCGCCACGACCGGCTCCTCGACGAGTGGGTGGTGATCGCCTCACACCGCCAGGGCCGCACCCACCTGCCGCCCGCGGACCAGTGCCCGCTCTGCCCTTCGGCCCCGGGCCGGCCCACCGAGATACCGGCTCCCGACTACCAGGTCGCCGTCTTCGAGAACCGTTTCCCCGCCCTGTCCGGACCGGGCGCCGGCCGCTGCGAGGTCGTCTGCTTCAGCCCCGACCACGGGGCCTCGTACGCCGACCTCGGCCCGGCCCAGGCCCGTACGGTCCTCGCGGCCCTGGCCGACCGCACCGCCGAGCTCGCGGGACTCCCCGGTGTGGAACAGGTGTACTGCTTCGAGAACCGGGGCCCCGAGATCGGCGTGACGCTCGCCCACCCGCACGGCCAGGTCTACGCCCTGCCCGTCCTCACCCCGCGCACCCGGCGCATGCTGGACACCGTCTCCCGCCACCACGCGGCCACCGGCCGCAACCTCTTCGACGAGGTCCGCGACGAGGCGCTGGCCGACGGGCGCAGGGTGGTGGTCGCGGGGGAGCACTGGAGCGCGTTCGTACCCGAGGCCGCGCGCTGGCCGTACGAGGTGCACCTCTACCCGCACCGGCGCGTCCCCGACCTGCCCGCCCTGACCGGGGCCGAGCAGGCCGAGCTGGCCGGCCTCCACCTGGATCTGCTGGGCCGCTTCGACCGGCTCTTCCCCACGCCGGCCCCGTACATCTCGGCCTGGCACCAGGCACCCGTACGCACCGGCCGGGACCTGTACGCACTCCACCTGGAGCTGTTCACCACCCGGCGGGCCGCCGACAAGCTCAAGCACCTGGCCGGGACCGAGTCCGGGATGGGCCAGTTCGTCAACGACATCACCCCCGAGCACGCGGCCGCGACCCTGCGCGAGGCCTGACGCCGGTCGGGCACGCCTGATGGGTCAGGCGTCCTTCTCCATGGTCGGGCGCAGGCGTTCCAGCAGGGCGTAGAGGGTCGCGCTCTCGGTCGCGTCGAGGGTGTCGAGCGCGCCGTGCGTGGCCTGCATCTCCTCGCGGACGCGCCGGATGATCTCGCGGCCCGCGTCCGTCGCCACGACGTTCTTGACGCGGCGGTCGGCCGGGTCGGGCTCGCGGCGCACCAGCTGGCGGGCTTCCAGCCGGTCCACGATCCCGGTGACGTTCGATGCGTCACAGACCAGGAGGGTGGCGAGGCCGCGCATCGGCAGCGGGCCGTTGAGCTGGGCGAGGACGCGGGCCTGCGTGGAGGTCAGGCCGTAGTGGGACGCCGCGGCCGCGAAATCGCGCCACTGGGCGGTTCCGATCGCGGCGAGCAGCTCCAGGAGCTGGAGCTTGGTGGGGGCGTGGGGGGTGGTGGCGCTCATGCCGTCGAGCGTACTCGGGTGGTTGACATTGTCAATTGTTTACTTGACCTCCTTAACTATCGACGTTTACCGTCTACGGAGTTACTTGATGACATCAAACATCTGCGATCTGAAGCACTAAGAAGGTCCTGCCAGACATGAGCACCGCCGCCGCCCCCCTCCCCGCCGAGGCCAAGACCAGGAACGAGACGGTCATCGTCTTCGCCCTGAGCCTTGCCGCCATGGTCGTGTCGATGATGCAGACCCTGCCGGTCCCGATCCTGGGCCTCATCCGCACCGACCTGGGCACCTCGACCGCCAACGTGAGCTGGGTGACCACCGCCACGCTGCTGTCCGCCGCCGTCTTCACCCCGCTGCTCGGCCGCTTCGGCGACCAGCACGGCAAGAAGCCCACGCTGGTGGCCGTGCTCGGCGTCATGGTCGTCGGCTCCGTCGTCGCCGCCCTCGCGACCTCGCTCCCGCTGCTGATCCTGGGCCGCGTCCTCCAGGGCGCCGCCACCGCGATCTTCCCGCTCGCCCTCTCGGTGCTGCGCGAGGAAGTCCGCCCGCAGAAGCTCCCCGGAGCGATGGCCCTGGTCAGCGGCACCCTCGCCTTCGGCAGCGGCCTGGCGCTCGTCGCCACCGGCCTGCTCACGTCCGGCTCCGACGCCGACTACCGCAACGCTTTCTGGATGGCGACGGGCTTCGCGACCCTCGCCCTGCTCGCCGTCGCGTTCCTGGTCCCCGCGACCCGGCACAAGACCGGCGGCCGCACCGACTTCCTCGGAGCGCTGACCCTCGGCATCACCCTCCTGCTGCTGCTGCTGCCGATCTCGCAGGGCCACGAGTGGGGCTGGACCTCCGGCCGTACGCTGGGCAGCTTCGCCGGCGCCGTCGTCATGACCGCCGTCTGGGTCTTCACGGAGCTCAAGGTCAGCGAGCCGCTCGTGGACATGCGGATGTTCGTCCACCGCCCGGTGCTCATGGCCAACCTGGCCGGCATCCTCGTCGGCTTCGGCATGTTCGCCAACTTCCTGGGCGTCTCCTACCTCGTCCAGATGCCGGAGAAGCTCACCGGCTACGGGTTCGACGCGTCCATCCTGCGTGCCTCCGTGCAGTTCCTGCTGCCCGGCGCGATCGTCTCGCTGCTCGCCTCGCCCGTCGGCGGCCAGCTGGTCCGCCACCGCGGCCCGCGCGTGGCCCTCGGGCTGGCCGCCGCACTCGGCGCCGTGGGCTTCGGCTGGCTCGCGCTCGACCACCAGCACAGCTTCTCGGTGATCGGCGCAGGCCTGGTCGTCGGCGCGGCCGTCAGCTTCGGCTACGCGGCCATGCCCGCCGTCATCATGGCGAGCGTCCCGCACCACCAGAGCGGCATCGCCAACGGCATCAACTCGATCTCCCGCTCCACCGGCAGCGCGATCGGCAGCGCCATCGTCACCACGATCCTGGCGTCGAAGACCATCGAGCACCTGCCCGCCGGCGTCCCGGCCCTGCCCGCCGAGTCCGGGTTCACCCTCACCTTCTGGATCGGGGCCGTCGCCTTCGCCCTGGTCGCGGTGATCAGCTGGATCGGCCTGCGCGGAGCGCACGGACCGCGCACCGTCGAGGCGGGTGCCCCGGCTGAGGCTCCCGCGAAGGTGGCGCAGCCGGAGCCGGCCGAGACCGTCTGACCCGGCCCTTCGAGGGGACGGCGCCGCTTGCGGATGCCGTCCCCTCGTTCGCGTGCTGTCCTGTCCCCGTGGACAGGGGCCGCCACCGGGCGGCGGGGGGCCCGGCCCCGCAGGCGAGGAGTGATCTGCCATGGCGATCCTGATGCACGCCGTCGTCCCCGGCATCACGGCGGACCAGTACGACGCCCTCCACGCGAAGCTCCTGCAGACCCCCGGGATGTTCGAGGGCTGCCTCTCCCACGTCTGCGTCGCGACCGCCGAAGGCCTGGACATCTACGACGTCTGGGAGAGCGAGCTCCACATGAACGTGTTCGCGGAGAAGATGCTGCCCGTCGCGGAGGCACTGGGCTGGCAGACCACGGGCGGCCGCCCCGAGGTGTTCCCCGTGTACAACTACGGCTTCCCCGCGGTCGACCGCTAAGAAGCCGAAGCAGCCGTTCCCTTCGCGAACTTCTCCCACTGCCCGGCGACGATCTCCTGCGGCACCCCGCCGAAGTCCTTGGTGTCGATGACGTCGGACCGGAACGCGAGCGTGACCGCCCCGGAGCGGACCAGCGTGAGGTACTTGTACAGCGAGATGCCCGGGTCCTTCACGTCCTGCGTCACGATGCGGTACGCACGCGCCTCGTCGCCCAACGCCGGAGCCCGGACCGCCTCCACCTTGAGCACCTTCGCCTCCGCGAGCGCACGGTCCTCCGTATAGCCGCCGGCGCACCGGCCGCCGGCGTCCGCCAGCGACTTCACGGCGGCGGCCGCGGCGCCGGCGTCCCGGTACGAGCGCAGCAGGATCTCGGTGCCCACCGCCTGGAACTGCCCCGGGACGCTCGCCTTGGCGTACGCCTGGGCCGTGTGGCCCGCCTTGCCGAGACTGGTCAGCGGCAGGCATCCCGCCGGCCGGGCCTCGTAGAGCTCGCTCATCGGCTCGTCGAGCAGCGGCTCGGTGACCTCGTACGGGCCGAACTTCTCGCCCTCCGCGACGACGAGCTCCTTGAGCCGCTCCACGCCCGGCCCCGGCGCACCGGCCGGGCTCGCGACGGCGCTGCCGGTCGGCGCACCGGCCGCGGCCCCCTCCGTTGCGGGGCCGCTGCATCCGGCCGTTCCCGCCAGCAGTGCGGCGGCGCCGATGACGGCTCCTGCCGCGCGCCGCAACTGCTGCCCGTTCCCCACCCCGTACATGTGCTGTCGTCCCCCGAAATCATGTGGAAAGCGCGATTATCGCAGGCCGCAGCGGTGCCCCGGGCGGGTCGCACGCCTCCGCCTCGAGGACCCGAGGCTGCGCGCCGACGGCGTCAGGCGGTGCCGCGGGCGGCCGCCTGGCGCTGGCGCTTGCTCAGCGGGGCCAGCGAGAGGTCCTGGGCCCGTGAGGTGAGGCGCTTGAAGCCGTAGCCGCGCTCGCCGAGCCGGCTCTCGGCCGCCAGCTCGGCGCGGGCCGTCGCGTCGAGGATGTCCTCCTCGGCCTCGCCCGAGTCGAGGAAGCGGAAGGTGAAGAACGGGCCGAAGCCCAGGTCGTACGCGAGGTGGCCCTCGGCGGTGTAGGCCGCATGCAGGACCTCGTGCTCCGGCGCGGCGGCGAGCAGCTCGGCGTGCTGGTCGGCGGTGAGGGCGTCGAAGGAGCCGCGGACGGTGATCCGGAAGGTGCGGGTGCTCATCCCGGCGGCGTAGGCAGGACGGACCGGCCGGCGCACCGGGATTTCCGCGGGCCGGCGGGGGCGCATGCGCCGGAGTGAACGGCGATGTACGCGCCTCACCGTGCGCCCCCACACCTCCGAGGCGGCCGCAGCCGGACACCGCGGACGGCAGGTGCCGTTCCGCCCCGGCCGGGTCCGCCGCACAGGGCATTCCGCTTGGTGGCCGCCGGCCCGGCCCCGCCGCCGTGACCTGCGGGAGCCGCCCGGTACGCGCAGACCGCCGCCCCGCGGCTCGGGGGCTACTGGAAAGTCACATAGGAGCCCGCCCCGCCCGCCCCGCCGTATCCGCCGCACAAGGAATTCCACGCTTCCGCATCTGCCAGTTCATCCTTCGAAATACCTATGTAGATGCCGGGCTCGGACCCTGTTAGAGTCCGCATGCGCGACTCCGAGACGAGGGTGGCGATATGGCCGGTCCGCACCCGTGATCTGCCCCTGAGCGGCCTACATCCGCGAAGCAGGCAGCCGTTGTGATGCCGTGGCACCTCCGCACCGACGACGTCGGCGCCCCCGTCACCCCGGGGCGTATCCGTCGTGGCGTTTCAGTACTTCCGCCCAGTCCGGTTCTCAGCCGCCGGATGCCGAGCCATGCCGCCTTCATCGCCTATCAGATGGGGAGAACACAAGTGAACACGGGACTTCTGCGGCGTCATGCCGCAGGCAAGGCGCTCGTCATGGGCGCCATACTCGCCCTGGCCCTGCCGGGCACCGCATACGCGAACACCGTGAGCGTCACCGTGAAGACCCCCGGGGCCACCGCCGGACCCGGGACGACCTTCTCCGAGATATCCACCCACGCGGACTGCAGCAGCGGCCTGATCTCCGGAGGCGGGATCAACCAGGCCATCGGCACCGGCACCTCGTCGAACGGCAACAAGATCAACGGCACTTCGCCGAGCCCCGACGGCAGCACCGAGTACCTCGGCACGACCGGGGTCGTCGGCACCGACGTCACCCACTGGCTCGGCATCGGCGGCAGCGGCGGAGCGGTCAACGCCTCCTTCTCCAGCACCCCGTACGCGATGTGCTTCACGAGCAACCTGATCAACCACACCCAGGTGGTCATGAACAAGATCACCGGACCCGCCGGCAGCGGAACGGTGGGCCTGGTCGTCGCCACGTGCCCGGCCAACACCCGGCTGATCGGCGGCGGAGCCCGGATCACCCCGGCCGGCGTCGGCAGCCTGAAGCCGATCGCCAGCTTCCCCACCTTCAACGACTCCGGACACGCCTTCGGTCAGAAGGCCGCGGCCGACGGTGAGACCAACCCGGACTCCTGGGCCGCGGTCGGCTGGAACGGCGGCGGAGGCGACAGCAGCAACACGACGTACGCCTACGCCATCTGCAGCGGCAACAACATCAACATCAGCGGCACCACCGTGAAGGTCCGCTTCAGCGAGGCGAGCGGCCCGACCTCGGCGACCACCGGCCAGACCCTGACGGTCGGCTGCGGCCAGAACGACGGCAAGCTGGTCAGCGGGGGCGCCGCCATCAGCGGCGGCAGCGTGACGACCACCAACTTCACGGGCCCGGGCTCCGTCGGCGACCACCTCAACGGCAGCTACCCCAGCGACTCCGGCGGCACCCCCGTCAGTGACGGGGCCACCACCGCCTCGTACTGGACGGCGTTCACCCACACCGGGGGCACCAGCTCACCGAGCACGTACTCCGACGTCTGGGCCCTCTGCGCCAACGACGGCGTCTGACAGATCGCCTGACACGGCGCCCGATCCGGCGCGTGCAATACGGCGCGCCCGATACGGCGTCCGGTACGGCATCGACCCCGATCGGCGGGCGGGCACGGCATGCACCCCTGCCCGCCCGCCGGTCACCCCATCCCACCTCGGGCATCCCTCAGCGGGCCCGGAGAGGCAGCGTCACTTCCCATGAACCGCCGTTTGACCCCACGCTCCACCTCGCGCGCCACCCCTCGTACGCGCATGTCCACATCGAAGACGGCGATCGTGCTCAGCGCGACCGGCCTGCTCGCCGCCGTCCTCGTACCCTTCGCCGCCGCAGACCCGGCGGCCGCGTCCTCGCCCTGCGGCTCCGGCGGGACCTTCACCGCCTCGCCGCCCACCTGCACGTACGCCACCGCCGGGACGGACACCTTCACGGTGCCGGACGGGGTCGGCGCCATCAGCGTGGACCTGTTCGGAGCCGAGGGCGGCAGCGCGGCCGGCTTCGTCTCCCCGAACCCGCCGAACACCGGAGCCCCGGGCGGACTCGGCGGCGAGACCCGCGCGACCCTGGCCGTGAGCGCCGGGCAGAGCCTCCAGATCACCGTCGGCTCCGTCGGCAGCTCCGGCACCTCCCGGCACGGCGAGTACGCCCGGCCCGGTGGCACCGGCCACGGAGCCGGCGGTGGCGGCGCGCACGGCGGCGGAGGCTCCGGCGGCGGCGGTTCCGACGTACGGGCCGGCTCCTTCGGCCCCACCGACCGGATCCTCGTCGCGGGCGGCGGCGGGGGCGCCGGCAACGGCGGCCCGCTGCTGCACGGCGGCAACGGCGGCGGCCCCGAAGCGCAGGACGGCGGCGAGGGCGGCGGCCCGGCCGGCTCCGGCGCCGCCGGCCGCGGCGGCACCCAGACCGCCCACGGCGCCCGCAACCCGAACTCAGCCCAGGGCGGCCCGGGAGTCGCCGGCGGCGACATCGACCCCAACACCGGGCAGCCCAACCCCGGAAGCGGCGGCCCCGGCGGCAACGGCGGGCAGGGCGGCAACGGCGGCGGTGGCGGTGGCGGCGGCTACTACGCCGGCTCGGGCGGCTCCGGCGGCGGCAACATCGGCAACCTCTACGGCGCCGGCGGCGGCGGGGGCAGCAGTTTCGCGGTGACCTCCGCAACCGACGTCTCGCTCCTGCAGGGCGTCAACCACGGCAACGGCAAGGCGGTGGTGTCCTTTCGGTACGGGACGACGCTCTCGCTCACCGCGGACACGAACACCCCGTTGTTCGGGCATGCGCTCACGCTCACCGCGGCCGTCGACCCGGCGAACCCCGCCGCGGGAACCCCGGGCGGGACGGTCACCTTCTCCGACGGGACGAAGCAGCTGGCGACGGTGCCGCTGACCGGCGGCCGGGCCGAGTTCAGGACCAGCGCGCTGCGCCCCGGCACCCATGCGGTCACCGCCACCTACAGCGGTGACCCGGCGAACGCGGCGAGCGCCACGGCGGGAGCCACGGACGTCACGGTCGGATTCAGCCGCCCGTGCATCACGACGGCCCACCGCGGCCCGCTGAGCGTGGCCACCGGCGAGTCGTTCTGCATCGCACCCGGCGGCAGCCAGACCGGCCCGGTCACGGTCCGCTCCGGCGGGGCGCTGGCCGTGACGGACGCCGAGATCACCGGCCCCGTCTCCGCTGACGGCGCCCTGGCCATGGCGTTCTGCGGTTCGAAGTTCACCGGCCCGGTCACCGTCGGCCGGACCACCGGCTCGGTGCTGATCGGCTCGGACGATGCCGCTGCGGGCTGCGCCGGCAACACGGTCCGCGGTCCGGTGAGCCTGAACGGGAACACCGGAGGCGTCGAGCTCTCGGCCAACACGGTCGTCGGCCCGCTGAACTGCGACGCCAACGTCCCGGCCCCGCAGCAGGGCGACAACACGGTGGAGGGCCCGCGCTCCGGCCAGTGCCGCCAGCCGTGAGCCGCTGACCGCGGCAGGACAGGGCCGCCCCGGCCGGGGTGGCCCTGTCCCGTCTCGGACGTCTCAGATGTCGATGTGCCCCATCAGGCCGTGCTGGTAGTCCAGCTGCGCCTGGCGGATCTCGGCGGCGGTGTTCATGACGAACGGGCCGCTGCGGGCCACGGGCTCGCCGATCGGCTCGCCGGCCAGGACCAGCACCTCGGCCGCATCGCCGGGGGCCTCGACGGTGAAACGCTCCGCGTCCCGGCCGAGGATCGCGAGGTGGCCGTCGGGGAGCTGGGCGTCGGGGGTCGCGGCGGTCCCGGACAGCACGTACAGCATGGCGTTGTGCCCGGCCGGGACGGTGAACTCGGCGCGGCCGCCGGCCCGGAGGCGGGCGTGTACGACGAGCACCGGGGTGTGGGTCTCGAAGGGACCGCTGACTCCGTGGGTGCTGCCGGTGATCACGGTGAGCTCGGCGCCGCCGTCCTCGGTGGTGACCGTGGGGATGTCGCCGGTGGCGGAGCCGTACTGGACCCGCGGGGGCGTCGCCTTGAGCCGGGCCGGCAGGTTCACCCAGATCTGCAGCAGGTGCTGCGGGCCGCCCTCGGCGAGCAGTTCGGGGGTGGGGCGGGCGAGGTGCACGAGCCCCGACCCGGCGGTGAGCCACTGGACCTCGCCGGGGTTCATGACGCGCTTGTGCCCCTCGGAGTCGATGTCCTCCATCGCGCCCTCGATGACGTACTGGATCGTCTCGAAGCCGCGGTGCGGGTGCGGCGGCGCGCCCTTGGCCTCGCCCGGGCCGAGCACGTGCGGGCCGACCTGGTCGACCATCAGGAAGGGGTCGACCAGCGGCAGTTCCGGCTGCGGGAACGGGCGGCGGACCGGGAAGCCCTCGCCCTCGAAGGTGTGGAAGGGGCGGACGACGCGGGTGGTGGAGCGCACGGCGGCGGTGGTGATGTCCATGTACCGAATGAACGGCACGGCGAATTCCACTGTCAACGCGGACCCGTTTGGTTGTCAGGTCGTGCCGACGGCTTCAGCCACCCGTCTCCCGTCCCCTCTCGCGCTGCCCCCTTCCGCAGGCCTCAGCGCCTGCGGGCCCGGGCGCGCCGCAGCAGCACACCGGCGGCGGCGCCGGCCAGGGCGATCACGGCCACACCCGCCGTGGTCCACCAGACGGTGCTGTCCTCGCCTTCGCCGGCCGGGGCCGCGGACGGGCCGCTCGCGGGCGACGGGTTCTGCGCCTGCCCGGGGGCCGGCGACGCGGACGACACGGGCGGGACCGACGCCGTGGAGGGCGCGGACGGCGCGGCTGCGCTCGGCGTGCCCGCGGACGGCGCCGGGTCGACCACCGGTACGGCGATCTCCTTCTCCCCGTGGCCGAGGGACGGGAACCCCACGTCGACGGTGACCTTCCAGTTGCCGGGCGGCAGTACCTCGGCCGTGCTCCAGCCGGTGCGCGTGCCGGCGTCGCGGACCAGGCGCCAGGGGCCCATCGTGCGGGAGCCGTCGGGACTGGCCGAGTTCACCGTGGCGCCGACCGCCTCCTCGATGGCGTCCCCGTCGTTCTCCCAGGTGATTTCGGTGGTGACATGGCCCTCCCGCTGCCCGGTGACCACGACCTTGACGGTGTCGCCGTGGGCGTGGGCAGCGGTGGGTACGGCCAAGGCCTGGGCGAGGAACAGGAACAGGAAGCCGAGTCCGGCGCGGACCGGGAAGGCGGGGCGTGTACGCATCGTGGGGTGCTCCTGGTGCGGTGGGATGCGATGAGCTGTGGTGCGGGAGATGAGGGGGCCGGTGGACGGCCGCGCAGGGCGGCCGTCCACCGGCGGAAGGCGTTGGATCCGGGAGGTCAGCCGACCTTCTGGACCGTCCACACCTGGGTCGCGCGGCCGTCCGCGCGCTGGAGGTCGAGCAGCCAGGCGCCGTAGTACGGGCGGTTGCTCAGGGTCAGGGCGTAGCCGCCGCTGGAGTCCGTGACGTTCACGCCGCCACCGCGGGACGCCAGCTTCCACTGCTGTGCGGAGCTGTTGCCGCACGGCTGCTGCGCGATCCACATGCCGGCGGCGGGAGCGCCGCCCGTCTGCAGGCACTTGCCGGAGACCGCGGACTTGATGCGGACGAGCCCGCTGCCCGCGTCCTCGAAGAGCCACTGCTGCTGGGCGTACCCGTTGGAGCGGCTTCCGACGAGCACCGTGCCGTCGGCGCTGCGGCCGCCCCACAGCTCGGCGGCCATGCCGGTGCTGCCGTTGCCGAGGGTGTAGCGGGTACCGGGAGTGGTGGTGCCGCCGCCCGCGCCCGTCGTACGGAAGGCCGTGGTCGGGCCGGCTCCGCTGTCACGGCCGGAGGTGTCGCGGACCGAGACGGCGACCTTGTACTCCGTACCGGGCTGGAGGTTGTAGATGCGCAGGGCCTGGGACTGGACCCAGGTCAGGTGCTTGCCGTTCAGCAGGACCTGGTACCACGCGGCCCCGTCGACCTTCGGCCAGCTCACCACGACGGAGTTGGACTGGAGCTGGGCCGCCGTCACCTTCGGGCCGCCCGTGGGCTTCTTGGTCGGCGTCGGGGTGGGCTTCTTGGTGGGGCTCGGTGTGGGCTTCGGGTTCGGGTCGGGGTTCGTGCTCCCGTCGCCGCCGTTGGCCTTCATCAGGAACTGGTTGTTCGCGATGTTCCAGTGCGTGGCGAGGTAGCTGCCCGCCTTGGGATTGGTGTGGAAGTAGTCGTCGTGGTTGCAGTCCAGGATGTTCTCGGCGGCCTGGTTGGAGCACATGATGCGCATCTGCGGGTAGTACGGGGTGTCCGAGTAGCACATGACGTCGTACTCGTCCGTGCAGTGGGCGCCGCGGCTGGTGTTGGGGGCGCTGTTGTTGACCGCGCCGAGGTTGTGGCCGAGTTCGTGCGCCGCGGTGTGGCCGCCCCAGCAGCCGGAGTCCGTACGGCCGTAGGAGGGGCCGAAGTTGCTCTGGTTGTCCTGGCCGGGCCGCTCGTCGCCGGCGAAGGTGCCGATGCCGCAGTAGACCTGGGTGTCCGAGAAGATCATGTACTTGCGGTCGCGGCGGTTGAGGCCCTTGTCGGCGAGCGCGTTGTTGGTCGCGCTGAACTCGGAGAGCGCAGAGGCCGGAAGCTCGATGTTGAGCACCGTCGGCGTGCAGTCCGCGGCCGTGACGAAGCGGATGTGGCGGATGCCGCCGGTCTCCTGGGCGCTCGTGGAGTAGATGAGGTCGGCGTCGGCCGCCCACTTGCGGAACGAGCCGAGGTACTCGGAGTAGCGGTCGCGGTCGGAGCCGTGGACGTACACGACCTGGACGCGGTTGCCGGTGCTGCCGTCGCCGTCGCACTGGACGGTCTGGCCGGCGGGACCGGCGGCGACGGCCTGGCTGCTGCCGGACGCGGCGGGCGCGGGCGCGGCGGCGGGGGCCCCCTTGGCGGAGCCGGCGTCGGCGGCGGGCGCGTCCTGAGGACGCCCGCTGCCTTCTGCGGCGGCCGCTTCGCCGGCCTCCGGCTTCGCCGGGTCGGCGGCCGGGGCCTTCGTCTTCACGACGGGGGCGACGTCGGCCTTGATGTCGACGTCCTTCGGCGGGGCGTCGGGGCCGTGCGTGCAGAGCCCGGCCTCCGTGCGGTAGACGCCGACGCAACGGTCGCCCTTCGGCGCAGCCTTGAGGCCGTCGAAGACCATGCCCTTGGCGGTCTCGTTGGCGGGCTCGCCCACGATGGGCGCCGGCTCCGCGTCGCGGGCCGGTGCGGCGGCCGGTGTGAGGGAGTCCGCGGCCGCCTCGGCCAGTGCGGGAGTCCCTGCCTGGGCGTCGTCGCCGAGCCCCGAGTAGGCGATGCCGCCTGCTATCACCGCCGCCGTGGCCATGGCGGCGGTGAGGAGTATCAACCGGCGCGGTTTGCGCCGGTGTTCGCGCTGCTTCCTGCGATGTCTAGTCATGCGCACCTCAAATCCTTGGTCGGAGGAGTGGGTGCGCTGGAGCCTGCCAGATGGGCGCGGTGGAGAATTCGGACAAACGGGAATGCGGCCCGAGATACCGGACTGTTACCTGCTGGCCAGATTTGATGAACAGTCAGTTCGCTTTAAAATTAGGCGAGTTACGCGCGTAGGCCGTTAATGGTCCAGGCCATTTTAAGGATCTCGTTATCAAATCGAGATACGACTCAAATCCTTATTGACGGTAATTCAGCCGCGAATTTACGTTATCGCTACCTACTGAATTCCTCCCGTTACGAGCGGTGAGGAATCCTCCCCTCCGCCCGAGTAGGATGCCCGCCACGGTCAGCAGGAGCCCACAGATCTGTCGGAAGGTGAGCGTTTCCCCGGCGATCGCCGTGCCCAACAGGACGCCAGTGACCGGGTTCAGCAGCCCCAGCAGGCCGACCGTCGCGGCCGGCAGCCGCCGCAGGCCGGCGAACCAGGCCGCGAACGCCAGCGCCGTCGCGACGACCGTGACATACCCGAATCCGAGGAGCTCGCAACCGTCCAGGGCCGGCGGAGATCCCTCCACCGCGGCGGCGAACGGCAGCAGCAGGAGCCCGCCGCCCAGCAGCTGCCACGCCGTCGAGGCGAGCACCTCGACCTCGGCGCTCCACCGCTTGGCGAGGACGTAGCCGAACGAGGACATCGTCATGGCGGCCACGGAGGCCGCCACGCCGAGGGCGTCCATCGGCGCGGACCCGGTCAGCAGCATCAACGACACCCCGGCCACGCCGAGTCCTGCGCCCGCCAGCTGGCGCGGCCCCGGCCGTTCGGATATCAGCGCCCAGGCGAACAGCATCATCACCAGCGGCGCGGTCGCCATGACGGTCGAGGCCGCGCTCGTCGGCAGCCGCTGCGCGGCGACGTAGACCAGCGCGAAGAACCCGCCCATGTTCAGGAAGCCGAGCAGCAGGGACTTCCACCACCAGGATCCGGCGGGCAGCTTCCGGGAGGCGGCCAGGAGCAGCAGCCCGGCGGGCAGCGCCCGGAAGCCCGCCCCGTACAGCGGGTGGTCGGCGGGCAGGAACTCCCGGGTGACGTAGTAGTTCGTGCCCCATGCGATCGGCGCGACCGCCGTGATCAGCGACCACCGTAGATTAGCTTCCATGGAAGATATAATACCTTCCATGGAAGGTATACTGGGGTGGTGAAGCAGGAACCGTATGGAACGCAAGCGGCAGCGCCCGCCGACCACGTCGCCCGCATCCAGGCCGAGTGGGCCCGTGAACGCCCGGACGTCGACGTCGCCCCGCAGGGCGTGATCGGGCGGCTGCACCGGCTCGGGCTGCTGCTGACGGACCGCCTCTGCCTCGTCTACCGCCGCTACGGGCTGAGCGAGGGGGAGTTCGACGTGCTGGCCGCGCTGCGCCGCGCGGGCGAACCGTACGAGCGGGCGCCCGGTGAACTGGCCGTGCACACCATGGTGACGACGGGCGCGATGACCAAGCGGATCGACCGGCTCGAACGGGACGGCCTCGTCGCACGCCGCCGTTCCGCCGCCGACGGCCGGGGCCGGGTGGTCGCGCTCACCCCGGCGGGGCGCGAGCTGATCGACCGGGCGTTCAGCGAGCACATGGAGAACGAGCGGACCCTGCTCGAGGGCCTCACCCCGCAGCAGGCCGCACAGCTCGAGTCGCTCCTCACCGCCTGGCTGGCCCGGGTCGAGCCGCCGCCCGCGCCCTGAGAGCGGGGTCGCCCCCCGTTATCGGCGGGCGCCGAGCTTGACCCACTTCGCCGTGCTCGGCACCCCTTTCCCGTCGAGCAGGAACAGCATGTAGTACCCGGGCGGGGCGTCGGCCGCACTCGGCGGTGTCCGCAGCCCGATCGCGTCGCCGTGTACGCCGGTGATCGGGAGTTCCAGATGGCGCTGGCTGGTGTTCACCGCGTGGGTGACGGTGGTCGGCGCCAGGAGCACGGCCCGGGTGACCCGGGCGGCGGTGGAACTGCGCACCTCGAAGCCCGCCCCGTAGCCCAGCTCGCCACCGGGTGCCCGGTCGAGCGCCGGCCGGACGCCCCGGTGCAGGTACGCGGGCTCGTAGAGCTCGATGCTGCCGTCCATCTTGTCCCTGATGTCAGGGTCGTTGGCGATCTGCTGGAGCTCGTCGCCGGTGACCATCATCCGGCCGTCCGGCAGTACGAGGGCGTTGGAGTGGTAGCCGCGGGGCAGCCGCTGCGCCGGTCCGAGCCGCCAGCGGCCCCGCGCGTCGCGCAGTTCGATCTGGCGGTAGGAGAGGTCGGCCTGCGGATTGAACGGCCCGTGCCCGTAATTGCGGGTGTCCAGGGCGCCGTTGACCGTGAGCAGCGTCCCGTCCGGCAGGATCAGCGTGTCGTCCTGGGTGCGGCCGAAGGCCCGCGGCTCCTCGGTGGTCCACCGGCCGCCGGACAGCCGGTAGGTGTTCGGGTCGTGCGGATCGCCGCCGAGCACCAGTACGGAGTCGGGGCCGCGGAACCCGGCCGGCAGCGGCACCGCCGAGCCGTAGCCGCGGAAGTCGGCGGGCCGCCGGGGCAGATCGGTCCGGGTCTCCTTCACGGGGTCGAACAGCCACTGCTGGTCGGCGTCCCGGCCGAGGCCGTAGATCATGCCGTCGCGCAGCGAGAACAGGTGCGGATAGTCGTTGCGGAACGGGGCGTCCGCCCGCAGCCGCTCGGAGGCGAGGTCGATGGGGATGTCGTACGGCCCCCAGGGCACGGGATGGCGCAGCGCGGGGAAGCGCTCCACGACCGGGGTGGGCGTGCCCGTACCCCGCTCGGACTGGCCGGACATGATGATCTGCCGCCCGTCCGCCCCCGTCACGACCGAGGGGTACCAGCGGCCGACGGACATGTCCTGGTTGCGGAACCACTTCTCGGTCCACGGGTCGAACACGAACGACAGCTTGGCGCCGCTGCCGCCTTTGCCGCCGGTGTTGCCGCCGAAGACCCCGACCATGCCGTTGGGCAGGAAGGCGTGCCCCGCGCAGAAGAACGGCGCCGGGCGCGGTGTGTGCGTACTGTCGGGCATCAGGACGGTCGGCGGTTCCACTTTCTTGAACGCCCGGGCTCCGGTGCCCCGGGCCGGGTCCCACAGGAAGGCGCGGCCCGCGTTGGTCCGGCCGATGCGGTCGGTGGGCCCGGTCTCCTTGGTGGGGTTGACCTCCACGCGTTCGAAGGAGAAGAGCAGCACCTTGCCGGTGGGCAGCAGGGCGGTGTGGACGCCGAAATCGGGGGAGGGGAAGAACTCCGTGAACCGGCCGAACCGCGCAGGGGGAAAAGCGGCGTTGGCCTTCTGCTGGGAGGCTCTGAGGGAGGCGAGGCTCTTGGTGCGCTTCTCCTGCGGGTACTCCTTGGGGCCCTTGGCGTCGTTCCGCCGCTGCGCGTGCGCCCGGGCGTGCTCCTCGCCGATCACGGCGGCCTCGTCGGCGTCCGCCTCGACCCGGGCAGCGCCCTCGTCGGCCCGGTGCTGTCCCGGCGGGGATTCGTGGCCGACCGCCGCGGCGGAGGCGGGCGGTGCGGGGGCGGCGAGGGGTGCGAGAGCGGCGGCCACGGCCACGCATGCGGACAGCACGGCGGACCGCCGTACGAGCGGACCGGGCATGAGCTCTCCTCGATCGACGGGATGTCCATCATAGGAAAAATGCCTGATTTGGCAGGGAGGGGCGCGGGTGTGGCGGGTGAAGGTGCGTCACGTGGGCCATTCGGGCGCCCGGTCCCGAGCGCTGAATCGTTTCTTCGGTGAACCGGGCCGTCCGACCGGGTGATGCTGCGTACCCGGTCGGGCTCGGCCACCCTGCGCGGCGGCTATCCATGGCGACGTGATCAAGTCACTTCGCACCGCTCGCACCGTACTGACCGCCGCCGCCGTGACCGGATGCCTCGTCACGCTCACCCCCTCGGCCGGGGCCGACGCCACGACCGCCGCCGCACCCCCCGGCCGGGTGGCCGTCGACGTCGCCTCGGTCAACGGCTCGGGCTGCCGTCCCGGCAGCGCCGCCGTCGCCGTGGCTCCCGACAACTCGGCCTTCACCGTCACCTACAGCGAGTACCTGGCCTCGGCCGGCGGCGGCGTCGCCGCCACCGAAGGCCGCAAGAACTGCCTCCTCTCCCTCCTCGTGCACGTCCCGCAGGGCTACACGTACGCCGTGTCCCACGTCGACTACCGGGGCTACGGCAAGCTGGAGCCGGGCGCGACCGGTACCCAGAAGGCCAGCTACTACTTCCAGGGCATGAGCCAGACCGCCAACCGCACCCACCAGTTCCACGGCGAGCTCGACGACAACTGGCAGGTGACCGACACCACCGGCATCGAAGCCCTCGTCTTCGCCCCCTGCGGCGAGCAGCGCAACTTCAACATCAACACCGAGCTGCGCGCGGACGTCGGGACTTCCGACAAGAACAAGACGAGCTACATGACCGTCGACTCCACGGACGGCAGCATCAACAGCGTGTACCACTTCTCGTGGAAGCAGTGTCCGGTCCGGCGCTGAGCCGGCCGGTTCCCCGGACCCCTGAGTGGCGGTGGCGGCGATCCGTCCCCGCCGCTCACGGGCGTCCGGCCGGCCGGCCGGCCGTCTACCAAGCCTTCGCCACCGCGTCCCGGTAGCGGCCCGGTGTGGTCCCGAACTCCCTGCTGAAGGCGTGCGAGAAGGCGTACGGCGTGCCGTACCCCACCCGGCGCGCGATCGCGGCCAGCGGATCCGGGGTGTCCCGGAGCAGGGTGGCGGCGTACGTCAGCCGCCACCACGTCAGGTACGCCATCGGCGGGCGGCCGACCAGCGCGGTGAACCGGCGCGCCAGCGTGGGACGGGAGACGCCCGCCTCGGCCGCCAGCCGGTCGTTGGTCCAGGGCGCGGCCGGATCCGAGTGCAGCGCCCGCAGGGCGGCGGCCGCGACCGGGTCGCCGAGGACGGCCGACCAGACTCCGCCCGGGCCCTCGGCCATCCAGGAACGGATCATGTAGACGAGCAGCAGGTCGAGCAGGCTGGGCACCGCCATACAGGCCCCCGGCCGCGGCTCGCCGCCGAGCTCGCCGCCCAACAGGGAGATCGCCGCCCGCAGTTCGGGGTGCACTCCCACCCGGTTCGGCAGGTGGACCACCTTCGGCAGCTCCAGCATGAGCGGGTGGACCCGGCTGCGGTCGAGCCGGTACTTGCCGCACAGCATCTCCACCTCGCCCGGGGCGGCCGCCGCGGCCCGGCCCGGCAGCGTCCCGGCGGGCCGCAGCTCGAACGGCACCGCCCGCGCCACAGCCGCCGCATCGGCGGGGGAGTCGGCGATCACGTGCCCCGTACCGTGCGGCAGCAGCACCGCATCGCCGGGGCCGAGGGAGACCGGCGGGCCGCCGTCGTCGGGCAGCAGCCAGCAGCAGCCCTCCAGCACCACGTGGAAGCCCGCACCCTCGTACGGGGCGAAGCGCGTGCACCAACGCCCGCTCACCCGGACACGGTTGGAGGAGGGTCGGCCGATCCGTACGGCCGCGATGGCGTCGCTCACCACATCCATGAGGCCAGCTTAGCCATAGGCCTCAGGTGTGAGACGAGCACGTATCCATATGAGCCGGACGGGCATTGAGAGGCTCAGTGGCGCTTCCTAGACTCGACGACATGAAGAACGAGAGCAGGCAGAGCATCATGCTGGGCGACGTCGAGATCACCCGGGTCATCGAATGGACAGGGCCGTTAGGGCCGCCGCGCAACCTCGTGCCGGGCGTCGGGGCAGAGGTGTGGAAGGAGAACGAGGACTGGCTGTCGCCGGACCACTGGGAGACGGACAGCGACCGGACGGTGCTCGCCCTGCAGACCTGGGTCCTGCGCAGCGCCGGGAAGACCGTCCTGGTCGACACGGGCGTGGGCAACGGGCGGGAGCGGCCCGGCTCGCCGCTCTTCCACCACCGGCAGGGCGATTTCCTCGGGGAGCTGGCACGGGCCGGAGTCCGGCCGCAGGACGTGGACATCGTCGTGAACACCCACGTGCACGGCGACCACGTCGGCTGGAACACCGTGGCCGCGGACGGGGGTTGGGTGCCGGCCTTCCCCAACGCCCAGTACCTCATCCCGGCCGCGGACGACCACCACTTCGGGCCCGGCAACGGGTACGGCGGCGGCCTCCGGGAGGACGACCGGCTGATCTACGAGGACAGCATCGCGCCCGTCCACCACGCCGGGCAGGCGGTGCTCTGGGACGGCGCGCACCGCATCGACGAGCACCTCACCCTCGAGTCCGCGCCCGGACACACCCCCGGATCCGCCGTCCTGCGGCTCGCCTCCGGGACCGACCGGGCCGTCTTCGTCGGCGACCTGCTGCACAGCCCGGTGCAGATCCTGGAGCCCGCCTGCAACAGCTGCTTCTGCCTGGATGCCGGGCAGGCCGCCGCCAGCCGCCGCCGGATCCTCGAACGCGCCGCCGACGAAGCCGAGTTGCTCGTACCCGCTCACTTCGGCGGGACGGGAGCGGTGGAAGTGCGCCGCCAGGGGCAGAAGTTCGCCCTCGGGGAGTGGGCGGGCTACGTCGAGGTCGGGTAAGGCGAGCGGGGGACCGGCGCCTTCGGGAGCGGGCGGGGCCGGGACGGCCCGGCCGCCGTCACCCGCAGGATCCGCAGGGCCAGCTGGATCTCCAGCGCCCCGGCCGGGGTGTTCCAGTCCTCGCCCAGGATCTGCCGGACCCGGTCCAGGCGCTGCACCACGGTGTTGACGTGCACGTGGAGCGCGTCCTTGGTGCGGGCCAGGCCGGCCCCGTGCGCGAAGTACGCCTCCAGGGTGCGCACCAGTTCCGTCCCGCGCTGCGTGTCGTACGCGATGACCGGCCCCAGCACCCGCTCGACGTAAGCGCCCACGTCCGCCCCGTCACCGAGCAGCACCCCGAGGAACCCGAGGTCGGGCAGGCCCGCCCCGCCGCCGGTGTGGCCGAGGGCGTGCAGGGCCTCGAGGCAGCGCAGCGCCTCGGCGTACACGCCCGGCAGCCCCTCCGGTCCGGCGGCGGGCCCGGCGGAGCCCGCGGTGACCGGGGCGCCCAGGGCCTGACCCAGCTCGGCGGCGAGCGAGCGGGCGAGCGGGCCCGGGCCGTCGGTCGGGGCGAGGAGGACGACGCGGCCCTGGTGCAGCCCGGCCAGGCCGTCGCGGGCGCGTGCGTGGCGGGCGGCCTCCGCCGCAAGCCGGGGCCGCAGCGCGGCGTCGCAGTGCAGCACCACGAGGGCGTGCGGGCGGGTGAGGTCGACCCCGAGTTTGCGGGCCCGCAGGGTCTGGCTGTCGGTGTCGCGGACACGGCCGGGCGCCGCCGGAGCCAGCAGGTCGCCGAGCAGTTCGCCGCGGACCCGCTCCTCGGCGTGGGCGACGGTCCGGCGCAGCAGGAGCAGGAGGGCCGTCACCAGGCCGGCCCGCTCGAACAGCCGCCGCTCGGTGTCGGGCAGGTCGCCGCGTCCGCCCAGGGTGATGCTGCCCAGCAGCTCCGGCCCGGCCAGGACCGCGCAGACCCATACCCCGTCCACCGCGACGGCCCGGCCGCCGGAGCGCGACGCCGCCAGGCCGCGGGCCGGCGGGCCGACCGGATCCGTGCCGACCCGCGCGAGCTCGGTGCCATCGCCGTCGTGCACGACCAGGCTGCCGCCCAGCAGGGCGGCGACCTCCTGGGCGACGTCGGCCACGTCGCCGCCGCGCAGGACGAGGCGGGTGAGGCGGTCGTGGGTCTCGGCGGCGAGCCGCATCGCCTCGCTCTGGGCGCGGGCCGTCTCGGTGGCGACCCCGAGTTCGACGAGGGCGGCGCGGGTCTCTTCGAGCAGCCGGGCGCCGTCGATGGCCACGGCGGCATGGGCGGCGAGGGAGGAGAGCAGCGCGACCGCATCGGGGGCGAAGTCGCGCACCGCCCGATCGGCCGCGTACAGCACCCCGATCACGCGGGTGCCGACGCGCAGCGGGACGCCGAGGATGCCGCGCAGGCCCTCCTCGCGGACCCCGTTGTCGATGGTGTCCGTGTGCCGGAAGCGGTCGTCGGTGCGGTAGTCGGCGCTGGCGTACGGACGGGCGGTCTGGGCGACCAGACCGCCGAGCCCCTCGCCCATGCCGAGCCGCAGCTGCTGGAAGGCGGCCGACACCGAGCCGTCGGTGACGCGCATGAACGTGTCCCCGACGACCGGGTCGTTGAGCGTCATGTACGCGATGTCGGTGCCCAGCAGCATCCGGGCGCGGTGGACGATGGCCCGGAGCACCGCGTCGAGATCGCGCAGGGCGGCGAGGTCGCCGGCCGTGTCGAACAGGGCCGTGAGCTCGGCCTCGCGCCGCCGGTGCTGATCGAGCGTACGCCGGATGTCCAGAGCCACCCGCGTGGCCTCGGCCACGAGGGCCTGCTCGGCAGGGCCCGCCCCGGCGGTACGTGCGTCCGCCGCGGGGCGGTCGAACTGCTCGACCGGCGCGCCGCGGCGCAGCAGACCGAGCAGTTCGAGCAGGGCGGATGCGTGTCCGGAGGTCATGGGGGCATTCTTCCGTGGCCGGCCGGAGCGTATCAGGCCGGGTCCGCGGCGGCCGGGAGCGGAGCCGCCTGCCCGCCGGAGGCGGCGGCGGGCCCGCTACCCGCCTGTGCCAGATCACGGCCGCGGGTCTCCCGGGCGAAGGCGACGGTGAGGGTGGTCACCACGGCGGCCGCACAGAGATAGAGGGAGACGGGAACGGAGGAGCCGTAGTCCTTGAGGAGTTCGACGGCGATGAGCGGAGCCAGCGCTCCGGCGACGATCGAGGCGAGCTGCGAGCCCATCGAGGCACCGGAGTAGCGCACGTCGGTGTCGAACATCTCGGAGATGAAGGCCGCTTGGGGCCCGTACATGGCGCCGTGCAGGAGCAGTCCGGCGGTGACGGCCACGGTGATGACGGCGAAGGACTTCGAGTCGACGAGCGCGAAGAACCCGAACGCCCACAGGGCCATGCCGACCGAGCCGATCAGGGTCACCGGGCGCCGGCCGATCCGGTCCGAGAGCGCGCCCCAGGCGGGGATGGTGACGAAGTGGACGGCAGAGCCGATCAGCACGGCGTTCAGCGCGGTGCTCTTGGGCAGCCCCAAGTGCACGGTGACATAGACCAGCAGAAAGGAGGTCAGTACGTAGTAGGAGATGTTCTCGCCGAACCGGGTGCCGATGGCGGTCAGCACCTGGCGCGCGCTCTTGCGGAACACCTGGACGACGGGGGCCTCGTCCTCGCGCCCCTGCCGGGCGGCCTGCGCGGCGAGGAAGACGGGGGACTCGGAGACCGACAGCCGGATCCACAGTCCGACCATCACCAGGACACCGGAGAGCAAGAAGGGGACGCGCCAGCCCCAGGCCAGGAACGCGGCATCGGACTGCACACCGGCGAGCAGCGCGAGCACCCCGGTGGCCAGCAGGTTCCCGCCCGGCGCACCGGACTGCGGCCAGGAGGCCCAGAACCCGCGGTGCTCGGCCCCGCCGTGCTCGGACACGATCAGCACCGCCCCGCCCCACTCACCACCGAGGGCGAAGCCCTGCACCAGCCGCAGGACGGTCAACAGTACGGGTGCCCCGACGCCGATGCTCGCGTAGGTGGGCAGGAGCCCCATCGCGAAGGTGGCCCCGCCCATCATGAGCAGGCTCAGCACCAGCAGCTTCCTGCGCCCGACCTTGTCCCCGAAATGCCCGAAGACCACCCCGCCGAGCGGCCGGGCCAGGAACCCGATGGCGTAGGTGATGAAGGCGATCAGGGTCCCGGTCAGCGGATCGCCGGTGGGAAAGAACAGCTTGTTGAACACCAACGCGGCGGCAGTGCCGTACAGAAAGAAGTCGTACCACTCGACGGTGGTCCCGATGAGACTGGCGGCGACGATTCTCTTGATGGATCCGGCGGTCGGGGGAGCGGTCTCGGGGGAGGCCATGAACACCACTTCCAGGGGGTCTGCGGGGACGATCGGTGTCGCCACAACGTAGAAGTCCCCAGCTCACCGGCATATGTGGCCGGTCATCATATTCAGCCCCGGCCAAGTGTGCCCGCACACCACATCACCCCTACCGCCCCTCTCCGGGCTCGCCAGGAGGAGGTCGGCAAGCCCTGCCGGCTGCTCCTGCCGCGGGGGTTCCGCGGCAGGAGCAGCCGAAGGGCACCCGTCAGGTGCGGTACGCGTAGTAGATCGCGTCCGGGTAGGACGCGATGATGCTCGCGAGCGACTTGCGGTAGGTGTTGGTGGAGTGGTACGTGAGGTACGGCATTCCGGCGTTGCTGCGGTACGTCACCATCATGGAATGGTCCTTGGACCCGTCCCTGTTGAAGTCCACCTGCACGATGTCACCGACGTCCGTCTGGTAGACGTTGGCCAGGTTGGCGGCCCGCTGGTTGGACAGCGTGAACCACGCCCACTCGTTCGCGCCGACCCAGGAGTCGGTCTGGCGGGTGCCGTCGTACGACCAGTTGCGGTAGTCCGTCGTGGGGCCCGGAACGGTCTTCCAGCCACCCGCCTTGAGCGCCTGGCTGATGAAGTTGGTGCAGTCGCCCCCCGCTCCGCCGAACTTGCGGTACGCCGGGTTGTAGTTGCTCCAGTACTTCTCCGCGTACTTCGCCATGGCCGTGTAGTCGTACGCACCGCCGGTCTTCGCCTTGGGCTTCGCCGGGGCGGGGTACTTGGTGGACGCGGGAGTGCCGTCCGGATACTGGTTGCCGTCGTCCTTGGCGACCTTCGTCTTGGCCGCCACGGGCTCGTTGATCGCGACGGGGCCGTTGTCCAGGGACTTGATCGAGGTCAGCTCCCAGGCACCGCCCCGCTTGCTGGTGAGGGTCAGTTCGTAGCGCGTCCGGAAGTCGGTCGTGGCCGGCTCGTCCCCGCGCAGTTTCTTGTAGGCGAGCGTGGTGTCCTCGGAGACCTCGACGGTCGCCTTCCCGCCGGTGACCGTGGCCCGGTCCACGGCGACGTGGGTGGTGGCACCTGTGTAGGCCTCGCCGAGCGCCGCCAGGCGCGTCTTACGGGACTGCAGCGACGAGATCGCGGCGTCCTCGTCCTTCTTCAGCTGGGCCGTCATGCGCGTCTTCGCGGAGGACGGGCCGGAGTTGCGGTGTCCCGGCTGCTCCTCGACCAGAGCCTGGGTGCGCTGGGAGAGCACGTCGTCGGCTATGCGGGCGAAGGCGTCGACGGTCGCGCGGTCGGCTGCCTCGGGCCCGGAACCCGCACTTGCGGAGTAGGCGAACAGCGTCGCGGACGACAGGGTCACGGTCAAGGCTGCGCCGACGGCAAGCCTGAACCTCTTTGGTATCACTGCTTTTCCCCTTGTCACCCGGTCCACACGAACCGGGGGACGGAATCTTCGCACAACCAGGCGGCTCCTTCGTCTCCTTCGGCGCGTTCCGCTTCGTAGACGGTCACCTGACAGGAATCGCCTCGAGCGCAGGGCGACCTGCCTCCGGTTGTCACCCTCCGCCACTGGCGCCGTACCTCGCGGCCGGAAGCCGATGCCACCACGCCGACCTCACAGCAAATGCCTCTAGGGTATGCAGGAAAGCGCAGCAAGGGGGCATTCCTAGTGGGCAGGCAGGATACGTCCGCAAGAGGGCGATCGTGGGGCAGGCGGGCGGCACCGGAGGGCAGCGGAGCAGCCCCGTCGGGCCGCCGGAGGAAGACCGGGACGCGCCGTCGGCCCCAGGCGGCGGCCGGATTGCCGGGCGCCCTCGCGCCGGCCGCCGCTGCGGCGCGCACACAACTGCGGCGCCTGCGACCCGCCTTCCCGAGACCGGGCCGCAGTGGCTGGCGCCGGTGGATACCCTCCTGGCGCCAGTGGCTGGGTGCCTGCCTGTACGCGTTCATAGTCCTGGCGGGCTTCATCACGTACGCCTACGCGACCACGGACATACCCGAAGACCTCAACTCGTTCGCCACCCAGCAGGACAACGTCTACTACTGGGCCGACGGCTCCACGATGGCCCGGACGGGCTGGGTCAGCCGGCAGGAGATGCCGCTGGACAAGGTGCCTCCCAAGGTCCAGGGAGCCGTTCTCGCTGCCGAGAACGCGAGCTTCTACTCGGATCCCGGCGTGTCACCGTCCGGCGTCCTGCGCGCCCTGGGCGCCGCGGCGACGGGGGGCGAGACCCAGGGCGGGTCCACCATCACGCAGCAGTACGTGAAGAACGCCTACCTGAGCCAGGACCGCACGATGTCCCGGAAGTTCACCGAGCTCCTGCTCGCCGTGAAACTGGACAACCAGCGGAACAAGGAGCAGATCCTCCAGGACTACCTCAACACCAGCTGGTTCGGGCGCGGGACCTACGGCATCCAGCGCGCGTCCCAGGCGTACTACGGCAAGGACGTATCGCAGCTCAATGCCGGCGAGGGCGCCTTCCTGGCCTCCCTCCTCAAGGGCGCCGGGCTGTACGACCCGGCCCTCGGCAAGGAGAACCACGAGCGGGCCGTCGAACGCTGGGCCTGGATCCTGGACCGCATGGTCGAGACCGGCCGGCTCACGCGCGCCGAGCGCGCCACCTACACCACATTCCCCGAGCCCTTGGGGGCCGCCCTCCCCGGCACTCCAGGCGCGCAGACCGGATATCTGGTCGAGCTGGCCAAGGCCTACGCGATCAAGGCGGGCCACATCACGGACTCCGACTTCGACCTCGGCGGCTACCAGATCTACACGACCTTCGACCGGACCCGCATGACGGCCCTGACCTCTGCCGTCCAAAAGGCGCAGAAGGACTTCGACGCCGAGCGGCGTCCCGACACGGACAAACACGCGAAGATCGGCGCGGCGAGCGTCGCCCCCGACGGGCGGCTGCTCGCCGTGTACGGCGGCCCCGACTATCTGAAGCAGGGCTTCAACGAGTCGAACGCGACGACGATCCCGGTCGGCACGGCGTTCACACCGATCGTCTACGCCGCCGCGCTCGACGAAGGGGTGCTGCGCTCACGCGGCAAGACCCGTACGCCCGTCTCCCCCTCCACCACGTACAACGGCGACGACCAGGTCACCGTGCAGACGCCCGAGGGGCCGTACTGGGACCGCAGCGGCAAGGTGGTGAAGGGACGCAACGACGAGGGTCGCAACTGGGGCCAGGTGACGTTGCGCCAGGCCGTCGCCAACTCCGTCAACACTCCCATGCTGCAACTCGGCCTCGATGTGGGCCTCGACGGGGTGCAGTCGTTCGCCCAGCGCGCAGGCCTGCTCGGATCGAGTCTCGGGCCACGGATTCCCACGTTCGCGCTCGGAGAGAATTCGATGCCCAGTGCGATCCGCATGGCCGGCGCCTACGAGACCTTCGCCGCCGACGGCATGCACACCGACCCCTACTCGGTGCGCTCGGCCAGCCGCAACGGCTCTGCAGTCCCGCTCGACATGCCGCAGCCGAGCCGGGCCGTGACGGCCAAGACCGCCCAGGCCGTGACGGACGCCTTGCGGGATGCGGTCACCGAGGGTTCGGCGAAGACGGCGGGCGAGGCGCACGCCGGGGCGGCGGGCAAGACCGGAACGACGGCCGCGAATACGGCGGGCTGGTTCGTTGCGAGCACCGAGCAGGAGTCCACGGCCGTGGTGGTCTACCGGATGTCGCTGACCGACCTGGTGCCGCTGCCGCTGACGGGACTGGGCGGCGACGCCCCGGGCACGCCCGGCAGCGAGCGGGCGGTGCGTCTGTGGACCGACTACATCAAGGCGGTGAAGTAGGCCGGGCAGCGCACGCTGCCCGGCCCCGGGCCCCCGTCTACTTGATGAGCGAAGCCCAGTCCGGTGCCTGCGCGGGGTCGAGCGTGCGCAGTTGGGCCAGGACCTTCGGGTCCTGCGCGTCGAGCCAGTCCGCCAGCTCCCGGAACGACACGCAGCGGACGTCCTGGCGCGGGCAGACGTCCTTCATCACGTCCTCGACGGCCTTCATGTAGATGCCGCCGTTCCAGTCCTCGAAGTGGTTGCCGACGAACATGGGCGCCCGGCTGCCGTTGTAGACACGGTTGAAGCCGTTCAGATACGAGGCCCGGGTCTGCGCCTGCCACGCTGCGAACTTCGCCGGGTCGCCCTGTGTGCTGTCGCCCGACTGGTTGAAGAGGAAGTTGAAGTCCATGGAGAGGACCTGCACCTCCTTGCCCTGCAGCGGTACGAGCTGCAGGGGAAAGTTCCAGATGCCGTCCTGCTTGGACGGCCACAGCTGGAAGTCTCCCGCGGAACTCGCGTCGTAGCGCCAGCCGTACGGCTTGATCGCGGTCAGGAGGTTCTTCTGGCCCTCCAGGCAGGGCGCCCGGCCTCCGACCACTTCCCGGTCCGGGTCGAAAGGCAGCGGCGCCTCCTTGGTGAAACCGGTGTTGGTCTTCCAGTTCTTGACGAACGAATACGTCTGGTCGATCTCGCTCTTCCATTCGGCGGGGCTCCAGTCCCCGCCGCCCTTGGGCCCGCAGAAGTGCCCGTTGAAGTGCGAGCCGATCTCGTCGCCGTCGCCCCAGGCGCCGCGCAACTGCTCCAGCGTGCCCTTCACGTGCGGGACGGTCGGGTAAGAGATGGCGGCCGAGCCCGGGTTGTGCTGCGGCGGCCGGTAGAGCGTCTTCTTGCTTTCCGGGAGCAGGTAGATGCCCGTGAGGAAGAAGGTCATGTGAGCCTTGTTCTCGCGGGCGACCTGGCGGAAGTGAGAGAAGAGGTGGTCGTCGCCCTCCAGCGCGCCGTCCCAGGAGAACACCACGAACTGCGGCGGCTTCTCCCCGGGTTTCAGCCGCTCGGGCTTGAGCTGTCCCGGCTGTGGCCCGGTGTAGGAGGTCGAGCCGTCTCCCAGCACCTTGACCTTGCCGTCCCAGGCCTCCTCGGCCTTCTTCGCGGCGGCGGCCCCGTCGGCCGCACCGCCCGGAGCCCCGAGCTTCGCATCGCCTTGGGCGGCCCCCTCGGAACCGCTCCTCGTGAAGGCGAACGCGGCGGCGGTGGCCCCGGCTATGGCGATCACGGCGACGCCCAGGCCCAGGCGTCTGCGGTTCTGCGCCTTCCTCCGTACTTTGCGGGAACTCCGGGACTCCGCCCGGGCAGCCGGAGCGGTGTCGGTGTCGGCCATCGCAGTCGTCTCCCTGAGATCCCCGCAGCCGGGCCGCGTGTGGATGGTTCATACGAATATAGAACTTGTCCGCACTCATCCCACACTCCAGCCTCCTCAACCCGTCGCTTCACAGCCAACTCACAGCCCCACACTGGCTACCCGCCTCGGGGACGGGGCCCCGGCCTCAGGGGCTGTGGCCGTGCTCGGACGAATGCGACCCGATGTCGTCGTCACTGGCGAGTGGTCAGGTGAGTGTTGGCCGGGGGCGTCGACCTGTCCGGCGAAGGGCGGCGCTGCCGACGCGCTCGCCGACTGGAGCGGGCCGAGGCTGATCAGTTCGTCCGGCCGGTCGCTGGCGTCCATCGGCCACACCCGACCACGAGTGCGCCCAGCCACCCCTGTCCGCGTGGTCGACCACCTGGGGAGGTCATGAGCGACGGTGTCTTCGTGCTGCTTCAGCTGTGCGGCCTCACGGCGCCACAGGGCCACGCCGCTTTCCGGTGCTGGTTTCGTGCTGACCTTTCTGTCTCAGGGGTGGGGAAACCGCAGGTCGTAGCTCTGGTTGGGTGAGTTGTCGTACCACTCGATGGTGGTCCCGATGAGGCTAGCGGCGACGATCCGTCTGATGCCGGACGAGGCCTTCGGGGCGGTTGCGGGGGAGACCATGTGCACCACTTCCAGGGTGTCTTCGGGGACGTCGGGTGTGGCCACAACGTAGGAGTCCCCAGGTCAACCGCATATGTGGCCAGCCATCACAATTAGCCCACGACTAATGTGTCCACACACCACATTGCCCGAACACCTGCCCCGCAACCCCTCCGGAACGGGGTTGCGAAGCCCTGTTGGAATTGCAGAGTTACACCTGGTTTGGGGAGGTTGTGCTGGCTCCCGTGCTGGTTTGGTGCTGACCTGAAACCCCACGTCAGCACCCCTCGCAACCCACCCCGTGCTGGTTCGGTGCTGGTTACGCTGCGTTGAGCACGACCTGTTTATGGTCGAGGTGGGGCAAAGTGGATGCGCAGGGAATCAGGCTGAGTTCTGCCTCTTGAGCCCGTTTCGCACCGGGCGTTGGTTGGCGCGCCTTGTTGATCAAATGCGAGTGCACGACCCACCCCGGCATGCCCTAGTACTCCAGCCGTAGATCGTGATCTTCATGCCTGAGTGGCTTGTCGACGGTAGTGGCTGGCCTGGGATCGGGCCTGGTGGCGGCGCCGCCAGTCGGACCAACCGAGCCGGTGGGCGGCATCGTGGACGGGTCGGACAACGAGTGTGATGAACAGGCGCTGGATCTCGTTGCAGGTGAGCGGAATGAGGGCATCGGGTGCGGGGCGGGTGTGCTCGTCTGCGCGTACGACGGCGAGGAAGGCGTGCGCGAGCATGGCGAGGGTGACCCAGCGGGACCAGGAGGCATAGCGGCGGACCTGGTGCTCCTCGAGTGCGGCCAGGCCCTTGCCCGACTGGAAGAACTCCTCCACCCGCCATCTTGATCCAGCGACTCTGACCAGCACGGTCAGCGGCACGGGTGCGCGCGAGTAGCAGCGGTAGTAGGCGAGTTCGCCGGTGCTGCGGATCAGCAGCTGACGACTCCCGGGTCGGGGGTCGGCGAGGTCGATGACTGCCCAGTCGTAGAGACGGTGGCCCTTGGCCCCGGCCCCTGCGGAGAGCTTCTGCCAGGCCCGCTTGGGCACCTTCTTGGTCAGGGTGTCCGCACGGAACCTCCCCGCCCCGGTGGTGACTTCGTGCGAGCAGGCCACCGCGAGGACGTAGCCGGTGCCGCGTTCCTCCAGTGTGGTTCGCAGCTTGGGGTTGCCGCCGTAGACCTCGTCGCCGGCGACCCATGCGGCCTGGTGGCCGGCGTCCAGGCACCGGCCAACCATACGAGTGGCCAGTTCCGGCTTGGTGGCGAAGGCGGTGTCCTGGTCGAATCCGGCATCCCGGCAGCGGTCAGGGTCGGAGGTCCATGAACGCGGGACGTACAGTTCCCGGTCCACTGCCGCGTGCCCGCGCCGGCCGGCGTAGACCAGGTAGACGGCGACCTGGGCATTTTCGATCCTGCCCGCGGTACGGGTGTACTGGCGCTGGACGCCGACCGTGTCGGTGCCCTTCTTCACGTCCCCGGTCTCGTCGACCACCAGTACCGCCTGGTCGTCGCGCAGGTGGTCCACCACGTAGTCACACACATCGTCGCGGACCCGGTCGGCGTCCCACTTGGCCCGGCCGAGCAGGTGCTGCATGCCGTCCGGGGTCCTCTCCCCGGCCCATTCGGCGATGGTCCAGCAGTTCTTGCACGGCAGGTCCGACAGCAGTCCGAGCACCAACTTCCGGACCCGGAACCGAGGTTCGACCCGTGTGAACCGTCCCGCTATCCGGCTCATCAGGCCCTCGAACGCCTCCTGCCAGCGGGCAGGGTCTACGCTGTGACCTGCGGCCACCGCGTGATCGTTTGTCTTCACACACCGATGATCAACGGGTGGCCGCACCCGTCTCCACAGCGCGTCGGGGTCGCCCAGCATCCGCCCGCCGTTCCTGTGTCAGGAGGACATGTGCAACGTGGCGAAGTCTGGTGGGTGGAGTTCGACGAGCGGCGGCCGGTCGTGCTGCTGTCGGGAGACGACGCGTCCGGGATCCGGGTGATGCAGGTCGTCGCTCGGGCGGGTGTCGACATCACCGGTCTGGGCGTCGAAGTGGCAGTAGGCGCCGTGGAAGGACTGCCCTTTGAAGGCGTGCTGCGGTTCGCGTTGCCGCGTCCGGGCTTTACCCCTTGCACGTGGCTGACCACCGTGTCCCGGGACGACCTGATCGAGCGGGCGGGCGCCCTGTCCTCCGCGAAACTCAGCGAGATAAGGAACGCCCTCCGTCTGGGTGGACTCGGGTAGGCGGAGAAGGAACCGAACGCCCGCGACGGCGTGGTCGGTCTCGTCCAGATGATCGACGCTGCCAGCTGCCTCCTCGGCGCCCCTCACGATCGAGATCACGAACTACGGCTGGAGTACTAGTGTCCTGCGCCGGAGATCCGTCGTTAGTTTATGTATGACTGCTTCTGCGGATGTGCCGGTGCCTCGTCGTGGTCCGAAGTTGGAACCGTTGTTGTTGTCTTCCGATGAGCGTGTGGTGTTGGAGCGTTGGGTCCGCAGGGCGTCATCTGCGCAGGCGGTGGCCTTGCGGGCCCGCATCGTGTTGGCGTGTGCCGGTGCTGATGTGCCGCCGATTGTCGTGGTGGCACGGGAGTTGCATATCGCGGCCGACACGGTCCGCAAGTGGCGTCGCCGGTTCCTGGCGGCCCGGCTGGACGGGCTGGTCGACGAGCCCCGGCCTGGCCGGCCACCCACCATCAGCGTTGATCAGGTGGAGGCGGTAGTGGTCGGCACGCTGGAGGAGATCCCGAAGAACGCCACTCACTGGTCGCGTTCATCGATGGCCGCCCGCAGTGGCCTGTCGAAGTCGACAGTGGGCCGGATCTGGCGGAAGTTCCAGCTAAAGCCCCATTTGAGCGACACGTTCAAGCTGTCGACGGACCCGCTGTTCGTGGAGAAGCTCTACGACGTGGTGGGGCTGTATTTCAACCCGCCCGAAGGAGCGGTGGTGCTGTCGGTGGACGAGAAGTCCCAGATCCAGGCTCTTGACCGCTCTCAGCCAGTGCTGCCGATGATGCCCGGCATGCCCGAGCGCCGCACTCACGACTATGTTCGCAACGGGCTGACCACCTTGTTCGCGGCCTTCGACGTCGCGACCGGTGAAGTCATCACCTCACTGCACCGTCGCCACCGGGCCGCGGAGTTCAAGAAGTTCCTCATCAAGATTGACAAAGAGGTCCCCGAACACCTTCAGGTCCACCTGATCTGCGACAACTACGGCACCCACAAAACCCCGGCCATCAAGACGTGGCTGGCCAAACACCCACGGTTCCACCTGCACTTCACACCCACCGGCTCCTCCTGGATCAACCAGGTTGAGCGATGGTTCGGCTTCCTCGCGGACCAGAAGATCCGCCGTGGCGCCCACAAGAGTGTGCGCTCCCTGGAAGCCGACATCCGAGCCTGGGTCAAGCAGTGGAACGAAAACCCGACCCCGTTCACCTGGACCAAGACAGCCGAAGAGATCCTCGACTCACTCGCCCGCTTCTGCCAACGGATCTCCGGCGCAGGACACTAGGGGCGAGGAGCAGCTCCAGGAGGTCGCCGGGGCCTTCGGTCTGCACCCCCTCGCCGTCGAGGATGCCGTCCACGCCCACCAGCGGCCCAAGCTGGAGCGCTACGGCGACATGCTGTTTCTCGTGCTGAAGACGATCGTCTACGTCGACCACGACAAGGCCAGCGCGACCAGCGAGATCGTCGACACCGGCGAGATCATGGTCTTCGCCGGCCCCGGCTTCGCGATCACCGTCCGCCACGGCAGCGCCCCGCCGCTCGATGACGTGCGCCGGCAGCACCAGGACGATCCGCAGCAACTGGGCTCCGGCCCCGCGGCCGTCCTGCATGCCGTGTCGGACATGGTCGTCGACCGCTACGTCGAGGTCGCGGACGCCTTCGCCGGCGACAGCGACTCCCACTCCCTGGAAGCCGAGGTCTTCTCCCCGGACCGCCCGGTGGACGCCGGGCGGATCTACCAGCTCAAGCGCGAGCTCCTCGAATTCAAGCGAGCCGTGATGCCGCTCGACGGCGCCCTGCAGCGCCTCAGTGAAGGCAACGGTCCCCGGGATTCCGTCGAAGGTCGCCACGTACTTCCGGGACGTGGCTGACCACCACCAGCGGGTCAGCGAACAGATCCTGTCCTTCGATGAACTCGTCTCCGGCATGCTCAGCGCCAGCATCGCCCAGCTCGGCGTCCAGCAGAACGCCGACATGCGCCGCATCCGCGCCTGGGCCGCACTATCGCCGTCCCCACCATGATGGTCGGCGTCTACGGCATGAACTTCGAGCACGTGCCCGAACTCAAGTCCCCGTACGGCTACCCCGCGGTCTGGGCCTTCATGGCGATCGTGTGCACGGTCATCTACCGCGCGCTGCGCCGCAACAAATGGCTCTAGCGACCCGCCCGGTGTAGGGGTAGGCAGCCGCCACGATGACTTCTCCATGGTCGAAGGGCTGTGACTGAGCATCACGGTTGGCCAGCCGAGCACACCTGTTGGCCACAAGTGAGGATCAGCCCCGTCGGTCCTCAACCGTCCAGTCGTCTCCGAGCTCGCGACGCAACGCCTTCAGCGCCGTGTCGGCCTCACGCCGGAACGATTCCTGCTGCTCACAGGTCCAAGGCGAGGGGCCCGATGGGTGGTCCCAGTCGAGTGAGGACTGGTACAGGTCGGCAAGTCTCGTGAGCTCGTTGCTGGTGGTCGGAGTGATGGGCAGTCTCTCCAGGGCGCAGGGGTACCCGTAGGGGCTGTCGAGGTCGGGCATGCCCGACGGGCCTGGCCACAACGGAGTGTCGACTCCGTACTCGAAGAAGAACCGCAGGTGATAGGGCATGCCACAGCCTTGCACGGCGCTGAGCACACGGGCGGCCAACTGAAATGCTCAGTGGCCAACTGTGGCGCTCAGTCACAAGGGCTGACAGCTCCACAGCGATCACTGCCGGGAACTCGCACGTTAGAGCATCTGTCCACAATCTCTCTCGATGGGGGCGAGGGCTGCGCGGAAGAGGTGACGTCACTGTCGTCACAAGGCTTGGACAGCCGCGCTTGCGAGGCCTAGTGCGGCGCAGACGCCGAGGGTGCGCAGGACGCTCCACCGCAGCCTGAAGATCATCAGCAGGGCTGCCGCCGTGATTGCCAGCGCGCTCGGGCGGATGCTCGCCAGGTCGGGGAGGAGGAGGTGCAGTGAGCCCCAGCCAGTCTCGTCCACCTCCTTGAAGAGGGTGTGGAAGGCGAAGTACAGGCCGAGGCTGGCGATGACTCCGACGACGGCGGCGGTGATGCCGCTCAGTGCGGCGAAGACGGAGCGGTTGCCGCGGAGGCGCTCGATGTAGGGGGCGCCGAGGAAGATGAAGAGGAAGCAGGAGGGTAAAGGTCACCCATGCGCCACCGGCTCGAAGAACACTCCAAGGAGACCGAACACCCTGGCCACGGGGACAAGGACTCAGCAGGGCTCAGGGGAACTCACGGGATGTCGCGCATTGCAGGGTAGATCCGCCCTCCGCTGGTGGCTTCCCGGACAGCGCAGGCCTGCCGTGGCGTCGACGTCGTGTGCAGCTGCGGGCCTCAGGGACGGCATCGGGCGCGACGTGACAGAGCCCGGCCGGGGTGACTGTGGACCGGCCGGGCTCTGCGTACGGGGACGAGTCGTGCTCTGGTCAGAACGTCTCGTCGTGCAGGTCCTCTTCGCGCAGCAGGTCGTCCTCGCGACTACGTGTCGCCTCTTCCTCGCCCGGCTTCTGGACCGGCTTCTGGCCCTGCTCGCGGGACGGCTTGCCCGGCTGGGGCTGCGCAGGGTCTCCGGGGCGACGGTGCTCCTGCGCCTCGCGGCCCTTGCCCGGCGCCTGATGCTTGTCCTGCGTACCGCCCATGACGGCGACTCCTCTTGATGCGTGGGGTACGGATTCCTCTCGGATCACGCTGACACGCAGCGTGACGGTCTGCATCATGTCGACTGCGAAGCGAGGCACACGGGTGACGCCCGTCCCTCGATGTGGCGGCGTCGGAAGGCGGGCCATCCCTTCAGGTCCGATGGGCACGACCTCCACCCCCACTTGCTGTCAGGAGCCCGCACCATGCTGGAGCGCACGCTGCGCAAGAACCGCACGGAGGTCACCTTTGTCCTGCCCGCTGACACCCCACCCGGCCCCGTCAGCGTGGTGGGCGATTTCAACGACTGGCAGCCCGGTGCCCACACCCTGCGGCCCCGCAAAGATGGGAGGCGGGCCATCACGGTCGAGCTGCCGAGCAAGAGCACGCATTCCTTCCGGTACCTGGCCGCCGGGGATTACTGGTTCAACGACGAGAGCGTGGGCGACCAGGACGCACCCAACAGCCGCCTGCACACCTGATCAGCCCAACCAGGCATGACCGGGCACGGCTCGTCACGTCGAGCCCGTCATTGCTCGCGCCTCGTCTGCGGGCGGGTGGGGTCGGACCTGGGCGATGACGAGGGCGTAGGCGTCGGCGGCATCAGGGCTCCAGCGCGTAGCCGTCAGCCTCATCGGCAAGCGTCAGCACCAGCTCTTGCACGCCAGGGTTGTGCCCGATCAGCATCAGCGTCCCGACCTGCGCGGGGATCTCCCGTACGACGCTCAGCAACTCCTCCGCGCTCGCCCCGTAGAGGCGTACCTCGTAGATCACCGGCATGCTGGCGCCGAACTCGGCCTCAGCTGCGACGAGGTCCCACGTCTGGCAGGCACGCCGGGCGGAGGAACACACGACGAGGTCGGGAACACAGCCGGCCTCACGCAGCCAGTGGCCGGCTGCCGGGGCCTCGCGGCGGCCGCGCGGGGCGAGCGGCCGTTCGTGGTCGGCCGGCAGTGGCCAGGCGGACTTGGCGGGCCGCAGGACGACCAGGCGCCGGGAGTTGCCTGACGTCATGGCATCGCCGGGTGCTGGTGCCCCACCTCGCGCGCGAGGTCCAGCCCGAGGATCCGGTCGAGGAAGGCGAACGTCTCGAATTTGGCACCGGCCGGCACATCGGCGCGCCCGGCCACGATGCGCAGCATGTCCAGGACGACGGGGACGCCGAGATTGTCGGCGAGTGCGGCCTGGGCCTGTCGCAGCACGTCGGCGGGGATCGGCCTGGAGGGCTCCTGCGCCCAGTCGGCCACCTGCTGCCGCCAGCGCCGCAGCATCCGCCGGGCCTCGGTGAGCCCTGCGCCGGTGACCGTGACCGGCGTGTGGTGGGCGTGCCCGAGCAACAGCATCCTTACAGCCAGCGGATCGGTCCCCGCCGGGGCGAACTCGTCCAGAAGACCCGGGGCGAGGAGAGGGGCTCCGTCCGGGACATCCCCGTCCGGAGGTGCCGGGCTGACCTGGCCCACGTCGACCCGGACTCCGCCGACCCCGTCCTGAGTGGCAGCGCCGTACGCGAGAAGGTGCACGTCGGCAGCGGCGCACAGTGTCTCGGTGAGTTGGTGTGCACCGACAGTGGCGGGCGGGTGGATGCCGAGAACGGCCATGGCGCGATCGAGTGCCTGGCCTTGCTCATGTGGCAGGTCCGGTGTGATGAGGACCGTGAGGGCCTGCAGACCACGCAGCTCCGCGGTACGCGCCAGCACGTCACCGACCAGGGGCGCCCGCAGGTCCACCGCGCCGACCCGGGTGCCGATGGCCGGCAGGTGGACACAGACGCGTAGCAGGTGGCGGTGTCCGGAAGGAATCTCCACGAAGCGGCCAGTCCGGGTGTCGGCAATGCGCAGCATGATGCGAAGGCTAGTCCTGAAAACCTCCGGTACCGGGGAGGACCTGAGCAGAACGCAGACGTTGCCGCTGCGCCCGCCAGAGGGAGGCGCAGCGACGCCCCGCCTCAGTACTCGATGGTCACTGCCCCGGCGTTTCCTCGGGTACCGTCGGCGCCCGCGGATTGGCCACCTCTGCCGCTCGCGCCGCCACCCTCCGCGTTCAGGTGCTGCTGTGAAGCTGTCGGAGGAACTGCTGGAAGGCGTGTACCTCGCGGCCGGCAAGGGGGGCGCCGTGGGCGAAGCCGACGGCCTTCACGTCCTGTGGAATGCGGGCGAGGCTGCCGGGCCGCAGATCCGGGTCTGCGGCCAGAGCCGACGGGCCCAGTGCGAACGTGCCGCGGTTGAACGCCGCGTCGCCCATGAGCACGGTGCAACTGGGTTCGTGGAGGAGGACGACGTGCCCGGGGGAGTGGCCGGGGGTGTGGACGACGCGCAGCCCGCCGCTGCCCTCCACCACGTCACGGTCGGCAACCGTGCCGTCGGGGTCCGTGGGGTTCCAGTGGAGCTTGGGCAGTCGGTCGATGAGGCGTCCCACCGGGCCGGAGCGGCCCTCGGCCGGGACGCGTCCGGCCTCCAGCCATGCCCGGTCCGCGGCGTGGATGAGGATCTGCGCGCCCGTGTGACGGCGCAGTTCGGCCGCGCCCTGGACGTGGTCGGGGTGGGCATGGGTGAGGACGACGCGTCGGATGTCGGAGGGCTTGCGGCCCAGGTCGGCCACCGCGTTCAGCAGGACGCGCGGGGCCTTGGACCAGCCGACGTCGACCAGGGTGAAGCCGTCGTCGCCGTCGACGAGGAAGGCGTTGTCGCGCTTGCTGGTGGCGATGCGGGTGACGCCGGGTGCGAGCTGGCTGTGCATGGAGCGGTTCCTAGGGTCGTGGAGTGCGGGAGTGCGGGAGCGCGGCCGGGTGGCTCCCGAAGAGGGCAGGGCGAGTTGGCGGGGTGGCGCTTGGGCACCCCGCCACCGGACTCAGCGGCCCGAGCCTGCTGGGATGGGTACGTAGCCTTCGCGGGCGAGTTTCGGCACTATGCCGCCCGCCGCGAGGATGTCGAGGACCAGCGACGGCAGTGCGCCCCCCGCCAGACGGGTTCCGGACCCGAGGTTCTCGGCCCAGCCCTCGGCGAAGTCGAGGCGGGCTGTATCGCCGTCCGTGAAGGACCGGGCGACGCCGGGCACGGTGAGCGCGGGGAGCCCGTGGTTGATGCAGTTGCGAAGGAACAGGGAGTTGAACTCCTCCGCCATCAGTGCGGCGACGCCCAGTTCACGGAAGAGAGCCGCGACGGGGCGGGAGGAGCCGAGCCCGAAGTTGCGGCCGGCCACCACGATGTCACCGGGCTGGACTTGGTCCGTCCAGCCGGGCCGCAGCTCGTAGAAGACGTGGCGCGCGGCCTCGGCCACGGGCAGTTTCATGGCGAAGGCGGGGTACATCGCGTCGGTGGTGACCGAGTCGCCGACGACCCATACGCGGCCGGTGACGAGGGTGTCCATCAGTTCAGCTCCCCTCGGGGGTCGGTGACGTGGCCGGTGAGGGCAGAGGCGGCGACGGTGGCGGGTGAGGCCATGTAGATCTCGGCGTCGGGGCTGCCCATGCGGCCGGTGAAGTTGCGGGTGGAGGAGGTGAGACACACCTCGCCGGGGGCGAGCAGGCCCATGTGGTAGCCGAAGCAGGCGCCGCAGGTGGAGTTGGTGACCACCGCTCCGGCATCCGCGAGGTCCTGGAGGTAGCCGGCGCGCATCGCGTCCTTGTAGACCTCCTGCGAAGCGGGTGTGATCAGCAACCGCACGCCGGGGGCGACCTTGCGGCCGCGCACGATGTCCGCGGCGATCCTCAGATCCTCCAGCTGTCCGTTGGCGCAGGAACCGATGAAGCACTGGTTGACCGGACGCTTCCCGATGGCCGACACCGGAAGGGAGTTGTGGCTGACGGTGCCGGGACGGGCGACATAGGGCTCAAGCGAGGACAGGTCTACGGTGCGCACCGCCGCGTACCCGGCGTCCGGGTCGGCGTCGGCGGCCCGGTACGTGGCGGGGGCGGCGCCGTGGTCGGCGAGGAAGTCGCGGGCCAGGTCGTCGATGGGGAAGGTGGAGAAGTCTGCGGAGATCTCAGCGCCTTGGGTGGCGATGGTGCGCCGGTCGTTCATCGGTACCGAGGCCAGGCCGGTCCCGCCGTACTCGATGTTGTGGTTGGTGGCGTCTCCGTAGGTACCGGCGATGTACAGGAAGATGTCCTTGCCGGATACGGCGGTGGGCTTGGTGCCGGTGAACTCGTAGCGGATCGTGGGGGCGGCCTGGAACCAGGTCTTGCCGGTGCACAGGATCGAGTACACCTCGGCCGGGCCGAGGCCGCGGGCGGCGGTGTTGTACGCCCCGGCCGCGCAGGTGTGGGAGTCGGTGCACGCGAGGATCTCGCCGGGGCGGGCGAGCCCGTTCTCGGCGATGACCTGGTGGCAGATGCCGTGGCGGCCGACGTCGTAGAACCTCTCGATGTCGAAGTCGCGGGCGAAGGCCCGGGCGTGGGTGCCGCCTATCGCGTCGTGCACGTTCGGTGCGGGAACCGCGTGGTCCATGATGACCGCGACCTTGTCCGGGTCGTTGATCTTCAGGGGCTGGACCCAGCCGGTGGCGAACTGAAGGTCGATCATGGCCGTCATGTCGACGTCGCAGACCACTGTGTCGCCGGGCTTCACGTGTTCCACGCCGGCCTTCCGGGCGAGGATCTTCTCCATCATGGTCATGCCCATCAGGCGACGTCCTTCGAGCGATCGCGGTAGCGCTCGCCGATCGAGGCCCATTCGCGCAGGCCGACGAGTTCGAACAGGCCCTGCGGGTCGGGGGTGGCCTCGGGGATGGTGCCGCCGAGACGGTCCAGGGCGTCAAGCCCGTGCAGGACGTAGGGGGCGAGGAGGGCGCCGGGGTGGATGGCGATGCGGTAGCCGAGTTCGGCCAACCGGTCGGGCGCGGTGTCGGGGGTGAGCCCGCCCTGCACCATGTTGATCAGCAGGGGGACGCCGACCTCGGCGGCGATCCTTTCGATCTCCTCGGCGCTCTGCGGGGCCTCGACGAAGATGACGTCGGCCCCCGCCTCCGCGTACCGGCACGCCCGGTCGATCGCCTCGGTCAGCCCCAGCGGACCGCGGGCGTCGGTCCGGGCGATGATGACGAAATCGGGGTCGGTACGGGCCTGCAGCGCGGCGTCGAGCTTGTCCGTGAACTCCGCCGCACTGAGCAGTTCCTTGTCGGGGAGGTGTCCGCACCTCTTGGGGAACGCCTGATCCTCGAGGTGGAGGGCGGCCACGCCGGCCCTCTCGTACTCGCGCACGGTACGGGCCACGTTCATCGGTGCTCCGTAGCCGGTGTCCGCGTCCGCGATGAGCGGGATGCCGTCGAGTACGGCGGCGACGGCTCGGGCCCGGTCGGTCATCTCGGTCTGGGTGAGCAGCCCGATGTCGGGCAGCCCGTACCCGGCGACGGACACGCCCGCGCCGCTCAGATAGGCGGCCTTGAAACCGGTGCGCGCGACGAGGTGGGCCGAGAGGCCGTCGAAGACCCCGGGAGCGGTGATCAGGCCGTCCTGGGCCAGCAGCGAACGCAACCGGCCGCCGGCGGTGAGAGGAGAACTGGGCTGGGGCATGAGGAGTCCTTTGGGGTGAATGGCGTTCAGCCGAGGGCGCCGCGCGCCGGGGCGGCGAGGAGATCCACCAGGGGGCCGAGGTCGGCCTGGCCTTCGAGGTCCAGGACGATCTGCTCGATCCGTGCCGCCCGGCCGGGATCGACGACCTGGGCGGTCAGCGCCCGGTACTTCTCGCGGATCTCGGCGTTGGTGAGTGGGTCGTCGGGGCCGCCGTGCGGCTGGTTGAGGGCCCGCGTGAGCACCTCCCCACCGCGCAGGGTGAGGGTGAGGCGGGTGTTGTAGCCGGGCTGGCCCCAGGCCGGTTCGTGCTGTTCGTCGACCTGGTGGACCTGGGTGCGGCCGATCAGTTCCCACAGGTCGTCGGCGTCCAGCCGGGAGGGTGTGAACTGTTCGGGGCGCACATGACCGTCCAGGAGGGCGGCGGCAGTGGCGTAGGCGATGTTCATCTGGGCGCCGATGGCGGTCAGCGGGCGCTCCGGGGTCCACCAGCCGTGGTGGTAGATGGCGTGCGGCACCTCGATGCGGATCGCCTCGATGCCCCGGGCGGTCAGTTTGCGTCCGTCCGTGAGCGCGATTGCGGCGTCGATCGCGGGATGCAGGCCGCCCATCGCCGCGTGGATCTTCACGGTGATCTTCTCGGTGTTCCACTCCGACCCCAGGTTCTTGGTGATCTGGGAGGCGTCAGGGTCGTGGCCCTCGCCGAAGGTCGAGAGGAATCCGCCGTACTCGCGTTCGAAGACCCGCTTGATGCCGGTGTAGCCGCTCTGTGCGAGCCCGGCGGCGTAGAAGCCGTTGCGGGAGGCGAAGCCGTGGTGCATGCGCTTGGACATGGCCTCGTACTGGGCGGCCATCAGGCCGGCGGACTGGGTGCCCGCGAGGCCCAGTGCGTCCTCGAACTGCGCGGCGTTCAGGCCGCGGAGCACGCCGGAGGCGGCGGCCGCCGCGTGGGTGCCGAAGACGGATCCGGAGTGCCACCCCCGCGAGAGCATCTCCGGGCCGCCCAGGGCGAGACCCACCCGGGTGCCGGTCTCGAAGCCCAGGACCGTCGCCCGGAGGAAGTCCGCGCCGCGTACCGGGACGCCCTGGGAGGCGGTGGACAGCAGGGCGGGGAGCACCAGGGAGGTGCTGTGCAGCGGGGCTGCCGGGTAGTAGTCGTCGAGTTCGAAGCCCTGGATGAAAGTGCCGTTGAGTACGGCGGCAGCCGGGCCACTGGTGGTGCGACCCCAGCCGATCACCGGGGTGTTCCCGCTTCCTTCCAGGGGGAGGACTGCCTCCACGGCGGTCCTCGACCAGGGCAGCTGGGCCCCGATCAGCGCGCAGCCCAGTCCGTCGAGGATCAGGTGTGCGGCCCTCTCCCGCACCTGCGCGGGGATCGCTCCAGTGTGGTCTCCGCGAGCCACGTGGCCAGCCGGCCGGTGGGGCCCTCGGGGTCGGTGGAGTGCCGTGTGGTCGTCGGCGTCGGTGCGGGCACCGCGCTCACCTCCAAGTTCGTGCAGCGGGCGGACCGGACTGTTGCGGTTCACGATAACCGCTGAGATTAGAATTTATAACATCTAGTTTCGCAGGGATGCTGGGTAGCATGAGCGCGTGGCACTGAAACGAACCTCTCTCCCGCGCACGGCCGAGGCCGTGGCCCTCGCCGAGCTGCGCGACGCGATCGTCCGCGGCGATCTGCCCGCCGGCGCTCCGATCCGCCAGTCCGCAGCCGCGGAAGAGCTGGGGCTGAGCGTCATCCCCGTGCGCGAGGCCCTCAAGACGCTGGCGGGCGAAGGCATCGTGACCTACGTTCCGCAGCGGGGGTACACGGTCACCGAGCTCAGTCCGCGCAGCGTGGACGACATCTTCCGGATGCGGGAGCTCCTGGAGGGCGAGGCGGAGCGGAACGCCTCAGGTCAGCTGCGTCCCGAGGACGTCGCCGCCATGCGCGTCGCGCTGGACGACCAGCGTGCCGCCGTCGCAGCCGTCAACGTGCCGGGCGTCATCGCGGGTAACCGCCGATTCCACTTCGCGTTGCTCGACCACTGCGACAACGAATGGCTCCTGCGCTTCGTGCGCCAGCTCTGGGAAGCCCTGGAGCCCCACCGTGCCCTGTCCTACCGGCGCGCGGCCGTCGCCGGAGGCCTAGCTCGGGCCGAGGTGATCCTCGCCGAGCACGACGGCATCGTCACCGCCTTCGAGGGCGGCGATACCGCTCTGGCGTTGAGACTGCTGGCCGACCACCGATCCGGCGGCCTCGCGGACTTCCACCGGCTGCTGGCCTCCGGCGGGAACTGACGGCCGCCGAACGGGGAAACGGGTCGGCGCCACCAGGGGGCGCGGGTGCATGCCCCGCGCTTACGGCTCAGATGCCTTCGAGCCCCACGGTATTGCTTCTGCGGCCGAGGACCGCGACGGCCGGGCTCACGCCGACGACGAGGACGGAACGGATCAGGTGCGCCGGCGCCGCGCCCAGGCCCCTGCTTCGGTGACGTCGATCCGAACGAAGCGGGCGCCGAGCCTCGCGGCCGCTTCCTGGCCGCGTTGGCCGTCGCGTGCGCCGACGTAGACGGTGTGCCCGGCCTCGGTCAGGCGGCGGCCGTCTCGTATCAGCTGGCGGGGAGCGTCATGCGGAACGTGCGGTATTCCGCGGGCCCCGTTTCACGGCCGCGCGGTGTCCCGCATGACCGCTACGCGGGCAGCGGGCGGTCTTGGACGACGTTCCTCATGACGAGGGTGGAGGTCAGCCGCTGGACTCCGGGCAGCCGGGCCAGCTGCTGGTCGTAGAGCTGCTGAAAGGCGGCGAAGTCGGCGGTGGCGACACGCGGGAGGTAGTCGGGTTCGCCGAGCAGGCGCGGGGCCCGGATGACGTGCGGCACCGCGCTTACGGCCTCACTCGCCGTGGGCGCGGCGGTGTTCGCGGCGTTCCCGGGTTGGTGCGCCTGGCCGCCGTTCCCAAGCCCGGTCGCGGGGGCGTACGGCGGCGCGCGTACGCAGCTGCTCCTGACGGGCCGGTGAATTCCTGCGGCGTGGTGCCCGGCGTCGTGTCCCTGGTCAGCCGGTCGCCGTCAATGCCGCGCGCGCGGTGGTGAGGATCTCCTCGGAGAGCGGGGAGCCCGTGGTGGCTCGGGCCAGGACGAGAGCGCCGAGCATGGTGCACAGCCGGGTGATGCCGTCCTGGTCCTCGGTAGTGAGCCACTCGGCGAAGTCGCTCACTCCTTCGGTGTAGACGCGGCGGGCCTCGCGATCTCCGGGTTCGCGCGCGATGTCGGTGGCGAGGGCAGCTGCCGGGCACCCGTCTGCCGCGCTGTCGCGATGCTCGATGGAGAGGTACGTGTCGATCAGCGCCTGCTGGGCGGCTTCGCGCTGTCCAGCGTGCTGCTCGAGTCCGTCATTGCGGAGACGGGTCAGTTCATCGAACGCGTGGGCGGTGGCTTCGTCGATGAGCGCCTCCTTGGAGGCGAACTGCTTGTAGAAGCCGCCGTGGGTCAGGCCGGACGCCTTCATGAGGTCGGCGACGCTGACCTGGGTTCCCTGCTCCCTGAACAGCCGGGAGGCGGTTTCCACGACCCGCCGGCGATTCTCCTCCGCTTGTGCCTGCGTTACGCGGCCCATCAGCCACCTCCCGAGTGGATGTCGATTGACATCTATCCTACGTCAGGGTTTAGATTGTGTTCGTAATCTAATTTTAGCGGGCCGCAGGTCGCCCGCGACGACGCTGGGAGCGGGCATGGAACTGAAGGACGCGGTAGCGGTGGTCACCGGCGCCAACCGGGGGCTCGGGCGGCATCTGGCCGCCCAGCTCGTGGAGCGTGGGGCGAAGGTGTACGCGGCGGCTCGCCGCCCTGAGACGGTGGACCTGCCGGGCGTCATCCCGCTGCGGCTGGACGTGACCGACGAGGAGTCGATCCGAGCTGCGGCCCGCATTGCGTCGGACGCGACGCTGCTGGTGAACAACGCGGGCATCTCCACCGCCACGCCGCTGATCGCGGGCGGCCTGGATGCGGTGCGCCTGGAGATGGAGACGAACTTCTTCGGTCCCCTCGCCGTGACGCGGGCTTTCGCCCCCGTCATCGAGGGCAACGGCGGCGGCGCCGTGCTCAACGTCCTGTCCGTCCTGTCCTGGCTGCACCCGGCCGGCCTCGGGTCCTACGCCGCGGCCAAGGCCGCGGCGTGGGCGCTGACCGACGCGGCCAGGGAGGAACTGGCGCCCCGTGGCATCACCGTCTCGGCGCTGCACGTCGGATACATGGACACCGATATGGCTGCTGGTGTTCCCGCCGATCAGAAGACCGATCCCGCCGATGTTGCCTCCCAGGCCCTGTACGGCATAGAGGCGGGCCTGCCCGAGATCCTCGCCGACGAGACCACCCGGTACGTCAGGCAGAGCCTGGCTGCTTCACCGAACGCAGGGTGAGGCACGCCCCGCCGCCTGCCCCTTTCGACCTTGGAGCAAGGACACCTGATGCGTTACGCGACCTTCGGACACCGGACCGGACTGCGCGTGTCCGAGTACGCGCTCGGCACGGCGAACTTCGGCACCGGCTGGGGCGCGGGCGCCGAGCCGGACGAGGCGCGCCGTATCTTCGATCGGTTCGCCGAAGCGGGCGGTACCTTCCTCGACACCGCGGACACCTACCAGTTCGGCGAGCGGGGACCACAGGGCGGCGCCGATTCCGAGGCTCTCGGCCATGGGCAGGAAGGGCGCCACAGTGACCTGGGGGCGGTCGTCCACACGGAGAGCACCGGCCAGAAGAGCGCCGTAGTCGATGCCGTCCTGGCCATTGCCGAGGAGATCGGCGTGACGCCCGCCCAGGTGTCGGTCGCCTGGGTGCGGGAGCGCGCCGCCCGGTCCCGGGCCTCGCTCATCCCGATCATCGGGCCGCGCAGCCTCACCCAGCTCGACAGCTACCTGGGCGCTCTCGACGTCCAGCTGACCCCCGAGCAGTTCGCTCGCCTGTCGGAGGTCAGTGCGGTGGCCCTCGGAGTTCCCCATGAGGCGATCGCCGGATCCCTGAGCGGCATCCAGGGCGGCAACACCAGCTGCATCATCGCCCCGGCCGCGGTGGGCTGACACCCAAGGGCGTGGCGGCTGGTACCCGGAAGCGGCGCCGCTCTTGAGGCCGACGGCCGATGCCGCGTCGGTGATGGCTGCCCGCCGCACAGGCGAGGGGGTCCAAGAGGCTGAAGCAAACACCACAAAGTGTCTCGTACTGGGAGAACCTCAGGATGAGCAGAGATCCCGTCCCCTCGTGGACGAGAAACGGAGACGACGATGAAGGCCTTCATGGTCGAGCGGTACGGCGACACTGCCGGCGTGCGCGCCGGTGAGATGCCCGACCCGCAGGTGGGAGCCGACGACCTCCTGGTCCGGATCCACGCGGCGGGCGTCAACCCGCTGGACCTCAAGATCCGCGACGGGGACTTCAAGGCGATCCTGCCGTACCGGCTCCCGCGCATCCTGGGCAACGACCTCGCCGGGGTGGTGGTCCAGATGGGACCGGCCGTCACCCGGTTCGCGGTGGGCGACGAGGTCTACGCGCGGCCCGACAAGGACCGCATCGGCACCTTCGCCGAACTCATCGCCGTCCACCAGGACGACGTGGCGATCAAACCGGCCACGCTCACCATGGCGGAGGCCGCGTCCCTCCCCCTGGTCGCCCTGACCGCCTGGCAGGCGCTGGTCGAGCGGGCACGGGTGCGGCCGGGTCAGAAGGTCCTCATCCACGCGGGCGCCGGCGGCCTCGGCACCATCGCCGTCCAGCTGGCGAAGCAGCTGGGCGCGCACGTGGCCACCACCGCGAGCACGGCCAACGTCGACCTGGTGAAGGAGCTCGGCGCGGACGTCGTCATCGACTACAAGAAGCAGGCTTTCGAGACGGTCGTTGACGGCTACGACGTCGTCCTGGACACCCTCGGCGGCGAGACGCTCGAGAAGTCCCTGCGGGTACTCAAGCCCGGCGGGAAGGTCATCAGCGTCGCAGGCCCGCCCGATGCGGCCTTCGCCCGCCAGCTGGGCGCGAACGCGATCCTCCGACTGGCGATGAGCGCGCTGAGCCTCAAGACCCGGCGCCGCGCCAAGCGCCTGGGCGTGACGTACTCGTTCCTGTTCATGAGGGCCAGCGGCGACCAGCTGCGCGAACTCACGCCGCTCATCGACGCCGGGAAGATCCGTCCCGTCGTCGACCGTGTCTTCCCGTTCGAGGAGACCCGGGAAGCGATGGAGTACGTCGAGAAGGGCCGCGCGAAGGCCGGCAAGGTCGTCGTCGCGATGACGTGAGGGCAGGCCCTCGCCGGACGACCGGTGAAGACCCCCTCAGGCAACGAGAAGAACCCGCACCCCACTACCCGTAGGGACCCCCTCATGAGTGCAGCTGTTCATCCGGGCCCTCGGGTTCGACCGGGCCGACCTGCTCGGCCTGTCGATGGGCGGCTTCATCACGCAGGTCATCGCAGGGCAGGAACCGCACCTCGTGCGCAAGGTCATCCTCACGGGCACCGGCCCCGCCGGAGGCCCCGGCATCGACAAGGTCACGGCACTCACCATCCGAGCCACGCTGAAGGGGGCTCTGACCCGCCAGGATCCGAAGCAGTTCCTCTTCTTCACCGACACCGAGGGCGGCCGACGGGCAGGGCGCGCCTTCCTGGAACGGTTGAAGGAGCGCACGGGCAACCGCGACAAAGCCATCTCGCTGTCGTCGTTCCGTGCCCAGCTGAAGGCCATCCACCGATGGGGGCTCCAGGCGCCGGCAGACCTGTCGCGCATCCACCATCCAGCCCTCGTGGCAAACGGTGGGAGCGACCGGATGGTGCCAAGCGAAAACACCCTCGATCTGGCCGCACGACTGCCCCAGGGCCGACTCGTACCCCTCTACCCCGACGCCGGACACGGCGGGATCTTCCAGCACCACGCCGAATTCGTCTCACAGGCGATTGAATTCCTCGAATCCTAGTCAGGGCGGGGCTCGACACCGATCCGCCCGTTGCGCAGAAGGCGCTACGGCGACATCCTGCAGACGAGGCTCACCACCATGCGCCGGCGGACAGCGGCCCGACCGGCAGCCTGGCGAGGGAGCCGATGTCGGATCTGCGTGCCCCGCCTTCGCTCTCCCAGGCGTCTTCCCGGTTTCGGAGGTCGGGCCTTCGGCCGATGACGGCTTCGGCGGCGATCAGCGCGCGGGAGGTCAGGATGCTGCCGGGGACGGCGGCGGCAGCCATCAGCCGGGCCGCGGCGGCGGGTGCGGTCTGGGGTGGGACGACGAGGAGGTCCCAGCGGCCGACGGTGTAGGAGAGCAGGATCAGCTTGTCGGGGTCCTGTTCGGTGAACCAGCCCACGTGCACGGCGTGTCCGGCCACGGGGACCTTGTGCGGGACGACGGGCCATCGGGTGGGGTTCACGGTGACGCGGGTGATGCGCCCCCAGGGCTCCGCCAAGGCGGCGACGAGGACGGGGAGTTCGGCTGCGAGGTCACGGGAGCGGGGCCACCAGGCGCCGTCCAGTTGCCCGGCGAGGGTGGTCTTCGGCGTGAGCACGAGGCGAGCGGGGCGAGGAGGTGCGGCAGCGGAAGGCGCGCGCGGCGTGGCAGGTGTGATGCGTTCCAGGGCGATGGTCATGGTGGAGACCTGTCCCCGGGCCGTCCGCAGTTCGACGGTCCGGCGTATTGATCGCCGGAAATGACACCTGAGTTGCATCCGATGCGCGAAATACTCCCGGTATGTCCATCCTACTCCGGTGCGGAGATCAAAAGGGGTTCTGACCAGGTGCTTCTGCTGAGGCAGAGGGTTCATGCTCCGGCCTTCTGCGCGGCCGACGCGGTCAAGGCGCAGTTGACGTCGACCACGCCTTCCACGGCGAGTGCGAGACGTGCTGCCAGCGGAATGAGCGATGCGTCGAGGATGCCGCCGGACAGGGTGGCCACGCCGTGATGGACATCGACCCGCACCCTGTGCTGTGCGAGCGGGAACAGCCGGCCGACCACCTCGCGCCGTATGTCGTCCGCGAGTTCACTGTCCGGGCGCAGGAACACCTCGAGCAGATCGGTGCGGCTGACGATGCCCTTGAGGGTTCCGGCGGAGTCGACGACCGGTAGTCGTTTGTAGCGAAAGATTCCCCGAGCTCTCCCGGAGATCGGCGGCCGTCCCCCGGTGAAGGAGACCCCGCCATCCACCATCACACGTCCAGGGCACGGGCCGGACGGGCCTGTCGGGCCCCGGTGCGGGACCGTCCGGCCCTGTCCGGGAACCGAGCGGCGGGGGCAGCCTGAGGTGACCTTTGCCGGAGCACGGGAGACATGGAGAGGTGGCGTCATGAAGGCACTCGTCTTCCAGGGACCGGGGCGCACCGCGTGGCAGGAAGTGCCGGATCCGGGCATCAAGGATCCCGCCGACGTGATCGTGCGCGTTGATGCCGTGACCATCTGCGGTACGGACCTGCACATCGTCAAGGGTGACCTGCCGGAGGTGACTCCAGGCCGGGTGCTCGGTCACGAGGCCGTGGGCACGGTGGTGGAGAGCGGGGGTGACGTCCGCTCGGTGCGGACCGGCGACCGGGTCCTGGTCTCCTGCATCTCCTCGTGCGGCCGGTGCCGGTTCTGCCGTGAGAGCCGCTACGGGCAGTGCCGCGGGGGCGGTGGCTGGGTACTCGGCCACACCATCGACGGAACCCAGGCCGAATACGTCCGCGTGCCGTTCGCCGACCTTTCCGTGCACCCGCTGCCGACCACGGTCGACAGCGCCGATGCGGTCCTGCTGGCGGACATCTTCCCCACCTCCTACGAGGTGGGAGTGCTGAACGGCAATGTGCGGCCCGGGGATACCGTCGTCGTGGTCGGCGCCGGCCCCGTAGGACTCGCGGCCATCGCCACGGCCCGGTTGTACTCGCCGGCCCGCGTCATCGCCGTCGATCTCGCACCGTCCCGGCTGGCGAAGGCGCGCGAGCTGGGGGCGGACGCGGTCGTGAACGCCGCCGAGGAACCGGAGATGCTCGTGGGCGACCTGACCGACGGTCTCGGCGCGGATGTCGTCATGGAGGCCGTCGGCGTGCCAGAGTCCTTCGAGATGTGCACCCGCATGGTCCGCCCGGGCGGCCGGGTCGCGAACATCGGCGTCCACGGCAAGCCGGCGACCCTGCACCTCGAAGACCTGTGGATCAAGGACGTCACCATCACCACCGGGCTCGTGGACACCTGCTCCACGCCGATGCTGCTGCGCATGCTGACGGCCGGCCGACTGCCGACCTCGTCGCTGATCACCCATCGTTTCGAGCTGGGACGGATGGAAGAGGCGTACGAGGTGTTCTCCCGTGCCGGTGAGACGGGCGCGCTGAAGGTCGTGTTGGGCGGGCCGAGCCACGGCGACCTGGCCGTATCGAACCCGTCGCGCGTCCAGAGGGCGTGACGGCCCCGGTGCGCCACGTCGACGGTGCTCACGCGGGGGCCGGTCGGCCCCCTCCTCTGTCCCCGTCGACCCTGCCACGTCAAGGTCCCTCGGGGTGACCCTGGAGTGCGGACCCCTTCCGGTTCCGCTCCCGAAGAGGCGATCCGCCATGCCTCGGATCCAGATCTCGGCACCCCGGCCACGGCCGCACCGCCCCCTGCCCCTCGACCTGCGCACGCCGTCGGGGCGCGTCCTGCCCTACTGAGAAAGCAGGAAAGGAGGCAGGCCCATGAGCGCACAGCGGGTACTGGTCGCCCACGGCAACAAGCACGGCGCGACCGCCGGATAGCGGAAGAGATCGGCGCCCACGAGCACGTCACGTTCGGCGGCAGCATCACGGCCACACCCCCCGGCTTGCTCGCAAGGATCCTGGTGCGTCGGGCAGGGCCGGGGACTTCCGCGATCCTGAGCGGATCCGGGCCTGGGCCCGTCGGATCGGTGCCGAACTCGCGGCGACCCACTGAACGGGCCGCACCGCAGTCGGCGCCGCCGTACGGAGAACGTCCTCCGCACGGCGGCGCCGAATTTCGGTCACACGGTCTTGACCGCTCGCGCTCCGTTCGGCGGGGACGGGCTGGGGAGCGGCGTGGTGATCTCCGCCGTGCGCGGGGTCTGGAGCGTCGCGGCCGCGGTTTCGCGGGCGAGGAAGGCGCCGAGTTCGCCGATGGTGCTCATGAGCGGTGCGGGGAAGACGACGGTGGTGTTCTTGTCGACGCCGATCTCCACGAGGCTCTGGAGGTTGCGCAGTTGAAGGGCGAGGGGGTGGGCCATCATGGTGTCGGAGGCGTCGCCGAGTGCGGCGGCGGCCAGCGACTCGCCCTCGGCGTTGATGATCTTGGCTCTCTTCTCCCGTTCGGCCTCGGCCTGGCGGGCCATCGCGCGCTTCATGCTGTCGGGCAGCTGGATGTCCTTCAGTTCGACCAGGGTGACCTCGACGCCCCATTCGGCGGTGGCGACATCGAGGATCTCGCGGATGCCGAGGTTGATGCGGTCGGTCTCCGACAAGGTCTCGTCGAGGGTGTGCTGGCCGACGACCTTGCGCAGGGTGGTCTGGGCGATCTGGTTGATGGCGGCGCCCACGTTCTCGATGGCGATGACCGATTTCACGGCGTCGACGACGCGGAAGTAGGCGACCGCGGAGACGTCGACGCTGACGTTGTCCCGGGTGATGATGCCCTGGGACTGGATGGGCATGGTGACGATCCGCAGGGACACCCGGTGCAGGACGTCCGCGAACGGCACGATGACCCGCAGGCCCGGCGCACGGGTGCCGACGAGCCGGCCGAACCGGAACAGCACACCCTGCTCGTACTGCTTGACGACCTTGACGGCCATGGCGAGTAGCAGCAGGACGAGAACGGCGAAGACGACCAGGAGAACGATCAGAACTCCCATGGTGGTGCTCCTCCCAGAAAGGACGGCACCCCGAAGGGGGTCCCGAGTGTGTGGCGGAGCAAGGAGGGATGACCCGGATCCGTCGCAGGGCTGCGCACCTGTACGGCTTGGTGCTGCGAGCCTGCCTGACTCCAGCGTCGCTCTGTTCCGGCCTGCGGGGCAGGGGCCGAACGGTCCACGGTTCCAGCGGCTTTCCACCGGGCCCGGTTCCTCACCGGGGGACGCTGTTGGTACTGCTGGTACTGCGATCCGGCTGGGAGAGACGGGAATCGTCGAACCGGGCGGTGAGCCGGTCGGCCACTGCGACGACTCCGTCCAACTGTCCGGCGAGCCGCAGGACGATGGGAATCTGGCTGCTCCTCGCCAGTCGGCCGTCCAGGGTGACGACCCCGTCCACGACGTGCACGTCCACAGCGTCCGTGCCGAGCCCCATGGTTTCCCCGAGCACCTCCTCGATCAGGCGCCGGTGTATCTCGTGGTCCGGGCACAGGAACACACGGAGTAGATCTCGTCTGGTCACTATGCCCACCAGACGGTCCTCTTCGTCGATGACGGGGAGCCTCTCAACGCCGCGCCGGGTCATGAGGCGGGCGGCCTCCGTGACGGTCTGCTCGGCGTGGACGGTGACGGCCGGCGCTGACATGAGTTCTTGGGCGGTGAGGTCGCGGCGGGCGATGAGATCGGTCTGCGAGACGATCCCGATGACGCGATCGTCCTCGTCCACGACCGGCACTCCGCTGATGTCGTGTTCGACGAGCAGCCCGGCCACGTCCGCGAACGGAGTCCGCCCGACGACCGAGACGAATTCGTCGGTCATCAGGAAGCCGACTTCGGCGTGCTTCATGTGCGACCCTCCTGTCGGCCTCGGCCGGTGGGCGCACCTTACGGAGCACCCTCACCAGCCACCATCCGCCGTGGCCCGCCCGCGGTGCGAGGGCCGAACGGTCCTGTGTCAGGACTGACCGGTCCCCGGCTGCGTGCGGTCGATGAAGTGGCGCGTGGCGGGCAAGGGACCTTCGGTCCCTTGACTGACCCCTGCGGCCCACTCCTCGCGCCGGCCCGGGTGACAGCGTGAGAGCACACCCCCGACGCCGTTCGACAGAGGAGGAAACGATGGAAGGCGCAGCCCCACACCGTTCGGACCTCGGCTCGGTCGTCGTCGGTGTCGACGGATCAAGCACCGCGCTGACAGCGGCACTCTGGGCCGCCGCCGAGGCAGCCCGACGCAACCGCACCCTTCACATCTTCTACGCGGCCGACACCGCCGACGGGGTCTTCTACCTGTCGGCGAAGATCGTCGAACGCGTCCACGTGGAGGGCCGTGACCTGTTGGAGGTCACGGCCGCTGCGGTCTCGGAGCGATTCCCGACGCTTCACGTCACCACGGAATACAGCCGCCGGGACCCCGTCTCCGGCCTGCATCGGCTGGCGGCGAAGTACGACGGCACCACTGTGGTCGGTCACCGCGGGCGGGGTGGTTTCGAGTCTCTGCTGCTGGGTTCGGTCGGTCTGCGGGTCGCGGCAGGCGCTACTACGGCTCCCGTCATTGTGGTGCGCGGCGGCGAGGACCCTGCCGAGAGCGGCGTGGTGCTGGCCGCGGTTCGGGACGAGTACGACCTCGAATGCGCGCGAAGTGCCGCCCGCGAAGCAGAGCTGCGCAAAGCAACGCTGCGCCTGCTGACCGTGTGGAACGTACTCCAGTACGCCGGAACCGTCGTCACCATGCTCGACGACGTCAACGAATTCGCCGGCCGCCATGTCCGCAGTCTGAAGTCCGTCGCCGACCGCGTACACGACGAGTTCCCGGCGCTGACTGTGAACGCCGATGCCGAAAAGAGCGTGTCGGTGGCTTCAGCACTGGTCGAGGCATCACGCCACGCGGACCTGCTCGTCATGGGAGGACGGCGATCACCCGGGTACTTCGGGCCCACCCTGGGACGTACGACGCACAGTCTCCTGCACCACTCGCACTGCCCCGTGGAGCTCATTCCGCGACACGATGACCAGCAGGGGAGTGACGCGTCGGCCTGACCGGATCCACTGCGGTCCGGGCCTCTTACGCCCTTCACCCATGGCTCCGACCGTGACCGGGCGGCGGGCGGAGGATTACGCTGAAGGCTGGGCGGGTGCGCAGAGCCCCTCGACGCCGCCGGAGGTGTCCATGGCCGGGGACGATCGAGATGCGTCGGCGAGCCGGATTCCGCAGCTGAGGACGGACGCACTCCACGTACACATCACTGACGTGCGGGGTACCCGTGACCGGCTGAAGGGCCTCCTGGAGGCGGTCATGTCGCTGGGGCAGGAGCTGGACCTGTCCCAGGTGCTGCGCGGGATCGTGGAGGCCGCGGTGGTCCTCGTGGACGCGGAGTACGGTGCGTTGGGCGTGGTGGGGGACGACGAGAAACTTGCCGAGTTCCTCCCGGTGGGCATCAGCGACCAGCTCCGGGCGCGGATCGGGGCCCTGCCCACCGGGCACGGACTGCTGGGCGAGCTGATCAGGCACCCGCGGCCGCTGCGCCTGGGAGATCTCTCGGAGCACGCGGCCTCCGCCGGGTCACCGGAGCACCACCCGCCGATGCGCTCCTCCCTCGGCGTACCGATCAGGGTCCGGGACGAGGTGTTCGGCACTCTCTACCTGACGGGGAAGCGGGGCGGTACGGACTTCGACGCGGAGGACGAGGAGGTCCTGTCGACCCTCGCGGTCGCTGCGGGCGTCGCCGTGGACAACGCCCGTCTGTACGAGGAGGTCCGGCTCCGGGAGCGCTGGCTGGCGGCCAGTTCCGATTTCACGAGCGCGCTGCTGTCGGGCTCATCCGAGATCCAGGTGCTGGAGGGCATGCTGGAGCGGGCCCGGGACATCATCTCGGCCGAGATGTGCGTCTTCTACCAGGTGGGGCCCAGCGGCGAGCTGCGCGGCTCGCTGGCCCTGGGGGAGGGCGCCGAAGCGCACCGCGGGATCGTGCTGCCCGGCAGCGAGGGGATCCTGGCCGCGGTGGTCCTGGCGCGGGACGGACTGATCACCTTGGCGGATGTGGCCGCCGACGCCAGGGTCGCGGCGCAGCCGGACGCCTGGACGGGCTTCGGGCCGGCCGTGGCCGTCACGGTGGGTACCAAGGCGAAGCTGCGGGGGGTGCTGATGCTCGCGAGGCGCACCGGGCGGCCGGCGTTCGCAGCGGCCGAGGTCGCGCCCCTGCCCGGCTTCGCCGGGCAGGCGGCCCTGGCGCTGGAGCTGGCCGACCGGCGCCGGGACACCGAGCAGGTGAGACTGCTCGCGGACCGCGACCGGATCGCCCGCGACCTGCATGACCTCGCGATCCAGCGGCTCTTCGCGACGGGGATGACTCTGCAGAGCGCGCAGCGCTTCGTGGAGCATCCGGAGGCCTCCGAGCGGTTGGACCGTGCGATCGACGACCTGGACGAGACGATCAAGATCATTCGTACGACCATCTTCGGACTTCGCGATCACGAGGCGGCGCCGGGCCAGACCCCGAGGCTACGGGTCCGCGCGGTGCGGGCCGTGGGTGAGGCGGCAGCGGTTCTCGGTTTCGCGCCCGCCCTGCGCATGGAGGGGCTGATCGACACAGATGTACCGGCCCCGGTCGCCGACGATGTGGCCGCTGTCCTCGGCGAGGCCCTCAGCAATGTGGCCCGGCATGCGCGGGCGGCGCGGGCGGAGGTCGCGATCGTCCTGGCGGACGGCGTGCTGGCCGTGACGGTGAGTGACGATGGTGTCGGCGTCACGGACGGTGGCCGTCGGAGCGGTCTGCGCAACCTCGCGGAGCGCGCCGAGACCCGCGGGGGCGGATTGTCCGTCTTGCCGGGCCCGGATGGCGGCGGAACCCGTCTGGACTGGCGGATCCCGCTCGGTCCTCCTCGCTGAGCGCGGGCTTCAGCGACCGGTTTCGTCGTGCTCGCGGACCTCGGCGGCGATCACGGCTGCCTGGACGCGGCGTTCGACCCCGAGCTTGGCGAGCAGCCGTGAGATGTGGTTCTTGACCGTCTTCTCGGACAGGAAGAGGCGTTTGCCGATCTGACGGTTGGTGAGGCCCTCGCCGATGAGCTCGAGTACGGCTCGCTCGCGCTCGGAGAGCACCGTCAGCCGCTGGTCCTCAGGCGGCTTCCCGGCGGTGGGGTCCCGAAGCGAACGCATCAGGCGCGCGGTCGTCGCCGGGTCGAGCATCGATTGCCCTGTCGCCACCGTCCGGATGGCGGCGACCAGGTCCGAGCCCTTGATCTGCTTCAGGACGTACCCGGCGGCGCCGGCCATGATCGCGTCGAGCAGCGCATCCTCGTCGTCGAAGGACGTCAGCATGAGACAGGCGAGATCCGGCATGCGCGAGCGCAGCTCACGGCAGACGGTGATGCCGTCGCTGTCGGGAAGCCGGACATCGAGCACCGCTACGTCCGGCCGCAGGGCGGGCCCCCGGGCCAGGGCCTGCGCGGCCGTCGCCGCCTCACCCACCACCTCGATGTCGGGCTCGGCGTCCAGCAGGTCGTGCAGCCCGCGGCGGACGACCTCGTGGTCGTCGAGGAGGAACACCCGGGTGGGTGCCGGAGCGGCAGCCGGTGCATCGGACATCCACGCCACACCCTCGGGTCGGGTACGTCTGGGAACAATTGTCTCAGATGTGGCTTCCGCTGCCGTGGGGTGCGTACAGGTCGAGCAGCCGGATCTCGGCGGAGATCAGCCGGTGGGCGAGCACCTGCCCCACCCACTGCCACATCGCGGAGGCGAGTGCGGGGTCGGCGTCCATCAGCTCGCGCACGGCGGCGGCATCGAACTCGTCGGTGCGCACCGGCGTCGTGGTCTCGGCGCCGAAGTGCCAGGTGTAGGGACGGAACAGCCAGGACCAGCCGACGAGCTCGCCCGAGCCGACCGTCTCGACCACCGCCGCCTGCCTGCCGGGTACGTGCACGTCCATGCCGACGGTGCCCGACCGGAGGACCCAGAACCGGCCGGCGTGTCCGCCCTGGTTGAACAGTCGCGTGCCGGCGGCGAAGTTCGCCTCGTGGGCCAGGGCCAACAGGCTGCCTCGATGCTCCGGGGAGAGAGCGTGGTCGAAGCGGATGGAGGAGGAAGTGAGCCGGTGGGGGGACGAGGTGCTCATGGCGGTTCTCCGTTCGGGTGCGCCTACCACCCTCCGCCGGTGGCGGCCGGCCCCGGAAGGGCCGTTCGGTACCCTCTCCGGCCCGGACGGCCCACCCGTACCGCCCCGGGCGGGCGATCAGTGGCGCCAGAACCGGTCGGCGACCTCCGGCAGGTCCGTTCCGTGGAGGCGGATCCAGTCGCGGTGGCGGATCCGCTGGTCGCACAGGCTCAGGAGCAGGGCCGCCGCGCGGCCGGCGAGTCCGGGGACGCGGTCGATGACGTCCATGACGAGCCCGTACCGGCCGAGGTCGTTGTGCACGACCATCTCGAAGGGGGTGGTGGTCGTGCCGGACTCGTTGTATTCGCGGACGTGCAATTCGGATGGCCGGTCTGGCGGTACGCGAGGCGGTGGATCAGCCACGGATAGCCGTGGTAGGCGAAGACCACTGGGCGGTCGGTGGTGAAGAGCGTGTCGTACTCCGTGTCGGTCATCCCATGGGGATGCTCCTCGGGCGGCATCGGACGGGCGATGTCGACGACCTTGATCACGCGCACGACCGGCTCCGGGAGGTGCCGGCGCAGCAGCGGCGAGGCGTGCCCTCGCAGACGGCGCTTCTTCGTGGTCTTCGCGATGCGGGAGTCTTCGGTATCGGGGGGATGCGGATCGTGCCACAGGTAGGTGCTGCGGCGGCGCAGCCTCGGTGCGGGACTGGGTGGGTGCGGTTATGTGCTGGGGTTCATGGCGTCGCGGACCAGGGCGGTGTCGACGAACTGCTCGAAGCGGACGATCTTTCCGCCGCGTACGACGAAGTGGTGGGCGACGCGCACGTTGAGCGGTTTGTCGGTGGCCTTGTTGGTGGCGGTGTAGCGGGCGAGGACGACGACGTTCTCGCCGTCGACGACGTAGGTGTCGTCGTGGGCGGCCCAGCCGTCCCAGGACTTGCCGAGCTGTTCCATGACGGCGGAGGTGACTCCGGCAGGGGTGCGGTAGGTGCCGGCCAGGGGGAAGCCGGCCATCTCGGTCCATTCCACGTCGTCTGCCATGGTGGCCCGCAGGGCTTCGAGGTCGCCGTTGGCGGAGGCGATGTACTGGCGGCGTACCACGTCGGCGGGGGCGGTGGAGGTGTGGAAATTGGTGGTCTCCTGCATGGGACACGGCCTTTCTTAGATGGGGTCGGGGGTGCTGGTGGGGCACAGGCGGCAGGTGGGGACGCGCCTGGCTCCTCCGTAGCGCTGAAGCAACTGGTGGATGCCCGCGCCGAGGGCGGCGCCGAGGACCGGCGCGACCAGGTACACGACGAGGTAGCCGTAGGTCCCGGACAGGAGCGCGGGGCCGGAACTGGCGGGCAGGGTTCGTCGCGCCGCCGCTGCGCGGTCCGAGCACGCCGATGATCAGTGCCGTGGCGAGGGAGAGCGGAAGCCGGCGGCTCCGTGCGGGATGGGCGAAGAAGAAGCCGATCAGCGGGGTGACGGCGCGGCAGTGCCGTGGTCAGGGCGAACTCGTACAGCGGGTAGGTGCGTGCGACGGCGGGCGCGGGGCTGCCTGCCTGGGTGTCGCGGGCGGTGGTGCTCATGAGTTCTCACTGGGCTCGGCGGGCACGGTCCGGCCGGTGTCCCGGGCCCGACCGTGGTCAGGGCGGGTCAGCCCCAGGTCATTTCACCCTTGGCGACCTTCGCGCCGAGCTGGGCCGCGATGAGCATGCCGGATCCGGGGTAGCGGGTGACCAGGGCGTTGGTCAGGGCCTCGCCACTGTCGGCCTTGTCGAGCTCGTCCTCGAAGGCGGTGAGGTAGTTCCGGGTGTAGGCGATCGGGCTCGCGTCGAGGGCGGCGGGCGTGGGCAGCCGGTGGCCGGGGACGGCGAAGGCGGGGGCGAGGGCCGTCATCTCGTCCAGCAGCTCGATCCACACGGCGCGGTCCTGGGGCTTGGCGGTGTCGGCGACCCAGACGTGCTCGTTCTGGAAGAGCAGGACGCCAGCGACGATCGCCCGGTGTTCGGCCTGCCACAGGTAGTGGCGGTCGGGCAGCCCCGGGTGGCCGCCCTTGAGCTGGAAGACGTGGCCTTCGAAGGTGAGGTCGCCGGTCAGCTCGGCCATCTCGACCAGGCGGGTGGGGCGGTTGGCGCCCACTGGCTCCCAGGCCTTGAGCTTGCTCTCGTACGCGGCCTTGATGTGCTCGATCACCAGCGGTGTCGCCAGGATCTCGGCATCGGGGAAGGCGTCGGCGATGACCTCGGCGCCCCAGTAGTAGTCGGGGTCGGCGTGGCTGATGAAGACCTTGGTGAGGTTCTTTCCGGAGTCGAGGATCTCGGCGGCCACCCGGTGTCCGTCGGCGCGGGTGAATCCGGTGTCGATGAGGAACGCGTCGCGCTCACCGGTGATGAGGGTGGCGGTCTTGTTCTGCGAGCCGACGGGGAAGTCCAGGTCGATGACCTTGAAGTCGAGAGTGCTCATCATCATGTCCTTTGCCGGGATCAGCGTGAGAGGTGGGGAAGGGTGTGAGGTGGGGCTGCTGGTCGTGTTGGGATTCAGGTTCGCCCCGCCGTGCCTGGACGGCACCGACCGTGCCGGTGTGTCGGCGGGGATTCAGCGGCCGGACGCGGTCGAGCGGGTGCGGGCGGCGGCGAACTGCTCCAGCAGTGTGTCGATCTTGTCGGGGCCGGCGTGGCCGACGGCGAGGACCGTGGTGCGGTCACCGTCCTGGGCCAGGAGTGTCGGGTAGGCGTTCGCGCCCAGGGCTGCCGCCCGCCGGAAGTCGGCCTCGGCCACGAGGGGGGCGGCCGGTGCGGCGAGTGCGGCGCCGACTTCCAGCGGGTCGAGGCCGGCTGCCGCGGCGATCCGGGTGAAGGTGCCGGGGTCGGACAAGCTCAGGCCGTCCTGGTAGAACGCGGCCTGCACGGCGATGGCCAGCTCCACCGCCCGATCCGGGGCCGCCTGCCGCAGCGCCGCCATGCCCCGGGCGGCGTCCAGGGAGTCCATGACGAACGAGCCGTCGGCGATCAGCCGCTCGTACCCCGCCCCGAATTCGACACCGGTCAGCTCGCCGATCTTGGTGTTGGCGCCCTGGACGTAGCCGAACTCGCGGATCGGCACGGCCCGCGGCCCGGTGAACAAGCCGCCCGATACGACCTCGACCGGCAGTCCCGGGTGACGCAGGGTGACCTCGGCCAGGGTGGGGGCGAACCCGTAGGACCAGCCGCAGTAGGCGTCGAAGACGTAGACGAGGTTCATGGGGAAGGCCTTTGCAGAGGGAGTCGCTCCGCACCGAAGCGATGTACCTGCTTGAACAGTATCTGCTGTGTCAGGCATTCCCGCATGGCGAAAGGCCCCCACCCTCGGGACTTCCGCCCTTACCGCAGGCGGGGCAGGGCGTCCCGCGCCGAGTGGGACAGGATCCGCAGGCACTCCATGAACTGCTCCCGGGCCTCCTCTGGCAGCGGAGCCAGGAAGTGGCGGCGGATGTTCTCCACGTGCAGCCGACTGGCCCGCACCACGATGTCCTCGCCCCGCGCGGTGAGCCGTACCAGCTTGCCCCTGCGGTCCGCCGGGTCGTCGGCGCGCACCACCAGGCCGGCCGCCTCCATCCGGTCCACCAGGCGGGTCATCCCACCCGTGGTCAGGACCCGCTCCTGCGCGACGGCCCGCATCGACATGCCCGCACCGCCCGCCCGGCCCACGATCAGCAGCACCTCGTACATCAGGTGGCTGATCCCGAACTCCTCCTCGATCGCACCGCCGAGCAGGTACTCCAGCCGCCCCGCGGCCCCCTGCAGCCGTCCGAACGCGAGCACCAGCTCGTCGTTCGCCGCCTCCTGTGCCGAAGTGATCCCCGCACCTTCGCCCACCCGCCACACCCTTCGCTCATCAGATCCGGTCTCGCCACGATCATCGCCCCTCCCGGCCGCCCGGCTCGCGGCGACGTCGGTTCCGTAGGGTCACATGGGGGAACGGCCATGAGATTTCTGGGGGAGCGGTAGATGGGGCTTCGGCTGAAGATAGGCGCAACGATCACCGCGACCGCCGCGCTGGCGGTGTTGGTCATGGGGGTGCAGGTTCCGCAGATGCTTGCGGACCGGGAGCGGGAAGAGATGACCGCGCGGCTGGCGTTGCTGGTGGAGGCTTACGAGACCTCGGGGAAGACCGCGATGGGCGCGCAGCTCGGCCGGACGGACATTCCGGACGAGCTGCGCAAGGAGATGGCCCACGGTCGGCGGGCGTTCTACGTCGAGGACACCTCCGACGGCGTCCGCTGGCTGTGGGCCGGGCAGCCGGTCAAGGGCGGCACCACCCTGACGCTGGTAGTGGCCAGCCGCCCACTGATCGGCGAAGTGAACCGGGTGATGTTGCAGTCGGGTGTGATCGGCGTCATCGTGGCGTCGGTGATCGGCCTCGCCCTGGCCAGCCGGTTCGGCCACCGCTTGCGGACCTCGGCGCGTTCCGCCCGCAGGATCGCCGACGGCGACCTCACCGCCCGGCTACCGGAGTCGGGCAACGACGAGATCGCCGCTCTCACCCAGGCGGTCAACGCCATGGCCGAGGCCCTGGCCAGCCGTCTCCAGGCCGAACGCGAGGTCACCGCCAACATCGCGCACGAGCTGCGCACCCCGGTCGCCGGCCTGATCGCCGCAGCCGGGCTGCTGGCGCCCGGTCGCGTAGAGGGCATGGTCCAGGAACGAGCGCGCAGGCTGCGGGACTTGACGGAGGACGTCCTTGAGGTGGCCCGCCTCGACAACGGCGGCGAGGAGGCTGACCTGCGCTGGGTCGAGCTGGGCGGGCTGGCCAGGCGGGTGGTGCGCGCCGCGGTCGAGGAACCTGCCCGGACCGGCCCGCCGCTCGTGCGACTGGAGGTGATCGCCGACGTGACGGTACGCACCGACCCTCGGCGGGTGGAACGTATCCTCAGCAATCTGGTGAGCAACGCCCTGCGGCACGGCGCCGAGCCGGTGCTGGTCCAGGTCGAGGGAGCGCTCGTGCGGGTGCGCGACCGGGGCGCCGGCTTCCCTGACCATCTCCTCACCCACGGCCCGCAACGCTTCCGTACGAGTGCGGAGGGCAAGGGCCTCGGACTCGGCCTCACCATCGCCGCAGGCCAGGCCGGACTCCTCGACGCCCACCTCGCGTTCGAGAACCACCTCGACGGCGGCGCGCAGGCAACCCTTCATTTGGACGCCGCGCCCACACCCGAACCCTGAGGACGGGTGCGGGGGAAGGAAGCGGCGCCGCCCCAGAGTCAGTCCTGGGCCAGGTGGGTCAGTACGACCAGCTTGCCGACCGCGTTTTCCAGTCGAGGGTCGTCCCGCCCAGACCCTTTACGACGGTCGGCTTGGCGCCGGGAGGCACCTGGGGGCCCGCGTGCGGTTCGCGTCCGCGCAGGGACCGCCCCTGCGGTCGGTTCCCACGTCGTCCGGCAGTGCTGCGGTAGCGCGTCGGCTTCACCGGGCTTGTGATTTCTCGTTCTTCCTCGCCCTTGGTCGCAGCCGTCCACGGTGCCTTCGTGCATCGCCAGCTGACTGGCCCGGTCCAACTCTAGGGTCGGTGGTGCCCTCGCTCGCCGCGGCTATCACGGGACAGCACCCTGTTTCCATCTCGTCCGCGACCCGCACCGGTTCAGCGGCACAAGGCCGTGTCCACGACCTTTTCCAGATGCCTGATGGGTTCGACGGTGACCGGAATGCTGGTCACCGCGAGGCTGACGGCACGGCCGTCATCCGTGACCCCGCCCCGGGTCTCGTATCCGGCGATATCGCCGCCGTGGCCCCAGTAGACACCGCCACACGAGAGCGGACGGCTCATCAACCCCAGGCCGTACCCCGCGCCGGTGTCCCCGACGGGAACGGTCGTGCGCATCTGTGCGAGCTGGGCATCCGGGAGGAGACGGCCGCCAAGGAGAGCGCCGAAGAACAGATTGAGGTCGGAGTTGGTGGATATCATCTGGCCGGCCGCCCAGCCCGCGGAGGGGTCGATCTCGGTGAAGTCGCGCAGCGGCTCATCCGCCGTCTTGCGGTGGTAGCCCTTGGGGTGAGGCTCCCGGATCGTCTTGTCGCCGGGCGCGGGGAAGTACGTGTGGCGCAGTCCGATGCGCTGGATGACGCGCTGGTCTATCAGTTCGGCGAGGGGCCGGTGGGTGATCTTCTGGACGATCAGGCCGGCCACCACGTAGTTGGTGTTGCTATAAGCCCATTTCTTGCCCGGGGCGAAGTCGGCCTTGTGCTGGAGGGCGATGTCGAGGAGATCGCGGGGTTCGAAGTACCGGTCCGGAAGGACGTTGTCGTCGATGTGCAGCCCGTAATCGGGAAGCCCGCTGGTGTGCTGGAGCAACTGGCGGACGGTGATGTGATTTCCGTCGATTCCCTCCCCGCGTACGAGACCGGGCAGGTAGGTCTCGACCATCGTGTCGAGGCCTATCTTCCCTTCAGCGACCAGTTGCAGCACGACGACCGCGGTGAACGTCTTGGTGTTGCTGCCGGCCCTCACCTGACCATTGGCGGGCACCTTCGCTCCGGTGGCAAGATCGGCCACCCCCGCCGTGTAGGTACGGGTACGGCCCGCACGGTCCTTGACGCTTCCCAGGGCGGCCGGCTGGCCGTCGGCGCGCACCATGGCGTTCAGGCCCTGCTGGACGGGGTCCGGTCCGGCGTCGGCGTACGCCGCGGGCGGAGCCAAGGCGCCCGCCGTGATCACGGTGACGGCCAGAGCGGCCGCGGCCGACACGGCAACGCGGCGGCCGCCGCGTGGCCGCCGGGACGGAAGAGCGTTCTGCGATGCCTGGTCACGCATTTTGCAACCCCTGAGGATCGGTGGGAGCCGGCCGCGGTTCCTGTCGGTGCCGACTGACACGATCATGGGCTCGGAGGTATCGGCCCCACATCGCGGGAAAGCGGGAGAATTACCTCCCTCGATCGGGGGAGGCCGGCGGCGGCGCGCCCGGCAATAACCGGCGCCGCCAGCAGTACAGGTGCCTTCCCGACGTCCGGGCACGGCTTGCCTGGCCTGGTCGAGCGCGGCCGGCTGCTGCACGGCGAGATCCACGACCGTTGCCACCGGCGCAGCCGCCAGCGCCGGCCCCGTTGGTACCCCCATCACGCTCCTGATCGCCGCCGACGACGAGGTGACCCGCAGTGGCCTGCACACGCTGCTCGCCTCCCAGCAGGGGATCACGGTGGCCGGAGAAGCCGCCGACGGCGTCGAGGCGCTCGAGCAGGCGCTGCGGCTGCGGCCGGACGTGGTCCTGATAGACGTGCGGATGCCACGCCGCAACGGCATCGAGGCCACCCGGCTGCTGCTGGCCGAGTCGGCCGATCCCCCGAAGGTCGTGGTCATCACCACCTTCGAGAACGACGACTACGTCACCGCCGCGCTCAGCGCGGGGGCCAGCGGCTTCGTACTCAAACGCCTACCGGTCCGGCAGATCGCGCAGGCGGTGCGCGTCGCGGCGGCGGGGGAAGCGATCCTCTTCCCCGCCACATTGCGCCCTACGGGTTGTCGCGTAAGTGCTGGTCATGGGTGTGGCTACGTGGTTGGGTCAGCTGCCTCGAGGGATTCATCATGGCCGCCGTCACCGCGCTCGTCGTCATGGCGGGGGACTGGAACGACGCCCGGCCCGTGCAAAAACGGCCGAAGCGCGACGCCCCGCTTGCCGACGCCCTGTTCCTGCTGGAACGCTACGGCCCCAACGCCCGCTTCCTGCGGCTGGACCGGCCACAGCCACCGGCTCCGGCACACTCCCGTCCCCGAGCAGCCCTCCGACCGCGCCCTCGTGGGAGGCGCCCAACTCCTCCGTCGTCCGGGACTCCCGCTCGCTCTCACCATGCCCCCTGCCATCCGCCCCTTGATCCCGGCGACTCGGCTCTGGCCGCTGAGGCTCCTCTCCCGCAACGGCGATCCGACATTCGAGGAGACCGCGGGGGTCGCCCAGCAGACGCAAATCGGCAGCCGCGACGACCAGCTGCAGCGTTGGACTCGTCTCGCCCTTGCCAGGCCGTCCATCAACCAGCCGTAGCCGTTGACCCCGCTCCCTCCAGAGGTGGCATGCGCACTCGGCCGGGTCGGCGCGCCTTCCCTCATGGCGAGTACCGAGTCGATCACCCCGATCCGGAAGGAGTGCTCGGCGACGGATTCGGCGCCTTGCTGCCGGCGTAGTTGAGTTCGCGGCCTCGGTGGCGTGCACCGCTTCAACCGCCCCGAATGATCCGCACCCACCCCCCGACGCCTCGGCCGGGCTACCTCGGGCTGATCGTGACCTCGTAACGGGCTCCGGCCCCGGCGCGGGTGCGTACGGAGACGGTCTGGCCGTGGCTGTCCCAACTGGCCCTGTCGCCCCGGACGTCGACGCGGTAGCCGCTCGGGTACGCCTCCTTGGGCACGATGATCTGGGTGGCCCCCACGGCGTCGTCGCGGGTGCGGAAGGTGAGCGTGTAGGTGCGGGTGACCGGGGCGTACGCGAAGCCGAGCGGGTCGCCCGCGACCGCCCGCGCGTACGGCTGGACGAGCAGCCGGGCGCCCGGCTTCACGGCGCCCGTCTGGTCGAGGAAGCAGTAGCCCCCGCCGCGGCACCACTGCCACCACGTCCAGCCGCTGGAGAAGCGGTCCAGTGAGGCCGTCATGTCGGTGACGAACTGGCTCCCGTGCGGGACGTAGGGGTTGCCGCCCCACTCACCAACGATCACCGGCATGCGGTTCCGGGTCGGGTAGTCGCTGATGGCAGCCTCGTAGGCGGGGATGAAGGTGCCGTTGGGGTCGTAGTCTGCGCCGGTTTCCATCGCGGTCTCGTAGAAGTGCGGCGCGTACCCGGCGTGCGGGTCGTCGATGCGGCCCATCCGGGTCGGGACGCCGAGACCGACGATGACGGTGGGCTCGACGAACACCCACGACGTGCGGTCGACCAGGCGGATCGCCCGGGCAAGTCGGTTCCACAGCTCCGTGAGCTCGGTGGCCTCGAAGCGGGCCGCGGCGGCGGGGAGGTCCTCGCCCTCGAGGAACTTGGCGAACGGCTCGTTCATCAGGTCGTAGCCGAGCAGCGCCGGGTGCCTGCCGAGGGCGGAGGCGACCGTCATCCACATGCGGGCGTGGGCCGCGCGGAGGTCCGAGTCCTTGTACAGGTGGTCGAAGGCGGTCTGCACGGACGGCTCGAAGTACTGGGAGAACCAGTCGTCGGGGATCGGCGTGAACGGCAGTCCCTCGTCGCGGGTGGCCCAGTCGGGGACGCCGCGGGAGCCGAAGTGAGGACCGTAGACGTCCTGGTGGGCGTCGAGGATGACCTTGATGTCGTAGCGCTCCGCCCAGTCGAGGATGCGGCGCATCTTCGAGAGGTAGCCGCGGTCGTAGTGGCCCGAGGTGGGTTCGAGGTCGTCCCAGAAGAAGGCGAGGCGCGCGAGGTTGAAGCCCCGGGCGGACATGTCTGCGAGGTCGCTCTCGTGGATGTCGGCGAACGCGTCGGCGCCGCGGCTGCTCTTGTCCGCGAGGTTGAAGCCGCGCCACTGGAGCGCACGGCCTTGGCCGTCGGTGATGAAGGTACGGTCGCCGACCGTGACCCGGTCGGGGACGCGGCCGGGCCGGGCCTGGGCCTGCGCGGGGAGCACGCCGAACAGCAGGGCGGCCACGGCGAGGGCTACGGGTGCGACGCGGGAGGTCAGGCGCATGCGGGGGACCCCTTCGAGGGCGACTGCTCGTACGGCGTGCTACCGGGCGGTCGGATGTTACTGACGGGAAGCCCAAGTTCCCAGGATTCAGCGAAAGTTGGCGGAACTTTCCACCCCGCCCCACCCCGTCCCTCCCCGGCCCGTGCCCGCGGACCTCCTGCCGACACCGCTAGGGGTGCCGAGCACGGCATCGCCGCAAACGCGGAGCGGATGTATGGAGTCCGGCCCACGGGGCAGGCGGGACGGAGCACGACACGAAGACGCTGACACCATGAAGGAGCTGCGGCATGACGGACGACATGTGGGCCTACCGTTCCGGCATCATCCATCCGACGGGCGAGGACCTGACGGGGTACCGCGTCGAAGCCGTCGACGGCCACATCGGCAAGGTCGACAGGCACTCCAGCGAGGTCTCCGACGCCTACATCGTGGTGGACACCGGGGTGTGGATCTTCGGCAAGGAGGTCCTGCTTCCGGCGGGGACGATCCTGCGCGTGGACAGGGAGAACAAGACGGTCCACCTGGAGCGTACGAAGGACCAGATCAAGGCCGCTCCGGAGTTCCACCGCGACAACCACCTGCGCGACCCGGACTACCGCCAGGAGATCAGCAAGTACTACGCAGGGTGAGCCCGGGGGACACCGCGCGCGGTGACCGACACCGTCACGTCACCCGTCGGCCGGGCCGTGCTCGCCTCGCAGGGATGCGAGGGCTTCGGCGCGGACGTACGGGCTCGGGTGGTGGGCGTGGCGCAGTCCCACGGCCTCGCGTTCGGGGTGCGCCAACTGAGCCAAGGCCGACAGCACCTCGGCCAGGATGCGCGGGTCCGTCTCCTCGCCGTCCGTGGCCCAGACCACGAGGGCGTCTGCCGTCTCCTTCCCGAAAGGGATCCCCTGCCGGGACCAGACGGCGCGGTAGGCCTCCTGCCAGTAGGAAGGGAACAGGGAGAGGACGAACCGGCGTCGGACCGGGTTCGGATCGTGCCGGTGCGGGGCGAGATCCAGCCCGAACGAGGCTCCGACGGGCGCCGGCCCTGACGGGCCACCGCCACGCCCGGCCCGCGCACGGACGACCGGTCGCGGCGTCGGGTTCGACCTCGGCCCCGAGGCGGCCAGCCCTGAACGACGCCGCGGCCGGACTCACCCCCGGCGGGTGGTCACGTGACCAGGCGCAGGGAGATCTCCGCGATGCCCAGCCGTACGCTCTGTCCCCAGGTCAGCTCAAGGGCATCGGCTTCCATCCCGTCCCCGAAGACCACGATCCTGTCCGACTCGACGGTCAGCCGCAGCCCCTGCCCCCGCCCCAGTTCACCTGCGACCCTCGTCGTTCCGGTCACGGGCGAGGGCCACGCTTCGCGTACGAACCACAGCAGTCGCGCCTCGGAGCGTGCGGGCAGCTCGGTGGTGCTGCCGCGTTCCAGCCACACCGAGCGCAGCCAGCCGGTGGCGCCCGTGCCGGTGCCCACCAGCACCCCGGAGGATGCCTGGGCCTCGCCGGGGCCGTCCTCCGTGTCCGGGCCCAGGCGGTAGCGGGCCGTCTGGTGGCCGGGTGGGCCCAGGTAGATCTCGTTCAGCGCGAGGAGGCGCTGGGTGTCGTCGGCGACGGCCTCGACCATCGTCAACTCTTCCGTCCGGCTCCCGGCGGCGGTCGCGGCACGCAGCAGGGCGGCCGTGTCGGCGCAGCGGTGACGGACCAGAACGCCCGGGTTGCGCCCCGGGTCGGTGTCGATGCCCACGACCGGCTGCCCGCTCAGGTATTTCGCGGTGTTGGCGACCAGGCCGTCCTGGCCGACGACGACCACCACGTCCTCAGGGGCGAACAGGAAGCGGTCCAGGTCCGCCCGTTCCACCCGCGAGCTGCGCCAGGTGAGCGGCACCGCCGCCGCCACCTCGCGCAGCGCCTGTTGCGCGAGGTCGTGGCGGCGGACCACCTCGGCGATCGAGCGGCCCCGGCTGGAGAGGAAGAACGCGGCCTGCCCGTGCGTCCCGTGCCGGGCCAGCAGCTCCTCGTACTCGGTCCTGCGGTGCACGAGTACCGCCCGCGGGGCCAGGCTCACGCGCCCGTCCCGCCGTCCGGACGTCCGAGCCGGGTGAGGAGGCCGGTCAGGACGTCCGGGGAGATCGTGATGCTCTCGATGCGCGGCAGGTTCTCGGCCAGCCGGGTCGCCGCCATGGCGTGCAGCGTGCCCGCGTCGGCTTCGCCGTGCACGTGCAGCCAGGCGGCCTGGGCCTCGGCGCGCGCCGCGCCGGTCTCGCGCGCCGCTTCGGCTTCCGCGCGGGCCAGGCGGACCTTGCGCGCCGCCTCGGCCTCGGTCCGTACGGCATCGGCCGCGGCCTGCTCCTCGGCCTCACGGCGGGAGTTGATACCGCGCTGGTCGACCAACTGCTCCTCGCGCCGGGCCAGTTCGATCTGACTGGCCAGCTCGTTCTCCGCGATGGCGCGCTCGCGCTCGACGGCGACGGCCCGGCGTTCGTAGGTGGCCCGGTCCGCCTCCTGCTGGATCTGCTCGCGGGCCGGGGTGCGCAGGGCGCGCTCCACCTCGGCCTCGGGGCGGATCGCCACGACGCGTACGGCCACCACGTCGATGCCGGTGTCGGGGAGTCTGGGCTCGGCGGCAAGACCGTCGGCGACCCGCTGCCGTACGGAGGTGACGCCGTCCACCAGGGCGGCGGCCAGCGGGGTCCGGGCCAGTACGTCCAGCGCGTGCTGCTGTGCCGTCTCGGTGAGGAGGGTGGCGATCTGCTCCAGGGGCGCGCCGCGCCAGCTCCCGGTGTCCGGGTCGACGGAGAAGTCGAGCCGGTCCGCCGCCTCGGCCGGTCCGCTGATCCGGTAGGTGACGGTGGCCTGCACGGTGACGTCCTGGAAGTCCGCCGTACGGGCGTGGAACGCCATGGCGAGCTCCCGGTCGTCGACCGGCACTTCGGACAGCGCCGCCGACAGTGACCGGTACCAGAAGCTGAGCCCCCGGCCGTCGTGGACGAGCCGGCCGCGCTTGTGGTGGCGGATGTGAGCGGTGGGCGCGGAGCGCAGATGACGCCATCCAAAGCGCCGGGTGATGTCGGCCATGGCGAACCCCCTTCATTTCGTCAGGGCGACGATAACGGGCGACCGCCAATATCGTCAAGATGACGAGAAAAGATGGCCGACCGGACCGACCACCCGCCCGCGTACCGCCGCGGCGGATGCGGCGGCCCACCTTGCCGACGCCGGGCATCTGGAGGTCTGGGAGGCGGCCCGACGCGAGATCGGCGCCCGCTGACCGCGTTGGCAGCGGCCTGGCCGGGGCTCGCGCTGCCCTCCCGGACGCACTCCAGGGCTGCGATGATGTGATCATGGCGACGACTTCGGTGGACAGGTACCGTCCGATGCACACAACAGGGCTGACAGAAGCCTCCGTCGACGATGCGAACAACGTCCTGGTCGCGCCTCCGGCGGCGCAACACCACGACCTGATCAGGGACTTCTTCGGATCGACGATCACGCCGCAGGACCTTGCCTCCGGTTCGCCGGACCTCACCGGGAAGAACGTCTACCTGTGCGGCGACCTTTCCGCGGTCGACGACCGCTGGCTGAACAGCGCTTCCGGGGTGTTCGTCGTCCGGGAGCTGTCGTACGGCCACCGCGATGAGATCGACGGAACCCGGGCCGTCGTCGGCGCCGGGCGGGTCCCCCGCCGCGTGCACGGGGTCGGCGTGTACTACCCGCGCTTCTTCGCGCCCGACGCCGATCACTTCGGACGGGTCCGTGCGGAGCACGAGTTCCAGTCCCTGACGGAGTCCACCAAGCCCGGAACGGCCCACCGCAGCGGCATCTATCTGACGCCCGTCACCCGGGACGGCGACGAGCTGCATTTCCGCTTGCTCCGGTGCTCCACGAACCTCTCCGGGCCGACCGAGAACTTCCGCGCGACGGACACGCACATCGTCGAGGCCCTGAACCGCGAGGCGGCCGCCGTGTTCCGGAACCAGGCGCCGCTGAACCACGTCCTCGCGCAGATGTACCACAACACCCCGGCCACCGCCGAGCGCAAGCAATCCAAGGCCAGGATCTCGGCCCATGCCGACAAGACCAAGGACATGCCCGTCAACGGGATCATGGCTTTCTGCACCTTCTACGACGGGCTCGACCGGCTGCGGCCCCTGGCCGACGACGCCTTTGACTACGGGCTGAAGGGCGCCAGCGGGCTGACCAGGCTCCGGTTCCGCCTCAAGGAGCCGGCCGCTGGACGTGACGGGGTCGCGCTCCCCGAGGAGTTCAGCCTGACCCTCCACCCCGGCTCGGTGTTCTTCATGCCGCTGTCCACCAACCGCCTGTACACGCACGAGGTCCGGCCCTCGGCCCTGGACGCCGCCTCGCTCCCGACCCGCCTGGGCTACGTGGTGCGCTGTTCGAGCACCGAAGCCGTCCACAAGAACGGCCGAACGTACCTCAAAGCGCCCGGGGACCTGGTGGAGCTGGGCCCGCCCACCCAGGCCGGGATGGAGGAGCTGCGCAGGCTGTACGCCGAGGAGAACAGAACCACGTCCTCCATGGACTACGGCGACCGGTTCCTCTTCAGCATGAACACGGGTGACTACGATGCGCCGCGGGTCTGACCTCTCCGACGAGGTCCGCTCTTACGCCCTGCCGGCCGACGCGGACCCCTTCGCGGAGCTGTCCGCCTCGGCCCGTCTGGAGGACGTGGGAAAGGGCCGGCGGGGCGCCACGCTGGCCAGGGTCGACGGGACCGGCGCCGTGCCCCTCGTACGCACCACCACGCGGTACGGCAGCCCGACGCAGGCCTTCCGGGCGGTTCACGAACGGCTGGCGCGGCAGGTGCAGGAGCGTGCGGCGCTTCCGGTCGGCTTCAACAACGCGCTCATCGAGAGCTACACGAACGCCTACCGCACCATGGGCAGCCATTCCGACCAGGCCCTCGATCTGGCCGAAGGGTCGTACATCGCCGTCTTCTCCTGCTACCGGCGTCCCGAGGCGGGCCCGCCGCGGAAGTTGGTCTTCGAGTCGAAGGAGTCGAGTGGCGAGAGCTTCGAGGTTCCCCTTGCCCACAACGGAGTCGTCGTGTTCTCCGTCGTGGTGAACAGGCGCCTCCGGCACAAGATCGTCCTGGACGCGCCCGCCGCCCAGGGGGCGGCGAACGAGTGGCTCGGGGTGACCTTCCGCACCTCGAAGACCCTCGTACGGTTCCGCGACGGCCAGGCGTACCTCCCACAGGGTGCGCGCCTCACGTCGGCCGACGAGGAACAGCGGCAGGAGTTCTACCGCCTGCGACGCCGCGAGAACAACGAAACGGACTTCGGCTACCCCCCGTTGACGTACACCGTCAGCGAGAGCGATCTGATGCCGCCCGTCTGACGGCCGTGTCATCCGGCGCGGGCCAGGCTCACGGCCGCGGCCAGGGCGGGGATGTGCGGGGCACGGCCCAGTCTCCGGTGCTGGTTCGGTGCTGGGGCGGGGGCGATCCGTGTCGCCACAACGTGTCGTCATCCATTGAGCGCAAAGATCGCCGCAGCCGCGGAGTGCCCCTCGGTGGTTGTGGCCAGGGGGAACTCCGTCCAGACGGTCTTGCCGTCCCGGGTGTAGCGGGTGCCCCACCGTTCGGTGAGCTGGGCCACGAGGAAGAGACCGCGCCCGCCCTCATCGGTGGTGCGCGCCCGCCGCAGGTGCGGAGCGGTGCTGCTGCTGTCGGAGACCTCGCAGATCAGGCTGCGGTCGCGGATGAGCCGCAGGACCAGCGGCGTACCGCCGCCGTACCGGTAGGCGTTGGTGACCAGTTCACTGACGACCAGTTCGGCGGTGAAGGCCATCTCTTCCAGGCCCCACCTGGTCAGTGTGGCCTCCGTCAGTTCCCGTGCCCGGGCGGCGGTGGTCGGCTCTGCGGGCAGTTCCCAGGAGGCGACCTGCTCCGGTGCCAACACGCGGGTGCGGGCGAGGAGCAGTGCGACGTCATCGCGTGGGTGATCTGGCAGCAGGGCGTTCTGCACCGCCGTGCAGGTCTCCTCCAGCGAGCGGCTGGGCCAGGACAAGGCCTCTCGCAGCCGCTCAAGTCCCTCTTCGAGGTCGTGGCTACGGGCCTCCACCAGGCCGTTCGTGTACAGGGCCAGCAGGCTTCCCTCGGCGAGCTCCAGCTCGGCGGACTCGAATGGGAGTCCGCCAAGGCCCAGCGGCGGCCCCTGGGGAAGGTCGGGCAGGCTCACCGTGCCGTCGGAGGTCACCACGGCGGGGGGCAGGTGGCCCGCTCGGGCCAGGGTGCAGCGCCGGGAGGTGGGGTCGTAGACCGCGTAGAGGCAGGTCGCGCCGACGATCTGCTGGCCCTGCGAGCGTCCGTCGGCAGGCTCCTGCTCATCCGCCAGGCGGTTGACCAGGTCATCCAGGTGGGAGAGGACCTCGTCCGGGGCGTAGTCGAGGTTGGCCAGGGTGTGCACGGCCGTGCGCAGGCGGCCCATGGTGGCCGCCGCGTGCAGACCATGGCCGACCACATCGCCGACGACGAGGGCGACGCGGGCTCCGGAGAGGGGGATGACATCGAACCAGTCGCCGCCGACGCCGGTGGCGGGATCGGCCGGCAGATAGCGGTGCGCGACCTCGACCGCGCTGTGCTCGGGCAACTCCCGCGGCAGCAGGCTGCGCTGCAAGGTCAGCGCAGCCTGGTGCTGCTGGGTGTAGCGGCGGGCGTTGTCGATGCACAGGGCGGCGCGCGAGGCGAATTCTTCCGCGAGCGTGAGGTCGTCCTCCTCGAACGGTTCGGGCCGCTCCGCCCGCCACAGGCTGAGCAGGCCGAGGAGCAGACCGCGGGCCGTCAGCGGTACGACGATCAGTGAGTGAGCGCCCAGGCCGAGGGCGCGCTGGGTGCGCTCTGGATCCTGGAAGTACCAGCCGAGGCTGCTCCGGAGCACCGGTTCGAGGATGGGCTGCTGTTCGGCGAGGCACCTGGCCTGCGGGGTACGAGGGTCGAAGTGGAAGACCTCTCCGGCGGAGTACATCACCTGCAGCGCCTCTGCCGCGACCGAATGGACGGCCATCCTGCGGACCGGTCCGCTCGCCCCCTCGGCGGTCTCCTCGCCGCGGGCCACCGGCTCCAGCAGATCCACCGAGACGGTGTCGGCGAGGTCGGGGACGGCGACGTCGGCCAGCTCCCTGGTGGTCTGGCCGAGGTCCAGTGTGGTCCCGATGCGGGCGCTCGTCCGGTTGAGCAGGGCAAGCCGTCGCCGGGCCCGGTAGCGGTCGGTGACGTCCTCGACCAATTGGGTGACTCCGAGGATCCCGCCGCCGGGGTCCTCGATCCGGAACGCCGACACCGACACCACCCGCTCGCGGCCGGGGTCGCTCCTGGTACGACAGGACTGATCGGTGAAGATCAGGGGTTCGCCCGTCTCCAGCACCCGTCTCAGCCGAGTCTCGATGGGCTCCACGTCCGGACCGTAAAGGAATTCGCCGATGCGTCGGCCCCGCATCTCCGCCGCGGGAAGTTGCGCGAAGCGGGCCAGCGCCCGGTTGACCCGCAGGAGGGACAGGTCGGGGGCGTGGACGGACAGGCCGATCGGAGAGCGCCGGAACAGACCGTCCAAGACCGACCGATCCGTCTCCCACCGGAGCACCTCCTGCGCCGGGGCGGCGACGAGGAACCACTCACGGGCCGAGCCGGCGCGGATGACAGCGCGGGCGCGGAAGCCCAGCTCCACCCGTCGCCCGCTGCGGTGCAGGAGGGGCAGGACACCGGACCAGCCCCGGTCGCGCTCGCACGCGGCCACTGCGTCCAAGACCGCCTCACGGTCGCCGGCGTCGAACAGGAACTCGATCGCCGCCCGGCCGAGCACCTCTTCGGGCCGGTAGCCGAGGTGCTCCTGTGCGCGCTCGCTCCAGCCGACGACCCTGCCGTGGTCGTCCAGTACCGCCGAGGCGGAGTGGTGCAGCGCGAACGGGTCCTCGGGCCCCTCGCCCAACCCCGGCGCTGGTGCGTCCATCGCTACCACCCTTCGACCTGCCGAGCGGAACGTTCAGCGGGTATTCCCGCAGCGACTACCCAGGGTGATCAGACACCAGGGGCTGAGTCGTCTGCCTAGGTTCAGTATCGCCGCGCCGCTGCACGTCGGCAGAGGGTCGTCCGCTGCGGCTGCCGTCCGTCCGGCTACTGCATCAGTTCGATGTGGGGATGCTCCGGCGCCGCCGGGCAGACGTAGAGCTGCTGTTTGTAGCCGCTGCCGATCTGGACACCGGTCGGTCGCCACATGTCGCGGTGGCGGTCGCCGGTGGAGGACGCGGCGGCCTGGTCTTCGTACGGGATCCAGCTGCGGCTGCTGCCGTCCCATTCGAATGTGTCGATGGTCAGCAGCGGCTCCATCGCGGTGTCGCAGGCGGGGCACTGCCGCGGGGCGGGGTCGGTGTAGCCCCACTGGGGCCAGCCGCCGGCCTTCCAGCCGGGGGCGACGGACAGATCGCTGCGGTAGTAGGACTCCGGGAAGGGAGCGTAGGAGCTGTCCACAGCGGCGTCGACCGCCTCCCACCTGCCCCAGTCGCCCAGCTGCTCTCGCAGCTCCTTGCTCAGCTCCAGGGGGTTGGGGTGCTCGGTGACCTGCTCCGGCGCGAGCACGCACGGCTTGGGCACGTATTCCTCGAACTCCACGTCGAACGATTCCGGGGGTGAGGTGAGGATGTCGGTGACGGCGGCCGCGGACCGCCAGAACACAGCAGTGCGCGGCATGTACATATCCGGGTGGTCGAAGGGGCACCACAGCACCTGGAGCAGATCGGCCTGTCCGGGCGGGCGCAGCACGGGTACGTCACGCACGTACAACTGGGCGACGGGCAGCAGGGGGATCGGGCCATCGGGTCGCTCTTGGTCCCAGTCGATCTGCGCCAAGACCGCTTCCTCCTCCGGCGTGCGCGAGGAAACGCCGGGAGTGCCGTCCGGGTGCGCCGCCGCTCTCGCCCGCACGCGCTGATCCACCCGCACCGCGGCCAGCAAGCAGCCGCCCCCCTCGTGCGGGGCGTCGCAGTGCGGCCACGGCTCGTCGGCGGGCCACAGCAGCGGCCCGCCGATCGAACTGTCATGCGGCGTCGGCGCCCCCGGGCGGGGGTGCAACCGGGTCGCCGGGCGTGCCAGCGGGGCCAGTTGGGGGAACACCGCGGTGACGTCGACCGCCCGCGATGGGGTGGTACGGATGAAGGTCATGACGCGATGCTGCCAGCAGCCTCTGACACCGGAATCAACCCCCTGCGTCCTGTCGGGCGTCTCTTCGAGAGCAGGGGCACACCGGTGCTCCAGTGGCGCTCCGGAGGTTGCACCCATGAAGCAGTGGTCGTTACGCACAGCCGTACTCGCGCTGCCCCTGGCCGCTGTTGTCGGCGCGGCCGTGCTCACACCGACCGCGAATGCCGCGACCGCCGCACAAGGGGGACACGGGCACGACGCCACGCGCGCCGCCCTGCGCGCCGTCGTCGAGTCGGGCGGATTGCCCGGAGCGGCCGCGCACATCCAGGACGGCAGGGCCAGGTGGTTCGCCGCTGCCGGCTACGCCGACACGGCGACGAGCCGTGAGCGTTCGGCCGGTGAGCACTTCCGGGGGGCCAGTATCACCAAGACGTTCATCGCGACCGTTCTCCTCCAACTGGAGGCCGAGGGGCGACTGCGCATGGACGACACGGTAGAGCGGTGGCTGCCCGGCCTGATACGGGGCAACGGCTACGACGGCTCCACGATCACCCTGCGCCAACTGCTGAACCACACCAGCGGCATCGCCAACTACACCGACGACCCCGCGTTCGTGCACGACGCCGCCGGCCCCGGATTCCCGGAACATCGATACGACTCCCACACGCCCGAGGAACTCGTTGCGATCGCGCTCAGGTATCCGCCGCGGCCCGACCCGCAAAGGGCGCCGTTCTACTCGAACACCAACTTCGTGATCGCCGGCATGGTCGTCGAGAGGGTGACCGGCCGTTCGTACGCCGACGAGGCCACGCGCCGTGTCATCCGCCCGCTGAAGCTGCGGGGAACGTCGTTCCCCGGTACCGCTCCGCAGATGCCGAACCCGCACCCCGTCGGGTACTCGCGACTCCACCGGAGCGAGCCCGACGCCGAGATCCACGATGCCACGGAACAGAACATGACCTGGCTGGGCGCCGCCGGCGAGGTCATCTCCACCGCCGGCGACCTGAACCGCTTCCACCGCGCCCTCATGGACGGTGAACTTCTCCGCCCCGCTCAGATGCGGCAGATGCTCGACGAGGTGCCGGCGGAGGAGGGGTTCGGTTACGGACTCGGGGTCGAGTTCGCGACCCTGTCCTGCGGCGTGAAGGTGGTGGGCAAGAGCGGACGTACGAACGGCTCGTTGTCCGGAATGTTCGGAACGCCGGACGGGGACCATCAGCTGACGTTCAACGTCAACGGCGATTGGCTTCGGGACGGTTCGCTCTACCTCAACGTGATCGAAGCAGAGTTCTGCGGCAAGATCCGGCCGCCGATCCCCGGGGACAAGCTCGCCGACGCCGTCCTCCACCAGGGGTAGAGGCCGCCTGCCCGGGGAGCCGCAGAGCTGACCGAGACCTTTCGGTGCACTCGGCGAATTCCGGTACGAGATCGGGACGTTGTCGGCACGTCACCGGGCTGGACCTCGTGGCCGAAGAGTGGCTGAGTATGAGCAGCCTCGTCGTCATGGGCCGTGTCCGTGGCAGCGAGACCTGTTCCGACCGCACATCATGTGGCCAAAGGGGGACTTCGCGCCATGAGCGACGGTAGAGGTGAGCCGGACGTGCCTCGTCCGGAGAACAGCGCACACACGGAGGGCATGGATCCGCACGCGACGGACCATGCGGGTGGCGAGCACGCGTCGAGCGCGTCCCCGGGGACCACCCCGGGGGCCGACGGGGGATACACCGACCCGACCCCGGGCCAGGACGGCATCATCGTCCAGGGGGGACGCGAGGCTCCAGACTCCCACGGCTCGGCGCAATCGATCGGCCCCAAGCAGGACGATCCTCGGGCGATCGGTCCGAAGCAGGACGATCCCCGGGCGATCGGTCCGAAGCAGGATGATCCCCGGGCGATCGGTCCGAAGCAGGATGATCCCCGGGCGGTCGGCGACGGCATCATCGTCCAGGGCGGACGTACGGGGCATCCGGAGAAGAAGTCGCATCAGAAGCGTGCCAAGAAGAAGATGAAGACGATGGCGCTGATCATCGGTGGCGTCATGGTGGTGGCTCTGGGCGGGGTGATCATCGGCCGGCAGCTGGGCCATGAACCCGCAACTGCCCTGCCGCAGGCGACGGCCACGCCGACCAGTGCCCCGTCGGCCGATGCGCCCGGCGCCCCTGCCCCTTCGGTCTCCTCCGACAGCAGCAGCCCGGCGCCCGTCCCCAGCGGGAGCGCCCCTGCCGCGGAGGTGGACCCGCCGACGCCCGCCGCCTCCAGCCCGCCCGCCCGCAGCGGTAGCAGCGCCTCGCCGGTCCGGACGACGCAGCCGGCGCAACCGAGGCAGTCGAGCACGCCTGCTCCGGCCGCCCCGCCGGTGCTGACGCTGAGTCCGACCAGCGTCCAGGAGTACTGCGCGAACGGCGGGTGGCCGAACACCCTGGTGGTCCGTAACAGTGGAGGTGGCAACCTGAACTGGTCGGTCGGTCAGCTGCCCGCCGGGGTCACCATCAGTCAGGGCGGTGGGTCCCTCGCCGCCCATGCCTCGCAGGTGATCACACTGGGCGGTCGGGCCGAGCAGCCGCCCGCGAACGGCCGGTTCACGATCGGCATCTCCAGTAACGGGGGCAGCGGCCAGGTGACCGTCAACTGCGCCTGACGAGCCGGTGCCCCCGCCCGGAGAGCGGGCACCGATCCACGGCGGGGGTCGTGGGCCGGTGGGTCTTGGGTCAGAGGGTCAGAGGGAGGGTGGACAGGCCGCGGGTGAGGCGGGTTCGGCGCCAGGTCAGGGATTCTGCGGGGACGGCCAGGCGGGTGTCCGGGAAGCGGGTCACCAGGGTGCGCAGCGCGATTTCCGCCTCGGCGCGGGCCAGGGGGGCGCCCGGGCAGCGGTGGATGCCGTGCCCGAAGGAGAGGTGGCCGCCGGCGTCGCGGTCGAGGTCGAGGCGGTCCGGGCCCGGGAACGCCGCCGGGTCGCGGTTCGCGGCCCCGGGGGCGATGAGCACCGGGAAGCCCGCCGGGATGTCAACCCCGCCGACGCGCAGGTCCTCCGTGCTGTGACGGAAGGTGGCCACGCTCACCGGGGAGTCGAAGCGGAGCAGTTCGTCCAGGGCACCGGGGATCAGGTCCGGGTCCCGGCGCAGGCGGTCGAACGCCTCCGGGTGCCGGAGCAGGGCCAGGACGGCGTTGCCGATGAAGTGGGTGGTGGTCTCGTGCCCGGCGACCAGGAGGAGGGCGGCGAGGGAGACGGTCTCGTCCCGGTCGAGGCCGCCCTCGTCGCAGTCGCGCAGGAGGGAGTGGAGCGGGCCGTCGCCGGGGGTGGCGCGGGCCGTGTCGACGAGGTGGGTCAGGTAGTCGCCGATCCGGTGCGACGCGGCGTCGACGCGGTCGGTGTCGGTCGCGTCGAAGAGGTCGTGGGACCAGCCCGCGAGCGTGGCGCGGTCGGATTCCGGCACGCCCAGCAGCTCGCAGACGACGGTGACCGGCAGGGGCACCGCCAGTTCGGCCACCAGGTCGACCTCCGCGCCCGGTCGCCACGCGGCCGTGAGGTCGTCGACGACGCGGGTGATGAAGGGCCGCAGTTCCCGGACGCGTCCGGTGGTGAACAGGGGCGTCGCCACCCGCCGTTGGCGGGTGTGCTCGGGAGGATCGCTCGCGAGCATGTTGCGGGAGATCGCCGGGTGCAGGTCGCGGTTCGAGGGCTTGTCGGCGAAGAAGCGGGCCGTGTCCTTGGACAGGCGCGGGTCGGTGAACGCCTCGCGGGCCTCGGGGTGGCCGGTGATCAGGTACGCGTGGTGTCCGCCGGACCCGGTGGGGATCCGTTGGACGGGACAGCCCTCGCGCAGCCGGTCGTAGGTGGGGTACGGGTCGGCGAAGAAGCGCGGGTCGCGCAGCGGGTCCTGCCGCGGGGCGCTCACGAGGCCGCTCCCGCGTTCTCGGGGGCGGGCCGTCGCGCGTAGGCCTCCGCCACGAGCAGCAGCCACGCGGTTTCCGCCGGGAGGTCGCCCTTGCGGGAGCGGGTGCCGGCGGCGGGCGGGGCCTCGTCGCCGTCGAGGGGGAGTCCGGCGTGTTTCGCGGCGACGGCCGCGGCGATGACCGCCGCCTCCACCTCGGCGTCGCCCTCGGGGGTGTCGGCCGTGCCCCGGCGGGCGACCTCGGCTGCGGCGGCGTCCCGTACCGATGCCTGACGGTACCGGCGCAGGGCCAGCACGCAGTCGTTGATCTCGATGACCCGGCGGTGGAGGTGGAAGTCGAGGTCGTGGGTGTCGGCCTCGGTGTTGCCCGGGTCGAGCACGACCTCGGGGACCCCCGAGGTGACCTCCCGCCACAGGGGTTCCAGCGCGGTGAACGAGTTCCGTTCCCAGCGACGGCGGCGCAGTTGGCTGAGCGGCCACAGCAGGGCGGGGAGGGTGAGTCCGACGGTGATGAGGAGGACGGCGACGGCGGGCGCGGTCACGCTGAACGTGCAGCGGAAGGGGGTCAGCGGGCTCGAGCACCGGGCGTGGTCGGGCACGAGCCCCAGGCCGAGCCCGATGGAGACCAGGGCGAAGAGCTTGTACGCGGCGTAGACGAGGGCGAAGCCACAGCCGACCGAGGTCGTGCGCAGGCCCCAGCGCTGACTGCGGCGGGTCGAGCGCTTGGACTGGGCCCAGGTCTGCAGCAGGAAGTCCTTGGCCGTGTACCCCAGGTAGGAGATGTAGATGAGCACGTAGCACGCGTACAACACCGGGTTTCGTCCGGTGAGCTGCTCGGCGACGAAGAAGGCGGTCATGCCGGCGACGGAGAGCGCGAGGGCGATGACGCGCAGTCGGATCTGCCGGTGGGCCCCTTCGCGGTCCAGGTTGAGCTGGAAGAGGAAGGCGAGGACCGAGGTGGCCGCCGTCAGGGTGAAGGTATTGCTGAGGAGTCCGGCGACGTGGGGGACCACCGATTCGACCGCGCGTTCCACGGCGGGGGTGTAGGAGGCGAAGGCGAGGGCGAACGAGGTCAGCAGCGCCGCCACCGCCCAGGTGCCCGTGGGACGGTGTCCGCCGCGTCCTCGCACCCAGTAGGCGGCGAAGCACAACAGCACGACGGCCGTGCCCGTGAACAGGATGTTGATCATTTCCGGTGGCGTTTCTTCCTGTGTGGCTCGGCGAACAGTGCGTCCCAGCTCTCGGCGCCGCTGGCGGGCCGGCTCGACGGGCTTTCGCGTCCCCGGTACATGAGTTGTCGGATCACGCTGGCCATCACCTCGGCCTCGCGTTCGTCCTCACTGGTATAGCTGGTCCGGCCGGACATGCGCTGCACGAGGGTGGGGTTGAACCCGATCGCGCGCAGGGTGTCCTGGTCCAGTTCCAGGCTGCCGGGGTGGTCGCAGATGATGTGGCTGATCTCGTGGGCGAGGATGTGGTTCTGGTGGAGGGGGGAGGTGGCCTCCTCGTAGAACAACAGGTCGGCGTCCGGGGTCTCCAGGCGGATGCCGCACGGAGCGTCCATGGCGCCCAGGGTGCTCAGGGGGCGCAGGATGATGGGGCGTCCGCGTTGTTCGGCCACGGCGTCGCGGAGGTCGCGGGTGCTGAAGCGGTGCGGGAGTCGAAGCGCCTCGATGCGCGCCTCACACGTGGCGCGAAGCTGCTCAAGGTCCATGTCCTCACCCTGGTGACGCCGGTCGGGGCGCACCCCTCCCTGGAAGCCCGGTACGCGCGCCCAATGTTGACATGTTCGCGACTCCGCTTCGAGGGCGGGGTGCCGCCGCGTCGGGCCGTGCGGATCGGGATGCCGGGCTTGTGCCGGGAAGCGCCTGATGCCCCCTGTCGTTGAACGACCACCAGGGGGTCTGCCGTGTCGGGGCGCGGTTCAGTCGTCCAGGTCGAGGTCCTGCGCGGGGTCGTCGGTGGTGAGCCCTTCGAGTTTCCGGGCCTGTTCGATCACGGTGGACAGCATCTTCAGGCTGTCGACGCTCAGGCCGTTGGCGCGCAGGGCCACCTTGCGGACGTCCTGGTCGCGCATGGCGGCGAGGAGGCCGATCTCCGCCTTGGTGCGTTCGGCCGCCGCGCTGTCGACGAAGTAGCCCGCCGGTACGCCGAAGAAGTCGGCCAGGGCCTTGATGGTGTGTCGCGTCGGGTTCCGCTTGGCGCCGGTGCGCAGTTGCTGGATGGCACTCGCCGTCACCCCGCGCCCCTCTCCGGTCGCGGCCTTGCGGATTCCCTCGGCGACCTCCGCGTAGGTGTAGGGCCCCCGGGAAGGCGGGTGCACCTCGCGGAAGAGGTGGTCCAGGAGTTGGGCGAAGGTGGGCGACTGGTCATCCTCCACGTACACGACCTCCTTGGTGTGATGCCGAGTCTTTGCCCACCACAGTGTTTCTCGAAGCCCCTAGGGCCGGCCCCGGCAACACTTTGGTTGACGCCGGGCGGTCACTCTGGTGTACGTTACCAATGCTTCGTCGCCACTGGAGTGTCGAGGACGCAAGTGGTGGCGGTTCCGGCCGGGTCGAGGTCGAGCTTCACGGGGGTGAGCTCGGCCGCCGGCCCGGAGCGCCGTGGCCGCGCCGGACGGGTCCGCCCCGGCCTGGCGCGCGACCCGGCGTTCCCCGTCTCGATCGGCATCCCGCTCACCCTCGTGTGGGTCCAACGGGCGTGCGGTTCCCCCGCCCGTGAGACGAAAAGTCGGCAGGATCCCGCCGCCGCGCAGGCGTCGACGGGGAACAGCCGTCAATGGGGGTTCGCGGTCGTCACTTGAACGGGGGAACCCTGGGGGCCGGTCGTTGACCGTCGCCGCCCGGCTCCCGTCCGGCGCCGCGACGAGCGCCTGACCCGTCGCACCGTCCGGGCGGCGCGTCCGGTCCCTCGCGATCCGGCCGATGACGAGGACATGTCCGGACCGGCCCCCGCGCCGACGGATCCCGGGCGTGGCGCCCCACGGGAGATGGTGGCGGACGTCGAGGGCGGGGAGCCGCGGCCGCCAGGCTGTCAGATGTGGTCGATTCCCTGCGTTTGCAGTGTGCGCCATGACAGCGATCGATCAATTGCGGGTCCAGGTCGGTCAACGCGGAGCTTCCCGTTCCAGCAAGGTCACATGGTGTACCCGAACTGACTATTCTCCCCTGCGTGTTGCGCTGCACTCACAGCGAGTAACCGAATGCTGTGTCGCGCGTGGATGTGGATGGAGACCCGGCCGCAGGGAGACGTGACCACCGATGCGATCTCGAACCGACCCGTCGGGGGCACCCATGGCATCACCCGCGCTCGGCCGGGCGACGTCCCGACCGCTCCCGCCGCCGCACCGCACCACCCCCAGTCCATTCATTCCAGAGTGTTTAGGGACCCCTCGATGGTTCGTACCGGTTCAACCCCCGGAGGCTTGCCACGTGCAATGGCTCCGGCATGGCTCATCCCTCCCGGCCTTCTGGCCGGGGCCTGCGGCATAGCGCTGGTCTCCGTCCCCGCGCAGATACGTACGCCGGTTGCCTGGTGCGGTCTCGTCGCGGTCGTCCTGACGGCCATCACCTCGGCGGAGACGGCACGCCGGGCGCGCGCGGCGGAGCAGACCCGGTACGCGCGGGTGACTGCCGAGGTACAGCAGTACTACGCGCAACGCGAAGCAGCACTGTTCGGGCGCCTGTCCGATCAGCGGGCCACCATGGTGTGGCTCGCCGAAGAGCTGCTCCCCGCGGCCGTCGCCCGTATGCAGAAGGGCGACCCTGCTGCGGAGATCCTGCAGGCCGTCACGTTCGGGGAGCATCTCGACAGCGACTTCGCCGAAGCCCTCCGGGCGGCTCTGCGGACGCTCCTGGAAGCGGTGGAGGCCGAGGAGCGGACGCGGGACTCCTCGCAGCGGGCCCTGGTGGCGATCGCGCGCCGGGTCCAGGCGATCGTGCACCAGCTCGCCAAGGACCTCCGTGACATGCAGATCCTGCACGGTACGGATCTCGTCGTCTCCCACGGCCTGCAGGCCATCGACCATCGCAACGCCCTGATCGGGCGCCTTGCGGCCAGCGTCGCCGTCCTCGGCGACGCCCGGCCCGGCCGTCAGTGGTCGAAAGCGATCCCGCTCTATGACGTCGTACGGGGCGCCATGTCGCGCATCGTGGACTATCCCCGGGTGAAGCTGCAGTCGGTGACGGAGGTCGCCGTCGTCGGTCCGGGAGCCGAGCCCTTGATCCACCTGCTCGCCGAACTGCTCGACAACGCCACGACGTTCTCGCCGCCGCACACCCCGGTCGAGGTGAGCGCGAGCGAGGTGCCGTCCGGCATCGCCATCGAGATCGAGGACCGCGGGGTCGGGCTCACCGAGGAGGTCCGGCAGCGCATCGACCGCGTGATGGCACAGGCGTCCTCCAGCCTGGACCTGGCCGACCTGGGCGAGGCGACGCAGCTCGGCCTGCCCGTCGTCAGCAGGCTGGCCCGTGAGAACGGCCTCGAGGTCGATCTTCGCCCCTCCGCCTACGGAGGAGTACGGGCCGTGGTGCTCGTCCCGCGGCGCCTGATCACCACGGTCGAGCAACAGCCCCAGAAAGTCCAACCGTTCGCGCCGAAGCGCATGGGCGCTCCGGTCGTGCCGAAGCCGACGATGACGCGCGAGCCCGTCGAGGTCAGGCAGAGCGCGAACGGGCTGCCGCAGCGGCGACGGGAATCGCCCGTCCCGACACCGGTCGTCCGCACCAGCCCCCCTCCTCCCACTGCCCCGACCGCCTCCCCCGGATCGGCCGGCGCGGCCCGGCAGCCGGGCCTGATGTGGGAGGCGTTCAACGGCGAGAAGAGATCGGGCACCGGCCCTTCCAGCCAGCCCCGCCAGCCCAGCGAGCCATCAGATGAGGATGAATAACCGTGACGCCACTGCCCAACATGGACTGGATGCTCAAGGAGCTCGCGTCCAGCGTCCCCTACGTGCGACACGTGGTCGCGCTCTCGTCGGACGGTCTGTGCATCGGTCAAGCGAACACGGAGACCGACACCGCTGACGCGATCGCCGCCGCCTGCTCGGGGATGCAGAGCCTGGCGAGGGCCATCGCGCAGAAGTTCCCCCACGGAGACGGCTCGACGCGCATGGTCGGGATCGAGGTCGACGGCGGGTACTTCTCCCTGATGGCGGCCGGACCCGGGGCCTACCTCGCGGTACTGGCCGATGAGGAGGTGGACGCGGGGCTCCTGGGCGACCGCATGCGTACGCTCGTGTTCAGGATCGGCCAGCACATGACAAGCCCCCCTCGTGATGACGTAGGGCAGGCGATGTGACGTCAGAGCACTACGGCGCATGGGACGAAGGCAGTCCCGTACCGCTCTATGTCATCTCCGGTGGCCCCGGTTCGTCGGCCAAGGCCTTCAACCTGGTCACCCTCATCACATCGAGGTCCGTACCCGAACCCGCGATGCAGCCCGAGCAGGCGGCGATCCTCGCCATGTGCCAGTACCCGCTGTCGGTGGCCGAGATATCCGCGTATCTCAGTCTGCCGTTCAGCGTCCTCACGGCGCTGCTCTCCCAGCTCGTCGAGGACGAGCGGGTCGAGGCGATCGCCCCGGTTCCTGTCGCTGCGGTCCCCGAACTCGGCCTTCTGGAGGCGGTGATCCATGGACTACGCAATCTCTGACGTACCCGCCGCGGGCCCCCGCGGCACCGACGTGCTGCTGCCGCACGGCGCCAGGGGCGTCAAGGTGGTGATTGTCGGCGGCTTCGGGGTCGGCAAGACGACGATGGTCGGGGCGGTGAGCGAGATCTCGCCCCTGACGACCGAAGAGACCATGACGCAGGCCGGCGTCGGGATCGACTACAATCCCGGGGCCGAGGGCAAGAACACCACCACCGTTGCGATGGACTTCGGCCGCATCAGCATCAACGAGGAGCTGATCCTCTATCTCTTCGGGACACCGGGCCAGGAGCGCTTCTGGTTCCTTTGGAACGGCATCTTCGAAGGCGCGCTCGGCGCCGTGGTCCTCGTCGACACCCGCAGGATCGAAGTCTGCTTCGAGATCATCACCCGCCTGGAAGACCGCCGCGTCCCCTTCGTCGTGGCCGTCAACTCCTTCCCCGAGGCCCCGCAGCATCCGCTGACAGCTCTGCGGACCGCTCTGGACCTCAACGAATCCGTGCCCATCGTGACCTGTGACGCGCGCGACCGATCGTCCTGCCGCGACGCCCTGCTCTCGCTGATGGGCTACCTGTGCACCCTCGCCGCCGCCCAGGAGTCAGCATGACCGTTCCGCCCGCCGACCGCGCCACGACCGAACCGGGGCTCGTCCCGCCCCCGGGTTGCCCGGCCCACACCGCCACGGGCGCCGGGGGAGTGACCCGGCTCCACGGCGCCGCTGCCGAGACCGATCCCATGGGGCTGTACGAGAAGCTGAGAGCCGAGCACGGTCCGGTGGCGCCCGTCCTGCTCGAAGGGGACGTACGAGCCTGGCTCGTCCTGGGGTACCTCGAGAACCGCGACGTGGCCACCCGCTCCACCCAGTTCTCCCGCGACCCCCGCACCTGGCACGGCTGGAGGAGCGGCGAGATCGACCCGGAGACCTCGCCGCTCGTGCCGATGATCGGCTGGCGTCCCGACTGCGTGTGCGCGGACGGCGAGGAGCACCAGCGCCTGCGCGGCGCCGTCACCGCCGGACTCAACCAGTTCGACCAGCGCGGGATCCGCCGTCACATCACCCGCTTCGCACACCAGTTGATCGACAGGTTCAGTGAGAGCGGCGGGACGGAGCTGGTCGGTGAGTTCGCCGAGCCCCTGCCGATGCTCGTCCTCACCCACCTGCTCGGCATGCCGGACGAGGACGGCCCCAAGCTCGTCCACGCCGCCCGGGACCTCTTCAAGGCCACCGAGACGTCGCTCGCCAGCAACGCCTATGTGCTGGAGACCCTCAAGGAGCTCGTCGCCGCCAAGCGTCTCCTGCCCGGGCAGGACATCGCATCCGTGCTGATGGCCCACCCGGCCGGTCTCAGCGACGAGGAGGTGCAGCACCACCTGCGCCTCATCCTGCTCGCGGGCTACGAGACCACCGCCAACCTCATGGCCAACGTGCTGCGGATGTCGGTCACCGACCCGCGGTTCCGCGGGTCGTTGGCCGGTGGCCAGATGACCCTGCCCGAAGCGGTGGAGCAGGTGCTGTGGGACGAGCCGCCGCTGATGGTGTGCCCGGGCCGATGGGCCACCGGTGACACCACGCTCGGAGGGCAGGAGATCAAGGCGGGGGACATGCTGCTGCTCGGCCTGGCCGCCGGCAATGTCGATCAGGCGGTCCGCCGGGACCCCTCGACCCGCGTGCACCACAACCGCGCGCACCTGTCCTTCAGCGCGGGCGCCCACGAGTGCCCCGGCCAGGACATCGGCCGTGTCATCGCCGATACCGGCATCGACATCCTGCTCACCCGGCTGCCCGACATCAGCCTGGCCGTCCACGAGTCCGAGCTCACCTGGCGTTCCTCGACCTGGGCCCGGCATCTGACGGCGCTGCCCGTGAAGTTCGCCGCCCGTCCTCGTGAAGCCCGTGAGCTGCGGGCGACTCCCTTGCCGGCGCCGCCCCCGCCGACCACCGGGATGCCCATGGCACCGCGCATGCCGGATTCCGTACCCCGCGTCTCGTGGCGGGCGCGGCTGAGGCGGTTCCTGCGGATGCGATAGGCCCGGTACGGCGCATCAGCGCCGAGCCCACGGCCGAGGGGCCGGCGGACCACATGGTTCGCCGGCCCCTCGGTTCGTTCCCGACCCCGCGTCCCGACCCCGCGTCCCCCGACCCCGCGTCCTGGTGCCTTACGACGCCGAGGGATGCCGCGCGCGGGCGGGCACCGTGGCGCCGGCCTTCCGCTGCTCCGGTACGGAACCGCTCACGGGGGCGTAGCGGGGTGCCCCGGTGTACCAGGCGTGGAGCCCGGACAGGAAACTCCTCGCACCGCGGAGCCAGGCCTCCAGCTCGATCCGTTCGCCCTGGTCCAGTCCGGCTCGCTGGACGAGTGGGGGCAGTTCGCTCTGCACGAGGTGCTCGAAGTGGCGCAGCCGGGCGGTCACCAGATCCGCGGCGGCGTGCATCGCCTCCTGGACGGTGCTGCCCCGAGACGTCGCGAGGACGACGACGAGGTTGTTGACGTCGTACTCGTCGTGGACTTCCCGCTGGTAGGAGGCGATGTCGTTCGCCAGGCCCATGTAGTCCATGAAGGCGTCGAGGAGAGCGCAGACGGGCCGGGTGTGCCGGATCTGCTCGGGGATCCGGGCGCCGGTGGCGAGCTCGACGGAGTAGGGGGCGGTGTACGCGGCGAAGCTCTCACGGCGGAACTGCGCGTACTCGATGAGGTCGGGGACGCGGCCGGAGCGGCTGTTGACCAGTTCCTGGACTCCGGCGTCGATGTAACGTGCTAGCGCCCTGTTGAGCCGCTGTCTCCAGTGCGCGAGTCTCGGCGGGAACAGGCGTTGCTGGAGGTCGGCCAACCCCTTCTCGACGGCATTGACCGACTCCGGCAACCGGGCTCCCGGTTCCGCAGGCAGGAAGGCATGGAGACGGGCGGTGAAGGCCTGCGCGCCCGCGAGGTCGCCCGTCTGCTTGAAGGCGGAGGCGAAGTAGTCGTCCCAGGCCAGAGCCCAGAGGTTGAACCGGTGATTGAGCCGGAGGCCGAGGAGCGAGGCGTCAGGGAGGGTCCACGCGGTCAGCTGGTCGACAGCCATGGCATGGAACTGGGACCGGGTCCATATCGGCCGGTCCGACGGCGTTTCGTCGCCGGCCAGCATGCCCATCTCACGCGCCCACGTCTCGGTCTCCTGGCGCAGGACCGGCAGGTACGGATTCAGCCGCACCGGGTACGGCATCCGCGGTATGGGAAGTTCGATGTCCTGCACTTTCATGGGATCCCTACCTCCCTTTCGGCGCACATCAGTGTGCGGACCACAAGCGCGAGCGGGCTGCCCTTCGAAGGAAACCCTGCACCGATCCGCTACTGCCACGGGGACGAACATCGAGCAATTCTCGCCATTTGGCGCACCAAACCTTCCCACTGTGGCCGATCTGCAACCCCGTGCGGTTGTCTTCGGCCACGATCAGAGCAGGGTTGCGGGAAGGAAACGATCATTCTGGTCGGGTTTGGCTCAAATTCGATCCCAAAACGACTCCGCCGACAGCCGATGGACCGGCCAGCACGTGGACGGCGGCTGGACTTGCCAGAAGGCTTGCAGGAGTCGCCTCGGACCGCTGCTTCGCGTCGGCGCTTGCCGCCGCGAGTGAGGCTCTTGACCCTCACGTGACGTCAGGCTGCATGGTCGGTCCCGTGGAGGATCACTGGACCGTGGGACGCGTGGCCGAACTGGCCGGGGTGAGCGTCCGCACGCTGCATCACTACGACGAGATCGGACTCGTGCGTCCGTCGGCGCGGACCGCGGCCGGGTACCGGGCCTACTCGGCGGGCGACGTGGAGCGGCTGAGGGAGGCGCTGGCCTACCGGCGGCTGGGCTTCGGGCTGCGGGAGATTGCGGAACTGGTTGGCGACTCGTCCACCGACGCGGTCGCGCACCTGCGCCGACTGCGCGGCCTGCTGCTGGAGCGGCGTGATCGCGCTGACGCCATGGTGGCGGCCATCGACAGGGAACTTGAGACACGGGCGAAGGGACTGAAGGTGACACCGGAGGAGCAACTGGAGATGCTCGGTGCACGGCTGTACGACGCGATCGGCGGCGCCTACACCACGACACGGTGTACCGAGCCGCGGTTCGCCGCGCAGATCTTGGACGCGCTCGGGGACGCGCAGACGGTACTGAACGTCGGGGCCGGCACCGGCTCCTACGAGCCTGCTGATCGTGACGTGACTGCCGTGGAGCCGTCGGCGGTCATGCGGGGGCAGCGGCCCGCCGGCTCGGCGCCGTGCGTGGCCGCCGCCGCGGAGAGCCTGCCCTTCGAGGACCAGTCCTTCGACGTCGCGATGGCCGTCTCCACCGTTCACCACTGGGGGGACCCGATGGCGGGGCTGCGCGAGATGCGCCGCGTGGCCCACCGCGTGGTGGTGCTCACGTTCGACACCGACGAGCCCGGATGGCGGGACCGGTTCTGGCTTACCCGCGACTACCTGCCCGAGTTCGCCGCAGTCCTCGCAGATTTTCCCTCGCTTGCCGGGATGGCCGACGCGATCGGCGCCCGTGCTGAGCCGGTGCCCGTCCCGTGGGACTGCGCTGACGGTCTGTTCGAAGCGTACTGGCGCCGACCGGGGGCGTATCTGGAGGAGCACGTGCGCCGTGCGATGTCGGTGTGGACGCGGGTCGGGCCGGAGGCCGAGCAGCGGGCAGTGCGAAGCCTCAGCGACGACCTCCACTCCGGCCGGTGGGCCGAGCGCAACAGCGACCTCGCCGACCTCGACGCGGAAGATCTCGGCCTCCGCCTGCTCATAGCGTGAAGGGACGCCGGTCGCGGTCCTTGAACCGAGACCGTCGGCGCGAACCTGGCGGCGCCGTTCAGCCCGTACCTGGCCTGCGGCATCCGGATGACCCTGCTCCCACCGTCACAGGTGGAGGAGCCGGCCACTGATTCGCATGCGTCCAGAACAGCGGGGAGAGCGCACGGCGGTCCGCGGCGGTGAGCTTGTCCGCCCCTTTCGGATCGGCCGGGGCCTCCTGCATCAGCAGCGTGTTGACGTGCACCGACGTCTGCGGATTCAACCTGCAGACCGGAGCCCGCGCGCGTGCGGGGCGTGACGACACCACTCGTCACGCCCCGCCGTTCCCCAGCAGCCGGGACCCTCAGCCCGGGCCGCGAACCGGGGCCCCTCAGCCCCGGTCGTACGTGTGGAACCCGCGGCCGCTCTTGCGGCCGAGCAGCCCTGCCTGGACCATCCGCCGGAGCAGCGGGGGCGGGGCGTGGAGGGGTTCCTTGAACTCGGCGTAGAGGGATTCGGCGATGGCGGCGACGGTGTCCAGGCCGATGAGGTCGGCGAGCTTGAGCGGGCCCATGGGGTGGGCGCAGCCGAGCACCATGCCGGCGTCGATGTCCGCCGCGCTCGCGTACCCGGACTCGGCCATCCTGATCGCCGACAGCAGGTACGGGACGAGGAGGGCGTTGACCACGAACCCGGAGCGGTCCTGGGAGCGGATCGCGGTCTTGCCGAGCACGTCCCGGACGAAGGACTCCACCGTTTCGACGGTGTCCGTCGTGGTGTGGAGCGAGGAGACGATCTCGACCAGGGACAGGACCGGTACGGGGTTGAAGAAGTGCAGGCCGAGGACGCGGTCGGCGCGGCCGGTGGCCATGCCCAGGCGCATGATCGGGATGGCGGAGGTGTTGGAGGCGAGGATGGCCCCCGGGTCTTCCACGATCTTGTCGAGGGCGGTGAAGATCCCGGTCTTCACCTCGGCGTTCTCGGTGACGGCCTCGATGACCAGCTGCCGGTCGGCGAGGTCGTCGAGGTCGCCGGTGAAGGCGAGCCGGGCCTGTGCGTCCTCGGTGGAGATCCGGTCCAGCTTCCCGCGCTGGACGGCCCGTTCCAGGGATACGGCGATGCGTTCCCGGGCGGCGCGGGCGGCAGTGGCGTCCGACTCGGCGACGAGGGTGTCGAGTCCGGCCCGGGCGCAGACTTCGGCGATGCCGGCGCCCATCTGGCCGCCGCCGACGATGCCGACGCGGCGGATCGAGGTGCTCATGAGCGGGTCTCCGTCCGGTGGACGAGGTGGCGGGTGTAGGCCTCGGGGGTGAAGAAGGCGGGCAGGCGCGGGGTGAGCGCGGTGTCCACGAAGAGGTCCCGGGCCTCGGTGACCAGGGCCTGCGGATCCTCCTGCGCCAGCCCCTCGCATGCGGCGTCGAGGAGCGTGAGCACGGTGGAGCGATCCACCCGGCCGTGGCGGAGCCACTGCCAGATCTGCACGCGGGCGATCTCGGCGGTCGCGGCGTCCTCCATCAGCCCGTTCAGGGCGACGGCTCCCCGGCCGCGGAGCCAGGCGTCGAAGTAGCGCAGGGCCACGGCCACGTTGGAGCGGATGCCCTCGGAGGTCGGCGGGGCGGCGATGCGGCGGACCGACAGCAGGTCGGCGGCGGCGACTTCGACGTCCTCGCGGGTGCGGTCCAGCTGGTTCGGCCGCTCTCCCAGGACCCCGTCGAAGACCTCGCGGCAGACCGGGACGAGGCCGGGGTGGGCGACCCACGAGCCGTCGAAGCCGTCCTCGGCCTCCCGCTCCTTGTCGAGGCGCACCTTCGCCAGGGCGGCGGTGCGGGCCTCCGCGTCCTTGCCGGGGACGTGGGCGGCCATGCCGCCGATGGCGTGCGCGCCGCGCCGGTGGCAGGTGCGGACGAGGAGTTCGGTGTACGCCCGCATGAACGGTGCGGTCATGGTGACCGCGGCCCGGTCGGGCAGCTGGAAGTCGGTGCGGTGGCCGAAGGTCTTGATCAGGCTGAACAGGTAGTCCCAGCGGCCCGCGTTCAGGCCCGCGCTGTGCTCGCGCAGTTCGTAGAGGATCTCCTCCATCTCGAACGCGGCCGTGATCGTCTCGATGAGGACGGTCGCCCGGACGGTGCCGCGCGGGATGCCGAGCAGCTCCTGGGCGAACAGGAAGATGTCGTTCCAGAGGCGGGCCTCGTACCGGTTCTCCAGCTTGGGGAGGTAGAAGTACGGGCCGTGGCCGGCGTCGATCTGCCGCTGCGCGCAGTGGAAGAAGTACAGGCCGAAGTCGACGAGCGAGGCGGACAGAGGTCGGCCGTCGATCTCCAGGTGCTCTTCGAGGAGGTGCCAGCCGCGCGGACGGACCATGATGGTCGCGAGATCCGTGCCGAGGCGGTACTCCTTGCCCTCCGGGCTGGTGAAGTCGATCCGCCGCTCTATCACGTCGAGCAGCGTCAGCTGGCCGCCGATGACGTTGTCCCAGGTGGGCGAGGTGGCGTCCTCGAGGTCGGCCATCCACACCCGGGCACCGGAGTTGAGGGCGTTGACCGCCATCCGGCGGTCCGGCGGTCCGGTGATCTCGACCCGCCGGTCGCTGAGGCCCGGCGCCGGCGGCGCGACGCTCCACTCCCGGTCCTGTCGGACGGCGCGGGTGGCGAGGGGGAAGACGAGGGGGGCGCCGCCGGCCAGGTGGGCCGAGCGACGGGTGCGCTCCTTGAGGATCTCCGGGCGGCGGGTGGCGAACGCGTCGTCGAGCCGGGCGATGAAGTCCAGGGCCTCGGGGGTGAGGATCTCTTCGTGGCGGTCGCCCGGTGTCCCGAGGACCTCGACGCGGCGGGTCGGTGCGTGGATGGACATGCGGGTCTCCTCCAGGAGAGGGGAGGGCCGGACGGAGGTGGTTCCTCCGGCCTTCGGGGAACGCGGGGTGAGGGCGCCGGCGGGGCGCCCGGGTACCGCGTGTACTCGGGCGCCCCGGGCCCTGCGGCGAGGTGGTGCGTCGGACGCTCCGGGCGGCCTGCGGCCTGCGGCCTGCGGCCTGCGGCCTGGACGGGCGGTGTCCTAGTGGAACTGCTCTTCCTCGGTGGAGCCGGCGAGCGCGATGGTGGAGGAGGCCGGGTTGACCGCGGTGGAGACCAGGTCGAAGTAGCCGGTGCCGACCTCGCGCTGGTGCTTGACGGCGGTGAAGCCCTGGGTCTGGGCGGCGAACTCGCGCTCCTGGAGGTCGACGTACGCCGTCATGCCGTGCTCGGCGTAGCCGCGCGCCAGGTCGAACATGCCGTGGTTGAGGGAGTGGAAGCCGGCCAGCGTGATGAACTGGAAGCGGTAGCCCATCGCGCCGAGCTCGCGCTGGAACTTGGCGATCTGGTCGTCGTCCAGCGCGGCCTTCCAGTTGAAGGACGGCGAGCAGTTGTAGGCCAGCATCTGGTCGGGGTACTGCGCGTGGATCGCCTCGGCGAACTCGCGCGCCTGGGCCAGGTCCGGAGTGCCGGTCTCCACCCAGATCAGGTCGGCGTACGGGGCGTAGGCGAGGCCTCGGGCGATGACCGGGGCCATGCCGCCCAGGACGTGGTAGAAGCCCTCGGCCGTGCGCTCGCCGGTGCAGAACTCCGCGTCGCGCTCGTCGACGTCGCTGGTCAGGAGGGTGGCGGCGAGAGCGTCCGTACGGGCGATGATCAGGGTCGGGGTGTCGGCGATGTCAGCTGCCAGGCGGGCCGCGTTGAGGGTGCGGACGTGCTGGGAGGTCGGGACGAGGACCTTGCCGCCGAGGTGGCCGCACTTCTTCTCGGAGGCGAGCTGGTCCTCGTAGTGGATGCCGGCCGCGCCCGCCGCGATCATGGCCTTGGTCAGCTCGAAGGCGTTGAGCGGGCCGCCGAAGCCGGCTTCGGCGTCCGCGACGATCGGAGCCAGCCAGTCCGTCGTGTCGCTGCCGCCCTCGGCGGTGGCGATCTGGTCGGCGCGCAGCAGCGCGTTGTTGATCCGACGGACCACCTGCGGGACCGAGTTGACCGGGTAGAGGCTCTGGTCCGGGTAGGTGTGCCCTGCCTGGTTCGCGTCGGCGGCCACCTGCCAGCCGGAGAGGTAGATGGCCTGGAGTCCGGCCCGCACCTGCTGGACCGCCTGGCCGCCGGTGAGCGCTCCGAGGGCGTGGATGTAGTCCTGCTCGTGGAGCTGTCGCCACAGCCGCTCGGCGCCGCGCCGGGCCAGGGTGTGCTCCTCGCGGATGCTGCCCGAGAGCCGCACCACGTCCTCGGCGGTGTAGGTGCGCTCGATGCCCGCCCACCGGGGATCCGTCGACCAGCGCTCGGCGAGGGCCGCTGCCGCCGTGTTCTTCGTGTCTGCCATGACCGTCACCGTCTCCATGGGTAGCTGAGCAACGCCTTCGCACCCGTCATGAGTGCGAAGCTTTGGCACCTAGTGCCATCTTGTTGGATCGCGGCCCGCCGTACCGGTGTGGAACGAGCTGAGCAATGTTGCCGGTCCACTCGCCAGAACCTGCCGAATCGCCGATATCAGGGCGTGAATCGGGGCCGGTTGGTCCTGTCGCTGCCGCCTGTTCCGGCGGGCCGCAGGACGACTCTCTCAGCGACACCCAGTGCCATCAATCATGGACGTCTGCTAAGTTCTGCGAATCTTTTCGCGTCCGTTTGCCAAGTCTGCGAAGACCCCGGGGCTCGGAAGCGTGCGTAGGGTGAGTCCGGTCCCGGCGACGAGGGAGACGACGCGGTGAGCAAGACGTATGCGGGCGCGCGGCTGCGGCGGCTGCGCGAGGAGCGCCGGATGAGCCAGGCCGACCTGGCCCGGGTCCTGGCCATTTCGCCCAGCTACCTGAACCAGATGGAACACGACTCCCGCCCGCTGACGGTGCCCGTACTGCTGCGGCTCACCGAGGCGTTCGGGGTCGACCCCGGCTTCTTCTCGGAGCGGGACGCGAGCCGCCTGGTCGCGGACCTGCGCGAGGCGCTGGCCGGCGAGGTGGCCGAAGCGCGGGTCTCGGCCTCGGACCTGGCGGAGCTGGCATCCCGGATGCCCGCCGTCGCCCAGGTGCTCCTCGACCTCGGCCGGCGCAGCCAGCTCCTCGCCGAACGGCTGGCCGGCGCCGACGGCGACCGGGAGGGGCTGCCGGGGGCCGGTGGGCCGCGCTCTGCGCACGAGGAGATCCGGGAGTTCTTCTACCGCCGCCAGAACTACCTCCACGACATCGACCTCACCGCCGAGGACTTGGCCCGTACTCTTCGCATCCGGCCCGGGGAGGTCGTCCGGGCCCTGTCGGCGCGCCTGTCCGACCACCACGGCGTCCGCGTGGCCGCCGACTCCGAGCGGCTGCACCACTACGACGACTCCGCCCGTGTCCTGCACCTGTCCGCAGGGCTGCGGCCGGGCCAGCAGGCGTTCCGGATGGCCACCCAGCTCGCGCTCCTGGAGCACGCAGGCGAGTTGGACCGGCTCGCGTCGGAGGACTTCCCGGCCGGATCCACGGCGCACGGGCTGGCCCGGATCGGCATCGCCAACTACTTCGCCGCGGCGCTGATCCTCCCGTACAGGGCGTTCCACACCGCCGCGGAGGAGTTCCGTTACGACATCGAGCGGCTCACCGACCGGTTCGGCCTGGGGTACGAGACGGTCTGCCACCGCCTCAGCACCCTGCAACGCCCCAGGCTGCGCGGGGTCCCCTTCTCCTTCGTCCGGGTGGACCGGGCGGGCAACATGTCCAAGCGGCAGTCCGCGACCGGATTCCACTTCTCCCGCGCCGGCGGCACCTGCCCGCTGTGGAACGTCTACGAGGCCTTCGCCGCGCCCGGCCGCATCCACGTCCAGGTCGCCGCCATGCCCGACGGGCAGCGCCACCTGTGGACCGCCCGCGCCGTCACCCGCCACCGCGGCGGCTGGGGCGAGCCCGGCAAGACCTTCGCCATCGGTCTGGGCTGCGAGATCCGGCACGCCTCGCGGCTCGTCTACTCCGACGGCCTCGACCTGGACAACACCGCGGCCGCCACTCCGATCGGCATGGGCTGCCGCCTCTGCGAACGGCTCGACTGCCCCCAACGGGCCGTCCCGCCGCTCGGACGCCCGCTGGCCGTGGACGAGAACACCAGCACCTTCGTCCCGTACCGGGTTGCCGACCGCGCGGAGTAGGGCCCGGCCTCAGGAACCGCCCAGCCGGAAACCCTCCGCCGCCGCTGTTTCGGGCGGCGTGACGGGCGCCGAGGCGGCCACGCTCACCTTGATGGCCGGCGGCATCGAGGCCGGCCTCGGCCTGCGCGCGGCCGGCATGTACGCCGCGTTCGCCGAAGCGGGCGGCGCCGCACAGGACTTCTCCGGCATCGTCCACGTCCTGCGCGACGCGGCGGCCGAAGCACCGAAGGGACCACCCCGTGACCGAGGCCATCGACTACGAGACGATCCTCGTCGAGCGCCGTGTTCGCCACCGCCGACCAGAAGGAGGGCATCAGCGCCTTCGTGGACAAGAGGTCCCCGGACTTCACCCACCGCTGATGTCATCCCCTGAGCGGCTCCTCAGCCCTCCTGGAGCGAGGAGCCGCTCAGGGCCCGGTCCGAGCTCAGCCCCGGTGCGCGACCGCCGCCAGGGCGTCCTTGACCTGCTGCGCCACGCGGGCCGCGTCCTCGGGGTTGTGCACCACATCGGTCTGGTTCATGTCGATGACGAGGACCTCGCTGGCCGAGTAGTGCTCGTGCACCCAGTCGTCGTAGCCGGACCACAGCGTCCGGTAGTACTCGACGAGGCTCTCGTCCTGTTCGAAACCGCGGCCCCGCAGCCCGATCCGGTGCAGCACCGTCTCGAAGTCCGCCTTGAGGTAGACCATGAGGTCGGGTGCCTTGCGGTACGGCAGGCCGTCGATTTCGCGCATCATCTCGTCGAGCAGCCCCTCGTACACCCGCATCTCGAGGGAGCTGATCCGGCCCAGGTCGTGGTTGACCTTGGCGAAGTACCAGTCCTCGTAGATGGAGCGGTCGAGGACGTTGTCGCCCTGCTTGTACGCCTCCTTGATCGAGGCGAACCGCGTCTGCAGGAAGTAGAGCTGCAGCAGGAAGGGGTAGCGCTTGGCCTCGATCTCCTCGGGGCTCGCCGTGTAGAAGAGGGGGAGGATCGGATTGTCTTCCACGCTCTCGTAGAAGACCTCGCTGCCCAGCTCCTTGGCGAGCAGTTCGGCCACGCTCGTCTTGCCGATTCCGATCATGCCTCCGACGCAGATCACTGGCATACCTCACTTCTCCCTGGGGATCTTCTGTTCGTGGGCGGGTGAGCCGAGCGCCCCACACCACTGGGAAGCACGCCGGTGGTCACGTGAATCCCCGGGATCTTCATGATCAGCGCCATGCGGTCGCCGTCGGACCAAGGCCCTGAGCCAGGTGCCGCTCTCCTCGACCGGCCTGACCGTTCCGCAGCCGTCGCGCACAGCGACGAGCCGCAGCCCAGCGGCCGCCTTGAATCTTAAATGACGATCCGCCCCATGCAGGCCAGAGCGCCGGAGCGCTCCCTGGCACTCCGGCGCTGCCACCGCCGGCCGCCCGTGAGGGCGGGGCCGGCGGGGTCTGGTGCGTGTGATCGCAAGGCGGAGGAGGGAGGCGACGCTCGCGTCGGCGACCGACGACAACGCGGCGAGCGCGCGTGCCAGGCCCCGCCGGCCTGGGGGCACCTCCCAGCGGTAGCTGGGGGAGGGACTTTGACGACACCCCCTAGGCACCTGTCTGGTGCTCCCGGGCGGGCGGGTCAGCCGCCCTGGCCGGCGCTTCCGATCGGGCCGACCTTCACCGGGGAGTCGGTGCCGTCCGTGACGGGCAGCGTGGCGGCGCCCGGCCAGTCGAGGGTGACCGACTTCGTCTCGTCCGGCGGGGTCACCACCAGCCCCGTGATGCGGACGCCGGAGCCGCCGGACTTGTTGATCGGGTAGTTGATGCCGAAGGCCGTCGACTGCCCCTTCTTGAGGACGGCCGTGGTGGCCTGCTCGCCGGTGCGCTTCGCGGACAGCGACCCCGAGCTGGTCTTCAGGTCGACGCCCGGGTACCCGGAGATCGAGCAGTCCCGGCCGCCGCGGTTCTTCAGCTGCACCGCGACGGTTCCGTCGGGGTCGCCGTCGATGGTGTTGTCCATGGCCGTGATCGCCAACTCGTCGGTGCGGCACTTGCCGGCCTTGCCGTTCTCATTGGAGCCGGTTGCGGCAGCCGTCCCCTTCCCGCCGGCGCTCGGCGCGCCCGAGGCCTTCCCGCCTCCCTGGTCCGAGCTGCCCGAGGACGATGCGGTGGGAGCGGACGATGCGGTGGACGCGGAGGACGGGTCGGTGCGCCCCGTGCCGTCGTCGCCGTTCTGGCAGGCGGTGAGCGAGAGACTCGCGGCAACGGCCACGGCTGCGAAGGTGAGCTTGTGAACGCGCATCGCTTCTTCCTCAGGATCGATCGGTTGGCAGTGCCGGGCGCTCGGTACGGGTCGCTACGAGCGGGCGTTTCTGATCACCAAGACCCGCCCGGCCCGCCTCACCGTTCCGCCCAACCGCCCCCTAATACATTCCTGTTACATACACAGCCGAGCCGAACGCGCACCACCGTCGGGTGAACCGTGCCTAGCCGCCAACCAGCGGGTCCCGTCCGCCTTGGCGTCGCCGGACGCTCACCACCACGGCGGCGACGAGCAGCAGCGCGAGCAGACCGGCGAGCCAGGTCACGTACAGCCCTCCGGGGACCACGCCGAAGTACAGGAACGGCAGGCCCGAGAGCAGCACGGCCGGCGCGGTGCGCAGCCGGGCGAACGCCTGTCGGCCGGCCAGCAGGAGTCCGCCGGCCACCGGTACGGCGAACCGCAGTCCGCCGAGTGGACCTGGCAGCGGGACCACCACCAGCGCACCGGCGACCACCGCCGTCCATGCCATCACGGCGATCACCCCGGTCCTGGTGTGGATGCGCGGAGCCGGCCGCAGGTCGGGCGGGCACACCACCGTCACCAGGGTCAAGGCGAGCAGAGGCACGCTGAAGTAGGCCCCGAACCAGAGCAGATCGGCGCCCGACCGCACCGTACCGACAGCGATCTCCGTGACGATGCCGGCCAGCGCGATCCAGCTGCCCGCCGCCCAGCGTCCGGCCAGCGCGAGGAACGCGCCCAGCACCGTGACGAGTTGCGTCGCCGCCAGCAGGGGGAAGACCAGGCTGTCGTCGGTAAGGACGGCGTGGCCCATCAAGCGGGCCCAGCCCAGCGAGGTCGCCCCGACCGCGACGGCGGCGAACGGCGCCGACGCCGCCAGGAACCGCCCGGCGCGCCCTGCCGAGCCCAGCCCGAGCCGCATGCGCAGGGCGTGCCCGACGACATCGACACCTTCGCGCACGCGGGCGGGCCAACCCGCCGCTCGCGTTGCCTCAAGGTAGGCATCGGAGATCTCGTCGCCGAACTTCTGCCGGTAGGCAGCCGGATACAACCTCACCAGCGCGGTCACGAGTTCACCACCCCACCGTCGAAACCGAGCCGCGGCCCGAGCAGCCCGCTCGTACGGAAGGAGGCATCGAACGACGCCACGGCCGCCCCTGCCGCCCCTGCCGCCCCGAGCCCCAACCGCCGAGTCGCCTCCTGCGCGGTACGCGCGATCCGGGCCGCCTCGGCGGCCAGCACCTCACGGCCGCGCGGCGCGAGCGCGTAGCTGCGCCGCATGCGTCCGTCGACCACCTCTTCCTCGTGGACGGCGATGAGTTCCTGTTCCAGGAGCCGCTCCAGGGCCCCGTAGAGCGTTCCGGTGCGCATTTTCGTGCGCCCTTCCGAGATCTTCTCGACCTCCTGGGCGATCGCGTAGCCATGCCGTGGGGCATCGGCGATGGCGGTGAGGATGAGCAGAGTTGGCTCGCGCAGAGCTTGATCATTCACATGCGTCACCATAGCTCGGTCTCCGACATATGTCGATGACCGACCTATCTGCTTCGCGGAGGCCGCGGTGGCGGCCCCGACCCCGGCCGCAGCCGGCGCCTTCCGGCCGTCCGCAACGGCTGCGCTAGCGGGGTGTCTCGGAGGCGGTGCCGCCGCCCGCGACGCGGCGCCGGACCTGGTCCTCCTGGGCGAGCCGGCGCAGCAGCTCGAACACCGGGGCGCAGATCGCGAACACGATGACGGCCCGCTCCGCCAGGGCCACCGGGTCGTCGAGGCCGGCCGCGCGCTCCAGGTCCAGCCGGGCCACCGACTCGGCGAGCCTCGCGTAGGCGGCGAGCTCGCCCGGGGCGTACTGCGCGTCCAGTCGTCGCAGTTCCTTCAGGGCCGCCGTCAGTCCCTCCACGTGCGGTGAGGTGCCGGGGGCCTGCCAGTCCAGGGCCGCGAGCAGCTCCGCCACCTCCGCCCCGGCGCTCTCGTCGGCCTCGGCCTCCTCCTCGGGGCCCGCAGCGGGCTGGGCCGCCACCGGCACCGGAAGGGCGTAGCTGACCGCTCCCAGGGCGCCCTCGGAGCTGTGGGCCTGGTCGACGGCCCCGAGCACGTCCCGGGTGGCGGCGATGGACAGGCCGCCGAGCGTGGTCAGCGCCTTGATTAGCCGCAGCCGCTCCGCGTGCTCCTCCCCGTACTCGGCCAGGGTCGCGGCGGTCGCTCGCCCCGCGGGCAACAGACCCTGCCGCCGGAAGTACTTGATGCTGGCGACCGGCACGCCGGTCCGCCGGCTGAGCTCCGAGATCTTCATGCGGCTTCCCTGCTGGTCGTGTGGTCCGGAATCCGTCATCGGCGATTGGACACCACAACAAGATACTGCGACTATCCAGTAGCTGGATACCTGAAGTATCCAGCTCAGAAAACGCAGCCGCGCCGGAGAATCGATGCCTCATCCCACGCCCCCCTCCGTGCTCCGCCGACCCCAGTTGTGGATCGGAACGGGACTCATCGCCGCAGTGGTCTCGATGTTGTTCGCCCTGCTCTACGTCGGGGGCAACGTCAACCCGAGGGGCAACCTGCACGACCTGCCCGTGGCCCTGGTCAACGCCGACAGCGGCGCCGACGCGGGCGGCCGCCACGTCAACATGGGCGAGCAGATCGTCGCGGGCATCCAGAAGGCCGCCAAGGGCGACAAGAGCATCGACTGGCAGCTCGTGAGCCGCGAGGAGGCCGACAAGCGGCTCGGCAAGGGCAAGGTCTTCGGCGCCCTCGTCATACCCAAGGACTTCACCGCCACGGTGACCGCGCTCGGCGCCCCGCAGCCCGCGCCCCAGGGCAAGGCGGCCCCGCCGACCCTGACCGTGCTGACCAACCAGGCCGCCGGCAGCATCGGGTCCTCGATGTCCTCCCAGGCCGCCCAGAAGGCCGCTCACGCGGCCTCCGCCCAGCTCGGCCAGGAGCTCCTCAAGCAGGCCGGAGCCCAGAAGGCCCCGCTCCCGACGGCCGCCCAGCTCAAGCTGGCCGACCCGGTGACCGTGGCCGTCGCCGACGGCCACCCCGTCGGCTCGCGCAGCGCCATGGGACTGAGCGCCTTCTATTACGCGCTGGTCCTCGTCGTCTGCGGCATGCTCGGCGCCAACCTGGTCAACTCCCAGGTCGACACGGCCCTCGGCTACCTGCACACCGACTACGGCCCGGTCCGCAAGCGCGAGCCCGTCCAGCACACCAGCCGCGTCCGCACGCTGGCCATCGGCATGGCGCTGATGCTCGGCATGTCGCTCGTGATGGGCACCCTGGTCGAGGTCGCCACCGTCACGATCCTCGACATGGACGCCTCCCACCTCGGCCTGCTGTGGCTCTACTCGGTCGCCACCATCGCGGTGGTCGGCATCGGCAGCCTGGCCCTGTTCGCGGCCTTCGGCACCCCCGGCATGCTGCTGGCCACCATCGTCTTCGTCGCGATGGCCGTCCCCTCCTCCGGCGCCACCGTGCCCGTCCAGGCGCTGCCCGGGTTCTTCCGCGCCCTCTCCGAGTTCGAGCCGCTGCGCCAGATCACCGAGGGCTTGCGCTCCCTGCTCTACTACGGAGCCCAGGGCGACGCAGGCCTGACCCGGGCGTGGGCGTCGATGGGTGTCGCCCTCGTCGCCGCGCTGGTCTTCGGCTTCGCCGTCACCTCCCTCTACGACCGCAGGGGGCTGCACCGCATCCCCCTGCCCGGCGCCGGGACCCCCGCCGAGACCCCCGCGTCTCCCGAGGCCGCAGCACCCGCCACGGCCTGAGGCGTCCGCCGGAAGAGTGCGACGGTCGCGGGTCCTGTACCGGAGCCGGACTCGTCGCAGCGGCGGCGTCCTACTCGAGGGGGAGCGGACTACCGGGGGCTCGTGCCGTGTCCGCGTCGAGTGCCGAGGCGGCCGTCGCACCCCGTGTACCGGCGGTGATCGCGTCCGCACCCGGCCGCTGCCGTGGTGGCGCCCGATCCGCCGAGCGGAGGGATCGCCGAGCCGGATTTCGGCCAACTGCCCGGATGCCACGTGGTACGGGAGAGGGACCCCAGACCGCTCCTCCAGGGGATTCGCCGGTGCCCACCGATCCAACAAGGTGGGCACACAAGCGATTTCACCCGGAGAAGGGCGGCATCCCACGTATGAAACGCCTCGCACCGCTGCTCGCCACCGTCGGACTCGTCGCGACCTCCCTGTCCCTGCTGACGGCGCCCCAGGCCGCCGCCGCCCAGACCCCCGGCTACATGCGCCAGAAGCCGGCCTGGCACCGCTGCAGCCCCGACCGGCCGGTGGATTACGAGTGCGCGACCCTCAAGGTGCCGCTCGACTACCAGCACCCCGAGGGGCGCACCCTCGACCTCGCTATCTCCCGGATGAAGAGCGAAAACCCCGCCAAGCGGCGCGGCGTCCTGCTCTTCAACCCGGGCGGTCCGGGCGCCAAGGGGCTGATGCGGCCGGTGGGCCTGAACGCGAGGATGCCCAAGGACGTACGGGAGCGGTACGACCTCATCGGCTTCGACCCGCGCGGGGTCGGCGAGAGCAGCCCGATCACCTGTGGCGGGCTGAGCCAGGCCGAGCAGGGCATCGGCGGTGCGTACCGGCCCGAGACCTTCCCCTCGGACGTGGCCTGGGCGCGCGGCATCGCCGACAAGTGCCGGGAGAAGTCTGGCGACGTCATCCCGTACATCACGACCCGCAACACGGCCCGCGACCTGGACGTGATCCGCGCGGCGCTCGGCGAACGGAAGATCTCGTACCTGAGCTTGGCCGAGAACGGACCCCGGCCGACGGGCGGCGACGCGCCGCAGCTGAAGCGGCCGCTCGCAGGCGCCCCGGCCTCCGAGCCGAACACCTCCGGGCCGAACTCCGAGTCGAACTCCGCGGCGCCGGGCACGGTGGAAGCCCCCGGTGACTACGCCACCGCGGTCTACTGGTCCGTCGTGTGCGGGGACACGGACGCCTGGCCGCGCGACCCCGATCAGTACGCGCGGGACGCGGTGCGGGACAAGGCGAAGTATCCGCTGTACGGGGACTTCGCGTCGAACATCAAGCCCTGCGCCTTCTGGCAGCGGCCACTTGAGCCGGCGGCGCCCATGAAGACCCGGGCCGACGTACTGACCGTACAGAACGAGTGGGACCCGACGACCCCGCTGGTCAGCGGCCAGGGCCTGCACAAGGCGCTCAAGGGCTCGAGGATGGCGCTCGCGCTGGGCGGCGAGAGCCACGGCGTGTACCTCTCGAACCCGGCGCCCTGCACCGACGCCACGGTCAACGAGTACCTGGCCACGGGCCGGCTGCCCGCCGAGGACGTGACCTGCCAGGACCCGCCGCCCTTCCCGTAGGCATGCCGAATGCCTTACGCGGGAGTGGCGTTCCGGTGGTCTCGCGGGGAGGGATCCTCGGGGGTGTCGTCAAAGTAGCGTCGGCCGCCCGTGAGGGCGGGGCCGGCGGGGTCTGGTGCGTGTGATCGCAAGGCGGAGGAGGGAGGCGACGCTCGCGTCGGGGACGGACGACAACGCGGCGAGCGCGCGTGCCAGGCCCCGCCGGCCTGGGGGCACCTCCCAGCGGTAGCTGGGGGAGGGACTTTGACGACACCCCCTAGCTAGGGGCGGGCGGTCACCACCAGGTTGCCGTCCGGGGTGCGCCGCGCGAGTGCGCCGGTGCGGAAGTACCCGTCGGGGGTGAAGGAGCGTGCGTTGTGCTCGGGCGCCCGGTAGTAGCCGCGCAGGGTGTACGGACCGCGGGCGAGGAGTTCGCCGGGCTCCCCGTCGGGCACGTCCTCGCCGTCGACGCCGACGATGCGGACCTCGTCGTCGGGCGAGAGCGGTCGGCCCTGAGTGGTGAGCACGGTCTCGTCCGGATCGGCGGGCCGGGTGAGCGTGAGCAGCCCCTCGGCCGGGCCGAAGACCTGCTGAAGGCGGCAGCCGAATTCGGGGCCCATCCGATCGGCGGTCGCCCGGTCCATGGGCGCGCCGCCGATCTGGAGGAGACGCAGACTGCTCACGTCGGCCTCCACCGTGGGGAGTACGTCGAGCCAGCGCCGGGCGGCGGCGGGCACCAGCGACGTGACGGTGACCCGTTCCTGTTCGATCACCGCGAGGCATTCGGCGGGTTCCAGGTCCTCGGCGAGGACTACGGTGCCGCCGGCGGAGAGGGTGCCGACGATGCCGGGACAGCCGAAGGTGAGGTTGAACCCGGCGGGCAGTGCGGCGAGGTACACGTCGTTCTCGGTGAGCGACACCAGCTCGGCGGCGGCCCGCGCCTGGTAGGCGTAGTCGTCGTGGGTGCGCGGAACGAGCCTGGGAGCCGCGGCGGCACCGCCGGAGGTACCGCCGGAGAGCAGGAAGAACGCCACCTGGGCGGCGCTCTGCGCAAGCGCCGGCTCGGGCGCGGCGTCGATGGAGCCCAGCGGGGAGTACTGGCAACCCGACGGGTCGGTCGTCAGACCGCCGTACGGGGACGACTCGCCCGGCGCATCGAGGGTGAACACCCGCCGCAGGAAAGGCCATCGGGCCGCGATGTCCGCCGCCATCGCCGTGTGGTCGAAGCCCTGGTACGTCGAGGGAGCGACGTACCCGACGGCCTGGGTGGCCCGCACGAGCTCGGGCACCTCGGACGCGCGGTGCGAGAGCGGGCAGAACACGGGGATCACGCCGACGCGCATCAGCGCGAACACGGTGATGACGAACTCGGGCACGTTCGGCAGCTGGACGACGACCCGCTGCCCGGGCCGGAGGCCGCGCAGCCGGAATCCGGCGGCCATGCGGTCCACCCGCCGGTTCAGGTTCGCGTACGAGAGGCGGGCGCCGCCGTGCACGAGCGCGGTCCGGGGCCCGTACTGCAGGGCCCAGCCGCGCAGCAGGTTGTCCAGCGTGTTGCCACGCCAGTGCCCGGCCGCCCAGTAGCGGTCGACGAACTCCTGGGGCCAGGGCGTGCAGCCGGCGAGCATGGATGCCATTCGTTTCCTTCTGTACCAGTTCCTGAGCCGGAAGCCCTGCGGTTCGTGTTTCGCCGCGACGGGGGTTCGCGGCTCCCGGGCTGCTGATCACTCTTGGCCCTTCCGCTGGCCGCGAGCAATGTGCTTTCCGAACCATGGACGCCGAATTCCCTCAGCGGATGGTCCAACCAGGACCGCTGACCAGGTCCTCTGACGCGACGTCCGGGATCATGGACGTACCGTCCACGCACGCACAGACCGTCTGGAGTGGTTCCACCGTGAATCCTGTTCCGCCCGACTCCTCGGTTCTCCATCCGATGCCCGGACAGCCGCGCGTCGTGCTCCTGAAGCCGCTGGTGACGTCGCCGCTGATCGAGGTCGGCGCATACTCCTACTACGACGATCCGGACGAGCCCACCGCCTTCGAGACCCGCAACGTGCTCTACCACTACGGGCCGGAAAAGCTGATCATCGGGAAGTTCTGCGCGCTGGGCACGGGCGTCCGGTTCATCATGAACGGTGCCAACCACCGCATGGACGGCCCTTCGACGTTCCCGTTCCCCATCATGGGCGGAGGCTGGGCCGAGCACTTCGATCTCATCACCGGCCTCCCCGGCCGAGGAGACACCGTCGTCGGCAACGACGTCTGGTTCGGCCACGGTGCCACGGTCATGCCCGGAGTGCGCATCGGCCACGGCGCGATCATCGCCTCCGGAGCCGTCGTCGTCGCCGACGTCCCCGACTACGGCATCGTCGGTGGCAACCCGGCCCAGCTGATCCGAACCCGCTACAGCGAGGCGGACGTCGCCCGCCTGCTCGCCCTGGCCTGGTGGGACTGGCCGGCCGAGCACCTGACCCGGCACGTGCGCACCGTCATGTCCGGCAGCATCGACGACCTGGAAGCCGCCGCCCCGGCCGGCCCCCGGGGCATGTGAGCGCCGTCCGCCACGTGGTCAGGGCCTGCCGTCAGGGGGCCGGTGTGCGTGTCGGCCCGTCGTCACGCCAGGTCCAGCAGTCGCTTGTACCGAAGACCACGGTCGAGGTGAACTCCGTCTCCGATGCCGCGAGGACGGGCCCGAGGTCGGCGACGACGATGTCGTCCTCGCCGATGACCCGGTCCGGCAGTTCCTCCCCGTACGGAAGCACGGCGTGCGGGCCGGAGCGGACGATCCGGCCGGGCAGGCGGGCGGCCGCGGGGGACACGGCCCGCGCCAGGTCCCCGATCCGGTCGCTCGCCTCGCGTTCACTAGGCCCGGTGCCAGCAGGCCACGGGCCGTGGTCTCGGCGAACAGCGCCTCGGCCATCCGCTGCGCCTCCACCAGGCCCAGGGCCCCGGACTCCAGGTCTGCACGCAAGGGCTTGTCGAAGTGCTCGCGGACCCGGTCGTCGACGAAGCTCCAGGCCGAGCACGCCTGGCGGGCGGCCGGGTCGAGCAGTGTCTCGGGGCGCCCGTAGTAGGCCTCGTTGAATCCGTCGGTGCAGTCCAGGGGAATGGGCACGGTGTGGACGGTGCCGGTGGCGCCCAGGGCCGCGGCCAGCTGTTCGACGGCCGGGTAGCGGCGGGCCTCGGTGTCGATGACCTCGGGCGCGTACCGGTGCAGCCAGAAGTCCCGGACCAGGGCGGGGTCGCAGGTCAGGATGACCACCGGGCCGCGGGTCACCCGCCGCATCTCCCGCAGGCCCGCCCGTACGTCGGACCACTGGTGGACGCTGAACAGCGTCATCGCCGCATCGAACTCCCCGTCGGCGAAGGGCAGGTGCTCGGCGAGGGCGTCGATCGCCCGGGCGAGCTGGGACGGCCGCTGCGCACGCATCGACACCGAGGGCTCGACGGCCGTCACCGTACGCGCCGCGCTCTCGTACGATCCCGCGCCGGCGCCGATGTTGAGAACGGTCCGGGATTCGCCCAGGGCCTCGGCGATGAACCGGGCGATCCGCTCGTCCGGGCGGCGGTAGGAGGAGTGGCCGGAGCCGATGGCCCCGTGGTCGACGTCGCCGGCGCTGCCGTCCTGGATGCGTGTGGTCATACGGTGTACCTCGCCTCGTGAGCAGGAACAGGGGGGGTGCAGGTGTACGTCATCGGCCGGGGGCTACGACCAGAGCGGGAACCGTTCCCAGCGGTCGCCGGCCCGCTCGTAGCGCAGCCGTGTGTGGACGCGGCTCTCCGCCGCCTGCCAGAACTCCACCTCCGCCGGAGCGAGCGTGTACAGCGTCCAGGCGGAGTCGACGAGCGACGGCGCCTGTTCGATCAGGGCCAGGGACTTCGCCAGGGCCTGATCGCGCTCCCCGGGGTCCGCCAGGTACTGGCTCTGCCGGGCCAGGAGCGATTCGGCACGGGCGGTCGCCGACCGGCCGAGGAAGTCGGCGGCGTTGTCCTGCGCGGACCCGGGCGTCACGGCGCCGCGCAGGCGCACCTGCCGGCCGTGCTCGGGCCAGTAGAAGGTGAGTGCCGCCCGCGGGTGGACGGCCAGCTGGTGCCCCTTGGGGCTGAAGCAGTGCCCGGCGAACTGCCATCCCGAGCCGTCCACCCCCTTGAGGATCAGCACCCGGGCGTCCGGATCACCGGCCTCGTCGACCGTGGACAAGGTCATCGCGTGCGGATCGCGCAGACCGTCCGCCACGGCGTCGGACAGCCACGACAGGAACAGGTGCAGGGGATCTGCCGGAGCCCGCTCGAGGGCGAACTCCGGAAGCGGTCCGTCGAAGACCTCGATGCCCCGCAACCATCCGCGGACGGCTCTGCCGTTGTCTCCATCGCCCACCAGACCGCCTCCTCTGCATGCAACCTTCCCGCACCATCCTGCATCTGCGGCTAATGTTCGACAATCACCTGGCAAATGCTTAGTCGATTCGCCAAATCACCCCGCGTGTGAGCGGGCTTGATTGGAGGTAGCGACAATGGGAGGGACGATCTCGTGACGGTGGGGGCGACGGACGCGCCGGAAGCCCGGCGGATCCAGGGTCTGATAGCGGCGCAGGAGAAGGCCATCGCACTGTTCGCCGAGGCGGAGGCGCGCGGACTGGTGGCGCCCGGCCGCGGGGAGCGCGAGGCCGGCGATCTGATCCGCGACCTGGCCAACGAGCTGTTCGGCACCACCAAGCACTGGCACAAGCGGATCATCCGATCCGGCCCCAACACCCTGATGCCGTACCGGGACAACCCGCCGGACCGGGTCATCGGCCCCGACGACATCGCCTTCGCCGACTTCGGTCCGATCTTCGAGGAGTTCGAGGCCGACTTCGGTCGCACCTACGTCTTCGGCGACGACCCGCACAAGCACCGCCTGCGCGAGGACCTGCCGCGCATCTTCGACGCCGGCCGCGCCTTCTTCGCCGCGGATCCCGGCATCACCGGCCGACAGCTGCACGCCGAGATCGAGCGTCTGGCCGCCGAGGCCGGCTGGACCATCGGAATCTGGCACGCCGGCCACCTCGTCGGCGAGTTCCCCCACGAGACCAACGACGGCGCCAAGGCCGAGTCCTACATCACGCCCGAGAACGACGCCCCGCTGCGCCGCACCGACCGGGCGGGCCGGACCTGCCACTGGATCCTCGAACTCCATCTGGTCGACCTGCAGCGAGGCTTCGGCGGCTTCCACGAACAACTCCTCGACCTCGCCTGACCTCGCCGAGCCCGGTCGGCCGGCCGGCCACGACGGCCGAACCGGAAACCGGGGCGACGACGAAAGATCCCGTCCCTATGCTGGACCGATGCCATCGATCAAGCAGGTCCAAATCACCTTCGACTGCGCGGAACCCGAGCGCGTCGCGCGTTTCTGGTCCCAGGTGTTGGGATATGTCGTACCACCGCCGCCGGAGGGGTTCGCCACGTGGGACGACTTCGATCAGGCCACGCCGCCTGACCATCGGGGTCCGGCGTTCGCGGCATGCGCCGATCCCTCAGGTGCGGGCCCGCGGCTCTTCTTCCAGCGCGTTCCCGAAGGCAAGGTCGTCAAGAACCGGGTGCACCTTGACGTTCGGGTCGGCACCGGGCTCGTGGGCGAGGAGCGGCTGGCCGCGCTCGAGGCCGAATGCGCACGACTGATCCCGCTCGGCGCGGTACGCGGGCGACTGCTGCTCGCCGATGACGAGAACGAGTCGTGCCTCTTGATGCAGGACGTCGAGGGCAACGAGTTCTGTCTCGACTGAGTGGCCGCGACGGGTCACGAGCGGGAACGCATACTGATCGCGGTGCTATGCCGGCCCTGCCCCACCCCCGTGGGCGTCTGCGGGCAGGTTGCGGGGGACGGTGGCGGCGCCACCTGTACGTACGGCGTCCACCACCGCCTGGTGCAGGAGGCGGCTGCTGTCCTCGGAGGCACAGGGCACCGGACTGCCGGTGACGGTGAACCAGTCCGAGCCGCCGCTGTACTGCACGGCCACCTGGGCCTCCTGGCCCGACCACGTGGTGTGCACGGTCAGGTCCCCGCTGAGGAGCCCTGCCTCGTCGGTGCTTACTCCGCCGCGTCCGGCGAACACCCCTGTCGTTGTCCACGAAGCCCAGGTCATGGCGCATCGCCCCTCACCGCGGAGTCCTTTGACCCTTCCACGTTACGGCGGGTCCGGCGATCCTGCGTGGTCGCCGCCGCGCCGGACGGTCTTCGGCCTTGGCCTTCAGACGGTGGAGCCAGGTGTCGAGGGAGGCGTCGAGCGCCTGCTGGAGGGCGGCGGGTCAGGGGACCAGGACGACCTTCCCGGCGACCGTCCCCGACTCGGCCAGGCGCATCGCCTCGGCGACGCGGGCCAGCGGGATCTGCGCCGCGACCTGCGCGGTGATCTCGCCGCGCTGCAGCGCCGTGAACACCTGGGTCAGGTCGGAGCGCAGGCGCGCCCGGAAGCGGTTCTTGGCGTAGGCGCGACCGGCCCACACGTTGAAGAAGTACGCACGGCGGCCGTTCGGCAGCGCGTTCCACAGCCACACCCGGCCCAGGAGCTTGAGGATCGGCGACGAGCCGGAGCCCTCGTCGTCGCGGGTGGCGGCGCTGCCGTACGAGACGAGCGTGCCGCCCGGGGCCAGGAGCCGCCAGGAATCGACGATGCCCTCGCCGCCGACGTGGTCGAACACCGCGTCCACCCCGCCGGGCGCAAGGGCCCGTACCCGTGCGGGAACGTTGCCGGAGCGGTAGTCGACGGGGGCCACCCCGAGGGCGCGCAGCGCATCGTGGTGACGGGCGGAGGCGGTACCGATCACCTGGGCGCCCGCGGCGAGCGCCAGCTGGACCAGGATCGAGCCGACACCGCCGTTGGCTCCGTGGACCAGGACGGTCTGCCCGGCGCGCACCCGGGCCTTGCGGTGGAGCATCTGCCAGGCGGTGATGCCGTTGACGACCGCGGTCTCCGCGTCCACCGCGCTGACGCCGTCGGGCACGTCCACCACGTCGGCGGCGTCGAGCGCGATGTGGCTCGCCCAGCCGCCGGTCTTCGTCAGCGCGGCCACCCGCCGGCCGAGCAGGCCGGAGCCGACGCCCTCGCCCGCGGCCAGCACCGTGCCGACCAGGTCGTATCCGGGGACGAAGGGGAACGCGGGCTGGTCGTAGTACCGGCCGCGGCGCATCTGCTGCTCGGCGAAGGACACGCCCGTCGCCTCCATCGCGACCACGACCTGCCCGGCGGCCGGTACCGGGACCGGCCGCCGGTGCAGCTCCAGGCCTTCCGGCTCGACCTTGCCCGGCAGAACGATCTCGATCAGCTCGGCGGTGTTCATCATGACCTCCAGGTGGTTTTGTCATCTCGCGTTTGTTAGAAGCTGTAACCAGAATGAATGGCTGTATCGTCGATGTCAAGGGAGCGGTTCGTTCGATCGCGAGAGGCCTTGCCGATGGTGATAGCCTCTAACAAACATCTGGCGTGATGGGCGACGAGAGGGTGGCGGGCATGACCGGGAGTACGAAGACCCCCCGTGAGCGGTACCGGCAGCAGGTGCGCGAGGAGGTCAAGGGAAAGGCCTGGCAGCAGATCGCCGGCTCAGGCACCTCCGCGCTCTCCCTCAACGCGATCGCCAAGCAGATGGGCATGAGCGGACCGGCGCTCTACCGGTACTTTGCCAACCGTGACGAGCTGATCACCGAGCTCATCCGCGACGCGTACCGCAGCCTCGCCGACGCTTTCATCGCCGTCGGGGAATCGGGCCGACCCGGCCTCGCCGCGCTGGCGCACGTGCTCCGCCGCTGGGCCCTGGAAGACCCGCACCGCTACTTCCTCGTCTACGGCACCCCGGTACCCGGCTACCACGCGCCGCAGGACATCACCGTGATCGCCTCGGAGATGATGTCCGTCCTGCTCGACGCCTGCACCGCCGCGGGACCGGGCCCCGCCCCGGGTGCGGAGCCCCACGGCTTCGAGGGGCACCTGGCCGGCCACCGGGTGTGGGCCGCGAGCCACCCGGACGCCCCGCCGTCGGCCCTGCGCCTGGCCCTGGCCTTCTGGACCCGCATGCACGGCGTGCTGTCCCTGGAGCTGGCGGGCCACTTCGCCGGCATGGGCCTGGACCCCGCCCTCCTCTTCGAGGCCGAGGTGGACGGCCTGACCACGCGCTGACCCGTATCAATACACGTCGCGGCCGTACCGCTTGTCGGCGGAGAGCTGCTTCAGGTAGGCGGCGGCCTCGTCCTCGCCGAGGCCGCCGTGCGCCACCGCTATGTCGCGCAGCGCCTGGTCGACGTCCTTCGCCATCCGGCTCGCGTCCCCGCACACGTAGAAGTGGGCGCCGTCCTGGAGCCAGGACCACACCTGGGCGCCGTGCTCGCGCATGCGGTCCTGGACGTAGATCTTGGTGCGCTGGTCGCGGGAGAAGGCCAGGTCGAGCCGGCTGAGCGTGCCGTGCCGGTGGAGCTCCTCCAGCTCTTCGCGGTAGTAGAAGTCGGCGGCCCGGCGCTGTTCGCCGAAGAACAGCCAGTTGCGGCCGTGGTGGCCGAGGGCGCGGCGGTGTTCGAGGAAGGCCATGAACGGGGCGATGCCGGTTCCCGGACCGACCATGATCGCCGGTGTGTCCGCGCCGGCGGGCGGGCGGAAGTGAGCCGAGCGCTGCACGAACAGCGGTACCGGGGTGCCCGGTTCGGCATCCGCGAGGAAGGCGGAGGCGACGCCTTTGCGCTGCCGGCCCGCAGGCCCCTCGTAGCGCAGGACCGAGACGGTCAGGCTCACCTCGCGCGGGTCGACGAGGGGGCTGGAGGAGATGGAGTACAGGCGCGGCTGGAGGCGTTTGAGGCGCTCGGCCCACTCCTGGGCGCCGAGGCGGACGGGGAACTCGGCCAGGATGTCGACGGGCTGCCGCCCCCAGGCCCATTGGGCGAGCCCGTCCTTGTTGTCGGGGCGCGTCAGCTGCTTGAGCCTGCGGTCGCCGGTGTGCTCGGTGACGAAGCGCAGGAGGTCCGGAGTGAGGCGGGTGATGTCCAGGTGCCGGTGCAGCGCCTCGGCGAACGACATGGGGGCGTGTCCGGGCACGGCGACCTCCGCGTCCGGGGCGAGGCCGGTGGCGGCCAGCCATTCCGTCACCAGGTCGGGGCAGTTGACCGGGAGCACGCCGAGGGCGTCCCCCGCCTCGTACGCCGGGCCGTCCTCGCCCAGGTCGAAGGTGAAGCGGCGGACCTCCTTGGTGGCGCCGGGCAGACTCAGCAGCCGGTTGCCGGACAGCCGCGCGGTGTACGGGGAGTTCTTGTCCGGTACCGGACGGGACGGCCCGGCGGCCGCCGGGTCCGGGGTGGCCGGGTCCGGGGCGGTCGCCAGGGCCTCGCGCACCCGCTCCAGCCACCGGGCGGCGGGCTCCTCGTAGTCGGGCTCGCAGTCCACGCGCGGCAGGAGGCGCCGGGCCCCCAGTTCCTCGAGGCGCCGGTCGAGCCGGCGGCCGTGACCGCAGAACGCGTCGTAGTTGGAGTCGCCGAGCGCGAGGACCGCGTACCGGACGTCCTCGAGCGGAGGTGCGTCGGACGCCTCGAGGGCCTCCCAGAACGGGGCTCCGTTGTCCGGGGCGTCGCCGTCGCCGAAGGTGCTCGTGACGACCAGCAGATCCGTGCCGGGAGCGAGGGAGGCGGGGGTGCGGTCCGCCATGCTGTGCACGGTCGCCGCTGAGCCGCCGGCGGCCAACTCCGTGCTGATGGTGGCGGCGAGGTCCTCGGCGTTCCCCGTCTGGGAAGCCCACAGGACCACGGTCTGCCGGGTCGGCGTACCCGGTGCGGCGGGGGCCGGAGGCGTGGCGGCCAGGGCCGTCGCCGTACGCGAGTAGGTGCCGGCGAGCACCCCGTCGACCCAGAGGGCGTGTCCGGCCTCGAAGGGGGCGCCGGCGGGAAGCGCCGGGACGCCCGTGCCGGGCGGGGCGGAGGCGAGCCCGGCGAGGAATCCGGCGAGGTACTGGCGTTCCCCGTCGGAGAGGGCGGGCGGGGTGTGGCCGTCCAGCCCGAACAACGAGGTGAGGGCGGGCGCCGCCGCACTCGCGGCCGTCACCGGGGCGGCCACGGGCTGCGTCAGCGTCGCGAGGGCGCCGCCCGGGTGCGCCCCGGCGGCGACGGGGCTGGCGAGGGCGGGCTCGGCAGCGGGCAGGGCGGCCGCGGGAACCGGAACGGGGGCACGTGTCTTCGCCAGCGTCACCGCGCACATCTTGAACCCGGGCTGGAAGGAAATCGGGTCGACGGCGTCGCCGGTGACGGCGTTGACGCTGAGGTATTCCCCGAACAGGTCGTTCCAGTGGAAGGGGGCGAAGCAGTTCCCGGGCCGGACCCGGTCGGTGACGACGGCGGGCAGCACGGCGCGGCCGCGCCGGGAGGCCACCTCCACCCCGTCGCCGGTCGCGATCCCGAGAGCGGCCGCGTCCTGCGGGTGGATCTCCACGAACGGCCCGGGGTTGAGCTTGTTCAGCTTGGCGACCTTGCCGGTCTTGGTCAGCGTGTGCCACTGGTGCTGCAGGCGGCCCGTGTTGAGGACGAACGGGTAATCGTCGTCCGGAAGTTCGGCGGCCGGAAGATGGGGGCGGGCGAAGAAGACGGCTCGTCCCGTCGCCGTGGGGAACACCAGACGGGGCCGGCTGCCGTCCGGGCGCTCCGCCAGGGTCTGGCTGACGCCGTCGTTGAGGTACCGGACCGGGTTGCGGTCCGGCCCGCCGGGGGCGGCCGGCCACTGCACCGGCCCCGTGCGCAGCCGCTCGTAGGTGACACCGCGCAGGTCCCAGCCGGTCTTCGGGTTCCAGGCCTGCCGCAGCTCCTCGAACACCTCCTCGGCGCAGCCGTACGTGAACGCCTCGGCGAATCCCATCGCGCAGGCGACCCGGGCGATCAGCTGCCAGTCGGGCAGCGCCTGGCCGGGCGGGTCGGCGGCCCCCTGCACCAGGGTGAGGTTGCGCTCCGAGTTGATCATCACGCCGTCCGCCTCGGCCCAGAGGGTGGCGGGGAGCACGATGTCCGCGTAGGCGTTGGTCTCGGTCTCCGCGAACACGTCCTGCGTGACGACCAGTTCGGCGGTCTCCAGCGCCTTGATGACCGTGCTGCGGTTGGCCACGGAGACGACCGGGTTGGTGCAGATGATCCAGCACGCCTTGATCTCGCCGGCGGCCATCTGCTCGAACATCTCGATGGTCCCGCGCCCGACGTCGGTGCGCAGGGTGTTCTGCGGCAGGCCCCACAGCTTCTCGGTGAAGTCGCGGTCCTCGTCGACCAGTACCGAGCGCTGGCCGGGCAGGCCGGGCCCCATGTAGCCCATCTCGCGGCCGCCCATGGCGTTGGGCTGGCCGGTGAGGGAGAACGGGCCGCTGCCGGGACGGCAGAGGGCGCCCGTGGCCAGGTGCAGGTTGACCAGGGCGTTGGTGTTCCAGGTGCCGTGGACGGACTGGTTGAGCCCCATGGTCCAGCAGCTCATCCACTCGCCCGCCTCGCCGATCCAGCGGGCGGCCAGCCGGAGGTCCGCCTCCGGTATGCCGGTGATCTCGGCGACCTTCGCCGGCGGGTACTCCCGCAGGAAGGCGGGCATGTCCTCCCAGCCCTCGGTGTGCTCGGCGATGAAGCCGGGGTCGGTCCGGCCGTCCTCCACGAGCAGGTGCAGCAAGCCGTTGAGGAGGGCCAGATCGGTGCCCGGCCGGATCTGCAGGAACAGGTCCGCCTTGTCGGCGGTGGCGTTGCGCCGGGGATCCACCACGATCAGCTTGGCTCCGGCGGCCTTGACCCGGTCCATCATCCGCAGGAAGAGGATGGGGTGGCAGTCGGCCATGTTGGCGCCGATGACGAAGAACGCGTCCGCCCGCTCGAAGTCCTCGTACGAGCCGGGCGGCCCGTCGGCGCCCAGCGAGAGCTTGTAGCCGCTGCCGGCGCTCGCCATGCACAGCCGCGAATTGGACTCGATCCGGCTCGTCCGCAGGAAGCCCTTGGCCAGTTTGTTGGCGAGGTACTGGGCCTCCAGGGACATCTGGCCGGAGACGTAGAGCGCCAGTGCGTCGGGGCCGTGCGCGTCGAGGATCTCCCGGAGGCGGCGGGCCGTCTCGGCGACGGCCGCGTCCACCGGGACGGCGGCGGGCCCGGCGCCCCGCTCGCCGCGGATCAGCGCGGTCTCCAGGCGGCCGGGCGCGGCCAGCATGTCGGCGTGCGTGGCCCCCTTGGTGCACAGGCGCCCGGCATTCGCGGGGTGCTGCTTGTCGCCGCTGACCTTGGCCACGGTACGGCGCCCGTCGCCGGCCTGGGCGATGTCCAGTACGACCCCGCAGCCGACGCCGCAGTAGGAGCAGACCGTCCGCACCTGCCGACCGGTCGCGGCCCTCGCCTCCGCCACAGCAGACCTCCTCGCGCCGCCGGCCGACCCCACCGCTCGGGGCCGCTGCGGCCGTGTGCAGGTCGATCCCGTTGCGGCCCAACGTAGAAAATCCGTGTTGCATGCAGGTGACGGGCGGCGCCACCCGGGGGTTACAAGCGTCTGCGCCAAGGTCACCACGGGAGGTGAGGCACCCGCCACGGGATCCCGGCCGACCGGACATCATGGCGGTGGCACCTTGATCCGTACGCGACACGCAGCGAGGAACCATATGAGCGACGCAGCCGCCCTCCTCCACCCCGGGGCTCCCGATTCGCCCGTGATACTCCACGTCCCGCACTCGTCCCGCGCCGTACCCGCGGACGTCCGCGCCGGGATCCTGCTGGACGACCGGGCACTGGAAGGGGAGCTGGACCACATCACCGACTCGCACACGGCGGAGATCGCGGCGCGGGCGGCCGCGGCCGCCCGCATCACCCCCTGGCGGTTCGAGAACCGGTTGTCGCGGCTGGTCATCGACCCCGAGCGGTTCCCCGACGAACGCGAGGAGATGCTGGCGCGGGGGATGGGCGCGGTCTACACGCGGACGACGCACCGCGACGAGCTCCGCCCGGCCGACTTCGACGGACGTCCGCTGGTCGAGCGGTACTTCCACCCGTACGCACGGGCGATGACGGACGCGGTGGAGGAGCGGCTGGAGGCCGCCGGGCGGGCCGTCATCCTCGACGTGCACTCGTACCCGGCGAAGGCACTGCCCTACGAGCTCCACGGCGACGGACCGCGCCCGCCGATCTGCATCGGCACGGACGCCTTCCACACGCCCCCTCCGCTGCTCGAGGCGGCGCGGCAGGCGTTCGCCGGCTTCGGCGGCACGGGGCTGGACAGCCCGTTCGCGGGAACGTACGTACCGCTGCGCCACTACGGGAAGGACGCGCGGGTCGGCGCGCTGATGGTGGAGATCCGGCGGGACCTCTACATGAGCGAGCCGGGAGGACCGGCAGGACCCGGTCTGGACGCGCTGGCGGGCGCCCTGGCCGCTCTCGTCGAGTGGGTGACGGGGTGACGGGGTGACGGGGTGACGGGGTGACGTGGTGACGTGAAGAGCCTGCCGGACGTCCCGGCCGGCCGGTGCGCGGCCGGCCGGGACATCGGGCCGGAGCAAGGGCCCGGGTTCGGGCCCGGCCTCAGGAGAGGTCGAACCGGTCGAGGTTCATCACCTTGTCCCAGGCGGCCACGAAGTCACGCACGAGCTTCTCCCCACCGTCCCCGGACGCGTAGACCTCCGAGATGGCCCGGAGCTGGGAGTGCGAACCGAAGACGAGGTCGACGGCGGTGGCGGTCCACCTGGCCTCGCCCGTGACGCGGTCCCTGCCCTCGAACACGTTCTCCGTCGCGGTGGACGGCTTCCACTCCGTGCCCATGTCGAGCAGGTTGACGAAGAAATCGTTGGTCAACGTCTCCGGCCGGTCCGTGAACATGCCGTGCGTGGACCGCCCGAAGCCGGTGTTCAGGGCCCGCATGCCACCGATCAGCACCGTCATCTCGGGAGCGGTGAGCGTCAGCAGGTTGGCGCGGTCCAACAGGAGGGTCTCCGGCGACAGCTTCTCCCCCTCCCGCAGGTAGTTGCGGAACCCGTCCGCCGGGGGTTCCAGCACGGCGAACGACTCCACGTCGGTCTGCTCCTGCGAGGCGTCCGTACGCCCCGGCGCGAACGGGACCGTGATGTCGTACCCGGCGTTCTTCGCGGCCCGCTCGACGGCCGCGCACCCGCCCAGGACGATCAGGTCCGCGAGCGAAACCTTCTTGGCACCCGCCGAACCGTTGAACTCCTGCCGGATCTGCTCGAGGGTCTGCAGTACCTCGGCCACCTCGGGTACGGCGTTGACCTCCCAGTCCCGTTGCGGCGCGAGCCGGATCCGCGCCCCGTTGGCCCCGCCCCGCTTGTCGGTGCCGCGGAAGCTCGCCGCCGCCGCCCAGGCGGTGGTGACCAGCTGGGGGACGGACAGCCCCGAGGCGAGGACCTTGCCCTTCAGGGCGGCGATGTCCGCCTCCCCGACCAGCTCGTGGTCGACCGCGGGGACGGGGTCCTGCCACAGCTGCGGCTCGGGAATCCAGGGGCCGAGGTAGCGCGTCAGCGGCCCCATGTCGCGGTGCAGCAGCTTGTACCAGGCCTTGGCGAACGCCACCGCGAGCTTGTCCGGGTTCTCGTGGAAGCTCTTGACGATCGGCGCATAGACCGGATCCATCTTGAGCGCGAGGTCCGTCGTCAGCATCATCGGCGCGTGCCGCTTCGACGGATCGTGGGCATCAGGCACGGTGCCCTGGGCCGACGGGTCCGTGGGAGTCCACTGGTTCGCACCGGCGGGACTCGTCGTCAGCTCCCAGTCGTACTTGAAGAGGTTGTCCAGGTACCCGTTGTCCCACTTCGTCGGCTCGGTGGTCCATGCGCCCTCGAGCCCACTGGTCAGCGCGTCGACGCCCTTGCCGCTGCCGCAGGTGTTCCGCCAGCCGATGCCCTGCTGCTCGATCGGGGCGGCCTCGGGCTCCGGTCCGATGCAGGCGGGGTCGGTCGCACCGTGGCACTTGCCGAAGGTGTGGCCGCCGATGATGAGCGCAGCCGTTTCTTCGTCGTCCATGGCCATGCGCGCGAACGTCTCGCGAATGTCCTTGGCGGCGGCCATCGGATCCGGGTTGCCGTTGGGGCCTTCCGGATTGACGTAGATCAGGCCCATCTGCACGGCCCCGAAAGGACCGGTGAGTTCCCTGTCGCCGACGTAGCGCTCGTCTCCGAGCCAGGTGCCCTCGGGCCCCCAGAAGATTTCCTCGGGTTCCCAGGTGTCCTCCCGCCCGAATCCGAATCCGAACGTCTTGAACCCCATCGATTCCATGGCGCAGTTTCCGGCGAAAATCAGCAGATCGGCCCAGGAGATTTTCCGGCCGTACTTCTGCTTGACCGGCCAGAGCAAACGGCGTGCCTTGTCCAGGCTCGCATTGTCCGGCCAGCTGTTGAGGGGGGCGAACCGCTGGGATCCGGCGCCGCCGCCGCCCCGGCCGTCGGCGATGCGGTACGTTCCCGCGGCATGCCAGCTCATCCGGATGAAGAGCGGCCCGTAGTGGCCGTAGTCGGCGGGCCACCAGTCCTGGGACGCCGTCATCACCTCGAAGACGTCCCGCTTCAGCGCGTCGACGTCGAGGGTCGCGAATTCCTTCGCGTAGTCGAAGTCCTCGCCCATCGGATCGGACAAGGGCGAATTCTGGTGGAGGACCTGCAGGTCCAGCTGATTCGGCCACCAGTCCCGGTTCGTTCTGGGGCGGGTCGGCGCGGGGGTGGGGGAGGGGATTGCTGGGTTCTCGCTTTCGCTGCCGGACACGTCCGCCCTTCTTCCTGTCTCGGTGTTTCTTCGATGGTCGCGCACCGTGGACCGCGCGGCGGCGAGAACACGCAGGGCGCCGCTTCGTATGAAGAACTCGCGCGCGAGAAGGCCGGTTCATTCGGATGATCGGGATCATTGCGCGGTCCGCGGCGGGGCTGTCCGCGTGCTTCCGGCCGGCGGGCTGCGTGCCTACCGGGCCCTGGGGCGCGGGCGCGCGATGCTCCTCCCATGCCGTTCGGGCCCGGTCGGCCGATGTGAGGAGGGCGTGGAGCCGGTGGTTCTCGAGAGGAAGAAGGCCCGTGCGGTCCGCGGGCTGCGACGCGCGGCCGGACGTACGGTGCTCGGCCTCGACGCCCGGCTGCCCCTGCTGGACGTGGCCAAGGGCGGTGTGCGGAAGGCCTTTCCGGACCACTGGGCGTTCCTGCTCGGCGAGATCGCCCTCTACAGCCTGGTGGTGCTGCTGCTGACCGGCACCTACCTCACGTTCTTCTTCGACCCGTCCATGCGCGAGGTCACGTACAAGGGCTCCTACGGCCCCCTCGGCGGCGTGCCCGTCTCATCCGCCTACGCCTCCACGCTGCGCATCAGCTTCGACGTGCGGGGCGGTCTGCTGATCCGGCAGATGCACCACTGGGCGGCCCTCGTGTTCGTGGCCGCGATCGGCGTCCACCTGCTGCGGGTGTTCTTCACCGGCGCGTTCCGCAAGCCCCGCGAGGTGAACTGGACCGTCGGCGTCACGATGCTGCTGCTCGCGCTGGTCGAGGGTTTCGCGGGCTACTCGCTTCCCGACGACCTGCTGTCGGGTACGGGCCTGCGCACGGCCCAGGGCATCATGCTGTCGCTCCCGGTCGTGGGCACGTACCTGAGCCTCTTCGTCTTCGGCGGGGAGTTCCCGGGCGAGGACATCGTGTCCCGGCTCTACCCGGTGCACATCCTCCTCGTGCCAGGACTGCTGCTCGCCCTGGTCTCGCTGCACCTGTTGCTGGTCGTGCACCTCAAACACACCCAGTGGGCGGTGCCCGGCAGCAGCGGCCGCAACGTGGTGGGCAAGCCGTTCTTCGCGCAGTACACGGCGAAGTCCGCGGGACTGTTCTTCATGGTCGCCGGCGTGCTGTCCGCGCTCGGGGCGCTGGCGCAGATCAACCCCGTGTGGGCGTACGGGCCCTACCGCCCCGACCTCGTGTCGACCGGGTCCCAGCCGGACTGGTACGTCGGGTTCCTCGAAGGGGCCCTGCGGCTGATGCCGGGCTTCGAAACCCGCCTGTGGGGCCACACGCTGAACTGGAATCCGCTGATCGCGGGCGTCGTCCTGCCGGGAGTGCTGTTCGCCGGCCTGTACGGCTATCCGTTCTTCGAACGCTGGATCACTCCCGAGGGCGGAGAACAGCACCTGTGCGACCGGCCTCGCCACCGGCCTGCCCGCACCGCGCTGGGGGTCGCCGTGCTCACCGCCTACACGGTCCTGCTGGTGGCAGGTGCGCAGGACATCGTCGCCTTCGTCTTCGAGGTCCCCCTCCCGGCGGTCACCTGGTCGCTGCGCTGCGCCGTGCTCGTCGTGCCCCCGGCAGCCTTCTGGCTCACCCGTCGGATCTGTCTCGCCCTCCAGGAGGAGGACGTCAAGGCGCTGAAGAGCGGGCTGCCGACGGACGAAGTACGCCAGTCGGTCGAGGGCGCCTTCCACCCCGCGCACCGGCCGCCGACGGGGGCGGAGCGGTACGTACGGTCCGTCCACCGCGTGCCGGCGCCCGTACGGGTACCCCAGCCCGGGCGGACGACAGCGGAGCGGCGGACGGCAGGCGAGCGGCGTCCTGCCGTACGGGGCTTCGCGGAGCGGCTGAGGCAGGGCCTGAGCCACTGGTACTACCGAGACCAGCTGGCGCCGCCGCTGACCGAGACGCAGCGTCGCCGCGTCGCCGCCGTGCTGGCAGGCCCGGACGGCGAGGGAGCCGGGGCCGGCGGCGAGCACTGACCCGGTGCCGGGATCAGGCGTCCCGGCCCGGGCGGAACACGAATCCGTAGAGTCCGGGAATCACCACGCCGCCGCCGATGAGGGCCAGCCATAGCCCCTGAACGGCGCCGATGCCCATGAGCGCCGTACCGACGGCGGTGATCACGGGCGCGAAACTCCTCGCGGGGAACGAGAACTCCCTGCCCCCGCCCGTACGGATCTCCGCATCGGCGGTGTCCTCGGGCCGTCGGCCGCCGCGGCCGTACTGCCGCCACAGGAACGCGGCGACCAGCGCCGACATGAGGAACGACACCGCCAGGGCGGCAATCCCCGCAGGATCACCGGAGAACACCGCGTAGACGCCGCCGGTGACGGCGAAGAAGACCGCCACACCGCTGAACAGCCAAGCCTCCGCCTTCATCGGGGCACCACTTCGGGGTGGTGCAGGTCGAAGGCGGGCGAGTCCGACCGGATCCGGGGCAGGGCCTCGAAGTTGTGCCGGGGCGGCGGGCAGGAAGTGGCCCACTCGAGGGACCGGCCCCACCCCCACGGGTCGTCCACGTCCACGCGCCAGCCGTGGCGATGCGTTTTCCACACGTTGTAGGCGAACGGCAGCACGGACAGCCCCAGGAGGAAGGATCCGATGGTGGAGAGCGTGTTGAGCAGGGTGAACCCGTCGGCCGCCAGATAGTCGGCGTACCGGCGGGGCATGCCCTGCTCGCCCAGCCAGTGCTGGACGAGGAACGTCAGCTGGAAGCCGGTGAACAGGGTCCAGAAGTGCATCCGCCCCAGGCGTTCGTCGAGCAGTCTGCCCGTCAACTTGGGCCACCAGAAGTAGAACCCGGCGAAGGTGGCGAACACGATCGTGCCGAAGAGCACGTAATGCAGGTGAGCGACCACGAAATAGCTGTCGGTGAGATGGAAGTCCATGGGGGGCGAGGCCACCAGGACCCCCGTCAGACCGCCCAGCAGGAACGTGACCAGGAATCCGATGCACCACAGCATCGGCGTCTCGAACGACAGCGACCCGCCCCACATCGTGCCGATCCAGTTGAAGAACTTCACCCCGGTCGGAACGGCGATGAGGAACGACAGCAGGGAGAAGAACGGCAACAGCACCGCGCCGGTGGCGAACATGTGATGGGCCCACACCGTCGCGGACAGACCCGTGATCGCGATCGTCGCACCGACCAGGGCGGCGTAGCCGAAGATCGGCTTCCGGCTGAACACCGGGATGATCTCGCTGACGATCCCGAAGAACGGCAACGCCACGATGTACACCTCCGGATGGCCGAAGAACCAGAACAGGTGCTGCCACAGCAGCGCGCCGCCGTACGCCGCGTCGAAGACGTGCGCCCCGAACTTCCGGTCCGCCTCCAGAACCAGCAGCGCCGCCGTGAGCACCGGAAACGCCAGCAGCGCCAGAATCGAGGTGAACAGCACGTTCCAGGTGAAGATCGGCATCCGGAACACGGTCATGCCAGGCGCTCGCAGGCACACGATCGTGGCGATGAAGTTCACCGCACCGAGGATCGTGCTCAGCCCCGACACCGCCAGCCCCATCACCCACAGGTCGGCGCCCACACCGGGGGAGTACGCCGCCGCGTTCAGCGGGGCATAGGCGAACCAGCCGAAGGCGGCGGATCCGTTCGCGGTCAGGAGCCCGCTGATCACGGTGAGACCCCCGAAGAGGTACACCCAGTACGTGAAGGCGTTCAGGCGGGGGAAGGCCACGTCCGGGGCGCCGATCTGCAACGGCATGATCGCGTTGGCGAAGCCCGTGAACGTCGGGGTAGCGAACAGCAGCATCATGATCGTGCCGTGCAGGGTGAAGAGCTGGTTGTACTGCTCGGCGGAGACGATCTGCAGGCCGGGCCGGGCCAGCTCCGCCCGCATGACGAGGGCCAGCACGCCGGCGAACAGGAAGAAGCCGAAGGCGGTGACCAGGTACATGTTGCCGATCACCTTGTGGTCGGTGGTCGACAGCAGGCGCAGCACATGTGACCCCGCCCGCACCCGTCGACCGGTGACCCGCTCTTCGTCCTGCTCCTCCACCGCTGCCGACAACGGGTCAGTGAGCGACACCAGGGCCTCCAGAAGCGACGACGGACCGGCCGGCCGACGGCCTGTCGGCCAGCCTGGCACCCGGCGTCACCACCACCGACCAAGCGGGACGGCGCGCCGCCGAGAGTTACCCGCATCGAGGAGCGGACGCGGTACGGGAGAGCGGTTCAGGCCCTCGCCGGGCCCCGGTCGCGGCCCGCTGCGCGGCGGGCTGCCGCGGCGTCCGTGACATCGAGGAACACCCGGTCCAGCTCGGGCCGGCGCCCCTGCAGCTCGGCCCTGATGCGGACCATCGCGTCCTCGACGGTCTCACTGTCGTACCCGGCCGTCAGATCGACGCTCGCAGCCAGCAGCACGGAGTCCGGACCCAGGCGCATCGTCAGCAAGGAGGTGACGGAGTCGATCTCCGGCTGCTGCTGCAGCAGCTCGTTCACCGCGCGCTGCACCTCGGGGTCGGCCGCCTCGCCGATCAACCGGGCGCGGGCACCCTTGCCGAGCGTGTACGCCACGTAGACCAGCAGGACGCCGATCAGGATGGAAGCGGACGCCTCGTACGCCATCTGCCCGGTCGCCATGTGGAGGCCCGTCCCGGCCATGGCCAGCAGGACGCCCGTACAGGCCGTGCTGTCCTCCGCGAGGACGGTCCGCAGCGCCGGGTCGCGGCCCGCCCGGATCTCCTCGCGGATGCGGTGTCCGGCGGCCGCGGCCTCGGCGCGGACCTGGCGGACGGCACGGACCAGGGCAGGGAGGCCCCCTCGGCGAGCAGTGAGCTCTTCTGTCGTCGCGTGCACCTTCGGTGCGGCCGGCCGCCCGCCCTCCTGCTCGACCGTGCGCTCGTACTCCGGTCCGAACCGGTCCTGCAGATGGCGTCGCCGCGACAGCATCCACAGCACGACCGCCACGGGCACGATGACGGCGATGAGTGTGCCTGTTGACATGGTGGGCCTCCGTTCGGGGGCCTCGTCCATGGGGTGTTGCGGTGGCGGTGGCGGGCCGTCAGGTGCTGCCGACCGCTGCGCCGGATGCGGCGAACTCCTTCACGAACGCGCCGCAGAAGGCCTCCAGGTCCGCCGGTTTGCGGCTGGTGACCAGCGTGGCGGGCTCCGCGTGGCAGACGTGCACCTTCTCGTCCACCCAGGTGCCGCCCGCGTTGCGGATGTCGGTCGCGAGGCTGGGCCAGGACGTGAGGGTCCGGCCCCGCACGACGTCCGCCTCCACCAGCGTCCAGGGCGCGTGGCAGATCGCCGCGACGGGCTTGCCCGCCTCGAAGAAGCTCCGGGTGAAACCGACGGCCAGCTCGTTCATCCGCAAGGCATCGGGGTTGGCGACGCCGCCGGGCAGCACGAGTGCGTCGAAGGCCTCCTCCGCGGCACCTGCCAGGACGTGGTCGACGCCGTACGTGTCCCCGGGGGCGAAGTGCCGGAACGCGCGGACGCGGCCTGGCCGGGTGGACACCAGCCGCGGGTTCCAACCGGCGTCGAGAACGGCCTGCCAGGGCTCGGTCAGTTCGATCTCCTCGACGCCCTCGGGCGCCGTGAGGAAGGCGATACGCATCGGGGGACACCTCGTTCGGTCGCGCGGCTTCGCCGCCGCGGGCTCCTCTCGTACCGGGGGCGCCTGCCCGGGCGGAAGCGTCTCAATCAGCGCCGCCCGGCCGGGAGCAGCCGGCGGAGGCCCAACTCGCCGACACCGTGTCGCCGAGGCCCCGGCACGCCGTCGGATTAGGCTCGCGAGCGGCGGGTACGAGTGACCGGCCGTTCCCTATGCGGAGGAGGTCGGCTCCCATGCCGGACGATCGGGACGAGACGCCGGCGGAGCGGGCCGACCGCCGCTGGAACGAGACGCTGCAAGAGGTCCGCGTCGCCCAGACCGGGGCCCAGATCCTGTTCGGGTTCCTGCTCAGCGTCGCCTTCACGGCCCGCTTCGAGGAGCTGGGCCACTTCGACCGCGGCCTGTACGTGGTGACGGTGGCGCTGGGCGCTCTGGCGACCGGGACGCTGATCGCCCCGGTCGCGTACCACCAGCTGCTGGCCGGGCACCACCTCAAGCCGCAGCTGGTCAGGGCGGCGGGCCATCTCGTGTCCGTCGGCATCGTGCTCCTCGCGCTGACCGTGACCTTCTCGGTGCTGCTCCTGCTGCGGGTCGCCACCTCGCACTGGATCGCCTGGCCGGTGACCGCATGTGTCACCGGCTGGTTCGCGATCTGCTGGCTGGTCATGCCGAGCCTGCTCCTGCGCAGCAAGGCCGGGAACGGGTGAGGCGCGCCGCCTCGTACGCCGCGTGAACGGCCGGCCGCGCAGGGTGGCCGCAGGTTTTCGGCCGCGGCGTCGGGGCAGGCGCCGGGCATCGGGGACCGTACGACGTACGAGGAGGGACGGGCCATGGAAGACCAAGGCGGCGCCGGAGGCGTTCCCCTGCACGGCCACGACGACAAGGACCGGCGTCGCGCCCCGCACGTGGCGCCCCGGGCCGGCGCCGACGGCAAGGACCTGCCGCCCGTCCGAGCGGCGGACACCGACGAGGCGAGCCGACTGGACCGGCCGAACGAGGCGACCGAGCCGGCACGTGCGAACCGCCACCGGGAGCGGGGCTCCGCAGGCTGATCCCGTACTCGGATCCGCCGGTCGGAGGGGCGCCCGGCCGGTCACCGGACCAGTCGGGTGAAGGCGCGGGCGTTGACGACGGCGGCCCCGCCCGCGTCGTTGTTGAAGTAGGCGAAGACAGCGGCGTCGGGGGGCCAGGTGTCGGCGATCCGGTCTGCCCAGGAGCGCAGCGCCGTCCGACCGTAGCGGGGTGCCGGATCGGCCCGCCCCTCGTGGAACCGTACGTATCCCCAGTCGGCGGTCCGCCACAGCGGGGCCACGGGGCGTGAACCGCGGTCGGCCCAGCACAGGGCGGCCCGGCGCTCGGTGAGGACCGTGCGCACATCGGCGGTCCACCACGACTCGTGCCGCGGTTCGACGGCCACGCGGATGCCGGCGGGGAAACAGGCCAGGCAGGCGTCCAGCACCTCCGGGTCGGCCTGCAAGGTGGGCGGCAGCTGGAGCAGGATCGGCCCCAGCCGGTCGCCCAGGGCGGCCGCGTGGGCCATCAGCCGGTGGACCGGTTCCTCGGGGTCGTGCAGTCGCTTGATGTGCGTCAGGTACCGGCTGGCCTTCACGGCCATGACGAAGCCCTGGGGCGTGCGTTCCCGCCACTGGGCGAACGTCTCGGGGGAAGGCAGCCTGTAGAACGCGTTGTTGCACTCCACGGTGCCGAAGTGCTCCGCGTACGTCTCCAGCCACAACCGCCGGGGCCGGTCTGGGGGATACAGGACCCCTGCCCAGTCCCGGTACTGCCACCCGGAGGTGCCGACGTGCACGGGCATGTCGTCACCGGCTCACGGGGTGAGCGGGGTGTGGTCGGCCGGGACGGCCTCCGCGGCCGTGACGGGGCCGGGTGGTGTGCCGTCGCCGAACGGCCGCCCGCCCAGGGCTGCGCGGCCGTGGGGTTCGAGCCAGCCCGACAGGTCCGGGCCGAGGGGTACGATCCCGGTCGGGTTGATGTCGTCGTGCACGGTGAAGTAGTGCCTCTTGATGTGGTCGAAGTCCACCGTGTCGCCGAATCCGGGTGTCTGGAACAGGTCCCGGGCGTAGGCCCAGATCACCGGCATCTCGGACAGCTTCTGCCGGTTGCACTTGCAATGGCCGTGGTAGACGGCATCGAACCGGACGAGCGTGGTGAACAGCCGCACGTCCGCCTCCGTGATCGTGTCCCCGACGAGATAGCGCGAGCCCTGCAGCCGTGTGGAGAGCCGGTCGAGCCGGCCGAACAGCCGCTCGTACGCATCGGCGTACGCCTCCTGCGACCCGGCGAACCCGGCCCGGTAGACGCCGTTGTTCACGTCCCGGTACACGGCCTCGTTCACCGCGTCGATCTCCGGCCGAAGCGCGGGCGGGTAGAGCGCCGGCGCGCCGTTGCGGTGGTACGGCTTCCATTCCCGCGACAGGTCGATCGTGATCTGCGGAACGTCGTTGGTCACGACCTGACCGGTCGGTACGTCCACGATCGCCGGTACGGTGATGCCCCGGTCGTAGCCCGGATCGCGGGCGAGGTACGCCTCCTGCAGGCGCTCGATCCCGAGCACCGGGTCGCGGCCCCCCGGATCGAGGTCGAACCGCCAGCTGCGCTCGTCGTGCAGGGGTCCGGCGACGGCCATGGGCAGAGCCGCCTCCAGCCCGAGGAGCCGCCGTACGATCACGGCCCGGCCGGCCCAGGGACAGGCACGGCTGACCACCAGACGGTAGCGCCCGGGCTCCACGGGGAATCCGTCGCGTCCGTCGGCGGTGATCCGGGTGGTGAGGTACCGGTCGTCGCGGGAGTACTCCTTGCCTCGCGTCACATAGCTCACGCGAACCGCCTACCCGGGAACCACGGCGGCGAACGCGGATGCGGCCCGGAACCCGCCGCGGGTTCAGTAACGCAGAGCGGTTCCCATGTCGGCTTTGACGTCGCCCGACAGCCCCCGGTTGCTGCGGGCCGTTCCCTCACCGGCTGCCCCTGGGGCGACGTCCGAGAGGGTGACCACGACCGTGTCGAGCAGGTTCCCGCCGGTGTCGCGGAAATCGACCTGGACCGCGAACGACTTCGTGCTCGTGGCGGTGTTGGACACCGTGACCCGTACGGAGGCGTGCCCGTCGGCGTCCTTGGACGGTGTTCTGAGCCGGACGTCGCCCTTCGCGTCCACCCCGTCCTTCACGCCGTCGAGCTTCTTCTTCGCCTCGGCCGCCGCGGCATTCAGATCCGCTCCCACCGAGGCCACGGCGGAGGCCGCCTTCGACGCGACGTCGGAGGGCGTGGTGTCGCCCGAACACGCCGTGGCACCCGGCGCGAGAGCCGCGATCACGGCGGCCGCAGGCAGGATGCGCCTGCGCACACGGGTCATTCGGGCCTCCACGGAGTGGGTCGGTGTGCCGCCGGACCGACAGGCTACAGACGGGCGGGTCGCCGACCGCGTGACGACGCGCGGCCAGGTGCCGGAATCCGCAGATCCGGGCGAATGTCGAGCAGGTGACCTGTGGGTAAACCGTCGGTGCCGTCAGCGCCCGCCCGCCTTCGGGGCATGCCGCCGACCACAACGAAATCCGTAGAGTAACCAGCCGGTAGCTCTAGATCATCTGATGGTTTCTCGGCTACCGTCGTGTCTCGCGCCGCCACACCCAGGGCACAAGGCCCTGTTGGGACTCGCGGTGCAGGGGAATTACTCACGTTGACGACTGCCATTCAAGGCATCTTCGCCGTCCGTCCCTATACGCCTCACTGCCAGGTGATCCACGACGAGGGTGACCACGCCGTCATAGGCATCTCCTCCGGGAACTCGTACTTCACCCACGACCGGGTGCTCGATCTCGCCCGGTGGGGGCTCGAACACTTCCGGCAGGTCGATCTCATCTGGACCGACATGCACGTGGCCGAGATGTTCGTGGCCCTCGGCTATCCCGAGGTCGAAGCGCAGCGCAAGGCGGTGAAGAACCTCCGCGGCGTCCGCGCCAAGGTCACCGCTGCCGTCGCCACCCTCGACCCCGAAGGAGAGCGGCTGCGCGGACGGCCCATGTCCGCGCTCCTGGAGCTGCCGGCCTACCAGCGCATCCGCTCCCGGCTCGACACCCTCATGACCGACGACCCCGAGTTCCGCGAGGTGTGCGACCAACTCGCGGCACGCTTCCTCGCCGACAAGCTGAACGGCCAACCGCCCACCGAGCTGCAGCGCGAGGTGTGCATCAAGTACGTGTGCGCCGAGGTACCCCTGTTCCTCGACACCCCGGCCATCCTCGGGGTCTCCTCCTCGCTCAACTGCTACCACCAGGCCCTGCCGTTGGCAGAGCTGCTGTACGCACGGGGCTGGGGTCTGCGTGCCTCGCGCAATCAGGGCCACGCCGTCATCACCCCCGCCGAAGCACCCGAAGAACAGGACCGCTCCGCATGACCACCACCATCGACCCCGCCCCGGCCGCCGCGGCCGACGAGCTCACCCGGTTCCCGTTCGACGCCAACGGCACGCGACTGCCCGACGAGATCGCGCACCTGCTCACCGACGAGCCGGTCAAGAAGGTCCGCACCATCGCCGGAGCAGAGGCCTGGCTGGTGTCCTCGTATCGCCTGTGCAGGCAGGTGCTCGACGACCCCCGGTTCTCCCTCAAGGACACGTCCGCCCCGGGCGCGCCCCGCCAGTACGCGCTGACCATCCCCCCGGAGGTGGTCAACAACATGGGGAACATCACGGGCGCCGGACTGCGCAAGGCCGTGATGAAGGCCCTCAACCCGAAGGCCCCCGGGCTGGAGGAGTGGCTGACCGGCCACGCGCACGAGCTCGTGGACCAGTTGGTCGCGACGGGCGTGCCCGGGGACCTGCGCCGCGACTTCACCGTCCCGTATTCCACCGGGCTGCACTGCCACATCCTCGGCATCCCCCAGAGCGACGGCCCCGACCTCTACCGGTCGCTGCACGTCGCGTTCATGAACAGCCCCCGCACCATCCCGGCGGCGGGCATCAACTGGGACCGCGACATGGGCCACATGATCGACCGTCTCAACGACCCGGCGACGACGGGCCTCATGGCCGAACTCGCGGCCCTGCGGGACGACCCCGACTACGCGCACCTGACGGACGAGATGCTCGCCACCGTCGGCGTCACGATGTTCGGCGCGGGCGTCATCAGCGTCATGGGCTTCCTCAGCATGGCACTCGTGTCCCTGATCCAGCACCCCGAACTCAAGGACCGGTTGATCGCCGACCCGGCCCTCATCCCGGCCGCAGTGGACGAACTGCTGCGCATCAACCTGTCGATCGCCGACGGCCTGCCCCGCATCGCCACCGAGACCATGCAGCTCGGTGACGTCACCGTGCAGCAGGGGGAGCTCGTCCTCGTCCTGGTCGAGGCCGCCAACCACGACCCCGCCGAGTTCGAGGACCCGCACACCGTGCGCCTCGACCGGCCGAACCCGAACGCGCACCTGTCGTTCGGCGGAGGCGGCCACTACTGCCCCGCCACCGCCCTCGGCAAGCGGCACGCTCAGATCGCCGTCGAGGTCCTCCTCGAGCGGCTGCCCGGCCTCGACCTCGCCGTGCCGATCGAGCAGCTCGTGTGGCGCACCGGGTTCATGAAGCGCATCCCCGAGCGGATGCCCGTGCTCTGGTGATACCGGGCCGGGGCCCTTCGGACACCGGCAGCCGGGTCGCCCGGCTGCCGGTGTCCGGCACCCCCGCACCCCGGCAGGACGCAATTGCGGCGACAGGGGACACCGCAACCGGCAGGATGTGCGGGTGAACAGTGTGACCATCAGCGAGGAAGACCGCAGGTCCCTCGGACGCTGGGCCGCCGACTGCGCCGAGCGGGTGCTCCCGCTGTTCGAGGCGGAGGCTCCCTCCGACACCCGCCCGCGCGAGGCCGTCGAGGGCATCCGCTCCTACGCGCGCGAGGAGCTGCGGAAGGGGCCGCTGCGCTCCCTCGCCCTCGCGGCCCTCACCGCCGCACGCGAAGTCGGCGATCCGGCTGCCACTGCCGCCGCACGCGCCGCGGGCTACGCGGCGGCGACCCCATACATCCATGCCCTGGCCACCCCGCACCAGGCGAAACACGCCCTGGGGCCCGCCATGTACGTGGCACGCGCTCGCGAGCTCGCGGCGGACGAGGACACCGGCGCCGGCGACGAGGAGATCCGGTGGGCGATCGCACACGCCCCGCCGGAAGTCCGCGGGATCCTGCGGCAGATGCCGGTCTTCACCCCGGGGCGCAGCCGGCTGGACCGGCTCCGCCACGAGCTCGACGCAGCTCTGCGCCACTGAGGGCCGCCGTGCCGGTCACAGGTGCCGGCGCTGGGCGCGCCTCTCGGTCTCGTAGCGCTCCCGGGCCTCGCGGGCGGCGGGGGACGCGGAGACCTCCGCCACCGCGACCTCCCACCAGGCGTGGGACTCCAGGGCCGGCAGGTCCGGCGCCGGGGGAACGGTCTCGACGTAGATCGCCGTGGGCCGCTCCGCCTTCCTGGCGTCGAGCACTGCCTGCCGCAACTCCGCGACCGTGCGCGGGCACAGCACGTCGACCCCCAGGCTCTCCATGTTCGCGGCGAGGTCGACCGGCAGCGGAGGGCCCGCATAGCGGCCGTCGGCCGTGCGGAAGCGGTAGTCGGTGCCGTAGCGTTCCGCGCCCACGCTCTCGGACAGGGCGCCGATGGACGCGTAGCCGTGGTTCTGCACCAGCACCGGGATGATCTTGATGCCCTCCTGGACGGCCGTCACGAGTTCCGTCGGCATCATCAGGTACGTGCCGTCGCCCACCAGCGCGAACACCTCGCGCTCCGGCGCGGCGAGCCGGACCCCGAGCGCGGCCGGGATCTCGTAGCCCATGCACGAGTAGCCGTACTCGACGTGGTACTGACGGCGCTCGCGCGGACGCCACAGCCTGTGGAGGTCGCCCGGCATGGATCCGGCCGCGTTGACGACGACGTCGGTCGGCTCCATGAGTTCGCCCAGGACGCCGAGCAGTTGGGCCTGCGTGGGCGGGCGGTTGCCGTCGGGGGCGGCGACGGCCTCGTCGACGGCGCGCTGCCAGCGGGCCACCCCGTCGCTGTACTGCGCGCGATGGCTCTCCGGGACCCGGTACGTGCCCAGGCGCGCGGTCAGCGCCTCCAAGGCGACGCGGGCATCGGCGATCAGCGGCTGCCCGGCGAGCTTGTGCCCGTCCGAGGCGGCGACGTTGACGTTGACGAACCGGACGCCGGGCTCGGCGAACAGCGTGGCCGAGGCCGTGGTGAAGTCGCTCCAGCGGGTGCCGACCCCGATCACCACGTCGGCCCGTCGCGCCACCGCGTTGGCCGCCGCCGTCCCGGTGTGGCCGAGGCCGCCGAGGGCGCACGGATGGTCCCAGTCCAGCGCGCCCCGGCCGGCCTGGGTCTCGGCCACCGGGATCCCGGTGGCGTCGGCCAGCGCGCGCAGCGCGTCCTCGGCGTCGCTGTGGTGGACGCCTCCGCCGGCCACGATGAGCGGGCGCTCGGCGGCGCTGACGAGCCGTACGGCGCGCTCCAGTTCGCCGAGGTCGGGCTGCGAGCGGCGGATGTGCCAGACCCGGTCGGCGAAGAACTCCGCAGGCCAGTCGTGGGCCTGCGCCTGGACGTCCTGGGGCAGGGCCAGGGTGACGGCACCGGTGTCCACGGGGTCGGTGAGCACCCGCATCGCCTGGAGCGCCGCCGGGATCAGCATTTCCGGCCGCCAGATGCGGTCGAAGAAGCGGGAGACCGGCCGGAGCGTGTCGTTCACGCTCACGTCGCCGGCCCACGGGGTCTCGAGCTGCTGCAGTACGGGGTCGGCCGGGCGGCCGGCGAAGACGTCACCGGGCAGGAGCAGTACCGGGATCCGGTTGATCGTGGCGAGGGCGGCCCCCGTGACCAGGTTGGTCGCACCGGGGCCGATCGAGGTGGTCACCGCGTGCGTGCTCAGGCGCCCGCTCTGGCGGGCGTACCCGACGGCGGCATGGACCATCGACTGCTCGTTGCGGCCCTGGAGGAAGGGAAGGCACGCCGGGTCCTGCGCCGCCGCCTCGACCAGCGCCTGGCCGAGGCCGGCCACGTTCCCGTGCCCGAAGATGCCCCAGCAGGCCGTGATCAGGCGCTGCCGGTGGCCGTCGCGCTCCGTGTACTGGCAGGAGAGGAAGCGTACGAGCGCCTGGGCGGTGGTGAGCCGGACCGTGCCCGCGGGGGAGCCGGTCGCGGGGGTGGTGTCGGGCGGGGTCAGCATCAGCGCGTGCCTTCCGTGGACGGGGCGGTGTAGAGGGGCAGCCGGGGGTCGGCGGGCTCGTCCGGCCAGGTCGCGCGGACCCAGGCGTGCGCGGGGTCGTCGCAGATCAGCCAGCGCCGTTCGGCGCCCGGGCCGGCCATCACGTTGAGGTAGTACAGGGGGTAGCCGGGGGCGGCCATGGACGGGCCGTGCCAGCCGTCGGGGACCAGGACGGCGTCACCCGTGCGGACTTCGGCCAGGACGTCCGAGCGACCGCCCGCGCCCGAGGGGTACACCCGGTGGTACCCCATGCCCTTGTCCTCGGCCGTGCCCTCGCCCTTGCCCGCGCTGCCGAGCGGACCCCCGCCGATGGCGAACCAGTAGATCTCCTCCAGTCGGCACTCCTCGCCCGGCCGGTCCTCGTCGTGCTTGTGCGGCGGGTACGAGGACCAGTTCCCGGCCGGGGTCAGGACCTCGACCGCGATCAGCCGGTCCGCCTCGAAGGCCTCGGCGGAGGCGAAGTTGTTGACCTGGCGGGCGGCCCGGCCCGCCCCGCGGACCTCGACCGGCACCCCCGACGCCGGTCCGTAACGAAACGGCAGCTTCGAGGCGCACCGGGCCCCGCAGAGCGCGAAACGGCCCCCTTCCGCCGAGTCGATCCGGGCCGTCGCGTCCCGCGGCAGGTACGCGAAATCGCTGACGGCGCTGAACACGTCCGGACGGCCGTGGAGCCGCAGCCTTCCCCCCTCGCACACGACCTCGGCCGCGCCGGAGAGCGGCAGCAGGATCCACTCGCTGTCGCCGGTTTCGAGGGTGTGGGAGCCGCCCGGTGCCAGGTCGAGGATGCGCAGGGACGTGTGGGTCCAGCCGGCGGACTCCGGGTCGATCCGGCAGCGGTACCCGTCCCGCGCGGCGGCGCCGTCGGGCAGGTGGAGATGCGTCACGTGGTGCTCCAGGTACGGGGGCGGGGCGAGGGCGGGGCGGGACGAGCGGCAGGGGGTTCAGCGGTCCAGCAGGCCGACGGCCGTGTCGACGGCCCGGGCGACGTCCCCGTCCGGCGGATACAGCACGGTGCGCCCGATCATGAGCCCGCGCACCTGCGGGATGCGCAGGGCCTGGCGCCAGGACTCGTACATGGCGTCGCGGTCCGTGCCCCCCTCGCCGCCCAGCAGCATCGTCGGCAGCGTCGTCGAGGACATCATCCGTTCCATGTCCGCGACGATCGGGAGCTTCAGCCAGGTGTGCGCGGTCGTACGGCCCAGGCCCTGGGCGATGTTGTTCGCCCACATCTGCTCGTCCGCGGTCAGCAGGTTGACGATCCTGCCCCGCTGCCGGCGCGAGCTGAACGGTTCGATCATGGCCATGAGGGATCGCTCGTTCAGGGCGTCCACCGCCCGGGCGGCGCTCTCCAGGGTCCGGATGGTGCGCGAGTCGTGCGGATCGATGCGCAGCAGCATCTTCCCGCCGTCGAGACCGGAGTCGGCGATGCCGGCGGCGTCGTACCCCGTGAACCGGTCGTCCATCTCGAACGTGGCGCCGCTCAGACCGCCCCGGTTCATCGAGCCGAGCACCAGCTTGCCGTCGAGGGCCCCGAGCAGCGTCAGGTCCTCGACCAGGTCGGCGGTGCCGAGGAAGCCGTCCACACCGGGACGGGCCAGTGCCTCGGCGCAGCGGGCCAGCAGCTCGTGCCGGTCGCCCATGGCGGCGGGGTCGCCGCCGGCGGCCATGGCGCCGCGCGCCGGATGGTCGGCGGCCAGGACGAACATCGGGCGGGCCAGCCGTTCCCGGTCGAACCGCGGGCGCTGGCGGACCAGCCGCCGGACGGCCTCGGGATCGCAGGCCCGCAGCTCGGTGAGGGAGCTGAGGTCGAACGGCCGCCGCAGGACGGGCGGGGAGCATGCGGTCGGCGCGGCGGCCACGGACATCTCGGTCATACGATCATCTCTCGGTGGCCTTCGGTACGGGAGTCCTTGAGCCGGTGTGCGGCCGGCGGAACGGCCAGGACCGGATCGTCGGGGCGCCGCCGCCAGTGGCGGGCGAGCAGCGCCTGGATCTCGTGGGGTTCGGGCATGTCGTCGGCGCACGCGAGGCGCCCGGCGACGAGGGCGCCGGCCGCGTTGGCCGTCTCGACGACCTCCCGCAGCGACCGGCCCCGGCGCAGCCCGGCGGCCAGCGCGCCGCCGAATGCATCACCGGCGCCCAGTCCGTTGACGACCTTGACCGCCAAGGGGGAGACCCGGACCTCATCACTGGCGGTACGGGCCAGGACGCCCGCCGGCCCCTGTTTGACGACGGCGAGCCGTACGCCCCGCTCCAGCAGCAGGTCGGCGGCCCGGTCGGGGTCCCGGGTACCGACGGCGACCTCGGTCTCGTCGCGGTTGCCGACGGCCACGGTGGCCAGTTCCAGCCCCCGGGCGTACCAGGCGGGGGCCTGCGACGGGTCGTCCCAGAAGGACGGGCGCCAGTCGAGGTCGAACACCACGTCGGCCTCGGGCGCGCGCTGGGCCGCCGCGAGCAGGGTGGTGGTCCGTGACGGGTCGACGGCCAGTCCGCCGCCGGTGATCCAGACGATCGCCGCGGCACGGACGACGTCGAGGTCCAGGGCGTCCGGGGCGATGCACTGGTCGGGGGCGACGGGCCGCCGGTAGAAGACGAGCGGGAAGTCGTCCGGCGGGTGCATCTCGCAGAAGACCACGGGGGTCTGCGTGCCGGGGACGGTGACCACCTGGCGGTCGTCGACGCCGAACGCGCGCAGGGTCTGCCGTACGTACGGGCCGAAGGGGTCGTCCCCGACCCCGGTGACGACCGCGGTGCGCAGACCGTGCCGGGTGGCGGCCACGGCGACGTTGGTGGCCGTGCCGCCGAGCGATTTGGCGAAGGTCCGCACGTCGGCCAGGGGCACGCCGGTCTGCTGCGGATAGAGGTCGACCCCCACGCGCCCCAGGGCCACCAGGTCGTACGACGGGGTCCGGCCCCCGCCCCCGGCGATGCCCGCGGCGCTCATCGGCCGACCGCCCACTGGCCGGCGCCCGGGCCGGCGAGGAACCGCAGCCCCGCGGTGACGTCGCGGACCGGCCCCTCGCCGGGCGCGGGCTCGGCGGTGAGGACGGCGTCCTGCTCCATGACGTACCAGCCGTCGTAACCGCTGCCCTCCAGCACCCCGACCAGTTCCGCGATCTGTGCGTCGCCCCGGCCGAGCGGTCGGTACATGCCGGCTGCGACGGCGGCGGTGTAGCCGAGCCGTCCGGCGCGGACCTGCTCGGCCGTCGCCGCGTCGACGTCCTTGAGGTGGACGTGGGCGATCCGGTCGGCGGCCCGGCGGGCCAGCGCGAGGGGGTCCGTGCCGCCGACGAGGAGGTGGCCGGTGTCCAGGCAGAGCGGGACGTCGCTGCCGTCGAGCACGCGCAGGACCTCGTCCACCCGCTCGACCATCGTGCCCACATGGGGGTGGAGGGTGGCGGTGATGCCGTACTCGCGGGCGACGGCGTTGATGGAGTCGAGACGGGCGAGGAGGGTGCGCCAGCCGTCGGCGCCGAGGCCCGGGCGGCTGTCGTACCCGTCCAGGCCGGTGGCCGCGGCGAGCACGAGGGTGTCCGCGGAGCAGGCGGCGAAGGCGGCGAGGGCGGCGCGGACCGCCGGGAGCGGATCGAAATCCGGATCGTGCAGCACGGCGGGGACGAAGCCGCCCACCGCGCGCATGCCGTGCGCGCCGAGTACGGCGAGGCGCTGGTCGGGGGCGTCCGGAAGGAATCCGTCGGGCCCGAACTCGGTGGCCGCGATGCCCAGTTCCCGCATCTCGCGCAGCACCCGGGCGGGCTCCATCTGATGGCCCCAGCCGGGGACCTCGCACACGCCCCAGGAGATCGGGGCCGCGGCGATCCGGCCGGCCAGGGGCCGGGAGGTGTCCGTCGTGTTCATCGGGCGTCCCCTTCGGCTTCGGCCTCGGCGCGGACGTCGTCGACGCGGACCGGGCTGCCGAGCCGCCGGGAGCGTTCGCAGGCCTCGGCGACGAGCAGTGCCTCGAGGGCGTCGTGCCCGGTGCACGGGCTGGGGCGCACGCCCCGCGCGACATCGAGGAAGGCGTCCAGCTCGGCGACGTACGCGTCGTGGAAGCGGGCGAGGAAATCGGGCCAGGGATCGGCGGGGGCCTTGGGGCCTTCGGGTTCCGCCGAGGTCAGGGGAGCCCGGGCGTCGAGGCCGGCGACCAGGGTGCCCCGGCTGCCGGAGACCTCCATGCGCACGTCGTACCCGGCACCGTTGTAGCGCGTGGCGTTGCAGCTGACCAGGGTGCCGTCGTCGAGGGTCAGGAGCGCGGCGGCCGTGTCGACGTCACCGGCCTCGGAGAAGAACGGCTCGCCGAGGTTGGAGCCGGTGGCGAAGACGCTGACGACCTCGCGGCCGGTGACCCAGCGGACGATGTCGAAGTCGTGGACGCAGCAGTCCCGGAAGAGCCCGCCGGAGGTGGGGACGTACGAGGCCGGGGGCGGGGCCGGGTCGGCGGTGACGGCCCGGATGGTGTGCACGAAGCCGAGGCCGCCGCTGCGGACCGCCTCGCGGACGGCGACGTACCCGGCGTCGAAGCGCCGCTGGAAGCCGAGCTGGAGGGCGGTGCCGCAGCGTTCCACCTCGCGCAGCGCCGCGATCGTGCCCGGGACGTCGGTGGCGATCGGCTTCTCGCAGTAGGTGGGGAGCCCGGCCCGGGCGGCGCGGATGATCAGATCCGAATGGGCGTCCGTGGCGGTCGCGATGACCACGGCGTCGACGCCTGCCCGCAGCACGGCCTCGACCGAGTCGAGCGCGGCGACGGATGCCGGGGCGTCCGCGAGGCCGTCCGCCGCGTCGTGCGCGCGGGCGGGATCGGTGTCGGCCACGAGCAGCTCGGTGACCGCGGGGTGGGTGGCCAGTGTTCTGGCGTGGAAGGAGCCGATACGGCCCGTTCCCAGAAGACCGACGCGCATGGTGTCGCCTTTCGACGGAGCTTCGATGGAGCGGAGATCAGGGGAGGGGAGGAGGGAGGGAGCGGGACTGTCGTCAGTCGGCGGGCGCCGGGGCGGGCGCGCGGAGCTCGTGCTCCAGGGCCTCGAGTTCGGCCCCGCCGGCCATCTGGCGGGTCAGCTCGGCCAGCGAGATGTCGGCCTTCTCGAAACAGCCCAGGCTGCGGCCCCGCTTGAGGAGCAGGAACCGGTCGCCGACCGGGTAGGCGTGGTGCGGGTTGTGCGTGATCAGGACCACGCCGAGACCCCGGTCCCGTGCCTGCGCCACGTAACGCAGCACCACACCGGCCTGCTTGACGCCGAGCGCCGCGGTCGGCTCGTCCAGAATGAGCACCCGGGCTCCGAAGTGGACCGCCCGGGCGATGGCGACGCACTGCCGCTCGCCGCCCGACAGCGTCCCGACCGGCTGTTCGACGTCACGCAGGTCGATGCCCATCTCGCGCAGTGCCGTACGGGCCGTCTCCCGGCCGTACTTCCGGTCGAGGAGGCGCACCGGCCCGAAGCCGCGTACGGGCTCGGAGCCCAGGAAGAAGTTGCGCCACACACTCATCAGCGGCACGACCGAGAGGTCCTGGAACACCGTCGCGATACCCCGGTCGAGCGCCGCGCGCGGTGAGGGGAAGTGCACCGGCTTCCCGTCGAGGAGCAGTTCGCCGCCGGTGTGCTGGTGCGCACCGGCCAGGATCTTGATCAGCGTGGACTTGCCGGCTCCGTTGTCGCCCAGTACGCAGGTGACCTGGCCGGGATTGACGACCGCGCTCACGTCGCGCAGGGCGATGACGGAGCCGTACGACTTGCCGATGCCCTTGGCCTCCAGCAGCGGGCGTACCGCCCGGGATGCGTCCTTCATCGCCGTACCCTTTCCGCCCGACGCCGGAACGTGTTGTTCACCAGGACGGCGGAGAGCAGCATCACGCCGAGGAATGCCATGAACCAGTCGCTGTTCCACTGGGCGAAGACGATGCCCTGGCGGGCCATGCCGAAGATGAGCGCGCCGATCGCGGCGCCGACCGCCGAGCCGTACCCGCCGGTCATCAGGCAGCCGCCGATGACCGCGGCGATGATGTACTGGAACTCCAGCCCGACGCCCTGGTTGGCCTGAACGGTGGTGAACCGCAGGATGTTGATGGTGCCGACGAGCCAGGCCGCGGCCGCCGTGGTCATGAACAGCGTGATCTTCGTACGCTCGACGGGCACGCCCACCTGACGGGCACTCAGTGCCGAGCCGCCCACGGCGAAGATCCAGTTTCCGCCGCGGGTGCGCATCAGTACGAGCGAGGCGAGTGCCGTCGCCACGACCCACCACACCAGCGAGATCTGGAACGACGTGCCCCCGATGTCGACGGTGGAGGCGAACACGTAGCCTGCCGATTCGAAGCCCTGCGCGCTGCGCATACCGCTGACCTGCACGGTCCCCGTCACCGCGCGGGTCACGCCGAGATTGAGGCCCTGGAGGGCCAGGAACGAGCCGAGGGTGACGATGAAGCTCGGCAGGCCGGTGCGCATGACGAGCCAGCCGTTGAGGGCTCCCACGCCGAGGGCGAAGGCCAGCGAGACGAGGAGCGCGAGCCAGACGTTCCAGCCGAGCTCGACGGAGAGCAGCGCGGTCACCAGGGCGGTCGAAGCCGTCATCACACCGGCCGAGAGGTCGAACTCGCCGCCGATCATGAGCAGTGCGACGGCCACCGCGACGATGCCGAGCGTCGCCGAGTCGTCGAGCCAGGTCGCCGCGCCCAGCGGGCTGAGGAACTGGCCGGTGACCGCGGAGAAGAAGGTGAAGACGAGCAACGCGCCGAGGAGGGCGCCGAGTTCGGGCCGCAGCAGCAACCGGCCCAGCGGGCCGCGCCGGGCGAGCCGCTCGTCGGGGGCGGAACCCTGCTGCGGGGCGGCGGGGGTGGTCGGGGCGGGGGAGGTCGCCGTCATCGGGTGCCCCGGGCCGCGTACTTCGCCACCTGGTCGACGTTGGACGCATCGACGAAGGCGGGGCCGGTGAGAACGGGCAGGCCCCCGCCGACGGTGTTGCCGTTGTCGTGCTGGAGCTTCAGCATGACGACGGGCAGGTAGCCCTGCTCGTACTGCTGCTGGTCCACGGCGAAGGCGATGGTGCCGGCCTTGACGGCGCCGATCACATCGGCGTTGAGGTCGAAAGTGGCGACCTGCGCCTTGGAGCCCAGGGCCTTGACCGCCTCGGTGGCCGTCGCGGCTATCTGGGCGTTGAGGGTCAGGACGCCGTCGACCGCGGGGTCGGCCTGGAGGGCGCCGCGGATCCGGGACAGTACGTCGGTCGGGTTGGCCGCGTCGACCTGGAGGTTGACCACGTCGCCGCCGAAGCCCTTGCGGGCGCCGTCGCAGCGCTGGTTGAGGCCGATGTTCCCGGCCTCGTGGATCACACAGAGGACCTTGTGCCGCCCGCTCTGCTTGAGCTTGGCGCCCGCGCCCTCGCCGGCGACCGATTCCTCCTGGCCGACGTGCCCGATGGCACCGAACTCCCGGCTCTTGGCGGATCCCGAGTTGATGGTGATCACCGGGATGCCGGCTGCGACGGCGGCCTTGACCGAGCTCTGCAGTGCGTCGGGGTTGGCCATCGAGACGACCAGGCCGCCGACGTGCTGGGCCACCGCGTTGTCGATCAGTTTGGCCTGGCCGGACGGGTCCGGGTCGGAGTTGTAGTCCACCTGTACGCCGAGCTGCTTGCCCGCGTCGGTGGAACCGTTCTTCACCACGTTCCAGAAGGCGTCGCCCGGACCGCCGTGGCTGATCACCGCGATGTGCAGGGATCCGTTTCCGGGAGCCGGCTTGGCGCCGGACGCGTCGGCGGCCGGACTCTTGGCCGAACCGCCCTCGGCGGCGGGGCCGCTGCAGGCGGCGGCGAAGGCGAGTGCCACGGCGACCGCGGCGGTGGGCAGCAGGCGGGGCAGGGTGCGTCTGCGGGACGCGGAGGGGCGGTGTGCGGGTGCGGAGTGGTTCACGTTCATGGGGTGCGACCTCCGATGAGGGGCTGCGGGGCCGGAGGCGAGGTGTCGGCCCTGAAGGGGAGTACGTGCGCCGGCCGCTGGGGCACCCCGGGTGGCGGGTGGGTGTGCCGCAGCGATGTGGCATCACCTTCGTCCCGCGCAAGTCAGTATGTCAAGACATACGGACTTGGTTCTTGGGTGTGTGAGATCGAACCGTGACGGGCGCGGGCGTACGCCTCAGCGCGCCATGAGGGTGATTTCGAAGGAGTAGAGCGAGGCCCGGTAGAGGTGGTCGCCGTACTCCACGGGGCGGCCGTCGCTGTCGTACGCCGTGCGCCGCATGGCCAGCAGCGGGGCGCCCCGGACCTCGGAGAGCAGCCGGGCCTCGGCGGTGGACGCCCGCCGCGCGGTGATCGACTGGTCGGCCAGGCTCAGCCGGGTACCGGCCGCGCGCAGCAGCTCGTACAGGCCCCGGTCCGCCAGGTCCGCCACCGTGAACCGGCACAGCTCGACGGGGACGTGGTTGCGCAGCAGGGCGAGCGGCTCGCCGTCCGCGTAGCGCAGCCGCTCGAGCGCGACGACCTCGCTGCCCGGCGGCAGGCGCAGCGCCGCCGCCACCTCGTCCGCGGCGGGGACGCGCTCCATCGACAGCACCTCGGTGTGCGGATGCCGGTCGGCGCGGAGCAGGTCGTCGTGGAGGCTGGTCAGTTCGACCTGGCGGCGGACCCTGCTGTGCACGACCTGCGTGCCGACGCCGCGCTTGCGGACCAGCAGCCCCTTGTCGACGAGATGCTGGATGGCCTGCCGCATGGTGGGACGGGACAGGCCCAGGTCACCGGCCAGGGCGACCTCGTTCTCCAGCCGGGATCCCGGGGGCAGCTCGCCGCCGGCGATCAGCTCCTCCAGCCGCACGGCCACCTGGAAGTACAGGGGAACCGGGCTGGAGCGGTCGATGCTGATCAGCGAGGCGAGCGAAGACATCCTGGGCTCCAGCGGCCGGGGGCGAGAGTGCCATTATCCCTCGCGCCGCCTCGTTGATCGGCATGATGTCCTGACGTCCTGATGCCCGTACGCCTTGACCGGTGGAACCTCGGGGCCGGCTCAGGGCGCCAGGAACGCCGTGAGCGCGGCCGCCACCGCTTCGGGATCCTCCAGCTGCGGGTAGTGCCCGACGGGTGGCGGCCCGGCGAGCTCCACGACCCGGGCCTGCGGCATGCGGGCCCGGATCCGGGGGAGTGCGTGGGCCCCGCTGATCGGGTCGGCGGGTCCCCACACGAACAGCGCGGGTCCGGGGTGGCCCTCCAGGGCCGAGGTCCAGCGCGCGGCATGCCGGCGGCGCTCGTCGATGTAGCGCAGCAGCCGCGGGGCGAGGCGGTGGCCGCCGGCCCGGGACGCGGCCGCCCACAGGTCGTGCAGGTCCTCGTCGTGGACCGGCCGCCCGAACACGGCGCGCAGGGACGCGGCGAACCGGCGCTCCGTGGTGAGGGGCGCCAGCAGCGGACCCAGCGGGCCGTGCAGCAGGCGCTGGATCGGCACGGGGCGGTGCAGATCCGGGTAGAGGCCGCCGTTGAGCCAGGCCATGCGGGTGATCCGGGCCGGGTCGCGGGCCAGCAGCTCCTGGCCGACGCTCACCCCGTAGTCGTGTGCGACCAGAGCGGTACTGCCGATTCCGTACCGCCGCCAGACCTCCTCGACCAGCGAGGCCTGGTCGAGCACCGAGTAGCGGTGGCGCCGGGGCTTGTCGCTCTCCCCGAAGCCGAGCAGGTCCAGCGTGGTGACCCGGAGTCCGGCCGCGACCAGCGCGGGGACGACGGCGGCCCAGTCGTGGGAGGAGGTCGGGAAGCCGTGGACGAGGGTGACGGGCGAGCCGTGCGCGGGCCCGTCCTGGCGTACGAAGACCGAGTGGCCGTCGACCCGTACGGTGCTGCCGCCCTCGGTCCAGCGGCGCAGCGGCGGCAGGACGCGCGGGCCGGTGATGCGGCCGGTCGTGCCGTCGCTCATGTCGTCCGCAATGCCGTAGGTCATGCGTGGGCCTCCTCGTCATGGAGGTGGCCCACCCCGTACAGGAGCGCCCGCAGGCCGAACGTGAACTCGGCTTCGGCGTCGAGCGAGTTGAGCAGTTCGGCGTGGCGGTGGACCACCGGGTGGGTGCGCGGGGAGAGGGAGGCGAACAGTCCGGCCATCGCGGCACGCTGATCGGCGGTACGGGCCGCTCCCCCGGAGTCGAGCACGGCGGCGCCGATCACGAAGTGGGTGACCGTGAGGTAGACGTGGACGGCCGACCGCGGGGCCCACCCGTGGGCGAGGAGCTGTCCGAGGGCGTGCTCACGGGCCCGCAGGGCGTTGGGGCCGAGCAGCTGACCGGCGGTCAGCAGCGGGACGACCGCCGGGTGCGCCGCGAGGACCCGGCGGAACTCCCGGGCCCCGCCTTCCAGTCCGGCCCGCCAGTCCCCGTCGAGCGAGGGCAGCCGGATCTCCCCCAGCATGTGGTCGACCGTCTCGATCAGCAGTTCCTCGCGGCTCGCGACGTGCCGGTAGAGCGAGGTGTGGCGGACCTGGAGGTGGTCGCCGAGCCGGCGCATCGTGAGCGCCTCCAGGCCCTCATGGTCGGCCAGTTCGAGCGCGCCCGCGGTGATCCGGTCGAGCGTGAGCCCGCCCTGGCGGGGCCTGCGCCGGTCGCGTTCGGCGTACCGCGCCTGCCACCAGGCGGCGGAGCCGGGCTCGGCGGGGGCGGGCTCGGCGGGGGCGGGCTCGGGCCCGGCTTCGGGCTGGAGTGTCATCGGTGGTGGCGCCTATTCGAAGAGGTCGGGTTCCGTGCGGGAGATCTCGTCCCAGAGGGGCTGGAAGGAGAACCAGCCCGCGAGCGGGAATCCCGTCTGGTCCCGGGTGTGCCGGGCGGCCTCGGGTTCGATCAGGTGCGGGGTGCCCGCGGCCTGCGCGAGCAGCTGGGCCTGGGCGCTGCGCTCCATGGAGATGAACCACCAGGCCGCCTCGTCGACCGATTCGCCGACGGTGAAGATGCCGTGGTTCTGGTGGATGACGGCCTTGTGCGGCCCCAGCCCCGCGGCGAGCTGCCGGCCGGCCTCCTCCTCGACCACCACGGCGCCGGCGCCGTCCCGGTGGACGGTGTGCTGCTCGTACACGGCGCACGCGTCCTGGGTGATCGGGTCCAGCAGGCGCCCCAGGCTGGAGAACGCCTTCCCGTGGACGGCGTGGGCGTGACAGGCGGCGATCACGTCGGGGCGGGCGGCGTGGATGGCCGAATGGATCACGAATCCGGCCCGGTTGACCGGGCGCCTGCCGTGGCGGACCTGTCCCTCGTGGTCGACGAGGATCAAGTCGCTGACGCGGACGTGCCGGAAGGACATGCCGAACGGATTGACCCAGAACATGTCCGGGTACTCGGGATCCCGCACGGTGATGTGTCCCGCGACGCCTTCGGAGAAGCCGAGGCGGCCGAAGATGCGGCAGGCTCCGGCGAGCCGCTGCTTGCGGTGCTCGCGCTCCTGCGCCAGGTCGGTGAACACGGGCGGCAGGGGCAGCTCGAGGTTCTCCTGCCGGGGCACGAACGCACTCCCGCGCAGCCCGGCGCCCGCCGCCGCGCCCGACCCCGAGTTCCCTGCCGTATCCGTTTCCGTACCCGTCTCCGTGTCCGTGCCGTGCTGCACTCGGGTGCCTTTCGTCCGGTCCACGCCCGCCTCCCTCTGTTATGCGTCCATTGGACGCACATAATGAGTCCAATGGACGCATGGCGCAAGACCTGGGTGCCGGCCGGGTCCATCGGCGGCCGACGGCGCCGCGCGCCGATCCCTTGACGGATTAAGTAAACGTTCCTAATTTTATCGCGTCCGCCGCGCCGCGAGGCGCCCCGCGACGCGCCCGCCCCCACGGTCGAGCCCCCGATGCCCTCATCAGTCCAGGGAGTCCCCATGTCCGGATCGCCACCCCCGAGCGGCGGGTTCGTCCGCCATGTCGGGCTGTTCCAGGCCACCGCCATCAACATGAGCCAGATGTGTGGAATCGGACCGTTCGTCACGATCCCGCTCATGGTCGCGGCCTTCGGCGGCCCGCAGGCCGTCGTCGGCTTCATCGCGGGCGCCGTCCTCGCCCTCGCCGACGGCCTCATCTGGGCCGAGCTCGGGGCGTCGATGCCGGGTTCCGGCGGCAGCTACGTCTACCTGCGCCAGGCATTCCAGTACCGTACGGGGCGGCTCATGCCCTTCCTGTTCGTGTGGACCGCCATGCTCTTCATCCCGCTGATCATGTCCACCGGAGTCGTCGGGTTCGTCCAGTACCTCGGCTACCTGGTCCCGGACCTCGGGCAGACCGGCGGCGACCTCGTCGGGCTCGCCGTGATCGCACTGGTGGTCCTGCTGCTGTGGCGGGGCATCGAGCACATCGCCAAGATCACTGCCGTCATGTGGGCCGTCATGATCGCCGCCGTGAGCCTGGTCATCGTCGCCGCGGCCACGCACTTCAGCGCCGACCTGGCCTTCAGCTACCCGGAGGGGGCCTTCTCCCTCACCGACAGCACGTTCTGGGTCGGTTTCGCCGGCGGCCTGACCATCGGCATCTACGACTACCTCGGCTACAACACCACCGCCTACATGGGCGCGGAGATCAAGGATCCCGGGCGTGCGATCCCGCGCTCCGTCGTCCTCTCCATCATCGGCATCATGGCCATCTACCTGCTGCTCCAGATCGGCTCGCTCGGCGTGCTCGACTGGCACCGGATGCTCGACCCCAAGGACATCGCGTCGACCTCCGTCGCCTCCGCCGTCCTGGAGGAGACGTGGGGCAAGGGCGCCGCCCAGGTCGTGACCGTCCTCATCCTCGTCACCGCCTTCGCCTCCGTGTTCGCCGGACTGCTCGGCGGCTCCCGGGTGCCGTACGACGCCGCCCGCGACCGTGTCTTCTTCCGCCCGTACGCCAAGCTCCACGCGAAGCACCGCTTCCCGGTCCTGGGCCTGGCCACCATGGGCGCCGTCACCGCCGTCGGCTTCCTGATCGGCCGTCACACCGACCTGGTCACCCTCATCCAGCTGCTCACCACGGTGATGGTCCTGGTGCAGGCGCTGGCCCAGATCCTGGCCCTGAGCGTGCTGCGCAGGCGGCAGCCCGGGCTGCGCCGCCCGTACCGGATGTGGCTCTACCCGCTGCCCAGCCTGATCGCCCTGGTCGGCTGGCTGGTCATCTACGGCTTCGCCGACCGGAACGCGCCGGGACGCCACCCCATCGAGTGGTCCCTGGCCTGGCTCGCCCTCGGGGGCGTCGCCTTCCTCGTCTGGGCGAAGACCGAGAAGGTCTGGCCGTTCGGCCCCCGACACATCAGCGAGGAGTACCTGAGCGACGCCGTGACCGAGCAGGCCGAGCCCATCGGGGGCACCACCGTCGGCTGAGCGGGGGTGGGGGCGGCGCGGTCCCGGCCGCCCCGGCCCCGGCCACGCCCTCCCTCGGGTGCTCGATACCTCCCGCTAGCGGGCCGTGCCGAAGTCCTGCGTCCAGAAGAAGTTCGGCTGCGCGAGGCCGACGCCGATCTCCTTGAAGGCACAGTTGAGGATGTTCTCCCGGTGCCCGGGGCTGTTCATCCAGCCGGCCATGACCTGCTCGGGTGTGTTGTAGCCGTACGCGACGTTCTCGCCGTAGGTCGTCCAGGTGTAGCCGACACGGGTGATGCGCTGGCCCGGGTCCGAGCCGTCGGACCCGGTGTGCGACATGTTGGCGTGCGCGGCCATGTCCTCGCTGTGCTTCAGCGCGGCATCCGTCAGCTTCGCATTGACGGTGAGCGCGGAGCACCCGACCTTCGCGCGTTCCTTGTTCACGAGGGCCACCACCTCGGCGGCCGGGCCGGAGGGCGCGGCGGTCGGGGTGCTCGGCTTCTGCGGAGTCGCCGGGGCCGTCGGCCGGGCCGGGGCCGGCTGCGCGGGCTTCGGCGCCTCGGGGGCGGTCGACGGTTCCGTGGGCTCCGTCGTCTGGGGAGCCTGCTCGGTCTGCTCGACCGGCACGGCCGGTGCCGTCTCGACCGGGGCGTCCACCGGATCCGCCTGGGTCTGGATCGACTCGCTGGGGGACGGGGCGCTGTGGGAGGGGCGCATGCCGTGGTGCCGGCCGGCGGACCTCGCCGAGCCCGCCTCCTGGGTGTTCAGGCACGCCATGGCGGCCGTGGGTATGCCCACGATGCCGAGCGTGACGGCGGCGATGGCTATTTTCTTGTAGTGCGTCCGCTTTTTACGGTGCTTTTGCATGCGTGACCTCACTTGGTTTCTGCGATGCGTCCTGCGCCTGAGCTGCTGGAGCGCCGGGGCCGGGCCGCCATTCTTAGAAGCCCCGGAACGGGCTGGCAAGTCTCGCCGCAGGCCCGCGCGGCACCTCCGTACAGCGGGCTTGAAATGGGCGGACAGTCATGCTGGCCGTCCGGTCGGCCGGCTGCGCGAGACGAATATCGACCATCAGGCACGCCTGTGACGGGGCGAGTTGCCGCAGAACGTCCCGCTCCTCGAAATGCCCATTTCGATGAAGAGGGGAATGTCGATTCCAGTGGGACAAATATCGACATGTCGGGGAAGCGTGAGCGGACGTAATGCTTCCGTCATCCCTTGGAGCGTAGTGATGCATATCACTGTTTCGCGCGGGAACCAGGTGTCGGTAACAGGCGTCCGGCAGGTCCTGTCACGGCACCGGCGGACGGCTCGCGGCGCCGCTCGGCGCCGCTCACCCCGTCGGCCGCCGCGCGGCGGGGGTGCTCCGGGTCCCCCGTACGGCGTCAACTCGCCCTGAAACCAACCCTGTTGCGAGGATCGATCACGGGTGAACAGCTGGTGTCACGACCCTTGCCGTGCCGTCGGGGTTCGCGAATGATGCTCGCTGTGCCACGCCGGCCACACAGCCGGGATCCGACCGCCCCCCGAATCGACCGGCCCGGAGGCCTGCTTTGCGGACGAGCCAGCACATCCGGAGATCATCCCTCGTCGCCGGCGCCGCTCTCGCGCTGGTCGTTGCCACCGCCCAGACGGCCTTCGCGGCTCCGCCCCCGGCGCTCCCCGCCAACGCCGAAGCCATCGAGCTGACCTTCCAGCCGGCGTACGACTACGACACGGACGGCTGCTACCCGACACCCGCCATAGGCCCGACCGGCGTCCTGAACGGAGGTCTCAAGCCCAGCGGCGCCCTCGACGGCGGCTGCCGCGACGCCTCGGACCTTGCCAACACCAACGGCTACTCCCGCGCCACCTGCAACAACGGCTGGTGCGCCGTGGTGTACGCGCTGTACTTCGAGAAGGATCAGGCCGTCCCCGGCATCGGCCTCGGCGGCCACCGCCACGACTGGGAGCACGTGGTGGTGTGGATCCAGGGCAACGAGGCGAAGTACGTCGCCACCTCCGCCCACGGAGACTTCGAGATCCACGCGCGCGACCAGATCCGCTGGGACGGCACGCACCCCAAGATCGTCTATCACAAGGACGGCATCGGCACGCACTGCTTCCGTGCGGCGAACACGAACGACGAACCGCCGGAGAACCACCGCCGCACCTGGCAGTTCCCCGCGCTCGTCGGCTGGTCGGGCTACCCGGCGACGCTCCGGGAGAAGCTCAGCCAGGCCGACTTCGGCAGTGCCCACTTCGGCCTGAAGGACGGCGCCTTCTCCTCCCACCTCGCCAAGGCCAAACCGCCGGGCATCCCCTTCGATCCGTACCAGTGAGCGGCGCACGCACCCGGGGGGCCTGGCTGCTTCACCGCCGCCCAGGTGCTCTCCGTCGCCCTCCACCCGCGATAGCCGGACATGGGTGAAGGAGCGATCACGTCTCCCTGCGGCGTCGCCGGGCGGCGAAGACGATCACGACGATGACGAGCAGAACGATGAGGACGGTGCCGACAAGAGCGGCGGTGCCCAACTTCTTGAAGAAGCCCTTCTTCTTGCTCTTCTTGTTCTTGCTCTTGTCCTTCTTCTTGTCGCCCTCGACGAGGTTGGCGGAACCCACTGCCGAGTGCTGGACCTGCGCAGATGCTGCCTGCGCCGGAAGCTGCGCCACAGCGGCGGCGACCGCGACCGGACGAACCGTCACCGGCGCAGCCTGAGCCGCCGCCTGCGGGCTCAGCAGCAGCCCGGCCAGCGCGAGAGCGGGTATGGCACGGAGGATCCTGCGACTGATCACTTGCTTCATCCCCTTTGGCTCATTGTTGTGTCCACGATCATCGCAGGCCGGTCGGCCGGCTTTTACAGGGCCCTTATACCCGGCCTGCGCCGGCCGGATGCCGAGCGGTGTCGCTGCGACAGCGACAGCGACTGGTTGACGGACCGTTCGGCGGGTGAGGGCGAGCCGCAACTGCGAGCAGCGCTGCATCTACACTCTGGGCTGACAGTGGGGGACGCTCCCGTGCGACCGTTGGCGACGTCTTCGCGGAGGCGACGCCCGCCGGCCCGCGCGGGGCGGCGGCGAGCGGTGGTGGGGGCGAGATGGCACCGAATGGTCCGGCGGAAATAGGTCTGACGCCGGCGGAAGCCGCCGGCCGCCTGCTCGACAAGATCCGGCAGGGCAACGCGTACGCCCACGGGAAGAAGAGGCGCTTCCGCCGGTCCTCGTCGGTGATCAAGATGCTGACACTCACGCTGTCCGCAGCGTCCACTGTGATCCTCGGCCTGCAGAACCTCGACGTATGGGCGGGTTTCGCGTTCGCGCTCGTGGCGCTGGGGACCCTGCTGGGGGCCATCGAGCCGTTCTTCAACTGGAGATCGCGCTGGGTCCTCATGGAAGAGACGCAGTACCGGTTCCAGCGTCTCGCCGACGAGCTCGAACACTTTCTGGCCACGACCGCCGTCGACGACCTCACACACGACGGGCTCCACCCGATCCATCTGCAGTACCAGGAAGTCTGGACAGACCTGAGTCGACGCTGGCTGGAACACCGCACAGGACCGATGTCGTCCGAGTAGGGATCGGCACTGACGCCGTCCGGGCCGGTACGAGCCCGACCGTCAGCTCCCGTCGTCCGGCGCCAAGCCGGGCACACCGGCCGACTCGGCAGCATCTCGCCGAGCGCGGCGTTGATCAGGAAATCCGGCCCGACCACCGCGTCCTCGTGCACCTTGAAGCCGACCGCCACCGCGGTCGACGCCGAGTCGCTGACCCGGGTCCAAGACGTCATCACACGCAGGCCGACGACACCATCGCCCGGTGCCGTTGGCTGCCGGGCCATCGGCAGGACGGTGCCCCCGGGCGCCGCTGTCGTGTGCCCGAGGCGGAGCCGGCCGGAATCGAACCGGCGTCCTCGCGGTTTTGGAGACCGCGCGCGACGACCTCTGCGCTACGGCCCCGCCCGAGCCGACATCGTACGAGATCTGCCGGCCACCGCAAGGCCGTCTCTCAGCCGCGCCAGATCTTTTCGTACGCCTCCTGGTAGCCCTGGGGGTTCCAGGAGGTGGCCCCGCTGCTGTTCGCCGCCGTGGCGATGTGGACGGGAGCCACGTAGCCGCTGACGGGTTGTCGGGCGAAGGCTCGGTTGAACTCGTCGACGATCTGCCAGCCCTGCTGCGAGAGCGGCTCCGGGACGGTCGCGGACTGGAACTGCTTGTTGTTGATGCGCCGGAACGCGGAGGGGTCGCCGTCACCGGCGCCGATGTTGAAGGGCGGCCCGGCGCCGGGCCTGCCGACGGCGCGGAAGGCCGGGGCGGCATCGTCGAAGTACAGGTCGTTGATGGCGACGGAGTACGTCCAGTCCTTCGGGAAGCGGGACAGGAGCGAGGAGACCTCCTGGGGGGTGCGCCGGCTCGCGTCCGGGATCGGGATGTTCGCGTGAGCCAGGAGCTTCACGCCGGGGCAGGCGGCGAGCCGACGCTCGATCAGCCGGGACTTCGTAGCGGCGAACGGGATCGAGTCGTCGGTGAAGACGACGACCCCGGCATCGCCCTCGGACTGGGCGATGACCCAGTCCGCACTGGCCTTCGCCACCTCCTCCACCTTCGTGGTGATGTTGGTGAAGAGCTTGGGGCTCGTGCTCGGGCCGGGGGAGCTGACCGCGTGCCAGCCGATGAGCGGGATCCCCGCCTCCTCGGCCCGCGCCACCTGCTGTGAGGTCAGACGGGGATCGAAGCCGCCGATGACGATGCCCGAGGGCTTGAGGGTGACGGCCTGGCTGAGCGCCGCCTGGATGCCGGCCGGGGTGCCCTCCCCGTCGATCACCCGGACATCCCAGCCGATGGCCTGCGCCGCCTCCTTGGCGCCCTTCGCGACTCCGGCGACCCCGGGGTTGGTCATGGTCTGCGCGACGTAGACGATGGTCTTGCCGGGGACCGCCTTGGGCCCGGTCGTGGGGCCGTTCCACGAGGTGCCCTTGCTCTCGGCCCGCTGAACGGCCGCCTTCGCCTCCTGGAGGACGGCCGGGCAACCGGCGGCCGACGAAGGGCCGGTGGCGTTCGACGAGCCGCTCTCGCAGCCGGCGACGGCGGTGGCGGCTGCTGCCAGCAGGGCTGCGGCCGCGAGGGCGGTCTTGCGGTTCGGGTACACGGTGCTCCTGACGCCGGTGTGCGCTGCGAGGTGTTCTCCGGGAGGTTCAGGGGGCGCCCCCGCCTTCGTCGCCCGCCGCGGCGGCCGGCTGGTTCGCGGGTGGCCGGCCGGTGGCCGTGGTGTCGGGGCGCAGCCGTCGGCGGGCCGAGTAGCCGGCCAGCCCGACCGCGATGAGCAGAGTGCCGCCGTTGAACAGCGGGGTGGCCCAGAATTCGGCGCCGAGCTGGCCGATCCCGGCGAGGCCGACCGCGAGTACGGTCACGGCCACCAGCGTGCCCAGGGCGTTGGCCCGACCCGGCTTGATCGTGGTGGAGCCGAGCAGGACGCCGACGAACGCGGGCAGCAGGTAGTCCAGGCCGACGCTCGGGTTGCCGATCTGCTGCTGCGCGGCGAGCAGCACACCGGCGAAGCCCACGACCGTGCCCGATCCGGCGAAGGCGTAGACGCAGTACCGGTGCGTGGGGATGCCGATGATCTCGGCGGCGCGGGGATTGGAGCCGATGACGTACAGGTACCGGCCGAACGGCAGCCGCTCCAGCACCAGCCAGAGGACGACGACGAGTCCGAGTACGTAGAAGGCGGGTAGCGGCAGGCCGAGGAACCGGGAGTCGTAGAGGCCGGTGAAGGCGGCCGGAAGACCGTCGGGGCCGGGGACGATCCGGCTCCCGTCGGTGATCCAGCCGGTGACGGCGTACATCATGCTGCCGGTGCCGAGCGTGGCGATGAAGGAGTCGATGCGGGCGAACTCGACGACGACACCGTTCACGGCGCCCGCCAGGGTTCCCCCGAGGATCACCGTGAGGCAGGCGAGCGGCCACGGCCAGCCCGCCTCGACGATGAGGTACAGCACCAGGACGTGCGCCAGGCCCAGGCCGTAACCGAGGGACAGGTCGAACTTGCCGCTCGCGATGGGGATCGTCGCGCCGAGCGCCAGGACGGCCGGGATCGACTGGTTGGAGAGGATCGAGGAGACGTTGTCCCGCGTCGGGAACGTGTCGGGCAGGACGAGGGCGAAGACGAGGAAGAGCAGGACGGTGAGGGCCAGGAGCCCGTACGTGCCGATGAAGTGCCCGTGCAGGCGACCCGACAGGGACCGCCGCGAGGACGAGGAGGGTGCGGGGCTCACCGGCTCCCCGCGCTTCCGGTGATCGCGGGCAGGGCCGAGGCGGTACGGGTGAGTTCGGTGACGCTCAGCGTCTCGCCCGCCAGCTCGGCCACCACGCTCCCGCGCCCGAACACGAGCGCGCGGTGGCACACGTCGGCGACCTCCTCGAAATCGGTGGAGATGAGCAGGACCGCCAGACCGGCGGCCAGCGCCTCGTCGAGGAGCCGGTGGATCGCGGCCTTGGCGCCGACGTCCACGCCGGCCGTCGGCTCCTCGAGGATCAGCAGGCGCAGCTTCCCGCGGAGCCGGCGGCCGACCATCACCTTCTGCTGGTTGCCGCCGGACAGCGTGGCGATCGGCACCTCGCTGTCGCGGGGGAGTACGTGGAACCGCTCGATCAGGGCGGCGGCCTCGGCGCGCTCGCGCCGGGGGGCGACCCAGTGCCACGCAGGCACCCCGGCTGCCCGGGGATTGGCCAGGAAGTTCTCCCGTACCGTCAGTTCCGCGGCGCAGCCCTCCTCCTGCCGGTTGCCGGCCACGAAACCGACGCCGGCGCCGAGGGCGGCGGCGACCGTGCGCGGGTGGTACGGACGGCCGTCGAGCAGTGCCCGGCCGCCGAGGAGCGGCAGTGCGCCGGCGAGGGCGCGGCCCAGGTGCATGTGGCCGGCGCCGGTCAGCCCGACCATGGCGAGGATCTCGCCTTCGCGCAGCTCCAGACCGACCGGGCCGGTGCGCTGCGTCGTCACGCCGTCGAGGAGCAGTACGGGCGGGCGGACCGGCGCGGAGCGGGACGCAGGGGCGGGAGGGAAACCGGGGGCCGCTGCGGGCGGCGGGCCGACGGCCGGTTCGGGGCCCACGATGTCGTGCACCAGACGCGCGGGGCTGTACGGCGCGAGGGGACCGTGGCTGACGAGCCGTCCGTCGCGCAGGACGGCGAAGGTGTCGGCGACCTCGTACACCTCGTCGAGGCGGTGGCTGACATAGAGGATGCCGTGCCCCCGGTCGCGCAGGGCGTGCAGTACGTCGAAGAGGCGGGCGCAGTCCGCGGCGGGGAGGGTGGCGGTCGGCTCGTCCAGGACGAACAGCTCCGCCCGTCTGGCCAGGGCGCGGGCGATCGCGACCAGTGAGCGTTCGGCGGGGGCGAGGTCGACGATGCGGGCGTCGGGGTCCAGGTGTCCGGCGACGATCCGCAGCGCCTCGGCGCAGTTCCTCCGGGTCTCGCGCCAGGAGATCAGGCCGCGGCGGCGGGGGTATCCGGTCCCCAGGGCGATGTTCTCGGCGACGGTCATCCACTCGACGAGACCGAGGTCCTGGTGGATGAAGGACATGGCGCGGCGGGCCGCGTCGGAGCCGAGCGGGTGCCCGGCGACGGTCACCTCGCCCGTGTCGGCGCGGTGGACCCCGGCGAGCACCTTGATGAGCGTGGACTTCCCGGCCCCGTTGGGGCCGAGGAGGGCGAGGACGCTGCCGCGGTGGACGTCGAGGCCGACCCCGTCCAGGGCGACCGTGCCGCCGAACCGCTTGCCGAGACCGCGGATGCGGACGAGGGGTTCTGCGCCGGAGCGCGGGGGCGGGCTCGTCGAGGTGACGGGAGTGTCATGCACGGACTTCTCCGGGGCCGCCTGGGGAGGTGCTTCCCGAGGCGATGAGGGCATCGCCGGGGGACATCGCTGAGGGACATCGGTGATGCTACTGGTGGCTGTGGACATATGGGCGATATGCCGCTGTCTGTGCCTCCGATGGTCGAGTGCCGAGAGGACCGAGGGGTGAAGGTCAGGCCGCGTCCAGGGCGCATTCGGCCCAGATGACCTTGCCGTGGGTGGTGTAGCGGGTGCCCCAGGCGTGGGCGAGCTGTGCGACGAGGAAGAGCCCGCGTCCGCCCTCCTCCGTCGTGGCCGCCCGCCGCAGGTGCGGGGCGGTGCTGCTGGCGTCGGCGACCTCGCAGATCAGGGTGCGGTCGTGGACCAGGCGTACCTGGATGGGCTCGGTGCCGTAGCGGACCGCGTTGGTGACCAGCTCGCTGAGCATCAGCTCGGCGGCGAACGCGAGGTCGTCCAGCCCCCAGTCGGCCAGCTGGCGGGTGGCGGCGGCGCGGATGCCGGAGACGAGGGCCGGGTCCGCGGGCACCTCCCACGTGGCGATCCGGTCGGCGGGCACGGTCCGGGTCCGGGCGACGAGCAGGGCGATGTCGTCCGCGGGGTGGTCGGGCGCAACGGCGTCGATGACCGCCTGGCAGGTGTCCTCCGGCGTGCGGTCCGGGTGGGACAGGACACGGCTCAGCTGGTCGAGGACGACATCGATGTCGCGATGGCGGCCCTCGACGAGCCCGTCGGTGTAGAGGACCAGCGTGCTCCCCTCGGGGAGCTGGATCTCGGCCGTTTCGAAGGGCAGACCGCCCAGGCCCAGGGGCGGTCCGGCCGGCAGGTCGGGGAACGTCACGACGCCGCCGGGGTGGACCAGGGCGGGCGGGGGGTGGCCGGCGCGGGCCATGGTGCACTGCCGCGTCGTGGGGTCGTAGACGGCGTAGAGGCAGGTGGCGCCGACGATGCCGGTGCTGCCGGAGTCGTTCTCGCCGCCCTCCTCCCGGTCCAGCCGCACCAGGAGGTTGTCCAGGTGGGTGAGGAGCTCGTCCGGGGCGAGTTCCAGTTCGGCGAAGTTGCGGGCGGCGGTGCGCAGCCGGCCCATGGTGGCGGCGGCGTGCAGGCCGTGGCCCACGACGTCTCCCACGAGCATGGCGACCCGGGTGCCGGAGAGCGGGATGACGTCGAACCAGTCGCCGCCCACCCCGGATTCGGCGGGCAGGTAGCGGTGCGCGACCTCGACGGCGCCCTGCTCGGGAACGCCGTGCGGGAGCAGGCTCTGCTGCAGGGTCAGGGCCAGGGTGTGCTCACGGGTGTAGCGGCGGGCGTTGTCGATGCAGAGCGCGGCGCGGGCCGCGAGTTCCTGGGCCAGCCAGCTGTCGTCGTCCCCGAAGGGAGCGGGGTCCTCCGAGCGGTAGAAGCTGGCGACCCCCAGCAGGACGCCGCGGGCGAGCAGGGGGACGCAGACGAGGGAGTGCACGTTGTGGGCGAAGATCTTCCGAGCGTGCTCGGGCTCCTGGTCGATCCAGCCGACGCCGTGCCGCAGATCGGCCTCCAGCACCGCCTGGCCGCTGTCCAGACACCTCATGTGGGGAGTGCCGGGGCGCAGCTCCACCCGCTGCCCGACCGGGTAGAAGGGGCAGTCCTCGCGTATGCCGTGGACCACCGTGCGGTGCAGCTCGGTCCGGGGGTCGGCCGACTCCTCACCGCGCAGCACGGCCTCGGGCACGTCGATCGTGACGTAGTCGGCCAGGCGCGGAACGGCCGTCTCGGCGAGCTCCCAGGCGGTGCGGGCCACATCCAGCGTGGTGCCGATACGGGTGCTGGCCTCGGCCAGCAGCTCCAGGCGGCGGCGTGCCGCGACGGCGTACTTGCCCACTTCCGGCTCGCCGACCAGCACCAGTCCTCTGACCTTGCCGCGGGCGTGGCCGGCGGCGGCCGGAGCGGCGGGAGGGGCGAGGGGTCCGGGCGGCGGACCGGAGGGCGGTCCGCCGTGGGGCAGCAGGGAGAGGTGGTGCACCGGCGCCGCATCGCCGCTGAGCACGGCCTCGACGACGACGCCCTCCACACCCGAGCGGCTCACGAGCGGGCTGCTCATGAGGGTGACGCCGCGCCCGTGGGGCAGGGCCACCTCCACGGCGGCCCGCTGGGTCGAGGAGATGAGCTCGGTGGCCTTCTCCTTGAGGATCATCTGATCGCTCCGGTCCAGACCGCTGTCGCCGAGCTCGTCCAGGCCGATCAGGTGCCCGTTCCCGACGGCCGAGCCGGTCCGGGCGAGGTGGCTGGCGTCGAGGTACGTCCGCAGCAGGGCGCGCTCGCGCTCCGAATGCTGCTCCATCAGCCGCCGCTCGATGGTCTCGGCCGCCCGGCGGACCAGGGCGGGCAGTGCCGGGTCCTCGTAGCCGTGCGGGTATCCGAAGCACAGGACGCCGACGACGTGTCCGCTCAGCTGGTCGCGGATCGGGATGGCGGAGCAGGCGTTCGACTGGGAGCGCTCGGCGAAGTGCTCGGCGCCGTAGACCTGGACGAGCCGCCGCTCGGCGAGCGCGAGTCCGATGCCGTTGGTCCCCGCGAAGCGCTCGGCGAAGACGAAGCCGGGCACGCTCTGGATCGGCGGGAGGTCATGGGCAAGGGCGGGCTCCCCGAAGCGGCGCTCCAGCACCGTTCCGTTCCCGTCGGCGAGGGAGACGTTCATCTGGCTGCCCGTGAAACGCGAGGCCAGTTGGTCGAGCACGGGCGCGGCCGCACGGACGAGCCGGCTGTCCGGATCGAAATCGTCCCGGTAGGGAAGTTCGGTCTGGTCCGGCGACAGTCCCAGGGACCGGCAGCGCAGCCAGGAGTTCAGGATCGGGCTGCGTACCCCGCTCGCGACCGGCTCACCCAGCAGGAACCGCTCACGGGAGCGTGCGGGGCCGATCTCGTCTCCCGTGACCCCCATACGCATCACTTCTCCTTCACCGGGCCACCTCAGCCTCGGTCGTACCGGAGCACTTGCCCCGAGTAAGCGTCTTTCGAGTATATTCCTCCCGGTTTATTCGGATCATTCGAATCAGAGGATCCCGACCGGATTGACCGGCGAGCCCGTCCCGCCCGGCACGTTCAGCGGCGTCACGACGATCATGAACTCGTACCGCCCCGCCTCGGCGCAGGCGGCGGAGAGCGCCTCGAGGTCCAGGTTGTCCAGCAGCGGCACCCCCATGGCCGCCACGGCGAGGGCGTGGACGGGGGAGTGGACGCCCTCGACCGGCGAGGGGCGCAGGTCGCTGTCCCCGTCGCCGCCGAGCAGCGCGACGGCGCGCTCGGCCAGCAGGGGCACGGCGTCCACGTGCAAGCCCGCGCTCGCGGCGTCCGAGTCCCACGGGCCGATCTCCCGGCTGCGCCGGAAGCGGCCCGAGCGCAGCAGCACCGCGCAGCCGTCGTCGATCGTCACACCCAGTGCCCGCTCCGCGGCGACGACGTCCCGCGCACGGACCGCGTGCCCGGGCTCCAGCCAGTCGACCCCGAGGACGGCCGGCAGATCGAGGAGCACCCCCTTGGTGACGAGGGGGCCGAGCGCCGCCACCGAGCCGAAGCGCGCCCCTGCGGCGCCGACGGCCTCACGCGCCGGGCGGCCGTCGTAGAGCCGCCCGCCGTACGCGACGTGCGACAGGGCGTCCAGGTGGCTCACGGCCTTGCCGTGGTAGTCGACGCCGATGAAGTCCTTGTACGTGGAGGGTTCCGGGGCTTCCACGTCACCGAGATCGGACATGTAGTGCAGGGCCGGCTTGGCGTTGTCCGGTCCGGGCCGGGTGTCCCAGGGCAGGCCCAGCGGGACCGCCGTACCGGAACGGATCAGGGCGGCGGCCCGCCGTACGTGGTCCGGGGTGACCCGGTTCCAGGCGCCGCGGTCGGCCGGGGCCCAGCGGCCCCACGTGCGGACCGAGGCGAAGAGGGCGTCGAACTCCTGACGGGAGACCGCAGGCTCACTGCCGGCAGGGGCCGGCGGCGGTGTCGGCGGCGTCCGGTCGTCCGCGGGGCTGCTGCTCATCCGAACTCGGCGCTCCAAGGCTCGCAGGGGCCCTCGCCCTGGGGCGGGACCGGGGGACGAGCGCCCCGACGCCCGCACGGCATCACATGCCCGGCGGCCCCGGTCCCTACGCCTGAGAGGCCCCGCGCGGGCGAACGGTGGCGGCAAACAGCTCCGACGGCGCAGGCTGGATCCATGCGGGTGCCCTTCCGCTCACCTCCCCGGCCGGGAGCCGGCGGCTACCACCAGGCCCTTTTCGTACTCGCGGAGTGTCTGCCCTTCGTGATCGCGCTCTCGGTGCTGCTCATCGAATTCACGCCCCTGCACGTGCTGTACACCGGCCCCCTCCTGGTCGCGACGCCGGCGCTGGCCGCGGTGACCATGGGCCCCAAGGGCACCCTGGCGGCGGTGGCGCTGGCCGTGGCCGTGAGCGTGACCACCGCCACCTACAACGGGGCGTGGGGCAGCCAGCAGGTCTACACCAACTTCCTGGCCCTCTTCCTGGTGTCGCTGGCGAGCCTCGCGACGAGCAGTACCGCCCGCAGGCGGCGGGAGGGCGAGCTCGAACAGGTCCGCCGGATCGCCGTGGCGGCGCAGGAGGCCGTGCTGCGGCCCGTACCGGCCCGGCTGGGCCCCCTACGCGTGGCCGGCATGTACCTCGCGGCCGAGACCGGGGCGCAGATCGGAGGCGATCTGTACGAGGCCGTACAGACGAAGTACGGGGTCCGCGTGATCGTCGGTGACGTCCGGGGCAAGGGGCTGCCGGCGGTCCGGGCGGCCGCGGCCGTGCTCGGCGCGTTCCGGGAGGCCGTGCACTACGAGGACGAACTGGTGGGGGTCATCCACCGCTGCGAGGCGGCACTGCTGCGCGATGCCGTGCCCGGCGTGATCGCACCGGACGTACTCGTGGAGGGTTTCGTCACCGCGCTGGTGGCCCAGGTGCCGGACGGGCCCGTCGTCGAGGTCGTCAACCGCGGCCATCCGCCTCCGCTGCTCCTGCGGGACGGAACGGCCGGCGCCCTGATGCCCACCTGCCCGCTGCCGCCGCTCGGACTGGCCGAGTTCATCACCGGTCCCCCCGGCAGGGCGGACCGCTATTCCTTCGCACCCGGGGACCGTCTGCTCCTGTACACCGACGGCGTCATCGAAGCGCGCAACGGCGGCAACGACTTCTTCGCCCTGCCCGAGGCGATGGAGGCGGTGACCGCGATGCCCGCACTCGGTCCGCAGGAGTTCCTGGACCAACTGCACCGGAGACTGCTCCGCCACACCCAGGACCGCCTGGCGGACGACGCGGCGATGTTCCTCGTCGATCGGTGACGATTGGTCAGGTCGGGCCCGGAGGGCAGATGTTCGACCGGGTTCGAACCTCGCCGAAGCGAGCCGTAAACGCCCTGCCGCAAGATCACCGCATCGAGGTAATGGCAGTGACTTCCCGGGCTGATCTGCTGCTCCGACGGTTAGTGTGCTCCCGGATCCGGTCGGAATGCCCGGATATTCGCCCCCTTCTTTCTTCTTTCACCGGTGACGTGTGCCCGCATGCCGTTCACCGCCCTTACGAAGGAGAACCAGCCCGATGACCGTGGACACCAGCCCGGAGGCGCAGCTCGAGCCTCCGCAGACCAGCCTGGGCACGGCGGCCGCCCGCAACCTTGCCACCACGACCAAGTCCGCCCCGCAGATGCAGGAGATCACCTCCCGCTGGCTGCTGAAGATGCTCCCCTGGGTGGAGACCAAGGGCGGCACGTACCGGGTGAACCGGCGGCTGACCTACACCGTCGGCGACGGGCGCATCGACTTCGTCCAGGACGGTGCCCAGGTCCGGGTGATCCCCCGCGAGCTCGGCGAACTCGCCATGCTGCGCGGCTTCGACGACATGGACGTGCTGACCGCGCTCGCCGGCCGGTGCGTCCAGCGCGACTTCCGCGCCGGTGAGGTGCTCGTCGAGCGCGGCACCCCCGCGAACGAGATCCACCTGATCGCCCACGGCCGGGTCAACCAGACCGCCGTCGGCAAGTACGGGGACGAGGTCGCCGTAGCCGTGCTCGCCGACGGCGACCGGTTCGGCGAGAACGCCCTGCTGGACGGTGCCGGGGGCTGGGACTACACCGCCACCGCCGCCACGCCCGGCACCCTGCTCACGCTGTCCCGCTCGGACTTCGCCGCCGTCCTGTCCTCGGCGCCGCACCTCCGGGCCCACGTAGAGCGGTTCGGCTCGCTTCCGCAGCAGCGGCAGAACAAGCACGGCGAGGCCGAGATCGCGATGTCCGCCGGCCACACCGGCGAGCCCGAGCTGCCCGGCACCTTCGTCGACTACGAGCCCCACCCGCGCGAATACGAACTCTCCATCGCGCAGACGGTGCTGCGGGTCCACACGAGGGTCGCCGACCTCTACAACGAGCCGATGAACCAGACGGAGGAGCAGCTCAGGCTCACCATCGAGGCGCTGCGCGAGCGCCAGGAGCACGAGCTGGTCAACAACCGGGAGTTCGGCCTGCTCCACAACGCCGACTTCAAGCAGCGGATCCAGACCCACTCCGGCCCGCCGACCCCGGACGACCTCGACGAGCTGCTCTGTCGCCGCCGCGGCTCCAAGCTCTTCCTCGCCCACCCCAAGACCATCGCGGCGATCGGGCGTGAGTTCAACGCCCGCGGGCTCTACCCCGACCACGTCGACCTCGGGGGACAGCAGGTCCCGGCCTGGCGCGGGGTCCCGATCCTGCCCTGCAACAAGATCCCGATCAGCAAGGAGAACACCAGCTCGATCCTGGTGATGCGAACCGGCGAGGACAACCAGGGCGTCATCGGCCTGCGCCAGACCGGTCTGCCGGAGGAGTACGAGCCGGGCCTGTCGGTGCGCTTCATGGGCATCGACGAGAGGTCGATCATCTCCTACCTGGTCTCCACCTACTACTCCGCCGCCGTCCTGGTGCCCGACGCGCTCGGTGTGCTCGAGAACGTGCAGATCGCCCGCAGGCACGACTGAGCGGACCTGCCCCACGGCCACTTCACGGCGGCCACGACAGCCACGCCGGCCACGGCCCGGGCCCTCCCGGGCCGGCCGGGCATGCCCGGGATCCGGGACGGCCCAACCACCTCACCAAGGAGTTACGGATGCCCGATCCCGGGCCTTCCCCTCTGCAGTCGAGTCTGCCTGCAGCCGCGGCCCGCTTCGGGGCCCACGGTCACGGCCGCGGCATCGAAGCCGTCGGCTGCGTCCGGCCTGCCCTGTTCGCCCCGCCCGCCCAGCCCTCGGCCCCGGTGGGCACGCCGGGCCCCGCCCTGGAGCGGATCCTGCGCGGCCCCAGCGGTCTGGGTTCGGCGGGGCTGTCCCTGGCCCGGCGCGGGGAGCCGCCCGCGCCCGAGGAGGAGCCCCCGGTGGCGGGCCGTCCGATCCCGGGTCTCTACCACCACCCGGTGCCGGAACCCGACCCCGTACGGGTCGAGGAGCTGAGCCACAGGATCAAGGCGTGGGCGGTGGACGAGGTCGAGCTGTACCCCCCGGAGTGGGAGGACCAGTTCGACGGCTTTTCCGTGGGCCGCTACATGGTCGCCTGTCATCCGGACGCCCCCACCCTCGACCACCTGATGCTCGCCACGCGGCTGATGGTCGCCGAGAACGTCGTCGACGACTGCTACTGCGAGGACCACGGGGGCTCGCCCGTCGGCCTCGGCGGACGCCTGCTGCTGGCGCACACCGCCCTCGACCCCCTCCACACCACGACGGAGTACCAGCCGCAGTGGGCGCAGTCGCTCCACTCGGACGCCCCGCGGCGCGCCTACCGATCGGCCATGGAGTACTTCGGCCAGGAGGCCACCGCCTCCCAGGCCGACCGGTTCCGGCACGACATGGCCCGTCTGCACCTGGGGTACCTCGCCGAGGCCGCCTGGGCCGAGACGGACTACGTCCCGGAGGTGTGGGAGTACCTGTCGATGCGCCAGTTCAACAACTTCCGCCCCTGCCCCACCATCACCGACACCGTCGGCGGCTACGAACTGCCGGCGGACCTGCATGCCCAGCCCGCCATGCAACGGGTCATCGCGCTCGCCGGGAACGCGACCACCATCGTCAACGACCTGTACTCCTACACCAAGGAGCTCGCCAGCCCCGGCCGGCACCTGAACCTGCCCGTGGTGATCGCGGAGCGCGAGGGCTGCTCCGTCCGCGAGGCCTATCTGAAGGCGGTCGAGGTCCACAACGACCTCATGCACGCCTTCGAGGCCGCGGCCGCCGAACTGGCCGCCGCCTGCCCCGTCCCGAGCGTGCTGCGCTTCCTGAAGGGCGTGGCCGCGTGGGTCGACGGCAACCACTACTGGCACCAGACCAATACCTACCGCTACAGCCTGCCCGACTTCTGGTAAGGATGGATTTATAAGTGACCAACACCGATCTCACCATTGCCCCCGCCGTTGCCGCTGCCACCTCGGCGTTCATTCCGGCCCCGGCGACGCCCTACCAGGGTGACATCGCCCGTTACTGGGACCACGAGGCCAGGCCGGTGAACCTGCGTCTCGGCGACGTCGACGGCCTCTACCACCACCACTACGGCATCGGTGACGTCGACCACGCAGCCCTCGGGGACACCGACGACAGCGCATACGAGAAGAAGCTGGTCGCCGAGCTCCACCGCCTGGAGTCGGCGCAGACCGACGTCCTTCTGGACCACCTGGGCGCCATCGGCCACGGCGACATGCTCGTGGACGCCGGCTGCGGCCGCGGCGGCTCGTCGGTCATGGCCCACCAGCGGTTCGGATGCAAGGTCGAGGGCGTCACGCTGTCCGCCAAGCAGGCCGAGTTCGCGAACGAGCGCGCCCGCGAACTCGGCATCGAGGACTCGGTCCGCGCCCGCGTCTGCAACATGCTGGACATGCCGTTCGAGACGGGGCAGGCCGCGGGCTCGTGGAACAACGAGTCGAGCATGTACGTCGACCTGCACGACCTGTTCGCCGAGCATTCCCGCGTGCTCGCCGTCGGGGGCCGCTACGTGACGATCACCGGATGCTGGAACCCCCGGTACGGCCAGCCCTCGAAGTGGGTGTCCCAGATCAACGCGCACTTCGAATGCAACATCCACTCCCGCCGGGAGTACATGCGGGCCATGGCCGACAACCGCCTCGTACCGCAGGCCGTCATCGACCTGACGCCCGCGACCCTGCCCTACTGGGAGCTGCGGGCCACGTCCTCCCTGGTCACCGGTATTGAAGAGGCGTTCATCAACTCCTACAAGGACGGCTCGTTCCAGTACGTCCTGATCGCGGCCGACCGCGTCTGATCCGCAGCGAGCCCGCAAGGGCAGCCGGGCCCGTGACCCACGGGCCCGGCTTTTGCGTGCGTCACGCAGACCCCTGCGGGGCCGCCGCGGGCGGGTCGACCGAGGCGAGCAGGATCAGTACGGTGGCCTCCATGGCGTGCCGCGCCTCCTCGGGGCCGAGCCCGGTGGAACGCCAGTGGTGCCAGGCCCCCCACGTGGTCACCGCGTCGAGCCCGTTGGCCAGGTCCGTACGCCGCCGGCCGGACAGCCGGCCGAGTTCCTCGGCGAGCACGGCTTCCATGCGTCGGCGAGCGTCGGCGAAGGTCTCCTCGGTCACCTGACGGATGCGCTCCGAGGGGTGGTCCATGCGGATCATCGCCAGCCGTGCCGGGGTGATCCATTCGAGGATCCGGGCCCGCTGTTCGACCAGGGCCGCCACTCGGTCGGCGCGCGGCCCCTCGGTGGGCAACGGCCTTATCTGCTCCGCCAGTTGTTCCAGGCGCCGGGTGATGGCGGTGTCCACGAGCTGGGCCATGTCGTCGAAATGGTGGAACACCGACCGCCGCGAGACCTCCGCGTACCGGGCCACCCGCTCGGCGGGGAAGTCCGTCATGCCTTCGTCGAGGAGCACGAGCAGTGCATCGGCGATCTTCTCGCGGGTCTGCCGGCCGCGCTCGGTCCGGCCGTCCGTGGCGCCCGCGGCCGGCGGGCTGCCGTGCTCCGGCCGCTGCGGGGTGTCCTGCTCGGGGTGCCGTCCCACCTGGGGCTCCTCTCTCCGATTGACATTATTGCACTCCAAGTGCAACGGTGAATGTGCACTCAGAGTGCAACTTCATTCGTGGAGGGAAACGCAGCACGATGTTCCTTGCCCTGGGCCGCTGGTGTGCCCGTAGACCGAGACGGATCCTTGCCGTCTGGGCGGCCGTGACGATCGCCGTCGCCGCCGTCGTGATGCTCCACGGCCGGGTCACCAGCGAGGCGGTGGCCATCCCCGGCAGCGACAGCCAGGCGGCCCGGGACGCGGCCGAGTCCTTCCACGGGCCCGTCTCCGGCAACCAGCCGCTCGTCCTGCACACGGCCCCCGACGGGCCCGTGCTCACCTCCGCCGCCGCGCAGCAGGCGGTCGAGGCGGCGGCCCGGGACGTGGCCCGGGTGGACCACGTGGTGAGCGCCGCCGCGCCGTACGGGCCTTCCGGCCTGGCGGCCATGAGCCCGGACGGCCACACCGCCTACCTATCGGTCGGGCTGGACGTGACCGGGCGCGACATCACCCCGAAGATCAGCGAGGCCGTGCTGTCGGCGGCCACCGGGCCCGCCCGGCAGGCCGGCATCGAGGTCACGGCCGGCGGCGACCTCGCGGCCGCCGCCGACAAGGGGTCCACCGCCCACAGTGAGCTGATCGGTCTCGCCGCGGCCGCGGTCATCCTGTTCCTCGGGCTGCGCAGGGTCCTCGCGGCCGGCCTTCCCCTGCTGATCGGGATCGTGGGGCTGGTGATCTCGCTCTCGGCGATCGGGCTGGTCGGGCACGTCCTCGACATGCCCTCGGCGGGCGCCACGATCGCGGCGATGATCGGCCTCGGCGTGGGCATCGACTACACCCTCTTCTGCCTGACGCGGTTCCGTGAGCTCCTGGCCGAGGGGCACGGGGTGGTGGACGCCGCCGGATACACCACGGCGAGTGCGGGCAAGGCCGCCGCCTTCGCCGGCTGCGCGGTGGCCGCCGCGCTGGCGGGTCTGGCGCTCGGCGGGCTGCCGCTGCTGTACGCGCTGGCGCTCGCCCCGGCGATCGCCGTACTCGTCGCGGTCCTCGCGGCCCTGACCCTGCTGCCGGCCCTGCTCGCGCTGCTCGGCCACCGGCTGGGCCGGAAGGCGGGCCACCGGCCGGCCCCCGCGAAACCTGCCCCCGACGCAGCCGGTGCGGCCGACGCGACCGGGACGGACCCGGTGCCCGACCCCGCGGGCGTGCGCTGGCAGCGGTTCGCCGCGCACGTGGCGGGCCGTCCCTGGCGCTATCTGCTCGCGAGCCTGCTCCTGGTGGGCGTACTGGCCGCGCCGGCCGCCGGGTTGACGTTCGGCCAGCTCGACGCGGGGGACAAGGCGGCCGGCACGTCGAGCCGTACCGCGTACGAGCAGCTGGCCGAGGCCTTCGGACCGGGCGTGAACGGCCCCCTCCAGGTGACCGGGACCTTGCCGACGGCGGCCGACGGACCGTCCGACCCCCGCGTCTCGACGGTCACCAAGACCCTCGGTCGGACCCCCGGCGTGGCCGCAGTGAGCCCGGCCCGGCTCGGCCCGGACGGTCGTACCGTCCTGTGGCAGGTCACCCCCACCACCGGCCCGGGCGACCCGGCCACCGTCGCGCTCGTGGACCGGCTGCGGGACAGCGCCCTGCCCGGGGCCACCGCCAACACCGGGGCCACCACCCACGTCGGCGGGCCGACGGCCGCGCAGGCCGACCTGAACGCACGGCTTGCCGCCCGGCTGCCGGCGATCATCGCCACCGTCGTGCTCGTCGCCGGACTGCTGCTCCTCCTCGCCTTCCGCGCACCGGTGGTCGCGGTCAAGGCGGCCGTGATGAACCTGCTCTCGGTCGCGGCCTCGTACGGCGTACTGACCGCCGTGTTCCAGTGGGGCTGGGGGGCGGGCCCGCTCGGCCTCGACGGCCCCGTGCCGATACCCGGATACGTCCCGCTGCTGATGTTCGCGGTGCTCTTCGGGCTCTCCATGGACTACGAGGTGTTCCTCCTGAGCGCCGTGCGCGCGTCCTACCTCCGGCACCGGGACAACACGCGCGCCGTGGTCGACGGACTCGCAGGGACGGCCCGGATCATCACCTCGGCGGCGATGATCATGGTCTGTGTGTTCCTCAGCTACCTGCTCTCCGAGGACCCCGTGGTGAAGATGTTCGGCATCGGACTGGCCACGGCCGTCGCCCTGGACGCCACCGTCGTCCGCGGACTGCTCGTCCCGACCAGCATGGTGCTGCTCGGCGAGCGCAACTGGTGGCTGCCCGCCCGGCTCGACCGCATGCTCCCCCGGGTGGACATCGAGGGCACCCCGACACCCCCCGTGCGCGGCCGGTCCCAGGCCGCCGCCACCGCTCCGGCTCCGCCCACCGCATCCACCGCCGCGCCCGGCCCCGACCGGCTTCCCGCTCCCTGAGGTACACGCCCATGCCCCTGAAACCCCTGCACACCCTGACCCCTCCGAAAAGCCGGACCGTACGTACCGCTCCGCCGCGGCGCCGGGCCCGGCGCGTCATCGCCGTGGCCGTGCTGGCGGGCGCCCTGCTGCTCGCGGTCGACGCCCTCGCCCGTCAGGTGGGCGAGGAGAGGTTCGCCGACCGGATCGCCGCCCGCCAGGGCAGCGGTCTCACGTCGCCGGAGGTCACCATCGAGGGCTACCCCTTCCTGCTCGACGCCGCCCGGGGCAGCCACCCCGAGGTGCGCGTCAAGGGCGACGCCCGGACGAGCGACGGCATCCCGGTGAAGGCCGCGGTCGACCTCCACCGGGTGTCCGAGCACACCGGCGGCTACGCGGCGGAGTCGCTGGACGCCGCGTTCACGGCCCCGTTCGCCTCGCTCGGCTCCCGAGGCGACCGCAGCGTCCGCCTCTCCGATGCGGGCAACGGCCGGGTACGGATCGAGGCCGCCGTCGTGGGCATGCCGCTGGTCATCACGGCCGAACTCCGCCTCGACGCAGGCGCCGTCACCCTCAGCGCGGACAGCGCCTCCCTGGCCGGCCGCCCGATCGACCCGGCCACCCCCGCCATCGGCAGGGCGCTGTCGGAGCGCAGCCGGGAGATCCCGCCCCTCCCGATGGGCCTGCAGCCCACCGCCGTATCGGTGGGCCACGGCGGGGTGACCGTGCACGCCCGAGCGCAACGCACGGACCTCACCTGACGAGGTCGGCCTGCCTCCGGCCCCAGGCGGTGAGCATTCCGGGCGACAGCGCGGCGCAGTCCGGCGAGTCGAGATACCGGATCGCCTCGTCGACCGTCGCGTCCTCGACCAGTGCGGTGGCCACGATCGCCTCTCTGGCCCGGTCCCATGTCCCGGCCCAGAAGCGGCTGATGGGGCTGTGCGGGACCAGGGGCGGCACCCGTATCTCGGCGGCCACCGACACAAGTCCCGCATCGCGCATGTGCCGTGGGTAGTCCGGGACCCACGAGACGTCGGTGCCGATGGTGTCCCGCAGCCCTTGCCACATGGCCTGCATGACCCGGGTGTACGGGGTCGGCGGCGCGGCAGCGGTCGTCAGGTCGACCGCGTCGCTGAGGACCAGCACCCCGTCCTCGGCCAGCAGGCCGGCGAGCCCGGCGATCAGGCGCCGCCACGACCGCAGGTGCATCAGGACGAACCGGGCGTGGACGAGCTGGAAACGGCGGCCGGGGTCGAACCCCGGCCCGCTGATGTCCGCCTCCAGGAGGTCGAGCCCCGGCAGTGGACGGGAGCCGAGGAACCGCACGTCGCGGTCGACCGCGAGTACGTTGCGCACCCCGGCCTCCTCGATCAGCCGCCGGGCGATCGTTCCGGTGCCGGCCCCCGCCTCGAGGCAGTTCCAGCCCGGCCCGGCTCCCAGGGCGCGCAGGCGGTCCATCGTCATGTCGTCGTACGTGAGTGCCCCGAGGTCGATCCGGTCGTCCTCGCCCGCCTGCTCGGGCCGGAACACGGCCTCACCGTAGCGGCCTTGCCTGTCGCCTGTGCTCATGCGTCGCTCACCACCTCTGCGCAGCTCAGGGCAGTGTCCAGATCTTGGTCGTCACGACGTAGAAGACGAAGACCCAGAACAGGTTCGCCACCGCGACGATCCCGAGGCCGATGAGGTTGGTCTTCAGCGCCGGTTGGTCCGGGGCGGGGCGCAGCCACCGCTTGAGCAGCGGGTTCACGTAGAACGGCATCGTGAAGAAGCTCATGACCAAGCTCGAGAGGAGGTTTCCCACGAGCAGCCCGATCCAGAGCGGCAGCTTCAGCGGCGACAGGGCGAGCGCCAGCAGTACGACCGTCGGGTACAGGCCGACCCAGATCGCGATGGCGGTCTTCGTGACCGACGGCGGCGGTGCTTCCTTGCCGTTCTCGTCGAAGGCGAACCAACTGCCGAACGAGTTGTCGACGGTGCGCATCTTGAAGTCGCTGAACTTCTCGCCCTCGGCGAGGACATCCTGCCGCTCGGTCGACGTCAGCCAGGCGTCGAGGTGCTCGGCGTTGTCGAACCGGTACAGCGTGGTCCATTCGTCATGGACTCCCTCGACCGGCCGGAAGAGCTCGGTTCCGCGGAATCCTTCGAAGTTGCTCTCGGCCTCGCTGATGTGCCGCTGCCATGCGAGGAAATCATCGACGGAATCCGGGTGGACTCGGTGGCTGACCACCACGGTCACCAGCGGATCTGCCGGCCGGGTGCCACCGCTGAGCACCTGCTGGGTCGCCGGGCCGTCGAAGAACTCGCTGCCGGCGTCGAGGAGCCGCTGCCTGGTGGCGCTGTTGATCCACGTCTGCAGATGGGCTATCGAGTCGAAGCGGTACACGGTGACCCAGTCGGGCTGCAGTGCAGTCGGCGGGGAGACCTCGGAGCCGAGGGCCCCGGGGTAGTCGGCGGCCGCGGCATTGACCTCCTCCTGCCACGTCTCGTACTCCCGATCCCGTCCGGGCAGAACCTTCTGGCCGATGATCGCGGTCGCCGTGGCTTCGTCGTGTCTCTCGGTGTTCATGTTCTCAGGCCGTCTGTACCGGCCGGCTCTCGCCCAGCCGGCTGTAGATGCGTTCAGGAGTCAGGGGCAGCGCGCGGAACCGGACGCCGGTGGCGTCGTGGAGTGCATTCGCCAACGCGGGGGCCACCGGGTTGATGCAGCATTCCGCCATGCCCTTCGACCGCATGGGCCCCACGGAATCCGACGAGTTCACCAGGAGCACGTCGGTGCGCGGGACATCGGCGTAGGCGGGGATGCGGTAGTTGCGGAAGTTGGGGTTGACCATGACACCGTTCGCGTCGACGTGGAAATTCTCGGTCAGTGCGAAGCCGATTCCCTGCGCGACGCCGCCCTCCACCTGCCCGCGGACTTGCGCCGGGTTGATCACGACGGCGGCGTCGGTCGCCTGGACGCTGTACAGGATGCGGATCTCGCCCGTCACCCGGTGGACGGCGATCCGGAAGCCCTGCGTATTGGAGACCACGCTCCGGGGCGAGCCGTAGGCCTTGCGGGCAGCGGTGAAACGGATCCCGCGCGCCCGGGCCAGGGCGACGAGTTCGGCCAACGACACGCGCTGGTCCCCGCAGACGACGCAGTCGTCGGCCATCGAACACATCACGAGGTGGACGCCCGTATGGGCGGCGGCGAATTCCAGGATGCGGTCGCGCACCGCGTTGGCCGCTCGAAGTACCGCATTGCCCGATACGAAAAGGCCCGCACTCGCGAAGGCGCCGGTGTCGAATCCCGTGCGGTCGGTGTCGGACTGCACCAGACGGATCCGCGACGGCGTCGTGCCGAGCTGGTTGGCCGCGATCTGGACGTGGGCGGTCGAGGTGCCCTCGCCGAATTCCACGGTCCCCACGGCCAGTTCGTAGACGAGGTCGTCGCCGAGCGTGACCCAGGCCTCCGACACGTGTTCGGTCGGGGGCGCGGTCTCGTGCAGGGAACTCGCGACGCCGGCCCCTACGAGCCACCCTGGGCCGGGCGACGGCTGATCGGCAGTCCGGGCCATGGCCCGGTCCACCAGGTCGATGCACTTCGAGAGTCCGTCCTCCGAGAAGATCACGTCGTCCGGGCCGTCGTGCAGGGCGACGAGCGGCTCGCCGGGCCGCACGATGTTGCGCCGTCGCAGTTCGAGCGGATCCATGTGCAACGCGCGTGCCAGTTCGTGCATCGCCGATTCCACGGCGAACGCCGGCTGCGTCATCCCGTACCCGCGCAGCGCCCCGCTCGGCACGGTGTTCGTGTAGACCGAGTACGCGTCGTACTTCTTGTTGGGGCAGCGGTAGATCATGACGGCAGCGCCTCCCGCGTACAGCGTTTCGCCGCCGTGGTTGCCGTAGGCGCCCGTGTTCGACACGTTGCGGACCTGGAACGCCGTGAGCCTGCCGTCCGCCTTCGCACCGAGCTTGACCGTCAGCTTCATCGGATGCCGCGGTGACGCCGTGGTGAACTCCTCCTCGCGGGTGTACTCGAAGCAGACAGGCCGCCCGGTGTCCAGGGTGGCGAGCGCGGCCAGATCCTCCGAGATCACTTCCTGCTTGCCGCCGAAGCCGCCGCCGACGCGCTTGCAGAACACGCGGAGCTGGTCGGGGCGCAGTGCGAACAGATAGGCGAGTTTGACCTTCGCGATCGACGGCGACTGCGAACTGGTGCGGACGTTCAGGCGGCCGTTCTCCATCCAGGCGATCGAGCCGTGGGTCTCGAGGTGCGCGTGCTGCACGCGCGGTGAGAAGTACGTGCCTTCGTGGATCAGGTCGGCCTCGGCGAACCCGGCGTCGACATCACCGATGTGGGAGTGGATCTCGAGCAGGACGTTGCGGGCGGGATCGCGGGCGAACGGATCGTCCGTGCCGTGCAGCTGTGGCGCGCCCTCGGTCATCGCCTCTTCGGGGTCGAACACCGCCGGCAGCACCTCGTAGTCGACGTGGACCCTGCGGCAGCCCTCCTCCGCCGCGGCGACCGTGTCGGCCAGGACGGCGACGACGCGCTGGCCGACGAAGCGGACCGTGTCGTCGAGGATGAAGGTGTCGTCCGGATCGACCAGGTGGTCGGTGTGGATGGCCGTGGTGAAGCGCCTGCGCGGCACGTCCTCCCAGGTGTAGACGCGGTGCACGCCGGGAACGGCGAGTGCGTCGGTCTTGTCGATCGAGACGATCCGGGCGTGCGCGTGCGGTGAGTGCAGCACCTTGAGGTGCAGCATGCCTTCGATGTAGGTGTCCATCGTGAACTCGGCGCGACCGGTCACCACGTCGTCGGCGGCCGGCGCGCCGACGCTCGTCCCGACGGCTCTTCCCGGCGCGGCGCTCTCCACGCCGACGACGCCCTGCACGGCGTCCTCGATCCCCCGATAGCCGGTGCAGCGGCAGAGGTTGCCCTTCAGCGCCCGCGGCAGGTCCGCTTTCTGGGCCTCGGTGAACGTTGCCGAGGTCATGATCATCCCTGCGGTGCAGAAACCGCACTGGAACCCGGGGGCGTCGCGGAACCGGCGCTGCATCGGATGCAGGTGGCCCGGCGATCCGAGCCCCTCGATCGTGGTCACCGCATGACCGTCCGCACGGAACGCCGGGGTGATGCAGCTGTGGACCGGGGTGCCGTCCAACCAGACGGTACAGGCGCCGCAATCGCCGGCGTCGCAGCCCTTCTTGACGCCGTAGTGGCCGAGGGAGCGGAGGAAAGTGCGCAGGCACTGGCCGGGTTCCGGCTCCTCGTCGAAGGTCTTGCCGTTCACGGTGTACGTCATTGCGGACCCCCGGTCATGAGTTCGCGACGCATCTCCTCGGCGAAGTGCTTCGTCAGGTGGCGACGGTGTTCGGGAGTTCCGTTGGGGTCCGCGAACCAGACGTCGGCGGGGATGACGTCGATGCTCTGCTGCAGGGTTGCGGCATCGGGCATGGAGTCGAACGCCATGCGCACCGGGCGTGTGGTGCCGGCCGTGACGGTCAGCAGCAGGTCGCCCCTTCCCGGCGTCTGCGTACCGAGGAGGAACACCGTCGAACGGCCGAGGTGGGTCAGGGTGAAGCGGCGGTGCGCGGTGCGTTTGCGCAGGGCGTGCGCCGGGATGTCGATGCGCCGCAGGATTTCCCCGGGAGCGAGGACGTTGCGATGGTCGCCGGTCACGAAATCGAGGGCATCGACGATGCGCGTGGACCCGTCGGGAGCCCACAGCTCGTACGTCGCCTCGAGGGCGACCGTCAGCGTGATCATGGGGCCGGCCGGCAAGGACATGCAGATGTTGCCGCCGACGGTCGCCGAGTTCCAGACCTTGAAGGAGGAGAGGAACGCCTCGCAGCTCGTCGCGAAAAGGCCGCCCGCGATCCAATCCGCCGGCGGCGTGAAGGCATGGAGGTCGCGGACGGTGCACGTTGCACCTATCTCGAGGCCCTTGTCGTGCGGGACGAGCGGATCCCAACGCAATGCCGTCAGGTCGATGAGGCGGTGCAGGCCCGGCTGCTCCGCAGAGAACAGCCAGGTTCCGCCGGCGAGCCAGGCGTCGCCTTCGCGCCAGTCCACGCCCGGACGGTCGGACGGCCGCCGGACGACTTCGGTGACGGTGTTCAGATCCATGGGAACTGATCTCCCTCGATGCTCTTCAAAGGATATCGCCGTACGTGTCAGGCTGGCCAAGCGAGCGTCGGGGCCGACATGCGCAGCGCATTCCATGCTCATATGAGCATGGAATGCGGCTCTTCCCGGCCACTGATCGAATTCGGCCGATGTCCCCACCGGTGTTGGATAGTTGGACTATCCTTCCCCCCGTGGACCAGCTGATCGCCGAAGACCCGCCGCGCATAGGCCCGTACCGATTGATCGCCCGGCTGGGCGCAGGCGGCATGGGCCTGGTCTATCTGGGTCGCTCCGAGGGCGGCCGTACCGTCGCCGTGAAAGTCGTGCAGGCCGAGTACGCCGGGCACCCCGAGTTCCGCAAGCGCTTCGCCCGCGAAGTGGCCGCTGCGCGCAGGGTGGGCGGGAGTTGTACGGCGGCCGTGCTCGATGCCGATCCCGAGGCCGCCATCCCCTGGGTGGCCACCCAGTACATCCCGGGGCCCGACCTGCACGCCGTGGTCGCCGAGCACTTCGGGCCGCTGCCCGAGCACTCGGTGCACACCCTCGCCAACCGCCTCGCCCTCGCCCTCCAGGCCGTGCACGGGGCGGGCCTGATCCACCGCGACCTCAAGCCGTCCAACGTCCTCGTCACCGTCGACGGGCCCCGCGTCATCGACTTCGGCATCGCACGGGCGATGGACAGCCTCGCCGACGACCACAGCCTGCACACCCGCACCGGCATGCTGATCGGTTCCCCGGGCTTCATGTCGCCGGAACAGGTCCGCGGCCTCGAACTCACCCCCGCCAGCGACGTCTTCTGCCTGGGCGCCGTTCTCGTCTACGCGGCCACCGGGCGGCTCCTCTTCGGCGCCACCGACACCGGGCTCAACGCCCACCTCTTCCGGGTCGCGGAGGAGGAGGCGGACCTGACCGGCGTACCGGAGACGCTGGTCGACCTCGTACGCGCATGCCTGCACAAGGACCCGGCCCGCCGGCCCACCCCCCAGGAGGTGGCCGAGCGCACGGCGACGGACCAGGCCGCGGAGTGGCTGCCGGGCGCGGTGCTGGCACAACTCGGCCGCCATGCCGCCGAGTTGCTGGACTTCGCCCCCGCCGCGCATGCCCCGGCCCCCGCCGAGACCGCCGCCCCGCAGCCCGGGCCGCCGGCGCCCCCGCCGCCCGAGTACGCCCCGACGGCCGCCGGGCCCTTCGATCCCTCGCAGGGATTCGGCCCGCCCCCGGGCCCGCCCCCGGGCGCCTGGACCGTACCCCCGCCCCGGGCCCCGCTCCCGGACCCGGCGTCCCCGCACCCCAGGCGCTGGTGGGGCTTGGTGGTGATCGCCCTGGCGCAGCTGATGGTGCTGTTCCAAGGGGCGAACTTCAACATGGCGATCCCGGCCATCCAGGCCGACCTGGGCCTCTCCGCCGACGCCCTGGAACCGATGACCAACGCCTATTTCATCGCCTTCGCCGCGGCGCTGCTGATCGGCGGGCACATCGCGGACCTCGTGGGACGCAAACAGACCGTGATCGTCGGCCTGCTCGGATGCGCAGCCGCCTCGGCGCTCGGCGGATCGGCCGGCGAGCCCGGCACGCTGGTCTGGGCCCGCGCCCTGCAGGGCGTCTTCGGCGCGCTGCTGACTGCGGCCGCCCTGTCCCTGGTGGCCACCGGCTTCACCGAACCGAAGGAACGCGGCAGGGCCTTCGGGATCTACGCCGCGGTCACCGGCGGCGGTTGGGCACTCGGGCTGGCCGCGGACGGCTGGCTCCTCGAGACCATGTCCTGGCGAGGGTCCCTGTACGCCGCCGTCCCCGTCGCCGTGATCGCCCTGATCGGCGCACTCACCCTGCTGCCCGACCGCGCGGCCGGCACATCCGGCCACTTCGACCCGCTCGGCGTGGTGCTCGGCGCCGGCGGAGTCGCCGCCCTCGTCTACGGCCTCGGCGGGGGCCAGTCGAGCGGCTGGACCACCCCCCTGGTCCTGGCCGTGCTCGCGGGGGGCGTCCTCCTGCTCGTGGCCTTCGTGTGGTGGCAGACGGCGACATCGGGCCCGCTCCTGCCGCCGTACGTCTTCAAAGACCCGAACCGCGCCGGCAGCATCCTCGGCATGATCCTGGCCGGCGCCGGCATTTTCGCCCTGTACCCGGCCGTGGGGTACTACCTCCAGAGCATCTGCGGATACGACCCCCTCATGGCCGGGCTGGCCTACCTGCCCATGGTCGCCGCCCTCGTCATCGCCTCCACCCAGGTCTCCGCCCGCCTGCTGCGCCGCGCCGCACCCCGCGTCCTTATCCTGGCGGGCATGGTGCTCACGGCCGTCGGGCTGCTCCTGCTGACCGGTCTGAGCGTCGACGGCTCCTACACGACCGAGGTCCTGCCCGGCACGCTCCTCGCCGGCTTCGGCATCGGCCTGGCCTTCGTACCGGTCTTCGCCATCGCGACCGGGGGAGTCGCCGCCGAGCACTCCGGTGGTGCTTCGGGCGCGATCACCACGGCCCAGGAGGTGGGTGCGGCGATCGGCGGGGCAGTGCTCAGCAGCGTCTTCTCGAGCCGCCTGAGCGATGCAGCGTCGTCCGACACGGCCGGCGCGGACGTGCTGGGCGGCTACACCGCCACCCTCTGGTGGGCGGCCGGCAGCGTACTGCTCGCGGGCCTGGTCGCCGCCCTGATGGTCAGGGACCGGGCACCCCGGAACGGGGCCCGCCTTCCGCTGTGACGTCCACAGCGCAAGGCGGGCGGCGTCCGGCCGTCAGATTCCCAGGGCCCGGCGCAGGCCGAGCCGGTCGGTGCCCAGCTTGGTGAAGACCGCCGAGAGCAGCTCCGACACCGCTTGGGCGTCGGTGTGCATCTTCGCCGCGATCGCCGTGTTGTCGAGGCCGAGGGCGGCGTGCCCGGCGGCCGTGTTCTCGGCGACCGTCAAGGTGTCCTGCTCGAACGTGTGCAGACGGCGGGGGCGCAGTCCGGCCGACGCGAGCTGGGAACGGGCGCGGCGTGCAAGAGCATCGGCGCCGCAGGCGGCGGCCGTTTCCATGCCCCGGTAGAGCTGCTGCGCCGCCCGGTGCGGGTCACCGAGGGTGTGCAGGGCCGTGCCGTGATCGATGAGCGCATGGGCGAGTTCGCAGGCGGCCGGGGACTGTTCGAGATGGTCCACCGCCTCCTGCAGCAGGACGGCCGCCTGGGCCGGCTCGGTGGCCGCCGCCGACACCCGCAGGGCGTGGCCGATCACGCTCGACGTGCCGAACGCACGGGCCCGGGACACCGCTTCGGCCGCCGTGGCGCGCGCCTGCTCGGGCTCGCGGGCCACCTGCGCCAGCGCCAGGTCGAGTTGCCAGGGACTCCAGGACGGGTTGCGGGTGCCGCGCAGATCCAGGCGCTTGCCCGCCGCGGAGAGGTTCTGCACCGCCTCCTCCACCCTGCCCTGGGCCAGGAGGAGTTTGCCCCACACGGCCTGCGGGTCGGGGTAGACGACCGCCTGCGGGAAGCCGTCCCCCAGCTTGTACGTGTGGGCGACCTGCTGTGCCTCCTCGGTGTTCCCGCGGGCGAGCAGCGTCTCGATGAGGGTGCCGATCGCGTACCACTGCGCCGGGGTCCCGTGTCCGATGCGGTCGGCGATCTGCAGGCCGTTGCGTACGAAGTCCTCGGCCTCGGCGAGGCGTCCGCGCCGGTAGCGGACGTACCCCAGCAGCGTGTACACGAACGACAGGTGCGCGCCGCGCCAGCCCTTCGCCTCGAACTCGACGATGCCGGTGTTGAACAGGTCCTCGGCGCGGCCCGGCTGGTCGCAGTACATGAGGGTGACGGCGACGGAGGCCGGCACCTCGAATCCGAAGTCCTGGTCGGTCCAGCTCATGCCGCCGTCCAGCGCCTGCTCCGCGTACTCCAGTGCCGTGGCGGCCGGTTCGCCGCGCATGGCGGCGTCCCAGGCCCGCAGGCCGAGGATGTGCCGCTCGGCGAGGCCGCGGCCGGTGATCCGCTTGGCGAACTGGGCGAGGAGCCGGGAGCGTGCGGGCGAGTTCTCCTCGTCGACCCGGACCGAGTTCCACTTGAACTGTTCGGCCTGCATGCGCAGCCGCGTTCGGGAGCTCGTGGCGCGCTTGGCCTCGTCCGAGAGGAGGTCGGAGGCATCCGCCAGCTGACCGGTGTGGGCCAGGGCCTGGGCGAGCCGGTACGTGATCGCCTCCCGCAGGCCCTGTTCGGCCTTGGGCTCTTCCAGCGCGGCCCTGAGCTGGTTGATGGTCGTCGCCGGATCGTGGAGGAGGTTGGCGGAGCCGAGTTCGAACAGCACCTCGGCCCGGTCCTCGACGTCCGGCGGTTCGCGCAGCGCGCGGGCCAGATAGCGCCGTGCGGCATCGGGCGCTCCCGCGGAGAAGCTGTCGCGTGCGGCCTGGCGCAGCTGCTGCACCACCCAGGGATCGCCGTCGGGGTGCATCTCGAGCAGGTGGCGGGCCGCGGCGGCGGCGCCCTGCCCGTCGTCGACGAGGGCCTGGGCCGCCATGCCGTGCATGGCGACGCGGACACTGGGCGGGATCGAACGGTAGACGGCGGTGGCGATGAGCGGATGGAAGAACTCCACGACCTCCTTGCGCCGCAGGCTGGTGAGGACGGTCAGGATGCGGGCGCTGCGCAGTTGGTCGATGGCCTCGCCGACCTGGGCCTCACCGAGGGCCGCCACACTGCCGACGATGCTGGTCGGGACCGCGGTGCCGAGCACAGCGGCGGCCCAGGCGAACCGGACGGTGGACGGTCCGAACTGTTCGAGGCGGGTGATCAGGCCGCTGCCCTTGACGGCGGAGGCCAGATCGCGCAGCTCCGGGATGCTGTCCTGGTGCGGCTTCAGCTCGCGGTCGCGGCCCTTCATGGCCAGCTCGACGACCTCGAAGGGGTTTCCGCCGGTGATCGCCCAGCACTCCCGGCAGAACACGTCGTCGGCGCTCTGGCCGAGGGCGTCGCGCACTATGCGGGCCACCGCGCTCGTGGTGAGGGGAGCCAGCTCGTGCGGACGCGTTCCCTGGCGCCCCATCAGGGCGCGCAGGGCGCCGGCGCCGGCGGGGATCTCGTCCGGCCTGCAGGCCACCATGATCAGCATGGCCAGTTCCTCGGCCCGCGCCGTGAACGCGGTCAGCCACGCCAGGGACTCGGCGTCCGCCCAGTGCGCATCGTCGAGGACCAGGACGACGGGCGCGCTGCGCACCGTCAGATGGGTGACGACCCAGTCCAGGCCGTCGCGCACGCCTTGAGGGTCGGGCGCGGTGGGGACTTCCGGGGCGGCGGTCAGCCCGAGCGCCGGGGCCACGATGTTGTACCAGGTGCCCAGGACCTCGTGCCGTTCGGCCTCGGTCATGGCGGCGAGCGCCGGCTGGATGAGCTGCCGCATCACGTGGAACGGCACCTGCTTCTCCTGCTCGCCGCCGCGGGCGAACAGTACGGTGCAGTTGCGCTCGGCGGCGTGCCGGCGGGCTTCGGCGAGCAGCGTGGTCTTGCCGATGCCGGCCGACCCCGCGAAGGTCAGCACACCCCCGCGGCGGGCGGCGGGACCGGTGTCCGTGATGCCGCAGAGATCGTCCACCGCGCGGTGGATCGCGAGAATCTCGGACTCACGTTCGAGCAGGGGCTGGGATGCCCACCCTCGCGGTTCCGTGACATGTGACATTCCTGCCCCCTCCTGCGCGTGCGGCCGAGTGTACGACCCGGGGGACGAGAAATTGCTGCTTAAGCACATTATTGCGGGATCACGTCACTCAAACGGGAGCGACGCTGTATCCTCCGCTGACGCCACGAGCGGTGTGACGTCAGCGGATCGGTGAACCCGCCCTGAAATGAACCGGATCGACCGGCCCCTGGTCAATGGCGTGAAACAGGGATCATGGGCAGCTCGCTGGGCTGGGGTATGCCCGCCGGGAGTTCACGCACCGTCACACCCGGGGCGGGGACCAGCTTCCACCGGGACGCCACGGTCGCCACCGCGGTCAGGATCTCCGCCACGGCGAACGCGTCACCGATGCACTTGTGCTGGCCCGCCCCGAACGGGATGAACCGGTGGGGCCGGGGCAGCTCGTCCCCGCCCTCCTGCCAGCGGTCCGGATCGAACGCCGTGGGATCGCGGAACAGCGCGGGGTCCCGGTGCAACGCGTACGGGCTGTAGGCCAGTTCCGCCCCGGCCGGGATGGAGACACCGCCCAGGGTGACGGGCTCCAGGGACCGCCGGGTGAACAGCAGCGGAGAGTGCAGGCGCAGCGCCTCCTGGAACACGTTGTTCGTGTACGTCAGCCGGGGGAGGTCGTCCGGGCGGACGGGGCGCGCGCCCACCACCGCGTCGACCTCGGCGTGGAGGCGCTTCTCCACCTCCGGGTGCCGGCCGAGTTCATGGAAGATCCAGGCCAGGGTGGTGGCCGGGGTCTCCGTCCCCGCGAACATGATCGCGATGACCTCGTCCCGTACCTGCTCGGCGCTCATCGTCGTGCCGGTCTCGGCGTCCACGCTGGACAAAAGCAGGGAGAGGAGGTCGTGCCGGCCCTCCTGCTCGGCGCCGTACTGCGCGATCACCTGGTCGATGACGCGGCGCAGGCGGGCGGCCGCCGAGTCGAACCTCCGGTTGGGCGGGATGGGCAGCCGGTCCAGGGACTTGGGCATGACGACGCGCAGCAGCATGCCCTCCAGGACGACGGGCAGGGAGCGGTGCACCTCCGCGATGGCAGCCCCGCTCAGGCCTCCCGAGAAGGTCATCTCGGCGACCGAGGACAGGGCGTACCGGCGGGTCTCCGTGAGCATCGAGACCTGGCGGCCCGCCGTCCACGAGGCGCACATCGCCTCCGCCGCCCGGCCCATCACCTCGGCGTAGTCGGCGATGTGGTTGCGGTGGAAGGCCGGTTGCACCATCCGGCGCTGTTTGCGGTGGAAGTCCCCGTCGGTCGTCACGATGCCGTTGCCGAACATAGGACGGAGCCGCTCGAATATCCTGCCGCGGCCGAACTGCTGGGCCTGCTGGACCAGTACGGCGTTGACGTGGTCCGGGCTCGTGAGCACGTGGACGGGCCAGGTGCCGATGTCGAGGCGCACGATGTCGCCGTACTCGCGCAGCGATTCGAGGAACGCGATCGGCTGCCGCCACAGGGGGATCGCGTGACCCAGGAGCGGTAACCGTCCCGGGGCCGCGGGGGCGTGGACCACGGGGCCGGGATGTTCCGCGTGGGTCATGGACCGACTCCCTGTCATGCCACCGAGACCAGGTCCGGGCGGATGTACGCAGACTCCAGCCCGGCTGCGAACCGTTCGTCGCTGTACCGTGTGCACTCGTAACGCTGCCACAGATCCGTGCCGATCATCCAGTCCTCGTAACTCCGCACGCACCGGGTGACCGCTGCGCGTACGGCCGGGTCCATCTCCCCCTGGGCGTCGATGACTTGAAACAGCCGTCGTTCCGCTGCCACGTAGTCCTCTATGCGGTCCTGGATGCGCCCCCAGGTCGCCTGGACGGCGTCCGGGAGGGAGCGTCCCTCCCAGGAGGAGATGAGGGAGACGAGGTTGTTGTTGTCCCCGCAGGCGTGCTCCTTCGGCAGGGAGAACATGTCGTTGCCCCACGAGATGATGTCGACGGCGCTCTCGACGACCGCCTGGAAAGCGGGGAGGTCGTGGACGGGCTGCGGCAGGTCGATTCCCAGCCCGGCCTCGACCATGTCCATCATCGGCAGCAACTGGGAACTGTGCCGGCGCATGAGGACGTAGTGCTGGATCGACGGACGTCCACCAGCCCCGCGATTGCCCGCCTCCTGGTCCAACGACCGCAGCATCAGCGGCACATGGGCCCGGTAGCGGGCCGCGGTCCCCGGGGACATCCCGGCGAGGATCCGGTCGCACAGGTCGACGAATCCGCTCACCAACGGATTGCGGCGCGATGAGGCCCTGCTGGTCCTGCCCGTCTCCAGGTATTGGGTGATGGCATCGGTGACGGGCCGCCAGGCCGCAAGTTCACCCGTCCTGATGAGATGATCGTGCTGATCGTCCAGGACGAACGACCAGGCCATCCACTCGGCGAGCAGGACGATGGTGTCGTACGGCACCTCGCCGCTCACCCGGCCCGCAAGGTGGCCGCAGCCGATGCCGGCGAACTGCTCCGAGGCGTTGGTGACGAGCTCGTGGCGCAACGCCCATGACGTGGCCTCGGCGTTGGCCCGGGCGGCCAGTGGATGCTTGGAGTTCCCGAACGGGAGATGAAAATCGGGAACAGGGAATGGGTCGAGCCGGGCCATTGATCCCCCCACGGAAGAGTCGGATTCGCCAATACCCGCTCAATGTACGATCGTCATGGCACGTGCGATTTCAGAGCGCCCTGCTGTTGCGGCACCGTCACGGCTCCACAACCGCGACTGTTCGGAATGAACCGGTCGCCAACTGACCAGATCCCGCCCACACACGACTACATCAGGCCACCCGTGAACTAATTAACTCGCAGGGCGCAGCGCACTGTCAATGTAGGAAGTGGGGAGATGCTGAATTCACCGTGGAATTACCGAAGGAATATTCGCGGCGGACGTGCGGGTGGCATAGTCGCCCCGAAACGGACGTTCGCGTGAGGGGCGCGGGGGGCTCCCGGACCGGGACTCCGTCGACGCACGTTCGGCCCCGGAGGTGCTCATGGGCCTCTTCCGGCCACTGATGCGATCGCGCGAGCGCCGGCCCCGGGAGCGCAGGTGTGCAGCGCGGGGTGGTTGCTGCGCACGGGGCGCCTGACCTCCTGTGTGACGAGGTCCCTGTCGGATCGGGTGGGCATGAACTCTGCCGGGATCAGCGGCCGTTGCGAGGCTCGGGGCGGTCCGAAGATGCCAAGTCGATGGATCACGCCACGGGTTGGAGGATGGCCGAAGACCGCCGTGCACCTCCCGCAGGCTCCCTACACTGCGAAGGGACGCGGCCGTCCGGGAAAGGGCGGGGAACATGATCGAGCACCATGCGGCAGACCCGGGGGACGGCCAGGAGGACGATGTTCTGGGCCCCTACCTGGAGGTCCTGCGGGCACGCCTGAACGGGGAGCGGTTCGAGGTGCTCATCAGGGCCGTCCAGGCCACCTGCGCACTGCTGGCCGACGGACGGGAAGCCGTCCTGGAGGTGCCGGGCGACGCCGACCTCGCCCCCGATCTGCAGCGCGAGTACCTGTCCCTCATGGCGGTCATGATCACGGGCCACCTCGACCACCGCCTCGTCGAACTGGCCGCCCCCGACGGCGGCAAGGGCTGGGCGGTCGTGGACAACACCGGCCCCCGACACCAGTTCGCGCCGTCGGCGCCCTTACCGACCTGCGATGCGGCCGAGCAGGCCTGGATCGCCCAGGAGCTCGACGGCATCGCCCGCGCCACCGACGACTCGAACAGCACGCGCGGGGGCTGACGCACCTTCGGACGGCTGCCGTGTCTTCGTGGCCGGCTCATCGCCGACGGCGCCGGGCACGCCCGACCTGCCGTGGAAGGCCGGAGCCACGAAGTCGCCCTTGGAGTTCTCGAAGCCGAAGGCGATCGACCGGCCCTCGCCGCTGCACGTGCCGGTCCGCTGGGCGCCTTGCGCGTGCGCTTGGGCGGGGCTGCCCTTGACGCCGGACTCGGTGGTGCCGTCACCCTGGTCGACCGAGGGAGAGCCCGACGGCATGGCCGAACGGGTTCCTGCTCGCCCAGCCGATCGCGGGAGGCAACGGGCCCTCGAAACCCGGTCAAGAGCCGCCCTGCCGACGCGCCCCCACGTGGGCTGCCCGCCGGGGAGACCCCGTTCCCACGCCTGGCCGATGCCGATCAGGGAAACGGCGCGCAGGGCGGCCCACCCTCGGGCCCGCCGGACCATCGCTTCGTCCGCGTCGGCGTAGGCGTCGAGGAATCGCCGGCCCGCGCCATCGGGAAGGAGCAGCCAGGCGGCCGCGAGATCCGTCGCCGGATCACCGGCGCACAGTTCGCCGAAATCGATCACACCGGACAGTGTTCCCTCCGACACGACCACGTTCGCGGGATGAAGGTCGCCATGGATCCAGACCGGTGCACCCCGCCATTCGGGAGCCGCCACGGCATCGTCCCACACGGCCCGGACGGCATCGGCGAAGCTGCTGGAAGCAACCGTTCGGATCCTCTCTTCGAACTCGTGCGTGAGCGTTGCGAGGGGGACGCCGCGGTTCGCGCCTGCCGGTGCGTCGACGGGCGCGAGCCGGTGCAGCGCCCGCAGGAAGTCTGCAAGAGCGTCTGCCGATTCGTGCGCGTGGCCGATCTCGGCGTGGTCGCCCGGCTCGCCCGGAACCCAGGTCGCCACGGTCCAGGGGTGCGGGAAGCGTGCCGATGGCGCACCGGTGCGGACGGGGACCGGTACCGGGAGCGGCAGCCGGGGGGCCAGAACGGGCAGCCAGCGATACTCCTTGCGCAGGAGCGCCGGGGCCCGCTGCGTGCGTGGCAGACGTACGGCCAACGCATCGCCGAGGCGCCACAGTTCGTTGTCCCAGCCGCCGGGCACCCGGCGCAGGCTCAGCTCTGACAGGCCCGGATGCTGATCCCGCAGCAGAGAGCGCACCAACGGCTCGTCGATGGCGAGGCGTTCCATCGGGTCAGCCGCCCAGCCGGTCGTGCAGGAACGCCGTGACCTCCGCCCGGGCCTTCAGGGCGGGGTGATCCGCCGGGGTTTCGCGGACCTCCAGGGTCAGGACCGCGTGGGCCAGGCGGCCGAAGCCGTCGCCGTTGTCCGGGGCGGAGCTGATCCGGATGACCTTGAAGGCGTCCCCGAGCCGGGAACGCAGGGTGTCGAAGCGCTCCTCAGGGGCCATCCAGTCCCCACTGAAGCGAAGCCCCATGACGCAGAGGCCGTTGTTGCGCGTGCGGTCGACGACGCGCCGGAGCTCGTCCTCGGAGACACCGGCGTCCGCGCGCTGGGCGGCGGTCAGCGCGATCGGGGCCGACGGCTGGCTCATGACGGGGGCCAGGACGGAGTCGTCCACGGCCGCGGCCAGGGCGAAACCGCCCGTGAAGCAGAGGCCGATGACACCGACCCCCGCGGCGGGGGTACGGGCCGCGAGGTCGCGGGCGAGGGCCCGGAGGTAGTCGGCGACGGGCCGGTGGGCGTTCGTGGCGAAGGCCCGGAACTCCGCGGAGACGCAGACGCGGGCGAAGACGGCCGCGGTCCGGGCGACGGAGACGGGTTTGCCCGGAGTGCCGAACAACGACGGCATCACGACGGTGAACCCCTCGCCCACCAGGTGCTCGGCGAGACCGAGCACCTCGGGAGTGATGCCGGGCAGTTCCGGCAGGAGCACCACGCCGGGGCCCTCGCCCTTCTCGAAGCAGTCGTACGTGAGCCCCTCGGCGGAGAAGGGGGCCCGGCGCCATCCGGCGAGGGTGGCGGTCGGTGCGGTGCCTGTCATTGCTCCTGCTTTCGGGCGGCGTCGAGGGGCGGTCGGGTCCTGGCGTCGGCAGCCCGACTGTACGCCGCGTGCATGCCAAGCAGTGCGCCGGAGGCCCGACCCGCCGGGCGGCGTCCCGGAGCTCATCGCGCCGACCCTCGCCCGGTCTGTGGCCGAGGCCGCGGTGGGGCGTGTCAACCGGGAGGGGGTGGGGTCATCCTCCCGGGCGCGGCCAACCCCGTCGGGTGAACCGGGCCCCTGCCGGATGCGGCGTCGCCCCCGTGGGCAGCGGCCCGCGAGGGGGTCCGGGCCGGCGGTCGCACGGCGGCTGACACGCGGAAACGAGGGTCCGGCCGCGCGGAAAGGATCACATTCGGTGCCACGATTCCCCCGCACACAACGGGCAAGGCTGCAAAGCCCTTGCACAGGGATGAGAGGTAGGAAAGTGGCGCCTCAGGTGGTCGACGAAACGGCTCAGCGTCTCCCCGCGCGGAAGGGTCCGGATGCCGCTGCCCAGAGCGCGGCCCCGGCCGTACCCGCTCCGGCCGCTCCGGAACCGGCCCCGGAGCGGATCGACTCCGAGCTCCTCATCGCGGCGTCGGTCCTGCTCGCGGACGCGGCCCTGACGGCCAAGCAGTCCGGCGCCGAGCTGACCGGAGCCCTGTGCAGCTGGCGGTTCGGGCTGGAAGCGCTGCGCCGCCCCGGCTGGGCGCTCGGTACGGCCGCTTCCTGCGCCCAGGCGCTGACCGCCTCCACCGGGCTCGGGTTCGGGGCCAACGGCGGCCTGATCGGCGAACTCGCCCGGATGGCCGGGAGCATGACGTACCGCCGCCCCGCCAAGGTGGCCATGGCCGTGGACGCCTTCGCCCTGCGGATCAAGGCGGCCGCGGCCGATCATCCCAACCTCGATGCGCCGGCCGCGCGCCGCCTCACCGACGCCATGGTGGCCGGGAACCGGCTGGAGGCACTGCGGGCGATGTACGGGCTGATCGAGCTGTTGGGCGTGACCCGCGCCCTGACCACGGTGAGCCCCGTGATCATGGAGCTGATGGCCCTGCTCGGCATGCTCGACGAGAACCCGGTCAACGACGACTTCTCATGGGTGACGCTCGCCGGCGGCGTGCCGACCACCGACCCGTTCCTCGGACTGCCGAGTTCGGTCCTGAAGTTCCTCAACCCCGGCCCCGGCCGCGCAGAACGCACCGAGCCCGACCCGATCCTCGCGAAGGTGCTCGCCACCTCCCGCAACGACATCGTCAGCTACGTGAACGACATCGGGGCCCTGGGCAACCACGGCCTGGTGCTGCTGCGCCGCGTCGCGTGCGCCGACGGCGCCGTACGGTACGTGCTCCTGCTGCCCGGCACGAGCTTCGGCCTGCTGAGCAACAGCACCCCGCAGGACCTCGTCGGCGCGTTCGACGGACTGCTGCGCACCGACACGACGTACACCCGTGCCGCGAAGAAGCTGCTCCGGCGGGCCGGGTTGCCCACCGGTTCGGACCTGATGATCGTCGGGCACAGCCTCGGCGGGATGACCGCCATGAACCTCGCGAGCGACGTGGAGGTCTCCTCCACCTACCGGGTCACGCACGTGGTCGCGATCGGCTCCCCGATCGACAGCAAGCGGCCCGCCGACCACACCACCCAGGTGATCAGCCTCGTCAACAAGCACGACGTGATCCCGGGGCTGGACGGGCGCGGACCGGCCTCGCCCAACGACATCCCCGACAGCTGGGTCGAACTGGCCTGGCTCGACGAGTCGTACGACTACCCGCTGTCGCACGCCCCGCAGGCGTACTCCGACGCGCTGCGCGGGGAGTTCACGCACCACCGGGAGCAGGTCAACAAGCTGATCGGCGCATACGACGGCGAAGTCGTCGGCAACCAGCCGTACATGCTGCGCGACAAGTGATCGCAAGTGACCTCCGTGATCACAAGTGACCCAAGGGACCACAAGGGAGACCGACCGATGACCACTGCCGACAACCCGGCCGCCAAGGAGCGACGCCCCGCGACGGCCTGGCCCCTGGAGAACGCCGTGTTCAGCGCGGCGATGGTCGCCCAGCGCCTGCCGTGGGTGGACGCCCCCGCCCGCGCCCTGGGGCTGGACGTGCTGACCCGGGAAGGGGTGACGCGCCGGCTGCTCGCGTTCCTGCGGCGCACCCGCTCCGGACGGCCGGTGCAGCTGCGCACCCCGTTCGGGCCCTTCCTGCTGCCGCTGGCCACGGCCGACGCCGCGGGCCTGCTCGCCCGGGCGGACGAGGCGGGTGCGCTCGCACCCGCGGTCGGCCTCACGGCCGGCGGGCAGCGGTACGGACTGTCGCCGCACGTGCCGCTGCCCCGGGACGCGGCGGTTCCGGCCGCCGAGCTGGGCGCCCTGCTGACCGAGGACGTGGACCGGGTGATCGCGGCCCGGCGCGGGGACGGCACGCTGGAGTGGCACGACTGGCAGCGCGGCATGCAGCGGCTGGGCCGACGCGTGGTGGCGGGCGCCGCAGCCGTCGAGGACACGCTGCTCAGCGAGGTGCTCGCGGCGGCGACGGCGGCTGCGGACAGCAGGTCGTACGAGGGCCGGGCCGAGGCGCTGCGGCGCCGGCTGGCACCGTACCTGGCCGACCCGGACCCCGCCTCGCTGGCGGGCCGGATGACGGCGCAGGGCACGGGCGGCAAGGGCACCGAGCCGGAGGCAGCCGTACCCGCCGTCGCGCACGCGCTCGCGCTGGTGTCCGAGGCAGCCGCCGGGACGGTGCTCCAGGCACTGGCCCTGATCGCCGTGGGCGCCGCGGCGACCCCGGAGGCGGCCGTGGGCGAGGCGCTGCGCCGCTGGCCGCCGGTGGCCGCGGCCGTGTACCCCGTACGGGCCGACTTCGTATGGCAGGACCTCGCGGTCGGGGCCGGGACCGAGATCCTGCGGGTGCCCGGCTGGCTGCGCGGCCTGGACGGCGAGGACCGCCCGGACCCGGGGCCGTCGGGGACTTCGGCGGCGGCGCTGGCTTCGGGGATGCCGCCGCTGTGCGGGGCACCGACCGGGTGCGCGGCGACACGGTTCGCGGCGCTCGTCGCCGAGCAGATCGTACGGGCCGTCACGGAGGCGGCCCGCCCGGTGGTGATCGCCCCGCAGTTCACCGCGGACCGGCTGCCGGACACGCTCGATCCGCGGACGCTGGTCGTGGCGCTCGAGGACCTCGCCGCCCGGCCGGGCGACGGGCGCGTGACGGTCGGCATGCCGACGGCGGTGCCGGTCTCGGCGTTCGGCTACGCCCCGGCGGCGTACGGAGCCCTGGCGCACGCCAGCGCCGACCGGCTGGAGCGGCACGCGGAGAGCCTCGCGGCCTGTGCCGGGAACAGCGGCTGGAGCACCGACGAGGAGGGGGAGCGGTTCCGCATGGCCCTGCTGGGCCACGCCGAGCGCTGTGCGACGGCGGCGGACGGCGTACGGCGGGCAGCCAAGCGGCTGACGGACTGAGGCGGACGGATTCATGGACATCTCGGCAGACATCCCCGCGGACGCGGCCGCGTCCGGGTCTGCGCGCGGCCGCGGCGCCGTCCTCGCGGGGCTCGGCGCGTACGTCCCGCCGCGCGTCCTCACCAACGCCGAGCTGTGCGGGCAGCGGCCCATCGGCGACGAGTGGATCCGCACCCGCATCGGCGTGGCGAGCCGGCGCATCGCCGACGGGGAGGCCACCGTCGACCTGGCCGTACGGGCCGGCCGGCACGCGCTGACGGCGGCCGGGGCCTGCGCGGTCGGCGCGGTCGTCCTGGTCACGGTCTCCCCGGACCGGCTCCTGCCGGCCGGAGCTCCGGAGGTCGCGGCGAGGTTGGGGCTGGGTACGGTACCCGCCTTCGACCTGACATCGGGCTGCAGCGGATTCCTGTACGGCCTGGGAGTGGCCTCCTCGCTGTTCACCGCCGGGACGTTCGACAGTGTTCTGCTGGTCGCCTCGGACGTGTTCAGCGCATTCCTCGATCCGCAGGACTGGCTGATGTCTGCCATCTTCGGCGACGGGGCGGGGGCGGTGGTGCTGCGCGCGGGCGAGGCCGGAACGCCCGGCGCGCTCGGGCCCTTCGACCTGGGCAGTGACGGCACACAGGCGGATCTCCTGGAGATTACCGGCGGCGGTGCGCGCGCGAAGAAGCGGAAACCGGCGGCTCCGGACGAGGGGTCCTCCCCGTACTTCCGGATGGACGGGCCCGCCGTACTCAAGCAGGCCGTCGTCGGCATGTGCGACTCCGTGACACGGGCCGTGGACCGGGCCGGGTGGCTGCCGGGCGATCTGGACCTGCTCATCGCCCATCAGGCCAACCAGCGGATCCTGGACGGTCTCACCGCCGAGCTGGGCCTGGCGCCCGGGCAGGTGCTCTCGCACATCGAGAGGTACGGGAACACGGCGGCCGCCTCGGTGCCCGTACTGCTGGCCCAGGCGGCCGCCGCCGGAACGCTGTCGCCGGGCCTGCGGGTGGCGCTCACCGCGTACGGCGCGGGGCTGGCCTGGGGATCGACCACCCTGGTCTGGCCCGACGTGCGGGCGGTGGCCGAGGGAGGGTGATCCGGCCTCCAGGGCGCGGCGGTTACCAGAACGGCGTGTCCCGCCTGCGCCGTTCCCGGTCCACCAGGGCCTGCACGGCAGCCTGGGCTTCGGCACACAGCAGGCGGGCCGCGGCCGAGCGGGCGGCGTAGGACTCGGGCCGCCGCGGTGCGGGGATCGGCTCGCCGATGGTGACGAGCCATTTCGAGGGCAGCGGGAAGGCCGGGGTGATCGGGAAGTAGGGGAGGCCGAAGAGGCGTGCCAGGGCCGGGATTTCCCCGATCCGGGGGCACGCTTCCTCGGCGCCGATGACGGACACGGGCACGACGGGGGCACCGGCCCGGACGGCGGATACCGCGAACCCCGGGCTGAAGGGACGGAGCTGGTAGCGCTTGCGAAAGGGCTTTTCCAGACCGGTCATTCCTTCGGGAAACACCCCGACGAGTTCCCCGGCGGTCAGATGTTCCACTCCCAGCGTCGGGTCGAGGGGAATGGCGCCTTTCTTGCGGGCGTACGAACCGATGACCGGGATCCGGAATACGAGGTGCGCCGCGGGTACGTGCAGGGGCCGGCCGAGACCGCGGGTGAGGACCTTCTGGAGAACGAAGCCGTCGAGCCCCCAGGCGCCCGAATGGTTGGCGACGACGACGGCCGGCCCTTCGGCCGGAATGTTCTCCAACCCGGTGACTTCGAGCCGGAACCAGTCGTCGACGAGCCAGTCGAGGAAGCGGTCCCAGGTGCTCTCCCCGGCCTCGCCGAGCAGCCGCTTCGCGTACCTGAGTTCGGCTCCTGCCACCTCGATCACCTCGGTCACATCGGCCATGCTTTCCGACACGAATGATCACCACTCTCACGTTTGGAATCATCAACGAGCGTGGCAGGGAAGGGTTTTGAGTAAATCCTCTGCCGTGGTACTTATTTGAGCACGAGAAGGGTCTCCCCTCGCCGCCCTGCTGCACATGGCACCGATACCGCAAATGAGAGAATCCGTGACTACTTCCGCCCCGGAATCCGTCCTCGACGTGATCAGCGAACTGCTCGTCGAGAGGCTCGAAATCCCCTCCGACGAGGTACGGGCGAACGCGCCCATGCGTGACCTGCTGACCGATTCGCTCATGATCGTCGAAATGGCCATCGCCGTTCACGACATGCTGGGCATCACGGTCGAGGAGGAGGAGCTCCGCGACGCCACGCTCGAGGAATTCGCCGCATCCGTCGAGGCACGGCGCACGGACCGCTGATCCGGCGCCGCCACCACGTCGCGGCCGCGGCCGCGTCCGCCGCACCGGAGCACGCCCCGGACCACGCCGGGAAGCGGTTCCGGGCCGCCAGAGCGACCATGGGTGGTAGTGGAGGCCGGATGAACGAGCAGACGCCGATCGAGGATCTGATCAGCGGCGCCGCCCAGGACGCCGGCGGGTGGCTCGGCCCGCTGGCCGTGGCGCAGCTCGCCACCAGCGCGGACGGCACCATCGTCCGCTGGAACCGCGCGGCGCAGGAGCTGCTCGGCTACACCCCGCCACAGATCGTCGGCCGGCACATCGCCGACCTCCTCCACCCCGGAGCCGACCGCAGCCTCGGCCGCGCGCTGTGGGAGACCGCCGTCACCGGGCGCGGGGTGATGGGCACCGTGACCGCCTGGCACCAGGACGGGCACCCGCTGGAGCTGGAGATCTGGGCCAGCCCGGTGCCCGGCCGGCGCCACGGCGCCTCCGCGGTCCTGGTCTTCGCCGCCGACGCCCACGCGGCCCGCCGGATCCGGGGATCGTCGGCGGTCTGGGACGGGCTGTTCGCCCGCTCGCCCGTCGGCATCGCGATCCTCGACACGCAGCTGCGATTCCTGCAGGTCAACCCGGCCCTCGAGGTGATGAACGGCCTCTCGGAGTCCTCGCACGTGGGACGCCGCCTCGCACAGGTCCTGCCCGAGGTGAACGCGGAGGACATGGAGGACGCGATGCGGCTGGTCCTGGCCACGGGGGAGCCGCTGCTGGACCGGCGCCGCACGGGCCGTACCCCGGCCGACCCGGTCCATGACCGGGTGTGGTCGTGCTCGTACGTCCGGGTGGAGGACCCCGGCGGCCGCCCGATCGGCGTGATCGCCTCCCTGCTCGACATCACCGAGCAGCAGCACGACCACGTCGAGGCCGAGGCAGGCCGCCGCAGGCTGGCCCTGCTCAGCGAGGCCAGCGTCCGCATCGGCGCCAGCCTCGAGCTGGAGCGCACCGCGCAGGAACTGGCGGACCTGGCCGTACCGCAGCTCGCCGACGCCGCCACCGTGGACGTACTGGACACCCTCGCCCGCGGCGACGAGCCCGGCATGGGACTGGCCGGGGGCGTGGGGCTGCGGCGCCTGGGCAAGGCCCCGCTGACCGGCTCCGCCGTGATCGGCATCCTCGCCCCCCTGGGCAGGACCCTCACCTTCCCGTCGGCGGCCCCCTACACCCAGGCCCTCGCCGCCCGCCGGCCCTTCCTGATCGCCCACCTGGACGAGCAGGTCATCGCCTCCGCCGCCCGCCACACGAACCGGCCCGCACAGCTCCTGCCCGTCGGAGTGCACTCGTTCATGATGGCGCCGCTGATCGCCCGGGACCTCGTACTCGGCGTCGCCACCTTCTACCGGACCAGCCCCGTCGGCCCCTTCGGGCCCGACGACGTCACCCTCGCCGGCGAGCTCGCCGCCCGCGCGGCCATCAGCATCGACAACGCGCGCCTCTACCACCGCGAACACGAGACCGCCGTCATCCTGCAGCGCAGCATGCTGCCGCAGCACATCACCCCGCCGCCCGGCATCGAGGTCGCCCACCGCTACCTGCCGGCCAGCGACGTCAACGAGATCGGCGGCGACTGGTACGACGTCCTGCACCTGCCCGGGGGCAAGGCCGCCCTCCTCATCGGGGACGTCATGGGCCACGGCATCGCGGCCGCGGCGGTCATGGGACGGCTCTCCGCCAGCGTGCGCGCCCTGGCCCGGCTCGACCTCGCCCCCGAGGCCCTGATGAACCAGCTGGAGGCGACCCTCGACGACCTCGCCGAGCCGATGATCGCCACCTTCCTGTACGCCGTGGTCGATCCGGAGACCGGCCGCTGCCGGATCACCCGCGCCGGGCATCCGCCGCCCGTGGCCGTGGGGCCCGACGGCACGGTCCGCCTCCTCGACCTGCCGCCCGGCATCCCGCTGGGGGTCGGCGGTACCACTTTCACCACCACCGACCTCACCCTCGCGCCGGGCAGCCTCCTCGTCCTGTACACCGACGGCCTCGTCGAAGCCCGCGGCAGCGACATCGACGAGCGACTGAACGAACTGACCCGCCTGCTCACCGAACCCCAGCGCTCGCTGGACCACCTGTGCGATTCGCTGATCACCCACCTGGTCCCGGCCTCCGCGGACGACGACATCGCCCTGCTCGTCGCCCGCGTCGGCACCGACCCCCACACGCCCCCGCACCAGCCCCCGCCCCCGGCCGGAGCCTGAGCCGCACCCGGCACCCGGCACCCGCACGGCCCGGGCAGGATGGGCGGATGGATTTCACCGAACTGGAGCGGCGCGCCCGCGCGCTCGCGGCGTCGGGCACCCGTCGGATCCTCGGCATCGCCGGGCCGCCCGGAGCCGGCAAGTCGACCCTGGCGGCCCGCCTCGCACGGGCGCTGGGCCCCGAACCGGCCGTGGTCGTACCGATGGACGGCTTCCACCTCGCCCAGGCCGAACTGGAGCGGCTGGGCCGGGCCGACCGCAAGGGGGCGCCGGACACCTTCGACGCCGCCGGGTACGCGGCGCTGCTGGGCCGGCTGCGCACACCCGCGGACACCGCCGTCTACGCTCCGGCTTTCGACCGCTCCCTCGAGGAGCCGGTCGCGGGGAGCATCCCGGTGGACCCGGCGGTGCGCCTGGTGATCACCGAGGGCAACTACCTGCTGTACGAGGCGGGGGAGTGGGCGGCGGTACGGGCGCTCCTCGACGAGGTCTGGTTCCTCGCACCCGAAGACGCCGTACGCGTCCGGCGGCTGGTCGACCGTCACGTCCGCCACGGGAAGGCACCGGCGCACGCCGAGGAGTGGGTGACGCGCTCGGACGAGGCGAACGCCCGGCTGATCGCCGCGGGCCGGACCCGGGCCGACCTGGTGGTGGAGTAGTGGGGTAGGGGCGTACACGGCGGCAAGGGGGGCGCGCAGCGGAGCAGATGCGCCATTTCCCGAAAGATTTCCGTCGACAGCCGTGCACATTCGGGCGTCTTTTCCGATGGGGTGGTGTTGGGGGAGCAGCCGGTCCGGCCGGCTGCTGGATGTGGGGGGCAGGCATGCCCGTTCCGTTCATTTCACCGGAAGGCTTCCCGCCGACGTGAATCCTGTCCAGACCGTCACTCCCGTGCTGATACTCGTCGCTTTCGATGCCGTCATGAGACACCCACGCCACACGGGTGCGAGGACCCGGGCCGCGACCGCTCGTACCGGCGACGACCGGCATCCCTGGAGGAGCGCATGAGTGAGGGCGAGTTCGACCCGTCCGGGGACCGGGCGGTCTCCAGCGAGCTGGCCGGCGTCCTGCCGGTGGAGTTCGGCGCGTTCCACTCCCAGCACCACCGCGCCTACCTGCGCTACGCACACCTGCAACTGGGCTCCCGCGAGGACGCCGAGGACGTCGTCGACGACGTGTTCACCTTCCTGCTGAAGGTGTGGCGCCAAGCGCTCAAGGAGGCGAGCCTGCACAGCTTCGCCTGGGCGGTGCTGCGGGAACACGTCGAGCGCCGGCTGGCGGTCCTGGGCCGGCCCGCCGCGATGGTGGAAACGGCCTGGTTCGCCGCCCTGCGCCGCGCCTCCCGGCAGCGCATGGAACTACTGGAGTCCAAGCTCGGCCTGTACGCGGCGATCGCGTGCCTGCCCGAACGGCACTACGACGTGGTGCTGCTGGCCTTCCTGCTCGGGTACGACAACGGAGCCGTCGGCCGGATGATGGGGATCTCCCCCGCGACGGTCCGTTCGCACATTCGAGGCGCAAGCCGAATCCTGTCCCAGAAACTCGGGGCGGACTGGGCGCCCGGACAGGAGAAGGGCCAGTGAGCGACATGACGGCCGACCGCGACGCCGTGTTGGGGGAGGAGCTGGCGGCGGCACTGGAGCAGGCGCAGGTGCTGATGGAGGAGTACGCCGGCTACGACGAGGACGCCGCCCGGCGGCGCATCGCCCGCAGGATCGCGGCGGACCGGGCCCGCTCGGCGACCGGCGCCGCCGGCCGGGGCGGCTTCCCGGCACCGGCCTCCCTCGCCGGACCCGCGCCCCTGCCCGCGCCGGTGCCCACCCCGGCGGACGACCTCGTACTGGACGCGGCCTGCCACGTACGGGCGGCGCGGCTGCTGGACGACCTGGCCTGGTCCCTCGCGGAGAGCCGGTCCTTCGCCGAACTCGCCCTGGCCGCCGGAACCTGGCCCCACGGTACGGAACCGGCGCTGCTGTTCGGCTGCCTCCTGCACCTGGCCGACCGGATGGAGGGCGCGCAGTTCTGGTTCCAGTACGCGGCAGGAGCCGGCTCGCAGACCGCGGCCCGCCTGCTCCACCTCCACCACCTCGCACGCGCCGAGGTGGCCACCGCCCGGCACTGGAAGGCGCTCGCCGGGGCGCTGCCGCCGGACGAGGGCCTGCCCCACCTGCCCGAGATCCCGGAGAACCTGGAGGAGGCCCTCGGCGCCTCGGTCATCTGGACCTCGCCGCCGATCACCACCCAGGACCTCACCACCCTCTCGGCGCTGCGCGGCCACGGCGGGCGGCCCCCCTACCGGATCCCCGCCCGGTTGCACCGGGCCGTGACCGCCCAGAGCTGGAGCGACGACCCCGATCTGGGCGAGGTGTTCCTCCTCGGCCCGCAGGTGGCGGTGGCGGTGGCCCGGCACGCACGGCTGAACCTTCTGCACCTGACGGACGAGGCGAACGCGAACGCCTGGGCACTCGAGGCCCTCAGGCAGCCGCAGCCGCAGCCGGCCCGGGCCGGCCGCAGCTGCGCCGAAGCGCGGCCGGCCCCGGTCGCGATGGAGACCGTCCACCGGGCGCTGCGCGTCCTGGAGATCGTCAACCGCTATTCGGGGGGCGTGAGCCTCGCGCAGGTCGCCCGTGAGACGGGGTTGCCGCAGCTGGCGCTGGCGCGGGTGATGGAGCAGCTGGTACGGGCGAACCTGGCGGTCCCGACCGGCCCCGGCGCGTACATCGCGGGCCGCGCGCTCTTACTGACCGAGGCGGCGTCCGGTGACGGGAGCGGACACCTGCAGGAGACCCTCGCCTGGGTGCGGGACGCGGTCGGCGCCGCCGTCTACGTGGCCCGCTACACAGACGGCGAGGTGTGCATCACCCAGTACGCCGACGGTCCGGCGACACCGCTCGTGGAGGAATGGGTCGACTTCCGGGCCGCCGCCCACGCCTCGGCCGTCGGCAAGGCCCTGCTGGCCCAGCTGGGCCCCGACGGCCGCAAGGACCACCTGTCCCGGCACCGGGCGGAGCGGTTCACCGCCCACACCCTCACCCGTCAGGAGGACCTCTTCCGGCAGCTCGACACCCGCCGGCCGGGCACCCCCCTGCTGGACCTGCAGGAGTACGCCCTGGGCACTGTCTGCGCGGCCGTTCCGATCACCTCGGGCCCCCACGCGGAATGCCTGGCCCTGTCCATTCCGGCCCCGGACCCGCACCGCCTGGTGCAGGCCGCCCGGATCCTGCAGAGCGAGGCCGCCGCCGTCCTGCTCGCGCTCATCGTGGCCGGCACCGGCCCGGGCGGACCCCGGACGGCGCCGCAGCAGGAGGAGGGAGCGGGCGAGCCGGGCAGCATCCTGATCACGGCCACGTAGCCGGCCGTCCGGGATCCGGGGCGCGGGCCGGCGCACACCCGCCCGGCCCCCGCCCCGGATCCTCGAGGCCCGTACCGCTCCGTCACCCGACCGCGCCGTCCCGCTGGCACGCGGACCCGGCGGGCGGCTTGCTGGAGCCATGACACAGGGAGCACCCGGGACGGCCCGGGACAAGAACCTGAGCACCCCCAAGGCCGCGGGCCTGGCCGGGGTCGTCTTCGCCGTCCTGCTCGCGGCGGCGATGGTGCTCGCACGGATGGCACTGCCCGAAGGCGCAGGCGGCGACCAGGTCGCGGTCTCCCCGGGCAGGGAGGGAGAGCTGCGCTGGGCGCTGGAGCTCGTCCCGTTCGCCGGCATCGCCTTCCTGTGGTTCATGGGCGCGCTGCGCGAGCACACCGGGGACGCCGAGGACCGGTTCATCGCCACCGTCTTCCTGGGCAGCGGGCTGGTTTTCGTCGCGTGCCTCTTCTGCGCCGTCGCGGCCGCCGGGACCGTGCTCGACGCCGAAGACCCCACCGGCTTCGGCCGCCATTTCGCGTACACGCTGCTCACGACGTACGGGATGCGGATGGCCGCCGTCTTCGTCCTCGCGACCTCGAGCATCGGACGCAAGCTCGGGGTCTTCCCCAGGCCGCTCGTCATGATCGGGACCCTGGTGGGGCTGCTCCTGCTGGTGGTGGGCTCCAGCCTGCCCTGGTCCGAGCTCGTCTTCCCGGCCTGGGCCCTGCTCCTGAGCCTGTACATCCTGCGCGCCGCGCGCCGCCGCACCTCGTGACACCTGTCCGGCCGTCACCCCGATGGCCCCGCCGGACGGGCCCTCCCGCTCCGCGCGCCGCACGCTGGCCGGGGAGTCGGAGGGGTCAACGAAAGGACTGGACCTTGCTGAGGCTTGTCGTCGATCTCAACCGGTGCCAGGGATACGCGCAGTGCGCCTTCCTCGCACCCGACGTCTTCGCGATGCACGGAGACGAGGGCCTGCTCTACGACCCGCAGGCCCAGGACGCCCACCGCGAGCGGGTGGCCCAGGCGGTCGCCGCCTGTCCCGTCCAGGCCATCCTCGTGGACGAACTGGACATGGCCGCGGCCGCGCCCGGCGCCCCCGGCGCCGGCAGCGGGGAGGCATCCGATGGCTGACGCAGCTCTGGACCGCCTCAAGGCGGACGGCCGGATCGTCGTCGTCGGAGCCTCGCTCGCCGGTCTGCGCGGCGCCGAGACCCTGCGCGACAAGGGCTTCAAGGGCTCCCTGACCATGATCGGCGACGAGCCGTACGAGCCCTACGACCGCCCGCCGCTGTCGAAGCAGGCCCTGCTCGGCAAGGGCGCTGCCGAGCGCACCGCGCTGCCCCGCCGCCGCGAGCTCGACGCCGAGTGGCGCCTCGGCGTACCGGCCAGTGGCCTGGACATGGCGGCCAAGCGGGTCAAGCTGGCCGACGGCGAAGAGGTGTCCTACGACCGGCTGCTGATCGCCACCGGCGTACGCGCCCGGCCCTGGCCCAACCCGGCCGAGGCGGAGCTCGACGGCGTGTTCGTCCTGCGGACCCGCGACGACGGCGCCGCCCTGGCCCGGCGGCTCGACGCCGGCCCCCGCCGGGTCCTGGTCATCGGCGCCGGGTTCACCGGCTCCGAGATCGCCTCCGCCTGCCGCGAACGCGGACTCGAGGTCACCGTCGCCGAACGCGGCGACGCGCCCCTCGTCGGCGCCCTGGGCGGGGTCATCGGCGCGGTCGCCGCCGAAATGCAGCGGGAGAACGGCGTCGACCTGCGCACCGGCGTCATGGTCACCGGCCTCGAAGGCGACACCACCGGACGGGTCCGCGCCGCGCACTTCTCCGACGGCACCTCCCTGGAGTGCGACGTCGTGGTCGTCTCGCTCGGCGCCCAGCGCAACACCGAGTGGCTGATCGGCTCCGGGCTCGGCGCCGGCCCGCGCGGCATCGCCTGCGACGCGGGCTGCCGGGCCTTCGACATCCGCGGCATCGTCACCGACGACATCTTCGTGGCGGGCGACGTCGCCCGCTCCCCGCACCCGCTGTTCGGCTACCAGTTCCTGTCGCTGGAGCACTGGGGCAACGCCGTCTCCCAGGCCGAGACCGCGGCCCACAACATGCTCAGCGAGAGCACCGAGCGCCGCCCCCACATCTGGGTGCCGGCCTTCTGGTCCACCCAGTTCGGGGTGAACATCAAGTCGGTCGGCGTGCCCTCGATGGGGACCGAGATCCTGATCGCCCAGGGCTCGCGCGCCGAGCGCCGCTTCACCGGCGTCTACGGCTACCAGGGCCGCGTCATCGGGGCGGTCACCTTCGACAACTCGCGCTGGCTGCAGTTCTACGAGCAGCAGATCGAGGCCACGGCCCCGTTCCCGCCGCCGTTCCCCACGGTCGACCGGCGCCCCGAAGGACAAAAGCCCCTCCCCGCGGACTTCCCCGACCCCTCCGTGCCCACGCACGGACCGACCATCACCCTCAGCGGATATTCGCCGGCCGACCGGCGGATGACGTTCACCCCCGCCGGGCACTGACCCGCCCGCCCTCCGGAGGACCCGGCATGAAGCAAGGCATCCTGAGCGACATCCTCGACTACTCCAACCGCGCGAACCCGTACCCGCTGTACGCGGAACTGCGCAAGACCCCGGTGTTCCACGACGGGGACGGCCCGTACGTCATCAGCACCTACCACGACATCCAGAGCCTGCTGCACGACCCGCGGCTCAGCTCGGAGGCCCGCAACCTGGCCGCGACGGCGGGGGATCCGCTGGCCGAGGGCGAGGAGGAGGGGGCCGCTGCCCTGCCGCCGAGCTTCCTGAAGCTGGACCCCCCGGAGCACGACCGGCTGCGCCGGATGACCAACCGGCCCTTCGGGCCTCCGCACTCCCCCCGCCGCATCGACGGGATGCGCGACGACCTCAAGGGCATCGTCACCGGTCTCATCGACAACCTCGGCGACCCCGCCAGGATCGACCTGGTCGACCAGTTCGCCTACCCGTTCCCCGTCACGATGATCTGCCGGTTGCTCGGTGTGCCGCGCGAGGACGAGCCGCGGTTCCACGTCTGGGCCGACACCCTGGCCGCGAGCCTGGACCCCGACCCGGGCGCCGACCCGACGGAGCGCGACAAGACCACCCACGACGCCCGGATGGAACTGGGCATGTACCTGGCCGGGCTGATCGAGGAGCGCCGCAAGAACCCCGGCGACGACATGCTCTCGCAACTGGCCGTCGGGCACGGCCAGGACGAGTCGATGAGCACGATGGAGCTGCTCAGTACCGCCGCCCTGCTGCTGATCGCGGGCCACGAGACCACCGTCAACCTGATCACCAACGGGATGCTCACTCTGCTGCGCAACCCGGACGTCCTGCAGCAGCTGCGCGAGACGCCCGGACTCGCGGTGCCGATGGTGGAGGAGCTGCTGCGGTTCGAGCCGCCGGTGCAACTGCTGCCGCAGCGCACCCCGCTCGTCGACATCGAGGTCCGCGGGGTCACCATCCCCAAGGGCTCCTCGATGTGGTTGATCCTCGCTTCCGGCAACCGGGATCCGGGCCGCTTCGAGAACCCGGACCGCTTCGACCCGTACCGCAAGGACATCCAGCACCTGGGCCTCGGCAGCGGCATCCACAGCTGTTTCGGCGCCCCGCTGGCCCGCCTCGAGGCGCAACTCGCGCTGACCGAGCTGGCCCGCCGCCTGGAGAACCCGCGCCTGCTCGAGGACCCGCCGCCCTACCGGCAGAACGCGGTCCTGCGCGGCCCGCGCCACCTCCAGGTCACCTGCGACGGGATCCGCCCCTGAAGCGGTGGACCTGAGCCCCGCAGCGGGCACGGCGGAACGTATGGCTCCGGCCCGCGGGACGGGCCGGAGCAGACGCATCGTACGGGCAGTCAGGACCGCTCAGGAGGCGGGGAGTTCACCTCGGACTTCGCGGGCCGCCGCCACCAGGTTCGCCAGGGAGGCACGGGTCTCGGGCCAGCCGCGGGTCTTCAGACCGCAGTCGGGGTTGACCCACAGCCGCTCGGCCGCAATGGCCTCGAGCCCCCTGCGCAGCAGCGCGGCCGCCTCCTCGGCGGACGGGATGCGCGGCGCGTGGATCTGCGTGTCCGGCCGCACCCCGGAGACGGTGAGCCGGAAGGCCTCGGTGGCCCACGCCAGGTACTCGGCACGGTCGGCGGCGCGCAGCGGCAGCGTCTCCCGCAGTGCGGGCTCGTCCACCTGGATCACCGAAGTGCCCGCGGCCTCCAGGTCCTCGACCTCGTCGCGCAGGGCGAGCGCCACCTGCCGTGCCGTGTCCCCGAGCGGTTGGTCGTCCCGTACGAAGGACCACGCGAGCATGGTGACCGGGCCGGTCAGTATGCCCCTGACCGGCCGGGCCGTCTGCGCCGGGGCGTACGTCGTCCAGCGCACGGTCATCGGATCGGGACGGGAGATGTCCCCGGCCAGGAGGGGCGGGCGGACGTAGCGGGTGCCGTACGACTGGACCCAGCCGTGCCGGGTGGCCAGGTACCCGGTGAGCTGCTCGGCGAAGTACTGGACCATGTCGTTTCGTTCGGGCTCGCCGTGCACGAGGACGTCCAGGCCGGCCTTCTCCTGGAAGGCGATGACCTCGCGGATCTCGTCCTCGATGCGCTCCTCGTAACCGGCCGTGCCGATCCGGCCCGGGCGCAGGTCGGCGCGGGCGGTGCGCAGTTCGGCGGTCTGCGGGAAGGAGCCGATGGTCGTGGTCGGCAGCAGCGGCAGGCCCAGGAGGGCGCGCTGGGCGGCGGCACGTTCGGCGTACGGCTGGGGACGGCGGGCATCGGCTTCGCCGATCGCCGCGGTACGGGCGCGGCGGCGCGGTGGCGGGCGGGGACGGCGCCGACCATGAGACTGGTGTCCAGTACGTGCTCGTAGTACGAGAAGTCGCCGGTCGGGACCTCGTGGATACCGGCATCGGCCAACTGCTGCCAGGCGCTCCGGCGCAGTGCGCGGGCGGTCTCCCGGAGCGCTTAGGCGCCGACGCGGCCGTTCCAGCAGCCCTCGACGGCCTTCTTCAGTTCCAGGTTCGGCCCCTGGCGGGGGTATCCGTACACGGTGGCGCGTACGGCCGTGGCAGCGGAATCGGTTGTCACGTGACTCTCCTTCGCGAGCATGCGTGTGCGTGTCTTGCGGCGGATCCCGGGGACGGAGCCGGGGCGAAGGGGTGACGAACCGGACGGACCGACAAGTGGCCGCCTGAAGGTGCACGCCGACCCGCCCACGAGGTCACCGGAATCAGGAGAGGTCCCGCTTCTTCGGCGCGCCGCCGCCGGCCGCCTCGGCATGCGGGCGGCTGGCGGCGGGGACCCCGGGCGGCGGGGCCGAAAACGGCTAGGAGAGCTTGCCGTCGTAGTCCGGCAGCTTGAAGGTGCGCTCCGCGTGGCCGCCGACCAGATCGCTGTTGTTGTTGCCGATGTTGGCGATGATCGTGTAGCCGCGGGCCTCGATCTCGGCGCGCTTGGCCGTCTTGTAGGCGCTGACCTCGCTGAAGAGGTCCGGCAGGTCCCGGACGTACAGGTCCGAGACGGGGTAGCCGACCGCCTTGAGGTTGTGCTCGGTGAGGGACTGGATGATCCCCGGTCGGGCGGTGACGAAGATGATGGCGACACCGCGCTCGTTCGCGTACCGGGTCAGGTCGCGGACCTCGGAGATCGCCGGGGTCGGGAACGTCCAGAACCAGTGGAAGTCCGTCTCCAGCGAAGAGTTGTCGATGTCGAGGACGATCGCGGGCTTCTCGCCGGCGGGCGACTGGGCGATGCGCTGCTCGACGTACGGGCGGGCCGTGGCCATGACGGCGGCGACATCGCGCTTCCACGTGCCGTAGTCGATACCGCGGATGAGCGCGTTGCCGCCGGGCGCGGAGGCGGTCGGGGCGGCGGCCGGAGCCGGGGTGGGAACCGGGGCGGCCTGGGCGGAGGCGACAGGGGCCAGCATCAGGACGGCGGTGGCCGCGGCCGTGCCGGTGGCGGTTCCGAGCGTGCGGATGCGGGCGCGGGTGCTGCGCATGTGGGGGCGCTCCTCATTGGCTTCATTGGCTGAAATGACATGTACGGGGCCAGAATCCGCATGCTCGCCCTCCCGTGTCTACTGATCGGTAGTTAATTTTTGGTGGCCGTCCCGCTTCAGGTGGCGGTCCACCCCCCGTCGAGGGGGATGGAGGATCCGGTGAGGTACCCGGCATGGGGCCCGCACAGCCACACCGCGGCCGCCGCGACCTCCTCGGGCTCGATCAGGCGCTTGATCGAGGACCGGGTGAGCAGCACCTCGGACAGCACGTCGCCGGGGCCGATGCCGTGCGCGGCGGCCTGCTGCTCGATCTGGGCCTCGACCAGGGGCGTGCGTACGTACCCGGGGCTGATGCAGTTGCTGGTCACGCCGTACGGGGCGCTCTCGAGCGCGGTGACCTTGCTGAGCCCCTCCAGGCCGTGCTTGGCGGCCACATAGGCGGACTTGTAGGCGCTGGCGCGCAGCCCGTGGACGCTGGAGATGTTGACCACCCGGCCCCAGCCGGCCGCGTACATGTGCGGCAGCACGTGGCGCAGCAGCAGGAACGGCGCGGTGACCATCACCTGCTGGATCCGGGCGAACCGCTCGGCCGGGAAGTCCGTGATGGGGGCGACGTGTTGCAGGCCGGCGCTGTTGACCAGGACGTCCACCGCAGCGGGCAGCCCCTCGATCGCGGCGGGGTCGGCGAGGTCGACCGCGTGCGCCTGCCCGCCGACGAGCGCGGCGACGCTCCGGGCCGACTCCTCGCCGATGTCGACCACGTGCACGGTGGCGCCCGCCTCGGCCAGGGCGATCGCACAGGCCCGGCCGATTCCGCTGCCGCCGCCGGTCACCAGCGCGACGCGCTCCCGCAGGAAGGGAAGTTGGCTCGTCATGGCTGAACAGTAGGGAGGGCGGGCAGCCGCGCCCATGGCGGCGTACACCACACTCGTGTTTCGGAGTGTGGTGTACGCCGCCATGGGCGTGCTCTCAGGCGAAGCCTGCCGTCAACGCTTCTGCGCGGAAAGGAAGTCGAGCAGGGTGCCGGTCGCATCCAGTGCGGTGCTGACGGAGCCGAAGCCCGCGGGCGGCGGGGTGGCCGAGCCGGGCCAGGTGTGGCCCGCGCCGTGCATGACGAGCAGCCGTACGGCTGCCCCCGCGGGGCCGGGCTGCCAGGTGACGGAGTCGTAGCCGGGCTTGCCCTCCTCGGCCGGACCGCCCGCCCCGGCTGCGGTGGCGAATGCCTCGGCGCTCTCCCGGGCGGACATGGTCGCAGTGATGGGTTCCTCCCCGGGAGCGGCCGGCCCGGGATCGGGCAGGCCGGCCAAGGGCCGTACGGGGTCCTCGGCCCCGTAGACGATCAGCACGGGGACCGGCCCGGTGGGCTTCACGGCGGCGGCTCCGGTGGGCAGTTCACCGGACACCGAGGCCGCGCCCGCGACCAGGTCCGGACGCTGCGCGGCCATCCGCAGGGCCATGGAGCCGCCGTTGGAGAACCCGGCGACGTAGACCCGGTGCGGGTCGGCCCGGCCGGTGCGCACCATCTCGGCGATCAGGGCCTCGGTGAACCGGACATCGGCGTCCGGATCCGGCCGCCGGCTGTTGGGTGCGGCGCCGGCGCCCCAGGCCTTGCCCAGGGCCTCGGGGTAGACGAGGAGCATGCCGCGGGCCTCGGCGGCCCGGTCCAGGCCGCTCTGTTTCCGCAGGTGCTCGGCGTCGGCGCCGCGCCCGTGGAAGGCGATGAGGAGCGGCCGGGGTCCGCTGCCGCCCGCGGCGGGGCGGTGCAGCAGGTACTCACGGGTGCCGCCGTCGACGGTCAGCCGCTCCCGGCTGTCGACGGCGGAGGCGGAGGCGGACACGTTCATGCTCACGGTCGGCCCGGCCGCGGCGGGCGGCCGCGAGTCCGCCGCGCAGCCGGTGAGCGCGGCGGCCAGCGCGAGGCCGAGGGCCAGGGCGGCGGCGCGCGCGGCGCGCCGCGGGCGATGGGGGCGATGGGGGGCGGGCAATGAGGTGGAGAAGTGCGAGGAGTTCGAGGGCATGCCGTGAGCAGAGCACCGCCGCCCGGTCTCCGTCCAAGATCCATATTGATCTCGGATCGATCAATCTCCGATATCGTTGCCGGTCGTGGATCTGATCCGGCATCTGCAGTGCTTCGTGGCTGTTGCAGAAGAAAGACATTTCGGCCGTGCCGCCGAGCTGCTCGGCATGGCCCAACCACCCCTGTCCCAACGCATCCAGCGCCTGGAGCGCGAGCTCGGCGTACGGCTCTTCGAACGCACCAGCCGCCAGGTGACGATCACCGCGGCCGGCACGGTGCTGCTGGAGGAGGCCCGCTTGCTGCTCGCCCGTGCCGACGCCCTCGCCGCCACCGCCCGCCGCATCCGCGACGGCGAGAGCGGACTCCTGCGCGCCGCGCTGCCGCCCGACCTCGCCGGCGAGGCCATCGCCGCGATCCTGGCCGCCTTCCGGCAGCACCACCCCGGCGTGGAGCTGGAGCTGCACGAGCTGTCCACCGCCGAGCAGCTGGCCCGCTTCGCCTCCCGCGAACTGGACGTCGGGCTCGTCCGGCACCCCTGCGACCTCGCCGGGCTGGAGCTCGGACCGGTCCTGCGCCGCGAACTCGGCGTGCTGCTGCCCCGCGAGGCCCCGGCCGCCGGGCTGGACGAGGTACCCCTCGCCGCCCTCACCGGATACGGCCTGGTCCTCTTCCCGCGCGCCGAGGCCCCCGCCCTGCACGACGACGTACTCAACACCTGCGCCCGGGGCGGCTACACCCCCGCCGCCGTCCGGCAGGGCCGCGGCCCCAGCTTCGTCCGCGGTCTCGTCCTCTCCGCGAACGCCGTGGCCTTCGCCCCGCGCGACACCGGGTCGGCCGACGCCGAAGGCCCGCACGACGACATCGTCTGGCGGCCCCTCGCCGGCTCCCCGCTGGCCTGGCGCCACAGCGTCGCCTGGCCGCAGGGCCGCGGCGACGCCGCCGTCGGCGCCTTCACCGAAGCGACCACGCGCGCCCTGTGGAACACTGCGGCGGTGACCGCCGACGTACCCGCACGGCCGCTCCACCTGCGCCCGGCAGCGGAGTACTGGCTGTGAACCACACCCTCCACCGTATTCGCGCAGCCTTCGCCGAAGCCGGCGTCACCGGCCGGCTGCACGCCGTCGACATCGATTCCGGTACGGAGATCGACGCCGGCGCGGACCAGCAGGTCGTCACCGCCAGCGTGCACAAGCTCTGCCTGCTCGTCGCCCTCCACCAGCACGCCGCGGCCGGCCGGGTGGACCTCGGCGAACAGGTCGAGTGCCCGCCGGGCGACCGCACCGCCGGCCCCACCGGGCTGGCCGCGATGCTGGATCCCGTGCGCATGTCCCTGCGCGACGCCGCGTACCTGATGACGGCCGTCAGCGACAACGCCGCCGCGGACCTGCTCCTCGCGCGCATAGGCATCGACGGCGTCAACGAGGCCACCGCCCGGCTCGGCCTCACCCGTACCCTCGCCGTCCACACCTTCCGCTCGCTCTTCGCCACGGTCCGGGAGGACGCGGGGCCCGCAGGCGCCCGGGCCCTCGCCGATCCGCACGTCCTCGCCCGGCTCCGCGCCCTCGACCCGGCCCGCAGCAACCGCAGCACGCCCCGCGACATGACCCGGCTGCTCGGCGCCGTCTGGCGCGACGAGGCCTGCATCCCCGAACACGGCGCCGCGATCCGACGGCTGCTCGGACTCCAGGTGTGGCCGCACCGGATGGCCGCCGGATTCCCCTTCGACGACGTCCACGTGGCCGGGAAGACCGGCAGCCTGCCGACCGTACGCAACGAGGTCGGCGTCATCGAGTACCCCGACGGCGGCCGCTACGCCGTCGCCGTCTTCACCCGGGCCGCCAACCCCGCGGCCACCCTCCCCGCGGCCGACGCGGTGATCGGCACCACCGCCCGCATCGCCGTGGACGCCCTGCGCGCGAGGTAGCGGGATCGGCGCCGGGCCCGGCCGCACGAGGCGCACGTACTCCCGCGGGAGTACGCCCGATCGGCCCGCCCGGCGGACGACGACGGCGGTCGCGGCGGTCTAGCGTGGCCGCATGGCGGAGCGGCGGCGGGTGTACTGGGCGGAGCGCGCGGGCGCCGGGCGGCTGCCCTGGCGGTCCTCGCTCCTCGTGGCCGTGTTCGCGCAGGCGGCCACCGGATGGGTCCACCACCTCCAGCCCGACCGGGAGCCGGTCGGCGCGCTCGGACGGCTCCTGCTGCTCCTCGGGCCGGCCCTGCTGGTCCTGCGGCACCGGTATCCGGTGCCCGTCCTCTACGGCGTCTGCGCGGTCACGCTGGCCTACCTCGCCGGCGGATACCCGTACGGCCCCGTCTTCATCAGCGTCGCCCTGGCCTGCTTCGCCGCCGTCGTCGCCGGACACCGCTACGCCGCCTGGGGCGCGGTGGGAGCCCTGTGGGCCGGCCATCTGCTCATCGGGCACTGGCTGTACCGCTGGCTGCCCCCGCCCGGCGACGGCCCGGCGCCGTGGGGGACCGAGGGCGGTGTCACCGCCTGGGCGATCGCCGTACTCGCCGCCTCCGAGGTGGTCCGCGTACGACGGGAGCAGTGGGCCCGGGACCGGGCCGAGCGGAAGGCCGCCGAACGGCGCCGGGTGGACGAGGAGCGGCTGCGGATCGCCCGCGAGCTGCACGACGTACTGGCCCACAGCATCTCCGTGATCAACGTGCAGGCCGGCGTGGGCCTGGCGCTGCTCGACACGGACCCCGAGCAGGCCCGTACGGCGCTCACCACCATCAAGGCGGCCAGCAAGGAGGCCCTCGGCGAGGTCCGGCAGGTCCTGAACACCCTGCGCGCCCCCGGCGAGGCCCCCCGCACGCCCGCCCCCGGACTCGACCGGCTCTCCGAACTGGTCGACCAGGCGGCCGCGGCCGGGCTCACCGTCTCCGTGGAGGGGGAGGCCGCGGGGCGGGGGCTGTCGCCGGGCACGGATCTCGCCGCGTTCCGGATCCTGCAGGAGGCGCTCACCAACGTGGTGCGCCACTCGGGCTCCCGGAGCGCCAGGATCCGCATCACCCGGCCGCCCGGCGCGCTGGAACTGCGGGTGGACGACGACGGGCCCGCCACCGGCGGCGACGCCGGCGGCAGCGGCACCGGCCTGATCGGGATGCGCGAGCGGGCCGCCGCGCAGGGCGGCAGCATCGAGGCCGGACCCCGGGCGGACGGCGGCTTCCGGGTGCTGGCCCGGCTCTCGCTGGAGGACACGGGATCGCCGGGGAACCCGGCATCGAGGGAGGACCAGGAGTGATCCGCGTACTGCTCGCCGACGACCAGGCACTGGTACGGGCCGGCTTCCGCGCGCTGCTCGACGCGCAGCCGGACATCGAGGTGGCGGGCGAGGCCGCCGACGGGGCCGAGGCCGTGCGGCTGGCACGCGAACTGCGCCCGGACGTGGCCCTGATGGACATCCGGATGCCGGTGCTCGACGGGCTGGCGGCCACCCGAACGATCACGGGGGACCCGGGGCTTTCCGCGGTGAGGGTGGTCATGCTGACCACCTTCGAGCTCGACGAGTACGTCTTCGAGGCGATCCGCTCCGGTGCGTCCGGCTTCCTGGTCAAGGACACGGAACCGGAGGAACTCCTGCGTGCCGTACGGGCCGTGGTGGCGGGCGACGCGCTGCTCTCACCCGGGGTGACGCGCCGGCTGATCGCGGAGTTCGCGGCCCGGTCGAAGGCTCCCGAGGCGGCGGGGGAGCTGGACCGGCTGACCGAGCGGGAGCGCGAGGTGATGGCCCTGGTGGGGCTGGGCCTGTCCAACGAGGAGATCGCCCGCCGACTGGTGGTGAGCCCGCTGACCGCGAAGACGCACGTCAGCCGGACCATGATCAAGCTCGGCGCCCGGGACCGCGCCCAGCTGGTGGTGCTGGCGTACGAGTCGGGGCTGGTCCGGCCCGGCTGGCTGGGCTGAAGCCACTCCCGCGGTGGGCTACTCCCGCGGTCGTATGCGCACTGCCGCCGGCCGTACGACGACCGGGGCCCCCTCCCGGAGCGAGTCTCGGAAGTGACACGACAACCCCTTCCGAGGAGCTGAACCGAGATGAACACCCTGGCGTACGACGGGCCCGGCCCGTGGATCCTGTTCGTCCCGCTGATCTGGGCGGCCGTCGTCTTCGGCGTCGTCACGGTCCTGCGCCGTACGGTGTGGCGCGGTGGCCGCGGCCCGCGCGGACCGTGGGCCGCGACCCGGGGCTCGTACGGCGAGAACTCGCCGATCGCGATCCTGGGCCGCCGGTTCGCCACCGGCGAGATCGACGAGGACGAGTACTGGCGCCGGCTGTCGGTCCTGGACGAACAGTTCGGCCGCACCCGCCTCGACGGCAAGGACGGCCGCGTCTGACCGCGCCGTCCGGGACGCAAGGGGCGACGGGGTGAGGAGGTCCGCGCACCCGCGGACCTCCACCCCCGTCCCGCGCGTCACAGGACCCGGCGCATGCAGATCCGCGGCCAGCGGTCCAGGCCGTGTTCCGCTTCGCGGTCGCGGATGTCCTTCAGGCCGGGGCTGAGCTCGCCCTCGGCGACGCGTTCGAAGCCGCAGCGGGCGTAGTACGGGGCGTTCCACGGAACGTCCTCGAACGTGGTGAGGGTCAGTGCCGGTATGGAGTCGGCTGCCGCCCGGGCCGCCAGATGTTCCAGCAGCGACCGGCCGATACGGCGGCGCGCCCCGTCCGGATGCACGGAGACCTGCTCGATGTGGAGGTTCCCGTCGATGCGGTCGGCGATGAGGTAGGCCAGCGGAGCATCGGCCTCCGTGACCGCGACCCAGGCCAGTCCGGCCCGCTGGTAGCGGGCGAGTTCGTCGAGCGGCAGCGGTTCGTCGTCGGCGATCTCCGGCATGCCGATGCCGCGGAAGCACTCCCCGGCCGCCCTCTCGATGGCCTGGAGGAGGGGCAGTTCATCGATGTGCACTGCTCGAATACGCATGGCGCCCATTGTCGCCGCCGGGCGGGCGGTGCCCCCGTCGGGGCCCGTTCGTCCACAGGATGAGACGTGCATCTCGGCGCGGTTCGTTTCGGCCGGATCCGGGCGGGCATCCCGCCATTCCTTCCCCCGTCCGGCCGGGCGGCCCGGACCCCGGGTTACGGTCCCGCGATGTATTCGAACACGCAGACAGCCGACGTCCCTTCGCCCAGCCGTCGCGGCCTGCTCCGCGCCGCGGTGGCGGGCTCGGCGGCCGTGGGGTCCGTCCTCACCCTCGGTTCCGCCTTCCCCGCCTCCGCCGCTCCGGCTCCCGGTCCTGCATCCGCCGCGCCGGAGGCCGCCGGGCGGCCCGTCTCCCCGGAGGAGGCCCTGCGCCGGCTGGCCGCCGGGAACCGGCGCTGGCGCACGTACCGCCAGGAGCACCCGCACGAGTCGCCGTCCGTACGGGTCCAACTCACCCGGGCCCAGCACCCCTTCGCGATCGTCCTCGGCTGCGTCGACTCCCGCGTCCCGCCGGAGCTCGTCTTCGACCAGGGGCTCGGTGACCTCCTGACGGTGCGCTCCGCGGGCGAGGTGCTCGACGAAGCCGTGCTCGGCAGCATCGCGTACGGGGTCCTGGAACTGGAGATCCCGCTGGTGCTCGTCCTCGGCCACCAGTCCTGCGGGGCGGTCGGCGCCGCCGTCCACGCCGACGAGACCGGCGAGAGGCTGCCCGCGCACATCCAGTACCTCGCCGACCAGATCCGGCCGTCCATCGACCACGGCCAGCACGGCGACGCCCGTATCGACGCCACCATCGACGCGCACGCCCGGCGCACCCGCGGCCGGCTCGCCGCCGAACCCGACGTCGCCCGCCGCATAGCCACCGGCAAGCTGGCCGTCGTCGCCGCCCGCTACGACCTCCGCGACCAGAGGGTCCGCACCCTGGCGTAGACCAGGCTCCCCCGGGGGCGCTGGAGCGCCGCCGTGCGCCCCTGGTGGAGACGGCAGGCCGCCCCGCACGCTGGGACCCGGTACACCCACCAGGACGGGGGGCACGGGCGATGTCGACGTCGAGGGAGAACCAGGGAAAGCCGATCACCACGCACGACATGGTGGTGGTCCACCGGATGTTCCGGCGCGAGTTCCGGGAGGCGGCGGGCCGGGTGCGCGGGGTGCGCCACGGGAGCCGCGCGCAGGTCAGGCTGGTCGCCGACCGGCTGGCGCTGCTGCTGGACACCCTGCGCCGCCACCACGAGGGCGAGGACCGGCTGCTGTGGCCCAAGCTCGCCGAACGCGCGCCCGGGCACGACGAGTTGTGGAAGCGGATGCGGGGCCAGCACGCCGACCTGGCGGCCCACCTCGGACGGGCGGACGCCCTGCTCGGGCCGTGGACGGCCGGCGGGGCGAGCGCCCGGGGAGAGGAGCTGGCCACCCTGTTCGAGCGGGTGTCGCAGGCCGTCGAGGAACACTTCGACCAGGAGGAGGGCGAGGCGCTGCCGTTCGTCCCGGGCGTGGTGTCGCAGGCGGAGTGGGACGAGATCGGCGACGCGGCCAGCGCCGCCGTGCCCAAGAGAAAACTACTCACCGTCCTCGGGATGATCCTCAAGGACACGGACCCGGGGGAGCAGATCCTGATCATGGCGCATCTGCCGCTGCCGCCCCGGGTGATCTGGCGCGCCGTCGGCGAGCGCAACTTCCGACGGCTGGAAGAGCGCCTGGCGGCGGCGGTGGGGCACGGTTAGGAGCGGTACACGCGGAGCTCCGAGACCTCGTAGGACATCTCGGAGACGTCCGGGTCGGGGGCCGGGTGGTAGCGGCCCGCGCTCACCGACAGGTTCACGATGACGTACGCCCGCCAGCGCCGGCCCACCCCGCTGCGGTCGGCGAACGCGCGCGTGCCGTTGACCCACCAGACGACCGAGTTCGCACCGAACTTGACCTTGAGGTCGACCCAGGCGCCGGGCCGTACGGCGGCGTCGCGGAAGTAGAACGATCCGCCGCCCCGCACATGGTTGGAGAGTTCCAGCAGGTCCGGGTTGTCGGGGTGGTACTCGAAGACGTCGACCTCCTGGCCGCCGTCCCGCCAGGTCCAGATCGCGGGCCAGGCGCCGACCGCCTCCGGCAGTCTGACCCGGGCTTCCAGCACGTCCTCCGCGCGCAGCAGGAACCCCTCGTCGCTGCCCTCGGTGGTCAGTAGACCGGTGTCCCAGTTGCCGTCCGGCCGCCGGGTGGCGCGGAAGGTCCCGGTGCGGCTGTAGGCGGGATCGTCGGTCAGATGATCGAGTTTGCTGTCGCCCGGATTGACCGGGCCGCCGTCGGGATAGGCCCAGGACCGCCCGGCGACCCACCGGGACGTCGAGTCGAAGTCGGCCGAGAAGACGAGTGCGCCGGGGCGCCGGAACTTGGACAGGAGTTGCGAGATCACCCCGCAGCTCTGCCCGCGACGCGCCGTCCGCATTCCGGTGATCTTTACCTGATCGGCCCGGGTTGGGGTGTTTCGGGGCGTCGGGGGCGCCCGCGGCGCACGCCGGTCAGGAGCCGGACTGCTGGATCCGCTCGGCGCGCTCCGCGTGCTTCTCCTTGATGCGGACCGCTTCCTTGCGGACCTCGGCCTGGGTGGCGCGCTCCTTCTGGAGCCACTCCGGGTTCTCCTGCTTCAGCGCGTCGATCTGCTCCGTGGTGAGGGCCTCGGTGACCCCGCCGCGCGCGAGACCGGCGATCGAGACGCCGAGCTTGGCCGCGACCACGGGCCGGGGGTGCGGGCCGCCCAGTCGCAGATCCTGCAGCCACTGGGGCGGCTCGGCCTGCAGCGCGTTCAGCTCGCTGCGGGTCACGACACCTTCCTGGAACTCAGCGGGGGTGGCTTCGAGGTACACACCCAGCTTCTTCGCCGCGGTGGCGGGCTTCATGGTCTGGGTGGTCTTGTGCGACGTCATGGGGTCAAGAGTATCGAGCGTGTGCGCTACTTCTGACCACGGCCGGTAACCTGGCCGGGTGACAGGCTCGGAATCATCTCCTTCAGCATCTCCTTCGTTCCGGCTCGCGTACGTCCCGGGAGTGACGCCCAGCAAGTGGGTGCGGATCTGGAACGAGCGCCTGCCCGACACCCCGCTGACCCTCCTCCAGGTGTCCGCCGCCGAAGCCCCCGACGTGCTGCGGGGCAGCGGCGCCGACGCCGGGTTCGTGCGGCTGCCGATCGACCGGACGGGCCTGGCCGCGATCCCCCTCTACACCGAGACCACGGTCGTCGTGGTCCCGAAGGACCACATCGTGGCCGCCGTGGAGGAGGTGTCCACCGGGGACCTCGCCGACGAGATCGTCCTGCACCCCCTCGACGACACCCTGGACTGGGAGGGCCTGCCCGGGCGGCCCGCGCTCGAACGCCCCGCCACCACGGCCGACGCGATCGAGCTGGTGGCGGCCGGGATCGGCGTCCTGATCGTCCCGCAGTCCCTCGCGCGGCTGCACCACCGCAAGGACCTCACGTACCGGACGGTCACGGACGCCCCCGAGTCCCGGGTCGCGCTGTCGTTCCCGGACGGCGACCCCACCGAGTTGGTCGAGGAGTTCATCGGGATCGTGCGCGGCCGGACCGTCAACAGCACCCGCGGACGTGCCCCGACCCCGCCGCAGCCGAAGCAGCGCAAGCGCCCCGAAGCGGCCGGCGCGGGGCGCAAGCCCACGGCCGGGAAGTCGGGCGGCAAGAACCCGCGCGGCGCTTCCGGCGGCTCCGGCGGTGCGAAGGGCGGAGCCAAGGGCGGCAAGGGCGGCAAGCCCCGCCGCCCGCGGTAGGCGGCGCTATACGCCGATCCTGACCAGCGCGAGCGTGATGTTGTCGGGGCCGCCAGCGTCGATGGCCGCCTTCCACAGCTCGAAAGCGGCCTTGCCGTCGTCGTGCACCCGCAGCAGCTCGTCGAGCTCCTCGGGCGGCACCGGGTCCGTCAGCCCGTCCGAGCACACCAGGTAGCGGGCTCCGGCGGACAGCGGCTCCGTCGAGACGTGGGGCGTGATCGCGCTGCGCCGGCGGGCGCCGCCGAGCGCCTGGGTCAGCAGGGACGTGGTGCGCTGCCCCGGTTCCAGCGGCGGATTGTCGTCCACGCTCACCTGCCGGAGCTCCTCCGCCGTGGCGTCGAACACCCTGCTGTCGCCGACGTTGAAGGAGATCAGCGAGTCCTCCAGTACGACGGCGCCCGCGACCGTGGTGCCCATCGTGGCCAGTTGCGGATCGCTGTCGGCGGCCGCGTACACCGCCTGGTTGCACAGGACGAGCGCCTCGCGGACGGCTCCCTCGCTGTCCAAGGAGGGCCCGAGCATCGCGAGTTGGCGGGCCACCAGCGCGCTCGCCACCTCGCCGGCCGGCTGCCCGCCGATCCCGTCGGCGACCGCGACGACGAGCGGCGAACCGGTCGGGAAGACGAGCGTCTGCGGATTGCGCGTCACACCGGCGCACAGCGTCCACGGCCCGACGACGAGGCTGTCCTCGTTGTGGTCCCGTACCAGCCCGGCATGGCTCAACGCGCTCACGGCTATGTACGTCATCGCACCCCCATTGTCGCGCCGCTCACCCGAAGCCGCCCTCGGAGCCGGCGCGCCGCAGCCGCCGCCCCGGCGCCCATCGCCTCACTCGGGCTCCCGGCCCCCGCGCAGCGTCTGCCGCTGCACGAGCCGGGTGATGTCCTTCGCGGTGACGATCCCCACCAGCCGGCCACCGTCCACCGCCAGGACCGGCAGCCCGGTCCCCGGCCGCAGCTCGTCCAGGGCCTCGGCCAGCAGCTCGTCCGGGGCGGCGACCGCACACTGCGCCAGAGGCGTCGCCACGTCGCGTACGCGCAGTGCGTCCCGCTGCGCATCCTGGATCCGGGCCAGCGCGCGTACGTGCACCACCCCGCTGGGGCGGCCGTCGAAATCGAGCAGCGGCAGTGCGGAATGCCGGGATTCCACGGCCACCTCCTCGATGAACTGCCGCACGCTCAGCCAGTCGGCACCGGTCGCCACCGGGCTGGACATGGCATCGGCCACGCGCACGCCCCGCAGCCCCGTACGCAGCACGGCGTGCTGGCGTTCGGCGCCCGCGACGAACGCGATGAAGAGCCCGAGGAAGACGAGCCACAGCCCGCCCGACGACCCGCGCACGAAGGAGATCCAGCCCACGGCCGTCAGCAGCACGCCCATGACCTGCCCGCTGCGCGAGGCCGCCCGATCCGCCCGATCCCGGTCGCCCGTACGCCACCACAGCAGCGCCTGCAGCACCCGCCCGCCGTCGAGCGGCGCGGCCGGCAGCAGGTTGAAGACGGCGAGGAACAGGTTCGTCCAGCCGAGCCACACCAGGACGGCCGCGGGCACCGCCCAGCCGAGCAGGGCGTGCAGCCCGATCCCCGCGCCGAGTGCGGCGCCGCCGAGCACCAGGCTGGTGAGCGGGCCGCTCACCGCCACCACGAAGGCCGCCGCGGCGGTCTGCGGCCGGCCCATCCTGGTCATCCCGCCCAGCGCCCACAGGGTGACGTCCTCGACGGAGATCTTCCTCCTGCGGGCCGCCGCGGCGTGCGCCGTCTCGTGCAGCAGCAGACTGCCCATGAGCAGCAGTGCGCCCACGACACTGGCGAGGGTGTAGACGGCGTTCGAGCGCCCCGGAGTCCACACGGGGAGGGTCTGGCGGCCGAGCCCGTACGCGAACAGCACCACCAGCAGCGGCACGCTCCAGTGCATGCGCAGCGGCACCCCGACAACACGTCCGATAGGGACCGAGCCGTTCATCGTCGTCTCCTGCCGGCTCGGCAGCGGGTCCACACACCCATTGTCACTCCGGGCGCGGACCTGCGCCGGGCGCCGCCCCGGCCCGCGGACGCGGCCGGCGGGGGCGGCACCCGGCGGGGCTCATCCCTCCGTGGCGGCCGGAGCGGCCAGGGCCCCGTCGAGCTCCCACGCGTGGCGCTTGAACTCGCGCCGGAAGTCGGCGTGGTCCTCCCACTGGCGGGCGATGCCGCGCAGTACGTCCCAGTGGTGCTCCACCGACTGGTCGATGACCCGGCGCAGCGCCGGCTCGGCCTCCGCCCGCTTCTCGACGAGCCCCTTGACCGCCGAGGCCTCCAGCACCGCGTTGCGCAGGGCGCGCAGCGCACGGGAGGTGTCGTCCATCGCGAAACCGCGCTCGCTGCCGGTGGCCTCGTCGAACAGCGGGGTGAGCCGCGCCTCGATGAATGCGGTGATCCGCTCGAAGTGCTGCACGTCCATCGGGACTCCATCTCCTGCCGCGCGCGGTGCGGCCCGGCACATCGGGTGTTGCTTCTGCTCCAGGCGTTCTGGCTCCGCCTGCGTGGACGCAGAATATCCGTTGAAGATCGACCGCAGGATCACGGCAGGATCCGCGTGCGCTCCCGGAATTGCGGGAAGGAGATCCGCGGTATTCGCCGTCGCTCCGCGTCCTTGCGGTGTTACCTTCCGTTGCGTCGGCGCGTGCGTCGCGCTTTCGGTTGGGGGGCGGGGGAATGGTGAGCGCAACGGCGGAGCTGGGCCATGCGGAGGGGACCGACGCTTTTCTTCGGCACATGATCTGGCGGTATCCGGACCAGCGGCAGCCCGTGGTGGCGCTGCTCGGGCCCCGGCAGTCGGGCAAGACCACCATGCTCCGCTCCCTGTCCCAGGGCTGCGGCTCCACGGTGGTCCACGCCCACCTCGACTTCCACGAGAACCCGCTGGACCCGGTGTCGGCCGCGGCCCTGGTGGCCTTCCAGATGATGCGCGGCTGGGACACGCTGCGGCGCAGCCCCGTCTTCCACCGGTTCGCCCTCGGGCTGCTGGCCCTCAACGAGAACCTCGAGGAGGACCGCTCCCGGGCCACGGACCAGATCAAGGGCCTGATCCAGCAGTACACGCGCAACACCCGCCGCGGCCGGTTCGCCACCCGGCTGGAGGAGGCCGTGGACACCACGATGGACGTCGTGGTCACCGGCGCGCTCAGCCCGCTCGTCCAGGGGCAGGCGCGCGAAGTCGTCACCGCCGTACGGGAACGGGCCCGGCCGGTGATCGGATCGCTGCTGCAGAGCACCGCCCGCTGGGGCCTGCGCGACGCACTGCGCTGGCACGTCGGCATCCCGGAGGCCGAGGCCGCGGGCTCCCTCGACGCGCTGATCAGACTGAGTTCCGCGTCCAGGTCGGCCGCGGTCGGCCCGCTGCTGGCCGCGTTCCTCGCCGACGCCAAGGACCAGGCGGAGCGGCACCCGGCGCTGCGCTCCTCGTGCTCCTGCGAGCTGCCGCAGGAGCACGCGGGCCGGGCCGCCCGGCACGACCACGCGTGGGTCCTCTTCGTGGACGGCGCCCAGACCCCGGCCGGCCGCCGGTTCCTCGCCGCACTGGTCGCGGCGCGCATGCGCAACGAGCACAACGAGCCGGGCTCGGGGGCCGCCGCCGACCCGCTCGTCGTCCTCGCCGCCTGCGACCAGTGGCAGCCGGAATGGACCACCCGCTGGTGCGAGCCCTGGCGCACCACCCCGCTGCCGGACACCCCGCAGCGCCGCGTCCCCCTCCTCAGCCGGGCCACCCGTACGCGCTGGACCCGGCAGGACGAGGCCGGCGCCGGACCGGACCCCGCCTCGGCGGCGCACTACTGGTATCCGGTGTGGCTCGATCCGATGTCCGAGGAGCGGGTCTCGTACCTCACCGACGACGCCGCGCCGCTCGCCGCACCCGTTGCGGCGTCCGTCGTCCACGCCCTCACCGGCGGCCACTGGGGCGCCGCCCTCGCCCTGCAGGAACAGCGCGAGAGCACCCCGCCGGACGCGGAAACCGGCGTACCGGAGAGACCCCTGCCCGCCGCGGTCGACGCGAGCGGAAGACCGCTGTGGTCGCGGGCGCTGGAGACCAGCCTGCCCGAAGGGCTGGCCGCACCCGCACCGGGACGGACCAACCCGCCGCCCGTCGTACTGGCGGCCGGCTACCTGGCGGACATGCGCACCGCCGACGACCCCCGCGTACCGCAGGACATAGCCGACCTGCCGCGCAGCCTCGAGCTGTTGCGCCGCAACCTGTGGGTCAGCACCTTCTTCCACCGCCCCTCCCGGATCCGGGAGGTCGGCTGGGGCGAGGCGGACAGACCTCCCGTACTGCACCCCTGGCTGAGCCGCTGCGCGCTCACCGCCCTCTCCGCCGCCGCCCCTGCCGGCGCTCCCGCCGCCGCGGCGCAGGGGGAGCGGCCCGCAGACCCGTGGCACGACGTCTTCACCCGCCAGGCCCGGGCCCTGGCCTCCCTCGCCGCCACCCACAACGGCTCGGGCCCCGCACGTGAGGAACAGCAGCTCTTCTACGACCTGGCCCTGGGCAAGTTCGCCCCCGTGGCCGAGGCGCTGGCCGGCCGGTTCGACCGGGACCACCGCGCATGGGTGCGCCTCCTCGACTACCTGGCCTCGGCGCCGTGCCGCCTGGTCCACGAGCAGTCCGCCCAGGAGTCGTACGCGCTCCTCCTCGCCGGGATCGAGCAGAGCGGCCGGGACGTCGTGGCGGTCGCCACGGCCAAGCTCCTGGCCCTGCTGTGGCTGTACAACGATCCGCTCACCGAGCGCAGCCGGCGCTGGGACGCCCAGATCGAAGAGGGCTTCGAACGGCTCTCGCACAACTCCCGTCTGCTCGACGTCAGCGCCCTCCAGCAGGCGGGCGCGCTGTTCGCCTGACCCCTCCGCGCCACGCCGCCGGCGTGGCCGGGCGCACCGCAAGGAGTCCTCATGCCCGCAGGTGTACGCAACCCACGGCTCGGCCGGCTGCGCCGCCATCCCGTGTTATCGCTGACCGCCGCCCTCCTGCTCCTGGCCGGTGCCGTGTTCGGCGGCATCTGGGGCTACGGCGTGCTGTTCCCGCCCGCGCTGTCCTGCGGTCCCGGAATGACCGCTGCCGGCACGCCGTTGGCCTGCGTCGGCGTGAACCTCGGCAGCACGCCCTTCACCAAGGGCGAACCCGAGCGGATGCGCAAGCTGCAGGACAGGATCCGCACGGCCAACGACGCGGTGCAGGGGAACTCCACCAGTGTGGTGCTGATGCTGAACCTCTCGCCCGTCGAAGACGTGGACACGCTGACCTACGAATCGCTCTACCACAACGTCGAGGGCGCCATAGCCGCCGTCTGGCGTGCGAACAACACGGCCGCGTACGGCAGTACACCCGGCGTGAAGCTGTACCTGGCCAACATGGGCAGCCAGTACGGGTCCTGGCAGCAGGCGGTCGCCAGCGTCAAGAAGAACGCGGCGGCCGAGCACATCTCGGCGGTCGTCGGCCTGGGCCAGAGCACCGAGCAGACCCGGCAGGCCGCCGCGGCCATCTCCGCCCAGCTGCACATCCCCGTCATCGGATCGACGGTCACCGGCAATTCGATGAACCTGGACCCCGCGGACCCGGCCGGCAAGCGGACGATCCCCGACATGTTCCGGGTCTCGCCCACCAACTCCGACTCCGTGATCGCCGTCAACCAGTACGTGTCCGGGCTGCGCCCGGCCGTGAGCTCGCTCGCCGTGGTGGCGGACAGCGTCGCCGACGACGACTACACGGCCACGCTGGCGGCGGAGGCCAAGACCCGCTTCCAGGCACCGGACCGCACGGTGACGGTGCTCCCGTACACCTCGCCCCGCAGCCTCCCGAGCGGCGCCGGCCGCCGGGACTACCTGATCCAGCAGTTCAACCTGATGCACGCCAACCTGTGCCAGGCCGCACCGTCCGTCGTGTACTTCGCCGGACGCGGCCGCGACCTCGGGGCGTTCGTGCAGAACTGGGTGCAGGGCACGCCCTGCGGCATCCCGCAGCTGCGCATCCTGGTGGGGGACGACGCCTCCGAGGCCATCCGCGACGACGCGGTCCTCAAGGGCGTCGCCTCCGGCCGGGTGACGGTGGCGTACACGGCCCTGGCCAGTCCGGACGAGTGGGGCACCGAATGCCCCGGATCGGACGCCAAGCGCAACTACGACCAGTTCTGGTCGGCGTTCACCGGGCGGCCCGACCCGTGCACGAAGCAGCCCCTGGCCACCACCCAGTCCGGCGCGGCGCCCCTGGCCTTCGACCCGGCGGACCTCGCCAGCGGACAGGCGATGCTCACGCACGACGCCGCCGTCGCCGCGATCAGCGCGGCCCGGCACGACGAGGCGGGCCTGAAGAACCCGGGGCTGGAGACCGGCATCCTCCACCAGTTCTACTGCGCGCAGATGCTCCCGGGGGCGAGCGGCTGGCTGTCCTTCGGCGCCGACGGCAACCCGGTCGGCAAGCCCGCCCCCATCGTCCAGCTCAACGCGGACGGGACGACGAAGACGGTCACCCTCACCTGGCCGAGCTCCGCCCCCAACCTGAGCCTGCCCCAGCGCGGCGGTACGGGAGCCCCGGGCTGCTGACGAAGCCGGCGACCGCGGACCGGTCCACTGACAGGAGGTGTCAGTGGACCGGTCCTAGCCTGCGGCAATGATCGTCGAACTCCGGCAGTACACCTTGCACCCCGGCGCCCGGGACACCTTGATCGCACTCTTCGAGCGAGAGTTCGTCGCAGGGCAGGAAGCGGCGGGCATCACCGTCGGCGGACGCTTCCGGGACCTGGACGACCCGGACCGTTTCGTCTGGCTGCGCGCCTTCCCGGACATGGAGCGGCGGGACCGCTCGCTGCGCGCCTTCTACGAGGGCCCCGTCTGGCAGGAACACCGTGACCGGGCCAACGCGACCATGGCCGACTCGGACGACGTCCTCCTGCTGCGCGGTCCGGGATTCGCCGCCCCGACCGACGCAGGCCTGGTCACGGTGACCATCTGCCACCCCGCCGCCCAGTCCTTCGCCGGCCACTTCGAGCGGAGTCTGCGCCCCCGGCTGGCCGCCGCTTGCTCCGCTCCGACGGCGGTCCACCGCACGGAGCACGCCCGGAACACCTTCCCCGCCCTGCCCGTGCGCACCGGCGAGGACGTCCTGCTCTGGTTCACGGCCGGGGAGGCCCCGCCCCTTCCGGACCTCTCCGCACACCTGACACGTCCGCCGCAGCACCTGAGGCTCGCGCCGGTGGGCTGATCCGCCCGGCGGTCAGTGGCAGAGCCGGGCCGCCTGCTCCAGCTCGTCCGCCAGCAGCGCCGGGTCGCGCGGGCCGATGTGCGGGGCGGCCAGGGACCGTACGCGGAAGCGGTTGTGCGGGGTCGTCTCGTCGGCCTCCCGGATCATCAGGTCCTGGAGCGCCGGCGGGATCGTCCGGTCCTCGGTGAACCGCAGGAACGTGCGCGGGACCCGGCCCCACTGCTGCGGCAGGCCCCGGGAGTCGCAGACCCCGATCGCGGCCGACTCGTCGGGTTCGAGGATGTTGAGCAGCGTCCGGACCTCGGTGTCGGAGTGGTCCGCGGCCAGCGCCTCCTTGGCGACCTGGAGGAACGCGGGGTCGCCGGTCCGCCAGTTGACCCGGGTGACCCCCAGCTCCGGCGGCGTGGGGACCGGGGTCATCTTGAACATGGAGCTCGTGGCCGCCTCCGGGGCGCTCATCAGCTCCACCACGGAGGTCCGCTTCGTGGGGCAGAAGGCCGAGATGTACACGAGGTGCGAGATCAGCTCGGGCACCAGGTTGGCCACGGCGTTGAGGGTCACGCCGCCCAGGCTCTGGCCGGCCAGGACCACCGGGCCGTTGCGGTGCGCCCGCCGCACCACCGCGGCCACGTGCTCGGCGGAGTCGGCCAGCGTCCTCCCCGAGAGGGGGGAGGGCTCCGTACGCAGCCGCTCCAAGTCCTGCGGAGCCTGGTACGAGAGCGGGAAGTAGGCGTCGGGGCCGTGCCCGGGCAGATCGACCGCGACCGCGCGCTGCCCGCGCAGCCCCAGCTCGGTCAGTACGGGGGACCAGGCGTACGCGTTGCTGCCCGACCCGTGGACCAGGACGAAGGTGACCGGTTCGGCGGGGCGGGACTGCCCGCCACTGCCGTCGCCGGTCGTCGTCCGGCCAGCCGTCGGTTCATCTCCACCAGTTAAGTTACTCATGAGTAGATCCTACGACTCCGCGATCAAGGGGGGTTGAATTCAGGCCAACTGCTGTCCGGTCAGGTCCCCTTGGGTGTCCGCCTCGTTCGTTGAGAAATGGACAATCGGCTGTGCAGTGCCGATTCGTCCGTATGGATGCCACTTCGGCCACCCCGGAGACAGCCGTCCGGAGCCGCCGTCGGTCATCGGCAGGCCGGGCCGCCGGCCCGGCGGGTCCGCCGTTTCGATCGAGCCAGTCGTAGGCGCCCGCCGCGCCGCCGCCGACCCCCATGAAATTGCCACCGGCACCTTCGCCCCCTCGACGGACCCCCGCGGCGGCTTGTTGAGTCATGTCGTGCTTCAGACGCACATAAGGAACTGAGCGCCCCATATTCTGATTTGAGGAGCATTCATGCGCATCTTCCGATCGGCCCTCGCACTCGGCGCGGCCGCCCTCGCCGTCACGGCCGCCGGTGTCGGCCCGGCGGCCGCCGCCGAGCAGGCGCCGGCCCCCAAGGCCGCCAAGTTCTGCACCTACATCGCCGACACGGGCGAGGGCGGCTGTTTCGCGACCCGCGCTCAGGCCGCGGAGCTCGGCGCGCAGGCCGACTACAAGGACCTCGGGAGGATATGGAGCGACTCCAACTCCGGCGGCAGCGAGATGACCTTCCGCGGCAGCGTCGGCTGCAACTGGCGCTACCCGGAGTTCAACGACCTCGCCTCGATGGGCTGGAACGACAACGTGAGCTCGGCCCAGGGCATCAGCTGCCCGATCACCCTCTGGGAGCACAAGGACTTCCGCGGCGCCCACCAGACGTACTACGGCTACAACGCCTACGTCGGCGACGGCATGAACGACAAGGCCTCCTCCATCAGCTTCGACGTCCGCTGACCCACCGGGGCCCGGCGGCGGTGCACCGCCGCCGGGCCCTCCGGCCGCCGGGGACCCGGCCCCGCGTCCGTCCCGCGTCCGTCCCGTATCCACCAGGTGGCGGCCCGGGCGCCCCCTTCCGAGTGACACCCCCGTAGGTCGAGCCGGCCTGCGGACGCCCGTGGTCGACGATCTCCAGCGGCCGTACCTGTTCCGGCCGCAGGTCGCCGGGGACCGGACGCTTGGGAGATCACGTGCACATCCTGCTCGCCGCCAGCGCGTTCAACAGTCTCACTCAGCGTGTGCACGCTGAGCTGAGGGACCGCGGGCACAGTGTGGCGGTCGAGCTCGCCCTGCCCGGCGCCTCCCTCGCCGAAGCCGTCGAGCGCCACCGGCCGGACCTCGTGCTCGCGCCGATGCTCAAGACGGCCATCCCCCGGGACGTCTGGTCCGCCCACACCTGCCTGATCGTCCACCCGGGACCCGTCGGCGACCGCGGACCCTCCTCGCTCGACTGGGCCATCACCGAGGGCGCGACCCGCTGGGGCGTCACCGTCCTGCAGGCCGGCGAGGAGATGGACGCGGGCGACGTCTGGGCCACCGCGGACTGCCCGCTGCCGGCCGTCGGCAAGAGCGACGCCTACCGCGGCGAGATCTCCGACGCCGCCCTGTCCGCCGTGCTCACGGCCGTCGACCGCTTCGCCTCGGGCACCCACGTCCCGCAACGGCAGGATTCGGGCCGCGCCCGGCCCTACCTGCGCCAGGAACTGCGCCGGATCGACTGGCACGCCGACTCCGCGCAGAGCGTCGTCCGCGCGCTGCGCGCCGCCGACTCCCAGCCCGGCGTACTCGACGAACTCCTCGGCGGCCAGTGGTTCCTGCACGGCGGGCACCCCGAGGAGCAGCTGCGGGGCCGCCCCGGCGAGCTGCTCGCCACCCGGGCGGGCGCCATCTGCCGGGCGACCGCCGACGGAGCCGTCTGGATCCCCGAGCTCCGCGCCCGGCGCGCGCCGGGAGAGCCGGCCCCCGTCAAACTCCCCGCCACCCTCGCCCTCGGCGACCGGCTGCCGCCGCTCCCCGAGCTCTCCGCACCCGCGTACGCCGACGGGGCCCCGCGCACCTGGTCCGACATCACCTACCGGGAGCAGGGCGGGGCAGGCTTCCTCACGTTCTCCTTCCCCGGCGGCGCGATGAGCACCTCGCAGTGCCGGCGCCTGCTCGCCGCCTACCGGGAGGCCTGCACCCGCCCCGTTTCCGTCCTCGTCCTCGGCGGCGGCCGGGACTTCTTCTCCAACGGCATCCACCTGGGCGTCATCGAGGCGGCCGCCGACCCCGCCGAGGAGTCCTGGGCCAACATCAACGCCATGGACGACCTGGTGGAGGCCGTGCTCACCACCACCGACCGGTTCGTCGTGGCCGCCCTCGGCGGCAACGCGGCCGCCGGCGGGGCCATGCTCGCGCTCGCCGCCGACGAGGTCTGGTGCCGCAGCGGCGTGGTGCTGAACCCGCACTACCGGCTGATGGGCCTGCACGGATCCGAGTACTGGACCTACACGCTGCCCCGCCGCACCGGGACCGGCGTCGCCGAGCGCCTCACCACCGATGCCCTGCCCCTCAGCGCCGAAGCCGCCCGGCGGCTCGGGCTGGTCGACCGCACGATCGACTGCGGCCCGCAGGCCTTCGCGGACGAGACCGCCCGGCTCGCCGTACGGGTGGCGGACTCGCCCGCCATCCGGTCCCGGATCGCCGGCAAGAAGGCCCGCCGCGACGCGGACGAGGGCGTGCGGCCGCTCGCCGCCTACCGGGAGGCGGAGCTGGCGCGGATGCGGGAGACGTTCCTCGACCCGCAGGCCCCGTACCACGCCCTGCGCCGCGCCTTCGTACGCAAGGAACCCCCGGACGGCACCCCGGCCCACCTGGAGCGGACCGTGCCCGGCCGGCGCACCGCGCCCCTGCCCTCGCGGCGGCCCGCAGTCACTGGACCGGCCGAACAAGACAGGGCACCGGGCCCGGCCGGCTGCTAGCAAGAAGGGTGAGGCCGGCGCGGAGCACCCGCCCGTCCGCCGTCCCCGTCCCCGCCCCACCCACCCCCCCCCGCATCCCTCCCCAAGGAGCGATCCTCATGGATGCAGCAACGCCGAGCACGGCAGTAGAAGACCCCCCGATCCACATCCTCTGGATCAACGCCGGACTGAGCTGCGACGGCGACTCGGTGTCCCTGACGGCAGCGATGCAGCCCAGCATCGAAGAGATCGTCATGGGCGTCCTGCCGGGCCTGCCCAAGATCGCCGTGCACTGGCCGCTGATCGATTTCGAATGCGGACCGGTCGGCGGCGCCGACACGTTCATCGAATGGTTCTTCAAGGGGGAGCGCGGGGAGATCGACCCCTTCGTGCTCGTCGTCGAAGGCTCCATCCCCAACGAGAAGATCAAGCCCGAGGGCTACTGGTGCGGCTTCGGCGACGACCCGGAGACCGGCCAGCCCATCACCACCAGCGAGTGGATCGACCGCCTCGCACCCAAGGCCCTCGCCGTGGTGGCGATCGGCACCTGCGCCACGTACGGCGGCATCCACGCGATGGAGGGCAACCCCACCGGCGCCATGGGCGTGCCCGACTACCTCGGCTGGGACTGGACCTCGAAGGCCGGCATCCCGATCGTGTGCGTTCCGGGCTGCCCGATCCAGCCGGACAACTTCTCCGAGACCCTCACCTACCTGCTCTACCAGGCGGCCGGCTCCGCGCCGATGATCCCGCTGGACGACAAGCTGCGCCCCACCTGGCTGTTCGGCAACACCGTGCACGAGGGCTGCGACCGGGCCGGCTACTACGAGCAGGGCGAGTTCGCGCAGACCTACGACTCGCCCAAGTGCCTCGTCAAACTCGGCTGCTGGGGCCCGGTCGTCAAGTGCAACGTCCCCAAGCGCGGCTGGATGAACGGCATCGGCGGCTGCCCCAACGTCGGCGGCATCTGCATCGCCTGCACCATGCCGGGCTTCCCCGACAAGTTCATGCCGTTCATGGACGAACCTCCCGGCGCGAAGCTGTCCACCAGCGCCAGCGGCGTCTACGGCGCGCTGGTCCGCAAACTCAGGGCGATCACGGAGCACACCGTCGACCAGGAGCCGAAGTGGCGCCACCCGGGGCGGCAGCTGACCACCGGTTACCGCAAGCCCTGGTGACCCCGCCCGCGGCCCCGCGTCCGTCCTGCTTCCCGCCCACCGCCCCGCCTCCAAGAACCCCCAGCTCCCGCCTCCCAGAAGGGTCACGGCAGACAAGATGACACCGAAGACGAAGGCGGCCGGTGACGGCAGCGGCCTGGTGGAGATGGCCTGGGATCCGATCACCCGGATCGTGGGCAGTCTCGGCATCCACACGAAGATCGACTTCAAGCAGAAGAAGGTCGCGGAGTGCTACAGCACCTCGTCGGTCTTCCGCGGCTACAGCGTCTTCATGCGCGGCAAGGACCCCCGCGACGCGCACTTCATCACCAGCCGCATCTGCGGGATCTGCGGCGACAACCACGCCACCTGCTCCGTCTACGCCCAGAACATGGCGTACGGGGTGAAGCCGCCCCACCTCGCCGAGTGGATCATCAATCTCGGCGAGTCGGCGGAGTACATGTTCGACCACAACATCTTCCAGGAGAACCTGGTCGGGGTCGACTACTGCGAGAAGATGGTCCGCGAGACCAACCCCGGCGTCCTCGAACTCGCCGAGCGCACCGAAGCCCCGCACGCCGGGGACCACGGCTACCGCACCATCGCCGACATCATGCGCTCGCTCAACCCCATCGAGGGCGAGTTCTACCGCGAGGCCCTCCAGGTCAGCCGCTACACGCGCGAGATGTTCTGCCTGATGGAGGGCCGCCACGTGCACCCCTCCACCCTCTACCCGGGCGGCGTCGGCACCATCGCCTCCGTCCAGCTCTTCACGGACTACATGAGCCGCCTCATGCGGTACGTGGAGTTCATGAAGCGGGTGGTCCCGCTCCACGACGACCTCTTCGACTTCTTCTACGAGGCCCTGCCCGGGTACGAGGAGGTCGGCCGCCGGCGCGTCCTGCTGGGCTGCTGGGGCGCGCTCAACGACCCCGAGTACTGCGACTTCACGTACGCCAACATGACCGACTGGGGACGGAAGATGTTCGTCACCCCCGGTGTGATCGTGGACGGCAAACTCGTCACCAACGACCTCACCGAGATCAACCTCGGCATCCGCATCCTGCTGGGCAGCTCGTACTACGACGACTGGGCGGGCCAGGAGAAGTTCGTCACCCACGACCCGCTCGGCAATCCCGTCGACGCCCGCCACCCGTGGAACCAGCACACCATCCCCGCCCCGCAGAAGCGCAACTTCGACGACAAGTACAGCTGGGTGATGTCCCCGCGCTGGTTCGACGGCAAGGACCACCTCGCCCTCGACACCGGCGGCGGCCCGATCGCGCGCCTGTGGTCCACCGCCCTGTCCGGGCTCGTCGACGTCGGCTACGTCAAGGCCACCGGCCACAGCGTGATCATCAACCTGCCGCGCACGATGACCAAGCCCGAGACGCGCTTCGAGTGGAAGATCCCGCAGTGGAGCAACGCGCTGGAGCGCAACCGCGCCCGCACGTACTTCCAGGCGTACGCGGCCGCCATCGCACTGCACTGCGCCGAGAAGGGCCTGGCCGAGGTCCGCGCCGGACGCACCCAGACCTGGGAGAAGTTCGAGGTCCCGGACGAGTCCATCGGAGTCGGCTTCACCGAGGCCGTCCGGGGCGTGCTCTCGCACCACATGGTGATCCGCGACGGCAAGATCGCCAACTACCACCCCTACCCGCCGACCCCGTGGAACGCCAGCACCCGCGACACCTTCGGCACCCCCGGACCGTACGAGGACGCCGTCCAGAACACCCCGATCTTCGAGGAGAACACCCCGGAGAACTTCAAGGGCATCGACATCATGCGCGCCGTGCGCAGCTTCGACCCCTGCCTGCCCTGCGGCGTCCACATGTACGTCGGCGGCGGCAAGACCGTGAAGCAGATGCACGTGCCCACCGGCCTGAGCGGACTGGGCGGATGAGCGCGGTTGCGACCGACGCCCGCGAGGCGGGCCGGCGGGTGGACGAGGTGCTCGACCGGCTGGCCGCCACCGGCGACCGCGAGGCGTGCGCCGCGGCCGAGGAACTGGTGCGCGTGCTCATGGACTTCTACGGGGCCGGGCTCGCCCGGATCGTGGAGCGGCTCGGCGTGGAGCGCCTCGGCGGGCTGCTGGACGACGAGCTCGTCGCCAGCCTGCTCGCCCTGCACGACCTGCACCCCGAGGACGTCCACACCCGGATCGCCCGCGCCCTGGACGCCGTACGGGACCCCCTGTCGCTCGTCGGCTTCGACGAGGCCACCGGCGTCCTGCGGCTGAGGTCCGCGCCGGGCGGCGGCTGCGGCTGCGGTTCCGGTGGTGACACGGTCCCGCAGAGCGTCGAGGACGCCCTGGCCTGCTTCGCGCCCGAGGTGACCGCGGTGGAGCTGGAACCGGCCGAGGCGCCGCTGCCCCTGCTCCAGATCGGCACCCGCCCGCAGGCCCCGGCACGGGCCCGGTGAGCGCGCGGCACCCCTGGGCACCGGCGGAGCCGCGCACCGGCTCCGCCGGCCCGTCCGGGCCCGCCGGGCTGCGCGGCCCGCGCGGCCTGCGCCGGTTCACCGGGCCCCGGCCGCCCCGGCCCGAGCGCTGCGAACTGTGCGGGGTGGCCGTGCCCGAGGGCGGCCACCGCCACCTGGTGGAGGTCGAGAAGCGGGCGCTGGTCTGCGCCTGCACCGCGTGCGCCCTCCTGTTCGACCGGCCCGGCGCCGCCACCGGGCGCTTCCGCGCCGTGCCCGACCGCTACCTCACCGACCCGGAGCACCGGCTCGAAGAGGGCGCCTGGGAGCAGCTCCAAATCCCGGTCGGCGTCGCCTTCTTCTTCCGCAACGCCGCCCTCGACCGGCTGGTCGCGCTCTACCCGAGCCCGGCCGGCGCCACCGAGAGCGAGCTGGACCCGGCCACCTGGCAGGACGTACTCGGCGGCGGGGCACTCGCCGCGCTGCTCGAACCCGATGTGGAGGCGCTGCTGCTGCGCCGGGCCGAGGGCCGCACCGAGTGCTACCTCGTCCCCATCGACATCTGCTACGAGCTGGTGGGGCGGATGCGGCTGCTGTGGCAGGGCTTCGACGGCGGGGCCGAGGCGCGCGCCGCGCTGAAGACCTTCTTCGCCCAGGTGGAGCGCCGGGCGAAGGTCCCCTCCGCGGCGGGGGAGGGGCGGGCATGACCGACTTCGCCTTCGCCTGCACCGGCGTGCGCGCCGACCCGTACGCGGCCGGTCCCACCCTCGTGTTCCGGCTGCGCATCACCACCGCCGCGGACAAGCGCGTCCACGCCCTCGCGCTGCGCTGCCAGATCCGCATCGAGCCGGCCCGGCGCAGCTACGGCACCGGCGAGGCCGCGGCCCTCCACGACCTGTTCGGCGAGCGGGCCCGCTGGGGAACCACCCTGCAGCCCCTCCAGTTCGCCCAGGTCTCGGTGATGGTCCCCAGCTTCACCGGGGAGACCGAGACCGACATCGTCGTACCGTGCACGTACGACATGGACATCGCCGCCGGCCGCTACCTCAGCGCCCTGGAGGACGGTGAGGCGCCGCTGCTGATGCTGTTCTCCGGCACCGCCTTCACCGGCGCCGGGGGCTTCCAGGTCGAGCCCGTTCCCTGGGACCGCGAAGCACCGTTCCGGATGCCCGCCGAGGTGTGGCGGGAGATGGTCGAGCAGCACTTCCCGGGCTGCGGCTGGCTGCGGCTGCCCCGGGACACCATGGCCGAGCTGCTCGCCTACCGCTCCCGTCACGCGCTCGCCTCGTGGGAGGCGACCGTACGGGCGCTGCTGGACGCGGCGTTGACGGCCGAGCCGCCGCCCCCGGACCCCGCCTGGGCCGGCGCCGTACTGCCGCGGGCCGCCGAGAGGACCGCCCCATGACCACGACGGCCCTGCCCGAATCCCGGTTCGCCGTGGCCCGCCAGGTGGCCGACGCCGTCCTCTTCGAGGGCTACGTGCTCTACCCGTACCGGGCCTCGGCGGCGAAGAACCGGCTGCGCTGGCAGTTCGGCGTACTGGTCCCGCCCGCGTGGGGTCCCGCACATGACGAGCACTCCTTCCAGCGCACCGAGCTGGTGATGGAACCGCGGGGCGCGGCCACCCTCGCCGTCGAGCTGCGCTTCCTGCACGCGCAGCGGCGTACGGTCGAAGAGGTCCGGGCGGACGGCTCGTTCGCGGCCGTGCCCGAACTGCACCTGCCCGACCGGGTCCTGGTCCCCTGGGACGAGGGAACCGAGGAGCGGGTCGAAATGACCGTCCCCGTCGCCGAGTTGGAGGAGGGCGAGGTCTCCCTTCCCTTCGTCCGGCCCGCCCGCGAGGAGACCGAAACCGTCCTCGGCCCCGACGGCCGGGAGGTGGGCCGCCTCGTCCGCCGCACCGAACGGGCCGACGGTGTGCTGCGGCTGCGCGCCGAGCAACTGGACGTCGCCTACCGGGCGTTCAAGCTCACTGTGGTGGTCGAGAACACGAGCGACTGGACCCCGGGCAGCGACGGGGCGGACGGGGCCGACGGCGCCGACCGTGACGCCGCCCTGCCGCACTCCCTGGTCGCGGCCCACCTCCTGCTGGGTCTCAGCGCCGGATCCTTCCTCTCGATGACCGACCCGCCCGAGTGGGCCAAGCCCTCCGTCGCGACCTGCGCCAACCTGCACACCTGGCCCGTGCTCGCCGGCGAGCCGGGCAGCGCCGACGTGGTCCTCTCCTCGCCGATCATCCTCGAGGACCACCCCGGCATCGCCCCCGAGAGCATCGGGGCCATGTACGACGCCACCGAGATCGACGAGATCCTCGCCCTGCGCACGGCGGCCCTGACCGACCAGGAGAAACGGGAGGCCCGCGGGACCGACGCCCGCGCCGCCGCCGTGATCGACCTGGCCGAGACGATGCCCCCCGAGGTGCTGGAACGCCTGCACGGCGCCGTCCGGGCGCTCCGGGAGATCACCGACCCCGGTGCGCCCACCCCCGAGTCGTTCCCCGAACTCTTCGACGAGGACGCCGTGTTCAGGCCCGACACCCCCTGGTGGGACCCGGCGCACGCGGACCCCGCCGACCCGGCCCGCGACCGGATCCTGATCGACGGCACCTCGGTGGGCCCCGGCAGCCGGGTCATCCTGCGCCCGGGCCTGCGGCGCACCGACGCCCAGGACCTGTTCCTCCAGGGCGCCGCCGCCCAGGTCGAGGCCGTCCTCCACGACGTCGACGGCGGAGTGCACCTCGCCGTCACCGTCGAAGGCGACCCCGGCGCCGACATCCGCCGCGAACAGGGCCGGTTCCTGTACTTCCAGCCCGACGAGGTCGCCCCCCTGGAGGACGCGTGAGCGGCCGCATCCTGATCGCCGGCATCGGCAACGTCTTCCTCGGCGACGACGGCTTCGGCGTCGAGACCGTCCGGAGGCTGTCCGAGCCCGGCTGCGGGCTGCCCGACCGGGTCGAGGTCGTGGACATCGGCGTACGCGGGGTCCACCTCGCCTACCAGCTCCTCGACGGCTACGACACGCTCGTCCTGGTGGACGCCACCGCGCGCGGCGGAGCCCCCGGCACCCTCTACTTGATCGAGGCCGCCGGAGCCGGCTCCATCGCCCCGCAGAGCCCCGTACTCGACGGGCACCAGATGTCGCCCGACGCGGTGCTGGCCCTGCTGGACACGCTGTGCGCCGGAACCGGCGGGACACCGCCCCGGCGGATCTGGGTCGTCGGCTGCGAACCCGAATGCCTGGACGAGGGCATCGGTCTGAGCGCCCCGGTGGCCGCAGCGGTCCCGGAGGCCGTACGGATGGTCCTGGACCTGGTCCGCCGCCCGGACCGGGAACTGCTCGACGAAGAGCGCAACGCCACCGCCAACTGAGGAGAACCCCCATGAAGAAGGCCATCATCGGAGGCGTGGCCGCCGCCGCCCTCGCCGCCGCACTGTGCGTGGTGCTCCCCGATGTCCAGCGCTATCTGAAGATCCGCCGCATGTGACCCGCGCCTGTGGCAGATGCGGCCCGTGACACCTCTGATCCCTGATGTGCCGCCGCCCCGGCGCCCGAATGGCGTACGGGGCGTCGGCGCGTCGGCGTGCCCGACCGCCCCGTACGGCGCCGGCCGGTCTAATGAGGCCCGGCAGGACGGAGTCCCATGCACGAGATGTCGATCGCCATGGCCGTGGTGGCCCAGGTGGAGGAAGCCGCCGAGGCCGGCGGCGCGAGCGCCGTCACCTCGGTCCGGCTCCAGGTCGGTGAGCTGGCCGGGGTGGTGCCCGACGCCCTCGCCTTCTGCTTCGAACTGGCCTGCGCCGGAACGGTCCTGGAAGGGGCCGAGCTCGTGACGGAGTCCGTCCCTGCCCGCGCGCACTGCCGTTCCTGTACGGGCGACTGGGCGGTCGGCATGCCGCCCCGGCTCGTCTGCCCCGGCTGCGGACAGGCCACGGAGGTCGAACTCCTCGCCGGGCGCGAGCTGCAGATCCTCAGCGTGCACTGGGAGGACGGCCCCGCCTGCGACCGGCATCCCGCCCCCACCCGCGAACCGATCTCCGAGGAGCGCTGAACCATGTGCCGTGTGGTCGACCTGAAGCAGGCGGTCCTCGCCAAGAACGACTCGGCCGCGCACATTCTGCGCGCCGAACTCACCGCCCGCGGCACCACGGTGGTCAACCTCCTGTCCAGCCCGGGAAGCGGGAAGACCGCCCTGCTGGAGCGCGAACTCGGCCTGGCGCGCGAGCGCGGCGTACCCGTCGCCGCGCTCACCGCCGACCTCGCCACCGAGAACGACGCGGTACGGCTGGCGCGTTCGGGCGTCCCCGTCAAGCAGGTGCTCACCGACGGGCTCTGCCACCTCGAGGCCGGGATGCTCGGGCGCCACCTCGACGGCTGGATGCCCGAGGACACCCGGCTGCTGTTCGTGGAGAACGTCGGCAACCTCGTCTGCCCCGCCTCGTACGACCTCGGGGAGACGCTGCGCGTGGTCCTCGCCTCGGTGACGGAGGGCGAGGACAAACCGCTCAAGTACCCGACGGCGTTCGGGCTCGCCCACCTCGTCGTGGTGACGAAGACGGACATCGCGCAGGCCGTGGAATTCGACGAAACCGCCTTCCGCGCGCACGTCCAGCAGGTCAACCCCGGGGTGGAGGTGGTGCTGACCTCGGCCCGCGGCGGCGAGGGCGCGGGCATCCTGCTCGACCGGGCGCTGGCGGTCGGCGCCGGCGGCGCGGTGCACGCCCCGGTCATGGCCCAGCAGCCCCCCGCGCATCACCATCACGATCACCACGCCGAGGGCCACGCGCACTCCGCCGTGGTGCAGTCCCGCTGATGGAAGCCGTACAGCGCCGCCGGGTCGTCGTGCGCGGAGTGGTGCAGGGCGTGGGCTTCCGGCCGTACGTGTACACCCGCGCGACCGGGCTCGGCCTCGCCGGGCACGTCACCAACACCCCCGAAGGGGTCGTCGCCGAGGTCGAGGGCGCACCGGCGGCCGTATCGGCCTTCTGCGAGCGGCTCGCGGCCGACGCCCCGCCCCTGGCGGTCGTCGATGCCGTCGACCACCACGAGGTCCCCGTCGCCGGCGGCGCAGGCTTCACCATCGTCGCCTCCCGGTCCGGCGGCCCCGCGCGCACCCTCGTCTCCCCGGACGTGGCCACCTGCGCCGACTGCCTCACGGAGCTGGCCGATCCGGCCGACCGGCGCCACCGGCACCCCTTCATCACCTGCACGCACTGCGGACCCCGCTTCACCATCGTCACCGGGCTGCCGTACGACCGGGTGCACACCACCATGGCCCGCTTCCCGATGTGCCCCGACTGCGCCCGCGAGTACGCGGACCCCGCCGACCGGCGCTTCCACGCCCAGCCGGTGGCCTGCCCCGCCTGCGGACCCCGCCTGCGGCTCCACGCCGGTTCGCCCCCGCGCGAGGGGGCGCACGCCGACCCGGTGGCCGAGGCCCGCCGGCTGCTGGCCGGCGGGGCGATCCTCGCGGTCAAGGGCCTCGGCGGCTACCACCTCGCCTGCGACGCCGCCCACGCCGGCGCCGTGGCCGAGCTGCGGCGCCGCAAGGCCCGCGGGGACAAGCCGTTCGCCCTGATGGCCCGCGACGTCGCCGACATCGAGCACCTCGTCCACCTCGGCCCGGCCGAACGGGACCTGCTCACCGGGCCCGTCCGGCCGATCGTCCTGCTGCGCCGCCGCCCCGGCGCCGCCGCGCAGGATCTCGTCGCCGACGCCGTCGCCCCGGGCAGCCCCGACCTGGGCGTGATGCTCCCCTACACCCCCGTGCACCATCTGCTGCTCGGCCTGCCCGGCGACCCGCCCGGCCCCCGGCTGCTCGTCATGACCAGCGGGAACCTGTCGGGCGAGCCCATCGTCACCGACGACGACGAGGCCCTGGACCGGCTCGCCCGGCTCGCCGACGGCTGGCTCACCCACGACCGGCCGATCCACGTCCCGTGCGACGACTCCGTGGTGCGCGTCTGCGACGGCGAGGCGCTGACCCTGCGCCGCTCCCGCGGGTACGCCCCGCTGCCCCTCACGCTGCCGCTGTCCGTACCGGCCGCGCTCGCCGCCGGGGGAGACCTCAAGAACGCCTTCTGCCTCGGCGAGGGCCGCAAGGCCTGGCTGTCCGCACACATCGGCGACATGGACGACCTGGCCACGCAGTACGCCTTCGAACGCGCCGAACAGCAGCTGGAGTCCATCACCGGCGTACGACCCGGGCTGCTCGCCGCCGACCGGCACCCCGGCTACCGCTCGGGCCGCCTGGTCCGCGACCGGGCCGCCGGCCGCCCGGTCGTGGGAGTCCAGCACCACCACGCACACATCGCGTCCGCGATGGCCGAACACGGCCAGGGCGGCGCCCGCCGGGTGATCGGCGTCGCGTTCGACGGCACCGGATACGGCGACGACGGGGCCGTCTGGGGCGGGGAGGTGCTGCTGGCGGACTACGCCGGGTACACCCGGTTCGCGCACCTCGCCTACGTCCCGCTGCCGGGCGGCGACGCCGCCGTGCACCGGCCGTACCGGATGGCCCTGTCCCATCTGCGCGCCGCCGGGCTCGACTGGGACCCCGACCTGCCCTGCACGGCCGCCTGCCCGCCCGAGGAACTACGGCTGCTCCGACGTCAGTTGGAGCGGAACCTGCACTGCGTCCCGACCTCCAGCATGGGCCGCCTCTTCGATGCCGTCTCCTCCCTGGCGGGCGTCTGCCACCACGCCGGGTACGAGGCCCAGGCCGCCATCGAGCTGGAGGGCGCGGCGCTCACCGCGGCCGTGAGCGGAAGCGCCGGCGGGGCCGGGGCCGGAGATGCCGCCGGACCGGACTACGCGTTCGCCCTCCGGCTCCCCGCGCACGGCGGCGACGCCCCGCTGACCGCGGACCCCGCTCCCCTGCTGGCGGCGGTGGTCCGCGACGTGCGCGCGGGCACCGCCCCCGGCGTGATCGCCGCGCGCTTCCACACGGCCGTCGCCGACCTCGTGTCCGAGCTGGCCGTCCTCGCGCGCGAGCGGCACGGGATCGACACCGTCGCCCTGACCGGCGGGGTCTTCGCCAACACCGTGCTCTCCTGCGCCTGCGCCCGCCTGCTGCGCGAGCGCGGCTTCACCGTACTGCGCCACCACCGCGTCCCGCCGAACGACGGCGGGCTGGCCCTCGGCCAGCTCATGGTGGCGGCCTGCACCCCGCACCACCCACAGCAAGGAGAGGGCCATGTGCCTGGCGGTACCCGGCAGAGTGCTTGACATCGGGGAGAAGGACGGCACCCGCATGGCGACCGTCGACTTCGGCGGGGTGGTCAAGGAGGTGTGCCTCGAGTACCTCCCGGACCTCCGGGTCGGCGAGTACGCCATCGTCCACGTCGGCTTCGCCCTGCAACGCCTCGACGAGGAGTCGGCCAAACAGACGCTCGAGCTATTCGCCCAACTCGGCATGCTCCAGGAGGAGTTCGGCGATCCGTGGGAGCGGGCGGCGGCCGAGGCGGGCACGGGGGACTGGCCCTTCGCCGACGACATCGCGCAGCAGCCGCACACCGGGGACGCCGTACAGGAGGCGCAGCAGCAGTGAAGTACATCGAGGAGTTCCAGGACCCCGAGCTGGCCCGCCGCCTGCTCGACGACATCCACGCCACCGTCACCCGCCCCTGGGCGCTGATGGAGGTCTGCGGCGGCCAGACCCACACCATCATCCGGCACGGCATCGACCAACTGCTGCCCGAACAGGTCGAGTTGATCCACGGCCCGGGCTGCCCGGTGTGCGTGACCCCGCTGGAGGTCATCGACAAGGCACTGGAGATCGCCTCCCGCCCCGAGGTGATCTTCTGCTCGTTCGGCGACATGCTCCGCGTCCCCGGGACCGGCCGCGACCTCTTCCAGGTGCGCAGCGAGGGCGGCGACGTACGGGTGGTGTACTCCCCGCTCGACGCCCTGCGGATCGCGCAGCAGAACCCGGCGCGCGAGGTGGTGTTCTTCGGCATCGGCTTCGAAACCACCGCGCCGCCCAATGCCATGACGGTGCATCAGGCGAAGAAGCTCGGCATCCCCAACTTCAGCCTGCTCGTCTCCCACGTCCGGGTGCCCCCGGCCATCGAGGCGATCATGACCTCCCCGAGCTGCCGGGTGCAGGCCTTCCTGGCCGCCGGGCACGTGTGCAGCGTGATGGGCATGGGGGAGTACCCGGAGCTGGCCGCGCGCCACCGCGTCCCGATCGTGGTCACGGGCTTCGAGCCGCTGGACATCCTCGAAGGCGTACGCCGGGCCGTACGGCAGCTGGAGCGGGGCGAGTACACCGTCGACAACGCCTACGCGCGGGCCGTCCGCCCGGAGGGGAACCCGGCCGCGCTCGCCATGCTGGAGGACGTCTTCGAGGTCACCGACCGCGCCTGGCGCGGCATCGGCGTCATCCCGGCCAGCGGCTGGCGGCTGTCCGCCCGCTACCGCGACTACGACGCCGAGCACCGCTTCTCGGTGACGGACATCGCCACGCAGGAGCCCGCCGAGTGCCGTAGCGGTGAGGTCCTCCAGGGCCTGATCAAGCCGCACGAGTGCGAGGCCTTCGGCACCACCTGCACCCCGCGCAACCCGCTCGGCGCCACGATGGTCTCCAGCGAGGGCGCCTGCGCCGCGTACTACCTCTACCGGCGCCTCGACCTCGCGCCGGCCCGGACCGCACCGCTGGAGGCGAGCCCCGTTGTCTGAGACCGTGACCGACGCCGTGTCCGGGACCGGACTCGACGTCACCGGCTGGACCTGCCCGGCCCCGCTGCGCGACCGCCCCCGGGTGGTGATGGGCCACGGAGGCGGCGGCGCGCTCTCCGCCGAGCTCGTCCAGCACGTCTTCGCACCCGCCTTCGGCGGCGAGGTGCTCGCCCAGCTCGGCGATTCCGCGGCGGTCACCCTGGGCGGGGCCCGACTGGCCTTCTCGACCGACTCGTACGTGGTGCGGCCGCTGTTCTTCCCCGGCGGCAGCATCGGCGACCTCGCGGTCAACGGCACGGTCAACGACCTCGCCATGAGCGGGGCCCGGGCCGCCTACCTCTCCTGCGGGTTCATCCTCGAGGAGGGCGTGGAGATCTCGGTGGTGGCCCGGGTCGCCGAGGCCCTCGGCAAGGCCGCGCGCGCCGCGGGCGTCGAGGTGGCGACCGGCGACACCAAGGTCGTCGAGGCCGGCCACGGCGACGGCATCTACCTCAACACCGCGGGCATCGGGCTCATCCCCGACGGGGTGGACCTGCGCCCGCAGCGCGTCGTACCGGGTGACGTCGTCATCGTCAGCGGGGAGATCGGCCTGCACGGCGTGGCCATCATGAGCGTCCGCGAGGGGCTCGGCTTCGAGGCCGAGGTCGAGAGCGACTGCGCGCCGCTGGGCGGTCTCGTCCAGGCCATGCTCGCGGTCACCCCCGATCTGCACGTGCTGCGCGATCCCACGCGCGGCGGGCTCGCGGCCGCCCTGAACGAGATCGCGGCCGCCTCGGGCACCGGGGTCGTCATCCAGGAGGGCCGGGTTCCGGTCCCCGAGGCCGTGGGCAACGCCTGCGCGATCCTCGGCCTCGACCCGTTCTACGTGGCGAACGAGGGCAAGCTGGTCGCCTTCGTGCCCCGGGAGCACGCCGACGCCGTCCTCGACGCCATGCGCGCCCACCCGCTGGGCCGCCGCGCCACGGTGATCGGCGAGGCGGTCGAGGCCCATCCCGGCCTGGTGGTGGCCCGCACGGGCCTCGGCGGCACCCGCGTGGTCGACCTGCCGATCGGGGAGCAACTGCCCCGCATCTGCTGAGGCCGGCGCCCTACTGAGTGGCCAGCAGGGTGCGGAGGTCGGTGATCCGGTAGCCCCGCGAGCGGACCGCGTCGATGATCTGCGGCAGGGCCTGTGCATCGAGCACGGGCCCCTGCCCGTCGAGCGAGCCGACGTGCATCTGGACGATCTCGCCCGGCGCGAGCACGTCCAGCGCCCGCTTGACGGCCTGCTGGGTGGTCATGCCGCCCGCCGTGCCGCGGTAGCCGTTGGTGTCGGTGGTCCACTCGACGTCCGCGAAGCCGAGCGCGTTGACCTCGGCGATCCGCCCGGCCGTGGTGTCGCCGTACGGGAAGCGGAAGAACGGCAGCGCCGCCGGCCCGGCGGCCTGCCGGATCGCCCGGTCGGCGAGCGTGACCTCCTGCGCCCGCTCCGCGGCGGTGAGCTCGCCGAACGGCGCGTGGCTGTGGGAGTGGTTGCCGATCCCGTGCCCGGCTGCGGCGATGGCCCGGACCGCATCGGGGTGGCGTTCGGCGAAGTGGCCCGTCACGAAGAAGGTGCCCGGTGCCTTCTGCTGCCGCAGCACCGTCAGGACGGTGTCCAGCCCCTCCTCGTCCCACGCCGCGTTGAAGGTCAGCGAGACCTCCTTCTGCGCGGTCGGCATCGCCCGGACCGCCGCCCCGTACAGCTTCTCGACGGGTGCCGGGGCCGCCCTTCCCACGACGGTACGGGGCTGCCCGGCGGCCGGGAGGGAGGCCGCGGCGAGGAGCGCGGCCGCGGCGGCCAAGGCGTGCAGCAGCCGGCCCGCCGCGCGGGCGCGTACGGGAAGGAACGCAGTGCTCATGGGCCGAGAAGGTAGCCCGGGGGCCGCGCGCCGGAACCGGTGGCGCGCGGAGCAGGGTCATCCTGAGGCGGCGATCTGTGACATCAGGGCAGCTCGGGGATGAAAGGAAGGTAGTCCTCCGTGGCCGCGGAGGGCACGACGGCGTAGCTCGCCTCGGGGAGTTCGTTCCACACGCCCGGGAGGTCGCCCAGCGGCTCGGAGACCACCAGCCGGGTCGCGTCGGAGACCTCCCGCAGGAACGGCAGTTCAGGGTACAGCTGGCGTACCGTCTCGGCCTTGCTGCTGTAGTACAGCGAACGCGACTGGCCCGCGCTGGAGTAGCGGAAGGCCCACACGCGCTCGCCGTCGCTGACCGCGATCGTCATCTGCAGCGGGTCGGCGACGCCGTGCTCCTTGCCGAGCCGCTCCACCAGGCCCGCCATCCGGGCGACCGCGCCGGGGGCGTCCTGGTCGAGGCCGAAGGTGACGGCCAGGTAGAACATCACCTCGGAATCCGTGGAGCCCTCGATGCACGAGAACAGGGCCGGGTCGACGGCCATGTACAAGTCGCGCTGCAAACGGTGGAAGTCGGTGATCGCGCCGTTGTGCATCCACAGCCATCGGCCGTGGCGGAAGGGGTGGCAGTTCGTCTGCTGGATCGCCGATCCGGTGGAGGCACGGACATGGGCGAAGAACAGCGTCGAGCGGACGTGCGCGGCCAGTTCCCGCAGATTGCGGTTGTTCCAGGCCGGCCCGATGTCCCGGAAGATCGCCGGGGTTGAGCCGCCGTCCGGGCTGTACCAGCCGATGCCGAAACCGTCGCCGTTGGTCGACTCGACACCCATCCGGGCGTGCAGGCTCTGGTCGATCAGCGAGTGTTCCGGCTGGTAGAGAACCGCGTCGAGCAGCATCGGCGAACCGGAGTAGGCGAGCCATCGACACATCAGCATCATCCCTCTCCTGAGCCTCGTACGAGCCTATCGCGGCCGGGGTCCCGCTGCCCCGTGGCCGTCACGTGTCCGCCCCGGCGGGCGCTCACCGGGCCCCGGATCCGGCCCGCGACGGCCCCCGGCGGGCCGGAGCGCTCCGCGGCCCGCCGGGACGGCACACGGCGGGCGCCGCCCCGCAACAGGCCTGGTCGGCAGCCCGCAGCAGCGCCGTACGGCGGCCGGCGGGCCGCCGACCAGGCGGGCACGGTGACGGCGCCGTGCCCCTGCTGCTGCAGACGGCGTACGGCCGGTCCTCGTACCGGTGCCGTCCCCGGCCGGGGTGCCGGTTTCCACCTGCTGCGCGGGCGCCGACGCGGACGCCGGGGACGGCTGAGACGGCCGTGGGGCAGGCGCCGGCGTCCGTACTGCCGTGGCCGGGCGTCGCCCGCCCTGCCCGCGGGCGCGGGGTCGCGCGCGCAAGATCAGCCGCCCGCCTGCCGAGCAGCCTGCCCCCGAGGACGGCCAGCAGGCAGCCCACCCGGGTACGGGTGCGGATACGGTGGCCGGCGACGGGGACGAGCCACGAAGTTGGGTACCCTCTCGGTTGGCTTCGGGGCTTCGGCGGGCTGAACTGCCGTGACAGGGGATGGATTTTTCATGAGTACACCTTCTACCGACCTTTTCCAGCCGCTCAGGCCCGAAGACCCGGCCACGGTGGGCGGTTACCGTCTGTCCGCCGTGCTGGGCGCGGGCGGCATGGGCAAGGTGTACCTCTCCTACACGCCGGGCGGGCGGCCCATCGCCCTCAAGGTGATCCGGCCCGAGTTCAGCGAGGACCCCGAGTTCCGGCGGCGCTTCCAGCAGGAAGTACGGGCGGCGCAGCGGGTGCAGGGCCTCTACACCGCGCCCGTCATCGACTTCGACACCGAGGGCTCCCAGCCCTGGCTGGCCACGGCCTATGTACCGGGCCCCTCCCTCGCACACGCCGTGGCCCGGCACGGGCGGCTGCCGCTGCGCAGCGTGCTGCTGCTGACCGTCGGGGTCGCCGAGGCGCTGCACGTCATCCACGGCGCGGGCATCGTCCACCGCGACCTGAAGCCCGCGAACGTACTCCTCGCCGGCGACGGTCCTCGCGTGATCGACTTCGGCATCGCCCGCGCGGCGGACGCCACTTCCCTGACCGGCAGCGGCGTCAGCGTCGGCACGCCCGCGTTCATGGCACCCGAGCAGGCCTCCGCCGGTACGGTCACCGATCGCACCGACATCTTCGCCCTCGGCCAGATCGTGGCCTACGCGGCGATCGGTGCGCCCGCGTACGGCGAGGGGTCCTCGCACGCCGTGCTGTACCGCATCGTGCACGAGGACCCCGACCTCAGCGCGCTGCCGCAGGAGCTGCGGCCCCTGGTGACGCGGTGCCTCAACCGTGACCCGGCGGACCGGCCCACCCTGACCGAGGTCATCCAGATGTGCCACGACCTCTCCCCCGTCCCGCTGCGCCAGGGCGAGGACTGGCTGCCCCAGGCGGTCGCCGGTTCCATCACCGAGCGCCTCCAGCTGCCCGAACCGGCGAAGACCCCGCCGCCGCAGCCCGCCGTGGCCCCCACGCCGACCGAGGTCTCCCCGCAGCCTCCGGCGCAGGGCGCGCCCCCGTACACGCCGACCGGTCTCGGCGTGGCCGCCGCGCCGACGCAGAGCGCCCCCGCCGCTCCGCCGCACGCACCGACCGGTCCCGCCGCTCCGGGCGCGGTGCCGGCCGCTCCGACGCATTCCGCGGCTGCTCCCGCGGCTCCGGGCACGGTGCCGCCGGGCTATCACACGCCGCCGCCCGGTTACCAGACGCACCCCGGTTACCAGACGCCGCCGCCCGGCTACCAGACCCAGCCCGGTCACCAGACGCCGCCGCCCGGATACGTGCCGGGCTACCACGCCCCGTCGCCCGCCCACCACCCCGGCTACCCGCCCCCCGCGCCGCAGCGCAAGCCGAAGGGGCTGATCATCGCCGGTGTCGTCGTGGCAGCGGTGATCGGCCTCGCGGTCATCGGTTCCCTGCTGCCGGACGGCTCCGGCAACAAGGCCAAGGACGGCGCGACTTCCAGCGGCGGAAGTCCGAGCGGCGCAGCCCCCAGCGGCGGCTCCCAGGACAAGGGCCAGAAGCGCTCCGACCCCACCCCGGCCTCGTACCAGGGCATCAACCTGACGGCCAACTACCAGCTCATGCTGGCCGACAACCCGCCGCGCCCCGCCACCGGCGGCAACGCCGGCGTGCTGTACAACCACGGCGACCTCTACTTCTATCTGGACACCCTCTTCGGGGACACGAAGGTCGGGACCGACAACGGCAAGCTGGTCGTGCTGAACAACTCGCAGAAGGGTTCGCTGGAAACCTGCCGCGCCGAGACCCGCTACACCGAGAAGATCGGCCTCGACCAGCTCTCGGACGGGACGGAGATCTGCGTGCTCAGCGACGCGGGCCACATCGCGGTGGCCACGTACCGCGGCAAGTCGGGCGCGAAAGATCCGAGCACCTACATCACGCTCGACCTCACGATCTGGCGCAACGCCGAGGAGCCGCAGAAGCGCAGCTGAGGCTCCCGGGGCACTCGCGCGGCGAGTGTCCCGGGCGCGGGCCCTCCCCGCTCTACAGCCGCTCTTCCATGCCGATGGCCGATTCCAGGTCCTCGCGGGCCTTGCCCTTGCCCTCCTGCTGCTCCAGCAGGGCCGCGGCGATCGCGTCGAGCTTGCGCTGGATGGCGTGCTCGGCGCGGCGCTCGGAGTTCTTCAGCAGGGCAAGCAGCAGCAAGGACACGGCGCCCAAGGCGTCACCCGCGAGGTGCTGCCACTCAGTGGACAGCCCTGCCACGTGGGTGGCCACGTAACCGGCGACCAGGAGCACGCACAGCAGGGAGAAGACGGCGGAGCTCGTGAAGTTCGACGCGAGCTCGGCCAGCTTCTCGAAGCGGGCGGTACGCCCCTCGCTCGTGCGCTCCGCCGGGTGCTGCAAGGCCATGCCCTGCGCCTGCCCATCCCGTACGACCGCACACACTCCTTCTGGTCATTGTCCTGCCACGGCCGTGTGCCGGGTTCTGCGTGCGGGGCGGGGGAGTGGGGCTGATGGGCGGGCGCGGGGGACGGCTCCGGGGGCTTGCGGAATTCGGCCACCACGGGTGGGCCGGGGGCGTTGTCCATATCGCGTCCTTCCCAGCAGGCAGCCGCTGTGGTGGCATGTGCATGCCGAAATTCCCGGTTCCGCGGGACGATTTTCTCCGCGGGACGAATGAATGGAGAAACGAAGATGTTGCTCCGCAGGCTCACCGTCGGCGCGGCGGTCGCGGCGTTATCCGCCCTGGCCCTGCCCGCGCAGGCCCATCCCGTGTCCACACCGCCCGGAAGAATCACCGTCGACGTGGTCGGCGTCAACGGATCGGGATGTCCTCAGGGGACCGCGAGTGTCGCCGCGGCCTCCGACAACACGTCGTTCACCGTCACGTACAGCGACTACCTGGCCCAAGCCGGCGCCGGCTCCGGCGGTACCGAGTTCCGCAAGAACTGTCAGCTCGCCCTGCAGATCCACGTACCGCAGGGGTTCACGTACGCCATCGCCCGCGCCGACTACCGAGGCTTCGCCCACCTCCAGCGCGGGGCCTACGGCCAGGAGCGCGCGAACTACTACTTCCAGGGGATGGGCCAGACGGCCCGCACCGCCCACCAGTTCAACGGCCCGTACTCCGACAACTGGCAGGCGAGCGACCAGACCGAGTACCAGGACCTGGTCTATGCACCCTGCGGCGAGGAGCGCAACCTCAACGTCAACAGCGAGCTGCGCGTCTACTCGGGTTCGTCGAACCCGCAGGCCCTGAGCTTCATGAGCATGGACTCGACGGACGGCAGTGTCAGCACGGTCTACCACTTCGCGTGGAAGGAATGCCCCGCGGCCTGACGCGGCGTGAGTGAGCGCAGGAAACACCGATCGATGGTCAGGAGTGACAACGATGTCTCATTCCCTGTCTCGTACCCTGCTCACCGGCAGCGCGGCGGCCGTGCTGATCGCCACGGCGACGACGTCCGCCGGAGCCGCAGGCCACACCCCGCAGATCACCGCACCCCCCGACAAGATCGTGATCGAACTCGCCACGGTCAACGGATCCGGCTGTCGCGAAGGCACCGCCGAAGTGGCCGTCGCCCCGGACAACACCGCCTTCACGGTCACCTACAGTGAGTACCTCGCCCAGGTGGGCCCCGGCGCGCCGCCGACGGCATTCCGCAAGAACTGCCAGCTCAATCTGCGCGTCCACGTTCCTTCGGGATTCACCTACGCGATTGTCCAGGCGGACTACCGCGGATTCGCATTTCTCCAGTCCGGCGCATGGGGGCAGGAGCGGGCGAACTACTACTTCCAGGGAATGCCCCAGACGACTCAGCGCACCCACCAGTTCAACGGGCCGCACAATGACAACTGGCAGGCGAGCGACAAGACCGAGTACGCGGATCTGGTCTGGGCGCCGTGCGGAGAGAAACGCAATTTCAACATCAATACGGAACTGCGCGTGAATGCGGGCACGTCCAACCCGCAGACCTCCACCAGCTTCATGGCCATGGACTCCACGGACGCGAGCGTGAGCACCCTCTACCACCTCGCCTGGCAGGTCTGCCCCACACCGAAACGTCCCACCCCCTGACGGCCCGCTCCCTCCCCTGACGCCCCGCGCTGTGCCCGGCGGATTCGCCGGGTACGGCGCGGGGCGTGGCCGGTCGTGATCTGGTGGGCGGCAGCCGACGCCACTACCCTGACGGCACGTCACGGGGTGGGGCATACAGACGCGTGTCCGCGGCCAGTTCGGGGGATCAGGATCTGATGGTGCTTTCGTCGGCTGTCGAGACATGGCCCGTGTGGGGGAAGGTCATCGCGGGACTCCTTCTGCTCGGAGTCATCGGCCGGGTGACCCAGTTCTTCTTCGGGACGGACGTGTCCCGCCCGACCTACCTCAAGCGCGGAGACGCCTATGTGCCGGTGCGCACGAGGGGGAGCTGCGCGATGCAACTCGTCACGCTGGGGCTCTTCCTCGTCGGCCTCGTCGCGCTGGGAATCTGGCGTCCCTGAACCGGCGCGGTCACGTGAGCGGGCGCAGCCGGGACGGGGTGTGGCGGGACACCGCCGGGAGGGCGGCGGGCGGGGCGGAGGCGGACGTGAGGGCGCTGCCCGCCTGCCAGGCCCGCCAGTCCAGGTTCCAGTCGCCGAAGCCGTTGTCGAAGGGCGCCATCGGCTCGCCGCCGCTGTTGACGACCTGCACGATGTCCCCCTCCCGTACCGTCTGGAAGAACCAGGCGGCGTCCGTCGTGCTCATGCCCGTGCAGCCGTGGCTCACGTTCTCCTCGCCCTGTGACGCGACCGACCAGGGCGCGGCGTGCACGTACTCGCCGCTCCAGGTCACCCGCGTCGCGTAGAACACCGGCAGGTCGTAGAACTCGCTCGTACCGCGCTTGATGCCGACCGTGTCCCCGCGCATCCGGACCTGGTACTCCTTGCCCAGCACGACCTTGACGCCGCTGCGGGTCCGGAAGCCCTCCTTGCCGGTGGTGACCGGGATCGTCCGGATGGCCCGGCCGTTGCGGCGTACGGTCATCTCGTGGGCGGCGGAGTCGGTGACCGCCTCGATCCGGTCCCCGATGGTGAACTCCGTGGAGTCGGAGGGGCCGCCGTAGTCGTGGTCGCCGACCTCGACCCCGTCGAGACCGCTCGTCACGTGCACCTCGGCGTGCGCCGGCCAGTACGTACGCGGCCGGTAGTGCAGCGTCGAGTCGTCCACCCAGTGCCAGCCACCCTCCACCGCGGGCTCCGAGGTCACCTGGAGCGCCCGCTCCACCCGTCCCCGGGCGGTCCGGTCGGTGGCGGGAACCGGCCGGCTCAGGGCGGCCGTCACGATCTGCCCCGCGCCGTACGTCCCCGGCCTCGGCCCGAACTCCGCCGTGAGCCTGCCCCCGTCCGGGAGCGGCGCGGTCCGGAAGGCCATGGTGACGCCGACCGGGGTCCCGGCCGCGTCCTGCGCGCCGACCCGTACGGTGTAGAGCTCGCCGGCCCGCAGCGGCTCGGTGTTGGTCCAGTGGCGGCTCTTCGCGGAGAGTGCGCCGCCCACGTAGCGCCCGTGGCCGTCGCGGACGGTGACATCGGTGAGCTGCCCCGCCTCGGCGAGCGCGATCTGGAGCGGACCGCCCGCGTTCGTGGGGAGGACGACCGTACGCGGCGGCCCGTCGGCCTCGCGGGAGGCGGGCCCCCGCAGCACTGAGCCCGCGCCCCGGGCGGTGGCCCGTACGCGCTGCTGCCGCCAGCCGGTGCACAGGCCGTCCCGGAAGCCCTCCACCGCGCACCGCGCCGCGATGCCGCCGTCCCCCTCGTCCAGAGCCCGGCCGACCAGCAGGGTCACGGAGGCGTCGTGGCCGCCGGCCGCCGACCCTTTGGCATCCTGCTCCGGCGCCCGGTCCGGCGCCGCGGCGACGACGAGGACGGCGCCGGTCACGGCGGCCACCACGCTCCACGCCCTGATCCTCCGTACCCGTCTCGCCTTTCGCTCCTGTTGTGCACGGTGCGTCGATGACATCGCCACGCAGCCCTCCAGCTCGCCAAGCCCGATGGGAGTATCAAAACGATTGCGCGGCTAAATGATGATCATGCGCTCGGAGGGTGCGACCGAACGGGCACGCAAGAGAACTCGTACGGAGCAACGGGCCGCGGGCAACGCGCAGCGGGGCAACGACGTCGGCCCGGCCGCCACTTGCCGGTGCGGCCGCGACTTGCCGGTGCGGCCGCGAGCGCGCGGTCAGGGCAGCGGCCGCAGCCGGACCACGCGGGCCGGGTTCTGGCCGCCGCCGGAGGCCAGGATGCGTACCTCCTCCTGGTCGCTGATCTCCGCCCGGACGATGCCGGTCGCGTCCGTGTAGACCGGGTGGCCACCCGGGCCGGCCTGACCGGTGGCCGTCACCACGACGACGTCCTCGCTCGTGTCCGGTCCCTCGGAAAACACCAGCTCGTAGCGCTCGGAACTCATCCGCGCCCTCCTCTGCCGGGCGAAAGAGCGTCCCCCACCTCCATGATGCGCGCAGCGCCCGGTGCGCGCCGCCTACGCGCGGACGACGGCGTACCGGCCGCGGGCCTTCGCCCCGTCCGGCAGCGTCCAGTCCGCGGTGACGTGCCCCAGCAGCTGCCCGGCGGAGTCGGCCTGCGCCGGTGCGGGCCGCAGGATGCGCTGCACGCTGATGGTCAGCTTCCCGGCGGAGGTCTGCACGAGCACATCGGACGTGTCCGGCCCGGCGGACACCTCCAGGAGCGCCGCCGGCCCCGGGTGGCCGGCCCTCGCGGACCAGCCCGTGACCGAGGGGTCGGGTGCGTGGCTCTCGCTCTGGGCCTGCGCCTCGGCCTCGCCGCGCACGAGCGCGTACAACCGGTCGACGAGGACCGGGTCGTGGGTCCCGTCGTAGATCCACCGGCGCCCCAGCACCCCGTGCTCGGAGGTGCCGATGAGGGCGTCCTGCGCCCCGTTGAGCGGGGCTCCGCGGTAGGTGAGCGGCACGAGGTACGTGACCGGCCGGTCTCCCGCACCGTCGGTGACCGCCATGAACTCGATCCCGACCTCGCCCTGCGGGTCGTCGAGGCGGAAGCCCCCGGCCTTGGCCGGCTGCGGCGCACCTCCTGCGTCCGGGCCCTGGTACCAGGGCTGAGCGGGAAGCCAGGAAGCGAGCAGCTCCAGCTTGCCGGGGGTCATCGTGGTCCGGTGGACGACGGCCATGGTGGGGCACCTCTCTCGGTCGACTGGTGATCATCCTGCCATCGGCGTCGTACGGTGCCTCAGGTTGCGTCCGTCTTAAGCTGCGGCGGCATCCGTGCCAAGGGCTGCACGCCCCCGGTGAACAGGCAGGAAACTCAACGGAGTCGGCGTTGACGGCCGCCGCTCTACGCGCGTCATCATGGGCCGCATGAGAATCCCCCCACGCATCGTGGCCCTCGCCGGCGCCGCGGCAGTCGCCGCCGCGCTCCTCACCGGACCGGCCGCCTCGGCGGCCCCCGCTCCTGCCTCCGCGCCCGTCTCCCTCGCCGCGGCCGCCTCCGCGGCCTCGGTCGGCAGCATCTGCTACTCGGCGCTGCCGTCTCAGGCGCACGACACCCTCGACCTCATCGACGAGGGCGGTCCGTTCCCCTACTCCCAGGACGGCGTCGTCTTCCAGAACCGTGAGCGGCTGCTGCCGATCCACGGCAGCGGCTACTACCACGAGTACACCGTCGTCACCCCGGGATCGCCGACCCGCGGTGCGCGCCGGATCATCACCGGACAGCAGTGGGAGGAGGACTACTACACCGCCGACCACTACGCGACGTTCCGGCGCGTCGACTTCGGCTGCTGATCCGGCTGTTCACCGCCTCCCGGTGGGCCCCGGCCTGTGCGACGCCACGGGCCGGGGGTTCCGCCGGGAGGCGGTGTGACGGTACAACTTCCCCTGGGATCAAGGGGGATGCGCAATGAGCGAACGGCGTACGGGCCGGACCGGCGCGATCGGAGCCTGGCTGTTCGGCGCCGCCGGACCGGGCGAGCCGCGGACGATGGCCGAGGCCCTCGGCCTCGCCGAGGAGGCGCCCGGCCTCCAGCGGCTGCGGGACGCGGAGCCGCGGCAACTGGCCCGGATCGAACGCCTCCACACGGCCGCGCAGCGCGCGTTCGAGCAGCGTACGGGTGAGTCGGTGGCCCGGGCCCTGGAGGCGGCCGTACGCGCCGGCATCCGCGAGTCCGCGGCCGGGCCCGCCGGGCGGCCGCCCGGCACCGGCACCGACCGTCTCCAGGCGGAGGCGGATGCCGCCGCCCAGCGGCTCGCGGCCGACGCGGCACTCGCCGGCGGGCGCGGGCTCAACACGGGCCTTGCCTTCGGCATCGTCCTCAGCCCCGTGGTGCTCGTACTGGCCCTGCTCGTCGGCCGGTACCTGCCTCCGCTGTTCCACGGCGCCATCGGCTGCCCCGAAGAGCTGATCCTGATGGACTCCCTGGTCTGCTTCGCGGGCGGGGCGATGGGTGCGGTCTTCAGTGTGATCATCCGGCTGCGCGACGCCTACCAGCTGATCCGGCCGGCACCCGGCCCCTCCGCGCCCGCCGACATCCCCGCGGACCCGGTGCAGCTCGCCCGGATGATGCGTCAGGAGGGCTGGTACCGGGTGGTGGTCGGCTGGTTCCTGGCCAGTTCGCTCTTCCTGCTCATCAACGGCGGCATCCTCACCCTGCTCACCCCGCCGGCCGCCCCCGAGGACATGTGCGGGCCGCTGCCGCTGTCCGTGGCCGGCCACCAGGCCCTGATCAAGGCCTGGTTCTTCTGGGGCAGCGTCGGCTTCCTCGCCGGCCTGAACGAGCGCTGGGCGTACGGCCTGGTCCGCCGCGGAGGCGAGCCCCGGCCCGCCGATCCGCCCGCCGCGTGAGGTAGCGCCCCGTCGCGCGGCAGACGGGAGGGGTCCGTCACTCGAAGCGCGTCGTGTCGCCCGCTCCGCGGCGTACGATCTCGGCCTCGCCGCCGGAGAAGTCGATGACGGTGGTCGGCTCGGTGCCGCAGTCGCCCGAGTCGACGACGATGTCCACGAGGTAGTCGAGCCGCTCCTTGATCTCCCAGCCCTGCGTCAGCGGCTCCGGCTCGTCGGGCAGGAGCAGGGTGCTGGACAGCAGCGGCTCGCCGAGCTCGGCGAGCAGGGCCTGGGTCACCGCGTGGTCGGGGATGCGCACGCCGACCGTCTTCTTCTTCGGGTGCAGCAGCTGGCGCGGCACTTCCTTCGTCGCGGGGAGGATGAAGGTGTAACTCCCCGGCGTGCACGCCTTGATCGCGCGGAACACGTCGTTGTCGATCTGCACGAACCGGCCCAGCTGGGCGAATTCCTGGCACACCAGCGTGAAGTGGTGACGGTCGTCGAGATCGCGGATGGACCGGATCCGGGCGAGGCCCTCACGGTTGCCGAGCTGGCAGCCCAGCGCGTAGCAGGAGTCCGTCGGGTACGCGACGAGCGCGCCGGAGCGGATGCTGTCAGCGACACTGCCGATGGTGCGCTGCTGGGGGTTCTCGGGGTGCACGTCGAAGTACTTGGCCATTGGCCGAGCCTACGCGATCAGGCCACCGCCGGTGAGCGGGCGACGGGCGCCGGACGTCCAGCCCTGCTGCCGGAGGCGTTCGAAGCCGTCCAGGAGCAGATCCAGTGCGAACTCGAACTCGAACTGATCATCACAGCCGCCGCCCACGACGGAGTCCCCGTCGTGGGCGGCGGCCATGGCCAGCTCGGTGACGTGGGGGTAGGCCGCCGCGGCCTCCGGGGGCATGGCCGCCTGCCCCTGCGGGCCGGGGCCCGGGGCGGCGTCGAACAGCTCCTGGGTGAATCCCAGCATCCGGCTGCCCAGTGCGTGCATCACGTGGTGGGTGAGGTCGACCGAGAAGCCGCCGGCGCGGAACATCCCGATCACCGAGTCCATGTACGCGAGCACCGCCGGCGTCGGGCCGGTGCGCGACCGGATCACCTGAGCCGCCCACGGATGCCCCAGCAGGGCCGCCCGCGCCGAGAGGACCCGCCGGCGGACCGCGCCCTGCCAGTCGGATCCGGGCGCCGTGGGATCGATCTCGCCCACGACGGCCTCCACCATGCCGTCCAGGAGCTGTTCCTTGTTGGCCACGTGCTTGTAGAGCGCCATCGGCACCACGCCCAGTTCCTGGGCGAGCCTGCGCATGCTCAGCGCCTCGATCCCGATGCCGTCGGCCAGTGCGACGGCGGCGCGCAGCACCCGGTCCCTGCTCAGGGGCGCCCGGGGCGCCGCCTCCGTCTGCCGGGTCATCTCGATCAGCTCCTCGTGGTCCGCGCCCGGGCGGGACTCCCGGCTTGACGAGTGTACGGCGTACACCTAACGTACGGCTCAGGTGTACGCCGTACACCTGAGGAGAGGGGTCGGTTCCGCATGAGCTCAACCAGGAAAATCGCCGTCGTGACGGGTGTGCTGTTCCTCGTCACCGAGGTCGCCGCGATCGGCGGGCTCGCGCTCTACGGCCCCGTGCTGCACGACGCCGACTACGTCCTCGGCGCCGGCGCCGACACCCGGGTGGTCCTCGGTGCGCTGTTCGAGTTCGTCCTCGCGCTGGCGGTCGTCGGCACCGGGGTCGCCCTGTACCCGGTCGTCAGGAGACAGAACGAAGGCGCCGCACTCGGCTACGTCTGCGGGCGCCTCCTGGAGGCCGCCGTCATCGTCGTCGGCATCATCAGCGTCCTGTCGGTGGTGACGCTGCGCAGGGACTTCGCGGGAGCGGCGGGCGCCGATGCCTCCTCCCTCGTCACGGCCGCCGACACCCTCGTGGCGATCCACGACTGGACGTTCCTCTTCGGCCCCAACTTCGTCCTGGGCGCCAACACCCTCGTCCTGGCCTGCCTGATGTACCGCTCACGGCTCGTCCCGCGGCCCATCGCCGCACTGGGGCTGGTCGGCGGCGCCATGATCTGCGCCTCGGCGACCGCCGTGCTGTTCGGCCTCTACGAGCAGGTCTCGGTCGCCGGATCGCTCGCCGCCCTCCCGGTGTTCGCCTGGGAAGTGACCCTGGCCGTCCGGCTCCTCGCCAAGGGGTTCACCGGGCCCGCTCAGCCGCCGAACACCGCCGAGAAGTGGGCGAGCAGCCCCGCAGCGGTCGGCGGGCACAGCCTGGCGCCGAGGTAGCCGTCCGGCCGGACCACGAACGCCGCCGGCTCCCGCACCCCGTACAGCCGGGCGAACTCGCCCCGGCCGTCCCGGTACACGGGCACCAGGGCCGACGCCGGCCGGTCGGGCTCGGTCTCCGCGAGGATCGCGCACACCCCGACCCGGCCCGGGGCGAAACCCCGTACCGCGGAGGTGAGTTCGGCGAGGCCGTCCAGCGCCGGGCCGGGCCCGTACAGCAGCAGCACGTGCTCGCGGCCGCGCAGCAGGTCGAACAGCCGCAGCGGGTAGGCGGCGAGGTCCCCGCAGAGCCCGCCGCAGTCCGGTGCCCGGTCGCCGGGCTGCGGCCCGGGCCCTGCGCCCGCGTCCGGCTCGGCCCGCTGCACGACGGGGCTGCCCCGGTAGCCGACGAGCAGCTGGGCCTGGCGCATCATCAGCGTCTGCGCGTCCTCCGGATCGGCCTGGACGCCCTCGGTGGCGTGCCGGACGGTACGGCCGACGACCTCCTCGCCCACCGGCCGGCGCTCCGCGTCGTAGCTCGCGACCAGCCCCGGAGCCGCGGCGCCCTCCACGGCCAGCGCCAGCTTCCAGGCCAGGTTCCAGGCGTCCTGGATCCCGGTGTTCATGCCCTGCGCGCCGGTCGGCGGATGGATGTGCGCCGCGTCCCCGGCCACGAAGACCCGCCCCGCCCCGTACCGGTCCACCAGCCGGTGGCTGATCCGGAACACGGACGACCAGCGCATGGCCGACGCGGTGGTCGGCTGCGGAGACAGCCGGTCCAGGACGGCCTGGATGTGGCCGAGTTCGGGAGCCCGGCTGCCCTCCAGGCCGTGCACCACCCCGTCACCGCCCTCGGGCGCAGCGGCGGAGAGCTCGGGCGGCACCATCATCGACACCCGGTAGCGGCGTTCACCCGGCAGCGGGATGCACACCAGCACGTCGTCGACGGAGCCCCGGGCATCGTGGTGCATCGCCCGCACCCCGTACCCGTACGGCAGGTCCCAGTCGACCTCCACGTCGGCGAGCATGTACTCCTCGGGGAAGGCGCCTCCCTCGAAGGCCAGCCCCAGCCCCTTGCGGACGATGCTGTGCGCGCCGTCGCAGCCCACCAGGAAGCGGGTGCGGACCTCCTCCTCCCCGGCCGCAGTGGTGAGCCGGCTGGTCACCCCGTCCGCGTCCTGGACGAACGACACCAGCTCGGTGCCCCGCTCGATGCGCGTCCCGAAGCGCTCCAGGAACTCCTCGATGATCCGCTCGGTCTCGTACTGCGGCAGCGCGGCGAAGCGGTACGGCACCTCGGGCGGCAGCACCAGGTCCAGCCGGGGCTGCTCCACGCCGTTCACGTACGTCAGCTGCCCGCGCATCGGGACGGCCGCCTCGAGGGCGGCCCGGACGAAGCCCATCCGGTCCCAGATCTCCAGGGTCCGCGGCTGGATCCCCACCGCCTTCGCGTACGGCAGCCTCGCCGGGAGCCGGTCGACGATGCGGCAGGCGATCCCGCGCCGCCGCAGCTCGGCGGCCGCCGTCAGCCCGACCGGGCCGGCGCCGGCCACCAGCACGTCCGCAGCTGCTCCATCGGTGTGCACCATCGGCGCCTCCCGGGCGGTTCCCCGTGCGGATCCCCTCCATGGTGGCCCGCAGGCCCGCTCCCGGCGATCGGTGCGAAGGCCGGAGCGCGCCGTCAACGCGGCCTCCGCCCCGCCGGAGGTACCGCCCTGGGCCGTCTCTTTCGGATCACGCCTCGCCCGCGGCGCCTGGCACCGCGGGCTTAACCGGCGAGATCCGAAAGAGACGGCCTAGTCGCCGATGTCGCGGCGGCGGAAGTCGTCGAGCGTCTCGCGTCGTACGAGGAGCCGGGCGGCGCCGTCGTCGACCGCGACCACCGGGGGGCGGCCGACCATGTTGTAGCCGGAGGCCATGGACTGCTGGTAGGCGCCGGCCACGGGTACGGCGAGGAGGTCTCCGGGGTGGACGTCGCCGGGGAGTTCGACGTCGGCGGCGAGGACGTCTCCCGCTTCGCAGTGCCGGCCGACCACGGTGGCGGTGCGGGGTTCGGCGCCGGAGTGGCGGCCGATCAGGCGGGGCGCGTAGCGCGCCCCGTACAGGGCGGGGCGGGGGTTGTCGCTCATCCCGCCGTCGACCGCCACGAACGTCTGCTCTCCGGTGCGTTTGACGGCGAGGACCCGGTAGAGCGCCACTCCGGCGGGGCCGACGATGGCGCGGCCGGGTTCGATGGCGAGGCGGGGCACGGTGAGTCCGGCTGCCGCGCAGCTCGCCACGAGCTCGGCGCGGAGGCGGCGGGCGAGGGCGGTGAGGTCGAGTGCGGGTTCTCCGGGGCGGTAGGCGATGCCGTGGCCGCCGCCCATGTCGAGCTCGGGGAGCGTGGTGCCGTGGGTGTCGCGGATGCGGGCCATCAGGCCCACCATGCGGCGCAGGGCGCAGACGTACGGTTTGACGTCGGTGATCTGGGAGCCGATGTGGCAGTGCAGGCCGACGAGTTCGAGTTGCGGCTGGCCCAGGATGCGGGTGATGGCGTGCTGGGCGGATCCGTCGGTGAGGGACAGGCCGAACTTCTGGCCGTCGGTGCCGGTGCGGATCTTCTCGTGGCCGCCGGCCGAGATGCCGGGGACGACGCGGACCAGGACCTTCTGCCGTCCGGTCGGGCCGACGGCGGCGGCGAGGCGGGCGATCTCGGAGGGGCTGTCGATGACGATCCGGCCGACGCCGAGCCGTAGTGCGGTGTCGATGTCGCGGGGTGACTTGGCGTTGCCGTGCAGGAGGATGCGCTCCGGCGGGAATCCGGCGGTGACGGCGAGTTCGAGCTCGCCGGCGGAGCAGACGTCGAGTCCGAGCCCTTCCTCGGCGATCCGGTGGGCCATGGCGCGCGAGAGGAAGGCCTTGGCGGCGTAGAGGACTTCGGCCTCGGGGAAGGCATCGCGGTAGGTGCGGCAGCGGGCTCGTACCTCGCCCTCGTCCAGGACGTAGGCCGGGGTGTCGAAGCGGTCGGCGATCTCGCTCAGCGAGACCCCGCCGACGGCGAGGCCGCCGTGCGGGAGCCGGGTCGTCGAGGCCGGCCAGACGGACAACTCGTCGGCGCCCGAGGAGATCTCGGACAGTGTGGCAGTGGTCATGGAACTCTCCCCCCTCAGACGGCCCGGACCTGGAGCCGGCCCGGCCGGAGCGGCGCGGCCGGAGCCGCAGGCGCGGGAACCGGAGCGGCCGACGCGGCCGACAGCGTCGGGTCGACGGTGATCAGGCCCGCGCCGAGCGGTTCGCACAGCTCACGCAGCACCGACTCCGACAGCCGGATGTACCCCTGGCCCTCGCCGAGCGTCGCGGCCAGCCGGCCCGTACTGGTGAAACCGACGGCCGTACGGGCGCCCAGCGGAGTGCGGAACAGCCGGATCACCGCCTCCGCTCCCCTTCCCGGCCGGACGGGCACGTACAGAAGCCCGGCCGGGACCCGTTCCTCGGGCTCGGGGTCGTCTTCGTACCGGAACAGACACATGGGGCCCTCCCTGAGGAACCGCAAGTAGCGACGGGTGACGCCCCGAGTGCGGGGAGGCAGTCCGGGGCGCGACACCGAAGCTATCCCCGACGGCCCACCCTTCGCGCCGCTCCCTGACGCCACCTTGACGGAAAACGGCCGAGTCCATACACGCCGCTGACGCGCGCCCGCCCGGCTCGGAGGGCCGGGTGGACGGTGCCCGCCCCGGTCAGGCGCCGACGTAGGCCGCGAGGTGCTCGCCCGTGAGGGTGGAGCGGGCGGCGACGAGTTCGGCCGGTGTGCCCTCGAAGACGATCCTTCCGCCGTCGTGGCCGGCGCCGGGACCGAGGTCGATGATCCAGTCGGCGTGCGCCATGACCGCCTGGTGGTGCTCGACGACGATGACCGACTTGCCGGAGTCGACCAGCCGGTCGAGCAGGGCGAGCAGCTGCTCGACATCGGCGAGGTGCAGGCCGTTGGTCGGCTCGTCGAGGACGTAGACGCCGCCCTTGTCGGACATGTGCGTGGCCAGCTTGAGCCGCTGCCGCTCGCCGCCGGAGAGGGTGGTGAGCGGCTGGCCGAGGCTGAGGTAGCCGAGCCCGACGTCGGCGAGCCTGCCCAGGATGCGGTGCGCGGCCGGGGTGTGCGCCTCGCCGGCGCCGAAGAACTCCTCGGCCTCGGTCACCGACATCGCCAGCACCTCGCTGATGTCGCGGCCGCCGAGGTGGTACTCCAGCACCGATGCCTGGTACCGCTTGCCCTCGCACTCCTCGCACGGGGTGGCGACCCCGGCCATCATCGCCAGGTCGGTGTAGATGACACCCGCACCGTTGCACGTCGGGCATGCGCCCTCGGAGTTGGCACTGAACAGGGCCGGCTTCACGCCGTTGACCTTCGCGAACGCCTTGCGGATCGGCTCGAGCAGCCCCGTGTACGTCGCCGGGTTGCTGCGCCGCGAGCCGCGGATCGCGGTCTGGTCGATCGACACGACCTCCTCGCCCGCGGGCCCCGAGCTTCCGGGCAGCGATCCGTGTACGAGCGAGCTCTTGCCCGAGCCGGCGACCCCGGTCACGACGGCCAGCACGCCGAGCGGGATGTCCACGTCGACGTCCTGCAGGTTGTTCGCCGTCGCACCGCGGATCTCCAGCGTGCCGGACGCCGTACGCACCTTCTCCTTGACGGCCGCCCGGTCGTCGAGATGGCGGCCGGTGAGGGTCCCGCCGGCCCGCAGCCCCTCGACGGTGCCCTCGAAGCAGACGGCGCCGCCCGCTTGACCCGCTCCGGGGCCGAGGTCGACGACGTGGTCAGCGATCGCGATCATCTCCGGCTTGTGCTCCACGACGAGCACCGTGTTGCCCTTGTCCCGCAGCCGCAGCAAAAGGTCGTTCATCCGCTGGATGTCGTGGGGGTGCAGGCCCGCCGTGGGCTCGTCGAACACGTAGGTGACGTCGGTGAGCGAGGAGCCGAGGTGGCGGATCATCTTGACGCGCTGCGCCTCGCCGCCGGACAGCGTGCCCGCCGGCCGGTCGAGCGCCAGGTAGCCGAGCCCGATCTCCACGAACGAATCGAGGGTCTGCCGGAGCGCGTCGAGCAGCGGCGCCACCGACGGCTCGTCGAGGCCGCGGACCCATTCGGCCAGGTCGCTGATCTGCATCGCGCAGGCGTCGGCGATGCTGATCCGCTCGATCTTCGAGGACCTGGCCCCCTCGCTGAGCCGGGTGCCTTCGCACTCGGGACAGGTGGTGAAGGTGACCGCCCGCTCCACGAACGCCCGGATGTGCGGCTGCATCGCCTCCTTGTCCTTGGACAGGAACGACTTCTGCAGCTTGGGGATCAGACCCTCGTAGGTGAGGTTGACCCCGTTGACCTTCACCTTGACCGGCGCGCCGTACAGGAAGGCCTGCATCTCCTTCTTGGTGTACTTGCGGATCGGCTTGTCCGGGTCGACGAAGCCGGACTGGGCGTACACCTGGACGGTCCACTGGCTGTCCGACTTCCAGCCGGGGATCGTGAACGCGCCTTCGGAGAGCGACTTGGAGTCGTCGTACAGCTGGGTGAGGTCGATGTCCGAGACCGAGCCGCGGCCCTCGCAGCGGGTGCACATGCCGCCGGTGCGGTTGAAGGTCGCCTTCACCGTCTGCCTGGCGCCGCGCTCGACGGTGATCGCACCGCTCGCCCGGACCGAGGGGACGTTGAAGGCGTAGGCGCTGGGCGGGCCGATGTGCGGGGTGCCGAGCCGGCTGAAGAGGATGCGCAGCATCGCGTTGGCGTCCGTGGCGGTGCCGACGGTGGAGCGCGGGTCGGCGCCCATCCGCTGCTGGTCGACGATGATCGCGGTCGTCAGTCCTTCGAGGACGTCGACCTCGGGCCGCGCCAGTGTCGGCATGAAGCCCTGGACGAAGGCGCTGTAGGTCTCGTTGATCAGCCGCTGCGACTCCGCGGCGATCGTGTCGAACACCAGGGAGCTCTTGCCCGAGCCGGAGACACCGGTGAACACCGTCAGGCGGCGCTTCGGGATCTCGATGCTGACGTCCTTGAGGTTGTTCTCGCGCGCGCCGTGCACGCGGATCAGGTCGTGGCTGTCGGCACCGTGCAGCGCAGGCGACCGCGTGTCCGTCCCCGTGGCCTTGCTCATCGTGTCTCCATCTGTTCAGCGGAGGCCGGGTTCGCGGTCTCCGTCGTCGTCGCCCGGCTCGATCCAACCAGCTTCCGGCCCGTACGTCCGGCCCTTGTGCGCTTCGGCCCGTGCAGCCGCCGACGCCCCGGCCGTGTGGTGCGCCCGGCCGGGGCGTCGCAAGGCATGCGGTCCTCAGCGGTCCTGGAGCAGCCCGAGCACGTTGCCGTCGGGGTCGGTGAAGGTGGCCACCAGGCGGCCGCCGCCGACGTCGTGCGCGGGCTCCTTCACGGTGGCGCCCGCGGCGGTGACCTCGGCGAGCTTCGCCTCGATGTCCGGGACGTGCCAGTAGGCCACCGGCGAGGTCATGCCCTGCGGTCCGCCGCCCGGCACCAGCCCGATGTGCTGGCCTTCGGCCTCGAAGCCCACGTAGTACTCCGAGTCGGCCTGCGGCTGCACGCCGAGCAGTGCGGCGTAGACCGCCTTGGCCTTCGCCAGGTCGGAGACGGGATGCAGCACAGTCTTGATTCCCTGGGTGGAAGAGCTGGTCATGGTCGCTCCTGAGGTAGCGGGGGTCGGGGGACGGTGACGTCCATGACGGCCACGCTAGCCTCGGCCGCCGGGCCCGCGCTTCTCGAATCCTGACCGGTCCGGTGGCCCGTTCTCAGCGGCCGCCGTGGTGGGCGAGGGCCGCGTGCGGGTCGCCGTGGTCGGCGGTGTGGTCGATGTGCACGGTGGCGGCGGTCAGCCGGGGGACGGCGTGGATGAGTGCGTGCTCGGCCTCGACGGCCAGGGCGTGTGCCTGCACCACCGTGAGGTGCGGATCGACGACGATGTCGGCCTCGGCGCGCAGCGCGTGCCCGATCCACCGCATGCGGATCTGCCCGGTGCCCCGTACTCCGCTCACGCCGAGCAGCGCGTCGTGCGCGGCGTCGACCAGGGCCGGATCGACCGAGTCCATCAGGCGCCGGCAGACCTCGCGCGCGGCATCCCGCACCACCACGAGGATGGCCGCGGTGATCAGCAGGCCGACGATCGGGTCGGCGCTCTGCCAGCCGATCGCCGCGCCGCCCGCGCCGAGCAGGACGGCGAGGGAGGTGAACCCGTCGGTACGGGCGTGCAGCCCGTCGGCGACGAGCGCTGCGGAACCGATCCGGCGGCCGGTGCGGATCCGCAGCCGGGCCACCCACTCGTTGCCGAGGAAACCGACCACCGCGGCGCCCGCGACGGCCCACAGCCCGGTGATCTCGCGGGGGTGCAGGAGCCGGTCCACGGACTGGTAGGCGGCCAGGGCGCACGAGGCGGCGATGGTGAGGACGACGACGATGCCGGCCAGGTCCTCGGCGCGCCCGTAGCCGTAGGTGTAGCGGCGGTTCGCCGCGCGCCGGCCGAGGACGAAGGCGATGCCGAGGGGTACGGCGGTCAGCGCGTCGGCGGCGTTGTGGACGGTGTCGCCGAGCAGGGCCACCGACCCGGACACGGCGACGACGCAGGCCTGGACGGCCGTGGTCAGGCCCAGGACGCCCAGGGACAGCCACAGCGTGCGCATGCCCTGGCGGGAGGTCTCCATCGCCGGGTCGACCTTGTCGGACGCCGCGTGGCCGTGCGGGGTGAACGCGTGCGCGAGAGGGGAGAGCCGGCGGCGCAGCCGCGCCCGGAACGACCCGTGGTGGTGCTCGTGGTGGTGGCTCACAGCGCGCTCGCTTTCGACGAGGACGGCAGGGAAGGGTGGACGCAAGCACCCACCCGCCTATTGTGTGCGTATGAGCGCACGCATGCACCTATCACCTGCGCAGGGTTCGCACCCGCAAGAACCGGGCCCGCCGGCCTTCGAGGCCGCGGCCGGGATCCTGGGCCTGCTGGCCGACCGCACCCGCCTCGCCCTCCTGCACGCCCTGGCCTCGGACGAAGCCGATGTCGGCACCCTGGCCGCGGCAGTGGGAGCGGCCCGGCCGGCCGTCAGCCAGCACCTGGCCCGGCTGCGGATGTCGGGGCTGGTGACCACCCGCAAGGAGGGCCGCCGCGTGGTCTACGCCCTGACCGACGACCACCTGCGACGCCTCGTCGCCGAGGCGCTCGCCGCAGCCGGGCCCGATCGCCCCGGTCACGGCACGGTGTGAGACCGGGTGGGTGTCCGGAGGAAGCCGGGTCCTGGCTGGTGCGGCCACCGTCGCGGGCGGCAGCCCGGCCACGGATGCCGAGCCGACGGAGGCGGCCGTGGCCTCGGACGGCCCTTCCGGCGATTTCGCGCGCCTGGTGCCCATCGGCGGCGGCCGCCGCATCCATCTGGAGTGCCGGGGAACCGGATCCCCGACCGTCGTGCTCGTGTCCGGTGCGCGCGGAGCCGCGGACGAGTGGGCCTCCACCATGGACCCCGCCCACCCCGCTGCCGGGTTGAAACCCAGTCCTTCGGCGGTGCTTGCGACGGTCGCCTCCTTCACACGGGTGTGTGCCTACGACCGCCCCGGGACCACTCGGCTCGACGGGAAGCCGAGCCCCTCGACCCCGGTGCCCCAGCCCACCACGGCGGAGATCCGCAGCGCCGCGCCCCCGATGCCGCACCCCCTGCCCGCCGCCGTGCTGACCGCCGACAAGCCCTGGAACCTGAAGGTCGGCGACAGCGGATCGACCTGGCCGGCCTGGCTCGCCGCCCAGGACGACCTCGCCCGCGAACTCCACGCCCGGCACATCACCGACACCCGCAGCGGACACGGCATCGCGGTCGAGCAGCCCCGGCTGGTCGCGGACGCCGTGCACGAGGTGGTGGACGAGGCGCGCAAGCAGTGAGGCGCCCGTGGGCCCGGTTCGCGGGCGGAGCCGGGCCCCGGCCGTCAGCGGGTGCGGGCGGCCGCGTCCAGTTGCTCCGCGGACCGGGCCAGGCCGGCCGCCGCCGTCGCGCAGCGGTCGGCCAGGGCTTCGATCCGCCACCGGAAGGCCTCGGCCTGCGGACCCTTCCAGTCCAGCGCGACGGCCCCAGCCCGCAGCCGTTCCGCGTGCCGGAGCAGCGCCGCGGCGTGGGTCCGCAGCCCCTCGGCGGGCTCGTACCGCTGCTGCTGCTCCGTGCGCGGCGCGGGAAGGGCGGTCACAGGGCCCTCCAGGGGGCGAAGGCGTTGGTCACGCCGTCGAGGGCCGGGGCCAGCTCGGGGTGGTGGCGCAGGAGGACGGACACCATCCCGGCCCGGTCCACCCACTCCAGCCCCTCCGCCGTGTAGACCTCGGCCCGGTAGTCGGTGGTGAAGAAGCGGTCGCTCTTGAGCCGCCTGCTCGCCATCAGGATGAAGATCCGGAACAGGGAGTCGCTGAAGCCGAAGCCGGCCGGCCGCGGCTCCGCGAGATTGCCGACCAGCGTGTCCACCCGGTCCAGGCGCCCCTCGTACAGCTCCTTCAGCAGCGGCGTGTCGCCCGGGTGCCCGCCCGTCAGCTCCTCGAAGGAGGTGACCGGCCGCTTGCGCAGCATCTGCCGGTACGCGTTGTAGCGGGGGATCCCGCGCTCGCGGTCGCGCAGGATGTCGACCGTGCCCAGGTCGATGTGCTCGCCGGTGAGCCGGGCCAGATTGCGCAGCGCGTCCGGGTGGTTGTGCAGCACGAGGGCGCCGGGGTGGGCCGTGCCGAAGCTGTAGAAGAGGTCGCTCATGCCGTACGCGTCGACCGCCGTACGGGTGGTCGCACCCTGCATGTCCTCGAAGCCGATGGTCGCGCGCACGGCGCCCGCGCGGTGATCGCGCACGGCCAGCTCGTCGGGGATCAGCGGGTGCAGCCGGTACGCGGAGACGAACTCCTCCGTCATCGAGAACGGCGCCGCGTGGTGCTCGGTCGGGGAGCCGAGGATGCCGCTGAGCATCTCGCCCTTGCCGAGCCGCCCGTACGTCCGGCTCACCCAGCGCGGCAGCACCCCGTACCAGTTGGCGTCCATCGCGTGCCGCAGCACCGGCGTGTCGAGGATGCCCGGCGTCCACTCCACCGTGTGGATCTTCGCCATGAGCGCGGTGTTGACCAGCCGCGCGGTGTGGAAGAGCCGCTCGTCGTCCCAGGTCGGGTAGTGGGCGCGCAGGTAGTCGCAGATCGCGTTGTGCTCCTTGGCGAACAGCGTGTGCAGCAGCGACAGGCCCGTCCAGTAGTCGCTGTTCATGCCCGTCCAGTCCAGGCAGGACTTCCCGGGCCGCGGATCGGCGGGCAGCCGGCCGTCCTCGACGATCAGCCGCCCGTGCTCGCCCGTGCGCAGCGCCCGGCAGCGGGCCTCGTCGGAGCCGTAGAGCTGCGAGCCGTCCCACCAGTGCGTGACGGTGTTCTCGTACGTGGGCGGCACGTCGGCGGCGGTGTGCGCGACCGGGTCGGGGCGGGTGCGGTTCACGCGCATCGGGCAGCTGCCGCCGTGCTCGGCCCAGTCGTCGTCCTCGGCGAGCGGGACGGTGAACGGCTCCGCCTCCTCGTTGTCCCCGTGGTTGGCCCAGCCGTGGTTCTCGAACTGGATCCAGGCGGCGGCGAGGAGGTTGAGCGTGGGCGCGGGCACGAACCCCTTGCGGGCCAGCAGCTGCCGGCTGATCTCGCGCGGGCTCGGCGACATCAGCTCCTCGTCGGAGTCCGGGAAGACCAGGTGCAGCGGGGCGTTGCGGTCGAGCCGGGTGCCGACCCGGCCCATGTCCTCGTCGTACGGGTCGTAGCCCGAGCCGTCGTACGAGCGGTAGGGCGCGAGCGCCGCGGTCGGACGCCGGCGGCGCTCCCCGCCCGCGTCGTGCGTGTCGTACAGGTTCTTGCGGCGCAGGTCGTCGCGGAGCACCCGGAGGTTCAGCAGCCCCAGGGGGAGCGGCAGTTCGTGCCATTCGCGGGTGCGGTTGACACGGGCGAAGGCGGCCGAGCCGAGGCGTTCGAGGAGCCCGGGCGGGCCGTAGGCGGGGGCCTGACCGGGGCGGGCGGCCTGCGCGGGGACCCCCGCGTCGGCGGCCGGGCCCGCCGGGGTCCCCTCGCGCGGGGCCGCGGTCTGCTCGGTGGAGGTGGAGTCGGTCATCGTGTTCCTCAGCGGTCGGCGCAACAGGGGCAACGGGTGGGAGGGCAGCGGCGGCGCGGTCAGCGGTCGTAGAGCCGGAAGAAGCGGGTGGCGGTCACCCGGCCCCGGAACGGTGCGAGGTCCGCGTCCACGAGCGCGCTCGCCTCGGGAACCTCGTACTCGAGGTTGTGCGCGTACCGCTCGGCGGCATGGCACAGCGGGAAGGCGTGCGTGTCGTCGGTCCAGGTGAACTCGGTGAACTGCGCCCCAAGCGCGTACGGGGAGACCGAGGAGCGCCCCTCCAGGCTGGGCACCACGTCGTGCTCGTTGACCAGCGAGTACACCCGGGTCCGGGGATCCGCCGGGCGCTTGCCGTCGATGGGGGAGCCGACCGCGACGACGTGCGTGACCTGGTGGACCGCGCAGAAGTCCCGGTCGGCGGCCAGGTTCATGGCGGTGATCCCGCCCAGGCTGTGGCCCACCAGCGCCAGTTCGCAGCCCGAGGGGATCAGCTGGCGCAGCGCCTTGGCGACGGCCCTCGAGTACGGGGTGGCCGGCCTCGCGACCGCGTGCACCGCGCCCAGCAGGTCCTGGGGGCTCTCGTCGCTGACGCCGGACATGCCGGCGAGCTGGACGACGTACCGCTGCACGCCGTCGGGTCCCACGACCTGCTGGACCAGCAGCGTTCCGTCGGTGCCCACGGCGTCGATGTTGCGGACGTACCCGGCGATGGTGCCGGTGGTGTCGAGGCCCCCGGCGAGCGCCGGTGAGGGGACGAAGGGTTCGGCCCGGCCGGGGCCGCGGTCGAGGAAGGCCCAGACCCGGGCGCTGACGCCGAGGATCGGCTCGGCGCCGGTCAGGGTGCGGCCGGTGGCGACCTCCCAGCCCGCCGCGTCGTTGAGGGGGTTCTCGTCGGTGAGGGCGTTCCAGGCGAGGATGTCGGCGAACGAGGGGGCCAGCAGGGCGAAGGTGCGCTCGGCGCCCTTGTTCCCGAGGATGGAGCGGAAGACGCGGATCGCCTCCCGCTGGCGGTCGCCCTCGACGGCTCGCAGCACGCGCGCGGTGTCGGGGTCGGCGAGCAGCTCGGGGTGGGTCACGGCGGCGGCCCGGATCCGGGCCTTGAGCCCCGTCACGGCCAGGCTCACCGCGAGGCTCTCGCGGCTGGTGAACACCCCGGCGAGCCGGCCGATCCCGGCGAGCCCGCGGCCGCGCGGGGCCCAGCCCAGCCCCTTGGGGTCGGTGATCGTCCGCAGCAGGGTGCGCCAGGCGGCGCCGCCTCGGGCGGTTCGCGGCAGCCGCGTGCCGAGGGCGAGTTCGGACGCGTACCGGGAGGCGTCGCCCACTCCTTCGGCGGCCTCCGCGAGCAGGCGGCACATGTGGTGCAGGGAGTCGACGTCCGGTCCCTGCCCGGTGACGGCGGTCATGGCATCGGTCATGCAGGTGCCCTCCGGGGCATGGTGGGGGAGGCGTGGGGGGTGGGCGAGGCGCGGGGCACGGGTGAGGTGCGGGCGGGGTGCGGGGACGTGCGGGGAGGTGCGGGGACGTGCGGTGCGGGGCCCGACGGCGGCCCGGCCCCGCGCCGCCGCACGTGCGCGGCGCCGGCTGCTCAGCGCTGCGTGAGGGTGAGCCGGATGCCGGCCGAGGAGAGGATGCCGGGCAGCGGAAGGCACGGGTCCACCGTGGGCCGGCCGCCGGTGACCCGGTGGCCCCGCAGCACCGCCGCGGCCAGCTCGGCCGCCGTCAGCACGCCCAGGTGCTCGCCGGGGCAGCGCCCGCCGCCGTGGCTGAAGGGCGCCATCCGGATGTCCTGCGCCGCCCCGGGCCGCAGCCACCGGCCGGGCACGAACTGGTGGGCGGCCGGGACGTGTTCGGGATCCCGCTGGTGGAACAGGGCGGGCACGAGCACCGCCGTCCCCGCCGGATAGTGGACCCCGCGCCACTCGGTCTCGGCGCGGGTGACCCGTACGAGGTCCGGCACGATCGGGAACAGCCGCAGGGTCTCCTGTACGCAGGCCCGCAGTCGGGGCAGTTCCGCACCCCCGCCGTCCACCTCGGCCCGCAGCGCCTCCTGCTCGGCCGGATACGCGGCGAGCAGCAGCAGGGTGCGGGCGACGATCGGGGCGACCGTGTCGAGGGCGAGCAGCCAGTGGTGGGCCTGCCCCACCGCGTCCAGCGCGGCCGCGTCCGGTCCGGCGGCGGCCGGGTGGCTGCGGGCGAGCGCGGCCAGGGTGTACGGCTCCGCCCGGGCGGCGTACTCCTCGACGCGGGCGGCGGCCTTGCGGTACAGCGCCTCGGCGGCCACGGCCCGACCCTTGCGCATCCGCATCCAGTTGGCCTCCTCGCGGATCGCGAGCAGCCACCGGGCGAGCTCCTCGTCGCCCGCGGCCGCGTCGCCGAGGACCATCCGGCGCCCGATCCGGGCCACCGTACGGCGCAGCAGCGGGAAGTCGAGCTCGGAGCCCTGGACCAGGGCGGGCGCCTCCTCGGCGATCAGGGCCTGGAACTCCGTGCACGAGGGGTGCACGGGCCGGTCGGCCGCGAGCACGTCGTCGTTGACGCGCCGGCGCTCCTCGCGGGTGTCGCCGTGGGAGCAGATGACGCCCGTGGGCTCCAGCAGCGACAGGCCCTTGTACTTGTCGGGCGCGTCCATGGCGAGGGTGCGCACCGGCAGTTCGTAGAACCGCTGCACGTCGGCGTGGTCCAGCAGGACCAGCAGCGTCCCCGACAGGCCGCGCACCTCCACGGGCGCCCCGCCGTGCCGGGCCCGCATGGCCCGCAGGGTCGCGGCCGACCAGCCCTGCTGGCCGAGGGCCGCGTACGCCGCCACGACCCGGGGCCGCAGGTGGAAGGCCCCGCGGACGAACGCGGGCAGCGTGTGGGTGGCGGCGAAGCGGACGGTCTCGGCGCGCCCGGCCCGGGCGGGCCGCGGTACGGCGAGGGCCGGGGCGGGGGCCCCGGCGGTGGTCCCGGTCCCGGTTTCGGCGTCGGTTTCGGCGGGGGTGCCGGCTGCGGCCTCGGTCATGCCTCCACGACCTTGCCGGGGTTGAGCAGGTTCTTCGGGTCGAAGAGGCGCTTGAGTCCGCGCTGCAGCTCCAGGCTGACCGGGTCGAGTTCGCGGGTCAGCCACTCGCGCTTGAGGGTGCCGATGCCGTGCTCGCCGGTGCTGGTGCCGCCGAGGGCGAGGCCCGCCGACATGATGTCGTCGTAGGCGGTCTGTGCGCGGCGGAACTCGTCCGGGTCCGATTCGTCGAAGACGACGGTCGGGTGCAGGTTGCCGTCCCCCGCGTGGCCGAGGGTGAAGATCCGCAGCCGGTTCCGTACGGCGATCTCCTCGATGGTGCCCATGAACTTGGCCAGTTCGGAGCGGGGCACGGCCACGTCCTCGATGAAGGCGGTCGGCCGCCCGCCCAGGGTCGCGGCGAACGCCCCCAGGGCCGGGGTGACCAGCCGCCGGGCCTCGATGACGTGCCGGGACTCCTCCGCGCTGGCGGCGGTGACCACGTTCCGGGACCCGGCCTCCTTGCACAGGAGGGCCATCTCCGCGAGGTCGCGGCCGGGGTCGGCGGTGTCGCTCTCGATGATCAGCGTGGCGGCGGCGCCCGGGGCCAGCATCGGGTGCCCGTGGTCGGCGACGGCCTGGGAGGTGGCCCGGTCGAGGAGTTCGAGGGCCGACGGGACGTGGCCGGCCTTGGTGATCGCGGCGACGGCGTCCCCGGCCGCCGTGAGGGTCGGGAACTGGGCGAGCAGGGCCAGCGCGGGCGGCCGTACGGGACGCAGCGCGAGCGTGGCGCCGACGATGACGGCCAGCGTGCCCTCGGAGCCGACGAGCAGACGGGTCAGGTCGTAACCGGCGACCCCCTTGGCGGTGTCCCGCCCGGTCCGCATCCGGCGGCCGTCGGCGAGGACGAGGTCCAGGCCGCGGACGTAGTCGGCGGTGACCCCGTACTTGACGCAGCAGATCCCGCCGGCGCCGGTGGCGATGTTCCCGCCGATGGTGCAGTGCTCCCAGGAGGCCGGGTCGGGCGGGTACGAGAGCCCATGCTCGGCGGCGGCGTCGTTCAGGCGCTTGGTGACCACGCCGGGCTCGCAGCGCACGAGCCGGTTGGCGGGGTCGATCTCGAGGATGCGGTCCATCCGGGCGGTGCTCAGCACGACGCAGCCGTCGATCGCGTTCGCGGCGCCCGCGAGACCGGTGCGGGCGCCCTGCGGGACGACGGGGACGCCGAGCTCGTACGCGGTGCGCATGATGTGCCGGACCTGCTCGGCGGTGCGCGGGAGGGCGACGACGGCCGGGGTGCCGGCCTCGGAGAACGGCGCCGCGTCGCGGGCGTGCGCGGCGAGGGTCTCGGGGTCGGTGTGCAGGACGTCGGCGTGGTCGGTGAGGAGGGTGCGCAGGCGGGACAGGAGGGGGGTGTCGGGGGACATGTGGGGCCTTCTGGTGGTGGGGGGCTGGAGCCGGGGCTCAGAGGGAGGGGAGCTCGGTGGTCACGGGCACGTCGATGAGCACCGGTCCGTCCTGCTGGGACGCGGAGTCCCGTACGAGCTTGGTGAGTTCACCCGCGCCGTGGGCCCGGTGGGTGCGCACCCCGTAGCCGTCGGCGACGGCCGTGATGTCGAGACCGGGGATGTCGAGGCCGGGCGCGCCCTGGGCGTGCTCGAGCTGCGCGAACCACTGGAGGATCGCGTACTTGGCGTTGCTGAGGACGACGAAGGTGACGGGGATCTTGTACGTGGCCGCGGTCCACAGCGCCTGCACGGCGTAGTGGATGGAGCCGTCGCCGATGACGCAGACCACGGGCCGCCCGGGTGCGCCGAGCTGGGCGCCGACGGCCGCGGCGGCCCCGAAGCCGAGTCCGCCGCCCGCGGAGAACAGGTAGGAGCCCGGGGTGCTGATCCGGGTGGCCGCGTGGAACTGCGGGACGTTGGAGGGCGATTCGTTGACCCAGAGGGTGTTCTCCGGGGCGCCCTGCGCGATGGCCGTCATGGCGGCGAGCGGGGTGAGGACGCCGTCGGCCGCCTCGGGGAACCGCACCTGCTCGTGCGGCGCGGGCGCGGTCCCGCCGCCGGCCGGGAGCCGGTCCGCGAGCGCCCGTACGGTCAGCGCCAGGTCCGCGACGACCGCATCCCCGACGGGGGCCTTGGCGGCCTCCTCGGCGTCCCGGGTGAGGAGGACGAGCTCGGTGCCCTCGGGCAGGTGGGACCCGGGGATGTAGGGGTAGTAGCGGAACACGGGCGCACCGACCACGACGACCAGGTCGTGCCCGGCGAGCTGGTGGCCGAGCGGGCCGATCGCCGGGGTCAGTTCCCCGCGGAACTGCGGATGGCTGCGGGGGAAGGAGACGCGGGCCGAGACGGGCGCCGCCCAGACGGGCAGCCCGGTGCGCTCGGCGAGCGCGAGGACCGCGTCCCAGGCGCCGGAGGCGTCGACGTCGTCGCCGACGACGAGGACCGCGGAGCGGGCGCGGGAGATCCGCTCGGCGAGCGCCGCGACGGCGGCCGCACCGGGCGCGGCGGCGTGCGTGATCCGGCGGGCCGCGGCCGCCTGGCCGGCCCGGTCCTCCTCCGCAGTGAGCTCCGCGTCGAAGTCGTCCATGGGCAGGGAGAGGAACACCGGTCCGTGGGGCGGGGTTTCGGCCACCTGCACGGCGCGGGCGAGCGCGGCCGGGACGTCCGCGGGGCGCGGGGGCTCGTACGCCCACTTGACGGCGGGCTGGGGGAGCAGCGTGGCCTGCGGATTGGAGAGCAGGGCCTCCATGGTGAGCATGGCGCGCACCTGCTGCCCGGCGGTGACGACCATCGGGGTGCGGTTCGCACGGGCATTGAGGATGGCGCCCATCGCGTTGCCGGTGCCGGGGCCGGTGTGCAGGTTGACGAGGGAGGTGGTTCGGGAGGCGAGGGCGAAACCGTCGGCCATGCCGACGACGACGGCCTCCTGGAGGCCCAGCACGTACCGGAAGTCGTCGGGGAACCGCTTGAGCATCGGCAGTTCGGTCGAACCGGGGTTGCCGAAGACCGTGGTGATACCACGTGCTCGTAGAACGTCCAGGACTGATTCTCGAACCGTGCGCATTCGGTGTCCTTCCGCGCAGCCGGGGGCACTGTCGGTGATCAATCCAGCACACTGAGTTGATCTTTACAAAAGGCCTCCACGGTCCATCCGCGTCTGCTACGTGCCCACGACGGATCCGCCCCGGTAACGGCCCCGCGCCCGGGCGCGGTTGACGCCGCGTCCATGGGCCGGGCCGGATGTCCCCCCGATGGGTGGAGGGCACATTCACTCCACCGGCGGGGGCGCGCCGGATTCGTCCGTCACGCCCCCTGCCCCGCGGAAGCCGGCGCACGCCGGTCCAGCCGTACGGAGCGATCAGGGGCGAAACCGCAGGGGGTGGTCCGCCGGGACCTCCACCACCGCGATGCGGACGCCGTCCGGGTCGGCGATCCACATCTCGATCAGGCCCCAGGGTTCCCGCCGGGGCGGCCGCAGCACCTCGGCCCCCCGCATCCGCAGCTCCTCGTACGCCGCCTGCACGTCGGCGACTTGCAGCCACAGCCGGAGCCCGGGCGGCGACGGGGTCTCGGCGCGGCCGGAGACCTCGAGGAAGCCGCCGCCGAGGAAGTAGACCGTGCCGCGGTCCGGCCCGGTGCCGAACTCCCGGTGGACGGCGAGCCCCAGAGTGCCGCCGTAGAAGGCGCGCGAGCGCTCCGGGTCCGTGGGGGTCAGCAGGACCCTGCTGCCCAGTACATGCACCATGCCGACGAACCTACGGCTTCCGCGCAGGATGTGCCTTGGCGGTGGCGCCCGTCAGCCACGGCCCGGGGCGTACGGGGTGCCCGGTACGTGGAGCTGCCACAGCTCCCGGTCGTGCGGCCCGGCGGTGGCCGCGCAGAGCCGGGGCAGCAGCCGCGCCGGGTCGGTCTCCCAGAGCCGGACGGTATCGTCCCAGCCGGCCGTGACGAGGGTGCGGCCGTCCGGGCTGAAGGCGAGGCTGCCCACCTGGTTCTGGTGGCCGGTGAGCCGGCCGGCCGGGGTGATGCCCCGGGTCGGGTCGGCCGTGTTCCACAGCCGGACGACCCCGTCGGCGCTCCCGGTGGCCAGCAGCCGTCCGTCGGGGCTGAAGGCGAGGCTCATCAGCACCCCCCGGTCGCTGACCTGGGCGCCGGAGAGGGACTGCGGCCGGGCGGGGTCGCTGACGTCCCACATCAGGACGTTGCGGTCGATGGTGTCGTTGATGCGCTCGCACTCTGCCGCGCGGCGAGGACGGCGGCGCCCGAGGCCAGGACGGCCGGCGCCGTGAGCACGGCCACGAGCGTCCGGCGCCGCCGCGTCGCGCGCCCGGCCTGGCGCTGCGACGCGGCCAGGAACTCCCGTGCGGTACCGGGCGGGGGAGCCGCTGTCACGGCCTTCCGGGCGTCGGCCAGCCGGTTGCCGCGGTAGAGCAGGTTCGCAACCCGGCTCCGGGTCCACAGGTCGGCGTCCTGCGCGAGGCGCTGGCGCAGCAGGTTCCCGGCCCGGTCGTCGTCGACCCAGGACCGGAGCCTGGGCCAGGCGCTGATCAGCGTCTCGTGGGTGATGACGACGGAATCGCGATACGGGGTGAGCAGGCGGGCCCGGGTGAAGGCGTGCAGGACCGCGGCCACCGCGTCGCGGTCGATGCCGTGGGTGCCGCGGGCGGCGGACAGGAGGCTCTCGGGGTTCCGCGGGGCGCGGGTGTCCGCCGTACGGTCGCCCACGTTCACCAGCTGGACGAAGACCCGGGGCGCGGCCCGGCGCGCCGCCTCGTCGAGGCCTTCGTACACGCGGTCGGCGGTGGTGGCGACGGCCTTGCGGATGCCGCCGGTGCGCCGGTACCCCTCGACGGTGAGGGTGTGGCCGCGGCGGACCTGCCAGGTCGCCTGGAGCGCGTGCGCGAGCAGCGGCAGCCGGCCGGCCTCGGCGGCGTTCGCTCCGGCGCCGGTCTCGGCCGTGGTTCGCCCTGGGTCGGCCGCCCCGCCGGGGTCACCCGGGCCGCCCGGGTCCCCCAGGTCGCGCAACAGCAGCTCGACCAGGCCCGGTTCGACGACCAGGTCCTCGTCACGGGCCGGCAGCAGGATCGCGGCCCGCAGGGGTACGGACAGCGGGCCTCGGCGTCACGGGCGTCGCGGGTGCGCAGTGTGCGGACGCCGTCCTCGATGTACACGTGCAGATCGCGGCCCGCGAGGTACGCACGGGCGTTGCCGCTCACCTCGGCGTGCAGGGACGGGCGTTCGGGATCCTGCGGACCGGCGGCGGGTTCGCTCATCTTCGTGGATGGTGATGTCCCGGCCGGCGAGGTAGGCCCTGCCCTGGCCGGAGACACGAGCGGTCAAAAATGCGGCGGCTCCGCCGCCGTCCGGCGGGGCGGCCGGGGCGGGTCCGAGCTCGTCGATCAAGTCCCGCACGGGCTGGGCCAGTTCCGGATGCCGGCGCAGCAGCTCGCGGAACCGCTCCTGCCAAAACCGGGTTCTCGAGGCCGCCAGTTGGGTGTCGAGTTCCGCTTCATGCGGTGCCCGGCCCGTACGGACCCGTCTCCACAGGGCGATCACGCCGTCCCGCGCCTGTCCCCAGGCGTCCGTCGCCATCGCCCCCAGCAAGGACGCGGCCGCAGACATCACGATCTCTTCCACGGTGAACCACTCCCCTCGCGGACGAGGGCAGGAGCCCCCGCGCCCCCCGGGAAGCGGTTCGCCCGCTTGCGCGCCGACCGATGGCGCCGCGCGCCCGTCAGACCTCCGGGACGGCGGCGTCGAGCGCGGCGGTGAGGCGGTGCAGGCGGGTCTGGAGGTCGCGGATCTCGGCGAGCTCGAAGCCCGTGGCGGCCGCGATCCGGCGCGGTACCTCCGCCGCGCGTGTGCGCAGCGCCGTACCTGCCTCGGTGGGGCCGACGTGTACGGACCGCTCGTCCTCGGTGCTGCGCTCGCGGTGGACCAGCCCTGCGGCCTCGAGGCGCTTGAGCAGGGGGGACAGCGTCCCCGAGTCGAGCCTCAGGTGGCTGCCGAGCTCCTTGACGGGCGTCGTGCCGTGCTCCCAGAGCACCAGCATCACCAGGTACTGGGGGTAGGTCAGGCCGAGGTCCTTGAGGACGACCCGGTAGAGGCCGTTGAAGGCCCTGCTCGCCGCGTTCAGCGCGAAGCAGATCTGGCCGTCCAGGCGGAGGAAGTCCTCGTCGCGGAGGGTTTCGGTGGGCTGCTCGCTCATGGAGGCAAGTGTACCCGGGCAAAGCTTGCGGGTCATTTAGTTGTGCACAACTTAATTGTGTGCTCTAGTAGTGGACGGCAGCCGATCACCGGCTGACACGGTCACCCCGCGAGAGGAACCCCGATGGACGCGCTGTACACCGCTGTCGCCACCGCCAACGGCCGCGAAGGCCGCACGGTCAGCTCCGACGGCCAGATCGACCTCGCGCTCGCCATGCCCCCGGCGCTCGGCGGCAACGGCCAGGGCACCAACCCCGAGCAGCTCTTCGCGGCGGGCTACGCGGCCTGCTTCGCCAGCGCTCTCGGCCTGGTCGGCCGGCAGGCCAAGGTCGACACCGGTGAGGTGTCGGTCACCGCGGAGGCCTCGATCGGCAAGGACGACACGGGCTTCGGCCTGGCCGTCACCCTGCGTGTCGAGCTCCCGGAGGCCCTCGCCGGCGAGACGGGCGCCCTGCTGGTCAAGCAGGCCCACGAGGTCTGCCCCTACTCCAAGGCCACCCGCGGCAACATCCCGGTCGAGCTGGTGATCGAGTAGTCCCGCTCGGGGGCCCTCCCGTGAGGGCCCCCGGCCCGTCTCCACTGCGAGACGGGGGCCCACCCGGCCGGGCGCGTGACGGGGCGCACCGGACCCCGGTACGGCCGCCGGCTCCGGGCCGGAGCCCGGAGCAGGCGGACGGGTGCTACTCGATTCCCGGTATCTGCCGGGCCTTGAAAGCCGCGCGGACCGCGTCCGCGGCGCCCTTGCCGTACATCCGCTGCGCCGTCGCGATCGTCGTCAGCGCCGCGTCCTGGAAGCTCGTGTCGGCGCGGAAGCCGAACTGCGCGTTCACGATGATCCGGTCGGCCGTCCGGGCGCCCAGCGCCCCGCGGATGTCGAAGAGCGCGCGCGACCAGATCTCACCGTCCGCGTGGACCTCGCCGACCCGGTCGGCGTACACCTTGTTCCCGTCCACCCTGCGCAGGCAGTGCGGGGCGGTGCTGTAGGAGCTCGAGTCCCAGTCGGCAACACAGCCCAGGTCCGTTTTGCGCGGCCATCCGTACGCGGCGTCCGCGTGGTCACCGACCTCGACCGCGAGGTAGTCGCCGAACGCCTCGCCGATCGCACCGGCCTCCGGCGACGTACCGAAGCCGGGAACCTGCGCGTTGTGCACCGCGTGGCCGTACTCGTGGACGATCACTTCGGCGTCCTCGGCGTCGTCCACCCCGCCCTTGCCGAAGCGGATCTCGGCCTTCTTGTCGGTGAAGAAGGAGTTGTCGGCTCCGTACTGGTTGATGCGGACCGGCTGCGCGCGGTCGTTGGCGCCCGGCAGCTCGCTTCCGAAGCCCAGGCCCTGCAGGTACTCCTGCGCCTCGTTGACCCAGAAGTACGCCATGACCTGCTCGAACTGGTCGTCGGTACGACCGTACGCACCCACGTCCGCGAGCTTCGCGGAGGCGCCGGTCTCCGACCGGACGTACGCCCACTTCCCCGACAGCGAGCCGCTGCCGTCCAGATTCCGCAGCGCGGCGAGCGCGTAGGCGGAAGCGGGCACGGCCCCGGCGGAGTCCTTGCCGTCGACGAGGGTCTGATCGCCCGACGACTGGACCGGGTTGACCATGAAGAGACGGGCCTGCGGCAGCACGGCGGAGGCCGTTCCGGCCGCCGAGGGCAGCGCCGAGACCGGGCCGGCCAGGGCGAAAAGCGCTGCGGTGGTGGTGGCCGCGGCGATCAGGCCGCGGGATGTGCGGCGAGCCATAGACATCCTCCCGTAGTGGGGTGGGGGCGAGGTGCGGCCGTGATCCTTGCGCATCCGCAGCCCCGTTGACCAGGGCCTGGACCGATTTCGCGACCACCCGCCGGTCACTGCCGCCGCATACCGGACGAGTCGCCCGTGCCGACGGTCAGCCGGGACCCGGCCTGCCCGGGAACTCGGTCGGTGAACAGCTCCTCGGGCAGGGAGGTCAGGCCGAGCAGGCCCAGCGTGGTGTCGGTGGCGATCCGGTGCCAGGTACGCGCCTGGCGGAGCATCGCGTGCCGCCCGTGCGGCATGACGATGCCTCCGGCCCGGGCGCCCCGCGCACGGGCCCGCCGTACGTAGTCCCACGACGCCTGCGCATCGGTGACGCGGTCCGCCTCGTCGTGCAGGAGCACCACGGCCGTCTCCCCGAGATGCACCACCGGTTCCCCTCGCGGGCACCACGGCGCGAGCCCGACCACGCCGCGGACCAGCGGGTCGGCGGCCGCCCGCAACGCGGCCCGCCCTCCCATGGAATGCCCGACGAGCACCACGGGCAGCGCTCCGGCCACGGAGCGCAGTTCGCGCAGGGCCTGCCAGACGTCGTGGACCGGATCCGCGCGGTGGCCGTTCCAGCCCCGGTGCACGTAGCGGACCTCCGCCACCACCACGTCCTGCGCCGGCCCGGAGTCCGCCATGGCCCGCGCGAACGGAAGCATCCGCAGCCCCGGCAGGTTCGGCCGCGGCGGCGCCTCGAGCCCGTCCGGACGGCCACCGTGCAGCAGGAGCACCGCGGCGGTCGGGTTCCGCGGCACCCGGCGCAGCGCCAGCGCGCCCGTCGGCTGCTTCATGCGTGGCCCCGCCGGGGCGGCAGCGGGAGGAACCCGCTGGTACGGGCGGCGTAGCCGGCGTAGCCGGGACGGTCTGCCATGTGGGCCTCCAACAGGCGCTTGCCGCTCCCCACGATCAGCAGCAGTGTCATGACCACCGGCGACACCAGGCACAGCAGGGCGGCCTGCCACGTGCCGCAGGCCATCAGGTAGAGCCCCCACCAGACCAGGAAGTCGCCGAAGTAGTTGGGGTGGCGGGTCCACGCCCACAGCCCCCGGTCCATGACCGTACCGCGGTGCGCGGGATCGGCCTTGAACCGGGCGAGCTGGAAGTCCCCGACGGCCTCGAAGACCAGACCCACCGCCCAGAGCCCGCCGCCGAGCACGGCGAGGGCGCCGATGGGGGAGCCGGCGTACGAGGCGCTCTGCACGGGCAGCGAGACCAGCCAGACCAGGCCCGCCTGGAGCAGGTACACCTTGAGCAGGGCGCGCAGATGCGGGTTGCCCCGCCCCCGGGCGAGGAGCTTCGCATAGCGGGGGTCCTCGCCGTGACCGCGGCCGCGCCAGGCGATGTGCGCGGCCAGCCGCACCCCCCACACGAGGGTGGCGGCGGCGACCAGCAGCCGCCGTCCGCCGTCCCCGTACCCGGACGACAGGGCGTACGAGACCGTCGCGACCGCGGCGAAGGCGAGGCCCCAGGCGATGTCCACCGTCCGGTGCAGGCGGCGGGCCGTCCCGACCGCGAAGGCCAGCAGCAGCACGGCGACGGCCGTGGCGGCGGCAGCGGCCAGGTTGGTCCCGAAGGCTTCCCCGGAGGCCGGGTTCACGGCCGTGCTCCCAGTGAGACGTCCCCCGTCAGGAGCAGTTGCCGGACGTCGAGGTAGCGGGCCCGGAACCCGGCCTCGCAATAGGCGAGGTAGAACTCCCACATGCGCCGGAACGTCGCGTCGAAGCCGAGCGCCGCGACGGCGCCGGCCTGCTCCGTGAAGCGTTCCCGCCACAGGCACAGGGTCTGCGCGTAGTGGTCGCCGTACCCCTGGTCGGAGACGATCTGCAGCCCCGCACCGGCCGAGTGCGCCTCGATGGCCTCGCGGGAGGGGACGAGGCCGCCGGGGAAGACGTACTTGCTGATCCAGGTGTGCGTACGGGAGGTGTGCAGCATCTGCTCGTGGCCCATCGTGATGGCCTGCAGTGCGATCCGCCCGCCGGGCGCCAGGGCATCGCGCAGGGCGGCGAAGTACGCCGGCCAGAAATCCCTGCCGACCGCCTCGATCATCTCCACGCTCACCACCGCGTCGTACCGGCCCTCGAGATCGCGGTAGTCCCGCAGCTCGACGTCCACCCGGTCGGCCAGCCCCGCGGCGGCGATACGGCGGCGCGCGAGGTGCTGCTGCTCGGCGGAGAGTGTCACGGTCGTCACCCGCGCCCCGCGGGCGGCCGCGCGCAGGGCCAGTTCGCCCCAGCCGGTGCCGATCTCCAGCAGGTGCTTGCCCGGGCCGACGCAGGCGAGGTCCAGCAGCCGGTCGATCTTCCGGTGCTGCGCGGCCGGGAGGCTCTCGCGGCGTGCGGGGAACGCCGTGAACACGGCGGAGGAGTACGACAGGGTCTCGTCGAGGAACAGCGCGAACAGCTCGTTCGACAGGTCGTAGTGGCGGTGGACGTTCTGCCGGGCCCCGGTCCGGGAGTTCAGCTGGGCCTCGGGCCTGCGCTGCACCCATGCCCCGCGCAGCCGGCGCAGCGGGGCGGGAACCAGGTCGTCCACGTGCGCGGTGAGGACGGTCAGCAGGCCGGTCAGGTCGTCGCTGTCCCATTCGCCCGCCATGTAGGACTCGCCGAACCCGATCAGCCCGTGGGCCCCGATCCGGCGGAAGAACGCGGCCGGGTCGTGGACCGTCAGCGACGGCCCGCTGCCCTGGGGCGGTTCGGTGCCGAACCGGCAGCGCAGGGGCAGCGCCGTCACGGCGCGGCGCACCAGCCGGCGGGCGACGGCAGCGTGCCCGAAGTGCGCCGCCGGCGGGCGTGCCACGTCCGGCCACGCCTGTGCGTCGATGGAGCACCGCTCCAGGGATCGGTCGGCGGGGCGGGGGAGGGAAAGGGTCACGGGGCGATGCCTTCCTCGGGTGCGCGGTCGGGCCGGGGCTGGACGGGCAGCCCGCGGAGCAGCAGGTGGATGCCGTGGCGGCGGATCCCGGCCCAGACGGCGGCGGTGGACCACGGCCGCCGGGCGGCGGCGCGCAGCAGGCCGAGGGGGGTGGCGGGGCGGTGCCGGCCGCGCAGGGTCGCGGTGAACGGCCGCTGCCCGGCGCGCTCGAGCCGGACGGTGACCTCCAGCTGCTCCCGGGGCTCCGGCAGCCGCATGCGGTAGCGGCCGTCGACGGGGAAGAACGGGGAGACGTACAGCTCCTTCGCCGCCTCGGCCCGGCCGGCTCCGTCGGTCCGCAGCAGGTGGCAGTGGCGCTGCCCGTACGTGTTGTGGATCTCGGCCACCACGCAGACCAGGGCGCCGGAGCGGTCGTGGCACCAGTACAGGGTCAGCGGGTTGAAGACGTACCCCAGGACCCGGGCGTGGGCCAGCATCAGGACCCGCCCGCCGTCGAGGTGCACGCCCCGGGAGGCCAGGTACGCGTCGAGGCCGGCCCGGACGGTCGGTGCGTCGGCGTCGAAGTGGTCGCGGGCGTCGAAGCGGGCCAGGGGGCGCAACGGCCACGGGAGCCGGGGGAGGGCGTCCAGGTCCACGAGCCACATGTACGTGCGGTGCCGGAAGGCATGCCGCACCGGGGCCGTCCGCGCATGCGAGACGACGCAGTCGTACAGGGCCGGTACGGCCACGGCGGGCTGGGCCGGACCGGTTCCCGGGGCCACCGCCGGGGCCACCGCAGGGGTCACCGCCGGAGTCACCATCGGACCCCCAGCGCGGCGGCGGCCCGTACGCCCGACCGGCAGCCGTCCTCGTGGAACCCCCACCCGTGGTACGCCCCGGCGAAGGCGGTGACCGAGGTGTTGAGGCGGGGCAGTGCACGCTGCGCGGCCACCGACTCGGGCGTGTAGACGGGGTGCGCGTACTCCATGCGGGCCAGGACGTGCTCGGGGTCGATGCGGCCGCCCGCGTTCAGGGTGACGACGTAGCCGGTGTCGCCCGGCAGCCGCTGCAGCCGCGTCATGTCGTAGCTGACCCGGACCCCCTCCGCTCCCGGGCGGCAGTCGGTGAGGTGGTAGTTCCAGGAGGCCCGGGCCCTCGGCGAGCGGGGCAGCAGGCCGGTGTCGGTGTGCAGGACGGTCGGGTTCGCCTCGTACCGGAAGGCGCCGAGGACCCGCTGCTCGTCCCGGGTGGGGTCGGCCAGCAGACGCAGCGCCTGGTCGGGGTGCGTGGCGATGACGACGGCGTCGTAGGCGTCGGTGATGCCGTCGTCGCTGCCCACCAGGACGCCGCTCGGTATGCGGTCCACCCGGACGACCGGGGTGGCGGCCCGGATGTTGCTGATCTCCTTGGCGACCTTGTCGACGTAGGCCGCGCTGCCGCCGGTGACGGTCTTCCACTGCGGGGAGCCCGTCACGGACAGCAGCCCGTGGTGGTCGAGGAAGCGGAACAGGTACGCGGCCGGGTACTCCAGCGCGGTGTGGGCGGGGCAGGACCACACGGCCGACACCAGCGGGGTGATGAAGTGGGTGACGAAGTACGGGGAGAACCCGCCGTCGGCGAGGAACGCCCGGAGGGTGTACCGCTCCGGACTGTCGCCGCGGGAACCGTCACTGCCGGAACCGTCCTTGCCGGATCTGCCGCCCCCGGGGCTGTCGCCGACCGGACCGTCCCCGTCCAGCATGCGGCGCGCACGGCGGTGGAAGAGCGGTACCTCCGCCAGCAGCCGCAGGTACCGGGCGCGCAGGGCCGCCCGCCCGGTGAACAGGCCGAGGGGCCCGCGGGCACCGGCGTACTCCAGGCCGCAGCCGTCGCACCGCACCGACATGCTCATCTCGGAGTCCTGCGTGGCCACTCCGAGCTCGCTGAAGAGCCGGAGCAGCAGGGGGTAGGTACGCGCGTTGTGGACGATGAACCCCGAGTCCACGCCCATCGTTCCGCCGCCCGGGGCGGGCAGTTCATGGGTGTGGGCGTGGCCTCCCAGCCGGGCGTCCGCCTCGTACAGCGTGACGTCGCACGCCTTCTGCAGGACGTAGGCGGCGGTCAGTCCCGCCACACCGCCGCCGATCACGGCCACGTTCCTCGTACGCACAGTTCTTCACTCCCCACCGTTCGCCAAGCCGTCGTCCGTGACGGCGGTTCACCCCTGGTTCGCAGCCGGGGCGTCCCCGGATTGGTGGCAGTTGCCGAAACCGGAATCAGCTGCGGCGCAGCTGGTGCACATTGATCGGGAATTGGCGAGCGGGTTGACCAATCCGCACAGATGTCTGCTCCGAAGACCGGTCAAGAACGCGGACCTGGCACCATCCGGAGCGGTCGGCTCTCTTTGTGGAAGGGCCGGTCCCTTCGACAGGAAGGACTGTCATGCGACGGACCGACCCCGGCGGACCATCCGCCACCACCGGGCAACCGCTGCCCTTCGGCGTCCCCGACGCCGTGGGCCCCCGGCTCGAGGACCTGATGTCCCGGGTGGCCCGCGGTGACAAGGACGCCTTCTCCGCCCTCTACGACGCCCTGTCCGGGACCGTGTTCGGGATCGTCGTCCGGGTCGTACGCGACCGAGCCCAGTCCGAGGAGGTGGCACAGGAGGTGATGATCGACCTGTGGCGGCAAGCCGCCCGCTACCGCCCCGAACAGGGCAGCGTGCGCACCTGGGCCGCCACCCTGGCCCACCGCCGGGCCGTCGACCGCGTCCGCTCCGCCCAGGCCGCGATCAACCGCGAGCACGACCAGGCCGCCCGCGAGCAGGCGCGGCCGTTCGACGAGGTCGCGGAACAGGTCGAAACCCGCCTGGAGAGCGAACAGGTACGGCGCTGCATGCGCGGCCTGACCGAGATCCAGCGCCAGGCCGTCACTCTGGCCTACTACCAGGGCCTGTCCTACCGCGAGGTCGCCGAGACCTTGCGCACTCCACTGCCCACGATCAAGACACGCATGCGCGACGGGCTCATCCGGCTGCGCGACTGCATGGGGGTGACCACATGAAGCACGACGGGGAACTGCACACCCTCACCGGCGCGTACGCCCTCCACGCACTCACTCCTGCGGAGCACGAGGTGTTCAGCGCACACCTCGCCGACTGCCCTTCCTGCGGGCAGGAGGTGGCCGACTTCTCCGCCACCGCCGCCCGACTGGGCGCGGCTGCCGCGCTCCCGCCGCCCGCGCGCATGAAGGACGAGGTCCTGTTCGCCATCGACTCCGTCCGCCAACTGCCGCCGCTGCTGCCCGCGGTGGGCAAGTCGATGACGTTCACCGCGATCCTGCGACGCAAGGCCATCACGCTGGCCATCGCCGCAGGCCTCGCCGGGGTGGCGGTGCTCGGGGGCGTCGCCCTCTGGCAGAACCAGCGCACCGACCAGGCCCTGCAGCAGGCGGAGGCCTCCGAACGCCGCCTCCAGGACCTCACCGCCGTGATGGCCGCCCCCGACGTCCGTACGGTGCACGGCCGCACCACCGGCGGCGCCGCCACCTCCGTGGTCAGCTCCAAGCTGCAGAACAGGGCGGTCTTCATCGGCTCCGGGCTTCCCGACCCGGGCGAGGGCAGGACGTACCAGCTCTGGTTCGACGACCACGGCACCATGCGCCCCGCCGGGCTCCTCACCGCGGAGGGGGCCACGCTCATGCAGGGCGGCATCCGCGGCGCCACCGGGGTGGGTCTCACCGTCGAACCCGCCGGCGGATCCGCCCAGCCCACCAGCCGCCCCCTGATGCTCCTTGCGCTGCCGACCTGACCCGGGCCTGCGCCACGAGCGGGGTACGGGCCTGCCGCGTTCGACTCGGCGCCATCCTTCGATGGGGAGGTGTTCATGTCGCCCTCCTACCGTCGGCATGCCCGAGCAGCACCTTCCGAGGGGGATCTCCCACACATGCGTCGCAGTCCCGCGAAGACACTGACCGTCCTTGCCCTAGCCGGCGCCGTGGCCGCCGGAACGGCCGTCACCGCCAACTCCGCCACCCAGCAGGGCGACCAGGGGAGGGAGATCCACAACGTCATCTACCTCCTCGGCGACGGCATGGGCCGCACCCATGTCACCGCCGCCCGTGACCGCTACTACGGGCCCGGCGGCAAGCTCACCATGGAGTCCCTCCCGTTCACGGGCGCGGTCGCCACGTACGCCGTGGAGAAGGGCAGCCAGAAGCCCGCGCTGGTCACCGACTCGGCCAGCTCCGCCACCGCCTGGTCCTCCGGCGTCAAGACGTACAACGCGGCCATCGGCGTCGACTCGTACGAGAAGAAGACCGCCACGCTGATGGAGCAGGCCAAGGCGGCCGGCTTCGCCACCGGCAACGTCTCCACCGCCGAGATCACCGACGCCACCCCGGCGGCGCAGTTCAGCCACGCACTGCTGCGCGGCTGCCAGGGCCCGGTGTACTCCGAGGCCGCCTGCCTCCCCAAGAAGGAGGACGGCACGTACGAGCCGGCGCCGCAGGACAAGACGCTGGTCACGCCGATCGCCGAGCAGATCGCCCGCAACGGCACCGCCGACGTCATCCTCGGCGGCGGCCTCGCCCGCTTCGAGCCGGACGACCAGAAGGCGCTGCAGGCCCAGGGCTACCAGGTGCTCGGCAGCTTCGGCGACCCGGCGCTGCCCGCCCAGACCGCCGCCAGCCAGAAGGTCGCCACCAAGGGCGACCTGGACAAGGCCAACGGCAAGAAGGTCGTCGGCCTGTTCAACCGCGGCAACCTGACCGTCGAGCAGGCCAAGGCCGGCCTGCCCGCGGAGGCCCCGCAGAAGCAGGAGCCGACCCTCGCGGAGATGGCCAAGAAGTCGATCTCGCTGCTGACCGACCGCAAGCAGCAGGACCGCAAGAAGAACAAGGGCTTCTTCCTCCAGATCGAGGGCGCCCAGATCGACAAGCGCTCGCACGCCAACGACGCGGCGCAGACGCTCGGCGAGATCAAGGCCTTCGACGACGCGGTCAAGGCGGCGTACGAGTTCGCGAAGAAGGACGGCCACACCCTCGTGATCGTCACGGCGGACCACGAGTGCGCCGGCTTCAACATCATCGAGAAGGGCACGTACACCAACGCCGAGGCCGTCGCGCCCCCGGCCAACGTGGACGCCGGCAACGCGGCGAACAACAGCGCCCCCTCGCGCGCGGCCTCCGGTGCCAAGGACCCGGCCCGCTCGAGCGGAGCCGTCAACGGCGCGGGCTCGGCCGACGCGAAGAACTTCGCGCCCGCCACGTTCCGTACGCCCGACGACCCGGCCGGCGTCAAGGACGGCAGCCCGGACGCGAGCCTGTGGCTGACGTACCTGTCCGGCAACCACACCGGCGCCGACGTGCCGATCTTCGCCTACGGCCCCAGCGGCAGCGTGTTCGCCGCCAGCCAGAACAACACGGAGCTGTACGGGAAGATGTACCGCGCGCTGTTCAGCCGGGCTCCCCAGCAGCACTGACCTTCGGGCAGCCGGGGCCGGGAGGGCAGGTCCCTCCGGCCCCGGCCCTTTCAGGAGCGTACCGATGAGAAACCTCCCCCGCGGAGCGGCCGCCGCGCTGGCCGCCACCGCCTTCCTCGTCCTCGCCGCCGGCTGCTCCGGCGGTACGCAGGCCGACGGCGCCCGGGGCGGCGCCGGGAAGCCGGCCGGTTCCGCCGCCCCGGTCGCGATGCCCGCGCCGAGCGGCGCACCCGCACCGGCGGCCGTCCTCGTCCCGCCCGCCTCGCCGGGTGAAATCCGCGTCGAGCCGGGCCCGTTCACCGACCGGGTGCAACTGACGGCGCTCACGCTCGCACCCACCGGGAAGCCGGGCATCACCGGGCACCTGGCCATCACCTCCGACGTCAGCGACGTACTGAGCCTGGAGCTGCGCGCCGCGTACTACGACGCGGACGGCCGGCTGCTGGGGACGGGTACCTTCCGCTACCAGGAGGAAGGCGCGGACGCGCCCGCAGGCGACCACCACGACGGCCCGCGCGCGGCCGGCAACGGGATCGACTTCACCGTGCCCGCGGAGCAGCTCACCGGGACCCCGTCGAGCGCCGTCCTCTCCCTCCCGGTCCTGGTCAACGAATAGGCCCCGGCCGCCGTCAGCCGAGGGGCTTGGCGCGGACGTGCATGCGCTCGCCCTGTCTCCCGAAGAGGCTGAGGATCTCGACGGGCCGCCCGTCGGCGCTGCTGAACCAGTGGGGCAGCCGGGTGTCGAACTCGGCCACCTCCCCGGGGCCGAGGACCAGATCGTGCTCGGCGAGCACCAGCCGGAGCCGGCCCTCCAGCACGTACATCCACTCGTAGCCCTCGTGCGTACGCAGGTCCGGCTCGGCACCCCGGTCGGAGATGACCATCTTGTACGCCTGGAGGGGGCCCGGGCCCCGGGACAGCGGGACGAACGAACCACCGTTCGGCAGCTTACGGGGCGTCAGCCGGACCCGGGGATCGCCCACTTCGGGGGCGCCGACCAGGTCGTCCAGGGGTACGTGGTACGCACCGGCCAGCGGCAGCAGCAGTTCCAGGCTGGGGCGGCGCTGCCCGGACTCCAGCCGGGACAGGGTGCTCTTGGAGATGCCGGTCGCCTCGGAGAGCGCGGCCAGGGTGAGGCCGCGCTGGGCACGCAGCCGTTTGAGCCGGGGGCCGACCTCGTCCAGGACCGCCCGGTACGGCAGCGGCGGAGTGTCCGACGGCGCGTCGGATGGTGCGTGGGACGGGGTGTCGGACGGGGTGCCGGACGGGGTGTCGGATGGGGTGTCCATGGAGGCATTCCACCCCGCTGTCCCGGAAACGGCAACAAGAGTTGTCACCACGGGGCCGCGGGGGCAGGCTCCCCGGCATGAACCCACACAGTGATTCCCGACCCGGTCATGGACACGGGCCTGGTCACGGACACCACGCCGCCGACATCGACTGGGACGCTATGGCCGCCCACCTGGAGAACGGCGGCGAACTGCAGCTCCCGGTCCTCCACCGGACGGCGGACCGCCTGGGCGAACTGCTCGGCCCCGGGGCGGAGGTCCGGCGGATCCTCGACATCGGCAGCGGGCCGGGCGTGATGACCTGTGTCCTCGCCGAAGCCTTCGCAGGGGCCGAGACCGTCGCCGTGGACGGCGCCCCCGTGCTGCTGGAGCGCACCTCGGCCCGCGCCGAGCGGCTCGGACTCGGCGGCAGGGTGACCGTACGGCACGCGGAACTGCCCGAGGGCCTGCACGGCGCAGACGGACAGGGGACGGACCGCGGCCTCGGCACGGCGGATCTGATCTGGAGCAGCAAGACCGTGCACCACCTCGGCGATCAGCAGGGCGCGCTGAACGCACTCACCGCTCTGCTGAGGCCCGGCGGGCTGCTCGCCGTGGCCGAAGGCGGCCTGCCGATGCGCTTCCTCCCGCGCGACATCGCGATCGGCGCCCCCGGTCTGCAGACCCGGCTCGACGCCGTCCAGGAGCACTCGTTCGCGAGGATGCGCGCCGAGCTCCCCGGCAGCGTCCCCGTCGTCGAGGACTGGCCCGCGATGCTCCGCCGCGCCGGGCTCACCGGCGTCGGCGGCTTCACGTACCTCCTCGACCTGCCGGCCCCCCTGGGCGGGACGGCCCGCACCTTCCTGCACGCCCAGCTGACCCGGCTGCGGGACAACGCGAGCGACCTCCTGACCGCGGACGACCTCGGCACGCTCGACGTGCTGCTCGATCCCGAGGCGGAGCAGGGCATCCTGCACCGGCCCGACGCCTTCCTCCTGTCCGCCACCACGGTCTTCACCGGCGTGCGCGCGGCCGATGACGAACGCAGAGCACGGTGAAGCGCCTCGACGCAGGGCGCGTCGAGGCGCCGGCCGGGAGCGCCGGAGGGAAGACGGCTTCGGTCCGGTGGGCGCTCGCCGGCCTGTCCCTGTCCATGTTGCTGTCCTCGCTCGGCACCAGCACCGCCAACGTCGGCCTGCCGACGCTGGCGCAGGTGTTCAGCGCCTCGTTCCAGCAGGTCCAGTGGATCGTCCTCGCCTATCTCCTTGCCATCACCACCCTGATCGTCAGCGTCGGCCGGCTCGGTGACATGATCGGCCGCCGCAGGCTGCTCCTGTCAGGGATCTCCCTGTTCACGGCGGCCTCGGTGCTGTGCGGCCTCGCCCCCACGCTCTGGCTGCTGATCGCCGCCCGGGCCGCGCAAGGCCTCGGCGCGGCCACCATGATGGCCCTGACCATGGCGTTCGTCGGCGAGACCGTACCGAAGGAGAGGACCGGCAGCGCCATGGGGCTGCTCGGCACCATGTCCTCGATCGGCACGGCCCTCGGCCCCTCGCTCGGCGGTCTGCTGCTCGCCGGACCGGGCTGGCGGGCGATCTTCCTCGTCAATGCGCCGCTGGGCGTCCTCGCACTCGTCCTGGCCCACCGCCACCTGCCCGTCGACGAGCAGGGCGCGAAGGCCGACCGGGGCCGCTTCGACCACGTCGGCACGCTGCTCCTCGCGCTGACGCTCGGGGCCTATGCCCTGGCCATGACCGTGGGGCGCGGCAGTTTCGGTCCGCTCAACACAGCTCTCCTGGCGGCCGCCGCCCTCGGAGTGGGCCTGTTCGTACGGGCCGAGGCGAGAGTGGCATCCCCACTGATCCGGTTGGCCGTGTTCCGGGATCCGCTGCTGAGCGCGAGCCTCTGTACGAGCGGGCTCGTCTCCACCGTGATGATGACGACGCTGGTGGTCGGGCCGTTCTACCTCTCGCGTGCGCTCGGGCTCGGCGAGGCCCTGGTGGGACTCGTCCTGTCGGTCGGTCCGCTCGTCGCCGCGCTGACCGGTGTGCCGGCCGGCCGTATCGCGGACCGCTTCGGCGCCCGGCGCATGACCGTCGCCGGGCTCTCGGGCGTGGCCGTGGGCTGCGGCGCCCTGTCCCTCACGTCGGTGACGCTCGGAGTGGCCGGCTACATCGTCCCGCTCGTGGTCACCACCGCCGGCTACGCGGTGTTCCAGACGGCCAACAACACCGCCGTCATGGCAGACGTCGGCCCGGACCAGCGGGGCGTCATCTCCGGAGTGCTCAACCTCTCCCGCAACCTGGGGCTCGTCACGGGCGCATCCGTGATGGGCGCCGTGTTCGCGCTCGCATCGGCCACGACCGACGTCACGACGGCGCAGCCCGAGGCCGTGGCCCACGGGATGCGGATCACGTTGGCCGTCGCGGCGACGCTGATCGTCGCCGCGATCGCCCTCACGGTGGGAGGCCGTACGCTCGCGCGGCGCCGCCCGGGCGGCTGACCTACCCGGTGGCGTGACAGCAGCCGTCGCGGAGCATCAGGTGCCGTTCGCCGAGCCAGTCCACGGGTTCGGCCTGCCGGTGGGCCGGGCCGCCGGCCGCGGGGGTGCCGGTCGCCGGGGCTTCGGTCAACGGGGCACAGGCGGCCACGAGCTCTTCGGTCGTGTGCGGTACGCCGCCTCTGAGGACGCCGGAGGTGCGGACCAGGGTGTCGAAGTCCGTGAACGGGTCCCCGTCCACGATCGTCAGGTCGGCGATCCTGCCGGGCCGCACCGTGCCGAGTTCGTCGCCGAGGCCGAAGAGCCGGGCCGGCAGGACGGTCACCGTGCGCAGGGCCTCGGCCGGGGACAGCCCGCCCCGGTGCAGGGCCCTCAGGCCCAGGTGCAAGGAGAGCCCGACCGGGACCAGCGGCGCGTCCGTGCCGAGGGCGACCAGGCCTCCCGCGGCCAGCAGCCTCCGGTAGATGTCGGTCTCCCTGCGCAGCGTCGCCAACTGGGCGGCCGTCGGGGCGGCCGCGGCGGACCGGCGCACCAGATCGGCGTCCCAGGGCGCCATGACGGCCGTGACCCGCCGGTCGTCGGCCAGGCCCGGATCGGCCCCGATCAGTGCGGTGGCCGCGAACGGGGTGGCGATCATCGCGAGCCGCCCGTCGCCCCCGCCGTAGATCTCGCTCACGTCCTGGTGGGAACAGCCGGAGGCGGTGAGCACGTGCCCCGCCTCGGCGCGTTCGGTGGCCTGCAGATGGGTGGTCAGATCCTGGCCCGACGGCATGGCCAGGGAGGCCAGGTGGCTTCCGCACCGGACCCCGAGCCGGTCGTGGGCGAACCGGGCGGCCTGCTCCATCACCCAGAACGGGGCCCGCACATAGGTCTTGACGAAATCCCAGTCGAGCGCGGCGCCCCGCTCCAAGGACCGGCGCAGACCCTCCGCCGTGCGGTGCGCGCGCCCCATGCTGTACGCGACGCGCGCCCCGTCGAGGAGCTCGCCGCTGGTCAGCAGCCGCGGCCCGGCGAGCTGCCCGGACGCCACGGCCTCGCGGATCCGGGCCTGTTCGTACGCGAACCCGCCGAGCGAGACGGCGGTCGTGATCCCGTACGTCAGCTGGCCCACGCTCTGGCGGCCCCCGTACGTGCTCTGCCACGGGTGGGTGTGGGTGTCCCACAGGCCCGGGACGACCGTCCGGGCAGAGGCATCGACGTACCGGGCGCCGCCCGGTGCCGACACCCGGGACGCGCGGTGGGGTTCGACGGCGGCGATGCGTCCGGAGCGGACGAGGACGTCCACGTCCTCCCGCACCGTCTCGCCCGTACCGTCCCACAGCCGCCCGGCGTGCACCACGGTGTCGGGCGGCGTGGGCCGGCGCTGGTCGAGCGTCAGGCGCACGGTCCTCGGCGATCCGCCGTCCACGCCGATGAGGCGCAGCCGTGTGCCCGAGAGGTACAGCAGGGTCTTCGAGTCACCGGACCACGAGGGATGGTCGGCGGGTTCGGCCGTCAGGGTGCGCAGGGCACCCCGGGGGGAGCCGTCGGGCGCGACCGGCAGCAGGCACAGTGCGGATTCCACGATCACCGCCATGAAGCGGCCGTCGGGCGACCAGACCGGCCCGCTGTCGTACCGGTCGGCCACGGAGGCATGGGGGGCGACGGGATGGAGCCGGTCGGAGCCCGACGCCGCGTCGACCACCCGGATCAGGTTGTAGCCCTCCCTGAACCGCATGTTGAGCCGATTGCGGTCACACAGGGCGATCCGGGAGCCGTCGGGCGACCAACTGGGCCGGCCCGGCAGTCCGCCCCCGCCGAGCGGCGCGGCGAGGACGCGCTCCGTGCCGCCGGCCAGGTCGCGTACGAGGAGCCGCCCGACCAGATCGAGGCAGGCGAGCCGCCGCCCGTCGGGCGACAGCGCGGGGAAGACCCGGCCGCCGGTCGCGACCGTGCTCTCGGCACCCGTGGCGAGATCCTGCCGGTGCACGGCCATCAGTCCGTCGCGGTCCTCGCAGTACAGCAGGGACCGCCCGTCGGGCGCCCACGAGGGGGCGAGCAGGTAGCGGGTGGGGGCCGCCCGGCGCAGCCGCCGGGGCGGGCGGCCGCCCGAGGTGCTGCCGAGCCACAGCGTGTTCAGGGCGGCGAAGGCGACGTACCGTCCGTCAGGGGACAGCGCGGGAAGATGAATGCCCCGGACCGGGCGCACGCGGCTTTCGCCGCCGAGGTCGTACTGCTTGGTCCGGTAGCGCGGACGGTCCGCCGCCACCCGTGCGCGGAAGGGGATCGTCCGGAGCGCCTGCGGCTGCTGCGGCCGGACGAGGGTGAACCGGCCGTCGACCGTGACCAGCAGCTCCCCGGCGGCCGTCCAACGCGGCGGCTGGGCTGCGACATCCCCGGTGACGGGGACCGGCCGGCCGTCGACGACGAGGACGCAGGAGGCGTTCGGCGGGGGCGTGGTCCGCAGCCAGGCCGTACGCCGGCCGTCCGGCGCCACCGCCGGGGCCAGGAGCTGCGCCGCCGGTTCCTGCTCGGTGAAGGCGACGGTGACCGGACCCGAGCCGTCCGCGGGGACGGAGGCGATGGTCCGCGCATCCGCCCGGGGCCCGGTCGCGGCGGCCGTCACCGTCGCCCGGACGAACAGGATCCGCTCCCCGTCCGGCGACCACGTGGGGTCGAAGTCCTCCCAGGCACCGCCTTGCAGGGGCCCGTCCTGCCCGGCCCGGCCGGTCATCCGGGTGACGGCGCCACTCGCCAGCTCCAGCACGTGGATCCGGTACGGGGCCCCGCCCACCGGATCCCCGGCGCGCTCGGAAGTGAACGCGAGGCGCGTCCCGTCGGGCGACCAGGCCGGCCCGCGGTGGTCGAACGGGCCCTCGGTGCGCTGCCGCAGCCCGGTTCCGTCGGGGCGCATGGTCCAGACGTGGTAGGTGCCGCTGCCGAAGGCGCAGAAGGCCACCGACGCGCCGTCGGGGGAGTGCACGGGCCGGTTCGCCTCCAGCGCCGCTGCGGTGAGCGGCACGGCGTCGCCCCCGGAAGCCGGCACCGACCACAGCACGTTGTGGATCTCGGCGATCAGCCGGTCCCCGCCCGGAGACAGGCTCGCCGCGCCGTTCGTCGCCGCCGTGAAGGACAACGGTGCGGGCGCGGCCGGCGGACTGCCGGTTCGGGCCGCTGCCGAGGGTCCCGCCCCGAGGAGCTCCGCCGCGCCGACGGCGCCCGCTGCCGCGAGCAGCCGGCGGCGGGACAGGGTGCGCGGGTCGATGCCGTAGGGGGCATTCATCAGCTGCCACGTCTCCGCAGTCGGGGTTCGGGGGCCGGGGTTTGCGCCGCCGGACTCAACGACCGGCCGGCCCCGCGGTCACCCGCAAGACACCGGAGGGCCGCGTGACCGGGCGCACAGGTGCGGGCCGAGTGGCGACGCGGCGGTGCGGGCACGTTCAGGGGGCGACACAATGACCACGGTTGTTCTCTTTGATTCAGTTCGGATCCACTACGGAGGAATGGGCGGATGCTCAACGAAAGAGCGGGGCAGCAGGCGCGCCCGGAGGACCTGGTCGACGTGGCCCGGCTGGTGACCGCGTACTACGCCCTGCACCCCGATCCGGCGGATCCCGGCCAGCGGGTCGCCTTCGGCACCTCGGGACACCGCGGCTCCTCCCTCGCCACGGCCTTCAACGAGGACCACATCGCCGCGACCAGCCAGGCGATCTGCGAGTACCGGGCCCAGCAGGGCATCGACGGCCCCCTGTTCCTCGGCGCGGACACCCATGCCCTGTCCGAGCCCGCCCGGGTGACCGCCCTCGAGGTCTTCGCCGCCCATGACGTGACCGTGCTCGTCGACGCCGCCGACGGCTACACCCCGACGCCCGCGGTCTCGCACGCGATCCTCACCCACAACCGCGGTCGCACCTCGGCCCTGGCCGACGGAGTGGTGGTCACCCCCTCGCACAACCCGCCCGCGGACGGCGGCTTCAAGTACAACCCGCCGCACGGCGGGCCCGCCGGCTCCGAGGCGACCGGCTGGATCCAGGAGCGCGCCAACGAGATCATCAGCGGCGGCATGAAGGAGGTCCGGCGGATCCCGTTCGCGCGGGCGACGGCCGCCTCGACCACAGGTACGTACGACTACCTCGGCACGTACGTGCGCGACCTGCCGTCCGTGCTCGACCTGGACGCCGTACGCGCCGCGGGCGTGCGCATCGGGGCCGACCCGCTCGGCGGGGCGTCCGTGGCGTACTGGGGGCGGATCGCCGAGGAGCACCGCCTCGACCTGACCGTGGTCAACCCGAACACCGACCCCACCTGGCGGTTCATGACGCTGGACTGGGACGGCAAGATCCGGATGGACTGCTCCTCCCCGTACGCGATGGCCTCGCTGATCGAGGGCCGGGACCGGTTCCAGATCGCCACCGGCAACGACGCGGACGCCGACCGGCACGGCATCGTGACCCCGGACGGCGGTCTGATGAACCCCAACCACTACCTCGCCACGGCGATCGAGTACCTCTACGGCCACCGTCGGCAGTGGCCGGCGGCTGCGGGCATCGGCAAGACGCTGGTGTCCTCGAGCATGATCGACCGGGTGGCCGCCGACCTGGGCCGCGAACTGGTGGAGGTGCCCGTCGGGTTCAAGTGGTTCGTCGACGGACTCTCCGCGGGCACCATCGGCTTCGGCGGCGAGGAATCGGCCGGAGCCTCGTTCCTGCGCCGCGACGGCTCCGTGTGGACCACCGACAAGGACGGCATCATCCTGGCCCTGCTGGCCTCGGAGATGCTGGCGGTCACGGGGCAGAGCCCGAGCGAGCGGTACGCCGGCCTGACGGCCCGCTTCGGCGAGCCGGCGTACGCCCGCATCGACGCGCCGGCCACCCGTGAGGAGAAGGCGGTACTGGGCCGGCTGTCACCCCGGCAGGTCACCGCCGACACCCTGGCGGGGGAGCCGGTCACGTCGGTGCTGACGGAGGCTCCCGGGAACGGGGCCGCCATCGGAGGCATCAAGGTCACGACGGAGCACGCCTGGTTCGCGGCCCGCCCGTCGGGCACGGAGGACGTCTACAAGATCTACGCCGAATCCTTCCTGGGCCCCGACCACCTGACCCGCGTACAGGAGGAGGCCCGCTCCGTCGTATCGGCGGCTCTCGCCGACTGACCGGCGCGCACCGGCCGGGTGTCCGGCATCGGACGAACCTCCTGCCCCGGCCGGAAAGTCCCAGTAGGGTGGCGGGCCCCGGGAGAGCGCGCGGAGGGAACTCGTATGCGAGGCGGTACGGTCGCGGTGGTGGGCGGCAGCATTGCGGGCTGCGCCTTGGCGTCGGCAGCGGCCCGGGCGGGCGCGGACGAGGTGGTGGTGCTGGAACGCACCCACGGACGGCTCGCGGACCGCGGACTCGGGCTCTGCATCCACGACGGGCGCGCCGCCGAACTCACCGCCACCGGCGCGCTGCCCGCCGGCATCGCCGCGCACCGGCTGACCCGGCGCAGCTGGGTGGTCCGGGACGACGCGGCGGCCGGTCCGGCCGGCAGGGTGTTCTGGGAGCAGCCGTTCCCGTTCCACTCGTACCACTGGGGTCTGCTGTGGAGAGGCCTGCGCGAGGCGACACCGGCTTCGGTGGTCTACCGGCAGGGCGCGGCGGTGACGGGCGTGGCCGGCGACGGCGGGCGCGCCGAGGTACGGCTGGCACGGGGCACCGCCGAGGCGTTCGACCTGGTCGTCGGCGCCGACGGGTACCGCTCGGTGGTCCGCGAGGCGGTCTGCCCCGAATCCCGGCCGGCCTACGCCGGGTACGTCTGCTGGCGCGGGAACTTCGACGCCCGGCGGCTGGAGGCGCTCGGCGACGGCGGCCGGCCCGCCGATGCGGTGACCACCGTCTGCTTCAGCCGCGGAAGCTGCGTCATCTACCCCATTCCCGGGCCGGACGGCCCCCGCGTGAACTGGGTCCTGTACGCCATGCCCCCGCAGACCGGGCGGCTGCCGTTCGACGACCCGACGAGCTTCCCGCCGGGGCGGATCACCGAGGAACTCACCGCGCACCTGGGCGCGTTACTGGACCGGGAGTTCCCGCCGTACTGGGCGCAGGTGATCGCGCTGACCGAGCCCGCGGACACCTTCGTCCAGCCGATCTACGACCTGGAGACGGCGCGCACGACGGCCGGGCGCCTGCTGCTCGCCGGTGACGCGGCCACCGTGGTCCGCCCGCACAACACCAGCGGGGCGGCCAAGGCCCTCCAGGACGCCACCGCGTTCGAGGACGCCTGGCGCCGGGCCGGCACCTGGGACGAGCTGCTGCACAGGTACCAGGCCGCGCGGGGCGCAGCCGGGCGGGAGATGGTAGCCCTGGCCCGCCGCCTCGGCCGGGGCCAGGTGGAGCAGACACCCGCCTGGGCCGCGATGGACCACCGCGAGGCGGAGTCGTGGTGGCAGGGGCAGCTGGGCGGCGCCGCGGACATCGGCGGCCAGGCCATGACGCCGTAGACCCGCAACTGACCGGACGGTCCTGCCACTTGTTATCGGCCAAGCGGAGCGTTGCCGCGCGCGGCGCCGTGCCGCAGGCCCTGCCCGGCCGGGGGCGTCGACCCTGCTCACCTTCCGCTGCCTGCCGCGCACGGCACCGGACACCGACGCGGTGGAGATCCAGGCACCCGGCGTCTGCGCGACCCGGCTCCGCGAAGCGCTGCTCGCGAACCCCGAGGCCCGCGAACGCCTCGGCGGCGGCTCGGTCACCGTGGGCGGCCGCCTCGTCCTGATCACCCCGATCGCCGGCCTTCCCCTGGCCCGCCGGCTCACGGCCGAGCTCGGCGTCGACTGGAACACCGCGAAGGTGCGCTACGGGGACGAGGAGTTCGTCGAGTGACCGCCGAGCGGGCCCGTCACCGGCCCGGGCCCCGTCCGGGAAGGCGCCGTACCGGGCCCCGCGCGCGCAGCCGGTGCCGGCCGACGGGCTCCGGCCGGTCCGACGGCTCCGACCTGCGCCGACGTCGGCCGATCCCGCTCGGCCGGGCGCCCGTCGCTGAGCGCGGCTGCGGCATCGCGGCCTACGCTGGAGACGGCGGCCGTCCGCGGTGAGCGGCCCGGGCGGCCGCCCCGGTGGCTGCGGGCACGTACCCCTCCTTGAATCCCGCGCCCGCGGCGCCGGCCCGGCGGCCGGGGGAGCCGTCGCGGTGGGAGAGTGGAAGCCATGTGCGGTCGATATGCCTCCAGCCGAGCCCCCGAAGACCTGGCCGGCCTGTTCGAGGCCCGATGGGATCCCCGGGAGACGCTGGCGCCGAGCTGGAACGTGGCACCCACCGACCAGGTCTGGGCCGTCCTCGAACGCCCCGACCGCGGGACCGGGGAGGTGGAGCGGCGGCTGCGCACCCTGCGGTGGGGCCTGGTCCCATCGTGGGCGAAGGACCCGAACGGGGGCGCCCGGATGATCAATGCTCGGGTCGAGACGGTGCACGAGAAGCCGGCGTACCGCCGTGCGTTCACGCGGCGCCGGTGCCTGCTGCCCGCGGACGGCTTCTACGAGTGGCAGTCGGTGGCCGCCACGGCCACCGCGAAGGCGTACAAGCAGCCGTACTTCATCGCCCCCGACGACGCCGGGGTGATGGCCATGGCCGGGCTGTACGAGTTCTGGCGCGACCCGGCCGTGACCGACGAGGACGACCCGGCTGCCTGGCTCCTCACCACCACGATCATCACCACCGAGGCCGCCGACGCGGCCGGCCGGATCCACCCCCGCATGCCCCTGGCCGTGTCCCCCGAGGACCACGACGCCTGGCTGGATCCCGCCCACCAGGACGTCCACGGCCTCCGGGCCCTCCTCCACACCCCGGCCGACGGCCGCCTCGACGTACGGGCGGTCTCCACGGCGGTCAACAGCGTCCGCAACAACGGCCCGGAGCTGCTGGACGACCCGGCCCCGCCATGATCCGGAAGACGCGGCCTAGGGGACCGGGCACTCTCGGGAGGACCGGCACCGGGTCTGCGGCGGTCAGGCGCCCGCGGACCGGCGGGGGAGCGACGCCGTCACCTTCATCAGGGTCGGAATCAGCCAGTAGGCCACGATCGGGACCACGACCGCCGTGAGTATCAGGGTGCGCAGGACCAGCGGGAGGTCGTTCATGAACGGGCCCAGGAGGGCGAGGGTGAGGGTGATCGTCGGGTAGACCGCGAGCCAGGTGATGAACGCGCGGCGGTGGGCGGAGGGCGGGGCGGGCGGAGTCGTCGGAGCTGCGGACATGAGGCTGTTTCCCCCTGGATGCGTTACGACGGGCGGCGGACCGAATTTCCAACCAAGCGGTTGGAGTCTTGCACGGACATGATCTTAAGTCCAACCATCAGGTTGGAATTCCGCTCGAGGGCACTACAGTGCATGCCATGGCCTGGGACACAGCACGCACCAAACAACTCCTGCTCGACGCGGCGGTGGAAGAGTTCGCCGAGCACGGGTTCGACGGCGCCCGGGTTGCGCGCGTGGCCGCCGGTGCAGGTGTCAACAAGGAGCGGATCTACCAGTATTTCGGCAGCAAGGAGAAGCTGTTCTGCGCGGTGCTGGAGACCGAGTTGAAGAAGCTCGCGGCAGCCGTCCCGCTGACGGAGGCGCAGGCCCGCGACCTGGGCGACTACGCCGGCCGGGCCTACGACTACCACCGCGCCCACCCGCACTTCATGCGGCTCCTGGCCTGGGAAGGCCTGCAGTGCCAGGACCAGCTGGCCGCCCAGTGCGAGCGGACGGATCACTACGCCGAGAAGATCGCCGCGATCGCCGCGGCCCAGCAGGAAGGCGCACTCACCGGCGAGTCCAGCCCGGCACGGCTGCTGCACACGGTGATGTCGTTGATCGCCTCGTGGTTCACGCTACCGCAGCTCGCCCGCATCCTGGTGCCGGAGGACCTGGACGCGGGACCGGACGCGCAGCGGGCGGCCCTGGTGGCGACGGTCCGCCGGTTGACGTCCTGACTTCCTGGCCTTCCGGCCGCCGGTGTCAGGCGCCGATGGCCGCCATCAACCCGGGGAAGGAGAAGACCAGCTCGCGCTCCCAGTACGGCCAGGCGTGGACGCCCCGGTAGGAGCACACGGCGGCCGGAACGCCGAGCTGGGCGAGCCGCACCAGCATGTCCTGGTTCATGCCGTGGATGAGGCGCTCGACGCGCTCCGCGCCGCCGGCGATCGGGTTGGTGCAGCGCGCGGGGCTCGCCGGCGGGTGGCCCCACTGCCAGCCCGTACCGGCGTCCGTACCGTCGCCGTACGAGATGTACAGCGCGGTGCCGGCGAGCCCGGCGGCCTGATGCAGCGGGTCGTTCCGTTCCCACACGCTGCGCCGGCGCAGATCGGTCGGGTCCGTCGTGTCGAACGGGAAGCCCGGCTCGCCCCAGATGCGCCGCCAGTCGGTGTGGCACCCGGCGCCGGCGCCCTTCACCAGGTCGGGCCCCGAGAGCCCGCCGTCGAACGACAGGTGGAGCGTGCTCACCGCTCCGCTGTACGAGGCCACCGCGCGGAACATGCCGGGGTGCAGGGCGGCGAGTTTCATCGCGCCGAGCCCGCCCATGGACAGGCCCGCGACGGCCCGCTCCGTCCCGGCCCGTTACTGGCTCTCCAGCAGCGGCCGCAGTTCGTCGACCAGGTACGTCTCCCACGCCGGCGGGCCTCCGCCGCCGGAGTTGTACCAGTCGCTGTATCCACTGCACGGGCTCGTCTGCGGCAGCACGACAAGGACGTCCCGAGGGGCGGCGAGCTCCTCGATGTGGGTGTGGGCGGTCCAGTCCGTGTGGTCGCCCGAGCCGCCGTGCAGCAGCCACAGCACGGGCCAGGTCCGGGTGGCGGTCTTCGACCAGGAGGGGGGCAGCAGCAGCCGCACGGCGACGGGCGCGTCGATCTCGGGCGAGGTGACGGTGAGGTCGAGCGTCCGCGCGTCGATCCGCTGCTCCTGGACCACGCGGGCCGGATCGTCGGCCACGCGGGTGGCTGTGGCTGCGGCTGCGGCTGCGGCTCCGGTTCCGGGCCCGATGCCCGCCGCCGATCCCACCCCCGCCGCCGGCAGCAGGAGTACGAGCCCTGCCAGTGCTGCGACCGCGTGGCGGCTGATCCGATGCACGAGACTTCCCTCCGTCGGCTGGTCAACGAGGCGCGGAGCTGCGGGTTCCGGGCCCAGGCCGCCTCTGGCGCCGTTCACACCGCGGCTTCTGCGGTCGCCGGACCCCGTACGGACAGGGCGTGCGGAGCGCGGCCCGGATGCGCGGGCAGACGCAGCGGACGGCTGCCCGGAGTGAGCGAGCCCAGCACGCGCGGGCCGGCGGCTCCGGTGCACGCCGGGGCATTGCCCGGGAGGCCGTGCAGGCTGAGGTAGCCGAGCACCGCGAACGCGTACGCCTCCTTCGCCTCCGCGGGCAGCCCGAGCTCCCGCGACGCACGGACCGCCGTGCTGCCCGCCAGCTCGTCGCGGAGCATCGCCATCAGCGTCGGGTTGCGTACCCCGCCGCCCGACACGAAGACCTCGGTCGCCGCGAGAGGGCGCAGCGCATCGGCCACCGTACGGGCGGTCAGGCGCGTCAGCGTGGCGACGAGGTCCTGGGGCCGGAGCTCACCGCACCCCGCGAGCCGCGCCCGGAGGTAGCCCGCGTGGAACAGCTCCTTGCCCGTCGTCCGGGGCGCCGGCATCCGGTAGTACGGCTCCCCGGACAGCAGCCGGTCCAGCAGCCCCTCGTGGACGCGCCCGGCGGCGGCGAGCACGCCGTCCTCGTCGTACGCGCGCCGCCCGGCGCTCAGTTCCCGGACCGCGGCGTCGATCAGCGCGTTGCCCGGGCCGGTGTCGAACGCCACGGGATCGGCGCCCGCCGGCAGCACGGTGACGTTGGCGATCCCCCCGATGTTCAGGGCCGCGGGCACGCCGGGGCGCCCGCGCAGGAGCATCAGGTCGATCAGGCTAACCAGGGGAGCCCCCTGCCCGCCCGCCGCCACGTCCCGCGTCCGAAAGCCGGAGACGACCGGGCAGCCGCTGCGCTCCGCGATCCAGGCCGGTTCGCCGAGCTGCAGCGTGCCGTGCACCCGGCCGTCCTCGGCCCAGTGGTACACCGTCTGCCCGTGCGAGGCGACCAACTCGGCGCGCCCCGCGCACAGTTCCCGGTCGGCGCGGGCGGCGACGGCCGCGAAGGCCTGGCCGATCCGGGTGTCGAGGCGGCAGACGTCGGCCAGGGTGGTCGGCGCGGGCGGCAGGGCGGCGGCGAGGGCCTCCCGCACGTCGGCCGCGTACGGCTCGCTGACCATGCCGAGGGGCACCAGCTGCAGGGTGCCGTCCTCGGCGGACGGTTCCAGGTCGGCGGCAGCGGCGTCGACGGCGTCGTACGAGGTCCCCGACATCAGCCCGATCACCCTCATCGCAGCGGCTCCCGGTGGGCGCGCCCGCGCAGGGCCAGCAGCGCGGGACAGCTGAGGGCGCAGGCCCCGGCGGCGTAGTACGCGGGCACGGCGGGGTCTCCCGTCCGGGCGATCAGGGCGGTGATGACGAGTCCGGCGCAGCCGGAGAACACCGCGTTGGCGAGGGAGTAGGCCAGGCCGAGCCCCGTACAGCGGACCCTGCGCGGGAACATCTCGGCGAGCATCGCCGGTCCGGGCCCGGCCAGCAGGCCGACCAGCGCACCCGCGAGCAGCACGGCACCGGCTCTGGCCCACGGCGACGCCTCGGGGGACCGGAGCAGGTGGACGAGGGGGAGGGCGAGCACCACGACGCCGAGGGCTCCGCACAGCATCACCGGGCGCCGGCCGATCCGGTCGCTGAGTGCCCCGGCGGGCAGGATCGACGCGGCGAACCCCGCATTGGCCAGGGCGGTGGCGAGCAGGGCCTCGCGGAGGGAGGCGCCGAGCGTCGCCTGGAGATAGGACGGCAGGACGACGAGGAAGGTGTACCCGGCCGCCGACCAGCCCATGATCCGCCCGATCCCGAGTACGACGGCGCGCGCGAGCTCCCGGGCGCCGAGCGGACCGTCCCGGCCGTCTCCCGGGGGAGCCCCGGGCGGTTCCTCCAGCGACGTACGCAGCCACAGCGCCACCGCGCCCAGCGGCAGGGCCAGCAGGAACGGGATCCGCCAGCCCCACGCGTACAGGGCCTCGGCGGGCAGCGCGCTCGCCAGGGTGGCGGCCGTACCGGCCCCGGTGAGCAGGCCGAGCGCGACGGTGAAGGACTGCCACGCGCCGTAGAGGCCGCGGCGGCTGTCGGGCGCGTACTCGGTCATGAGGGAGACGGCCCCGCCGAACTCGCCGCCCGCGGAGAGTCCTTGCAGCACCCGCAGGAGCGTCAGGAGCCAGGGGGCGGCGCCGCCGATGGCGGCGCGGGTCGGAAGGAGGCCGATCATCGCGGTGGCGAGGGTCATGAGGCCGACGACCACGATGAGGGTGGGCCGCCGCCCGAGGCGGTCGCCGAGCCGCCCGAACAGTACGGCGCCGACGGGCCGGAAGAAGAACGCGAGGGCGAACGAGGCGTACGTGGCCACCAGTGCCTCGGCGCCGCTGCTCCCCTCGTGCCGGAAGAAGTTCGCGGCGATGACGGTGGCCAGGCAGCCGTAGACGCCGAACTCGTACCACTCGACGAGATTGCCGACCGAACCGGCGAGCAGCGCCCGACGGGACGTGGTGGTGCGGCGTGCAGCCGCGGGACGCAGCTCGAGAGGTCTCACCCGTGCTCCGTGCCCCCTCGCCGCCACGGCGACGCCTCCGCCGGTGCCGTTTCAGCAGTTCGGCGGCCCCCCGGCCGGCCGCGTACGGAGGGTCAGAGGTCCTCGCCGGACAACAGGGGTTCGAAGGCCGTGTAGGCGGCGAAGTTGCGGAAGTGGCGGGTGTAGATCTCCGTGCCGTCGCCGAGGGGGTCCTCGGGCACCTCGGCGACATCCACGAGCTGCCGGAACGTCCAGGTGATCAGTTCACCCTTCTCGTTCCGGTAGCCCGTCTCGAGGGCTTCGCCGTGGGCCTGGGCCTTGGACCTGGCCTCGTCCTCGGTCCGGGCCGACAGCAGGACGAAGCTCTCCCGGTACAGGGGCGCCTGCCCGCCGGCCGTGGCCGTGGCGACACAGACCAGAACCGCGACGTAAGTCCTCATCGGCGCACGCTACTTCTTGAACCGGTTGTCATTCAGCAGCTTCCACGCCGTCTGGCAGGACTTGAGCCCGCACCCCCGGATGGAGCCGAGCGAATCCCCGTAGTGCTCCCCGGGGAACGCCTGCCGGATGGATCCCTTGCGGCATCGCGAGATGAAGTTGTTCGCGATCTCGCCCAGGTTCTCGCTCGCCACACAGACGTCCGACGGCTGCACCGGTACGGCAGCCAGCCCGGCCGCCGGCAACCCGAGCAGGACGCCCCATGCGAGGACGAGCGCGCTCGCACCGCGCGCCAAGGTCCCGTTGACCCCCATCGGTCAGCAGCCCGCGAGCTTGCCGTAGGCGATCCAGACCTCGCCCTTGCCGTTGATGCTCACGTTGCCGGTCTTGTGCAGTCCGGTGTACTTCCCGCGGTACTTCCTGAGCTGCCCGAACTGGGATTCCAGGGACAGGTAAGGAGAGTCGGGCCGCCAGTCGCCGGAGAACTCGGCGTACACCCCGTCGGTTCCGTCGGTGCCGCTCGCCCAGCAGGCGCGATCGCCCGAGTAGAGGACCAGGTTGCCGTCGTACTGCATGTCGAGGCGGTAGCCGCCGTTGCCGATGCACTGTCCGGGGATCAGCTTGTCCGTGAACGACGTCCCGATGTTGCGGCACGTCGCCGCCTGCTCCGTCGCGGCGGAGACCTGCCCGGCCGACACGGTTGCCGCCGCCAGCAGGCTCACCACCGCGCACGTCAGTGCACGGGTCGTCTTCCCGACCGTCTTCCCGACCGTCTTCCTGACCGTGTTCATGGGACGCACCCCTCTACGCATGATCACTTCCATCGGCGATCACGAAAGGTAGCAGCTCGACTACGGGAAGTCACAACCCGTGGCGCTCTGTTGACGCGTCCCGGACCCTTCCCCGCACCGGGGCGCCGAGCCACTCGGCGCCGACGAGCAGCTCGGCCGAGCGGAGCGCGGTGCAGGCGTTGCGTTGGCCCATCAGGATGCACAGGGTGTACGTGGCGTCGTCGAGCTCGTTGCGCAGGGTGAGGTCGTGCGGAGCGGCCAGGGCGCGGCGGCGCAGGCCGCGGTGCCGCTTCAGCAACACGCCGATGGTCTGCGGATCGGGGAGGAGCCGGGTGTACGGCTGCGGCACGGGCGGCGCGGTGGCGGTCCTGGCACCGTCCATCGCGGCCTTCAGGGCCGTGCCGAGGGCGGCCGGCAGCGCGCGGCAGCCTCCCAGGGCGAGCACGGCCTCGGCCGTCTCGAGCAGGGCGATCTCGGCGGCCCGTGCCGTGTCCGCCAGGATCTGGCGCGCGGTGTCGGAGCCGCACGGCACCACCGCCATCAGGACGGTCACGGCCTGCTCCGTGGCGGCGTGCCCGGGTGTTGTCTCGCTCATCCGCGTGATTCCTCCGGCTGCTGGGTCGGCTTGCGCCGGCTGTGCGCGTCATTGCCTGGGATGGGGCACGGCCTCGTACGCCGAAAGGTTCGGATCCCGCTGGGGAAGATGCCGCGGTCCGGCCGGTCGGCCCCACGGCCCGTGACCGGACCGGGCGTCCGCCGCCGCTCGCGCTCCGGGGGGCCCGCGCCCGCCGGCCGGGGTGGGCGGCGCCGTAGGCTGGCGGCAGGCAGTTCCTGCCGACTCCTCCCGGAAGGACGTACGTGATGAGTGCGAAGGCCCGCAAGCTGTTCGAGGCGCTCGATCTCAACCATGACGGCACCCTGACCCGCCTGGAAGTGATCACCGCCCTGCGGACGAAGGGCCCGACCCTGGCGGCCAACGGCGACTTGCCGTTCTGGGCCCTGGGCGATGTCGACGCCTCGTCCGCGCTCTTCGACGCCGCCGACAAGAACGGCGACAACGTGCTGACGTTCGAGGAGTTCGCCCGGGAGGTCGACCGCCGCTTCGGCTGGTAGCCCCTGCGAGCCGGCGATGGCGGCTACGCCGTCTGGCTGTCGGAGTCCTGGCCCGGGCCGGACGCTTCGGCGGCGGCGAGCGTTGCGGCCCGCCGGTTGAGGACGACGGTGGCCGCGGCCGCGCTGAGCGTGAACGCCATCACCACCGTGGCCGGCCGGTCCAGCCGGTGCCGGGTGACATGGTCGAGCGAGTAGCAACCGGGCCCCGAGAGGCCGAGGCAGGCCGCGACGAAGCCGAGGAAGGCCGGGTACTCGAAGCCGCCGCCCTGGGCGAAGAACCCGGCGGGCGCGTGCACCGCGGCGGCGCCGGCCATGGCGCCCGCCGCGGCCGCGCCGGCCGCCGGGGTCGCGAGCCCCAGCGCGAGGAGCGCGCCGCCGCCGGCCTCGCCGAGCCCGGCCGCGATCGCGCTCTCCCGTCCCGGCGTGAATCCCATGTGCTCCATGCCCCGGGCCGTGCCCTCGATACCGGCTCCGCCGAACCAGCCGAAGAGCTTCTGCGCCCCGTGTGCGATCAGCACACCGCCTGCCCCAAGGCGCAGGGCGAGCAGTCCGAGGTCCTTGCGATGGGTGAGCGACATGAGGACAGACCTTTCCTTGGGCGCGGTCGCCACGACCTGGTGGTGCGGGGTGGTGCGTGTCACCTGGTCTCAAGCTTCACGTGAGCACACCGCGTGCGCATGCGGTGTGCCGCCACCGGCGCGTCCTGGACCCCGTCCGGACGCGAGGAAGCCGGTGACGGCGTACGGCCGGATGGTCGGCCGGGCGTCCGGGAAAGAGCTCCGCCGTCCGGGCGGCGGCAGCCGCGGTGAGCCACGGATCGGCGTGGAGCGGGGGTCCGATCAGCTGTCGTCCATCACCGCATCGCAGGAGGAGCACACCAGGCTCGCCTCCTGCGGCGGGTACCACGGGGAGCCCGGCTGCCCGGACGGGGTCCAGCGGGCCGGCTCCATCGCGAAGGTGTCCTTGCCGCAGAGCGTGCGCGGCCCCGGCTCGGTGGTCGTACCCGGCGCGGCAGGTGCGGCATGCACCCGGCGGACGGGTGTCTCGGTGCCCTGCGCCGGCCCCTTGCCGGCGCGGGTCGCATGCGGCGTGTCGAGCTCGTGCACCACGATGATCCCGCTCATACCTCGACGGTAGGCGACCGTCCGGGGACCCGCTCCCTCGAGGCGGAGCGGACCCGTCCGGGTGCGCGGCCCGCTCCGGAGAGGGGCCAACCGAGCGTAAGACATACAAAAGGCTATGCATTTCATTGCCTTCGAGGCTTTCACACCATATGTTCCCGACGGATTCGAGCCTGGTCCCTCGGACGGCCGGGCAGCTGTGACCACTCCCACCGGAGGTCTGAATGCCTTGTCGTAAGTCACTCACCCTGCTGACCGCAGCCGCGCTGCTCTCCTTCGGCGTCCCGGCAGCGGCCGCCGACGCGCCCGAGGCCACCTGCTTCGGCCGCGCGGCGACCATCACGGGGGCAGGCACGATCGCCGGGACGGAGGGCAATGACGTCATCATCGGGTCGGCGGGTGCGGACACCATCGACGGGCTCGGCGGGGACGACCTGATCTGCGGCCTGGCCGGCAACGACACGATCGCCGGAGGCCTGGGCAACGACCGGCTGGACGGCGGCGAAGGCGCGGATCTCCTGCGCGGCGACCTGATCGCCACCGGAACCTCCGTCGCCGGCGGGGGCGATGACGTCCTCTTCGGCGGGCCGGGTGACGACCGCATGGGCGGGGACAGCATGGCCTTCGGCTCCAGCGCGTCCGGCGGCGGCAACGACGTCCTGTTCGGCGAGGACGGGAACGACGCCATCATCGGCGACAGCCGCGGCGGCATCAACGCGACGGGCGGCGGCAGGGACGTCATCGACGGTGGGCCCGGTGACGACAGCATCACCGGCGACTCCTCCGCCGAGGCCAGCGCGGTCGGCCACGGCGCCGACGTACTCATGGGCGGGCCCGGCGTCGATGCCATCATCGGCGACAGCAACTCGGGCCACGCCGCGCACGGCAAGGGCGAGAACGGGGTGGCCGCGAAGCCGGCCCGGCCGGGCCGCCAGAGCCGCCCGACCTCCTCGGCGAAGCCCGCTCAGGGCGCGCCGGTACCGCTCTCCCCGGCGGAAGAGGCGGCGAGCGGCAATGACGTGATGGACGGGGGCGACGACCTGAAGGACACCTGCGACGGCAATGACGGAAGCGACGTGGCCGTCCGCTGCGAGACCACGAAGAACGTGCCGTAGCGGACGGGCGCGGACGGGCGCGGACGGCCCGCCCCGCGGCTCAGCGGATGCCGTAGCGCGCGGCGATGCCGTCGATGACGATCTGCAGGCCCTCTTCGAAGTGTTCGTCGTACTCCTGGAAGAGGTGCGCACCGGCGGCCGCCGCGAGCGGGTAGTCGGCCAGGCGCTCGCTGCGTTCCGCCACGTCGTAGCCCTCCCGGCGCTCGCCCGGGACGGGGTGGACGCCCTGTTCCTCGATCACGAACCCGAGCGTGTACGAGAAGGCGGTCGCCATGGCCCGTACGGCCTGCGGCAGTTCGAACCCCTGCGCCAGCAGGGCCGCCAGGTAGGCCTCGGACTGTTCCGCGTGCTCGGTTCCGGTGAAGCGTGACCCGGTGAACACGCGGGCTCCGTCGCGATAGGCGAGCAGGGCGCGGCGCAGACCGTGATGGGCGACCAGCATCCGCTCGCGCCACGGCGTCGAGGAGTCGTCCGCCCCGGATTCCGCCGGTCTCACGGTCATGCGCCGGAACATCTCGGTGGCCATCTCGTCGATCAGCTCTTGCTTGTTCTTGAAGTGCCAGTAGAGCGCCGGCGCCTTCACGTCCAGCTCCTGCGCGATGGCGCGGAGCGTGAGCTTGTCGAGCCCGCCCTCGTTGAGCAGCCGCAGCGCGGTCTCGGCGACGGTCAGGCGGCTCAGCGGCGGGACGCGAGGGGGTGTCTGCTGCGGCTTGGCGTTCATCGTCTGCCTGTCTCCCGGGCGGTGCACTCGTTCGAGGGTTGACAGCTTAACAACGTTAAGGGCACTCTTGCGATACGGGCCTCCTTAACGTTGTTAAGGAGAAGTCCTCGCTACGGGAATGGGGAGATCGATGACGCAGTACGGACACGAGCACCGGCACGAGAACGAGCACGAGGAGGAGCGGCAGCGGGGCGCCGCCCTGGGGATCGCGGCCCTGGGGGACCGGCGGAGCGATGTCCTGATCGTGGGCGCCGGGCCCACCGGCCTGGTGCTGGCCTGCGACCTCGCCCGGCGCGGCGTGCGCGCGCTCGTCGTCGAGCGGTCGCCGGAGCTGTTCCCCGGTTCCCGGGGCAAGGGGATCCAGCCGCGGACCCTGGAGGTCTTCCACGACCTCGGCATCCTCGAGGAGATCATGCGGTGGGGCGGCCACGCGCCGATCGGCATGACGTGGCAGGGAGGCGCCCGCGCGGGCGAGTACCGGATGTTCGACGACGCCGAGTCGACCGAGGACGCGCCCTATACCGGGCCCTGGATCCTGCCCCAGTGGCGCACCCAGCGGATCCTGCTCGACCGGCTCCGCGAGCTGGGCGGTGACGTGGTGTTCGGCGCCGAGCTGACCGGGCTCACCCAGGATGCCGAGGCCGTCACGGCCACGCTCATACCGGTGGGAGGCGGAGGTCCGGTGACCGTCCGCGCGGGGTACGCCGTCGCCGCGGACGGCGGCCGGTCCACGGTCCGCCGGCTCGTCGGCGTCAAGATGACCGGCGAGCGCGTCGACCCCGCCCCGATGCTCGTGGCCGATGTGGTCATCCCGACGCTCGACCGGGAGAACTGGCACATCTTCCCGCCCGCCGCGGGCGGCACGGGCTTTGCGGCCCTGTGTCCCCTGCCGCATTCGGGGGAGTTCCAGTTCGTCGCACAGCCGGCGCCGGTAGGGAACGAGATCGCGGCGGACGACGTGCGCGCGCTGGTTGCCGCATTCACCCATATACCGGCCGAGGAGGTCACCGAGGTCCGCTGGGCATCGGACTTCACGGTGAACGCCGCTCTCGCCGATCGCTTCCGCGAGGGCAGGGTCTTCCTCGCGGGCGATGCCGCCCACATCCACTCACCGGCAGGCGGCCAGGGACTCAACACCAGCGTCCAGGACGCCTACAACCTGGGCTGGAAGCTCGCCGCCGTCCTGCGGGACGGAGCCCCCGAGGCGCTGCTGGACACGTACGAGGAGGAGCGCCTGCCCAACGCCGCCGCGATGCTGGGGCTGTCCACCCGCATCCACCGAGGCGAGGAACGGCGCGGCGCCGCCACCCGCCAACTCGGCCTCGACCAGAGGGACTCGTCGCTCACCTGCGAGACACGCACGGGTCTGGCCGAGGACGCCCTCACCGCGGGAGACCGTGCACCCGACGGACGGCGCGACGGGCTGCGCCTCTTCGACCTCTACCGAGGCCCCCACTTCACGCTGCTCGCGGTCGACACCCCGCTGCCGGACCGACTGCCGCCCCTCCCGGGCCTGCGTACGGCACGGACAGGCCCGTACGAGGCGTACGGGCGCGGCCTGTACCTGGTCCGCCCGGACGGCTACATAGCCTGGGCCGGCTCCGCCGATGCCCCGGTCGATGCCTCGGCCGACGACCTGCACGCCTGGGCGACCCGCGTTGCGCAGCCGGACCGGGGCGGGTCGCACGGTGAGGGGCCGGCGGCGAGCGGCGCGGGCTGTTCACCCCGCGAGGCGGGTGCGGCGGTCTCCTGCAGGCCGGCATGATCGGCCTCCGCCGCCATGAACACGGCCCGGAGCCCGAGCCGTTCAGCCTCCTCCGCCGATGGTGTCGAGGACGACGTCCGCGTCCGTGACGGTCTCGGCGAAGTCGGCCGTGCGGTGGTCGACCACCAGGTCGCCGCTGCCCGGGCTGCACCCGGTGTCCACCAGGTCCTGCCGGCCGGTGCGGCCGACCGGCTCGTGGGCGAGGTGCCGGGCGTGGGCCGGTCGGTCCCGGTGAGCCGGAGCGCCTCCGGGCCGCCGAAGGCGGTCTGCGTGATGGCCCGCACGGCGTGCGGGACGGACAGGTCGAGGCCGACGCAGACGTGCCGTTCGTGGATGGCGGTCAAGTCCTCACGGCCGCCGGGGGCGCCGACCAGGGTGCGCATCGAGCACACGCGGCGGCTGCTGGAGGTGACCGACCGGCCCGAGGGCAGGCTCACCAGCAGCCCACGCTGAGGCCCGCCTCACGGCTATGGGCGGGCGTAGGGGCGGGTCATGATCTCCATGTTGTGGCCGTCCGGGTCGGCGAAATACGCGCCGCGACCGCCGAACAGGCGGTTGATCCGCCCGGGTTCGGTGTGGTGGGGGTCGGCGTAGTAGGTGACCCCGACCGCCTCCAGGCGGGCGATCATGGTGTCGAACCGCTCGTCGGGCACGAGGAACGCGTAGTGCTGCGGCTGGATCGGCTCGTCGGTCATCGCGTAGTAGTCGAGCGTCACGCCGTTGCCGAGGTCGACGGGCAGGAACGGCCCGAACGGAGCCCCGACCTCCAGTCCCAGGATCACGGCGAGGAACTCGGCCGACAGCTGCCGGTCCCCGGCATGGACGACGGTGTGGTTCAACTGGACGGCGTTCGGATACTGCTGAGTGTTCTGCACGAGTGGGGTGTCTCCGGTTTCGGGATCCGCTGGAACGGCGCCACACGCGGGCGCCGGGGAACGAAAACGCGGAGAAGCGGCGGGCCCCTGGCCCGCCTCGTGCTCACGCCGAGGCCGGGAACCCTACTCGTACATGGCTCAAGGCCGACCCGGCAGTCACACGGCCGACCTTAGTGATCACCACGGGCCGGGACAACCCCGTTCCCCCGCCGGGCTCACCGGCGCGTTCTGGCCGCCGCGCGCACCCACGCGCGCTCCTGCAGCAGGAGGCGGGGCACCGCCCCCAGCCGCAGCGGACCCCACGCCACGAGTGCCGCCACGGCCGCCGACGCCCCCGTGACGGCCGCGAGCGCATAGGGCCAGGTGGGCGCCGTCCCGCTGGGCAGCACGATCACCAGCAGCCCCAGCACCGCCAGCCTCGCCCGGGTGTCCTCCAACAGCCGCCAGGCGACCGCCGCCAGCGGCACCATCCCCCACAGCACGTACCAGGGCTGTACGACCGGGGCGGCCGCCACCAGTCCCAGCAGCGCCATGCCGGTGGCGTACTCGGGACCCGTACGCGGGGCACGCCACGCACAGAAGACCACCGCGCACACGCCCAGCAGCATCCCCACCGACCGTGCGGCGGCGATCGCACCGGCCGCCGTACCCACGCCGAACCCCTCGGCGAACAGCCCCAGCACCCGGCCCACGTCCGTGCTGGGCGAGAGCACCGTGTACACCTGCGTCGGGCCCTTCAGCGTCGACAGCCACCCCCAGCCCTGGCCGCAAACACCCACGCCCAGCACCAGCGCCGCGAGGGCCACCAGCGAGATTCCCGCCGCCCGCGACCAGCCCGAACGCCGGTCCGGCCGCCCGCCGACGGACCACGCGGCGGCACACAGCAGAGCCACCGCGGCGGGAACCTTCACCAGCGCGGCCGACGCGAGGACGACGGTGCCCAGCACCCATCGGCCCCGGCGGAAGGCCACCAGCCCCGCCACCATCAGCCCGATCATCAGCGCCTCGTTGTGGGCCCCGCCCACCAGATGCACCAGCGCCAGCGGGTTGAGCACGGCCGCCCACAGCGCCCCGGCCTCCCCGGCGCCCCACTCGGACGCAAGACGGCCGATGCCCCACACGATCAGCCCCAGCCCCACCAGGGCCACCAGCCGCATCCCCAGCACCGCCGCCACCGTGTGGTGTTCGCCCGTGACGGCCACCACGGCCCGCGTCGCCGCGACGGCCAGCGGCCCGTAGGGCGCCGGTGCGTCCTGCCACATCTCCGGCACGTTGTCCGCGAGCGGACCGCCGAGCGCCGACGGCCCCAGCCGGTACACGTCCCAGCCCCGGCCCGCCAGCGCGCCCTGCGCGACATAGCTGTACGCGTCGTTGCTGAACAGCAGCGGGCCCGGTACGAGGGGCAGAACCCAGGACCACAGCACGGAGCGCAGCTGCCTGCGGCCGACGGGCTCCCCGTCCCGCAGCAGCCCGCCCAGCCGCCACCAGGCGAGCATGAGCAGCACCAGCCCGGCGTACGAGGCCGCAGCTCCCAGCACCGTGTGGGCCGGGCTCCGCTGCGCCCACACCCCGTCGGGGACCCCGAAAGGCAGTGCGCCGGCCGACCAGCTCCCGGCCGCCAGCAGCACCGACCCGAGCGTTCCGAGCAGCCGGCAATCCCGGACCGTGACCCCCACCTCAGCCATGGCGGCAGCCTAGGGCGGACGTGGTCGGTGATCGGCCCGCGGGAGGCGTCGGGGAAGTGAACTTCGGGGGTCGTTCCGCCCTCTCAGCAGGTCATGCCGAGGAGGCGAGGCGGACGGGCAGGGTCCGGTGGCCGTTGCTGATCAGGGAGGCCACGGGCACCAGCTCATCGGCGGGGACCGCCAGTTCGAGGGCCGGGAAGCGGTCGAAGAGCGCCTCGAGCGCGGCCGCGACCTCGAGCCGGGCCAGCGGGGCGCCGAGGCAGAAGTGGACGCCGTGCCCGAAGGCGAGGTGGTCCTTCGTGACCCTCGTGACGTCGAAGGCGTCGGCATCCGCGCCGTGCCAGTCGGGATGCCGGTTGGCGGCGCCGTACGAGGCGAGGATCGCCTCCCCCTTGGCGATGGTCCGTCCGTCGGGCAGGGGGATGTCGGCCAGGGCGAAGCGCATCGGCAGGTGTTTCACGGCCGGCTCGTGGCGCAGGGTCTCCTCGACGACGTCGTTCCAGCTGCTGCCGCCGGCGCGGACGTGGCCGAGCTGTTCGGGGTGGGTGAGCAGGCTGGTCACCGCCTGGTCGATGACGTTGACCGTCGTCTCGTACCCGGCACTGACCATCAGGAACAGCGTGTCGGCCAGTTCGGTGTCGGACAGCGCGGAGCCGTCGCCCTCGTCGTCGCGGGCGGCGATGAGGAGCGAGGTCATGTCGTCGCCGGGCTCGGCGCGCTTGGCGGCGATGAGCCGGCCGAGCACTTCGTAGGCCCGAACCGCGTTCGCGGCGGCCTGTTCGGGGGTCAGGGTCGTGTCGAAGACCCCGTCCACCACGGAACGGAACTCACCGCGCTCCTCGTCGGGGAGGCCCATGAGGCGGCCGATGACCGCGATGGGCAGCGGGTAGGCGAGCCGTTCGCGCAGGTCTGCCACCGCACCGGGCGGGAGGGCGGCGAGCTCGTCCAGGAGGCCGGTGACGATGGCCTCGATCGTGCCGCGGAGCAGGGAGACACGGCGCGCGCTGAACGCGGGGGCCACCATCCGCCGGAGCCGGCGGTGGTCGGCCCCGTACGCGGTGAACATGTTGTTCACGGCCACCCAGAGGGCGAGCGGCCACGTCTGAACGGCCTGTTCGAACTCCGGCCAGTGCGCGCGGGCGTCCTTGGACACGTCCGGGCTCGTCAGCAACTCCTTGAGGAGGGCCGGGTCGGTGACGGACCAGGCCGTCACGCCGAGGATGTCGACGCGGGCCGCGGGTCCCTGGGCGCGCAGCAGCCGGTCCTCGGCGTGCCGGTCGGCGCCTGCGGGGTCGAGGACGAGCGGGGCGGTGGGGCGATTCACGCGTGACTCCTTCGAGAGACGGTCGTGACGGTAGGACGATCCTCCATCTCCCGCACAACGCGCGTGGTGGACAAGGTGTTCCACGGACGAGGACAGCCTTCGACGCGGGCCGTGGCCGGTGCGGCGCGTGTGAAACGGATGCACCGGAGGGCGCCCGTGAGAAGATCCTTTCGCCGGTGTGCGCTGGTTCCGACCGTGGAAGGTGACGATGTTCGCGATATCCCTGGGCGACGACGGCGCGGAGCTGAGCCCGCTCGAACCGTGGCAGGCCGAGGAGTTCCTCTCCCACGTGGACCGCGGACGGGCGTTCATCGGGCAGTACAACGGGCTCCCCGACGCCGTCACGGACCTGGACTCCAGCCGGGCGCTCCTGCAGGCGTACGCGGAGAAGACCGCGGCCGACGCCGGGCGGCTCTCCGGCATCCGGACCGACGGCAAGCTGGTCGGAGCGGTCCTCTTCCGCAGGTTCGACGTGGCCCAGGGCGTGGCCGAGGCGGGCTGCTGGCTGGAGCCGTCCGCGGTGGGCAAGGGGTTGGTGACCCGGGCCGTGCGCGCGATCATCGACTGGGCCGTCGAGGAGCGGGGCATCCACCGCGTGGAGTGGGTGGTCTCGGTCGGGAACGAGCCCAGCATCGCCGTGGCCCGGCGGCTCGGGATGACCAAGGACGGTGTGCTGCGGGAGAGTTACCTGTACCGCGGGAAGCGGCACGACGAGGAGGTCTGGTCGGTCCTCGCCCCGGAATGGCGAGCGCACCGGGCCGACCGGGTCGACCGGGCACTGCGGCCGCACCGGGCGGAAGGCTGAACGTCCCCCGGCACGGGCCGTCGCCGGGAGACGTCCACGAGCTGTCACACCGTCAGGTGATCTGCCACCGCTGGTAGCCCGAACCGGAACTCGGCTGCTGCGTGACCAGGGCGCCGTCCGTACCCGATGCGGTGGTCAGCAGGAGCGCGCTCTTCTTGTTGGACACCATGTACTCGCCCCCGCCGAGGGCGGTGACCATCCAGCGCTGGCTGTCGCCGCCGTTGCACGTGGCCTGGACGACGGCCGCACCGGGCGCGGTGGACCCGCCCGAGACGTCCGCGCACATCCTGGACGAGCCGTTGACCATCGAGTAGGAGCCGTCGGTACCGAGTGCCAGCTGCCACTGCTGGTTGGGACCGCCGTGCGGTGTCCAGGTGATCAGCTGGGTGCCGGACGCGCTGGAGCTCGCCGGGTCGTCGAGGGCCTTGCCGGCCGCGCCGAGCGTACGGGCGCCGCTCAACTGGCCGCCGTACACCTCGAACTCGTACAGCGAATAGCCGTACCCGGTGCCGCGCCCGGTCCCGTACACGCGGATGTAGCGCCCGGATCCGGACAGCCCGGTGAGCTCCTGGACCCCGCCGGCGCCGGTCGTGGTGGAGTACACGGTGCGCCAGGTGGCGGCGTCGTCGGAGAGCTGGATCTGGAAGGCCTTTCCGTACGCGGCCTCCCAGCGCAGCACCACCCGGCTCACGGCCTGGCCGGAGCCGAGGTCGACCTGGAGCCACTGCGGGTCGCCGTAGGCGCTGGACCAGCGGGTTCCGGGGTCCCCGTCGGTGGCCGAGGAGGCCGGGAAGTCGGCGGTCTCGGTGCTGGAGGCGCTGGTCGGCCGGTTGCGGGCGAGATTGCCGGGCTGGGCGAGGCCCGGCCAGGCGGGGTTGTGCCCGACCGCGGCCGCAATGGGGGTGAAGGCGGCGTACGTGCTCGCCGGCTTCGGGGAGCCCCAGGTCTGCTGGGCCAGGGCGCGCAGCGGGTACATGATGCCCGCCGCGATCTGCTCCTCCGTCTCGGCGGTCGGGTTGTCGCACCACACGTGGATCAGCGAGCCGGGGTTCTTCGAGGGGTCGGTGAGGGTGGCTCCGCCCTCGAAGCGGTCGGGGGTCCAGGTCTCGTACATCCACTTGGTGTCGGGTTTGGCCCCGCCGAGCACGTAATAGGTCGGAGTCCAGGATTCGTTGGCGACGGTGTGGCCGGCCGCGGCCAGTTGCTGCGGGGTGAGCCCGTAGCTGTACCAGTACTCGACGAGGATGCCCGCGTGCGCAGTGACGGTCCCGTCCCCGGCCTTGATGCCGTCGTTCCACATCCGGGTGGTCTTGCCGGCCGCCCGGACCAGGTCGTCGGCCCAGTTCACGAATCCGTAGTAGGTGTCCTTGGCGGTGGCGCCCGCTCCGTAGTGGGCGCGGGCATAGCTGAGCAGCTGCGGGTACTTGGCGTAGTCGGTGACGTATTCATCCGCGCCGATGTGCCAGTACGGAGCCGGGAACAAGGGCAGGTACTCGTTCACCAGGTCCTTGATCAGGGTGTACGAGGCCGGCAGCGAGAGGTCGATGAAATCGGGGCTGGCCGTGCCCGCGCTGTTCTTGAGCTTGAGCTCGGGGTGGGCGGCCAGGACGGCGTTCATGTGCCCGGGGGTGTCGATCTCGGGAACGATCGTGACGTGGTACTTCTGCCCGAGCGCGACCAGGTCGGCGATGTCCTGCTTGGAATAGTGGTCGGCGGAGACGATCTCCGGGTGGGTGGAGCTCTCGAGGCGGAAGCCGAACGTGTCCGACAGGTGGAAGTGGAAGTAGTTGAGCTTGAGGTAGGCCAGTTCCTTGATGTGCTGCTCGACCCAGTCGACGGTGAAGAACTTCCGGCCCTGGTCGATCATGAGCCCGCGCTCCGCCTTGGCGGGCCAGTCCACCGCCGTGCCGGCGGGCACCGTGGCCGACTGGTGCAGGAGCTGGAGCACGGTGCGGGTGCCGTAGAACGCGCCGGTGTCGGTCCCGGCCTGGATGCCGACCCACTGGCCGACGGCCAGCCGGTAGCCCTCGGCGGGCAGTCCGGGGTCACCGAGGCTCAGCGCGATGTCGCCGGGCGCGGGGCTCCCGGTGACGACGGCGACGGGACGCCCGGCCAGCGCGCCCAGATCCTCGGCGAGTGTGGCGGCCTCGTCGGAGAGCTGGGCGGTGTGGGCGGGGTCGACGGTGATACGGCTCGCGGCGGTGAACGTGTACGTACCGGTCCCGGCCGTCCACTGCCGCAGCGCCGGGACGGTCCGGGGCGGCCCGGCGGCGGACTGTGCGGGCACGGGTCCTGCGGCGGCGACGCCGGGTAAGGAGAGCGCGGCCACCGCGCAGACGGCGGCGATCAGCAATCTGAACAGACGCATGGCAAGTCCCCAAGTCATGGGAGGGAAGGGGAGTTCAAGGGGAGTTCAGGGGGTCGGCCAAAGTGCAGCCAAAGTGCAGCGCAGAGCGGGATGCATGTCAATACCTGCTCGAAACTCCGTCCCACCGAGCAGGATCACGCATCCGTACGGGCAGCCCTGACGGGTCGACAGCGGCGATCGGCCGTGCGAAGCCTGCGCCGGCGTACCGCGCTGACCACCAGCACCAGGAGCACCGCGAGGCCGTACGCCGTGGCGCTCACCGCCTCGCGCGAGCCGAACACCTGGCCCGTGACGTACACGGCGGGGCCCGCGACGGCGATGCCCAGCCACTCCCAGCGTCCGTCCAGCGCCACGAGCGCGACCAGCAGCAGGGCGTACCACGAATAGCCCGGCGTGAGCAGCGCGAACGCCCACCCGGTCACCAACAGCGCCCCGCTCCACGGCCGTCGGGGATCCCCGCGCCACAGCACGTACCCGCACACGCCCGCCATCACGGCGATCAGCACGGGCAGCGCCCAGTCGTCCGGCAGCACCAGCCGCAGCAGCGCATAGCGGGAACCGGCCGAGGCGTCCTCGTACCCCTCCTCCTCCACGTAACCGCCGAGGTAGCCGAAGACGGAGCCCCGCGAGAGCAGGACGTACGGCAGGTACGCGAGCGCCGTGAAGGCGGCGGCCGGCAGCAGCACCGCGACCGCATCGCGCACCCGGCGGACGCCCGACAGGGCGCCCGGGAGCACGATCGCCGGCATCAGCTTGGTGGCGACGGCGGCGCCCAGGACCAGCCCGCCGGCCGCCCGGCGCCCGAGGCGCTCCGCGGCCACGAGCCCGAGACCGACCACGGCCAGCAGCACGCCCAGGACATCGACGTGCGCATTGTTCACCGCCTCGATCGGTACGGCCGGACACCACGCCCAGTACGCGGCCCTGCGCGGGTCCGTGCCCCGCCGGCGCAGGATCAGCAGCAGCGCGCCGCTCACGCCGAGGGACAGCACCCCGGCGCCGATCTGGAGCGGCTTGTGCCGGGCGCCCTCGGGGGAGAGCCGGTCGACGGCCAGGAAGTACGCCTCCGCGACCGGCGGATAGATGGTGTGCACGGCCGGCCGGTTGATCCGGGTGCAGTGCGGGGTGTCCCCGGCGTACGGGATCCGGGCCCGGTCCGGGCCGGTGCAGGCGGCGCCCGTGGGGAAGAGCCACGGATCGCGCAGCCGGGCCAGCGCCGGGTCCTGCGGCGCGTGGTCGTACGGGGAGATGCCGTCGGACTGGACCCGGCCGTCCCAGGCGTAGCGGTACGAGTCGGTGCTGGTCCGGGGCGCCGCCACCAGCCCCGTCGCCGTCACCGCGACGGCCCCCGCCAGCACCAGCGGTACGACGACGGCGGCCGGGACCCGGCGCAGCGCGAGCACGGCGACCGCGAACAGCGCCCAGCAGGCCGCGTAACGCCAGGACAGTGCGGCGGGGTCGGTGAAGTAGCCGTCGCGGCAGATGGTCCACACGAGGGCGGCGACGAGGGCGGCGAGGGCGGAGAGGCCGAGGGCGGTACGCAGGTTCACAGCCGCAGCGTTCCAGGCGAAGGCCGCACATCGGGCTCCGGCGCCGCTCATGTCCGTGTTTCGTAAGGTGTCCGAACCGCCTCCGAGAGCCCGGTCGGGGGTGTCATGGGTCCATGCGCTTCCCTCTCCGACTCCCTCCCGACCCGCCCGTCACCTTCAAGGCGCGGTTGCACGACGCCCGTACCGCGACCGCCGTCGGCCGCTGGCTCGGGCTCGCCTTCGCCGTGTGTTTCGCGACCGGCGTGCTCAGCCACTACTTCCAGCACCCGCCGGTCTGGCTCGCCGACCGGCTGCCGAGCCGCCCGTACTGGGGTTACCGGTTCACCCAGGGACTCCACGTGGTCTCCGGGATCGCGGCGATTCCGCTGCTGCTGGCGAAGCTGTGGGCGGTGTACCCGCGGCTGTTCGAGTGGCCGCCGCTCAAGTCGGTGCGCCACGCGCTCGAGCGGGCCTCCGTGGCGGTGTTGGTGGCGGCCGGCGTGTTCGAGCTGTTCAGCGGGCTGCTCAACACCTTCCAGTGGTACCCCTGGCCCTTCTCCTTCGTGCCCGTGCACTTCGCTCTGGCCTGGCTCCTGGTGGGCGCGCTGATGGTGCACATCGCCGTGAAGTGGCCGGAGATCCAGGCGCATTGGACCCGCCGCTCCCCGGGGACGCTCGCGCTGCCCGAGGCCGACGGTCCGGATCGGCGCGCGCTGCTGGTGGGCGTCGCGGCGGCGGTGGGAGCGGTGACGCTGACGACCGCCGGGCAGTCCGTCACCGCGCTCGGGCGGCTCGACCTGTTCGCCCCGCGCGATCCCGCCGTCGGACCGCAGGGGCTCCCGGTGAACCGTACGGCGAAGGCCGCCGGGGTCACCGCCGCCTCCGTACGGGACTGGCGGCTGACCGTCGCCGGCCCGCGCCCGTACACCCTCACCCTCGAAGAACTGCGCGCGATGCCGCAGTACGAGGTGACGCTGCCCATCGCGTGCGTCGAGGGGTGGAGCAAGAACGCCCGGTGGACCGGGGTACGCGTGCGCGACCTGCTGGACCGGGCCGGAGGCGGCCCGGGCGCCCGCGCCCGGGTGGAGTCGCTGGAAGCGGTCGGCGCGTACCGGGTGACGGAGATGGGCCGCGAGTACGCCCAGGACCCGCTCACCCTGCTCGCGCTGCGCCTCAATGGCGAGGAACTCTCCCCGGACCACGGCTACCCGGCGCGGATCATCGCCCCGAACCGGCCCGGCGTGCTCCAGACCAAGTGGGTCGGCCGACTGGAGGTGGCGTGATGGCGTACCGGTATGCGGTGGCGGGCCTCGGGCTGGCCCTGATGGGCCTGGGCGGCGCCCTGCTGATCCAGCAGCCCTCGCCCTGGCGGATCGCGCTGTGGCTCGCGGGCGCGGTGGTCGTGCACGACGGACTGATCGCGCCCCTCGTGATCGCGGTCGCCGTGCTCGCCGGCGCTGCCGGCCTGCGCCTGCGCGGGACCCCGCGCGCGGCCCTGGTCGTCGCGGGCTCCCTGACCGCGATCGCCCTCCCGCCGCTCCTGCGCCCGGGCGGCGCGGCCAACCCGACGGTCGTGCCGCTGGACTACCTGCGCAACTGGCTGCTGACGATGGCGGCCATCGCCGTGGCCGCGGGCCTGTGGACCGGGACGCGCGCGGCGCTGCGCGGCGCTCGCCGACAGCCCTGAGCGACGGGACGCACAAAAGCGGCTGACGCGGTTCCACTTCGCGTCAGCCGCTTACGTGTGCCCCGGTCCGCGGTCAGCGTCGCAGCTGCACGAACGCCCGTCCCGCGGCATGCCAGGTCACCGCTCGGCTCCAGCCCGCTTCGGCCGCCGCGACGCGGAGCGCACGCGTGCCGAGCCGGGCCCACAGGAACGGAGCCCCGCGGCCGCCGTGACCGTCGTCGACATGGACCTCGACGCACTCGTCGACGTCCACGGTGGCCACCTCGACCAGCAGCGAGCCACCGGGCGCCGCGAGCCGCGCGGCGCGCCGCAGCAGTGCGCCGGGGTCGCCGCCGATGCCGATGTTGCCGTCGATCAGCAGGACCGTGCCCCACCGGCCCTCGCTGGGCAGCGGGTCGAACACGGACCGGCACAGCGCGCTGCCGCCCGCGCGTACGGTACGGGCCACGGCCTCCGGGGTGACGTCCACGCCCAGCGCGGGGTGCCCGCGGCGGGCGAGGGCGGCGACCAGGCGGCCCGGTCCGCAGCCTATGTCCAGGACCGGGCCGTCGCAGCGGGACAGGACGGTGGCGTCGGCGGTGTCGGGCTCTGCGCACCAGCGCTCCACCTCCAGCGGCAGCAGCCAGCCGTCGGAGCGGCGCAGGTAGAGAGGGCCCTGGCCGGTGCGCAGGGCGTCGGAGTACGGATCGGCCCGCCAGGCCCGGGCGGCGGGCTCCGCCAGTTGCGCGGTCATCGGACGGCCGCGCACAGCTCGGCGTGCAGGACGGCGAAACGGGTCCCCGGCGCGGCGGCCGCGACCAGCGCCGCATCGTCCGGGGTGTCGACGTCGCGGAGCGCCGGGAGATCCCGTACGGCCCGCCCGGACGCGGTCAGCCGCCGGCGCTGCACCTCCCCGGTGTGCGCTACGGACATGGGGACGCCGCGCAGCAGCGCCGGGTCGGGTTCGGCGAGCCCGAGGGCCCAGAACCCGCCGTCCACGGCCGGGCCGAACCACGCGCCGGTCCGGGTGAAGTCGAGGCCCTGGGCGAGCAGTTCGGGGGTGACCTGGGGGGTGTCCATGCCGATCAGGAGCGCGGGGCCGCCGTACAGGGCGAAGGCCGCGGCCAGTCGGGCGTCGAGCCCGCCCGCGCACTGGGGGACCACCTCGATGCCGTCGGGCAGCCACTGCCCCGGCGCCCCGTCGAGGTAGAGGACGCGCCGCCGGGCCGGCGTGGCGAGGACGGCGTCCAGGGTGTCCTGGAGCGCCGCGCGGGCCAGGGCGGCGGCCTGCTGCGGGGTGAAGTGCGGGGTCAGCCGCGTCTTGACCCGGCCCGGGACCGGGGCCTTGGCGACGACGAGGAGAGTGCCCTCGTCGTCGCAGTCGCTCTCGAAGGTGCTCATGCCGAGACCCCGCCGGACGGTACGGACCGGGTGCCGGGCGCCTCGGCCAGCACCCGCCGCATGTCCCGTACCGCGTGCCAGGTGCCCCGCCAGGTACCGGTGACCTTCGACTTCCCGGAGCGCGGCAGGTACGGGACGTCCGTCTCGGCCACCCGCCAGCCCGCGTCGGCGGCCCGTACGACCATCTGCAGCGGGTAGCCGCTGCGCCGGTCGGTCAGGTCCAGGCTCAGCAGCGCCTCGCGGCGCGCGACCCGCATCGGTCCGAGGTCGTGCAGCCGCAGCCCCGTACGGCGGCGCAGCATCCGCGCCAGTGCGAGGTTTCCGGCGCGGGCGTGCGCGGGCCACGCGCCGCGGCCCTGCGGGCGGCGCCGGCCGAGCAGCAGATCGGCCTCGCCGGCCGCGACCCGCGCCGCCATGGGAGCGAGCAGGGCGGGGTCGAGGGAGGCGTCGCAGTCGCAGAAGCAGACGAGGTCGGCGCTCGCGGCGAGCAGCCCGGCATGGCAGGCGGCGCCGAAACCGCGCCGGGGTTCATACACCACGGTCGCCCCCAGGCTGCGGGCGATGTCGGCGGAGCCGTCGGTGGAGCCGTTGTCGACGACGATGGCCCGCCAGCCGGCCGGCACCCGCGCCAGCACCCAGGGGAGCGCCTCCGCCTCGTCGAGGCACGGCAGTACGAGGTCCGCCCGGGGCGGCACACAAGCAGAATCAGTCACGGTCCACACCGTAGGAAGCCGAGGCGGACGAAAGGGGCTTTGAGTCCTTACGAAACGCGGACGCCGTGCGGGATCGGGGGAGGGCGCATTCCGCGCGGCCCGGGGCGGATGTCAGGCTGGGGCCATGGCAGTCAGCAATGTGCAGAGCACGGACGAGGGCCCGGGCGCCGTCGGCCCCGGCGGGGCGGGCACCCCGGAGCGGTCCATGGGCAGCGTCCTGATCGTGGAGGACGACCCGACCGTCTCGGAGGTGGTGGCCGGATACCTCGACCGGGCCGGCTTCGCCGTGCGCCGGGCCGCCGACGGACCGGCCGCGCTCCGCGCCGCCGAGGAGCAGCGCCCGGACCTGGTGGTCCTCGACCTCATGCTCCCGGGCATGGACGGGCTGGAGGTCTGCCGGCGGCTGCGGGCGCGCGAGCGCGGCGCCGACCCGCGCGGCGGTCAGGGCGGCATCCCGCCCCTCCCGCCCGTCCCGGTCATCATGCTCACCGCACGCGGTGACGAGGACGACCGGATCCTGGGCCTGGAAGTCGGCGCCGACGACTACGTGACCAAGCCCTTCAGCCCGCGCGAGCTCGTGCTGCGCGTGCAGTCGGTGCTGCGCCGGGCCGTACCCGCCCCGCCGGCCGCCGGCCCCCGGCTCACCGCGGCGGGCCTGAGCCTGGACCCGGCGGCCCGCCGGGTGAGCAGGGACGGCCAGGAGCTCGCCCTCACCCTGCGGGAATTCGACCTCCTCGCCTACTTCATGCGCAACCCTGGCCAGGTCTGCGACCGGGAGCGGCTCATGCGCGAGGTCTGGGGCTGGGACTTCGGCGACCTGTCCACCGTCACGGTCCACGTCCGCAGGCTCCGCGGAAAGATCGAGGACGATCCGGCGAGCCCGCGGCTGATCCAGACCGTATGGGGCGCCGGCTACCGCTTCGACGCCCACCCCGCCCCGGCGGCCCCCGCGACCGCCCCCCGGACGGAGGACGGCCATGCGTGACCAGGACCTGCTGCTGATCGCCCTGTACGCGCTCCTCGGCGCGGGCGGCGCCGGAGCGCTGGGCGCCGTCGTCCTGCGGATGCTGCGGCGGCGCAGCATCGCCGTCTCCCTCGCCGTCGTGACCGCCGTCGCCGTGCTCGCGATGCTCGCCGGAACGCTCACGGTGGCCTGGGCGATGTTCCTCTCCACCCACGACCTGACCGTGATGACCACGGTCGTCGCGGTGGCGGCCGCCGTCTCCCTGGGCACCGCGCTGCTCCTGGGCCGGCAGGTCGTACTGCGCTGCCGCGAGCTCGTCGCCGCCGCGCGGGTCTTCGGCGAGGAGGGCACGTTCACCACGCCCACCGTGCCCGCCCCCGCCGAACTCGCCGCGCTCAGCCGCGAACTGGCCCTGACCAGCGAGCGCCTGGAAGCGTCCAGGGAGCGCGAGCGGGCGCTGGAAACCTCACGGCGTGAGCTGGTGGCCTGGATCTCGCACGATCTGCGCACCCCGCTGGCCGGTCTGCGCGCCATGTCGGAGGCGCTGGAGGACGGCATGGCCGCCGACCCCGCGCGCTACCACCGGCAGATGCGCACCGAGGTGGACCGCCTCAACTCGATGGTCGGCGACCTCTTCGAGCTCTCCCGCATCCACGCGGGCGCCCTCAGCCTCAGCCCCACCCGGATGTCCCTGTACGACCTGGTGGGCGACGCCCTGGCCGGAACCGACGCCCTCGCCCGCGAGCACGGCGTACGGCTGGTCGGCGACGGCATCGCACCGCTCCCGGTGGAGGTGGACGGCAAGGAAATGACCCGCGTCCTGTCGAACCTGCTGGTCAACGCCATCCGCCACACCCCGGCCGACGGTACGGTCGCGATCGCGGCCGAATCCCGCGAGGGAGCGGTGGTGCTGTCGGTCACCGACGCCTGCGGCGGCATTCCCGAGGAGGACCTCACGCGCGTGTTCGACACCGGCTGGCGCGGCACGCAGGCCCGCACGCCTCCGGGAGGTGCGGGCCTGGGCCTGGCGATCGTCCGCGGCATCGTGGAGGCCCATGACGGGCACGCTCACGTCCGCAACGTCTCCGGCGGCTGCCGCTTCGAACTGACCCTCCCGGCCCCCGCCTAGGTCGGCCGGAAGTCCGCAGGCCTGGCGGCCCGGCGGCTCAGGGCGTGTCCGCCCCGGCCGCCAGCTCCGCCATCCCGGCGGCGAACGGCACCACCGGACGCCAGCCCAGTTCCCGGCGCAGGCGCGCCGAGTCGGCGGTGATGTGCCGGACGTCGCCCAGCCGGTACTCGCCGGTGACGACCGGGTCCGGGCCCCCGCACGCGGAGGCCAGGGCCTTGGCCATGTCCCCGACGGTCCGCGGATCGCCGCTGCCGACGTTGTACGCGGCGAAGCCGCCCGCCGCGGCCACCGGGGACTGCGGCGACTCCAGTGACCCCAGTGACTCCAGGGCCACCGCGTTGGCCACCGCCACGTCCCGTACGTGGACGAAGTCCCGCCGCTGGCCGCCGTCCTCGAAGACGCGCGGCGCCTCGCCCCTGGCCAGCGCCGACCGGAACAGCGCGGCGACCCCCGCGTACGGGGTGTCGCGGGGCATCCCCGGCCCGTAGACGTTGTGGTAGCGCAGCGAGATCCCGCGCCCGCCGGTGGCCCGCGCCCAGGAGGCCACGAGGTGCTCCTGGGCCAGCTTGGTGGTGGCGTAGACGTTCCGCGGATCCATCGGCGCATCCTCCCCGACCAGGCCGGGCGCCAGGTCGGCGCCGCAGGCCGGGCAGCGCGGCTCGAACCGGCCGGCCGCCAGATCGGCCTCGGCACGCGGTCCGGGCCGGACCACGCCGTGGGCGGTGCACTCGTACCGCCCCTCGCCGTAGACGACCATCGACCCGGCGAGCAGCAGCCTGCGCACCCCCGCCTCGGCCATCTCGGCCAGCAGTACCGCCGTACCGAGATCGTTGGCCGAGACGTAGCCGGGTGCGTCCCCGAAATCCTTGCCGAGGCCGACCTTCGCCGCCTGGTGGCAGACCGCGTCGACGCCGGCCAGGGCCTCCCGCACCTGGCCGGGATCCCGTACGTCCCTCCCGTCCTCCGCCAGGTCGAACACCACCGGGTCGTGCCCCCGGCCGGCCAGTTCGCAGACGATGTGCGAGCCGATGAAGCCCGCTCCTCCAGTCACAAGTACGCGCATGATCCGACGCTATGCCGCTCCAAGGCCCGGGAGGCGCTTACCCGGCCGGACGTCACGGATCCGTAAGACCGAACCCGGGCCCGGCCTCTACCCGACCGCATGTTCGAATATCCGGGGGATCCGTGACAAGGTGGTCGGGTGACGGAACACCGCGAGAGCCCAGCCCCTCAGCACCCCGGTATCGGCCCCGAGCCGTGGTCGGACACGGTCGGGGTTCCCGGCGAGCTCCTCGCGGCGAAGTCGCGGGTCTACGACCCCTGCGGATTCACCTGCTCACAGCCGGTGCCCGAGGCCGAGAGCGCCGAATACGCCGCGCATGCCTTCACCCTCGACGGCCGGCGCATCCGGTTCCGTGCGGCCAAGACGACGCCCACCAAGGTCGGCCAGTTCGTCACCGTGTGGAAGAGGTCCGCGCGCGGTCCCATCGAGCCCTTCGACGCCGCGGATCCCGTCGACCTCTTCGTCATCAGCAGCCGCGACGAGGACGGCTTCGGCCAGTTCGTCTTCCCGGTGGACGCGCTGCGCCGCAACGGAGTCGTATCGGTGGACGGTTCCGGCGGGAAGCGCGGCTTCCGCGTCTACCCGCCGTGGGTGACCACCGCCAACCGACAGGCCGGGCGGGCGCAGGCATGGCAGGTGGAGCACTTCCTCCACCTGCCACACGACGGCCCCGCCGACCCGGCCCGCGCCGAGGCGCTGTACCACCTGTAGGCCCGCAGGTCAGCCGGTGGTGGCCGGCGTACGCGTCGGGGCCTCGCGCTGGTGCGGGACCGGGGGAGGCGTCGACGCCTGGAGGTCGTCCCGGTGGAGTGCGACCGTCCGGGTGGGAGCGGGGATGGTGATGCCCTCCGCCCGGAAGCGCCGGTGCAGGCGCTTGATGAACTCGTGCTTGATCCGGTACTGGTCGCTGAACTCGCCGACGCCCAGGATCACCGTGAAGTTGATCCTGGAGTCCGCGAACGTGTGGAACCGGACGGCCCCTTCGTGGTCGGGAACGGCGCCGTTGATGTCGGCCATCACGCCGTCGACCACGTCGAGGGTCACCCGCTCGACCTGCTCCAGATCGCTCTCGTAGCCCACGCCCACCTGGACCGAGATCGACAACTGCTGCTCGGGCTGGGTGAAGTTGGTCATGTTCGTCCGCGCAAGACGCCCGTTGGGGATGATGACCAGGTTGTTCGACAGGTTGCGGACCACGGTGTTGCGCCAGTTGATGTCGACGACGTACCCCTCCTCACCACTGCTGAGGCGGATGTAGTCACCGGGCTGCACGGTCTTCGAGGCGAGGATGTGGACGCCCGCGAAGAGGTTGGCGAGCGTGTCCTGCAAGGCCAGGGCCACCGCCAGACCGCCGACGCCGAGGGCCGTGACCAGCGGTGCGATGGACACGCCCATGGTTTCGAGCGCGACGAGCACACCCATCACGAGCACCACGATCCGCGTGATGTTCACGAAGATGGTCGCCGATCCGGCCACTCCGGTCCGCGCCCCCGCCACCGACTGGACGAGCCCGGAGACGACCCGGGCGGCACTCAGCGTGGCGATGAGGATGAGCAGAGCGGTCAGGGACTGGTTCACGAACCCCAGCACCCGAGCGTGAAGCGGCAGGGTCGAGGCGGCCACCGCGGCGCCGGCGATGACCGCCGCCCAGGGTGCGAGCGTGCGCAGCGCGTCGACGATGATGTCGTCCCCGCTCCACCGCGTCCGCTCGGCGTGCCGGCCCAGCCAGCGCATCAGGGCGCGCAGCAGCAGCCCGGCGAGGGCGCCGGCGGCGATTGCGATTCCGGCCACCAGCCAGTCGTGCAGGACGAGTTCCCGGTTCAACGGACGCCCTCCGCTTCGCGCCGGACCGGGGGAGCGGCGACGGGCGCTGCGGGTCGTCGTATGAGGTGTGTCGTCACCTTGTCACCTGTCAGTTTGTCGTGCATGGAGCCTCGTTCGGGCGCATGTACGCATTCCGGAACGGGCTGCCATCCTGCCCCATGGGGCAGGGGACCACTGCAGGCGGGCCGGTGTCCGGCGCCCCGGCCGGGGCGACCGGCCTACCGGCGTGCCGCGGCCGGGACCGTGGCCGTGGGTGTGTTCCAGCCCGAGACCCTGATCCGGGGCGCGGACCCGTGCAGATCGGCGGTCCGGTACGTCGCCGTCAGGGTCGCCGACTCACCGGGCCAGAGACTGATCTGGTTGTCGGACCACTGGACGGGCAGGACCGGGACGTCCTTGCCGTCCACCAGGTGGAGGTCGGTGAGCAGGGCCGGGGTGTTGCCGGTACCGGTGTTCCGTACCGTGACGGTGGTCGTGGAGGTCGCCTGCTCATCGGCGCCCGCGGCCGTCGTCGCCGTGGCGGACACCGAGGCCTGCGCCATGGACCGCAGGCCGGTGAGGTCGGCGTAGGCGGTGGTCGGGGTGTGCCACCAGTCGCTCTCGTCGTAGTCGAGGACGTCCCGGCGCGTGGAGAGCCAGTACACGTTGCGGCTCACCTCGCGCCCGGCGGCGTCCGTCAGGACCAGCCGTGCGAGATGCGTGGTGGACAGCCCCTCCACCGAGGCAGGGAGGGTCAGCGCCGTGGCCTTCGCGCCGTCCCCGCCGACGCCGAGACCGGTCACGGTCCGGTCGTACTTCTGCGTCCCGTCGGTGTTGAAGAGGGAGACCCGCGCGGTCAGCCCCGACACCGCCGCCCGGCGGCGGTTGACGACGGCCACCGTGCGGTCGTCGTAGGAGTACTGGATGTGCAGCGGCTCGTTGGCCTTCTTCGCGCCGAAGTAGGCGCCGCCCTGGTCGAGGAAGCGGTCCACGAGCTGCCAGTGCAGCGAGGTCCAGCCGCTGTTGAACATCCAGTAGATCACCCCGGTCGACGGCTTCGAGGCGTCGGTGGCGTTGCGCCCGTACGCCTCGAACTGCGCGCGGACGTTCTCGTACTGGGCGAGCTGCGCCTTGGCGACGTAGTCCTCGAGGCTGCGCGGGGCGCCGTACCGGGCGGTCAGCGCATCGTCGTACAGCTTGAGCGTGGCGTAGGTACGGGAGGGGGAGCGGTGGTACTGCGGCGCGGCCGGATCCTTCCAGAGCGCGGTCAGCTCGGCGGGGGACATCATGCGGCGCAGGGTGTCGAGGGTGGGGACGTCGGGGCCGGCGCTGGTCTCGGAGTTGAAGCCGGTGGCTCCGCCCTCCCGTTTGTCGTACCAGTAGCCGGGCGGCACCCAGTCGTAGGGGCCGGGCATCCGCATCCCCGAAGAGCCGCTGAGAGGTGCGGATTTGGCGGATGCGGCGGGGATCACCGGGGTGGGCCAGTCGGCGGCCTTCAGCGCGTCGAGGTAGCCCTTCTCGATCTCCGCGTCCGGGGCGAAATCGCTGCCGATGAGGAAGGAGACGACGCTGGGGTGATCGCGCAGGCGCGCGGCCTCGGCCGCCATGGAGGCCTTGGCGACCGGGTGGTCGGCCGCGGTCCAGCTCTCTCCGGCCTCGGTGCCGTTGACCTCGCCCTCCCACTTGGTACAGCACTGCCAGCCCGGCAGGGTGAGGATCCCGTACCGGTCGGCGAGGTCGAAGAACTCGTCCTGTTCGAGGTGCCCTTCCAGGCGCAGGGTGTTGAGGCCGAGGTCGCGTGCGTACGCCAGCCGGTCCTCGGCGTAGGTCCGGTCCCAGCGGAGCAGCTGGTCGGGGGACCAGCCGGCGCCCCGGACGAGCAGCGGCCGGCCGTTGACGGAGTACTGGCGGGCGCCGTCCTTGTTGAGCGGGGCCTGCACGCTGCGGATGCCGAAGCCGTGGCGGGAGCGGTCGGAGACGGCCCCGGACTCGGCTCCGGCCCGTGGCACCGTCACCGTCAGGTCGAGTGCGTAGAGCTCCTGCGCGCCCATCCCGGCGGGCCACCACACGCGCGGCGAGTCGAGGTGCAGCTCCGGCGTGTCGGCCGGGGCGAAGGCCACCGTCTTCGTCTCGTGTGCGCGCAGGGGCACGTCCCGGCGGAAGGCGACGCCGGTGCCGCCGGGGCCGGTGGGGCCGGTGGGGCCGGCGGGGTCGATGGTGCCGGAGAGGGTGGCGGTGACGGCTTCGGCCGAGTCGTTGCGCACCTGCGCCTTGACGGTCAGGTCGGCGGTGGCCAGGGACGGCAGGGCCAGGCCGGTGACCACGTGCGCATCGCGCAGGGCGACGGGTCCGCCGCGCCGTACGAGCACGTCGCGGACGATGCCCATGTTCTCGTCCGGAGGCGGCTGCAACCAGTCCAGCCAGCCCATGGTCAGGTTCTTGCGGGGGTTGTTGGGCTCGATCCGGAAGGCCACCGCATTGGCGCCGGCCCGCACCAGGCCGGTGACGTCGATCTCGTGACGGGTGTACGCGCCGGCGACCGCGGACGCGGTGGCGACCTGCTTGCCGTTGACGAACACGTCGGCTGCGGAGACCACCCCGCTGAAGTCCAGGTACGTGCGCGAGGAGGTGTCCTCGACGGTGAACCCGGCGCGGAACCACCACGGCACGGTGAAGTCGGCGGCCGGGATGCGCTGCTGGTTGGTGGAGTAGAAGGGGTCGGGGTGCTTGCCTTCCGCGACCAGGGCGGCGAGCACGGTGGAACGCGGCCCGGCCGGGTACCAGCCCGTCGTCCGGTAGCCCGGGGCCGAGACGACCTCCGCCGCGTCGGAGACCTCGGCCGTCGACCGGATGGCGTACCCGGACAACGGGGTGGCGCTTCCCGGCGCCGCGGGGACGGCGGTCACCGCCCGTACATGCGCTGCCCGGGGGGAGGGAGCCGCGGCCGGAGCACCCGCGACGAGCGCACCCAGCAGGCCGAGCACGGCCAGGGCTGCCGCTTCCCATCGGGCGACCCGAACAAATCGAACAACACGGACAGGAGAGGGGAACACAGTGGTCTCCGGGAGGCTCAGGCGGCGAGGGCGGAGGTGATCACCAGCGGCGGTTCGGCCCGCTCCGCGTCCCACGCGTACCGCTGCACGAGAGCCGGGTCGGCGATGGCCAGGGCCTTGTCCACCGTCGGCCGGCGCTGAGTGGCATCCCGGAACCGGGCCCGCTCCAGCAGGGCCGGCAGCAGGCCCACGGGCCAGGCGTGATTGCGCACCTCCTGCCAGGAACCGTCGGTGCGCCGCAGCCGCAGCGGCATCTCCTCGCCCGGCAGGTACGCGGCCCCCGGCGCGCCCACGCGCAGCGAGGCGTACTCCAGCCCCGTACAGGCGGGGTCGGTGGTCAGCAGCACGAGCGGGGCCCCGGGCCGCAGCAGGCGGCGGATCTCGGCGAGCACCGAGAGCACGGCCTCCTCGGTCGGCAGCGAGGCCAGGACGTGATTGCACATCACCGCGTCCGCGCACCCGTCGGGCAGGCCGGTCACGCGGCCGTCCCTGACCAGGTGGAACTCCGCCACCTCCGTCGCCGAGCTCCGGGCCAGCGCCAGCATCTCGGCGGACGTGTCCACCCCCAGCACCCGTGCGCCCAGCACGCGCGCCGCCCGGTCGGCCACCCGCCCCGGCCCGCAGCCGTAGTCCACGAGCACCCCGTCCTCGCCGATCCGGTGGCCGGCCAGGGCCTCGAACACGAACGGGTAGCCGAGCAGCCAGTCCGTGGCCGCCTCCACCGCCGCGAACGCCTCTGCCCCGGCAGGCCCGGACCAGGCGCCGCCCTCTTGCATGTGTCCCTCTGACCCGTTGCTCACAGCTCCCCACTATCGGCCCGGCGGGCCGGGCGACGGCAGCGGCGCGCCCGTCCCGTACGCGGCGCAGGGCCGCGGGAGCGCAACCGGCGGCCGATCCGCCCCGGCCGCGTACGGCGGGTCGGCCAAGTGGGGCGAGTGCGCACGTGCGCCGGGGCGGCTGATGTTTCCGGCCCCGGAGGCCGGGCAGTGTGGTGCACTGCGGCCCAGACCCGGCTCAGCGGAGCCGCACGTCTCGAAAGGCATGACATGACCTCGCCTGTCGGCAGCGAGCTGCTCCCCAACGCCCGTGAGCTGTTCGACATCCCCGACGGCATCGCCTACTTCAACACCGCGAGCCTGGCACCGACCCTGCGCACCGGCCTCGTCGCGGGCGAGGGCGCCCTCCTCAAGCGCGCGCAGCCGTGGCGGATCCAGGGCGCCGACTGGTTCGGCGCGGCCGAGGAGCGCAGGGCGCTGTTCGCGGAGCTCATCGGGGCGGCCGCGGACGACGTCGCCCTCGTGCCGGCGACCAGCTACGGGTTCGCGGTGGCCGCCGCCAACCTCACGGCGCCGCCCGGCAGCCGGATCCTGGTCCTCGCCGGCGAGTACCCGTCCGGGATCTACACCTGGTGGCGGTTCGCCGAGCGAACGGGGGCCTCGATGCTCACCGTCGACCGGGAGCCCGGCCGGACCTGGACCGAGGCCGTCCTCGACGCACTCGCCGCGCACGACGACGGCGTGGCCGTGGTCTCGGTGCCCCGGGTGCACTGGACCGACGGCGCCCTGCTCGACCTGGACCGGATCGCCGAGGCCACCCGGGCCGCGGGCGCGGCCCTGGTCGTCGACGCCAGCCAGTCCGCCGGGGCGATCCCGATCGACATGCGCACGCTGCGGCCCGATTTCCTCGTCAGCGTCGGCTACAAGTGGCTGCTCGGCCCCTTCGGGCTCGGCTACCTGTACGTGGCTCCGGAGCACCAGGAGGGGCGGCCGCTGGAGGAGAACTGGATCCTGCGCAAGGACTCCCAGGATTTCGCGCGGCTCGTCGACTACCGCACCGAGTACCAGCCCGGGGCCCGCCGCTTCGACGTGGGTGCGCGCACCGCCTTCGAACTCACCCCCATGGCCCTCGCAGCCCTGGAACAGCTGTCGGCCTGGACCGTCCCCCGCATCGCCGTCACCCTGGCGGCGACCACGGCCCGTATCGCCTCGGCGGCCCGCGAGCGGGGCCTGCCCGTCCCCGCGCCTCGGGGACCGCACATGCTCGGCATCACGGTCCCCGAGGGGCTCCAGCGGCGCGTGGTGGCCGCGCTGGAGGAGGCGAACGTGTTCGTCGGGGCCAGGGGCTCGGCGATCCGCGTCAGCCCGCATCTCCACACCACCGGCGCCGACATCGACCAGCTGCTCACCGCGCTGGACGCCGCCCTGAACCGGCCCTGAACCGCGCCGGCGGTTCGACGGCGCCCGGCAGCCCCGCGAAGCGGCCCGGCCGGACCGTGCCGCCCCGGCCCGGCCCGTACGCCGGTACTGCCCTCCGCGGCCTTCTAGAGGAAATCGCCTACCCGTGCGTAGGATTCCGATGTCCCATCGCACTTTGAACACAGCTTCTCCACAAGCGAGTTCGGAGGTCATGTTGAGATCGAACAAGCGTGTCCCGCGTCGATTAGCGGTCCTGGCCGTCGGCCTGACGGCCTTCCTGGTCGCCCCCGTCGGCTCGTCGGCCGCGGTTGCCGCCGTGCAGCCCGCCACACCCGCGGTCAGTTCCGTGGCCGCAGCACCGGTGGTGGGCTTCCCCGGAAACCAGGTCAACTACCAGTACGACAGCGTCCGGCTGCAGATGACCGCCGGCGGTGGCACGGCCCCGTACACCTGGTCGGCAGTCAATCTGCCGCTCGGCCTGACGATCAACACATCAACCGGGCTGATCTCCGGCCTGTTGCGCGGCAGCGGCACCCGTACCGTGACGGTCACCATCAAGGATGCGAAGGGCGCCACGGGCTCCACCACGTTCACCTGGCGCGTGATCCGCGACGCCTGCCCGCTCTGCTGACCCGCCGCCCCTGAGAACCCCGTCGCGGGCGGGGCGGTCGGCGCTCACCGCGCCCCGCCCCGCCCGCGACACCGGGGGAGCACCGGCCGGCCGTGGCCGTGCACGCAGGGGTCCAGTGGCGCTACGGCGGCACCTCGGCGCCGTCCGGCCCGGACGCGTAGCCGGCGCAGACCGTGTCCGCGGCGGTGCACGACGCTCGGGCAGAGGTTCCGGCGGCTCCGGCGATCGAGTGAATCCGCTTCCCGGACTGACACGCCACGGCGCCGTCCCGGGCGGACCGGGCAGGCCCGGTACGGTCCGATGCGACATATCGAGGACGAGGAGAGCCCGACGTGCCCATCGCAACCGTCAACCCCGCGAACGGCGAGACGCTCAAGACGTTCGACGAGCTGGGGGCCGAGGAGATCGAGCAGCGCCTGGCGGCCGCCGACTCGGCGTTCCGGAGCCACCGCACGACGGCTTTCGCCGAGCGCGCCCGCCTCCTCGACCGCGCCGCCGACCTGCTGGACGAGGACCGGGACGCCATCGCCCGTACGATGACCATCGAGATGGGCAAGCCGCTCGCCGCCGCCCGGGCGGAAGCGGCCAAGTGCGCGAAGGCCATGCGCTGGTACGCGCGCAACGCCGAGGAGCTGCTGGCCGACGAGCACCCCGCCCAGGCCGAGGTGGCGGACGCCGGAGCCTCCCGCGCCCGGGTGCACTACCGCCCCCTCGGCGTGGTCCTCGCCGTGATGCCGTGGAACTTCCCCCTCTGGCAGGTCGTCCGCTTCGCGGCGCCCGCTCTGATGGCGGGCAACGCGGGCCTCCTCAAGCACGCGTCGAACGTGCCGCAGACCGCGCTGTACCTGGGCGACCTCTTCCGGCGCGCCGGCTTCCCCGCCGGGGTGTTCCAGACGCTGCTGGTGTCCTCCCGCGCCGTCGAGGGCATCCTGCGCGACCCCAGGGTCGTGGCGGCCACCCTCACCGGGAGCGAGCCGGCCGGCCGGTCCGTCGCCGCGATCGCAGGCGACGAGGTGAAGAAGACCGTCCTGGAGCTGGGCGGCAGCGACCCGTTCGTGGTGATGCCGTCGGCCGACGTGGAACGGGCCGCGGCGGTCGCCGTCACGGCCCGGGTGCAGAACAACGGGCAGTCCTGCATCGCGGCCAAGCGCTTCCTCGTGCACGCCGACGTCCACGAGGAGTTCACCCGCAGCTTCACGGCCCGGATGGCCGCGCTCACCGTCGGCGACCCCCTGTCGGAGTCCACGGACGTCGGTCCGCTCGCCACCGAGCAGGGCCGCGCCGACGTCGAGGCGCTCGTCGAGGACGCCGTACGCCGCGGAGCCACCGTGCTGTGCGGCGGGCAGCGGCCGAAGGGCCTGCCGCAGAACCTGTCGGGGGGCTGGTTCTACGAACCGACCGTGCTCACCGGGATCACCCCCGAGATGCGGATCCACCGCGAGGAGGCGTTCGGCCCGGTGGCCACCGTGTACCGGGTGCAGGACCTCGACGAGGCGGTGGAGCTCGCCAACGACAGCCCCTTCGGCCTGAGTTCGAACGTCTGGACCCGCGACGAGGCCGAGCAGGAGCGCTTCGTACGGGACATCGAGGCCGGCGGGATCTTCTTCAACGGCATGACCGCCTCCCACCCGGCACTGCCCTTCGGCGGGGTGAAGCGCTCGGGTTACGGGCGCGAGCTGTCGGGCCACGGCATCCGCGAGTTCTGCAACGCGACGACGGTGTGGCACGCGGCCGAGCCCGGCAACGCCTCGTAGTCCCACCGGGCCGGGGTCAGGCCCGGTGGGAGAAGCCCCCGTAGTAGCCGCCGAGCGCGCGGTGGTAGTCCGCATCCCCGAGGTTCTTCTCCTTGTCGAACTCCGGGGCGGACTTGATCTGGTCCTTGGTGAGGCCGACGTGGATCCTGCCCTCGTCCGTGTCGATGCGGGTGACGGTGCCGGCCGGCAGCAGGACGTGTTTGCCGAAGATCCACGGGCCCGTGTCGACGACGACGTAGGAGGCGTCGACCTCGTCGGAGTGCTTGTCGACCTTGCCGATGCCGCCGTCGAGGGCCTCGACCCGGTAACCGGTCAGGTCGGTTCCGGCCAGGCGTCCCGTCGCCTCGCGGTAGATCCACACGTTGGTCATCGCGGTTCACTCCTTCGTCCCCGGGCAGGGGTTCCCGGGGGCGCCTGCCCAGCCCGCTGCGATCCACACCTCGGTCCTCCGCCGGACCGGGAGCGCTCAGGACGCCGCGCCTGCCCCCAGCCGTGTTCCGGCAGGTCGACGGAGTCCGCTCAGCCGCCCCGGCACGTCCGACGCGCACACGATCTGCCAGACCACCGCCGCGACCAGCCCCCAGAGCAGCCACACCGCGCCGAGGCGGCCCGCCGCGAGGGCCAGGAGCAGCGTCAGCAGCAGGCAGGGCAGCGCCCACAGCAGGATCCGGCGCCAGGACGCACCGGCCACCACCGCGGCCAGGGCGAAGGCACCGGCCGCAGCGCCGATCAGGGCCGCGTCCCAGACGGCTTGCCCGGCTGCCGAGGTGATCCGGATGGCGCCTTCACCCAGCACGATGATGACGAACAGGCCCAGGCGTTCCACGAGGTGCGGTACGTCGGCGTACGCGGCCTCGACCACCGGTACGTGCTCGGAGGATCCGTACCTCTTGACGGTGCGGGCGACCCGCTCCTGCGCACTCTGCACCATCCGGCTTCCGGATGCGGTGAGCATGATCAGCAGATCGACGGCGAGGCCGATGGCCCACAACCAGTACCGCACGGGCGGGTCGACCCACACCGAGACGATCCACGGCGCCGTGCCGCCGCCGATGTGGGCCAGGGGCCAGTCCACGACGATCCGACCGGGCCGCCAGAGCCGGCCCGACAGCCACCTCAGGAAGACGTACGCGCACACGAACGCCGTCGTGTGGTCGGTGCGGATACGGGGCACCGCCGAGACCATGACGGCCAGCCCGGACATCGCCAGCAGCAGACCGGGGGTCCCCGCCGGGATCCCCTCGACGTTCCCGTAGACCGTGAAGCAGACCCACGAGATCCAGAACGCCAGGTAGAGCAGCACGTACAGACCGAGGTCGGCGGGGGCCGGGCTTTCGTGCAGCAGATGGGAGAGCTGGAGGACGCCCGCGACGACGACCAGGTCGAAGGAGAGCTCGATCCAGGAGGCGTGGCGCTCGCCGGGCGGCTGGTGAGTGCTCATGAGCACAAGTCATCGGCCGCGTGCCCGCACCGCTGGAGGCCCGCTCGGTCGGACAGGGTCTCAGCCCTGCGGGGTGTCCGCGGGCCCGTCGCCGTTCGGGAAGTACGCGAGGGTGTCCGTCAGCGCGAGCAGGCGGGCAACGCGGGCGCTCATGTTCCGGACCTTGAAGCGTCGGCCGGGACCGGCGCCCGCTTTCAGACGGGCGTGCAGCAGGACGTTCAGGCACGAGCAGTCGCAGAAGGTCACTGCGGCCAGATCGAGCACCACCCCTGCGGGATGGGCGCCCAGGGCGGACATCAGGATGTCCTGAACCTCCGCGGCACGGTCCTGATCGATCTCTCCGGCGAGGACGACCACTGCGCCGCCCGCGCCGTCCGGTTCCACGTTGACGGTCGACCGTGCTTCGTCCGTCCGTGCCGTTGCTGCGCCTTGCCGAGCTGGGGGCATCTCCGACTCCCTTGGCCCAGTCGGATCGCTGTCATCTCGATCGTGCGCCGCATCCTGTCATGCGTCAAGAATTTCGGGAAAGATATTTCGCGTCTTCTCTTGCACGTCTTCCGTCTCGCGTCTTGCTTTACGGGATATGCCTTACGCGACTTGTCTCACGCGAATGGAGCGGCGCATGATGGAGACATGGAAAGCAGCTCAGAGCGCCGCCCCACGTGGACGTTCCTGACCAACCATGCACGGGTCCTCGTCGCCATCTCACGGGACCCCGGGGTCCGGCTGCGCGATGTCGCGGCCACCTGCGGACTCACCGAGCGGACGGTCCAGGCGATCGTCGCCGACCTCGAAGCGGACGGATACCTGACCCGCTCGCGCGACGGCAGGCGCAACCGGTACGAAATCGCCGAGGGGGCGATGTTCCGGCACCCCGCCGAGGCCGGCCATGAGGTCGCGGGCCTGCTCGCCCTGCTCGCCGAGGACGTGTCCCCGGCGAACCGATAGCGGGTCGGCGGCCGGATCCGGAGCGGCTTCCGGAAGGCGGTGAGCAGCCACACGAGTGGTGTGGCGGCCGTGTTGCCGGGTGTGGAACCCCGCGGGCGACACGATGGACAGGGCTCCATGCCCGTCCGTGTCTTCGTGGGAGGCCTGTCCATGCTGGAACGCAAGCTGCGCAAGGACCGTACCGAGGTGACGTTCGTCCTGCCGGGCGACGAGCCGCCCGGCCCGGTCAGCGTCGTCGGTGACTTCAACGACTGGAAGCCGGGTACGCACACGCTGACTCCGCGGGCCGACGGCTCGCGCGCCGTCACCGTCAAGCTGCCGACCAAGCAGGTGCATTCCTTCCGGTACCTGGCGGCCGGCGACTACTGGTTCGACGACGCCCACGCGGACGCCCACGACGGCACCAACGGCCGCCTCCACACCTGAGGCTCCTCTTCCCGATCGAGACTCGGGGAGACCTGAACGCCTCCCGGCACCACGCGGGTGCTCGGGAGGCGGGCCCCATGGCCGTGGCTGAGGGCGGGCATCGCCCTGCGCCTTCTCGGCGCGGCCCTCGGCCGTCAGCCGTTCCACCCGGATGTTCGAGGAGCCGGTCATCGTCCTGCCTCCCGCGATCCGCGAGAACCCGTCCGAGGGTGTGGGACGCCGTTCGCTGCTGCTGGGTACGGCGGCCTGGTGCGCGGGGGCGGCAGGCTGCTCGCGGGGTACCGAAGCGTCGTCGCCCGCCGCCCGGCGCGCCACACCTGCCGGGGCCGCGCGCGCATCTGCCTCGCCCGCGCCCTCGACGGGTCTTCCGGCCGTGGTTCCGTGGCGGCCCGGACCGGGCGAGATCGAACCCGCGGCCAAACTCGCCGCCGTACGGCTCGTCGAGGCGCTCGGGACCTGGCCGTCGGGCCGAGGCGGCCCGCGCAACGCGGCGCAGCGGGTCACGGCGCTCGGCATCGCCGGCCCCCTGGCGGCCCGGCTCGCCGCCGAAGCGGGGCCGTTGACACCCCCGGCGGACCAAGCGGTCGTCCGCGTGATCGACGCCCAGTACGGCGGCCTCCTGCCGCAGACCGCGAGCGTCCTGATCCCCTGCACCCAGACCACCCGCACCGGCGGGGTCGTCCGCCAGGGCGGAACCACCGTCGACGTCCGCCTCGACCGCACCTCCGCGGGCTGGGCCGTCACCGCTCTGCACCCCGGCCGCCCAGGCCCCGCGGCGCCGCTCGGGGCCTCGGCACGGGCGGTGCTCGCCCAGCCCCGCATCGAACTGCCGCCCGCCTCCGCCGCGGACATCCGCAGCGGGACGGTGCACGAGAACGTGCTGCGCGCGATGCTCCGGCTCGCCGAGACCTACCGGATGTCGCTCAGCGTGGTCCGGTCGGGGCACCCGCTCAACGTGTTCGGCACGAGCCGGCCGAGCGACCACCCGCTCGGGCGGGCCTTCGACGTCTGGGGCATCGACGGCCGTCCGATCGTCGACCCCGCGACCCCGCGCAGCCTGATCACCGCGTTCATGCGCTCGGCAGCGGCCACGGGCTCGTACAACGTCGGCGGCCCCGTACGCCTTTCGGGCGGAGCCACGCCGAACCAGTTCTTCTCCGACGACACGCACCACGACCACGTGCACGTCGGTTTCACCGGCTGACGCCGCGCCCCGTCTCGCCGCACGGGGGGACACGCCCGGGTTCCGCGGCGGAGCTTGTAGCATTCCTGCCCATGTCGAAGCCTGACGACCTGCTGGTTGCCATCGCCGCCGCGGTGGAGTCGCAGCAGACCAATCAGATGTCGTTGACCGTGCTGGTGCAGGGCGCCGTGATCACCGGCCGCCTCGCTCCCGAGAGCGTATGGCGGCGGCGGGTGGCCGAAGTCCTGGCGGATTCGGACCGGCTCGGTCCGTTCGCGAGCCTCTTCATGGATGCCGAAGGGGCCGACGGGACGGACGTCCCCCCGCGCAGCGCACCACATTCCCCCTCCTACTTGCACTTCCACGTCGCCAGGATCCTCCAGGGCACCGTGGGCATCCCCGAGACCGGCGGCATGTACCGGATCGCGATCAAGGACGTCAGCGCCTGGACGATGGGCGACTTCAGCTACTCCGAACCGTGAGGGTGCGGGGGCGGCACCTCGCGCCTCGCCTTCGCTTTCGCTTCGAGGCATGAAATGCGGCATTCATGGTAGACGCAGGGTGTCCTGGTGCACTCAAGTGCCGGGGCACCGGGAGGTTGTCGTGATTGTCCTCGGAGTGATCCTGCTGGTCATAGGATTCGTCACCGGAATCTCGATTCTGTGGACGATCGGCCTGATCCTCGTCGTGGTGGGCCTGGTCCTCTGGCTGCTCGGCGCCGTCGGGCACGCGGTCGGAGGCCGCAAGCACTACTGGTGACGCGGGCCCGTGCGGCCCGCGCGTGTGGTCCCCGGCAGGGCGGGTGTCCCGCCGGGGATGCGCCATGCCGGGTGCAGTTCCGACGTGCGGCGAAGTCGCTGCGCCGTACGGGTGAGTGGGCGGCATGCCGCCGGGACCCGACGGCCGTTGCCGAGGCAGTGTCGATCGCAGGCCCGGCCGCGCAAGGCAGTCCGGGGCGTTCACGCACCACGGAACGGGAGCAGCGCATGGGGCAGCGGAACATGCAGGCGGCGGTGGCGATGGCGGCGGTGGGCCTGGGGCTGCTGCTCCAGGGGGTGCCGGCGGCAGCGGCGGAGGCCGCGCCCGGACCGGCCACGCCTGCCGCGGGCGCCCGGGACGCCCACGTGAAGGGCGTGGTGGTCGCCCGCGCCCCCCTCCACGTACGGAACACGCCGACGACTTCGGCGAAGGTGATCGGAACGCTGGGCCCGAACGAGAAGGTCGAGCTGTCCTGCCAGGCCAAGGGCTCCTGGGTGGAGGGCAACAACATCTGGTACCGGCTGCACGGCAAGCCCGGCTGGGTCGCGGCCCGCTTCGTCCACAACTACACCCCGGTCCAGTGGTGCCGTTAGCTGGCGCGGCCCCGCCACAGCCGCTGGAGCTGCGGGCGCCGGGCGCGCGCCGTGCGCGAGTGCCGGTCGAGCTCCTCCACGAGCCGTTCGGAGCGCTTCTCCACCCCCAGTTCGTCCAGTACCCGGTCGGCTTCCGCGAGCAGGGCCCCGTACAACTGCCACGTCTCCGGCCGCGAGCGCGCCTCCTCCTGCAGAAGATGCGCGGCCCGGTCGCGGCTGATCCGGGCCGCCGCGAGCTCCTGAGCCAGCCGGAGTTCCGCCTCCTGCGCACTCGCGGTGATCTGCGCGGTGATCAGTACGGCGAAGTTCTCGAGCGCGATCCCCATGTGCACGAACAGCTCTCGCAGCGCCTGCGCGACGTGTTCCGGGAAGAGCGGACCGTCCGTGCGCGTCGTGGCCAGGTCGGTCAGCGTGCGGCAGCAGACCCGCAGGACCACGGCGCAGATCTCCAGCGTGTCGAGTCCCGTACGGAGCACCAGGCGGAAGAGGAGCGCCTCCTTCACCCGGGGATTGAGCCGCAGGCTGTCCTCGGCCTGCCGCAGCGCCGAGTCCACGTGCGCGATGTCGTTGTCCAGCCGCCGGGCCTCGTGCAGTCGTGCTGCCGCCTGCTCCACGGGCGTGTGCTGGTCCAGCTCGTCGCCGATGTGGACCAGCAGGTCACGCATGCGGCCGGCGAGCGAGGTGATCGCTTCGCTTGCCGGCGCCACCCATACGGGTGGTGCGAGGAAGAGGTTGAACAGGAGCCCCACGACGGCTCCGATCAGGGTCTCCAGCACGCGGTCCCAGGCAGTGGCCGCCACCTGTGTCACCCCGAGCACCAGCATCGCGCTGATCGCGACCTCGGGCACGAACTCGTCGACCCGCACCAGATGACCCACGACGAGCGAGGTGAGGATGACCAGGCCCAGGCTCCACCAGGTGAGACCGACGAGGGCGCTGAACCCGATGGCTACCAGGACGCCCGCGACGACCGAGTTCACCCGGCGGATACCGGTGGTGAGGGTGGTGTAGAGCGTCACCTGGACGACGAGCAACGCCGTCAGTGGTGCGGTCAGCGGCGCCGGTTCGCTGCTCAGCCAGAGCGCGACGACGTAGGACACCACGGCTGCCGCCGTCGACCGGAAGGCCTGTACGACGACAGGTTCCCGACGGCGGCGGACGAGCGAGCGTACGGTGACGATGACTTCCGGCATACGTGCCTTCCTTCCCGGACTCAGCGGCCCCACGCGTCACAGGGATCAAGAGGCCACGTCCGGCCGCGCGGCCGCTGCCCGCATCCGCACCTCACCCGGACCCCGTACGCCGTACGCTGTTTCTCGGCCGCGGCCGCGGCCTTGCCCGTGACACGAGCGGCCCAGCCTCGGAGCCGGTCACCCGGCCCCGGGCTAGTGTGGGTCGGGGGAGGTCGAGGGAGGTCGGTGCCGGTGTCGACGTCAAGCCATGAGGTGTTCGGCGCGCCGTGCTGGGTCACCCTGATGGCACGCGATCTCGATTCCGCCCATCAGTTCTACGGCGCCGTACTGGGCTGGAAATTTCGCCCGACCCGCCTCGGCGAGGGATTCTCCGTCGCGCTGCAGGACGGCGTACCGGTCGCCGGAATCGGTGCGCTGGCCCCGCGCCTCGGCGTCCCGGTGGCCTGGACCCCGTACTTCGCCGTCGACGACGCGGACGACACCGCCGCCCGGGTGCGCGAGCGCGGCGCCACGATGGCAGTGGGGCCGCTGGCCTTCGGCACCGGGCGCGCCGCGCTCGCGGCCGACCCCGACGGCGCGGTCTTCGGCTTCTGGCAGGGCGAGGTGATCCCGGACTGGACGGCGCACCCCGGCGGCGCTGCCGGATGGCTCGAACTGCGCACCCGGGACGCCTTCGCCGCCGCCGTGTTCTACGGCGAGGTGCTCGACTGGGCCTGTGAGCGGCCCGGGTGCTGCGACGTCTCGTACGAGCACGGCCACGTCGTCGTCCGCCGCGGCCGTGACACCGTGGCCCTGATCAGCGGCGGAGCCGTCGAAGAGGCCCCGGATCCGCAGGTCCGGCCGCGCTGGCACGTCCACTTCCACGTGCCCGACCTCGAAGCCGCCGTGGAGACCGCCGTCCGGCTCGGCGGCCGGGCCGTTTCACCCGTCCACACCACGGCCACGGGGCGCCGGATCACCCTGAGCGACCCGGACGGCGGCCTCTTCACGGTGGTCGCGCCCCCGGACACGCCCGTTTGACGAAGGAGAAGAACCATGGCCATGGACGAGCTCTTGCGGTTCCTGAAGGCCCTGACCCCGGCCCGCCGGGAAGAGATCGAGCAGTTGCCGCGTGAGCGGCAGGAGGAGCTGGCGGCTGCCTGGGAGGCGGAACTGCGCGACGACCACGCGCTCGACACGCTCTCCGAGCTGTCACCGCCCGCTGCCGAGAGCGAAGCGGCCAAGCGCGTCACCGGAGGCTCGTCCGACTAGCGCCGCGCGACCGGGAAGGATCACCGGGCGGCGCGGAAACGCGCCGCCCGTCGCGCACGGACGCGTCGTGTCGTCGTCAGGGGGCAGGGCTGTTCACCCGTTCGGCCAAGGTGCATCATGATCCTTTCCCCGAGGTCGAGTTGGGGGAGCGACCTCTTGGCATGGAACGGAAGAGCTGAACGGTGCACAAGCGCGACCAGGCCATGCGCAGCCATTTCCACGAGGCCGCGGCCCGGCGGGGATTCTCCGTCGCCCCTGCCCAACAGGCCGCCGTCGGACGGCTGTCCCGGCTGGCGGCCGAACTCGCCCGCCCGACCTGGACCTTCCCCAAACCACCCCGCGACCTCTACGTCTGGGGCCCGGTGGGCCGCGGCAAGAGCTGGCTGGTGGACACCTTTTACGAGGGCCTGCCTTCCGGACGCAAACGCCGCCTGCACTTCCACGACTTCTTCCGGCGCCTGCACGACGGAGTGACCCGGCCGGGCGGCCGCCACGACGGGCAGAGCGCCGTCGACAGGGCTCTGGACGAGCTGATCGGGGACAGCCGGATCCTCGTCTTCGACGAGTTCCACGCGCACGACGCCGGCGACGCGATGCTCATCGCCCGCCTCTTCCGCACACTGCTGGACCGCCGGATCACCCTGGTCACGACGTCCAACTACCCGCCCGCAGGCCTGATGCCGGACCCGCTCTACCACCACTTGTTCGAGCCGACCATCAAGCTCATCGAGGAGCGGATGGACGTCCTGGACGTCTCGGGCCCGGTGGACTTCCGCCGGCTCGCGGCGGCGCAGCCGACGGGTGGCCGCCGGTTCGCCACGGGCCTGTGCCTGCCTCCCGGGCACACCGCCCTGGAGGCGCTCGGCCTCACCGTCCCGGCGCCCGCGGAGGCCGCCGGCGTCCCGGCCCACCTGCGGGAGCTGCCCGCCCGAGCGGTGCGCGGCGAACTCGTGTGGTTCGGGTTCGACGCACTGTGCGAGACGGCGACGGCGGTACCGGACTACCTGGCGCTCGCCGAACGGTTCGGCACCCTCGTACTGGACGGCGTACCCCCGCTGGCCGCTGCCTCCGCGGACGGACGGCAGCGGTTCGCGAACCTCGTGGACGTCGCATGCGACCGGGATGTCCGGCTGATACTCATCGGCTCCGACCCACTGGCCGCCCTCCCCGCCGACCAGGCCCTGACGCGCGACCTGGACCGCACGGCGAGCCGCCTGGCGATGCTCCGACGGGCGGCCTGAGCCTTCGCGTCGTGGGCGCGGCGGCTCTCGCCCCTCAGGTCGCCCTAGCCGCGGGCGGCGAAGGCCTTCGTGAAGGCGAGGGGTTCCTGGACGATGGACGAGCACGTCGCGTCGGCGGAGTTCTTCGCGCCGCCCGGGCACTGCTTGTCACGGGCGCCCGACCACATCGCGAGCCAGCCGAGACCCTTGGACCGGGCGAACTCCACGAGCTGGGTGGCGTCGTCCACCTTGAAGATCTCGCTGGAGACGTCGTTGACGCCGATCATCGGCGTGACGGCCACCGTCTTCCACGCCGCCGCGTCGCTCAGGCCCAGTACTCCCTTGATCTGCGCCTGCGTCGCGGTGGCTGCCTGGATGGCGTAGCCGCCCATGTCGCCGCTGTACGCCGGGCCGTAGTCCATCGCCATGATGTTGACGGCGGAGACCGCCACACCGTTCTGCCGGGCATTGCCGATCAGGTCGACCCCGGGCTGGGTGAGCCCCTCGGGCATCACGGGCAGGGTGAACGAGACGTCGAGCCCGGGGTGCGACTTCTGCAGCTGCGCTATGGCTTGCGCGCGCCGGGTGTTTGCCGCCGTGTCGGGCAGGGCCGCGCCCTCGATGTCGAAGTCCACCTTGGTCAGCTTGTACGTGTCCACCACCTTGCCGTACGCGGCGGCGAGGTCGGCGGGGGAGCTGCACGCCAGGCCCAGCTCGGAGCCGGCCGCACCGCCGAACGACACCCGGACGTCCCCGCCCTTGGCGCGCAGCGCGGCGATCTGGGAGGCGACCCGGTCGTCTCCGAGGGCCGTGACGCCGCCCCAGAGCGGGGAGCAGCCGCCGCCGGAGGTGATGAAGGCGAGGTTGAACTCCTTCACTCCGCTCTTGGCCGCCGTGTCCAGGAGATCGAAGGCCGGGTAGAGCGAGGTGTCCACGTACGGTGCGAACCCGGCGGACGTGGTGGTGCCGCCCCCCGGGGGCACGGTCGGGGTCGGCTTCGCGGTGGCCGTCGCCGTCGCCGTCGCCGTCGCCGTGGCCGTCGCGGTGGGGGCGGCCGTCGGCTTGGAGCTGGGTGAGGCGGAGGCCGTCGGCGCGGTGGTGGGCCGGCCGCTGGGGCTGGGCGTCGGCCCGGTGGCCGGGGAGCACTTCTCCTTGTTGATCAGGCACCCCGTCGGGCTGCCCGGGTTGCCGCTCGCGCTGGTCACGAACCCGACGGTGACCGAGCCGCCGGCCGTGAGCCCGGCCGTGTCCCACCGGGGCGGCTTGACCGTCACATGCTGCCCGTTGACGGTCTGCTCGCCGTTCCAGAGGGAGGAGAGGGCCGTGCCGGCGGGCAGGTCGAACTCGAGGGTCCAGTCCTTGAGCGTCCCGCCGCTGCGGTTGGTGATGACGTACTGCCCCGTGTAGCCGGTGTTCCAGCTGCTCGCCTTGGTGAAGGTCGCGCCGACCGACGCCGCCTGCGCGGTACCGGTCAGCACCAGGGCGGTGCCCCCGACGGCCGCCGCGACGGCCACTGCCGCGGCAGCCTTCGCCTTGGCGTTCATCGTACGGCGATGGGAATTGCCAGCCATGAGGACCTGCCTCTGTGTGGGGATGAGGTTCGAACAGCACGCTAGCGACCGGAAAACGGACAAACGTGCGGTTCGGGCCCTGCTCCCGTGTTCTTGAGGCCGGCTTAAGGAACGGATCGGGGAGGGTTAATGACCGCCCCGCCGTGCTCACCGTTTCAAGTGGGCCAGCACGGCCAGCACGCGGCGGTTGTCGTCGGCCGACGGCGCGATGCGGAGCTTCGCGAAGATGCCGGTCGTGTGCTTGGCCACGGCGCTCTCGCTGATGTGCAGCCCGCCGGCTATCGCCGCGTTCGACCGGCCCTCGGCCATCAGCTCCAGGACGGCGTGCTCCCGCGCAGTCAGCCCGTCCGTCAGCCCGCGGGCGTCACTGCGCGCCAGCAGCTTCGCGATGACCTGCGGGTCCATGGCCGTACCGCCCGCCGCGACGCGGCGGACGGCGTCGACGAACTGGCCGGTGTCGGTCACCCGGTCCTTCAGCAGATAGCCGATGCCCCCGGCGCCGTCCGCGAGCAGCTCGTGGGCGTAGAGCTGCTCGACGTACTGGGACAGCACGAGGACGGGCAGGCCCGGGCGCCGGCGCCGTGCTTCCAGCGCTGCCTGCAGACCCTCGTCGGTGAACGTCGGCGGCAGCCGTACGTCGACCACCGCGACGTCCGGCGCCTCGGCCAGCAGCGCCCGCAGCAGGGCCGGGCCGTTGTCCACCGCCACCACCTCGCAACCGTGGTCCTGGAGCGTGCGCACCAGCCCGTCCCTCAGAAGGAAGAGGTCTTCGGCGAGGACAACACGCATGGGATCTCCATCGTCACGGTGGTCGGGCCGCCCTGCGGACTGTGCAGGACGAGGATGCCGTCGAACGTACCCAACCGGCGGCGGACACCGCGCAGTCCGGTGCCGCCGGCGCGGTCGTCCGCGCCGCCACGGCCGTCGTCGACGACCGCGATCCGCAGCAGCGCATCCTCGTGGTGTTCCAGGAGCACGCTGACGCGCCGGCCGCCGGAATGCTTCGCCGCGTTGGCCAGCAGCTCGTTCACCGCGAAGTACGCAGCGGACTCCACCGGCGCCGGCAGTCGGCCCGGCAGCCGGTTGTCCACGTGCACGTCGAGGAAGCTGTCGAGCGCCAGCGACCGGACGGCGTCGCCGAGACCGCGGTCGGCCAGTACCGGGGGATGGATGCCCCGGACCAGCTCCCGCAGATCCTGCAGGGCCCTGGCGGAGGTCTCCCGGCCGGCCGTCAACAGGCCGCGGGCGGCGGCCGGATCGGTGTCGATGAGCCGGGCCGCCCGGTCCAGGGCCATACCCAGCGCCACGAGGCGGGCCTGGGCGCCGTCGTGCAGGTCCCGCTCGATACGGCGCAGCTCCGCCGCCTGGATGTCGAGCGCCTCCGTACGCGTATCGGTCAACCGCTCGACGCGCCGGGTGAGTTCGGCGGTACGCGGTGCGGACAGCAGCCACCGGCTCCAGCGCGCGTGGAGCCGGAGCACCGCGGGTGCGCCGTACACACCGGCGGCGATGAACGCGAGGCCCAGCACCAGCGCGGCGAGCATCGTCGGGGTGCTGTGCACCGGAACGAACGCATACCAGTTGCCGTCACCCAGTCGCCGCCACACCAGCGGCTGCACCAGCGCGCCGAACGCCCCGTACTCGACGAGCGCGAGGGGAACGGCCACGAGCAGCCCGCCGATCAGCGGTTCCAGCCAGGCCCAGACGAGGTCGCGCCAGAACCCCTCGCTCCCGAGGACCGCCGCGACCCTCGTACGGCGGGACGCGGTGCGGTCCGTGGTCAACGGCTCGGGCGGGCTGATCCGGATGCCGCTCCACCCGGTGGCCCACCGGCGGGAGCGGTCCGACAGGGTGCGCAGCGCCTTCGCGGCGGTCGGCAGCAGCGGGAATCCGGCTCCGACCGGCAGGAGCAGCAGGGCGACCACCACGAGCCCGCCGACGCAGGACGCGGCGAGGGCGAGCAGGCTCAGCAGCTGGCAGCGCACGACGGCGGCCCAAGGCCGCGGGGCCGGCCATGCCCTCACCGTGTCCTGCGTCAACGCGCCGGACCCGCAGCCCGCTTGGTCCCCAGGGTCCATACGACGGCCGCCGTCAGACCGGCCAGAGCAAACAGCACCATCGGGAGAACAGCTCCTGATTCCTCGTCCATGAACAGCAACAGGCCCAAGTTGATCAGCATATGAAATCCTCCGGCGAACAGCAGCCGCGATCCGCGCATCCGCTCCAGGGCCGACCCCAGGACCACGGACAGGGACACGGTCGCGAGGAGGAACGCCCCTGCATACGCCGGGTCCTGCGCGAAGACCTGAACGTGCCAGACGCCCCACAGCAGACCCACCGTGACCGAGGACGCGAGCGGGCCGCAGCGGGTTCGGAGCAGGGGTTGGAGCAGACAGCGCCAGCCGAGCTCCTCGCCGCACGCGCCGATGAACTGCGCCACCACGATCAGGGCGAGGGGGTTGTCCAGCACGCTCGGGCCGGTGAACCGGACGTCGCCGGTGACGAGGCCGTACACCGCCGCACAGAGGGCGACGATCAGGGGCGCGGTGGCGAGCAGCAGTGCGCCGCGCGCGCCGAAGCGCGCGCCGCCGCGCAGGACCCCGGTGAGCAGGCTCCGGATCTCGCCCCGCCAGAGCACGGCGACCACGGCGACTCCGAGGGCCGGTCCGAACTGCGTCAGCTGGACGACCTCGGTGGGGATCGGTGTCCCCGCCTGAGCGGCGCCGAGCGCGCCGGCCGCCAGGAAGGCGACGGTGAGGAACACCGCCGCCTTCGCCGTGATCCGGCCGCGCGGCCCGGTGCCGGGGAGCGCTCCTGCCGCGTCCGGTCTTGCCAGGGTCTGTCCATCAGCGTTTCCCATGTCCTCAACCTCCGTCGGCGGGCAAACTGTTACGCCGTCGACGATGCCTCCTGCCGAGGCCGCAGCCACTGCACCTGGTTGCCGGGTGGGGTGTACCCAGGTACACCCCACCCGGCGGATGAGGCGGTCGGACGTGCCGTGGCGGGAATCCCGCCCTTCAGGGCGGGGAGCGGAAAATCAGTGCTTGTTGTTGGCGAGGTCTTCCTGGAAGGCCTTCGCGCACGTCGGACCGTTGTCCGTGGCGATGAACGAGACGACCAGCAGGGCGCCCGCCTTGCCCTGGTGGCTCGCCTTCACGCTCCAGCCGCTCTTGTCCAGCGCCTTGATGACCGCGGCCGGCTGATCGACGGTCCGGGTCTCCTTCCAGCCGCCCTTGGCCAGCGTCGCGACCGTGGCGTCGTAGGACTTCCTGGAGTCGGAAACCTTCTTGCTGTCCGCGGTCCACGAGACCATGCAGGACTTCAGGTTCGCCGGTACTTCGTCACCGGGCTTCTCGGCGAAACCGGCCGCCGTGGCCGCGGACTCGATCTCCTTCTTCACCGCGGCGGCGTCCAGGGTGCCGGAGCCGCCCGAACCCGCTCCCGCGCCGACCGCCGGGGCCGAGGAGCCGGACGCGGGCGCCTCGCCGCCCTTGCTCTTGTCCGCGCCGCCCTCGCTGCCGCAACCCGCGACCAACAGCACCACACCAGCAGCCGCAGCCGCCCACTTCGCCTTGCGCACTACTCTCCCAATTCGCCGTGCACGGGAGCCTGATGCCCCCGCGATCAAGGAGGCAGTCTGTCATGCGGCACCCAGGGTGCCGGCTCGACGTCCGTCGGACCGCGGCCGTCCGGCCGCCCGGCCTGCGGCGGACGTAAGACTTTCGTCATCAGGGGATCATGGCGCTCGGATCACCCGCCCGCGTTGAATGACCAGGGAACGCATCGACGAAGAGGGGCTGTCATGACGAGGACGGGGGCCGGGACCGGGGCCGGGGCCGCAACGGGGACGGCGACGGGGCCGCGCCGGCGGCGCGGCCGGCTGCTGGCCTGGGTGCTGATCGCGGCCACGCTCGTGCTGGGCGCCGGGCTGTACTGGGCCCAGCCGTGGAAGCTCTGGCAGAACTCCACCGTCGACGAGGCACTGCCCACCGCCTCCACCGCCCCGGGGCCCGGCTCCTCGCGGCCGGGGGCCGCCCCCGCGCCGGGACCGCAGACCGTTGCCCAGGGTTCCCTGATCAGCCACGAGCACAGCACCAGCGGCACGGTGAAGCTCATCAAGCTGCCCGACGGCTCGCGCACGCTCCGGCTCGAGAACCTCGACACCAGCAGCGGTCCCGACCTGCGCGTGTGGCTGACCGACGCCCCGGTGAAGGAGGGCTCGGACGGCTGGTTCGTCTTCGACGACGGCAAGCACGTGAGCCTGGGCAAGCTCAAGGGCAACAAGGGCGATCAAAACTACGAGATCCCGGCCGAGGTGAACCTCGCCGACTACTCGAGCGTCACCATCTGGTGCGACCGTTTCAACGTGTCCTTCGGCGCCGCGGCCCTGCAGGCCGCCTGAACCGACCCCCGTACGTCCTCGCCCCCTTCCGGCTCAGCCGAGGGTTTCGCGAGCGCCGGGCGTGAGCCAGCGGAGGCGGTCGCCGACGCCGGCCGCGGCGAAGGCCGCGGTGATCCCGGCGCGGTCCTCGCTGAAGTGCTCCCACGACGCGTAGTGGATGGGGACGGCCGTACGGGCGCCCAGCGAGCGGGTCAGGGCCGCGCCCTGGGCCGCGTCCATGGTGATGAGCCGGCCGTTGCCGAAGGCGGCGATCCGGGCGGCACCGAGGTGGAGGAAGGCGGTGCCGATGCTGAACCGCTCAGCGATCCGGTCGAGTTCGTCGACGTAGACGGTGTCGCCGGATATGTAGAGAGCCTCCTCTTCGCCTTCGGCCTCGATGACGAAGCCGATGACGTCGCCGACCGGCCCGTGGACGCCGGGGGTGGCGGTGATGCGCAGGGTCGTACCGCGCACGGTGAGCTCGTACGCGGCCCACGGCGCGAGGCCGACGGCCTGGCCGCCGAGGCGGCCCGCGCCGCTCTGCGTGGTCAGGACGGGCCGTCCGGCGAGCAGGGTGCGGCCGGCGGCGTCCAGGTTGTCGGGGTGGTCGTCGTGGCTGAGGAGCACGGCGTCGATCGGGGGCAGGTCCGCGAGGGCGATCGCCGGGCCGGCCGTGCTGCGCAGGACGACCGGATCGTGGCGGTACTCGGCGGGCGCGTCGAAGACCGGGTCGGTCAGCAGGCGCAGGCCTGCGATCTCCAGCAGGACCGTGGCGGTGCCGATGTGGGTGGCGGAGAACTTCACGGTGATGGCTCCAAGGTGGGTGAGGGCGTGCGGGATCGTCGCCGCACCCGGGATGCCCGGGCGCGGCGTGGTTTAGGTGCCGGGGGTTCAGGCGGTGGTGCGGAACCGGCTGCGGTACTCGCCCGGAGAGGTGTCCAGGCGGTCGCGGAAGACGCGGTGCAGGGACTCGACCGAGCCGAAGCCGCAGGCGCGGGCGATGTCGGGTGCGAGCCGTGCGGTGCGTTCCAGGAGCCGGCGGGCCGCCTCCAGCCGCATCCTCTCGACGTAGGAGCCGGGCGTGCTGCCGGTCTCGGCCCGGAAGACCCGGGCGAAATGCCGCTCGCTCATGGACATCCGCGCGGCGAGCGCGGGCACCGACAGGTCGGCGTCCAGGTGCTCGCCGATCCACCGCCGCAGCGCGCGCAGATCCTCGCGGCTGCCGGCCGGGTGGGCCAGGGGAACGCTGAACTGGCTCTGGCCGCCCGGCCGCTGGAGGTACATGACCATGATGCGGGCGACTTCGAGGGCCACCTCGTCGCCGTGGTCCTCGGCCACGAGTGCCAGGGCGAGATCCATGGACGAAGTGATGCCGGCGCTCGTCCACATCCGGCCCGAGCGGACGAAGATGGGATCGGGGTCGACCTCGACGGCGGGGTGATCCGCGGCGAACCGTTCGGCCGTGGCCCAGTGGGTGGTCGCCCGGTGGCCGTCGAGCAGACCGGCGGCGGCGGTCACCTGCGCGCCCACGCACACCGAAGCGACCCGGCCCGCGGCCGGTCCGACCTCACGGAGCCAGGCCACCACGGCGGGATCGACCTGCGGTTCGGGACCGCCGGCGCCGATTCGGATCCGGCCCGGCACCACCAGCGTGTCGATCGTGCCCTGCTCGCAGAACAGTTCCTCCACGTGCAGGCGCACTCCGGCGGAGGTCGCCACCGGACCGCGCCGCTCACCGGCCAGGTGCACCTCGTAGCCGCGGCCGACACCCGAGTGGTTCGCCCCCAGCACGAGGTTCGTCATGGCGAAGACCTCGGCCGGACCCGTCACGTCGAGCGCGTCGATCCCGGGGAACATCGCGAACACGACCACGTGGGGGCCGGAGAGAGGGGAGTGCGAGCCGGAGTTCATGACCCCCAATATCCGGGTCCGGCCCATGCGTCTGCAATGACGGGCATCTGCAGGATCCAGACATCGCTGCCGCACAGCACGGTTCGGCGGGGTCCGCAACCCGAGCTTCCGCGCCGCGATCTCCATGGCGGTGGTCAAGGTCGACAGCCTCGGCAACGGCCAGCTCGGCTTCAAGACCTTCGCGGGCGACGGCTGGAGCACCAGCGTGGTCTGCACAGCAGGCCTCACCCGCGTCGTCAGATGGAAGGCAGCACGGAGATCGCGAGCACAACCGAACCCGGCAGCGTCGACACGGTCGCCTTCAGCGTGAAGCGCACCTGACCCCCGCCCCACCGCTCCGGGGCCGCCGCCACCACTCGTCTGCCCGACGTGCCGTCACCCTGCGGGCACCCGGATGACGTCAGGGTCGTGGGCATGAAGAACGCGCTCACCGGCCTCCTCGCGGCCGCCGTGCTCACCCTGTCGGGGGCCGCCCCCGTGCCGCCGTCCGCCGAACCCCCCGCACCCGCCCGTACGGTGTCCGCCTGGCTGCCCTGGTGGAACATCGAAGCCGGCTACCAGGACGCCCTGGCCCACGCCGACCAGCTCCACACCGTCAGCCCGTTCTGGTACGCGACCTCCGGCGAGAGCGCCGTCAAGGGTGAGACGGGCGCGGGGGACCGCCGGATCGTCGACGGCCTCCGGGCCAAGGGCATCAAGGTGGTCCCCACCGTCACGGAAAGCCTCGGCGCCCCCGCGATGGCGGCCCTCCTGCACGATCCGGCCCGGCGCGCCGCGCACGTCGAAGCCCTGCTCGACATCGCCACCAGCCGACGGTACGACGGGCTCGACCTCGACTACGAGCGGATGACCGAGACCGAGGACACGGTCCTGCGCGAACAGGTCCGCACCGGCTACAACGCGCTGACCACCGAACTCTGCGCCCGCCTGCACGCCTTGGCCAAACAGTGCGTGATCACGGTCATGCCCCGCACCCGGGACTCGGGCCAGGCCTTCGACTACGCCCACCTGGGGTCCGTCGCCGACCGGCTGCGCATCATGGGCTACAACCTCCACAACGCCCTGCAAGCACCCGGCCCGCTCTCCTCCCTGGCCTGGTACGAGGAGTTCCTCGCCTACGCCACCGCCAACGTGCCCCGCGGCAAACTGGAGGTGGCCCTGCCGGCCTACGGCTGGAACTGGACGGTGGGCTCCACGGCCCGGGCCGGGCACGTCACCACCCGGGAGGCCGAGGCCCTGCGCCGAGCGGTGGGCGCGCAGTACACGTACGACACCGCCTCCGGCACCCCGCACTTCACCTACACGGACGACGAGGGCGAACGCCACGAGGTCTGGTACCAGGACGCCCGCGGCAGCGCCGCCCACCTCGAGGTCCTCGCCCGCTTCGAAGTCCGCGCCCCCGGCCTCTGGGCCCTGGGCTTCGAGGACCCCGCCCTGTGGAAGACCCTGGCCGCACAGCGGCCCACCCGTACGGCGTCGACGGACTTCCGGTGACGATCCGGTCTCGGATGCGGTGGTCGCCGTTGCTTCCGCGGCAGGCGGTCCGTTTGGCGGTCATGGAAGCTTCCACGCGTCCAGTCGTGTCCCCCGATGTTTCTTTCGCAGAGCTCAACGGCGCGTACTGGATCGACTCCGACTCGTCCCTCCACGGCACGGAGGAGTGCGGCCAGTGCGCCCTCCTGCGCGAAGCCGACGCCACCGTGCGCCCGACGGCGGGTGCCGACGGGCCCGCATTACAGGAGGGCCCGGCCTCGGGCACCGCCGGATGCCGCGGCATCGGGTGGGTGCTGAGCGCCGGGCGGCCGTTACTGCTGACCTGCGCGGCGCTCACCATCACCGCGGCGCTGTTCACCGTGACGCTGGGCTGAGCGGTCGGCCCGAGCGCGGTCGCCCAGCAGTGCGGCGAGCGCGCCGTCCGGCACCAGGTCGAGCAGCGGTCTCATGTCGGGCCGCAGGCCTTGGCGGGTGCGCTCGCGCCAGCCGCCGAGGGCGATGCCGCCGAACTCCCCTGAACGACGGACGGCACACCATCAGGAACCGGGTCACCGGGCTCTGCCTGGAGGACGCGGGCATGCCGGCCGGCAGTCGCCGCGAGGTGCGCCAGATGCCCTGCAACGGCGGCCCCGGACAGCTCTGGCAGCGGCGCTGAACCGCGGGTGCGGCCGAAGCCCTGTGCATGCGGCCGCACCACCGCCGTCGTCAACCCCTCGGGCCCTGAGGCCCTTTCGGAGAGTCCGTCCGTGCGCGTAGCGTGTTCGCATGACTACGACACCGGCTGAGGCGGGCGGGTCGAACGTGCCGCCGGACCGGCCCCGCCCGCGGATGGAGATCCGCAACCGGCAGACCGCCGGGCTGACGTTCCGAGCGGACCCGTGGGCCGCAAGGAAAGCCGGCGCCCAGGCGACGGCCACGGTCCGGGCCTGGGGATACGCACACCTCGACGAGCCGGACCTCGAGACCGCCGTACGGCGCCTCGTCGACGCGGCGGTCGCCGACGGCGGCAAACGGATCAGCGTCCACCTCGCCGACCAGGACCACCGCATCCTCGCCGTGGCCCTCAGCCACGTGGCCGGTGCCGCGCCCGACGAGGGCGCCGTCCTCACCGAACTCGCGGCCCTGCGCACCGTCGTCGGCTGCGGCAGCGACGTCGGGCCTGACGGGCGCCGGGTGTGGGCGCTGCTCGACGCCGCGCCGCCGCGCCGCCGCGCCCAGGAGGTCTGACGCAGCGGCACCTGGCTCAGCGTCCCCGGCGGCTCAGGACGGGACGGCGGTGGCGGCCGGGTTCGGCCCGGACCTCGCGTGCGCCGACGCCGGCCGGCGCCGCCGGCGGTGCAGCAGTGCGTCGAGGGAGAGCGCAGGCGCACCCGCGAGGACCAGCGGGATCCAGGCCATCAGGTACACCAGGTCGTTGCCGTAGTAGTACGGGGTGGTCGGCCAGCTGATGGTCAGCCACAGGCTCAGCGAGATCAGGGCGCCGCCGAGGGCCGCGACCCGGGTCAGCAGCCCCGCCAGGGCGCCCAGCCCGACGGCCAGTTCGCCGAGGGCCATCGCGATGCCGAAGCCCACCGGGTTCTGCGAAGAGAGTTCGATCAGCCCGGGGAGGGCGGCCGAGTCCCGTACGGCTTCCATCTGCTGTCCGATCGAGCCGTCGCCGCCGGCGGACAGGAACGCCGCGTCGGTCAGCTTGTCCAGGCCGGCGTAGACGAAGGTGATGCCGAGGAAGAGGCGCAGCGGCAGGAGTGCGTACTCGGCCGCTCGGGTGCGCAGATCGGGGGATGTCGTAGTCACACCCTGGACACGCAGGAACCCGGGCTCCGGTTCGGCCGAAATTCCGCGCAGGACGCGTTGAACCGCCCGCCGCTTCCCTGCGTGTTCCTGCTGAGGCTGGAGTGGCAAGGGATGCTCCGGTCCGCTTCCGGTACGAGAAGGAGATACGGCCATGGGTGACACCACGCGTCGGCGCACGGTTCTCGCGGCGGGCGCCGCCACGCTGGCAGGCACCGTCCTGAGCGGCTGCGGCAACGACGGCGGGTATGACGCAGCAGCCGACAACGCGCCTGCCGCACCCTCGGCGGGCGGTGACAGTGGCAGCGGCGGCGCCGGTGGCGGCCAGGCGCTCGCGCAGACCTCGGAGATACCGGTGGGCGGCGGCAAGGTGTTCAAGGACCAGAAGGTGGTGGTCACCCAGCCCATGGCGGGGCAGTTCAAGGCCTTCTCGGCGACCTGTACGCACCAGGGCTGCTCGGTCGCGACGGTGAAGGACGGAAACATCGTCTGCCCCTGCCACCAGAGCCTCTTCAAGATCGCGGACGGTACGGTCGCCGGAGGCCCCGCCACCCGTCCGCTGGCGGCGGCGAAAATATCCGTGGAGGGCGACAAGATCACCCTCGCCTGAACCCGTCCGCCGCCGGACTCGCCCGGTCCGGCGGCGGGCGCCCGAACCGCTCGGCGTCAGCCGTCGTCGCCCAGATGGGTGGTGGCCAGCCCCGGGTAGTCGAGGACGAGTCCGGTGCTGTCGAACTCCACGTCACTGCGGAAGCTGTCGGAGGAGTACCGCACCAGGTGACCGCCGAGCGGGGTGTAGGTCTGTGCGGACGGTGTCACGGTCAGTTCCGGTACGGCCACCCAGGCCATCAGGAACCGCTGCTCGGGGCCCTGTTCGCGGGCGAGGTGGAGCCCGTGGCGGCGTACGGGCATGGTGTTGGTCAGCGGGCAGAGCCCGAGGTCGCAATCGAGGGCGCCGTCGAATTCGGCGCGCGGCTGCCCGTTGACCGTCCACCCCCCGTCGTCGCCGCGGCACAGCGCGAGTTCGCGCCTTGCGTGGCCCGGCCCCTCCACGCTGACGTGCAGCGAGCGGGTGACGAAGCGCGGCCCGGTCCCGAGCCGGTAGGCGACCCAGTAGGGGCCGCCCTCCAGAGCGAGTGCCCGGCCCCGCGCGTGGAGCCGCTCTCCTTCGAACTCCCCCCATGCCGTGTCGTATCCCTGGCCGGCCGAGACGTGCCAGGTACGGGTGAACCGTACGAAATCGTCCATGAAGCGATCTTCCCGCACCACGCTGACGGCGGCGGGGACTCGGAGGCCTCAGCCGGCGATGCGGTATCCCACTCCCGGCGTCGTCGTGACGACCTGTGGACCCCCGAGCCGCGCGTCCTTGACCACCAGCACCCTCATGCCGCGCCCCCGCCGACCGCGGCAGTGCGACGACGGCCCGTAGCCCTCCCTCGGGCCGGGGCAGCAGCTCCAGCCCCCCCACGATGGGTGTCCGTGACGGCCGCAACGATCGACAGCCCGAGTCCGGGCCCCCGTTCCGGTTGTGCCGTACGGCGTTGTCGAGGAGGTTGTCGACGACGCGGCGCAGCAGGCTCGCGCGGCCCCACACGTACGCGGGGCCGCCGGTGCCGTCCTCGTGCTCCGCCGCGAGGTCCCTGGCCGCGATCTCGTCCGCCCGTACGGCCAGGCTCTCGGCCACGAGCCCGTCGAGCCCGACCCGGCCGGAGCCGTACTGCGGGCGAGCACCAGAAGGGCCTCGAGCAGCCCGTGCACCCGGTCCGGTTCGGTGCGCATCCGGCCCGCCAGGGCGAGGGTCTGCGCGGGCACCGGCCCCGGCTTGGCCACGAACCGGCGCGCCGCGTTCGGCTCCGTGCTCTACCTCGTCCTGATCGCGCTGCCGGGCCTCGGCGTGGCGACGGCGATCCGGGAGGCCGCGAGCGCCATCGGGATCGTCCTGGGGCTGCTCTCCCTCTTCCCGCTGGTGGCGCACGTGGTCACCGACCCGGCGTGGCAGCGCCGCCCCGATGGCCGCCGGGCTCGCCGTACAGGCCACGACCGGCCACGACCACCTGGCCATCGGCCCCTGGGCCGGGCTCGGCGTCCTCGCGGGACGCGGCGGCATCACTCGTCCGTGTGGTCCCGAGCGGGCCTCGCCCGGAGGTACCGGGCATTGGCGTCGTCGGCCCCGTCCACCGTACCCGTGCCGCATGCATCATCACCGTCGATCGATGGCGCACGAGGGGCGGGTGGGGAGCGTGGGAGAGCTGGCGCTGGGCCTGGCCCTGGGGACCAGCGCCGGGCCGCTGCTCGCCCTGGCTGCCGGCGCCGGCGCCGGCAGCGGACTGCGCGACGGCTGCGACGCGCGCGACACTGCCGCCGAGGTCGATGCGCTTGCGGCGCGGCCGGGCTCGGCCCGGTCGGTACGGGAGGCCCGCCGGCTGCGCGACGCACCGGCAGGGCGCTGCCCGTGACGCCGCGGAACCCGGTGTGCGGCATGGTGGGTGTCGTGGACGTCGATGCTGATGTGGATGCGGTTGCCCACGAGCTGTACGGACTGGTCCCGGGCCGCTTCACCGCTGCCCGGGACGAGCGGGCGGCCAGGGCCCGGGAGGCCGGACAGGCGCAGGCGGCCAGGGCCATCGCAGGACTGCGGCGCCCCACACGTGCGGCGTTCGCATCGAACCTGCTGGTGCGGCGGCGCCCGAAGGAGGTCGCCGCGTTCCTCGAACTCGGCGAAGCGCTGCGCCAGGCCCACCGGTCGTTGGACGGCACGCAGCTGAAGGACCTGTCCCACCAGCGGCACGTGGTGGTGGCCGCACTGGCGCGTACCGCCCGGCAACTGGCCGAGGGGGAGGGCCAGGTGGTCAGCGAGAGCGTCGCGCACGAGGTGGAGCAGACGCTCCACGCCGCCCTCGCCGATCCGGACGCCGCCGAGCAGTGGTCGGACGGACGCCTGACCACCGCGCTGACCCCACCGGTGGGTTTCACGGGCCTTCCCGCCGCGGCCCCCGTACGCCCGCAGCCCGCGGTCACCCGGGCCGACGCCCCGGCGAAGCCGAAGCCGAAGCCGAAGCCGTCCCGCGAGGCGGAGCAGCGTCGAGCCCGTCTCGAACAGGCCCGCCGCACGGCCGAGGAGACCGGCGCCGAGGCAACGGCGCGGGAGGCGGAACTGCGCGGGGCCGAGCAGGAACAACGCGACCACGACCAGGCGCTGGCCGAAGCCGACGCGCAGGTCGCCGAGCTGGAGCGGCAGCTGCGCGAGGCGCGGACCGGGCAGGCCGAGGCGCGGCGCGCCCTGGCCGAAGCCACCGTCCGGGTCCGGGACGCCGCCCGCGCGGCGGGTGCGGCGCGCCGGAAGGCCGATGCGGCCGCCGATCGGTCGGCGGAGCTGGCGGGGGCGCAGGAGTAGCCGCAGCGCCCCCGGTCGCCCCGCCGCCGGGCAGCAGGCGGTGATCGGAGGGACACTGGAGCCAGGGGGCCGATGCCGGATGAGCTGCGGCGAACGGAGGGCAACCACCATGCTGGGAGACAGCAAGGGCTTCAGCGGTTACTCGGTGGACAACATCGAGGGCGCCAAGGGTTTCTACGGCGAGACGCTCGGATTGCGAGTGTCCGAGGACAACGGCCTGTTGACCCTGCACCTTGCGGGGGACACCGAGGTCATGCTGTACCCGAAGGATAATCACGAGGCCGCGACCTTCACCGTTCTGAACTTCCCCGTGGACGACATCGACCGGGCCGTCGACGAACTGGCCGCACGCGGTGTGGCGTTCGAGCGGTACGAGGGATTCGACCAGGATGCGAAGGGAATCGCCCGGGAGACGCCGGGCCCCGCGATCGCATGGTTCAAGGACCCGGCCGGGAACATCCTCTCCGTGCTCCAGCCGAACGGGATGTAGGCCGGACGCAGGTCAGGCCAGTACGGTCCCGCCGTCGACGGTCACCACCGTGCCGGTGGCGAAGGTCTGGCGCAGCAGGTAGACGTACGCCTCGGGGCTCTCCGGCGGTGAACACCAGGTGGTCGAAGGCGCCCACGCGCCGGAACACCGCGGAGACCTGCGCCGGGTCGCGCAGGTCGGCCACCTCGGCCGAGGCCGGCCACCGGCTGGTGGGCAAGGAGTCCCCGTCCGCATCGCCGAACTCGCCGCGGCACGTGGCCGCCGAGGAGGGCGTTCTGGTCCTGCCCCGGTCCGTCGTGACGCGGCCCGCGTACCGGTCGAGGACATCGCCGACAGCCAGGTCCGTCTGGCGTGGAGCGCGGACCGTGCATCGGAACTCGTCCGGGATTTCACCGAGTTGGCCACGTCCCTCACTGCGTGACACACCTACTCCCCGTTGTCGCCCCGCGTCGGGACGCACAGCACCGGGACCGGCGACAGGTGCAGCAGTTTGTGCGGGGTGGAGCCCAGCAGGGCGCCGCGGATCGGGCTGTCCCCCCAGCTGCCGACGATGATGACCCGTGCCCGGTGCCGTTCCGCGGCGTCGAGCAGGGCCTGGGCCGGTTTCTCGTCGACCACCTCGACGGTCGACGGGACGCCCGCCTCGTCGGCGGCCTCGACGGCCCGCGCGAGGGCGCTGCGCCCGGCCTGCCGGACGGCTTCCCGGTGCGCCACGTACTCCTCGCCGGCAGCGCCGGGCGCGGCGGCACCGTAGACGAGGACGAGCGGTTCGCCGAAGGCGGTGGCGACCTCGAGAGCCACCTGCAGGGCCCGTTCCGCGCCGGGTGACTCGTCGTACCCCAGGACCACAGACATCAGGGACTCCTTCCGGACGCCGGGCTCGCCGGACTACCGCTTCCTGCCGTGGACGAGCTCCGGATCGACGACGCCCCGCCGCTCCCGCCAGAACCGGCCGTCCCGTACCCGCCAGAAGCACATGATCAGTACGCCGGCCACGGCGATCCCGATCCCGATCACCAGCGGCGGGCCGAGACCGAACCAGGAGACCCCGCTCGCCGAGTTCTCCGGATTCGACATGTCGTTGATCGACTCCTCCAGAAGCCAGGCCAGCATGCCCGCCCCGACCAGCGGCCCGAGGCCGATGAGCAGGAAGTTGTGCACGTTCTCCAGTAGGTGGCGGCGGTAGTAGACGGCGCAGGCCACGCCCGTCAGCGCGTAGTAGAAGGCGATGAGCAGGGAGAGCGCCGTCAGCGAGTCGAGGAGGGCGTTCTCGCTGATCTGGTTCACGGCCAGGTACCAGGCGATGGCGATGCCGGCGACCCACCACGTGCTCACGTCCGGGGTCCGGAACCGTGGCTGGATGTGCGCGAGCCGATGCGGCAGCGCGTGCCGGCGGGCCATGGACAGGGCGGTGCGGGAGGCCGGGATGATCGTGGTCTGGGTGGAGGCGAGCGCGGACGTGCAGACGGCCAGGAGCACCACCCAGTCCCAGCCGCCCATCACCTCGTGCGCGAGGACGGCGAAGATGGCCTCCTCCTCGCCCGCGTTCTCGGCGAGGAAGGCGGTTCCGGCGTAGCCGACGATGGCGAATCCCACGGCCAGGTAGGTCACCAGCAGCACCACGGTCGACCAGATCCCGGCCTTGCCGGGCGCCGTGGCGGAGTTCTCCACCTCCTCGGTGAGGTTCACCGCGGACTCCCAGCCCCAGTAGATGAACACGCCGAGCAGCAGCCCGCCGGTGAGGGCTGCGCCGCCCGCGCCGAAGGGGTTGAGCCAGGTGAGGGACGGCTCGATGGAGTCGAGGGTGCTGGTGTCGGCGTAGATCCGGTAGATGGCGACCACCGCGAAGGCCAGGAGGAAGAAGACCTGGGCGAGGATCAGGATGTCCTGGAGGTGGGCCGACAGTTCGGTGCCGATGACACAGATGGCTGTCATGGCGAGGATCACCACGACGGCGAGGGTCTGCCGGATCACCGGGTTGGCGGCCCAGCTGTCCAGGCCGGCGGCGAGCAGGCCGAAGTTGACGGCGACGTCGGCCAGCGAGCCGATGACCAAGACGCCGGTCATCGTGATCGCCCAGCCGCCGAGCCAGCCCGCCCAGGGGCCCATGGCCCGCGTCACCCAGGAGAACGTCGTCCCGCAGTCCTGGTCGACCTTGTTGAGGTAGTAGAAGGCGGCGGCGATCAGCAGCATCGGAACGAACGACGCCAGCATCACGCCCGGCGCGTAGATGCCGACCAGGGCCACGATCGGCCCGATGACGGCGGCCAGCGAATAGGCGGGCGAGGTGGAGTTCAGGCCGATGACGAGCGCGTCGAGGAATCCGATCGCGTTGTGTTTGAGCTCCGCGTCCGGGATGTCTGCACCCGCTGCGCCGCCGGCACTGTCCTGAGCCATACCGGCATCGTCATGCACCGGGCGGCGCTGCGCGAGGCGCGTGCGCTGTCCGGGGGGCCGCGGCCAGGCGACGCAGGGCGAGCATCCCTCCGATGCCCGGGATCAGGGCGAGGAGCGTCGCCGTACGGTCGCCGGCGGGCCCGCGCTCGCCGGCGGTGGCGGTCGCGGTCGCGGTGGAGATGACGGCGATCAGGTAGGCACAGCCGTGGAGCGGGCCGAGGAGCGCGGCGAGGGCCTGCTGGTGCACGGTGGCGAGGTTGGCCAGCAGGACGGCGAGGGAGAGCAGCTCGATGCGGGCGCTGACGCGCAGGAGCCGGCTGGGCGGTTGCACGTTCAGACTCCTGTGGTGGACCCGGGGCGGATGATCATCAGAACGGTCACGGTGGCCCACAGCAGGTTGAACAGGCCCGTGTACATGCCGAGCTGTCGGGCGGTGCGCAGTACGGCATCGGATTGCGCCGCGCCGCGGGCCGGCCCGCCGAGGGCCGAGAGGGCGGCGCCCTGGCGGGGCAGGATGCGGGCGCCGAGGACGGCAGCGGCCAGCGCGGTCAGCACGATCGAGGTGATCAGCCAGGCGCTGCCCAGGACGTGGAGGCTGCCGGCCGTCGCGAGCCCGAACACCGGGACGGCGACGGCGATCCCCGCGTAGACCCGGCAGATCCGGTGCAGGGTGCGCACCGTGGCGAGGCCGGCCGGGTCGTCGGGGGCGGCAGCGGCCCGGCGGGCGGCGGGCGGAAACATGCCGGCGGCCACGGTGACCGGGCCGATGGTGATGATGGCCGCCAGGACGTGGACGGCGAGGAGGAGTTTCGTCACGGGTGCGATTCCGGGGTGCTCGGTAGGCGGATCGGGCGGGGTGGCGGGGTGGCGGGTCGGCGGGGGGTGCCGGAACCGACGGTATGCAGCGCCGGGGCCGATCAAACAGTGGCGGAATGGCCAGGGCCCAACAGATTCCCGCCAAGGGGATAAGGAAGGCGGTACGAGCCATCCGGCTGCTGAGCGGGCTTGGCCGGAATCCGGCCAAGGCCTAGAGTTCGGCCATGCACACCGTGGCCGTACTCGCGCTGGACGGGGTCATCCCCTTCGACCTGTCCACCCCCGTCGAGGTGTTCGGGCGTACCCGGCTGCCCGACGGACGCCCGGCCTACCGCGTCCGCGTCTGCGCGCCCGCCGGCGAGGTGGACGCCGGCGCGTTCGCCCTCAGGGCCCCCTGGTCGCTGGAGGCCCTCGCCGAGGCGGACACCATCGTGCTCCCCGGCATCGCCGACCTGGATGCGCCCGTCCCGCCGGAGGTCCTCGACGCCCTGCGCTCGGCCGCCGCCCGCGGCACCCGGATCGCGTCGATCTGCGTCGGCGCCTTCGTGCTCGCCGCCACGGGGCTGCTGGACGGACTGCGCGCCACCACGCACTGGGTGGCCGCCCCCCTTCTCGCGGCCCGGTACCCGCAGATCGAGGTCGATGCCGATGTGCTCTACATCGACAACGGGCAGTTCCTCACCTCGGCCGGCGCCGCCGCCGGACTCGACCTGTGCCTGCACCTGATCCGACGCGACCACGGTTCGGCCGTGGCGGCGGACGCCGCCCGGCTGGCGGTCATGCCGCTGGAACGCGAGGGCGGGCAGGCACAGTTCATCGTGCACGCCCAGCCGCCCACCCCTCAGGGTTCGACGCTGGAGCCCCTGCTGCGCTGGATGGAGGACACGGCCCACCACGAGCTGACCCTCGACGAGATCGCCGCCGAGGCCGGGATGAGCGTACGCACGCTCAACCGGCGTTTCCGCGAGCAGACCGGGACCTCGCCCCTGCAATGGCTGCACCGCGCCCGGATCCGCCAGGCCCAGTACCTGCTGGAGACCACCGGCCACCCGGTGGAGCGGATCGCGTCGCAGGTCGGCTTCGGCTCGCCGACGGCGTTCCGGGACCGCTTCCGGCGGATCACCGGCACCAGCCCCCACGCCTACCGCCGTGCCTTCCAGGGCCAGGCCGCCGCCCTGCAGTGACCAGGGAGGGCCTCTTGCGCGCCCGCCGCCGAGCCGCTTTGGTGACCGGGTCCACCGCAGGTGCGAACGGAAAGGCGGCACACGCATGGCGGAGACCCTCCAGACCGGCACGGGGGAGAGCGAGAACAGCGCCCCGCGCAAGGCGAGTTGGCGCTACATAGGCCCCGGCATCGTCGTCGCCGCGACCGGCGTGGGTGCCGGCGACCTCGTGGCCACACTCATCGCGGGCAGCAAGTTCGGCTACACGCTGCTGTGGGCGGCGGTGATCGGCTGCCTGGTCAAGATCTCCCTCGCGGAGGCCGCCGGCCGCTGGCATCTCGCCACCGGCCGCACGCTGTTCGACGGCTGGCGCAGCCTCGGATCCTGGACCACGGTGTACTTCGCCGGGTACGTCGTCGTCTGGGGCTTCGTCTACGGCGCCGCCGCGATGTCCTCCAGCGCCCTCCCGCTCGCCGCGCTCTTCCCGGACACCATGGACCTGAAGGCCTGGGCCGTCCTGTGCGGCCTGGTGGGCCTGGTGTTCGTCTGGTTCAACCGGTATGCCGTCTTCGAGAAGGTCATGACGGTGCTGGTCGGCGTCATGTTCCTCGTCACCGTGTATCTCGCGATCCGGGTCACGCCACACCTCGGCGCCGCCTTCGCAGGCCTCGCGCCCGTCCTTCCGGACGGTTCGCTGATCTACACGCTCGGCCTCATCGGCGGCGTCGGCGGCACCATCACCCTGGCCGCGTACGGCTACTGGATCAACGCCAAGGGCTGGACCGACGCGGGCTGGATGAAGGTGATGCGCCTCGACAACCGGGTCGCCTACGTCACCACCGGCATCTTCGTGGTGGCCATGCTCTTCGTCGGCGCCGAGCTGCTGCACTCCTCCGGCGTGGCCATCGCGAAGGGCGACCGGGGGCTGCTCGACCTCACCGACATCCTCGCGGACCGCTACGGAACACCGACCGCCAATCTCTTCCTCGTCGGCTTCTTCGCGACGTCCTTCACCTCGCTGATCGGCGTGTGGCACGGCGTGAGCCTCATGTTCGCCGACTTCGTGACGAAGTACCGCCCGTCCCTCGTCCCGGAGGGGACGAGCCGCGAGAGGTCCCTGCCGTTCCGGGCCTACCTGCTCTGGCTGACCTTCCCGCCCATCGGCCTGCTCTTCCTCGACCAGCCCTTCGGGCTCGTCATCGTGTACGGGGTCATCGGCGCGTTCTTCATGCCGTTCCTCGCCCTCACCCTGCTGTGGCTGCTCAACAGCTCACGTACACCGGATGCTTGGCGCAACGGACTGCTGAGCAACGGGATGCTGGCGGCCGCCGGTCTGCTGTTCGTGGTGCTGTGCGTACAGCAGGTACGGGAACTGCCCTGGTAGCAGGCCGCCGCGGGGAGCGGAGCCGGCCGGGGCGATCAGGAATGCGGGCCGGCCAACTGGTCGCCCAGCGGACTGCGCCGGTACAGCACCTGCCGGCCGTCACGGGCCCGGGAGACCAGGCCCGCGGCGTGCAGGACGCCCAGGTGCTGGGACACGGCGCTCGGGGTCACCCGGAAACGGCGCGCGATCTCGACCGTGGGCAGCGGCTCCGTGAGGAGGCGGAGCAGCCGGGCTCTGGGCGCGCCGAGCAGCGCCACGAGAGCGGACGCGTCGGCCGCCGGCGCAGGGGCCCACAGCGTCGCCACCCCGCGGCTGGGGTACATCAGCAGCGGTGGTTCCTCGGGGCTGACCGGGGGCGCGGGCTTGTGGGCGAACACGGAGGGCACGAGCAGCAGCCCGCGACCGGACGCCGCGACCCGGTGCGTACTGATCATCTTGTCGATGTGCAGCACACCGTCCTGCCAGCGCAGGTTCGGATGCATCCCGGCGAACAGCAGGCGGGCGCCGCCCATGGCCAACTGCCGGGCCCGGTAGGTCATGTCGGCCTCCAGCAGCAGCCGCATCTGCGGCCACATCGGCTTGACGGCGATCTCCCAGTACCGCTGCAGGAGCTCGCAGATCGCATCGCGGAGGCCGAGGACCGGCGCGTCGTCCGCGGCGGAGGCAGCGCGCAGGGCCTCGGGCAGCGGATCCGGTGCGTGGGCGGCCGACAGGTCGCGGCGCACCAGTTCCGGGGAGGCCCGGCGGACGACGGCCAGTTCCTCTTCGAAGGCGGGGGAGAAGCCCGTAGGCCGCGGGGTCAGGAAGTCGGGAAGGGTGAGCCGCTGCGCCACCAAGGACATCAGCAGGTCGGTGTCGAGCGCGTCGAGCCGGCCGAGCACGGACCTGCGCCACGGGAGGTGCACCGCGGACAGGCCCGGGTCGCGCAACACCCGCAGAGTGAAGACGGTTTCGCTCAGGGGCGAGACCGCGAACCGGGTGTCCGCGAGGTCCTCGACGCCGAGCACGAAGCTGATCATTAAGCAATACGCTACATCGATTGGCAGCGGGCCGCGCGTGCCGTGGACTTGCGCACATGACACACACCACTCCTGCATGGAGCACAGCCACGCCCGACGACGGCCCGGTGAACTGACATGACCCGCCGGATGGTTCTGATCCTGTCCGTGACCTGCGCCGTCGCCGTGGGCAACCTCTACTTCCCGCAAGCGATCGTTCCGCTGATCGCCGCAGGACTGCACACGACTCCCGATGCCGCCTCCATGGTGGTCACCGCCACCCAAGTCGGCTACACGGCGGGGATCTTCCTGCTGGTGCGGCTGGCCGACCGGCTCGCGTACCGCCCGTTCCTCGTCACCCTGCTCGCCCTCACCGGCCTGAGCCTTCTCGCCGCGGGCTGCGCACCGACCCTGGCGCTCCTCGTCGCCGCCAGTGGTCTCATCGGGGTCACCACCGTGGCTGCGCAGGTCATCGCCCCGCTGGCGGCCGGGCTCGTGGCCGCCGACCGCCGCGGCGCGGTGATGGGCACGTTGCTGAGCGGGTCCATCGGCGGCATGCTGCTGGCCCGCACGTTCAGCGGAACGCTCGGCGAATGGCTGGGATGGCGGGTCCCCTACCTGGTGGCCGGGACGGTCGTCCTGCTCCTGGCGGGCCTCCTGGGGTTCACGGTACCGGCCACGGCTACGGCTACGGCTACGGGCACGGCCGCGCCCTCGCGCGTGCCGTACCGGACACTGCTGACCGAGCCGCTGCGCCTGCTGCGCACCGAGCCGGAGCTGCGCCGCTCCTGCATCTACCAGGCTTCGGTCTTCGCCGGGTTCTCCGCCGTCTGGACCTGCCTGGCGCTCCTTCTCACCGGCCCGTCCTACGGCTTGGGGAGCCAGGCGGTGGGGATGCTGGCCCTGGTCGGCGCGGCCACCATGCTCTGTACCCCGCTCGCCGGACGCGTGGTGGACCGCAGGGGGTCCGACCTGGTGAACCTCGTCTGCCTGCTCGGGGTGCTCCTCTCCGCCGTGGTGCTCGCCGCCGGCGCCTCGGGCGGCGTGGCGGGGCTGACCGCCCTGACGATCGGCACGCTCCTGCTCGACCTTGCGATGCAGTCCGGCATGGTCGCCAATCAGGCACGGGTCTTCGCGCTGCGTCCCGACGCCCGCGGCAGGCTGAACACCGCCTACATGACCTGTGTCTACCTGGGCGGCAGCGCGGGTTCCTGGCTCGGAGTGCGCCTCTACGGCCGGGCCGGGTGGTGGGGCGTGTGCGTGCTCGTGGCCCTGCTCGCCGTACTGGCCCTGGCCCGCCACCTCGCGGAGCGCCCGGTGCGAACCCCGGTGCGAAGCCCGGTACGGACCGCCCCTGCGCTCGCCGCCACCACCAGTGCGATGGCCGCGCAGGCCGGTCCCGACAGCCGCTGCCCCAGCACCAGGAACCCCGCCAGCGCGGCGAGCGCCGGCGCCAGGCTCATCAGCACCGCGAAGGTCGCCGCCGGCAGCCGCCGCAGGGCCAGCAGCTCCAATGCGTACGGCAGCCCCGAGGACAGCACCGCGATCGCGAACCCCAGCGCCAGTACGTCCGGCTGAAGCAGCGCGCCGCCCGCCGAGCCGATGCCGAGCGGCAGGGTCATCAGCGCAGCGACGGCCATGGCGACGGCCAGGCCGTCCAGCCGTGGAAAGCGGGCTCCCGCCCGGGCGTTGAAGATGATGTACGCCGCCCACATGGCCCCCGCCCCGAGCGCGAAGCCGGCCCCCGCGAGGTCGAGTCCGGCGAATCCGCCCCCGCCCAGCAGGACGACCCCCGCCAGGGCCAGGCCGGCCCACAGCAGGCTGAGCACGCGGCGCGCCGCGACCACGGACAGCAGCAGCGGACCGAGGACCTCCAGGGTGACGGCCGGGCCCAGCGGGATCCGGTCGATGGCCTGGTAGAAGAGGATGTTCATGCCGCCGAGGGCGACCCCGAAGGCGCCGGCCACGGCCCAGTCCGTACGGGAGTGACCGCGCAGCCGGGGGCGGCATACGAGCAGCAGGAGCAGCGCGGCGAGCGTCGCGCGCAGCGACACCACGCCGAGGGCGCCGACCCGTGGGAAGAGCAGGGCGGCGAGGGCGGAGCCGAACTGCACCGAGACCGTGCCCGCCAGCACCAGGCCGATCCCGCCGAGGCTGCCGACACCCGGGGGTGTGCGGACGAGGCTGCCCGCCGTCGACCCCTGCGCGGGAGAGGTGACCGTCGAATTCGTCATGCCCCTCACGCTAGGGACCCGGCCGCGCGACGTGAAATGCCGATGTGTGCAGTGGTTATGCTTGGCAGGCATGACCATGGAACTGCGCCACCTGCGGGCCTTCCTCGCGATCGCCGAGGAGGGCGCGATCACGCGCGCCGCGGCCCGGCTGCACACCGGGCAGCCCGCCCTCTCCCGTACCCTGCGTCAACTCGAGGACCACCTGGGCGTACGCCTGGTCGACCGCTCCACCCACCACCTGGAGCTGACGGCCGAAGGCCGCACCTTCCGGGACAGGGCCGCCGCGGCACTGGCCGCCGTCGACGCCGCCCTCGACCCCCGCGCCCTGACGGCCCGGCCGCTGAGGCTCGGGCACCCGTGGGCCGCGCTCGGGGACCACACCATTCCGCTGCTGAGGCGCTGGGACGAGCTGCACCCCGACACACCGCTGGAGCTGCGCCGCATCGACGACCGCCTCGCAGGGCTCACCCAGGGCAAGGTGGACGTGGCGCTGCTGCGCGGGCCGGTGACGGAGCCGGGGCTGGTCACCGTGCAGCTGCTCACGGAGGAGCGGGTGGCCGTGGTGCCGGCCGGCAGCGACCTCGCGGACAAGACCGCACTCACGCCGGCGGACCTCGCCGCGTGGCCGGTCGCCCTGAACACGGTCGCCGGGACGACCACGCTGGACCTGTGGCCGGTGGATGCGCGCCCGACGGCGACGATCGAGGTCGCGAACACCGACGAGTGGCTGACGGCCATCGCCGCGGGCCGCGCGGTGGGCATCTCGACGTCGGCGACGCCGCGCATGCACACGCACCCGGCGATCGCCTACTGTCCGCTGACGGACGTCCCGCCGGTCCCCCTCCTGCTGGCCTGGCGCAGCGGCCCGCCGGGGCATCCGGCGATCCCGGACCTGGTGGCGCTGGCGCGGGAGGTCGTGGCGGGCGGCTGAACAGGACGTACGGGCCCCAGCCTTCGGACCGGACGCGTACGGTCCGCGCGCGAACGGGTCCTGACTAGCCGGTGCGGACGTGGTGTCTGCTGCTGACGACACCCGACTCGTAGGCTGCGATGACCAGTCGGGCGCGGTCGCGGGCGATCAGTTCGAGCGCTTCGCGTTCCCGGTCCGTCACCCCCGTCAGGGTGGGGGCGGGAGCCGGGCGGGCGGTGAACTCCTCGATTGTCTGCGGGGATCCGCAGATCCGCCGCGTCGCCTCGATACCGTCCATGACGGGCATGCGGACGTCCATCAGGACGACGTCCGGGCGGAGCAGGAGGGCCGTCTCCACCGCCTCGGCGCCGTCGCCGGCCTCGCCGACGGCGCTCAGGCCGGGTTCGTTCTCGACCAGGATGCGGAAGCTGCCCCGCAGCAGGACCTGGTCGTCGACGACGAGCACGCGGATCGATGCGTCGCTCACTCGCTCCTCCCGATGCGGTCGCGCGGCAGACGGACGGCGACCGCGAAGCTCCCCTCGGGGCGCGGGCCCGCGCAGTGTTCCCCCCGTACATCATCACGCGCTCGCGCATCCCGACCAAGCCGTGGACTTCACCGACGGGCCGGAAGCGGGGGAGCGGCGCCCGTCGTCCGTGACCTCGATCCGGACCTCCTGCCCGTCGGCGTCGACGGCCACCCGGCAGTGGGCGGGCGCCGCGTGCCTGACCGCATTGGTCAGGCCCTCCTGGACGATGCGGTGGATCGTCAGACCCAGGCCCGCCGGCAGATCCTCGTACGGCAGCCGTGTCACCAGGGCTGGGCGTCGCTGCTGCCCGTGGAGGCGAAGCCGGCGTAAACAGCCGTCAGGAGCAGCGCGGCGGCCACGTCGAGCGCGAGGAGGTGGTGGTGGCTGCCGTACGGGCGCCGCAGGAGAGCCATGATCCGACCGTACACGGGCGGCCTCAACCGGCCTGGCCCAGCACGGTCATGGCGATGGCGACGGCCACGACCAGGGCGGTCCAGCGCAGCACGGTGCCGCGGCGCGGGGCCGCGCCGTCGCGCAGGATGCTGACGCCCAGCGGGACGAGGGCGAGGCACAGGCCGGCGGCCGCGACGACGGAGAGGGGGGTGGTGCCCTTGAGCACGCCGAGCGGCAGGGCGGCGGTCGCGGCGAGGGCGGCGGCCCGCAGCGGGCCGAGGACGCGGGCCCGCCAGGCGCCGGCGGCGAGCAGGAGCCAGCCGCCCATGATGGCGACGTTGAGGGCACTGAAGATGTGGAACGCGCCGTATGCCCCGTCCACGAAACGGGTGGCTGCGGCTGCGCCCTCCCGGTCGGCGAACCGGAAGGCCAGGTGGTCCAATCCGGCGTGGAAGGTGCGGGCGAAGAGGCCGAGCACCGCGAACACTCCGCCCCACAGGGCCGGTCCGGGCCGGGTGCGGCCGGTACGGGCTGCGAGAACGGCGACGGCGGGTCAGAGCAGGACGGTGCCGGCGGCGAACGCGCCGTAGGAGGCGGCCATCAGGGTCGGATGGTCGGCGCGGGCGGCGAGCTGGGCGGGAAAGAGGAAGTGGAAGGGGAGGCGGAGCAGAACGCCGGCGGCCAGTAGGAGCGGTGCGATGACGAGGGCGACCCCGCCGACCCAGCGGCAGGGGAACGGGGCCTCGCCGGACCAGTCCACGGGGTGGGCGGCGGTGCGGGGGGAGCCGGTGTCGGTGTCGTGTGTTGTCGTCATGCCGCCACCCTCCCGGTGAGGGGGCCGTCCCCGCGTCGGAGCAGGGGCCGGTTCCCGGCATCGGACCGTGGTCTGATGCCGGGCCTAGCAGAAACGATTCACCATGAGGTCTCGGCGTCGGATCAGGAACTCGCGGCGACCTGGCGCTGCGCGAGGGCGTCGGAGGCCTTGGCCGTGATGTACAGCGATGCGGCGAGGGTGAGGACGAGCAGGGCGCCGACGGCGAAGATGCTGCCGGTCGCGACGGGCGCCGGGCTGCCGGCCTCGGAGCGGGCGGAGCCGGCGAGGAAGGGGACGACGCCCAGGACGGCGGCGCCGAGAGCGACCTCGGCGCAGACGACCTTCGGGAAGTGGCGCAGCGTCAGGTGCAGGAGGGAGGCCGTCGCATCGGCCTGACGGGCCTGGACGATGCGCGGCATCAGCCAGAACTGGTTGAGGGCGCCGGCCGCGACCATCGCGAGCACCAGCAGGATCTTGACGAGGAGGAAGAGGCCGTAGGTCGTCGTCCAGAGCTGTCCCACGCTGCCCACGTGCTTCCAGGACAACCACAGGCCGGATATCAGCACCGCCGCGACGCTCACCAGGGCCACGAGGCCGAACCGTCGCCAGATGTCCGCCCACAGCAGGCCGGCGTTCTCACTCAGACGGCGACGGGCACCGGTGAGGGCGAGGAGCACCGCCAGGCCGCCGATCCACACGGTGCCGCTGATGATGTGGGCCTGGCCGAAGAAGAGGTCGAGCCACTTCTCGGAGTTCTTGGGCGCGGTGGCCGGAATCGCCCCGACGAGGGTGATGGCCAGGGACAGCGGGAGTGCGGTCAGTGCGACGGCATCGAGATGACGGCGGCCGGCTGCGGTGAACAGCGAGATCAGGGCGGCGGCTGCGAGCGCGAGGAGGAGGTTCTGGGCGATGTAGATCGTGCCCTGGGCCACCCAGGCGCCCTTGGCCGCCGGTGCGTTCAGGAAGTCCGAGATCTGCCCGGGGGCGAGGGCGTCACCGAAGGGCATGCCCTTGCCGGCCCGTGCCACACGTCCGGCGAGCTGGAAGTAGCCAGCCACCAGCAACACCACTCCGGCCCACGCCAGGTACACCGACGTCCGCCGCTGCAGGGCCACGACGTCGTCGGCCTCGCTCTGCGGGGCGCGCAGGCTGGGACGAACCGACGCCGCGTACGTGACGGTGGAGCCGATGGCGCCACTCAGACCGACGAAGTAGCCGGTTTTGGTGAGAATCCGCCAAAGGGGAGGCGTGGTGTAGCCCGCAGCTGCTGCGAGGTCCGCATGAATCATGAGGTGAGGCTAACCTAAGTAAATGCAGTGTGAGTGTAAAGCCCAGGCAAAGAGCAACGAAGCCTCCCCAGCCCGACTCCGGCTCGCCGTCAGGCCGGTCATGGGTGGGCATGCCGGTTGACGAGGCATAACGCCGGGCGGCTGTCCGGTTCTTGGTCAACGGCGAGCACGCGCACTGCCTCACCGATACGCCTCCAGGCGCCCCGCTGACGGAGCTCAACCCGACCGCAGGTGTGGGACGGCCCGGCAGGCGGTGGCCGGGGAGATCCCGAACGGCGGGCCGAGCCTAGACTCTGACGATGATCGAGATCCTCGACAACCTGGACATGCTGTCCCGGCCACACCTCGACCTCGCGAGCGTCGAGATGGGCGGCACGGCCCTGGGAGCACCAGCCACCAGCGTTCCACGCCGGAGCATCATCCAGGCCCAGTCCTCCGTAGTCGCCCGGTACCGCGGTGGGACCGACATGGACAGCGAGTACCACGACGCCGACGGGCGGCGGCTGTCCCTCGACGAGGTCGTCGACCACGCTGCCCGGTCAGACGGATTCTTGTACTGCGCTGACGAACTCACCTACGAGGTTCGAGCCGGGACGGTCGTCGGCTTCGCGATCTACGGTCCGCACCTGTCCCATTTCGCTCATCTGACCTCGTACGAGGAACTCCTGGCCGCGTTCGGCAGACCCGATCGGGCGCATGAGGACGAGGCGTACGGCGACCTCATGGGCTACGTCAACTACTACTGGGAGGCGCAGAAGTCTGTGAGGTGGGACGCCTGGGACCACCGAGTGAGCCTGATCAACCTGGGCGACTTCGAAGGAAACACAGGCCCGTGACCGGATGCGTCATCGACCACCTCGGGCCGATGGTCGCGCTCCGAGCCCGTAGGCGGTCCGCCAAGAACACCGTGACCAGCCCGACGGCGGGCCGGACCCGCCGCTCACGGCAAGCTGCGGCCTGAGTGTGAGGGTGTCCGGCATGGGTGTGCAGGGGCGGTTGTATCGCTATGTCGGGCCGGCCGAGTTGAGGGCCCTGGTCCGTGTCGGAGGTGAGGGCTGGGCCGTTGGGTCGCCGCGAAGGCTCGAGCAGTGGGTTTCGGGGCTGCCTGCGGCGGATCTGGCGGAGCCGTTCACCTTCGTCGTCGGCGCGGACGGTGTGCTGCGGCTCGCGCCGCGGCGTAGTGAGCATGTGGTGTGTGCGGGTGGCGAGGCCGTTCTGAGTGCGGGCGAGTTGAGCCTGTGCGAGGAGTCGGGGCGGTGGGTGGTCGGTGAGGTCAGCAACCAGTCGACCGGCTACTGCCCGGACGTGGAGTCGTGGCCGGCCGTGGCCGATGCGCTCGACCGGGCGGGGATCGAGGGTCCGGCCGGGTTCACGCACGAGGTCGTGTTCCGCCGCTGTGTGTCCTGCCGGCAGTTGAACGTCGTGCGTGAGGGCGACTTCGTCTGTGTCTTCTGCGACGCGGACCTGCCGCGGCGGTGGAACGTGGACGAGGGCTGACCGGACCTCGTCCTCACCGGTTCGTGGTGGGTGCGAACGCGGTACCGACCGGATGAGGCGCGGCCTCAGCCTTCGTACGGGTGCAGGACCTGGGCGTCGGGACCGTCGGCCCCGCGCTCACGGTGGCGAACCTCGCGCTGATCGCGGCCGCCGCGCCCCGCTGTTCGCCCACTACGCGGTGGCCCTGCCCGCCCCCGTGGCCGTGCCGGGCACCCTCCTCAGCCGCACCCGGGCGCCGGCCTGACCGGCCGAGGCCGGGGGAACACGCGCAGCGCCCCGGGTGGCGGCCGCAAGGGCCGTCCCGAGGCGCTGTCGTTCACACCTGCTGGCGGATCGTTTCGCCTGGATCAGTTCGTCTGGTAGACGCCGAAGATGTCGACCACGAGGTCGATGTTGTCCCAGCCGCGGTTCCAGAAGTCGACGATGCCGTTGTTGCCCATGCCCGCCTGGACCAGGTTCGGGACGGTGTTGCCCTTCTTCCAGTTCAGGTTGGAGGAGTTGGGCGGCGTCGGCCAGATCTCCCAGCCGTTGTCGTAGTCGTACAGGCTGTTCGGGTCCGGGGACACCGTCAGGTAGCCGTCGCCCCGGGGGTTGGTGACCGTGGTGTTCAGCACGTACGCCGTGTTGCTCGGGCGCGTGGTGGACAGCGGCATGTAGATGTAGCCCTGGCCCTCCAGCTGGCCGTACGGCCAGTCCGCCGGGTCACGGGTGTCGAGCAGTCGCTCCGGCAGGAACGGCAGGTAGGCGCCCTGGCTGTCCTGGCTGTAGTAGCCGACCACGTCGACGATGACGTCGGTGCCCTTCCAGGCGCCGTTGCGGACCTTGATCGAGCCGTCGGGACCCACCGGCACGATGACGGAGTTGGCGACGGTCTGGCCACCGCGGAAGTTCAGGTTGGACGTGGTCGGGACCGACCCGCCGCTCGGGAAGACCGTCAGGTGGCCGTCTTCGCGCGGGTTGGTGACGGTCACGTTCAGCGCGACGGCCGTGGCGCCGGACGGGATGCCGCCCTTGCCCGTGATCTGGACGCCGATGGTGCCCTGGCCGGCGACCTGCCCGAGGCCCTCGCGGGTGTCGAGGAAGCGCGAGGGGGTCAGCGGGGTGTAGCCGCTGGAGGAGGTGCGGGTGAAGTAGCCGGTGATGTCGGCGATCAGGTCGACCGACTCCCAGCCGCCGTTGTACAGGTCGACGTAGCCGTTCTTGTTGACCGGCACGATGACCAGGTTCGGGACCGTCTGGCCGGCCGAGAAGTTGACGTTCGACGTGGTCGGACGGTCGCTGCCCTCGGGGTAGACCGTGACGTGGCCGCCGCTGGTGGTGTTGGTGGCGGTGACGTTCAGGACCACGGCCGTGACACCGGCGGGGATGGCGCCGTTGCCGGAGATCTTGACCCGGGTGGTGCCGTACGCGGGGATCTTGCCTTGCTCCGTACCGATGCCGCTGCGGGTGTCCAGCAGACGGGTGGGGGCGTACGGGGTGAAGTCGGAGCCGGGCGTCACGACCTGCAGCTGGTTGACGGCCCGCTCGCCCGAACCGTCCGACAGGGTGACCTTGACGGTGTACGAGCCGATCTCCGGGTAGGAGTGCGTCTCCGTCGAGTTGGTCGGCCCGTTGGCGCCGAACGTCACGCTGGTGCCGTCACCCCAGGCGACGTTGACCGAGAGCGCGGTGCCCGGGTCGCTCACGACGGCGATGTCCAGGCTGATCCCGCGCGCGCTGACGCCCTTGGCGGTCAGGCCGACCGTCGGCTCCGACGCGGCGATGCCCTCCGCCTGCGGGGAGGCAGCGCCCTTGCCGTTGGCCTTGGCGGCGGACGAGGTCTGGACCGTCTGCTCGGCAGGGCTCTTGAAGGTCGTGAAGTTCGACGCCGCGGCCTTGTTCAGGTCCACGTCGGGCACGGTCACCCCGTGCGGGCCCGCGGTGCCCGGCGTGGCCGGCCCGGCCTGGGCCACCCCCGGTATGAGACCCACACTGGCTGCCACGACGGCAGCGGACATTACGAGTCGGCGATTGCGCACCGGCCCCCCCATTTCGGTTCACGCTTGAACAGGTTCGAAAGCTCGCTCAGAGTACACAGCCGCAGAGCCTTGATCACGGGGGTGGCCCTCTTTGACCACTGCGATTCCAGGAGGCCCGTCGGGGCCCGGTGGACAATCGGGGCGAGGCGGTACCAGGCGGGCGGGCGAGCGGTAGGGCCGCCTCGTGGGGCACCCTACCGGAGCGTCTGCTCGGTCCAGATGGTCTTGCCGTCCGCCGCGTACCGGGTGCCCCAGGCCTGGGCGAGCTGCGCGATGATGAACAGCCCGCGGCCGCCCTCGTCGACGACACCGGCGTGGCGCAGGTGCGGAGCCGACCGGCTGCTGTCACGTACCTCGCACGTGAGGGCTCGGTCGTTGATGACGCGCAGCTCCAGTGGCGGGGTTCCGTAGCGGACGGCGTTGGTGACGAGCTCGCTGACGATGACCTCGGTGTCGAAGGCCGTCTCCTCCTCCACGTTCCAGGCGATGAGCCGGCCGCGGACCAGGCGCCGGGCGGTGGCGGCGGCCGTCGGGGTGTCCGGGAGCTGCCAGACGGCCACCCGGTCGGCGGGGAAGGGACGCGTACGGGCGAGCAGGAGCGCGGTGGGGCCCGTTTGGGCACCAGCCGCGAACGCGTACAGGACGTCGTCGCGCAACTCCTCCAGGGAGCGGTCCGCCTGGGCGAGCAGGCGCACGAAGACGTCCGGGTCGGCGGGCGGCTCCAGCGTCGGCATCGGTGTGTCGGAGAGAATCAAAAGACTGCCCTCCGGGATCTCGAACGCCGTCGCGGCGAAGGGCGTTCCCTCGGCGCTGCCCAACCGGGCCCCGGACGGCACGGCGCGGAACTCGGTGCTTCCGTCCGGGTGGACGACGACGAGGCTCGGGGAGCCGGCTCCCGCGACCGTGCAGGTCCGGGTCAGCGGGTCGTAGACGGCGTACGTGCAGCGCGCGGCGAACGCCTGGTGGTGCACCGGGTCGGCGGTCGGCAGGGCCGCACGCTCGGCTGCCAGGAACGTCGCGGTGTCGTTCAGCCGGGCGAGGAGTTCGTCGGGTTCCAGGTCGAACGCGGCCAGGGAGCGCACGACCGTCCGCAGCTGTCCCATGACGGCCGCCGAGTGGACCCCTTGGCCGACGATGCCGCCCACGACCAGTGCCGTACGGGCTCCGGGCAGGGGGATGCTGTCGTACCACTGCACTCCGCTGTCGGACGGCAGGAGCAGATACGCCGTCTCCAGCGCCGTGTGGGAGGCCGGGCGGCGGGGGAGCAGCTGCCGCTGGACGGTCGCGGCGATGGTGTGCTCGCGCGTGTAGCGGCGGGCGTTGTCGATGCACAGCGCCGTGTGGTCGGCCAGTTGGAGCACGAGCGCGACATCGTGTTCGTCGTACGGATCGGGCTGCTGTGTCCGGTACAGGCTGATCAGGCCCAGCACGGTGTCCCGTACGGTCAGCGGAGCCGTGATGAGGTGATGGGCCCCGGCTGTGCGGATCGCCTCCGCGCGGTCCGGATCCGCGGCGAGCCACGGGAGGTCGCCGTCCAGGGCGACCGTGCGGGGCCGCAGGTCGGAAAGGGCCTGGGTGTAGGGCGTGGGGGCGGGCAGGGCGCGTACGTCGCCCAGCGGATGCGCCTGTGGTTCGTCGGCGCCGCCGCCCCGGCGGCCGCTGCCGGCGCTGCTGCGGAACGCGGCGCGGCGCAGCGGAACCTCGTGCGGGAGGGGAGCGAGCGGGGGCTCGTCGCCCCGCAGTACGGCGTCCACCACCTCCACGACCGCCACGTCGGCCACGCGCGGCACCATGACGTCCACGAGTTCCTGGCAGGTGGCCATCACGTCGAGCGTCCGCCCCACCTGCTCGCGGGCGATGCGGAGCACCTCCGTGCGGGCGCGCCCCTTCTCCCGCTCGGTGACCTCGACCACGGCCACCGCGAGGCCGAGCACCTCCCCGGACGGCGACTCGAGGCGGAAGACGGAGACCTCGTAGAAGTGCTCCGTGTCGGGATCGGCCAGGCGGTGTGCCCGCAGGAGGTGCCCCACCACGGCCACACCGCTCTCCAGCACTCCACGAGCGAGGTCCATGGCCGCGTCGGGGTCGACGACCCCGTAGACCTCGTTGAAACGGCGCCCTACGACGTCCTGCGCGCGCACGCCCTGCATGGCGGGCGTGGCGGTGTTGATGCGTACGATGCGCAGTTCGGTGTCCAGCAGGTGCAAGCCCACCGGGGACTGGCTGAACAGGGCGTCCAGCATCGCGGCCTCCGGCGCGTTCAGAGGTGCGGCCGACTCGCTCCGGGTCACCTGGAACACCCCACTCTCATGCTTGTCCACGGGCCAGGGGATCGGTGATGCCACCGGGGCAGGATTGGCGCTCGATGTCCCAGCCGGCCAGGCCTGCCGCGGTCCGGTACAGGGACGCGTAGAAATCGAGGACGGTCTCCCGGGGGTTCGCGCTGCCCCGGACCTCGTCGTAGTCCAGCACGGCCAGGCGGCTCATGCCCCGCTCGGCCCAGCGCGCGGCCGCCGGACGCAGCGGATGCCCGGTCAGGCCGTCCGGCTCCGGAGCGGCGTACGCGTAGAAGGCCGGCCGGGGAGAGGTGTCGTCGCCGAACCAGAAGCCGGAGCTGATGACCTCGCGCGAGTAGGCCTCACGGGTCACGGGGTCGACGCTCGCCCCCAGCTCGACGAAGCGGTCGGAGAACCGGGTGACCGCGATGTCGTAGGAATGCCAGAAGAGGTGCACCGGGCTGGTCTTCCCGGCGAAACCGGAAGCGAACTCCTCCAGGACGAGGCTGACCTGGCTGAGCACCTGCCAGTGGCGGTTGACCCAGAACGGATCGTAGGAAGCATGCTCCGTGTCCTCCGCGAACGGCCGCTGTGCGCCGGGCAGACCGTACGGGCGGGGGTGCGCGACGGTCACTGCCACGCCGACCCCGTCGAGAGCGGCGAGCGTTTCGCGGTAGAACGACGCCACGGACTGACCGGCGAGCGGGAAGGAAGCGGTCGATCCGTCGAGGGACGAGACGGTCAACTGGTGGTCGACGAAATCGAAGTCCATCGTGAAGAGCGGATTGCCGTCGGTCCCGCCCATCGGGCGGGTCGTCACACCCCGCCCGGAGACATGGAACGGGACGTTCCACCAGTGGTTGCGCCGCGCGCTGTTCGCCAGCCGGATCTTGCCGACGATCTGGGTGAACCGGTGCAGTGTCTCCTTGGAGTCTCGCCACTCCGACAGCGGAATTGCAGGGAACAGGTCCACTGAGCAACCTCAGCTCGTTGCACTACGCCTCGCGGCCCGGACACCGACATCTTCACCCCGCCGCACGGCAAATCCCCGGCACGGCGTACGGCGCGCGGATGTGTCACGCCGAAGTCGGCCGGTCCGGGGGTACGTCGGTGATCGGCTCGGCCGAGATCGCCCCGGCGGCCTGCCGGGCGAGCCCCAGAGCCGTACGCTCCCGGTCGAGCCGGGCGTGTACCGCGTCGAGCAGCGCGAGCAGCCGAGCTGTCGGCCCCTCGTGGTCGGCGCACGATCCTCTTGGCCTCCACCGGGCCCGTACCGGCCGCCAGGGCCCGGTAGGCCAGCGCGGAGTTCAGGTGGACCTCTCCGTAGACCCGGTAGCCCGCAGCGGTGCGCGCCGCGGGCGGCAACACGCCGTCGCGCTGGCTCGCCGTGGTGAATCCGGGCCGGCGCACCGAGGCGGCCCTGCGTGAACTGCTGTGCCCCGCGCACCACCTGGCGCGTGCGCGCCACGAGCGGCGCACGGGCGCGGCGACGGAGGACCGCGGCCCGCAGGGGTGAAAGGGAAGAGGACGCCCGGGTCGGTCGGCCGGTGAGGGCCGACCGACCCGGACGCCGCGATCAGACGAGGTCGAACCGGTCGAGGTTCATGACCTTGTCCCACGCGGCGACGAAGTCCTTCACGAACTTCTCCTTCGCGTCATCGCTCGCGTAGACCTCGGCGAGCGCACGCAGCTCGGAGTTCGATCCGAAGACGAGGTCGGCGCGGGTTCCGGTCCACTTGACCTCGCCCGTGGCGGCATCGCGGCCCTCGAACGTGTTCGCGTCCTGGGACGTCGCCGTCCACGTGGTGCCCAGGTCGAGCAGGTTGGCGAAGAAGTCGTTGGTCAGCGACTCGGGGGTCGTGGTGAGCACGCCCAGCGACGACTGCTGGTGGTTCGCGCCCAGGACGCGGAGCCCGCCGACGAGGACCGTCAGCTCGGGGGCGCTCAGCGTCAGCAGGTTCGCCCGGTCGATCAGCAGGTACTCGGCCGGCAGCCGGTTGCCCTTCCCCAGGTAGTTGCGGAAGCCGTCGGCGACCGGCTCCAGCGCCGCGAACGACTCCACGTCGGTCTGCTCCTGCACGGCGTCCGCGCGGCCCGGGGTGAAGGGGACCTCCACGTCGAAGCCGGCATTCTTCGCGGCCTGCTCGACGCCCGCACCACCGGCGAGCACGATCAGGTCGGCGAGCGAGACCTGCTTGTCGCCGGCCTGGGCCGAGTTGAAGGACTGCCGGACGCCCTCCAGGGTGCGCAGCACCGTCGTCAGCTGGTCGGGCTCGTTGACCTCCCAGCCGCTCTGCGGCTGGAGGCGGATGCGCGCACCGTTGGCGCCGCCGCGCTTGTCGCTGCCGCGGAAGGACGAGGCCGACGCCCATGCGGTGGAGACGAGCTGGGACACCGACAGGTCCGAGGCGAGGATCTTGCTCTTGAGGGAGGCGACGTCCTCGGCGTCGACGAGCGCGTGCGTCACGGCCGGGAGGGGGTCCTGCCACAGCAGCGTCTCGGACGGGACCTCCGGGCCGAGGTAGCGCACGATCGGGCCCATGTCACGGTGGGTCAGCTTGAACCACGCCCGGGCGAAAGCGTCCGCGAACTCCGCGGGGTTCTCCAGGAAGCGCCGCGAGATCGGCTCGTACGCCGGGTCGAGGCGCAGGGAGAGGTCCGTCGTCAGCATCGTCGGGGCGTGGCTCTTCGACGCGTCGTGGGCGTCGGGGACGGTGCCCGCTCCGGCGCCCGCCTTCGGCCGCCACTGGTTGGCACCGGCGGGGCTCTGGAACAGCTCCCACTCGTAGCCGAAGAGGATCTCGAAGAAGCTGTTGTCCCACGTCACCGGGGTGTTGGTCCAGATGCCCTCGAGGCCGCTGGTGATCGCGTCGGCGCCCTTGCCGGTGCCGAAGCTGTTGCTCCAGCCAAGGCCCTGCTGCTCGATCGCAGCGCCCTCGGGGTCGGCGCCGACGTGGTCCGCGGGGCCCGCGCCGTGGGTCTTGCCGAAGGTGTGGCCGCCCGCGATCAGGGCGACCGTCTCCTCGTCGTTCATCGCCATCCGGCGGAACGTCTCACGGATGTCGCGGGCCGCGGCGAGCGGGTCGGGGTTGCCGTTCGGACCCTCCGGGTTGACGTATATGAGGCCCATCTGGACCGCGCCGAGGGGACTCTCCAGCTCACGGTCGCCGGTGTAGCGCTCGTCGCCGAGCCAGGTGGTCTCGGGACCCCAGTACACGTCCTCGTCGGGCTCCCAGACGTCCGCGCGGCCGCCGGCGAAGCCGAAGGTCTCGAAGCCCATCTGCTCGAGGGCCACGTTGCCCGTGAGGATCATCAGGTCGGCCCAGGAGAGGCTCTGGCCGTACTTCTTCTTGACGGGCCACAGCAGCCGACGGGCCTTGTCGAGGTTGCCGTTGTCCGGCCAGCTGTTGAGGGGGGCGAAGCGCTGCTGTCCCGCCCCGGCGCCGCCGCGGCCGTCGCTGATCCGGTACGTGCCGGCGCTGTGCCACGCCATGCGGATCATGAACGGGCCGTAGTGGCCGAAGTCGGCGGGCCACCAGTCCTGCGAGGTGGTCAGCACCTCCGCGATGTCCTGCTTGACCGCGGGGAGGTCGAGGGTCTTGAACGCCTCGGCGTAGTCGAACTCCTCGCCGAGGGGGTTCGCCACGGCGGGGTTCTTGGCGAGGATCTTGAGGTTGAGCCGCTCGGGCCACCATTGGCGGTTCCCGCCGCCCTGCGTCGGGTGTGCGGCGCGCCCGTGCGCAACAGGGCACCCGCCTCCACCCTCCGTCTTCGCGTCTACGGCGTTTGCATCATGGTTCTCAGACATGGAAATCCTTCCAAACCGGGCGGATCGCGCTGCTAAGGAAGTGCGGGTGACGGAAGCGGTGTACGGGCGCGGCTGTCGTGAGGGTTGGCTGCCGACCGAACCGATCCTACGATGGACACAATCCAAGTCAAGAAGCACACCAAACCCATAACCAATAGGGATCCGGACGGTTCTGCCAACTCCGGGTGTCCCACCGAGCATGAATGGGTGAACCGACATGAGTGACCTGCTGGAACGACTGCGTGGGCGTGGCTGGCGGATGACTTCCCAGCGGCGCGTCGTTGCGGAGGTACTCGACGGGGACCACGTGCACCTGACGGCCGACGAGGTGCATGCCCGCGCGGTGGAGCGGCTGCCGGAGATCTCGCGGGCCACCGTCTACAACGCGCTGGGCGAGCTGGTCGCCCTGGGCGAGGTGGTGGAACTGTCCACGAACGGCCGCGCGAAGCGGTACGACCCCAACGCGCACCACCCGCACCACCACCTGGTGTGCTCCCGCTGCGGCACCATCCGCGACGTCCACCCGACGGGCGACCCCCTGGCAGGCCTCCCGCCGGAGGAACGCTTCGGCTTCACGGTGTCCAAGGCCGAGGTCACCTACCGCGGCCTGTGCCCGTCCTGCGCCTAGTCAGGCCCGGGCGATCAGCGCGTACCTCTCGTCGGTGACGGGTCCGCCCCACAGCTCGGGGTCCCAGCCGAGCGGTTCGATGCGCAGGTTCGATACGAGTGGACGGACGGCGGCGGCCAGGTCCTCGGCGGTGACACCGCCGTGCCAGGGCAGTGACCCGGCTCCGGCGACGTACGGCACGCCGCTCTGGCCCGCCTCACGCCACCGCCCTTCGACCAGCACCAGCCGGCCTCCCGGGCCGAGGCGCGCGACCCACTCCCGGAGTGCGGCCTCGGGGTCGGGCAGGGTCCACAGCAGGTGCCGGGAAAGAACGACGTCGTACCGCTCCTGCCCGGTCGGCGGAACGGCGGCGTCGCCGACGAGGAAGCGGCCCGCAAACCCCGCGGCCGTGAGCTTGGCCTCGGCCTGCTCCACCATCCGGGGCGCCAGGTCCACGCCCGTGACCCGGTGCCCGGCCTCGGCCAGCAGCAGGGACAACGACCCCGTGCCGCACCCGACATCGAGGACATCGGCCGACCCGAGGGGGAGCCAGGACGTCAGGCGCCGGGCCCACGCGGTGCGGGTGTGCTCCTGGCGCAGGCCGTGATCCGGCTCATCGTCGAACGCAGCCGCGGCAGCGTCCCAGTACTCGGCAATGGCACGGGTTGCATCAGACATGCAGGGATCATGCCAGCCGTCACTGACAACGCGCCGTGGAACGAAAATCACTGGCCCGCCGTCCCGTTCGGCAGAGAAGCTGCGCCCATGACGCTTCATCACCATGAGGTCCCGATCGACCGGGCGCTCGTCAGGTCACTGCTGGAGGCGCAGCGCCCGGAGTGGGCCGGCCTGCCGTTGTCGCCCGCCGGCGCGGGTACGGACCACATCATGTACCGGCTCGGGGACGACCTCGTCGCGCGACTTCCCCGAACCGCCGACAACGCCCGGTCCGTGCACAAGGAGCAGGAGTGGCTCCCGCGGCTGGCACCCCGCCTCGCGTGTCCCATCCCCGAGCCCGTCCACGCAGGGACGCCCACCGACGCCTTCCCGCTCCCCTGGTCGGTCTACCGCTGGTTCGACGGCGACGAAGCAGGTCCGGACACCGTCCGGGACTGGACCGCCTTCGGAGCCGATCTGGCGGCGGTCGTACGGGAGCTCCACGGCATCGGCCTCATGGGGGCGACTCGCACGGACGACCTCAGCTGGTACCGCGGAGGCAGCCTGCAGCCGTGCGACGAGTGGTTCGGCACGCGCCTTGACGACTGCCGCACCACCGTGGGTTCGGAGCTCGACGTCGAGGCGTTGGAACAGCTGTGGCGCACCGCGCTCGTGCTGCCCGAGCCTTCCGCGCCCCACGTGTGGCTGCACGGTGACCTCAAACCCACCAACCTCCTGGTCCGGGAGGGCAAGCTCCACGCGGTCATCGACTTCGGAGCCCTGTCGGTCGGCTTTCCCGACGCCGAGCACGCCACGGTCTGGGACCTGCCGCCCCGAGCACGGCAGGCCTACTGGAACGCCCTCGACCTCGACGAACCGACCTGGACCCGCGCCCGAGCCTGGGCGATAGCGGTCGCCGTGAGCGGGATCTCGTACTACTGGCACACCTACCCCGCCTTCGTCGCCGAATGCCGGGCACGCCTCGAAGCCGTTCTCGCCGACGCCGCTGCACGCTGAACAGTGGCCCTAGGGGGTGTCATGGTGTGCTGCTCTCCAGGGCGGCGCTTCGCCGGCGGGAACGGACGGTGGCCGACCTGGTCAGCGCCTGGGACATCCGGACCAGGCCCAGGGGGCTGTTCGGCGAGGCCAGGACCGGGCTCGCGGCCCGTGACACGGGCTCCTCTTCCGGCGCGTTCTGCGCCCGGTTCCAGAGGACGACGGCATTCGCCAGGGCCGCGGCATCGGCCACGGCCGCAGCCTCTTCGGCCGGACGCCCGGCTTCCAGTTCCTCCCGGAGCGCCTGTTCCCGTACGCCGGCGTGCAGGTACGGACTGACCGCGAGGATCCCGTCGTGGATGTCCGACTCACGCTGGGTCAACCGGATCTCGATGGACGTCCAGGGCCCGTTGGCCAGCTCGATGCTGCGCCGTGTCGCACCTTTCAGTTCCTGGGACAGCGGCCGGAGCCGGCGGTAGCGGCGCCACATCCGCCATCGGTCCGTCACGTGCTGGGAGACGAGCGGCAGGACGAATCCGGTCGCGATCAGGAGCGCGGACACGGAGGCGAGTGCCGGTGCGATCTCGGAGCTGAGGACGTCCCAGTCGCTGCTGCCCGCCCAGCGGGCCCCGATCGCGGTGAACTTGGCGATGTCGTACAACAGGTTGAGCACGTACCCGACGGCGATCAGCCCGAGCCCCGAACGGAGCGCGCCCTGCACCTCCCGCGCCCATCTCCAGCACAGCAGCGTCATGGTGACGGCTGCCGTGGTGTGGGCCGCGAGGTAGAGGAGGATCATCTCCCTGATGTACGGCGTGGACGCGTAGTAGGTGTCCAGATCGCGCAGGCGCTCGACGGGGGCGTCACCGAGCGCGAAGAGCACGTTGATGACCGCGATCACCCCGAGGGTGACCACGTTGCACAGGCGGGAGCGCCGCCGTGTCCGCTCGGCGTCCTCCGGGCCGCTGCTCCAGCGGAAGATGAGCACGATGTTTGCCCCGGAGAAGGCCGTGAGCAGCGAGAACACGAGCGGGGCGGCGGCGTTCGGGACTCCCGTGATCCGGTTCACCGCGACGATGGTGGGAATCGCGGTGAACCCGAACACGGCGGTCGCCAGCGTGAGGAGGATGCAGACGGACCGCAGGAGTTCGTCGCGGGGGTTGCGCAGGAGGGCGGGGAGCTTGAGGCCCGCAGCCAAGAGCAGCAGGACTCCGGGTACGTAGAAGCCCAGTCCGTTCGAGTCGTTCACGCCGTGTTCCTCAGCGACTGAGGGCGTTGAGATGCCGATGGACCGCCTCGTGCCCTTCGGGGGTGGGGTGCAGGCCGTCGACGAGCAGTTCGCTCTTCTCGCGCAGCGGCTCCCACATGTCGAGGAAGTCGACGTGGTTGCCTTCGCACCAGGCGCGCAGGGATGCGCGCAGGTCCAGCGCTCGTGCCTGGGTGAATCGCAGGCCCTCGTAGTCGTGGGTGCGTGCTTCGTCGATCCATGTCGGTCCCGCGACGACGAGTCGCGCATTGTGGTCGAGGGCCGTGGCAGCCAGCGAGCCGAGACGGTCCGCGAGGCGAGCCGGCGCCGACCCGTCGACGTGGGTCTGCGTGACGGCGAGGGGCAGGGCGGAGTCGTTGATGCCGGCGGCGACGAGGAGGGTGTCCGGCAGGCGCGGGCCCAGCAGTGCGGGTGTCTGTTCGCTGACATCGGTCAGGGTGCTGCCGGGTACGGCCAGGTTGAAGACCCGGTGTTCAGTCTCGTTCCCGGCGATGTGGGCAGCTGCGAGGCGCCCCGCCCACCCTCCCTGCGGATCACAGCGCCCGTACGCGATGCTGTCGCCCACGATCACGATGCGCCGTGCCGGACGCAGCGGCTTCGCGTCCAGGTAGGCCCAGGTGCTCTCCCCGGAGGTGAGGACCACCCGTCGGCGTGCGTAGTCGTCGACTTCGTAGTCGTCGGCCGCGGCGAGGTCCTGATCGGTGAGGTGCAGGACGGCGCCCTCGACCGCGGCGCCGGTCTTGCGCTCCAGGATCAGGTGTACGTCGAGGCCGCTGGCGGCGATCACGGCCGGGTCGGTGATCGGCAGGGGCCGGGTGGTGTGGCCGGCCAGCGACGCCGGAGCAGTGGGCACGGCCCGGCCGAAGAGAGTGGTCTGCACCCTTTCGTCCATCAGCGTGCCGAAGGAGAACAAGGTGTGGGGGCGTGATTCGGTCACTGTGAGCCGCGTGGCCTTTCTGGAAGGGGTGATCAACTCACCCTAACGGCCGATTCGGGCCACCGAACGGGCCCTCCCCGGTCATCATGCGCCTGTCGCCGGCGCAGGGGGAGATCCGGGAACGCGGGCCCGGTCCGAGCGGGCTGGAGCTAGGCTCCGGAGATGGAACGTGCAGAGGTCCTCAAGCGAGTCATCGGCATCCTCACGGAGGCCCAGGAGATCCGCCGGGCAGCCGAAGCCGGCGAGGACGACGACGGTCCCGAGACGGAAGCCGGGGTCGTCACCCAGCTGCTGAACGAGATGCTGCCCTCGATCAGCGTGCCGGCCGACTCGTCCCCGCAGCAGGTGGCCCGCCTCGTCGCGGAGGCGCTGGGACCGGCGCTGCACACGATGGTGGCCGGATTCAGCCTGGCGTTCACCAGTCTGGCCATGGCGCACGACGGCGGCCGGACGGACGTCTCGTCGATCGAGGTACTCCAGCAGCTCGCCCTCGAAGTGGAGGCGGGAACGTACGACGAGGGACCCTGACCGGCGGCTGTCCGCGGAACGGCTCCCAGTCCTTCAACGCGTCCGACCCGACGCGCCGGGCTCGGGCACGCGCCCGTCCGAATGTGCGTGCCATTACGCTGGGGCCTGCTCAGTACGTGAGTTGACCAACGGCGAGGGACGGAGCGTGTGGTGACGGCGGGGGAGGCGAACGGCTCGGAGCTGGTCGGCAAGGTGCTCGGCGGGCGGTACCGGGTGACCGCGGTCATCGGACGCGGCGGCATGGGCGTGGTGGCCCGCGCGGTGGACGAACTGCTCAGCCGAGAAGTCGCCGTCAAGGTCATGCGGGCCTACACCGACGCCTCCGGGGTCGAACTGGCCGATCTGCGGACCCGGATGCAGCGGGAGGCGCAGGCCGCCGCCCGTATCCGGCACGCCGGTGTGGTCACCGTGCACGATGTCACCGAGGAACAAGGCCTGCCGGTCATCGTGATGGAACTCGTCGACGGGCCCTCGCTCGACGACGTACTGACGCAGCGCGGCCCGCTCGAGCCGCGCGACGCCGCGGCGATCGGCGCCAAGCTGATGGACGCACTCGACGCCGCGCACCGGGCCGGGGTCCTGCACCGCGACGTCAAGCCGGCCAACGTGCTGCTGGAGCGCGACGGCCGGGTCGTGCTCACCGATTTCGGCATCGCCACCCTGGACGCCTCGGGCGACGAGGCCATGGCCAAGCTGACCCGCAGCGGTGACATCATCGGCTCCCTCGACTACCTCCCGCCGGAGCGGGCGCAGGGTACGGAGCCCGGTCCCGCGTCGGACATCTGGTCGCTCGGGATGACGCTGTACGCCGCCGTGGAGGGCACGTCACCGTTCCGCCGTACGTCCGCGTGGTCCACGCTGTCGGCGATCGTCACCGAGCCGCTGCCGGAGGCCCGTCGAGCCGGAGCGCTCGCGCCCGTGCTCCAGGCGCTCATGGCGAAGGATCCGGCGAACCGGCCCACCGCCGGGCAGGCGCGCGAGATGCTGGAGGCGGTGGCCCAGGGCCGGAGCGTGAACCGGGCCGCCCCGGTGACCGCCCCTGCGACCGCGACCGCGGCCTACCCTGTTGCTGCCCCTGTTGCTGCCCCGCCCGCGACGGCGGGCGCTGCTTCGGCCGCGCACCCCGGCGTCCCGGTGCCTCCGCCCGGCTACGGCCCGGCTCCGGTGGCGTACCCGCAGCCCTCGCTCCAGCCTTCCCCGCAGCCCCCCTACGCCGGCTACCCGGCCCCCGGCGGGCCGGGCACCTTCCGGCAGACCGGTACACCGACCGCCCCTCAGGCTCCCGGCGCCGCAAGAGCGGCCCGCGGGCGCATCGTCATCGCCGCGGCGGTCGCCGTCGTACTCGCCGGGGGCGGCATCACGTACGCCGCTGTGGGCCGGAACGGCGGCAAGAGCGGTCAGCAGCAGGCACAAGCGACGTCGCCCCAGGGCGCCCGCAGCCCCTCCGTGTCCGCGTCCGAAGGCTCCCGGCTTCCGGAGCCGAAGAAGACCGGCGGCAAGGCCGGCAAGTCGCCCTCACCGGCGCCGACGACGAGCGGCAAGGGCGGCTCGGCCCCGGCCTCTCCGACGGCCGAGCCCAGCCCCGTGTCCACGAGCTGCACCGGTTGGAGCCATCAGGAGCGGAACCCGGGTACTTACGGCTACATGACCGGCAGCTACCACATCGTGACCGGGCCCTACCAGACGTGTTCCTCCGTGGCGACGGCCAAGTCCGGCACGAAACTCCTGCTCCACTGCTACATCGTCAACGCGTACGGCAACAAGTGGACCTTCGTCCGCGCCGCCGACTCGAGCGCATCCGGCTGGATGTCGAACGACAACCTCACCCGCCAGAGCGGCCCGTCGACCCGCTGCTGACGCCTTCCTGCCGGTCACTGCGTTCGCCGCACGGACGCCCGGGTCATAGGCTGGTCCTACGGAGGGCGGCCGGGTGCGGCCGCCGATCAGACCGCTTCGTCGCCGATGGCCCCTCTGCCATCGCACAGCCGGCCGTGCGGCCCGCTACCGACGGCCGTGACCCCCGCCGGCACGTCCCAGCAGCCCTTGTTCCTGCTGCTGTTTTTCTGTGCGACCAGGGAGTCGCAATGAAGACCCTTCCTCGAGTTCACCATCGGGCCCAGGCCCTCGTCGCAGCGGCGCTGATGACCGGAGGCATGGTGCTCGCGACGGGCGCCACCGCGGGCGTGTCCCACTCGGCGGTCCCCGCCGAACTCAGTCCCGCCGAGCAACAGGCCATCGTCGCCGAGACGAACACCGTACGCCAACAGGCCGACCAGCAGCCCTTGACCTGGGATGCCGCGCTCGCTGCCGAGGCCCAGGCCTGGGCCGACGACCCGGCATCCACGGCGGGCGGCCGGCTGAACCACGCCCCGATCAACAACGCCGCCGAGAACATGTCGGGCTATGCGCCGGGCCAGGCCACGGGCCAATGGGCCGCAGAGAAGAGCGCGTACGACGCCGATCCCAACCATGACTACGTCAGCAACCGCGCCGGCTACCAGGAGTGGGGCCACTACTACAACATGATCGACAGCAAGTACCAGAAGATCGGCTGCGGTGCGAAGAGCGGCGTTCCCATTCCCGGTGGCGGGTGGGTCGTCGTGTGCCGGTACGCAAGCTGATTCACCGGCCGCCGCCGGGGCGTGTCGAGCGCGTGGTCGTGCTCACCACGTGGCTCACCGCGTGGCGGAGGGCGGCGTCGTTCGGCGGGCGCTCGCGCCACCGGGCGCCGATGTGACCGTCGGGCCGGACCAGGAGTGCGCCGTGGGGGCGCAGGCCGCAGCTCACGAGGCGCTCCTCGGGAAGGAGCTCGACACGAAGCGGCCACGGTGCGTCGGACTGCTGCTCCCACCGGGCGGGGTCCGGGGTGAGCAGCGTGAACCATTCGCCGAATGCGTCGAGCGTGGAGCGGCCGTGCGTCAGCCAGAGGTGCGGCATCCGGTGGCCCGGCCTCGTGGTGGGGACGTAGTCCGTGCCGCTGTCGGACGGTTCGGGCGGGGTGCCGTCGTCATCGCCGAGGACGGCTGCAGAGCGGTAGCCGATGCCGAGCACGAGACCGAGTTGGGCGAAATACCTTTCCGACCAGGGAAGTCCGACCCGGGCCGAAGCCCGCTCGCCCGCTTCGAGCTGGTCGCGGCGCCGGTTCAGTACCTGGACCATGAGCCGGGTGTTGGCCACTGACTGGCGCAGCGTCCCGTGGGCGACGGGGTGTCGCTCCGTCTCGTACGTTTCCAACAGGCCCGGCCCGGCCCACCCGTGGAGGACGCCCGCCAGTTTCCAGCACAGGTTGTGCACATCGGCGACGCCGGTGTTCATGCCCAGGCCGCCGATCGGGGGGACCGCGTGCGCGGCGTCGCCCGCAAGCAGGATCCGGCCGTGGCGGAAGCGTTCTGCGACGAAGGCGTTCATCGTCCACTGCTGGACCCGCAACACATCGGCCCGTACGCCGGAGCCGGGGCCGAGGGCGCGTGAGACCAGGTCGGGCCAGTCGACGTGCGCAGCGTCCTCGGGTGTCGGACCGAACCAGGACCAGCCTCCTTCGGGGTAGAGCGGTCCGAACGATCCGTGCGCGGTGAAGTAGACCCCGGCGGGCTGGCGAGCGCGCCAGCGGTCGAGGTCGGCGTCGAACACCACGGTGGTGAAGCTCCCCAACGCCCCTGGGCCGGCGGTGTCGATGGCCAGGCGCCGGCGGACGCAGGAGTTCGCGCCGTCGGCGGCGACCACGTAACGGGCCCGGACGCGAGTCTCCCGACCGCGGCCCTGTCGGTGGTCGACGAGTACGGCCACCACGCTCCCGGCCTCCTCGACCAGGTCGATCAGCTCGACCCCGAACCGCACGGGGGAGTCTGCTGCGGCCAGCAGGGTGGGTTCCAGCCGGTCCTGCGAGGTGACCACGCCGATGGCGGGACTTTCCGGCACCGGCGCGTGGACACCGACCATCGCCGCCGTGGCGAAGTCTTCACCGCGCAGGGTGTCGCGGAAGCGGACGCGCCCGTACTCGGGTGCGAACGCGTTGGCCGTGATCTCGGCAGCGAGCCCGAGCCGCCGGTAGATCTCCATCGAACGCACGTTGACCAGCCGGGACCGGGGGAAGGGTGACAGTTCGACGTGTTTCTCGACCAGCAGGGCCCGTACGCCCCAGCGTTCCAGCAGCGCTCGCGCGGTGAGCCCGACGGGCCCGCCCCCGACGATCAGGACGGCCACCTCGGCGTCCACCTCGGTGTCCGCTCCGGGCATGTCGAACTCCTCCTGTTCGCGCTGGGGTTGCCGAGAGGACCGGCGACGGGCGACCGTCAGCCGGCGGCCTCTCGGTGCATGCCGTGGCACAGTGCCCAGATGATGAAGAGGTTGACGGCGACCAGAATCGTGGCCCACAGGGGGTAGTACGGGATCCACAGGAAGTTGGCGACCGCGCCCAGGCCCGCGACGAATACGCCGAAGTAGCGCGCCCACAGGGCTCCGCTGAGCACGGCGCAGCCTGCGAAGACGAGAACGATGCCCACGATGAGGTGGACCCAGCCCCAGCCCGCCAGGCTGAACTCGAACACGTAGTGGCGCGTGGCGATGAACAAGGGGTCCTTGACGACGGCCGAGATCCCCTCGAAGATCGCCATCGCCCCGCCGAAGATCATCAGCGCTCCGGCGAGGACGGTGCTTCCGGACGTGGGCCCGTGCCACGGGCTCGGGTTGGCGTCGGCCGCTGTGGGCCGGGTGGAGTCACTGGCCATGTCGGCCTCCTTGCTTGGCAGCGGCGCCCGGTCAGCCGTGCATGCCGGAGCCGGCGCGATCCCCCGTCTCAGCGTGGCATGGGGGCAGTGCGTCGGCATTCCGAAGCCGTGGCGCCGCTGTGACCACCGGAAATGCGGATGCGTCAGGGGCTCTGGACGTGGCAGCGCCAGTGAGGTGGTGGTCAAGAACGCTTGACATGGTGTCGCGGCTGCTTGACACTCCCCATGTCTGGTTTTCTTGACATGGGGAGTGGTAGTGGCAGTCGAGGAGAAACGTGCCTGGAGCATGTTGGTGGTCGCGGTCGGGTCCTACGCGGTGTACTTGTGGGTCGTGCTGGGGCGCCCCGCAGGAGTGCCGTTGACCCGCGCGCCGTACGCGGGAGCCCTGCTGTGGACGGTCGGCCTGTCGATCGTCGCGTCCATCGCGGCCCACACCGCGATCGCCGCCTCCTCGCCGAAGGAGGCGAACGTCAAGGACCAGCGCGACCGCGAGATCCACCGCTTCGGCGAGTACGTCGGGCAGTCCTTCGTCGTGATCGGCGGGGTGGCCGGCCTGCTCCTGGCGATGGCCGAGGCCGCTCCGTTCTGGATCGCCAACGCCATCTATCTGGCCTTCGTCCTGTCGTCGCTGCTCAGCTCGGTGGTCAAGGTCATTTCGTACCGGTTCGGATTCCACCCGTGGTGAAGGCGACGCGGGTCACCAACACCATCCGGGCCCAGCGTTTCGCCCACGGCGAGATGACCCAGGCCGAGCTCGCCCGCCGCATCGGCGTGAGCCGCCAGACGGTCATCGCCATCGAGCAGGGCCGCTACTCGCCCTCGCTCGAGATGGCCTTCCAGATCGCCCGGGTGTTCGGGGTCCCACTCGACAGCGTCTTCCAGTACTCGGCCCCCACCAGCGGCAGCACGGACAACGAGGGAGACGGCCGATGAGAGCCATCGTCCAGGACGCGTACGGACCGCCCGACGTCCTGCGCCTCGAAGAGACCGAACAGCCCGTCCCCGGGCCGGGCGAGGTCCTCCTGCGGGTGCAGGCGGCCGGCCTCGACCAAGGGGTCTGGCACCTCATGACGGGCATGCCCTACGCCCTGCGCGCAGCGGGCTTCGGCCTGCGGGCGCCCCGACAGCGGATCCGCGGTCTGGACGTCGCAGGCCGCGTCGAGGCGGTCGGACCCGGCGTCAGCCGCTTGCGCCCGGGCGACGAGGTGTACGGCACCTGCACCGGCTCCTTCGCGGAGTACGCCTGCGCCAAGGAGGACGAGTTGGCGCCGCGGCCGGCCCGGCTCACGCCCGAAGAGGCGGCCGTCGTCACCGTCTCGGCGACCACGGCCCTCCAGGCCCTGCGCACCGGCCGGCTGAAGCCCGGCCTGCGGGTCCTGGTGATCGGCGCCTCGGGCGGGGTCGGGACCTACGCCGTCCAACTGGCCAAGGCGCTCGGGGCCGCACACATCACCGCGGTGTGCAGCGCTCCCAAGGCGGACCTGGTCCGCTCCCTCGGCGCGGACCAGACCGTGGACCACACCCGCGAGGACCCCACCGACGGGGTCCACCGCTACGACCTCGTCCTCGACATCGCCGGCAACCGTCCCCTCCACCGGCTGCGCCGGGCGCTGACCCCGCGCGGGACGCTGGTCATCGTCGGCGGCGAGACCGACGGCCGCTGGATCGGCGGCCACGACCGGCAGCTGCGGGCCCTGCTGCTGTCGCCGTTCACCCGCCACCGCCTGCGCGGCCTCGCCTCCACGCCCCGCCCCGAGGACCTGCGCGTCCTGGGGGAGCTCCTGGAGTCCGGCGCGCTCACCCCGGTGGTGGACCGTACGTACCCGTTGGCCGAAGTCCCGGACGCGATACGCCGCCTGCGGGAGGGTCACGTACGCGGCAAGATCGCGATCCGCGTCCAGGGGCCCGCCGCCGCTCACCCCGATGTGACGGGCGCCGAAGCGCCGGACCGGTAGCTGCCGGCGGCGCCGGACAGTCGGCATCCTCCGTCCAGTACGTTGACGTCATGCACGACAGCAGTCCCATGGGAGAGTTCCTCAGAGCACGGCGCGAAGCCCTCAAGCCGCAGGACATAGGCCTGCCCGCGCACGGCCGCCGGCGGGTGCCGGGGCTGCGCCGCGAGGAGGTGGCCCTGCTCGCGGGCGTGAGCTCCGACTACTACATGCGCCTGGAACAGGGCCGGGAGACCGGCCCGTCGACCCAGGTCGTCGACGCGATCGCCGCCGCCCTGCACCTCGACGACGAGGCATTCGACCACCTGCGCCGACTCACCCGGGCACCCCACGAGCGCCGTGGGAATCCCGCCGCTGGTTCCCGGGTCAGCCCCCAGCTCCTGCAGTTGCTCGACAGCTGGCCCGACACCCCCGCCTTCGTCCTGGGGCCGGCCCTGGACGTCCTGGCGCACAACACCCTCGCCGCGGCGCTGCACAGCGGATTCCGGCAGTTCGACAACCTGGCCCGCATGGTCTTCCTCGACCCGGCCGGCCGCGGCTTCCACCAGGACTGGGAGAAGGCCGCGAACTCCTGCGTCGCCGAAATCCGTGCCGCGTACGGATACGAGCCCGAGTCCCCGCGGATCACCGAGGTCGTCGACACGCTGTGCGCGAAGAGCCCGGAATTCGCCGCCCGGTGGGCGCGGCACGAGGTGCGGGGCAAGACCCGGCAGCCCAAGCACCTCGTACACCCCGAAGTCGGCGCTCTGGAGATCCGGTTCTCGGCCTTCACCGTCAACGAGGCCCCGCACCAGCAGCTGGTCGTCTATCAGGCCGAGCCCGCCAGTGCCACCGCGGCCGCCTTCGCGGAACTGCGCTCCGTGCGGCGCGCGCCGCAGTCAGCAGGGCCGGCGTAGTCCGGCGACGAGCAGCGCGACCAGTTGGCGTGCGTCGTAGCGGGGGTCGCTCTCGGCGCCGATGCAGAGGTTTCCGATGCCGCGCATGAGGGGGTACGCGGTGAGGTCGGAGCGGATCTCGCCCGCGGCGGCGGCCGCGTCGAGGAGCTGGGTGCACACCGGCACCAGGCGGTCCAGGAAGTAGGCGTGCAGCGCCTCGAAGCCGGAATGGTCGGCCTGCATCGCGGCCGCGAGGCCGTGTTTGGTGACGAGGAAGTCGACGAAGAGGTCGGCCCACCGTTCGAGGGCGGCGTGCGGTGACGGGCCGGCCGCCAGCAGGGCCGGGCCGGCCTCGGCGCAGGCGTCGACCTGGTGGCGGTAGACGGCGATGACGAGGTCCGCCCGGGTGGGGAAGTGCCGGTAGATCGTGCCCATCCCGACCCCGGCGGCAGCCGCGATGTCCCGCACCGGCGCTTCCACCCCCGAGGCGACGAACACCGCGGCGGCCGCCTCCAGCAGGGTCTGTTGATTGCGCCGGGCGTCCTTGCGCTTCGATCCGGCGGCGCTTCCCGCGCCCCGTCCGCCGTCGTCCACCACAGCACTCCTTCCAAGACCGACCTTGTAAAGCGGAACCGTCCTCCGTATTGTTGCCGCGGAGCAAGGTTCCGTTTCGTTCATGATGGCAGACCGGGGACCGGCGACCAAGCGCGGGAACGGCCGCAGCCCTGCACGCGACGACACGTCCGCATCCTGGGTGCGCGACACCAGGGAACACGGCGGCCTGGCTGCCGCAGCCGGCGCAACCGAGGCTGATGGCAGAGCCGTTCCGGTCGCCGCCCGGCAGCCGCGGCCGGCCATCTCCCTCTTCGGCGTACGGAAAGAGCCCTGTCATGAACCTCCAAGCCAACGCCTTCGATGCCGTCCTCACGCGGATCCGGCGCCGGCCCACAGGTCAGCGGCGCATCCTCTTCTCCGGCGCGACGATCGTCACCATGGACCCCGCCCTCGGCGTCATCGACCGCGGCGACCTCCTCGTCGAGGGCGACACGATCACCGCGGTCGGCGGCGACCTCGGCGGGGGCGACCTCGGCGGGGGCGACGCCGTGGTCGTCGACGCCACCGGCACGATCCTCGCCCCCGGCTTCGTCGACACCCACCGGCATGCCTGGCAGACCCAGCTGCGCCGGATCATGCCGGACGTCGACGACCTGGGCGGCTACGTCATGGCCACCCTGGCTGGCCACGCGACCGTCTACCGGCCCGAGGACATGTACATCGGCACCCGGCTGGCCGCCCTGACGGCGATCGACAACGGTATCACGACGATGCTCGACTTCTCCCACAACTCCCGCACCCGCGAGCACTCCGACGCCGCGATCCAGGCCCTCCTCGGCACCGGAATCCGCGGAGTGCACGCCTCCATGGGTCCGCACTTCGGCGACTGGGACCGGCAGTGGCCCGGCGATCTCGCCCGTGTCAAGGACCGGTACTTCAGCAGCGACGACCAGCTGCTGACCCTGCGACTGGCCGCCTTGGCCACCGACGAGATCGCCGGACCCGGACTCGCCTACGGACCCGGACTCGCCGAAGCGGCCGAAGAACTGGGCATCGGAGTGAGTGTGGACGCCGTCTTCGGCACGGCGTCCTCCAAGGCGGTGCTGCGCTGGGCCGAGGAAGGCATCCTCGGCCCCGACGTGACCCTCATCCACTCCACCGGACTCAACTCCGAGGCATGGAAGGCCATGGGGGAGACCGGCACCACCGTGTCGCTCGCCCCCACCTCCGACGCCCAGATCGGCCTGGAGACCGCGGTTCCCGCCGTCGACGAGGCCCTGTCCGCCGGTATCCGCCCCGGCCTCAGCATCGACGTCGAAGTCGCCCTGGCCAGCGACATGTTCACCCAGATGCGGACCCTGCACGCCCTCCAGCGGATGCGCGCGGTCAACGCCGCCTACGGCACCGACCGGCAGCCCTCCCGGATCACCACCCACGACGTCCTGGACTTCGCCACCCTCCAGGGTGCCCGGACCAACGGACTCGCGGGCGTCACCGGCTCGCTCACACCGGGCAAGAAGGCCGACCTGCTGGTCATCCAGGCCGAGGACCTCAACAACATGCCGCTCAACGACCCCATCGGCACCATCGTCCTGGGCTCCGACCCGCGCAACATCAGCGCGGTCCTGATCAACGGCGAACCCCGCAAGTGGAACGGACAGGTCCTCGACGTCGACCTCCCCGCGCTGCGCAGTGCCGTACACGCCTCGCGCGCGTACGTGCTGAACACCCCGGCCGCCTGACCACCCCTGCCCCTCACGGACCTGCGCTGCGGGCACACACGCGGCGCGGGCACCCTCGTACCTGCGAGGTGCCGTGACCGTCCCCCGCCCCCGACCATGGTGCGCGACAACGCCCGGCAGGGCGCCGTCCACAGGCCGCGAGGGGGAGACATGATGCGGTACGTGCGCATGCTGCGTGCGCTGGTGCTGATGTCCGTGGCGGGACTCGTCCTGGCGGCCGTGCCCGCCTCGGCCGCGCCCCCGAGGGCGGCGGCCGGGGCGAAGCCGCTGTTCCAGCTGCCGTTCCCGTGCGGCACGAACTGGGAGCTGGACACCTGGGGCCACGACCCCGCACTGGACATGGTGGTGGAGGGGAACACCGGATCCGACGGCCTGCCCGTCCTGGCGTCCGCCGCCGGTACGGTGTCCGCCACGTACTGGAACGACGGCTCGGGCAACACGATCCAGATCAGCCACGGCAACGGCTGGTTCACGGCGTACTACCACCTGAAGGACGATCCGGACACCTACGTCAAGAAGGGCGACGCCGTCCAGCCGTCCACGCGGATCGGTCGGATCGGCACGTCGGGCGCCTCGGACTGGGCCCACCTGCACTACGAGCAACGCTTCCTGGCCTCCGGCGACTTCACCGACGAGAGACACCGGGTTCCGGCCTACTTCGACGGCGTCGCGTACACGGGCGCGGGGAAGGACTGGCCCAGCGTGACGAGCCGCAACTGCACCGGCACTCCTGCAGCGTGGCAGGACTGCCCCTCCGGCTCCGTCTGCTTCTATTCGGGAGCCGACGGCACGGGCGCCGTCTGCCGCTCCGCCTCCGACGAGCCCGAAAGCCGCTGCGGCCTGCGCAGATCCTTCTTCAACAACGGTACGCCCCAGCCGGGTTACGACCACGTCCAGGTGTACTTCGGGGAGGGCGGTACGGCCTGCCTGCACTACGGCTGGGACGAGGGGCGCGGAAACCTCCCCGCCGGCGGCCGGACCATCGAGCGCTTCGAGTGGCGCGGCGAGTGTGGAGTACCGGCCAGTCTTTACAGAAACGATTGATTCCGCTGGCTAACCTGCCCCCGGCACCTTGGGGGAGGGGAGCAGCGTGTACAGCATCGTCGTGGTTCCGGGACCCACCATGTCCCCGGCCGCACAGATCCGCCTGGCACCGGGGCAGACCCTCCGGTTCGGCCGCGAGAGCGCGGGCGACGGCCGCCTGCACGTCCCGCACGCCGGCGTCTCGCGCTCCGCGGGGGAGATCACCGCCACCGGCACGTACTGGTCGCTCAGCAACCTGAGCCGTGCGTCCACTTACGTGGTCGAGAACCCGGAGGGCGCCGGCGAACACATCAAGATCGCGCCCGGCCGGCTGGGCGCACCCGTCCCCTTCGAGTTCGCCCGCCTCGTCCTGCCGGCCGGCTCCGAACTGCTCACGCTGGACGTCTGGGCGCCGCGCCACGACTACGCCGACCAGGACGAGCCCGCCGAGCCCGGCGGGGAGCCGACGGTGCTCGCCTTCCCGCTCGACCGCTCCAGCCGGTACTTCCTGGTCCTGACCGCCCTCTGCGAGCCGCGGCTGCGCGGCGAACCGCACGCTCCACTGCCCACCGTCGAGCAGGTCGTCGAACGGCTGAGGCCGTCGTGGCCGGGCGCGAACCGGGCCGCCGTGCAGTGGAGCATCGACTACCTCGCGGTCAAGCTCCGCCTCAAGCCAGGCCCCGACACGGCGGATCCGGGACCGCGGCTGGTCGGCAAGAAGGACACCCTGGTGTCACTGGCCCTGCGCTTCGACCTGGTCCGCGAGCACGACCTGGCGGCCCTGCCGGCCGCCCCGACCGGTACCGCCCCCTGACCGGGCGGGCCGGGCGGCGGGGCGCCCTCGCCGTCCCGCCGGGCTACCGGATCGGCCCCTGGGTCGTCGGCCGGCTGCTCGGGGCCGGCGCCTTCGGCAGCGTGTACGCGGCTCGACGCGCCGTCCCCGAGCCGGGACTGCCGGGACGGGCCGCGCTCAAGCTCCTCCCGACCGGCACCCGTACCCCGCGCCAGCTGCGCCACCTGAGCGAGCTCGCCGCCCGCGAGACCGAGGTGCTGCGCCGGGTGTGCACGCCCCGGCTGATCCGGATGTACGAGGTGCTCACGCTGGACGACCCCGGCCGCCCCGAACTCGACGGCGCCACCGTGCTCGTCCTGGAGCAGGCGAAGGGGTCCCTGGACGCCCTGCTGGCCGGCGGAGTGCCGCCGGCGGGGCCCGCCCTCCTGGCCCAGGTCTGCGAGGGGCTCGACCAACTGCACCGGGCGGGCTGGGTGCACGGCGACCTCAAGCCCGGGAACGTCCTGCTGATGCCCGACGGGACGGCGCGCCTCGGCGACTTCAACACGGCGGCGGAGCTGGAGGGCACCCACGCGTACTCGCCGGCCTTCGCGACGCCCGACTACACCCCGCCGGACCTCCTCTGGTCGGAGGTCGGCGAACGCGGGACGAAGATCCGTCCCACCGCCGACATCTGGGCCTTCGGCGTACTGGCCCACGTCGTCCTGACCGGCTCGCTGCCGCTGCCGGGCGGCACGTCCGCGGCCCGCCGGGACGCGGCGCTCCGCTACGCCAGGGGCGAGGAGGAACTGCGCCTGTCGCCGGAACTGCCGGAGCCCTGGCGCGACATCGTCGGCGACTGCCTGGCCCGCAGCCACGCGGACCGGGCCCGGCACACCGCGGCGTCACTGCTGGGCCGGGTCGAGGCGGCGGCCACCGGCCGGGCCGCGCCGAGGCGCACAGCGAAGGTCTCGCGCGCCCACGACCCGCGACGACGGCGGCGCCGCATGCTGATCACGGCCGGGACGGCGGCGCTCGCGGTCCTGGGGGTCGTATGGGGCTCGGGCCTGCTCCCGTTGAGGGGCGCAGCCGAGTCGGGGTACGACCGGTGCCGGCGCGGGGCCGTCTGCTTCTTCGCGCAGGAGGACGGCCGGGGCGAGATGTGCTCCTGGGTCGACGGCGACACCGACTGGAGCGACGGCCAGGGACCCTGCCCGTGGGCGGCCCGCAGCGGGCCCCGCTCGGTCTACAACAACGGCTTCGACCTCGCCGAGGGGGCGAGCCAGGTCGACGTCCTGTACTACGCGCAGCCCGACCGGCGGGAGCTGCTGGGCTGCGTGAAGGTGCGCACCAGGACGAACCTCACCGGCTCGGACCGGCCGCGCTCCCACGCCTGGGTCCCGAACTGCTGACCCTCGCAGGTGCGAGGTACTGCCGGGACGGCTCCTCCACGAGTCTCGAGACACGTCACACGGCACGTCACACCGCTCTGACAAGGAGTCCACGATGCGCGTCAAGCGTTCCGTTCTCGGCATGGTCGGCGTCACCACGATGCTGCTCACGGCGGCCTTCACCACCGGGTCGGCCGAGGCCGCCACGCCCTCGGATCAGGGCGCGAGCGCCCGCGTCCTGGTCGCGCCGGCCGCGCCCGCGAACACCCGGCCGGCGTCCCTCGCCGCTGCCTCGTCCCCGGGCATCTCGCCCGGCGTCCGCACCTCTCACGTGCCGGCGAGCGGCAGCTACGGCTGCGACAGCGGGAACCTCTGCACCCTCGTCTGGGATCCGACGACGTCGGACTGGAAGATCTTCTACCTCTACAACTGCAACCGGTACTCGGTCTACAACTGGGAGGGCAACGGGTTCTACTTCGACAACCAGACCGGGAATCCCACCTCGTACCTGTACTACCAGAACGGCGGAGTCCAGAATTCCTTCCAGCCCGGCGGCGGCCAGCAGGGCCAGAACTGGTCGCCGATCTACTCCGTCCGCAACTGCTGATCGACCGTCACTCATGCCCGCCCCCGGTCGCTTCCGACCGGGGACGGGGCGGCATCAGGACGGAGTCGAGGAGGGTGCGGGAAGCCTGCAGCTCCTCGATGGAGCGGGTGATCCGCTCCCGTTCCTGCTCCAACCGGGTCAGCAAGTCGGGGCAGGTGGGCACCAGGCGGTCGTCGTCCGGGCGGAGGCAAGGCAGCACCTGGGCGATCATCGCGGTGGGAAGTCCCGCCGCCAGCAGGCAACGGATACGGCGCACGGTCTCCACATCCGCCTCGCCGTAGACCCGGTAGCCGCTCGACAGGCGTTGGGGAGCCAGCAGCCCTTGCTGTTCGTAGTAGCGCAGCAGCCGTTCATGGACTCCCGTACGCCGGACCATCTCCTTCATCAGCACGTGACCCACCCCCCCCTGCAGCACGGCGACTTGACTCTGACACCGGTGTCAGAGTTTAGCGTCGGGGCATGAACACCGAGCACGCGCTTCCTCCCTCTCACCTCGACGTCGTCCTCATGGGCAGCGGCCCCGCCTTGCTGCTCGCCCACGGCGCCGGCGGCGGCATCCACGGCAACTTCGGCATCGGGATCGACGACCTCGCCCGCGACCACACGCTCATCGGCCCTCACTACCCGGGGGCGGGCGGCTCTCCGGTGGCCGCCGCGCCCTTGGATCTGGACGAACTCGCCGACCAACTGGTCGCCTCCGCTCTGGCTGCGGGGCAGGAGTCGTTCGCCGTGCTCGGCGAGTCGCTGGGCAGCGCCGTGGCCGTCCGTGTCGCCGCCCGGCATCCCGAGCGGGTCACGGCGCTCGTCCTGACCGCCGGGTTCGCCGTGGCGGACCCCGTCGTAGGGTTGGCTGCGCGGCTCATCAAGACCCTGGCCGGGGCAGGCCAGTGGAGCGACGTGGCCCGGCTCGCCTGCCTTTCGTGCATGTCGCCGACCGACCTGGCGACCATCGCTCCGTCCGAGCTCGAGGCACTGGTGGCCGGGACCCGGGCCGGGATGCCGCCCGGCACGGTGGACCACTTCGACCTGGTGTCCCGCGTCGACGTCCGGGCAGACCTCGAGAACCTGTCCGTGCCCACCCTGGTGGTGGCGCCCACCGGCGACCGGCTGGTGCACCCCGAGAGCTCGCGGCGTCTGGCGGCAGGCATCCCGGGCGCCAGGCTGCTCGAACTGCCCGGCGCGGCCCACGTCCTGAACGACGCCGACCGCGCGACGTGGCTCCGGCACGTCCGTGCGTTCCTCGGCGCGTTGCCCGCGGTGTCGGCCTGACCGTTCGACTCGTCTCAGGCGCTGTCCTCGGTGAGGGGCCCGTAGTGGTACGTGAGCTCCTGCCAGGTCAGCGCGCCGCCGGGCTGCTCCTCCTGTTCGGGACGGTTGAACCGTGCCATTCGCCACGCGCCGCGGTTCGGGCCGTCGCCGAGGCGTGTCCACGCGTCGAGGTCGGCGTCGAGAACGCGGGTGGGCCCGTCGTCTCCGGGATCGGCGTTGTCCACCGGGGACCAGTGGCGCAGGTCGGGGCGCTGTGCCATCCGTTCTTCGTAGGCGGCGGCCCGGGCCATGAAGTCGCGTCCGCCGGCCGGGGCACGCCGGACGCGCTCCAGTTCGTAGGCACTGGCGAGGCTGGTGAGCGTGTGGCGCATGTGACCAGCCTAGAAGCTCGCGCCCCGGTCCGGGAGCCGGTTCGGCGACCTGCTGCATTTCGGCCGTCAAACAGCCGAGGTCGTCGAACCGACGGCGCCGGAGCCGGGACCGCTCGCACGGCGGCCGGTCACCTACCCGTCACGGACCGCGCCAGACGTTGGAGAACGCCGCCTTCTCGATGGATCGCCTCTGGCGCACGGCTTCCAGCTCCATCACCGCGTCGTTGACGACGGCCAGCACGGTCGTCACCGCTTCGTCGTCGAGGCCCGGCTGCTCCTCGGTCGGCCCGCTCGCAATCCCCACGACCGCCGCGAGGGCGGCGAGCACGGGTTCGTCCGCCTCCCAGCGGCCGACGGCCTCGCGGCGAGCAGGTGAATCGACCACTTCCAGGCGCTCGGCCCCGAAGAGCGACCGGCCGCTTCGCCCCCGAGCCAGTTGACCGTCCGCCTCGAGGGCGGCCTGGTACGCCGCCGCGAGGTCGCGGCCCCTGCGCCACAGCCAGTCCTCGACCTGCTCGTACGGCACCTGCCGAACCAGCGCCGCCGACGCCTCGCCCAGCTGGCGGTCATCCAGCGCCGGCTGCTGACCCGGCACGATGCTGTCCCCGTCCAAGGCGACTGCCTGTGCGCCGATGAGATCGATCAGCTCGGCTCCCGCGAGTGCGAGCGACAGGTCCCCCTGCCCCACCGAACGGTCCGGCTGCGGGTCCATGGCGATGATGAACAGGTCTTTCGCCGTGGTCATGAACGGCTCCCCTCGGAGTCATCGGCACTGCTGCGACCGCGCTCAGCGGCCGTAGCGACGGTTGAAGCGCTCCACGCGGCCCTCGGTGTCCACGATCCTTGAGGTCCCCGTGTACTGCGGGTGGCTCGCCGACGAGATCTCCACGTCGACCAGCGGGTAGGTCTTGCCGTCCTCCCACTCGATCGTTCCCGACGGGTGGGCGGTCGACCGGGTCAGGAACGCCACGTCGGCTGCGCGGTCGCGGAAGACGACGGAGCGGGATTCGGGGTGGATACGGGGCTTCATGCGATTTCCCTTCTCATGCGCGTGTGCCGAGTGCATGCGTGCGTGCCCGGCGGTGTACGGGCGGGCCTCAGCGTTCCTCTCGGAAGGCGACGTGCCTGCCCGCCAGCGGGTCGTACTTCCGCAGGACCAGCCGGTCGGGGGTGTTCCGGGTGCTCTTCCGCGTCGTGTAGGTGGTTCCGGTCCCGGCCGTCGACTTCAGCCGGACGACGGGGCGTATGACGTTGCGTGCCACGTGGTGCTCCTCTCGGCGACATTGGCGCGATATTTGACTCGCGCATGCCAGCTGCCTGCTGTAACAGAAGCCCCGGTCCGCGCATTCCCGCCCCGCCGCGGCCCCGGCGCACTGCGCGCCGAGGAGACCGTCCGTTCTGCGGATCGTGCAGGTCAGCCGCGTTCGCTCCGCTGCCGGACCAGTTCCTCCACCGCGCTCGGCAGGGTCGTTTCGAAGTCGATCAGCTTCGCCCATGCCGGGGTCACGACGATCCGGACCATGCCGTCGTACAGCGATCGGACCTCGGCCTCCCAGGCGACCCGCTGCTCCGGCGTCATCGCCTGGCTGCCGTTCGCCCGAAGGAACTCGTCCGGGATGCCGTCGACCACGTCCAGCTCGGCCCGACCGCGGAGCAGCAGGATCTTCGGCGGGTGCACCTCTTCGGTGTCCATCGTCAGGGCGACGGCCGGATTCTGGCGCAGGGCCGGGAGCTTCGGGGCGTTCGTCGGTGTGCACATGACGATTTCCGAGCCGTTCCAGACGAAGCTGATCGGAACGACCCGGGGCGTGCCGTCCTTGGCCACGTAGGCCAGGCGGGTCACGTCGCGGGCCAGGAGTTCCCGGCTGGCCGGACGGTTCAGGACCTCGGTGATCTCGCTCGGCTGCACGGTCGGACCCGCCTTCCAACGGTCGTTTCGCCAGGACTGCCCAGCTTAGGAGATTTCGCGAGCCGAGCCCGAAAACGCGCGCGGGTCGACGCGCTCGAAGTGCCCGCAAGTCGCCGGACGTCGCCCTGACATGGAGGTGGCCGCGCATGCGCGGCCACATCCGCCGCCGGACGGCTCACCTCGCGACCGGCGTGGCGCAGGCCTAGGCTTGTAGAGTTGCCGGGTCCTCGGACGGCAGGAGAGCGTGCCGTGAAGCCAACCCACGTCCGGCTGCGCCGGGCCTGCGCGGCTGCTGCCGTCGCAAGCGTGCTCATCGCCCCGGCGGTCGCGGGCTCCGCATCCGGGGCGACTTCCTCGGCGCGGTCCGTCACCGCCGACACGCCCTTCCCGCAGCTCACGCCGGCCGTCGCGGCGCAGCTGGACGCCGCCATCCGTCAGGTCATGCGCCAGACGAAGGTGCCGGGCGTGACCGTGGGCCTGTGGGCCCCCGGCAAGGGGAGTTACGTGAAGACCTTCGGGGTGGCGGACAAGGCGACCGGCGCGCCCATGACCACCGGGCTCCACGTGCGCATCGGCAGTGAGACCAAGACGTTCACCGTCACCGCCCTGCTCCAGCTGGTCGACCGACACAAGGTCGGCCTGGACGACCCCATCGGCACCTACATCGCGGGTGTTCCGAACGGGAACCGCATCACCCTGCGCGAACTGGCGGGCATGCGCAGCGGGCTCTTCAACTACACCCTGGACGAGAACTTCAGCAAGAAGCTCGAGGCCGATCCCGAACAGTCCTTCACCACCCGGCAGTTGCTCGGCTACGCCTTCGAACACCCCGTGCAGTTCGCGCCGGGCGCGAAGTTCGACTACTCCAACACCAACCTGATCCTGCTCGGACTGGTGGTGGAGAAGGTCACCGGCCGGCCGCTCCACGAGGTCATCACGAAGGACGTCCTGGCGCCGGCCGGGCTCCGCCGTACGGTCTTCCCCACGAGCGCGGCCATGCCGGTGCCCTACGCGCACGGCTACACCGACCAGACGGCCTCGGGCAAGATCGAGGACGCGACCGGCTGGAACCCTTCCTGGGCCTGGGCTGCCGGGGCGATGGTCTCCGACCTGGAGGATCTGCGCAGTTGGGCCCGCACCCTCGCCACCGGCAGGCTGCTGACGCCCGCGACCCAGGCCGAGCGCTTGAAGACCACCCCGATGAACCTCGAAGGTGACGGCTACGGGCTGGGCATCTTCAACGTCCAGGGCTGGATCGGTCACAACGGCTCGATCCCCGGATACGAGGTCCTGCCCGTCTACCTGCCGCAGGCCCGGGCGACCATGGTCATCCTGCTCAACACCGACGACAGTTACCATGGCCAGGAGCCCAGCACGCTCTTCGGTGAGGCGGTCACCGGCATCGTGACCCCCGATCACGTGTACCCCGGCCACAAGCCGTTCGTGGGCAGAAGCGGTTGACGGCGGCCCGGCGGGGGCGGCCCGGCGGCGGAGCGCATCATCCCGTCAGTCGATCACCGCGGTGGCTTCGATCTCGACCAGGTGCTCGGGTACGTCCAGTGCCGCAACGCCCAGCAGCGTGGCCGGGGGTGCCGCGGTGACGCCCAGCTTGGTGGCCGCCCGGGCGATCCCCTCCATGAGCAGGGGCATCTTGTCGGGGGTCCAGTCGACGACGTAGACGGTCAGCTTCGCCACGTCGTCGAAGCCGGCACCGGCCTCGGCCAGGGCGGTGGCGACGTTGAGATAGCACCGGGCGACTTGAGCGGCGAGGTCACCCTCGCCGACCGTGACCCCGTCGGCGTCCCAGGCGACCTGTCCGGCCGTGAACACCAGCTTCGACCCGGTCGCGATCGACACCTGCCGGTAGGCGTCGATCTCCGGCAGTCCGCCGGGGTTCACCAGGGTGATGGCCATGCTGTCCGCCTCCTTGTCAGCAGAGCCCGTGGGCCCGCTCGCTTCCACCGGACCGAGGGATTTCACGGTCTCTTGTGGTTACTCGGAAACCGTAGGAGAGTGACCTCTGACATGGAAGAACGCACTTTTCGGTGACTGGGGAACCTCATGGTGACCAAGCAGTTCGGGGACTCGCCCGACGAAGCGGACCTGAGGCGCGCGGACTCCCTGGGACGGGAGATATTCTCCGACGTCGCCAACAAATGGGCGCTCCTCATCATCGAGGCCCTCGGCGAGCGCACCCTGCGCTTCAGCGAGCTGCGGGACCAGGTCGACGGCATCAGCCACAAGATGCTCACCCAGAACCTGCGCATGCTGGAGCGCTACGGCCTGCTCGAGCGGACCGTGTACCCCACCGTGCCGCCGCGGGTCGAGTACACCCTCACCGAACCGGGCCAGGCCCTGCGCGTGACGATCGACGGCCTCTGTGACTGGACCCACCGGTACTTCCGGCACATCGAGTCCTCCCGCCGCCGCTTCGACTCGTGACGGCCGGCGCCCCGCATGCCGTCCCACGCGACACGGGCTCGGTCAGCCGGCGGACGCGAGCTCGCCACTCAGGGTCTTGTGCAGGCGGGCGCTGGGCTCGTTCAGTCCCGTGATCTCGACGCTCTTGCCGCGCTGCGCGTACCGGTGCTCGATCGCGTCCAGCGCGGCGACCGATGAGGCGTCCCAGATGTGCGCGGCGGACAGGTCGATGACGACCTTCTCGGGATCGCCGGCGTAGTCGAAGCGGCCCACGAGCTCGTTCGAGGAGGCGAAGAACAGCTCGCCGGTGACGGCGTAGACGACCTGCCCGCCGTCGGGGTCCGTGACCGCCGTGACGTCGGCGAGCCGGGCGACACGCTTGGCGAAGATGACCATGGCGGTGACGGATCCCGCGACGACGCCGACGGCGAGGTTGTGGGTGGCGACGACGCAGGCCACGGTCACGGCCATGACGGTGATCTCGCCCGCCGGCAGCCGCTTGAGCGTCTTCGGCGCGAGCGAGTGCCAGTCGAAGGTCGCGAAGCAGACCATGATCATGACGGCGACCAGGGCGGCCATCGGGATGTCGGACACGACCGGCCCGAAGACGATGCACAGCACCATCAGGAACGCGCCCGCGAGGAAGGTGGAGAGCCGGGTCCGTGCGCCGGAGACCTTAACGTTGATCATGGTCTGGCCGATCATCGCGCAGCCGCCCATGCCGCCGAGGAAACCGGTGACGATGTTCGCGATGCCCTGCCCGACGGACTCGCGGGTCTTCGACGAGGGCGTGTCGGTGATCTCGTCGACCAGCTTCGCCGTCATCAGGGACTCCATCAGCCCGACGAGCGCCATGGCGAAGGCGTACGGGGCGATGGTGGTCAGGGTGGCGAGGGTGAACGGTACGTCGGGCAGTCCGGGCACCGGCAGCGACGACGGCAGTGCGCCCTTGTCGCCGACGGTCGGCACGGCGATTCCCGCGGCCACGGTGATCACCGTAAGGATCACGATCGAGACCAGCGGGGCGGGGACCGCGGTGGTGATCCTCGGGAACAGCACCATGAGCGCCAGACCCGCCGCGAGCAGCGGGTACACGGCCCACGGCACGTCCCGCAGCTCCTTCACCTGGGCCATGAAGACCAGGATGGCGAGCGAGTTGACGAAGCCGACCATCACCGAGCGCGGGATGAACCGCAGCAGCTTCCCCACCCCCAGCGCGCCGAGGACGATCTGGAACACCCCGGCCAGGATGACCGCGGCCACCAGGTACCCGAACCCGTGCTCCCGGTTCAGCGGGGCGATGACCAGGGCCACCGCCCCGGTGGCGGCGGAGATCATCGCGGGCCGGCCGCCGACGACGGCGATGGTGACGGCCATGGTGAACGAGGCGAACAGGCCGATCGCCGGATCCACCCCGGCGATGATCGAGAAGGAGATCGCCTCCGGGATCAGCGCCAGCGCGACCACCAGTCCGGCCAGTACCTCGGTGCGCAGCACCTTCGGCGACAGCCAGGACGGCCGGACGCCGCGCAGCCGCGCGGGTATGGAGACAGCAGAGTGAGGCAAGAGGAGCAGACCTGTCAGGCGGGCACACCGCCAACCGGCAGGCGGACGTACGGAGGGACGGAACGACCCTCCAAGGTACCGTGCCGACGCCGCCGCGGGGCGGTCACACCAGCACCCCGGAGAAGAACATCGCCCCCAGGAGGGCGTACTGGATCGTGCAGAAGGCCAACAGCGGTACCTGCACCCATCGGGACATGTGGGTGACCAGGATGAGCCCGACGAACATTTGTGCATGATTGCGGTACCACGACATTTCCGCGCCGGCGAAGAACGGCAGCAGGAAAATCGCCGCCGTCAGAATCAAGGCGGCCCACTCCCCGGTGCCGAGCCGGTGGTTACGGATGAGCCGGACCGCGGCCGTCGCCACGACGAGCAGGAAGAAGACCGCATTCAGCCAGAGCTGGGTCCTGTGCGCGGTGAGGCCGTCCTCCACCAGCCATGGCAGGTGCCCTTTGGGCCGGTACCAGCCGCTGAACGGGAAGTCGTACGCCCTCCTCATCTCGTCGAAGGGCTGACGCAGGCCGCCTTGCTGGTAGCTGGACTTCTGGATGGCCTCGTACGCGTCCCAGCGGCCCGTCGCCTGCCACATCAGCCATGTGGCCCAGAGGACGCCGCAGCCGGCGACGGCCGCTGACGCCCCGGCCTTCGCGAGCCGTACGGGCCACGTGTCCCGCTGCCATGCGAAGAACGCGCTCAGCAGCAGCATGCCGACGGCGACTGCGCCGACCGGATGGCAGGAGGCCGCCACGAAACCACCAGCAGCGGCTATGCCCCAGGAACCGCGCTTCACTCCGGCGGTACAGACGAGCAACGCCAACGTTCCGGTGGCGATCGGGAACATCGCATGGAAATAGACGCCGCCGGGGAAAACCGCACCGATGGCGAGGGTGAGGCCGGTCGCCCAGGTGAGCCGGGCGCCGATCAACCACCACAACACCGCGAACATGCCGAACAGGGACGCCTCGGTGACGACGACAGCGGATGTCTCATAGGAAAGACCGGTGGCGGAAACAGCCCGGACCGACATCGGGTAACCGGGAAACCAGGCGACATTTCCGCACAGCACATCGGGAAAGTTCGGGTAGCGGTCCCGGCACCGAAACATCTCGTAACCGGTCTTGGCGATGGACAGATAGTGTTCGGAATCCCAGCGGCGGCGACCGTCCGTGGACCAATACGCCACGTGGGATCCATCGCCGGAAACAGAGGCTTTCGCGATCAGCCAGGTGATGAGGTTGGCCATCAGCCACGCGACGACCGGGGGCAGCAGACGGTGCGGCCCATCGCGGCGCGACGGCCGGATCCGCGCGGACAGCCCGCCGGGCCGGCCCGACCCCTTGGCCAGGAGGCGCTGAGTGATGCTCTCCACGCCGTCATGGAACCACGGGCGGAGCCCCGTCACGTGATGGCTGCCCGCCGGATCGCGTCGAGCGTGCGCGTCACGTCGTCGTCGGTCGTCGACCAGTTGCTCACCGAGATCCGCATGACACGACGACCGTGCCAGGTGGAGCCACTGATCCAGGCCGTGCCGTCGTCGAGCAGCCGGGTGAGCACCCGCTCGGTGCGTTCGTCGCTGCCGAACTCGGCGCAGACCTGTGTGAACACCACGTCGTTGAGGACGGTCGCGCCCTCGATCCCGGCGATGCCGGCGGCGAATGCGCAGGCGTGTCGGCACAGCCGCTCCACGAGGTCGGCCACACCCGATCGGCCGAGGGACCTGAGTGCGGCCCACACGGTGAAGGCCCTGCCACGTCGGGAGAGCTCGGGCACCTTGTCGATGGGGTCGCCGTGCTCGTCCTGGATGAGGTAATCGCCCTGCAGGCCCATGGCCGCCCGGAGCGCGGACGGGTCGCGCACGATGGCGAGCCCGCAGTCGTAGGGGACGTTCAGGGTCTTGTGGGCGTCCGTCGCCCAGGAGTCGGCGTCGGTGCAGCCCGCGGTCAGGTGTGCGTACGTCGCAGAGGCGGCCGCCCACAGCCCGAAGGCGCCGTCGATGTGCACCCATGCGTCCGCCTCGCGAGCGGCACGGATCGTTTCGACGAAGGGGTCGAAACCGCCGGAGTGGATGTCTCCTGCCTGGAGGATCACGATCGTCGGGCTCTGCCCCCCGCCCGCCAGGGTGCGCCGCAGGGCCTCCGGCTCGATGCGCCCCTGATCGTCGGCCCTCACCAGTTCCGGACTACCGAGCCCGAGATAGCGCAGCGCCAGGTCGACGGCCATGTGGCGGTCCTCGCCGGCGACGGCGCGTACACGCGGACCACCTGCGAGGCCGTCGTGGGCGACGTTCCGGCCGGCGCGGCGCAGCACCGCGTCGCGCCCGGCGGCGAGGCAGGTGAAGTTCGCCATCGTGGCACCCGTGGTGAAGCCGACGGCGCTGCCGCTCGGCAGGCCGAGCAGATCGAGCAACCACCCGCCGGCCACGTCCTCCACCGCCGCGTACGCGGGTGAGGCGGCGCGCATCACGCAGTTCTGGTCCCAGGCACTGACCAGCCAGTCAGCGGCCAGCGCGGCCGGTTCGGTGCCGCCGACCACGAACCCGTAGAAGCGACCACCGGGGAACGCGGTGAGCCCCGGGTCACAGGCCGTGGCCAGGAGGTCGACGACGTCGTGCGGTGTGCTCGGTCCGTCGGGCAGCTCGGCACCGAGCGCCCGCACGATCTCGTCGACCGAAGCGCGGGCGGGGACCCCGCGCTCGTCCAGGCCCGCCAGCCAGCGCGTGGCATGGCCGTACGCTCGTTGGAGCGCCTTCTCACGCGCGTCCATACCTCGGACTATGGGACCGCCTCGGCTGCCCCGCAAGCCACGCCCCGCTCGGCGATCGCGTCGCGCCAGGCTCAGGGGTGCGCCGCCGGGCGGGTGAGCGGGCCGCCGTCGACACCCAGGTCGGTGCGCATCACGGCGCGGAGGTCCTGCCCACGGCTCCAGAGTTCCTGCAGCTCGTCGTGTATCTCCTGGAAGGAGCCGCCCGGCACCGGGTGGCCCTCCTCCAGCCGCATCGTCCGACCGTAGAGTTCCGACAGCGCCGTGGTCATGGCGTCCAGCTCGTCCATCACCGCCGTGGAGGCGATCATCTGCGCCTCGGCAAAGGCGGCGTGGTGCGCATGCCGGGCGGCCTCCATCGCCTGCCGGCCCTCCGGTGTGACCTCCCCCTTCTGCACCAGCCACAGGAAGTTCATCAGCTCGACCCGGTGGCGGCGGTACGCGGCGTTGGCCGCCACGTAGCAGCCGCGCCGCCGCTCCTCCTCGGCGATCTGCCGCTCGTGGAGCCGTACGGCGTGGTCCGTCCGCTGCTGGCGGTCGAACTGCTCTGCCTGGGCACGGGCCGTCACACGCTGGGACAGCACGGGGGCGAGGAGCGTGCCGACCACGCCGACGGTCGCGGCGGCCAATGCGACCAGAGCTGTGCCCACCATGCCTCCACCTGATCCGGGACGGTTCCCCACGACCCTAACGGCCCGTGGACCGCACCTCAGACGGACCGCAGGGGCGCCTCCACGGGAGTGCCCGGTGGCGGCCACCGCCGCCGGGAGGGGACCACGGCCCGCAGGACCCGGAACGCCTGGCGGCGCCTCCAGTCGTCCGGCGAGCGGAACTCGGCGATGAACGCGGCAGTCGACCTGCTGATGGAGCCCTTCGCCCCGGCGGTCGCCCGCGGATCCCGGAGCCTGTCGCAGTTGAACCAGGCCATGCCCCGCGCGACCCGGATCCCGTAGCTGGTGAACAGTTCGTCGTCGCCGGTGAACAAGCGGTCCAGCGCATGCAGTCGACGGCAGTACCGGGCGGAGATCTCGTCCTGGACCACGTCCACGGAGGAGGCCAGGAGGTCGTTCATCCGGTGGAAGTCGGCGATGTGGTCGCGGAGTTCCCCGTGGCCCGCCCGGGCCAGGGCCTGGAGGGCCAGCGGCAGGTCGTACGACATGTGGGCCATCATCGAGAACAGCACCTCCTCCAGGACGTAGGAGTGCCGTACGGTCGAGGCGGCGTACACGTCCCGCCAGGGCTTCGGGATGCTCTCCGGCATGTCGGCGGAGCGGACTTCCCCGCGGGGACGGGGGCCGGTGGCCCGCCAGGTGTCGATGGCGTCCATCGACGTGAAGTAAGCCGTGGCGAGGGAGACGGAGAGCTCGGCGACCCACTCCGGCGTCCTGAAAGCCAGCACGTTGGTCCGCAGGTTCGCGGCGAGGTCCGAGCTCAGCCGGAAGTACGTGTACGCGAACACGGCGCGGGGGTCCCGCGCGGCGTCGTACCGCATGACGCGGGAGGTCAGTTCTGCGACGACCCCGAGAACCCTGTCGGCGGCCACAGCCGTGGCGTCCTCCGTCATGAGATCCGGCGGGCGCTCTCCGTCGCCTTCGCCCAGTCGCACACGAGCTCGCCCGCGAGGCTCTGCCGATCGGCTCCCACCTCGTACGTCGCGGTCCAGGGGCTCCCCAGCAGCGGCATGTGGTAGGTGGAGCCCAGGCCCGAGGGGTGGATCTCCGCGGGGTAGGTGAACTTCCGCGTCAGGATGGCCGGGACCGGACTGAACTGCTCGTTCGCCTCGACGGTGACACCCCTGCCGTCAGGGGCGAGGACGTACCGCTCCTTCAACAGGTACAGCGTCACCCCGAACTTGGAGACCCTGACCACGTTGTCGGCGACGCCGAAGGCGCCCGCGGACGGGCTCGCCACGATGGTCGAATCCAGCCTGGACGGCCCGGTCAGCCGCTGCGTGAGGTCCATGGCGACGACGAGCGCCCGGTTCAGCAGCCCGACGCCGCGGGTCCGGCGGAGGCGTCTCCAGGACGTGACCCGGAAGGTGAACAGCCCCCGCCAGTCGCCTGTCCCCACGTCGAAGTAGTAGACGTGACTGGGGGCGTCTGAGCGGGACGGTGAACCGTCCACATGGTTCGTCACGTTGTGTAGCGTACCGGCCGCTGTGCGCACGAAGTGTGAGGGGAGAGCGTGTCTTCCCCTCGGTGCCCGCTTCGCCGAGTTCAGCCGCCGCGGTCATCGTGCCGACGGAACGTCGCGCGGTACTCCCTCGGCCGCCGGCCGGTGTGTCTGGCAAAGATTCCGCTGAAGGTACCGGGGTCGCGGTACCCGACGTCGGCGGCGATGCCCGCGACGCTCCGGTCGGTCGTCTCCAGCAGGTGCCGAGCCCGACGTACCCGGGCCGCCTGCAGGTAAGCGAGGGGCGTCCGGCCGGCTTCGTCGCCGAAGCGGCGGAGCATGGTCCTCGTGCTCACGCCGAAGGCCAGGGCGAGGGCGGGCAGGTCGTAGCGGGCTTGGAGGTTCTGGTCGAGCCACCGCTTGACGTCGGCGGAGAAACCGCTGCCCGGCGCGGGCAGGAGCCCCGGGTCGACGTACGGAGCCTGCGTGGACCGTGCGTCGTCGACGAGGGCGATGCGCGCCGTGCCGCGGGCGATGTGGGGGCCGTCGTGCTCGCGGATGAGGTGCAGCGCGAAGTCGAACATCGCGGTGAAGGCCGCGGTCGTCGTCACACCGCGGTCCGTCACGACCAGCTCATCCGCTCGGACACGCACGTCGGCGTACCGACGGGCGAACCGGTCGGCGAACAACCAGGACGTCGTCGCTTCGCGCCCCTGGAGCAGGCCGGCTTCGGCGAGGAGGAAGGCGCCGACACAGATCGATACGACAGCGGTCCCGGAAGCCGCCTGTGACCGGATCACCGCTGTTTCCGGCCTCAGGTTCGCGAGCGTCGCATCGAGATCGAGCGTGGGCGGCGCATCGAAGCCCGGAACGATCAGAACGTCAGCGGGGCGAACCGCCGAGACGTCGATGGCGGACCCGCCGGACGCGGTCACCCGCCGCCTCGGGGAGACGACCGACGTCTCGTACGACGGCTGCGCCGTGCCGTGCGCTGCGGCGACATGAGTGGCCATGGTCAACAGGTCGGGGACTGCGAACACCTCCGACGCGAAGCAGCCCGGGTAGGCCAGCACACTGATGCGCAGCGGACTCATGCGGCTCCTCCGGTGCCCGGCGGGTGGCGGTATCACCGTGATACATGGCGATACCGCCGCTTCTCAAGGGGACAGCCTCTCGTCATGATCTCGGTCATGACAACCATGCGAGGGCAGAACGACCCCTTGGACGACTTCTCGCGGAGAGCCGTCAGCGTCGACGACGTCAGCAAGACCGTGTACGTCGCCGGGTCGGGACCGGCAGTCGTCCTCATGCCCGAGATGCCGGGCATCAGCCCCGACGTCGCACGGCTGGCACGCTGGGTGCGCGACGCCGGCTTCTGCGTGTACGTGCCTTCTCTCTTCGGCATCGACGGTGCCTATCCGCTCGCCGAGGCGGCCGGGACGATCGTCCGGCGCGCCTGTGTCAGCGCCGAGTTCCGGGCGTTCGCCGGCGGCGGCACCAGCCCCGTCGTGTCATGGCTGCGAGGCCTCGCCCGCATCGCGCACGCCGAGCGGGGCGGACCCGGCGTCGGCGCCGTGGGGTTGTGCTTCACCGGCAACTTCGCGTTGACCATGGCGCTCGAACCCGCCGTCATCGCACCCGTGGTCAACCACCCCTCGCTTCCCCTCGACGACCCCGGCGGTCTGGAGATCGGCGACGAAGACGCTGCTGCCGTGGCGGAACGCATCGGGCGGGACGGGCTGAAGGTGCTCGCCTACCGCTTCGAGAACGACAGGTGGTGCACCGGCCGGCGGTTCGCGGCCTACCGGGCGCTGCTCGGCGATGCATTCGACGGCCGCGTCCTGCCGGCCGACGCGGCGCACACGAACCCTCCGCCGTTCTTCCGTGACGTCGTCGGGTGCGCCCACAGCGTCGTCACGGCGCATCTCGTGGACCAGGAAGGTCACCCGACGGTGCAGGCCCGCGACGAGATCATCGCCTTCCTGGCCGACCGGCTCGGGCGGAAATGAATCGCCCGGGCAGCCCGCAGGCGACGTCTAGAAGGCCGAGTGGGCGAACCAGTGGGTGAGCAGGTCCGGGTCGCCGAGCAGGCGGAAGGCGTCGCTCCGGCGGTCCAGGCGGCCGTAGAGGAGCAGGAGCAGGTCTGCAGCCGAACCCTGCACCGTGGCGTCCGCCGCACGGGGCTCGGCGCTGTCGGCCACGAGCCCGAAGCCGTCGGGGTGCAGGCCGATCAGCCAGTCGCCGGCGCCGTCCGTGCAGCTGAAGCGTACGGTCCGGTCAGGGGCGCGCAGTTGGCCGGTCAGCGGTGCGAAGGAGGATGCGAACGGCAGGTTGGTGAGGAACTCGTCGATGCCGTCGACCGCCAGTACGCGGTCGATGTGCGGTGAGATGCCGAGTGCGAGCTCTGCGTCGGCGCGGTGGACGAGGGTCTCGAAGAGCATGCGCCGGACCCAGAACCGGGCATGCTGGTCGACTCCCCAGGCCCACATCGGTGCGTCCAGGTCGGTGGCGGCGAACACCTCGGCGGCCTCCGCGGCGCTCGCGGCCAGCCAGTCGGGGAGGCCCTCGGGGTCCTCCGGCAGGCGCAGGTCCACCTCTCGGCTGGTCGGCGGCTGCTGGATGCGCCGGCGAAGCAGCGCGGTGAACCAGCGGTGCACGCTGCCGACGTGCTGCGTGAGGTCGGCGAGGGTCCAGCCGGGGCAGGTCGGCACGGGGGTGGAGAGGTCGGCCGCCTTGACCGTGGCGACGAATCGGGCGGTCTCGGCTGCGACGGCCGCTCCGTGCTGGGCGGGGTTCATGTCCGGCCTTCCTCTGGTGGTGCGCCCCGGGTGGCGAGAATGCTTAAGGAGCTAGATGATTGATACCCTTAAGTAATGGTGAAGGTATTTCGCAAGCGCTGAGGATGTCAACTTCAGCCTGCACCGATCCGAGGGACGAAGAATCAATGACGCTGAAAGAAGGCCAGCGGGTGAAGCTGGCCGCGGACACCAGGCTGACCGATTGGGTTGCGATGACGGGGGAGCCCGCGACGCCGCCGGACGCCGTCGCCGGGTCCGTGTACCTGGCAGCAGGCACCGAGGGCACCGTCGAGCGGGTGGTCGAGCACCAGCATCAGAGTCACGAGGCTCGCGAGTACGAGCGGCTCAAGTCGCTTCTCGACACCTTCGGCCGCGAAATGCCCACGGAAAGCAGGCGGCAGCTCGAAGAGCAGGTCGGCTCCCTCGAACCCGCGTGGATCGCCTACGAGGAGCAGCGGCACCGCGTGACCGTCCGCGTCCGCCTCGACCTCGGGTTCATCCTTGACGACACCCGTGAGGAAGTCTTCACGCCCGCCTGACCAACTCCGCCCGGATCGCGCCGTCGTGGGCGTCCCGTTCACATGACCCGTGTCGATCCGGCGCAATTGTGAGACGCTCGCAGGGTGAGTGATGTCAGGTGCACGTACTGCGGGACCGTCGGCCTCGAGATCGGATTCGTCGAGGACACCGGCGAGGGGTCGCGGGGCTACGCCCGTTGGATCGTAGGGCCGTTGGAGCGAGGCCTGTTCGGCGGCGCGAAGCGGTTGGGGCGGCCCCGCCGCCAGATCGACGCCTACCGCTGCCCGAAGTGCGGCCACCTGGAGCTCTTCGCCACCCAGCCCGTCTGACGGCCGGGCCGCGCCGTGACGACCTGCGGACCGGTCAGGCCGTACGGTCGCCGAGAGCCGTCACGGCGGCGACCATCCGGTCCCAGAACAGGCCGCTTTCCAGAGTGAGCGCCACCTGCGCGTTCACCGGTCGGTCCGTGTACCGGTGCAGATCCACGACGGTGGCGCCCCGTGTGTACCGGCCCTGCAGCTCGACGACCACGTTCGCATCCACGCAGCCCACGATGCCCGGGTCGATCACCCGGGCGACGGCGACCGGATCGTGCAGCGGCGGGTCCGGGAACCCCCACAGCGTGCGGTAGGTCGACCCGAAGAAGGTGAGCAGCTCGGCGCAGACGTGCCCCAGTTCGGTGCCCAGCCGCTCGAATCGGGCGACGATCTCGGGTGTGGCGAGCGCTTGGTGCGTGACGTTCAGACCGCACATGGTGAGCGGAACACCGCTGCGGAAGACGATGTCCGCGGCTTCCGGATCCGCTTGGATGTTGAACTCGGCGGCCGGGGTCCGGTTGCCCCGCTCCGTCGAGCCGCCCATGAGGACGATCTCCCGGATGCGGGAGGCGACATCGGGATGGCGGGTCAGCAGCAGGGCGATGTTGGTCAACGGCGCCGTCGGGACGAGGGTGACCGGCTCCGGGTGCCGGGTCAGGATCCGGTACATGAGGTCCACCGCGTGCTCGGCGACCACGTCCACGGTGGGTTCGGGGAAGCGCGGCCCGTCGAGACCGGACACGCCGTGCACGTCGTCCGCCACCTTCAGTGCCTGGACCAGCGGGCGGGCGCAGCCGGCCGCGATGGGCACATCGGTGATGCCCGCGACCGTGCAGACCCGGCGCGCGTTCAGTGTGGTCTTCTCGAGCGTCTGATTGCCTGCGACCGTGGTGATGGCCAGCAGGTCGACTGCGGGGTCACCCGCCGCAAGCATGATCGCGAGGGCGTCGTCGTGTCCGGGGTCGCAGTCGATGATGATCGGTACGGGCACGCACTCTCCTGCCGGGCGGCGGTGACCCGGCCCATTGTGCCGCTCGGGCACCCTCGAGGCCAGGAGGCTTTCGGCCCGGCTGCGGAGAATTCCCGGCCGACGCCCACCGTCGGCTCGCTCCCGTGCCGTCCCCACGAGCCGAATGCGCGGCGGGGCGGCGGTGGTGCATGATCGGGGGATGTCTGATCGCATCATTGCCGCTTGTGACGGCGCGGCCAAGGGGAACCCCGGACCGGCCGGCTGGGCGTGGGTCGTCGCCGACACGCAGGGCCGACCGGAGCGCTGGGAGGCCGGACCGCTGGGCCGGGCCACCAACAACGTGGGTGAGCTCACCGCCCTTCAGCGGCTGCTGGAGTCCCTGGCCCCGGCGACCGCCGTCGAGGTCCGGATGGACTCCCAGTACGCCATGAAGGCGGTGACCCAATGGCTCCCGGCCTGGAAGCGCAACGGGTGGAAGACCGCGGCCGGCAAACCCGTGGCCAACCGGGAGCTCGTCGAGCAGATCGACGCGCTGCTGGCCGAGCGGGACGTGGAGTTCCGCTATGTCCCGGCGCACCGGGAGGACGGCGACCACTTGAATGCGATCGCCGACCAGGCCGCCAGTGACGCCGCCGTCACCCAGCAGGCGGCCGGCACGGCACTCGGCAGCGCGTCGATGCCCGTGCCCGCTCCCGCCCGTACGTCCGCGTCGCGCTCGAAGCCTGCAGCCGGAGCCGGAGCCGGAGCCGGAGCCGGAGCCGGAGCCGGAGCCGGAGCCAAGAAGTCCACCCGCAGCCGGAGCTCGATCAAGGCGAAGTTCCCCGGCAGCTGCCCCTGCGGAACGCCGTACGCGGTCGGCGACATGATCACCAAGCTCGACAGCCGCTGGGGGCACCCGGGCTGCGCCAGTGCCCTAGAAGCGTAAAAAATTGCCCAAAATGCGCGGCCGCATGTGCTAGGCGGTCAGTCGCCACGTGTCTGTACTGCAGGAATGCAAAGCCGAAACGGCGGCTGCGCAAAGCCGTCAGCCCGTCGATAGGGGGCACCTATATGTCTCAGGAGCGGACATATAGCCCTTATCGCCGTCCGTGACGCAAGTCATCGCCATTGCTTGATGCGAGCGAGTTTGCACATAGTTGCCGATGTGAAACGGACTTGGCATGGCTCTCCCGCGCGTCCTCCCGGCCCCTCGACCGCCGCCGGCCCCGGCGCGCGGCGGCGCAGATGAAGACCGCGCCCGCGCGGCTGCGCGCCGGCCTGGCCGGCGGGGCGGCCGCCGTCACCCTGCTGTGGGCCGTGCAGGTGCATCCGTCCGCCCGCCCCGACGAACTCATCGGGGCGGCCGCACACCTCACCGGGCTCCTCGCCGGCTACGGGATCCTCGCCATGCTCTTCCTGATGGCGCGCGTGCCCGCGGTCGAGCACGGAGTGGGCGCCGACCGCCTCGCCCGCTGGCACGCCTTCGGCGGCCGGTGGGTTCTGGTCCTGTGCGGCGCCCACGGGCTGTTCGCCCTCCTCGTGTACGCCCTGCGCACCGGGACCGACCTGCTGACCGCCACCGGGGCCCTGTTCCGGTACCCGGCCGTCACCGCCGCGTTCGCGGGAGCCGTGCTGCTGGCCGGGGTGGGGCTGTGCTCCGCCCGGGCCGTCCGCCGCCGGGTCTCCCACGAGGCGTGGCGCGGCATCCACCTCCTCACCTACCTCGCCGCCGCGCTCGGCTTCGTCCACCAGCTCGCCGGCCCCGATGTCGCCGCCACCGCCCTCACCGCCTGGTTCTGGGCCCTGCTGCACACCGTCGTCGGCGTACTGCTCGCCTGGTACCGCGGGATCGTCCCGGTCCGGCAGGCACTGCGGCACGGGCTGCGCGTCGCCACCGTCGAACAGGAGGGCCCCGGGGTGGTCTCCGTCACCGTCCAAGGCGGCCGGCTCCGCGAACTCCGGGCCGAGCCGGGTCAGTTCTTCCGCTGGCGATTCCTGACCGGTGGCCTGTGGCACACCGCCCTGCCGTTCTCGCTCTCCGCACCCGCCCGCGACGACCGCCTCCGCATCACCGTGAAGGCGCTCGGCGGGCACTCGCGGCGCGTGCGCGGGCTCCGGCCCGGCACCAGGGTCCTTGCGACCGGCCCGTTCGGTGCCCTCACCGAACGGCGGCGCACCCGCCCCAAGGTGTTGCTGATCGCCGGCGGCATCGGGATCACTCCGATGCGCGCCCTCTTCGAGTCCCTGCCCGGGGGCCCCGGCGACCTGACTCTGCTGTACCGGGCGGGCGACGCCGATCAACTGGTCCTGCGGGATGAGCTGGAGGCCATCGCCGCCGACCGCCAGGCCGCACTGCACTACCTGGTGGGGCGCTCCGACGCCGCGTACGACCCCCTCGCGCCCCAGGCCCTGCGTGCGCTCGTTCCCGACCTGTCCGACCGTGACGTCTACCTCTGCGGACCGCCCGGCATGGCCGATGCGACCACTGCCGCACTGATCAGGGCAGGCGTCCCCGCCGCGCGCATCCACACGGAGTGCTTCACCTACTGAGCCCGCTGCATCCGCTGCATCCACTGAGCCCACTGGACCTACCGAGGACCCGATCCGCGATGAACCGGTACCCCGCACGCCAGGAGCCCCGTCCGCAGGGCGACACCGCCCCCCGCCCCGCCCCGTACCCGCGGACCCGCCGGGCGGCCGCCCGGCACCGGAAGGGCCCGCGCTCCAGGTGGCTCGTCGCCGGGCTCGCCCTGGCCAGCGTGCTGACCGCCACGGTCATCACGGCGACCGTCGACCCGGCAGCGCCGTCCCCGTCCCCGTCCCCGGACGGAAAGGCGAGCCTGCAGTCCGCGCACTGACCGACTGCTCGATCACCGGCACTCAGGGACTCCCGTTGAGCTCCGCCACGATCGAGGCGGGTGTGTGACCGCTGCCGTCCGACAGCCGGTGGAAGTCGACGGAGACGTAGTTCGGGTTGCGGCCCCCGGTCGCGGTCCGGCACTGCTCGGCGATGCGACTGCGCAGCTTGGTGCCGTTGTCCAGGGCCGCCGTGAGGACGGTGGGCACGTTGCGGTGGTGGCTCATCGTGAACAACCGCCGGAATCCGGGCTCCTGGCGGTCCAAGGGCACATCGGGCCAGCGGGTGACGCATGCGAGGTCGTTGCCCATGTCCCCGAGGCTCCAGTAGTTGCTCACCGTCCAGGACTTGTCGTACATGACGCCCAGGTGCTCACGGTCGGACCGGTCGGAGAAGATCAGCAGGCGCTTGCCGGCGGTGACGAGGTCGGCCACCTTCGGCCAGCCGTTCTGCCGTACGCCCCAGTCGTCAGGCCGGAACAGCAGCTCGGGCAGCCCCCTGACCCGGCCGAGGGACTGGCCCAGCTGGTCGGCGCCGACGTAGTCCTCGAGGAAGACGGTCACGACCTCCTGCGGATGGGAGGCGAGGAAGTCCACCACGGTCTGCATCGTGCCCTGGAAGGACTGCCGCGGCAGGGCGTACGTGGCACCGGCGAAGGTCTTGCAGTCGCCGTGGCACAGGTAGACGTCGCTGGGGTAGCAGTCGCTGCCGAAGCTGATGACGCACAGCCAGGTGCTGTGCTCGTACCAGTGCGTGTCCAGGCTCAGGCCGCGGACGCCGTTGTCGAGCTGAGCGCGCACCGACTCGGCCTGGTTCACCGAACTCCACCGGGAGTCGTCGTAGTTGGTGAAGGCGTTGTGGGTGGTCAGGAAAGCGGCCTCGTCGAGGCGGCGGTCGCCCCAGCGGGCGGCCGCGGCCTCGGCCGCCCGCGTACCGGGGGAGACCGGGGCGGCGGAGGAGGTTCCGGCCGGGGCCGAGGCGGACGCCGCGGTCGCCGCGCCCAGGAGGGCCAGCAGGAGGAGGCAGACGAAGGTGCGCCGGCGGGCCCTTCTCACGCGTGCGGCGGGGGCGGTCCGCGGGCCGGGCGCCGGTGCGCTGCGCAGGCGCCCACGGGACCAGATTCGGAGCGTGTCCATGTCAACCATGCGCAGGAGGGTAGCGCGCGGGGCGCCGATCCGCTGCCCCGGGAACGTCCGCGGCTCCACCGGGTCGCCCGACCCGCGGGGGCCGCTCCACCCCAAGAGCTCGCCAAGATACGTTCTCGATACATTCAACCGGCGGTGGGCGATCCGCGTCGCAGACGTTCACGGGTGCAATCTGTGCGCGACCCACCCACGGTCGGCCTGATCCCACAGCGGGTCGGCTGCGCCTGCCTCCCGGAAGGGGCCACCACGTGAAACGCGGCAGGGCCAGGGCTACGACAGAACGCGCGGCGGACGCCGTCTCCGACCGGTTGCTGCAGGCGGGGCGCATGCTCAGCAGAGCGCCCGGGACGGCGGACGGCCGGGCGGTGTTCCGGGCCGATCAGGGGGTCAACGACACCCCGTACCGCGAGCGCTGGGCGCACGACAAGGTGGTCCGCTCCACGCACGGCGTGAACTGCACCGGGTCCTGCTCGTGGCAGGTGTACGTCAAGGACGGCCTGATCACGTGGGAGACGCAGGCGACCGACTACCCGTCGACGGGCCCCGACCGGCCGGAGTACGAACCCCGCGGCTGTCCCCGCGGAGCCTCGTTCTCCTGGTACACCTACTCGCCCACCCGCGTCCGCTATCCGCACGCCCGAGGCGTCCTGGTCGAGATGTACCGCGAGGCCAAACAGCGCCTCGGCGGGGACCCGGTCGCGGCCTGGGCGGAGCTCACCACCGATCCCGTCAAGCGGCGGCGCTACCAGGCGGCCCGCGGCAAGGGCGGCCTGGTCCGCATCGGCTGGCAGGAAGCCCTGGAGATCGCCGCGGCTGCGCATGTGCACACACTGGCGGAGCACGGCCCCGACCGGATCGCCGGGTTCTCGCCGATCCCCGCGATGTCGATGGCCTCGCACGCGGTCGGGGCCCGCTTCCACGCGCTGATCGGCGCTCCGATGCTGTCCTTCTACGACTGGTACGCGGATCTGCCCATCGCGTCGCCGCAGGTCTTCGGGGACCAGACCGACGTACCGGAGTCAGGGGACTGGTGGGACGCCGCCTACCTGATGCTGTGGGGTTCCAACGTTCCCGTCACCCGGACCCCCGACGCCCACTGGATGGCCGAGGCCCGCTACCGCGGACAGAAGGTCGTGGTCGTCTCGCCGGACTACGCGGACGCCACCAAGTTCGCCGACGAGTGGCTCCACCCGCATCCGGGCACCGACGGCGCCATGGCCATGGCGATGGGCCACGTCATCCTCAAGGAGTGCTTCGTCGAGCGGCAGGTGCCCTACTTCACCGACTACGTGAAGCGGTTCACGGACCTGCCCTTCCTGGTGGAGCTCGAGGAGCGCGAGCCGGGGCGGCACGTGCCGGGCCGCTTCGTGACGGCCGCGGACCTGCGCCACGCCCGGGACGCGCCGGACGAGGCGACGCGCCGGTGGATGCCCGTCCTGCTGGACGCCGTCACCGGCGGCCCGGTGGTCCCCAACGGGACGCTGGGCGACCGCTGGTCCAAGTTCAGCGAAGGCCGCTGGAACCTCGACCTGGGCGACATCGAGCCGCTCCTCAGCCTCTACGAGGGCGAGGACGGGCTCAGTGCCCGGGTCGTCCTGCCCCGCTTCGACGAGCAGGGCGCGACGCTGGAGCGCAGCGTTCCCGTACAGCGCCTCGGCGACCGCCTGGTGACGACCGTCTTCGACCTGATGCTCGCCCAGTACGGGGTGGGCCGCGGCGGCCTCGACGGGCAGTGGCCGGCCTCGTACGAGGACGCCGCCGTCCCGTGCACCCCGGCCTGGCAGGAGGCCATCACCTCCGTGCCCGCGGGCGCGGTGGTGCGCGCGGCGCGCGAGTTCGCGCGGACGGCCGAGCAGACCCGCGGCCGCTGCATGATCGTGATGGGTGCCGGCACGAACCACTGGTTCCACTCCGACACGATCTACCGCTCCTTCCTGTCCCTGCTGCTGCTCACGGGCTGCCAGGGCGTCAACGGGGGCGGCTGGGCCCACTACGTGGGCCAGGAGAAGGTGCGGCCGTACGCCGGCTGGCAGCAGCTGGCCACCGCCTCCGACTGGGTGCGGCCCTCCCGGCAGATGGCGGGCACACCGTACTGGTACCTGCACACCGACCAGTGGCGCTACGAGGGCTACGCCGCCGACGCGCTCACCTCGCCGACGGCGCGCGGCACCTTCGCCGGCGCGCACACGGCTGACCTGGTGGCCCGCTCGGTGCGGCAGGGATGGATGCCGTCGTACCCCACCTTCTCGGCCAACCCCCTGGAGCTGGGCCGGCAGGCCCACGCCTCCTGGAGGGAACCGGCGGCCTGGGTGGAGCAGCAGTTGGAGGCCGGCCGTCTCGCCTTCGCCTGCGAGGACCCCGACGATCCGGTGAACTGGCCGCGCGTGCTGACGGTGTGGCGGGCCAACCTCATCGGCTCCTCGGCCAAGGGCAACGAGTACTTCCTGCGCCACCTGCTGGGCGCGGACGACAACGCCTCGGCCGCGCAGGCTCCGCAGGAGCACCGGCCGCGGGAGGTGGCCTGGCGGGAGGAGGCACCGCGGGGGAAGCTCGACCTGCTGCTCGCGCTCGACTTCCGCATGACCTCCACCACCCTGTTCGCCGACCTCGTCCTGCCCGCGGCGACCTGGTACGAGAAGCACGACCTGTCGAGCACGGACATGCACCCCTTCGTGCACGCCTTCTCGCCGGCGATCGACCCGCCGTGGCAGGCCCGTACCGACTTCGAGATCTTCCACGGCCTCGCGGCCAAGGTCGCCGAACTGGCGCACGGACGCCTGGAGGACGCCTGGGACCTGGTCGCCACGGCCCTGCAGCACGACACCCCCGGCGAGGCTCCGCCCGAGGGCCCCACCCAACCCCAGTACACGCTGGTCAAACGGGACTACACCGCCCTCGCCGACCAGCTCGCGGCCTTCGGGCCGTTGCCCGACGAACACGGCATGCAGGTCCGCGGCATCACGGTGCACACCACCCCGGAGTCCCACTGGCTCGCCGAACGCTGCGGCACGGCCCGGGAAGGAGCGGCCCGGGGCCGCCCGCTGCTCGACACGGACGTCAAGATGTGCGAGGCGATCCTGGCCCTGTCGGGCACCACGAACGGCCGCGTCGCCGCCGAGGGGTTCCGGCAGCTGGGCGTGCGCTGCGGACCGGGGAGCGGCCTGGAGGAGCTGGCCGCCTCGCTGGCCGAGCGGCGCATCGTCTTCTCCGACACCCAGGCCCGCCCGGTGCAGGTCGGCGCCAGCTTCGAATGGTCCGGCAAGGAGGGGCCGGAGCGGCGCTACGCGCCCTTCACCATCAACACCGAGCACCGCAAGCCCTGGCACACACTGACCGGCCGCCAGCACTTCTACCTCGACCACGAATGGATCGCCGAGTACGGCGAACAACTGCCCGTCTACCGGCCTCCCCTGGATCTCGCCGCCCTGGGGGACCGGCCCCGCCAGGACACGGCGGACGCCGGACGGTCGGTGACGGTCCGGTACCTGACCCCGCACTCGAAGTGGTCCATCCACTCCGAGTACCAGGAGAACCTCCTCATGCAGACCCTGGCCCGGGGAGGCCCCGTCATCTGGCTCGGCCTCGAGGACGCCGCGGCCATCGGGGCCGCGGACAACGACTGGATCGAGGCCGTCAACGCCAACGGCGTGGTCGTCGCCCGCGCCGTCGTCTCCCACCGCATGCCGCCCGGCACGGTGTTCATGTACCACGTCCAAGAACGCCTGGTGAACGTGCCCACCTCCCAGACCACGGGGCGGCGCGGCGGCGTCCACAACGCCCTGACCCGCCTTCTGATCAAACCCACCCATCTGATCGGCGGACACGCCCAGCTCTGCTTCGCCCCCAACTACTACGGCCCCACCGGCAACCAGCGCGACGCCGTCACCGTCATCCGCCGCCGCTCCCAGGAGGTCACGTACTGATGCCCCGAAGCGAAGCGACCGTCGGACGCGTGATGGCACAGGTCGCGATGGTCATGAACCTCGACAAGTGCATCGGCTGCCACACCTGCTCGGTCACCTGCAAGCAGACCTGGACCAACCGGTCGGGCAGCGAGTACGCATGGTTCAACAACGTCGAGACCCGCCCCGGCCAGGGCTACCCGCGCCGCTGGGAGGACCAGGAGAAGTGGCAGGGCGGCTGGCGGCTCAAGCGGGGCCGCCTGGTGCCGCGCAGCGGCGGCCGGGCCCGCCGCCTCGCCACCCTCTTCGCCAACCCCCGCCTTCCCTCCCTGGCCGACTACTACGAGCCGTGGACGTACGACTACGAGAACCTGATCAACGCGCCGCTCGGCGACGACGTTCCCACCGCCGCCCCCCGCTCGTTGATCGACGGCCGTCCCACCGCGGTGACCTGGGGTCCCAACTGGGACGACGATCTGGGCGGCGGCCCGGAACACCTCGCCGCCGACCCCGTACTGGAGAAGATGAACGAGCGGGTCCGCCTGGAGTACGAGCAGGCGTTCATGTTCTACCTGCCACGGATCTGCGAGCACTGCCTGAACCCGTCGTGCGTGGCCGTGTGCCCGTCCGGGGCGATGTACAAGCGGATCGAGGACGGCATCGTCCTCGTCGACCAGGACCGCTGCCGGGGCTGGCGCATGTGCGTGACCGGATGCCCGTACAAGAAGGTCTACTTCAACGACCGCACCGGCAAGGCCGAGAAGTGCACGCTGTGCTACCCGCGCATCGAGGCCGGGCAGCCGACCGTGTGCTCCGAGACCTGCGTCGGCCGCCTGCGCTACCTCGGAGTCATCCTCTACGACGCCGACAAGGTCGGCGCCGCCGCCGCCACGCCCGACGAGAAGGACCTGTACGAGGCCCAGCTCGACTGCTTCCTCGACCCCGACGACCCCGGCGTGCAGCACGCGGCGGAACAGGCGGGGATCCCGCACGACTGGATCACCGCCGCCCGGCGCTCACCCGTACGCACCCTCATCAGCGAGTACAAGGTGGCGCTGCCACTGCACCCGGAGTACCGCACCATGCCGATGGTCTGGTACATCCCGCCGCTGTCGCCCATCGTGGAGTCCCTGACCGCCACGGGACACGACGGCGAGGACCCGGCGAAGCTCTTCGCCGCGATCGACTCGATGCGGATCCCCATCGGCTACCTGGCGGAGCTGTTCACGGCCGGCGACCCGGCCCCCGTGGAGGCGGCGCTGTGCCGCCTGGCCGCCATGCGGGCCCACATGCGCCGGATCAACCTCGGCGAGGAACAGGACCCCGCCATCGCCGGCTCGGTCGGCATGGACGCCGACGGCATCGAGGCCATGTACCGGCTGCTGGCCGTGGCCAAGTACGAGGACCGCTACGTCATCCCCACCGGGTACACCGCCCGGCACTCCGAACACGCCGACCCCGGGACCGGATGCAGCCTCGACGGCGAGGGCGGCCCCGGGATGTACACCGCCGACACCTTCCACGCCCCGCTCGCCGGCCCCGATCCCGAGCCCGTGCCGGGGGCCACCGGATCGACCGGATCGACCGGCCCTACCGGATCGCTGAGCGGCCGCGTCAACCTCCTCAACTGGAACGGCCAAGGCGCCCCGGCCGGACTCTTCCCCCGCCGGGAGCAGGCATGAGCAACACCGCCGCCCTCCACCAGGCCGCCTCACTGCTGCTGTCGCATCCCGACGAGGACTGGCCGCAGCGCCTCGGCCTCGTCCGCACCTGCCTCGGCGACCTCGCCGGTGAGGAGGCCGCGCTGCTGCTGGGCTTCTGCACCGCGGTCGCCGACGTACCGCAACTGGAACTGTCCGCCCGCTACGTGAGCACCTTCGACCACAGCCGCCGCCGCACCCTGCACCTCACCTACTACACGGACGGCGACACCCGCCGCCGCGGCCAGGCCCTGCTGCGCTGGCAGCAGCTGTACCGCGATCACGGCTGGCAGCCGCCCGCGGACGAACTGCCCGACTTCCTCCCGCTGGCCCTGGAGTTCGCCGCCCGCTGCCCCCGGGCGGGCCGTCGGGCCCTGCAGGAACACCGCGCCGCCCTCGAACTGCTCCGCATGGCCCTGATCGACCACAAGACTCCCTACGCCGACATCCTGACGGCCGTCTGCCGCACGCTGCCGGGCCCCTCGCCGGCCGACCGCGCAGCCGCCCTGCAGCTGGCACGCAGCGGCCCGCCCACAGAGACCGTGGGCCTGCTGCCCTTTCCCACGCTGCGCCCGCAGGCAGCCCCAGCCGAGGAGACCCGACGGTGAACCACGTGCACACCGCCCTGTGGGGCGTGCTGCCCTACCTCGTCGCCGTCGTACTCGTCGCAGGCACCGCCTGGCGCTACCACTACGACCGCTTCGGGTTCACGACCCGCTCCAGCCAGCTGCACGAGCACCGGCTGCTGAGCATCGGCGCCCCGCTCTTCCACTACGGACTGCTCTTCGTCATCGGCGGGCACGTCGTGGGACTGCTCGTCCCCGAATCGCTCACCGAGCGCCTGCACATCCGCGAGCCGATCTACCACGCCAACGCCGTGTTCGCCGGGGGAGCCGCCGGCCTGGCCACCCTCACCGGCCTGGCGCTCCTGGTGTACCGGCGCGTCAAGGTGCCCGCGGTACGGAACGCCACGAGCACCAGCGACCGCGCCGTCTACCCGGTCCTGGCCGCCGTCCTGCTGGCCGGCCTCGCGGCCACCGCCACCACGCTCGTACCGCATCCGTACGACTACCGCCTCGGCGTGTCCGTCTGGTTCCGCTCCCTCCTCGCACTCGACCCCGACGTCCCCGCGATGGCCCGGGCCCCCCTGCCGTACCAGCTCCACGCGTTGCTCGCCATGACCCTGTTCGCCCTGTGGCCGTTCAGCCGCCTCGTGCACGCCTTCACCGCACCACTCGGCTACCTGACCCGCCCGTACGTCGTCTACCGCTCCCGCGGGACCCAGCCGCACAGCAGTCAACGGGGGCAATAGCCCCTCTGGTGACGGAGCCGGGCCGACTGCTAGAATGATCGCGTTGGCCTTCGGCGCCGCACCCGACCGACGGGTGTGTGTCCGGAGGCTTTTTTTATGCCTTCCGACCTTTCCAAGCCCGCCGCCCCTCCGACCACCGGCTATCTCGCCCTCCTCCGCAACAGGGAGTTCGCCGGCCTGTACGCAAGTTTCACCCTGACCGTCGCCGCGAACACCCTGTCGGGCTTTGCCCTCGGCACACTGGTCCATCACCGCACCGGATCGCCGTTCCTGACAGCCGTGAGCATGTACGGCGCCACGTTCGCGACGGTGCTCGGCGCCCTGACGCTCATGTCGGTCGCCGACGGGGCCCGACCCCGCCGGACCCTCGTCACGCTCCAGTGGGCCGCGCTGGTGGGCGTTGCCGCGCAGGCGGTGCCGGGGCTGCCGTTGGCGGCCCGGTTCGGTCTTCTCCTGGTACTGGGGTTCTTCCAATCCCTGGGGACCGGAACGCGGATGGGACTGCTCGCCGAGGTCGTGCCGAACTCCACGTATGCGGCGGCACGTTCGCTGATGAACATCACCTCCGGCGGCATGGCCGTCCTCGGCTACGCGGTCGGGGCCGCGCTCCTGCGCTACCTCAGCCCGCAGGAGGTCTTCGTCATCGCCGCCGTCCTGACCGGACTCGGCCTTGGCGTCGTGGCCGCGACCGTCAGGGAACGCTCGATCCGGCTGACCCGCCGACCCGGACTGCGCCAGACCTGGACGACGAACACCGCGCTCTTCTCGGACTCAGGCCGACGAGCGCTCCTGCTGAACCTGTGGGTCCCGAACGGCCTGATCGTCGGCTGCGAGGCCCTGTTCATCTCGTACGCACCGGATCAGGCGGGCGCCTTCCTGGCCGCCGGATCAGCCGGCATGCTCCTCGGAGATCTGGCCGTCGGGCGCCTGCTGACCGCCGACCAGCGCTGCCGCTGCGCGTTCGCCCTGAGACTGCTGCTCGCCGCTCCGTACCTGCTGTTCGCCGTCCATCCGCCCGTGCCGGTGTTGATGGCCGCGGTGTTCCTTTCGAGTGCGGGCTTCGCCGCCACCCTGCCGCTCCAGGAGCAGCTCCTCGCCTTGACCCCGGACGCGGTCCGCGGCCAGGTCCAGGGCGTCGAGTCCGCCGGCCGGATGACGTGGCAGGGCATCGGAGCCGCCATCGCCGGCGGCCTCGCCCAGCAGCTCACCCCCGGCACGGTGATCGCTGCTCTGGCCGCGGTCTCCGTTGCCGTCACCGTCTCGTCCCGGCCCTACGTGGCCCGAGCCCGCGCCGTCCGCGTCGGCCCGGCAGCCCGATCGGCGCCGCCGTCTCGTTAGGGCCGCGTCTTCCCGGGTACGCGCGCAGGGACCGGCGCGCACCGCCCGGTCGTGGCCGATCGGGAAGGAAGAACGCATGCGACACGCACGGGACATCATCGCCGAACTGACCGTCGACCACCGGGAGGTGGACGGGCTGTTCGTCAGGATCGAGCACACGACCCCGGCCGGCGAGCGGCAGAAGGCGGCCGAACTGCTGACCATCGAACTGGTCCGGCACCAGGTGGCGGAGGAGGAACACCTCTATCCGGTCGTCCGGGAGCACTTCCCGGACGGCGACCTCATCGCGGACAAGGAACTGGCCGACCATGCCCACGTCGAGGAGCTGCTGAAGGACCTCGAAGGACTGGACGCGGCGGGACCGGAGTTCGACCGGGTGCTCGCCTTGCTCAAAGCGGAGGTCATCGCCCACGTGCACGACGAGGAGGACAACCTGTTTCCCCGGCTCCGCCATGCCTGCGCGCCGGAGGCCCTGGACAAGTTGGGCGACAAGGTCCGCAGGGCCAAGAGGTTCGCGCCGACCCGGCCCCACCCCGGAGCGCTCGCCTCGAGGCCCCACAACCGGCTGCTGTCCGCCGGTACCGGACTGGTCGACCGGGCACGGGACCTCGCCACCGGGCGCGGCGAGTAGGCCCCGGAACGAAACCGCCCGGCCGTCCAGGTTCAGCGGGGCAGACCCCCTTGGTCCTCAGATCCCGGCGACCTTGGCGCTCGCCGACAGTTCGTAGACCAGGGTGACGCTGCGCCGGCCGCCGGGTGGGAGCGCGACGTCCCAGCGGACGATGCCCTCGGCGTCGACCACGTCGGGTGCCGGCGAGCAGGCCTCCTTGCGCAGGCGCACCTCCACCGCCGAGACCTCGGAAACCGGGATCCGCTCCCGGAGGGCGACCACCCGTTCGCCCTGTTCCCCGGGAGCGGAGAACCGGGACAGGTACAGCTGGACCGTGCGCGTGACCACCGTCCGCTGCGTGATTCCGGCGGTGGCGCGGGACTCCTCGGCATGCCGGACCACCCGGTGGTCGTCGCAGCTGCCGAAGGCGAGCTCGACCGCGGCGCCGGGAGCGGTGAAGTCCAGCGTGCCGCGGCCACTGAACCCACTGCTGCGGACCAGGTCCACGGGACCGGCGAGCAGTGCATGGCCGGACACGTTGGCGAACCGCGCCACCCGGGTCACCAGCGGGGACAGCTCGGGTGAGCAGGCGTACTCGCTGCTCGCGGCCGTGGTGAAGGCGGACACCGGCACACGGTGCGCGCGGCCGTCCCCGGGCACCGAGACGGGTGCCGGGACGCTCAGCACCCGCGCCTCGCCGCCGTCGTCCACCCCCGGCAGGCCGAGCACCGGCGCCGGGCCGAGGTCCCCGATCTCCTCCTCGCGCAGCTCGACGTCGACCGTGCGGCGCTCCGCCGCGGAGCGGTCCTTGAGCGTCAGCCGGTCCTCGTCCAGCCGTGGCGGATCGGTGGCCGACGCCGACCGGGCCGTCGACAGCGTCAGCCGTACGTCCGACCAGTCCTCGCCGGTCCGCTGCCAGACCATCGCTTCGGTCTCCAGCGCCAGGGAATCCCCTTCGAGCACGGCCCGGTAGGCGGGCCGCCACAGCGCACACGGGGCGAGGTGGCTCAGGCGCAGACCGGCCGGCCCGGCGGCCGCAGCCTCCACGGTCAGCTCGACATGTCCGACCAGCTCGGCGGGCTCCTCCTCGGACAGGGCCATGGCCCGCTGGACCGCCCCGAGTTCGGCATCGAGCGTGGCCAGCCGTGCCTCTGCGGCGCGCAGTTGCTCCCCGTACGCGTCGCGCTCGGCGTCCACCCGGTCCAGTTCGCCGGCCCAGCGCGGTCCTTCGCTCTCTCCGGAGCCGGCCCCTTCGCCGATCTCCCGCAGGAGATCGGCGGCGAGACGGCCGAGCACGTCGAGGCGGGAGTGCAGCCGATCGCGGCGCTGCTCCAGGACGAGCCGCTCCTCCTCGAGGGTGTGCACGCTCCGACTCAGGGCGGAGTCGTCGGTGGACGGCAGCGGCCCGCGCGGTGTCCAGGTGCGGACGATCCGTACGTCGAGCACGGTCGCGGGGTGATCGGCGGTCAGCTCGGCGTGGAGGGTGCGGTCGACGGCCAGCGCGGTGACCGGCCCGAGGCGCAGCCGCTGGACTCCGGCTCGAAGGTCGAGCACGACGGCGCGCTCGATGTGGGCCCGGTCCTCCAGGCAGGTGACGGCGGTGACGGGAAGGGCGATCGGCTTCGGGGCGGTGGACATGGTGTGTCAGCTCCTGCGGTTGCCGTCGACCAAGGCCTTGCCGGCCGGGATGCGGATCTCGTAGCCGCCGTCGAGGGCGGCGGTGGCGCCGGCGGGCAGCTCCACCCGCCAGACGCGGGTGCCCGGGGCATGGTGCTCCGGCCCCGTTCCGGCCTCGGGTGCCGTCCAGTCGGCCCGTTCCTCGATCCGGACGTCCGATTCGGTGGTGACGGGCACCCGCTCGCGGACCTCGACGGTGACGGGCCGCGCGAGCCGGTTGGCCAGCTCCACGTGGACGCGGTGGTCGAGCACGGTGGTGTTGCCCCGCAGGCCCGAGGTCGACTCGTGCAGGTTCGTACGACGGGTGACCGCGATGCCCTCGGCCGGCCCGAGCCCCACCCGGCGGACACCACCGGGGGCGAGCGTGGGGAGTGCGGCGGTCAGCAGGAACTCGCCGTCGACGGTGATCTCGACCGGGCCGGCCAGCAGGGCCTGACCGGTGGCGTTGGAGAGCAGCAGCGTCGCGTACACGGTCGGCTCGACGGACGGCACGCAGAGGTACTCGGTACGCAGACCGACCGGGATCTCACCGACGGTGACGGTCTGCCAGGTGCCGTCCGACGGGATGTCGACGCGGGCGGCGGCATCGAAGCGGTGGTCGAAGGAACCCGCCGATGTACGGGGACGCACGGCGTGCCGGGGCAGCGGCAGCCCGGCCACCGCTTCGGCGCGGCGGCGGTACGCGGCCGCCTCCGGATCGAAGGGAGAGCCGGGGAACAGCCTGCCCCGGCGGCTGCCCTGCTCGTCGGGGCCGCACAGCACGAGGGCGGCGTAGTCGAGTTCGGCGCCGCTCGGCTGCGGCGGACCGGCCGGGGGCGGCGCAGGCTGCGGTGGCGGGGCCCCTCCGGGAGCCGCGGGGGCCGCCGGGGCCATCGCGGCGGGGGCCATGGTGGCGGGGGCCCCGCCGAAGCCGCCGCCGGCCGGCCTGCCGGCCGCTCGGGACCGGCCCGGCTGCGCGGGGGCGGGCATGGAGGCGCCGAAGACCGCCGGGGTGGCGCCGTCCGCACCGCCGGGGACCGGGAACGCGCCGGGCGCCGCGCCGTAGCCCTGCGGCGCCTGGGGCTTCGGCACCGACGGCGGTGGGGGCGGTGGTGGTACGGGACCGGATGCGGAACCGACCCGGAGGGCAGCGGGTGCCGGGCGCGGGGTCGGCGGGGCCGGGCGGGGGCCGGCCGCCAGGTACCCGGTGAACAGGTCGGCGAGCCCCGCCGGAGGCTCGCGCCAGCCGGAGGGCGCGGGGGCGGGCTGACGGCGTCCGATCCGGACCGAGCGGAGCCTCGGCAGGTCGGTGCGGCGCTGCAGGTCGGCGGTGGCCAGGGCGATGCGCACGCCGGTCCAGTCCTCGCCGGTGCGCTGGGCGACCGAGGCGCGCAGGACGAGACGGCCGGTGCCGTCGCCCTGGCGGTGGGTGAGACGGTAGGCGGGCACCCAGACGGCGCCGGGCACGGCGTATTCGAGCTCCAGCTCCAGCTCCGCGTCCGTCTCCGCCTCCGCCTCCGCGTCACCGGTGGCGTCGAGGGTCAGGACCGCACAGACCGTGGTCTCCACGTGCGCTGACGGTGCGTCGGTGGAGGCACGGGCGAGTCTGTCCGCGGCGACGGCGAGCTCGTGCTCCACGCGGCGCAGTGCCGCCTCCAACTCGGCGAGGCGGGTGTGCAGTTGTGTCAGCCGCTCCTCGACGAAGTCGGCGAGCCCGAGCCATGCGTCGACGGGCGTGCGGCGGTGCGGATCACCGCGCCTGCGGGGCGGCGGCACCGGGTGTAGAACCCTGACCTCCTCGATCAGGCCCAGTTGCCGGTCCCGGCGCCCCTGCGCGGCCGCGCGGTCGTCGCGCAACCGTACGACCTCGCGCCGCAGCGCGTCGGGTGCGCCGGTGTCGGGCAGCCCGGCCTCGACCTCCACCCGGGCCTCGGTGACGCGCACCCCGGGGGCGCCCAGGACACGGACCCGCAGTGAACCCGGGTCCAGCGAACGGGGCAGTCCCGTCACCCGCAGCCGGCCGTTCGCGGGCACGCTGCCCCGGACCAGTCGGCGGCAGACCGCGCCCTGCGCATACACCACGACCGAATCGAGGGTCGACCTCCACGTGTGTGGTGTCTCAGCCGTCATGTACTCCGCCCCCTTGCTGCGCCCGTGTTGAGCGAAGCCTACGCCTGCGCGGTCCGCCCACCGTGTCGAGGCCCGATGCCGGGGACCGTCGTACGCGCGGGCCCGCGCCGGGACGGGACCTCGGCGCGGGTGCTGTTGTGTCTCCGCCACCAGCGCTCGAGGCATCGGCCTGCGAACGGCACGCGGATACGGGGCCGCAACGACGCTGGCTCACCGGCAGGTTGGAGATCGCGTCCACCACCCTGCACGCACACACCTCCATCCCCGTACGAGCGATCACCCGAACTGACCTGCGGGAACAGGGCGCTCGTCCAGCACACCGGGGGATGGACACCCACCCTCCCCGATGCCCTGCTCCAGCGCGCCTCGTCCCCAACAGGCGAGTATCCGGTATCGCTCAAACCCACACACCTCACAGGTGACCTGGGTAGAGTCCGCAGACAACACCGTCTATCGAGGAGCCCTCATGACCGCACAGGAGCCCACTCTCAAGTCCCAGTACGCCGAAAAGGTCACCGCCGACCTCGCACTGAACACCGCCGAGCAGGAACGGATCCGCAAGGAGATCTCCTCCCTGCAGGAGGACCTGACGGGTCTGGAGCAGGACCACGAACTCCTCGTCGGCATGCGGGCGGCCATCGGCGACACCGCGACTGCGGTGCCCGCGCCGCGCACCGGCAAGAAGACCGCGGCCTCGGTGAGGAAGCCGGCGGCGAAGACCGCAACCACGGCCGACGCGAAGAAGGGCACCACCAAGAAGGCAACGGCGGTGAAGGCTGCGGCGAAGAAGCCCGTGGCGAAGAAGCCCGTGGCGAAGCAGGCCGCGGCGAAGCAGGCGCCTGCGTCCAAGGAGAAGCCGGTCCCGCTGACGGAGCTCATCCACCGGCACCTGAGCGGTCAGACGGAGCCGAAGACGGCCCGCGAGATCGCCCAGGCCCTGACCACCGCGCACCCGGACCGCAACCTCAGCGACAACCTCGTGCGCACGACCACCGAGCGTCTGGTGGCCCGCAGCCTGGCGGAGCGCGCCAAGCAGGGCTCCACCGTCTACTACACGGCGATCCAGCACACCGCCCCGGCCGCCGAGGCCCCGGCCGCCGTACCGACCCAGACCGAGCACGCACCGGTGACCGCCGCCACCGCCTGACCGACCCCCGGGTGCCCGTGCTGCACACCGCCACCACTACAGGGCGACGGCATGCGTCAGTGCGGCGGCCGGCCGTCTGTGTCCACCCCGCATGCCATGGCGCCGGCCGCCACCGTGAGGTGACGGCCAGCGCGGGGTCCGTGGTGCGTGCCGCTGCCGGCGTCCGGGATCCGACGGCCGGCCATGTCTGCGGCGAGCGCCCCCACCCCTCAAGCCGGCGTCTCGTCCTGCTGCCGGCGGACCAGCTCGGTGATCCAGACGGGGGCGAACGGAGACGTGCAGCCCGGGGAGGTCGGGTAGTCCTTGAGCACCTCCAGACGCTCACCGATGTCGATCGCCCGGGCGCGGTGCTCGGGGTGGTCGATCCCGATCTGAGCCAGGCAGTGGTTCATGGCCCACTGCAGGCGATCCGGGGCGTCCTTCATCTCCGCCTCGATGATGTCGAGCAGTCCCGCGAGGTCGAGGCCCTCGGGCTTCTTCGCCACGCGCTCGGTGGTCAGCGCCCAGCCGGCACTCGCGACCACTGGATCCGGATCGGCGAACCAGGCCACGCGCAGTTCTTCGGCGTGCGGGTTCTTCTTCACCACGTAGTTCACGAGCCAGTCGTGCACCTTGGGCGTGCGCGCCCGGCGCAGCATGACGTCCAACTCGTCGCGCTCGAACGCCTTCGGGCGGCAGATCAGGATGGCCAGCAGTTTCGCCGCGGTGTCGTCCGTCTCCCAGAGCTCGCCCGCCAGTTCCTGCTGCGTCTTCAGCCGCTTCGCGAGCGCGCGCAGCCTGCCGAGGTTCACACCGTGATCGTCACCGTGTTTCTCGTTCACCTCGCGTGCCCTCGGTTCCTCGAGCGCGGCCAGCTCGGCCATCACCTCGGCCACCATCGTCCCGGCCACCCGAGCACCTCCTGTCCACCACGTGCGGGATTCAGCCTACGACGGAAGCCCGGCGGCGGCGACGGACACGGATTCCCGCGACGTCGGCGATTGCGCCGGGACCCGACGGACGCCCTGGTGGGGCTCGGCCGTCATTGCGGCCGACGTCTGTGCCGAATACGTCAGTTCGAGCGTCGGTGTCTTGGAGTGAACCCGTAGCGTGCGTGGCTGACGCCGCCCGGGCTCCGAAGGTGCCGCCCTGTCCGGGGGCCGTTCCACGACAGGAGACCCATGCGTAGCGCACTGCTCAAGCACGGGGTGCGAGCGACGGCCGCAGCCGCGCTCGTCCTCGCCACCTCCCTCGGCGCTCCGGCCGTCGCCGACACTGCAGACAACGGCGACCCCCAGGGCCAGGTCGATGTCGGGCTGCGTGCGCCGAGGCCCGTCGACGTGCAGATCACGGCGTCGGGTATCGAGGCGCCGCAGTCCGCGCAGGCGGGCCTGGTGTCCTTCCGCGTCAGGACCGACGACCCGAACGGGCACTTCCTGCAGGCCTTCCGGCCGCACCCCGGCGTGACGGTGGACCAGGTGCTGGCCGACCTCGCCAAGGCCGTCAGCCACCAGCCCGTCCCCACCGCCGAGGGCATATCCGCGGTGCGCGACGAGGCGGACCTGTTCGGCGGGGCACAGGTCACCCCATCGGTCCCGGAGACCTTCACCGCGCCGATCACCGCAGGCGAGCTCGTCCTGCTGGACTTCGGCGCCTTCCTCGCGGATCCGGCCCACCCGGTCACCCGTACGCTTCAGCTCCAAGGCCACAGGATGTCCGGGAGCCCGACGGACTTCGCCGACAGCCTGGTGATCGAACGGGACACCGCGGACGGCCCCCGCTTCGACGTCCACGGCCTGGACCGGGCCGCGGACGGCATCCTGGTGCACAACTCCTCGAGCGAACTGCACGAGATGGCGGTGCAGCCCGTCGCACCCGGCACCACGGACGCCCAGATCCAGGCCGTCTTCGACCGCACCGCACCCGGTCCGCTGCCCTACACCGGGCGGCCCGTCGGCCTCGGTGTCCTCTCGCCCGGCCGCTCCGCACTGCTGGAGACCCGGAACCTGCCCCCGGGCACGTACGTACTGCTCTGCTTCGTCCCGGACGACAAGACGGGACTCCCGCATGCGATCAAGGGCATGCACAAGGTCGTCGTCCTGACCTGACGCCCGACCCCCTGCGCGCGACCGCAGGGACGTGGGGGGAGCACAGCGGCTGCGCCGTGCATCAGGCCCACGCCCCTGCGGGAAGCCGGCTACCGGTCCTGGGAGAGCCGCACGAGCTCGGCGAAGGAGCCCTCCAGCCGCACCAGTTCCTCGTACGTGCCCTGCTCCGCGATCCTGCCGGCGTCGAGGACGATGATCCGGTCGGCGAGGCGGCAGTTTTCCATCCGGTGCGTGACGATCACCGTGATCCGGTCGTCCTTCATGTCCCGCAGCCCGGAGAACACCCTGTGCTCCCCGCGCGGGTCCATCGCCGACGTCGGCTCGTCCATGACGAGGAGCGCCGGCCGCCGGTGGAAGGCCCTGCCGCACGCGAGGCGCTGCCACTGGCCGCCCGAGGGCTCGTGGCCACCCCACAGGGACCGCGCCAGCAGTGTGTCCAGGCCATCGGGGAATTCCTGCACGGCCTCCTTCATGCCGACCGCGGCCAGGGCTTCCCAGACGGCCTCTTCACCGCGGGCATCGGGCTGGCCGAGCGTGATGTTCTCGCGGGTCGAGAAGGGCCAGTTGCCGTACGACTGCGTGACGAGTCCGACGTGGGTCCACGCCGAACGCTGGTCGGCATCCGAGGTCGGCACGCCGTCCCAGGACACGCTGCCGGCCGTCGGTGTCGTCAGCGCCGTCAGCAGCCGGATGAACGTGGACTTGCCGGCGCCGTTCTCCCCGATGAGGGCGACGACCTCCCCGCGGTTCAGGGTGAGGTCCACCGGCCCCAGCGCCGGGGTGTCCTTGCCCGGATACGTGTACGAGGCCCCCTCCATCCGAATCTTCTGCGGGGCGTCCAGCACCTGCGCCCCGCGCGGTACGGACTGCTCGGCCGAGTGCGCGATGAAGGCGGCGTAGTCGCCGAGGTAGAGGGCGTGTTGGAACATCGCCGCGCCGTACACGACGAGTTGCGACAGGGCCGCGGTGGACGTCCGCATGGCGACAATGGCGGTGCCGGCCGCGGCCACGGCCATGTAGCCGCCGATCACCAGGGCGCCGAGGGACATCCAGGTCAGGGCGATGAACAGACCGGACACGGCGGCTGCGGCCAGGTACACGGCCAGGTAGCGCGGGGCGGAGCTGACCATTTTGGAGTCGATCCGCGCGCAGACGGCCGCGTACCAGTGGTGCGCGTACGCCCGCATGCTGTTGCCGCGGAGCTCGTCGGCAAGCTTGGGAGTCGTGAGGTGCCAGCGCATCATGTGGCGGATGTTGCGGGAGGCGACCGTCTCGTTGTGGAGGCGGTAGTCGAGGCGTGCGGCGAAGACCGAGCCCAGACCCCGGGGGATCACCGACAGCAGCAGGAGCGGCAGGAGCAGCGGGTGCACCAGGGACAGCACCGACGCCACGGCGAGCATGTCGATCAGCCCGCCGGTGAAGCCGAGCGCGTCCTGCAGCAGCATGGAGGAGCGGGCGGATCCCGTTTCCGCCGCCTCGGAGCGCTCGGTGAAGTCGGGGGCGTCGTAGGCGGCCAACTCGACGTCCATGTGCGCGTCGACCATGGCCAGGTCGGCGATGGTGGACATGCCGGGGTTCAGGCGCCGGGCGGCGCTGCCCGCGGCGATGGAAGCCAGCGCCCCCACGGCCGTCATCGCTGCTGCGGCGGCCAGGGGCCACGTGGCGGCGGCGATGCGCTGCTCGGCGGTGCCGCCGGCGAGCAGCGGACCCATGGCCCTCGAGACCGCGGCGAGGGAGGCGGCGGTGCACACCCCGCCGAGCAGCTGCGCGCACACGAGCCAGAGGAACGCCGTGCGGTTCACCGCCCAGGCCAGCTTCGCGGTCTGCGCGAGGGCGGAGGGTACGCGGCGAGCCATCTGGGCGAGCGACAGCCGTTCCATCGCCTTGTTGTGCTGGCCCCAGGTGAACTTGAACTCCGGTGGCGCGGGCAGCGCGGTGTCCTTCGGCTTTCCGGCCTTCTGCTGCGTCATGCTGCGGCTCCTCCAACTCGACTGTGAGGGAACCCGGTTCACCCGGCGCAAGGCACGGCGGCGCGGCCCGCCGCCCGTGGTCGGGGGAGGCGCCGCTGAGCTGTCCGGGGAACTGGAGGGAGTGAGTACACCGCAGTGCGAAGGCCGGAGCAGCCGGATCTGGCCGACCTGCCTAGGCAGTCGGCTCGGCCCTGTTGGCTGATCGTTTCGGGCGTCGGCCGGGTTCCGGGGGTTCCTGGAACGGAGGTTTGGCTGGAACCGGCGGGTCGGAACGGGGGGCAGAAGAAATCGCTTGCCTGCCCCCCTCGTGCTGTGACTGGGCACGTTCGCCGGGGCGTCGGGGCCCCCTAGCGTCGGCCGTCGAGCCAGTCCTTGTAGTGGGTGGGGGCCAGGCGTGCGTCGGGGCCCGCGACGAGGACGTCGCCGGCGACCGCCGCGAACATGCCCGCCTCCGGGTCGGTGACAACGGTGCGCTGCTCCTGCCGGGCGGACAGGGTGAGGCGGCCGAGCTCGTCCAGCGTGAAGACGTCGGGGCCCGCGACGTCGACGGTGCCGTTCAGCGGCTCGGCGGTGGCGACATCGGCCAGCGTCTCGACCACGTCGGCCGTCGCGATGGGCTGGATGGGCGTGGCGGGCAGCCGGACGGTGTGGTCGTCGGCAGTCCAGGACATGACCGCGTCCATGAATTCGAAGAACTGGGTGACGCGCACGATCGAGTACGGGGTAGGCCCGGTGCGCAGCAGGTCCTCCTGGAGCGCCTTCGCGCGGTAGTAGTCCAGTTGCGGCACCTGGTCGACGCCCACGATGGAGAGGACGACCTGATGGCGGACCCCCGCGCGCTCGCCCGCCGTCAGAAGGTTCCCCATGGTGGTACGGAAGAAGTCCGGGGAGGCTTCGTCGAACGTGGGGGAGTTCGTCACGTTGACGACCGCGACCGCGCCTTCCAGCGCCTGGCCGAGCCCGGCACCGGTGAGCAGGTCGACCCCGCTCGACAGGGATGCGCCGACCACCTCATGTCCGGCCTCGCGGAGCCTGGAGACGAGCTGGGAACCGATCAGTCCGGTGCCGCCGATGACCGTGATCTTCATGGCCGTGCCCTTTCCCTGGGCCGAGTGCCGCGACCGGTCGCGCATGCAAACTCGGATAAGTCTTGTCCGAGATGATACTCGGATATTCTGGGTCCGAGTCAAACGGGAGGGTGAATGAAGCTGTCCGGTGGCGTGGAGTGGGCGCTGCACTGCTGCGTGGTGCTGACCGCGGCGACCGAGCCGGTGCCGGCTGCCCGGCTGGCGCGGCTGCACGACGTCTCGCCCAGCTACCTCGCCAAGCAGATGCAGGCGCTGTCCCGGGCGGGCATCGTCACGTCCGTCCAGGGCAAGACGGGCGGGTACGCCTTGACCAGGGCCGCCTCCGAGATCACGGTGCTGGACGTGGTGCAGGCCGTCGACGGGGCGAGTCCGGCGTTCGTGTGCACGGAGATCCGCCGCCGGGGCCCGCTGGGGACCCCGCCCCAGGACTGCACGAAGCCGTGCGCCATCGCCCGCGTGATGGCCGCCGCCGATGCCGCCTGGCGGGCGTCCCTGCAGGGGGTCTCCGTCGCCGACCTCGTGGGCTCGGTGGAGCGGGACAGCGGGCCCGAAGCACTGCCGGCCGTCGGGGCCTGGCTGAGACTGGCCAAGGCCTCCGACGGCACCTGACACGGCAAGGGCACACTTGTCAGGCAAACACCGGGCCCCTCGAGTGCATCGCGACCCGGTGGCTCAGGCCCGAGACCCCGGAGAGCATCCCATGAAGATCCACCGGACCAGCGTCTTCGTCGACGACCAGGAAAAGGCCCTGCGTTTCTACACGGAGGTGCTCGGCTTCGTGAAGAAGCACGACGTTCCGCTGGGTGAGGACCGTTGGCTGACCGTGGTCTCGCCGGAGGCTCCCGACGGGACCGAGCTGCTGTTGGAGCCGGCCGGCCATCCCGTGGTGAAGGCGTACCGGGACGGGCTGGCCAAGGAAGGCATTCCGCTCGCAGCCTTCGTCGTGGACGACGTACCCGCGGAGTTCGAACGGCTGCGCGAGCTCGGCGTGCAGTTCGCCCAGGAGCCGCTCGAGATGGGCGCGGTCACCACTGCGGTCCTGGACGACACCTGCGGCAACCTGATCCAGATCCTGCACAGCAAGTAAGTGCCCCGTATCGGCCGATCGGAGGAACGAGGCCCCCGAACGCGTGACCTACCCTGGATCGGAAACGTGAGATCCGGGGGCCGAGCGCAAAAGGAAGAGCGCGTCCATGGGCATCATCATCCATTCCGTACGTCGTCGGCGGGCGGGATTCGCCGTGACGGGGGCCGTCCTCGGCCTTCTGGCGGCAGCCGGTACACCGGCGCTCGCCGCTGCGGACGGCTCGGCGGGCCGGTCGTCGGCCACCTCCGGGTCCGCCCGGGGCGCCACCCCGATCCCGGCGGGGATCTCGCGGGTGGCCCAGGGCCCGGGCCACAACGTCGCGATCACCATCGACGACGGTCCGGACCCCCGCTGGACTCCGCAGGTCCTCGAGGTGCTGAGGAAGAACCACGTCAAGGCCACCTTCTGCATGATCGGAACCCGCGCGCAGGAGTACCCCGCGCTGGTGCGCGAGATCGCCGCCGACGGGCACCAGCTGTGCGACCACTCCGTCGACCACGACGTGACGATGGACCGCAAGCCCGTCGCCTATCAGCGGCAGCAGATCCTGGACGGCAAGGCCATGATCGAGAAGGCCGTGCCGGGCGTGGCCGTGAACTACTACCGTGCGCCGGGCGGTGCCTTCACCCCCGACAGCCGGGCGATAGCCACCGCCAGCGGGATGCGGCCGCTGGGCTGGAGCGTGGATCCCAAGGACTGGAGCCGGCCGGGCCTGCCGGCGATCGTCGCGGCGCTGGAGGGCAAGCTGCCGCAGCAGCCGACCGTCCTGTTCCACGACGGCGGCGGCGACCGCAGCGAGACCGTCGCCGCGCTCAAGCAGTACCTGCCCTGGCTCACCGCCCAGGGCTACACCTTCACCTTCCCGGCCCGTACCACCCCGTAAGGACTCCCTCGGTCTCGGAGCCCGGGATCCCATCCACGGCAGCGGTACCGCTACGCCTCCCGTACGTACGCCCCCGCACGCGCCGCCACTGCCGCGGCCGTCGCGCAGCGATCGGCGGCGGCCTCGTCGAGCGGGAGGGCGGTGGTGAGGAGGCGGTGGTAGAGCGGGGCGGACGCCGCGCGGATCACCTCGTGCGCGTCGGTGCCCTCGGGTACCTCACCACGGACGGCGGCCTGTTCGACACACGGCGCCCACTCCTCGACGCGGGCGGTGTAGAAGCCGTACAAGGCCTCCGCCGCCTTCGGGTCGCAGGTGCCGGCCGCGATCACCGCCTTGAACAGGGCTCCCTGCCGGGGGTCGGCCAGCGTCTGCTGCACCAGGCGGGTGTTGGCCCTCAGGTCCCCGAGCAGTGAGCCCGTCTCCGTGCGCGGGACGGACTGCTGTGCCATGTCCAGCAGCAGATCGGTCACGAGACCGGTGACCGTGCCCCAGCGGCGGTAGACGGTCGTCTTCCCGACCTCCGCGCGGCGCGCGATGTCCGTGAGGTCCAGATGGGCGAAGCCCTGCTCGGCCAGGACGTCTTCGGCGGCGCGCAGCACCGCCGCCCGCACCCGCGCCGTCCGCCCTCCGGGCCGGGTGGTCCCCGGGTCGGACTCGGCGTCCGCAAACTCCATAACGGGACTCCTGTTCCATTAGCCGTCGCGCCTTGTTACGCTCGTGGCATCTTAACGGAACCGCAGCCCCATTAACTGCGGGCGGGAGAGGCGGATTCGGCATGGAGTACAGGCGACTGGGTACATCCGGGCTTCAGGTGCCCGCGCTCAGCTTCGGCGCAGGAACCTTCGGCGGCCGGGGACCGCTCTTCGGTGCCTGGGGCAACACGGGTGTCGAAGAGGCGCGCCGCCTCGTGGACATCTGCATCGACGCGGGGATCACCCTGTTCGACACCGCGGACGTCTACTCCGACGGCGCGTCGGAGGAGGTGCTCGGGGCCGCTCTCAAGGGGCGTCGGGACCAGGTGCTCATCTCCACCAAGGCCGGCCTGCCCACGGGCGACGGCCCCGGCGACGCGGGCACCTCACGATCCCGCCTGATCACCTCGGTCGACAGCGCCCTGCGCCGCCTCGACACCGACCACATCGATCTCTTCCAGCTGCACGCCTACGACGCCGGCACCCCCGTGGAGGAGGTGCTGTCCACCCTGGACGACCTGGTCCGGGCCGGGAAGATCCGTCATCTCGGCATCTCCAACTTCTCCGGCTGGCAGGCGATGAAATCCCTGGCCACCGCCGACCGCCGCGGCCGCGAGCGCTACGTTGCCCACCAGGTCCACTACTCCCTCGTCGGCCGCGACTACGAATGGGAGCTGATGCCGCTCGGGCTCGACCAGGGGCTGGGTGCGATCGTCTGGAGCCCCCTCGGCTGGGGCCGGCTCACCGGCAAGATCCGCAGGGGTCGGCCGCTGCCCGCCGGCAGCAGGCTGCACGACACGGCCGACTACGGTCCGCCGGTGGAGGACGAGTACCTCTACCGCGTGGTCGACGCCCTGGACGAGATCGCGGAGGAAACCGGGAGGGCGATCCCGCAGATCGCCCTGCGGTGGCTGTTGCAGCGGCCGACCGTCTCCTCCGTCATCGTCGGTGCCCGCAACGAGGAGCAGCTGCGCCAGAACCTCGGGGCAGTGGGCTGGGCGCTCACCCCCGACCAGATGGCCAGGCTCGACGCGGCGAGCAGCCGGCCGGCCCCGTACCCGTACTTCCCGTACCACCGACAGGAGGGCTTCGCCCGGCTCAACCCGCCGGTGGTCTAGGCCACTGCGTTCGGACGATTCAGTTGACGACGGGGCCGGACCGGGGATCGGGGCCGACCCAGCCGCCGTAGTCGATGTCGTCGCGGAGGTCGCTAGAGGTGCCGGTGTCGCCGCCCGTGGGGGGTTCGGTGTCGCCGCCGGTGGCGGCATCGGTGTTGCCGCCCTCGGGGGGCTCGGTGTCGCCGCCCCGCGCGCCACCACCGGCAGGGGCCTTCGTCAGGGCGGCGGCGCCCTTGGAGATCTTTGCGAGCTTGGAGTACTTGAGGAGCTTCAGCGGGCCGGGGTCGTCGGCGTCGGTGGTGACGTGTGCGGGTGCGGCGCTGGGGGCGGCGAAGGCGGTGGTGCTCAGCGAGACGCCTCCGGTGGCCAGGGCGCTGGCGATCATGAGGGCGGGGACGATGCGTCGGGTCCTGGTGACGGCCATGGGAGAGGGTCCTTACGGGGGTCGAGGGGGGCCGGGCTCCGGGCGGGGCGAGGGGCGCTGTCTGCATCGCCGTGCCGTCGTCCGGGCTTCCATTGCGCCCCGGTCGGGCTCCCCGGTCACGTCACGGAAAGTCGGGACTGGACAATCCGGCGCCCGGGGACCCGCTTCCCGAGCCCTCCCGGACCGGATCGTGCGGCCGGCGCAACCGGTCCATCATGGAAGAGGCAGGCCGGAGCGTGGTGCGACCACTGCGCGTGCGCGGGACGTGCGCGTCAGGCGGGAGGTGATCCCATGGAGATGAACATGGACGAATCGCGCAGGGCTTGGGCCATGATGCTCGGCATCCTCTTCGTCATCCTCGCCAACCTCACGGCGATCGTGCTGATGAACACCGTCGGAAAGTGACTGCAGCGGCTTCACCGGGTCAGGCGGGCTGCGGGGTGAGGCGCTTGTGCCCCTTGCGGTCGTAGTACATGGTCATGGCGAAGCCGAAGAGCAGCGCAAGGACGGTGCCGACCGCGATCATGATCCAGGAGCGGGTGAGACCCGCATCGCCGCGGGCGTCGAAGTACAGGATCGCGCGCACCCCGTCGCTGAGCTGGCGCATGGGCTCGAAGTGGGACAGGAAACGGTAGAAGCCGGGGACGGCCTGGAGCGGCACGGTGGCGCCCGACGAAGGCAGGCCCAGGACGATGAACACGAACATCGACACCAGTTGGCCGATCCCGCCGAACGCGGCATTGATGGCCTGCACGCCCAGGCCGACGGCGAGGGCCGCGCAGTACGAGTAGATCCACAGCAGGGGCAGGTGGGACGCGTCCATGCCGAGGATGCCGACGCAGGCGACGAGGACCAGCGAGGCACTGAGGAGCGTGATGCCCGCGGTCATCACCATCTTCAGCAGCAGCGTCTGGGTGCGGCTGATCGGCACGGTGGGGCGGCGGGTGTGCCACGGGCCGATCTCGTTGTCCGCGTAGCCGAGGGCGGTGTCGACGCCGTTGCTGATCACGTTGCCGCCCATGAACCCGGCGAGCACGAGCAACAGGGTGTAGTAGAAGGCGGTCAGGCCGAGGCCGCTGTGGACGCCGATCGGGTGCCCGACCTGGGTGACGACGTTCACCGGGTCGGCGAGCAGCAGCTTCGCGGTGGGGCTCGCCTGCGCGCCGACCGCTGCCGAGAGCTGTCTGCCGATGGCCTGGGACGACTGGTGCGCGGCCTTGGTCGTGATCTGACTGGCGAGGGAGGAGCCGAGGCTGCCCTTGCCGGGGTTGGTGAGCACGGTGATCGTCGGCGCGCGGGTGGCTCCCTGCGTGGTGAGGGCGGTGACGTCGTCCGTGAAGCCGGCCGGGACGATCAGGGCGCCGTAGACCTTGCCGGAGTCGAGCTGGTCCTGGGCCTGGGCACGGGTGAGCCTGCGCCACTCGGCCTTGCCGCCCCCGCTGTCGGCTGCGAGGGCGGCCGTGACCTGTGTGCCCAGGTTCTCCTTCTGCCCGGGCGGCGGCTTGCCGCTGTCGTCGTTGACGAGGGCGATGGGCAGGTCGCGCAGGTCCCGGTTGGGGTTGACGATGCCGCCCATGTACAGGAGGGACAGCAACAGGGCGAGCAGCCCGGTGAGGACCGTGGGCACCAGCCACAACTGCGGGCGGCGCAGCAGCGTCGCGGCAGTGGCCTGAGGGGCGGCGGGCTCGGCCATGGTTCTCCGTGGGTTCGGGCGGTGCGAACGCCGCACAGCGGGTGAGGTGGGCCGAACGGGTGATGCCGTGGCGACCGTACGAGAGGCCAGCATGCGGCCCGTACCCGCGCGGGCCGTCGCACGCCTCGCGTTCCTCCCCCCGTTGCAGTACGCGTACGGCAACGGGTGGCGCGCGAACTCCCGCGGCCCCGGGCGGCGCCGGGCAATATTCCGTGCGGTGCCGGTCCGTGGACGTGCAGACTTGCTCCATGGCGGACATATGGGCGTTCCGGGACGCAGTCGACCGGTGGGCGGCCGGCGGTCCCGGTGGACCGGCGAGTGATCTGGCCGTGCAACTGGGGCTGCGGACGGCGGTTCTGCTGGAAGGGCTGAGCGACCTTGCGGCCGTCGAGGCGCTGTCCGCACGGCGCGGCCGGGACCTCGCCGCGGAAGGGGTGTGCGTCCTGTCGATGGGCGGGGCGATGAACGTGGGGCGCTACGCCGGACTTCTCGGGCCGCCCGGCCTTGGCCTGCGCCTGACAGGACTGTGCGACGAGCGCGAACAGGGCTACTACGACCGCGCCCTGAAGCAGGCCCAGGCGGCGGGCCCGGATTTCTTCGTGTGCGTGGCGGACCTGGAGGACGAGTTCATCCGCGCGCTGGGTACGGCGCGGGTCGAGGAGATCATCCTGGCCGAGGGCGACCTGCGTCCCTGGCAGACGTTCCTGCGCCAGCCCTCCCACCACGGCCGGCCCCGGCAGCAGCAGTTGCGGCGCTTCCTCGGTACGAAGAAGGGCCGCAAGATCCGCTACGGCCGTCTCCTGGTGGAGGCCCTCGACCCCGGACAGGTACCGGCCCCGCTCGCAGACCTGTTCAGGAGCCTGTGACCGACGCGCGCCCCGACCTTCCAGGCCCACGCCGAGGTCATGGCCGCGCACCCGGGTGTGTTCCGTTCGATCCGGTCCGAGCGCTGCGCCCATCGGACCCCCGAACCGGTGTTGTCATGCCCTGGCTGTAAGTTGCTGCTTCACCCTCTGTGCAAGGAGCACCCACACGCATGTCCATACCGCCGCAGCCGCCGTCGTCCCCCGAGCCCTACCCCCAGTCGGGACCGTACGGACAGCCGGGGCAGCCCGGGCCGTACGGCGGCCAGCAGGGCTGGTACGCGCCGCCCCCGATGTCGCAGAAGACCAATACGCTGGCCATCGTGGCGTTCGTCATGTCGGTCGTCTGCGGGGTACCGCTGGTCCCGCTGATCCTCGGCATCATCGCCCTCTCCCAGATCCGCGACCGCGGCGAGAAGGGCAAGGGCTTCGCCATCGCGGCCATCGTCATCCACAGCCTGGCCATCGCGTTCTACGCGATCGTGCTGGTCCTCGGATTCTCCGGAGCACTGGGCGACGGCCCCGCGCCGAAGCGCGACACCAGCGGCCAGGCCACCACCCCGGGCTCCGTCCGCGTGGAGGACATCCGCAAGGGCGACTGCTTCAACACGGGAGGCAAGCTGGCGGAGTACGACGACGAGGACGGCGGTGACGCCGGCTTCAGGGTGAAGATCGTGCCGTGCGGCGAAGCCCACGAGGGGGAGGCCTACAGCGTCTTCAACCTGGACGGCGGGGCGTACCCGGGCAAGGACAAGGTCATCTCGATCGCCGAGGAGAAGTGCGCCGGCCCGGCGCTCACCGGTTACGTGGGCACCGACGCGAAGCTCGCGGAGACGCTCGAGGTGTACTACTACTACCCGCAGCCCACCACTTGGATCCGCGGCGACCGAGAGGTCACCTGCTTCATCGGCGACAGCAGCGGCTCGAGCACCGGCTCGCTCCGCGCCGCCGGTTCCTGATCCGCAGCCGTGGGCCCGGGCTACCGGGTGGCGGGTGCAGGACCCGGTCCGGCAGCCCGCGTGCGCAGCAACCGCTTGTCCGGCTTGCCGCCGTCGGTCAGGGGAAGGGCCGGCTCCCAGAAGACGGTGGTCGGCCGGTGCGCCGGTGACAGCGCCTCGGCCGCCAGCAGGCATGCCTCCGCGGCCGTCGCGCTCGTGGGAGGGTGACCCGGCGCCGGCACGAGGAAGGCGCACACCTCCTCGCCGGTGAGATCGCTGACCCGGCCCACCACCGCGGCCTCGGCCACCGCGGGGTGCCGGGTCAGGGCCGCCTCGACCGGACCGCAGTAGATGTTCACACCGTCCACGATGACGACGTCCTTGACCCGGTCGTCGAGGTAGAGGTACCCGTCGGCGTCGAAGTGGCCGAGGTCCCCGGTCCCGAGCCATCCGCCCCGCACCACCTGGGCCGTCAGGCCGGGCTGGTTCCAGTAGCCGGCCATCACCATCGCGGACCGCACCCATACCTCTCCGGTACGCCCTTGCTCCGACTCCGCCCCGTCCTGGTCGCGCACCCGCACGTCCACACCGGGCGCGGGACGGCCGACGGACCCCAGCAGGTACGGCCGGTCGCTCGCCCCCGCGTCGTGATCGGTCGCCGACAGCCTGCAGATCACCCCGGCCTCGTTCATCCCGTAGCCCTGCCGCCATCTCGTCCGCGCACCCCAGCGCGTCAGCGCCTGCCGCAGCCGCTCCGGGTGGATGGGAGCGTTGCCGTACGACACCTGGACGAGCCCCGGCACGCCGTCGGCGGTCGTCGGGTCGTCCAGCAGCCGGTACACCATCGAGGGCGTCAGGTACGTGGACACGGGCCCCAGGCGCCGGCAGGCGGTGGCGAACTCCCTTGCGCCGAAGGGGCCGAGGATCTCCACCCGGCCTCCCTCACGCAGGTGTTCCAGGCACCGGCCCCCGGAACGCTGCGCGAGCGAGGTGACCGACAGGTAGACCGACTCCGCAGGACCGCCTCCCTTGCCGCGAGTACCGCTCCGGTCCGCCATTGCGGCGAAAGTGGAGGCCACCCCCTTGGGCCGGCCCGTCGTGCCGCCGGTGTACGTCACACGCGCCACGTCGTCCTCACGCGCCTGCAGGGGAACCGGCCGGACTTCCCGGGCGCGGGCCCGTCGCAGCAACGCCTCCAGCCCGATGCGCGGAACCCCTGTGTCCGGCACCGGGCTGTCGTTCACCACCACGACCGGCGCGCAGTCGCGCAGCAAGAAGTCCAGGCCGTGGGTGGCGGGGCCGACGATCACCTGGGTCAACCGCGCGCCCAGCACGTGCGCGGCCAACCGGACGAGCAGTACCTCGGGCCGGTTGCCGCTGACGCAGGCCAGCCCGGCCCCGCGCCGCACCCCCAGCTCCCCGAGGACGCCCGCCAGCCGGTACGTATCGGCCAGCACCTCGGAGAATCCCGCGACCACGGGGCCGGCCCCGATCGCGGGCCGCCCCGCGTTCCGTTCCAACGCGCCGATCAGGTCGGCGACATACCGTGCAGTCATCTCCACCGCCACCGCATCGAGGCCCGTCCCGTCAGTGTTCCGCCCGGCCGCAGCCCCGCTCGGAGGCCGGCGCACACGGGCGGTGTGCTCAGCGCAGGACGGGGATCACATCGCGCGTTTCGTCGACCTCGATGCCGGTGGTACGGCGGGCGAGCGCTTCCGGGGGCGCCTCGTCCGCACAGACGGTGCCCCGTGCAGGGAGCGTCCTGGTGGCGAGGTAGTCCGTGACGAGTGCGCTGACGCATGTGCTCCGGTTGTAGGCGGTGTGTCCTTCGGCGGCGAAGGTCAGCAGCCGTCCGTTGTCCAGCGTCCCGGCGAGGGCCACGGCGTCCTGGTACGGGGTGTCCGGGTCCCCGGTCGTACCGAGGACCAGGATCGGGGCGGAACCGGCCGCCCGGTAGGAGCCCTCGTAGCGGCTCGGGCGCTCGGCCGGCCACTGGGCACAGGTGGGTGCGTGGTTGTGGTCGTACGTGGGCGGCCCGAGGCCGATGGGGGGTCCCAGCAGCGGAGCGGCGGCGACGTGGGCGCCGACCAGCGTGCCCAGGAGCAGACGGCTGGTCGGGTAGACGCGGTCGGCGCACTCGACGGCCATGTTGACGTTCAGGAAGTCGAAGGACGCGGGGGAGGGCGGTGACAGCAGGAACGAACCCTGGTGCGCCTGGGCCGCCCGGAGGGCCTGTCCCAGGTAGGGCCAGATCTCCTTGCCCGCGTTGATGTTGAACATCAGGCGGTAGGCGAGGGTGTAGCCGGTGGCCGGGCGGCCGCTCGCGGTGATGACGGGGTCGGCGTCCAGCGCCCGCTTGAGTTCCTCGAAGGCCTGCCGCGGCCGGCCGTCTCCGAATCCGCAGGCACCCGCGTTCTGCGCGCACCAGTCCAGGAACCGGCCGACCGCCGCGTCCAGGGCGACGAACTGCCCGGCGTCGTAGGCGTACGGCACGTCGGCGTAGCGATGCGGATCGTAGGCCCCGTCCAGGACCATGGCGCGCACGCGCCGCGGGAACTGCGCGGCGTACACGGTACCGACGTAACTGCCGAAGGAACGGCCGTAGAAGGAGAGCGTCTCCTCACCGAGGGCCTGGCGCAGCAGGTCGATGTCCTTGGCGTTCGACCCGGTGCCGACGAACGGCACGAGGTCTCCGGACCGTTCCCGGCAGGCGGTGGCGAAGTCCAGGCCCTGCCGGACGGCGGTCTGCAGGGCTCCCGGCCCGGGCACGCCGCGCGCGGCGTCGACGGCGGCGGAGTACTCCTTGTCGTTCCAGCACTCCACCTGTCCGCTGCGCCCCACGCCGCGCATGTCGTACCCGACGACGTCGAACGCGTCGCGGAGGGAGGCGGGGAGTGCGTCGTAGCTGTCACGGGCGAAGTCCACACCGGAGTTGCCGGGTCCGCCGGGGTGCAGCAGCAGGACACCGGTGCGGTGAGCCCGGTCGGCCGCCAGCCGCCGGGTGACCGCGAGCGGGATCGTACGCCCGGTGGGCCGGCGGTGGTCCAGGGGCACCAGGGCGGTCGCGCACTCGAAGCCGCCCCCCGGGTCATCGGCGCCCGCTCCGTCGCAGGGACCCCAGGACAGGACGGGAACGGGCGGGGCCGCGAGGTTCGTCGCCGTGGCGGCCCCGGGCGCCCCGAGGAGCGCGGTGACCACGATCAGGACGAGGGATATCCCCCACGCCACTCGTGTGCGGGGGCCATCGGCCGAACGGGTCTGCATGCGGCGATCCTCCGTCATGGGTCTTGCGGAACGGGCGACAACGCAGCCGCTGGCTGCCGCCGGTGTGCGGCCCACCAGGAGTTGATTCCTCCTTACCACCAGGAGGTGACCCCTACTCCCCCCAAGGGAGGCGTTCGGTCTGCAACCAGGGTGGTACGCACCCGGAAAGGGCCCGCCCCGACCCAGGCCCGGCCGCGGTGTGTTCCGTTGCCCACCACCGGCGGCGTTGCCGGTCAGCGTGGCCGCAGGCCGTCGAAGACCACCTCGAAGATCCGCTCCCGGGCCGCCGGGTCCGTGCCGAGCTGCTCCAGCATGGCCCCGGTACCGACCAGCAGGGCGAGCAGCTCCGGCAGGCGCAGCTCCGGGCGGACCACCCCGGCCTGCTGGGCCTCGGACAGCAGGCCGGCCAGCCGGGTCTGGATCTCCCTGGTCGGCTCGTGCAGCGACGCGTGCACGTCCACACCGGCCGCTGCGAGCGCCTGGGCGAACTCGTTCTTGCCCGCCGACTGCTCCACCACCAGGCGGAAGCAGGCGAAGAAGGCCTCGGCCGGATCGGCCTGAGCCGCCAGCTGCGCGGTCATGGCGGCGATCGCCTCCAGCCGGCGCACCATCACCGCCTCCAGCAGCGCCTCCTTGGTGGGGAAGTGCCGGAAGACCGTGCCGACCCCGACCCCGGCGGCCCGGGCGATCTCCTCGGTCGGCACGCCGACGCCGCGGGTGGTGAACACCTCCGTGGCGACATCGAGCACCCTGGCCCGGTTGCGGGCGGCGTCCGCCCGCAGCGGGCGCTCCTGAGCGCCAGTCATCCCTCTTCTGCCTTCCTCTGCATGCGGCGAAAGAACGTCTGGACAACCGGAGTTGCCAGTCCGTATCGTTGGAAACGGAGCCGCTAGTCCGATTCTAGTGGCTGATCCCGCCGGAGGTTGATCATGCCCGAAACGCTGTCACCGCGAGAGGTCTTCCACGAGCTGCTGGAGCGCATCGGCGAGGGGCGGTTCTCGGAGCTCGCCGAACTCTACGCAGAGGACGCTGTCGTGGAGACCGTCTTCGAGCCGGTCGGGCCGCGCCGGTTCGAGGGCCGGGCCGTGCTCGAAGCGCGGTTCGCACAGGTCGCCGCGAGTACGCCCGTGGGGCTGACCCCGGTGAATGTGGTCGTCCGGGAGACCGATGACACGGAGGTGGTCGTTGCCGAGTGGGACTACCGGGTCCACCACCGCGTGACCGGGCGGACCTTCGAAACCGCCAACATCCAGGTCCTGCGGGTCCGCGACGGCCTGATCGTCGGCAGCCGGGACTTCCATGACCACCTGGCCCTCATCGTGGCCGGCGGCCATCTGCCGCAGCTGGTGAAGGCGTTGGAGGGTGAGCGGCCCGAGTAGGGCGGTCCGCCAGGACTGCCCGGACACGTGACATGCGTTCGACCAACGCGGTGAGCCGGCGGGCTCACGCCCGGAACCGGGGGCGCCGGAGGCTAAGGTCGGCGGGTGAGCCAAACCGAAGGGCGCTCCGGGGGAGCGGGACCATTCACCACCCGGCTGACCTGGCACCCCGTGGAAGGGGGCACGGCGGTCTGGGAGTCCCGCCCGGCACGCAAGCGCGGTCTGATCACCGTAACGGCTCCGGGCGAGCCCGAGTCGCGTCCCCGAAGCGCCGACGGCGTGTCGGTCGCCCGCCTGCGCAGGCTGAACACCGTCGCCGCCCTGGCTTTCACCGTCGGCGGGGCCCTCTTCGCCCTCGGGGCCTGGGTCGCCCAGTTCGGCTCGAGCGGCGCAACGGGCGCCTGGATCTACTTCGCCGGCGGCCTGTTCTTCAACACCGGCGGCTACGCCTCGCTGCTCCAGGCGATCAACGCCCCTCGCCCGGAGGCCGGAGGGGGCCCGCCGACCGCCCGAGCCTGGGCCTGGTGGAGCTACGAGCCCTACCGGATCGACTGGCTGAGCACCTTCGTGCTGTTCGTCGGCACCCTGGTGTTCGGCATCAACCTGCTGAGTTCCCTGCTGCACGGGCTCTCGCTCCAGCAGGTGAACAGGCTGATCTGGGCCCCCGACATGGTGGGGTGCACCCTGTTCCTGATCTCGGGACACCTCGCACTGCTCGAGGTCTGCCATGGCCGGCCGGCCGTGCGCGCCCGCGACCTCGGCTGGTGGATCGTCGCGATCAACCAGCTCGGCTCCGTCCTCTTCCTCGTCTCGGCACTGGCGGCCTTCACCCGCCCCGCCACCGGAAGTCCGGTGAACGGGGACATCGCCAACTGGGGCACTCTGACGGGGGCGCTCTGCTTCTCGGCCGGGGGAATCCTCCAGCTCTTCGAGCGCCCCTGAAAGGTGGCCCGGAGGGCTCCGCCCGCAGGTTTCGCCCCGCGTGCGTTCACGTCCGTGCCTCGTCAGAGTCCGCAGTTCTTGCGCCAGATCCGGCGGGATGCCGGGAGCGGGTCCTCGGCGAGGGTCGGTTCGACGTCCCAGATGCGGGTCGTCGGGCGGTCCGCCGTGAACGGGGGCCAGCCGGGATCCCCCGAAGTGGCGAACGAGATCCACGAACGAGGTGATCGCCTCGGGGGTCGTCCACTTCGCCGGGTCGGCCCGCATCGCGGGCAGGGCCACGTCCTGTACGGACAGCAGGGCTTGCGGGGGTACGGAGGCCAGCTGATCGAGGCCCTTGCCGAGCGCTTCCGCGGTCAGGGAGGCGATGCGCCGAGCCTCCTCCTCGGGCAGGAACCGCCCGGCCGTGCTCTGGACGATGGCGCGGCGGAACAGGCCGCGCGCGGCGGGAGCGGACAGCAGGGCTGCGACGGAGGCGCCTCCGCCGGACTCGCCGAAGAGCGTCACGTTGTCCGGGTCGCCGCCGAAGGCCGCGATGTTCTCGTGCACCCACATGAGTGCGGCGGCCTGGTCGAGGAAGCCGCGGTTGGCGGGCGCCCACGGAACGTACCCGAACCCCTCGAATCCGACGCGGTAGTTGAACGTCACCATGACCACCCCGCCCCGGGCGAGTACCTCGCCGTCGTAGCCGGGATCGGCGCAGTGGCCCGACTTCCACCCGCCACCGTAGATCCACACCATGACCGGCAGCCGGTCGCCGGCAGCCGTGCCGGCGATCTTGCCGGCCGAGGTTTCGATGACGACGCCGGCGACGCCCATGGGTGGCACCCTTCTACGTGGAGAGTCTGAGGACCGCGTCGAGCAGGCATTGCCCGCCGAACATCAGGTCGCTGATCCGGGTGTGCTCGTCAGGCGCGTGGATGAGTCGCATGATGTCGGCGTCGCTCGCCGAGGGAAAGAATCCGATCACCTTCGTGTCGGGGAACGCGCGGGCGTCCGTGGCGGCCGGATTGATGTACGGCAGGACCCGCGCACCCGGCTCGTGGGCGGCCACGGTGGCGCCCAGCACCCGCAGGATCTCCGGTTCGTCGTGGACGCGGTGGCTCACCCTGCCGTGCAGCAGCGATACCTCCACCTGGTCGCCGACGGCCCGCTGCACCTCCTGCGCCCACCGGTCGGGCAGCTCGCCGGGCAGCAGTCGTCCGTCCAGCACCGCGCTCGCCTCGACGGGCACCACGTTCTGCCGCTGCCCCGCGGACAGCATGGTGGGGACGGCGGTGTTGTGCAGCCCGGCGACGACGAAATCCCGCAGGACGGGATCGATGGGCAGGCTGTTCGCCCGTGCCCAGTCCGGGTCCTCCAGCAGCCGCTCGATGGCCTCTGCGGCTGCGCCCGGGTGCAGGTCCGCCAGCGTGCGCAGCATCCGGCGCGCGGTCGGGTGCACCACCGTCCCGGGGGCGTACGCGCGCAGCCGCAGCAGTGCCTCGGCCAGGGTGAAGACCGACGCCTCCGAGCGCGGGACGGAGGCGTGCGCCCGCCCGGACCGCGAGCGGTGACCCGCATCCGGGCGCTGCCCTTCTCGGCCACCTGGACGGTGTAGACGGGGCCGCCGGGAGTGACGAACCGCTGGCCGCCGCCTTCGTTGAACGCGAACTCGGCCTCGACGAGACGGCGGTGGTTCTCCCACAGCCAGTACGCTCCCAGCCGGCTGCCGGCCTCCTCGTCGGCGGTGACCACCAGCAGCACGTCGCGGCGCAGCGGTATCCGGTGTCCGGCGAGGAGTTGCACGATCAGGAGGCTCGCGGCGATCTGGCCCTTCATGTCGAGCGCCCCGCGGCCCCAGACGCGGCCCTCGGCCACCTCGCCCGAGAAGGGCGGACGGCTCCAGGCCTCGGGCCGGGCGCCGACCACGTCGGCGTGGCCCAGCAGCATGAGCGGCGGTTCCCGCCCCGACCCGGGCAGCCGGGCGACGAGGTCGGCCCGTCCGGGTTCGGATTCCAGGACGGAGTGCGCGATGCCGGAGCGGGACAGCTCGCGGGAGACGTACCGGGCGAGGGCGATCTCCCGGCCCGGCGGGTTCGAGGTGTCGAGCCGGATCAGGGCCGAGAGGTGGCCGACGAGGTGTCGTTCCTGGTCGGCCCAGGAGAACGGCAGGGCCATGGGCTGGGGTGGGGCGGACACGTGCACCCTCCGGAGTGCTGGGGGACTGCTCCGGCCCGGCCCCGTGACAGGGCCGGGCCGGGCGGCTAGGACGCCGAGGGCTGGCGCAGGCGCCGCCAGTATCCGGCGAGGTCGTTCGTGGGGGCGGTGACCGAGTCCAGGCTCATCGTGGTGCGGGAGTCCCGTTCGTACCGCTGCCAGTTCGGCATGGCCTGGTGGTTGGGATCGCCGTTGCGGATGAACGAGATCCATGCGGCGTGCACGGTCGAGGCCAGACCCTCACTGATCCGCGGGTCGAGCCCCGTCAGGAAGGGAGCTTGTGACCACTTGTCGAAGTTGTCGAAGACGAAGGGCAGTTCCAGGCAGTGCGCCGCCGCCAGCCGGCCGCCGTGCGCGGGCGTGGGGAGGTCGAACTGGTACGCCCACACCGGACGTTTGCGGGCCGCCGCCCGCCGTCCGGCCAGTGCCAGGCCCGGCATGCGGAACAGGTCGTCGCTGATCAGGTCCATGAGTACGTCCACCGGACGGGCGCCCGGCCGGGCCTCCTCGTACGCGCTGTATGCCTCGGCAGCCCGGTTCCCGAAGGTGTCCCGTGTTCGGGCGAGCACCTGGTCCTTGGTCGCGGCGGCGTACGTCGGGTCGAGGGCGAAGGCGAAGTTGGCCTCCTCCCGGGTACAGCCGATCAGGATGTCGATGTCCGCCCCGGGACCGCTCAGCAGCAGCTCGGAGGGGTGGCGGTCCAGCGTCACCTCGTCGAGCACCGGCAGGAACGGCGTCGACCAGTACCCCCACCGTCCGGTGCGCTTGAACATCTCGATGGTGGCGCCCATCAGCTGCTGCCAGGGCAGGGTCCGCAGCTGGGCCACGTCCTTGGCTCCGAGGATGTCGAGGAAGGTGGCGCTGCGCTGCAGAGACTCCGTACGCGTGGGGATCTGCAGTCCGAGGGGCGGGCTCTGGAGGATGGCGCGCCGGAAGAGCGGGCGGCCCTGGGGCCGGGCGCCGGCCAGCGCCGCGACCGACAGGGCGCCGCCGGACTGGCCGGCGAGCGTGATGTTGTCCGGGTCCCCGCCGAACGCGGCGACGTTGTCCCGTACCCAGCGCAGTGCCGCGAGCTGGTCGGTGAGCCAGAAGTTCCCCCCGGCGCCGTCCTCGCCGAAGTAGAGGTATCCCAGCGGCCCGAGCCGGTAGTTGACGGTCACCACGACGAGGTCGCCGTCGCGTGCGAAGGTCTCGCCGGAGTAGATGGGCAGTGAGCCTGATCCGGAGATGAAGCCGCCGCCGTGGATCCAGACCATCACCGGCCGCTTGGCGCCGTCGGCCTGCGGGGTCCAGACGTTGAGCGTGAGGCAGTCCTCGTCGAAGGGGGGCGAGCCGTGGGTTCCGAGTACCTGGTCGCCCCCTTCCCGGTAGAGCTGCGGCGCACTGGGGCCGAACGCGACGGCGTCGCGCGTTCCCGACCAGCCGGGATGGGGCTGGGCCGGCCGCCAGCGCAGGGCGCCGACCGGCGGCGCCGCGTAGGGCACGCCTTTGAAGACGGTGAGACCGCCCTCGACGACTCCGCGCAGCCGGCCCGCGGGCGCGTCCACGACGGGCGAGGGCTCGTCCGCTCGAGGGGCGGCCTGCGCCGCGTGCCCGGCCGGAATCCCGGAGAACAGCGCGGCACCGGCCAACACAGTGCCGTTCTTGAGGACTTTGCGTCGCGATGGATCGTCGGTCATGGTGCATCACTCCCTGACTGATCACGGGCCCGCCCGCCGCATCGATATGGCGGAGGTTTGACGACCGCAAGTGTTACGGCATGTCTGTGAGTGGGGTCAAGGGTGAGTGCGTCTCGCCGCTCGATATCTCGCGAACTATTGACGGCCGTCTCAAGTGCGCGATAGACACGTGTCACCCTCCACGGCACCCCATCGGCAACACCCGGTCCACCAGGGCCGGCTCACCACGTACGGAGTCTCCATGGCAGGTCGGTTTCGTCCCGTTGGTCTGATCGCCGTCACGACGGGCCTCTTGCTGACCACCGCATGCGGTGGCGCCAGCCTCGGGACCGGCGACGGCGACAAGCAGGGCGGGCCCGTGAAGATCGGGCTCCTCGTCCCGCAGTCCGGGACCTACAAGGCGCTCGGCGACGACATGAAGCAGGGCTTCGATCTCTACGTCAAGCAGCACGGCGGCAGACTCGGCGGCCGCGAAGTGCAGACAGTGATCGCCGACGAGGGGGAAACGGCCGACTCGGGCAAGGCGGCGGCGGAGAAGCTCGTCAAGCAGGACCGGGTGCTGGCGGTGAGCGGCGTGGTCAGCTCGGCCACGATCAACGGGGTCAAGGACCTCTTCGAGACCAGCAAGATCCCGCTCGTCGGCTCGAACGCCTCGCCGACCACACTCACCGGGACCAAGTACATCTGGCGCACCTCGTACGTCAACGACGAGCCGGGCAAGGCGCTGGGCAAGTACGTCGCGGAGAAGGCCGGCGGTCCGGTCTTCATGATCGCCGCGGGCTACCAGGCGGGCAAGGACGAGGTCGAGGGGTTCAAGTCCACCTTCCTCCCCGCCGGCGGCAAGCTCGCGGGGGAGGAGGTCTATACCCCGTTCCCGGGGACGAAGAACTTCCAGCCGTACCTCGCGCAGATCGAGAACTCCGGCGCGAAGGCGGTCTTCTGCTTCTACGCGGGCGGCGCGGCCGTCGACTTCGTCAAGCAGTACCGGGACTTCGGGCTGGCCGGCAAGATCCCGCTCTACGCGCCGGGCTTCCTCACCGAGGGCGGCGTGCTGAAGGGACAGGGGGAGGCGGCCGACGGCATCCTCACCGCGCTCAACTACAGCGCGGACCTGGACAACGCGGCCAACAAGCAGTTCGCGCCCGCCTACCAGTCCGCCTACGGCGCGCCCGCGACCACCTACGCGATGGCGTCATGGGACGCGGCGCAGGTGCTCGACAAAGCGATCAAGGCGGCCGGTGGCACCGTGACCCCGGAATCGGTCAACGCCGCCATCGCCAAGGTGGGGGACATCGACAGCCCGCGCGGTACCTGGCAGTTCAACAGCGGCGGCACGCCCGTCCAGCCCTGGTACCTGCGCGAGGTCAAGCAGGGGGCCAACACCGCCACCTCCGAGCTCGGCCGACTGGGCGGCTGACATGACCGGATGGTTGAACGGCAACCTCGTCAGCGTCGTTGACGGGGTGGCCTTCGGTCTGCTGCTGTTCACGATCGCGGTCGGACTCTCCCTGGTCTTCGGCATGATGGACGTGCTGAACCTGGCCCACGGCACGCTCTACCTCGCCGGCGCGTACGTCGCCTACGCGCTGTCCGACGGGAGCCTGTGGGGTCTGGTCCTCGCCCTGGCGGCCGGCGCCCTGGTGGGCGGCATGGGCGGAGCTGCACTCACGTTCCTCACCCGGCCGCTGGCCCGGCGCGGGCACCTGGACCAGGCCGTGCTGACGCTCGGCATCACGTTCATCGTCGCCGACCTCCTCGCCGCGGCCTTCGGCGGTGAGGTGCTGCCCACGGACCCGCCGACGGCCCTGCGCGGGACGGTGTCCCTCGTCGGCCACGCCTATCCGGTCTACCGGCTGGTCTTCATCGGCGTCGCGGCAGCCCTCGCGCTCCTCGTCCACCTCGTCTTCGAACGCAGCTCGCTCGGGGCGCTGGTACGGGCCGCCGTCGCGGACCGGGACATGGTGCGCGCGCTGGGGGTCGACGTCCGCAAGGTGCTGTACGGGGTCTTCGCCTCCGGCGCGGCCCTGGCGGTGGTCGGCGGTGTTCTCGGGGCGCCGATTCTGGGCCCCGGGCCGGGCGTCGACGAGACCGTGCTCGTCCTCTCGCTCGTCGTCGTGGTCGTGGGCGGCCTCGGATCCGTGCGCGGAGCACTCGCCGGAGCGCTCCTCATAGGGCAGGTGCAGACCCTCGGGGTGGCGCTGCTCCCCGAGTACGCCCCCTTCCTCCTCTTCGGCACCATGCTCCTGGTGCTCGTGGTCCGCCCGAACGGCCTGGTCCCGTCGGCGGTGCGTGCATGAGCCCGAACAGAGCTGCCGGGAAGGGCGTGCGGCGGCCGGCCCTGACCGCCGCCGTGGTCGTCGCCCTCGCCCTCGCCCCCTTCGTCCTCGGCCCGTACGCCATCGGCACCCTGTCGCGGATCCTGGTGTTCGGGCTCCTCGCCATCAGCGTGAACCTGCTCACCGGCCTGACCGGACTGCCGACCCTCGGCCAGTCGGCCTACTTCGGGGTCGGCGCCTATACGGCCGCGATCGTGGCGACGCGACTCACCGACATCGCAATCCTCCAACTCCTCATCGCCGCGGGCGTCTCCGCGCTCGTGGCGGTGCCCACCGGGTGGCTGGCGGTGCGGGCCCGGGGCGTCGTCTTCCTGATGCTGACGCTGGCCATCGGCGAGATCGCGTACAGCGCCGCCGTCAACTGGAAGTCGCTGACGAACGGCACCGACGGAGTGTCGGGCATCCCGCCCGTCGTACCGCTGCCCGGCATGCCCGCCCTGGCGCTGGACGGGCTGGTCTACTTCTACGTACTGGCCGTGTTCCTGCTGCTCTTCGCGGCCGTCTCGCGCCTGGGCTCGACTCCGTTCGCCCTCGCCCTGCGCGGCATCCGCGACAACGAGCCGCGGATGAAGGCGATCGGATACCCGACGCAGCGCTACGCCCTGACCGCCTACTGCGGCGCCGGGGCGGTGGCCGGGGCCGCCGGAGCCCTGTGGGTCTCGGTCCAGCGGTTCGTCTCGCCCGGCGACGCCGGATTCGAGATCGCCGCCCTGGCGCTGCTGGCCGTCGTCATCGGCGGCTCCGGCTCGATGTGGGGGGCCTGCGCCGGCGCCGCACTGGTCTGGCTCACCCGCGATTACCTCGGAAACCTCGAAGTCGTCGCCGGGCGCGGGCCGTTGCTGCTCGGTGTGCTCTTCGTCGTCGCCGTCTACACGCTGCCCCGCGGGCTGGCGGGCGTACGGCTGCCGCTCAAGCTCACCCGGAAGGGGACGGCGTGACAGACCGCGACCACCACCATTCCCTGCTCGAACTACGGCAGCTGTCACGGCACTTCGGGTCCTTCCGGGCCCTGGACGAGGTCTCCCTCACGGTGACGGCCGGGGCGCGGCACGCGATCATCGGCCCGAACGGTGCGGGCAAGTCGACCCTGTTCGGGCTGATCTCCGGAACGCTGCCCGTCACCGGCGGATCCGTCCTCGTCGACGGGAACGACGTGACCCGGCTGCCCGTGCACCGCCGGGTCGGGCTCGGCATCGCAGCGACGTTTCAGCACTCCAGTCTCTTCATGCGCGAGTCCGTGCTGGAGAACGTCCTGCTCGCCGTGTTGCGCCGGGCCGGGGGAGGCCTGGGCGGCCGGCGGAAGGTCGGCGCCCGGCCGAAGGAACTCGCACGGGCGCATGCACTGCTCGAGCGGGTGGGCCTGCCCACCCGGCACGAGGTCGCGGCGGCCGAACTCTCGCACGGCGAGCGGCGGCAGCTGGAGGTCGCCGTCGCACTGGCCACCGACCCCCGGCTGCTGCTCCTGGACGAGCCTGCCGCCGGCATGTCTCCCGCGGAGACCGCGCGGCTCACCGAGCTGATCGCCGCGCTGCCCGGCGAGGTGACCGTACTGCTCATCGAACACGACCTCGACATGGTCTTCGAGCTCGCCGACACGGTCACCGTCATGCACCTCGGCAGACATCTGATGACCGGCACTCCGGACGAGGTACGGGCCTGCGCCGAAGTCCAGAACGCCTACCTCGGCACCGTGGAGGTCTCCTCGTGAAGCCGTTCTTCAGTGTGCGTGAGCTGCGCTCCGGTTACGCCGGGGGCCTCGTCCTCGGCGGTGTCGACCTGGATCTCGACGCGGGCGGGATCATCGCCGTGCTCGGGCGCAACGGGGTCGGGAAGACCACCCTGATCTCGACCGTCATGGGGCTCGTGCGGCCGTACGGAGGCAGCGTCACCCTCGATGGCCGGGAGATCGCCGGGGCCCGCGTCGACGTGATCGCCCGAGCCGGGGTCGGCGTCGTCCCGCAGGGGCGCCGGGTGTTCGCGCCGCTGACCGTGGCCGAGCACCTGACGATCGCCTCGAGGCGTCCGGCGACGGGCCCGTGGACGAGGGCCCGCGTCCTCGACCTGCTGCCGCGGCTGGGGGAGCGGCTCGGGCACCGTGGGGACGAGCTCTCCGGCGGGGAACAGCAGATGCTCGCGATCGCCAGGGCCCTGCTGGGCAATCCGCGCCTGCTGCTGCTCGACGAGCCGTCCGACGGCCTGGCTCCCGCGATCGTCGCCCAGGTCGGTGAGGTGATCCGCGAGGTGGGCGCTCAGGGCATGTCGGTCGTCCTCGTCGAGCAGAACCTGGGGCTCGCGTTCTCCGTCGCCGAGGAGGTCGCGGTGATGCAGAAGGGGTGCATCGTCCACCGAGCGGCCTGTGCGGAATTCGCATCCCGCCCCGACGACCGGCGGCGCCTGCTCGGCGTCGACTGAGCGGTCCCGTCCCGTACGCGTGCACAGAATGCGTACGGAGTACCGACGGGGAACGAACGGGCGGAGGGCGCCGTCCGTTCGTTCCCTGCGCGGACCCCCGGGGAGAAGGTCACCGTCGAGGCGCAACTGCCCATCAGGTCAGGGGCAGCTGCATGAGGGTCAGGTCGAGCCATCGGCCGAACTTGGTGCCGACCTCCGGCACCGTGCCGGCGTGGCGGAAGCCGAACCGTTCGTGCAGCCGGATGGATGCGGTGTTCTCGGCTTCGATGCCGGCGACCACGACGTGGTGGCCGGCATCGCGCGCCGAGGCGATGAGTTCGGCCAGCAGCGCGGAGCCGATGCCCAGCCCGTGCATGCCTTCGCGGACGTAGACCGAGTCCTCCACGGTGTGGCGGTACCCGTCCTTCTCCCGCCACGGACCGTAGACCGCGAACCCGGCCGTCTCGCCCTCCACCTCGGCAATGAACGCCGAGCCGCGCGCCAGGTGGCCGGCGAGCCACGCCGCCCCCTCGGCCGGGGACTGCAGGGTGTCCGTCCACAGGGCCGTCGAGTGTTCGATCGCATGGTTGCGGATCGCGCGGACGGCCTCCGCGTCACCGGGGAGTGCCCGGCGTACCGTCACCGCTTGACGTCTCTCGTATATTGGATTCATGTCCAACATAGTAGATCCTCTGGTGGCCCGGATCGCAGCCCGCGTCCGCTCCGAACGGGAACGCCGCCGCTGGACCCTGGCCCGGCTCGCGGACGCCTCGGGCGTCTCCCAGGCCATGATCAGCCGGATCGAGCGGGGCGAGAGCAGCCCCACCGCGGTGGTTCTGGGCAAGTTGTCCGCCGCCTTCCAGCTCAGCGTCGCCTCCCTGCTGGCCCTCGCCGAAGGAGCGCAGGACGACGGGACGGCAGGCACCGCAGGGGTGCACCGCGAGGCCGACGCGGCCGAGTGGCGCGACCCCGCCACCGGCTACCGGCGCCGCCAGATCACCGGCCCGCAGTTCCCCGCGGAGATTGCCGAGATCCACCTGCCCCCGGGAGCCCGCGTGCCCTATCCGGCCGCAGCCTTCGCCTTCGTGCGCCAGGTCGTCTGGGTCCTCGACGGCCACCTGACCTTCCACGACGGGGACGCCGTCCACGAACTCGGCAGGGGCGACACCATCGAACTCGGCGAGCCCACCGCGCGCGTCTTCGCCAACACCACCGACACCGGGTGCCGCTACGCCGTCATCCTCGCCCGCGGCGCACGGCCGTGACCCGGCCCCTTCCCCGAGGCGCCACGCTCCTGCTCGCCGCCATGGCCGGAACGGCGATCGCGAACAACTACGCCGTCCAGCCCGCACTCACCGCGGTCGCCGCCGACCTGGACGTCCCGCTTTCCGTGATCGGCCTCGTGCCGACCGCCGCGCTCACCGGCTGCGTGGCAGGCTTCGCGTTCCTGCTCCCCCTCACCGACCCCCCGTCCGCCGCGGAGGCGGGCACGGCACCGCCCAGGCCGACCGCCCCGAGTGCCGCCGGCATCGTCAGGACTGCGGTCTTCTTCGCACGCCTCACGTCTGCTCCTTGATCCTCTCGACCGCGCTCGCCGCGCACCCCACCCGCCAGGAACGCAACCTCGTCCACGCCAACTCGGTCGCCGAGGCACTGATGCGGGCCCTGCTCCGCCCGGCGCCGCACCAGGTCGGGCAGGTGCTGATCTCTCGCGGCGAGGTGCGCAGGCTGGATGGCCCGCCGGCGCTGCCGCTCGGCCTGGGCAGCCTGGCCGCGGCGGACGGACCGGTGGCGTGGAGCCACCGGCTCACCCGGGGCGACGTACTGCTCCTGGTCACGGACGGGCTGGTCGAGGCCCGCGACACCGGCGGCGACTTCCATCCGCTCGTGGACCGGCTGCGCCACCGCTTCGCGGGCCGCGTGGCCCCCGGCCCCGCCGACGTCGTCAACTTCCTCAACACCGACCTTCCCCGTCATACCCGCAACCTTCACGACGACATCGCGAGGCTCGCGATCGCTCCGCACCGCCACATCTGAGAAGCTGATGCTTGATCAGGGAGGGGTGCGGGGCCGAGGCGCACGGACCCGTCAGGGGGCTCGGTCGGCGCCGGGCGCCTCGTCGCCACGGGAGGGGGAGGGACATGCAGGTGGCCGGAAGCGCAGTCACGGCCGGTCGGGGAGTCGCAATGACCCGGTTGGGTGGCCGGTGGCGGGTGACCCGCCCGTGGCCCGCCCGGTTACGCCCGTTCGTGCACAGCTACGCCGGCTATTGGGAGGCGGCGGGCGCCGTGCCCTATCGGGTGCGGCTGGTTCCCACGGGTCGAGCGGTCGTGGTGATCAGCCTGGGGGAGCCGTTCAGCCAGGTCCATCGGCTGGGGGACTCGAGTCCGGACAGCCAGGTGACCGGCTCGCTCGTTGCGGGGCTGGAGGACGGGCCCCGGGTGTGTGACCACCCTGGCGGCCAGGAGGCGATCCGGCTCGAGTTGACTCCACTGGGTGCCTACCGGCTGTTCGCCATGCCGATGAGCGAGCTGACCAACAGGGTGGTCGGGCTGTGCGACGTCCTCGGCCCCCAGGCGGGCCTGCTGGCGGAGCAACTGGCAGCCACCAGCGACTGGGGAGCCCGGTTCGACCTGCTCGACGTCGCCTTGGCCGCCCGCCTGGAACACGGCCCGCATCCCGCGCCCGAGGTGAGCCATGCCTGGCGACTGCTGTCCCAGGCCGGCGGGGCGATCCAGGTCGGCCGGATCGCGGCCGAAGTGGGCTGGAGCCAGGGCCACCTGGTCCGCCGGTTCACCGAACAGATAGGCCTGACGCCCAAGATGTCCGCCCGCGTCCTGCGCTTCCACCGGGCCGTGAGGCTGCTCTCCCGCGAGGGTGCCCATCTCACCGAAGTGACCGCTGCCTGCGGCTTCTACGACCAGGCCCACCTCAACCGCGAGTTCCGTGCCCTGGCCGACACCACTCCCGGCCAGGTGGCTGCCGCCCGTGTGGCGGAGGGAGCCCTCGCCCTGTGAGAGGCGAGGTCAAATTTGTCCAAGCCAGGCCGACGGCACGCCGATAGTGTCCCCGTTCGTAGTTGACCAGGCACCCGAGCGCGAACCGGGCAACGGTGAACCTGGTCCAGAAGGGGGAGTATTCCGTGGAAGGCTTTTTGCGCATCCTCGTGTCCGGCGCGCTCACAGGCGGGTTGATCGGTTTGGCGGGAGCCCTCGGCCGACGCCGCCGCAGGCGTCGGGAGGGCGCTGGAGGGGACGGCGCCTGACGGCGCGGGCGGGTGGGCGTCGTACGTGCGCCCACGTGGGGGACACCGCCGGTGTACGGGGGTCACCGGTGCTGAACCCCCACCGTCACGGTGATGCCGTGCTCGGGCTACCGGTCGGCTCTCGGGTCGGCTGCGTACACTGACGGCCATGGCATGCCGCATCAGCGAGCTGGTCATCGACGCCGCCGACCCCGAGCGGCTCGCCGCGTTCTGGGGCAAGGTCCTCGGCTACGTCGAACTCGGCCGGGAAGACGACGGAAGCATCGAGATCGGGCCGCCCGACGCCGGCTTCGGCGGCCCGCAGCCCACCCTCGTCCTCAGCCCCGGCAGCGACCCGCGGCCCGGGAAGCTCCGACTGCACATCGACGTCAGCGCCACCGACCGTGACCAGGACGCCGAGCTGGAGCGGCTGCTCGCTCTCGGGGCCAGGCCCGCCGACGTGGGTCAGACCGGGACCGAGAGCTGGCACGTCCTGGCCGACCCGGAAGGCAACGAATTCTGCCTCCTGCGCACGCGGCTCCGGCCCGTCTGACCATGTGCGTCCCGGCGCCCAGCCGCCCAGCCGTGACGGGGCTCATTCCGGACGAGGTGGCGCATCGTCACGTCCTGCTCCTCCGGCTCCCAGGCGCGGAGCGTGTGCCGTCGCCGTCGACCGTGAGGCGCCGGGAACGGCCCTCGGTGGCGTGGAAGTCGAAGGCAGTGGGCTTGTGCGGCCAGGCGCTCGACGTTGCGCAGCAGGTGGACAGGAACTCCTCGACACCCCCTAGGGCAGGGCCGGACGCCCGGATGGTCGGCCCGGTCGCCGACCGGCGAGCAGGAACGCTGCCACGGCCGCGGCGGCGCCGATGTACAGGAAGGTCGGGTAGCCGAGGGAGTCCACGGCCTGCCCCCCGACGGCGCCCGCCAGCGACAGGCCGACGAACAGCGCGCTGTTGTTCCACGACAGAATGCCCGTCGCCCGGTCGGGAAACATGTCCACCAGGTGGCGCTGCTGGGCGGGGAAGAACGCATACCCCGCCAGCGCGAAGAGCCCGAGCGCACAGGCCAGGCCCCAGGTGACCGGATAGACGAGGGCCACGACGGCCTCCAGTACGGCCGTCAGGGCCAGGGCCGACCTGGTGACGCGTACGGCGCCGGCCCGGTCGGCGAACCGGCCGCCCACCTGTCCGCCGATGACGGCTCCGACGCCGTAGACGACGAGCAGCCACGTCACCGCGGTCGCCCTGCCGTCGGCGTGCAGCGCAACGGCCAGGAACGTGTACAGGCTGTAGACGGAGAAGGCCCACAGGGTTGTGACCGCGACGCCGGACATCGCGACGCCCCTGCCGGTCCGCCCGTCTGTCACCGGCTCCTTCGGTGTGCCGCTCACCGAACGTGGCCCGTTACGCCAGGCGAACGCGTTGGGCAGGGCCAGCAGGAACGTGCCTGCGGCGAGGATGACGAAGGTGGCCTCCCATCCCACGTGCTGGCTCAGCAGCGACCCCGCCGGGGCACCCACCCACAGGGCAGTCAGCAGACCCGATCCCACGACGGCCAGCACCTGGGCCCGTGCCTGGGGCCGTGCCCGGGTGCTGACCAGCGAGTACACGGTGGGTCCGGTGGCCGCGGCAGCGACGCCGGCCACCACGCGGGTGACCAGCAGCAGGCCGAAGTTCGGCGCCAGCGCGGTAGCGATGTTGGCCACCGAGAACAGCAGCAGGGCCCACACCAGGATCGTGGCGCGGTCCTTTCGGTCGGAGAGCCACCCGGCGAACGGCGAAGCCACCACGTAAGCGATGGAGAAGACCGTGATCAGCAGACCGGTACTGGCCGGCGACACATCGAGTGACGCGGCGATGGCGGGGAGCAGCGGCGCCACCACGAAGAGATCGGTCCCCACCAGAAACTGCGTCAGCCACGCCAGGACAACGAGGCCGACCCCGAGGCCGGCCGTTGTCTCGGTAGCCTGGTCCCCACTCGTCGACTCCATGAACCGAAGTTAAGTGCGCGGCCACCCAGCCACCACAGGAACGCCGTTCGGCCCCCCGTCCGGCGCCGCGGGACCACTCGGCCGTCCCAGTCGTACGACTTCCGAACCTCGGCCAGAGCCTCCCGTTGCGTGGCCACGCAGTCGGGACTGAAGCCCGCGCCCGATCGGTGTCGGTCGGTCCATGGTCACGGTATTGGGGTTGACCTTGACCTTGGGGCAGGGTGCACGCTCATCGCATGGCCGCCTCGAAACCGCAACGGGAGTCACCAGAGCCGCCGTTGCGCGCTCGGGCTGTGCCGCACACCTACCGTCGCGAGCTGAGGAATGACCATGGACGAGTCCCTCCACACCGTCAAGAACACCGCTGCCGGGCCGGATCGCCCGGAGCTGCAGAGCGCCATCCAGGAGATCGTCGATTCCGGCTTCGCCGGAGTGCAGTTGCGCGTCCATGATGAGCGGGGCGAGTGGGTCGGCAACGCCGGGGTGCGCAAGCTGGGCGAGGCCGACAAGCCGCCGACCGACGGGCACTTCCGGGTCGGCAGCGTCACCAAGACCTTCACCGCGACCCTGGTGCTGCAACTGGTGGCCGAGGGCAAGGTCGGGCTGGACACCCCGGCGGACGACTACCTGCCCGAGTTCGGGCTTGCCCGACAGATCACGGTGCGGATGCTGCTCCAGCACACCAGCGGGTTGTTCAACTTCACCGGCGAGGTCTACGACGACGGGACGGTCGTGCCCGGTGGAGTCCCCGGGATAGGCAAGGAGTGGATGGACAATCAGTTCCGCACCTACCAGCCGGAGGAGCTGGTGCGGATGGCGTTGTCCAAGCCGGCGCGGTTCGAGCCGGGGACGGACTGGAGCTACTCCAACACCAACTACGTGCTGGCCAGGCTGCTGATCGAGAAGGTCGCCGGCCGCTCCTACGCCGAGGAGATGCAGCGGCTCATCCTGGGTCCGCTCGGGCTGACCGGCACCGTGGTGCCGGGCGCCTCGCCGGAGATCCCCGAGCCGCACGCCCATGGCTACTACGCGTACGAGGACGCCGGCCAGTGGAAGGTGGCCGACACCACCGACTTCAACCCCTCCTGGATCTCCGCCGCCGGTGACATGATCTCGACCAGCCAGGACCTCCACACCTTCTTCTCAGCGCTGATGAGCGGCAAGCTCCTGCCTGCCCCGCTGCTGGCCGAGATGCGCACGCCGCACCCCAAGGTGGGCTACGGCCTGGGCGTGTTCGTGGAGGAGACGGCCGACGGTGGCACCATCCTCCAGCACAACGGCGGCTTCTGGGGCTGGGCGGCGCTGATGTACAGCACGCCCGACGGCGGCAGGACCCTGACCGGCTCGCTGACCATGGGGGACGCCGAGCTCGACTTGGCCGCCATGGCCGGGATGTTCGAGAACGTGAAGCAGAAGCTCGTCCAGGAAGTGTTCGGCGGCGGGCAGACCGAGCCGGCTCAGCCGACGGACTGAGGACCCCGCACCGCGACGGACGACGGTTCCCGACCGAAGATCGCCGAGCAGTAGGATCGCAACACGCCGTCCAACCCCGCTCGCTCCTCGCGCCCGTGCGCACCGTGTTGCGCACCGAGACCCCCGATGTCTACGCGGACCTGCTGGCACGCGGAGCCCGGGAGTACCACGAGTTCGACTGGTTCGGTGCGCATCCGCCGCACCGGGCCGGCGATGAGGACCTGGTGACCCTGCGCACCCGCCGCATCGTGCTGGAAGCGGCTTCGACCGCGGCCGTGCGGCGGGAACGCACCGTTGACGTGCGGCGGGGCTGCCCGGTGGACGCCCTCACCATCGAGGAGGGCTCCCCTGCCCGGGTCACCGGCGTGCGGGTGGGCGCGGAAACGCACCGAGCGGACCTCGTCGTCGACGCGGCAGGCCGCCGCCCGCCGCTTCCCCGCCACCGCCGCCTGGCTCGACCTGGCCCCCGAACCCCAGTCGGCCGTCCTGCCGATGGCCGGCCTGGACAACCGCTGGACCGCCCTCGCCGACGACGACGGACCTGTCGTCACCGGACTGGTCAACGCCGGAGACAGCCTCACCCACACCAACCCGACCTCGGGCCATGGTGTCTCCCTCGGCCTGCGCGTAGCTCGACACCGTCAGATCGGCGTGCTGCAGCACTGGGCGCCGGCGCCTTTGACGACCCCGTCGTCATGAGGGCCCGAGCGCAGGTACGCCATCTCGTGCGACGGGTCGACGAGGCGTACGCCACCGACGAAGTGGACCGACCTCGCCTTCGGAGCCGTGCCCGGGTCTACGGGAGGTGGTCGCAGTGGCGGCCCTCAGGGGGCCGTGGCCGTGGCCTCAGGCGGGTGCAGCGCCGCTTCGGTGTGCGGTGACCAGGAGGTACTCCCACTCCATCGCCCCGTCCCGGAGCGCGCCGCCCGCCAGTTCGTCGAGGGCCCGGTCCAGGGCAGCGGTCTTCTCCGGGTCGTCGGCGATGTTCCGGTAGACCGCGATCGTCGGTCCGTAGGTGGCCTTGAAGAACTGGCGGAAGCTCTGCGGCTTCTCGAAGAGGTCCACGCGGATGGTCTGCCGGCGCGCCTCGACCCCGGTGACGCGGTCGCCGAGGAGCGTACGGACGTGCTCCTCCCGCCCCCACAGCGGTGGCGGCTGCGCCCCGGGCGGCGGTGGCGGCGCGTACGGCCTCATGGTGGCGAACATCTGCCCGATGAACCCCTCCGGGGTCCAGTTGATCAGCCCGATCGTGCCGCCCGGCCGGCAGACCCGGACCAGCTCGTCGGCGCTGGCCTGGTGGTGCGGGGCGAACATGACCCCGACGCAGGACATGACCGTGTCGAACGCGCCGTCGGCGAAGGGCAGGGCCTCGGCGTCGGCCTCCTGCCAGCGCAGCTCGACGCCGCGCGCCGCGGCCTCCCGCCGCCCCACGTCCAGCAGTTCGGGCGTCAGGTCGGACGCAATCACCTCGCCGCCCGCCAGCGCGGCCGGAAGGGCGGCGTTCCCCGATCCTGCGGCGATGTCGAGCACCCGGTCGCCGCGTTTCACCCCGCAGGCCTCCACCAGTACGGGCCCGAGAGCCGCGACGACCCGTGTGGCGACGGCCGGGTAATCGCCGAGCGCCCACATCGTCCGGTGCTTCGCCTTGAGCGCACGGTCGGCCTCGCGCGCGTCCGCCGAATCGGTCATGCCGTCCGCCTCCATCATCTGACGCTGTGTCACAACCTTTCTAGCAGAGGAACCCGACCGGACCCGGCCGACGAGCGCCGGACCGGTGAGGAGCGCCCGGGATGGTGGTACGGACCACAGGGCCCCATCACCTCGCCGAGCGCTCCGGCGGTGGTCCGGTGGTCTCGTCGCGTGGCCGCCCTTGACCTTGACACGATGACAAGGTCTTCACTGCGGTCAAGGAGGTGGTTGCGATGACCACGGTGGAACAGGACACGCATACGGCGAGAGCCCTCCAGGGGCTGGAAGACAGCCGGTCGTCAGTGCGGCTGCGGGCAGCCCTGGCGATCGGCTCGAGCCCGGAAGCGCGGACCGTCGAAAAGCTCATCGAGCGGTGCGCGCTCGAGCCCGAGTTCTTCGTGCGCGAGATGCTGACGTGGGCGCTCACCCGTCACGCAGCATCCGTGACGGTTCCACGGCTCGTCGCCGAGCTCCGTTCCGGGCGGGCGCAGGCACGAAGTCAGGCATTGCACACGTTGTCCAAGATCGGGGAGCGGAAGGCGTGGCCGGCGATCACGCGGGCGCTCCTGTACGACCGCGACGAGGAGGTGGCGCGGAGCGCCTGGCGGGCAGCGGCCGCGCTCGTGCCCGAAGGCGAGGAGCCTGAGCTGGCCGGAGCGCTGGCGGCACAGCTGGGGCGGGGCGGGCGCGAGACGCAGTTGAGCCTCAGCCGGGCGATGATCACCCTCGGTGAGGCCGCTCTGCCGGTCCTGCATGCTGCCATGACGGATCTCGACCCGCGCGTGCGTCACCATGCGGTCGCCACGGAACGATTGCTGCGCGACCCGGATGCCGGATTCGAGTCCGCGATCGAGGAGGCGAAGCGCGTTGCGGCCCTGCAGGACCAGCCAGGAGGAGCATAGGCAGTGTTGATCGGTGATGTGGCCAGGCGGTCCGGGGTCAGCGCCCGCATGCTCAGGCACTACGACTCGCTCGGCCTGGTGCGGCCGACGGGACGTACCGTGTCCGGGTACCGGGAGTACTCCAGCGAGGACATCCGGCGGATCTTCCACGTCGAGAGCCTGCGGTCGTTGGGGCTGTCGTTGCGTGAAGTCGCGCGGGCCCTTGACGACCCCGGCTTCAGGCCCTCGGAACTCGTCGACGACCTCGTCCGCCAGACGCAGGAGCGCATCGCCGTCGAGACGGCGCTGCTCACGCGACTGCGCCGGATCGGTGCCGCAGGACCCGCCGACTGGGGGGACGTGCTTCAGATCGTCGCACTCCTGCATGCGCTGGGCTCGGAGAGCGCCGGGAAACGCCAGCGCGCGGCGTTGTCCTCGGTCGAAGAGGTGCCGGTGCCCGTGGAAGCGCTGGTCGAGGCAGTGCTGAGCGAGACGGATCCGAACGTTGCCGGGGCCCTTCGGTGGGCTGTGGCGCAATCAGGCGGTGCCGCATTGGAACTGTTGGCGCAGGGCCTGGCCTCACCGGTGGCCGGGGTGCGGGAACGGGCCGTCCAGTCCATCGCCGAGGTTCCGGACGAGCGGGCGATCGCCGTGTTGCAGGGCGCCCTCACGAGCCCCGACGCCGCGGTCCGCAGGCATGCGGCTCTGGCGCTCGGAGCACGTGGAGCGGCCGACGCGGTCCCGACTCTCATCGACATGATCGTCGAGGGGACGAACGACGTCGATGCAGCCGATGCACTGAGCGCGTTGGCGAGCCGTTCCGGTTCGGCCGATCAGATCGCCGCCGCGCTCGTCGACCGCCTCCCCCACGGTCCCGGTGGATCGGCCACGCGTCGACGGCTGGCACAAGCACTCGCGGACATCCCGGGAGTCACAGCCTCACGTGCCCTGAAGGATCTGTCACATGACGAAGATCCTGCCGTTGCGCTCACCGCGGCGTACGTCCTCACGCTGCGCACCGCACGATGACGGAGCTTCCGGATGGTGCTCGGATGTCGACGGCCCGCCCGGCTCCCGCAGCCGGCTCAGTAGGGGAGGTGGTAGAGGTGGAAGTCCATGTTGACGCCGTGGGGCAGGCAGGGATGCGGGGTGACGCCGGCCAGGTGACGGAGTCCCGCGAAGGAGCGGCTCAAGGAAACCACCCCGAGTCCTTCGACCCCCGGCGCACCGACGCGCCCCCCCACCCTGGCCTTCTCCGCCGGCATCCACTTCTGCCCCGCCGCCGCGTACTGCCGCCACCTCACCCACACCCTCGTCACCTGGCTCTCCCGAACCCTCCCCTCCCTGAGCCTGACCAGCCACACGGACCGACCACCCGCCGACCTCGAACTCCAGGGCGCGCGCGCACTTCCCGTCGCCTGGTAACCCGGAGGACCGCCCCCCGGCCCTTCGCCCGGACGAAACCGCCAACTTCCGTGACGAGGGGAGACGTCCGGAATCCTGGATCCGGACAGGCCGTGCACGAGGCCCTGACCAGCAGGCATTCCGGCCGGCCGGGAAGCCGCGGGGCCCGGGCCCCGCCGGCCGCGGCCGCGGAGTGGCTCAGAGGCGTCGTGTCCGGCCGCGTTCGGCTGCGCTAGCGTCGCCCTCCGAACACCGATGGGGAGGTCTCGTGCGCGCTCTCGTGTATCTGGGTCCAGGCTCCGCCGAACTGCAGGAACGGCCCGCCGCGCAACTCGTGAACGGTGATGACGTCGTGGTGGAGATCGTCGGTACGGGGGTCTGCGGAACGGACCGCAAGATCCTGCTCGGACGGTTCCCGGCCCGGCCGGGCGTGGTGCTCGGGCACGAGTCGGTAGGGGTGGTGCGGGAGACCGGGCCGCAGGTGACTTCGGTCGGGGTGGGGGACCGGGTGGTGGTCAACCCCACGCTGTACTGCGGCTGGTGCGCTCCGTGCCGCCGGGGAGCGACCAACTTCTGCCGTCACAAGGCCGGGACCGAGGTCGGCGTCGACCGGGACGGTACGTACGCGGAGGCCGTGACCATGCCGGAACGTTTCGTCGAACGGGTTCCCGCCGGGCTGCCCTTCCGCAGCGCGGTCCTGATCGAGCCGCTCGCCTGCGTCCTGAGCAACGTCGAGGCCGCGTCCGTCACCTTCGACGACACCGTGGTGGTGCTCGGCGCGGGCCCGATCGGGATGCTGACCGCACTGGTCGCCGCCCGCCGGGCGCGCCGGGTCACCGTCGCGGAACCGGACGGCTACCGGCTGGAGCGGGCCCGCGAACAGTTCACCCACGTGGTGGACGTGGCCGGTACGGATCCGGCCGAAGCCGTGGTCAAGGCCTCGGGCGGCGAGCGTCCCTCCGTCGTCTTCGACACCACGGGCACCGGCCTGGAGGCGGCGCTTCGGCTGATCGACGACGGCGGCCGGGTCGTGGTCATGGGCTTCGACGACACCTACACCGTGCCGCTGCGCCCGCTCAGGCTCACCAACCGGGGCATCCGGCTGATCGGCGCCGGGGACTACCGGGCCGACGTCTTCCCGGTCGCCGTGGACCTGGCCGCCGAGCTCGGCGGCCCACAGCGACCCGGCGCCGGCGCCGCAGCGGTACTCGAGCGGCTGGTGACGCACGAGTTCCCGCTCGAGCGATACGCAGAGGCCTTCAGCGCACTCGGCGGGCTCACCCGGGGCGACGGGGGCGGCGGCACCGGACGGCCACCGCGCTACGACGCGCTCAAGGTCGTCATCCGCTCGCACCCCGGCCCGGTCGGCGCCGACGGCTGGCCGGTGGACGCGTGAGCGCGCCGCGGCTCGGGTCGATCGAGTCCGGCGGGACCAAGTTCGTCTGCCTGGTCGGCTCCGCCCCCGACCGGATCGAGGCCGAGATCCGGTTCCCGACCGGCGAACCGGGTCCCACCCTGGCCCGGGCCATCGCCTTCTTCCAGGAGACGGCCGCCGCGACCGGACCGCTGGACGCGATCGGCATCGCCTCCTTCGGACCCCTCGAACTGCGTCCTGGCCATGCCCGGTTCGGCCACCTCGCCGCCACCCCCAAACCCGGCTGGTCCGGAGTGGACGTGGCAGGACCGGTCGCCGCCTCGCTCGGCGTGCCGGTGGGCATCGACACCGACGTCAACGGCGCGGCCCTCGGCGAGGGCCGCTGGGGCGCGGCGCGCGGCCTGGACACCTACGTCTACCTCACCGTCGGCACCGGCATCGGCGGCGGCGCGGTGATCGGCGGCAAGGTGGTCAGCGGCCTGGTCCACACCGAGATGGGCCACCTCGCGGTGCCCCGGATCGCGGGCGACGCCTTCCCCGGCTCCTGCCCCTTCCACGGCGACTGCTGGGAGGGGCTGGCGGGCGGCGAGGCGATGGGCGCCCGCTGGGGGACCCCGGCCGAGGAACTGGCCGGCGAAGCCCTGCGCGAGGCGCTGCGGCTGGAGGCGGCCTACCTGGCCGCGGGGCTGCGCAACATCGTCTACACGACCGCGCCCCAGCGGATCGTGATCGGCGGCGGCGTCGCGGAACTCGCCGGGCTGTTCCCGCTGCTCCGCGCCGAACTGGCCGCGGCCCTGGCCGGATACCCCGGGCTGCCCGAGCACGCGGCCGAGGACTTCGTGGTCCCGGCACGGCTCGGCCGCCTCGCCGGACCGGCGGGCGGATTGGTCCTGGCGGCCCGGGCGGCCGCCGCCGCGCGCCAACGGCCCTGGTCCGGCGCTGGGCCATCGGGGGGAACGGAGGCATGAGGACGACCCCGGACCGGGCAGGCTGGCCGGTGTGACGCGCCCCGATCCGGTGGGCCTCCTCGACCCGGCCACCCATGCCTGGCTGACCCGGTACGCCCTGCCCGGCGCCCGGCTGCACGAGGTGGACCCGCTGCCCGGCGGGTTCACCAACGACATGGCCCTGCTCACGGCCCAGCCCGCCGACGCACCGGGCGCGGAGCGCTACGTACTGCGCCGCTACCGGCCCAGCGGCAGCCGGGTCCCGCGCAACACCTGTGCGGTGGAGATCGCCGTCCTCGGCCGGGCCGCGGCCCGTACCGTCCCGGTGACCGCGGTGGTCGCGGCCGATCCGCACGGCCGGGCCACCGGCCGCCCCACCCTGCTCTACCGGTTCGTGGACGGGACCCCGCTCAGCCAGGTGCTCGCGGACGGCCCGGTGAGCGGCGAAGCGCGGGGCCTGGGCCGGGCCGTCGGCGGGGTGCTGGCACGGATCGGCCGGGTCAGGCTGCCCCGCCCGGGCGTCTTCGGCGACTCTTCGCTGGTCCCGGCCCCGGACGAGGCGGCCCCGCTGGGCGACCTGCCCGGTTTCGTCGACCGCTGTCTGGCCACCGCGGCCGCGGACGGTCCGCTGAGCGGGACGGACGCGGCCGTACTGCGTGCCCTGGCCCGCCGGGGGCCCCGGGCGCTCGCCGCCGTGGCCGGTGAACGCAGCCTGGTGCACTGCGACTTCAACCCGAAGAACGTCCTGGTCCAACGGCGCGCCGGGCAGTGGGCGGTGGCCGCCGTGCTCGACTGGGAGCTCGCCTTGAGCGGCTCCCCGCTCTTCGACGTCGGCAATATGCTGCGCTTCGCCCACGAGTACCCGCCGGCCTTCACCACGGGCTTCGTCGAGGGCTTCCGGGGCGGGAACGGCCGACTGCCCGGGGACTGGCTGCGGCTCAGCCGGACGCTGGACCTCTTCGCGCTCGCCGACATCCTCACCGCACCGCCGGACCCGGCCTACTTCACCCGCGCCCGCGCGGTGCTGCGCCGGTCCGCCGCCGAGCGGTACTGACCGCGGCCGGGCGGGCGCGCGCCACCGATCTCCCCCTGTCCCATCCGGCCCGTGCGCCGCTCTGTTCCCAGGAGACGACTGCTGTCCGTGCGGATCACGGAAACCCTGGCAATTGGCGTCCAATAAATGGCGGAGAGGTGACACAGGGCCTTCTTTTCAACATCGGGAATGCCGGTTAGTCTGCCTGAACGGAAGTGAAGATCCTTGACCAAGGGAGAATTCCGCCGTGGCGAACGGAAGTCCGGAAAACGTCCTGAAGACGCTCACGCCGACCGTTCGCTGCAACGGGACGCCGCCCACGCCCGCCCTGCGCGAAGGGCCGTACTACAAACCCGACACCCCCTGCAGGAGCAGCTTCCGGGGCGATGTGGCAGGAGGCGTTCCGATGCTGCTGCACGGCGCCGTGCGCACTGCGGAGGGCAAGCCGATCGGCGGCACCCTGCTCGACTTCTGGCAGGTCGGGGACGCCGGGGTCTACGACGACGACGGTTTTCGACTACGCGGCCACCAGTTCGCCGACGCCAAGGGGCTGTGGCGGCTGGAGACGGTGCTGCCCGCCGTGTACCCGGGGCGGACGCGGCACGTGCACGTGAAGGTGCAGCCGCCCGGCGGAGCGGTGTTGACCACCATGCTGTATTTCCCCGGGGAACGCCGAAACCACCTCGACAAGTATTTCCGGCCAGAATGCCTGATGGATGTGCGGGAGACGTCCGAGGGGTGGGACGCCGCGTTCACCTTCATTCTGGACGTGTGAAATCGGAGACATCGATATCCGCCGTCCGTCGTGTCCGCGGGACGGAAGTCGACAGGAGACACATGGCCGATCTCATGCGCGCCCAATGCGATCCGCAGAGCGATGCCCGGAGCGACGTCCGCAGCGATGCCCTGAACCACGCGCAGAACCACCTGTACTACCCGGTCAGCGCGTACGAGATGGACCACGGCGAAGGCGTCCACCTGTACGACACGGACGGCAACGAGTACCTGGACTGCGCGTCCGGCACCTTCAACCTGAGCCTCGGCTACGGACACCCCGAAGTGGTCAAGGCCATGCGCGACCAGGCCGAACGGCTGGTGCACACCACCTCGACCTTCCAGACCGCCCCCGTCAACGAGCTGGTCCGGCGGCTGGTCGAGGTCACCCCGCCGAACCTGACCAAGGTGCACCTCAAGGTGTCGGGCGGCTCCACCGCCAACGAGGGCGCGGTCAAGATGGCGCAACTCGCCACCGGCCGCCGCGACGTGGTCACCCTGTTCCGCAGCCACCACGGCCAGACCATGATGACGACCACCATGTCGGGCGAGTCCTTCCGCAAGGCCCCCTTCCCGCACCTGATGCCCGGCGTGCTCCAGGTCCCCGACCCCTACTGCCTGCGGTGTTTCTACCGCCAGGCGGGCCCCGACAGCTGCGGCATGCTCTGCGTCGAGCGCATCAACGACTTCCTCGACCACGCCAGTTCCGGCAGCGTCGCCTGCGTGGTCGTCGAACCGGTCTCCGGCAGCGGCGGCAACATCGTGCCCCCCGACGGCTACTTACCCGCGCTGCGCGCCCTGTGCGACGAACGCGGCATCGTCCTCGTCTTCGACGAGATCCAGACCGGCATCGGCCGGGTCGGCCGGATGTTCGCCGCCGAGCACTACGGGGTCCGGCCGGACATCCTGACCACGGCCAAGGGCCTCGGCGGCTCCGGCGCCCAGATCGCGGCCATCGTCGCCGACGAGCGGATGTCCGGGCTCAGCGCCGACCACCACTCCTTCACCTACGGCGGCAACGTCCTCGCCGCAGCCGCCGCGGCCACCACCCTCGAGGTGATCGGCCGCCCCGGCTTCCTGGAGAACGTACGCGAGGTCGGCGCCCACGTCATGGAACGGCTGCGCGCGCTGGCCGCCCTGCACCCCGCCATCGTGGACGTACGCGGCCTCGGCCTGATGATCGGGATCGAGATCGGCGACGACGCCGGCCGCCCGCACAGCGAACGAGCCCAGGCCCTGGCCCGACGCGGCATGGACCACGGCCTGATCCTGCGCACCTCCCGCTACGGCCGGGGGAACGTGATCAAGATCCGGCCACCGCTGATCCTCACCCGCACCGAGGCCGAACTGCTCTGCGACCGGCTCGAAGCCCTCTTCGCCGCCGAGGCAGCCGCATGACCGGCACCGCGCACGGCACCGCGCACGGCAGCCCGCCGGGGGCCGCTGCCGTACGGCACTACGTGACCGGCCTCGCCGGCGCCGTCCGCGAAGCCGTGCCGGCCGCCCGGCACCGGGCCGGCAGCCGCCTGGTCCGGGGCCACTCGCCGGGCGGGGACGCCCAGTTCGGCCTCGACGAGGTCGCGGAGGCGGCCGTCTGGAAATACGTCGTCGGTCACGACCTGCCCGTCGCCGTCTACTCCGAGGACCGAGGCCTGCAGTACCACGGCGCCGATCCGGCCCACCTGCTGGTCGTCGACCCCATCGACGGCACCCGGCCCGCCGTCGCAGGCCTGGAGTCGGCCACCGTCTCGGTCGCCGTCGCCCGTATGTCGCAGCGGCCGCGCATCGCCGACGTCGAGCACGCGCTGCTGATGGAACTGCGCACGGGCGCCTACCTGTACGGGGACCTGACGGCGCCCGGCATCATCGCGCACGGCTACGAGCACCCCGTCCCGGCGCTGACCCGCACCACCGACCCCGCCCGGATGTTCTGGTCGCTGGAGTTCAACGGCCATCCGGCCCGCCTGATGGCCGAGGCCTACGGCCACCTCATCGACCGCTCGGCCAACACCGGCGAGGTCTTCGTCTTCAACAGCGCCACCTGGTCCGTCTCCCGGCTGCTCACCGGCCAGCTCGACGCGTACGTGGACATCGGCAACCGGCTGCTGCGCGACGACCCGGCGCTGCTGCCCGAGTTCGAACGCGTTGGCAACGGCCGGGTCCTGCACCTGTTCCCGTACGACATCGCGGCGGCCGTCTTCCTCGCCGAGCGGGCCGGCGCGGTCATCACCGACGGCTACGGACAGCCGCTCGGCGACACCGTCCTGACCGACCTGAGCATCACCAACCAGCGGTCCTGCGTGGCCGCATCCACCCCCGAGCTCCACCAGGCCCTGCTGTCGGCCGTCCGATGGAAGGAGTGACGCCCATGCGCCCCCGGAACACCCCGCCCGCCGGAGCGGCCCGTACCGCCACCGCCGACGACACCGAGTTCAGGGCCCTGCTCGACCGGCTCTCCGACAAGGCCACCGCGGACTACTACAACCCGTTCACCACCTTCGACTGGCCGCCCACGATCCCCACCGACGGGCTCTGGATGTCCCCCGAACTGCTCTCCGTCCACGGCACCGAGCTGATGGACGAACTGGGCCCCGCCCAACTCCGGGCCCTGAGCCGGTGGGAGAGCGTCAACTTCTACAGCCTCAACGTGCACGGCATCCGCGAACTGCTCATCGAGGTCACCCGGCGCATCCACACGCCCGGCTTCGAGCTCCCCTCCGAGTTCTTCCACCACTTCATCGGCGAAGAGAACGACCACATGTGGTTCTTCGCCACCTTCTGCCTCAAGTACGCCGGCAAGATCTACCCCGACAAGTCGGTGAAGCTTCCGGAGGCCCCGCGCGACCCGGACATCGAGAACTTCCTGGTCTTCGCCCGGATCCTGGTCTTCGAGCAGATCGTCGACCACTACAACGTCCAGCTGGCCGCCGACCGCCGACTGCACCCGACCGTGCGCCACATCAACCGGCTGCACCACCAAGACGAGTCCCGGCACATCGCCTTCGGCCGCCGCCTGGTGCAACTGCTGTGGGAGCGGCTCCTCGACAGCGGACCGGACGAACGAACCCGGCACGAACTGCGCGACTACCTCAGCCGTTACGTCACCACCAGCATCGAGTCCTTCTACAACCCCGCCGTCTACCGCGACGCGGGCCTCCCCGACGGCTTCGCGCTGCGCAGACGGCTGCTCGCCCACCCGGCCCGGCAGGCCGCCCACGCGAAGGTGCTGCACAAGACCACCGACTTCCTCCACCGGATCGGGGTGTTCGATGCCCGTCACTGACCCCACGGCCACCGGGGGCTCCACGGCCACCGGGGACACCGGGACCACCTGGTCGGTCCGGGACGGGCTGGCCACCCTCGACGAACCCGCCGTCCTGCTGAGGGACGCACTCGACGCGGTGTTCACCCGCTGGGGAACCGAGGCCGGAGCCCGGCAGCAGAGCTACCCGCCGCTGCTGCGGGCCGAAGAGCTGCGCTCCCTCGACTACTTCCGCAACTTCCCGCACCTGGGCAGCCCGGTCACCCGGATCCGCCCCGACCGGCTGGCCGCCCTCGCCGCGGCCCCACCCGCAGCCACCGCCCTGCCCGCGGCCGAGCTGGCCGACGCGACCCACCTGCTGCCCTCCGCGGCCTGCTACGGCTGCTTCCTGCACCTCACCGGCACCAGCGCCGAGGCCCCCGTCCTGATCACCACCGCCGCCCAGTGCTTCCGCAACGAGGACCACCACGACGGGCTGCGCAGGCTCTGGGGGTTCACCATGCGCGAGATCGTGTGCGTCGGCTCCGCCGAAGCCGTACGGGCCCACCTCGACCGGCACCGGGAGCGGATCCTCGCCTTCGGCGCGGCCCTCGGCCTCGCCCTGGACCGGCAGCCCGCCACCGACCCGTTCTTCGAGAAGGACGGCGCCCGCACCGTCATGCAGCTGCTCGCCCCCGTCAAGGACGAGTACCTGCACACCGACGGCACCGCCGTCGCCTCCACCAACAACCACCGCAACTTCTTCGGCGAGCGCCGCGCCATTCGCCACGCGGGCCGCCCGGCCTTCACCGGCTGCGTCGCCTTCGGTCTGGAACGCTGGGTGCACGCCCTGGGCGACGTGTTCGAAGGGGACCTGGCCGCCGCGCACCGCGCGGTACGGCATGCAGGGGAGCGCTCGTGACCCGGCTGGCCGCCCGGCTCGGGCTCGAACTGCCGCTGCTCCAAGCCGGGATGGGAGCCGTCGCCGGCCCCGCGCTGTGCGCCGAGGTGTCCCGGGCCGGAGCGGGCGGCACCCTCGCGCTGTACAAGGAGCCGCCCGCGCGGGCCGCCCGGCTGGTCCGGGAGGTGGCGGCCGCCACCGGCCGCCCGTTCGGGATCAACGTGGTCCCCGAGGTCACCGGCCCGGCGGGCTGCCTGGACCAGCTCAGGGCCGTCCTGCCCGAACTGCCCCCCGGCGGCTTCGTCACCTCTTTCGGGCTGCCCGCCGCCGACGCGGCCCGGGCCGTACGGGCCGCCGGACACCCCTTGGTGGTCCAGGTCGGCACCCTCGCGGACGCCGGAACGGCCCTCGGGCAGGGCGCGGCCGTCCTGGTCCTCCAGGGCACCGAGGCCGGCGGTCACCTGCTCGGCCGGCTGCCCGCGGACCTCCTGCTGGCCGCCGTCAGGGCCCGCCACCCGTACGCGGTCCTGGCGGTCGCGGGCGGGATCGCGACCGGGAAGGACCTCGCGGACGCCGTGGCGCGCGGCGCGGACGGGGCCATGGCCGGAACCCTGTTCACACCGGCCGCAGAATCCACCGCACACCCGGAGTTCAAACGGCGGGTGGTCGAGGCCGTGGCCGACGACACCCTCATCACCTCCCTCTTCGACATCGGCTGGCCGCACCGCCCGCACCGCGTCCTGCGCAACCCCCTCACCACCGCCGTGGACCGCGCCCCGGCCACCTTCATCGCCACCACCCGGGTGGACGGCCGGGAGCACCCGGTACCGCGCTACAGTGCGGCGGCTCCGGGCGAGGCCACCACCGGCCGCATCGAGGAGATGGCCATGTACTGCGGCCGCTCCTGCACCCGCGTCACGGCCCCGCACCCCGCCGCAGTCACCGTCGCCCGGGTCCGCCGGGAGTACGAGAGCGCGCGCCGGCCCGCGGCGGACTCCCCACAGCTGCACCGGATCCCGGAGAGGTGACCATGGACGACGTGATCAAGCCGGTCGTGGACTGGCTGCGCGAACGCAACCCCACCGTCGGCGAGATCCCGCAGGACCTCGACCTGATCGAGAACCGGCTGATCGACTCGCTCGGCTTCATGGAGTTCATCCTGCTGCTGGAGGACCTGATAGGCCGGGAACTGCAGCTCGACCAGATCGACGTGAACCAGTTCCGCACCCTTCGGTCCCTCACGGACCACTTCCTGAAGGGGTGAACCGCCCATGGCGCAGGCCCCGCCGCAGCCCGGCCCCGGCCGGGTCGCCTCCCTGCACCTCGCCGCGCGCACCGGCGAGCCCACCTTCCGCGTCGCACGGGCCCGCGCGGTGACCGGCCGCGGGCTGGCGGGGGACCGCAACTACTGGGCGGGCGAGGGCCCCCGGCCCCGGCGCCGGGGCACCGGCCGGGCGTCCGGTGTCTGCGACGTCACCCTCATCGAGGCCGAGGCCCTCGAGGCCCTGGCCCGCGAACACGGCATCACGCTCACCCCCGCCGAATGCCGCCGCAACCTCGTCTGCCGCGACATCCGGCTCAACCCGCTGGTGGACCAGGAGTTCCGGATCGGCGCGGTGATCCTGCGCGGCCTCAAACTCAGCGAACCCTGTGCCCGCCTCGAGCAGCTCGTCCGCCCCGGTCTGATCCGCGGGCTGCTGCACCGTGGCGGGCTGCGGGCCGAGGTGGTCCGCGGCGGGACGATCCGAGTGGGCGACCCGATCCTCCCGCCGCCGCACGACGCGCGGCAGCTCGTGCCACCCGTTCCGTCCGACCTTCCCTGAGGGCCGCCACAGGTACCCGGTGGCGCGTTCGCCGACGGCAGGCGGCTGAGAACGGCTACTTGTCCGCACCGGCAGGCCCGGTCAATGGTGGGAGAGCCCGCAGACCGGTGCATACCGGCCGGGAACGGGCCGCAAGTGTCCAGCGTCCATGTCCGCGGGTCGGGACGGTTCGCCCGCGTGCCGCGCGGAACGCGGGCCGTCCGGCCCGCGGCCCTGCAGGCAGGAAGGCAGCATGGCGATCGAAGGCGCCGCCCCCGGGTGGCAGAGCGGCACGGCACCGGAGTTCGGCGCGGACGCTCCGTCGGCCAAGGCCGTGGAGTGCGCGGAACGGGCGGGCGAAGAGCTCGCCGCGGCGGGGACGGCCGTCTCCGTCCGCCTGTTGGGGTGGGGCTTCGCCCTCCGCCTCGACCAGCGGGCGGCCGACCACCTCGCGCCACCCGACGGCAGCGGGCCCGTCAGCGGTTTCCCCGGCCTGGTGGAGGAAGCGCTCGCCGGCTCCCTGCCCGCGGCCCTCGCCGAAGCCGTCGGCGCGGGGCTGGGCGGACGCGCCGAACAGATCCGGTCGGCCGCCCGGGGCGCCGGGTGCGAGCTGGTCTCGCCGTGGGCCGCGCCCACCCTCCTCGCGCCCGTGGCCCTCGACGCGCCGCCCCGCGAGAGCGGCCTGTGGTTCAGCGTGTTCGAGCCGGGCGCGGGCTGGGGGGCCGACGTGCAGTTCACGGCCCGCTACGCCTCCGAAACACCCGCCCTCGCCGTCTTCCGCGATGACCTGTACTGCGTCTACCAGGGCCGGGGCGACGACCCCGGCCTGTGGTGGACCGCGCACCGATCGGACGGCAGCCGGTCCGAGGATCAGCCGTTCCCCGGTCACCACACCCTGGGCAGCCCGGCCCTGGCCGTGTTCCAGAACCGGCTGTACTGCGCGCACCGCGGCGGCTCGGGCGACTGGGGCATGGCGCTGACCTCGTACGACGGTGGTACCTGGTCGCCGGACCGGCCGGTCCCCGACGCCGAGAGCGTCTACGGCCCGGCGCTGGCCGTCTTCCACGACGCGCTCCACCTCGCCTACGCCGACGCCGCCCAGCGGATCATGGTCACCACGAGCCGGGACGGCCGCAGCTGGACCACCCCCGAACCCGTTCCCGGCTGCGCCACCACGAGGTCCCCGGCGCTCGCCGTGTACGACGGCAGTCTGCACCTGCTGTACGGCAACCCCAAGGACGGGGCGATCCACTGGACCTGGCTGCGCGGCACCACCTGGACCTCCGAGGGCGCCCTGCCCGGGCACCGCACCCGGAGCAACATCGGCCTCGCCGTCTTCGACGGCAAGCTGATGTGCGTCCACCGCGACCCCGCCCGCCAGCAGCTGTGGTGGTCCGCCTTCGACGGCGCCGGGTGGAGCACGGACACCGAGATGCCGGGGCACAGCAGCAAGTACGGTCCGGCGTTGGCCGTGCACCGGGACCGGAACGGCACCCGCGACCAGCTCCTGTGCGTGCACCGGGGCCACGCCCAGCGCTTCGTCACCGCGACCGGGAAGGTGTTGACCGACGAGGATCCGGCGGGGCTGCACGAACTCGACGATCCGGCTTCCGCCGCCGACTGAGAGCGGGCTCCGCACGGCCAACGCGGCATGGCAACCGGGGCCCGGCGAAGGCCGCTCCGCGTCTCGGCAGTCGCGGCCGGGCAGGCTTAAGGGCAGATCAACTGAACCTTAAAGGTGCCTGTGGTCTCCTCGCCCCGCGCCGGTCCAGACGGTCGGTGTGAGCGCCGCACACACCTCACCCTCATCGGCATGGGGGTTGTGACCTGCTTCTTTGGCGTAACCCATGATCCACGAGCTCGGCGGTATGCCCCCCGTGCAGCGCTCCGAACCTCCTCGCCGCTTGATTTATCAGGCGCTGACAGGACTGAACTTTGCCCGCGATCTCGGCCGTATGCAGGACGTGGGGTGGGACAGCGTCCATCGGATCGAGGAGTGCCAATGTCCAGGAAACGGACTATGAGTCTCAAGAAGAAGGTCGTGTTCTCCGTCGTCGCGGGAGCCCTCGCGACCGGAGGGATCGTCGCCACGATGGCGGCCGGCAACGCCGCGGTCCCCAACGTCGTATGTCCGGGGTCGACGGTGACGTTGTCGGGTGAGGGGGGTGCGCCGGCGGCGAGCAGTGGGACGTTCCCGGTGGGGACGAAGCTGAAGGTGACCAATTTGGACAACGGTCAGGCGACGACGGTGACGGTGAACGGTCCGTCGGGGAGTTGTGTCCTGCTGAACAATGCGGCGTTCGAGAAGGTTCGGGAGCCGGGGAAGAACCTGATCCGGCGGGCACGTATCGAGCGGGTGGGCGGTGGCAATGAGGCGCCGGCGGGTGCGGCGGGTGCGGCCGGTGCGGCTGCTGTGCAGGTGCCGCCGGCGACGGGGGAGGTGGTGTGTCCGGGGTCGACGGTGACGTTGTCGGGTGAGGGGGGTGCGCCGGCGGCGAGCAGTGGGACGTTCCCGGTGGGGACGAAGTTGAAGGTGACGAATCTGGACAACGGTCAGGCGACGACGGTGACGGTGAACGGTCCGTCGGGGAGTTGTGTCCTGCTGAACAATGCGGCGTTCGAGAAGGTTCGGGAACCGGGGAAGAACTTGATCCGGCGGGCACGTATCGAGCGGGTGGGCGGTGGCAATGAGGCGCCGGCGGGTGCGGCCGGTGCGGCTGCTGTGCAGGTGCCGCCGGCGACGGGGGAGGTGGTGTGTCCGGGGTCGACGGTGACGTTGTCGGGTGAGGGGGGTGCGCCGGCGGCGAGCAGTGGGACGTTCCCGGTGGGGACGAAGCTGAAGGTGACGAACCTGGACAACGGTCAGGCGACGACGGTGACGGTGAACGGCCCGTCAGGCAGCTGTGCTCTGCTGAACAACGCGGCGTTCGAGAAGGTCCGGGAGCCGGGCAAGAACCTGATCCGGCGGGCACGCATCGAACGCGTGAGCTGAGCCGCCAGAGCCGAGTCAGCGCCACCGGAGCCACGGCGCGGGCACGGGGTTCACCCCGTCCCCGCCGCGGCTCCGGTTCCCTCCCGACTACGCCGCAGGCCGGGGCGCCGGCCCGGGGGCCAGGCGTCCGAGCGGCAGTAGGTACTGGATCGGCTCGTCGAGGTCGTCCAGGCCCAGCAGCTCGTGCGCCAGGTCGTCGTGCAGGCCACCGAGCGGAATCGTGGCCAGCCCGAACGCGCCGGCCGTGAGCTGGAGGGTCTGCGCCAGGTGCCCGGCCTCCAGCAGGCCCAGCCGCAGCGCCCGCAGCCCGTAGCGGCGGCGGAGCAGCCCCAGGTCCAGGTGGACCGCCAGTACGGCCGGTGCCTCGTCGATCCCCACGGAGTCCGGGTCGTCGGCCGGGCGCGAGAGGTACGAGGACAACGCCTTGAGCCCGCCGAGGTCCGGCGCGGGTCCGAGGGCGACCAGCGACCGCCGCTCCGGCATGCAGTGGTAGGTGCCGGGGGCCAGTCCCGTCACCGCGAGCGCCAGGAGCCGTACCCGGACGCTGTAGAGGGCGCCTGCGCTCGGGTACGGGCGGTGGTGCAGGGTGCGCTCCGTGCCGTCGGGCAGAGGCCGCCGGGACACATGGCTCGGGGCGTGGGCGTGCCACAGCACCCCGCCCAGCTCCTCCGCGGTGAGCGGCCCCCGCAGCGCCCCGCGCGCCGAACTGCGCCGGCGCAGCGCCTCGGCGAGGGGCAGATCCGGCAACGAGGCCGCGGGGAGCGCCCGTTCGGCCTCGGGCCGTCGGTGCTCGGACGGGATGCCGGGCTGCTCGATGCTCCGCACGGCGGTGTCCTGGGCACGACCGATCTGGAACTTGCTCTGCTCCAGGTACTGGTAGTCGGCCGCGCGCGGGCCGGCACCGAAGAAGCCGTCCTCGTCCCCCGTCTCCAGCAGGGCGCGGCCCGCGAGCCGGCAGACGGCCCGTTCCTCGTCGGGGGAGACCCCCAACCGGTTGAACAGCATGTGGAGTTGTGAGGCCCACACCCACAGCCGGCGGTGCGCCCGCACCGGCGCGTCCGGCCGGTCCGCGGGGAGTACGGCGGTACGCAACCGGGCGTCGGCCGCTCGCACCTGCCCGGTCCACTCCGCCAGCCAGGGAGCGGCGGAGCCCTCGTCCAGCCCGGCGCGCACCGCCCGAGCCCGCCGCCCCAGGTTCGTACGCTGGGCCGCGAACACCGTGTTGACCCGGGTGTGGACGGCGGCTCCGGGCAGCGGCCGCGCCTCGGCGGCCCAGCGCCAGGACGCGGCGTGCCGGCGCAGCCAGCCCGCCGAGGCCAGTTCGTCCAGGCCCAGGGCGTACGCCGTGGCGTGGGCGAGGTCCAGGGCGAGCCGCAGCCGGTCGGCCCGGTCGGGCACGGCGCGCAGGGCGGCGACGGCCGCGCGCGTCGAGTGCACGAACACCTCCTCGGCCACCGGGAGCGCGGCCGGCCCGCCGTAGCGCTCGGTCTCCGGCTCGTACGGCGCCGCGCGCACCTCCCCGTGCCGACCGGGCCAGGGGCCGGTGACGGGGGTGGTGCCCGCGGCCAACAGGGCCAGCTCCGCGGCGAGTTCGACCGCGTCCTCGGCCGCATCCGCGGCAGGCTCTGCGCCGCGGAACCTGATCCGCAGGTGGGGTCCGCCCTCGTGGTAGCGGATGAAGAACCAGGCGCCGCCGCTCGGCCCGTACCCGCCGTTCGGCCCGTACCCGCCGTTCGGCCCGTACCCGCCGCTCGGCCCGTACCGGCTGTCCATCAGCGGGGCGAGCGCCCCGGTGACGAAGGCATCGGTGTCCGCTCCGTCGGTGTGCAGGGTCAGGTGCAGGCTCTGCCAGTCTCCCGCCGGAGCCGGTGCGGGGGCCGCCGTCCTAGCGGCGTGCGCTTCCGCCCGCACGGGGGACGCGGACGCGTAAGGCTGTTCGGTCATCGGATCGTCCTCACGGGAACGGGTGCGGGTACAGGGGGAGTTCGTCGTGGCGCAGCGGACGGGCGGTGCGCCCCAGCCGGTGGGGCACCTCCAGAAGCCGGGGCAGCCCGAGCGTGCGGCGGTTGACGTGGCCGAAAGTCATCGGGAGGGTGCCGGGCACGATCACCTTGGCGCAGTGCAGCCCCAGCCGGTCCCGGATCCCGGGCTCGTCCTGCGTCACGACGACCACCTCCAGCCCCTGGGCGGCCAGTCGCGCGACCGTCTCCGTCAGCAGCCGGGTGAGGTCGGCCACGGGCCAGGGAGCGCCCGGCCACCGTTCCTGCCAGCGGACCTCCCGTACGTCGGCGAACAGGAACTCCAGCCGGGGCTGTGCCTCCGGCAGGGTGTTCAGGCCCACGTGGTCGTCGAGATCGACCACCAGCTCGGGCCGCCGGAGCATGGGGCGCAGCCGCTCCGGGTCGCGCGCCCCGCCCGGACCGGTCGGCCGGTGCACGGCGTCCTGGACGTTGGTGACGACCTCCGCCACCGCCGAGCGGATCGCGGCGCGCGGATCGTGGTGGGCTCCGGCGGCCAGGAAGGTGCGGGGAGCGTCCGGGTGACTCCCCTCGTAGCGGCAGAGCGCGACCACCGCCGGGATGCCGAGGTCGTTGGTGGCGTCCAGCAGACGCAGCCGGTAACCCATCAGCGCGGCGCGCGAGGCCAGGGCGGTCACCAGCGGGTCGTCGTCGGGCAAGGCAATGCCGGGCAGCGGCGTGCGCGCGTACCACGCCATCAGGAAGGCGTCCCGTTCCGCCACCTCGAACAGCCCGTAGAGCGCGGCCTCCTGGGGGCTGTTCCCGAGTCCGCAGCCGTTCGAGGACTCGTAGACCACCCGCGCCCGGGCAGGGTCCGGCGCAAGATCCCAGTACGCCACGTGCTCGGGCACCGCCCGGGCCCGGCCCTCGGTGAGCGACCAGCCGTACACCCAGTCCAGCTCCAGGTCCGCGTCGTACGGGACGGTCCGGGCGGCAGGGTGCCCCCGGTGGGCCGGGTCGGGCAGACCGAGCCGGGCGGGGTCCACGGCAGCGTCCGGGCCCAGCTCGGCGAAGGATGCGCGCAGGACGGTACGGCGGCCCAGCGGGCGCATGCCGGCCAGCCGTTCCACACCCTCGAACAGCGCCACCCGCTCGCTGGAGCGGAAATCGGCGGAGCGCCCGTAGCCCCCGTCGTCGAGCAGCCGGCCGTCCGTCACCCAGGCGGTGGTGAGGGCGAAGGCGGAGTCCTCCGTGCGGAACAGCCGGCGCACCGGGCCGAACCGCTCGTCGTGCAGCTCGGCCCGCAACCGGTCCGCTCCCGTACGGTCGTTGGCGCCGCGCAGCACTGCGGGGTCGGGCAGCGGCTGCGGCGTGTCCGGAAACCCGGCCGCGGTGGGGGAGTCGGCCGGCAGCGGGCGGCACACCGGGCAGCCGCCGACCGGGCGGACGTGATGGGTGGACCAGGTGGCCCGGTGCCCCTGGACGATGTGGACGGTGGGCGGCGCCCCCGCCTCCGCGGCGGGTCCGGGCTCCAGCAGGGCGGCAGCGAGCAGCAGGGCCGCGTCCGACATGGCCGGCGTACCGGTGCCGCCGAGCGCCAGCCGGGGGCTCTGCCAGGGCACCCTGCCGCCCGCGGTGGCCAGTCGCCGGTACTCGGTGCACGACAGGCACGCCCGCGCCCCGGGCTCCAGGACGGGGCCGATCACGGTCAGCGCTCCGTCCTCGCGTACCGGCACCAGCCGCACGGGACGCGCCGACGCGTGGCGGCTGAGCCGCTCCGCGAGCTCCAGCGTCCACGAGGTGAGGTGGACGATGGCGGCGCCGCCGGTGGTCTTCAGCGCCGCAGCCGGATCCAGGACGGGTACGGGTACGGGGCCGGCGGCGGTGGCCACCACCGTGGCCTCGGTAGCAGTGGCCTCGGCAGCAGTGGCCTCGGCATCCGCAGTCTCGGCAGCCGTCGCGTTCGTCCTGTACCCGCTCATCGGGCTCCTCCCCACCCGGCCAGAACGCTGAATCCGCAGGCGTGCAGGGCAGCCAGGACCGGCCCCGCGGATCCGGCCGCTCCGCTGCCGGCGAGGTCCGCCTCACCCGGCTGCCAGGGTTCGGGGTGCAGCCCGGTCAGCCGGGCCAGCGCCGCGCACAACTCAGGCTCCCGGCGTGCGATTCCGGCCAGCCAGCGGTCGGTCCATCCCTCGTCCGTCCAGGCCGCCGGCTCGACTCCCGCAACGGCGAGCGGAGCCTCGGCCCCGCTGAACGCGGTGTGCACGGCCCCGGCCGGACCGTGCTCGGCGGCCATGGCCCGGGTCACCGCGCCGAGCGCGGCGAGGGCCGCAGCGTCGGCGGGTGTGGCCTCCACGGCACGGGCGGCCACTCCTGCAGGCCCGGTCAGGCCCGCGGGGTCCCGTACGACGGCCAGGTAGGCCTGCTCCGCGGGGAACCGGTGAACCGTCATCTCCATCGGAAGCCCCAGATGCCGCGTCAGCACGGTCCACCAGTGGCGGGCCTGCGGATGGTCGCGCCATTCCTCCTCGCGCAGTGCGCGGTCGGGGCCGCAGGAAGCCGCGGCGGCGAGGGCGGCTCGGCGCAGGGCCCGTCCCAGGGCGTGTCCGGGTCCGGCGCCGACCGTCACCGGGCCCGGTATCCGTTCGTCCAGGTGCAGTTCCGCCGCACGGCACGCCGCGGAGAGCCGGGCCAGGTCCGTCCGGGGAGCCCCGGCCACCAGCGGCCCGGCCACCGAGCTGCAGGCCGCGAGCGCGGCGGGCAACTGGGGCAGACCGCCTGGCAGCGGTGCGTCGAGCACGCCCAGGTACGGATCACCCAGTGCCCCGACGCCACGCAGTGCATCGGCCAGGTCGGCGACAGGGGCGGGGGAGAGGGACGCGGGGTCGGCGGGCCCGGTGACCCAGGGACGGTAGGACGCGTGCGGGGGCCGGGCCAGGGCGACCAGTACGGCGGGCCGGTCCTGGAGCAGTTGTGGGTCCTCGTCCCGACCGGCCGGATCGGGCAGTCCGGCCGCGGCACACAGCAGCCGCTGCGCTGCGGCGCCGGCCAGCAGGGCCGTCAGCACCGCCGATGCCCCGGCTGTCGGCCCGGCGGGCGCAGAGCCGGTGTCCGGGGAGCCGACGTCCGTGGAGCCGGTGTCGGCGTGCAGGCGTACGGCGATCGACTCGGCGTCCGCGCGCGCCCGTTCCGGTTCGGCGGGGGCTGTGACGAAGCCGCCGTCGGCGGTACGGGCCACGGCCACGGCCACCGGCGGAGTGCCCGCGACCGCCACCACGCGGTCGGCCGGCAGGCCCGTGTCGCGGTACACCTCCGGCGGGGTCCCCGCGCGGCCCAGGACGCCGATCAACGCCGCGGCGAGCGGCCCGCCGGGATCGGCTGCCGCGACCACGGGCCGGGTGGCGGCCAGGGCCGCGGCCGCGAGCGCGGGCCGGTGCGTGGAGGCTCCCAGCCAGGCCGGCGGTTCGGCCGCTCCTGCCGGGTACTCGGCGAGCAGATCGTGCGCGTGCAGCTGCCCGGTCAGCGCGTGCAGCGCGGCCTCGACCCGGGGATCGGCCGGATCGAGGCGGGGCCGGCCGATTCCCGGGTCGACGCCGTAAGCCTCTTCGCCGGGGCCGTCCCCGGGCCCCCGGCCGAGCCGCTCGGACAGCAGCTCCCACAGGGCGGGCAGAGCCCTGCTTCCTTCGAGCGTCACGCTCCCGTCCCGGCCGCGCAGGTGCAGACCGCTGCGCAGCGGGGTGACCGCCACTCCGGGCCGCAGCCGCAGGCGCGCCGGTTCGGCGGCGGTCACGGCGTCCCCTCCACGGCGGCGATGACCTCGTCGAGGCGCGTCTGCCACCGATGCCCGGTGAGTTCCGGCACGCTCCGTACGACGAGGTGGGCGGCGAGGTAGCGCTCCACGGGCCGGACATCGCAGATGGTGAGGAGCCGGTACAGCCCGTTCGTACAGGCCCGGTGGACCAGGTAGTCGGGGCGGCTCCACATCGTGCCCTGCGGGTCCGAGCGGTGCAGCTGCCGGTGGAACTCGCTGTACCGGGTGCGCGCCTCCCGGTCCCAGCGCTCGACGGTGGCCGGGTCGCCCAGCGCCGCGGCCCGGTCCTGGTACTCCGTACGCACCCCGGTGAGGTCCGCGCCCGCCTTGAACCGCTGCTCCGCGATCCGCCAGGCCTGGGCGGACCAGTCCGCCCAGGCCCGCTCCCGGCCGGCCGCACCGCCGCCCGCGATCCGGCCGACCAGCGCGGAGATCCGCCCGCCCGCGGCGTCCCAGCGGCGGTCGAAGGCCGCCCGCAGCCGCCCGTCGCGGTCCTCTTGGACGAGGAAGTCCTCCAGGTGGGAGACGTACGAGTAGTGGCCGCCGACCAGTCCTTCGGGGTGCGCGGCCGCATGGGCCGCGAGGGCCGCCACGACGAGCTCGACCCGGGCGGCGGACGTGTCCGCGCGCTCGCCGAGGAACGCGGTGCCCGCCTCGAGGGCGGGCAGGCCCAGCGCCAGCAGGTCCTCGCGCAGCCGCACCCCGTCCGGGCCGATCAGCGCCTCCAGGGGGGACAGGTCCACCGGCTCCACCCGTACGGTGTTGTCGGGCACGAGCGGACCGTACGGGGGCGGGACCAGCTCCGCCCGCCCCGCCGCCGCGGCCTGCGCCAGCAGGCGCTCCCCGTCGGCGGCGGCCCGTGACGGGTGCGTGGCCACGTGGGCGCGCAGCCCGGCGGCGGTGCGCTCGGCCGTGGCGGCCACCGCATCGGGGAGGCCGCGCAGGCGCAGCAGCAGGTGCGGGCCGTGCAGCCAGTGGCGTTCGACGTGAGCGGTCAGCCCGTCCGCGGCGGCCCGGCGGGCGAGGGGCAGTACGGCTTCGCGCAAGAGCGGTGCCTTGACCGGCTCGTAGTGGCGGACGACCACGTCAAGGGCCGTGGCGGCACTCGAGGCGGGCCGGGCGGTGTCCGGGCCGGTGGCCGGGGCGTTCATGGGTGCCTCCTCGGCGGATGACGGGCGGGGCGGCGGTGGGGCCGCCGGGACAGGCGGCCGGAACGGCGCGGGGGACACGGGCGGTACGGGGGACACGGGCGGTATGGGCGGCACGGGCGGCACCGGGTTCAGCCCGACCGGGCGGTGCGTGCAGGCCGGTAGGTCTCGGCGATGAGCTCCACGGCACGCGCAGGGCGGCTGCGGCCGCCGAAGACGGGCAGCGCCTCCTCCAGCACCACGCCGCGCGGATGGCGGGCCAGCCAGCCGGACAGGCAGCGCAGGTGCAGGGCGCTGCCCAGGTCGAGGGCCTGCGGCTTCGGCGCGCGCAGACTCCGTACGAAGTCCTCGGCGGGCCGCCCGGCAGGCGGCTCCGGCACCGGGTGCAGGAACACCTGCTCGGGCAGCCCCAGCAGGGCCCGCCAACGGGCCGCCGCCGCGGCCGGGATCTCGCCGGGGTCGGCCGCGAGCTCGGCGCGGAGCGCGGCCAGTACCCCTTCGGGCAGGTGCCAGCGCCGCCGGGCGAGCACCACATGGGCGTGGCGCAGCCGGGGGGTTCGCTGCACCTCCCCGCCGGGCACGGCCAGGGTGTGGCGGGGGAGGAGCCGCCGGAAGTCCACGACGCCGGCCGGATGGTCGCAGAGGAACGGCGCGAGGCGCTGCGGCAGCATGACCGGGGCCAGGAAGCCGAGGTAGAGGACGTCGAGGGGTTCGCCGGTGGCCCGTAGCCGAAGCCGGAGCTGGTCGCAGGCCCGGTCGTGGACCAACTCCACATCGGCCTCGGCGAGCGCGCTCCGGTACCGGTCGGGGCCGATCTCCTCGCCGACCAGCAGCGGATGGAGATTGGCGTTGAAGCCGCCCACCGGCCGGATCTGGGCGGCCCGGGCGCCGTCGCCGAGACCGCGGCGGATCTCGCGGGCCACCTCGGCGGCGGCGCCGTGGGGCAGGTCGTCCAGGAAGCGGCTGGTGAAACGGCCCCAGCCGCCGTAGACGTGGTTGACGCAGAGCAGGCCGCCGGGCTCGGTGCCCTCCTGGCGGTCGGCCGGTGACGGAGCGGGTTCCGCCTGCCGCCTGACGGCGGCCGGGACCGCGGCTTGGACGAACCAGGAGTAACTGAGCGGACGGGCGGCGGTCCAGCCGGGCAGCCGGGCGGCGAGCCCGCGGACCTGCTCGGAGGGCAGGACGACCTCCTCGGCCCAGCCGCCGGGCGCGGACGCCGCGGCGGCCCGTGTCCGCCGGACGAACTCCTCGCGCAGGCCGGCCAGTTCGGCCAGCTCGCCGGAAAGGCCCGGATCGCCGGACGGCCGGACGGCGAGGCGTGCGGCCTCCTCCCATGCGGCGGCGGTGTCGGCGCCGAACTCCCAGGGGGCCGGGCAGGTTCCACCGCGCCCGTAGCGGGAGACGAAGCGCTCCAGTGCGGCCCGCCGCATCAGGTGCCCGAGGTCGAACAGTTCGGCCAGGGCCGTCAGTTCGCCGAGCGCAGCCCGGTCGGGACCGGTCAGCCGGCCGACGGGGGCCAGGTCGCCGGTCCGCGCCCCGGCCCGGCCGGACCCCGCGGTGGCGGTACGGATGCCCGAAGCCGCAGGGCCGGATGCGGATTGCGCCGTCGGGTGTCCGGCGGCGACTGCGCCGTTGGCGATCACGTCCTCGGAGAGCACGTTCAGCGGGGCGGCATCGGCCGGCACGGGCCGGCCGGCGTCGGCCAGAAGGCGGCGCCAGCGGTCCGCCAGATCGGCGAGCAGGGCGGGCCGCCCCTCGGCCCGGGCGTTCGCGAACCCGGCGGTGTCGGCGGCGATCCGGTCGATCCGGTCGGTCAGGGCCGCGTCCTCGGGCCACTGGCGCAACCAGTCGGCCAGCGCACGCAACGGGTGCGGGTGCTGGGGGTCGACGGGCTCCACCGGCACCAGCAGCCCGCCGTCGGTGAGTTGGCCGAGGAAGCGCCGGACGGCGGGGTCCGTACGGGGGCGCCCGAGGGCCGGAGTGAGTCGGGCCGCCAGCTCGTCGAGGGTCGCCGGCGCGGCCGCGAGTGCGTCGAGCGCGGTCAGGGCCGGGCGGGCTGCGAGCTCGATCGTCTCTTCGTGGGTGATGAGGTAACGGCCGCCCGCGAACAGCGTGCGCGCCCGGGTGTACAGGGCCCGGCCGTCGATGGTGGGTCGCGCACTGCTGGTCATGCGATGGGCGAGCACGCGCCGGCGGCGCGGTTCGTCCAACAGCGCGGCGACGAGCGCCTCGACGAGGGTCCGGTGCTCCCGCACCACGGACCGCAGCGGCGGCAGCGGCTCCGGGCCGCCCGGTTCACCGCCGGACCACCCCACGGCGGTGAACCAGGACAGCGGACTGGTCTTCGTACTGGCACGCAGGGCATGCCGCAGCACCGAGGGCTCCTCCTTGCGGGCCCTGCGCCCGCCTTCGTCCCGGGCGGCCCGGGACACCGCGCGCAGCAGGTCGGCGCTGGTGAGCGCAACGGCCCGGGTGAAGCCGGGGGAGCGGCACAGTTCCGCGAGGGCGGAGCGCTCTGCGGTCAGGGCGTCGGGGACGGCCGCGGCCAGATCCGTCAGGAGTGTGTCGCGGAGCTCGCGCAGGTCCAGCCAGGTGCCGAGCCGGGGCACCCGCGCCGGCAGCTCGTCGAGGCGGGCCAGCACGGCGGGGCGGGGGGTGCGGCCGTTGTGCAGCGCCCGGCGCAGCGGGAGCACCACGTGGCGGTGGAACTCCTCGTCGTGCCCTGGCCGGGAGGCGAAGAGGTCGTCGCACAGGGCCGGACGCAGGGCGTCCTCCTGCGCCGCGAGGGCGGAGAGCCGGTCGAGCAGGGTCCGTACCCGGGCGGCTTCCTCCGGCTGTGCAGGGTGCGCCGTCACCGTGGTGCGGACCAGCGCGTACGGCGCGGTCCCGGCGGGCGGCTCCGCGGGAGGGCGAGCGGTCCCCGACACGGGCGCGACGTGTTGCGGTGCGACGGGCTGGGCGGGGTGCGGCAAGGCGGGCTCCCGTGGTGCGGTCTGGGCCTGTGAGCTGTCCTCCGGCTCGAGCCGCAGCCCGTGCGGCCGGCCCGGGTGGGCCGGCCGCACGGGAGCGGCCGGTTCACAGCCGTCAGACGACGGGCGTCTCCACCTGCGGCTGGGCGCAGGAGGACGAGCCCTGGCAGGAGCACGAGCCCCATGAGGCGCCGTTCTCGGGCAGTGCGGCGGTGTCGCTCAGCGCGGTGACGGTCAGTTCGCTGAGGTCGAGGTCGAGGTCCAGATCGAGGTGGTCGTACCCGGTGGTGGCAGAGGTTTCGGACATGCGGATTTCCTCTCGTTGGTGAGGGGTTGCGGAACCGCGAAGACGGCGTCGGCTGGCCGGCGCCCGCGGCCGACGGGCGGAGTGCCCCGGGGGAACAGACGGTTCGTGGTCGGGAGCATCCGTATGAGCGTCGTGGTGCAGCACGAGTCTGTGCGCGTCACGGACCGACGGCAACTGCACGTGTCATGTCGGCCTGTTGCCCCGTCCTGGTCCGTGACGTCACTGCAGGCCACCGGCCTCCAGCCGGTGGCCGAGCCGACGGTGCCCGCCCGGCCGCTCCGGCCCGTCACGGCCGACCCGGCGGTCGGCCGGGCGCACAATGACACGCATGCGCGCACCCATCGGATCCTTCGACAACGCCCGCCCGGCGGCGGACTGCCTGGCCGAACTCACCGGACCGGTGGCCGAGGCGGTCCGCGCCTGGCACGGCACCGTCCCGGCCGAGGACATCGTGTACGTCGACACCGACCCGGCCATCGCGGACACCGCCGCCTTCGTCGAGCACTACGGGCAGGAACTCCTCGCGCAGTCGGCGAACTGCGTGATCGTCTCCGCCAAGCGCGGTGGCGAGTCCACGCTGGCCGCGTGTCTGGTCCCCTCCGGAGCCCGTGCCGACGTCAACGGCGTGGTGCGCCGTCGCCTCTGCGCCCGCAAGGTGTCCTTCGCTTCGATGGACACCGCGGTGCAGCTCAGCGGCATGGAGTACGGCGGCATCACCCCCATCGGCCTGCCGTCGGACTGGCCGTTGCTGGTGGACTCCGCCTTGGTGGGGCTGCCGTACGTACTGGTCGGCAGCGGCCGCCGCCGCGGCAAGCTGATCGTTCCCGGGAAGCTGTTCGCTGAACTCCCGGGCGCTGACGTCATCGAAGCCCTCGCCGCCTGACCGGTTGCTCCGGCTCCCCGATCGGGCGATGTGTCGGGCCGGGGCGTCTCGAATCCGGCCGTACGGCGTTACACGACGCGGAGCTTGATCAAAGTCTCGGCGTCCGCCGGGGCGGGCAGCGATACGACGTGCGGCCGGGGCGCCGGCGGCCGGCAAGGGAGCAAGATGCGAGACCTCATCGAGGCGTACGGCGGTCGCCGAAGGCTTGCCGCGGGCTGCCGTCGCGTATGCGAGAAGCCCGCGTTCTCGCTCGGCGTCATCTCGGTGATCCTCCTCAACGCCGTGCTGCTGGGCGTCGAGACGTACAGCGGACTGTCCGTCGAGTACGGGGTCGCTCTCCATTCGGCCGAACGGTTCTGCGTCGCGGCGTTCAGCCTCGAGATGCTGATCCGCCTGGGCGCGCACATCGACAGGCCGAAAGCTTTCTTCCGTGACCCGTGGAACGTGTTCGACCTGTTGGTGGTCTCTTCGGCCTTCGTCCCGTTCCTGCGGGAGAACACCACCCTGTTGCGCCTCTTGCGTCTGGCGCGAGTGCTGCGTACCGCGCAGTTCATGCCGCAGCTGCGGGTCCTGCTCGTCGCCGTCGGCCGTAGCCTGCCCGGAACGGTCAGCTTCCTGTTCGTGGGCGCCCTGATCCTCTACGTCTACGCGATGATCGGCTGGATCTGCTTCGCCGGACATGACCCGCAGCACTACGGTTCCCTCGGCCGGGCCGGGCTGACGCTGTTCCTGCTGATGACGCTGGAAGGCCTGGGCGACGCCGTTCATGCCGGGCTGGCGGTCTCCCCGTTCAGCATCCTCTACTACGCCTCGTACGTGCTCCTCGCCTCCTTCGTCCTGGTCAACGTGCTGATCGGTGTCGTCCTCAACGCCCTGGAAGAGGCGCGCGAGATGGAAGAGGCGGCGAACCGGGCCGAGCAGGTGCCGGCATGGCAGTCCGCGGGGCACGCGGGGCCTGAGGTCCCGGAGGGCGCGGACGAACTGCTGCTGCGGATCGCGGCGGTCCGCAGCGCCCTCGACGACATGGAGGCCCGGCTCGACCCCTCGGGCGGATCGGCGCCCGTCACGACCGCGTCCCCCTCCCCGGCCAGGGAATCGGTCGGCGCGCGGTAGGCGGGCGCCGAAGGGCGGGCGCCACCGGTCACGGTGCCGGGGCCGCCGCGGTCAACGCTCGTCGGCCGGCGTCATCCATACCGCTGGATTCGTCCGCGCCCCGGCCCTGCACGTCGGCGTGTACTGGCACCGTGCGGCCCTGGAGTGCCGCACGCTTCCTGCACGCGCAACCGAGCGCCGAAGCCGCCTGACAACTTACGGAGGACCCATGAGCGGAGGCGAGATGTCCAGGTCCGGTCCCCAGGCCGCTTCACCCGGAACACAGACGGGTTTCGGCCGGGCGCCCGTGCAATCCGAGCCTGAACGCCGCGGTCACCCCCTGTACGAGTTCGCCCTGACCGCGATGCTGATGTTCGCCGTGGTCACGGTCATCCGCTGGGTTCTCGATCCGGCCTCCCCACTCGCCCTTGCGAACGTCCACCTGGCCCTCCTCCTGGTGGGTGCGCTGGCCGGGGCGCTCGTCTTCGGGCTGTTCCGCTCCCCGTGGGGGCGGCGTTCGGGTGCGCACATGAATCCCGCGATCACGCTCGCGCTGTGGCTGCTGAGGGCCTTCCCCGGCCGGGGCGTGGCAGCGTACGTCGTCGCGCAGCTGTGCGGGTCGGTGGCCGGGACGGCCCTGGCCCGCCTGGCCTGGGGGCCGGCGGTCGGGCGGGTCGGCTACGGTGCGGCGGCCGCGGCGCCGTCGTGGAACGGCTGGGCCGTCTTCGCGGCCGAGGGCGGCTGCCTGGTCGTCGTCACCCTGATGATCGGCTTCTTCCTCGTGCACCCGGCCCACGCACGATGGTTCCCCTGGGCCCTGGCGGTTCTCATCTGCGCGATCATTGCCGTTCTGGGCCCCCTCAGCGGCGGCGCCGCCAACCCGGCCCGCCAGTTCGGACCCGCGCTGATGTCAGGAACCACCGCCGGCCTGTGGATCTACGTCGTGGCACCCGCCCTCGGCGCCGCCCTGGGCGCTGCCGCCCACCACCTGATCCTGCGGGGCGGTGCACGTCATCGCGCCGAGGCGTAACCGAGGAAGAGTGCCTCGACGAGGGCCATGGTGCGGATCTCGCTCGGATCGACGCCCGCGGGTACGAGGTACAGGAACACGCAGGCCAGGCCGTACACCGCCATGGTCGGCGCCGAGCGCAGGCTGGCGACGGAGGCCGTCGTCATCATCGGGAGGGTCACCCACGTGAGCGTGGGGCTGCCGGTTTTGGTCGCCGTGGCCTTCGCCGCCTGGCCCTGCGGGAGATCGTCCGGAACGGGAACATCCATGGCGCTCAAGTGGGCGTCCGGGTCGACAGGGCCGATCCCCCAGACTCGTCCGTGCTCCCGTAGCGGGCGACCCGGGTACGGCCATCCGGGGGAACACGACGGAGCGCAGTGACGCACCGGTGCGTCACTGCGCTCCTGCCTTGCCGTGCCCTGCCTGCCGCCCGGTGTGCCCTCCGGTGGACCGGAACTACTTGCTGCGACTCTCGGCCTCGGCGTTGGCTATGGCTTCCGCTTCGGTTTCGGCCAGTGCAATGGCGACGCCGAATGCCTGAGCGATGTGGCTCGCGGCCGACATGACGCGTGCGGTGCCCACGACGGGGGCGATCGCGACGAGTACGTCCTGCAGCTGTTCGACGGTGAAGTCGGCCTTGACCGCGGGGTTGATGTGGGCCAGGTAGGAGATGGCCGGTGCGTCCATGGCCACGAGGGCGGCGATGCGGGTGGTGATGAGTGTCTTCTCGTCCATGTTGCAGTGCTCCATGGAGTCGACGGTCATCGCGGCGAGCGTGTCGAGAACGGGGGCGTCAGACCTGGTGGCCATATCGGAACCGCCTTTCGCTGCTGAACTGAGCCGGACGCGCCGCACGCTGACCGCAGGATGTGGAGCGTGCCGGCGGGTTGCCGTATCAGGGTAGGCGTCCCCCGAGGCCTGCGCCCGTCGGGCTGCGCGGGCGAACGGCGGCTGTCAGGGCGCTCCGATGGCGAGCCTGCCCCGGGCCGCAGCCCCTCGTACGCGCCCGTGCACGGGCGCGTACGAGGGGAGCACCGTGACCGTGATGTCCGGCGCGTCCGGGATGCCGTCGGCGTACCAGGGTGTTGGCTGCGGTGTGCAGCTGCGCCTCGGCGTGATGGCCGGATGCCGACCGGAGCCGGGGGATGCACCATGGTCGGTACGGAAGGGCGCATCTCCCTTGGATCGGACGAAGAGGAGGGTGTCGAGCGGGTCGCCGAGAGGCTCAGGATCACCTCTTGCGGCCGGCGCCCCCACTGATCAGGTGGATGCCGCGGTGCGTGCGGCGATGGATCACTTCAAGGACAGCAATGTCCGCGACTTCGTGCCCGTGCTCGTCGAGCGCCGTGCCTGCGCCGCCCTCGGAGCGGCGGACCGGCCGGATGGGACGGGTGCCCGCCCACGTGGAGGGGCGCATGACCACTCAGGTGTACCTCGCGTACGACTTCCCGCTGCTGAGCGTCTTCTGGACCATGCTGGTGTTGGCCCTCTGGATCTTGTGGTTCTTCCTGCTCTTCAGGATCATCTTCGACATCTTCCGCGATGACGAATTGGGCGGCTGGGCCAAGGCCGGCTGGCTGGCCTTCGTCATCCTGCTGCCGTTCCTCGGCGTCTTCGTCTACCTCATCGCCCGGGGCAAGAGCATGGGCTACAGGGAACTGGCCCAGGCGCGCGCCCAACAAAAGGAGTTCGACACCTACGTCCGTGAGACCGCCGGTGCACCCCGGCCCAGCAGCACTGAGGAACTGGCCAAGCTGTCCGACATGCGGGCGCGCGGCGACATCACGGACGAGGAATTCCGCCGGGCCAAGGCGCTGGTCTTGACCGACGACGCCCCAGAAGACCAGGCTCGCGGGCATCTCGCCGGGTAGGGATCCGTCGGCAGCGGCTCGATTTCCGACCAGTTGCGGACGCAGCGATGAGTTTGCCCGGCGCGGGGAGTCTCACCACTGCCGACTACACAGGAGGAACACGTGGCGCAGCTGCTGAGGGTCCAGAACTTCAACGTCTCGAGTGACGGAATCGGTGCCGGTGAGGACCAGAGCCTTGAACGTCCGTTCGGCCATGTCGCTCCCGAGAAGCTGTTCGCTTGGGCCGGCGCCACGGCGAGCTGGCCCATGCGCACGGACCCCGGGGGGAGCCGGGGCCTCGACGACTACTTCACGCGGGACTACGCGCGCAACATCGGTGCCGAGATCATGGGCCGCAACAAGTTCGGTCCCCAGCGCGGGCCTTGGCGCGACGACGAGTGGCGCGGCTGGTGGGGCGATGAGCCCCCGTTCCACACCCCGGTGTTCGTCATGACCCACCACAAGCGTGCTTCGTTCACGCTTTCCGACACCACGTTCCACTTCGTCGACGATGACCCGGCCGCCGTCCTCGAACGGGCCCGTGAGGCCGCGCAGGGCAAGGACGTCCGCCTCGGCGGCGGGGCCACCACCATCCGGGAGTTCCTCGACGCCGACCTCGTCGACACCATGCATGTGGCCGTCTCGCCGGTGAAGCTCGGGTCCGGAGTGCGGCTCTGGAAGTCCCCCGATGAGCTGCTCGACCGGTTCCACCTGGACGTCGTGCCCAGCCCGAGCGGCGTGACGCACCACTTGTTCTGGCGAAAGTGACCGGCCCTCGGGTCGACCCGGCGCCCTGACCCCCGCTGCTCCCCCTCCGACCGGTCGGACCGGGAGGACCCGGGCGGGGGCCCGGCAAGAACCGGATGAGAAGGCCGAGGCGCCGGCAGGGGTTAGCCTGTCGCCTGCTGCCGGGCAGTTGGCTCGGGCGGCGGGTTACACGGGTGTGGGGGACAGATGTGAGCGGGTTCGGGCGTGGGGCCGTGTGGGCGGCAGCTGTCGGGGTCGCCGTGGTCGTGGGCACCCTTGTCGTCGGCGGGGTCGTCCTGGCTGCGGGCGACGAGGTCACCGGGGACGGCTGGGTGCGGGAGCCCGGGGCCGCGAAGGGCCCGGCTCGCGCCGGGGGAGACCCCTCGCGCGGCGCGGTCGCGGCGGAACTCGCGGCCGCGGCCACCGCCGCAGGGCTCACCCCGGGTGGGGCCACCCTCGCCGAGCAGGGGGAGCTCGCCGACTGCATCGCGGACTGGAGCGGCGACGGCCCTGCCGATGAAACCCGGCTCGCCGCTCTCGAGGCTGCCTTGGTCGAACGCGGCTGGCGGGTTACGGCCCGGCACGGCGAGCCCGTGCCGGCGGTGGCGCTGACCAGCGGCTCCTGGCGCCTTGAGTTCACCAACGGCGGCCTCGTCGAGACCCTCTGCCTGGTGGCCAAGCGCTCCGGCCGGACCTGCGACGAAGCCTTCCGCCGCGCCGAGGCGACCCGGGGGCCGAGAGGCTAGTCCGTCCAGTACGACCCCATGCTGCAGCGGCGGGCACGGAAGGCAGCCCTCGAACCGCCGGTTTCCTTCGATCTCGAGGTGGTGCCGGTATCCGGCCGGTCTCTCAGAGGGGTACGGGCGGTCACGTTCGGTGAGGTTCGGGTGTTCTGGGGGTGAGCCGTCCCATAGGGCGCACGTCACACACGAAGCGGGGTAGTAGCCCCCGTAGGGGTTGATTCCGGTCCCTTGTGTGCCGGTTTGGGGGTGGGGGTGGTGGGCTGCGAGGGTGGCTAGTAGGTGGGGTCGTTGCCAGGGGGTGGGGGTGTGGGTAGAACTGGATGTGTCGCCGGGCGGCCCGGGTGGTTCACCCGCCGCTGTCGATCCCCTCTCTTGTGTGTGAGTGGCTCTCGCATGTCTTCGGCATGTGGCGATCGTCCTTGTTCCCGTCGGAAGGTTCGTCCGTGTCCCACGCTGTCATCCGCCGCATCGCCGCTTCGAAGAAGACCCTCGCGGGTGCCGTCGTCGCCCTTGGTGTCGCCGGTTCCATGCTTGCCACGGTTCCCGCCCAGGCGGCCCCGACGAGCGCGAAGGCGATCGCCCAGCAGATGATCAAGGACCCGGCGCAGTTCGCGGCGTTCAACAACATCGTTTCGCGTGAGAGCGGCTGGAACCACACGGCCACGAACGCCTCCTCGGGTGCCTATGGCCTGGTCCAGGCGCTGCCGGCCTCGAAGATGGCTTCGGCGGGTGCGGACTGGAAGACCAACCCGGCCACCCAGATCAAGTGGGGCCTGGACTACATGAACTCCCGCTACGGCAGCCCCGTCGGCGCCTGGGACTTCTGGCAGACCCACCACTGGTACTAAGCCACCAGCAGGTAGAGCAGACGCACGCAAACGCCCGGCCGGGACCTCCCGGCCGGGCGTCCTTGCGTATCCCTCACGTCGGTCATCGGTTGACAGGGACACCTCCCACAGGCACCCTTTCACTAGTTGATTAGTGAAAGGGTGGTGGAACGGTGTGATCGAATACCGCATCGACCGTCGCAGCGGCGTTGCCACCTACCTCCAGCTCGTCCATCAGACCAAACACGCCCTGCGCCTGGGCCTGTTGGAGCCCGGCGACCGGCTCCCGACGGCCCGGGAGGTGGTCGAGGCCCTCGCGATCAACCCGAACACCGTGCTCAAGGCCTACCGGGAACTGGAACGCGAAGGGCTCGTCGCGGGCCGCCGCGGACTGGGCACCTTCGTGCGCCGGAGCCTGGGCGAGGGGCGGGCCACCGACGCCCGGTTGCGCTCCGAGCTCACCACGTGGATGGCTCAGGCGCGGGCGGAGGGGCTGGAGAAGGACGACATCACCGCGCTGTTCACCGCCGTGCTCGAGACCCTCGACGCCGAACAGTACGGCCCCGGCGCCCCGGACAGCCCGCGCCGCACGATTCAGACCGACCAGGGGGACGAAGGATGACTGTGACGATCGAAGCACACGGCGTCGGACGGAAGTTCCGGCGCGGCTGGGCACTGCGCGACTGCTCCTTACGGCTGCCCGCCGGCCGGGTCTGCGCCCTCGTGGGCCCCAACGGTGCAGGCAAGTCAACCCTGTTGGAGCTGGCCGCCGGAGTGCTGAAGCCCACCGAAGGGTCACTGCGGGCCCCCGCTCGCGAGCACATCGCCTACGTGGCCCAGGACAAGCCGCTCTACCCGCAGCTCACGGTCGCCGAGACGCTGCGCATGGGAGCCGAACTCAACCCCGCCCGCTGGGACGCGCAGGCTGCCGCCGCGGCCGTCGAGGGCGGAAACCTGAGTCCGGGAAGGCGCATCAGGTCACTCTCCGGCGGCCAGCGCACCCGCGTCGCCCTCGCCCTGGCCCTCGGCAAACGCCCCGACCTGATGCTCCTCGACGAGCCCATGGCCGACCTCGACCCCCTCGCCCGCCGCGAACTCATGGGCCTCCTCATGGCGACGGCGGCGGAGCGGGGCACCACGGTCCTGATGTCGTCGCACATCCTCACCGAGCTGGAGGACGCCTGCGACCACCTCCTCCTGCTGGACGCGGGCAGGGTCCGGCTCGCCGGAAGCATCGAGGACCTCCTCGCCGCCCACACCCTCGTCACCGGCCGGGTATGCGATCTGGCTCCCCACACCGTGGTCTCCGCCCGGACCACCGGCCGTCAGCTCACCGCGCTCCTGCGCCACGAAGGACCCGTCGACAACACTGCCTGGCAGTGCGTCGAACCCACCCTGGAGGAGCTGTTGCTCGGCCACCTGCGCGCGCCGGACGCCCCGGCCCTGCTCACCGGGATGGGGTCGTCCGCGGAGGTGGCGGCCGCATGAGCGCCCTCAGCACCCTCGCCCTGCGCGGACCGCTCTGGGTCGACGCCCGCCTTCACCGGCTGACCCTGTGGACGGGCGTCGCCCTGCTCGCCCTCGCAGCAGCCGCTCTCCCGGCCGCCCGCTGGTACGTCGACGGTCTTGGCGCTGACCTCACGGCCAGCGGTTGCAAGGTCGAGAAGATCGTCCCCGGTTGCGGAATCCCAGTCCGCCACTACCTCAGCGTGAGTCTCTACTTCAACCGCCTGTTCTTCTTGACCTCCTGGCTGCTGACCGTCCTCCCGGTCCTCCTCGGAGCGTTTGTCGCCGGCCCGGTGGTCGGGCGCGAGCTGGAGTCGGGCACGTACCGGCTCCAGTGGACCCAGTCGGTCACGCCCGGCCGCTGGCTCGCGGGAAAGGTGCTGCTCCCGGCGGCCGGCGCGCTGCTCGTCCTGCCTGCGTCCGTCCTCGTACAAGGGTGGGCCCTGAGCACCACGCTCCACTCGTGGTATCCCGTCGAGTGGTACCAGAACACCGTCTACCCGACGGTCGGGCCCGTGGCCGTCGCCTACGCCCTCTTCGCCATCGCCGTGGGCGCACTGGCCGGCCTGCTCCTGCGCCGTACCGTCGCGGGCATGGCCGCGGCCGTGGGAGCGACAGCGGGCACGATCATCGTCCTCGCTCTGCTGCGGCCCCATCTGTGGCCCACCGCCGACAGCGCCGCGTCTTCGGCCCATCCCTGGGACCTTTCGACGGCCACGGCCTCCGGGGTGACGGACGTGCGGTACCACCCGGAAGCCCACTTCTGGCCGCTCCAGCTGGTCGAGGGCGGCATCGTACTGATCCTCGCGGCGGCCGCCACCGGCGCCGCATTCGCGGTACTGCGTCGCAGGCACGCTTGACCCCGTCGGTCAAGGAATCGATCAGTCCGCCGGGCTCCGGCTCCGGCCTCCCGCGGGCCGAGGTCCAAGCCGCTCCGCAGCGGGTCTCGACGGCCCCCTCACAGGGGCGGCCTTCATCCGGCCCGGCGGTCAAGCGCCGCCCGCCGGGCCGGGTGCCCGCTGCGCAGCCATACTGGGGAACGTGAGGCGTTCTCGAACGGCGTGCGTCTGCGTTGCCGGTCTGGTCGCCGCGGTCCTGCCACTCGGCGTGGGGACCGCCCCGGCCGCGGCCGTCGCCGAACCCGCGCGGAAGTGTGTCAGCTCTCCGGAGCCCCAGGCGGCCTCGGGCCAGGCGGCCCGCGTCCTCGACATCGCCCGCGCCGCACAGCGGGAGTTCGGGCTCAACTCGGTCGTCTTCCGCGTGACCTCGGGGGAGCGGAACATCGTCACCGGAGCGCTCGGCACATCGATGACCGGAGTCCCCGCCGACCCCTCCATGCACTTCCGTACCGGCTCGGTCGGCATCGTCTACATGGCCACCGCACTGCTCCAGCTCGTCGACGAGGGCCAGGTGGGCCTCGACGACCCCATCTCACGGTGGCTGCCGGACGTCCCCCACGCCGACGAGATAACCCTGCGCATGCTGGGCAGTTCCACCTCGGGCATCCACGACTACGTCACCGACCCGGTGTTCCTCAAGGAGATCGAGGCCAAGCCCTTCCGCCAGTGGACCCCGGCGGACACCCTGGCCATCACCAGCAGCCACCCGCTCTGGTACGAGCCGGGCACCAGCTTCAGCTACTCCCACGAGAACTTCCAGCTGCTCGGCGCCGCCCTCGCGAAGATCACCGGCAAGCCGCTCGACCAGGTGCTCCAGGACCTCGTGATCAGCCCGCTCGGACTGCACGAGACGACGAACTCCGCGACCCCCGAGATCCCGGCCCCGGCCCTGCACGCCTTCACCTCGGAACGCGGTACCTACGAGGAGTCGAGTTACTGGAACCCCTCGTGGACCACCGCCCCGGGCGCGGTCCTCACCGGGGACATCTGCGACCTGGCCACTTCCGCCCGCGGCATCGGCACGGGATCCCTGCTGTCGAAGGCGTCCTTCCGCACCCAGCTGAACCCAGGCACGGTCGGCCTGGGCACCCCGACCAAGCAGTGCCCCGCCCCGTACTGCCGGAAGAACACCGAGGCCCTCCACTTCGGATTCGGTGTCCTGGTCCTGCGCGACTGGATCGCGACGAACCCGTCCTTCTCCGGCTACGCGGCCGTCTCCGCCTACCTGCCGGCGCAGCAGCTCTCGATCGCGGTCTCCGTGACCAAGGGCCCCTCTTCCCCCGCGGGCAACTCCGCCTCCACGGTGGCCGAACGCATCGCGAAGGACCTCGCTCCCGACCACCCGCTCACCCTCGGCTGAGGCCGTCGGCCGTCGGCTGCGGTCGCGGCTGCGCGAGCGGGTTCCCGAACGACCCCGGGAGTACACCGGCCGGTGATCCGCCAGGCATGCGAAGCGAGGGCCAGCGCCGCACACTCGGTCACCGGTGCCCGCGTACGGTCCCGTACGGCTCGCGGCCCCCGGACCCGGCTCCCGGCGAGGGCGGGCACCTGTGCCAACTGGCCCAAGCCCTGGACCGTGCAGGCGATCTCCCGGCCCTGACTGCCACCGCTTCGGGCTGACGCATCGTCACCTTCTTCTTGTGCCGCGTAGTCCCGGCACCTCGTGCCCGCCCAAGGAGAGGCCCATGTCCCGACTCTCACGCCTGGCCGCCACCGCCACGGTCGCCGCCCTCACCCTGCTCGTATCAGGCCCGGCATCGGCCGGCGAGCCGACCATCTCCGATCCGCGCGTGGTCGCGTACTTCGACTTCACCACGGGAGAGGCGCCGGAGAACATCGCACTGGAACCCGACGGCTCGGCGAACCTGACCCTCGCCTCCGCCAGGCAGGTCGTCCGCGTCGGCAAGCAGGGGGAGGTCCTTCCCGTCGCGACCCTGCCCGCCGTGACGAACCCGCACACGCCCATCCTCGGCGCGGCCGTGGTCATGGGAATCGTGCGCGCCCACGACGGCACCCTGTACGTCAACTACGCCACCGGAACGAGCGAGACCGGCATCTGGCGCATCGGGCCCCACGGCGCCGCGCCCGCCCAGATCGCGCAGCTTCCGGTCGACGGGCTCCCCAACGGCCTCGCCCTCGACGAGGAGCGGGGCGTGTTCTATGTGGCCGACACGGCACGCGGAATCGTCTGGCGCGTCCCGCAGGCGGGCGGCACACCCACGGCCTGGGCCACGGGGACCGCGCTCGAGCCCCTCCCCGAGGCCGACGGCTTCCAGGCCGGCGCCAACGGCATCAAGGTCCACAACGGCGATGTGTGGGTGTCCAACACCGACCGCAAGACGCTGCTGCGGATCCCCGTACGGCATGACGGGTCCGCCGGCACGATCGAGACCAGGGCGACCGGACTCGACTGGATCGACGACTTCGCCTTCACCGGGCACGACGACACGGTCCTCGCCACGCTGACCATGGCCAACCAAGTCGCACTCGTGCACCCCGACGGCACCCACGAGATCGTCCTCACCGAGCGGGACGGGCTGTCCAATCCGACGGCCGTGGCGGTGCGCGACAAGCGGGACGAGCACGACAAGCGAGACGAGCACAACAAGCGCGATGACCGAGGCGAGCGCGGCGAGGGCGATCACCGCGACGAGAGCGATGGCCGCGGCGAGCGTGACGACCGCGGCGAGCGTGAAGACCGTCATGACCGCGATGACCGAGATCGCCGCGACGACGGCGACAAGCATGACGAAGGCGATCGCCGCGACGACGGCGACAAGCATGACGAAGGCGATCGCCGCGACGACGGCGACAAGCATGACGAAGGCGATCACCGCGACGACGGCGACAAGCATGACGAAGGCGATCACCGCGACGACGGCGACAAGCGCGACGCGTACGCCAAGACCGTCTACGTGACGAGCGCGTCCTACTTCGCCACCCAGAAGGACCCGAACCTCCTCCTGGGCCGCCTCCACGAGGGCAACGACCAGCCCTGACGCGTACGGTGATGCCGGCTTGCGGCGGCCTTCCCCGGGCTCATCGAGGCCGGCCGCCAGGACCACGATCTGCAGCAGGTGTCCGCCTCTGACGACGTCCACCCCGACGGCGCCTACCCCGCATGGTCGCCGAGTGCCTCGTGGGTGAGGTGGAGCCCGGCGCGCAGGACCGCGTCGTGGCGGGTGGGGTGGGCGGCCCGGTGTGCTGCGTCCAGGGCGCGAGCCCGGCGCAGCGTGGCGGAACAGTCCGCTCCGCGCAGCGCCTCGTCGAGGGCGCGGGACGTGGCCCGGACGAGGGGGGCCAGATCGCGTACGGCCGCGTCCGGTTCGGCGGCGTCGCGGGCCCGGTCCGTCAGTTCGCCGGTGAAGAACTGGAGGGTGAGCGCGGTACGACCGGCCAGGTGCAGCCGGGGCCGGAGGCCGGCCAGGCGCGCGGAGTCGGTCCGCTTCAGCGGCACGAGCCGCAGGCGCGCGAGGGTCCCGTCGAGTGAGGCGGCCAGCGCGTGCGGGCGCTGCCAGAACACGTCGGCGCCGGGCTGGGCGGGGGCGGGCTGCTCGAGGGCGGCCCGAGCGGCGATGCCGTCGAGGAGCGCGTACAGGTCGGTCCGGTACGCGTCCAGTTCGTCCCGCGCCGCGCGGTAGGGGTCGGGCGGCCACAGGAGGGGACCGAGGAGAGCCACGACCGCGATGCCGATCGCGCTCTCCTCCAGCCTGGCCAACGGGTATCCCGGGGCCGCGGTGGCGTAGATCATCAGCGCCGAGACCAGGACCTGCTGGTTGGGGGCGCCGCTGCCGCCCAACAGGTACATGCCTGCGCAGCCGCAGAGCAGCATGAGCAGGAACGAGGCGGAGGAGACGGGCAGCCAGTGCAGGACGGCCACGCCGACGAGCACGCCCGCCATGACTCCCGCCATCCGCTCCAGGGCCAGCCGGGGCGCGGCGAAGACGTCCTCGCGCAGGATCAGGACGGCCGGCAGGGCGGCGGGCACCGGTGCGAAGCTGGTGCCGAGCCAGACGCACAAGCCCCAGGGAACGGCGGCGCACACGACCAGACGGGCGGCCGGCCCCAGCCGCGCGGCGAACCGGTGTCCTGTCCGAGAAGCCGAAACCGCAGGCATGCCGAACATCGTAGGGGGACGGCGGGGCGCAGGGCCCCAGGGCCAAGGGGTGTCGGTCCCCGAAGATCGACCGGGGAAGAAGGCGGCTTCGGCGGGCCCCGATGCGCGCGGGTGGCGAGCGGGCCGTCCGGGGGCGAGGCCCTGCCCCGGCGGCGGGACGCGGACCGGCCCCGCACTGGGCCAGGCGCCTGAAATGCGTCTCTCCGCGGGTCGCAAAGCCTCGGGGGCGGCAGCGCGCACCAGGATGAATGCGATCAACGCCCTTGCCCGGATGGCGCCTGCCCGCCCGGGCGGGGCGATGGTGCTGGCCGGCCTGCTGTGGGCCACCGGCCGCTGCTCACTCACCGAGGTCATATCCGCCACGTCCCGGCTCCACGTCCCGATCTGGGCCGGACTCGGCGGGCTGGTCGTGAGTGGGCTCATGCTCCACCCGGACCTCCACTCCCTGCTGACTCAGGCGAAGATCGCACTGGTCGGCCTGCTCACCCTCAACGGCCTTCAGGCGGGCCTCCTCGGCCGCCGCCTCGCCGAAGCCACTGGGCCGGTCGGTCGCGGGTTGACGGCCTGGAGTGGTGCCACAGCGCTCCTGTCCCAGGTCTGCTGGTGGGGCGCCGTCGCGATCGGGTTCCTCAACACCAACCGCTGACCGGGGCGGACTCCCTGCATCCCCCGCGCCCCTGACGGCCGGTCATCCGGATCGACGATCACACTGGGCTTCCGAGGATGAACACGAGGCAGGCGCTGCATATTCGTGGCTTCCGCCAGTACGACGCCCCGGCTCACGCCAGGGAGACTTCCCGCCAGGTGCTGCGGCCCGTCCCGACGGCCGCCGCCAACAACAGAGGGGGAACAGCACGATGAGCGGTCAGCTGTACGACGAGATCGGCGAGGCGTTCGAGGGCTTCAAGACCCTCCCTCTCGCGCGCTGCGCAGAGGTCCCCGGCTTCCTCGCCCTCGTCGGCGACGTGAACGGCAAGTCGATCCTCGACCTGGCCTCCGGAACCGGCTTCTACAGCCGGGAGTTCAAGCGCCGCGGCGCATCCCACGTCCTGGGCGTCGACATCTCCTCCGCGATGGTCGACGCGGCCCGGGCCCTGGAGGATCGTGACCCACTGAGCGTGCACTACGAGGTCGGCGACGTCGCCGAGCTGCGCACCTTCGAGCAGCCCTTCGACCTCGCGGTTGCGGTCCAGCTGTTCAACTACGCCGAGGACGTCGCCACCATCGAGCGGATGTGCCGCAACATCCACCGCAGCATCGCGGACGGGGCCGAGTTCTTCGCCTTCGTGCAGAACCCGGATTTCCGTTTCGACGGGCCGTCGCTGGCCAAGTACGGCTTCCTGTGTGAATCGCTCGGCGAGGAAACCGAGATCGGGCCGCGCGTGAGGGTCACCGCGCTCCTCGACCCGCCGATCTCGTTCGTCGCGAACCCGCCCAGCCGCGAGGTCTACGAGAAGAGCCTGCGGGCCGCCGGATTCAACGAGGTCACCTGGGTTCCCCTGGAGATCGCCGCCGCCGGCGTGCGCGAGTACGGCGAGCACTTCTGGGACGACTACGCCGCCAACCCCCCGCTGACGATGCTGCGCTGCCGCGCCTGACCCCGAGTGGCCCGGCCCCGTTCGGCCGGGGACGGGCCGCCGTCCGGCACCAGGCCGGTCACCTCGAGCGCGGGCGAGTCCTCGGCCGCCACGAGGACACCGGACGGTCCCGCCGCTGCGGCTGCCGCTGCCGCCGCGCCGGTGCCGACGCTCCGGCTAGCCGGCGCTGACGGCCGTCACGTGCGTCGTGCCGTCACGGAGGGAGGCGATGCGCACCTGCCCCGCGGGGAAGGGGTCCCTCCCGTTCGGGCCCGGTATCTGTGCGAACGGCGTCCAGGAGCCGTCCGGCCTCCTCGCGTTGTGCCAGATCCGGCCGTCGAGCCCGACCGCCACGACCTGGGCGGAGCCGTCCGGCGTCCCCGCGATGCCGATGGCACTGGCCCCCATGGTGGGGCCGGCGACACCCTGCGGGGGCCGGAAGCCGGTCCAGGAGCCGTCGGCCCGCCGCAGCTGGTGGTACACGATTCCGTCGAGGCCGATCGCGAGGACCTGGGAAGAACCGTCGGGCAGACCGGTGATCGCCAGGGCGGGACCCGAGAACGTCGGGGCCCCGTTGTAGCCGGCCAGGCGGCCCCAGGCCGTCCACGTACCGTCCCGCCCGCGAACACAGTGGTACATGGCACCGTCGGTGCCGTAACTGAGCAGCTGGGCGGACCCGTCGGGCATGGCGGTGATCGACACCTTCGTCGCACCCCAGCGGCTCTTCGCGCTGAACCCGGGCACGGCCCGGAACCCGGGCAGGGTGCCGTCGGCGCGCCGCTGCTGGTGGAAGGTGGTGCCGTCCAAGGCCGTCACCACGATCTGGCAGGTCCCGTCGGGGAACGCGGCGAGGTCCGCCTCCCGGACGGTGAACCCGGTCGCGCCGTCCGGTCCCGCGACGCGCTGCCAGGGCTGGAGCGTGGCCGAACCCCGTACGGTGGTCAGCCACAGGCCGTTGTCGAGCGCGATGCCCAGCACCACGACGGAGCCGTCCGCCATGCCGGCCACGGCGCTCTGGACCCCCGCGAAGGACGCGGCGCCCGCGCCCTCGCCGGCCCCCGGCAGCGGACGCATGCTGCTCCACGACCCGTCGGGGCGGCGCTCGGTGTGGAAGAGCGCGCGCCGCTCGACGTCGTACGGGGGCAGTTGCGCGGAGTAGAACCACACCGGGTTGGTGATGGCCACCAGTTGGTCCAGCGTGGTGGAGGCGGGCTTGGGCCGGCGCACCTCGGCGCGGGCGAACAGGGAGGCCTTGCCCCAGCCGCGCCAGCGCAACCGTCCCCTGCCGCTGCCGTCGATACAGGTGGCGGCCATGATGCCCCACTCGGTGTACAGCGTGGCGATGCTGTCCGGGGCGCCCGTCACGTCCAAGGTCACGTCGACGGTGTCGAAGAACGACAGGGGCAGTTCCTCGCCGGGTCCCGCGACCGCCCCGCCGGTGCGGGCGGTGAAGTCCACGGTCACGGCCGCGGATTCGACGGCGTACGACCGGCCCAGGCGCAGCGCGTCCAGTACGGCGGGCGTGGACAGGCTGGTCGCGTGCACCACGTTGTGCGGCCGGCCGACGGCGTCCGCGGGGCTGTGGGCGTCGCTGTTGCCCACGGCGGCGACGCGCTTGCCGAGGCACAGCATGACGTGCCAGGCGGCGATGTTGGCCGCGTCGTCCAGCGTCCACGGCCCGTTCCACACCTCCAGCGCGTCCACGCGGTCGAGGCCGAACTCCCAGAAGGAGCCCGCTGCCGGAGTGAGCGGATGGGCGGCGATGGTGAGTCCGCCCAGGCTGTGGACGCGCCGGGCATGGCTCTCGAACGCCCCCTGGTCCGCAGGGCCGTAGCGCCAGTCCACCCATTCGCCCTGGGGCAGGCCGACGGCCAGCCAGTGACCGTGCCGGGTGGTGACCTCCTCGGCGTTGACGACCAGCAGGTCCGTCGGGACGTTGCCGCGCCATGTCAGGCCGGTGGAGCTGGTGTTGTGGTCGGACGTGGCGATGAAGTGCAGCCCCTCCTGGCGGGCGGCCGCGACTATTTCGTCCACCGTGCGCTTCCCGTCGGAGTGCACGCTGTGCAGGTGCAGGTCGCCCCGGTACCAGCCGGGTCCGCGCCCCGGCAGCGAGGCGGGCAGGATGTCGTAGGGGGTCCGGGGCAGCGGGTCTCCGTGGTGCAGGGTGACACTGACCTGCCAGGCCATGCCGCCGTCGGCGCCGACCATCGGTCCCAGGATGACGGACCAGCTGCCGGGCTCGACCGGCGCGGGTATGTAGCCGGGGGTGGCGTCCGCCGCGGACAGGGTGAAGCCGGCCCGTTCGCCGCCCGACCAGCCGCGGAAGCCGGAGGGGCCGAAGATGCCGAGGTCCAGGATGCCGGCGGCGGCGTCGTGGGAGGTGTCGACGGAGATCCGCTGTACCCCCGCGGGGACGTCGAAGGCGACGTACGCCCACTGGTCGTTGCCCTTCGGGGCGCGGCCCTGGTAGGTGGTGGTCACGGTGTCGCTCCCCTGACCCCTCTTCGCGGCGTGCGCGATCGGTGCGGGAAGCAGCGCGGAGGCCCCGCCCGCGGCCAGCAGGGCCCCTAATCGGAGCAGGGACCTGCGCTCGACGCCCGGGCCGGGGTCGGCCACGCCATGCGGAATCGGGAGGTGTTCACTCGGCACAGCGGTGCTCTCCGTTCACGTGAGGTGGCAGGGAAGGCGCGTCTACCGGTGTGAGCGCTGGGCCTCGACGATCTGTCGCACGGAGCCATCGAGGTCCAAACGGGCCTGGACCCGCTCGGCGAAACCGGGGAACTGCCCGGCGACGGCGCTCAGCAGCCGCAGCTCGAGCGGTGCCACGTTGACCTCGCACCGGTCGCGGTGGACGGCCCGTACGACGCCGTCGGCGACCTGGCCGGGCGTGACGGTCCTGAGGCCCTTCGGCGGGGTGGCGCCGGTGGCCGCGAACATCCCGGCGTCGCGGACGAATCCGGGCTGCACCAGGGACACGCCCACCCCTGTCCCCCTGAGTTCCTGGCGCAGGGCGAACGCGAATCCGCGCAGCCCGAACTTCGTCGCGTTGTAGAGGGAGGTCGCCTTGGTCGCCGCCTTGCCGGAGAGGGAACCGACCAACACGATGTGGCCGCGCCCGCGTGCCACCATGTGCTCCGAGAGCAGCCGGGACAGCAGGACGGGCGCGCGCAGGTTGACGTCGAGTGCGCGGTCGAGCTGCTCCTCGGTGTAGTCCTTGAGGTCGCCGCTGGCGGGCAGGGCGGCATTCGCGACGAGGACGTCCGCCTCGGCGCAGGTCTCGGCGAGGCGGACGACGTCGGACCGGACGGCCAGATCTGCGACGGCGGTGCGGGCGCCCCAGGCGTCTGCGACGGCCTCGAGGGCTTCCTTCCTGCGCCCGCTGACCGTCAGGCGGGCCCCCTGCGACGTCAGGCGCGCGGCCAGGGCGGAGCCGATGCCTCCGGTGGCCCCGGTGAGCAGAACGTTCGATCCCGATATCTCCACGATCACTCCCGTGCGGCGGCGGCCCTACTGTTCGTTCGAACGAACAGTAGGGACTGCCGAGCAGGCTGTCCACACCTCTTGCGCCTCCAACTCCCCAGCCCTGCCCGGGCACTGGTTTCGGCCGATGGGGCAGAATGACGACATGCCCCATGCTTCCGACACCCGCCAGAGCATCATCGACGCCGTACTGCGGATCATCGGGCAGGACGGCATAGCCGCCGTCACCAACCGGCGGATCGCGAAGGAGGCTGCCGTCTCCCTCGGCTCCGTCACGTACCACTTCGCCACCCAGCACGAGCTGCTGCGCGAAAGCCTGCTGCACTTCGTGGCCGAGGAGACCCGGCACTTCACGACGCTCGCCGACGAGTGCACCGACGAGCGCTTCGACATCGGGCAGGCGGCCGAGGTGGTGGCCCAGGTCGCGGGCGGCAATGCCTTCGACAGCCGTCACATCGCGCCGTTCGAGCTGTACGTGCAGGCCGGCCGCGACGAACGGCTGCGTGCCGCCGCGGCCGAGTGCTTCGCCGCCTACGACCTGCTGGCCGCCCGGATCCTGACCCAACTCGGCGTGCCGGACCCCGAGCGCCTGGCCGGCGTGGCCGTCGCCCTGGTCTTCGGGCAGCAACTGCGCCGCCTCGCCACCGGCGCCCCCGCCGAGGACCTCGTGGACACCCTGCTGATCCTCACGCAGTTCACCCCGACGCAGACCCCGTAGACGTCTGCGGAGGATGCGCCGCGGGCCCTGGGCCGTTCTCGTACGATCGCACCTTCGCGGCAGGGTAGCCGAGGCCGGTGAGCGCGTCGCGGGTGTGCTCCGGGGCGAAGCCACCGCGCGTGCACAGTGGTTCGAGGGCCCTCGACCTGCCCACTCGACCCGTCACGGACGCGGGTGGGCGTTGAGGCGCGCGGCTTGGCGCGTGAGGTGGTCGCGCTCGGCGAGGTTGGGTGCCTTCCGGGCCGCTTCGGCGTACAGCCGTGCCGCCGTCGCGAGGTCGCCGTCGCGCTCGTGGAGGTACGCCGCCACCGCGGCGTGGCGGGGCAGCGAGTCGTCCAGCGCCGCGAGCGCCGCCAGGCCGGCGCGCGGTCCGTCCGCCTCGCCGACGGCGACCGCGCGGTTGAGGCGGACGACCGGGCTGTCGGTCAGTCGCGCGAGCTCGTCGTACCACTCGAGGATCTGCACCCAGTCGGTCTCCTCGGCGGTGGGTGCGTCGGCGTGGAGTGCCGCGATGGCGGCCTGGGCCTGGAACTCGCCCAGCCGGTCGCGGGCGAGGGCCGCCTGCAGGATCCGGACGCCCTCGGCGATCACCTGCGTGTCCCACCGGCCGCGGTTCTGCTCGGCGAGGGGTACCAGGCTGCCGTCCGGCGCGGTTCGGGTGGCGCGCCGGGCGTGGTGGAGCAGCATGAGGGCGAGCAGCCCCGCCACCTCGGGGTGGTCGATCGCGGCCGCGAGCTGCCGGGTGAGCCGGATGGCCTCGGCGGCGAGGTCGACGTCGCCGGAGTAGCCCTCGTTGAAGACCAGGTAGAGGACGCGCAGCACGGTGGCGACGTTGCCGGGCTGGTCGAATCGCACGTCGGAGACGGTGCGCTTGGCGCGGCTGATGCGTTGCGCCATGGTCGCCTCGGGCACCAGGTAGGCCTGGGCGATCTGGCGGGTGGTCAGCCCGCCGACGGCGCGCAGCGTGAGCGCGACCGCGGAGGACGGCGTCAACGAGGGGTGGGCGCACAGGAAGTAGAGCTGGAGCGTGTCGTCCGCCGCGGCCGCGGGCCCGGCCGCCGGCTCCTCGTCGACGAGGTCCTCACGCCGTCGGCGGGCGGCATCCGAGCGGGTGGCGTCGAGGAACTTGCGCCAGGCCACGGTGACCAGCCAGCCCTTCGCATCCCGCGGAGGGTCGGCCGGCCAGACGCGGACCGCCTCGACGAGCGCGTCCTGTACGGCGTCCTCGGCCGCCGCGAAGTCGGCTCCGCGGCGGACGAGGACGGCGAGCACGCTCGGCGTGAGGCTCCGGAGCAGGGCCTCATCCATCTGGGACGTCACTCCGTGATGGTGGGCGGTGCGGCCAGGAACGGGCGCAGTTCGAGCCATTCGTGGATCGGCTTCCCGCCCGCCCCGGGGGCGGCGGACAGCTCCCCGGCCAGCTCGACGGCGCGCTCGTAGCTGTCGACGTCGATCACCATCCAGCCGGCGATCAGGTCCTTGGTCTCGGCGAACGGGCCGTCGGTGACGGGCGGGCGCCCCTCCCCGTCGTACCGGACGAAGGTTCCCTCGGGGGCGAGCGCCTGACCGTCGACGAACTCGCCGGTCCCCTCGAGCCGGGCCGCGAAGTCGTTCATGTACTGGCAGTGGGCCGAGATCTCCTCGGGCGTCCACCGGTCCATGGGCACGTCGTTGACCGGAGCCGGGGCGCCGCGGTAGTGCTTGAGCAGCAGGTACTTGGCCATGGCGTTTCTCCTCAGTGCTGGTGCGACCTATTTTGGTCGCCTTCACTCCAGGGACGGAGCCGGCCACGGGTTCTCGACATGGCCGTCCGATTTTTTTCCCCCTCTTCTGGCCCACTCACAAAGGGGTACGGGCGGTCACGTTCGGTGAGGTTCGGGTGTTCTGGGGGTGAGCCGTCCCATAGGGCGCACGTCACACACGAACCGGGGTAGTAGGTCTTGTAGGGGTTGATTCCGGTCCCTTGTGCGCCGGTCTGGGGGTGGGGGTGGTGGGCTGCGAGGGTGGCTAGGTGGGGTCGTTGTCAGGGGGTGGGGGTGTGGGTAGAACTGGATGTGTCGCCGGGCGGCCCGGGTGGTTCACCCGCCGCTGTCGATCCCCTCTCCTGTGTGTGAGTGGCTCTCGCATGTCTTCGGCATGTGGCGATCGTCCTTGTTCCCGTCGGAAGGTTCGTCCGTGTCCCACGCTGTCATCCGCCGCATCGCCGCTTCGAAGAAGACCCTCGCGGGTGCCGTCGTCGCCCTTGGTGTCGCCGGTTCGATGCTTGCCACGGTTCCCGCTCAGGCGGCTCCGACGAGCGCGAAGGCGATCGCCCAGCAGATGATCAAGGACCCGGCGCAGTTCGCGGCGTTCAACAACATCGTTTCGCGTGAGAGCGGCTGGAACCACACGGCCACGAACGCCTCCTCGGGTGCCTATGGCCTGGTGCAGGCGCTGCCGGCCTCGAAGATGGCTTCGGCGGGTGCGGACTGGAAGACCAACCCGGCGACCCAGATCAAGTGGGGCCTGGACTACATGAACTCCCGCTACGGCAGCCCCGTCGGCGCCTGGGACTTCTGGCAGACCCACCACTGGTACTAAGCCGCCAGCAGGTAGAGCAGACGCACGCAAACGCCCGGCCGGGACCTCCCGGCCGGGCGTCCTTGCGTTGTCTGCCCGTTCGCATGGTCGTTGACCGGTCACGTCCGCCAGTACGTACCCGCGCGGGAATCAACATGTACGAGATGCCGGCCGACGCGCACCACGTGGTAGCCGGTACCGGCCCAGGAGCCGGCGTCGCCGTCGTCGGCGGGCAGCGGGGTCCAGACCTCCAGGAACGTACTGCCGTCCGTGTTGGTGCCCCACTCGATGAGGTGGGCACCCTCCCACCGGAAGGTGCCCGTGTCCTCGCCGGGCTCGCCCTCCAGGTGGTGGAAGTGCACGCGGGAGCCGTCGAAGGAGGTGACGCCGGCGAAGCCCCGGCTGTCGGCGAAGTACGGGCCCGCCTGCAGCCACACCACCTCGCGGTCTTCCACCAGGGGGCCGCCGTTCCGGCTGATGCCGCGACGCAGCCACGCACCCCTCTCGGGCACCGCGATGCCCGGCCCGCCCGCCGCCGGAGGGGTTCCGAGGGCGGCTGCCGGCTCAGGCATCGGCGGCGGTGTCGTCCACGGCCAGCAGCGAGAGCCCGATGTTCCCGCGGACCGCCTGCGAGTAGGGGCAGACCTCGTCCGCCCGGTGGAGCAGGGGCAGCAGGTCGGCCGCCTTCCACCCCGGCAGGGAGACCGTGAGGCCGACCGCGAGACCGTAGCCCGCGGGCGTGTCCGTGGTTCCGAGCTGGACCTCGCACGCGACGCGCGCGGCCGAGGCATCCGCCCCGAACTCGGCTGCGACCTCGGCCAGCGCAGACGTGAAACAGGCGGCGAAGCCGGCCGCGAACAACTGCTCGGGGTTGGTGGTCCCGGGCACCCTCTTGCGGGGCGGGGCCAGACGGACGTCGAGGCGCCCGTCCTCGGTGACCACCGATCCGGTACGGCCCCCGCTGGCGTGCGCGGTCGTCCGGTAGAGGGTGCGGGTCAGCGGCACGGTCATGTGGTCAGCCCATCTGTGCGACGAGGGATCGCCGCCCGGGGCCGGACGGCGCTTCGGCGCCTGCCGGGTGGGACGGCGCCTGGCGCGTCGTCGTGCATAACCGGGTACGGCGCATCTCGTCCGGGGCCTCGGGACCGGGCCGCCGGACAATCTAGCAACGGGAGCGGGCCCGCCGGGACGTGCACCTGTGGTGACCCTCCTCACCCGACCCGTCGCCGCCGACGAACGTCCCCGGCCGACGCGCGCCCGACGCAACCAGCCTGCCCGAACAGGCCCTCGGCGTGGCGCAGGCTCGGCCGCCGGGGCTGCGGCCACCCGCCGACCCGCGCGGCAGGGTGGGCGGGCGCGGGGTCAGAACCAGTGCAGGCAGTGCGGGGAGCGCTCGGCGCGGAAGAGGGAGTCGGCGAGGGCGGCCGCGCCCGGGCGGTGGGCCCGGACGTGCCCGGCGCGCACGAGCGTGCTCGGGGCGGTGCCGCCGAGGTAGACCGAGCCCAGGTCGCGCACGTCCAGGGACAGGTCCGGCTCCCGGTCCGTCGGGGCGCAGTCGGCCTTGCCGTCCCGGACGGTCAGCAGGTAGCGGCCGTGCTCGCCGAGGAACGGGTCCTCGACGTCGAGGACGAGCTCGCCGTCCATGAACCAGGCGCGCGCGGTCAGGGCGCGCGGGATGTCCAGCAGCCGCACCCAGAGCCAGTCGGTGTCGCGGCCCACCTGCCCGGCGCGGAAGTCCGCGAGCTGCCAGCGCAGCGGGTGGTCGGGCGAGCAGTGGTTGAACACGACCTGGGAGACCAGGTCGTGTCCGAGTACGAACCGGGTCAGGGCCGTGGAGACGGCGTCGTCGGTGGCAATGGTCTCGTCGACCGTCAAGGTGTCGGGCTCGCCGATCGAGTAGCTGGCGTACCCGTCCGGGACGCCGTCGGCGTCACGGTGGACGGCGACGTAGCGCGGCGCCGGCGAGATCGGGGGCTGCCCCGCGCGCAAGGCCCACCAGCGGTGCGGCCGGGACAGCGCGCCGGGCTGTTCGCGGCGGTACCGGTCGTAGACCTCTTCCAGGATCTCGCCGCACTCGGCACGCCGCAGCACCTCGACCGAGCCGGTGCCCGAGCCGGTGCCCGAGCCTGTCGCCGGGGCATCGGCCGTTCCGCGCGCCCGGGGGAGGGCGAGGGCAGCCTGCCGGCGCGGCACCGTCAGCCGCTGGGTGTAGGTCGCCGGTCCGTAGCCGAACCTGCCGTAGATCCGGGCCTCGGAGGCCAGCAGCACGGAGAGGAACTCCCCGCGGGCCCGCAGCTCGGCGAGCTGATGCCGCATCATCGCGCTGAGCACGCCCTGGCGCCGGTGCGAGGGCAGGACGCCGACGGCGGTCACCCCGGCGGCCGGGACGAGGGTCTGACCGGGCAGGGTGAGCTCGAAGGAGTGCGCGCCGGCGGTGCCGACAGGTCGCCCGTCCGCCGTCAGGGCGAGCAGACAGCGGTCCATTTCGAGGGCCGACCACCAGAGCCCGCCGCCCTCGATCGGGGTTTCCGGGAAGCGCCCGAACGCGGCATGGACTGTATCGACGAAGACGTCAAGGTCCTTGTCGGTCGTGGAACGAATCTCCATTGCAGCCGCTGCCTCCTCGAATCACCGGCACCACGACTCGTGGTGTCCGGCCACAGTGCCGCGTTGACCCGTGGTCAGGGCAAGCGAATTTATGGCCGGCCCATCGGATGGGACACCCCTACTGGTCGCCCGGCTGCCCGCCCTCCGGGACCAGCCGCAGGATGTCCCCACGCTCCAGGGCTGTGTAGAGGGCTCCGTCCGGGCCGAAGGCCAGCCCGTGGGGCTCGCAGTCCCGTGCGGGCAGCGGGTACCGCGTCAGCTCCCCGGCCACGGTCAGCCGGCCGATGTGCGAAGAGGCCCACTCCGTGAACCACAGGGCGCCGTCCGGGCCCGCGGTGATCGCGTGGGGACGGCACTGCGGATCAGGCAGCGGGAAACCGGTGATCTCCCCTGACGTCGTGATCCGGCCGATCCGGCCCGTGCCGATCTCCGTGAACCACAGCGCGCCGTCGGGCCCCGCGGTGATCCCCACCGGTCCGGCCGTCGCGGTGGGCAGGGTGTGGAGGGTCACTTCGCCCGCCGTCGTGATCCGGCCGAGGGCGTGAGCCTGGTTGAGCGTGAACCACAGGGCGCCGTCACCACCCGACGTGATCATGGAGGGGAAGGCGCCGGTGAGCCCGGGCAGCCCGAACTCCCGGACGGAGCCGTCCCCTTCCATCCGGCCGATCCGGTCCGAGTTCAGGCCCGTGAACCACAGCGCCCCGTCCGGGCCGGTGGTGATGCCGTACGGGCCGCTGCCCGGCGTGGGGACGGGGTACGAGCACGGTGTGCCGTCGGTGGTGATCCGCCCGATCCTGTCGTCGCCCATGCGGGTGAACCAGAGCGCGCCATCGGGGCCGGCGGTGATCTGGGCGGGCCCGCAGTCCGGCGAGTCCAGGGGGAACTCGGTCACGGGCGTCCGGCCGTCGGGGTCGAGGCGGGCGATGCGCCCGGCGTGGACGAGGGTGCACCACAGCGCTCCGTCCGGGCCTGTGGCCAGGGCGTAGGGGCCTGACGCGGTATCGGCCACGGGGAAGGAGCGGCCGGTGGTGAGGGACACGTCGCGGGGCATGGAGTCCTTTCGGCAGAACGGGACGGGGAGAGGAAGCGCGGGGTCCGGGCGCGGGGGGTGTCAGCCGGCGGGTGCCGGCGTGTGGCGCGTCGCCGGCTGGAGGTCCAGCAGCCTCCCCTGCCAGCGCGAGCGCAGCATGCGGTCGTGGCTGACGACGACCACCGCGCCGGGGAAGCCGGCCAGCGCGGCCTCCAGTTCCTCCACCAGCGCGGGGGAGAGGTGGTTTGAGGGCTCGTCCAGCAGCAGGACGTCGTACGGCTCGCTCACCAGCCGGGCCAGCGCCAGGCGCTGCCGCTGCCCGGCGGAGAGGATGCCCACCGGGAGGTCCAGTCGGTCTCGGGTGAACAGCCCCAGGGAGAGCAGCTGTTCGGCATGGTCGTCGGGGCCGCCGGCCCGACCGTGCCCGAAGGCCGCCAGGACGCTCCGGCCCGCCGGGCCGCGGTCGGGCAACTGGCGCAGCCAGCCGGTCCGTCCGCGTCGTACGAGGCGTCCGCGGGCCGGTGGCGCGGCATGCGTGGTCTCCCCGGCCAGCAGGCCCAACAGGGTGCTCTTCCCCGCCCCGTTGGGGCCTGAGACCAGCAGCCGGTCACCGGCGGAGAGGGCCAGGTCGACAGGGGCCAGCCGGCCCTGGACCTCCAGGGCCGAGGCCGACACCAGCAGCCCCCGCGTCCGGCCCGAACGCGGGGCAGCGGTGAAGCGGAGCGGTTCGGGCGGCGCGGCCAGGGGGTGGGCGAGCAGCCGCTCCAGCCGTTCCCCGGCCTGGCGGACCCGCCCGGCCACGGACTGCTGGACCCTGCCGGCAGCCCGGTCGTAGGCCATCTTGTTGCCGTCCTTGCGGGCCCGGCCCGGCGCCACCCGGCGGGCGCTGCCGGCCGCGCGCGCCCGTAGTGCCTCGACCTCGGCCTGCCAGGCGGCATGGGCTTCGGTGCGGCGCTGCCGGTCGGCGGCGCGCTCGGCGAGGTATCCGGCGTACCCGTTGCCGTAGCGGACGACGCGGTGGGTGTCGCCGTCCACCTCCAGCAGGACGGTGGCGACACGGTCGAGGAAGACCCGGTCGTGGGAGACGGTGACCGTGGTGCCCGCCCGGCTGCGCAGATGCTCCTCCAGCCAGGACAGGGCGACGTCGTCGAGGTGGTTGGTCGGCTCGTCCAGCAGCAGGACCTCGGGCGCGGCAGCCAGCAGGGCGGCGAGCCGCAGCCTGACCCGTTCGCCGCCCGAGAGGCCGCCGACCGAGCGGTCGCGGGGAACGTGGACCAGTCCGAGGCCGTGCAGGGCGCGCTCGACGCGGGCATCGGCCTCGTAGCCGCCGCGCAGTTCGTAGCCGGTCAGCAGGTCTGCGTAGGCGGTGAGCAGTGCCGGGTCGGTTTCGGCGGCGCCGTCGGTCATGCGCTGCTCCATCCGGCGCAACTCGGCCTCGATGGACCGCAGTGGGGCGAGGGAGCGGTCGATGACCTGCTGCACGGTCAGCTGCCCGGGCAGCTCCTCTTCCTGGGCGAGGTACCCGATGCCTCCGTCTGCACGGACGGTGATCCGGCCCCGGTCCGGGCGCTCGACACCAGCGAACAGGCGGAGCAGGGTCGACTTGCCGGAGCCGTTCTCGCCGACGATGCCGATCCGGCCGCCGGGCGGGAGGGAGCAGCTGACGGAGTCGAGGACGGGGCGGCCCTCGTAGGCCTTGGTGACGTCAAGCGCGGTGAGCTGTGCGGTGGTTGCGGTCATACGTGTACTCCTGGGCGTGGGCGACGAGGGGGAGGGCGGCTCGGGCGGTGGACGGGATGCGGATGAACATCGTGACTCCTTAATGCGACGACTGTTGCTTTAAGATGGTGCCATGATGACGAAGCCGGCCGCAAGCGATCTCTCGGACCACCCCGCCGATGGGGGACGGGCCGCCTCGCCTGCTCCGGCGGCACCGGGCGCGTCGGCAGGAACTGCCGTAACTGCCGGGACCCGGCGCCGGACCGGAGGACGCAGTGCCCGGGTACGCGCCAAGGTGCTGGCGGCCGTCGGGGAGGTCCTGGTCGCCGCCGGGTACGACGCGCTCACCGTGGACGCTGTCGCCGAACGGGCGGGAGTGCACCGCACCACCGTGTACCGGCGCTGGCGCGACGTCGGCGGACTCCTGGCCGACGTCCTCGACGCGGCGGCCGACGACACCTGGGAGCCCGCCGACACCGGGTCCCTCGAGGACGACCTCACCGCTCTCAACCAGGAGGTCTACGACGCCCTCCACCCGGGACACCCCGGCCCGGGCGGCAGCCTCACCACGGCGCTGATCGCCGCGTCCTTCCGCTCCGCCGAAGCCGCGGGAGCGCTGACCCGCTTCTGGGAGGGCCGCTACGCCCGCTGCGCACCGGTCGTCGCCCGGGCGGTGGACCGCGGCGAGGTCCCGCCCGGCCCGGACGCGCGGGCCCTGCTGGTGGCGGCCACGGCTCCGCTCTACCAGGAGCTGCTCCTGCTGCGGGCTGCCCCCGATCCCGCCCTGCCGCGCCGGGCGGCCGGCGCCGCCCGGGCCGCGGCGGCGGCGGGGGTCTTCACCCGGGCCCCGGACGCGCCGCCCGCGGCTTGACGTCCTTCTCGCAGCAGCAAACAGGTGACCCAGCAGTCAGGGCTGTCAGACCCCTTCGGCATGCTCGCCGGCATGAACGAAGACGCCTTCTGGCAGCTCATCGAGGACTGCATGCCCACGGAACCTGACCCGGACGCCGAACTCCTTGCAGCCACAGTGACCGAGCGCCTCACCCAGTCCCCGTTGTCGCTGGTCATCGGCTTTGCCGAACAACTGTCATGGGCGCTCTACCGGCTGGACCGCAAGGAGTACGGACACAACTTGGGCGGAGACGCCTTTCTCTACACCCGTGCCGCGGTCGTCGCCGCCGGCCGCACCGAATTCGACAGCGTCCTCAAAGATCCTGCGGCCTTCACTCCTTACGCCACGGACCTCATCTGGGCCGAGAGCCTGCTCTACACACCGGACCGGGCATACAAACGCATCACCGGGGAGGAGCGGGACCGCGACACGCGCTACTCCTACGAGTCCTGCTCCAACACCGAGGGCTGGGCTGATTGAACGGCATGGGCTGCGGATGGTGACGAACTCCCTTTGAGTAGATATCTGGCCTGACCCGCAGGTATGGCCAACGCATCGAGCGGCTGCGTGCGAGCCTGGCCGCAGTCGGCCTCGCTTTGGCCGGCCGGACCGGCGCCCGTCTGGCTGCCCTCCTCGGCGTGTTGGTGAGCCGGAGTACGGTCCTGCGCCTGGCCGACGCACTGCCGGAGCCGGAAGTGGCCGCGCCGCGGGTGGGCGGCGTCGATGAGTACGCCACCGCAAGGGCCGCTGCTACGGCACTGTCCTGGTGGGCGTGGGAACCCGCCGTCCGATCGACCTCCTCCCGGACCGGGAAGCATCGAGCCTGGCCGCGTGGCTCGCACAGCGGCCCCGCGTCGAGGTGGTCTGCCGGGACCGCGCGCCGTTCTTCGCCGAGGGCGCCGCAGCAGGAGCGCCGCAGGCAGTCCAGGTCGCGGACCGGTGGCATCTGGGGCACAGCCTGAGCGAGGCCGCCGAGCGGAGCGTCGCCCCACCACCGCCACTGTCTGCGAGTCCTGACGCCTGCAGCACCGCAATCCATACTCGAGGTCGTTCCGGCCGCAGATTCGTCGAGCTCACCTTGGCCACGAGGACACCGGTTCGCCGACCGGACCCGGTCCCGGCACGCGGCGGTCCACGCCCTTGTTATGGCCGGACATGCTCACCAGCCGACACGGCGAGCGCCTGCCGGACTGGCTCGACGCCGTCCGGGCAGGACGACCTGCCCAGCCTCCACACCCTCGCCTCCGGCATCGGCCGAGACTGCGACGCCGTCATCGCCGGCCTCACCCTGCCCTGGAACTCCGGAGTCGTCGAAGGCCACGTCCACCGGATCAAGATGCTCAAGCGCCAGATGTTCGGCCGCGCGGGATTCCAACTCCTTCGCAAGCGGGTTCTTCTGGCTCCCTAATCGGGTCGATGAAAGGCTCGGCCGGAACTTACGATCGAGGCGTGACGATCAAGTACGAGTGGCGGGGCGACTTCGACAACGCTTCCCTCAACGAGCTGCATGCCGACGGTTTCGGTCACCCGGCTACTCAGACCGACTGGCGAGCGCGACTTGAACGCCACAGCCTCGGCTGGGTCTGTGCTTGGGAAGGCGGCTCCCTGATCGGCTTCGTCAACGTGGTCTGGGACGGCCGGGCCCATGCCTTCATCCTGGACACGGTGGTCGCCCAGCGTTGCCAGGGCAAGGGAGTTGGCGCCAGGCTCGTTGCGTTCGCAGCCGACGAAGCCCGTGCCGCGAAGTGCGCTTGGCTTCACGTCGACTTCGAGGACCACCTGCGTCCGTTCTATTTCAATGCCTGTGGCTTCAGAGAGACGCCAGCCGGGCTGATCGCCCTTTAGCGCAAGCACCCACAGCCCACGACCTGGTACACACGACCAGGCGCAGCACCGGGGGAAGCTGAGCCAGCGCCCGAGTTTGAAGTCACCGGGGTTCTTGCCAGGGCAGCATCCGAGTGCTCCTGGCGAAGGGCCTGGTCATGCCGCAGATGCCGCAGATGTCGAAGGTCGAGCCGTACGCAGCGATCCGGTGTGACGACCGTGGCGGGATGAAGGTCCCTGACCAGGCTCATGACCGCGGCGCCCCGGACGTTGCTGCCCCGCCGGCAGTACCCTCGCGTTCCTCGGCAGCCTCTGACGCGACAGGACGAGAGCCTCGTACCGGGTAATGCAACACTCAACGTGTGATGGCTCCCAGAGAGCTCCGCGAGGTATGCCCGCCTGGCAGCGGTCCGTACGCCTGTCCCTGCTGCAGGCTCTTGACCTTGGAAGCCCGTGGAGCTTTCGAGATCTGTGACGAGTGCAGCCGGGAAGACGACGGCCAGGACGACGTGAACGCCGACGAGGTCTGGGTGACCCCATGTGGCGATCGAGCAGGTGAGTCGATGCGCACTGCTTTCGCCATGCAAGCAGCCGGAGATGTTGCATTCCGAGACCGTCGACGTGATGCGCATCACCGTCCGGGTGCTTCGGGTCGGGCGTGCGCGATCATGACCGGATGGACGCTCGTTTCCTTGGCATCCCTGAGCTGATAGAAGTCCCGTCCGTGGCGGTCGTGGTCGACGTCATGCGTGCTTTCACGGTGGCCGCCTGGGCCTTTGCCCAGGGGGCGGAGAAGATCGTTCTTGCTGGGTCGCTGGACGAAGCCCTGACGCTCAAGGATCGCCACCCGGATTGGGTGGCACTCAAAGACGGTCCGCCCGCGCCCGGGTTCGACGCCGTCAACTCGCCGGGCCTGCTGCGGTCCATTGACCTTGGCGGACGGACCGTCGTGCAGAAAACCACGGCAGGGACGGTCGGCGCCCTTGCGGTCAAGGAGGCGTCGCTGGTGCTGTGCGCCGGCTTCGTGGTGGCGGAGGCAACGGCTCGGCTGCTCCGGACACGCAAGTGTGCCAGTGTCACGTTCGTCGTCACGGGCGAAGACGGGCACGCCGATGAAGATCTGGCGTGCGCTCAATACATCGCCCGGAGAGCCACCGAGGCCGGGGCGGATGCAGCTGAGTACCTCCGCCGCGCCGGCGGGTCGCGCGCCGCCACCGAGCTGGCGGAGGGCGTGCGTCAAGGAGTCCACCCTGACGACGTCGCACTCTGTCTTGAGCTCGACCGGTTCCCCTTTGCCATGGTGGCGACATTGGAAGACTCGCTCATGGTCCTCCGTCCGTACGCCGTCCCTTAGCCGACCGGCGAGGCCGCGGACGTGGACGCGTCGACAACTGGTCGGCGGAATACGGTGGCGGTCCAGGGCCGGCACGCCATGGCGGGATGTCCCCGAGCGGTACGGCCCGTGGGACCGGATCTATGAACTGCCCCGCAGGTGGCAGCGCGACGGCACCTGGAAGCGGACCCCGGAGGCACCGCAGGTCCAGTCCGACGCGGAGCGTTTGATCAGCTGGCACGTGAGCGGTCAGTCATCTTCGCAGCCGGCCCGGTGGGACCCTATGGTTCCTACCTTGTGCCGATCCGCGACAGCGTCGATGCCGTTGGACGGCACCTCCTCGAGGACATGTGCTCTGGGTCGTAGGTGTGGGCTGAAAGATCCGTGGGCCGTCGGGTACAGGTTCGGATCGTCACCAACGGGCTGCACTGGCCAGCAGATCGAGGTCGCGCCGGCAGCGCTTGCCGAGCTCGGTGCGCTGAGGTGTGCCCGAGTGGGGTCCCGGTGCCCTCACGATCCATCTCAGTGGTAGAGAACGACGAGGGAGGCGAGCAGAAGCGTGGCCGAAGCTGCGATCCCCCGGATCCGGTAGCGGCTCGACGTGGCCAGCGCGAGGGAACACGACCATGCTCCGCCCGTGATGGCCGCAATCCACCAGCCGGCAGTCGCTTGTCCGGCGAGGACAGGGAACGGTGCCAGCAGGATCGTCGGCGGGATGACTGCGAGCCGGACCTCGTGGCCCGAAGGGACCGTGCCGCCGCGGCCCTTGGCCTCACCCTTCCGAACCAGGCGGAGGTCCTGGCCCGCTTGCGCGAGGTAGCTGTTCGGGTGGGAGAGCACTTCGTTCTCATCTTCACGCCAGAGGGTCACCCCTACGAGCCGCTCATCAGGAGCTGAGCGGTGTCTCGGCAGCAGACAGCAGGTACCTTCCCAGCGCGACAGGGCTCACCCCAGGGCGAGACCACGCTGAGGTGGCTGGGCATCGAGGGTTCGCTGATCGCGTACGAGGGCCCATACGACGTCGAGGCAGGGCTGCAGGTTCCGGCGCATCTGTGCCTGGTCGGCGATGACGCAGGCGTCCTTGGCGTCGGTCTTGCGGCCCAACGGGCAAAGCCACCCGGACGGCATGAGGAACCAACCCGCCGACACGCCAAGGAGCGCTTCAGTCGGCCTCTTCGGCCGACTGAAGCGCTCACCGGTCAGGCGCGGTGTTCAGTTCTGTTCCCGCTCCACCGGAAGCCACAGCTCAGCTTCGACTTCGGTCCTGTCCGAGGACGCGCGGGTGTGCAGGATCTCGGGGCCGGGGCGGCTGCGGTACGGGTTGGACGGAAACCACTGCGTGAACACGTCCCGCCACAGCTCCTGGATGGCCTGTGGCGCAGGCCCGGAGGTGGTGAAGACCGCCCAGACGCCGGCCGGGACGGGGAGTGCCGTGGTGCCGTCGGGGGCAGCCGCCGACGTGATCACCCCTTGGTAGTAGTCGAGCTCGGTGCCTTCGGCGCGGCTCGGGTCCAGGTCGTCGCAGACCGCGACGATGCCCTGCGGCTCCTGGTCCGACAGCTTTTCCAGGCGCCCCAGGATCTGTGGGTCGATCCCGCGGACGAAGTCGATGATCGCCTGGTTCGGCCCCGCGTGTACCAACGGCACCCGGGCCTTGAGGCCGACGACGCTGAAGTCCGGCCTGTCCACTACGCGATAACGCATGCTGCTGCTCCCTTCGACGGTGAGGCGGAAGGCCAGCCGGGGCTGGGACACGAGTGCCGCGCCGATACGCCGGGCCTCGCCGGGGCCGACCCCGTGCATGGCCCGGAACGCCCGGGCGAACGCCTCGCCCGAGCCGTAGCCGTAGCGCACCGCAATGTCCAAGAGAGACTCACGCCCTGCGAGCACCTCGGCACCCGCGACCGTGAGCCGACGCCGGCGTATGTACTCCGACAGCGGCATGCCCGCGAGCGCGGAGAACATCCGGCGCAGGTGGTACTCCGATGTGGCCGAGATGCGCGTCAGCTCGGCCGCATCGATCTGCCGGTCGAGGCGGCGCTCGATGTACTCCAGGGTCTGGTTGAGACGCTCCAGCACTCCCGGTCTCCTTCCTCTTTCGTGATCACCACACTAGGCATCACGCCCCTGCCGGACCCGACATCCTGTGCCCGATCAAGTCGGGTACGGATGGCGGCCCGGCTCCGGCAATTCAGGCGCTCCCGCGTCGCACGCGGGGGTGCGCGTACGGGAATGCGTTGCGAGTACGACGACGGCGAACGGACCTTTCCACAGCCCGGGGCTCTACGCTCGGGGGTATGAGCCATCGCGATCAAGCCCCCGGGGTTCAGGACGTACGGAACGCGGCCGCGGAAGGCGCGGCGCGCCGACTCGTGGTCCTGCGACACGCCAAGAGCGCCTGGCCGGACGGGGTTCCCGACCACGACCGTCCGCTCGGGCCCCGCGGGCTGCGCGACGCGCCCGCGGCCGGCCGACTGCTCGCCCGCTCCTTCGGCGTGCCGGATCTCGTGCTGTGCTCCCCGGCGCGCCGCACGCGGGAGACCTGGGACCTGGCCGCGGCGGAGCTGGACCGTACGCCGCCCGTCCGGCACGATCCGCGCCTGTACGCGGCGGACGCGCGGGACCTGCTCGACGTCGTCCGCGAAGTCTCGCCCGAGGTGGGCACCTTGCTGCTGGTCGGGCACAACCCGGGCCTGGAGGATCTGGTGCTGCTGGTTGCCGGGGCGGCCGTGGGGGACGCCTTGGAGCGCGTCCGCACCAAGTTCCCCACCTCGGCCGTGGCCGTACTGAGCCGGCAAGGCGCCTGGTCGGACCTCGGGCCGGGCGGCGCGCTGCTCACGGACCTGGCCGTCCCTCGGGGGTAGTGGGAGGGTCAGAGTTCCTGGAGGCCAGGTCGGGGCCCCTCGAACCGGGCGCGGTCGCCGGCGTCCATGCACCGTGCCCGCCGCAGCCCGCATCTCCTCCGGCGCCGACGGCTGAGCGCCGCAGGACTACCGGGCCGCCGGGATCAACCCGAAAGCCGGCACGCCCCACGAGCTCTCGGGATGTCCTGCGTCCTCAGGTCGGCTGCGGCGTGGCCGTGCTGCCGAGGAGGCGGTCCACGAGGAGCTCCGGGTACCCGGAGGCCGGCGGGTCGATGCCGAAGATCGCCCGCAGGTAGAGCGGCGCGACGAGCTGGTCGAGGATCTGGTCGAGCGGCGGGGGAACCTCGCCGCGGGCCATGGCGCGTTCGCGGATGCGCTCGATGGCGCCGAGGCGGCGCTCGAACTGCTGCGCGCGCTCGCCCTGAGCCGCGGCGCTGCCCGGCATGGACAGGGCGACGGCGCGGATCAGCAGCCGCCCTTCGGCGGTGCGGATGCTCGCGACGCCCGCTTCGACCCACGCCGTCAGGTCGCCGCGCAGGGTTCCGGTGTCGGCCAGCGGCCAGTCCCGCTCAAGGCGGGTGACGACCACGTCGGCCAGGAGTGCCTCCCGGCTGCCCCAGCGCCGGTAGACGCTGGTGTGGTTCACCCCGGCGCGCTGCGCGACCGCGGGGATGGTGAGGTCCGCGCCCTCGGGGTCGGACAGCAGGTCGATGACGGCCTGGTGGACGGCCGAGCGGACCTGCTCGGGGCTCTTGCGGAGACGCGGGGCCGGTTGTTTCGAAGTCACCCGCACATCGTAAGCACAACTATTTGCTTATTGGTGCCCGCGCGGTCTACAGTCGTGGCGTACGCACAGATCTGTGCTTGAGGAGGGTGTGATGAGGCCGCTGCTGTTCCCGGACAACCCCCAGTTCTGGTACGAGACCCTGCGCTCGATGAGCCACATCGCCTACGGGGGCGCCGACTTCGGCGAGGCCGTCTCCACCAGCGCCCGTATCAAGGAAGGCGACTACGACAGCTGGCACGAGGAGTGGACGGCGACCGCCGACCGGGTGGCCGCCGAGGCCCGGCGGGCCCTGGACGCGGGCTACACCGTCAGCGCCCGGGACGGATTCCTGCGCGCCTCGAACTACTACCGGTCGGCGGAGTTCTTCCAGCACGGCAACCCGTGCGACCCCCGCCACGCATACACCTACGACCGCAGCGTGGCCTGCTTCCAGGCCGCCGCCGCGCTCTACACCCCCCGCATCGAACCGGTCCGCATCCCCTACGAGGGCACCACCCTGCCCGGCTACCTCTACCGGGCCGACGACACCGCCGCGCCCCGCCCGACCCTGATCATGCACAGCGGATTCGACGGCACCGCCGAGGAACTCCACTTCAGCGGCGCGCTGGCCGCCGTGGAGCGCGGGTACACCGTCCTGACCTTCGACGGCCCGGGGCAGCCCGGCCCCCGCCACCACCAAGGCCTGGTCTTCCGCCCGGACTGGGAGAACGTCATCACCCCGGTCGTCGACTTCGCCGAAACGCTCCCCGAGGTCGACAACAGCCGCATCGCGCTCCTCGGCAGCAGCATGGGCGGCGTACTCGCCCCCAGAGCAGCAGCCTTCGAGCACCGCCTCGCCGCCCTGATCGCCGTCGACGGCGTCTACGACCTCGGCCAGGTATCCACCCGCCACATCCCCGGCGACCGCGACGAGGCCGAAAGGCTCCTGCGCGCGGACTCCGCCCCCGAACTCGACGCACGCTTCGAGCAGATCACCGCCCAGGACGCCACCGCGCGATGGGCGATCAACCACGGCATGTACGTGATGGGCGTCGAGACCCCCCGGGCCTTCAGCGCCTCCTACCTCGACTACACCCTCGCCGGCGGCATCGCCGAGCTGATCCAGTGCCCCACCCTCGTGTGCGACGCCGACGAGGACGAGTTCTTCAAGGGCCAGCCCGAACAGCTCTACGAGCACCTGACCTGCCCCAAGACCCTGATGCTGTTCACCGCCGAGGAGGGCGCCGGCGCCCACTGCCACCCCGGCGCCATGCGCCTGGCCCTCGCCCGCATCTACGACTGGCTCGACACCACCCTCGCAACCGTAGCCTGAGGCCCCGGCCCGCCTCCGGCGCGCCCCGTCCGGACCCACCTACCCCAACCCACACCTGAAGGAAGCCGTCATGAACCGCACCGGTATCGAAGCCGCCCTGGGCGACCTGCTCTTCAACCGCGACATCACCCTGGAGGAGGCCGCCGAGCGCCACTTCACGCCCGGGTACCGCCAGCGCACGGACGGCGACTGGGCCGACCGCGCCGAGTTCCTCGACCACATCAGCCACCTGCGCGGCATCGTCGCCGGCGGCACGGTCGAGGTCCATGACGAGCTGTACGACGGCAACAAGTACGCCGACCGGCACACCTGCCACATCACCAAGAACGACGGCACCACCGTCACCATGGAGGTCTACGTCTTCGCCGATCTCGCCCCCGACGGCCGCTTCCACCGCATCGAGGAAACCACCCTGATGCTGAGCGGCTCCGACGCCGACCGCAACATCGGCAGCGCCCGCTGACCCCCCGCCATGCCGACTGCCGGCCCCGCCCGCAGTCGGCCCCCGGGCCGTCTGGGCCCGCTCCACCGTTCGCGCACCCGCCCCGAGAACGGCACGCACGCGCACGTACGGCCCGCGCACCGACCGCGTGCACGCGGCGACGGAGGCCAGGTCGGGACCGGTGCGCCGGGAGCCGACTTGCTGGGAATCCGAACGGCCAACGGCCGTGACATCAACTGTCGCTGTGGCCCGACCGGTACTCGGGCAAACCGACCATGCGCGCCGACGCCGGATGCATACGGCACGAGACGCGCCTGGAGCCGGCCCCGGCCGTGGCGGCTGGCATCGGCGAAATCTCCTCCGAGGCCGGGGAGTTCCGGCGGCACCACAGGTCGGGGCCGTAGGGGCCGGCGGCCTTCATCAAGATCGACAAGTGCCGTCTGGACGACTCGGGCAAGAACCTCGTCGCCCGGCTCACCGTCACCAACAGCGGCTCGTTGAGCTACACCTACAACATCACGATGAAGTTCGAAGGCGCGCCCGGGTCGAGCGCCCTCGCCGCCACGGCCAGGGTCACCAACCTGACGGTCAAGGCCGGCGGATCCCAGCAGGCCGAGGCCACAACGCCGTACATGGGCAAGGGCGACGGAAGCGAATGCAAGGAGTGCGTCGTCTCCAGCGCGACCAAGAGCGTCTCCTGACACACCGTTTCCTCCGGCCGGGCCGAGCGGCGTGCCGGGTCAGATCGGCGTGGCGGGGCACCACGGCCGGTCTGACCATGGCGTCCGCCAACCCGTCACAGCATGGGGTAGGAGTCGAGGAACGACTCCCAGAACCGCGCCCCGCTCTCGAACGGAAGGGGATCCCACCGGGACATGCCCTCGCGGACGATCTCCTCCACGTCGGCCCAGTCGTTGGGATCCGGGCGCTCGTCCGGGCCCGGCCTCTCCACGGCGAACTTGTAGACGAGGTAGCTGAGCGAGGAGAGATCCCGGTGGATCAGCTCGTACTCGATCTCGGAGTCCGGGTCGCAGACCCAGATCGTCCCGTCGTCGAGACGGACGAAGACGTCTGCCTGGAAGAGCCTCCCCAGCGGCTGCATCGTCCCGTGCGGAGTGTCGAGCGGCTCGGGGTCCAGGCCCGTGGCGAAGGCCCTGTCCGGGTTCGCCGGATCCCGGTCCGCCAGGTCCTCCAGAATGCGGAAGAGCCCGCCCGAGTGCGGGACTCCGACCTCCGTCGCGAAGCGCGCACCCTCCCCGTCCGGCCAGATCCGGGCTGCCGTCCCGGGCCGGAATCTCAGCAGATCACCGGGCACGGCCTCCGTCGTGATCGCGCGCCAGTCAACCCGCACCAGCATCGGCCACCATCCTTGGTCCGCAAACGAATCGACAACGCCGGAATCCTAATCGATACCCCAGCCGCAGCGGCTCTCCGTTTCTGCTGGTCAGCGCACCATGAGGGGCCCGGCGGCGACCGTGTTCTGCGCCATGGCTCCGTCCGCGTTCCGGGGGCCGGTGTACGCCTTCATCGGGCGCCCGCATCATCAAGGCCCCCGGTTTCGGCCAGGATGCGCGCCGCCCACGTGCGGGAGTCGGCGCCCAGGGCGGTGTCCGCTGCCAGGCCGGCCAGCAGGTCGGCGGCCCGCTCGTCACCGCGTTCGGCCAGGAAGCGGGCGGCGTCCGTGCGGACATGGCCGCCCAGGGTCGGCGAAGCGGGCGAGCCCGATCGCATCAGTCCTGGAGCAAGCTGAAGAGGATCTTCTTGTCCCGGTCAGGGAACGCGGGGTCGGCCCGCTCGAGCCTGACCCGGACACTTGAGCCCAGCGCGAGGTCGACGTCCGCCGAGGTGACTCTGCCCACCACGGCGGGTTCCGCCATCTGGACCTGTCCCTCCCGCCGGTTCGACGGTTCCTCTTCCTCGTCGGTGTCGATCACCGTGGCGTCGAAGATGCCGCCCACCCGGTCCATGAGCACTGCCGCCTCCACCAGGTCCACGGACTGCCGGTCCGCCGCGCTCCCCTTCGCCTTCGTCATCCTGCTCGGCAGGTCGTCCAGGGCCTCGAGCACCCAGTTCGGCGGGGCCTGGCCATCGCCGGCAGCCACGCACAGCTCACCGGCGTACCGGTCGACCAGACGCCGCAGCGGGGCGGTGCAGTGCGTGTACGGGGCCGCGATCGCCGCGTGGCTCGTCTGCTCGGGGATGTGGTCGTGGTCGGGGAAGGACTTGTAGACCGATTTCAGCAGCAGGGCGCCCGCCGCCTCGTGGAGGAAGGCCGCGTGCTTCTGGTTGTTCGGATCGAGCGAGCGGATCAGCTCGGCGTACGAGAGGTGCTTCGACCACTCGATGCCCAGGCCCTGGGCGACGCGGTGCAGTCGGGTGACCTCGTGGGTCGGGGCCGTGTCCTGGGTCCGCAGGATGCCCGGACCGCTGTCCAGCATCATCCGGGCCGCGGCCATCCCGGTCATGAGGGAGATCTGCTCGTTCCAGCCGTCCACGGGCAACGACGCCCGGTAGCCCAGCCGGAACGATCCGTCCTCGAACGTGACCTCCTGCTGCGGGAGGGTGAGCGAGATGCCACCCCGCGCGGCTTCAACGGCCTCGCACAGGGTGCCGATGTCGCGCAGCAGGGCCACGGGCTCCTCCGCGGTGCCGGAGTCGATGGCGTGCTGGACGCCCGCATAGTCGAGTTTGGCCCGACTGCGGACCAGGGCGCGGCTCACGTGCGACGTGGTCACCCCGCCGTCGGCGTCGAGGTCGTGCTGCCACAGCAGGGCGGGGACGGTCTGGTCCGGCAGCAGGCTGGCCGCGCCCTCGGAGAGCACGGGCGGGTGCAGGGGCACCTTGCCGTCGGGGAAGTACAGCGTCACGATCCGCTTGCGGGCCTCGGCATCCAGCGCGCCGCCGGGCGCGACGAAGGCGGCGACGTCGGCGATGGCGTAGTACACGCGGAAACCGCCGCCGGGGCGCCGCTCCAGGTACATGGCCTGGTCGAGGTCCTTCGACGTCGGCAGGTCGATCGTGAAGAGCGGCAGGCAGGTGGCGTCCTTGTCGGGCAGCCGGGGCGCGTGGGCGGCGGCGTCGGCCGCTTCGAGCACGGGTGCGGGGAAGGCCGCGGGGGCGTGCAGATCGGTCCGCAGCTTCTGCAAGGCGGTGCGCAGCGCGGCCTTGGCCGCTTCGGACATGTGCATCGGGCGGCGTGGCATACCCCGAGCATAGGGTGGCGGGCCCGCACCGGCACGGCGGGGCGATCCGTCCGGAGGACCTGCCGCGAGAGGGCTCCCCCGACGATCAGGTACACGTCCGCGGCGGAACGTGCTGGAAGCGCTCTTGAACGCTTCCAGCACGTCGTCGTCACACGAGGTTCGTCGCCGGGGCGACGTCAGCTGCCGTAATACGCGTTGTGGATCGTCAGCGACGACTTGTTGCCCTGCTTGTCCGTGACATCGGCGAAGAACGAGATGGCCTTGTCCCTCGCCGGGTTCTTCACGGAGATCCTGCCGTTCGCGACCTTCACGGGCTGCCAGGTCTTCCCGTCGTCATAGCTCACGGACACGGCGAGCGACTTGAGGTTCTTCCCGGCCGCCGAGCCCTGCACGGTCACCGGGATGTGGACCGACTTGCCCGCCGGGGCGCGCGAGGCGAGGTCGACGGGGGCCGCGAAGCGGACCGTGGACACCGGCAGCGCCGTGGTGGCCGCGACCTGCTTCGAACGGAACGTGAAGCTGGTGTCGATGCGGGTGGAGGCTGCGGCGAGCTTCGCCGGGCGTTCCACGGAGGTCGCCAGCCGGTACTCGGCGTCGGAGGCGTCGACCTTGAAGGGCTGCGTGCCGCTCAGCGGGTCGTCGTTCTCGCCGACCTTGACGCCGTTGCGGTACAGCGTCGACGTGGCCGAGCTGTACGTCGTCAGGCCCGCGTGGCCGTTTCCGTCGGCGAACAGCGGCAGGGCGCCGATGAGCTGCTGCTCGCCCGTGGCCGGGTCGGGTGCGGTGCGGAAGACGCCCGTCTTCTCGCCCAGGAGCGGGCCGAAGACGCCGGTGTTGAACGTCTCCCGGTACGTCCTGCGGGCTTCGTAGCGCTTCGGTTCGGTCATCTCGTAGACGCCGTCGAAGGCCGGGTAACCCCACTTGTCGGGCTCGCCGAACTGCTCCGACCTCGTCAGCCACTCGACGCCGTCGGCGGTGGAGACGTAGAAGGTGCGCGTGGCGGGCGTGGTCTGCGGCGCCGTGAACCCGTTGCCCTCCGGCGCACCCGGCAGATGGGCGAACGGAGAGGTGAGAGTGGTCTTGCCGGGAGCGGAGGCACCGACGGCAACCTTGAGCGTCGCCAGTTCGTTCGCCTTCACGTGCTTGGTGTAGCCGGTCGCGACCTTCTGCGTCTTGCCGCCGAAGGCCACCGAGTACTGAGCGGTCGCGTCCTTGAGCAGGTGCGCGTCCCAGGTCTGGAGGAGCGAGCCGTCGCTGACGCCCGGACCCATGTGCGCGGTACGGAAGTTGGTGAAACCCCTGAGGACCCAGCCGTTGCCGACGCGGCCGATGTCGGTCGCGAGCTCGTAGTACGTCCCCCCGTAGTCCACCTTGTCGAGGCCGGGCACGGTGATGTCCACCGGCTTGGTGGTGCGCGCGTCGGCGGTGACCGTGGTGTCGCCGGAGACGTCCAGCTTCGGCTGGGCGATCCAGTCGGTGCCCTTGGTGAGGTCCGACGGGTCCTGGTAGACCGCCGCGTTGAACGTATACGAGCCCTTGGGCACACGGATCTTGTGCGTGCCCGGCTCATTGTCGATACGGGCCTGGAAGCCCTTGCCGGAGCCGCCGACGCCGAGCAGGGAGTTGGAGAAGTTCCGGGCGTCGGCGCCGTCGCGGTCGATGGTCCTCAGCGTCAGGTCGTAGGACTCCGCCTCGCGGACGGCCACCGCGGCCGTACGGACGGACTGGCCCGCGCCGGTGGCGGTGACGTAGCCGGAGTAGGTCCCGTCGGCGTCGCCGATCCGGGTGTCGGCGGTCAGGTCGACTTCGGCCGTGCCGCCGGCGGGCACGGTCACCTTGGTGGTGCCGAGCGCGAAGAACCCGGCCGGGGCCGGCTTGCCCGCCGGGTCCAGCGCGGACACCGAGAGGTCAAGGGTGACGTCGCTCGTACCGAGGTTGCGGTAACCGACCTTCCTGGTGAGGGCCTGGTCGTCGGGATGCGGCCACTGTGCGACGCCGAAGCTCAGCGAGACCGGATCGGCGATCACACTCTGGGCCAGCGCCTTGTCGACCTGGATGCGGCCCGAGCCCTGCTGGAAGGGGGTGTAGTCGCCGCCCTTGGCGGAGGCGGTCAGCGCGCCCTTGAGCTCGGCGGACTTCCAGTCCGGATGCTGCTGTTTCAGGATCGCCGCCGCGCCCGCCACGTGGGGCGTGGCCATGGAGGTGCCGTCGATCTGCAGGTAGCCGGGGGCCGGGTGCGGTGTGCCGGGGCGGGTGTCGAGCGTGCTGCCGGGGGCCGCGGCCGCGGTGATGGCGACGCCGGGCGCGGTCACGTCCGGTTTGACGGCTCCGTCGCCGGTGCGCGGACCGATGCTCGAGAAGGGCGCCAGCTTGTCGTCCTTGTCGACGGCGCCGACGGTCAGCGCGGCGTCCGCGCTGCCGGGCGATCCCACCGTCGAGACGCCGCCTTCGCCATCGTTGCCCGCGGCGATGGCGAACAGGATGCCCTTCTCGGCGGACAGCCTGTTGACCGCCGCTTCCATCGGGTCGACGCCGGGGGAGTCCGGGCCTCCGAGACTGAGGTTGACGACGTCCGCACCTTCGGCGGCGGCCCACTCCATGCCCGCGATGATGCTGGAGTCGTCCCCGCTGCCTTCGTCGTTCAGCACCTTCCCGCTGATGATCTTGGCACCGGAGGCGACACCCTTGTACCTGCCGCCCGATGTGGCGCCGGTACCGGCGGCGATCGAGGCGACGTGCGTGCCGTGTCCGACACGGTCCGCGGTGTCGGGGGAGGTGGAGAAGTTCTTCTCGCCGACGACCTGGGTCTTCAGGTCGTCGTGGGCCTTGTCGATCCCGGTGTCGAGGACTGCGATCTTGACGCCCTTGCCGTCGTACCCGGCCGCCCACGCCTTGTCGGCGCCGATCTGCTCGACACTGCGGTCCAGGCTCGCCCTGCGTATCCCGTCCAGCCACACCTTGCCGATGCCGGCGGCGGTGGCGCGCGCGCCGTCCTTGCCGTGGTCGGTCAGCGCCTCCCACACCCTGGCCACGTCGTCCTGCGACGTACGGAGGGCGTCGGCGTTGATGGTCGGGAACGTGCGCCGGACCTGGGTGTCGCCGGCCGAACTCACCTCGGCCCGTGCGGCATTGGCGCCCCCTTCGTACTGCACGATCAGCTTGAGCCCGTCGCGGTGGCTCTTGCGCAGCAGCGGGTCGGTGAGTTCGTCGACGTCGAAGAGCCGCTGGTCCAGCTTGCCCGTGGCGATCAGGCGCTGCGCGTCGCTGGGCACCACCAGTGTGTGGTCCTTGGTGCGCTGCACCTGTACGGGTATGCGCTCACGGCCCTTGGCGGACTCGAAGCTCACCACCTGGCCCTTGTCGCCGACCAGCACGTGGTCGCCGGTGATGAGCTGGATCCGGTGGTTGCCGTCCCAGCGCGTGGTGTTCGGTGTGGTCGTCGTGGTGGTCGCGGACGTGGCGATGGACGCCGCGGGGCCGGTCATGCCTGCCACGAGGGCCACCGAAGTGGCCGCTGTGACGGTTAAGGCGCGTGCTCTCAGCACATGTGCGCGCAAGTCTCCCCCAGGAGCTTGGGATGAGGTCGATCGGTCATTCCGGCCAGGGGCGCAATGGCGCCCGACGGGCTGGTCCGCGCAGTATGTGAGGTGTGGGAGGAGTGATCAACGACGTGACGGCGGCGGGGGGTTGAGTTGTGTGACTTCAAGCCATCCGCACGTCGGCGAGTTCGATGGGGCGACGACGATGCTGTGACGACTGTGTGACGGCTGGGCGATGCTTGTGCGACACCGGCGCACGGCAGGTCCTCCGGATCGCGAAGCAGGGCAGGCCCGCGCGCTTTTCGAAGGCCGGCGCCCCCGCGCTCGGCGCGTGCCCCTCCGATTGGCCGTATCCGTATCCGCGGTGGATGCCCACTCCCACCTCGGTGTACGTCAGGCTGGTCTGCGCCTTGTAGTGCCCGGGGCTGTGGCGCCACATGGACTGGAACTTCTCCACCGACGGGATTGCGCGTGGCGCCGCTCCATGCCGGGGACCGCCTCGGCCGCCCCCGTGGGCAAGGTCCCCGACCTGCTCGTGGTCATGCTCGTCCACGTGTGGCCCTTCGCGGTCGTCCGGAACTGCCGGGTGGTCCGGCATACAGGGAGACCCGACCGGGCGACGGCGATAACACTTTCTGCGGCGACCAACAGGACTTGACGGTCCATCAGAACAGTCGGTGTGCCCGGTCGCGGACTGAGCGACTCGAAGTGCCGTGCGGGATATCAGTTTTCCGGTGTCGGATGGATCACCTTTACAGCCTTCGCAGGCCGGTCTGAAAATGGCGCATCTTCTCCAACAGCTTTTCGAACAAGGGTTACTCATGCCCCATGGACGCTCCCGACCGGTCGGCGCTCCTGATCACGAACTGACGGCACTGATACGCAATGGTACAGACCAAGAACCCGTCAGGATTCTTTACGAACGACACTGGCGGAATGTGCTCCACTACGCCCGGAGTTGCTGCCGCAGTCCGCATACCGCGGAGGACCTCGCCTCTGAGGCCTTCGTCCGGACGCTCGAGGCCATCCGGGACGGGCACGGCCCCAGTACGGCATGGCGCCCGTACCTGCTGACCGTCGTGCGGCGGACGGCGGCGCAGTGGGCGGTGTCCGAGCGGCGCATCGAGCTCTCCGAGGACTTCGAGCGCTGGTGCGACGAGCACGTGGGCGCCGCCGGCAGCCCGAGTGTCGAAGACCGCCTGCTCCGTTACGAGGATCGCCAGATGGTCCTGCACGGGTTCCGCTCACTGCCCGAACGCTGGCAGGCGGTGCTCTGGTACAGCGAGGTCGACCAGCAGCCGGCGAGCGCGGTCGCCCGCCTGCTCGGCCTGAGCCGCAGCGGCGTCTCCTCGCTCGCAGCCAGGGCCCGGGAAGGGCTGAGGGAGGCGTACCTCGCCGCGCATCTGCGCCGCACCAGCGGAAACGAGCAATGCCGCCGATACGGCTCCCTCCTCGCCGCAGCCGCGCGCAAGCCGGGGGCGCGGGTGAAGAGTGTCCTCGCGGCGCACCTCGACGTGTGTCCGGCCTGCCGTCGGGCCATGAGGGAGCTCACGGACCTGAGTGAACGCATCGGCGCCGTCCTGCCGGGTGGGGTGCTGCTGTGGGGCGGCGAACGGAACGCCTCCGGTGGCGCCGCCGCGTTCGCCGCCGGAGGAGGGAGCGGATCGACTCCCGGCCCGGCTCTGGCGCAGCCGGCACCCACCGGTCCGCTGCGATCCCCGGCGCGCGCCTGGGGTACGGGAGCGGTGGCGGTCGCCGCCACCGGCGTCGCCGTCGCCGTCCTGGTTTCCGGCCATCCACCGCAGGGCCCCGGGTCCGGCGCTCCCAGGGCGGCCGCCTCGCCCGCCCTGGCGCCGGCCGCCGTCCCGGCGGTCACCGGCACCCAGGGCCCGTCGTCCACGCCCACGCCGACTCCCTCTGCCACAGCCTCCGCCACGCCGTCAGCCACACCCTCACCCGCGCCCGCCGCTACGGAGTCGCCCGCCCCTGCCGTGCCCAACTGGGCACCCGCCCCGGACGACCGGACGCGTATGCGGATCGCGGCCACCGGCCGCTGCATCGAGATCCCCGGCGCGGCAACGGCACCCGACGTCCAGGCGCGTGAGGCGAGCTGCGACGGCAGCGCCGCCCAGCAGTGGGACGTGCTCATGCCCTACGACGGCGACCGCAGCCGGCTCCAACTGCGCAACACGGCAACGGGGCTCTGCCTGGGGGGCTCCGGTACGACGAAGGACGCGGCGCCGGTCACGCAGCGCGCCTGCGATCCCCGCGACGGCCGCCAGGTGTGGCGCCTGTACTCCCAGGACGGGACGGCGGGGCGGTTCTTCGACCAGAACGTGACCATGACCCTGGGGCTGTCCGACTGGTACAAGGGGGAAAGCGGCCTGCCCCACAGCCCCGAGATCGGCACGAACCACAACTACTACAACTCGCCGTCCTTCTCGATCCGTTTCGACGGGTCCCTGTTCGACGGCCGGATGCAGGACGTCAGTTCCCGGAAATCCTGAAACAGCCGCCCTCCCGCAGGGGGACCCCGCTCCACCCGGCCACCGGGCCCGCGCCGCCGTCCGGGTGGGGCGGGCGTCGGAGGGGTGCGTGTCACGTGCTCGGAGCCTCGAGGAAAACCCTGGCGACGCTTCTATGTGTAACGGCGTTACCTCCAGTAAGTTACCGCCAGGTAAAGCCAACACGTGCTCGACGTACGGGGGAGTAATGAACCGGAGAACCTCTGCTCTGCTGTCCACCGCCATCGTGACGGGCGTCGTCGCCGCCGCGGCGCCCACGGCGACTGCCGCACCCAACGCGGTTGCACAGGGGACGACCACGGTGACGGCGCCCGACCCGTTCTACCGCTACGTCGGCAGCAAGCCGCTTGCCGCGTACCGGCCGGGCGACGTTCTGAAGAAGCGCACACTGAACTACCACGTCTTCGGCATACCGACGCCGTTGAAGGCGATCCAACTGCTCTACCGCACGACCGACGCCCAGGGCAGGCCCTCGGCCAACGTGACCACCGTGGTCCGCAGCCAGTACGGTGACGGCAGCAAGGCGGTGTCGTACCAGTCGTTCTACGACTCCCTCAGCCCGGAGGACGGCCCCTCCCGGGCCATCGCCGGTAACGTCTCTCTCGGCGGCGCCATCGCCAACGCCGAATCCCTCATCCTGGCGCCGCTGCTGCTCAAGGGCTACGACGTGGTCATCCCGGACACCGAGGGCCAGAACGCCGACTTCGCGGCCGGCCCGGAGTACGGAACGAACACTCTGGACTCGATCCGCGCCGCCATCCGCACCGAGGAGACGCGCCTGCATGCCGGCACGAAGTTCGGCCTGTTCGGCTACTCCGGCGGGTCCATCGCCACCAACTGGACGTCGGTCCTGGCCCCCGCGTACGCGCCCGAGGTGAACAAGCAGCTGGTCGGCTTCGCCGAGGGCGGGCTGCTCGTCGCGCCGGCGCACAACCTCAAGTACGTCGACGGCGCGCTGGCATGGAACGGGGTGATCCCGATGGCCCTCATAGGCGTCTCACGCTCGTACGACATCGACCTCACCCCCTATCTGAGCGAGAAGGGCCTCGAGGTCGTCAAGGAGCTGGAACACGGCTCGATCGTCGATGCGCTGGCCCACCACCCGGGGATGACGTGGAAGGACATGGCGAAGCCGGAGTACAAGGACCCGAACTCCATTCCGCCCTTCGTCGCAGCGGTGAACAAGATCAATCTGGGCCAGGCCGCCACCCCGACCGTCCCGGGGTTCATCGGGCAGGGGAACGCGGGCTGGCTCGAGGGAACGTTCAACAGACCGCCGGGCATCGGCACGGGTGACGGAGTCATGGTCGCCGGCGACGTGCGGACGCTGGCCCGGCAGTACTGCGCCACCGGCAACAGCTCGATCAAGTACGAGCAGTACGACCTGCTCAGCCACGTCGGCGCCATGCCGTACTGGGCGGTGCGTGCGATGGCCTGGCTGGACGACCGCTTCGCGGGCAAGGCCGCCCCCACCAGTTGCGGCAGGATCCCTGCGGGCAACTCGCTGGAGCCGGAGAAGCCGACCGTCACACGGTGACCGCCCCGGGCCCGCCGCCGCGGGTGACGGGCCCGGAGCGGGGCACGGGCTCGGACGGCGGGTTCAGGGGCGCGTGGCGGTGATCAGCCATGTCGCCGAGGGAAAGAGCATGCCGTCCGGTGTCCCGTGCGGGCGGAGGGTCGTGTGCAGGTCGGCAAGGGCACGCTTGCGGCCGGTGTCATCGAGGTCGGCCGACATCCGGCCGAGCCGAGCAGGAGCGGGGATCCGTGGGTCGACGGCAGCGCACCGTGTACGCCATCACTCCCGAGGGCCGTGATGCGCTCGCCTCATGGCTCCACGAGCCCGGCGCCGGCCCCGTCCTGGAGTCGGAACAGCTGCTGAAGGTCTTCTTCGCCGAGTCCGGGACGACATCCGATACACGGGCAACCTTGGCCGCGGCCCGGGCCAGCGGCTGGTCGCCGACTGGGCCGAGTGGGCTGCCGCGGCCGCCGAGCAGTGGCCCGACGAGCCCCGCGACGCGGTCGCCGACCGGGAGGAGCTGGCGGAGACGGTCCGGCGCGCCGCGTGGAGCGAGGCCGACGCGCCCGGCTGACCTGCGGCGCGTCTCCCCTCCTCCGGCACTGTGACCAGCCGGAGGAATCCGCAATATCAGCGGCTAGGGCTGGTCCTGCTGCGCGAGGTGCTTCTTGAGCCAGGTGAGCAAGGCCGCGAACGCGGGGGACATGGCGGCGTCCGACTGTTCGAGGACCGTCGCGTGGTCGTCGTCCTCCACCGTGATCGTGCAGGTCATCGCGTCCCTGGCACGGTCGGCCCGGCCCTCCACGGGCATCGCGACGGCCGCCGCCACCAGCTGGGTCAGCTCCGCCGCGGCGTTCTCGGGCAGGGCCGCCGTGTCCAGCACCGCGGGCCGGCGGCGGATCGCCGCCGCCAGCCCGCCGTACGACTCCAAAGTCACCTTCATTGCGCGCGACCGGAGGTCACTTGGCGCCCTTCAGTGCGGCCATTTCCTTGGCCAGCCCGGTCACCTTGGCGTTCAGTTCCCCGATCTGCCTGGACAGGGCCGCCATGCCGTCCTGCCGGCCCACGCCGCCGTTCCCGTTGACCGGCAGGCTCCGTGCCCGGGCGAGCCCCGCCGGGACCCCGCTGATGTGGATCTCCACTCCCTGCCACGCCGCCAGGACGGCCGACTGCTCGGGGCTTCCGGTGCCGAACAGTTCCCCGGCCTTCTGGAAGGTGGTGTCCGCGAACTCCTGGAAAGTGGCGTCCCTGCTGGAGGCTTTGAGTGATTCGTACCAGATGTTCCCGGCGGCCTCCCATGCGAATCCGCCGATGCCCACGGCAGCCAGGAAGAACGCCTTGTTCGGAATACCGGAGTTGTAGTGAACCCCGCCGTTGTCCCCTCTGGGGGTGTCCGGCAGGGGCATGAATTTGCTCATGCGGTCGGGCTGGGGGTCTTTTCCGAACTGCGGATTGTTGTATGCCTGCCCCGGAGCCTTCATCGATCGCAGGGCGTCGCCGGCGATTCCCGGGGTCCACACATCGGCGCCGATCAGCCAGTCCGCGTCCTCGGCCGTCTGCTTCTTCGACCATTGCTTGACCAGTGAACCGAAGACGTCCGACATCGACTCGTTCAGGGCCCCGGACTGATTGTGGTACTCGAATTCCGAGGTGTTCTCGGTGACTCCGTGCGTCAACTCGTGGGCGATCACGTCCAGCGATCCCGTGAGGTTGCTGAACTCCTTGCCGTCCCCGTCGCCGAAGACCATCTGACGTCCGTCCCAGAACGCGTTGTTGAATTGCATGTCGAAGTGGACGTATCCGTCCAGCCGCATGCCCCGGTCATCGATCGAATTGCGCCGGAACACCTCCTGGTAGAAATCGCGCGTCAGGCCGAGTCCGTCGAACGCCTGGTTGAGGGCCGGGTCCGTGCACTGCGGTCCGTCTTCCGGCCTGACCAGGACGGCGTTGGGGAGGGAAACCCCCTGCTCGCAGTCGAAGATGGTGCGCCGACCGTTACCGGCGGTGGCGGCCGCGCCGGCGAAGGACGCTCGGACCGCCCGTTCGCCCCGCAGGCGCGCAGTGGTCAGCAGGGTGTCCAAGGCGGCCTGGCGCACCTCACGGTCTTCGCTCTCCAGCAGCTTGTCGAGAATGTACGGGGGAATGATGCAGTTGACCGGGCGGGTCCTGCACATGGGACACCTCCTGGGCGAGAGGACCAACGGTTGACAATTCATCAGTTGATGCTTGGATGTTCTCAGACCACTGCTCTAGTTCCCGGCCATGGAAAGGGCCGAGGAAACAGCAGGGGCACGCTGACGTGACAGCAGCAGGAGAAGCGTCTGGCGCCAAGCAGCCCTGATTTCGGCGGCGGGGCCACGCTGATATCACCAGTCTCCTGCGGTCCGCAGCCACGGGCAAATGCAACGAAAGTGCGCGGAGATCCACCCCGGACGGCCGCTGGACGCCAAGAAATGGGCGGGCGTGGAAATCTGTCGCGGCTGCGGCTCGGAAAACCGAACGGGCTGAGCTGCCGGATCACCCCGACGGCTGGTCGTCCTTGCCTCCGGGCCGGCCACGAGGTCGAGGATGCGGGGGAGATGGCGCCGACGTTCGCATGGTGGGCGGGATCGCAGCTCGCCGCGCCCATGCACGACGACGGCGAGCGGAGCACCTCGTACGCGAACGCGCGTGATCCCCTGGCCGGGACTCCCCGCGCCCGACCGGCACCTGCCCCCGTCCGGCTGCGGGCTGCGCAGGGCGGCGGTGCCCGTTCCCGGGCTCAGGTACAGGTTTACCGTCGGAGGTGTTCCCACCAGCGGGACCTCATGACGGGAGTGGTCGCGCTGGACGTCTCGGTGGACCAGGCGCACGAGGCGGTCCTCGATGCCCTCGCCGCCCGGATCGAGGCCGCCAGAGGGCGGCGCTGAGCGCCCAGACGCCGCGCTACTACGAGCGGCGCGGGCTGTCGGCCGAGCCGGAAGGCAGCAGTGGCGGCCACCGCCCTCTAGGGCGAGGACGCGGTGACCGTGCTGCGAGTGATCAAGGCCGCGCGTGCAGGGCTCGCTGCCCGCGGTCGCGAAGGCGCTCGGGGTCCCATACGGCAGTCCGGACGGCGCTGGCGCCGGCCGGCGGGAGCGCCGCTCCTGGACCCGCGACCGGAGCCGGCCGGATTTCCGTGTTCCTCAGGTGGCGGAGCCTGCCGCCGAACCCGTCGCGAGATCCGCGCCCCAGCGAGCCATCGCGGCCGGCAGGTCGAGCGGGCCCGGGCGCAGGTCGGAGTCCGCGGCGGGCCAGTCCTCGCGGGGGACGCGCCACATCACCTCGAACTCGTTGCCGTCCGGGTCCTTGGCGTAGAACGACTTGGAGACCAGGTGGTCGCTCGCGCCGACGAGCGCACCGCGTTCGGTGAGCTTGTGTCCGAGTTCCGCCAGCTCGCCGAGGGTGCCGACCTCCCACGCCAGGTGGTAGAGGCCGACCCGGCCCTGCTCCGGACCGGGCGCGTCGGCGCCGATCGCGAACAGCCCGAGGTCGTGGTCGTTGAGGCTGTCGGGGGCGCTGAGGAAGGCGGCGCGACCGGCGGTCAGGTGGTCGACCTGGAATCCGAAGACGTCGGTGTAGAACGCCACGGAGCGCTCGACGTCGCGGATCCAGAGCACGGCGTGGTTCAGGCGGCGGACGGACATGTGGCAGCGCTCCCGGTGGCTCGAATGGTCTGGCTCGATGCGGCGGGTCCAGCATAACGTTCAAATTCGAACTATCGACCGGGCCGCCGCGATGAGTACGCGGACCTTCAGCCCCGGCGTCCGGGCCGGGGGACGCCGGGGCGGTCGATCGGAGGAGCGAAGGCCCCGAACGCGTCACCCCCCTGGACCGGAATCACGAGTAGCGGGACCGTCTCACCGTGGCGGCCGACCAGGCCCGCGCGATGTCGTGCACTCGAGCGGGGAGTGCACGACATCGTCCCCGGTGCGATCTGCCGGTGCGACTGGCGATGCCTGTGCTCTACCTGAACAGACGGTCACCGGGGGTGGCCATGCGATGGGTGCCGCCGTGGCGGTTCACCCAGTCACGGACGAGGTTGACGGCGTTGGCGCACTGCCAGCTGTCGTCGTACTCGCGCACTCCGGTGAAGGCCCCGTAGCCCGCGATGATGCCGTCCACGCGCCCGTCGCCCAGCAGCTTGTCGACGTACCACGGATCGTTGTACGTGGTCGTCCAGGACAGTGTGGCCGCGAGCCGTCCGGCGTCACGGTCCCCTGCGCCCTTCTTCAGTTCCGCGCACGTGTTGTACGTGGCCTCCGTGCAGTTGCCGAACCCCTTGGTGATGTCGCTGTCGCCGTAGTCCATCACCCGGCGACCGGCCGGGAACCCGGAACCGGACCGGTTGAACGCAGCTTGGGCCTGGTCGCGGGTTCCGGTCGTCGTGATTCCCTCCAGGCTGCCGAGCCTGCCCTCCAGGCTCTTCCAGCCCCTGCCGCCGACGTCCGGGGTGCTGCCGCCGTGGTACTCGTAGAACCCGTAGAGCACCTGGATCCCGGCGGCCGTCAGCCGCTGCGCCTTGTCGCGCAGTCCGGCGACGCTGCACCCGCGGTTCTCCTGCTCTCCGCAGTAGTTCGGGTCCTTGATGTCCAGCCAGACCAGCGCCAGCCGGCGCCCTGCGTTGGCCTGGGAAAGAATGCGGTCGATCATGCTGTCGAAGCTGGGGCCCAGCCGGTTGTCGCCGGCCGAGGAGCAGTCGTGATAAGCCCGCCATTCGTTCGGGTTCCACCAGGCACAGACGTCTATCTCGATGCCGTTGGCGCCGTGCTTGAGCGCGGCGTCCACGCCGTCCAGGGTGTCGACGCGGTGCGCGATGGCGTAGATCGGGTGACGCTGATCGGCTGCTGCTGCCGGGGTCGTACCGAGCGCGGTGGTGCCGATGATTCCGCACAGGGCCGCGATCAGCGCCAAGAGCATGCGTCGGCCGGCGGCACGCCTGAGGTAAGTGGTCAAGAAAACACTCCGTCATGTCGGTGTTCGAAGCGGACTATTGATCTCACACGCCACATGCTGACATTCGATAAATGCATGATGAATGAAATTTGGTTAAGGGTGGCCCTTGAGTGGCGAGAACCCGCATGACTCGCGACTCGTGACTCGTGAGTACTGCACATCCCATCGGTGACAGGCGTGACTGTCGCCGCATCCGCCGGGCGTGACACGGTCGGGTCTGCCGCCGAACGAGGGAGCAGGTGTGAACAAGGGGTACGCCGCCTTCTGCGACGCCGACCGCTGGTTCTACGACGCGCCGTACCGACGCGCCGGTGAGAGTTACCCCGCCGCGCTCGCCCCCGTCCCGTCGGGGTGGCGCTCGCACCGAAGCGGCGACTGGCTCGCGCTGCGCCCCGCCGACGCCGAACTGCCCGCGCAGGGCTGGAAGATCCACGTCTCGGCCACGCTCGACAACGCCGAATCGCTGTTGACGACCGTGTACGAGTACTGCACCGCCCGACGCATCGCCTTCAAGTTCATACCGAGCCGGTACCTGCTGCACCTGCGCAACGCCAAGTACGCCGACCGCGCGGCGAGCGGCAAGTTCATCACCGTGTACCCGGCCGACGAGCAGCAGTGCCGCCGCATCGCGGAGGACCTCGACGCCGCACTGGCCGGGGCGGCCGGCCCGTACATCCTCAGCGATCTGCGCTGGGGCGACGGCCCGGTCCACCTGCGCTACGGCAGTTTCACCCTGCGGCACTGCTACGACGAGCACGGCGAACTGGTCCCGGCGATCGAGGCCCCCGACGGGCGGCTCGTACCGGACCTGCGCGGACCGGTGTTCCAGCCGCCCGAGTGGCTCGAACTGCCCGACTTCCTGGAGCCGCACCTCGCGGCGCGCTCCGCGACCACCCTGACCGGCATCCCCTTCACGGTGGAGCGGGCGCTGCACTTCTCCAACGGCGGCGGCGTGTACGTCGGCAAGGACAGCCGCACCGGCGAGAGCGTGGTCCTGAAGGAGGCCCGCCCGTACGCCGGGCTCGCCGCCGACGGCGCCGACGCCGTGACCCGGCTGCACCGCGAACAGGCCGCACTGGAACGGCTGTCGGACCTGGACTGCGTGCCCGCGGTGCGTGGCACCTTCACGGTCGGCGACCACCACTTCCTGGTGCTGCAACACCTCGCCGGCAAACCGCTCAACACCTACTTCGCCCGCCGCCACCCGCTGATCGAGGCGGACCCCGACCCGGCGGAGCTCGCGGCGTACACCGAGTGGGCCCTGACGATCCACCGCCGCGTCACCGAGGCCGTCGAAGCCGTGCACGCCCGCGGCGTGGTCTTCAACGACCTCCACCTCTTCAACATCATGGTGTCGGAGGACGAGAGCGGCGAACCGTCCGTCGCCCTGCTGGACTTCGAAGCCGCCGCGCACGTCGACGAGGGACTGCGGCAGACCGTGGCCAACCCCGCCTTCGTCGCCCCGGCAGAAAGGCGCGGGTTCTCCGTCGACCGCTACGCCCTCGCCTGTCTGCGGCTCGCCCTCTTCCTTCCCCTGACCAGCCTGCTCGTCCTGGACCGGGCCAAGGCCGCCCATCTCGCCGCCGTCGCCGCCGCACAGTTCCCCGTACCGCGGCAGTTCCTCGACGAGGCCGTCGAAGAGATCCTGTCCGGCGCCCCGCAGGGTGCACCGGGCGGCCGCCTGCCCGCACCGCCCGGCCCGTACCTGCCCGTCGAGCCGGGGGACTGGCCGGCCGCCCGCGCGTCGATGACCGCGGCGATACGTGCGAGCGCCACCCCGGAGCGCGCGGACCGCTTCGTGCCGGGTGACATCGCCCAGTTCGCGACCGCCGGCGCAGGCTCAGGCCTCGGCTACGGGATCGCCGGAGTGCTCCACGCCCTCGCCGAGACCGGAGCCGAACCCTGGCCCGAAGCCGAGGAATGGCTGCTGGAGCGGACCGGCGAACCGGACTCCGGCACCCCGCTCGGCTTCTACGACGGCCTCGCCGGCACGGCCTGGACGCTGCACCGGCTCGGACATGCGGGCCCCGCCCTCGCCCTCGCCGAACGGCTGCTCCGGCAGCCCTGGCAGAGCGCGGGCCCCGACCTGCACGGCGGACTCGCCGGCATCGGCCTGGCCCTGGACGCGCTCGGCACCGCGAGCGGCGAGAGCGGGCTGCACACCGCCGCCCTGCGCTGCGCCGAACTGCTCGCCCGCCCCGAGCAGCGGCCCGCCCGCGCCGGACTGATGTACGGGAACACCGGCCCCGCCCTGCTCTTCCTGCGGCTGTACGAACGCACCGGCGACAAGGAACTGCTGCTCCAGTCGGCCCGGTTGCTCCACCGCGACCTCGACCGCTGCGTCACCAGCGCGTACGGCACCCTCCAGGTGAACGAGGGCTGGCGCACGATGCCGTACCTCGGCGAGGGCAGCGTCGGCATCGGCATGGTCCTCGACGACTGGCTGGAGCACGCTCCCGACGAGCGGTTCGAGAAGGCCCGGCGCGAGATCGTACGGGCGGCGCAGGCCACCTTCTACGCCCAGCCCGGGCTGCTGCGCGGCGCCGCCGGGATGATCCTCCACCTGGCCCGGACCACCACGCCGGGCCCGGGCACGGGCCCCGCGGACATCGCCCGCCAGATCGACGCGCTGGCCCGGCACGCCGTGCCGTACCAGGGACATCTGGCCTTCCCCGGCGAGCAGATGATGCGCCTGTCCATGGACCTCGCCACGGGCACCGCCGGCGCTCTCCTCGCCCTCGGCAGCGCCGCGCCCGGCGGGCGCGCGCACCTGCCGTTCCTCCCGCCGCTGCGACGTACCGCGGCGGCCCCAGAGCCGGTCCCGCCCGGGACCGTGACCCATCGCACCACTCGACAGAAGAGGAATCTGACATGACGCTTCTCGACCTGCAGTCGATGGAGACCCCCAAGGAAGAGGTCACCGAGGGCGCGCTGCACGGCGGCGGCGGTGGCGGCAGCCGGGCCAGCCTGCTGCTCTGCGGCGACAGCAGCCTGAGCATCACGACCTGCAACTGACATAGGTCACCTCGGGCCCGGGCGGTTCGCCGCCCGGGCCCGCACCACATCACTGGAGGCATCCGCCGATGAGCCCCCCCGACGCGGCGGCCGGCACGGAGGCCGCAGCGGCGCAGGCGGCGGCCGTGGCACGCACCGCCGACCGGGCTCTCGTGGCAGCGGCCCGGCACAGCGCCGGGCGCACCGCCGCCGTCCTCGGATGCACGCTGAGCGCCGCCGCGGCGGCGCTCGCCGAACCGGCCGTCCTCGGCCACACCCTCGACCTGCTGCTCCGCCGCGCCCCGTCGGGCCCCGCCTGGACGCTGCTGTGCGCCGCGGTCATCGCGGCCGAAGTGGCGCTGGACGCGGCCGCCGCCCGGCTGACCGGCGAGGTCGACGGCCGCTCCACCGCCCGCCTGCGCAGGCTCGCGCTCGCCCGGCTGCTGCGGACGGCCCCGCACCACGCCGCCCGCCACGCACCCGGCGAAACCGCCGCGCGGCTGACCGCACACGCCACCGAGGCCGGCAAGGTCCCGGCCGCCGTCGCGCACGCCGTCGCCGCGCTGCTGCCGCCGCTCGGCGCGGTCACCGCCCTCTTCCTCATCGACCTGTGGACGGCACTCGCCTTCCTCGTCGGCGTTCCGTTCCTGGTGCTCCTGCTGCGTGCCTTCGCCCGCGACACGCACACCAGCGTCGCCCGCTACCAGCAGGTCCAGCTCGAGACCGCCGGCCGCCTGACCGAGGCACTGGCCGGGGCGCGTACGATCGCCGCCGCCGGCACCGCGGAGCGCGAACGCGCACGGATCCTCGCCCGGCTGCCCGAGCTGGGCACCGAGGGCAGGCGGATGTGGCACGTCTACGGAGGTACCACGGCCCGGTCCGCGGCCCTCATGCCGATGCTCCTGTACGCGGTCCTGGCCGTCGGCGGCATCCGCCTGTCGGCCGGAGCCATCGGGGTCGGCGAACTCCTCGCCGCCGTACGGTACGCAGGCCTCGCGGCCGGCATCGGCGCCGTGACCGGCGGACTCGCGGCCGTGGTCCGCGGCCGGTCCGCGGCCCGGCGGACCGCCGCCCTCCTGGCCCTGCCCGTACTCGGCCACGGCCGGGAGCAGCTGCCGGAAGGCGGCCCCGGCACGCTGCAACTGCAGGGCGTCCGGGTCGTGCGCGGAGGTGCGACGGTCCTGCACGACATCAGCCTGGTGATCCCCGGAGGCACCACGGTGGCCGTGGTGGGCCGCTCGGGCGCGGGTAAAACGCTGTTCGCCGCCGTGGCCGGCCGGCTCACCGACCCCGACGCGGGCCGCGTCCTGCTGGACGGGGTGCCGCTGCGGGAGGTGAGCGCCGAAGCACTGCGCCGCGAGGTCGGCTACGCCTTCGACCGGCCCGTCCTCCTCGGGGACACGGTCGGCGGGGCGATCGCCTTCGGCGCGGGACCGGACCCCGGCCCGGAAGCGGTGCGCGCCGCGGCCCGTGCCGCGGGCGCCGACCTGTTCGTACGGCGCCTGCCCCACGCGTACGGCACGCGCCTCGCCGACGCCCCGATGTCCGGCGGTGAGGTCCAACGCCTCGGCCTGGCAAGGGCGTTCGCTCATGTGGGTCGGCTCCTCGTCATGGACGACGCCACCTCCAGCCTCGACACCGTCACGGCCCGGGAGGTCGAGCAGGCCCTCGCCCACGAGATCCGGCCCGGCACCCGGATCGTGGTCGCGCACCGCCTCTCGACCGCCGTCCGCGCCGACCTCGTCGTGTGGCTGGAGGACGGGCGGGTGCGGGCGACCGGACCGCACGGCGTGCTGTGGCAGCACGAGCCCGCCTACCGGGCGGTGTTCGCCGCCGAAACGGAAAGGGACTCGGAAAACGACACGGAGCGGGAGGCGGCGCGGTGACCGGGGGAGGGGCCCGGGGCCGGGTGGCACCCGAGGGCCGGCGGTTCCTGCGCGGCCACAAAGGGGCTGTCGGGCGGCTGGCCGCCTGGTCGCTCCTGGAGTCCGCGCACACCTTCCTGGGCGGCTACGGCGTGGCCCGCGCCCTCGACGACGGCTTCCTCGCCGGCCGCACCGCCACCGGTCTCGGCTGGCTGGCCGCGGCCGGAGCCGGAGCGCTGATCGGCGCCTTCGCGCTGCGCGGTGTGTTCGCCGGGCTCGCGGACCTCGTGGAGCCGCTGCGGGACGGCTTGGTCCGGCGGGCGGTGCGGCAGGCGCTGGACCGGGCGGTCGCCGACCCGGCGGGCGCTGCCGACACGGGCGCCGTGTCCCGGCTGACCCAGCAGACGGAAATGGCCCGGGACTCCTTCGCAGGGCTGGTCCTGACGGCACGTTCGTTCGTGTTCACCGCCGCGGGCGCCCTCGTCGGCATGGCCGCCCTGGCGCCCGTGCTGCTGCTGGTCGTGCTGCCGCCCCTGCTGCTGGGCATGGCCGCCTTCCTGGCCACGCTGCGCCCCCTGGCCTCCGTACAACGCAGGTCCCTGGACACCGACGAGGCGCTGGCGGACCGGGTGGGGACGCTGGCCGAGGGCCTGCGCGACATCGTCGCCTGCGGGGGACAGACCGCTGCGGAAGCCCGGGTGGAGCCCCTGATCGCCGCCCAGGAACGGCTGGCGCGCACCCTCGCCGGCTGGGCGGCCCTGCGCACCCTGGCCCTGGGCACGGCGGGCCGGCTGCCGGTGATCGCACTCCTCGCGGCAACGCCCTGGCTGCTGGGCCGCGGGATCACCGCCGGTACGCTGGCCGGCGGCCTCACGTACCTGGTCCAGGCCCTGCTGCCCGCCCTCAACTCCCTGATGACCGCTCTGGGTTCCGCCGGAACCCGGCTGCTCGTGGTCCTCGAACGCTTCGGCGGTCCGGTGCCGCCGGACCCGGCCGGCCACGGCCCCGTAAAGCCGCAGCCGCAGCCGTTGCCCCGGCCGGCGGGCCCGCCGACCGACGCCGCGGCCCAGCTCCGGGGCGTCACTTTCGCCTACGGCCCCGGCGCGGCTCCCGTACTCGACGACCTCGACCTGGTGGTGCGCCCGGGGGAGCACCTCGCGGTGGTCGGACCGAGCGGCATCGGCAAGTCCACGCTCACCGCCCTGCTCGCCGGAATGCTGTCACCCGACGCGGGATCGGTCCTCGTCGCCGGCGCGGCCGCCCGCCGGGGACCGGGGGCGACCGGGCCGGACCCGCGGCGGACCCTGCTGCCTCAGCAGGCCTACGTGTTCACCGGCACCGTACGGGAGAACCTGACCCACCTCGCCGCGCCCCCGGGCAGTTCCGGGCCCGGCGACGCCCGGGTGCAGGACGCCGTCCGCGCCCTCGGGCTGGACGCGCTGGTGGCACGGCTCGGCGGCCTGGACGCCGAGGTGTCCCCGCGGCTGCTGTCCCGGGGCGAGGGCCAGCAGCTCGCGCTCGCCGCCGCCTACCTCTCGCCCGCGCCGCTGCTGCTGCTCGACGAGGCCACCTGCCACCTGGACCCGGCTGCCGAGGAGCGTGCCGAACGGGCCCTCGCGGACCGTCCCGGCACCCTCGTCGTCGTGGCCCACCGCGTCTCGTCCGCGGCCCGCGCCGACCGGGTCCTCGTCCTCGACGGGACCCGCGCCGTCTGCGGCACGCATGACGAACTCCCCGCCAGGTCACCCCTGTACCGCGATCTGGTGGGGAGATGGAACCAGGCCGGGGACGAGTGACACGGCCGTCGTGCCCGTCCGCGGCGCCCGCGGCGCGCCCGCGGATCAGACCCAGCCGGCCCGCCGGGATATCCGGATCGCGTCGATGAGGTTGCGCGCCCCGGTCTTACGGGTCGCCGCGGCCATGTAGTTGCGTACCGTCCCGCTCGCCAGGTGCAGCGTGCAGGCGATCTCGGCGATCGAATCGCCCTCCGCGGCCCGGGTCAGCACGCTCAGCTCCCGCGGGCTCAGCGGCACCGGGTCGGCCTCCATGAACGCGGAAGCCAGCGAGGCGTCGATGAACCGTTCCCCCGCGGCGACCTTCCGGACCGCCCGTACGAGCCGCCCCGGCGAGCCGTCCTTGTCGACGTAGCCGCGCGCCTCGGCGCGGAACGCGCGGTGCAGCTGCCCGGGCGCGCCGGTCGACGCGAGCACCAGGACGGGGGACGGGGGCGCGAGGACCTGGTGGTCGGCGCGCCCGTCATCGGCGAGGACGGCCGTCGTCCCCGGACAGTCGAGGTCGACGACCGTCACATCTGGTTGTAACGACTCGGCCTGGCGGGCCGCGGCCCGCCAGCCCGCCGACGTGACCTCGAAGGGCCCTTCGGATCTCAGGAGGGCGGCCAGTGCCGACCTGACCAGGCTGACGCTGTGCAGGACCAGGACCTTCGTCATCTGTGCTCTCCTCGGTCGACGTACCAACGGCACCACGGGTGCCCCCATACGGGGCTGATGGAACGTCACTGCGGGGGGCGTGCAGGGGCGTACAGGCAAGTTGGCCGAGATACCCACGGATTCCGCCTCCCTTCGGCGGGTAACCCCCTTGAGGATCACCGGAGGCTTTGGAGAGGCAGGGCGACAGGGGGCGCCGGGCCATGTGGTTCGCGCCGATCTACCTCCCCCCCCCGGAGCCCTCCCGTCGCTGCCGCACCCCCGGCAGGGGCGGGAACGGCGGCTTTCGCATACGCCGGTGCGGCCGGCCCCTGCCGCGCCGGAGGTCCCGTGTGTCGCTCCTCCTCCTCTGGGCATGCGCGGGGGAGTCCATGCCGCCTACATCCGCCGAGGAGACATGAACCACGCTCTTCGCTTGCTCACCGTCCTGGGAGGCTCGATCCTCCTCACCATCGCGGCCGGATGGGCCGCCGACCTGCTGCTGCGCCGAGCCGACGCACGCCACCCGGAAACGCCCCTGTGGAATGCGCTGCGCCGCTGCCGCCCGGCCCTGCAGATCGTGCTGCTCGCCGCACTGCTCAGGGGAGCCCACCGGCAGACCGCGTGGCGCCCGCTGCAGGAGAACGAGGCCGCCGTCGACCGGGCCCTCTCGCTCGCGCTGATCGGCGCCGGTGCCTGGCTGATCGTGGGCGTGGCCTCGGCCGCCGTCGAGTCCGGCTACGCCCGCTACGCGGCCGGCACCCGCGACCCCGCCAGGCTCCGCCGGGTCCGCACCCAGGTCACCCTGATCACACGGGTCGTGACCGCCGTCGTCGCCGTCATCGCGGCCGCGGCGATGCTCCTCACCTTCCCGAGCTTCCGCGCACTCGGCACGTCCGTGCTCGCCTCCGCCGGCATCATCGGAATCGTGGCCGGCATCGCGGCCCAGTCCACCCTCGGAAACCTCTTCGCCGGGTTCCAGATCGCCTTCGGCGACCTGGTGCGCATCGGCGACACGGTCGTGGTCGCAGGCGAGTGGGGCGTGGTGGAGGACATCACCCTCACCTTCCTCGCCGTACGGACCTGGGACGAGCGCCGCATCACCATGCCCGTCTCGTACTTCACCACCCGCCCCTTCGAGAACTGGTCCCGCGGCGGCGTCCAGATGACCGGCACGGTCTTCCTCCACTGTGACCACAGCGCTCCCATGGACCTCGTACGCGACAAAGTGCACGAGATCCTGCACCACTGCCCGGAGTGGGACGGCCGCGGCTGGGACGTCGCCGTCACGGAGACGACTCCCTCCACCATGGTCGTCCGCGCGATCGTCACGGCCAAGGACGCCGACGACCTGTGGACGGTGCGCTGTGCCGTACGGGAACAGCTGGTCGCCTGGCTCTCGGAGAAGCACCCGGGCGCCCTGCCCCGCCTGCTCCTCGGGCCGTCGCCGGAGCCCGGGACGGGCCCCTCTCACCCGTAGGCGACCGTCACCTCACGGAAGCCGAGGGACCGGAGGAGCCCGTCCAGCATCGCCGTGGTGTTCTTCTCGGCGCGCTCCCCGAGACCGCTGTCGCGGGCCGCTTCGTCGATGTGCTGCGCGGCGAGCTTCTGCACGGCCTGCTCACCGGCCGGGTTGTCGGAGAACAAATCCCCGATCCGGTCCAGCAGGCCCCGCTGCTTCGACACCGCGTACGAGCGGTTCGGGTCGAGGGCGGCCGTGCCGAGCACCGCGTGCGGCAGCCGGATCGACGCCTTGGTGCGGTCGCCGTTCACGGAGACGTTCCGCTCGCCCAGCCCGCTCAGGTCGACGTAACCGCTGACCGTGCCGGCCCCCACGTACAGGGTGCGCGTTCCGCGGATGGCGTCCGGCAGGAACGCCGCGTCCTTCTCCAGGTCCACGACCACCTGGAAGTTGCCGACGGCGGCCTCGTAACGGTCCATGTCCTGGATCGACTTGAGCAGAGCCGGGCCGGAGCGGTCCCGGGTCTCCTCGCCGAAGAGGCTGCCGAGTCCCGGAACCAGGCCGAAGCGCGCCACGAGCACGATCAGCACCACGACCACCACGAGAACGGCCGCGATCCGCCCCCACCACGGGCGCCGCGAGCCGCCCGGACGATCCGAAGAGGTTTCCATACTCCGCGAATACCCCGTGGGTGCCCCGCCAGCCCGCGAATCCGGCACCCCGCTACGGCAGGCGCCCCGCACGGAGGGGAGCCGAGTGTGCGCGAACCTGTTCGGGCGTCAGGTACGCGTCGGTGTGCTCGAACTCCCGCAGCGCCGGTGGCCTCCACGCCTGGAAGCCCGTCCGCACGAAGTCGTCGCCGGCAACCGCGTTGAGGAGCCAGTTCGTCAGCACCCTCGTCCTGGCCACATGAGTGCGCAGCGCCGCCCAGTGGTACCCCCGCGCCACCGCCTGCGCGGGCAGTCCGCGCAGCGCGATGCCGAGCGGCCTGGAGACTCCGTCGTGTCCGCCCAGGTCCACCACGAGCCCCAGGTCCTCGTGCCGATAGGGCCGCAGCGGCCGGTGGCGCAGGGTCGCGATGAGGTTGGCGGCGGCCGTGCGCCCCTGCCGCTGGGCGTGCTGGGCCGTGGGCGGGCAGACGGCCCCGTCCCGGCCCGCGGCGAGGTCGGGGACCGCGGCCGCGTCGCCGAGCGCGAGGACTCCGGGATGGCCGGGCACCGTCAGGTCGGGGGAGACCACGAGCCGTCCGCGGTCGGTGTCGGCCTCCAGGGTGGCGATGAGCGGACTGGCGGCCACCCCGGCGGTCCAGATCAGGGTGCGGCTGCGCAGGACACGCCCGTCGGTGAGCGTCACCTCGTCCGGCCCGGCCTTGGCGACGGACACGCCGAGCGACACCTCGATGCCGCGGCGCCTGAGCACGTCCAGCGCCGATGCGCCGAGGGCCTCGCCGAGCTCGGGCATCAGCGTCGGCGCGATGTCCACGAGGTGCCAGCGGATCTGCCGCGGGTCCAGGCGCGGGTAGCGCCGGACCGCGTGGTGGGTGAGCCGCTGCAGGCAGGCCGCCGTCTCGGTGCCGGCGTAGCCGCCGCCCACGACGACGAAGCAGAGCCGGGACGCCCGCTCCGCCTCGTCCTCGCACGCATCGGCGAGGTCGAGCTGCGCGATGACGTGATCGCGCAGGTGGGCGGCTTCGGCGAGGGTCTTCATACCGCGGGCGTGCTCGGCGAGCCCGGGGATGTCGAAGGAGCGGGTGACGCTGCCCGGGGCCAGGACCAGGTGGTCGTAGGGCAGCGGGGTGAGCTCGCCCGAGATCTTCCGTACGACGCACACCTTCGCCCGGGTGTCCACGCCGACAGCGCCGCCGGGAACGATGCGGGTACGGTGCCGGCGGCTGCGGCGCAGGGACACGGCGATCGACTGCGGGGTCAGCACCCCGGCGGCCACCTGCGGCAGCAGCGGCAGGTACAGCTGGAAGGAGGACGGGGTGATGAGGGTGATCTCCGCCTCGGCGGGGGAGAGGCGCCGCTCCAGGCGGCGTACGCACTCCACACCGGCGAAGCCGCCGCCCACCACCAGGATCTTCGGACTTGCCACGGATGTCATGGTGTTGTTCCCTTCCCGGGCCTGTTGGGTCCACTGACTCCTGCGCGTCTGCCCCGGAGGCGTGAGTGCTACCGGTGGCGGGCCAGGGTGCGGACGAGGACCAGGAGGGCGAAGGCGATGACGATCATGTGGACCCAGGCGGGGCCGGGCGCCGGGGCCAGGGCCAGGGAAGTGAGCGCAGTCGGTGTCATACTGCGCGGGTGCCCCGGTCTCCCGGAATGACGCTCCCGTACGGGAGCACAGGGCCTGGCGGCCGGCTGGGTCACCGGCCGGTGGGCCTGCCCGAGGTCAGCCGCGATGCCTCGATCTCGGCCCAGACGGCCTTGCCGTTCTCGTGGGTGTGAGTGCCCCAGCGATCGGAGAGACGCTCCACTATGTGGAGACCGTGGCCGCCCGGGAGTCCGCGCTGCGGGGACGGGTGGCGGTGGGGCAGCGTCGTCGTGCCGTCGAAGACCTCGATCCGAAGAACCTCGCCGGCGGACAGCGCGAGTTCGATGCAACCACCCGCGTGCAGTGATGCGTTGGTCAGCAGTTCGGACACGAGGAGCAGGGTGTCCTCGGCGGTCGCGTTCCCGTCCCAGCCCCAGCCCCAGTCCTGCAAGGCCTGCCGCGTGAAGTCGCGCCCCTTGGCGACGTGGCCGCGGACGCCGGAGAGGGCGAGCCGGCGGCGCTGCACCACGGGGGAAGGCCCTGCGTGCAGTGGATCGCCGGTTCCCGGTCCGATGGTTTCCACTGTGGTACCTCACCCCCACCGTTGACACTGATCTCTCTGCTCGTCGGGACCGTTGTGGTTCCGATCGGCCCCCCGCCCGGTTCCTTACGGTCATGGTGTCGCGGACCTCGCGCGTGCCCCCGTGGAGGGGGACACTCGAGCATGGCCGTGACAGTTTAGGGGAATCACCGGTCTCAGGAGCATGTCATGTGCATCCTCAGAGTGAGGCCGCTGTCCGAGGCGCGGGTCTCGACCAGGTCGCACAGCTGATGGATCAACCACAGGCCGCGGCCTCCGTTGACCGATGCCAGGGCGGGGCGGCGGCGCCCCGCCAGCGGGTCGGCCAGGTGGCCGGCGTCGCGGATCTCGGCCACGACTCCGCCGGCGCCGGTGCTCCACAGCCGCAGCGATCCGTTCCCGCCGCCGTGGGCGAGGGAGTTGGCTGCGGCCTCGCTGACCGCGAGGATCAGATCGCCGCGCCGGGCCGCGCTCAGGGCCGTGCCGCGGGCCCAGGCCTCGGTGTACGCGCGCACCTCGCCCAGCCCCCCGGACGTGTAGGCGAACCGGGGCACACCCCCGTCGCTTTCGGGCAGAGGGCTGTCGCAGTCGGCGCAGACCACCGAGGCGTCGGCGTACTCCGGGCTGAGCAGGTTCTTGTCCTCCACGATCACGGTGGGATGGGTACGCCGGGCATCGGACACCACCGCGGCCGTCAGGCCCAGGACGTCGTAAGGGCACAGGACGGTGGCCTGCCGCCCTGCGAAGGCGGTGTTGATGAGAGCCTCGTGGCGCGTGGCCTCCTGCACCTCTGCCTGCGAGCGGCCGGGCCAGATCGGCTCGCCCACGATGCGGGCGGGGCGGCCCTCTTGCCGGTCGGTGAATTCCTGCAGGGCGGCCAGGATGCGGCCGGGATTGCGGCCCAGCTGCGTCATGTCCGTCCAGGTGACCCCGGCCGCGTCGACGCCGAGGCTGTCGCGCAGGGCGTCCAGTCGAGGCCCGGGCACGGCCACGAGTACCGGCTCGTCGGCCGCGAGGGCGGCCCGTACGAACCCGCCCACGCCTGCCAGGTAGTCCGCCTGACCCTGGTAGAAGAGGGCGGGGTGGACGAAGTCGCCGGGGGCGGTGGACGCAGGAACGCTCGTCATGCTGCGACCTCCAGCGCCGCACATTCGTCCGGGAACATCTCCACTACCTTGCGGAGCGAGTACGGCGGGTGGTGGAGCAGCAGACGACGGCCCTGTCCCATGACGGTGGCGTTCGCCTTTACCAGGGCGGCGACGGCGGCGGGGTCGAGGAAGGCCACGGCGGAGAGGTCGAGATGGAGGACCGGGCCGGGGATCCGGGTGACGACGTCGAGCGCCGCGGCCAGGATCGGCCGGGTGCCGAGGTCGCAGCTGCCGTGCAGCACGGCGCCGGGACGGTCATGCAGCGGCTGGGCGGTGAGCGGCCGTGGCGCACCGGTGCCGTCGTTCCCGGCGTCCCCGCACCGTACGAAGGCGTCCGCCCACATCACGTCTTCGTAGAGCGTGTGCGTGCCGGTGGGCGGAACGGAGCCTTCGTGTCGGTGGGCCGGTGGCATGGCGCTGCCTACACCGAGAGCATTCCGGCGCGCAGCCGGGTCAGGGTCCGGGACAGCAGGCGCGAGACCTGCATCTGCGAGATGCCCAGTTCGGCGCCGATCTCGGCCTGGGTCTTGTCCTCGCCGAAGCGCAACTGCAGGATGAGCCGGTCGCGTTCGTCCAGTTGCTCCAGAAGCGGGGCGAGGGTGTGGAACTCCTCGAAGAGCTCCATGGCCGGGTCGACGTCGCCGAGCCGGTCCGTCAGAGGGCGCGTCGTCCGGTTCGCCGTCGAGGGCTCGTCACCGTCGGCGCAGGCGGTGTCGAGGGAGCCGCTGGTGTAGCCATTGGCGGCGACCAGCCCGTCGATGACCTGCTCCTCGCTCAGTTCGAGGTGCTGGGCGACCTCTTTGACCGTGGGGGCCCGGCCGAGGACGTCGGTCAGGGTCTCCTGGGCCTTGGCGAGCTCCGTGCGCAGTTCCTGCAGGCGGCGCGGGACGTGCACGGCCCAGGTGGTGTCGCGGAAGTAGCGCTTGATCTCGCCGGTGATGTACGGGAGGGCGAGCGTGGAGAACTCGACCTCGCGCTCGGGGTCGTAGCGGTCGATGGCTTTGATGAGACCGATGGTGCCCACCTGGATGATGTCCTCGATGTCCAGACCGCCGCCTCGTGTGCGGGTGCGGAAGCGCCGCGCGGCGAACTGCACGAGGGAGAGGTTCATCTCGATCAGGGTGTTGCGGGTGTACTGGTACTCGCGGGTGCCTTCTTCGAGGTCGCGGAGCCTTGCGAAGAAGAGCCTCGAGAGCTCGCGTGCGTCGGCGGGTGCCATCTCCCGGGCGTTCTTCACGTCGGGCAATGCCACGTCCTGCGGTGAGGCTCCCATGGTCCGATCGCCGGGTGCAGAGTGTGTGATCTGCGCGTCTGCTGCACGAACGGGGCTTACGGCGGTGGCCGAACGAGACATGGTGGCCGTTCCCTCCCGATTGACTGACGGCTGCCCGGGCGCTCATGCCCCGGCATCTCGGTCTTACACGGCCCGCGCGGAATTCTCTTGCCGGACGTTCACCCGGGTGGTGGCCGTGTCGGCTACCGGTGCTCGGTCCCGGCGCTTCCGTACGGCCGAGGGGAAGGCATACTCCCTTGCGGAGGCCGTACAGGTGACGATCCGGGGAGGCGGACATGACCGGAGCAGGGGACGCGCACCACGAAGGCGTGGTCGGGGACGGCTACTCGGCCGGGGCCGGGTGGGTGGTCGCCGCGCAGGGGGAGCTCGACCAGGACACCCTGGCCCCTCTGGAGGAGGCCCTCACCGCCGCAGCGGACCGGCACCGGCTGGTGGTGCTGGACGCAGGCTCCGTCACCTTCGGCGACTCGTCGTTCCTGAACCTGCTGCTGCGGGTGCACCGCCTGACGGCCCTGCGGATCGCCGCCCCCGGGGAGCAGCTCCGCCGGCTCTTCGCCCTGACGGGCGCCGATACGGTCCTGTCCCTGTACCCCAGCGTCGAAGACGCGGTCGGCGGGTCATGACCGGCGCGGCCCGCCCCCGTCGGCCGGCGGCCCGGTTCGGGGGTCGGCCCCGCCGTGGGGGCGGAAACAGGCCGTGATCGCCTTGCCGCCGTGGCACGCGTGGATGTCCCACGAGTCCGCCAGGGTGGTGACGATCCCCAGTCCCCGGCCGGAGGTGGCATCGGCGTCGGCAGGCCGCGGGCCGGGCAGCCGCGGATCGGAGTCGGCGACGCTGACGTGCAGGCACCGGCCGTCCCACGTCAGCACGAGGTGGGCGGTGCCGGCAGCGTGCAGGTGGGCGTTGGCGACGAGTTCGGAGACGCTGAGGAGCACGGAGTGCACCGTGTCCTCGGCCGATTCGTCCCAGGACAGCGACGCCAGGTGCCCGGCGGTCCACAGACGCGCCGCCCGCACTCCCCTCGATACCGGAAACGAGCGTGCCCAGCCCACGACCTTGACCGACAACGCCCTCACCCCTTTCGTCGGCTGTGTCCTTCGCTGTGTTCTTCGTCACCGATTCGTCTACCCACCGCCCGCTCCTGCACCCGCGGCTTCCGCGTCAGTGTGCGGAAGCGCTGCTTCAGAGTGATCGGTCGTGCCATAGGGTCCTTCGGGTCGGCGTCAACCTTCGCCGACCGGTCGTGTGGCGAGGGGTTGACGGATGGCTGAGCGGATGAGCCCGCAATCACTGAGCAGTTCGCCGGAGCCCGCGGGCGCGGCAGGGATCGGCGAACCGGAGCTGCGTCGGCTGCTGGCCGGCCTGACGGCCGTACGGGACGGGGATTTCCGTACCCGGCTGCCCGATACGTCGGACGGACTGCTCGGTGAGATCGCCACCGTCTTCAACGGGATGGCCGACCAGCTGTCGCTGGTCACGTCGGAAGTGACGCGCGTGGCCCGCGAGGTGGGAACCGAGGGCACTCTGGGCGGCCAGGCCGACGTACCCGGAGTCGGTGGCGCCTGGCTGGACCTCACGGACTCGGTCAACTTCATGGCCGGAAACCTCACCGACCAGGTGCGCTCCATCGCCCAGGTCGCGACCGCCGTGGCCAAGGGCGACCTCTCGCAGAAGATCACCGTCACCGCGCGCGGGGAGATCCTGGAGCTGAAGGAGACCATCAACACCATGGTCGACCAGCTCTCCGCCTTCGCGGGGGAGGTCACGCGGGTGGCCCGGGAGGTGGGCACCGAGGGCCGGCTCGGCGGCCAGGCCGACGTCAAGGGGGTCTCCGGTACGTGGAAAGACCTCACGGAATCGGTCAACGTCATGGCCGACAACCTGACCGCGCAGGTCCGTTCGATCGCCCAGGTCACCACGGCGGTGGCTCAGGGTGACCTGACACAGAAGATCCGGGTGGACGCGCGCGGGGAGATCCTGGAGCTGAAGGAGACCATCAACACGATGGTCGACCAGCTCTCCGCCTTCGCCGCCGAGGTCACGCGCGTGGCCCGCGAGGTGGGCAGCGAGGGCCGGCTCGGCGGCCAGGCCGAGGTGGAGGGCGTCTCCGGAACCTGGAAGCGACTGACCCAGAACGTCAACGAACTGGCCGGGAACCTCACCCGCCAGGTCCGGGCCATCGCCGAGGTCGCCAGCGCGGTCGCCGAGGGCGACCTGACCCGCTCGATCACCGTCGAGGCCTCCGGCGAAGTCGCCGAACTCAAGGACAACATCAACTCGATGGTCGGTTCGCTGCGCGAGACCACCCGGGCCAACCAGGAACAGGACTGGCTCAAGTCCAACCTGGCCCGGATCTCGGGCCTGATGCAGGGCCACCGTGACCTGTCCGTCGTCGCCGCACTCGTCATGGACGAGCTGACACCGCTGGTCGCCGCCCAGTACGGCGCGTTCTACCTCGCCGAGGACCGCCCCGGCGGCACCGTGCTCACCCTGGTCGGCTCCTACGGCCGCCCCGCAGGCACCGGCGAAGGCACCGACTTCGCCCTCGGTGAGTCCCTGGTCGGACAGGCCGCGCGCAGTCACCGCATCATCGCCACGGACCAGGTCCCCGGCGACTACGTCATCTCCTCGGGGCTGGGCCGCACCACCCCGGGCAGCCTGATCATCCTGCCGATCGTGGTGGACGACCAGGTCCTCGGCGTGATCGAGCTCGCCTCGTTCACCCCGTTCACCCCCGTACACCGGGACTTCCTCGGCCAGTTGTTGGAAACCATCGGTGTCAACGTCAACACGATCGTCGCCAACGCCCGCACGGACGAGCTCCTCGGGGAGTCCCAGCGGCTGACCGGCGAACTGCAGGCACGTTCGGCAGAGCTCCAGGTGCAGCAGGAGGAACTCCAGCGCTCCAACGCGGAGCTGGAGGAGAAGGCGGCCCTCCTCGCCAGCCAGAACCGCGACATCGAGGCCAAGAACCTGGAGATCGAACAGGCACGGCAGGAACTGGAGGACAGGGCCCAGCAGTTGTCGCTGGCCTCGAAGTACAAGTCCGAGTTCCTCGCCAACATGAGCCACGAACTGCGCACACCGCTCAACAGCCTCCTGATCCTCGCCCAGCTGCTCGCCCAGAATCCCACCCGCAACCTCAGCCCGAAGCAGGTCGAGTACGCGGGCGTCATCCACTCGGCGGGGTCCGACCTGCTCCAGCTGATCAACGACATCCTCGACCTGTCGAAGGTCGAGGCCGGAAAGATGGACATCAACCCCGAGGCGGTGTCCCTGCCGCAGCTGTTGGAGTACGTCGACGTCACCTTCCGGCCGATGACCGCGCAGAAGAGCCTCGACTTCACCGTCACCACCGCCCCCGACGCCCCGGACGCCCTGCACACCGACGACTCACGGCTGCGGCAGGTTCTGCGCAACCTGCTGTCCAACGCCGTCAAGTTCACCGAGCGAGGGGGCGTCGAGCTGCGGATCGAACCGGCCAAGGCGCCGGAGGTCCCCGCCGGGCTGCCCGGCCGCGGACCCGTGGTGGCCTTCCGCGTACGGGACACCGGCATCGGCATCCCCGAGCAGCAGCTGGCGTCCGTCTTCGGGGCCTTCCAGCAGGCCGACGGCACCACCAGCCGGAAGTACGGCGGCACCGGCCTCGGCCTCTCCATCAGCCGCGAGATCGCCCAGCTCCTCGGCGGTGCCGTCACCGCGGAGAGCACACCTGGACAGGGCAGCACCTTCACCCTCTACCTGCCGGTCAGGTGGGCGGGCTACGAGAAGGACCCGCTCCCCGAGGTGCCGCCGCCCGCCACACACGCCGCGGCCGGACCCGCCGAAACGGGTCGGGCCGCTGCGCCGGCCGTTCCCGCGCAGCGGCAGGCCCGCCGCCTGCTGGTGATCGAGGAACGCCAGGGCGGCCTGCTCTCCCTCGTCGCCGAGAGCGCCGACCGGGACTTCGCCCCCGGCCACCGGTCGGCCGGGAACCTCGGAGGCATCCAGGTCGTCGGCGTCACGAGCTCGCGGGAAGCCGCCGCCGCCCTCGCAACGGATTCCTTCCACTGCGTCGTTCTCGAACTCGACATGCCCGACGGCGAGGCCCTGCGCTTCCTCGACGCCCTCGACGGAGACCCGGCGCTCTCCTCCCTCCCGGTCCTCGCTCACAACAACCCCCGTCTGAACAACGGCCAGGAGACGGCGCTGCGGGAACGGGCCGCCTCGCGCCGCCTGGAGCTGCTGTCCAGTCTGGACGAGCTCCGCGAACGCATCGTGCTGCACCTGTCCGCCGACCAGCCGGGGGACGTACTGCCCTTCGTCCACGCGGGCGCGGAGCGAGCGCAGACCCCCGCGCAGGTGCTCGACGACGGCTTGGCCGGACGCACCGTCCTCGTCGTCGACGACGATGCGCGCAACCTGTACGCCCTCAGCGGCGTGCTCGAACTGCACGGTATCCGTGTGCTCCACGCGGAAGACGGGCGCAAGGGCATCGAAACGCTCACCCGCAACGAGGGCGTCGACCTCATCCTGATGGATGTGATGATGCCGGAACTGGACGGGTACGCGGCGACCGCCGAGATCCGGCGGATGCCGGCCCACGCCGGCCTTCCCATCATCGCGGTCACCGCCAAGGCGATGCCCGGTGACCGGGAGAAGAGCCTCGCCGCAGGGGCCAGCGACTACGTGACCAAGCCGGTCGACGCCGACGACCTCATCGCCCGCGTCCGGCAGTGGCTCACGAGATGAGCGCCGCCCAGCCGACACCGTCCGCCCGCGCAGCCACCCCACGGCCCGGCCATCAGAACCGGGACCGTCCCAGCAAGGAGCCGGAAACACCGTGAGCACCCCGGACACACAGTGGCACGGCGATGCACGGGCACCGGAAGCGGCCACCGAGGAGTCTTGCCGCAAGACGGTCCCGCACCAGGCCCCGACCCCCTTGGGACGCCTCGTCGCCACCGTCGAACGCCTGCGCGGCGAGGTACGGGCGGCGCACGCGGCCGCGGACGGCAGGGCCCTGGTCGAACTGGCCAAGGGCATCCTGATCGGACAACTGAGCTGTACCCCCGCCGCGGCGGCACGGCAGCTGGACGAGCTGTCCCGCGAGACCGGGCTGTCCCCGCTCGACCTCGCCGCGGACATCGTCAACCAGGCCGCCCGCGACCACGTCAGCGAGGTCGCCGCCGAGTTCGTCGAGCGCACCGGCACGCTCGGCCCGGCCAAGCCGTCCACCAGGGTGGCGGTCCGGCTGCGCACCGCCGAGAGCGGGATGCTGGCCGCCGCCGACGACACCCAGGCAGTGGCCGAATCCCTTCTGACGAACGCCCTCAAACCCCTGGGAGCGATCGCCGTCGCCGTGTGGACCGCGGCGCCCGACGGCTCCCTGGCCCTCGCCGGGTACGCCGGGTTCCCGCCCGGGGAAGCCGCCCGCTGGCGACACGTCCCCCCGGGTGTCTCCACCGTCGCCCGCCTCGCGCTGCGCGAGCGCCGACTGGTCACCCTTGCCCGCCTGCAACGCGAAGGGCTGCCCTCGATCGCGCACCTGCACTGGCCCGACGGGGGGCGGATGGCCGTACCGGCGGGGACGGGCGGCCGCATCCACGGCGTCCTCGAAATCTGTTGGCCCGGGCCCCTGGCGCCACAGCCCCCGCAGATCGAGCGCCAGGTCGAGGCACTCGCCGAACTCTGCGCCCGCACCATGGACACCTCACCCCCGGGCGATTGCGGCCTCCCCGAAGCAGTACTCCCGGACGTCTCGGAACTGACCGACCTCGCCGAGGGGCTGCACGACCCCGCCGTCGTCCTCACCCCCGTACTCGATCCCGAGGGACGGCTGACCGACTTCCGCATCCGCCACGCCAGCAGCCGCTTCGTCGACCCCGCCGGGCGGCAGCGCGCCGACGTGAACGGCGCCCTGCTGCTCGAGGCCTATCCGATGGCCGCCGGCGAGAACGGGCTGTTCGAGATCATCGAGCGCGTGCACGCCACCGGCGAACCCTTCAGGGCCGAACGCATGAGCCTGACCGCGCTCGTCGACCAGATCCCGCTCACCTCGGTCGGGGACATCAGCGTCAGCAGGCACGGCGCGGCCGTCCTGCTGATCTGGCGGATCGAGGACGAGACGGCACGACTGGCCGACCTCCTCCAGCACGCCCAGCGCCTGGGCCGGATCGGCGGCTTCGAGGAGAACCTCGTCACGGGCGAGATCACCTGGAACGCCCAGCTGTACGCGCTGCACGGCCTGCCGGCCGGCGCCCCGCCCGTACCGCTGCGGGAACTGCCCGGCTACGCCCACCCCGACGACTCCGCGGCCCTCGGCCGTTTCCTGCGGGCCGTGCTGCGCTACCGCCGCCCCGCATCCGTCGACCTCCGCCTGCGCAGGTCCGACGGGATCACCCGCCACATCCGCGTCGTCGCCGAGCCCGTCCTCGACGCCGACCGGCGCCTGCACGCCGTCCGCGGCGCCTACCAGGACATCTCCGCCCAGCACTGGACCGAAGTCGCCCTGGCCGCTACCCGGGACCAACTCGCCCACACCGCCGCCGAGTCCGCCGAACGCAACCGCCTCACCCTCCAGCTCCAGCACGCCATCATGCCCCCCACCCCGCCGGCCGTCGAAGCCCCGGGCCTGCGCGTGGCCGTCCGCTACCGGCCCGCGGAGTCCGAGTCGCTCGTCGGCGGCGACTGGTACGACACCGTGGTCCTGCCCTCCGGGCTGATCATGCTCTCCGTGGGAGACGTCGCCGGACACGGCATCGAGGCCGCCACCGGCATGGTCGTCCTGCGCAACGCCCTGCGCGGCCTGGCCGTGACCGGCGCGGGCCCCGCCCAACTGCTGTCCTGGCTCAACACGGTCACCCACCACCTGGCGAAGCACGTGACGGCCACCGCCGTCTGCGGGCTCTTCGACCCCCGTACCCGGGTGATGCGCTGGGCGCGCGCCGGGCACTTGCCGCCCGTGCTCGTCCGCGGCGGCCGGCCAGAGGCCTTCCCGCTCATCGAGGGCCTGCTCCTCGGAGCCCTGCCGGACGTCACGTACATCGAACGGGAGGTCCAGTTGGAACCGGACGACACCCTGCTGATGTTCACGGACGGGTTGGTCGAGAGGCGGGATTCCTCGGTGGAGGACTCCCTGGGCCACCTCGTGAGCGCGGCGGCCTGCGGGGCCGACGACCTGGACCACCGGTTGGACCGCCTCCTGGCCGAGAGCCGATCCGACACGGACGACGACACCTGCGTCATCGGAATCCAGGTCGGCTGACACGGCCTGCGCGGCCCCGGCGGGCTTCACCGCTGCGTCATGCCTGCCGGGGGTTCGGGTTCGGCCGTCACGATCTCGGGCTCCAAGCCCTGGGCGGGCGTGGTGCGGGGCCGGCCGACGTCGCTGCGCCACGCCTCGAAGGCGAAGGCGGTGGCGGCGACCACCGCGATGCCGAGCAGCCAGCCTCCGACCACGTCGCTCACCCAGTGCACTCCGAGCGCGACCCGCGTGCAGCCGACGCCGATCACCGAAGCAGCGGCGAGGACCCACGGCAGCGGCCGCCAGGCCCGCGGGACCAGCGGGATCAGCACCAGCAGCAGCACGGCGCAGGACGTGGTGGCCGTCATGGCGTGCCCGGAGGGAAACGAGAACCCGGGCGCGTGGGCGACGGGATCGGGCAGGTGCGGCCGGGCGCGCGCGACCGCGTTCTTCGCCAGCAGGCCCACGAGCCCGCCGGCCGTCGCCGTGCAGGCCGCCCACGCTGCCAGCCGCAGCGCCCTCCGCCACAGCAGCCACACCACCACCGCGGCCACCAGCAGACGCATCGTCAACGGGCCCCAGACGACCTGCGTGAGGAACTCCAACACCCGCACCCGGGCGGGATGGCCGAGCACGGAACGGTGCAGCCGCTCGGCGGCGCCCTGGTCGAGCCGGTGCAGCGGAGCCCACTGCGACTCCACCAGAACCAGTGCGAGGGAGAACGGCACGGCCGCCAGGGCGGTGGCGGCCGACGTCACTGCCAGCCGCGCCCCGAACCGGGCATCGGGCCCGACGCGGCGGTTCATACCCCGGGATCTTTCTTGACCGGGCCGGCCACCCCCGCCCGTACCGCCTCGAGCTGAGCGGCGAAGGACAGGCCGAGGAAGAGGGCGAGCGAGGTCAGGTACGACCACAGCAGCAGCGACATGAACGCGCTGAGCGGCCCGTACACGGTGGTGAAGGAACTGCTCGCCCCGACGTACAGGCTCAGCCCCCACGTCGCGCCGAGCCACAGCACCAGGTACACGCCGGCGCCGAAGGCCAGCCAGGTGTACCCCGGCTGCGTACGCCGGGGCGAGCGGCGGAAGACGGCGCTGGTGGCGACCACGGCCAGCAGGATCCCGACGGGCCAGCGCAGGACGTCCCACACCCGCTGCGCGGCCGCGCCGAGGTGGTAGGTCTCCGTCATGGCGAGCCCGAGGTCGGAACCGAGGACGGTGACCGAGAAGGCGAGCCCGAGGGGCAGCCCGGCCACCACCGCCATGACCAGCCCGCGGGTGTACTTGTGGAGGAACGGGCGGTCGCGCTCCACGCCGTAGATGCGGTTCGCGCCGCGTTCCACCTGGCACATGCCGGTGGTGACGTTGGCGATGGAGAACAGCAGGCCGAGCCAGAGGGCCGCCTCCCCTCCGTCCCCGGCCTGGCGGCGGCTCTCGCGCAGGGCGTCGTCCACGACGTCGTGGCTGGGGCCGCTGACGATCCGGCGGATCGTCAGCTCGGCCATGCGTCCGATGTCCTCGGTGTGCAGCACACCGGACAGGCCGATGAGCGCGATGGCGAGCGGCAGGATCGAGAGGACCGTCTGAAGGGCCAGGGCACGGGAGTGGCTGAACCCGTCGGCGTAGCGGAACCGGATGAAGGAGTCCCGTACGAGGTTCCAGCCGCCGTGACGGCGCAGTGCGGCCCATGCCTCCTCACCGGAGAGGCCCTCGCCCTCCGTGTACAACTCGGCTTCGGCGGCCTCGACTTCGATGCGTGGCGGTACCCGTGTGGCGGTGCCCATGACCGTTCCTCCCATCCCCCTGGATGTTCCGCGCAGGCGTGCGGGTTCAGTCCACGGCCCAGAGGGCGGCCGCCCCCTGCGCCCCGTCCGTCACTAGCTCGTCCGGCATACCGCTCCCCGCGGGCACGGGGAGGCACACCCGAAGCGCCCCCGGCTCGACCTCTGCGGTCACCCGCGTACCGGCCGGGAACGCGTCACCGTCGAGCTCCCGCGGTTGAGCACGGGCGAAGCGGAGCTCGATCCGGGCCGCACTGAAGTACTCCAGCGCGCCGCGTGCCGCCCGCCGCCCGGACCTGCCGGGAGATGGACGGGCCCGCCCGCCCGTTGTGCGGGAGGCGAGGTGCCCGGCCGCCGCGAGCCACCCTCCGGCCCCGCGGGGGTCGAGCAGCACCATCTCCAGCCGGCCGCTGTCGGGCCGCGCGTCCGGGAGGAGCGGCAGCCCGCCCTGCAGCGAGCCGACGTTGCCGATGACGACCATGCGGGCCCGCCGCTCCAGCGGGGCGGCCCCGTCGAGCCGGATCGTCAGCCGCATCCGGGGATCGCGCAGATGGCGCAGGGCCGAGACGATGTACGCGGCCCAGCCCAGGCGCTTCTTGAGCCGAGCCGATGCGTCCCGCACCATGGCCGCGTCGAAACCGGCACCCGCCATGACCGCGAACCTTGTCGGCGCGAAGCCGTCGCCGCCGACCCGGCCCACGTCGAGCCCGACGGCCTCTCCGGACAGGGCCTCCTGCAGGGCGGCCGCCGGATCGGCGGGCAGCCGCAGGTTGCGCGCCAGGAGGTTGCCGGTACCGCAGGGCACGATCGCCAGGGGGATCCCGGTGCCGGCCACCACGTCGGCGCAGGCCCGTACCGTGCCGTCGCCTCCGCAGACCACGACCAGGGAGGTGTCCGCCTCGGCCGTGCGCGCGGCCAGCGCGCCGCACGGCTCTTCGACGGAGGTCTGCGCCCACACCTGGTCGGCGTACCCGTGGCTGCGCAGCACGGCTCGCACCCGTGCGGCCGTTTCACCGCCGCACGCGCGCGGATGACGGACCACCACGACCCGGCCCCGAGGCCCGGACGACGTCCCGGCGCCGCCCCCGCCGGGGCGTGCCGCGGGCAGGCCGCCACGGGCTGCCGGCTCGGGTGCGGCCCCGGTGCCCGGCAGCAACAGTGCGTGCGCCACGACGAGCAGCGTGCAGGCGCCGTTCAGCAGCCCCGCCACCACGTCCGAGGGATGATGCATGCCCCGGTAGACCCGGGATCCGGCCACGGCCAAGGGGAGCAGCAGGAGCACACCCACCACGACGCTTCGCCGGGCACCGCGCAGTCGCCCCGCCGCGAGAACGGCCAGACCCCCGAAGAGCGCCACGGAGGCCCCGACGTGCCCGGAGGGGAAACTGGACGTCGGCGGCGCCGCGTCCAGGTGGGGCACATCGGGCCTGGGCCGCTCCACCACGAGCGTGACGAGCACGAACACGGCGGACTGCGCGGCAACGGAGACCGCCAGGAACACCGCCTCCCGCCACCGGGGCACGCGGGGCACCCACACCAGTGCGACGCAGGCCAGCAGCGTCAGCGCGATCACGCTGCCGGTCCCGGCCAGTAACGACACCGCGTCCGAGAGCACGGTGGCGGGCAGACTGCGCCGGGCCGCCAGGGCGCGGTTGACGCCGTCCTCCGCGGACAGCGGCCACCGGCGTGCCAGGCGCCCGGACACCAGCAGGCCAAAGCCCGCGACGCACCCCGCCTGCAAGGGCAGCAGCAGGAGAAGACGGCCGGATCTGGTGTTCGCGTCGTGTGCTTTGCTCATTGACGGCGTGTTACCCGGGAGCGCGCGGTCATGCGTGCACCGGCGCCGGAGCCCCCGAGCCCACGGCCTGAGCATCATCCGGGTTTCGCCCGCCTCACCCCCCCGATGATCCAGCCGCGTTGATCACAGCGCCGGGGTCAGGCGGTGCGGATGGCCGTGAGCAGGCGGGCGCAGCGGGTGCTCATGTCCTGGGCGGACTGTTCGGGGTGGGCGATCCACCAGCCCATCAGGGCGCTGACGGTGCCCGTCCACACGTGCTTGAGGGCGTCGGCGTCGAGGGGGTCCTCGTTGCCGTGGCCGCTCAGCAGTGCCGCGGTGCCGGTCGCGGCGAGCCCGTCGATGGCCTCGCGGTGCCGCTGGGCGGCGAGGCGCAGTTCGGATCCCGGCGGCAAGGTCCTGTCGTAGAGGACGAACCAGGCGTGGCGCCGGTCTTCGAGGGCCGTGAAGAGGCTGGTGAGGACGGCGTGGGGGAGCCGCTCCTCGGCCATGGCGGCCGGTCCGCCGGCTATCGCCGCGTCGATGGCCGCGATGACGCGGGCGGCGATGTGTTCGAGGCAGGCGAGGTAGAGCCCGTCCTTCGAGTCGAAGTAGGCGTAGAGCATCGGCTTCGTCACGCCCACCCGCCGGGCGATCGCGGCCATCGACGCGGGCGCGTGTCCGTGCCGGCCGAACTCCTCCATCGCGGCGGCGAGGATCTGCTCCTCGCGCTCGGCGCGCGGTACGCCCTTCGTCCCCGCCGGTCTGCCTCGGCGCTTGCCCGGCGGCGGCGAGGCGGTCGGCGGGGTGCCCGGTGCGGTGCCGGCGCTTGTGGAGTCCATGAGGCGAACTATACGGTGCAGTAAATTACCAAGCGGTAAATTACCGGAGGGTTATATCACCATGGCCGAGTCCGTGCCCGCCGCCCCTCTCGCCTCGCCCCGACGCCGCCGTTCCTGGTGGGGCTGGGGCGCCGAGGACAAGGCCTTGCCCGACAGCGAGTGCGCCGCCCTCGGCGCGCTGGTCCCCGGTGCGGCCGACACCCCGCTGCCGGTGCCCGGCGTCCGCTGCGTCGATCTGCCGAAGCCGCGGGTCAGCCCGCCGTCCTCCCTCGCCCACCTGATGTCCGACACCCCGCCGGACCGGGCCTCCCACACCTACGGCAAGGCCTACCGCGACGTCGTACGGGCCCTGCGCGGCGAACTCGGTGCGGCACCGGACCAGGTCGCCTTCCCCCGCTGCGAGCAGGACGTCGTGGACCTCCTGGACTGGGCCGAGAACGCGGACGCGGTCGTCGTGCCCTACGGAGCGGGCAGTTCGGTGGTCGGGGGAGTGGAGTACCGCGGGGACCGGCGCCGCGGCGTGGTCTCGCTCGACCTCGCCGCCCTCGACCGCGTGCTCGACATCGACACCGCCAGCAGGGCGGCGCGGATCCAGGCGGGCGTGCTCGGGCCCGACCTCGAAGCCCAGCTGAGGCGGCACGGGCTGACCCTGCGCCACTTTCCGCAGAGCTTCGAGTTCTCCACCCTCGGCGGCTGGCTGGCGACCCGGGCCGGCGGCCACTACGCCACGCTCCTCACCCACATCGACGATCTGACCGAGTCCTTGCGCGTGGTCACCCCGGTCGGCGTCAACGAGTCGCTGCGCGTACCCGGCTCGGGCGCGGGCCCGTCCCCCGACCGACTGTTCCTGGGATCGGAGGGCACGCTGGGCGTGATCACCGAGGCATGGATGCGGCTGCAGGAGCGGCCCCGCCACAAGGCGTCCGCCTCGGTCCTGTTCGACGACTTCAAGGCCGCGGCCGGTGCGGTCCGCGCCATCGCGCAGTCGGGCCTGCACCCGGCCAACTGCCGGCTGCTCGATCCGGGCGAGGCGGCGCTCGCGGGCGTGGCCGGCGGCGGCCGGAGCGTGCTCGTCCTCGGGGTGGAGTCCGCGCACTTCCCCGTCGCCGACCGGCTCGCCGAACTGGTCGCCCTGGCGCAGGACCACGGCGGTTCGCCGACCGGGACCCCGACCGGGACCCCGACCGCGGCCGGTGGCCGCGCCGGTGGCCCCGCCGATGACTCCGCGGCCGGCGCGTGGCGCTCCGCGTTCCTGCGCATGCCCTACCTGCGCGACGGGCTCGCGCGGATGAGCGTGATCAGCGAGACCTTCGAAACGGCCTGCACCTGGGACCGCGCCGACGCCCTGTACGAGGCCGTGCACCGGGACCTGGGCGCCGTCGTGCGCGAGGTCACCGGCGCGGAGGGGATGATCAACTGCCGTTTCACCCACGTGTACCCCGACGGCCCCGCGCCCTACTTCACCGTCATAGCCCCGGCGAGGCGCGGTTCGGAGGTCGCGATGTGGGACGCGATCAAGTCCGCTGCGATGGACGTGCTCGGCGCGCACGGGGCGACCGTCACCCACCACCACGCCGTCGGCCGCGACCACCGGCCCGGATACGACCGGCAGCGCCCGGAGCCGTTCGCCCGGGCGCTGCGGGCCGCGAAACACGCGCTCGACCCGGCAGGGATCCTCAACCCGGGAGTGCTCTTCGACGGGGAGCGGGGCTGAGCGGTCAGTCCTGGTGGGCGCTGGACAGGGCTTCGGCGATCAGGCGGGTGGCGAAGTCGTGGTCTTCGGTGAGCCGGTTGATGTGCTCCGCGAGCAGCAGGGCGGTGGCTTCGAGGGCGTTCATTTCGTCCCCGGTCCAGTCTCCGTACTGTTTGCGCCACAGGTTGGGGCTGAGGCCGGTGCCGGCGGCGATGATCAGGCCGGCCATGGTGGGGATGACCTCGGGGCGGATGCTCTTGGGCATCATGCGCATCGAGGCCACGAAGCTGGGCACCACGTATTCGATGACGTCCCTGTCGTGGTCCTCGTAGGCCATCCGCAGCCATTGCATGAACATGTAGATGATCGTGCACGCGCCGTCCACCAGGTCATCGGCCTCCACGGGGCCCAGTGAGGCGGCGAACTGGTCCATCAGCTGCTGCTGCTCGGGGTCGGTCCCGGCCTTGCCGTCGTACACGGTTTTGAGCCGGGAGTCGATCAGCAGGAGTGCCGCACCGACATCGCCGGCGGGAGCGTGCTGGGCGTCGCAGGGCGATGACACAGGATTCCTCCTCGGGTGACCGTGGGCAACGTGACGTCTCCGTACAGTAGCCCGCGGGTGCGAGGGCGGTCTGCCGAATCCCGATCAGAGGCCCCCTCGGCTGCCCTAACCGGCCAAAGGTGCCCAAGAAGCCGACCGTCGGCGCCGCGTTGTGGACCGGGTGCGCATATTGCGTCACATGTTCGATTTGCTTCGTCAGGGCGCTATGCCGTTATTGCGCAGATATTCTGGGGGGTGTGATCGAGTCTGGACGGCCGCGGCTGCCTCGGCGTTACGGCTGGGGGACGTTTATACGGCTGTCGCCGGTCTTTCTGACCGTCGTGATCGCCAGTTTGGCCTACGCCACTCCGCCGGAAATGGCCTTCAGCCGCCTCCTGCCCGCGGCGCCGGCCCTGGCCGCCGCGATGTGGCCGGTTCTCCCCACCGTCCTGCTCGGGACGGTCTGCCTCCTCCTGATGATCGGCCTCGGCTTCGTCTTCCCCGACCTGGGAACGTGGTGGACGGCCGCGGGGATCGTCGCGGTCACCGTGGCCGCCGCCTACGGAAGCCACCTCCGGCTCCAGCGGGAGCGCACCCTTTTCCAGGTGCGGCTGGTCGCCGACGCGGCACAACAGGTGGTGCTGAGCCCCATGCCGCGCCGCGTCGGGAACGTCGAGATCGAGTCGCTGTACCTCGCGGCCGCGGCGGAAGCCCGCATCGGCGGGGACTTCTACGAGGTGGTCGACACGCCCTTCGGGATCAGGCTGCTCATCGGTGACGTGCGGGGCAAGGGCCTGCCGGCGGTGGGAGCGGCCGCGGCGATCGTCAACGCCTTCAGGGAGGCGGCCTACGGCGAGTCCGACATGGTCAACGTCGCGCGCAGGATGGACGCCAGCAGCACCCGCTACAACGCCGCCTTTCCACCGGACGGGCCGATGGAGCGCTTCGCCACCGCCCTTCTCGCCGAGATCCCCCACGAAGGCCGACATATTGACATCCTCAACTGCGGACACCCCCCGCCACTGCTCCTGAACCGCGGCAAACTCCGTGTCCTCGAGCCCGCCACCCCCTCGCCGCTGCTCAGCCTCGCGGAACTGATCGGCGATCACTACAGCGTGGACACCTTCGACTTCGCCCCCGGCGACCTGCTGCTCCTCTATACCGACGGGATCGCCGAGACCCGCGCCCGCAACGGCGAGTTCTTCCCGCTGGCAGCCTGGATGGGTCGACAGCCCCCGACACCGCCCCGCGAGCTGCTCACGGCCCTTCACCGCGACCTCGTCCACTACAGCCGGGGACGCCTCGACGATGACATCGCGGCCCTCGCCGTACGCCTGCGTGAGCCCTGAGGCACGCAGTCCCGGTCGGCGGCCCGCAGCACGCCCGCACCCGGCGCGGGTCGCCCATCTGCCCTCGTGCAGGACCGCGAAACACAACGGGGCGGACCCTCCCGTCGTGCCCGGTCCGCCTCGGCTGCGGCGCGCTCCGGCAGCTGCCGACCAGCTTGGCCGCCGCCCAGGGGAACGGATTCGCCCGCCCCTCCACGGCCGCGGCCTGGTCGCCGACCAGCCGCCCCACCCGGGCCGGGAGCGCGGGGTCGAGCCTCCTTCGCAGCCGGCTGTGCGTCTCCTGCTGCTGGGGGGGAGTACAGGTGGAACGGCAGGTACAACGTGGCGTCGTCCGGCCGCGCCCCGTGGCGCGAGGTCATGCTCCAGCACAGGGTCGGGCGCACCCCCGGCGCGTCCTCCGTCCAGGTCGAGCGCGAAGAAGGCCGGCATCAGGTGTGCCATGCCCTGCGGATCGTGGCGCTGCAGCCAGCTCCACGCCCCGCCCCGGCCGAGCCGGTCGAGCGCCGTCCCGACGGTCTCCCGGCTGTGTTCGGTGCCCGCCGCCAGCGTGTCGAAGTACACCTTGGGGCGGGCGATGCCCGAGGCGCGGACCGAAGCCGCCAGGCACATCCCGAACGCCGTCCGCTCGCTGCGCGGCCGGAACAGGTCGGCGACCTCCCGGGCCCGCTCCAGGCGCGCGACGCCCAGGCGTTCCAGCCAGTCCCGCGTACCCGGACCGCTCCGTCGTCACCGGGCGACCTGGGTCGGGACCTGGGCCGGTGTCGGCGGCAGGTAGGGCTTGGAATCGATCCCGGGGTACATCCGCTCCAGGTGCCCGATCGTCTCGTCGGTCCAGTGGTCGTCCCCGGGGGCGGGAAGCCCAGGAGGTGGCGCTGGCGCGGATCCAGTTCGACCATGAGCTCGTGCAGGGTGTTCCACTTCGGTCCGGGATGTTCGGCCTTGTCGTACGAGCCCTTGCCCGCGTCGGTCAGCAGGGGGAGCCCGTGGTGCGGCGCGGTCGACGACATAGGTGGGCGCGGTGTCCACGGTCACGTCGGTCAGGTAGAGGATGCCGTACACGCGCTGGTAGACGCCGTCCGCACGCGGGTGCACCAGGCTGCTGGCCGCCCAGGCGCGTTGCGCAGCGTCTGGTCCCGGCTCTCCCCGTAGGTCGTGCCGTACTTGGCCTGGATGAAGGAGCTCGTCAGCCGCAGGTCGGTGGTGCCGAGCAGGCCCTCGACGACGTCGATCACCCGGGTGTCCAGCCCGTGCCGGTTCAGGTCGTCGCTGGTGAAGGGGAACGGAACCGCGTGATTGAGGGCGTTGACCTCCTCGGCGGTGCTCCCGCTCGCCTCCGGATCGGGGAAGCAGGTGTCGATCGCGGGTACCAGGGCGTATCCCTGGCTCGCCAGGCCTCCTGATAGCGGAGGGCGGGTCGGCTGTCCGGGCCGCTGGCGCACCGTCAGCGGCCGCGCAGCCGGGTTCGTGGTCAGCAGCCCGGACCCGTACGGGCTGGCCCAGGACCGCAGCGCCGTCCACGGGTGGGCCGGGGGGACCGGGCGCACGCCACCTGGGCTCTGGTCGGGGGCCCGGCGGGACGTCTCTACGGCGGGGAGCGGGGCTGTGCGCCACCGACCCGGTGGACGGCAGGATCTTCGCGTACGGGGGGGGAAGGGCGAAGCCTGGTCGTACGCGGGAGCGGCGGGCGTCGATCGGATCGTCACCTACGGCGCCTTGGAGAACGCCCGGACGCTCAGGGCTTCCTGATCTGGGCGAGGATATCGGCCGCGCCCTGCGCGAGGAGTTCGCCTGCGAGGCAGGACCCCAGCTTCTCCGGGTTCTCCGCCGGGCCGGCCCCGTCCGCGGTCACCTGCCTCGAGCCGTCCAGCGAAGTGACGGCCGCCGACAGATGCAGCAGCCCGTCTTCCCTGATCGTTCCCCACGCGCCGACCGGGACGGAGCACCCGCCGTGCAGCTCGGCCAGCACGGCGCGCTCGGCCCGCACGCATGCATCCACCTGCACATCACCCGTTCCGGCGAGCAGACGAGCGGCCCCGGAGTCGGCACGGACCTGGATGCCGAGGGCGCCCTGACCGGGCGACGGGGGGAAGACAGCCGGATCGAGCACCTGGTGGACCTCGGGCATCAGCCCGAGCCGGTTCAGCCCGGCCGCCGCGAGAACCACGGCGTCCAGCCGGTCCCGGCCACGGATGCGCGCGAGTCGGCCGGGGACGTTGCCCCTGATCGGCGCCACTTCCAGGTCTGGCCGCAACGCCAGGAGCTGAGCGACGCGACGCGGGGCCCCGGTGCCGACCCGGGCCCGCTCGGGGAGTTCCTCCAGCGTGGCGCCGCAGAGCACGTCCCGTACGTCCTCGCGGGGGCCCGGCGTGGTCAACAGCACGGTGCCCTCGCGTACGGAGGTCGGAAGGTCCTTGAGCGAGTGCACGATGACGTCCACCCGACCGGTCACCAGGGCGGCTTCCTGGTTCGTGGAAAACGCGGAGCCGCCGGCCGTCTTCGCCACTTCGGCGAGAGTCGGCGTGATGCGGTCCTGGTCGCCGCCTTCCAGGATGATCTCCCGCTTGAAGCGGACGTCCGGGAACCGCGCCGCCAGCGGCGTCAGCCACTCCGCTACCTGCGTCCTGGCCAGCTTGCTCGCTCTGGAACCGATCGTCACGACGTTGCTCATCGGGTCAACTCCTCGCATCCACAGGCATGTTGACGCGTCATCCTAGTTGCACCAGAACGGCCGGGTTTCCGACAGATTGTCATCAAGCGTTCCGCGGCCTGGGAGTGTCCACCGCGACCCTTGAAGGACCACCGGGTGGCGGGCGGGTAAGGCTGCCAGGAGCGCCTGCTGCCGGAACGCCGTGCGACAGACGGAATCCGCGGCCACGCCCGGCCTGCAGCACGGCGTGCCGGTCAACCGCGGGCGGCGGTGTTTCGCCCGCACACGGTAGCTGACGGACTGCCCGCCTCGGCCTGACACCGCCAGAACGCCGGAGCCCACAGCGTCGAGCGTCGTGGAAGACGGCGGTGACGGCCTCTTCGACATGGTGGCCGAGACCGTGCGCCGCGTGGTTTCACCACGCCAACGGGTGGTCGCAGGCGGTTATCGCCGAGACCGGGCACGGCGTCTGCTGGTGCGATCAAGGCGGAACGGAGGTGGGATGGAACAGCGCCCGCAGACCGTCGCGCGGCCTGCGGCTTCCCGGAGAGTGGCGGTGACCCCCGTGACCGTACGCGCCCTGACCGAAGGACGGCGGAACGCCCGCCGCCCGCGCGAGGGGAGGTGGAGGGCGGCGGCCGCGGCTGCTGTCTGCGCGCTCTGCGTCGCCTTCACCCTCGCCCCCGCCACCCCGTCGGCGCAAGCGGCCCCCGTCCCGTCCGAGCCGTGTACATCCGGCTGGGTGTGCGGCTGGACCGGCCCCGACTACACGGGCGTGGCGAGCTTCGTCTCGCACGACATGCCGCGCTACCCGGAGACGACCGCGTACGTCGGATTCAACGGCGGTGAGTCGGTGTGGAACGGTGCCGGCACGTGGCGCCGCAACGGCAGGCTGTGGGGCCGGTGCGTCACCGTGTACAGCGGCACGGAGTACCGGGGGCAGAGCCGGACCATCCGCCCTGACCAGGGCATCGCCCGAATCCCGAAGTCGTTCGGGAACATCCACTCCAACCGGTTCCACGCGTGCCGGCTGTCCTGACCGCCCCGACCGGCCCGAACGCGCGGCCGCATGCCATCACGCCGAGGGCGGTCAAGGGGTTGTCTCAGCGCTTCCCCCTTGCCCGCGGCATGCCCCCGGTCGGCGGCTGTCCGGGGTCAGGCGTTGAGCTTGATGGTTTTGCGGATCCACTCCGCGTAGGCGGGCACGTTGGTGTAGAGGCCCGGCCCGGCCGAGCAGGCGACTCCCGGGGCGCCGGGACCCGAGGTGGCTCCGGTGAGCTCCCACCGCCCCTGCCTGCCCTTCTGCAGTTGGGGCCCGCCGGAGTCCCCGACACACGCCATGGCCTGGGGCACACGGCTGATCGTGCACAACCGGGTCCGGTCCGCATAGCCGGGGGCACACTCGGCATCGGTGCCCCTGCGTGTCTCGAGCTCCTGCAACCGCTCCGCGAACTTCAGCTCGGTGTCGACGGTGGTGCCGAATCCCAGGACCCGGGTCGGGGTGCCGGGCCGCCCGGCCCGCTCCGCGATACGGACGGGCTTCTCGGTGACCGGGCGGTCGAGGCGGACCAGGGCAAGGTCGTCCTTGTTGGCCGCCTTCCCGTCACCGTTCGCATAGCCGGGATGGACGACGATCCGCTCGATGGCCCGGACGGTCCCCCCGGACTTCCGCTGCTCTCCGCCGATCCGGACGATGCCGTCCAACTCCAGGCCGTCGCCCTGCACGCAGTGGGCCGCCGTCAGCACCCACTGCGGATCGATCAGCGACGCCCCGCACGAACCGTCGTATATCCCGTACTTCGGGGCCGACTCCGGGATCGTCGCCATGAACGGGTAGCGCTCCGTGGAATCGACCCCGTTGACGATCGCTCCGGCGCTGCCGGTCATCAGGGTGGCGCACGTCGCGACCGCGAGAGCGCTGACGGCAGTGGTGCGCGCCGCCCGGCGGCGAACCGACTTCAAGCTGAACACGGAGGGCTCCGTTCCTTGTGCATCAGGGTGTGTCCGTCCACCCTGCTTGGTTCAAGATCCACCGGACCATCCGGTCAGCGGGCCCGAGTGCGGTAGGGGTACCCCCCGTCCCCCCCGTTGATGTGGCTGCGCGATGTCGCCCGGAACGCGCCGGCCAACCCGAAGGCGGCGGCCGATTTCTGACGCTCCCTTCGGGGCCTACCCGGTGGCAAGGACCTCGCCCACGGGGTCGATCACGATGAGCAGAAGGAGGCACGCTCCCAGCAATACGGCACGGCGTGTTCTGCCACGGGAACCGACGCCGAAGGCACGTGGCTGGGGGCGGAAGGGGTGGGCGGGGTGGACGGTGAGGGGGCGGCCGAGCGACACGCACAGCACCAGCCCGGAGTAGAGCAGCGTGGAGGTGAGCCGGGAGAGTCCCCCGGCGTGGGCGAGTTCGTTCAGGAGCATGTGCATCAGCACCGTCACGGTTCCCGTCAGGATCGCGGCCTGTGTCCAGGTGCCGTTGGGTCCCCTCGGATGGGCTGGGCGTTTGAGGGCACGAATCCGCCACCACCAGCCGGGATGGGTGTGCCAGGGACGGGTGGCGCCGCGCAGCGGGCGGGTCTTCCGTGCCCAGGCGAACAGACTGATCCACCCGTCATCGGGTTCGGTGTGCCAGTGTTCCAATTCCCACTTCGGCCCCATGCGGCGACTGGCCTGTTCCTCAGCCACGGCACTCCACGCTTCCGGAGCAGCGCCCCAGTCGACCGCATCCAGGTCGGCGCACAATTCGCGATGCCTCAGGATGTCGGTATAGGCCACGTACACCATCGCGACCAGAATGGCCACCATGGCCGCTTCCCACAGGGGCGACCACTGCTGCCCCGACCAGGAGTGCCGGGCGCCGGGGAACTCGCTCCAGGACAGCCACGCGAGCAGTGCCGTGTAGGGCAGGACGGCGGTGGCAACGAAGGCCAGCCACATGGCCCGCACGCCGCTGCCCAGTTCGACGTCGCGGCTGCGAAGGTGGGCCAGCTCATGGAGCACCACGGCCGCGAAGATCGCCCCGTCCCTGGACTTCAGGAACCACGGGCTGAAGTCGGGACGTATGTCGAGTCCCTCGTCGACGGTGAACCGAAGGCCGGTCACGCGCGCGCCCTCGAACATGGCCACCAGGCCGTTGTCGAGGGCGATGCAGTATCTGCCCAAGGAGCCGAAGGCGACAGCCCCTGTGCTGATGCGATGCGGATCATGGTAGAAGGCCGGGAACCGTTTGACCCCGGCCCGGAGCGTCAGCTGTAGGAGCGCGCCGTGGAGAAAGAAGCGGTCGGGGTCGATCCGGACAAGACGGTGCCTGCGCAAGGCGGGCCAGCACAGATGGAGTGCGGCGGTGGTCAGCAGCATCAGCCCGCCGGCAGTCATGGCGATCGCCTCGGCGTTGTCCAGGAGGTCGGCCTGGTAGGGCCGGGCAAGCTCCGGCTTGAACAGTCTGAGGGTGTTCAGAGGCAGGGGCCAGGAGGGACGGTTGCCCGGAGTGTCCAGGAGATCCGGGTCCTGTCCGCTGGAGACGAGGACCCGAACCGCGCGCAGGGACAGTCCCACGACGAGCGTCACGACCAAGACCAGGAACAGCGCGCATCGCCGGGTGGTGCCTTGGCCGAGCAGGCGCTGGTCGCGGCGGGGAGGGCCGCTGTCAGCCATCGCCGGGCGAAGTGGCGAGCCGGGCCACCACCGCGTCGGCCAGAGCCTCGGCCGCTCCCGCTTCCATGCCTGACGCCTGTGCGCGCTCGAGAACCCTCCGGCGTACGTCCCCCAGCTGGCCGCTGGACAATGCCGGGACCTCTGCCGGCAGATCGGGGAGACGGCGCACTCGACGGAGCCAGGCGCTGCCCCAACGGCTCGCCCCGTCCACGGCTGCTGCCGCTGACCGTTGGGCCACCTCGTTGACCACCACCCACACCACGGGCGCGATCAGCGCGACCACCTCGGCGGTCCCGAATCCGAGTGGATCCCTCCGTGAGCGGGAGCGGCGGAACACTCGCGTGATCTGCCTGTCGCTCAGCGACGCCATGCCATCGAGCAGCCTCGCCTCCTGCGGAGCCTGCTCGGCGAGGATGTCCCGAACCACTTCTCGTACGCACTGGCCAGGCACGTGCCTTCCCTCCCCATCGGTCATCTGCCCTGCTGAACGAGACGACCACGAGAAGGGGAACGCCCGGCAGCAGGCCGAATGCCATTCGCCCACGCCGCTTCCGGCCCCAGCCCTTGTCCGCTGGAGGATGACAGCGATGCCGATGCCGGGGATCATCACCACCGCGGGGGAACGATCAGACAGACATTCGTCTCATCGTTTTGTCTCTTGGAGGCTCCGCCAGTGGGTGCGGTATCGGGCAGGGCAGTGGCACGCAGGGGTGTCGGGTCAGGGGCTTCTCGCGACCGGCTTCTGGAGCGCAGTAGGGTCCAGGAACTGGGAAAGGGGGGCAAGTGGAAAAGGTGCGAGTCCTGTTGTTGGATGCGGCTCCTGGCGAGCTGCTTGACCGGGAGCTGGAGCGTCTGCTCGGCCATGGGCTGACCGTGACGCTGAACCTTCGACGGGTGGCCGACAAGGCCGGGGCGCGGGCCGCCTGGGCCGGCCGGGTGGACTTCACCGATTTCGACGGCTTCGACGAGCCGGCGCTGATCGCTGAGACCGTCAGGGACGGGATCGGCTACCACGCGGTGAAGTCCCGCGCGGGTGTCCCGCTGCGTGCAGCGTTCCTCGCGGCGGCGACCGACCACGTACTGGCCAACCGGCTCCGTGTGGTCGGCCGGGCCGGGGCGGGCACCGACCATGTCGAGCTGGCCGCCGCCGCTCACCACGGCGTGGCCGTCACCCACACTCCGGGCTCCAACGTGAACGCGGTCGCCGAGTTCGTCCTGGCCCAGTTGCTCGCCCTGATCCGGAACCTCCCGGCGCACAACGAGGCCGCGCACCGGGGCCGCTGGAGCGCTCCGGCCACCCCCGCGTTGGAGTTGTCGGAACTGACCTTGGGCATCGTCGGGTTGGGCCGGATCGGCCTGGCCCTGGCCGAGCGGGCTACCGCCTTGGGCATGGTGGTCCAGGGCTTCTCACGGCGCCCGGCCGAGACCTCGGTGCCGCAGGCGCAGTCCCTCACCGCTCTGCTGGCGACCACTGACGTGGTCTCCCTGCACCTTCCGCTGACCCCGCAGACCCGAGGGATGATCGGTCGGGCGGAGCTGGCGGTGATGCGGCCGGGGTCGATCCTGTTGAACACCGCCCGGGGTGGGATCGTCGACGAGCAGGCGCTGGCCGACGCACTGGGCGATGCGGCACACCCGCTCGCGGCGGCAGCCGTCGACACCTTCGAGCACGAGCACGCCACCTTCACCTCGCCGCTCTTCGGCCTGCCGAACGCCCTGCTCTCCCCGCATCTCGCCGGGATGACCAGGAGCGCGATGGCCACGGCGGCGATCCGATGCGCGGACCACATCGCGGCCTTGCTCGCCGGCCGCCCGGACGGCGTGCCCGTGGCGACCGTCTGACACGTGGTCCCCGGGACGCTTTGGAGGTCGGCGAAGCGGTCGAGGGCGGCGGGCAGCAGTGGCCGGTGCGGGACCGGTGACCCGTGGTATGCCGTACCAGTCCGTCAACTGCGGGCGTTTGGTGCCCTGTTCGGCCCGGTCGACGGGGCTCTACGGATGACGGTGATGGGACGGCAGGCACGGATCCCCCGGTGATCATGAAACGTGGAGTCCTCCATGATCGAGCGAACCGTGCCTGCACTACTGCCACTTGTCGCAACCCGCCCTTCCTACTGGCGGACGCCCTCAGGTCGAAACGATGACCGCAAGAGAAGGTTCGATGAGCGGCATCCAGGCCGACGGCGCCCACCGCCCACCGCCTACCGTCTGCTGCCGGCCTGATGGCCCGGGGTCACTTCAGGTGCCGGGCGAAGAACCGGTTCCCGTCGTCGACCTCGAACCACGGGGTGCCGGCGTGCCCGCCCATGTTGGCGTGCAGTGTCTTCTCCTTGGTGCCGAAGGCGTCGAAGAGGTCCAGGGCGCGTTGGCGGGGGTTGCCTTCGTCGTCCCACTGCAGCAGGAATTGCACGGGAATGGTGACCTGCCGGGCCTCCTCGCGCTGGGCGCGGGGCACGTACCCTCCGGCGAAGAAGCCGGCGGCCGCGATGCGCGGTTCGACCACCGCCAGCCGAATGCCGATGGCGGTCATCCCCGAGTACCCGACGGGGCCGCCGATCTCGGGCAGCGCAAGGAGGGCGTCCAGGGTGGTCCGCCATTCCGGGACGGCGTTTTCGACCAGCGGGACGATGAAGGACTCGAAGATCTCGTCGACCGGCTCGCCGGACTGCATCGCCCGGCGGAGGTCGGCGCGGGCCTGCTCGTCGACGGCGGAACGGGGCCGGCCGCCGTGCCCGGGGTGGTCGATGGCGGCCACCGCGTAGCCGTACTCCGCCGCGGAGTGCCGGGCCCGGGCCACCAGCCGGGCCTCCCGCTTGTGCAGGCCGCCGTTGTGGCCGATCAGGATCAGCGGGGCCGGTGCGGTGGATTCAGGCGTCCACAGGACGCCGGGGATCTCGCCGAGCGTGAATTCGCGCTCGAGGACGCCGTCGTCGAGGCGCTGTTCAGACGTGAACTGCATGGTCGTGCCTTTCGGGAGTGCTCATGAACGGCGCTCCCGGACGACCTATCGCCCGACCGTGACCCCGGAGGGGAGCACCCATGTCGATACTGTGTTCACGGGTACCACCTCCTCGTTCTCTCGCACGGCCTCCGGGAAAATAGCAGTGGTCGCCGTGGTCCGCCAACAGGCTTTTGCGGAGTCGCCGCCTACTGCCACCGAATCTCTGACTCGCGTCACCGGCTCCGGGTGTCGGTGACCGTGAAACCGCCCTCGGTGGCGTTCGCGTCGGGGCTGTTGGCCGAGCACTTCGGGAGCTCGGGCTGCCCGTCCGGGGTGGGGGCCGTGATCCCGATCCGTGTTGCGCCACCGCCGGCCGCCGGGACGTGGAAACTCAGGCCCATGCGAGCGGGCTGCTTGCGGTGGAGGAAGTCCTGCCAGTACGGACCCGCATCGACGATCCTGCCGGTCACGGCCACGTCCGGTCCGTTGACGCTCACGCAGTCGACCTTGAAGTTCCCCCAGTTGAACGACGGCTTCCCGTCGCCCTTCGGGGGCCATCGGTGCTGGATGCGGAACGTGCCCCAGGACTTGGCAGGGACGCCCTGGTCGTGTGGCGTGAACAGGCCGTACGCATCGACGAAGATCCGGATGTCCTCACCGGGGGCGGGATAGTCCATACGGGCCCACCCGCTGATGCCCGCCACGGCCGCAGGCGTGGCGGCCGTGGGGCGGTCGGTCGGATGCGGGGGAGCGGCGGTCGCCGGCAGGGCGGCCGCGACCGTTGCCGTGGCGGCAAGAGCAAACGGGACGGCGGCCAGGCGCAGGGACATTTTGATCGCCATGATGGTTCCCCTCCGAGAGTGGTGTGAGATCACCTCCGATCCTTGCGAACCCGCCCGCCCCTGCCGTCCCGCCCGGGAGTGACGCTGCCTCCCCCGGACGGGGGGAGATGCCTACGCCTGAGGGACTCCGACTACGAGGCGGGCCGTCGAGCCCCGTGGAACCGGCCGTCTTCGAGCGCCTCGACGAGTACCTCGGCCTGGGGCCACGGACCGTGGCCGGAAGCGGGGTTGAGGTGTCCGACGGGGCCGAGTTCCACCAGGCGGCTTCCCCACTCCCGCGCGAGTTCTGCGACGCGCCCCAGGGATCCCAGCGGATCGTCGGAACTGGCCGCGACGATGCTGGGGAAGGGCAGGGGCTTCCGGGGCACCGGTGTCCAGCCCTGCACTGCCAGCTCGTCGGGGGTGGGGTAGCCGTCCGGCAGCGGCGTCCCGAAATCCGGGGGCGCGGCGAGCAGGGCGCCCCGGACGTCCGCGTCGTGCCACCGGGCCCACTGCACCGTGGTCATGACGCCCGCACTGTGGGCGACGATGATCACGGGCCCGGTGATCTGCACCATCACCTCGACCAGGTTGGCGACATGGGCGTCGCGGCTGAGCCGGTTGCGCACCAGCGGGGGAACGGTGCGGACGGTGCGGCCCGCATCGCCGAGCCGCTCGGCCAGAATGGTCTGCCAGTGGTCCTCGACGTGTTCCCGCATGCCGGGAACGATCACGATCGTCGGCACTGTGGTCCCGGTCATGGAGACGTCTCCGGTTCCTCGGCCCGCCCCGTCGCGGCGGGCGCGGTGAGGCGGTGGAGATCACGTGTGTACCGGCGGCGGCCGATCAGGAAGGCCGCGGTGGCCGCGAGCGCCACGAGCGGGACGAGCCGGAGCGCGCCGAGCAGACCGAGCCGGTCCGCGAGCATGCCGGTGACGGCCGGGCCGGGGGCCAGTCCGAGCAGGCTCTGGGCCAGCGTGAGCGTGGCGAACGCCGTCGCGGCGATGGCCGCGGGGGTCAGATTCGCCACCATGGCGGCTCCGGGCCCGGCCGTACCGGCGCACAGCAGGGCTCCCAGCGCCAGCGCCAGCAGCTGCACCGGGCCGGCGGGCAGGCGGAACGCGGTCATCAGCAGTACGAGTGAGCCCACGCTGCAGCAGATGGCGACGGACCACTTGCGGATCGGGTCGCGCCGACTGAAGCGGTCCGAGGCGATTCCGCCGGTGACCATGCCGATGCCGATCATCAGGGCGAAGAGCCCCGCGGTCGCACCGGCCTTCGCGGTCGGCATCTCGTAGTAGCGGTTGAAGTAACTGGGCAGCCAGGCGATCAGGGCGCCCGCGATGAACAGCTGCAGACCGCTGCCGATGTAGGCGCTGACCACCGAGACGGAGGAGAACAGCCGCGGCAGGAGCACACGGAGCCGGTCGTCCGTGTCCGTGCGACCCGCCCCGTCTTCGGGCGGGTCCGTCCGAGGCGTCAGCCTTTTCTCGGTGACCACGACGGCGTAGACACCGGCGAGCACCAGACCGAGGACACCCATCACGCCGAAGGCCCAGCGCCAGCCGTACGCCTCGGCCACGGCTCCGCCTATGGATATGCCCAGGACCGAGCCGAACGCCCCGCCGGCGATGAAGGCCCCCGAGAGCGTCGCCCGCAAGGCGCGCGGGAAGACGCTGAGGACCACGGCGATGCCCACGCTGCCGTACGCGGCTTCACCGATGCCGACGAAGAGCCGGCCGGTGAACATCTGGCCGTAGCTCGCCGCGACCGCGCAGCACAGGGTCGCCAGGCTCCATATCGTCGCCGCTACGACGAGGGACCTCACCCTGCCCCACCGGTCGGCCAGCAGCGAGAGGGGGAAGGTGAGCAGACCGACCATCAGAGCCACGACGCCGCTGAGGGAGCCCAGCCGGGCGTCCGAGAGCAGCCAGTCGGCCTTCAGCATCGGGAAAACGGCGTTGAGCACCTGACGGGACATGTAGTCCGAGAGCAGGAGTGCGAAACTCAGTGCGAAGACCACCCAGGCGTAGCGCCGGGACACGGGCCATTCCGAGGAGCCGGTACCGGTTCTCTCCGGGGCGGGTGCCGCAGTGGTGAGAAACCCCATTGTCATCACCTCAACTGCTGTTGATGGAAAAGCAGGGTCAGAAGGTCTTGTCGCCGACGATTCCGGCGCGCTCCATCTTGCGGACGGCGGGCCAGTAGTCCTGGACGGCGTAGTGCTGGGTCGAGCGGTTGTCCCAGATGGCCACGCTGTTCTTCCGCCAGCGCCAGCGGACCTGGTACTCGGGCACCGAGGCCTGGCTGATCAGGTAGTTCAGCAGCTGCGCGGCGCCCGGCGCGTAGTCCTGGCCGAAGCGGACGTTCGCGGGCGTGTGGTAGTTGACGAAATGGGTCGTGAAAGCGTTGACGAAGAGGATCTCCTCGCCGGTCTCCGGGTGGGTGCGCACCACCGGGTGCTCCGCGTCCGGGAACCGGGCCGCCAGCGCGTGACGCTGCTCCCCGGGCATGACCGCGCCGAAGGTCGCCTCTATGCTGTGCCGGGCGCGCAGGTCCTGGATCTGCGTCTTGATGTGCTCCGGGAGGCGGCGGTGGGCCTCGACCATGTTGACCCAGATGGTGTCACCGCCCACCGGGGGCGACTCGACGCAGCGGAGTACGGCTCCCATGGAAGGGTTCTCGCGCCAGGTGCCGTCGGTGTGGAGAGCGTTCTCGTAGTGCTCGGCCGGGCTGTCCATGTCCTTGTAGATCCGGACCAGGCCCGGGTGCTCCGGGTCGCTGCCGGCCACCGGGTGGTCCTCCAGCGGTCCGAAGCGTTCGGCGAAGGCGACGTGGTCGGCGCGCGTGATGTCCTGGTCGCGCAGGAACAGCACCTTGTGCTCGAGCAGCAGCATCTTGATCTCGGCGAACAGGTCGTCGTCACGCGCGGCGTCGGCGAGGCTCACGCCGGAGAGCTCGGCGCCGAGGGAACAGGTCAGGGGCTCGACGGCGAGGGAGGTGCGGAGCGCCTGTGGGCGCACCAGGGCCAGAGCGTGTTGCTTCGGCCGGAGGGTTTCGGGCATGGTGCTCACTCCTCGTGTGGCGTGTGGCGTGGGGCGGGGTGTCCTCAGAGGGCGAAGACGGAGGATCCGGTGGTCCGCCCGGCTTCCAGATCGCGATGTGCCCGTGCGGCGCCCTCGAGGGAGTAGCGCTGGTTGATCTCGATCGTGATGCGTCCGGAGGCGACGTGACCGAACAGCTCACCTGCAAGGGCGTCGCGCTCCGCCGGTTCGGCGATGTAGTCGGCCAGCGCCGGACGGGTGACGAAGAGCGAACCGTTCACGGCGAGCTGCATGGCGTTGATCGGTGGCACCGGACCGGAGGCCGTGCCGAAGCAGACCAGCAGTCCGCGGCGCGACAGCGAGGCCAGCGAGCCGGTGAAGGTGTCCTTGCCGACGCTGTCGAAGACGACCGGCACGCCGGCGCCGTCGGTCAGTTCGCGCACCCGCTCGGCCACGTCCTCGCGCCGGTAGTGGATGATGTGCTCGCAGCCGTGAGCGCGTGCGAGCTCCGCCTTCTCCTCGCTCGACACCGTTCCGATCACGGTGACGCCGAGGAGCCTGGCCCACTGGCTGACGATCAGGCCGACACCGCCCGCCGCCGCGTGGAGCAGTACGGTGTCACCGGCCTTCAACGGGTGGATCCGGCGCAGCAGATATGCCGAGGTGAGGCCGCGCATGGTCATGGCGGCGGCGGTCTCGAAGCCGATCTCGTCCGGCAGCTTGATCAGGTGCGAGGCGGGCATGACCCGCTCCGTGCTGTACGCCCCCAGCGGGCTGCCGGTGTAGGTGACGCGATCGCCTTCGGCGACGTGGGTGACGCCCTCGCCGACGGCCTCGACCACTCCCGAGGCCTCGACGCCGATGCCGTCCGGCAGCCGGACCGGGTAGAGACCCGTACGGAAGTACGTGTCGGCGAAGTTGAGGCCGACGGCGGCGTGCCGGATGCGCACTTCGCCCGGACCCGGGTCACCGACGGTCACCCTTTCCCAGGTCAGGACGTCGGGTCCACCGGTTTCGTAGAAGCGGACGGCGTGGGCCACGGGGTTGCTCCGATTGCTCGTGTACGGGGGCTCGTGCGGGGGCTCGTGTCCGGCTGCGGGGGCCGGGTCAGCTCTTGAGGTCGCGCAGCATGAAGCCGCGCTGCCCGGGCCTGCGGTTCGGGACCATGCCGAGACGCTCGATGGTCTCGTCGGCGTCGGGGTAGTACTCGCCGATCTTGTAGATCCTCTTGGCCTCCGGGCCGGTCGCGATGTCGCGTCCGAGGGTGTTCGCGATCCGGACCATCTGCTCGACCTGCTCGACGGAGGACATCCGCTCGCCCTTGCGCCGCCACAGGTTGTCCTCGTTGCCCACGCGGACGTGCACGCCGAGGGCGATGGCGATCGCGTTCATCGGCGCCACGGCGCGCATGGAGCTCTCGATGGTGAGGACCGCGCCGTCCGGCACGCGGCGGATGAACTCGATCAGGTCGGAGGGGTGGCGCCCGGCGAAACCGCCGCCGATCGCGACGTAGTTGAGGACCAGGGGGCCGGTGTACGTGCCGGCGCGGATGAGCCGCTCGACGGTCTCGAGCTGGGCGATGGTGGCGAGCTGGAAGTGCGGCTGGATGCCGTTCGCGTGCAGGCGCTTCAGGTGCTCGAGGTAGAACTCGGGACCGGCCTCGACGACCATGTCCCGGTAGGCCCGGTGGTACTCCGGCTTCGCGATCGAGGTGCCCTCCAGGTCGTCGTCGGTCATGATCTCGACGATGTTCATCTGGCTGGTGTTGATCGCGATGGTCACCTGGTCCGGCGCCGGTGTGAGGTCGGCCAGGAGGTGCCGGGTGTCGTAGGAGAGCCACTTGGCGTCGCCGCCCTCGCCCTCGGGGGCGAAGGAGATCGAGCCGCCGATCTGCAGGACCATGTCCGGCACCGCCTCGCGCAGCCGGCCCATCAGCTCGTTGAACATCGACATCCGCTTGGAGCCCTTGCCGTCGAGCTCACGCACGTGGATGTGGAGCACCGTGGCGCCGGCGTCGTAACAGTCGACGGCCGCCTGGACGTGCTCGTCCATGGTCAGGGGCAGATCGTCGGCGTCGCCGGGCAGCCACTCCGGCCCGTACGGGGCGGCCTGGATGACGAGCTTCTCCTGGTTCTCGGGGAAGAGCGAGTCGTCGTGAAAATGCACGGTCTTTCTCCTTCGCGTACGGGTGATCACCGCGCCGGCAGTCGGTTAGCTGCGGAGTCGGATCTTTTGGACGGCAGGGACCGGCGCGGGCGGGTCGGGGAGAACACCGGGCGTGCGGGCCCGGGTGTGTTCGGCTGGTCCGGAGGAGAGCGAGCCGTAGGGGAACGGCCCGTCTCACCTCCGGCAGCCGACCGCCTTGAGCGGTGCAGCCAAGGTAGGGCCGGGCGGGTATGGCTGCTTGACCCGTGGTGACGGGCGACTTGTCATTTGGGGACAGGGGCGAGCGGCGGCCGAGGCGCCGTCCGCGCTGCGTGCCGGCGTGGGCGTCAGCCCGGGCCCGCGTGCTGCTCCTGGCCCTTTTCCTTGCGCCACTGCCTCGGACTGCACCCGAACTGTTCGTGGAACCACCGGGAGAACGCGCTCAGGGACGAGAAGCCCAGGAGGTCCGAGATCTCCGTCAGCGAGCGGCGGGGATGGGCCACGAACTGCTCCGCGAGCCGCTTGCGCGTGGCGTTGAGCAGCGAGGAGAACGTCTCTCCCGAGTGGGCCAGATGACGGTGGACGGTGCGCCGGTCGACGCCGAGGCTGCGGGCGACCTGCTCGACGGAGCATCGGCCGGTGGGCAGCAGGGCCTCGATGAGTTCGCGCACCCGGTCCGCGACCGAGGTGTCCCGGGGAGTGGCGGCGATGGCGTCGAAGTACTGCCGGGCGTAGTTCCGCAGCTGCGGGTCCGCCATGGCGTTGGGGGCGTCGAGGTCGTCGGCGTAGAAGACGATGCCGTTGAACTCGCGGTCGAACTCGACCCCGGGGCCGAACAGGCGGCGGTGCCTGCCGGAGTCCGCCGGAGGGCTGTGGGTGAACCACACGGACAGGGGCTGCCAGCGCGTGTCGAGGAATCCTCGCAGGATGCGGGAGAAGGCGCCCACGACCAGTTCCGTGGCCTGCCGGGCCGGCGTCGCCTCGCCGACCCTGAGGTCCACCTTGATGGTGGCCAGGCCGTTCCCCTCGGCCAGGCGCGTGTGCAGGAGCTCGTTGTACATGTGCTCGTGGCGCAGCAGCAGTGCCAGTGCACTGCGTACGTCGGGTTCCTCGCGGACGACCAGGCTGATGGGGCCCAGGTTGGAGAAGCGGCGCAGCTCGGCCATGCGCAAGCCGAAGTCGTCGTGGTGCGAGGCGGCCGCGGAGATCTCCAGGAGGCGGACGGCGGCCGGACCGGAGATCCACCGGTCCTGGACGGCGAGGTCCGCGGTGTCCAGCCCCACGCTCTTCATCAGCGCGCGCGGGTCGACGCCGAGGGAGCGGCTCAGCTCGACGTAGCCGTTCAGCGCTGCGGTGCGGACGAGGGGCCTCATCGAAATGCTCCAGGTGTTCGGTCCCCAGAAGTTAAGTTTCCCGTCCCGGCACGTCAAGCATCGGGAGCGCGCCCGCCTTAGCATCCCCTCAGCGCGGCCCCGACGAACGGCGTGCGGAGCCCCGGGTGCGCCCGGGACGGACGCCGGTCCAGGGGCGGCGGCGGATGCCACCACGGCCGCCTGCACCCTGCCGACGGCTGAGATGAACAGAACGAGAGAGGAGACTGTCGGCATGACCAACCTCGCCGCATTTCTGGTGAACTCCGCGGCGGCCCGCCGCGATCACGTCGCCGTGCGCCACGACGACACCACCCTGACCTACGCCGAACTGGACGACGCGAGTGCCAGGTTCGCCGCGGTGCTGCAGGGCCGCGGCGTGCGGCCGGGTGACCGCGTGGCGATGACCATGCCCAACGTGCCGTTGTTCCCCGTCGTCTATTACGGGGTCCTGCGGGCCGGGGGCGTGGTCGTGCCGATGAACCCCCTGCTCAGGGCCCGGGAGGTGGCGTACGTCCTGCGTGACTCGGGGGCGCGTGTCGCAGTGGCGTCCCCGCTGTTCGCGCAGGAGGTCGCGAGCGCCGCCGCCGAGCTGGGGACCGAGTGCCTGGTGACGGAGCCCTCGGCGTTCCACGCCCTGCTCACGGCCGCCGAACCGCTGTCCGGCCTCGTCGACCGGCAGGACGGGGACCCTGCGCTGATCCTCTACACCTCGGGCACCACCGGTACGCCCAAGGGAGCCGAGCTGACGCACGGCAACCTGGTCTCGAACACGGCCACCACCGCCGAGACCCTGATCCAAGTCGGCCCCGACGACATCCTGTTCGGCGGCCTGCCGCTGTTCCACGCGTTCGGGCAGACCTGTGCGCTCAACGCGTCCGTGGCCGCGGGGGCGACGCTGACCCTGCTGCCGCGGTTCGATCCGCAGCGGGCGCTGGAGGTCATGCACCGTGACCGGGTCACCGTGTTCCTCGGCGTACCCACGATGTACTCGGCACTGCTCCACGCCGCACTCCCCGACGGCTTCGACGCCTCCCGGCTGCGCCTCGCCGTCTCGGGCGGTGCCGCGCTGCCCGTCGAGGTGCTGCAAGGGTTCGAGCGGCGCTTCGACGCCACGGTGCTGGAGGGCTACGGCCTCTCCGAGACGTCGCCGGTGGCTTCCTTCAACCACCCGGACCGCCCGCGCAAGGCCGGCTCCATCGGGGTACCGATCCGCGGGGTCGAGATGAGGCTCGTCACAGAGGACGGCTCCGAAGCGGGCCCGGGCGAGGTCGGCGAGATCGCGATCCGCGGCGAGAACGTGATGAACGGCTACGTCAACCGCCCGAAGGAGACCGCGGAGGCCGTACGCGACGGATGGTTCCACACCGGCGACCTGGCCCGCGTCGACGAGGAAGGGTTCTACTTCATCGTCGACCGCAAGAAGGACCTGATCATCCGCGGCGGGTACAACGTGTACCCGCGGGAGGTAGAGGAAGTCCTGTACGAGCATCCGGCAGTCGCCGAGGCCGCAGTGGTCGGCGTGCCGCACGAGGTGCACGGGGAGGAGGTGGCGGCGGTGATCGCCCTGCGCGAGGGCGCCGACGCGACGGCCGAAGAGATCCGGGCCTACGTCAAGGAGCGGGTGGCGGCGTACAAGTACCCGCGGATCGTCACCTTCACGACCGAACTCCCCAAGGGCCCCACGGGGAAGATCCTCAAGCGCGAGATCGTCGTCACGCCCTCCGGAGGAGGCGCCTGACGGCCGGAGTCACCCCGCCGTCCTACAGCACCACGACCCCCAGGGGCCGTGCGCCCGCCTCGAGTCGGCGTGTCGTACCGCTCGGCAGGTCCACGACGGTGATCCCGTTCCAGTGGCCGTCCCGGGTGAAGCCGCCCGTGACGTACGCGGTGCGGCCGTCCGCGGTGACCGCGACGTCCTCGTGCGGCCCGTCCAGCGGGACCGTGCGCTCCGTCCCACCGGGGGACCGGACCGTCAGCGAGGCCGTGTCCTGGTCCTCCGCCGCGCCGACCACCAGCAGCGTGCCGTCGGGGGCGAGGGCGGCCCCGTGCTGGTGGATGTCCGCGGTCATCGGCTCGACGGCGACCCGGCCCGTACCGGGGTCGAGGACCGCCAGCCTCTCACCCTCGAACGGCAGCAACAGCCGCCCGTCGGAGGGCCGCACCACCGCGTAGTGCGGTTTCAGCCAGGAGCCGAGGCCCTGCTCCCCGTAAGGGGCGACCACCAGTCGCCGCGCCGCCAGCGTGTCGGCGCGCACCGCCGTCACGTCGTAGGAGTCGTGCCCGGTCGCGTACACCTCGCCGCCGTCCGCCGCGACGTCCACGTCGAAGGGGCGGCGGCCGACGGGCACGGTGGCGGTCACCGTACGGGTGGCCGTGTCGATGACCTCCAGCACCCCCGGGCCGCCGGGCACGTTGACCCCCACGTAAAGGCGCCGCCCGTCGGGCGCGAGCGCGATGCCCATCCCGCCGCCCCGGTACTCGCCGGTGGTCACGGGCCCGCTGCGGGTGCGGTACGGGATGCGGCCCAGGCCGGTACGCGTGGCGGTGTCCACCACCGCGACGCCCTCCGCCGTCGCGACCCACGCCCGCCCGTCCGCGCCGAGCGCCAGCCCGTACGGACGGTCCCCACCTCCACCGAGCCGACCGGGCCGCGCGCGGGATCCACGAAGGTCACGGTCGAACCGCCGAAGTCGTGACCAGGAGCGTGCCGCGCGCCGTGGGCACGGCCGCGTCGGCAGCCGATGGCTCGATCCGTGGTGCCGCCGCGGCCCCGGCTCCCTCCGGGCTGCTCGTACGACCGCCACCGCCACCGCCCGCCGCGCACCCGGCGAGCACGCCGACCCCGGCCAGGACCAGCGCCAGCCGATGCCTTCCGGGCCGGGGAACGCGCGGCGCGCTCACCGCAGCAACTCCGCGATCTCGGTGTACCCGCGCCGCTCCGCGTGCGCGAGCGCCGTCACCCCGTCGCCGTCCGCCAGGTCCCGGTCCGCTCCGGCCGCGAGGAGCAGCCGTACGATCTCCTGGTGGGCCGGGCCCCCGTCGCCGAGGATCACGGCCTCCAGCAGGGCGGTCCAGCCGAGCCGGTTGACGTGATCGACGTCGATGTCCGTGACCGCCAGTACCTCCCGTACGTACGCGACGTGCCCGCGCTCGCTCGCCGGGATGTGCGACACGCCGCCGAAGCGGTTGGTGCGCCGCAGGTCCGGCCCGGCCGGAAGCAGCACGCGCAGCATCGCCACGCTGCCGGTCACCCCGGTGACCAGCCAGGCGCTGTCCTGGCGGGCATCCTGGGCGTCGACGTCGGCGCCTGCCGCCACGAGTACCCTCGCCACCTCCACGCGGTTCCCGAGGGAGGCGAGCAGCAGCGGCGTGCGCAGTTCCTCGTCGCGCACCTCGATGTTCGCGCCCCCTTCGACCGCCGCCCGTACGGCAACGGCGTTCCCGGCCCGCGCGGCGTCCAGCAACCGGCGATCGACGTCCTTCATCCCGTACCCCTCATCCGCTCCACGGCCTCGCGGCCACCTGTTCTGACTTCGATCCTCTCCCCGTGCTCAAGACCGCCCCGCCCCCGGACCGGCTCCTGCTCGTCATCCGATCGGCCGATGCGCAAAGGACCGCTGTCCGCTTTCATCGGCGACCGGTACCGTCAGGCGCCCTTCGCCCCCGCGAAGCGCAGGCACGAGCGGACGTCGCGGCGGAGCGAGCGGACCGCGGGCGGTGGGGCGTACGACAGCCGGACCAGGATCAGCTCGGCGTTGTCGGGGCGGTGCGGCAGGATCTTGGCCAGCCTGGTGCGCAGGGCCTGCAGGGTCGCGATCTCCTCGGGGTCGAGCCCGGCTCCGCCGCCCCGCTCGACGCGCGCGAGGAGGTAGAGCAGCGCGGTGAGCGGCTGCACCGCCAGCCCGCGCGAGGCGGCGGTCAGCCACAGCCGCTGGAGCGCCCGGCCCCCGCGCGCGTAGGCGTCGGGCGTCGTGCCGGGAATGCTCAGGACGCCGATCGCCGAGGACGCGGCGACGAGTTTGCGGGCGCCCTCCTCGAACGAGGCACCGCCCCCGATCCGCCGGATGAAGGCGAGGTTCGGCCAGTGCCGGGCGATGGAGATGCCGGCCAGGTCCGTCCGGTCGAGCTGGAGCGTGGCGACGTCGATGCCGTCCCGGGTGCGCCGGACCTCCTCCTCGTCCCAGCGCATCTCGGCCATCATGTCGCGGTGCAGCGCCGGTGACATGATGCGCAGCCGGTCGCAGGCGCCCAGGATGCGGCCGGCCTCTTCCAACCCGTCCCGTTCGGTGACCAGGTCGAGCAGTGCTCCGCTCTCCTGCGCGCACCGCGTCAGCGCGTCGGCGTCCGGACCCGCGAGCGGAGTGTCCGTGCCCGGGGCGCGATTGGTCGTACGGCGCCCGATCCACCGGGCCAGTGGCACCCGCGGCCCGTCCGCCGCGCCCGCCTCGTCGTCCCCGTCGTCCCCGTCGTCCCCGTCCGTGAAGGAGAGTTCGAAGACCAGGCCGGGATCGGCCGGATCCGGGAAGACGCGGGCTCGGCAGGCCCATCCGGCGGCGCGGGCGGCCAGGTCGATGTTCTCCACCGCCGCTCCGATCGCCAGATGGCTGCCCGACCGCTCGAAGTCGAGCAGCGTCGGCGCCAGGTCGTCGTCGATCCGGCACTCCAGCACCCGCCCCCGCGAGACGAACCGCCACGGCTGGACGTTGCCGCCGGACGGGGCCTGTATCCCGTACGAGACGAGGCGGCGTACCGCCTCCTCGTCCAGCGGACGTCCGGCCTCGGGGAGGTGGAGGGGCGCGGCGGCCTCCTGCGCCGCCACCTCCCGCGCGGCCCGGGCCGGGGGAGGCTCTTCGGATCGCAGAATCGTTTCCGTGCCGTCGCGAACCAGCTCCGCGGGATCGACGAAGTAGCGCCCCGACGCGGTGAACGTCCCCAGGAGCAGACGACGTGCCGTGTCGGTGACCAGTGCGGCGCCGAGCGCCACCCCCGAGGCGAGCTGCGGCCAGGAGGAGATGGTCTGCCCGATCTCGACCAGCGACGGTACGAACCGCTCCGACGGCCGTTCCTGGTCGAGGATCCGCAGGACGTACGGCACCTTCTCGCGTGTGGACAGCGTCTTGAGGTCGGCGGCCGCCACGCCGCTCAACAGCCCGTGCAGCAGCGGGCGGTGCGGCTCGCGGTCGAACCGCTCGACGTCCAGCATGCCGCGCTCGTTGGTCTCCATCAACACGGGGATGCGGTGCGCGCGGGCCCGCTCGCGGGCGTACACCTTGATGTACAGGTCGTCGCACTCCTCCACCAGGAGATCGGCGCGCCCGCCGCCGGTCAGGAACGCGTCGACGTTCTCCTCGGTGAGCCCCTGCGGCCAGACCTCGATGTCGAGATGGGGGTCGATCTCGTACATCTGGCGTGCGGCGATCACCACCTTGGGCAGGCCCACATCGGCGACCGAGGCCCGCAGGCGGTTGAGGTTCGAGAGCGACAGCCGGTCGAAGTCGGCGAGCCGGAACCGGCTGCCCACACCCTCCTGGGCGAGCGTGACCGCGCTCGCCGCCCCGACCGAGAGGCCGATCACGGCGATCGTACGGCCCGTGAGGAGCTCCTGCTCCTCGGCCGTGATCTTGTACCGGTTGCGGGACTGCCGCAGCTCGCGGTACTCGTCCCGGGGCAGTACGTGGACGAGTTGCCGTGACCACGGGTACCAGGCCCACGACCCGTACGCGCTCGCCGGCCGCCCACCCAGGTGCGCCTCCACGGCGGCGGCGAGCTCATCCGGGTCGGGGGACCAGTCCGGCCTGCGTGCGGTCAGCAACTCCGCCACCTGCTCGGCCAGCGCGTCCCGGACGGCGGCCACCTCGCCGCGCTCCACGAGCGCACCGAGGGCCGTACGCTGCGCGGGGTCGTCGAGCGAGTACAGCGTGGGCCGCAGCGGGGCGTCTTCGTCGGCGGTGGCCGCGGTGAGTGAACCGATCAGTGTTTCCAGGCTCATGGGGCACTTTCGTGAAGTCCCGTGCGGACACGGGCAAGGGGCGCCCGCCGTCGGCTGCCGTCGGCGGTTACGGGTACGAGGCGGAGCCTACGATCCGGCCGTCCTTCCCTGTACGGAAAGAGCCGACATCCTGAGCAAGTCTGTCGGCGCTCGTGCGGGTGGTCCTGCGGTACCACCCCCGGATGGGGGAGAGCGGGTGCGGCCGGCGGGGGATGTGGCCGGCCGGGGTGACGTTCGAGGATGGGATTCCTGCTGGCGGAGGGGGAGTTCGGGTGGATCGGTGGGATCGGGTCGGGCGCAGTGCGGCTTATGGGGCGGCGTTGGCGCTGCTGCCGTACTTGTTGATCAAGGTTTCGTGGGTGGTCGGCTCTCTGGTGGGGGTACTGCCGGTCGGCAACGGGTTCGGTGTGGCGGAGTGGGTGGTACTCAATACCGTGACGATCGGCATGGCCGCGATCGGGATCGCGTTGGCGCTTGCTCTGGTGCGGCCATGGGGGATGCGGATACCGGGGGCGCTGGTCGCGTTCTGTGCGTGGGTGGGGTCGGGGTTCCTCGTCTCGATACTGCCGTTCGCTGTGTTCGGTGCACTCCTGGACGGGGGCGGCGGTTCACAGGGCGGCGGCGAGGATCCGGCCATGCCGGTCTGGGAAGGCGTACTGGTCCAGTTCAGCTTTCTGGGGATGGGGCTGGGGCTGGCCCTCGCAGTCCCCGCGTACCTGCGGCGGCGCTGGCCGGAAGCGTTCGCCGGGCGAGTCGGCGACGGCCCGCGCACGGCGTCGCCATGGGCGGCTGCCGTCGGTGCGGCGGTCGGGCTGGTCTGGCTCTACTGGGCGGTCGGCGGCACGGTGGGAATCGCGCACCCGGCCGGGCGGGTCACCGACTGGTACGTGCTGGGAGCCGTCTCCGGTTTCTGGGCGCTCGCCGGATCCGCCGCCGTCGGGATGGTCGCCCGGGCGCGACCTGCCCGGTTGCCCCGCTGGCTGCCGCTGGTGTTCGGCTGGGTCGGGTCGGGGTCGCTGTTCGCGTGGAGCAGCTGGAAGCTGCCGATCACGCTGTATACGGCGTGGGCGGACCCGGTTGGCGCCGGCCGGCCTGAGAGCCTCGCTGTCGTGGTGGTGCTGCTCCTCTGCGCCGTAGCGGCGGGCGCGGCGATGCTGCGGACGCTCGTCCGCACGCGTATCCGCGTCCCATGACCAGCCCGAGACCGCCGATCCCGAACCACTGACGCGCCTTCGGTACCGCGCCTCCGCTCCGCAGCAGCCTGCCGCTCACTCCGTCTGGCAGCACCGATTGCACCGTCTCCACGGGCAACCGGTGGTAGCGACCGCCAACTCATGCATGATTACCCACACTTAAGGATTCCCATGAATCGCAGGACACTCTTGAAAAGCGTCGCGGCCGTGACCGTCGGCGCTCCCCTCGAGTCACTGGCGACAGCAGCGAGAGCGGGAGCCGCCGGCACCTACCACGTGGCCGTCTGCGAGCAGACGAGGAATCAAATCCTCATCCATCCGGGCGGTCCGGTGCTCTGGACCCCGGCCAATCGGCTGTGGAGGTGGCAGGCGCCCGCCACTTCCGACTGGAATCTCCTGTCGGACATCAAGTTCCGCGAGACGACCGCGTTCGGCTGGGTTGCCCTGGTCACCGCCTCGGGGGGCCGGGTAGGCATCGTGAACATGGGCGACGGAGACGAATTGCTGTGGTCCGCCGCTCCCAAGGGCAACCCGCACTCCATCGAACGGATCCCCGGCATCAGCGCCGTCGTGACCGCCTCCACATCCCCTTCGGGCAAGATCACATACCCGGGGTTCCTCACCGTGTACGGGCCCACCGACTCGGATGACCCCAGCACTCTCACCAACGTGCAGGAGATCGCTGTCGAAGGCGCCCACGGGCTCTGGTACGACGGCAACTACCTGTGGGCGTTGGGCACCTGGACCATCACCAAGTACCAGGTCACCGGCAGCCACCTCGACACCAGACTCGTCAAGGTCTGGGGACACACCTTCCCCGCCCCCGACCCCTTCAACGGTCACAGCCTGGACGCCGACTACAGCGACGCCGCTTACCTGCTCGTCACCGGAGGCGGCTCCGTCCAACGGTTCAACAAGGCCACCGGCGCCCTCACCAGAATGCCCCAGTCGGATTCCGGCGTGAAATCCTTCTCCCGCATCGCATCCGGTGAATCCTTCTGGCAGCAAGCCAGCGGCATCGGGAAGTACAGCTGGTGCAACAGCGAAATACAGTTCTTCGACAGTGTCGGCAACAAGTCCTTCCGCCGCTCCTTGGAGGGCTACGGGTATACGGGCCAGTTCTACAGAGCGCGCCTGTCCAGCGTGAACTTCAGCTGAGACCGCGCAGGATTTCGGGCTGTCTCACGCCGCGGCCGGTCACTCTTGTCTCAGGACCCAGGGCGGTGGTGAACCCCCGGACCGGGGCTCATCACTCGCATTCGTTGTCGAAGTCGTAGGGCGGGATGGTCCATCGCATCACCATCTCTCCCGCCTTGTCGGCTTCGAACGTGACCGGATAGGCCTGGCCGGCATCCCGCTCACCGCGGTGCCTGATCGAGTGGTCGCCTTGGTCCCATTCGATGCCGAGCACATGGCAGCCGCCGACCTCGACCGCGCCGACGCGAAGCGGATGGTGCCACCCGGCCCGCCGGAAGAGGTGGAAATCGGTGTGCTCGTCGACCGAGACCATGAGGCCCCGGCCCCAATAGGACACATCGGCGAGCCCGTCGGCCGGCTCGTCGTCCCTTCCCCCACGCGTCCAGCCCTGTGGCGTCGCCGACAACCATGCCGCACCGGTCGACGGGCAGGTCCTCGAGCCGGACCGGGACCGTCCGGTCCGCGGTCTCGGGCCACGGAAGACCAAGACTGACCTCCAGGGTCGCGATCGTCGGTTCCTCGTCGAACGGGGACGGCGAGGACTCAGGTCACTGGCGGACGGCCGGGATGCGTTCCGCCTCGGGCGCGGAGGCCTGCGCGGGAAGCAGGTCGACCAACGGCCCGCACGGGGTGCCCGACCGGATGTCCTGCACCCCGCGGCGCAGGCGGTCGCGCAGCAGCCGGCCGAGCGGGCGCTCCACGAGCCGGTGGATGAGCCAGGCGAGCAGCAGCATCGAGGTGGTCACTGCGATGACCAGGGGTACGGGCGCCATCTCGCGGCGGAAGTGGTGGATGAAGGTCAGCCCGGCCATCATGTGGATCAGGTAGAGCGGGTACGTGAGCGCACCGGCGTGCGGGAGCCAGCGCCACTGGATGCCGTCGAGGGCGCCGAGCGCTATGGCCGCCATGACGGCGAAGCCCGCCGCGATGATCAGATGGGCGGGCCAGGCGGGCGTCCGGTCGGTGGCGGCCCGGCCCAGACTGGAGATCATGCGGGCGTGCACATGGTGTTGTGCGAGGAGGAACTGGACGCCGACGACGGCCCACAGGACGGCGTTCGGCCGGAATCGGCGCATCAGGTAGAAGGCGATTCCGGCAATGAAGTACGGGGACGCGGACGAGGCCGCGAAGAAGGACAGCACGCCGTCGTCGGCGGAGGGGGCCACGATGCCCGCGAGGGTCCAGGCCGCGCAGAACAGGACGCAGTTGCGGTAGGTCACGCCGCGCATGACCACGATCGCGAACAGTACGTAGAACTTGAGCTCGACGAAGAGGGTCCAGTAGGCGTCGTCGATGTTCGGGACCCCGATGCCGCTCTGGAGCATCGACAGGTTCACCATGACGTCGCTGAACGCCTTGACCTGTCTGACCTCGGGCCAGCCGAACAGCACCAGGGAGGTGAAGACGACGGCCGCCCAGTACGCGGGGAAGAGCCGGGAGACCCGGGACACCGCGAAGTCGCCCGCGGTGCGGCCCCAGGCGCTCATACAGATGACGAAGCCGCTGACCAGGAAAAATATCTCGACGCCGAGCCAGCCGTAGACGGCGAGCCGGTGGGCGGTCGGGAAGATGTCCTCCGGCGGTTCGCCCCAGGCGGTCGCGAGGGCGAAGTAGTGGTAGAACAGCACGCCGAGTGCCGCGAGGACCCGGACCCCGTCGAGGGCCGCCAGGCGCCCGCCGGGGGCCGCGGGCGCCGCTCCGGCGGGCGTGCGGCGGCCCTGGCCGCCCGCCCGCGAATCTCCGGCTGAACTGCTCGAGTTCATGCCCCGACCGCCCCCTTGAATGTACGACTGCCCGATCAACGACTCGGATCAGCGGAACATTACAGCGCACGTACAAGCAGCTCACAGCGCCTGCCCGGCAGCTGGGGAGGGGTACGCCCGGTTTGTCGGACGCCCCCCTGACGAGCTCGTGCACGGTTGGCGGTCGGGCGCCGAAGGCTACGGCGGGACTCGGTGTTCACTCCTGCCGTGCCGGGGCGGCTGTTCAGAAGCCGGCGCGGCTTCGGTCCCCTACGCCACCGTGTGCGGCACCCAGACGGCGGCATGGAAAGGGCCGTTGGCAGTGAACGGGTCAGCGGGCGGAAGTGCCGCACTGCCTGCGACGACGCCGCGGGAGTTGACCTGCGTCGCGGAGGAGTTGAGGCCGCCGAGGGAGGCCAGGTAGGTGAAGTCGCTGTTGTCGACGCGGGTGACGAAGGCGAAGGAGTTGGGGGCGAAATTGTCACCGACCATGACGTTCCCCGTGATCTGCTTGACCTCGGTGACACCACGCCCGGAGCCGATCATGGCGCTCGCGTGCGTCATGAGGTCGAGCGAGCTGGAGAGCAATCCGTCGCCGCCGACCACGGTGCTCCCGCTGATCAGCTGCGCGGTCAGGAAGTGGGACCCCAGGTCCGTGCGGATGCCGGTGCGGAGGTCGTAGGCGTATCCGGTGAGTCCGTTGCCGGCCGTTCGGGACTGGCCGACCACGGTTGAGCCGCTGATGTCGTTGGCTGTGCTGGAGCTGCCGCCGAGGGTGCCGAGATCGGTCATGGTCCGGGTGCGGAGGTTGTACGCGAACCCGTGCTGTGTGGCGGCGGGCGTGTTCGGCAGGGAGGAGCTGCCCACGACGATGGCACCGCTGACGGCCGCCGCGGTGCTGTTGCCCGACGGGCCGGCGAGGCTGCCGAGATCGGTCATGGTCCGGGTGCTCAGGCTGTACGCGAACGCGTGGGTGACCATGTCGCCGGAGAGCGAAGACGTGCCCACCACGGTGTCACCGCCCAGGCCGGTGACGTTGGTGGTGCTGCCGCCGAGCGTGCCGATGTCGAGGAGCCGGCGGGTGCGGACGTTGTAGGCGAATCCGTGCGTCGGGCCGTGGGCGGAGAGGTCTGACTCCCCGACGATGTAACCCCCCTCCACGCCGGTCGCCCGGCTGGAGTCCCCCAGCGTCCCGAGATCGGTCATGGTGTGCCGGCGCAGGTCGTACGCGAAGGCGTGTTCGGCGGCGTTGCCGCTCGTCTGCGAGCTTCCGACGACCGTGTTGCCGTCGATGGCGGTCGCCTTGCTACGGGTACCACCCAGGGTGCCGAGGTCCTGCACGGTGTACTGCACGGACCCCGCCGCCGAATCGGCCGAGGACGTGTCAGCCCCGTACGCCGGACCGGCCCCCGCGGCGAGCAGGCCCGCGCCCACCAGAACCCAGGCACGTAAACGCATGCGCATGTTGCCCCCTGAAATGATCGGACGAAACGAGCACGGTTCGGCCGACCGCTGTGCCTTCCCCGAGCACGGGCCGGCCGGATGTTGCACGGCCTTCACTTGTACGTCAGTTCCGATCGACCAAACAGTGGGCGGTCGGCCACAAATGAGACGCTCGTGCCGATCAGGCGCTCGCCGCGGTCCGCGCCTCGGCGATGACCACGTCGAGCAGGGTCAGCAGGGCGTCGCGGGCGTCCGTACGGGAGCGGGCGTCGAGCAGGCGAACGGGCGTGGCCGGGTCGCGCAGGTGCAGTGCAGCGGCGATCTCCTCGGCGGTGTACGGCTGCTCGCCGTGGAAGCAGTTCGCGCCGACGATGAACGGCAGCCCCCGGCTCTCGAAGAAGTCGATGGCCGGGAAGCCGCGGTCCAGGCACCGCGTGTCGACGAGTACGAGTGCCCCCAGGGCCCCGTTCAGCAGGTCGTCCCACATGAACCAGAACCGCTCCTGGCCGGGTGTGCCGAACAGGTAGAGGACGACTCCGGCGTCGGCGAGGGTGATCCGGCCGAAGTCCATTGCGACGGTGGTCAACGTCTTGGACTCGATGCCGTCAAGGTCGTCGACACCGACGCCCGCGCTCGTGAGCCGCTCCTCCGTACGCAGCGGCTCGATCTCGGAGACCGCCTCGACCAGAGTCGTCTTGCCGACCCCGAATCCACCGGCAATGAGGATCTTGACGGGGGATGCCTCCGGGGCCGGAGCATCGGAGGTGTCATATCCGGGCAAGGTTGTCCCTGATTTTCATGAGCAGGTGGACATTGGTGGTCTCGGCCTTTTCCAGGGGCGGCCGATGGTGGATGAGCCCCCGGTCCGCGAGTTCGCCGAGGAGAAGCGTCATCGGAGTGAGGCGGATCTGCATCCGCGCGGCGATCTCGGCGACCGCCAGTCCGCCCGACGGCGCGCACATGGCAAGGACGGCACGCCATTCGGTGGGCAGGCCACTGAGTGCGTCGTCCTCGGAGACCGCCGCCACGATCGTGGTGTCCATGGTCAGGACGGTCTGCGGAGCGGCGGCTGTACGTCCGTCGGTCAACGCGTACAGCCGGGTCCGGCGGAGGCTTCGGCGAGGCTGCGGCTCGTCCGGCATTACGACGTCGACGTCGGTGTCGACGTCGGCAGCGGGGTGCGCTCGGGGGTGCCCAGCCACTCGCCGAGCGCCTGGGCAGTGCGGACCGCCTCGCCTCCCAGCTCCCCGAGCCGTGCCTTGCGGGAGGTCACCACGATGAGCGTGCTGCCCTCCCCGCACCCGACGATGCAGAGATACCGGTCGTTCATCTCCACCAGCTGGCGGATGACCCCGCCGCCGCCGACCTCCCTCGATATCGCCTTCATCGTGGCGGCGATCCCGGAGGACGCGGCCGCGATGCGCTCCGCCTGGTCCCGCTCGAGCAGGTAGGCGCTGAGCTTGATCCCGTCGTTGGACAGGAGCACGGCTCCCTGGATGCCGGCGATCCTGCTCAGGTTGTTGTCCAGGACGCTGTAGATCATGTCGTTGGCTGTCGTGGTCATGGCTGATCCTGTCTGAGCTCTGCTTCCACTTTCTGGGTCCCCTCTTCGTAGTCCGCCCAGGCGTCGGCCACCTCTTCGGGTGTCGCCGTGTCCTGGCCGGCATCCGGCTCCGGGGCGCGGGGCCCGCGGAGTTGCCGGGTGAGGTGGGTCTGCGGGACGCGCTCGGGCAGGGGCGGCCGCGCGCCGTCACGGGGTCCGGAGCGAGCGGGCAACGCCCGCTCGGTTCGCAGCCGTACGGGCATGAGGGCGGGGGCCGCCAGGGCCTCGGGGGCGGGGCCCCGTACGGGCATGAGTGCGGTGGCGGGATCCGGATTCCGGTCGGGTGCCGGCCCGGGCCCCGACGCAGGGACCAGCGCCCGCTCGCCCTTCCGTTCGGTCGGCACGAGCAGCTCGCCCGGCAGGACCACCACGGCCGCCGTCCCCCCGTACACCGAGCGCCGCAGCGTGACCCGGGCCTGGAGCTGGTCGGCCAGGTGGCCCACCACGAACAGGCCCAGCCGGTGCGCGTTCTCTGCGAGGACGGAGTACGGCGGCGCCGTGTGCAGGCGCCGGTTCATCTCCTCGTACCCGGCGGCCGCCACGCGCGGTCCGCGGTCCTCGATCTCGATCGACAGCCCGTCCGCCGCCAGTTCGGCGCGCACGACCACCTTCGAGCGCGGGGGCGAGAACCGGGTCGCATTGTCCAGCAGCTCGGCCAGCAGGTGGCTGATCTGACTGATCACGTGCGGCTGCACGCTCGCCTCGTCCAGCGCATGGCGTTCGATCCGCCGGAAGTCCTCGACCTCCGCGGCGGCTTCTCGCAGCAGGTCGGCCAGGCGCATGGGCTCGGTGTGCGGGTCCGGGATCTCACCACCGGCGAGGATGAGGAGGTTCTCGATCTGGCGCCGCATTCCCACCGTCAACTGATCGGACCGCATCAACTGGGCCAGGAGCGCCTCGTCGTGGCCGAAGGCGTCTTGGAGTTCCTCGGTCAGGCTCAGCTGGCGGCTGACGAGGTTTCCGGTGCGTGAGGCGATGCCCGAGGCGAACAGGCCGAACCCGTGCCGCTCGGCCGCGAGCTGCCGGTGTCCGTCGACGGACACGGCGACGACACGGGCGAAGGCGTCGCTGATCCGCCCGACCTCGTCCTGGTGCCCGCCCACGGTCGGCAACACCTCGGCGTCGACGGCCTGCCCGCGCTGGAGCCGGGCCACCACGTGGGGCAGAGTCTCCTCTGCGATGGCGACCGTACGGGTGTGCAGGCGGTTCAGCCTGCGCAGCACCGACCGCGTGGTGAGGACGACGACCGCGGTGACCAGCAGGAGGGTGCCGCCGCTGCCCCCGACCAGCCAGTACACCTCGGTCTCCAGGTCGGAGGCCTTCGCATCGGCGTGCGCGAGCACGCTCCGCGACCGGTCCGCGTTGAGCGCGGCCAACTGCGGCGCGAACGCGTCGTGGGCGGCACGCCAGCCGCTGACATCGGCCGGCAGCTTCACTCCGGACGCGGTGTCCTGGTGGTTGCTGACGACCGCATTCTCGATGCGGATCTTGGTGCGCCAGGCGTCCGAGGCGGTGAGCTTGTCGTACGAAGCCTCTTCCGCGGGCGACAGGTACGGCACGATCCAGGTGTCGTAGAGGTACCGGTGGGTGCCGAGAGCATCGAGCAACTCGGAGAAACCGGTGGCCGCCAGCTCCTTGGACGGCCCGGCCAGAGCGAGGAGGGTGTCTTCGCGCGCGACCATCTCTCCCGCGGAGTACAGCGCGACGGCGGGCCTGCTCTCCTGGGCGAGTTCCGCATCCTCCGCGTGGCTGAATTCATACTGGTATGCACGGATGATGTCGCCGATCACACCGGTGTAGTAGTCGACCACCTGGTCGGCGCTGCCGCTGTGGGCGTCCGCGCGCTTACGGAACGCGGCCAGCTGGTCAAGCCGGGCGCTCACCTCGTCGAGGTGCCCGCCGCCCTGCCCTGAAGGCTCCGCAGCGTCGCTGCCGTTGCCGGAGACCCGCCGGATCTCCACCACCGCACGGTCCGTTGCCGCCCGCTTCTCGCGCAGGTCGTCTTCGGCGACGGAGGTGCCCGCCCAGCGCGCCGCCGTCATCACCCGCTCCGCCTGCAGCTGGGTCATGAGCCCGACCAGCGGTACGCCGATGCGCTCGCCGGCTTCCACATCGGTGCGCAGGTGCTCGGACTGGGCCAGCAACCGCTGGGCGGTCACGGTCACCTGGGCGGCCATCGCCACGGTCGGGACGACGGCCAGGCAGACCAGCATGGTGCGCAGGCGCACGGTGCGGCGGCGCCGAGGGGGAGGCGGGCTTGGTGGACCTTCGGGTTCCATCGGAGACATCGGTCCTCGGGAGCGGTGGAACGGGGAGGGGCCCACGGACGGCCGAGCACGGTCCTCGGGAGAGGGCATGGGGGAACTGCCGACGCGGCCCCGTGGGGTGAGGGTGCAGATCGATCATATCCAGCCAGTCCGAATAAACGGAGAGCTTACTTCCCTGCTTATGCGTGGTATGGGTACCGATACGTCACCGGCCGACACATCTGCTGCGGCCCGTATCGCCAGATCCTGCAGTGGGTGCCTGCGGGCCGCAGGTCACGGGTCATTGTCGACGTTGCGGCTGTGGCAGCGCACCTGCGGCCCGTCGGCGAAGCGCAGGGCGATCAGGGTGCCGGGGTCGGCCCGGGTGTGCACGAACCCGACGGCGCAGCCTGCGCGTTGCGGGTCTCTCCGGCTGCTGCCGGGTACCGGCACGCCCGTTCCCGACGGCCCGCCCGTCGCAGCGGCGGCCGCCCGCTCCGCGTAGCTGGTGCGTCGCTTGGCAGCCCAAATCGCGACTGGATCGAGGCTGACCTGCTCGCCGAAGGGGCGTCCGCGAAGGCGGTGTGGAAGGCCGACGCCCCGGCCGCCGTACGCCGGTGACCGGCGTCGACCGGGGGCGGGCCACGAAGTTGCGCAGGCAGAAGTCGAAGTAACGTTTTGGCATACTTCTGTCGGTAGGGTCCGCCACTTCGGCGGGACCGCGCTGACCAGGGGATTTCAGTCATGAGCAACGGGGGGTTCGCCGCGCGCCTGTATGCCCTGCGGACGGGCGCAAGGCTCAGCCAGGAGGAGCTGGCACAGGCCGCGGGGGTGAGCGTGCGGGCCCTGTCGGACATGGAACGCGGGCGCTCCCTGGGCCCACAGCGACGCACCGTCCAGGCCCTGGCCACCGCCCTGTGCCTGGACACCGCCGCCGCCGGGGAACTCGAACACGCCGCCGCCCTGGGCCGTCCCCGCTCTCGCCGCGCAGCCGGTCCCGCCGGGCCCGCCGGCCCGTCGGCCGACCGCTCCAGGACACCGGCCGCCCCGCACCACATACTCGAATTGCCGCGCGATCTCAGCGACTTCACCGCCCGCGGCCCCGTCCTGGACCGGCTGCGCACCCTGGTCGAAGACCTCGACCCCGCCCACCCGCCCGTCGCGGTGGTTTGCGGACAGCCCGGCCTGGGCAAGACCGCCTTCGCCGTCCACGCCGCCCACTCCCTCGCCCCCCACTTCGCGGACGGCCAGTACGCCCTCGACCTGCGCGGCATGGACCCCCGGCCCACCCCGCCGCGTGACGCACTCGCCCGGCTCCTGCGCGCCCTCGGCACCCCCGATAGCGCCATCCCCACCACCACGGACGACCGCAGCGGCCTGCTGCGCTCCCTTTTGCGCGACCGCCGGGTCCTCCTCCTCCTGGACAACGCCGCCGACGAGGACCAAGTCCGCCCCCTGCTGCCCGGCCACAGCCCCACGCTCACCCTCATCACCAGCCGCAACACCCTGGCCGGCCTCGAATCCGTCCACCGCCCCGAACTCGCGCTGCTGCGCCGCGAGGAAGCAGTCGAGCTCCTCACCCGCGTCATCGGACCGCACCGGGTCCAGCAGGAGAGCCAGGCCGCCCGCGACCTGGCGGACCTGTGCGGGCACCTCCCCCTGGCCGTCCGTATCGCCGCACAACGCCTGGCCTCCCGCCCCGGCGAACACCTCGCCAAACTCGTAGCCCAGCTCGCCGAACACACGACGCGCCTGGACATCCTGCAAGCCGGCTCACTGCAGGTCCGGGCCGCCTTCGCCCTGTCCTACCGGCAGCTGTCCGGGCCCACGCGCGCTCTCTTCCGCCGGGCCTCGCTCGCTGCCGGCCCCGACTTCAGCCCCCAGAGCGCCGCACTGCTGACCGGCCTGCCGCTGCGACAGGCAGCCAGGTGCACACAGGAACTCACCGAAGCAGGACTGCTTCAGCCCCACCCCACCGCCGACCGCTACCGCTTCCACGACCTCCTCCACCTCTTCGCCACGGAACAACTGGCCGAAGAGGACGAGCCTGCGCACCTCACCACGGCCCAGAGCCGGGCCGACCTGTGGACACTGCGCCGGGCCACCGCCGCCGCGCGGCTCTTCGACACCGAACCCCACCCCGGCGCCACCCCCGACGCCGACCCCGACCCCGACCCCGCCACCGCGCCCGCCGACCACGACCAGGCACGAACCTGGCTGGAGGCCGAGCGGGCCCAGTGGCTCGCGGCCTTGGGCCGTGCCCACGCCGACGGCCTGCACCAGCAGGTCATCGACACCGCCGAGGCGATGCACTGGTTCTCCGACCGCACCCTGCACTGGGAACTGTGGGCGCAGGTCTTCCAGTGGGCCGTCGACTCCGCCCGCGCCCTGGGCAGCAAACGCGACGAGGCCATCCACCTCAACTACCTGGCCTGGGCCTACAACATGTGCCTCTACGACCACGCCGCCGCCCTGACCACCGCACAGACCGCCCTGGCCGCGGCCCGCGAATGCGGCGACCAGCTCCAGGTCGGTTGGGCCCTGGGCTACGCGGCCGGAGCACTTCACCGGCTCGGACGGACCGAAGAGTCCATCACCCGACTCCGAGAAGCAGCGGACCACCTCGGCAAGCAGACCGGCGCACAAAGCCGCCTCGCCGAACTGACAGCCCTCAATACCCTCGGCCAGCACCTGCGCCAGGCCGGCCGCGCCCGGGAAGGCCTGACCATCCACCGACGCAGCGAAGCCATCTGCCGCGCCGGCGTCCCGGGAAAACCACAAGAACTGATCGGCCTCTACCTGGCAGTCACCCGCCAGCACATCGGCAACGACTACGCGGCCCTCCACCGATGGAACGACGCAGAAGGCCCCCTGCGCTATGCGCTCACCCGCTTCGAAGCGGCCCAGATGCCTGCTTGGAGCGCACCGGCACGCCTCGACCTCGGCATCGTCCTGCGCCACCTGGCCCGGCACCAAGAGGCCCTCGAAACCCTGACCGCGGCCCACGAGGCCCTGGTCGGGCTGAACAACCCCCGCCAGATGGAAGCAGCCGACGAACTTCACCGACTCGACTCAGCGGTTGACGTTGTTGGTCACTCGACAAGCTGAGGGAGAGCGCGCCGCCCATCCTGAGCGCGAGAAATACGCGCGGATGCGCGAGACGTGAGGGTGGTGTCCAGGGTCCGGCCCGGAGTGGATATGTTCGTCCGGTGGCGTGTTCGAAGCGCTTCGGGAGGGGAGACTGCCGGTGGACGTTGTCGCGATCATGGAAGCGCTGGCTGAACAGGGCGTAACGGTGCTGTTCAAGGCCGACGCCGAGCGGATGGCAGAGCGCCGCAAGCCTTGGACCTTCGTCGCCAGCGGAGCCCCGTTGCGTGAGGACGTCCTCGTGCGAACCGATGCCGCATCAGTGGAGCAATGCCTTGCAGCGTGCCTGCCTCGCCTTCGTGAGCTGGGCTTTTCGTTCCCCGAGTGAGAGAGCCTCGTCGTAGTCCACCGTGTGCGGAGGGACACCGATCTCACGCAGGTGGACTTGGAGGGCGCCCCTTCATCGGCTGTCTGGGCCGGAGCCCGGGGAAGAGCCGCCGTGAGCTCCTGCTGCTGGCGGGACCGGATGAAGGCCGGCATCAGGTCGGCGACGGGCTCGGGCTGACGACAGGAGCCGAGCAGGCGCCACTCGCCCTTACCCGCCCACCCGCTGTCATCCCGTCCGTCCGGACTCACCGGCCCTGAGGAACAGGACCCCGCCGTGACCAACGCCCTTGCCCGTCTTCTCGAAATCGCCCCGGCGCCGAGCCGGCCCCGCCACAAGGATTGGGGCGAGGTCGAACGCGCCCTCGCGGTCGAGCTCCCCGACGACTACAAAGAGCTCATCGGCGTCTACGGAGGAAGCCACTGGGACGACTACCTCTACGTCCTGGAGCCCCACTGCCCCAACGAACACTACGACCTCCTCGAGTGGGCCACGTACCAGTTCGAAGACCTGGAAGGCCTGTGGGAGTTCGAGAAGAAGCCGGCAGAACTGGACACCGAGGGATCCCGGGTCATCCCATGGGCGACCACGGACAACGGCGAATGCCTGTATTGGCTGGTGCTTCCGGGCCTTGACCCGAACGAATGGACCGTCATGGTGAACGAGGCGCGCGGCCCCCGATGGGAACATCACTCCGTATCGTGCACGCAGTTCCTCGCGTCTTCCCTCGATGGAGAGCTGCAGTCGAACATCCTCTCGTCATTGTTCCCCCGTGCCACCCATGAATTCAGCCGCCTCGATGAGGTGTGACGATGCGCCGCTCTGTCGACCCCAACGGACTCGGCGAGCTCCAATGACGCCGGACTGCTGACGCTGCGTCGGGTTGAGGTGGCCCTGCCGGCATCCCAGCGGCCGTCTCGGTCGCGGGGCGTAGGACCTCGGCGTACACCCGCGCGTATGCCCGGCTCACGGCGGGACGGGCGCGATACCGGAGGCCGCCCCCTGCTTCCCCAGCGCCCGCCTCACGGGGAGGACGGTGTCCTCTCTACGGGGATTCGGAGGCGCACCGGCCTTCGGTTGGGTCGGGATGTGCACGAGTCTCGGCGGTGGGCGGGGTCTGATCGGGGCGGGGTGCAGGCCTTGTCTGTTCGACTGCGAGGAACATGGATTTCGGGGTTGAAGTTGCCGCAGCGGCAGCTTCTACCGTCGTGACCAGGGCCGGAGAGACCGGCCCGGCGACACACACGTGCGGGAGGGGCGATGGACTGGCCGATCTCGGAGGTGGCCCGGATGTCGGGCGTGACCGCCCGGACACTGCGCCACTACGACGAGACCGGCCTGCTGCCGCCGGCCCGGATCGGCGCCAATGGGCACCGCTATTACGAGGAGCGCCAGCTTCTGCTGCTGCAGCAGATCCTCGTGTTGCGGGCGCTGGGCGTCGGGCTGCCGGAGATCGGCCGGATCCTGTCCGAGCAGGTCGACGAGGTGGACGCCCTGAGTGTCCACCACCGGCGCCTGCTCGAGGAGCGGGACCGGCTCGACGCCCTGGCCGGCACCGTCTCCCGCACCATCGCCGAACTGGAGCAGTCCAGGAAGGACGGCAACCCCATGGCCATCAACCGACCGGAGAACCTGTTCGAGGGCGTCCAGCCCTCCCAGTACGCGGAGAACATGCGCGACTTCCCCGAACTCGCCGAGGCGGTCGGTCGGCGCGCTGCGGAGATGAGTCAGGCAGACGCCGACGACGGGCACCGTGACCGCACCGCGCAGATGATCCGCCTGGCCGAACTCATGGCTGGGGGTCACGCGGCCGACGCCGAGCCGGTGCAGGCCGAGATCGACGCCCAGTACCGTGCACTGATGCAGCTGCGTGCCGTCTCCGCCGAGGAGTACCGGGCCATCGGACGTTCCTGCGTGGACAACGACGTCTGGCGCACCGCGTACGAGGCGATCGCCCCGGGTCTGGCCGCGTACCAGCGCGATGCCATCGAGGTCTATGCCACCACCCGGCTGAGCTGAACAGCGGCACAGCCGCCATCGCGGCAACGACCGCGATGGCGTCGGCCGCACGCCACGACCGTTTCCATGCCACGGGCGCAGACCAGACCGCCGAGGTCGAGGATGTCGGTCCAGCCGTAGCACCGGAGCAGTTCGGTGACGGTCTGCTTCGCGTCGGCGTCGTCGCCCGCTATGAACATGGTGTGGTCGCCGCCACCGATGGCAGCACACCGCACGGCCTGACGCGCACGAGGGTGGCGACAGCCGGCCACGGCGGCCATGGCCGACCGTCACGACCCGCCGAGCCAGCTCGTGGCGTCCAGCCGGTACGCCGTCTCCGCCGGTACGACGGTCCGCAGCGCGGCCTCCATGTCCCGTACGCGATCTGCGCCCAGGGTCGCGGCCCACTCTGCCCGCAGCTCGTCGAAGATCGCGGCTGAGCGAGCCAGTGCGTCGTAGCCGCGCTCGGTGAGGCGGACGAGCTTGCGGCGGGCGTCGGCGGGGTCGTCGGTCCGTTCCGCGTAGCCGACGGCGAGGAGGCGGTCCACGGTTTTGCCCGCGGCCTGTTTCGAGACGCCGAGCCGGCGTCCGATGTCGCTGGCGGTCGCCCCTTGCGTGCCGATGGCCTGCATGGCGAAGCCGTACGCGGGCCGCAGGCCGGGGTGGCCCTCGGTCGCGAGGCGGGTGTGGAGGCGGTCGATCAGGGTGCGAAAGCCGGCGAAGAGGAGGAGCGGCAGCTCGTATCCCGGTTCATACCTCTTGCCATCATCGACAACCTGGTTTACGTTCCCCTTGTCGGCGTAGTCAACCATGTTGTCTATCCTAGTCCACCTTGTCTGGAGCTGCCTTGCGTAACGACCTGACCGCCCGCACCGCCAACGCCGTCGCCCTCCTGAAGGACTCCCCGCACACCCTGGACGGCTTCCTGAAGCTCAGCGAGATCTTCGAATCCACGACACTGGACCCGCACTCCCGCGAGACCGTCATCCTGACCGTCGCCGCCCGCAACCAGTGCCATCTGTGCGTGGACATGCACGAGACGAAGCTCAGCTCGCTGGGCCCGGCTCCGGACCCGGAACGGCTCGAGGCCGTACGGCAGTTCACCCTGCAGGTCCTCGCCTCGTCGGGTGCGGTGAGCGACGAGGAGCTGGGGCGGTTCCAGGGCTTCGGCTACACACGGCAGAACGCCCTGGAGGTGGTCCTGGGCATCGGCACGTACACGGTGTCGACGTTTGCGAACCGGCTCACGCGAGCCGCTTGACGCGGAGCAAACCGGCTGCCGCCTGATGGCTGCGTGATGATGACGGGGAGAACGCGGGGGACCTCAGTACAGCGGGCCGGAGGGAAACCCGTGATCCGGCGGGAACGGATCGGGCAGGACGGGAGCCGGCTGATCGGCCCCCTGCACCCGCCCGACGGCCAGACGCGCGGGCCACTCCGCCGCCCACATGATCGCGGCGGCCCCGGCCAGCTGCCAGAAGCCGTCGGCGTGAAGACGGGGGTCCACGAACGCGAAGGCCGCGCAGATCAGCCACAACACCAGGCAGTGGTAGCCGACGAGGACGATCGAGGCGATTCCCGGTACGGGCAGTGACAGTGTGATGCGCGGCAGCATGAAGAGACACGCCACCGCACACAGGGCGAGCGCCTGCCGCCACCCCGGCGCAGAGTCGAGCCGGACGCCGTCCAGGACGAGCGAGGCGAGCGCAAGTCCGGCGGCATTGAGCAGTACGGCGGCCAGCGAGCGCGCGGCCGCGCGGCTGGTGCGGCGGCGGAACAGGGCGAGGAGGGTCCTGGCAGTAGTCGCAACGGCCGCCACCAGCAGCCCCGAGACGAAGGCCGGCCACAGTCCGGTCAGGCGCGCCGGCAGCCCTACGGCGCCGCAGGTCAGCACGCTGGCCCAGAGGGCGAGCGGATACACGGTGAGCCATATCAGCAGGTTGACGAGAGTCTGCAGCGCACCGAGGAGCATCAGGCGGCGCACCGGGGCGAAGAACTCCCGGTCCGAGCCCCAGAGGTCGGCTTCCTCGGCAAGGAGCCCCTGGGCCCGTCGCAGGGACGGCCGCATCAGGAGGGCCGTCAGGCTCGTCGTCGCCCACACGGCTGCGCTGATGAAGGCGGCCATCAGCGCCACCGCGGGTATCTGCCGGCTTGCGGGGCCGGTCAGCCGGAAGTCGACGACCAGAAGCGCGGCCACCACCACGCCGGCAGCCACGGAGGCCAGTCGTAGCAAGACGCTGACGCTCCCTCCCGTACGTCCATGCCTGAGCCCGGTATCGACCGTCATCAGCCCGCCCCCTTGTGAGTTGCGACGTCTGATAGAAGGAATGCCCTGCTTGAAACCTCACCAGCCATGTGGGGCCGCGCCGGTCCGGCGAAGCTGAACCGGCCCTGTTGGTACGAGGCCGTCTCCCGGTGCGGAAGCGGCCCAACTGCCTGCTTGATGCGCCCGGGTCAGATCCGGATTCCGCTCGCCCCGGCGGTCCTTCGTGCGCGCAACCGCCCCCATGCCCGCCCGGGTTCCGTGGCTGCGAGCCGGTGCCGGCCTGTCATTGCGTGATCCAGCGACGCTTCTCGCTCAGCCGGTGGATCGTCGCCGCGGAGTCGTACGGGGTGACACGGAAGGGCCGGCAAGGTGCAGGCACCCCTCTGGCGGTGTTCCGCCCGTGCGCGTGCGAAGCGACAGACCGGATGCGAACATTTGTTCGCCACTGCTCTTCGGGTCGTCGCGCCGGGATCCGGGAGCGTTCTACCATGAAAGACAAGGTCTTCTTGATCCCCGCACCTGCTCTCGGCGAGACGGTAGGGAGGTGGGCATGGATTTCGGGACCGGATCCGGGGGAGTGGACGGCGCACGCTACCTGCCGATTTCCGAGCATGGCCTGATCGGTGATCTTCGCACGGCCGCGCTCGTTGGGACCAACGGAACGATCGACTGGTACTGCTGCCCGCGCTTCGACGCGCCGAGTGTCTTCGCGTCCATCCTCGACGCCGACAAGGGCGGATCGTGGGAGCTGGCCGCCGAGGTGTCGGCGCGTACGCGGCAGTTCTACTTCCCCGACACCAACGTGCTGATCACGCGGTTCTACGCCGCCGACGGGGTGGCGGAGATCCAGGACTTCATGCCGGTCGTCGATGAATCGCGCGAGGCGTCCCGGCACCGGCTGGTCCGGCGGGTGATATGCGTTCGGGGCACGCTCCCCTTCAGGACACGGATAGCCCCTCGCTTCGGCTACGGCGCCGAAGCGCACACCGTACGCGCGCAAGCCCATGAGGCCGTCTTCGAGTCCCCGTCCCTGTCGTTGGCCCTGTCCGCCACCGCGCCGCTCGAGTGTGACGGCACGGACGTGTGGTCGCACTTCAAGCTCCTCGAAGGCGAGTCCGCGGTCTTCGCCCTCGACCGGATCAGCGGTGACGTTCGCCCGCGGGCCTGTCCGCGCGTCGAGGCGGAGGAGCAGTTCGAGGCGACGGTCCGGTTCTGGCGCCAGTGGCTGGGTCGCTCGCGCTACCGCGGCCGGTGGCGGGAGATGGTGCACCGTTCGGCGCTGGCGCTCAAGCTGCTCACCTATGTGCCGACCGGTGCGATCGTGGCCGCGCCGACGACCAGCCTGCCCGAGCGGGTCGGCGGTGAGCGCAACTGGGACTACCGGTACGTGTGGGTCCGCGACGCCGCCTTCGCCATCTATGCCATGCTCCGCCTGGGCTTCACGACGGAGGCCGAGGCATTCATGGGCTTCCTGTCCGACCGGGGCATCATGCGGGGCGTAGGCCCCACCGGTCCGCTGCAGATCATGTACGGCATCGACGGGCGCACCGACCTGCCCGAATCCGAGCTCCTTCACCTCGAAGGGCACCTGGGCTCCGCTCCGGTGCGGGTCGGGAACGCCGCCACCAAACAGCTCCAGCTGGACATCTACGGCGCGCTGATCGATTCGGTCTACCTGTACGACAAGTGGGGCCAGCCCATCAGCAGTGATCACTGGGACGAGGTCGGCGCAGTGGTGGACTGGCTCTGCGACCACTGGGACCAGCCGGACGAGGGCGTCTGGGAGACCCGGGGCGGCCGGAGGAACTTCGTCTACTCGCGGCTGATGTGCTGGGTGGCGATCGAACGGGCCATCCGGATGGCCAACCGCCGCGGCCTGCCGGCCGACCTTCCCCGCTGGCAGCAGAGCCGGGACGCGATCTACCGGCAGATCATGCGGGAGGGCTGGTCGGCCGAGCGCGGAGCGTTCGTCCAGGGGCTGGGGGACGACGTACTCGATGCCTCGGTGCTGATGATGCCGATGGCCAAGTTCATCTCGCCCACCGACCCGAAGTGGCTCTCGACCCTGGATGCGCTCACCACGGATCTGGTATCCGACTCGCTGGTCTACCGCTACGACCCCGAGGCCAGCCCGGACGGCCTGCGGGGCTCCGAGGGCACGTTCTCGATCTGCTCCTTCTGGTACGTCGAGGCGCTCACGCGCGCCGGACGCCTGGAAGAGGCCCGGCTGGCCTTCGAGAAGATGCTCACCTACGCCAACCACCTCGGCCTCTACGCCGAGGAGATCGGCCGCAGCGGAGAACAACTCGGCAACTTCCCCCAGGCGTTCACGCACCTCTCGCTGATCAGTGCCGCCTTCAATCTCGACCGCACCCTCGGCTGAGTCCCACGGCGGCCGACCTGGCCGCCGCGTACGGTATGGGGGCGCGGCCCCGGTGATGGCGGGCCGGCTTCTTCGTCACCCCGGCGATCGGCGGACGCTTCGCGCAGTCGGGGGCCTGGAGAGCGGCGTTCGCCGTGGTGACAACCCTCGCACCGGAGCCCCTCGTACGGCGGGTGGCTCCTGCGGGTCGCCGGACGCAGGCCTCCGGCCTGTGTCGGTGATCAAGAATCCGGCCAATGCCCGTCAAGTGCAGGTGCGAGGGTACGTACCTCCTGTGCACGCGGGGGCGAGGCGGGGCGGCTGGTGACGCTCGGGGACCGGCCATCGGCTCGTTCTCGCGGAACGGGACCACCTGGATGTGGCCGAGTCCGAAGAGTCCGTACGCCTCGGGCGGGAGCACCTCCGTCGACGGGACCACGGTCGGGTCGAGGAGCTACTACGCATTGGGCTGGCCCTGTGGCAGGGGAAGGCCTTCGAGGAGCTGACGGGCAGCGTCTCCTACGCGTAACGCGCCCGCCGGTCTGGAGCTCGGCAGGCAGAGCAGCTCGTCCCGGAACTGACCGGTTTGCTGGCCGGCCACCCACTGCGGGACGAACTGCGGCCGGCTGCTGCTCGCGCTGTACCGCTCGAGCCGGCGAACGGACGCACTGGAGGTCTTCGACGACGGAGAGCGGATCCTGGACGCCGAACTCGGCCCGGGCACCCTCGCCCGAGCTCACCGCACTGCGTACAGCCACCAGGGCACAGGCCCAGGAGCCATTCCTGCCGGGGGAGCGGCGTACGGTGCACGGTGCAGAGGCTCCCCGGCCGTCGCGGCAGCCTGTGCGGGGCCGCGCTCGGCACCGCATGCGCAGCCCCGCTGGGTCCACGACGGACCAGGCCGGCTGACGGTCACCGACCAGCGCGCGTGCAAACGGTTCAGCTCGTTGGGCATACGGGGCTCGCTGATTGTCCCGGCAGGTATGTCGTGCGTTCCTGTGAGGTGAGGTCGCGGTTGACGGCACGGCAGATCTTGTGGATCGCGGCGGAGGGTTTGGGTAGTACGACATCCCATGGCCGCACGGTCTTGTCGTCGCTGGCGGTGGCGACGGTTTTGCCGTCAGGGCTGTACGCGACTGCATTTACCGCGTCGGTGTGTCCGGTAAGGGTGGTGCGGGTTCTGCCGGTGGCCGGATCCCACATCGAGACGCACGGCGAGCCCTTTGGCCGCCGCCTGTTCACCCATCGACTCGTCGACCCGATCCAGCGCCTCCCAGCCACCAGCCGCCTGGCAGTGGGCCACGCCCCCTGGGGACAGGGCCGAGCGCACCGGCATCAGCCGGTGCGCGGCCACGGGAAAAAAGGGGTTGGGCGCGTCGATTGCCGGTTGGTACCGTGCCGGAGGACGTGACAGGACGCGAGGAGGTGAGACCCATGAACGCTGTATGCAGGTGGGTGCTCCCCCTTTCCGTCACGGTGGGCGGCTGACATAGGTGTCGCCGGGAGTGCCTCAACAGCTAGGCACTCGCGAAGGGTGAAACCTATGAATCGTACGTATTCCACTCCCGGCACGGCCGATCCCGCCGTAGCGATCACGCGGGTCTCGGAGGACCAATGGCACGCCGTGCAGGACGGTCGGGAGGTCGGCCGCAGCGATGCGTTGAGCCGGCCCGACGGGCGCCTCTTCCTCAGCATCGACGCGTGGCACGGTGTGGCCTTCGACCGGCTCGCCGCTGCGATGGTGGCGGACCTGCCGACACCCCTCCACACGCTGGTCGGCGAAAGCGACCTCGACTCGACTTCCAGGTGGCAGCGGGCCGGCTTCACGATCGGACGACGTGAGCGGGAGTACCTGGTGCCCACTGACCCGGCGGCCACGGGCCTCGGTTCCGCGCGGCCGCCGTCGGACGTGACGATCCTGCCTGTCGGAGAGGCGGAGCAGGGTCCCCTGCAGGCCTTGGACCTTGTGATCCGCGACGAGGTCGAGGCCACGGTCGGCTGGCAGCGGATGCCGGCCGAGGTGCTGCCGCGTCCGGCCGGGGTCACCGTGGTGGACCCGGCGAAGTACGCGGTGGCAGCGCGGGCCGGTCGCTACGTGGGGCTGGTCCGGTTGGCGCCCGTGCCCCGACAGCCGCGGATCGGGCTGATCGCCGTCCGGGCCGATGAGCACCGCCGCGGCATCGCCAGGGCGATGCTGGCCTCGGTCCTGGGTGCGCTGCACCGCTCCGGGGTCGCGACAGCACGGGCCGAAGTCGACGTATCCAACGAGGCGGCCGTTGCGCTGTTCGAGGGCGTCGGCGCTGAGCGTGCGGGCTGCAGCCTGGAGCTGGTGTGCCGCTGACGCGTCACCGAGCCCGCTCCGTACACCGCAATTCATTCCTTTATCGACCTCACCGTTACTGAACGGGGAAGTGAGCAAACTTGCCAAGAACAGCAGGCGCCCTCGAGACCGAGGGCACCGTCGTCGAGTGTCTGCGCAACGCCACCTTCAGGGTGGAGCTCGAGAACGGGCACAAGGTGCTCGCCCACATCAGCGGGAAGATCCGGAAGAACTACATCAAGATCCTTCCGTTCGACCGGGTGATCGTGGAACTCAGCCCGTACGACCTCACCCGCGGTCGCATCCTCTACCGCTACAGGACGTGACAGCTACTCCCAGCTCACCTGGATCAGCAGTCCCCGATGCGGTGACGGGTCAGTTGGAACGACACACAACAGAGCACCGTCGCTGCTGCCAAAAATCCTGACAGGTCGTTGGACTGCCCCATCGAGGGGGCCGAGGCAAACGGCTAAGGGTCGCGACGCCCTTGAAGCACTGGGCCCCGATGGTGACAGACCGTCGGGGCCCAGCGGTGTGCCGGCGGATCTTGCCCACCATCCTCCCGACACTGACTCGGCGTTCCAGTAGGCCACCCGGTGGGCCGTGCCGAGCGTGTCCGGGTGCTCGGGGCCCAGTACGCGGAGCCGGTCGCGCGGCAGTTCCTCGGCCAGCCGGGCCGCCGAGGCGGGGTCACACTCAAGGGCCGCGAAGGCTGGTCGAACGAGCATGAGGCGCGACCGATGCCTTCCGCCGACTGACCCGGTACAACACCCGACAACTCCACAGCAGCCTCGGCTGCCAAAGCCCTGCCGAGTACGAAGCCACCGCACTGAGCATCACATCGCACCTGTCCGCCAAACAGGATCAACCTCAGGGCCGGCCGGACGAGATCCAGACCTTCACCGTGCCGCCAGGGCTGATCCGATCGCTGCTTGTCGGCTCCTGCCGGACGACCTGCCCGGCGGGCCAGAGCGGATCGGGGCCGGTGTGCTCTTCCAGCTTCAGGCCGGCTATCTCCGCGCAGGCCCGGGCGTTCTGGATCGTGAGGAGTTCCAGCATGGGGGCCTGCGGTTTCTCGCTGGTGGTGTACAGGTCGCAGCCGGCCAGTTCGCCCACTGCCCTCGGGTCGCGGCCGGAGGAAATCCACACGGTGACCGTGCTGCCGGTCAGCACGTCCTGGGACACCGGGTCCTGCTTGGCGACCTGGCCGGCCGGGATGTGCGGGTCCTGAACGGTGCCGGCCTCGCGCAGCTGGAGATGGGCGATCTCCGCGCAGACGCGCGCGTCGGCAGCGGTCCGCTCCTTCAGCCAGGGGACCGAGATCTTGTCGTGGTGCGCTTCGACCTCGCAGTTCTCCAGGTCGCCCTTGGCGCGCGGGTCGCCGCCGGTCGACACCCAGACCGTGACGGTGCTGCCCCGCTCGATCGACTTCGCGGTCACCGGTTCCTGGCGGGTGACCGTGTCCTTGTCGTACTTCGTCCCCATGGTCGACTTCTGGTCGAGCTTCAGCCCGGCGATCTCGGCGCAGGTCGTGGCCTCGGCCGCCGACATGCCGGTGAACGACGGGGGATTGAAGTCGCCGTTCGAGGATGCGCCCGGGTCGCACGAGACGTACGGGCCGGTGGCGCGCGGATCCGGTGTGTGGCCGCCTCCGAACGAGAACCAGCCGCCGAGCGAGCTCGCCGCGACCACCATCGCCACCGCGGGCAAGGCGCCCAAGGCGAGGATCCGGAGCCTGCGGACGGTCCGGACGTCGTGGGCGCTACGCGGGTGAACGGTCCAGCGGATGGAGTTCGCGGCGCCGTCCGCGCCATCCGCGCCGACCGCACCGTCGTTCGCCGTGACGGTGGGGCCGCCGATACGGTGGGAACCGCCCGGGTCCGCGGTGACGGTGGGTGCGGTGTGCGTGCTGGCCGTGGTGTCGGCGGGCGCGGTCGCATCGACCGTGGTGGCAGTGGCAGTGGCAGTGGCCGGGCTGCTGGGGGCGGCGGCGATCCGGCGGACGTCCTCGGCCATGGCCTCGGCGCCCTCGTACCGGTCGGCGGGGTCCTTGCTCAGCGCGCGGGCGACGACGGTGTCCACGGCAGCGGGCAGAGACGGATTGAACGAGGACGGCGCGGGTGCCGGCTGCTGCACGTGCTGGTAGAGGACGCTCATCGTCGACTCGCCGTCGAACGGCGTACGCCCGGTGACCAGTTCGAACAACATGCAGCCCACTGAGTACAGGTCGGACCGCGCGTCGGCGGGCCGGCCGAGCGCCTGCTCGGGGGAGAGGTACTGCGGTGTACCGAGGACGGTGCCGGTCCGGGTCATGGCGGTGCCGTCCGACTGGAGCGCCCGGGCTATCCCGAAATCCATCACCTTGATCGTGCCGTCGGTGGTGGTCATCACGTTGGCAGGCTTGATGTCGCGGTGGACGAGCCCCTGCCGGTGGCTGCAAGCCAGCGCGTCCAGGACGGCCGCGGTCACCGTCAGGGCCCGGTCCAACGGGATACCACCGGCGGGGGAGTGGGGCGCGTGATCTCGGATCAGCTCGCGTAGCGAGCGGCCCTGGACGTACTCCATCACCATGTACTGAATCGGCCCGTCCGGACCGCTGTCCTCGCCGCTGTCGTGCACGCCGACGATGTTCGGGTGGCTCAGCGCGGCCACCGCGCGGGCCTCGCGGCGGAAGCGCTCACGGAAGGAGGGATCGCGGGCCAGATCGGCGTGCAGTGTCTTGACCGCGACGGTGCGCCCCAGCACCGTGTCGTGCGCACGATGGACGGATGCCATCCCGCCCTCGCCCAAGGGAGCCCGCAGGACGTAACGGCCCTGCCCGACGGAATGGATGGGCCCGGCTTCGTGCACGTTCTCGGTCTCCTCGACGTCTCTCACCCACGCCCCCCGGCGCCGCCCCGTCCGGGCTCACCGCGCGGGCGCGGGCCGTGCCGCCTCGCTGCGGTAATGCTCCTCAGCAGCTGTCACTTCTGCTCAGGGGCTGTACATGACAATACGACCGTACCGGGGGAGCGGGCGCCACGTCGAATGCGTTCCGGGCGAGGTCTGCCCATCGAACGGTGTATCAGGGTGGTTGAAGCTACGGGCGGTCCATGGAGACCTCTCCGGGGGTCCTGCCTCTCGAGCCGCGCTGGTCTTACTGCCCGGATAATGGCCTAGCTCGCGGCCGTGCCGCTGTCTGCGGCCACGCGGAAGCCGATGTTGCCGGTGGAGCTGTCCGGGGTGTTGGAGCTGCGGGCCGCGACGCGGTAGCGGTTGCAGTACGAGTCGTGGCAGAGGTAGGAGCCGCCGCGCATCACGCGGCCGGTTCCGGGGGCGAACCAGTCGGCGCACCATTCCCATACGTTCCCGACGACGTTGTAGAGACCGTAGCCGTTGGGGCGGAAGGACTTCGCCGGCGCCGTGCTCTCGTAGCCGTCCTCCGCGGTGTTGCGGGTGGGGAAATCGCCCCGCCAGATGTTGCACATGTGCCGACCGCCGGGCGTGAGGTCGTCTCCCCACGGGTAGCGCCGCTGCTCCAGCCCGCCGCGGGCCGCGTACTCCCATTCGGCCTCGGTGGGCAGGCGAGTGCCGGACCAGGCGCAGTACGCCTGGGCGTCGTTCCAGGAGACGTGGATGACGGGGTGGTTCTGGCGCGCCGCGAAGGACGAACCGGCGCCCTCGGGGTGCCGCCAGCTGGCGCCGGAGACGGCCCGCCACCAGGGGACGGCCGCCACCGGCGGCGATGCGGCGGCGACGTCCTCGGCCAGGAAGCCGCCGAAGACGAAGGAGAAACCGAAGTGCTCGGCCTCGGTGACGTGGCCGGTGGCTTTGACGAAGGTGGCGAACTGGGCGTTGGTGACCGTCGTGGGCGCGATGCGGAACGGGTCGACGGCCACCTCGCGCACCGGCCCTTCGCCGTCGGCCGGGAAGGAGTCAGGGTCCTCGGTGCCCATGAGGAAGTGACCGCCCGGCAGATCGATCAGCCGGCGGGCGCCACGCGGGGCGGCGGCGACGGGTGGCCGTGGTGCGAGTGAGAGCGCGACGGCGGTGGCGTCACCGTGTCCGGGGGTGCAGCAGGAGAGCATGACGGCTCCGTCGGTGTGCGTTGAGGGAGGGGCGGGTGCCCCGCTGGTGATCCCGCGGGGCACCCGAACGGGTACCGCTAGGCGGTGCGGTCAGTGGCGAGTTGGGCCGCCAGGGCGGGGATGCCCAGGTTCTGCTCGTCCGCCGGGGTGGCCTGGTACAGCTTGTTGGCCAGCTGGTGGGGGTCGCCCGCCAGATCGTAGAACTCGCGGAACTTCACCTGCCCCGTGCCCGACACGGTGCCGTTGCCGTCGGTCGTGAGGTCGTAGTACTCCGTGTACTGCTTGTCCTGGGACACGTACGAGGCCCAGGTGGGCGGGCCGCCCGCGGCCGCGCCCTGCTTCCACCACTCCACGAGCAGGTGGTCGCGGCTGTACGAGGAGAGCAGGGACCGGCCGTCCACCGAGTGGGTGGGCGTGACGCCGGCCGCGTCGAGGACCGTGGGGGCGATGTCGATGTTCGCGGTGATGCGGCTGTCGGTGGTCCCCGCGCCCAGGCCGCCGGCCGGCCAGGAGAGGTAGAACGGCACCTCGTGCGCCGGGCGGTAGGGCACCGACTTCTTGGTCCATCCGTGGTCGGCCCAGGTGAAGCCGTTGTCGGCGATGTAGATGACCAAGGTGTTCTCGAGTTGGCCGAGCGCCTGGAGCTTGTTCTTGAGCGCCTGCACCGTGTCGTCGACGGAGAGCAGGGTGCGCAGCTGTTCCGCACGGATCAGCTTCCCGTCGGCCAGGGTTCCGGTCGCGTTCCGGATGTAGGCCGGTTTGTCGCTGCGGTCGCCCTCCGGGACGGAAGGCCTGCCGCTCCAGTCCGGGACGGCCGCTCCGGCGTACTGCGCCTCGGGCGTGCGCGGGCCGTGGGAGGCGTACGGCGTGACGTACGCGAACCAGGGACGGGTGTCGGCCGCCGCCTTGTCGAGGAAGTTCAACGTGCGGTTCTTGATGATGTTGGTGGTGTAGCCGTCGATCGTCTGGACCGTGCCGTTGACGTTCCACTGCGCGTCGACGTAGCCCGGCTGGAGCAGGGCGAACTCCTCGAAGTGCGGCGGATTGTCGGACAGGGTCCAGGAGTTGAGCCACTTGCCGAACAGGCCGGTGCGATAGCCGGCCTGCTTCAGGTACCGGGGGAGAGTGGTGCTCTGGTCGAGTTGGTACGAGGCGTTGTTGTTGCGGACGCCGTGGTGGTGCGCGTAGCGGCCGGTGAGGACCGACGAACGGGAGGGCGCGCACAGCGGGGTGGTGACGTGCCCGTTGGTGAACTTGACGCCCTGGTCGGCCAGCCAGGCCGTGGTCTTCGGCAGCGCCCATTCGGTGTGCTTGGGCTGGTCGTCCGTGACGATGAGCAGGATGTTGGGACGTGTCGCGGCAGCGGCGGGAGAGGCCGCCGCCACCTGGGCGATCGCCGGAACCGCCGCGGCGGCCGCGGCGGCGGCCGTGCCGGCGAGGAATCCGCGGCGGCTCACCCGCGGTCTGCTGTTGTCGCTCATGGGATGTCTTCTCCTGGTTCCGCAGCTCGTACGGGTACGGCGGGGCAACCGCCGTGAAAGGTGGAAGAGAGACGGGCATCGGGCATCGGGCATCGGCCGGCCGGCCCCGGGAGAGGGGGCGGCCGGTGCGTGACACCGGGTGGGGATCCCGTGCGAAGAGGCGACGCGTGACTACCGTCGCGCCCGGGCGATCGGACACAGAGCGCTCGCCAGCCTGCCCAGATCGAGGTGGCGGCGCACGGTGAGGAGGCTTCCAGCTGCCATGGCGAAGAGACTAGGGGCGGGGGTGGAGGTGGTCCATGTACGGCATGTGAAAAGTGCAACTCCGTTTGAACGGCGTTGTGTTGGCCGGCCGCAGCGGCCGATGAGCTGCTCGCCCGGTCAGCTCTTGACCAGTAGGCCGCGGCTGCGGAGTACCCACCGTTCGACGGGGCTGAAGATCAGCAGGTCGATGGCGATGCCGACGACGAGGATGAGGATGATTGCGAGGAACACGCCGGGGAGGTCGATGTTGTTGCGGCCGTTTTCGAGGAGTTGGCCGAGGCCGAGGCCGAGGTCGGGGGAGCTGGCGATGATCTCGGCGGCCATGAGGGAGCGCCAGGAGAAGGCCCAGCCCTGTTTGAGGCCGGCGAGGTAGCCGGGGAGGGCGGCGGGCATGACGACGTGGCGGGCGCCTTGGAGGCCGGTGGCGCCGAGGGTGCGGCCGGCGCGCAGGTAGAGCGGGGGGATCTGGTCGATGCCGGAGACGAGGCCGTTGGCGATGGAGGGGACGGCTCCGAGGAGGATGACCGTGTACATCATGGCGTCGTTGAGGCCGAACCAGAGGACGGCCGGGGGTACCCAGGCGACGGAGGGCAGGGACTGCAGGCCTTGGAGGATGGGGCCGATCGCGGCGCGGACGAATGTGACGCGGGCGACGATCAGGCCGAGGGGGGTGCCGATGGCCAGGGCGAGGAGGAAGCCGAGCAGGCCGCGGGAGACGCTGGTCCAGATGACCTCGAGCAGGGTGCCCTTGAGCCACATTTGGGACAGGCTGTCCCAGACCGCGGACAGCGCGGGCAGCTTCGTCTCGTCGGTGACCTTCAGGGAGACCAACACCTGCCAGACCAGCAGGACGAGGCCGACGGCCAGGACGGGCGGGAGGATCTTCTTGACGAGGACCTCGCGCGTCGGGGTGCGGTGGGTCTGGACCGCGTCGAGGGCGTCGAGCCCCGCCTCGAGGCCCGCCAGGTCGTCGGTCCTGCCCGTGGCCGCGGTTGTCGGCTTCGTTTCAGTGCTGGCCATGGCGGCGGATCTCCCCACGCAGGTGTTCAGTGATTTCGACGGACAGTTCCGCGACGTCCGCGTCCTCGATGCGGCGCGGCTGCGGGATGTCCACGGTCCATTCCTTGGCGATGCGGCCGGGCCGTGAGGAGAGCAGGACCACGCGCTGGGCGAGGCGGACGGCCTCGCGCACGTTGTGGGTGACGAAGAGGACGGAGACGTCGGTCTCGGCCCAGATGCGGGTGAGCTCGCCGTGCAGGACGTCGCGGGTGATGGCGTCCAGGGCCGCGAAGGGCTCGTCCATCAGCAGGAGCCGGCTGTCCTGGGCGAGGGCGCGGGCCAGGGCGACGCGCTGGCGCATGCCGCCGGACAGTTCGTGGACGCGCTTGCCGTAGGCGCCGCCGAGGCGGACCAGTTCCAGCAGCCGTTCGGCCTCGGGCTTGCGGTCGGTCTTGGCCACCCCGCGCAGGCGCAGGGCGAGTTCGATGTTCTTGCCCGCGGTGAGCCAGGGGAAGAGGGCGTGCTCCTGGAACATCAGGGCGGGCCGGCCGGCGGTCTCGATGGTGCCCGCGCTGGGCTTGTCGAGTCCGGCGGCCAGGTTGAGCAGGGTGGACTTCCCGCAGCCGGAGGCTCCCAGGATGGTGACGAACTCGCCGGGCGCGACATCGAGGCTGATGTCGTCCAGGACGAGCTGCGATCCGGCCGGACCGGGGAAGGACTTCGAGACGTGCTCGATCCGGGCGGCTTGAGACACCGCGGTGGTGTCTTCAGCAGCCTTGGCAAGTGTGGTGGCCATGGTCGTCACCTCCTGGGGTGTGCTGGATTGAGGGCTGGCTTCTGTGCTGCTCGGAACTACTTGGCGCCGAGACCGCCGTCGGAGACCTCGGGCTTGCCGGCGGCCTTGAGGACCTTGTTCAGGAGCGTCAGGTCGTAGATGCCGGCGAGGTCGGGCTGCTCGATGAGCTTGGCCTTGACCGCCCACTCGGACTCGGTCTTCAGCGTGGATGCCAGCGGGTCGTCGGTGACGAGGATGCTCTTCCACGCCGGGTCGATCACCTTCGCGTCGAGCGGCTTTCCACCCTCGGCTTCCAGCTTCGCGTTGGCGGAGGCCTTCGCCTTGTCGGGGTTGGCGTTGATCCAGTCGTTGGTCTTCACCGTGCCGCGCAGTACGGCCTCGACGACGTCCGGGTGCTCCTTGAGGAACTTCTGCGACACGATGACGTTCGTGATCACGAACTTCTTGTCGGGCCACAGGTCGGTCTCGTCGAGGAGGACGGAGCCGCCGTCGGCGACCAGCTTGGAGGCGGTCGGCTCCGGCACCCAGGCGCCGTCGATCGAACCCTGTTTGAAGGCGTCCGGGGTCACCTTGTTGTCCGTACGGACGACGGAGACGTCACCCTTGCCGGACTCCGGGTCGACCTTCCAGCCCTTCTCGCCGATCCAGTTGAGGAACGCGACGTCCTGCGTGTTCCCCTTCTGCGGGGTGGCGATCTTCTTGCCCTTGATGTCGTCCAGGGTCTTGATCTTGTCCGGGTTCACGACGAGCTTCACGCCGCCGGACGCGGAACCGGAGACGATCCGCAGGTTGGTGCTCTTGGACTTCACGTAGCCGTTGATCGCCGGCGAGGGGCCGATGAAGCCGATGTCGAGAGAGCCCCCGTTGAGGGCCTCGATCTCGGACGGGCCGGCGTTGAACGTCTGCGGCTTGATCGCGGTGGAGCCGAGCTCCTTGGCGATCAGGCCTTCCTGGATGCCGACCAGCGCGGTCGCGTGCGTCAGGTTCGGGAAGTACCCGATACGGACCTCGGTCGCGGAGAGCTTCTTCTCACCGGTGGCCGCGGCGTTCGCCTTGTTGTCGTCCTTCTTCGCCTCGGAACCGTAGCCGCAGGCGGTGAGGAGCACGGGGAGCGTCGCTGTGACGGCGATGGCGCGCAGGATGGTGAGCGGTCTTGCGGCAGACACGGAGGTGTCCTTTCACGGGAAGGTGTTCACGAAAGTCAGGAAGTACAGAAGTGCGGAAGTGCGTCGAGGTGCGAGCCGAAACCATCGGCGCACAGGGCACCCGCTTCCGGCCGTTGCCGGCGGGAACTCGGTCGCGGGCTGCGGAGTGGGCGGGGTCGGACGCCCCGGGGACGGGCGTCGAGGTCGTACGTCGAACGCCCGCGCTCGAAAGCACGAGGTCGGTGAGGCCGGCCGAGAGGCCTGCCCGGTCGACGGAGGTACGCGCGGAGTCCGCCCGGCGAAGGGTGTCAGCAGGGCTGACAGATGGCGCTGGACGTACGTACGAGGTCGATGTGCCGGCGGGAGGTCAGAGGCAGCATCCGGCCTGCGTGGTGCAGTTCTCGCACGGCCACCTCACTTGATTCCTAGTTTTCCCACCTGGTTGGTAGGCATATTGGCAGAGCCGGACAACGGCCCCAAGAGGCTGACCGCATCGTGGACGCCCCTATCTCGCAATGCGAGAAAGGCCAGGTGGGGCAGGGGTCAGGGATTGGTCCAGGCTCCGGGGGAGTCGGCCAGTGCCGATACGCCGGAGGGCAGATCGGAGGACGCGACGTCGGCGAGCGTCACGCCGTCGAGGATCTCGCGCACATTGGCCCGCAGCGCGATCCACAGGGGAAGCAGCGACTGGGCGGGGCCGGTGTAGGACAGGTCCGGTGGGCGGACCCCGCGCACCGAGACGAGCGGTCCGTCCACGACGCGGATGACGTCCGCGATGGTGATGGACTCGGCGGGCTTGGCCAGCCGGTAGCCGCCGTTGCCGCCACGCTGGCTGAGCACGAGACCGCCTCGGCGCATGTCGTTCAGGATGCCCTCGAGGAACTTGTGCGGGATGTCCTGGGCGTCGGCGATGGCTTCGGCCTTCACCGGCCCGTCGTCCTGCGACGCGGCAAGCTGCAGTGCGGCACGTACCGCGTAGTCCGCCCTGGCTGAGATCCGCATGGGGCCATTATCCGGCATGGATCCGGCCGGTGTCGGTCACGGGTGGCCGCAGGCTGCCGGGCGGGTGCGCATGCCCGGCAGCCTGCGGGCTCGGCTCGTGGATCCGCGCCCCGAACAGGAGCCCCGCGTCAGTGGAAGGCCGCCGTCGCCGCGCGGTGGGAGCCGTTGAGGTAGTGCTCGCCGATGGAGCGCAGGCGGTGCGCGACCGGGCGGTGGGCCGTCAGGACTCGGGCGTTGCGCCAGAACCGGTCCAGGCCGGGAGCGTCGGCGAGTTCCAGTACCCGGGCGGTGATGTGCAGGGCGGCCTTCGACATCACGGCCTCGGCCGTGGCGACCAGGGCGGCGACGCCCGCCGGTACCTCGGCGTCGAGGTGCGCACCCCTGGCGAGGGCCTGCGCCATGACCTCCGTCGCCCGGTCGACCACGGCGGTGGCCGTCTGGGCGGCGGAGGCGAGTTCCCCGTACGTCAGGAAGAGGTCCGGGTCCTCGCCGGGCCGTCGGTGTGCGCGGCCGCCCCTGCTGAGGTCGCGTGCTTCGGTGAGGGCGCCCTCGGCGATGCCGAGGCCGACGTGGCACAGGGCGAGCCGCAGCGCCGGTTCCGCGAGCGCGGTGACGGGTGGGGTCGACTCCTCGTCGTGCGGTCGGCGGCCCAGCACCTGCTCCGGCGTGATGGCAACCCGGTCCAGGACGACGCGACCCGCGCCGGCGACGCGCTGCCCGAGGCGATCGTGGGAGGGTTCGACGCTCACGCCCCGCGCGCCGGCCGGGATCCGTACGACCAGGACGTCGCCGGTCGCGGCGCAGACGGCGTCCACCACGATTTGGTCGGCCGCGGCCACCGCCGTGTCCACGGAGCGGCGTCCGTTCAGCACGTGGCCGGTGGGGCGGGGCCTCAGGGTGAGGTCCGGTCCCTCGGTGTCGTCGTCGGGCGCGAGGGTGCGGACCGCCCCGGTCCACAGCCAGCGCTCGCGCACCGACTGCTCCTCGAGGGCGGTGGCGAGTTCGTGGTCCGCGTAGAAGCGCCCGCTCCAGGCGTGTACGTAGTGACGGGCGAGCAGGTCGCCGACGGAGCTGTCCGCTGCGGCGATCTCCCGTATGACGGCGCAACCGGTACGCCAGTCCGCCCCCCGGTCGGGTCCGGGCGGGGTGAGGGCCGCCGGCAGGCCGGCCTCGCGCAGCCGGGCCGTCTCGTCGGTCGGCGGCTTGCCGGCCTGGTCCCGGGCGATGGCGTCCGCGGCGAGGTCGTCCGCCACGTCGCGGGCGGTGCGCAGGAGCGCCTGGTGTCGCTCGTCGGTGGATTGGGGGCCGGCGGGGCTGGGTGTCGTGCGCATGAGTGTCACCGGCAGGCCCCGGTGCCGCCGTGTGGCGCGGGGGCTGGGCGGACAGCGGTGCCATGGGGGCTGGCGGTGGTCATGTCGGCTACTCCGGAACGTTGTTGGGTGGCGACCGGGCAGGGCGGCGAATCCCCACCTTTCCCATCGGATTGATAGGGATACTCGCCCGAAGCGACCTTCCCGGCAAGGGTGTGACCGGATGATGGACAGTTCGATCTCGGGATGAAAGACGCCGCAGGTCAGTGTCCGGTGGGTGGGGCCGAGGCCGGATTCACTGTCAAGGAGTGCGTGGAGCAGGGGAGTTGCGCCCCTATGCCCTCCTGGCGGCGGAAAACCTTCATGTGATTCGTCCGGCCATTTCCTATGGGAACAGTAGGGAAGTATTGACGAGCGTCCGCCGCGCGCCCCAGGATGTGCCCATGTCCCCGTCGCAGCCGTTGCTCGTACGCCGCAGGCACGTTGACCTCCGTCGCGTCGCCAGCGCCGTCTGCCGCCCCGTCTAGGGCTTTTCGGCAGGGCATTTCCCCGATGCGCGCCGTTGTTCCGGTGCCGCTTCCTCTGTGCGTCGCGCCTTTTTCGTGACCCCGGCCGCCCTCTGGGCCGTGCGGGTCGGTCCGGCATGCACCATGCCGACCCTCCCGGTCGATTCCGTCACGGAGACGCCGCCCTGCCCTGTCGTGCCCGAACACCCGGCATCCGTACCTCACTCCGCGCAGCCGAAGGGGCTCAACATGACCACCGCAATTCCCGCACCCGCCGTTCGCCGTTCCCCGGCCCCCCGTCTCCAGCTGGTCGGCGACCGCCCGCTCGCCGTCCCCGCCGGCGGGACCGAGGGCGGCCGCGTCGGGTACCTCGTCTTCCTGCCGGCGAATGTCGACCCGGTCGCGCTGATGCAGGCGCACGGCATCCGCCCGGAAATCCATCCCCTCGGGCTCGGACTGCCCCAGGCTCCCGGGTCGGAGCCGACCCCGCAGCCCGACCCCGGCCGGCTCGATGACGCGATCCGGGTCGACCGGGCGCGTCGGCTGGTCGAGGTCGACGGGCACGAACTGGACCTCACCTACCTGGAGTTCGACCTCCTGGCCCATCTCGTGGCCCACCCGTACACGGTTCACACGCGTGATGCCCTCATCTCGGGCATCTGGGGCTACGGGCACATCGGCGACGGCCGTACGGTCGATGTCCACGTGGCCCGGCTGCGCCGCAAGCTCGGACCCGCCCACCGGGACTGCATCTCCACCGTGCGCCGCGTCGGCTACAAGTACGTTCCCGACCACCGGTAGCCCCGGGGCGGGCCATCGATTCCTCGAGGTCGTTCGGCAGCTCACCCGTCGCCCGCCCGGCCCGACGCTCGCTGCCCCGTCCGTTCTCACCGGCGGCCGGCGGCACGGTCGTGGGCCGGGTCCACGCAGCTCGCACCCCCGGCAGCCGCCCCGAAGGGCACCGTATGCCTGGGCTACGGGCTGGCCGACTGCACACCCGGCGACCGGGGACATGAGCGCACCCGATCGCGGCGTCGGAAACGGCGTCTGAGCGGTTCAGAGTTTGTCGGCCGCCCGGACCCGGTGCAGGTGTACAAGGGCGTCGTAGGCGCGGCCGAGGGCGAGGTGGAAGTCCTGGTACCCGACATGATCCAGGGGCCCCGCGTCTTCGACTGGGCCAGAGTGGAGGTCCGACCCTGGCACCGAGACGACCGTCGGCACTGGGCGATCGCCCGCCGCAGCGTCAGCCGGCCCCAGGAAATCTCCTACTACATCGCCTACTGCCCCGCGGACACCACCCTTGACCAGGTGATCCACGTCGCCGGTGCCCGCTGGGCCGTCGAAGAATGCTTCCAGACCGCGAAGCAGGAGTGCGGCCTGGACGACTACCAGGTCCGCCGCTACCCCGGCTGGCACCGACACCTAAACCCTGGCCATGGCCGCCCAGGCCTGCCTCACCATCCTGCGGGCCCGCGAACTGGACGCCGACAAAGCAGAAACGGATCCTCCGGCCTCGTTCTCCTCAGCCTTCCCGAGCTCAGACGCCTGATCGCCCGACTCGCACACCGCCAGACCACCCCCGTTGACCAGGTCCTGCACTGGTCCCACTGGCGACGCCGCCGACAGTTCCAGGCCCGACTCAGCCACTACAAACGACGCGGGCACACTCCACCCGAAACTGCCCAACCGTCAGGGCAAAGACCGTTGCACTACTAGGGTCCGTCTTGGGCCTGTGTGATGTCGTGATCAGTCGATGGGTTTTGCTCCCTTCGGGGGGCGAAATCCGGTACGACATTGACCGTGACTCGCAGGCAACTTACCGATGCCCAGTGGAAGTTCATCGAGCCCTACCTGCCGATCGGCAGGTTCGGCCCGTACCCCGAGCGGCTGCGGGAGCAGTTCGAAGGGGTGATCTGGAGGTTCCGTTCCAGTGCCCAGTGGCGGGAGATGCCCTCCGAGTTCGGTCCCTGGGCCACCGTCTACGGGCGCTTCCGGGTCTGGCGGGACGCCGGTGTCTTCGCCGCTCTGCTGGAGGGCCTGATCGCTGAGGCGGCCCGCGCGGGGAGAACGGACTTGTCGCTGGTCAGCGTGGACTCCACCACTGCCCGCGCCCACCACGACTCCGCCGGGATGCGCGTCGGCGAGGACCTCATGGAGGCCCTGGAAGGGGCTGCGCGCGAGCAGGAGGAGGCCCGGCAAAAGGGGGTGGACCGGAGGAACAGAACGGACAGGCCGAGCGCCGACGCGTCCGACGCAGACGCAAGCTCCGCCTGAAGGAAGCACTGCTCGGCAGGTCCCGTGGCGGACTGACCAGCAAGGTCCATCTCGCCGCGGATCGCAAATGCCGCCCGCTCGCATTCGTCCTGACCGCAGGGCAGGCCGCGGACAGTCCGCAATTCATCCCCGTGCTGGGGAAGGTGAGGGTCCGTCTGCCCGTCGGCCGTCCTCGCACCAGGCCCGGCGCGGTCGCCGCGGACAAAGCCTACTCGTCCCGCGGCAACCGCGCCTACCTGCGCAAACGCAACATCAAAGCGGTGATCCCGGAGAAGAAGGACCAGGCCGCCAGCCGGAAGAGGAAGGGCGCGAGAGGCGGCCGGCCCGTCAGCCACGACGCCGAGCTCTACAAGGAACGGAACACCGTCGAGCGCCTGATCAATAAGCTGAAGGCCTGGCGAGGGATCGCCACCCGCTACGACAAGACGCCCGGGAGCTACCTCGCCGGCCTCCGCCTCCGCGCCGCAATGATCTGGATCGACGACCTCCTGAAGATCACCGACTGATCACAACATCACACACGCCCTAGGCCCGTGGGGATGGGCGCCGCGCAAGAGGCGAGTGATCGTCACGGCGGGGGTTGAAAACACCCCGGCAGGCGTCGGGCGGAGACGGCGCGGCATGGTCTCACCAGGGAATCGGCCCGTCCTCGGCCAAAAAGGCGCCCGTCGGGCCGTCCTCGCCCGCCGTCGCCAGGTCAACCGCCACGGCCGCGCCCTCCTCCGCCGTGCGCATCCCGGTGTGGCGGTTGAGGTCGGTCGCGCAGTAGCCGGGACTCACCGCGTTGACCAGGATCCCTTCGGCGCGCAGTTCATTGGCGTAGAGCACGGTGATCGCGTTCAGCGCGCTCTTCGAGGTGCAGTAAGGGAGGAGGATCGAGTAGTAGGCGGACCACGGGCTGCCCGGGTCGGCCAGGTGGGTGAGTGAGCCGAGTTCGCTGGACATGTTGACGATGCGTGCGGCGGCGGAGCGGCGGAGCAGGGGGAGCATGGCGTGGGTCACCGCGATGACGCCGAACACGTTGGTCTCGTAGACCTGCCGGACGGTGGCGGCCGGGGCTTCACTCGGCTTTTGCGGTCCGGCGGCGATCGCGGCGTTGTTGACGAGGATGTCGAGGCGGCCGAACGTGGCGTCGATGTGCTGGGCGGCGGCCTGGACCGAGGTCTCGTCGGTGACGTCCAGCGGAACGAACCGTACGTCGGCGCCGCCCGCGCGAAGCTCCTCGGCCGCCGCCTCGCCACGCTCGGCGTTGCGGGCGCCGATCAGCACCGTGATGCCGAGGGCTGCGAGCCTGCGGGCCGTTTCCTTGCCGATGCCCTTGTTCGCACCGGTGATCAGAGCAGTCTTCTGTGAAGTCGTCATGGCACCCAGCTTCCCCTCACCCACGGGCGGCAGGGAAAGACCAGAAGACTCTGGATCTATAGTCCACAGATATGAGTGAGCTAGAGGTGCGGGAGCTGAGGTACTTCATCGCGGTCGCCGAGGAACTGAACTTCAGCCGGGCCGCGCAACGCCTGGGGATGGCGCAGCCCCCGCTGTCGAAGACGATCGCTCAGATGGAATCCCGGCTCGGGGTATGCCTGCTGGAGCGCACCACCCGGCAGGTGAGGCTGACCAACGCCGGTCAGGTGCTGCTCGACCAGGCCCGGATCGCGGTCGACGCGGTGCACGCGGCGGCCCGGCGAGCACGCCGGGCCGGTCAGCCGACACCCCAGCTCGTCGTGGCGGTCAAACCGGGAGGCGATGCCGGGCTGCTGCGGGAGATCCTCGCCGCCTACCGGGAAACGGGTTCGCATCTGCCGCCGCCTGAAGTTGTCGTCGGCGGCAGCGGAGAGCCGATCGCCATGCTGCGGGACGGCCGTGCCGACGTAGCACTGCTGCGCAGCCCGTTCGACGGTCAAGGGCTCGATTCCCAGACACTCGTGGTCGAGCCGCGACTGGCCGTCCTCCCCGCCGCGCACCGCCTGGCCGGACGCCGGCGACTGCGGCTGACCGACCTCCAGGGCGAACCGATCCCGCGCTGGAAGGGGGCCGCCCCCTCCACCACCGCCTACTACACCGGATACGACGGCGCAGAAGCAGGCGATGGCCACACATGCTTGGCGCCGGCCGACACTCCTGAGGGGCCGCTCGTTTCCAGCGTCGAACAACTCCTGGAGGTGGTCGCGCTGGGCCAGGCGGTGGCGTTCCTGTCACTCTCCACCACCGAGCGGCACCAGCGCCCGGACATCGCATACCGGCCGGTCACCGACCTCAGCCCCAGCGCGGTCATGGTCGCCTGGCCGGAGACCTCGCGATCCGCAGCCGTCGCCGCCTTCGTCCAAGCCGCCCACGACGTCGCCCACCCACCACCCTGACCACTGACCGACATCGGCAGCCCCCACTGGTTCAGCCACAGCATCGCCGGCTCCCACCCGTCCGGCCCCGCCACCAGAAGCCGCCGCCGCTCCGCCGCTCCGAGCCGGGCCACCGCCACCCACCGCCCGCCGACCCGGACGACCGGCCGCGCCGGATCCTCGACGAGCAGCGAGCGCGGACCCGGGACGTAGAAGCCGCGGGCCCGCCCGTAGTCGAGCGTCTCCCGCCGGTCCCACTCCATGTACCCCCACACGTCTCGCAGCACCGGCACCGGCACCAGCATGTACACCGCGCGCCCCGAGCAGCCCTTGAAGATCTCGTCAGGCAGCATCATGCGGGCATTCACGATCCCGGAGCCCGGCGGCGGGACTCCCGGAAGCTCGAACACCGTCAGGGCGGACTGCTCCGACAGCCGCAGCCCCGTACGGACCATGGCGTCGGCGAACGCCGCGTTCCGCGCCGCCCACCGCCCGCGAACCGCCCCCGTGGCATCCCGTCGGCGTCGAACCCGCACAGGCCCACGTTCTGCCACAGCCGGTAGGAGGCGGGCGGCAGCCACTTCATCTCCCGCCTCGGCCCGACCCTGGACGCCTCCGTCGGCACCAAGCGCGCCACCCCGCCACCCGCACCCGCCCCGTGCGGACCACAGGAAAATGAAGAAGGTACGCAGGTCGCGGGCGTGCGCGGCCTGCGTGTTCCATGGCGAATGCGCCATCCACACGGAGAAGTACCGGTTCAACGCGACAACGAACCGGCCCTCGGGATCGATCAGGAACGGCTGTCCCTCGGGCACCCCTTGCTCGTCGAGCCGCTCGTCCAGGCGGGCGAACAGCTCGGCGAACTCCTGCATCAGCGCCGTGGCCGTCCGAGGCCACGGCGCTTCACGATGGGTGAAGTGGACCCGCCAGCCCGTGATCGACCCAGTGTCGGCGACCGACGATCGCGAGACAGCCCCGGTCTGGTACGAGGTACTCCAGGACCAGGGTGTCGAGGGCATCTTGTGGACAGGGTTCGCGGCTGACCGCTTGACCGGGTTCAGCCGATTGCAGCAGGGGCCGGGCGGCCGGGCCCTGTCGTCAGCGGGCTGCGGCACCCTCCGGATCCGGGGTGGGCGGCGGGTTGTGGCAGGTCACGTCCTTCGCGGGCAGCCGTCCCGTCGACAGGTATGCGTTGACGGGTATGTTGGCGCAGGCCGTGGGGTTGGAGAGATACACACCATGCCCCTCACCCCCCAGCGCCAGCACCATCCGCGACCCCTTGAGCGCCTGGTGCAGCCCCTGGCCGGTGCCGAGCGGGGTCATCGGATCCCACTCGTTCTGCACGGTCAGGACATCGGCCCGGGTCTTCATGGGCGTGGCGGGCTCCAGCGGCCGCTGCCAGAAGGCGCACGGTTTGATGTTCGACGCGAAGTCCCCGTACAGCGGGTGCTTCACCTTGTCCCGCGCCGCGTCCCGCGCGTACTGCTCCGGATCGCGGGGCCAGTTGTCCGTGTCCCCGCACACCACGGCCCAGTACACGGCGGTGGCGTTGCTGGCGGGGACGGCGTCCGGACCTTCCGACGCCCCTCCCGCGTCGACGCCCGGGCCGGCGGCCCGGACGCCGCCGAGCGGTGACTGCGCGCCGGGCCCCTTCCTGTCGACGCCCTTCCCGCTCGCGCCCGGATCGGTGCCACCCGGAGCCATGCCACCCGGAGCGGTGCCACCCGGCGGCTGGGGCGCCTTGTCGGCCGATGCCTTGATGGACTTGACGACGGCCGAGGCACCGTGGGGATCGAAGAAGAGCGACGGGTCGGCCCTGATGTCGTCACCCGTCATCTTCTCCCCGTAGTGGATGATCGGGTCCCGGTCGGCCCGCGCCACCAGCGCCCAGAAGGTGGCCGAGACCGCCTCGGGCGTGGCGCCGAGCCCATAAGTGTCCGAGCGCTCCGCCGCCCACCGCGTCCACCGCTCGAAGGCGGGCTCGGCTTCGGTCCCCCACGCCTGGATCATGCCGCGCCAGACGCGCCCCGGGTCCACGCCGCTGTCCAGGACGAACCGGTCGGTGCGCTCCGGGAACATCTGGGAGTACACCGCGCCGAGGTACGTTCCGTACGAGTAGCCCAGGTACGAGACCGTCCGCTCCCCGAGTGCGGCGCGGATGACATCCATGTCGCGCGCCGTGTTGCGGGTGGTGATGTACGGAATCACATCGCCCGACTTCTCACGGCACTTGTCGGCGATTCCGCGCGCCCAGGACACGTCCGAGGCGAAGGTCTCGGGCCGGTACGCCCCGCCGACGCCCACCTCCGCTTCGCTCAGATCACCACACTCGATCGGGCTGCTCTCGCCGACGCCGCGCGGGTCGAAGCCGACGAGGTCGTAGCGGTCGCGGACGTCCTTGGGCATCTCGGCATTCGTCCGTATCGGCCGGTAGAGACCCGAGGTCCCGGGGCCGCCGGGGTTGAGGAGGAGGACGCCACGACGCTTGGCGGGGTTCTCGCTCTTCATCCGGGATATGGCGAGGTTCAGGGTGCGCCCTTCGGGACGCTGGTAGTCGAGCGGCACCTTGAGGGTGGCGCACTCGTACGCCGCCGGCCGATCGGGGCTGCAGCGGTGCCAGGCCGGCGTCTGTCGCAGGTACGCCGGGGCCGGGGCGGCGGAGGCCGATGGCGCCGCCAGCCCGGGAAGGGCGGCGGCGAGGAGCCCGGAGGTGGCGAGCAGCCGTGCGAGATGTTTCATGCGCGTGGTCCCGTTCGTCGGGTGAAATCGCTTGTGCATCGACTGTGTTGGACGAGCGGGTCAGACCGGGACCCTCCCAAGAACGATCTTCCGTCCCCCGCACGTACCACCTGAAATCCGGACGCGTGGCCGAGATTCATCCCCAAGATCCGCGTATCCGCCGGGGCTTCCGGGACGGAAGCGCCCGTCCACGCGTAGTCCCCTCCCCCTTAGGGAGGACAACCGACGACAACTAGTGCTCTGACCGGGTTGGTTCGCCGGGCTTGTGGTCGGTGCGGTTGGATGTGCGGTGACGTCCGATCCGACCGTCGGAGGCGCGGTGGCCGAGCCTGTCCGTGTGCGCAGACTGACCGGCCAGGAAGGCCAGCGGCTGCAGCAGATCGTGCGCCGGGGCAGCACCAGTTCGGGTCCAGGCCGACGAGGACATCGTCCGCGACGTGATCCACTGGTTCAACGAGATCGGCTTGGCCTGCTTGGACCCTCGGTGGGCGGGAGGCCGTCCCGCTTGCTCAGTCCTGACGACGAGGACTTCCGGCGCCCCACGACGTACCAGAGCCAGGTCGAGGAGATCGCTGAATCTCTGCAGCGCCCGGGAGCGTCAGCTGTCTGACCTGCGCTGCTTGTTGCTGTGGTCGGGTTGCTCTGAGTAGGGCGGCGTGGTGTTCGTGAGGCTTGAGTCTCCGGTAAGGGGAGATGTGAGGGTGGGGGCATGAACGGCGAGACGCTCTATTCGATCGGTGACCTGGCTCGACGGACGGGTCTGACGGTGAAGGCCATCCGGTTCTACGCGGACACCGGGATCGTGCCACCGACCGACCGCACCCCTGCCGGATACCGCCGGTATGGTGCCGATGCCATCGCGCGCATCGAACTCGTACGCACGCTGCGCGAGTTGGGAATCGACCTGGCCACGATCCGCAAGGTCATGGACCGGGAGGTCTCGCTGACGGACGTCGCGGCCACGCATGCCGAAGCACTGGAGGTGCAGATCCGGGTCCTGCGGCAGCGCCGCGCTGTGCTGACGGCGGTGGCCCGGCGCGGCTCGACTTCCCAGGAGATGGAGCTCATGCACAAGCTGGCATGTCTGTCGGAAGCCGAGCGGCAGTGTCTGATCGACGACTTCCTCGGTGCAGTGTTCGACGGCCTGCATGATCATCCCGCGTTCGCGGCGGTCACTCGCTCGTTGACACCCGAGCTGCCCGAGGACCCCGAACCCGAGCAGATCGAGGCATGGGTGGAGCTGGCCGAGCTGTTCCAAGACCACGATTTCCGCGCCACGTTGCACGGCATGGCCCAAGACCTGGCGGCCGACCGGGCCCCGGACGACGCCACGGGTCTGCCCCCCATCCTCGCCGAAGCCGTCCGGGCCCAGGTGACACAGGCTCTCGAGGCCGGTGTCGAGCCGGACTCGGCCGAAGCGGAGCCGATCGTGACCGCACTCGCGGCCCACTATGCACGTATCCTCGGCTGCCCGGCCTCACACGATCCCCTTGCTGTCTACCGGCGCCTTGCCGACCGGCTGGAGCAGATGAACGACCCGCGCCGGGACCGGTACCTGTCGTTGCTGGCCACTGTCAACGGCTGGCCGGCACCCGGGAGTCTGGCGCCCGCGCTCACCTGGTCCACCGCGGCACTCCGTACCCGGATACCGCAGCGGTGAGCCGAGCACGCACCACGCCCGCCGTCACAAGACCAGGCCACCCGGCCCCGTATCGGTTCTTTGCCAACTACCGGACATTGATGCAGGTGCCCGGCTTCTGGCGGATGGCCGTCATCGGCATGGCGTCGAAGCTGGCCGCGAGTATGACCAGCCTGAGCATGCTGCTCCTGGTCAGCAGCGCCTATTCGTATGGGACCGCGGGACTGGCGGTGAGCTGCTCCGCTCTCGGCCAGGGGTTGACCGCGCCGTTGCGCGGACGGCTCATCGACCGCCATCCGGTCCGCCCGGTCCTGCTCTGCTGCCTTGCTGCTCATCTGTCCGCCACCATCGCCGTGATCGCGACGGTGCGGAGCGGCGGCAGCGCCACAGCGGTCTGCTCACTGGCCGCAGCCGTCGGCGCGAGTGCTCCACCCGTCGCGGTCATGATGCGTTCTGTCTGGCACAGCGTCACCACCAGCACCACGCTGGACACGGCCATGGCGCTCGACGCTTCCATGATGGGTGCCGCGCTGATCGTCGGTCCGGTGCTCGCCGGCTGGCTCAGCCTGTCGTTCTCGCCTCTCCTGCCGTATGCGGCCATCACGGCGATGACGGTCATCACCGTCGCACTGGTGGTGGTCAACGCTTCTGTTGTCCTCGTGCCTTCGGCTGCGGCTGGGCACTGGCTGGGGCCATTGATGTCGTCGCCATTGCGTCGCCTGCTGGCCGCCGATGCGCTCTTCGTCATGGCGGTGACGGCCATGGACGTGGTGCTGCCGGTCTACGCGCGGCAGGTGCACGCGGCCGAACTGACCGGCTTGTATCTGGGCAGCCTTGCGGTTGGCAGCGTTGTGGGAAGTCTTATTCTGGGTATGGCCACGAAGCGGCTGCCGCGTGGGCTCGCGCTTCCGGTCCTGCTCGGCCTGTTCGCCCTCGGATGTGCTGCCCTGGCTGTGGCCGCCCGGCTTTCCCCGATGGCGGTCCTCATGGTGTGCCCGGTCGCCGGCCTTGTCATCGGGTCGCTCTTTGCCGTCGTGCGCACCTCGGGAGGCGATCTGGCCCCAGCTGGGCAGGTCACCGAAACCATGTCCTGGCTCAGTACCCTCGACATGGCCGGCGGTGCGGCAGGGGCAGCCGTGTTCGCTCATCTCGCCGATGCGAAAGGAAGCCCGACGGCGCTCATGCTCGTCCCTGTGCTGATCATGACGGCTGCTGTGGTCAGCTGGCGGGTTCAGACCCGGCAACAACGTTGATATCGCTGCAGCCGTCGACAGCGTGGCCGCAGCCCGGCACCCCCGCCGCATCCGATGAGCACCGCGGCAGGGAATGTCTTGACGTACGCGGGCGAGACGGGAAGCCGGACTGTCGGCAGTCTGGTGCGGTGCAAGTGGTGTCACCGGGGTGAGTTGAGCTGGACAGCGGGACATGGTGCCGCAGGTCAACGGCTGCAGACGCGGGTGTGAGCCGTTGGCCTTCCGGTTGGCCCGTTGCAACGTAGGTTGACCGATTTCATCGAAGTTTGACGGGCACCGCAGCTGCAGCTCTGCGGCTGGTTCAGTCGGTGGAGCTCTCGCTCTCCGGTGGGGGCCACGGCCCCTCGAAGGCCGGCCCGCAGTCTTGGGGCAGGTGGGCCACTACCAACGCGGCCGCCTCCCGCGGTGTCAGCACCTCGCCCAAGACGCCCGAGTACCGCGGCGCGTACACCGTGTACGACTGCGTGCCGCTCGCGATGAACGGCAGGTCGTTGCTCCACGGGAACTGGGTGTTCCTGTGGAAGGTGAGGGTCCCGTGGCTCGGAAACGGGAACAGGGCCCGCAACCGAGGTTCGGCGTAGGCGGCCTCTATGACCGCGGGCTCCCCCCGTCGCGCCGTGGGATGCCCCTCCACCATCTGCCGCCAGGTCTTCTCGACAAACGTCTCCTCCGCCATCCCGCGATCATGACGCCCGTACTCGGCCAGGACAACCCGCTCCACCCCGATGGTCAGATTTGGATGAACCAGACCCACGCCAGCTGTGGCTGCCCCGGTTGAGTCTCCTGTAGGGGGAGACGGGAGGCTGGGGGCATGGACAGCGACACGCTCTATTCCATCGGGGAGCTATCCCGTCGGACCGGACTGACGGTGAAGACGATCCGGTTCTACTCCGACCGGGGCATCGTTCCGCCGACCGACCGGAGCCCGGCGGGCTACCGGCTCTACGGTCCCGACGCGCTCGCCCGCCTCGACCTCGCCCGTACGCTGCGTGAACTGGGCCTCGACCTGGCCAGGGTGCGCAGGGTGTTGGACCGGGAGGCGTCTTTGCCAGAGGTCGCACAAGCGCACGCAGACGCGTCGGACGTGCAGATCCGCAGCCTGCGCCTGCGCCTGCGCCTGCGCCTGCGCCTGCGCCGCGCCCTCCTTCGGGTGGTCGCCGGACGCGGCCGCCCCACCCCTTTGGAGATGGACCTGATGCACCGACTTGCCACGCTTTCCCGGACCGAACGCCACCGACTCTTGGCCGACTTCATCGAGGATGCTTTCGCGGGCCTCCACACCAACCCTGAGTTCGTGAGCCTGATGCGCTCCGCACTGCCCGAACTACCTGAAGACCCCACGCCTGAGCAGGTCGACGCCTGGGTGGAGCTCGCCGGACTCTGCCAGAGCGCAGACTTCCGTGCCGCGATCCGGCGGACGGCCAGGGAGCAGGTAGAAGAACTCTCCGGGAAGGATGCCATCGCGCTGCAAGGGGCCCTCGACCAGGCGATACGCGAGCGGATCGACGAGGCCGTGTCGGCCGGTCTGCTTTCGGCCTCCGTCGCGGACGCGTCCCCGGCCAGTTTGTCGGCCGGCCTCTACGGCCACGCATTTGAGAGTGCCGGGGAGAGCGATTTGCGCCGCTGGCTCCTGGCACGCTTGCGAACGGGTGCGGATCCGCTCGTGGAGCGCTACTGGCGGCTTCTGGCGACCGTCAACGGATGGCCTCCGTCATCCACGCTCGCGCCCGTTCACTCCTGGTTCGTGGGGGCGGCGGCATGAGGACGCGCGCCCTGGCGTTCGGCCTGTACGCGGACGAGGAGGGGCTGGCCTGGGTCAGAGCCCTCGTCGAGGACGTCGTGGGCTCCCACAGCGCCCGGATCATCGACATGACCACGTCACCGGTCGCCGGCACGGACGACTTCCTGGCACGGCAGTGGGCCGCGGAGCATCCCGGCCGCGCCAGCGGTGCCCGGCAACCGGTCACGCTGCGGCTGCACGTGATGTGCTCCCTGCGGACGCGGAGGGCCCTGCGCAAGGCGGTCATCGCCGCCCTGTGCCCGGAGGGAGAAGCCCTCCACACCTGCCGGGTCCCGTGGTCGGCCTACTGAGGGGCTCCCGCCGCCGCCCAGAGCCGCTGCCCGACGGCTTGGTTCAGCACGCAGGCCTGCCATGAGGCGGCCAGGGCCACAGGGAAGTCCGCGACGTCGGCACGGTTGCTTCTCCCGCCGACGCGTCCTCGGGTTCCGTCTTGGTTTCGTGTCAGTGAGGCCTGCGTCAGTGGCCGGTTCGGCCTGGTCGGCGCGCTGTGCTGGTCCGACGTGGTGTGCTGCGCATCGTGCCACTGTCAGGGGACGTGAGAGATCAGTGCCGGTCTACGCGGCTGCCTGAGGCCTCTCCAGGAGTGACAGCCGTCCATCAGGGGCCAACCTGGCTGCCCCTCCGGGAGTGATCCCTGCCGGCTGCGCATGTTGCTGCGCCACACCCTCAGCCGTACTTCGACGTCCTTCCCGTCGTAGCGCACGACTTCAACATGCGAGCGCCGAGCCGGGGATACGACTACTTCTGGGATGAAATCAATGACGGGTAAGGCAGTCACGGAATCAGAGAACTACTGGGGTCGCCTGTCCAGGGAGACCCATGAGGAGGTTTCGCGGTTTGATCAAGCTCAGCTCGAAACCGAGAGGCTGGGCCTGGGGGAAGAAATCCGAAGCCGCATCGTCACCCCGACGCACTCGCTGAAGAATCGATTCCAAGCCTGGGAACGTCTCATCGGATTCCTGGAGGGCATGCGGCCTCCGGGCGACCAGTACTTCTTCAGCGACTATAAGAACGATCTTGACATCCGGGATGGCCTGCAGCGCGCGCTCGCCGGCATGCCCGAGGGGCCGCGGCGGGAACTGTCGTCCCTGCTGGATTCGTTGGACGCTCGTTTCGAGGCGTGCACGATCCAGGACGTCACCGGGGCACTGGACCCCTGGCTGCGGCGCAGGCGCAGGGATGCCGATTCCGCGCAGTGGTGGTGGCACCGCGAGCCGAAGACCGCTCCGTGGTGACGGGCAACGTTACCGTGGTGGTCGAGTTCTCGGTATAGGTCGGCGATGACCGGAGCTGGTTCATCCGGGGCCCTTGGTGTGGGCCGGGGAGCTGGGAGCGGTGACCGCGGCCAGCATCTGCCCCATCGCAACCGCAAGGTTCGCCCCACCGGCCAGGGTGTTCCGCAACGGCAGTTGTCGATCATTTGTCGGGCCAGATGAGGGTGCTGGCGAGGGTGATCGCTGCTTGGTAGCGGGCGGGGTGTTTGTCGTAGCGGGTGGCGACGCCTCGCCATTGCTTGAGACGGTGGAAGCATCGTTCGACGACGTTGCGGCGCCGGTAGGCGGCCTTGTCGAATACACAGGGCCGTTCCCGGCGCCTGGCCAGGCCTGCGAGTTGGTCGACACGTTCCGGGATGGTGGCGTTGATGCCGCTCCTGTGGAGGTAGGCGCGGAAGGTCCGGGAGGAGTAGCCCTTGTCCGCGATGACCCGCTCGGGCCGCAGGCGGGGTCGCCCGGGCCGTCGCACGCGACGCGGATGAGGCCGAATCCCCCTACCCGACTCCCGCTACAACCGCCCCGACGACACCGTGGGCGCCACAGACACCGACCCGCTGCACGCCGTCCCCCTCTACGGCCACTTCGCACAAGAGTCGGTGGCCCCGTAACCGCCGCGCGCCACCCCGGGAAAGGTACTTGCCTCGGGGTGGCGGCGTGGCCGGTCAGTGCTCGGCGCGCAGGACCCCGAGCAGTCCGTTCTCCTCATCGTTGATTCCCGCGGCGAACCAGACGGATTCCCGGCCGCCGGACTTGTCAGTGCCGCGCTGCAGCCCCCACAGGCCGGGGATCTCGATCGGGTTACCCTCGCGATCTTCCAGGTGCCCCTTGAGTTTGCCGGTGTGACGGTCGAAGACGTTGATGCGGCCGTCTCCGAAGTTGCCGACGAGCAGGTCACCGGCGAACTTCCCGAATCCCTTGGGAGCTACTTCAAGACCCCAAGGTGCGTTGAGCACGCCCTGGCTCGCGAAGCGCTTCAGCAGCTTGCCCTCCCTGCTGAACACGTCGATGAAGCCGTTGCCCGGGCCGGCGACGTCGTCCTCCTTGTCGGCGTCCTGCAGGGCGTAGGTGACGAACACCTTGGAGTCGATTTCCTTGATGTTGAACGGCGCGTAGCCGGCGGGAAGCCCGGAGTCCCGGAATGCTCCGTTGGGCGGCACGAGGTTGAAGTCCTCGTCGAAGACGTCGACGCGCGCGTCACGGAAGTTCGCGACGAGCACACTCGGCTCGCCACGTTCGTGACGCCGATCCTCGTGCTTCGCGTCCTTCCCGTCGCGGTCGTCGTCTTTGATCAGCTCCAGCCCCTTGAAGATGGCGGTCTCGCTGCCGCTGTCCTCGTGGGCGACCGGGATCGCGTCCGTCCCGGACACGTCCGGGTTGTACGCGAACAGGTCGCCGTGCTCCCCCGCGAACAGGAAGCGGGCGGGGCCGGTCCTCCCGAAGGCGCTGAACTCGAAGTCGTCGCCGTCGTTGCGCACGACGCCGGTCGGAGCTCCGTCCGTCGGGAACGACACGACCCGGTCGAGAATCCTGACCGGCTTCCCCTTCTGGCCACCCGAGTACGTCGTGGCCTTGTCGGTGTGGTTGTCCGCGACCAACAGCTCACCGGCGCGGTCGGTCACCAGGCCCCAAGGGTTGCCCAGGTTCGGATCGGTCGCCTCGGCCCTGCCCGGGATGTCGGATACCAAGTCGATCTCGCGGAAGCCGTGATGTTCCCGAGTCTGTTGCTCCCCTGGCTGAGGCGGCGCCGCGGCCGCGAGGGCACCGACGGCGCCCAGGGTCAACGCGGCTGCCATCAGCCGCTGCACGCGAGGGCGGGGTCGGCGGGCCGCTGCCTGCTCTGTCATGGAGATACTCCCTGTTCCAGTAGGGGTGAACTGGTCGAAGCCATGACATTGGAGTGCACAGGCGCACGCCACTCGACACGCGTCACCTGCCCCACCGCAAAGCCGAACGGGCGGCGCCCAACCGGCCGCCGATACCGTCGGCGCCGCGCTCGGCCGGCGACTCGGCGCGCTGCGCGACGCCCGCCACGCCAGCCGGCTCGTGCTCTGCGACCCGGCCGAGGCCTTGGGGTTCGCGCGGCGGCTTGTGCCGGAGCTCCAGGCGGCGGCGCCGGCGGCGACCGGCACAGCGCGCGGGTCCGGGGTCAGCTTCGAGGAACGCCCGGCAGTAGGCCCTACTTCGGTGCCCGGAAGCCGCCGATCTTCTGCTCGAGCAGTTCCGCCAGCCGCAGCGGGGTGCGGTCCTCGAACATCGGGCCGATGAGCTGTGCTCCCACCGGCAGGCCATCGGAGGCCCGGCCCGCCGGTATGGCGGTGGCGGGCAGGCCGGGCATGGTGGCCAGGCCGGCCCAGACGAGCTGGTCGAGGTACGGGTACTCGACGCCGTCGATGCCGATCCGGCGTTCCAGCGGATTGGGGCTGTGGTCGTGCAGGAACGCGGGAGTGGGCGTAATCGGGCACACCACGACATCGAACTCGGCGAACAGTTGCCGCCAGCCGTGGCGGTGCAGTTCGCGGCGATGGTTCGCCTCGAGCCAGTCGCGGTGGCTGAACACCATGGCGCGCAGCCGCGCCGCGTCGAGACTCCGGTCGTCCGCGCTCAGTCCGGCAGCGCGGGTCCGCAGCTGATCGTACGCATCGACGGGAAAACGTGCGACGGAGCCCGAAAACAGCAACTGGTTGTAGAGCGTCGCGGCCTCAGCCAGATCGGGTAGCAGCGGACTGTGCCGTTCGACGTGGGCGCCGCCGTCGACAAGCGCGTCGGCGACTCGGTTCACGCCCGCCCGCACCGCCGACCCGGTCGGAATGAGCGGATGCTCGTCGAGGATCAGGACCCGGTAGTCGCGGAGCCGTTCGTGGCGCGCGGGCGGCAACCTCAAGTGGTGCGCCACGCCGAGCGTCAACGGATCCGGTCCGGCCATGACGTCGAGCAGGAGCGTGAGGTCGCGGGCGGTACGCGCCATCGGACCGACGACGGCGAGGTCGAGGTCGACCGGCAAGGCCGGTGCGGACGGCAGGTCCATACCGCGGTTGGCCGCCAACCCGAGTGTCGGCTTGTGCGCGTAGACACCGCAGAAATGCGCGGGGGTGCGCAACGAACCGCCGATGTCGGAGCCGATGGACAGCGCGCCGAATCCGCACGCCAGGGCCGCCGCCGATCCGCCGGAGGATCCGCCCGACGTGCGGCCGTGGTCCCACGGGTTGTTGGTCGTGCCGTAGATCTCGTTGAAACTCTGGATGTCTTGCAGCCCCAAGGGCACATTGGTCTTGCCGAGCACCACCGCGCCGGCGGCCTTGATCCGCGACACCTGCACCGCGTCCTCGGCCGGCACGAAGTCCCGGTGTTGGGGCATGCCCCAGGTCGTGGGCAGCCCGGCGACGTTGTAGGACTCCTTGACCGTCACCGGAATGCCGAGCAGCGGTCGGTCCTCGCCGCGGGCACGCGCCTGGTCGGCGCCGCGCGCGGCGGCCCGCGCGCGGTCGAAGTCCGGCACACAGATCGCGTTGATCACCTTGTCGTCCCGCTCGATACGGGCGATCGCCTCGTCGGTCAGTTCCACCGAGGTCACTTCACCGGCACGCAACGCGGCCGCCAACTCTTCAGCCGTCTGAAAACTCCACTCCATGAATCCGACCCTAATGGCCTCTGGAACAAGTCATGAAATGCCGCTTCGGCGCAACGGGATCGATGTCTCAACTCAGCATGTTGCTCTCCGGCCACAGAAGACTCGCCCGACCGCTGGCCATGGCGACGAGCGGCGGCCTGCACACCTACGGCCTCGTCAGTTCGTGTTGCGGCGGTTCGGTCCCGCGCGAGGGCCGAGGGGCAGTGACAGGAGGCTCGTCGTAGATGGTCCGGTCGTCCATGTTCGCCGCGTTCAACCAGGAGCCGGCGATGGTCTCGACCGGCACGGCGATGCCGAGGTGCCGGTTCGCCGCTTCCTTCACCGCGGGCACCGAGATCTGCTGGTCCGCCCGGCCCACCAGGACGACGACGGACCCCTTCGGGGCCGGGGTCTGCCGGACGAACAGGCCCTGGTTAGGCGTGTCCCAGCGGTACAGCTCCTTGACGCGGACATCCGCCCTGCGCAGCTCAACGGCTGTCGCCTCCCGCGCGCAGGGGAGAGCGAGCCGTTCAGCGCCTCGCACGGACCGTTGAGCTCGGCGGTCGCCTTGACCTGGTCGACGTTCAAGCGCAAGGCCTCCACACCCGAAGGCAGGGCCTCGAGGAACGCACGCGGGACCGGCTTGTCGTCCCGTACCTCCACCAGAACGGCGCTCGTCCCGACACGCTGTTGCGGGTGGTCGACCCGTTGGACGACACCTACCGCCGGCAGATGGACCGGCAGCTCACCATGCAGGAGTCCCGCCACAAGCCGGCCCGGGATGTGTGCCACGGCAAGCGCGGCACCATCCACCAGGCGTACCGGGACAGCATGGAGGACCAGCTCGGCTCGGTCGGCTTGGTCCTCAACGCCATCGTGCTCTGGACGACCCGTTACATCGACGCCGCCGTCGCCCAGCTCCAGGCCGAGGGCCACGAGATCCGCGAGGAGGACATCATCCGGCTCGTGATGTCAGGCTGCCTGGTATGTCTAACTAAGCCTTGATTGGTGCGGTCGACCTGGCGGCCTGCTCGATCTTCGCGCAGTAGGCTGCACGGGCCTCATCGTCGATCTGCTGCTCGTGTTCGGCGCGCAACCCGGTCCGGCCGTCGAGGCCCTCGCGCAGGATATCGGCGTGCCCGGCATGCCGGATGGACTCGCCGAGGACATGGACCATGATGGCGAACAGGTTCGTGTCGGCATAAGGCTCCGGCCACCACGGCACGTGGCCGGGGGCGTCGAGGGGAAGCTCGTTGATCGTCGCGTCCGAGTGTTCCCACGTGCGCCGGTAGAACCCGATGATCTGATCGCGGGTCTCCTCCTCGGTCGCCCACAGATCGCTGCCGTTGGAGTCCTGCCACCGGGGCAGCGGTTCCGGGGAAGGGCGGTCGAAGACCTCGCCGAAGTACCTGGCCTCGACGCTGGCCACGTGTTTGACCAGGCCGAGGAGGTTGGTCCCGGTCGCTGTCAAAGGTCGTCGGGCGTCGTATTCGGACAAGCCGTCGAGTTTCCAGAGCAGCGCCTTGCGGTCCCGCCGCAGTCTCCCGTGCAGGTTGTCTTTCGCGAATTCATCGATCATGCGGCACGAGCCTGCCATGGGCTGCCCGTGGCCTCAAGATCCCGTACATGGGCCGCAAGGACTGGCACGGCCGAGGCCTGGCCATGGCCGCCGTTGTTCACGCTCACGGACAGCACTGCCTCGGGGCGAAGAGCGGTCCGCAGCGGGATGATGTCCGGACTGCGGACCGGTGCGCGCCCCTCTTGGGCGGCCCGGGGGTGGAACGCCGACCGGCTGCAGTCGCCCAGCCGCTGAAATAGTAGCCATGGATATAATATCCATGTACTCTATTTGATATGAGCAAGGTGTCACCGGGCCCCACGCCCGGCTTCCTGGTATGGCGGCTCGCCAACAAGTGGCGCGTCGCGGTCGATCGCGCGATGGCCCCGCTGGGTCTCACTCACGCGCAGTACTCAGTGGTCGCGTCGCTGTACGGCATGCAGAGCGCCGGTGAGCGGCCCAATCAGCGCCAACTCGCCGACCACACCGGTCTGGAGGCGCTGTACATCTCGAAGCTGGCGCGCGCTCTGGAGTCGGCCGGTCTGGTCGAGCGCACCCGCGATCTCCGCGATCCGCGCGCCATACGGCTCGCCCTCACCGACCAGGGCCAGGCCGTCACGCGGCAGGCCATCGCGGTGGTCCAGGAACTGCTTGAGCAGTTGCTGGAGCCGCTCGGCGGCCTGGACGCCCCGCGGACGCACGCGTTCACCGACGAGCTGACGACCCTGCTCGACGCACCTCTCCATCCATCCGTGCCGAACGACGAGAGCACTCAGGGGACAACACCATGACCACCACTGCATCCACCACCGAACCCGTCGCCGACCCCCGCGCCCTCGCCCTGGCCCACTACGCGGCCCGCGGCGTCCTGGAGCACGTCCTGGCCCGGCACGGCATCTCGTTCCAGCAGCAGGTCGCCCTGCGCGCCGCCCTCATCGCCGACGCCCCGCAGACGCCGGACGATCTGGTCACCCAGGTCCAGGGCTCCCTCAAGGCCGATCCGGCCGACATCCGCGCCACTCTCGACGAGCTGCTGGCCAAGCAGCTGCTCGTAGCGGACGGCGCGCACCTTCGCCCCACGGACGGGGGGCGCGAGCTGATCGCCGCCATCGGCGCGGAGACCGCCCCCGTCAGCGCCCGCGTCTGGGGCGGGATACCCGCCGCGGACCTGGCCGCCGCCGGCCGAGTCCTGGCCCTGGTCACCGAGCGCGCCAACGCGGAGCTTGCGGCGCTGACCACCTGACCGCCCGACCGAGCCGATTGGCGAAACGTTCAACCGTCAGTCCCCGAACGCAAAACCCGGATGCTCGCCGCTCGAGCGCTGGGGCCGCGGCGGCTGGCTCCCCGGCCAACACGAAACCTTGGTTTTTTGCAGATCCGCTGGGGTCTAACCTCCTGAACATGGCTCAACCCACTCGACCCCTCCAGGTCATCACGCGGCTCGTCGACGGAAGCATCTGCGCCTATGACCTGGCTGCCGACGTCCGGGGTGTGCTGTCGCCCGCAATGGTGTGCCGGCCGTCCGCCGAGGACGTCGTCGTCGACCACGCCGTTCGAGCTGATCTTCAACGCGTCTACTACACGACCCTGAACGCGGCCGTGTGCGTGACAGCGGACGGGGCCGAGGTCTGGCGGTCGGAGTTCAAGCCGCAGTCAGACCAGCAGTTCGGACACCGGCCCTGCTGCGTGCTGTCGCTGGACGGACTCGTGGTCTGGGTCTACCGGCCCGATGCCATGGCCGGCCGCGACCGCTCCGACCAGTGGGTCGTCCTGGACGCCGGCACCGGAGCGGACGTCGCGCGGGCGGATCTGGAAACCGTCGGGCACGGCGGCCAGCACCTCTTGCACCAGGCGAGCGACCAGGTCCTCCTCGACGTGGGCGAGGGACAGGACGGCTCGGTCATCTACCGCGCGTCGCTGGCCGATGGCCGGATGGATCTCTACTGCTATCCCTGGAGCGACAGGTGCCTCATCGACATGTCGCCCGATGGACGTCACTTCATGACTGTCGATCACGACCAAGCGGACATGGCCATCCACTCCTACCCGGACGGCGAGGTGGCGTTGACCCTCTCCGTCGACACCTTCGGGCATGACCCGGACCAGATCTACGTGGAATGGAGCGGCGGCTACCTGACCCCGGACATCGCCATCGTCACCCTCACCGGCGAAACCGAGGACGAGCAGGAGTGGTTCCGCCACTACCGTGTCGACGTGCGCTCCGGCCAGGTCCAGGCTGCGTTCGACGCGCACGGGGAGAATCCCTACGACATCGGGCCCCTTGGAGACGGTTCCTGGCTCACCACGGATCCATCCGGTCACCCGATCCGGTGGAGCGACTCGTAGAGAAGCCTCAGGGCGGACCTCGCTGAACCGTGATGCGGGTGCCTCATCGCACCTTTCCACCTGAGCGCAGGATCCGCGGGCCATGGGTCGAGTGCCGGATGCGGCGAAGGTGCTCGAAAGCACTGCGCCTGTCGGCGAAGGCGGCCGGTACGAGGTCGAACCGGCCGCGGCCGACAATCCGACCCGCGCGCTGCCCCGCGCCTGGTGCGCTGGCTGTGGGGGCCGAGTGCATGTACCCCTTCCGGTGCGTGACGATGCGTCACGGTGCAGAACCGTGCTGTAGGACGTGCGGGGTTCGCCGACTGTGTGAGATGTCTCTCTCCCGTCGTCGTGGCGCTGGTCGCCTGGGGAGGTGGACCCTGTAGTGGTGACCTCCTCGCCCCGCCCGCCGCACGTCCGTGGCCGACCGGATCCGAAAGACGGGACCACCGCGCTCGGCGGAGAGTCCGCTCCCGCCCGCGGGTACCTGCTGGACAACGCGCGCGCCGAGGCGGGCGAGCGATTCGTGTGGCTGGCCGAGCTGTTCGACGGTGTGACGCGCGGGCACTTCGATCGACTGGGGGTCAGGGCCGGCTCGCGCTGCTGGGCAGTGGGGGCCGGTGGCCCCAGTATCCCGGAGGCGCTCGCGGCGGCCGTCGGTCCGACCGGGCACGTGCTGGCCACGGACATCGACCCGTCGTGGCTGAAGACAGACGACGGGTACGAGGTGCGCCGGCACGACGTCGCCGCTGATCCGCCCCCGGAGCCGGGGACGTTCGATCTGGTGCACGCCCGGCTCGTGCTGGTCCATGTACCCGACCGGGCTCGGGCGTTGGCCACGATGGCGGCAGCGCTACGGCCCGGCGGCTGGCTGCTGGTCGAGGACGCCGATACCGCTCTGCAGCCGCTCGCATGCCTGGACGACAGCGGCCCTGCGCAGCGGCGGGCCAACCGGCTGCGCGATGCGGTCCGGGAGCTGCTGACGCGCCGCGGCGCGGACCTGCGCTACGGCCGGACACTGCCGCGGGCCTTGCGTGAGGCCGGCTTGGTGGATGTCGCCGCGGGGGGAGCTTTTCCATTCGGCGGGCTGGCCTGCGACCGGCTGGAGGCGGCGACCATCCGGCATGTGCGCGGCGAACTGCTCGCGGCCGGCCTGGCCGACGACGCCGAGATCGACGCGCACCTGGACGCCATCCACGCCGGCAAACTCGACCTGACACTCGCGCCGCTGATCTCGGCCTGGGGCCGCCGTCCAGCCGAGCACCCGCCGGCACTCGGTTAGGCCCTGTCCGGCGGATCTTTACCGGGTGTGAGTAGATGAGGTCGAGCACCAAGCCGTCCATGTCAGTCCAGGCCTGGTCCCAGATGGCTGTTGCCTGATCGGCGTGCACGCTGGCGGGGCAGCTGACCTCTCCTGTTCCGGGGTCCCACCGAATGCCGTGAGCCCGGGCCCTGCGCGTGCTTGATGGCTTCGCTCGGCCTCGATCAGGGGCCAGTCAAACGTCTCGTGCGGGCTGAGGGCGCCGGGGTCGCCGTCGCTGCTCTGGTTGAAGACCAAGTCGGTGACGGTGTCGTGGTCCGTCCTGGGGTCCAGGTCGGTGCCCTTATGGAGAAGGACGCTCCATGTTCGGCTCTCGTCGCGGGGAAGGGGGTAGACGTCGAGGGTCACGTACGGGTCGTCCACCCCTCCGCGCTTGTGGTACTTCGCCTTGCCGACCCCAGCCGAGGTGTACGAGTGTCGCGTGCCGGGGCGGATGGATGCGGTCGGGTTCCCGGTTCAGCACGCCGAGCGGCCAGTGGTCCGGCTCGCCGACCGTCCACCAACCGACGGTGTCGACGCTCCATCGTCACGGCGAACGGCAGGAAGCCACCAGGCTCGGGCCAGAGCGCGGGCAGCGTCGTGTGGGGAGCGTCCTGGCGCAGAATCCCGCAGAGTTCGGTCAGCCTGTCGATTTCCCAGAACAAGCCGCCGGCGCCGGTGCGGAACGGGTCGACGAAGTCGAGCGTGTCGCGCCAGATGCCGCGTCCGGAGGTCTTCCCCAGGGTCACGCACTCGGCAGGCAGGCGTGTGACTTTCAGCGGTAGATGGCGTGGTTACTCAGCAGTGTTTGGCGTGATGGTCGGGCCTTCCATCGCGGTGGCCGACGTGCTCGCCGAGGATGGCGAGCACGTCGGCCACCGGGCGACTGCACTGCAGCCGCACCGACTGTCGTGAGGCTGCTGCTCAGGCCTGTTGAGGGGTCAGCCTCCGACGTGGATGCCGGGGCGGCGGGCCGGGTCGGGTTCGTTCTTGCGGATGATCTCGCGGGTCACGGGAGCGGTGTCGCCCCGGCCGAGGAGGAAGTAGCGGAACATGTGGGTCAAGGGGCTGCCTTCGGCCCAGGCGAAGTAGCAGTGCGGCTGCACGCCCGTCGTGTCGCGCAGGGCGAGGAGGATCGCGGCGATGGCGTTCGGCGCTGCCGGGGCTTCGGCGCGCAGGATCCGGTACCCGTCGACCTCGACTCCGTGGACCCTGAGGGTTTCGCTGAAGTCCGAGGGGTCGACGACGTCGATCTCCACGAACATCACATCGGCCGGACCGGGTACCGGGTTGTTGCCGCGCTGTTCGCGTTCCTTGTCGGCGTACTCGCTGCCGTCGCCCGTCTGCCGACGGTTGGCGATGATGTTGATCGCGTTGTCGTGGGCGAGGGTGTCGGTGATGAACTGCCTGGCGGCCGGATCGAAGACGATGCGGTCGGCGCGCAGTTCGGTGGTGCGTGAAACCCTGGAGATCAGCGAGACGGCGATGATTCCGGCGATGAAGAGACCGGAGATGGTGATGCCGTCGGGCTTGTCGATGATGTTGGCCACCAGCGCGTAGAGCAGCACCGCGGTGAGCACGGCGAAGCCCGCGGTGGTCGCGCGTTGGCGGCGCCGCAGGGCCGAGACCGTGACGGCGAACGAGCCGGAGACCATCATGGCCAGGATGCCGGTCGCGTACGCGCCGGCCTGGGCGTTCACATCGGCGTCGAAGGCGAAGGTGATGCCGACGCAGAGGGCCGTGTAGACCAGCACGACAGGACGTACGGCACGGCCCCACTCCGGGGCCATGCCGTAGTCCGGCAGGTAGCGCGGAACGATGTTGACCAGTCCCGCCATCGCGGAGGCACCAGCGAACCACAGGATCAGGATGGTGCTGATGTCGTAGACGGTGCCGAAGGCCTCTCCCACGTGTTCGTGGGCCAGATAGGCCAGGGCGCGGCCGTTGGCCGCGCCGCCCGGCTCGAACGCCTCGTGCGGAATGAGGAGCGTGGTGACGAAACTCGCTGCGAGCAGATAGACGCTCATGACGGCGGCCGCGGTGGTCAAGAGCTTGCGGGAGTTGCGGATCCGGGACTGCAGCCGCTGCTCGGGGTCCTCGCCGTCGGCGGCGATGAGCGGCATCATGCTCACTCCGGTCTCGAAGCCTGACAGACCCAGGACCAGCAGCGGGAACGCCAGAAGTGCCGGTCCGGCCAGGTCGCCGAGCCCGCCTCCCCCGTCCATGAGGGCGTCGGTCCATGAAGACCAGGCGCCGGGTGTGGTGAAGACGTCGACGGCGCCGACGGCGATGGTCACCGCGTTGAGCAGCAGGAAAACGGCGACCAGGGGGATCGCGACGCTGACCGCCTCGCTGAACCCGAGCAGGAACACTCCGCCGAGCAGCAGCAGGAGACCCACCGTGATGGCGACCTCATGGCCGTGCAGGGCCTGCGGGAAGAACGGGTTCTCCACCACGTGGACGGAAGCGTCCGCCGCGGACAGGGTGATCGTGATGATCCACGAGGTGGCCACGAAGCCGAGCAGCACCAGGACGAACAGCTTGCCCCGCCAGAACGGCAGGAGATCCTCGAGCATCGCGACCGACCCGGCCCCGTGCGGGCTTTCGCGGGCGACCCTGCGGTACATCGGCAGCATGCCCAGCAGGGTCAGAGCCACGATCAGCAGTGTGGCCAGCGGCGAGACCGCTCCCGCCGCGAGCGCGGCGATCGCCGGGACGTAAGCGAGGCTGGAGAAGTAGTCCACCCCGGTCAGGCACATCACCTTCCACCAGGCATGGGGCTCGCCGTGCCCCGCGCCCGCGGCAGGACCGACCGGCTGTACGCGGTGGCGCAGCAGCCATTGCGCCAGACTGCCGGTGGGCGGCGCCGGCAGGGCGGGACTCTCCACCATCTCCGGCACGGCCAGATCGTTCACGTCTGTCATATCCCCCGGCAACCTTTCGAACACGCCCGGCCCATCCGCTCGATGGCCCGGTACCGATCACCGAGTATGGGGTCTCCCGGTGCGGCCGTCCCCCTTGGGGTGCTGAGGGCTCTGCGTACCCCCCTGACCAGGTGTTGTCACACGCGGGCCCGCTTCCTGCTTTATCTGCCGGACGCGGGCACTTCAGCACCGCCATCGTGGAGGAGTACAGCAGATGGATCCTGCCCTGATCGTGTCGGCAGTGACCCTGGTGCTCGGGTACTCGGTGAGACTGCTCTACCCCTGGATCAAGGCACGGTCGGACATCCGGAAGGCCGAGCTGGCCCAGAACGGGCTCTCGGAGCGGGTGCGTTCGCTGCCGCCGGGGAGCCGCCTGGTGGAAAAGGACGGCGACCGGGAGGTCGAGATCGTGGTGGGCGGACAAGGTCGGCCGGAGCGGAGCGAACTGACGTGACCGAGCTGCCGGTGACCGCCACGACGGCCGGACGCCAGAAGGGCAAGGGCCTCGATGCGATACCACGGGACGACTTCGATGCCCTGTACGTCGAGGAGATGCGTGCCGTGACCGTTCACTTGATCTATCGGGGGGCCACGCCCTACGAGGCCGCCGATGCGGCGCACGAGGCGTTCATTGCGCTTCTTCCGGACCGATGGCGGACGATCGAGTATCCGGCGGCCTACCTCAGGAAGGTGGCATGGACGAACTACCTCCGCCAGGCCCATCACCGGGAGTCGCCCACGGATCCGCTGCCCGACCGGCCCGGGGGAACGTGCCCCATCGGCGAGGTGATGCTGACCGAGGCCCAGCGTCGCATCGTGCGCGCCGTCCAGCTGCTCTCGCCGGCGCAGCGGGAGGTCCTGGCATGGCTGCTGGACGAGTTCGAGTACTCGGAGATCGCCGAGTTCACGGGGAAGACCGAAGAGGCCCTGCGCACGAATGTCAAACGCGGAAGGGCGAGGCTGAAGGCCCTGCTGTTCGCCGCGGAAGCGGGCCGTAACGAGGGAGGTGCCTCGGATGAGTGATCAGTGGGATGACCACGATGCGGCGGACGACCTCCTCGATGCGCTTCTCTTCGCGCACGCGGGCACGTTGCGCAACGTGATCGGCGACGCCCTCGACGTCGACGCCGGACTGACGAACCTCCGGTCGCTGAGGGGGCCCGTCCGGCAGACGGAGGCGACCCCGGTTGGCGGCGAGCCCGTGGAAGTCCGGGCGGAACCCGCGAGCCGTTCGGACACAGCCGGTGGAGGCAACGCGGTGGAGCGGCTGGTCGCGACCCTGCGTTACGAGAAGAGTCAGGTCATCATGGTGCGAGAGAGGTTTCACGCCGTCGGACCGGCCGAGTTCGGCGCCGTCCGCAGCCGGCGCGTCGCCAACAGCCTGCACTACTACAGCTCCTATCTCGGAGGCCTGGCAGGGGATTTCGCGAGCCAGACCGCGATGCACCGGGATACCGTCCTGCAGAGCCTCAGTACGCACCAGGAGCGCCTCAAGGGCATCCGGCTCCAGTGCGAAGGCGCAGCCGCCGGCACGGATCGGCGGACGCAGCGGGAGTGGAGGATCTTGGCGCTCCTCGTGGAGGAGCGTGCGGACGTCCTGCTGGATCTGTACGGAACCATCGAATGGCTCTTCGAGAACTCCGACGACCGGCAGGAGGTGAACACCTGAGCACGAGCCGCTGAGGGAAGCGGCACCCGGAACCGGCCGGCGGTGGCAGCGGGGAAGTGCCGGAGAACCCGGCGGCTTGAGCAGCGGGCCGGCCGACGTCGTGAACCCGGCTGCCGTCGAGGCGATGGCCGGGTTCGGGCGCCGGGCGCCGGGCGTCTGCGCTCGGTCACGAGGTGACCGGATCGCGGTGAGTGCGTCCGAGTGCACCTCGTTGCGGCGCGTGCACCGTGAGGGTCCCCTTCGGGCCGAGGGCGATGCAAGTGCCGAAGGTGCGGCTGGTGCGGGCGAGAACCTCGTGGAGCCACTCGGCGTCCTTGGCCGAGGCGTGCCGCAGGCGCATCCGGTGGATCTGCAGGGGGACGAGGCGGGCGTGGTCGAGCCGGCCGGTGTCCGGCTCCAGCGAGACGAAGTACAGCAGTCGCAGGTCGTCCCTGCATGGCTCGTGACCGCCGATGCCGTGGTCGTCGATCAGGTCGCCGCAGCCGGACAGGACCGGATGCCCCGGTACACCTCGATCGGGCGCGGATGGTGCGAGGAGTGCCGGTGGACGGCGTCCGCCCCGCCGTCGACGAGTGCGTGTGCGAAACGGGGCGGAGGATGGCCACGGCCGCCACGGCCGCCACGGCCGACGCGATCGCAGCAAAGCCGGCACTCTTATGATCTTCTTAGGAGCGCTCCCTATCGTCGCCGCTCATGACGACCTCACGACTGTCCGCCGCGCTCGGCGTTCTTCTTGCCTCGGCACTCGTACACACCGGCCTCGCGCCGGCGGCCGCGGCGGCTCCCACCGGCTCCGGGCATGCGTACCGGCCCGCAGCCGCACCGGCCCAGTACCTCTACTCCTCGATCGGGGACTTCGACACGGAGGTCAAGCCCTTGATCGACCGGCCCGACATCGCGGGTGTGCAGGTGGTCGTTCCCTGGAGGGCCCTGGAACCGCGGAAGGACCAGTACGACTTCTCCGAGATCGAGGAGGCTCTCGCCTACCTCCAGGCACGCCACAAGAAGCTGTTCGTCCAGGTGCAGGACCGCTTCTTCAGCGCTCCCACACGTCTCCCGAGCTACCTCCTCACGGATCCGGCGTACGCCGGCGGCGCCGCGCCCACCACGAACGAGAACGGGCTGGGGCCCGGCGAACCCGGAGCCGTCGCAGCCCAGTGGAACCCGGAGGTGCGCCACCGCTTCCAGAGCCTGCTCGAAGCGCTCGCCGACCGCTTCGACGGGCGTCTGGCAGGGGTGAACCTCCCTGAGACCGCCACCGAGGTGGATGTGGCCAAGGACCGCAGCGGCTACACCGACGAGTCGTACTTCCGGGCCGAACTCGACAACATGGCCTTCGGCGCCAAGGTGTTCAAGCGGACGAAATTCATCCAGTACGTGAACTTCTGGCCCGGCGAATGGAACAACGACCACGGCCGCATGGCGAAGACCTTCGAGTTCGCCAAGGCCCACGGCGTGGGTCTGGGCGGACCGGACGTCCTGCCGAACCGCCAGGCGCAGATGGAGAACTCCTACCCCTTCTTCGAACGGAACCGCGGGTCGCTCCCGTTGGTGGCGATGGCAGTGCAGGAACCGGACTTCGAGTACACCAACCCCACCACCGGCAAGCCGTACACCAAGCAGGAGTTCGTCGACTTCGGCGGCCGGCATCTGGGCGCGGACGTGATGTTCTGGGCAACCAGCGCACCTTGGCTCCACCAGCCCGCCTCCTGAGTCCTGGCGGCTCCCGTCCGCGGCGGGAGCCGCCGAGCCGGCCTGCCGCCCCGGGAGCCGACCGGCTGAGGCGAGGAAGCGCAGGCGTAGGGATGGGTCGGACCTCCTCGGGTCAGAAGCCGTTCGCGGAAGAGGCCTTCGAACCCGGCCGGACCGATGATCTCGATCATTCGCGCCGAAACGGGGCCCGCGTTCCACATCGTGTGGAGCTCCCCGCGCCTGCACCGTCCTGGTGGACGGCCGGCGCGCCAACAGCTGCCTGCTCCTCGCCGTGACCCTCGAGGGCCGAGCGATCACCACCGTCGAGGGCTTCGCCGGGCCCGAAGGCACCCTCCACCCGCTTCAGCGCGCCTTCATGGAGCACGACGCCGACCAGTGCGGCGACTGCACCCCCGGCCGGCTCTGCTCCGCACTCGGGTGCCCCGGTCCGGAGTCCGTTGCGCGGGCCGCCTCGATGGGCGGGCCGCGCTTTGGGACGTCTGTTATTCCTGGGGGGCGTCGAAGCGGACGGAGCGGACCTCGAGGGTGTCCTTGGCCTGGTTGCCGTGGGCCTTGAGCCGCCACTCGGGGCCCTGGCAGTTCGCGCCGAGGTAGACGGTCACGGCGGTGTCGGTGTCGTTGTGGGGGCCGTAGCCCGGCTGCTCGTCGTCGTGGCCGACGGGGTAGAGGTTGATGCACTTGCCGCTGTGCGGGTCGTGCAGGGTTGCGAACTGCTCCTGCCCGTGGTCGTCCACGTACTTGTAGTGGAAGTTGCCCTGGGCGGCCTGTGCCGGGCCGGCGATCGACAGGACCAGGGTGAGGGCGCCGAGGCAGGCGCCGACGGTGGAGCGGAGCTTCATGAGGGGAAGGGTCCCTTCTGCAGGTGATCGAGGGTGATCTCGGGGTGGTGCGTGCCTGACTGACCCTAGGAGGGGTGTCCGGCGGCGAATCGATCCGCCTGATCATCCGCTCTGGTGCGTCACCCCGGCGCCACCTGATCGGACCAGAGCGCCTGACGTACTTCCATGGCAGCCGGGCGATCGGCCCCTGCCAGTGAGCCCACCGCCCTCCCCGCTCCGGTGAGCCTGCTGCCGTACGCGGTCCGGATCTCGACACCAGCCGCGAGGGTCCTCGCCGAACTCCCGGAGCACGCCGAAGAGACGTTGTGCGACCTGCTCGACGCCGCCGCGGCCGACCCTTGGGGATTTGGCCAGTGGGACCCCGAAGGCGAAGACGTCTGCATCGCGTCCGCCGGCCGGCTGTCCGTCATCTACTTCGCGAGACAGATGAACGCGGGCCGTGCTGTCCACGCCCGCTGATAGGCCGGAGAGGCCCGGGGGATCGTCCAGTCCGTCGAGAAGGTGACCTTGCTGCACGGCGGCGTCGCGTACGCCAGTGGCTGCATGGTCAAGAACATCGCGTTCGGTCAGCGCCCTGGCCGACTTCGCCAGGCCCGAGCTGCTGCCATGCGGCGGGCGGTCGCTCGGATGTTCTTCAGCGGCTGTTGCACGGGTCGTTGTCCGAGGACACCGGCTTGGTGTCTGCTGCCAGGCAGGAGGAGTACACCCGCGGCGGTGTGGGCCGCGGCTTCGGTTCCGACGTGGCGCCCATGGCAATGACTGCTCCGGCACAGGCACAGACGAAGGCTAGCCCTGCCATCGCGGCGAGCCAGGTAGCGCGGCTCACTGATCGCCCCGGACGTGGATATGGAGATCGTCACGGCAGCCGTCCTCGGTACCGACCCGGACTCGCGAGAAGACCAGCGTTCCGTCTGTCTTGCCTTCCTGCTTGGCCTTGGCCAGCTGCGTCTCGATGTCCGCGATGCGCTCGGCGCACTCGGCACTGACGGACTTCTCAGACTGCGGGGCCGGTGCCGGGGAGGCGTTCAGTTTGGCAGTGGCGGCGAGGCCGGCCGCGCATGGCACCGCCCACGCGGCAACCCACGAGCGGCGGTTCATCCGTATCGGCTTAGGCATCCAGGCATCCTACGAGCGCCGCGGCGTGCTGTCGCCGAATCGGGACTTCCTCGTCCACGAGACCAACAGCGGAGCCGGCTGGTGTCGCCGACGAGGGCGGCGTGTCTGACCGATCGCGAGTCAACCTTGACCGGCTGTTGTTCAGCCTCGACTGCTCGCCGAAGTCGGCGCGGGCAGCCGCCCTTGCCCCTCTCGTCCTGGGCCAGGACCGGGTGTTGCTGGCCGAGGTGGGGCGGATCGCCCCAGTGTCTCCGTGACCGCGGCCTGCTCCACCACCACCCCTATCGGTGCCGCGCCCGGCCGGGCCGCGTCCGCGGAGCGGACTGTGTCCGCGCGCCGACTGGTCGTGCAGGCTCAAGAGGTACCCGCGAGTAGGTTCCCAACAAGGGCTGGTTACAGTGTTCTTGACAGGCTGCCAGCACGTTTGCAGCCGGTGGGAGAACGTCCGTGCGGCGCTCTGCCGTCGCGCGCAGGAACGAAGGAAATCATGGGTTCGATACACAAGCGCATCGGCGCGGTCCTCGGCTCGGCCACGCTGCTCGTCGGCGTGGCGCTCACGGCCGGGGCCGGAACCGCGAGCGCCGCCGACGAAACGGGCGACCTCACGCCCGACGCCGACGTCGCCGTTCTCACGTCCGGGATCTCGGGGCTTGCCGCGATGTCGGCGGACGGGTCGTACACGATCAACATCATGAGCCCCACGGACGGCCACAACATGGGCTTCGCCCGCTGGAACGCCGACCCGCAGCCCGCGCCCGACATCCCGGGCGACTCCCTCATCGCCAAGGACATCAGCCCCGATGGCTGGGCGGTCGAGGCCGAGCTGAGCACCGGCCGCATCGCCTCCACGCGCGGTCACAAGGCGATCTACATGACGGTCGCTTCCGGCAACCTGCCGGAGGGTCACCCGTACAAGCTGCGAGGGTGCGTCGTGAAGGGCAGCGAGCGCAAGTGCACCCCCTGGCACGCGGTCCACGCCTGATCCGCTAACGGGCCGGGCCGCTCAGCGGCCCGGCCGACGCCAGGGCCTCGGGCACGGTGCCGGCTCCGTCGGCCGGACCACCCACGCTAGCCCGATCCGGCTGGGCGGGGCGGCGTTCGGGCTGGTCGAGGACCCGGTTGACATCCACGGCGACCCGCACCGCCGGGCACTGCTCGTTGAGCAGCCCACCGTCGCGACACCGTCACCGGCCCGCAACACGGCACCGTCGTCACAGACACGCACTTGCTGATGAAATGCTGCGCGCGAGCCGGCCACCGGTGACGGGCCGCCGCTACGCCGTCGGGCAGGCGGTGTGCGACCGCGACCGCCAGGCGCACGGCCACGTCGTGGGCCTCTACCCCTCCCCGCTCGTGACGCGCCTGGCGGATTCGGCCGGTTTCCAGTGGGTCGCCCGCACCGTCCCCTGCGAGCCGGCCGGACCGCAGCCGGCCGCCGGCGACGCGGACCGGGTGGCTTTGCTGACGAGTTGCGGCTCTGGTCCACTTTCTGTGGAGGCTCACGGAACGTGATGTCAGTGGGCTGTGGTGGTATGGCCGGACTCTGCTGTTGACCTGCTGGGAGGCCACTGTGATGCCCGTATATCCGTCTCTGACCCATGCCCTGGCCGAGGCCTTGGTCGGCACCCTGTGGTTCGTCGAGGGCAGCGAAGACGAGCAGATGGATTCGGACGATGCAGTGAAGGTGCTGGAGGGCGTCGCCCGTTTGTTCAGCCAGCTGTCGGGTGATCAGCGGCAGGAGCTGATGGATTTGCTCAGCGAGATGGCTGAAGCGGAGTCTGACCCGGCCCGACGGGAGTTCCTGGCAGGGTTCCCGGAAGGATTCAGTCTCGTCGAGGACGCGTCCTGAGTGAGCCTTCAGAAGTAGAGCAGGACGCGCGGCTGCTGGGCATCGCGGCCGGCTGCGGTGGCACGGAGGTGGAGTTCACCCCGCTCCGCGGGTGTGTATCGGAGGGCTCGGTCAAGGGCCGCCGCCAGCCCTTTCGGGGTGGCGGCCTCTTTTGCGTGTGCTCGGCGACTTCCAGCGTGTTGTGAGCACTTCCGGGAGGGGTCGCCGCCCCCCGCAGGGGTGAATTCCGCCTCGCGTACGTGTGCGTGGCTTGTGCGGTGTCGGCGCTGACACGCCACCCGGCAGCAGCTCTCGTGAGGCGTCGACGCGCGGCGCTGCGTGGCCCCCCCACAGCGCAGTCGCCCGGTCGGGGCCGCAGCCGGTGCCGTGCCGGACACTTTGCACCGATACTTGGGAAATACCGAGCATAACGCCTCAAGCGCCTTATTCTGCTTTCTCTTTGTCCGTTGCCCGGGGGCTGGCCTTGTCGCACTCTGCCATGGGAGATGTTTTGTACCAGACCGGTCCTGTCATCGAGGAGTTGGTGGCCTCCGCGCGCAGTGCGCCCGAGGGACTGGTCACCCGGCTCGTGTGCAGCAGTGATGCCGATGCCGCCCGACTCGGCCGGGCGATCAGACACCTGCGGGACATGCCGTCCGAGCCGGGGACGAGGGCCTGTGACGGGAGTTGCGTGATCGACCCGGTGACTCACGATCCCGCATGGTGAGTGGCGACGAGGGAACCGCGGGTGCGGCCAGGGTGCTGGTCGCGGATCTGGACGGCACCCTGCTGGGCGGGAGCCCGTACGAGCGGCGCAAGCTCTTCGATGCCCTGCACCAACATCCGGACATCACTGTCGTCTTCGCGACCGGCCGTAGCCTGCCCTCCGTAGAGGCCCTTCTACGTGAGGACCCCCTCGTGCCGCGGCCGCACTGGATCATCGGCGACGTCGGGTCCACCGTCGTCGACGCTGCCCGTATGGCGCACGCCAGAGGGCTGGAGGCACGGCTGAGGTCCGGGTGGCCGGGAGCCGAACGGGTCCGCGCGGCGCTGGAGGCGTTCCCGCAGCTCGTGTACCAGGAGCGGGTACCCCAGGAAGGCCGCTGCTCCTTCTACCTGGACCGCGAGGACCTGTGCGACGAGGTGACCGTGGCGGTCCGCGCGCTGGGATGCTCCTGGTCGTATGCCTCGGGCCGCTACTTCGACGTTCTGCCGCCCAACGGGGGCAAAGGGCGTGCGGTGCAGCTCCTCGCCCGGCACCTGCGGTGGTCTCGCCAGAAGATGCTCGTGGCCGGGGACTCCCTCAACGACCTGTCACTGTTCCGGCTGGGCACGCACGCCGTCGTGGTCGCCAACGCGGAACCCGCCCTGACCGCGCAGGTCCCCTCGAGCACCCGCGTCCACCACTCGAACCTGGAAGGCGCGGCCGCGGTGCTCGAGGCGGTGGAACGCCTCGGCTGGCCGGTCAGGCACCCGGTGGTGATCGGCTACCACCGCCCGCCCGTGCGCTGGCTCGACGGCACCTGGCAGCCTCCCTCCAGCCCCAACGGCGTCCTGCCGACCCTGCAGTCCGCGCTGGGAGACAAGCGCCTGGACGCCGTGTGGGCAGCCGCCCACATCGGCGCGGAACCTCCCGGGCCGCCGACGCCGCCCCCGCCGACAGCCGGCGGACCGAAGCTGTCCCTCCTGACGCTTGCCCCCGACCGTTGGGCCGGCTACTTCCACCACACCTGCAAAGAGACCCTGTGGCCGGCCCTGATGTCCCGGCCCGACCTCATCCGGGACCAGCCTGCCCACTGGCCCGACTACGAAGCCGTCAACGCCACCTTCGCACGGCACATCGCCTCCCTCGCCGAACGGGGCGCGACCGTCTGGCTCCACGACTACAACCTCTGGCTCGTGCCCGGCATTCTCAAGACGCACCGCCCTGACCTGAACATCGGGCTGTTCCACCACACGCCGTTTCCCCACCCCGACGTCTTTTGCCGCATCCCGGCAGCCGACCAGCTCTGTGACTCACTCGCCCGCCTGGACTGGGCCGGCTTCCACACCGCGGATTGCGCCGACAACTTCCGCCGTCTCCTCGCCGGCACGCAGGCGCCCGCACCGTGCATCGGCGTGCACCCCCTCGGCATCGACCGCCGCGCCGTCAGCGACCTCGCCCGCCTCCGGGCCGCAACTCTGCCGCGCCCTGCGAATGACGGCGTCCAGCTCGTCCTTTCCGTGGAGCGACTCGACTACGCCAAAGCCCCGGTCCACAAGATCCGCGCGCTGGACACCCTCCTCACCGAGGAGCCCGCACTGCGCCGGAAGGTCCGCTACCGCCTGATCTGCCCACCTCCCGAGGCGGGCATCCACGCATACGACTCGACCCTCGCCGCGCTCGAGGAGGCCATCACCCAGATCAACCACCGATGGCGCACGCCCGGATGGGAACCCGTCGAGTACATCCCCCACAACCTCGACTTCACCGAGATCATCGACCACTACCTGGCAGCCGACGTGTTCTGGGTTGCCTCGCTCGCCGACGGCATGAACCTCACCGCCCAGGAATACGTCACCGCCCACCACGCCACACGCCGTCCTGGCGTCCTGGTCCTCTCTCGCCACACGGGAGTGGCCCAGCACCTGGGCAGCGCAGCCGTACTCACCGACCCGCTACTGCCGCACGACCTGGTGGCCACCCTCCGCTCCGCGCTCGCCATGACGACGGCCGAACGCGCCGCGCACATGACCCGCCTGGCAGACCTGCTCCACACCCCGGACCCCACCGAATGGGCACACACGATCATCACCGCCATCCGCGCCAGCGCCACCCCCCGTTCAATGACGCGCTGAACGGCACGTTAAGGCGCAAGCCGCGCTGCAGGTGCGAGGTGCGGTCTCGACCGGAGGCAGACGGGCACATGTGCCGTCAATTCCAGGACCTTCAGCGTCCGGGGAGTTCGCCCTGGGCGACTTCGATGCCGTCGTGGAGGTCGTCGGCTGCCTGGAGGGATGCGCCGGCGGAGAGTGCCAGGCAGGCCACCAGTGCCAAGACTGCGGCGCGCTGGGCGAGGGGCCGGGTCGTCCTGGACTCTGTGGCGTGGCCGAGGAGGGCGGCGACGCGGCGGGGAACGGGGCCGGTGGTCGCCGAGAGGGCCACGCCGGGACGCGTACGGCCGGCCGCAGAGGAGGCGCGGGTCGCGAGAGCGGCCCGGCCGATGGCCCGGGCGGTCAGAGGCCGGCTGCCCACGGCGCGGGCGGCGGCTTCGTCGGCACTGCGTTCCAGCGCGTAGGCGAGCGGCTCACGCAGGGTCCGCAGTGCGGGGTGGCACAGGCCGGCCAGGTCGACCACGGCGGTGAAGAGGTGGTGGCGCTCCCGGAGGTGGGCACGTTCGTGGGCGATCAGGACCTCGCGCTCGGGCGCCGGGAGCGCGCGGAGCATGCCGGTCGTGACGACGATGCGGCCCGGGCTTCCGGGGAGGGCATAGGCGTCGGGGTGCTCGTCCGGCAGGACGACGAGTTCGCCGTCCGCCTGGGCGGCGAGCTTCCCGGCGTGGCGGAGCTGGGTCCAGCGCCCGCGTACACCGCGTACCAGCCGGGCGGTGCACCACGCGAGCAGGGCCCCTGCGGTGACGGCGATCGCGATGACGGCGTCGGGTGATCCGCTGTTCAGCGGGGTGAGCAGGTGGCCCAGCGCGGCGACGACGTGCAGGTGGGTGGCACCGGGGACGATCAGCAGGGCCAGGGCGCAGGTGCTCGCGGCGGCGAGACCGGCTGCGGATGCCGTCAGCAGCCACATGGCCTGCCGGGGCGGCAGGTTCGAGGCCAAGCGCCTGCCCGCCGGCGCGACCAGGAACGGCACGACGAGGGGGAGCCAGGCGATGTGGATCACGTCGTGTCTCCTTCCCCGTCGAGCAGGGCGCGAAGCAGGCGCTCGTCTTCGCTGCTCAGCTGGGAGACGAAGCGGCTCAGCACGGCCTCGCGGTCCTCGTCCTTCGCGAGTTCGGCGTGCATGCGCCGGGCGGTGAGGCCGGAGGCGTTCTCGGTGGGGACGTAGGCGAACCCGCGGCCGGACCGCTTCCGGGTCACGGTGCCCTTCTCGTACAGGCGGGACAGGATCGTCGTCACGGTCGTGCGGGCGAGCGACCCGCCCATTATCTCCTGGACCTGGCCCGGGGACAGCGGGCCGTCGGCGGCCCAGAGCGCCGCCAGCACGCTGGCCTCGAGCTCGCCGGCAGGGCGTCGCTCCGGGTTCCTGTCGCCCATGGGTGCATTCCTCCACGCATCGATCGTCTACAGTGCTGTAGACCGTCTACGGAACTGTAGTCGTCAGTCGGCAGGGCGTCCCCTCGGACCCTGCACCTCTCACCCTATGGGAGCTGTTCGACATGGCCTTGCCCGATCTCGCCGCGGCGTCGCAGGCGCTCAGCCTGCAGGCCGTCAACCTGCTGGACGCCGGTTCCCTCCTGTCGGCGTTCGGCGCCCTCGGTATCGCGGTCGTCCTCTTCGCCGAGACCGGCCTCCTCGTCGGATTCTTCCTCCCCGGCGACTCCCTCCTCTTCACCGCCGGTCTGCTCTGCGTGCCGGGCAACCACGGACCGGTCCACCTCTCGCTCCCGCAGGTGCTGTGCGCGGCCGTGGCCGGAGCCCTGCTCGGGGCCCAGGTCGGCTACCTCCTCGGGCGGCGCGGCGGACGCGCCGTGCTGGCCCGCAGCCACAGCCGCAAACTCCACGAGGGCGCCGCGAAGGCCGAGGAACTCCTTGACCGGTACGGACAAGCCAAGGCGATCGTCCTGGCCCGCTTCGTGCCGATCGTGCGCACCGTCTTGAACCCGATGGCCGGGGCCCTGAACGTCCCGGCCCGCGTCTTCACGCTCTGGCAGGTGATCGGCGGGCTCGTGTGGACGGTGGGCCTGGTGCTGGCCGGGTACGCGCTCGGCTCCTCCGTTCCCAATGTCGATCGCTACCTCCTGCCGATCGTCGCCCTCGTCGTACTCGTCTCCCTCGCCCCGCTCGCCGTGGAAGTGATCCGCCGGCGGGGCAGCCGCACTTCGAACGGAAGCTCGCTTTGAGCCTGCTCGCCCTGGACGGCCCCGCCGTCGACGGAAATCTGTACACCCGGCTCACCGGTCTCGCCGAGCGAGCGCCCGCGTGGCTCGACGGCCTGGTCACCGTCTGGTCGACGTATGGCCTCGCCCTCTTCGCCGTGCTGATGGTGGCAGCCTGGTGGCGCGCCAGGGCTGCCGCCGACGCAGCGAGGACCGCTACGGCGCTGGCAGCGCCCCTCGTCGTGGTCTTCGCCTTCCTCGCCGACACTGGCATCAAATCGGTCTTCCGGGAGCAGAGGCCCTGCCAGACCCTGCACACGGTCACACTGGAGGCCTGCCCGCCGCTGGGCGACTGGTCGTTCCCCAGCAATCACGCCGCCATCGCCGCCGCGGCGGCCGCGGCCCTCTGGGTCACCGACCGTCGGCTCGCGGCGATCGCCGTGCCGGCCGCACTGCTGATGGCCTTCTCCCGGGTCTGGGTCGGTGCCCACTACCCGCATGACGTCGTACTCGGCCTGGTCGTCGGGGCAGTCATCGCCTGGTTGCTGACGCGTGCGGCCCGCCGCGCGACCCCCCTCGTACTGCGGCTGGGCAGTACGCCGCTGCGACCCTTGGTCGCCCCCCGGTGAGGGCGCCCGCCGCACCGCGAGTCACCCGCTGGGCCCTGGCTGCAGCGCTGTGTGCAGTCCTGTTCGCCGTACTGACTGCGCTCGTCGCAGCCCGCCACGGCAGCCCGTACCCACTCGACGAGAGTTTGCACCGCTGGTCGGTACAGCACCGCCCCGCCGTCGCGGTGGCCTTCGCGCGGGCCGTCACCGCGACCGGGACCGGCCCCGTCCCGTACCTGTGTGCCGTGGCCGCCGGGCTCATTGTCGGATGGGGCCGGGGCAGCCGCGGCCGGCTGCTGACGGCTGCGGGGGCGCTCGGATTCCTGCTGCTGGCCCAGGGCATGCGCTACGCAGTCCTGTACGGCGTGGCCCGGCCGCGTCCGCCCGTGGCCGACCGGGTGACGCACGCGTCCGGGTTCTCCTTCCCCTCGGGCCATACCGCCACCTCGGCGCTCGTGGCCGGGTTGCTGGCCTGGGCGGTGTGGCGCGCGGCTTCGCCCGCCACCGCCCGGCTCGGTTGGGTCCTGTTCGCCTGCTGGGCCGTCACGGTCGGCCTGACCCGCGTCTACCTCGGCGTGCACTGGCCCACCGACGTCCTCGGCGGCTGGCTCTACGCCCTCACCTGGCTCACTGCCGCCATGGCTGTGGACGCCTGGGTCGGACCGGCTCGGGCGCTCCGAGAGGTCGTCGGTTGAGGGGCGGTCCGTGGCGATGTGAGGCAGAGGTCGCGCCTGCGCCCCGGTGGAAGACGTATCGCCTCGCATCGTCTACAGCACTGTAGACGAAAGGGCGGCCTTACCTAACCCGAGGACGACCGGATCGTCGCCGAGCGGGAGAACATCGGCCCGGGCACCAAGGCGACCATCACCGCCGAGATCAAGGCGGGCGACTACGAGTTCGCATGCAAGCCCGGTATGAAGGGCGACGGCATCCGCGCCAAGGTCAAGGCGACCGGCAGCGGCGGCGGGAAGCGCAGCCCCGAGCTGGACGCCGCCGTCGCCGCGTACCGCAGCTACGTGCTCGCGCAGGCGGAGGAGTCCCTGCCCGCGGTCAAGACGTTCACCGATGCCGTCCGCGCCGGTGACGTGGAAGCCGCGAAGCAGGCCTTCGCCTCTTCGAGGCGTGGCTGGGAGCGGACCGAGCCGGTCGCGGAGTCCTTCGGAGACATCGACCCGAAGACCGACGTCCGCGAGGACGGCTTGGAGCCCGGTCAGAACTGGACCGGCTGGCACCGGCTCGAGAAGTCCCTGTGGGCCGACAACAAGATCGGCGACGAGGAGAAGGCCCTCGCCTCGCAGCTGGACACCGACATCGCGGAGTGGCACAAGCGCGTCGGCACGGCGGAGATCACCCCCACTTCCATGGCGAACGGTGCCAAGGAGCTGCTGGACGAGGTCTCCCGCAACAAGGTGACGGGTGAAGAAGACCGCTACAGCCGCACCGACCTGGCCGACTTCAAGGCCAACGTCGAGGGTGCTGAGAAGGTGTACGAGCTCCTGAAGCCGGTCACCGCGAAAAACGACCCGGAGCTGGCCAAGAATCTGGACGCCCAGTTCGCCGCGATCAACACGCTGCTGGACAAGTACCGGGCGGACAAGAGCGGCTACGACTTCACCGCGTACGACAAGGTCACCGAGGAGCAGCGCAAGGAGCTCTCGGACGGCGTCAACGCGCTCGCCGAACCGCTCTCCAAGCTCGCGGCGGCAGTCGCCAAGTAGCCCGGGACAGCAAGCAGACCGGAAGCAGGCAGGGGAGCAGTGATGTCCGAAGCGGACCCGGAGTCCAGTCAGAGCGGCAGCGGCGCGACCGCGGACGCGTCCGCAGCGGCACCTCGAGGCGGGCGCTGCTCGCCTGGGGCGGGGCCGGGCTTGCAGTCGGCGCCGCCGCAGTGGGCGGCACCGTGGCGGCGCTGCGCCAGAACCCCGCGCCGGCAGCCCCCGGCACCCCTGGGGGTGGCGGTGCCGTTCCACGGCCGTCGATGCTCACGCCTACGTGAACGTCGTGCTCCAGCAGGAAATCACACCACGCGTCGTCCAGAAGTGCGGCGTTCGTCTGCACGCTGTGCTTGACGCCCTTGAAGGGGGTCATGAGGGCCGCCAGGTGTTCGCGACCGGTGGCCAGCGGCTCCCCGCCGTGCCACACGGCCTCGAACGCAGGATCGTCGGCCGCCCACCCACGGGTTGACGGCCGCGGCTACGGCCTCGGCGATGGTCGCCGGCATCCGGATCCGGTCCCGCGGGTGGGTCGGCCTCTGTCTCGGCACCCCGCCGGGTGCGAGAACGCCCCCATCCTGGGCAGGGGGCGCGTGGTCAGCGTCATACGCCGCTGAACCGGGCCGCCCGCCTCGGAGGGGGTTGCTCGTAGGGACAGCACCGCGGCCGCATTCCGGCTACCCGGGGTCGAGTTCATGCGGGTCGCCGGGGTCTAGGACGGGGCCGGGGATTTCGCTGTCCCAGCGAACGCGGCGCCGGTCTATTGCGCGATTACATGACAAGTAATCAGTAGGGGTTGAATAGGTCTGATCCCCCTATTACTTAGGCATGCCGCGCTGTCATATTCGTGCCGGGTTGCCTCGCTCATCTCGTTGCACCCATTCAGAGGGGAAGGCAGGAATATGGGCAAATTCAGGTACGGAACCGCGGCGTCGGCGGTCGTGCTGGCGGCTTTGGGGTCGCTCGCGGCCGCGGGAGGCACGGCTCACGCGGAAGCGGGTCAGGACAGCATCGCCATGCTGAAGCAGGAGAAGACCCAGTGGTGCTGGGTCGCATCCGGGCTGACCATCGCCAAGTTCCAGGGCTTAGGCTCCACGCAGGCGGACTTCTGCAACCGGGCACAGCCCTACTACGGCTGCAACAACCAGCCCGCCACGCTCGACGACATGGCCAGGGGCTGGAGCAGCCTCGGCTTGACCCACACCGGCTCGGGCCTGAACAGCGCGGCCACGTTCAGCCAGGTGTACACCGACGTCAAGGCGGCCCGGCCGATCGGTGCCCGCATCGGGTGGGCGTCCGGTGGCGGCCACATGAACGTGGTCTACGGCTTCGACACGTCGAACAACACGATCGCCGTGGCCGACCCGTGGCCGGACACCACCACGTATACGTGGTGGAACTACAACGACTATGTGAGTAACAGCTCATCGAAGTGGACCCATTCCCGCATCGGTATCTCCCGCTAAGGCAGGCGACATGCGCCACACCGAAATGTTCGGCAAGCGGGCGGGCTCTCGCTTCTCCCGCCTGTCCATCGTCATCGCATTGAGTGCATCCGCACTGCTGTCCGTCGTCGGTCCGGCTCATGCCGTCCCGGCCAAGGACCCTCTCCCGGCCGACATCCCCGACTACCAGGCCGCCCTCAACGCGGTGAAGTCCACCGACGTCAAAAACGCCGTCTGCCGCTTCCTGCGCACTCCGGTGCCCACCGGCGGCGGAGGCGGGCCGGTGCAGGCGATCCCCGAGACGGCCGAGCCGTGCCAGGGCCTGCCCCTCTTCACGATCAAGGATCCGCTGGCACGGAACGAGATCACCCCCGGGTTCGTCGCGGGCACCGCCAAGCCGCTGCCCACCGAGGCGATCGAGCTGACGCAGCTGGTCTCCTCGCTGAGCACCACCGTCAACGGCCGCACCGCAACCGTCATGCTCGCCCCCACCCAGGGCGGCGGCTGGCACCTGGCGGCCATCCGCGACGGCGACAGCGACGCCACCTACGCCGGCAAGGCCACCCTGGGCACGCTGGTCTTCACCGAACCGCAGATCCGCGGCTGGTACCAGCTCAAGCTCACCACCGTGGAGCCACTCAACGACGAGGCCCGCCAAGGCCTGGGCGGCCAGGCATCGGTGTCGCTCAGCGACTACCAGAAACTGGTCAAGGCCCGCTACGCCGACAAGCTGCCCGGCTCGCAGTACGACACCAACGGCTACTCCAGCGGCTACAGCTCCCCGCCCAAGACGGACAGCACCTCCTCCTCTCTGCTCCTTGCCGGTGGTTCCAGCGCGGCACTCGCCCTCGCGGGCGGCGCCGCCATCCTCCGCCGACGCCGGCGCGCAAGCACCGGCTGAGGACGACCGCGTACGCCGCTCCTCCGTCCCGGCCTGGGCAGCCGGCCGGGACGGAGCTGCGACCGCAAGGAGTAGGGCCACAACCTGTCTGATGACGCGGCATGCAGCTGGATGGCATTTATCTGCCCTTGGGCCCAGCGTTCATCCAGGTGGGGCTTGTAGGGGTCGAGCTGGCTGGGCCGGGGCTGACGCCTCCCGGTCAGCAGCTGTTCGGGGACTGCTGCGCGCTCGTTGTCCAGGGCCCGAACTGCGGCGATGGGCGTGGAGGGACTGGCGGCGGTCAGGAAGTGCCTCGGCGCCGCCGGACGTATGCGACCGTGACGACAGTGAGCAGCGGCCCCCACAATAGGAGCGGCAGGTAGCAGGCGTTCATGATCCACGCAGCCGCGCCCTGGGGGGCCTCGGACCCGCCTCCGGAGGCGGGCAGGGCATCCCAGAACATCAGCAGCATCACCGCCGTCACCGCGAGCGCCCCCAACGCTGCCGGGCCGGCCGCCGCCCACACCGGGATGCGCCTGTCGCCCAGCCCCGGGATCCAGCGCGGTGTCCGCTCGCCCCACGGTCTGACCAGGCCGATCGTCAAGAAGGCGAGCGCCTCGGTGATGAGGGTCAGCAGCGTGATGTAGGAGGAGGTTTCGAGGCCGGGCCGCCAGTCCTGCGCCAGCTGTCCGCTGAAGCCGACTGGTATCCCCACGGCCATGGCCATTCGCCACAGTCCCGACGGGAGGACGGCCAGCGGCACGGCATGCGCCGCCCGGTTCACCCAGCGTGGCACGGAAGGGGAAACGGCATCAGCACGGGTGCTCGGATGGCTGTCGTTGCCGGCGTTCGTGTTTGCGTCGGCGGTCGGCGTTTTCGCAGGGGGCATGGTCATCTCCGGGGACGGCGGGTGTCAACGCAAGGCTTGCAGGGTGCCCCTGTGGCCCACATCGCCTCGCAGAACCATCGCGATCACCTGTCCGGATGAGCTGCCGTCCCCCTCGGGGCGCAGAGCCATGGCGGACTTCGCCGACTACATGGCGATGCCGAAGTACGTAGTCTCCACCACCCTCACCGAGGACCACTTGGTCTCGAACTGGGGCGAGACCACCATTCTGCGGACGCTCGACGAGGTCGCCGAGCCGCTGGCAGCCGCGGTCTCCGCGACCGCACACCCCGCCCTCCACCGGGCGCTCGCCCACCTCGGTGCGGACTCCTTTGACGAGCGCTTCGCGTACGGTCTGTCGAGGATCCTTGCCCGGCCGTGAGCGCACGGGGTCGCCGCGGACCCAGGGCGGCCTGCAACTGAGCCGGCCGGGGGAAGACCACCCGGAGCCTTTCGACGCGTCCGTTGCGGCGGAACATGAGCCAGGCGAGGTTCGGCGGGCAGATGTGGCGGGCACCGTCGTGGGTGACGTCCATCTCCCAGATGACGATGTCCCGGCCCGCCACCACATGGCGTACGTGCTGACGTACGCCGCCCTCCAAGTAGTGGCGCATGACCGGGACGGGGTGCACCCGCTCGCCCGCCCGGCCCAGCCGGCCCACCATCTCCGACTCGGCCGGCCACAGCTCGGAGATCTCCCTGGGCAGGCCTCCCGCATCCCAGGCCCGCAGCGTCGCCACCGCCTCGTCCCGGCTCGCCTCCGTCACCGCGGCCGCATCACCCTGCGCCTGCGAGGTGGTCGCCGTCAGGTTCCGCGCCATGTGCGCCCGGGCATGGCTGAGCCTGCTGCGCACCGTGCCGACCGGTACCTCGCAGGCCTCGGCGATCTCCTGGTAGGTGGTGAGGGCACTGAAGTGGCGCAGCATCAACACCAGTCGCAGGTGCTGCGGCAGGTTCTCCACCGCCTCCCAGATCCAGTCGCGCATCGCGTGTTGCTCGATGTGCCGTTCGGGCTGTGATCGGTCGTCGTCGCGCGACTGCAGCTGCTCCAGGCCGTCAAGGCCGGGTACCTCGTGGTTGGCGCGCCTGCGCATACGGCAGGCGTTGCGGACGATCGCCCGCAGCCAGGCACCGACTGCCGCGCCGTCGCGGACGTCGCCGATGCGCCGCAGCGCGGTCAGCGAGGCGTCCTGCACCGCGTCGTCCACGTCGGGCCCGTGACCGAGCAAGCTCAGAGCCACCGCGCGCATCGACGCCTGATGCCGCGGTCAGCAGCCCGAGAGCCCCGGTCTCACCGCCCTGCGCCCTGCGCGTGAGCTCCTCGTCCGTGCGCTCCGAGGACGGCCCGAGAGACGCCACGATCAACACCTCCCCGTGGTGAGCCTGCCATGAATGTAGTGCCGAAGGGGAGTTGAGCTGCCCCCGCTTCTCAATGCCGACGATACGGCTGGTAGCGACCGCCCGTCGCGCCGTATGCGAGCTTCGAGTGTTGCCTCGATATGCGGACGTCGAGGTTCGGCAAGGGCAGTGTGTGAACCGATCGTTCTCCCCTCTGCCACGGACCAGTGACGTCAGAATCCGGTTCTGGCACAGATCTTGGGGAGCCGTCGCAGAGCGGATACTTACCGACCGCCCCGGCTCCACACCTCCCACCTGGATCGACGCGTCGACGCCAGCCGGCCGCCTGCTCTCACAGGCTTCGCACTCCACGTGCTCCGGGACCTCGCCGCCGTGACCGCCGGCCTCCCTCTCGACTGGAGCTTCGGCAGCATCGAGGTGCCGTCAATCGCATCAAGAAGATCAAGCGGCAGCTGTATGGTCGCGCCGGATTCGAACTCCTCCGCAAGACGATCCTGCTTCAGTGACTTTCCGCGATCGCGAGCTCAGATGTTGCGTCAGAACGCCTTCTGTCCCCACTCGTCAGAAGCGCGGCCCGACAGTGGGATGCGAGTCCAAGGCGCAGGCCGCAATCCGCAGTTGCGCTTCCCAAGCCGCCTCGTCGAGTCCCAGCGTGTACTCCATGCAGCACGCGCATGGCGGGAGTAGCGCCACGAATGCTTGCTCCTCAGCGGTCTCGACCTCCACCTCCGACCACTCGTCCGATGCCAACTCGGCGAGATCCACCTCACCGGCGGTGATTCGCGAGGCCAGCCTGCGCAGCGCGTATCGTCGGGCCAGGTGGTGATCGGGCAGAACGATCCCCGATTCCAAACCGCCCTGCGTGCTGACCCAACTCACGCTGCTGCCCCGGTGACGCTCCGCAACCGCTCCCCAAGATCTGTGCCAGAACCCAGCACCCGTCGAGAACGGCAGCCCTTCGCGCGTGCTCCGGCCCGCTACGCCGTCAGCCCGCACAACGTCCGACGGTCGTGGGCGCTCTTGCATCGGCCGACTGCGGATTGTGACATGTCTGTTGTCCGAAGCGGCTCGAGGACGAACATGCCCGCAGCGGGACGGGCACGGGGTCGCCGGCCTTGCTGGTGGCCCCGGCTCGCCGCCGGGGCCACGTGGGCGGGGTGCGGTTCGGGGCCGCAACCCGACGGGCCGAGTATGGCCGACTGATGCGAACCCTGCCCGGGCCTCACGCCTGCTGCGCCTGCTGCCGCTTTGCCGCCGAACCCTCTTCCGAGTGAAGTACTCTCAGCCAATACTTGGGGCCAGGGGTGCTCGGGCATGCGAGTGCTGATCCCGCAGGTCGCGCACCTACTCCACGTACGCGGCGACCAGCATGAGGTGGGCAGCGAACCCTTCGCTGGGCGCTTCGCCTCCAGTCACTGGGGCCGCGCGCCCTCGTTCGACAAGGGCTGCGTGCGCGTCTGCTGGCGTTCGCGGCCCAGCTCGCCGAAATATCGACGGGCCTGACCCTATGGCGAACGTGGACAGGCCGGCGCTGGATGACGAGCTGGGAAGGCCGCAAGCGCTACGGCGCTGGTCGGGTGACGCCCTTAGGTGATTGCCGGGCTGAAGTTACTCGCCGGATGCCGTCGTCCGGGCCATGAATGCTTCCGCCGGCCCGGGAACCGGCAGCACCTCGCCTTCGGGTACGGACCCGACGGCTGCCCCGGCTCCCGGCTGGTACGCGAACAACTGCGCCTGACACCGGACATGCTCCTGCGCCGGATGCCGGAGCTGCGACTGGACGAGCGCCGTCCGGAGCCACGGATGCAGCCCGCCCAGATCCACCGCTCACCGCAGGCCCTGTGCGCCGCCTGGTGACCTGCCCGCCGGGGCCGCGTGCCCCTGCTGGCCGCCCTGAGGCTCACTGAGGCAGGCCTGCCCAGAACGAGCAGTGGTGTGCGGAATCCGCATCGACGGGACGGACTCCACCGGGTCCGGGAGTCAGCGACTGCACCGACCGTGCGTGGGGAGACGAAGGGCGCAGGACGGGCCAGCGGGGGGCGCCGGGGCTGTTCGGGTCTCCGGTGCGCGCGAAGTTCGTCCAGTATCCGACCATCCGGTCGGACAGGCCGCGTTGGGCGTCGCTCAGCGTTCCCTCGGTGGGGAAGGAGGCGAACAGGAACGGCATCTCGAAGCCGTGTGCCGACCCGTAGGGGAAGCCCGGGTTCGCCGGCAGGCCGGCGAGGACAGGAGCGTTCGGGTCGTTGAACTCGTAGCCGTAGAGGGGGAGTCCGGGGGCATGAGCGGTCATGGCCCGGCTTGCCGCCAGTGTGGTGCAGGTGAGGGATCGATCGGTCAGCACAGCGGCCCAGGCCAGTGCGGGCGTGGGGTGGTGTGCCGCCGGATACTGCGCCTCGACGGCCGGAGCCGAGGGCCCGAAGGCGTCCTTCAGGCGGGCGCGGTAGTCCTCCTCGGTGCGGATCGGGAACGCGGCGAGCGTCAGGCCGACGAACATCCGCATCTCGTCGTGGTTGGTGCCCTGCATGACCGGCACGCGGTGGAAGCGTCCCGCGGCCAGCGCCAGGTCCGGCGCCTCGGGCAGCAGCGCATTGCCGAAGGCGGGCCGGTTGAAGGACTGCATCAGCGGCGCGGTGGCCAGGCGGTCCGTGCTCTGCCCGCGCAGGCACGCCAGTACTTCGTCTCCGCCCCCTGTGGTGCAGCCCAGCTGCCGGGCGGCGTCCGTTCCGGCCGCCTGCACATCGCCCTGGGAGGCGAACGGCTCGTACGCCGGGGTTCCGGGTGCGAGAGCGCCGCGCGGGAAGGACATGAAGCAGGAACCACTCTGGAGGACGGCCCGGCGGAAGAGGCCTGCGGCCGTCGGCGAGGTGAGGTGTGCACAGATGCTGAGGGCGCCCGCGGATTCGCCGAACAGCGTGACATTGGCCGGATCTCCGCCGAAGCGCTCGGCGTTGGCGCGAACCCAGCGCAGGGCGGCCTGCTGGTCCGCCAGGCCGAACGGTGGGGCGGAGCCCAAATCGGGGTGGCCGAAGTAACCGAAGATCCCCAAGCGGTAGTTGACCGTGACGACGACCGTGTCGCCCCGGACCACCAGTTGTTCGGCGTCGTAGTCGCTGCCGGAACCGCCCAGGAACGCACCGCCGTGCATCCACACCATCACGGGCCGCTTCTGCCGGGTCGGCTTCGCGGTCGGCATGGTGACGTTGAGGTAGAGGCAGTCCTCCGACCCGAGGACCGCGCCTGCTCCTGGTGCCGGCATCTGCACACAGCGCTGAGCCGCCGTCGTCGCGTCCCGGACGCCCTGCCATGCGGCAGGGGGCACCGGGGCCTGCCAGCGCAGCGGTCCGGTCGGCGGTGCCGCGTAGGGAATGCCGAGGAAGGTGGCGTACGAGCCGTGTGACACGCCGCGTACCGCGCCGTGGTCGGTCCGTACGACCGTACCGGTCCGCCCCGCGGAGGGGGGAGAACCTGGTGGGGCGGCGGTCGCCGGTACGGCGGTGCCCGTGAGCAGGGCCAGCGCGCACAGCAAGGGGAAGAGCACCGCGCGGAGCCGGTGACGTCGGCGCGGGCTGGGTGCTGTCGTGTTCGGGGACATGCGTATCCACCGTTCCTGGTCGGAGGCGGCCGACTCGATGCGGTCGGTTCGGTGATCAGTACGCTAGGACCTCCCCCGCGCAGGAGATTCAAGGGACTATGACGCACGACACATGGAGCATCGGTGAACTCGCCGCCGGAACGGGCGTCCCGGTGAAGACCCTCCGCTACTACTCCGACAGCGGTCTCCTGCCGGTTGCAAGCCGTAGCACCGGCGGCCATCGGCGCTACGGCCCCGATGCGTGGGAGCGCATCCGCCTCATCAGACGCCTGCGGGCGCTGGACACTCCGATCGCGACCATCACGCAGGTGGTCACCGGGGAGTGCTCCCTCGGCGAACTGGTTTCGAGCGAGCTCGAATCGGTCCAGGAGCGGCTGACCGAACTGCGGTGGCGCCAGGCCACACTCATGTCCCTCGACGACTGCACGAGTGAGGAACGGCTCCGGCGCCTGGAGATCCTTTCTCGCGTGCAGCGGCTCCCTGAGGCGCATCGCAGCCTCACCGACCACTGGTATCGCGAACTGTCCGCGGCCATGCCCAAGCGCCGGCTCGACATCATGATCGCCATGTTGTCCCCAAGTCCCCCACAGGACCCCGATCCTGCTTCGGCCCTGGCCTATGCCGAGCTTCATCTGCTCGTCGCCACACCCAGCTTCACCCGCTGGACCCAGGACCATGACGAAGAGATGAGGGATGGTCCGGCCTTCTACGGGGAAATCGAGGATGCGGCCGCCCTGACGGCCGCCGCGTTGGCCCGGGGTCTGCCGCCCGGCCCGGGGGACACGGTGAACGCCTTCGTATCCGCCCACGCTCGAGCTCGGCGGGAGTCGGACACCCCCGCCTTCCGTGCGTATCTGCACGCGTTGGTGTCGAGGTCGTCCGGCTTCGACCCCCGCCTGGAACGCTATTGGGCCCTGGTCGGCACCGCCACCGGCGGACGCGTGCTGAACATGACGGCGGCGCACAAATGGCTGACCGAGGGGCTGTCGATCTCGATTGCAGCGACCGGGGCCGCATCGATCAGCTCGAACCGGTAGTCGCGCCACCAGCGCCATCGTCCCGAGCAACCCCTTTCCGGGCGGGGCCGCGCCCGCCATCAGGCCGCCAGCGGCCCTTGCGCGAGGATCCGGGCCGCAGCGAACTCCTCGCGGTTGGTCACGTCGTAGACCGGGAACCGGAGCTTCGCCTCCGTTCCGGAGGTGCCGTAGCGCATGGCGAACATTGCCGGTTCCACACGGTCGTACGAGCAGGCGGAGCGCACCCTCCGGCACTTGTCGCTTTGGCGCGGCCGCGCCCCGGAGGATCTCCCGGGCCGTGTCTTCGACCGGGGGGTGCGTGAGAGCGTGGCCACCACCGGCCGGGAACTCGGGCGCACAGGGGATCTCGTACCGGAGCTGCGGGCCGTGCAGGCGTCGGCGCCGCTGCGCAAGAGCGCCCGGACCCGCCTGATGCTCGCGCCGCGAGCCCTCGCGCTCGTGGTCGAAGCGGTGCACCCACTGGCCCCGATGCCGGACGAGGAAGCAGTGGAGCTCTTCCGGGCCTGCGCGGCTGGGGGAGACCCCTCGCGCCCTCACCCATGTCGACCTCGACGCCCGGTTTGACGTCGTGGTCGGCGATCCGGATCACCTTTCCGGTCATCGTGCTCGGACAGGGCCGCCGTCGTCTGCTCCGCCAGAATTGGGAGCTGGAGCGCTTCGGCGACGGCGAAAGCGTGCAGACCAGCGCGACAGCGCGCAGTGGCGTGGTGTCGGTCGTTGTGTCCGTAAGGTCCGGCTACCCCGCTGGTCATGCCGTATCCCGCCTTTCGTGCTGATACCTGCCGATCGAGGGTTCGGTCTGCACCGGGGGAGGGGGCTCCTGGCCAGTGGATCCGGCCCCGCCATTCGCCGGTGTCCTTCCGACCTGTGGCTGCCGGGCAGACCTTGTGGGCCATGCCGCTACGGGGTCGGGCCCGGGCACGGAGTGGCCGTGTTCCACCTGCGTCCCGAGCCGGAGGGCCCGCGGGACGTAGCCGAGCTCGGCTACCGGCTACGGCAGACGGCGTGGGGCAAGGGTTATGCCACCGGGGGCTCGCGCGCCTTGCTGGCCAAGGCGTTCACGGAGCTCGGTGCGCGCATGGTCTGGGCTGCGACGATGTCCGTGAACCACGGTTCGCGCAACATCATGGAGAAGCTCGCCATGACGCTCGCGGACACCCTCCCCACTCCCTCTGACATGGAGAAGGCCGAGGGCTCCGAGTACGGGGCGTGCGGTACGAGATCACCAAGGAGCAGTGGGAGCAGCGATGACCACGGTGTGATCGACCGTTCTGCATCCAGGTCACCGGAACCGGTAGGCACGGCGGGAGGCGGGCCAGGGCACCGATGGAAATGTCATGCGGGCTCGCCCTCGATGGCGGCCAGGACCCGGTCCGGGGTCAGGGGCAGCTCCCGAAGTCGCCTGCCGGTGGCGTGGCTCACCGCGTTGCCGATCGCCGCAGCGGCCCCGACGATGCCGATCTCACCGATGCCCTTGCTGCCCATCGGGTTGAGGTGCTTGTCGTGCTCGTCGATCCAGTGTGCCTCTACGGCGGGAACGTCGGCGTTCGCCGGTACGTGGTAGGTGGCCAGGTCGCGCTCCGCGAAGTCGCCGAACGCGGGGTCGAGGTCGCTGTGTTCGGTCAGCGCCATGCCCAGCCCCATCACCATGCCCCCGATGAGCTGGGAGCGCGCGGTACGCGGGTTGAGGATGTGGCCGGCGGCGAAGACGCCGAGGAGTCGGCGGACACGTACCTCGCCCGTGACGGTGTCCGCCTGGACCTCGGCGAAGTGTGCCCCGAACGCGTGGCGCGCGTACGGGGACTTCTGCTTCGCCGACTGGGTGGTGTCGGCGGACGCGGAGAGGCCCGTGGCGGGCAGCGGTCCCTCGTGCCGGGCCAGCCGGTCGGTCAGGGCGGTGCACGCGTCGTGCACCGCCCAGCCCCAGGACGCCGTGCCCGTGGAACCGCCGGCGACGGGGCCGGCGGGCAGCGCGCTGTTGGCGATGGCCAGTGAGACCGAGTCGATCGGTACGTGCAGGGCGTCGGCGGCGATCTGGGAGAGGACGGTACGGGCGCCGGTGCCGATGTCGGTGGCGTTGACCTCGATGAGGTAGCTCCCGTCGGGGCGGGCGTGGGCGCGGGCCCCCGAAGGGGCGATGTACACGGGGTAGGTGGCGGCCGCCACACCGGTCCCGATGAGGAACGCCCCTTCGCGGCGGGGCGGGCGGCGGCCGGGCCAGCCGAACCGGCGGGCGCCGTCGCGCAGGCATTCCACGAGGTGGCGGCTGCTGAAGGGGCGGCCGCTGTCGGGCTCGGTGGCCGGGTCGTTGCGCACGCGCAGCTCGACCGGGTCCATGCCGAGGGCGTCTGCCAGTTCGTCCATGGCCGACTCCAGGGCGTACATGCCGGGGGTCTCGCCCGGAGCCCTCATCCAGGAGGGCGTGGGCACGTCGAGCGCGGTGACGCGGTGGGTGGTGCGGCTGTTCTGCGCGGCGTACATGACACGGGCGGGTACGGCGGCCTGCTCGACGAACTCGCGTACCTGCGAGGTGTAGGTGGTGACCTCGTGGATGAGGGAGGTGAGGGTGCCGTCGGACCGGGCGCCCAGGCGGACGTGGTGCAGGGTGGGCGCGCGGTGGCCGACGGTGGCGGCCAGGTGCTGGCGGGGCAGCGCCAGCGTGACGGGCCGTCCGCAGTGCCGGGTGGCCATGACGGCGAGGACGACGTGGGGGCGCGGCGTGCCCTTGGAGCCGAACCCGCCGCCCACGTGCTCCGACAGGACCGTGATCCGGTCCTGCGGCAGGTCGAACAGCCCCGCCAGTACGGCCTGGACCACCGTGGTGCCCTGGCAGGAGTCGTAGACGGTGAGGTGGCCGCGCCCGGCGTCCCAGTCGGCGGTGGCGGCGTGCGGCTCCATGGGGTGGTTGTGCAGTGGCGGCACCGAGTAGACGGCATCGACGTGTACGGGCGAGGTGGCGAACGCCGCCTCGGGGTCGCCCTGTTCGCGGTGTGCCGGATAGCCGCCGTTGACCTTTTCGGGTGTGTACAGGCCGGGGTGCCCTTCGTGAAGGGTGACGTCGTGCGGCTCTGCTTCGTAGCTCACGTGCACGGCGTCGGCGGCGGCCCGGGCCTGCTCCAGGGTGTCGGCGATGGCCAGGGCCACATACCAGCCGCGGTGCGGCACCCGCAGGTCCTGGAGCAATTGGAGGGTGGGGTCGTCGGAGGGGCCCAGGCGGGGGGCGTCGTAGGGGGTGAGGACGCCCAGTACGCCGGACAGGGCCAGGGCGGCGGCGGTGTCGACGGCGGTGACCCGGCCGCGGGCGACGGTCGCGGGCACCGGCCAGGCGTAGGCCCGCCGGGGGAGGTGGTGCTCGGCGGCATAGCGGGCGGCGCCGGTCACCTTCTCCCGGCCTTCGAGCCGCGGGGTGGCGGCGCCGAGCACGGAGTCCGCGGGTGCGGTGGTGTCGAGGACGGCGGAGGTCGGGCTCATCGTGGTCCTGTTCCTGGTCGGTGGTGCCGGGCTACTGCGTGGCGGGAGCGCCGGGATGCTGGCCGACCAGCGCGGCAATGGCGTCGCAGGTGAGGTTGCGGGCGAGCGGGATCTTGTACGCGTTGTCGCGGAGGGGCAGGGCCCGGGCGAGTTCCGCGTCGACGGCCGCGCGGACGGCCCCGGCGTCCGGGGTGGCGCCGGTCAGCCGGGCCTCGGCCGTGGTCGCCCGCCAGGGCCGGTGGGCGAGGCCGCCGAAGGCGAGGGCGATCCGGCGCACGCGGCCGTCGTCGGGGTCGAGGTCGAGGACGACGGCGACCGAAGCGAGGGCGAAGGCGTACGAGGCCCGTTCGCGGGCCTTGCGGTAGAGCGAGACGGCGCCCGGCGCCGGGGCGGGCAGGAGTACCGCCGTGATGATCTCCCCAGGACGGATGAGGGTGTCCTGCTCGGGGTGGTCCTCGGGCAGCCGGTGGAACTCGGTGGCCGCGACGGTTCGAGTGCCGCCCGTCCCCCCGTACAGCTCGACTTCGGCGTCCAGTGCCGCGAGGGCGACGGCCATGTCGGAGGGGTGGGTGGCGATGCAGTGCTCGGAATGGCCGAGTACCGCGTGGTCGCGGTGGATCCCCGCACGGGCCCCGCAGCCGCTGCCGGGTTCGCGTTTGTTGCAGGGCTTGGAGGGGTCCTGGAAGTAGGTGCAGCGAGTGCGCTGGAGCAGGTTGCCGCCGGTCGTGGCGACGTTGCGGAGCTGACCGGATGCGCCGGCCAGCAGCGCCTGGCTGAGGAGCGGATAGCGGGTGCGCACCCGCGGGTCGGCGGCCAGGTCGCTGTTGCGGACCATCGCGCCGACGCGAAGTCCTCCGCCGGGGAGTTCGCCGATCTCCTCCAGGGGCAGCCGGGAGATGTCGACGAGGGTGCCGGGGGTCTCGACGCCCAGTTTCATGAGGTCCACGAGGTTGGTGCCACCGCCGAGGTAGCGGGCGCCGGGGTGGGCGGCGTAGGCCTCCGCCGCCTCGCGGAGGCTGGTGGCGCGTACGTAAGCGAAGGGCTTCATGCGATCACGTCCGCACCGGTCCTGGTGGCGGCGGCATCCGCGCTCGCGTCGGCGACGGCCCCGACGATCGCGGGGTAGGCGCCGCAGCGGCACAGGTTTCCGCTGAGCCGTTCCCTGATCTCCTCGGCGCTCAGCACGGCGGGTCCGGAGCCGGCCGGGGGAGTGTCGGCGGTGGCGTGCGAGGGGTGGCCGGCGGCGGCTTCGCGGAGCGCGCCGACGGCGGAGCAGAGCTGGCCGGGGGTGCAGTAGCCGCACTGGAAGGCGTCATGGTCGATGAAGGCGCGCTGGAGCGGGTGCAGGGCGCCTCCCGGGTCGGCGAGGCCTTCCACCGTGGTGATCTCGCAGCCGTCGACGGCGACGGCGAGGAGCAGGCAGCCGTTGGCACGTCGGCCGTCCACCAGGACGGTGCAGGCGCCGCACTGTCCGTGGTCGCAGCCCTTCTTGGCGCCCGTCAGGTCCAGGTGCTCGCGCAGGGCGTCGAGGAGAGTGACGCGGTGGTCGAGGTCGAGGTCGTGATGAACACCGTTGACGCACAAGGTCACGTGCGAGCGGACCGCCGCGTCGTCGGGCGTGCGCGGCGCCGGTCCCGGCTCACCGCCGTGCGCCGGCTCCGGGGCGGGCGGGTCGGTTGCATGGGCCACGACCAACTCCCTTTTCATCGGATTGGGAATGGAATATCCCCTCGACGGTCCAGACTGGCCCCTCTCACGGCGGAGCACGCCCCACGCCCCCGCCGAACTCCCCCATACGGTCGACAGTCAGATGTTGCTCCGGCGTAGATCTGTAGGACGCGGCCCATGGTGTCCATCGGACCCACGATGGTGACCGAGCGGGGCGCCTGGTTCCCTGACCGACTCCTCACCCATGGTCCGCAACGCTTCCGTACGCGTGCGGAGGGCAGGGGTCCCGGACTCGGCCTCACCATCGCCGTCGGCCAGGTCGGACTTCTCGACGTCCGAATTGCGTTCGAGAATCACCTCGACAGCGGCGCGCAGGCAACCTTTCATGTGGACGCCGAACCCCCACGCGACGGCGGGGAGACTCGGCGGAAACGGCTGCTCATCCGCGACGCGTTCGAGGGTGCCCTGGTCTGCGGGCCGGTGCTGGAGTGAGGTGAGGACGCCCCGGACCGCTCGCGCCGGTGAGGCGGTCGAGCGTACCCCCGCCCAGCGCGTCGGAGGCGCCGGAACTCGGGGTGGGGGTCGCGCTGTGGCGCAGAGTTGGAGCGGCGGGAGGGGAGATCATCTCGGTCGTCCCGGTCATCTCGAACAGTTTGCGGACCTGCGGCGAGGTCACTTCGGTGACGTGGAGGGAATGGCCTCGGGCGCGGGCTGCCCGTCGGGCGCGGAGCAAGGCGTTGAGACCGGAGACGTCGCAGAAGGTCACGCCGCGGAAGTCCGCCTCGACGCGGGACACGCCGTCGGCGAGAGCAGCGTGCAGGGCTTGGGAGAGCAGCGGCGCCGTGGCGATGTCGATCTCACCGAGGACGGCGACGGTGAGGCGGTCATCAGCCCGAGTGGTGATAAGCGTGACGTCGTCCGCGCGGAACACCACCGTCCCTGGGCTTGCGCGGCGCTCGCCTGGTGTCACGCGCATCGTCGGTTTCCTTCCCGGTTCGAGATCGTGAATCTGAGAGCTCGGCGAGCCCTCTCAAGGCTGGTTGCGCTGTTGGTTGCTGTCCTCGCGGAGCTGGTCGGCATGGCGGGTCATCTCTTCGATGCGGTCGGCGAGGTCGGGGTGCTCCGGTTGCAGGTGCCGGCGGGTGTCGGTGAGGGGGCGGACGAGGTGGGCGGCGTCGTGGTGGGCGGCGTCGTGGTGGGCCAGGGCCTCGTTCAGTTCGCCGAGCTGCCGGTCGGCGATGGCGGGGAGGTCGGTGAGTGCGGTGATCTGTCCGGCGAGGCTGCGCAGGGCGGCGTTGTTGCGGGCCCAGGCGGTGACGGTGCGGTCGGCGGCGCGTCGGTCTCGGACGGCTTGGACGCGCTGTTCCCCGGTGGCGCCCGCGGCTCCGGGGCGCAGGCGCAGGTAGTGGCGTTCGGCGGCCTGTCGGCTGGCGACGCCGAGGGGTTCGGCGAGGTCGGCCCAGCTGGCGCCGGCCTCCCGGGCGGTTTCGATCAGTCCGGACTCCCAGTCCGCGAGCTGTTCGCGCACCTGGCGCCGCAGGAGCAGTGTGGCGAGCGCCGGGTGGGGTCCGTCGTGCGGCGGGGGAGTCGGGTCTGCGGGCCGGTCGCGCTGTGCGTCGCGCAGCGCTTGGTCGATGGTGCGCAGGGCGGCTGAGGCGGCGACGAACGATGCCGCTCCGGGCTGCGGGGCCGGATCGGACGGCCGGGCTGGGGTCATGGCAGGTTCCTCATTGTCAGCTGTGTCATCGCATCGCTGACGTGTTGGTTGTCATCCATTGGATGACATGTTACAACGGAGGCACGTTGAAGCGCATTGGCAGTTCCTGCCGCAACCAACTGGAGGTGTTTCGCGATGTTGATGCGCACTGACCCGTTCCGCGAGCTCGACCGGATCACCCAGCAGCTGACGGGTACGAACGGGACCTGGTCTAAGCCGTCCGTCATGCCGATGGATGCCTACCGGGACGGCGACACGTATGTGATCGCCTTCGATGTGCCCGGGGTGAGCGCGGACGCGATCGACATCGACGTCGAGCGCAACCAGCTGACCGTCAAGGCGGAGCGACGCCCCACGACCAACAGCGAGAACGTGCAGATGGAGCTTTCCGAGCGGCCCTTGGGGGTCTTCTCGCGCCAGATCATGCTGGCCGACACCCTCGACTCCGAGAACATCACTGCCGACTACGACGCGGGTGTGCTGACCCTGCGCATCCCGATCGCGGAACGGGCGAAGCGACGCAAGGTCGCCGTCGGCACCGCGGGCGACCGGAAGCAGATCTCCGGCTGATCTGGGCATCGGCCGGCCCGAGCGCGGAGGACGGAAGCGCCCTTCCCCCCCCCGGTAGCCCGTCCTCCGCCCTGCCCGTCACCGCAGGAGCGGGTCATGACCTTGCGCCATGAAGCATTCCGCGACCATGCTCCGAGCGGGGCGCATACAACACCCCGGCGGAGGCCAACGGCGTGGCCCGCGTCGTGCTGGCCCCCCTTGCCGCCCACCTCGTCGGTACGGGCCGGGCCCCACGCGCGGCCCGTCTTCCCGAGGCCCACGCCCTCACTTCCTCAACTCCTTCCAGGCCGCCGAGTCCCTCTCCGCAGACCGGTTCGTGCGAGCCACCGAGGCCTGGATCGGGGAGCCTCGCAGCCCACGGCGGCCTGGGACGTCAGCGCCGTCCTCGGCATCGTCGCCGACGCGGCCGACGAAAGCCTCCCCACCGCCTCCTGAGCCAGCTCCCACCCGGCTGCGCCCTGCTGTTCGGCCGCGCCCACCCCGCCTGACGATGCCATCCCCTCACGCCCGACGCTCCGCCCCACCGACGAGAAAGGTGCCCGAGCCATGCTCCACCAGCCCGAAACCCTTCACCCGGCCCCGGGCATGACCTACGACCAGGTGCTGGAGACTGTCCGCTACGAAGGCGCCTACCCCACCCGCGAGCGCGCCGAGGAGGCCGTGCACAACGTCCTGGGAGCCTTTGGCCGTCATGTCACCGGCAACGAGCGCGTCGAGCTGGCCGCCCGCCTTCCGCTGGAGGCCGCCCGTCACCTGGTCTCGCAGGTCCCGGCCGCCGAGCCCCTCACCGGGTGGGCCTTCGTCAAGGACCTCGCCTCACGGCGCGGAGCCACCCCGGCGACGACCCGCTGGGAAACGGGTGCCGTGCTCGCTGTCGTTGCCCGACTCGCCGGCCCCTCCCTGCTCGCCCGAATCCTCGACCAGTTCCCCGAGGGCTGGGCCCTCCTGTTCGGCCAGGCGCAACTCCTCACCCGGTCCACGGCCGCCTGAACACGGGCCCCTTGCACTACGGGGACGGTCCCTCGTAGGAGCGGCCGTCCCTGGCGGCTTCGCCGCCCGCGACGCCGAGCAGCCATGGCCGAGGCAGGAAAGGCGCGACGGCACGACCCGTGGACTCCGCCGTGCCGCGGGAACACTCACCCCGAGCGCCCTCTACGAACGGGAACGCGCCTTCGGGCACCGGGCTGCACCGGGCGAGGAGGACCACGCTACGGGGAAGGGGCACAGTGCCGGTGTGACGGTAGGTCCTGAGTGCGCTCAACGATCACGGCCTCGTCATCGACGCCGGCCAGGCCCGAGCCGGGCTTCGAGGCGCGGTCTCCGTATCGGCATGGACAACACGGCCGTGAACCCGTGCGACTCGACAGGCTCACGTTCCTCGACGGCGTCAGGTGTTCCAGCAGGGCCGGCGCCCAGCACTTGCCTGCCCTGCGCGGCGCCGACACGGGCACGGTATCTCCGACCGATATCCAGGCATCCTGGCATCCGGGCATGAGGGCCTTCGTAAGGACTGCGGGTCGTGTCCGACGATGGGCGAGTTCGCTCAGTTCGAGGTCGGCGGGGACGACTCGGCGGCGCGGCGGTATTCGGCGTTGATGCGCTGGGCTTCTTCGAGCTGGTCCTCGAGGATGATGATGCGGCAGGCGGCATCGATGGGGGTGCCCTGGTCGACGAGTTCCCGGGCGCGTGCCGCGATGCGCAGTTGGTAGCGGGAGTAGCGGCGGTGTCCGCCCTCGGATCGCAGCGGGGTGATCAGGCGGGCTTCGCCGATGGCGCGTAGGAAGCCCTGGGTGGTGCCGAGCATGGCGGCGGCCCGGCCCATGGTGTAGGCGGGGTAGTCGTCGTCGTCAAGACGGCCGAACGAGTCGTCTGCGGTCATTGCACCTCTCTCATGGAACGCATGGAGGGGCCCTGGTGCCGTACGGCACCAGGGCCCCGAAGGAACTACTACACCATCTGTCGGCCCTGATACTGCGCCGACCTCCTGTTTCCGCCGCCCCGGCCGACTTGCTGCCGTGAGTGCGGGGATCGCGGTTGCTTGACCGGAGACCACCTCACTATCGATGTCCTGCGGTACCCGGGCTCAGCCTTCGGCCCGGGCGATCCTGATGGCGCCTGGCTCCTCCGTTCTTCCTCATTGATCAACTGCTGGTGAAGCGGGGCACTGCGTACTGCTGTTACTGCTCTACCGCGCACTGCTGGTGGCCTGTCACAGCGCCACTCTTCGGCAGCCAGCCCCGTTGCCATCCTGCATCTGCTCTGGCTTGGAACCCCACTGCCGAACTTCCCGGTACGGGCGCCCGCAGCCGACGCCTTCACCGAGGTACCGCTCACTTCACTGCACTTCACTGCTGGGTACTGCCACTGCGTCAACTGCTGTCGGCGGCCCCTGATGACTGCGGGCCACCCGGTCCGGCCGTCAGTCCCGTCGCCGTCCTGCAACCGCTCTGGCTTCGAAACTCCACCACCGCACCGCACTGCAAACTGCAACTACTGGTCCTGCTGCCCGGCAGTTCGTCTCTGCCAGGCCCTTCGGTCTCTTGGCTACGAGAGAAACCATACCCACGCCACCGCCCAATGTCTACTCCGGCCAGAATAGATTTTCGTGTACCTCGGGCTGAGCTAGCTGCCCGTGGTGGTCCCAGGTATGCAGGGCGGCCATCGCTGCTGGTCAGGCCCATGGGCGTGGCGGCAGCCGAACGAGGGGGTTCGGTGTGGCGCCGATGCACAGTGCTTCGACTACCACTTCCGGCTCGGTCCATCGCCTCGCCCGAGCGACTGCGGTCACCCGGCGCGCCTCTCGCGGCGAGGCGTGGAGTGCCCTAACTCGCCAGGGCGCGACCGCTGGCGGGGGTGGGACGGCCGGTGAATAGAATCGGCTCTCATGTCGAAGCCTGACGAGCTGCTCGCTGACGTCGCCGCCCTGGTGGAGTCCGGGCAGAGCAATCAGATGTCCCTGACCGTGGTCACCGGCGGTGCTGTCATCACCGGCCGGCTGGCTCCCGAAGCCGTGTGGAGGCAGCGGGTGTCAGAGGTCCTGACGGACTCCGCCCGCCTGGGAGAGTTCGCCGCCATCTTCACCACCACAACGCGCCGGGAGGGTCCGCCCACACATCTGCACTTTCACATGGCCCGCATCCTTCAGGGACCGGTGGGGATCCCGGAGACGGGCGGGATGTATCGCGTCTCGATCGCCGATGTAAGCGCCTGGACGATGGGCGACTTCAGCTACTCCGACCACTGATCCAGCGACGTGTAGAAGGATCCATCGGGACGCAGGAGGGCCCGACCGGTACGTGCCGGTCGGGCCCTCCTCGCTGCTCGGGTGGCAGCCAGTGCCGCGCCCATCGCTCAGGCGGTCAGACGGCCACCGGTACGCCGAGCATCGCGGACACCTGCTGGAGCGGGGTGAGGGGGCGCGTCGGCGCAGTGGCCCTGGGCCGGACGCGGCAGGTGAAGCCGAGCTGCGTCATGGCCCGGAGAACTTCGCCGACGCTGAAGTCGCGTCGGTCCTGGCGGGTGACGATCTGGCCGACCTGCTTGGCGGGGTAGATGCGGCGGCCGATGGTCACGGACTCGCCGGTGACCTGCTCGGGCTTGACGCCCTTCATCGATTCCAGGACACCGCTCTTGGTCAGGTCGAACGGGAAACGGGCGATGACACAGCGCATGATGCCTCACAGGAGGAATGGGGACGGTCACGTCGGAACTGCGGTCGTGAGGCGATTCAGAGCGCGAGGGCGAGGGGGCGGCCTCGTTCGTCGACAATGGGCAGGGCCGCCTCCGGCCGGCGATGGCGCATCACGTGCTCGGCCTCGGCCGTCGTGGCCAGGGGTGAGGTGAACGGCTCGCGTTCGCCGAGGACATCGCGCAGCCGGAGCCGGAGCCGGAGCCGGAGCCGGTCCGTGTACGTGTCGCCCTCCTGGACGGCGGCGAGCCGGTCCCGGGTGACCAGCCCGGTGCGCAGGTCGTCCTCGTCGCAGACGAGCAGATGACCCGTGCGGGCGCCGGCCATGACCGACAAGGTCACTTCGACGGTCATGTCGTCACGGACTTGCGGAACGTCCGACTCCATGGCGTCGACCACCATCCGGTGCACGGGGTTGCCATGTGCCGAGCGGTCCTGCATCTGGATCAACGGCACAACGTGCCTCCTGCAGAGGTGGGTCAGTTTCCTGATCAAGTGGTTCTCAGGCCGCCGCGTCGAAGGAGGACTGCCGCCCGTTCATGCGCCGGGCAGCCGGGAGGGGCTTTCGTCGGCCGCGGGAGGCGCTGCTGCGCCGGGGCCGCTCGGTCACCGGTGCGGTGATGGTGACCGGAATCCCGGAAGGGTCCTGGGCGCCGGTGATGCGGTGTAGTGCCGCTTCGCCCGGGCGGACCTGGGTGGTCTGCGGGGTGATCCCGGCGGTGGCCATCAGACGGGTCATGTCGCGGCGCTGGTTCGCGGTGACCAGGGTGACGACGCTGCCGGACTCGCCGGCGCGGGCGGTACGGCCGCCGCGGTGGAGGTAGTCCTTGTGGTCGGTCGGCGGGTCGATGTTCACGACGAGGTCGAGGTTGTCGACGTGGATGCCGCGCGCCGCCACGTTGGTCGCGACCAGCACGGTGACGTGGCCTGTCTTGAACTGGGCGAGGGTCCGGGTGCGCTGGGGCTGGGACTTCCCGCCGTGCAGCGCGGCGGCTCGTACTCCGCTGCTGAGCAGGTGTTCGGTCAGGCGGTCGACGGCGTGCTTGGTGTCCAGGAACATGATGACCCGGCCTTCGCGCGCCGCGATCTGCGTCGTCATCCGCTGCTTGTCGGCGCCGTGGACGTGCAGCACGTGGTGCTCCATCGTCGTCACCGCGCCGGCGGACGGGTCGACGGAGTGCACGACCGGGTCGGTCAGGTAGCGGCGCACCAGCAGGTCCACGTTGCGGTCCAAGGTCGCGGAGAACAGCATCCGCTGGCCCTCGGGCCGTACTTGGTCCAGGAGGGCTGTGACCTGCGGCATGAAGCCCATGTCGGCCATCTGGTCGGCCTCGTCCAGGACGGTGATCGCGACCTGGTTCAGCCGGCAGTCACCGCGGTCGATGAGGTCTTTCAACCGGCCCGGCGTGGCCACGACGACCTCCGCGCCTCCGCGCAGCGCGCCGGCCTGGCGCCCGATGGGCATCCCGCCGACGACCGTGGCCAGTCGCAGCTTGACCGAGCGGGCGTACGGGGTGAGGGCGTCGGTGACCTGCTGGGCCAGCTCGCGGGTCGGTACGAGGACCAGTGCGAGCGGCTGGTGAGGTTCGGCGCGCTGCCCGGCGGTGCGTGCCAGCAGGGCGAGGCCGAAGGCGAGGGTCTTGCCGGAGCCGGTACGGCCGCGGCCGAGGACGTCACGGCCGGCCAGGGTGTTGGGCAGGGTGGCGCCCTGGATCGGGAAGGGCACGGTCACGCCCTCCGCGCCGAGGGCGGCCAGCAGCTCCCCGGGCATGTCCAGGTCGGCGAAGGCGTCGACCGCGGGCAGTGCGGGGGTGATCGTCTCGGGCGGGGCGAACTCGCCCTGGACCGCGGCGGGCCGGCGGCCGCGGCCGCCCGGACGGCTCGGAGTTCCGGAACGCCTCGGGGCGGCCGAACCGAAAGCGGGTCCGGCGGTGCGGGTGCGGGTTCGGGAGGAGCGTTCGTTCCTGCGTGCGGGGTTCATTCAGAACCTCACCTTCCTTGACGCGGCACGCATCAAGGAACTCCCGCAGCACAAGAGGGGCGCAGAGAATTACGAGAACGGGCCGAATGGAATACGAAAGCGCGGCCGGCCCGCGGGAAATCCGTACGGGTGCCGGTGCTGAAGGGGCGGCGTCGGGTGGATGGGAAATCCGGGGAGCCGGTCGAAGAGGGCGGCCTCGTGGAGACCAGGAGGCCGCAACCGTGAAGCATGCGTCCGCAGGCGGGAACCACTGCGGGGAAATACGTGCAGCTGGGGCCCGCACCCCGAGGGATGCGGGCCCCAGCTGCGAAGTACGCGTCAGCGTCAGACGGGAACGATGTTCTCGGCCGTCGGGCCCTTCTGGCCCTGCGCGACGTCGAAAGTCACCTTTTGGCCTTCGAGCAGCTCACGGAAGCCTGCGGCCGAGATGTTCGAGAAGTGGGCGAACACGTCGTCGCCGCCACCGTCCTGCTCGATGAAGCCGAATCCCTTTGCCGCGTTGAACCACTTCACGGTGCCAGTAGCCATGTCATATCTCCTCGAGACAGTACACCGGAATCCACGCCATGCAGACACCGTGTCGCCGCGATGATGCCCCGCCCGGAAAATGACCGGGAAATATAAAGTCATTCTCGGCGGTGTGGAGACCGGCTGGAGATGCTCGAAGATTTTGGGTATCAAAACTGCAACCGAGATCGACAGTAGCACGCTGCGGCGGCTTGTTTGCGCTAAATACTTCCGCCCCACAGCCGGTTGCAAAAAGTCTCCTCGCGGGGTCTGTTAAATTCTCAGACCGCGGGTACAGATATTCCCCCCGCCCGTCGCCGGTGGGCAAGACAATGGCCCCGGGTTGACGCCCGGGGCCTCGCCATCGACCCGGGTCTGGGATCGGTCTAGCTGTCACATCCGGCCTGCAGTGCGTCATCCAGGCACAGCGGCTCCACGGCGAACCCGACCCACTCCTACGGGTCGCCATCACGGAACTGACGCGGTCCAGCTCATCCGCGACCACTACCCGACGCCGAGTTCCAGGACCGGCCGCTGCCCGAGGGCGATCCGATCGGCGGCACGGCCGACATGCAGTGGACGAGTCCGGCGACCGGCCTGCCACAGCCGGATCCGGTTGTGCTGTCACGGTTTTCCGCATCGTTCGACAGACGAGAGGCCATCCTCGAACCTCGGGACCTCCGCCGTTGGCATCGCCGCCCTGGCCGCCTTCCTCGGATCGCTCGCCCCGACCGTTTCCGGTGGCCGCCCCGACGGTGCGAAGCTGATCGACACCGTCGGCACGGTCACTTTCGGTGCCCTTGCGGTGGCAGGGTTCACCGGGGGTCATGACGTACAGCAGCTGCTCGTCACGGGAATATTCGTCGCCAGCCGACTGCGATCGCAGGACCCGTTGGTGAAGCTGGAGTTGCTGCGGCACACGCTGGTACGACCCACCGGGCCACGGCCCCTGCTGCTGACCGCATGGCCATCGCCGCCCTCGGCACCCTCATATGGGCGCTGACACTGCCGCGCATCGGCTACGGGGCCGACGTCCCCGGCATGGCTACGGGCGGCCTCGGCCTGGGCCTGGTCTTCTCGCCGGGGAACACCGACGTACTGAGCCGCGTCCCGGCCGCCGAACCGCGAATCCCGTCGATCACCTGCCGGTGGTCCCGCCACCTGGCACAGCGCCTGTTGCTGACCGGCAGGAACGGCCGTAGCCGTTCCCACTCGGCATTGCTTAGATCACCCCGCCCCATGTCCACATCAACGACCCGGGTGTGGAGTAGTCACATGATCGACCGGACAAGTCCTAGCCGGCGGTCACAGGCCGAGGGCGATGGCCAGGCGGGTCAGTTCCGCGGTGGTGTTGATGCCCAGCTTGGCGCGGATGCGGCGGAGGTAGGCGTCGACGGTGTGCTTCGAGAGTCCCATGTGGCGGGCGGTCTGCAGGTACGTACGTCCTGCGGCGATGTGTTCCAGGGCCTCCTGCTCGCGCGGGGCCAGGGTCAGTGCGGGGGTCTCGACGATCGGGGTGGTGAGGGTGAGGCTCATGAGATTTCCTCCGACGGATCGGAACGGTCATCACTGCTCACGGCCTCGGAAGCAGGTGGGACATCTGGCGAAATGTTCCGTTTGTCTTGTTTAAAATCCTGCGCTTCTGACGTCATGACGGTGTCCGTCGACTGTCACGGGCGTGTGACAGGGTCCGTGTGCAACACGTGTTCGATTCTCGGCCCGTGGCCGGCCTGTCAAGTGACGAGATCTGGGGACGTGACGTGCCGCGGCTGCGGCGGGCCTACTGGAATCACCCCCTCCGCCGCCCTCTCGCTCCAGGAGAATCCTCCTGACCCGCACGTTCCGGAAGCAGTGTTGTGCGTGTTCGCGGTCTCTGCCGCCTTCATCGGAGCAGTGGCGCTGCTGCCCACCAGTGCATTCGCGGCACCCGCGACGCACACCGTTGGTGTGACCGCCGTCGCGTCCGGTCGCACCGGCCATGCCACGAGTGGTCATGCGGGCCAGACCGAGCACCACGACAAGAAGGGCAAGGGTAAGAAGGGCAGGCACGACAGGTCCGGGACGTGGAGAACATGCCGGGCTGCAAGTTCATCCAGGGCAAGGTGTATTGCGAGCACAAGCCGGGCCCGGCGCCCGCGCCCGACCCGGCTCTCACCCACATCATCGGCTAGACCGGGGTTCGACTGCGCCGCCGGCCGGGGTTCCCGTCAGGGGCCCGGCCGGCGGCGCAGCCGCGTTCCGTGTCCGTCCGAGTACGGCGCGTCGCCGCTCGGCAGTGCTCACGCGACCGTGAAGTCCGCGACCACCCAGGTGGCGATCTCCCGCCACAGCTCGACGCCGCGCACGTGGTCGGGGTGGTCCAGGTCCTCGCCCTGCGCATCCACGACGGCGCGTTCTCCGCGATGGACCTCACCGCGCGCCACCCGCGCACCGGAGAGCTGCTCTCCATTGTGAAGTTCACGGTGCAGACCCTCGTCGCCGCCGGCGAACTCCAGCGCGACCTCCAGCGCGAGCTGACCTACGACGGACTGCGGGCCGCCGAGGCCAAAGGCAGCAAAGGCGGGCGCCGACCCGCGATCTCTGCCGCGAAGACCGATACCGTCCGCACCACGTACCTCGAAGGCCGGTCCATCGCGGCCCTCGCCCGCGACCACGACGTCAGCCGCGGTGCCATCCGTACCGCCGTCGCCGACCTCCTGCCCTAACTGGTGCTGCGCCGCAAAGGTTCGTGGAGGGGCTGGGCGGAGGCGGTCCGGCTGGTCTCGCCGGGCCGCGCCCGGCGGCTCTACATGGGCGCCTCGGCGCTGGCCCTCGAGTAGAACGAGATCGGCGTGAACCAGGTGCTGGCGGTGTGCACCCGCGCCCACGGGGCCTCCGGGATCCCCGATGGCGCGCGGCGACTGGGGCACACCGGGCCCGGGGGAGTGGGGGAGTGCTACCTTGCCGCCGCCCTGCGCTGGGCGGCGGCAAGTACCAGGGCGGCCGCGCCGGCCAGCAGCACCGCCACGATCACCGCCGTCCAGCCGCGCCGGAAGCCCTCCAGTGCGGCCTGGGGCCCGTGCGGGGTGCCGATCAGACTGACCATCAGGGCGACGCCCACCACGGCTCCGATCTGCCGCGCCATCGTGGTGACCGCGGATCCGGTGGCGAAGCGCGCGGGCGGCAGCGCCGCCGACGCGGCCCCGATCAGCGTGGGCAGCACCAGCCCCACGCCCAGGCCGGTGAGCAGCATCCCGGGGAGCAGTTCGGTGGCGTAGCCGGGGCGGACCTCGATGGCGGCGGCCCACCAGCCGACGCCGCCGGCGAACAGCAGGGTGCCGAGGGCGGCAAGCCGTCCGGGTCCCAGCCTGCGCACCAGCGCGGCGCTGCCCAATGCGACCGGCGGCACCAGCAGCGGCCCCGGGGCGATGGCGAGTCCGGTGCGCAGCGCCGAGTAGCCCCAGATCTGCTGGCACCACAGGGCCGAGGTCAGCAGCATCCCGGCGAAGGCGACGGTGAACAGCAGTGCGGCGGTGTTGGCCGCGGCGAAGCTGGGCACGCGCAGCAGCGGCAGTTCGATGATCGGGGCCGGGTGGCGCGCGGAGCGGCGCAGGAATCCGCCGGCGAGCAGGAGGGCGGCGAGCAGGCCGCCGAGCACCCTGGCCGAGCCCCAGCCCCAGTCGTCGCCCTTGACCAGGGCAACGGCGAGGGCGGCGATGGCGAGGGTGAGCAGTCCCGCCCCGAACAGGTCGGGCAGCGGCCCGTTCTCCCGGCCGCGCAGCCTGGGAAGTACGCGTGCGCCCACGGCGAGGGCGGCGATGCCGACCGGGACGTTGGCGATGAACACCCAGCGCCAGTCGGCCTCGACCAGCAGTCCGCCGAGGACCGGTCCCAGCCCGGCGGCGATCCCGCCGATGGAGGCCCAGGCCCGGATGGCGCCAGGGCGCTCGGCCGGGGGAGTGGCGTCCAGCAGCAGCGCCAGCGAGGTCGGCATCAGCGCGGCCGCGCCCGCCGCCTGGACCACCCGGGCGGCGTCGAGCCAGCCGACGGTGGGGGCGAGCGCGCAGAGCGCGGACGCGGCGGTGAAGACGGCCAGCCCGGCGAGGAACACCGTGCGGTGGCCGACCCGGTCCGCCAGCCGCCCGGCGGCGACCAGCAGCGAGGCGAAGACGATGGCGTAGCCGTTCAGTACCCAGGAGAGGGTGGCCAGGCTGCTGCCGTGGAAGTGCTGCTGCATCGCCGGGAGGGCGACGTTGACGATGAACAGGTCGAGGTTCGCGACGAAGACCGCGGCGGCGACCACCAGGAACGCGGCGCGGCGGTGAGGCCGGTCCCGGTAGCCGGGCTCGGCCACTGGGTTTGATATTCCAACTATCTCCATGGCCGGGAAAGCTAGCGAAGTGAGTTTGAATACGCAACCCTCTGTGGCAGGCTGGTGGAGTGACCCAGCCCATCGCCGACAGCTCCGCCGGCCACACCACCCACCGTCACGCCGCCGCCCCGCTGCCGGGCCGCCCCTGCTCCATCGCCGCCGCGCTGCAGGTCCTCGGCGAGAAGTGGGCGCTGCTCGCCGTGCGTGAGCTCTTCTACGGCAACCACCGCTTCGACCGGATCGCCAGCAACACCGGCGCGCCGCGGGACCGCCTCACCGCCCGGTTGCGTGCGCTGGAGGCGGCGGGAGTGGTCGAGCGCCGCCCCTACAGCGAGCGCCCGCCGCGCTACGAGTACCACCTCACCGACGCCGGACGGGACCTCGCCCCGCTGACCCAGGCACTGCTCGCCTGGGGCGACCGCTGGCTGTCCCCGGACCCGGAGCCCCCGGTGGTACTGCGGCACCACCCGGCGGACCGGCCGGACCACCCCGACCATCCGCTGGACGCGGCCTGGACCTGCCGCACCTGCGGGGCGGAGGTGCACAATCCGGACATCGGTCTGGAAATCCGCTCTCCCGGTTGGGAACGCCAGGGCCCGAAGCCGCCGCCAGGGCGGTAAACGGCAGGTGAACCCGTGCTGCGCCCCAAAGGTTCGTGGAGGGGCGTTGGTCAGGTCGTCTCCTTGAGCGGGGTGCCCTTGCAGGGTCCAGCGGAAGGGTTCCGCGGTCTCGTTGCGGTTGTCGTAGACGACGTTGGTGGTGGGGCAGTCCTCCGCCAGCCCCAGCAGGGCTTGGCGCTCGGTCTCATCCACGGACAGGCCCCAGCGCAGCTTCGTCCCCACCCAGGGCCGCGTAGGTGCAGTGGTACGAGCCGTCCGACAGCAGCCACTCCGCCGAGTCCTTGTCCGCCTTGGACCGGTTCGAGGCGGCGGAGAACGCGATCAGGGTGTCCGCAGACGCCGGGTCGTTCGCGTACGCCTGACGCCGGGCTGCATCCCACCCGTAGCCATCCGAGTCCACCTCTGCCAACGGCACGAAAATGATCCACGTCGAGGCGGGCCGCGTCCGTGACGACCACGTCGTCGTACGCGCTGCGCCGGAAGCCGCCGGTGAGCTTGCAGCCCGTCTCCACCAGCGGAGCCACGACCGCCTCCGCCAGGATCACCTCCTTGCAGATGTCACAGCCGTCGCCCGAGTTCAGGCCCTTGGCCCAATGCTTGTGCAGATCCCGTTTGCACCCGGCCCGCTGCTCCTCAACGACCGGAAGCTGATCAATCGCTTCGAGCAACGACAGCGGAGCACGGACACCCGGCACACCCGGAGCAGGGAAGGCGGAGGCCGAGACCGGCGTCGGAGTCAGGGCAGGGCCGACGCCAACGGCGCCAGGCAGATGAAACTCCGCCGAACAGCGGCAGGACAGTCAGAGCGGGCGCGGACAGACCACGCACCAGTTTCTTGATCACGCCCTGCCTTGCAGTCGCCCCTCCCGCCGCACGAAAGGGCCCTGACCTCGAACTCACCCGGCCGGGCGGGCAAGTTCACCAGGGAAACAGCACGGCACGGTTCGTCTCGTAGCAGGCGGGTGAACATCCTGCTCGCCGTGGTGTGCCGGCCGATGCGCGCCCTCCATATTGGAGTCCGGCCAAGAGCTGCTCGGCGGGGCGATTTCGCCGTCGGCCCGTTTTGGGGTTGGTGAAGGCGTACACGAAGGCGAGGTGGGCCTGGGCTTTCGCAGCCTCGGAAGCCACCCGGCGCAGTTCACTCCGGGTCGGGTTCAAGGCTGTAGGGCTTGGCAGGCTCGGGCGGCAGCTGGTGTCGGGTCTCGCAGTGGATGTCACTGACGCGGACCCGGTAGGGCCTCCACGCCGCCACGATGTCCAGCGTGTCGGGCGGCGACGGCAGCTCCCGCATCTGCACCGGCGACATCTCTCCGTCCACTCTCCCGCCCCTCAGCTCCAGGACGGTCTCATGCCACCACGACACCCATCCGTAGAGCGCGGACGCGTACAGCTCGACTGGGCCGACGGACTCGTCGCAGGTGACGGTCATCGTGTACCCGGTGTCCGGGGCACGGGTGCTGCCACTGATACGGACCCAGACGACCGCCGACCGCGGCCCGCTCACGACGGCGATCACTCGGGCTTCTCTGCGCCGGCGGCACAGGCGGTCCAGCATGAGCAGCGGCGGCAGGTCACCGGGAGCACTCAGGAGCACCTCGGCGCCGCCCCCGCTCTGCTTCATCCGCCTCGGGCCGGATCCCGGCCGCCAGCGCCGCCTGCCTCAATACGGCCCCCGTCCGCAGGCGCTCGTGGATGCCGGACGCCGCGCGCAGCGGTGGACCTTCGCGGCCGACGAGCCGATGCGGCGTACGGGTCACGCGAGCGCACGTACACTCGGCCTATGAACCGCACACGACGCGTCACGGGAGAGTGCCTGCCGCAGGCCGCCCCTGCCGCGCGTGCGGCCTCCGCGGTCCGGACGGGCGTCAGCCCCCGGACCGCCGCTGACGGCCAGGCCCCCACGGTCGGCCGCGGCGTCCTGCACGGTCACGGCTAGCGCTTCCGCAGCGCGCCCGGGCCTCTCTCCCACCGCACCACCTTTCGCGACGGGGCCCCGCCCCGGCAGCCCGGGCTGATCACCGCGCCCCGTTCGGCCCCCGGCGCCTCGAGGGGGACGCATCGCCCTTCCCACCCCACCACCGCAGTCCCGACGCTCCGTCGGCGCTGCCGCCAGGCGAGGGCCGCACGCCAGGCCGTAGCCATCTCCGAAGGGACCACCGTGAAGTTGAGCGGGTTGTTGACCGGCCATGAGCACTACGTCATCCAGGGCGACACCGAATCGACGGGGATCACCGCAGGCACCACCTTCGACGTCGACCGGGTGGTGCCGGGCTCGCTCTTCATCGCCGTACCCGGCCACCGCGGCGGCGGCCCCGCCTCCATCAGTGCGGCGCTCGCGCGCGGGGCGGTGGCGGTGCTCGTCGACGCGGCGGGAGCCGCCGCCGCGTCCCCCGGACGGGAGCTGCTGCCCGCAGTGTGCGTCGTACGGGTGCCCGACACCCGCAAGGCGGCCGCGGTCGTCTCCTCCCGCTACTTCGGCGAGCCGGGCCGGCACATGGACCTGGTGGCCGTCACCGGGACCAACGGGAAGACCTCCATCTCCTACATGTTCGAGTCGCTGCTGAGGATCTCCGAGGGCGCCTCGGTGGGCGTGATCGGTACGGCGGGCAGCCGGATCGGCGACGAGGTGATCCCGATGCCGCCCTCGGTGCTGACCACACCGGAATCGCCCGACCTGCAGTACCTCCTGGGCCGCATGCGGGACCAGGGCACCGGCAGTGTGGTGCTGGAGGCCACCTCGATGGCCCTTCAGACGTACCGGATGGACAGGACTTTCGTCGACGTAGGCGTCTTCACCAACCTGACGCAGGACCACCTGGACGACCACGGCACGATGACCCACTACACGGACGCCAAACTGCGGCTGTTCCAGGGGCTGTGCCGGCACGCGGTGGTCAACGTGGACGACGCCGTGGGAGCCGGCATCCGCGCGATGATGCCGGACGCGGTGACGACCTACGGCCTCGACGAGGAGGCGGACTTCCGGGCCACGGACCTGATCGCGGACGCCTCCGGCACCCGGTTCACGCTGCACCACGCCGGCCGGGCGTACCCGGCGGCGATCCCGGTCCCTGGCCGCTTCTCCGTTTCCAACGCACTGGCGGCCGTCGCGGCCTGCCGCGTACTGGGGCACGACCTGGACGGACTGGTCGCCGCGCTCGCCCAGATGCCGCCCGTACCGGGCCGGTTCGAGCGCTTCGTGACCCCCGCCGGCACCTCGGTGATCGTGGACTACGCGCACTCGCCCGACTCCCTCGACAAGGTCCTCACCGCCATCCGCGGCTTCGCCCGGGGCCGGGTCATCACCGTCTTCGGCTGCGGCGGGGACCGCGACACCACCAAACGAGCCGACATGGGCCGCATCGCCGGCACCCACTCCGACCTGTGCGTCCTGACCTCGGACAACCCCCGCACCGAAAACCCCGAGGCGATCCTGGACCAGATCGCCCCCGGCATCGAGGCCACCGGCACACCCTACGAACGCTCCCCCGACCGCCGCCGGGCCATCGCCCTCGCACTGTCCGCGGCTCAGCCCGAAGACATCGTCCTGATCGCCGGAAAGGGCAGCGAACCGCACCAGATCGTCGGCGAGGACCTGCTCCCCTTCAGCGACATGGCAACCGTCCGCGACCTGGCCTCCCACCTGCTCCCCTGAACCCGGAACCCCAACCCGCGCTACACAACCGCGGCTTCGCCCCACAAGTGCGTCTGCATCACCCTCCCCAACGAAACCACCACCGCCACGGGCTGCTGAACCCACCAGCTCCCTGCGCCTGCCGGCGCGCCGCCCCTACGGCACGGCGACTTCGCCGGCCGCGACGACCTCATCGACAAGATGGACCGCTACATCATCGCCCGCAACGAGACCGCCAAGCCTTTCCGCTGGACATACGACGGCACCCCGCTCAAGGAGACAGTCTGATCAACACCCGTCCACGAACTTCCGCGGAGCAGCACTACTGAACTTGATTGGGTGATGTCGGAGCCGTTCGCCTGACGGTGGCCGGTCCGCTTCGGTAGCCGTGGACCGTCAGATACGCATAGGGCGGCGGGTTGACCGACGCCGGGAGAGCCGCGCGGGAGCGCGTCCGGCTTCAGGCCGTGGAACGCTTCGAAGACAGGCAGAAGAACAGGGAGATTGCTGCCGCGCTGCGGGTCAGCGAGCAGTCCGTGGAGCGGTGGCGCCGCCAGTGGCGCGAGCGCGGCGAAGCGGGGGTCCTGTCGAAGGGATCGCCTGGGCGACCGAGGCTCAACGAGAAACAGATCGCCAGGCTGGAACGGAGTTGGGACGCGGGCCGCTGGTCCACGGCTGGGCCGACCAGCGGTGGACACTGGCGCGGATCAAGACGCTGATCGGCCGGCTGTTCCACGTGAGGTTCACGGTGGGGGGCACCTGGCTGCTGCTGAAGCGGCACCGCGGCGGCGTGCAACGGCTGGATCGTCTTCGAGGACGAAGCCGGGCAGTCGATGACGCCGCCGCGCGGGAGGAGCTGGGGACGCAAGGCCTCTACGCCGGTGGTCCGGGTCCGTGGCCGGGGTTCGGGACGGGTGTCCATGGCCGGGCTGACCTGCTACAAGCCGGGGAAGCGGTCCCGGATGTTCTACTCGGTCCGGGAGTACCGGGGGCGCAAGGGCGAGCCGAAGGGCATCGGCTGGCGCGACGTGCGCGACCTGCTGGTCAGGGCCCACATTCAGCTCGGCGGCTCGATCGTGCTCGTGTGGGACAACTTGCGTATGCACCTGGTTGAACCGATGCGCGACGTGCGCAGCGCGCGCCCGCGCTGCGCTCCGCGGTCCGTTGCCCGGGCAGGTACGACATCCGCCGGTCAGCTGTCGAGTTCACGCCGCCACAGTTCCTCCGTAAGCCGGTCCACCCCCGCCGCAAGGTGGCGGCGGTACGTGGACATCGGCAGGCCGAGCAGGTCCGCCGCACGCTGCTGGGTGCCCGCCGGCTGGAGATAGGTGTGGTGGAGCGCCCGGTGGGAACGCCGGTCGTGTGGGGCCGTCTGGAGCTCGGCGGCCGTCTCCCTTAGCAGGGCGGACAAGGCGCTGGCCAGCTCGTCCGGCTCCGCGCCCTGCCCCGCCCTGGACGCGACCGCGCGTGAGCGCAGCAAGACCGAGCCGCGCAGTCCGCCGACCCGCCCCATCCCGCGCAGGGCCTCGCGAACTCCGGCGGCGAAGGTCTCGGCGTCGAGTACACGCAGCGTCCCGCCGGGTTCGTCGGGCGCCGCCACCGCCAGCGGGTCGGCCGCCGACTCCCGTTCGCAGAGCAGGCTCAGCCAGGCCAGAGGGGGTGTACGGCGCCAGTCGTGGACGTACGTTCCGTACGAGCGGCCGCCGACGGTGAAGTCGGATTGCGGCAGACGGTCGAAGTCCGTGTAGGCGCAGCCGTCGGCCCAGAACTCCGGGTCGGCGAAGGGGAGGAGGGTGAGCGCGGGCGGCTGCTCCGCGGTGAGGTAGTGGTGGGTCAGCCGCAGGGTGATGAGGGTCTGGACGGCGGAGACGTCCTGGTACGTGTCCCGGGCCAGCCAGGCGCGTACCAGCAGGGCATGCTCGCCCGCGCGCAATCCGCCGTGGCCGGCGAGCCAGCCGACGGCGGCCGCGGCGGCCGGGTCCGCGGTGACGGCCGGGTCGTCAAGGTCCTCGGCGCCGAGGGCGAGCAGGATGTAGAAGCCCGCGGGGGAGGGCGGCGGGCCCTCTGCTTGTACGGTGGCCCAAGTGGCGGCCGGATGGGCCCACCAGCCACGCAGCAGCCGGGCGGACTCCGGCCCCTCGTGGCGTCCGGCCATGGCGAGGAGCGCCGGGAGTTCATTCTTCTCGGTCGCCGTGATCGACAGGGCGTCGAGGTGTGTGGAACCGGCACCCGCGGCAGCGGTGACCGGCGCCAAGAGGGGCCCGACCAGCGGGCTGTCGCGGTGCAGATAGGCGAAATCGGCCAGGACGGCGCGCTGGCGCGCCCGGTCGCCGTCGGCGAAGAGCTGCTGGTAGTACGTACTCGCGCGGCGGCGCAGCTCGGCCCTGCGGGCCGGATGGCGCCAGCCGAGTTCGGTGTCGAGAACGGATCGGGCGAGGTCGTGGGGGTGGATCCCGCGGCTGCCGTACTCGGTGATCGACAGTGTGCACAGCCACTCGAACAGGTCACTCGCGTCGGGCACGCCCACGAGCGCTGCGAGCAGTGGCTCAGTGGTGACAAGGGCTTGGGCGTAGGCCTCCAGGGCCGCACGGTGCCGCGGCGTGGGCACCACGTCGAGCAGCGCTGCGAGCAGCGTGTTCACCACGCGGGGTGGTGAGGCCGGGCTGGTGTTCCCGCGGGAGCCGTGGACCCGCACGTCGGCCATGAGGGCGAGCGCCAGCGGATGGCCGTGGGTGAACGCCAGGACGCTCGGATGCTCTGCCTCCGGTACGCCGCGCCGGGTCAGGAGTTCTGCGGCGTCCACGGGATCCAGAGGGGCGAGCGGCATGGAATGGAGGAGGCCGAGCCAGGCGGGGTCGGTCCGCCAGGCGAGCGGCGGCGGCTCGCGGTCGGCGAGGGCCAGCACGCTGTCGTCGGGCAGGTGGGCGAGAAGCCCTTCGGCGGCCGGCACTGCGCCGGGAACATCGACCACGACGAGGCTGCCGGGGGCCACGTGCGCAGGCGCCGACACGTCACCGGTTGCCTTGCCGTAGGCCGATTCGGCCGGTTCGTGTGCGATGACGGTCACCGGCCGGCCTACGCGAGTGGCCAGCCACGCGAAGTGGTGCAGCAGCGTGGACTTCCCGATCCCGGCCGAGCCGTGCACGTGGACCACCGCGCCGTGCCCGTCCGCCAGGATACGACGGAAGGCCTCGACCTCTGCCTGACGTCCTACGAAGCCCTTGGCCCGGGCCGCGGCAAAGCGGTCGGCCATCCTCAGCGGTGCCTGCTGTCCCCCCACGGGAACGGTGATACCACCGGCCGGACCGACAGCGGGCGCAACGAGCGGAATTCGAGCGGAAGTCGGTCATCTTCCGGCGTGTCGGACGGACAGCGGTCGCTCCTACCGTGGGCAGTGCCGGGGAGGCCGAGGAGCCACGGGCCGGCACCGGCCGCGCCCACCGCCCCCGACCGGCCGTACGGCACCGCATTTCCGGCCGCTCAGCACGTACGTGCAGCCGAACAGTCACCCAGAGGAGATTCCATGTCCAGCAACATGCCCGCAGCAGCAACATCCGCGACGTCCGCCGCTTCCGCCTCGACGGCTCCGGCCCGTACCGTCCGGCGCCGTACCAGCCTGCGGCTCACTGCTGCCGCATCGGTCGCTGCGGTCTGCGCCGCGGCGCTCCTCGCGAGCGCCGGCCCGGCCTCGGCCAGTCAGTTCTTCGGCGGCACGCTGCACCCGGGCGAGCAGCGCTGCATCCAGCAGTACGCCTCCTACCAGGTCCGTGCCGATGGCAAGGCATCGGGCCAGGGCGCGAAGTTCAAGCTCCAGTACAACGGCGTGACGGTCCCCGGCACCGGCTCGCCGGGCCTGGTGACCAACTGGGCCGCCGACCTGCGCACGGTATGGGGCACCTTTCCCGGCGCTGGCTACTACACCGCCTGTGCGACCAACAATGGCACCGCGGACACCAACGTCCGGCTGGAACTGAAGACCGACGGCGAGGTCTTCTGACCGGGCTCCGTCCCGCACCCGCCGGTCCCCGCGCCACCTCGGCGCGGGGACCTCCGCACACCGTCCGCCGCCGGTGTCACGGCACCCTGAACTGCAAGCGCGTTCGGGCCCTGGAACCGTTCCGGCCGGTCTCGCAGTGCGTCTGACGGCCTATGGGTGACCCGCCTGCCGTCGTCCGCTCTGGGTGAGGACGGCGGTCTCCCAGGCGGCGGCGACGGCGGCCCGGATACGGAGCGTCGCTTCCGGAACCGGGCCGGAAAGGTGCACCGGTGCGCCGATGTGCACGTGCAGGCCCGGCCGCCTCAGTGGCGCGGTCACGGCGCCGGCGAGCTGCTTGACCGGCCCGCCGGAGCACAGTCTGCGCGCGCCCGCCTGGCCCACCGGCACGAGAGGCGCCCCGGTCGCGGCAGCGAGTCGGGCCGGTCCGCTGCGGAAGGGCCCGGGCGCGGCTTCGCCCGAGTCGGCGTGTCCCGGCAGTCGACCCTCGCCGTAGAGCAGGACGCAGTGCCCGGCCGCGAGTACAGCGGCGGCGGCGTCCAGGCATTCGCCGGCGCGGGCACTGCCACGATGGACGGCGATGTGCCCCTCGCGGCGCAGCGCCGCGCCCAGCAGCGGTATCCGCCACAGGCCTGCGGCGGCCATCACGACAGGCTCGACCCCGTACCGCCGCAGCGCCGCGATCACGACGGCCGGATCGGCGAGCGAAGAGTGGTTGGCCACCAGGATGCTGCCGGCGCCGGGACCGGTCTCGCCCTCGGAGGTGACGGTCAGTTTTCCGAACGCGGGTACGGTGGCGGCGGCGATTCGGCTGAGCATGGGCGGCCTCGTTCGGATGGCGCTGAGCTGACACCGCTCATCCTCGGCCACTGCCGAGCGTCCGTCATGAGTAGCTGTACTCACTCCTCTTGGAGCAACGCCGGTTGCCTCCGGCGCATGCCGGCCGTCGCGTGGCGGCTGTTTGGCGGCACTACCACCCCTGTGCGCAGGTCAGGGCCCGTTCCCCGAGGGCGCATCCCTCCCGTAGCGCCTCGAGTTCGGCCGCGGGCAGCCGCCGGGAGGCGCCCCGCCGGCTGCCGTCCAGGCGCGCGGTCCCCGTGTCGAGCCATCGCGGGAGCGGCTCGACGCCGATGAAGCCTGCCAGACGCGTCAGTTCCCGGCGGGGATCATCGAGGAGGTCCTCGTAGGAGAGCGTGGTCCGCATCGGTGCGGGCACGTCCTCGAGACGGGCCACCCCCCGTACGACGAGCTCCGACCACAGCGCCGCGAAGCCCGCCGCCGGCAGATCGCGGTCCAGTACCAGTGCGGCGTTGAACCGCTCGGTCAGCAGCGGCGACAGCTCGGGCGGCAGAGAGCGGACTTGCTCCTCGGTCAGGTCCTCGACGCGCTCGGCGCCGGTCCGGGCGAGGATCTCCCGCAGCAGGAAGATGAGCCGGTATCCCGTGTGCCGGCTCATGGACAGGGCGCAGTCGGGCCCGTCCCTGAACAGGTGGACGAAGCGTGCTTGCGGGAAGCTCCTCCGCAGCAGCGGCACCCGCTCCAGTGAGAATCCCGACCGCTCGACCACGGCCGTACGCCCGAACTTCTCGCACAACAGGTCGAACAGAGCCTCGTAATGTCCGGCGGCGGTCCGCTCGGGCCAGGCGCGCACCTGCTTCTCCAGTTCGTCGAACAGGCCGTCCGGATCTTCGGTCAGGTGCGGGAGGACCATCAGGGACAGGGCGGGAATACCGGTGGTCTCGGTCGCGAAGCGCCCGGGACGGCGCGTGTAGACGAATTCCGGCATGGGCACCCCGTTGAGGATCATCCGCTCGAACAGGGGATTGGGATCGGCCAGGAGCCGCCAGAACTCTGCGCCGCCGAGGAGGCCTTCGGGGAAGCCCCGGCTCTGCACCGACGACAGCAGCTCGTTCAGGCTGAGCACGTCCGGATGCGCGTTGAGGATGCCCGACAGCGCGGTTGACCCACTGCGCCCCGTACCGACAATGAAGGTCAGAGCACGCATCTCGTCAGTCCCTTCGACGACCGTTCCGATCCGAGGACACTTCCCCCGATGAGGCGCGGTATCCACGATGCGGAGCCCGGCCGGCGCCAGGTGACCGGCCGGAGCCGTAGGTGAATTGGTGACCAGGCGGCGGACTCCGAGCTGCACGCGCACCACGACCGGAGTCTGCTCCGCTTCGACGGACACCAACGGTATGTCGGTCAGACTGCGAGGGCGTGGAGGAGCTGCACGACGCGCTGCCGCCTCAGCAGCCCTGGATGACTGTCGTGTCCGAACCGCGCGCCACTGTTTCAAGCCCCGTACCCGCCGGCTTCGGAATCTAAAATTCCGGGGACGGTGTCCCAGTATCTCCGTGACTGTCCTCGCGTCATGACGGCGCCTGACACGACAGCCGAGGGAGACCATGGGTTCGAAGGCACACGCTGGACGGTCGCGTCGGCTGCTCTCGCCGGAGTGGCCGCCCTCGTCCGGGCGGCTCCGCCCCCGGCCGCCGCCGTGCCCGGGACGGGATCGCGCCGTCGTTCGGGACCGTGGCCGTGCGGCAGGAAGCCTCCACGAAGCCGCTGCCGCCCCGCCTGCCCCGCGACTTCCGCGGCAGGGCAAGTGGATCGTACGTGACCTGGATATCACGGTGCCGTTCACCTGGGAGGGGAGGGGAGGGGAGGGGAGGGGAGGGGAGGGACCGCGACAGCCAGATGACCGCGGGGGGCCGGCAGTACCCGATCTGATTCACGAACCTGATCTACCGCGACACGCTCTACACGCTGACATACAAGTGGCCCGGCCTGAACGAGCATCCCTGCTCGCGCCCCGGGCTTCAACCCGGAGGCGTTGATCCAGGAGCTCGAGAACGCCCGTTTCGTTGGGCGGGAGACGCTACGGCGCACCCCGCAGAGGCACGTGAACCACTGGAGGGCGGGCGTGGTCTTCCCGCAACTGCCCCCCCGGAAACCACCCCCGTGTGCCGCTCGCGCTGGGCGACATCTACGTCGACGAGAACGACCGCGGCACCTTCTGGCAGGTGCTGCAGTTCGGCGTCCAGAACGTCTACGACCCCGAGCTGGACGAGTGGCTGGTCATGGACCTTCGAGCACCGACCCGGGACCGTGACCCTTCCCCTGCTCCACGTCGAGAATCCCTCAACGGGCTTGCGTGACCTGCGAAAACGCTAACTACCCGGCCTTGGGTCAAGGCCCCAGGGCTGACGGCGCGTCTGCGCGTCCACGGGGCCGACCTCGACCCAAACGCTGGCCCCAACACAGGCCACCATCGTGAACCACACCCTTACGCGTCTTCTCGAAATCGTTCCGGCACGGACCACCGTCATGGTGAAGCGCCACCGCTACACCCGCTCCAAGACCTTCCCGCACAGGGCCTCGGCGAAGTCGCGTGATGTCCGGTTCGGGATCAGGTGAGTCCGAGGAGGGCGAGTGGTCGCTGCGGGTCGCGGGCGTTGCGTCGCAGGGCGGCGGCGATGCCGTGGACGCCTGCGAGGCGGAGGGCGCCGATGGTGAGGTTGCGCCAGGTGGCCATCGCCCGGGGTGCGTTGCCGGTGCGGAGTTGTGGGGCGTCCTCGGTGAAGGTCACGTCACGGATGTGGTGCAGCGCCTCGATGGACCAGTGGCCGCGGATCAGGGCGGCGAGCCGTGCGGGTGAGGCCTGGCTGGCGGGCAGGCTGGTGACCGCGTAGATCGTCTTGATGGTGATCTTGCCGCTCTTGCGGTTCACTCGGCGGCGTTTGAGCTGGATGGCTTGGCGGGCGTGGGGGAACAGTAGGTTGTTCACGGTGGCCGCCTTGATGCGGCGGATCTCGCCCCGCCCGTGCCCGGCCTCGCGGGTGCGACCCTGCAGGGGGATCGCCTTCCGGGGAAGGGACTTGAGCTGCTTGCGGATCTTCTGGTTGCCCTTGACGATCACGATGTAGTGGGCGCCGCGTCCCAGGAGGCAGTCGGCGTGCTCGCGCTGGGTGTGCATCGCGTCGCTGGTGACGACCATGCCGGTGAGGCCGGCGAATGTGTCCAGCAGCGGCTGGAAGCAGGTGATCTCGCTGGTCTTCTCCTGCACGTCCAGTTGGGCCAGGACCAGGCCGGTGGTGTGGTCCAGGGCGGCGAGCAGGTGGATCTTGCGGCCGCCTGCCTTGGCCGCGCCGCGCAGGCTCTTGCCGTCCACGGCCAGAGCGCGCGCTTCGGCGGAACCGGTCCGCTCGGGCGGCGATCGGCGAGCCAGCGGCCCACCGACCGATCCAGAGCGTCGCCGTCGATCCGGGTCAGCAGGCGCCGAGCGGTCGTCTCCGCCGGCAGGCACCGACGCGGGGTCAGCGGGTCGACGCGCACGCCGACTTGTTCCAGCACGTGCGCCGGGGCGTCGGCGATCCACTCGCCGACCGCCAGCAGCGACGTCGCGCCGGCCAGCACCGCGCAAGCGGTCAGCGCCAGGATCGCGACGAGGGCATGGCGCACTCCGCGTGGGTCACGGGGGTCGGGTATCTCGGCCAGACGCTCCAGCAGCCCGGGTACCTCATCGGGAGCGAGCTGCGGATGCTCGCGGAACTGGTCAAGGGCACGCGGGATCGGCGATGATGCGTCGGCAGGCACGATCTTCCAAGCAGGTCACGGGGCGTCGAGAACTCCATGATCTTGGAAGACCGTGTCTGCCTGCCAAGTCAGCCGCCGCTACGGCACGTTCCAGGCGGAGATGACGGGCTGCCCGTCCTCGGTGGCCAGGAAGCTGAGGGTGCCGGGGTGCGGGTGGCCGAGCAGTCGGCCGGCGGAGGCGTCGAGGCCGAGCCAGCGCACGGTGAGCAGGCGCGCCAGATGGCCGTGGGCGACGACGGCGACATCGCCCTCGTCGAGCAGCGGCCGGACCCGGCCCAGCACCGCGTCCGTGCGCGCGGCTACCTGCTGGAGTTCCTCGCCGGGATGGGCCACGTCGCCGGGAACGACGCCGTCCCGCCACAGGTCCCAGCCCGGCCTCGTCTCCTGGATCTGCGCCGCGGTCAGGCCCTCGTAGCCGCCGTAGTCCCATTCCAACAGGTCTGGATCGGGCCTGGCGCCGGTCAGGCCCGCCAGTTCGGCGGTCCGCATGGCTCGGCTCAGCGGACTGCTGAACACGGCGACCAGTTCGCGCCGGGCCAGCCTGGGGGCGAGCGCCTTGGCGGCGGCCTCACCCGCGTCGGTCAGCGGAACGTCGGTCCGTCCCGCGTGCTGGCCTGAAAGGCTCCACTCGGTCTGGCCATGCCTGATCACTATGAGTTCACCCATGACCGCGGACGATATCCGATCACGCCGGCAGCCAGACCGAACGACATCGCAGCCGGCCTCCGCCGCAACGCCCGCGACGTCCGTCGCCCCCTCGGCCTCCGGTGATCACAAACCGGGCATCATGCGACTGCGCCGAAGCCCTGCCTTCCCGCAGCTGCACGTCGTCCTGGCGGGCAGGCGGAGCACCTGCTCGACAACCGCCGCCAGGCGCTCACTGCCGCCGTGCACGGCATCACCATCGCGGTCTGGGTGAACACCCTGCCCCGGCTCCAGCGCGGCGAGCCCTGGTGCGAGATCGGCGTCGACGACCCGGACCGGCGCCGCGAGGAGGGCCCGGCGGCCGGCCTGCGGGTCCCCACCACAGCTTCCCGGCGCCTACACGGGCTGCCCTTGGACCTGGTTGCTCGTGCACTGCACGGCAAGGACCGCGATGTCGTCGTCCATCCTTCCGTCGCTGTAGTGGAACAGGGCCCGATGGAGCCGGTCGAGCAGTTCGCGGGGCGGCGCCGGGCCTTGCCGACGCATCCACTCCGGCAGCGGGAAGAACTCACCGGCGCGATCCCTGGTCTCCGTGACACCGTCTGTGTAAAGCAGCAGCTGGTCGCCCGGAGCGAAGGCGAGGGTGTCGACGCAGTAGTGGTCTCCGATGAGCGATGCGAGGTTGAGAGGTGGAGAGGGCGTGGTGGGGTCCAGGACGCGGATCTCGCCGCGGCGCACGAGCAGGGGCGGGGGGTGCCCGCAGTTGAGGAGGCTGATGCGGCCTCCGCCGTGCGGGATCTCAGCGATCAGGGCGGTCGCAAAGCGCTCCGGCAGGTCCAGAGCGGGGAACGCGGCGCTGTGGCGGGAGATGCTGGCCTCCAGGCGATGGACGACGCCCCTCAGGTCGGGCTCGTCGTACGCGGCCTCCCTGAAGCTGCTGATCACCGCTGAGGCCGCCCCTACCGCCGCCATTCCCTTGCCGCGTACGTCGCCGATGAGCAGACGGACCCCGAACGGCGTGTCGACCGCCTCGTAGAAGTCGCCGCCGATCCGGGCCTGCTCTTGGGCCGCCAGGTACAGCGACTCGATCTCGACATTCGCGATGCGGCGCGGCAGTGGGCGCAGCAGTACTTTCTGGGCTGTGTCGGCGACGAGCCGGACGTGGAGGAGCGTCTCCTCCCTTTGGAGTCGGACATGGCTTGCGTATGCGGCCGCCAGGGTGACCGCGATGATCGCAGCCGCCGTGTAGGCAGTCCCCAGGTCGGTGTAGGCGAAGCTCAGGCCGATCATGACCAGCAGGCAGAACGCCCCCAGCAAGATCGTGGGGAGCACGGGCCACATTGCTGCCGCGAGGGCAGGCGCGGCAGGCAGAAGACGGCTGAAGGCAAACTCCCTCGGCGTGGAGAACGCCAGAGCAGTGATGAGCACGGTAACGAAGACCGGTGACAGCAGGGCAGCGTCCCACCGGTCGCCATAGAGAGGGCGGCGGCGCCCCGACCGCCTTGCTCTGATCACGAATGCATAATATCCGGGCAAAGTGGGCGTCGGGCTGCGACGGGACGCGCCGCTCATGCTCCGTGATCAGCCGCTGGCGCCGCAGATACGCCGGTCTGCTCGATCGAGGCCGCGATCCCGCCTGTCTCTGACGGAAGCCGGACCTCACGACTTGCGGCACTGGACCGAATGGGTGACGGGCCGGGCTCCAGGCATGCACGTCGGCGATCCGCTCGGGCCGCGGCCGCAAGCGGCTGGAGATGCCCGGTGACACCGCCGGGCTCGGTGACACCTCGGGCGGTCAGCCGGTTCCGCGCCCGGACAAGCTGCGGCACCCGGCGTAGAGGCGTTGACGACGCGGACCGGCCGGGAACAGGAGCGTGCCGTGGTCGTGGGCGATCTCGCCTGCCCGGGACGGTGCAGCCCACCCGGCAAGGGGCCGTCGGCGCACGGCTTCGAAGACGAACGCTGGACCCTGGTCCGGGTCCGGACGGTGATCCGCCGCCGTCTGCGGGTGAGCCTGTCGGCGCCGGGCAGTACGCGGAAGCGCTCGAAGCCAGAGCCACCGGCTCAGTCATTACAGACAAGGGTTCGAGGTCGACCCTCGCCAGGCCGCCCACCACGAGCAGTCCAGCAGTCACGACCACGGCCGTGCCTCTGGTTCCCCGCTTCATTGCGGCTCCGTGCGAAGGCCGGAATCTCTCTTCCAACGTGCGCCACGACGCCCTGCCCCGCATCTGGGTGTCTCTGGATGCACATGCGGGGCCGGGCGGCTGGGGCAGGTGTAGTGGGTGGTATGACGAAGGCTGCCTCGAAATCGATCGGATTGCGATGTCCGAGGCTGGAGTGGCGGCGTCATCGTGCTTCATGACCACAGGACATCTTGAGCGCCGGCTCGGTGCGCCGGTCGGGTGGTCCATCGGAGGCCGTGTGGATCCGTGCGCAGGCGGGGCATAAGTGGGGGTGTCGTCGCGGACAGGGCCGTGGGCGTGTCGGCCGCCGGGTGCGGGGCCTCCACGGCCCGCGTGCACCGGTCCCCGCCATCGGGACGCAGACCCTCGGCTTGGGGATCGGACGGTCGGGCAGACGCCATGAGCCCGCACGGTGCGGGCTGAACGGCACAGGAGCGAAGGAACATATGGCGGACGTGGCCGAGCCCTCGGGAACGAGAGCAGTACGGGGAACGCTTCTGCGTGGCGACGGATCGGCAGGTGCCCCATGTGCGGCTTGAGTGGGGAGGTGCGCTTCGACGGCGGCCGTCCCGACCTCGCCGCGGTCGAACGCATGGCCGATGCTCTGGAATCACGCGGGCCCGACGGCCGAGGCGCCTGGTCGCAGGGGGCGGTCGCCCTGGGGCACCGGCGGTTGAAGATCATCGACCTCTCGGAGCGGGGTGCCCAGCCCATGACCGACGCCCGGCTGGGTCTGACGGTGGTCTTCAACGGCTGCATCTACAACCACCGCGAGGTGCGCGGCCGGCTCGAAGACATCGGACACCGGTTCTTCTCCGACTCCGACACCGAGGTGCTCGTCAAGGCGTACGCACAGTGGGGCCTGGAATGTGTGGACCTCCTCGTCGGCATGTTCGCCTTCGCCGTGGTGGAGCACCACACGGGCTGCGTCGTGCTCGGCCGTGACCGCCTGGGCATCAAGCCCCTGTACGTCACCCAGGACGCCCACCGGCTCCGCTTCGCCTCCACGCTGCCGGCTCTGCTGGCGGGCGGGGGCGTCGACACCTCCCTCGACCCGGTGGCGCTCCACCAGTACCTGAGCTGGCACGGCACGGTACCGGCGCCCAGGACCGTACTGGCCGGAGTGCGCAAGATTCCGCCGGCCACCGTCCGCGTCGTCGAGCGGGACGGCACCCACCACGACCACTGCTACTGGCAGCCCTCCTACACCCGGCACTCCGCATTCGGCACGGACCCGGCGCTGTGGCGCGAGGCGGTGTACGACGCGCTGCGCACGGCGGTGCGGCGGCGCATGGTCGCCGACGTCCCCGTCGGCGTGCTGCTCTCGGGAGGCCTGGACTCCAGCCTGATCGTGGCCCTGCTGGCGGAGGAGGGGCTGGGGGGTTTCGACCTCCCCACGTTCGCGATGGGATTCGAAGCGGAGAACGGGGAGGACGGCGACGAATTCCGGTTCTCCGACCTCATCGCCCGCACGTTCTCGACCGACCACCACAAGTTCATGATCCCCACCGGCCGGCTCCCCGCCGCACTGGAAGGCGCGATCGGAGCCATGAGCGAGCCGATGGTCAGCCATGACGCCGTGGCGTTCCATCTGCTGTCCGAGCAGGTCGCCAAGGACGTCAAGGTGGTGCTCTGCGGCCAGGGAGCGGACGAGGTGTTCGCCGGCTACCACTGGTACCCGCCGATCGCCTCGGCCGGCCGGGAGGGCGCGCCCGACGCGTACGCCGACGCGTACTTCGACAGGACGCACGACGAGGTCACCGCCATGCTGCACCCGGACGTGGCCGCGGCCCACGACGCCTCCATGGAGTTCGTCCGTGCCCACATGGCCGCCCCCGGCGCCGAAACCTCCCTCGACGCGGCCCTGCGGATGGACGTCCACGCGCTCATGCCCGACGACCCGGTCAAACGGGTCGACAACATGACGATGGCCTGGGGCCTGGAGGCACGCGTGCCGTTCCTGGACCACGAGCTCGTCGAACTCGCCGCCGCCTGCCCCCCCGAGCTCAAACTGGACCAGGGCGGCAAGGCCGTGCTCAAGGACATCGGCCGCAAGGTCCTGCCCCCGGAGATCGTGGACCGCCCCAAGGGCTACTTCCCCGTGCCGGGGGTCCGGCAGATGGCCGGGCCGGTGCTGGCCCGCGTACGGGACGCCCTGACCGCACCGGAGGCGCGCCGGCGCGGGATCTTCGACCAGCGGCACGTGGCCGCACTGCTGGCGGAACCCGACCGCCACCGTGCCAAGCGGGGAGCCGGCACGCTGTGGCAGGTGGCTTCGCTGGAGATCTGGTTGCAGGTGCACGGCATTCACTGATCCGCGACGGCCCGCCGGAGGCGCAGCCCCGGCGAAGCGGAGAGAGGCGGAGAGAGGCGGCCATGCCCCCGGATCGTACGAAGCCGACGGCCCCGTCTTCCGGCGCGCCGGAAGTCCCCGTACCGGCACCCGCGCCCGTACACGTGCCGGACGACCACCACGGCGATCCGCCGGCCCTCCTCACCGCCCACGGATGCTGGTATCCCGCGGCCGACCCCACCGGCGAGAACGTCGCGTTCATCTGCGACCGGGCAGGGGTCCCGCAACTGTGGAGCGGACCGGCCCGGAGCGCAGAGGCCCACGTACTCGACGCCGACCCCGACCCCGTGACCGAGGTGTCGTGGTCCCCCGACGGGCACTGGATCGCGTACACCTCGGCCCCGGGCGGCGGCGAGCACACCCGGGTCCTGGTGGTGCGCCCCGATGGCACCGGCCGCCGCGTGCTCGCCGGCGCCGAGGCGGGCGGCACCGCGCACCTCGGATCCTGGACCCGCGACGGTTCCGCCCTCGCCGTCACGATCGCCTGGTCGTCGGAGGCGGCCGCCGAGCACAGCGGGCCCGGGCACCTGTCGCAGGACGCATCCGCACCGCTCGCGACGTCCGAGGCCACGGCCCCGGTGGGAGGCCCCGGGGCGGCCTGGACCGAACGCGGCGGATCAGCGACCCTCCTCGGCGGCGGCGCCGCACCCCGGGCCGGCCGACCGGCATCCGCCCCCCATACGGGGTCCCTGGCCACGGGCGCGGGCAGCCGAGCGGATGCCGGGCCGGCGCCGGGCGGCGGGCTGGCCGCCTACCTCATCGACCCGGACGGCACGAACGCCCCGGTCCTGCTGTTCAGCGAACCGGGGGCCGCCTCCCTGCGCGTCTGCGACATGAGCGCGGACGGCCGGTTCGCGCTGCTGCGCCGAGGCCCACGCGGCCACCGCGAGGGCCTCGTACTGGACACCGCGTCGGGCCGCACCACCTGCGCCCTGCGGGTCGCCGACGGGGACCCGTGGATCGGCCGGTTCTCTCCCGATGCGCGCACCCTGTGGCTGCGCAGCGACTGGGAACGGGAGTACGCGGCCCTCCTGCGGGTCCGGCTGGACGAGGACGGCGCCTCCGAAGGCACCTTCGTCGCGGCCGAGCGCGAAGGGTCCGCCCTCGACCTGCTGACCGTCCCCGACCACGGGCGGTGGGGCCTGATCGCGTGGAACGTCCACGGCGCCAGCGAACTGCAGAGCATCGCCCTGCCCGCCGCGGACGCGGACGGCGAGGGCGACTCCGGGCCGCACCACCGCCCGGACCTGCCCCACGAGGTCGTGACGCGCATGGCCGTGGGCCGCGGCGCGGTGTTCGCGGCCCTGTCGGGCTCGCTCCGGAGGCCCGGCATCTGGGAACTCGACGGTGGCGGCACCCCCCTACGCGCCCCTTGGGCGGCGCGCGACGAGGAGGCGGCCCCGCCCGGCCGGCCCCCCGTACGCCCGGTGCCGCTGCGCTGCCGGGCCCGGGACGGGCTGATGCTGGGCGGCTGGTACTACCGGACGCCGGACCGGGATTCGGGCCGTCCGGCCCCGTGCGTGATCCACCTCCACGGCGGTCCGGAGGAACAGGAGCGGCCGGTGTTCAACCCGCTCTACCACGAACTCCTCAGCCGTGGTCTGGACGTCTTCGCCCCCGACGTCCGAGGCTCGTCCGGCTGGGGACGGTCCTTCGTCGACGCCGACCTCGGCGCCGGCCGGTTCGCGGCGATCGACGACGTCGCCGACTGCGCTGCCCACGTGGTGTCGCTCGGGTACGCCGACCCCCTGCGGCTCGGGGTCATGGGGCGCTCGTACGGCGGCTACCTGACGATGGCCTCGCTGGTCTGGCATCCGGAGCTGTTCCGCACCGGTGTGGCCGTTTGCGGGATGTCGGACTTCGCCACCTTCTTCGCCGGCACGGAACCGTGGATCGCACAGTCCGCGGCCGCCAAGTACGGGCACCCCGAACGCGACCGGGAGCTGCTGCGCGCCCTGTCCCCGATGAGCCGCGTCCACGAGTTGCGCGTTCCCGTACTGGCGGTCCACGGCGAGCACGACACCAACGTCCCGCCGACCGAGTCGGAGCAGTTCGTCGGCGCCGCCCGCGACCGCGGGCTGCCCGCGGAACTGCTGGTACTCCGCAACGAAGGCCACGAATTCCTCCGGGCGGACAACCGCCGCATCTACCGGCGCGCCGCCGCCCGCTGGCTGGAGCGCCATCTCGGGGCGAGCCCGACGTCGTGAGGTCCGGGGGAGCGCCGGCCGGCCCGCTACCGGTCGGCCGGTGGCGTGCGCAGGCGTGCGCAGGCGTGCGCAGAGCCGAGCGGCCCGGCTCCACTCCGCAGGGATGTGCTGGAGCGGCGGCTGGTGTCGCACCGGGGGTACGTCCGGCTGCGGCAGCAGGTGCACACGGCGACCACGAATCGGTCCTACGAAGCGGCCGTTGCCCGACGGGGTGGGAGAGCGGCTCGGCTCGGCAGTGTTCGGCAAGCAGATCAGTGCGGTACTGGCTCGCAAACGCCCCGTCACGGTCGAGGTGCGCCACTGGAGTTGCCGCACATCGGCGGCCGGCCGCTGGTCCGCTGCGGTGTCAGCCTGGTCCACGTGCTCGAGGGGGTTCAGGATGCGCAGGACGCAGAGGGCCCGGAGCACAAGACGCCGGTGGGTGACCAGTTGCGCATCCTCGCGACGTTCTCGATGCCGTCGTCGACCACGGTACTGTCGCTGCGTCGAGAGCGGTACGAACCGGTCAGGATGGTGCGGCAGATCAGCAGTCGGTAGCGGCAGTCGTTCGAACTGAGGGAACTCCAGTACGGCGTGACGAGAGATCGTCTGGCCGAGGCCTTCGGTAGCCATCCATGCTGGGACGTGCTGCATGTCAGCGGGCATGGGCTGCGGGGCGGCGTGCTGTTCGAGAAGCCGGACGGTACGCCCGACTGGGTGTCGACCGGTGAGCTCGTGGAGCTGCTGCGCCCGGCACGGCACCGCCTCAAGCTGGCAGTCCTGGGCCTGCCAGTCCGGTGCTGCCACGGCCGCGGAGACCCTCCGATGGCTGGGGCTCGATGTTCAGGCCGAGATGCTCGAGCAGCAGGCCGAGATCCGTGGTTCCGGTGCGCCCGGCGCGGCGGCGACGGGTCTGGCCCGGGGACCGGTCGGCGAACTGGACACCGCCGTGCTGGCGCTGCGCTATCCGGTGGCGGACGACTTCGCGGTCGCCCTCACACGTGAGCCGTACCCGAGGTACTGCACCGGGGCCAGCCCGTGGATGTCGCCGTCCGGGACGCGGTTCCCCGCCCGGCCGGGGACCGGCCCGCTCCGGGGCGGCCCGCGCTGTCTGCAGCGACCCCGGCCCTCTTCGGCGGTGGCGCTGTCGGGCTCACCGTCGCTCCGCCGCACGGGGAGCCGGTCCTCGACCCGTATGCGCAGTCCTCGACGTGGTGCAGGGGCATCCGAAACTGCTCGAACTCGCCGAGCAGCCACGGCCAACACCGTTCAGCTTCGCGCCAGGCTGGCGGCCGTGGTCTTGGCGGCGGCGGGGCGTGCCGGGGTGGCCGTGTGTGGCTGGGCGTGCCGGCTCTCCTTGAACTCTCGACTGGGGGCCGCGGGACGGGCAGGTGCGGGAGCGTGGCCGACTTCCGGTACAGCACGGGTTGGCACCGCGTGCGCTGCCTCGGGCAGGAGGGGGAGGGGCAGTGCCGGCCCAGTGTCCAGCCGCAGGGGGCGCGGGGCGGCGGGTTGCTTGGGATCTTCCTGTACTGCGGCGGGCGGGGTAGGGGAGGGGTGGAAGGTGACCCATCCGGAGGCCGCGAGGAGCGCGGCGAGGAGCGGGGCAGGGACCAGCGGCGCATACCGCCATCCGTCCCGCAGCCAGGCCCCGGGCCGGCTTTGACGGGCCCGCTGCGCCCCTCGGATGGATGATGCGGCGGCCGTCCTGCGGGGCTGCTTCCGGCTGGTCTGGCCGACCCTGGGAGAGGGGCTGGCAACCGGTGAGGGAGGCTCTGTGACGCTGCGACCGCCGGTGGAGCCGATGCTGGCGCAGGCCGCCGAGACGATCCCGGCCCCGCCTCGAACCGGCCCGGCCCGGCCCGGGCCTGGCCGGGCCTGGCGTACGAGCAGAAGTACGACGGATTCCGGCTGCTCGTCTTCACCCCCTCCGAGCCGGGTGGCCAGGTGCTGTTCCAGAACCGCCGCGGCGCCCTGATCCAGGACGCGTTCCCCGACCTGGTGGCCGCCGCCGGGCAGCTGACCGACGGCCTGGTTCTCGATGGCGAGGTGGTCGCGTGGGATGTGGAGGCCGGTGCCCTGTCCTGCAACGCCGGGCCGCCGACCGCGCCCGCAACGCCGGAGCCCTGGCCGCCCGCCTGCCCGCCCTCTACCTCACCTTCGACGTCCTCCAGGCCGACGGCGCCGAGCTGACCGCACTCCCATACGGAGAGGAGACGGTGCCTCGAGGTGCCGTTCGCCGCCCGCGCGCTGACCTCCCCGTGGACGCTGTGTCCGATGACCACGGACGTGGCGACGGCGGCGGACTGGCTCGAGTCCTGGACCGACGTCGCCGACCTTGAAGGGGTGTGGTGGACGGGGTTCGCGGCTGACCGCTTGACCGGGTTCAGTCGATTGCAGCGGGGCCGGGCGGCGGCCGGGCCCTGTCGTCAGCGGGCTGCGGCACCCTGCGCGCTCTGACCGACTGCGAACGGATACTGGGCCCGGGTCACCCCTCGACCGCGGTGGTGCGGGCGAACCTGGCACGGGCGCGGTCCTCGTAGTGGTCCGGCGGCGACCATGGGGCCGGCCCCGAGTGCGGGGCGTTGGACGCCTGGCCGACGCCACCGACGAACGCTGGCGGTGGGTCCGGCCGACCGTGTGGCCCAACGAGCGGGACGGTCTGTGCAGGCCGTGCGCGGCGGAGGGTCGCGCCGGCGCTGAAGGAGAACAGGCAGCGCCGCGTCCGGCGGCTGCGGCCGCCGAGCGAGAGGCGGCTGAGCGAAGCCGGCAAGCGGAACGGGTCCGGCATCGGGCGTCGTGACAAGCCGGCTTCACGCTCACCCCCAGCCGCCGCGCGACTTCCGACGGGTTGATCCTCTACTCGAACAGTTCAGCCGCCTGCATCCGTACCGTCTCGCGCCGCTGACGTCCCGTCGGAGTCAACCCGCCCCCATCCGCACATTTCTCACATACCGCGGGTACGGTCACCCACCCACACCCATCAGGAACATCGCAACGATTCATCCCGACGAGCAGAAGGCAGTAACGCCCGCCCCAAACGAAACAGCCGTTATTCGCATGATTTCATGACAAGTAATCAGTAGGGGTTGAATGGATGGAAACACCCTATGTCTTCGGAATGCTGCGCTGTCATATTCGCATCAGATCGCCCCGCTCATCTCGTTGCACCCATCAGGGGGAAGGCAGGAACATGGGCAAATTCAGGTATGGAACCATGGCGTCGGCCATCGTGCTGGCCGCCTTGGGATCGCTCGCGACCGTGGGCGGCACGGCTCACGCGGAAGCGGGTCAGGACACCATCAGCATGCTGAAGCAGGAGAAGACCCAGTGGTGCTGGGTCGCATCCGGGCTGACCATCGCCAAGTTCCAGGGCTTAGGCTCCACACAGACGGACTTCTGCAACCGGGCACAGCCCTACTACGGCTGCAACAACCAGCCCGCCACGCTCGACGACATGGCCAGGGGCTGGAGCAGCCTCGGCATGGCCCACACCGGCTCGGGCCTGAACAGCGCGGCCACGTTCAACCAGGTGTACACCGACGTCAAGGCGGCCCGGCCGATCGGTGCCCGCATCGGGTGGACGTCGGGTGGCGGGCACATGAACGTGGTCTACGGCTTCGACACGTCGAACAACACGATCGCCGTGGCCGACCCGTGGCCGGACACCACCACGTATACGTGGTGGAACTACAACGACTATGTGAGTAACAGTTCATCGAAGTGGACCCATTCCCGCATCGGTATCTCCCGCTAAGGCAGGCGACATGCGCGACACCGAAATGTTCGGCAAGCGGGCGGGCTCTCGCTTCTCCCGCCTGTCCATCGTCATCGCATTGAGTGCATCCGCGCTGCTGTCCGTCGTCGGTCCGGCCCATGCGGTCCCGGCCAAGGACCCTCTCCCGGCCGACATCCCCGACTATCAGGCTGCCCTCGACGCGGTGAAGTCCACCGATGTGCGCAACGCGGTCTGCCGCTTCCTGCGCACTCCGGTGCCCACCGGCGGTGCCGGCGGGCCAGTGCAGACGATCCCCGAAGCGGCGGAGCCGTGCCAGGACCTCCCGGTCTTCACGATCAAGGACCCGGTGGCACGGAACGAGATCACCCCTGGGTTCGTAGCGGGCACCGCCAAGCCGCTGCCCACCGAGGCGATCGAGCTGACGCAGCTGGTCTCCTCGCTCAGCACCACCGTCAACGGCCGCACCGCAACCGTCATGCTCGCCCCCACCCAGGGCGGCGGCTGGCACCTGGCGGCTATCCGCGACGGCGACAGCGACGCCACCTACGCCGGCAAGGCCACCCTGGGCACGCTGGTCTTCACCGAGCCACAGATCCGCGGCTGGTACCAGCTCAAGCTCACCACCGTCGAGCCACTCAACGACGAGGCCCGGCAAGGCCTTGGCGGCCAGACGTCGGTGTCGCTCAGCGACTACCAGAAACTGGTCAAGGCCCGCTACGCCGACAAGTTGCCCGGCTCGGAGTACGACACCAACGGCTACTCCAGCGGCTACAGCCCCCAGCGCAAGGCGGACGACGCCTCGTCCTCCACCCTGCTCCTTGCCAGCGGTTCCAGCGCGGCACTCGCCCTCGTGGGAGCGGCCGCTGCGCTCCGTCGGCGCCGGCGCGCAGGCACCCGCTGAGCCCGACCCGTAAGCGCTCTCGCTCCGTCCCGGCAATCAGCCGGGACGGTTCGGGGGGATTGGCGGGTGGGTTTCACAGCCCATTGGATTCGGGAACTTCGCAAGGATCTTTACTGGTTCGGTCGGTGCATTTGGCATGGCTGCAGTGTTGGCCGCCATCCGGATTTTTCGGAGCAGAGGGCGCACCGACAGCGCCGACCCGAGCCCGAAGTCGAAAGACCCCGCCTCAGACCGGTGGTTCCGCCGCAAGGAGCCGCGCCCAACTCCGGAGTGTTACGGCTAGCCCGACAGAGCGGCGCAGGGGCCGGGGCGGGCGAGGGATCGCCACCCGCTACGACAGGTCACCCGAGAGCTACCCCGCGGGCCGCCATCTCCGCGCCGCAATGGTTCGGATCGACGATCTCATGAAGGTCGCCGACTGATCACAACACCACGCAGGCCCTGGCTGCGCCGCCGGCGCTTGGCCCAGCAAGCCACCAGCGCCGCCACCCCCGTGCCCTACTCCACGAGGGCATCACCGGCGCTGACAGCGAACGACCCCAGCGCCTGCAGAACCTGCGGCGGGTCGGCGGCGTAGCCCCCGGTGAGGGTAGCCGCGCCGAGAGCGCCGATCCCTTCGCGGGGCTGACCGTCCGGGCGGCTCGCCGATATCCTGGGACCGAGATCGGGGGCTTCCCCATCCAGAAGGCAGCACAATGCGGCGTCGATACCTCACACTCCTCACGGCCCCGCTCCTCGCCTCCTCGGTGGCCCTCGCCCCCGCCCACGTGGCGCAGGCTGGAACCGCTGGGACGAGCGGGGTCAAGCAGGCGGTGAAGGTCACCAAAGTCGAAGTAGTAACCCTGCTGAAGCCGGGGGAGACCGTCGAGTGCAACGGCACTCCCGTGGCCATGGCCTTCGACGGAAAGATCACGGCGACCGGGCCGGGCACGGTCCGCTACCACTGGACCGTGAATGCCGGCCGCGCCCGGGTCTCCCCGGGATCCCTCGCCTTCGGTGCGGGCACCTCCACCAAGGTCGTCCTTCAGGTCGTGGACATGGCGGCGCCCAGGAACGCCAAGACGGTGACCGGGTACGTCACGCTCCACCTGCCGGACCAAAAGAAGAGCGTCCGCAGCGAGCAGGTGACGTTCCCCTGCAAGAAGTGAGCCCTACTTCTTCCTGCGCTTCAGCAACAGCTTCGACAGGCCCGCCGGAACAAGACGGCAGGTGATGTCTGGGTACGGCAGCGGCGCGACCGCCAGCGAGTCCATTGGCAGGTCCGTCCGGGCCGACTGCGGTTTTGGACGATCCCAGCCGGGGTGCCACTCCGCCACCGGCTCGCCGGCGCGGGCACGATGCCCGTCGCGCCCCGGCCCTCGTTGGGCGGCACGTGACCCCGAACCCCATCCCGCTCGGCCACACCGCCTTCCTCCACGCCCGATGCGGCCTTCTGCCTGGCTTCCGGCTCCTCTGCCGCCTTGGACAGCCCCCTGGAGCCGCTGTACGGACCGGGCCGCCCGGTGGCCGGCCAGACTGCCGGCCCGCCGTCGCGCCACGCGATCAGCAGCGCATCGTCCAGGCGGACGTTGTCCGGGTCCAGGCCGGCCTGGCGCGCGAGCTCCGGAAGGTCGCCGGGCCCAGGATCGCCGAACAGGTGTCGGCCCCAGCGGTGGTGCGGTCCGCGGGGCGGGTCGCGGGTCGGGAACCGTTCCGCCGGATCCTGCGTGAGCTCTTGATGGGCAGTCGGCTGGCGGAGGAGACCTGATGAAAACGCGGACGATGGTGAGCGTGGCGGTATCGGCATGCGTGGCGCTGGTGGCGTGCGGGTGCGGTCCGCAGAAAGCGAAGGAGAGCGCTGACGCGAAGCCTTCGCAGTCGTCCGCGTCCACACCGGCGAAAGTGCCGTCAGGCATGCCGTCCGCGTCCGCCGGAACCGAGACGCCGTCGGCCGCCGTGACTGGTAACCGGCCCGCGCCCAGGACGAAGGAGCGCGCGATCCAGCGGTACGAGCAGTACCTCCACGGGCTCGGGCGTGAGGACATCGACACGGTCTGCGAAGTGGCCGGGCCCGGCGCGAAGAAGGCAGAGGACCAAGGATTCGGTCCGTGCACGTCGACGTATGTGACTGTGTTCCAGATGATCTCACCCGAGCAGAAGAAGGCCCTGCAGACCGCGACGGTCGATCCGCAGCGGGTCCCCGTGCGCACCCTCGACAAGATCGAGATGCCGCTCGAAGCGGTCAGGTCCTCCGCCACCTTCTCCGAGGAAGAGCTGGGCAGCTACACCCTGGAGTACCTCGAGAACGACTACTACGTCACCGACGGAAAGTGACCCTCCGTACGCGGAGACCCTGGCGGCAGAATTCGCGTGCCGCAAGTGCCCTCGTGGGGCATCAGGTTGAGCTGCCCCGGGCGCTGCTCGATGTCGAGTGGCTGCCGTCAGTGGCCTTTCACGGTGAGGCCGACCAGCGGGGTGGGGATCGCGTCCCACGCCCCGGGGTGGAATTCCGCGTCGGACATCCCACAGGTGGGCGGGAGATTCCCGAGCGCACGCTCCGTTAGATCGTCGCCGGCCTCCAGCGCGCCGGGGTAGACCCGGTCTACCTGGGCGAGTGGAAATATCTGGACGGCAACGAGTTCGACCACGTGGTCCACAAGATGATCACATGGCGGGCACCCCACCCGGACAGCGACGCCTGACGGCGGCACTCCAGGCCGGGCCGAACCTGTGCCTCCGCCTTCGCGAACGTTGCGACAACAAGTGTGACGGCGGGCCCCGAGCAGCATCGTGCCGATCACCGGAGCCACCGACTCGCGCGCCGGCTGTGCTGATCCGCTCCAGAACCGATCGCTTTCGCTGGAGGAGCGGGGGCAGCACGCCCATCGTTGCCTCTACACCGTACTGCGACGCGCTCCTACGCCCCGGTGGGTTCGGTGTGGAGCTCTGAACGGGGCCACCGGTATCCGCCGGTCCGGCTCTCCTCAGCCCGGGTAGGAGATCGAGCCCAGCGGTGGGCAGGGGATGAGCGCGGTGTCGGCGCCGGGGCGTTCTACGAAGGCCCGGGCCGCGAGAGGCCGGACGAGGTGATGCGCATCCGCTGATACAGGGCTCGGAAGCGGGGGATCGCGGTGCAGCGGACGTATGGGGGCGATGTGGAGCGCCATGCAGTCGTTGAAGCCGGCTGCCACCGCGGCGTCGAGGTGGAGGATGCCCTGGTCCGCCCGTCCGCCTGTCCGCCCGTCTGCCCGTCTGCCCGTCCGCCCGTCCGCGTGCGATGGCCAGGCTGCCGAGGCTCGCGCCCGGCTCGACTACAGCGGCACTGGTTTCGTGGGCGCGGTCCCGCCCGCCTCCGCAACGATGGTGAAGGGTGCAACTACGGCCGCGAAGGAGGCGGTGGAATCCGTCGCCAATGCCAACACGTAGCAGCGATGTGCCGCACCGGGCACTGCGGTCGTGTCGCCCGGGTGCGGCATGTACCCGACAGGAAGGCGCTGGCCGTGGTCTCCGACACTCGGCACCGCCCTGCTGTTCCTGCCCTGTGACTGACTGGCGGCTCACCTGCCACCCCGGAAGCGGCCCCGGGTCCCCGGTGCAGACATCAGGCGGCTGCGTGTCCGGGGCAGGTCCTGCCACCGGGACCACGTGCCTATTTCTTAGCATCAGAGGCCAACTATTTGCCCGGCCGCCACCAGAACGACTACAAAGGAACGAACCGATCCGAACCCTGATCTGGGGATGATGTCGAAGGCGGTGGATGCGCATGCATGAATGCAGCAGGATCGAACCGATCGAGGTCAGATTACTGCAGGGAAGGCCGATTTCCGGCGGGCTCCCCTGATGCGGGCGGCCATGCTGAAAACTGTGTCGTTTTCTCCGGCGCACGCATCAGTGGACGAGTATCGGCTCCTGACATCGACCATTCGGTCGAGAGTCGAGGATGCTCAGGGATTTTTCGGCGGCGCCTCGCGACTGCCGGGGGAAATGGCGTACCTGCCCCTGCATGTTCAGATGCGAGGTCTGTCCATCGACCTCTACATTGAGCTCCGCCTGCACGACGCGGGCATGCGCATCGTCGGATTCCGCAACACATTCGAGAATGGACAAGTCCCGCCGGAAGCGTGTGTCCGCCACGTTCGGGACTCCATTGCGCCACCAGGGATCCGTCGAACCGAAGTCCTGCCGTTCGGCGGATGCCGCTCCGACCTGGAGACGGCCGCCGCCGTGCGGCGTTTGGGGATCTTACTGGGGCGTCGGCCCCTGGGTGACGCGGTGATTTGGCTGCACCGGAACCGCGACCCGAAGTGCACCGCACACGGAATGCTCGTGCTCTCGGAAATGATCTGCGAGGCCGCCCGATTCCCCGCCCTGGCCGATGCGATGTCGCGTATCTGGATGACCGGCGGACGGCTGTCGTCCGCGGCACCCGCCTGAAAGCAATTGCCGAAACGCCAACCCGGAGCAAGGTACCGAAGAAGGAGCGAGCCCCTCGCCAGGAGCTCGTTTCAATCCCGCACGATCCGCAATTCTTCCTGGGGATCCACGGAACAGGATCGAATTCGATAGTCAAGCGTACCGGTCACCTTTTCGTTCTTGCCGATGTACCCGCCGCCGTGGTCCTGGCCCTCGGCCTTTCGGGAACAGCTCTCGCTGAGGGCGGAAGGCGCACCAGATCGAGGAGTACCTGAAACATCCGGATCGAATGACGGACGGAAGGCGGCTCTGACGCGGAACCTTTTATCTCCATTCCCGCAGACGGGAGACGTCCTATAGGCAGACCCATCATGAGCGCCTGACGCAGGCGCGGTGACTCGTTGAGGCAGCAGCCGCCCCCCAGGGATATATGAGGGGCGGCCGCTTGCCGTTCCCGGTATCGGTTCCGGTTCCAGCCCGTGCCTGTACCCGTTCCGGTGCGGCGCCCAGCCGGCCCCACGGCCACCTCCGCGATGGCAGCCGGCGATGGTCAGGGCCGTAGGAGGCAGACCACGGCGCGTGCCGCTCGCACGTTGCCCGCCACCCGCACGGGCACCTGGAGGCCGGGAATGGTACCGCCGCCCAACACCATGAAGGGGGAATTCGTGCTGCTTCCACAATTTCGTGCCCCCACTGTGCCTCCTGCGAGTGAAGCAGCTGTCGAAGATCGCCGTTCGTCCACGGCCGCCGGAAGACTGTGCCGCAGGTTGGCGGCCCGTCGGCACGGCGGCACCACGACGCCACCCCCACCCCTCACACGAAGGCGGACGTCATGGCGAACGGCACGGTCCTGCTGGCCCTGCGGGAGGACCCCTTGGGCGGCGGCGCGAGTTCCGAGCAACTGCGCAGGATCGGCAAGGCGATCGAGAACAAGGGGCTGGAGACGCGGTGGGCCGCCAGTGCCGGTGACGCCCGGGCCGCCCTCTACACGGAGGCGGGACTCGCTGCCGCCGTCGTCGCATGGGACCTTCCGCGCGGTCGGCGCGGGGCCACCGAGGAGGGCGGGGGCGCCGACGTCCTGCGTGACATCGCGGCCCGTTTCAAGGGCCTGCCCGTCTTCCTCCTCATGGCCGACGAGTACGACCAAGACCTCGAACGCCTGCCGCTGTGGGTCTCCGAGGCGGTCGTCGGCTACATCTGGCCCCTGGAGGACACGCCCTCCTTCATCGCCGGCCGCGTCGTCACCGCCGCCCGTGCGTACCACACGGACGTGCTGCCGCCGTTCTTCAAGGCGCTGCGCCGTTTCGACGACGCCCACGAGTACTCCTGGCACACCCCCGCGCACGCGGGCGGCGTCGCGTTCCTGAAGTCCCCGGCGGGGCGCGCCTTCTTCGACTACTACGGCGAGCGCCTCTTCCGCAGCGACCTGTCGATTTCCGTCGGCGAGCTGGGATCCCTCTTCGAGCACAGCGGCCCGATCGGTGAGGCGGAGCGCAACGCCGCCCGCGTCTTCGGCGCCGACCGTACGTACTTCGTCCTGCACGGTGACTCCACCGCCGACCGCATGGTGGGGCACTACAGCGTGACCTCCGACGAGATCGCGCTGGTGGACCGCAACTGCCACAAGTCCGTGCTGCACGGCCTGGTGATCTCCGGTGCCCGCCCCGTGTACCTCGTACCCACGCGCAACGGCTACGGTCTGGCCGGCCCGCTGCCCCCGGCCGAGACCGATGCGGCGGCGGTCGCCGCCCGGATCGCGGCCAACCCCCTTACGGCGGGCGCGGTGTCGTCCGAAGCCCAGTACGCGGTGCTCACCAACTCCACGTACGACGGCCTGTGCTACGACACCGTCGCGACGGCCCGGGCCTTCGCCCCCAGCACCCCCCGCCTGCACTTCGACGAGGCATGGTTCGCCTACGCCCGCTTCCACCCCCTCTACGCCGGGCGCTACGGAATGGCCGTGGGCCCCGACACCTTCGAGGGGCCCGAGCGGCCCACCGTCTTCGCCACGCAGTCCACCCACAAACTGCTGGCCGCGCTCTCGCAGTGCGCCATGGTCCACGTCAAGTCGGCGCCCCGGGCTCCCGTCGAACACGAGCGGTTCAACGAGGCGTTCATGATGCACGGCACCACCTCGGCGCTCTATCCGGCGATCGCCTCCCTGGACGTGGCCACCGCCATGATGGACGGCGCGCAAGGCCAGTGGCTGATCGACGAGGCGATCACCGAGGCGATCCGCTTCCGCCAGGCCGTCGTGCGCACCGGCCGCCGGATCGCCGCCGCGGGCGACCGGCCCGACTGGTTCTTCGGTGTGTGGCAGCCCGAGACGGTCACCGACCCGGCCACCGGCGAGCACATCCCGTTCGCCGACGCCCCGCCGGCGCTGCTGAGCCGCGAGGCCGGCTGCTGGCACCTCGAACCCGGCGCCGACTGGCACGGGTTCGCCGGCCTCGGCGAGGGCTACTGCATGCTGGACCCGGTCAAGGTGACCCTGACCTGTCCCGGTGTGACGGCCACCGGTGAGACCTCGCCCCGGGGCATCCCCGCTCGGATCCTCACCGCGTACCTGGCGAACCGCGGCATCGTCGTGGAGAAGACCGACAGCTACAGCACCCTCGTCCTCTTCTCCATGGGCATCACCAAGGGCAAATGGGGCACCCTGATGGACGCCCTCATGGACTTCAAGGCCTTGTACGACGCGGACGAGCCGCTGGACCGGGTCCTGCCCGGTCTCGTCGAGCAGTTCCCGCGCCGGTACGCCGGCACCACCTTGGGCCGGCTGTGCCAGGAGATGCACGAGCACCTCACCCGCGCCGATCTGATCACAGCGCTCGACACGGCCTTCCAGCAGCTTCCGGAGCCCGTCGCACCACCCCGGCGCTGTTACCAGCAGCTGATCCGGGGCGGTACCGAACGCCTGCGGCTGGCCGATGCCGCGGGCCGGGTGGCGGCCGCGATGGTGACCGTGACACCCCCGGGCATCCCGGTACTGATGCCCGGGGAGTCCGTCGGCGCCCCCGACGGCCCGCTGCTGCGCTACCTGGGCGCGCTGGAGGGTTTCGACCGCGCCTTCCCCGGCTTCCACAGCGAGGCCCACGGGGTCACGATCGATCCGGAGAACGGCGACTACCGGATCGAATGCGTACGCCTGCCTGACGCCTGACGTGTACGAACGCCCGAGGGGGCGGCGAGGACAGGTCTGCGGCACACCGATGAATGGTTGACCGGCGGCAGGAGGCGGTCCGGCAGTTCCTCGACGACCCGGCCGACGAACCAGCACTCTCCGGCACCACCGAATGTGAGTCAGGGCCGTTCTCCTTACCGTCCCGGGTGTGCGGCCGCCGGTGGAACCGATGACGGCGCTAGTGTTCTGCGCCTGAAATCTCAGGGCTAAGTCTGTAGCCTGTTGTCATGTCGCCAGGTCCTCGTGCCGTCGAAGTCCGCCTGTCCAATGAGGAGCACGCCGAGTTGTCCCGCTGGGCGAGTGGGGCGGTGGCGCCGCGGTTCGCAGAGCGGGCGCGCATTGTGCTGGCGTGCGCAGGCGGGGTGCCGAACGCGCAGGTGGCGGTCAAGGTCGGTGTGACCGCAGCGACGGTGAGGAAGTGGCGCGGGAAGTTCGCCGCCGAGGGGATGGCCGGACTCGAGGATGCCGCCCGAATCGGCAGGCCGAAGGCCGATCTGGTTCTGAGTGAGGCTGAACGGAACCAGTTGGTCCGGTGGGCCCGGCGTGCGAAGACCGCCCAGTTTCTGGCTCTGCGGGCGAGGATCGTCCTGCGTTGTGCGGAGGGCGGGACGAACAGGCAGGCCGCGGTCGAGCTCTGTGTCGATGCCTCGACCGTCGACCGCTGGCGCAGTCGTTTCATCGCCCATCGCCTTGAAGGCCTGGTCGATGAGCCCCGTCCGGGCCGGCCGCCCTCGATTCTCCTTGACCAGGTCGAAGACGTGATCGTGGCGACGCTGGAGTCCACGCCGGGGAAGGATACTCACTGGTCGCGGGCCTCGATGGCAGCTCGGACGGGGCTGTCGAAGTCGACGGTCGGCCGGATCTGGAAGCGGTTCGATCTCAAGCCGCATCTGCAGGATTCCTTCAAGCTGTCCACCGACCCGCAGTTCGTCGACAAGGTCGTCGACGTCGTCGGCTTGTATCACAACCCGCCGGAACGGGCAGTGGTGTTATGCGTGGATGAGAAGAGCCAGATCCAGGCTCTGGACCGTTCACAGCCGGTGCTGCCGATGATGCCGGGCATGCCCGAACGACGCACCCACGACTACCTGCGGCACGGCATCACCAGCCTCTTCGCCGCCTTCAACATCGCCGACGGCACCGTCATCAGCGAACTCCACCGCCGCCATCGCGCGATCGAGTTCAAGAAGTTCCTGGTCACCATAGACAAAGCCGTGCCCCACGAGCTCGACGTGCACCTGGTCTGCGACAACTACGCCACCCACAACACTTCTGAGATCAAGACGTGGCTGGCCAGGCACCCCCGCTTCCATGTCCACTTCACGCCCACAGGCTCCTCCTGGATCAACCAGGTCGAGCGGTGGTTCGGTCTGCTGACCGACAAGCTCATCCGCCGCGGCGTCCACACCTCGGTGAAAGCACTGGAAGACGACATCCGGGCCTGGATCGAGACCTGGAACGAGGACCCGAAACCCTTTACCTGGACGAAGACCGCCGACGAGATTCTCAAGTCCCTCGCCGACTACCTCACCAAGATCACCCCATCCGACCCGAGCAACCAGGCGCAGACTTAGCCCTGAGATTTCGGGCGCAGAACACTAGTGCTGTGACCGGGAAGGTGCGCCGGGTTGCTCGTTGTGCTGGTTGGAAATGACTTCTCCAAGCAGCGTGGGGAGGCGGGATGGCGAAACCGGTCCGGGTTCGCGGGCTGACTGAGCAGGAGGGCCAGAAACTCCAGCACATCGTCCGGCGGGGCAGCACGAGTTCGGTGCGGTTCCGGCGGGCGATGATGCTCCTGGCTTCGGCCGGCGGGAGCACGGTCCCCGTCATAGCCCGCCTGGTCCAGGCGGACGAGGACACCGTCCGCGACGTGATCCACACGTTCAACGAGATCGGGCTCGCATGCCTGAACCCTCGCTGGGCGGGAGGCCGTCCCCGCCTTCTCGATCGTGACGACGAGGACTTCGTCGTCCAGACGGCCACCACTCGCCCGACCGTGCTGGGCAAGCCCTTCACCCGCTGGTCGATCCGAAAGCTTGCCGATCACCTGCGGCGCAACCGTGCCCGCCCCGTCCTCATCGGCCGAGAGGCCCTGCGGTGCCTACTCGCCCGCCGCGGGATCTCCTTCCAGCGCACCAAGACCTGGAAGGAGTCCCCGGACACGGAATTCGACGCCAAGCTGGCCCGGATCGAGTACGCGATCAACGAACGGCCGGACCGCACCTTCGCATTCGACGAGTTCGGCCCGCTGGGCATCCGCCCCACCGCCGGCTCCTGCTGGGCAGAACGGACCAGGCCCGACCGCCTGCCGGCCACCTACCGTCGCACCCACGGAATCACCTACTTCCACGGCTGCTACTCCGTCGGCGACGACCAGATGTGGGGCGTAAACCGGCGCCGCAAAGGCATCGACCACACCTGGGCCGCCCTGAGAACGATCCGGGCGGCCCGCCCGGACGGCGCCCCGATCTACGTGATCCTGGACAACCTCTCCGCCCACCTCAACTGGAGAATCCGCAGGTGGGCGGCCCGAAACAAGGTCGAGCTGTGCTTCACCCCGACCTACGCCTCCTGGGCCAACCCCATCGAAGCGCACTTCGGACCGCTACGGCAGTTCACCCTGGCCAACTCGAACCACCCCAACCACACCGTCCAGACCCGGGCCCTGCACGCCTACCTCCGCTGGCGCAACAAGAACGCCCGCCACCCCGACGTTTTGGCCGCCCAACGCCGCGAACGCGCCCGAATCCGCAGCGAGAAAGGCATCCGTTGGGGCGGACGACTCGCCGCGTGACCGGTCGGACAGGCAAGGCCAGGCCGGTTATCCGAGCGGGGTGATCTCCTTCGGGCCGTAGCAAGCGGCGGACTTCCCCGTGACCAGAGCCCAGTAGCGGTCGCCGAAGGACCAGTGCCACCATTCCGTGGGGTAGTTCACCAGCCCCGCCACCGCCAGCGCGGAACCCAGCAACCTCCGGTTGGCACGGGCCTCCTCGCTGATGTTGGCTGCATGGGTGTAGCAGGCGCCCTTGCTCTCCTCCGGGTCCGCGTTCATCCGTGTGCCCAGGTCCAGTTCGCGCCCACCGGCATCAGCCAGGGTGAGGTCGACGGCCGCGCCGGCGCTGTGCGGAGCGATGTCGGGCGGTGACACATACCGGCTCGCTGCCGAATAGATCTGCCGGGCGGACCATTCCGGGTGGATAGCCCGCAGCTGGCTCGTGTACTCCTCGAAGTACTCCCGCTGAAGAGAAGGGGGCCGATATCCCTCGACGAACAGCAGCCGCAAGTCCTGGGGAAGCCCCGCCTGGGCCCTGAGCAGCCGCTCCAGCACGCCTTCCCGCAGGTAGGCGAAGGCATCTGCCGGGTCTTGCTTGCGTGCATCGACCAGCAGCGAACCGGCGGCGCGAACGTCCACAAGACGTTCACCGCACTCCGCAACGGGTATGGCGGCGACCTTCGGGTCCGACATCAACACGATCTCACTCATGACGCGATCATCCCGCAAGGCTCAACCCGGCGAACCTATGCGGTCAGGGCACTAGTGTTCTGCGCCCGAAATCTCAGGGCTAAGTCTGCGCCTGGTTGCTCGGGTCGGATGGGGTGATCTTGGTGAGGTAGTCGGCGAGGGACTTGAGAATCTCGTCGGCGGTCTTCGTCCAGGTAAAGGGTTTCGGGTCCTCGTTCCAGGTCTCGATCCAGGCCCGGATGTCGTCTTCCAGTGCTTTCACCGAGGTGTGGACGCCGCGGCGGATGAGCTTGTCGGTCAGCAGACCGAACCACCGCTCGACCTGGTTGATCCAGGAGGAGCCTGTGGGCGTGAAGTGGACATGGAAGCGGGGGTGCCTGGCCAGCCACGTCTTGATCTCAGAAGTGTTGTGGGTGGCGTAGTTGTCGCAGACCAGGTGCACGTCGAGCTCGTGGGGCACGGCTTTGTCTATGGTGACCAGGAACTTCTTGAACTCGATCGCGCGATGGCGGCGGTGGAGTTCGCTGATGACGGTGCCGTCGGCGATGTTGAAGGCGGCGAAGAGGCTGGTGATGCCGTGCCGCAGGTAGTCGTGGGTGCGTCGTTCGGGCATGCCCGGCATCATCGGCAGCACCGGCTGTGAACGGTCCAGAGCCTGGATCTGGCTCTTCTCATCCACGCATAACACCACTGCCCGTTCCGGCGGGTTGTGATACAAGCCGACGACGTCGACGACCTTGTCGACGAACTGCGGGTCGGTGGACAGCTTGAAGGAATCCTGCAGATGCGGCTTGAGATCGAACCGCTTCCAGATCCGGCCGACCGTCGACTTCGACAGCCCCGTCCGAGCTGCCATCGAGGCCCGCGACCAGTGAGTATCCTTCCCCGGCGTGGACTCCAGCGTCGCCACGATCACGTCTTCGACCTGGTCAAGGAGAATCGAGGGCGGCCGGCCCGGACGGGGCTCATCGACCAGGCCTTCAAGGCGATGGGCGATGAAACGACTGCGCCAGCGGTCGACGGTCGAGGCATCGACACAGAGCTCGACCGCGGCCTGCCTGTTCGTCCCGCCCTCCGCACAACGCAGGACGATCCTCGCCCGCAGAGCCAGAAACTGGGCGGTCTTCGCACGCCGGGCCCACCGGACCAACTGGTTCCGTTCAGCCTCACTCAGAACCAGATCGGCCTTCGGCCTGCCGATTCGGGCGGCATCCTCGAGTCCGGCCATCCCCTCGGCGGCGAACTTCCCGCGCCACTTCCTCACCGTCGCTGCGGTCACACCGACCTTGACCGCCACCTGCGCGTTCGGCACCCCGCCTGCGCACGCCAGCACAATGCGCGCCCGCTCTGCGAACCGCGGCGCCACCGCCCCACTCGCCCAGCGGGACAACTCGGCGTGCTCCTCATTGGACAGGCGGACTTCGACGGCACGAGGACCTGGCGACATGACAACAGGCTACAGACTTAGCCCTGAGATTTCAGGCGCAGAACACTAGTGTCCTGCGCCGGAGATCCGTTGGCAGAAGCGGGCGAGTGAGTCGAGGATCTCTTCGGCTGTCTTGGTCCAGGTGAACGGGGTCGGGTTTTCGTTCCACTGCTTGACCCAGGCTCGGATGTCGGCTTCCAGGGAGCGCACACTCTTGTGGGCGCCACGGCGGATCTTCTGGTCCGCGAGGAAGCCGAACCATCGCTCAACCTGGTTGATCCAGGAGGAGCCGGTGGGTGTGAAGTGCAGGTGGAACCGTGGGTGTTTGGCCAGCCACGTCTTGATGGCCGGGGTTTTGTGGGTGCCGTAGTTGTCGCAGATCAGGTGGACCTGAAGGTGTTCGGGGACCTCTTTGTCAATCTTGATGAGGAACTTCTTGAACTCCGCGGCCCGGTGGCGACGGTGCAGTGAGGTGATGACTTCACCGGTCGCGACGTCGAAGGCCGCGAACAAGGTGGTCAGCCCGTTGCGAACATAGTCGTGAGTGCGGCGCTCGGGCATGCCGGGCATCATCGGCAGCACTGGCTGAGAGCGGTCAAGAGCCTGGATCTGGGACTTCTCGTCCACCGACAGCACCACCGCTCCTTCGGGCGGGTTGAAATACAGCCCCACCACGTCGTAGAGCTTCTCCACGAACAGCGGGTCCGTCGACAGCTTGAACGTGTCGCTCAAATGGGGCTTTAGCTGGAACTTCCGCCAGATCCGGCCCACTGTCGACTTCGACAGGCCACTGCGGGCGGCCATCGATGAACGCGACCAGTGAGTGGCGTTCTTCGGGATCTCCTCCAGCGTGCCGACCACTACCGCCTCCACCTGATCAACGCTGATGGTGGGTGGCCGGCCAGGCCGGGGCTCGTCGACCAGCCCGTCCAGCCGGGCCGCCAGGAACCGGCGACGCCACTTGCGGACCGTGTCGGCCGCGATATGCAACTCCCGTGCCACCACGACAATCGGCGGCACATCAGCACCGGCACACGCCAACACGATGCGGGCCCGCAAGGCCACCGCCTGCGCAGATGACGCCCTGCGGACCCAACGCTCCAACACCACACGCTCATCGGAAGACAACAACAACGGTTCCAACTTCGGACCACGACGTGGCACCGGCACATCCGCAGAAGCAGTCATACATAAACTAACGACGGATCTCCGGCGCAGGACACTAGCTGCGGAGTCCGTGCCGGGCCCCGGCGTGCCGGTCCGCGCTGGGGCTGTTCGTTGGGTGGACTCCGTGGTGGCGTCAGGGTTGTACAGGCGGCAGGGTGTGGCCGTTGTTGAAGATCCGGTCGAGGTGGTGGTGGAGTACCGCGATGGCCGATTCCGGCCTGCGCTGGCCGACGAGGATGCTGGTGCCCATGGTCGCTGTCATGGCGAGCAGGCTGATCGCGCCGGTGCGAGCGCCGGCTTCCGAGTCGGCCAGGCCGGCCTCCTGTGCCTGCTGGATCAATGAGGTCAGGGCGTTTTCGGCGGCGTCGGGGTTATCGATGAACGGCTGGGCGGGAGCCCTTCGTCGGTCAGGACAGGATGGAGCTCTGCGGCTCTGTCGCGCATGCCGACGGCGTGCAGTCCGCGCCGTCCGGCGACCTGGATGAGGGCCGCGGCGACCCGGGTGCGCTGTTCCTCGTGGTCCACGCGCTTCCTCGTCGGCTCTTCCTATGGCGGCTGGCTGGTCATCAACCAGGTCCACCGCCGGCCAGAAGGGCTTCGTCTGGAACTTCGCCAGCCTCTTCGCCACTTTCGCCCCCAAGGCGTGGCGCCCGCGGCTCGCCGCGTGGCTGGAGCAGCCGGTGATGGCCGTTCCCTGGCCGCTGCCCCTTTCGGAGGCGGAACTGGGCGCGATCCGGACGCCGTTCTACCTGGTCATGGGCAAGCGGAGCCTGCTCCTGCACCCGAAGCGGCAGCTGGAACGCGTACCGCGCCTGATCCCCGGGGCCCGCGCCGAGATCGTCGCCGCGACCGGACACGGACCGCAGATCGACCACCCTGACCTGCTCAACGCCCGGATGCTGAGCTTCATGGAGGACATCGACTCCCTCGATCCGGCGGCGGCCCGGGGCGCCACGGGCGCATAGTCGCGAGGGTCGTCGACGCGGCTGCTCCCCGTCAGCGTCGAAGGCCGGCGCCGCGGTGTGAGCAGGTGGACGGACCCGTGTCCTTCGAGGCTGTGCGCGGCGAGCGTCGAAGCCATCGGCCCTGAGCCCCGTGGCGGGTGGGGGAGCCGCGGCAGGGCATGCGGACGCCGGAGAGGTTGTGGGCCCCTCCGGCGTCCGTGTGTGCTGTGTTGTGCGGCTCCCCGGGCAATGTTTGCCGGGGGGCTGTGGAGTTGTAGGGTCTCACTTGCCGAGCTTGGCCTTGAGTTCGTCCTTGAGCTGGTCCTTGATGGTCTGCTTGTTGACCTGGCCGCCGGTGCCGGTGCCGTCGCCGCCTACGGCGGTGGCGTCTCCGGTGTTGATCGCGTCGGCGCTGGCGTTGCCGCCGGCGGCGTTGCCGGTCTGGACGTCGCATCCGCCTTCGCAGTTGCCGACGCCGCTGCTGGCGTTGCCGCCGGTGGCGGTTCCGCCGACGGTGGTGTTCTCCGCGTTGGCGTCGCCGCCGGTGCCGATGCCGTCGGCGCTGTCGTCCTGGAGGAGGTTGACGGCCTGCTGCGGGGCGGCGGTGGGTGCGGCCATGGCGGTCGCAGGGAGGGCGATGCCGCCGCCGACCAGTGCAAGGGAAGCTCCGGCCAGAACGATACGACGGGTCGGGAAACGCTCGAACATGGGAATTCTCCATTCGGAATCAATAAGGTTTGTAAGCCGCCGCGCAGAATAGGCCGGGGAAATTCTTCGGCTTGCTGTTCTGCGGTGGTTCCCCGGTGAGGGCGTACTTCAAATAAACCCTGTGGGGGAGCGTGCGTCACGCCACTCGCATACGTGGCTTGACGCCAAGAGGTGATCTTGATAGAAGGCTGTCCGGTGTGTCGGGACGGCCGTAGCGTCGGCTGCGTCGGCTGTGCATGCCGGCCCGAACCCCGGAATGTTTACTCCTCGCCGGTCTCGAAGGGTGAAGAGGCGGTTTTCCGGCGTGGTGCCGTTCCTCTGCTGAGCAGGGTTGGCGCTCCGCCTGGCAGGAAAGAACTCGGCTGCATCGGTGGATCTTGGCTGGAGGAGGAAACGTGGTCTGGACGTGGCGGTTCGAGAAGGTCGACGGTACGGAGACGGCGCCGGCGGTTGAGCCGGAGGAGTTCACTACGCAGGGGGATGCCGAGGCGTGGATCGGTGAGGTGTGGAAGGACCTTCTCGACGGTGGCGCGGAGCAGGTGACGCTGTTCGAGGACGACACCCAGATCTACGTGATGAGCCTGCGTTCGGCAGCCGAGGCCTAGATCCTCGAGGCAGACGCCGCTGACCAGCACGGCAGCGCCGGACGACACCCTCGCCGGGTGGCGGCCGGCACTGCCGCGCTCATTCCGCGCCGAGGTCCGGGATCCAGACGGCCGGCCCGCCGCCGCGCCACTCGATCAGCAGCGCATCGTCCAGGTGGACGTCGTCGGGGTCCAGGCCGACCCGCCGCAGGAACTCGAGCAGGTCGTCGGGGCCCAGGGCGCGGCCGAGGATCTCTCCGTCGCAGCGGACGCGGCGCCCGCCCTGGGCGTCCGGCGGGTAGACGATCACGCGTACGGCGGGGCTCATCCCTCCACCCTGCCCCGCCGTGGTCACTCGAGCACGCCGGGGGCGGCATCGGGCCGGCAGGGCGGGCAGCCGGGTACTCCCTGGGCCAGGGTTCGGCGCGCCTCTTCGCTGCTGATAGGTGGGCAGCGCATTCGTGCATCCCGGCAGGCCCCGGCGTGGACGCGGACCGGCAGTCGGCCCCCCGCCGATGCCGCACTCGATCAGCCATGCGGGAGGCTCGGGCAGAGGCCGCCGACGCGCGGCGAGGGCCTCCCGCTCCTCCGCGGCGCTCGGTGCGCACTCGACCTGACCCCGCTCGGCCCGCAGGTACGTGATCACGGTTCGCATGCAGATGGGGGTGCTGCGGCGGATCATGTGGATGAGGTCATGTGTCCGCGCAGCCATTCGGGATCGGGGTTGACGTGAGGCCGCCCTGCCACCACGACGGTTGGCACGGTCTCGTCGCCGGCGCCTGCGGTGGCTTGCTTGCGGATTACCTTGCCACGGCCGAGGGCACTGCAGACGCGGCTTCCGCCGGCACGTTGACCGTGGCCGGAAGTGCCTCGGCCATCCGCATGACACTCGCTCCGCAGGTCTTCGACGGGATGATCCCCAGCGGCCTTGTCCGCGCGGGTTTCTCTCACCCGGCCATCTCCGATTCCGCCGTGATCTCCGCCCCGACCCTGGAGCAGGACCAGTTCCTCTGGGGCATGATCCGGTTCGAGTCCCCATGGGGTCCGACGCTCGCCACGGCGGGATGCAGCGGGGCCACGACCCGAGTCACAGAGCTGACCGGCGGCATCACGCACGGAGGCGTTGGCTACCAGTACAGCCTCACCCGCCCGCGAGCTTGAATGTGAGAGTCCTGCTGTCCCGGCAGAGTCGCGGCCAGATGGTGCCCGCCGCCGACGGGCAGGTAGGTGATGCCGCCGACGCATACGGACGCCCCCCGAGTCCGATGGTCCGCATGATCCTCGCGACGCGCTTGTGGTTGATCCGTTCGCCCTCGTTTCGGAGCTCGGCCGTGATCCTGGGGGCGCAGTAGGTCCCGTCGGGCGAACGGCAGGATTCCCGTTGGACCTTGCGTATCCGGGCAACGAGTCCGGCCTCGGCGGCCGTCCGCGCGGCCGGGGAGCGGCGCCGCAGAAGCTCGAGCGGGCAGTCCCAAGGATGTCGCAGAGCCGCTTCACGCCGAACCGGCGCCGGTGATCCCCAATGAACTGGCAGCGGTTCACCAGTGCGTCTCCCCTGCGAGCCAGGCCCATCGACGGTGATGGGTGCAAGACGCTGGCAGTGGGTGAATGGGGTGCGCTGATGACCTCGCACCTCGCACCTCGGACCTTGCGCAGGAAGAAATCTTTCCCGATTCCTGTCACATCTGCGTGAGCCCGTCCGTCAGTGCTGTGAAGACGCCAACCTGGCCGATGTGAAGGAGAGCAGCCATGACGAACCCCTCGATCTCCCGGATGTCCGACCCGGGCGAGTTCGTGCCCGAGCTGAAGGACATCAGCGCCGCCCTGTTCCGGGCCACGGGCAACCGTTCGGTACCGCGCACCACGATGAGCCTGGTCCACCTGCGTGCCGGGCAGATCGTCGGCAACACCTACCTGACCGTCTTGAACACCGGCTTCCTGCGCAAGGCCGGGGAATCGGAGGAGCGCATCACCGCCGTCTCCTCCTGGCAGGATGCCCCGTACTTCACCGACTCCGAGCGCGCCGCGCTCGCCCTGGTGGAGGCCACCCTCCAGCCCGCCCCGCACGGCAAGGAGCGCGTCTCCGACGAGCTGTACGCCGAGGTGGCGAAGCACTACGACGAGAAGGCGCTGGCCACCCTCACCATTGCGATCGGTCAGATCAGCTTCTTCATCGCTCTGGCGGTCATCGGCAAGCCGCAGCCGGTCAGCTCCCTTGCGGATCAGCAGTGGGACTGACCTGAGCCGGCCGCGGGCGGCCGTCAGACGCGACCGCTGCCTCCCGGTTGAGGTGCTGCGCCGGGCGATGTCCTGGAAGCGGTCCCTTGGTGGTCCGTGGTCGATAGGCACGCGTTCCCTCGCGGCGTACCGAGTCCGGTGAAATAGTTCGAGTCTTTGGGACGCGCGGTGTCATGGCTGGTGGGCCGGGGCGCCGCCGCGAGGTGGGGTATGTACTTGGAGCAGTGGATGTAAGCCTCTTCGACGCTCAGATGAACCCACAACTCAGGACTGCGCCCAGGCGCGAGGTCGGTGGGCAGGCCGGGGTGGAAGGAGCGCAGCCCGGTGTCGGTGTAGAGGCGTGCCACGCCGTTGACGTGAAGTCCGACGCGGTGGTGGGTGAAGTCCACGAACAGCATGCCGAGGTGGGGGTTCTCCGTCATGTTGCCTGCGCTGGCGAGCACGCCGTTCCCGCGGAATTCGGGGTAGGCGAGCGTGTGTTCGTCGATGACGTGGACGAATCCCGGCGGTCCGGCACGGAAGCTGGCGTCGCACTCTCCGCGGGCGTCTGCGGTGGCTAGGAAGACCATGGTCTGGCGGCCTATGAAGTCCCGCATCTCGGGTGTGAGGCGGGGGCGCACTTGCTGGTCGTAGAACCGGGCGGCGCGCTCGGCCGTGCCCAGTTGCTGCTGCAGCCGGTGTTCACCTGTTGATCCGTAGGGCGGTCGGGGCAAGGTCACGGGTGTTCTCCTGACAGGACGAGCAGGCGCTTGACTCAGGGAAGCGACAGGACGGGTGTCTCGAACGGATCGTGATGGATGCGGTCGGGCGGAGTGCCGCCGTGCGTCAGCGTTTCGGTGGCGGCGATGACCATCTGGGCCGGGCCGCTGAGATAGACGTCGTGCTGGTACCACGGTCCGTACTCGGTCAGGACGTCCGGCAGGGACCCCCGGATTCCGGGGATGTACTCGTCGGAGACCGCGCCCCTGATGGTCAGCCAGTGGTGCCGCTGGGACATCCGGAGCATGTCGTCGACCCCGTACAACTCGGCGCCGGTGCGGGCGCCGAGGAAGAGGTCCACTTGGTGGCGCTCGCCGCGGCGGGCGACCTCTTCGACGAGTGCGCGGATCGGGGCGAGGCCGGTGCCGCCGGCCACGCAGAGGAGGTCGGTATGGACGGCGGCCTCCAGCACCATGTCTCCCATCGGGTGCCCCAGGTGGACCACGTCGCCCACCGCAGCCCGGTGCACCAGCGCGTTGCTGACCGTGCCGCCGGTCACCGCACGCACGTGGAAGGTGAGGGAGCCGTCGTCACGGGGTGCGTTGGCGGGGGAGTAGTAGCGCCATTGCTTCGGCCACCATGGCGTCTCGACGCTCACGTACTGTCCGGCGGCGTACGCGTAGGGCAGATGGGGGCGTACGGTGATCTCCGCGATGCCATGGCCTCGCGAGACGCGGTGCACCACCGTGGCGGGCCACACGGCGGGCCGTACCGCCTCGTCCTCCTCGGCCGCACTGATCATGACCCCGGCGACGGCGCCGTACGCTTTGGTCCAGGCAGCGGCGATGTCCGCGGTCCACGCGGGACCGGCGTAACGGGCGAGCGAGGCGAGGAGGCACTCGCCCACGGCCGGGAAGTGTTCGCTGAGCGTGCCGAACTTGCGGTGATCGCGCCCGAGGTGGCAACAGAAGCGAACCAGGCTCTCGGGGTCGTCGACCAGGTCCACGATGCGCAGCAGCGAGCGGAGCAGGCGGCCGCGCTGGGCGTCCATTCCCGGCGGGAACATCGGACGGACCTCGGGGTAGCGGGCGAAGAGGATCGCGTAGAAGTAGACCGTCATCTCTGCGGCGAGTGGCTCTACCACGGAGACGGAGGCGCGTATGAGGTCTATCTCGTGGGCCGACAAGGGTGCTTCGACGCCCTGGGGCCGGGCGGTGTGCACGGCCGGGGTGGGTGGCGGATCCTCGGGAGGCAGGGGTGCGGAAGCGCTGCTCGAACGATTGATCCGGAATTTCAAGGGGCCAGCGCTCCTCCGCCGGTTATTCGCAGTAGCTGCCCTCCGGTGGACCGTGGGGCGGCATGGTGCAGGGGACCGGGTCCCTGATGGGCGTCGCGGGCGGCGCCCTCGCTGAATCGTCGTCTCAGGACAGCGGCGATCGGGGCTTCGAATCTGGCGATCATGAGTCCTCGTCTGGGGTCGGGCGCGTCGAAACGGATCAAGCGGTTCCGGACGCTACATGACCGTGTGGGTGACTCAGAAGTAGCAAAGGGCTATGGGCGGCATGTATCGATTTCGCCCATGTCGGCAATATTGGGCGGGGGTTTATGAACCTTCGTTGCATTGGTCCCGGAGTCCGAGTGCAGTAACGGAGCTCAGTCGGTCTACGGCAACCGGTGCGAGGCGTCGATACGGACCGCCGCCCTCCATGACGGCGCTACGACACCGCGACGCAGCCCCGCGCCGAAGCGGCCGGCGCTCCTGCCTCGCGACACCGGCGTGGCAGTCCACGGGGCTGCTCCACGGGCGCGGCGGGCATGCGCGCCGAGGTTCAGGACCCCATCTCGCACTGCCGAACCGGGCTCGGCGGCAGGCGGTCAGGGGTGGCGCGGACGATGCCGCGGGTCTTGGCCGGATGTCGGCGTTCGGTTTGAGCGTGTGGATCATCGGCCGTCACTCTCCCGCTAGTTGCTCAAGTCAACCAATGGGGATCGGTATGGACGGCTCCACCGAACACTTCCCCAGCCACGTGGAAGAGATTCTTGACGCACTGGAAAAGGAACCGGGCCGTGAGGCCCTGGTGCACGGGAGCCGGCGCGTGAGCGCGGGTGAACTGCGCGCCCTCGTCTACGGCATGGCCCGCGCGCTGCGCTCCCAGGGGCTGCGGCGTGGGCAGACGGTCACCCTTCTCTCCGGCAACCTTCCCGAGACGATCGCGGCCCGCTACGCCGAAGGGATGTTATGCGCTGATTATTCCGGATTGGACATGAGCATGACGGACCTCAAGTTTGGCCAGCCACTTCGTCAGCCGCGCGGTGCCGGCGCGGCGGACCGAGCCCGGGGTCTGGTAGCCCGTGAGGAGCTTGAGCGGTCCCGTATTGGTCATGTCCAGAGCCCTCTCCAGGGCCGGGAACATGCTCAGCAGGTTGCCGCGCAGCCGGTTCACCGCGCGGGTGCGGTCCTCGACCAGGTCACCGCGGCGGCCGGTCAGCAGCTTGAGCTCGATGGCGATTTCGTCGCCGGGGCGGATGGGTCGCAGGTCGCGGCGCATCCTGGCCTGGTCGGCGAGGACGTAGGCGTCGCGGGCGTCGGTCTTCCCCTCACCTCGGTAACCGTCGGATGCCCGGTTCACCAAGCGGCCGGGGATGTAGAGGACTTCCTGAGCATGGTTGATCAGCAGGGCCAGCAGCAGCGCGGGCTCCCCTCCGGTCATGTCGATGGCCCAGGTCACCTGCTCGCCATCGGCCAGGTCCAGGACGTCCCCGATCAGCTTCAGCAGCTCGGGCTCGTCGTTGGCGACCCGCCGCGACAGCAGTGTCTTTCCGCTGGCGTCCAATGCGAGGCCGTGGTGGTGGCCCTTGCCGCTGTCGATCCCCGCCCACATCCGACTCATCGCGCTCCTGACATGCTCGTTCGTACAATTCGCACCACGGACGACTTCGCCGGCATTGCTCTACTCAGCGACTTGTTCGCACTTCCTAATCGGCGGCCGAGTCGTCGTGGGGAGCCGGGCGGCCAAGCATGTGGAGCCACAAGCCGGCAGCGCACCGAGAGCCACACCCACCTCCCCTGGGTGCCGCAACCCTACGAATGGCTGGGGCCTCCCAGGAAGAAGGTAGAGCGCACCGACCTGGTCGCCGACGCCCTGCGGATGGCCGCCCGCACCCGCGGCTCGCTGGCCGGAGCGGTGTTCCACTCCGATCACGGAGCCCAATACGGATCAAGGGCCTACGCCGGCCTCTGCGACCAGCTCAAGGCCACTCGGTCGATGGGCGCGGTCGGCACCAGCGCCGACAACGCCGCCTGCGAAAGCTTCCACGCCTCCCTGAAACGCGAGACCCTCCAAGGCGCCCATGATTACGGCGACGCCACCACCTGCAGGAGAACGGTCTTCGTCTGGCTGACCCGCTACAACACCCGCCGTCGGCACTCCACCAACGGCCAGCTCAGCCCCGACGCCTACGAGCGCCGACACAACGCTAGACTCACGCTCGCCGCGTGACCAATAACCGCGTGCCCACCATCACGGGGGAAGGCCCGCCTTCTTGGCGCTGCTAGCCGTGTCCCAGGTGGGTGGGACGCACGCCTGGAGGGCCTGGTCAATCTCCCACCACCCCGACGAGGAGGAGCGGACGGGCCTGCGCTCGTCGGGCACGTTCTCCTTGGCGTCGTTGAGGGGCCCGATACCGGCGGGTCGCTGGGCGGCCCCTCGGGTGTGTCGGCCGGGTCGACGGGACGCGCAAGACCGTGCGGCCTCCGCGCCGCCGTCGGCATCTTCACCACATGGCCGTGGGCGTCCGCCCCCGTGACCGGCGCGGTCATTCCGGCGGGGCGAGAACGGTGAACAGGGCGCCCTCCGGGTCGCTGAGCGCGACCGATCGGCCGGCGTCGGAGGCTTCTACGGGGGACAGGGCCTTCCCGCCACAGCCGGTGGCCGCCTCCACGGCGGCTTCCAGGTCGGGTACCCGGAAGTGGACGTGCCAGCGTGGACGGACCTGCGGGTCGGGGCTCTCGTCCACCGCACCGCCGCTGATCTGCGCGACGACGTCGTTGCCGTGACGCAGGACCACCCTGTCCTGCTCATAGGCCACCACGCAGGACGCCGGGGGTTCGCCGGCCCAGTCCAGGACCTCCGCGTAGAAGATGGCGGCCGCGAAAGCGTCGCGCGTGCGGAGTTCCAGCCAGGCGGGGGCAGTGCCGCGGCCCACTCTCCAGCCCCGCATGACGTCGCCCTGCCAGAGTCCGAAGACCGCCCCGGCGGGGTCCGCGGCCAGGGCGGCACGGCCGGTACCGAAGGACAGCGGGCCCACCGCCACGGTGGCGCCGCGCTCACGGATGCGTGCGACGGTCACATCGGCGTCGGCGACGGCGAAGTACGCCGTCCAGGCCACGGGCAGCGACAGGCCCTCGCCGAGCGCCCTGATCCCGGCGACCGGAGCGCCGTCGCGGAACGCGACGGAGAGCCCTTCGCCCAGCCGGGTCCGGTGGAACGTCCAGCCCAGCACGGCACCGTAGAAGCGTTGCGCGGAGTCGGGGTCCCGGGTCAGCAGGTTCACCCAGCAGGGTGCCCCGAGCACTTCGTGGCTTGACGTGGACACAGCTTCCCGCCTCATCTGCTGCTCGCCTGGTACGGACACCTTCACTGCAGGGTTGCCGGGGGCCACGGCCGCGAGGCGAGGCACCCGCCCACACCCTGCGCCGGCCGGATCCCTGCCGCCGTGCGTCCGGGACGGCCGCCCCCCGTAAGTCTGCCGATCGCGGGTAGGCGTCCGTCATGATTCCCACCGAAATCCTCGCGGCCGAAGGACAGGGGCCACTCTTCCTCATCCTCGCCGGAGTGGCCGTGGTCTGCCTCCTGATCGGCGCCTTCTGGTACGGCAGCCGACGCAGTGCGCGGCGCAGGGCCCCGGCCCGGCCGGCTGAGCAGAACCCAGTGGCGCAGCGGCGCCAGGGCTCCTGGCGGACGCCTGACGACGACGCGGGCGGGCAGGGGCCGCGCCTGTGAGCCCGAGGTGAGCGGGGTGCGGCTCCTGACCCGGCGATCGAGGAACAGATGTCGAGGAGCAGAGACCGACCCGACCGGGCCTCCGTCTGTTCCTCTGAATGCGAGGTCATTCCGGATGGCAGGGAGATTGCAGGGCAGGGGCCCTGTGTCGCCCATGACCGCGGCCCCCTGTGCGGGCCGCATGAGACTTCGGAGGCCGGCAAGTGTCCAGTACGACCATTACCTCGGGAGGGATTTCCGCCGGGCTCTTGGCCCTTCCGGGCGTATACCGTCCGCAGGCGGACACCCGGTTCCTTGCCGAAGCGCTTTTGTGTGAAGACCTCGGGCCCGGTACGGACGCCCTGGAGATCGGGACCGGCACGGGCGCCCTGGCCCTGCACGCCGCGGGCCGGGGCGCCCGGGTCACCGCGGTCGACGTCTCCTGGCTCGCCGTGGTCACGGCACGCTTGAACGCCCTGCGGCGGCGGCTGCCGCTGCGGGTGCTGCACGGCGACTTCGCTGCGCGCACCGTCGGCCGCCGCTTCGACCTGATCCTCGCCAACCCTCCCTACGTACCGTCCCCGCGGGCCCGGCTGCCGTCGCACGGGCCGGAGCGCGCCTGGGACGCCGGCCTCGACGGGCGCACGGTCATCGACAGGATCTGCTCGTCGGCCCCTGCCCTGTTGCGCCCGGGGGGCGTCCTGCTGATGGTGCACTCGCACATGTGCGGGGCGCAGGCCACCGTGCAGCGGCTGGCGCGCCTCGGGCTGGCAGCCCAGGTGACCGCGAGGGCCTGCGTGGCGTGGGGCCCGGTCCTGCGTTCGCGGCGTGCCTGGCTGGAGCGCCAGGGCCTGGCGGCCGAGGCCGAGGAGAGTGAAGAGCTGGTGATCATCCGTGCCCAGTACCTCTGACAGAACCCCGTGCCGGGTTTTCACCGCGCCGCCCGCACGCCGGGTGTCCGTGGACCCGCAGGGCCCCGTCCTCGTCGAGGGGCCGGTCGAGATCGTCCTCGACGACGGGACCGTCGCCCGGTCGGACCGGTTCATGGTCGCCGTGTGCACCTGCCGCCGCAGCCGCACGTACCCCTGGTGCGACACCAGCCACCGCCCCCGCCGGCGAGCCGCTTCGCCGCCCGAGGACAGGAACCCGTGATGACCCCTCCCGGCCCGAGCACGACGGCGACGGCGACCGGCCCCCGCCTGGTGGAGGGGCGGGGCGCGCTGTCCGATGCCGTAACGCAGGCTCTGCGATCGGGCGGCTCGCCGGTCTACGCCCCGGCGTCCGTCCTGAAATGCGACCCGTGGGGTGAGGACCTCCAGCTCTCCCTCTACCTGTTGTACGAACTGCACTACCGTGGCTTCGACGGCGTGGAGGACGCACGGGAATGGGACCCGGACCTGCTGCGGTTGCGCCAGGACATGGAAGTCCGCTTCCTGCACGCCCTGCGCACCGAGCTGTCCGACGGGCCCCGATCGGTCGAGGACGCCTTCGCCCCGCTCCTCGTCGAGCCCGTGGACCTCTCCGACAGCCTCAGCCACCGCCTGGAAAGCGACGGTCAGCTGTGGCAGTTGCGCGAGTACGCGGCCCTGCGCTCGCTCTACCACCTCAAGGAGGCGGACCCGCACGCCTGGGTCATCCCCCGGCTCACCGGTCGTGCCAAGGCCGCGATGGTGGCCATCGAGTACGACGAGTTCGGCGCCGGCCGCGCCGACCGCATCCACGCGGGTCTCTTCGCGGACCTCATGACCGACCTTGACCTGGATCCGGCCTACGGCCGCTACCTCGACCAGGCCCCGGCGGCCCTGCTCGCCACGGTGAACCTGATGTCCCTCTTCGGGCTCCACCGCGCGCTGCGCGGCGCCCTCGTCGGGCACTTCGCGTGCGTCGAGGTCACCTCGTCGCCCGGCTCCCGCCGCATGGCCAACGCCATGCGGCGCTGCGCTGCGGGTCCTGCCGCCGAGCACTTCTACGCCGAGCACGTGGAGGCCGACGCCGTGCACGAGCAGCTCGTACGCCACGAGGTCATCGGCGGCCTCCTCGCCGACGAGCCCGGCCTGGAGGCCGACGTGGCCTTCGGCTGTGCGGCGACCGTTCTGCTGGAGGACCGCCTCGCGGCGCACCTGCGCGGGGCCTGGGACCACGGGCGCAGCGCGTTGCGCACGGCCCTGCCGGAGCCGTGAGGGGCGGGCCAGGAGGGCACACTGCGCGCATCGAGCCCGAGCCCGCCCGAGCCCTACGTTGCGTCATGCGGTCCTACGGCCTGCCGATAGGCCACGTGTCCGCCCAGCGCACCACTGACGGCGACCGCCGTCAGCCCGCCCCATGACCACAGCATGCCCTTCGCTGCGCGGCCGCGGAGCCGGGCCGTCAGGGAGACGGTGTAGCAGGCCACCGCAGCCACGTTGGAGACCGCGTGGGCCAGCCCGACCCGGGCCTGCTCGGGCGGCAGGTCCGCCCAGTCCGCCCAGCCGGCGACCGCTGCCGGGGCGACCCCGGCCAGCCCGACGGCGGTGAGGGTCGTGGCCGCGTGCCGTGCGCCCGGTACGACGTCCAGTACCGCGGCCGACAGCCAGCAGCCGATCGGTACCTGGACCAGCACGGGATGCACGGGGTGGCCCAGCGGCCTGCCGCGCAACAGATCACGCATCCCGCCCAGGGGGAGCGAGCGGATGCCGCGCTGGAGGAATCCGATCGCCGGATCGGCCACCGTTGTGCGTTCGAGCCGGTCCAGGGCCGTCAGCCACCGTGCGGATGCAGTGTCGAGTGCTGCGGTGTGCCCGGCCGTCGTCGAGGTGCCGAGGGTGTGTGCGTTCATACCCGACGCCTACCCGGCATCCGGCCGCCATCCCAGCATGGCCTCGACTGCACCCGAACGGCCTGCCCGCCAGCGGGGGAGTCGTGGCCGGGCGCGTTCACGGGTTTCACCCGCAGGCGTCTTCCGGGTGCGAACACGACTTGGCGCCGGGCCTGGCTTGCAAGTCGGCCGGCGGCGGGGCCACCTGCCCAGGCCCGGTACCCTCCCAGGGCACGCGTCAGCGCACCGCCTGCGCTCGGCGCTGCGCGGATCGGGGTCGCCCGCGGAGGATCGCTGATGTCAGCGGGACCGCGTCTCGGCGGCCGCTGACACCGCTGCTGGTGCCGTCAGGGGACGCAGGGCCAGTGCCGCGACGTCGTCACGGGTATCCGGGTCCGCCGGCCGATGGCGCACAGGGAGTCCAGGGCGAGCCCGTCGTAGTCGGTCAGCGGCATTCCGGCGTACACGATGAGCCCGAGATCCGCGAGCGACGGGGGTGGTACGGACCGGTCGTCGGCGCGGGCGTCGGGCACGACCAGGGGCTGCCCTGAGGCCGTCACGTACCGGCAGGGCGCAGGCGACAGCGGCAGTGCAGTGCCCGGCTCTCCGCCCAGGGATCCGGCAGACCGACCGGTCCGGGCAGGAGCTCCTGGTCGTCTCCGGCCAGCGAAACGAAGGCCACTGGTCCGTTGAGCAGTCGTGAACCCAGCCGGGCGAACCGATCCATCCCGTTAGTAATCAGCGGTCTGCCGATGCCTCCGGCACTCGGCGACACCACCTTTTCGATCATCTCGACTGGGGGCTCAAGTCATACCGGGGCCGAAGGCCGGGAGCCTCATTGCGAGGCCACGAAGAAGGTAACGGGGCTCCGCAGCCCGGCCCTCGGCCGGTCCCGCGGCGGGCTGACCAGCAAGATCCACCTGGCCTGCGACGGAGCCGGCCGACCGCTGGCCTTCGTCCTGACCGGCGGGAACACCAACGACTGCACCCAGTTCACCGCCGTCATGGACGCCCCCGCCCGGCCGGCAGGGCAACACTCAGCAGGACTCGGAGGGCTGTGACCGCCGTCCCCGTCGGGGATGAAGGGTTTTCTGCCATGGGTGACGCGCGGTGGAAGCCGACGCCAGAGGTGGGCCAGGGCTCAGACACGGCGCCCGGCACCGCTCACAGTCCGTGCTGGTCAAGCGTCGCCATCAGCTTCCGCTTGCGCTTCTGGTCGGCGCGCAGGGCGGCCAGATAGGTGGCGAACTCGGATTCGGTGCCCAGCGTGCGGTGGCAGGCGCGGGCGCTGAGCAGCAGCTGGGCCATGCGTTCGTACGTGCGGTCACCGGTCGCCTTGCGCAGTGGCTCGATCCAGCGCAGGTAGACGGTCAGCGCGTCGGCCGGTTGCTTGTCGCGGATCCGGTCGGCCAGGGCCAGCCACTGCTGCTGGTCCGCGTATCCGTCGGCGGCGGCCTGCCAGGCGGCCTCGAGGTCGGCGTCGTCCATGAGCGCGTCGACCAGCACCGAACCGCCGTACCAACGGCCCTTCACCGGCCGGTCGGAGGCCTTCAGTACCTCCAGGGCGCCCGCGCGCTCAGTGCCCTCCCAGCTCCCGGCCGTACGGGCCGCGGTACGAAGATGCCGGTAGGCGACAAGGGAGGGACGGGCCCGCAGCACATCCCGGGCGATCGTGACCACATCGGCCAAGCGGCCGGCCCGTGCGTAGCGATCACAGACGAAGGCGACCAGCTCGTCATCCGGCCCCCAGTCGGACTCGGCCTCCCGTAGCCCGCGTTCGGCCCACTCAAGGGCCTCGGCCGTACGGCCCGCCCCCTCCAGCTCCCGGGCGATCACCAGGTGGGTGTGGCCGTTCGGGGCGAGGTCCGCCGCGTGGACGGCGACCAGCGCGTCCACGCTGCCACCGTCCGCCTTCAGGAGCCGCTCCATCAGGTACTTCTCGGTCCACGCCTTGGGGTTGATCCGCCAGGCGGCCACCACCATTTCGCGCGCCCGGGTCATGCCCGGCTCACCCAGGGCCTCGCGGTAGTCGAAGAGGTCGATGTCCGTGATGTCGTTCTCTTCATCCAGGAGGTGGTGCACTAGCCACTCGGCAGTCTCCACCGGGTCGGGGCGGGCGGACAGGCAGGCCTCCAGGTGGGCCTCGGCCAGGCGGGTGGCGACGTTCCCGACCAGGCCGTCCGAGTCGTCGATCTCCCCGTATATACGGCCCAGAGCCCGGAGGGCCTCGCGGGCCACCTCCACCGCGTCGGCGGCCCGCCCGCCCGCCGTCAGCGCCCGTAGGGCGGTGACCGCCTCCGCCGCCTGCTGCCCGTAGGCGCGGGCGTCGGCGTACTCGACGTAGCCGTAGCGGGCGAAGGAACGGGTGTCGAGGAGGCCCAGGATGCGCTCCCGGACGAAGGCGGTGTCCTCCCCAGCGGCGGCCGCGCGCAGCTCGAGTCGGCGGCGCAGGCCACGGTCGCCGGCGAGCTGTTCCCTTACCAGAGCGGCCAGTTCCTCGCGGGTTCGGGACTCCAGCCAGTCGTCCAGGAGGCGGGTGCGCGAGGCGGCGGCCGACCGCTGCTGCGGCACCGATTCGGCCTGTCCCAGGACGGTCAGGCCCACCGCCACGCAGTGCTTGCAGAAGTTGCCCTCCTGCCCGTACGGGCAGTCGCACCAGCCGCCGAGTCGGCCTTCCTCGTCCTCGGTCAGCTCGACCTCGTACGCGTCGCTGCCGTCCACGGTTGCGGTGATCGTCTCGACCCCGATCTCCAGCCGGGACACCGCCGACAGATAGCCGACCCCGCGCTCGAAGGAGAGCGCCCCCGCCAGCCGGCGCAGGTCTTCCTCGGTGAAACCCAGAGCATGCGTCACGGCATCCATTCAACCGGACGCGAACTCTCAGTACTGGACGTTGAGGACAACACCATCCGTGCATCGCCCGGGTCGCAAGGGGTGCCGGCCGGGTTCACCACGTGACCGGTAGGGCTACGGGGCCTCGGATGAGGACGTCCTTCTGCCACACGACTTCGCCGGGATCGATGGCAAGGCGCAGGCCGGGGAGGCGTGTGATCAGAGTGGTCAGGAGCAGTTCGGCCTCCATGCGTGCCAGCAATGGTGCCAGGCAGTGGTGGGGGCCGTATCCGAACGCGAGGTGGGGCGGGCCTTTGCGGTCGATGTCGATCCGGTGCGGCGCGGGGTAGCACCGCTCGTCCCAGTTCGCTGCCACGTAGGAGACATAGACGGCCTCGCCGCGGCGGATGAGGACGCCGCCCACCTCGACGTCCTCGGTGGCGATGCGGGCTTGTCCCACGCCGTGTTTGTGCGGGATCCAGCGCAGTAGCTCCTCCACGGCCGCCGGTACGGCTTGCGGGTCGGACCCGAGCCGGCTCATCAGGCTGTCGTGGGCAAGCAGGAGGTAGACCATGTTGGAGGTGTGGTTGCGTACCGCGTGCCAGCCGTTGATTCCCATCAGCGTGGCCAGGGCGAGGAGTTCTTCTTCCTCGATCCTGCCGCTCTCGACTGCGGCTCCCAGTTCGCTGATGAGGTCGTCCTGCGGCCGGCGCCGGCGTTCGCGGGCCAATTCGCGGAAGGAGGCGCGGACTTCTTCCTTGGCCTGCCGGGCGCGCTCGACGCCCGCTTCGTCTTTCGCCCGGGTCAAGATGGTGTCCGCCCACGTGCGCAGGCACGGCCGGTCGGCCTCCGGGACACCTAGCAGAGCTCCGATGACATGCATGGGGAAGGGGGAGGTCACGTGCTGGACCAAGTCGGCGGGGGGGCCGGATGTGACCATGGCGTCGATGTGCTCGTCGAGTACGGCTTGGATGCGGGGGCGCAGGGCTGCCATGCCGAAGCGGTTGAACGCCGAGGAGACCACAGAGCGGATGCGGGTGTGGTCGGGCGGGTCGACGAAGCTGACCGCGCGGTCCAGTGGGACGAGGTATCTGTTCATGCTGGGCAGCGGTCGGCCGACGATGTCGCGACTGAACCGGGGGTCGGAGGTGACGAACCGGACGGCGTCGTGCCGTGTCGCCAGCCAGCACTCGCCGGGGGCTCCGTGCGGCAGCCGGATCCGGATGACCGGTGCGGCCTGCGCGGCCTCGCGCAGAAACGGGTCGAAGTCGAGCGCAGCCAAGTCCGACGCCTCGTACAAGGGGGCGGTTGTGTCGTGCACTACGGGTGCCTCGCCGGCTGGTCATGGCGCAGCGGCGTGAGCTGCTCGATGTCGTAGCGGCGGCGCAGCGCCGCGATGGCACCGTGGTCCACGGGCCCGTCGGCGGACAGGATGTCCAGGAGTTCCTCGAAATAGCGTTCGTGGTCCGGGGGTGGGGACGACTGGAAGAACATCCGGGCCGGGACTTCGCCGGGGTTGGCGAAGGCGTGCGGGCAGCCGGGCGGGACCACGATGACCGTGCCGGGAGTGGCGCGGACCACACGTTCCCCGGTCGGGGACCGCCATCCCCGCCAACCGTCCGGGGTGCGCACGCGCGGCTCGAAGGCGAGGACATCGAGTTCGCCCTCAAGAACGTAGAACAGTTCCTCGCTGCGCGCGTGGACGTGCGCGCCGACGTCGAAGCCCGGTGGCACGAGCACCTCGAAACTCGATGCGATGCGCGACTGCGCGCCGGTCACCTTGAACGTTACGTGCTGGGCGGCGGCACGAAGAGTACGGCCTTCGCCGGGCGGCACGATCAGACCGCTGTCCGGTGGGGCGGCGGTGTGGGAGTACCCGGTCATCGGCTTTCCTTCCGTAAGGGTCACGGCGTACGGCTCCAGCGGCCAAGCGCCATCTCGGCCGTGATGCCCGGGCCGAACCCGGCCAGGAGGCCGCGCGCCTGGTCGGCGGCGCCACCCTCGTCGAACAGCCGGCGTAGCGCGTCCAGTACGACGGCGCTCGCGATGTTCCCGTACTCGGTGAGCGTGGCCCGGCTGTGGCGGAACGCCTCCGGCTTGACGTGGAGGAAGGTGCCCAGGTCCTCGAGGATCCGCGGCCCACCGGCATGCACGATGTAGAAGTCGAGGTCCGAGGCGTCCCAGCCGTGCCCGTCGGCGAGGCTGCGCAGCGCGGGGGCGAGCGGTTCCATGGTGCCCGGCACGCGCTTGTCCAGCAGGAAGTGGAAGCCGGTGGCCCGTACGTCGTACGCGATCCAGTCCTCCGTCCCCGGAACGAGGTAGGAGCCGTTGCGCTCCAGGCTGATGCCGTGACCACCGGTTCCGCGGACGACCGCGGCGGCCACGCCGTCACCGAACAGACCGTTGGACAGCAGCGATCCGATGCCGATGTCGGTGGGTTGGTAGCACAGTGAGCAGAACTCGCATGCCACGATCAGGGCGTTCGCCCCCGGATAGGCCGTGCAGAAGTCGTGCGCCCGGTTGATCGCAGCCCCACCCGCCGCGCAGCCCAGTTGAGCGATCGGTAACTGTCTTGTGTTGGAGGGGAATCCCATCGTGTTGATGAGCCAGGCCGTGAGCGAAGGCATCATGAAGCCGGTGCAGGACACGTAGATGATCACGTCGATCTCCGCGGCCCGCAGCTCGCCGTCCTCCAGCGCGCGCCTAACGACCAGCGGTACGCGGGCCTTCGCCTCGGCCGCATACAGCCTGTTGCGCTCCTCGAAGCCCGGGTGCGCGAGCGTCTCACCGATCGGCTGCACGAGGTGCCGGGTTCGCACCCCGGTGTTCTCGATCAGGCGTAATGCGAGGCCGAGTTGGGGATGGCCGGCATGACGAGAGCGGGCGAGCTCGAGCGTCTCCTCCATGGTGATGACGTACTCCGGAACCGACACGGCCGGCCGACACAAGGTCGCCATGCAACATCCCTACCCCACTGGCACGAGAGTGCCTCCGTTGACCCGGATGCGTCCTTAACGATCACGATCCGCCCAGGTCACCCATTCGTGCCCCTGAGGTCGTATAAGCGGGCCGAGGAAGGAGGCCCGGCCGAATCCCCAGCCTATGCCGTGCGGACGCGGTGGCGGCTGGGCGGCCCGGTCCGGCCGCGGGCAACGGCCACTGAGCGCCGAGGTGTGATGACGGACCGTAGCAGGAGGGGCCGCCCGGTGAAGGCGCGTGCTGCGGGTCGCCGGGTCACTCCTCGGGGAACATGCTGAAGGTCACGGTGCATGGAGGCGACATGCGTGAACCCGAGCATCGTGGCCCGAGGCCGGCCTCGGTGCCCGTCAGTGAAACGGCAGCGGTCGTACTGGCCGACGCAGGCGTGGGTCGTCGCCTGTTCGCAGCGGGCTGTGACGTTGCTGGAATGCTCGCCGGGTCGGACCTGTGCGGGGGTCACGGCCCGTTCTGAGGTTCCCCCTGCTGCGTGGACAGCCTGATACTGGGACGGACAGTCCCGGAGGAAGCAGTCCCAGGTAGTGAGCAAGAAGAGCAATACGAGCAAGCGGTACACGGCCGAGTTCAAGCGCGATGCGGTGGCCCTGGTGCACTCGTCGGGCAAGACGGTCACCGAGGTCGCCCGGGAGATCGGTGTCAGCGCCGAGGGACTGAGGAACTGGGTCAACCAGGACAAGACCGACCGTGGCCAGGGGCCGGCGGGAGGCTGACCACGGCCGAGCGCGAGGAACTGGTGCGACTACGCCGCAAGGTCCGCGAGATGGAGCAGACGATCGAGGTACTGGGAAAAGCGACCGCCTTCTTCGCGAACCACAAGACGAAGTAGACGCAGCCACGCGCTACGCGTTCGTCGACGCGGAGAAGGCCGGCCCCGGCCGCCCGGACGGCTGCAGCGTCTCGCTGCTGTGCCGGGCCCTGAAGATCTCCCGCTCCGGCTACTACGCCTACCTCGCGGCCCGTCCGGACGCCGCTGCCGCAGCACGCCCGCACGCTGATAAGGGAGTTGACACTGAGGCAGAGTATGGGCAGAACGGGCTCGTGTTACGATAACGCCGCGGCTGAAAGCTTTTTCGGGTTGCTGAAAGCGGAGATCGGGACCACCGTCTGGGCGTCCCACGAAACCGCCCGTGCTGACGTCTTCCAGTTCATTGAGGTCGAATACAACCGCACCCGCCTGCGCAAGCACCCGGTGTACGGCTACGTCACCCCGCTCGAAACCCGGGCTCTGACAACCCGCGACCTCACCCCTGCAGCGTAACCATCCGCTGTCCAGGTTCAGGGGGGAACTTCAGCGGGATCTAACGAGGAACCCCGGGCCTTCAGGCCCGGGAGGAATCGCTTCTCTGGATTGCTCTGACGTGCAGGTTACATCGGACGTTTCTGCTGCTCGATGTACTCCTTGATGACGGACAGGGGCGCTCCGCCGCAGGAAGCTGCGAAGTATGAGGGTGACCAGAAGTGTGCTCCCCACAGGTACTTGCGGATGTGTTCGGGGTGCTCCTGGCGGAGCCTGCGGGCGGAGACGCCCTTGAGGGAGCCGACCAGTTTGGAGATGGAGACTTTCGGCGGGTAGTGCACCAGCAGGTGCACGTGGTCGCGTTCGCCGTTGAACTCGACCAGCTCGGTTTCGAAGTCGGCGCAGACGGACCGCATGACTTCTTCACAGCGTCGAAGGATCTCGTCGGTGAAGGGTCCACGCCGGTATTTGGGTGTGAAGACCAAGTGGGCGTGGAGGGTGTAGGTGACCGTACGGCCCCTGCAAATATTGGGATTTGGCTCCCAGCGTGGGGACATAGATCAATGGTAGTAGGATGTCCGCGATGTCCGCATGAAGATCGTCGTGCAGGTGAAGCTGATGCCGGATGCCTTACAGGCAACGGCCATCGGTGCGACCCTGCGCGTGGTCAACGAACGGGCCAACTGGGTGTCCGCCGTGGCGTTCGAGCACGGCGTGCCGCGTGAGTACGAACTGCGGAAGCACACCTACGCGGAGCTGAAAGCTTCCGGTCTTGGGGCGCAGGCTGCCCAGCACGTGATCAAGAAGACCCGCGACGCTTACACCACGTTGAAGGCGAACATCCGGGCGGGGAATCTCGGCAGGCCCGGATCGAAGCGCAGGGTCAAAGCGGAGTCGAAGCCGGTCACGTTCCGTCCGGATTCGGCTCAGCCGTATGACGACCGGTGTCTGTCGTGGCAGTACGACGCGCGGACCGTCAGTATCTGGACCGCAGCGGGACGGCTCAAAAGCGTCCGCTTTACCTGCTCCGCAGGCGCACTCAAGACGCTTCGCGAGTACCGCAATGGCGAGTCGGACCTGATCGAACGCGACGGCGCGTTCTACCTGATCGCCGTGTGCGAGGTCCCCGAGGCCCAGGTCAACGAGAATCCGTCCGGGTTTATCGGTGTGGACCTCGGCATCGTCAACATCGCCACCACATCCACCGGCTACCGGGCCGCCGGGCGCGGCCTGAACCGGCACCGCAACCGGCAGCTCGAACTACGCCGCAAGCTCCAGGCCAAAGGCACCAAGTCTGCCAAACGCCGGCTCAAGCACCGCAGCCGCAAAGAGGCCCGGCACGCGGCGAACATCAATCACGTCATCTCGAAGAAGATCGTCTCCGCCGCTGAACGCACCGGCCGCGGTATTGCCCTGGAAGACCTCACGGGCATCCGCGACCGGGTACGGCTCCGCAAGGACCAGCGGGCACCACTGCACTCGTGGAGCTTCCACCAGCTCGGCCGGTTCATCGCCTACAAGGCGCTGCGGGCCGGGGTGCCGCTGGTGTACGTCGACCCGGCGTACACCAGCCAGCAGTGCTCCGAGTGCGGCCACATCGACCGGAAAAACCGAGTCGACCAGGCAACGTTCGCCTGCCGGTCCTGCGGGATCGTGCTGAACGCGGACGACAACGCGTCCCACAACATCGACCGCAAAGGCGAAGCTGCGTGGACCGCGGGGCGTGAGTCACGCGTCCCGGCCACCTCATAGGTGGTCTGGACGGAGGAGACAACCCGGCAGCCAGTCGGCCTCTACCTCCAAGCCCGGTCGTTTACGGCCGGGTCAAGTTGACAGGTAGGGTCCCCCTTCGCCCTGGTCAAGGGCCGAGACGGCGCCCACGTCTGGACCTGCACGGTGGACAGCGCCACCGAGGTGCGCTGCGCGGCCACGGGCAACGGATCGGTGGGCACCGGGGACGACCTGCGCCCCGCGCGGGAACTCGTTTTGAGGGCTGCGTCTTCGTCTTGTACGGCGACGGCTGAGTGTTCTGGTTCGAGGTGGGCGGGACTGTCGATGCCGGCCCGGACGACGACGTGATGACCCCCACCACCGGCGGGCGCTGCGAGCAGACGTAAGGGCGTACCCCGGCAAGGCGATGTGGTGTTGGGGACGGTGCGCGGGGCCGGGAGGGCTATCTGCCGGTCGGGTGGGCGGACGTGCCCGGGCGCCAGGCGCTCCTCGGCTTTGCGGAGGACTGCCCGGTGACCTCCACCCGGCCCGCGTCTGCGGGGAGGGCGGCGATACCCGCTCTGCGGGGGTGGGTGGGGCGGTGCTGCGGCCGCTCGCTTTCACCGGGTGGGCGGACGGGCCATGAAGCCGCGCTCGGACAGGACGGGCAGGCGGTAGCGATCGCGGGTGGACTCGTCGAAGTCGTCGAGGAACCCGTGGAGCAGGTCGGCGAGGTGGGCCAGGGATTGGACGGCGAAGAGGACGGGCTGGTAGCCGGCGACCTGGTACGGCATCCGGACCAGCTCGGCGAGGTCGAACCGCCGCAGGTCGGCCTGGGCGAAGCGGCCGAGCTCGCCGTAGGACGACAGCAGGGCCGCCCCGTACGCTCTGGGCCGCCGCTGCTCGAGGACGGTGCCGTATTCGAGGGTGAACCAGTACACGCGGCTGATCAGATCCAGCGCGTCGGCCGTATCCACCCGGGCCGCGGCCCGGCCCACCGTGCGGTACAGGTCGGCGAAGAACGGATCGGCGAGATGGATACCGTGCCCGAACACATCGTGCAGGACGTCCGGCTCCGGCGTGTACAGGGGCATCGCTGGATGCCGTACGTACTGCACGGCATGGAAATACCCCTTGGCCATCGCGCCCAGGAAACGCTTGTTTGCAACGATCCCGCCCGCCAGGGTGAAGCGGAAACCTGTCAGGGCCTGCAGCCGGTTGGAGACCTCCTCGTGCTGCGGGACTCCGCCGGCCGGAATCGGCGCGACGCCCCGGGCCCCCAGAACTTCCCGGCAGGCCCAGAGATCCTGCGCGCGCAGCAGCGCACCGTGCACGGCGCGCCAGGTGGCATGCTCGGCGTCGGTGTAGCGCACCTCGGGTGAGGGGGCGCCCAGCGGGTGGCCCTCCGCCCGTTCGGCGATCAGGTTCCTGCGGCGCACGTAGGCCGGGTCCGCGAAGCCGGGATGTTCCCCGGCGCAGCCCACCGTGGTGCCGCCCGCGTCCAGCGGGGTCAGACTCATCCAATCGATCATGAACTGCATCGTGGACCGCCACGCGCTTCACCGCGCTGGCCGCGCCGTGCACCTCACCCACACCAGCGACCCGGCACCCGGCTGCGAGCACTCACCGATTCGGTTCTCCTCAATGTTCTGGTCCAGGTGCGCGGCGCCCGGCCGGTGGTGCTGGCCGGGAGCTGCCGGGTCGCCGGCCTGACCGGTGCGGTGGGCCTGTCCGGGGGCTGTGACAACACTGGGTGAAGGACACAGCGACCGGGGCTGCGGCGGTGCTTTCACGCCGGTGGTGGAGGTAGTACGAGGATGTGGTCGTTGAGGGTTTCGGTGGAGCGCTCTGGCGGCAGAAGCACCGGCCCGCCCAACCACCCAACGGAGCGAGGTCCGGCGTACGGGCACGCGGCTCCTCTGGTGCGGGGCACCCCGCTCTGCCGAACCTGGGAGCGGGCCCGCATGCATACAGCGCCCGGACAGGCGCTCAGTGCCCCCGTACTGGCAGGCCTGCGCTCCTGCACTTACCGCGCCGGCCCGCCGCGCGCGGTATGGGGGTTTGTGCGGGTGGTTCCGGGACGTGTGGGGCGGGTCGTGGGTGTGCATCGCGGGCGGATTAGGTGGGATGGGGCAAATGCAGTCTTTGCGGCACCTGTTCAACCGGATGCTCGGCCAGCTTCACCACTGCCTCCTGGCGCGCATTCCGTTCGATGAATCGATCGCCTTCCCCACAGAGCCGCTACCAACAGGAACAGCCGCTACATGAACGGAACCGGACGGCTTGTCCAGGGGCGACAGGAGTGACGATCATTCGGCCATCAGACCCGAAGTGCAGACGATCGCTGCCCGATCCATCGCCCCAGCCTCCGAGAGAGCGCGGTCCAGCCCACTCGATGAGGCGATACCGGAAGGTGCGACCATCGTCGGATGCGAGGGATCGATGAGCTGGTCAATGTGGACGATCCGGCGTGGCCGGAGCTTGAGGGGATTCTCAAGGCGAGCTCCGTGCCGGTTCAAGTGCTGCCCGGAGACATCAACGAGGGCCGCCGATGCCTTCTGCAGATGCAGGTCATCGGGCGATCGGTGCTGGGTGCGCTGGCGTTGCACACCGGCGGATTCCTCGTGGACAACGGGTGGCTGCGAGTGTTCGGCGCTCCCCAGCGTTTCGCCCATGCACAGACTGCGCCGATGCATGCACATCCTGTGCAGCCCTTCGGCCGGACACTTCGGCTATATCGCCAACCGCCGTATGGCCGTCTCCCTCTGGTTTCCGGCGGGGGAGACGGCCATACGGCGGGGCAGGCCGGTGTGCGCCCGGGCCGTGGTAGCCGCCGGGCTTCCGGCCCGCGATGCGACCGTCATCCCCACGAAGGTACCGGCCGCCTCCCCTGTCGTGAGTGGCAAAAGGGGAGGCGGGATACGCCCGGTCCGGTTCAGTGCTCATAGCGGAGCCCTGGGGGTGATGGGCAGCACCCGGTCGGGGCGGGTGGTCATCGGGCCGCGAACTGGGGGGTGTGGGTGATCGAAGGGTTGCCCCGCTCCGCATGTGGCACGTGGTGGGGCTGGGCAGTTGCGCGGAGGGCGCGGAGGGCCTGTTCGTGGTGAGGGGCGGGGTGTTACGGCCAGCCCTGCTTCACCTTGGCGGGGGCGGTGTTCCAGTTCTTGGGTATGAAGGTGATGATGTAGGTTCCGCGGTCGAAGTCCGTGTAGCCGCTGGACCAGCTGCGGAACTTGCTCTCGTATACCTGCATGGGCCCCATGGCGCCGCCGGGCGAGTGGTAGTGGTTGGCGTGGGTCCATATGGTGTTGCCGGGGTTTGCTTCTTTTTGGTCCCCGAACCAGCCGTAGTCGAAGTTGACGTAGCTCTCGTCGGGCTTGGCGGGGCTACGCGAGGTGTTCCTGTCCTTCGACATGTCGACCAGGCCTGTGTTCTGGTTCGGGCGGAAGGCGTCCGGGTCGCCGTACTTCCTCTTGTCGGAGGGGCTCCTGGGGTCCTGTCCGCTCCAGAAGTGCTTCGAGTAGATGACCGCCTTCATCTTGGACGGGTCGTAGTTGCCCCCGTTCCTGTCCTTGAAGGCCGGTGTGTTCCTCAGGGCTGAGTAAAAGTTCGAACGGATGTCTTCTTTGGACAGAGCGTCGTTGCTTTTCGTGAGCTCTGCCTTCAGGTAGGTGAGATAGGCCCCCTCGTCGTGGGCGTTCTCCAGGGCCTTGTTCGTGACGGATGCCACATCACGAGCCCGGTTGAACCCCTTTGTCTCGTCGAAGCTCTGCTTGGCGATGCGCCCCTCGAACTCGGCCCGCGTCTCGCCCGGCCGTGGGCCGGTGGTCTCCAGAGCGTTCTTGTACTTGTCCTCGTCAAAGGACGCGAAGGCCAGCTTGTTCGTCGGGTAGGGGCCTGAATTGACCCAGGTGACGCCGACGCACCCGTAGGACAGCTGCTCTCGCTGCTCTTCGGTCATCTGCTGAGGTTTGCCGTCGCGGTGACTGTAGGCCTGCTGCCACTTGCGTATGTAGTTGCTGATGCCGGTAGTGGCCCTGTCTCCGTGGGCCCGGTACGCGTCAGGCATGCTGTCGAGCGGCTCGGCGGGAGGGGTCACCCTGTCGCCAGCCGATGCGGAGGCCCTGAGGGACTCGGTGGCACTCGGCAGTAACCCTCCCGATGGCTTGCCGGGCTGACCCAGATTCAGAGCCTTCTCGTTCAGTGCGTTGATGTGCCCGATGTCATCCACTGTCAGGCCGTGCTTTTCGGCGTAGGACCCCTTCTCGCCGTCGGCGCTGCCGGCTGCCTGGCTGACCGATGGCGTGAGACCAGCGGTGCACAGCACTACGCCGACCGTGGTGAGGGCGAGAAACCCCGAGCGTTTGTACATGAAGATCAAGAACTCCTTTGATGGTGGAATGCAGGGCATGCGAGAGAGCGGCACGGTGGAGGAGAACGCGGCGAGCTGCTGATCAGGTCATGGCCGTGCGCCGTCGGCAGTTGACGGGCGGATGGCCATGTCTTGCTCGGCCGACCGGGGATTGTCGTGGTCAGAGCCGGCTGCTCTGCCCACCCCCGTTCGGGCCGGGTCGGCTGCATCAGGTGATGACGACGCGTGTCGGACCGCGTGCTCTGCGTCGGCGCAGTAGCGGAGTCCGGCATACGGGGCTGCATACATGAAGCCGTGCTGCCAGGCGGACCCACTCGGCGTGAACGGCCGTGCCTGCGCGGATGTTGTAGTGCGGGAGAAGCTGAGAACCGCCTGTGCGGGGGCCGAGACGAAAAGCCCCGGAGTTCCTCTGAGTGGCTTTGCAGGTGAGTTTCAGAAACGTCCCTTGTTCAGGAACCAGAACCCTGCACGGTGGCCCCCGGGTTGCAGGTACCGGAAGGCGGCCCGCAGGCCGTCCAGCCCCATCCCGTGGAAGGGGGTTTGCTATCACATCTCGGCTCCCGGGTGGGTGGTCGGGTTGTACGAGGAGTGATCATGGCCCGGTGCCAACTCCCCGACAACACCGCGGCTTCAAAATCGGCCACGCTGTCTAATAGGGCGGTATTCGGTCATCAAGGCGGGCGAGTCCGGCATGGGGACACGTAGCGGCAGCGTTCTCCTGCCCGTGGCGTACGACCCGCGGCGAGACCGGTAATAATGACCTCGGGAGTCCTGAGGAGTGGTGCACGACGGCGCTGTCGGCCGGGCCGAAGCGTTTCGTGCAGCGGCGGCGGCGAACCGCATGCGGAGGCTCCGGTCCACACCCTCCGGGTCTCAACCGGATGAACGCCCGCCGGAAGGACCGCAAGCTCTTCGCCACTTTCCGCTGCTGCCCGACCCAGGGCTGTCATTCGCCCTCGCCTTCTGTGCAACGACTGGTTGCGATCTCTTGGTTTTGGGGTGATGGGGTGAGAGCCAGTGGGCTTTGGGAGGTTATTGCTGGTAGCAGGCTGTTTTCAGCGGGTGGGGTCACTGACTTGGGGGGAGAGATTTGCATGGGATCGCTGTTCCCGGGCTTTATCGCACGTGGAATGACGCTGTCTCAGTTGCGTGTCTGATCACGGGCCAGCGGGGGTTGGTGTGATCGGCAGGCAGCGACTCATGGGACCGGGCGGCGACTGGTTCGCAGCCAGGACGGAGCCGCGGGAGAGGGGCCGTACAAGCGGGCGAGCCGAAGTCAGTCCGTACGGGATCCGGGGCAGGCTGTGCGCCGACCCCGGCTCCCGCCAGCGGCCGGGAGCTGTCCGCGAAGCGCTCGGCGCCGGGTCCCCGGCGCAGGGCTGCAGTGGCGTTTCGCCAGCGCACCAGCTTCAAGCACTGGAACGCAGGCGACATCCGCGCGGACGGCTGCAACACGAGGGCCGAGGTATTGCTGTCCGAGGCGGTGGAGTACCCGGCGATCGGGCCGGACTGCACGCTCACCGGGGGCGTGTGGTGGTCCTACTGCGACGACACCACCGTCACGGACGCCTCCAAGCTGGACATCGACCAAATGGTGCCGCTTGCCGAGGCCTGGGGCGGCGGTGCGAGTTGGTGGACCGCGGCGCGGCGGGAGGCGTACGCGAACGATCTCGGCCAGCTGTCCTCGCTGGTTGCGGGCTGCGAGCATCCCGTCCCGGCCGGACGGGTGAGTGCGGCGAAGTGATCCAGAAGCCGGCCCCAGCCGCACCTCCTTCGGAGCCACGGCGACCGTGTTGGGCAGACTTCACCGAAGCGGCTGTTCGGCGGCCTGGTCCAACAGCGTTCGCGTTCCTCATCATGTGATGGTCATTTCGACTTGCCGTACGTTGCGAGCCCCGGGTAGGCCCAGACTCGGAACTCCAGATGGCGGCGGCCTTTGAGTTCACAGGCTGGCCGCTGTGAACTCAAGGCGCGGGGGAACGCCGTGGAGCGCAGCTTCCGGTGTGTGGGTGCGAGCCTGAGGCGCACTGCCCAGCACCGGCGCCGGCCGCGGTGAGGCCGGCCTCGCCGCGCTGTGGGCCGCGGACGGCCCCCGGACCGCCGGACAGGTGCAGCGCAGCCGGCCGGTGGAGCTGGTCCGCACGACGGTGACGACGATCCTGTCCCGCCTCTTCGAGAAGGGGACCGTCGGCCGGGAACGCTCCGGGTCGCGGATTCGCCTACTTCCCCGTCCAGGATGCCCACGGCCTGACTGCCCGGCGGATGCACCACGAGCTCGACAAGGACACCGACCGCCAGACCGTGCTGGCACGGTTCGTCTCCGACCTGGGTCCCGAGGACGAGCGCCTACTGCGCGACCTCTTGGAGGGCGGTGGCGGACGGTGATTGCTGCGCTGCTGATGCCGCTGCTGATGCCGTTCGCGCGCCGACGCTCGTGCGGTGGGCCGCTCCCCGCCTGCGGCCTGCGGCCGCGATGTGGGCGCTGACCGCGACAGCGTGTGTACTGGCAGGCTGCTGGCTGGCGGCACTCGGCGGCCTCATCCTCGCCGGCGCGCTCACCGTGTCCGCTGTGGCCCGCCTCGGCCACCTGATCCGCCCTTTGAACGTCGCGCCTGCCGTGGTCGCCTATCCGGCGACCGCACTCGCCGTCGGTGCGCTGTCCGTCTGCGCCTGCGCCGTGACCCGATCGGCGCTGCGTCAACTCCGTCAATACCGCACCGCGCACGCGCAACTGCGCGGTGCGCCCTCAGCGGGAGACCTCAGCGTCCTGGACCGCCCCGAAGATGACGCCTACGCCCTCCCCGGGAACCCGGGGCGCATCGTGGTGACTTCCGGCATGCTGCGCACCCTGGACGGACCCGAGCGAGAGGCCCTCCTCGCCCACGAACGGGCCCGCTTGGCCGGCCGCCGCCACTACTACTTCCTCGCCGCCGCCGACCTCGCCAGCCGCTGCCATCCCGCCCTGAGCGGACTGCGCGGCGCCATCGGGCCGGCCGTCGAACGCGTCGCCGACGAAGCCGCCGCGACCGCGGTCGGCGACCGCAATCTGACAGCACGCGCCATCGGACGCGCAGCCCTCGCCGGGAACGCCGGCAGAGCCGCCCGCCCCTCGTTCGCCGCGGGAGCCGCGGGTGGCCTCGTACCGCAGCAGGTCAAAGCCTTGCTCCAGCCAACGCCCGCCCCTCACCGGCCGGCGATCGCGGCGGCCGGCCTGCTGCTCGCCTGCTCGGCTGTGACCGGCGCGGGAGCCGCCGCCGGGCTCGTGAGCCTGCATCACAACGTGGAAATCGCCCAGGGCGAAGTGCGGGACGACTGACCGTCGGCCGCCCCTGAGTGAGCGAGGTTTGCTCGCTCTGGAACAGGGCGTGCAGGCAGCGATGGACAGGGTGACGCCCCCGAGGCGGGCGGGATCGGCCTCTTCGCAGCTCGGTTCCACACTCGGCCTGGACTTTTACTGGCCCGCCGCGGGCGGGCGTGTCCGGTGTCCGTCACGGCTCAGGGGGCAGGTACGTCAGGTAGTGGACGGCTCCACGGGCCCGCGGGTCCGGCGGGCGAATACGAGGCGCAGTAGGCGGACCCAGGTCGACCAGCGGGCCGGGTGGGGCAAGTGGTTCGTGGCCGCCCGCTGGATGTTGTCGAAGGCGTCCTGGAGCAGGGCTTCGTGCAGCCAGCGGATCACCAGGGGCCACATCAGGAGCATCTTGCCCTCCAGGCTTCCCGCGGCGGTGTGGGAGATCCGGCAGCGGGCCGGCCCCTCGGGGGTGATCAGGAATTCGTGGTACCCGGTCATGCCGAGCCCGGGAGCGAAGGTGAACCGGAGCCTTCTGCCCGGTTCGTGAGCGACGACCGAGTAGCGGATCCTGCCGTGCCCGCCGCTCGAGCCGACGGCCAGGCCTGCGTCGAGGTGCAGCGGGGACCAGGCGGGGGTGGGCCAGATCAGGTCCTGCGGGGAGCCCAACCGGTCCATGAGGGCGCCGACCTCGGCGGCGGGCGCGTCGATGGTTCGCTGCTGGAAGTTCTGCACGTCGTCTCCTTGCCCGAGCCTCCATACGGAGGCGTATGGAATGCCCGTACGGTAGCGTATGGACGTGAATCAACGGCGACAACGACTGGCGGCGGACGACTGGGCGGCGGCAGCGCTCGATGCGATCGGCGAGCGCGGGCTCGGCGCGGTGGCCGTAGAGCCGCTCGCCGCGCGGCTGGGCACCACCAAGGGCAGCTTCTACTGGCACTTCACCAACCGCGACGCCCTCATCGAGGCGGCCCTCGCGCTGTGGGAGCGCCGGTTCACCGAGGCCACCATCACGATGCTGGCCGCCGAGCCCGACCCGAGGGCCCGGCTGCGGACGCTGCTCACGCGGGTGACCGGGGGCGCCGGACGGGGCGCCGCGGCGGCGAACCTGCTCGCGTCGGCCGACCACGAGCTGGTGGCGCCAGTGGTGCGACGGGTGGTGCAGCGCCGGCTCGACTACACGATCGAGCTCTTCCAGGAGATCGGCTTCCCGTCGGCCGTCGCGGTCCAGCGCGCGATGCTCGGCTACGCCGCGTACGTCGGCCACGACGAGATGGCGACGAGGCTGCCCGGCGTACTCCCTCTCAGCAGCGACAGCCAACTGGCCGGCTACATCGACTCCGTGCTCGATCTGCTCCTGCACGGCGCCCCCACCCGCCGCCCCTAGCGCTGCGACCGCGCACCTTTGCCGGCTTGCCTTACCGGCGGAAGTGGGCGTGGTGTTCGTGCAGGAAGGCGTCGAGGGTGCGGGGCGGGCGGCCGAGGATGTCGTTGACGGTGGTGGTGGGGGTTTCGGGTCGGGCAATGGCGAGTTGTTGGATCTCCGTCACGTGGTCGGCGAGCCAGGTGGGCATGTGGGCGTTGTGGACGAGGTCGTCGCGCAGTTCGTCCGGGGTGAGGTTGATGTAGTCGACCTGATTGCCGGTCAGGGTGGTCAGTCGTGAGGCCAGTCCGGGGTAGGAGACGGCTTCGGGTCCGGTCAGGGTGTAGGTGCCGCGGGCGATGTCGGGCCTGGTGAGGGCGGCGGCAGCGACGTCGCCGATGTCGCGGGCGTCGATGTAGTTGCAGGGCGCGTCGCCCGTCGTGCCGAGGATGACGCCCTGGGCGACGGTGGGGGCCAGGCGCAGGAGGTTCTGCATGAAGGCGTAGGGGCGCAGGATGGTGTGGGCGAGGCCGCTGGCGCGCAGGTGTTCCTCGACGGCGTGGTGTCCGCGGGAGATGGCGACGGGGGAGTCGGGTTCGGCGGCGGGTGCGGAGATCTTGACGATGTGTCCGATGCCGGTGTGGGCGGCGATGTCGATGACGCGGGTTTCGAGTTCGACCTGTGCGGGGCTGTTTGCCATGGCGAGGAAGAGCCGGTCGGCGCCCTTGAAGGCGGTGCGCAGGGAGTGGGGGTCGGTGGCGTCGGCGTAGTGAACCTCGACGGGCGGTTGGTGTGCGCCGGTCATGCCGGGGAGCGGCCTGTGCGGGGTACGGGTCAGTGCGCGGACGGGTGCGCCGAGTGCGCGGAGGCTGTGGAGCAGGGCGTTCCCGGTCGCTCCGGTCGCTCCCATGACAACGATCATCGTGTGCTCATTCCTTTTCCTTGGTGACTTCAGGCGGCGGGTGCTGCCGGCGTGGCTCGGTCGGGCTTGGGCTCGTGGGGGCGGGTGGGCCCGGTGCCGGGGTGGGCTACGCCGGGGATGCTGTGGTGGTGCTGCGCCAGCGCAGGGTGACGATGGTGGTGGCGAGGGCTGCGGAGACGGGCAGGTCGATGCGCAGGCGCTCCAGCCACGGGGTGGCGGGTATCGGGGTGTGGGCGGGCAGCCATTGGGCGGTGAACCATCCCAGCAGGACCGCAGCGCCGGCGGCGGTGATGACGAGCGCGGCGGTCAGTGCGACGCGCGGGGCGGTGGTGGTCCACCGTCGGGGCTGCCCGCCGTGCCGTAGCCAGGTGCCGACGAGGAAGGCCACCACGGCGGATGTGCCGGCGATGGAGGTGCAGGCGGCCACGGCCAAGTCCTGCTGCCCGGTGACGACTCCGGCGGTACCGGCCATCAGCGCGGGGGCGGCGTAGGCGGTCAGTACCTCGCGCCACAGGGTGAACGGTCGGGATGGCCGGGAGGCTGTCTGGTTTCGGCTGGTTCTGTCCTTCGTTGCAGGCATGCTGGCCTCTTTCTCGTTCGTGTGAGGGAAGCGAAGGTGCGCGGAGGGGCGGCAGGCCTGCACCGCCCCCAATATAATTAGGTGGCTAACTATTGCCTCGAAAAAAGGGGCCCTACCCGGGGGGCGGGGCCAAATCGGTAGAGAGTCGGGTCAGTCGGCGGCCAGAGCCGCACTGCCCCGCACGACGCGGGCGAGCAGATCCAGGAACACCGCACGCTCCTCGACGGAAAGCCCGCCCACCATCGCCTCGAGCCGCCCGAAATGCTCGGAGGCCATGTCGCGCAAACGCCGCGCCCCGCGTGCGGTCAGGATGGCCACCGTGCCCCGACCGTCCTCCGTGGACGGGCGGCGGGCGATCAGGCCCTCGCGCTCAAGGCCGTCCAGTAGGCCGGTGACCGTGGCCCTGGAGACATTGAGGTCGGCTGCAAGGTGCGAGGGGGATTTCTCCCCGCCGTGATCTTCGAGGTCGGCGAGCAGGCGGTAGCGACCCGTCGACAGGCCGAACCTGGCAAAGTGCGCCTCGGCCGCCCGGCCGACCCTCGCGCCCGCCGAGATCAGCCGCACCGCGACCAGCACCGCCTGCGGATCGACCTCCAGGCCGTAGTGCTCGACCTGCCGCCGGGCCTGGTCCAGCGTGGGCGCCTCGCCGTCGATGCCGTCCCTCGTCATGCGAGTAATATGGCGGCTAATCACTTGGGCTGTCAAGGCACCCCCCGTCTTCGGGCGGGGCAGGGCGAGCTGGGTTGGACCTGGAGGCGTTCGCGGAGGTCGATCTCGTCGGAGGTGAACGGGTCCCCGGGCCGGCAGATGTGGACGGGCTTGGGCCGGAGCACCAGGCCGGCGTCTGCCGCGGCACCTTCGCTCTCGGCGAGCGCCTGGTGGAGCGAGGCGACCGAGGGGTCTTGCCCCAAGGCCGGGTAGTTAGTGCTTTCGCAGGTCACGCAAGCCCGTTGAAGGATTCCTGACCTGGAGCAACGGAGCTCGTTGGTACAGGCAGTCGTCCAAGACAGCTTGTATCCGAGGAGCTCCGTTGCCGTCTCATCATGTCCCGCCGGCCCCTGCGATGGCCATCACCCGTACGGTCACCGTGGCGGCAGGCCGGTTCGCGCCCGGGCAGGCGGAGACGCGGTCAGTGCAGCGACGGCTGCGTGATCTCCCTTCACGGGTCGGGCTCTATTTCCTGCTTGCGATGCGTCTCTTCCCCGAGGTCGGCTACCGGCTGGTGTGGGACAAGCTGACGGCGGGGCTGTTCGGGCTGCCGGTGGCCTGTCCGACGCCGAAGGCCCTGCGTGACCTGCGTCGTCGGCTGGGCTGTGCGCCGGTGCGGGCGTTGTCCGACGTGCTCGCCGGACCGCTGGCCCGGCCGACCACCCCAGGGGTGCGGTTCGGCCCGTACCGGACGGGTTCGTTCGACGGCTGCAGTTCCCAGAAGACTGCCGACTCCATGCGCAACCGGTCCCGGCTGGGGCGGACTTCCCATCACGGCTATCCGACGCCGGAGTTGATGACGCTGGTCGAGACCGGGACCAGGGCTCTTGTCGGTGCGGTGTTCGGGCCCACCGCCGGGGGCGAGACGAGCTATGCCTCCCGGCTGCTACATCTGCTGCGGCCGGACATGCCGGTCTTGTGGGACAAGGGCTTCGAAGGCAACGACCTCCTCGCCGCCGTGAGTGCGACCGGCGCCCAGATCCTGGGCCGGCTCCGCAGCAACCGACGACCCCGGGGGAGGTGGGGTGAGGGCTTCTGTGTTCTCCCGTGCTGCGCAATGCCTCGGCGCAGAGGAGCTCCCCGCAGCGTGGAGTGGCGGATCAGTCTTCGAAGTAGTTGGTGAGGACGCAGCCCTTCACGAGTGCGGGGTCCTTGCGGTAGCCACTGGGCGGGTTGAAGTCCGGGTGGCAGTTGAGGATCAGGAGGCCTCCGGGCTTGATCGCGTTGCGGATGACGGGCTTCTGGTCGGGCAGGACGGCGAAGTCCTGGCCGAGGAGGAATTTGCCGCGGTGCCCCTTGTTCGGGCTTTCCTTCCGGTCTTCGTCGAGTTCAGCCTTGTACCTGGCCTGGAAGGTCTTCAGGTCTTTGAACATGAAGATGCGGGTGCCCCTGCCGCATGCGCCGCGCTCGGTAACGCCCCACTTCTGGTTGTAGGTTTCGTCGCCGGGGAAGAAGTCGTCATCGTGCGGGTCGGTGGAGAGGTCATTGCAGTCGGCGTAGGTGTTGACGATCTGGGCGGCGTTTGCCATCGAGCCCGCCTTGGGCAGCCCGGCCTTGCCGTTCTGGTCGGGGGCGCGCAGTCCGTCGGTGCCGCCGTTCTTCGCGGGTGCCGGGTTGCCCAGAGAGCCATCGATAGAACTGGCTCCGCTTCCGCTCCCGCACGCGGTCAGAGTCGCGAGGGAGAGCAGGGCCGCGGTCGCGACGGAGACGAGTCGTTGGATGCGCATGGTGGCCGGAACTCCCGTGTCAATGATCAGAACGCGCCGACTCTAGGATTGCTGGCGTGCGCATGGCAAGTGTGTGCTGCTGGACGGCCCCGGGACCCGGTGGGCGGCCCGGAGCTGTATTCGGAGTGCGACCGGCTGGCGGTCGTGGCCTGGCTGCTGGCCAACGCCAGGATCGAGTGCAACAAGAGCGTGCCGGCCGGCCTCGTGTGTTGGGCGGCACGGGTGGACGCCGGTTCCAGTTCGGTGATCGGTGGCTGGCCGTGGCCGATCGAGCGGCAGGGGAGGACCAGTTGTCCGGCTGGCTGGTTCCACCGAGACGCCGGGTGGCTGTGGACGGGAGAATGTTCCAACCGGTCCCTGAACGCGGAGTGGGTGGAGATCGCCAACACCACCCGCGACGCCGTCAACCTCCGCGGCTGGACCCTGCGCGACGGCGACGGCAACCGCTACCGCTTCGACAACGTCCGTATCAGCGGCCGCGCCACCCTTCGTATCCACACCGGCGCCGGCCACAACACCCGCTCCGACCTGTTCCAGAACCGCCGCGACTACATCTGGGACAACCACGCCGACACAGCCACGCTGCGCGATGACCGCGGCCGCACGGTCGACACCGAGTCCTGGGGCCGACGCCACCACTGACCGGTGTCAAGGTGCCGGCGGCCGCCTGGACGGCGGGCGGCCGCCGGCACCGCACCTAACGGGGGACTGCCGCAAGCACCTCCCTCGTGGTCCTGAAACCGGTCGCGGAGATCAGCGCCGACACCGCCATCGACCGAGGGGCCCGGCGCCGCCCCGCAACGCTTCGCACTGCTGCGCCTGGACGGCACTGTGGCTGACGTGCCGGGTTCGGGGAAGGCGTACAGTCCTCCAGCGGCTGAACTGCGCAGCCTGTGATGGCGCGGGGCTGGTTGGGTGCTGCCGTAACCGTGCGGCTGCTGAATCGTTTATTCATATCGTCGCGTCAGATGCACAACCGTTCCCCCCTCTTGCGGCGCCGCGACCGGTGGCCCCGGGACACCCCCCTGTCCCGGGGTCTTGCCATGTCGGACGGGAAGGTGCAGGTCTGCTGCTGCCGGGCTGGTTTTCCACGGTTTCTCCCTGCATGTCTGTGACTGCTGGGAGCGTCGGTGGGTAATAGGTGAGAGGTCTTGCCCGTGTCGGCACTGCTGGAGCAGACGATGGAACCGATGTCACAATCCCGCCCCTCGGCGGACCTGTTCCCGTCAAAGGTCCTCTTCTGCGGCTTTTGCCGGGCCACTGCGGCCACCGGTGGAGCGCGGACTCTCAGCGCCGAGGGAGAGTTCCTTTCGGTGATCTGGCACACCCTTGCCTGTCCGCACCACGCAGCCGATCTGATCCTCGCCGGGGACGACTGACGGCACCGCTCCGCCGCCCCGCGAGGCGCAGCTCTTGCTCCTTGGCCGCCACGACGCGGCGGGCCGGGGAATGCCGGGTGGGCGAAACGGTTCATCAGCACCTTCCCAGTCCGGACCATGTGCGCTGACGCGTTGACTCACCTGCTCTGCCGATCTGCGCCTTTCACCTGTTGGGGCGTGCTTGGCGCTGTGCCTCCGCGGAAAGGGTTCCGGCTGTCAGTAGGCCGATCTTGAAGCGGAGGCAGGAACGTGGTTTGGACGTGGCGAGTGTTGTGGCCGAGGTTCAATCTGGCGCCTCGTACGGGTGCTACCGGCCGTCAGTGGCTTTTCAGGCGCTGCTCTGGCAGGCAGGGTGTCGGGTATGGACATCTCGCCGTTCCTGCAGCGCAAGCTCGCCCGCCGCTTCGCCACCTTCGACACCAACCGTGACGGCTATATCGACCGCGCCGACTTTGAGTCGGCCTGCGACCGCCTTGCCACCGCTTTCCGGCTCTCGCCCCAAGCCCCCGCGCTCAAGCGCATGCGGGAGCTGAGCGACGGCCTGTGGCAGCACTTGTCACGGGCCGCGGACACCGACGTCGATGGACGCATCAGCCTCGCCGAGTATCAGGCGGCGTTCGCCGCCGGGTTGCTGGTCACGCCCGCTTCCTTCGATGCCGGGTACATGCCGTTCCTTGATGCGCTGATGGACATCGCGGACGAGGACGGCGACGGGAAACTGACCCGGGATGAGCAGGTTCGCTGGTCCGGCGCCCTGATGGGGCTGCCTGAAGCGGACGCTCGAGAGGTCTTCGGCCGCCTCGACCGGGACGCCGACGGGCTGATCAGCCGGGACGACATGCTCCAGGCAATCCGTGAGTTCTACTTCAACGAGGAGCCCACCTCCACCGGCGTGTGGCTGCTCGGACCACTGGACCCCGCATAGCAGGCAAACCTGTCGCCCAGATGGACCGGATTGAATTTAGACGGCTGTGCATGTCCGCTCGAACCGGCCGTACGGGTCACTACCCCCGGCCCGGGCGGCCGGCTGCTCCTGCAGACCCGGCGCGGCTCCCTGGTCCACAACCGATTCCCCGACCTGGTCGCAGCCGCCGGGCAGCTACCGGGGGGACGATCTGATCCACGGCCGCGGTAGGGGCGCGTCGCGCCCCGTCCGCATTTTTTTGGGGTAGAGGCAGCCGAGGGCTTCCTCCCAGGTGTGGCTGCCGCTACCGGCGCCCGACGGCAGACCTGGCCCCGACCGCGCACCGCACTTGGCCTCTGACTGCTTCGACAGTGCGAATCGTTCCTGCGGTGAATGTCTGCGGCTGTGTGGGTGAGCGCAGCCCGCTATGCCTCCGGCGGAGGTGAGAAGGCCGGTAGAAGACGGGGGGTCGTTCCGTCGTCCTGAGGGGTGTTCGTGATGAGCCGAGGCTTGATCGTCGTCGATGTGCAGAAGGACTTCTGCGAAGGAGGCAGTGTTCCCGTCGCGGGAGGCGCGCAGATCGCCACCGCGATCGCCGAGCTGGTGGAGCAGAGTGCGGACGGTGACTACCAGTACGTCGTGGCCACCCGCGACCACCACATCGACCCGGGCAGCCATTTCTCCTCAAACCCAGACTTCAAGGACAGCTTCCCCGTCCACTGCGTCGCCGGAGACGAAGGCGGAGAATTCCACCCGAACTTCGCCCCAGCCGCCGCCGGCGGCAAGGTCCACGCCGTCTTCTTCAAGGGCGCCCACAGTGCGTCCAAGAGCGGCTTCGAAGGCGCGGACGCCGAAGGCACCTCCCTCGCGGACTGGCTGCGCGCCCGCGGGGTGCGGGACGTCGACGTGGTGGGCATCGCGACCGACCACTGCGTGCGCGCCACCGCGCTGGACGCTGCCGCGGCCGGATTCGGAACCCGGGTACGCCTGGACTACACGGTCGGTGTCGCGCCCGACACCATTGCCTCCACCCTGGACGACTTCCGCCAGGCAGGCATTGAGGTGTCCGGCAAGGCACCGGCGACGAAGTAGCCCAGCAGGCAGGGCACCGTGGCGGTCCACACTCGCGGAACCGGTTCTGCGAGAGCTCGTTGGACTGGCGGGTGCACGCCCCTGCCCAGGGTGCCTCGATCCTTCGGGGCGGGGCGCCCGGGGCCGGCGTCTTATCGGCCCGCGCCGTGCCTGGTAGGGAGCCGCCGTCACACCGCGCGCGGCAGCGCCGGTTCAGGCAGTGGCCCGTGGGGCTCCGCCTCAAGGCCGTCCTGGTCCACTGCCCCGAACTGGATGTACTCACCAGACATGTCCGGTCCTTCACCGAGATCCTCACCGAGCGGCAAGGCCGGCGGCTGCCCGAGTGGCTCGACGCCGTCCGCAACGACAACCTGCCCGGCCTCCACACCCTCGCCGCCGGTATCGACCGCGACCGCGACGCTGTCATCGCCGGTCTGACCCTGCCCCGGAACTCGGGTGTCGTAGAGGGGCACGTCAACCGGATCAAGATGCTCAAACGGCAGATGTTCGGCCGCGCCGGATTCCTGCTCCTCCGAAAGCGAGTGCTGCTCTACAGGTGACCGACGCGTCAGGACGGCTGTCCCGCTGGCTCGTACCCCTCATCGATTCGGCGAGGAACCACACCGAGAACCAAGTTCTCCATGGCGTGAGGCATCGGGCCGAAGCTGGCAACCCAGGTCTCGACCAGGTAGATCACGCCCACTTCATCGATGCCCAGGAAGAACCGGCCGTGGTCCAGCTCGCCGAGCGGGTAAAGACCGACCACGACCCCGACCGGCCACAAGATCCAGGGGCCCACACATACAACGATCCCGCTTACGCTGCGATCGAGGGCGGGGCTCCGGTGTGGATGACGAAAAAACTGGAACACCCCCGAGAGTATCGTCGAAGCGTTCCGGCGAGCCGTTGCGGACGGATCGCCCTACTCGGACCTGTCGGCGTTCGCGACGGGGGCGCTGAAAGCGACGGCGGCTGTCACGAGGACAGCCACCTTGGCGATGCGGTGCATGAAAAGATTCCTCCCCTATTGAAGGGCCCACAGGGCCCGATACGAGACGGCGGCTGGCCAACCAGCGCGTCGTCTGTACAGCTGGATGATCGTCAGAATCTGTCGTGTCTTGCCAGCTAGGACTTGTCCGGTCGATCATGTTCGGAGCCAGATGGTGAGGGCTGCGGCGGTGGCGGTGCCGAGGTAGACGTAACGGCGCTTGTCGTAGCGAGTGGCCACCGCCCGGTGCTGGGCTTGATCCGCTTTGACGGACATCTGAGTGGGCGTTAAGTCCGGCTTCTGTTCTTTCGTGATCGCTCGATCGGGGTACTGATCGTCGTCCGGGCTGCTTGATGGGCATGTCCATGCTGAGATGCGGGGCGTGAAGAGAGAGCCGTACCTCAGCGACTTATCGGACGGGCAGTGGGCGTTGATCGAGCCGGTGATCACGGCTTGGAAACTGGACCGGGTGGCGCGGTCGGCGACCGGGGATTCCGGGTCCTGTGATCTGAGGGAGGTCGTGAACGCGATCTTCTATCAGAACCGGACGGGCTGTCAGTGGCGCATGCTGCCGCATGACCTGCCGGCCTGGTCGGCGGTGTTCTACTACTTCGGGCTCTGGCGCCAGGACGGGCTTGACCAGCGGATTCAGGAACTCCTGCGCTGTAGCCCCCGCGGACGTGCACCTCGATCGCGTCGGCCGGGGCAGTCGAGGCATCGGGTCTCGTTGGTGGTGGGGGTGCAGGTCGGTGCGGAGGGAGGGGGCCGACGGTGGGGCTTTGGGTCAGGGCCCCTTGTCCGAGTCGGGGTGGTTCATCCTCAGCACGAAGTCGCCGCGGGCGGGTTCCTGCAGCATCTTTCGATGTTTGCTCGGCGGCCATGGCCAGAGTTCGGGCAGGTCGTTCGTGTCGAGGTAGTAGCTGTGGCATCCGCTGGTCCACACCGTGTTGCCGGAGTTCAGGGCGTTCCGCAGATCGTGGTTGAACCTCGCGGTGGCCGCCTCGGTCGGAGAGAGACTCGCTACGCGCTCTTCCTGGAGGATCTCGATCCAGCGGACGATGTAGGCGGCTTGGGTCTCGGCGATGCGTGGCACGACCTGGCTGCCGATCGGGCTGTGCGGCCCGCAGATCATGAAGAAGTTCGGGAAGCCGGGCAGAGCGGTGGTGCGGTAGGCGTACGGTCCCTGCGACCATGCCCGGTCGAGTGTGCGGCCGCCTTCCCCCGAGAGCTTCATGGGGCGCATGTAGGTGTGTGCGTCGAAGCCCGTGGCCAACACGATCACGTCCGCGTCGTGGAGGGTTCCGTCGCTCGTGACGATCCCACGAGGCTCCACGTGGTCGATTCCGGAGCTGACCAGAGACACGTCCTCGCGTCCGAGCGCTTGGTAGAACGTGCTGGAGGTGACCAGTCGTTTGCACATGGGGGCGTCGTCAGGAGTGAGCTGCCGACGGAGCTCAGGTTCCTTGACCGCGAACCGCAGGTGCAGCCGGCAGAGCTCGGTGATCGTCCGGCGTTGCCATCCCGGCCGGACCAGAGCGGCCGCGAAGAACCTCTCCATGATCGCTCCGTAGAACCGGAACGGGATCTTCTGGAGCTTCGGCCAGCGCCGGTACATGCTCTTGGTCCACCTGCGGTAGGGGAGGTCGGGCATGGGCAAGAGCCATTGTGGGGTGCGCTGGAACACCAGGAGGCGCCCCGCCACACCGGCCAGTGCGGAGGTGATCTGCACTCCGCTCGCACCGGTTCCGATGACTGCGACCCGCCGGCCCTCGACCGGCACGGTGTGGTCCCACTCGGAGGAGTGAAACGTGGCGCCACCGAATGTCTCCAGCCCGGCGATGGCGGGGACGGACGGCTGACGCAGGTATCCGCTCGCCGCGATGAGTACGTCCGCATGGTGCTCGATCGGGTCGCCGGCGGCCCGGAGGCACCACTGGCGTCCATTCCAGACCGTCTCGGTGATCTCGGTGTTGAACCGGATGTGCGGGTGCAGGCCCGCATCACCGGCCACTCGCCTGAGGTATTCGAGGATCTCCTCCTGCGGTGAATAGAGCTTGCTCCAGGAGGGATTGGGGGCGAAGGAGTAGCAGTAGACGCGGGACTGGATGTCGCACCGCAAGCCGGGATAGGTGTTGTCCCGCCACACTCCCCCCAGGTCGGCTGCCTTCTCATACACCGTGAAGGTGTCGATTCCCGCCCGTCGCAGCGTCGCAGCCATGCACAGGCCCGAGATCCCGGCACCCACGATCGCGATCTGGGGCTGCGGGAGGAGGGCGGCTCGTAGTCGTGTCCCCAGCTCGTCCACGGCCCGGGCTGCCTCGCGCATCACGGGGGCGAAGACGTGGAAGGCGTGCCACAGTCCCGGGTGGCGGATGTGGTCCAGGCGCGCGCCCTGCTCGCGGGCCGCCTGTTCAAGGCGGTCGGCGTCGGCGGCCAGCGGATCGTCACCGGCCGAGTGCAGGATGATCTGGGGCAAGTCACCGAGCCGGCCGTACAGCGGTGAGGCAGCGGGGTCATCGGCATGGCCCCGCGCGTAGAGGGCTGCCCAGTGTTCCAGCTTCGCCGGACTGATGAGCGGTTCCGCGGGGGAGGGCGGGCGGTGCGCCGGGCCGTCGGCCGTCAGGTCGAGCCAGGGGCACACCATCGCGATGACGGCCGGCAGCGGCTCCGCACCGTCTCTGAGCCGTGATGCCAGAGTCAGGGCCAGGGCCGCGCCGGCCGAATCGCCGACCACGGCGATCCGGTCGGCGGCGACTCCCTGCGCCAGCAGACCTCGGTAGGCGGCGACCGCGTCGTTCACGGCCGCGGGGAACGGATGCTCGGGAGCCCGCCGGTAGTGGGGAACGAAGGCGCGGACCTTCGCACTCCGGGCGAGGTGACCGACCAGGCCCCGATACGCACGGGGCGAGCCGAGGACGTACCCGCCGCCGTGCAGATAGAGAATCGTCGCGGAGCCGGTTCCCGCCGTCGTGGGTTTGATCCATTCGCCCGGGACTCCGCCGATGGCTTCGGGCCTGACTGTGATGCCGCGCGGTGGTCGCAGCAGATATCCGGCCAGTTCGGCAGACAGCCGCTGGATCCGCAGCGGTGTCCTGGGGTCGAGCGGACCCCGGCCGAGCACACGCGCGGCGCCGCGGATCAGCTTCGTGGACAAGGAGACGCTCATGAACGGTCGGCTCCCCTGGCGACGAGCACGGGCAATTGCCTGGTCAATTCGGCACTCCTTGGGTAGGGAAGCTCGGAGCCGGTCAGCGGTGGGTGCGGCCACGTGGGGTGGGTTCGGCCACATCGGGTGGGTTCGGCGGGAACGAGCCTCGGACCCCTTTCGGAAGGCGCGGCGCCCGCGTCGGCCGGGTCGTGCTCAGACTGCTTGGAGGGTCGCCTTGTAGCAGTCGAGGTAGGCCAGCAGATCGGCGGCGGCCAGGGGGGTCGCCATGGCACTGGATCCGGTCACGCGTCGGGTGTGGTCCAGGTCCAGTTGGTTCACCCTGAAGAAGGGAAGGTACCGCTGTAGCGCGCTGGCGGGACCGGGCAGCCTCGCTTCCCCCGGGGGGCCGAACTCGGGACGTGGCAGATCGGTCCAGGCGAAGAGTGCTTCGAGGACGCTGCGGGACGTCGGAGGCTCGGCGTTGGCGAGGTGGTAGACCGTTCCGGTCTCTCCGAGCGTGCCGACCGCGACCGCGGCGCGGGCGACGGTGTCGACGGGAACGAGGTTGATGGTGGCGTCCGGCGGTACGGGGAGGATCGCCCGGGCGCCTTCGGGAACGAGGTGCCGGCGGGCTGCGATGGTCAGGCGGCGGGCCATGGCGTAATAGCCGGCGTGATGCGTTGCGGCGTGAGTGGCGGCGTGACCGACGACGAACGAGGGCCGCAGGATCCGCCAGACGATCTCGCTTTCCACCACCGCTCGTTCGGCGCGGATCTTGGCGTGGTGGTACGGGGTTGGCGGCGCCGCGGTCTGTTCGACGGCGGGCTGCTCCACGAGCACACCGTCGTCGCGGCTGGGTGCGATGTAGGCGGTGCTCATGTGGTTGAGCTGGGCGCCGAGCCTGCGGGCCAGGTCGATCGCATGGCGGGCCCCGTGGTGGTTGACGGAGTCGATCCGTTCGGCGCGGTGCAGCTCGTAGTGCAGGGTGGCCGCGCAGTGCCAGATGTAGCGGACGCCTCCTGGCAGTGCTCTGGGGAGATCGAGGCCCCACAGAGCGGCCTCGACATCGCCGTGCACCGGGTGGACGCGGTGTTCACCGCTCTTCCACAGGGGGGTTGCGTCGTAGGCCGTGGCGGCCGCGGTCAGTGCGTTGCACAGGCGGCGTCGGGCGTGTGCCGGATCCTGGCCCCGCACGAGCACGTACACCTCGCTCTCCGGATCTCGAAGGAGTTCCAGAACCACCGCGCCGCCTATGAACCCTGTAGCGCCCGACAGCAGATGGATGACTGTCATGATCGGGCTCCCCTTTCCCGGAGCCATTCGGCGAGCTGCCCGAGCGTCATGCCTCGTTCCGGAATCTCGTCGGTCGTGATGCCGAAGACATCCGGCATGATGAACAGGAGCTCTTCGACTGCGAGAGAGTCGAGCCCCAGGTCGGCGAAGGTGGCGTCGGGGGTGAGCTGCGCCGTCTCCAGGTGGTACCGCCGGCCGAGTAGCCGGATCAGCCGGCCGTAGAGACCGTCGGCGTTGTGGCTGGACTGCTGGTCCGTCATGGCAGGCTCCGTTCGATGCGCACGACAGAGCAGGTCGTCGACGTGGGGCCGGAGAATCCGAGGAGCAGCACATGGTCGCCCGGGTGCACCTGATCCGTCACCAAGAGGTGTTCCAGCCCGATGACTTGTTCGTTGACCGTCAGGTGCCCGACGCTCCTTCCGTAGTCGAGCACGCCTTGCCGGACGGACAGACCGATGGGGGCGAGCACGGACTTGAGGTAGCGCTCGTGGCCGATGAAGTTGTGGGTGACCCGGGAGATGTCACCGGGGGCAAGATTGGCCTCGGCCAGGGTGCGTAGCACCGTCTCCGTACGGATCTCGCTGAACTGGAGTGCCAGGGAAGACGATTCGCCCGCTGTGCGGTGCTGTTCCAGCCGTCGGCGCAAGCCGGAGGCGGGCTCCGTGTCGACGCTCGGTGGGAAGATCGGGGCATCGCCGCGGGCTACTCGCTCTGCTTCCGGCAGCGAAGCCGACCCCACGGCGAGGAGGCGGGCCAGGCCCGGGCTGCGGGACAGCACGAGGGCGCTGCCGGAGTCACCTACCGGGCCGTACTGGAAGCCGAGCGACCAGCGGTTGATGCCTGGGACTCCGACGTTGTCGGATCCTGTGAGGAGTGCTGCGGCATGTGCCGGTGCGGTCGCCAGGTAGGCGGCGGCGAGTTCGAGTCCAGCCAGCAGGCCCGTGCAGCCCTGGCTTATCCGGATCGAAGGCGCCGCGCAGTCACCGAGGGCGTTGAGTACGTAGTGCTGGCTGGACCAGGCGGACGGCCCCTGGGTGAATGCGCCGGCGTGCAGGTGCATCACCACATCCGCCAGGTGCCCGCCCGGCCAGCGCTCCAGGGCCTGCCGAGCCGCGGCGATTGCCAGATCGGGGGCCGGGGTGTCGCCAGCGACCGCCGCGCCCGTCCACCCGTGCCAGTCATGCGATTCCGGATCGTACAGTCCTTCGTCCACGGCCTGTCGAGTGCTCATGGGGGGCGGCACTTGTGCGCCGATGGACGCGATCCAGATGTCCTCGGTCTTCACCGGTGCCGACCCTTCCCTTCCCCGTCGGTATGGCTTTCGGACGTGGCAGTGGCGCGGACGGTGTCTGCGAGTGATCGCAGCGTGGCGCCGCGGAGGATGTCCACGACCCGTATGGAGGCCGAGAACTCGAGCTCGATCAGGGTTCGGAGCTCCACTGCCATGAGTGAATCGATACCCAAGTCCGTCAGCGGCCGGTCGCGCTTGACCCGACTGGCGCGCGTGCCGAGCACACGGGCAACCTGTTGGGCCAGCACCTCCTCCACGGCGTCGGCAGGGGCACCGTCCCGTTGGGCGACCGGGCCTGCCGCGCTTGAAGGAGCAGGCTTTGCCGTGGAGGGGGTCGAGTGTGCCGGGGAGTGTTCCGCCGCCGGCTCCGGGCGGGCTGCCGCGTGCGTGGGAAGAGCCGCGGGGGGCGCGAGATCAGGAGCGAGTCGGGCTTCCGCGGCGTCCGGGTGCCGCGGACTCCGCGGCGAACGCCCCGTATCGCTGTCCGCTGGTTCAGCGCTTCCCGGCGCGGCCACGCCGTTGACCAGGTCTCGTAGGAGCGGAACACCGGCCGCCGCCGGGTATGTCGCGGACCACAGAGGCCAGTCGACCCGGAGGACGACCGCTTCCGGGACGTCTCGCTCGAGCAGCGTGTCGAGCAGGGCGAGGCCTTCCTCAGGGGTGAAGAAGGACATGCCGCGAGGACGCAGGTCCCGGCCCGTATCCCGCTCCCGGGCCACCATGCCCACGTCGCCCCAGTACCCCCAGTTGACCAAGGTGGCCGGCCACCCGCGGGCGCGCCGATGACGGGCCAGTGCGTCCAGGAAGGCATTGCCGGCCGCGTAGGCACCCCCCATGGGTGAGCTGAGGACGGAGGACCCGGACGAGAAGAGAACGAACCGCTCGATGGGTTCGCCCGCCAGCGCCTGGTGCAGCGCGAACGCGCCGTTCACCTTAGGGCGCAGCACCTCGCCGAGCCGGTGTGGCGTCAGGTCGGTGACGGCACCGTGCTCGAAAACCCCGGCCAGGTGGTACATCGCACGGACGGGTGGTGAGCCCGCACGGCGCCGGGCGGCGAGGAGGGTGGTGAGGGCTGAGGTGTCGGCCACGTCCAGGGCGTGGTACTCGGCCTTGACGCCTCGGGCGTGCAGGTCATGCAGGAGTTGCCGGCCCGGCGCGGCAGGGTTCTCGGGCAGGGGAGTGCGGCCCAGGAGGAGCAGGTGGCTGGGTCCGCGGCCGGCCAGATGTTCGACCAGGCGGCTTCCGATGCCTCCGAGCCCGCCGGTCACCAGGCAGGTGGCTTGCGCACCGTCCACGGAGGGCACGGGCCGGGTTGTCTTCGTGGGCACTGTCTTGGGCAGTTCGATGACGACTTTGCCGATGTGGCGGGCGCGCGCCACGTGGCGGAAGGCGTCGACGACCTGGTCCGCGGCGAAGACCTTGCACGGCAGGGGCTCGAAGATCCCTCGTTCGTACAGGTCGAAGGTCTGCCGCAGCGCTTCGACGAGCGTGGGGTGGTGATCCCGGATGAGGGGGATGAGGTCCACGCCGTGGATGCTTCGGTTCTCGGCGAGGGCGGACATGGCTATCGGGGTGCCGTCGGTGATGTCTCGTTTGGCGAGTTCGACGTACCGTCCGCCAGGAGCCAGCAGGCTGAGGTTGGCCTGTACGGCTTCGCCGGTGAGGGTGTTGAGGATGACGTCGAAGCCTTGTCCGCCCGTCGCCTCACGGAACTGTCCGACGAAGCTCAGCGATCGGGAGTCCCCGATCTCCTTGGGGCGGAGGCCGAGGCCGGCGAGTGCGTCGCGCTTGGCCTCGCTGCACGTGCCGTAGACGTGAGCGCCCAGCCGGCGGGCCACCTGGAGCGCGGCCATTCCGGTGCCGCCGGATGCTGTGTGCACTAGTACGCGATTGCCCGCGGAGACCCCGCAAAGGGTGTGCAGGGCGTGGTACGCGGTGGCGAAGACCAGCGGTACGGCCGCCGCCTCGGCCGGGGTGAGCCCGGAGGGCCGTTTCATGACCAGCTCCGCCGCGGCCAGCACATGGGTGGCCAAGGCGCTTTCCGCGATGGCCACGACCTCGTCCCCGGCCTTGACGTGGTGGACGTCCGGGCCGACCGCGGCCACTGTTCCCGAGCACTCTCCGCCCAGTGCATGGGCACGGCTCTCCGTGCCGGGGTACGCGTTGGTCGCCAGCAGGACGTCCCGGAAGGCCAGACCGGCGTGGGTGGCATGGACCAGGACCTGCCCGGGTCCCGGGGAGGGCGGCGGCTCCGCGGGCCTGAAGGTGAGATGGTCCAGGACTCCCGCTCGTTCCTGGCTGAGCCGCTGGGGCCCGGAGACCGTCGGCGATGTCATGGCCGGGGGTGCTGTCTTGGGCAGTTCGATGACGACTTTGCCGATGTGGCGGGCGCGCGCCACGTGGCGGAAGGCGTCGACGACCTGGTCCGCGGCGAAGACCTTGCACGGCAGGGGCTCGAAGATCCCTCGTTCGTACAGGTCGAAGGTCTGCCGCAGCGCTTCGACGAGCGCGGGGTGGTGATCACGACCGAGAGGGACCAGGTCCACGCCGTGGATGCTTCGGTTCTCGGCGAGGGCGGACATGGCTATCGGGGTGCCGTCGGTGATGTCTCGTTTGGCGAGTTCGACGTACCGTCCGCCAGGAGCCAGCAGGCTGAGGTTGGCCTGTACGGCTTCGCCGGTGAGGGTGTTGAGGATGACGTCGAAACCCCGCCCGCCCGTCGCCTCACGGAACTGTCCGACGAAGCTCAGCGATCGGGAATCACCGATCTCCTCGGGCAGAAGACCGAGCTTGCCGAGCGCGTCGCGCTTCTCGCCGCTGCACGTGCCGTACACGCGGGCGCCCAGCCAGCGCGCCACCTGGAGCGCGGCCATCCCAGTGCCGCCGGATGCCGTGTGGACCAGTACGCGATCGCCCGCGGTCACCCCGCAAAGGGTGTGCAGGGCGTGGTACGCGGTGGCGAAGGAAACCGGCATGGCCGCCGCCTCGGCCGGGGTGAGCCCGGAGGGCCGTTTCACGACCAGCTCCGCCGCGGCCAGCACATGGGTGGCCAGCGCTCCCTCCGCGAAGGCCACGACATCGTCCCCCACCTTGACGTGGTGGACGTCCGGGCCGACCGCGGCCACTGTTCCCGAGCACTCTCCGCCCAACGCGCCCGCCCGTCGGTCGGTGCCGGCGTAGGCATTGGTCGCCAGCAGGACCTCCCGGAAGGTCACGCCGGCGTGCGTGGCACGAATGAGAACCTGGCCCGGCCCCGGCACCGGCGCCGTCGTGGGTATGAACGCCAGCTCGTCGAGGACTCCCGTTCGCTTCTGGCTGAGCCGCAAGGCCTCACGGACCGTGGGACGCGGCAGCTCCAGCGGTCGCAGCCTGGCTGCGTAGCGGGCGCCGGCGCGTAGGGCGATGCGGTCCTCGTCATCGGAACCGAGGAGTTCACGGGCGAGTTCGACTCCGCCGAAGTCGTATTCGCCGAGATCGATCGCGGTGGTGCGAAGCCGCGGGGATTCGCCAGCAAGGGCAGGGCCCAAGCCCCACAGGGGGGCCTGTGAGAGGGCGCGCACGGTATCGGTCGCAACCGCCTGCTGTGCACCGCGGGTGACGAGCCACAGCCGGGGCGGCTTGGTTGTCCGTACCTTCTCCAGGGCAGCCACCAGGTTCGCGACGCTCGTGCAGCAGAGGTTCGCCGCGCGCTCCAGCTCCTTGTCGGTGGGAGTGTCGGTTCGCGTGGCGTCCAGGCTCCACAGATGCACGATGCCGTGCAGCCGGCTGCCCTTCTGGCAGACATCGGACACGACGGTGGCCAAGTCCTGCGGGCTCGTCGGATCGACCTGGAAGTGCTGCTGATCGCTCTTCTGGTACGCAGCCGCGACCGTGACCACGGCCACCTCATCGCCGTGCCGTCGCAGCTCCGCAATCAGGCTACGGCCGACAGACCCGCTGTCCCGAAGGATCAGCCATCGATGAGCGGTGTGCTCGGTCGGGCGGGGAGCGGAGGTGGGTGTGCTGCGGACCCAGTCGACGGTGTACAGCCAGTTTTCGGCGTCGGGTTCGAGCGCACCGGAGGAAGGCCGATCGATGGACACGGCGGTCTCCCTCTCCGAGAACGCCGTACGGGGGCTGCTGCGCGGCTGGGGGGTGACGGAACCTGGAGCGGCATCCCCTTGCCCGGCCGGCCCTTCGTTGACTGCGGGACTCGAGCTGGTCCGGGGGAGCGCGACGGGAGCCGGTGCCCGCCTCATGAGATAGCGCAGCCTCAGCCCGTCGAGCTCGGCGACCAGGCCGTCGGAGTCGTAGATGCGGACACTGCCCGATCCTGAGTCGTCCAGTTGCTCGGAGAGGAGCCGGGCATGGCTCCAGAGAGTGCCTTTGGGCTGCCTGTAGAGCCGGTACGCACCGATGCTGCTGAGTACGAACGCTCCGTCCTGGCTCTCCTCGGTGTCCGGCAGCAGGGCGACGATGGTCTGCGCGCAGGCGTCGAGCAGCGCGGGATGAAAGCGGTGCGCCGACTGGGATGCGCGCACGGGCTCGGGCAGGCGCGCCCGGCCGACCGCTTCTCCTGCACCGCGCCACACCTCCTCCATGGCCTTGAAGGCCCCGAGCCACTGGTTGCCGCGCGCGGCACGGTAGGTGTAGAACTCCTCGCCGGCCATCCGGTCCGGGCACCGGGACAGGGCCTGGTCCACCGCGTGTTGTTCCCTCTCGTCCGGGCCCGCGATCCCCCGGACGCGCGCCTCGGCGTGGAACGTCCACGAGACGGTGGGCGCGGTACGGCCGTGGACTTCGAAGCGCAGCGCGTCACCGTCGGGTTGGGCGCTCACCCGCACGTCGACCACGTCGGCCACGTCCGAGAGGAACAGTGCCTTGTGTACGCGGAGGGAGTCGATCTCGACCGGGGTGGCGGGCCCGAGGATTCGGCCCGCTGCGACGGCCATCAGTTCCAGATAGGCGGTCCCGGGCACGATCGCGGCACCTTGTACCTGATGGTCGATCAGATAGGCGTTGGTGGTCAGGTCCAGTCGCCCTTCCCACCGCCGCAGGCCGGCCTGGGGACGGGACACCTCGTTTCCCAGGAGCGGATGGCGAGGCACGGGAATTTGGTCCGGCTCGGTTTGATCGGCCGGCGGCAGCCAGAAGTTCTCGTGCTGCCACGGGTAGTGCGGCAGTGGAGTGTAGGCACCGCCGTCGGTGACCGCGTCCCAGTCGGCGTCCACACCGGCGACGTACAGCGCGCCCAGGGTTTCCAGCAGCGCAGCACGCGCGTCCCCGTGCCGCCGTAGCGAACCGTAGGCCTGGGCGCCGCCGTGTTCACGGATGGCCGTGGTCAGCACCGGGTGGGCGCTGATCTCGACAAAGATCGTGTGGGCGCTGGCCAGTTGGTCGCGGACCGCTCCGCTGAACTCGACCGGTTCTCGGATGTTGCGGGCCCAGTAGGCGGCGTCCATCCGGGTGCCGTCGATGACCTCGCCCAGCAGAGTCGAGCGGATGGGAACGGCGGCGGCGCGCGGGGAGATGCCTTCGATGGCCTTCAGCAGGTCACCGGTGATCTCGTCGATCTGCGGGCAGTGGGAGGCGTAGGCCACGTTGACCGGGCGGGCAGCCACGCCGCGTTCCTCCAGCGAGGCCACGATGGTCCTGATGGCCTGCGTCTCGCCGGACAACAGGGTCGAGCGCGGACCGTTGGAGGCGGCGACGGCCACGGACCCGTTGAACGGGGCGATCTCCTGCCGCGCGACGTCGACCGCCAGTTCCGTCCAGGCCATACCGCCGTGCCCGCCCAGCCGGGTCGCCAGTCGGCTGCGGCGGCAGATCACAGCCGCCGCGTCCGCCGTGCTCAGCGCGCCCGCCACGCAGGCGGCGGCGATTTCTCCCATGCTGTGGCCGATCACCACGTCGGGCTCAACACCCCAGGCCCGCCACAGCGCGGAAAGCGCTACCTGGACGGCCCAGAGAGCCGGCTGCACGATCTCGGTTCGCGACAGCCAGCTCTCATCGTCTTCCTCGATCAGTGAGCGCAGGGATACGCCGCTCTCGGCCTGAACCGCCCGGTCACAGGTGTCGAATGCCTCGGCGAAGGCAGACTCGGTAGCGAGGAGATCTCGCCCCATGCCCGCCCACTGGGAGCCGTGCCCGGGGAAGACGAACGCCACCTGTGGCACGTCCCTGGCTTCCCCAAGCATGAGGGAGGTGGCCGGACCGTCTTCGGCAAGATGCTCCCGGAGCGCCGCGGCGGCTTCCTCTCCCGATTCGGCAACCAGCGCGAGCCGGTAGGGGTGAGTGGTACGCCGACGGGCGGCGCTATGGCAGATGTCGATGAAACGCGGCGGACGCGAGGGGCGGTCTTCGCCTGCCCCCGGGTGATCGGCGGGTCCGAGGAAGGCGGCCCAGGTCTTGGCCAGGTCGGGCAGGGCCTCTTCCACAGCGGCGGAAAGGGTGAGCAGCTGTGCGCGGGCGGGCGGCCCGGGGCGAGGCGCGGGCTGAGGGGCACCGGCCAGGACGACGTGCACGTTGGTGCCGGAGATGCCGAAACTGCTGACTCCGCCGAGCGAGGGCCCGAGCCGGTGCGGCAGGGAGGTAGCGGTCCGCGGGATCCTCAACGGCAATTCGTCCCAAGGGATAGCCGGATTGGGCTCGTTGAAGTGGAGGCTCCCGGGAACGATGTTGTGCTCGAGGCACAGCACCGTCTTGATGAGACCGACGAGTCCTGCCGCCGCCTCGCTGTGGCCGAGGTTGGTCTTGGCCGAGGTCACCAGGAGGCGCCGTTCCTGCGCACGCCCCGGTCCCAGAACGGCAGCGAGCGCCTCCAGCTCGACCGGATCGCCGATTTGCGTACCGGTCCCGTGGGCCTCCACGAAGTCGACTTCGCTGGGCGAGATATCCGCGTCCTGGTAAGCCTGCTCCAGTACCCGGCTCTGCCCGCTGACCGTCGGCCTCACCAGCAGCCCGCCGTCGTGCCCGTCGGAGCCGATCGCGGAGCCCCGGATCACCGCCCTGATCCGGTCCCCGTCGGCGAGAGCGTCCGAGAGGGGCTTGAGGATGACGACGCCCACGGCGTCGCTGCGGACGAAACCATCGGCACTGGCGTCACCGAACTTGCACCGGCCCTCCCGGGAGAGCATCTTTCCGCCCGAATAGATGATGCTGGGATCCGGAAGGAGACAGAGGTTGACGCCGGCGGCCAGTGCCAGGCTCCCCCCTGAGCGAACGTGCCGGACGGCCGCGTCGACGGCGGCGAGCGCTGACGAACAGGCAGTGTCGATGGTGAGACTGGGACCTCTGAGGTCGAAGGCGTGTGACAGTCTCCCCGACAGCACCGAGAGTGCCCACGAGCCGGTCATGCCGTAGTAGCTGAACCGGCGTTCGTCCTGGCTCTGCAGCGCCCAGTAGTCACTCGAACAGGCACCCACGTACACGCCGGAGTTACTGCCCGCCACTCGTCGCAGCGGCAGCCCCGCATCCTCCAGTGCCTCGTAGCCGACTTCGAGCAGAAACCGCTGCTGCGGGTCCAGCCACACCGCCTCACGCGGCGCGATGCCGAAGAACTCGGCGTCAAAACCGGCGACGTCGTCAACGAAACCTCCCCAGCGGCTCACCGTCCGCCCCGTGACCCCCGGTTCGGGGTCGAAGACCGCGTCCATGTCCCACCGGTCGGCCGGAACCTCGCTCACGAGGTCCTTGCCCAAGAGGCAGGCACTCCAGAACTCCGCAGGTGACGAGATGCCGCCGGGAAGCCGGCACGCCATGCCGACGACGGCGACGTCCCGCTCCCTGGCCTCATCTCCGCTGAGCATGGCCGTCTGACCGATCGATGACATCTCTGCCCGCCCCACTTTTCCGTGACCTACTGGGCCGTTGATTCCGCATCCATGTAGTAATCGGCTGGGACCGTACTGGCGTGGGTCATGGCCGCCGGGAAACCACGTACGTACACCGTCGCGTCCGCCAACCGCAGCATCGAGGCATCGCGGTCGCCGTCCCGCAGATGGCGGGTGGCGTCGGCCATGGCGACCGCGGCGCAGACGTTGAACAGGACATGGACCTGGTGGCCGATGAGCCAACGAGCACTCCACACACTCTCCGACGGCGCCCCCGCACCAGGCTCGGGGACGGCCACCGGCGGTACGTCGTCAGGGTCGGCGTCCGCCGCTGCGCCGATGAGGTCGAGCACTGACTGCCGCATCCCGGCCACTTCCAGGGCGAGGTCGGGACCCGACAGGGGAGCGTCACACAGGTCTTCCAATCCGCGGTGGATGACCAGGGCACCGTGCAGGGCGGCCTGTTGATCTGACAGTTCCCCCTCGCGGACCCGGAAGTAGGACTGACTGGTCGAATCCGCCGGCAGTTCCTCACCGGCCACGGCCGGGGCCAGATCCGACAACGCGGCCACCAACTCGTCGGCAACCGCAGTAGCCTGCCGCAGCGCGAGGGTCTGCTCGACAGGTCCGGTATGGGTCGCCACCCCGGCCAGCACGCGCGTGGTGCGCTTCGCCTCGTCATCGACCCGGGGGCCCAGCACCGGGACGGGCCGCCCGCCTCGGGGTTCACGGAAAACGGCGACAGCAGGATGACCGGCAACCGGTGATAAGCCCATGGTTGAAGTTCTTCGCCAAGAACACTCGATCCGAAACCCTGATCCGCAAGACGATTTCCGGTGCGGCGGTGCGGCGGTGCGGCGGTGCGGCGGTGCGGCGGTGCGGCGGTGCGGCGGTGCGGCGGTGCGGCGGTGCGGCGGTGCGGCGGTGCGGCGGTGCGGCGGAGTCGGCCGGCGAGGTCGAGCCGCTCTCGGATCCGCGACAATCGCGGGTTCAGATCTGTCCTGCCGACTCCACTCCTCGCAGGTCGGAGGCGGCAGGCATTCCACGCCCTCGGGGAGCGGGCCGGCTCCCAGCAGCGGATGTACCGGAAGGGTGATGAGGGGCGGATGTCGCCAGGAGGTGCGTCATGGGCGTGGCCGAGGGGTTCGTGCCGTTCCGGGGGTTCCGCACTTGGTACCGGGCCGTGGGCGAGCTGCCCGGGCCCGCCGGGAAGCTGCCTCTGCTGGTGATCAACGGCGGACTGGGCTGCCCCCATGACTAAATGGAGGACGTGGCGGCGCTCGCCGATGAGAGCGGGCGTCCGGTCGTCTTCTACGACCAGCTAGGGTGCGGGCGGTCCGAACATCCGGACGATCCGGCCCTGTGGCGTATGGAGACCTTCGTCGACGAGGTCGGTGCCAACGCGCTCCGCCTTGGCCACAAGGCCCGTCGATATGGCGATCTTGGTCGACGACGGCGATGGTAGTGCCGGGGCGGCGTGGAGGGTGCACTGGTTGAAGCCGGTCACCTCGTCGTGTCACGGCCGGGACAGGTTCTTTCTGCGCAGGGGTGACCTGACGAGGGACCGTAGAGCGTCCGTTCGGGGGGCGTTACTCCTTCGCCGACGGCAAGTGCCGCTGAAGGTACGCCGACCCGTGCTGTGCTGTGGCAACGGCCCGAACGTGGTCGTACACGGGCCGACCCGCTGGTCGTGGCAGGCCCGCCCCAACAGCGAAGGAGGACTGATGCCGCGCCAACGCAAGGACCGGCGAAGCCGGAGCGTGATCGGCCAACTGCTGGCCTCTGCAGTCTTGTTGACTGTGACCCTGATGAACGCCTCCGGGGCTAACGCCGCTGCGGTCCACTCCGAACCGAACCGTGACTGGGACGCCATCGCACGGTGTGAATCCGGCGGAAACTGGCGGGCGAACACCGGCAACGGCCACTACGGCGGATTGCAGTTCACCCAGTCGAGCTGGAACGCGGCAGGAGGCCGCAAGTACGCACCACGCGCGGACCTCGCCACAAAGGCGGAGCAGATCGCGACGGCGAGGAGACTCGCCGAGATCCAGGGCATGGGGGCTTGGACCTGCGCACACCGCCGCTGAAACGCACGCTGCGACGGGGGAGTGGGGCCGCCCTGCCGGGGGAGCTCCCGACCGGACGCGCCGACGGTCAGCAGTTGTTGCCGATCGCGTCCATTCTCTCGCCGAACCGTCTCTGGTGGTCGGAGCATGTTCACCGACCTGGGCCGGATGTCGGTCTTTGTCGGGCGCCCAGTTGGTGAAGGCCCGGACCTGTTGGTCTGGAACAACTGGATTGGGCGCAGCGATGAGGAGACCGTACAGGCCCGCCAGGACTGGATGGAGGGCACCCGCGACGGCGAAGTGAAGGGCTACGACGGCCCTCCGATCCCCGCTCCGCAACTTCCGCCGGTGCCGCTGAAAGCACTTGGACGGGTGCGCTGAACTACGTGTTTCCGGAGGAGGTAGATCGCTCTGAGTCAGCCGAAGAAGGACCGACACCCCGGACGCGGGAGGCGGGGCGGGAACGAGTCATGCCCATGGAACGGTCCTTCACACCCGACTCGAGACGATCTGGCGACAGCGGCGCGAAGCCCGGTGTGGCGGGGACCACCTGTTGGTGACGGTGGTTGTGAGGTGCCGCCGACCAGCAGGCCCGGGTTCGAAGGTGATCGACGGGGTATGCGACGGCCATCTGATCGATCCCCTGGCGAAAGGCAACCACCCATGTTGATGGCTCACCCGGCCGTGCTCCCCGGCCTCGTCGACCGATACTGGGCACTGTCCGTACTTGATGCCGCAGAAGGCGACTCGCCCGTGCGTAAGGAGATCGAAGATGTCGAGCGAGCCCTGTGTGTGGCCACCGGTACGACGGACGTGCACGCTGCCCTGATCGCCGCTCGTCACCACCTGCCTGGCACGGGCACCCTCGACGACTCCGTACTCGCCTCCAGCTGATCGGTTCATCCGTTGGCCGGCACTCCCGGACCTCACGGAGGCAGAGGCGGGACGATTTCCGGGTGCTTCTTGGGTGCGCAGCAGAGTCACGGCGGACGCTTTGCCGTGGGCCTACCGCAGACGGGCGCCACTCTTGGGCGATCGGCGCGCGGGCGAGGTCACCCGTTCGGATGCCAAGGGATGCCGACGCGGTGGGTGCGACAGAGGCTGGGCCCCATGTCCGCCAAGCTGGTCCTCCACCCGCCTGACCAGCAGGGCTGGCGTCGCGTCCGCTATGACGACGTCGCCATCGGAGTGGCGCACCGCCCGGCCGATATCCGCGCCTTCCTCGCCCAGCGTCGAGTTCGGCGCCACAGTCCAGGTCAGCCCCGTGCAACTGCGGGTCCTCTCCCTCATGGAGGGCGGCCGGTCCAACGGAGCCATCGCCACCGACCTGGGTCTGTCGCGCCAGGCCCTGGACTACCACGGGTGCCAGCTGCGCGTCGCACTCGACGCGGACTCGCGCCCCGGCTCTGGTGGCGCGCGCCTACACCCTCGGCATCCTCGACACCAGGGTCTGGCCGCCGCGCGCGGCCGTCCCGCCGTATCAGGGCTGACCTGCGGCCGGCCGCACCCCGCCCCGACGCAGCCGCCCCAGGACGACGCCCACGACGAGCAGCAGCAGACAGGTGCCCGCCGCCGCGTGCACGAGGAGCGCGTCGAGGCGGTCCGCCGCCAGGTAGGCACCGACGGCCAGCGCCACCAGCGCGCACACGCCGCGGTCGATGATGGACTCCACCGAGAGCAGGGTCGCCCGGTAGGGGGTCGGCGGGATGGCCGCGTTGATCAGGTTGCGTTGCACCGGGTACGCAAGGCCCACCGCGGCGGCGAACACGCACAGCCACAGGATCGTGCCCAGGCCTCCCGACAGCGTGGTGGCCGCCAGCGTGAGTGCCATGACCACGCTGAGGACGCTCACCACGGTGGTGTCGGACAGTCTGCTGCGCAACCACCCGGTTCTGGCCGCACCAACGGCCTCGGCGACCGTCATCGCCGACAGAACCGCTCCGTGGTCGGCGACGGGGAGGTCCTTTTCGAGGAGCAGCGGTTGGAAGAGGTTGACCTGGCAGATGCGGGCGAGCGTGAACACGGCCACGCCCTGCACCATCAAAGGCCCGAGGGACCGTGACGTTCCGAGCACCTTCGCGGCCTGGCGGGCCGAATCGAGGAGCCCGACGCGCTCCGCGGGCGGGTGACCGCCCCCGCGGGGCGCCGCGATCGCCGGGAGGGCCGCGGCGCAGGCCAGCGAACCGAGCGTGGAGAGCGCGGTCAGTACGTAGGGGGCCTCGTGCCGGACGTGCATCAGGACGCCGACCAGTGGCCAGCAGGCGATCTTCGCCCAGAGGCCGAGCGCGCGGGCGGTGCCCTCGGCCTGTACGTAGTGATCGTCCGCGGCGTGCTCGTGCAGGTACTCGTACAGGTAGGCGCTGGAGGCCCCGGATACCAGCGAGCGGGCGGCGGCGATGGCCAGGAAGTGCGCCATGAAGCCCACGAAGGACGGCGAGAAGACCGGGAGCAGGTTCGCCGCGGTCATCGCGGCCGCCCCGAGCTGCATGCAGCGGCGCTGTCCGATGCGGTCGGCGATGAAGCCGGTGGGTATCTCCAGCAGGCAGAACGCCACGTAGTAGACGCTCTGGATGCCGAAGATCTGGCTGTCCGACAGGCCCGCCTGCTTCTGGTACTGGTAGAAGACCGGCATCCACCACAGCAGGTTGAACAACAGCTGGAACCCGTTGTTGAGTCGGATCACGCGGAGCACCGCGGCGGGCGGACGGACGCGGCGTTTCACGCGCGTGCGCAGGGAGATGGGCATGGGCGACCTTCGGGTGGGACAGTACGCGGGGAAGTGCCGACGGGTCAGGCGCTGTACGGGCGTAGCTGGAGGATGTGGAGCGCGCCTCCCGGCCCGAGCAGCCATTCGATGTCGAGCGGCCCCGCAAAGGTGTAGTCCGTGGCGAAATGGGACTGGAGCAGGCGGCCCGCCAGCGCCAGCCGACCCAGGTGGGCTCGCGTGTCCTGCGCCAGGTCCTCGGTGGCCGCGCCGAGCGAGATCGTGCGGCCGCCGCCCTCGACCGTGTTGTACAGGTACTGCAGGGGCATCGTCCGGCCGTCGACGACATCAGCCGTGGACCCGTGCGCGCAGTTGAGGTACACGTTGCGGAAGTCGGCCCGGTTGGTGGGATTGCAGGTGACCATGACGCCTCCGAGCGGGGACGGCTCGAAGCGCTGGACGATTACTCCCATGTAGGTGTCGTCCAGAGAGATTCCGGCTTGATGGCGCAGCCGCACGCTGCGCGGGGAGAGCAACGAGGCCCACACTTGGCGGATGGCGTCCAGCAGCCCCGGCAGATCGGTGACCTTGGTGTGGGACTCGTAGATCCCGGCCGCGGAGAAGCCCGGCAGGTCCTCGGCGTTCGAGGAGGACCGCACGGCGAAGCGGCCCGTGCCCGCCAGATGCTCGACCAGCTGCGTGTCCAGGGCGCGCACCAGGTCCTCGGGCACCGGGAGGGTGCGCACCAAGTGCTGCAATTGGAGGCAGACCGTGTCCACGGCGTCCATGGAGTCCAGCTCCAGGGCCATCTTCAGCTTGCCGATGCTCTGTTGCACGGCCGACGAGGAGTCCAAAAAGCGCTGTTGGACGGAGAAGGGGACGGCTATGCCTGTCGGCGCCTGGACGTGCCGGGTCAGGAACTCGCCCGCGTGCTGGGCGAGATCGCCGTCGTCGGGCATCCCCAGCCGGGCGGCCAGGTGACCGAGCAGGTCGGCCCGGGGCGGGCGGGGCACGGAGTAGTAGCCGGTCAGCCGGCCCGATCCGTGGCGCAGTACGTGGTGGAGTTCCCCGAGGTTGGCCGCTTTGGTGCCGTAGCGGTTCCGGTCGCCGGTCCGTAAGGCGGACAGCGGCACGAGCGGTACGTCCGTCACATGCGGCGCGTCGAGGCGGACCCGCTGCGTGTGCCACGTCGGTTCGGCGAGGTCCGACGGCTCCTCGGCGCGCTCGATGACGAACCCGTCGACGGTGACCTCGTAACGGACCCAGGCACCGTCCAGCTTCTCGTCGGCGATCGTGTCGAGGACTCCGCGGACGATGGCGTTGGGGATGTCCCAACCGGCCGCCAGCATGTTGGTGTGCGACAGCGGAGTGGTGGGCTGGGCGTTGATCAAACCGGCGAGCCGCGGGATGTCGTCGGGGACCACCGGCATGGCGACGATGTCATACCAGGTCAGGTCCGCGCGGGCGGCCATGTACTCCTCGCCTGAGGCGAAGGCGCGGAGCCGGCCGGTGGCCGAGGCGAGCGTCAACGGCACGAAGGGCGCGGTCGCCAGGAGCGCGTGACCCCGTGCACGGGGCACCACGGTCTCGGGCACCGCCGCGAGGGCGTTCTCCTGCCCGTGGTTGGCCGGCTTCACCAGCAGCTCGAGCGCGGGATCGAGGTGGGCCCGTACGAAGGCGTGGAACTCGATCAACAGGTCCGCGCCCATGGTGTCGGCCTCGGTGGTCTCCAGGACCATGAACGGCTCGTCCCGCTCCGGGCCGCCCCGGGAGTGCAGCGACAGGACGCCGAGCAGGAAGCGCCGCGCCGGGTCCTGGTAGACGTCATGGTTGAAGCGGTCGAGTTCGGTGTCGAGCTGCTCGAGGGTCAGCCCCTGGATCTCGGTGGCTATGTAGTTGACGTGGAAGGAGTGCACGGCGCTGTCGAGGACGTGCCAGAGGCCCTGGTCGCGGTCCACGACCACCTTCACGTACGGGTGCCCGCCGAGCATCCCGGCCAACTGCTCGAACAGGGGGAGCGTGAGCAGGGTGTCCACGGCGGCGCCCCGGGGGGACGGCGCGGCAGTGATGGTTCCGGCGTTCGTCATGCGGTGCTCCCGGGCGTCGAGCGGTCGGCGGGAAGGGCGGAGGACTCGGTGGCGGTGGGGGCGGCCGTCAGGGCGACTGAAGGGGCGGTGAGGGCGTTCGGCATGGCCGCGAGGATGCGGCCGCAGTCGGCCAGCAGCTCCGGCCCGGACGCGGCGGTGAGGTAGCACAGCGCGGCCATGGAATTGGCCCCTCCCGCCTCCTCGTACGGCGGGACCGGACTGCCCGGCGCGAGACTGCATTCGCGCACCAGCTCCACGCGCGATCCTGGCGCGACCAGGGCGGGCCAGTCGACCGCCTCGAAGTCCCAGGCCGGGAGTTCGGTCCAGGGCCGGCCCTCGGGGTCGACGGCGAGGACGACGAGCGATCCGGCGGCGCCCTCGCCCTCGGTCAGCATCCGCTCCGGGTAGGCGACCTCCCGGCCGAGCAACTGGCGCACCAGCATGCCGATCATGTCGAGCCCGAAGACGGTCTCCACCTGCCGGGTGGTCATCACGCCACCGAAGCGGGCGGCGGTCTCGATCAGCCACATGGCCCCGTCCGCGCCGAGTTTGATCTCGGTGTGGGTGGCGCAGGTGTCGAGTCCGAGCGCGTCGACGGCGGCGCGCGACACCTCCTCGATCCGGTGCTGCAACGCGTTCGGGAGGGCGGCCGGCGCCAGGCTCGCCCGCTCGGTGAAGGGCGCGATGGTCGGCATCCGCCCGGTGATGCACAGCGGGTGGTAGCGGCCGTCGGCGACGATCCCCTCCACGCTGACGTAGTCGCCCCACCCGTCCCCGTCGAACCAATCGGAGGCCTCTCCGGTCACGATCTCCTCCAGCAGGAAATCGCTGACGCCCTCGTCCGCGGCGTGCAGTTCCGCGTAACCCAGCGTGGAGGAGGCTTCCATGACGGAACGTCCGGTCTTCCAGGCCGCCTCGGCCTGCTGCTCGTTCCACACGGTGAGGTGGGCCGTGGAACCCGCGCTCCAGGCGGCCTTCAGGAGGAGTGGCGGCCTCAGGGTTTCGAAGGCGGCCGTGATGTCCTCCGGGGCGTGGACCTCCGCGAACCCCGGTACGGGCACCCCGGCGTCACGCCAGATCCGGCGCATCAGACGCTTATCCCGCGCCCCCGCGACCCGCTCGCCAGCACCGCGCAGAGCGAGCCGCAGGCTCGCGTGGGCGACGGCCACCACCGCGTACTCCGACAGGGTCAGCACCGCCTCGGCGCCGACGCGGCGGGCGTGGGAACAGATCAGATCGACCAGTTCCACCCCCTCGCCCGGCGGGGCCGTGGTGACCGACGCGCACCCGGGCAGCCACACCGACTCGGTGGTTCGGGGCAACGGCGCGAGCGCCAGGACATGCACCTCGGCGTGGGCGGCGAGGCGCGGGACCGTGTACTCCAGAGGAGGGCCGCCCTTGGCATAGACGAAGAGGATCGGGGTCATGGTGCTCCTGGGGTCGAGGGGGACGCCGCGTGGCGCGGCGGCGTCGTCGGCGGACGATCCGTACGGGGTGTCACCACGCACGGACCAGGGGTGACTGGAACACGATGGAAAACGGCGGACGCACAGATGTACGCCTACTCGATTAGGTGTTCGCCAAACAATCGAGCTCGCCAAGTGGGGCCGGTATGAGGGTGTTTCAGCCATCCGCGCGGGGCCCGCGGGGACCACGCGTCCACGGGGCGATCCGGGAGGTCGTCACCAGCCGACCAGGAACCCTTTGTGCGTGGACCGGACCGGAGCCCAGTGGCGCTGCCTGCCGCATGACTTCCCGCACTGGAACACGGCCTACGGATACTTCGCCAAATGGGCGGAGGAAGGCGTGTTCGTCCAGCTGGGCGGCCTGCTCAGGCAACTGCTGCGGCAGAAGGGGGGACGGGACGCCGAGCCGTCGGCGTGTGTGATCGACGCCCAGAGCGTCAAGACCTCCACCAGCGTTCACGCCCACAGCCGGGGCATCGGCGCGGGCGAAGGATCGTAAGCCGGAAGCGGAGCATCGTAACGGACACCATCGGTCTCCTGCTCGCCGTGCTGGTCACCGCGGCGAGCGCTCAGGACGCCGCCGGCCGGCACCCCGCTCCTGGACCAGGTCGCTGCCGGGCACCCCCGGTATCCGCAAGGTCTGGGGTCGACGGCGGCTACCGCCAGCACGTCGTCGAACACGCCGCCACACTCGGCATCGACACGGAAGTCACCGCCCGCACCCCCGGGACCAGGGGCTTCGCCCGAGGGGCCTCCCCTGGTCGAACTCCTGTGGCACTGGTGGTCGAAATCCTGTAGCACTGGCCGAAGCGCTGAGGCCCGGACGACCCCACCAGCCCCATCAGCCCCACTGACCCTGCCCGGCACACCAGCCCCGGTTTTCGGCGAAACGACGGCAACCGGCCGACTCCTCACTACGCTGACGGAATCGCGCCGTACGGGGCACCCCGGCCCGCGGCTCCATGGGGGGACCATGTCCGTACTCTTCGGGCGCGGCCGGGCCGCGTTCGCCGTTCCCGTGCCGCGGCCCGACGCCCCGGAACCCTTCCGCCGGCAGAGCCTGGAGCGCACCGCACGGGCGGTGTTCGCCACCCTGCCCGCGCAGGTGAGCGGCGGCCGCGAATTCGACGACCTGCTCGCGGAGTTCGAGGCGGACCCGCAGAAGCGGGCAGCCCGCCGGCGCGGGGCCGCGGTCGGCACCGGGGTGGGCGTCGCCGACCTGCCCTTGTACGTGCTGCCCGCCGTGGCGTGGGTGCTCGGCGTGGTGGGCTAGCGGGTCGTCGGCCACGCGGTGGACGGACTCGGCGAGGTGTCCCGCCGCAAGGCCGCCGTCCTGCTGGGCCGCCTGCGACAGCGGAGGGCGGAGCCGGGGGAGGAGCCGGGAGAGGAGCCGGGGGAGGAGCCGGCCCCGGTGGTGGAGCAATCGCGTCTGGCGGTGGAGCGGCGGACGTCTTGGTCCGAGGACGAGCGGACGGCGTTCGTCACGGCGTTCCTGATCCTCTTCGTCCAGCGGCTCGGCCTTGGGGCGGATCCGGCGGAGGCCCTCGCACAGGCCATAGCCGCGGCCCTGGAGGACCCGCCCGAACCCGGGGCGGGAGTGTGACGCGGCTCGACGGCCCGGCCCCGGCGGCAGCGGCCGGGACCGGACGGACCGCCGCGCCCCGGCCGACCGGCCGGACGGCGCAGGCCCTGCGCCTCCTGCGTTCCCCGTCCGGCAGCCGTTACGTCCTGCTCGTCGGTGTCCTGCTCCTGGCCGGGACGTTCGCGGGGCAGCTCGTCCACAACCAGTTGTTCGGCATCGCGTGGGCCAAGACCCAGTCGCGCTGCATCAGCGAGGCCCAGCACCGGTACCCCGCCCCGAAGACGGAGGAGCAGCCGGACACGGACGCGGAGGTGCGCCAGCAGTGGCGCATGCGCTGTGGACGGCCCGTCGCGGAGCGTCTGGCCGCGGTATCGCTGACCGGCTCGGCCGCGGTCCTTGTCCTCGGCGGCGCCGGCCTGTGGCTGCTGCCCCGATGGGCGTTACGGCGGGCCGGGCCCCTGGCGCCCGCCCCGGCAGGGGCGCAGGAGCGGGCGGACCAGGCCTCCGAGGACCTGCGGGGCCGGATCCGGCCGCGGGTCGCCCAGGCGGCCGACGGCTGGGAGGAGCCGTTCACCGTCGGCGCACCGGGCGCCCCCATCGTCGTGCTGCCCGCCGGCTTCGCCGCCCTGGCGCCCGAAAGGGCGGAGGCGATCATCCGGCACGAGGTCGCCCACGTGGCCGCCGGAGACGTACGCCTGGTGTGGCTGACCCGCAGCGCGCTGGGGGCGGCCGTGGCCGTCCTCGCCGCGCCCCCGGTCAACCTGGCGGTACAGGCTCGGCGGGAAGGCCGGGCGCTGCGGCACGTCCTCGCCGACCCGTTCTGGGGGGAATACGCGGGGCGGTCCCTGCTGCTCCTCGCCCTCGTCCTCACGGCCTCCCAACTCGTGCTGCGGTCCCGCGAGCACGAGGCAGACATCCTCTCCGTCACCGGCCGGTCCCGCACCGGTCTCACCGCCCTACTGTCCGCCGCCGAGCGCACCGAGCGGATCGCGGCCGCCGCACAGGGGTGGTGGAGCGCGCCGGGCGGGCCGCGGTCCCTCCTGTCCAACCATCCGCGCCCCGGCCGGCGATTGGCGGTGCTCCAGCTCGCCCAGGCAGGCTTCCCGGGGACTCCGCTGGAGCCGTACGTCACGCTGGCACCGGCCCTCGTGGCCGGCCTCCTGATCGCACTCGCCTGGGGCGTCCACGTGCCTGGGGGGCTACTCGGCCGCCTCCTGACAGCCGCGCTCGTGCGCACCGACGCCTTCCTGTTCCACCTCCACCTCTGACGGCCCTCCCGTACGCGTCGCCGTCGGCCCGGAGCTCGCGGGACGAGTTCCGGCGGCGGGGGCGCGGGGGTGCTACCCCTTCCCGCCCCGGGCCGCCGGTTCCCCCTCCCGTGTGCCGTGGTGCCTCGGCCTCCGCCCTGGTGGGCGGCCTCGTGGATGCGGCCCTCCACTCCCTGATGGTGCCGCCGTCGGCGCCCGCCTCGCGGGTCCGGGTCTCCCCGGGCGCCGCCCGCTCCCGCTCCACCACCACACCCGCCGGGGCGGCCCCCGGAGGGCTGGCGCCGGCCGAAGAGGAAGGCGGCGGCTTCCCCGAATCGCCCGCGCCCGCGACCCGGCGAACGGCACACTGGGGGAAAACGCGTACCTCCGGGGGGAAACATGCGGAACGGGCTGGCAGAGCTCCTGGAACTGCCCGAACGCGAGATCGATCTGTTGATCGCCCAGCACCTGGTCGGCGAGGACTTCGGCAGCCGGGAGGACGACGACGAGGAGCGACTTTTCATCGCACGCCGGTGGTTCGCCTCCATCCAGGGACGGCTGCGCGAAGCCGTCTGCGGGAATCCCGCGGTGATGCGGGCCGCGGAAAGCCCCGGTGAGGGCAACCGGCTCCTGGCCGCCGCCGTCGTCGATGCCGTCCTGCACGCACAGCTCGGGCTGGACGTGCCGGCCACCGTCTTGGCCGTGAAGGTCGTGCACGCGGGACTCCACCAGCTGTGCGGTACCGGAACGCGGGGGGATGGCCCGAGTGGAAGCGACTGAGTTCGTCGAGGCCATGGGCGGGCCGGTGCAGCCGGCCGGCTTCCCCGCGTTCATGTCCGAGGACGCAGTGGAGGCGTGCCGGTTCTCGCTCATGATCATGCGGGCGCATCTGTCGGACTTCGACCGCGCCATCGGGGTCCGCACCACGGTGGAACTGGTAGATTCCCCGTTCTTCACCTGCCGGGCCAAGGAGACTGCCCGAGACCACCACGTGATCACGATTCCCCTCGGGCTCGTCTGCCGGTTCTACGTCCTCGCAGACCTCCTGTGCGGATACCTCCAGGGCAGCAAGGTCATGCTGAACCTCGATGTGGACGCGGAGTGGGAGTCCCTCTGGCGACTACCCCGGGGACTGCATCCGCTGTTCGGCGCACCGGACGCGCGTACGGACTGGCGGAAGGAACTGGAGGTGCTGCATTCCGGCGTCTGCACGCCGGAGGCTGCCTACGACGTCGCCTCCATGACGTCCCTGGCCCTGATGTTCATCATCGGCCACGAAGCTGCGCACGTATACCGTCGGCACGGCCCGCAGCTGCGCGCCATGAAGCATCTCGACGTGGTGCGTACCCCCGAGGACGAGCGGTACTTCAGGCGGTTCGCCGAGACGGACGCGGATGTCATGGCGACGCACTGGGTGATGCTCGCCCAGGACGTCGGACGGCTCACGGCACGGGAGAAGGGGCGGGAATTCAGTACGGTCACGGCGTACTTCAGGTTGTCCTGCGCCGTGACCGCGTTGTACGCCCTGTTCGACGTCCACCGCAAGCACATGGGGTCGTACCTGGAAGGGATCTACACGCACCCCATGGTGCGGCGCCACGTGTTCGCCGTCGCCGGCGCGATGGCCTCCGCCAACGAGCCGGACGCGTACGGCATCTGGCCGCGCACGGAGGTAAACGGGTGGGTGCACTGCGCGTTCGGCCTGAACGGGTTGAACATCGACACCCTCATGGGGAAGTTCGGGAAGGTCCCCAAGGGGTACAACGCCGTCCCCGTGTCGTCCCTCCACTACGACTCGCAGAGCATGCCCGCCGTGCAGGCCGCCTACGACCGTGAGATGCGCTTCTACGCCGTGATGGCGGCGTGCCACGAGAGCCTCGGGGTCCTGCGCATGGGGACGACGCCCGAGGCGGTCAGGTTCGAGGTCCCCGACGGCCGGACCATGGCCGAGCTGCTGGAGGCCGGTGATCCGGCCGTGCGGGCGGCGCACGCCATGTCCGTGCGCGCCGAAGCCGTCCGGGCGCGGTGACGCATGCGGGAGGGGGCGCCGCGTCCCGCGGCGTGGTCGCGGCGCCCTCCCGGCAGGCTGGCCGGCGCGTCAGAGCATTTCGGCGTCGTCCGCGGCCTGGGTCCGGCCGCGCCCTGCGGCTCGGTGCCGGTGGAGGTCGCGGACTTCGCGGCCCTATCCGCGGCGGCGGCCCTGTCAGCCTTCGCGCCGTTCTTGACCGCGGTCTTCGCCTCCGTCCCGGCCTTGGCCCCGCTCGTGGTGCAGTGTGAACAGGTCACCGAAACACCGGGGCACCCAAGCGCATCACGAAGGTTTCGTCGCCGAATAGGCCGTGACCGTGGCCTTGTTGTCGCACAGGGCGAGGATTCCGTCGTCTAGGGCGGTCTGGTGCGCGCCCGCGCCCGGGACCCCGACGACGAGCGTGGGGAACGAGGCGGGCGTCGCGCCGGACTCACAGTAACCATCGGCCTCGCCCTGCACGTTGACGAAAGTGAGCTTGGTCCAGGCACGGGCACCCGGGGCCAGGGACACCGTGGCCGCCGAGCCGCTGTGGGTCGTGGCGAGCGGTACGTTCTTGTCGGGGGACCCGTTGCCCGCGCCCGCGACGGTGGGGAATCCCTGCAGCGTGCAGGCGCTCTTCGAGACGTTGGCGACGGCGACGACGGCGGCGCCGGTTCCCGTGCCCGGCGGCCGGACGGCGGCCTGGCGGGCCTCCGTGACCTTCACGTCGTCGATCGTGCAGGGCTTTGCCTTACCACCGGACACGGTAGGGGAGACCGAGACGGCAGGTTTCGCCTGCCCCGTACCGCTGGAGCTGCTGCCGCCCGCGGCGGCCCCGGGAGCCGGTGACTGCACGGACTGCGAAGGCCTGCCGGCCGCGCCAGCCTCGCCGGACGGCGTGCAGCCCGTCATCAGGGCGGCGGTCGCGGCCACGACCACCAGTGCGGCCGCGCTCCGTTGGACACCTGCTGTGTACTGCATTGGGAACCTCCGGAGGATCGCCACCGGCCCATCGCCGGCCCGCACGCCGACGGACACGGCGGAGCGCCCCGCAGGAGTTCCCGCGGGCACAGCGCTGTGCCGCTCCGGTGACACAACCATGACGTACCGGCCCCGCCGCCGCCCGGTGCCGCGCCCTCCCGCAGGCCGCGGCCGTACGGATCACCGCACTCGGCTGGACGGTCGTCCGACCTCGACGGTTACAGTCGGCAGATGGAACTGCGGCAGCTGAGCTACTTCGTCACCGTCGCCGAGGAACTGCACTTCGGTCGGGCCGCCGAGCGGCTGCACATCGTGCAGTCGGCGGTCAGCCAGCAGGTGCAGTGGCTGGAAAGGGAGCTGGGGGCCGATCTCTTCGACCGCTCGCCGCGCCACGTTCGGCTCACCGGCGCGGGGGAGCGGCTGCTGCCCGAGGCGCGGGCCGTGCTCGCCGCCGCCGAACGGGCCAGGGCCGCCGTCCGCGAACGGGCCAGCCTGCGCCTCGGCACCAGCACCGGTCTCGGTGAATACCTGGACAGGGTGCTCGGCGCCCTGGCCGTCCTCGCCCCCGACACCGCGGTGCAGCTGATTTCGGCCTCGACTCACGACCGCCTCGAGCAGGTCGCGGACGGCCGCCTCGACGCCGCGTTCGTACGTTCCCTGGAGCCCGCCCCGGGCGTGCGGATCCTGCCTCTGTGGAAGGACTCCCTGGTAGCGGCCCTCCCGGCGACCCATCCACTCGCCCGAGAGGCGGAACTGGCCATCGCCGAACTGGCCGGCCTGCGACTCTGTATCACCGCCCGCCGAAACAACCCGGCCCTGGTCGACCTGGTCGTCGGAGCCTGCCACTCAGTCGGCTTTGAACCGCTGCCCGGACCGGTCAGCGGCTCGCTGCAGGACACCCTCGCCACCATCGGTGCCGGCTCCATACCGATGTGGACCGTGGTGTACGCGGCCCAGGCACGCGTGCTGGCCAGCCCCCGGGTCGCCTTCCGCCCGTTCCGTGCCCCCGGCCTGGCCCTGCCCATCGGCCTGGCCGTCCGCCGCGCGACCCCGCCCGCTGCTCTCGAGGTACTCCTGAAGGCGCTTCCGGCACTCCCGACCAGCAACGATCACGAGAGCTGATCGTTGCGGTCGCGGTCTGCTTCTTGGTCGGGCCGCGCGCATCCGATGGACTGGGGTCACGCCGGTGAGCGACCCGGAAAGGCCGGGAAGCCGCCGCTGGCAAGGGAGTTCGGTCATGCCCATCGTCACCATTCAGCAGGGTCCCCGCGATGTCGAGCTGAAGCGCGAGCTCGTCAAGCGGGTCACGGACGCCTTCGTCGACGCGTACAAGATCCCGGCCGAGACCGTCCAGGTGTGGATCCACGAGGTCCCGGCGGACAGCTGGGGTGCGGCCGGCACGCTCATCGCCGACAAGTAGGACCTCCCGCGTCGGTGACCCCGACGGTCCGGTCGATGTCCAGCGGCCCGGAGTGGTTTTCTGCAGGACGCCTCCGGCATGGTGCGCCACGCAGCGTGCCGGAGGTGCCCTGCCCGGGACCGACCGTCGGCGGACGCTTCAGATTCCGGCCTCGGCGGTGTGTTCGCCTGTCCAGTCGTATTCCATCTGGAGGGCCGTGCGGCGGGCAAGCTGCCAGCCGAAGAGCCGGCCCACGATGTGCAAGCTAGCGCTGATCCCCGCAGAGGTGACGATGTCGCCGTCGTCGACCCACCGGACATCGGTGCGCACCTGGATGTCCGGCCAACGCTGGGCCAGCTCTTCCTGGTCCTCCCAGTGGGTCGTGGCCGGGCGGCCGTCCAGAGCCCCGGTGGCGGCCAGCAGGAAGGCACCGGTGCAGATGCTGAACGTCAGGGCGGAGGTCTGTCGGCGCCGGGCCGGCCAGTCGATGACGTCCGTATCCGTCTCGACCGCCGTGGTGACGCCGCCGGGGATCACCAGCACGTCGAAGGGCGGATCCTCTTCCCGCGGTCCGAGCGGGTCACGGTGCTGCCGTCTGTCCCCGCGGTGTCTGGAGAAGCTGGCCGTGTATCTGGAGGAGGGGCCGGCCGCGCACGGCTGGGTCGAGGACCAGGTGTGGACCGCATCGAGGGTGGTCACGCTGATCGGCAGGAAGTTCCACATCTCCTACAGCGTCTCGGGTGCCACCCGGTTGATGCACCGGCTCGGGTTCTCCCCGCAGGTGCCCGCGCGGCGGGTGGCCGAACGCGACGAGCAGGCCGTGAGCACGTGGCGGGAGGCGACCTGGGCGGAGGTAAAGGGGCCCGGGCGGCCTGCGGGGGCTACGTCTGCTTCGAGGACGAAGCGGGTTTCACCCGACGGCCGCCCCGGGGACGGACCTGGGGCCGGCGCGGCATCACGCCGGTCGTGACGGTCAGCGGTCGCCGCTCGGGACGGCTGTCGGTGGCCGGGCTGATCGCGATGCGGCCGGGTTCCCGAACCCGGCTGTGTTACCGCCTTCGGACCCACCCTGCAGGCAGGGGAACACGTCGCAGCATGAGCGAGCGGGACTTCATCGAACTCATCGACGGAACCCATCACCTGGTCAGAGCGCCGATCGTGCTGGTCTGGGACCGCCTGAACACCCACGTCTCCCGCAGAATGCGGGAACTCGTCGCCGAGCGGGAGTGGCTGACAGTCTTCGCCGCTGTCACTACCTGCGGTGCTGGCGCACGATCGAGGGGCGGCCCGCCGAAGACTATCCCTGACCACTCCACAGCCCGCTACACTCCAGCCGCCCAACCAAACCTGCAGGTCAGACAGTAAATTCCTGCTGGAGTACTGAGAAGGACACGATCGAGGTCGCCCGAGACGGCGGATGGGTCGAAGGGTCCAAGGCGTTCGCCGACTGTCACGACCGCGCCGCCGTCGGCGAAGGTCTCAACCCGCTGTACGGCATCGGACTCTGACAAGCTTTCGCCCGGGCATCCCGCGTCCGGCGGCTTGGCATCCGGGTATCCGACATGACCCTGGCCTGGGGTGGCAGGAGCTGCCTGCCACCCCAGTACTACGACGGGACGGGCGGTGCGGGGCCGCCCTGGCGATGATCGCCTGTGTTCAGCTGGCGATCTGGTCCCCGTCAGGTACGTCCTCGACCGTGACAAGGCGGCGGGGCAGTTCGAGTCCCTGCGACACGGCAGTGGCGAGCCCTTCGGGCTCCGGGCGTGCCGGGTACGGCGGCTGTTCCTCCTCGCCGTAACTCTCGATCGCCTTCACGAAGTAGCTCGGATGCCAGGCGCCGACGGCCCCCTTGACCTGGATCGCGGTCACGGGGCGGTTGCCGACGAGGTGCTTGAGCGCGGCCAGAATCTCATCGGATCGCAGTTCACCCGGTACCTGGAACAGGCTGGCGTGAGCACCGACGAGGCCACCGTCCCGCAATCGTACGGTCACAGTCAGGCAGCTGGTGACGCTCGGATAGGTGATCACGCCCCCGGGTGCGACCTCCTTGACCTGGCCTTCTGTGACCGTCGCTCTGTCGGGTGCCGTCACGCTGCTCGCCGCGCGCGATCGTGCGTGCGTGGGCCTGTTCGGGGCGTTGTCAGCAGCTGCACTGGGTGAGGTGAGGGCCACGGCGCCCACCAGGGCAACGGCGAGGGTGGCGATGCTGCGCTTGAAGTCGATCACAACCTGACATTCTCCGTCACGAGCTTCCTGGCCGGTACGTCTGGCGCGGCGCCGGCACGGAGACCCACAATGACAAGACGTCCTAGCCGGGAGCGAGTACGTCGACGTACTTTCCCCAACTGGAGGAAGCGGCCATCGTGTCCTCTTTCACCGCGGCCCCGACAGTCACCGCGTTCGGCGCGCCCGGCGGAGAGGTGCGACAGGCCCCCCGGTGTCGCTACCGGCCGTCACGACATCCGCGCAATTGCTCTTGCAGGCGCCCTCAACGGCGCAATTGATCCCTGCCGAGTGTCTTCACCGCCTACGGGAACGCGGTCGACCCTACGGTCCTCGGCCTCTACGTCCTGTTCCCGGCGTCCGTGAGCGCCTCGCGCAACGTCCGCTCGACGAACGCCTTCGGGGTCTGCGGCACGTCGGCACCGGAGAGCACCCTGACTGACGCCTCCACGGACAGCGGGCTGCCGCAGGCCGACAGGTTGGGGCCGCTCTGGTCGGGCAGGGGCGCCCAGTACGCCATCCGCGAAGCCGACCCCGTGTCCCTGCCGAACAGCGCCTGGGTCCACCGGGACTTCAGCAGGCCGTAGCGAACCTTGTTCCCGCTGCTGTGGACGTAGCCGACCGTCGGGCCGGCCGTCTCAGCTCCGCAGGACCATGTCGTCGTACGACTCAAGCCGCTTCCAGCGCTCCGCGGGCGCCCGGGTGACGGGCATGAGGTCCGCAGCCGGGAACGGGCCGAAGGCCAGACCGGTGAGCTGCACGATGTCGCCGACCGGCACCTGGAAAGTGCGGAACGGGCCGAGCGGCGGGTCGCCGGGCTTGGCGCCCGCTATCGCCCGCTCGAAGGCGCGGGTGAGGTCGGGGCTCTGGTCCAGGATGTACGGTCGAGGCGAGCTGTCCGCTCTGGATGAAGGCGGCCACCTTCCAGAAGCGCAGCGGCACCTGGACGCCCCGGTAGGGCGGGTCGGAGTCGTGCAGCACCGGGCCGGTCATGATGGTGAGCTTGCGGTCGAACTCGGCCGCATGGTCGAGCAGATGGTTCTCCAGCCCATGCCACAGCTGTTTGCCCTGATTGAAGGTGTCCTGCTGCGGGGCTGCGTTGGTGAAGTGGAAGGTGTCGGTGTTCGCGCGGTTGGCCTCGGCCGTTGAGCCCCAGACCGGGTCGAGCCGACGCACCAGGTGACCCCGGTACAGGGGATTGTTGCGGTAGATGTCGTTGCCGGCCTGCTGGGACTCGGGCAACTGGGGGGCGAACTCCCAGGCGTCGTCTCGGGGCACGTCCTCCAGGAGCTTCGCGCCGTCGATACAGACGGCGGTGGAGGCGGCCAGCCGTCTGTCGGGGCGGTGGACGACGGTGAAGTGCGTGTACGGCAGAACGACCGTCTCGAAGCGGTACCACCGGGCCGAGGAACGATTCGGCGTACCCGGCGCGGTCGGACAGGGAGCCAGCGCGCGCCGCCAGGTCCGGCGGCGTCTCAATTGCTGTTCATGTGACGGAAGTACCGCGCAGGGGAGATCCCTCACGGTGTGATGCCTGCACCACAGCGTGTACCACCTGCCGTAGCAAGCGATGGGTTCTTGGGGGAGAGGTAGTCGGGGAGGACGCCGTCCATGCATCCGCCCACGAGGGCGCCCGCTAACTCCTTCACCACCGCCTTGATCTACCTGGTCAGACGTGCAGCAACGGACCGCTGGACGTGGAGCGTCAGCGGGGGCGAGGAGGATGCACTGAAGGCCGCCAGGTGCCCGCCCAGGCCCGCCTCTCACAGCAGCGCCCGCCCCCAGTGGACCTTGACGGGCACGGCACAGGGTGATCCTGCGTGAGCTCTTGATGGGCAGTCGGCCGGCGGAGGAGACCTGATGAAAACGCGGACGATGGTGAGCGTGGCGGTATCGGCATGCGTGGCGCTGGTGGCGTGCGGGTGCGGTCCGCAGAAAGCGAAGAAGAGCACTGACGCGAAGCCTTCGCAGCCGTCCGCGTCCACACCGGCGAAAGTGCCGTCGGGCACGCCTTCCGCGCCCGCCGGAACCGAGACGCCGTCGGCCACCGTGACCGGTAACCAGCCCGCGCCCAGGACGAAGGAGCGCGCGATCCAGCGGTACGAGCAGTACCTCCACGGGCTCGGGCGTGAGGACATCGACACGGTCTGCGAAGTGGCCGGGCCCGGCGCGAAGAAGGCAGAGGACCAAGGATTCGGTCCGTGCACGTCGACGTATGTGACTGTGTTCCAGATGATCTCACCCGAGCAGAAGAAGGCCCTGCAGACCGCGACGGTCGATCCGCAGCGCGTCCCCGTGCGCACCCTCGACGAGATCGAGATGCCGCTCGAAGCGGTCAGGTCCTCCGCCACCTTCTCCGAGGAAGAGCTGGGCAGCTACACCCTGGAGTACCTCGAGAACGACTACTACATCACCGACGGAAAGTGACCCTCCGTACGCGGAGACCTGGCGGCAGAATTCGCGTGCCACAAGTGCCCTCGTGGGGCACCAGGTTGAGCCCCGGGCGCTACTCGATGTCGAGTGGCTGCCGTGAGTCGCCTTTCACGGTGAGGCCGACGGACGGGGTGCCGCCTATCGCACTGTGCGAGCCGCATTGTGTGGAGGGTCCGGAAATGGCGGGACCGGGGAGAGCGCCCGTTCTGCTACGCCCGCCCCCCTGCGGCCCAGGCCTGCAAGATCACTCATATGAGCCATGCGCACGCCGCACATCCCCGCACGATGACGCGAACGCCTACGATCGGTCGCTCTGGGTGACTGTGTAGAGGGGTCCGGCACTGGCCGGGATGCTCCCGACGCAGGGAGGGAGCAAGCGTGACCCGTGAAAGTTCCGGCAGCAGCCGTCTCGCGGAGGTCGTCGTCATCGGGGCCGGCCTCTCGGGTGTGGCCGCCGTGATCGCACTGCGCCGGGCCGGGATCGACGACGTCGTGGTGCTGGAGAAGTCCGACCGTCTCGGCGGGACCTGGCGCGACAACACCTACCCCGGCTGCGGGTGCGACGTGCCCGCGATGCTGTACGAGTACTCCTTCGCCCCCCATCCTTGGAGCCGGTGCTTCGCCGACCGGTCCGAAATCCTCGACTACCTCCGGACGACCGCGTCAACCCACCGGGTGGACGAGGCGATCCGCTACGACACGGAGGTGCTGGACGCGCGCTGGCAGCCGGACGCCAGCCGCTGGAACCTGCAGACCACGGCGGGCGCCTACACGGCCCGCGCCGTCATCGTCGCCACCGGCCCATGGCACCGCCCCCGCCACCCCGACATCCCCGGCCTCGACACCTTCCCCGGCCCGGCCTTCCACTCCGCCCGCTGGAACCACGACGCCGACCTCACCGGTCGCCGCATCGCGGTAGTGGGCACCGGAGCGTCCGCCGTGCAGTTCCTGCCCGAGATCCAGCCCCAGGCCGCGCACGTCGACGTCTTCCAGAGCACTCCGCACTGGGTGCTCCCGAAACCCGACTACCCGCTCCCCGCCCGCCTGCACCGCTTCCTCGGACTCCACCCGACAGTCCGCCGCGCACTGCGCGGCCTGCACCACTGGACCCAGGAAGCCGTCGGCCTGCCCCTGCGCCACCCCCGCCTGCTGCGGCCCCTGGAAGCCGTGGCCCGGTTCCATCTGCGCACTTCCGTACCGGACCGGGTCCTGCGCCAGGCACTCACCCCCGACTACCGCCTCGGGGCCCGCCGTCTGATCACGTCCGACACCTACTACCCCGCCCTCGTCCGGCCCAACGTCCGGCTTCACCCCACCAGGGCAGCTGCCGTGGAGGGCTCCCACGTCATCGGCGCCGACGGCACCCGTACCCGGGCCGACGTCATCATCCTGGCCACCGGCTACCACGTGGGCGACGTCCCCCTGGCCAGCCGGCTGTACGGCACCGGCGGCACCACGCTCGCCAGGACCTGGGCCGACAACCGCCGTGCCTATCTGGGCACCAGCGTCAGCGGCTACCCCAACCTCTTCCTCCTCGTCGGCCCGAACCTGCTCACCGGCACCACCGCAGTACCCACCGTCCTCGAAGCCCAGCTCTGCTACATCGCGGCTGCCCTCACCCACTTGCGCACCAACGGGTACGCCGCGCTCGACGTCATCCCCGAAGCCGAGGAAGCCCATCAGCAGGCCCTGCACGAGGCGCTGCGCACCACCGTCTACGGCCCCGCGAACGGATCCGGGTACTACTTCGGCCTTCCGGGCGTCAACACCTTCTGCTGGCCCTGGTCGACCGCCAGGCTCGTCAAGCGTCTGCGCGCCTTCTCCCCGGACGTCTACACCTGGATGCTGCCGGGGGTGCTGCCGCCACCCCGCGCCGCGCAGGACGGCCTGCCGACGGCCCCGTTGGGCAGGCCGTAGTACCGCGCAGGTCGGCTCAGGGCCGTGGATCAGCGCGCCTTGGGGAGGTCTTGGCGAAGGCGGCGCGCACTGATGGAGACCGACCCCGACCGGGCCAGAGCGCTGATGCGGGACGCACGGACCGGCGCCACCGTCTCGCCGTCTTCGGCGGCACCCTGGAGATCACCAGCCTGCAGGTGGCCGGCCGGCCGCTTCGAAGCGTCAACGCGGGGCGGGCAAGTATGCCTGCTGCGGGGGAGAAGCGTGAGTGGATGGGCGTGTCCGCTCATGAAGGAGGGCCCTGTCCTGCTACACAGTCTCCACTCTGGTCTACGCCAGGGTGTAGGAGGGACATGACCAGTACGCATCCCGGTTCGCCTGCTCCGGGCGGGGCCCGGCGGAGCCAGCCGAGCCCGTGCGCCGCCGTTCATCACCCGCATGACGTACTGGTGGCCTCGCTCCCCGAGCGCCTGCCGTGATCCGGATGGATGATCGACGCAGGCCGCAGCCGGTACCCGGCGGCGGCCGTCGGCGCAGTAAAGGGGTGACGCAGCCGTGTCGGACAGGGCGGGCAGACGGGGCGCTGACGGCCCGGCAGGGGAGGACGTGGCAAAGCCTCCTGCCCTGGGGCGGAGGCGTCGGCTGCTGCGCTGGATCGGTCTCGGCATGGCGCTGCTGTTGCTGGTCGGGGTCGGGGTGGGTTGGTGGATCTACCGCAAGCTCGACGGCAACATCACAGCCGACGTTCCCGCGGCCTCCGAGCTGGGACGGCACGAGGCGGAGCGCCCGGCACCGGTCGTGCGCACGGCGCTGAACATCCTGCTCATCGGATCGGACTCGCGCGCGGGCCAGGGGAACGGCAGGTACGGACAGCGTCGGGAAACGGGGCGTTCGGACACCGCGATCCTGCTGCACGTGGCGGCGGACCGGAAGAGTGCGACGGCCGTCTCACTCCCCAGGGATCTGATGGTCGAGATCCCCTCCTGCCTGACGACTGACGGAAGCCGCACCGAGGCACAGTTCGCGCAGTTCAACTGGGCCTTCCAGTTCGGGGGCGCGGCCTGCTCGATCCGTACCGTCGAGAAGATGACCGGGATCCGGATCGACCACCACGTGGTGGTGGACTTCCAGGGCTTCAAGAAGGTGGTCGACGCGGTCGGCGGGGTGGAGGTTTGCCTCGACGAGCCGGTGAACGATGCCAAGGCGAAGCTTCGGCTGCAGGCCGGACGCCAGACCCTCAATGGTGAGCAGGCGCTCGGGTACGTGCGGGCCCGCTACAGCCTGGGCAATGGCAGCGATACCGAACGGATGACCCGCCAGCAGCAGTTCCTCGCCGCACTCGTGAAGAAGGTGCAGAGCAACAGGGTGCTGTTCAACCCCGCCCGCCTGTACGCGGTACTGGACGCGGCCACGTCCGCCGTGACGACCGACCCGCAGCTCGCTTCCCTGCGCAGCCTGTACGAACTGGTCTTCACCATGCGAGACATTCCCGTGGCCGGGGTGCAGTTCCTGACCGTGCCCCGGCAGCCCTACCGCGCCGACCCGAACCGGGACGAACTGATCGACGTGGATGCTGCCCGGCTGTTCCAGCGGCTGCGCACGGACGAGCCGGTGGACGTGGTCCAAGCCGAGGCGGACCACGGCCGGCCGGTCGCAAAGCCGACCGGGGCCCCCACATCGGACCCCACACCGGCCCCCGCTTTCACGGGCACCACGGCGGCTGCGCCGCCCTGCCGGTGAGCGGCGCCGGGCAGAGGCCGACGTGACCAGCGCGCAGGCTTGGCAAGCGCCTCGTAGGCTGGCCGGATGCGTCACCACGATCTTGTCGTCATCGGTGCGGGATCCGGCAACGCCGTCGTCGACGACTCGTTCGGCGATCTGGACGTGGCCGTCGTCGAGGAGCGCTGGTTCGGCGGAACCTGCCTGAACGCCGGATGCATCCCGAGCAAGATGCTCGCCTACACCGCGCACGTCGCCCGGACCGCCCGAGAAGCCGGGGCGTACGACGTGGACGCCGAGCTGCGAGCGGTGCGCTGGCGCGCGGCGCGCGACCGGATCTTCGCCCGGCTGGACGCCGAACGGGACGAGGGTCGTACGGGCCGTGAGCAGCAGGATTCGGTCACCGTGTACGACGGCAGGGCACGCTTCACCGGACCGAGGACCCTCCGCATCGACCGGGAGCACGGGGCCGTCGACGTCAGCGCCGCGCAGGTCGTCGTCGCGGCGGGCGGTCGGCCCCTGGTCCCCGGGCCCGTCACGGACGCGGGCCTGCCGTACGAGACGTCCGACACCGTCATGCGCATCGACGCGCCGCCCCGGCACCTGGCGATTCTCGGCGGCGGCTACATCGCCGCGGAACTGCCTCATGGGCCCGCAGGCCCCACCCTCATCCAGCCCCTCGTCTTGGCGGCGACCCTCGGCATCGACGCCACGACCCTCGCCAGGTCCCCGTACTGGATCCACCCGCGCTCACGGAGGTCGTGGAGAACGCCCTCCTCGACCTCGGTCTGTGAGCCCCGCCAACGAGAGACGTCAGGGCCGGCCGGGCTCGGTCCGGCCGGCCCGGCCGGGGTCGAGCAGCGCCGATGGGTCACCGATCACCGCCCCGGGCAGCCGCCTGAGGGCCACTGGAGCATTCGGAAAACTAGGAGGCGCCGTGACGGAGCTGGACCCCTTCACCGACGGGCTCGACGGCCCGATGTACGTGGTCACGGCCGCGTCCGGCGGCGAGCGGGCCGGCTGCCTGGTGGGTTTCGCCTCGCAGTGCTCCATCGACCCGCCGAGGTTCGCCGTCTGGCTGTCGGACGCCAACCACACCTACCGCGTCGCGTGTGAGGCCGAGTACCTCACCGTGCACCTGCTCCACCGGGACGGGCGGGCGCTGGCCGAACTCTTCGGAGGGGAGACGGGCGACCGGGTGGACAAGTTCGCGCGGGTCGCCTGGCGGCCGGGAGAAGCAGGCACTCCGGTCCTGGAGCAGGTGCCCGTCTGGTTCACCGGCCGGATCGAAGGGAGGATCGAGGGCGGTGACCACGTGGGCTTTCTCCTGGCTCCCGTGGCAGTGTGCCCGCCGACCGAAGGCTCGCCGCCCCCACTGCTCCGGTACCGGGAGCTGCGCGACCTGGATCCCGGCCACCCCGCCTGAGGCCAAGAGCCGCGGCTCTCCTCGCTCGCGCGGGCCGGGCGCGTTTCAACGGGCCCGAAGCGGTAAGGCGCCGGTCATGGTGCGAATCGGGTACACGATGATGACCGAGCAGGCCGGGCCCCTGGAGCTGGTCGGCCACGTGGTGGGAGCGGAGCGGGCAGGATTCGACTTCTCCGTCATCTCGGACCATTCCTTTCCCTGGCTGGAGGCCCAAGGGCACGCACCCTACGCATGGAGCGTCCTGGGCGCCGCCGCGCAGGCCACCTCCCGGATCCCGCTCATGACGTACGTGACCTGCCCTACGTTCCGCTACCACCCTGCCGTGATCGCTCAGAAGGCGGCCACGATGCAACTCCTGTCCCAGGGGCGCTTCCGGCTGGGGCTGGGCTCAGGAGAGAACCTCAACGAGCACATCGTCGGCGCGGGCTGGCCCGCCGCCCATGTCCGCCTGGACATGCTCGAGGAAGCCGTGGGGATCATCCGCTCCTTGTTCACCGGCGGGTACGTCAGCCACCATGGCACCCACTTCGACGTCGAGAACGCCAGACTCTGGGACCGCCCCGACGATCCACCCCCGATCGGGATCGCCGTCTCCGGAGACCGTTCCTGCGAGATCGCGGGCCGTTACGGCGATCTGCTCATCGCCACCGAGCCGAAGCAGGAGCTGCTGACCGCATTCGGCGCGTACGGGGGCTCCGGCAAGCCGTGTGTGGCCCAGCTCCCGGTCTCCTACGACCCCGACCGCGACGCGGCGGTGGCCCGAGCGCACGACCAATTCCGCTGGGCGCTCGGCGGCTGGAAGGTCAACGCGGAACTCCCCGGCCCCGCCGGCTTCGCACAGGCCTCGCAGCACACCAGGCCCGAGGACGTCGCGGATTCCATACCCTGCGGCGGCGAAGTGGACGCCTTCGTCGATGCAGTACGCCCCTACGTCGACGCAGGATTCACCGAGATCGCCCTGATCCAGATCGGCGGCGACCAGCAGGAGTCCTTCCTGGACTGGTCCGAGACGGAGCTGCTGCCGGCTCTGGGGGAGCTGTGACAACGGCCCCCTCCGTGAACGAGGCCGGGTTCGGGCACGAGCTCGGTTGCTGAGCCTTGCGGGAGGCGGACATGAACCGCGCTGCGTTGTTCGATGTCGACGGCACCCTCGCCGATACCAATCACCTGCACGTGGTCTGCTGGTGGGAGGCCTTGCGGCAGGCGGGCCACGACGTTGCGATGCACGACATCCACCGCTCGATCGGACTGCCCGGTGAGGACCTCCTCGGGTATCTGCTGGGCGAGGACCGGGATACGAGCAAGGACGACACGCTCAGCGCCGCGCACAGCACCCTCTACGGCACGTACTTCGACCGGCTGCCCCCGTTGGACGCGGCAGCGGATCTCCTGCGCGAGCTGGACCGACGGGGTTGGCGGGTCGTGCTCGTGACCTCCGCAAAGGACGCCGAGCTCGACGCACTCAGACGGGCCGTCGACGCAGACGACGCCATCACCGCGGCGGCGAGCTCCGACGACGTGAGCGAGGGCAAGCCCGCACCGGATCCGGTGCATCACGCCCTCGGCCTCGCCGACGCAGCCGCGCACGGCGCCGTACTCGTCGGCGACACCGTCTGGGACATGCAGGCAGGTTCCCGGGCCGGCGTCGCGTGCGTGGGCCTGCTCTGCGGCGGTATCCCGCGGCGTGACCTCGAAGAGGCTGGAGCTCGAGCCGTCTACCAGCACCCCGCCGACCTGCTCGCGCACATCGACAACAGTCCGTTCGCGGACGGGCACAGATCACCGAACCACACCGCTTGAGCGATGACCTGACGGGTAGGCGCAGAGCGTACGAGAACGACCCGCACCGCGAGGTGAGCCAGATGAAACGATCGACCGAGCCGGAACCCGAGGGCCCCGGGCCCACTCCGGATGGACCGGATCCGGTTCCCCGCGACCCGCACCCCGCCGACCCCGGAGACGAGCCGCCCCCGGCCGACCCCCCTGAGCAGCCTTCCACCACAGAACGGCCAACGCCGCCGGAACCTCCCGACTGAGCCCGTATGCGGTCCTGACCGAGGAGATGAAACCGGGGCGCATCACCCGCCGTGCGGTGCCCACCGACCTACGGCGGCTGGATCACCCCCCACAGCCATGTGGCCTTCCACGGCGGGCTTTGGCGCCATCCGCACCACCGGTCCCCGGCGCCGCCCGATTCCCGGCCCCGACGGCTCGCCCGACTGTGACGCACCCGGCTTGCCCGACACCGGTGCGATCACGGTGATCAAGGAGGACCGGGACACGGGCAATCCGCTGGCCGGTGCCGTCTTCCAGCTGTGGGAGGAGACCAACGGCATCCCGGGTCTCCAGACCGGCGGCGCCGACCCGGACAACGAGATCGACGACCCCTGCACCATCGGGGCCAACGGTGTGTGGCGGCATGGTTCGGGAGCGGCCGCGACCTGGGCGCCCTCCCTGACGGGCCGTGCCCACGATGTCGGCGGAGGTGTTGCCGGTGCGGCCACAGGGCCAGTCCGACGGTGGGGGCGCTGCGCCGTCCTGCCCTCCGTCCCGGGGTTACGGCCGAGGGTTCCTCAGCGGCCACCGTCCGCGGGGTTTGCCCGGCGCAGCAGCTCGTCGTGGAGCAATCGGCCGGTGAGCGCGCCGCCGAACACGACGACGCCGATGCCGACGAGCCACGACTGGATGACGAGGACGGTTCCGAAGGGCCCGTACGTGACGGCGCTGGAGGCGATCGGCGGTGAGAAGACGAGCCGGGAGAAGATCCGGAGCCCGAGCAGCCCGATCATGGTGGCTGCCGCCCCTGGGAACAGGGCGGTCCAAGGGATCCGGCCGGCGAGCAGCAGTCGCTGGGACCACCAGAAGAACAGCATGCCGATCCCGAACGTCACGTAGCCGCGGGCCGGGGAGTCGCGCCACGGCGGGGAGAACGCCGACAGGTAGAGGACGCCGATGAGTACGGCGAGCCACAGCACGTGCGGCCATCGGGCCGACCAGCGGGCCGGAGGCAGGTCCCAGATCTGTTCGTAGCCGTTCTGCAGCAGCGTGCCGAACGACAGGCCGAACACGGCGAGCAGGGCCAGGCCGAACGCCGTCGTGGTCCGCCACGCTTGTCCGGGCAGGGCGAAGAGCCGCTCGATCTCCACCCGGGCGGCCGCCGACAATCCGAGTCCGTCCCCGAGCCATTGGGCGAACCCCCGCCCGCCCGCGGCGTCCGCCGCGGTGATGACGATCAGCAGCGGTACCAGCGTCAGGAACCCGAGCGCGGCGAACCCCAGGGCGCGGTGCCACAGGTCCACTTCCCGCACGCGCCCCCAGCGGCGCCCGGCCCGGGCACGGCGGATCGCGCTGCCTATCCGCCCGAAGGGCGACATCCGTCCGGGCCGCGAAGACGCGGCCATCGCGACAGGGCCCCCGCGGGCGCCGACGCCCCGGTCGGCACTGCAGGGTTCTCGTTGTGGGGCATGGCGATCCGGATGCGGGGTCCGGGAGTGACGTGCCGAGCATGGCCGCTCCGGCTGCTGCTGTTCCCACGGTAGGACGCCCCGGGCGGGGCTCCACCGTTTGGGGCGATCTGGTCCGGGCTCAGGAGAGGGAATCGGTCGTGATGCGCGCGCAGTGGGTGACCACGGCGGCGAGGCCGCCCTGTGTGCGCAACAACTCGCGCTGGATGCGAGCCCCGTTGCCCCGCTCCAGCAGACCGGCGATCCCTTCTCGAACCCGTTCGTCGTCGCCGTGCTCGACCAGGGCCTCCTGGACATGGGCGTGCAGCGCCCGCACGGCTTCCGCTGCCGGTGTCTCCTTCATGGTTTCGGGGTGGAGAAGGGGTCCGTCCAGACCTGACCGGCCGGCCCGCCATGCCGCCAACCTGAGGAGGTTCGTGCCGAGGCGGGCGGGCGGCTCCCCGTCGTCCCAGGCCCGGGCAGCGGTCTCGACGAGGGCGCGGACCACGGCGGCGAGGAGCACGGGCGTCGATGCTTCGAGGCATACGTCCGCCACTCTGATCTCCACGGTGGGGTAGGAGGCCGACAGCCGGGCGTCGAAGTAGATCATTCCCTCGTCGTGCAGCACCCCGGTGTCGATCATGGCGCGGACCTGCTCGTGGTAGCGGTCGGCGGACCCGAAGACATCCGTGGGGCCTGCCGAAGGCAGGCGGTTCCACACCCGGCTGCGGTAACTCGCGTAGTCGCTGTCCTCTCCCTGCCAGAAAGGGGAGTTCGCGCTCATCGCGGTCAGCACGGGCAGCCAGGGCCGGATCCTGTCCAGTACCGCGACGCCTTCCTCGTCCGACTCGACCGATACGTGGACGTGGCAGCCGCAGGTCAGCTGTTCCTGCGCGGTCAGGCCGAGCTGCCGCCCCAGCCACTGGTACCGCTTCCCCGTATTCAACGAGGGCCGGGCGGGCAGGGGCGAGGTGGCGATGGCCGCCACGAGCGCGCTGGCGGATGCGGCGTGCCGGCGTGCCTCGTCGCGGCAACGGGTGATCTCATCCTGGAGTTCACCCATGTCTGTCACCGGCTTGGTGGCGAACTCCACCTGCTCCTTTTGCAGTTCTTTCTCGAAGGGGTGCCCCGGCGCGCCGCCACCCCGTGGCTGCTGCCCGACTGACCGGTCTGCGGCCGCCAGTACGGCACCGGACACGGCCAGGGGCTCACCGCTGCGGGCGTCCACCAGCAACAGCTCTTCTTCCACACCCACGCTTCGCATCCGCCGCAGTCCATCGCTTCCACGTTCAGGTATCGGTCTGGGCGCGCCTGCTGTCCATGCCGGGGCCCGCGCCCGTCGTGAGCCCGGACGGGAACACGACGGACACCTCGGCGGGTCAGCCCTTGAAGACGTCCTTGATCTTCTCCTTGGCCTGGCGGGCGTTGCCCTTCGCCTTCTCGGCGCGGCCCTCAGCGGTCAGGCTTTCGTTGCCCACCGCACGGCCGGCCGTCTCCTTGAGCCTGCCCTTGGCCTGCTCGGCCTTGCCCCGGCTCTTCTCCTTCTTCGACACAGCTGATCACTTCCTGGGGAGATGGGGGACAAACCGTACGTGCTGCTTCTGACCGCGATTCCGGTTGCCAAACCAACGGGACGTCCAGGCCGAGGGGAGATGGACGGTGAGTCGTCGTCCGGACACGCAGGGCCCCGGCTAGGGTGCGCAGCCGCCTGGCCACCGGATACGTCCGGGCCCGGCCGGAGGACCTGTGGGCTCCGGGGTCCCGCGCTTACCTCGCACGAGGGCGGGTAGGCGCCCGCCGAAGACCCGTTCCAGCAGCGGGAGGACCGATGACCCGACGAGTGCACGAGGTGATGACCGACCATCCGGTGACGGTCGAGCCCCTGACCTCACTGGCGGAGGCCGCGCGGGTGATGCGGGACGCCGGCATCGGGGGCGTCTTGGTGGTGGACCAGGGCCGACTCCGCGGCATCCTCACGGACCGGGACCTCGTCGTCCGCGCGGTGGCGGAGGGTCGGGATCCCGCCGAAACGACCGTGCGGGCCATATGCAGCACCGATCCGCTCACGGTCAGGCCCGACGACCCCGTCGACCGGGCCGTGGACCTGATGCGTCGGCACGCGCTGCGGCGTCTCCCGGTGGAGACCGAGAACGGGGAACTCGTCGGCATCGTCACCCTGGGCGATCTGGAGGTCGAACGCGACCCGGGGTCGCCGCTCGCCTCCATCGCGGCGGCGGAAGGCAGCGCCGAGCGATAGGCATGGGCTGCCTGCCCGCGGAACGGGTCATGACGGTTCCTCGGTGACCTGTGCCGCGGTGTCCCAGCCGGTCTCCGTGTGAACCCACCGGTCGACACGCACGACGCCGTGATGCGATCGGCAGCCGGCCGGGATTGCTTCGCCACGGCCTGCGCCAGCCCCCTTCCCGTACGCACATGCCCGCGGAGGCGGGGCGTGGTCGGTCCGGTCAACGCGCCCGTCACGGCGCGCTCTTCCGTCGTTCGGCGTGCATGACCTGCCCGCCCGTGCCGCACCGGGCACATGCCGGTACGAAGGGGCGGCGCGCCATGCTTACGATCAGTGGAACCGTGGGAATACCTTCCATGCGTGCGTCTGCGCGTTCTCCTGCCTTGGATTGAAGGGGTTTCGTATGCCTCCAGTGGGAAGTCAGCCCCCGCCCCCGCCCCCGCCCGCCGTAGTCGATTCCTCCGGCGGACCTCGTTTCGGTGCTCCGGCGATCGCACGGGCGGTAGGGATGCTGGTGGCCGCGACGCCGTGCACGGCCCGTGACGCGCGGCGGATCCTCGAGGTCGCCGCCGACCTCGCCGACACCACTCCCGATGCACTGGCCGCCGCCATGGTGGCCGGGACCCGCGGCACACCCGTTCCCGTGCACATCGAGCGGGCGTTGCACCGTGCGATGGATGCGGGGCGTAGCCCCGCACCGAGTGTGGGGCGGGGGAGCGTTCTCACTCCGGCCAGGGCCAGGACCGAGGAGGTCCTGACGCGGTTGCGCGGCTGCCAGGCCCGCCTCGCTGCCGCGCCCGAAGACCCGGTGGCCCTGCGGGCCATGGACGACGCCGGCTACACCCTGTGCGTCCTCATGGGCAGAGCCACTGTGCACGAGGCCGTCCTGGCAGCGGAGGCGCGCCTGTTCTCGTCGACCCCGTAGCGGCGGCCGGTGCGGCTCACCCCGCGTGCACGAGCCCTATCGGTGCCCGGCCGCCGGACGGAGGGGTCCACCGGGCGCACGCGCCGGGGCCGTCACCTCGAGTTCCGCCGCGAAGACCTCGGCCGCGCGGCGTCGGCGCAGGTCGTCCAAGGTGCGGACCTGTGCGTCCGCGCGGGCGAGGAGGCGGTCGAGGTCGGGGGCGTCGAGGCGGTCGTCGGCCGCGGTGAGTTCGCGTAGTGCCCGCCAGCACGCGGCCTTGCCCTCGACGCCCAAGAGCATCATCTCGAGTTCGACGACATCGCTGAGCGGGGAGCGGCGCACGAGGCTCCCGTTCGGCTTGAGCCGCCCCGCTGTCTCGCCGATCCTCCCCACGACCTCGCGTGCGCGTCGTACCGGGACGTCGAGGTCGCGCATGACGCGGCGCAGGCTCTGCTGGTCCTCATCGATCTGCTCCGCCAGCTTCGCAAGCTCCGGGCCTCCGTCCGTGCGGTGGTGCCGCTTGGCGAGTCGCCGGGCGAGGCGTACACCGGCACCCGAGCCGGTGAGGTGATCGTTCAGGTACACGGTGAGGAAGGACGGCCCCGGCGCTGCCGGGAACTTGATGTCGCGCATGGTGAAACCTCCGATCGGGGACATCCAGTGACTGCCAGGCGGGTGAAGCCGGTGTCCTCGGCCGGGCAGGCTTGGTCCAGCAGCCGGCGCGGGGTGGGTGAATTCCTCGCAGGACAGGAAGTAGCCGAACGATGTCATGGATCTCGTGCCTCGGTGGGGACGGGGCGGCGGACCCCCGGTCGGCGCGTGCCCTTGGCGCGGCGGGACAAACATCGCAGCGGTCCGGACCTGCGCTGCCTACGGACGCAGGATCAGCTCGAAGCCGCTGCGGGGCAGGGTCGGAATGCGCGACAGGGGGATCGCCAGGTCCTGCTCGGGGACGTCGAAGTCGAGGCGGCGCGTCGCGATGACCGCGAGGGCGGTCACGGTGATGTCCTCCCCGGGGCACCGGTGGCCGTGGGCGGGGGTCGCCGCCACCCTGGGCGACCAGGAGGTCGAGCGGGCTGTGCGGTCCGGTGAAGCGGTGCGGGTCGAACCGGTACGGGTTGGTCCACAGGGCGGGATCGTGGTTCTGGCCGTAGAGGTCGAGCAGGACCAGGGTGCCCTTCGCGATGTCCTCGCCCCGCCAGGTCAGGTCGCGGGCCGCGAGGCCTCCCACGAAGGGGGCGAACGGGTAGAAGCGCCGCACCTCGTGGGCGAACGCGACGGCGTAGCCGCCGTCGGTGCCGGAGCGCAGCAGTTCGCAGTGGTGGGGCCAGCGGTGCAGGGCGTGGGCGGCGAAGGTGGCGAGCCAGGCGATCGCGATCGTGGGCCGCATGACGTTCAGCAGTTCGACGGCGGCGATCCGAGGGTCGAGGAGATCGCCGTCGGCGTCACGGTGCCGGGCCACGGCGCCGAGTGCGGATCCCTCGGTTACCGCGTCGGCCCGCGTTGCGCGGACGTCGGTGACCAGTTTCGCGAGGGCCTGCTCCTGCCGGGCCCGGGCCCGGTGGGCGCGGACGTGGCGAGGCCCGGGGGACGCGAAGCCGTCCACCATGGCCGTGCAGTCACGGGACAGGTCCGCGACCGCTGTGTCGGCTAGGGGGAGGCCCGCCCAGTCGCACACGGCCAGGGCGAGGGACTCGGCGGCAGTGTCGAAGAGGACTTGGCGCTCCCACGGCCGACCGGTCACGGCCGCCAGGAAACGCCACTGGACGAGCGCGCCCAGTGCTGCCACACCGTCCGCGTCCTTGAGGAGCGAGAGGAACATGGCCTTGCGGACCCGGTGTGCCCGGCCGTCGAGGGTATGGACGGCGCCGTGCCCGAACAGGGTGTCCAGTACGGGGCCCGGCAGGGCAGCGGCCCCGTACGACATGGTCCTCGTCGTAGAAGAAGGCGACCGCTTCCGGACCGCGCAGCGCGATCTTCGGCCGGCCCAGCAGGTGGGTTCTGACCGTCCCGTCTGCGGCGACCCGCATCCGGTCGGGAAGCCACGCGTAGCCCTGCGTCATCAGGGCGAGCGTACTGTCGTGCCAGGGGGCTACGGAATGTCCCAAAAGGGTCATGTCCTGCGTCTGCCCGATGGGGCGTGCCGCACACAACGATCACAGGGCCGTCGATCGGATGGGTCGGTCGTTTGCCGGTGGCCTGCGGGGTGGGCGATGCGAGGGGAAGACGTCATCAGGTAGGGCAAGCTCTGGCTCAAAGCGCAGACGATCGGCACCGGCCAGGCCCCGGTCAGAAGTCAGGTGGAGGCGAGGCATCCGTCGTTGATGTCGCTCCGGTAGTGGATCTGACGGTGCGCGTCGATGAGGGGCGCAGATTTGCGGCGGTGGCCGCCATGACGCCGGTCCCGGCACCCAGGAGGTGTCGGGACCGGCGTCATGGTGCGGGAATGCGCTCAGGCGGGGCGGCCGCCGAAGGGGGCGCCGGTGCCGTAGTACGTGCCCAGCTCCTCCCGGTACCTGGTGTCGCCGAGGTGCTTGTCCCGGTGGAACTCGGGGGCGTTCTTGATTTGTTCCTTGGTCTGGTTGACGAAGATCTTCCGCTCCTCCGGGTCGATCCTGACTACGGTGCTAGCCGGCAGCAGGACCTCCTTGCCGAAGATCCATACGCCGGTGTCCACGACCAGGTAGGCGTCACCGACCTCGTCGGAGTGCTTGTCGACCTTGCCGATGCTCCCGTCGGTCGCCTCGACCTTGTATCCGGTCAGGTCCGTACCGGCCAGGTGGCCCGCGGTCGGCTGGTAACTCCACACATGTTCAGTCACGCGAGAACAACTCCTCGGTCAATGGAAGATGGCGGGGAAATGCATCTCCGTAGGTCCTCTTTGTTCTGTACGTGATGCACGGCGGGTCCTCTGTTCCGCCTAACCTCACCGGCCCCGCTTCTTCTGCTTCACGCTCCCTGAGGGCTTTCTGAATTCACCTGATGCCCGCCTTCGGTAGCCAGGGGAAACCGAGCCGGTACACGACGGCATGGCGGTGGCCTGCCGCCCCCTTCCCAAGGGGGCGGCAGGCCACCGCCATGAAGTCTTGAGCTGCGCGTTTGTCGAGCGGCTACCAGCGATACCAGCGGCCGCTACCGGCCTTCGGGCGGGCGACAAATCCGATCAGCCACAGGACCAGGACTGCGATAGCCACCCACCAGAGAATCTTCACGGCGAAACCCGCGCCGAACAGGACCAGTACCAGCAGGAGAACGAGAAGCAGGGGAACCATAGTTATCAACCTCCGAAGTGCCATCTGCCCGACCGTGCCGAGGATATGTGTTCACTTCTTATTTGTTTCTTATCCCGGGGGCTGGGCAAGAGAGCCGGCCCACTTTTCCAAAAATTTCGTGATGGTACTTCAGGCGCCTCGGCGGGGCTGACGTCCCCTGACCGGGACCGTGGACTTCGGGCTCGGCGACGCTGTCCGGCTCCTGCGCGAGGCGGGCCACGAGGAGCAGGTCGCACGGGTTGAGCACGACATCGTGCGCCGGAACGCCACCCCGGGTCGGTTTCTGCACGGATCAGAGGGCGGCTGGGAACCGGTCCCAGGCTCGGTGCTCGGCCAGGGCCCTCACGAGTGCGTCCACGACCGTGGTACCGCTGTCGGCGGCGGCAATGCCCGGTTCGCCTGCCGTGATGCCGGCGGATTCGAGGAGCCGCTCGGCGCCGTTCCAGCCGCCGATGGCCTTGCCGTGTCGGTACGCCTCGGTGATGAGCAGCAGTACGCGCGGGTCGGGGGCTTCGGGGGGCCGGGCAGTACCGGCCTTGACGTCGCGCGCACCGTATGCGTCCGCGCCGGCCTGGGGCACTCCGGCCAGCAGGACGGCATCGAACTCGACAGAACGGGCGGTGGCGAAGGTCCGCTGAACGGCGATCGGGTCACCCTTGGAGTCGAGGGTGCCGCCGGTCGGGGCGACGATGAGGGGCACCATGCCGGCGTCCAGGATGGCCCGCCGGGCGGTCCGTACGCCGTCCAGGTCGGCCGTGGCGTCGGCGACGATGCCGATTACGCGCCCGTCCGTGGGCCAGGTACCGCCCATTTGGGAGAGCGCGGGGCTGGGGTCGGCTGCGACGAGTGGCACGGTGGCCGCGGGAATTGGCAGCCCGAGGCCGTTGGCGACCTGTTCGCACAGCTGCGGATCGATGTTCGCCAGCACCTTCAGGGTGCGTTCCTTGATGGCCTGCTCGTAGCACTTGTTCAGTTCGAAGCTGTAGGCGGCGATGATGTGTTCGCGCTCGGGCGGGGTCATGCTGAGCCAGAAGAGGCGTGGTTGGGCAAAGTGGTCCGAGAACGAGGCCGGTGCCTCACGGACCTTGCTCGACTTGGGGACCTTCACGGGCGTTTCGATGAAGGCGGCCGCAGCGGGTCCGGCCAGGAAGGGGCAGCCTCCGTCGAGGCTGTTGGGCCGGTAGGGGGCGATGCCGGTGTGGACGGCGCTCTGGTGCATGCCGTCGCGGAGCATGTCGTTGACGGGGGCGTGCGGCCGGTTGATGGGGATCTGGCCGAAGTTCGGGCCGCCGAGTCGGCTGATCTGTGTGTCGAGGTAGGAGAAGAGCCGTCCGGCGAGCAGTGGGTCGTCGGTGACGTCGATGCCGGGAACCAGGTGGCCGGGGTGGAAGGCGACCTGTTCGGTCTCGGCGAAAAAGTTCTTGGTGTTGGCGTTCAGGGTCATCAGCCCGATGGGCTGAACGGGTGAGAGCTCCTCCGGCACGATCTTGGTGGGGTCGAGGAGGTCGATGCCCTCGAAGGCCTGCTCCGGTGTGTCGGGGAAGACCTGGATGCCGAGTTCCCACTGGGGGAAGGCGCCAGACTCGATGGCGTCGAAGAGGTCGCGGCGGTGGAAGTCGGGGTCCATCCCGCTGATCATCTGTGCTTCCTCCCAGACCAGGGAGTGCACGCCCAGCTTCGGCTTCCAGTGGAACTTGACCAGCACGCTCTCGTCGGCGGCGTTGACCAGCCGGAAGGTGTGGACTCCGAAGCCCTCCATCATCCTGAACGACCTCGGGATGCCGCGGTCGGACATGTTCCAGATGGTGTGGTGGGTGGCTTCGGTGTGCAGGGACACGAAGTCCCAGAACGTGTCGTGCGCGCTCTGCGCCTGCGGGATCTCCCGGTCCGGATGGGGCTTGCCGGCGTGGATGACGTCGGGGAACTTGACCGCGTCCTGGATGAAGAACACCGGGATGTTGTTCCCGACCAGGTCGAAGGTGCCCTCGTCGGTGTAGAACTTCGTCGCGAAGCCACGCGTGTCGCGCACGGTGTCGGCCGAACCGCGCGAGCCGAGGACGGTGGAGAACCGCACGAACACGGGCGTCTCCACGTCCTTGGCGAGGAACGCGGCCTTGGACACCTCGCCGGCGGTTCCGTAGCCCTGGAAGACGCCGTGAGCGGCGGCACCACGCGCGTGGACGACCCGCTCGGGGATCCGCTCGTGGTCGAAGTGAGTGATCTTCTCGCGCAGGTGATGGTCCTGGAGCAGCACAGGGCCGCGTGCTCCGGCCTTCAAGGAGTGATCGGTGTCGGGCAGACGTGTTCCTTGGGCCGTCGTCAGGTAGGCGCCGCTCTGCCCCAGGCGTGCCTGGTCCGCCCCCGTCGCCTGCCCGGTGGGACCGACCGTCTCGGGGCCGTCCTGGTCGGGCTTCGGGGGAAGCGGCCCCGTGGGCTCCGTCGGTTCGATCAGAGGCGGAGACTCCTGGCCGGGCTTACCCGGCAGCTCGTTCTTGGCGGTGTCGGTGGATGAATGCTGCTTCTGCATGATCGTTCTCCTTGGGGCCGCCGAGGTGGGGGATGGCTGAGACGGTGCCTCGATGAGGGCCGTTGACCTCTCTCCTGCCCGGTGCGAACGGCGGATGAGGGCAGCGGGTGGCTGGGTCGGGAACGCGGGATGGTTCCTGGGGTGACATTCACTTCTCCGGTCCGGGATTCGCTGTGCGCAGGGGCGAAGCCGCGGGTCAGCTCGCCGGGTACGGCGCGGCCTTGAGGCGGCGGGCGAGGTGGGCGGTGTTCGCGGCGAGCGTGGCCGTTGTGCCGGCAGTCTTCTCGGGGGTCTTGTCGAGGTCCTGGTATTCGGTGCCCTGCATGGCCTCGCCGACCCAGTAGGTGACGGCGTTCGGGGCGAGGGAGAATCCGACGTCGTTGAGGCCCTGGAAGAGGTCGGAGCTGACCTTGTGTGCGCCGTCCTCGTTGCCGACGACACAGACTGAGGCGACCTTGCCGCAGGTGAGCATGCGGCCCTCGTCGTCGGTCTCGGAGATCTCCGCGTCCAGCCGCTCCAGGACCCGCTGGGCGACGCTGGACGGGTGCCCGAGCCAGATCGGCGTCGACAGGATCAGGATGTCGCAGCCCAGCATGGTGTCCCGGATCTCCGGCCAGGCGTCCCCGTCGCCCATGTCGGTCTTCACGCCGGGCTTCACGTCGTGGTCGGCGATCCGGATGGTCTTCCCGGTGACACCGTGCTCGGCGAGGGCGGCCATGGTCTGTTCGGCCAGCAGCTGGGAACTCGACGGAGCGGGGGAGGGGGACAGAGTGCAGACCAGTGCGACAGCGCGGAGCGGAGTGTGATCGTTGGAGTCCATGGTGTCCGGCTACCCGCACACCCCTCTTTGATGTCGCAAGCGATGCGATTCATCCCCTTTGGCCGCCGAGGAGGTGCGAGGCGATTCAGGTGCGCGCACGATCGGGGGAGAGCAGAACGGCCAGTCGCAGCTCCACCCAGGGGAAGTCCGCCAACGCCCTGCGCTTTTGCTTCTTGACGTAGTTCCGCCAGGGCCTGACGGGAGGAGCCGGTGCCGACCCGCTGGCCCTTGAACCAGTGCATGGCGAAGTCCAGCGGTCAGGGTTGCGTCTTCCTTGCCCTGGCCTCGGCGCCTCCCGGATCGGGATCGCGCCTACCCGGAGCCGGTCGGGCTGGTGGTCGGGGACCCGGACGCGGCTGGCGCCTGCACCGCAGATTCGGACAGTGGCCCCCTGACAGTGTCATCCGGTCCGCGCACCCGTCTGTAGCCGTTACGCGGGCGACCGTCGCCCGGGGAGCAGACGCAGCCGAGGGCGAGCTCGTGCAGCTGGCCGGCCAACTGGGCCTGCACCGCCTGGCAGTCGAGGCGGTGCAGGCGCACCAGCGGCCGAAGCGGGAGCGCTTCGGCGACGTACTGGCCGTCGCACTGAAAACCCTCTGGTACGTAGAGGAGGAAACGGCCTTGGAGACGGGAGAGTTGATGCTCTTCGTCGGCCCCGGCTACGTGCTCACCGTCCGGCACGACGCGCTGGATCAGGCAGCCGACGCAGCCCGCCGGCTGGATGCCGACCCGTCGATGCTGCGCTTCGGCCCTCTGTCGGTTTTGCACACTGTCCTGGACGTCATCGTCGATACCTACGGCGAGGCCGCCGAGACGGTGCGTGCCGCGCTCAACCGGCTGGAGGACCAGGTGTTTTCGTTCTCTCGCGTCGACCACATCGAGGACATCTACTCCCCGAACCGAGAGGTACGCGAGTTCCGGGACACCACAGAACCACGACATGCGGCGCATCTCCGCCTAGGCCGCGATCTTCGCGGTCCCCACCATGGTCGCCGGTGTGTACGGAATGAACTTCGAGCACATGCCGGAGCTCGGCTGGAGCTTCGGCTACCCACTTGCCGTCGGCCTCATGGCGATGGCGTCAGGCAGCCTGTGTCGCGCCTTCCGCCGCAACGCCTGGCTCTTGAAGGCCGGATCCGGGAGCTTCGTCCGGCGCGAGGGAATGTGTTTGGGATTGCCGTACGGGCATGAGTGGCGCTGGGATGGAAAGCCGCTGGGTATGACACCCCTACCGGACCGAGGCCATGGCAGCGGCCGTGAGCGTGCCGACACCGAGCGTGATGCCGTCGCGGGTCCGAGCGAGCTGGTCGAGGAGCGGGCCCCGGATCAGCCCTCGGACCTGCCCGCACGCTCCTGGAAAGCAGTGCTGCGCGGCACGGCGAAGGAGTTCCGGAACGACGAGCTGGCAGACCGTGCCGCGGCGCTGACCTACTACGGGGTACTTGCGCTCTTCCCCGCCCTGCTGGTCCTCGTGTCCCTGCTGGGTTTGGCCGGGGAGTCGACGACCGCGCGGCTGTTGGACAACCTGCAGCAGCTGACGCCCGGCTCCGCCCAGGACGTGATCAGAGACGCGGTCGAGCAGCTGCAGGGCCGTGGCGGCGTCGGGTCGCTGATGGCGGTCGTAGGCCTCGTCGTGGCGCTGTGGTCTGCCTCGGGCTACGTGGCCGCGTTCATCCGCTCCGCGAACGCCGTCTACGACGTGCCCGAGGGCCGCCCGGTGTGGAAGGTGCTGCCGCTGCGCCTGGCGCTCACCGTCACGCTGATGGTCCTCGCCTGCGCAGGCGCGCTGATCGTGGTCTTCACCGGCAGCCTGGCGCGGCGGGCGGGCACCGCCCTGGGGATCGGTGACAGCGTCCTGACGGTGTGGTCGATCGCGAAATGGCCCGTGCTGGTGCTCCTCGTCACCATCATGATCGCGCTCTTGTACTGGGCGGCCCCGAACGCAACGGGCCGCGGATTCAGGTGGGTGACACCGGGCAGCTTCCTGGCCCTGGCGATCTGGATGGTCGCCTCGGCCGGCTTCGCGTTCTACGTCGCGGACTTCGCCTCGTACAACAAGACGTACGGCACGGTCGCGGGCGTGATCGTCTTCCTGGTCTGGCTGTGGATCACCAACCTTGCGACTCTCCTCGGGCTCGAGTTCGACGCGGAACTGGCCCGCCAGCGGGCGATCGCCGGAGGGCTGCCCGAAGACGAGGAACCCTATGTCCGGCCCCGGGAAACCCGCGCCTGGAGCGGCCAGGACCGCCGCCGCATGGAGAAGTGATCGCGTATGGACGCTCGGCCGGCAGGTGCGAACGGCTGGAAGATCCCGGCCGTTCTGCTCCTGCGCCGCTGCGTGCGCAGAAGCACCTGCTCGTGGCGTGGGTGCTCGTTCATTTACCGGGTAGGCGCGCCACGACAACAGCGTGCGCGTCTTAAAGGGGAGACTCCGCATGAGCACGATAGAGAGGCAGACGCACAGCACCGATGAGTCCGTGAGCGTGCTGGTCTCGCGGGCCTCCCGGCAAATTTCGGAACTGGTCCGTGAGGAAATGCAGCTGGCCCGGGCCGAAGTGACTCGTAAGGGGAAACGCTTCGGGAGGGGCGGCGGCCTCTTCGGCGCGGCGGGCCTGATCGGAATCCTGGCAGCCCAGGCCCTGGTAGCAGCCTGCATCGCAGCCCTTGCGTTGATACTCCCGGTGTGGGCGTCGGCCCTGATCCTCGCGGCGGTGCTCGCGGTGGTTGCCGCAGTGACCGCAATGGCAGGGAAGAAGCAGATCGCCGAGGCCGGCGCCCCCGTCCCGGAGCAGACCATCGACAGCGTCAAGGCCGACCTGGCCGAGATCAAGGAGAAAGCGCACCGATGACCAACGAACCCGGAACCAATATCGGCACACCCACACCCGACGAGCTGCGCGAGCAAGTCGAGCACACCCGCGACGAGCTCGGGCATACGATCGAGGCACTGGCCGCCAAGGCCGACATCAAGGCACAGGCGAAGGAGAAGACGGCCGCCGTCAAGGAACAGGCCGCCGAGAAGACCGCCCTGGTGGCCGACCAGATCCAGCATGCCGCGCAGCTGGTGAAGGACACGACACCCGATCCGATCCTCCACAAGGCCGGCCAGGTCGCGACGGTGGCACGTGCCAACCGCAAGCCGCTGCTCGTAGCCGGCGTTGCTCTGCTCATCCTCCTGATGGTGCGGCGCAGCCGCCGAAGCCGATGAAAGCGTCAAAGGTCGCCTACAAACCGGTCGGGCTGGCCCTCGGCGCCGTCAGCGGCATGGCCCCTTCCCGCGCGTAGACCGGCGGGGGGCCGCTTCGCAGGTCGTAACGGTGACAGGGGCGATGGACGCCCGAGGAGGCGGCTCCCGCAGCGAGCAGCGACTGGAGGCCGAGCAGCGGGGTAGGCGTGAGGTGCCGCGGGACAGCCGGCTCCGGCTCACTCCGGCCCGTTCGACGAAGGGCTCCTAACATGTCTTCCGCAGTGATCGCCCCGGTTTGCGGCGTAGATCGTGCACGAACGACTCTGCCGCAGGGCAGACGCAGTCTGACGGTCGGGGTTGAGGAGGAGTTCCTGCTCGTGGACCGGCGAACGGGACTGCCTGTGGCCCGCGGTCCACGCGTGGTGAAGGTCGCGACCGCGGTCCTGGGCGAGCAGGTTCAGGCGGAGTTCTTCGGCGCGCAGGTTGAGGTATGCACCCGCCCCACGGCGGATCTGGCGGAGCTGAGGTCCGAACTGGCTTTGCTGCGCAAGGTGATGGGGGAGGTGGCAGCCAGCGCGGGATGCCTTCTGGTGGCCATCGGAACTCCTGTGATCCCGCCGGGGAGCCTGCTGACCGTTACGCCGGGAGAGCGTTATGGGCGGATGGCTGCGCGGTGGCCCTCCCTCGTCGGTTCGTACGACGGGATGGTGTGCGGCTGCCACATCCACGTTGGGGTGACCGGACGCGGTCAAGCCCTCGAGCTGGCCAACCACATGCGCCCCTGGCTACCGACACTTCAGGCCCTCGCTGCCAACTCGCCCTTCTCCCTCGGGCGGAACATGGGGTGGGCAAGCCGGCGGTCCGTGGAGCACGCGCGCTGGCCCGGGGTGCCGCGCCCCTTCTCGATGAAGTCGGGTACGAGCGCGTCGCAGACCACCTGGTGAAGACCGGCGTCCTCCTGGACCGCCGGATGATCTACTGGTACGCGCGCCCCTCCGAGCACGTACCGATGCTGGAGATCCGGGTCTGCGACGTGAACGCCGACCTCGACGTGGTGCAGCTGCTCACAGCCTTGGTGCGGGGGCTGGCCACCACACTGCTGCTCGACATCGGGGACGGGCGGCCACCGCCCGACGTGCCCGCCCAGGGCCTGCACACCGCCCACCGGCTGGCCGCCCGCTACGGGTCGGCCGGTGAAGGCCTGGATTCGCTGCGCGGAGAGTACGTGCCGGCCCTGACGCTGGCAGAGCGGCTCCCTTCCCGAACCGCGCCCGGGCTGGCCGCCGTGGGAGACCTCGGGCTTGCGGAGGAGCTCCTCCACCGGGTGCGGAGCTCCGGGGGCGGGTCTGCCCGTCAGCGCGCTGCGTATCTGCGGCGGGGGCGCCTGGGTGACGTTGTGGGCGATCTGGTCCGCGCCGCCGCCGGCTGACGCGACTCGCACCTCGATCCGGACCGGAGGAGATCTTTCGTGGGCCTGGTCTGCATGGGGTCCATGGTTCCGCTGCCCCTGCCGTACTCCTGCTCCGTACGCAGTGGCACGGCGGTCGGGGTCAGGACGGCGGTCGGGGAGAACGTCAGCGCGCGACGGGCCGTACTGGCCGACACGTCAGCACCGCCCCTGTACCGGGACCTCATCGGCGAGGAACATCTTCCGTCCCGCCTCCTGCGGGACCTCGACCGCTTCCAGTGGGACTTCGCGACGTTCAAGGTCGACTGGGCGCTGACCGGTCCGGTGCCGTGGACGGCGCCGCAGGCCGCCGGGGCGGGGACGGTCCCCGTGGCCGACGGCGTCGACGGCCTGACCCGGTTCGCCTCGCAGATCGCCATGGGACAGGTCCCCGATGAACCGTTCGCCCTGCACCAGCAGGCGATCTTCCGCCCCACCCCCGGCACCGGCCGGCCCGAGACCCCCGTCAGGGGTCTCTACCTCGCCTCCGCGGCCGCTCACCCCGGTGGCGGCGTCCACGGAGCCCCGGGCGCGAATGCTGCCCGGGCCGCCCTGCGACCTCACGGACTCCACAGCCTCCTCCACCGCGCCCAACGGATCTGAACCGTCCCGCCCGGGCCGCTTCCACACCGGGCCCGCGGCACATCCGTCGTACATGTCGTTTCTGCGGATGCGAGCTTGGACGTGCTCGGCGGCCGCCGTGCGGGGAAGCAAGGGACGGGAGCCCGGCACACGGCCGGATGGACGGACCGGGCCGCGTACCAAAGGCCTTCAGACCGTGCGGCCTTCCCGGCCGATCCCCCGATCGAGCCGTGTGGCAGGTGTGAAGCGGGGCAGACGAGTGCCACCGTGCAGCCCAATCCCGGAGGCCTGTCGATGTCCTGTGTGTCTGCTTTGATCGCTGTCCGCCTCGACGCGGCGAGGGGCCGTGTGCCGCTCCTTGCCCGGTTCTCGTATGACGCCGAGGATCCGTACGTGGTTCAGGCCACGTTCTTCGACGGCCCCATAGTCCTGGCCCGTTGGCACTTCGACCGGCAGATGCTCGCCGAGGGGCTCCACCGCCCGGTGGGCGAGGGAGACGTCACGTTCAGCCCCCACAGGGCAGCCGGCCGCGACGACCTCCGCGTCGCTTTGCGGGGTCCCGGCGTGAAGATGCAAGAAAGTGCCGTCCTCTTCCTGGAAGCCCATGCGCTCACAGGCTTCCTGGAGCAGACGTACGCAGTCATCGGCGTGGGGGAGGAGTTCCTCGACTTCGACAAGCTCCTCGACCGGTTACTGGCCCGCTGACATGCAGCTGGTGAGGGCTTCCTCGGGTAGGTGGGTGCGCCAGGCAGGGTGAGCTGATTACGGTCCAGGGCTCGGGACGTGATGCCCCCGGGCAAGCCGGGGTTCTCGCACCCACAGCGAAGGACGACGCCACGTCGCCGCATGTCTACTGCGCTTCGGCCCTGCCCCAGCCGGGGGAACGAGGGGATCCTTCGCCGTAGGCCGGGTGCAGGATGGCAGATGAGGGCGGGCGATCTAGTCGCGAACGGTGCTCGCCGGCGGGATCTGAGTGCGACGGACCGGCCGGTCTCCCGTCGGTGCCGGTCGGTGGGTGCGGACGTGCCTCGGTCCCGAACCCTCGACGGGTTCGGGACCGAGGCACGCTCTCTGCGGAGCGGTCAGGTCACCGCTTGAACATGTTCTTGATCTTTTCCTTGGCCTGGCGGGCATCGCCCTTCGCCGCTTCGGCGCGGCCTTCAGCAGTCAGTCGCTCGATGCCCACCGCACGGCCGGCAGTCTCCTTGACCTTGCCCTTGGCCTGCTCGGCCTTGGCCCGGCCCTGCTCGTTCGTCGACACAGCTGATCACTCCCTGAGGATGCGGGAAATGCCTTGCTCTCCGCGTCTGACCCCGATCGCGCCCCGCAAACGTGGGCCGCGAGGGCAGCTCGGGAATCCGGTCAGGCGGGCGGGACGCCGAACGGCATGCCGGAGAGGTAGTGCGTGCCCACGGCCTCGCGATGGTCCGCGTTCCCGAGGTGCCCGTCGCGACGGAACTCCGGGGCGGTCTCGATCTGTTCCTTCGCACGGTCCACGTAGACCTTCTCCGCTGCGTGGTCGATGCGGGTCACCAGGCCGGCCGGCAGCAGTACGTCCTTGCCGAGGAGCCACATGCCGGCGTGGACGACCAGATAGGCGTCGGTGACCTCGTCGGAGTGCTTGTCGACCTTGCCGATGCTGCCGTCGAGCGCCTCGACCGCGTAGCCGGTGAGGTCGGCCGCGAGGTAGTCGACGCCGGCGCGGTAGGCCCAGACGTTCTCCGTCATGCGAAACAACTCCTTCGATTCCTTCGATCGGAACTGTGGGCCCTCCGGCCCCGTGGTCCCGGGTGCGGAGGGATCTGCGTCGACGGTGCGCCTGCCCGGAGACCCGTGCTTCCACGCCCCTGTGTGCGGGACCGTCGACCCACTCCGAGAAAGAAGTCCGCTCCGACCGTTTGGGTCGACGGAAACCGGCCATAAGGCTGGTCACGGGAGTCTGCGACGGTGAGCGGCGCGGGTTCCCCAGCGGACCCGGGCCGCGTGGTGGCATCCCCCCGCCATCACGCGGCCGGGCTCCTGCGTACCCCGGGCCCGTGCCACGGCTCTTCACGACCAGGCCTCTGCTTATAGCCCCGCCCGATCCCCCCTCAGTGCCCGGTGACCGGGCCGGCCCCCGCTCAGTGGCCGGCCCGGACGCCGTCGGTGGAGTCGTCGGAGTGGACGGTGTCCGATTCCCAGGGCGGCGGCCGTACGCCCGGCTCGGTCCAGGCCGCCAGGGCCTCGCCGTCGACACAGACGATGCCGCACGTGGCGGCGTACTCAAGGGCAGGCGCAGTGAAGTGGCCGGTGGTGACGATGATCGCGACGTCGGCGTCGTGGACGGCGAAGCACGTCCCGCCGAAACGCTGCAGGTCCTGCGAGCCGACCCGGTTGTCCTCGGCGTAGTGCTTGCACTGCACGATGACGCGTAGCCCGTCCGGGGTCGTGGCGATCACGTCGGCGCCCAGGTCGCCCGCGCCGCCCACCACTTCCACCGGGGTGCAGCCGTCGCGTACGCAGAGAGCGGCGATGGTGTGCTCGAAGCCGTCGGCATCGACCGCGGCATGGTCCAGCGCGTCGGCTCCCACATCCGGCAGATCCGTCCCGGGCCGCACGCCCGTAGCGGGGCGCACGCCCGGGTCGGGTGGTGCTGTGGGGCGAGGCCTGACGGGGGACACGCTCCATCCGGCGAACGCCACGCCGAGCAGCAGCACCACAGCTGCGGCCACGGGCAGGACCGGCATCCGCGTCCCGGCCGCCGAGGTGGCTTTGACGAAGACGGCCAGCCCGCCCACGGCCGTACCGGCGAGTCCCACGGCGAGCACCAGATCTCGCCCGAGCGTCGCGCGGCGCCGCGGGACTCCGCTCCTGCTTTCCCTCGACGCCATGGGGTCAGCGCCTACGGCCCCGGCCCCGTCCGCGGGCCGCCCACCCGTGGCCGGTGTCGGCGACGTGGAGCGCGAGCGCGGCGAGACCGATCAGCATGAAGTTGGTGGAGCTGAACACTTCGTTGGTGCTGATGGCGGCGGCGTTGATCAGGAACGCGATGAAGAACAGCACTGCGGCGGTGATGCCGAGCATGTCCATGCCCCTTTCGGTGGATGACGGCCGTGTTCCCCGGGCGGGCCGGATCATGAGTCGCTGCTCCAGCAGGACTTCGCTGTGCCGCGGAGAAACGGAAGCGAAACCAGACCTCCTGTGTCAGCGCCCTCCCAGCGGGCAGGGGCGTGAACGTCCATGTCACCTATATTCGACGAGGGGATATGAACAGCGCTCTTCGTGTGCTGACCGTCCTGGGCGGCTCTCTCCTGCTCACCCTCGCGGCCGGTTGGGTCGTCGACCTGCTGCTGCGCCGGGCCGACGCGCGTCACCCCGAGACGCCCCTGTGGAACCTGCTGCGCCGGTGCCGGCGCGCCCTGCTGATCGTGCTGTTCGCCGCACTGCTCAGGGGCGCCTATCGGCAGATCGCGTGGCCACCGCTGCACGACCACGCCGCCGCCCTGGGCCGGGCGCTCTCCCTCACCCTGATCGGCGCGGGGGCCTGGCTGCTCGTAGCCGTGGCCTCCGCCGTCGTCGAGTCGGGGTACGCCCGCTACGCCACCTCCACCCGCGACCCGGCCCGACTGCGCCGCGTCCGCACCCAGGTGACCCTGATCATGCGGGTGGTGACAGTCCTCGTGGCCGTCATCGCCGTCGCCGCGATGCTCGTCACCTTCCCGAGCTTCCGCGCGCTCGGCACCTCCGTGCTGGCCTCCGCCGGAATCATCGGAATCGTGGCCGGCGTCGCCGCCCAGTCCACCCTCGGAAACCTCTTCGCGGGCTTCCAGATCGCCTTCGGCGACATGGTACGCATCGGCGACACGGTCGTCGTCGCGGGCGAGTGGGGGGTGGTCGAGGACATCACCCTCACCTTCCTCGCCGTACGCACCTGGGACGAACGCCGCATCACCATGCCCGTTTCGTACTTCACGACCCGCCCCTTCGAGAACTGGTCGCGCGGCGGCATCCAGATGACCGGCACCGTCTTCCTCCACTGCGACCACCGCGCACCCGTGGACCTCATGCGTGACAAGGCCGAAGAGATCCTGCACAACTGCAAGGAGTGGGACGGCCGCGGCTGGGACCTCGTCGTCACCGAGACGACGCCTTCCACCATCGTGGTGAGGGTCATCGTCACGGCCAAGGACCCCGACGACCTGTGGACGGCGCGCTGCGCGGTACGGGAGCAACTGGTCGCCTGGCTCGCGGAGAAGCACCCGGATGCCCTGCCGCGCATCGTGCTGGACCCGGTGTCGGCACCGGTGCCGGGACAGGCGCCCGCGCCGGACGCCGCCGGAGCCGCGCGCGCCCGGCCGTAGGCGGCGGGGTGAACCACGCCTCCCACGTGCCGGCGCGGCCCCGGCACCCCCGGGAAGGCTTGGCACGCGGTCGTCGGGACACAAGCGGAACATGCTGAAGACACTCACCCTGATCCTGCCCGGCGCCGCAGCGGCGCTCGCCGCGGTCGCCGCCGTCCTCCTCTCGCCCTGGTGGTGGGCCGTGGCCGTACCGTTGCTGCTGCTCGTCCTGGTTGCCTCGTACGACCTGCTGCAACGCCGGCATTCCGTGCTGCGGAACTACCCCCTGCTCGGTCACCTCCGGTTCGCTCTGGAGGCACTGAGGCCGGAGATCCAGCAGTACTTCATCGAGCGCAACGTCGAGGGCCGACCCTTCGACCGCGACACCCGCAGCATCGTCTACGAGCGGGCCAAGGGAACCGACGCAGAGGAGCCGTTCGGCACCGAGCTCGACCTCCACCGGCCCGGCAGCGAATACCTCACCCCGTCCATGGCCCCGCACCCGGTACGAGCCGATCCGCCCCGGGTCCGCGTCGGCGGACCCGACTGCACCGCGCCGTACGACATGTCCCTGCTCAACGTCTCGGCGATGAGCTTCGGCTCCCTGTCCGCCAACGCCGTCCTCGCCCTCAACACCGGCGCGCAGCTGGGCGGTTTCGCCCACGACACCGGCGAAGGCGGCGTGTCCGAGTACCACTTGCGCCCCGGCGGGGACCTCGTGTGGGAGATCGGCACCGGGTACTTCGGGTGCCGTACCGACGACGGGGGCTTCGATGAGCGGCAGTTCGCCGAGATGGCCGCACAGCCGCAGGTCAAGTGCGTGTCGCTGAAGATCAGTCAGGGCGCCAAGCCGGGCATCGGCGGTGTCCTGCCCGGTGCCAAGGTGAACGCCGAGATCGCGCAGGTGCGCGGGGTGCCGCAGGGGGAGACCGTCGTCTCGCCGCCGTTCCACCGCGTGTACTCCACCCCGCGCGAGCTGGTGCACTTCCTGGCCCGCATGCGGGAGCTCGCCGGCGGCAAGCCCGTGGGGTTCAAGCTGTGCGTCGGCTCGCGCCGCGAGTTCCTCGCCGTGTGCAAGGCCATGCGGGAGGCGGACGTCACCCCCGACTTCGTCATCGTCGATGGGGCGGAGGGCGGCACGGGCGCGGCGCCCCTGGAATTCGCCGACCATGTCGGCCTGCCGCTCGGCGACGGCCTGATGACCGTCCACAACGCCCTCGTCGGCTCCGGGCTGCGCGACCGCATCCGGATCGGAGCCTCCGGAAAGGTCGCCACCGGCAGCGACCTCGTCAAACGGCTGGTCCAAGGCGCCGACTACACCAACTCGGCCCGCGCCATGATGTTCGCGATCGGCTGCATCCAGGCCCAGCGCTGCCACACCAACACCTGCCCCGTCGGGGTCGCCACCCAGGACGAGCGGCGCGCCCGGGCCCTGGACGTCGATGACAAGGCGCAGCGCGTACGGCGCTACCAGCAGGCGACCGTCAAGAGCGCGCTGCAGATCATGGCGGCCATGGGCGTCGACGACGTGCGCGGGCTGCGCCCCCACATGCTGCTCCAGCGGGTGGACCCGCACACCGTCCGCTCGTACGCCGAACTCCACGCCTGGCTCGCCCCCGGAGAACTGCTCGCATCGCCGCCCGAAAGCTGGGCAGCCGACTGGAAGGCGGCCGACCCCGACCGCTTCGCCCACTTCACCCGCTGAACCGGCCGCTGAACCGGCAAACGAAGGGCAGTCCCGTGGCACGCACCGTCGCCCACGTCATCGTCGACGCACTCGAAGAACTCGGCGTCCAGCACGTCTTCGGCGTCGTCGGAGACGCCTTGAACCCGCTGACCGAAGCCATCCGCACATCCATCGGCCTGAACTGGGTCGGCTGCCGGCACGAGGAGGCCGCGGCCTTCGCCGCCTCGGCGCAGTCCCAGCTCTCCGGGACCCTCGGGGTGTGCATGGGCACGGTGGGACCCGGATCCGTGCACCTGCTCAACGGCCTCTATGACGCCGCCAAGAGCCGCACGCCCGTCCTGGCCATCTGCGGCCAGGTCCCCCTCGCCGAGATCGGTAGCGACTACTTCCAGGAGGTCGACAACGACCTGCTCTTCCGCGACGTCGCCGTCCACCGGGCCACCGTCACCTCCCCGGACCAGATGCCGCGCCTGCTCGAATCGGCCGTACGCGCCGCCGTGACCCAGGGCGGAGTGGCCGTACTGACCGTCCCCGGCGACCTGGGCGATCAGGAGCTGAGCGACGACAGGCCCACGCGGTTCGCCCTCGACCGCGCCGTCACCCGGCCCGACGACCCGGCCCTCGCCCGGGCCGCCGAGCTGCTGAACGCCGCGTCCCGGGTGACCCTCCTCGTCGGCCAGGGCGCCCGCGAGGCCCGTACCGAGGTCCTGCGGACCGCCGAACTGCTGGCGGCGCCCATGGTGCTCACGCTGAAGGCGAAGGAGGGCTTCGAGGACGACAACGCCTTCCACGTGGGCCAGACCGGCCTCATCGGCAACCCCGCCGCCGCCCACGCGCTCGACAGCGGGGACGTGCTCTTCATGCTGGGGACCGACTTCCCTTACCGGGAGTGGTACCCGAAGGACGGCAAGGTGATCCAGGTCGACTCCCGCGAGGACCACCTGGGGCGCCGCACCCCCGTGGACGTCGGCCTGGCCGGTGACGTCGGCGCCACGCTGCGGGCCCTGCTGCCGCTGTTGAAGGCGGTCCCGGACCGTACGCACCTCGACGACGCCCGGGAGCGTTTCCTCCAGTGGCAGGAGGGACAGCAACGTCTGGCCGACCCCGCCCACGAGCACCGCTGGACCGGGAAGCTACGGGCCGCCCTGGACAACCGCGATCACGCCATCCGCCCGGAGGCGCTGGCCGCGGCGGTGGATGCCTACGCCGACGCCGACGCCGTCTTCACCTCCGACACCGGCATGGCCACCGTCTGGCTCTCCCGCTTCGTCGCCATGCACGGCGACCGGCGCCTGATCGGCTCGTACAACCTCGGCTCGATGGCCAACGCCATGCCCCAGGCCCTCGGTGCCCAGCTGTGGGCGCCCGACCGGCAGATCGTGGCGTTTTGTGGGGACGGCGGGCTGAGCATGCTGCTCGGCGACCTCATGACCATCAAGACCTACCGGCTGCCGGTGAAACTCGTCGTCTTCGACAACCGCCGCCTGGGCATGGTCAAGCTGGAACAGGAGCAGGCGGGCCTGCCCGAATTCGGCACGGAACTCGACAACCCCGATTTCGCCGCGGTTGCCACGGCCCTCGGCCTGACGGGGATCCGGGTCACCGACCCGGCCGAGCTCCACGAGAGCGTACGCCGGGCCTTCGAGACGCCGGGGCCGGTGCTGCTGGACGTGCTCACCAACCCGGAGGAAGTGGCCGTGCCCGGCAAACCGACCGTGGCCCAGGGCTGGGGTTTCGCCGTGGCCAAGGCCAAGGAGCTCCTGCCGGGCCGTGAGGGCTGACGGCCACCGTAGGACGCCGGTCAACCACGAAACGCCCGCGAGTACATCCGCCTTTTCCCGTAATGCAGTTGAAGGGGAAATTCGTACGTGTACAGAGGGAAGGTCGGGGCAGACGCCGTTCAATCCTTTCATTCAAACCGGAGGAGTTGTTTTCACGTGACCGAGCATGTGTGGAGTTACAAGTCGACGTCGGGCCACCTGGCCGGTACCGATCTCACCGGCTACAAGGTCGAGGCGGTCGACGGAAGCATCGGTACGGTCGACAAGCACTCCGACGAGGTCGGTGACGCCTACCTGGTCGTCGATACAGGTGTGTGGATCTTCGGCAAGGAAGTACTCCTGCCAGCCGGCACCGTGATCTCGATCGACCCGGAGCCGCGGACGATCCACGTGGAGCGCACCAAGGAACAGATCAAGGGCTCCCCGGAGTTCCACCGGGAAAAGCACCTCGGCGACGCGGGCTACCGCGAGCAGCTGGCCTTCTACTACGGCCCCGCCGGCCCGTTCGGCGGCCCGTTCGCCTGACCCGCAACCGGCAGTGAGGCGGCGTGATGTGCGGAAATCCGCCGCCGTGCCGGCAGCGGGGCACGACTCCTTGCAGCTCAACGCCATGGCCTTCGACGGCAGCGACCGCAACAGGTGTTGTGCCATCGTTGGGTCGTGCTGTGCCTGCTCGGTCGGGGCTCCCTGTAGCAGCCGTTCAGGGTTTCGCCCGGGCCGCCACTGCTGGGGTCTGCCGGGTCCGGGAAGTGGGCTCGTTCGGTGAGTCACTACCCGGTTGCCGGGGCAGGCGCGCGGTGAGCGGGCACGGATGCGGTGCCCCTTGCGGGCGTCGGGCAGGCCCGAGACCGCCCGGTTCCCGCTTCACCACCCCAGATCAAAGGAGACGCGTCATGTCACAGGTCAAGGAGTCCATCGAGGTCGAGGTTCCGGTCCGTACGGCGTATGACCAGTGGACACAGTTCGAGTCGTTCCCACAGTTCATGGACGGGGTGGAGCGGATCGAGCAGCGCACGGACACGCTCACGCACTGGGTGACGAAGATCAGCGGTGTCGAGCGGGAGTTCGACGCGGAGATCACCGAGCAGATCCCGGACACCAAGGTGGCGTGGGTGACCGTCGGAGGCGAGAGCGAGCAGTCCGGCCTGGTGACCTTCCAGCCCATCGATCCCACCCACACGCAGGTCACACTGATGATGGACTTCGACCCCGAGGGAATGGCGGAGAACATCGGCGACAAGCTCGGCTTCGTCGACCGGCAGGTCAAGGGCGACCTGAAGCGGTTCAAGCACTTCATCGAAGACCGCGGCTCGGCCACCGGACAGTGGCGAGGCCAGGTCTGACCCGGCTCCTAGAGCCGACCGGATGGACGTGTTCCGATTGAGGTGAAGGCTTGGCGGCCGCCGCGCAGTTACACCGCGCGGCGGCCGCGGTGGTGCTGGGCGCCCGGCCCCGGCAGCCGTTCAAGCCTTCAGCCGGCCAGGGCGACGAGCCGTTGATACTCCAGCTGCCCTGTCCGCCTGGCGGTGAGGTGGACCTGAACGTCGATGGGGAACTCCTTCAGCGCGGTGTACCCGGCCGTGTACGCCTCCTCCTGGCCACTGGCATCCGGCGGCATCCAGAAGATCAGCAGGTGCTCGTTCCTTCGCGTGCCCTCCGCACTGGCGAAGGACAGCTCATGGACGACCAGCCGCGGCTCGTCCGCAGGCAAGGCCTGCAACAGCTCGTCATGGGTCAGGTTGCCCGCAACCTCCGGGACCAGGACACCCGGCACGTCCCCGTAACGGAGGATCACGGTGTTGATCTCCCGCGTCTCCCTCAGATGCTGCAGGGCAGCAAGGCTGCCTTCCGAAAGACCGACCGGTCTGCTCACAGGGGTCTCACCTCGGTGGTCAGGGCCTGGCAATCAAGGCCGGCGCCCCGGAAGGCCGACTGCGCCTGGCCCGCGGGCGTTCGGGCGGGTGCCGGTGGGTCGTTGGTCAGGTGTGGATGTGGCTGTTGGTGCCGTCGTGGTGGTCGGCGTGTTCGTCGTTGAACCAGTAGTCGCCGGCGGCGAGGTAGCGGAAGGAGTGGGTGCTGTGGGCGGGGAGGGTGACGGTGGCGGCGCGGGTGCCGTCGCCGCGGGGCTCGAGGGGGTGGGCGGCGGGTTCCAGTGGTTGAAGTCTCCGACGACGCTGACCGGCCCGTCCGGGGTGTCGGCGGGGAGGATGAAGGTGACCTGGGTACGGCCCTTGGCCTGCTTGCGTTCGAGCACAGAAAACTCCAGCGGCGAAGAATTTCGGGGAATGAATCCGTGCATCATGGCGCGTACGCGAGCCGGGTTCCGCGGTACACGGCCGTGGGTAAGGCAGAGGTCACCCGCCCGGTCGCCGGGGCAGCCTGGGTTCACGCCACGTCGTCGGGACGCCATCGGGCGCGAGGCAGTAGGGCCAGGCCGGCCGGGGAGCGGCTGGTCAGGTGTCCGTGACCGGGAACAGCTGGTCGGTGCCGGTGACTTCCAGGAGGCGGGTGACCTGCGGGGACGGGGCGTGCAGGCGGATGGTTCGGCCGTGCCCTTCGGCGGTCAGGCGGGCCTGGAGGAGGGCGTTGAGGCCGGAGGATCGCAGAAGGTGAGCTCGGCCAGGTCGACGACGATCTCGCCCGGGCAGTCAGGCCGCGTGATCACCGATTCAAGGGCTTCATACAGCAGGGGTGCCCAGTCGATGTCCATTTCGCCGCCGACGCGCACGACGACACTGCGCGGTGCGCTTTCCACCTGCACGCGCCGGATTGGGACCGACGGGCTCCCCGGGCCTATACCCGTCCTTCGTGCGCGGGGTTCACGCTCTCGCCGGGACACAGCCAAGGTCTGCCTGCAGGCGTGACAGAGCCGGGCCGGGGTGCCTCGGGGCGCCTGGCCGGGCTCTGCCTGCGTGGGGTTCTGTGCTGTGCTGTCAGAAGTCCTCTTCGCGCAGGTCGCGCTCCTCGCGGAGCGGGTCGTCCTCGCGGCACTTGATCTCATCAGGGCTCTTGCCGCGGGACGGGGCGCCGGGCTCGGGGTGGACCGGGTCCTGGCCGGGCCTGTGAGGACGCTGCTGCTCCTCGCGGCCCTTGCCCGGCTCCTGGCGCTTGTCCTGCATACCGCCCATGACGGCGACTCCCTTGCTGCGCGGGGTACGGATTCCTGCCGCCCACGCTGACACGAAGCGTCACGTTTCGCACCATTTCGGATACGGATCGTGGCGGGAGGGTGATGCGTAGCCGGGAGCGGATGCGCCGGAATGCGGGCTGCGGGTCCGGTGCGCAGGATGGGCGTACTCCATCCGCCCTTCCGTCAGGAGCCGATTCCCCATGCTGGAGCGCTTGCTGCGCAAGGACCGCACCGAGGTCACCTTCATTCTTCCCGCTGACATTCCGCCCGGGCCGGTCAGCGTGGTGGGCGACTTCAACGACTGGCAGCCCGGCGTCCACACCCTGCAGTCACGCAAGGACGGAAAGCGGGCTGTCACGGTCGAGCTGCCACCTGCGAGTACGCACTCCTTCCGGTACCTGGCCGCAGGGGACTACTGGTTCAATGACGAGAGCGCCGGAGACCAGGACGGCCCCAACAGCTGCCTGCACACCTGACAGCAGCGGCCCGCAGACAGGCCGTGCATTTCGGCTGCACCAGGAGCCATGCGCCCGGTGACGGCTGTCAGCCGTCCCCGGCAGGACCGTTTCCAAGGAAGTATCGGGCAATCCCCATGGTCCGGCGCGGTGGTGGATGCCCGGCTCTTGTCCCGGTGGATGGCGGCCCGTCGGGCGGGGCTCTCACGCGTAGGCTGGGGTGTTCAGCATTGGTAGGGTGCGACAGCTGCGACGCGGGCGCCGGCGAGGCTCGAGGGCGAACGCAGTTGCACGGAGACCGGGTGGGGAGCGGCCTGTGCTGGCCGGGTGCGGCGGCGGAGGAGGTGGCGGCTGGAGGTGAGGGTGAGCAGCCGTGTGGGCTGCCGCTGGAATCCGCTGATGTCCAGGAGTACTGCGCGCTGTTGGAAGTCGCGGTGGAGGTCGAGCAGCAGACGCAGCGCGATGACCTCCATGAAGGACACGCCGGCAAGGTTCAGGTGCAGGGGGGCTTGGTTGGCCGCTGCGGTGGTGATGGCTTGTCGCAGGGCCGGGCAGGTGTCCATGTCCAGCTCGCCGGTCACCGTGATGACGGTGCCCTTCGGATCGTGGCTCATGGTGACGAGAATTGCGTCGTTCATGGTTCGCCCCGTTCAGGGGTCGAGCCCATCACGGTCGCCCGCCGATGCGGGCAAGGTGGCCGTTGAGCACGCGGCATAGGGCCGCGAGCAGCCGAGCGAGACCGCCCGTGCCCGTCAACTGGCCACCGAACGGGGGCGCCAGGGCGGCACAGGGTCTCCCACCAGACCAGGCTGGTTGTCCCCCCACTGTCCCAGGCGCCCGGGCCGCAGTCCAGACGACGTGGAACCCCGGTGCGGCAGCGCTCACGCACCGGGCGGGACCATCGGCGAGCAGCCGTTCGGCCGGGTGCTGCTGGTGGGGCTGGCGGCGATGGCGCTGTGGCGCCTGTCCGAGGCCGTCTTCGGACAGGCGCCGGCAGGCGGTGATCGAGGGAGGAGAGGGTCGGAGGTCAGGGCCGGGGGCTGGCGCCGGGGCGGCGCCGGCCTGAAGAGGCCCCCTCCGTACGCGAGACGGGCCGCTGCGGAACATCACTGGATCTCGACATGAGATCGGCCTCCCCCGGAGGATGAGGGGAGGCCGATCTGTACGGGGCTGTGCGCTGCGGCTGGTTTAGATGGCGGCGCTGGCTGTGACGGCGCGATGAGCGCGCCAGGTCCAGGCGCTGGTGCTGTCAGTTCTCGCCGTGGTGGTCGCCTCGCTACTTGGCCTCTGACCTGCGGTCTGTGAGGCTGCGGAGCGTCAATGACGTTCGTGGAGAAGAGGGTCTTTACGCTCCGGCTACGCCTGTTCCGTCCTTGAGACGATCAGCCGGCAGGGCTCACACTCGGTGTCATGTCACGAGGTGGGGTGCGGGTACGGGCCGGCATGGCGCTGGCGACGATGCTGATGGTGTCGGTGACGGCATGTCAGGATGGACTGTCCTCAGCAGACCCCTCCGGGGGCTCATCGGGCGGTTCTCCGGCTCGATCCTCGGCCGGTTCCGCAGGTGGTTCCCCGTCCCAGGGCAACGGGCGTGGTACGGAGTCCACGGCGACGCCCTCGCTACCGGCGCACAAGAGCCCGGGCACGCTTCCGGTCAAGCCGCCGGGCGAGCAGGATCTGAAGGCCAAGCCCTCCCAGCCGCCCGGGAGCGGCGACCAGATCAAGCCGTTCGAGGAGGGCCTGAAGGGCAACATCTTCATCCCGGGTAGCCTGCGGCCCGGCAGGCCGACGAAGGTCGGGGACGAATTCCTCACCTGCGGGACTCTCAACCCTGGGGGCGGCATCTACGTGTCCCCTGTGAAGGAGAGGGCATCCTTCAAGGCGTACGCGGTCCTCGCCGAATTCGCCTATCCGGAACTGAGGCCCGAGTACGGAACGCGGCCGGAACGCACGAATCAGAAGGCTGCGCCGGGCGTCGTGGTGACCCCCGCCTCGGGGACCATCGAGAAGGGCGGGAAGGTGGCGATCCGGCTCAGTGGCACCTTCTGGCTGGGCGACAAGAAGTTCTATCTACTGACTTGAGCTCGTTGGGGTGAATCGTTGCGATGTTCCTGATGGGTGTGGGTGGGTGACTGTATTCGTGGTGTGTGAGATATGCGGATGGGGGAGGGCTGACTCCGACAGGACGTCAGCGGCGCGAGACGGTACGGATGCAGGCGGCTGAACTGTTCGAGCAGAAGGTCAAGCCGTCGGAAGTCGCACGGCGGCTGCGGGTGAGCGTGAAGTCGGCTTATCAGTGGCACCAGTTGTGGCGGGACGGCGGTGTTCAGGCTCTGGCTTCCCGCGGTCCGAGCGGGTCGCGGTGCCGTCTGTCCTCGCGGTGTCTGGAGAAGCTGGCCGTGTATCTGGAGGAGGGGCCGGCCGCGCACGGCTGGGTGGAGGACCAGGTGTGGACCGCGTCGAGGGTGGTCACGCTGATCGGCAGGAAGTTCCACATTTCCTACAGCGTCTCGGGTGCCACCCGGTTGATGCACCGGCTCGGGTTCTCCCCGCAGGTGCCCGCGCGGCGGGTCGCCGAACGCGACGAGCAGGCCGTGAGCACGTGGCGGGAGGCGACCTGGGCGGAGGTAAAAGGGCCCGGGCGGCCTGCGGGGGCTACGTCTGCTTCGAGGGCGAAGCCGGCTTCACCCGACGGCCGCCCCGGGGACGGACCTGGGGCCGGCGCGGCATCACGCCGGTCGTGACGGTCAGCGGGCGCCGCTCGGGACGGCTGTCGGTGGCCGGCCTGATCGCGATGCGGCCCGGCTCCCGGACTCGGCTGTGTCACCGCCTGCGGACCCACCCCGCCGGCAACGGAACACGTCGCAGTATGGGCGAGCGGGACTTCATCGCTCTGCTCGACGGAGTCCATCAGCTGGTCAGGGCGCCGATCGTGCTGGTCTGGGACCGGCTCGACACCCACGTTTCCCGCAGGATGCAGGAATTCGTGGCAGAGCGTGAGTGGCTGACGGTCTTCCTGCTGCCCGCCTACTCACCCGACCTGAACCCGGTCGAGGGCGTCTGGGCACACGTCAAACGCAGCCTCGCCAACCTCGCCGTCATGGCACTCGACCGCCTCGAAGCACTCGTCCGCAACCGGCTCAAACGCCTTCAATACCGGCCCCACACCCTCGACGGCTTCATAGCTGGCACCGGCCTCGCCCTCGACGCACCAGCCTCACCTTGAAAAGCCGAAGTCAGTAACGCTAAGGATTGATCTTGAACGGTGGCGGGCCCCCGGCGGTCAACCGCCGGGGGCCCGCCACTTTGTCCTCCAGCAGTGGCGGGGGCTCCGTCGCACGCCACCACCACGCTCACCTGCTCGCCGCCATCGTCGAGCTCGGCGGTGAGCTGGAGCTCCCAGCTACCCGTAACGGGCGCTTCAGGGGCGCGGTCATCCCAGAAGGCTGCGCGGTCAGCGCCGGCCGCCGCCGATGCGGCGGTCGTCGGCCAGTGCGGTCAGCGGGCCGAACTCGCGGGCAAGCTGGTTCCACGTCAGAACCTCGCCACAGCGGGCCGGGAACTCCTTCGGGTTGAACTCGGGCATGGTCCAGGTGCCAGTGCCCCGGTCCCGCAGCCACAGGTCCCCGTCACCGTCGACCACAGTCGGCGGGACCGGTACGGGCTCGGCCTGATCGGTGGGCTCCCAGGTGACCCGGCCCGGGTGGGAAACGCGGCGCAGCTCGGTGGTGGCCAGCCGCGCGGCCAAGTCACGGGTGGACTCTTCGGCGTCCTTGACCGACGCGAGTCGGAATGCGTCGTCAAGTACGGGCAGGGCTGGATTCTTGCTGCGCTTTGAACTCATACGCTGACTACCTCCGGTGGGGGGCGTCACATCCGTTATGGCACCCCGTAGAGGAACACGGTATCCGAGGCGGGAGCCGGGCTGGCTACGACCACTGTCCAGGTGGAGGCGCTGGCACACCGGGCGGCGAGCTCGGCGAAGAGCGGCTCCAGGTCGGGTCGAGGAACCGTTTCACCGCTACTTCGCTGCACGCCGATGACGGGCGTGAGCCGCATCGTCGTGGTCACGCCCGGTTCAACGGCGCCCGGGCCGTCCGGGTTACCCACGAGCGTGGCGGAGTTCGCGGAGGGCGGTGCGGGCCGCCCCACCCGCCCGCTGCGGCTGAGGCCGATGTCCGGGTGCCCGCCCAGCCGGACGGTGGCGGGTGATCCCCACCCTGCCCCGCTACGCGGTACTCAGAGGTCGTTTTATCCCTCTGTTTTATCCCGGGATCTTCTGTTTGGTCTGGTGTGTCGGGTCGCGCCAGGAGATGGTGTTCTCGCCGGTTAGGCGGCGGGCCATGAGGTCGGTCATGGCGATGTGGATCACGGCTTCGGAGCGGGTGGGGAGGGTCTCGTAGTCGCGGGCCAGGCGGCGGTGGAGCATGAGCCAGCCGTAGGTCCGCTCGACCGCCCAGCGCTTCGGGATGGGAGTGAACCCCCTGGTCCCGGGCTTGCGGGCGGTGATCTCCATGTCGATGCCGAGGGCCGCAGCATGCTCGACGAGGTGCTGGCGGTAACCGCCGTCGACCCACACCTTGCGGATGCCGGGGTGGCCGGCGGCGACCTGGTCGAGTAGCGCAGTGCCGGCGACGGAGTCCTGCACGCTGGCCGCGGTCACCAGCACCGCGAGGAGGGCGACGCGCGGTGGGCGAATGCCCGTGGTGAGTGGTGCGTTGGCGCAGTATCGGGTAAGCGTACGGCCCCGGCCCGTGCAGGGGTCATCCTGACTCAGGGAGAGAGCACCATGCCCGCCGAACTGTCCGACAGGCTGAAGACGCTCCTGGACTCGCCCGTCTTCATCACCGTTGCCACCATCCAGCCAGACGGCAGCCCACAGGTGTCCCCCGTGTGGGTGAAGCGGGACGGTGATGCTGTGCTGTTCTCCACGACTATCGACCGTCAGAAGTACAAGAACCTCACCCGCGACCCCCGGGTCAGCGTCGTAGTGCAGCCCGCCGACGCGCCGTATACATACGCCGAGATCCGCGGCATCGCGGAAGTGACCGCCGACCCCGGCCGCGAGCTGATCGACGAGTTGTCGCTCAAGTACACCGGCAAGAGGTACGCGGAATTCAACCCGGCGTCGGTCAACGATGCCGACCGCGTGATCGTGAGGATCAAGCCGCACAAGGTCGTGGGAGGCCTCTGACGGCCCAGTGCGGGCATCAAAGTCACGAGATAGGCGGTGCCGAGGGCGTGGGCTCTACCAAGGCTCAGAAGGTCACTGCCTTCGGATGCGGTGAGTGAGCATGCTTCCCGTCCGAGGAACTGGCCGTCCCCGATAACCGCCGCAACCCACGTGACCACGGCCCTAACGGACCGGTCTTCCTCCGCTTCGGCCGTGCCCACGCGCATGCGCTGCGCGACGCGATCGGCAATCCCCGCCGCGACGCCGCCCCCGCCCGCCGAGCGGAGCAGATGAAGGCGCAGCAGGCGGAGTACCAGGAGCAGCTGCGCCGCGCGACGGAGCAGAAGGGGGCCGTCAACGGCGCGGCAGGACGGCGAATCCCGTGTTCGTGGGGGTCGCGGCGGACGATGTGCATGTCAATGTCCACAAAGCCGTTGGGCAGCCCGCCCTCTTCCCCCAGCCCGCCACCCACCGGGGCCGACTCGACTCCCGCGCCATCCCCGCTGTTTTGCCCGAGCACTGGCACCCCCGCTCGATGAACTCAACGCGCCGAGACGGCAACTGCGGCGGGACGCGGCGATCCGCCTCGTCCAGATGGCCACCGGCCGTTCCCGCCGCTCCGCCGCCCTCTACCTCGGAATCCCCCTGGGATCGCATCGGTACGCCGTCGTACATGTTTTCGGGGCAGGCCCGCGGCGACGCGGAGATCGACTCCCGCAGCGACCTGTACTCGCTGGGCTGCCTGCGGTCCGAGCTGCTGACCGGCGCGCCGCCCTTCGCGGGCGGCGGATGGCCGGTGCTCACCCAGCACCTTCACCGGGTGCCCGCGCGGTCCGCTCCTTGCGGCCTGAGGTACCCGTCGAGCTCGAGCGGCTGGCGGCGGAGCTGCTGAGCAAGGATCCGCAGCAGCGGCCCGCGAGCGCGGCAGCCGTTGCCCGGCGACTCCAGGCCCTTGCGGCTTCCTTGCGGGTCGCCGAGGCGACCGTCGCCATCACGGCGGGCGCCGGCACGCGGCCCCGGACGGGTCTCGCTTCGAGAGTGGTCACGCCGACCGAAGGCGTACCTCGGCGCCAGGCCGACCGGGGATCGCGGCCGACGGCCTGGCGGGCCGGGGCCGGGACGGCCGCCCTGGTCGGCGGACAGCTGGCGGCCTTCACCGCCTTCCCGGACACGGCAGGCGCTCTGCTGGGTGTCCTGGCCAGCGGCTGCGTCGCGGCCAGCTCCCGGCTGGAGGCACGCCACGACGACACCCACGGCGTGGACAGCGGGCAGAGCGTGGTCGGGGTGTTCGTGGCGCTGATGATCGCCTCGGTGACCATGGTCTTGCTGTGGGGGTGAGCGCGATGCGGTGGTGGGCCGCGGTCCTCGTGGGCATGGTGACCGGGCCGTTGCTCGTGACGGCCGCGGCCGGCGTGCGGGCCCTGGTCGAGCAGGTGCTGCACCGCGGCGGGTAAGAGGCCGAGTTCGCTTCCACCGCCGGTCTACTCAGCGGGTCCCTGTGCTGTGCGCTCGTTGCCCACGAGCCCAAGGACCTGTCGGGGGCATCATCGCGGCCGGAATCGGCGCCTGGGTCGCAAGCAGCCTGGCCGTCGGGGTGCTGTTGCCCTCCTCTAGGCCCGGACTAGCAGCAGTTCCAGTTTCGAGCTGCGGGAGTCGTTCGGCTGCGCGAAAGGGCGCTGCCCCCGGTTCCTCCTTTTGCTAGCGGTTGGTATCAGCGGCTAGCTATGGTGGTGGGTATGGGAAAGCAGACGAACATCCGACTGGACGAGGGCGTCAAGGCGGCCGCGGAGGAAAGGGCCAAGCGCCGCGGTTTGAGCCTGCAGGGGTACGTGGCCGATCTGATCGAGCAGGACGTGAAGGAGTCACGCGCCGCCTTCATGGCCGGCGCCTCGGCTTTCCTGGCCAGCTACGCCGACCGGTTCGAGGCGGAATTCGGTGAGGACCGGTACCCCGGCCTGCCGGCAGGACAGGCAGAGACCGCGCCGAGGGACGCCGCGTGAACCTCCGGATCGACCTCGCCTGGATCTTGGCAGTGGCCCAGCAGATACCAGGGGATCCCGAGGTCGTCGACTACGGGGTGCCGGTCGCGGCAGAAGCACGTCATCGTGCGGAGGTCCTCGACCACGAGGTCTACCCCGAGCCTCACCACAAGGCGGCGGCTCTGCTGTGCGAGCTGGCCAGAAACCCCAGCCTGGAGGTGAGGAACCTGCTGTTCGCAGCCACGGTGACCGCGGCCTACCTGGCGGCGTGCGGTTTACCTGTGAGCCCCGGCCTGGACACCGTGCTCCCCCTGACCCGCGCGGCACGGGACGGGCTCCCGGTGCGGGAGGTCGCCGCTCAGCTCAAGGCTTGGACGAGCTGATCCACCCGCCACGACCCACGGTCTGCGGGGCGGCGTAGGTGAGGGCTCACGGGGAGGAGATCGCGGTCGAGGGCGAGGCGGGCTGCGTCGGATGGGCCCTGTGGTCCGGGTACACGGACGCGGGGCTGGTCCTGTCACTGATGGCCAGCGCCGTGGTCCTGAACAGCCTGTGGCGCTCGGGCACCCTGGACCGCGCCCCGCCGCCCAATGCGGACGGGACACAGGATGAGGAACCCCAGCCGATGCGCGGCTGGGGTCCTCGGTGCGGTGAGTATCGGTCAGCAGGTGAAGTTGCCCACGCCGTAGACAGCTCGTCTACGTGTCGGCGGACCGCACCCCATTGCGATCACCGTGGATCAGGCGGGTCAGCGCTGCAGGGTGAGCAGGCCCGGCCGGTACGGCAGTTTCAGGTAGTCGGTGCCCGCCGGTGTGTTGGTGGGGAGGCCCTGGTAGAGGAACTGCAGGTTGCAGGGATCGATGGTCTTGGTCTGGTCTGGGTTGTTGCGGACCAGGTCGCCGTGACTGACGCCCTTGGCCCAGGTGGAACCGCTGTTGGCCTGGCCCGCGAAGGGGCTGCTCTCGCTGCCGGCCTGGACGGCCCACGGACCGTCCAGGCTGGAGGCGGTGAACGAGCGGAAGTAGCGGTTCGTACCCTGCGCCTCAACGATCATGAGGTACTGGTTCTGGCCCTGGACCTTGTAGACCTCCGGCGCCTCGAACAGAAGGTCCGTTGTGTCGCTCATGACCGTCGTGTACGAGGAGCCGAAGCTGCTGGGGAAGTTCCCGATCGGCATGCTGGCCCGGTAGATCTTGCCGTTGTCGGCGGCGAAGAACAGGTACATGTTCTGGCCATCGGCGATCATGGTCGGGTCGATCGGGGCGTCCTTCTGGCCCTGGGGGTCGACGGGGAGGCTGCCGGTGAACAGCGGCTGCGAGGCGGACCAGCCGTTGGGGTTGGTGGGGTCGCTGGACGTGCGGTAATAAAGCGGCCACTGACTCCACTGGGACACCATCACCCAGACGTTCTTGGGCGCGAAGTAGAACACTTCGGGCGCCACCGCGGGATCGTTCATCCCCGTCTGGGTGGCCGTCGCCATGTCCGACCAGTTCGTGAAGGGACTGAACCCCGTCGAGCCCCACGACGTTCCGTTGGAGGTCGTCCCGTAGACCAGGTGCTTGCCGTTGTACGTGGTGGTGCTGAAGTCCTTCAACGCGACCTGCCCGTTCGCCGGCTCCGCCAGCGGGCCCGTCGATGTCCAGCGGTAGGTCGACGGAAGAGCGCACGTGCCGGTGCCGGTGCCGACGTCGGCGACGGGGACGAGCTGCCACTGCTGGTTGCCGCCGCCCCAGTCGGCGTACTGGACGATCTTGCCGCCGTCGGCGGTGGAGGCGCTCTGGACCTCGAGGGCCTTGCTGCTGTGGCGGTTCAGGAGGCGGACGTAGCCGCCGGCGGAGTCGGCGAGGCGGAACTGCTGGTTGGTCGCGTTGAGGTCGCTCCACTGGACGACGTCGGTGCCGTCGGCCGAGGACCAGTTGTAGTCGTCCAGGACCTTGCCGGAGTTACGGTTCTGCAGGCGGTAGTAGCCGCTGCCGGAGTCCAGGAAGCGCCACTGCTGGACTTCGTTGCTGGAGCGGGTCCACTGGACGACTGGCGAGCCGTCGGCGGTGGCGAAGTTGTAGTCGTCCAGCGCCTTGCCGCTGTTGCGGTTCACCAGCACGTACCACTTGCCGGTGTCGACCGAGGCAGCCGAGGCGGACGACGGGTTCACCATCGCCAGGAAGCCGGCCACGAAGACCATCGAGAGCAGGGCGGCCATCCGCGGCCGCCATCCTCGCCGTGTCGAGGTTTGCGGAGCTGTACCGAGAGCGTTCATCTGCACCCTCCTACGGGCGACTTGGGCAGGGGTCGGTCCTTCTCGGTGCGTGCGTGCGGACCGGCACGTCCGAGGCGGCGGCAAGACGTGACCCCTGCGGGGTGGGGACACCGGATCTCCGACGCATTGTTAGCGCTAACAATTTGAAAGTCGAACATCTGGTGTGTTCACGGAGAAGACCATGGGGCATGAGAGGTCGTCAAGTACCGTGCCGCAATCTGTCCGTTACTGAAGCGCCATCAGAACCTCTTACCTGTCAGAGTTGTTGACGGCATTGGTGTGAGCGCTCACACTCTTCGGCGCGGGCGGCCGTTACTCACTCCATGACAGTGAGCGGGAACGGCAGAACACCGCCCTGATCTGCGCCTCAGCCCAACACCAAGCAGTAACCCCGGCGTCGACGGCCTGGTCGTCAAAGCCCTCAACCAGCGCTACCGGCCTGGAGCCCGCGACCGCGCCTGGACCAAGATTCGCCGCAGAAACACCACCGAAGTGTCGTCGGCGTGCAAGTGAACGTGCACCAGCGCGTACGGATGAAAGTGCACCGTTCTTGATGCGGTGAAGCGGGTGTCGCGGGACTCTGCTGTCGTCCTGTTCAGGGTCGGTGGAGGGCGGCGAGGGTGGTCTTGGATCCGCATCGCTGGTTGAGGCGGGGGACCGTGGCCGCAGGGCGTCCTGGCGCTAGGTTCTGCCGCTTGCGGAGGGTGGAGGCCCGCCCGGTGCACCAGCGGGAGCAGTACATGCGAGGGCGACGGGCGGAGGCGGGCAGCGGCTGGGCGCAGACCGGGCAGTGGCCGGCTTCGATGACGGGGGCCAGGCGCTCAAGGAGCTCGCGGGCCTGGCCCTCTTCCTCCTGTCCTTGCGGGATGGCGTCGGCCTGGCAGCCGGCGAGGAGTTCGGCGACGACGGTGCGCAGGGTGGGCAGGTCGCGGCGGCAGGTGCCCAGGAGGCTGAGGTACTCCTCTACGGGCCAGCAGGCGAGGACGCCGGAGCGGGTGAGGTAGAGGCCCAGGGTGTCGATCCGGTAGCGGTCGGCGGTGTCGAGGAGCAGGTAGCCGATCAGCTGGTTCGCGGTCTGCTTGGACAGTCCCCGGGCGAAGGGGTGCTTGGTGCTCTTGAAGTCGAGCAGCAGGCCGTCGACCACGAGGTCGGCGTCGGCGGTGATGTTGACGCCCGGGAAGGTGGGCCCGCCGGTGCAGTCCTGGGGCCGGGTGCGGGCGCGCAGCGCCTCCAGGGGACCGGTGGTGGCCAGGTACAGCTGGTGGACGACGTCGTCGACCATGTCCTGGTTGGGGAGCTGCAAGAGCCGGTCGAGGGTGAAGCCGCCGGGGTCCTCGAGCGCGGTGAGGTACAGCTGGGTGTAGGTGAATCCGTACGGGTTGCGGGCCATCACCTGGTACCAGGCGCCGGCGAGCAGCATGCGGGCCAGGTCCTCCTCCTCGTCGTGGGCTCGGTCCATCGACAACGCGCGGTTGTCGAGGTCGAGGCGGTGCACGGTCTCGGCCAGGCGCGCGGCGAGCTCGTTGCCGACCGCGCATCCGGAGCCCCGCTCCCCGGCCGATGCCGCCGGTGAGGTCGATCCCGGCCTCCGTGGCCAGGTCCACGGGTGCGGCCGTCGTGAAGGCGAGGCGTAGTCGCTGGTCGATTGCGGTGCCGACGTTGCCGGCCTCGGTGCCGACGCCGGGCCCGGGCAGCAGAAGGTGGGCGGTTTGGTGCTGGGCGCGGAAGGAGTCGCGCAGCGGCCGTGGGCCGGCTGACAGTTCGCGGTCCAGGAACCGGCGCAGCGGAGTACGGGGACTGTGCAGTCCGGTGGTGAGGCTCATCCGAAGGTCACCGCCTTGAGGAGGCACCGCCCGAAGGCGGTGGAATCGTCACGGCCGGACGCTACGAACGGGCGCTGACAACGTGTCACCCGCACGAGGGAGCTGCCTGTCACCCACACGGAATCGTTCCCCTGAGTGGGTGACAGAAGGCGGCGGGCGGCGGCCGTGTCAGACAGACGGTGGAACGTCTTTGGCGAGGCACCTCAGAGGGCGTTTGATCTAGGCGGATTGCCCTTTATCTCCTAGTAGGTTCCTCGCCAGGTTGGTGTGGTCTCGTCCGTTATGCGCTTGCTGAGGTTGTCGATGGAGGCGATGTGGATCATGGCTTCGGAGCTGGTGGTGAGGGTCTCGTAGTCGCGGGCGAGACGCCGGTGCATCATGATCCAGCCGATACTCCGCTCCACTACCCAGCGTCGTTTCACGACGTGAAATCCGCGAACTCCGGGTTTTCTGTTGACTACTTCGACGTCGATTCCGAGCTGGGCGCCGTGCTCGACGACGGCGTTCTTGAAGCCGGTGTCGACCCAGCTCTTGGAGATGGTCGGGTAGGTTTCCTTGGCCTGGTCGAGAAGGCGCATTCCCATGGCGTTCTCGGAGAGGCCGGCGCCGGCGACGGTCACGGCGAGGATGAGGCCGATCGTGTCGGTGAGGATGCCTCGCTTCCGTCCGACGATCTTCTTGGCGGCATCGGTTCCCTGGCTGGTCAGGGGCACGTTGGTGGAGGTCTTGACGCTCTGGGTGTCGATCACTGAGGCGGTCGGCTCGGGTGTGCGGCCCTCCTTGACGCGAGCCAGGCCGGTGAGGTCGTAGTTGAGCTGAACGAAGATTCCCTCGTCGCGCCAGGCCGCGTAGTAGAAATAGACCGTGCCGTGGCCCGGGAAATCGTGCGGAAGGTATTTCCAGGGGATTCCTGTGCGGTTGACGTAGAGAATTGCGTTGAACACGTCACGTAAGTCGACCTTGGGTGGCTGGCCGGTGGGCCTGCGGTCGAGCCGGGCTTTGCGCCAGGCTGCCAGTGTCGGCTCGATGAGGGCCCATCGGGCGTCGGACAGGTCGCTGGGGTAGGGCTTGCGCTGGCTCACGCCGTAGCGTGAGCACGGCTGTGCCGGAAGGTTCCGTTCCGCTGTTGCCCGGCGTTTCCGCCTCATCTTCGAACCAGACGGACTTCATGCACGAGGAACGGAGCAAACGGGCGGCCGTGTCGAGAGGTCTACGGATGCGAGGGGGTGCGTACGGAGCAAACACCTCAAATCTGACCCACCCGAGTCCGACTTACTGACACAAACTCTCTTTTAATGCCCACTTAGGAGCTCCTGATACTGAGATTTTCGAAGGTGAAGGGCGATCCCCACACACGGATGGAGACACCTCCGCATTCGCCGCTCTGGCTGTAGCTGGCCGCGAGCTCTCCATCCAGCTTGATGGTCAGCGATCGATTCACTCCGGAGACACTGACGTGGCGGGTTCGCCCCGCTATCAGAGGCGCCGGTTTCGGTGACACGTCGACGGTCCAGGCGCCCCCGGGCAGAAGAGCCGGCCTAACGAAGGTTCCCAGTACTGGGAAGTCGGGGGGCGCCTCCTGCTCGTACTGGACGGATGCTCCGACCGGCTGGTCCTGCGCGAGCCCGCTTCTCGGTGCCACTGCGAAACCGAAGTTACTGTTCGGAGGGGATGTTGGGGCGACTACGTCGAATTCGACCGTCGTAGCACAGCCCTGACCCGCGAAGTACAACCCCCAGAGGGCACTGTAACGATCGGCCCCGAGGGGCGGGGTGACGGTCACGCTGTCGGTCGTACCATCCACCTGAACTGAACCCCTGCTGCGGCCAAAGACCTGGAAGTCGGCAGGGGAGGCACCACAGGCCTTGGTCCTGACGCAGGCGAGGACCCGGGCTGCAATCGCTCGCTGGCCTGCCGAATTCGGGTGGAAACTCTGCTGCACCGCATGTGTCAGCGCGCGGTTGATCCAGTTGTCGGATGCGCAGACGTCATGGCCGGCCATGACGTCACCGACGTCCACGTACTCGAATCCCGCAGCACGTGCCGCAGTCTTGATGGCACGGTTTGCCGCATCGGCAGTCTGATTGAGTCCGATCATATCTATTTCGGAGAAATTGCGGCCGGCGTCACCGCCGCAGCCGGTTCGCGGAGGCGAGGCGGGAAAGAGGCGGGGGTATCCCACAACCAGAACGCGTGCGGCGGGTGCGGCAGTCCGAAGATCCGAATAGAATTCGGCCAGGGTGCGGTGGCCCGGCCAGCTGCCGGGCTCTCCGCCAAGTGAGACTATCTTTTCATTGGCTATCGCCTGGCCGGCCAGACAGCTCCCGGATTGATTGGAGAGGAGGTTGGCGCAGTAGTCCATCGTCTCGGAGAAGTCCACGTCGTTCCCGCCGAAGGTGAGGGTGACGAGTTTGACATCGGCATTCGGCGCGGTCGGCGAGAGTGCGAGCCAATGGCTCTGGGGCTGGGGCTCCTCCCGTGGATGAGCGTGGTTGGGTCCGTAGAAGTCGTTTATGGTCGCACCACTGCACGCGTGAAAGTCAAGCCCGTAATCACTGCCCAATTCCTGCCACACCTTCACCGGCCAAGCGCCGGCCGAGCGGTGGCACACGGTCGATCCGGCCTGGCCCTCGTTCATGGTCCCGCGCAGAAACTCCGGACCACATGCGGTCTCGAAAGGGGCTCCTTCGCCCGAGGAATAGGAATCCCCCAGAGCTACATAGAGCGGTTTCGCCGGCGGGGGCGCCGGGAGACTGGTACCGGCGACGTCCAATCCGCTTGCCGGACACCCGGACACTCGTTTCGGCTGCCCGATCGGCGGCCCCTGCGTGGATTGGTCGCCCGATCCCGCCGTACAGCCGCTCAACGCGATAAAAAAGGCCGCAACCAGGGCCAGCACCGGAATCCGAATTCTTTCTATACACGGCGTCATCGACAACTCCAGCTGCTTTCGGGTCCGGGCCGGAGGCATGGAACTGCGCGGGTGACCATTCAGGGCGCCACGCTCGGAGGCGCCACTGTCGGGGTGAGTTGGATTCGGAGTTCCTCGTGGCGGAACTGGTAGGACCTGCCGGACACCCGCAGAAGCCCGGCCAGGTAGGCCCATTCCAGGAAGTGGCGCAGGCGCCAAGGAACGTGTCCGCCGGGGGCGGCGAGCAGAACCGCAGCGGCGTACCGACTCCAGGCCCTGGAGCCGAGTCCCACTCCTGCGAGCAGGCCAACCGCGAGGGCCAGCGCGATGCTGCCGGCCTGCGTGAGGCGCTGGGTCAGGTGCAGGTGCGCCGCGAGCCCTCCGGTGAGCCCTCCAGGCAGTCCGCCTGCGATGGCGAGGCTGGCTCCCAGGAGCGTGCCGAAGAAGAGGTCGTTCCGCAGAACGTCGACCGGCCAGACAGGGCGGATGTCGCCCTGTCCGAGACCGACCAGGATCACTGCGGCGAGTGCTGCGCCGGTCCCCGAAGTGATGGCGGGGCCGGTGCCGCCGGCGAGCGCGCCCGCAGCGGTCCCACCGGCGGTGGCGAGGACGACGGAAACCCGAGGGCCCGCGACCTGCGGACGCGCGAGTTGCCGGAGCTCCGGACGCGATGGACGAGGGGAGGGGTGCAAACCGGCCCAGGCGGCGAATCCGAGCGCGACGGCCCCCGCTCCGGCAGTCAGGGCGAGACCCAGTGACCCGTCCGCCCATTCCGCGGCAAACGCTGTTGCGACGGCGGCGGCCACGACACTCACGCCCGTGTGCAGGGCCTTGACACGCCGTACAGGTGCCAGACGCCAGAGCTGAAGAGGCGAAATGTCCCGCTGAGCACTTCCCCCGGTGCTGTTGCTCTCTAGATGGGCGGCCAATGTGCCCAGCCAGCGAAGGACGTCTGCGGGGTCGTAGAAGCGCTGCTGCTCGTCATCTCCGCCGAGGCTGTTGCCCGCAGCTCGCGCCACGTGCGTCGACGGCCGAAGTCCGCGCGGGTGCAGGAGAGTACTCGCCTCGACAAACGCCGAGAGGAGTTCGCCCGACAACACGTCGTAGGAACTGCTGCCCGCCAGTCGCCGTGCATCCAGGACTCCCGCCTGCAGTCCTGCGATTGCAAGACCGAGCAACCAGGGCTTCCGAAGGGCCTCGGCCAACGGGGACTGCGGGTTTCGCAGGCTCTGGGCGAATTCCGCGGACGACACCAGTGGACTGGGCCGGGCCGCGGACTCGAAGCGCTGCGTGATGTAGTTCTCGACCTGGCTTTCCGGCAGCGGATGGACGCGGATCACCAGGGTGTCGCGAAGACGCAGGCCAGCTTCGTGCATTCTCCGGTAATCCGACTCCCGGCACGTCACGACGACGGATGGAAGGTCGGCCCACTCGATCAGACCCGTTCCGTTGAGCTGCTGAACGATCTTCACCGTGCGACTACCCGGAGCCATGCGATCCGCATGCGATCCGTCCACCTCGTCCAGACCGTCGAGGACAGGCACGATGCGTCGCTCCCCGACCATCGCCCGAGCCTGAGCGGCCGGTACCCGATAGTCACTGGAAAGCCGACCGGCGAGCCACTCACCGAGGGACCCTTCCCCGTCCCATCCGGCAAGGTGGAACGGTACTGCCACCCGGGTGTCCGAGCGCGTCTGCCGCAGCTGCAACAACGACAGGGCCAGCTCAAGAGCTATCAGCGTCTTGCCGGAACCCGGCTCCCCGACGATCAGCATGCGCCGCGGCACCGTGTTCAGAAAGAGCCTTGCGATACCGGAAGAAGTTGTGCCGACCGGATCCCCTCCGGCCTCGACGCGTACATGGCCGACCTCAAGATGTGTTGCACGCCGAATGGGCAATTCCGCAGGATGCACATCGCCGATGAGACTAATCCGCCGCCTGGCCCAGCCGTCGCCGACAGTTGTTGCCAACCGATCGGTCGCCGCATTCAGGGCACCCCCGTCAGCGTTCGCGAAGAGACCCGGTACCAGCGCGGCCAATCCCGCCACAGCACTGACCAGCGCCAGAACGACGTTGACGGAGTCTGTTGCCTCGAACCTGGTGACTGCGGCCACGGCCACGGATATCACCAGGACAAGCCCGAGAATCCTGCGGCGTTGCTGCGCTCCCCCCGGAATTCGCATGGCCTCAGTATGCCCGCTCCTAAGAGTCCGTAACACGATCTTGGTGAGATGTCCTGGTCGGGCGTGACCGGTGTGACGATTCGGCCGTTCGGGATGGTGTGAGTACTCGACCGTGGATCGTGGATGACGACTTGTGGGCGCTGATCGAGCCGCTGCTGCCGCCCTGGCCGACGAGGTCGCCAGGGCCGCGGCCGGTAGCTGACCGGCTGTGCCTGCAGGGCATCTTGTACGTGCTCTGCAACGACGGGCCTTGACCCAAGGCCGGGTAGTTAGCGTTTTCGCAGGTCACGCAAGCCCGTTGAGGGATTCTCGACGTGGAGCAACGGAGCTCGTTGGTACAGGCAGTCGTCCAAGACAGCTTGTTCCAGAGGAGCTCCGTTGCCTTTTCATCATGTCCTGTCGGCCCCGGTGGTGACCATCACCCGTACGGTCACCGTGGCGGCGGGCCGGTTTGCACCGGGGCATCTGGGCGAGCTGACCGCCGTCGTGCCGTTCGAGCTGGTCGACGAGGTCCTGGAGGAGACGCGGTCGGTGCAGCGGCGACTGCGTGATCTCCCGTCGCGGGTCGGGATGTACTTCCTGCTCGCGATGTGTCTGTTCCCCGAGGTCGGCTATCGGCTGGTCTGGGACAAGCTGACGACGGGTCTGGACGGGATTGAGGTGGCCTGTCCGACACCGAAGGCCCTGCGTGATCTGCGGCGTCGACTGGGCTCCGCGCCGGTGCAGGCGCTGTTCGAGGTGCTGGCCGGGCCGCTGGCCCGCCCGGCGACACCGGGGATGCGATTCGGTCCGTTCCGGACGGTGTCGTTCGACGGGTGCAGTTCGCAGAAGGTCTCCGACTCCGAGCGGAACCGCCTCTGGCTGCGGCGGACGTCTCACCACGGCTATCCGACACTGGAGTTGATGACGCTGGTCGAGACCGGGACCAGGTCGCTGATCGGTGCGGTGTTCGGGCCGCCGGCCGGCAGCGAGACTGGTTACGCCTCCCGGCTGCTGCATCTGCTGCGGCCGGACATGCTGGTCCTGTGGGACACGGGCTTCGACGGCAACAGCTTCCTCGCCGCCGTGAACGCGACCGGCGCCCAGGTGCTGGGACGGCTCCGCGCCAACCGCCGCACCCCGGTCCTGACGCGTCTTGGCGACGGCTCCTACCTGTCGGTGATCGGCACCGAGAAAGTCCGTGTCATCGACGCGACCATCACGGTGACCTGCGCGGACGGCACCGTCTTCGCTGGCTCCTATCGGCTGGTCACCACCCTGACCGATGCCCGCCGCTACCCGGCGGCCGCGCTCACGGACCTCTATCACCAGCGATGGGAACACGAATCGGCGTATTACGCGCTCCGCCACACGATCATGAACGGGCGTGTCCTGCGCTCGGAAGACCCGGCCGGGGTCGGGCAGGAGATGTGGGCCCTTCTCGCCCTCTACCAGGCCCTGCGGGCCGTGATGGTCGAGGCCGCGGAGTCACTGCCGGGCACCGATCCGGACCGCTGCTGCTTCACCGTCGCCCTCCAGACCGCCCGTGACCAGGTCATCCAGGCCGCCGCTGTCATCACCGACTCCGCCGACGCCAATCGCCCCGGACTGATCGGGCACCGGATCCTGGCCCGTCTCTTCCCGCCCCGACGCCAGCGGGTCAGTACCCGCAAGGTCAAGTCACCGATGTCCCGCTACAGCACCCGCCACGACGACGGCAGGCCCGACACCAGCCGCACCATCACCGGTCTCGACATCAACATCCTCGAGCCTCCGGAATCCCGCCCTCAGCTCCCCACCGCCTCCCGCGACGACCGGCAAACCACCCCCACCGACCGCCGCCGGCACCGAATCCTGACCCTGCTTGAAAAGGAACCCACCCGCCTCTGGCGCCCCCGCGACATCGCCTCCCACTTCGGCGACATCACCATGGAAACGATGTATCGACAGCTCTCCAGATGGGCCGAGACCGGCCTCATCCACAAACTCGGCCCCGGCCTCTACGCCGCCACAGTATGGACCCCAACACCCCTTGCGTGACCTGCGAAAACGTTAACTACCCGGCCTTGGGTCAAGGCGCGACATCGCGTGGCAACTTCTGCCGCCTGAGCTGGGGTTCGGATCAGGGCAGACCTGCTGGCGGCGCCTGGAGCGGTGGCAGCAGGCCGGGGTCTTCGACCAGTTACACCGGATCCTGCTGGCCGAGCTGAACGCGGCCGGCCGCCTCGACTGGTCTCGGGCCTGTATGGACGGCTCCCACATCCGGGCGAAAAAAGGGGGGTGCCGACACCGGTCCGTCGCCGGTCGACCGGCGGAAGACGGGTAGCAAACATCACCTGATCTGCGACGGACGCGGCACCCCGCTCAAAGTCATCACGACTGCGGCGAACGTCAACGACGTCACCCAGACCCTCGCCCTGGTCGACGGCATCCCACCGGTGGCAGGTCGTCCCGGCCGGCCCCGCCGACGTCCCGAGGCTTTGCTCGGGGACAAGGGCTACGACTCCAACCCCAACCTCGATGAGCTGCGTAAACGCCGGATTCTACCCGTCATCTCCCGCAGGGGTGCCCCGAACATCAAGGGCATGGGCAAGCTCCGCTACGTGGTGGAGCAGACCTTCGCCCTGCTCCACCAGTTCAAACGACTCGACGACCGATGGGAACGCCGCACCGATCTCCACGACGCGTCTATCTCCCTCGCCTGCAGCCTCATCGGGTCCGTAAAGTTAACGGCTCTGTCTCACATTCGGTGGTGACGCTGGGTGGCGGAGGTCGTTGTTGTCGGTGTGATGGATGTCAACGAGCTTGTGCAGATGGTGTTTTCGGGGATATCCCCGCTGGTCATTGAGGATGTGGTCGATGAGGGCGGGCGGGTCGTGGTGAGGGCGCGGGCTCCGAAGGACCCCGCGCCCTGCCTGGTGTGCGGGGTGCCGTCGGGACAGGTGCACGGTTATCACTGGCGGAAGGTGGCCGACGTACCGGTCGATGGCCGGCGGGTGGTGCTCCAAGTACGAGTGCGACGCCTGGTGTGTCCCACGCGTGGGTGCCTCCAGACCTTCCGTGAGCAGGTGCCAGGGGTGTTGGAGCGCTATCAGCGGCGCACTGCACGTCTGACCAGGCAGGTCAAGGCGGTGGTGAAGGAGTTAGCGGGCCGGGCGGGAGTCCGTTTGCTGGCGGTACTCGCCATGGGTCTGTCCCGTCACACGGCCCTTCGTGTCCTGTTGGGCATCCCTCTGCAGGCCGGGCGGGTGCCGCGAGTGATCGGGGTGGACGATTTCGCTCTGCGCCGACGGCACCGCTATGCCACCGTGGTGATCGACGCGGAGACCCATGAACGGATCGATGTCCTGCCCGACCGCTCGGCCGGCACTCTGGAAGCGTGGCTGCGTGCCCATCCGGGGGTCGAGGTCGTGTGTCGTGGTGGATCGACGACTTACGCGGAAGCCATCCGCCGGGCCCTGCCGGGCGCCGTGCATGTCGGTGACCGCTGGCATGTGTGGCACAACCTGTGCGCAGCCGCCCTGGACGAGGTGAAGGCACACAGCAACTGCTGGGCCACCGTGCTCGACGCACCTTTGTATGACGGGCCGCGCGCACAGACCACACTGGAACGCTGGCATCAGGTCCACGACCTGCTCAACCAGGGCGTGGGCCTCCTCGAATGCGGCCGCCGCCTGCAACTGGCCCTGAATACCGTCAAACGCTATGCCCGAGCCGACCGGCCCGAGCGGATGCTCCGCGTCCCAAAATACCGGTCCAGCCTCGTCGATCCCCACCGCGAGCACCTGCGCAAACGCCGGGCTGAAGACCCCGCCGTCCCCGTCCAGCACCTCTTCGAAGAGATCAAGGCCCTCGGCTTCACAGGCTGCCTCAACCTCCTGCACAAGTACATCAACCAAGGCCGCGCGGACGCCGACCGCAGCCACATCTCCCCACGCAGGCTGGCCCGGATGCTCCTGACCAGGCCCGAGAACCTCAAGGCCGGACATCGCGATCTCCTGGCCCGCCTCACCGCTGCCTGCCCCGAGATGACCCACCTGGCCACCGCCGTCCGGACCTTCGCCCCGCTCCTGAAGCCTCAGCCAGAGAACGCCGACGCGCTCGATCTCTGGATCACCCAGGTCCTTACTGCCGACCTGCCGCATCTGCACGCCTTCACCCGCGGCCTCGAGCGAGACCGCAACGCTGTGATCGCCGCGGTCACACTTCCGTACAGCAACGGCCCGACCGAGGGGATCAACACCAAGACCAAGCGGATGGCCCGCCAGATGCACGGACGAGCAGGCTTCACCCTGCTCCGGCACCGCATCCTCCTCGGATAACACCACCCGTTACCACCGAATCTGAGACAGAGCCAAGTTAATGGTGGTTTTGGGGTTGTTGGGGGTTCAGCGGCGGGCGGCTGAGAGCCGACCGTCGAAGGTGATGTCGAAGGCGTTCAGAGCGGCCTTCCAGCGCTGGGTCCAGCGTTTGCGTCCCTGGCCGGTGGGGTCGAGGCTCATGATGGCCATGTAGACGCACTTGATGGCGGCCTGCTCGTTCGGGAAGTGCCCGCGGGCCCGGACGGCCTTGCGGATCCGTGCGTTCACAGACTCAATGGCGTTCGTCGTGCAGACGATCCGCCGTATCTCGGTGTCGACCTGCAGGAACGGCACGAACTCGGCCCACGCGTTCTCCCACAACCTTACGATCGCGGGATATTTCTGGCCCCATTCCTCCTGAAATTCCAGGAACCGTTCCATGGCGGCATCCTCGGCCGGGGCGGTGTAGACGGGTTTGAGCGCCTTCGCGATCTTGTCCCAGTCCTGCCGGGCCGCATAACGGAACGACGCCCTCAGCAGGTGAACGACACACGTCTGCGTGATCGCCTGTGGCCAGACCGCCCCGATCGCGTCGGGCAGCCCCTTCAAGCCGTCGCAGACGACCATGCAGACGTCTTCCGTGCCGCGGTTCTTGATCTCGGTGAAGACCTGGAGCCAGTACTTGGCACCCTCGCCCCCGTCGCCGGCCCACAAGCCCAAGATCTCGCGAGTGCCCTCGACGGTGACCGCCAGGACCACGTAGACCGGCCTGTTCGCGACCTTCCCGTCCCGCAGTTTCACGTGGACACAGTCAATGAACAAAAGCGGATAGACCGAGTCCAGGGGCCGGTTCTGCCATTCGTTCATGCCGTCGACCACCTTGTCCGTGATCGTGGAGATGGTCGTCTTGGAGACCTCTGCGCCGTAGACCTCCGCGAGGTGGGCGGAGATCTCCCCGTGGGTCAGGCCGCGGGCCGACGGCGAGAGCACCATCTCGTCGACGCCGGTCAGCCGGCGCTGCCGCTTCTTGACGATATGCGGCTCGAACGAGCCCTCGCGATCCCGTGGGACCTCGAGAACGACCGGGCCGACCTCGGTCACCACCGTCTTCGAGCGGGTCCCGTTGCGGGTGTTGCCCGAGCCGGCCTTCTCATGCTTCTCGCGCCCGAGGTGGTCGGTGATCTCGCCTTCCAGGGCCGACTCGAGGATCCGCTTCGTCAACTGCTGCAGCAGACCACCCTGGCCCGTCAGCTTGATCCCGTCAGCCTTGGCCCGGTCCACCAGCTGACTGATCAACTGGTCGTCCAGAACCTCCGGCGCCAACCGTCTATCAGTCGGGGACTTCGCCGCGAGGTGTAGACCGGCTGGGTTCGTCGGCCGGATCGTCGGCCAGGCTGCGGAAGTACGCGAGATTTTCCCGAATCACGGCCAGGAGCGGATGGTCGGGGTCGAGAATGCGCACGCTGTCGGCGTGTAGCTCCTCGAATGCGGTGGCGGCGCCTGCGGCGTCGCCGGCATCACCCCGCATCCGGGCGATGTTGTTGCGGGTGCCCAGCGTGTCGGGATGGTCGGGGCTGAGGATCCTTAGACAGGCGGCGAGCAGTTCCTCGTACGCCGCGGCGGCGTTGATGTGGTCGCCGGCCGCGTCACGGATCGCGGCGATGTTAGCGAGTGTGGCGAGGACGTCTGCGTGGTCGCGGCCGTGCAGGCGAAGGTAGTCGGCCAGCAGTGCCTCGTAGTCGGTGAGGGCGCCGACGGGATCGTCGGCGTTCACGCGTGACTGGGCCAGCTTGGCTCGGGTCCTGAGGGAGTTGGGGTGGTCCGGTCCGTGGAGACGGGTGAGGTCGTTCACCAGTCCCTCCAGCGCAGTGACGACACCGGCCGCGTCGCCGGCCTCGATGCGGGCTAGGACGGATTCCGCGCGGACCTGCCAGATCTCGGGGTGGTCCGGGCCAAGGACGCGCAGGCTGGCGGTGAGCAGCTCGTCCGGGCTGGTCGATGCCGAGTCGTTGCGCAGGTGGGCGAGCAGACTGCATGCCTGATGCGCGTGGGGGTGGTGTGGGCCGAAGGCCTGCAGGATGTCGTCGAGAACCGCCTCCAGGTCGGTGACCACGTTGGCTGCCGATCCGGCCCGTAGACGACAGATGATGAGGAAGAGGCGGGTTTCCAGTGTGTCGGGGTGGTCGGGGCCGAGTGCGTGCAGCCGGATGTCCAAAAGCAACTCGAACGCGGTGACCGCGGCGGCTGGATCGCCGTCGGAGAGGCTGGTGGTGATGGCCAGTTCGCTTCGCGTGCGTAGCGTGCGATGGTGGTTGGGGCCCAGCTCGCGTTCCCAGTCTGCCAGGAGCTGCGCGAACTCGGTGGCAGTGCGGGCGGGGTCGCCGGCCGGGAGCTGCCAGCGGGCAAGCTCATGGCGGGTGGCCAGGGTCTCGGGATGATTGGTGCCCAGCACCCGTTCGGTGTCGGCGAGGATCGCCTTGAACTCGGAGACCGCGCCCGCAGCGTCGCCGGCCTCGCCCCGGTTCATGGCGAGGTTGTGTCGCAGTTTGAGTGTGACGGGGTGCTTGGGGCCCAGGATCGCCGTCCGGTCGGCGAGCAGCGATTCGAGTTCGGCCACGGCTGCTTGCGGATCGCCGAAATGACCCAGTGCGAGGCCCAGGGTGTGCCGCGCGTTGTGGGTTTCGGGATGGGCTGGTCCGAGCACCCGACTGCGATCGATCACTAGCTGCCTGGCGTTGTCGAGGCCCGTCCTATCGTGTGCCTCGAGCTGCCAGATGACCTGGTCGCCGCGGGCTGCCAGGGTGGCGGGGTGGTCGGGGCCCAGCCGTTTCGCAGCGGTGGCGTGCAGCTTGTTGAAGTATGCGGCTGCGGGGGTGGCCTGGCCGACCTGGCCGAGGCTGCGGCCGGCCTCGGTCAGGACGGGGTGGTAAGCGTCAGTGCTCCACAGATGCTCGTCGGCGTACCGTTCGAGCGCCTCGGTGTTGGCTCGCAATCGCTGGTTCAGGTCCGGGTCGCGGCCGTGCTCGGGCCAGGCCGTGACGAGAGCGTTCGCGGCGGTCCAGGTCAGGTGGCGCAGCCGCCCGGGCGGTAACTCGTCGCGGACCGCACGCTGGACGAGCGTGTGCACCCGTACCTCGTGGTGGCCGACGCTGGCCAGGCTGTACAGGTACAAGCGGCGCAGGGCGGCGTAGACTGTGCTGGCGTCGAGTTCCTGAGGCGGGGCGCCGGTGTCGACGCTGCGGGCGTGGCTCAGCCAGGCGCGGGCGACGCTGGTAGTCAACACCGAGGTCGGGATTCCCTCGGAGTCGAGCACGCTCGCCAGCTCCAGGACGGGCCGGACCAGACCGGCGCAGCGGCCGGCGTCCGCGGCCTCGATCGACAGCAGCCAGGTGACCGCAACGGAACTGGGATACCCGTTGGGCAGCTCGTCCCGCTCCGGCACCAGGTCGGCGAGGCGTTGCCCGCGGTAGTCGGCGAAACGGCGCCGATACTCGCTGCACGCCACATCCTCGTTGAACAGGTACGCGGCGGCCTGCCCGAGGGCCAGCGGCAGCCGCCCCAGGTCGGAGACAACCCCGGCGACATCGTCAACCAAATCCTCGCGCAGACCGTGGCGCAGATATGCCTCCGCCTCGGCCTCGGTGAACACGTCGACCTCGACCACCCGGTGGCCTCGCCCGACGATCCCTGAATGCCGTGGACGCGCCGTGACGATGGTGCGTCCAGCGGGGTTCTGCCTGGACGGCCACAGCTCGCCGAGGTCGTTGGACCGCTCCACGTTGTCCAAGACGACCAGCCACCGCCGCGGCGTGCTCTCCAGCCAGGCGAGGAATCGTTCCGCGGCCTTTCCGGGGTCGCCCGGGTCGGCCTCGGCGAACCTCGCACCGGCTTCGGCGTAGCGCGAGACGATCGCGTCTCGCGAGGAGGCGTCAACCCACACCACCAAGTCGACGTCACGGGCGCCGACCCGGCGCTGTGCCCAGGCCGCCGCCAGCTGGGTCTTGCCCACCCCACCCAGCCCGACGATCACGACGAGCCGCTCGGCAGCCAGCGCCGCGGCCAGCTCCTCGATGACCGCACGTTCCTGAAAGCCGTCCACCTCGTCGGGAACCCGACCCACGAACGGCACGGACTGGCGCCTGTCACTAGTGGCATCTTCCCGGGCACGCCTGTGATCGTCCGTCACCTCTGCCTGCTCGACCGTCCTGCTGTCCTGCTGTTCGAAGGCCCGGTTCCTGAGGTCCAGCAGATCGTCCAGGTCAAGATTCAGCTGCGGCGCCAGCAGGCGCAGGGTCTCTGCCGACGGCATTTCGCCCGGGCCATTGATCGCGTTGTGGAGCGTCGTCGTACTGAGGTTTGTCCGAGCTTGAAGCTGGCCCCTGCTCAGGCCCGCGGTCTCCTGACCGCGTCTCAGCCTTCTCTTCAGCTCGGCCAGGGGTCCCTGCCCGGCCTGACCGTCCACACGCTCCAAGATCCACCTGCCCGACCGACATCCTGTTCAACCTTGTTCATCATCCATCACATGAACCCGGTTGAACGGCTGGACCGCGACATTCAGGGAACCGCACCACCCGGCGCGGATCCGCTCACCGAGGAGCTTGTGATGCCTGTTCGTCTGACGATGATTCTGCTGGCGGCCACGATGATGCTGATGTTCGCGATGACGGTGGCCATCGGGGCCGCCTACCTCACCCGCCGAGACGGATCCGGCTACCGGGCCGCTATCAAGTCCGGCGCGGTCGGCTTCGCGGCGACGCTGACCACCGCCACCGCAGTGGTTGCAGCGCTCGCGGCAGTTGCCCGCTGACCCTGAATGCTTGGGCAGCAGGCCGATTGTGCGTCGGGTTCCCGAGATGATCGTCTCGGGAACCCGACGCACTGACCGCTCCTTCCCCACCCGAGTGGGTGCCTACGCCCACTCCACCCCCAGCTCCGCGAGCCTGGCACGCTGCTCGGGGGTGAAACTGTCCCGCCGGCTCTTGCTGTTGGAGATCCATACGCCGAGCTTCACCGACACCGGCGTACTCTCGCCGCCTACCATGATCTGTTCTGCGTGGCCGCGGGGTACGCGATGGTGCCCCTCGCGCGCGATGTACTGCGCGAGTGCCCGCACGCCCCTTTGGAAGGCCGCTGACGCCTTCCCGGCGCCCTTGGCTACCGGGGCCGGGGCGGCTCGTTCAGCGGGTTTCACCCCCAGCTTCGACAGCCTGTTCTGCTGCGCTTCAGACAGCTCCGTCCAGGAGCTGGCCTGTCGTTGGATCCAGCGTCCGAGGTCGTCGCCTTCGAAGAGCACGCCGGGCTGGATCTCGGGCAGGACGCCGCCGGCCTCGGTGTCGGCGAGGTCGGCGAGGACCCGGTAGTGCCGTTGCCAGTCCAGGGGCCAGGGGCATTTCCAGCCGGTGTCGATTGCGGCGAGCTGTGCGGCCCGGGTCTCGGCGGTTTCCTCGGTCTTGCCGAGGCCGCCGGTGCGGCGCAGGTTCGCCATCAGCTGCCCGATCGCGATCTGTTCGCCGTCCTCGCCTCAGACGGCGTCTTGTCGGGGTGCGAGGTGCCCGTGTGCGCGCCGATAGGAGCGCAGCAGCGCGAGCTTCGTCTCCCATGCTTCCTCGCCTGGCTCCCACACCATGCCCTGCTCGTCGAGCTGCTGTTTGCGGTGGTCCTCCAGCTCGCCCGCCCGCAGGGCTTTGCGCTGCTGGTGGACCCACCGGCCGAGCGGAAAGTCCTTCGTCACGCCGACTTCGGTCTCGGTGTCGTAGGGGACGGCGTGCAGGCCGGTGATGCCGTTCTCGGCGCGCCAGCGTCGCAGGGCCTGGAAGCCCTCCAGCCGCACCAGTGACTCCGGCCGGTACACCCGCGTCCGCAGGAACGCCGCGATCGTCGCCGCGTCCTGGGGGAGGAGAAGCGCAGCAGCGCCGACTCCGCCGCGGCCTCGGTCCCCTCCTCCTGGTCCTCGTCGCCTTCGCCGCTGCCCCCGACGATCCGGCCCTCCTCGTCGCGCACGAGGTGGTGCGGCTTGGCCCGTGGCTGGCGGGAGAGCGCGCGGGAGGCGAGTTTTTCGACGAGGTGTTCGGAGTGTGCGCGGAGGCCTTGGAGTACGGCGACGAGGGGTGCGTAGGAGGCGCTGGCGATCATGTCGTCGGGGTTCTCGCCGGGCTGGAGGAAGACGGGCACGATGATGCGCGGGGTCTTCTGGGTCCCGTCGAGGTTGGGGCGCAGTGCGCGGCCGATGTTCTGGACGATTTCGACTTGGGATCCGCGGGTGTCGGCGAATGTCCGGCATTTCCGGGCCGCATCCTGCTCGCTCGACTGCTTCTGCTGTTTCGAGGCCGGGCTGGCCGTGCCGTTACCAATGAGCTGGCCGTGCCGTGCACTGGGACGCTGGGGCCGGACCGGCGTCCTGACCGGCCACAAGGCGCGAATGTTTGTGCGCATTTGGGTGTAGGTGCGAAGAATTCCGCAAAACAGTTGTTACTTGATCAACTAGTCCGGTTGGGTGAAGGGGGCTAGAAGTGCGCCGGGTGGTGCGCCGGAGCGCATCGTTCCGGATCGCGGTTGGTGGTGCGGGTGGGTGTAACGGTCAGCGAATGTCAGGGCCACGCCTGACCGGTATGCGTGTGGTGTGCAGGTGAGTGTGACGAGAATTTCCGGGTTCGGTAACCGGGACCAGCGGGGGCTGCAGCCGGTCGTGTGGCGGGTCGAGAGTGGGGCTCTCGGCTCATCCGGGCCGGGAACCCGCACCGCCCATACCAGCCTGTTTCGGCTGGTGGAGCGCTGTTCTTGAGGGAGCGTCACCCATGTCCTCTGCTTCTTCCTCGGTCCGTCGTATCGCCGCCACCGTCCTGGCTGCCGGAGCAGTCGTCGGTGCAGCCGCGCTGCCGGCTGCCGCGCAGGACCACGGCCAGCGCCAGCACCCGCGGGTGGAGATCAGCCGGGTCCAGGCCGACAGCCCCGGACGCGACGACCGCTCGAACCGCTCCCTGAACAATGAGTGGGTCGAGATCACCAACACCACCCGCGACGCCATCAACCTGCGCGGCTGGACCCTGCGCGACGCTGACGGCAACCGCTACCGCTTCGACAACGTCCGCATCGCCGGCCGCACAACGATCCGCATCCACACCGGAACCGGCCACAACACCCGTACCGACCTGTTCCAGAACCGCCGCGACTACATCTGGGACAACCAGGCCGACACCGCCACGCTGCGCGATGACCGTGGTCGCACGGTCGACACCGAGTCCTGGGGCCGGCGCCACCACTGACCAGTGTCGGGGTGGCGGTGGCCGCTTGGACGGCGGGCGGCCACCGCCACCGCACCCCAGGGTTGGAAGGCGTGCGCCGTAGTGGTGTCGGCCTTCCAGCATGGCATGGCGATGCGCAGCTTCTCGAAACCTCTCGTGGAAACCCGTCCGCTGAGCCTGTAGCAAGGCATAGCGGTCACCAACGGAAGCCGGAGTTGCCCCACACGGGGCCCGTTCAGCGCGGTGGCCGTGAGTGAGCTGCCTGGGTCAGGTAGTGCTGGGCATGGGCCACGTTCGAGGCCAGGTCGGCGGCCGAATCGAGTACCAGTCGGTGGTCTGTCCAGGGCTCGTATGCGGCCTGCCGCTGCTGGACTGCTTCCCAGGTCGGCTCCTCGAAGCCTTCGATGTCCCGGGAGCGGCATTCCAGCCGTTGGCGGTGCAGCCGCGAGTTGGAGCAGACCACTTCAATAAAGGCGATGGGCACTCGGTGTCGGCCGGCCAGCGCTCGCCACTGCCGGCGTGCCCCCTGCACTGCGTTGACCGCGTCGATGATCACGCTCTGGCCCAGCCCCAGCACATTGTCGGCGACGGCGTCGGCCACCAGGTAGGCCGCGAGCCCCGTGGGCTGAGTGCGCTCCACACCGGCGCGCCACATCGCCGCCTCGATCGGATCGACCGACACCACCGCGGCGGGCAGCGCCCGCCCCAGTTCCTGGGCGACGGAGCTCTTTCCCACCGCGGGAAGACCGGCCATGGCAATCAGCATGGCAGCACTGTCGCACACCCCTTGATCGCCTCGGCCAGGGCGACTGGGAGCGTCCGGGGGCATGGACGGATCGCATATCCACCATCGCAATGCGCGGGAAGAGGGGGTGCGAGCGCGGTGGGGACGTCGAGGGGCTCGGCCGAGGCACGGTGTGACGGGTCACGATGCCCCGTTCCTGGCTGAAGGAGCCGGCCCCCCACCAGACCGGTACGTTCCTGTGTCTATGCGATTACATAAGGTTGTTATCTCCTTAGGGGGGAATTGTTCCGCTTGTGGCGTTGGCGCGTCGAAGTCGCTGCTGTAGGCGAGGGCTTCGGTGCCGGGGGATCGAGGGGGCTGTATGAGCTGGATCGGCAGTTGGTGGAGCAGTCAGCCTGCGACCATGAAGGCCGCGATCGTCACCGTGGCGGGCTCGATCATCGTGGGGTGCCTTGGGTTGTGGTCCGGCGTGTTCAGCGGCAAGGACGACCGCCACGATCCGAAACCCGCCCCTTCGGCATCACGGTCAGGTCCCTCCTCCGGCGGCGCGCCCACTGCCGGCCCGGGACAGGCCCTGCCCGGCTGCGGCGACAAGCCGGGACTGGACGTGACCGTCGAGCCCAAGCAGCTGACGGTCGCATCGGACGGGTCCCTTACCGCTGAGGTCAACTGCACCCTCGGGGACGGATGGCACCTGACCTGGATGGTGCAGATCGACGGCGTCGGCAAGCCCGTGCCGCATACGAACTACTACCCCAAGGATGATCTGGGGCGGCCCGGCCCGTACAACTTCGACGTCCACCTGTCCCAGGCCGAGCCCGGTTCTGCCCGCACGATCTACGTCGTTCTCACGGACGACTTCTCCTACCGTCAACTGAGCGAAAACCGGAACCCCGACGGATCGCTCCTGAAACTCCCGAACGGTGCACGCAAGGTCTCCAACTCGGTTCTGGTCAAGCGCTACTGACCTGCCCCGGCACAGCAGCGAGGTTCGGGCACTAATCGGCTCGACGGCATATCCGTAGGCCGACGGAATCCCCGCACGCCTCATCGAGTCCGCAGCAGCCAGGGCTGGAGTCGGCTACCGCAGTGTCTGGGGGCGGCGGGGGAGTGGGCGGTGTCAGCGTCGGGCGTCAACCCTCGCCGCCGCCTGTCACACGGGGTGCCGAACGCTGTGCTTGTGATGCCGGGTGGTAGCCGGCCGTGGCTAGGGTCGGCTCAGTCCGCGTCGATAGGGCGTACGCGGGCGAGGCCCGGTGACCAGAGCGCTCTGGCGGCAGTAACACCGGGCCGCCCCACCACCTTCTGGACCGAGGCCGCGAACGGCTGATCTGGTCGGGCCATCCCGCTCTGCCGAACTAGTGTTCTGCGCCTGAAATCTCAGGGCTAAGTCTGTAGCCTGTTGTCATGTCGCCAGGTCCTCGTGCCGTCGAAGTCCGCCTGTCCAATGAGGAGCACGCCGAGTTGTCCCGCTGGGCGAGTGGGGCGGTGGCGCCGCGGTTCGCAGAGCGGGCGCGCATTGTGCTGGCGTGCGCAGGCGGGGTGCCGAACGCGCAGGTGGCGGTCAAGGTCGGTGTGACCGCAGCGACGGTGAGGAAGTGGCGCGGGAAGTTCGCCGCCGAGGGGATGGCCGGACTCGAGGATGCCGCCCGAATCGGCAGGCCGAAGGCCGATCTGGTTCTGAGTGAGGCTGAACGGAACCAGTTGGTCCGGTGGGCCCGGCGTGCGAAGACCGCCCAGTTTCTGGCTCTGCGGGCGAGGATCGTCCTGCGTTGTGCGGAGGGCGGGACGAACAGGCAGGCCGCGGTCGAGCTCTGTGTCGATGCCTCGACCGTCGACCGCTGGCGCAGTCGTTTCATCGCCCATCGCCTTGAAGGCCTGGTCGATGAGCCCCGTCCGGGCCGGCCGCCCTCGATTCTCCTTGACCAGGTCGAAGACGTGATCGTGGCGACGCTGGAGTCCACGCCGGGGAAGGATACTCACTGGTCGCGGGCCTCGATGGCAGCTCGGACGGGGCTGTCGAAGTCGACGGTCGGCCGGATCTGGAAGCGGTTCGATCTCAAGCCGCATCTGCAGGATTCCTTCAAGCTGTCCACCGACCCGCAGTTCGTCGACAAGGTCGTCGACGTCGTCGGCTTGTATCACAACCCGCCGGAACGGGCAGTGGTGTTATGCGTGGATGAGAAGAGCCAGATCCAGGCTCTGGACCGTTCACAGCCGGTGCTGCCGATGATGCCGGGCATGCCCGAACGACGCACCCACGACTACCTGCGGCACGGCATCACCAGCCTCTTCGCCGCCTTCAACATCGCCGACGGCACCGTCATCAGCGAACTCCACCGCCGCCATCGCGCGATCGAGTTCAAGAAGTTCCTGGTCACCATAGACAAAGCCGTGCCCCACGAGCTCGACGTGCACCTGGTCTGCGACAACTACGCCACCCACAACACTTCTGAGATCAAGACGTGGCTGGCCAGGCACCCCCGCTTCCATGTCCACTTCACGCCCACAGGCTCCTCCTGGATCAACCAGGTCGAGCGGTGGTTCGGTCTGCTGACCGACAAGCTCATCCGCCGCGGCGTCCACACCTCGGTGAAAGCACTGGAAGACGACATCCGGGCCTGGATCGAGACCTGGAACGAGGACCCGAAACCCTTTACCTGGACGAAGACCGCCGACGAGATTCTCAAGTCCCTCGCCGACTACCTCACCAAGATCACCCCATCCGACCCGAGCAACCAGGCGCAGACTTAGCCCTGAGATTTCGGGCGCAGAACACTAGTGTCCTGCGCCGGAGATCCGTTGGCAGAAGCGGGCGAGTGAGTCGAGGATCTCTTCGGCTGTCTTGGTCCAGGTGAACGGGGTCGGGTTTTCGTTCCACTGCTTGACCCAGGCTCGGATGTCGGCTTCCAGGGAGCGCACACTCTTGTGGGCGCCACGGCGGATCTTCTGGTCCGCGAGGAAGCCGAACCATCGCTCAACCTGGTTGATCCAGGAGGAGCCGGTGGGTGTGAAGTGCAGGTGGAACCGTGGGTGTTTGGCCAGCCACGTCTTGATGGCCGGGGTTTTGTGGGTGCCGTAGTTGTCGCAGATCAGGTGGACCTGAAGGTGTTCGGGGACCTCTTTGTCAATCTTGATGAGGAACTTCTTGAACTCCGCGGCCCGGTGGCGACGGTGCAGTGAGGTGATGACTTCACCGGTCGCGACGTCGAAGGCCGCGAACAAGGTGGTCAGCCCGTTGCGAACATAGTCGTGAGTGCGGCGCTCGGGCATGCCGGGCATCATCGGCAGCACTGGCTGAGAGCGGTCAAGAGCCTGGATCTGGGACTTCTCGTCCACCGACAGCACCACCGTTCCTTCGGGCGGGTTGAAATACAGCCCCACCACGTCGTAGAGCTTCTCCACGAACAGCGGGTCCGTCGACAGCTTGAACGTGTCGCTCAAATGGGGCTTGAGCTGGAACTTCCGCCAGATCCGGCCCACTGTCGACTTCGACAGGCCACTGCGGGCGGCCATCGATGAACGCGACCAGTGAGTGGCGTTCTTCGGGATCTCCTCCAGCGTGCCGACCACTACCGCCTCCACCTGATCAACGCTGATGGTGGGTGGTCGGCCAGGCCGGGGCTCGTCGACCAGCCCGTCCAGCCGGGCCGCCAGGAACCGGCGACGCCACTTGCGGACCGTGTCGGCCGCGATATGCAACTCCCGTGCCACCACGACAATCGGCGGCACATCAGCACCGGCACACGCCAACACGATGCGGGCCCGCAAGGCCACCGCCTGCGCAGATGACGCCCTGCGGACCCAACGCTCCAACACCACACGCTCATCGGAAGACAACAACAACGGTTCCAACTTCGGACCACGACGAGGCACCGGCACATCCGCAGAAGCAGTCATACATAAACTAACGACGGATCTCCGGCGCAGGACACTAGCGCATCGCCTCGGTACTTTCCCAGACGGGACTTGATCAACAGCATTCCGATGGCCGCCAAGGCGGCGAGGGCTCCGGAGAAGATCTCGGTGAGATAGTCCTCGGGTGGCGGCCCTGCAGGGCCGGGCGCAGGAAAGGTAAAGGTGGGTACGTACGTGGCCACGAAGAAGAAGCCCGCTACGAGCATGGTCCCGAGGGCGGTGGTGAGTGCCCGGGTGGCCCGGGCGATGTGACGTCCAATGGTTCCTCGGTGGAGTCCGGTGGCCTGGGCGAGTTCCTCATGGGAGTAGCCGACACCCTTGGACAGCAAGATGAGCCGGCGCTGCTGCGGGGACATCTTGCCCAGTGCCTTCTCGGCATCGAGCCGGCTGGCGACGTCGTCGTCAACCTGTGACACCCACAGCACTCTGGCGTCGGCTGTGCCGGGTTCGGTCGAGTCGATCGGATCGGCGACACCCCGGCGCCTGGCCTCGTCTCGCACCTGGTTGGCGATGACCTTGTAGACGTAGGCGCCCAAGTCCTCGATGGGCTTCTTGTCGTGGTTGACGAGCGCGATCATGATCGCGTTTTGGACGATGTCCTCGGCGCCGACCCTGGAGGCCGGGATACCGGCCTCCTTTAGGCACCGTCTGGCGTGCCGGACCAGTACCCGCCCTTTCCTCTCGTACATGGCCACGACGTCGTCCTCGAACGAACCCCGGTCAGGCTCCGGCATTCCTACCCCCGCCCCGTACGGCCTTGGCCTCGGCCAGTACCCCACCCATACGGGCGCGGATAATCTCGGCCTTCCCCTTCGCCTCCTGCCGGGCGGCCTCTCCGCGGGCCTTGATCAGGAGGGCTTCCCCCTGCGCCCGGTTACGGTCGGCCGCGCTCTTGATCAGCTTCTTCATACCCGAAAGCAGCACCATCGCCAGCGCCACCAAGACGAACTCCATTTCAGACCCCTTCATGTTGGCCCCGGCGGCCAGCTTCCGGGGATCGTTCACTGAAGCAGGGGAGATGCACGGCCTGCTGCATGACACCGCACGCACTCTTGCTTTTTGCCGCGGCCACGGAAGGTACGTCCACGCGATGCCCGCAGCCGAAGTCCGGCCCACGGGGCCATACTCCGCAACCGCCCGGTCCCAACCATTGCGCTAGTGCCGCATCAGGCAACGTTCGCCCTGTGGGAGACAAATGATGTGCTGGGCTGAACGGTTGCCGGGTAGCCTGCCTGGCTGTGGACATGGGACGTGCTGATCAACAACTCCGCCTGATCGCTGAGACCGTGCAGTTTGCCGGAGCTCTTGAGGTCGAGGTGTGGCTTCGCGGCGGATGGGCCATGGACTTCTTCCTCGGCGAGATCACGCGAGACCATGGGGATATCGACTGGTTCGCCTGGACAGACGATGCCGAGGCCCTGGCGAAAGGCTTGCTGTTGCACGGCTATCAACCGGTCCCAGGACCGCCACCCGATCTGCAGCTTGATTTCGCCAAGGACGGGCTGGACAACAGCTTTACGCTCCTGGACCGGGATGCGGCCGACCGTGTGGTGGTCGCCGGGGGTCCATGGGCCGGTGCGCCCTGGCCCGAGGGAATGCTCGATGCCGGGCCGGGCCGTATTGGTGGCCTGCAATGTGCGATCGTGAGTCCGCAGGCACAGATCGAGATCAAGCGGATGATGCCGATCTGGGATCCCTCCCGGCCTCGACGGACCAAGGACGCCGAGGACATCGCCCGGCTGGAGGCGGCCCTGCGGGCACGGGGCAACCGGCCTGAGTGAGCTTCTTGGGCGTCGGCCGTCCCCTACTCTCGGGCAGTGGCAGAACGAGTACGCGTCCGTGGGATCGATGACGATGAGGGCCGGCGGCTGCTGCGGATCATCCGCAGGGGTACTGGGTCGGTGGTGACCTGGCGGCGGGCCCAGATGGTGCTGCTGTCCGCACAGGGCATGCCGGTGGCAAGGATCGCCGAGGTGTCGTTCACCAGCGCGGACCGGGTCCGCGATGTGATCCACAACTTCAACGCCGACGGCTTCGAGTCGCTGTATCCGAAGTACAAGGGGGGACGGCCCAAGACGTTCACGCTGCCCGAGCGCCGCGAGATCAAGAAGATCGCCAAGTCCAAGCCCACCGAGCACGATCTGCCGTTCTCGACCTGGAGTCTGACCAAGCTGGCGGACTTCCTGGTCGCCGAGGGGGTGGTCGACGACATCAGCCACGAGGGCCTGCGCATCCTGCTCCGCGAGGAAGGCGTCTCCTTTCAACGCCTGAAGACCTGGAAGACCTCCCGCGATCCGGACTACGCGGCCAAGAAGGCCCGCGTCGACCACCTCTACGCGATCGCCGACGGCGAGGTCGTACCCGAGGACGGCGAACCCGAAGCCATCTTCTGCCGCGCGACACTGACAACATTCAGTGGGCGTTAAGTCCGGCTTCTCTTCTTTCGTGATCGCTCGATCGGGGTACTGATCGTCGTCCGGGCTGCTTGATGGGCATGTCCATGCTGAGATGCGGGGCGTGAAGAGAGAGCCGTACCTCAGCGACTTGTCGGACGAGCAGTGGGCGTTGATAGAGCCGATGATCACGGGCTGGAAGCAGGACCGGGTGGCGCGGTCGGCGACCGGGGATCCCGGGTCCTGCGACCTGAGGGAGGTCGTGAACGCGATCTTCTATCAGAACCGGACGGGCTGTCAGTGGCGACTGCTGCCGCATGACTTCCCTGCCTGGTCGGCGGTGTTCTACTACTTCGGCCTGTGGCGCCAGGACGGGCTTGACCAGCGGATCCAGGACTCCTGCGCTGCCAGGTTCGGGAGAAGGCCCGCCGATTAGAGGACCCGTCCCTCGTGATCATCGACACCCAGTCCGTCCGCGCCGCGGCGGGTGTCCCCAGGACCACGACGGGGCTGGACGCGAACAAGAAGGTCTCGGGGCGCAAGCGCGGACTGGCCGTCGACGTTCTGGGACTGATCATCGGCGTCGTTGTCATGGCTGCCTCCGCGCACGACAATGCCGCCGGCACCGCCCTGCTCGACCAGGCGGCAGAGCGGTGCGGGATGCGCCTGGAGAAGGTCCTGGTGGACCAGGGTTTCAAGGACGAAGTCATTGTCCACGGCGCCCTGCTGGACATCGACGTCGAGGTTGTCCGCCGCAACCCTGCCGACCAGGGCAAAGGGTTCGTCCCGCCGCCGAAAGGGTGGGTGGTCGAGCAGACGAACGGCACGTTGATGCTGCACCGGCGGCTGGCCCGCGAGTACGACCACCGGCCCGACACCTCCGCCTCGCGCGTCTACTGGGCCTCCACCGCGAACATGGCCCGCCGCCTCACCACCCCCACCCCCACCTGGCGCGACACCGTCGGGCTGGCCGCGTGAACATCACCGAACTCCTGGTGGACCTTCACATTCGGGTGAATGAGGCCACGGCCCGGGCGGACGAACTTCGCAATCAGATAGCGCACTTCAATGCCGCTCTCACCGAGACACAAGCTCGTCTCGCCGACCTGGCCACCACCCGCAAGATCATCACCGAACTCGCACCAACCGGGACCGAACCCGATCCGCCCGAGTCGAGCACCAGCTACCAGGCCGTCGTGAACGCCTTCAACCAGCACCCCGCCCGGGTATTCCGGGCCCGCGAGCTGCACGAACTCCTCGGCATGCCCACCGACGAAGCATCCGTCAACATCACCCGCAGCCGCCTCGGACGCCTTACCCGCCAAGGCTTCCTCACCCAACCCGGACGAGGCCGCTACCAGAAACGGACTTAACGACCTCTGAGTGCTTCACCGCGGGGAGAGACGCCGACGCGTGACCGCGAGGGTTCCTGTGGCGAAGGCCAGTAGCAGGAGCGCGAGACCTGTGAAGATCATGGGATTCACCCAGCCCGGGGCCAGTTCGGTTCCCACACCGTCGGACGTGACGCACTGAGCACTGACCGGCAACGTCCATCGCGTCACCACATGATCGCCCGAAACGCCCATCGACGCGCACATCTGATCCGGGTCCAGGATGTAGAACCCCGACATCACACCCCACGAGTACGCGCCGTACGCCGCCGCGCCAGCCAAGACCGCTACCAGAGCGCAGGTGGTTACGCTGGGCAGGTGTCCGACCAGGAACGGCTGCTTACACACCCGTCGGACGAGCGCGACGGCGGCGCCCAGGCCAATGCAGGGCGCCAGGAACGGCCCGAAGACCAGGGCGAAAAACAGAAGATCATCCATGCCTGCCCAGACATCGCCCGGACAGGTCCGGTTCCACCGATTCGCCTGAACCGACTGCCTGAGCGCTCTGCGTGGCGACCGCCGCCAACTGGAATGGTCAAGCCACACGAGGCTGACTATCCGGGCCGGCGACCAGCAGAGCGTCGGAGCCGGTGACGCCCACCGTGCTTCGCGCGCTGCTGGTGACAGGTAGCGCGCCGATCTGGTGACAACCACTGTGCTTCGCTCGGCCGAAGTCGCAGGTCAGCGGGCGCCGATGGTGACAACTATCGCGCTTCGGCACACCCGTCCGCCATGCCCGGTGATTCACCGCTAGGCCGGCTCCTCCTCGGATTCGCCCTGGCCGTGGCGGAGGATCGGGAGCAGGGTCTCGGCGGTGTCGCATTCAGCGCACGCCGTCGTGCCGGGCCGCGCGAGGGCCTCGAGTGCCGCCGTGGTGGTCAGCGCGCGGTCGCTGGCGAGCTGGCACCCCTGGGCGTGGACGGTTGCGGTCCGCCCCGGAGCCACGCCCGATCCTCCCGGAGGACGTGAGACGCGAGTCAGACCTCGCCGTCCTCGGCCTTGCGCGGCCGGCGACGACCCCATGCCCGCAGAGCGGCAGTGCCAGCAGCTACAACTGCTGTGGTGACGCGCTGTGCAGGCAGCTCGGTGAGAAGGCCGTGCGCCATCAGACCGATGGAGTGGTTGAGCCAATCGAACATCAGGGGGACTCCGGTACGGAGAGGTGCCTACACCGCACAGTCCCGCGGACGCGCTGACCGGTTAGAAGAGCGCTAGCCCCTGTGTAGCTGGCGCGGGCTCGGCGTCCTCGAACATCGGCAGCAGCAGGTCCGAACCAGCCGGGATCAGGCGGCCCGATGCGATGCAGGAGATCGGGGGGAGGCCGTGACGGCGGTTCTGGGGCCCCGGCGGGTCGTGCCGAGCCAGGTGGCGCGTGTCCGGGCTGACGGCGACGGGGCGACGGCAGGCAGGGCAGGTGATACGGGGCCAAGAGGGCATTGCGAAGTCTCCTTCGTTGAAGGCGTGTTGAGGAGCTACGTCCCCGAGAACCGGGGCGTGTCTGGAGAGTAGGAGGGCCGGCTGAGCCTGGCGAGCGGCGGCTGGAATCGCACCGGAGTCCTGCATCGCAGCAGGTCACACTCAAGGAAACTCAAAGAAACACAACGGAACAGACGAATCGGCTCGATTCGGTTCTAAAGAACTCCAGGAAGCTCTAGGCCACCGAGCCTGAACTTGGCCGGATCGCGGCAGGTGCCCTCGCAGCACCCGAAGGGAACGCATTTTCGGACATGAGGAGCATCCCTTCCGTGGGGGTGAGAGGGAGGGCCACCCGGACTTCGAGGTGTGAGAGGAGCGTATGGCCGGGCGGGGTAGGTGGCGAGCACCGACTACGGCAACCGGCTACGTGGGCATCGTCGCAGGTGAAAGGCTACGCAAGGTCGCGCAAGGGGACATGAGTGCCAACCAGTGGCCAACCATGGCTAACTTCCGATAGGTCATTAGGGATCAAGTTGGCCGGATCGCATCGTTGGTCCTGCTCGGCCGCCGAGGTTGGGATTTGAGGCATGGCGGAAATCCCTCCTATGGAGGCGTATCGGGTGTGTGGAGTCGGCTCGATCGGAGCCTGTGAAGCGAGGGTAGGGCGAGAGCCTGGCGGTGGCGAGATATGCCCGCCTGAACTCGCCATGACCTGCACGTGCTCAGGGTGCGCCAGAGCGTAGGCAGAGTGCGCGAGAGGGTATTCAGAGTGTTTGCAGAGTGGTGCCAGAGCGCTGCGGAGGGGGCGGGCAGGTTGGCCTGTTCCGATCGTCTTAGGCGAGTCTGGCACGCTACCCGGCCGCAGCGAAGCGGCCCGGATCCGTCTCGGCCAGGCCGCTTTGAGTGAGTTTCGGTGAGTTTCGGTGAGCGTTGATGAGGGTTGGACGGTGTTCCGCCGGGTTCTGCCGGGTTCCGCGACCGGAGGTCGGCTGGATGTCGCCGCGGCCTCCTGGTCGACGTCCGAGCCTGAGTCCGTCTCCCGCTGGACCACCCCACGAGGCGTTGCCTGAGCGCTCCGGTGACCTTCCCGTTCTGTACCGGTTGAAAGGTCATGAGAAAGACGATCTATGCACTGACGGCGGCGGCCCTCGTGTTCGCCGCCGCTCCCGCGCACGCTGATGCGAAGGCCAAGGACGGCAAGGTGGGCTTGTCCGTCTACGGCAAGGGTCTGCGGGTCAACGAGGTGGGCGCCCACATGGAAGGCCACGGCACTGGCGTGCGCGCCCGCTTGATCACCTACACCCCGAAGGGCTACCGGTCGGAGCTCACCGGGTGGAAGGACGCCACCCCGGTCGGCGCGGCCATGACCAAGCTCTCCACGGTGGGCTGGAAGTTCAAGGGCGGAAGGAAGTTCGCGCAGGGCACGAAGCTGTGCGTGGAGTTCAACGTCGTACAGGGGGGGCCGTGCGCGGTGATCCACCGGTAGCCGGCCCCGGCGGCTGATGCCGCTGACCGACGACGGCAGTGCGGGCCGCCACCCTCTCCGGGTGGCGGCCCCCTGCTGTTCTCACTCCTCGCCGGTGTCCGGGCTCCAGACGGCTGGTCCGCCGCCGCGCCATTCGATCAGCAGCGCGTCGTCCAGGTGGACGTCTCCTCCGCCCTGCCGCCGCCCGATCACTCCGGCATGTCGTGGGGTGCGCTGGTGGGGGTGCCCGTAGCGTGCGGTCATGCCTGATGTTCTGTCCGCCCGGAAGCGGTCGACGCTGTTCGACCGGTTGCGGAACGGGCAGGACGTTCCGACCGCCGCGCGGGCCGCGGGCCTCGAGGTGCGGGAGGTATTCACGGCCGCCCGCACCGACACGGCTCTCGCACTGCTCCTGGCCGGCACCGACCCCGACGAAGTCGGTGCCACCGGCATCACCGAACGTGCCGAGTACCTGCGGCTCCTCGCTCTGGGCTGCACCCCGAGTCTGGCTGCGCAGATCCTGTTCGACGGCGCTGGCAAGGCGAGTCATTGGCGCCGCGATGATCCGGCGTTCGCGAGGGCCTGCGACGCAGTCAAGGAACTTGGCGCCGGGCAGCCCGCGCCCGCCCGGGCGCCCCGCTTCACCCCCGACCGTCGACGTGCCTTCCTCGACCACCTGGAAACCGGGCTGTCCGTCACCGCTGCCGCGGCCCAGGTCGGGATCACCACCGCCGTGATCTATCAGCGACGCAAACGCGATCCTGCGTTCGCCGCCGCTATGGACGCTGCCCACCGCGCGCACCCGCGCACCCCGGACACCACGCCCGGCACCGATGACTGGGAAGCATTCTTCGGCAACCTCCGCCCCGGCGTCGCACTGAGACAGGCTGCGCTTGCTGCAGGCATCCGGCCCGAGGCCGTCTACCACCGCCGCCGCGCCGACCGAGCCTTCGCCCACCGCACCGACCAGCAGCGAACCGCCCCGTAACCCCCTGGGGGCAGGCCGCGAGGTGTGCCGGTCGCCGTGTCCTGCGGGAGTCATTCCATGCCGAGTGCGGCGTCGGGCCGGCAGTGCGGACAGGCTCGTACGCCCTCGACCAGCGCCCGCCGCGCCTCGTCCATGCTCATAGCCGTGCAGCGCTTACCGGCATCCCAACAGTCACCTGCGTGGACGCGCACGGGGTGCCGGCCCGCTCCGATGCCGCGCTCGATCAGCCACGCGGGCGGCTCGGGCGCAGGCCTGCGCCGCTGCGCGGCGAGAGCCTCGCGCTCCTCTGCGATGTTCAGCGCGCGTTCGGCGCGGCCGAGCTCGCCGCGGAGATAGGTGACCAGCGTCCGCAGCCGCGGCAGGTCGGGCGGCAGGACGGACATGGTTCAGCCCCCGTACTGCGCCCGCCGCGCGGCCCTGCACGCCTCGCACAAGGGGTTGGCAGGGGCCCCGTACCTTGCACAGGGCGAACCGCACCGCGCGCATGGGCCGGTCTGCGAGGGGGACCAGGCGGCGATCTGCGGTCTCGGTGCGGGAGCCGGGGCGGGGGAGGTCATGGCGCTGCTCCTCGGTGCGGGGGTCCCTCTATTCCATCATGTGTTCGATTTCCTGTGCGAGTCCTCACAGGTCAGCGGTATGTCTTGTGACTGAGCGCCATAGTTGGCCACTGTGCGCGATACTTGGCCACCCTGAGTGTCGTAGTTGGCCAGGGAACCGGTCTGCTTCCGATCCCGCTCAATGAGGCAGCTAGAGGTGTCGCCCTGCGACTCGCTGTCACTGACTGGCAGCTCCTATCAGCCGGGCACGCCAGCCGCATCGTGGCTTCAAGGGGGAGATGCGGTGTGGCGAGCGAGCCCTTCTGTCGTGGCGTGTCCCAATGATCAGATGACCGGGACCTCCGCCTTTGCCCGACTCCGCCAGAACGCGCGTCGGCGTGCCGCGCGGCGCCGCCTGAGGAACCGTCGCCGTCGAACCGCAGGCCCGGAAGCCGGCGGCGTCCCGTCCTCCCGCCTCACCCTGCTGCTCCTGAGCCTGCCGGGGCTGGCTGCCGTGGCCGCGTTGCTCTTCACCTGGCTCCAGGTGAGCCAGACCGGCAAGGAGCTGAGGATCGCCGAGGAGGGGCAGATCACCAACCGCTTCAACGCGGCCATCGGCAATTTGGGCTCGGGCTCCGTGGATGTGCGACTTGGCGGCATCTATGCGCTGGAACGCATCATGAACGACTCCCCGCGCGACCAGGCAACCGTCGTCTCGGTGCTCTCCGCGTACGTCCGCCGACACGCCCCGCTGCCTACGGCCACTACACCGGCCGCCGACATCAGTGCAGCTATGAACGTGCTGGTTCGGCGCCGCCCCGAACACGACGAGGGACTGGAACTGGACTTGAGCCGCACCGACCTGCGGAGGTGGAAGCCCGCGCATCCCTACGAAGGGCGGGCCATCCACCTGCAGGGAGCGGTCCTCACGGGTTCCGACCTGAGCGATGCGGAACTCAGCAACGCAGATCTCGCCGAAGCCAGCCTGGACGGTGCGAACCTCAACCGGGCAAATCTCGAGGGTGCGGCCCTCACCGGGGTTGTTTTCCAGGCCACACGACTGCGGGACACGGGATTCGGTTCGGCCGACCTCACTGGAGCCCTCTTCTGCACTACGGGCGGCGAATGCCCGGACCTCACGGGGGCGAGATTCTCGGGCGCGGACCTGAGCCGCGCCTTCCTCATCGGCGCGGATCTCAGGAAGACGACGTTCTGCACGGAACTCTTCCTAGCCCCCGTCGAAAGCACCGAGGAGCCGACGAGCACGGTCACGTGTGCCACTCTTCGGGACTCGAACCTCACCGGCGCCAACCTCTCGGGAGTGGACCTTGCCGGCGACGCGGACCTGGCCGGGGCGGTCCTCACCGATGCCGACCTCACCAAGGCAGACCTCACCGGTGCGAACCTCACGGGCGCCGAACTCACGGGTGCCAAGCTCGCCGGCGCCACGCTCAAGGGTGTGCGGGGCCTCCCGGCGTCACTCCGCCAGTGACCTGAGTCAGAGATCCACCGCTTGTTCTGGGGCGCGGCCTTCGCCCGAGGCGTCGACAGGTTCAGAGTGTCTGCGGGGGAGGCTAGGGCTTATGGGAAGAGGCGCAGACCGGGCCCTGTAGACGTCACCGTGAAGCGGCGAGCCGGGGGCGGCGCGCAGCCATTCACCGGGACGGAACCCTGCCAGACAGTGCCTGAGCGCTGTAGTTGACCGGACGGGCCAACTACAGCGCTCAGGCACATGTCTGGTGGCACAGCGAGGCAATGGCAGGGCTGGTGATGCCGTGGGCTGCACGGCACAGCTCCCTCATGTCTCCGACCCCCGCCCCGCCCCCGCCCCCGCCCCGCCCCGCCCCGGGCGCGGGCCGGGCCGGGCCGGGCGGTGCGGCGCCGGGGTCTTCGGCCGTGCCTTCGCTTTGGGGCTTTGCTGCGGGCTGTGTGGCCCGCTTCGGGGTGGCGGCCTGGCGGGGACGTTTCGTTCCTGTGGCCGTCCGGCGGGGGGCGGGCACGGTGTGCTGGTCCTCCTCGAACGTCGCGGGGGCGGGTTGGTCGGCGCCGACTGCACGGTCTGCCTCGGGAGCGGTGTCGGGCTCGGGCAGGGGGGAGAGGGGCAGTACCAGGGGCAGTGCCGGCCCGGTGTCCGGCCGTGCGGGGCGCGGTCCGGCGGGTTGCTTGTGGTCTGCCCGGACCTCGGCGGACCAGGCTCCGGCAGGCCGGGTAGGGGCGGGGTGGACAGTGACGCATCCTTCAGGCCGCGGTCAGTGCGGCGAGGAGCAGGGGCAGGGACCAGTGGCGCATGCCGCCACCGTGCCGCAGCCGGCCCTGACACCGGCCGTGACGGCCCCGCCGGGCCCCTCGGATGGATGGCCCGGCGGCCGCCGGGCCGGACCGTTTCGCGCCGGACTGGCCGACTCTGGAATGGGGGCGATGGCGAGGGAGGCCCCGGGGATGGTGCTCAGACCGCCGGTGGAGCCGATGCTGGCGCAGGCCGCCGAGGTGATCCCGCCCGTGCGTCCGCTCACTTCCGGGGTGGCGTATGAGCAGAAGTTCGACGGGTACCGGGCGCTGGTGTTCACCCCGGCCGCCCCGGGTGGGCGGGTGCTGCTCCAGACCCGCCGCGGCGCCCTGGTCCAGGGCGCGTTCCCCGACCTGGTCGCGTCCGCCGAGGCGCAGCTCCCCGCCGGCCTGGTCCTGGACGGCGAGCTGCTGGTGTGGGACGCCGGGGCCGGCGTCCTGTCGTTTGAGGGGTTGCAGCGTCGGGCCGCCGCCCGCGCCCGCAGCGCTGCCGCGCTGGCCGGGAAGCTGCCGGCCTTTTTCGTGGCGTTCGACGTCTTGCAGCTCGACGGCCGGGGGCTGCTCGACCTGCCATATGTGGAGCGCCGCGCCCGCCTGGAGGCCCTGTTCGCCGACCACGCCCTGACGGCCCCGTGGACGCTGTGTCCGATGACCACGGACCCGGCCAAGGCCCGGGAGTGGCTCGACTCGTGGACGGATGTGTCCGGCGTCGAAGGCATCGTGGTCAAGCCCTTGACCAGCCGCTACATGCCGGGCCACAGGGGGGCGTGGACCAAGGTCCGCCGCCGGGACACCACCGAGGCGATCATCGGCGCCGTCACCGGTACCCTCACCCGCCCGCAACTCCTCGTCCTCGGCCGCCACGACCACACGGGCCGGCTCCGCGCGGTCGGCCGCACCGTCCCGCTGCGCACGGAGGCGGCCCGCCTGGTCGCGGAGCACCTGGCGGCCGCCGACCCCGGACACCCCTGGGAGGGCGTCACGTTCGCCGCGACATGGGGGAGCCGCGACGTCCTGGACGTGCGCCTGGTCCGCCCCGAGCTGGTAGCCGAGATCAGCGCCGACCGCGCCGTCGACCGGGGCGGCGTATGGCGCCACCCGCTCCGCTTCAAACGGCTGCGCCTGGACGTGGGCGTGGGGGACGTTCCCCGGTTCGGGGAAGGCTCGGCCGCCGCAGCCGGCTGACCGGATTCTCGGCGCGGTCCGCGAGGGGTTGCGGGGCTAATGGGGCGATGGTGTACCGCGTGCGCGAGCACGGTCCATGTGTGCTCTGACCTGCTGGTTTGTCGGGGCTTGCGGGGTTAACCCCTGTCTCCCGCACTGTGCGGATCACACCTCCGCCGGGGGTGTGATCCGCGTATCCGTGTGTGGAGTCATCTGTCATGTCCATGCCTGAAATGTGGGGTGTTGGCCGGTGGGGAGTCGGGCCGGGGGCCTGCCGGACACCCCGACCCGACCCCGGCCGTGCCTGTGGAGCCGACCCGGGCGCGACGCCGGTTCGCCTCGGGGCCTGGGGCGGCGGCCGTCCTCGGCCCCGTGCTGGCGGAGGCGTTGGTGGTCCACTGGGCGCCCGAGTGGGCTGAGGTGGCAGGCCTTCTGCTGCGCGCCGTCAAGGCGCTCGTGACGTTCCGTCGGGGCCGGGGCGACCGGCCGCGCGGCTGACCGGTCGGCGGGGCCCGCGGGCCCCGCCGACGTCCCCCGCCGGAGTGAATCCGGCCCTCGCGTACGCGTACACGACTTGTGCGGTGCGCCCCCAACTGCCAGTAAAACTCGGGTACTTAACAATTTTCCCGGCATACCGCCATCTTTCGGGCACGGCTCGGTGGTCGGGCCGGTTGATGTGCGATTGGGGTGCGTTTCATGGCGCGTTCGGTGCGTGAGGTCTACGACGAGTACGCGGCTGCGGGCCGGTTGCGGGTTCCGGTGGCCGCGTGGCGGTGGGCTACCGGGAGTGGCCTGGTTCCGCCGGCGGATGCCGGGCCGGGGCTGTGGTCGCGGGCGGTGGTGGAGGCCGCCGACGCGGAGGCGGTGCGTGCGGCGCTGCGGGGCCCGGTCGGGGCGGGGTGGGCGGCGGACCGGCTGACCCAGGCCCTGGGGGTCCCGCTGCCGATTCTGCGGCCGAGGGTGACGGCTTCGGCGGTCGGCCGCCTCGTGAAGGCCGGTCTGCTGGTCTACCTCGGCGGCGATGTCGAGTTCCCCGACGTCCATCCGGACCAGGTGGCCGCCCTCGGTCGCCGTCGGGATCTGCCTGCCCTGCTCGACCGGCACGTGCCGCTGGGGCCGGACCAGGCTGCGGTGCGCCTCGGGGTGCGCCGAGCGGACTTTGATCAGGTGGTGCGCCTGGGTTGGCTGTCCCCGGTCGGTGCGGTGGACGTCGACTACAAGCGGCAGGGCGGGGTGACCACCATCCCCCTCTACGACGCTCGCGATATCGCGCTCTTGGAGGTGGTCCGGCCCTCGGTGGACTGGCGGGCGGTGCGCACGGTCGCGGCGGGTCGCCGCTCCCCGCTCGCTGCTCTCGACCCGGTCCCTGAGGGCGGGGACCGGGTGTTCCTGGCGGGGGTGGCGCGGATCGCCAGGGTGGGCCGGGCGGCGGTGGTGAACTGGCGCCGCCGGCACCCCGACTTCCCGGAGCCGGTGGCCGGCACGGATGTGCATCCGCAGTTCGACTGCCACGCGGTGGTCGCCTGGCTTCTGGCCCACGACAAGACCGGAATCCCCACGGGGCCCACGGTCGCCTCGCTGGTGCTGGCCGGCCCCAACGGCGCCACGCACCGGGTCCGCCTCGATGACCCGTGGCTGACCCTGGCCGACGACCCGGCGGGGGAGGACGTGTTGTCCGGCTGGTCCACCGACGACGACGCCGACACGGTGGCCGAGCTGGCGGCCGGGGAGTTCGGGGGGTCGCTGCGTTGGCTGACCGCACCCGGTACCAACCCGTTGGCGGTCATGGGGGAGGTGCGGGTGATCGACCGGTTCCGTTCCGGCTCGGGCGGCCTGCGCCTCACGCTCGCCTGGCCGGCCGGCCTGCGGGGCGCCGCCTCGGCGGGCTCGATCGGCCTGGAACGCCACGCGGTGGCATACGCGGGCCCGGGGGAGGAGTGCGCGTGCAAGCGCCACGACTGCGGCGGCGTGGTCCCCGTGGGCTGGTGCCGGGAGCACGGGACGGAGGCCTCGCCGGTGATGGAGTGGCATCCCGGCGGCGGCATCCGCTGCATCCTCCTGGCCGGGGGGACGGCGGCACCGACGGGCCGTTGACGCGCCGCCGACGTGCGGGTGTGGGGGACGGTCATGGTGGCCGTCCCCCGTGGTTCATGCCTGGATCTCCGCGAGGAGCATGCGCAGGGTGAGGCTGTGCTCTTCCGGGGGGAGGGCGTTCATTGCGGTGGTGGCGTGGGCGATGCCGCCGGCCTTGTCGCCGGAGCGGGCGAGCATGAGGCCCCGGTGGAGCTCCAGGTGGGTGGCGAAGCGGGGCAGGCTCGGCGGGGAGTTCGGCGAGGGCCTGGTCCTGTGCCTCGGTCGCGGCGCGTTCGTCGCCGAGGCGGGCCAGGAGCAGGGAGCGGAAGACGTTCAGGCGCCACCAGGGGACGGCGTAGTCGGAGGTCTGCTCGTAGGAACCGGCGGTGTCGAAGATCCGCCGGCCTCGGGCGTCGAGGGCGCGGGCGGTGGCGTGGTCGCCGCGTAGGGCGGCGGCGTGTGCTTTGCCGTAGACGGCGTTGAGCAGGCCGAGTGAGGGCCGGTCGGAGAGGGCGAGGGCCTGGTCCGCGAGGACGTCCGCCACCCCCAGCGACGCCCCTTCGTAGCCGAGCGCTATCGCCGCCCGCCCCCGAACCCACACGCGGACGTCGGGGTCGGTAGATTGGTCGGCGGCGGTGGCGGCCATCCGGTACCAGCGCACCGCCGCAGCCCCGTCGGAGCCGGGGAACGTCTTGGCGTACAGGTCATCAGCCGGGAGTCTTATTGATCAGAAACTCATGGGGTTCTCGTCCAAGACGTAGCGGACATGTGGGCCGCCGAAGTAGCCGCGGACGATGTGCGGCTGACGCTGGCGTCTGCGGAAGAAGCGGCGAGTCTCGGCGGCGAGTTCGGCCTGATCGCGGGCCCGGCGCTGCCGGGGCAGGCTTTGCTTGAGGTCCGCGTTGACCAGCTCGTCGGGGTTCAGCTCGGGCGAGTACGGCGGCAGGAAGTGCAGTTCGACGTCGTCGGGGTGGGCGGCAAAGCCAGTCGCGGACCTTCTTGGAACGGTGGGCGGAGTGCCCGTCGAGCACGAGATGGACCTTGTGGTCGAAGTGTCCGGCGAGCCGGTCCAGGAAGCGGCACATCACCTCGGCGGTGAAGCTGTCGGTGAAGACCATGAAGTGCATCCGGCCCTTGGTGCTGATCGCCGACATCGCGTTCACTGAGAACCGGTTCCCACTCCGACGCACCACGGGCGTCTTCCCCTTCTCGCCCCAGGTGCGACCGGTGACCTAGTCGGAGCGGATGCCGGCCTGGTCGGCGAAGAGGATCTCGCCGCCGTCCTTCTTAGCCTTCGCGCGGATCTTCGGCCATGTCTCCTGATGCCAGCGCGCCACGGCCTCGGGTCCTGCTCGACGGCCCGCTTGTCGGGGCGCTGGAAGGAGAGTCCCCATCGCTTGAGGTACTTGCCCACCCCCGGTTCGGTAAGCCGCACCCGGTACAGCTTCGCGATGAGGTCGCCCACCAGCCGCCGCGTCCACAACTGGCCTGAAAGCCCCAGGTCACAGGGCCGGTGATCGAGGACCGCCTGCCGCACCGCGGCTTGCTCGGCCTCCCCGAGCACCTGGTGCACCCCGACCGGCTTGCCACGCGGACGCATGGCCAGCGCGTCCCGCCCGCCGGCCAGCCACTTCGCCCACCAGCCGTCGACCGCCTTCAGCGACACCCCGAACACAGCCGCCACGTCCCCACGGTCCCGCCCCGTCACCAACGCGGCCACCGCCCGCAGCCGCAGGGCCTCCTGCGCCGACGGCGAAAGATGCCGCGCGTCCCCCACCAGATCGCTCACACCCCTCCAACGACCCAGAACCCAAACCGTTTCTGATCAAAAGTGGGCTATGTCGATTTAAGAGCCCTTCTTCGGATCAGGCCGGATTGGCTCATGTCGTCTGGGCAGTGGGCATTGCAGACCGAAGGTCCCGACGCGCCACCCTGCGACGAGCGGGAGGGGCTTGTGAGGAGGAGGATGGAGGGGTGAGAGGGGAGGCGACATGACGTTCCCCGATATGCCGGATCGCGACCCCCAACTCCGGTCCCGAGCCGTGATACACCCCTATGAACGCTCAAGGCTGACGCTCGCCATATGCTGCCTGGCTATCACTTCCATTGTTCTCCTGGCCGTCGTCATCGCGGCGTTGGCGCACTTCGCAGATTTCCTGTGGTTCCTCTTCTTTATTCTCCTTATTGTCGGTTTCATATGGTTTAGCCACCGCCTGAGGAGGGCCCGTCTTCTCGGACGGGCGATCAAGGTGACGCCGGAAAGTTTCCCGGTAATCCATGCCGAATTCATCGGACTTCAGCGAAAACTGGACTATGGTCGCTCTGTCGACGTCTATGTGGCCGACGATGTCGAGGGCAAGATGACGATGACCAGCCTGCTGGGGACCCGCGTACTCCTCATCGAGGGGGGATTCGCCGCCGACCTTCAGCAGGAGGGGCCTGAACCTCTGCGCTTCCTCCTGGGGGGCTACATCGGCGCGCTCAAGGCCCGGCACAGTCAGCTGGCACTTCCTCTGGCAGTTCTGGGCGCCATGAAGTGGACGGCTTTCATCAACCCATGGATCCTGCCCTATTATCGCGCTGCGATGTACACGCGCGACCAGGTTGGATACCTGTGTTCTGGAAGTCTGGATGCCTCGCTCGGTGTGATAGCCCGGCTCACCGTCGGCAAGGAAATGGCTCCTGAAATGTCACCTTCAGGAGTTCTCGATCAGGCCAATCGAGTAGGTCAGAATCTCCTTCCTCGTCTCTCCGAACTGTCAGAGGACCGACCGCATCTGGTGAAACGCTACGTCAACCTCGTTGCCTTTTCCGCGCGGGTTCGGCGAGCTGACTTCGAGCGGTTCCAGGCCTGCCTGAACGAGAACGACCAACGCCTCCTCAGGAGCTTGCTCGTTCAATCACCGCATTCCCGTCAGGTTGGGACAACTCCCCGTCTGCATTCGGCTCGTTGGAGCTGACCAGGCAGTACACGCGAACCAAGGCATCTGGCACGGATCTGGTGGTGGCGTAGCCAAGGCTGAACAACACAGAGGTCCCGCGTGCTCGCCGGGCGCCGCCAGGAACAGGACGCCCTCGGCCGCATCATCCTCAAGCTCGAACAGACCCGGCTGGCCGACGGGCCGCCCCAGGCTGTCCGCGGGGCCGGCGTCGACGCCCGCACCGACGCGATCACCCGCAGTCAGGACGGGAGCTGACCGGCATGCGCGGCAACCCCGACAACCTCCGCCAGGCCCGCACCGAGAAGGGCCTGCGCGAAATGATCCGCCGCGGCCAGCCCATCACCTTCCGGGGACTGGCTCACAGTGCCGACGTCTCCCTCGACTTCCTCTACTGGTGCACCGAGATCCGCCAACGCGTCGAGCAGCTTCGGGCCCAGCAGCAAAACCACCCGCCACGGCCGGTCCCGCCGCCCCCTGACGACTCGCCCAGCGGCATCGTCCGCACCCTCACGGCCCAGCTCGCCGAGCTCAAGCGACGGCACCGTGACGAAGTCCAGGCCCTGCGGAAGGCCCTGGAAGCCGCCCAGAGCGAGAACCTCGAACTACGGCGCCGCCTCGGCCCCCGCCACACTGCCCGCCCGGGGCTCTGACTTCCTGACCGTGTGCCCATCGCGTGGCTGCTTACCGCTTGACACGCCCGCGGATGGCCAGGACCGCGAGAGCCAAAAGGAGCGCTCCGAGAAGCCGACTGGCCATCTCGATATAGATGCCCCAGGTCGTGAGATTCTGGCCACTGGAGCGGAAGACGGCCGAGTTCACAACCACCCGCACCGCTTTCTCCGCGCGTTTCCAGCTGAACCGGTCGGCTATGGCACTGTGCAGGACCGGGTCCGGGGTATCGATGATGAGGGCCACTTCGTGGCCGGCCGTGGCTGGGTTCCGGTGACCTGAGGCTTGGGGTCGCTGTTCGGCAGCCCCCAGAGCATCAGCGCGAGCACGGTGGCGGTGGCCATGACGGTCAGCCAGCAGAACGCCCGCGAGGCACGCAGGCCGTATCCCGACAGCGCCCAGTACATGTGCAGGAGGCAGCGTTCCGTACGGGTGGCGCCACGGCCGTCACGACGGCGGTCGCGGCGGCGCATTTCCATCTCACCGTAGTATTGATCAGAAACTCAAAGGGTTCTCGTCCAGGACGTAGCGGACGTGTGGGCCGCCGAAGTAGCCGCGGACGATGTGTGGTTGACGCTGGCGTCTGTGGAAGAACCTGCGGGTTTCGGCGGCGAGTTCGGCCTGGTTCCTGGCCCGGTGGGTGTGGAGCAGGCTGCGTTTGAGGTCGGCGTTGACCAGCTCGTCCGGGTTCAGTTCGGGTGAGTACGAGGGCAGGAAGTGCAGCTCGATCTGGTCCTGGTGGCCGGCGAGCCAGGCCTGGACGGTCTTCGAGCGGTGGGCCGAGTGCCGGTCGACGATCAGGTGGACCTTCCGGTCGAAGTGCCCGACGATCCGGGCGAGGAAGCGGCACATGACCTTCGCGTCGAACGACTCGGTGAAGACCATGAAGTGCATCCGGCCACGGGTGCTGATCGCGGACATCGCGTTCACGGAGAACCGGTTCCCGGTGCGGCGGACGATGGGAGTCATGCCCTTGGCCCCCCAGGTGCGGCCGGTGACCTGGTCCGAGCGGACCCCGACCTGGTCGCCGAAGAGAACTTCGCCGTTCTCCGCCTTCGCCCTGGCCCGGATCGCCGGCCAGGTCTCCTCGCGCCAGAGGCGGACCGCTTCCGGGTCCTGCTCGACCGCCCGCTTGTCCGGACGTTGGAAGGTCAGCCCCCAACGCTTGAGGTACTTGCCCACCCCGGGCTCGGTGAAGCGGACCCGGTACAGCTTGAAGATCAGCTCGCCTATCTGCCCCCGTGTCCACAGCTGACCAGAAAGCCCCAGGTCGGAGGGGATGTGATCGAGGACAGCCTGCCGGACGGCTGCCTGCTCGGCCTCCGACAGGACTTGATGCTCACCCACGCGACGGCCTCGCGGGCGGGAGAGCAGTGCGTCCCGGCCGCCGGCCCGCCACTTCGCCCACCAGTTGTCCACGGCCCTGGCCGACACCTTGAACAGGGAGGCAACCTCTACCCGGTCCCGGCCCTCCACCAGCGCGGACACCGCCAGCAACCGCACGGCCTCCTGCGCGTCCGGCGGCCAGGCCCGCGCATCCCCCACCAGATCACTCACACACCATCAACGAGCATGAACCCAAAGCGTTTCGGATCAATACGAGGGAAACTGAATGCGGACCAGCGAGGACAACCTCATCGAGCTCATCCGGAGCAGTGGCCTTGAGGTGGACGGGGTCCAGGGCAACGAACCCGGCCCATCGGTCGACATGGCCTGGCGCGCCATGGCGGGTTTCGGCGTGGAGCCCAGCGCATCCTTCCCCTTGAAGGGAGACCTCGGGGGAGTCCACCAGCTGTGGCTTGAACATGCCCGTCAAGCCGATATCGTCATCGATGATGGGACGTTCCTCCTCACGGCGGTCGTGACCGGAAGCTCTGAGGTCGGCTGGGTCCGTGTGCGCCTCACCGAGACCGCCGACGTATCCCGCCTCGTCGATGACCAAGGGCGAATCGAATTCATCGCCCGGTCCCCATCCGGCCACCACATCTGCGGTATCACCGCAGAGGAATACGACTACTGGATTGTCAGCCTGAACCTCTGACGGCGGCCACATCGGGGTCACGCATCCGACCCGGGTACCACTGGCCATGGCCGAAGCTGGGACACCTTCTCCCGGTGGCGGGGGTCAGATGGAGATCATGGAATTCGAAGACCGAGCCGGACTGATCCCAGTCGGCCCACCCACGGAGATCCCCAAGTGACAGAAGCAGATCCCGGCGTCGTGGTCACCTGGGCCCCGGGCGACACCACGGTCCGGTGGAGTGGGCCGGCAGGGCGCGCCGAGAAGTCGTACGAGCGTCCGCCGCAGGATGTCATGGCGTGGCGGGAGGACGACGAGACGCTGGTCGTGGTGGTGGAAGCCATCAACACTGCACCGTTCACCCCGGCGGACAACGCGGTGGTCTTCCGGGCCGACGGCTCGGAGCGGTTCCGGCTGCACCCGCCGCGTGGCCTGGTGTACACGCCGAGCGAAGTGCACGGCTTCTACCTCGCCGTGCCGCAGGACGGCCGACCGCTCATGATCATGGTCACGCGCAACGCGGGTGATTTCCAGGGCCGCATCGACCTGGAGGCCAGCGAGATCGTGGACACCAACACCTGGCGATGAGCTGAGGAAGAGCCAAGTGGCAGAAGAAGATCCTGACCCCGTGATCACATGGGTCCGGGGCGACAGTATGGTCCGGTGGAGCGGCCCCGCCGGGACCGTCGAGAAGTCGTACGAGCTTCCGCCCGAGTCCGTCATGGCCTGGCGGGAGTAGGACAAGACGATGGTGCTGGTGGTGGAAGCAAGACCGCCCCGAGCCGCCGGCCCGAAAGACCACCGCGTTGTCCGACGGCGTGAAGGGCGCGCCGTTGAGCGCTGGCCCGGAGCGGTGGTGAAGGAGGCCAACCCCGAGTGGTCCTGACCCCTCCCTTCGAGCCGATGCTCGCCCAGGCCGCCGAGTCCGTCCCCGGTCCCGGCGTTCTGGCGGGCGGCCTGGCCCTGGAGAAGAAGTTATGGACGGGGTTGCCAGCTGTCCGTTGTCGGCCGCGGTGCTGGCACTCTGTGTCAGCGCGCCGCGGCAACCGAGTCGATGGTGCCGTGCCAGGTCCTGCGGTATCCCTCGCGGAGAGGGCCGCCGACGAGGTCGAGCACCTTCAACGCTGCGCTGATCAGTGCTGCGGGGTCGCCTGACCCGCACAAGCGGTGGTGTCCTTCGAGAAGGGCGGCTCCGCGCTGTGGGTCGGCTTCCAACAGGCGGCGGGGAAACCACTTCCCGCCGCCGATCCACGCGTGATGGTGGTCGCAGAGCAGATCGGCGGCGGCATTGACCACGTACCCGGCCACGGCCAGACGCTCGATGGGGTCACTCGCGTCAGCGAGGTCGTCAAGTGCGTCCGTCAGACCGTAGCGTTTCGTATCGACGGCCTGCGTTTCCAGTGCAGGCGGACCTCCGCGGAGGTCCGCTTCGGCCAGGGCGCGAGCGCGCCCGGCTTCGCCATCGGAATCGACCAGAACCAGACCGGAGGCATACATGTTCTGGAGGACCGCCCGCCGTGCGGCGACGTCTGCGGCGAAGAGCTCGAGGAGACCGGTACGGGTGTGGACGAAGAGTTCTACGACACGTTCCTCGAACCGGATGGTCTCCCGGCAGGTTACGCCGCCGTCCTCGATGAGCACCGCGATGTCCAGGTCACTGTTGGCAGTGGCTCGTCCCGTAGCCGTGGAGCCGGCGAGGATCACCGAGAGCGCATCTGGAAATCGGCTGCGGACGAGACGTCGCGCCTGGTCGATGGGGTCTGCATGCATGAGCGGCAGAGTGTCAGGTTCGGAGGGCTTGGCGGTCAGATCGACTCGGTGCGCCTCCACCATCGACGCGGGCAAGGTCAGAGGAATAGTGTGAACCATGATCGGAATTATCCGATGCTCCACTGACACAAGCCGTAGCCGCGGTCGCGCGGTATCGCCGGGGCGGTGAGCAACTGGTCTGGCAGCACCAGCGCCCGGTCCGCCACGGATCGCAAGAACGGTCCACAACCCTCATCGGGCGGAGACCAGCAGGCCCGACTTTCCCGTTGCGCCGAAGAACGTGGCCGCCGGGGTCGCCAGCTGATCCTGACCTGTCTTGACACCCCCCCAGGGGTAGTCGGGGCCGGGCTCGGTCAGAGGCTCCCCGACCTGCCGGGCCTCCGGGCACACGCGCACCGTTAGGCCGACCGCGCGCAGCCGGCCCGACTGGTCGTGGCGGCCGAGGAGGAGAAGTCTTCCAGGGTCCGCCGTCCCCGCAGAGGCCGTCAGCGGGCTCAACGGTGATCAGGGTAGGCACCACCGCCCGGCGGCCCCACTCACCGTCGACTGTGGGCCGTGCTGGTCATCGTTCCCGGCTGTTTGGGGGATCCGCGGGCTGCATCCGGCGCGTCCCCCACCCAGCGTGGCATCCCTTGGCAAAACGAAGGAGAACAGGATGCCGCTCTATCTATCGAGGTTCAGCTACACGCCGGAGACATGGGCGAGGCTGATCGGCCACCCCGAGGACCGTGCAGAGGCCGCACGGTCGTACATCGAGTCCGTCGGCGGGAAGCTCCACGGCTTCTGGTATGCCTTCGGCACGCACGACGGCTACAACCTGTGGGAAGCTCCGGACAACGTGTCCATGGCTGCCGTTGCGCTCGCGATCAGTGGAGGCGGCGCGCTCAGCTCGTTCGAGACGACCGTTCTCCTGACCGTCGATGAAACGCTGGGTGCCCTACACAGAGCCGGCCAAGTCCGGTATCGGTCTCCCGGCGCGGAACGATGAGCAACCCTGGAAATCTGTGATCGGCCACTCACTATCGGCCTCCGCCCTTGGCAGAGCTAGTACGGCAACGGTCTTTTCCGTGATGGTTTGTCGGTTTCTGGTGGTGTGTGGCCGCGCGGGTCTGTCAAACGAACGATTTACAGTCCCCTCCCTGGAAGCCGACATCCGAGCCTGTGCCAAGCAGTGGAACGAAAACCCGACCCCGTTCACCTGGACCAAGACAGCCGAAGAGATCCTCGACTCACTCGCCCGCTTCTGCCAACGGATCTCCGGCGCAGGACACTAGCTAGGGCCTGTGTGATGTCGTGATCACTTCCTGGGTTCTGTCCTCTTCCTGGGGTGGAAGCCGGTAGGACTGTGGTCGTGACTCGTAGGCAACTCACCAATGCCCAGTGGAAGTTCATCGAGCCGTACCTGCCGATCGGTAGGTACGGCCCGTACCCGGAGCGGTTGCGGGAACAGTTCGATGGTGGTCCAGGCCCCAGGCCAGCACCCACGCCGGTACCCGACACTTCGCCAGTACGCTGATCTTGTTAGCGTCCTTTGCCATGACGACTGACGATTTCCGCTGTGATCTCACTGCCATCTGCAAGGCGGCGGACAGCGGTTACCTGCTGCAAGTGGTTCGCGAGGGAAGTCGCGAGCCCCTCGCCGAGAAGGACCTCTCGCACTGGCCTGACTGGCCGACATTCCCGGCCGACGCAGCCCATGCGGCGGGGTGTGAGCTCGTCATGCTCGGCTACATGATCTGGCCTGACACGGTCACCTCCGACTCGCTGATCGGATGGCGTCCTCTACAGGGCCAGCAGGCATGGTCGGCGAAGGTCGGCACCTTCGCCCAACTGCAGGCTGCCGGTATCTGACGGCAGCCGGCTGCGAGGTCGTCTGGCCGCAGGCGGAGTGTGGTACCCGACTGAGCACGCATCTGGCCAGGCGGGCCAACTACGTCGGTCAGGGAAACTGAGCAGTCGTCATGTGGGAGTTCTCGCTTCGCTGTCGAGGACGATTCTCTTTTCGGTGTCAGGGGTCTGGGTCTGGGCGGTATAACGGGGTCTCCAGGTTCCGCGGGCTGTTGAGTTGGGGATGGGGTCCTGTTCGGGGTGGACAGGTAGTGAGGACCAGTTGGTCATCGGGTGTGCTCGCCTGCGCGGACAGTCATGGTGGCCTCTTGCGCTCGAGGGTCTCCGGTGTGTCCCGCCGAAGGCCTGCGGCTGCGCATCTGGCTGCATCGGGCGGGGCGTACAGATGCTTGGGTGCGGCTTCACCAGCTACCTGGGACCGGTGGCCCGCGGTCAGCTCCAGTGTGCGGCCCATGCGCGGGCGGCGGCGATCGTCTCGTCGAGCTCGGTCATCCCGTATTTCTGCCAGGCTTCCCAGGAGCGCGCCTCGGCTTCGGTGAGGGCGCGTACGGCTTCGCGGGGGGCGCTCGCGAACGCGGGGATGGACTGTGCCCAGCGGGCCGCCTGTTCGGGGGTCTGCCAGCCGTCCAGGACGAGCCGCATCCCCCACAGGGCGGCGTCGATCCAGGCCGGGCCGCGCATCGCCCAGGCCCAGTCGGTCAGCCACACCCGATGGTTCTCCCCGATCATGAAGTTGCTGGCGGCCGGGTCGGAGTGCACGAGCCGGTCACCGGTGAACAGGTGCTCGTCGGCCGGGTTGCAGTACTCACCCCACCGGTCCCACGCTGTCCTTGCGAGTGTCTGGGGCGCGGGGCGCACGCTCAGCTCGCGCAGCACGGCGGCGATCGGCTCCAGGTGGTCGCTGCTCTGGGCGAACCACGCCCATGGGGTGGCGGTCACGCCCTGAAAGGCGACCAGCAGCCAGCCGCCCGCCTCCGTCCGCCACAGCACCTTCGGTGCGCAGGTGGGCAGGAACGGGTTGACGGCCGCCTCCGCTTCGAGTTCATCCAGCCGCTCGTGGTCCAGCGGGAGCCCCTTGATGAACTGCTTGGGGGCGCCCGGAGGGAAGAACAGGGAGGCCAGTGAGCTGCTGGTGCCGTTGTCCATGTCGACGCGCGGGCAGCCGGGCCCGACCCGGTCGGCCACGGCCTGCCGGGTGGCTTCGGGGAGGTCCTCGTACGGGAGCCGGTCCACGCGCACAGCAGTCAGCTCTCCTTATCGGGGCTGGGGCGGGTTGGGCGGCATCGGAGGGTTCTTGTCCGGGCGGGTGGGGGCGGTCGTCGGGCGACCCTTCGGCGGGGTGGAGGTGGGAGCGGCGGGAGGACGGCGGTGGAGTAAGGGGGTCGTCATGGCGGCGAAGCTACCGGTCGCCGGCCGGCCACCGCCGGGCATCGCAGGGATTGGCCGAGATCCTCCCCGGACAAGGCCCCATCGCTTGGTCCGCCCCGGCCTGAGCCTCGCACGTGCGCGCGGGGGAAGGCCCCGGACTCTCGAATTGTGGCCCACGAAGCCGCGAGCGGCAGCACGACCCCGAGGCCGCGTGGAGGCGCGTGGAGGACCTGCTCGCGATCCGGGGCACACGCCACTACCCGGACGTGGTGCGGACCCTGGGAGATCTGGGAGCGCTGGCCGACCGAGAGCGCACCAGCGAGGCCTTCGCCCAGTGCTACAGCCGGTTCATGGCCCGGCCGGACTCGCGCGCCCGCCGACGCGCTGCTGCGGCAGGTCGTGGCTCCGACCGCTGGCGGGAGTCGGTGCTGGCTCGCGGTCAGCGGCGTAGGACGCTGACGACTCGTTCTCGGCCCAGGATGGGGGCGCTTTCGCAACCTGCGGGGGTAACCAGGTAGGGGCCGACCCACTTACGGGAGAAGCCGGTGGGGTCGTTGTGATCGGGGTAGGTGCGCCGGTGTGGACGAACAAACCACTGGTGCCGGTAGACGCGGCCCGCGGTGTCCCGGGCCCCGTGGTCGTCGTCCGGTGCGGGCCGGATGGACTGGCGGAGGGTGATGTAGCGGACCGGTGCGTCGGGATGCTCGGCACCCGCCCGGCGCAGGCGCTTGAGAGCGGCCCCGGCGGGCCTCACCCGCTCCTCCTGCCACATGCCCCGGCGCTCGTCGGCGGGTTGCCGGATCAGCAGCAGGGTGGCCAAGAACGTCCGGACCACCCTCAGCTGGTCGTCGTTGGTGCCGCCGACACGGTCGGCCCCCATCTTGTACCGGTCCTTGGCGGGGCGGCCGTACTTGTCGACCGCCCAGGCGCTCTTCACCTCGTTCCAGTCGGTCTCGGTGTTCAGCGCGATCGTCGCGCCGAAGCCGACGGCCAGGTCACCGGCGAGCGTCATCCCGACCTGGCCGGCCCAGACCGGATCGGCCTTCCTGCCGAGCTCCTCCAGGGCGCGCCGGTATGGTCCGGCGTCGTCCAGGACCAGGACGCGCAGTGTCATTCCGGCCCGGCACCACAGAACGGCCCGCGGCCGGCCGAGGGTCGTCGTGTGCGCGCTCGGGTCCTCCGACCAAGGCCGTCCACCCCGACCAGTAGCGGCCCCGAAGAACACCTGCCGCGCCCCCTTCCCGAAGGTGCTGCATCACGAGGGCAGCAGCGCCCCGGAGCTGATCGGCTCCGGGGCGCTGCTGTGTGTCCGGTGCGGCCGGACGACGGTCGTGACCAGCGAGGTGAAGAGTTCGTCTGTACGACCGGCGCCAGTTGCGCAGACTTACCTTGCATCTTCGGCGACGGACCGCGCCCCCGATCGCCGTTCCAGCTCGCGAACCCCAGCCGTATTGTCCTGTCGCGGCGCAGTTTGGTCAGCCTCACCGGAATGTAAGCGAGGGCTGAGTGCCATCGGAGAGTGACGCCGCCTCGGCCGTACCCAGCGCGGCCGAGGCGCGTCACGCGACTACGACTCCCGGACGAACTCGAAAATCCAGCTGTGGTCCCCGTTGGAACTGGACGTCAGCTCCAGGATGGGCGGGAAGATCGGGATCCGCCCGGGCCCGATCGTCAGGGACGGTCCGCCACCGGCAGCAACGATGGTGAAGGTTTTCGGCCCCGAACCTTGGGTGATCTTCCACTCGTTGGAAGGGAAGTCACTCACCCGCAGGATCACCCTCGCGCCTTCCTTCGGGTCGCCGTCGTGGCACACGAACGGGACGGGCCAGTAGGGGGAGGGCTTAGCGATGGAGTAGTTGTCCCCGCTGGTGCACCGCACCGCAAACTCCTGCCGTGCATCATCCTGGGCAGGCAGAAGGGTGACGGTCCTCTCGTCCGTCGAGGTGAGGCGTGTCTCGTCGTCGAGGCTCATGCGGTAGATGCCGTCGGGCAGGGCTCCCATGGGTGACTCCTTCGCCTGATGCGTGCCGCAGTCGCGACCGACCCTACTGGTCGTCAGCTTCCTGCAGCGGCAGGCGCGCCGACAGAGAGCACTTCGGCCAGCGGCTTGAACCGCACTGCGCCGTGGATGCGCCCTCCGCCGCCCGGCATGACGTCCTTGTCCCTTCCCGTTCGAAGATCCACCGTCGACCGAGTCCGACCCAGACCAGCCACGGTGAGATGTCAACTTGCCTGATAAGGGCAGACCTAACCGATACCGGACACGTAGGCAAGATCCAACTGGAATGTGCGGTGTTCGATGCAAGGTGAAGTTGGAATGTGCAAGGTCCACCTGCACAGGACACTGTGTCTGCTGCGGGTCTGTACGGTCAACGGTGGATCTTCGAATAGGAAGTGACGCCTGATGATAGAAGTGACCGTGTCGGCGGAGGCCTTGGCGGAAGTGCAGCCGTCCGGGTTGGTGCCGGACGCTCTGGACGATCAGCTGATCAGTCAGCTGGTGGACCGGGCCAAGGCGACGGGATCAAACTGACTGGCCGGGGTGGTCTGCTGCAGCAGCTCACGAAGAGGATCCTCGAGCCCGCTCTGGAAGGCGAGATCACTGACCACCTCGGGCATGAGAAGCATGAGAGGCCCGGCTCGGGCAAGACCCGGAAGGGGGCCGGTCGAGGACTGTGGTGACCGAGGTCGGCCCGGTCGTGCTCGAGGTCCCGCGGGACCGGGAGGGCTCGTTCGAGCCGCAGATCGTCAAGAGGTGCTGCGCGGGCCGGGGTGAGCTTGGGCCCTGGCCTCGGCCGCCTCGCGCACCGGTAACAAGCGGCATCACCACAGCCACGCCTGACAGTGTCCAACCGCATACCCAAACGGCTCCTCTTCCCGACGACGGAGCCGCTGCGTATACCCGAAGGCTGCAGCGCACAGCCCGGCACGATGCGGCCTCCCCTGGGGAAGGAAGGGGAGGCCGATTTCGATACCGGGCTGTGCGCTGCGGCTGGTTCAGTTGGCGCTGGGTGAGACGGCGCGCTGTGTGCGCCGGGTCCAGGGCCTGGTGGTGTCAGTACTCGCCGTGCTGCTAGCCCTTGTAGTGGCCTTCCTTGTGCCCGCTGGCGTTGATGCAGGTGTTGCCGAAGGCGGGGTTGAGGAGACCGACGACGTTGACGGTGTTGCCGCAGACGTTGACGGGGATGTGGATGGGGACCTGGACGACGTTGCCGGACAGGACGCCGGGGGACCCGATGGCGGCGCCCTCGGCGGTGGCGTCGGCGGCGGCCATGCCGGCCCCGCCTGCCAGGACGGCACCGGCGGCGGCGGTAGCGGCTACGGCCTTGGCGATACGGAACATGGAAATTCTCCTTGAACTCACGGTTTGCCGGGGGAATCCAGCTCGGACGACGCACCCCACAACCGCCCGGACCGCCTGACCGTTACGGGCACTGGGCCGAATCGGTGACCCGATACCGGCGTGTGGCTTACGAGCTCTGCCCTGACCGCTACGACACCCGCGGCGCCTGCCCCCGACCGTGGCGGGATACGAAGGGGCGGGGGTATGGAGGTGTCAGCTTCGGGCGTCAACGCACCCCGTTCGATGTCACACAGGGTGTCGAACGCTGTGCTTGTGATGCGGGGCGCCGGCTGGTTGCGGCTATGGTCGGGCGCAGTCCGCGCCGATAGGGCGTGCGCGGGCGAGGCCCGGTGACCAGAGCGCTCTGGCGGTAGCAGTACCGGGCCGCCCCCACACCAGTCCGGGCCGCTTCCGCGCTCGGCCTGAGTCCGGCTGCGGCGGGAAACGTGCTGGCCCGGTGCGGCGGCTGGAGTCCCTACCGCTGACCCGTCTGGCGAGCCTCAGGTACGGAGGCGCGAGGGTGTTGGCCGTTGAAGACGTGCGCAATCAACGCATCAACGCCGAATACCGGCGCGCCGCCGAGTCGACAAACCCGCCGACCGCCGGAGCGTCCGCGTCGACCCCGTACGGCGGACGGCGCGTGCCGAGGGCGGCGCGACCTGGGGCGACTTCAACGCGGCGACGTACGCCTTCGGGCTGGCGACGACCGGTGGGATCATCTCCACCACCGGCGTCGGCGGCCTCACCCTGGGCGGCGGCATCGGCTGCCTCGACCGCGGACTGGGTCTGAGCTGCGACAACCTGGTTTCGGCCGATGTGGTGACGGCGGAGGGACAGCTCGTCGTGGCGAGCTAGCGGGAGCATGAGGACCTCTTCTGGGCGTTGCGCGGCGGTGGTGGCAATTTCGGCGCGGTGACCTCCTTCGAATTCCGGCTCAGCCCCGTCAAGGACATCTACGGCGGGCCGATCCTCTACGAGCTGGACAGCGCCGGCGCCGTGCTGCGCGGCTACCGGGACTTCATCGCCGACGCGCCGGAGCAGCTCGGCGGGTTCCCGGCCTTCCAGATCGCCCCGCCGCTGCCGTTCATCCCGCAGGACCGGCACGGCGGCACCTTCATCCTGATCGTGTCGTGCTGGGCGGGCCCGACGGAGGAGGGCGAGCGCGCCCTCCGGCCCTTCCACGACTTCGCCCCGGTGGTCGCGGAGCACGTAGGCGTCATGCCGTACCCCGCCCTGAACAGCGCCTTCGACGCGCTGGTGCCGCCTGGTCTCCAGCACTACTGGAAGGCCAACTTCGTGACGGAGCTGAGCGACGAGGCGATCGAGGCGCACCTGGTGCACGGGCCTCGGGTGCCCGCCGTGAACTCGACGGTCCACATCTACCCGATCAACGGCGCCTGCCACCGCGTCGCCCCGGACGCGACGGCCTTCGCCTACCGGGACGCCTCCTTCGCCACCGTCATCGCCGGCATGTGGCCGGACCCCGCCGACAACGAGGCCAACACCGCCTGGGTCCGCGACTACTACGAGGCCACCCCCCCCGCACTCGGAGGAGGGCGGCTACGTCAACTTCATGGCGGACGACGACCAGGACCGCATCCGGGCCAACTACAAGGGGAACTACGACCGCCTTGTCGAGGTCAAGCGCACGTACGACCCGGGGAACCTCTTCCACCTGAACCAGAACATCAGGCCTTAGCCTCACGGTTTCGGTCGGCCGTGGCGGAAACGCGAACAGGGCCTTCCTGACCAGCTGGCCCTTACGGGATCGTCTGGGGGTTCCCGAGCCAGGGTGGCTTGACCAGCAGGATTCATCTGGCTTGCGACGCCTTCGATTGCCCGCTCACGCTGCTACGCCGTCGGAGCGAATCCACGAGCCGACGGGATTCCGGGCCCGGCCCGGAGGGGGAGACCCAGCATTGTGACAGGCCATGGAGCAGGACACGTCATTCCGTATGAGGTGCAGGGCAATGGTCCGGAGCGGGTCCTCGCACTCCACCACTGGCTCAGCGACAGGTCGAGCTTCGGCCATCTGCGGCGGTACCTGGACGGGAGTGCGTTCAGTTACGCGTTCGTGGACTGCCGTGGGTACGGCGAGGCGATGGACACCCCCGGCACGTACACGATGGAGGAGGTCGCGGCGGACGCCCTCGCCGTGGCCGACGACCTCGGCTGGGACACCTTCGCGGTGATCGGTCATTCCATGGGCGGCAAGGCGGCCCAGCAGATGTTGCTGGATGCCCCCTCGCGAGTCCGCTCGATCGTCGGCATCTCGCCGGTACCCGCGTCCGGGTTTCCGCTCGAAGGGGAGATGTGGGAGCTGTTCGTCGGGGCCGTGGAGGATTCTGGCAACCGCAGGACGATCTTTGACGTCACCACCGGCGGTCGGCACGACGATGCATGGCTGGATGCCAGGGTGAGCGGCTCGGAACGCTCCTCGTCGGCTGCCCTGCGCTCCTACCTCGAATCCTGGACTCGCGGCTCCGACATCCACGAGCGGCTCGAGGGAAATCCGACCCCGGTGCTTGTCGTGGCTGGTGCGAACGACCCGGCGATGGGCCCCGACACCATGCGGTCCACCTGGCTGCAGTGGTATCCGAACGCCGAGCTCGAGGTTTTCGACGACGCCGGCCACTTCGCCCCGGATGAGAACCCAGAGGCGCTGGCGACAGTGGTCGAGAGATTCCTCGGACGCTAGTGTTCTGCGCCTGAAATCTCAGGGCTAAGTCTGTAGCCTGTTGTCATGTCGCCAGGTCCTCGTGCCGTCGAAGTCCGCCTGTCCAATGAGGAGCACGCCGAGTTGTCCCGCTGGGCGAGTGGGGCGGTGGCGCCGCGGTTCGCAGAGCGGGCGCGCATTGTGCTGGCGTGCGCAGGCGGGGTGCCGAACGCGCAGGTGGCGGTCAAGGTCGGTGTGACCGCAGCGACGGTGAGGAAGTGGCGCGGGAAGTTCGCCGCCGAGGGGATGGCCGGACTCGAGGATGCCGCCCGAATCGGCAGGCCGAAGGCCGATCTGGTTCTGAGTGAGGCTGAACGGAACCAGTTGGTCCGGTGGGCCCGGCGTGCGAAGACCGCCCAGTTTCTGGCTCTGCGGGCGAGGATCGTCCTGCGTTGTGCGGAGGGCGGGACGAACAGGCAGGCCGCGGTCGAGCTCTGTGTCGATGCCTCGACCGTCGACCGCTGGCGCAGTCGTTTCATCGCCCATCGCCTTGAAGGCCTGGTCGATGAGCCCCGTCCGGGCCGGCCGCCCTCGATTCTCCTTGACCAGGTCGAAGACGTGATCGTGGCGACGCTGGAGTCCACGCCGGGGAAGGATACTCACTGGTCGCGGGCCTCGATGGCAGCTCGGACGGGGCTGTCGAAGTCGACGGTCGGCCGGATCTGGAAGCGGTTCGATCTCAAGCCGCATCTGCAGGATTCCTTCAAGCTGTCCACCGACCCGCAGTTCGTCGACAAGGTCGTCGACGTCGTCGGCTTGTATCACAACCCGCCGGAACGGGCAGTGGTGTTATGCGTGGATGAGAAGAGCCAGATCCAGGCTCTGGACCGTTCACAGCCGGTGCTGCCGATGATGCCGGGCATGCCCGAACGACGCACCCACGACTACCTGCGGCACGGCATCACCAGCCTCTTCGCCGCCTTCAACATCGCCGACGGCACCGTCATCAGCGAACTCCACCGCCGCCATCGCGCGATCGAGTTCAAGAAGTTCCTGGTCACCATAGACAAAGCCGTGCCCCACGAGCTCGACGTGCACCTGGTCTGCGACAACTACGCCACCCACAACACTTCTGAGATCAAGACGTGGCTGGCCAGGCACCCCCGCTTCCATGTCCACTTCACGCCCACAGGCTCCTCCTGGATCAACCAGGTCGAGCGGTGGTTCGGTCTGCTGACCGACAAGCTCATCCGCCGCGGCGTCCACACCTCGGTGAAAGCACTGGAAGACGACATCCGGGCCTGGATCGAGACCTGGAACGAGGACCCGAAACCCTTTACCTGGACGAAGACCGCCGACGAGATTCTCAAGTCCCTCGCCGACTACCTCACCAAGATCACCCCATCCGACCCGAGCAACCAGGCGCAGACTTAGCCCTGAGATTTCGGGCGCAGAACACTAGTGCCGCATCAGGTAACGTTTGCCCTGGTCACGACTTCGCGTAGGTGGTGGTCGCCGGCGTTTTTGTTCCGCCAGATGATGTAGCGGCGGTTCATGCTGCCCTGGGCCTTGTGGCTGGGGTGGTCGGTGCCGTCGAGGGCGAAGTAGCGCAAGGTTGTGAACTGGGCCTCGATGCGGTTGAGCCAGGAGCTGTTGGTGGGTGTGTAGGCGATCTCGACGTTGTTCGCCGCTGCCCACGTCCCGACTCGCTGGCACCGTTTCGTCGTCAGGTGCGGCGAGTAGTTGTCACAGACGATCGCAATGCGCACGTCCGCCGGGTGCAGGGAGCGTAGGTAGCGGCAGAACTCCAGGAACTTCGATCGGTTCTTGGTGTTCTTGATGTGGCCGTAGAGCTGGTCCTTGGCGAGGTCGTAGGCGGCGAACAGGTGCCGCACCCCGTGCGGGCGGGTGTAGGTCGCCCGGCGGCGGGGCCGGGGATCGCGGTCGGGGTCCTTGTGTCGGCCGCCGCGCTCCGCCCACTGCCTCCCGGGGTGGGGCTGGAGGTTGAGCGGTCCGAACTCGTCCATGCAGAAGACGACTTCGGGTTCGCCTTCCTCGGGTATGACCTCGCCGTCGGCGATCGCATAGAGGTGCTCGACTCTGGCCTTCTTGGCGGCGTAGTCGGGGTCGCGGGAGGTCTTCCAGGTCTTCACGCGTTGAAACGAGACGCCTTCCTCGCGGAGCAGGACCCGAAGTCGCTCGTGGCTGATGTCGTCGACCACCCCCTCGGCGACCAGGAAGTCGGCCAGCTTGGCCAGGCTCCAGGTCGAGAACGGCAGGCCGTGCTCGGCCGGCTTGGACTTGGCGATCTTCTCGATCTCCCGGCGTTCGGGCAGTGTGAAAGTCCTGGGCCGGCCGCCTTTGTACTTGGGATAGAGCGAGTCGAAGCCGTCGGAGTTGAAGTTGTGGATCACGTCGCGAACCCGGTCCGCGCTGGTGAACGTCACTTCCGCGATCTTCGCCACGGGCATGCTCTGCGCTGATAACAGCACCATCTGGGCCCGCCGCCAGGTCACCACCGACCCAGTTCCTCTGCGGACAATCCGCAGCAACCGTCTGCCCTCGTCATCGTCAATCTCCCGGACCCGCACACGCTCAGCCACGTGATCATTCTGACCGTCCAGTGCCCTCCAGCGCAGCAAACCGAACGATGCTTCACTCGGGGCGAACGTTGCCTGAAGCGGCACTAGTTGGGCGTTGTGTCGTAGAGGTAGGCCGGCCGTCAGAGTCGCGCCTCTTGCGGTGTCGTTGACGAAGCGGTGAGCATGTGGAGCACCTCGAGCGGGGAACTGCCTGAGTGGGTGGGCCCGGTCGGCCCTATCGGCGCGGCGTCAGGCGGTCGGCCGTCACTGGACGCGCTGGATTGCGACCATCGCGGCGTCGTCCCCCAGGACTCCTCCTGCGGCATGGGCGAGGAGATCGCTGTGCAGGTGACGCAGCAGATCGTGCGGGCCTGCGCCGGGGAAAGTGGCGATGCGTTCCTGCAGGGGATAGAAGGCTCCGCTCCCGTCACGTGCCTCAAGAACGCCGTCTGTGTAGAGGAGCAGCGTGTCTCCCGGCGCATAGGCGAAGGTCTCCGTGGCGACGTTGGGGTGCAAGAGCTCGGCCAAGCCCAGGGGTGGTGCGGGAAGTTCCACCTCGAGAGGGAGGACGTGGTGGCCGCGGATCAAGAGGGGCGGTGGGTGGCCGCAGCTGATGATGTGGAGCTCGGGTTCGTGGTCGGGGATGTCGAGGACGGCCGCGGTGACGAACCGTTCGTTCTGGTCACCGATTTCCTTGGCAGGGATGTCGGCATCGTCCAGGTCCGAGGCGACGGCTTCCTCCAGGTAGGCGACCAGCTCAGGCAGTTCGCCGACGTGGCGGGCGGCGGCTCGGAAGGCGCCGAGTACGAGGGCTGCCTCCCCGACGGCCTCCAGGCCCTTGCCTCGTACGTCGCCGATGATCAACCGGGTCCCTTGCGCGGTGCGGGCGGCGGCATACAGGTCACCGCCGATTTGCGCCTCGGCGACGGCGGACAGGTACATGGAGGCGATGCGCAGCGGGCCGATCCGTTCACGCAGTGGCCGCAGCACCACTTGTTGCGCGGTCTCGGCCACTGAACGCAATTGGATCATTTCCTTCTCGTGCACTTCGCGGAGATGGGCAAAGACAGTCACGAACACGGAGATCAGAACGAGGGCGCTGATCTGGAAGGTGTGGTTCAGGTCAGTGACGCTGCCACGCACCATCGCGGTTTGGGCCAGGACGGCGACGGCCCCGATGACGGCTGTGATCCAGGGTCCGGCGAATGAGGCAGTGATGGCGGGGGCGGCGACCAGAAACGGGCCGAGGTGCACGTCGGACGGGGCCAGAACATCGACCACTGTCACCAGGGCGATCATCGCAAGAGGGACCGCCAGTATTGCCTTTCCCGCCTCCCCTGACCGGCGGCTGCCGCCCGCTCGCCCTGCTTGAAGATCCATCCCTCCTGAATACACCGCTTCTACGTGAGTCCGAGGAGGCGCTGACGCCAACACCCTTGCGGCACGCCCTTTGGGTCAGCCGGGTAACCGCTGACGGATTGCCACCGCCCCGGGGTCGGGCGATCGCGGGTCACGGGCCAGCGGCGTCGCCCGGCTTTCGGAGCGAGGGCTCGGTGGGCGCGGTAAGGAGGACTTACGAAACGGTTCCGCACAAGCCGGCGGGGAGGTGGACGGGGCTTCCGATTCCCCTATCTACGACGCATTGGGCGGTTGCGGCTTCAGCGGGACCGGGAACCGCCCGAGCGTCGCCCGGGGCCTTCCGCATGCGAGGAAGCTCTTTGACCGGGGTGGCATCGGTCCGTGCTGAGGCCAGGGGAGGGTCTGGCCACGGCGAATGTGCGACCCGCATTGGATCTCGTCTTGGCCGGCGCTCTCGGCCGGGCTGCGAGGGGGCGGGGGCCCGTGCATGCTGGTTTGAGGCGGTCGGGTGTCGGGCCCGCCGGGCCGGCCGTCCGGGATGAGGGTGAACGCCGGTGTGGGGCGAAGGGCAAGCGTACGAGCCGTACATCGGGCGGTGGAGCCGGCAGGTGGCGATGGAGTGCGTCCGCCGGCTGGACATTACGGCGGGCAGTGACTGGCGGGACATCGGCTGCGGGACGGGTGCCGTCACGCGGGCGGTCTTGGACGTGGCCGGCCCCCGGCGAGTGGTGGGAGTCGAGCCGTCGGACGGCTACGTCCGGTACGCCCGGCAGCACGTCACGGATTCCCGGGCCCAGTTCGTACGCGGCGATGCGATGAGGCTGCCGTTCCCGGATGGCCGGGCGTCGGTGGCGGTCAGCGGCCTGGTCCTCAACTTCGTTCCTGCTCCCGGGCAAACGGTCGCCGAGATGGCCCGCATTGTGCGCCCCGGCGGCACGGTCGCCGCGTACGTCTGGGACTACACCCAGGGAGGCATGGAACTCATCCGCTACTTCTGGGAAGCCGCCGTCTCCCTGGACGAGGGCAGCCGGAAGCTGGACGAGGCCCTGCGGTTCCCCTTGTGCGCGCCCGGGCCGTTGGGCGAGCTGCTGCGGTCGGCCGGGCTGGCGGACGTGGAGGTCGACGAGATCGACATCCCTACACGCTTCAGGGATTTCGACGACTACTGGGCCCCGTTCCTGGGCGGGCAAGGGCCTGCCCCGTCGTACCTCGCTTCACTGTCGCAGAAGGGGCAGAACGCGTTGCGCGAGCGTCTGCGAGCCGGCGTCCCCACCGAGGCCGACGGCTCGATCGCCCTCACCGCACGCGCCTGGAACGGCCGGGGAAGACGCCCGACCGCTGAAGCCAGGCCGTAGCCCTCTCGCTGGCCACACGCAGGCATCTGGCGGGTGACGCCCGCGCGGGGAGGCTGCCGCATCCGTGGCGTAACCCGGGGGGAGTCTCAGGCGTTGATCACGGCATGGCGGCCGAGGGCTCCGTGGTTTTGGGGTGTACCGCAAACCACTCAGTACGCGCCGTCCCAGCCAGCCGCGACGGGGTACCAACCGACGTTCCCGCTGCGTGCGCGGGCCTGGGCCGTACGGGGCTGGTGTGGAGCACTAGCGGGTCGGGTCAGCCCTGTGCCTTGATGTGGTCGATGACGGTGGTGAAGGCTTCGGTGGGTGAGAAGTCCACGTATTCGCAGTCCTCGAGTGCCACGGGGGCGTGCCCGGGCGGCCAGTAGAAGGCCTGGCCCGCTTCGTAAATCTCCTCCCCGTCCTTCGTCACCATCTTCAGCCGCCCTTTGAGCATGTAGCCCCAGTGAGGGCAGGCGCAGAGGCCGTCGGGCAGGCCGGTCAGGGCCGGCCTCATATCAGCGCCCTGCGGAAACCGGACGAAGGCCACGGACAGGTCTTCTCCGATCGCTTGCGTACGGAGTTCGACGCCTCCGCCTTCGATCACGATCGGTGTGTCTTCCCGCGTCGTCGCCGTCATGGCCGTCTCCATTCGCTGGGCTACGGGGAGTGTCCTGCTTCCAGGCTGGCCCCGGCGGCCGGATCGTGCCACGTCGGCGTGGCGGGTTGGTCCGGGCTGCGGTCGGCCCAGGGGCGGGCTTGTTCGAGCTGGGCTGCGAGGCGGAGGAGGGTTGCCTCGTCGCCGACGCGGCCGAGGAAGTGGACGCCGATGGGCTGGCCGCTGCCGGACCAGTACAGGGGTACGGACATGGCGGGGGCGCCGGTGATGTTGGCGACGACGGCGGGGAAGGCGACGAAGGGGGCGCTCCGTTCGGCGGCGCGCAGTGGTTCGTCCTCTGTGGAGGTCATCTCGCCCAGGAGGAGCGGTGGTTGGGCGAGGGTCGGAGTGAGCCAGGTATCGAAGCGGCTGAGGAACCGGTCGGCGGTGCGGGCGAAATGCTGGAGTGTGGTGACGGCGAGGAGGTAGTCGCCTCCGGTGACGTGCAGGCCGTGTTCCCAGTACGCCCGGGTGAGGGGTTCGAGCTCGTCGGGGCGGGGTTCGCGGCCGAGTTCGCGGATCCAGTAGGCGAGGATCCAGGACACGCCGGCGCCGTATACGGTGCCGATGGCGTCACCGACGTCCGGTGTGAGGCCGGGCAGGTCGGCTTCGACGAGTTTGTGGCCCAGCCCGGCGAGGAGCCCGAGGGCGTCGTCCAGGGCCGCGAGGCAGTCGGCGTGCACGGGGTGGCCGTCCGCCGGGCGCCTGCTGAACGCGATCCGCAGGCGGCCCGGTTCGTGGCGGACCTGGTCGGCGAAGGGTCCCGGAGCTGTCGGGGCCGGGTAGGGGTCGCCCGGCTCGGGCCCGGCGACGGCGTCAAGCAGTGCGGCGGAGTCCCGTACGGAACGGGTCAGGGCGTGTTCGCAGGCCCATCCGCCGAAGGCGTCCCCGTAGGCGGAGCCGAGCGGCACCCGGGCGCGGTTGGGTTTGAGGCCGAACAGCCCGCAGCAGGAGGCGGGGAACCGGATGGAGCCGCCGACGTCGTTGCCGTGTGCCGCGGGGACCATCCGGGCGGCGACGGCGGCGGCGGATCCGCCGCTGGAGCCGCCGGTGGTCCGGGTGGTGTCCCACGGATTGCGGGTCGGCCCGTACAGGACGGACTCGCAGGTCGGGCTCATGCCGAATTCCGGTGTGGCGGTCTTGCCGAGGATGACGAGTCCGGCGGCGCGCAGCCTTCGTACGAGCTCCTGGTCGTGCCGTGAGACGTGGTCGCGCAGGAAGACCGATCCCTCGCAGAAGCGGACGCCCTCCTGCTCGGTGACGAGGTCTTTGAGCAGGTACGGGACTCCGGTGAACGGGCCGTCCGGGAGACCGGCCCTGACCTGGTCCAGGGCCCGCTCGAATACCGGTGTGACGACGGCGTTCAGTTGCGGGTCGAGAGCCTCGATACGGGTGACGGCCGCCGTGACGAGGTCCTCGGCCGTGGCTTCTCCGGTACGGACGAGCTGCGCCTGGGCGGTGGCGTCGAGCGCGGTCAGGGTCTCCACGTCTCCGGGACCGAGGGCCGTCATGGTTCCGGTCCGATGGCGCGGGCAGCTGCCGCCAGCGCCGCCTCGGCTTCCTTTACGGTCCGGCGGACGATCTCGCCGGCGGGCAGGATCTCGTGCACGAGGGCGGTCGACTGGCCGGTGAAGGGGAGGTACTCTTCGCCGCCGCCGGCAAGGATCGCGGCCATCACGCGGGGCACGGTCTCTGCGGGGTCCACCTGCTCGGGGTGCTCGCGCAGGGCGTCCACGAGGGGGGTGCGAAGGCAGCGCGGCACCCCGGCACTGCCGGGGAGGTTGAACGGCGGCAGGATCCGCTCACTGCCCACGGCCTTCACCGCGTCCGAGGCGGCGGACTCAAGGATCCGGCTCTTCCACGCCTGCGACACGCTCATCTCCTCCGACGCGAGGAAGCGCGTCCCCATCAGCACACCCTGCGCGCCCAGTGCCAGCGCCGCGGCCAGGCCACGGCCGTCGGCGATCCCGCCGGCCGCGAGGACGGGTACCTCGCCCGCCATGTCGACGATGTCCGTGACCATCACCATCGTGCCGACATCCCCACCCTGCCCGCCGGCCTCGCCGCCCTGCGCGACGATCACATCCGCTCCGGCCCGGAGAGCCTCGTCGGCCTGACTGCGGCTGGAGACCTGCTGGATCCAGAGGATGCCGGCATCGTGCGCCCGGGCGATCAGGGCGGGCGGTACCGCCACGTGGATGGAGATCGCTGCCGGCCGCTCCTCGATCGTGGCCTGGAACGCCTCCTCGTCAAGGGGGCGGCTCGTGTGATTGATCGCGAACGGCCGGTCGGTGAGCTGCCGCAGCCGAGCCCACTGCTCCTTCAGTTCCGGGAGGGGCCGCACCGCCGTGCCGAGGCTGCCGAGCCCACCGGGCCGGCACACTGCGGCCGCGAGATCGACCTCGTCCCAGGGGCCGAAGGCCGCGCAGATGATCGGGGCATCGATACCGAGGAGGCGGCATACAGGGGTGGTCAGCATCAGGACCTCCAGCGGGCTCGCGACAGTCCTCGCGGCGAGCGGCCATGGCACATGCCTCTCGGCCCCATCATTCCGTACGCCGCCGTCCCGAGCCTGGTGAAGAACCCGGTCATGATCGGCGTAGGCCGCTGTCAGCAGGGCCCCGTGGGTTGCCGGGCGGGGGCAGCCGGGCGTCGTCCCCGCAGTTTGGGCGCCCGGGACCCGACCGCGGCCTGGATCATGACCTTGGGGTTCAGCAGTACCGATGGGGGCGCTGCCCGCATCGCGAACGCGGTGAGCCGACGGGAAATGTCCGGGTCGGACACGGCTGCCGTGCGGATCGCCCGCTGGAGCGAGCTGGGTGGCCTGGCGAGTGCCTCCCGCCGGCCGAGAGCGTCGTACGTGTCGATGAACCGGTGTGCCTGGCGGTAGTCGCGCAGCGCGCGGTGCAGGTCCCGGCCCTGGGCCAAGGGCTCGGCGGTCGCGTCGGTCAGCCACGTGGCACTGCGGAACGCCCAGCCGCAGCCCACGGCCGGAACCGGGTCCGAGGCGGTGGCGGCATCGCCGATCAGGGCCAGCCCGGGCCGCGGTGTGGGGTCTCGGCGTATGCACGGGTAGTCGGTGGTGCCGATGAGGTTCGACACCTGCCGGGCGCCGACGAGGGAGGGCCCGTCCGGCAGGCACCCGACGAACCGGTCGAAGGCGCCTTGCCGCTCGGTGGTGAACTCGGGGAGCCGGTCCTTCGCCGGGAAGACACCCACCTGGGTGAGCCCGTCGTCGACACGGATGCAGACGGCGACGTCCCGGCCCACGCGCCAGACCTGGCCGTCGCCGGGGCCGTTCATCGTCGCGCCCTCGTAGTAGGTCCAGAAGAGGAAGCGCTCGTTCGGGGCGTGGTCCTCGGGGACCTCGGCGAGCCGTGCGACGGCGGAGTGGTGGCCGTCCGCGCCGACGACGAGGCGGGCGCGGAGTTCGGTGCGCTCGGCCTCGCCGTTCGCGGTGACCACCCCCCGTACGCCGCCTGCGTGGTCCTGGAGGAGGTCGACGACGCGGTGTCCCGGCATGAGGTCCACGCCCGGGGTCGCGGCGGCGATCTCCCGCAGCAGGGGGTCCAGCTTGCTGCGGCGCAGGCTGATCGCCGGCGGAACCGCACTGTCCGGCCGGGGGACGATCCAGCCGTGCTCCGTCCACATGCTGAGTCCGCTCGTCACGGCCGCGCCGTGCGTGACCAGGGGCTGCCAGAAGTCCAGTCGCTGCAGGACGTCGTGCGTGCCGCCGAGTACGAAGTGGCCGCACAGTGTCTTGTGCGCCTGAGGGCTGCGATGCCGTTCGACGAGTGCCACGCGAAGCCCGGCCCGGCCGTACGCCGTGGCCGCCGTGCAGCCCGCGATGCTCGCGCCGACAATGATCACGTCGTAGTCGTCCATGACTGCCTCCGCCGCTGCGTTCGTTCCGTTCCTTCGGTCATGACGCAGCATGCGCAGCCGGGCCGGCTGCGGACATCGGTAGCCGCTACCCAACCTTGTGGCGGCAGCCTGCCTACCATGGACAAGGTGACGGTCGGCCCCTGCACGCTCGAGGAACGGGACGGCGAGATCGTGTCGCTGACCCGCTGGTGGCGTGAGGCGTGCGCCGGCACCGGACGGCTCGTTCTCGTCGGCGGTGACGCGGGGGCGGGCAAGACCGTCCTGGTCGAGGAGTTCTGCCGGGGGCTGGGTGACGTGCGCCTGCTCCGGGGCAGCTGCGAACCCCTCACCACGCCCCTTGCACTCGGTCCGCTCCGCGACATGGCCCACAGCCTGTCGCCGCCGCTGCGCCGGAACCTCACCGGCCAGGCCGATCCGGTGGAAGCGCGCCGCCTGATGCTCGACGAGTTGCGGGGCGGCGGCGACCCCACCCTCGTGGTGCTCGACGACGCGCACTGGGCCGATGAGGCCACGCTGGACCTGCTGCGTTTCCTGGGCCGCCGCATCGAGGCTTGCCCGGCCATGCTCGTCGTCGTCTACCGGCAGGACGAAGTGGGGGCACGCCACCCCCTGCGCGTCCTGGCCGGGGACCTCGCGGCCCTTCCCGTCGTACGCCGACTGACGGTGCCGATGCTGTCGGAGGCGGCCGTGGCACGGCTTGCGGCGGGGACGGATATCGACCCTGCCGAGCTGTACCGCCGTACGGGCGGCAATGCGTTCTTCGTGATCGAGGTCCTGGGGGATGGCCGGGCCACCGTTCCGCCTACGGTCCGGGATGCGGTGCTTGCTCGCGCCGCCCGCCTGGAGCCGGGTGCGCGGGAGGCGCTCGATGCCCTTGCCTGTCTCGGGACCCGGGTAGCCCCGTGGCTGGTGGAGGCGGTTTCGGGCCGGGCGGGCGACGACCTCGACGCCTGCGTGGACGGTGGGCTGGTCGCCGCCGATGACGGTGCGGTCGCGTTCCGGCACGAGCTGGTCCGAGTCGCGGTCATGGAGGCGATCCCGCCGGGACGCGCGGCGGCCCTGCACCGGCGCGCACTGGCCGTACTCGGTGCACGGCCGCCCGGCGAAGTGGAACCGGCGCGGCTCGCCGATCACGCAGAGCGGGCCGACGACCGGGCCGCTGTGCTCGCCTATGCGCCCCTCGCGGCACAGCGGGCGTCCACGCTGGGGGCTCACACGGAGGCCGCAGCGCACCTTCGCCGTGCGCTCGACGTGTTCCGGGACGGGCGGCCGGACGCGGACCGGGCCGGGCTCCTGGAGGAACTCGGCCGGGAGTGCCATCTCGCCGACGACCTCGACGGCGCCCTGCGCGCCCGGCAGGAGGCCGTCGAGGCGTGGCGGGAGGTCGGCGACGACCGTCGGCGGGGCGGGGCGCTGGTCGGGGTGGCGATCACCGCGGCGCACCTGGCCCGGGAGATCCCGCTCGGGGAGAAGGCCTGCGACGAGGCACTCGCGCTGCTGGCGGGGCAGCCGCCGGGGCCCGAGTACGCACTCGCCTGCGCCATCCGCGCGAAGCTCTCCGCAATGGCGTTCCGCAACGCTGACGCGGTCACCTGGGGCGAGCGGCTCCTGGCCACGGCCGGCGAGGGCACCGGACCGCTGGATCGGGCGCTCGCGCTGTTGTCGATCGGTATCGGCCGCGCGCAGGACGGCGACGTGTCCGGCCTCGACCTGATCGGGGAGAGCGTCCAACTGGCGCGCGAGGCATCCGCACTCGATCAGGCCGGACTCGGCTACTTCTGGCTCCAGCTGATCTGCGTGACCCGCCGCTGGTACCAGGAGGCCGAGCGATGCTACGGGGAGGCCCTCTCCTTCACCGACGATCACGGGCAGGAAGTCTGGCGCCAATGGCTGCGCGCCTTCCGGTCGCGGGCGCTGCTCGACCAGGGCCGGTGGGACGAGGCCGAGGCGCTCGCCTCGGAGGTGCTGCGCACAGCGGGCGTGGAAGACGGACGCAAGATGATCGCCATGGTGGTGCTGGGCAGGCTGCGCTCCCGCCGAGGTGACGCCGATCCCCGCCCCCTGCTGACCCGGGTCCGTTCGGTCATGGCCACCGCTGACCCGGTCGTCGGCTGGATCATCGGCTCCACTCCGGCGCTGGCGGAAGCCGCGGCGCACACCGGCGACCTCGATCAGGTACGCACGCTGGTCACCCCTGCCCTGGCCGCCGCCGCGGCGCAGGGCGAGCCGTGGCTCCTCGGTGAGCTGGCCTACTGGCTCTCGCGCGCCGACGGACCGGCCACTGTCCCGGCGCAGACGGCAGGACCGTACCGGCTCCAGCTGTCGGGGCGCCCGCGCGAGTCGGCAGAGCGTTGGCAGGAGATCGGCTGCCCCTACGAGGCCGCGCTCGCGCTCGCCGACACCGATGACGAAGGGATGCTGCGCGAGGCACTCGCGGCCTTCGACCGCCTGGGAGCACGGCCTATGCGCGACATCACAGCGCGCCGCCTGCGCCGACTCGGGGTGCGCGACATCCCCAGACGCCTTTCCCGCGCTGCCGGCCCGGACGGACTGAGCATCCGCGAACAGGAGGTACTCACCCTCTTGGCCGACGGACTCCGCAATGCCGAGATCGCCGACGAACTGTTCCTGTCGCGACGCACCGTAGAGCACCACGTCGCCGCCGTGCTGCGCAAGCTCGACATGGCGAACCGGTCGGAAGCCGCTCGATACGCCCGGCGAAACGACGTGACCGCTCGCCGCCCCACCGTGCCCCCGTCGCCCCGGACATCGCCGTCCGACAGTCACGAGCTGTAGTGAAGTGCGGTGCCGGCCGCAGCTGATTTTCCTCGCCTCCACGACCCGCAGTTGTGCCAGCCGCGTCCGGCCTGTGCAAGGCGCCGAGGACTTGCACGCCACCCGATCCAACAGAAAGCGCCTCTGCCCGCAAGGCCGCGCCCGAGAAACACACGGCATGGTCGGGCATCACTGCGCCCGGCGTGGTAGCGGCGGGTGTCGGTCAGTCGAGGAGCTGTGTCCTGATCAGGTACCCGGCCTGATCGGACAACTCCGTGCGCCGGGTCTGTTCGTCGGCGATCTCGATTTCCCTGCGCAGCGCCAGTTCGGTGCGCAGCACCGTCGTCCGGGGGATCGGCACCCGTTGGCCGGGCTTCTCGGTGAACGGCTGCAGTTCTCCGGCGAGGGCGTGGGCATCGGCGGACGTGCCACGACGCAGGGAGAGGAACACTCGGGCGAGCCAGTCCGCGGGGATCTGAACCATGAAGTCAGACATGCCGGTACAACGACGGGCTCACGTAGCCCGTGGCGCTCAATCGCCCGTCCGGCCGAGTGCCCCGGAGAGACCGGAACCATCGGAGCCTGCCGGCCGACGGCCCCTGGGCCGACTCCCCGCCCTCGGGCGACGTGACTGAGGCTACGAGGGACGGGGAAACGGCCGCCGCACCCGTCGTTTCCGAACAGCCGTGACACCCGTAGGTGACGCCCCTCGGGGACCAGTTGGGGACCAGCGCCCATGTTGATGGGCGCACTGGGGGTCAAGGGGTCGCAGGTTCAAATCCTGTCGTCCCGACCATGCTTCATGCAGGTCGGAGGCCGTTCTCTCTCACATGGGAGGGCGGCCTTTTCCATGCCCGGGATGCTGGTGGTCGCGGTGTGGTCGCACGCCCGGTTCGGGGCCGGTCCGACATGGTGCTGAACGCGGGCGGGGCGGGGGAGCGGAGCTGGTTGAGGGCTTCGCGGAGGTGCCGGATGTGGTCGCGCGGTGGTCGCAGTCGCTCCATCAAGGTCCGTCGATTGTCGCGTTTCTGGGCCCGGGTGAGGGTGTGGTCGATGGTGTCGACGGCTTCGCGGGCGGCCTGTTGGGTGAGGTGGCTATAGAGGTTCGCGGTGGTCGAGAGGGTGGAGTGCCGGAGCGTCTTCGAAACCACGGTGAGCGGGACTCCAGCGGTGAGGGTGATCGTGGCGGCGAGGTGCCGCAAGCCGTGAACGGTGATGCGGGGAACGCAGGCTTCGTCGGACAGCTTCCGGAGCCGGTCGAGGACGCCCTGAGAGGGCGTTCGATAGGGGATTCCCCCCAACTGTCCGGCTTCTGGCGTGGGAGCGCGGACTTGTTTCGATGATCTCGTAGCGGTAGGGGGTGTGGGGGCGGTATTGGTCGACTGTGACTGAACGACGTGGATATCCCTCGGACCTGAAGGACGATCAGTGGGAGCTCATCGAGCCGATGCTCCTGAAGTGGCGGGCCTCCCGCGCCGAGGGGCGGGAGCCGGTGACGAGCCTGCGCGAGATCGTGAACGCTGTCCTCTACGTTGCTCGGACCGGCATTGCCTGGCGCTACCTGCCGCACGACTTCCCGCCCCACACCACGGTCTACGGCTACTTCAAGGAGTGGGAGCGGGACGGCACGACCGAGGAGATCCACGACACCCTCCGTGACCAACTACGGGCGAAGAAGGGCCGCAGAATCCTGCCCACCGCGGCGATCGTGGACGCCCAGTCGGTGAAAGCCTCCCCGAACGCCCCGGAAGAATCCCAGGGCTTCGACGCAGGCAAGAAGGTCAAGGGCCGCAAGCGGCACATCGCCACCGACACCCTCGGACTCCTCCTCGTTTTGATCGTCACCGCCGCGGGTGTCCAGGACTCCGCCGGCGGCAAGCAGATCCTGGACACCCTCGCCGCCAAGTGGCCCACCGTGACGAAACCCTGGGTCGACGCCGGCTACAACAACGGCGTCGTCAGACACGGCGAAGACCTCGGCATCGACGTCGAAGTCGTCGCCCGCAGCAAGGAACAGAAAGGCTTCGTCGTCCAGCCGATCCGATGGCGCGTCGAGCAGACCTTCGGGATCATGTCCAGGTACAAGCGGCTCCACCGGGACTGCGAGGCGTTACCCGACCGGTCACGCTCGATGATCCACTGGGCCATGGTCAACTCCATGACCACCCGCCTGACCGCCAGCCCGGACAGAACCGGGCAATACCTCCGCCCGAAACCCCTTGCGGAAGCCTAAACCGGTATCGAACACCCTCTGAGGGCGGAGTGTTCGCAGCTTGGTCCGCAACTGGCCCGGATCTTGGTCCGCTTGGGCGGAGGGTGGAAGTGCCGGGCCGGGCCGCACTTGCCGGCAAGCCGTCGTCACTGTGGCGCCAGCACCTTCTATACGACCCTACGTCTCAGGACCGTCGTTCTCGCCGCCGTGGGTGCCAGCACGTAGCTGCTATGGCGGACGGATCCACTGATCCGGGGCAGCGATAGCCAGTGGCGGCACGAGGAAGCCGCGAAAGTCGGCCAGCGCACGCCCGCGGAGGTGGACGTGACGACTGTCGGGGAGTTCGCGGACTTCGTCCTGGGCGAAGCTCGCACGGGAACCCGATGGATGTGCTCGAAGAGTTGGGATTTCCTGTGATCTGCGAGGTCGGCGGCCTCGGAGAGATCACAGACCCCGGCCTGCGGAGCTGGTGGGATCGTCAACTGTGAACGTCCCCTTCCGCCCGTCAGACTGCCCGACATGACTGACGCCGCAACCGCCTGCCGACACCACGACCAGGGCAAGTGGCTCACCCGGGGAGTCAAGGCATCGGCTCGGCCAGCTTCCTCGCCGACGTCGGCCACGAGATCCCGACCGCGCTGCTGCCCTCCCCGCTGACCTCCACGCTCGGCGCTTCCGCCGCTGCGCTGGGGGCGATCGAGGGTATTTCCGACGCGCAGGTGGGGGCGGCCAGGTTCGGTGGCGGCGTCCTCGCAGACGACCCGGCGCGACGGTGGAAGGTCGCTGTCGGCGGGTACGCGACGACCGCGGTAGTGGGCGCGGCAACCGCGGGCGCCACCGCGGAGTGGCAGGTGGTTCTCCGTGCCGCCGCCTGGACCCCACGCGGACTTCAGGTACCCGCCCGCAACGCCCTGCTGGCGGACATCGTCCCGCCCAAGGCGTACGGGCGGGCGTACGAGTTCGAGCGGATTGTGGGCAACCTGGGCGCGATCTTCGGACCCTTCCTCGCGCTGGGCCTGGTCGCCTGGGTCGGCGTCCAGTGGGCGATCGGTCTCTGCGCCATTCCCGGCCTGCTGGCCGCCGGCGCGATCATCTACGCCATCCGCAAGACCACCCGCCCGACCAGCCGGGACAAGGTCCCCCCTCAAGATCCGCATCAAGCCCGTCCTCCGGGGCGATCTCGGCAAACTGCTGGGCGTGGTCGCCGCGTTCGAGGTCGGCAACGTCGCCGCTACCCTGCTGATCCTGCGCGCCTCGGACCTGCTGACTCCCGAACACGGCACGAAGACCGCGACCACGATCGCACTCGGCCATCCCAATTCGTGAGGCCCCAAGAGGATCAACGCCAGTCGAGATCAGGGGGTGCTCCCGGAGCCGGGAGCACCCACTTGGTGTCAGGGGCAGCTGGGGCCAGTGCTGGGGTTGGTGCAGATGTCAGTGCCGGGGCCGCCGTTGTTGGTGTTCGTGCCCGGGCCGCCGTCGAGGTTGTCGTTGCCGTCCTCACCGAACAGGGAGTCGTCGCCGTCTCCGCCCGTCACGGTGTCGTTGCCGGGGGAGCCGTGGAGGATGTCGTTGCCCGAGTCGCCGGCGATCCGGTCGATGCCGGGGCCGCCGGTGATGTTGTCCGCGCCGGGGCCGCCGCAGATGAGGTCGTCGCCGGGGCCGGCGTTGATGGTGTCGTTGCCGTCGCGGGCCAGGATGACGTCGCGCCCGGGCGTTCCGGTGATCTGGTCGTTGCCGGGGGTGCCGGTAATCGTCGGCTGCTCGCCGAAGCACGTGGTCGCCGCGACGGTGGTGGTCTCCGATGCGATGTCGTTGGCCGGGACGGGGTCCGAGACGGCGCCGGCCACCGCTGCCGTGTCGGTGTGGGTCCCCTCGGTCGTGGCCGTCGTGGTGATGGTGCGCGTGGCGCTGTTCCCGGCGGTGAGCGTGCCGATGTCACAGGTGACGACGTCCGGAGTGGTACCGGCGGCGGTGCAGCCGGCGGACGCCGAGGCGAACTGGAGTCCGGCGGGCAGGGTGTCCTTGAGGACGACCCCTTCGGCGGTCTGCGGGCCGTTGTTGGTCGCGGTGAGCGTGTACGTCACGTTCTGCCCCACATCGACGGGGTCGGAACCCGCGTCGGACTTCGTGGCGCCGAGGTCGCCATCGGTCAGGTCGAGACGCCCGATGTAGTTGGCGGTCTCGGCGAACCAGATGTCGTTGTCCGGACCCGTGGTGATGCCCCAGGGGCCGCGCTCCGAGGAAGGCAGGGGGAACTCGGCGATCACACCGGCCGTGCTGATCCGCCCGATCTTCCCGCTGTTGCGCTCGGTGAACCACAGGCTGTCGTCCGGACCTGCGGTGATTTCCTCCGGCTGCCCCGAGGTGGTGGGGATGGGGTACTCGCTGATGGCGCCGACCGTGGAGATCCGGCCGATCTTCTCGCCGCCGAACTCGGTGAACCACAGGGCGCCGTCAGGACCGGCGGCGATTCCGGTCGGGGCGCCGCCGCCCGGAATCGGGAACTCGGTGACCGCGCCGGCGGGCGTGATCCTGCCGATCTGTCCGGCCGCCGTTTCGGTGAACCACAGGTTGCCGTCCGACCCGGCGGCGATACCGTTCGGCTGGCTGTGCCCGGTGGGCACGGCGTACTCGGTGATGGCGCCCGCGGTGGTGATCCGGCCGATCCGGTTGCCGTTCTGCTCCGTGAACCACAGTGCGCCGTCCGGCCCGGACGTGATCCCGGTGAGCTCGCTGAAGGTTTCGGGCACCTGGTACTCGGTGATGGTGCCGCTGAGATCGATCTTCCCGACCTTGTTGGACACAAGGCTCCGCTCGGTGAACCAGACGTTGCCGTCCGGCCCGGTGGTGATGTCGTGCGGGGCGGAGAACTGGGTGGGCACCGGGTACTCGGCGATCATGCTCCCCGTCGGGGTCATCCGCCCGATCTTGTTGCCGTTGGTCTCGGTGAACCACATGTTGCCGTCCGGCCCGGTGGTGATGCCGATCGGCGTGCTGTTCGGTGTGGGGACGGAGTACTCGAAGATGCCGACGGCTGCCTGGGCCTCCGGGGCTCCGGCGGCCAGGGGCAGAGCGGCAGCCATCAGGGTGCCGGCGAAGAACGCCGTAAGTCGGCGTCCCCAACGGGACTTCGGACGCGGGGGCATCCCGTGTCCTGGCGCGCTGCAGGTGGTGGTGGGCATGAGGCGAGCACCTTTCGGTCGCGGTGGAACGCCCCCGTCCTACCAAGCTCCCATCGTTTCTTCAGATGCGGCGGCGCCCGGGGCGCGCCGGATGTCCACTCACCTTTCACCCGATCGGAGCATGGGCGGCCGAAGTGGCGCGAGAGAGGGGGAGCCGACATCGCAAATGCCTGTCCTCCGAGGCGCCCCTGGGGACCAGTTGGGGACCACACGGTGTGCGCGATGACACACGAACGAGCCTCTTGTGCACAACTTGCGCCCCAATCAAGTCTGTTATATCCAGAAAATAACCCCGGACCTCACTCCTGGGGGTCAAGGGGTCGCAGGTTCAAATCCTGTCGTCCCGACTCGAAAGAGTCGCAGATCAGGGGCCGTTTTGGAGCAATCCAAAACGGCCCCTTGATCGTTTTTGGGGACCAGTTGGGGACCAGGGTGGTCAGAGCGGGTCAGACGGCGGCAACGGCCGTGACTGGCAGCGAACGAGGTGCACGGAGCACCACGAGGTGCGCAGACAGCGCGGCGCCAGCTGCCGTGATCTGGCCGGCGTCGGGGTGCAGGTAGCGCTGGGTGGTGGTCAGCGAGCCGTGTCCGGCGATCTTGCGCAGGACGTGAAGCGGGACGCCGGCGACGGCGAACCAGGTCAGTCCTGTGTGGCGCAGGTCGTGCCGTCGTAGGTGTTCGAAGCCGAGCTCCGTGACGACGTCGTCCCAGTGGGTGGCGTCGCGCAGGACCGCGGTGGAGATGCGTCCCCCGCGCGGTCCGAAGAAGATCCGGGCATCGGGATCGTTGCCGACGGCCAGCAGTCGCTGGGCAACCATCGGGCGTACCTCCTCGATGAGGGGTACCTTGCGGGCTCGCTTTCCCTTGGTGCCCTTGTCCACCAGCCCGCCCGGGGCGGGGGTGGTCTGTCGGCGGACGGTCCAGATCCAGTTGTCGGTGTCCTTGACGCGGACTCCGGAGACCTCGCCGATGCGGGCTGCGGTGGAGGCCGCGAACGTGACCACGTCGCCCCAACCCCTGTATTCGCCATACGAGCGGGCCACCAGGGCTTTGGCGAGGGCCTGGAGAGTGTCCCAGTCGGGCAGGGCGAGCGCACGCGGGTCGTTGAGTTCATCCTCGACCAACTGGTACTGGCGTTGCCAGCCGCTGACCCGGGCAGGGTTGACCTTGATGAGCCCGTCTCGGACAGCCTGCTCCATCACGCGAACGAGGACGGCGATGGTGTTCTTGACGGTGGAACGGCTCTGCTCGTCGGCGATCCACCGGTAGACCGTGCGGTCCACAGCGCCGTTGGTGATCATCCGTACCGGGAGATGGCCGAGGGAGGGCACGACGCGCAGACGCCAACCGGCCAGATATGGGTCGAGCGTCTTGAGCTCCAACCCGCGGAGCGCGAGGTCCATGTTCGCGGTGCCGTAGTCGGCCAACAAGCATGGTCGCCAGCGATGGGTTGATGCCTGCCTGGGCCGCCTCGACCAGGGCCGAGATCCACTCCTGGGCTTCGTCCTCGGTCTCTTTGGCCTCGGAGAGGGACTTGCGGGACTTCGTCTCGGGGTCCCACCAGCGCACTCGAGCCCGATAGGGCGAAGGCCGGTTGGGCCGGTATTCGACATTAGCGGTGAGGCGGACGCCAACCGGCACGGCTTCGATGGCGGAAGGAGGTGTCGCTATCGCCATGTCAGGCCGCCTGCGCGGGATCGACACGGCGACTGCGCAGCCAGTGTTCGACATCGATCGCGCTGTACAGGGTGACGCGATCGGACACATGGACGAACGGCGGCCCTTGCAGGGGGCGGCAGTGCGCCAGCGACGGAGCGTGGAGGGATCGACGTTCAAGATGCCCGCGAGTTCATCGGTCGTTAGCCATTTGCCGGTGACCAGATCGGGGGAAACGTTTCGTCCGCTCTTCGCGGATTCCTGGGATGACATGGGGTCCTTGCGATGGCGCAGAACGCCGATCGGGCGAGTCGGTGCAAGAAGCAGGTTGGTCACGCTCCCCTGAGCGAAGGAATGGTGGGACGACGACCATAGGGGGAACGTTTGAAAAGTCCAGCGAAAAGCCACCGGATTCGCACACGGAGAACAACTCCCGCGGCGGTGCTCTCGAGGGTCTGTGGCTCACTGAGTGATCACTGCGCCCAACCGGACCATTCCATCCTGAGGTGGAAGGCGCGTGGCATCCCGTTCGGGCTGTGGCGTCATGTTGGCTTGCTGGAAATGGTCTTGGGCGCCGTGGGCTCCCGCAACAGAGCGGGGTTAGGGATTTCGAGATCGAAGCTGTGCCATCGGACGGCAGATACCTTTCGACTAGTACTCCAGCCGTAGATCGTGATCTTCATGCCTGGGTGGCTTGTCGACGGTAGTGGCTGGCCTGGGATCGGGCCTGGTGGCGGCGCCGCCAGTCGGACCAACCGAGCCGGTGGGCGGCATCGTGGACGGGTCGGACAACGAGTGTGATGAACAGGCGCTGGATCTCGTTGCAGGTGAGCGGAATGAGGGCATCGGGTGCGGGGCGGGTGTGCTCGTCTGCGCGTACGACGGCGAGGAAGGCGTGCGCGAGCATGGCGAGGGTGACCCAGCGGGACCAGGAGGTATAGCGGCGGACCTGGTGCTCGTCGAGTGCGGCCAGGCCCTTGCCCGACTGGAAGAACTCCTCCACCCGCCATCTTGATCCAGCGACTCTGACCAGCACGGTCAGCGGCACGGATGCGGGCGAGTAGCAGCGGTAGTAGGCGAGTTCGCCGGTGCTGCGGTTACGGCGGACCAGCAGCTGACGACTCCCGGGTCGGGGGTCGGCGAGGTCGATGACTGCCCAGTCGTAGAAACGGTGGCCCTTGGCCCCGGCCCCTGCGGAGAGCTTCTGCCAGGCCCGCTTGGGCACCTTCTTGGTCAGGGTGTCCGCACGGAACCTCCCCGCCCCGGTAGTGACTTCGTGCGAGCAGGCCACCGCGAGGACGTAGCCGGTGCCGCGTCCCTCCAATGCGGTTCGCAGCCTGGGGTTGCCGCCGTAGACCTCGTCGCCGGCGACCCATGCGGCCTGGTGGCCGGCGTCCAGGAATCGGGCAACCATACGAGTGGCCAGTTCCGGCTTGGTGGCGAAGGCGGCGTCCTGGCCGAGTCCGGCATCCCGGCAGCGGTCAGGGTCCGAGGTCCATGAACGCGGGACGTACAGTTCCCGGTCCACTGCCGCGTGCCCGCGCCGGCCGGCGTAGACCAGGTAGACGGCGACCTGGGCATTTTCGATCCTGCCCGCGGTACGGGTGTACTGGCGCTGGACGCCGACCGTGTCGGTGCCTTTCTTCACGTCCCCGGTCTCGTCGACCACCAGTACCGCCTGGTCGTCGTGCAGGTGGTCCACCACGTAGTCACACACATCGTCGCGGATCCGGTCGGCGTCCCACTTGGCCCGGCCGAGCAGGTGCTGCATGCCGTCCGGGGTCCTCTCCCCGGCCCATTCGGCGATGGTCCAGCCGTTCTTGCGCGGCAGGTCCGACAGCAGTCCGAGCACCAACTTCCTGACTCGGAACCGGGGTTCGACCCGTGTGAACCGTCCCGCTATCCGGCTCATCAGGCCCTCGAACGCCTCCTGCCAGCGGGCAGGGTCTACGCTGTGACCTGCGGCCACCGCGTGATCGTTTGTCTTCACACACCGATGATCAACGGGTGGCCGCACCCGTCTCCACAGCGCGTCGGGGTCGCGCAGCGTCCGCCCGCCGTTCCTGTGTCAGGAGGACATGTGCAACGTGGTGAAGTCTGGTGGGTGGAGTTCGACGAGCGGCGGCCGGTCGTGCTGCTGTCGGGAGACGGCGCGTCCGGGATCCGGGTGATGCAGGTCGTCGCTCGGGCGGGTGTCGACATCACCGGTCTGGGCGTCGAAGTGGTAGTAGGCGCCGTGGAAGGACTGCCCTTTGAAGGCGTGCTGCGGTTCGCGTTGCCGCGTCCGGGCTTTACCCCTTGCACGTGGCTGACCACCGTGTCCCGGGACGACCTGATCGAGCGAGCGGGCGTTCTGTCCTCCGCGAAACTCAGCGAGATTGAGAACGCCCTCCGTCTCGGTGAGCAGGCGAAGGAGTGGACCCCGGCGGCGACCGCGAAGCTCAGCGAGATAAGGAACGCCCTCCGTCTCGGTGGACTCGGGTAGGCGGAGAAGGAACGGACGCCCGCGACGGCGTGGTCGGTCTCGTCCAGATGATCGACGCTGCCAGCTGTCTCCTCGGCGCCTCTCACGATCGAGATCACGAACTACGGCTGGAGTACTAGGGGGCAAGGAGTGGTGCGGTGGAGCTTCGATCATCTACGCGATCCCCGGTGCTGCGTGACGGCCAGGAGGGGGGCGATCTCGTTGCGGGTTAGCGGGAATCAGGCCGAGTCCCTCGGGTGGTTCGGGCTGTTCGGCTGCCAGGGCGGTGAGAAAGGCGTGGGCAAGCATGGCCAGCACGATCCAGCGGCACCAAGAGACGTAGCGGCGGACCTGGTGCTCGTCTAGGCAGGCCAGCCCTTTGCCGGTTTGAAACGCCTCCTCGACCTTCCAACGAACGCCAGCGGTGCGGATCAGCGCGTTCAACCCGACCGGCGTCGGTGCCCAGCAGCGGTAAAACGCGGTCTCGTCGGTCGTCAGGTTCCGGCGGATCAGCAGATAGCGCTGCCCGACAGTCGGCGGCACGGGTTCGTCCAAGTGCAAGTAGGCCCGCTGATACCAGCGGGGCCTCTTCGCGCCTGCCCCGACCGGTCGGGTCTGTCAGCAATGCTCGGGCAGAGCTTCGGCCAGCGCGTCCACCCGGATCCGGGCCAGCCCGATCGGTATGCGCATCGAGCCTATTTGCCGATGACGGGGCGGCCGCTGGTGCCGCCCCGCCGGCTCCGGCGGCTACCTACGCGGGGACAGCAGTGAAAGCAGCAGCGACAAGGTCCGCCGGGCGTCGGCACGCCGATCGGCCGAAGGGGCAAGGACCGCGGTCAGCGCCGCGACTAGGAGGCTAGCGGCGTAGGCCAGGCTGACGCCGGATGCGGCGCTGGTGCCAGCGATGATCAAATCGGACACGGGTTCCTCCGAGAGGCGCCACCCGGTGAATCCGGGCGTCTGGGTCCATCAGACCTCGACGATGGGCCATGATTTGACCGTTGCAGACGCACCCAGACGGGTCCGGCCGAACACGGCCGACCCCAGACAGGGGGGACCGCTGACCAGATGAGCGACCAGGAAGCAGCCCGGAGAACAGATCTCGCCGCTGAGCTGCGAGCGCTGCGGGACGAATGCGGCAGCCCGTCGCTCCGGGAGCTCGAGAAACTGATCAACCAACGCAGCGGGCCGCCGATGGCGCGGGCGACCATTGACGAGAAGTTCAAGGGGACCAGCACCGTCAAAACCTGGCAGCTCATCGCCTTGGTCAACGCTTTGAACCAGTACGCGGCGAACATCAACCGCCCGGTGCCACCTGAGCGCACTGACCTGGACGTGTGGCTGGGTGTGTCGCCCGGCACTAAACCGCCCGACAACGCAGCCGCTGATAGAACCGTCAGCACCGGTGTCCGCACCGACACTGACACCGGTGCTGGCACCAGCGCTGAGATCGGCGGCGGCTCTGGGGATGACGACGCGCGGTTGGCGGCGGCGGTCGCCCGTGGTCTCGCCCCGCTGCCCGGGGTCGACCAGGATGAGCCGGCACTGGTCGCGCAGGTCCGCCCACTCGATGCCCGAGGCGCCGTGGTGCGGCGCTGGCTGCGCCTGCTGTTAGCGGCGTCGATGCTGCTGCGCCGGCGGCGGGGGCGTGATCGCGGTGACGCGACGCGGCTGCGGATGCTGAAGCTGGTCCGCGACACCGCAGGGCAGATCGTCGCAGACGCCGAGACGGCCTACTTCCTGCCGCCTTCCTTCGAGGTGCTGAGGGACCCGCCGCTGGCAAAATCCCGTTCGGCGAAGAAGGGACAGCCGTTCCTCGCCGCCCCGGTCGAAGGCGCGACGCTGCATGACCTGTTCGAGCGGTCCGGTGAGAGCCTGCTGCTCCTTGGCGAGGCCGGCCTGGGAAAGACAACGCAGCTCGCCCGTCTGTCCCGTGACCTCGCGGGGGCGGCCCTTGCCGAGCCGGAGCGGAAGACCCCAATCCCGATCCTGCTCAGTCTCGCCTCCTATCGGGGCGAGCCGCTGGCCGAATGGCTCGTCCGGGCTATCGCGGAGACCTACGACCGGGTCGACGGACGACTCGTGCGATCGTGGCTGGACGCCGATCTGGTACTGCCGGTGCTCGACGCCCTCGACCAGGTGCCGACGGCGCACCGCAGACGCTGTGCGGAGGAACTTTCGGCGTTCCGGCGGCGCACGCTCGGCCTCGTCGTGTCATGCCGGGCGGAGTTCGTCGATCTGGCGCGGGAGGTCGACGTGCCGCTGCGGGCGCGGCTCCGGCCGGTCGAGCAGGAACAGGCGGAGCGATACCTGGCCGCCGACCTCGAGGCTATGGCTGACGTCAAGAAGGCGCTCGACGACGACCCAAGCCTGTGGTCGCTGCTCCGCTCGCCGCTCATGCTGCAAGTGATCCACGGCGCGTACGCGGGCCGCGCGGCCGTCGCACTGCGGCTGCCCGACCGGACGCCAGCCCAGCGGGAGAAGCTGATCTTCGACGCCTACGTGCGTCGGATGCTGCTGGACGATCGTCGGCCGCGCACCGATCCGGCACGGTCGCTCCGCCTGCTGACCTGGCTGGCCAAGGCGCTGGCGCGGCGGCAGGAGGATGTGCTGCACCTCGACCGGCTTGACCAGAGCTGGCTCGCCCCCAAGCACGGCGTGTTCCCGCGCGTCGTCGCCCTGGCGAGCGATTCGCTGCTCGGAGCCGCGCTCACCCTGCCCTGGGTGGCCGCGGCGGACGCGCTGAACGTGACCGGGGTCCGGTTCGCCGACGCGGCGATCCCTGCCTTCTCGAGCCTCATCGTGATCACCGCCCAGGTCGTCATCGGCGACGCCTTCAACCGGCACCGGCCCGAAGCGAGCGCCTGGGCGGCCGTGCGCGGCAACCTGCCGGCTATCATAAGCTCGCTGACCCCGCTGCTGCTCGTTGACTTGAGCTCGCCAGCAACTTTGGCAACCATCCTAGCCTGGCTGTGGATCCAGGTGACGATCGGCGAAGGCTGGTTCCAGCCGGTCCTGCGCCCAGTCGAGCAACTGCGCTGGACGGGTCGACCGCACAGTTTCCGGCCGGCTATCGCCCTCCTGATGTTCGCCGTTCTCACCGGCCTTTGCGGACGGGTCTTCCCGCTGTTCATGGGTCGGTCGGCCTGGCTGGCCGCGGCGGCGGCGTTTCCGATCTGGCTGATCTACGTGCTGAGCGGCGCCTTCGAGCCGTCCCTGAGCGAGGACCGGCCGCGTCCCAACGAGGGAATCCGCAGGTCGGTGCGGTTCGCTTTCCTGCACGGATCCGTCAACGCGCTGCTCATCGGCGGCGTGACCGCAGGAATCGGCCTGCTCGTCGCCCCGCGAGCCCCTGCGGTTGCGATCGGGCTTGCCGCCGGATACCTCGGCTCACTGCTCGGCCTGACACGGGCGCTGCGGTACGGCGGGCTGGCTGTCATCCAGCATTGGACCGTCCGGGCCGTCTTGATCTGGACCGGCGCGACGCCCGCCCGCTATCAGCACTACCTGGACGAGGCCCAGCAACGCGTCCTGCTGCGCCGTTTCGGCGGGGGCTACGTGTTCCTGCACGAGAAGCTGCGGACGCATCTGACGGATGACCCGGAAAAACTCCTGCGACGTCTGAACCTGGACGTCCCGGACGCCGAGCCCGTGCCCGTCCCCGTATGACAGGCCCGCCAGCACCCAAGCCTCCGGCGAAGTCCTAGCCGGACTGACCGGAGCCGACAGGAACGACCACGACTTCGGGGTGGTCGTTCGGCCGGTTGAGCAACAATTTCGCGGCATCGCCTAAGCTTGGCGTTTATGCAGGTGTGCTGCTTGTGATGGCTGTTGCGATGCTCGGTTTGGCTTGTTTCCCGACGGGGTGCTCGCGTGCACGCTGCTTGTTCTTCGTGCCGGTTGGTCGGCCGGGGCCTGCGGTGGTGGGTTTCGGTGCACTGGCCGGCTGAGGGGTTTTCTCGTGGATGCGGCGAAATCCTCGACGGACGCGTGCGGGTGTCAGGCGCCCTTGGCGTGCAGGCCGTTCCCAGGGTTTGCGGAGGTCTTCTGCGAGGGGCCGGGCAAGTCGGAGCTGGGCGTGTGCGGCGAGGACGAGCCAGGTCCAGCGGTCAGCGGCGGCCGGCTCGCGGAGTTTGGGAGCGGTCCACCCCAACGTCTGCTTGAGCATCCTGAAGGTGTGCTCGAGGTCGAATCTGCGCAGGAACGCCTGCCAGAGCCGGTCCACGTCCCCGGCGGTAGCGGCGGTGGACGACCACCACAACCAGATGGGCCTGGGGCTGCGGTCTCCGCGAAGGTGGTCGACCTGTAGACGGATGACGGTGCCTTCGATGACCGGCAGCTCTCCTTCGGGGTGGTCGGCCCAGGCCGAGCGTCGGACCAGCAACGGGTGCAGGCGGTCCCAGGCAGTGGCGACGGCCTTCCCGTAGTGCGTGGTGTCGGTCACCGTGGTGATGGACGGGACCGGCTGAGTGGCCGCAATCTCGAACGCGAACTCTGCCCCGCGCTTGGGCTTGCGCCCGCGCTTTCCCGCCGGCTGCGGCGGGGGCGGGAAGTACAGGACGCGGTCCGAACGCATCCGGCCCAGCAGCTCAACGGGCAGGTCCGCAAGCAAGAAGGCCAAACGGGTCACGTCATATCCGGCATCGACGACGACCAGGACGGGCGGGTCACCGATCCGCCACTGGCCCGCGACATACAGTCGCTGGAACACTTCCCTGACCTGGGATGCGGTCACGGCGATCGTGTCGTCCCACGGGCACAGCCGGACCACGTCCAGCATGGCAGTCCACGACGTCCGCCCCGGCTCCAGGGCGGCGACGAAGGAGTAGGGCCACCCGGGGATCATCTGGGCCGAGCCCCTGCCCCGGCCATACGTGTGACAGAACAGCCGGTCCGGGCTGGTATTCGCGTCCGGCCGCAGCCAGTTGCTGACATCGACAGCAAGGACCAGCCGCCCCTCTGCCGTCCGTGGAAGGGGCATTCCTGCCAGCGCCCTGCGCAGTCGGGACAAATCCAGATGCCCGCGGTTCAGCCCGCCGTACAACGCACCATGCCCACGCTGATGCTCAGGCGCCAGGGACAGCTCGACCAACGTCTTCACCGGGCCGTCCGCACACAACAGAGCGTCACTCAACTCGAACAAGGCATCGGCCCTCTGAGTCAAGCAGGCATAGAACTCCCTCCGGAAGCATGACAATTCGGCAAATGCATCCCGCGGGACCCGCTGCAGCAGACTCATCGCTACGGCCTTCGTACTGGTCAAGTGCCTCTGTGACGGAGCACAGGATCAGACGAGGGCCGCCCTTACGTCAGGCACTCAGCCGAAAACGTCAGCAAGTTCGAGGCCATGTTCGACCGCAGACGTTAAACGCCAAGCTAAGAGGTCGTTTTATCCCTCTGTTTTATCCCGGGATCTGCTGTTTGGTCTGGTGTGTCGGGTCGCGCCAGGAGATGGTGTTCTCGCCGGTGAGGCGGCGGGCCATGAGGTCGGTCATGGCGATGTGGATCACGGCTTCGGAGCGGGTGGGGAGGGTCTCGTAGTCGCGGGCCAGGCGGCGGTGGAGCATGAGCCAGCCGTAGGTCCGCTCGACCGCCCAGCGCTTCGGGATGGGAGTTAAACCCCTGGTCCCGGGCTTGCGGGCGGTGATCTCCATGTCGATGCCGAGGGCCGCAGCATGCTCGACGAGGTGCTGGCGGTAACCGCCGTCGACCCACACCTTGCGGATGCCGGGGTGGCCGGCGGCGACCTGGTCGATGAGCCGGGTGCCGGCGACGGAGTCCTGCACGCTGGCCGCGGTCACCAGCACCGCGAGGAGAAGGCCGAGCGTGTCGGTGACGATGCTCCGCTTCCTGCCCACGATCTTCTTGCCCGCGTCGATGCCCTGACTCGAGGCATGAACGCTGGTGGAGGTCTTGACGCTCTGGGCGTCGATCACACAGGCGGAAGGCTCGCCGTCCCGTCCTTCCTTCTCACGGAGAAGCTGGCGGAGGAGTCCGTTGAGCTGGGCGAATACGCCTTCGTCCGCCCATCTGGCGAAGTAGCCGTAGACGCTCTGGTGTGGCGGGAAGTCGTGTGGGAGATAGGCCCACTGGCAGCCGGTGCGGTCTACATAGAGGATCGCGTTCATGATCTCGCGCAGGTCATGCCGTGGAGGACGGCCGAAGTCCAGAGCCCGACCACGACGCTCGAAACGCCACGCGGACAGCACCGGCTCGATCAACTCCCAGCGGGCATCGGACAGATCACTTGGATACGGGCGTCGCGTTGTCATGATTCCGGCGTACCGCCGCGGACCGAGTGCGCCCAGGCGCACAGCCGCGGCGCCGGAAGCACGCGGCCCGCCAAGGGCCGGACATCCTGGGATGAGACAGGAACAAGACCCAACCCGCCCCACCCGCCAGCCAATGACGGCGGAGGTCACGGCGGGCTTGAAGGCCGGTTACGCGGTGCTGGGTGTGGAGGTGGCGGCGAGTGGGTCGGTGCGGTACATGACGTAGAGCCGCCCGCCCTGTTCGGCGGTGGAGACTTCGTCCATGGGGCGGATGCGCTGGTCGCCGGGGTACTTGCCGCCGTGCCACATGTTCTGGTTCGGCAGGTAGTGCATCTGGTAGAGCTCGCCCTGCAGGTTGAGGAAGACCTCCAGGCCGCCGCTGTGGGAGAGCAGGGCCGGGCCGTGGGGGTAGTTGGGGTGGCTGATGCCCGCGATGCGATTCCAGGTCACGTTGTTGCCGGAGGTGGTGGCGTTGCTGGCGTGGAACCCATTGTCCGTGCCACGGGCGACGCGCCACAGCTTCCCGCTGTTGCTGGCCAGGCTGACGGGGCTGTCCAGTGTCCAGGAGTTGTCGCCCTGGGAGCCGGTCCAGCGGCTGCCGTCGTGGCAGTTGGTGCAGGGAATGCCGTCCATGCTGATATGCGTGAGCCACAACCGGTTGTCGTGGACAGCAAGGGCCGGAGCGATGCGGGATGCGAAGGCGAGAATCCGGGTCCGCGTGCTCCAGGAGGTGCCGTCGTAGGTGAAGTAGCCGACTGTGTCGTCGGTGCCGGTGTGGGCACACCAGAGCTTGTTCTGGAAGACGGCGAGGGCGGGTGCGATGTCGGAGTACTCCTGGTTGATCTGGCGCGGGGTGCTCCACACTCCGTTGGCGTGGGTGGTCCACATCAGCGCGCGGTCGGCGCGGTTGAACAGGACGTGGAGTCTGTTCTGGTAGAAGGCAATGGCGGGGGGTGTGATGGACTGCCAGGGCAGCGGGATGGGGGTGGTCCAGCGGTCGCCCTGTTCCCGGACGAGGTACTTGAGGGTGCTGGCGGGGAAGGGGACCTTCTCGGGGCTGGCGTACTTGAGTTTCAGGCGGTGGTGGCCCTCGCCGTTGAAGTGCAGGTCGATGCTGCCGCGGTCCGACAGCAGCGCGAGGTCGTAGCGGTCGAGGTAGATCGCGCGTGCGCAGGACAGGTCGTCGTCGTTGCGCAGGAAGTCCATCAGGATGACGCCGATGCTAGTGATGTCGGCCAGGATGCCGGCGATGCCGCCGCCGGGCAGATTGGCGCCGATCTGGAACCACGGGGTGCTGAAGATGTGCTGGGACAGCCACCTGAGGTGGGCGTGGAGGGCGTCGTACCACTGACTGCTGCTCTGGTCAGCTTCGAAGCAGAAGATCTGCAGGATCAGATGGGCTGAGACCTGCCCGTCGAAGACGACGCGGTTGGAGCCGAAGGTACGGGTGTGACCTGTTTGGACGCCGCCGAACTCCTCCGACTGGTAGGCGGGGCCGGCTGCCTTGTCGCTGCCGGAGGACGCGCACCAGTAGGTCTCGTCCCTGCCGCCGCCCTGGTCCCCGTGGGCCCGCAGCACGTGGAAGCTCTCCATCTCCAGCCGCACCCGAACCGGCTGGTACGCGTGCGTGCCCGCTGCCGAAGCCTCGGCCGCCGAAGCGTCCTCGACGCCCGGAGCGACGGAATCGCCGTCCGGCACGGCGGCGAGCGTGTCGGGGGAGACGACGACGGCTCCGGGCATGGCCGAAGTACCGCCCCCCCGCTCCCGCAGCGCCTCGATGAACGCCGGCCCGTCCACCTCCTCTCCCAGGGCAAAACCTTCCCGGCTGACCACCGCATTGTTCGGCTGCGCCATCGTCTCGCGCGCCATCGCCTGCCAGTCCTGCTGGTACTGCGCCCAGTCGTAGGTCTGCTCAAGGGGGCGGCCGGTGACCGACACCGGGAACGGCAGGCCGGTGCTGTAGGTGACCAGGAACAGGTACAGCCTGCCCAGGGCGATGAGGTCCGTTTGCGGCATCGCGGTGAGAGCGGCCTGGACCAAGCGGTTCTCGAGATCTCCGAGCTGATGCCCGCGATCCGTGCGCGCAGCGGCGCGCAGCATCACGGCGAGCAGCAGGTTCGCCTTCGTCCCCTCGCGGCCCTGGGTCCGCACCAACGGGGACGGGCGCTCGCCGGTCAGAATCTGCCGCAACCTCTCCAGCCGCGGATCGTCCAGGACACTTTCCGGATCTCCGGCTGCCGTGCTCTCGTCCACTGCCACAGCTTCTCCTTCGCTCGCATGGGCGGGTACTCGTACCGCTGCGGCGACGGTATGTTCCGGCCTCAAACCGCCCGGGCATATGCGCACAAATCGCTGAAGAACGTCTGAAAATCGGCAGGTCCCCCCATTCGAATGGGGGACAGCCATGGGCGGGCGGGCGGTTACCGCGGCCTGTGACCGTGGCAGCAACCACGCGCCGGTGACGGGAGGCGCAGCCTCGGGTGGTACGGGTGCAGAGATCGCCCGGCGCGAACCGGAGCCGCCACGGAGTGAATACCGCAAGCTTCGAATGACGCTCCCCGCCAGCTGGGGCGAGTTCGTGGACGGCGAAGCGGCGGGAGGCGTACGCCAACGACCAGGGCCAGCTCTCCTCCCTGGTCGCGGTCACCGCCCGCTCCAACCGGTCCAAGGCTGATCAGGATCCGGCCGAGTGGCTGCCGCCGGCGCCGGATGCGCTGTGCCGGTACGGCAAGGAGTGGACCGAGGACAAGCTCCGCTGGGGCCTGTCCGTCGATGAGGCGGAGCGCGACCGGCTGCTGGACATCGCGGCCGGCTGCGGCGACACCCTCGTGGAGTTCACCCCGGCCCCGTAGGACGGAGACAGCAGGGCGGAGGGCCGTCACCTCGTGCAGGGGTGACGGCCCCTTCGTGTCTCCGGGCCTGGGGCCGGCCCGGCCGGCGAGGGTTTGGCCGTTCCTCCGCGGGCTGAAGCCGAGGCCCGGGTCTGGTCCGGCCCGGGCGCGGCTGTGGTCGGGCGGGGGTGTGGGGTCTGGCGTTGTGTCGCTCGTAGAAGAGGGGTGCGGACGGGGTGGGGGCGTTTGCCCCAGCCGCTGGCTGAACAGGCCGCTCATACCGCCCCCGCCGGCCACGCCTCCGCCCAGGTCGACAACGATCCTCAGGGTCTCCCCGGGCACGACGGTGATGTCCCCGGTGGCGAAACCGCCCCCGCCCCCAGTGTCAATTCCATAGCCGCCGCCACCCCAGCAGCGGGCGTTGACCGTGGTGACGCCGGGGGGAACGGTGAAGTTCTGGACGCTGCCGGAATAGTTGAAGCGCCGGCTGTGGGTGTAGGGAGCGATGGGTGCGCCTGCGGTCTGCGCGATGGCCACACGGGGCTCGACGGAGCTGTCGGGCTCGATGGAGCTGTCGGGTTCGGGGGCGGGGGCAAGGGTTTCCGGGGGCATGGGATGCCGTCCTTTCGTTTCAGGTGGGGTGGATTTCCGTGGTTCGCATGGCAGGCAGGCGGATCCGGAAGGGAGATGCCCAGCCCATGCCGGGCGCTCTGCCGGAGCTTCCGTAAGCCATTTCGATGGCGTTGCCGGGGGCTGCGAAGCCGGAGTCTGGCTCCGCTGCGCAGCACTGTCAGGGGCAGGCGCGTCTTTCTGCCCCCGGGCCCGCAATGCCGGCTGCCGGGTTGCGGCTCATCTCGCTGGCGTCGACGAGCGTGCCGAGGGCGCGCCTGCGCACTCCGCTCAGCCGGCTGGTCTTGCTCAGGGATTCGACGGCGTCGCACCAGATGTCGAGGTCGGGAGCCGCACTGAGTTCGATGGAGCGGGCCTGGGCCCGGCGCGAAGCCCGGGCCCAGTTGGCCGGGTCGCGCAGGGACGCCAGGGCATGGGTCCAGGCGTTGAGGTCGTCGCGGTAGGCGAAGATCCCGGCTTCGCCCAGGGACTCGACGAGCCCGGGAGTGGGGTGGGCGATGACGGGGATGCCGGAGGCGAACGCCTCGATTGCCACCCGCCCCCAGGACTCGTACAGGCTTGGCATGAGCATCACGCGCGCCCGGCTGTAGACGTGCTCGCGCATCTGCTGTCCCGGCACCCCGTCGACCACTTCACAGTTGGGCAGCCGTGGTGGCGGCATGACCTGCTGCCCGTAGGCGCCGCGGACACCGAGGAAGTTCCATTCCGGGGTCCAGGTGGCGACCTGCCAGAACACCTCGCCGCCCTTGTCGGAGTTGAGGTTGACGAGGGTCGCGCAGTCACCGGGCTGGCTGCGGTACTCCTCGGCGATCACGGGCGGGCGGACGACGATGCTGCGCCTGGGCAGGAATTCGCGGGGGTAGCCGGCGTAGAAGATCTCGCCGTCCCGCCGGATCCACTCACTGTTGTAGACGACGAGGTCAGCGCCCGCCGCGTTGTGGAAGCTTGTGGCGAAGTTGTCGTGGCAGATGACGGCCAGCGGGATCCGGCGCTCCCGCGCGAGCCCGGCCACCAGGGGCACGTTCTCGAAGTGGGATAACAGCACGTCCGCTTCCTGGGCGCGGGCGGCGAAGTCCATGCCCTCCTGGTAGGGCACGACCTGTACCCCGTCGATCTCGTAGCTCTTCTCGATCCGGCCGGGGTGCGACAGCCAGACCGCGACCTGGTGGCCGCGCTCGGCGAGGGGGCGGGCGCAGCATCGAGTGGAGCATCCACTCGGATCCGGCGTTGTGGTCGGGCGGGTACCCGTACACCCGGGCCATGATGGACATGTGCCGCCCTCTGGGGGGCGCGGCCAGTCCGTACTGGCGGGGTGCCACCGTGTTCACCTGTAAGAACTCCCTCCGAACGGGTTGAAACAACGACGCAGGCGCGACGGCTTCGAGCCGGGCGGCCCCTTCATCTACACATGGGGCAGGAGGGCCAACCCTCACGGATGGCCACCCTGTGTGCTTGATCGCATGCGGAGAGTGTTCATCATGGGTGGGCGTACGGAAGCTCAACGGCGCAGCCACACAAGCCACTTGACCGCCCGGGGTGACCTCCGTGCGCCGCGCATGGGCCCCGCTCATAACCCCGGGCCCCGTACGCGGCCCAGGCCGATTCAAGCCGGACCTTCCTCCCCGATGGTCCGAGCAAGGCCATAGGGGGACCGGTGATCCCGTGGGCCGCGCGGAACATGGTCAAGCTCGCCCGCCACAACTGACTCCGCCGAGCCTCCCCCGACCTCGCCGCGTCGGGGTGCCTCCGTTCTCGTGAACAAGGCCAGGTCCATCGACCGCGACTGAACGCCACAGTTGGCCAGTCGGGCGTTCAGGCGCTTGCATCCGGTACCCGGGTACAGGTTTACCGTCGGAGGTGTCCCCGGCTGCGGGGGCGTGATGACGGGAGTGAGCGCGATGAGTGATCTTGCGTGGGTGCCGCAGTCCTGCACGTTGCCCACCGAGGAGCGGCCGCTGCGGGTCGCGGAGTGGGATGCGCTGTTCGCCGAGCGACTGACCGCGCTGTCGAGGCCCGAGCTGCTCCGCCTGCGCCTCGATCTGGCCGGCGGACCGGGTGTCGAGGAGCGGGTGCGGGACCTGGTGGAGCGGGAGAGCGGCTGCTGCTCGTTCTTCACCTTCACGACCACCCTCGGCGAGGATCTGGTCGGTCTGGACATCTCGGTCGATCCTGCGCACGAGGCGGTCCTGGACGCGCTCGCCGCGCGGACCGCTGCCGCCGGGAAGCAGCGGTGAGCACGGGTCTGCGCAGTGGGCAGGTCGCCGAGGCGGCCGGGGTGAACGTGCAGACGCTGCGCTACTACGAGCGGCGCGGCCTGCTGGCCGAGCCGGAACGCAGCACCGGCGGACACCGCCTGTACGGCGAGGACGCGGTGACCGCGCTGCGGGTCATCAAGGCCGCCCAGCGGCTCGGATTCACGCTGGAGGAAGTTGCCGAGCTGCTGGAGGCCGGCCGCCACCGGCACGGCCGCCCGGTCGCGGGGCTCCAGGAGCGGGCCGCGGCCAAGCTCGGCGAGGTCGACGCGAAGATCGCCGACCTGACCACCATCCGCACCGCCCTGGCCACCGCCGTCGAGGCGGGCTGCGACGACCTCACCGTCTGCGCCCAGAGCCCGTGCTGTCCCATCCCCTTCACCGACCTCGCCGAGGAGAACCGCCATGCCGGACCATGCTGCTGACCTGCGCCCCGACCGTGCCCCGAAAGCGCTCGGGGCGATGGCCGCCCTGGCCTGTGTGGCGTGCTGCGCGCTGCCCGTCCTGATTACCGCGGGCGTCCTGGGGGCCGGCGCGGGTGCGGTGGTGGGCTGGCTGCCCGCCCTCGCCGTGGTCCTGGCCGTGCTCGCCGCCGGAGCCTGGTGGCTCGGCCGGCGCCGCCGCTCCTGCTCCTGCGGCACGAAGAGCGCAGGTGAGGGCGAGTGCGGCTGCCGGAAGGGTGCTGACCTGCTGGAGATCTCGGGCGCGGGCCGCCAGTAGGGTCGCCGGTGTGACTGTCGCTCGTTCTGTTGCCCTGTTCGTCGCGGCGGCGTCTTCCGCCACCCGCTCCGGTTCCAGCGGCTGCGCCTGGACGTGGGGCTCGATGCCGTACCCCGGGTTCGGTGAGGGTCCGGCGGCGGCCGCTGGTTGACCGGGCGGGGTGCAGTGGCGTTTCGCCGGTGAACCGGCGTGTCCGGGAGGGTGAACCAGGGCTCGTTGGGCTGTTGCTGGTGGTGTGGTGGTCGGTAGTACCGGCCCATGATGATCATGACGCGACGAGGACCCATCGTGACCAGTCAGCCCATAGCCCCGGCCGCCCCGAGATCGACCATGTGGCCCCTGTATGCGGCGGGGTTCACCACCGCGTTCGGTGCGCACGGTATCGCTGCCAACCTTGGCGGGTTCTCCGAGGACGCCGTCACCTCGCTCCTGGTCTTGGGCGGCCTGCTCGCGCTGTATGACGGGGCAGAGGTGCTGCTCAAGCCGGTGTTCGGCTCGCTGGCCGACCGGGTCGGCGGCAAGCCGGTCCTCCTCGGCGGCCTTATCGCGTTCGCGTTCGCCTCCGCGCTGTACGCGATCGCCGACAGCCCCGGCTGGCTGTGGGCGGCCCGCCTCGGTCAGGGCGCCGCGGCCTCCGCGTTCTCCCCGTCGGCGTCCGCCATGGTTGCCCGCCTCAACCCGGCGGCCAATCGGGGACGTGCGTTCGGCAGTTACGGCTTCTACAAGTCCATCGGCTACACCCTCGGCCCGCTGCTCGGCGGCGTCCTGGTCTGGGCCGGTGGCCTGCGGCTGCTGTTCACCGTCACGGCGGTGTGCGCGGCGGCCGTCGCCCTGTGGGCCGCGCTCGCCGTGCCCGTCGTACCGCCGCTGCCCCGTAAGCGGCAGACCGTGGCCGACCTCGCCCGCCGGCTGGCCGACCGGTCCTTCCTCGCACCGACCGGCGCCCTCGCCGCGGCCACCGCCGCGTTGTCCGTCGGCGTCGGCTTCCTGCCTGTCTCCGGCGCCGCGGCCGGACTCGGCACCGTGGCCACCGGCGCTGCCGTCTCCGTCCTCGCCGCCACCGCCGCCGTTGTCCAGCCGAAGGCGGGACGCGCCCTGGACGCGGGGCGCCTGACCACCCGTACCGGCCTGCTGACCGGACTGCTCATCACTGCGGCCGGGCTCGCTGCCGCGATGCTGCCCGGCCTGGTCGGGGTCCTGCTGGCCGCCGCCCTCATCGGCGCCGGTACCGGGCTGATCACCCCGCTCGGCTTCGCCGCCCTCGCCGCATCGACCCCTGAGGAGCGCATGGGCCAGACCATGGGCACTGCCGAACTCGGCCGCGAACTCGGCGACGCAGGCGGCCCGCTGCTGGTCGCCGGGGTCGCCACGGTCACCACGCTCGCCTACGGGTACGCGGCACTCGCGGTCCTGATCGCTGCTGGACCGGTGATCGCTCTCGCGAGGCCGGGACGCGGGAGCTCGCGGCCAAGGTGAATTCCCCAAGGGATGTGGCATGCCCACCTGGACCCGTGGGTTTCAGGAATTGCGCGGGGTGACCAGGCCGGATTCGTAGGCGAGGACCACGAGCTGGGCGCGGTCGCGGGCGTGGAGTTTGGTCATGGCCCGGTTGATGTGGGTTTTCGCGGTCAGCGGGCTGATCGCCATGCGGTCCGCGATCCCGTCGTTGGACAGGCCGTTCGCGACCAGGAGGACGGATTCGCGTTCGCGGCCGGTCAGCACTTCCAGACCAGTACCGGTGCCGGGGTGGTGGGAGTGGCTGGGTGACGTACCGGTTGATCAGCGCCATGCTCGCCATGGCCGCCGGGCTGATCGGCATGGCCCTCGGTGGGCTGGTCGCGGCCACCGCCGACGGTGGCCTCGGCACCGGCAATGGGCTGGGCGGAGCCTACGTGGCCCTCGTGCTGGGGCTGATCAGCACCAGCCTCGGCGGGCGGGCTCTGGTCCGCTCCCGCCGAGCCGCTGACCGGAGCGAGTACGCGCGCTGGTTGTTTCCACCGCCCTGATCCGGGGGCGGTCGGCAGCGCAGGTGGATCTCTCGAGTGTCACCGACCTCGTAGATCTGCTCCAGCACCCAGCCCGGCACCGTCTCGTTCGTCACGCCATGGAGCAGGAACATCCGCACCGCCGTGAGGACCTTGTTGATCCGGATCTCTTGCCGGACCGGCTTCGACCCCGGGCCCGGCACCACGACCGGGGGTTTGCCGCCGCGGCCCGGCGTCCACTTCAGCCAGAGCATGAACAGCCCCATCTCCCGGGCCGCAGTCCTCCAGTCTCTCCCAGTCGCCTCGCACCACCGCATAAACAGGACGATGCCCTCGGCGTACGCCTTCGTGGTCGTCTCCGCCCGGCCCCGCGCCAGTCGGGTCTCCCTCAAGAATCGGTCGGCTTCCTCGACCACCCCAAAGTCTTCGCCGACCACAGTCCAGTACCGGGTGCCTGATGGCAGCACCACAGGAAATGCCCGCACTTCCACTCCCACTCCACGAGTCGATCGCAACGATCTGCCGCAGAGCTACACCCCCCGAGAACCGTTGCAGAAACCCCAACGAGAGGGTCAGAGCAACGTCACACCACGGTCCTTGAACCCCCAGAGAAGCGCAGCGCCTTCGGTCCAGACCCGGTGCGGATGGATTCGAGCTTCCAGTCCGGCGGCGGAGGCGGGGGCCAGTGGGCCGCCTCGGCGGCCAGCTCCGCCTCCAGCTCGCTGATCGCCCGCTCGGCCAGCTTCTGCTGCCAGCCCAGCCACGCCCGCACGGCCCGCCAGCTCTCCAGGCGGGCCTCGAGGTCGCTCACGAGGACCGCGTCCCGGGCTCAGTGACGACGAACTCCTCGCCACTCCAGCGCACGATCAGCTCCCGGCGCAGCTCGGCCGCTCCCATGGTTGGGCGAAGAGCGAGCTGCTTTTAGGTGTGGATCTGCTGGCGCTTGAGGCTGATCAGGTTGGCGGGGAAGCGGAAGGACGTCACCGCATTTATTCAATCAGGTGTTCGAATTTCGGGGCCAGTCTGCTCGCGGCACAGAGGTGGCCGCTGTGACTTAGCGGTGTAGTTGGCCCCTGAGCGTTCTGTTTGTCCCGCAGGCGTGCGTGGTACCTGGCCGGTCCGATGTCGGTGGTTCCCCGTACGGTCTGCGCATGGTTGATCAGCAGTGGAATGGTGTCCGTCAGCGTGTGGTCGCGTTGGGTGCACAGCCGCCGAGCGGCGACGTGTTCGGCTCGCACGGGCACCGGTGGGTCCTGGAAGACCCACTGACCGATGACGGGCTCGCCGACCTCGAAGCGCAGGTAGGCGTGCGGTTGCCAAATGACTACCGGAGCTTCCTCACCCGCGTGGGCGCCGGCGGCGCTGGTCCGGCATACGGCCTTTTCCCCGTTCGACGCGTGCAGGGCCGCTGGCGCTGGGAAGGGGACGGCGCCGAGCTGGCCGACTTGGCCATGCTCGCCCGGCCATTTCCTGAACACGGCCCGGACCCCGAAGCCCTCGACGCACTTCTCGCCGTCCGTCCAGAAGAGGAGGACTTCGAGGAGATCGAGGACTTCGACGACGCCATCGAGGCGTGGGACGAACGCTGGGAACTCCTGATGTTCACTCCCGAGCGCACCGCTGGCGCCATCGTGATCTCCCACCTCGGCTGCGCCCAGCGGGAGTGGCTGATCATCAGCGGCACCCACCGCGGCACCATCTGGTCCGACTGCCGGGCAGATGACGCAGACCTGGTCCCGCTCCTCGACCACGCGGAGAAGCCGATCACTTTCGCCCGCTGGTACATCGACTGGCTGGAAAAAGCGGAGCTCACTGCACACCAGCCGGCTACGAACGTCTGACGTCGGTCACTGGTGTGCACGGGAGTGCGCCGACGGCACGATGAGCGCCGTAGTCGTCCAGGTGGGCCAACTATCTGGGCACTCGGGCCGAGCGGGCGCGGGTGCGCAGGGCTGGCAGTCGGGCGGCGTCGTCCGATCCGGCCAGGCTTTCACCCAGGGCCAGGAGCGAGAGGATCCGCACCGGTTGGCCGGTTGCGGCGGCGGCTTCCAGTTTGTGGTGGCCGTCGAGGAGGAAGTGGGTCAGGCCCCAGTGCACGAAATAGTCGTCTCCCCGGTCGATGGCGGGCTGGCACACGTCCAGTGTGGAGATCGCCACCGCTGTGGGGACCGTTCCCTGCTCCATGAGCGCGACGTACTCCTCGACGCGCTCCTTGTCGTTCCACGTCGGGGGGACCATGATCGGCTGCAGCGGGGTGACCTGCTGGCGACGCCTGCGGGACTGGACCGAGGCCGGGCTCTGGCCCCGCCTCCACGAGACCCTGCTCACCGAACTGCGCAGAGCAGGCCTCCTCGACATGGACGACTGCTCAATCGACGGCTCCCACGTCAGAGCGCTCAAAGGGGGAGCTCACACCGGACCTTCGCCGGTCGACCGCGGCCGTCCCGGCAGCAAGCACCATGTGATCGTCGACCGGCACGGCACTCCGCTCGCGGTGTCGCTGACTGCAGGCAACCGGCACGACGTCACCCAGCTGATACCGCTGCTGGACGCCGTTCCTCGCTTCCGCGGCCGACGAGGACCCCCTCGCCACCGGCCCAAACGGCTCTTCGCCGACCGCGGCTATGACTTTGACAAGTACCAGCGATTGATCCGCAAGCGCGGCATCACGCCGAAGATCGCCCGACGCGGTACCCCGCACGGCTCGGGCCTGGGCAAGACCCGCTGGGGCGTAGAGCGGGCCTTCGCCTGGCTCCACCAGTTCAAGCGCCTGCGCATCCGCTACGAGATACGCGCCGACCTCCACCAGGCACTGCTCGAACTCGCCTGCTCCATCATCTGCTTGTGACGACTACGCACCGCATTCTGAAGCGATCAGTAATAAGACGTCGTTTCTTTTGGCTGTAACGGGTGCTGATGACCGGCCCAGATGGGTGTCAGTGTGGTGTGAAAGTCTCCGGGCATGAGCTACGACCTGGCTGTCTGGGAAGGCGAGCGACCGGCGGATGACAAGACCGCCGGCCGGGTCTTCAACGTCCTGCACGACTGCTATCTCGACGGTGAGGCCGTGGAGCCTCCGTCTGAACGCATAGCTGCCTACGTTGCCGCGCTTCTGGACCGGTGGTGCGACATCACCGAGGACGAGGAAGAGACCTCGCCCTGGTCGGTTGGACCGTTGATCGAGAGTGCAAGCGGTCCGCTCATGTACTTCGGGATGGGCTGGAGCAGGGCCGAGGAAGCGTCGGGATACGCGGCAGACTTGGCGGACTCGATGGGGCTGGTCTGTTTTGACGTGCAGGAGAACCGGCTCAGGCCCTGAGCAGGGTGGCCAATCGGCAGTGGCAGATGAGGGCTGCGGCTATGCCGACGAAGGCGAGGAAGTGTTCGGCCTTGCGCTCGTATCGGCGGTGGAGCCGACGGCAGCCGGCGAGCCAGGACACGGTCCGTTCGACGACCCATCGGTGGCGGCCGAGCCGCCCGGAGGACTCGATTCCTTGCGGTGGCGGATGCCGCGTTTGCGGAGCCATCGACGCAGGTGGTCGTAGTCGTAGCCCTTGTCTGCGTGGAGCTTGGCGGGCCGCCGCCTGCGAGGTCCTCGCCGGGACCGGATCGGCGGGATGCCCCGTACCAGCGTTTCAAGGCCGAGGCTGTCGTGCATGTTCGCGCCGGAAATGCCCAGCGAGAGCAGCAGTCCGTTCCGGTCGGTGATCAGGTGGATTTTCGATCCAGGCTTGCCACGGTCGGTCGGATTCGGTCCCGTCAGAGGCCCCCTTTTGCAGCCCGCATGCTGACCGAATCGATCGCGCAGCGCGACCAGTCCAGTTCCCCGCGGGCCCCGAGTTCGTCGAGGATGACGCGGTGGAGCCGGGCCCAGACCCGGGCCCGGCTCCACTGGGCGAAGCGCCGGTAGACCGTCTGCCAGCTCGGGCCGAACACCGGCGGCAGCTGCCGCCACGTGCAGCCCGAGGCCGCCACGAAGATGATCGCGGCCAACGCCTCGCGATCACCCGCACGACGCCGGCCGCCACCCTGCGGACGTATGACCTCCGTCGGCGGGACGACCCGCCTGAACAGCACCCACAACTCGTCCGGCACCAACCGCTCAACCAGATCCGTCATGCACGGTTCAACGAACGATCACGCCATAAGAAACGATGTCTTAGGGCAACGAGCTCTGCCTCCAGCCCTTCGATCATCAAGGCCAACGCGTCCACGACCTGCTCATAGCGGTCACGCTGTGCCTCCGCACGCGCAAGCTCGCCACGGAGTTCTTCCACCACCTCTTGCGCACGGACCAACTGCGTCCGCACCGGGGACTCCTGCGAGGGTTGCATCTGGTGGGCGTTGGCGGCCCGAAGACGCCGAGTGAGCGAGGCAACCTCGTCCCGCGACTGACCCAGCTGGGCAAACAGCACGGTTCCGATACGCAGTGCCTCATGGCGGGCTTGCTCGGAGACCTCCAGGGCCTGGTGGGACGGGCAAGCTCCTCGTACACCTGGGTTGTGCGAGCCTGAGCGTCGATCAGCGCCTGACTGGAGACCGGCTGATGGAGCGTGGGGTTGGAGTCGGCACGCTTCCAAAGCTCCTTCGCGGGCGCGACCCGAACCTCTGCCGCCTCAGCCGATTCCCCAGAGAAGCAGACGTCGGCGACGGCTTCAACGAGATCCCAGGTCAAGCCCTCACCCCCCAGCTGGGCGCGGACCCGCTTGATGTCCGGTACAACCCGGTCGGTGAAGTGCTCGGCATTCAGACCGGCGTATAACGCGGCGACGTTGAGCGGCGACTCGTCGATCCAGCCACGGATCAGCCGTACCAGCTCGTTCACCTCCGCACTCGGCCCCTTCGGTTCAGCCCACGGCCGACCCGCGCGCTTCGGAGGCTCTCCCATCCCCGCCCCTCTTTGTCCCGGGCACAACCCAGTGTTGTGCCCGGGACAACATCAAACCGGTCGAGCGTAACGCCGCGCAGCGCGAAGGTTCTTTTCACGTCCTCACGTCCCAGTCGGACAGCCGCCATCCCTATCGAACAGAAATCGGTGATCTTGCTGTGAACCACACCCAGACCATCATGTTTCTCATCGTCATCGTGGTTGCCGGGCTGCTCTCCCTCGCGGTGGCAGCCGGCACGATTGCTCTCGCCCGCTGGGACAGCCGTACGGTGCCTGCCGCGATCACCCGTGGTTTCGTCGCCTTCGGCGGCACGCTGACCCTGATCGGTGGTCTGATCGGGCTCGTGCTTACCGCGTTCAAGTAGGCATTGCCTCCGCCCACCAGGCAGTCCAGGACTGGCGTCTCTAACGTGCCTCTGGGCACGCGTTGGTGTCGCGGCCTGGGCGAGATAGGCGGTACCCAGGTGCCGGCCCGGACCCGTCGGATCCGGACGGTCACCGTGATGCTGAGCACGAAGGCGGAGGCACCCGTCCCGCTACGGCAGCGATCAGCGCAGGCCCATGAACGGCAGGCCTGACGTGTCGCCCGTCTCCTCGACCCGGGCACCGATCCACGCGGCCAGTGCGACCGAATCCGGTGCAGAGCCCGAGAGCGTATTCGCGCGGGCGTGGACAGCCCGGACCACCTCCGGGCAGTGGGTGAGCGACCGCAGGGCCGCCGACCTGTCCGCCGCCGCAGCGCCTGGCATGATGTCGGCGCCGCGCACGGTGAGCAGGAGCCGGGTCCAGGGGTCTGCCGGCAGCGGCCGGGGCGGCACGCCGTCGCCCGAGCCCCGGGGCGACGGACCGGCCGCCGCCCGGTACAGCAGCGCCGTGTACTCGTTGAGCGAGGGGACGTCAGGGTCCGGCCGCACCGTGACTGTGGCCACGGTGTGACGCCCGCGCGTACGGTGCGGCGGGCGCGGCGCACCGGCCAGCCAGGCATCGGCGAACTCGGTGACGACCCCGGCCTCCGGGCGCAGGTGGTGCATGCGCCAGCGCACGCGATGGGCCAGCACGGCATCATCGGCCATCGCAGCCAGCCCGTCGGGTACGACGGCGTGGTCGGTCCAGGTGTCCGCCGTCTCGCGCATCATGCGGGTGAACTCCCTCCCGGACGCCGTGAGATGAGGGGCGGAACACAGAACCGCGTAGGCGTCGAGGGTCTGGCGCCGCCAGTAGGTCAGCTGGAACTGGCACCGGCGGAGCAAGTCCCCCTCCGCGCGGCGTGCGAGCCGCCGCCAGAACTCGACCACGCCGAAGAAGGCAAACACGCCGTGGAGGAAACCGGGCAGGGGGCGTGGGTCGTCCCGCCACGGCGCATAGTACAGCGGACCGTCCGCCCCTTCTGCCTGGTCCTCGACGTACAGGTCGACGGAGTCCAGAACGGCGTTCAGCTTCATGTGCCGGAACTCGTGGACCAGGGTCGCGGCCAGTTCCACTGCGTCCGGCGGACTGGTAAGGACGGCTCCGCCGAACGCGTCGGTGCCCGAGACGGACGTCATCACCGCGCCCCGCGCCGAGGGGAGGGGGGTCAGGGCCGTCAGGGCCGATGCCATGGCTTCGGCCTGCCGCGGCACGGTCTCGGCCAGCAGCGCCGCCGCTTCGGCGGTCGTACGCCGCCAGTGGGCTGACTCCTGCACGCTCAAAGGGGAGGGCACGGTCGGGCCTTCGATCCCTCGGTAGGGGTCCGTGTCGTCCAAGACCAGGTCGAAGGCGGCGGACCCGGCCGGTGCACTCACGCGGTCCGCGGGGATCCATCCCCGGGGAGCGCTCGCGCCAGGCTGGGGCAACCGGACCGTGGTGGGCCCACACTTCACCTCCACCTTGTGCGCTGACGCCACGATGCGCGCCGTGGTGCTTCCGGCCGTACGCAGGTCGACGCTGCCCAGCGTGGGCAGCGAGACGAACCTGTCGCGGACCGGGAGCTGAAGGCTGAACGCGAGACCGGCCCTGACGCCGGCCGCGGCCGCTACGGCATGCAGGTGCGGGAGATCTGCGGACCCCGGCCCGGACGAACCGCCCGGCACGGCGCCGCAGGAGCTTCCGGACGCGGCGTAGAGCGCTCGCAGGGCCTGGCTCAGCCAGCGGCCGACGGACGGATGGAGCAGAACGGCGGTGACTGCCTCGGGGTCGGCGCGCCCGGCCTCCGACAACAGATCGCGTACCTGCCGGGGCAGGTACGCGAGGCGCAGGAGGTCCTCCAGAGCCCTCAGCCGCGTGGCCCACACCTGTGCCTTGAGCTGCCCCATCAGGACGAGGTCCTCCTGGCCGGTCGCCAGCATGCGCAAGTCGGCCTTGCTGGGGAAGTCCTCCGAGGGGACGCGCTCCCTGCTGACCTCTGCAGCCGGGCGATAGGTGCGGTGCGGGGACCCGTACGGCTCCTGGGACCGTTGTGGTGCCGGGCTCCCCTGCGAGACTCCTCCCCCCATCGGGTTCGAGTGGCCACGGCTGTGCCGGGGGTGGACGAACCGGGACAGGGCCCGGTCCGTGCCCGGCGCTGCTGCGGCGCCGTCGCGCTCCGTGGAGAGGACGTCCGCCAACCGGAGCGACGCGGGCGGGTTCGCGGGAGTGGCCTGTGGCGACTTCACGGCGTCGGATTCCTGGTCCATGGTGATACCTCCGCGGGACGACTGGGGTGCCGGGGACGGCGAGGCCTCCGGCGGGCCGGGCTCCGAGGGTGCGCCGGGCCCCTGGTCGGCAAGGAGTACGGCGGCAAGGTTTCGTTCGTAGACGGCAACGTGGGGATGGTTCTTGCCGAGCCGTCGCACGGCACCCGCCAGGACTTCGCGGAAGTGCTCGGCGGCAAGGTCCGGTCGGCCGAGAAGGTCGCAGACGGTCGCCAGTTCGTGCCGGGCGGCGAGGACGTCAGGGTGCTCGGGGCCCAGCCGGCGCTCGGTGGTCCGCCAGATGTCGGCGAACTCGTCCCTCGCCCGCTCCAGGAGTGCGGGTTCCGTCTCGTGGTCCCGCAGAATGCGGGCACGCTCATGGCGAGCCAGGAGCACATCAGGATGGTCGGGAGCCAGCACGCGCAAGTACTCCCGTACCGCCCGCTCGGCGGTCTGCGCCGCCTCAGCGGGATGACCTGCGTCACGCAGGGCGCGGGCGAGGCTGATCTCCATGGCCGGCACGTTGAGCTCGGCCGCCACGCCCAGCGCCCTGACCCCCCGGACCACGTCCCGCAGTTCGACGACCGCCTCCTCGTGCCGGCCACGCATGTTCGCCAGTCCCGCCAAGTCGTGCCGGACGCGCAGGATGCCCAGCGGGCTGCCCTGCGGGTTCCGGCGGCGCATGGCAAGTGCCGCGTTCATCTCCGCCTCCGCCTGTTCGTACCTGCCCTGTTCGCGGAGCACGCGGGCCCGCCCGGTGCGTACCGACTGCAGGTACGGATGGTCGGGCGGGAGCGAGTCCGCGCCGACTCGTGCGAGCTCCTGGTACAGCCGGTCCGCCGCGGTGAGATCTCCGTTGTCGCGCAGTGCCCAGGCAAGGTGGAGGCGGGCGGCGATGGTGGCGGGGGACCCATCGCCGAGGAGGCGTGCCCTGAGCGCGCAGACGACGTCGAGCTCGGCGATCGCCTCGCCGTACAGTCCCACGGTGTTGAGGTATTGCGCGGCGCCGGTCGACGGCTCCGTCGCCGCCGCGGCGAGGCGGGGGTCCATCGCCTCGCCCAGCCGGTCCACGCAGTCCGACAACAGAGGTAGGCCGGCGCCGCAATGCGGTGCGAGCGCCCGCCACATGGGCCAGTCCGGGGGGCTGGCCGGCTGCAGCGGACCGGTGACCCGCAGCAGGAGGGCGGTGATCAGGCCGAGCAGGTGCGGGGTCAGCTCGGCGAAGTCGGGATGGGCCCGGCCGGCGGCTCGGACCATGGGGTGGATGGTGAGTCGTCGGCGGACGGCTTCGCCCGGAGTGCCGACGGCGCCCCGGACCACCTCGACGGTGATCAGCCTCAGTCCGGCCAGCCCGTCGAGGGCGGCGAGCAGCCGGGGATGATCCGGGTCGTCGAAGAGAGGGCTCTGGGCGAGGATCTCGGAATCCAGGAGTTCCAGATAGGGCAGGGGCGCTGGTCCGAAGGCACACAGCAGCCGCAGCAGCGGACGTGCCAGCGCTATCCCCTGACGGTGCAGGAGGTCGAGGGAGAGTTCCCAGGTGCTCACGAGCGCCCGCCGGGTGCGCTCATGCGGTTCGAGGTCGATGTCCGGGTCGGCGGCCATGTCGCCCAGGCGCGCGTCGAGACTGCGGCGATAGCCGACGAACGTGTCCGGCACCAACGGCGACGGCAGCGTGCTGTCCAGTGCGCGGGCCAGATAGGAACCGGCGAGGTCGAGCGCGAGCGGGAGCCCTCCGAGGTGAACGGCCAGCTCCTGCGCCTCCCGTTCCCTCGCCTCCGCCGTGGTTCCGGCTTCAGGCGCCAGATCGCACAGCACCTGGGCTCCGTCCCCGGGCGACAGCACGTCGACGCCGACCATGCCCACCCAGCCGCTGCCCCACCGCGTACCACGGGACTCACGGCTGGTGATCAGCACGGAGCCCCAGGGCTGCGCGGGCTTGCGCAGCCATCCGGTGCCACGGGCCGTGGGCGTGGGCCGGACGGACAGGACGGCGGGGTCGTCGATGTTGTCCAGGACGAGGAGCCACGGCGTGGAGAGGGCGTCCAGGCGCTCCCACAGCACCTGCGCGGGGTGGGCGCCGATGAAGTCGGCGGGTTGGGCCCCGGCGGCAAACGCCACCGACCGCAGGGCCGAGTACAGCGACCCGTCCCCGGCTTCCGAGGCCTCCGGCACCCACCACACCTGCGTCGACGCATCCGCGAGCCGGTGGGCCGCTTCCAGGGCGACCGTGGTCTTGCCGCACCCGCCCATGCCGGACAGCACCCATACCCCCGGCAGCGCCGGATCGGTGTCGCCCTCGGCACGCCGCCTCACCGCGGCGGTCAGCTCGGCCACGAGCGCCTCGCGCCCCCGCAGCCGGTCCGGGGTGACCCTGCGGTGCGGAAGCGCGAGGGGCAGGGTCGCCTCCGCCGGCGACGGCCAGGCGGCAACGCGGGTCGTGGCGGACCCGAGCGGGTCGGGACCCGGGTCCCACACCGGCGGCACGCCGTAGAAGGTGAACTGGGCTCCGTCACCGATGGAACCGAGGGAGATGCTGTTGTGGTCCGCCCGGACGGAGCGGCCAGTGAACTCCTCCGTCCCGGATCGTGGCTGGGCGGCCCCAGGGGACCGGGGCGCAGGTGGGCTCTGCCATGCCGGTCCGTTCAGCCCCGGGACGGATCCGGCTCCGGAGGGTGGCTGACGCTGGCACCTCCGTTGATCGTGAAAGCGGCGATCGAGTTCTGGGTGGAGCTGACACTGACCTGGCCCCCGGACACGGCGACTCCGCCCTGCCCTGCCGTCGCTCCGCCTTGCGGTGCCCGCCCGCGCAGCAGGGCGTCCAGCTCCTGGGCAGCGGAGGCCCGTTCGTCTCCCCGCAGGTCCTCCAGCCGGGCAGTGATGCGCGTCTGCCACATCACGGCCTGATCGCGGCGTGTGCCCTCCTCGGCGGTCTGTAGCTCCGCCTCCGTTCCGTCCAGGTGCTCCAGCGCGTCCTGCTCGCGCTGCTCGTCGCCGCGCCCGAACCACCGGGCCAGCGCGCTCCGCAGCCCACGCCATGCGTCCGTACCCGCGGCCTGTACGACCGCCGCGCCCCCCGCCGCTGCCAGCGCGACCAGCGCCTGCTCCAGCATCCCTGCCGCCCCCTCCCGAAGCCAGGTCCTTCCCCCACCACGGTAGCCCGACGGCCGGTGTCCGCGCCCGGACTTCCGCGGAGAAGGGTGCCCGCGTGACGCCGGGCGCAGGCACGAGGCACGGGATCGTCTGCCGGTCACGGCCACCGGTTCACCCCTGGACCGCCCCCACCGCTCTCGGCCCGGCAACACGGCTCGCCGACGCCCAGCGTCCGATCGCGGCCGACCCCGCGTGCCGCGATGGTGTGGATGGCCTGGAGCCGCTCCGCGGCCCGCGGGGGCAGGCGTAGGGGTCGGGATGGCCGGAGCAGGGTCCGCAGATCCAGCGGTTGTCTTCGCGTCCGATGAGAGGTCGTTAAGTCCGTTTCTGGTAGCGGCCTCGTCCGGGTTGGGTGAGGAAGCCTTGGCGGGTCAGGCGTCCGAGGCGGCTGCGGGTGATGTTGACGGATGCTTCGTCGGTGGGCATGCCGAGGAGTTCGTGCAGCTCGCGGGCCCGGAATACCCGGGCGGGGTGCTGGTTGAAGGCGTTCACGACGGCCTGGTAGCTGGTGCTCGACTCGGGCGGATCGGGTTCGGTCCCGGTTGGTGCGAGTTCGGCGACGATCTTGCGGGTGGTGGCCAGGTCGGCAAGATGGGCTTCGGTCTCGGTGAGAGCGGCATTGAAGTGCGCGATCTGATTGCGGAGTTCGTCCGCCCGGGCCGTGGCCTCATTCACCCGGATGTGAAGGTCCACCAGGAGTTCGGTGATGTTCACGCGGCCAGCCCGACGGCGTCCCGCCAGGCCTGGGCGGGAGTGGTGAGCCGGCGGGCCATGTTCGCGGTGGAGGCCCAGTAGACGCGTGAGGCGGAGGTCTCGGGCCGGTGGTCGTACTCGCGGGCCAGCCGCCGGTGCAGCATCAAGGTGCCGTTCGTCTGCTCGACCACCCACCGCTTGGGCTGCGGGACAAACCCTTTGCCCTGGTCGGCAGGGTTGCGGCGGACAACCTCGACGTCGATGTCCAGCAGGGCGCCGTGGACAATGACTTCGTCCTTGAAGCCCTGGTCCACCAGGACCTTCTCCAGGCGCAGCCCGCACCGCTCGGCGGCCTGGTCGAGCAGGGCGATGCCGGCGGCGTTGTCGTGCGCGGAGGCAGCCATGACGACGACGCCGATGATCAGTCCCAGAACGTCGACAGCCAGTCCCCGCTTGCGCCCCGAGACCTTCTTGTTCGCGTCCAGCCCCGTCGTGGTCCTGGGGACACCCGCCGCGGCGCGGACGGACTGGGTGTCGATGATCACGAGGGACGGGTCCTCTAATCGGCGGGCCTTCTCCCGAACCTGGCAGCGCAGGAGTTCCTGGATCCGCTGGTCAAGCCCGTCTTGGCGCCACAGGCCGAAGTAGTAGAACACCGCCGACCAGGCAGGGAAGTCATGCGGCAGCAGTCGCCACTGACAGCCCGTCCGGTTCTGATAGAAGATCGCGTTCACGACCTCCCTCAGGTCGCAGGACCCGGGATCCCCGGTCGCCGACCGCGCCACCCGGTCCAGTTTCCAGGCCGTGATCATCGGCTCGATCAATGCCCACTGCTCATCCGACAAGTCGCTGAGGTACGGCTCTCTCTTCACGCCCCGCATCTCAGCATGGACATGCCCACCAGGCGGCCCGGACAGCGACCAGTCCCACGATCGAGCGATCACGAACTGAGGAAGACCGGACTTAACGCCCACTGAGACGGTGCGTGATCATCAACCCCGGTTCACGCCGCCCTTTCCGCTGTAGGACACTCAGGCCTTCACCATGGCCAGCGGTCACGTGATGACCACCGCGTTCCGGAGAACCGAACCGGCCCAGATCGGTGCTGGCTCTCGGACGTCACGGCCCCGCCCTGGCTGGCGAAGACTGGCGTGCTGAGTCCTCGAGCTCAGCACCGGCAGTCCGCAGGGTTCCGCGCTCGCCCCGGCGGAGCTGGCCGTCCGTAATGCGTATGACACTGTGCTCACAGGTCCGGAGCAGGTGAAATGCTCCTGGGCGAGCCCGAGGTACGGAGTGGTAAGGGCGGTGCTATTTGGCGATCACGGCGACCGGGGCGTCCCAGTCGTTGCGGTCGACAGTGAGGGTAACGCCGCCCCAGGTCTCTGTGCTGTTGACCCAGTACTGATGGGCGCGGCGGTGGTCGGTGTACAGGTTCGGGTTCCAGGGCCAGTCGCGGGTGGTGGTCTTGTCTTTGTCCCACAGCGCGTACCAGAGGATGTTCGGGAGGTTTCTGCGGTCCTCGGCGGTTGCCACTGCCGCGGCGCTGCTGCTCGTGAAGCCGTACATGCCTGCCCAGTAGCCCTTGACACGTACGGCCTGGTCCCAGGAGCGGACATAGGTGAGTACGGCGTTGAGGCAGGAGGCGTCGGAGAGGTTGAACGGTTCCATGTCCAGATAGAGGGCGCTGCCCGTCCTCATACCCAGGGCCGAGGCCTTGGCCACGGCGTCGGCGCCGTTGGCGGCACCAACTGAGGCGGCGTCGTCCGCGGTGAAACGCTCCGGGTTGCTGCTGGTCTGGCACGGCGGCTGGGCGCCCACGTAGAGCGGCACGAGCTTCCAGCCAGCCGCGTCAACCGACTTCACCCAGGCCGGGGTCAGCTGCGGCTGGGCGCAACCGCGGTTCTTCCCTCCTATATATACGGCCGCACCACCGTAGAACTGCCCAGACTTCCACGCCTTCATCGCGGCCAGGGACGGCGCGGTGCAGGTGTCGAACACTCGCCCCTCGTACAGAGAGGGCGCCGGCCGACCCCGGCCGACGGTGGAGGTATTGAAATTGAAGGTGACTGCGTTGGCGCTGACCGCCCCCGCCAAGGCAAGGGCCACTCCCGCGGCAGTCCAGGTCAGGATGCGGGCGCGTCTGGACCTACGGTGCTTGGACATGAATGTCCCTCCACGGGATGCGGATGATTCGTTGCTATAAAAGACCGCGCCGTACGGCGAGGCCAACCCGCGGGCATACGGGGGTTGACGCCTGCTGCTGTCGGGCGAGGTGATCGTAGCCCCCAGAGGCGGTGCCGCATCTACGGGCTTTCGATACGGCTCCGCATCGATCTGCTCTCGGCCTCGGTTGAACTCGGGTTCTGGATCACTTTCCGTGCCAGGACCACGGAGGTCACCGATACCGGGATCATGAACCATCGTGACTGACGCGCTCCTCCAAGACCTCGGGTGCCGCCAATCCAATCTCGAAAAATGGCTCACCGGTGCCGAAAGCGCCGGGCTCAAGCCGCTGCGGAGCCTGGCCCGCGGCCTACGGCAGGACTTCGATGCCGTCACCCTCCGGACTCACCCTGGAATGGAGCTCCAGCAGGGTCGAGGGCAACGTCAACAGGGTGAAACGGATCAAAAGGGATGGGTGTGGCCGGGCCGGATTCGACCTACTCCGACGTCAAATTCTCCTCGCGGATTGAATCGGTCGACTGCCTCGGCCTGGTGCTGGCGGTGCTGGTCACCGCGGCGAGCGTGCAGCACCGCGACGCCGCCGTCCCGCTGCCGGAGCGGCTGTGCACGCTGCACTTCTTGATCCGGCTGGTGTGGGTGGACGGCGGCCACGCGGGCCGGCTCGTCGACTGGGCCGCCGAGAAACTCGGCCTCGCCATCGAGATCGTCAAACGCTCCGATGACACCAGCGGGTTCGTGGTGCTACCGCGCAGGTAAGTAGTGGAGCGCACCGCACCCTGAGCTGGCTGATGCGCTCATGCCGCCTGGTCCGCGACTACGAGACCCTGGCGGCCATGCACGAGGCGATGGTGCTGTGGTCGATGACCATGATCATGAGCGGACGCCGCCGGCACGCTTTCATCCCACGGCAGCCGACACGACGGCCTGACCGCGCCGAACACGTTCGGCCGGGGCTCTGCGGCCCAGCCCCGGGCTGTCAGCCGTTTCACCTGCGAGCGCACTCCTTCCACCCCCGTGGCAGTCGTCTGCCACCCCAACTGGACCGTGAGCTGCTTCGCCCGGATCCCGTAGGCGGCTTCCGGTGCGGCGAGCACCGCCAGGATTTGCTGGTACCCCGGCGCGAGCACTTCCACGCGGATACCCTCGGCTCGATGCGGCGCGATGGAGCCCGCCACCGAGGTCCGCACCAGTCCCGCCACCCCGGCCGAAGGCTCCTCGGCCGGCACTTCCGCGACCGTCACCCGCGCCAGCTCAACCGCTCCAGAGCGCGTTCCGCCACACCGGGCGCGGACTGCACCCGCTTGGCCTCTTCCCGCACCTTCTTCTCCCACGCCTCCAGCAGCCCTGTCCCCGACGGCACCCCGCAGCCTCCCACCAGACAGACAAGACGATGCGTCGTTTCTCCCGCCAAGTAGCCGGAACCATGCCTGACCAGCAGAAACTCGGCGACTTCGTTCGAAAAGCGGAAGCCTTCTGAGAGGCAAGGACGGTGATCACAACACTTGCTTGCCTCGGGCCCGTGCACAGGACAAGAGCTGACGGCGAGCGCCGGGGAACGCACACAGGGGTGCGGCGCGTATGCGCGCCGCACCCCTGCGTCAGTGTCCCGACTGGTCGTCGGCGACTACTTGGACTGGTTCACGATCTGCTGGATCGAGCGTGCGATCACAGCAAGAGCCGCCACTGCGGCCAGTATCTTGAGGGTCACCGACACGTCACCTGTGATTGTCTCTTCGGCAAGAATTATCACCACGAGGATTGATGTCCAGGGGATCGCCCGCGTCAAGATTCCGTTGTCCCCAAGTGGGTTCTTCATCGTTCCCTCTCTTACGCGCACCGGGCGAAGGTGAACCAGTTCGATCCGGTCCAGTACACGACGTGGATGGCCAGGCACCGGTTGTAGAGGCTGGCCACCCAGGCTCCCGTTCCGTAGAACATGAACGACCAGTAGGCGACTCGTCCCACGAAGCCCATGTTCTTGAGTCCACCGAGCGCGGCGACAGCCCAACCACCACCAGCCGCAAGGTTGTTATTCTCACGTGAGTTGAGGGTGATCGTCACCCACGACCAGCCCCAGTAGACCCGGTACATGCCGGTCAGATCGTACATTCGGATCGGATCGGCCGGATAGACGTAGCTGTTCTCGTTTCCGCCGACGACCGGGTCGGTCTGCAGGAAACGACCGGTGCTCGGGTCGTAGAGGCGCACGCCCATGAGGGTGAGGCCGGTCAGGGTCTCGTCGGAGCGCTGCCTACCGCCGAGCCAGCTGTAGCGGGCCGCCGCCTGTCCGGTACGGGCGTTGCCGTACTCGTCGGAGTCCAGGACGGTGGGTGCCAGGGCGGTGTCGGCCGGAAGGGCCAGAGCCACGTCGCCGTGCAGGTTCACCAGTTGCAGGATGGTGCCGCCCGTCTTTGCGGTGGTGGCGGCAAGGTTGCCGTCGATGCCGCGGATGGTGCGGGTGAGTGATCCGGTGGCGGTGTCCTCCACGGTCCAGCGCGGAGAGTCACCCTCGGAGTCGTAGTGGTTGAGCCGGGAGGCGGTCTGGGACCATGTGCCGGACGCGTTGGATTCCACGGTCCACGAGCGGATCCGCAGGGCGGAGTCGAGTGCCCAGGTCTGGCGCTGCGTGCCGGCGGTCTGCTGTTGAGCCAGATCGTTGGCGTAGTACGCCAGGGTGGTGCCCGGCTTGGCGGTGGTGCGGCCGAAGGCGTCGTAGGTGTAGCCGGTGTTCACCAGCCGGTCGGCGCTGTCGTAGGCGTAGTTGGTGGTCGTCCCGCCGGTGGTCGTGCAGTCGGCGTTCACCGCGGCACTGGCGGTGCCCAACGACCTGCGGTTGGTGTTCTTGTCGAAGGTGTAGGTGCGGGTGGTGCAGATGGCGTCGGTGCTGGTGTCCTGCGTCTGGGTGAGACGGCCCGCCTTGTCGTAGGCGTGGGCCTGGGACGCGGTGACGCCGGGGGTTCCGGTGTGGGTGGCTACCTGGCCGTGCACGGTGTCAGTGACGCTGTCGGAGAGCAGCACGGTGGCATCGCTGTCGCGTGTGTAGGTGCGGGCGACAGCCTGACCGGCCGGGTCTTGGACGTCCGTCATCGTGTAGCCACCGGGCAGGCCCTGGGAGACAAGCCTGCCGTCTGCGTCATAGCGGGCACTGAAGGTACCGGCCACTGAGTCGGTGACCGACGTGGTCAGTCCGCGAGGATCAACAGCCGTGTTGTAGGCGTAGGTGGTGGTCGATGGCACGGAGTCGGTGACCGTGGTGGGCCGGTCGAGCGCGTCGTACTGGGTGGAGGTAACGCCTCCGTCCGCGTCCGTGTAAGACATGAGGCGGCCGAGCTGGTCGTACGCCTTGGTGATGGGGCTGCCAGCCGTGGAGGTCTGCTTGAAGGACTGACCGGTGGCAGGGTCATAACTGGTGGTCACTGCGGGTACGGCCGCACCGACGCCGCCCGTGACGGTGTTCGTGGTCTGTCGGCCGGCACTGTCGTAGCCGGTGGTGACGGTTCGGGTGACGCTGTTGGCGGTCTCGGTGACCTTGGCGATCTGACCGAACTGCTCGTACTCGGCAGTCTTGGTCGGCAGTTGGCTGGGGTTGGTGCCGCCGCCGGTGATGGCGGCAGCGGGACCGGTCTGGCAGATCTCGTCGGCCCATTCCGGCTTTCCGCCACAGGTGCCGGTGCCGTCGGCGGTGTAATAGCTCGTGAGGGTGGCCCCGGCATCAGTGCCGTCGGAGGCCGGCTGGACGGACTTGGTGACCCGTCCCTGGCTGTCGTAATCGGTCACCCTGGTGATTGCCAGGCCGCCCGGGTCCGTAGTGCTGCTGGTGGGCAGTCCCTTGGCCCAGTCGTACGCGGATGCGGTGACACGCGGGTCGGCGAGCAGGTCAGGCCAGGACCGTGGCTGGGCACCGACGGTCTGCTGGGTGACCTGGTCCTTGACGACGGCGGTGCCGTCGGTGGGGCGCCCCTGGTCGTACGTCTTGACCGTGTGCTGCCGGGCCATGAGCTGTTGGCCGGCAGTGGCAACGGTGGTGGCGCCGCTGGTCAGCGCGCCCGCGAGGGTGACCTCGTGCAGCGGGCCGTACACGTCGGTGAGGCGGGTGCCTGTGGCGTCGTAGACCGAGGTGTCAGAGAGAAGCTGGGCGCGCTCGCCGGAGGGCAGGGCGTTAATGCCCAGGTCGGTCAGTCTGCTGCGCTGGGCGGTGGTGGTGCCCAGGGCCAGTTCCCGGTTGCCCGCGGTCAGCGACCGTACGGTGTTGCCGGACCTGTCGTACTCGGTGACGGACAGGTGGTTGCCGGGGGTGGCCTCGTTGACCTTGCGGCCGGAGGCGTCCAGGTAGTGGATGGCTGCCCGCTGGTAGTCGGCCGCGCCCATGGACGCGCCGTCGTTGGAGGTGGGCAGCTGATCGGCGGGGAAGACCGCGGTCCCGTCGGTCGGGATGTCGCTCTGGCCCCATGAGCCGGTGGCCGTGGTCCCGAGGTCGTTCGGGGCGGCGCTGCCGGTCAGCGGGACGCCGTAGACAACAGTGGTGGCCGCGGTGCCGTTGGTCTGGCCCGCGGTGCCCGGGGCGAGGGTGGCGCGGGATGCCTTGAGCAGCATTCCGGGCCCGGAGGCGGGGTTGGAACCGGTCTGGCCGTAGGTGTACGTCCAGGGCAGTTGTCCGGGCGGGGTGAGCGAGGTGACGCGGCCTGAGCTGTCGTAGGCGTACGCCGTCTTCAGCGCGGGCGAGATCCTCGGGTCCCAGGTTTCCCGGAGACGTCCGCTGTCGTCGTAGACGTAGCGGGCGACGGATGTCGCGGTGGCGGCCGAGGCGCCGGGAGCGGTCGCCCACAGCTTGATCTCGCTGGCTTGGCCGGCTACGTCACCGAGCACGAATGCCGTGGCAGTGGTGAAGGTTGCGTAGCCGAACTCCAGTGTCCTGCAGCCCTTGGTGGACGGGGTGGCCTCGCAGGTGGCCAGGGTGGTCGCGCTGGTGGCGGCGATGACCCGCTTGGGGCGGGCCAGGGTCTTGCCGCCCACGGTGACCGCTTCGGAGACGACCTTGGTGGTGGAGTTCGCCAGGCCGTCGGCGAGTGAGCTGGTCACGGTCCAGGTGGTCGCGGCGGGAGCGACCTTGGCGAAGGTCGTCACGGTGCCGGCGGTGTCGGACAGCGTGAAGTCACCCGAGGCGAAGGAGCCCTTGAGCGTCAGGCCCTGGGAACCGGGCTCCGGAACCCAGCCGTTGCTAGCCGAGTTCGCGGTGAAGGTGGTCGCCGAGCCCTCGGCGGTGACGACGTCGAGTGATGTTGCGGACGTCTTGCGGATCTCGGTGTAGGCGGAGTGGACCGTTTCGGCGACGGTGCCGGACAGCCATTCCTTGCCGAAGACGGCTGCCTGTCCCGCTTGGTCCGCCGCCTGCGGGGAGCGGGAGGAGGCGGTGCGGGTGACCGACATGCCGAAGAAGGAGGCGTCGGTGCTCGTGAGGGTGTGGTCGCCGGTCAGCAGGTTCACCGAGCCGGGGCCGATGTCCTGCGACGCGGCTCCATCGGCGTTCCGGTCCACGACGACCGTGACAGGGCCGGAGGAGGCGGTGGCGCTGCCCGGGCCGGTGAAGTCCGCGCGGACCTGCACGGTGCCGTCAGGGTTGACGGTGGACGTGGCGTTCCAGGTCAGCGCAGGGCTCTTGCCCGCCGTAAGGCCGGCCGGCCACGCGGTGAGAGCCTGGCCGCCCAGGATGACGTCGCCGGCCGGGATGGTGGTCCAGGCGTCGGCGTCACCGCGGCGCCAGGAGAAGGTGACGTTGTCGTACTTGGTGCCGTCGGCCTCACCGGACAGTGGGACGCGCGCGGCGGTGCGGGTACCGTCGTCCGGGAGCGTGACACCGCCCGGTCCTACGTGGAAGGTGTACGAGACCGGCTCGGACTTGTTCTCCGCCTTGTCCGTGGCACGGACCTGGAGGGTGTTGGTGCCGGCCTTGGCGGGGGTGACGGTGATGTTCACGGCGGTGCTGGTGCCGCCAGTGGCCACCTTGGTCCAGGTCGTGCCGTCGAGCGACCACTCGACGCCGTTCTGGTCACCCGTGGGCGGGGTCACCGTGAATGTGCCGGACTGCCCTGCGCCCTTGACCCAGGCATTGCCCGGGTAGTCCGTCGAGGTCACGGACGCCGGGGTGGAAGGGGCAGAGGTGTCCACGGTGAACTTCGCGTACGCCGACCAGCCAGTGTTGTAGTTCGTTCCGTCATACGGTGAGGTACGGAACTTGTACGTCTTCCCGTTCGTCAGCACACCCGCCGGCACGGTCACCGACGTGGGCTGGCCGGACGGCACGAACGGTGACACCAGGACATTGCCGACCTGCGTGCCAGTAACGTCGTCGAAGATCTGGTAGGTGCCGTCGACCTTGTCGTTGTTCGGGTCGGCGAACGTGTCGCGCAGCGTCGGCGTCGTGGTGTTCACGAACCACGTGCCAGTGGTGTCCTTGAAGAACGGCGGACCGGCCTGCTGATCGGTGCCGGTGCGCGGCCGGTAGTTGTACGTCACCACCAGCTTCGGCGGATTCGCGGCGGCATTCGCGGAGTTCACCCGCTTCCACTGCGGGACGACCGTCTCGCTCGCAGCGCGCAGGCCCATGCCCGAGGTGGCGTTCTTCGCCGAGGCCCAGGCCTGGGCGAGCGTAGTGACGTCCGCGTTGATCCACCCGTCCGGAGCGGCCGTGCAGGCCGGGTTTCCCTTGGTCTCGGTGGAGGTGGCGTACTTGGTGTTCCAGGCCGGCTGCGCGGTCCAACGCGAAGACGTCGCGGCCTTGCCCGCGTCCCACACTTCCCACGGGTAGGCCACGCAGTCGGTGTTGCCCGAGTGGAAGTTCCACAGGCTCACTTTGGCATCGGAGACCAGCGCATCCGAGATCGGTGCCGTGTTCCAGGTGATGAACGAACGCGCAACCCGGTAAGTGCCGTCGGCGTTCTGAGTGCCCGGGTTGCCTAGGTCCAGCTCGGTGTCCGCCGACCAGTCGACAGTCTCGCCCTGCTGGACGTACGTGTCGAACACGCTGCTCAGCGACGCGGTCGAAGGGTCGACCGTGACCGGGTACTTCGTCGCCGTATCCGAGAGGAAGGCGGCGTCCGGGGTGATGACGAGGTCGGCGCCGTCCTTCGTCTTGACGACCTTCATCGCCGCCTTTACCCGGCGGTTGTGCTCACCCGAGACCGGATCGATGCTCGCGTCCCACATCACCGGAGCGGGCATCATGGCCGTCTTCTTCGACTTCTTATCCGTGAAGAGAACACCGCCGTCCGGCTGCTGCTCGACCTTCAAGCCCTTGGCCCTCAGCGGCAGCGTGTACGAGAAACCGGCCTCCGGCTTGGCCTTCACCTCGACGAACTGCTCGAAGCCGGTACGCGTCGCCTCGACGACCACATCCGCGCCCGGCACTGCATCGGTGTATGTAGCCCGGGGGCCGTTCAGCGTCGGCGTCGGCAGCCCGCCACGCCACTGCAGGGTAATCGCCTCGTCGCCCGAGCCCACGCTCACCAGATCGGTGGGCGCGGCAGACTGAGCATCCCTCAGCGAAGCGGCCTTCGTGCCCGCCTTGCCGGACAGCCGCAGGCCCTGCGGATGTGCCTTCGAGGCGACCGAACCATCCGGGGCAGCGGCGAAGTCCACATCGACGTCGCGCCACTCGCCGCTGGCCGGGTCCTTAAAACGGATCGGTCCGGCAGCCACCTCAGTGGTCAACGACCCGTCCTTGTTTACCCACGTCGTCGAAGTCTCCGAACGCTCCGACAGTGCCTCAACCTGCTTGCCGGACAGCCGCGCGGTTACACGGGCTGACGCGATGTCGGCGGCCGCAGTCGGATACCGGCCCGTCTTCTGCTGCGGGGCCTGCTGCGGGGCGCCCGTCGCGGTGGTGCCATACAGCAGCGTGACGGACATGGCCAGGGCGATGGAGGTGGCCATGCGCCGGGTCCAAACGTCGCGGGGGTTGGGCCAGGTGCGCCCTCGCCAAGCCCGCGTTCTTGTTGCTCTCATGAATCCCTACAGCTCTTGCCGGCCCAGGAGTCGGGCCAACTCGGCAGAACCGTATCCGCGCAGAAAAGAGCTTCTTTCGGCCAATTCGGACTCTAGATAGTCTTTACGTCTCACATACATGTGGAATCGTTATGGGCAAGATGGAACGAGACGTTCGTGATGCCCTTCATGGCGCTGACCAGGGCATCGTTTGAACTTATCGCTTGCGGGAACGACGTACGCGGCCCACATACGGAAGATGGTGAACGGTTCGCAGAGGAAATATCCAACACGAGGCGCCTGCCGTCGTGCCAGGGCCAGCGGGGGGCCTGCAGCTCCCGGCCGGTCTGCCGAGCGCGGGACGGCAGGCCTTCCTCGCGCAGCTCGGCGTCGGGGCGGCGGCGAACATCCGGCTCGTAGCGACTTTGAAGGACTACATCGGCGCTGACCGGGAGACGGCCCTGTTGGTCAGCCCCAGGGCGTGGCCGCTGCTCGCGGCCCGTATGGCGGGTATTGCCCGCGGCCCGTATGGCGGGTATTGCCCGCGGCCCGGAGGGCGAGCGGGGCCTGCGTGAACGGTTGAAGGCAGGGCTGCTGGACGACACCGCCTGGCAGCAGGGCCCACGCGTTCCACCCCGGACCGGTCGGCCGCCTCGTGCCGTTCGAGCGAACGGCAGCGCTGCTTTCCCTCATTGAGCCGGACGACCTCCTCTTCACCGCATGGGTGGAGCTGTCCGGGGCAGAGGCGATGGGCCACCTCCACGACCTCATCCGCACGGTCACCCACGGCGTCATCACGGAACTCGGCTACGCAGGGCCCGGGGTCGCGCTCGAGGTCCTGGTCGGCAAACGCCACGAACTCGCGCTGCATCCGGCCCACGTCCACGGCCTCACCCGACTTCTGCGTCAGTCTGTTGGCACCATCGGTGCCCGCAGCACGGCCGGGGGCGGCCGGTGCTTCACTGCGACGGCACCGGCAGTGCCCGCCCGCTGCGGGAGCTGGCCGCCGGGCAAGCCTGATCGCCTGGGCAAGCCCAAGGCGACCCTGGGCAAGCCACCCGCCAGAGGCGGCTTGCCCAGGCTTCTGGCTACAGCCCCTCCCACCCCGGGCGCAGGACGTCGGCGTAGACCCGGGCCCGCACTCCTGGCTCGCCGGGATCCCGGTGCATGGCGACGATGCCCGAGGTTGCCCAGCGTTCTTCCCAGTGCAGTCAACAGCACCTGGCCCTCCTTGCCACCCGCGATCACGGCTGTGCACCCATTGGTAGGCACGTGTTTCGTCCGCAGCTTGCCCAGCAGATAGGGCGCAGCTCCGGTTTAGCTGATTGTCATGTCCAATAGCGTCGCTTGTAGGTGATCGAAGGCGCGCCCCGCCACATATGTCGCGCGCTTGGAGTGCACGTTTGGTGGTGCACAGGGTCATGTGCCGTAGACGAGGAGGTCTCCTGGTGGGCTTGGGAGGGTGGTGGCTGTGTCGAGTAGCGGGGCGCTGGGGAGGGGAGCGGCGATGAGGCGGGGGAGGGCGAGGGCGGTGACGGATTCGGGGGACGCGGCGTCGAAGAGGTACAGGGTGTTGGAGGTAGTGTCGGACACGAGGTGGGGCGCGGTGATGTCGGCGGCGTTGCGGATCGCAGCCGGGCTGTTGAGGGGGGTGGCGAACATACGGCGTAGATGGTTGACGCCGCGTTCGTTGAGCGGGACGTCGCTTGTCGTGCTGAGGAGATCTGCTGTGTGGAGATCCTTCGCAGAGGTGCCAGTGGGGATGGCGCCGGTGAGGAGGAGGACGAGGAGGATGGGGACTGCTTTGCGTTGGAGGGCCTTCGTTGCTTCTGGCAGGCGGTGGGCGTGGTGGGAGGGCAGGGACAGGGCGAGGCCCCCGATTTGACTACTGAGACTGGCGGGTACGGCTGAGCAGACGACGAGTTGGTCGTACTCGCGAATGTCGTAAGCGGGGTTGCCAGGGCGGGTTCGGCTGAGGCGCTCAAGGAAGGTACGGGGGTCTTTGCAGGTCCGTGCCGTGAAGCTTTCCATCGTGTAGCGGGTGATGTGTTCGGCCTGCTGGTCGTGGCGGAGCTGGCCGATGAGGCATTTGCCGAGGGCGCTGGCGTGCGGAGCCTGGTGGAAGGGGGTGTGTTCCTCGACGGGTGGGGCGTTGGTGCTGGTGGATGCCTGGGTGACGAGGACGTCGCCATCGCTGTACCTGGACAGGTAGATCGCGGCGCCGATGTGGTCGCGGGCGATGGCAAGGGTGCGCTGGAGCTGAGCTCCGATGCCGCTTCCGCCGGGCAGGGCGAGACGGTCCAGTGCCAGCCCGGGTGCGTAAACGCCTACGGCGTCGTGGACGGACTCCGCGAAGTCCTCCTCGCACAGCATCTCGAGCAGCGGGGCGAGTGCGGCATCGTCCAGGCCGGTCTTCATGGCGATCTGGCGCGCACTGATCCCGAGGGGGTGCTTCTGCAGGACCCCAACGACGTTGTGGGCGTGTCTTGCCTGGCGCATGGCGGCGCTGTCGTCCGCCGAGGCTTGCCTTCTACTCCTGAGCAGCAGGCGCGGCGCGCCCATCGCCCAACCGGGTACCTCTGGTTCGGATGGAGCCACCGCAGCGATTTGGGCCGGTCGGACGTTTGCTTCGGGGCTGGGGCTGAAGGCGCGGTCTTCCTCGTATGCAAGCCGTTTGGGTGCCTCGGCGCCCGGGGACGTCGGGCTAGGGGCGCTGGTCGGGCGGATCATCCAGTAGCCGGGCTGGCGATGCTGGGGGTGATGGGCGAGGGCGAACACTGCCTTTGCGAACTTCGTTGCCGGCAGCGGGATCAAGCCCAGATCCTCGTGAGACTCCTGCCGGATACACGCGAGGAGGCCCGCGAGCACGTCCCGTACGCCAGGGGAGAGCGGGCGGTGATGCCAGCGAGGGTCGGGGGTGAAGTCGGAGTGAGCCAGCACGTCTGCCCACAACTGGGCATCCTCGTACTCACCACGCCGGGAGTGATCCAGAACCAGGCAGTAGGCGGCCTTGTCGACACCCAAACCGGCTGCATACTGCCACCAGAAGCGGGCTCCTTCGCTGTCCCCGGCCGCGTGCAAGAGGCACGCGAAGACCTGCGCTCCAGCCCCGTCCGTGTGGTGGCTGCTGATAAACACGGCAATGCTGGGGCCGGCGCTCGGGTGGGAGACGGTCTCGGCACACAGCGCCTCCAACTCCTCTCCGGCTTCCTCGTTGTGGACGAGCTGCTGCCACGCCTGTCCGGCGAACCCGTATGCGTGGCGCGCCTGGCGAAGCTGGGCCTTGGCCGCTGCGAGACGGATCTGGCATGCCCGGTCCGGCGTTCGGGCAACTAGGGGCGGGGAGAGGGTCTCCTCGCCGTCGAACAGGCTTGGTTTCAGCGCGACAGCGAGAAGCTCCTCCACGGTTCCGTAGCTCCCGTGGGTCTCGCTCATGGCCTGGCCTTGCCTTTCCTGTTGTATTCAGTGGGCAGATCGAGGATCCGCGCCAGCCGTCTGTGGGCATGGCGCAGATTTGAGCGCACGGTTGCCGCGGGGATGGACATCATGTCGGCGATCTCGTCGTTGCTGTAGTCCAGGAGGTAGCGCATGCGCAGGGTGATGCGCTGCCGTTCCGGCAGGCGAGCAATGGCCAGCCGGACCTGGTCCAGAAGATCCGAGCCTTCGCGGGCGACGGCGTGGAGGAGTTGAGGGTCGACCGGGTACCTGTCATGGCGCAGGCGCGTCTGGATGGCAACCTGGCGCTTGAGGACTTGCCAGGCACGGTGGTTGAGGTTCAATCCAAGGACCAGGATCGGCCAGTCCTCGATCAACTCGTCCCAAGTCCGCTCCACTGCCTCTTCGGCATCGACCTGGGAGTCCAGGTCCATCCACGCGTATCGGGTGAAGCGTGCCCGGTGCGTCTGGTCGAAGGCCAGGAACCGGTCCCACTCCTCGGGTGTCCACCGGTGCGTTGCCGGCGGCTCGGGCAAACGGACCGTGCCGTCAGCCTCGTCAGTGACGTCGCTCATCGGACGGCCTAGACGTGGTCGAGCGGCGCGAACGGCGGGCCGACGCCCGCCGCTGCACGCGATGGCTGGCTGCGGGCGCAGTCCGGATCCCAGTGCACCGCTGCATGGGTTCCCCTTCGTCAGGAGAGTTCGGCTCCGCCCGAACGGCGAAGCACCGCTCCATCCTCGGAGCAACGCAGGGGGACACACGGCAGAAGACCATAAGAGATGGCTTGTGTATGATTTTGGATCAATCAGTGACTGATCATGATCGAGCAGCCGAGCAGCCGAGCAGCCGAGCAGCCGAGCAGCCGAGCAGCCGAGCAGCCGAGCAGCCGAGCAGCCGAGCAGCCGAGCAGCCGAGCAGCCGGGCGGTTGGAGGCTGCCCCGGATCACTCCATCGGCACCGCAGCGTGAGATGTCGGCGTCGTCCTCCGGCCACGGGTTGAAGCCGTGCAGCGGCCGTAGATGCATCTGCCTCTTGCCTTCCGGACACCCTTGGACTCTCCGGCGGATTGGGTGCCTCTACCAGTGCGCGGGCGCGCGCGGGGCGCGTTTGCTCGACTTCGGGAAGATTTCGGCCAGCCTGGTGACGAAACGTCAACCTGTCCTGCAGCAACGCGCAAAAAAAGTGCTGCCGTCTCATATGGGTAGATTTCCCGGCTAGCGCATCGTGTCTGTACGGTCACTCGCAGGTGCGTGCGGGGCTTCACCACATGGCCTGGAAACCTCTGTTCGGAGCCCCGCACGCCTTCCACGCAACACCGAAAGGACTGTGCACATGGCACGTACCCGTCGGCGCCGCCGAACGAAACCGTCCATTGGTCGCTCGGCTGGAAGCCAGCGTATCTACCGTCACGAAACATTTCGTTCCATGAACTGGATTGGCAAGGGCGCGACTTCCGCGTTTCTCGCGATTCCTGTTCTGGGACTCATCCTGATCAACCAGACGTCCGTTCAAGTCACCGTTCCGGCAGGGGCCCTCTACTCAGTCGCTGCTGCCATGACCGGCGCGTTCGCCGGGGTCCACCAGGCTCGCAGGCGCCGCCGCTAGCCCAACCGCGGGCGGGGGCGCCGCCCCCGCCCGCGTACCCACGTGCAACCGCAAGAACGTCTTCCCGGCCGCTCCCGCGGCCCGGGAGACGTCACGAAATCCGGCGAATCTTCCACACCCTGCGCTTGCACGCCGCTGACTTGAACCCTTTTCGTGACACGGACGGACGCCATGACTTGCGACCACTGCGGCACCCCGCTCACCAACCCCGGCGTGAGGGCAGGGCGCCCTCAGAAGTACTGCGGCGCCGCCTGCCGACAGGCCGCCCACCGGGCCCGCAAGAACCACCCCGAGCTGGTCAGCACCGACCCGGCCTCACCCCAACCGGCCGACGCCCCTCGACGCCAGGCCGCGCCTGCACCCGTCGTGGAAGGCAACCCCACCGAGGACCCGGTCACCGAGATCGCCCATGACCTGAGGGAGTCCGCCCGAGAACTCCTCAGGCTGCTCCCCGACGCCGACGGTGAGGAGCCGCTCAAACTCGCGGCGCAGATGCAGCAGCAACTCGACGGACTCACCGCCGGCCTCGTCGGACGTGCCCGCTACCACCAGGTCACCTGGGGTCGTGTCAGCGAAGTACTCGGCATCAGCCAGGACACCGCCCGCCACCGCTACTCCGAGGACTTCATCAAGCGCCGCCTCGCCCGCCTGACCGGCAATCCCACCCCGGCACTCGCCCCACGAACGTCACCCAAGAACTCCCCGCCGGCCAGCCCCAGGCCACACCGCACCTCCGCCCCACGAGCCCCGCAGACCACCGCATCCCCCGACAGTCAACCCGCTCCCACCACCACGCCCGCGCCGTCGGGGGCTGCGTACAACCGGCTGGCCCCCGTCCTTTCGATGTTGGTGCGGACGTCCAAGCAGACCAACACAGAGGTCAGCGCCAAGATCGGCTGCTCTCCCTCATTTCTGTCACGGATTCTCTCCGGTGAGCGCCTACCGACCTGGGCCATGACCGAGAAGTTCGCGCACGCCTGCGGAGCCGACCCCGGCGTGTTGCGGACCGTATGGGTAACCGAGCGGTGCAGCGAACGAACCCGCGACATCACCCTCACCGAAGACGAAGAATCACCCGTTCCTGCGGCCGACGCGCTCCACAAAGCCATCCACACCCTCCACTCACGAGCCGGCCAGCCAGCGGCCCAGGACATCGCCGTCGCCAGCCGCTGGACTCTCACCACCGACGAGGTCGCGCACCTCATCGAGGGCACCCAGCTTCCCGCCTGGCGCGTCTTGAAGCTGTTCGTCGACCTCCTTGGCGGCGATGCCACCCACTTCCGCCGCCTTCTCGACCAAGCCACCGCCGAACACGGTGCAAGCCCAGCCGTCCTGACATCCAGGCCGACCAGCGACCGCACCACTCCGTCACCCGCCCAACCGCCAACAAAGCAGCCCGCCCCAACCGCACTCAACGAAGTCATCGCCACCTTCAGCCGCACGCTCAACCACCCCAGCATCGTCGAGTCCCAGCGCGCCCGGCTGCTGCAGAAGCGGGCCGACCGGAACGCCATCAGCCACCCACGGACCCAAGAGCCCGGCAGGACCCCCCGGACGCAAGCGTCCCCAGTCCCGTCCCGAGAACCACGCAAGTAGATGCACACGGCGCCAGCCGTCGGCGCCGACCACTCCCGAGGCCGGGGCCGCGAAGGGCCGGGGCGTGTACCCCCAGCACTCTCCGGCTCGATCCGGAGCCGGGCGCGGGAGAGTATCTGGTGGTCACCGGCCAGGGCCACGCCTTGAGCCCCGGGCCGGACTGGCACGTACAGCGGCTGGCACGCCTCCGTTCCTCGGCGCCTGAGGTCAGGGCACCGGGTTGCACTGAAGTGTCGCCATCTTCGAACGGGCAGGTCAGCGAGGCTGGCGTGACGGTCAATGATCGTGCTGGTGGTGGGCGGGAGTCTGCGGCCTTGATCTTGCGTCGGCGACTGGCCTCGAGGTTGGTCAGGGCGAGCACGGCGCGCCGGAGAGCGGTGGCAGCGCGGGGTCGGTGCGGAGCTTGGTGGGGATCCGCCAAGCGTTTAGGTGGGCGAAGCCGTGTTCGACTGGAGCGTCTCAAGGGCCGGTGTGAGTGTGTGCTGCCCAGTGGGTCGGTGAGAGCAGGAAGCGGGCGCGCAGTGTGTGGACGGCGTGGTGCAGGGCCCGGGCCGAGTCAGCGGTGTCGGGGGTGGTGGTGCCGTCCGCAGTGAGGTGGGCGTAGAAGTCGGCAGCAATATCGGTGGCGGTGTGCTCGTTGACTGGCCACAGCGTGCCGATGACGTTCCGGTATCCGGCCAGGTGGAACGCCCCGGTCAGATGCACGGCTTCATCGGCCAGTTGGAGGCTGGTGGCGGAGGTGTCGCAGGCCGACAGGAAGGCCAGTGACCCGGTCAGCCGCAGGGCGCTGATGTCGCTGACGGTCAGCGGAGCGGTTTCGTGGTCGTGCAGGATCAGACGGCTTGTCGCCGGATCCTGTGCGTCGGCCAGGCCGTGGCAGGAGAAGTGCACCAACGGGTGCGTGGGGAGTGCGGCCAGGACGTCGGTGCGTACTGGGCGGTCGGGCCGCAGTGCGTCGGGCATCAGCGCGTTGACAGTGTCGGCTTCGACGCCTGCGCCGCTCAGTGGGCGCGTGCCGGGTGCGTCGGGAACTGCGATGATCAACGCGCGTTCTGCGGCTGGTGATTGGTGGGAGCGAGCGTATTTCAGAGCGCGTGCCGTCGGGGTGTAGGACGAGATCGCCCGGTTCAGGACCGTGCGAGGGGCGGCCACGAGGAGTGGATCGGCGCTGTTGAGGTCGCGATGGTGGCCTGCCGCGTGGACGGGCAGGTAGCACATCACACCGACTGGGCACCACCAAATCCGCGGGAACGACGCTCCGTCGGCCGGCGTGCCGGTGTAACCGATGGCGGTCAGCACCGGGTCGGCGACGGTGTCCCACAGCCACGCCAGGATGTCGAGGATCTCGTGCTGAGCGTCCTTGCGCGTCGTGGGCGGTTGGTTGGAGTCGGTGGCCGCCCGACGGGCGCTGGCGAGCTGCTCGACCCGGGCGGCGGCGTCGTGTGCGGTGAGTTGGTGCAGCCTGACGGTGCGCACCGCATCGGGGTCGGCGCCGCTGAGGATCAGCGCATCGCAGCGGCCCGGCCCGGCGGTGAGGAACACGATCGGGCCCTGGTCGCCGTGCTCGGTGAGTTCTGCGAGCTGCGGTGGGTGCAGGAAGCCCGAAAAGCCGTCCACCGCCCGGATCCGGTCGACGAGGCGCTCCCATTCGTCGTGAGCCAGCCGGCGAGAGAGGGCGATATCAGCGGCGCCTTGGACGGTGTCCGGTGTCCCGTCGGTCCGGTGGGGCCCGGCGTCGAGGGCCGTCACGTGACCGAAGGCGGGGTTGTCGAGAGCGTCGAGGCGGTCCCGCAGATCTTTGAAGTCCCGTGCCAGCCCCTCGTGGTGTTCGCCCAGCCTGGTGAGGTCGTCGCTGCGGGCGTCGATGGTGCCGGCTGCGAGTGTCCCGCGGGTCGCCTCCAGGAGTTCCACCGCGCGCCGGGGACGACCCGCGTCCAGCGCGGCCGCCGCTGCCACTCCCGCCAGCGACCCCAGGCGGCGCACCTGGTGACGCTGGTCGTCACGGGCCAGGGTCCGGGGGCTGATCCACGGAAGCATGCCGACGGCGGTTTCCACCGCGGCCAGTGCTTCCGCGGTGCCGGAGGGCGTCGAGCCGGCCAGGACGGCGACCTCCCGCAGGGCCTGGACCCGGACGAGTGCCTCGGTGGCGGTGTTCCGTCCGGACGACCGGAACCGCTCCAGGGCTTCGGCCGACAGCGTCGCGTCCTGAGTTCGTTCGGCCAGGGCTCGCAGCGCGTAGCCGAGGTTGTTCAGGAACAAAGCGTGGTGGGGATGGTCCTCCGGCGTGCTGACGACGGCCCGGCGGCCGATCTCCACTGCTTCCGCGAGCAGGCTCAGGTCGCCGTTCTGTTCGGCGAGTTCCTGGAGAAAGCCGCCCAGGTTGCTGACGCGTCGTGCGTAGTAGGGGTCGTCGTTCGGTGTGATGGCAACGGCCTCGCGGCTCAGTTCGACCGCCCAGGCGAGCATGTCCGGTGTGCCGGACCGGAGCAGGCCACTGAGGTTGTTCAGGTACCCAGCGCGGTCGGGATGCTCCTCCGGCAGCGCAGCGACGGCCTGGGAACCGACGTCCATCGCCTCGAGGAGGAGTTCGGCGTTCCCGGTGCGCCTGGCGAGTGCCAGCAGCACGATCCCGAGGTAGCTCAGGTGCCCGGCCCGGTGCGGGTGGTCCGCCGCCGACGCGAGAACGGCCCGGCGGCCGACCGCCGCCGCCTCGGCCAGTGGGGTCGTGTCGCCGGTCCGTTCGGAGAGGGCCTGCAGGGCGAGGCTGAGGTTGCTCAGGTACGAGGGGAGGTAGGAGTCGTCGTCCCGCGCGATGGCGACCACCTGGCGGGAGACCTCGACCGCTTCGGCCAGTGGGGCGACGTCCCCGGTACGCTTGGCGAGCGTCCGCAGGGCCAGGCCGAGGTTGCTCATCCGTCGCGCGCGCTTGGGGCTGTCGTCCGGCGTGGCGGCGACGGCTCGGCGGCTGACCTCCACGGCCTCGGTGAGCTGGCGGATGTCCCCGTTCTGCTCCGACCGCGAGCGCAGCACCACGGAGAGGTTGCCCACGTACGAGGCGAGGTCGGGGCTGTCGTCCGGCGTGGCGGCGACGGCTTCGCGGCAGACCTTTACGGCCTCGGCCAGCAGACGGGGCTCTCCAGTCCGTTCGCAGAGGGCCTGCAGCGCAAGGCCCAGAATGCTCAGCAGGTCGGCGCGATGCCGGTGGCCGTCCGGCACAGCGGCGACGGCCCGGCGGGCGACCTCCACGGCCTCGGCCAGCGGACCGGCGGCCCCGGACCGCTCGGACAGCGACTGCAGCACAGCGGAGAGCGCCCGCAGGACGTCCGTGTGGTGCGGGTGGTCGTGCGAGGCCAGGGCGACGGCCTCGCGGCAGACGGGCACGGCTTCGGCTGGCAGGGCGACGTTCCCGGTCTGTTCGAACAGTTCCTGCAGGGCGATGCCGAGGTTGACCAGATGGCCGACGCGCTCCGGCCTGCCTCGCTGCCCGCCCGTGACGGCCTGTCGGCTGACCTCCACCGCTTCGGCGAACAGATCGGTGTCCCTGGTCAGCGTGGCCTGGAACCGCAGCGTGATACCGAGGTTGCTCAGACAGGACCTGTGATCGGGATGGTCGGCCGGGGCCGTGACGACCGCCCGGCGGCCCACCTCCACCGCCTCGGCCAACACCGCGGCGTCGCCGGTCCGTTCGAAGAGGGCGCGGAGCGCGAGACCGAGCATGGTCAGGTACTTGGCGTGGTCGAGGCGGTCGTCCGAGGTGGCGGCGACGACCCGGCGGCCTAGCTCGACCGCCTCCGCCAACAGGGCGACGTCGCCGGTGTGTTCGGACTGCGCCCGCAACAACAGGGCCAGATTGCTCAGGCACGCCGGGTAGTCGGGGTCGTCGTGCGGAGTGCCGGCCACGGCTTCGCGCAACAAGGCGACGGCTTCGTCCAGTTGCGGCAGACTCCTGCTCCGCTGGTAGGCCTGGAACAGCCTTCCTGCGGCCGGGACGGCCGATGCGGCTGTCGTCACGTGGCGGGCGGGTGTTCCGGCCCTGGCGAACACGGCGCGCAGTGCGTCCGGAACGGCCTCCGGACGAGCGCGGTACACGGGGTACAGGAATCGCACGGCCGCGTCGAGCGCTTCCTGGTCCTCCTCATCGGGCAGCACCAGATACCGGTACCAGTGGAACATGCCCAGCAGATGGGCAACGGGCAGGTCCTCGTCGGGACTGCCCACCTCGGCCAAGTCCTCGGCCTCCTGCCGGGCCTGGGCAGTGAGCAGCGTCGCCGCGCTCTCACCGTCGTTCATCACCTTCAGCATGCGCCGCTGCAGCGCGGCCACGGCGATGCGGCGCTTCGACGCGTCCGATCCGACCGCACGAGTCACTGTCCACGGCCCCTCGAACGCACACAACGGTACTGCCGCGGGCCGATACGTCACGGCGCCCCTGGCAGCACACCGGGCTTTGCGGATCGTATCCGCTTCGGCCCGCCGCACACCTAGGATCTCCGCAACAGGCCTGTCATGACTGCGAATTCGCGTGGTCGGCCACGCCGGTACGAGACTGAGGGAAGGAACGACAGGTGAGCGTGGTTCGAGAACGCCTGGCCGCCCTGTGCGACCAGATCGCCAGGCACAGCGAGATGCGTCAGGCCATCGGCGACGCCGACGCCGGACCTCAACTGGCTGAACTCCTCGACGCCGTCACCGCCGAGCAGACGCCTGACCAGGGCCGCCTGCTCGTGTTGCTGGACGAGATCGAGGAGGCCTGCAGCCGGGACGGCCTGGCCGGGATCACCACATCCTCAAAGCAGTACACCCCCCTGCCCGCAGGCTTCTCGGAGTCCAGCCCGGACGAGCCGCTCACCTGGACCTGCCCGCTGCGCCGCTGCAACCGGACCGTCTTCGACGATGAGGTCGCGACACCTCCGTCCTGCGCCGCAGCCGGAACGCCGATGGCCGCGATCCGAATCCTGTGATGACCGGCTTCCTGGCGAAACTGGGCACGAGCCTGGCGGAACGGTGGTTGGCCCTGCTGGTCCTGCCCGGCGTGCTGTGGGCCGCCGCCGCAGCCGCCGCCTACCGGGTGGGACAGGCCGACCCCTTCGACCCACGGCCACTGGTCGACTGGCTCGGCGACATCGCCGCACAGCCGACGGCACACCGCACCACCTGGCTGGCCGTGGCCGCCGTCGTCAGCGTCCTGGCCTCCGCGGGAGCGGGCCTCGCGGCCGGCGGCCTCGGCACCGTCCTGGAAAACCTCTGGGCCGCCCCGGGAACCCGCCCGCCGCTGGCCTGGATCGTGCACGCCCGCCAGCGGCGATGGACCGCGGTGCGCGAATCGGCCCGCCGCAGGATCGCCGAAGCCAACGACCCGAGCCGTACTGGCGCCGCACTCGCCCGCGCCCAGGCGGCGGCCCGTCGGGCCCAGCGCCGTCGCCTGGCGGGGCAGTCGCAGCTGCCGCAACGGCCGACGCGCACCGCCGAACGCTTCCATGCCAGTGCCAGTCGAGCGGGCACGCTATACGGCTTGGACCTGAACATGGCGTGGCCCCGGCTTTGGAGTGTCCTGCCAGACGCACTGCGCGCCGACGTCACCGCTGCGCGCGATTCGTACGCCTCGGCCGCCCGTCTCGCGGGCTGGGGCCTGATGTACGCCGTTCTGGCGATTGTTTGGTGGCCTGCTGTTCTGCTCGGCTCCATCATGGTTGTCGTCGCCGCCGCGAGAGCCCGTACTGCGGCCAATGTGTTGGCTGATCTCATCGACACCGCCAGCGATCTGCACCTGGTTGACCTTGCGGGCAGACTTGGCATTCCCGCCGCGACCCTGTCGGCCCTTGAGATCGGACGTGCCATCACCCAACGTCTCACCCGCCCTCAGCATGCCGCGGTCCCGGTACCTGCCTTCGATGAGACGCCGTAGGAAGCCTCAATCGCCGGTGGAGTCCACGGAGCTACGGGGAGACTCCACTGGCCGTTGACAAGATCAGTTGCTCGGGTGGCGCCGGGGGTTGAACGGGGTGTTCCGACCGACTGAGAACCGCTGGCCGCGGACATGGTTACTCAACTTGCGTATCGCCCTATCGCCCTGTCGTTGCGGCGTCCTCGCCTCGTCGGAGGTCGTCAGCGCCTCGTGAGCGGCATGATGGTGCCGGTGCGGGTGGTGAGCTCTGAACGCAATGCCTCGTTGTGGTGGTGGAGGGTGGCAAGAGTGGTTGCCGCAAGGCCCGGCCGTATCCAACGTGATCCCGTCCAGCTGCGCCCCCGTGAGCCGCCCCCGTCGAACACGAAGCCGACCGTGTTCAGTGGCCATGCGGCTACGGGCAGTCCGAACACGGGGCAGCGAGCAACCGCGGCAGCCCCGCCACCTCCAGCCCGGTCTCCTCACGGCATTCGCGCACCGCGGTCTGCCACGGCCGCTCTCCGGCTTCCGCGATCCCGCCCGGCCACAGCCACGGATGGGTGGTGGTGTAGGTGGCGCGGAGATGGACGGGGCGGTCAGCCTCGTCGGTGAAGAAGATCGCGCCGAAGACCGTGGCCTTGGCGAGCGTCGCGGCGAGCTCCTCTGGAGGCAGCCATGTCCGGCTCACGGCGTCCTCCCGTCGAGCGGGGCGGGGAAGCGGGTCATCCGCATCAGCGCCGGATCGGATCCGAAGCCGAGCCCTTCGTAGAGAGGGGCGGAGCCCTCGCTCGCGTACAGCTCGTAGAGGGTGACCCCGTCGGCTTCCAGGTGGTCCAGGAGTGCGGTGAGCGCGGCCTTGGCGTGGCCGCGGCGCCGGTGATCGGGGTCGGTGGCCACCGCGTGGATCCGTACGGCCAGCCCTTGGGGGTACTTGGGGGCGGGCAGGACAGCGTGGACGAGGCCGAGGGCGCAGCTGGCAAGGCGGCCGTCGGGTGCGTCGATGACGTAGGCGCGTGCGTCGCCTCCGGGAACGAGGCGTACGGCGAGCTGGTCGGTGCACCGGTCCAGCCAGAGCGTATCCAGGGGCTCGGACAGGATGTTCTCCGAGCGCAGGCGGGAGATCTCCGCAGCGTCGGCGGGGGTGGCCAGGCGGGGCTGGGCCATACCGTGCTCCTTAAATCGGTGCTGTGGCGGGGGTTAGCGGTGGCGGTCGGTGTGGAGGCGCAGCAGGGTGCGGCGGCCGCGTTCGGTGACCTCGGGGTCGCCGTGGGACATGCCGTAGGCGATGCCGGAGACTGCGTCGAAGGCCGCCTCGCAGTCCAGGCGTAGCTCCTCGTCCGGGTCGAGTGGCCGGCCGTACCCGTTCAGGAACGCGGCCCGAAGGTCGTCTCTGCCGGTCCAGGTGTCGGAGAGCCGCACCATGTCCCTGGTGGCGCTGGCATATTCGGAGCGCTCGAAATCCAGCAGTCGTGGCCCGCCGTCGTCGCCGATCAGGACGTTGCGGTACTGCAGGTCCCCGTGTGTCGGCACTGCGGGAGGCGCGGGCAGGTCCGCGTACGCGCGGGCCAGGGCGAGGACCAGGTCCTCGTCGCCGACGGCCAGGTACGGTCCGGCCGCTTTCAGGTGCCGCTCGATCTTGCCCAGGGCCGGGGAGGGGCCGGCGGGCTGCTCGGGGGCGGCGCGGTGCAGGGCGGCGGCCAGCTGGCCCAGACCGTGCTGGACCTGTGCCTCGGTCGCAGGGTCCAGGGCCATGCCGTGCAGCGGCCGGCCGGTGAGTGCGGTGATCACCACGGCCCGCGCCTGGCTGTCGGCTGCGACCAGCCGCGGGGCCTTCGCGCCGAGTACCGGCGCCCACGACCGGAGCGCGGCCACCTCCCTGTCATGGAACTTGGCCCCGCGGTGCCGTTTGAGGTACCAGGTACCGCCACCGGCGCCGGTGATCCGCCAGACCCTGCTCCCGGTCCGTACCCAGGAGACGTCCTCGGCTCCGGTGATCCGGCCCACGGCCGGCTCGGCGAACACCTGCAGGTGGTGCGGGAGTCCGGGTCCGTCGACCGGCGGGCCGGGCAGGAGGAGAGTGCGGTCGGGGCCCTCTGCTGCGTAGGGGATTGGGTCGCCCGGTTCCTGGAAGTGGACGGCCGCGGGCAGCCCGGCACGGTAGGCGTCCAGGCCGGCCCGGCAGTACGCCACCATCGGCTCCGGCAGCCCGCCCTCCAGCGGGTACCAGCCCATGTCGTCGCACCGGTCCGGCTCCATCACAGCCGGCTGTCCCGACCACCGGCGGACTTCGAAGAACACGCCGATGCGGCTTCCGGCACCGACGGGGGGACGGTGGTGGACGGTGACGGCCACGGTGACGTCCTCGGGATCGATGAGGACGCCGGTCTCCTCGCGGGCCTCCCGGATGACGGCTTCGACCATGTCCTCCTCGGGGTCGAGATGACCGGACGGGCAGTGGTAGAGCCCTGTCGCGTACACGGGGCCAGCGCGGCGCGACAGCAGTACCTCCGGGCCGTCCTTGCCGTCGCGGCGCAGGATGAGGTGGACGTCGACCGGCACGGTGTGCCGCAGGCCGCCGCTCACCGTGCGGCCTGGGGCCGGCGGGCGACGAGCACGGTGAAGACGGACTCCTCGTTCAGCAGGCCGTCTTGGGCATGCTCCTCGAGGAGTTCCAGGGCCTGCTCCTCGAATCGGGCGTGGTCGGAAAAGAGGTCGGGACGGGCGAAGCTGGTGGAGCGCAGCTACCCGACCACACCGGTCGGGGTACAGGTCCGGGTATGCGGGAAGCGCTGCTCGGTGATGTCGCTGAACGCGGAGTCGGCCAGGTCGTCCTCGTACCGGCGGCCGGGCCCCGAGTAGGCGCCGGTGGTGCCCGCGCGGCGGCCTTCGCCGAGGTGCGTTTGGATCAGCTCCTTCAGCGCGGCCGTCCAGCCTGCCTGGTGGGTCCACAGACTTCCGTCGCCCATGAGTGCGAACGCCGCCGTACGTGTGGTCACCTGGTCGGCCATGGCCAGCACCGCCGGCCGGTCCATCCAGTGGAACGCCCGGCAGCAGGTGACCAGATCAGGTCCCTGGCCGGGCCGCTGCGGCCCGTAGGTGTGGGCTTCGCCCGCGAATGCCGAGGCCGTGGTCGTGCCGAGGACGGGACGGAGGTCCGCCATCGCCTGGGCGAGCATCCCTTGGTTGACGTCTACGAGGTCGATGTGGGCCAGCCGGGGCACGACTGCCAGCAGCGCGCGGGGTACCTGTCCTGTCCCGGCGCCGAGGTTGATGGGGATCTCTGGATTCGGCCAGGGCCGCTCGTCGCCTCGCTAGGTCCGCACCTCAGCCAAGTGGGGAGCGAGCGCGAGCGTGGTCAAGATGGTGGAGCCGGGCCGCCCGATCGTGCAGTGTGCGGGCCGCGCCGAACGGTCATGGGCGCCTGCGGCAGCGCTTCACGCTGGGCTTCGCCCACCCTGGACAGCTCGACCCGCACCTGGATCTGGCTGGCCATCGGGCCCATCCGCTGTGGCGTCTCTCCGCAGATCACGGGCTTGAGCCTGGTAGAGCCGCATGTTCACCTGTCGCGTATTCGCGGGCTGTTCGATGCTGGTCACAAAGAGTGATTGCACTTTGATTGGCGCGGCGCTCCCCGCTCTCGTGAGGAACTTAGCCAGGCTGAGCAGATGGCTGAGTCCCCCCATACCCCCGACGAGGCATCCGAAGAGCCAAGGAAATCACGAGAACCTCGACTACGGCCGAGGGGTGCGACGGCTTTCATCTACGTTGGAATCGCATTAGTCCTTCTGGGGCCCCCTGTGGTAGGGCTCAGCCTCTACCTTGACGAGTGGCACGCCAGTCATCAGGAGAGACGGGTATCCAGTTCCGCACCGGTGACAGTGGGCATGGCGCTGCACCTCAAAGTCACGGCTCAGAGGGTTGACCCCGTAGCCAACGAGGTGGTGCTGAGCGTCCTGCCCTTGCCTCAGGAGTCCCTAAGGGAGGGCGCTCGTGAAGGGTTGTCCTTCACTGAGGACGTACAGCTCGCTTCCTCCCACCTCATTCCCGGGAGTATTCGCCTTTCCAAGAACACCGTCCCCAGATTGCAGCAGCTTCGGTTTATCTTGGACGGCGGTCGGGCTACCCACTACCCCTGGGATTTCTACTCAACAAGCATCTCTTGGAACGCAACCACGTCAAACGGATCCTACATTCCCGTCCGGATGAGTTTCGTGAATGCCGACCCATTCTTCGTCATGAATCCGACCAGATATGTCTCAAACCCCGAGTCTGCTGGCCTTGAGCTGAGCATCCACAGGTCTCGAAGCACCTGGATTTTTACCGTGTTCATGATGTTGGCCATGTGGGGGCTAGCCTTTGCCGTGCTAGCGGGCGCGGTCATCCTGGTGCATAAGAAGGAAGGATTGACCTGGCCAGCTCTGGGCTGGATGGCCGCGACCTTGTTTGCCCTTGTCGGCTTCCGAAACGCTGCACCCGGCTCCCCACCGATCGGATCGATGATGGACTACCTTGCCTTCTTTTGGTCCGAGGCCATTATCATCTTGAGTCTGGCATGGGTGGCGGCGGTCGGATTCCGGCATGACTTCCGCAAGCTCATCCGCCTCAAGATCAATGGGCAAGACGGGGGCGAATAGGGGACCGGCAGGAACATCGGTGCAGCCGTTATCCGGGTGGGGAATCAGAGCGAGCAACTCTGAGGCCAGCCCAAGCAGGGGGTGGCCGATTTCAAAGAGTCCTATCAAGGTCGAGGGGAGGACCGGTGCGGGCACGCCGTGCAGGGTTGCGGCGAGGAGCCGCACGGCGGCGTCGGGTACTCCGGGACGGTAGCGGGCATAGTCGGCGGCCGTGGTACCGAACAGTGCCTCCCCGGCCCTGGGGGTGTCGTCGATGGCGGGTGCGCCGGGATGCATGGTCATGGGGCTTCTCCGGGAGTGAGGGACGGGGCGGGGAGCGGCCAGGAGAGGGTGCCGCAGCTGGTGGTCGCCTGCTGGGTGCCGCCGGAGTCGATTTCGATGCGGTAGGCGGACGGGGAGCCGGCCGCCCGCCACAGGGCGGCGACTTCGTGGAGTTCCGCCCAGATGTCACGCGGCCCGTCGGCGGTGACCGTCCAGCGGCTCCCGGCTGGGCGGGCCCGCATCCAGGATCCGCAGCTGGGGGCGCCGAGGGTCAGGTCCTCCGCTCCGTAGTCCCGGACGAGCCCGGGCCGCAGTGCCCCGAGCGCCAGCCACGCGCCGCGGTCGGTGACTGCTGGAGGCACTAGCCGGCTGCGCCGGGTCCAGCGGCCACCGCCCGCGGCGATCTGCTTGCGGAACTTGGCGGACAGGAAGACCTGCTCGAAGCCGTCGATGCCCGTGCCGGCGCGGTGGCCGAACTCCACCGCGCGCAGCTCGGCCTGGACCTGTCCCATCGAGGATTTGGTGATCACGGCGAGGCCCGGCCAGGACGGTGACGAGGTGGCCACCGTCATCAGGGCGAGGCCGCCCGGGGCGAGCTGGTCCACCAGGGCCGTGGGGATGCTGGGCACGGCGAAGGAGACGAAGATCCGGTCGTACGCCGCTCTGGCGGGCCAGCCGACCCGTCCGTCGCCGGTCACCACGGTGGGCCGGTACCCGAGGACGGCCAGGTGCGCTCGCATGGCTTCGCTGACGTGTCGGTCGACGTCGAGCGTGACGACGCCTTCGTCCCCGCACACGAAGCACATCACGCCAGCAGTGACCCCGGCGCCGGAGCCGACGTCCAGAACCCGCTGACCCGGCCGCAGGTCCAGTGCGTCCAAGAGGCCGGAGGTCATGCCCATCGTGCTCGACATCGCCGTCATGGTCCCCCCGCTGCGCACGCCCGGGATCCGGCCGAGGATGGGCTCGCCCGCGTGCTGAACAGGGACGCTGTCTCCTCTGTGCAGCAGGTGGCACAGCTCGTCCCGGTCGTCGGGGCGCGCCCAGTCGAGCAGCTCCCACCGCGGTGGAAGCTCGTCGGGAGCCGAGCGGCGTACGTACGCCTGACGAATCAGGAGCTCGCGCCGCAGGGCGAGAAGTGCATCCCGCACCGGGCCCGCACCCAAGTCGCCGGATTCTTCCAGGCGGGCCACCATCTCCGCCCGGGCAGCCGCGGTATCGGGATCGGCGGACGCCACGACCACGCCACCCGCGGACGACGCGGGGCTCGTGTCTGCCGGGAACCGCGGCTCAGGCAGTGGGGAGGCCTTGGACCCGGCGTCGGTGGCCGCCCCAGCGTTCAAATGGTTCACGATGTCCCTCCGTCCATGGAGCCCTCTCGGCTGGTGTCCTGGGCGCACGCCGCCCCCGGGGCGGGAACGACCGGGCAGGGCGTCCCGGGCCTCCCAGGGGTGGCCGGCATCTGCCGCAGGCCGCGCAGCGGAGACCGGGCCAGGACCACGAACGGCACGACCAGGAGGCAGGAGCCCACGACCAGGGCCGGCCGGACGCCGGCCCAGGTGCCGAGTCCGCCGGCCAGCAGCGCGCCCAGCGGCTTGGCCGCGCAGGTCAGCCAGGTACTCACGGCCTGCATCCGGGCCTGCATCCCGGCCGAGGTGACGATCTGCCGGATCGAACGCTGCGTCGTTCCGGCGGCCCCAGCACACGCCAACTGGAGAAACAGCGCGCTCCCGATCACGACTTCCCAGGTCAGGCCTGGGGACGCGATCAGCAGAGGGATCTGGGTGAGCGGTGTGAGGGCGAGCGCGGTCAGCATCATCGGCCCGGGCCCGTACCGCCGCGCAACCGCTGGAGCGGCCAGCGCCCCGGCGGCAGCGCCCAAGGCGCCGAGCCCCAGCAGCACGCCGAACGCGGTCGGGCTCATCGCCAAGAACCGCAGGAGGTACAGCGCCCACAGGGTGTTGAGCAGCGCCAGCGCGAAGGAGGTCGTCGCGTTGACCCAGGTCAGAACGCTCAGCCGGGGATCACCGTGCACGTACCGCAGACCCTCGACGATCTCCGTCCACAGCCGGCGCCCCTCGGCCGGTGCGGGGGTGCTCTCGCGGGCCTGGATCCGGTAGGTGCACCACGCGCTGACGAGGTAGGAGGCGACGTCGCCGAGCAGTGCGCGGGCCGGGCCGAGCAGCGCGGTCAACGCGGCGCCGGCGTTGCTGCCACCGGTCGCGGCGATCGCGAACAGCGCGCCGATGCGGGAGTTGCTCCGCTGGATCAGCGACCGGTCGACCAACCCGGGGAGCAGGCTGATCGACGCCGCGTCGTGCACCACCGCGGCGGCGCTCCGAACAGCGGAGACGACCATGAGGTGCGCCAGGGTCAAGGTGCCCAGCGCCGCGGCCACCGGGACCGTCGCGAGCGCCGCGGCGCTCACCAGGTCCCCGGTGATCATTTGCCGCCGCTTGGAGTACCTGTCCGCAGCCGCCCCGGCGTGCAGAGCGAGCAGAGCCGGCGGCAGCTGTCCGAGAACCGCCAGGACGGAGACCTGCCCGGCCGTGGCGTCCAGATCGATGACAGCGAGTACCGGCAGGACCATGGAGCTGATCGAGCTACCGGCGACGCTGCAGGTCTGGCCGGTCATGTACCGACGGAAATCTTGGTGCCGCCACAACGACGCGGAGGCGGCGCCGGAGTCAGGGCTGCTCACGGAACACCCCCTCTGAGTCATCCGCGAGTACGCGCGAGGCCGGGCGCGGGAACCGGTTCCTCCTGGGCGACCGCCTCCAGCGGGCGGACGGGCTCGGTACCCAACAGCCCCGGATGCGGAGGCCGCGCAGGCCCGCGGTCATCGGTCCCACCCGAGCTCCGTGTAGCGGTGGCCGGCGGAGATTCCCTCGATGGCCGCGCGGGTGTACGGGACGAGCTGCTTGGGCAGGCCCGTCGGCTCAAACCACTGCCAGGCCAGGCACTTGTCGAGTTCGAGGACCTCGGGAACCCCCTCCCACCGGCTGGCCTGGAAGATCATCTGCAGCAGGGGGAGGCCGCCGGGGGTGTCGACGATGTGCACGACGTGCACCAGCTCCAGGTCCGCCGGGTCGATGACCAGCCCCGCTTCCTCCCGGGCTTCGCGGACCAGGCAGGTGACCGCGGACTCCCGTTCGCACTTCCCGGCGAGGAAGTGCCAGGTGTTCCCCGCGTACGCGACGTCCGGGTGGCGCAGTCCGAGGAGTACGCGTCCGTGCTCGTCCTCCAGGTGGAGATGCACGCCGATGCCGTTGAGCACGGGCCGGCGGCCTCCGTCCGACGCTGGCGGCGCCTCGTCCTGCTCTGCCTGCGGCGGGTGATCTGCTGCGTGGCGGCGGATCAAGTTGCCGAGTCCGCGGCTCAGGCGCAGCCGATCCAGCTGGTCCGGAGTGACCCAGTGCAGGAGAACCCCCTCCCGCAGCTCGAGTTGGTCAGGGTCCCCGTTCCACCGGCCGGCGAAGACGCGAATAGGGACGCGGAGGCCATCCACGCTGGTGGCCTCCTCCACGGCGTACGGCGCAAGGCCCTCCAGGTGCAGCCCGGGGACCTCCTCGGACAGTTCACGCAGCAGGGTGTCCTCCAGGCTCCGGTCGCCCCGCCTACGCCCGCCCCCAACCAGCGCCATCGTCCATGGCTGCCAAATTTCGGGCCGTTCGTCGCGAAGATGCAGCAGGTAGGACCCGGCCCCGTCGTGGATGAGCGCGGAGGCGTTCACCGGTTCTGGCCGGCCGTCGAGCCCCGCTTCCAGGAGTTTGGCGCGCAGTGTCGGCGAGGTGATGGCGGTGATGGGTACCCACTGGGCGCCGGACACCTCCTGGTCCTGTAGCACGATCTCCGGCCGGTCCTTGTTGGCGAGGTAAAAGGCGTAGCGGATGTCGTAGTGCCGGTGTGGGGGTTCGCCCTTGTCGGGGTTCTCGTCGATGTCGTGAACGTCAATATCGATCGGCGTGCCGAGGGCCTGAGGCGTCAGGGTGAGGGCGTCGGCCGGGATCCCGGCTTCCTCCGCCAGCTCGCGCAGGGCCGCGCCGAGCAGGGAACGGTCACCGGCCTCGATGTGGCCGCCCGGAGCCAGAAGGAGCCCTGTCACCCGGTGTGAAATATGGAGAACATTGGCGTTTCGGTCGATGACGATGGCGCTGCACGTGACGTGGCCGGGCAGAGTGCTCCGGCTGGTCGCGTCATAGGGCTGGTCGAGAGCGGTCAGGAGGTCGGCCAAGGTGTCGCGCTCGGCAGGGTGGTGGCCGAGGTAGGCCTCGACGGTCTTGCGGATATGGGTGTGGCTGGGCGGCACGGCGTACTTCTCGCCTTCGGTGGGGGGCCTGTATCCGGATCGGGGGGTCGGCGTCATGCGTCCGCGGGGCACCGCGTCTCTCTAGTGGTGGCGATGCGGGAGGGGGTCACCGGGCTGCGTCCTCGGTGGTGGGCGTGCCGGGGTGGTAGCCGCTGGCTTGAAGGGTGAACATCGAGGCGTAATCCCCGCCCAGGGCCATGAGTTCCTGGTGAGATCCGGACTCGACGATGCGGCCGCTGTCGAAGACCAGGATTCGGTCGCAGTCGACGACGCTCGCGAGCCGGTGGGAGATGAGCACCGTGATCTGGTCCGGTCGCAGTCGGCCTCGCAGCACGGCCTCGTACACGGCGTGCTCGGACGGCGGGTCCATGCTCGCGGTCGGCTCATCCAGGAGAAGCAGAACCGCAAGCTGGTAGAGGCCGCGGGCCACGGCGATCTTCGCCCACTCTCCGCCGGAGAGCTGGCGTCCCTTCTTGAACCGCTTGGACAGCGTCGCCTGCCACTGGCCGGGGAGCGCGGCGATCACCTTGTCGGCTCCGGAAGCCCGAGCGGCGGCCATGACCCGCTCCGGATATGCCTCGGTCAGGCTGCCGGCGCCGACGGTGATGTTCGACAGAGCGCTGAAGGGGTAGCGGACCGGGTCCTGCAGGACACAGGCAACCCGCTCGTGCAGGGACTGGGTGTCCATGTCCCGAACGTCGACGCCGTCCCAGCTCACGCTTCCTTGCTGAGCCTCGTATAGGCCTGCCAGGACCTTCGACATTGTTGATTTCCCGGACCCGTTGAAACCGACGAATGCCACGGTCTCCCCGGCGCGCAGGGTGAAGGAGACGCCGTTCAGGGCCGGGGTGTCCTTGCCGGGGTAGCTGAAGTGGACGTCCTGGACGACGATTTCCTTCACCTTGTCCGGAGCACGCACCTTGGATGTCCGCGGCAGGAGGCGGCGGCTCCGCTCCTGGACCGCGAGGAGATCATCGACCCACAGGGCGTGCTCGTACACGAGGTGTCCCACCTCGATGAGCTGGGTCAGGGAGGCGCGGCCCGCCTGGATCGCCAGGACGGCCCCGGCCCCCGCCGCCAGCGGCAGCCAGCCGGCGATCAGCATGCCGGCCAGCGCCGCGTACGTGATGCCGGTGCCGATCCCACCAACGGTCCGGCCGGTGAGGTTGAGCACGGCGGAGCTCACGCCGAGGCGGGTGTCCTCCTCGGCGATTCTGGTGGTCAGGCGGCGGTGCTCGTCTAGTAGCGCTCCCTGGGCCGTGTCGGAGCGCAGTTCGGCGGCCGCGTCCACGTCGAGCAGCAGCCAGGAGAACACCCGGACTCGGCGCTGCAGCGCGTTCCACCGCTTGAAGGACTTGAACCGGGCCCGTGCGCTGCGCACGGCGGCCGCGCCCACCGGCAGGACCGACAGCAGCAGGAGAGGTAAAAGAGCTGGGTGCAGGACACCGAGCACGCCGGCCGTACCGATCAGCCCGAGGGTCGCGGAGGCGAGGGAGACGACCTGTCCGACGATCATCCTCGCGTAGAAGAGCCCACGGTCGTTGGCACGGTGGACCTCGTCGTGCCAGTCGGGATCCTCGACTGCCTCGAGGCGCACGTGCGCGGTGAGGTGGAGGAACTCGCATTCGAGGGCGGTGCGGATCTTGGGTGTGACGCGGGCCTGGGCCACCGCGACCGCAGCCTCCAGCAGGGCCCGCGCCGCGAGGAAGCCCGCCACGATCAGGATCTGGGGGATCGCAGCACGCACACGGTCGGGCGTGGGGCCCTCCGCGAAGAGGTGCTGGAGGACTTTGACCGAAGCGATCAGCCCGAAGGCGGCCATGGCCGCCGAGGCCAGCTGGCAGACGATGGCCGCGAGGGTGGAGCGGCGGTCCGCTTGCCAGGCGAGCCGGCCGATGACGGCGGTGATCTTGGGCAGCCGAGCCAGGACCTGGTACACGGTGGCGCTCGCGGCGGCGCCGTCATGAACCGACCAGTACGCCTCCTCCAGGCCCTCGGTCATGTCCCCGTCCTCCGGCCCGGCCGGCATTGCCGCCGGAGGGAGCGGCAGCTCGGTGGCACGCGGGCCGGGTACATTCCCGGCCGCTGTATCGCCGATCCCGCTCACGCCGACCACCTCGCATCCCGTCGTGCCGCGCCGCGCACGCAGACGCCGGATTGACGGGGTCCCCGGAACCGGACGGCGAGCGGGGACCGCCGCCACTGTTCGAATTCGAGGGACCGATGGACGGGGGCGGGCTCGGCGTTCACGATGTCCTCCATCTGGGCGGCAGGTTGGCACTGGTGCTCTAAGAACGCTCCGGTTCCGCGGCCGTAACGGCCCCGGACGGGCGAATATCTCGAACGTGAATGCGGATCTTGCACGTTGGGCAGTAGCGGCCTACCTGGTGGCTTTTGAACTCACGCGTTCGAGTGGCCGTCGCGGCGCGGCACCCGATCAGGGGCTTGCGCGATCCTCGGACATCGACCAGGGGGTCCGCGTGCCGGAGGTGGTGCCACGGCTTGGCCTGGCGCGTGCCCCGGCGGCGCTTGATCGGCGTCGCCGCGGTCGCTGTACCCGGACCTTGGCGCCCGGGCTACTGCTCGGCACGGTGACCCCTCCTTCAACTCGACGTGTGGAAAACCCAGTTCAGCCAGATTCCCGCGCACGGCGAGGAGGCCCGTCTGCGTGACGGGCTGAGGCGGGTTGGGAGGTGCTGGAACTGGAGGAGCCAGTAGAGGGCAGGCGCCGAGTCGGAGCAGCGGGTTCTGGCCTACCTCGGCGAGCCCGCCTCCCAGGCGCCACCCGTGATCGTTTCCGGCTGCCGCCGGGCTTCCCGGGACGACGGCCGTGCGAGGTTGGCCGGAAGTGGCCGCTGCAGGGGCAGGTCACCGAAAACCGCTTGCTGCCTTCAACGCCGTGTCGAGTGCCGGATGTATGTTCCCCTTCGACGGGAGGCGGCGCGGACCACTGCCGGCCACACCCGGATGGCAAGCTCTCGCACTGAACTCGATTGCCATACAGGGGAGATGAACGAACTTGAACGCCACCTCCGACACAACCGGCGCGACCCGTTCCGGTGGGTGCCACCCGGACTGCGGTCGGATCCGGTTCGAAGCGAAGGGGGACCCGGACTACCCCCACACCTGTAGCTGTCGGGACTGCAAGAAGCGCGGCGGGGCGCCGATGATGTCGTGGGTGGCGTTCCCCCTCGACGGATTCGAGTGGACCGGGGAGGGAGGCGAGCCGACCTGGTACGACACGTACCCGGGTAAGACCCGGCGGGGATTCTGCGGCACGTGCGGCACCCATATCGCGGCGTACGACTACGGAGACGCCTGGATGGGCGTCACCATTCCGGCGCTCGACGAGCCCGACGGCGAGGGTCTCACTCCCGTCAACCAGTCCTGCCGCGGCGAGGCGGTGCCCTGGCTGGGCCAAGTCGAGGACACGCAGCACAGCACCGTCGGCTAACCCCAGACCCCCTGTGTAGGGTCCCAAATCCCGTGTCCTAATCCCACGATCGATGTCCTATCGCTGGCAGATAGGACACGATCCTGAGACTGGCTGGTGAGGGCGCTCACCCATTTGAGTGATGCGACTGCGGTGCGGGCCTCGCGAACAGTGTGCTGGCGCCGTGGCTGTGCCGCGAGATCCAACAACGCATCAGCTGATGAGCTTATTCAATTCATCTGCCGCCTCCACCACAGAGGGATGTTTCAATTCGAGCGGCTCAATGTCTTCCACCGACAAATTCAGATCCCAAAGGCCGATAGAGGACCACTCAGGTTTGTAATAAGACCACCATGAAGCGCCTGAGAATTCCCTGCCGCCTTTTCCGTCGGGACGCTCAAACAGGGCACGGGCCCACGACTGGGTCACGGCGCGATCTCGCGTGATCACATTTGATGGCCGCAGCCCCAATTCCACAAGTCGAGGCCCGTCGTCAAGGTCACATACAGCGGGGTCACCCGCGTACGTCGCAAGGGCCAGCACACTTCCAGGTGGCGCCTTGGGGGGCGGGGCAAGCACTGCACGTGCCCAACTTTGGTAACGACCCAGCGTCTCCGCGACCGCACCTTGAGGTGTATCGGCGAGATACAAAACCAAGTACTCACCCACTGGATCGTCAATACGACCATAACCCTGCGCTGGCCACCGGTAGAGTGGATGCCCATTCTGTCCTGGCCGAGCGGAAGCGTCATACACGCAGACGCGATAGTACTGGGGCATGCTCAAGCATAGGCACCTTGTTCAATCGCCTGCAGTATCGGCGCGAGAGCTGCTAGCCCTTTCGAGCGAAAGACATCGGCCGGACGCGCGCCACCGAGCAACGGCTCTTGACCGCTAAGCCAGAGTTCGGCTTGTTCTGGCGTGAAAACAGTGAAGAGAAGAGACAAAAACGCGTCCAGATTAACGACGGCGCTAACGCTGGCCGGACTCATTCGCTCTCGACCAGATTTCCACCTAGTCGGCTGAGAAGATGAAACGCCGAGCAACGCCGCCGCCCCGTTATTACCCAGTACGCCGAGAACGCGCTCCAACGCCTGTTTGGGCTGGTATGCACTGGCGGCCGGCTTGTACCTAAGCGCGATGCTCTTTGCGGGGACTGTGGCACGACCTGCGACCGACCGAAGCCGGGAGGGGCGCTCCAGTGCCCGAACGCGCGTAGCGTCCACCACGGCGTAGTTCTTGGGCAACCTGACGTCGCCAGCGTCTCCGACCGACACCTCGATGCGCTGACCGCCCGGGAGCGTGATGAAGGCATCCGTTGGCTTCGCCATCACGACTCCTTACCCAACAAAATCTATTGGGTATCGAGCCTACTCCCTGCGCGGCAGAACGGCCCGTCATGCTGCGGAGGGATCTCACAGGGCCAGTCGCTCCCGGGTCGGACGGGGGACGCGCGGTGAGTCCGGTCTCGCTCCTGCTGTGCGCCCGTATCGGGGACGCCCTGGGGATCGCGAGGATCTTGGGCGAGCGGGACTCTGGAGGCATGGCCGCGGATTCGCTTCTGCACCTCCTGCTGGGCCCGGCTGCCGAGGGATGTCCTGGCACGCCGGCTGTACTGCGACGACGTCTACCGCGCCCTTGCGTCCTGACTGGCGGGCCGAGGAAATGACACGGATCTGAGACAGCCAGGGAATGACATGGCGTGAGACACAGGAAGAACACGCAGCTCACAGGCTCGACGTATGACGCGGAGATTGAGAACCTACACCCTGCGGACCTTGCTAGCCGCCGGCACCCTAGGGGCTGAAGCTGCAGGGCTTTGGCCAGGTGCTTCATGCTGCGGATACCCAGGGTGAGACGAAGGTGAGCGGGTGCTCGGCGGCTGAGTCCACGCGCAGGGTGGCGCCGATGGGGAGGGTGTACTTGCGCGGGGTGTGCCCGTACGGCAGGCCGTGGGCGAAGGGCCAGGCGTACTCGCGGCACAGCTCGTCGACCATGGCGGTGACCGTGATGCCCGCGGTCGCCTCGCAGCCGACGCTCTCCCCGACGATCAGGCCCGCGATCTTGTCGAGGACCCCCACGTCCCGCAGGTGGGTGAAGGCCTGATCAAGGACGTCCGTCGGCTTGAAGGCGTCCTCGACCGCCAGGATCGCTCCGTCCCAGCGCGGCTCCCATGGCCTGCCAAGCAGGCAACGCAGCGACGAAAGACACCCCGCGATCAAGTGGCCTTCGGCGGAGCCCGGTCGGGTCCAGGTCAGGGGTGCGTCGATCCGGGCGGCGGCACTCTGGCCGGCGAGCATCTCGGCGAAGTGCTCGGCCGTCTCGCATGGCGACTCCGGGTCCCCGAAGTCCCACATCACCGAGGGCCCGTGGAGGGTGACGAGGCCGGTTCGCGAGGTGATCGCGTTGAGGAGGAGGCTGGGATCTCTCACGCCGACGATCAGCTTCGGGTTGGCGGCAATCAAGGGGAGGTCGAGTCCGGACAGGAGACGGTTGGAGTTCCTTCCGCCGCCCGCGCAGACCACGGCGGCGATCGATGGGTCGGCGATCATCTGGTGGAAGTCGTCCAGGAGCTCGTCGGTGGTGCCGGCGCGGTATCCGGACCGGCCGGTGGCGTGGGCGCCCACGACGACTTCGAAACCGAGCCCGGTAAGCGCCTGGACGCCGCGGGAGAAGTCGTCCGGAAGGGCGGCGGGCTCCGGGGCGGAGACGGTGACGATGCCGATCCGGTCACCCTGGGACACGGGCGCCGCGAGGCGGGGTGTCGTACTCATGGTGGGTGCTCCATTCGCTTGGTGCCTGGACGAGCGGGCCTGAACGCCTTGGTGCACCGCTGCGACGGCCAAGGAAGTTCGTTTCCGCAGCGGGCTGCTGGAGCCGGTGCACGCGCGGAGCACCGGTACTGGAGCTTGGGGAATTGGGGCTGCGACTACCGGCGTCGGGACATGGGCGTTGAGGGCGGTGGTGGGGGTGCGTGCGTCAGGTTCGGGCTGCAGGTTCGGCCGGGGAAGGACGGCGGCGAGCCCGGGGTGCGACGGCTCGAGCCGTCGCACCCCGGGCCTTCTGGAGCCGTCAGGTGTGCCGGCTCAGTCGAGCGGGATCCCCAGGAGTTGCTGGAGCTTGGCGACGGTCTCCACGGGGGTGGTGGCGTGGACCGTGGCCATGCCGAGGTGCTGGGCGGGGATGAGGTTGCTCGGGTTGTCGTCGACGAAGATGCAGGCCGAGCCGGGCAGGCCCAGCTTGTCGAGGGTGAGCTGGTAGATCGCGGCATCCGGCTTGCGGATCCGGTGCTGCTCGGAAAAGACGATCACGTCATGGTTGGCTTCCAGGTCCCACGGCGTGTACGGGTTGAAGGGTTCCAGGCCCATGCTGTTGGACAGGATGGCTGTCTTGAGACCGGCGGCGCGGATTGACTGTGCGGCGTTCACCACGAGCTTTTCAGGGGCCAGTGTGGCCAGGGCCCGGCCCATCAGGTTGTTGGCATCGATGCCCAGGATGCCGGCGATCCCCTGGTTCCACTCTGTCTGGCTGATGTCTCCACGTTCCAGCTGGGCGTAGAGCGCGCGGCCAGCGGGGTCGAAGGCGACGGTGTCGCGGTATGCGAACGTCGACAGGCCTATCTCTTGGGCGAACGCGACGGCAGTGTCGTCCATGGGGTTGGTCAGGACGCCGCCGAAGTCGAAGATCACGGCCTTGAAGGTCTGCTGGGTACGGCTCATCGTGTCGACTCCTTGGCGATGGTGGTGGTGCCCTCGGCGTGGGCGGTGCCGTGTTGGTGGGGTGGTGTGAGCAGCGCGCGGTGAGGGCGGGCTGCGGCTCGGAGGATGGCGTCGCTGACTGCGGCGACGCGGGCGGCCCGTGCGCCGGTGCAGGCAGGTGCGGTGCCCTGGGTGAGTGCTGTGGCCAGGTCGATGACGCCCATCCCCCGGCCGGTCATCCGTGGGGCCCCGCTCGTGGGCGGTAGCGGTTCCCAGGTGAAGGTGCCGTACTCGGCGAAGAGGACGTCGCCGGTGTGGAAGTTGGGGTCGGGCAGGACGAGGGCCCCACGCGTTCCCTGGAGCTCGATGCGGGGTGTGCGGGTGGCTGCGGCATCGAAGCTGGCGGTCAGAGTGACGGGCACGCCGTCGGCGGAAGTGAGGAGGGCGCCGATATGGATCGGGGCCTGGGCCGTGAAGTGCTTGCCTGCGGCGGGGCCGGAGCGGATGGTGCGTACTTTCCGGGTGTGCGCGGTCGCTGCGTGGACCTGCAGTGGACCGAGCAACTCGTCGAGGGCCGCGAGGTAGTACGGGCCCATGTCGCCCAGCGGGCCCGCGCCTTGAGCGTAGAAGGGTTCGGGGGAAGGGTGCCAGCGCTTGAGCCCAGTGCTCATGAGTGTGGCCGTCGCGGACAGCACGGTGCCGATCCGGCCCGTCCTGACCGCCTCGTGCGCGGTCACGAACGCCGGGCCCAAGGTCGTGTCGGGCGCGGCCCCCAGCAGGATCCCGGCGGTGTCGGCTTCGGCAACCACCTGGGCGACGTCGCCTGGTGTGAGAGCAAGGGGTTTCTCGCTCCACACGCCAGGGACGCGCGCGGCGATGGCCTCCAGAGCCAGGGCGTGGTGGGTGTGGGGAGGGGTGAGGATGACCGCGAGGTCGATGATGTTCGGGTCGAGGACGGAGCCTGGTTCGGTGGCCGGGATGCCGTGCCGGCCACCGAAGGCGTCGGCCCGGGCCGGGTCGGCGTCGGCGCAGGTGGTGAGGCGGACCAGCGGGGAGGCGGCAAGTGTGGTCGCGTACTCCTCGGCGACCATTCCGCAGCCGATGATGCCGACCCGGACTATCGCGGTCATCGGCCGCTCTCCAGGCTCTGCTGTATGAGGTCGGCAAGGGTGCAGGCCCACTGCTTGTGGGTGTCCGCGGGGAGCCAGGGGATCTGGATGTCGAAATAGGTCCGGTGGTCGGCGAGCTGCCGCTCCGGCTGGACGGGCCAGGCTTCGGCGGTGTGAAGGTCACCGGGACCGGGCCACCAGCTGCGGTAGCCGTGCTGGAAGAGAGCTCCGGAGATACGCGCGGCAGTGGCTGGATCGAGGGCGCGGACGCCGACGAGCGACCCGTTTCCGGTCGGCTCGGTGGAGCCGGGCACGAGCTGGAGCCCCTCCAGCGCCGCGAGCTGGAGGTGGACTTCCCTCTGGAGTGCGCGCAGGTCCTCCACGAGCACGGGAAGGTGCTCCACCTGGGGCAGGGCTAGACCTGCGGCGAGTTCGGTCATCCGGGCCTTGGACCGCCAGACTGCGCGCGGGGTCCTCTGCCGCGTATCTCCCGCTATGGCCCGCATCAGGGCCATCATGTCGGGGTCGTCGCCGACGACGAGTCCGCCCTCACCCGTGGCAATGATCTTCATGGAGTGGGTGGAGAAGGTCGCCAGGGTGCCCCAGCAGCCAGCCGGGCGGCCTTCGGCTTCGACGCCCCACGCCTGCGCGCAGTCCTCGATGAGCGGGATGCCGAGGTCGGTGAGGTGGCGGGCGATCTCGGCGGTGCCGGGGGCGGGACGTCCTCGGAGATGGACCAGGACGACGGCAGCGGTGTCCGGGCCGATGAGCGGGGCGATCTCGGCCCACGTGGGCGTGAGGGATTCGGTGGCGGGTGCGATGCGCACGGTGGCGCCGAGCATGTCGGCTGCCGCGCCGATGGACACCCAGCCGATCTCGGGGATGATCACCTCTTGGCCGGCGCGGATCTCCAGACCGCGCATGGCCATGCGCAGCGCGGAGGACCCGGAGTCGACGGCGAGGGCCTGGGCGCGGCCGGTGAGGCCAGCGACGCGCTCTTCGAGGTCGGGGATCAGCTCCCCGTTGAACGTGGCGATCTGGCCGGTCAGTATCCCGCCGCCGACCAGGGCGTTCTGGGCATCGGCCGTGAGCTGGCTGTACTGGTAGACCGGAGCAGGGTGCTGGGGCATGACGGTGTATCCCCTCCACGGGAAGTGAGCAGGTCTTCGTGCCTGGGCTACAGGTGAGCGGTGCCGGGGAGCCGGCCGAGGATCGGTAGCGCGGTGAACGCTTCGGCCCGCGAGGCCCCGATCCGCGCCCCCCACAGCGCGCCGAGGTTCTCGGCCATGGGCCCGAAGTGATCGGTGATGGGCTGAGAGCGGTGTTCGCGCAGGGCCGTCATCTTCTGCTCGAAGGTGGCGGTGACGTCAACGATCACGGACCCGGCGACGGGCCCGCTGAGGGTCAGGGAGTTGTAGCTGTCGCAGGCGTAGAGCTTCTTGGGGTGGCCGGTGGCTATGACGGCGTCCACGAGCCCTTCCATGACGGCGGCCGCGATGCGCCGGTGGTCGGGATGGACGTCGTCGATGGGGTGGGTGATGAGGATCTCGGGGCGGTGGCGGAGGATCAGTTCCGTGACGACGGCCGCGTCGAGCGCCTCGGCGAGCACGACCTCGGCGCCCAGGGCCTTCCCGCCGGCGAGAGCCTCGGCGTTGCGTACGGCGTCGTGGGCCTGGACGGCGGCGATGACCGGGGCGGTGCGGGCATGCAGGGCGAGGGTCCCGCCGGCCCACAGTTCCGGGTCGTCGGGGTGCGCCATGACGGCTAAGACGGATCCGACGCGGCTCACCACAGACCCAGCTTCTCGACGACGTCGGCGGGCTTGGGCAGGAGCGGGCTGACGGTGCCGGTGGCCTGCCAGGTGACGGGCACGTCCCGCCGCATCCGGCTGAGCTCGCGCCACCGCAGCACATCGCTCCAACCCGCAGTGATAGCCGCGCCCTTCGCTCCGGTCAGGCGCCCGGAGTCGGGCAGGTCCTCAAGGGTGAGCCCGCCGGCCAGGAGCGCGCCGGCCGTCTTGGCGCCGATGCCCTTGACCCCGGGAATGTTGTCCGACGTGTCGCCGGTCAGCGCCCGGTAGTCGGGCCACTGGGCCGGGGTGACGCCGTACCGCTCGACGATCTCGGTGGCGGTGATGATCCGCGCGGACGCCTTCCGGGAGCGGTTGATGATCTTGACGTGTTCGCCGTCCAGGAGCTGGTAGTAGTCCTGGTCGGCGGACATGATCCGCACGGGCCGGTCCGGGTAGCGGGCGGTGAGGGTGGCGATGACGTCGTCGGCTTCGGCGTTGTCGATCTCGACCCAGCCGATGCCGTATCCGTCGAGGGCTTCCTTGATCGGGGCGAGGAACTGGATCGGCTCCAGAGCAGCTGGGGTGGATTCCCGGTTGGCTTTGTAGTCGGCGTCGGCGTCCTTGCGGTCCGCGCTGCCGTTCTCGCCGTCCAGGACGACGCAGATCTCCACCGGTTCGGTGTCCAGGTCGTCGCGGACGCTGGCCCGCAAGAGCGCGAAGAACGCGAAGAGGCCCGTCAGGTTGCGGGTCTTGTCCCGGGAGAACACCGGGGCGGGGAACCCGAAATGCCCACGCCACAGCACGTTGAAGCCGTCGACGAGGAGCAGGGGGGCGACCTGGGAGCGCAGACGGGCAGGGTTACCCATCACGACACCGCCTTCACGAATTGCTGGGCGATACGGACAGGCCTGTAGTCCTGCGAGAGGTGGTACATGGCCTTCGAAGTTCGCTCGTAGGCTATCGGATCGGCGAGGAGGCGCTGGGCCAGTCGAAGCAGCGCGTTCGGGCCGTGCATCAGTTCGGCCAGCAACCCCGGCGTGGCGGTGCCGTCTTGGAGCAGGGTCGGCAGATTTCCGGTCCGGTAGGCGATGACCGGCGTTCCGACGCTCATGGCTTCCAGGGCCACGAGCCCGAAGGTCTCCCGCAGCGAGGGAACGATCACCAGCGCTGCCTCGGAGAGCCAGAGGGGAACCTCGTCCCAGGGCAGCGTGCCGGTGCTGAGCGTGATGTGGTCGGCCTTGTCGGCGATGGTGCGGCAGCGGCCGAGCAGCTTCTCCTGCGAGCCGTCGGCGCTCTCGAAGGCGGCTGTGGCGAGCTGAACGTGCAGCGGCCGGCGGGAGGGAAGACAGGCTGCGGCGGTGAGCAGCGGCAGGACTCCCTTCTCGGTTCCCAGGCGAGCAAGGACGCGAATGGGTCCGCTTTCGCGCAGGGCACGTCGCTCGGTCGCCGGCAGTGGGTCGATCTCGCGGAGCAGGGCGTTGGGCAGGACGTGCCAGCTGCTGGCGGCCCAGCCCGCTCGCCGGGCCTCGGACCGTACGAACTCGGAGGGGGCGATGACGGTATCGGCGAGAGCCAGGGCCGGGTGCATGTCCTCGGCGTGGGGCATGACGTGCACGGCGAGGATCCGGCGGACGCCTGCCGGCAAGTTCAACTCCAGGCGGCCGAGGCCCCACAGGGCGTCGGTGAAGACGACGGTGTCGGTGCGGTGCCGCTCGGTGATGTCGAGGAGGCGGGCCTGGAGTTTGTCGGTGGCGCCATCGATCGCGTCCCGCAGGGTGGTGTCGCTGCACGGGAAGGTGACGCCGAGGTCGAGGGGCTCCACTGTCACGCCGGGCAGGGACCGGCCCATCGGCTGGGGCGCGGCGGTGGCGATCACGACGTGGTGGCCGGCCTCCGCCAGGCCCGTGGCGAGTGCCGCGGTCGCCCGCTCGATTCCGGCGGGAGCGTCCACCTGCCAGGAGGCGAGCACCAGCAGCACGCTGCGCCAGGGGGTGAGGTTCACGGGGTTTGTCCCTTCAGGGGAGAGGGGGAGCTCAGGGCTACGAGTTCGATACCGCCGGGCGGGGCTTCCCAGGGGAAGACGACCCAGTCGTCGACCGTGTATGCGGCCCAGTCGGGTGCCCGGTCCGAGCCCTCGTTGCGGCACAGGGCCACGGTCTCGATGCGGCCGTCGGGCGTGAGCAGAGGCTCGAGTGCGGTGGTGAGGGCGGCGAAGGTGGCGCCGCTGCCGCAGATGTCGTCCACGAGTAGCACCCGCCCGGACAGCGTGTCCGGGAAGCCGCCGGGGAAGGCTACGGCCACGTTCCCGGTGGCCTGGGTGTGGATGGCGTCAGTGTGGTTGTGCTTGGCGTGGACGTGGGCGAGGGGTACCGCGAGGCGTCCGGCGAGCCCGGCACCCGGGATGGTGCCGCCGTTGGCCACCGCGAGGACGATGCTGACCTCGCCGTCCGGCGCGATGGCCGCGGCCAGCTCGTCGAGAACGCGCTCCAGCATGGGCTCGGTCAACTCGAAGGGGCCGGTGCCGCGGAAGAGGCGACGGGCCGTGGGGCCGCTCACGGGGCACTCCCTTGCAGGACAGGCACGGGCAGGTGGAGGTCCTCGGCCCGGATCAGTCGGCGCAGCGCGCTGATCTCGTTGGCCTGATCCGTGTTGCGCCAGACCCTGCCGTCGGCGCGGACGACGGTGAACGCGTCGGCGATCTCCCTGGTCCGCAGCCGTACCCGCATTCCGGGTGGCGGCGTCACGGCGTCGAGCCGGGTTCGGGCCTGGGCGTCGGAGAGCATCTGCGTGTCGCGCAGGGCCCGGCCGTCGCCGATGGGCAGCATCTGCAGGAAGGTGACCCCGCCGGCTCCGAGCCGGCTGGCGAGGTCCGAGATCTGCTGCATGCCGTCGGCCGTGGACCGCATCACGACGTAGTGGAGCTGCACCGGAAGGCCGGCCCGGGCGGCGACCCGAACTCCCTCGCAGGCACGCTCGAAACTTCCCGCGCCGCGCCAGTGGTCGTGCGTCGCCGCGGTGGGTCCGTCCAGGCTGACGCGGATCGCGTCGAAGATCCCGACGAGTTCGGGTGCGCGCCGCGCGAGGTGCCAGCCGTTGGTGGTGCAGCTCACGACGGCACCCGCTGAGCGCAGGGTCCGGCCGAGCGCCGTCAGATCCCTCAGGAGCAGCGGCTCACCTCCGGAAATGTCCAGACCGAGGGTGCCGCTGGTGGCAAGGATCTTGGCGATCCTCGCCCGTTCAGTACCTCGCAGCTCTTTGACGGTCTTGTCGTCCAGGCACTGCGGGCACGTGAGGTTGCACCGGACGAGCGGCGACCAGCAGACGTTGAACGGCACGGCTGTGGCGACCTGCCGCTGGAAGACGGCCATCCACGCCGTGACCTGTGTGTCGTCGAGCCAGCAGCGTCCAGGCGGCAGTACCTGCGGTGCGAGATGGGTCAGTTCGGTGGCCGGGTCGTACACCAGGCTCCGGCCGCCCAGGACGCGGGTCGAGAAGGCGCGAACGGTCATCGGGCGTTCACCTCCGCCCGCACCAGCAGCCGGTGTGCGGCGGCCGCGAAGGTCCGGCCACGGCCGGTGGGCGCCGCCCCGGCCAGCCTGCCGCGGTAGTGGGCGAGCGTGGCCGGCCAGCCCTGGAGCTTGGTCTGCCACTGCGTGTCGGCGTCCGGGGGGTCGAGGTGGTAGCCGACCGCCTGGCGCAGCGGGACGACGAGACAGCCTGCTGCGATGAGAGCGGCGCCGAGGTGGGTGTCCTCCATACCCCAGCCGATGCGGCCGAACGTCTCGTCGAAGCCGCCGACGTCGACGACCGCGGCCCGGGGCACGGCGACCATGGCCGTCACGACGGTGCGGGCCAGGTCCCAGTCGAGGTAGAAGGCGCCGTGGCCCAGCTTCTGGAAGTCGTCCGTGTCGTTGAGGGGGCTGCCCGTGGCGGGGCCGGGCAGGACATGGCCAGAGTAGAAGAGGGTGCCTCCCTCGCTGCGCCAGGTGACCCGATGGTCGGCCGCGAGATCGGCCGGTCCTTCGGGGACCAGGGCCTGACCGCCCGGGCCGGGCTGGAAGGGCACGTTGTGGCGGAAGCCTGTGAGGACGGTGTCCGGCAGAGCGCGGGCGGCGAAGTCGGCCAGCGCATGGCGCGGCAGCACCATGTCGGAGTCGAGGTACAGGACGGTGTCGGCACTCGCCAGGTAGGTGCCGACGTTCCGGGCAGCAGCGGCCCCCTGCGGCTGGGCGAGGCGCACCCATGTGTCCACGGCGGGATGCCGGGCGGCGATGAGGTGGGTGTTGTCGGTGGATCCGTCGTCGACCACGATCACCTCGACGGGGCCCTGGGTGTCCTGGGCGGCGAGGGAGTCAAGGACGGCCTTGAGTGCGTAGCCGGTGTTCCGGGCGGGGATCACCACCGACACGGCGCGGCCAGCGGCGAGGCCCGGCGGTGTCGGCGTATGCCAGCCGATCCCGGTGGCGCCTTCGAAGTCGGCCCGCAGCCTGCTGTGGTCGTTGGGCTGCTCTCCCAAGGCGTAGGCCAGGGTGTCGTTCACGGCCAGTTCCAATCGTCGAGTACGGCAGAGGCTTCGTCCCAGCCGCGGGGGTCGGTGATCCACCGGATGCGTGGCCGGTCCTCGTCACCGAGGACATCGGCCAGCAGCGACAGGTAGGCCGGCTCGGCGACGAGGAGGATCTGCGCGGGGTGGTGCTCCAGAGCGTCAAGGCGTTCACGGACGGCGGCGCAGACCGCGGGCCGCAGCAGGCGGGCGCGTGCGTCGGTCAGCGGCCGCTCGTAGGGCAGGACCCTGGAGCAGGCTGCGAGGAGACCGTGCTCGGCCGACAGGAAGCACACCCGCTCCAGTACCTGCGGCTGTCCGGCCAGCCGACCGCGTAACTGCGGGACGATGCCGCCCTGGTACAGGTCGAGCGCGGGCACCGGGGTCGCCGCAGCCGCCTTGCGCCGGGAGCATCCGGCCATGACCAGAGTGCCCGGCAGCGGGATGGGGGCGTTCACGTCTCCCTCACCACCCGGAAGCCGATCCCCGCCGAAGCCAGTTCGGCCGGCGCGGCGTTGAGGAACGTGCACTTCGCGTAGAGGCCCGGGGAGGCGTATGAGGCGCCCCGCAGGATGAACCCGTCGCCCAGTACTGGGCTGGAGGTCCACTCCCAGCAGTTCCCCGCCATGTCCAGCAGCCCTTCCGGGGTCGCGCCATCGGGGTGGGAGCCGACCTCGGTGGTGGTGCCGGGTCCGCCGCGCAGGTTCGCGAGACCGGCCTCCGGGGCCGCTTCCCCCCACGGAAAGGTGCGCCGGCCAGGGCCTGAGGCGGCGTACTCCCACTCCACGGAGCGAGGCAGGCGCCCGCCGAGTCGGCGTGCGATCTCGGCGGCCTCGGGCTGGGACACTCCGGTCATCGGCGCCGTGCTGACTCCCGCGCCGAGCTGGGCAGGGGTGATGGGGGTCCGGGTCCATTCCAGAGCCCGGACCGTGATCGGCCGGCCGCGGTCTCCGAAGAGGCAGACGCCGGAGGGGACCGGGACCCAGCAGATGTCCTGCCCGGGCGGCGCGGCGGGGGTGATGGTGGGCGTCATGGGCGTCATCCGCTGATCAGGAAGAGGTCTTCGGCGTTGGCCGCCGGCCGGATCCGGCTCTTGCCGGGGTGGGGCTGCAGCCCTGCTTTGCCGAGTGCGGCGGTCAGGGCCTCATTCGCTGTCTCGGCTTGCGCCTGGCTGGGCGCGAACAGGCAGTAGTTGTCGGCGAACCTCACGACGTGGAGGCCGCGAAGCGCGGAGTCGACACGGGAAAGGCGCAGGTTCAGGAGCATCGGGCTCAGCCCGCACCCGGGAGCGATCGGGTCGGGCAGAGCCTCCAGGGCGGTGCGGACCCTGTCCAGGAAGGACCCGTCCTGGATGTGTTCGGCGAGCCAGCCTATGACCTCATCGGTACTGGAGCCGGCCGACGCCTGCTTCACGTCGACATCGGCGACCCATACCCAGCCGGCTTGCAGGTGTTGGGCGGCCTGCCGGAGCGAGGTGAGCCGGTTGCGTCCCGGTCGGAAGCCGGAGACCCACGGCGCGAACGCGTGTGCCTCCAGGACCGGCTCGATGGCGCGGCGCATCGCCCGGTGGACGATGCGGTCGCCCACCGTCGGGATCACCATGTCGATCCGTTTGCCGGTGTAGGCGATGACGTGCGACGCCTTGACCGGCCCGGGCTGCCACTGCCCCAGGCGGAGGTCTTCGCCGAGCCGATCGAGGCGCTCACGCATACCCGTCCGGAAGGCCGCCCATGACTGTCCATCGGCGCCGGGCGCCGAGGCCCGTCGCATACACAGCCGGGCGGCACGCTTCAGGTGACGCGGTTCGACAAGGAACGGCATCAACGAATGGGTAGACAGAGCAAGGGAGTTGCGCGCTACAGTGGCTCCTGCCTGAGTGGCAGGAACGATCCCCTCCTCTGCTGATTGGCCGCTATCCCACACACGCGGCTGGAGAGAGCGGGAACGACGGCCCCACTCAGGCTTTGTGTTGTCCGGGCTACCGGCCACGCTCGTCCTCCCACAGCAGCGTGTGAAGCCGTGGGCTCAGGTTGAAGCCCAGACGGAGTGCGCCGTCGGCCATCTCCCGCATCCCGTCCAGGACGGCCTTCGAGGACACGCCCTCGGGCATCACCCACACCTCGTGCAGAGCGAACCGCTCGACGAGGTCGGCCGTTTCGACGAGGTCGTCGGCGTGGCTGATGACGAACTTGAAGCGGGCCTTGCCGCTCTTGGCCAGCGCGCGCAGCGCGGCCGGGACGATACGGGCCGACGCCCGCCCGCCGGCGGAGGACAGCTTCGGTGACACGTTGAACGCGCGCACGCTCTCCACCAGCTCCCCGCTGGGGATGAACGTCCCGTTCGTCTCGATCTCGATCTCCCGGCCCGCCCTGTGCAGGGCACGGGCCAACCGGGTCAGACCGGTCATCTGGATCATCGGCTCCCCGCCGGTGATCACGACCAGCGGCGTACGGAAGCTCAGCGCCCACTCGGTGAGGGACTCCACGCTCTGCCGGCGCGCGACCGCCGGGTCCCGCGGGTCATACCGCTTGAAGTCCCACGTCTCGGGGGTGTCGCATGCCCACCGGGCCTGCTTGCCGTGCCCGCACGACAGGTTGCAGCGCGAGAGTCGTATGAACAGGGCCTGCCTGCCAGTGGAGGGGCCTTCCCCCTGGAAGGTGGGCCCGAAGGTCTCCGCGACCGATAACTGCCGGTCGTCGGCCGCAGAGCTCGACAGGAGGTGGAGCGCGCCAGCGTTCATCCGCGTGCCACCTCGAACGTCGCCCACGAGGACGGGGACTCTGACACGCTCACGCTCACGAGCTGACCCTCGACGGCCGGCTCCAGGTGTTCGATGAGCCACTCGGCGAGGAGCCGGGCCAGGTTCTCCGACGTCGGCTCGATCTCCAGGACCCTGTTCAGGTTCTGGTGGTCCAGGTGGTCGTCGATGAACTGCCTGAACGGCCCGAAGTTCGCGAAGTCCGTCACGAACCCGGGCCCGGTCAGAACGTGGGCGGTCCAGACGACCTCGACGGTGTAGGTGTGCCCGTGCTCGCGCCTGCACTTGTGGCCCTCCGGCAGGCTCAGCAGCTGGTGCGCGGCGTGGAAGGTGAACTGCTTGCCGATCCGGGTCCAGCCCGTCACCGCGCTCATCGGCCAGCCTCCTCGGACACCGTCTCGTACGCGGTCGGGTCCGGCACGCCCGCCAGGGTGAACGCTTCGCGCCGCTCGACGCACGTTCCGCACACCCCGCAGTGGAGTTCGCCGCCCTTGTAGCAGGACCATGTCTCCTGGAACGGCACTTTCAGCTCGGCGCCGCGTCGGGCGATGTCCGCCTTCGTCATGTGCAGGAACGGGGCCAGGACGCGGAAGTCCGTGACGAGCAGGCCCTCGTTGCCCGCCTTGATGGACTGGGTGACTTTGTCGAAGAACAGGGGTCGGCAGTCTGGGTAGACGCTGTGGTCGCCGGCGTGGGCGCCGAAGGCGATGGCGTCGGCCTTCTCGCTGATCGCGACGGCCGCTGCGATGTTCAGCATGATCGCGTTGCGGTTGGGGACGACCGTCGATGCCATCGTCGCGTCGCTATAGTGGCCGTCCGGGACGGCCACGGAGGCGTCGGTGAGCGCGGAGCCGGTCAAGAGCGCGCCCACGCTCCGCAAGTCGACGGTGCGGTGCGCGGCGCCGAGCCGGTCGGCGGTCTTCGTGGCGTAGGTGAGCTCCTTGACGTGGCGCTGCCCGTAGTCGAACGAGAGCAGGATCAGGGCGGTGCCCTGGTCGGCGAGGTCGTACGCGGTGACGGCACTGTCCATGCCGCCCGAGCTGATGAGCACCGCTGTGCGCGGCGCGGGTCCAGTCATCTCCTGATGCCCTTCAAAGGTCCCCGGACGAACATGCCGGGGAGTGGAGTGAGTCCGGGCGCGTGGCCTTGGCGTGTGGACGCGAGGCGGGGCGGCGGACGTGGCGCGGTCGCGTGCATACGCGTCGGCCGCCTGGCATCAGTGAGCCCCAACCGGGCAGGATGAGGCATCCGTGAGTCGCACTCACTCACGCTCATCCTCAACTCAACGTGCCGGGAGCCAACATGGGGGACCGATCCGAGCGCGGGACCTTCGCGGCAACGCTCAAGCACTTCCGCACGATCCGCGGCTACTCCGCAGCAGCACTGGCCAGGAGGCTCGGAATCGATCCCTCCTACGTCAGTCATCTGGAAGCCGGCCGTGAGCGAGGAAGCTCCGACCTGGTCCGCCGCATGGACAAGGAACTCGAGGCCGCCGGAGCCCTCTGGCATGCCTGGCAGGAGGACGAAGGCGAACCCGTTCCCGCCGAGACGCCGGAGGAGACGCCCACATCCACCGGGGTCCTCGTCCTGGAGGACGAGGCGCGCCTGACGTACGACGGCACCCGCTACCAGCTGCGGATGCGCAGGCTCGTGCGCAACGTCGGCTCTGTTCCGGTCACCCGCTACCTCGTCCGGATCGCCGTTGACCGCTACCCCGGGGAGCCCGAGCGCTCCAACGCCCTGTACCGGCTGCGTCCGCTGACCTGGGACGAACTGCGGCTCGAGGCGCAGTGCGGGGACGAAGCCATGGGCTGGACGGTCAAGCACGACCGGGACGCGTTCAAGGAGATATGGCTGACGTTCGCCAACGATCAGGCCCGCTTCCCGCTCTACCCGGGCCAAGAGGCCGAGATCACCTACTCGTACACGGTCAGTGGCGACAAATGGGGGCCGTGGTTCCAGCGGGCAGTGCGCGTACCTACCCGCGAGCTCAGCGTGACCCTCGCCTTCCCAAGCGCCCTCAAACCCACCGTCTGGGGCACCGAGACGTCCCTCACCGCGGACTTCGCCCCCCTCCGCACGCCTCCCACGCGGCACATCGAGGGGGACCAGACGATCTTCTCGTGGAGCACCCGGGACCCTCAGCTTCACGCCCGCTACCGCCTGGAATGGCGACTCACCACCCCGCACACCGCAGAGAGCGAGTCCGAGCCCGTGAACCCCACCTCCCCGAGCGCCGCCATGGCCGGCGCGGGCATCGTCCAGGACGGCGACCCGCTGCTGCACGCCGTCGCACGCCCCTTCGACCTCCCTGCTGAAGCCGAGGAAGCAAGGCGCGTGGTGGGCACCCTCTTCGAAGCTATCGCGCGTGTCCGTCAACTGCACACGTTCGGCAAGGGCATGGGAATCGCCGCCTGCCAGATCGGGATCGACCGTGCCGCCGCGGTCGTCATCCCCCCGGATCTGGAAGCCGACCCGATCGTCCTCCTCAACCCGGACATCGCCGAGACCGCCGCCGACTCGGACGAGCAGTACGAGGGATGCCTGAGTTTTTTCGACGTCCGAGGTCTGGTCCCCAGGCCCTTGTACGCCGTCATCGCCCACACCGACCTGGACGGCACCCGCCGCCTCATCCGCTACGAGCACGGACTCGCTCGCCTGGTCCTCCACGAGGTCGACCACCTGCACGGCACGCTCTACCGGGACCGGATGCTCCCCGGCACGACACCGATCCCAGTCGAGGAGTACCGAGGCACCGGACATAACTGGACGTATCGGTAACGACGTCACCGCTCCCGCAGGCCCGAGGGGGCTATGGCTTCCGACCCGGGGCTTCATAAGGCACTCTCCGTGACGTCGTCAGGCATGCCCGCGAGGTGACGGACAGAAGATGCCCACAGGGCGAAGCCGTGCCGGCGGGGACGAGCGACCGGAGCCCGACCATCGTGGCGCAAACGGGGCGTCCCGGTTCGTCCGCTCACGCCTGGGTCCTGGATGGGGTACGCGTGCCGCTGCGGGGGCGCAGGGGCACCTTCGCGTCGGCGAGGATCCGGTGGATCGTGGCGAAGGCGCGCCCCAATCTCCTCGGAAATTTGCCGTATGGTCCCCTGCCGCTGGTCGGTGTACGCGGCGATGACCGCCTGCTTGAACATCTCCCGGTCGCGCATTCGCGCCGACCGCCGGGGCGTGGATCTCCTGCACCACGATGCCGAGCCGGGGGCCGCCCGCCTCATAGCCTGCTCCCGCGGTGCACGGCGAGGCTTTCCCTGGTGCGGAACCTGGCTGCCGCCCGTACCGCCGTCCGCTGCTGATGCGCGGCGGCGCTCACCAACGGCATTGCCGAGGCGAGCAGATACAGGGCGCACAGGACCTCGGTCAGTGGGCTGGGCATCACAGGACCCTTACCGCCGTGTCCTCGGCGGCGAGCCGGAGAATCGAGTCGCACATCGCCACGTGACTGAATGCCTGTGGGAAGTTCCCGACCAGGTGCTGCCGGACGGGGTCCCACTCTTCGGACAGGAGCCCCAGGTCGTTGCCGAGGGCCAGCAGCTTCTCCAGGAGGGTACGGGCCTCGCCCGTGCAACCGATCATGGAGAGGGCGTCAACCAGCCAGAACGAGCAGGCGAGGAACGCTCCCTCGTCGCCCTCCAGCCCGTCCACTCCCACCGCGGAGCCGGCCGAGGGGTAGCGCAGGAGGAAACCGTCGGGGGTGGACAGCTCGTGCTGGATCGCCCGGATCGTGCCGATGACCCGCGGGTCAGTGGGAGGAAGGAAGCTCGTCTGGGGCAGGAGGAGGAGCGAAGCGTCCAGCTCCGGCGATCCGTACGACTGGGTGAAGGTGCCCCGCGCGGAGTCGAAGCCGTGCTCGCAGACCTGGGCGTGGATGGTGTCTCGCAATTCCCACCAGCGGTCCAGGACGCCGGGGTCGACAGTGGTACCGCCGGACTCGACGAGCGTGATGGTGCGGTCCATGGCGGCCCAGGCCATGCCCTTGGAGTGGACGAAGTGGCGGCGCGGGCCGCGGATCTCCCAGATGCCGTCGTCCGGCTGGTCCCGGACCCTCTCCAGGTATTCGACCAGCTTCACCTGGAGGTGGGCTGCGGTCTCGGCCGGGCCCAGGCCGGCCTCACGCGCCGCGTGCAGGGTCATGGCGACCTCGCCGTATACGTCGACCTGCAGCTGGTGGGCGGCCCCGTTCCCGACCCGGACTGGACGTGAACGCTCGTAGCCGGGTAGCCAGTCGAACTCGACCTCGCCGAGCGACCTCGCACCGGCGATGCCGTACATGATCTGCAAGTTCTCCGCGTCGCCGGCCACCGCGCGCACCAGCCAGGCGGACCAGGCGCGGGCCTCCTCGCGGTAGCCGGTGCGCAGCAGGGAGGACAGGGTGATCGCGGCGTCGCGCAGCCAGGTGTAGCGGTAGTCCCAGTTCCGTCCCCCGCCGATCTCCTCCGGCAGCGACGCGGTGGGCGCGGCGACGATCCCGCCGGTGGGCGCGTATGTGAGGGCCTTGAGGGTGATCAGGGAGCGCAGGAGCGCGTCGCGGTAGGGCCCGTCGTAGGTGCAGAGCAAGCTCCACCGCGACCAGAACTTCTCCGTCGCCTCCAGGGCCTCGCCGGCGTCGGGCACCGGGGGCGGTGCCTGGTGGGAGGGATGCCAGCTGAGGACGAAGGCGACGCGCTCGCCCGCGCGGACGGTGAAGTCGGCGTACGACGTCTCGTCCTGGCCGTACGTGGTGGCCGAGGTGTCCAGCCACAGGGAGTCGGGGCCCGCGACGGCGTGGAGGCGGCCTTCGTCGGTGGTGGTCACCCAGGGCACGATGCGCCCGTAATCGAACCGCATCCGAAGGGTGCTGCGCATCGCGACCGTGCCGGCGGTGCCTTCGACGATGCGGACCGTCTGGGGGGTGCCGTCGCGGGGCGGCATGCAGTCGGTGACGCGGACTCGCCCGGTGGGGGTGTCCCATTTGGATTCGAGGATCAGGGTGCCGGGCAGGTAGCGGCGCCGGGCCGCCGATGGCGCGGTCCTGTGACTCGGGTGGGCGGTGCCGATGCGCCAGAAGCCGTGATCCTCCGTCCCAAGGAGGTGTGTGAAGACTGCGCTGGAGTCGAATCGGGGCAGGCACATCGAGTCGATGGACCCGTCACGGCTGACCAGCGCCGCTGTCTGCATGTCGCCAATCAGTGCGTAGTCCTCGATACGCGCGGGCATATGAGCAGTCCTTCTGCGGAGCGCCGACCGGGCCCTGAAGGCTCGGGTCGACGCGAGCGAACGTTCGGGCAGTGGTGCGGCTGGGGCGGATAGGCGCCGGGCGGTATCCGCCGTGGGCTGTGCCAGCGGCGGAGCGGTCAACGGGGTACCTCGGAGGCGGTGACGAAGACCGCGAGGAACAGCAAGAACACGGTGATTCGGTACTAGGGCGGTCGTTCCTCGGATGGTGTGACGGCAGGTCAAACGAGGCGCGGTCAGCGAGGCGTCAACGGAGGTCCCTCGCCGCGGCCAGGCCGGGCGTCCGTGAGTAGGGCGCGGCCGAGCATCGCCTGGACGTGGCGCCGAACCCGGCGCCGGTGGATCGCCACAGTGATGGCCCCCGCGATCGGCCCGACGAGGGGAGTACCGGTTAGCGGACCAAGAGCGCGTAGCAGTCGGTCGGAGCGGGGTACGGTCATGGAGTTCTCCGGCAGGAGTAGGCCAGAAGGCCCCTGATGGCCATGGCGAGGCAGGCGGTGTGCCATAGGCCGAGCAAGGCGGTATCGGGCAGCGGGGCCGATGCGGCTTCGCGTACCAGGGCCGCCGCGCGTTCCCCGCGGCGGATCGGATGGAGGCTTCCGGGCGGCGTGGGCGGCAGGACTTGCACGGCGATGACGCGCATCTCCTGCCATGCCGTCTCGACGTCCTCGGGTGGCAGGAACTGCCGGCTGCGCCAGCGGGTATACGCCAACCTGACGGCGTCCCGGATTTCGTGCTCGGTCAGCCTGGCCGTGCCGGTGGCTCGCGCTGGAAGGGCCACAGTCCGGGGCGGAGCGAGCAGCCACCCTGAGGGCAGGACCACGCGGCCCTGCCCCGGCTTTCGGCCGATCCATCCCTCGTCTTCCAGGACATTGAGGGCCTGGCGCATGACCGTTGGTTCGGTGACGCGGTCGCGGGCGAGCTCGGCGATTCCCGGCAGCGGCACCTCGGGAAGGTAGAGCCGGGCCGCGATCTGATCGAGAGCCCGGTCGGCCAGGTGGCGCGCCCGCCAGGCCCGCTCATCCGACGGATGAGGTACCGCGATGCGGTCGCCGGCCCGGGCCAGTGTCCCGGCCTCTGCCAGGTCCCGCAATGCGCGCGGCAGCAGGGGGGCGGGCACCCCGAGATCGGCAGCGAGGACCTTGGCTGGCAGGGCCATCCCGGGCGCGTATCGGCCGATGGTGATGCGGCGGGTGATCTCCTCGCATAACTCCGCCACAGTCGCTTCCCGCTCCGCTGCCTCAACGGCGCCGGTGTCCGGCGCAACTGTCGACATCACGCCAACCCGCCTTCAGCGCGGACGAGGAGCGTCGTGTGCTCGGCTCGCCGAGGAGCACGTTGAAGCAGATGGTGGGAGTCTCCGTAAGGACTGCTGACCTCACGGACCTTGGTCCAGCCACAGGCCTGCTCGAGATAGTCGGCCAGTGCTTTCGGACGGACCGTGCAGCGGATCCAGGCTGGCGGAGCGGGCTTGCGCGCGGCGTGGTCGCAGAGCCCGGACACGAGGAGCGCACCCACCCTCGACTCCCTCGGGTCGGTGTGGGCGAGGGACAGCACCTGGCTCGGCTCCTGCCGCTCTTCGAGCGTCCAGCCGAACAGAGGTGCCGCCGGCTGAACTGCGAGGGCAGCGACGAGCCTCTCGCCGTCCCACATTCCGACGGGCACCATTCCGGGCTCTGGCTCGGGAAGGCGTACGAGCTCCATCAGATTGGAGCTCTCCCCGCTCAGCGGGTGCCTCTTCTCCGCCAGCCAGTCCATACGCAGGGCAAGCAGCCGGTTGAGAGCCGGCACATGACTGAGGGTGAGCAGCTTCATCACATACATGGGCGAGCCTTGGGGTGGAAGTGGTCAAGGGATCAGTACGGAGGTCGATGCGGTGGGCCGGGGAGTCAGGAATGCGTCACTGACCTTGCCCTGCAGGGCCAGCCCCAGAGAGGTGTGGGGCTGGCCGTCTGGCGATGTGCTGTCCGCGCCGGCACGCCGTGAAGGGACGATGAGGCGTGCACGGTGACGGTCGTGGCATTGGCCCCCGTACGAGCGGGCTGCGCTTCGACCCGAGGCAGGTCGGGGACGGCCGTCGCCGGGCTGGCTGCGGGGACAGCTGCGTCGGCGTCGGTGGTGACCAGGAGCGTTGCGACCAGGCCCATACCGAGGACGTTGGCCCCCGTCAGCAGCACGCCGAAGAGCGCATTGCCGTCGGCCGATCGGCGGTGATGCCGGTTCCGTGCTCGCGGTGGCAGTGGGGTCAGGACGGTGGGGCCGCCTAACTCACCCCACCCCGCACCGCTCATTGAGCCGCCCCGGCGATGAGATCGGCCCAGACCTGCTTACCCGTCACGCCGATCTTGCTGCCCCAGTCCCGGGCGAGCGCCTCGACCATCAGCAGTCCACGGCCTGACTCCGCGACGGCGTCACCGAGTTTGGCGGCTGGCAGGGGAGGCTTCAGGCTGGAGTCGGTGACGGTGATGCGCACCGAGTCCCAGGCGGTGCGCTTCACGGACATTCTGATGGTCTGACTGCTGGTGTGCCGCATGGCGTTGGCGACCAGCTCCGTCGCGACAGACTGAGCGTCACTGACGACGGGCCCTTCCATGCCCCAGGTGTTCAGGTACAGGGCAACGTCTGACCGGACCCGGCACAGAGTTTCGGGCCGGTTGGCGTACCGGCCCCGGTATCGCTGCGGACCGGTGGGCGCGGGCCCGATCATCAGGCCAGTGAAGGCAATCACCGCAGCCCCTCGGAGTTCGGAGTAGAGAAGCGGTCCAGGTACAGCTCGAAGTCCAGCGGCTGCCAGTCGGTGGTAGGCCCGTGGGCCCGCACGAAGTCGGCGGCCGGATGCTCTGCGGCGTGGTCATGCCGGGTTGGGGCGGAGGTGTTGCTCTGGCTCGTCTGCATGATCGGCCTCGGCGTATTAGGGGGCGGTCAGGGCACGGCTCCGCCACCGACGTGAATCAGGTGGTGAGCCATCGGCCGGGCCGTTGGTAGGTCCGGCGGCGCATGAAAAGGCGACGGCAGCGCGCCAGAGTGATCATGTCCTGACGCACAGTCACGATCGCCACCCTGGAAGAATGCACCCGTTGCAGCGATGCCTGCAACCATTGCAGGCAAAGTCCCAATGGATGTAAGGAAGTTCTGGCGACTTCGCATCCCGAATCCGGGCAGACTTACCCGGAGCGAGGCCGTCACACCCGACGAGAGGGAAGCCCACCCCGCACGATCACCCGTCTACCCACAGAAAGGTCAAACTTCCCGTGCCCACACCTCCGCTCGTGCAGACAGTACGAAGGCGACGCCTCGGCAGCGCGCTTCGCGACTTCCGGGTCCAGGCCGGCATGAACACCGAAGCGGCTTCCGCCGCGACGGGCTGGGACGGCAGCAAGATCAACCGAATCGAGAACGCGAAGGCCCACCTTCCGATCAAGGAAGTTGCTCCACTGCTCAACGCGTACGGCATCACCGACGAGGCCGTAGTCACCGCCATGGAGGAGCTGGCCCGCGACGCCAACAAAGTCGGCTGGTGGAACAACTACGGCGATCTCCCAGAAACCGCTTACAAGACCTACGTCGGGCTGGAGGAAGACGCCGACTCCACGCGCGTCTATACCCCAGGGCTCATCCCCGGCCTGCTCCAAATCCCGCAGTACGCACGGGAGATCATCACCGCCACCGCGATCACGAGGACCACGGAGGAGGTGACCGCACTCGTCGAGATGCGAAAGAAGCGCCAAGCGATCCTCGTGGACACGGCCAGGACCGGCGGACCGCTCGACCTCTGGGCAGTGATCCACGAGTCGACTCTGCACTACAAGAGCGCGTCCTATCCCGCGCTGATGAGGGACCAGCTACGCCACCTGCTCGACATGGCGGACCTGCCGAATGTCCGAATCCAGGTGATGCCGATACGCGCCAACCCGCACCCCGGGATGGTGGGCCCCTTCCACATCGTCCGCTTCCCCCAGCCGTGGCCGACCGTGGTCATGCTGGAGAACATCCGCGGTGGCTCGTTCGCCGAGGGAGTGGACGACGTGAAGGTCTACGAAGCGGCCTACGAACTCATCCAGGCCGCAGCCCTTCCCGTGAATGACTCACGGGAGAAGATCAGATCCATCATGGAGGACTCCACGTCATGACCAGCACCAACATGCTGCCCCACCCCGAGCTGTCCCGATCTGCGTGGTTCAAGTCGTCGTACAGCGACGGCGGTGAGAACTGCATCGAGGTGGCCGACCTCCGCCAGACGGATATCGGGAGGATCGCCGTGCGCGACTCGAAGAACCCCAACGGTCCTGCGCTGCTTCTGGAGCCGGCGTCGTTCTCGACGTTCGCCCAGATCGCCGCAACCGGTGGCTTCGACGCGTAGCCCACAACGACAAGATGGCCCGCCTCCCCCAGTTCGTAGCCGGGGGACGCGGGCCGTTCTCGTACAGCCGTACCCATACGTTGCGTGTCGTACCCGCAGCACATATGAGTGTGCGATTTGTTGCCTGGTTCCACTGACCTCGTTTCTGCGGCGAAGCGCCGCTTGTCCGAAGGGAGGCAGTCGTGACCGAACGCGACGTCATGCTCAACGAACTCGCGCAGGGGTTGCGCCCGATGTCACGGGGCATCGAATGGTTCGACGCACTTGGCCCGGAGGAACAGTCGGAGGCATTGCTGTTCCTACGCCACCACTGTGTCCAGGCGCGCGCCGTCACCGAGGACGGACCGGAGAGCGTCCGCCGCGCCGGGCTGCGCCCGACGCACACACCCGCGGTCCTGATTACCCGCGGCCGGATTGAGCACCAGTTGGGGAAGATCGCCTCTCTCACGCCCCTCGATGAACGCCGCAAGGCGTTCCGGCTGCTGGTCGCGGTCCTCGCGATCGCCGACGGACGACGGCGCGAACGCTTCTGCTCCGACGGGTGCGGTCACTGGTGGCACAGGCTATCCGCCACTGGCTGATCCCTCCGCCGGCGCTGGGCACGACGCTGCTCCTGATACCGACGCGCGCCTGGCCAGCCACCCGGCGGCAGCAACTCGTCATTACCGCGGCCGCGCGGTGGGATGCCGATTTACATGAGGGTGACGCGCATCCCGCCCTCGGCCAGCACCTCGAGTACGGTGGCCACCAGGTCGTACGACTCGCCGTTCGGCGCCAAGACGCGGGACAGGTACCCGGCTGCGGTTGCGGCATCCCGCCAGAGCAGGGTTGCGGGGGCGGTGTAGCCGAAGTTGCCGCGCAGACAGTCGACGAGGGCGTCCAGGCAGCCGCCGAAGTAGCCGCCCGGTCCGTTGACAGCCTCGCCGAGTGCCAGGTAGAGGCCCGGTTCATCGGTGATGTGTCGGCCGTCCAGCTCGTACATGCGTCCGGCCGCCCGGTCGTGGTGCTCGAGCCGGCAGCCCCGCTCACGGACGAGGTCGAGCCAGGCCCCGCGTTGCCGGGTGTCGAGGCTTGCCCAGGCGCCAGGAGCGTCCGGTGGTCCGGCCAGCCAGCGCTCCCAGATGGGCCGCGCGTACCCCGGTACAGGTTCGAAGTGCTCACCGTCGAGTTCCAGATCGATCAGATCCGTCCGATGGGAGGACGGGCGCCACGTGCGGACCTTGGGCCGCAGCAGACGGTCGGTGAGCTGCTCGCCCCGGTCGTCCCGTATCTCCAGCCAGGCCTCCTCCAGGTCCAGTGCCCGCCGGGTGCCCGTCGCCAGTGCCCGCCGCAGTCGGTCACCCGGGGCGAGCCCGCGCAAGATGAGCGGGGACGCTGCGTGCTCGGGCGGCAGGACGCGCGGCAACTCCCGGCAGGAGCCCAGCCACTGGTACCCGTTGTGCAGTCGGACAGGAGCCCTGTGTCCCTCGGGCGGCCCCTCATAGTCGTCCAGACCATTGATCACGAGAGCGTCCGTTCCCGGGTATGGTCCGAGGCTTTCCGCGTCCTCCAGGAGCCAGGCGTCAAGCGTCCTGTCTTCCGGCACCAGCCACACTCGGCTGCCGACCCAGCCTCGTACCTCGGCTCCGTCGGGGACCCAGCCGAACAGTTCGTACGTCCCGCGCCGCGGCTCCCTGAATAGTCCCTCGGCCTCGGCGCAGGTGCCCCAGACATGGCCGTCCCCTGTGTCCGTCAGCGTGTACCGTCCCTGCCCGCGATGGTCCCTGTCCTTATGCACGGTGGGAATCATGCCCGGACGAGGAGTAGACCGTGAAGCCCTTTTCGTGGCCGGTCAGGGCGACTCGAGGCTGAGCGCTCCAACTGGCGGATGGTGCCAACTGAACCGCTCAGGCACACGTGTGACTGAGCGGTTCAGTTGGCCCGGGTGAGCGGCGTAGGTGGCCCGGTCATGTCAGAGGTGGCTGGCACGATGCTCCGCATGGATCTCGTACACCTGCTCGACGGCCTGGATATCCGCCACTGGTCTTCCCTCTCCCATGCGTATGGCAGCGCGGAGGACATTCCCGATCTGCTGCGGGCTCTGACCGGCGCCGACGCGGATGCGGCGGATGAGGCGTTGTCCGAGCTGTACGGGAGCGTTCTGCACCAGGGGACGGTCTACGCCGCCAGCGCGGAGGCGGTGCCGTTCCTGGCCGGGATCGCGGCGGCCGGCCACCGCACGGCAGACGTCCTGGCGCTGCTCGGCGGCATGGCGGAGAGCGAGGACGAGTACGGCGTGGCACCGGGCGCGGTCCGGGCGGCCGTGGCGGACCGGCTCCCGTTGCTACTGCCCCTGTTGGCCTCCCCGGAGCCGGAGGTCCGCCGGACCGCGGCCTGGGCGGTGTCCCACACCCGCGCGACCGCGATTGCGCTCCCCGCCCTCCGCGCGCGCTTGGACGAGGAACCCGAACCCGCCGCGCGCGCCGAGGTTCTGGCCGGGATCGCACGGCTCGACCCGCAGGGCGGAGCGGCGGCTGCCGCCGCCGTCCTGGACCCGTCCCAGCCAGCCGAGGTGCGCATGGCCGCCGTCTTCGCCTCCCTCGACGCAGGCGCTCCGTGGACCGAACCCATGCACACGACGATGCTGTCCCTTCTACCCGCCGACCCCCTGCGCTCCGATCTCGACCTCAAACGCGGCGAGCCGCTGGCCGCCGTCATCGAGGCACTCCTGGGCCGGGGCCGCCGCAAGGAGCGCAAGGTGGCGTTCGCACTGATCGACGCAGCCCTGCACGACGGTCGGGCCGAGGTGCGGGCCGAAGGCCTCTGGGCGGCCGACCGCGCCTGCATGCTCTCCCGCAGTGCCCCGCGGCGACTGGTATGGAACCTGCGAGCGGCGGCCGTCGACGAGGAGTCGGTGGTAGCCACGTCGTCCCTCCTGGGCCGGCTGGGCAGCGTCGCCGCACCGGCCGCGGACATCCTCGCCCCCCTCGCCGGACGGAACCCGGACCACGACGACGACCATGCGGACCGGGCCCTGGCCGCACTCGTACAGGTTGCGCCCGCGCAGTCGGCCCCGCTCCTGGCCGCCGGCCTCGGGCGGCGCCCGCGGGCCCTCGACGCCGCCGCCGGGTTCCGCAGCCCGGAGGACTCCGCCTTCCCGTACAACGGCGAACTCCTCGACGCGGTCCGCGACCGCCTTGCCCAGCCCGAGGCCCTGAGCGGCAACGAACCCTGGCAGCTGACGAACCTGCTGGCGGGGTGGGGCGCCGAGGCAGCGCCGGCGTTGCCCGAGCTGTGCGCGGCGCTCCCGCACTTTCCCGGCCAGGCCGCCCGAGCCATCGCTTCCGTCGCCGCCGACTGCGCCCCGACGGACCGCGCCCGGGCCGTCACGTCGTTGCGGGCGGTGGCGGCCGAGCAGGCAGTCCTCCCCGCGGCGAAGGCCCTGCACGACCTCGACGGCGAGATCGCGCCCCTGCTGCACTGCCTCGAACACGACCTCCGGCGTGGTGCCAGCCAGCTCAGGGAGGCCGCCAAGATGGCCGGTGCGCTCGGTCCCCGGGGAGCGGCGCTTGCGCCTGCCCTGCGCGAGGCGCTCAGCGGCACGGACGGCAACACCACGCCTGCGCTGGATACGGACACGGCCCTCGCTGAGGCTCTGTGGCGCGTCACGGGGGACGCGGAAGGGGTGGTTGCCGTTCTGGACTCGGTCTTCGCGCGCGCCGAACAGAACCCCTGGTCCCGGTGGTCGGTGGTGCGGGCCGCCCGCACGACGGTCCTTCTCGGCTCCGCGGGACGGCCGCTCGCCGCCCGCCTGGAAGCCGCCCTTGACGACCCGGCACAGGCGCCGGCCGCGGTGCTGGCCCTCACGGCCGTGGCCGAACCCGCCTCGCTGGACCGCACCGCGCTCGCCGAGGCCGCCTTGCGGTCGGCCGAATCGGACGCCGATCCGACGGGTGCCTGCGACGCCCTGGAAGCACTCGGCCCCGAGGCATTGACCGGCGACCACGCGCGCCGACTTGCCGCTCTCGCCGTCGGCGACGCCCGGGTGGTCCGCTCGGGAGTCGAAGATCGCGTCATCCGCCAGGACGAAGCCCTCCGAAACCGCGCCCGGATACTCCTCACCGCCTGCCCGGACCCCGCGGCACCCTGACCTGCCGGGCATCGTCGGCCGCCTCGGCATCCGAACCAGGCCGCGCCCTGCACCATTCGTCCCGGACCGTGAGCGGCGTAGTTGGCCGGACGGGCCAACTACGCTGCTCAGCCACAGATCTCGTGACCGGGCATCCTGCTGTCTTCGCGTTGATTCCGGGCGTTGGCCTGCATCTGGGCAGCGCCCGCGCCGGCTGCTCGGCGGCGCCCTCGTCTCGGGAAGCGGGGCGCTGGAGGGCGGCTGCGGGCGGCCGACCTCGACGGCTGGGCCGTCGCGGCAGGGGTGCGTCGGGTGTGTTGCTGATCACACCCTAAAGCTCTGGGTTGCCGTCGACCCCGGACCAAGATTTTCGGTGAGTCCATGTTTAGGGATGTCAACTCGTCCGATTCGGAAGCGGACTGGATGCGTTCGGTGACGCGCCCATGTCAGGGCTTTGGCGGTGGTGCGACCTCGCAGCGTTATGCCGTTGCTGTGCCCACGTATCTGGCCGCGCCTATACGGGCGTTGGGCCCTCCGGATCTGTGGTGGACTACGTCATGGCGGCTTCGCTCCCGTTCCTTCCGGGGTGGAATGCTTCGGGTTCCGCGCGGGCCCGGAGAACCGGACACCCGGGGCGCCTGGTCCCTCCAGGCAGTCGAAGGAGGCGTGATGTCCATGGGATGTCACAGCCGGGAGAGCGGTCCGCCAGAGGTGCCGTGGTGGTGGAGAGCGCGCAGATTCGCCCACGACTGGGCGTATCCGGTGATGTTCTGCTACTACACGGCGGCCCTCATTGCAAAGGGGGTCACCCTCATGTTGTCGTCATGAGGGTGACCCCCTGACCTGGGGGTTACGCCCGTCGCTGCCAGCGGCGGGCGTCTTCCGTTTTTGCCGGAAAACGTCCCACTGCAGTTCTGGGAGGGGGCGGAACCGCATTGTCTATTCCGACCGGGGGTGGAATAGACAATGGGCTCACCATGGCACGTGTGACGTACAGATCGCCACCCATACCTGACGTCTCAGGTATGGGAATCCTGTGCGGCGGGCCCGCGTGCACTTTTCTGGACCGTAGCGGAGGAGACCCTGGTGGGCGGGGTGGACGGTGATGCATCCGGAGGCCGCGAGCAGCGCGGCGAGGGCCAGGGGCAGGGACCAGCGGCGCATGCCGCTACCGTGCCGCAGCCGACCCCGGCACTGGCCCTGACGGCCCTGCCGGGCCCCTCGGATGGATGATCCACGCCCGTCCCGCCGGGCCGTGTGGAGCCGGCCCGGCCGACCCTGGAAGAGGGACAAGCCGTGAGGGAGGCCCCGGGATGGTGCTCAGACCACCGGTCGAGCCGATGCTGCCGAGATACGGCGGATCGTCTGCACGACGAACGCCATTGAGTCTCGGCCGACCAGTGGCGCAGGACCTACGTCTGAACCCGGCGCCCGCCCTGCGTCAGGCAGGGCGGGCGCCGCCGGTGGTAGGCCCAGGCGAGAGCCAGAACGATCGGACCCCGCAGCAAGATCTTCCACCCCCGCTTTTGACCGCACCCTACTCGGACCGCCCAGCCGAACCCGCAGGGGCCTTTCCGCAGTCACAGATCCGCGACTGCTTGCCTGAACAGCCAAGAGCTTTCGGGCGTCAGGCGGTGACCAGGGCCGCGGTATCGACCCAGAGGGCCAGGACGCTGAGCGCGGCCAACTGCTCCAGCGCCTCATGTTGGGGAAGTTCGGGGAGTCCGTCATCGTGGCTGTTGGGGTTGCGGATCCCGGCGAAGAAGCCCTCCGTGAAGGCCGCAGCACCGCGGTGGACACTGCGGAAGGTGTCGCTTCCGTCGTTGTCCATCAGGCGCAGGCGGGGCTGCCCGGGTTTGGGATCGTCCTGGGAAAAGGCCTGCTGGAACAGCCTGGTCTCGCTCACGTCCTTGCGGCCGACCTTGTTCTGCGTCTCAGCGTTGACCTTTCGGGCGGCGGCCGTGACGGCCTCGCGGAAGTGCCCGCTCTGCCACAGCGGCCGCGCACCCTCCCACGCCCAGGGGTGCATCGCCGAGGCGTTCAGGTCTGGGGCATCGTCCCCCAGCCGCGCACGTACCTCGCCGTCGCGCTCCAGCACGGCCTCAGCTCGCTGGGCGGCCTCCCGGTGTCGACACCAGCGGTTGACGCGGCTGTCCGGTATCTCCGTGCGCCAGCCGGGAAGCACCCGGTCCAGGATCTGCTCGACCACCTGAGCGCTGGCCAGGATGTCCTTCTGATCCCCCCGGTTGGACATACGCGAGGTGATGAAGGTGACCCCCGGAGGGTCCGGCGGGTGGTACAGCGTGGTCAGCTCCAGGAACCGGGCCAGCTCCGCGCGAGCCCAGGCGATATCTGCAATGGAAATGGCCATGGCCGAATCCTGCACCCGGAGCCCACCGGCCGGGAACCGGAATTCCCGGATCGGTTCACACCACCAGGGTGCTGCGCCGCTCCAGCAGCACGACGTCGCGCCACAGGCCGTTGTGGCGGCCGATGCGTTCGCGGGTGCCCGGCCGCCCTCAGCATCGGTGCCGCGGTAGCCACCGACGGCTCCTCGAAGCGGCGGAGCCGCGACCGGGACGAGGGTCCGGTCGCGGCCCCACGCTGTCGTGCCCGCCCCGCACCCCACCCCACCGTTCTTCGAGTCACCCGAACCGGCGATGGCACCGCACCTGTTGCAGCGACTAGCGTTGGTGGTCCGCCCGCTGAGCTGTACAAACCGACTTTCCTCTGCCTCGCGCCACACCGTCTCCCCCAGAGAACCCGCTCTGCCAGGAGTGCCGCGCCCGGCTCCTAGAGTCACAGCAGAAGCCGGCTCACCCCGCAGCTTGACGTCGCGGGGCCTTCTGGCCGCATCGGGCGCGCCGGACCGCGCCCGGCGGGTGACGCTGGGGGCCAGGCCCGGAGCGGCGGTGAAGGAGGCCAACCCCGGGGGTCCTGGCCCCTCCCTTTGAGCCGATGCTCGCCCAGGCCGCCGAGTCCGTCCCCAGTCCCGGCGTCCTGGCGGGCGGCCTGGCCCTGGAGTAGAAGTTCGAGGGCGCCGGGCGCTGTTCGCCGACCGCACACGCAGGCTCGGGGGGAGTGCTCCTCGCTGACGGCAGCGGTCCGGGCCCAGTGTGGGTTCTCTTCAAGGGACGTCGGCCGATCCTCACTTGTCGCAGTGCTCGGCTGGTTCTTGCCGGGCCGGCGCGACGCCGACGTCCTCGCCATCCTTCCTCTCGTTTTCGGCCGCCCGAAGCCCGTCCGGGTCGCGCAACCACTGCTGCCCGTCGCTATCGAAGAACTGGACAGCGCGAATCGGTGCCCCGCCCTGCGCAATGCCGTAGCCCTTCAGGAAGTCGTCGATGGCACGAGGGGAGAAGATCAGCCGGGTGCAGGGCGGGATGGCATCGAAACCCATGAAAACCCATTCGTACTTATCGACACCCGCGTCCGGCGCATAGAACCAGAGGTCGACTCGGGTGACCGGGTCCAGCGAGCGATTCGCGACGATCACCGTCTCGCTCATACCGCTGGCGTCCTCGGTCCAGTAACTGACCCGTCCGGCCTGCTGCCGCCGGTCCCGCTCCAATTGCTTACGCGTAGCGTCCACGCTCGACGATGCCACCGTGGCGCTGAAGAACAGACCGATTGCCGCCGCGACAGCCGACAGGGCTGCCGCCCAGGGCGCCACGTCGTGGCCGAGGGAACGCGCCTGCCGTGGCGTTGCGCCGGCCGGGGTCCGCCGCCGGAGGGACGACAGCCGCCGTGCCCTGACGGTGCGGGAGGTCGCTCGATGCATGACAACAGCATCGGCCAGAAGTCGCAGCCCGGCCACCGGCTATGCGCCGAGTGCCTCAGCTGGCTGGCTCGGCCACTACAGCCTCACTGGCCGCGGTCCATACCGATCTGCTCGTGGACCAAAGTCAGGCGGAGGGTGCGCTCCAGTATGCCTGGCCCGGTTCGGGTCGGTGGGGGGCGAAGAGCTGGGAGACGGTCACGGGGGTGAGGCCGCGCCGCCTCAGACCGTCGATGATCCCGGGCACGGCGGGAACAGTGCCTGGGTACACGTCGTGCAAGAGGATGATCCCGTTGCGCTGGGCCCCTTGCAGGACACGGCTCGTGATGACCTCGGGATCGTGGTCGCGGTAATCCTTGGCTGTGACGGACCACAGGATCTGCGCGAGACCCAGGGAGCGGCAGACCTCGGCGACACTTGGGTTCGTCAGTCCCCGTGGTGGACGCATCAGGGTGGGAGTCCGGCCGGTGAGCTCCTTGACGCGTTCCTGGAGGAGCATGAGCTCGTGGCGGGTCTCCTCCGCCGATGCCTTGGTCAGGAGCCGGTGCGTCCAGGTGTGGTTGGCCAACTCGTGCCCCTCAGACGCCTCTCTCCGCACCAGGTCCGGACGGCGGGTCACATTCTTGCCCAGTAGGAAGAACGTCGCGTTGACCCCTTTGGCCTTGAGGATGTCCAGCAGTCGGGTCGTGTCGGGGCCGGGTCCTGCGTCGAAGGTCAGAGCGACGCACTGAGTCTTTTGGCAGTCGACCGGGTGTGGCTTCTGAGTAATCGGCAAGGGTGTCGCGCTCGGGGCCGGCCGTGAAACGCGAGAAGAAGCCGGAGGAGTCTTGGCGCCAGGGGCCGAAGCGGGCCGCGCCGAGCCACAGGCGCCAAGGACTACGGCCGCGGTTGCGGCGGCCGCTACACCAGTCAGGATTTTTCTAAGACGGCGGTGCGCGCTCATGCTCACAGGACTATCAGTATCAAGGTTACGAAACGCACGGCACCCGACACGGCGGAGGCAGCTGGCTCAGGAATGACGTCGTGCACGGTAGATGCGCGACGTCATGCGCAGGCCGTGGTGGATGTAGCCGGCCAGGCGAGCATGGCGGCCATCCGGGTGCGCAGCACACGGCTGGTGTGGGCGAGAGGGACGAGGGGTCCGGTCCCATGTGGTGACAGCCAGGGCAGTCGTGCGACAAGCCGACGGCTGCAGGCACTGGTCCGAGTGCCGTACCGCGGAAGGCGGGGACTGCTGTCCGGCGGCACCGTGGTGGTCAAACGCCAGGTCCGATTCCCGACAGACCAGTGGGGTCCAGCCGTGACGCAGACATCAGCCAGAGCGGGCAACCCGAGGGCACCGCAGCCCCGCTCCCGCAGATACCGGGCGATGGTTCGCGATGTCCAATGGCCCGCTGGCATCGCGGCGGCGTACACCGTTGCCCAGCTGTTGCTCGTCGTGCCGGGGGCGGGTCTGGGATGGGACGAGGCGGTCTATGTCAGCCAGGTCAGCCCGCATGCCCCCGCCGCGTTCTTCAGCGCCCCGCGGGCCCGTGGCATCTCCTTTCTTGTCGCTCCCGTAGTGGGGTTGACGGATTCGCTGGAGGCGCTCCGCGCCTATCTTGCCGTTCTCTCGGGCGCCGGTCTCCTGCTGTCGATGTGCGTATGGCGTCGGCTCCTCTCTCCCCGTGTCGCCGCTCTCGCGGGTGCGCTCTTCGCTGGCCTGTGGATCACCATGCTCTACGGCTCGCAGGCCATGCCCAACCTGTGGGTCGCGTACGGGGCGCTGATCGCGGTTGGCTGTTTCCTGAGAGCGGCGCAGGACCGTTCGGACCGTGCGGCGCTGGCCGGTCTCGGCGCAGCTGTGGCCTTCACCGCGCTCATGCGGCCGGGTGACGCGTTCTGGCTCCTCTTGCCGCTCTTTGGTGCCGCGTTGTCCGTTCGGGCGTGGCGGCGTCCGGCCGTGCTGCTCGTGCTGGTTGCGGGAGCGGTCCTCGGCAGCGCTGAATGGGTCATCGAGGCGTACCTCCGCTACGGCGGTCTCCCCGCCCGGCTCAGACGTGCGGGCGATATCCAGGGGCATTTCGGATGGCACCTTGCATTCGACGACCATGTGCGGGCGCTGCAGGGGCGGACCCTGTGCCGCCCCTGCAATGTGCCGTTGCGGGAACCGCTCTCCGCTGCATGGTGGTTCGTTCTGCCGCTGCTCACTGCAGGCGGCGTCGTGGCTGCGGCTCGCGCGCGCAAGACGGCCCTCATCCTTGTGCCGACGGTGGTCGGACTGTCCCTGGCGGTGCCGTACCTGCTCCTGGTCGGTTACGCGGCACCCCGCTTCTTGCTGCCTGCCTACTCGCTGCTCTCGCTCCCGGCGGCGCTGAGCCTGATGTGGCTGGCTGGTGCCGCGCGGCCACGCGCGGTCGTCGTCACCGCCTTGGTGCTGGCGCTGACCGCTCACCTGACCGTCCAATATCTAATCCTCGAAGCAGCGGTCTCCCGCAGCCGGTCGAGCCAGATGGCGTTCGGGCGGGTGGCCGCGGCACTCCGCCGCCAAGGGCTTCGCCCCCCATGTGTCGTCAGCGGGGAGGAAGCCGTCCGAGTCGCGTTCCGCTCCGGCTGCGCGTCCCGCCAGACCGGTGGCCACGACGGCAGCATCACCCCGGCCGAGATGGGGGTCACTGCGCGCAGCCGGCCTGTGGCTGTCCTCGTACGAGGCGACGCGCACCCACCTCCCTACGCCCGGGCCTGGCGGCCCCACCCCTCCCCGCCCTGCCTGGCATCCCGGGCCTTCTTGCCTACCTCGGGCCTGCGACGCTGCCGGCCCCGGCCGGGAAGCAGCAGCATGCGCCGTAGAGCCTTGCGAGGAGTCGGTCGAACGAATCTGCGGTTGGCGGCGCACGCGAGGGAGGGCACCGTTGCCGCGACAACGCGCACGTGCTGCCGCTGAGTGAGGTTCCCCCGCTGTGCGGGAGGTGCTGACTAGCTGGTCAGGGCGGGTTGACGTGGTTTCAGGTTCACTTGTTCGGTCGTTGCCTGGTTGGCGTAGTGCTTTTCCTCGTACTCGATCGGGCTGAGGTAGCCGAGTCGTTTCTGGATGCGGCGGGGGTTGTAGAAGCCGTCGAGATACTGGAAGAGCGCGAGGTTTGCCTCGGCACGTGTGGCGAAGACGCGGCCGCGGACGCATTCGGTCTTGATGAGCATCCACAGGTTCTCTGCGAGGGCGTTGTCGAACGAGTCGCCGACCGATCCCATGGATGCCTGGATCCCTGCCCTGACCAGGCGTGTTGTGAGCTTCACGGACGTGTATTGGCAGCCGTGGTCCGCATGGTGAATGAGCTCGCCAGCGATGGGCTCGCGGCTGGCCAGGGCGTACTCGAGGGTGGTCAGGACCAGGTCCGCGTCCGCGCGGGCAGAGGTTTCCCAGGCCACGACCCGGCGGGAGAACGCGTCGCGGATCGCGGAGAGCCACAGCGGGCCCTCCAACGTCGTGATCATGGTCAGGTCGGTGACCCACAGCCGGTTCGGCCCGGTCGCGGTGAAGTCGCGCTCGACCAGGTCAGGAGCGAGCTCGGCGTCCGGGTCGCGTCGGGTGAAGCCCTTGCCCCGGCGGGGACTGATCCCGGCCAGGCCGGCCTGGCGCATGAGACGTTCGACGCGCTTGCGGCCGACTCGGGTGCCTTCGTGCTTGAGGACGGCGTGCACACGCGGTGAGCCGTAGATCCCGCCGGACTCGTCGTGGACCTGACGGATCCTGCTGGTCAGCTCGGCGTCCCAACGGCGTCGCTCGCACGGCTCGGTCTCGGCCTGGCGCCACCGGTAGTAGGTGGAGGAGGGGATCTGGAGTTCCCGGAGTACGGGCTCGACCCCCAGGTGCGGGTGCTCGTCGAGGAGTCCTGTCACCTGGGCCGGGTCGGGTCGAGCTGGGCCGCGAAAAAAGCCGACGCCGTCCGCAGAACCTCGTTCGCCCGCTTGAGCTGTACGTTCTCCTTCCGCAGGGCCGCCAGTTCCTCACGCTCGGCGGTCGTGAGCAGGTCTCCCCGTTCGCCGGCGTCGGCCTCGGCCTGCCGGATCCAGTTCCGCAGAGCCTCGTGATGCACGCCGAGTTCCTCGGCCATCCGGCGGATCACCGGCTTCGGCTCGGTGGTCCGGTACATCCGGACCGCGCGCTCACGCAACTCCCGCGGGTATTTCCTCGGTGCAGGCATCGTCTGGACTCCTCTCATGAGACCCATCTGACCCTCTGTCACCACTTCCCGCATCTCGGGGGAACCTCATGTACGGGCTCCGCTGCCCCAGCAGCGCCTGCACCTCGTCCGGCGTACCGCCCGCGTCCGCGACGTTCGACCCGAACGCCCTTCGCGCCATGTGCGGGCCCACCCGCCGGCCCAGTCCCGCCCGCTCCCCGAGCCGCTCGAACAGTTCCCCGATCGCCTCCGGCGACATCGGCGCCCCCAGCGGAGCACGGAACAGGTTCACCAGCAGCAAGTCACTGCCACCGTCCCCCTGCAGACGGTGCCGCTCCTCGTAGTAGAGGTCGAACGCGGACACCGTCAGGAAGTCCAGCGGCGCCACCCACGAATGCCGCGACTTCGACCAGGCGCCGTTGGAGTTCTCCCGCCGCCGCACATGCACATGCGCCCCCGGGTACTCGCAGCCCAGCCCCCGCGAGTCCGGCAGCAGATGCACATCGCTGCGCCGCAGCCCCGCGGCCTGCCCACGCCGCAGCCCCACCCGCCCGAGCAGCAGCACGACCAGGCGGTCCCGCGCGCTGCGGCACGCGACGAACATCGCCACCAGCTCGACGTCGGCCGCCCGGTCCACCTCGACGACCGGCTCCCGCAGGCGGTGAACCGGCCGCAGCCGGTAGAACAGGCCCCCGTCCTCGCCCGTGGCCTCCGCCGGCAGATCCCGGCTGTCGGCGAGCTCGTAGATCTGCCCCAGCACCCCACGCGGTGCCTCACCAGCAGTGACCGCGTACGCCAGCAGCCCCCGCACCGCGACCAGCACCCGATTGATCCGCCGCTCACCCCGCACCGGCGCCGCCCCCGGGCCTGGCCGCACCACCGGCACCGCTCCGTCCCCGGCGGCCGGGGTGTACTTCAGCCAGACCATGAACAGGCCCAGATCCCGGCCCGCCTCGGGCCACTGCCGGCCCGTCGACCTGCACCACCTCAGGTACAGGGCGACCCCACCGGCGTACGACTTCGTCGTCAGCTCGGCCCGGTCCCGCCCGAACCGAAGGTTCCGCAACCAGTGATCGGCTACGGCGACGACCTCCAGGTCGTCATCAAGGACCGTCCAGTACCTCTGCCCGGACGGCATCACCACGGGAAACGCCCGCATCCGCAACTCCTGCTTCGAGTCGTGCAACAACCCGCCGCAGAGCCACACCCCCCGAGAACGAGTCCCAGGAGCTCAACGAATCCACCTCACACCACGTCACACCACAGCCGATCCACCCCAAGAGAAAGGGGGTTCCCGCCGACTCCGTACCGGCAGCAAGGCTGGTGGCACCGGGTGCAGGGGCCGGTCTGTGAGGGGGCCCAGGTGACAGGCTGTGGTCTGGACGCGGAGGCCGGGGCGGGGGAGGTCATGGCGCTGCTCCTCGGAGGGGGATCCTCCTATTCGGTTTTCTGGCCTAGTGCTGGCCCCCGTGTCTACCTGGTGTTTCGGCCCTATGGGGAGATCTCCATCAGGCCGGACCTGTGCGCGGGGCCGGGGTGACCCTGGAAGGGGGAGGACGGTTTCGTGGGTGATGTTGAGGCCGCCGGTGGAGCCGATGATGGCGCAGGCTGCGGAGTCGGCGCCGGGCTACGACATTCACGAAGCTTTCAAGGCGAGCGGCGTTGGCGCGTGGCTTGCCACAAGGGGCCGGCGTCCATGACGCCGGCCTTTTACTGACTTGAGCTCGTTGGGGTGAATCGTTGCGATGTTCCTGATGGGTGTGGGTGGGTGACTGTATTCGTGGTGTGTGAGATATGCGGATGGGGGCGGGCTGACTCCGACAGGACGTCAGCGGCGCGAGACGGTACGGATGCAGGCGGCTGAACTGTTCGAGCAGAAGGTCAAGCCGTCGGAAGTCGCACGGCGGCTGCGGGTGAGCGTGAAGTCGGCTTATCAGTGGCACCAGTTGTGGCGGGACGGCGGTGTTCAGGCTCTGGCCTCCCGCGGTCCGAGCGGGTCACGGTGCCGCCTGTCCCCGCGGTGTCTGGAGAAGCTGGCCGTGTATCTGGAGGAGGGGCCGGCCGCGCACGGCTCGGTCGAGGACCAGGTGTGGACCGCCTCGAGGGTGGTCACGCTGATCGTCAGGAAGTTCCACATCTCCTACAGCGTCTCGGGTGCCACCCGGTTGATGCACCGGCTCGGGTTCTCCCCACAGGTGCCCGCGCGGCGGGTCGCCGAACGCGACGAGCAGGCCGTGAGCACGTGGCGGGAGGCGACCTGGGCGGAGGTAAAAGGGCCCGGGCGGCCTGCGGGGGCTACGTCTGCTTCGAGGACGAAGCCGGCTTCACCCGACGGCCGCCCCGGGGACGGACCTGGGGCCGGCGCGGCATCACGCCGGTCGTGACGGTCAGCGGTCGCCGCTCGGGACGGCTGTCGGTGGCCGGCCTGATCGCGATGCGGCCCGGCTCCCGGACTCGGCTGTGTCACCGCCTGCGGACCCACCCCGCCGGCAAAGGAACACGTCGCAGCATGGGCGAGCGGGACTTCATCGCTCTGCTCGACGGAGTCCATCAGCTGGTCAGGGCGCCGATCGTGCTGGTCTGGGACCGGCTCAACACCCACGTCTCCCGCAGGATGCAGGAATTTGTGGCAGAGCGTGAGTGGCTGACGGTCTTCCTGCTGCCCGCCTACTCACCCGACCTGAACCCGGTCGAGGGCGTCTGGGCACACGTCAAACGCAGCCTCGCCAACCTCGCCGTCATGGCACTCGACCACCTCGAAGCACTCGTCCGCAACCGGCTCAAACGCCTTCAATACCGGCCCCACACCCTCGACGGCTTCATAGCTGGCACCGGCCTCACCCTCGACGCACCAGCCTCACCTTGAAAAGCCGAAGTCAGTATCTTGCACGCCGCGGACCACCAGTTGCCGCTTGCGCAGTTGATCTTTATGCCTGACCTGGGCTTCACCGTCGAAGCGTCGGGAACTATTCGTCCACGGGAACGAGGTTCGTGCCGTAGTCGATCACCCTGCCATGGTTCTTGGCCTGCTGTCGTTCTGCCGGTGTGACGCACAGGGTGTCGCCCTTGAACTTCTCACGCCAGACGTAGCCGGGCTTGCACGTGCTCGGCCCGTAGGCTCCGCCACCGGGCTGCCGGTGGGGATTCTGGTCGTGAACCTTCTGTCGTGCCGCCGGCGTGACGCACAGGGTGTCGCCATCGAAACTGTCACGCCAGACGTAGCCGGGCATGCACGTGTCCGGCCCGTAGGCTCCGCCACCGGGCTGCCGGTGGGGGTTACTGCCGTCGGACGGGAGACTCGTGACAGAGGTCTGGGTCTGGGGCGCGATCGCCGCAGTGGCCGGCAGCGCGATGCCTCCGGTGATGAAAGCGGCTGAGGCGAAGACCATCATGGAGCGCGAGATCCGGCGCTTTGACTGAGCGGCGGTCGGGCTGGGGCGGTCATACGACATGAGTGCTCCTTGCGGATAGCGGATAGAGGCCGCCGGAAATCGGCCGGGCAAGCTGCGCCCGAGCGACCGGCGGCTGGTTGATACGGGGCCACTGGAGGGCCGCCGTTCTCCTGGCTGGTCTCGCTGTCTTTGCGGCGTGACCACACTTCAAGTAGGCGCGTTGGTGGTAGCGAGCGTCATGCCCCTGAAGAACGTGTCTTGACGGGAGGGCGCAAACCTGAGCGGCTCGGTGTCGACCCCGGACATCCCTGGGAGGGCGTCACGTTCGCCGCGACGTGGGGGAGCCGTGACGTCCTGGACGTGGTGCTCGTCCGCCCGGACTTGGTGGCGGAGGTCAGCGGGGACCGGGCGGTTGACCTGGGAGTTTTCCGGCCCCCGCTGAGGTTCCAGCGAATCCGTCTGGACGTGACCGCTGGCGATGTCCCGGCTTTCGGTCAGGGGTCGGCTGCGGCGGCTGGCTGACCGGCCCGGCGCGCGTCGGCGAACGGGCCTCTTGGGGGTCGGTGCCAGTCGGTGCCGGCCCTGCTTCGTGTCCCCCGCAGGGGTGAATCCGGCCCTCGCGTACGCGTAGGCGGCTTGTGCGGTGTGCTCCCAACTCGCCCCAGAATCAGGGCTATTGATATCAAACGGGATCTTTCGGCATGTTTCCGGCGCGGCCCGATCGTCGGGCCGCCGATGTGTGATCGGAGTGCGGTTCATGGCGCGTTCGGTACGGGAGCAGTACGACGAGAACCAGGCTGCGCGCCGGCTGCGGGTGCCGTTGGCGGCCTGGCGGTGGGCGGCCGGCTCGGGCCTGGTCCCGCCGGCGGACGCCGGCCGCGGGTTGTGGTCGCGGGCGGTGGTGGAGGCCGCCGACCCGGAAGCGGTCCGCGCGGCCCTGCGGGGCCCGGTGGGGGCGGGGTGGGCGGCGGACCGGCTGACGGAGGCCCTTGGGGTGCCGCTCCCGATTCTCCGGCCGAGGGTGACCGCGGCGGCGGTCGGCCACCTCGTTAAGGCCGGTCTTCTGGTCTACCTCGGCGGGGACACGCAGTTCCCCGACGTCCACCCGGACCAGGTGGCCGCGCTCGCCCGCCGCCGGGACCTGCCCGCCCTGCTCGACCGGCACGTGCCCCTCGGCCCGGACCAGGCCGCGGTGCGCCTCGGCGTTCGCCGTTCGGATTTAGACCTGATCGCCGGCCGGCTTGGGTGGCTGTCTCCGGTTGCCTCCGTGGACGTCGACTACAGCACCACGGCGGGGTGACCACGGTCCCCCTATGTACGACGCCCAGGAGATCGCGCTGCTGGAGGTGGTCCGCCCTTCCGTGGACTGGCGGGCCGTGCGCACCGTCACGGCTGGCCGCCGCTCCCCGCTCGCCGGCCTCCGCCCAGTTGCCCCCGGCGGTGACCGGGTGTTCTTGGCGGAGGTGGCGCGGATCGCCAGGGTGGGCCGGGCTGCGGTCGTGAACTGGCGCCGTCGGCACCCCGATTTCCCCGACCCGGTGGCCGGCACGGACGTGCACCCGCAGTTCGAGCGCCGCGCGGTCGTCGTCTGGCTCCTCGCCCACGACAAGATCGAAGTACCCACGGGGCCGACGGTAGCCTCGCTGGTACTGGCCGGGCCCGGGGTGCCACGCACCGGTTCCGCCTCGATGACCCGTGGCTGGCCCTGGCCGACGACGCGGCCGGCGAGGACTGCTCGTCCGGCTGGGCCACCGACGCCGACGCGCTGGCCGAGGTGACGGCCGGGGAGTTCGGGGCATCAGTGCGCCGGCTGACCGCGCCGGGTACGGGGCCGGCCGTTGGCGGTGCCGGGCGAGGTCCGCGTGGTCGACCGGTTCCGGTCAGGGGCGGGCGGTCTGCGGGTGACGTTGGCCTGGCCGGCTGGCCTGCGGGGCGCCGCCGCGTAGCGGTCGGCGGGCGGGGTGGTCCGTCACGGGGTGCCGTACGCCGACCTGGGGGAGGAGTGCGTGTGCAAGCTGTACAAGTGGACATCTGACGTGCCGGGACCACCGGGGGCCTATCGGCCCTCGGGGCAGCGTCCCGCACGAGTCCCGCATGCGGTACAGATCGTTCGAAGGAAATCGAACTTGATTGGGTGGGGCCTGGCGGGAGGCACCGAGGCGCGGGTATGGGCATCCACCTCCATGCAGCAGGCTCACGAGCCCCTGACCGCAGCATTAACCCTTACGCCAGGGCCTACGCCGGGGGCTTTCAGCGTCCGGGCGCACTGGTGGAGGGCTGGCGGAGGGAGGCGTGCTTGCCTTCCGTAGCAGCTCGATAACGCGAGAGCGTGCCTCATCGCTCAGACCCTCGTCGTCCGGCCAGACTTGACGGCCGTCCAAGGTGCGCACCCAGATGACACTGCCTTCTGCGCTGGTAGGGCGCGACATAGCACACCTCCTCCTCTTAATCTCACTATCCCACGTACGTCCATCTCGATGGAAGAACCCGGGATTCCCAAAAGTCGTCACGGAGGGTTGCCGCGAGACTTCAGACTGTGCCAGGCGCGGACTATGTAGGGAAACGCGATCAGTCCAAAGAGAGCCCACTGAAATATGAGGAGCAAGTGGAATCCGAGTGCCATGCATGCCCTGGTGCCAGCGGAGAAAAGGATAAGCGAAGCCACGAAACATACCAGAGGGATGCACCATGCGAATGCCCGCACGCCGGCAAGCATTTTATCTTCTAGTGCGTGAGATCTTGTAGAAGACTTCGCCAATATGGTTATGGCGGCAGCCCCAACGGCTAGGAATATCGTAGTGAGTAGTACCGTCAAGTTGAGAGCCGGAACCGCGGAGCCTGTTTTTCCGGGTTTGCTGGTTTTGGCTTTAACGAGCTCGGCGGCCAGGGAGTTTCCTATCCACAATAGAGCCAGTACTGTCAAGCATGTTACGAGTGTCGCAAAGAGCCAGCCGAGGAGTTCCCCCCGGAGCTTCAAGCGCAATTCGTAGTCTCTTCCTGAAGTGAAGTTGTGAGCTGCCAAGTGATAGCAGCATCGGCCGAGGCGGCCACTACGAGGCTCAGGAGGCGTAGGCACCAGGCCGACGGAGCTCGGGTTTATCTCCACGCCAGCAGGTACCCATACTTCGCAGTGATAGCTCCGGGGGTCGCCCACGGGAGCATTGGTCTTAAAAGGCCAGTCGACCCACCCCAGGAGCGGCATCCATGCTGTCGACCATTTGCGTTCTACCTTGTAAGGGGCATCATTCGATACCTCGATCATGCACTCCTTGCCTGGTTCTCCAGGAACCAGAACGCATAGAAAATGGCTTCCTATGAGAACTTTCAAGGAAATTCTGAAGGTTTTCGATAGGGCATTTTCGGTATCGCTAAACAGGCTATGCGCTTGAGCTCTAGGTAGTCCCCACTCTGTGGATATCATCGTGTTGTACTGGATGCTTCCATTCAAGTTGTGGGATTTCGTAACGTTTCGCAGTTCTTCGGTCAAGCGATCGGGGATCGGGCCGCCGCATAGGGTCTTCGCTAGGAACTCCAGGAAATGAAATTCCAACCTATAGCACTCATCGTCGAGCAATCTCGGTAGTGCTTTCCCTTGCGCGTCGCAGACGTGGAACCCGTATTGCAATTCCGATTTATCGAGCACCATGAGGGGGACGACAGATTGGTCCTGGCCTGGATCACCCTTCAAGATCAAAGCATCTTGGGGGATAGTTACATGGAAACTCGTAGTGGCGTGAACCGTCTTAGCATCAACAAACCTGTAGGTATCCGTGCGGCGGTGCAGCCATTTGGTTCTGGAGAGCCAAAGTTGCCCCAATCGGATTCCGGCAGCCGGATCCTTGAACCCCTCCCAGTTATCCAGCAGGAGTGTCTGCTGCGGTGCCTCAGGATCTGGAGTAGTCATGACGAGCCTCCGGCCACGGCATGAGGGGTGTTCTTGCGGGCATGCGCCCGCCATCTCTTCCAGGTTGGCCAGCGGCTCGATCTCTCGCAACGCGGCGATAAGGACGCACTATCGGCGTCTTGGGGTGCGGCTGCTAGCTAGTGTTCTGCGCCTGAAATCTCAGGGCTAAGTCTGTAGCCTGTTGTCATGTCGCCAGGTCCTCGTGCCGTCGAAGTCCGCCTGTCCAATGAGGAGCACGCCGAGTTGTCCCGCTGGGCGAGTGGGGCGGTGGCGCCGCGGTTCGCAGAGCGGGCGCGCATTGTGCTGGCGTGCGCAGGCGGGGTGCCGAACGCGCAGGTGGCGGTCAAGGTCGGTGTGACCGCAGCGACGGTGAGGAAGTGGCGCGGGAAGTTCGCCGCCGAGGGGATGGCCGGACTCGAGGATGCCGCCCGAATCGGCAGGCCGAAGGCCGATCTGGTTCTGAGTGAGGCTGAACGGAACCAGTTGGTCCTGTGGGCCCGGCGTGCGAAGACCGCCCAGTTTCTGGCTCTGCGGGCGAGGATCGTCCTGCGTTGTGCGGAGGGCGGGACGAACAGGCAGGCCGCGGTCGAGCTCTGTGTCGATGCCTCGACCGTCGACCGCTGGCGCAGTCGTTTCATCGCCCATCGCCTTGAAGGCCTGGTCGATGAGCCCCGTCCAGGCCGGCCGCCCTCGATTCTCCTTGACCAGGTCGAAGACGTGATCGTGGCGACGCTGGAGTCCACGCCGGGGAAGGATACTCACTGGTCGCGGGCCTCGATGGCAGCTCGGACGGGGCTGTCGAAGTCGACGGTCGGCCGGATCTGGAAGCGGTTCGATCTCAAGCCGCATCTGCAGGATTCCTTCAAGCTGTCCACCGACCCGCAGTTCGTGGCGAAGGTCGTCGACGTCGTCGGCTTGTATCACAACCCGCCGGAACGGGCAGTGGTGTTATGCGTGGATGAGAAGAGCCAGATCCAGGCGCTGGACCGTTCACAGCCGGTGCTGCCGATGATGCCGGGCATGCCCGAACGACGCACCCACGACTACCTGCGGCACGGCATCACGAGCCTCTTCGCCGCGTTCAACGTCGCGGACGGAACCGTCATCAGCGAACTCCACCGCCGCCATCGCGCGATCGAGTTCAAGAAGTTCCTGGTCACCATAGACAAAGCCGTGCCCCACGAGCTCGACGTGCACCTGGTCTGCGACAACTACGCCACCCACAACACTTCTGAGATCAAGACGTGGCTGGCCAGGCACCCCCGCTTCCATGTCCACTTCACGCCCACAGGCTCCTCCTGGATCAACCAGGTCGAGCGGTGGTTCGGTCTGCTGACCGACAAGCTCATCCGCCGCGGAGTCCACACCTCGGTGAAAGCACTGGAAGACGACATCCGGGCCTGGATCGAGACCTGGAACGAGGACCCGAAACCCTTTACCTGGACGAAGACCGCCGACGAGATTCTCAAGTCCCTCGCCGACTACCTCACCAAGATCACCCCATCCGACCCGAGCAACCAGGCGCAGACTTAGCCCTGAGATTTCCGGCGCAGAACACTAGACGTCCGGCAGGTTGTCGACCAATACCGTCAGGTGGTCCCGCAACCGCACCGCCAGCCGCGTTGCCTCCGCAGGGTCCGCCTCGGCCGCCGCTTCGTACGCGGCCCCCATGCCGGCCGTCTTGGCTGCGAACGCCTCGGCGGTGGCTACGTAGCCGCGAACGCCGCGACCGGCCCGACCGGCTGTGCCTTGGCGGCGGCCTGCTGCACCGCGAGTTCGCGGATGCCGCCGCTGCTCGGCGTCAAGCTCTTCCACGGCCTTGCGGGGGAACTGCTTGACGATGCCGGTGATGGTCTTCTGGCTGACCTTGTCGCGGCCGGTCGCCTCGGCCACTGTCCGGTACGCCTCGGCGGCGGCGTCCTCCCCGTAGTCCTCGCGGATGGGGGTCAGACTCTCGGCCGCGCGCTGGCTGATCACGTAGGCCCGCACGTTGTCCGAGTCCCGCATGCGGGACAGACCGTTCGATTCGAGTTCGCGGCGCGGCGGCTCGGCCAGCAGTGCCGCGATGCGCGCGCCAGCGATCTGCCAGTAGGCGTTCGACGTCGACATGTCCGCCACGTCCCTGATGAACGCCTCGGCGGTGCCGTAGTCCCGCCGCCATAGCCGGCCCCGCAGCGAGATGTCCAGCGCGCTGGCCGCGACGAACCATGCGTCCTTGTACTGGGCGAAAGAGCGCTGGCACAGCTCCCAGGTCTCTTCCTCCTCGGCGGTGAGCGGCCCTTGAGCGTCGGGCGAGTCCACCGCGGCCGGCAGCTGCTCGAACCGGATCATCGGCCGCGGCCGGCCCTGAGCAACGTCGTCCTCGGTCAGGGTCGCCACAGCGCCCCCGGACGCTTCCTGTTCCCGCTCCCTGCGGAGCTTCCGGCGCGCGCGCAGTTCTGGGAAATGAAGATCCGTGCAGCTTTGGGCGTGAGTACCAAGAATTCCGCAGAACGGTTGTTACTCGATCAACTAGTCCGGTTGGGTGAGGCGGGTCGGAAGTGAGCCGGGTGGTGCGCCGGAGCGCATCGTTCCGGATCGGGGCTGGCGGGGCGGGTGGGTGTGACGGTCAGCGAATGTCAGGGCCACGCCTGACCGGTATGCGTGTGGTGTGCAGGCGACTGTGACGGGAATGTCCGGGTGCGGTAACCGGCCCCGGCGGGGGCTGCAGCTGGTTGTGTGCCGGGTCGAGCGTGGGGCCTTCGGCTCATCCGGGCCGGGAACCCGCACCGCCTCTGCCAGCCTGTTTCGGCTGGTGGAGCACTGTTCTTGAGGGAGCATCACCCATGACTTCTGCTTCTTCCTCCGCCCGCCGTATCGCCGCCACCGTCCTGGCCGCCGGGGCAGTCGTCGGTGCGGCCGCGCTGCCGGCCGCCGCCCAGGACCGTGACCACCGGCCGCATCCGCGGGTGGAGATCAGCCGGGTCCAGGCCGACAGCCCCGGACGCGACGACCGCTCCAACCGCTCCCTGAACAACGAGTGGGTGGAGATCACCAACACCACGCGCGACGCCGTCAACCTGCGCGGCTGGACCCTGCGCGACGCGGACGGCAACCGCTATCGCTTCGACAACGTCCGCATCAACGGCCGTGCCACGATCCGCATCCACACCGGAACCGGCCACAACACCCGCACGGATCTGTTCCAGAACCGCCGCGACTACGTCTGGGACAACCGGGCCGACACCGCGACGCTGCGCGATGACCGTGGTCGCACGGTCGACACCGAGTCATGGGGCCGGCGCCACCACTGACCGGTGTCAGGGTGTCGGTGGCCGCCTGGACGGCGTGCGGCCGCCGACACCGCACCCCAGGCCAGTGCCCGGGGCTCCCAGGACCCGAGGCGTCCGTGGCGGGGCCGACCGGGCTGCTTTCGACCGGCCGGGCGCCGCCGTGCGTAGACCTCTTGTCTCCCTGCCGCCGTGTCACGGGGCGTCCTCGGCCGCTTCGGAACTCCGGCGAGCGTGCGGCCTAGCATCAAGGGCCGTCGCCGGCGTCGAACATCGACAACTTTGTCCTCGGCGGTTGCGCTCTCGCTAGCGTGGTGGAGCGGGCTGCGGTGGATGGGCGGCCGTCGGGAGGACAGTGTCGATGGGCACCATGGTGGTGGGTTTCAGGCTCGGCTCGGACGCGAAGGGCCGGCAGGCGACGCTGGTACTGACCGAGGCCGGCGTGCTGCACCAGAGCACCGGCCTGCTCGGGATAGCCCCCCGGCCCGCGAAACCCCACGCCCCGATCGCCCCCGACCCCCATCCAGTTCCGCGTCAGGCCGCCGCGCTGCGCAAGGTCTACCGAGCTCTGATCGGCCGCGGCTACACCCGCGAACTCATCCCACCCGCATGCGTGCGCCTCGAGACCGACGAACACCCCCTGCACGCACAGCCGTACGGCCCCCACGCCCCGCACCCGCATCCGGAACTCATCGCTGAGTTCACGGGTGCCGCCCCCGCCGGGTCCGGCTCCCTCGAGGACGCGCTGGCCGCGTTCTACACGGCGATCGGGATCACACCCCGGCCCCGCACCCCCTTCCCGCCTGGCACCGCCACGGTCCCCCCACACGTCCGGGAAGCACTGCGCACCCTGACAGGCGGGCAAGCTCTGACCTCCGGCCCGCGGCGCGGCCCCGGCTGGACTGTCACCGCTGCCGGGGTGCGCCTGCACGCCGGCACCACGAGTCAAACGCTCGATCCTCGGGAAGTCGCCGAGCTTCAGGCAGCACTGACAGCCTGGCTACGGCACCAACAATCTGGGCCCGCCGGTAGGTGAGTCGAGCCCGCCTCGCCCCCTCATACACCGCAGTGATCCGCGACGCCGACGGCACCTACCGGACGGCTGCCATCAGCCCTCGTGATCTGGCTCCGGACATGACCGTGCCTTCCTGCGTCAGCCCCTCGAGGTGCCTGTAGCCGACGCCGGGCCAGAGGCCGCGAGGAAGGCTTCACGGCTGATCACTCCGCGCGAAGAGGCCGTTGCTCGGTGCCGGGGGGCGCCTCCGCCGAGACGGTCGCCACCGGGCTCGGTACCACCCGCTCCACGGCCCTGGTCCTCCTCCTGACCGCCCAGGAGCGGTGAGGCAGAGCCGGGACGTGCGCCGGGACGAACCGGTGTACGGACCCTTTGTCGGAAAAGGTCATGACCTTGTCATGGCCTGCTCGTATCTTCAGAGCATGACCGTCACTGCCCGCCGGGAACTCGTGAGTCCAGGAACCCGTAACGCCTTCCGCTCCCTCGCTACAGATCTGACTGTCCGGATCGTGGCCGAGCTGTGGGAGGACCACGGCTTCGCGCCCGTGGCACCGGAAGACCTGAAGTACAGCGACCCGGGGCAGCGGGCGGACTGAGTTCATGCGCTACGCGGAAGGCGTGGACTGGGCGGACGAGGGCCACGTCCGGCGTGCCCTCCTGGTTTTCGAGGACTACATCCGTACGTACCGGGATCCGGGTGAAGAGGGAACCCCGAGGTGGCTGGAGGACATCAAGGTCCGCCTTGACCGGGACGGGTACCACCTCAGCGACGAGGGACAGATCTCCTGGGTCAACCCTCCCGTGCTGGTCCGGGATCTGAGTGGTCTCAGCGACCCGTCCGGCATCGTCGTTGAACTGGAGCGCATCAGGCGTGACCTCACGACGGATCCGCAGGGGGCCATCGGGGCGGCCAAGCAGCTCATCGAGGCGACCGCCAAGACGGCGCTTCGGGAGCTGGGGGTTGTGGTGGAGAAGAACCGGGACGTGCCCATTCTGGTCGCCATGGTGCACAAGGAGCTGAGGCTGGATGCAGCCTCAGCTCCGGACGGTCCGGACGGCAGCAAGGCCATCAAGAAGATCCTCTCAGGGGCGGTCAACATCGCGGTCGGCGTGGCCGAGCTGCGGAACCAGGGCTTCGGCAGTGGGCACGGACAGGCGAGCGCGCCCTCCGGCCTCGGCGTCCGCCATGCCCGCCTGACGGTCAACGCGGCCGTAACGTGGTGCGAACTGATCCTCGACACCATGGCCGACCCGAGCGCGCCCTGGCGCAATACTGGGCCAGTGGCTGGTCCGGCCCTGTCGGGTACCCGAACCCCGGCCCCGTAAGCCGGGTGCAGACGGGCAGGCTGAGGCGAGAGCGCCGCCCAGGGCTCGCGCAAGTCGCGCGAGCCCTGCGGCTGGAGCCCATCCCCCAAGGGGCGCGCTGTACGGCAAGGGACCCTTGCTGTGTCGCGCCCGCGGTGCGGCAGCAGCCGGGTGCGGGCTGCGGCATCCGTCCGAACCGCCACGGCTTAGGCCACGGCGTTCTACCGTGGCCGGTAGCACCCACCGCCAGGAGGAGCCGATGAGCGCCCAGCCCGACCACCAGACACCCGCCGCCCCGTACGCGCCCGCACCCGGGGCGCCGGCCGAACTCCTCGCCCAGCTCCGGGCCGACCGTCGCGCCGAGCGGTGGGTGCCGGCCTTCGAGCGCGAGTGGGCGGCCGCGTTGGAGGAGTCGCGCCGGACGTTTTCCTTGAACACCCTCTACGAGGTCGTCCACGTCTGGCAGGCCCGTCTCGTCTCCGCCCCCGCGGTCGACGCGTTCACAGCTTCCGGCCACGACGAGACCGGGTTCATGGACATGGCCGAGCTCCGTGGCCGGCGGCGCCGGTGAGCCTGCCCCCGTACGCGGTCCGCCTCTCGACCCCGGCCGCGAAGGTCCTCGCCGAACTCCCCGAGCACGCCGAAGAGACGGTCTGGGACCTGCTCGACGCCGCCGCGGCCGACCCGTGGGGCTTCCGCCAGTGGGACCCCGACGACCCCGAAGGCGAAGACGTCCGGATCGCGTCCGCCGGCCGCCCGTCCGTCATCTACTTCGCCAACCGTGCGCTGCGACACCTGTCCGTCCTGGACATCGTCTGGCTCGGGTAGATCATGGCCGCGCCCGCTCCTCCTGGGCGTGGCCGCTTCCGTCCTATGGAGCGGATCTCTGGTGCCGATTGCGTCTGCGGCGTGGTCGAGGCAGCGCACCAGCCCCGGACAATTTGTGGGGTTCACCCGACAGGCGGGGAGTCTTCCCGGAGTATGGAACCGCGTTGCAGGAAGGCGGCTCTCGGCGCTCGTGGCTGCGACGAGGGGGTTCGGACGAGAGAGGGGGACGTCTGTGTCGAGGAAGCAGCGGATCGCGGTGATGGGCGCCGCGATGGTGGGAATCGTCTCGACTCCTGTCATCTGGTTGCTTGACGGACCCGACACCGCAGGAGTCGTGGGCGCGTCGATTCAGGCCGCCACCGGAGTCGCGGCGCTGGTGTGGGCGTGGGCTCAGCCTCGGGCCGACATGGCAGGCGAAGCAGGAGACACCGCGACGCAGACCGGCCGAGCGGAAGCGAGCGGCGGCGGGCAAGCCCATACGGGCGTACGACGCCGTGGTGCCGGCAGCCCTGGCACCGCTCGGGTTCAGGACACCGGTGACGCCATCTCGCGTGGCACGGGTAGCAACGCCGGCACCGGCATCGACTACACCGATTAGCGTGGTCATGCAGGTAGCGCCAAGGCCGGACGCGACATGAGGTGGCGTCGAAGCAAGCAGCGTTCATCCTCTTCGCGGGACGATCTCGCGGCCTCCTCGGTCAGCGACAGTGGTGACGCCATCGCGTCGGCAGTGGGCGCAGTGGCCGTCAGCGGCCATGTGGATCACCTGACGATCACCCACGCCGGTCCACAAGGGCCAGTCCAGTGGCCGCTGCGCCTGGGATCGGTGCCCGCACTGGCATCTGCCTTCCAGCAGCGGCCTGAAGTTCGCAACGCGATCGACCAAGCTGTCACCGGGCACACCGCGGTGGTGCTGACCCAAGTTCTGTCCGGCGGCGGCGGTGTCGGCAAAACCCAACTCGCCTCCGCGTACGCCCACCAGGCGCTGGTCGAAGGCGTCGACCTGGTGGTCTGGGTCGACGCCAGCGAAACGGACCAGGTGATCGCCCGCTACGCGGTAGCCGCTCACATCGTTGATGTCCCCAACGCTCTGGCGGGTCGGACCGGCGAGCAGCACGCCAGGGCATTTCTCCAGTGGCTGGCAACCACCAAACGATCGTGGCTCGTCATCCTCGACGACATCACCGACCCGGATGCGATGCAGCCGTGGTGGCCGCCATCATCGGCGTGGGGCTGTGGCCGGGTGGTGGCAACCACCCGCCGCCAGGATGCCGCCTTGTCCGGCGGTGGCCGGGCGGTTGTAGACGTCGACACCTACAGCCCACAAGAAGCTCACACCTACCTACGCGCCCGGCTCCGAGCCGCCCGTGCGGAGCATCTGCTGGACGCGCAGACACAAGCGCTGGCCGAGGCACTGGGCAATCTGCCCCTGGCGCTGTCTCACGCCGCCGCTTACATGATCAATGAGGACGTGCCCTGCGCGGACTACCTCCTTCGCTTCAACAGCAGTGCCGCGAAACTGGACGATCTGCTTCCGCGCCACGCGGACACCGAAGGCTACGGACGCCACGTAGCCGCCGCCCTCCTCCTCTCCCTGAACGTTGCCCAAGCCTGCGAACCCGTGGGCCTCGCCATCCCAGCGCTGCGCCTCGCCGCCGTCCTCGACCCGGCCGGGCATCCACGCGACCTCTGGGGAGGACAGGCGGTCATCAACTACCTCACTGCCCACCGAACACCCATACCGGGGTCAGACGCCCTCATTCCTGTCGACGCCACCCAAGCCAAGGCGACGCTGAGGCTCCTGCACAGGTACAGCCTCCTCACCGACGATGCTCAGGCCGGATTCCGCGCTGTGAAGCTGCACGCTCTGACTGCACGAGCCGTTCGTGAACACACGCCGAGTGGCGAACAGCGAGAGATCGTAAGGACTGCAGCCGAAGCACTCACAGAGCTATGGAACAAAGGTGTGGAGAGGGCTGTGCTGCATACGAACGTCGACAGCCTGAACGACTTCGCAGGGGACATGCTGTGGGAGGTTGAAGGCCACCACCTGCTCCGCTGGGTAGGCCACAGCTTGAGGGCTCGGGGCCTGGCCAGCGCCGCGGTTCCGTACTGGCAGCGGGTAGCAGACACGAGTGAGCGCCTGCTCGGGCGGACGGACCGCAAGACCCTTCTGGCTCGACGTGAGCTGGCTATGGCCTACCTGAGCGCGGGCCGCACCAAGGATGCCTTCGCCGTGTTCCAGGAGGACTACGCATACGATGCCGAGGCACTGGCTGACACCGGCCTGAAGAAGGACCAGGCGGGGGACTCTGCAGACCTCCTCCGCCTGTTGGAAGACACGCTCGCAGTCCGGGAACGCCTCCTCGGCCCCACAGCCCCCGAGACTCTGTCATGCCGAGTACAGCTCAGCTTCGCCTACTGGAATGCAGACAAACAGCCACAGGCCATCAGCATGCTCAAGCTAGTCCTCAAGCACCAGAACGAGGAATTGGGCATCCACCATCCCGATTCAATGGCAACGGCGCTCCGCCTGAACGAGTTGCGAACTGAACGCAAAAGGCGGTGGTGGGAGACGTCGGCCGGATCTTGACCACTCTCGAATGAACAGTTCTGAGCCCTCGGCGGCCGGGTGAGAAGTACGGCCGACGCGGTGGGGCCGCTACTCAAGTGGTACCCTCGGCGGCTCCGTTCTGGCTGCTCAGTCGTGGCGGGCGAGCTTGAACGCGGAGACGAGCAGGATCACGGCCAGCGCGGGGATGAGCACCACGTCCGGGAACACGCCGAGGAGCAGTCCACCCAGCACGGCCCCGGCTGCGGTCTCTCGGTTTGGTGACAGCGGTGTGAGAGACGGTGGGCTCCGGTGTGTTGATGCCGGTCGGGGGCTGTTTCGGGGTGTGTGGTCGCTGTCATGGATGTGAGAGATCGGGGTCTATCCACTGTCGTTGAGTGAGAGACGCCCAGGTCGCGTACTGACGTGAAAGCGAGAGATCGCAGACAACGCGCCCACCGGAATGCTGCGGTCCCCGGCCCTGACACCCTGGCGGGTGCAGGGCCGGGGCGCCGCCCCGACAGGACGGCGCCTGGGGCCCGCATGGGGGGTGGCGGCCACAGCGGTGCCGTGGGGGAGAGGAATCACCGCTGTGGCCGGGCGCCTTGTACATGCCCTCGGTGCACGTGGGTCAAGTGCGAAACCACCTGTGCGCATGGAGAGGTGCGGGCCGGGTTTACAGACTGGCATTGTGCTCACCTGCGCGGCTCGCCCGCAGCGGCGCCAGGCCGGCCTTCGTAATGTGTGTCGTGGGAGCGGGGTGCGCCCCCGTCGGCAGGCCGTTCGCGGTGAGGGCTGTCCTCCGGTGAGAGGTGGCAGCCCAGGAGAGAGCCGGGCCTGTGGCGGAAAGTGGCGGCCAGCCGTGTGGGGATTGCTGTTCTGGTGAATGGTGATGATGAAAAGGTTTTGTGCAGGAGGGTGGCCGGAGGGAACGGAATGCGACCGTGGACCGTTGCTGCGATCCCGCTGAAGGTTCGATTCCGTATGTGGTGCGAAAGATTGTCGACATCCCGCCGGCGGTCGGCGGCCGTAGGGAGTGACAGTGCTTATATAAATGCTGTTACGATGGACGGCATGGCCGACACCCACGCGCTCGACCCGACGCAGCAGAGCCTCTGGCGGCCCCTGCGTCTGCTGCAGGCGTCCATGGACGCCGACATCGCAGAGGTCTATTCCAGCCAGCAGATCGAAGGGCTCAAGCCCAGCTTCGTCATGGAGCTGCTCCGGCTTCACGCCCGCGGACCCCTGACCATCGCGGAACTGGCGGAGTCCGTTCAGCTCACGCATTCCGCACTCAGCCAGAAGGTCGCCGCGATGCGGAAGGCCGGCTGGGTCCAGACCGTCGTGGGCGACGACGCGCGCACCAGGAAGGTGACGCTCACCGGCAAAGCCCGCGGCATCGTCGGTCGCCTGGCGGCGGAATGGCGAGCCACCGAGGCTGCCATCGCCGAGCTGGAAGGGGACATTCCCTACCCGCTCTCCCGGGTCGTCACCGATGTCGAAGCCGCTCTGGAGCGGAAGAGCTTCCGCGACCGGATCGCCGAGAAGCTGGCGGAGGATCCCGCATGGGGCTGAAGGGCGCACTCATCGACGTGGCTCCGTTACGGTCGTCGCCACCCTTCCGGAGGCTGTGGATCGGCCAGACCCTGTCGGGTTTCGGCAGCCAGATGACACTCATCGCCGTCATGTTCCAGGTCTGGCAGATGACGAAGAGCCCCGCCTGGACGGGCGCCGTCGGACTGGCCCAAGCGGTTCCGCTCGTCGTGCTCGGCCTGTTCGCCGGATCGCTCGTCGACAGGGTGGACCGGCGGAAGTTCTACCTGCTCATGACCAGCGGACAAGCCGCGTGCTCGCTGCTCCTCGCGCTCCAGGCCTTCTTCGGGCACGCTCCCGCCGCCGCCGTCCTGGGGCTCGTCGCGCTTCAGTCGTGCTTCGTCGCGGGCAGCGGCCCGACCTCGCGCACCTTCATCCCGCACCTTCTCGCCAAGGAACAGCTGGCCGCGGGACTGGCGTTGAGCCGAATCGCCTTCCAGGGCGCCATGCTGCTCGGTCCCGTGCTCGGCGGGCTGATGGTGGGCGAGCTGGGAGTCGGAGCCTGCTACCTGATCGACGCCGTGACGTTCGCCGCCGCGTTCTACGGTGCCTTCGGCCTGCCGAAGATGACTCCCGGAGACGAGCCGGCGCGCCCCGGCCTGCGGGGGGTGCTGGACGGCCTCGTTTTCCTGGGACGCACCCCCGTCATTCGCGGGGCCCTGCTCACCGACCTGGCCGCCACCGTGCTGTCGATGCCCATCAGTCTGTTTCCCCTGATCAACGCCGAACGGTTCGGCGGCAACCCGCGCACCCTCGGGCTGTTCCTCACCGCGGTCGCCGTCGGGGGCGTAGCGGCGTCACTGTTCTCCGGAACCTTCACCCGGTTCCCCCGCCCCGGCCTGGTGATGCTCGGCGGTTCCGCCACCTGGGGCGCGGCGCTGACGTTGTTCGGCACGGCATCCAACCGATGGGTCGGACTGGCCTTCCTCGTCGTGGCCGGCGCGGCGGACACCGTCTCAGTGGTCTCGCGGAGCACCGTCGTCCAGATGAACACGCCGAGCGATCTGCTCGGCCGCGTCAGCGCGGCCGAACAGATCGTGGGGCAAGCAGGGCCCGACATCGGCAACATGCGAGGGGGCCTCGTGGCGGATGTCTCGTCAGGAGCGGTGGCCCTCGTCAGCGGCGGCCTGCTCTGCCTCGGTGCCGTGGCTTTCGTGGGCATCACGACGCCGGACCTGCGCCGTTCCACCCCGTCCGCCTCGGCCCGTACGGCGACCGCCAGTCCATGAGCCCGGACCGGCGGCGCGCCGGGGGTCATCCGCAGGCGGCCGTCAGTGCGGCGGTGAACTCCCATGCCAGTTCGCTGATCACGAGGTTCGTTCCCAGCTCAGAGAGTTCTATCCGGCGATCCTCGCCGCGTTCGCCCAGCACGAGCAAGGACTGTGCTCGAGGGAAGCCCGCAGCATCCTGGCCGCGGCGCCGACCCCGACATCGGCTGCGAAGCTCACACGGCAACGCCTGCAGTCGCTGCTCAAGCAGGCCGGCCGCGTCCGCGGCATCCAGGCCGAAGCCGAAAGGCTCCACGAGGTCTTCAAACGCGACTACCTCCACCAGCTCCCGCCGGTCGAAGCGGCTCTGGGACATCAGACTTCCGCTCTGCTCAGGGAGCTGAACACCCGCCCGCGACAACGCCGACCAGCTCGAAGAGGCCGTCACGCAGACCTTCGAAGAGCATCCGGACGCGCCGGTCATCCGCAGCTTTCCGGGTCTCGCCGCACTGACCGGCGCCCGGGTACTGGCGGAGATCGGCGACGACCGGACCCGCTTCGCCACTGCCGGATCCCTCAAGGCCTACGCGGGAAGCGCCCCGATCACCAGGGCCAGCGGCAAGAGCTGCAAGGTCATGAGCCGGAAGGTCAAGAACCAGAGACTGGCCGCCGTCGGCTACGTCTGGGCCTTCAACTCTCTCACCAGGTCACCAGGAGCCAGAGCCCACTACGATCGCCGAAGGGCTGCCGGTGACCGCCACATCGCAGCACAGCGGAACCTCTTCAACCGCTTCATGGGCATGCTGTTCCACTGCCTCCAGAACGGCCACACCCACGACGAAGCAGCCGCCTTCCCACAGGCCTCAGCAGCAATCAGAGCAGCGGCGGCTTGACGCTTATCCGCGTGGGATGTCTTGTCAGCGAGGACCAGGTCTGGCCTGGTGCGGGGTCGCCCTCGTCGACGTGGAACTCGCAGGCGGGCCATCACGTGCAGGAAGCGGGCGCGTCGCCGGCTTGTCCGGCCGCGAGATAGAAGGCCAGAGGCCGACAGCGGGCATCGGAGGCGAGATGGATCTTCGTGCGCCGAAGTCCTGCGCGATGCCGCGCAGGTCCGAGGCGTAGCCCTGGCCGATGGCGCGGAACTTCCACTCCGCGCCGTTGCGGTACAGCTCGCCTAAGACCATCGCGGTCTCCGTCGAGGTGTCCTCACTCAGGTCGCAGCGCGAGCTCCTGGCCGTCGGCCTGGTTGACCTCGCGGATGAAGGCTGCTCCGGTGATGGAGCTCGCGTCCCAGGTCAGCTCTTGATGTCACGGTCCTCGAAGATGAAGTCGAGGAAGATCAGGAGTAGGAACATGTCTCCGAGGGCGGCAATCGACGGACGCGCCGGTTACGAATTACTGGTCCGTGTCCTTCACGGGGTGCATTGTGTGCAGACCCTCGCCCGGTCGCACCCTGCCCGGGCATGCCTGTAGATTCGCCGGATATGCACTATATGTAACCAAAGGTGACGTATAGTGGGGAGGTGTGCGCCGACCCTGTCCGATGTCTGTGGGAGTGCCATGTCCGCCACGTCCATGCTGCTGATCAAAGGAACCTTCCGGGCGGCGTTCTCCGCACCGGATGGTGACACCATCCTCTTCCTCCCGGACAACGTGGCTGACTGGAAGCTCGTGCCCGGGGTTAACAGGGTCTTGCCGAAGGGCGACGGCCGCGCCCCGATCCGGCTGGAAGCCATCGACGCGCTGGAGACCCACTACGGGGACAAGGATTCCCCCTCAGGCGTGCAGCACCAGCCGCTGAACCTGGCGCATCAGGCACGTGACGAGCTACTGGCCTCGCTCGGCTTCACCAACGTTGTCCGCGATGGCGAATTCGTCAAGAGCACCACCCCGGACGCCGTGCCCGGCTTCATCCTCACCCGCGGCGCGGACATCTTCGGCCGGTGCGTGGCCCTGGTCAGCAAGACATTCCCCCCGGTCTTCAACGGCTACGAAACCGAAGTCGACGAGGACCTGTTGAAGAAGACCGCGAACTACCACATGATCGACCTCGGCCTGGCCTACCCGACCTACTACGCCGCCTTCCCCGACCACCTGCGCGCCTCCCTGACCGTCGCCGCCAGGGAGGCTAGGAACGCGAGGAAGGGCGTATGGGCCAAGGACGCGACCACCGAGGGGGCGAAGGTCACCGGGATGGACTCGCTCACGGCCGAAACCGGGGCCGTGATCCTCCCGAAGCTGTTCCGTCGGCTGAAGGACTACCTGGACCTCAACCCGGCGGATCCCTCCCTGGCCTGCTTCCCTGCTTTCCTCGCCGGAAACTCGGACAAGTTCTACATCCAGGGAAATCCGAAGCAGTTCACCGGCATGCACAACATTGTCGAGATCACCAACGGCCAGACTGTGAAGATGACCCGCCAGGCCGAGGAAATCACCTTCGACGAGAAGTGAGCGGGAGCCGACGCGCGCCCGGATCTCGGGCGCGGTCACGGCGGCCTGATCGTCGAGCCCGAACATGCCGAGGCTCTCGTCTCCGGCGGTGGTGGACAGCGCAGTGTACGTCACAGATCCTGTCCGACGTGCCCCCGCTGGACTGGCTCGCGAACCACCAAGACCTGGACGACGACACACTCGAGCGGGAACTCATGGGCGAGATAGCCCGCGCGGAGCTTCGGGCACTGCGCCTGCCGTGGGTGGCAGCGGACCCCCTGCCATACGTGGACTCGCCATACATTTGCTTCCGCGCCTCGGCAGCGATGTCCGACCACCTCCCGGCACCGCTTGTCGCCCAACTGCTCGACGACGGGGAAAGCAGCGTCCGCACGACGATGGCCCTGCACGCCCGAGACCAGACCGATCCCGACACCGCCGAGCGCATCGACCGAACCTACCGCCCGGCCAAGAGGGTCCGATGGCGTCCGGCCGACGAATTCCCCCTTCCTGCAGACGTACTTCGACGCCTTGCCACAGACCCCGACCCGAGAATGAGGCAGCTGGCCCCGCGCGACCCCGACTTGCCCGTGGAATCCGCGCGTCGCCTTGCAGCCGATCCCGACCACACCATGCGCCGCACCATCGCGACCTATCCCCGGCTCCCGGCCGAGGACCTGACACGGCTGCTGGCCGATCCGTCCGAACCTGTCGCGGCCACTGCAGCCGCAAACCCCAACCTGCCGCCCGCACACATGCACCAACTGTTCGCTCTCGCAGGCTTGTGACACTCGAGTACGCGTCGCCCATAGCGGGTAAGGATGCCAAGGGCCGTCGGGTGGTCACTTGTGAACGTGCGGGCAAGCATCCCCCAACCCGATGTCTCGGCCTCTGCGATGCGCCGGGGCCATCGCCGCGAGAGGGGCACCAAGCCGTGCGTGACCACCGCCACGAGGAATTGCGCAGGTAAGCAATACCGCTACTTCACCAGTGCCGACGCGACACCACCGAAGCGATCACCGGCGTAGTCACCGGCACCCAGACGCGCCCGCAGCTCCTGCTCCTGGGCCGCTACGACACCCGCGGCCGCTTCCGTCTCGTGGGCCGCACCGTACCTGTGCCCGCGGACGCAACCTCGCAGCTCGCCGGGCGCCTCACGGCCGCCGGCCCCGGGAACCGTGGACGGGGATGCGGTTCTCCTCCGCTTGGGGCAGCACGAAACCACTCGAGGCTAACCTGGTCCGCCTGACCTTGTTGCCGAGATCAGCGCGGACACCGCCATCGACCGGGCGGCATCCACCGCCACCCGCTGCGTCTCACACAGCTGCTCACCGATGCCACCGCCGCGGCCGTGGCCCTCTTCGGTGAAGGCCCCGCCACCGCTGCCGGGTGAGCGGCACGGCCCGTCGTAGCCGGGCGGCGCAGTGTCGTTTCGGCAGTGAACTCGCCCACCCGCCCGGGTGAGTTCTTGGCGAGCCCCTGTCCCGGTGACGCCGGGGCCAGCTACAACCCTGGTCCGTGATCAAAAATCTGCTGCGTGGCAGTCTGCCCGCCCTCGCCCTCGCCGTCCTGCCCGTCCTTGCCTCTGCGCCCGTCGCGCACGCCGCCCCGGTCCAGGGTGCCGCCGCAGCACCCGCGGCGCCGGGCACCGGGAGTGTTCGGGTGCCGTTGCCGCTGTTCGAGGCGATCGACCAGCTCACGGTGGACGAAGAGCAGCGCGAGGGCTACGTGCGCACCCTGTACAAACACTGGAACAAGGGCCTCAACGCCGGCGACGGCTGTGACACCCGTAAAGAAGTCATCCTGTCTGAGGCCGTTGAGGCGCCGCAGGTAGCGACGGGCTGCAAACTGACCGGCGGCAGCTGGCGCAGCCCGTACGACGACGTGGTCGTGACCGACGCAGCCCGTCTTGACGTCGACCACTTTGTCCCGCTGGCCGAAGTCCACGATTCCGGCGGTTACGCGTGGGACGCTGCCCGGCGTGAGGCGTACGCCAACGATCAGGCGTCCCCGGACACCCTGATCGCGGTCTCGGCCGCCTCCAACCGCAGCAAGGCGGATAAGGACCCCGCGGAATGGATGCCCACGGACGGCTCCTACCACTGCACCTACACCGCGTCCTGGGTGGGCACGAAACTCCGTTGGGGCCTGGCCGTCGACGAGGCGGAGCGGCAGGCGCTCCTTGGCCTTGCGGAGGACTGCCCGACCACCACCGTCGTCTACGAACCAGCGGCCTGATCGGCTTCCCCGTGAACGCCGTGGTCCTCCAACGAGGCGAAGGGCTCGAGGCGCCCGGCGAGGATCGCGAAGGCAGTGCCGACGCCACGTGAAGGGCACCATGAACTGCCGAAAGAGGGACGGCTGAACCTGTGGACATGCTCCGGGCCGTGGCCCAGGTCCTTGGACAGAACGATGAGGCGTGCGGGGCCGGTTTCCTGGTCGCTGAGGACGTGCTCGTCACCTGTGCACACGTCGTCCGCGCTGCCGGCAGCGGGCCCGGGGCCAGCGTATGGCTGGTCTTCCCGAACGCTGACGGGGCAGGCGTCGTCGAGGGGATCGTCCTGGAAGAGCCGTGGCGGGAACCCGAGGCCGAAGACGTCGCCATGGTGCGCCTGGGTGTCGCCGTGCCCGGGACGCATGTACCGGCGCTGGGTTCCGCGGAAGGTTCCAGGGGTCACGAGGTGCGCTCGTTCGGCTTTCCCGGACAGGCTCCGGAGGGCGGGCATTTCGGGTACGCGACGGCTGGTGACCTTCTGCCTGCGACCGAGCATCGGGCCGAACACCTCCAGCTGACGGGCGCCAACGACCTGACCACCGGCTTCAGCGGCGGCCCGGTCGTCGACGAGGTGACCGGTCTGGTCATCGGCATGCTCACCGAGATCACCAGCCCCGATAAATACGGGAAGGGCCAGGGCATCGCCTACGTCACCCCCGTCCAGGTGCTCCGAGCGATCTGGCCTGCCCTGACCGTTCAGGATGTATGCCCTTACCGGGGGCTGGAGCCGTTCACCGCGGAACACGCCCAGTGGTTCGAAGGCCGGCAGGACGCCGTAAGCCAGGTTCTCGCGCATCTGGACGAGCAGCGGCGTGCGGTCCTGCTGCTCGGCCCGTCCGGCTCGGGCAAGTCCTCCCTGATCCAGGCCGGGGTCCTTCCTGCGCTGGCCGCGGGTGAAGTGGCGGGCAGCGACCGGTGGCTGCCCGTACGCGTTCGACCAGGTCAGGACCTGTGTGCCGAGATCGAGCGCGCAGGGCTGCCCGGGGCCGCCACCGACGGGATCGCCGAGGCCGTGACCCGCGTGCTCAGGGCACAGCCCGAATACCAGCGGGTCGTACTCGTCATCGACCAGTTCGAGGAGCTCCTCACCCCGCTGGAAGGCAACCTTGCCGCCGCGGACCGGCTCACGGCCGCGATCACCTCGCACGCAGCCCTGAGCGTGATCCTCGTCATGCGCGACGACTTCTACCCCCAGCTCGCCGCCCTCGCCCCCGACCTGCTGGAGGCCGCAATGCCGGGCCTCCTCAACATCCCGGGCACGCTGAGCCAGAACGACCTGCACGACATCATCACGCTGCCCGCCCAGAAGGTCGGAGCCCGCTTCGAAAGCGGGCTCCCGGAGCAGGTCGTCACCGATGTCCTGGCCACCGCCCCGGAGGGGGCGGCAAGCCGCAGGGCCACAGTCACGGTGCTGCCCCTGCTGGAACTGACACTCAGCGAGCTGTGGCGACAGCGCCACGACGGCTTCCTCACCCACGACGCCTACCGGCGCATCGGGGGAGTGACCGGCAGCCTGACCACCTGGTGCGACACCGCACTCAACCAACTGCCCCCGAACAGCCTGCCCGTCGCTGAGCGTATCCTGACCTCACTGGTACGCCCTGCCGACCTGCGCCACAACATCCCCGCGATCCGTGCGCAGGTCCCCCTGGAGGATCTGCGCGACCTCGCAGCCGGCCCCGACGGTTCACCCGACGGCAGCGATGTGTTCGACACGGTCCTCGCCGAGCTGACCCGGCACCGCATCATCACCACCCGCACACCCGAAGGGCCATCGGCACGTCCGGTGGCGGAGCTCATCCACGACGCGCTCATCCGAGACTGGGGCAGGCTGCGCGAGTTGATGGGCCAGGACCGCCGCTTCCAGGAATGGTTCGTACGAGCCCGAGAGCAGCAGGCCCGCTGGGCCGACGGAAGGCACGAGGAAGACCTGCTCGCGGGCACGGCTCTGGCAGCGGGGCTCGAATTGTCCCATGAGCGCCGTCTGCCCGCCAACATCGACCACTTCCTCACCGCCAGCAAGCAGCGCCAGCAGGCTGCCATCCGCCGCAGCCGACGCCTCAACGCGATCCTGGCCGGCTTGCTCGCTCTCGCTCTCATCGCGGCGATCGGCGCGCTCTGGCAGTGGCGGTCCTCGGTCACCGCACGTGAGGCAGCCCAGTCCCGTCAGCTCGCGGCCGAGTCCAACCCCCTCATCACCTGGAACCCCGAACTGGCCTCGCTCCTGGCCGTCCAGGCGTACCGCACGAGCCACACGCCCGAAGCGCAGGAAAGCCTGAACAACGCCGCGGCTCTGCCGCTGCACCGGCGTCTGTTGGGCCATGACAGCGGCGTACACGCGGTGGCGTTCAGCCCGGACGGACACACCCTCGCGAGCGGAAGCGCAGACGGCACCGCACAGCTGTGGGACACGGCTACCGGGAAGGCCGGCATCACACTCGACCACGTTTCCCTGGCCGTGGCCTCACTGGCGTTCAGCCCCGACGGCAGCATCCTCGCCACCGGCAGCAACGAAGGGCCGGTGCGGCTGTGGAACGTGGCCACCGGCAAGCCCCTCGCCACGTTGACCGGGCATATCAGCCAGGTGAATTCCGTGGCCTTCAGCCCCGACGGAAAGACGCTCGCCACCGGCAGCAACGACGCGACCGTGCGGCTGTGGGACGTGGCCACCCGAAAGCCCCGCACCACCCTGCGTGAGCACACCGACATCGTGCACGCGGTGTCGTTCAGCCCCGACGGCCGCACCCTTGCCAGCGGCGGCGGCACGACCGTGCGCCTCTCGGACGTCGACAGCGGAGCGGCCCTCAGGACGCTGCCCGAGGGGCAAGGCCTCGTGGGCTCGGTGCTGTTCAGTCCCGACGGCCGCACCCTCGTCACCGAAAACGGCGACGGGTCGGTAGGGCTGTGGGACGTGGACACCTGGAAAGCCCGCACCACACTGTCCGGGGATGGCGACCCCATCCACTCCATGGCGTACAGCCCTGACGGAACCATGCTCGTCATCGGAACTGCCGGCCACGGCGTGAAGATCTGGGACGTGGCCACTGGAGCGGTCCGCGCCACCCTCCTCGGGCACACCAACGAGGTGGAATCGGTGGCGTTCAGCCCCGACGGCCGCACCGTCGCTTCCGGCAGCCTCGACCACAGCGTGCGATTGTGGGATGTGGCAGACCGCACCGTCCTGGCGGGGAACACCAGCGCGGTGCTGGCAGTGGCGTTCCGTCCCCACAGCAGCCTCCTGGCCACCGGCGAAGCCCTGGGGGCGGTCAAGCTGTGGGACGTGGCGTCCGGCAAGCCACACAGCAGCCTCAACCACCGCGGCGGGGTACTTTCGGCGGCCTTCACTCCCGATGGAGGCACCCTCGCCACCAGTCGCTTGGACAGCGAGGTACAGCTGTGGGACGTGGCCAGCGGCAAGGTCCGCAGCACCATCGCTGTCCCCGCGGACAAGGTGGACGCGGTGGCGTTCAGCCCTGACGGAAAGACCCTGGCGACCGGCGCAGACGACGGAGCGACAGCGCTGTGGAACGTGAAGACCGGAAAAGTCCAGACCGTCATGGGCGAGCACACCGAGTTCGTGGGCTCTCTGGCGTTCAGCCCCGACGGACGCACCCTCGCCACCGGAAGTGGCGACCATACGGCGCGCGTGTGGGACGTGGCCACCGGCGAAACCCGTACCACCCTCACCGGCCACACCGACCGGGTGACATCAGTGGCCTTCAGTCCGGACGGACGGACCGTCGCCACCGGCAGTTACGACCGCACCGTGCGGCTGTGGGACGCGGCTACGGGCAAGACGCGCCGCACGCTGATCGGCCACACCAGCGACGTCAACGCGGTGGCGTTCAGCCCCGACGGCCGCACCATCGCCAGCGGAAGCACAGACGGCACCGTGCGGCTGTGGGACGTCGAGTCCGCCAAGACCCGCACCACACTTCTCGGGCACTCCGACGGCGTGGCGTCGTTGGCGTTCAGCCCCGGCGGCCGCACCGTCGCCTCCGGCAGCTACGACAAGACGGCGCGGCTGTGGAAAGTCGCGCTCCCCACGCCCGCCACAGCCATCAAGAAGATCTGCCACTCCGTCAACCGCGACATCACCCCGGAAGAACGGACGGCGTACCTGCGGGGCCAATCGGTCGGCCCAGTGTGCAGCGCAGACTGAAGAACAGGGTGGTGTCAGAGGTCAGTTTTCGCTCGCGGGGCACGTGCTGTGCCCGGCTGGTCGTCCTACAGTGCGGGCCTGAGCAAGTGGCCAGTGCCCGGTGCCCGGCCGGGACGCGCGGCGTGCTCCTGTGTCCGGCGGACCCTTAGATTCCACCATATGTTCGATTGTCTGGGCGAGTCGCCTGCCGACAGCCCACCGGCCGGGCTCCTCTGGTCGGGCCGACCATGGAAGAGGGGTGACCTCGAGGGAGGCCTCGGAGATGGTGTTGCAACCGCCGGTGGAGCCGATGCTGGCGCAGGCTGCGGAGTCGGTGCCGGGCCCGGTCGCGCTGCGGGCGGGGGTGGCGTACGAGCAGAAGCTGGACGGCCACCGCGCGCTCGTGTTCACCGCGGCTCGATCCGGGTCGCATGCGCCGTGTCGGAGCAGTGCCGAATGCCGGAGGGGCTGCCTCAGCCTCTCGGGCGTTCGTCGTCATGCCGTCAACGGGCGTTCACGTAGATCTGGGGCGACCAGCGGGTGCAGGCATTGCCGTTGCACGCCTGGACCAGGAAGTTGTAGTCGTTTCCGGGAGCTTCGATGGTCCACATCCTGTGCGCGCCGTTGTGCATTCTTTGATCGTGCCAGCCTCCGGCATCCCCCGACCAGCGCATGGTGTAGTGGGTGGTATCGGTTCTGGAGGTTCCCCCGAAGTAGACGGTGATGGCGTTCTCGCACGAGTCGTAGCGCGCGCCGATGTAGGGACTGTTGCTGAACTTGTACCGGGGAGGAGTGTCCCCGATGTTGTTGCCGCCCTTGGGTGGGAAGCCGTTGCGGGAGTAGCAGTCCCGCGCCGGGGCGGCCTCCGCGCCGGAGGCGGGCACCGCCATGATGCCGGTCGCGAGGAGGACAGCGGACGAGACCGCCGTAGCGGCACGACGCCACTTGAGCACAGGCATGGTTGACTCCGTCCATGTGTGTGGGTTTCCTGCCGGCCTCGCCGCCACCCCTGTGTGCGGCTGCGGCTGCGGCCGCGGCTGCGGCCGCGGAAGACGCTTGACGCCGCTTGCGGTGCCGACAAGTCCAGACCCGGTAGCCGCCCCCGCGGCCATCCCTTTTTCAGGTTACGGCGGCCGACGCGATGCAGCTTGCCGAGTCCGGTCAGCCGGCCGGGGGAGTTCGCTAGAGCCACGGGGGATCAGGCGGGTCGGGAGTTCGTTGCGGTTGCCGGGCACGGGCCGACCGACGGAGACGACAAGGCGTGACCAGCTACTGAGGTTTTCGGGTTGTCATCGGGTAGTGACGGTTCATGATCCCTGCGGTATGCCGGTGAGGTGAGGTATCCAGAGGGTGGGGGCCTGACCGCTGAGCGTCGGGCGTTTCGTGAGGGGATCCGGCTTCAGGCCGGCGAAAGGTTCGCGGCGGGTGAGAAGACCGCGGTCATCGCGAAAGAGCTGCGGGTGAGTGTCCGGTCGGTGGAGCGGTGGCGTCGTGCATGGCGCGAGGGCGGCATGGAGGCCTTGCGCTCGGCGGGTCCGGCGAACTCCCCGACCGTCACTGATGCCCAGTTCGCTGTGCTCGAGGAGGAACTCGGCAAGGGCCCGTCGGCGCACGGCTTCGAAGACGAACGCTGGACTCTGGTCCGGGTCCAGACGCTGATCCGTCGGCGTCTTCGGGTGAGCCTGTCGGTGGCGACGGTATGGCGGCTGCTGAAACGGCACGGCTGGTCCTGGCAGGCGCCCGCCCGCAGAGCCCTCGAGCGTGACGAGCACGCGGTGGAGCTGTGGAAGAAGGAGGTGTGGCCCCGGGTAAAAGGCTCGCGGCGGCGTCCGGTGCCTGGGTCGTCTTCGAGGACGAAGCCGGCTTCTCGATGACTCCGCCCCGTGCCCGCACCTGGGGCCGGCGCGGGCAGACTCCCGTCATCCGCGTCCGTGGCAGGTCCCGCCGCCGGACCTCGGTCGCCGCGTTGTGCTGCTACAAACCCGGTGAGAAGAGCCGTCTCATCCACCGCCCCCGCACCCATCTCCTGCTCAAGGGCGCACGCAAGAGCTTCTCCTGGAAGGACTACCGCGACCTGCTGGTGCGGGCACGCATCCAGCTCGACGGCCCGATTGTGGTGGTCTGGGACAATCTCAACACCCACCTCGCCGCCGGGCTGAAACGGTACGAGGCCGAGCACGACTGGCTTACCACCGTCCGCCTCCCGCCCTATGCGCCCGACTTGAACCCCGTCGAGGCCGTCTGGTCACTCGTGCGCAGAGCAATGGCCAACACCGCTTTCGCCACACCCGACGACCTCGACCGCACATTCCGCCGCGAGTTACGCAGAATCCAGCTCCGGCCCCACCTGATCGATGGCTGCCTCACCGCCACAGGCCTGGCTATCAACCCACCGACGCCACCCTGAAAACCTCAGTAGTGAAGCAGAGGCCGATCCGTTCGCCGGTTGGGTCGTGGCGCTGGGCGGGCTCGTCCGGCTCGGGCGGTGCCGGCAGCCAGCCGTTGCGGGCGGCGGCCGCCCTGTAGTAGGCGACGACGTCCGCTCGGCGGGCGGGCTCGGTGTACCCCCGGCCGAAGTACGCGAAGCGGTCGTCGTCGTCGCAGCCGGAGTATGACCCGTCGTCGGCCTGTGCTCCTTGCGGGGTGCCGAGGGTCCCGACCTGGGCGGACATTGGGTCCTGCAGTGCCGCGTCTGCGGCGGTGCAGCCGTAGATCCCGCCGTTGAGGGCCCACCAGCCACCCATGACGGTGAGTGTGCCCAAGACCAGTCCGCCCGCAACTACGGACGCTCCCACACGAAGATCATTCACGGGCGGGAGCGTACCGGTCGGCAGCGGCGGGGAGAACCCGGGCACCCGCACCATGAGCGATAAGGCTGCCCCGGCCACTTAGGCGAAGTTCACGTCCACCAGCGGCAACTCAACGATCTTGTTCGGTACCACAACGGCTTCGAAGCAGCCGCGATGGCCGCCGCGATCGGCCCCACCAGCGGAACCCCAGTCAGACGGAGAGATAGCCTCAGCGCCCGACGGCCGTAGGTTCCGGGCATGGCGTCTTCCGGCACGCGTAGGCCATCAGGCCCCTGATAGGCATGGCCATGCACGCGGTGTGCCACAGGCCGAGCTGCGCGGTGCCGGGGAGCGGAGCCGACGCCGCCTCGCGTAGCAGGGCCAACGCGCGTTCCCCACGATAGGCAGGATGGACAGTCCGGGGCAGCGTGGACGGCAGGACTTGCGAGGCAACGATGCGCATCTGCTGCCATGCCCTCTCGACGTCCTCAGGCGGCAGGAAGTGCCGACTGCGCCACCGGGTGTATGCCGACCTGACGGCATCCCGGATCTCGGACTCGGTCAGGCCCACCGTGCCCGCTGCGCGGGTTGGAGGGGCCGCCGTTCGGGGCGGGGCAAGCAGCCACCCGGAAGGCAGGACCACACGGCTCCGCCCTGCCTTCCGGCCGATCCATCCCTCATCCTCGAGGTGGCCAAGGGCCATGCGCATGCGGGAGGGTAAGGCTGGGACGCGATCTGATGGAGGAACCGGCCGGCCAGGTGGCGTGCCCGCGAGTGTCGCTCATCCGACGCATGAGGCACCGCGATGTGGCGCCCGTTCTGGGCCATTGTTCCGGCATCGGCCAGATCCGGAAGGCCCGCGGCAGCAGTCTCGCGCGGGTAAGCCGAGGTCGGCGGCCGCGACGTTGGCCGGCAGCACCGTTCCGCGCACGTACCGACCGAGTGATCAGCCGACGGATCTCTTCGACCGTCACCTTCGAAGCCGCAAGGTCAACAGCCCCGCCAGCTCACCTTCACCGTGAAGTGGCAGCTTCACGTACAGGTCTCGCTGCGGGGCGCGCCTGCCAGGCCGCCGTCCCCCCGCCAGCAACCGGGAGACGACGGGAGAGAGGGGTGCCCGGTCACCTCGAGGGTCGCTAGGGTCGCCTGCATGACGAGGACGACACCGCCGCGCCCGCTCGATGTCGAGGCGCTCTTCCCGGAACTGGCCGCGTACCGTGGCACGACCACCCGCCTCCACCCGCGGGCGGGCGCTCCGGACCTGTCGCAGAGCTCGGTGGGAGGGCCCATGCTGTGGCCGGCGAACGAGCCCTGGCCGGTATGCAGGGAGGCCCACGGCCGAGGCCGCGGACGGAGTATCGAGGACATCCGCCGGGAACGCCAGATCTGGGCGGCCGCGCGGGCGAGACAGCCGTACGAGGGTCTCACCGACGACGAGCGGCAGCTCATAGAGACGCTCGGCCGCAAGCATCGCGTGCCCGACCTGAACGACACCAACCCGCTGCCCATGCTCGGCGTCGCGCAGTTCTACCGCCGAGACCTCCCCGATCTGCCGGCCGGGCCGGACGGATGCGACCTGCTCCAGATGTTCTGGTGCCCCTTCGACGCCCACGGCCCCACCCGCTACGGCATGCTGCTCCGCCTGCGCTGGCGCAACTCGGCAGAGGTCGGCGAGGTGCTGGCCGAGCCGCCGCAGCCGCCGGTCGTCGGCTACGAGGGGTACGTGCCCGAGCCGTGCGTGCTGCACCCGGAGCAGGTGGTGACGTATCCGTTCGCCGGGCTCCTGCCCGAGGAGCTGTGCGCGCGGATCGACGCATGGGAGGAGGCCCTGGAAGAGGCGGCTGAGGAAGAGGACGAGGACGGCGTGGCCGAACTCCCCGGCTACCAGTACGACCTGTCGATCCCGCCCGGCTGGCGCGTCGGCGGTTTCGCCTCCTGGCACCTCACCGATCCCTCCCCGATGGACTGCCGCGCTTGCACCACGCCGATGCACCTCCTGCTGACCGTCGACACGTCCGAATGGGACGGAGGCAGCAAGAGCTGGGCGCCTCTCGAGGAACAGGGCCTGCCCCCACGTCAGGCCGCCGAACCGACCGGAGTCGTCGTGGGCAACCACGGCGAAGTCAACGTCTTCGCCTGCCCCGCCGACCCCGGACACCCGCACCGCTGGAGCATCCAGTAGGAGCCGCGGAGGCCCCCGACTTTTGTCCGCAACGAAAGTCGTGACTCTCCGCGGGGGAATGCCTCCTCAACGACGATCCGTGAGATATGCGGTAAGGGGTGATCCAGAGAGCGTCGTACTTGCTGAGGACTGCCCGGAGTTCGCGGGCGCTCCGAGGTGTCATGGCCAGGAGCAAGCGGTCGAGGAGAGCGCGGCCTTCCACGGGGTTGGTTGAAGCCTGGGGACAGGGTCGCCGCCTGGAACACCCCCGCGTCGGCGGGCAGGACTACGGGCCCAGTGCGGGAGCCGCCTCACGCTGGGAACACCCCGCGTTGGCGGAGAGGACCCGTCGCCGGTCCAGACGATCTCGCTGGATCTCGGAACACCCGCGGCCCCGACGGCGGGTCGGCGGGGAGCCCCCTTCGTGGCCTGCAGGTTCTTAGGCGCTTTGCATGTCTATGGTCATCTGCCGGAGGTGCAGAGGTGCTGTCATGGCGGAGGCCGAGGCCGTAACGTAGTCCATGCGCCAGCAGCGTGTTCGGGGTTGTGGCGGTCATGTTTGTTGTTGGGCGTAGGCCGCGAGTTCGGGGTGCTCCCGTATGAGTTGTTCCCGTAGTCGGCGTACTTCCTGGGCCTCGGTGGCGGCGCGTTGTTCGGCTTCGGCATGGTCCTGAGCTGAGCGGGACCGCTCGGCATGCTCGGCATGGGCTTCATCGAGCATGCGTTCCCACCGGATTGCCTGTCGTAGCCGTTCGGCTTCCTGCGCTGTCTCGGCCTCGGCGACGAGTCCTGCCGTCGCGCGCTGGATCTCGGTCTGCTCTGCCCGGTCCCGGCACTGCCGGCACAGCCCGTTGTCGGGTCGTGGTCCTTTGCCGGCTGCCGAGCAGTCCTCGCCGTCGCATTCCCACCACCGGAGCTCCGCGGCGTTGCCCCGTTGTGCGGTCACTGGGCGCTGGCGGCGGTCTGCCCGGCGTTCTGCGCATTTGGGGCATGCGTCGTCCAGGTGGAGGGTTGTGCCGTCCTCGCACATCGGGTCCGGGCAGTCTGTGGACGGGCGCACCAGCCCGACTGCGACTCCGACGGGGGAGGAGAGCTCTCCTTCGGCCAGAGCGCGGGCGTAGCCGTGCGTCCACCAACGGCGTTGGATCCGCTCGAGTAGCTGCTGGGGGGTCCGTCCTGCGTCCAGGGCGTGCAGGATCGCCTCACGCAGCACTGCCGGGGGGTGGGGCGGCAGCAGAGCTGCTAGCTCTCGCGGCCATCCCGCTTCAACGGCTCTGACCGAGTCATCCAGTCCCGGCGACATCCGTATCCGGGTCGTCTTCGGTGACCTGGCTGCCGGGATGGGCGTGCCAGCGCCTCGGGACGCGGCGTAGCCGCTGGCCCGTCGCGGGCTACTACCTGTTGTGGCCCTGCGGGCGTCATCGGCGCTACGCGCCGCAGGCGCTGTCGGGGTTTCTTGAGAGGGGAGGGTTATAGGGGAGGGTTGGGGGACTGCCAGTCCCCCCTGCGGGGATTGACAGTCCCCCCTTCCTCGGGACTGAGAGTCCCCCCGTCCGCCGGATTCGAGGGGTTTTGCGGGAGGGGACTGAGAGTCCCCTCCCTGGGGGCGTGGCTTTCCCTTGTCGCTGCGTTCTGTTCGCGGTGGGGCGGGTGGCAGTGTGGGGCGGGTGTGCGGTGTGAGTGGGGGCAGGCCGCGGTGTGCCCGGTCCTCGTTGACCCGTGTCAGTCGTTCGGGGCCGTACCAGGCTGCCGGGATCTGCAGGTCGTAGACCTTGGGGCGGGCGTGCGCGGGGATGTACCGGGCGGCTTCCTGGTCTCCCAGCGTGATCACACCCCGCTCGGCGAGCCAGGCCAGACGCCGCTGCACGGTCTTGACGTCGCAGAGCGCGATCCGGGCCAGCGTCCGCCGCGACGGGAAGGCATTGGTGCCGTCCGGATCGGCTTTCTCTGCCAGGCCGGCCAGCAGCATCCGGTCCGTCGTACTGTTCACGGGGCTGTCATGCAAAGCCCACAGGATTGGCTCAAGCGCCACCGTGCACCACCACATCCAGGGCGAACCCGTTGATGCCGTGTACGGGGGCGTGTGGCGCCCTCGGGATGATTCCGCATAAGCTCATGGCTCAGCGCACCTCTCAGTTCACGCAACTAGGTGCTCTTCCCCGCGCAGGCGGTCCAGGCCTGTACGAGGACCTGCGAGCCCCGCCACCTGTGGCGGGGCTCGTTCGGTTCGGGCGAATCCTCACGCCCTACAAAACGGCGCCGATGCCACCGGCTTGGTCACCGATGCGCCCCATGTGGCATCACAGCCGGGCAACGGCGCAGCCGGTGAGTCACCGGTGAGGTTTCGCGGCCCGCTACGGCACCCCGCCGGCCAGCGGCAACTCCCCGTAGTGCAGCTCCAGACGGTCGGCAGCGCCCACCACGCGTAGGGCTTCCAGTGCGAGGCCGCTGCCGCTGCGCACCACACGCTCGATACACAAGACCGGTACCCGCTCCCCGATGCCGAGTTCCGCGGCCTCTGCCTTCGTCGGCGGCCGGGCTGTCACCGTCTCGCTCGCGGTTTGGGGATCCAGCCCAGTTGCGGTCATGGCCCCGAACACGCCGCCGACGATCTTGCCCGGCTCATCGAGTCCGGCCGCGGCAGCCACTTCGGCCGGATAGTAGGCGTCCTGGACCTGCACGACATCCCCGTCGATCACGGCATGCCTGCTGCGGCGAACAGCAGGAGAGCCGGGTTCAATCTCGAGCAACGAGGCAATCTCCCTCGGAGCGGAGATCCGCTCGATGGACAAGGCAACGACGCTGCCCTCCAGACCCACCGCGGTCGTTGCCGTCTCCCACGGCCCCTTGTCCCCACCCGGGCGAAGTACAGCACCGTAGCGGCTCAACGGGACGCGAACGCGAGAGCGGTTGCGAACAACCGTCCCAACTCGCGGCTTGCGCACGACGAAACCACGGTCGACGAGCTCCCGGTAGGCCCGTTCAATGGACGGTTTTGACTCTCCCTGAGCCATCAACTCCACGGTGGTCGGCATTTTCGCACCGGGCGGAAACTCATCCGACTCGATGCGCTCCGCCAAGCGGTCGGCCAGGTCGCGCCATCGCTGCAACGGCATGTGGACCCCTCCCTGTCTTCTGGTGCGAACCAGTACATCACATTAACCATGGTTGTTCTTAGGGTTGTTGATGGACGCCATCCCCGACTGGGATACCAGATGCACGCTGGGGCCCTGACTTCAGCGCTGACCTGCAACAACGGAACCCATGGGCGCGCAGAAGCACTCGAATTGCGAAAGGCCGCCCGGGGACGCCTTCCCAGCAGGTCCGAGCGTCCGGTCTGCGCAGAAAACGCCCTGGGGCCGGAATCCGGTCCAACTGTCAGCCGTACATGAGACGGTGATCGTGATCAGCATGCAGACCCGATCATGGAGAGGCGGCCCTACGCGCATGCAGCTGACTCGTACGCACCGGATACTCATCGGCGTCGTGGTCGCAGGAGCCGTGGTCATCGCGGGGATCGGTTTCGCCGGTTCGTACGCCGCGGTCCGCGCGCTCGCCCTGCAGAAGGGGTTCGGGAACTTCTCGCTGGTGTTCCCGATCGGCATCGACATGGGCATCTGCGTGCTGCTGGCGCTGGACCTGCTGCTGACGTGGATCCGGATCCCGTTCCCGCTGCTGCGCCAGACGGCGTGGCTGCTGACCGCGGCGACGATCGCGTTCAACGGCGCGGCGGCCTGGCCGGACCCGCTGGGTGTGGGCATGCACGCCGTGATCCCGATCCTGTTCGTGGTCACGGTGGAGGCGGCCCGGCACGCGGTGGGCCGGATCGCGGACATCACCGCGGACCGGCACATGGAGGGCGTGCGCATCACGCGCTGGCTGCTCTCCCCCCTCCCGACGTTCAAGCTGTGGCGCCGGATGAAGCTGTGGGAGCTGCGGTCGTACGAGCAGACGGTCGGCATGGAGCAGGACCGGCTGATCTACCAGGCGCGGCTGCAGGCCCGGTACGGGCGGGCGTGGCGCCGCAAGGCCCCGGTGGAGGCGCTGATGCCGCTCCGGCTGGCCCGGATCGGCGTCCCCCTCTCCCAGACGGCCCCGGAGGGCCTGGCGGCGGCGGGCATCGACCCGATGCTGCTGCCCCCGGCGCCGGAGTCTGCCGGGCACGTGACGGTAGAGCGGGCCGATGCACCGCAGGACGTCCCGGTCGGGGTGCCAGCTGTATTGGGGGAGCAGGCCATGGAAGAGCCCGCAGATAGGGATGAGAGCCTCGCCCACGTGCTACACCCGGATATCGACCCCGCACACGACGAGTTCGGTCAGGGCCACCCGTACGGTCCCGAATTCCAGGGAGCGCGAGCCCCGACGCAGCCGGTCGCTCCGGTGGCCGCTGAGCCGATCCGCATGACGGAGGCGGAGCTCTGGGAGGCCTGCCGCTCCTACGCGGCGCGCACCGGCGCGGCCCCTGATGCCGCCGCTTTCGCCGTGCACCTGGCCGAGGCGTACGGCGTGGTGGACCCGGTGACCGGTGGGCCGCTGCCCGCGACAGAGATGGAGGAGCTGCTGGCCCGCTTCCCCGGCAGTCGGACAGCTCTGACCGATACGGGTTCGGTGACCGGTCACGGTGGTGAACCCCACCCCTTCTTTGAAGCCCTCTCGGCCCGCGGCGAGGTTTATGCGTCCGTTGTGCAGGCCCTGGTGTCCGGTCGGGTGCCGGCGCCAGCGGCTTCGGCCGGTGCCCCGCTGTCGGCGGCAGGACGTCAGCAGACGTCCCTCGACGTACTGACCGATCCGGTCCCGGCGCCTGCGGGGGAGACCGAGCACTGGAGGCGACGGTCACCGACACCGCTGCGGCCGCTGCCCGGCTCCCGGAGCAGCAGACCGGGGAGCCTGCCCTGGATCCGGTGCAGCAGCAGATCCTCACCGTCGCCGCTTGGCTCGCCGAAGCCGAGGAAACCGGCGTGAAACTCTCCGGAGCAGAGGTGGGCCGCCGCTTGGGAGTATCGGCCAAGACGGGTCAGCGCCGCGTGATCGACGCCGGCAAGCACCTCACCGAGCAGCGCCGACAGCAGGGGCGCGCCCACCTCCGCTCGGTCTGAAGCTGACCACCCCGCGCGGCCGATGGCCCGGTGACCGATGACCGATGACTCCGAGACGGGTGACCGACGACTGGTGACTGGTGACGTGCCGGGTACCCGGTGACTGGTCATGGCCTGACCGGCCGGAGGCGGCGCGACCGGTGACTGAATCGGTGAGTGACCGACCATCACCTCACCGGTGCCGGTCACCGGCACGCCGAAACGGGAGCCCACTCGACGCGAGCGGTCGGCGTGGGCGAGGCCCGGCACGTGGTCGTGCTCGGCTGTTTCCGCCGTGACCGGTCCAGTAGCCACACGCGTTTGACCTGTGGTTTGACCGATGACCGATGGTCAGGAGGGCCGGTGACCGGTGACCGATCCGACCTCCATCGGTCATCGGTCATGACCGATCTTCCAAAGTCACCAGCCCCCCACACCGCTGCATGCCCGGTGACTGGCAGCGTGCTCACCGGTCGACAGAAGCGAGGCGCGGGTGCCAGAGCCGGTGAGTCATCCGGGGACCCTGTCGCTCGCCGTTCGTCGGGGTGGTTTTGTACACGACTTGCGGGTTCTGGCACACATTCCATGAACGATCTTGCGGGCTCTCCGCCAACAGCTCGCGCTCGCCTTCCACCACGCCGTACAGACGTCCCACGCGTCATCGACGACCTCCGTCGCCGACGCCGACCACGCCCCCTACGCCGAAATCGCCGCCATCTCATGGCCGACCTGTCCCTCAGTGTCGCGTCTGGTGTGCTGTGGGTCAGCGGCGAGGAGCGCACCCGCCAGCAGTGGCATGGTCTGGTCCTCGCCCGGCGGCCATACGGGCGGCGCGGCGGGCGTCTTCCCAGTTACTGAGGTTTTCAGGGTGGCGTCGGTGGGTTGATAGCCAGGCCTGTGGCGGTGAGGCAGCCATCGATCAGGTGGGGCCGGAGCTGGATTCTGCGTAACTCGCGGCGGAATGTGCGGTCGAGGTCGTCGGGTGTGGCGAAAGCGGTGTTGGCCATTGCTCTGCGCACGAGTGACCAGACGGCCTCGACGGGGTTCAAGTCGGGCGCATAGGGCGGGAGGCGGACGGTGGTAAGCCAGTCGTGCTCGGCCTCGTACCGTTTCAGCCCGGCGGTGAGGTGGGTGTTGAGATTGTCCCAGACCACCACAATCGGGCCGTCGAGCTGGATGTGTGCCCGCACCAGCAGGTCGCGGTAGTCCTTCCAGGAGAAGCTCTTGCGTGCGCCCTTGAGCAGGAGATGGGTGCGGGGGCGGTGGATGAGACGGCTCTTCTCACCGGGTTTGTAGCAGCACAACGCGGCGACCGAGGTCCGGCGGCGGGACCTGCCACGGACGCGGATGACGGGAGTCTGCCCGCGCCGGCCCCAGGTGCGGGCACGGGGCGGAGTCATCGAGAAGCCGGCTTCGTCCTCGAAGACGACCCAGGCACCGGACGCCGCCGCGAGCCTTTTACCCGGGGCCACACCTCCTTCTTCCACAGCTCCACCGCGTGCTCGTCACGCTCGAGGGCTCTGCGGGCGGGCGCCTGCCAGGACCAGCCGTGCCGTTTCAGCAGCCGCCATACCGTCGCCACCGACAGGCTCACCCGAAGACGCCGACGGATCAGCGTCTGGACCCGGACCAGAGTCCAGCGCTCGTCTTCGAAGCCGTGCGCCGACGGGCCCTTGCCGAGTTCCTCCTCGAGCACAGCGAACTGGGCATCGGTGACGGTCGGGGAGTTCGCGGGACCCGCCGAGCGCAGGGCCTCCATGCCGCCCTCGCGCCATGCACGACGCCACCGTTCCACCGATCGGACACTCACCCGCAGCTCTTTCGCGATGACCGCGGTCTTCTCACCCGCCGCGAACCTTTCGCCGGCCTGAAGCCGGATCCCCTCACGAAACGCCCGACGCTCAGCGGTCAGGCCCCCACCCTCTGGATACCTCACCTCACCGGCATACCGCAGGGATCATGAACCGTCACTACCCGATGACAACCCGAAAACCTCAGTACCTGGACGGTGCCCGCGGGCGAGGTGTGGCCGGTAGCGTGATCGTGTTCTCGGCCCCCGCCGACGGGGCCGCGGGGGAGGGGGGAGATCCCGGTGGCTGCTCTTGAAGCGATTTACGGAGTGCTGGGTGTACTGGGAGGCGCGACGATTGGCGCTTGGAGCGCCGGACGTCTGCAGCGTGGGGCACACAAGACCACCTCGGCAACCGCGGCCGCCGAGCAGAAAGCCCGGACAACCGAACTTGCCCTGGAGACCACCTCCACCGTCCGCATCGCCACCCGGGCCTGGGCGCTGTTCATGGAACTCGCGGTCCAAGACCTTGCGGCCAACCGGCCTGTGGAAGTGGCCTCCTTCGACGCCACGGTGCAAACGCTCCTCGGTGATGTCACCAGCGCCCTCTTCCGCCTTGCGGCGATCCCCGGCATCCCCTTCGCCGAAGCGCCGGCGCGCATGGACTCGCCCCTTACCCATGCAACGTGGACCCTCCGGGAAGCTCTGCTCCTCAATGAAGTGATTGGACGGACTCTCCAGCCTGGGCAAGCCGACATGCTTCTGGCGCTGGTACGCGACGGTGCCGCCGACATGAACGAGACCTTCGTCAGGCAGACCAACCTGCTCACGGGTCGCACATCCGCTCCCCCCGAGCAGGCCCAGCAGCCCCAGCGGATAGCCAGCCACCTCAGCAGGCCGCAGCCATACCGGCTTCCGAACCACCTCGGCGGGGCGCAGCCGCAGGGGCCCGCCCAGTTGCCCGACCACCTCAGCCGCGCATATGGATACCCGGGGGCGGGTCCGGAAGATCTGAGCATGAGCAGGCCATCTCTGCCCCGCCGGTCCGCCGGACCTGAGCCGTTCGAGGCGTTCTGGTTCGCGGTGCCGACGCCCCGCCAGTTGTACACGCTGGAAGGAGAGGCTTCCTCGCCCCCTGGGGACCAGCTCCTGCCGGGCTCCTGGTACCTGGCAGTTGAGCCTCACCGTTCAGGTCTTGTGGTCGCGGTAGTCGACGACATCAAACTCGTCCTTCAGGACACGCAAGGCATCCAGAGAGGCTAAGAGAGCATCTGATCAACGTTCAGGCCGTGTTGATGAGGCTCGTTGAATTTGGCTATGGCGAGTATTTCGTGAAGGTCACGGGGTCCGTAGCGGGCGATGCCCCATGAGGTGACGCGTCCGAATTGCTGTCGATGCAGCGCCTGCGTAGCCGTCCGGGCCGTCCGCAGCCACGCGGCCTCGTCGTTTGCCGCATGTCCGGAATAGCGTGAAAGAGCAGGACCCGCTGCGGTCGCCGATGGAACCTCCCCCGCCCCGAGAAGTACCAGCGCTCTTCCCGCGGGGGCTGACCTGGGGGGGATGGGTGGTGTCCGGTCTGGGGGTTCCCACCTCCGGCAGAACCTCCAGTGCGCCTTCCGGTCCGCCGGCGCGGGCAATGGCCGGTGCACCGTCCGGTGCAACCCCCGTCTGGTTGGCCTGGGGTGGGGCCGGTTGTCGCTTCCGGGACCGCGGGAGGGGTCCCGTACGGTAGTAGTCGCCGGACTGGCGCCACCTTGTCCTGGTGGCCCGCGCGTGGTCGACCGGCGTGTCCTCCGAGGGGGAGACATGGGGGGAGACATGGGGGGAATCATCGGGGGACTTATGGGGGGAAACATGGGGGGAGGCGGTTCTTGAGGTCTGCCTGCATCGCCTCTGGTCAGGGCCTGTTTTGTGGGTGGTGACTAGCCGGACTTATTAGGTGGGAGGGGGTAGGGGTAGGGGGAGTGGGTTGAGGGTGGTGTGGGGGTGGGGGGATTTGGCTGGCTGGATTTCCTGGTGATCGTGGGGCTGCGTGTCGTTAGCGTGGCGTGATCACGAGTCAGGGAGGCGTAGTGCGGGGCTGGCTGGCGGTGCGGGTGGTGTGGCGGCTGTGGGGCTGCTGGCTGGGTGTGGGGGCGGTTCGTCGGGCGGCAGGGCCGTGCAGCCGGTGCCGGCTGTGTCTGGGGCTCCGTCGGCGGCTGATCCGGACGCGGGGGAGCGGGCGGCGGTGCTGGAGGCGTACAAGGCGCTGACGGCTGCGGAGGAGCGCTCGTACGCCGGGGCGAAGGTCGACCCCGACCTGGCCCGCTACGCAACGGACAAGGCGTTGGCGGACATCCAGGCCACGGTGTTCTGGCACCAGCAGGGCAAGACGGTGATGCAGGGTCCGGTCCGCCGCGACGCGAAGGTGACCGTGCTGGACACCGCCTCGGCGCCGCTGCGGGCCACGGTGACGGATTGCGCGGACTCGAGCGGGCAGCGGGAGGTGGAGACCGCCACGGGCCGTGAGGTGCCCTACAGCGGGCCGCGCCGCCACGTGGTGACCTCTACCGCCATCCGCCCGGCGGTCGGGAGCTGGCAGTTCGTGACGTACGTGATCGCGCGGGACCGCTCGTGCTGATCGGCCCCCGCCTTGGCGGTGCCCTGGCCGTGGTGCTCCTGGGGGCCGGGGCAGGCCCCGCCTCGGCGGACGGGCCGGGCGGCGGGGTGGTGTGTCCGCCGGCCAAGCTGAACTGCGATGTCACAGCTCGGGACCCGGGCAAGCCTGGATCGGGCGAGCCTGGCGGGGAGCCGGACAAGCCTGGCGGGGACGGCGCGGGCAAGCCTGGCGGGGACGGCGCGGGCAAGCCTGCGTGCGCGATCGACGGCATGGAGGTGCCGTGCTCCACCCCCGAGATGGGGACGTTCAGCGCGGCGGACTCCTGCTACTGGTAGGCGCTGGACCCGCCCCCGCAGCTCCGGACGGGTTCAACACCGGGGCGCCGGCCGGGTGGAAGCCGGGTGACGGCGGCGGGGCGCTGTACCTGGTGACCTGCCCCAGCGGGAACGGTGACGTCCGCGCCGGCATCCGCTGGTCCGCCACCGGCCCGGCCGGCGGCGGCGTCGACGTCCAGGCGCTCGCACAGCAGGCGGTCGAACGCCTGCGCCTGGAGGGCCCGGACATCGGGATCGTGCCGCGCCCCGACGGCAAAGGCCTGGTCGGGAAGCCGGTGTGGATGTGGAACCGGCCGGGCCCGGCCCGGACCGGCCCGGCCACGGCGTCCGCCTCGGCCGGATCCGTCACGGTCACCGCGACCGCCAGGGTCCGCAACGTCGTGTGGTCCATGGGCGACGGCGCACAGATCACCTGCACCGGCTCCGGCACCCCGTACGCGGCCGAGTTCGGGAAGCAGATGTCACCGGACTGCGGGCACATGTACACCCGCACCAGCGCCCAGGCGCCGGGTGGCCGCTACGCGGTCACTGCCACCACGACCTGGGAGATCTCCTGGGCCGGCGCTGGGCAGACCGGCACACTCACCACCACCCGCGAGAGCGCCACCAGCCTTGCGATCGGTGAGCTCCAGGTCCTCAACGTGCCCTGACCTGCGGCACAGGAACTCACCGTTCCTGTAGTGGTGACTACGGATATGGCCGGTGAGTTCCGGCGCGGCCGCTGGTGGAGTTCTGGCGCCCGGGCAAGCCTGTCCGTCCGTCGCGGTCGGGAGGGTTGCACCGGGAGGGGGCTCCACCGTTGTCTGCCCATTGCACCGGCCATTGCCTCGCAGGTACTGCCGCAGGTAGGACCCCCGTGTTCGCAATCATGGAGGTTCGTGCAGGTCAGAACCGGTGGGCAAGCCTGTCAAGCGCGCCGACACCTCTTTGTACGCGATAGCCGGACATAGAGGTTGACCCCAGCACAGCCGCCGTGCCGGACGGATCACCCGCCCGCAGGTCGGCCTGCACCGGGCCCTGCGCCCAGACGGCGACGGGCGGACGCGGGCGCGGGTGCCTCGGCGGAGAAGGACTGTGCCGGCTGCTCGCGCGCCAGCTCAGCCGCGAGACGGCCGCGGGGGCCGGCTGTGGCCGGGGTGTCGGTGGTGGGGCGGGGGCCGGTGCCCAGGGGGCGGCGCTCGATCATCCGGCCAGTGTGCTTCGGGCGTGCCCGGTGGAAACGGCCGGGTCGGCGGGTATCGGTCTGTTTCCGGCTTCGGGGTGGTTGTGGGTATGGCGAAAGTCGATGCACGCCGTGTCCGGCGTCATCGACTTCGCGCTGGTCACGCGCCAACATGACCGAGCATGTCCCTGGTTTGCCGTGGGTGGAGCCAGTAGCAGTCAGGGCGCCAGCGAGAGCTTGTCCATATATGGGCCGCCCGCGCTTTCGGGTTCCAGCCTCAGCTTGAAGGGACCTGGAACGAAGGATTCCGGTTGGGATCCAAGTTGAGCCAACCAGTGAGGATGAACATCACCGCACGTCAGGTCGATGAGCCGGGCGAAGTTTTGAGATCCGCTCTCATAGACGGATCCTGAGCCAACTTTGCGGCTGGTCCGAACGTGTCGCGCACCTGGGATCGTTGGAGTTTCAGGGACTGTTGATCGCTGCTCGGGTGACGCCAATCACCCAGTGATCAACGGCCAATTGGAGCCAGTAGCAGGGCGGCGACCTCAGGGTCGCCGCTCAGATTCAGGAGCCTTCAATGAGCCCGATCGACGGGGCGCCGGCCCCCACCATCTCTTCTGGGCGCTTCGGTATGGCGCACGCCCTCGTGATCACCGCGTTTCTCGCAGCCGCGGTCATCCTCACCCTCGCCGCGCACATGGCTGCGCGGGACACCCTTACCCTTCTCGGCGGCGCCGGCGCGGTCGCTGTTGTCGTCCTGGTCTCCGCGAACGTCAAGGGCGGCAACGGAAAGGACGGGGGGACGGGCCTGCTGCGTCGGCTGTTGAGCGCGGCGTTCAGCCCTGGATCGGGGACCGGGGTCTAAGGGGGCAGCGGTCATGGGACGCCCTGAAGCCCCTGCGGACCGGACGGTTCCCGAACGGGCCGAGCTCGCCGAGCTGCTCCGCGCCGCGCGGGCGCGGAGCGGGTCAGGCAAGCCGCTCACCTATGAGGCGTTGGCCAGGCGCACGGCCTGGTCCAGCGCGGCCCTTAAGCGGGCAGCTTCTGGAAAGACGCTGCCCGCCTGGGAGCTGGTGGCGGCCTTTCTGGCCGCTTGCCAGTCCAGCTCGGTCCTGCAGAAGGAGGCGCTCCACCTTCACGGGAGGGCGCAGCATGCCGTGGCTCTGCATGCGAAGGAGGCGCGGGTCACCACCGTGGTGCCCCGGCCGCGGTTTGTCAGCGACGAGGCGGACCTGAGCCGGGCATTGAGGGACGCCTACGGGCATGCGGGGCGTCCTCCGGTCCGGACGATGTCCCAGCGGGCTGGGAGGTGGGTCCTGCCTCACAGTTCAGCCCACCGGATCATCACGGCCCGGGCGCTGCCGGTCAATGTCGGCCAGTACATCGGCTTCCTTGAGGCCTGCGAGGTCACTTCCAAGGACCTTCCCGACTGGTTTACCGCTTGGCACAAGGTCATGGGGCCGCCCTGCACGGACACTCCCGACGACGTCTGGTGGTGGCGTGCATCGACCTGGCGCGAAGAGCTCTACGAGGGCTGGTTCTACGAAACCTTCGGCCACAGCGCCACGGTTGCGGCGTGACGCGAGGAGCTGGCCACGCCTGCGGCCGGTGAGGCGGTGCCCACCCGGACAAGCCGGGTGGGCACCGCCTTTTTTGCAACATGCATGGCGGGTTCCGATCGCGTGGCAGACGGCCGCCCCTGCCGGGCCGGCGCATGTGCCTGCGTGCGTTCAGCGGCGTCGGAGGAGGTAGGGGACGACGACGGCTGCGTATACGCCGGCGGTGCTGACCCCGGTGGCTACGGGGTTGGCCCAGGACGGTGCGAGCCGTACCGCCAGGAGCGCGCCGATGGCGAGGACGAAGCCGAGCACTCCGATGAGTGCGTCTCGCTGCCGCCGCCGCGTCAGCTGCTGCGCGTTGGTCTCGGTGGTCTCGCTCGCCTCGGCTTGGGTGGACGCGTTGGTGATCCTTTCCTTGGGCCCGGAGTCGGGCTGGTTGGTTGGGTGCGAGGGCACCTGTGCGAGTCCGGCCGGCGGGGGTCGAGTTCTCGCGAATTTGCGTTTCGTGCCTGTTCGGAGGCTGTCTGGTGAGTGCGACACCGCGGGTGATTGTCACTGGGGTGCTGCGGTTGTCGTCATCGCGGGTGGGGTGTCGTTCGTACTGGTCAGGGGTGGGTTGGCTCCTGGTGGTGACATTCTGGTGCGGTGTGTTCGGTGTCATCGTGTGCGTTGTTGCTGGACAGCGGGGTGCGGTGTCTATGGGGCGGGTCGGCCGGCGTCCGGGGTGGGCCGTTGTTGTCCGGTCTCTGTCGCCGGTCAGTGAAGCTGAGCAGTCGTCAAGGCTCTGACCTGGGGGTTGTGCAGTTTGGGTGAGCGGGTTTGGTGATGGGTCGGCTCACTGAATCTGCGTAGCATCGGAGTTCGTTGGTCTTCTGACCTGCGGTGTTCGTCGGCCTGACCGCGCTGCGCAGGTTGGTTGGGAACTGTGCAGTTTCACTGGTCGTCGACAGACCCTACCGCCGCACCAGGTGTGGTGCTCAACCTCGTTTCCCGGGCTTATCCGGCTAGCAGATTGAGTCACCGAGCGGGTGGTGGCCCTGGCTGCCGGCAGAGCGGTGGGGATGTGGTGGTCTAGTGGGCTCGAGAAGCAGCACAAGAAGGATCACCTGACTGCGGGGAGATAAGACGTTGGGTCCGTGGGACGTCAAAGAGGACGGAGATCGTGAGCAGTGGGCGTGGAGCCCGCTGGTTGGTGTGGGGCCGTTGGAGTTCGGTATGAGGCCGGACGAGGTGGCCGCAGCGCTCAGCGGCCCGGAACCTCGCACACGGTCGTGTGCCGGGTATCACGACCGCAGTGCAGTGCCCATCTGGGAGCGGTACCCCGACCCCGGGGTGGCGCTCTACTACACGGGCGCGGGCCACCTGGCGGCCGTAGCTGTCGATGCCCTGAACGGCCCTCAGGTCCCCCTGGACGGTATGGGGTTGGTCGGGCGTGTGCCCTCAGGCCTGGGGTGGGAGCGAAGCGGACACCCCAACGAGCCGAAGGCTCGGACCCCGTGAAACGGGGTCACCCAGGCCCGCGAAGCGGGCCGTTCGGGTGGAGCGCAGCGGAACCCGAACCTGTCGGAGCGAAGCGCAGGACACTGGCCCGAAGGGCCAGCTCTGGCTCGGCGAAGCCGAGCCCCGCCAGCGCAGCGAGGCGGTTCTCTCCTGAGCGCGTAGCGCTCA